>JAXLVS010000001.1:0-4890031 GCA_046328875.1 Anaerolineales bacterium | reverse complement strand
ATAGAGACCTGCAATGCTGTAGCCATCGGTCAGGTCCAACGGCGGGACAGGCGGGTTGGTGCCATCATCACCGCGTGGGAAGCCAGTCAAACTCTCGTTCACAGCGTGGAACGACTGTGGGCGGTACATAGGTGTAAAGGAAGGAACATCGGTCAAATAGATCTTGACGAGTTCAGTGTAGGCTGCTTTGAGTTCAGCTTCATCTGTCATGCTGAGGATCGCCTGGATCAACTTGTCGGCATCAGGGTTGCTGCTGTTGACCCCAGTTACCGTTCCAGTTGCTTGCCTGGCCATTGAATTCAGAGCTGATCAAATGGCGAACACGTCCCCAAGGTTGTGTTAGGCCAGCGCCGTCACTCCACATCATGAAGATGTCGTAGCCTTCGGGCAATGGAGCATCTGATTTGGTGACAACGGTCTGATAGACGGACCATTCAGGATAGTTAGTTGTGATGTCAATACCAATCTCTTTACCAGCGGCTGCAACTACTTCGATCGCAGCTTGCCAGTCAGACCAGCCATTGGGGCATGTAGCTACATGGGTAAGATTCTTACCATTGTATTCGCGGATGCCATCGCCATCGGTGTCTTTGATGCCAGCGTCGTCGAGGAGCTTGTTGGCGCCTTCGATATCCTTGCCAGCCCACTGCAGATCTTTCACAGCGTCGTGATCGTACATAGCCTGTTCACCAGCGGTTGGGTTCATGAGAGAGCGCGGAACTTGAGCAGAAGGTAGCAGACTGATTGGTCATTGCGTTGGCAATGATGGTGTCATAGTCAACAGCCATAGCAATAGCCTTGCGGACTGCAACCTGATCCAAACCATTGGAGTTCAGGTTATAGAAGGCGGTCAGGAGGCTGGCGCCGAGGCCGTAGGGAGCATCGGGGAGGTAAGTGGAGACGGGAAGGTTGTCTTTGAGCCACAGATCCTGGATATTCGCGTTGGTGCTGGCTGACATCTCCCCACCAGCCTTCAAAGCGGCAACCGGCATTGTTATCGGCGAAGATTGTGTGAGCAAGGTACTTCGGAGCAGGCAGTTTGCCCCACATGGAAGCATCCTGGCCCCAGTAATTGTCGTCGCGAGCAGAACAACTTTGGTCTCATCAACAAAGAATTTGGTGTAAGGACCAGAAGCGACGAAGTCTTCAGCAGGATCGGCCTTGAAAGCGGTAGCATCAGCAGAGCGTGCTTCCAATGTCTGAGTCCAAGCCTTCTGGATAACATAGTTGGTGCTCAAGTAAGCAGAAACAACCAAAGGATTGACAGCCTTGCCGTCTGCATCCAATTTAGCCTTGACCAAAACTGTCTCGGGGTCAACGGCTGTGATGGATTCAATATAATCCTTGGCGCCAACGCCAGCGGAGGTTTCGTACTTGATGTTGGAATCCCATGTATAAGCAACATCATCAGCGGTCACTGGCGAGCCATCGCTCCAATGAGCAGCCTTGTTGAGCTTAAATGTGATCTCAGTATGGGCATCATTCCATGTATAAGGACCATCAGCAAGAAGAGGATAAACCTTGCCATCGATCATGTTGTACATGTAGGGGGTTTCAAAGACGGTGACACGGGCGTTGTCTTGTTGGGCAACAACCAATGCATTATTGTTATTGGAGGAATATGGATTCCATCCAGCAACGGGGCCCCACTGTTGTCCATTGAAATAAAGGGTTTCAGCGCGGGGAAGTGGGTCGCCTGGCTTTAACTCAGCAGCAGGGGCTTCGGTGGCAGCAGGGGCTTCGGTAGCAACAGCCGGAGCTTCAGTAGCGGCAGCAGGGGCTTCCGTGGCTGCAGCCGGGGCACCACATGCTGCAAGCAACATGCTCAATGCCACCAAAACTGACAGAACGAGTGATACACGTTTCATCTTCTTACTCCTTTTAGTTATGGTATATTTCGGAGTTAGAAATCTGCTGACCTGTCACGGAACACAGATTTCCACTCAACGGCGTCCGGTATCTTTTTGATATCGGACGTCTACTTTTCAACATGCGAAAATTTATTTCTAAATAATTATGCCTTGCACCTCCTTACAAATTGAGTGTCCTGTACATTTTTTGAAAAGTCACAAAGTGAACCTGTGACCTTCCTTACTTCTCCCGTGTAGTCCGAAAAATTTCGGTGCACGAGCTTAGTAACATAATGGTGTTTTGGGTTTGTTTTCTAAATCAACAAATCCCTTTCTTTTCAATGCTTTACCGAAAAGAAAATAAAAAAAATCCAGCACTACCCGCTTTACACTTGGGCAGTCTGGAGTATTTCCTGACAAGACGTTCGTACAACCAACTTTGTCGGAATCTTATGAAGTTCAAATTCAAGCGATTCACCGTTGATCAATTTTACAAGCATTTGAACTGCTGTGTATCCCATATCGAAGAGGGATTGATCGACAGTTGTGAGCCCAAGGTGCTTGGCTTCAGAGATATTGTCAAAGCCTACAACAGACAGGTCGGATGGGATCCGCAAACCCAACTCCTCAGCAACTTTATACACGCCCAACGCAGATTGATCGTTGACCGCGAAGATTGCCGTAGGTGGATTTTCCGAAGTAAGTAATTGGCGGGCTGCCTTGTAAGCGGTCTTTTGGGTAAAGTCTCCAGGAACAATGAGGCTTTCATCTAACTCAATACCGTGATTGGTAAATGCATCGCGGTATCCTTTCAGACGCCGCTGTGCGGTTCCAACTTCAGGGCGTCCACAAATGAAGCCGATACGGTGATGGCCTAACCCAATCAGATATTCCATAACATCCAAAGCCCCATGATAGTTGGTGCCCTGAACAGACGGATAATTTGGATTAATAATATGAGGGTCAACAGCGATCAAAGGCGCATCTGTGATAAATTCCGTAGCCACAGAAGCCACAATAATCACGCCATCTGTAATTGAATTGCTTAGGAGGGAGACATAATATTGCTCATGCAGAATCGCGCTATTCTTTTCGTTATTCCCCGTTGTGTATGCCAATAAATCAAAAGGTGATTCCCCAATTGCCTGACTGATCCCCTTCATGATTTCGACAGAATATAGACCAAAATCTGGAACCACTAGCCCGATCAGATTCTTCCTGCGGCTGCGCATGCTGCGTGCCGCCAAGTTTGAGGTGTACCCCAGCTTGTGTATAACGGTACGAACACGCTCCTGTGTTTCACTTGAAACATCGTCTTTCTCGTTTAAAACACGAGAAACCGTAGATACCGAAACACCGGCGGCTTTGGCTACATTTTGAATTGTAACAGCGCGTTTTCTAGACATTTCAAACCAACCAAGGGGAAATGACTTATATTATCGGTATCATTGCCGGTAACGTTATCGGCAATTGACATTATTGCACACAAAGAATACAAAGTCAACAATTTTTAAGGTTGATTCTGAAAATTCTAATTTTTAAGAGTTAAATAACCGTTGAGCCATGAAAGATGTCACCAAAAATGGAACTGAAAAGCTCCGATTCCACCTTTATGAGACAAATTTTTGGAAAATTTCGCCTCTTTCCTTGAAAAACAAACCGCCCAATCTTGTGATTGAGCGGAAAATTAGAAAAACCTAGCGCCTAGAGCTTCCGTGCTGGGAGTTTATTGCCTTCTCCCCTTTTCGCCACTTCTACCCATAGAGACTGCGAAAGTTCATAGCCAATAATATGGTCTTGTGGCTTCATTTGCAAACGCAACGGCCCCTTGAATGGAGCACAACTCAGCAAATGAAAGGGCGTTCCAGGAATAAGCCCGAGCTCTGCCACATAACGAAGTTTCTCCATATCATGTGTGCGGACCCTGCTGATAACACAATCAGACCCTGAAGGGACATCAGCCAGCGGTTCATCCTTAACCTTGGGCATGATCCCAGCCTTTGACGGAATTGGCTCCCCGTGCGGACAGCGTGTAGGGCGGCCAGCAAGCTCATCCATACGGTCTTCGATCTCATCATTCACCCCTCGCTCAAAAACATCGGAAAGGGTATGTGCAGACGCCCAATCATACTTCATCACTTTTACGAGAAATACTTCGGTAAGACGGTGCCGTCGCAGGGAAGGCATGGCGATCTTCTCGCCAGACTCTGTCAGACGAACCCCACGATAAGGTTCATGAATCAGGTATCCGCTTTTGTTGAGGCGTTTCACCATCGTGGAGATTGCCTGAGCAGAGGCTTCCACATGTGAGCTCAATAACGAAAGTGGTACCTGTTCATTTTCTTCTTGCAGACGATAGATCTCTGCGGCATAGCGGCGCATGGCTGGGCTAACGGTCATAAAAACTCTTGCGAACTCCAAAATATATCAATCAAGTTGAAACTTGACTGCAAAGGGATATAACTAAATTTTATAACAAATATCTAGATTATTGCTACTGTAAAAATTATACTACATGCATCTTAATGACATAAAGCTTGCCTTAAATGTCCAGTTTCAAGGAGAATGTATGTTTCAGACCACTGTTACCCTCAGCCCTGATTTGACCGAAGTCGAGCGCGCGCAAGCCATCCGTGACGCTTTTAATAATGACCGCTCGCAAATGACACTCATGCTTGCGCATCAGTTGAAGATCAATGAAGTGGAAATCATTCGCGCACTTGAAGGAGATATTTCCCACGAACTCGACTTTTCTCGCTGGGAGGAGATCATCCGAGCATTCGAGCCGCTTGGTAACGTGCATGTGATTGTATCAAACGGCGCTGCCACGATTGAAGTCTTCGGGCAATTTGGAAAATTCACAAATACAGATGGTTTTCTAAATGTACGCACTCAATCTCTAGATATGCATATTCGAAGCTGGGAACTGGCTGCGGTGTTCGCGTTCCGCAAACCCAGCCATCTTGATGGGCATGAATCCCTCAGCTTCCAATTTTTTGATAAAAGAGGGAATGCGGCGTTCAAAGTCTTCCTTAACTTTGGAGGCAAAGACCCTGCGCCTGAGTTGGTACAAACATATGGTCAACTCATCGAAGATTTTAAGAAATCAAATTAAATTTAGGGCTTATCGAACTCTAGTAAAATTCTACATAAATCTACATTGACCAGAACGCCCAAAAAAGTAAAATTTCACTAACAGAAGCGTGGGCGTGCAAAACGCCCTCGCATCATTTAATTGATTTGCTAAAGGTAACCATGTTCCTCAAACGCTTCCAACTTGGTCTTATTCATGTCGCAGTCGCGATGACCCTCGTCCCCATCAACAGCGCACTCAACCGCGTGATGATCTTTGATCTCGGCATCTCCAAAACTCTCGTTTCATTACTTGCCGTTCTTCCATATTTATTTTCCCCTATTCAAGTTGCCATCGGTTCATTTTCCGACCGCCACCCCATCCTCGGATTTCGCCGTACTCCATATATCCTCGTAGGGCTTATTCTATGCGTTGTTGGACTGGTAGTTTCTCCTCAAGTCGCCTATCTCATCCATGATAATTTTGCGTTTGGCATTATCGCAGGCTTGCTGGCTTTCGGCGCATGGGGCATGGGCTACAACCTATCCGCGGTCAGTTACCTTTCCCTCGCCTCCGAACTTTCAGGAGAAAAGGAACGCGGCAAAACGGTGGCGACCATGTTCTTTATGATGGTCATCGGTTTGATTGCAACGGGAATCAGCCTCAGCCGCATGTTGACTGTGTACACGCCCGAGACTCTTTCCAGCGCATTCAATATTGTTGGCGCCTCAGCCCTGGCCTTGGGCTTGATCGGCCTCATCAAGCTGGAACCACGCTTCAACATTTCCTCCTCAACCACTTCCTCTGAATCCTATACGGTTAGACAAATGATCACCGCCATCACATCCAATCCTGTGGCAAAGATCTTCTTCGTCTATTTGCTTTTGCTGCTCGCCGCTATCCTCGGTCAGGATGTGTTATTAGAGCCGTTCGGCGCCCAAGCCTTCGGTATGACCGTTGAACAGACATCCCGCATCGTATCCATCACTGGCACATTCACGTTAATTGCATTCATCATCGCCGCCGCTGTGGAAAGACGTATCCCAAAGAAGGTCGTTGCGCAATCAGGCAACATAGGCGCATTGGTCGGTTTTCTGCTTATTGTCTTAAGCGGCTTTATGCGCAGCCTGAATGTCTTTTACATTGGCATTATGCTGCTTGGTTTTGGTACAGGCATTTCCACCATCGCCAATTTATCTTTGATGTTTGACCTGACCGTCGAAGGAAAAGTTGGCTTGTATATTGGAGCTTGGGGGTTCTCAAATGGCTTGTCACGCCTGATGGGAATCTTATTAGCTGGTGTAGTCGCAGATTCGGCGACGAAGCTCACAGGCCAAGCCATGAACGGGTACCTCGTAGTCTTTGGCATTGAAGCGTTAATGCTTTTCATTGCTGCCATTATGCTCACTCGTATTGATGTTCAAACATTCAAGAACAAAGTTGAAGAGCCGTCCTTTGCAGATAAAGTAGCACTGGCGTCAGATTAACATGACGGACGAATGGCTATCCCTCAGTGACGCAGCAGAAGTGTTAGGAGTACATCCCAGCACCGTCAGGCTTTGGTCTGATAAAGGCGTGCTGCCCGTGCACAAAACACAGGGTGGGCATCGCCGCTATCGGCGTAGTGAAATTTCCCTTTGGGCAGAATCAAGCCAGAAGTCCAGAGAGATCGAACCTGAGAATATGATGCAGGAGATCATCCGAAATGTCCGCATGCAAATTTCGGAGGGCAGTTTGCAGGCTGAATCCTGGTATCAAAAATTAGACGAAGATGCGCGCGTGCAGTATCGCATGAGTGCGCGGTCCTTATTCCACGGGCTGATGAATTACGTCTCTGCGAATGATGAAGAAGCCGCTTCTGAAGCTTATGCCATTGGGTATGAATATGCTTCACGTGCAAGGCGCTATAACATGAGTTATGTAGATGCCGCCAAAGCCTTTTTGTTCTTCCGCGACTCATTGATCGAATCGGTTATCAAAGTGTATGGCGATGCGAAAGTCCCAGCTTCGCAGGCTACACAAATGTATTCAAAGATGCATGCATTTACGGATGATATTTTGATCAGTCTGTTACAAACATACGAATCTCTTGAGCAAGTCAACCGTTGAGGTTGGCATTCACCCACTTCTATCCAACGGTTAAAAAACAAAGGCGACTGGTGACAGTCGCCTTTGCGTATTGCATATTACTATATTACTGTGAAGAGCTAATCTCCAAGCCCTGTATCTGGGAGTGTTGACCACTGGGCTGCATTGTTCTGAGCTTCCTCGTCTGTAAAGCGTCCATGGACGAAGCCCGTTCCCGCAGGAATGAGTTTGCCGATGATCACGTTTTCCTTCAAACCGAACAATGGGTCGACAGTGGAGCCAATGGCTGCGCTTGCCAACACCTTGATGGTGTGTTGGAAGGAAGAAGCAGAGAGGAATGAATCAGTGGAAAGAGATGCCTTTGTTACACCGAGCAGGATCTCCTGGAAACGAGCCGCTTGTTTTCCATCCGCGAGCAACTGTTCGTTGGTCTTGCGGATCTCAAGGCGGTCCACTGCATCACCGGGCAGGTACTTGGTGTCGCCTGGGCGTGTAACCTGTACCTTGCTCAACATCTTGCGGATGATGACTTCAAAGTGCTTGTCGTGGATGTTCTGGCCTTGTGAGCGGTACACCTTTTGCACTTCGGTCATGAGATACATCTGGCAGGCATCGCGTCCCTGGATCTTGAGGATACGGTGCGGGTTCAGAGAACCTTCAGTCAACGGCTGACCAGCTTCTACGTGTGCGCCATCTTTGACGAGTAAACGTGAAGTGTTGGGGATGTCATCAACTATCTCTTCACGCTGTTCGTAGGAGACAACGATCTTGCGGTCTTTCTTCTCCACGGCAACGCGTCCGCCATGCTGGGCAGTAATGGTGGCTTTTTCTTTGGTGGCAAGGATGTCACCAGCCAAAATCTCAGATTCATCCTTGGCAATAAACTTCCAATCTTCAGGGATGATGTATTCATCATGCACCATTTCGGAATGTTCAATGCGAACTTCGCGCATATCTGCATATTTCTCAGACTGGCGGAAGTGAAGCACTCCTGCGATCTCGGCGACGATAGCTTCACCCTTTGGCATTTTGCGTGCCTCGAAGATTTCTTCCACGCGGGGCAAACCTGTAGTGATATCGGATGCGCCAGTGGAAGCCACACCACCGGTGTGGAATGTGCGAAGTGTCAACTGTGTACCAGGCTCACCAATGGATTGGGCAGCCACGATACCGACCGCAGAACCAAGCTCAACCATTTCGCCGCGACCAAGGTCAATGCCATAGCATTTGGCACAGATGCCGTGATTGAGTTCACAGGTCATCGGTGAGCGGAGTTTGACTTCGGTGACACCCGCGTTGGCGATCTTGCGAGCCAAGTCGTGTGTGATCACATCGTTATATTCGGCGATCAACTCACCGGTCTTCGGGTCAAGTACATTTTCTGCAACAAGGCGGCTATACATGCGGCTTGCCATGGACTGACCTGCAACATCATCTGTCTTGCGGATGTAAACACCTTCGTGTGTACCGCAATCATGTTCGTTGATGATGATGTCCTGTGCAATATCCACGAGACGGCGAGTCAGGTAACCTGCATCCGCAGTACGGAGAGCCGTATCCGCGAGACCTTTACGAGCGCCATGTGTGGAGATGAAGTATTCCTGAGCGGTAAGGCCTTCACGGAAGTTAGAACGGATCGGCATCGGAATGATACGTCCAGAAGGATCAGCCATCAAACCACGCATACCAGCTAACTGGGAGATCGTGGAGAAACCACCTTTGGTTGCGCCAGAGGTAGCCATGGTGGAAAGGTTGCCATCCGGGTCCATGTGTCTTCTCACGGCATCACCCACTTTGTCTGTGGTTTCCTGCCAGATCTGAATTTCACGTTCGTTCTTTTCCTGCTCGGTGAGCAGACCACGGCGGAAGTCACGCAGTACAACTTCAACTGCCTTGAGGGCTTCGTCAATAATTGGCTTGCGTTCCGGCGGGATGGAGATATCAGCCACGGCCAGTGTAGTGCCAGAGCGCATGGCATATTCAAAGCCAATGCTCTTTACGCGATCAGCCACCTGTGTGGTGATTTCCTGTCCGCAAAGTTCGTAGACTTCAGCGATCAAATCTTTCACGCCGCCTTTGTCCAACTTTTCGTTGACATACTGAACTTGTTCGGGAAGAACACGGTTGAAGAGAGCACGACCAACTGTAGTGTTGATAATGCGGGTCTCTGCTTCAGGAAGGCGGTCACCTTTGTCATCGTACCAAGTCTTCGCACGAAGCTTGATCTCGGAATGTACTTCCAGCTGTCCGAGTGCATAAGCGAGTTCCACTTCGTCAATATCTGCAAAGGCGCGGCCATCACCACGGTGATCAGCTTTCTTTTCCATGGTCAGGTAATACACACCCAACACCATGTCCTTGGAAGGTGAAATGATCGGTTCACCATCCGCGGGTTTGAGCAGGTTCTTGGAAGCTAACATGAGTTCGCGAGCTTCAGTAACTGCCTTTTGTGAAAGCGGGACATGGACAGCCATCTGATCGCCGTCAAAGTCCGCATTGAAAGCGGTGGTAACGAGCGGGTGCAACTGAATGGCGGAACCCTCGATGAGGATCGGCTCGAACGCCTGAATACCCAAACGGTGCAAAGTAGGAGCACGGTTCAACAAAACGGGACGGTCGCCAATTACACCTTCGAGCGCTTCCCAGACTTCGGGGCGATTGCGTTCGATCAAACGACGCGCGCCTTTGACGTTCGCTGCGTAATTATTCTGCACGAGGCGGGCAATGACGAACGGACGATACAGTTCAAGCGCCATGCTCTTGGGCAAACCGCATTGATTGAGTTTCAATTGAGGGCCAACCACGATCACGGAACGACCAGAGTAGTCCACGCGCTTACCGAGCAAGTTACGGCGGAAGCGACCCTTCTTGCCTTTGAGCATGTCACTCAAGGACTTAAGTTCGCGGCGTCCACGGCGGGAAAGGGCTTTACCACGCTGGCTGTTATCGATGAGGCTGTCAACAGCCTCCTGCAACATGCGCTTCTCGTTGCGGATAATGACATCTGGTGCGCCGAGTTCAAGCAATCTCTTCAAGCGGTTGTTGCGGTTGATCACACGGCGATAGAGATCATTGAGATCGGAGGTTGCAAAGCGGCCACCGTCCAACTGAACCATCGGGCGCAGATCGGGAGGGATCACAGGAAGAACGGTCAAGATCATCCACGCAGGGCTGTTACCAGAGCGGCGGAATGCTTCCACAACCTTCAAACGAGTTGTGGACTTCTTGCGCTTCTGCTTGCTCTTGGTGGTGCGGACTTCATGCCAGAGTTCTTCAGAGAGCTTATCGAGGTCGAGGCGTTCGAGAATGTCAAAGAAGGCTTCAGCGCCCATGTCGGCACGGAAGACCTGTCCCCAACGCTGCTTGAGTTCGCGGTAACGAATTTCGCTGAGGAATGTGAAGGGGCGAAGCTCCAACAGTTCATCACGCAGGCGAGAGGATTGATTCGATGAGACGGAGGTTTGATTCTCCAACTCGCTGCGCAGTGCTTCCATGTCCTGGTCAGCCTGCGCCTTGACTGAAGCAGACTGTGTCTTGAGTGCATCCACTTCACGCTGCTTCTTGTCTTTCAACTCATTCTCAAGAGTTTCCATCTTCTTCTGGACGGTCTTTTGAATGAGTGTAATGTGCTTGCTGGCAACCTTGTCACCGGCATCAATGATCTTCTCGCCAGTGGATTCAAAGACAACGTTCTTCTTTGCAGCTTCGCCCATCTGTTCCTGAAGTTGTTTCTCCAACTTCTGGCCTTCTTTGATGATGGGGTCCATCTGCTCGGCGATGCCTTCATCGTAACCCTGCTCAAGCAGGGCTTGCTTCTGCTTGAGTTCGGCGATCTTTTGATCGCGCCTGGTCTTGATCTCAGCAATGCGGGAGTTCACATCTGCGGCTTGTTCTCGCTCAGAAACCGAAATCTCATCTTCAAGGCGTTGCAAGGCTTTCTTGCGAGCTTCCTCATCCACATAGGTAACGATGTATTGCGCGAAATACAAAACGCGGTCCAAGTTGCGGCGGGAAACATCCAACAACATACCCATCTGTGATGGGATGCGGCGGGTGTACCAAATGTGCGCAACCGGAGTCGCAAGGGCAATATGGCCCATGCGTTCACGGCGAACTGCGGAGCGTGTTACTTCCACACCGCATTTATCACAAGTGATGCCTTTGTATCGGGGGTTTTTGTATTTACCGCAATAGCATTGCCAATCGCGGGTCGGGCCAAAGATGGCTTCACAAAACAATCCATCCTTCTCTGGTCGCAGACGACGATAGTTGATTGTTTCGGGTTTAAGTACTTCACCATAAGACCATGACAAAATGGTTTGGGGTGAAGCAAGGCTGATACGGAGTGCAGTCAATCCCTTGGTTTCCACTGGATTCTCTCCTAATAAAAGATTACGATTCAAAAGTCTCTACGCAGCGTGTAGTCGCTTAATACCAGAGACAAACAAAGGCAAGCGCTTCGAGAGTATTTTCTCAAGCGCTTGCTGTTTTATGGCTCGTTTTTATATCCAACAGAATGATTATATGCACTCAGGGGGTGCCCGTCAAGGGTGTTAATCATAGAAGAGGCCCTGACTTTAAAGCTGATTCACGCCTCTTTTCGTGATTTTGGCCTGATTCTGTTTACTTTTACAGCTCCCTATACCGAATAACACCGAAGAGTCTATGGCGTTGTTGTGGAAGTCTCGGTTGGCGTGGGTGTGTCGGAAGGAATAATGATCGCTTGCGTAGGAGTTTCCGTTGGCACAAAAGTGGGGGTAGGAGTCTCTGTCGGCGTGAGAATAGGCACGGTGGGAGTAGGCAGGCTAAGGTTAAGTCTGATGCGTTTTTCCACATCGGCTTTATCGCCAGTTAGAGTCAGACGCAGGGTCACAATCCCATTGGGCACGGTGGATAAATTCCATATGGCGAGAGTTCCGTCTTTGACGGGGTTATTCCCCTCACCCAATCCGACCCACGCACCAGGGTCTTCTCCCAAGCCATATTCTAATGTCCATTTTTTGAAACCTTCACTGGCGTCAGCGGTGCCTTTGATCTCAAGCGAAGGAGACGAAATGACTTGCCCATCATTCAAGCTGAATTCAAGAATAGGCTGAGGGTCACCATCTTTGCATTCGCGTTCAGGTGCATAGTATGGATTGCTTGGAAGGCCATGGTCTTCGAGCCATGCTTTTCCATCACCCGTTTCAAACCATTGACGTGCCCATTTATCAGTTACGTTCAAAACAAATTCTTCAGAACTGGGTCCTTTACAAGCTTCGGATGCCTGTAAGCCAGTCCACAAATCAATTTTGATGCGGCGCGCAAGATCCTGGCTTGGCGGCAAAGGAAGTTGATCGAATGCAAAAACTTCCGTATATTGCGAATCACAGAAGCTCGATGGCTCAGTACCAGAATTACGGCAGACGATCTTGTCCACGATACCGTTCGGACGGTTAAAGGGAGTCGGTGCGCCGTTGGTAAGATAAGGCACGGCGAACTCCATAAACTGTGACCAAATGGGAGCCGCCCCGCTCAAACCTGACGAATTAACCATTGGGGTGTAATCCGCATTACCAACCCATACGCCTGTGACGAGGTCAGGAGTGTAGCCCATTGTCCAGTTATCACGGATGTCGTTGGTGGTGCCTGTCTTTGCTGCAACAGGAAAAGACAGGTTCAGAGCAGAGTGTCGTCCAAAGGTAAAGGAACGAGCTTCGTTATCCGAAAGGATGGATGAAATAAGATAGGCATGTTCCGGGCGGATGACCTGCTCGCCTTCTGCTGGTTTGTATTCGTAAATAACATCACCTGCAAAGTTGGTGATCTTGAGAATGGCAACAGGCGGCATGCGCTTTCCGCCATTTGCAAAAACGGAATAAGCTGATGTCATATCGATCAGGCTGACGTCACCGCCGCCAAGGGTAAGCGAAAGACCGTAGTCGTTGCGGGTAAAAGTAGTGATGCCAAGCCTTTCGGCCATGGCGATCATGCCTTCTTTTTCAGGTGTGTTCGGGTCGTCGTAAATACCGACGAACTCCAAAGCTTTTACAGCAGGGATATTGAATGAGTTGGAAAGCGCCAAACGGACAGTTAATCCGCCGTGGAATTTTCCATCATAGTTTCTTGGCTCATAAGGTGGATTTGCGCCATCAGGAAATTGAGTGGGAACATCCCAAATCCAAGTAGAAGGAGTCCAGCCTTTTTCAAATGCAGCTACATAAGTGATCGGCTTGATGGATGAACCCGGTTGACGTGTGGGGCTGGTGGCCATATTGATCTGCCCTGAGATTTCCGTGTTATTGAAATCTGGTGAGCCGACCATGGCAAGAATCTCACCCGTGGAAGGACGGATAGAAACGAGTGCGCCGTTATGAGTATTGTTATCCGCCATGGCGGCAACTTGATTGGTAACAAGTTCCTGGGCACGATCTTGCATGACGGGATCAAGCGTAGTGTAAACAACAAAACCTGAACGATAGATGGTTTGCGCATCATACATTTCTTCAAGCTGTGCACGGACGAAGTTAACCCAATGCGGGTACTTGGCATCAAATGAAGGCGGACGGTATGAATATGTTTTCATCTCATTCGCAGCCTGAGTCGCCTGGGTGGGATCTACACAGACAGGTGTTTCGCTATTGCTGACCTTAATGCATCCGTTTGAAGAACTTAGGTCAAACATGAGCACCAGCACCTGTTGTTGACGAACAAGGGTAACATCCGGGTTAGTGTAAATATCGTACACAGCTGGTGATTGCGGTAGACCGGCAAGGAAGGCGGCTTCGCCTAATGAAAGTTCTTTAGCCGATTTGCCGAAGTATGTTTCTGCGGCAGCTTCTGCGCCATAGGCAAGGTTGCCATAGTAGATTTCGTTCAGATACAACTCAAGGATCTCATCCTTGGTGTAGCGACGAGTGATCTCTGCCGCAAGGATGATCTCACGAGCCTTACGAGATACTGTCCGTTGGCTGCGCTCTTCCTGCGAAAGCAACAGCGCACGAGCCAATTGTTGGGTAATGGTGGATGCACCACCGCCCTCACCGCCTGTGACATAGTTGCGCCATAAGGCGCGGGTGATGGCTATCGGATCGAAGCCGGGGTTGCTGTAGAAGTCTTTGTCTTCTGTCGCGATGGTGGCTGCGATCAGAGTCGGGGAGATTTCAGCAAGTGGAATGTAATTGCGGCGCCCGGCACTTGGGTCGAGAATTTCATACAAAACCTGTCCATTGCGGTCGAGGATGCGAGTGGTTTGGAATTGTGACGCGTTGTCTCGCAAAGAGCCTGAGTCTGGAAGTGTTCGGGCTATGGATGCATACTGATATACAAAGATCGAGCTGAGACATAAACCAACAATGACCAGCAGGAATGCTGCAATGATCAAGCCGCGCAGAAAACAGCCTGTATTCCCTTGCAGGAAACTCCCGAAGGATGAAAACCTATCTGCCAATGATGGTTGATGAGGTGTTGGTGGAGGCGTGTATTCAGGTTGTCGATTTGTGTAACGGGGGTTTGCTGGAGGCTGTTGATATTTTGCCGGTTGATATGCCGCTTGTGTAACGCGCGTGCCTTCCAAGTCAATTTCATCCACGCGGCGGGGCAAGGGCATGTTGTCCTTGTCCAATGCGGGGCGGGTGAAGACCGGGGTGGTGCCGTCTGTTTTCGGAGCAGGATCAGTTGTCGGCTTGGATGGAGGCGCGGGGTTTAGGTCGGCGCGTGTCTCTTCTTCGGATTTTAATAGTCGGCGTAATCTATCATTGTCTTCGTTACTCATTTATACAACCTATCTTCACACAGTAGGGGCAGGGTAACCCTGCCCCTACAAATAATTATTTCGGCTTACTTAATACCAGTAAATTCAACGTACCTTTTTGGCAGACTTCATCTTTTTGATTAAGGACTTCAACAGATGCGATTAACGAGCCGCCACCAATGCGCGGCAAAGCTTTGGTTTCTGCAATTGTCAGCACGGCATGGGCTGTATCACCGATCAAGAACGGTTTGACGAATTTCCACTCTTGGATTTCGCGAAAGGCAAGCACGGTACCTTCAAGTAACCCCGTTTGCATGATGAGCCCCACAGCAATGGACATCCCCAACAATCCGTGTGCAATGCGCTGACCAAATTGGGTTTTGCTTGCGAAATCAGCATCGGTATGGATCTGATTGTAATCACCCGTTAAACCTGCAAATGAAAAGATTGCATCTTCGCTAATGGTGCGGCCTGCGGTTTTTACGGTCTGCCCCACTGTAAATTCTTCAAAGTAAAGTCCAGCCATGAGTTAGTCTCCTCGTTTGGTAGTTTGGTCGCTTGATAGTTGGTTTGTTTTGCAACGGCAAAACTACTAAACCAGGTCGCTACGCAACTATCAAACTAAATTATACCCGTTTGACCATCCGCTCATCTGCCCGTACAATAAGCCCCATGCGCGACTGGTCACTATCCCTCGGCGACCCGCTCCACCTTACGTTGGCGGCGGATGCCCGACTTTGCAAGCCGGATTACGTCAACGACCACATTTGGGAAGTGGAATTAGGTAACGCCGACCCCGAACGAGCTGCGGTTGCGCTCTATACAACCTTTGGCCTGCGCGCCCGTTCGATGCGCATTTTCCTGCGCTTCACCGAAGGAAATAACACGGTTACAGACCCTAACACCTTTGCCACTAAACCGTCTCTGCGCCGCTTCTATCCAAACTTCCTAACCCTCGATTTTGTTCCCCTCGAAAACCTCTTTGTCAGCACTGATTTCTGGGTTCCCGAATCCCATGCTGTGGCTGGGCGTGTAACTCTCACGAATAAAAGCAATGCCGTCCGCCAGATCAAGCTGGAAGTCTGCGCCACCCTCGCCCCATTAGATGGACAATCCATCGTCCCAACCCAACAACAACTCGTCAACATTCTTGCTGGACAAACCAGCGGAATCGCCCCAGTTATCTTTACGACTGGTGGTCCCAAACACGGTCCCGGCCCTTACTCCTCGCTCATACTGGAACTGGAACTTGGTCCCGGCTCCACTCGAACATTAGCCTTCGCTGAAGCAGCGCTCGATACCATCCCCGAAGCCTTTGAACTCGCCCGCAAAACCGCCGCCCGTTCGTGGCAAGCCGAACTTGCCCGTATCGAAATGTTGGATGCCTCGCAAGTATTGGATATTCGCACCGGCGATGTAGCCTGGGACGCTGCGCTTTCTTTCAGCCAAAAAGCTGCACATGCTTTGTTCTTTAGTGGCAGCGATAAATTACCAAATCCCTCTTTTGTAAACTCCCGTCACTCTGACCACGGCTTCTCCCGCAAAGGAGACGGTACCGACTACCCGCCCGCCTGGAATGGACAATTTCCGCTGGATGCTTACTATCTCTCCAGCATTTTACATGGCGCTCCTAATGTGACTAAAAATCTGCTGCTCAACTTCCTTGCCACGCAAGATGAAGATGGTGAAGTGGATGGCAAGCCCGGCCTCGCAGGTCAGCGCGGAAAATTCCTTGCTGCTCCGTTACTCGCCAGCCTCGCATGGAAATATTATCAAGTCACCCAAGACGAAACATTCCTAGCCGAAGTATTCCCCAAATTAATTAAATTCTTTTGGTCGTGGTTCTCTGGAATGCATGACCGCAACCGTGATGGCGCGCCTGAATGGGACAACATTCTGCAAACAGGCTTTGAAGACAACCCAACTTTCGATGTCTGGCATCCCTGGTCACAAGGGTTGAATATTTCGCTCGTACACAGTCCATCATTGGAAGCCATGTTGTATCGCGAGGCACAATTGCTTGCGAAGATCGCGAAGAAACTTGGCAAGCCTGATGAAGAAACATCGCTCGTCATTGCTCAAGCTGGAATCATAAAAACATCCATAGAAGCCAGTTGGAATGCGCGCAATAGTTTTTATTCCTATCGCGAACGCGAGACAGGGTTGGTTTCAACGGGTAAGCTCCTTGCCAAACGCAAAGGTGATGGCAACATGCGCCCGAAGTTCGAGTCCGAGACGCCGGTCCGCTTATTGATCGAGATCCAAACCAAAGATCCAGGCGCGAAGCGGCCCGAAGTAGAGATCAGCGAATACTTCACCAAAACAAAAGGCGAAGTGGAAGTCATCCCTGGCCATCAATTCCAATGGCGCACAGGCGGGCTGGTAGCGACAAGCCAAAAAATTTATAGCCGCATCGGGCGCATCAGCGTCACAGGCTTGGACGAAAAAGACAAGATCACCGTCAGCATCATCGACACAAACGGCGAAGACCTCACCCTTGCGTTGCCGCTCTGGGCTGAAATGCTTGAAAAACAAAAAGCATACGCGATGATCGGACGCAACATGATGACCGCTGACCGCTTTGACCGCCCATTTGGGATGCAGTTCCTGCCGTTCTCTCCGGACCCTGAAGCGGAAACTGTTTCAATGAGTGTGAGCATCCCCTGGAATATGCTCATTGCCGAAGGTCTGCTTGCTTATGGATTCCGCGCCGAAGCCACCCGCCTGACCGCGCATTTGATGAATGCCATCATCCAAAACTTAAAACAGAACCGTTCGTTTTACCAGCGCTATCATGCGGAAAAAGGCTCAGGTATTGGCGAACGCAATTCATTGCACGGACTCGCTCCTGTTGGTTTATTCATGCAAGCGCTCGGTGTGACGATCCTTTCGTCCGCGCGAGTGAAGCTGGAAGGAAAGAATCTTTTCCCATGGCCAGTGACAGTGAAATACAAAGGTCTCACCATTGTCCGCGGCATGGAACAAACCACTGTCACATTCGTAAATGGCGAGAGTGTGATCGTAAAAGAAGAAACTCCTTGTATCGTTGAAATGTGATCCAAACTTTGCAAAGAGACAGTTGCTATGGTGACTGTCTCTTTTATTTTAATAAGATTTAATCTTTAACCCCAAAAGCATGGTATAAAAATTTATGGACGCATTGAATTTAGAGTTAACTATGAAAACCTAAATATGAATAAACTACTAGACCATCTCACCTTTTTATACAGGGAGGATCACGCGCCGCAACTATATGAGCGAGCGCAAAACCTGGTGGATGGTTATCGCACGCGAATTTTTTTGCGCAATGGGGATTTAACTGAGCGCGACTCCATTCTCATCACCTATGGGGATCAAGTTCAATCGCCAAACGAAAAACCGCTCCAAACATTAAACAAATTTTGCAAACAGTATTTAACAGACGTTATCAGTGGGATTCATATTCTGCCGTTCTACCCATGGACTTCCGACGACGGATTCTCAGTAGTGGATTATCGCGAGATCGATCCAAATCTTGGGAATTGGGACGATGTTGCATCCATGAAAAGTAATTTCCGTTTGATGTTTGACGGAGTCATTAACCATATCTCATCGCAAAGCGAATGGTTTAAGGGATTTCTACGCGACGATCCGCGCTATCGTGATTACTTCATCACCATCGAAGGCGAAATAGACCTCTCGCAGGTGGTACGTCCGCGAGCGTTGCCTTTACTTACCTCATTTCAAACCTCATCAGGCGAAAAAAAAGTGTGGACAACGTTCAGCGAAGATCAGATAGATTTGAATTTCAAAAACCCTGAAGTGCTACTTGAAATACTCGATATTTTGCTTATGTATGTGGAGCGTGGAGCCACATTTATCCGCCTTGATGCAATTGCCTATTTGTGGAAAGAGGTCGGAACAACCTGCATTCACCTGCCACAAACTCATCACATCATCCAATTCCTGCGCGCAGCATTGAACGAAGTTGCACCGCATGTTCACCTAATCACTGAGACGAACGTTCCGCATGTGGATAATATCTCTTACTTCGGCGATGGCTCGAATGAAGCGCAGCTCGTTTACAACTTTGCCCTTCCGCCATTGACATTGCACACCTTCCACACAGGCAACGCACAAACGCTTTCCAATTGGGCAAAGACATTATCTTTGCCCTCAGACAAAATAACCTTTTTCAATTTCCTCGCATCGCACGATGGAATTGGTCTTAATCCAGCACGCGGAATTTTATCGAACGCAGAGATCGACTCACTTGTTGATAAAGCTCTCGAACATGGCGGCTTGATATCGTATAAATACAACGCAGATGGTTCACAAGCGCCATACGAGATGAACATTAATTATTTCAATGCACTATCCAACCCAAACGGCGATGAATCTCTGAGCCTGCAAGTGGATCGCTTCATTGCTTCTCAAGCCATCATGCTTTCACTACTTGGCCTGCCAGGGATCTATTTTCACAGTCTCTTTGGCTCACGTGGATGGATCGAAGGCGTGAAGCAAACGGGGCGCAATCGCACGATCAATCGTGAGAAATGCCAGTTGGATGAATTGCAATCCGAGCTTACGGATGAAGCCTCCCTGCGCTCAAAAGTTTTCACAAGATATTCCCAATTATTGAAAGCAAGAAGCAATTCTCAAGCATTTCACCCGCATGGGATGCAAAAGATCCTGGACGTTCATCCGTCTGTGTTTGCAATAGCGCGGGTTTCGCCTGACGGAAAATCTCGCGCACTATGTTTGCACAACGTCAGTGCAAAGGAAATCACATTTGCAACAGGTCACGACTCGGCAACGGACATTTTTACAGATCAGTTTTTACAGATATCAACAGTCACTCTTGAACCTTATCAAATCTTATGGATGAGACTATGACACATCACATTGGCTTTATTTCCACCCGTTTCGCAGGCACCGATGGCGTTTCCCTTGAGACTGAAAAATGGGCAACCGTTTTTGAACGACTTGACTGCAAATGTTTCTATTTCGCTGGCGAATGTGATCGAAACAGTGACCAGTCCCACGTCACGCCTGAGGCGTTTTATCGTCACCCCGAAATTGACAAAATAAATCAACAGGCCTATTCAGGCAGTTGGACGGTCACGAAAGAAGCACGCAAGGCACACCCTGAAATGTCTCATTTGCACAAAGATTTTTTCTCCATCTATGTTCGCCCGCCGCAAATGACTCGGCGCGTGAATGAGTTGAAGGAATATCTCAAAGAGCAATTGTATGAATTTGCGCATCGCTTTGACTTGGAAATTCTCGTGATCGAAAACGCAGTGACGATCCCTCTTAATCTTCCGCTTGGTTTGGCGTTGACGGAGTTTATCGCCGAGACGGGTTTTCCCACCATCGCACATCATCATGATTTTTATTGGGAGCGGCAGCGCTTTCAAGTTAACTGCGTAGGAGATTATCTTGCAGCGGCATTTCCTCCAACGATGCCGTCAATACGACACGTGGTCATCAACTCACTCCAAGCTCAACAGATCGCATCACGATATGGACTCGCGGCTCGTGTAATTCCAAACGTAATGGATTTTGATACACCTCCGCCAGCCTCAGATTCCTACACGGAAACTGTTCGGAAAGACTTTGGCATTGAGTCGGGCGAATACTTTTTTTTACAACCCACACGCGTTATTCAACGCAAAGGCATTGAGCACGCCGTTGAACTCGTACGCAGACTCGAAATGCCTGCAAAATTAGTCATCTCTCACGCTTCGGGTGATGAAGGCACAGATTATGAGCAGCGTGTACGTGAATATGCCCATCTATTGAACGTAACGGTTCGATTTGAATCCGATCAGGTACAAGATGAGCGCGGCTTCACAAAAGACGGCAAAAAGATTTACACACTTGGAGATGTATATCCACGTGCAGACCTGATCACCTATCCATCCACCATTGAAGGCTTTGGGAATGCGTATTTGGAGGCTGTCTATTATCGCCGTCCCATCCTGGTCAACAATTATTCCATCTACGAAGTGGACATCAAACCTAAAGGGTTTCGCGCCGTATGGTTTGATGGGTTTATCAGCACGGAAACTCTCAACGCAGTCCGCCGTGTTTTACAAAACCATGCACTGGCAGAAGAATGGGCAGAAGAAAATTATCAGCTTGCGAAGCGGTATTTTTCTTTTACAGTTTTGGAACGCCGCCTGCAATCCATTCTTGCAGATTGTTTGGGACAGCAAGTATGAACATTGCTATTTTGCATTATTCCGTTCCACCTGTCGTCGGTGGTGTGGAAAGTGTCATCGCGCATCACGCACGCTTGATGGCAGCGAATGGACATTCCGTTCGTTTGATCGCAGCACGCGGCACTTCGTTGAACGAACAAATTCCGTTGACAACTCTTCCACTCGCAGATTCAAGACATGTGCGTGTGGCTGAGATGAAAGCACAGCTGGATCACGGCGAAGTGACAGCAGAATTTGAGTCATTGCGCGATGAACTTGCCGAACAATTGCAAGCCACCTTATCTGGCGTAGATGTGTTGATCGCGCACAACGTCTGTTCATTGAACAAGAATCTCGCGCTTACTGCTGCAATTTACCAATTACACATCGTACACAAACTTCCACGTTTGATCCTTTGGCATCACGACCTCGCATGGACAACGCCACGTTATCAAAAGGAATTGCACGAAGGCTATCCCTGGGATTTGTTAAAAGTCAAATGGCCTGAAGCAACTGTGGTCACGGTCTCTGAGGCGCGGCAAGGTGAAATCTCTGAGTTGATGAAGATCGAGGCATCTCAAATCCATGTCATCCCCAACGGTGTGGACTTGGAAAAATTCCTCAAGCTGGAAGAGCAAACGAACGAATACATAGAAAAGCTTAACCTGCTACAGGCCAGCCCATTACTTTTGTTGCCAGTTCGTATTACACCACGCAAGAATATTGAGATGGCGTTGAAAATCCTTTCTGCACTTCGGAATGAATTACCCTCCGCGCAAATGGTTGTGACTGGGCCGCTTGGTCCACATAATTCAGCAAACGAACATTATTTTGAAAAACTAATCGCAATGCGTGATGAATTGGGGTTGAAAAACTCAGCACACTTTTTGGCAGAGTTAAGCGATGGATTCATTCCCGATGAAGTGATCGCAGATTTCTATCACTTGGCAGATGTGTTATTGCTACCCAGCTTTGAGGAAGGGTTCGGCATTCCAATTTTAGAAGCAGGTTTTGCAGGTATTCCTGTTTTTTGTTCGGACATCCCGCCGTTGAAAAACCTTGGTGGTGACTTTGCCGATTATTTTTCTCCAGAGGAAGACCCTGTTCTCGTAGCGAACATGCTGACCAGGCATTTCACAAAAGATAAAGTATTTGGCTTGCGAACTTCCGTCCGTGAACAATTCACCTGGGAGCGTATTTATGCAACGAAGATCGCGCCCTTGCTTGATGAATAAAAAGAGGCACAATGTACCCCATTCCCAAAAGTTCTTTTATCGCAAAAGTCCTTGTACCAGTTCTTTTTGGATGTGAGCAAAAGTCCGCCATCCATGCTGCGCATTCGATCGCAGGGGATGAAAATGTATATCTCACAGGCTTCATTCATGTTCCTGAAGGTCAATCGCTCAGTACCGCAGCAGTAGATGCGCGCAAGCTGAGAAAGACTCTTAAACAGCTTTACAAAGTAAAACGTGGGGATAAATGGGCGCAGGTACACGTCTCACACAAACCCTGGGAGGAGTTGGTCAATGTGGTTAAACGAGAAGACATTGATCTATTATTGCTTGAATGGCCCTGTCACTTTGACTCGCTAAAAGTATCCATGGCGGAGGTGCTGCTGCAAGCGCCTTGTAACATTGCCATTGTCAACCGTCACATCGGTTCAAACATCAAGAACATGCTTTTGCCCATCCGTGGTGGACCATACGCAGAGTTGGTCTTGCGTATCGCGCTATCTATTCACAACTCGAACAAGACACAGATATCATCCCTGCATCTTTTTCCAGACAACACATCAAGAGATCAGGATGCGGCATTCAAAGGCGTCAACCGTGTGCTTAAGAATCTGCCTGAGATCAGGCAGGAAGAGATCGTCACAAGCGACCCCTCTGCCGCCATCTTTGATGCAGCGAAAAAATATGACTTGCTCGTCATGGGCGCATCTGCACGTCCAATGGATGAAGTCCCTTCCATTGGGCCTGTTGCCGAAAAGATCATGCAGGAAAGTCAACAAGGGGTGATCGTTGTAAAGACCAAGCTGCCATACGAGATCAACCCTGCCAGTGAAGAAGCAGGGCAAACTGCCATCTCTGTATTGGTGGATAAATGGTTCGCAGAAAACACATTCCACGCCGATGAATTCGCAGATCTGAAATATCTTATCTCCCTAAAGCAAAAACAGAACTTAACCATCAGCCTTGCACTGCCCGCTCTCAACGAAGAAGAGACCGTTGGCAAAGTTCTTAGGATCATCAAGAATCTTCTGATGAATCGTTTCCAATTATTAGATGAGATCGTGTTGATCGATTCAAACTCCACAGATCGCACACGGCAGATCGCAGAAAAGGTTGGCGTACCTGTTTACATCCACCAGCAAGTTCTGCCGAAATATGGCGCACGCAAAGGCAAAGGCGAAGCGCTATGGAAAAGCCTGTATTGCACAAAAGGAGACATCATTATCTGGATCGACACTGACATTGTGAACATTCATCCGCGTTTTATTTATGGATTAATCGGTCCGCTTCTCCTTCGACCTGAAATTGATTTTGTCAAAGGGTTTTATCGCCGCCCTCTGAAAGTGGGCAACAAAATGCAGGCTGGCAGCGGTGGCCGCGTCACTGAATTGACTGCGCGCCCACTGCTCAATTTATTTTTCCCTGAACTCTCTGGCATGATACAGCCTTTATCAGGCGAGTACGGCGGCAGGCGGAAGGCGCTGGAACAATTGCCCTTCTTTTCAGGCTATGGCGTAGAGATCGGCCTACTGATCGACATGCTTGAAAAATCTGGGTTAAGCTCCATCGCCCAAACGGACTTGCAAGAACGCATCCATCACAACCAGCCATTGGAAGCGCTTGGGAAAATGTCCTTTGCGATTATTCAAGCAGTCATTCGAAAGCTGGAAGGCAAGTACGAACAAAACATGCTGGAGAATATCAATAAGACCATGAAGATGATCCGCTATGAACAGGATCGCTTCTTTCTGGATATCGAAGAGATCGCTGAAGGAGAGCGTCCTCCAATGATCGGGATCCCTGAATATAAAAACAGAAATTGAAGGTTCAGGAACATCTTCATTAAAAGAGACAGTCACCTGCGAGGTGACTGTCTCTTTTTACAATGGAATTAATCACAGGCGGGAAAAGTCATGGTATAAAATTTCAGGGAACTTTAAACATGACAACTGAAAATATTATTTTCCTGGAAGAAATTATTGTCATTCTGCTCCTGATCGCTTCGGTGGTAGCAGTCGTAACACGGCGTCTGCGCGTGCCATATACAGTGGGGTTGGTAATCATTGGTCTTGCAATCACATTATTGAATCCGCAACAGGTAGTGCTTGCACCGCAGATCATCATGTTGTTACTGGTGCCGCCGCTTGTCTTTGAGGCCGCTTTCCACATCCGCGTAGATGATTTGCGCCACGACCTCGGCCTCATCCTTTTGCTGGCAGTGCCTGGCGTGGTATTGACAACGCTCCTTGTTGGCTGGCTCGTCTCTTGGGGCACGGGGCTGGCTCTGCAAGCTGCACTCGTGTTCGGCGCGCTCATCGCTGCCACCGACCCTGTTGCAGTCGTGGCGCTCTTTCGAAGTTTGGGCGCACCGCGCCGGTTGCAGGTTCTGCTTGAATCGGAAAGCCTCCTGAATGACGGCACTGCCATCGTGATGTTTGGACTCATGCTCAGCGCCGCGCTTCAAGGCAGCTTTGATATGCGACAGAGCATCACTCAATTTCTCACAGTTGCTGGCGGCGGAGTGTTGGTGGGGTTGATCTTCGGCGTAAGCATTTCGCAATTCATCAAACGCATTGACGACCCGCTCGTGGAAACAACGCTCACCACCGCGCTGGCATTTGGTTCCTATTTACTGGCAGAGACTCTCCACGTTAGCGGGGTGTTGGCTGTTGTAACGGCTGGCATCATCAGTGGGAACACCAGCCAACAAACCATGACCGCCTCTACGCGGTTGGTAGTTCATAATTTTTGGGAATACGCAGCCTTTATCGCTAACTCCTTTATCTTCCTGCTCATCGGCCTCACCATTGACTTGAACATCCTTTTTGAGAATTGGCAGGCTATTGCTTGGGCCATCTTTGCTGCCTTGGTGGCGCGTATTGTCAGCACCTATGGATTTTCCTTTTTTCGACGTGAAGTTCCCACAAAGTGGAAGCATGTCCTTTTCTGGGGTGGCTTGCGCGGAGCGATCACACTTGCTCTAGCTTTGAGTCTGCCAGAAGAAGGTATCTTTGCCGCTGAGCGCGGCCGTTTGCAAGCCATGGCTTTTGGCGTGGTGCTTTTCACGCTATTAGTTCAAGGCTTTTCAATGGATTGGTTGGTGAAAAAACTAAAGTTGATCGTCCGCTCACCTGCACAGGATGAATACGAGCTTCGTCATGCACGTTTTGTAGCAGGACGTTCCAGCTACGACTATCTTCACAGGCGCAGCCAGGAAGGTATGATCTCAGAACACACCTGGCAAAAATTATCTACTGTGCTAAAAAAGAAAAATGATTCCTTGATGGAGGAAGTTAAAGAAGTGATGACTTCTGAGCCAGAAGTGGAAGCTGAAGAACTTGATACAGCCTACCGCGAAGCATTACGAGCACAACGTACCGCTCTCAATGGTCTTCTGCATGATGGTGTCATTTCAGAGGACACCTATTCACAACTCATCGGCGAAGTGGATGAAGCATTGATGAGCGCGAATCCATCCGCGCGATTGGCTGAATAAAGGTAGAATCTTCCACAGACATCTGATAATATAAAAGCACGAAAATGCCAATTGAAACAGAAACAGCTTCGAGGTAATGATGAAGCGTTAATTCTCAAAGGAGAATATGTATGGAAAATCCAATCCATTTATTATTGATGGCAGTTGTGCAGGAGCAGGACCTCGACGCCGCGACCAAAGCCCTGCAAAACATTGGCGCATCGTTGACTTATCTTTCCAGTGCGGGCGGTTTTCTTGGCAGACGAAATGCCACGTTGTTGATCGGCCTGCCCACTGAAAGAGAAGCGGATGCATTGGCAGCTTTGCAAAAGGTCTGCCGCCAACGTATCGAATATATGACGCTTCCATTGGAAGGATCGCCGATGCCAATGCCCGCGCCTGTGCCCGTCACTGTCGGCGGCGCAACAGTATTCGCATTGCCCGTGGAACGATTCGAACAGATCTAACATCTGAGGAGAGACTCATCATGAAAATGATCATTGTCATTGTAAAAGATACCGACGCCGATATCCTTACGCAAGCGTTTACTGCCAACAGCTTCCGCGTGACCCGTGTAGCTTCCACGGGCGGCTTTATGCGCAGCGGTGTGGTCACCATGCTGCTCGGCGTGGAAGAAGACCAAGTGGATGCGGTGATTCAAACCGTGCGCGATTCTCTGCCGCCGAAGGCAGACCAAAAGCGCGCCACCATTTTCGTTGTTCCTGTCCAACACTTTGAGCAGGTATAATTTTTCCTGAAGCCAACAAAGACGTCTTACAAACGTCTTTGTTTTATTTAATAAGAGGTGTGTATGTTGAAAAAATCAAAAATACTTTTATCAGTTCTTGCTTTATTGGTTGTGGCCATTGCCTGCGCAAATCCATTAGGTGGGGCATCGCCCGCTGAACCTGCGAATGTAGAGACCATCGTAGCTGCGACTTTTGCTGCGCTAACGACAGTTCCCGCCACCGAATCGGGCGCCACGCCTCCTCCTGCGACCGAAAGCCTGCTCCCAGCTTCGTTGTATTTTCTCAACGCTGACAGCGCTAGTCATAACCAAGTCTATCGGCTGGCAATGGATGGCGTCACTGTCACACAATTGACTTTTGAGCCTGCCAGCGTGGAACAGTATGATGTCTCACAAGTGGATGGCAGTATTGCATACACATCGAACAATCAGTTGTTCACCGTCAACAGAGATGGCAGTAATCGCAGCATGGTCGTGGATGGCGGCGTACTCGACCCGAACAGCCCCGCAACAACACTTCTTAGCAACCCGCTCTGGTCACCTGATGCCCAAACGATTGCCTTTGGTCATAAAGGTGTTAATTTGTATTCAGTAGTCGCTGGACAATCCACTCTGGTGTTACCCTCCAAGATAGACAGTGAAGGGTTCGGACAAGCATATTGGCCTGAAAGCTACTCTCCCGATGGAACGAAATTATTAGTCACAGTTGCACCTGTCGCATCGGACGGTTCCTTCAGTGTCATCTACCACCCCAGCGACAACACCGTTGTGGAATTAAAGAACCCAAGCGGCGGGGCTGGTTCCACCTGCTGCTCCTTCAGTTGGTCGGCAGACAGCGCATCCATTTACACAGGTACAGCCTTTCTCAGTCCGTTCACCAGCGCAGGCATGTCACGTGTGGATACCAACACCGGAAAGATGGAAGCCTTGCTCACCTCTGATGAAGTCGCTGAAAACTTCAATCTCGCCACAGCACCCTTCCTTGCGCCTGATGGACATTTGTATTTTATTTATGCCAATCAAAGTGGGCTGAACAATTTCTCCGTGAATGTGGCTCTGCAAATGGTTCGCTCGGCACCTGATGGTGTCACAGGCCGTACCGTCCTACGTCCCGAATCATTCAGCAACGCCAGTGGATTCCTCTGGGCTCCCGATGCCAGCTTCCTTATAGCCACGACCTATCCCGCACCTGATGTTTATGCAGGCGGCCCTGCTCAACTCTATTACTCCGATGGCAGACCGTCTCTTTCCCTGGTGCCGTTTGCGATGGAAATGAAGTGGGGACCGTAATTCGTTTTTTGAATTAACCCAACAAAATTTCGCCACAGGCTATATAGTCTGTGGCGAAATTTTTAAATAAACAACTATATAGAAGGATGCATTCGACCTTATTGTTTCCTACAATGGAAAAATTCTTTATCAAGGAGACGCAGATGTTTTACGAATTTATCTCAAAGTTCCATCTCTGGTCGGAGGTCTCGACCTTTGTTTTCGGGTTGGCCGTATTCTTCGTCCGCAGATGAGACGGGACGTTGCACAACGTTCCGTCTCATCTTTTTATCCCAATACAAAATTGTCGATCAACCGCGTCTTGCCGAGAAAGACCGCCATCGAGAGCAGAGCCTTCCCTTTAATCTCAGTTAACTCCGCGAGCGTGTCATAATCGGCACAGGAAACGTATTGCATCTGCGCCAACGGCTCAGCGACTAGCACTTCTTTCATCTTTCCGCGTATCTTCTCGGCATCCCTCTCCCCGCGTTCGTACAATTCCTTCGCCGCGCTCAACGAGCGAAACAGCACAATCGCAGCCTTGCGCTCGGCCTCGTTCAGGTACTTGTTGCGGCTGGACATCGCCAACCCATCCGTCTCGCGTGTGGTCGGGCAAACCACAACCTCAAGCGGGAAATTCAAATCCCTCACCATCTGGCGGATGACCGCCGCCTGCTGCGCATCCTTTTGGCCGAAGTACGCTTTGTCAGGCTGGGTGGCGTTGAATAGCTTCGCTACGACGGTGGTCACTCCCTTGAAATGACCAGGGCGCATTGAGCCTTCCAAAGGCTGGGTCATCGCCTCGACCTCCACCCAGGTCTGGTAGCCAGACGGGTACATCACCTCCGCTGTGGGATTCCAGACGAAGTCCACGCCGAGAGGGCTCATAAGGTTGAGGTCACGCTCAAGATCACGGGGGTATTTCGAGAGGTCTTCGCTTGGCCCGAACTGAGTAGGGTTGACGAAGATAGTCACGATCACATGGTCGCACTCGGCCTTGGCTCGGCGGATTAACGAGAGGTGCCCCTCGTGCAGGTATCCCATCGTCGGGACAAGACCAACTGTCCCTTTGAGAGAGAGGCGTGCAGCTCGTAAATCAGAGAGGGTAATTAAGGTATTCATGTCTACTCCGTATGTAAGGGCAACACTTTAGGATCATCAAGGCACTTGCTTCAGCTAGGAGGGTCGCCTTTACTCGTAAATATGTCTATACAAATCAAGCCTAAAGGGCTTGACAGGCTAGAAATTTTGTTCTACACTCTTATTACACTTAGACAAAAGGAGATAATAATGGCATACGCACACACTAACTCAAAAGGCACTACCTACTACCTGCACTCCAAGGGCAAGATGTTCTTCTTCTCAAAGGAAGTCAAGGAAGGCGCTCTTGACGCTGTTCCCGCTGGCTACCAGGTCGCTGAGATGAAGACTGGCTTGCTGGTTTTGAAGAAGATCGTCGCCGAAGGTGAAGCTAAACCTGCGGAGTCGGCTTCGTAAAGTATAACTCTGGTTCGTTACAACTAAATACTGTTCTTTTAGATTAAAAAGGAGACTACTAATGACACGTACACATGCATCTAAAAGTTATGAAATGAAAGGGGAGCAGCCATGCCAACATTAAACCGCGTTCAATTGATCGGCCGTTTGGGCAAGGACCCGGAAAGCAAGTACACGCCCACAGGCAAAAAAGTGACCCATTTCAGTCTGGCAGTGAGCAATCGCTGGAAGGATAAGAATGGCGAGACGAAAGAATCGACCGAGTGGGTCAACATTGAAGCCTGGGGACGGCTTGGCGAGGTTTGTCAGGAATATCTGAAGAAAGGCAGTCTGATCTACCTGGAAGGGCGAATCAAGACTGACAAGTATGAAGAGAAAGGCGAAACGAGGTATTTTACAAAGATTGTCGCTCAATCGCTGGAATTTCTCGATAAACGTCCCGCCGAAGAACCCATGATGGCTGTAGAAGAAGACCCTGGTGAGTACGAATTTGCTGGGGAATAATAAAAAGTAAAATAAAACGTGAACCCGCCCTGAAATAACTTTTAGGGCGGGTTTCTCTTTACCTTGTGCTTGTTAAACAGGAGAAACGAAAATGGACATCCTCGACAGATTTATCGCACACGATACGTGGACAACCCGTCAATTGCTTGTGGCTTGCCAATCACTGCCTGATGAACTTCTCGACAAGGAGTTCGAGATCGATCACAAATCCCTGCGCGAGACATTCATCCACATGATCGACAATCTCGAAGTGTGGACCGACCTGCTTTACGAGCGCCCTGTTCAACATAAATCTGGCGACTCCATCCCTGAATTACTTCAAAGGCTGAATTTCGCCAGCCGAGAGTTTTCGAAGCTTGCGCACAAGGTCTCCCGCGAAAATCGCTTTGACGATTTCTTTCTGGATACGTTAGACACACCCCCACAACTCAAATCCTTTGGCGGCACTATTGGCCACGTCATCACCCACAATATGCATCACCGCGCCCACATCATGTTCCTCATGGAGAGAGTTGGGCTAAAGGATCACATCGAAGGTGATATGCTCGGCTGGGAAGCAAATAGTTCTGGCTGGAGCTAGCATGTAACTTTTTCACGTCTGGGGGATATTATCTTTATAACATGGTCATCAACTTCCACGAACTCTATCAAAAGTACGCGCAGGATGTCTACCGCTTTGCCTATTGGCTGTGCGGAGACCCGCAGGATGCGGAGGACATCACCTCCGAAACCTTCGTCCGCGCTCTCACCTCAGTCGATGAGATTCGGACAGAGACCGTCAAAGGCTACCTGCTGACCATTGCCCGCAACCTTGCCTTCAAACGAACGAAGCGAACAAACCGCCTCGCGGACTTAACCTCGGGCCTGCCTGCCCTTGGCAATGGGCCTGAGCACACCACCGAAATGAATCTTAGCCTGCGGGGCGTCATGCAATTCCTGCAGACCCTGCCAGAGATAGACCGTGCCGCCCTACTCATGCACACGCAGGATGATCTTTCTTATGAGGAAATTTCCAAAGCGTTGGGAATTTCATTGGCAGCTGCCAAGGTCAAAGTCCATAGGACGCGGTTGAAGTTGAATGCATATCGAATGAAAGAAGAGGAATCCCGCTTATGAAAATCACAAGAGACATTGTCACCGATCTCCTGCCCGTTTATCTCTCAGGTGAAGCCAGTGCAGACACAAAAGCGCTCGTTGACTCCTTCCTGAAAGATGACCCCGAATTTGCGAAACTTATCGACGAGAATGGCGCCGTTCTCCCCGATGGTCAAATTAAACTATCAAAGGATATTGAAATGGACACTTTAAACGAAACCAGAAAACTTTTACAGAAACGCTCAACCTACCTCGCCTTCACGATCCTCTTCCTGTTGCTTCCTGCATCCTTTAAGTTCGACTCGCACGGCATTTATTGGATGTGGGCTGACACCCCGGTCAACGCACTGATCTTCCTCACGTTCGGAGTCATCTTCGGCTTTCAATACTGGCGAATTTCCCGCAAGCTAAAGGGCACAGATCTGTAAAGCAAAAAAGTGACCTGCGATATCGCAGGTCACTTTTACTTATTACGCGTTACTTCTTACTTTTCTTCTTTGCAGGCTTGGCTGTTACACTTTTCTTCGCAATAACTTTCTTCGCCTTCGCAGCCGGTTTGGCCTTTGCCTTCTTCGCCACTGGCAGCTTCTCCAACTCACTGACCAATTTCTCCAGCACATCGAAGCCGCCCTGCCAGAACTTCGGGTCGCGAATGTTGATGCCTGCCTCACTCAAGATCTTCTCTGGCGCTTCAGACCCGCCAGCGGAAAGGATCTTGAGATATTTCGGCTTGAACGACTCGCCCTCCGCTTTGAATTGCTGGTACAAAGCCAGCACTAACAACTGTCCAAAAGCATAGGCATATACGTAGAAAGGCGTTTGGTAAATGTGCGGAATGCCCACCCACTCCCACTTGAATTCATCGCTCATATCAAGCGAGTCACCAAACTGCTCTTTCAAGTTTTCGAGATAGGCATTGCTCAGGTCATCCACCGAGGCGTTCTTCTGCACCATCTCGTGCGCGGTCTTCTCGAATATCGCGAAATAAGACTGGCGCATGATGGTTGCGTAGGCGTCGTCCATTTGCTTGAAGAGAATATCGCGGCGCACGGACTCATCTTTTTCTTCTGCCAACAGTTTATCGATCAAAACCATTTCAGCAAACGTGGATGCTGTCTCAGCTAGAGGCAATGAAGAATGGAATGTAAATGTGCTGTGATGTGAGGCCAACATGGCATGGATCGCGTGACCGAGCTCATGTGCCAAAGTAGCCACCTCGCGCCCCGTCCCCTGATAATTGACCAACACGTACGGCGTCATCTCAGGCAGAACAGACCAACAGAACGCACCACCGCGCTTACCCATGCGAATCTCGCTGTCAATGCGGCGCTCGTCAAAGACGCGCTTTGCCAAAGCTGCAACTTTGGGCTCAAAAGCATTGAAAGCGTCTAAGACCATGGTCACGGCCTCGTCCCAGTTATATGTTTTCTTGGAAGCTGCAACCGGCGCATAAATGTCGTAGCGGCGTATCTTCTTCATGCCAACGTACTTGGCTTTCATCTTGAAATAGCGTTGGAAGATGCCCACATTCTTGCGAGCCACGCCAAGCAAAGCATCCACAGCTTCTTCGGGAATATCATTGCTCAGGTTGCGATATGCAATGGCGTTCTTGAACTTGCGCAGGGTGACGTTCTCATTATGCCAGTCACGCAAAATAGTCTGGTAGATCTGCCCAAGGATTGGGCCATCCTCTGCATAGACTTTGAACTGCGACTGATAACTCTCCGCGCGCACTTTCGGGTCTGTGCTGTAACGGAAGGAGAATAGTTCTGAAGCTGTCATTTCCTTCTCTTTGCCGTTCGCCTTCATCTTGAACATGTAGCGGTTCGTAATGGAGTCATACAGATTACCGAGCGCGTTCACACCCGTCACGTTCTTGATGTTGACGATCTTTTCTTCTGCTTCGCTTAAAGTGTGAGGTTTGTATAAGCGCATTGCTTCGAGATAATATCGATAATCGCCGGAAGCTTCCATCAGGCGCTTTGCGTTCACATCATCCAATTCCTTCCACCACAGGCTGAAGAACATGATGCGGTTCTCGATCTCTGCAAGAAACTGTAATACACGCGCCTGCAAAGATTGAGCTTTTTGATCCTGTGTGTCTGCTGTAAAAGATAACCCTGCAAACGAGTACAACTTATTGCCAACACGGGTTGTGATCTCGCTGGCCTTCAACACATCCACGAATTGATCAGCAGCCATATCCGGCGAGAGCTTATTACGTACACCTTCAAAGGAAGTCACTTGTTCTTCGATCATGTCGAAGGCGCTTTGCAGCTCAGGGGTGTCATACCCAGGATACAGCGGGGAAAGATCCCATTTCGAAAGTTTGTAAGCCATAAGATTCTCCTTTTTATTAAACTGTTCTTTTGCGTTCTCGAAAAGCTAAAAAGATCAAGACGCCAAGGGTGATCAATGTACAAGCAAAACCAACGATCAAAGTGGCAGTATACGAAGGGTCGGGGTAATTTGCAACAGCTACTTCAATCACATCGGTCGCGCGCGCGGAGCTGCTGTAATTATCAAGACTCCAAACGCGCGAGTTGTAAAACAAGTCGTATGCCATCAGGGCTTCGCCAAATAACACCATAATGCCCTTTTCCCAACCCTTTTCGCTCCACTCATCAAGCAGAGATTGAAATTGAATCCCTGCCAACGTGATCATAAATACCAGCGGCACGATCAAAAAACGAGTTGGTGCGCGTTGCGAATCCAAAAAGGGGATGTGTGAACTGAAAAGCGGCAAGTAGATGGACCCCACAGAAAAGAATATCATCGCCAGGGACGGAAGATAAAGTGCGCGGTGCCTTTCATTCTTTGCCCAATTTCGGATAACTCCAAAATATAGTACAAAGACAAAACCTAGAGCGCCTACATAATAAGTCTGTTCCCAATATCCACGGCTACTTGAAGAGACCAACATCTCGAACATCTGCATCACCGAATCAAAACCGCCAAGACTCTGAAGCCCGGTGCCGCCCGCAAATTGAATGGCAGGCGGAAGGACACGCACCATACTTACGAGCGCGCTCAGAATGATGGCCTTGATAACCGTTGGGAAGAACCGCGGCTGAAACAACGCCAGCAACAGCATGAAACTCAAACAATAAATGAAAAAATGTGCGGCACCCTGCAAAACGATCCCCAACATCACAAGGGACATGGATAGCAGCCACTTCCAACCAGTTTCTTCACCTTCCACCATCTTCAGAATCAGCAGGACGTAAAAAGGTAAAAGAAAATATCCTACCCATTCAAAATGCCCAGACCCCATGTGAGCAACAATATGCCCATTAAGGTTGAACAACAGAAACATTGACAGGAAAGAAACGAAGGAAAGTTTATACCGTGAACGAAGCAGTAAAAGTCCCCAAAAGCCCAATCCGTAGAAGATCCATACATTCACAAGCACATAAGTAGCTGGAGTTAGAAAAAGGAGCAATAGGATCTGCGGAGAAAGCGGACGGTTCTGCCTCGCAAGATATTGAGCAGGGATCATATATGGCGAATCAGCATGCATCGGAAATTGTCCGCTGCGCAACGCCTTACTCAAGAAATCAAGATAGGGTCCAACATGAATATGCCAATCTTGAATATCAAAGCGGTTGTTGAACCAATCCAGAAAGAATCCCCAATGCAACAAACCGCCTATAAACAAGACTGCAAACAAGAAGCCCGCCGCCCATTTCGCACGGGATGATTCTGCCCGTTTATATAAAACAGCAAACCAGAACTGACCGGCGTCCGCAAGTTTTTCCAGCATCATCTTTCCTCAAAAAACCTTACAAGCTGGAACGGACATGCATGATATCGCCGTCCTTAACTGGATATTCCTTGCCTTCAAGCCTTAACTTGCCTTTGGCTTTCGCTTCATTCATGGACCCGAGGCTGATCAAGTCTTCGTAAGCCACCACCTCTGCCCGGACAAATCCGCGCGAAAGATCGGTATGGATCTCCCCAGCCGATTCCTGTGCCGTGGCACCGCGGTGTGTCGTCCATGCGCGCACTTCATCTTCACCAACCGTGAAAAAGGTTTGAATCTGCAACAACTCGTAAGACAGGTTGATCATACGGTTCAAGCTAAGTTCTTTGATACCATACTCTTCCATAAAAACAGCAGCATCCTCTGCGGAGAGCTGTGCAATTTCCATTTCAAGTTTGCCCATTAACGCAACTGACGGATGATCCAGTTTTGCTTCAGGAGCTTGCTGACCTTCGCCAAGGTTGAACACTGTAAGAATAGGCTTTCGAGTGAGCAAGCCAAAACTGGAAAGTTCTTTCTGCTCATCGTTTGTAAATTCCATAGTGCGCAAAGGCAAATTGTCCGAAAGGGTTTTGTGTAACTTCTCGAACAGTTCTGTTTGGCGCGCATTCACTACTTTATCCGTGCCGCCTTTTTTGCGTTCATCCACCAAACGTTCAAGTTTGCGTTCAACGGCAATGAGATCGTTCAGCAAGAGTTCGGTCAACATTGTGTCCACATCACGTAATGGATTGACGCTGCCACTAGGGTGCATCACGCTGTCATTGTCAAAGGCGCGCACCACGAGGATCAATGCTTCCATTTGGTTTAGGTGATTCAACAGCTGCCCGGAAATGCCACTTTTGGCCGAACCAGTTTCCAGCCCGGCAATATCCGCGTATGTCACCTTGGTATAGACCGTCTTCTTTGGGTTGAACATTTTCGAGAGTAGGTCCACGCGCGGGTCGGGGACATCCACTACTGCCTGATGTACTTCAATACGTCCCGCAGATGCATTAGTGGGAGCGTTGCCGCGGGTAAGCGCGTTGAAAATCGTTGTTTTTCCTGATTGGGGTAGTCCAATAATTCCTAGTTTCATCTTGACCTTGTTGTTGGGAGTGGTATACTTGCGTTCGCAAAAGAGCCGAAGTGGCGGAATAGGCAGACGCGCACGACTCAAAATCGTGTTCCCTACGGGAATGAGGGTTCGATTCCCTCCTTCGGCACAGGCGACATCGTACCCGAAACGGTATTATACCTTACAGGGTTCATACTCAAACGTCCTCCCCAGTGGAGGACGTTTGAGTTTTATATGACCATTTATCCCCAGCGTTGACTTTGATTTTTTCAAATTGTAAAATCACAATTAGTGTCAACTAGTGAAAAACGTAAACCCTCCTGAGACGAGCCTCTACTTTTTTCTGGAGATTTAATGCTATGAAACTATATCTATTGCTTGCCGTTATTGACTTCATCATCCTACTACTCTATCCATTCGTGTTCATTTTTCATCACATTCGTAAGATGATGGGTGTAAAATAGGAGAAATCTCGCCTTCGCAGCACGGGCGAAAAAAACTTTTCCAGGAGGCTATATGCCCTCATTAAACGATATCCTGGCGGTCATCTTGGGTGGAGGGCGCGGGGCGCGCCTATATCCTTTAACTCAAATGCGCTCCAAGCCAGCCGTGCCAATTGCGGGGAAATACCGTCTCATTGATATTCCCATCAGTAACTGCATTAACTCAGAAATATTCCGTATAGCGATCCTGACCCAGTTCAACTCTGTGTCATTGCATCGCCATATCACCCGCACCTATAATTTCGACTCGTTCCATCAGGGTTGGGTGCAGATCTGGGCTGCAGAACAGACGATTGAAAGCGCCGACTGGTATCAGGGCACAGCAGATGCAGTCCGCAAGCAATTGCTTGAGATCCAAGCCTCTGGGGCCAAGCACGTGCTCATTCTTGCTGGAGATCATCTCTACCGCATGGATTACAAGGCCATGGCCGAGTATCACTGGAACAACAAGGCCGACATCACTGTGGCTGTACAGCCCATTTCAAAAGAGGAAGTGACCCGCTTCGGCATACTAAAGCGAGAAGATGACGGACATATCTCCTCCTTTGTGGAAAAGCCCAAAGACCCTGAAATCCAAAAGAAATTCATCAGCCGTGATGACCCAGAAAGGCCATTCCTTGGCTCCATGGGCATTTACATGTTCAACACAAAAGTGTTGGTAGATCTGTTGACCAGCTTCCCCAACCACGATGACTTTGGCGGCGATATCATCCCGCAGGCCATTACCTCCCACGCGGTCTTTGGCTTTGACTTCGACGGGTATTGGCAAGACATTGGAACGATCCGCTCGTTCTATGAAACCAACCTAGCGTTGACGACTCCCGAAACGCCCTTTAATTTCTACGATGCAAAACTTCCCATCTACACCGATACGCGCTTCCTGCCTGGCTCCATTGTGGAAGATAGCAACCTGCGTAACGTGTTGATCTCGGAAGGCAGCCGCGTTCTAAAATCTGAAATATCACATTCCATTATTGGAATCCGCAGCCAGATCGCAGATGGATGCGTTATCCGTGACAGTATTGTGATGGGTTCTGACTATTACGAACGTGAACGCGAAGGTCAGCAAATTGGAATTGGGAAGAATTGCTACATCGAAGGCGCGATCCTCGATAAAAACGCCCGAATTGGAGAAAATGTCACCATTCGTCCCTTCCCCCGCAATACAGATATCGATCACGAGAACTGGTATGTACGTGATGGTATCGTCGTCATTCCAAAGGATGCTGTGATCTTACCCGGCACAACCATTGCACCTTAAAAATCCGCGAAAAATTCATAGAACTGTAACCTTTTCGGCATACGGTCTATGCGGGTCAACATTAAAATTATGCTATACTCGCATCAACTATGAATTCACCGCGCGAATTTTGGCCGCGCTGGGCTGAGTCCTTGCGCAGGTATCAACTTAACGAACTGATCGCCTCGTTCCTCGAAGCAGGAAGCCCTCTTGCTTTGCTTGGAGCGCAGGCGATTTATTTTAGCGGCGGATTTTTTAAAAGCGAACAGTTAACCGCCCTTGCACAGACGTTGGAAGAGGAAGTAGAAGCTCGAGCATTTGCTTCCTTTCTGTCAGGGGAAGGAGTAAAGGGATGACCGCACTGGTTATAAAACTATTTCCGCTTGTGATCATAGTGTTCGCCGCTTTCCTTTTATTGGTGATCACGCTATGGAAACGAAACTCACCCGCCAAACTGAGGGATATTTCCGCGCTTACCCGCTTATATCGCATGCTGGGGTTAAGCGTTGAAGATGGCACACGTCTGCATATTTCATTAGGGCACGGCAGCCTTCTGGATGCGCGCGGAGGTTCGGCACTTGCCGGGTTAGCAACCTTGCGCATCATCGCAGAGAAAACATCTGTCAGTGACATGCCTGCTGTTGCATCCTCGGGAGACCCTGTCCTCGGATTGCTGACACAGGACACTTTACAGGCGGGTTATCAAGCAGCCAGCGTGGAAGAATATTATTTACCAACCACCGGGCGCGTTACAGGATTAACTCCATTTGGGTTTGCTGCTGGTGCAATGCCTATTTCCAGAAACGAAAAGGTTTCAACAACCGTTATGCTTGGCCACTTCGGCTCTGAAGTCGGCCTGATTGCCGATGCATCGGACCGCGAGAGCATCTCAATGATCGGCGCGAGCGATGATTTAAGCGGACAAGCCGTATTATTTGCAAATACCCAAGATGCCCTGATCGGCGAAGAATTATTTTCTGCCGGAGCTTATCTTGGTGCCGGGTCTGCACACATCGCCAGCCTAACCGTACAAGACATTTTACGCTGGCTGGTCATTCTGGCATTACTGGGCGGCGCAGCTATGAAACTTCTGGGGACGGTCTAATGCGAGTAATTACCGCAGTTATTGCCATTGCCACTGGCGTCTTGATATTGTTTGGTTACTTTTTCGAGTCGTTCTCGGCTGTGCAAACCTTGCTTCTTAATTGGGCCGTCATCCTCGCTGGTGTAGCGGCGCTGGTCGGAGTATTCAACCTGACCGCTGTTCATATGGATAAGATCCGACACGGCGAAAAAGGAAGTGTCTATAGCGCGCTTCTTATCATCGCCATGGCTGCTACTCTTTTCTTTGGCATTATCCTTCGCCCTCAGCACAGCATCATGCAAATGGTGCTGAATGGAATCATCGTCCCAACCGAAGCGGCACTGATGGGATTACTTACCATTTCCCTGCTCTACGCCGCCATCCGTCTCCTTCGCCGCCGTGTGGACATGATGGGCATTATCTTTTTGGTAACGGCCACCTTGCTATTCCTCGGTTCAGCTACACTACCCTTTGGCGACATTCCTATCATCGGCACGTTGGTTCGCCCTTGGGTAAGCCAGATCCTTGCTCTTGGCGGCGCGCGCGGAATTTTGATTGGCGTATCACTTGGAACATTGACCACTGGCTTGCGCGTACTATTCGGCATTGATCGCCCATACGGAGGACAATAATGGCTGAAACCATTAAATGCCCCGTATGTGGTGAGAGTAACCCAGCTGGTCAGGAATTTTGCCAGTTTTGCCAATCACAGCTTCAACCAACAGTCGGATCAACCACTAAGGGCTTATCACCGCTGAAACCCGGACAAGCCCCAACCAAGAAGAACACAGCCGAGCTTGAACCCATTCTGCCGCAATGGTTAAAGGATGCGCGTGACTCCGCTCGAAAAGCTGACCCTCTCGAAACCAACCAAGTCTCATCCAACAAGAATGAACAGAAGCAACCTGCTTCTTCAGAAGATTTGCTAGCGGGTTTGAGGTCACAGTCTGATGAAAATGAAGACGATGAAACACCGGATTGGCTTGCCAGCATTACCGGCGCAGCTCCTACAACAAAGAAATCTCCGATCGAGTCTTCTGAAGCACGGCGCGTAGAATTAGGTGGAAAAGGTGATTTTGCTCAAGAAGAATCAGAAGAGTCGGAGCAGCCTTCCTGGCTGGCCAACTTAACATCCAGCGATTCACAAGAAGACGAAAAAGATGAGCTCACCAGTTGGCTTCGCAACACAGATGATTCCAAACCTATAGAACAGACTAATGAGCCTGCCTCATTTGACGATACCTTCTCTTCTGCATCTTCAATCGACGACACGCCAGATTGGCTACGTCAAATGGCGGCAGATGAAGATGCAAAGAAATCGCAACCATCTCCATCCAGCTTTTCAAATGCAATTGCTCCCGACTCTGCCGACACACCGGACTGGTTGCGTCAAATGGCAGCAGCCGACAATTTAATACCGCCCGCGGATTCAAATGACGCCCCCGACCTGTCTATTGATGTGCCGGACTGGCTGCGTGGAATGGAAGAGAAAAGCCAAAGCGCCGAGTCGCCTGTTTTTTCAAACCCAAGCCCGAGTGAGTCTGAAGCGCCGTCAACACCATCTACTACGGGTGCATTGCCATCCTGGTTAAACGATCAAGTAGAAGAGACGCCCAAGCCCTTCCAAGATACAACACCGAAATGGTTGAAGAAAGAAGCGCCAGCTTCTGTTACGGGTGAGTTGCCTGCCTGGCTATCGAGCAGCGAAGAAACAGTGCACTTATCGAATCAACAAAAAGATGAAACGCCCGCAACAGAACCAGTGAAGGAAGATTCACTTGGTGACTTGCCTGATTGGTTGAAGGCAGCTGCACCACAATCGACTATTTTTGAAACTCCTGCGGAAACTCCAACTCCAACAGCAGAACCCGCCGATACTTCATTTGATACACCTGATTGGCTTAATGCGTTCAAGACGGTGGAAGAGAAGCAACCTGAGTCTGCACCTGAGCCTGAAAAAGAAGCTCCGCTGGATATTCCCTCCGCATTTGTTTCAAATGAAAAAAGCTCTGAGAGCGTTGATGATCTTTTCACAGAAATGCCAGATTGGCTTTCAAATGCAATGGATCTTCCCGCCTCCACCAACCCGACACCCATTACCAATACAGATGCCATTGCACCTGGGGAACTCCCTTCGTGGGTGCAGGCCATGCGCCCGGTGGACGCAACAGTTTCTCCGATCTTATCCTCCACGTTTTCCAGCGACCAAACTCTTGAGTCGCGTGGTGCGTTGGCAGGCTTACAAGGTGTGCTGCCTTCAGTACCTGGCTTCACTCCAACCAGCAAGCCCAAGCCGTATTCAATTCGGTTACAAGCCAGCGAAGAACAACAAGCACACGCTGCATTGTTGGAGCAAATTCTCGCCGCAGAAGCATCTCCTGTTCCGATCGCGTCCTTCTCTGCGTTACACACCTCACGCAGCCTGCGTTGGTTCCTTTCCGCAGTCATTCTCATTGCAGTAGTTGCTGGGCTGCTGTCAGGAACACCCATCTTCTCCCTGCCGCTTGGCGTTCCGCGGGAAGTTGGCCGCGCTGTAGATATTTCCCGCTCGTTGCCGCAAGGCGCGCCTGTATTGGTCGCATTTGATGTGGAAGCATCACGCGTTGGAGAAATGGAAGCTGCTGCAGCACCGTTCTTCGACCAGATGATTTTCTACAGTCACCCGAATTTGACTTTTATTTCCACAAGTGAAATCAGCCCAATTCTGGCGGAACGCTTCATTGCCGGACCTTTAGCTGATCATTACAAAAATAGCGGATTCACCTACTCGAACTTGGGCTACCTCTCCGGTGGACAGTTAGGCATTCGCGCCTTTGCACAAAATCCGCGCGGCACCAGCCCATTGGATATGTACCTTCAACCCGCCTGGGCTGCCCAACCAGATAACCTCACATCACTCTCACAATTATTCATCGCCATGGTCATCATCACAGATAACACAGATGCCGCCCGCGCATGGATCGAACAAACTCAATCTTCTCGCGGCAGTATGCCCGTGATCGTGATCACCAGCGCACAAGCTGCACCAATCATCCAACCCTATTTCGACTCACAACAAGTTAGCGGTATGGTAGCTGGTTTATACGGTGGAGCCGTGTTCGAGCAAAACAATCCAGGCACCATCCACACTGCGCGCACCTACTGGGACGCATACAGCATCGGCATGTTATTAGCTGTGATACTGGTATTTGTCGGAAGTTTGTGGAATTTATTCCTTGGTCTACGAGACCGGTCATCAGCAAGGGAGGCAAAATAATATGGTCATTTCTCCCGACTTGATCACCGGCTTCATCAGCCTTTTCTTCACCATTCTTATCTTCAGTTATTTAATTGGAGATAATCCCCTCTTCCGCGTGGCTACCTATATTTTCGTGGGCGTATCCGCGGGATATGTCGCAGCAATTGTCATTTGGCAAGTGCTAATTCCTCGGTTGGCTTATCCCCTCATCTTTGGGTCAATGCTCGAAAAAATACTGGCAGCCATTCCCTTGGTTGGCGGCCTGTTCATTATCTTAAAAGTTTCTTCCCGCATGGCTGGTGTCGCTCGCATGACAATGGCATTTCTGGTTGGAGCAGGCGCAGCTGTGACTATTGCCGGTGCAGTGATTGGTACGCTCATCCCTCAGGCCAATGCAACCATCAACTTCTTTGACTTAAATGTTGCAGCTGCCAACAATATCAGCAGAGGAGAAGTGATTGGCAACGGAGCGATCGTTCTGCTGGGCACCGTTCTTACATTGGCTTATTTCCACTTTGGCGCCAAACCTAAAGCGGATGGCACCATGCACCGCCTGGGATTGATCGAAATCGCTGCATGGCTGGGACGCATCTTCCTTGGGATTACATTAGGCGCGATCTTTGCAGGCGTGTACGCCGCAGCACTAACCGCGCTGATCGAACGCGTTGCATCCGTCATTAACTTCATCACCAATCTTCTCGGGAGCTTTTAGCAATTATGCCATCCTCACTGGTTGACGGTAACTCCCTGCTTGCAATAGATGTCGGCGCAGCAAATACACGCGCTGTACTTTTTGACGTGATCGAAGGCGAATATCGCTTTGTGGCATCTGGCATTGCACCCACTACAGCAGAAGCACCTTTCAAAGATGTTGCTGAAGGCGCACGTAATGCCATCTTGAACCTGCAAAAAGTAGTGGGAAAAACACTGCTCGATACATCCCGCGGATTGATCACACCGAGCCAGCCCAACGGGTCTGGTGTAGATGCGTTGGTAGTCACACTCTCTGCAGGGCCTTCCATCAAGACAGTAGTTGTAGGTCTGTTAAAAGATGTTTCTGTTGAAAGCGCACGCAGGCTGACAGAATCAACCTATACCCGCATCGTAGACACCATCGGTCTGAACGATCAACGCAAACCAGATCAGCAGATCGACAGTCTCTTGCGCCTGCGCCCCGATCTTGTGGTGATCACTGGCGGCACCGATGGCGGCGCCTCTCTCTCCATTCAAAAATTATTGGAGCCCATTGGCCTTGCCAGCTTCCTCCTGCCCGAAGAAAAACGTCCTGCCGTTCTGTTCGCTGGCAACGAAAAAATGGAAGAAGAAGTCAAGACGCTGGTCGGCTCACTTGCCACATCCCTACATTTCAGCCCGAATGTCCGTCCATCTCTTGAGACAGAAGATATTGACCCCGCTGAGCGCGAACTCGCACGAATGATGATCAATATCCGTAAACGCCAGATCAAAGGCGTGGACCTTTTGGATCTATGGTCTGGCGGACATATTCTTCCGACTGCCTATGCCACTGGCCGCATGGTGCGTTTCCTCGCAAAAGTGTACGGCTCCAAAAAAGGAATCCTAAGCGTGGACCTTGGCGCATCTGCAGCAGTCATTGCTGCTGGCTTCAACGGAAAATCCACGTTGAAAGTTCTGCCGCAATTTGGTCTTGGCGAGAATCTCTCAAGCTTGCTTAACTACACAACCCTCGAAGACATTCTACGGTGGTCATCACTTGATGTTTCCCCTGGCGTGCTGCGCGATTATCTTTTCCAAAAATCCCTTTACCCATCTACCATTGCAGCCGCTCGCGAAGATCTTGCAATGGCACAAGCAATTGCAAGACAAGCCTTATACCTTGCGATGCAAGCTGCTCGCCGCGATTTCCCGCAGAATATCGCCTCCATCAAGCCGAATCTGACTCCGCTCTTTGAGCCCATTCTGGCTGGAGGCGGCGCACTGAGCGACGCTTCGCGCCCCGGCCACAGCCTGCTTCTGCTCCTGGACTCGATCCAACCTGTAGGCGTGACCACCATCATTATTGATCAAAACAACCTGCTCCCGTTGTTAGGTTCTGCTGCCTCACAAAACAACATTCTGCCAGTGCAGGTGCTTGAATCGGGTGCCTTCCTCAGCGTAGGGACGGTTGTCTCCCCTGTAGTAACTGCCAATTATGGCACGCCCATTTTGAAAGCGAAATTGAATTATGAAAACGGCGCGGAAGCACGCGTGGATTTAAAGTACGGCTCGATAGAAACCCTGCCCCTGGCAAACGGCGAAACAGGAAGCCTCACCCTTCAAGGTTTGCGTGGAGCAGATGTCGGCTTTGGACCCGGCCGCAGTGGAACCATCCCAGTAAGCGGCGGAGCATTAGGCGTTATTTTCGATGGGCGCGGACGTCCATTAGAGCTTCCATCTGATGCGGTGCGCCGTCGTGAGTTAATCAAAAAATGGAATTGGACCCTCGGAGGCGAGTAGAAAATGCAAGCGCCTGTTAATCATATTATCGGACTTACCTCCATCGTACGAGAACGACTTTTACCCATTTCCGGGAATGTGCTGGTACGCCCTTCTCAAAAAGTGACTCCCAATGATGTGATCGCAGAAACCCGTTGGGCTCGCGAACATGTGCTATTAGATGTGGCTCGCCTGCTGCGTGTTTCTCCTAACGCGGCAGACCGTCTCGTTAAATGCAAAGTGGATGATCGAATTGCGGCAACAGCAGAGATCGCCATCGGCAAAGGACTATTTCCACGAACAGTCCGCGCACCGCGTGACGGAAGAGTGGTTGCCGTTGGCGGAGGACAAGTTTTAATGGAAGTTGGCGAAGCCAAAATGGAACTCCGAGCTGGCATCCCTGGCACCGTAATTGAAGTTATCACTAATCGAGGCGCTGTGATCCAAACCGCTGGGGCTTTGATACAAGGTGTTTGGGGGAATGGCCGCATTGATTCAGGATTACTCGTCAATTTAATGACTTCACCAGACAGCATCTTATCTGCCAATGCATTGGACATCAGTTTGCGCGGATCCGTCATTTTAGGCGGTATGGTTAAAGATACAGATGCGCTCGATGCTGCGGCGGAACTTCCTGTACGCGGGTTGATCATCTCCAGCATCTTTCCATCCCTTCTCCAAAAAGCGCGAGAGATGCGTTACCCTATTATGGTGACGGATGGTTTTGGCGCCCTGCCCATGAACTCTGCAGCGTATAAATTACTCAGCACGAACGCGAAACGCGATGTAACAGTAAATGCCGAGGTGTTTGACCGTTACAGCGGCGCACGCCCCGAAACGATCATTCCACTTCCCATTTCAACAGACCCATCTGCCCCGCGCGAAGTTGAAACTTTTGCTGCAGGGTTACAAGTGCGTATGCGCCGTCCTCCTTTTATGGGAATGATAGGCTCGATTATGGCTATAAAGCCTGGCTTAAGTGTTCTCCCGAGCGGCTTACGTGCCCCAGCCGCAGAAGTAAAATTGGAAAACAATGAAACGGTCGTCGCGCCTCTCGTAAACCTTGAAGTTGTGGGATAATTATCTACAAGATAGTTTCTTGTAGATTGAAAATAATGTTGTTGCATTAAACCACTTTTAATTTCGTAGTGGCAAAATAATCAGGAGAGTGTTACATGTCTTTCGATGATACCAATTTTGAAGATGGCGAAGAAGCCCCCCTGCCCGAAGAATCAAACAATAACCGTACTTTTCTAGTAGCGGTCGGCATTCTGGGTGGGATCATATTGATCTCAATCGCCTGTCTTGTGGGCGTTTATTTATTTGGTTCACGAGGATCAAACACTGCGGCACAACAGGCAGCGCAAGCCACAAGCGCTGGCGCTACATCACAAGCTGCCAATGCATTCATCAACGAAGCATTGACCGCCACCTTCCAGGCTTCTATTTTGCCAACCACTACATCCACTCCTCAACCGACATTTACTTCTGTTGTCAACGTTGCGACAGCCACCTCAACAGTTGATCCTTCTGTAAATGCTCTGGCAATAGGAACTCCTGCGGCTGCAACAGCTACAGTAGGCGCTGCATTGACACTCGCGGCGGCTGCCCAACTAACCGTTGTCCCCACTACCACGGCACTACCGAACACTGGTTTTGTTGATGACCTCGGTGTGCCCGGATTGGTTGTGATGGGACTTGCCTTTGTGATCGTAATTCTTCTGGCACGCAGACTGCGAACTTCACCAGGGCTTGGCCGATAATTTCTTATAAATAAAAAAATGGACAGCGAAATCGCTGTCCATTTTTTTATTTAACTTAGCTTTACATAAAATCTTTTGTTTTTCTTACCCTTGTTGTCGGTGCGAAATATCGTGAAGTATCCAACATCCGCCGTACTATTCACATGAGTCCCGCCACATGCTTGCGCATCAAACCCTTCGATCTCCACAACTCGTACCATGCCATTCACAACAGGTGGTTTCACATCTAACGTGCGGAGTAGATCTTCACGATTTCGGAATTCATCTTCGGTGATGGAATAGGATTTTAGAGCATGACCTTCTCGCAGAACTGCATTCACTTTGTTTTCCAGCTCGACCGCCATAGAGGCTGAAAAATCTTCAATCTTGAAATCAATTCGCGAATGCTCTTCGCCGATCTGCACACCAGTGATCCATCCATTGTAATCACGTAACGCAATAGTATTCAACACATGTAAAACGGTATGATAGCGTGTCAAAGTGATACGCCGTTCTCCATTAATATTCAACCTGACTTGTTGACCGATAAGATCTTCGCTCTGCGTCGAATCACAAACATGCCAAATGACTTGATCTTCATCTGTATAAGCCGAGTTAACTTTAATCTCATCTCCGTTATTCAAGATGATGAAACCTTCATCTGCGGGCTGCCCGCCGCCACCAGGGTAAAAACAAGTTTGGTCAAACGCGACTTCATCCCCATGAACAGCAATGACCATTGCTTCACTTTCAAAGCAATGGTCATTTTGTAAATAAAGTCGTTTTGTAGCAGTTAACTGCATCGGGATGTAATTCCCTATACTACACTTTCGGCCACCGTCTTTCCATATCCTAGCAATGCTTTGACCATTGCCTGTGTGCGTCCTTCCGCATATACACGCAAGACAGGCTCTGTTCCAGACGGACGGATCAACAACCATGAATCGTCAGCCATAATATATTTCACACCATCACGCTGGCTGATCTCATCCACTTTTTGTCCACCGATCTCGGCTGGGGCCTTCTTGGTTAGGAACTCTGTCATTTCAGCCTTGGCAACAGGGCGGCTGAGACGTAAGTCCACGCGTTCATACAGGGCGGGACCAACATCTTCGAGCAATTCATCCACCATTTCCGTAAGGGACTTTTTCGAAGCAGACACCATCTCCACAAGCAGCAAGCCCATGATTGGGCCATCACCTTCGGGAATATGTCCCTTGAAGGAAATACCACCAGACTCTTCGCCGCCGATCAATACATCTTCTCTCATCATGTGATCAGCAATATGATTAAAACCAACGGGGGTTTCATATAATTTCAAACCATAACGTTTTGCAAGACGGTCAATCATGCGTGTGGTTGAAACGGTGCGCACCACTGCACCGCTCATGCCACGTTGTTCCACAAGATATTTGAGCGAGAGCGCCATGATCTTGTGCGGATCAACGAAATTACCACGCTCATCCATCGCGCCAATTCGATCAGCATCACCATCAGTCACAACACCAAAATTGCCAACGCCGGAACTAACAGCACTTGAAAGCGGACCAAGATACTTGGCAATTGGCTCAGGGTGGACGCCGCCAAAGCCAGGGTTCATTTCGCCGCGAATTTCTGCGATCTCACAGCCTGTGCCCTGCAAGAAGGCCTTGATCACGCCGCGCCCTGAGCCATACATGGCATCCACTACAAAGCGCTGCGGATTCTCCGCAATAATATCGGTATTGATAAGTTTCCTCAGGTGGTCAAAATACGCAGGCAATGGGTTGAACCTTTGGATCAAACCAGATTCACGCGCCTTGTTGAAATCCATCAAGTTGGGGCCACGAGCCTGCTCTTCGTTGTCATTGATATACACTTCCACACGGCGGCATTGTTCAGGTAACGCGGAGCCGCCAAAAGCTCCTTTTAGCTTCACGCCGTTGTAACGAGGCGCATTGTGTGATGCCGTGATCATTACACCTGCAATGGCGTTATTACTTTTGACCGCAAATGAAATAGCAGGCGTAGGCGAATCAGATTGCGCGAGCAAAACTGTAAATCCATTAGCAGCAAGCACACGCGCCACCTCTCCTGCAAAACGGTCGGAAAGGAAGCGAGTATCATAGCCAACAACGATCTTTTTCGTATCGACATTTGGAGACTTATCCCAATGATCAGAAGCCACGGCATCAGCAATGGCTTGTGAAACGATACGTAAATTACCAAATGTAAAACTATCTGAAATGACAGCGCGCCAGCCGTCAGTGCCGAAGTGAATAGTCATTGATTTTCCTCTTTTGTGAATTTATATAAATACGGAGTGCGAGATTATCAGGCACTCCGTATTATGTTTAAACCTATGGAGATGGTGTTACGCCAAAAGTTGGAGTAGCAGATGCTTCAAAGTTCGGGGCGGGCGTTGCATATGTCACCACTGATTCCAACAACCAACCTTCCACACGCTGCCCATTCACCGTGACGAAGACATGCACCCAAGTTACTCCGTTCACTTCGCGGAACTCTGAATACGTTTCCACAATAGTACCGTTGAGCAGGGTCATTACATATTTTCCGCCAGGGGCTTGCCGCAGGTTTGCACCACCACCTTCATTGGCTGATATCTTGGCGTATGTAGGCGTGACGGGGATTGTCAACGTAATGGTTGGCGTTTCAGTCACGGGTAAAGTCACTGAGATGGTAACAGGCACAGGACTGGGCGTCGCACCTGTTGCTGTCACTGTGATGGTTCCATCAGGAGTAGGCGAACTTGTTGGGGTGAGCGGAGCGGGGGTGCTCGAAGGGCGAGCCGTGTTCGTAGTTGTTGGAATCAAAACCAAGGTCGGAGAAGGAAGCGGTGATGGTTCCAATGTAGGCGTTGATGTTGGCGCTGCCACCGCCGCTGGCGCAGGGAAGCCTGATCCCATCAAAACAAACAGGATACTAGCGAAAAGCAGCAGTGTGATTCCGCTGAAAATGATTCCACCCATCGAAGGGCGGAGTCTTAATACATATAGCGTAATGAGTCCCAAAATACTTGCAAGCGCAAAGTGTGAAAGAAAAACAAATAAGCCTTGAGGCCAGACGCCTTCTAAACCAGAACCAAGGCCAAAGCCACCTGCGCTGATAGGAAGATAAAAAGCGTATGCAACCAAAACACTGGGCAGAAATGGCTTATCTTCAGAACGAGCAAAAGATGCGACCAACGTTACTGCGCCGATCGCCAACACCACCAACGCTGGCGGCCATAAACGCGAATGGACGAAAACATTGGTAAGCGTCATCGGCATGAAAAGGCGCGCGGCAAATCCTGTCAGTAAGCCGCCAATGAAAACAAGCGTAGCGCTGATGAGCAATGCCATGACAGTTTCAAAAAGAAAACGCGGTGAACCCGTGAGGATGGCAAGCAGGAAGCCCACCCAGGGAGTCATCAACGGCGCGACAAGAATGCCAAGCAATAACACCGTTTGAGAATCAAGTAAAAAGCCGAGGCCGAGGATCGCGCCGCAGACAAGCGAGAAGATGAATAATTCAAATGATGGGTAAGCGCGGCGGGAAAGATCAGAGATGAGTGTGGCTTGCCCTTCTGCATCCGTAGGGATGGAGGAACGGCGTGTGACTCGCCTGCGGCGATTGCGAATTTCCTCCCGCGGACGGGACGGTGGTTCCGTTGGGATGATTGGGTCTTCAGAAAGGGACATGCTTCAATTATACAGGATACGCAGGGCGGGTGATGGGTTTAAAATGAATTAAACAGCCTTTTGCCATAGAATTGGCAAACAAGCTGCTAAGAAAATTTTTGGAAATATGATAGAGTCAGCCAAAGGAAAAAATCACATGCTTAATGAACCGCGCACATACCGCCACCCTACCTTTCAACTTGTTATTTTGATCATTGTTTTTGGAATCATGGCTGTTGTGTTATTTCCGTCATTCAACAGCACAGATTTCACATCCGCGATACCGCTTGCAGCTTTCTTTGTGTTGATCCTTCTCTTCTCTATTTATTCCTTAACAGTAAAAACAACCATCTCTGATAATGAGATTTCCACGCAGAGTCTTTTAGGAACCCGCACATTGAGCTGGGCAGATATCAACCGTGTTTCAGGCAAAGGATATGCCATTAAACTTCATAACAGAGATGGTGATGTAACTGTTGCGCCGAGTCCGCAGTTGACTGGGTATGAAGAAGTAATTGATTTCATCGGCACTAAACGCCCAGACTTGTTCGCTCCGCAGGATTACAGTGAAATGTCCAGAAGTTGGTATGGATATATTCTGCTTAGCGTGATCGCCCTTTTCGTTATAGGAACAGGAATATTCCTTTTGACTCAAACAGGCTCAACTGGCGTGATCATTTTCATCTTCTTTCTGGTTCTTGCACTATTCATTGCCTATATTACCTTCTCCATGCCCAGATCCCTGAATCTCGAAGGTGACAAATTATTCATCAAATACTTCACTACTGAGAAATCGATTCGAGCGCATGAGATTGTGTCCATTCAATTAAATTACAGGCAAACACGAAATGGAAAGAGCTATTTTGTAGGAATCGATCTGAGCAATAAAAGATACACCCGCATTACTGGGATCGGCCCGAATTTACCTGTTGTTTTCCTTGTTCTCAGAAATTGGCATAAGAAATACACAACAATTGGTCTGACAACTCAACGAAATTAATACAAGCCTTTAATTTTATGTTAACCGTCATCCTGCTATAATATCTCTGCACGTAACGCCAATTTAATGTCAGGCTGCGGGCAGGCTTGGCACGCGAAACGTGACACCACTTTTACAGGCGGTACTCTAACATGCTCAACTATTTCCTCCCTTAAAACTCTCCAGCAACGTGTTCCGCATATATCAATGCGGCGCAACTTTCTTTCGTTTTTTTCTCTTTATTACAACAAGTGAATTTGTCACCCTTAACGTGACACCTGACACTTGGTACCTGGTACCTTAACTATGACTCAACATCGAATTACAGACGACCTTGAAGTTCTTTTAAGCGTCCTTCCAGCCAACATCCGCCATGCAGTGGAAAAGGCCAACAACAGTGACAAGCTGATCGAGATTGTCATTGACCTTGGCCGCCTCCCCGCCGCACGATTTGTGGAAGGCGAAATTACCCTCTCTGAAAAAGAGATCACCCGTTCCGAGATCGACCATATTACTGAGCGCATCGGCGACTTTGACACCGACAACCGCGCAGGCATGGAGCGCACGCTCCATCGCATCTCCGCCATTCGCAACAGACGCGGAGCTATTGTTGGGTTAACCTGCCGCGTGGGACGTGCCGTTTACGGCACTGTGGACATCATTCAAGACATCATCGAATCAGGCAAGTCCGTGCTGATCCTCGGGCGACCTGGCGTTGGCAAGACCACCCTCCTGCGTGAAGCTGCTCGCATCCTCGCTGAAAACAAACGCGTTGTCATCGTAGACACCTCCAATGAAATTGGTGGTGACGGTGACGTGCCGCACCCCGCTGTCGGCAGAGCGCGCCGCATGCAAGTCCGTGAGCCAACCCAGCAGCACGAGGTGATGATCGAAGCCGTTGAGAATCACAATCCCGAAGTCATCGTCATCGACGAGATCGGGCGCGAACTTGAAGCACTCGCCGCACGCACCATCGCAGAACGCGGCGTGCAGCTCATCGGCACGGCACACGGCCAGACCCTCGAAAACCTTTTACTCAACCCCACGCTGAGCGATCTCGTCGGCGGCATCGAAGCGGTCACACTGTCAGATGAAGAAGCCCGTCGGCGCGGCACCCAGAAAACAGTTTTGGAAAGACGCGCACCGCCAACTTTCGATGTGCTGATCGAGATCCAGAATCGCGAACGCTTTGCAGTCCATCTCGATATCATGTCTGCGGTGGATTCGCTTTTGCGTGACGCTCCCATGATGCCAGAGATCCGCACGTATGACGAAGCGGGACAGGTTCAGATCGAGAAACCTGCGCCACCCAAAGCCAGCACCAAAGTGGACTCAAAGACGCCTCGCCGTGGACGTCAGCCTGCTGCTGTTTCCGAAGAGCATTCGCCACGCTCTGAGTCGTTGAACCCGCCTGTTATTGTCACTCCGAATGTTGGAGCGAAATTGCAAACCGTGCGCGTGTATGCCTATGGCGTAGCGCGGAACAGATTAATGCAAGCTGCAAAGAGACTCGGTGTGCCTGCTGTGGTGGTCACTGATGTAGAAGAAGCCAATGTGTTGGTAACGCTGCGGACGTATTACCGCAACCGCGAGCAAACCGTCATTGAGGCCGAACAGCGCGGCATGCCCATTTATGTGCTGCGTGCAAATACCGTGGCGCAAGTGGAGCAATTCCTCGGCGACCTGTATAACCTCTCCGATCAGCAACATCCGCGTGATGTGTTGGACGATGTTCGCAGTGAAACCCAACAAGCCATCACCGCCGTTTTGAACGGCGAGCGTTGGGTAGATTTGCCCCCAGGCTCATCCCTCGTGCGAAGACTCCAGCACGAGATGGCTCGCAATGCTGAGTTGGTTTCTCACTCCTATGGGAAAGAACCACGAAGGCATGTGAGAATTTTCAGGGAATAAATTAAAAGAAAACGGAGAGCAGCCCCGCTCTCCGTTTTCTTTTCAACCGTTTGTTTTTTTAATTATGGCTTGTTTCACCAAGCGTAATACTCAAAGTCATATCCTTTCCATCGCGGATAATACCTAACGAAACTGTGTCACCGGGCTTGTAAGTGTAAAGTGTATTTAAGTAGCTGTGAGCTTCGTCCATTTTGACATCGTTCAAACTGACGATGATATCGCCTTCCTGAAGGCCCGCTGTTTTTGCTGGGCTGCCATCGGCTACCTTTTGGATATACACACCCCATTTCGCGGGCAGGTGATAAGCAGATGCAATATCTGGAGTGATAGCCTGGAAGCTAATTCCCATGAACGGACGTGAGAAATAACCTTTCTCAATGATCTGGTTCGCCACAGCTTCTGCCGTGTTGACTGGGATCGCAAAGCCTAATCCTTCTGCCACCACATTGCCACTGCCAGACCCGCGTACGATCATATTATTGACACCAATCACTTCACCTGCTAAGTTGACCAATGGTCCGCCAGAGTTGCCTTGATTGATGGCTGCGTCCGTTTGGATCAAGCCTTCGACGGTGTAGCCTTGACCAGTGTCGATGGAGCGTCCTGTAGCACTGACAACGCCTACCGTAACCGAGTTTTTGAAGTCACCGAGCGGCGAGCCAATAGCAATCACCGATTCACCGGGCTTGAGCAGGTCGGAATTTCCTAGCGTTACTGTCGCAGGGACGGTTCCATCCGTTTTCAATACTGCAATATCGGAATATGGGTCTGTGCCTACAATAGTTGCGCTCTGCTCTGTGCCATCCGAAAGAATGATGCTGACATCTTTTGTGCCGTCCACAACATGATTATTGGTGACGATATAGCCCTGATCTGAGATGAAGAAGCCGCTTCCACTGACCTTTCCATCACTGGTCATACCGAAGATCGTTTGCTGTCCAGGGACGGTTCCAACGATGGTTACTACGGCTGGTCCCACTTTCTGAACAGACTTTGTTATATCAGTCTCGATATCCGTTGAGCTAATAGTAAAACTTTGTTCAGGAGTATGATTAGTGGACGAAACCGTTGTATTGCCTATTGGCGAGCTGACTGCCTGTTTTTGGCTGGCAACTCGATAAACTGCATACCCGCCCGCCACTGCACCTGTCAGTGCTGAGCCTGCGGCAACGACAACAACCAGTAAAACGTATAGGGTTTTTTTCCATGTCATTTGTGCCTCCATAGCATGAAAAAATTCTAGTCCTCAAAAATTACATCTCAATTAAATTTTTGGCATTAAAATTGATGCAAGTTAAATACACGCTAAGAGTTTGTATAAAACAAACCAAATATTTTTTAATCATTGTCTAAGTTGAGGAATATGTTCATTACACTCGAAGGCCCTGAAGGCTCCGGCAAGACATCACACATTCCCTATCTCGTGGAATACCTGCGCGAGAAGGGACAGGTTGTGTTCCCCACTCGTGAACCGGGCGGCACCTCCATCAGCGAGCAAATCCGCGACATCTTGCACGATCTGAAGAACGCGGAAATGCATGCCCGTACAGAGACGCTGCTCTACCAGGCGGCACGCGCCCAGATCGTGGAACAGGTCATCAAGCCGCGCCTCGCGGACGGCGAGATTGTCATCTCCGACCGTTATTTTGACTCGACCATTGCCTATCAAGGCTACGGACATCAGCAGAATTTGGAACAAGTCCGCGCTTTGGTGAAATATGCAACGGGCGGCCTCATGCCTGACCTGACCGTGCTGCTCGACCTAGACGTGGAGGTTGGCCTTGCCAGAAAGAAAGATGATAAGGATTGGAATCGTATGGATGCCAAAACCGTGGAATTTCACAAACGAGTCCGCGCAGGGTATTTAGAGATGGTGAAAGCAGAACCAAATCGCTGGGTAGTGGTGAATTCAGACCAGAAGTGGGAGTCTGTGCAAGAGGAATTGAAGAAAGTGATCGTGGACAGACTGAAAAGTACAGGTTAGAGGTTTTCTCATGCCCCCCATTAATCTCCACCTCTTTTCCACACCTGGCCGCAATGACATCAGTGACGTTGTCGAGGCTTGCCGTCCGTACTTGGAAGATAAGGATGAGCCTGTCGTCGCGTATTTGCCATTAGCATCTTTGTATGCAGAAAAATGGCTAGGACAAAACGAAGAAGCCTTCAAAGGTCTGGCACACTTGCAAATGGTCAACACCGAGTTGATGCGCCAAAGAGAGATAGAAGATATTCTGCGGGACGCGTCACTAGCATATATTCCCGGTGGAAACACGTTTTTGTTAAATCATCGTTTGAACATCAGCGGCATAATGCTTTATTTGAAAAAGAAAGTTCAGGCGGGTCTTCCGCTGGTTGGCTTCAGCGCGGGCGCCATCGTCTGCGGGCCGAATATTCTTACATCGAAAGATATGAATACTGTTGGTACATCCTTTTTTGACAGTTTAAATGTGACGCCGTTCAACTTTTCACCGCATTACCCATTGGACAATTATGGTCAATCAGTGAAAGATGAATGGCTGGCAGACTATCACTTCTTCCACGATAACCCCGTGGTGATGCTGTGCGATGGCGCTTACGTCAGAGTGGATGGGAAGAAGACCACCCTCGTCCGTGGTGAGGCGTATATCTTGCGTAAAGATCAGGAAAAGGAAAAACTCGAAGAAGGCAAGTTGATCGTTCTATAGGAGAAGACAATGACCGAAGAATGGATGCCCGGAAATAAAAAAGAGTTAATGTCCGCAATTGAGAGGGAATGGAAACTTTTACTGGATGTGGCAGAGAAATTGACAGATGAACAAATGGTCACACCTGATGCAGGCGGATGGTCACCCAAAGACAATCTTTCTCACATCACCGAATGGCTGGATATCCTAATGGGGTATCATATGGATAATCGTCCCGCGCATGAAGTAATGGGTGTTTCGGAAGAAGTAACCAAGGATTGGGATATGGAAGTCATCAATCCCGAGCTTTTTGAGCGCAACAAAAACCGTTCGCGTGGCGAAGTGCTGGATAAGTTGAAGCAGGCTTACGCGAGTCTGATCGCGAAACTTGATCCGATGAGCTTTGAAGAACTGCTCAAACCGCGTCACGCAAATGATCCAGAGAAACGTCCGCTGTTGATATGGGTGATCGGTGATACATACGATCATTTTCTGGAACACCGCGAAACTATTGAAAGAGGAATAAAAGAGAAATAACATGACCGCTGATTCTGAAAAAGATATTAAGTACCTAAAAGCCATTGGCCGTATTTGTGCAATGGCATTAAAAAAAATGATGAGCGAAGCCAAGCCAGGCATCACTACCGCTGAATTGGATAACATTGGCAACGAATTTCTCAAGAAAGAGGGTGCAACTTCTGCGCCGCAAGCCATGTATCAATTCCCTGGCGCAACATGCATCAGCGTCTCACCTGTCATTGCGCACGGCATCCCCAATGACCATGTCCTGCGCGAAGGTGAGTTGATCAACATTGATGTCTCCGCTGAGATGGATGGATATTTTTCAGACACTGGCGCTTCAATGGTGGTTGCAAAGCACATCCCTGAGTATGAGAAAATGCTTGAGGCAACTCGGTCTGCGCTAAACAAAGCTGTACACGCAGCCGTAGCGGGACAACCGATCAACATCATCGGCAAGACCATTCAAGAAGAAGCCAAAGCAAATGGTTTCGATGTTATTTATGATCTGACCGGACATGGCATTGGACATAAATTGCATGAACAGCCATCGTCTATTTTTAATTTTTACAAACCAGATGACCGCCGCATTCTTAACGAAGGGCTGGTTCTGGCCATTGAGCCTTTCCTCACTACAGGTAAAGGACATGTTGTTGAAAAGAAAGATGGCTGGTCTCTGCAAACCATTGATAAGACCATTGCCGCGCAATTTGAACACACCATCATCGTCACAAAGAATGAGCCGATCATTTTGACTGTCGCCTAATTTTGGCTGGTTATTAAAAATAAAAACATCCCGCAGAATTCTGCGGGATGTTCGTTTAATCCTCTTTCAGCCATCGTTTTACGGCATCATGTGGATGCTGATATTTTTCCATCACGGTCAACAATTCTACAGGCTCCATCTCACAATGAACTGCTTTGCGATGTTCAGGGAAGACAAAACCTTCATCCACGGCATGATCCATTGCCGCCAACAAAGGATCATAATATTTTTTGATATTTAAAAGACCCACAGGCTTTTCGTGAGCACCAGTCTGCGCCCAGGTAATGGTCTCGAAGAGTTCATCCCATGTGCCGTAACCGCCAGGCAGAGCAATATATCCATCAGAGAGTTCGTGCATGCGCGCTTTACGTCCGTGCATGTCGGGAGCTACATCCATACGAGTGAGCCCAATATGTGCAAGCGCAGGCGTATTCATGGACGGGATGATGACGCCGATCACCTCGCCTCCCGCTGACAATGCCCCATTTGCCACTTCGCCCATGAGGCCAGTCTTTCCTCCACCATACACAAGGCGAATGCCCCTTTGAGCAAGGACAACACCCAATTGAAAGGCCGCGGCTTTATAGTCTGCATGAACTGAATCGGATGACCCACAAAAAACACATATTGATTTCATAGTCTTCTCATCTTCTCTTTTTAGAATAATTTTTTACTCGGATACCACAGATTAAAGGCGCTGGCCTGCCTAAACCTCAGGTTAGAGTTATGTAAGTGTAACCTTTGGGCGCTTGACTCACACCCTGCGCAGGGATGAAAATAGCCGTATGGAATACAAAGACTATTATAAGATCCTCGGTGTGGAACGCAAAGCCAGCGCAGATGATATCCGCTCGGCCTATCGCAAGCTCGCCATGAAATATCATCCTGACAAAAACCCCGGTGATAAGAAAGCCGAGGATAAGTTCAAGGATATTAACGAGGCCTATCAGGTATTGAGCGATGAGCAAAAACGCGCACGCTACGACCAGCTAGGCAGCGCTTATTCCAACTTCCGCACTAGCGGTGGCAGGCCAGGTGATTTTCGTTGGGACGATTGGTTTCAACAGCAGCAAGGCTCAGGCCAGCGCGGTAATGTGGATGATATGTTCGGCGGTGGCGGCGCGACTTTCTCTGATTTCTTCCGCACCATCTTTGGCGAAGCTGTCCGTTCCTCGGCACGCGGGCAACAAATGCAGCAACAGGAAACTGGATATCAGCAGGATCTGTCGATCAGTTTTCAAGAGGCGTATGAAGGCACGATGCGCCAACTCCAAACGAATGGACGCAAGTTACAGGTACGCATCCCTGCCGGGGTGAAGACAGGTTCCAAAGTCCGAGTGGCAGGTGCAGGTCCTGAAGGAACCGATCTTTATCTGGTCATTCAAGTTGAGGATGAGAATCGCTTCGAGCGTGATGGAAGCGATTTGACCACGACATCCACCGTCAGTGTTTTTACTGTCATCCTTGGTGGTGAAGCCGAAGTAGATACGCCAAATGGAAAAGTTAAATTGAGCATTCCTGCGGGCACACAGCCAGACCAGGTCTTTCGGCTGGCAGGGCGCGGTATGCCCCACCTAAAAAACCCAACCACAAAAGGTGACCTGTTCGTAAAGCTAAAAGTACAGATTCCCAAATACCTGTCGTCGAAGCAGATAGAACTGATCGAAGAAGCATCCCGCATCAAATTTTAGTTAGGAGTATGCATGAAAACAAAACAAAGCATTCTTGCTTTAGCGGTTCTAGTACTTGCAGTACTAGCCTGCCAAAGCCCCATCCCTGCTGCAGTCCAACCCACAGTTGAAGTTCAATCTGTTCCAACGATCGTACCATCCACTTCCGATACAAGTGTGCTCAATCCATCCGCACAACAGGACAGCCTCGTTGCGCTGTATGATAATGTCAGCGCAGGCACGGTTGCAATTCTCACAGACCTCGGCTCTGGCTCAGGATTTGTATATGACGGTAAAGGCGATATCATCACGAACTTCCATGTGATCGATGGCGCAAAAGTTATTGAGGTGCGCTTCATTTCAGGCTTTATGGCATACGGCACAGTGATCGGGACAGATACCGATTCAGATGTTGCCATCGTCAAAGTGGATGCGCCTGCTGAGGAACTTCATCCGCTGCCACTCGGCGATTCAGACGCGCTGAAAGTTGGTCAGACCGTAATTGCCATTGGCAACCCCTTTGGCTTGGACACCACTATGACCGTGGGCATTATTTCTGCTCTTGGCCGCACATTAGACTCGGCGCATCAAACTCCTGATGGTTCTCTGTTCACCGCTGGTGATATCATCCAAACGGACGCAGCCATTAACCCTGGCAACTCTGGTGGCCCGCTCTTTAACATCAACGGCGAAGTCATCGGCATTAACCGAGCCATCCGCACTACAAACTTTACAGATACAGGTGAACCAGTCAACTCTGGCATTGGTTTTGCTGTCTCTATCAACATGGTCAAACGTGTTACACCTTCATTGATCGAAAGCGGAAAATATGATTATCCGTTCCTTGGCATTTCTTCCATGGACTCACTCAGCTTGGAAATGGTACAAGCGCTTGGCTTGAAATCCTACACGGGTGCGTATGTGACTAACGTTGTCTCTGGCGGCCCTGCTGACAAGGCGGGCATCATTGCAGGAGACAAGGCCACATCTGTCCCCAACCTGCTCGCAGGCGGCGACTTGATCATTGCCATTGATGGGCATGAAACCCGTACCTTCGATGAAATGCTGGCGTATCTCATCACACACAAATCCCCAGGCGATACGGTTGTATTGACCGTATTACGCGGTGAAGAAAAAGTGGATGTACCCATTACGCTGGATAAGCGCCCGTAAATAATCATTCAGCAGGGACGACCCTACAATAACAAGTTACTTCGTTCTCACTAGGCGGGTCGCCCCTACACTGTATATGAATAAAAAAACTCCGAGTTTTGAAAACTCGGAGTTTTTTATTTACCCAAATCGTTCTTCACGCCATACATCAGCACGGTTGTGATAGCCAGCTTGTTCCCAGAACCCGCGCTTGTCATGGGTCATGAACTCAAGCGACCTGAGCCACTTGGCACCTTTCCACAAATAGGGAGTTTCAAGGTCTTCACGCCCTGGGATGAATCCCACCATTCCACGCAATGGATAACCGTGGTCTGGCGTGATCGGCTCGCCGTTGAAATGCGTAGCCAGCAGGAAGTTATCCTGCAAGACCACAGAGAGCGGCAGGTTGACTGTAAAACCATACTCGGCATGTTGCATCACGTGCGTAGCGCTCGGCTTGATCTTGATCAACCCGCTTTCTACAAGGGTTTTCACAGAAACCCCTTCCCAAGTGGTGTCAAACTTGCTCCAACGGGTAACACAGTGCAAATCCATTTTGATGGATGTGCGCGGCAATTGATTAAACTCAACCCAACTCCAACGCTTTTCCTCTTCCACTTCACCCCATACTCGCAAATCCCATGTAGCAGCATCGAACATTGGAACAGGTCCATAATGCAAGACAGGGAATTTCTGGGTGAGTGATTGGCCGGGGGGAAGCCGCCCTTCTGAGCGAACACGGTCTTCTTCTTTGCGACGGTCAAAACCTTCAAACTGGAACATAGGTCACCTCACTATAAAATAATGGAAAATATCAACACAGCATAGACACAGGATATGCTGGCAATGTTACTCGAAAAATATGATAGTTTTCTTAAGTAAGATGTGTTCATTTCATCCATCATAGAACCATGCTATAAAACCCCAAGCTTGGTAAAGTTTGCACTTTTGAATACAACTGCAATACTCCCTGAACCAAATTTGCTATACCCGCAATGAGAATGCTCGTATAATAGGCGAAATTTTGAGGAGAATTATGAAACAACCATCATTAAAACAAAAGTTCCAGTATTGGTTTGATAATTACATGTCCCGCGGGACAGGCGCAATGCTGACCGGACTATTTATCCTTTCAGCGCTGATCATCTTTGTCGCTGCCGCATTGGTCAAAGTGACAAATACTGCCCCCAACGGCGAAAGCTTCCTGGAAGTGGCATGGATGAGTTTGTTACGCACCCTTGATTCAGGTACGATGGGCGGGGACACGGGAAGTCCATTCTTTCTGCTGATGATGTTGGTCGTTACTTTCGGGGGTGTTTTTGTTGTCAGCGCATTGATCGGTATCATCAACAATGGTCTCGAAGACAAGATGGACGAGCTCCGCAAGGGCCGCTCCATGGTTCTTGAAAACGACCACACCCTCATCCTCGGCTGGACACCTCAAGTGTTCACCATCATCTCCGAACTTATCCTCGCTAATGAAAGTCGCAAAAGCGGCGCAGTCATCGTCATTTTGGCTGACCATGATAAGGTCGAGATGGAAGATGCGATCAATGACCGAATTGAGGATATGAAGAATACTCGCGTCATTTGTCGCTCTGGAAATCCGATCGATTTGAACGATCTGGAGATCGCCAGCCCGCACACTGCCCGCTCCATCATTATCCTTTCCGAAGGCGCAGACCCTGATACGCATGTCATAAAATCTGTGTTGGCAATTACCAACAATCCAAATCGCCGCCCAGAGCCGTATCACATTGTTACGCAGATCAACGATCAAAAGAATATGGACGTTGTGAAGATGCTCAGCGTCAAGGACAATGTTCAGTCCATTCTCACCACTGATCTGATTGCCCGTGTTGTTGCACAGACTTCACGTCAGAGCGGCCTTTCCATCGTCTATACCGAGTTGATGAACTTCGGCGGCGATGAAATCTATTTCAAGCAGGAGCCCAGCCTTTCAGGCAAAACCTACGGCGAATCATTGCTCGCTTTTGAAACTTCCACTTTGATGGGAGTTCGCAAAGCAGACGGCACGATCATGATGAATCCGCCGATGGATACTCGCATTCAATCTGGTGACCAGATCTTTGCCATCGCTGAAGATGATGACAAGATCGAAATTTCCAACAACGCCAAAGTTGATGAAAGCTTGATATTGCAAAGCGGAAAATCATCCAAGCCCAAGCCAGAACGTGGACTCATCCTCGGCTGGAATCGCTCTGGTGCAACCATCATCCGCGAGTTAGATAACTATGTTGCCAAAGGTTCTGAGCTAACTGTTGTCTCTCACATTTATGATCTTGAAAAACAGATCCGCCTTGAAAACAAAAAGATCACCAATCAAAAGCTCAAGGTAATGGAAGGCGACATTCGCGACCGAAATCTGCTGGAAGAATTACAAGTCACAGAGTATGACCATGTCATCGTGCTGGCATACAGCCACCTCGAAATTCAAGAAGCGGATGCGATCACCCTCGTCACTCTTTTACACTTGCGTGATATCGCTGAAAAAGACGAAACATCGTTCTCCATCATCAGCGAAATGCTTGACTTGCGCAATCGTGAACTAGCCGAAGCTGCCAAAGTGGATGACTTCATCGTCAGCGAACATCTCATCAGTCTCATGCTTGCACAGCTCTCCGAAAATTCCGAGCTTATGGGCGTCTTCACTGACATCTTCGACCCTGAAGGCGCAGAGGTTTACCTCAAGCCTATCGGTGATTACGTTACCACTGGCCAACCCGTCAACTTCTACACAGTGACTGAAGCTGCCCGTAGACGCGGCCAGACCGCCATTGGTTATCGCATTATGAGCGAAAGCAAAAACGCAGAGAAAGATTACGGCGTTCGCACCAACCCGAAGAAATCTGAGAAGGTCACTTTCGCCCCTGAAGACAAATTGATCGTGATCGCAGAAGACTAATACACAAAAAGAGACAGTCACCTTGAAGGTGACTGTCTCTTTTTTAATCCCACAACCTCAACACCATTTTTTGTCAAAGTCTCACTCAACAACTTTGCATTTTCTGCCGCGTGCGGGTTATCTCCATGTAAGCATAACGTATCCACACGCACAGGTCTTTCCCCAAACGAGATCCCATCCCGAATTAATCGAAGCGCATTCTTTGCCACCTCTTCAGGAGATTCGATCACAGCTCCAGCTTTACTGCGGGGCATTAAGGTCCCATCAGGGTTGTATGCTCGATCAGGGAATCCTTCCTCTGCCACTTGAATCCCCGCACTGACTCCCGCCTCACACAACCTCGAGCCTGCCAGCCCCACCAAAATCAAATCCACGCTGATTCTTTTTACTGCTCGCGCAATAGCTTCTGCCAAACCCAAATCTTTTGCGGCTTGGTTATATAAAGCCCCATGCGGTTTGACATGACTCAAAACAGCGCCTTCCTCTTTTACGATTTTCATCAATGTGTGAATCTGCTGAAAAGCAATCTCTTCCGCTTCTGCTGCTGAGACGTTCATCTCCAACCTGCCAAAGTTTTGCCTATCATTCCAACTTGGGTGAGCACCAATATGCACGCCAAATTGTTTGGCAAGCCTCACTGTATCCCTCATTACATTTTCGTTCCCCGCATGAAAACCGCAAGCAACATTTGCAGATGTGATGTATGGCATGATGGCTTCATCATTACCAGCTTCTTCGCCAAGGTCACAATTTAAATCTATTTTCATCTTCGCACTACCTTCAAACCTTTATGTTGGATAACTTCCGCAGTCTTTCCTGAGCTGCTTCAACTGTCGTTTCCCGAAAATGAATTTTACTAATGCCTGCTTCACATTGAGCCAACAGCGGCATATCCGCACGAATGACGTTGGCAATTTTGGGATAACCACCTGTGGTTGGAGCATCGGCCATCATTACGATCGGCTGCCCATTAGCTGGGACTTGCACACTACCCATCGTCATTCCTTCAGATATCAAGTCTGCACTTCCAGCATGTGAAATAGGGTTTCCTTCCAGCCGATAGCCCATGCGATCAAATGATTTGCTTAATGTAAATTCGCTTCCATAAAAAGTTTGAATACCAGCTTCCGTAAACTTATCCGCTTGCGGACCTGCGATCACCTCAACAACAGGAGATTGGCTGTAATTCATAAATCTTTCAACAGGGAAATCTCGCGCAGCTAGTTTCGGCAGTTCAATGGCAGGCATCCCCGCTTGAATAATATCCCCTGCACGAAGGGCCGAACCAAGTCCACCACGTAAATAGGCGGATCTTGAGCCGAGCATTACTTGCGTTTCAAAGCCACCAGCAATAGCGAGGTAGGCCCAATTCCCACCACTTATTTTTTTCACATGCACACGCCAACCTGCACGCACATAGAATGATGTCCATAATGGGAACGTCCAAACATAGTTTGCCACCTCAAAGCCTGCACCAGTGACAGCCAATACGCAATCACGTCTGGCGCGAAATTCGGCTTCACCCAAACCGATCTCAATAGCAACTGCATCTGGCGAGTTATGGAGCAAAGAATTTGCAGCCTGATAAGCAAACCAATCCATTGAGCCTGAAACGGGCACGCCATAGCTTTGCCATCCACGTCTGCCCGCATCTTGAAGTGTGACCAAGCCAGAAATATCCAACACTTCAAGCATGGTCATCGCCCTCAACTGGAATGAACTTAACTACATCTCCCGGCGAAAATAAAAAAGGAACTTCACTGGTTGGGTCGAATAATTTGAGTGGAGTCCAGCCGATGAGATGCCAACCGCCCGGCGAATCAATTGGATAGATACCCGTCTGCGAGCCAGCGATGGCTACAGACCCAGTTTTCACAAGAGTACGCGGCGACTCCATGCGCGGCATAATAAGTCGTTCATCAAGCGTGCCCATGTAAGGAAAACCTGGCGTGAATCCCATCATATATACAGTGTATTCACGCTCGCTGTGGATGCGAATCACGTCCGCTGGAGAAATGCCTTTCGAGACTGCAACAGCTTCCAGGTCAGGTCCTGAGGCGCCACCGTATCGCACCGGAACCTCAAGCCTGCGCGCTATCCGACGAAAGGAATCATCCAACTGAGTCATTTTTTCCTGCACCCAGCGAGTGACTTGATCAAACGTCAGCGTGAGCGGATCGTAGTGAATTAATAATGTCGAATAAGCGGGGACGGTTTCGAGAATGCCATGAATGGGATTTTGCAAAAGCGCGTTGAGCGCGTGCACGCGCGCATTAAGTGTGGGTTGAATCTCGTCACCAAGCTGGACGAGTAAAGCAGAATCGCCAAGCGGCTTGAGCATGGTTACATGAGTTCGAAAAAGGAAATCGATTCGATATGATAGGTCTGGGGAAAAAGGTCGAAGGGAGTCACTTCTACCAAACGATAACCGCCATTGATTAGTTTTGCCGCATCACGCGCAAGCGTGGATGGATCGCATGAGACATAGGCAATCACCTGCGGTTTGATGTTGAGAATGGCATCAAGTGCATGTTTTTCGATTCCCGCGCGCGGAGGGTCAACGATCATATGTGTCGGCTGCGTGAGTTGTTCTGTGAGCGCAGGAAGTACATCTTCGGCTGCACCTTCGTACAATTCCACGTTATCGAATTCATCGAGATTAAATCCAAAATCTTCGCAGGCAGATGAAGATGTTTCAATGCCAATGACTTTTGCATAGTGCGGCGCGAAGAATTTACTAAACAAGCCTGCACCGCAGTACACATCCAACAAAGTTATGGAACGGGAAACGGGCAAACGCGGGATCAAATGCGCAACCATTTTCTCTGCCATCTTTGTGTTCACTTGAAAAAAGGAATCAGCAGCGACACGGAAATCTTTACCGAGGATATTTACAAAGAAATGATCCTGTCCCGCAATAACAACGGAATGATCTTCATAGACATGTACCACGGAAATATCGGCTTCGATCTCGATTTCAGGCGTTTCTTCGGTGTCCGATTCGAGCACGAGCATTAATTCATCATCCTGTCCCGAGCGCAGGGAAACGCGCTCAAGATTCATACTCGATTCGAATTGTAGTTCATGCCAAAAATTATTGATGGTTGTTTCGGGCAAATGGCATTCTTCAATTGCAAAGGTTGAGTTTCCTCTTGCATTGATAAAGCCAGGTTTCCCATCTTCCGTAAGATGGAATTGCATATGGTTACGGTAATTCCATTCAAGCGGAGAGGCAACCATTGGCTGCACGGGCGGATTCTCGATCTTGCCAATACGTTGAAGTTGGTCACGCAAAATATCAGCTTTGGCCTTTAACTGATTCTCGTATGACAGGTTTTGGTAATGACATCCACCGCAGACTGTAAAGTGTTTACACTTTGCTTCAATTCTGTCAGGGGATGCATTTAATATCTCGGTCAATTCACCACGCGCAAAATTTTGTTTTTGCTGCGTTAATTGAATGCGTACAAGTTCACCAGGCAGGCCAAATGGAACAAATACAGCGCGGCCGTCGGGAAGGCGTCCCATGGCTTCGCCGCCGTATGTGAGTTTTTCGAGTGTGATTTCGTAGGTGGGAGATTCTGTCATGATGGTGAGATTATACTCAGTGCAGTCATAAAGTGCTTAAAAAAGAGGAAAGCCCCATAAATGGGACTTTCCTCTTTTTTATCTTTCTTTCGAATTCTATTATTTCAGGAAGAACGAAAGAGCTACGAGCGCAATCACAAAGAAGCCTGCAAGTGAGCCAATGCGTAGAAGGTCTCTCTTGACCACGCTGTAATCAGGGTTGAACTCCACCTTTTGAGCAGGTGTGCTTCCTACCGTCACAGACGAGGTGGGGCGTTTATTTTTCTTAGCCATGTTTTTCTCCTTTCATTTTGTCACTTTGCAAAGCAAGGATGACTTTATTAATTTTGTAATCGTGCAAAAACAACAATGCGTTGATCGTTGACAAGATATGGATAACACGAAATGAGTGTTACCGTGGGAGAGCCTGTAGACGCCATCACTTCCACGGCGGTAGGCTCAACCAAAACAGTGCGGTCTACTACATAGACGAATTGTCGCTGCTGAGTGTAGACAATGACCTGGTCACCAGGAACAAGCCTATCTAAATAACGGAAGATCTCGCCGTAAACATCATCATGCGCGGAGAGCACCACGTTCCCATCGTGACCTGGGTTTGCCGAGCCAACATTCTGGCCGACTCCCTTCTTGAGTTGTTCCCAACCATCACCTTGAACAATGGGGGCATCCACATTGATGGATGGAATCTGGATGCGAACAGCCTGGTCTGGTGCAGCGGTTGGGACTGGAATGTTCGCTAGTGATTGCACCATTGGCAAAAGGTGGGCTGGAATTTCCGCTTCGTTGGGGCGGGTGTTGCCTTGTGCATCTGGAGGGGTGTGGCCAGAAGGTAGCACCACGGCCATCACTAAAGGCGTCGGGGTGACAGTCTCTGGATTTAAGGCGGCAACAACTTCTTTGTTAAGAGTGCGAAGCATCCCCAGTCCGTTGAGGAGGACGACCACCAAACCAAGGACGGCGAGCACTTCCACGCCGAGAAGAACACGATCCATGATTCTGCGGCGAGGCGGAACGGAAACTGGCTCGGGCGTGGATTCTGTTCCTTCTGCAGTATCAATTATCGGCGCAGATTGATGCGAGTCAAAGTCAAAATCTGGCGCTACCGAAACAACACGTCCCGTTCGGCGGTAATGTTCCAAGCGTTCTTTGCGCGCGCCGCGTCGCTTCTCTACCAACAAGCGGCGGAGTTCTTCTACTGATAAATCTTCAGGCGCTTTTTTGCGAGCCATAGCGAAGGGATTATACCGCAAGGAATGAGAGTGAGGTTTTATGTAAGAGAGCTTGTGTTCATTTGGTCTTAATGCCTGAACACCAGCCACGACTTGATTTTGATGTAGTGTTCTGATAAAATATAGAACACTTGTTCTTTTTAATGCTGTCCTGTTTGTAGCACGAGGAAGATATGAAAAACAAAATTCTTGATGAAATTGAGACCAGCCTGCAAGAGACACGCTCCAACCTGCTTCACTGGGTGGAGACTGCCCCCGAAGAAAAAAAGTTCACCTGCCTTGGGGAAGATGGCACCTGCATCGAAGAACATTTACATGTGATCGATGAGTCATTGGAGAAGATCAAGGAAGGTACATTGGGCGTTTGCGCAGTTTGTCATGAAGCGGTGGAAAGCCAGCTTTTACAAATGGATTATACAAGCGCTGTTTGCCTGGGGCATTTTACCGATGCAGAACTTCGTCAGTTGGAAGCTGAATTGGAATTATCGCAGGTGATCCAACGCGGACTATTGCCAAGAGCGGTTCCAACAATTGACGGTTTGAATATCGCAGCATTTAGCCGTCCCGCGCAGATCGTGGGAGGTGATTATTTTGACTTCGTAAATTTCAAAGATGGAACCCACGGACTTGTGATGGCCGATGTGAGCGGGCATGGCGTTTCTGCGGGAATGTTCATGAGCAGTTTGCAAACGGCGTTTCATACGCTGGTTCCTGATGCGGACTCTCCACTCTCAGTGCTGGAACGTATTAACCGACTTTACATCCACAACATTAACTTCACCACTTTTGTGACAACCTTTTTTGGGAAATACGATCCGCAAACTCGTGTGATGAGTTATGCCAACGCAGGACATAACTCTGCATATTTGTACCGCATGACAACCAATGAAGAATTCTGGCTTAGGCCAACGGGTCCCGCGATCGGATTGATGGAAAAATTCCATTTATACAAAGAGGAAGTTAAGCTCGAACCTGGCGACATCCTCTTGCTTTACACAGACGGAATTACTGAGGCAGCAAACTATAAAGGTATATTATGGGGCGAAGACAGACTCGCAGAAATAATCCGCGATAGCGTTGACCTGACCGCTGAACAGATCATTCAAAAGATTCTTAAGACTCTGGCAGAGCATACGAACGGCCAGCCATTTGTGGATGATGTCACTTTAGTAGTATCGAGAGTTGTGTAAGAACCTATGCCGCAGAGTTTATAGTAAAAAAGAGGCTGCTCAATTTTCTCTATAAACTCTGCGGTTACTTTTTCCAGCTTTGGGGATCGGTTTCTAAAAGACCATATTGCAAAATATGCATACCCTCGGTATAATGTCAGTCCTTCGGACGGATAGCTCAGTTGGTTAGAGCACTGCGTTGACATCGCAGAGGTCGTAGGTTCGAGCCCTATTCCGTCCACAAAGCAAAGCCCTATTTTGGGGCTTTTTGTTTTTAATCGACATTGGGGCAACGTAGTAACTCGCGATAAATTCATGTGTTCTTTAAATCGGACAACTTTGTCCGATTTATCGTTACTTCCAACACTTTCAAGGAGAAAACATGTTTATCGACTATCTAACTCTTGTAATGATCAATATGGTCGCAGGTACTGCGCTGCTCGCCCACTACCTGTGGAAAGGCATGGATGACACAGATCAGCGTCCTTATGCTGCCGCCTTCTTTGGCGTGGGTTTGCTTTCCCTGATCACAGGCTTACATCTTTCCTTCACTTGGCCCCTTCCAGGCAGCTACAACGTCGGCTACGGTGATACAACCACCCTCTTCGGCATTGTCTTCCTCGCCACATCCATTGCCTTATGGCAGGGCTGGGACCTCAGTATGGTAGCCATTTACTCTTTCTTTGCAGGGATTGATGCCGTTATCGTTGGCGTCCGCATTTACTCCCTACAATTGACAAAAGAACCTTTAATGTCTGCCATCGGTTTTGTTTTGGCAGGCATTGGCGGGTTGGGCGCTGCGCCTTTCTTCATGTGGTTCAAGCAGAATAAAACAGTCCGCATGATCGGTGTGCTGCTACTGGTAGTAACTGCTCTGCTATGGGCAGTCACATTCTACGGCTCACTTTGGGGACATCTTGAAAGCTTTGGTAAGTGGGTACCCGCTACGATGGGCCAATAAAATTAACAAACTGGGAAGGCGAAACGCCTTCCCAGTTTTATTTATGCTTGACATTCCCCGCCAGCGGCATATAATATGCGGACATAATAAAACGCTTCGACCGGGACGAGTAATTGGTCCAGTTTTCTGACAGAGAGTCAAAGGCGATAGTTGAGAGCCTAGACCAGAAACATTCAATGAAAACCACCCGTGAGCGTGAAGCAGAAAGCTTTCAGCGATTAACTGTCAGCAAGTAAGTGAAACGGTTGGCTCCGTTATCAGCCTAAGAGATACTCTCATTGAGGGTAAATCGGGTGGAACCGCGTGAATATAATTCTCGCCCCGTTATTGGGTGAGAATTTTTTGTTTAAGGAGGTCGCTTATGACTCAAGATGGAACTACCATCACTCATCAGCGCCTCGGAGGTTTGTAATACCCACATGGGTATAGCTGCTTTTCTCCGAGACGCGACAATGTCCACGAAGCAGCAACAAACCAAAGTTAAGAAAGGAAGCGAAAATGTCGCAAATTCAAGAAAGATATCAAGACACATATTTGTACAAGATCCGTCACTCCACGGCACACGTGATGGCACAGGCTGTATTGGAGATGTTCCCTGATGGGAAGCCAACCATTGGCCCACCTGTTGATAACGGCTTTTATTACGACTTTGACCTGCCGCGCAATCTCACGCCCGAAGATCTGGAACAGATCGAAAAGCGCATGAGACAGATCGTGCAAGGCAAACATGATTTCAAGAAGACGGTCATCTCTGCGGAGGAAGCGAAGAAGATCTTTGCCGATCAGCCTTATAAACTGGAGTTGATCGAAGGACTCGAAAAAGGCGGCACGGATGAATACGGCCAGCCATTGGACGGTCCCCCAGAGATCTCGATCTATCAGCAGGATACATTCACGGACTTGTGCCGTGGGCCGCACGTGCAGAATACGAAAGAGATCAAACAGGACGCGTTCAAGTTGATGTCTGTTGCAGGCGCGTATTGGCGCGGCGATGAAAACAACAAGCAGTTGCAGCGTCTCTATGGCACGGCCTGGGAGACCAAAGAGCAGCTCAAAGAATACCTGCAGCAGCTCGAAGAAGCGAAAAAGCGCGATCATCGGAAGTTGGGCAAGGAACTGGAAATCTTCATCTTCGATGATGAAGTTGGTCCCGGCCTGCCGCTCTGGCTGCCCAATGGTGGCATCATCATCGAAGAGTTGGAATCGCTCGCCAAGGAAATGGAAGAGAAGGCTGGTTATTCCCGCGTGCGCACGCCAAACATCACGAAGGAAGACCTGTTCATCCGTTCGGGACATCTTCCATACTATGCCGAGAGCATGTATCCGCCGATGGAATTGGAAGGTGTGAAGTATTACATCAAGCCGATGAACTGCCCGATGCACCACAAGATTTTTGGATCAAGAGGCCGTTCGTATCGTGAGCTTCCTGTGCGCCTTGCCGAATACGGAACCTGCTACCGTTACGAGAAGTCTGGTGAACTCTTTGGGCTGATGCGCGTCCGCTCGATGCAGATGAACGATGCCCACATCTACTGCGGCGAAGATCAATTCGAGCAGGAGTTCATGGGTGTGGTTGAGTTGTATAAAAAATACTTCGAGCTGTTCGGCATCGAAAAGTATGTGATGCGCCTCTCCTTGCACAGCAAGCAGGGACTGGGCAAGAAGTATGTGGATAACGAAGCCCTTTGGGTCAAGACGGAAGATATGGTGCGCCGCGCCATGAATAATGGCAATGTCCCTTATGTGGAAGCTGCTGACGAAGCCGCTTTCTACGGACCCAAAATTGATGTGCAAATTTGGTCTGCCATTGGACGCGAGTTCTCGCTCGCCACGAATCAAGTGGACTTTGCGGTCCCATCCCGCTTTGATCTGAAGTTCACGAACAAAGAAGGCGTGGATGAGGTTCCGCTTTGCATTCACCGTGCGCCGCTCTCCACGCATGAGCGTATGGTGGGGTTCCTGCTTGAGCATTATGCAGGCAACTTCCCCGTTTGGCTTTCACCTGAACAGGTGCGTGTGATCTCGATCACAGATGCGCAGAACGAATACGCAGAGAAGGTTGCGAAGCAATTGCGCGAGAACGGCATCCGTGCTCATTCAGACTTGAGTGCCTCGCGCATGAACGCGAAGATCCGTCAGGCACAGTTGATGAAAGTGCCGTACATGATCGTGCTCGGTGACAACGAGATGCAAGCAGAGCAAGTATCGCTGCGTGTGCGTGACGGCAGTCAGCAGAACAATATTCCACTGAGTGAGTTTGTAGCGCGAGTGAAAGACAGAATTTCAAGACGCGCTAGCGAATTGTAGTAAATAAAAACCGCGGAGAGTAAGACTCTCCGCGGTTTTGTAGTCAGAACATGAATTCATAAAAGGAGGACATCGTGTCCACAGACAATCAACCCAAACGTTATCATCCTATTCATGTCACACTGCATTGGCTAACCGCTCTCTTGATCTTCCTGCCGCTTATGTCTGGTTTCTTTTTACTTGCTCGAACCCCTGACGTACAAGAAGCCCAAATGCTGGGAGTGCATAAGTGGATCGGGATTATCCTTGGTCTGGTCATTATTGCACGTATCATTACCCGCTTCGTTTTCAAGCGTCCCGCCCCAGCAGACGCAGGCCATCCTTTGCTAAACCTGGCTGGCAAGGCCACTCATCTTCTCCTATATGTCGGTGCTTTTGGAATGTTATTCACTGGTGATTCGCTGGATGAAGCCTACGGACTCGAAAAAATTATGGCTGGCAATGGAACAATGCCTGAGAATCTTTTTGTCTACCCAGAGCGTATCGTCCACGGAAATTTTGCTTATATCCTGGCCGCCCTTGTTGCGTTGCATGTTGGTGCGGCCCTGTATCATCAGTTCATCCGCAAGGATAATTTGCTAGCCCGCATGTGGTATGGAAAGTAATTATTCAAGTAATAAAAAAGAGAGCCGCTCGGCTCTCTTTTTTATTTTATTTGTGCAATTGTCTCAAAATGAAAAGAGATGAGCCTTGAATGACTAACGCGGTCAGAGAGGCTAGGCCGAAGGAAACTGCCAAAGAAGTATTTTCGATCAGCAAGCCAAGCACAAGATAGAAGCCTGCAAAAGCAAACAGACCAAGCGTCAGCCCATGCAGCACGTGGATGGCTCCGTCCGAACCTTGCTGGCGTTGGGCAAAGATGGCAAGGATACTGGCAAAAAGCGGGAAGGTGGTCAGCAGCCCGGTCAACTTTGAACCGATGATCGGCGCAATGCCAGTTACAAACAAAATAAAACTCGTCCCAACCAAAATACGCGCAGGAATATCCCATTGATTAAGAGTAGAAGCAGCCACTTGCTCTGATTGTTGTTTTGGCATCAACCAGACACCAAGAGAGATCGTAATTAAAGAAAAAACAAAAAGTGGAAGCAACGGCATGACCAACTTCTGCAAGGCTGTGGTGAGCAATGCAAAAACGGTCAAGCTTCCTAATGTTGTAATGCGCCAGTCAAACTTTTTTGAAAGCCAGGCATGCACCAGACAAAACGCGATCAATGAAAATGCACCGCTCAATGTACCGAGAATTGCGTTCGCTGCAAAATGCACATCATGGCTGATGGCAAGGAAAAATATAACTGGACCTGAAGTGAGCGGCAACCCTACGATCCATCCGCTAACGGCGGGTCCCCAACGCCGCCCAGCCAGGCTGGCTGTGCCAATAATAATGGGTGCAAGTATTAATTTTAGAGTGAGAATATTCATAACAAAACAGATATTACCTTGTCATCTTGTAAATAGTCAGCAGGATGGTAAAGTCCGCGGCCATGTGACCAAGCACTGCCGCCAACAGACCATCATCTTCGCGAAACATTTGTCGCCAGAGCCAACCCGCAGAAACCAAGATGATAACAGCAAACAGAGTTGCGAGTGGGTGTACTCTCCCCCACAGAATCATGACGTGATAGCCTGCAAAAATCAGGTCACCAACATGTAGTTTTTTTGTAGAACTCCCCAACACACCACGCCAAAAATACTCTTCCACAAATGGGTTAACCAGCGAGAAATAAGCAATGAATGGAAACCATGTCGTTGAATTCAACCCAAGCGAAAGAAGCTGCGCAGGCAGGTCTTGCGCTACTCCGAACACATTCCAAAGAAAGTACAGACCAACTCCGCTGGTGCTGCAAAACAATACACTGAACAATTTCCACTTGGACGATTTGCTTTTGAAAAGAACATCAATGGGGATAGCTGACCTCAAAAACAAAAGAGTCAACACTATGGCGAGATGAAATCCCAATAGAGCAGCCCACGCACTTTTGAAAAAAAATAATCCCGCCCACACGGCGAGATAAGGAAGAATTGGCGCTAACCATTTTTTATAAGCCATAAAACACTCAGGTGAACATCACCTCTTAGCTGATTTCTGTGATGATCGTCTGTTTTGCGCCCGCGGCGATCAAGGCGCTCGCCACAGACTCCGCTTTGGCCTGCTCTACCAACGCGATCATATTGCCACCCCTTCCACCGCCGCTAAGTTTTGCACCGATTGCGCCAGCATCGCGCGCGGCTATAACAAGTTTATCCAGCTCAGATGAAGAGACGGTCATTTCTTGAAGCAAAGCATGGTTCTGGTCCATTAGCTCGCCCAGTAATTCTGGTCTACCACTTTCAATGGAACGGCGTGCGATCAACGAGATCTGTGAGATCTCGTTAAAAATATTCTCAAAATGGTTGGTGTTTCTCAGCCATAATAAGCGCACATCTCCAACAGATTCTTTTGTGAATGCAGGAATACCCGTATCACCAATGACAATGGTAAATGGCTTGCCAGTTTTGAAGGTCTCAATCGGCTGACCTTTGATGTAATAGACAGGCATATTGTAGGTAATAACGGTGTTATCAATTCCAGATGGCGTGCCATGATGAAGTTTTTCGATCTCATACACCATGTCATTGACCTGTCCATTCGTCAACGGGTAGGCAATATGGAGAGCCAACGCGCGGATCAACGCAACTGAAACCGCCGCACCAGACCCAAGCCCCGCTGCTACTGGGATAGTTGAAGATATACTTACATCGAGGTTTGGGGGTTGAGAAATCTCAAAGAGTTGGAATAGATTGAGAATAACAGCAGCAATTGGATGGTCGGAAGGAAGCGAGGCAAGCTCGGCGTGCAGGTCAATGATGGGAGCATGAATCCAGATCCCTTCGCGGGACGAATCCGAAACTTCCACATCTGCATGAACTTGAGTAACAGGCACGGCAAGAGCAGGGCGGCTGTACACCACTGCATGTTCACCAAAAAGAATAACTTTGCCGGGCGCGGATGATTTCACGAGAAATAAAAGATCGCCAGTACGGCTGCTCCCCATAGGATCATAGCAATTTGAAATGGGCGGTCGGACAATAAAATCTCTTCGGGTGCGCCGCCTTCATGCTTTACTTCGATCAAGTATAAATATCGAAAGATGGTGTACATCATGAATGGAATGGTCAACATCATGCTATCGTTCTGCGGGACATTGGGCGCAGAGAATGTATAAAGTGAATACGCCACAATGGTGGTACCTGAAACGATCATGATGTATTGGTCAAGTAATGGGAGTGTGTATCCATCCAACACTTTGCGGTGTGAACCTGCGCCATGTGCCAGCAAGGCAAGTTCAGCGCGACGCTTGCCAAAGCCGAGGAAGAGCGAGAGAAGCGTCATGACCACATACAGCCACGGCGAGAATCTTTCCACTGAGATCAAGGTAACGCCTGCATGTACGCGCAAAACAAAACCTGTTGCAATGATGAACACATCCAAGATCGGGATGTGCTTCAACCACTTTGAATAAGCGAGGTTGATCAGGAAATATGCCGCGATCACCCACCCAAACCCTGGGGCCAGTACATACGCAACTCCAAATGTGATCGACACCATCACAATGACAGCGACCCATGCAACACTGATGGGAAGTTTCCCTGAGGGAATTGGGCGATTCTTCTTTTCAGGGTGCTGACGGTCTGCTTCTACATCGGCAATGTCATTGAAGATGTAAACGCAGGAGGAGATCAGGCAGAATAAGGCAAAACCTGCCAGAGTGCGCAGGAAGGCTTCGAGGTGAAATAATTGTTTATCAAATACAAGCGCAGCAAAGATAAAGACATTTTTTGTCCATTGCCGCGGGCGCATGGTTTTAAATAGGGCAGTTAACATAGTAGATATTTTACCTGTATTTCCATCTGATTCAGGGTGTCCAAAAATTGCCAGTCATCACGAACAGGCATAATAAATTCACGGAATCTTCGTAATAATCTATCTGCTGGTTATAAACAGAATCATAAAGAGAATTCAACCACTCCTGCTGGGCAGGGTCATTCATGGCCGCCACACCCATTGGAGCCACAAAAAATGTTGTGTAATACTCACTATCAGGCAAAGGTGTGCCATCCAACTCATACCCAGCACGGATCTGGTTCGGGTCGCCATTGGCACTAGTCTCAATCCAATGCGATATTTTTTGCACAATGGCGCGCGAAGTTGGGTCATCATGCAGTAAGGCATCCATCCCTACTCGCCACGGATCACGCCCAGCGTTGTAATTGTAGGCACCGTCTGTTGGGTTCTCCAAAAAGTTTTTGGGAGCAGGTTCGCCATTCACAATAAAGTCTGGGAGAAGTCCCGTCTCTGAGCTGTAATTGGTTTGAATATTCAGCATCGTGTTCTGGCTTTGTAAAACAACGTCATCCCAAACAGGGTTGTTTGTTGCTTTTCCAAACGCGCGGAAGTTCGCCAGCATAAAGTCAGAAGAACGTGGCGTGAACTGGTTATATTGCGGCTCACCTACATTTACCCAATCACCAAGCATCGGCAAATGGCTTTCTTTGCCAATAGTAGATTCAAGAATACCGCTGATCATTCTCTCAGCCTCCGCTTTATAGTTCACACGTCCATCACTTCCCCATTGAGCATCTGCCAAGAGCATACCGTAGGCAATATCGGCGTCCCCGTCAAATGCAGAGGCATTTCCCTCTGGCTCAGGGATGTTCCAATCCATAAGACGCGTTTCAATTTCACTGGGGTGTGCACGTACAAAAGCCCACATCCCATCAAAAATAGTTTGCGCATCAGGGTCGTAGCCCGCCATCATTGGCACGATCAGCATGCCATAGCCCTGCCCCTCAGAAACAGTGACGGAGTGATTCGGCTCGTCCTTCCCAAATGCCACGCGGACCATTGTGATCCCGTTCGCGTCTGTCCCTGCTTCGATCAAATATTCAGATTTCCAATAATCATAAAAAGTACGCACGTCATCATCAAGCTGCTGCTGTGTGCGGTGGTTCGGCAAAATGCTGTCAGGCGCATAAGCCATATGCTGTGGAAATGGATAGGCAATTGGTTCACGTGTGGGAGTTGGTACGAGGGTTGCAGCCTGAGTAGCAGGAGGTGGAATTGTCTCAGTGGCGGGCATACTGCCAGTAAAGAGAGAGCAGGCCAAAATTGTCGGAAGAGCGAAGGTCACTATTAATAAACGTTTCATCGGGTTTCTCCAATTTCCTGTTTATATCATCACTGCAAGTAAAATAGAGGCATGCCCAAAATTCGTTTGGATGTTTTACTAGTGGAACGCGGACTTGCTGACTCACGAGCCAAAGCACATGCCTTGATCATGGCAGGACAAGTACGAGTGAACGATCAAGTCGCGCTCAAACCTGCCACTGCAACCGATCCAAAAGCCACGCTGAAAGTTGACTCCGGTCCACGCTTTGTCTCTCGCGGTGGAGAAAAACTGGAAGGTGCGCTGGAGGCGTTCTCCATAGATGTAAAAGATTTCGTCTGCGCAGATGTTGGCTCCTCCACAGGCGGCTTCACTGATTGTATGTTACAGCATGGCGCAGCGAAAGTCTACGCCATTGACGTGGGCAAGGGCATCCTACATTGGAAACTTCGCAATGATCGCCGTGTTGTTGTAATGGAAGAGACCAATGCACGCTTTGTCGAGTCACTGCCTGAGCCTGTTTCATTAATCACTGTAGATGCTTCTTTCATATCGTTGAAAGTTTTATTGCCAACTATCAAAAAATGGGTCTCAGAAAACACCCAATTGCTATGCTTGATCAAACCACAATTTGAAGCTGGCAAAAAAGATGTTTCACGCGGTGATGGCGTTATCCGCAGCCCTGAAATACATAAACAAGTTCTGTTGGATGTATTGAACTACGCAAAAGATGAAGGCTTCGGCCTGCTTGGATTGGTCAAATCATCATTGTTAGGGCCGAAAGGCAACGTGGAGTTCTTGCTTTGGATGGATACTCATCCTAATGAAAACCCTATCGAAGAATTTGTAAACCATGTAATGGAACAGGAGCTTGCTTCGGATGGAGATACCCCGCTCGAAGCAATGACATGAGCCATGAATTGTCCCAAATGTAATTCTGAATTGGTAAAGAAATATTATAAAGGCATGATCGAAGTGGATTCATGCCCAAACTGCCGCGGCATGTGGCTGGATTCTCTTGAGCTTGATCAACTGGAAGATACAGCCTTTAGCGATGATGCCCGCAAAGGTTCCCTCGTGCATTTCCAATCCAAGACCATCTACCCTTGTCCACACTGCGGAAATCAACTGGATGAATTCCAATATCGTTTATACGATCTAAAGCTGGAGTATTGCGCCACGAACGAGCACGGTTTCTGGCTGGACGCAGGCGAAGATGAGCGGGTAATGGAGATCATGCGGCAGCGTGCCAGAGATATTCAACGCAAGCTGGATGCTGAAGCCACATGGAAAATAACCCTAAAGCAAATGCACTCTTCTTTGAAAAAAGGAAAATAAAAAAATCTCCCGCAATTGCGGGAGATTTTTTTATAACAACTAACTTTCTTTTCTTCGCAGAAAGAATTTGGTTATTTCTTCTGCAACCGCAGGCAGTAGTGCAAGTCCAACCACCAAACCCCACTCGCGCGCACTAAGGAAGTGCGTATTAAAAATGGGTTGCAAGAACGGCACAGAACACACGATCAACAGCAGCGTGATGGAAAGTCCCACCGCATATTGCATGTACTTATTTGAAAAGACACCGATCGTGAATACAGACGCCCGCTCCGAGCGAACCGTGTATGCACGGAACAGCTCAGCAAGCGATAATGTAACGAAGGCCATTGTCTCCGCAGTTTGGACATCCACACCACGCCATTCATGATTCAACACAAATGACAAAACGTTCATGCCAGACGGGATAACTGCTCCTGCTTCGAGATGCCAAGCCAACCCTGCAAGAAACGCACCGAGCACTGCCCCCGTTTGAGCCACAGTCTGCACGAGGATCCCCACGCCCATCGAACGGTTGACAATAGGCTCATTCTTGGCACGCGGCTTGCGGTCCATGATATCGGGGTCGCCCTTCTCCATGGCGAGGGCCAGCGCTGGAGCACCATCCGTAATGAGGTTAAGCCAGAGCAGTTGAATGGCCGTTAACGGCGCAGGTAGGCCCGCCAACGTAGCAAGGAAAATGATCATGATCTCTGCTACATTTGAGGAAAGCAAGAAGAAAACGAATTTGCGGATATTGCTATAGATAATACGTCCCTGCTCTACAGCCGAGACGATACTCGCATAATTATCGTCTGTGAGCACCATGTCTGCGGTTTCTTTGGCTACATCGGTACCAGTAATACCCATGGAGACACCAATATCCGCGCGTTTGATGGCAGGAGCATCGTTCACACCGTCGCCCGTCATTGCAACGATCTCATCGTTGGCTTGCAGCGCATCTACAATACGCATTTTATGTTCAGGAGAAACTCGAGCGAATACATCTGTATCTTCGATAATGTTCTTAAGCTCGGTGTCATCGATCTTATCGAGCTCAGCGCCCGTCATCACTTTTTTACCAGGCCGTAGCAAACCAATAGACTCAGCAATGGCTTTGGCTGTATTGGGGAAATCTCCAGTGATCATGACTGTGCGGATCCCTGCATGACGTGCTTTTTCAAGCGCAGGCTTCACTTCTGTACGCGGTGGGTCGATCATGCCTAACAGACCAACAAAGACCAAGTCTTTTTCCAACTCATCGGCGTTGAGATCTTCGGCATCATCTGAAACATTCTTATCCAGACGATAAGCGAAGCCGAGCACTCGTAGGGCATCTTTGGTCATCGCATCATTTGCAGTGAGGATACGTTCTTTAGCTTCCTTCGTCATTTCCAAAGGCTTATCGTCCATGCCCTGGTATTTTGTGCATAACTCAAGGACGATATCAGGCGCGCCTTTGACAACGATCACGTCCCAGTCTTTGTGCTTTTCATCTTTGAATGGAGATAGGTCATGCGGCTTTGGATCGCGCACGTCATGGATCGTGATCATGCGTTTGCGTTCTGAGTCGAATGGAACTTCATTCGCACGCGGGTATGCATCGTCAAGCTCAACGTGAATGGCTCCAGCTTTGGCTGCTGCCACTAGTAGTGCACCCTCTGTCGGGTCGCCTACGATGCGGTACGTTCGAGAAGATCTATCTTCGCCCGTAGATTCAATCGTGGCGTCATTATTTAATAAGCCCAGCCAAAGAGTCGAAAGAATGGCAGGGTAATCATTCACATTTACTTTTTTACCATCCACCTGAAATTCACCGTTGGGTGCATACCCCGTTCCCGTTACATGGATGAATTGGTTATCTGCCCATACACGGGTGACGGTCATTTCGTTTTGGGTTAATGTGCCAGTTTTATCGGAACAAATCGTTGTGGCAGAACCAAGCGTTTCCACAGAGGACAGCTTGCGGATGAGCGCATGGCGCTGGACCATTTCACGCATTCCAAGTGCGAGGGAAATTGTCACAACAGCTGGAAGCCCTTCAGGTACGGCGGCAATTGCAAGGCTGATGGCAATAATGAACACCTCGGTAATCTCTGCAACATATTCTTTGAGGTAATTCATCGGCGCGGAGAACAGGCCGCTAATTTCGGTCTGGTTGATAAGCGCAACGATAAAAACTACAGCGACCAGAATCAATGAACCAATGCTTAAGGATTTACCAAGCTGATCAAGCCTTCTTTGTAATGGAGTTTCTTCTGTGTCCACGCTTTGCAGCATGGTTGCTATGAGTCCGAGTTGTGTGTGCATACCTGTGCTGGTAACCACACCACGTCCACGGCCATAGTTAACGATTGTCCCCATAAAGGCCGTATTTTTTCGGTCACCGAGCGGCACGTTTTTCTCAAGCACGGTGGCTGCGTTCTTCTGCACCGGTAGAGATTCGCCTGTTAGCGAAGCTTCTTCCACTCGCAAATTTACGGCTTCGAGCAAACGCAGGTCTGCTGGAATGAAATTCCCCGACTCCAAAAACACAATATCGCCTGGCACAAGATTGTAGGATGGCACGGAAGTGCGTGCGCCATCACGAATCACCTGGGCATCTGGTGCGGCAAGTTTCTTCAACGCAGCCAGAGCCTGCTCCGCACGCTGTTCCTGTACGATACCAAGCGCTGAATTTAAAACAACAATAGCCATGATGGCTGCTGCTTCGACATAATCCCCAAGCAGGGCTGAAATAACCGAGGCTACTATCAGGAGAATCACAACAAAGTTATTGAGTTGTGCCCACAGTAAAGCCAGAAAGCCCGGACGAGGGGCCTCGCGTAATTGGTTGAGTCCATATAGCGTAAGACGCCTCTCAGCTTCCGCTGTAGTCAACCCTTCTTCATGTACTTCTAAATTCTTAAGAACGTCGGCTGCTGTCAGCGCATGCCATTCCTGTTGCGATGTTCCTTCGAGTATCATGCAAATCTCCTGGTTCCAAATGGATTTCGGCTGCATGGTCTGTAAATTAAAACGAGACCACCACGCCTGTCGTGATGGTCTCGCCTAACGTTTGGAACGTCCGCGTTGCCGATGGCTCGCTTTGCGAACCAATGAGATGACGACAACGCGCCCTGCTTAAAACCGCAGGTGGCTACTCCCCAACCTATAGATAGTGTACTCTAGTGTTAAATTCACTGTCAAGGAGTGAAGTTAACACTTCTGTTCAGCAGTATAATGTTTTATGTAGTTAATGATTCATTCTGGAGGGAACATGACTATTATTAAAGCACCAAAAACATGGGAGGAATTCAAGGCGTATTATGCGCTTCGATATAAAGTTTTACGCGAACCTTGGGGACACCCAAAAGGGACTGAAAAAGACGATTATGAGCCGATCAGCGAACACTTTATGGCAGTGGATGAGCAAAGCGGTGAAGTTTTGGGAGTTGCCAAGTTGTATGAAAAGGCGCCCGGTGTAGGAAATATTTCGCACCTAGCTGTGTCGACATCACATCAACACAAGGGCATCGGCACATCATTAGTGGCAGCTGTAGAAAAACGTGCATATAACCGAGGATTCAAAACATTGGGTACCATGTCCCGCGTCACTGCTACTGCTTATTTTGAAAAACACGGATATCACATAGCAGGAATTCCAGCGCCTCATTTGGGAACCATTCATTTGGTTTGGATGGAAAAAGAATTAGGCGGCTAGAACATAGTTAAACAAAACAAGGACTGCGTTGTACGCAGTCCTTGTTTTTATATACGTTAACTACTCTGCCATCTGTGACTCGGATTTGCGAACAAACAACCCAGCAATAAGATTAAAGACAGCCTTGAAAGGCAAGAAAAGCCAATCCACAAATTCGTTGACAATCCCGATCCCTTTTGCGAGCCACATAAGTACAAAGCGGAACTTCTGCAAAAATGGGATATGTGCGTATGCCAACGCAAGCAAAATGGTCACTACCGAAATCCCAAAACGAACAAGGTCGGGGAGTTCAATATGCCACACCTGGTCGAGGATCAACTCCACACCGATATTTAACACCAAAATATATGCAGCTTGCTTCAAAATCGGCTCGCGCTCTACGGCATAGCTGAAGATGCCTGCCGCATAGCGCATTGTTAAAATGCCGATACCAACCCCCAGCATGACAACCCAGATCATATCGGAGAGTGACACGGCCGCGACCACATTATCAATGCTGAAAATAAGATCCATAATTTCAACGGTCAACACGGTAGCCCAGAAAGACTGCACCTTGATAGGCTTTACCTCTCCATCTTCGTCCCCGCCACCTGTTGCATCTTCTAGATTATCAAAAGCCAGATGGATCAAATAAACAGCGCCAATCAACTTTATCCACGAGTTGTGGATGAGAAAGCTGGTTAAAAACAACATTGCGCCACGGCCCACATAAGCGCCTAAAAGACCAACACGCAGTGCTGCCATCCTTTGATAACCGAGGAAGGGATGTAATATCTTTCCCAGCTTATTCAGCGCACCTGGCCACGGTACTTCTTCGTCATTGGGAAGCGGCGAAACCAACGCGCCGATCACTGCGGCATTATCGATGGATAAAATTCCCTCTAAAAAGATCAGTTGCAAAACGATCACAACGATCGGCCAATATTCACTCATACATTTCTCCACAGTGCATTTTCAAACTTGCACTTTATTTCAAATTATTTCTTTCAACATACGAGGCCACCACACATCCGTGGTGGCCTCATTTTTATTTCGGTGAATGTCTCATCTTGAAAACCATATTTTGATGAAAACACAGGCGGCAACGCCTCGAACGTTTTTAGTGTATCCACATGTAAATGGATTGTCAAGCAAAGCCTTCAAAGGCACACTCACTACTTAATGGAATATAACTCAAAGTACTCGTTCTCTGCTTCCAACTTCAAAAACGGTAAAAGTGGATCAATTTGTTCCAGAAATTGTTCATCAGGCTGAACTTTTGAGAGAAGAATATGGGTATATCCCTTCAACTTCCAGTTGCTCAGAATTGCATCTACGCTCTTATACAAATAGTAGTCATGTGCAAGGTTGTTATTGATCGGGTCTGGTTGAACCTTGCGTGGCATGTTATAGCTGCGCGGTTCGCGCATAAAATACACAAACGAATCAGGTGGTGTTGACTCGACCAATTCAAGGGCAGATGCATAGAGGGGTTGAAGCCGTTGAAAATAAGATTGGCGCGACTCCATTCCAAGTGCATATTGCATAGGTCTACGAGCAATTAGACTCAGAGTGTTATCAAACAAGGTTGTTGCAATAACGAGCCCAATGATCACAGTGTAAATAAAATTTACTCGGAGGCGTGGCAGGTCAAAGTCAGAAAGAAGCGTAACACCAAAGCCAAGAGGAATTGCAAAAGGGATTAGTCCAGGCCAGAGAAGGCGGGACTGCCATAAGTTCATCGTTCTAATAACACCGAAAGTCCAGACCAGAAAGTTAAGTAAAGCAAATATGCCAAATATAAAAAAAGCTTTTCGGGTGGTGTCAGGCGCAGAGCGTGTTTTCCAAAACGCCCAGATGGCAAGTGGAATGAAAAGAAGAAAGAACGCGCCGATACGCCCATCAAAATAATTTTGGTCACGATGACCAAGCGTGATATTAAGAGGCAACAGAATTAGCTGTATGGGTTCCCAACCAATGCCCGTTCCATTTCCCGCATACCATATTGACTGAAAAGAGTCCCAATAACGTCCTCCGAAGGCAAATGGATAAAACGGGTTACCCATCAAAACCCAATTACGGATATACCATGGAGATGCAGCCAAAATTGCTGATAGAGAAAAAGTAGCGCTGGCAACAATACGAGCACGAAGACCTTTACCCCATAGCAGAATCAGCATGACACAAAAAATGGGTAAAACAAAACTTGTATACTTGATCCCCATGGCCATACCCGCAAACAAGCCACTTACAACAATCCATTGACTTGAATTATTAGATTTCCATATTGCATAAAGTGAGGCCAGCCCAAAATAGACAAGTGCAATATCTGTATATGCCCAAGAGGAAAGCCAGGGAAGAGAAGGCATGGAAATCAAGATAGCCAACGACCACCATGCTGTTTTGCTTCCAAGTATTGCACGTGCCCATTCCCAAACCAATCCAACCATAAGCAAAGAAAATATCCAGTGCAATAATTGCGCCGTGCGTTCGCTTCCAAGTCCAAGCGCCCAAACAAAATCTCCTTCCATCAAGCTTGGGAACCAGAATTGGGGAATGTTATACAAAAGAATCTGTTTATCAGCCAACAGCCTTTCTGGCAGCGCAAGATGATATAACAATCCATCAAACCCTTCGGCGGGTGGTAAAAGGGAAAAGAAAAAACCGATGGTACAAGTTAACACAACAGCAACAGGAAGCCACACCGGAATTCCATTTTTTCCTTCTTGAAAAGAGGCGAAAAGCGAATAAAGATTGCTTTGCAATTTTTCATGAAGCTTAGAAATAAAAAACCAAATCAGAATCGCAAAAAGAATTATGAGAAGAATTAGTGGGTCTGCCTGGCCCATCACCCCTAAACCATAACCAAGCAGGCCAAACACCCCTAAACCAAGTCCTGCCCCAAGAATCAATTGTTCGTGCTCATTAACATCTATTCGGATCTGCTTAAACAAAAAACATCCCACTCCAGCAGAGTCAACAAATAGAATGATAGCTAACGAAATCGTCCATAATGTTGACAAAATCCCCACGTACACTTGAAGAAACACCGGGCGCTGCGTAATGTAAAACGCAGATAATATGATGGCACTCCATCCCAGAAGCAATACCGCAAATAGGACTTTCTTGAGGGTTTCTTTATTCATAGAACAGATTATAAGAGAGATGGATTGAAATCCGTTAAACCTACAAAGAATTTTTGGCCAATCGCCAAACAAAATTGTTTGGATGGATTACAATTCATGCCATGTCCAAACTTAAATCACCGATAACTTATTTCTTCACCACAGTCATCGCGATCGCATTGCTCACTCTCCTCGGTCCTGAGGAAAAATCGTTGGGATCCAATGTGCGGATTGTATATCTGCATGGAGCCTGGGTGTTGACTGCTGAAATTGCCTTCTTCGCTGCGGCTCTTGCTGGATTTTTAGGCCTGCTCTTGCGCAAAGACATTTTCCACACCTGGTCCGCTGCGCTTGGCCGCACAGGCATTATCTTTTGGATCACCTATTTGCCCCTTTCCTTATTTGCCATGGAAACCAATTGGAATGGTCTTTTCCTAGCCGAGCCGCGTTTTCGCCTTGCCATGATATTTGCCGTCACAGGCATTTTGCTCCAAGTCGGCTTGTGGATTTTCAACACCGCATGGCTTACCTCACTGGCAAATATTATCTATATCGTTGTTCTGCGAGTCATCTTTTCCACCGCCGAGAACATCATGCATCCGCCTCCATCCCCGATCTTCAACTCAGGGAATTTCGTCATCATCGGATTTTTTATTGGATTGAACTTAATGGCCTGGCTGGCTGCATACTTTCTCACCCGTTTTTTCATGACCCTCAAATCAAATAGCTGAAGATTCCCTTGCGAATTCGATTTCAGCTCATCATCTTCATGGTACTACGCACCATCCTGAATACCGCCCACAGGATGGTGTATCCATTTTTATCGGTCTTTGCACGCGGCCTCGGTGTGGATATTTCCACAATGTCCCTTTTAATGACGGCACGTTCTCTGCTTGGAACCACCAGCCCAATCTTCGCGCCCATCGCTGATCGCCGTGGACGAAAATTCGGCATGCTGCTTGGCATTTCTGTTTTCATTCTAGGCACTGGCATGGTTGCGGTCTATCCATCCATTTGGACGCTCGCTGCCGCCTTATTACTTGGGATGATCGGCAAATATATGTTCGACCCTGCCATGCAAGCCTATTTTGGTGATCGCATTCCATATCATCAGCGCGGCACGGCGTTAGCCGTCACTGAAATGGCATGGTCTATGGCATTTATTGCAGGCGTTCCTGCTGTTGGGTTTTTGATAAATAGCTTTGGATGGTCTTCCCCATTCCCAATTTTTGCAGCGCTCGGTCTTCTAATTTTTCTTGTCATTTGGCGCATCGTTCCAAACGAAGATCCACACCATGAACTCACCAACAATTCCCGCACTGGTTACAGCGCTGTATTAACCTCCATTCCCGCAATTGCAGGCATCTCCATTGCCTTATGGGCTAGCGCAGCCAATGAAATGGTCAACATTATCTTTGGCGTTTGGCTGGAAGATTCGTTTGGTCTGAAGATCATTGCACTTGCTGGAGCCTCAGCAATAATCGGCATCTCAGAATTAAGTGGAGAGGGATTGGTGGCCCTCACAACAGACCGACTGGGAAAACCGCTCGCTCTTACCATTGGGCTGGTCGGCAATACCCTGGCCTCGATACTACTTCCGTTCATTGGGCGAACCCAAACGGGCGCTCTGATCGGCTTATTCCTGTTTTACATCACGTTTGAATACATAATGGTCAGCCACATTCCCTTAATGACAGAGCTTGTTCCCTCCGCCCGGGCAACTATGCTTTCCATGAACGTGACAGGGCACGCCTTGGGACGTGCCCTCGGCGCATTTCTGGCAGGGATTATTTATCAACGATTTGGATTTTTATTTGTAGCATTGACCGCTGTGGTATTAAATATGGCAGGGCTTTTAGCATTACAAATAATGAAAAAGAGGACTTAATGCAAATCCTCTTTGGGGTTCTTGCCTTATGTATCATAGTTATTGCATTGCTCTGGGTTTTAGTCCCCGCATTTTATGGGTTACCGCCCGTCTCCTCACGGGAAGAGCGCATACGCCGCGCACTGGATCTAGCGAATCCGCAAGTTGGGGAAACTCTCTACGATCTTGGATCAGGCCACGGACGTGTTCTTATTATGGCTGCAAAGGAATTCGGTTTGAACGCTGTAGGAATCGAGGCAGGACCTGTGCAGTGCGCTATTAGCAGAGTAAATGCTATTCGAAACGGTGTCAGTTCAAAAGTCAGAATTGAGGCGGGGAATTTTTACAAGTCTAATGTAAGCGATGCGGATATTGTCTTTGCATATCTCACGGCAGATTATGGAGATCGTCTTCAAGAAAAGTTAAAGAAAGAATTAAAACCAGGCGCTCGCGTAATAACAGTTTCCTTCAGCTTGCCCGACTGGGAAATTGATTTTTTCGACCGTGAACAACTGATCTACGTATATAAAAAATAAAAAGTCCCGTCTTGAGACGGGACTTTTTATAATCGATTGGCAAAAACTATACAGCAGAGAGGCTGGAGTTGATTTTGCTGAATACATTACCGATGATTGGGCCGAGAACCATCAAAGCCGCAATAACAACGATAGCTACCAAAACAAGAATCAGCGCGTACTCAACAAGACCCTGGCCTTTTTCCTTGGGTGAAAATAACATGGGAATTTTTCTCCTTTCTTTTGAATTTCACTAGAAGGCCTCCAGTGATATATTTATTGTACATTAAATATCAGAATTAGCAAAAGAATCAAGGTTTTGTTATTTTACATTAATGTTAGGTTTTTGCCCCTCTGAAAGCAGTTTCGTAAACGATCTACACCCTCTAAAAGACATATTTTTCATAAGTTTAAAAGATTACTTAGATTTTTCGCCACTAAATGAAACACCCTATAAGGTCGTTTCTGTGGTTAAATTGCAGCGTCAGCCGATCATGAAAATATGGTGAATTTATGCTCATACATTCTGCTTCTCAACTTCTCACTCTTGCAGGCGGACCACAACGCGGAAAGGCGCTTGGCACGCTGGGTATTATTGAAAATGGCGCCATTGTGATTCGCGATGAAAAGATCATTGCAGTTGGCACAACCAATGAGCTAAAAAATGCTTATCCAGATGAGCCTACTCTGGATGCAGGTCGCTGTGTTTTGATGCCAGGCTTTGTAGATCCTCATACCCACCTTATTTGGGCAGGAGATCGAGCCAATGAATTTGAGATGAAGATGGGTGGCATGGCATATCTCGATATTCTTGCAGCAGGCGGCGGAATCATCTCTACGGTCAAGGCGACACGTACGGCCAGCATGGAAACGCTTATCGCACAGACTCGTCCACGATTGTTACGCATGTTCGCGCATGGCACAACTACAGCCGAAGCAAAGACCGGGTATGGGTTGCAAACTTCCACCGAGCTGCGTTTATTAAAAGCTTTACTCGCACTAGATGATGAAAGTCCACTTGACCTCGTGATGACTTTTCTAGGCGCACATGCCATTGCCCCCGAATTCAAAGGTGACCCGCAAGGGTATACCGATGAAGTAGCAAATACAATGCTGCCCGTTTTGAAGGAATGGTGGGAGACTCACGCTCCGCGTCTGCCTTTGCCCTTTGTGGATGTTTTTTGCGAAACAAAAGCTTTTACACTCGAACAATCGCGTCAGATATTGACCAAGGCTGCGTCGCTGGGATTCCCGCTCAAGATCCATGCTGATGAATTTGACAACCTTGGCGGTGCATCGCTCGCGGCAGAGTTAGGAGCAGCTTCCGCAGATCATTTGGTCGTTACTTCAGATGCAGATATTGATGCGCTTGGAAAATCAGACACAGTGGCGGTATCACTTCCGTGTACGCCATTTGGATTGGCTGAGCCTCACTACACTCCCGCAAGAAAATTATTGGAAGCAAATGCTCTCTTTGCTCTTGCCACTGACTGCAACCCCGGCACCACTTGGAATGAGTCGATGCAGTTTGCGATTGCACTTGCATGCCGCTACATGGGATTAACTCCTGCTCAAGCTATAGCGGCGTCCACTATTAATTCAGCGCACGCAATTCGCAGGTCCGATAAGATCGGCTCTTTGGAAGTCGGCAAACAAGCGGATATGCTCATCTTATCTGTTTCAGATTATCGTCAGGTGGGGTATCGTTATGGAACCAACCTGGTGAAGCAAGTTATCAAGCGCGGACAAGTATATTCGGTGGATGTGGGATACTATCGAACAGCCTGACCTGCTCGGACACACATCAATGGACATTAAGTGGAGTATCTTTGCAATTATTTTGATTGCCAATGCAGTGACGGCATTTGTCATTGCATTTCTATTATCGCGTAGACCACCCAAGCCCGGCATTCATTCGATGGTACTTACACTGATCGGGTTGGGAGTTTGGTCTTTCAGTTACGCGATGATCACGCTTTCCTCTACACTTGAGGGAAAGCATCTCTGGCTGAAACTAGAGAACATCGGCATCATCGCTGTGCCAACATTATGGTTTTTCTTTACCCTGAAGTTTGCGCGGCTGGATAAATGGTTAACGGGCAAGCCAATCATATTATTGTTCTTCATTATCCCAATAATTTCGTTATCGACTATTTTTTCCGAACGCTGGTTTCATCTCTATTACACATCCACCCGCATTGCAATGGAATCTGGCGGACCATTGCTCATCAGCCGCGGACCTATGTATTGGGTGATGCTTGCTCAAAGTTACTTACTGGAGATAATCGGAGTGGGGGTGATGATTTGGCGCTTCATTCAATCCCGCTTGGTCTATCGCAGGCAAATGATGTATCTGATCGCCGCAGTGACCATACCATTTGCCATCAATATTATCTATCAATTAAACCCGGGTTTGATTCCATTCTTTTCCGTCCCTGTGGATTTGACTCCGCTATTCTTCAACGTGACAGCCATTCTACTTGTGGCAAGTATCTTTGGCTTAAGTCTGTTTGACCTCGTGCCGATTGCCCGTGACACTGTGATGGAGCACATCCCAGAAATGGTCTTTGTAGTAGATGCTCATGACCGTGTAGTGGATGCGAATCTGATGGCGCAAAAATGGCTGGGGAAATCTATTAATGAAATATCGGGGCAAGACCCGGTGGAAGTCTTTCGTAATTGGCCGCAATTGCTAAATCGATTCTTTTTCACAGAGTTCTCGCGCGAAGAGATCGAAATTCCAGGCACGCCAAAATACACGCTTGAAATTGTTGTTACGCCAATCTACAATCGTTTAAACACTTTAGAAGGACGTGTGATCGTTGCGCGTGACATGACGCAGCGCAAGGCTCTTGAGGTTGAGTTAAAAGAAGTTAACTTATCGCTGCAAAATCAATTGAACGAGAATGAGTTGCTGCGTGCGAGACTTCAAGATCAAGCGATCCGCGACCCATTGACTGGTGCATTCAACCGTCGTTACTTTTCTGAGGCACTGGACCAGGAATCTGCAAGGTCAATTCGCGAAAACACTCCTTTTTCCGTTCTTATCCTTGATGTGGATTACTTCAAACAATTCAATGATACATACGGTCACAAATGTGGTGATATTATGCTTCAGGAACTGGCAGGTTTCCTTAATGAGAATACCCGCCAGGGTGATATCGTTTGCAGGTACGGCGGTGAAGAATTTGTCATTCTCATGACAGGTGTCTCATTTGATGATGCTTATAAACGGGCAGAACGCTTAAGGAAACAATTTGAAGACACGATCATTGACTTTGATGGCAAAGAGCTCAAATGCACATTTTCAGCAGGAATTGCTTCTTACCCCACCCACGCAAACTCCGGCGAAACTTTATTAACCCTTGCAGACCAGGCGCTTTATCGTTCCAAAGCAGATGGGCGCAATCGTGTATCTATATATTCTTCTGAAAACCATTATCAAACTTCAGACAAATAATCTTCTCAAAAAACCTTAGGAGTAAAAAATGAAAATAGATGTTATCGGCGTTCCAATAGATCTTGGCGCAGACCGCCGCGGTGTGGATATGGGCCCAAGCGCGATCCGCTATGCACATTTACAAAAAAAGCTGGAAGAGCTTGGCTACACTGTTCAGGATGAAGGCAACGTAGAAGTACCCATCGCGGAAATGTGCAGCATCACCAACCCAAAGCTAAAATATATCGACTGCATCATCCCCATGTCACGGCGTGTGGCGGGAGCGGTGGCAACTTCTGTGCAAGGCGGACGCTTCCCTCTCGTACTTGGCGGCGACCATAGTCTGTCCATTGGTTCAGTACGTGGAGCAGCACGCAATAAAAAGCTTGGGGTAATATGGCTCGATGCGCACGCTGATTTCAACACAGCAGAAACAACACCATCAGGAAATATCCACGGCATGTCACTTGCTGTTCTCGCAGGGCAAGGCGATCCAAGTCTGGTGCAATTGTGGGACGAAACCATCCCTGTCATTGACCCGCATCGGATCGCCATTGTTGGTGCACGCGACCTTGATACAGGGGAAAAGGTCAATTTACAAAATGCAGGCGCAATGGTGATGGGCATGGAACAGGTAGACCGTTACGGCATGGTCGCAGTAATGGAAAAAGCCATTGAACACGTCAGCCGTGATGTAGATGGCATTTGGTTATCGCTAGATCTTGATGCGCTCGACCCGCAGCATGCCCCCGGCGTAGGAACACCCGTTCCTGCTGGGCTGACACAGCGCGAAGCGCATCTCGCGTGTGAATTGATCGCTGAAACTGGAAAATTGATCGGCATGGACCTGGTTGAAGTCAACCCGATCCTTGACGTACAAAATCACACGGCCGCTCTCGCAGTGGAGTTTGCACTCTCCGCGCTAGGACGCCGCATTTGGAATGGACATTCATGAAACCAACACTAGCAGATATTGAACGACTCGCCCGTGGAGCAGGAGCCATTCTGCGGGATGGATACAGCAAGGAACATACGGTTCGCTACAAAGGGACAATTGATCTTGTTACCGAAATAGATCATGCCTCTGAAGCATTTTTGATCAAAGAGATTCAAGCTCAATTTCCCGATAGTCACATTCTCGCTGAAGAAAGCGGCGAAACCGCAGGAGAGAATGAAGGTACTTGGATCATTGATCCATTGGACGGGACAGTCAACTACGCTCATCACATTCCCGTCTTTAGCGTATCAATTGCGTACGCGGTCAACGGAATTGTGACTCTCGGCGCAGTATACGACCCACTACGCGATGAACTATTCACAGCCGAGCGTGGAAAAGGCGCATTTCTAAACGGCAAAAAGATCAAAGCGTCTGAAACCACGGAACTGCAAAAGAGTCTCTTGGTGACAGGTTTTCCCTACGACACGTGGGATACCAAACAAGATAACTTTAAATATTTCGAGCGTCTCGCCAAAAAGACTCAAGGTGTGCGCCGCCTCGGTTCGGCAGCTTTAGATGGCTGTTACGTTGCATCAGGCCGCTTTGACGGCTTCTGGGAATTTGCTCTGCGCTCCTGGGATATTGCCGCGGCTGGCCTCATCGCTGAGGAAGCTGGCGCCCGCGTCACAAAAATAGACGGTACAGCAGATTATCTATCCTCGCCAATTTCCATTCTTGCTGCTGCGCCTGGAGTATATGAAAAAATATCAGAACAGTTAAAGTAGCTCGAACAGCAGGTACCGCAACGTGACCGTTGCGGCACCTGTTAATCAGCGGGGCGAATGATTCAGAGAGAAAGAATCAACCGTCCGCGGGGGAATGATGCGGCATTATATAAAACAGGAGCAACAAATGACCAGTATCATTTTCAACGGAAAGACGTATAACAACCTCGAAGAAATGCCATCAAACGAAAGACAGGCATACGAGCAGATGATGAAGATCTTTGTGGATGCAAACGGAAATGGCATCCCTGATTTTTTGGAGGGGGATATTGTGAAGAACGTGATGACTGCGGTCACGAGCAACATCAGCGTCAATGGTCAGATGTATGGAGGGATGAACGAACTACCAGACGATGTGCGCGCTAAAATTCAAGGCGCTCTTGAGAAAATGAGCGAACTGGGCGTTGTTACAAAAACCTCGTCGCCAATGGTGATGGGAATCAATAGCGTACAAGTCCCTTCGAAGGAACCATCTTTTCAATCGAAGCCTTTTGTGTCACGCGAATATTCACCAGCGATAGAAGAGGAAAAAAGCTCAAGCGCATTGCCGTGGATACTAGGCGCTGTTGCGCTGCTCTTCTGCCTTGCTATCGCGGCTTTTGCGGTATTTTATTTTATGCGGTAACACTATGAAACTGATATTGATCTATACCCTCATTGCTGTAGTGATCTCCGCATTAACCGCGCCCATCCCAGGGACATCCCTGCTGCTCACGGGGCTGGAAATTTATATGATCGTGCATCTCGCAAAAGTGCATGACTATAAACTGGGCTTCAAGGAAATAGGCTATACCGCCATTACCATTTACGGGCTTTCCACCCTTCTAAAAGACACAGCACTTGAACTGCTCACCTTCGTGCCTGTTATTGGCTGGGGCTCCGAAGTGATCGTGGCAATGCTCTTTGTTTTCTTTTTGGGAATGTTGGCGAATTTATATTTTGGAAAACCGTCACGGCAGGGGCGGGACCTTAAGTAACACCCCAACCAAATAACCAGCCATCGCGCTGATGGTACCGATCAGCATCATTTCCAAACCGCTGCGAACAGGTTTACCAACCGTAACACGCGCTTTGTATGCGCCAATTCCAAACAATACCAAAGCCGTAATCACCACAGACATCCACATGCTTGTGGAAACAGATAAAAACAAAAATGGTGCCGTTGGGATCAATGAGCCGATGATCGCAGAGAGCCCCACAACCCATGCGGCGCGGAAGGCGGTCTTTCTATCCACTGGCGCAAGTTGATGTTCTTCCGCCATCATTACAGCAACCCACACATCTTTATTTGCAGTGATCGTAGTTACAATGTGTTCGAGCAATTCCCCTTTGAAGCCCTTGCTTTCATAAATATCGCGGATCTCTTTTGTTTCAAGGGTTGGCGCTTCTTGAATATGGCGATATTCTCGCTCACGCTCGCTTTGATATAAATCTGCATCAGCGAGAGTAGTAGTATACGCCACCGCGCCCATCGAGATAGACTCTGCAAACGCAGTCGCAAGCCCAGCCACCAGCACCACACGGGCATCATTTGTGGCGGCGGCAATGCCCAACACCACGCCAAGCACATTGACCAATCCATCTTGCGCTCCCAGAATGAAATCCGAAAGGCCATTGGCACCTTTATGCGGATCTGTCTGCGTATGGTGTAAAACTTCATTTATTATGCTATCGAGTGATGTAGAATCCATATTCATATCATACAATCCCAATGTCTTTCTGGTAATGGATAAATGTCACGCTTCCTAACGCAACCTCATTATAGGTAATCGCATGAAGAATCGCAACCGAATCTTTTTCATCTTTATTTTTATCTTGCTATTCGCCTGCCAACTACCGGGCGGTATGAGGTTGCAGCCTGCAACAGTAACACCATCATCCACATCGACTCCCACACTCACCCCAACATTGACATTCACTCCCACGGTCACTGTTACAGCGACGCCTGCGCCTCTCGCCCGCCGCGTACTGATTCTATCCATTGACGGTTTTCGCCCCGATGCCATTCCACTTGCGCCCATGCCAAACCTGATAGAGTTGATGAAGAGCTCCGCATATACGCTCTCTGCGCGGACAATTTACCCTAGCTCCACTCTTCCATCGCACACGTCCATGTTAAGCGGCATGTGTCCCAAAAAACATGGCGTGGATTGGAATGACTATATCCCCGAAAATGGATACGCCCAAGTTACTGATATCTTCGACGTTGTGCATACAGCAGGCATGCAGACAGTAATGTACGTTGGTAAAGAGAAATTACGGCAGGTCACAGAGCCATCCAGTACAGATATTTTTGAATATATCAATGACCGTGATCTGATTATTACTGAAAAGCTCATTGAAAACTTCCCTGCTGATTTCAGGTTGATGTTTATTCATTTCCCCACAACAGATGACATGGGACATGTATATGGCTGGCTGTCCAATGAGCAGTTGAGTGTATTGTTTCGCGCAGATCAGGCCATTGGCAACCTGCTAGCTGAATTGGATTCAAGAGGGTTACGAGAAGAAACACTCTTTATCATCACCGCTGACCACGGCGGACATGATACTACTCACGGCTCCAGCATGGCCGAAGATATGACCATCCCGTGGATCGCATCAGGTGCAGGCATTCACCCCATGCAATTGACAACCCAAGTTCAAACCGTGGACACGGCAGCCACAGCCGCCTTCGCGTTGGGGTTGCTTATTCCAACTGAATGGGATGGCATTCCAGTCTATGAGGCTTTTGGTCTTCCTGTGGGAGCTCCCTCTGAAACCTGCCCGAAATAAAAACAGCTCACGTTCACACGTGAGCTGTTTTTATTTTCCATTGAGTTACAGAGGATCTTCGCGTTGCATGGGCAGAGTCCGCCCAAACCAAATAGGGTGATTAATGTTTACGGGAAGTAGAAATCAACTACCAGCGGCGCATGATCCGATATATTCCGCATAACACTCTTCGGCAGAAATGGCTCAGCTGCAACCTTGGGCAATTCGTAGGATTTTACATCCAGCATGGGTTTCGTAACCCACATGTGGTCAATCTGGCTCACATCGGCAAAGAAGGTTAAGCCAGCAGCCTCAAGAATGGGAGGACATGCGATCTCACTATCTGAATAGCCCATGATCACTCCCGGAGGAGGAATGGTCATATCGCCCATAAGAATCGCCTGGCCGTCTATATAGGGCTTCATTGCATTCACAATGCCTTCCACATTCTTACAACCTGCTACATCAAAGTCCGGGTTGATCTGGGTGGAGAACACCTGCAAAGACGCTCCGCTGGCAGTAACTACCTCGGCGCGGATAAGACAATTTGATACATCAGAATAAGTTTCAGAGCTTTTAATTTGCAATCTGGAAAATAATACAACATCGTACGTGTTACCGTTCTTATCTACTGACGCAGAATCTGCCTGACAATAAACATATTCCATACCAAGGTCACTGGCGACCTGTTTTGCTATTGCAAAATCATCGGCGCCCCAACCGTCCGCCTCTTGAATGGCAAGCACATCGGCGTTGTATGCCTTCAAAATGTTCGTGATATCGGGCAGTTTTCCCTGTGCACCTTCTTGAATGTTGTAGCTCATGAAGCGGACAGCGCCTTCATGCGTTTGCAGGGCTTCAGCAGTCGCTGTCAGCGAAGTACCGCCAGGGACAGTGGCCGTTACGTAGGGAGTTTTGGTTGGAATGGTTTTTGTAGGGGTGTCTTCAATAATTCTTGCACCTTCAGGGATCTTTGGCGCGCCACAAGCCTGGATTAAGGCCATCGCCAACACAATGAAGAAGCTTACTTTTACCCACCTTTTAAACTGGCTATTCTTTTTTATATTTTTATCGTTCATGTGAATCTCCTCATTCCTCTATTTGGTCATCGCACATTGCTTTGCACCCTTTGGAAGAGCCATATTATAAAAGAATACCGCCATTTGCAAGGTTTTTTGAGAGCCTCTTGTGAAAAATTCCATGAAACGTACCTTTACCGCGCTCCTTCTGCAACAAGAGCAGAAAGAATAAAAGCTGGGATTCCCAATATACCGCCCAACATCACAGACACGAAAACAGAGGCAATCACCGTTAATGCTTTATTCCAATTAAATTTTGCGAGAAGACGATTCGTAAGCCACCATGAAAAGACCGCAGAAAGGATCAATCCCAAACTTTGGCACAGGCCAAAAGAGATCAGCGCTGAACTGCCCGCACTTTCGCTGTATCCATTGAGCACAACCAGATCAATAAAAAAAGAAAAAGCTCCAAGGATGAGGAGCAGAACTACAGTCGATATTACAGAAATGATGGCGGGCGTTTTATTGGGCATGTTTATCTCCAAAAAAATAAAAATAGTTTCACAGTATAAACTCCGAAATTTGAGGAGGATTTTGATCGTGTCATCTATACAGTCGAAATTATACCCGCCTGAATTTATTGAACAAACAAAAAGGCAGTCCATTTTTAAGTGGACTGCCTTTTTGTTTTAGATGTTAAAACTAGGGGGTGTTATCTTCAACCAGCGGACGGTCATTGAGCGGCTGAACAGGACGGTTATTTCCATGATCGAACAGGGATTTTAGTGCGGTGAGCTGTTCTGTAGAGATTTCAACTGGAGTGGTCATCAAGAGCCAGTTTACACCTTCAGAGCAGGGAGGTGTGGTGAGGGAACCGCTATAGCGATAGGTTGTTTGTACGGTGGGAAGGAAATCTGCAGCGTTGATCTTTACACCGGCATCAGCAACTTCGCTTTCTTTCGCAGGCAGGTTTTCAATGAAAGGCTGAAGAGCATCGTTCTGCGCACCTTCATCGAGAAGAATGCCAACAACGGCTAGTCCGCCGTCCGCATTCTTGTGGACAATGTGTAATTCGGCGGCGAATAATTTTCCATTCACAGCGTGTTCGCTGGGCGCATGGTAATGGAATTGAGCAACGTCATAGCGAACGCCGTCCAATTCGATGTAGCTTCCAGCATCATAATTGACCTGAACGGTGTGTCCATTGTTCAAAATGTTCACCTCGCTCGGCGCATAGTGGAAAGAAATATTTGTCAGATCATCGCCTGCCGCAGACTCAACATCAATGGGTGACTGGCTTTTTCCTGTACCGCAAACAGCATAATCAGGATTGATCTCTCCCCAATGTTCAGGGCCTTCCTCGCCTTCATACGTCCAATGGACTACCTCAGCAGTGTGAGATTCTTCCACCTGGGGCGCACATGCTGCCATAACGAGGGACGCGATCACTAACAGACCTAAAAGAAAAAACTTTTTGTACAATGTATATTCTCCGTTGTTAAAAAATGGTACAGGCAGAAGAATTGCCTGTATTTGGGCAATTATAGGCAGATTTGGCAGATTAGGCAATTGTAAACAGCGTTTCGGCTAATTCACCAACACACTTTATGAAAGAGCCCGGGCGACGCGGTTAATGAAATTAAAAATTGGTGTCAGGAAATTACTGAACATAGGGATCGAATACAGAATGATACAAACCCCAATGCTAAAAAGAATGATCGGCATTATATAGATATTCCCAAATGAGTTGACTCGCGCCTTTTGCGGATTTTCGGGGTCATACAAAACCGTGACTTGAGTAATATCTTTTTTGAGAACATACTTGAGGAATGCCTCATAGAGCATTTCAGGGATCGTTGTATTGCTATACATCCCCGTGAAAGTGAACTTCCTGCCATCGGGAACTTGGAACTCAATGACAGGAGCAGAAACATCGCCATCGGTTGAGCCAGCAGCATGATCAATGATCATGCCAATTGCCGTGCTAGACCGCAGACGAGAGACGATCAAGAAAAGTGCCCATACAAAAGCAGGGACGATAAAACAAAGCATCGAAAAAGTGATCGTAATCATCGTATTCTCCTTGGCAATAAAATATAACTAACGCATAAAATAAATCTTTTGAAAGAATAAAATCCGAATTGAAGATTACAACCCCGGTGCTTCAATTCGGATTTTATTATCTATGTCAATATTGGCTATTCTTATTTCACTTCTTCAATGACCTGTTGAATCATATCCGCTACCAAGGCAGGCTGCTCCAACTGCACAAAATGACCGCTATTCTCTGCGATGATCAACTGTCCGCGGGATGAGAGCTGCGCGAGGCTTGTCTGTGTTGCATCCCACACATCGGCGGGCGGATAATCGTCAGCGGGGTGAATGCCTGCTTTGATGACGACCAGCGGCAGGTCGCCGAGAGAAGCGAGGTTTTGAGTCTGCACTCCGCTTTCGTTCATGGCGGAATATTCTTCAGACATTGCATTCCAAAGTTTTCCATCGTAATAGGCGGCCTTGTAAGCAGGCTGCAACTCTGTGGGGATCAATTGCGTTTGAAAAATGGACTCAACTGGCAGCACGCCCAGTTCACCCCACAAGCGGATCTGTCCCAGCGGGGCGAGCTTGTTCAACGTGTTCGCCAGCGGAATGGATTGCATGATCACATCGGGTGCTGGCGAGAATAACTGCGGGCTCCATGTTTCAATGAGCATCATGCCAACAATTTCATCGGGATATATATTTTGATATAAAAGTGCAGCAGGCCCCCAGAACGAATGCGCCACATAAACATACGGACCTGCTTCTCCAGAATTTTGTAAGAGCGTGTGCAATTCGCTAACGATCTTCTCCGCCGTGCGCGGGCTCGGTCCCGCTTCGCTCCACCCATAACCTGCCCTGTCATACGAACAGACTCTGGTGAACTTTGATATCTTGGGCTGAACTTTCTGCCAGTGGATGGACCACTCGGGTACGCCTCCCTCCAAAATAACTGTTGGGCTGCCTTCTCCCGTGCAGTAAATATGCATCTTGTGTCCATTCACATCCACGAGTTGACCCAAAGGCAAAATTTCCCGCTCGCTTTGCTGGGCGATGACCTGCCAGATGGTGCCAATCGGAAACGGAGCGATCAATAAAATAAGGATGCCCAGGCCAATGCGGATTAGCCAAAATCGAAAACCCCTTTTTGCAGTTCGTTGATTATTCTTCTGTCCCATTTTTCCTCGATAGGCGGCAATTATATGTACCTCGATAAGATTTTCACTCACCCATTCGTACTGACAGTACATGAATCAAAAAGTGACAGTCAACTTGAAGATGACTGTCACTTAAGTTTTGTGGAACCAACAACTCTAGGCAGAATCTAATTTACAGATGATTCGATAATATCCAGGTTCCGGTTGGTAGCCAAGTTTGCGGTTGATATGCAGCATGGGGACATTGTTTGAATCATTGTTCGTGCGGATGTAGCTCATACCTTCCTTCTTTGCGAGTGCAATGGTTTGCAGCTTCAATGCTTGCGCGAGTCCACGGCCACGGAATTCGCGCAGGACTCCTGTGAAAGCGTTGTAAGCATAATTGTCAGCTTTGTAGATGCCGATTGCTGCAAGACCAACCCAACGGTCAGAAAGAGAGGCGAGGATTTGAGTATCCGCGCGAAACCAGGAAGCGTCGAATACGTCTTTTGAGAATGAGTCAAAATCCGAGAAGGTGCCATCGCTTCCTGAACTATCCAGAAAGCTGGTGCGGTTGATCTCATACAGTTTGCGTTTATTCTCTTCGGTAACGCCTGCTTCGGCTAAAGAAAAGAAGCGAAATCCTTCGGCATGGATGCGCGCCAGCAGTTCATTATATTTTGTTGCATCAAACGTGCTCAAATCGAGAGTGGATTCAAACGTGTGATATTCGACCTTGAAGCCGCGCTTTTCAACAAACTTATTGGAGATGAGATCATCTTCGCGGATGGTGCTCTCAAGTTCCGTTGCGCCATGTTCGCGGGCGACATGCAGCGCATCGGCATACATTTGCGCGCCAATTTTTTGATTGCGAAATTCAGGAGCGACAATGACCTTGAGAAAGAAGCGACCAGGCTGCATCCATGCTTCGTGCTCCACATCCCAATAGCCAATGGCTTGATTCTTTTCATCGAGAGCCAATGTGGTACAGCGGAATTCGTCTTTACGCAAGGTCCACCAATCGCGGGCGGTTTCTGCGGTGATTGGCTCTACTTTTGTGTAGCTGAATATGCGGGCCATATCGGCTGCGTCGGTTTCAATGTTCATAGGGCGAAATGTGATCATGAGTTCCTCTTATCCAATCATCAGCGTTTAAATTCTTTCAGGAATGCATCTTGAGCAAAATTATATAGCCATTTTCCAAAGCCTCTACATCAGACTTTCATTAACCTACCCTCTCTTCCAGTTGCGGAATTAGTCGACTGGTCTTATAGTCCTTATCCTTACAACCATTATTCAATTGACTAGATAACTAACGACTACCCAACTAGGAGACGACACCTCATGCATGGTGGCTGGTATCAATATATGCGTTCGGGCGACCAAAAGCCCAAAGTGACCAAAGAACTTTTACTGCGAGTCCTCAACTATGCCAAACCCTATTGGTGGCATATCAGTGGAATGCTTGTGACCATTCTTATCAGTGCGGCTCTCACCCTCGTCTCGCCGCTGATCTTCAGACAGATGATAGACACGGTTCTGCCATCCAAAAATCTCAATCAATTAACCATCCTCGCGGTTGCGCTGCTGCTCGTTCCAATTCTCAACGGCGGCATCGGAGTCATTCAACGCCGCTTGAACTCGGCTGTTGGCGAAGGCGTGATCTATGACCTGCGCTCCTCGCTTTTCTCGCGATTACAGCGCATGTCGTTGCGTTTCTTCACCAATACCAAAACGGGCGAGTTGATGTCTCGCTTAAACAATGATGTAGTCGGTGCGCAAAATGCCATCAGCAACACCATCGTCAACATCGTCACCAACCTTGTGGAAGCGGCAGCCATCCTCGCCGTGATGCTTACCCTGCAATGGAAATTAACTCTATTGAGTGTGCTCGTACTGCCGTTCTTCATTTTCGTTGCCCAGCGGCTTGGCGTCGTCCTGCGCGATATTGCCCGCGAAGGCATGGACCTCAACGCGCAGATGAACGCGCATATGAATGAGACTCTCAACATCGGCGGCGCATTACTCGTTAAACTATTCGGGCGCTCCAAAGAAGAGGAAGCCCGCTTCCGTCAACGAGCAGCAGGTGTGCGCGATATTGGAATCCGCCGTGCGGTTATCGGCTCAACTTTCTTCGTCATCCTCGGCCTCGTCAGTGCAGTGGGCACGGCACTCGTCTACGGCCTCGGCGGCTACTACGTCATTCAAGGCAGCTTTACCATCGGCACCATCGTCGCTTTCGGTTCGTATCTCGGCTCGCTCTACGGAGCGCTGCAAGGACTCGCAGGTGCGCCCGTTGAATTCAGTACCAGCATGGTTTCCTTCGAGCGCGTTTTCGAACTCATCGATCTTCCGCAGGACATCACTGAAAAAGAAAATGCCTTCGAGTTACAAAACGTCAAAGGCGAACTTGAATTTGATAATGTCACTTTCAATTACAAGGTCGACGATTCGATCCTGCTCAGTGAAGTCAAACGCTATGGCAGCATGGATAATGTCAAAGCAGTAATGTCTTTGGCAGATAAAGACCGTGGACCTAAGACCGACGACGGTCGAGGGCGAAGCGCCGCCTCAGACTCAGCCGAAGCTGATCCAACATCCCAGGCACGCGAAGTCGCTTTGGAGGGAATCTCCTTTAAGGCATCCGCTGGGAGTCTGGTCGCACTGGTCGGGCCATCGGGCGCAGGCAAGACCACCATCACTTATCTCATCCCACGTTTGTATGATCCCACCTCGGGAGTCATCCGCATGGACGGACACGATTTGCGCGATGTGACTCTCGATTCGCTTTCGTCAGTGATCGGCATGGTGACGCAAGAGACTTATCTTTTCCACGATACCATCCGCACCAACCTGACCTACGCAAAAATGGATGCGACGCGGGAGGAGATCGAGTCCGCTGCGCGCGCTGCCAACATCCACAACTTCATCATGGACTTACCCGATGGCTATGACACCATCGTCGGAGAACGCGGTTATCGTTTGAGCGGTGGAGAAAAACAGCGCATTGCACTGGCGCGTGTCATTTTGAAGAACCCAAGGATCCTGGTTCTCGACGAAGCAACCAGTTCTCTCGATAGTGAATCTGAATCGTTAATTCAGGATGCTCTGAAACGAGTCATGGCAGGCAGGACAAATATTGTCATCGCCCATCGTCTGTCCACGATCTTGGCAGCTGATCTCATTTTAGTAATGGACCGTGGAAAAATTGTAGAACGCGGCACCCACGATGAGTTGATCGCGACGGGTGGGCTATATGCTCAGTTGTATGAAACTCAGTTTAGGGGAGAACGTGTTTAACCACAGAATATAAAAAATGGTGGACAATTGTCCGCCATTTTTTATATCATTATGGAGCACAATTCCACACAAAAGTTGGATGGTCATCCGCGTACGGATAGTTGGGAGATGAGAAAGACACGCCTACATGTGAACTTTCAGGCAGGAACACGAAGCGCAGGTCTTTCAACTCAGCGGCGATGGGAATATCAAAGCGCAGCCATGCTTCCACTTGCTGATCTGGAAACAGCAGTGCGTCCAAAGTGATGTAGTCCATGTGGTCTTTGCGATGACCATAAGTCGGTTTAAATTCAGCAGCGGCATAAAGCACACTGAAATGTTCTGCAAGTGGCGTGTCCATTTCGGTGTTCCCCGTATTTTCCAACAATACATGCACCCACAGAAATTTATCCCCAGCAGCTGGGTTTCTTGTAGTTCCAAAATCGGTAATGAAATCATCCGTGATCTCGGCTTGATCCATCTTCATTTGCAATCCTTGCCATAGAATGGAGTCGCTTGGAGCAGAAGATGTAGGCAGCACGCGGGCCGTTGGAGACGGTTGCAGGGGAATGGTTGTGCTCACAGGCTTTGCTGAACAAGCTGTTAGTATCAAGAACCCAAACAAAGCGGTTATTATTTTTTTCATATTGATTCTGTTGAAAATATTATAGCACTCGGTTCAGGATGCTATTTTCCATTTCCTCTGAAACGCTTGCCAGCAATAAACAAGCTGAAATTCACTCTTGACACTAAACCGTCCAGACGGTATACTATTTATATGAAACAAAAAGATATCTCTTCCAATACACAAACTATACTCCTTGAGGCGGCCGCCAAAGTCGTATTAGACAAAGGCGTTGGCGCGCTCACCCTCGATGCAGTAGCCCTAGAAGCTGGGGTCAGTAAAGGCGGCCTGCTCTATCACTTCCCATCCAAGAATAAACTGATTGAAGGCATGATTGAGCGGCTCGTCGCCGAGTTTGATTCCATGCTAGAAGCGGAACTTGCAAAAAGCAATGGCGATTGGCTCTCCGCGTACATCCGCGCATCCTTTCAGAGCAACCCAAAATTAGACAGTATGGGTTCCGCTTTGTTCGCCGCAGTAGCCAACGCTCCTGAGCTACTCCAGCCGTTACGAGAGCATTATGCCAAATGGCAAAACAAAGTAACCGAAACTGCGGCATCGCCTGAAGTCGGAACGATCATCCGCATGGCGATAGATGGTCTCTGGGTTTCTGATTTATTGGATTTCGCTCCACCATCGTCCGCTACGAGGAAGAAGATGATGAACACTCTATTGCAACTCGCAGAGAAAGAATCCTTATGAAAACAGCATTGATCTTCTTCTTCGCTGTCGTAAGCGAAGTGACCGCCACCACAGCCCTAAAATTCTCTGAGGGATTTACAAAGCTCATCCCCAGTCTGGTAGTCGTTGCAGGGTATGGACTCTCGTTCTATCTGCTCTCACTTAGTTTAAAAGTAATTCCCATTGGCACAGCTTACGCACTCTGGTCTGGCATCGGCATCATATTGACCGTGATCGTTGGTGCGATTCTCTGGCGCGAACAAATGGACTGGGCACGCGGTATCGGCATAGCCTTCATTATGGCTGGCATTCTGATCATCAATCTATTTTCAAAAACTGCTGCACACTAAAGGAAATTTCATGAACTCAAAGAAACTTGTAATCACTCTCTCGATCATTACCGCCACTTTGGGCATTGTATATTGGGTCACCGTTTTTGCTGGTCTTTTCCCCGTGACAGAATTGGTACCAGGATATAAGAATTGGTTCATGTCCTTCCCGATCGCAGATAGTTGGATGTTCTTCTGTGCGATCCTCGCCTCTTACTACGCTGTAAAAGGACACTCCCTTGCTGGCTTATTCGCCCCGCTGACAGGTGCCAGCCTGATCTTCCTCGGCTTATATGCATTTACATACGGTTTCAACACAGGTCTGATCTTCATCCTCACCCCCGATGAGATCATTGAAATCATGATTAAGGTCTACTGTCTTTCTGTTGGAGCATTACTCATTTATCACGGCTGGAAATTAAATCCACAAAGTGTTGCTGGCAGCGTAAACGCCTGATACAAAATAAAAAAGGACTCGCTAGCGAGTCCTTTTTACAATTAATTGAAAGAATTTAATCGGTCACCTTCAGTCTCTTTCCCTTTGCTCCCACAATTGACGTGTAAGTTGGATCTGCCCGAGATGAAGCATGGAATGTTCCATTGCATGAAGCAGCGCCCATGCCACTGTAACTTCCCGCCCATCTCGTGGAGAAATACGGGTTGTTTCCATATCTGTGAGATTCAATGTTTCCAACACGCTTGCGGCAAATGTCAGATTATCTTCGAGGCGTTTGCTCAAGACACTCACATCCACGCCATGGATTTTGAATTCAGCGTCCCGATCGCGTTGGGTTGGTTTCTGTGCGGTCACATCACTGAGCCAATACTGTTCGGCGCCTGTGAGGTGAAATACCAAAACATTAATCGAGTTCATTTCCCGTCCTGGAACCCAATCCAGCGCAGCGGATGGGAGTCCATCCACTGCTTTGAGAATATCAGCATGGCATGTCTGTAGGATCTTTAAGTATTCTTGAAAATAGGTTTGCATGGGCCGCCAACTCCTTTAATGTGAAGAGATTCAAACCGCGATCAACGCATACTCAAGCTCTTCCAGCTTTGTCCCAGCTCGCGCCATTTTCTCTGCCTCGCGCAAGAGACTGAGAGTCACCGCCTCGTCAGTGTACGCTTCGCCGCACTTGGGGCAGATCTGCGCAGGGACATTGTTGAAGGTAAGCGAATGCTCCTCGCGTTCGAGCAGGACCGAGGTCAGGCCTGGAAGCGTCTCTGCTTCATCACAAATGATGCACATCATAATTTTCGAGCCTTAAAGCCAGGCTTCCAATGGGATAGTTTCGGTTCGTACACAGTGATCACGATCAACTCATTATCTCTTTCATTTTCGGTCATCACAACATGCAAGGGGCGGGTACCGCGTTTGCCAAGCATTAACCCGCCAGGGCGGGGCATTTCATCTGAATAGTCTTCGATCAATTCCCCTGTCTGCAAAACCTGCCGCACACTCTCTTCAGAGATATGCCGTTCGAACATGCGTTGAACAGCGTGAATGCGGAAGATGATCGGGCGGGGATTCATGCAGGCATTATAGCATCACGGGAAATGGATATTGCTTAACTCAAACGAGAGACCAGTCCGCATGGGACTGGTCTCTCGTTTGCAAAAACTTGTTGCAGGATTATTTCTCGGTTGTTTCGGTTACAGGTTTCGTTTCTGTAACTTCAGCAGGAGATTCAACTTGTGCTTCGCTTGAAGTTGCACTGGGTTGATTCCCTTTTTTATGCTGTTTTTCTCTTAATTTCTGTTCTTTCTTTCGCTTCTTATCCAGTTCCTTTTTTCGCTTCTCATACTGATAGTTTACTTTGACCAATTTAATATCCTTTTGTAGTTGGCGGCTCGTTGAATGAATTTATCAAAACATTATAGCACCCATACTCAGCAATTCCGCGAAAATGGAAAAAGTTATTCAATAGGGCGCACTTCACCGCTAACCGAAATGCTCTCGCCCGCTTTTAGTGTGTATGTCACTATCAAACGAGACGGCATGCCCATATCTTCACCTTGTAAAATCGTGAAAGTCTTTTCGCCGTTCCAATTGATATCGCACAGATAACCTGCAAGTGCTGCGGCTGCCGCACCCGTAGCTGGGTCTTCATACACTCCGCCTGAGGCAAATGCATTGCGAGAATGGAACACACTGTTTGACTCATTCCAAAGCAAGCTGATAGTTATCAATCCTTCTGACATCATAAGTGCCTGGGTTTTATCAAATTCATAATTCATTTTGGCAAGCGTCTCGCGGTCTTTCAGGAAGAGGATCAAGTGTTTTGCACCAGCGGATGCGAATCGGGGAGGGAATGCTGGGGCAAGGCTGTCAACTGTCAGGTGGAAAGAGGCGAGAACTTTATCAAGATATTCTTTTGGGACATCTTCAGAATGAGTCTCTGGTGATTGCAGTGTCGCTTCGATCCCGCCTTTATCCGCTCTCTTCGCCCGCACACTGATCTCACTCTGATTAAGAGTCAGCTTGTATGTCCCTTCGCCGAAGCGTTCGCCTAAAGCAGCGCCGAGCGCAATAGTGGCATGTCCGCAAAATGGGACTTCCATTTCGGGTGCAAAATAGCGCACCCGCCAGCCATCATTCTGTTTAACTAGAAAAGCCGTTTCAGAATACCCAACTTGTTTGGCGATAGCGAGCATTTCTCCTGCGGTGGGCATTTCATCATAAAACGCCACGCCCGCAGGGTTGCCGCCTTTGCCGTTATGTGAAAAAGCAGCCAGCTTTAGAATTTCCATATCTTGTCTCCTATACTTTTAAAAAATAAACCGCATCTTTCCAGACGCGGTTTACTATTCACTGATTACTGGAACTAATCTAACTTACCTGTGATCATCGCCAGTTTCACTTCACCAATCGCCTTGGTGATCTTGATCTCACGCGGGCAAGCTTCGGTGCAGTTATAAGCGGTGTGGCAGCGCGCCACGCCGTCTGTCTCTGCAAGGATCTGTAGACGTTCGCCAGCCGCTTCATCGCGGCTGTCAAAGATAAAGCGGTGAGCGGTGACGATGGCAGCAGGGCCGTAATATTCGCCGTTCGCCCAGTACGATGGACAGGATGTTGTGCAAGCTGCACACAAAATGCACTTTGTGGTTTCATCGAAGCGCGCGCGGTCTTCAGGGCTTTGCAAGCGTTCACGTCCATCCGCAGGCAGCGGGCTTTCGTTGATCATGTACGGAAGCATCTTCTTGTAGTTATCGAAGAACGGATCCATGTCTACGATCAAGTCTTTCTTTACCTTCAAGCCAAGCACAGGCTCCACGGTGATGTTCGCGCCCACATCGCGAACTAATGTTTTGCAAGCGAGATGATTGCGTCCGTTGATGCGCATCGCATCCGAACCACAGACGCCGTGTGCGCAGGAACGACGGAACGCCAATGAACCATCTGATTTGCCCTTAACGTGTTCAAGCACATCCAACACGCGGTCATTCTCATCGCCTTCAACCACATAAGTTTCGTAGTGGCCGCGCACATCTTTTTCAGGATCGTAACGGAAGATTTTGATTGTAATTTCCATGTTCGCCTCTATTAATAAACTCGCGCCTTGGGTTGATGTTTGGTAATGACCACGGGCTTGTAACCAATTTCGAGCTTGCCGTTCTTGTTCCATATCAGCGTATGCTTGAGCCAGTTCTTATCATCGCGGTCAGGAAAATCTTCGCGAGAATGTCCGCCGCGGGATTCCTTGCGGTTCAATGCGCTCAACGCAACCACTTCAGCAATGTCCAACAGATTTCCGAATTCCCATGCGTTCAACAATTCGGTGTTGAAGATTTTGCCTGTATCGCTCACGGTGATATCTTTGAAGCGTGCCTTCAACTCGCGCACCTTCTCCAATGCGGACTGCATGTCTTTTTCGTTTCGATAAATACCGACATCTGCGAACATGACCTTCTTCATTTCATTGGACAGGTCAAACACTTTCTCTTTGCCTGAGCCTTTACGAAGCGCTTCAAACTCGGACCTCGCGCTTGCATCAGCGTTCTCGGGCAGTTTCTCAAAGTCAGCAGATTTTGCGTACTCAGCAGCGCGTAACCCCGCATGCTTGCCGAAGACTACAAGGTCGAGCAATGAATTTGTGCCGAGGCGGTTCGCACCATGCACAGACACACAAGCACATTCACCCGCTGCAAACAGACCAGGGAACGCTGTGCCTTTATCGTCAATGACGACTTCGCCATATTTATTGGTTGGAATGCCGCCCATCGCATAATGCGCCGTCGGTTGGATCGGCATCATCTGAGTCACAGGGTCAACGCCGAGATAAACACGGCAGAAATCCACAATGTCAGGGATCTTCGTCAGAACCGTTTCACCTGTTATTTTCAAGGGAGAGCCGTCTGGGTTGGTACGTCCATCCAACGCGGCAAACTTGTTGACCGTCTCAGGACGAATATCCAAATAGACGAAGTTCTTGCCGCCAATACCGCGGCCTTCTTTAATTTCGGTGTAGATCGCACGGGAAACCACATCGCGTGAAGCGAGGTCTTTCACGGTGGGAGCGTACTTGGGCATAAAGCGTTCGCCCTTGTCGTTGATCAACACCGCGCCTTCACCACGTGCGCCTTCGGTGATGAGAATGCCGAGCTTGTAAATACCCGTGGGATGGAATTGGAAGAACTCCATATCCTCCAACGGAATGCCGCAGCGGAAAAGAATGGCAGGGCCATCACCCGTGTATGCATACGCATTGGATGTCACTTCAAAGATACGTCCGTATCCGCCTGTCGCAAAGATGACAGCCTTTGCATGGATGGTATGCAATTCGCCAGTGGAAAGTTCCACTGCCACCACGCCCGCTGCCTTGCCATTGACCATGATGAAATCCAGCACCTGGAATTCATCAAAGAAATTGACTTTGTTCTTCAAGCACTGCTGATACAAGGTTTGCAGAATCATGTGGCCCGTGCGGTCTGCGGCGTGTGCAGCTCTGCGAACGGGTTTACCAGTTTCGTTGTTGGTATGCCCGCCGAACGGACGTTGTGAGATGCGTCCTTCGGGAGTGCGGTCAAATGGAAGCCCCATGTGTTCCAATTCAAGCACTGCATCGATCGCTTCATTCGTCATGAATTCGATCGCATCCTGGTCGCCCAAATAATCCGACCCTTTGACGGTGTCGTACATGTGCCATTCGGGTTTGTCTTCTTCGTAGTTGCCCAGCGCGGCAGAGATACCGCCCTGCGCTGCGCCTGTGTGAGAACGCGTAGGATACATCTTGCTGATCACTGCGGTCTTTGCTGTCTTGGATGCGTACAGACCCGCCATGAGTCCAGCCCCGCCGCCGCCAACAACGACCACATCAAATTGATGAACGTTTGCCATGAATTACTCCTGAAAAATTCTTACCACAAAGGAGACAAGGGAGCACAAAGGAAAACCTTCGTGCTCCTTTGTGACCTTACGAAGTCCAAATGAGGTAAATGCCGATACCGCTCATTGAGATCATCATTACAATGCTCAAAAAGCGCACGAACTTGCGTCCGCCTTCGCTGGCAATGTAATCATCTGCAATGACGACCAAACCATGTACGCCATGCGCCACTGCAACCAGCAACAATGCGCAAGCAGTCAGTTTCCACAATGGGGAGGCCCAAAGGTCAAGGTCCGGCACATCCGTGCTTTGCACATGGGTCACATTAGGCATGAACCCCCAGCGCATCACATCTGCAAAATTCATCTGATTGCGAGCACCCATGATCAAGGCGCCGATCAGGCCAAAGAGGATCAGAGCATACATCGCCAAAGCAGAGAGGCGGGTAAATATCCACATGATGGCTTCAAAATTTGTAAGGCCGCGTTGTTTAATGGAAAGAGTTCTTTTCGTAGTCATCCTAACCTCACACAGCCGTACTTATGATCACGAAAACGGAAATAGCATACACAGGAATGAACACTGCCCATTCGATCCAAATGGCTTCTTTTTGATAGTCAAGTAGTTTTGGGAACAGGTCCAGGATGGTGATGCGAAGTCCATTGATCGCGTGGAACAGAACACAAAAGAAAATAAATACCTGGAACGCCCAGCTCTCATAGATCCCGTTGAAGAATCCCCCAGTTCGCCCGCCCACGAACGACGCCAGGATATGTGTGGTAATGAAGATCGCCATGCCAAGTCCGCCAATGCGGTGCAGGATATAAGTTAAATATCCCGATGGTCCTTTGTAGCGCAACCCCGCAGAAAGGCCGACATTTCGTTTCAAGCCCATCTATGCCTCCGTATCAAATTTTTAGGAAGATTAACGCGCAATCTCACCCATGTTTTTATATTGCAAGTGCCTATTTTACTCTCTAACCTTTGGAATCGCAAAATTAAGTGAAAACATGAACAATAAAGGTGACAATCATCCTAGTTATTTCGTTATCAGACATCCTTCAAAAAAGGCGACAAAGACCCTTATAATCCAATTCACACCATTAACCTGTACAAGTTTTCTTTATTCATGATCACGATTCGGCAAGCGCAATAAAATCTTCAGGAGGCGCACATGTCTGGTTCGCATGAACTTTCCCGCCGCGATTTCATCAAAGTAACCACGGGAATTGTAGGAGGTCTGATCGGCGCAGTTGTCGGTTTACCTTCCATTTTTTATTTGATCGACCCCGCACTGCAAGAGGGTGGAAAAGAAGCATGGATACCTATCGGTAAATTCGCGGATATGCAGGTCGGCAAACCTTATCCCTTTTCGTTTACCCGAGTACAGGTCAACGGTTGGGAGCGGACAGCCAGTTCCTTCGGTGGATATGCCATCCGCAAATCAGATGACCCGAACGAATTACTCATCCTCAACAGCCGCTGCACGCATCTTTCCTGCACTGTGAACTGGCACGAAGAATCTGGAGCATATATCTGCCCCTGCCACGACGCCAAGTTCAGCATGGAAGGCGCAGTGTTGGATGGCCCTCCTCCGCGCGCTTTGGATGTTTACGATCAACACCGCCTGACAGCTGACGGCCTCATTGAAATTTTCTTTAAGGAAGGCTGATCATGTGGAACAATATTTACAACTGGCTCGATGAACGCCTCGGCCTCAACGACCTTTACACAAATCTACTTGACCGCCCCGAACCCAAAACAACCTGGTGGAACACTCTCGGCTCTGCCAGCATGTTCCTCTTCATCATGCAGGGACTGACAGGCATTTTTCTGACCGTTTATTACACCCCGTCCCCTGACCACGCCTACGACTCCATTCAATATATTATGGAAGGTGTAGCCTTTGGCTGGCTCGTCCGCGGCATTCACCATTGGGGCGCAACCCTCATGGTGATACTGGTCTTCGTCCACATGCTGCGCGTGTTTTACACAGCCTCTTTCAAATTCCCGCGTGAGCTTACCTGGCTCATCGGCATTGGCCTCTTCCTGACAACCCTCGGAATGGGCTTCACAGGTTACTTGCTCCCGTGGAATCAAAAAGCCTACTGGGCAACCACCGTCGGCACACGCATTGCAGGAACGGTCCCCTTCCTCGGCGACTTCATCCTCAAAGCCCTGCGCGGCGGGCCTGAACTCAGCGCCCTTACCTTACAGCGTTTCTTCTCCGCACATATCTGGATGATTCCCGCCATTCTCGCTGGCTTGATGGGCGTGCACTTGTATCTCATCATTAAACATGGCGAATCGCATTTCCCAACAAAGGAAGATTAGCGATGAACGACGAAACCAAACAAAAGATCAACAAACGCTACGAACGCGAGCTGGACAAAGGCGAACGCTTCTGGCCGGACACTATTTTCAGAGACCTGGTTGTATCGTTAGGTATTTTTCTCCTCTTAATCTTGCTGGCATCCTTTATCGGCATCCCCGTTGAACCCAAAGCCGACCCCAGCGACACCTCCTACATTCCGCGCCCCGAGTGGTATTTCCTCTTCCTCTTTAAATTCCTTGCGCTGTACGGGCAACTTCCCGTTATCGGCAAGATCGAATGGATCGCAACGGTACTCATTCCTGGCATTGCCATTGGCGTCCTCACCTTCCTGCCTTTTATAGAAAAAAGCCCGAACCGCTATTACAGCAAACGCATCTTGCCCATTTCACTCATGACCATTATTGTGACAGGCATCGTGCTATTGACATTGATGTCTGAAGTGCCGACTGTTTCAGAAGACGGCTCCACACTACTTGGGACTTTACAAACCGTAGTAGGGATTTTCATTCCTCTCATCGCTTACGTTTTGTTCTTTGTTTTCAAAACAAACACCCGCCTCATGATCTGGACGACAAGCCTGGCTGCTGTTTCAATGATCATCGTCGCAGGGACAGTGCTTGCACTTGCTCCCGAAAAGAAGACCGAAGAAACAGAAGTCGCTGTGACGTTGGTTGATCAGATCCTCGCAGGCCAAGACCTATATGCAGTCAACTGCACGGAATGCCACGGTGAAGATGGTTCAGTAGCAGTCATCCAAGGCGTGGAAGGTCTCGAAGGCTTGAATATCACCCCCATCAACAGCCATGATGTGCTCTACACAATCACAGACGCTTCTATGGCAGAAGTCATCGCCTACGGACGCCCGAATGAAGGTATGACCCCGTTCGGGAAAACCTACGGCGGACAGCTTTCCAAAGGCGAGATAGATTACATCGTCGTGTTCATGCGCTATATGTGGGACGACAGGTTCGAGGTCCCAGCTGAGGCGCTTAAGCCGTTATTCCCTCCGCTCGCAACAGGCGAAGTTCCATCCTATGATGTTCACATCCAGCCCATCGTCAAACGCTATTGTGTCTCCTGTCACCGTGCTGGCAAGGAAAACAATAACTTCCTGATGACCTCTTATGATGAGATGCTCACCACAGGTGACAATGTTGCCAACAACCTCATCGCTGGCGATGAAGGCAGTTATCTCCTGCAAGTTATTCAGGAACACGCCATCGCAGACCCTGAGAAACCTGGCGAAGAACTGATCGGCGTCATGCCTCCCAACCGCGCCTTGAAGCCCAACATCGTAGATGTATTCTTCCGCTGGGTGATGAATGGAATGCCGCAAACCGCCTCCGAAGCAGGGGCATTATCCACAACACCTGCAGCGACACCCACACCATAATTTGTAAAACGTACTATGTAAAACAGCCGAGACTCAATATCTCGGCTGTTTTTTTGATTTCAGATAAACAGGTACAATAGCACGAAAATATTCAAATTGGAGAAACCATGAAAGCATCAAGCGGATTGGAATACATTGAAGTGGAAGCTGGCACAGGCGCACAGGCCGTTGCTGGAAAAACCGTTAGAGTACATTACACAGGTAAGTTTCAAGATGGCAAAGTCTTTGACAGCTCCATCCCGCGCGGCGAGCCGCTCTCATTTCAACTGGGGCGCGGCAACGTCATCAAAGGTTGGGATGAAGGCATCGCCCTCATGAAAGTTGGCGGCAAGGCTCAGCTCATTATCCCGCCCGCTCTCGGATACGGCGAACGCAGCGCAGGCGGAGTCATTCCTCCCAACGCCACCCTCATCTTTGATGTGGAACTTGTTTCGGTAGGATAACTAAAAAAGGGTCGGGACTTTGAAAGTCCAGACCCTTTTACTTCTAACTGGCTACTTATTACTTCAACTTAATCCATCCACTTAATTACCGCGTCACCAAACTCGGAGCATTTGATCTCCTTCGCGCCTTCCATCAGACGGGCGAAATCGTAGGTGACGGTCTTGGCAGCCACGGCACCTTCCATGCCTTTGACGATCAAATCAGCAGCTTCGCCCCAACCCATGTATCGCAGCATCATCTCACCCGAGAGAATGACCGAGCCAGGGTTGACCTTGTCCAAGTCCGCATACTTCGGCGCAGTACCGTGTGTCGCTTCAAAGATGGCGTGACCTGTCTCGTAGTTAATGTTCGCACCGGGGGCAATACCAATACCGCCGACCTGAGCAGCCAACGCATCAGAGAGATAATCACCGTTGAGGTTCAAGGTGGCAATTACATCGTAATCCTTCGGGCGGATGAGAGTGAACTGCAAGCTCACATCAGCAATGGAGTCTTTGATGAGCAGCATCTTCTTCCACTTACCATCGCCGTGGGTATCCCACAACTTCAAAGCTTCTTCCACTTCGTTCTTGATATCGTTCTGCTGGGCAGGAGACATCATATCAAAACCAGGGTCAATCGCCTTGGCGTTATCTTCCACGCTCAAATTCTTATTCGCTTCTTTGTTTCCAAGGATCCAAGTTTCGCGCTCGGTGACAATTTGATTGCGGAATTCGCGCTTGGCGAGGGTATAACCCCAATCCTTGAAAGCGCCTTCCGTGAACTTCATGATGTTGCCTTTATGCACAAAGTTTACGCTCTTGCGTTTGTTTTCCAACGCCCATTGGATCGCGGCGCGGACGAGTCGTTCTGTGCCTTCTACAGAAACAGGCTTGATACCAAGCCCTGCCGTATCAGGGAAACGCATCTTCGCATATTCCTTCGGGAAGGCTTCCTTGAATAATTCCTTGAATTTCTTATTATCTTCGGTACCGTATTGGAATTCAATACCGGTATAAATATCTTCCGTGTTCTCGCGGAAGATAACCATATCCACATGCTCAGGGTGCTTCACAGGAGAAGGCACACCCTGATACCAACGCACAGGGCGCTGACACACATAAAGATCAAGCAACTTGCGGAGAGCAACATTCAATGAACGAATGCCGCCGCCAATAGGAGTTGTGAGCGGTCCCTTAATACCAACCAAAAATTCCTTGAACGCCTCGGTAGTCTCATCGGGTAGCCAGCTTTGGAACATCTTGAAAGGCTTCTCCCCCGCGTACACTTCCATCCAATGGATCTTGCGCTTCCCGCCGTAGGCTTTCTCTACCGCAGCATCGAACACACGCACCGAAGCGCGCCAGATGTCGCGTCCCGTGCCATCGCCCTCCACAAACGGAATGATCGGATTATCGGGAACGTTCAACTTCCCATTTTGAATTGAAATCTTCGCCCCACCTGCGGGGACCGTAACATTAGTGTATGCCATGCTTACCTCATTATCCTTTGGAAATTTTGTCGGATTATATCACCCGCGATATTTCACCCTAAGTGACGATTCTCTTAATTCCCGCCTCTTTCTACCTCCAATTTGCTTCTATTTCTAAAGCATTTTCCTACAACAACAATCAATCAATCAATCATCCTCATGTAATTCGCTTGAAATAATTTCCTGCGCAAGTTTTTGAAGCTCACTTGCATCCTTCACCTTCGCCGCATCAAAATACTGGCCAAGCAAATCAAGTGGGCTCAAACTACTTACCACCTGTCCCTCATCAAGGCGTACGCGTGCTTCACTTTGCGGCCTCTTCACCAAATGGAACTCAAACGTATCCTCAGTGTATTTCCGCAACGCTGATTCATCGATCAGCGAATCCCATTCTCTTGGGTAATCCACCACCAGCCGCACAACCGCATCAGACATTTCCTTTGGCTTGGGCAATGCTTCCTTAAGTGTCTCTGTCACGCCCTCACCAGACTTAAGAACAACACGGCGGTCTATGAACTTCCTCACTCCTGTAAGTTCCACCCACTCAACCTTCGTGTCTCTACCATTTTCAACATCCACAATGACAAAGAATCGATCTTCCTTCGCCTCGCCAAAATCCACACGCTCAATGGAGCCAGGGTAAATAACAGGTGGTTGATGTCCTTCATTCACATCCTGCGGTTTATGGATGTGACCCATCGCCACATAATTAATTTTTTGATTTTTCACAAGGCTGCCCGAAAGGACAAGGTCGTTCCCAAGCATCACAAGCCGCTCCCCGCCAAATTTTGCACCTTCAATGGAGGCATGCGCTGTGAGCACGATCGGCAAGGACGAGTCTGCTTCGCTGATCCATCCTTCGATCAACTCACCGATATTTCCTTCAATTCGTGAATACGCATCTGTCGAATTGGTTTCGCCTGTCGCCGCCATAAGCCCCGAGCGTGGAATCCATGGCATACCGATCACCTGAAGGGACACACCCCAAAGTTCTTCTGGGCCGAGAAAACAAGGTTGATCGATCACACGCACAAACGGCACTTGCAAGGTTTTAAATTCCTGCAAGGCATGAGCCCGACCAGCGGCTGGAGAGATATCGTGATTGCCCACTAAAAGCAACGTTGGGATTTTCGCTTGAGATAGCCGCATAATACGTTTGCCCCACTCGCGCTGAAACGTTGGCGCTGGGGAGCGGTCTTTATAAGCATCTCCCGCAAAAATGACCATATCCACTTTTTGTGAAATGGCCGTATCGACAATCGTATCCAGTGATTTAAGAAAATCCAACACACGCAAAGGCAGACCCGTCTCAGGGTCGTGCCTGCCATAGTTGGCCATATCAATATGTGCGTCGGCAAAATGAAGCAGTTTCATAACTACGGTTGTAATCCCAACTCTTGCAATGCCTGCACTGCTGGCGCCCAATTGGCATGAATGCGCAACGCAGCACGATAATCATCCACTGCTTCCTTGGGTCTGCCAGCCAGATAATACGCACGTCCACGCCATAACAGGGATTCTTCCAGCGTTCGGTCTGTTTTGCTGGCTGGGTCATACAAAGTGGTGTTGGCTAGGTTGATCACATCCTGATAACGCGCAGAATAGTAATAGGCAAAGTAGGGTCCCGTTTGATACCAAGTCATACGATAGGGAGGGCTATACTTTTCTTCATTCCAATCCGCAAGAATGGAGAACGCCTGATCGTATGCAGCTGAAGCATCTGCATATTGCTGCATAGCTACAAGGCTCGTACCTTTGTTAAACCAGGCATAGAACTGGTCATTCCCCTTCAAGGATTGGATATCTTTCTGGGAAGTTTCAAGCGCATGTTGTGTAGCCCATTTATCATCCGCCCAAGGACCAAGCACAGTCATCACTTCCGCTTCACGGTCTGCAGGGTACACGACCATGAACAGATAATTAAAGGAAAGCCAACCTTCCTGATAATCAGCATACGTGCTTAAGAGGTCTTTGCCAGGTTTGAGATAGGCGTCTTGAACGATAAATCCGCCACGTGCATCATCATAACCTGTGGTGAAGAGATAGTGTCCCAGCCAGCTCACAATGCCTGTGGCATCCCGTTCGTAATATCCTTTTTCTACAATGACTGGGAAGCCCGCCGCGATCAAGCTCTTGATGAGCTTCTCATCACCGCCATAGCGGGAGAGCGCGCGATACTCCGTGTTCTCGTTGACAAAGTCCACAAGCTCATACGGCATGACGTTCTTATCAGGCTTGCCACGGTCAATGAAGCTCAAGTTCATATCGGGCGAGCCAGGTTTCACCACTTTGGCAACATCATCTCGGTTGCCTTTCCACCCCCAGAAGTTAAGCGCCATCGTTAAATTCGCAGGACCGCAATAATTCCAGCGGTTGTGTTGATCAACGTAGATGACTCCCGGTAGGATAACAGTATCAGGCAAGGGCGTGGATGTGATCGTCGGTGTCAGTGTGGGGCCTGTCTCTGTCGGTGTGAAAGTCGCTTGTGCTGTAGCAAGCGGGGTTAGTGTCAATAAGTATTCAGCGCGGGTTGTTGCTACCGCAGTTTCAACGGTTAAAGGAGTTTGCCCGCTGGGTTGAAAGACAACATCACTGGGCGGGTTAAAGAAATAAATGATCCTTGTGCGCAAATTCTCTACGCGCCATCCAAGTCGGCTATGAATGGGTGGAAGATAATAAAAGCCAACAGCGAGAACGAGCACAATCGGAATTAGCCAGAGTTTGTTGATATTCTTAAATCTGTTCATGAGAATGATTATAAAGCAAAACAAATGCTGAATTTCGTGTTCATCGTAGTGTCATGAAGGTTCTGTAGAATGACTGGCATCTGGGGAAGGATTGGTGATTTTCCTAATACAGGATTAATAATTACCAGTAACCTTTTCGTTGCGAAAGCGACGTTTTCTAGTAAGACCAGTATTCCACTTACCTTTAGAAGGAGTTTAGAAAATGCGAAAAAGTACTTTGTTTATTTCAGCCATGCTGACAATGTTCCTCATGGCAACCATGTTTGGGGTGGCTTCAGCATACCAACAGATCGTAAAGAATAATGCCAACTCGGCTGTGCCTTCTGTGACCGTGGCTCAACCACTAGTTGTTGCCACTGTCCCTCCCGTTGCACAAACTCTTGTCGTTACACCAGAACAAGCTACAACCATCGCCATTGATTTCCTTGGTGACACAAATGTATATAGCGTTGAAACGGTAGTGTACGAAGGAGCTTCTGCTTATTTGGTAACCTTTAGCTCAGGTGATCTTGTATATGTAAGTTCAAGCGGGCAGATCCTTGCGAACACAAAATTAGCACCCATTGTTGTAGCTGCTCAACCCAGCCGTGGCAACTCTGGAAATTCCAATCAGGATCAAACCTCAAACACCAGCAGCGGTGGCGGCGAAGGTGAACACGAAAGTCACGAAAGCCATGAGAGCCATGATGGCGGCGATGATTAAGGTGAAATGAAATGGCTCCTAAAACAACATCAAACAAATGGTCAGATGTGCAACTGGCAATTGCAGCAATCTCCATGACATCTGTTCTGGCATTCTGGAATATGTTTGCTGGGCCAGACCGAATCAAAGCTGATGCCAAGGCGGCGGCAGAGCAACAAGCTGCTCTGATACCTACCGCCACGCCTTTTATCGTCAACCCGCCTGCCACGCCTATGCCTACCATGCCTCCTCCTGGATACACAATTTTATTTGGCGGCAAGGCACCTCAACCACAAGTGATCGTTGTGCAGCAACCTCGCGGCGGCGGTAACGGCGGAAACCAGGATCAAGGCGGCGGAAATTCTTCACCTGCTGTCAGCGCACCTGTAACTTCTTCAGGCTCTTCATAATGTTAAATCGTGTGTCCTTTCGTGCGATGGGTTGTGAAATGCTCGCCATACTTGAGCAAGAGACGGAAGCTGTCCCTGTGATCTTGAAGGATGTACCTGAGTGGTTTGAGGGTTGGGAACAATTACTCAGCCGCTTCCGACATAACTCGGAGCTGTCGCTGCTCAACCGTACATTTGACCAGCCGATACCTGTCAGCAGCGCATTCTGGAATGTCTTTCAAACCGCGTTGTGGGCAGACAAATTAACCGAAGGACTCGTCACACCCACCGTGTTGGATGCAATGCTCGAAGCAGGCTACGACCAACCTTTTGAACAATTATCTCAGCGCCAAAATTATTCCATGCTGCAAACACAGGTGGAAATCCACCCACTCTCCACAGTGGTGGCGGATAAAGAAACGCAGACTATTAATCTCCCGCAAGGTGTGCATCTTGATTTCGGCGGAGTTGCAAAAGGCTGGTCGGCTCATCAAGCAATGGAGCGCTTACAGGAACATGGTCCATGTGTGATGAATGCAGGTGGTGATATTGCCATTAGCGGTCCGCAAGTGGATGGAACTCCCTGGCCTATCGGCGTGTCGAATCCTTTCGAAACAGGAGAGGACCTCGAGGTCCTGCACTTGAAGCGGTGCGGCATTGCATCCTCAGGAAAAGATCGCCGTCATTGGAATCGAAATGGATTGTTCAGCCATCACATCATCGACCCGCTGACAGGCCAACCCGCCGAAACAGACTTGCTGCGCGTGACCGTAGTTGCACCCACAGTGATGGAAGCAGAAGCTGCTGCAAAAGCCGCGTTTATTCTGGGCCGTGAAAAAGGCTTGGAGTGGATCGAAGAACGACCTGAGTTTGCAGGCTTGATGATCCTTGAAAGCGGAGAGATCATCCATAGCCAGCGAATGCAGGAGTATTTGTAAGGAGTTAAAAATGGATCAGAACCAAAATGAACTTAATGAATCATCTGTAAACGTGCAATCATTTGTACTTTTTCTTTTTGCATCAGCGGCAGGCCTGCTGGTGGCGACATTATTACTGCCTATCTTTTTACCGAACATGGCTTTCTCATTAAGTGGAGACGCTCCCAAGGCCTATTGGTATCTTTCACGCGGAACTGCTTTTGTTTCCCTATCCCTGCTCTGGCTTTCAATGGCGCTGGGCTTGGGCATAACGAACAAAGCCGCACGCTTTTGGCCTGGCTTGCCCGCTACGTTTGCCATTCATGAATACGTAAGCCTGTTGGGGTTGGCGTTCGCCTTGTTCCACGCACTTGTGATCCTTGGCGACCATTATATAAATTTCACCCTGCTGCAACTCTTCATACCATTCAGCACTGTGGACTATCGTCCCTTTTGGGTCGGCCTTGGACAACTTGGCTTTTACATTTGGGCTATTGTCGCGGTCAGTTTTTACGTCCGCCCCGTGATCGGACAAAAGTTCTGGCGCTTTTTGCATTACGCCAGCTTCGGCATGTATATCCTCGGCATATCGCATGGCATATTCAGCGGTACAGATACCAGTATGGGCTGGGCACAAAATTATTATTGGTTCTCCGCTGGAAGTTTGCTCTTCTTGTTTACCGCCCGTGTGATCGGAAGCCTATTGGATTATCTTTTCCCGATCAAGAAACAAGTCCCCGCTCCGCGTCCAGCTCAGGGATGATTGCTACTGTTTTCTGGTAATTTTTCAACGCTGTAAAAACAGAGCACGGATTCGGAAGAATCCGTGCTCTGTTTTTATTTTACGACCACATTAAACGTGATGGTCTGTTCTGCATCTGCCGAAGGATCAGGCGGATAATTTCCCAGCGTAATGGTCGTCGTCCCCGCGGCCACAGCTTTGAAGACCCATACATCCTTGCCACCAGAGCCCGTCACTTGCAAACCGTCTGCTTTGTAATTCTTTGAGACGAATTCAACAACACCTTTATCCAACTCGCCCACCACTTCCCAATGATAACCAGTAGTCGGGTTGGAATCAAGAATGATCTTGAACTCTTCGCCTGCTGCCGCTTCAAGCTGACGGGCAGAGTCTGAAACCTGCAATTCAGCGGGCTGATCAGAACCTTTATTTTTTCCTCCACACCCTGAAAGAGCAAGTGCGGAAAGTAGAACCAGTATCAATATTTTTTTCATATAATGCTCCTATTTAGCAAATTGACTTTCATCCTTCGGCAGCGTAAAAAAGAACGTCGCTCCATGTTCTGCTTCGCTCTCCACCCAGATCCTGCCGCCGTGAACTTCGATGATTCGTTTAACGATGGCAAGGCCAACCCCAGAGCCTTCGCTGTATGGGTCTAGTTTATCGAACAAGCCAAAGATGCGCCCTTGTAGTTCACGTGGAATACCTATCCCATTATCGCGCACGAAGAATATTGACATGTCATTTTCTTCTCCGCTGCATCCGATCTCGATCTGCGGGTTGGGCTGGTTTCCTATGAACTTTGCGGCATTGTCCAACAGGTTTTGCAGAACTTCCGTCAGACGATGATGATCTCCATAAACAGCTGGCAGGTTCGGCTGGAGAATGATGCGAAATGATTCGAGCTGGCCGTGTACGATCTCCAGCGCATTGTTTACCAATTCCTCGAACGGAATCATTTGCGAAGGATTAACGATGCGTCCGATCCGCGATAGATCAAGCAATTCGCCAAGCAGCGAATGCATTTTGTTAACAGCATCTCGAATGCGGTTGGAATCCTGACGGAAGCGCTCCATGTTGTTGGAAGCCACATCGATCTCAAGATAAGCGAGAAAACCTGTGATGGTCACCAGCGGCGATTTCAGGTCGTGCGAAACAGTATAGGTAAAGCGCTCCAACTCGGCGTTCTTTACTTCCAATTCATGAATAAGCTTTTCACGCACATTCAATTCTGTTTGTAGGTCTTTGAATAACTGTGAATTTTCCAACGCAAGTGCAACTTGATTGGCAAACACAACCGCCAGTTCAGCATGGCGCTCGCCAAACTGTCCCTTTTCTTTTCCATCCAACGCAATGATACCGATGATCTTCCCACGTGTTTTGAGTGGTATCGCCAGCCAGGAATTAACATACGTGTGCGGCTCTTCATGAAAGTCTGAAAGTTCTTCCTGAACGTTATTATTTAAAATATACGGTACGCTCCCGTTGAGAATGGGCAACGCAGAATTTGTCTCGTCGGTTTGAAATACGATGTTTCCTTCCATCATGGGCGACGGCAGATTGCGACCCACGATCAACTTTTGCAAGCTGCCTTCCACCTTCCAAACAGATGCACTGTCGTAGGGAATCGCCCGTCGAATCTGGTCAAGAATGTGATCAATGATCTCGTTAAATTCAAACGTGCTAACAATGCTTGCCAGGCTCTCGCGCAAAGTTTCAGATTCAGCATTCCGAATCTCCAACTCGCGGATCAACTCCTCTTTTTGCTTCTGAGCGCTTTTTCTATCACCAAGCTCCATTTGCAATTGATAAAAGTTCTTAAACAACATTTCAGAGATCACGCGAATCATTATGGCGGTCAACGTGATGATGATGGCCGCTGAGAAAAAATCTCCAGGGACGCTGCTCACAAGGGTCGATGGGATATACCAACGATTCAACTCCCCAAAGACAAGCCACCCAACACAGACGATCACAAAAGCCGTCAGGAAGATCATGGTGCGTTTTTTGGTGACCAAACTGGCAACGATCAAGATGGCAGGATACGCCAAAACACTAACGTGATGAATCCCCAATCCATTTGTGGCGAGCATGGTATTGATCAAGATCAACACCAGTGAAAGGAATATAGCGGCGATCTCAAATCGCTGGCGGCTTACCAGATAATAGGTGGCAGCAACTGGCACTGTGCCAATCAGCATCAGAACCGATGCAAAGTTCGTACGGTTTCCAAGCACGATCAGCATTCCTGCAAACAACCCCAGCAAGATCAATGTGATAAACCAATAAAATATGGTTTTTATCTGTTTCGCATCCCCATAGATCTCTCCCAAGGGAAGCGGCTCTCGATTCGGATATTGAAAAATTTTATTCATGGCCTTTTTCCTCTAATGTTTGCGTGACCATTTTCATAAACATTTTACCCCGTGTTCTTTGGGAAACCTTCCAACCATTCAAAATCCTTATGGTATAATAATTAGAACATTTATTCTTTTAACGGTTGTACAGAAAGGAGACTGAGATGAGTAAAAAGGTTATGGTCTTCGTCGGAACAAGTAAGGGCGGCTTTATTTTCAACAGCGATGCCAAACGCAAAAAGTGGCAGCAAAGTGACATTCAATTCAAAAGCTGGAACGTGATGCACATGCAGCTAGATCCACGCGACAATCGCCTGCATGCGGCAGTCAACCATATCATCTATGGAGCGACCACCCATTATTCAGATGATTTTGGAAAAACGTGGACTCAAGCAAAGCAGGTGCCAATGATCGGTCGCGCCTCAAAATCTGGACGTCCGCTTGGTACGCCGCAAGAGGCAGTAGCCTCCGCTGAGGGCGCGTCTCCTGAGTCCCAGCCTGAGAAACTGATCAAGATCTGGAACATCAAGCCTGGGCGTGAAAGTGAAGCGGATGTTTTATATGCAGGCGGAGAACCTGCCTGTTTATTCGTCTCAAAAGATCGCGGCGAAACTTGGTCGCTCAACGAAGGACTTTTCGATCATCCACACCGCGGAACATTCTTCCCTGGCAATGGTGGCTTGTGTCTACACACGATCCTGCTTGACCCTACCAACAACCAACGCATGTACATTGGCATTTCCACAGGCGGTTGTTATCGTACCGATGATGGTGGGGAGACGTGGAAGCCGTTCAATAAAAATGTACGGGCTGATTTCCACCCTGATAAATTCCCTGAGTATGGGCAATGTGTACATAAGATAACGATGCATCCAGCCAACCCGAATGTGTTATATCAGCAAAATCATTGCGGCATTTATCGCAGCGACAATGCGGGCGAGGATTGGATCGACATCGGCGAGGGCAAGTTGCCTTCACGGTTTGGGTTTCCAATTTCTGTCCACCCCACTGACCCAAAGACGATCTACATCGTGCCAGAAGAAAGCGATGAATATCACATGAGCGTGGAAGGAAAGTTCGCTGTTTGGCGCAGCCGTGATGCTGGCGATTCGTGGCAGCGATTGACGAAAGGCCTGCCTGAGCGCGCACATGTGGATGTGCTGCGCGAGGCCATGTCAACGGACAGTTTTGAAGATGCTGGCATTTACCTCGGCACGAATACAGGTCAATTATTGTATTCTCGTGATTCTGGTGATAGCTGGGAATTACTGGCAGATTATCTGCCGCCCATTTATTCAGTGGAAGCGGCAGTAGTGGAGTAGCGTCTCAAATTTCATATAAAAAACTCACCTGGAAATTTCAGGTGAGTTTTTGTTTAAGAATTATTTCTACACCTCGTCCGTTTTGCTCTTTGGCAGAGTGAAATAAAATGCAGCACCGTTCCCTACCTCACTCTCAACCCAGATCTTACCTCCGTGAATTTCCACGATCCTCTTTACGAGAGCAAGCCCAACCCCTGTACCTTCACTTGTTGCATCAAGCTTATCGAACAGACGAAATATCTGTTCATGATATTCTGGCGCAATGCCGATCCCGTTATCTTTCACATAAAAAACAGGTTTGTCGTCCTCCACATCTTTCGCACCTATCTCAATCAATGGGTCTTTTTGGTCGCCCATATATTTGATGGCGTTATCGATGAGGTTTTGCAGCACTTCTACCAGACGCGGTTTATCTCCATAAACAGCTGGCAGGTTTGGCTGAGTATGAAGCGTGACGTTTCCCCCTTCCAATTGTCCATGGACAATATCCAAGGTTTCCTTCACCAATTCATCGAACGGCACATCCTGCGACTTGTTGATAAGATGCCCCACGCGGGAAAGTTGCAACACATCTCTGAGCAAGTTATCCATTCGAAGCGTAGCATTGCTGATGCGCTGAAGATCTTTTTGGAAGCTATCGATATCTCCCTGATTGACGCTCTTTTCAAGCAACCCGAGAAAGCCACGGATGGTCACTAACGGAGAGCGAAGGTCATGTGAAACCGCATACGTAAATCGCTCAAGTTCTGCATTTTTGTTTTCCAGCTCATCAATCAACACTTTTCGCTGCCGCAGTTCATTCTGCAAGATCGAATCCATTTGAAGGCGCTTGATACCCGCGCTCAACAAGTTTGATGCAAGCATTAACGCATCTACCTCAGCCGTCAACCAGATACGCGGACTGACCACATCGTCAAAACCGATCGTTCCCCACCACTGACCATCGATCAGAATCGGAACTTCCAACAGGGCATACATGCCATATTTCTGATATAGATATTCCATTTCTTCGGCCTTGAAATGTGCTGCATCACCAATACAGGGTTTACCATGCGGAATGCAGGCATTCCAACTTGGCAGGTCAACATCCTCCAGCGGAGTTTCTTTAAAATAAGGATCGTCCAAATCGCTTGTCAGTCCGGGCGCTGTCCACTCATTTCGCATGGACATTCCCATCATGCCATTTTGAGATAAATGATTCTCAAAGAGATATGCATGGCTGGCGTTGATGGTCACACCCAGATGTTCAAGGAGCTTATCCACTTCCTCTCGCCATGTATTTGTGTTCCATTCCGAAATCTTCAGAAAGGTATTAGCCGCATCTGCCACGACCTCAAGAATGGCATCCCGTTCCTGCAACTCTGATTCTGCTTTTGTACGTTCAACGAGTTCCAGTTGAAGCTGTTCAAGCAGGCTTAGTTTTTCAATGGTAATGGCGGCTTGTGCAGCTAGCGTCTCTAATAGACGGATCTGGTCTTTTGTGTAAGCATTCTTCTGAAGAGACTGTACTGACATAACTCCGATCACACGATCTTGCAATATGAGCGGAATCCCAATATAGGATTGTATGGGGGCTTCCACAACGACCACAATATTATGTTCACGTTGGGTTTGTGGGTTGGAGACATCAGGAAGGTATAGCGTTTTCCTTCCAGAAATCACTTCCCATGTCAGTCCTGGATTATCTTTCAGCTTTCGAGGCGGGGGCTGAAAATCCTCTTTCAAATTCAGAAACAAGGGATAAGTGAACAGGTCTGTCTCTTCGTCATATAACCCTATGTGAAACGCATCCACGATCATGACGTTCCTCAACTCCTGTACAAAGGCACGCAGTGTCTCATATAGGTTCTGCCCACCAGCCAGAGCCATACTCAAGCGATATAAAAGAGATATCTCTTCCGCACGTTGACGCAGTTCAGCATCCACTTGTTTGTGGCGTGTAATATCTTGAACCGCCCCATAGATACCGACCAAGCGTTTGCTTTTCTCGTCCCACTTCGGCTGGGCATACGAGCGCACCCAGCGGACATCTCCATCCTTCCGTATGATCCTTATCTCAGTAACTACGCTTTTATTTTCATTTAACTGAGATATATCCTGTATATCTTTCTCCCGATCATCAGGATGCACAATGGATCTCCAACTACCCTGATCAAAAAAATCATCTGCGTTATAACCAGTAATGGACTCAAAAGCGCCGCCACGCCATTGATCTATTACTTCACCATGTTCCCCAAGTTGTACGGAATAGGCATAATCGGACATCAAAGATGCGATCATACGATAGCGCTCTTCGCTAAAGCGTATCCTTAATGCAGAGTCGGTGAGGCTTTGAAAGGTCACTTGCAAGGGAACGACGGTAAAAGCAAGGTTGATAAAAAGAATCGCCCAAACACCTAAAGGTGGGAATGCAAACATTTGCGGAAATATCACACCTGCATTTCCAAGCCCAATTAAGACTAGTCCCGCCAGCAAACTTAGACCTGCATAGGATAACGCTCCTTGCACTCCCAATATGATTCCCGCCATGACAGTGCCAGACACAAAAAAGATAATATCTAAACTATGCATTCCACCTGAAATGGAAACCGCAAAAACTGTCAGCCCCCACAAACTGCCGAGCAATAATATTCCGCTTGCCAGCACATGGCCGCGTCGGTTAAATACTATGCAGATGAAAATGATCATCATCTCAGCAAGCAAAATCAATGAGGTAATCACCTTTTCGGTGAAAAAGAATATCACCCCGAGAGATCCCAACACCAGGATTGCAACGCCCATATTTAAATGCAAAGCATTCAAAACCCGCGCGCGGCGCGTTTTTTCTTCATTGCCCGCAAAAACAGGTGCTCTTAAAAAATCAAGAATACGATTCCACATCCACACACTCCTGCAAGGCGCATACTTCTGACACAGCTTGTAACATGACAATTTGGCAAAAGAACACTACAGCATCATTTTACCTTGCAGTACAGTCCGAACGCCCTATAAAGGATATATGTTCTACGGAGAAAAAATGGATAAATGACACTATTGCCAAAGCATACTATTAGAAATAGAATCTTATACATTCAAGGAGGAAATGACAAAGCAACCATCAAAAAGATTTCTACCCCCAAACAGTATATTAATTAAGAATGGTCAATCATCATGATCAAGGAGGACTTAATGCTTCGCTTTTCGCACTTCGTACTAATTATATTGATACTTCTTACTGCATGCAGCAACATCCCTGGGATCAACCCCAGCCCTACAGCCACTGTTACCCCTGAGCCGACCTTTACTCCACCACCGACCCTGACGCCGACACAAGTGCCGACCTCCACTCCAAATGCAACTGCCACAGCTGCTGCAGAAAGAATACAAGAATCAGATGAAATACTGTCTCAGCTTGACAAGCTGCTGGAAGATTCAAATATTCCATATCAGAATGGCTATCTTGCCTGGAAAAATGATGACCCTGTAGCCATCAAGATGAACGGTCCTGAAAGCAGAATCATCACACTTGACAGAAGACTAACAACAGGGAATTTCGTCATGAAATCTGATGTAACCTGGAGCGCCACAGGGATCATTATCTGTGGGGCCATCTTCCGTTCAGAAGAGGATATGTCACTAGGTAAGCAATATCAATTTATATTCCTGCGGCTTTCAGGTTTGCCTGCCTGGTCCATTGAATATCATGAATTTGGATCTTTCAAGAACACCCAAACCAAAACCCAATTTTCAAGCGCCCTCCGTCAGGGAAATAATGCAACCAATGAATTCATACTGGTTGCGAACAATGAAGAATTCACACTTTACATCAACGGGATACGACAGGGAAGATACTTTGACTACAGCAAGCAACGTACTGATGGCAACTTCGGTTTTCTTGCCATTCAAGATTCTGGCAAAGGAAGCTGCACCTATGAAAACAGTTGGATCTGGTCTATTGACCCCGGCAACAACGAACCAACAGCCTGGCTAGGCGATTAGCAGTTTGTGATTTATGAAAGTTCTTCAAATTAAGGAATATGCATTTTCTGCCAGTGTCCTTGGTTGATGAAAGCTATATTGGCACAAAATATTAGTAAGGGGCAAAACAATGGGACGGCCATCATATAAAGATGGCCGTCCCATACTAAATACTATATTTGAACTTAGAAATCAGCGCACGGTGAACTCCCAGATATGATTCTTGGTTGGCGGCGCTGTATTAACGTCCAACTGCTCCACGTGCAAGAGTTTTACGGTCATTGGTTCTGGCAAGTCAAATGAAAGCTCTGGTTGTTCAATAGCACCTTGGCCCGTAAATGTATAAGTCACTGGGTCTGCACCAGGAGCTGCATATCCGGTCAACGTAATGGAAACATTTGCTGAACCGATAATGATCGAAAATCCATGAATGGTGCGCGGGGATGGGAAGGTGAAATCCATAACGAATGGGTTGGCTTCATAAGTCTTTGCATAGGTATAAGGGTCACCATCAAAGATCATTTGCAAACCTTCCGTCTGATCATTGGCCTCCAGATAAGTATGGCTTACATGCACCGTTTCGCCATTGATCTTTACATCCGATTCCTGCATGACTTGGCGAAGTGCTTCTTCCTGCGCAAATTCTTTGTGTGCAAGGTCTGAGTATCGCAAGCGGACAAAGTAAAAGCCGGGAGTCCCATCTGGGTAGGAAATAGTCTTCTCTACCCGAATATCAGCCAACTTGTCACTGGTAATAGCGAACTCATACTCCTCTTTTGTCATAATAAAAAGAGTGTCATCACCGATCTGCATTTCATTTTCCACATAGCCTTGAATACTATGCAACAATACCGGCAACGGGTCGCCTAGAAAATAACGGGCAACCACATCTGTTCCATTGGCCCAATTAGGCGAAAAGAGAACACGGGTCTGTGGGTGTTCTTTGATATAGTCCTTAATTGCATCAAAGACTTGGAATGCGCCATACTGCATTCCGCCCATTCCATAATCCTTGTACCAGGTGGGACCGTTACGCAGCGCGTCTTGAAGCATATACACATTAACGCTGGACATCAAAAGAAACACCGTCCACGCCGCTGTATATTGCGATGTCTTCCATTTTTTCAGGCTCGCCACCAAACTGGACTTTTTTATGCGTCGTGCAACTTCCCCGACCACGCCAGAGACTTCAATCGCCAGCAACAGCGCAAGTACAGCCACTCCGATACGATCTTCAATGTGCTCGGCAAAGTAAGCACCCAAGCCGCCAAGGATAAGTATCCCAACCGAGGTCAGTACCTTCGTCCGCGATAAAGACGGCTCACTCATAATAGTTTTCAAGCGTTTTGTAGGATCTTCGATCCACGCCAACACTCGCGCCAGACCAATAGCCGCCATCAACGCAGTTGCGAAAGTGAACGTGAGTACTCTTGTAATTCCCACTTCCACAAAAGCGGTTGCTACAGGAGCAGCCAGCCACGCCGTCAATGCGATGCGATAAGATGGTTCACGCACGCGGCGAATCGCCTCGGTCAACCCCAGCATCGCAAACGGAAGGGTTGCAAGCATAATATGGCCATAGCCCTTCATGATATGACGCTCAAGGGTATTCAACCCAGGAATATACCAATACCAAACACCAAGCCCAAGGAAGTATTGCGTAATATATCTCTGCACTTTTTCCAAAAGAGGAATATCTGCAAATAGATAAGAACCCAACTTGTGAAGATGAGCCATTGCATTGTCGGGGTCGAGGGCACGGAAACGCAAATAGGGAATGGTCATGATAAAGAGCAGAACCAACCCAAAGAAAATCGTGCGGCGGTTATTCCAATGGTGTCGCCAATCAAAAACAGCCAATGCAAATGCGGTAAACGGCACCAACACTTGGCCCGGGCTATACGTATAAAAAGCCAGCGCACCAAGGACGATCGCAGGGTACAAATATTTTGGTGACTTGATCCGATAATACATATAAGAGCATAATGCGCCCGAATAAAAACCTACGAACTCCCCCATTTCCCATGCAGTGCGTGAGTGCAAAAACCATGTCGGTGTAATGGACAGGAATAAAACACCCATCCACCAATGCTTAATTTTCAATCCATCCCGCAGAATTAATCCAGCCGATGAAGCTGCGAGCAACGTCACCACAACAGATGTGGCACGAGTCACGATCGGCGATTTGCCGAAAATAAGATACGGCAACAACTGTGTATACACCCCCATGCCCAGCGTGAAATAATCGCCGTTCCGAAACGCTGGTGGAAAAAGAACATCATTAATTCCGCGGAAACCGTTCGCAACCAAGTCTGCGGCAAATTGCGTTTGCAAAGCTTCATCTACAAAAAAATAAATTGGGAATTTCGTCAAACCGATCAAACGCGTGAGAAGATACACAGCCAATGAACCCCAAAACAACCATGTAGCCAGATCATGTTTTTTGAGGAATTGATTCTCGCGGATCTTCTTTGCCAACCCAGCAAACGGATTGTTAAACTTCTTCTTCGCTGCTTTCCCCGCTTCTACTTGCACATCAGCCTCAAAGCCTTTTCCCCGCCCCTGCGATTGCTCCACACGAATATGAACGGGAATCTCTCCCGACTCTTCCTCGCCTGTCTCAATCGTAAGCACTGCCTTAGTACCAGGCTTGATCGATAAATTTATCTCGTTGGATTCTGCTTTCAACTGCTTTGGAGTACGACTGGCAGGAGTGCGTTTTGTTTTACGCTTCGTAGATGGCATTTGGCAAGCCTCAATTCCTATAAAAATATCTATGAATGAATAATTTTATCACCCCTTTTTTAATCCACTTTTCCCCATCATGCAGAAAACCTTACACTTTCATTTCCATCCAACTCAAATAGTGGTCAGTTGCGCTTCCAACCCCAAAAATCCGCCGTACTGAACCAACGCCGATTTAACCAACTTTTGAGAAGCGTTAGTGAGCTTCGCAAAGGGTTTCAACTCAACTAGCACCTTTTCCTTTTTAAAAGCGCGCTTCCAAACTCCAACAACCTGTCCATTGACCACAACCACTGGGTGAAAAATGCCATTGCTCGATACAGCTCGTTTGTGATTCTCAGAAGTGATCACAGCACTACGGTCTCGATAGCTGATAATGAACTCATCGAAAGCAGGTAAAAGAAAAACCGACTCTTTTGGTTTCATATTGGCTTCGGCGAACCAATACGTTTTCGCATCAACAATAGCCGATGAGAGTTCCGATTTCACCATATCCAAAGCGCGTTTGGCTTCACCTGCAGATAACCCCGACCACCAACTGAAGTCATCCAACGTGGCAGGCCCATGACTGGAGAAATATCGTTTCGCAAGCGACTCCAACGCCTCTTCCCGACCGAGGCGCCTGATCTGTGGAACCCGTTCATTTAACAAGCTGAAAGTTTGTTTGCCGCCTTTCAATGCGCCGCTGCAAATGAGACTTTCCAATTCCGCTGCCACAAAAATATGTGAAGCACGGTTCTCGTCGGTGGCGATGCCAGCTTTATTCAATGCAACGCTCAACTCCTCACGCGTTGAGTTATTTCCATCGCGCAGCATTTTCTCAATAACTTTGCGGCTCTTGGACAATACACTTTCCGTCAGGCCCAACTCGTTCTGGCGCGTTTTCATTCCACGTTTGATCTGTGGCGCGGTTAAATCCAACATCCAGTAAATATCATCGGCAGAGACCAAATGCCAGGTTGGGCGCAAAACATGTGTACGAATAATATCCGCTTGATCGATCGCAGACTGAACGCTTGTGTCAGTGGCGTTGTGCAGGCGCACACCGACAGCCCATTTGACCATAGCGAAGTCCTGTGCCTGCATGGCACCCATCCATGCAACAAGCTGCCCGGGCGAAGCAAATTCCGTCGCAGCAATACGCTGGCTGAAGAGGCGGAGAGAGGCGATGTCTATGTTATTCATAAGCATAACTCGTTGACTGTTGATATTATCCCATCATTTTTTCATCATCATTATTAATCCCACGTTGGATCAAGGATTTTTGTCATACAAACTTGGTGACGGCTCAACTCAATACTTGCTCATATAATCCATACAATTCATTTATAAGGAGTGCAGCAATGAAAACGAAATTCCTGTGGTGGAAATTGATTATGGGGTTTCTCTTTTTTCTCTTCTTTCATCAGGTCTACTCCATTTTAGGCGGAAATTTATTGGGAAAGATCCTTGGTGAAGGCTTTGAATCGATCTACACCCACATGAAAATGTATTTTTATGCTTATCTCTGTGTAAGCGCCATTGACTATTTCCTGCGCCGCAAACAGATCACTTCGGCAAGCACTTACTGGACAGCCCATATGTTGATCGCAGCATCCTTTCCTTGGATGGCAATCGCGATATGGTTCATTCCAATTGCGATGGGCTTTGAACTAGGCAATTACGAACTTGCTTATTCCCTTGTGTTGACAAACTTGGGCTTTTATTTTGCCATTCGTTTGGATGAAGGGCTGGAAGATGTAAAATTTCGTCCTGCATTAAACGCGCTAATCTGGTTTGCTTTTGCAGCCGCGTTGATCACCTATACAGGCTTTTCTTTCCACGTGCCTAACAACTTTTTTATTGTGACAAAATAAAAATATATAACAAAAGCAAAAGAGACAGTCGTTGACTGTCTCTTTTTTTATAAACTCACAAATTCAGTATTCTTAATACAATACCAAGAAGTCCTTGAAAGCATTCTGGACAAGAGATTTGTCACCTGAGATATTTGCACGCTTCATGCCTTCTTCGTATAAAAATCTTCCAGAGACAAAGATATTGAAATCAAGAGCATCCATTTCCATTTCGGCTACAGGATTGCCTTTTCCAATTTGCCATGTGCCGCCCGCAATGCCTGCCAACGACAGGGTGATGGATTGACCGTTTAGCTTTTTATTCAGTTTCTTTGCCGTATCCAACACAACCAATTCATTGATGCGCCCGTCATGTTCGCGAGTCTGCTCGAAGGGACGGTTCGCAGCGCGGCAAATATCAAGACGGTGCATCCATGTATCGCGGCTATGGATGACCCACATCAAATGGCGAATGGGCATCAAGCCGCCAATTGGATGAGGAGTGGCGATCCATTTGATGGCGCGGAAGCCATACGCCCAATTGCGGGCAGCGACTTCTCCAACTTGTTTCAACTCAGCGATCAATTCTGCAGGGGTCTTATCTGCGCGTTCACCAACTTGCAGGTCATTGATTGCATCCTCTGGCAGTTGACCAGGCTTGGGCTTGCTAGTGTACTGACGGATCATTTCTTTATAGCTTGTGCCGCTGGCGTATCCACCAGCTTGATGTGCCACCATGTCATGCACATTCCACGCGGTGCAGGCGGTGGGCTTGAACCAATCGTCAGCGTGGAGAGATTCAATTAGATTCAAGAAGCGACTCAGGGCGGTGGTCAGGAGGCGATGAGCTTCATCCGCAGTAGTGTAAGAAATGGATTCAGCATTAGCAATAGTCGAAAGGGAAATAGAAGCGTTCATTAAGATTCTCCTTTGATGGGCATGGCTTTTTCAAGTATGGATAAGACGATAGGAATTAAAGAGCCGAAACGCCCCTGCCCAATGGGAAGGTGCGGCTCGTTTGCAAGATGCATGGCGGTAAGTCCGTGAGAGATGGCGATGACCGTATCCACGATCTGTTGGCCTGTGAGTTTGGTGTTCAATTGTTTTTTAAATTGCTCGGCGCGTTGATAGGATTGGTTGAGGATGCCGAAACTTAATGCGAGGCTTTCTTTGGATGGGATAAAACCAGGCACGGGACGCTCAAAACATAGTTGATAGAGGTCGGGATTTTCCAGCGCAAAAGACATATAGCCTTCGATGTTGATGCGTAGTTCATCGCGCAGCCCTGTGGAAGTTTTCATCAATTCTTTGATGTGCGCGTCGAACATCGTGAAGCCGAGGCGAAAAAGCGTGTCGTAAATTTCAGCCTTGCTGCTAAAGTAGTTATAGAGGGAAGGGGCACGCATGTCCATGCGACGGGCGAGCTCTTGCATGGAGAGGGCCGCCACGCCTTCTTCGCGCATGATGGCGCGGGCGGCATTGAGGATGGCTTGGGTGGCGGCTTCGCGGTTGCGTTGTACGCGGGGAGAGGTAGGTTTGGGCTTGTTCATTTTTCTAATATTATTAGTTTTTTCTAATTATATTAGTTTATTAGTATCTGTCAAGATATAAATAGACCGCCTAAAGGCGGTCTATTTAGGATTCCTATAATCCCCATCCCTGCAAGCTTCAACATCAGTATGATGACAATCGATTCGTGGATATTTTTTCAGCGATCGGATTGGTATAAAACTTATAGCAATTGTGTGTCCGCTTTGCTTGATACATAGCAATATCTGCTTTACGAAGCAGGGTCGTAGCATCGTCATTTTCTGGAGATAACAGGCTGATGCCAATACTGGCTGTGACTCTAAGATGCCTTCCTTCAATCTCCATCGGTTGAGAAAGTGTATCCAATACTTTTTGGGCAATGGCCGTGCAGCTTTCACAATCCACAGCATCTTCAATGATCAGCGTGAATTCATCTCCACCCATCCGCGCAGCAGTGTCAGACTTGCGCAGACTGGTTTGCAGCCGTAACGCAACGATCTTTAAGAGTTGATCGCCACAAGCATGACCATATCGGTCATTCACCTCTTTAAAGTTATCGATATCTAATAACATGATGGCAAGCGCTCCCGTTGATCTATGTTGCGCGCGCTTCAACGCAACCTCCAAGCGGTCTTGAAAGAACTGACGGTTTGGCAAATCTGTGAGGACATCGTGCATGGCAAGATATTCGAGCCGCCGTTCAGCCTGTTTGCGCTGGGTGATATCACGCACTATCCCGCCGATGCGATAACCAATATTGGTCTTATAGGTATACATCACAACTTCAACGTTATGGAAGTTGCCAGCTGTCAGCTGGAATATCGTTTCGTATGGAGCACATAACTCAGGTCCCTGACCCGTTTCAAGGATCTCATTGAACTTATTCTGCAGTCGTTCCAGCATTGAATCTGTATGTAATTCTTCAGGCAGCAACGTATAGTGAACATTCCAAATCATCTCCCCCAATGCCACAGACCGTTTCAAACCTGAGATATTTTCCATTCCGCCATTCCATTCAATAATGTATCCGCCCTCATTCACCACGAAGATCCCATCTGGTGACTGTTCCACCAGGCTGCGGAATTTCATCTCGCTATCGATCAAGGCCTGCACAGCCAGACGGCGTTCGCTAATATCCCGCAACATACCGATGATCTGATTATTGGACATCAACTTTCCAGTGATCTCTACAGGGACGCGAACGCCGTCTTTTCTAATAAAGACGCTTTCTGTTGTGACGATCCTATCCACGCTAAGTTGTATCAATTTCTGCTGAATATGCGGCAGTTCATCTACAGGCTGAAATTTCAGCACAGGCTGCCCCATCAACTCCTCCCTTGAATATCCCAATATTTCACAGCCGCGCGGATTCATTTCCATCATAACGCCCTGTTCATCGATCAGGAAAATACCATCCCCAGCTTGTGAAAAGATGTTTTGGAAAAACTCCTCTGAAAGTTGATGGCGAGGATCGGTTGTGTTGTATGACATGATTCACCTCGTGAAGAGAGACGTACAGGACAAGGCACATTTGTCAACAATAAGGTTATATCATCTTAATAATATTTCGCCATATTCTACTGCTGAACTAAAGAATCTTCTTCAAATCTGACCAAGGGCATCTGATAATAAAAGACATATTTATGAACAACTTTTGCATAGAGGATTTTGGAAGGTTGTAAAAAAAAACAGTCACCTTAAAGGTGACTGCCTGTTGGATTGTTCGATGACGTGGATATATCTCTTTAAACCTCTATACACCAAGCCGTCCTTTCCATATCTAGTTTTTACAATAACAAATGACCTGGTTCCTGCCCATTCGCTTGGCTTCATACAAAGCTTTATCAGCGTCTGAGATTAAATCGTCGAAAGTTTCTGAATGTTCACTACCACCCGTGCCAGCCACACCAAAACTGGACGTGAAGTGAATTTTTTTGCCATCATAATGAACAGGAGAAGATTCCAGCAAATTACGTAATCTTTCTGCAGCATTTTTAGCACCCGGACAATCTGTTTCAGGTAATAGTATAACGAACTCTTCTCCTCCATATCGAGCCACAAGATCTGCTTCGCGTTCTTTTCGTGTCAACAAAATTCCAACCTGGGTAAGTACCTGGTCGCCTGCAAGATGTCCATAGGTGTCATTGATACTTTTGAACATATCAATATCGAACAAAATCACGGACATGGGCCTGTTATAGCGGATAGATTTTAAAAATTCTTTCTGAGCGACCTCAAAAAAATAACGACGATTGAACAACCCGGTAAGAGAGTCGGTGATGGCAATACGTTCCAATTCATTCTGGGCTCGTTTGCTTTCAGTAATATCCACTTTGATGGCGACAAAGTTGCTCATTTGCCCTTCTTGATCCATCAGAGGAGCTATGCGGGTATTTTCCCAAAAAAGTTCACCGTTCTTTTTCTTATTATTTAGTTCACCTTCCCAAATTTGTCCGGATGTGATCGTTTGCCAAAGGTTCTCATAAACTTCCTTCTGCATATAACCAGATTTTAAAATGGCTGTTTTTTCGCCAAGCACTTCCTTTGCTGTATAACCAGTTTTGGCTGTAAAAGCTGAGTTCACATATGTAATATTGCCATCCAAATCGGTGATCAAGATCGAATTCGGGCTTTGTTCAACAGTTTGATTAAGCAGAAGAAGATGTAATTCATTTTGCCTGCGTTTGGTAATATCACGTAAAACAACCAGGGACCCCATTATCGTATTTCCCTCAAATAGTGGAGTAACAAGCACATCAAAAAAGCGCAGGTTTGGAGTCTGAATCTCCAACTCAGCGCTCACTTCCTCCACGGCTGGTTTTTCCGACAAGAATTCGGCATCAGGCAAAAAGTTAACCAACTTCCTACCCAGCAAGTTTGCGATCGTTGAATTAAGAAGTTTCGCCCCAGATTGATTGATATCAATGATACGGTTCCGCGTATCCAGCACAATCATACCGTCACTTAACTGGTCGATCAGTTTTTCACGAGCGATCGGGATAACATCCAACAGATTCATGCCATACAGCGCCCAAAGAAAAAAGATACTTGCAATAGAGAACAGGATGCTTGACCAATCTACGCCATCAAACTTGGAGGGCTGAAACAGATAGATAAGATTCCCAACAAGCGGCAGGATACTGCCATAGAACAACAAACGTCCCTGGCGGCGTGCGAATCCGGAACTGCGGCGCATGGCTACCCATGAGGTTGCAACAATACTTGCCATTAACATATAACCAGTGGCTGTTACCCACAAGAACCCAAAACCGTGTTCAAAAATAACTGTGTTATCCCCAAACTCGCTCTTAACAAACCCCTTCCAGAGCCAGCCAGTCGAGTCGTTCGTCCATGCGAGAAAAATATTGGAGATGGGAATCACCCATAATGCTGTAATAACCAACTTATTCTTCAATGCCGATTTATAGCCCGCAAACGACATGATGAACAATAGAAAGAAGACCAGTGCCTGATGGTAAAAAACATATTCCCATTTGGCAAAGTAAATTTTTAAGGGAAGCGGAATCGCTGCATAGTCAAACCCTGAAGCCAAGGTCCAGAAAGTTACCCCCGTCATACCCATGGCAAAATAAAAGCCAATTCTCGATTTCACCCTGCGCCAACTGATCGTTGTAGAAATTAAATTTAGGCTTGAAGTAATAAACAGCGTGGCGGCAATGACGGTGAATTTAAACATATGGTCTCTTGCAATAGTTTACATGATTTAACAAAAAGCAGAGGTACAAAATTTTGCACCTCTGCCAGAGATTACCGCTTTAATGTTCTGTACTTCATCCGATATGAGTTTTCGCCCATGCTAAATTTTGTCACATCATAGTTTCGTCATCGGCCTCATTGAATTTGGTCACAAGGATGTACGCTTTATTTCCGCAGCAATGGATTCCGCATCTTCATCAACGCCGAGCAAGATCGCAGATTTACGTTTACTCAGCCAGTTCATGCCGACGAAATATAAACCAGGATAATGCGTAACGCCGCGCTTTTGAATTGGAAAGCCATCTTCATCAGTAACAGGGAGTTTTACAAAGCTGTAATCGAAAGTGTAGCCCATTGCCCAAATGACCGTGCAAATATTCGCGGATTGGAAGTTAAGTTCGGTGATGGCTTCGACAGAATAGCCATCCTGCAATTCAGGGACGGTTTCTTGTGGTGCAGCGATGCCCTTCGATTCGATGTACTTGTCGATCATGGCGATAATATCTTTTTCCGCCTTATCGATTTTGGAAAGGGTTTCCTTGAAGTCTGGTTTGAACAGGATGTTTCCGCCATATATGCCATCAATATGACCAAGCAATATCACACCATCACGCACAAACTGATGCAGGTTCAAGGTATGCCCACCATCCTTGCCGCTAAGTTGTGGATTGGCACCAAAACGAGCCTTGGGTGAGGGAAGTTTATCGGGAGTTTGTTCAAAAAAACCTGTATCCGTAAGCCATGCAAATATGTCGCGCCCGCGATAACGGCGCGGGATGCGCGGCGCAAAGCCCGCACTCAAATACACCTTGCGGCCGCTTTGATACAGTTCCTCGGCGATCTGTAAACCTGATTGTCCCGACCCGACAACCAACACTGCCCCATCAGGTAATTGGTGTGGATTGCGATATTTCCCCGAATGAAGTTGCTGCACGGTTAACGGGATATTCGCGCTAAAAGCAGGGATTTTAGGCTTTTGGAAAGAACCCGTTGCTACAACTACATTTTTAGCTTGATAGTTTTCCGCGTCTGTCCTGACCTGATAGCCTTTACCACTTTCCAGTGGAGTGACTTCCAACACGGTTGTGTTGTATTGGACGGGCAGATCGAACTTTCCAACGTATCGTTCAAAGTACGCGACAATTTCATCCTTTGTCAGAAATCCATCTGGATCATTTCCGTCATAATGCGCGCCAGGGAGTTGAATGGTCCAGTTGGGAGTGACGAAGGTGAACGAGTCCCAGCGGTCAGTGCGCCAGGCGTGAGCAGGTTTCTCTGCTGCATCAAAGATGATATGTTCACGTCCTGCTTGCTTGAGGTGGTAACTGGTAGCCAGCCCTGCCTGCCCGCCTCCGATGATGATGGTTTCGATTATTTTCATGTTAAGTTCCTTTACCAATAAATCTAATAGATGGAACACAAAGTAAATTAAAAAGTAACAGTCACCTTGTGGGTGACTGTTACTTTGAGTATATCACTGTGAACATTTTGTATTTGAAGCCCGCGGAGTGAAATAAAAAGGGACTGGATGTTATCGTTTCAAGTGACGATGCTTCACGCGGTGCGACTGTAAGTCTTTGCAGAGAGGGCGAGGACTCTGATATGAATACTGTATGGGTACAGGAACTGAAGCGCAAGATAAACCTTGCGGTACTAGTATTTTACTGCGGCGGTTGTTCGCTTGTATAAGGAGGTATGGGAAGCGGTTGATCAGTCAGAAAGGCGCGGATGGAAGCGAGTACCTTCTCGGGCTGGGCTTCGGTGAGCGCGTGACCGGCATTTTCGATGAGGACCAGCTCTGAATTCGGGAGAGACTGTTTGTAACTCAAGGTCGATTCCCAGGGGATGTAATCACATGCGCCGCGCAGGATGAGAGCGGGCGCTTGTAGGGAAGTGAGTTGAGGACGCGGGTCGTGGGCTTTTTTCAGGCTTTGCAGGATGAGCAGGTTGGCATAGTAATTGCCGCCGCCACTGCGGCTGGGTTTGTCACCAAGTTCGTATCCCTTGCAGTTGACTTGATAATCCATGCTGGGACTGGTGATAAATGCGTCGTATACGCCGTTCATCTCGGCCTGGCTGGCAAAGTTGATCGCGGCTTCGGGGTTGGTCCGTGCCAATGTTCCGGCGAGGATCATTCTCAACGGAGGCAGGAGAATGCTGTCGTCTTGGGAGGAGGCGGTGCGGCTGTAATCGTGACGCGCATTGCTGCGATCCCCCAAGATGCCCGGCGACATGAAAACCACTTTTTCCACATGGTCAGGATGAGCTTCAAGATAATACGCGGCGAGGACAGAGCCCCAGGATGTGCCAACAAGGATGACCTTCTCCGCACCGATCTGCTGGCGGATGGCTTCGAGGTCGGCGACGTTGCGTTCAAGGGTGTACTCAGAAATATCATCCAGTTGTGCGGAAAGCCCGGTGCCGGTTTGGTCGTACAGGTAAACATCAAAACCGTCTGTAGTGAGTTGCTTGAAGAATTCGTAATTGGAAGTGCGGGTTGGGACAGCGGGTCCGCCATGCAGGTAAATGACCGGTGTGGGATTCGCCTTCCCCTGGGCAGGATGAAAGATATAAGCAATGCGTGAGCCGGTGGAGAGCTGCCAATATTGGGTTGCGGATGTTGCTTGTGGCAACGGAACCGTAACCGGGATGGGTTTGAAAATGTACTGAGATGCAAAAATGGCGGTGAGACAGAACATGACGCCTGCATAGATGCCCGCTGTTCTTGGCGAGCGCGTCATTAACCATGCACCGCCAAATGCAACGGCGATGAGCGCAAGTGCGCCTAGCAGGGTCATGACGACGACACTTTTGGTGGAGCGTGCCATGAGGAAGAAGCCGATGAATGCGGCTACGATGCTAAACAGGGAGGCGATGATAAACCCGATACCCAATGCGATTTTTGCAAAAAAAGAACGCTTTGTGGATTGCATAAAATATCCTATTTGTGAATTTGAGGAGATTGCCAATTGAATGACGATCCAATCTATGTCAAAAGGAAGGATTTGTAATCATAGATGACGAGAAAATTCCCACCACGACAAAAATGGACGATATTCCGATGAGCATCTTATCATTTGAGGGTGCCAATTGGCTGTGGTACATTGGTGGGAAACACACAGGGCGACCAATTGGTCGCCCTGAATGGGGATTAAACAAAAAGGGGCAGGGAGACCCTGCCCCTACGGGAAGATTTTATCTTTTCAACGTTCTATATTTCACACGATGCGGAGTTAAATCCTTGCCGAATTTTTCTTGCATCATGGTTTCGTAATCGGACCAGTTGCCGACATACATCTTTGCAACAGAGTCGCCTTCATACACAACCAAGTGCGTACAAATTCTATCGAGGAACCAGCGGTCATGGGAAACGACTAATGCGACGCCTGCGAATTCGGTGAGGGCTTCTTCCAAAGCGCGGAGGGTGTTCACGTCGAGGTCGTTGGTGGGTTCATCGAGGAGCAGGACGTTGGCGCCTTCGGTGAGGGTCTTGGCTAAATGCACGCGGTTGCGTTCACCGCCTGAGAGGATGCCGACTTTCTTTTGCTGGTCGGAGCCTGCGAAGTTGAAGGAGGAGACATAGCCGCGTGAGTTGACTTTGCGTTTGCCAAGCTCAAGATTTTCCGCGCCGCCTGAAATTTCTTCGTAGACGGTTTTCTCAGGGTCGAGGGTGCGGGATTGGTCAACGTATGCCAGTTTGACCGTGTCGCCAATTTTGATGGAGCCGCTATCGGGTTTTTCCTGACCCGTGATCATCTTGAGCAGGGTGGTCTTGCCTGCGCCATTCGGACCCACTATCCCGATGATACTGCCTGGGGGAATGGAAGCAGTGAACCCGTCGAGAATGAGGCGGTCGTCGTAAGACTTGGTCACCTTGTCAAATTCGAAGACGACGTCACCGAGGCGTGGACCTGGCGGGATGTAGATATCCAGTTCTTCGCGGCGTGCTTCGGCTTCCTGCCCCAATAATTTTTCGTAAGCGGTGACGCGGGCTTGTCCCTTGGCTTGACGTGCCTTGGCTCCCATGCGAATCCATTCGAGTTCGCGGCTGAGAGTCTTTTGGCGTTGGCTTTCGGCTTTTTCTTCGAGGCGCAGGCGCTCTTGTTTTTGTTCAAGCCAGGAGGAGTAGTTGCCTTTGTAGGGGATGCCATAGCCGCGGTCGAGTTCGAGGATCCAGCCTGCGACGTTATCGAGGAAGTAGCGGTCGTGGGTGACGGCGATGACGGTGCCTTTGTAATCGCGCAGGTGATGTTCGAGCCACGCCACGGATTCGGCGTCGAGGTGGTTGGTAGGTTCGTCGAGCAGGAGAACATCTGGTTCAGTGAGCAGGAGTCGGGTGAGGGCGACGCGGCGCTTTTCTCCGCCTGAGCAGACTTTGATGGGAGTATCCGACGGCGGGCAGCGCAGGGCGTCCATGGCGAGTTCGAGGCGGCTGTCGAGATTCCAGGCGTCGTGCTTGTCGAGTTCTTCCTGCAGTTTGGCTTGCTCGGCGACGAGGGCGTCGAAGTCGGCGTCGGGTTCGGCGAATTTGGCGTTGACCTCATCGAAGCGCGCGAGCATATCGACGATGGGCTGCACCGCTTCTTTGACGCATTCGATGACGGTTTTGGTTTCGTCGAGTTTGGGTTCCTGCTCGAGCAGACCGTAGGTGTAGCCTTTGGCTTGCGAGATCTCGCCGATGTAGTCTTTGTCGATGCCTGCCATGATGCGCAGCAGGGTGGATTTGCCCGCGCCGTTAAGACCGAGCACGCCGATCTTGGCGCCGTAATAGAAGCCGAGCGAAATATCGCGCAGGATCATTTTGTTGCTGATGGGGATGAGGCGCCCCACTTTATTCATGGAGTAGATGACTAAGGATTCGTTTGCCATTGGGGTTCTTTCAGTGAGTAGATGAGTAGTGTTTGGATAATTCGATATTCGAGGGTCGAAATCGGGCGTATTGTATCAGATGATGGGGGTGGGGATGGTTAATTGAGAATGGGGGACTAATTGGAGTCACAACGGGTGTTTTTGGGCGGAAAAGGTGGTTTTTGTGGACTCGGAAGCTGATTGAAGATTGATTGGGAACCCTGCAAGGCAGGTGGGGTAGGTTGTTAAGAGGATTTGTTTAGGCTGTTAGCTTACTTTTCAAGGAGTAATGACTAAGTATTCGTTTGCCAAGATGGGTGATTTTATCAAAAACAATATTTGTTTAATGGGAGAAGAGTGATGTTAATATGATTAAAGTAACTTGAAGGTGGAAAATGCCCGAAATAAGATTCTTATGAGAGTGAAGATCAAAAAATCATTGGAGGAGATATGGACAAAAAGTCTAATTATCAGTTCATTGCTGATGTTGCACTGGGAGTGATTAAGGAAATTGCCCCCCAAGAAACGCCAATATTCAAAGCTGCCAGCGAAGCTTATTTCAAAGACCCGAGCAAAGCTACTTCACAAAATGAAAGAAAGGATCAAGTATTGGGCTTTGGAATTGCAGAAGCTTCTTCCTTTATCACACCGATGGCTTTGGCTGTGACAAGCGAAGTAGTTACTTTTCTAATAAGCGAAGTAAAGAAATCGTTGGAAAAAGAAAGCTTGGGTGTAATTGACAATGCTGTAAAAAGTTTATTTAAACGATTTCGCCCACATGAGAAAAAGCCAGCTATTACTCTAACACCTGAACAACTAAAAGAAGTTCATAAAATTGCACATGCAAAAGCTCTTGCACTTAAATTGTCTAGCGCTCGCGCTGAACAATTAGCCGATTCTCTCGTTTGTGAACTAGCAATTTGAAATTTAAGGGAGGAATTTATGAACAATATATCGAAAACTGAGATTAAGTCGCCACGCGTTAATCCATTTCTGTTTCCATCAGATACTGATTTTCGTTTTGTTTTATTAATCGTTGCAGTTTCGAGCGTAGGTTTTTATATATATTCGTGGCTTTTTACGTATCTTTCCTATACAGCTATTTTTGGCAATATAGGGGATGTTTACATGAGATGCGCGAACAATGCCATAAGCTTCTTTCAATTAAGAATCCAGACATTGTTAGGTGGACTTACCAATCCTCAGAATTTATTAGCACCCTCGAATTCGATACAAGAAACTCTAAAGACACCGATGCCGTATGAAATTTGTACTAGTTCATTTACTCGATTGCAAGGTTTTTGGATGTTAGGGTGCAATATCTTTATGCTATTTCTAGCGTTTGTTCTTTATTACACTGAACCTTGGCGGAAAATCTACCGTGAAAATTTGCTGCCTTTAGCAAAGGAAGATGCATCAGAGGTTATCCAAGCTATAGTTGATTTATGTCAAGAAGCCAAACTAAATAAAATGCCAAGCCTTGTCTGGAATCCACTTAATTCTGCTTCTAGTGGACTGGCATTCGGAAGACTGGGGAGATACTATATCTCATTGACTGGAGGTCTTGTTTCAGAATTTTATGTTAATCCACAAAACTTCCGAGCTGTTTTGCGTCATGAAATAGCTCATTTAAAAAATGCCGATGTAGATAAGACTTATTTCGCAATAGCGTGTTGGCAGGCATTCATTATGCTAGCTCTGATACCATTTATACTAACCTTGTTACATGGGGTTGTTTATGATTCAGCTGAGTACAAAACCATTGCTCCATTATTTTTGGTGGAAGGTTTGATTTTTGCTGGCTTGGTATATTTTTTTCGAAACAGCATTCTGCGTGTGCGCGAGGAATATGCAGACTTACGTGCTTCAGTATGGGATGGGTTAAACGGTGCTTTACCACAAGTTATTAGACAGCTGCCTCAACCTCCTCATCAATTTTGGAAGCGATTACTCACTGTTCACCCTGACCCAAATACACGTTTGCTTGCACTTGAAGATCCCAAAAGATTAATGCAAGTAGATTTCTGGACATTCTTTGGAATAGGTTTCGTGTCCACTATTGCATACAATGGGGTAGATAAATTTTTATTTAGTATTTTACCGAACAATCAGACCTGGAATTCATTTGTTGCTACGCTTGTTTTTACTGCTATATCATCAATATCTGTTGGCTTAATAATTTGGAGGAATGCATTTGCCAATCGCATATCAAAAAGTGAACCGCCCAAGATAACACTTTCAAGTCTTGGATTTGCATTTGGTCTGGGGCTAGGACCGTTAGTTTCACTGAGTGCGACTGTTAACTATCAGATATCAAATCCTTTTGCAAACTTGGGATCAATATTGTTTAATATTGTTTTTTACCCAATCTGGTTTTGCCTTTTATGGGGATTAGTTTACTTACTCATAAAATGGATAAGTGTAACTGCATCTATATGGCTAGAAGCCATTCATTCACCAGTTCATTTGTGGTTTGTAATAATCCCTAGCCTGTTGATTTTAGTTTTTGTTTTAGCATACTTTATGTCAGGTATTTTACAAACACAATTGCAAGAAGCATCTTTTGGCTGGTCAAATTCAATGCTTATTTTTGGCGCCTATTTATTCAGTGGGTTTTCTGATAATTATACGTTGCTAATTCCGTTTGGCTTATCAGTTTTTCCATTGTCGGCATATTTTTGGCAAAGAAAGCCATCGTCTCTTGCACCTAGTTGGTTTTTTTTGGATCAAGTAGATACACCTGCCTACCTTCCAAATTTTTCGCCTCTTCAACTACGAAGCACTATTACGACAAGTCTTATTGGAAGTGTTGGTTATATAGTTTTGATGGTTGCTGCGAGGTTGATTTTAAAAATATGCATATCAAAAGATGTTCAATCAACGGATTTATACAGAATTCTCTTGTTTTATGGATTAATCCTTTTTGCTGGGATTATTCAGGCAGTCATAGGTCTAATTGTGTTTCGTCAAGTTCAATATTTGAAAAGCGAACACGCGATTTTTAGTGTTTTGATTGGCGGTTCGGTGATGGCAATTGGATTGTTAATTGTAAATCTTTTTTATGGAGGCTCAATAGATTTAAAGTTTGTCCTGATGACAATTAATTTTTCTGTAAAAATAGGTTTTGGGTTAACACTATTACTTGTTTTTGTTTTTTTAATTATTACAAAGGGAATTCAAAATCTGTGGTTGCGATTGGTCGAACTATTACATTTCCACTAGCTTAAGTTGAGGGAGGAAATATTATAACTATTGAAATTGCCTAATGAGCAACCTTGTAGAGTAAAATTTCTATATGGACATTGACCTTCAAGTTCGCTTGGTGGCATTCAACTGGCTCTCGGAGCAGGTCAATTCGCATGGGGATGTGCTGCCAAGAAAACTACTTGAACAAGGCTTTAAGTTTCAAGGTCAACGGATTCCGCTGGTGGCTCCGCAGGGGATTTTCAAGCCGCAAGTCCTTGACCTGCCGCTCTCCATTACAACCGCACCCAAAGGTCCGTATGATGACTATTTTGGGAAAGATAATTTTCTGATCTATAGTTATCGCGGCACTGACCCAAATCACCGTGACAATGTCGGGCTAAGAAAAGTTTTTGAGTTAAAACGTCCGTTAGTTTATTTCCACGGGATTGAGCCAGGGAAATACCTCGCTACATGGCCTGTTTATATTATTGGGGATAACCAAAGTAATCTCACGTTCAAAGTCGCGGTGGATGATGCTCTCCCTGCTTTTGAATATACTCAGTCCAGCATTTCACGCCAAGTGGCCGAAGTAGATGATGCACGGCACGCCTATTTAACTTCCACAGTCAAAATAAGGTTACATCAACGCGCTTTTAGAGAAAAAGTTCTGGATGCTTACAAGTCACAATGTGCAGTTTGTAATTTAAAGCATCGGGAATTGCTTGATGCCGCCCACATCATCCCCGACAATATGCCCGAAGGAAAGTCCACGATTGAAAACGGATTATCGCTGTGTAAGCTGCATCATTCTGCTTACGATGCCTTTATCATCGGCGTAACCCCTGATTACATTATCCAAGTCCGCGAAGATATTTTGGAAGAGGAAGACGGTCCCGTTTTGCAGCATGGTTTGAAGGGACTGCATAAGTCCACGCTGATTTTGCCGAGTTCGAAGAGTCATTATCCCAGCAAGGAAGCGTTGGAATGGAGATACAGTCGGTTTACTAGGGCAGGTTAGCGAATTGAGAAAATTGGGGTGGAAGGGACCTAACCCCGATTGGCGTATTTGTTCGCAGTATTGAGTTGCCCCTTCCATAAAGGGAAGGGCATGGGCGTGGCTTCTATCTTGTCCGCTCACGCGGACGTCGGCAAAGCAAGTCATCTGTGTATGGGCGGTTTTAGCTTCTCCCCTTCAGGGGACGCGTACCCGAGCGATAGCGAGTGGCAGACGGGAGAGGGGTTTTTCGGTAGAATCCCACCATGTCCATTAAGAACCCTTCGACTTCGCTCAGGACAGGCATCATTACGAATCAAAAAGTCACCAAAGAAAAACTTCAACGTGCAAAAGAACTCCGCCATGAAATGACTCCCGCTGAGAAAACCTTGTGGGAAGAATTACGGGCGAATAAACTTGGCGTCCACTTTCGGAGGCAGCAAATCACACCTGCACTTGCGTGCTGGTGCAAGTGTTCAGGGCTTCATCGTTGACTTTTATTGCCACAAGGCAGGATTGGTCATTGAAGTGGATGGTGATATTCATGACTTTCAGCAAGAAGAAGATGCCAAACGTGAGAAGGCTTTGCTTGAGTTGGGCTTGAGGGTGGTCAGATTCAGGAATGATGAGGTCGTGAAGAACCTGTCCACTGTGGTGGGGAAGATCAGAGAACAGATATTGCCCGTTTTGGCCCCCATATTTGGCCTAGCCTCCTATAGTCATCCTCTTACGCTCCTTCGACGCTCCTTCGACACTCCTCTATCCATCCTATATCGGCTCTTCTTCCCTCTCTCACCAATCATTTTCAAGTCCACCCCCCAGATATGGGGGTCACATGAAGTCTGTATAACATCCCCTGTTAAATTGAAAGAGACGGGTCTCCAGGCCGTCTCTTTCAATTTTTGATTTGTGTAGGAGGAGGAGAAAAGAAATCGTCTTGCGAGTCCAACTTTATCACCTGCCCCAAAAACATGCTTGACGCATTCCCTACGTCCACCGCACGCGTATTCAACGATTTTCATTAGCCTTTTTTAACCTTTTGCATAAGTGTTTCTTATTTAGCCGTAAAGTTCACAGAGGGCATAATTAATAAAAACGACCCCTGTCCAGCGGCGAGGCAAAAACAGGGGTCTGACTTAAACAACCGGCAAAGGCTGAGGAAGCTGCTTTCATTCTATCTTACATTTGATGGTTTACAGCACGGCGATCTGTGTTGGGTCCATGGGGTTGTATTTGATCTTGATCGTATCGCCCGCGCGAGGCACAGCGATCCGCGAAACCACGGTCTGTCCGCTGGTATCGAATTGAGTCCCCATTGAGGTGGTCACCTTCAACTGCATCATCACCACAGGGTTGTTATTGATCGAAGCGCCAGTATCCTGCACGCCGATCACTTGCGCAGTTGATTCGAGTCCGTTCTGCCCTGTCCACTGCGCCTGTTCGGCCATAGCCATTGCAGCCTGTCCCTGGTCCAACGTAGTGTTCATCTTGTCCACAAAGTCCTGCCCCATAAAGCCTTTGGTCAACGCGCCCATCATGCCTTTGTTCAAGACCTTGTCCGCTTTTTCCAACGCCTTCTTGGGGTCTTCATCCTGTTTTTTACCGAAGTTAAACATTTGTCACTCTCCACGAATAAGATTTTATATTGCATTCATGGTACTCCACAAAAGCGCTTTCTCCGCAGGCCAAAGGTACTGCATAAAAAAGATGGCTGAGCCATGTTTGGCTCAGCCATCTTTTTCTTTTACGGCTTACTGCACGGGAATATCAAAGCTGGTCACTGCACCGTTGACGTTCACTTCATACGTCCCTTCAGGCAGGTTGACGATGTTCAACGGGATCTCCAAACGGAAGGGCAGGCTGTCATTGTCACACTCTGTCTCCTTGGGGAGTTCAGCGATCAACCGCACAAAGAAGGTATTGCCATCGCGTTTGAGTTGCACTTCGCCGAGCTGTCCACAGTGTTTTGGCAGATTGGCAGAAACAATCGCATGCACAGGGATGGGCGAACCAACACCGATCTCCACGCTCACATCGTCCACTTGAATATCGGCCTTGTAAGTGGGCATCTCCAACATCCGCAGCTCACCAGTGGAAACACTGTTCACAATTTCAAAGTCAGCACGCGAGCCATTCACTTCCACTGTGTATGAACCCACTGGCAGATCAATAACATTCAACGGGATAGACATGCGGAAAGGCTGCGCATCCGCGATACAAGCCGCATCCTCCGAAGGGACGCTGGATACTGTAATAATGAAATTCGCTCCATCCTGTTTCTGGTCCACAAATTCCACCTGCGCGCAGGTATCTGGCAGATTGCCGCTCACATGTACGAACACAGGGATCGGCGAACCAACCCCTACTTCCACGTCCACACTATCGATCACAACGGGGGTATAGCCCATCGTCGCAGAATCAACGGAAGCAGGCGGGTACTCCACTGCAGCTTCAGACTCCACTACTGGGGCGGGCTGTTCACCCGACGAACGTACGATCACGAACGGCGAACAGGCACTGAGCAGCAAGCCCAGGGTCAATACAATAAATTTTATGGTACTCATGGTTTTCTCCTATTAATAAAGTTGTTCTCTACATCGTTCGAACTCGTCCTTAACGGCGATCTATGAAAAAAAGTTCCCATCCACTTCGCAACCATATCCACCGATTGTGGGATGTTCCAAAACAGTGATACTCATATAATCAAAATCAACACAGAAAACGGGAAGGGTATTTATGAAAAAAAGATCGTCTGAACGAACATTCACATTTTTCTTAATGACGGCAGTCTTCATTCTTCTGGCATGTAACATGCCGTCCGCGCTCACCGAAGCTCCAGTGCAAGCCACTGAAGCCCCCGTGCAGACCAGCCCGGAAGACATTGCTCTCACCATCGTCGCACAAACGGCTCAAGCCGCCACGCAAGAAACTCCGTCCGTTACGCCAACTGCATCGGGCGTAACCGTCACCGTTAGTACAGCAACCAATTGTCGCACCGGCCCCGATACGGTCTATCCGATCCTGATGGTGGTTCAACCCGGTAGCACCATGACCGTCGTTGGAAAATACTCATCCAACTATTGGATCGTCAACATGCCCACCGGCGGCACATGCTGGCTGTGGGGTCAATACTCCACCGTTGTTGGAAATACCAGCATACTCCCAGAGATCGTGCCCCCGCCTGCACCTGTTGTCGTACAGTCGTCAGACACCAATTCAAACGACTCTGGCAACACAAACGACTCGAACTCCGATTCGTCTGATGACAATTCGAATTCTGGCACAGTGCTTGTTCCGCTTGTACCCATCGGTCCACTCCTATTGCTTCCTGCTCCGCCCACCAATCTGGATATCTCCCGCACCTGCGTCACACTGACCAAGCCTGGCGATCTCTTCCCAAGTTTCCAACAGACCACCACCTTTACATGGACAGACGCATCCAGCAATGAAACAGGTTTCAACGTTTTCAAAGATGGTGCCCTGCTCGCAACAGTCGGTGCGAACGGGCAACAATACATTGATAAATTTACCGTGTTACTGCCGCAATCTTCCACAGCCACATACGGAGTGCAAGCCGTTGGCCAGAACGGTAACTCTTCCACCAAAACGATCTCAGTACAATACTGTAAATAACTTGATGGATTAACATAAAAAAGGAGACGAAGGAATATTCCTTCGTCTCCTTTTTAGTACTCAACCAAAGAGCATTAATCTCCGCTGGAAAAATCCTTCTGATATTGCTTCAACACATTCCACCCCGCCAATCGGCGGTTGGCTTCATCATACAAACGCCACTTCAAGCAGCTTAAGCTGGAAAGCAGCGTCAACGGCATAATATGGAACATCGAATTCTCATGATACGCCTTTGGCAGATTGTAATTAGGGATCTTTGAACTGAGGTGATGGATGTGATGGAAGCCGATGTTCCCGCTGAACCATTGCAGCACCGCAGGCAATTTGTAAAAGGAACTGCCCTGCATACAAGCCTTGTAATAATCCCACTGAGCATGGCGTTCCCAATATACGCCCACATAATTGTGCTGCACATAAAACAGCCACACCCCCACACTTGTCCCGAAGAACAAGACCAGCAACTGTGTGATCAAATAATTCTTCCACCCAAAGGTCAATCCCATCCCAGCGACGATCACCGCCAGCGCAAGATTCGTCCACCACACATTGGCGATCTCACGCTTCCCCTTCGCAGGCGGAATCCGCTCACCGATCACGAACACCAGCACAGGGCCTATCAACAACATCGCAAACGGATTGCGTAACACGCGATACCCCAGCTTCTTCCACCACGGCGAACTCAAGTATTCCTGCACGGTCATGGTGTACACATCCCCCACGCCGCGGCGATCCAGATCACCGCAAGTGGCATGGTGAATGGCATGCTCATGTTTCCAACGGTAATACGGAGTGAATGCCAGAATCCCTGTCACGATCCCCACCAGATCATTCGCGCGCTGAGATTTAAAGAACGAGCCATGTCCACAATCGTGGAAGATAATAAAGGCCCGCACCATAAATCCCGCTGTTAATATTGAAAGAGGCAACGTCAGCCAAAGTGATACATCCACACTACGCATGGAAACATAGAACAGCGCAAAGAACGGGATCAGAGTATTTACGATCTGCCAGATACTTTTACGCAAGTCAGGATGAGCATACTCAGAGACGATCTTCTGCCAGGCAACTTTCTCCTCGGAATTTTTCGTCATATCCATCGTGACTCCTTTCAATTTCATTGTACAACTATTCAAGCGCCCATAAATTAATAGAGCTGTTTTACAGGCGTGATATACTCAAAAAGAATAAAATCACAGAAAACAGGGAGCATTCATGCGCCTTTCAAAAGCCCTAAAAAATGACCAGGAACTCATTACACGCTTCATCACTGCACTAGGCAGCGGTTCCGTTGCACTCAGCACCAGCAAACTTCCCCGCCCCGATTTCTTCATCACTGCCCACATTTTCATCAAAGAATTCATCGAAGAGGGTTTCTACAAAAAAGAGGAAGTGCTCATCAAAGTCCTTGATGATGGAGGCTTCCCCCCCGATACTGGCCCCATCGGCGCGATCCGCACCGACCACAAAAAGAGCCACGATGCAGCACAGTCCATGCTGGCTTCCGCAAAGCAATGGGAGTCAGGAGATCAAGTCGCCCGCTCTGAAACAGGTTGGGCCACCAGCGAAGTCACGGCCACGGTCCGCCAGCATCTTGAGCGCCTAAAGAGTCTCATCCTGCCTCTCATCGAGCAAACCATCACGGTAGATGAAGAGCACAACGTCTCTGAACAGATCAACAGCATCGTCTTTGAAGGCGAATTAAAGAACGGCACAGAAAAATACATCAAGGTCATCGAGAAACTGGAAGAATACCTAAGCGACTGGAAATAAATCACCCCATGAATGTTTCGGGCGGATTCATCATCCGCCCGTTTTGTTTTAACGCCTCTTTCCCCGCCCGCGCCTGATACCGTTTCGAAGAACATTTTCTCAGGGGTAGTTAATCTCCCAGCCGTATATCATCAGTATAATTTTGAAAACAAATGAAGGAGGAACACATGCAAGCATACGAGCTCACCCAACTTATTTCCCAACGTATTGACTCAAACAAACTATATCTTGAATTCCTTAAAGTCCCCGACCTAAGTATGGGGCTGTACGTTCTCCCTGCGGGCGGCATAGACCCGCAAAGTCCGCACACGGAGGATGAAGTCTATTACGTGGTGAGCGGCAAAGCGCAAATAAAAGTAGCAGATGAAAACCGCAGTGTACAAGCTGGGTCTATTGTTTACGTGGCAAAGAATGTAGAACACCGTTTCCACTCCATTGAAGAAGAGCTGACAGTTATCGTATTCTTCGCACCAGCAGAGTATACAAATAGGAAATAGAAATGTCCCTTGAAGCCATCATCGCTCAGTTCGGCTACCCAGCCTTGATCATTGGGCTGCTTTTTGAAGGTGAAACCGTCCTTGTGCTGGGCGCTTTCATGGCACACCGTGGATATTTAGATCTGCCATTGGTCATCTTGATCGGCTTTGTTGTCACCTTCTGTTCCGACCAGTTCTTCTTTTGGATGGGACGCACCAAGGGGAATCAATTCCTTGAGAATAAGCCAGCCTGGAAGCCTAATGTAGAAAAGGCAAAGCACTTACTACATCGGAACACTACATTACTCTTTATTGGCTTTCGGTTTATGTATGGTCTGCGGACGGTGATGCCTTTTGTATTTGGCTTGAGCAAATTCGACCCAAAGCGATTCGCTATTTTAAATTTTATCGGTGCAGGGATTTGGGCGCTGATCTTCGGGCTTGCTGGGTACGCCTTCGGACAGGTAATGGAAATCATTTTGGTGGATGTAGATAAGTACGAGCTATGGATCGCATTAGGCATTGTCCTGATTGGTGGAGGGATATGGTTGTATCGCCGCCAAGCGGACAAGACCTCCCAACAAAAGGAAGGAAGTTATGAATAACCAGGCGCAGGAACAACTCAGAAGGCTTTTTCTGGAAAAAATAGAAACATTTACCAAACAGGAACGGGACTTTTTCCACAAATTGATAGAACACAAACACGTCACACGAAATATCAATGACGAGTTTGACGGTCAACTCACTTTCGGACAGCGACTCGCAGATAATGTCGCAAAGTTCGGCGGCTCGTGGACTTTTATCATCATCTTCGGCTTAAGTCTGCTGACATGGGTGATCCTAAATTCTGTAGTCCTTGCAAGATATAAAGATGCCTTTGACCCTTATCCTTATATATTGCTAAACTTGTTTCTCTCCATGCTCGCCTCGATCCAGGCGCCTATCATTATGATGTCCCAAAATCGACAAGCTACAAAAGACAGGCTTGATGCAGCGCATGATTACGAAGTCAATCTAAAAGCAGAAATGGAAATAGAGAACCTACATCAAAAGCTGGATGAATTGCGCGAAACTCAATGGGCAGAACTGGTTGAAATGCAGCAAGAACAGATCCGTTTGTTAACAAGATTATTGGAAGAGAAAAGCAATTAATAAATATTGGCACCTCACAAAACAGGTCGGCTCATATCCGACCTGTTTTATCTTTAATACTGAATCTCTGGATTGTCACTAAATTATATATAATGTACAATCCTCGCCATTAAGGAACCCTCCCCATGCTTCAACTAAAAACTACTCCATTCCATGCAAGAACGTCCGCGTTGTGCCAGCCGCAGAATTGGCGCAAGTGGGCGGGATATTTCGCCGCAGGCTCGTACGAGCACACGCTCGACCGCGAGTATTGGGCCATCCGCAATGCGGCAGCGTTAATCGATGTCTCGCCGTTGATCAAGTACGTGATTAAGGGAAAAGACGCGGCGGCTTTGCTGCATCGCGTCACCACCCGCAACATCCACAAGATGAGCGTGGGACAAGTCTTCTACACGGGCTGGTGCGATGAAGAAGGCAAGATGATCGACGATGGCACTGTAACGCGTCTCGAAGAACAGACCTTTCGCCTGACTGCGGCGGAACCGAATTTACGCTGGCTGATGATGAATGCGGTCGGCATGGAAGTGGAGATCAGCGAGGTCACGGACGATGTGGCTGCGCTCAGCTTTCAGGGACCGAACACACGCAAGGTCTTGAACATCGTTGCCGAAAAACCCGTGGACGAGTTGAAGTATTTCCGCATGATGAAGAACAAGATTCATGGAATCGATGTCACCATTTCACGTACAGGCTATACAGGTGACCTTGGTTATGAAATTTGGATGGACGCGAAAGACGCGCTTCCGATCTGGGATAAGTTGATGGAAGTCGGCGGCGATTACGGCATTGCTCCCGTAGGCATTTTGGCAATGGACATGGCACGCGTGGAAGCAGGTCTCTTCATGCTCGATGTAGATTACACATCCACCACGCATGCATGGATCGAGCCGCAGAAATCCTCTCCCTACGAATTGGGACTTGATTGGACAGTCGCGCTTGATAAGCCTGGCTACTTCGTCGGTCGCCGCGCGTTGGAACGCGAGAAGCGCGAAGGCTCCACATGGAAGATGGTCGGCTTGGAAGTGGACTGGGTTGGAATGGAAAGCATCTTCAAGCAAGTCGGCTTGCCGCCACAAATCCCTGGCATGGCAGTCCGTGGGAGTCTGCCCGTGATGGTGGGTAATGTGCAGGTTGGATACGCATCCACATCCACATGGTCGCCGCTGTTGAAAAAATACATTGCGCTCGCGCATTTGCAGAAGCCATACTTTGAAGTCGGTACCGATGTCCGCATGGAGATCACCGTCGAACATCACCGTCAACACGCGCCTGCGAAGGTGGTCAAGCTGCCGTTCTATGAGCCTGAGTGGAAGAAGAAATAAATTTTCACCACAGAGCACACGGAGAACACAGAGAATTAATTGGTTGAGAAATCCAAAAGAATCTCAGTGAACTCTGTGATCTCCGTGGTGAGATAAAGGAATTATTCATGACATCAAATCAATACGACGCAATCATCATCGGCGGCGGTCACAATGGACTTGTGGCTGGCGCATACCTCGCGCGCGCTGGCAAGAAAGTGGTCGTGCTTGAGCGCAGACATATCGCAGGCGGTGCGGCAGTGACTGAGGAAATTTTCCCTGGTTATAAATTCACCGAGTTTTCGTACGTGGTGAGTCTCCTGCGCCCCGAGATCATCCGCGACTTGGAATTGCCCAAACACGGACTCAAAATCCTGCCGCTTCCTTCGACAGTCACGCCGATGGAAAACGGAGATTATCTCGGCGCATGGGATGACCATGACCTGACCCGCCGCGAAATCTATCGTCACTCCCCAAAAGACGCGGAAGCCTACGACGAGTACGCACGCGTCATGGCGCGCGCGGCGAAAGCCATCAAGCCCATTATCAACTTAATTCCGCCCGACCCATCCTCACTCAGCGTGAAGGACTTAATGGGTTTGCTCAAAGTCGGACAATTCGCTGCGAATCTTTCTGAAAAAGAATTATACGCAATCGCCAAACTCGCCACACAATCCTCCGCGGATTTGCTAGAAGAGTGGTTCGAGTTTGATGCGCTCAAAGGCACCAAAGCCGCCAGCGGAATCATCGGTACCTACCTTGGCCCGCGTTCACCTGGTACCGCGTACGTTTTGCTTCATCACTACATGGGCGAAATTGACGGCGCCTTCCGCGCGTGGGGTTTTGCCAAGAACGGCTCTGGCGGAGTCAGCGGCTCCATTTTGAGCGCAGCGAAAACGCTCGGAGTGGAGATCAGACTCAACGCAAGCGTGAAGCAGGTCATCGTTAAGAATGGACGCGCTGTTGGCGTCGCTCTCGAGAACGGCGATGAACTCACATCCAAAGTCGTGATGTCCGCCGCTGACCCGAAGCGCACCTTCCTGCAATTCGTCGAGCAAAAACATTTCCCCGATGAATTCGTCACCGCGCTGCAAAACTTCCGCACACGCGGCTCGTCGGGCAAGGTCAACATCGCGTTGAGCGAACTGCCCAACTTCACCGCGCTGCCATTCAAAGGCAAAGGTCACGACTCGGCACTGCATCGCGGCGCGGTGTCCATCAGCCCGAGCATTGATTATATCGAGCGCGCCTACGACGCCGCGAAGTACGGGCAGATTTCCAAGCGCCCATATCTCGATATGATCTTCCCATCCATGATCGACCCAGACATGGCGCCTCCTGGACAGCACGTGATGTCTTGCTTCGTGCAATATGCGCCATACGATCTCGAAGGCGGCTGGAACGACGAGAAACGCAACGAACTCGGCGAAGCGGTCATCTCGACCATTGAGCAATACGCGCCAAACATCCGCAAAGCCATCGTCGGTATGCAGGTCATCTCGCCGAAAGACATCGAAGCCATCGCAGGCATCACGGGCGGCAACATCTTCCATGGCGAACTGCTGCTGCACCAAATTTTCTTCCTGCGTCCCACCCCGCAATGGGCAGACTTCCGCACGCCGCTCAAAGGCTACTACTTCGGCGCAAGCGGCGCACACCCAGGCGGCGGTGTGATGGGCGCGGCTGGCATGTTGGCAGCAAAAGAAATTCTCAAGGACGGTTTGAAATGAGCCACTACGACACCATCATCATCGGCGCAGGTCATAACGGACTCGTTGCTGCTGCCTATCTCGCCAAGCAAGGCAAAAAAGTTTTGGTGCTTGAACGCCGCGCCATCGTCGGCGGTTCGGTTGTTACAGAATCTTTTGGAGAAAACTTCCAAGCGGATTCAATTTATGCAGGCGGGACTCTACGCCCCGACATTATCAAAGACCTGAAACTCGCCTCACACGGGCTGACAGTTGATACCGTCCGAAAACCATTCATCTCCCTCCAGACAGACGGCAACCACCTCACCCTCGATGCCGAGTCCATCAAACGCATCTCCGAAAAAGACGCGGCACGCTTCCCCGAATTTGTGCGCTTCATGGATAAAGCCGCAGGCATTCTCGACACTGCCTACGCCACCATCATGCCGCGCCTGCCGCTGAACTTCAACATCCGCGAAGGCTACGGCTTGCTGGAGCTGGGACTCGAACTGAAGCTCGCAGGTCGCAAAGACATGCTCAACTTCATCCGTGCCCTACCAATGACCGCGCAGGAATTGCTCGATGAATATTTCGAATCGGACGTGGTCAAAGCAGCGATTGCTTCCGTCGGCATCCACGGCTTCACCCTCGGACCAATGGGCGCAGGCACAGGCTACACCCTCATCCACAACTGGATGAATCGCGGCGGCTTGGCGAATGTCAATGTTGGCAAAGCGGGAGAAATTACTCAAGCTCTTGTAAACGCCATCAAAGCCAATGGCGGAGAAATCCGCACTGAAGCAGAAGTTGCCAGCATCAAGATTGAAAGTCAAATTGCGAAGGGCGTCCTCCTCGCGAACGGCGAAGAGATTCTTGCAAACCAAATTCTCTCCTCCGCAGACCCGAAGCACACCCTGCTCAAACTCGTCGGCGCACAGGATTTGCCGCCCGAATTCGTCTGGCACACCCAGTCCATCAAAATGCGCGGCTCGGTGGCAAAAGTCCACTTGCAGACGGATGGCAATCACGGCATCCCCGAAGGGACAGTCGTCCTCGCCTCGTCCATCAAATACCTCGAACGCGCCTACGACGCCGCGAAGTATGGCGAAATCTCCGAGAAACCATATTTGGAAGTTACCACGTCAGGCAATGTGGTGAGTATCCACTTCCAATCCGCTCCGTATGCTTTGAAGAATAGTGAGTGGAAAGTGGAAGGAGAGAAGGTTGAAAAGTTGGCAATTGATACACTTGCAGAATACTTCCCCAATCTAAAATCGTCAATCGCAAATCGTAAATTGATAACACCTCTTGACCTCGAACAAACCTATGGTCTCACTGAAGGTGACCTCAACCACGGTCAACTCATGCTCGATCAATTTCTCTTCATGCGTCCTATCCCAGGTTGGTCGAATCACAAGACGCCAATTGATAATTTATATCTCTGCGGAAGCGGAGTCCACGGCGGGGGTGGCGTCAGCGGCGCGGCAGGACGAAACGCGGCGAAGTCTCTGAAATAGTTTTTTTGGCGGATTCAAGCCTCAGCTTGAATCCGCTTTTTTTTATAAAGGCAAGTTGGGGTGGGAAGGAAGCGAGGTTTTCATCCCAATGGGGGGTGTTGATTTTTTCTGTTTTCAGGATAATACACATTATTTTTATTCAGAGGAGATATTGGTAATATGTACACCGACTCACAGAATTCTGCTATTAGTGAAGATAGAAGTTCAAGCCGCAATTTAATAATTTCCATTATTGCAATATTTATTTTTGGTTGTTGTTGTCTTGTCATTGGGGTAGGTGGCTATTATGGCTACAAGGCGTATGTAGCAATGAAGGGTGCCATTGATGAAGCCCGACAAACGTTTGAGGTTCCTGTGAATCCAGATGACCCCAACAGCCCCAATGTTCCAATTCCGTTTACACCTTTTAGCGATGCGCCAAAAGGCGGGCTGGGAGACGAAAGAGCGCGTCAATTTGTGTGGACTCAGATTCCCATCTACTACAAAGAAGCGAATTGCCCGTCCCCGCAAGTGGACACGACCGAAATTACAGTGGTCACTCAACCGAATACTGAAGGCTCATGGCAGGAAGAATGGAAAGTGGATTGTGGCAATGGAACATTCCATGTCTTTGTTGTAGATTTTGTGACTCAGGACGGATATTCTTCCGGGCTCGTTCAACCACCTCAGTAATTGTTTTTAATATGTAAAATAAAAACGCGGACGGATTAAAATCCGCCCGCGTTTTGTTTGTCAGTTACCAAAATAAGTTTTCCACGTCGCAAATCCCAAACTTCCCTATTCCATCTCAACTCTGATGAGCGTTGATACGTCGCCCATACAGCGCGCGAAATCGCTGTGCGAAAGTGCCTTATTTTTTATTTGATTGCTAACTTGATTTGCACGGCTTGACCATGGGGATCCATCAGGTATGTTCCACAGTGTCTAACACAAGGGTGTAACGGCTAGTAAATTACCTTGACAGACATAGTAATTTGTCGTATATTACACCTATGGATAAGTCAACAACCCCCAACAAAATTTCCTCAGACCTGCTTAGAGGTCATACCGATACGATTATCCTGAAGCTGCTAATGAGCGGTGACAAGTATGGATATGAAATATCGAAATTGATCCACACAAACTCCTCAGGTGAATATGAACTTAAGGAGGCTACCATGTATTCAAGCCTAAAGAGGCTGGAGAGCGATGGCTGTATCACTTCATACTGGGGTGATGAAACCCAGGGCGGCAGAAGAAGGTATTACCAGATCACCGCAAGAGGTAAAAAGGTCTATTCAGAAAATAAAGATAACTGGGAGTATGCCAAGCGCGTGCTCGACAACTTATTGTAAGGAGATGTAATGTTATGAATGAGAAACTAACAAACTATTTGGATGGTGTTTTCGCACCCTACGATGGGGTGAAAAGCGTCGCTGAGTTAAAGGCCGATCTGCTTGCCGATCTGCAAGAGCGCTTCCGCGAACTCAAAGCGGAAGGCAAGGACGACGAAACGGCCTTTGCAATGACCATCGACAGCATCGGTGACATCGAACAAACGGTGCAGGAGGTTGCCAACATCTCCCGCTCACTGGAGCGGCAGGTGCTAACAAATTTCAGCGCCAGCAACCTGTCAAAGAGTGATTTCGCAGGCGTTAAAGCGCATGGGGGAAAATTTGACGCAAGTGATTTGCGCGGCTCCGATTTTTCAGGCGCGGACTTAACTGGCAGCTCGTTTTATGCGAGCGATGTGCGTGAAGCCAATTTCGATGGAACGAACCTGACAGACTGCACGCTCTCCACCAGTGACTTTACTGGCGCGAGCTTCAACAAAACCATTCTCGTACGTACCGTATTCAACACATCAGACCTGACTCGTGCAAAATTCAGCGACGTAAAAATGATCGACGCCAAGCTCACCACGACAGATCTTCGAGAAACGATCTTTGAAAACTGTATCTTTAGCGGTGTGGACTTTAAGACTATCGATTTGCGAGGAGTATGTTTTGACGGGCAGACATTTATCGGAGTCAAGTTTGACATGGCATCGCTGAACGAAGCCTCGTTTAAAGGTGCAACATTTAAAAATGTATCTTTCCTTGCAGCCGTTACATGGACTAGCTGGTCCAAGAAACACTATCGTGCCATAAAAACCATTTGCTTTGACGGCGCGACGATGGACAAGCTGACCTATGCCACGCTTAAAGGTTTGGAAGCCGATTTATCAAAGGTTACTGTTATCTAAGGAGACGAATATGCCAGGCAACTCAATTCAAGTTACAGGATTGCAAAAATCCTACAAGCAGCTTCATGTCCTAAAAGGTGTGGATTTTGAGGTGAAAAAAGGCAGTATCTTCGCCCTGCTCGGTTCCAACGGCGCAGGCAAGACAACAATTGTCAAGATCCTCACCACACTGCTTAAACAAGATGGCGGAACCGCCTCTGTCAACGGTTTCGATATTGAGGCAAAGCCCGACGACGTGCGCCAGTCGATCAGCTTGACGGGACAATTCGCCGCTGTGGACGAGATTTTGACTGGTCGGGAAAATCTGACAATGATCGCCAGGCTGAGGCATCTCGACAACCCGAATCAGCTCACAGATGAGTTGTTGAACCGCTTCGGTCTGACCGATGCCGCTGACCGTAGTGTCTCCACTTATTCAGGTGGTATGCGCCGCAGACTCGACATCGCCATGAGCCTGGTAGGCAAACCTGAAGTGATTTTTCTGGATGAGCCAACCACAGGGCTTGACCCCGAAGCACGCATCGAGGTTTGGAAGACGGTCAAAGAACTTGCTAATAATGGTATGACAGTATTTCTGACCACCCAGTATTTGGATGAAGCTGAGCAGCTCGCCGACAGAATTGCCATTCTGCATCAAGGAAAAATTATCGCGAACGGCACGCTTACGGATCTAAAAAAGCTGTTCCCGCCTGCAAAGTTGGAGTATGTGGAAAAACAACCTTCATTGGAAGAAGTTTTTCTCGCGATTATCGGTAAAAAGGAGCAAATGCAATCATGAACAAATACTTTTTCAGCGATATGGGTATTATGCTTGGACGTTCCATGCGCCATATTTCGCGCAGCATGGATACCATCATCACAGTCACCATCACCCCTATCGCTATGATGTTGCTGTTCGTTTATGTACTTGGTGGCGCGATTCAAACTGGAACGGATAACTATGTAAACTACCTGTTGCCGGGCATCCTATTGATGGCAATTGCAAGCGGTATCGCTTATACGTCTTACCGCTTATTCATGGATATGCAAAGAGGTATCTTCGAACGGTTCCACTCAATGCCAATTGCGCGTTCGGCCCCACTATGGGGACATGTGCTCACATCACTAGTATCCAATGCGATTTCGGTTGTTGTGATCATTCTCGTAGCACTGCTTATGGGCTTCCGCTCATCGGCAGGCGTACTTTCATGGCTTGCCGTAGCTGGTATCCTCGCGCTTTTTACATTGGCCTTAACATGGATCGCGGTGATTGCCGGATTGTCTGCAACATCGGTGGACGGTGCAGGCGCCTTTGCCTACCCACTTATCTTCCTGCCATTTATTAGTTCTGCGTTCGTGCCCACCGAAACAATGCCGTCAGTCGTCCGCGCTTTTGCTGAAAACCAGCCAGTGACATCGATCGTGGAAGCCATCCGCGCATTGCTTTCAGTTCAGCCTGTCGGTAATGAAATCTGGATCGCACTCGCGTGGTGCGTCGGGATCATGCTCGTGGCTTATTTCTTTGCAATGAAGGTTTATAAAAAACAGGTGTAAAACACCCTCATAAAAACAGATTGGCTCGTTGGTAATAAAAGAATATTTGGTAAACAAAAAGTAAGCCACACTTTCGTGTGGCTTACTTTTTTACAGACAACCGCTCAATTGAACCGCACGCGGATCACGGCCAAAGGCGAGGCGTTTTGCCCATGTACTTGGAAAAGCACGCAAGGCACGCGAATCTAGCATCTCAGGCTTGCGAAGATTCCAGCCTACCAAGATGAGATTCTCAAAGATGCGTTCTGCGCCATCTTCGAGACTCCAGCCTTGCTCGGCAAGTGCGCCGCCGTTCAAGCGGATATCCAACGCAGCCGATGAACTTGCCACAGACTCCAAACCACGCAGGAGTCTGTCATCACCAGCTAGCAAACTTTCAAGCAGACTGCCCCACGGAAAGTTGATAGTGATGTGTGAGACGAGTCTATGCAGTTCGTGCGGCAATGCTTGCGCACTGGCAATGATGTAGAGCAGGTTCGGCAGTTTGGCGCGCGAATGTTCGTGCAGGTTCTCGCGGCACGAGTCCACGCCAATGACGAAGTGGTTGGGAAAGTTATCAGCGTGGCAAAATGCAAATTTGCCGTCACCAGTTCCCAGGTCCAGCATGATGCGATCGTAATTTGCGAGCCGCGCGTATAAGTCAGTCAAATCCAAGTTAAGGGACGCTTTGCCCCGAATTGTTTCCATTTGAAACCTCCAATTTGTCGAGTTGATAAAAAGGGACAAATTGGAGCGGGGCGGAGCGCGTGCCGCATTGTTAAACGAAAACAGACGGGCCTGAAGGGGTCAGACACCGTCGAGATCATCGGGCGTAGGTTTTTTACGAATTAAGGGGAATGCGAAATCAGCCCGTAGGGCTTCTTGAATTAAAGATTAGCAGGGAGGACGGGTGGTGTTCATGAAAAAATTTTAGCACTTTTCATACGGAGTGTTGATAAGAGTTTTATATGTAAATCGAATCGATGACGTTTGTAACTGGAATGTTACATGGTGCAATTATATTATCTATACAAATTGACGAATCGATTCATCAACAGGAGGAGCCTATGAAGATCACCGGCACGTTGACTCCCGAGTTTCAGGAAATCATCACGCCTGAAGCGCTTCAGTTCGTAGAACAACTCGAACGCACCTTCGGCCAGCGCAGGCTGGAACTGCTGCGGGCGCGGGCGGAGCGGCAAAAGAAAATTGATGGCGGGGCATGGCCTGAATTTTTACCTGAAACCGCGGATGTGCGCGCCGGGGATTGGAAAGTGGCACCGATACCGCCGGACCTGCAGAGCAGGCATGTGGAAATCACTGGCCCCACCGAACGAAAGATGATGATCAACGCCCTTAACTCCGGGGCCAGCGTTTTTATGGCGGACTTTGAAGACGCGAACTCTCCCACCTGGGAAAACATGATCCAGGGTCATCTCAACCTGCGCGACGCAATCGAACAAACCATCTCCCTCACCACCCCCGAAAAAACCTACAAACTAAACGACAAGCCTGCGACTCTGTTCGTGCGTCCGCGCGGCTGGCATTTGACGGAAAAGCATGCGCTTGTGGATGAAAAGCCGATCTCCGCTTCTTTCTTCGACTTTGGCTTGTATCTGTTTCACAATGCCAAACGCCTCGCTGACAAAGGCTCCGGGCCGTACTTCTATTTGCCTAAATTGGAGAGTCATCTCGAAGCCCGGTTGTGGAATGACGTGTTCAACTTCGCGCAGGATACGCTTGGCATTCCGCGCGGGATGATCAAAGTGACGGTGCTCATCGAAACGATCCTCGCGTCATTTGAGATGGATGAAATTCTGTATGAATTGCGCGAGCACATTTCCGCGCTCAACGCAGGACGCTGGGATTACATTTTCAGCACCATCAAAAAATTCAGCAAGCGGACAGACTTCATTCTCCCTGACCGCGCACAGATCACAATGACCGTGCCGTTCATGCGTGCCTACACCGAATTGCTGGTGAAAACATGTCACCACCGCGGGGCGCACGCCATTGGCGGTATGGCCGCATTCATTCCCAGCCGCAAAGACCCGCAGGTCAATGAGGTGGCGCTCTCAAAGGTGAGAGAAGACAAATTACGGGAATCAGCTGACGGCTTCGATGGAACGTGGGTTGCTCATCCTGATCTCGTTCCCACTGCAAAGGAAGTCTTCGATTCTGCTTTAGGCGATAAACCCCATCAAAAAGAAAGAATGCGCGAAGATGTGAATGTTTCGGCGCAAGATTTGGTCAACTTCAACATCCCCAATGGGCAGATCACCGAAGCAGGCTTGCGGCTGAACATCAATGTGGCGTTGCAATATTTGGAAGCATGGCTGCGCGGCTCGGGCGCGGTTGCCATCTACAACCTGATGGAAGATGCCGCCACCGCGGAAATCTCCCGCGCGCAGGTCTGGCAATGGATTCATCATCCAACGGCTGCACTTAATGATGGAAGAAAAATAACCATTGAACTTTATCGTCAATTCCTGCCTGAGGAATTGGAAAAGATAAAAGCATTGTATGGCCCGCAGGCATATACGGCGAGTCAAATTGAAAAGGCCAAGGCACTGTTTGACAGGCTGGTCACTGGCGACAGCTTCAGCGAGTTCCTCACGCTCAGCGCGTACGACGAGCTCGATTAAACCCAAATCACCCAACCAAGGAGAGGCCACCATGTATCAGAAGTATCAACCGAAATCACTTGAGGAACTTAAGAAAGAGTGGGCAAATGACCCGCGTTGGACGGGAGTTAAACGTCCATACAGCGCCGAGGATGTAGATAAATTGCGCGGCACTTTTCAACACGACCACACTCTTGCCCGCATGGGCTCGGAACGATTATGGAATTTGCTGCATGATGAGAAATACATCCATGCACTGGGTGCGCTGACAGGCAACCAGGCCGTGGAAATGATGCAGGCTGGGTTGAAGGCCATCTATCTCAGCGGCTGGCAGGTGGCTGGCGATGCGAACGATGCGCTTACTATGTACCCTGACCAGAGTCTGTATCCTGTAACTAGTGTGCCGACCGTGCTGCGTAAGATCAACAACGCGCTCATCCGCGCCGACCAGATCCAGCACATGGAAGGCCGCGACGGAGAAGTGCAGTACTTCGCACCCATAGTAGCGGATGCGGAAGCCGGCTTCGGCGGTCCGCTCAACACCTTTGAGTTAATCAAGTCCATGATCGAAGCGGGTGCGGCGGGTATTCACCTCGAAGATCAACTATCTTCATTAAAGAAATGTGGACACATGGGCGGCAAGGTGCTTGTCCCGATCCATGACTTTATTCAGAAGCTCATCTCCGCCCGCCTCGCTGCGGATGTGATGGGCGTACCCACCATCTTTATCGGTCGCACGGATGCGCTCAGCGCGAACCTGATCCGCGGCGATATTGACAAGGTCGATCACGAGCATCTCTCTGGCGAACGTACCGCGGACGGTTTTTGGGTCGTCAACAACGGACTCGAATATGCTGTAGCGCGCGCGCTCGAATTTGCTCCGTATGTGGACTTGATCTGGTGTGAAACCTCCACACCCGACCTCGATGAAGCGCGCGAATTTGCGAAAGCCATCCACGAAAAATATCCGGGCAAGATGCTGGCATACAACTGCTCGCCCTCCTTCAACTGGAAGCGCAAACTCAACGATGAGCAGATCGCCTCGTTCCAGGAACAACTGGGAGAAATGGGGTACAAATTCCAGTTCATCACATTGGCAGGCTTCCACTCGCTCAATGCCAGCATGTTCGAACTCGCGCACGGCTACGCCCGCAACGGCATGTCTGCTTTTGTGAAGTTGCAGCAGCATGAATTCGAAATGGAAAAGACAATGGGATTCCGTGCCATCAAGCACCAGTCCTTCGTGGGTGCAGGATATTTTGACTCCGTCCAAACCACCGTCACTGGCGGCGATGTTTCCACCGCAGCGATGAAAGGCTCCACCGAGGAGCATCAATTCGGCGAGCATTAAAAACAAAATATCACCACAGAGTCCACAGAGATTTTTAAGAGGCTTTCCTCCGTGTTCTCTGTGAACTCTGTGGTGAAAATATCTCCATACCACAAAACATGTCCTACGCTAAAATAGAGACATGCCCTCCACACTTCCCATCTTGCGCGCCCGCCGTGAACGACGGCTTGAAAAACAAAACAAACAATCAGCACGCGCACGCGGCGCGATCATCAGCGGGGGAATCGTTCTTTCACTTTTTCTAGCAGTGGGAATCATCCTCGGCGCATTCGCGTATGCTGATGTCACACGTGAACTTCCATCCACAGAAATTTTGCCGCGGCTGTTAAATCCACCTGACGGTTTGCTTCTACAACCCACACGCATCTACGACCGCAGCGGATTGTACGTCCTTGCCACCTTCGCACCAAATGACTCTCCGCGCCGCTACATTCCTGTCAATCCGCAAAACCCACAGCACATTCCTGAAAATCTGGTCAACGCCGTCATTGCCGTAGCCGACCCGCAATTTAAACTACATTCGGGTTATACCCTGCTGGGAACCAACGACCCCGAACTTCATCCCACTATCGCGCAACGATTGGTCAGCAGTTTGATCCTTTACAACGAGCCGCCATCCACGCGCCGCGCCATTCGCGAACGTATCCTCGCTGCACAGATCACCGCACAATTCGGGCGCACGCAGGTCATTGAGTGGTATTTGAACAGCGCGAATTTCGGCAACCATGCCTACGGTGTAGATGCCGCCGCGCAACTTTATTTCGGCAAGCCTGCGGATGAACTCACAATGGCTGAGTCTGCCATTCTTGCGGCGGTCAGCGAAACTCCTGCACTCAATCCGCTGGATGCTCCGCAAGTTGCGCTACAGCGCGGACACGAAGTTCTGCATATTTTGAATCAACTTGGCCTTGCCAGCAACGAAGCAGTTTCACTTGCATTGGCTGAGACTCCCAAGATGGAGACTACGCCTCTTACTCCACCGATAATTGCTCCTGCTTTCGTAAACCTTGTCCTCACCCAATTAGATTCTCAAATTCCGCGTGAACGGATCGAACGCGGCGGAATGACGATCATCACCACATTGGACTATACACTGCAAAAGAAAGCTGCTTGCGTTACCGAAGTCTATGCAACACGTATGGCAGATCTACCCATCCCTGAAACGGATTGTGACGCAGCTCGGCTATTACCGTCTCTGCCGCCTGCCATCACATTTGCGGATTCGTCCGCAAGTGCGTTGATCCTCGACCCGAACACGGGGCAAGTATTGGCAATGGTCGGCGAGACAAATCAAGGCGTGGAAACTCCTCTTGCAAGCGCACACAGGCCTGGGTCTAGTTTGGATGCGTTTGTCTATCTGACGGGATTCACTCGAGGCTTGAGTCCAGCTTCGTTGACGTGGGATATTCCTTCCAGTGAAACTGTCCAAAACTTTGATGGTCAATACCACGGACCGATGCGCTTGAGAATTGCGTTGGCGAATGATTATCAAATACCTATGGAAACGTTGAAGACGCAAATGGGAATTGAGAATGTGACGAAGATCGCCTCATCCTTTGGTATTGACTTGAACTCAGATGTCTCGATGCTTGAGCTGGCAGGCGCGTACGGAGTCTTTGGAACACAAGGCGTATATTTTGGGCAAAACATAGACGATGAGTTTTTACCCGCAAGCATACTTCGCGTGGAAAGTGTAGATCATTCTGCGGTTTTGGATTGGTCTTTGCCACAGGCGCAAACCGTGGTGACACCAGCTATGTCATACTTGATGACGAATGTACTGAGTGATGAACCCGCACGATGGAATTCGCTTGGCAGGTTGAACGCATTGGAAATAGGAAGGCCTGCAGGTGTGAAGGTTGGGCAGACTTCTGATGGGCGCGATGCGTGGGTGGTGGGCTTTACACCATCGTATGTGGTCGTAGCTTGGACAGGTGTGCGCGGTGAAGGTGACTCGGTAACGCCGCGTTTCCCCGCTGTATTGTGGAGTGCACTTATGCAAACTGCTTCAGAGAATACTCCAGCAGATGGTTGGACCATGCCACAAGGCATCAGCGCGTTGACGGTCTGTGACCCCTCTGGGATGTTGCCTACACGCGAATGTCCTAACTTGGTGACTGAAGTTTTCCTAAATGGCAGTGAACCAACTCAGCCTGACACCATGTTCCGCGAGTTTTCGGTGAATCGCGAAACAGGCTTGCTGGCAACGGTGTTCACTCAGCCTGAATTAATTGATACACGTGTGTATATGTTCGTTCCTGAGAATGCTCGTGAGTGGGCACAAAGCACAGACCTGGATATCCCTCCAACTTCTTATGATGCGATTCAAGCACCGCCCATCAATCCTGTTGCAAACATCACCTCTCCACAGCTGTTTGCGGATGTGAATGGTGTTGTGCAAATTATCGGCACGGCTTCAGGAGATGGTTTTTCCTATTATCGCGTACAGGTAGGCAAGGGATTAAATCCACAAGAGTGGACTCAATTGGGTTCTGACTCAACCACGCCCCTGACAAACGATGTCCTCGCAGAATGGGACACAAAAGGGTTGAGCGGTCTATATGCAGTTCAGTTGGTTGTCGTGAGGGAAGGTCAGGTGGTTGATACGGCAGTGATTCAGGTGACTGTTAGCGAATAGCTATTACCGACAAATAAACGTCGGCACTTTGGATTCTCGCAACATGTGATCCAGCGCACTGCCGACGAACACCTGTTGCAAAACAGAACCGCCGTGACTGCCCATGAGCACCAAGTCTACGCTGCGTTCTTCCACGGTCTTTTCTAGATAATCCATGGCGCCTTGCTCGCTGACAATGTATTCCGCCTCCACTTCGTGAATATCCAAATAGCGGCGGACATGGTCTTGTGCATCTGCTTTTAGTTTGCCTTCGGGGGCAGTGAAAACAAGTAATTCTGTTTTCCACATTTCAGCGAGATATGTTGCAACGAACAAAGCCTCTTTGGCACGTTCACTGCCATCATAGGCAAGGAGCGCGCGTTTGAATGGGCTCGCTTCCGTCGGGACAGTTAATAAAGGGCGCGATGATTTTTCAATGATCGTTCGGAAGGAAGATCGCAACGCTGAAATTCCAACAGCAGGTGGGTTGGTAATCTTCACCACGATAAGGTCGGTCAGCACGGCGCGCTCGCAAATTCTGGTCGTGATGTCACCCACATCAATGGCGAGGCTGCCGATCACACCTGCCTCTGCACAGGTTTGGTCAAAGCGCGCTTTCACTCCCTGGGAATCTTCAAGTTCAACGTCATCTTTGGTTTCTACAATATGCAAACCATGCAGTTTGGCATTCTCACGCTTGGCGATGATGAGTGCCTGGTCAAGTGCATCCCAACTTTCCTGAAAGCCGCTCAAAGGGACAAGGATATCTGCAAAGAGTGTATCTGTATAACGGGAAGCCATACGTGCTTTGCGCCATGTCCCAGGCTCGGAAGTAACGCTTCTTTGCAGGATCAAGTCTGTGGCAGAGATGTCAGATTGGATCTGCCAGCCAAGTTCTTTTTCAAGTGCGGAGCGGTTTTCAGAAACCCATAGATACAAGTCTGTGATGGTGCGGTCAGGGAACCAGTGCAACAATCCACGATCACGGATGGCTTCAGCGAGAGGAATGTAGATCGTGTCGTACCAGCTTGCGGCGGCGTCCTGAAGCGAAATATCCTGCTGACGTTCCTCTTGCAAAAGATACTGGCAGACTTGAATCTGCTCCATCAACTTTTCATATTGACAACAGGAAGTGGCGCTTAGATCCACATTAGGACGTGTTGCAGTGATGCGAGTTGATTCGAGGAAGTCAGCATATTCCGCTTTGATGATGAGATCATCTGGCTGTATGTTAGGTGTAAGTGGAATATCTGTTTTGAATTCGATCACGCGCGCTTCAATGGAGGTCATGCCTTCCTCACGCGCAATAGACACGCGATGATTTCCGTCCACTACGAAATAGGCTTCGCCAACTTTATACACTTCAATGGGCGGCAGACTCGCGCCGCTTTCCATGAAGGCGGTTTTCACACGTGACCAGCGTTCCTGGTCGCTATCGCTGCGAGGCAGGAAATTGCGGGTGAAATCGGTGTAACGCCCCACACTGCCAACAATTGCATTTAACGGAATATGCTGTACGCCGCGTTCGGTGCGGGCACGCAACTTAAGTTTTTCAGATACTTCTTCATAAGAAAGAAGCTGGGTGGATTTGCCCGTAATGCGCGCAAGAACTTCTTGTATACCCGCCTTTAGACGTGCAGACTGGAAATCATTGATCGCCATTTGAAAGTTGTATTGATTGGGAAACATAGGAATTTCTTGAATTACCGATAAAGGAATTTTTTGGGACGCAAAGAATTTCCTCTGCGTCCCAACACACGATCTGATCTTATATTACACGTTCACGTAAAGCCGAACTGATATAGTCCATGGATGCAACAACAATGGCAATCGCAACCATCTGAGCACTGGCGGCACGGTAGTTAAGCAGGTTGATGTTCTGCTGCAACAGGAAGCCAATACCACCGCCGCCCACAAAGCCGATGATGGTGGACATACGCACGTTGATATCCCAACGATACATGGTATAGGAAATATAAGGCGGAACGATCTGCGGGATGACTGCATAGATAATGGTCTGGAGCCGATTAGCGCCTGTAGCTTCAATCGCCTCCAACGGACCTGCAAGAATGCTCTCGACCTGTTCGGAATAAAGTTTTGCCAGGCTGACGATGGTATGCAGACCCAACGCCATTACGCCCGCAAATGGACCAATACCCACTGCAATGACGAACACGATCGCCATCACCAAGGCTTCCACTGAGCGCAGAGCGTTCAGGAAGGTGCGGGTGATGGAATAAATGACCATGCCAATAGGCAGAGAGTCTTTGGGTTTGGTCAACGCCGCAAGCAGAAAACCTGCAATAGCGCCAACTGCAATGGGTCCCCACAAGGTATAGAGAGGTTGACCGAGCTCATACAACCATTCGATCAATTGCCCTAGTAGCCCCATGACCGTAATTCCAGCAATGGTAGTCAGAATCAAGTTCAGGGTCTTGATTCCAGATGCGGGCAATTTCTCTGAGCCGATCTGCCCCATGCGTCCTAAAATACTGCTAAGGGTTCCGCCCGCTGCTAAACCTCCCAACACTGGAGTGATGATGGCAACAATGTCGCCTACTTGGAAGAGGAAATATCCAAGAAAACTAAATGAGCCAAGAACAGTTTGAAGCGTTTGCCCAATGCTCATTGCCAAACTTGCCAGTTGGAACAATCCGTAAAAGCTGATCAACACCACCAGCAAAATAACACCAAGGCGGGCCAAACGCACAGCATGGCTTGGGCGATTCAGTTCTTCTTGAGGTAATGCCCATCGGATACCAAACCATGCCAAAGTAGGAGACAAAACAATACTTACCAAATTGACCAAGACATTCGACCCAATGACCGCACTAAAACTCCCGACTCCACGAACCACCAAAAATCCGATCACGATCCCGATCGGCCACCCTAAAATAGAAAGGGCAATACTGGTCAACGGGCTTTTGACCGTCTTCATCAAGTTGCGTGCCGCAATGAAGCTCAACGGGATGGCAAGGATGGTACCAAACACAGTTGCCAGCAGCGCAAGGAACACAGTCTCAACGATCTTATTCCACGTATCGTATGCCGTCTTGGAAAAATGCGGCGTGCCAACATTCTTGCGAAGAGTGGCACGAATAAATTGAACATCATCGCTGGGGCGGTTGGGAAGTTTCATTTCCACAATGAAATGCCCATCCGAATCCGTTTCAGCATTTTCGCGGCCCAGAGAAACTACGTTAGATGGGTCATTCCCCGGAACAAAACGAACAGGGCCTACCGTGAGGGGCGCGAAATTGAATCCTTCCACTTGAATGGTTTCACCAGGATTTGCGCAAGCCGGAGTAATGACTATGTACGGATCTTTCGCGCCTCGTTCTGCCGCTGATGCCTGATTCCCGTCCGAAGAGCAGGGGACGTAAATTGGGTAGTTCACAACCTCTTCAACCTGGTCGTATTCAAATATTTCAGGTTGAGCGAGCGCGCGCAACACACGGACTAAACTTTGCTGGCGATTTTCGCTGCGTAATTCCTCCAAATCCACTTTGGTGATCTGAAATCCATACGCAAAAATGATCATTGCCAACAGTGAAAGAAGGCCGACCTTGATGGAATTCCAGGGAGATGCTTTTTTGTTATTTTTCATAGCTGCTTATCCCACTCGTTCCGCATCGCGGCCATAGATCTCTTTGAATTTGTTGTCGTCAATATCCTTTGGCAGCCCTTCGAACACCAGTTTGCCGCCGTTCAGCGCAACAACTCTATCCGCATAGCGATGGACAAGGTCAAGAAAGTGCAAGCTGCATAAAACGCTGACACCGTCATTTTTATTGATGTCTTCAAGATGACTCATGATGCTGTGCGCAAGAACAGGGTCCAGGCTGGCAACAGGCTCATCGGCCAGAACCATTTTTGGGTCCTGCATGAGCGCGCGTGCAATGCCAACGCGTTGCTGCTGTCCGCCGCTCAATTCATCTGCACGTTGATATGCTTTTTCAGCGATTCCAACCCGCGCTAATTGTTTAATCGCTTTTTCCACATCTTCTTTTGGAAAACGATTCAATAAACTCCATGCAGGGTTGACGTACCCCAACCTGCCCGCAAGCACGTTCGTTATCACCTTCGAGCGGTGAACAAGATTGAAGTGTTGGAAGACCATACCGATCTTGCGGCGGATGCGGCGCATTTCCTCCTGAGAGGCTGCAGTGATATCTTCGCCATTCCAGAGGATCTGTCCCGAAGTCGGCTCGATCAAACGGTTGATGCAGCGCAGCAAAGTGGATTTACCCGATCCACTCAACCCGATGACTGCGAGGAACTGTCCATCAGGCACTTCAAAGCTGACGTTATCGAGCGCCTTAACTCCACCATCATAAATTTTGGTCAGGTTTTTTATTTGAAGCATGATTGATATCCTGAAAACTTTGATACCAGCGCGATCTGCGCTGAAGGTCTTCAACAGCTATTATAAAATATATCCGTTGTTACTTTCTACATTGAAACCCTAAAGGTCTTCCGTGCAAAACATATCGGTGATTGCAAAAGAGACCTTTAGGGTTTTCTCATGGTTAAGAAAAATTAGGGGCAGGGAAAAAATCCCTGCCCCTAATTTTATAAACGAACAGTGTTACTTATTCTGGAAGTTTGTAGCCAGTGGCTTCCACCATGGCGCGAACCATATCGTATTCAGCGTCAGTAGCGGGTGCAATACCAGACCAGCCGTAGAAGTCAGCGGAACCGATGGAGGTGCCCCAAGCTTCGGTCTTTGAGAAGGCAACCAATGCTTCTTCGATCTGAGCGCGAACGTCAGCAGGGAAGTCAGGTCCGAAGGACAGAGTGTCGTTCGGGATGGCGGCGGAGACAGCGAGGATGCGAACCTTCTGCATTACATCAGGAGCTTCCACGCGGATGTTGGCACGGGCATCCAAAACACGCCAGCCGTCGCAAAGCAATTTCTTGCCTTCGGTATCGGGAGCGCAGTTCGGGATTACGTCTGCGGGTAATTCGTACATATCCTGTGTAACTTTTCCAGCGAGGAAATCATCATAGCTGAAAACGGGGGCGCCTTCAGGAGTGAGAGGTACGCTATAGAAGGTTGTGCCGAAATCAACTTCGCCGTTGTACACAGCGGTGACGGTCTGGTTGTGGCCGCCGGTTTGAACCTGTTCACCGGGGGTGATGCCAGCTTCGCTCAATTCAACGAAGGGAACCATGTAACCAGAAGTGGAACCCTGATCGCCATAACCCCAGGTCTTGCCTTCGAGGTCAGCGAGGGTCTTGATGTCACTGTCGCGAGCGACAATGTATTCAGCCCAGTAAACGGGATAGCCGAAGCGAATGGCCTTGAAGGCAACATCCACACCGCACAACTGGCTGGCGATAGCGTAACCAAGGCCAGGGATGAAGGCCATGGTGTCGGCAGGTGAAGCGCACATTTCTTCGATAGTCGCGGCATAGGAAGTCGGGACGGTCACTTCGAAGGTGAGGCCGGTGGCTTCGTTCAAAGCCTTTGCCATTACTTCACCACCAGTGGTGATGATATTCGCATCTACAGAGGGGACGAACAAAACTTTAATGGGGTGTTCAGGAGAACCGATCGCAGGAGCGGGGGGTTCGGTGGCTGTAGGAGCTTCAGTGGGGGCTTCAGTTGCAGGTGCTTCAGTAACAACAGGAGCTTCGGTGGCCGCAGGGCCGCAAGCTGACAGGAACATCGATGCAGCAACGATAAGTGTCAGCAATACAAAGAACAGACGTTTATTCATATCTTCTCCTCATAAGAGATATATAGTGGATGGGGTGAAATCACCCCTGACTTAAAGATAATAACGCAAAATAAATGTATGAACAAGTACCCTTTTCTTAAAAAGTAATTACTAACTTCACTGTGCATAAATGTGAAATTTGTTACTAGCCACTGCACAGGGATAAAAATACCCCCGCACCTATTTATGCAGGGGTATTTGTTTCTTATTTCATGGTCAATTCTTTTCCTAGCCGAACAACCTCTCTGGCTAGTAAGTCAAAATCATCTTGAGTGCTGCGGTGGTTGGCAATTGCAATTCGCAGACAATAGCGATCATCCAGGGTTGTGTATGACGGTGCAGCAATTCCCTTTTCATGCAGCTGCATCAGAATCTCTTTATTGAGTGCGTTGAGCGCGGCATCATCCAAGCCGCCGGGGTTGAAGCGGAAACAGACGATGTCCATGCCGATGGGGGCAAGCAGCTCAAGGGTCGGTTCGAGGCGAACAAGTTCACCAAAATAGTGTGCCTGCTCCACGTTGCGGTCGATCATACGTCCGAAGCGATCCAACCCATGCTCTTTGATGGACATCCACACTTTGAGCGCGCGAAACTGACGGGATAACTCCAAGCCATAATCGCTGAACCAAAGATGACCAGAAGCCAGTCCGCGAGTTTCATGTGCAAGATACTCAGGCGTGAGAGAGAATGTGCCGCGATGAGATTTTTCAGAACGCACGATGACACAGCCCGCTTCAAAAGGAATGTGCATCCATTTATGCAGGTCAAGCCCAATGGAATCAGCACGGTCCATGCCAACGAGTTTGGGTCTTACATTTTTGGCAAGCATGGCCACAGCCCCAATTGCGCCATCCACATGGAACCAAAGACCTTCACGGTCGCATAGATCTGCGAGTGCATTCAGATCATCAATCGCGCCCGTATTAGTAGTACCCGCCGTGCCGATCACACAAATGGGACGATGTCCCGCTTTGCGATCCTCCGCAATGCTTTGCTGTAGTAATTCCACATCAATAGAGTAATCTGCTTTTACTGGGATCTTGCGCAGATTGTCATTGCCCAACCCAAGCAGTTCCACTGCTTTTTGATTGGAGCTATGCGCTTCATTAGACGTGTACACGATCAATTTCTGCGGCGACGCCTGCATGCCCATTGCTCGGACATCGAACCCAGCCTGGACATTTCTCGCTACCGCGATTCCCACGAAATTCGCCATGGACCCGCCGCCCACAAGCAAGCCGCTGGAATCTTTTGGAAAGCCGATCATCTCTTTGATCCACTTGATGACCTGATCTTCAACAAGATTCGCGGCATGGTTGCCGCCGCCCAAATTGGGATTCATGATCGCGGCCATGAAATCAGCCAGCGCACCGAAGACAGTTCCCGCACCCATGTACCATCCCCAAAATCGCGGATGGATATTTCCCATTGGATATGGGAGGATGGTTTCTGAAAATTCTTTATAGGCTGCATCCGCGCCAATCGGCTCATGCGGAGCAGGTACATCAAATTTTTCTGCCACATCATCTGGCACCGGCTGCCAGACAGGACGTTCACGCACAGTTTGAAGGTATGTGATCGCATCATCCACCATGCGGTGGGCAAGCGCGCGCATTTCATCCCAATTTTCAGGATCGAGGGTTTCATATGTTTGTTGAGTCTTGTTCATTCAATCTCCTTTAATACCAGTAAGCATATTTCCTGACAGGTGTTCGGGCAATCATACACCAGAATAAAACATGAATTTATAGAATGTAAAGACTAGCCACGAATTACACAGATTTCACGAATGGAACACAAAAAAATACCGTAAGTATTCATGACATCAGATCGTATAGCAAGGGGATATGATCTTTATTTTTGCTTTCCTCTTTAGTTACTCCCTGAAAACCCACTTATTTAATTTCTGGTAAAATGCCCTTGCTCGCTGTTAGGATGCCCCCCTCATCCTAGCAGCGAGCATTTTTTGTACTTTCAATCCTAATTCCCCAGCAGCCAATTCAACGCCACTTGGCGATCACGAAAAACCCGCACTCTGAATCCACGGTTTTGGCTGATGGTTTCCCAAAAATTCACAGATTCAACAAAGGCAGGGATCTTTGGCATAAGAATAGCTTCTTTTAGACTACGAGAATACGGGTTTAAGGATATTTCCCTTGCGAGGTTATAAAGATCAAAAATAGATGGGCTGCCGCTTAACTCAGAACAATCACCGAGAAAGAGAGTACGCCCATGTTCCTGCCCAAGAGACAGAGTCTCATGAGCAGCGGCAAATAGATCCGCTTTGGTCAATTTACCCAGATAGCAGGTTTCGATGATCGGAAGATCAACGTGAACAATGATTTTCCAAGGCATGAAGGCATCCTTTATTGAATTGAGAGCAGCACAACAGCAAAATTGAGAGATAAGTGGGATACCGGACTCTACCTACACAATAAAAATTCCGCGCTTACCTCAAAGATATAATTATTTTCACCGTTTGAAAATAAATAAAAAGTAAAAAGCCTTCTGCCAAAATGGCAGAAGGCTTTTTACTTTTTGCTTACCACTTCCTATGCAACTACCCCGTATAACTTGCGGTGCACTACACTCAACGCGCGGACTTGTTCCGCTGCGTGATACGAAGACCGTACCAACGGATTCGACTCAACCCACTTAAAGCCAATCTCCATGCCAAAGGCTTTAAGCTCGGCGAATTCTTCCATTGTGTAATAGCGTTCCATGGCAAGATGTTTCTTGCTGGGCTGTAAATACTGGCCGATGGTCAGAATGTCCACGCCCCAACTACGCTGATCGCGCATCACCTGCTTCACTTCGTCCATTGTTTCGCCGAGGCCAAGCATAATGCCGCTCTTGGTCAGCACTTCGGGGTCGAGCTTCTTCGCATTGGACAAAGTCGCTGCGGCCCATTCATAATTATCCTGTGGCTGCACAGTCTTAAACAAGCGCGGAACGGTTTCTACGTTGTGGTTCAAAATTTCAGGGCGTGCATCCATTACGATCTTCAAGGCTTCGATGCTGCCTTTGAAATCGGGAATCAACACTTCAATGGAGCAGCCTGGTAATACCTCACGAATGCGGCGAATGACCATCGCAAAGATCGGTGCTCCACCATCGCGGCGTTCATCGCGGTTGACGGATGTGATGACCGCATGTTTCAAGTCCATCGATTTCACGGCTTGCGCAACGCGTTCGGCTTCGTTCCAATCCAATAACGCAGGCTTGCCGTGTTTGATGTCACAAAATGCGCAGGTGCGTGTGCACACATCACCGAGCATCAAAAATGTTGCAGTACCACTACCCCAACATTCGCCGAGGTTCGGGCACATGGCTTCTTCGCAAACGGTGTGCAGCTCTTTCGAGCGCATCAGCACTTGCAGTTTTTCAAAGGTCTCACCCGCAGGCGCGCGGACTTTAATCCAATCTGGCCGCCGCAGCGGGCGTGAATCTGTTTCAGGTTTGACTCTGTCTCTCGTAGGTGTAGCAGGCATAAGGTCCTCTTGAGGCGCAACTTTATGGTTGCGTTATTTTTTCTTAACGACTAAACGTAATCCACGTACTTCGATAACTTCGATTTTATCGCCATTCCCGATGGATTCGGACTCGGCAGATTTTTCGGCACTCCACAATTCGCTGCCAACTTGAACCTGACCCGCATCCAAGCTAAACGATTTGGCTGTTCCTGTTTTACCGACAATAGATTCTACGCCGCTGCGGATGGGCGCACGCTGTGCGCGCAATGCGACCAGCAAAATGGCGAAGAACACCAGCCCGAGGAAAATTCCCATCCCAACCACAAGCGGAACTGACACGCGTTGGAACTGCGGTGTACCCGGTGAATTGAATAAGACCAACGCACCCACAATGAAGGATGCCACGCCCGCCGTGGTGAGCGCGCCATGCGTGGGCGCTTTTATATCCAAGATGAACAAAACAAACGCGATGATAAGGAACAAAATCCCAAACCAGTTGACAGACAATACGCCCATGCCATACACAGCCAACGTCAGACAGGTCGCGCCAATAAAGCCAGCCACCCAGCCGCCCGGAGATGAGATTTCGATCAACACAGCTTGCACGCCGATAGCCAATAATAGAAAAGCGATATTCGAGTCCGTCAGCAACAACAAGAGTTGTTCAATGAAGCTGATATCTAAATATTCAACACGGATATTCTTCGTTTTAAAAGTATGTCGGCTATCTTCCATCTGAACAGTGAAACCATCCAAAGATTTCAACAGGCTTTTTGTATCGCTGGAAATAAAATCGATGAGTCCTGCTTGAAGTGCTTCATCCGCTGTAACCGCTTTTGCATCATCGATCATCGCTTCTGCGAGCTGCACTGCTTTAGTGCCGCGATTCTCCACCAACGAACGCGCACGGGCCTTGAGAATTTCTTTTATCTTTTTCTCAAGCGTGGATTGAATATCCGAGCCGCTCGAATCAATTGGGCTGGAAGCACCGATCGCTGTTCTTGGCGCCATCGCCGAAGCATGACCGGCCATTGTGATCAACGCACCCGCGCTCCCTGCAATGGCATCATTCGGTGAAACATATACAACCACAGGCACTTTGCTGGCACGCATCACCTGAATCATCTCAAGCATGGTCTCCACACTTCCACCGGGCGTGTTCAGCTGAATGATGAGCACTTCCGCATTGCGCTGTTCGGCGGTTTCAATACCGCGTTTGAAATACTCCAACATCGGCGGCATGATTGCGCCATCTGCAGTCATCACCACAGCAAGTGGCTGGTCACTCTGTGCAAAAACAGGTTGAATAATCGCAAATGCGATCAGAACTAAAGAGGCAATACGGGTAAGTTTCATGATTGTTTCCAGGGTGTCCAATTATTATAATGGTTATGGAGGTCATTATGGCTGAAACTGAGAAAAAACTGACCTGGCGAATTATCGTTCAATTAATTCTTGTCATTTTCATCGCGCCGCTCATACCAATGATCGTTTCAAGTCAATGGAATTGGTGGCAGGCTTGGGCGTATGCAATTGCCAGCAGTTTTTCCTTTGTCATCAGCCGCGTTATCGTCAACCATGTCCATCCAGACCTCATTCAAGAGCGCGGGCGTTTCATGCAGGCAAAGGATACAAAATCGTGGGACAAGCTCCTCGCACCACTGCTTGGATTTGGCGCCATCATAATTCTAGTCGTTGCGGGACTGGATAAATATTACGCCTGGACTCACGCTTCTTACGTAATCTCTAACCTGATTGCGCTCTTCGGCATTCTCTTCGGCTACGGCTTTTCTTCTTGGGCGCTGGTGGAGAATCGCTTTTTCTCGGGTACAGTTCGCATCCAAACCGAGCGTGGACATCATGTCATCACCACCGGGCCATATCGCATCATCCGTCACCCCGGCTATGCAGGCGGCCTGCTTGGATACATATTTATTCCCCTGTTGCTGGATTCGCTTTGGGCATTTATCCCCGCTGCGTTGCTTGCCATCATTATAGTCCTCCGCACCGCATTGGAAGATAAAACTCTGCAAGCCGAATTGCCCGGCTACAAAGATTTTACTCATCAAACAAAATATCGCCTGTTTCCAGGGATTTGGTAGCAGTCTTTGAGGCTGTTGTTATACCGTGTTGGTATAATCCCCACACCATGTTCAGAATAAACGCCATCGCGGCTGTTTTGTTTTTTACCACTCTGGTTAATCTTTTTGTACTGTATACCAGTTGGCGCAGGAAAAATTCAATTGTGGGGTTATATTTTTCATTGGGAATGATCGGCATCGTCCTCTGGTCGCTTGGCTCCACTCTGGATTATGCCTCTACCACCCTTCCCATCAAGATCATCTTTTCTAAAATCGAAGCAGTAGGCTATTTAAGTGCCATCCCATTGTTCACATTGACCAGTATTGCGTTTGCCGGTAATGAACATTGTCTCCAGAAAAAGTGGGTCAAAACGCTGTTTACGCTTATTCCCCTTGGCTGTATTTTGATCGTCTTAACCAACGAGTGGCATGGCTGGATGTGGTCTGGGTACGAACCGCATGCCAATAATATTTTTGTCTTTACACGCGGCGCAGCCTACGAATGGATGTTGCCAATCTATTATTTGCAAATGCTTTTTATTGTTGGCAACTTTATTCAGGCATTCCGTTCCGGTTCTGGGTTTGCTCGTCGTCAGGCGTTCCTGATGATACTTGCAACCATCCTCCCGCTTGCAGCAAATGTTGTCTATCAGTTTGAGTTTAGCAATATTGAAGGTCTGGATTGGACGTCCATTACGTTCTCCATATCTGCCTCGATCTTCCTATATGCACTCTATGGGTTGAAATTCCTTGATGTCATTCATATTGCGCGGAATGCAGTGCTTGAACAAATGAATGACGCCATCCTTGTGCAAGACAAAATGGGAAGACTGGCAGACTTCAATCCACCGGCAGGTATTATTTTTGGTATTACAAACCGTGATCTATGGCAGCCACTTAAGGAAACAGCGCTGTCAAATTTCCCTGAAGTCACTGCTCTCTTTGGAGACGGATGGGACAAAAATTCGCATGAGATCATCATCGGCACAAAAACCTTTGACTTTCGTCTGACATCTTTAGATCACCAACGTGGAATCGAATATGGGCAACTACTTGTTCTGCGAGATGTTTCCCAGCGCAAAGAAATAGAAGAATCCTTACGTGCCAGCGAAAAGAGATTCCGCCAATTGATCATGGCTGCGCCAGATGCCGTCTTTGGAGTGAGTGAACAAGGACATATCACGTTCGCAAACGAAGAAGCAACCCGCTTGCTGGAATATACCCTTGATGAATTCGTAGGGATGAAAGTTGAGCAGCTTGTTCCGCTCAGAGTTCAAAAAACTCACGCTGCGATGCGCAGCATATTCCATGAAAACCCGCATGTCCGCATTTTGGGCCAGGATCTAAAGCTGACGGTAAGAAACAAATCTGGCAATGATATTCCCGTGGACATTAAACTCAGCCATGTGGTTACCGATGAAGGAGTGCTGGCGGTGGCCTTTGTGCATGACATTCGTGAGCGCATTGAAAAGGATATGAAGCTGCACGAAGCTCAGAAACAAGTTGTGGAACAACAGCGTGAGCTTGCCAAAATGGAAGAAAGACGGACTCTTGCGCGTGACATGCATGATTCAGTTAATCAATCGATCCATAGTCTGATGTTGTTCTCTGAAACACTGGTGGCCTTGCTGCAAAAGAATAAGATTCAGGAAGCGTTAGAAATAACGCAGCGAATTCAACAGAGCGGCAAGGAAGCGTTGAAGGAGATCCGTTTATTGTTGTATAAGGCACAGTATCCAGTGGCCGAGCAGGATATGGATCTGCGCAGTGCCTTGGAAGAACGCCTCAATATGGTAGAACGCCGTGTAGGTATCAAATCAAATATTTCTTTCGATAGTGACGATATTTTTAAGTTACCCATGCCATGGAAAGAAAATCTTTATTGGATCACGATGGAAGCTTTGAATAATTCGCTTAAATATTCACATGCTAGAAATGTTTCGATCGAAATCCGACGTTCTGACGCCTACATGGAACTGAGCATCAGCGATAATGGAGCAGGGTTTGACATAGGCAAAGTACAGGCTGGTGGTTTTGGAATGAGATACATGCAGGAACGGGCTGCGTTGCTTGGCGGGATGTTATCGGTTACATCTACGCCGGGAAGCGGAACACAGATCCGCTTTCGGGGGGAAGTGAAAAATGATGAGGCAATTAATCAAGGATAGGTGAAAATGGACCATATCGGAATTTTGATCGTGGATGACCACCCCATGATGCGTGAGGCATTGAAGGGTTCCTTTTTGGGAGAAGATGACCTTGAAGTGATCGGCGAAGCTTCTGACCCCATTGAAGCCTTTGAACTTTTGAATCAGATAACACCAGATGTGATCCTAATGGACCTGCTCATGCCCAGGATGAACGGTGTGGATGCTGTTCAACGCATCATCCAATCTAAACCGCAGACAAAGATCATCGTTGTCTCAAGCATGGAGAACGAGGAAAATGTAATGGCCGCCATCCAGGCAGGCGCATTGGGCTATTTTCCAAAAACTGCACCGCGCGAATACCTACTCGAAGCGATTCGCAAAGTTGCGGATGGGATTCCCTATATGCCGTCTGGCATCACCTTAAAACTTTTTCAAGGACTGCGTCATATCAAGTCTGTCCCAGCAGCAGAAGAACTTCAAATCACAGTTACGACACGCCAGTGGGAAATTTTGAACTTGCTGGCAGAGGGCAAATCGGATGGAGAAATTGCCAAAACGCTCAGCCTGCAGGAAGCCACGGTACGCGCCCATATTTATCACGTACAACAACGGCTTGGTTTGGAAAGCCGTGCCCAAGTGATCGCCTACGTACATGGCCATCTTTCGAAAAAGTGATAAATGCCATATCTGTAAAAATCTAAAATCATCTACTCAGCCCCGGAAACGGGGTTTTTTGTTTAAGCGTGGCTTAAACAAAAGAAGAAAAAAAGTTAAACACCATGCGAATCACTTAAACGATGGTTTTGGATAAGATGGCTTCAATAATTGGTATGAAGCTGGAATCCACTGTAACCTAACTTAACTAATCTCAACCTTTCATGAAATCAGAAACCTTTTCTATTGTCGTTGTTGAAAGCCAACCCCTGATGCTGATCGCATTGAGTGCCGCATTGTCAGCGGAAGGGATATGTGTACTGGCAGAAGTAACAAATCCCCAACTGGCGATCCGTGCCGTTGAAAAGTTTGAACCGCGTCTACTCCTGTTTTCCATCGGTAAGTCCAGCCTGCCTGATCTGGAACGCATCTCTGCCATCCGATATGAATTTCCAAACGTGCTGATCCTTGCCCTGGTCGGCGGAGACTTTCGCGGACAGGAGCGCATGGCACTCGATTACGGCGCTCAGAGTGTTTTGACCAAAGCCGCTCCGCGGGCAGAGTTGATCGCTGCACTCAGAAAATTATTAAAACAAGAATCCCATGCTGTTGTGACGACTCACACCACACTTGGCGTCGTCACAACTCCGTAATTGTGTTTTCCGTTTTGAACTCTACAAGTTAATGCTTGTTGAGTTTAGGACGATTGAAATTCAAAATCATTTTTTATGTTCTAAAGGAGAATTATGATAAGCAACAAACATTTTTCAATTTTTTCTCTAGCTGTCCTGTTGGCGTTGGTTGTTGCCGCAGTGCGGCCGTTTGCCGCGCTCGCAGACGGTGAAACACTCCCTCCAGATGCTCCTGTGTCAGATGAAGTTCCCCCCGCTGCCGAAGACCTGTCCATTCCTGAAGCGCAGGAACAACTCCCTGAAGACACTGCTTTGGTGATCGTCGATGAAAACGGCGAAGCTATGCCCCTCGCTTCGCAGGGGGCAGCCGAGGCGGTTGCCACTGCTGACCCGTATTTTTGGGATGAGTCGCTGAGCGGATACATAGGCTTTAGCACAACCGGACTATGCCCTCAAGATGTAATTGTTTGCAACCAATCTGCCACACCCATTCAAGCGGCGGTAGATGCGTTCGCGAATAGCCAAACTGCTAATGGCTATATTTATATTGAGCAGGGCAACTACATCGAAAATGTTAATATTGATGCTGAAACTAATAACTTTGCCAATTTGTATGGGTTGAAGGGATCTGGGAATGTCATAATCAGTGGAAACATGAATCTGTATGGATTGCCAGATACGTTTTGGTTGGAAGATTTAAACATAAAAGGCTCGCTTTATGCCTCCAATTTTAGTGGAACATTAAACATTGTGAATTCCACCATAGGTACAAAGACAAACACTGCCATCGAACTAACCAAATATTCAGGGGATGTTTATATGGAAAATGTCACTGCAAAAGGAGCATGTCAAGGGTGCAGAGGTATATTGTTCAGTGAAGGTAGCGGCGATGTAACAATTGTAGACAGCAATTTCACCAGTGCAGGATCAGCTGCTACAAAATTTGACGCCACCTCAGGCGAAGTTTTCATCGAAGGAGGAAACTACCAAGGCACCGACCAGGGATTTCTCTTCGATGGTCATAAAGGCAATGTAACCTTGAGCGATGTCAACGCATATGGTGGCGGGTACGGTGGCGCATTTTTGGTCAACGGAAACCTTGTAATCGATGGTGGAGATTTTAAAGGCGCCCAGCGTGCTGGAGCGGCTATGATGATCACAGACGGCGATGTATATATTACGAATGCAACCATTCATGATAGTCCTGTCGGTATCGCATATAGCGTTGAAGGAGGAACTTTCATAGCTTGTAATAACATTTTCTCCAATAACGGCGCGGATATTGATAGTGGATCCGTAGGGACTTTCGAAGACTGCGCCCTCGTCAATCCGCCCGCTGAATCTTCAGTCAACCAACCATTCGTTGATGATGACGAAACCAACACCCAGAGTGACGATATAACATTTGTTGCGGTATACAAATCGTTCTCCGAGGGTGGACTGCCCAGCGGACTTCCGTCGAACACATCCTTCGTCGCAGGCACAAACATTACACTCCTGAACAAAGCAAACGGCAAAACGGTAGAAGAAGCCTCAGGTGTACAGGTTACTATGGAAATTCCTGTAAATATGCGTGGACAATCCATACGCGTACTGTACTGGAATGGCTCCGAATGGATCGAAGTTTCCTCCTTCGTTTCCGCCGATGGAAAACTAATCACTTTCCTGGCAGGGAAAGCCGGTAGTTACGTATTGGTCACACCATAGTTTGGGCGTAGAATTCCACGGCAATAAACATAAACGGGACGGCAATATGCCGTCCCGTTTCATTAACTTATTAATCTTATGTTTCAAAATGTTTTTATGGGTACTGCCTGTAATTTATGTAAAAAACTAATTCATCTATTGGCGGTTTTGCTGACAAATACTTCTCTTTATTTCACAGCAAGGTATAACGTGCGAATGCTCAGCAAAATGATCAAGACACCCACAACGATCATCAATGTCTTGACAGGTAATTTTTGTGCAAGTCTTGCGGCGATCGGGGCGGCAATTGCCCCACCGATCAGCAGCCCAAGAATGATCTGCCAATATTCTTTAAAGTTCAGGGTGAATACAAACAAAATCGACTCACCCAAGGTAACAAAGAATTCTGAAAAGTTCACAGAGCCAATTGTCGTGCGAACGTGTTTTCCGCGTGCCACCAGTGTGGAGGTCACCACCGGTCCCCAACCACCACCGCCAATAGCGTCAAAGAATCCGCCAAACAGGCCAAGTAAGCTGATGCGCGGGCCATGATACTCATCTGGCTTTTTGCGTGGCGTCATGGTGAAGGCTTTATAAATGATGATTCCACCCATCACCATAAGATACAAAGCGATATATGGTTTGATGATATTTCCATCTAGAGAGGTGAGGATGTACGCGCCCAGCAAACCGCCGATCACACCGGGAATCAACAGGCGGCGGACAAGTTTCATGTCCACATTGCCAAGCTTCCAGTGAGAAAAACCAGAGATGCCTGTCGTCACCACCTCTGCCATATGTACACTAGCTGAAGCTGCTGCCGGGGGAATGCCCAACCCCAACAGAAATGTATTCGAGCTTACGCCATAAGCCATGCCCAGAGCCCCGTCGATCATTTGGGCAATGAAGCCCACCAAAATGAATAACAAAATGTTGATATCCAAGTTTATTATCCTTACTTGAGTTTAGGTTTGTACCAATATATTACTAAAATGATTGAACTTATTCCTTATATGGGGGAAATATTGAAGCCGATTATAACGTGAAAGCAAAGACGGCCTTGCGGCCGTCTTATTTTTAGAATAACCCTTCGAGATATTGCTTTGTCCGTTCGTGTTTGGGATTGGTGAACACTTCATGGGCTGGACCCGCTTCGATCACTTCACCGAGATACATGTAGATGACATAATCTGCAAGGCGTTTGGCCTGACGTAATGTATGTGTCACAATGACTGTGGTGTATTGCTGCTTGAGGTCCAACAAGCGGCTTTCGATGTTCTGGGAAGAGATCGGGTCTAGCGCAGAGGTGGGCTCGTCGCCGAGAATAATTTCGGGTTCAACGGCCAAGCCACGAGCGAGGCAGAGGCGCTGCTGTTGTCCAATGGACAGACTGGTGGCAGGATCATGCAATCGCTTGTGTACTTCCTCCCATAGGCCTGCAATTTCCAGATAATGCCGAACTGCGGCTTTATATTCCGCGCGGTCATTTTTCATTTTATGAATGTGCATGCCATACGCTACATTTTCGTAAATGGACATGGGCAAAGGTGAGGGGCGCTGCGCCAATAACCCAACCACTTTGCGAACTTCGGTCACATCCACATCTTTATCGTAAATATTCTGTCCGTCCACGAGCACCTCACCGGTAAGGTGAGTATCTCCTGTTAATTCAAAGAAACGATTAAAGGTTTTTAACAACGTTGTCTTCCCGCAGCCAGATGGCCCCATAATGACCGTGATCTGATTTTTAGGTATCTCAATGTTGATATTCTTCAAAGCTTGTTGTTTGCCGTAATAGACGTTGAGATTTTTTACTTGAATATGTGAGTCCATGTGAATTCCTTTTGCCTTTGCGAAACGCTTTCATCATGAAGCTGGGCTTCTCAATGCTTTTATGATCTCTGTGATAAATCTTGTGTAATTATTTGACCGTGTATTTATTCAACCGAGCTGAAAGCCAGCGTGAGCCGAGGCTAACCGCAAGGACTATGATCGTGAGAATTAATGCAGCAGCATATCCGCGTTTTTGCACTTCGGGATAAGGTGAACCAAGTTGGAAGAATACTGCCAACGGTAAGGATGCGGTTGGGCGCATCAATGACGTAGGGATGCGGTCTGTATAGCCCGCCGTGAACAATACTGAAGCTGCATCACCGATGCCGCGGCCAAAAGCCAGCAAAATGGCAGTGACAATACCGGGCAGCATTTGTCTTGTTACGACACGTATGGCAACTTCAAATTTTGTGGAACCCAATGCAAGCGCGGCATGCTCCAAATCTACTGGCATGCGGCGGATGACTTCATCCATGGCGCGGGTCATGATGGGGAGTTCGATCAGTGCAAGGATAATAATGCCAGCCAGTAGAGAAGCACGCATTCCGAATGCGATCATCAAGGCAAAACCAAATGCGCCATATACCACGGATGGAATGCCCCAAAGCACATCTAAGGAAAGGCGAACATAACCACCCCATTTCGAGTCGCCAAGATAGGCTTTGAGATATAAAGCGATTGGCAAACTGATCAAGATGGCAAGCAAAGTTCCGCCAGTGGCGAGGTATGCCGAACCAATGATGGCATTGAGAATGCCACCCTCTTTGCCCATGTAATAGCCGCCCTTGGGGATTTGCGAAACCATAGACCAGCTAAGAGATGGCAAGCCACGTGAGATGATCGTCCATAAAATCAGGCCAAGTGCACCCGCAACAATAACGAGTGCAATGCGCATGATGGTCTTCATGAATAATTCAACCAAATGTCGTCTTTCAAAATGCTTTTTCTTCATCTTTGTGTTTGCGTTCATGCCCATTTTCGCCTCAACATTCTTTGCAGTACAACCGTGGAAAGGATATTAAAGATCAAGATGACCACCAATAAAACAAGAGCTGCCCCAAGAAGGGCCGCATCATACAACGGGATGGACATCATCTCGCCATAATTGTTTGCGATCAACGCTGGCAGCGGATAGGCCGAGTCAAAAATTGAGGTCGGCACATTCGGTACGTTCCCCACTACCATCAACACGGCGATGGTTTCACCCAGCGCACGTGATGCGCCCAACACAACTGCAGCGATAATACCTGGGAGAACTTGCGGCAAAACGATATTGCGGATGGTCTGCCATTGGGTTGCACCAACTGCGAGGGATGCATGGCGCAGGTCATGGGGGACTGTGGAAAAAATTTCGTAGATAACTGAAATGATGAGTGGTGAGATCATCACTGCCAGAACGATGCCCGCGGAGAGGATGCCAAATCCTGTCGGCTGGGTAACACTGAAAATCGAAACAGAACCAAGCCAACGGTCAGAAAGAGGCGCAAGTACATCATCCACAAATGGGACGATGGCAAGTAATCCCCACACGCCATATACAACGGGAGGAATCGCAGCAAGCAGATCTAAAATAGGTTTGGCGAAGGCGCGTGTGCGGGCGTGAGCATATTCCGCAAGATAAATCGAAACGAGCAAACAAGCAGGGACGGAAAGCACAACGCCAACGGTGGTTACCCAAACCGTTCCAACAATGAAAGGCCAGAAGCCGAACTGACCGTCACTGGGCTTCCAAACTTCGCCAAAGAGCAGGCTAGACAATCCATACGCGCTCATGATCGGCCATGAACGATAGATCAAGGCGATGGTAACAATGAAAATAAGGATGACAGGCAGCAGCGTAATGATGAAAAACGTGCGGCGTGCGGCCTGATCCTGACGGGTGCGAAGCGTGGCAGAAGGCCGGGGATACCGGCCTTCTGTTTGCTTGTTTGATTGATTTGAAATTATGGGATTATCTTGGCTCATTTGAGTTTTGCAAGCGACTCAGCTTGTTGCTCAGGAGTTAGCGGCACGAAACCAGCAGGTTCGAGGAATTGCTGGCCGTCTGTCAAAATCCATTCAATGAATGCCAGAGTCAAGCCCTCGGGTTTGCCTAATGTGGCAAGGTTCTCGAATCGGGCTGGAGGTGAAGGATATGTGCCGTTTGCAACTGCGCCGAACGCATCCTCCTTGACGGTGTAGACTTCTTCCGCATCCGCTTTTCCATTGGTATTAATGTCGATGGGCGGAATAACAATACCAGGAACAAGTGTACCACTGGTCAAATCGAAGATACTATTCAAGTTGCCGTAACCAATACCCAACGGGTCTTTGATAACGGTGTCCAAAATGGCAGGTTCACCGTTTACGCCAATTCCCTTGAGATCTTCCTGCGCCTTGCCACCACCAAATTTGGCCCACTGCTCAGCAGCGCCTGAGGCGTCGGAGCGGGTGAAGACGTGAATCTCATCGGTAATGCTGGGGTCACCAACAACTTCACCCCAAGTAGTGATTTCGCCAGTGATGTAGATCTTGGCAAAGGTCTCCTGTGAAATACCCTTCTCAAGAATTTGAGCGGCAACCGGGTTTTCTGCATTGATGATCGGGAATACCGCATCCTTGGTGACGGAAACCCAGAAGATTCCCTGAGCAGTTTCCTCGTCCTTGATGGAGCGGGAAATCATACCAATATCCACTGCACCAGCGATGGTATCGGTCATGCCTTTACCAGCGCCGCCGCCTTGCACATCGAACTGTACATCGGGATGCAACTTGGTGAATTCTTCAGCCCAAACGGTCATCATGGGATAAAGAGCGAATGCGCCAGAGACGGAAATAGTTCCGCTAAGAGGTTCTTCCGTGGCTACGGGAGCTTCGGTAGGTGCTGCAGTTGCTGCACCCGCCTCGGTGGCTACAGGGGCTTCAGTGGGTGCGGGGGTAGCTGAGCCGCAGGCTGCCAAAAGTATGGATATGGCTACAAGTACGGATAACAATGTTAAAGTTTGTTTTCTCATCATTTATCTCCTGTTTCTATTTATCGTTTTCAGTTCTATAAAGCCTATAGCACTAGTATACTTTTAGAGTAAATAAAAATCCGCGTTTCTACTTTGCGTTTTTTATATTTACTTGATGCCGAGCTTCTTACGGATCGCGCTCTGGCGTTTGGTCACATCAGCAAGGCTGGTGGTATCCAGAATACCGACAATGGCGTTTCGTACATCGCCCATTGCAAGGCGCAAACCGCAAGTCTCTTCATCGGGACAGCCGCACGGCTCATACGCCATTTGGCTCACACACTTGATGGGAGCTACAGGGCCGTCCAACACACGGAAGATTTGTCCGAGAGTGATCTCTTTGGCAGACCTGGCCAGGTAATACCCGCCGCCAACGCCCATTTTGCTATGAAGCAGCCCCGCATTCTTGAGCGTGAGAAGAATCTGCTCAAGGAACTTGGATGAGATCTGCTCACGCAGAGATATCTCTTTGATCTGCATCATCTGTGGGGCGTCACTTTTTTCAGCGGGTTCTGCTAAAGCGATCATTGCCCGAAGACCGTACTCGCCGCGTTTGGAAAGTCTCACTTTATCTATAACTCCTAGTATTCCAATAGACTTTATTGAATGTAATCATAATTCAGTGGCTGAATTATGTCAATAGATTTAAGAGACCCCAATTTCACCCATTGACTATGCTTAATTTTTCATAGTAAGTATCGAGCCAAATGTTAGACCACCCCCACAAAGTGGAATCAACCACTATCTTTTTCACCTCTTCACGCGTGATCTTGGTCTCGCTGCCAAACACTTCCGCGTTGTTGCGGCTAACGGCCAAGGTGCGGATGGCAAACATAAGCGGAAAAATACAGCCAAGCCGAATTCCATGCTGCCACCACGGCAAAGCTTTGACATAGGTTAGTGCATGCCTTAGGTGACGTTCCGCTTTTTCCGTCATTTTATCTAGAACTTGAAGAGCCTGTTGACGGTATTGCGGGTCAAAAAGCTGGTCGGCGGAAAGGCCAATTTCCGAAAGGAATTTTTGCGGAATGTACACCCAGCCGCGATCGTAATCTTCACGAATACCACGGATAACATTTACAGTCTGAAGCGCAAGTCCGAACTCGCGTGCAAGCGGCATAATATCCTTTAACTTAAGGCGAATAGTAAAAGAATACCAGGCGAATAACTGCGTCACCAAATACCCAACCCGCCCAGCAACCTCAAACATATAATCATCAAGATCGTTTTCATCTTTCACACTCGGGCCGTGCTCTGTCCAACGTGCCATTCCTTGCGTGCTGCTGATCACATGCTGAGTAATGATCTCCTGCACTTGATATGGGAGCGAGTGTAAATGTTGCAAGATCTCTTTTGAATGCTGCGCCACAATAGCGTCGGGATTACTGGTATCTGCATTTCCCAACTGGCTGGTAAGAGTTTCAACCCGTTCTTCTTCCCTGAGAATGTTCACCCATAGATTCATCAACCTCACTTTTTCATCTGCGCCCATATCTTCGTTGTCTTCGAGATAATCCGAAACTCTCAAAAGCAAATAGGCGATCGTAGTGGCGTCGCATAACGTTCTTGGTAATCGTTCGATGCCAAGTGCAAAAGTACGGCTGGTAATCCTTAGTAGGTCACGTAGGTTCATAAAGTAATCTCTCCTCGGTATTTATTTATAACCCAGCCGATCGGATTCCGTACGCAGAATGGTACCAATGGGGAGTGTGAATATGAACGACAATAAAAATGTAACGAATCCAACTTGACAAATTAGAACAAGTGTTCTATATTAAGAGCAGTCGTTTTCTTCTTCCCCTATTGGTTCCAAAAAGGAGATTTCCCATGAACCGTTCCTTCAATATTCAACTACTTCCATTCCTCAAAAAAGTTTCGCTTAAGCGTGGAGCCATCTTTGGTGCCATCCTTATCTGCGCGCTGCTTGCTTTTGAGGTTTTCAATTTCGGCACCACTTCTTTTGCCCTGCACGATGTACTTGGTGACTTGAAGTTTGCCGGCATTCAGTGGTCGGCTATCCTTGCTTTTGCTTTCTGTGGAATAGATTTTGCAGGTATCGCTCGCATTTTTACTCCCGAGCAAGGGCGTGATGAACCTGCTGAGGTTTGGTATCTATTTGGCGCGTGGCTGCTAGCCGCAGCATTCAATGCCATGCTTACCTGGTGGGGTGTGGCAGTTGCCATCAGCAATCATGCCGCGCTTGGCGGCTCGCTAGTGGGCCAGGCAGTGATGGTAAAGGTTGTGCCGATCTTTGTGGCATCCATGGTTTGGTTGATCCGCGTATTGATCATTGGTACCTTTTCAGTTGCGGGTGAACGACTCTTCACTCTGGCAGATGTACATGATAACTACTCAAGCTATCGTGCACAGCAAACATATAGCACGCCTCAACCGCGGACCTCGAACCTGCCTACCACAAATTATCCTCGTCCTGCGCCCAAGCCTCGCCCTACTCCAGTTTCCAGCTATAGCGTGAATCATCCTGAGCCAACATATCACCCTGTTGGTATGAACGCGATGAACCACGAACAAAATCAATCCACTCGGAGGTAGTCACCTGAAGTAACAGGTTTTGTTTCTCTCCCCATCCAACCGCTGAGGCGCCCATACGGGCGCCTCATGCGTTAAGAAATTCTCACTACGTTTTATTTATTCGAATTCATCCAAGGTGCTTTCACCATGCGTCAGGAGATACATACTGCGTGGTTTGCCTTCGTTAGTATCGAAAACAAAATCGGTGACGATGTAATTCGCTTTGAAGGCTGTCTCAAACAGCTCGCGGGTAAAGAAACGCCAATCACGCGCGAGAGCAAAATCCTTGGACTTAAGGTCTTGAAAGTTGCTCGGAATTTCTGCCAGCAAAAGGCGATCTTCAAAGGGTGGAACATGCTCAGGTGGGTGAGGCAGATTATCGGTCGAAGTATGAACCGAATAAAAGGGACGCAAACCTGAACGGGTAACATGGTCCAGTTTAAGAGTGGGCCGTGAACGTTTTCCAACTCTAGTCTCCACACGGCGGGTGTTGATCCACCAATCCACTTGAAAACGGTCAGAAGGCAGACCAGCATTGATACCATCTCGCATCTCGCCATATTCTGCGCGGCGATATGTAGTGCAGACAGCACCCAGCTTTGAGATGTTGAGATGTGCATTACGGCTAAGCAATGGATCGTACGTCCACGTAACATGGTCAAGCCCCTGATGGCGCACCATTTGCCACTGCGCGCGTTTGAGCGCAAAACCTGCGCCGCCATCACGCTGATCTGGCAGAATACCCATCATGTGCGAACAATGTTTGGGACGCGGCCCATCGGGAGTTTCCTCAAGGCCAGGGAAACCAAACAAAAAACCAACCAGCTTTTCCTCCGCGAATGCACCAAGCACAAGTCCACCATTATGCACGGCGGTGATGAGCATGTGTAAGGGAACAATATCCGTCTCAGAGTCAGGCCAGATGGTACGCTGAAGATCTTCGATCTGCGTCATTTCTTCGGGAGTTTCAATTAGATGAATGTTGAAGTTTGTCATGGTTACCGTAGGCGAATGGATGCAAAAGTTTTAGTGACTTGATTCCACGCACGCTGATACCAGGGTTTGCGGATCAGATAGTCGAGGCGGTAAGTAAAGCGTGCAGGCATCAAGCCAAAATAGCGTGGCATTGAGTCGATGGCACAAGTTCGGTTGACTGCAAAGTAATCGAGCCAAAAGGATGAGATAGGGAAGTTCGGCACCACTCCTTCAAGGAAGACGGTAAAGGCGCGCAAGGTGATCGGGGAAAGCGGAACCAGATAACGGTTGTGATGAGTCGTTTCCATGATCGTTTCAATGATCTGCTGTAGTGTAAAGAATTCACTGCCTCCAAGTTCATATACCTGATTGAGCGTATCTTCTTTTTCAAGAGACCACAGCATACAAGTAACAAGGTCTTCCACCCACACAGGTTGCACCACGGTTCTTCCGCCTGCTGGAATTGGGAATACGCCTAGCGATGAACGGATAAGCCGCGAAAGGTTGTTGGTGAAGTGGTCTTCAGGTCCATACACAAGCGAAGAGCGCAGGATCGTATATGGAGTCTTCCCGTTGCGGATATGTTCCTCCGCGATACCTTTTGCTTTGAAAGCGGGATATCCCGAAGCGCGAGCGGCGCCAATATGGCTAAGATAGACGATTCGATCCGCGCCTGCATCTGCTGCTGCTTCTACAAGATTTTCCGTGCCTTGAATATCGGTGGTTAATAAGCTGCCACGGCTGCCTTGATTTTCAGCGCTGGCAAGGTGAAAGATGGTATCTACATCCCGCAAAGCAGCACGCAAACCGCGCTTATCTGCAAGAGACACCACTGCCACTTCCACTGGGACGCCTTTCGGCAGGCGTGGTGTGCGTGGCGAAGGGCGGATCAACACACGCAGCGGATATCCAATGGAAGACAATTGGCGTACAAGTGTGCGCCCGATAAAACCAGTGGCGCCAGTGACGAGAATCATGCGTGAGATTATAGCAGAGGCAGGTAAACACGTATGAAAAAGAAAACCCCTGCTAATGCAGGGGTTTGTGGGCGCTGAGGGACTCGAACCCCCGACCCCCTCGGTGTAAACGAGGTGCTCTAACCAACTGAGCTAAGCGCCCGGGAGAACCGCATTATAGCATGTGATTCAAAATTTGGAGAATTTACTTTTCCCCTGCGTTATAATCAATTTATCAAATAGGAGAAGACTCATGACCGACTCAAAACCTCTCAATTGGACATCCACACCCGGTGTTGGATACTCCGTCATTCGCCGCGGTGATGGCGGTATGACCTTAACATTCACCGATCTTTCCGATACAACCATGGCGCACTGGTACGAGTTTGCGCTTGAGCATTTAATGGGTTCTGATCGCCGCACGCGCAATTTGTACGATCTGCGTGCCGTAAAGGATATTCCTGAAAAAGCTGTCCGCATGGCAGTGGATGCAAACAGCGATCCTTCAGCACGTAACATCCGAGTAGCAGTTGTTGTGGCAGACCAATCCGTTGCGGACGCAATCCGTAATGTGGCAGCGCTCGCTGAAACGGGTCTTGCTTCTGCGCTGAAGATTTTTACTGATATCAACGAAGCCGAAGCCTGGCTGGCTCGTCCGTTGGATCAAATTCCGTAACCAGCCCTTTTGGCATTGCAGGCTGTTTTAAAACATCGCCCACGCAATTGCGTACGTAAATCATGAAATCAACAGTACTTCAGATCGGGAAGTTCATATTCAATTGGGGATCCCGCACTTATGTGATGGGCATCTTGAATGTGACTCCCGATTCTTTTTCGGGAGATGGAATTATCTCAAAAGGGGAAACGGTACAGGCCGCATTATCGCAAGCAGATGAATTTCTCGCCTCAGGTGCGGACCTGTTAGATATCGGCGGCGAATCGACACGTCCTGGCTCTGCGGCAGTTTCTGCAGATGAAGAGATGGAACGCGTGATCCCTGTCATTCATGCGTTCCGTAAAACTTTTCCAGATACATTAATTTCAATTGACACATACAAAGCTCAGGTTGCGGAGGAAGCGATCAAGTCAGGCGCACATATTATCAACGACGTGTGGGCTTTGCGAGCTGACCCAGAATTAGCAAATGTCGCCGCAAAATATAAAGCGCCTGTTATTTTGATGCATAACCGTAGCAACCCTGCCAGTGTTGATGTCCGCGAAAAATTGGGGAATGCTTATATCGGTTCTGAATATCAGAACCTGCTCGAAGATGTAAAACGGGAACTACTAGAGAGCGTGGCTCTGGCGAAAAATGCCGGGGTGAATGAGTCGCATATAGTTTTGGATCCAGGCATCGGCTTTGGAAAGACGCGCGAACATAATCTTGAGCTGATCAATCATCTTGATGAGATCCGTGCTTTGGGGTATCCCGTTCTGCTTGGTCCATCTCGAAAATCATTTATCGGCTTCACGCTGAACCTTCCGCCTGATCAACGTGTGGAAGGGACTGCGGCAACAATTTCAGTGGGCATCACGCGCGGCGCAGATATCATTCGAGTGCATGATGTGAAAGAAATGACACGTGTTGCCAAAATGACGGACGCGATCGTAAGAAATTAAACAGGGACGCCATGGAAAACACGGAAAACTACAGCAAGGATCTGCTTCGCACGGGTGTTATCGAAGCAAAGGCAGGGAATATTGATACCGCCCGCCGTTATCTGGATCGCGCCATTTATATGACGGGCTCGTATGATGTACTTGCTGAAGCATGGTTCTGGATGGGAAAGATATCCACAGACCCTGTTGAAAAACGAAAGGCGTTGGAGAACTGCCTTGCACATGATATGCGCCATGTGCGTGCGAGGCGCGAACTTGCGATTTTGGACGGCAAGCTCAAAGAAGAAGATGTAATAAATGCCGATTTTTTGCCCGATGTGCCTGCAGGGGTACGCCAAACAGATGCACAAAGATTTATATGTCCCAAATGCGGCGGACGTATGTCTTTTTCTCCTGATGGGCAGCAAAAACTAGTCTGCGATTATTGCACGCAGAATCAGTCCGTTGGCAACACAAGTGGAGAAGCAGATGAAAAAGATTTCATCGTAGCCATGGCAACAATGAAAGGCCACGGCAAACCGTTGCAGGAACAAGTTTTTCACTGCAATGGCTGCGGCGCGGAATTTATTTTGCCGCCCACTCAAATTTCTGCAAGCTGCGCATACTGCGACTCGCCACACGTAGTGAGCCTTGAAAAAACAAAAGACCTGCTCGCGCCAGATGGGATCATTCCGCATGCCTTTGGTCAAAAACAAGCTGTGAAGTTATTGATCGAATGGGTGGAAGAGAATCACATAAAGCCTGAGAAAAAGGTGGATTTGCCGCGCGGGTTGTATCTTCCACTTTGGACGTTCGATCTGGGCGGGTCTGTGTCATATACATACGAACTTCAGGATACCAAACGAAACAGGCAAAGGAATTTACAGCTCGATGAGATCGATCCTGTTCGGTTGACGGATGAATACCCGATCATGGTAAATGACCTGCCACTTCCCGCTTCCAAAAAGCCTTCGGCTGTTTTCCTGAAATTGATCAATACCTTTGATATGAAATCCATCAAACCGTATGATCCACGCTATTTAGCGAACTGGCCTGCGGAAATTTATGATGTATCCATGGCGGCGGCTTCACTAGATGCCCGCAGTCAGACGTTTGCGAAATTCAAACGTGACCTTCCAAGTTTGGTCAATCAATCGAACATCGTAAGTACGTCTTCTGCAAATCTGATGGTTGAATCTTTTAAACTTAATCTACTGCCTGTGTGGATGACCGAACTTCCCTTTGACGGGCGTGAACATCTGCTATTGATCAATGGGCAAAATGGGGTTGTATCCAGTGACCTGCCAGGAGCGGAAGCAGGAACCGAAGAAGAAGGCGGGGTATTTAGTTTTCTGGCTGATTTGCTGGGAGATTGATCTCAACCATCTGTTATTCGCATGATGGGCCAGGATTTGAAGCCTTCCACTGTAAACTCGCGATGATACTCAGTATCGTCACTGGACGTATCTATGCAGGCATATTTAACTTTCAGCCCGCTGCTTTCCTCTAATTTACATGTGGACATGCCACTGGGTAAATACGCTGGGATGGCGATAAGAAACAAGCTCACTGGAACTACAAGAGAAAGAATACTTGCAACCAGACATGTCCGCACTGACAGTTTTTTCTGAAGCATCAACACAATACTGACGGGGAAACCTAACAAACACAAGGGGAGATAGAGCAATTCAGTAAATCCCTGATTGGGCGGTGCAAGAACAAGCTTGAATAGCGATATTATCCACGCTGCGAGCGGGCCAGCTAGAATGGCCAAAAGAATCTTATAGGGAATATTTTTCATATAAACTCCTGCTATTTGTCTTTAAAATATTCCTGCACGATGTCCGAATAATCTGCATCAGTATGCTCGTTTAGAATGTGGAAAAAATCTTCGCGAGTGGAAATTCCGTCTCTTTCCTGTACTACATAATCCTGAATAAAATCAAAGAAAGCTTCGTCCCCTATACGGTTGCGAAGGTCATTTAGAAAGTGTGCACCGTTGAAGTAAACGATGTGCTTGTAATTCTCATCATTCTGCCCATCGTACACGGGGATATCTATATAACCATGCGGTTCAAAGAAATCAATACGGTAAGACCACCACCATGAAAGCTTGTCAGGGTAAAGCGCTTCATAGTAAAGAGACTCAGAATAGGTCGTAAGAGATTCATCAAGCCAGGGTTCGAGAGCCTGATCGCTGGCAATCTGGTCAAACCACCACTGGTGACCTGTCTCATGGACAGCGACGAAGGTTAGATAATTGAACGGGGTACCATCGTATAAATTATAGAAACTGCTGCTATGAAAAAATAAAGCCGAGAACTCCATGCTGTCTTTGAAATCAGCAATAACAACAGACAGAGTCTTGTGTGGATAAGGCCCAAACTTTTCCGAGAAGACCTGCAAGGCCTGTGCGCTGGCAATCATGGCAGCTTCGCCTGCACTTTTGAAAATGGGGAAATAATAACTGTACACTGTAGTATCTCCCACTCGTAAACTGGAAACTTGAAAATTACGGCTCGCAGAAATAGCAAAGGTACGTCCTTCGGTTAATGTGTAATGAGTTGATTCTCCATTTGATTCTGCAAATCCGCTGGCGGCTACAACAGGAAGGTTTTCAGTATTGGTAAATTTCAGATCTACATCAAAGTCTGCAATGGGATAGATCAAATACTCACCATGTGACCAAGGCTCACGGATCATCCACTCACCATTTTTGAATGGAACAACGAATGGATACCAGTTGACAAGATTCATTTGAATGTCACTGTAACCAAAGATGCGTGCACGAAGACTATTGGCTTGATCCATGTAAGGGAGAGAGAGGCTGTAGCTAAGAGTCAACGTCGAAACAGAATCAGGCGTAAGCAGTGTAGGAAGCGTAATATCCAGTTGATGAGCATTGAGAGAAAAATTAGTAACAGGGCCTCCATCCACTGCAAGTTGCGTCAAATCAAAACAGTTGGGCCAGAGATTGGCCGCAATGGCAAGAGTTAATTTGTCGAGCAGCTGGCCTGTATGGTTTGGATAAATAATAGTTTCTTCAACAGTTACAAAATGACGGTCGTAATCAATAACAGTGTTGAGAATATATTTTTCACGAATGGGAATATCTGGAGTCTTTGGAATTGGTGTTTCGAAAGTTTGAGCGACTTGTGCATTCTCTGACTCACTTGTTGCAGGCGGTGAGCTCCGTTGTGATGGCAAATTACAGGATACAAGAAGAAATAAAATGAAGGGAATATATTTCCGCATGGATATATTTTATCCTTTTGTGTATAATCTTAATCACGCCCTGATAGTTCAATGGATAGAACAAGGCACTCCTAAGGCTTAGATGTAGGTCCGATTCCTACTCAGGGCACAAAATCTTTAATATATTTCTTATGTACAAGACTTGCATTTTTTTTGATGCAGTAGTATTATTACAAACGATGACCGCTAGGGTGCCCCCCTCACCCTGGCGGTCATCATTTAAGCTCATAAACAATAATAATAAAAAAAGTGGCTGCCTGAAGGCAGCCACTTTTTTTTATTTCTGAGGGCTTTTTACCATTTGTCTAGCTGTTTGTAACAATTCGTGAGCAGATCGTAGGGTGCCTTCGCCAACTTCACCGAGCATTTGTGAGAGCTCAAGCAGGCGCGGCTCGCCTTCGAGCGGCTCTACACGGGTGAGGGTACGCCCCTTATCAACAAGCTTTTGCACTTGATAATGCTGGTCACCAAATACAGCGAGCTGAGGAAGGTGGGTAACACAGAAGACTTGATGCGTACGCGAGAGATTCCATAATTTTTGGCCGACTACCATTCCCACACGTCCACCGATGCCTTGATCAATTTCATCAAAAATGAGGGATGGGACTTCATCGGCGCGGGCCATTACATTTTTCAAGCCCAGCATCAGGCGCGATGTTTCACCGCCAGATGCGATCTTTGCAAGCGGCTTGAGTCCTTCGCCTGGGTTGGGGGCAACCAGAAATTCAATACGGTCGAATCCATTTTGGTCGAAAGCAATACGGGTTCCATCGGCAAGCGGTGCACCATTGGGGTCGAGCTTCGTTTGAAAATCAACGCCGAATTGGGCAGACGCCATCTTCAGGTCATCAAGTTCAGTTTCAATGCCTTTGCCCATTTCCACAGCAGCGGACTTTCTTTTTTCGGTCAGCGTGCTGCCTTGCTTTCCAAGTTTTTCCAGAAGTTTGGCTTCTTGCATTTCCAATTCATCTATACGGTCCGCTGCGCCAGTGATGGTTTCCAATTGTTTGCGGGCATCTGCACCATAAGCAATGACAGCAGGAATATTGCCGCCATACTTACGAGTGAGGGAATGAATAACGTCCAAACGCTCTTCTACAACTTCAAGGCGCTTCGGATTGAATTCGATCTCTTCAAGATAATCGCGCAAGCCGTGGATGATGTCGGACATCGTATCCAACATGATCTCGGCTTGGTTCGCCAACTCGGATTGGCCGGCGTCTATTTTGGCGAGCGCGGCCAAAGCTTGTGCGGCCTGCCCAACCAGGTCTGTGGCAGCAGGAGTTTCGGGCGAACCTTCTTCCAAAACTGCGAGAGCCTCCTGGGCATTCTGCGCAAGCGACTCAGCATTGGCAAGCCTGTCACGTTCCTTACGCAGTTCTTCATCTTCGCCAGGTTTCAAACGTGCATCTTCGATCTCTTCCGCTTGATAGGTAAGGATTTCAATTCTGCGATCTGCATCGGATTGGGCTTTGCGCAGGTCCGTCAGCTCGCGGCGCAAGTTCAACAACGCATGGTAGGTCTGGCGGTACTCTGTCAGCGGCTTGGCAACTTCCGCGTAGCGATCGAGCAGGCCAAGGTGTGCGCGAGGATCGAGCAGGGAAAGGTGCTCCGCCTGCCCGTGTATGTCGATCAAGAGCGCGCCAAGTTCCTTCAACAATCCCACATTCACTGTGCGGCCATTTACGCGCGCCACGCTGCGTCCTTCTTTGCGGACTTCGCGCATTAGCACCACATAGTTGGGATCATCCATCAACTCTTCGCGATTAAGAACTTCGTGCACCGCTTCTTTTTCTGGACCTTTGAGTTGGAACACGCCTTCAACAAAGGCCGCCTCTGAATCAGTGCGAACGAAGGTAGTATCTGCCTTTCCGCCGATGAGCATAACCACGGCATCAAGGATGATGGACTTGCCCGCACCTGTTTCGCCGGTCAGGATGATGAGTCCCTGCCCGAAGCGCAGGTCGAGTTTATCTATAATTGCGAAGTTTTGGATGTGAAGTTCAGTAAGCATGGGTTATCTTGTGAGTTGAATGCCAGCAAGTCTCGAATATACAATGGGAGTTACGATAACTATATAAACGCCAATGGAGATCACAGGCATGATATTGCCTATGAAGAACAGCGCCACCATGACCGGGAGCGCGCCAACCACAACACCAACTGCACAGGAAGTGAACAATGCCTTTGAACGCCGTCTGTTGACAGCACGCAAAGCTACATCTGCAATGAAAGCCCCAGCACCACCGCCAACAGCCACTGCGAGAAAGATCATATAGAACCCAAGAAAGCTGCCGATCAGGCCCATCAGGGAACTGGCAATAAGAGAAAGCACAAAGGTCACGCCAAAACCAATGAGGTAGTCATACCACATGGCAGTATCAAATATCTTCTGCTGTGCGCGGACGCAATCTTTGCAGACGTAGCCTGTGGGAGTCCGCACGGCACAGGAAGCACACATGGGACGGTCACAACGTCTGCAACGCAGGCTGGTCTCGTGAGTGGGATGGGCGTAGCAATAGGTAACAGTAGTATCGGTCATCGTGGAAATCCTAAAGAATTTTCGTTCATGTGAGCAGTGAGATTGCGGTAGAAATAACCTGGGTCTCCAAAACGGACAAATTGAGCAGTCACATCAGCAGCAGTTACGTTGACAACATCATCTTCCATCAACGGTGAGGGTAATTGACCATCCACACTCAAAACTGCATTCTCGCTTTTGACAATAATATTTACAGACGATCCCTCAGATAAAACAACCGCACGATCTACAGAAAGGTGAGGGGCGATCGGCATAAGCAAAATATTACGAAGCTCTGGGGGCAAAATAGGTCCACCCGCCGCAAGCGCATAAGCGGTAGAGCCCGTCGCTGTGGATGCAATCAACCCGTCCGCTACATAACTGGTTAATTGACGGTTATCCACCGAAGCGGTCAAACGTACAGGACGCAGGTTTTGTCCGCGAGCCACAACCACTTCATTCAGCGCCTTCGAAATACCAATGCTTTCACCCGCACGCACGTGCTCCGCGCGCAACATCATACGGTTTTCGATCCAAGCTTCGCCATTGAATAATTTTTCAAAGTACTCGCGCCATTCCTTGCGGTCAATTTGAATGAGGAACCCAAGTCTTCCAAGATTCACTCCCAAAATTGGTACACCCGAAGGAGCACATAAATGTCCTGCTCTTAAGACACTGCCATCGCCGCCTACGGCAATGAGCATGTCAAATTCACCTTTTTTTACAGCCTTACGCAGGTCTTCATCATACAAAGATCCGCAAGGGGCATGAATACCTTTTTCTTCCAGGAATGCGGCCATGGCTTCTGCTTCTGCAAAGGCTTCGGGCATTTTCGGATACGCCGTAACAACGGGTCGTTTCGGTATGAAGGACACAGACATAACGAAATTATACCTTTGTGCAGGGTTCAGAATGATAATCTGAACTAAGCCAGCTTTTGATCACAGACATTACGAAACCCGCATCGTTTACAACGGGACGGCTGGTCATGTGAACGAGGAACATCTCTCTTCACTTCATCGACTCGCATATCTGCAAGTAATTCGATCAACGCAGACTCCAGCTCCTTTGTGTACTCAACTGCAAAGTCACGGTTCTCGTAATGGATAATCCCATACGGCGGGCGCTTTCTATATGTTTTTTCAACCAACAAACAATATGACGCCAACTGAAAGATATGTGAATCATACGGAGAATCTGGCGCACGCCCAGACTTTACCTCCACAGGAATGATCTGTCCGTTCTTTTCGATCAAATAATCAGGCTTACCTGTCAACCCAAGGGCCTCATGATAAAGTGGTTTCTCCACTTCGCCCCAGCCGCGCGTATCGGTATAGATGACACGCCCACCGGGCAAACCTGCACTTTTTTGCTGACGGTCTGAGCGCCAGAAAAAAACAATCGCAAGGAAAAACAGGAGAAGGGCAAAATAAATCATAAGGCTATAAAATGCTATAACTTTTCAGCCAGCTTGATGATTCGTCCCAATCGGGTGAACGCAGCACTATCAAGATTTTTTTGTCTTTTTTTCAGAACCTTGACGAATTCATCCTTATTAAATTCGTCCACAGCAGGCAAAATCTTTTCTGCGTGCAGTGGCACATCCTTTGAGCGGCAGGTGGATATGTACTCCATTAAATAGGGATGGATTTTCGTGTTGTACTCTTCATTCGCAGCAGCAGCATTTGCCATCGCTGAGATGAAAGAGTCAACAGTAGCTTCATCGCCCTCTTCGCCAGCTTTTTTGACCGCATCCAAATGTTTGAAAATAACCTCAGGCTTAACCTTGGCAATTTCCGCCAGCGCAGTCATAGCGCCTGATACCATCTCCGTGTGTTTACTTTTTAATAACTTTATAAAATCTTCGCTGTAAGGGACAATGAGCCACGGCTCAATGATACCGATCTCATACATCACATGGATGCAATCCTTGTGAATATTCTTGTTCTCACTCCACATGCTTTTGGCGATCTCACGAATACCGTCCTTATCTTCCCGCGCAGCAAGATCACGCGCCAGATCGAGGTTGGGGGTTCTATCACGGCGGGTTTGTAAATAGGCAAGGCGGTTTAATACATCAGACATGAGTTGGCCTTTATTTATGATGAATCATAGTTGTGCAGCGCAATATGCTACCAGCAAAAGAATCGCTGCCAGAAGCAGAATCAGGCCAACGGTCCGTGTGAGAGCCGAGGCAACGACCTGACGGCCGTGCCGTTTATGTAGCTCCGTCCCGGCTGCGAGCTCCGTCTGATTCTCGGATTCGACTCCATTTTTACGGTACCACCATGAACGGCGGCAATATAAATAGGTTCCAATTTCAGAAGAGCGGATTGGTCGCATTCGCAGAGTATAGCACAAATTTTCTAAACTTATCACAGGGAAGATTCCGCAATTCTTTTGTGATAAACTACCGATGCAAATTTTCCATGGAGGAATGCTATGCCTAAACACGAAACCTATTCGATTGAAATCGCAGGCGTAAAACGTGACTTGCGCCTTTTTGAGATTAAGCCCGGTTTGAAGATCGCCATTCTGAATATTCTTGGGGATACGGAACTAGTACAGGCCAGTGCACGTGAACTCGCAGTAAAAGTTAAGGATGTTGATTATGATATTCTGGTGACGGCCGAAGCAAAATCGATCCCGTTGGCGTATGCTCTTGCAGCCGAAACAAAAAAACCATACGTTGTTCTTCGCAAACAATACAAGGCTTATATGGGTGATGCTCTGCAGGCAGAGACACTCTCCATTACAACAGGCCAACCACAGGTATTGATATTAGATGAAAAAGACCGTGAGCTGATCGCAGGTAAAAAAGTGTTGATCGTGGACGATGTCATTAGCACCGGGTCCACATTGCAAGGCATGCGCATGATCCTAGATAAAGCTGGCGCAAGCATTGCAGGTGAAGCCGCTATCCTCACCGAAGGTGACCGCGCCCAATGGATGCACATTTACTCGCTGGGACATTTGCCGTTGTTCACGTAGTGAAGAACAAGCGGGCAGACACGAAAACAAGTAATAAGTAAAAAATAAGACCCTGAGAAATATCTCAGGGTCTTGTGTTACCTGTATACCTATATACCACTTTCAACCAATTTACTTTTTTGCTTTCGATTTAGCCTCTTAATGGCAAGCTCTCGCTTCAATGCTGTTACTTTATCTGGCTGTTCTTCCAAATAAACCAATTTCACAGGTCGGCGGGTTTTGGTATAGCGAGCGCCAACTCCTTTATTGTGCTGATTGACGCGTCTCTCAGGGTCAGTGGTCCAGCCGGTGTAGTAGGTTCCATCCGCGCATTCGAGGATGTAACAATAACAGGTCATTTTTCTTTTTTATCTTTAGACTTGCTAAAGAACGAGCCCAGCAGACGTTCTGATATGGTAATTTTCTCGATGGGTTCACGCTTCGCCTCCATCCAACTGGCAGCGGAACGTTCTTTCAGCCAATTCTGGCGTCCATCCTGCGCTTTTTTCAAACGCTCTTTCAATGCTTTCTCATTTGCATCTTCAACATCGTAACGCAGCTCAACAAGAGCAGTGATCATGGCATCCAATTTTCGCATTACATTCTCACGATTTTGTAATACCAGGATCTGCAACGATTCAATTTCATCCTGCCCAGTGAACGCGGATGTGGCTGCATAATATGAACGGCTCGCCACCTTGCGAACTTCCTGCCAGCCAGGTTGACTCGTTGTGGCATTGATCAGCGATGCAGAAACCAATTGCGGTAACAATAACGCAGAAGACATCAGTCCATCTGATTCAGCAAAATCAGTATTCATGGCAGTAGCGCCTGTTAAGCCTACGAGTCCAGAAACCAATTGCAACACATCACCGGGTGTGCCGTGCGGTGCTGAAAGCAGGAAAATGCTTCTCGAAAATAGATCAGCTTTGGCTGAGTCCAGACCCGTGCCTGTTTCATGCAAAAAGTCGGGACCAATGGCGGGAACAAGTCCCACATAATAAACTCCATCGGGCAAAATTTCCTGAGCCCATTTTTCAACTTCTGCTTTGATCGGAGTAGTGTCTACAACCACAGTCCCTTTTTTGAGGTCTTGTGCGATATAACCTAATGTATCGCGCACCTGATGAACAGGCACGGCAAGAATGACTACATTCGCTTCTTCTACAGAACTTGGGAGATTATGATTAGTGGTATCTACCACCCCATTTTTTTGCGCAAGCCGCTCCACCCCAAAATCCTTATCATGACCGACCGTTGTAACTTTATCTTTATGTGCTGCAAGCGCCAACCCCAATGACGCACCGATTTGTCCAAGACCAATAATTGTGATTTGTACAGGCATGTTACCCTCGCAAGAGTTTGATGTCGCGATTATACTGCCATTGCCTCCTTAAACGACGAGAACCACGGACGCCGACCGTGGTTCTCTTTGAAAGGAGGAGAAGAGAAATCACCTTACGCCAGTAAATTTATCATGTTTGTCTCAAACTAACTTGACGCTAGCCCTACGACTACCCTACGATTGTCCGACAATTAACAGGAATGCAAGCGTTTTTTGATAAAGGATGGCAAAATGACATCTTCTTCCCCCAAAATTTATCTTGGCGAATTGAATGACACTCCTCTTGGAGACTTTCGCCTCGCCGCCTCAGACTTTGGCCTGATCGCCGTTGAATGGGCGCAAGCTCAACTCGAGCTGGATGCCTACCTTCAAAAGCTAAAACGTCCCCTTGAAGCTAACCAGAAAAAACTCGCACCACATATAAAGGAATTGCGAGAATACCTAAATGGTAAACGTACAACTTTTACCATTCCTATTGACTGGAGCCCGTTCACGCCATTTCAGCGCGAGGCGCTTCAAGCTGTGTTCAGAATTCCATATGGGGAAATCCGCACTTATATAGACATTGCCAGGGAAATTGATCGCCCACATGCATATCGAGCTGTAGGTGCTGCAAATGCCATGAATCCCATGCCTATTATTGTGCCATGTCATCGTGTCATCGGCACGGATGGCAAACTCCATGGCTATGGCGGAGGAGATGGTTTACCAACGAAGGAGTGGTTATTGAAGTTGGAAGGGGCAGTGGTGGTGTAATTAATAATGAAAAAGCGGCTGTTGTAAACTTATACAACAGCCGCTTTTTCATTATTCGAGAGTTAAGTAAGCGCTAGCTACCCGGTGTGTATTTCTCTTCCCATTCTGCAATAGCGGCACGAATAGCAGCTTTGACTGTTGCATCGGGCACCTCATCAATAGATTCGAATTTCTTTGCACCGACATAAACTTCCACGCCGCCCGAAAGCGACTCTTGTAAACGAAGTCCGCTTTTTTCAAGAGGTGTATTCAAGAGACGTTCCTGCAAAACTGTATCAATTTGTTGGACGATACTGAGAGATTGAAGGGGTTTTTCGGGTTCAGGTTTTTTGACAGGCTGCAAGGGACGAGAAATCGGTTCTCTAGGCAGAGCAGGCGCGGGCGGAGTCTGAGGCGTGGCAGAAGGTTGGGAAGCTGCCACTTGAGAATTTTGTCCACCTTCCACCCAAGGACGCATAATAGTGATCAGTTCGATCAATCGTTTTTTCTGTTCAGCAGAAACATTTTTTACGTTTAATTCTTTTCCGTCTAATTCAACAGATGGAACGCCATTCTTATTTTTCAGGCGCAATAAGCCGGGGTCATCGACCGAAGCAGGCATGGAAGCTTTGAGCGCTTCTGCAGCAGCAAGTTTTTGCTCAGCCTCAGCGCGAGCATTTTTTTCTTTTAGTTCAGCAGCCTCTATTTTTTTCGTCGAGCGGACATTGGAATCTACATAGCCGATAAAAAAGCCGATTAACACGGCTACAAGGCCCAACCCCCATAAGGCTGGAACTGGTAAGGTTGCGGTCACGAATTGAATTTGCATGATTACTTCCTTTCAAGAACCTGACACTTCGGGCAAATATGCGTACCACGCTGACCCACCGTCAGCTTTTGGATTTCGGTACCGCACACAGAACAAGGCTTGCCTTCACGGTCGTACACGCGAAAATAATTTTGAAACTCACCGCCGCGATATACCCAATCGATGCTGGCTCCGTTACGGCGGATGCCTTCCTTTAGAACTGACTGGATCGCTTCATACAAAACTCTGGCTTGCTTCTGCGAAACCGAATTTGACAACGCTTGTGGATGCAGCTTCGAAATGTGCAAACATTCATCGGTGTAGATGTTACCAAGACCTGCAAGAAAAGTCTGGTCGAGCAGCAGTGGTTTTAATTGGCGATTCTTCTTATGTAAATTCTCGAACAACCACTGCGGTGTGAAATCTTTTTCCAGAGGCTCGGGGCCAAGTTTGGCAAGGACCGTTTCGGGGTGATCTGTAAGCCATACGCGGCCAAACTTGCGGGTATCGTTGAAGGCGAGCTGACTTTCCTTTTTATTTTTTCCACGCAGAAAAAGCACGAGACGGTCATGTTTTTCTGGCTTAATTTTACCTGTTCTTATCATTAAATCTCCGCTCATACGCAAATGTATCAGGAGATTGTAATTTTCAAGCTGAAGGATCAGGTATTTTGCACGCCGTGAGACCCCAGTTATTTTTTGTCCTTGCACCATTTCCTTGAATTTCTTCACCGAAGGAGTGGCGAGAGTCCGCGCCCAAAGAACATCGGCGGAAACAATGGTTCTTCCGACAACTTCGGGTTCTATGGCTCGAGCAATGGTTTCTACTTCAGGGAGTTCAGGCATGGGCAACTTTTAGCGATTAACAATTAGCTAAAAGCTAACTGCTAACCGCTGATCGTTATTCGTTAAACATCTCTCCAACCGAACGGCCTTCGTGAGCGCGTTTGATAACCTCTCCGAGCAATCCAGCTACAGATAAAACTGTGATGCGCCCTTCAAGGTGTTTCATTTTTTCAGGAGAAAGCGGCGCAGAATCTGTGGTGATAATGTGCTTGATGGGAAGTGATGCGAGGCGTTTCGCGCCATCGCGTGAAAGAATGGCGTGAACAAAGGCAAGATATACATCTCGTGCGCCATTCTTTTTACATACCTCTACTGCCTGAGCAATGGAACCGCCCGTATCCACTTCGTCATCCACAATGATCACATCGCGGTCTTTCACATCGCCGATCAAGGTTAGAGCTTCGGCATTCGCATCATTTCCGTGACGGCGCTTTTCAATAAAAGCAATCGGCGCATCCAGATCTGCTGCGTAATTGCGACCTTTTTTAGCAAAGCCAAGGTCAACAGAAACGACTACTGGGTCTATCATCTTGGAACGAATATTATCGTTGATATGACTGACAAGCAAATGCGAAGCCGTCAATACATCACCTGGAATGGAGAAGAATCCCTGCACCTGCCCGGCGTGCGGATCAAGGGTCATATAACGGTCTGCGCCAGCCACCTCAAGCATATCTGCCACTAAACGGGCAGTGATCGGCACACGCGGCTGATCTTTTTTATCCGAGCGCCCGTAGCATAAATATGGGATTACAGCGGTGATGCGAGCCGCAGAATCCAAGCGCAAAGTCTGGATCATGATCAACAACTCCATCAAATTCCGATGTACAGGGGATGATGTGGTTTGGATCACATACACATCCTGCCCGCGCACGCTCCCACCCAACTTCACAAACAGATTCTCATTTGGAAACTCAATCACTTCTCGTCCGCTCAATGGCTGATCGAGATAATCCGCGATATTTTGAGCCAACCCAGGCGCACCGCTGCCTGCAAAAAGTTTAATCCCACCATATACCTTCAAATCGTGATGAACATGATGCATTAACTACCTCTCCTTATTTTTCTTGGGCTGATTGCCAGCCAAGCGAGATGTCCACTCAGAGCGTAGCACACTCATGACCAGAACATCATCATATTTTCCAAATTTATAGACGGCCTCGCGCAAACGTCCCTCCAACACAAAGCCAGCCTTTTCGTACGAACGCACAGCACGGACATTTTCAGTATAAACTTTTAAGTATGCACGATTCAAATTCAATGTCTCAAAGCAATGACGCACGAGCAGACTCATAACTTCCGAGCCATAGCCTTTGTTCCATTCGGTTTTATCACCAAGCATAATTCCCAACTCGGCGGAACTGTTTACATCGCTAATACCGAATACACCACAGTTGCCTATCAGCTTCCAACTCTTACCCTTGCGCACATCGATAGCAAAAGGCTTTTCTCTCGGGTCACGCTTCGCATGTGAATCAAACCAATATTCTTCATCAGCCAGAGACATTGGCAAATACATCGCAAGTCCGCGGGTGACTTCGGGGTCGTTCACCCATTCATGAAACTTGCTAACATCCTCACGCTCTACTGCACGCAATCTTATACGGTCGCCATAGATGATGCTCATTTTTCGCTCCTGTTCAACAACAACTTCACCGCTTCCCACGGTGAAACATTTCGCTGCATCACTTTTTCAAAGACATCTTCATACTTTTCTTGGGAAACGTCTTCACGGAAGCGATTCATCAACGCTTCACGGATCAACGCATCCAACTCGACCTCGAGCCTGGCTCGCTCTCGAACAGCCCAATCTCCACTCTGACGGAGATGATTGACATGCCGCCCAATAGACTCTGCCAGTTCCACAATTCCTTTGCTTTCCAACGCAACCGTCTTTTGGATGGGTGGAATCCACATCAGCGTGGAAGATGAATCTTGTTTAGGAGCAGCCGTCCGCATGGTGGAGCCGTGATGTTGAAAGACTCGCTCGGTGGGGTGCGCCAGATCCAGCATGGACTTTAATGCCTTCTCAGTATTTTCCACGCCGGGCCTATCTGCCTTGTTAATGACGAGGATGTCGGCAATTTCCAGAATGCCTGCTTTGATGGCTTGAATGTCATCGCCGAGGCCAGGCGCTTCCACAACCAATGTTGTGTGTGCAAGGCGGGCAACATCCACTTCGCTTTGACCTGCGCCAACGGTTTCAATGATGATGACATCAAAGCCCGCCGCGTCAAAGACTTGCACTATATTTGCCGTGGACTGTGCCAACCCGCCCAACGATCCGCGAGTTGCCATTGAACGGATGAAGACATTCGGGTCACCCGAAAGATCACGCATCCGCACACGGTCACCGAGCACCGCGCCGCCCGTAAATGGGCTGGATGGATCAACAGCCACGATAGCCACACGTTTATTTTCCACTTTACGATAGTACAACGCAAGCTGATTCACAAGCGATGATTTTCCCGTGCCCGGCGAACCGGTTATACCGATAAGATGCGCTTTACCTGTATGTGGGAAAAGCTCAATTAATGCGGTGCGTCCATCAGGCGCGTTGTTTTCCACTTGGGTAAGCAAGCGCGCCAATGAAAGACGATCACCGTTGAGGACTGCTTGAGAATAGGTCATGGTTTAACAACAAAACACAGAGCAAGCGCTCTGTGTGGGGAATGCAGCTTATCCTGCCACTGCGGTTTGAACATCACGAATAATGTCTTCGGTGGAAGCGCCGGGGCCGAAGACACCAGCCACTCCCATTTCTTTTAGCTGTTGCAGGTCTTCATCTGGAATGATCCCTCCAATAAAAACTTTTACGTGAGTTTGCCCGTTTGCTTTTAGCAGTTCCATCACACGAGGAGTCAATGCCATGTGTGCCCCTGAGAGAATGGACAAGCCGACCACATCTACATCTTCCTGAAGAGCAGCTTCAGCGATCATTTCGGGAGTCTGGCGCAAGCCGGTGTAGATCACTTCCATGCCGGCATCACGCAAAGCACGCGCAACAACCTTCGCGCCACGGTCATGCCCGTCAAGGCCGGGCTTGGCAACCAATACACGTATCTTCTTTTCGGTCATAATTCCTCCAGGGGAAATATCGTTGAGATTATACTATGCAACACAAATGCATTTTTTATACTTTTCAAAGTTGTAAAACAAAAAGATTGCCATGAAGGCAATCTTTTATATCTTAATATCCATCATCCTTTGGCGGAGCAGTGGGACCATAATCCAAAACCTGTCGCATTTGGGTAGCCCCTTCCGGCGGACCGACGATTTTCTTATCCTCCATCATATCCACGATGCGGGAAGCGCGGGTATAACCGATGCGTAATCTTCTTTGCAACATGGAGACAGAGGCGCGTCCTTCTTTGCGGACGATTGCCACTGCTTCATCGTAGAGCGGGTCACCGTCTACTTTTTCTTTTTCCCACAGCGGTGCCTGCTTGAGAGGCACATTCTCTGGGATGGAATCTGCGGGCATACCGCCAGCTACCGCATATGTACTTCCACCGCCTGCCTGTGTGCGCCAATATTCCACCAAGCTTTGAATTTCACTATCAGAAACAAAGACACCCTGCAAACGCGCAGCGGAAGGTGCATCGGGAGCTTGGTACAACATATCACCGCGGCCAAGCAATCTCTCCGCGCCGGGCTGGTCGAGGATAACGCGGCTATCCGTATTGGATGCTACGGCAAAAGCAATACGTGCAGGGAAGTTGGCTTTGATCAAACCGGTCACTACATCTACTGATGGGCGTTGCGTAGCAAGCATCATGTGAATACCTGTAGCTCGCGATAATTGCGCAAGGCGTGTAATGGTCTTTTCTGTTTCATCAGGTGCGATCATCATTAAGTCGGCCAACTCATCAATGATGATGACAAGATAAGGCAGTTTCTTTTGTCCTTGCAATTTCATCTTGGCGTTGTAATCGGTAATATTACGTGACCCGACTTGTGCGAACATGTGATAACGCTTATCCATTTCGCGGGTCATCCACTGTAGCGCGCCGATCACACGATCCATTTCAACGACCACCGGGCCAAGCAAGTGCGGGATGCCGTTATACCCGGTCAACTCAACACGCTTCGGGTCAACAAGGACGAGACGCAGGTCATCGGGTGTGTTATACAGCAGCATACAAGTGAGGATGGAGTTCACACACACCGATTTACCAGAACCTGTAGTGCCTGCGATCAACAAATGCGGCATACCTTCAATGCTTGCAATGACTGGCATACCCGCCACATCACGTCCAAGCGCAAAGTTGAGCGGCTTTTTATTATTCTTATAAACTTCTGTTTCCAAAATATCGCGCAACGCAACCATAGCCATTTCTTCATTCGGCACTTCAATACCGACATAGCTGTGTCCAGGTACTGGCGCTTGAATGCGGATGCGTGGCGCAGCTAATGCGAGCGCGAGATCATCAGAAAGGGATGCGATCTTGCTAACGCGTACCTTCGTGCGTATGCCGCCTCTGGACTCAAGAAAGAGCGGCTCCACACCAAACTGCGTGATACTAGGTCCACGGCTGATGGCAACTACTTGCGCTGGCGCGCCAAATGAGGCAAGCGTTTCTTCAATTAATCGGGCACGTTGTTGAATGAAATCTTCGTTGATGGATGGAGCATTGCCTGAGTCGAGAATGTCGCTGACGCTTGGTAATGTCCAGTTGATGACGGTGGCACCGCTCGTTGTCCGCGTGGGCTGGACGGGGACTTCGGTGGTCGTCACCTTTGGCATGGCGTTCGGATCAATCGGCGTGAAATCTTCTGTCGAAACAGAAGCAGGGTCGAGCGGCGTCGGAGGCGCAATGGGTTTTCTTAGCAACTGTCGCAGTTTTGCTGTCAACGGCGCAATCCAGAAGAAAAGATCCGCAACAGGCTTATCCAAAAGAACAGCAACGCCAAAGATAAGCCAGGCGATCAACGCAATGAAGGTACCTCCACCGCCAACTGCCGCCCAAAGGATACGTTGAAAGAGTCCGCCGAAGTAGCCGCCGCCTGCGCCAGTAAGCGCAATTGCTTCGGCAGTTTCCGCAGTGGCAACAAAGGAATGTAGAACTGTGAGCAGCCAGAAAAAGAGAATGACGCTGCCAGCAGCCCGCTCAATGGATAACGGCGGAATGCGCTCGATCTTGCGAAAGACAAGCCATAGGCCAAAGACCAACAATCCAAGCGGAAGGATGTAAACACCCCAGCCAAAAATTTGTGCAAGGAAAAAGATCGCACCACCAACGATGGCGGAGCGGTTTGCGGAGATCAATCCCAAAAGAATGATGATGCCTACGAATGCGAGTCCAATACCAACAACATCCAGCTTGCGCTCATTGGAGAGTCTATCCCACATGGAGAGTGTACGCGCGGGAGCAGGAGGCGGGGCGGGTTGCGGCACATTTTTAGTGTGCGGCGCATCTCCTTTTTTGGGGGGAAGGGTTTTGCCCGCAGGTTTTGTATTCTTCTTGGGGGGAGTGGATGGTTTGAGAAGAGGCATTGTACGCGAAACGTAATTCGTAACTTGTAAATTCAAAAAAGATTATAGCACAAATGGTCTGTTATCTTTACAGAGTATGGGGTGGTTTGAAAAATAAAAGGAGAAAATTTCCAAAGTGGCATGTGAAAAAATTTATTGTTTTTTTGAACAAGCGATAAGGTACAATTGCAAGGCTTTTTGGCGGCTTATAAAATTTTTGCCATGGAGATTTTGAGAAAGTTCTTTATCTCTCGATGGCTAGTTTGGCAAGGACTCAACTTTGTTCGAAATTCTTTTTCTTGGCACATCTGCATCTGCGCCTTCTGCAAACCGCGGACTTCCGGGACAGATCGTTTCTCATAACGAGCACCGATTTCTGGTCGATTGCGGTGAAGGCACTCAACGGCAGATCCTTCAATCTGGCATTGGTTTTAAGCGCATCACTCGCATTCTGCTAACACATGGACATCTTGACCACATCCTTGGGTTGGGCGGTTTGCTTTCCACCCTTTTAAGATGGGAAGCTATTGAAGAACTTGAGATCTTTGGCGGACGTTCCACTTTGGAGCGCGTAAAGACTCTGTTATATGATGTAGTGTTGCGCGGCAACCAACCTCCCATGCCATTGAAGTTAACCGAGATTAAACCTGGGCTCATTTTTGAAGCTGAAGACTTTACAGTGACTGCATTTCCCGTCACCCACAAGGGACCAGATTGCCTCGGATATATTTTCGAGGAAAAAGCGCGCCGTCCGTTTTTGGCAACAAAGGCAGATGAACTTGGAGTGCCGTTCGGGCCTGAACGCCGTGACCTGGTTGCTGGAAAAGAGATCATCCTACCTGACGGCAAACGCATCTCTCCTGAAGATGTGCTTGGTGACTGGGAAAAGGGCAGTAAACTTGTCATTGTTGGGGATGCTGGTAGAACAGATAACCTGATCGAGGTCTGCAAAGATGCGGACGCAGTTGTGATCGAGTCCACTTATTTAGATGAAGAAGAGGATATGGCGAAGCAGTTCTCGCATCTCACTGCACGCATGGGTGCGGAACTCGCCATAAAAGCAGGGGTTAAGAAATTAATTCTTACGCATATTTCGCGCCGTTATCGTGGAAAAGATGTGTTGGCGGAAGCGCAAACTATTTTTTCAAACACAGTGGTAGCACGCGATTTTGATAATTTTCAGATCAAGAGAGAAATCTAAGATGACAGATAAATTTACTATTGGGGTACTTACCTCTGGCGGGGATGCACCCGGCATGAATGCTGCGATCCGCGCTGTAGTGCGCACCGCGCTTACGAATAATATGAACGTGATCGGCGTAATGCACGGCTATGAAGGTTTGATCAACGGCGAGTTCAAGCCAATGGGCCCACGTGACGTTGGCGGTATTTTGCAGCGCGGCGGTACAGTGCTGCTAACCAGCCGAAGCAAACGCTTTCAAGAACCAGCAGGTCAACGCGATGCCATCCGCAAGATGAATGAAGCCGGCATGGATGCATTGATCGTCATTGGCGGTGAAGGTTCCATGAATGGCGCATACGCGCTCTCCCAAAAAGGCGTGAAGGTGATCGGCATCCCTGGCAGTATCGATAACGATATCTGGGGTACGAACATCGCCATCGGTACAGACACAGCCATGAACACCATTATGGAAGCTGTGGATAAATTGCGAGATACAGCCTCATCGCACCAGCGTGCGTTCTTGGTGGAAACCATGGGACGCAACAGCGGCTATCTTGCTGTAATGGCCGCCATTGTCTGCGGCGCGGAAGTGGCGCTCATCCCTGAAGTGCCCATCACTGCAGATGAAGTAGCTGGAGCAGTGGAAGATGCCTACAAACGCGGAAAAACCCACGCCATTATCATCAACGCTGAAGGTTCAGGAATCCGCACCACAGATCTGGCCCAGCGCATCGACGATCTTGATGTCGGCTTCAAAACCCGTATGACCATTCTTGGTCACATCCAGCGCGGTGGTTCTCCAACTGCGTACGACCGTCTGTTGGCCTCCCGCATGGGCGTGAAGGCCGTGGAAGCATTGGTGGAAGGTACACACGGAGTAATGACTGGTCTCAAAGGCAAGGGTGTGGATTTCATTCCACTCGTGGATGTCATTACCAACAAGCGCAAGGTGAATATGGAATACTTCCATATGGCGAAGGTATTGGCAAGATAAATAGGCTTCTTAAACAAAAAGGACTGGCTGTTTTCAGCCAGTCCTTTTTGTTTACATTTTATTGCTTTGCATTTGCATCTTATATTTTTTTACAGCCCGCCAACCAACGAGCATCTTTTCTTTTTCGTCCCACAAACGGAAGTAAAGGCCTTTTAAGCTATCACTAAAAGTAAGTGGCTCGATCTGGAAGATGGGATTTTCTTTATGGCATTGTTCAAGCTTATAGTTGGGAATCTTCGGGCTGAGGTGATGGATATGATGGAAGCCGATATTACCGGTAAACCACTGCAAAACTTTCGGAAGTTTGTAAAATGAGCTACCGTCCATGCCTGCTTTAAAGAACTCCCAATTCTGGTGACGTTCCCAATAAGTGGGGTCAAAATTATGCTGAACATAGAACAGCCATACACCTGCACCGCACGCCATGAGCAAGATCGGAATCTCGACCATGAGATATGCCTGCCAGCCAATATGATAGATCGTCCAGCCGACAAAAGCGAAGAGTGCAATGTTCGTCCAGACCACGCTATTCTTTTCACGCGTACCTGAGCCTTTTTCCCAAAAGCGGTGACCAAATGCAAAAACGATCAACGCGCCAATTGTGAAAAGAATGATCGGGCTACGCATGATGCGATAGCCGATTTTTTTATACCAAGGCGCTGCAAGGTATTCTTCTACCGTCATAGTGTAAACATCACCAACACCGCGACGGTCAAGGTCGCCAGCGGTGGCGTGGTGAATGGCATGGGAATGCTTCCATGCGTAATAAGGAGTCCACACAGCCACGCCAAGAAGTAATCCCAAACGATTATTTGCAAGCGGGGTTCGGAAGAAGGAACCGTGGCAGCAATCATGGAAGATGATGAACATCCGCACCATAAAACCTGCCGCCGGAATGGTTAACAGAAGGGTTAACCAATATCCAACCTCCAGGCTGCGATATGCCAAATACCACAATACGAAGAAGGGAATGACCGAATTCACCACTTGCCAGATGCTGCGCCATGTTTCAGGGTAGGCATATTTGGCGACCACTGACTGCCATTTTATCTTTCCAATACTCATTTTTGTCTCCATTTCTTATTTGGCCTGTTAATACGGAACAATACAGCTACAGAGTACGCGGTCAATTGTTAAATCCATAACACTGTAACTCTATTGCAGATGCTATTTTGCATCCACCATACTCTGGTATTCCAAGTATGCTGTCACACCGTTGATCCAATGTTGCACACCATCCACACGAATAGACGGTTCTTCGCAACTGCTGAAAATTCCACCTTTGTAATTCAATATTACCTCATTGTTGAGGTCAAAATTGCAATCATTATCCGGGAGCTGCCTAGCACCTACGAAAGTGATGAAAGTGCGTGTCTCCTGGTCCAGCCATTTGTGCTCGTCGCCTGAGAGATACAGTGCCTGTGCAATTGTAGCGAGTGCCTCAATTTTCGTAGCGGTAGCAACACTGGAATTGACCTTATTCAGCGAACGCACTTGTCCATCAATCACTGTCGTTGCAATGCTCGTTGCATAGTCTTTATCTGCTTTGCTTAGTTTATCCAAACGGGCAAGCATGGCAAAAGAAAAGCCATGCCAATGATCCTCTGTAACAGGCTGTGTGATCATATAGGCATTTACTTCGCGTGCCTGCTCCAGCCAGAATTCATTTCCTGTCATTTCATGCAGTTCTAAAAGTGCATATAAACTTTCGCTGGTCGAGTAAGGGACAAAATAAGCCGCATCCACTGAACCCTTGAGATGTGGATCAAAAGAGTGATAAAAGCCGCCCTCCGGTTTGCGCATGGACACAATGAAATAGCCGAGGTCCATTGCAGTTGTCAATAAATTGCGGTTACCCAAAATCAAATCACCCGTGGCTTGCCAACGCTTGTAAATCGCATCCACAGTCAATGCAGCGCCGCCCAACGGACAACCGCCGTCCGTATATAAGCATGTGCCTGTAAACTTTTGCGGATCGCTGAGAAGCATATCCATGTAATGATTCAAAGCAAGGTCACCTGCCTCACAATATTTTGAATCACCTGATACTCTGCAAACCGTGTAAAGTGACCCAGTCCCAGCCATTAAGCGCACATAGGAAGGTATATAAGAACGTTCTCCAGTCAGAAAATCAACCTGGTAAGAAAGTTCTCCATTCACCAGTTGTTGGCGAATGAGATAATCACCAGCCGCAAGGATCGAGTCTTTGAGAGGGCCTTTTTCAATTGGAATAGTTTCGGGGATGCGTGCAGGAGTGAATGTTGGGGTTGCAGGAAGGCTTGGAATTGGCGCAGTATCAACCTGCTGTGGTTGAGGCCGCCGCACCAAAAAAAATGCAGCAGCCGACAAGGCAAGAACCGCAGCCACAACCCAACCGATTTTCTTAGGCATATATCTTCATTTCGCTGCTTCTTAAATCTTCGCCTGTAGATCTTGCAGGGATAAATTCGCCAGCGATGAAACCGTCATATCACCAGCGACGCCCATTTTTGACGTCAACGGATTGGGTACAGCAACCACAAAAATTTTTGCACGGCGGGCAGCCTCAACACCATTGAGTGAATCTTCAAAGACCACCGCTTCTGTATTTTGTATCTTGAGCACTTCCAGCGCCTTCAAGTAGATATCAGGGTTGGGTTTTGTTCTACCGGGTGCAACATCATCCTGACAAACAATATATTTGAAATAATGAAATATGCCGAGGCGTTTCGCATGCGTATCCACCCACGAATGCGGCGAACTTGAACCAATAACAACAGGTATTCCCTGTTCATGTGCCTGCTCTATTAAGTTGACCACACCCGGCAGAATCGGGCTGGCGTGGATGAGAAGGTCAGCTTCCCTTCGGTAGCGAGTGCGCATCGAAGCAGATTCCAGCCGTCCCTGAGAAAGAAGCGCAAGATGGTCGGCAGCGTCGAAAGTGGAAATGCCATATCCACCGATCGTTTTTCCCCATTCATCCACCGGGAGTTCAAATCCATGTTCACGATAAATCGATTGCCAAACTAAAACTTCGGGTGTCTCGGTATCGAGTATCAACCCGTCAAAATCAAAGATAAGTGCTTTTAACATTTACGGAAACCGCCTTACAAAATCAGAAATTGCTTCCCAAATTTTTATATCTTTCACGCCTTCTGTATTGATCACATCCAACACAGTGATAAGTGCTGTCTTCATGGCCACATACTCACGCTGAGCATCAGAAGCCGTGCCAAAGAATCGTGTGTGATCCACCCAGCCATACAGATTACATGAAACCGAAATATACCCGCTGCCGCGTTTGAAGGTGATGCGCGCGCCACCTGGGTGTTCTTCATCGCGCATGATCAGGCCGCCTTCCGCACTGATCTTTCCAATGGTGCGGCCGTTATCGAACGCAGACCAATTACTCATCAATATCCATTCTACTTATTCGTGAAGGTTGAACGCCAACATTTGTAGGAACCGTGCGCGAAGCTTGTCCATTGGTTACCATGCGTGCAAGGTGTTTCACCATCACCGCCTGCCTCGCAGACGCTTTTGCACCAAGGTCTTCCAGCACAGGTTCAAGCCACGCCTGATACGAACGCACATTTAAATACACAGGTCTTCCGCGGCGGTCTGGCAAACTCGCCACAAGCGATGCGATCTTTTCGCTGGCATGTTGTTCATCAGGATGAATAAGCGGCGTCAACACAATTCCATACATGCCTGAAGTCACATTCGCAAAGCACTTCAATCCTTGATGAACAAAACCGATCACGCGCCGCGGCGCAGGCTCAACAGGATGCATTAACTGAGGCACGATCTGATAATGCAGACTCTGCACCGCATGAAGATCGATGGACTGAATTCGCCTCCAACCTCCGCTGTTATCTGCTCCTGTTTTCTCAAGCAGACTCACATCCCAGACCCGTTGCCACGCATAGACGGAAAAACCCGACATTCGCAACGCAGGGAAAACATCGCTATTCTCCTCCACCTCAGCAATGACATGAACTGCCTGCCATTCTCCCGCCTGAAATGAAAGATGCTCGATCAGACCTGGAAGCTGCGGGTCATGCAATTGAGAAGATGGCGCAAGATATAACAACTTCGCAAACGTGTCACCGCGTGTGTGAATGATGCCGCCCAATAAAGCAGAGTCGCCGCCATTGGAAATTGCCGCATACAAATGTCTCGCAGGATTGATGTACGCCATTAACCCCATAGCACCCAAAGGATGTCCACGCGTGAGAGCACGCGCGCTATCGAGGGTCAACACATCATTTCGATAACGAGCTATGGTGGGGATATCGAGAAGGTCAAGCGAGCGTATGGGCATTTTGAAATAAGACCCTAAAGGTTAATCTTTCAAGAAACCTTTAGGGTCTCGTTATTAACTTGCCAGAGAAATAAAATACTCGTGGAAGCGTGTATCGCCTGTCAACTCAGGGTGGAAAGAAGTAGCCAACAAATGGCCCTCTTGCGCCGCAACAATGCGTCCGTCTTCCAAAGCCGAAAGCACTTTTGCCTTTCCATGCACAGACTCAATAATCGGCGCACGAATGAAGACTGCATGATATGGATGCTCTGTGCCCGTGGCTTTCATCAACTCGTCGATCTCAAGATCAGTTTCGAATGAGTCAACCTGCCGTCCAAAGGCATTGCGCTGGACTTTGATATCCATCAATCCGAGCAAAGGCTGGTCTCGACCAATATCCTTCGAAAGAAAGATTGCGCCTGCACACGTTCCCCAAATTGCGTGCTTTTTTCCGAACTCACGCAGCGGCTCCATCAACCCGTATGCCACAGACAGCTTGCCAATCGTCGTTGATTCACCGCCAGGCATGATTAGCCCATCGAGTCCATCGAGATGCTTCGGCAAACGCACTTCCGCTGTTTCCACGCCAATTTTTTTCAGCATGGAAATATGTTCAGCAAAATCACCTTGTAATGCTAAAACGCCTATTTTCATAATTGAGCTTTTGGCTGGTAGCGTTTAGCTATTAGCCAAAAGCTAACTGCTAAACGCTACATGCTAATTTACCAACCACGTACCGCGAGTTTTTCGGCTTCGGGCATCTGTGCGGCATTGCGACCAACCATTGCTTCGCCGAGGTTCTTACTCACTTCCGCAAGAATGGACGCATCCTGATAATGCGTCACCGACTTAACGATGGCCGCAGCACGCTTGGCAGGATCACCACTCTTGAAGATGCCAGAACCAACGAACACGCCATCCACACCAAGCTGCATCATCAACGCTGCATCCGCAGGGGTAGCAACACCACCCGCCGCAAAATTGACAACAGGCATGCGCCCGAGAGTCTTCACTTCCTTCACCAATTCGTACGGCGCACCGTTGTTCTTGGCAAAGGTCATCAACTCTTCGTCGCCCATTGTCTGCAACTGTTTAATAGAACCTATCACTGAACGAGCATGGCGCACAGCTTCCACCACGTCACCTGTGCCAGCTTCACCCTTGGTGCGGATCATCGCCGCGCCTTCACCAATGCGGCGCAAAGCCTCACCGATGTTGCGGCAACCGCAAACAAACGGCACCTTGAAGTTGTGCTTCAAAATATGATGTTCTTCATCAGCAGGAGTCAGCACTTCGGATTCATCGATATAGTCAACACCGATGGATTCCAAAATCTGCGCTTCTACAAAATGACCAATTCGGCATTTTGCCATCACAGGGATGCTAACCGCATCAATGATCTTCAAGATCATATCAGGATCAGACATGCGCGCCACACCGCCGTCTGCGCGAATATCAGCAGGAACACGCTCCAACGCCATTACAGCACACGCACCAGCATCTTCCGCGATCTTGGCTTGCTCGGCATTCACCACATCCATGATGACACCGCCTTTTAACATTTGAGCCAAACCTTTTTTCTCAGTCCAAGTACCAGTCTTTGCTTCCATTTTATTTACTCCTTGAGTTAATTGCATATAAATTCTACCATGCGGATTATCTTAAAATGATAAGAGCACTTCAAAACGAAAGCGCCTCTTCCTTAACCGAAAATTGATCCAATCCAATTACCAGAATTCACGCTGGAAAACTATATCCACACAAAAGCGGCGGGAGTATTGACAAAACGCCCTAAAGTGCTACAATTCACACAATGATACAATTAGTACAATATAGAGGTTGCCTATGGCAGAGAAAAAACTAACCCTACAACTAGACTTTCATTCGGGCTTACCTATCTACACTCAGATCGTCAACCAGATACAAAGTCAATTAGCTAATGGAATTCTCAAGCCTGGAGATCAACTGCCCACGGTGCGAGCATTGGCATCAGAGTTGCGAGTCAATTTCAACACCGTGGCTCGTGCATATCGTATGTTGGATGAAGTCAGGATCATTTCAACTCAGCAAGGCCGTGGCACTTTTATCACGGAGAAACCGCCTCCAGAGGTTGGTGAAAAGTTGCGGTACGAATCGTTAAGCGCTCTCACAGATCGATTCATCTCTGAAGCATTACGGCTGGGTTTCTCAGAACGTGAAGTCAGCCAAATGGTAAGAGACAATTTGAAGTCATGGAAAGATGCGAAAGATAAAGAGAAGGAGAATATTGAATGAATACAAATCTAAATAAATCGTTGATCGAAAAAAATAAAGCGTCAAAAGAAGACATGCATATTCCGCCGATTGCTGGCTTTGTGTTTGCCATCATTTTGATCGGTGCCATCAAAATTGCTTTACTGCTTGATGCAATGAATATGTCTGATCTCACAATAGGCGCCACTGTTTTAGCATTAACTGGGATTGCCACGTATTTTCTTTTTGCGCTAAAGGTTGCATCTCAATGGGAAAAGGCCGTTGTGTTGCGTCTCGGAAAGTTCACTGGGTTGAAAGGACCTGGCATATTCTGGCTGATTCCGATCATTGATAACGCAGTAATGTGGATCGATCATCGTGTGATGGTCACATCTTTTTCTGCTGAGAAAACACTTACGAAAGACACTGTACCCGTAGATGTGGATGCCGTATTATTTTGGGTTGTGTGGGATGCGGAGAAAGCTGCGCTGGAAGTGAGAGACTATCAAGCAGCAATTTCTTGGGCAGCACAAACGGCACTGCGTGAGATCATTGGGCAGATGTCGCTGGCAGATATTCTGGTTGGCCGCGCAAAGATGGATGAAGAACTACAGAAGATTATTGATGAACGTTCCACGCCTTGGGGTGTGACTGTGCAATCGGTGGAGATCCGCGATGTGGTCATCCCGCAGGTTTTGGAAGATGCCATGTCGCGTCAGGCACAAGCTGAACGTGAGCGTCAGGCCCGTGTCATTCTCGGCGAATCCGAGCAGCAGATCGCAGCTTCTTTTGCAGATGCTTCACAGGTGTACATCAACAATCCTACCGCTTTGCATTTACGTGCTATGAACATGCTCTTCGAAGGGCTGAAAGAGAAAGGTGCGCTGGTCATCGTTCCCTCCTCTGCGATAGATACAATGAATCTCGGTGGATTGAGCGGCATGGTCTCACTCGCGCAGAACAATATAACTAAGGAAAATAAAAGCTAAGCCCTAGTGTTTGTTGCCGCCCAGCTGGTACGTTTCACGTGAAACGTTTTTAGATTAGAAAGGAAAAGAATGTCCGCTAAATTAACTTCTGTTATTGTATTGAGTTTGATCCTCATAGCAGTGGTCGCAGGATTGATGCTATGGAATCAACTCCCCGCTCAAATGGCATCTCATTGGGATGCGAATGATCAAGTGAACGGATACCTTCCCAGATTCTGGGGAGTGTTCCTTATGCCGCTCATTACGCTTGGAATGTTTTTATTGTTCCTTGTAGTCCCAAGTATTGACCCGCTCAAGGCAAACATCGCACAGTTTCGAGATATTTTCAATATGTTCATTGTGCTGATTGTGGCATTTATGCTCTACATTCACGGGCTGACATTGGTATGGAGCCTTGGTTATCAAAGCTTCAAAATGAGCGCTGCAATGCTGCCTTTCATGGGCATTCTGTTTATTGCCGTTGGATATCTCATGCGACAGGCAAAACGAAATTTCTTCATCGGGATACGGACTCCCTGGACTCTCTCTAGCGATTCAGTCTGGGATAAAACCCACCAGCTTGGATCGGTCTTGTTTATGGCATCAGGAGTGCTAGCCATCATTGGAGGTTTCTTTGGCGGATCAGCTGCTATTGGGTTGATACTCATTCCGTTGATAGGCTCAACTATCGTTCTAACGATTTATTCCTACATTTTGTATCGTAACGAAACAAAGGTTTGAAATGAAAAGCGTGGCTTCCCAGAAAGAGGCCACGCTTTTTGTTTCACGTGAAACAAAAGGAAAATAATATGAACAATGAATTTCAAAAATGGGAATATCGTGTTCAGACGATTGGAAGTATATTTGGCACAAGAGACGAGGCTATTGAAAATACACTCAATGAATGGGGCGAAGAAGGCTGGGAAGTAACACATGTGTACACACCAGAAGGAAGCGGAAAAGTTACCATCGTTGCCAAGCGCCCATTGTCTCAGGAAACGTCCCGTCGTCGTTCGATGCCGTCATTATAAAGTGGAGAATACAAATGCTTGAAACCATGCTTGTTATAAATTTTTTGGCAATGATCATTCTTCCCATCATTGCTGCAATTTACTTTTCACGAAATTTCAATTTGTCGTGGAAACTCTTTCTCGCAGGCGGTTTGACATTCATTGCGTCACAAGTCCTGCATATCCCATTGGTGTTGGTGCTTACGCCGACCTTCCAATCATGGGGCATTGTTCTATACGCCGTTGTACTTGGGCTGCTTGCAGGGCTCTTTGAAGAGACTTCGAGATACATACTTTTCAAATTCATTCTAAAGAAAACGAATACATGGAACGAAGGTGTTTATATTGGACTTGGTCACGGTGGAACAGAAGCTATTCTCATTGGCGTAGCCGCTGCGCTGGCATTCGTAAACATGATGGCGTATCGTTACATTGACCTGTCCACTGTACCGAGTATTCCACCTGAACAACTTGAGCTGGCAAAACAACAAGTGGCAGCCTATTGGGCAACACCTCCATATCTCGCAATACTTGGGTTTGTTGAGCGCATCTTCGCCATGTGTTTGCACGTTGCATTATCAGTGATGGTGTTGTACGGTCTCACCAGCAAAAAAGCACTCTGGTTTTGGATGGCAGTCGCATGGCATGCCGTGGTGGATGCGTTGGCTGTTTATCTGGGACAGAACATTAGCATGACCGCAGTGGAAGGGATCGTAGGTGTATGTGCTGTCATTAGTTTGGGTGTCGTATTTTGGCTCAAGCCAAAGTTTGCAGGTTTGGCAAATGCAGAGGCGCAGAGTGGGATCGAGAAAACAGAAGCAGAGATCGGTTAGAAAAGAGTGAAAAAGCAACTAGAACATTTGTTCTATAAAACAGGTCAAATAAAAATGGGCGATTATGAGTCGCCCATTTTTATTATTCCAACTGCGCTGGAGATGCGTTGTTTGTTACATCCTCTTCTATTGGTTTTTCTTCTTCTACAAGAAACGCAACTGCTCGACTTCTATTTGCGTCCATGATCAAATCCATGTGATGATAAGGACGGTAATCATTGACGGCGATCAATCGCAAGGATGCAAGGATGCGGGGATTTTCGACAGAAATAAATTCTTCAAGATGATTTGGCGTGCTGTAGAAAAAATCCCTGTCGAAGATGGTGTCGCTATCATCCAGAAAAACAGCGATGGGATAAATATCTGCTTCCATTAAGTCTTGAAAAAAGTGAGTACCAAAAGACGGTTCAGGTGATGCGCCTATAGCCTCACCTGCAAGTTCGACGAGTGAGCGCGCATTGTAAATATCACTGTACGAAACATGGACTCCAAGGTCTGGCGTGGATGTCCCCCAACGCCCAGGGCCAACCGCAATAAACGTTTCATCTTTCAACGCTGCATTGAGTTGACCAATAGCTCTTTCAAGCTGAGTGCGCTCTGCTTGTGATGTGAGGCTGAAGTATCCCTCGGAAGGGACAAAGAGGATATAACGAATATTTTGAACTGCACCTTGTGGAACCATGCGCTGGGTAGAGAAAATAATATTTTCATTTTGCAAGTCAATCGGGATTTGAACCTCGTTTGATTCTTGAATATGGCTTTGTGGACGGCATTGAAGCAGTGTGATACGAACTTGCGGGCGTTGTTCTTCAGAATTGAGAATTTCAATCGTGAATTCAGTGTCCACAGGAGAGTCGTAATGTGTTTCCAATAATTTCAGCGCTTCACGGATATTTGCAGCAAAAGACGTTCGCGACAATAGCCCGTCAAATGTGATAACCATTTTTGCTGGGTCAGCCATTCTTGAGCGAATGGCTGCAAGATATCCATCCTCTTCAACTTGGGCTATGTAGCGGACGGGGTCATAATCTGCGTGAATTAGGCTGTGAGCAGGGATGGTGATGAAAGCGTTATTTTCAAGATCGATCACATCCACGCTTTGCTGGGAATAACGCTTCGTGGTTCGAACGTCCGATGACGATTGCAAGCGCGGGTGACTCAGTGCTACAAGGCGCGGATAATCATCTGCGACCATATCCACAGCGCGAGTCCCCAAGCCCCATACAAGACGCAGAAACCCATCCTCCTGTTTGATCTGTGGTGACCAACGATATAGATTTCGGCTGAACGCGACACCTGCTCCATGGGGAAGAAAATAACGCCCCATCTTTTCGCCTTCCACAAATTGGATAAGGATGCCAATGCGTTCATCATAATCTGCCAGATCTTTTAGGTGACGATAGAGCAACGCATCAGGATCCATAACGCTGGCATAAATCCTGGAAATGGCATTTGTCAACGCTGACAATTTTTCTTCCTGCGTTCCCTGATTGGGCAGGAAGATGCTTTCATATTTTCCAGCGAAGGATGTGCCAAAATTATCTTCCAGCAAACTTGAAGAGCGGACGATAAGCGGAGTATCGCCAGCTTCTATGAGGATTTCTTCCAAGCGTTCAATAATTTCAGACGAGAACTGTCCTTTCAAGAATTCGGCATATAGTAAAGGAAAATCCTCACGCATTTGTTCTTCGGTCTTGTATTTCTGGTCATTCCAGTGGACTAAGCCGTTGAAGGTCATGAAGTTATAGAACACATCTGAGCCAAGATAATAAGATACGGGAATTCTAAAACTGTCGCGCACTTCAGGTGGAGCTGTTTGTTTGATGATGCGCATGGCAAGCAACATGCCAGCCGCTTTCCCGCCAACTTTTCCTCCGCCGATCTTACGCCTACGGATCTCCTTCAGGTCTTCAGCAGTGAACCATTGACGTGCCATCTTGATATATTTCAACTGGTCACTGACCAGTGTGCGAATGAGCACCACAATGATCTCTTGCAAACGAGCCTGATATTTTTCACGTTCCTCAGGTGGCATAGACTCGATGATCTCGGCCTGTTCGAAAAGCAAGTCCTGAGGGGCTAATTCAGGGTTGAACCAGATAAAATCTGAATCTGTACTGCCGCGTTCGGTTAGTGTCTGACGGACAATGTGTTCAAATTCCTGATATGGCAGGTTGTAGGCAAAATAAAAATCTGTAAGGGAGTCCCGCACGCGCGCAAGGCGGGTTGCCCAAATATCAGCCTGTTCTTCAACATAAGGGTTATGTAATCCCTCACGCTCCTGTGACTCCACAGCTTTAAGCCGTGCCTCTTCATCAAAGTTATCTTTTGTAATAATTCCACGCGCGAACAACGCCTTTCTCATCTGATGGCGAATTCGCGTGCTGAGGATGGGATATTGACTAAGCGCAAGTAATATCTTAATTACGTTGTCCATGGAAATGCTGGGGAAAGTCATGAGGATACCTGTTTGTTTTTTGTAGTAATGATAACAAAAAATCCGCCAGGCAAATTGCGCTGGCGGATTCATCTTCTAAATTGAGTTATCCCAAATGCATGGGCATGATAACATGCAGGAAGTTATCGTCACCAACGGGTCGGACAACACCTGGCGCATTTGAAGCCGAAGTTTCCAGCGCGACATTCGGAGTTTTGATGACTTCCAAGGCTTCGCGCAGGAATTTGACATTGAATGCGATCAACACACTGCCGCCATCCACTGTGGCTTCGACAATGGTCTCGTTCTTACCAGTCTCTTCGGAAGTAGCGGAAATCTCCACTTCACTGGGTTGCATCTCACCTTTGGATTCTTTAATATCCAAACGGGCAACGTTCGAACCTTCACGCGCAAAAATCTCAGCCTGCTTACAAGCCTTAAGCAGTGTAGCAGTTGATACCAAAGTACGAGACTTATAACTGCGTGGAATGATCTGCTGGTAATCGGGGAACGTTCCGTCGATCAACTGTGAAACGACTTCCACATCTTTCACACGGAAGAGAACCTGTCCGCGATTCTTCGGGACAACCATATAAATGGGGTCTTCACCATCGCTGGCAACGCGGGCTAGTTCATTCAACGCACGCGCAGGGATAATAATGTTGATCGGTTGAGATACTGCATTAGAGAGCTGCGCCTTGCGAACAGAAAGGCGGAAACCATCGGCGGCAGCCATTGTTACTTTATCTTTTTCCACATGCATCAAAACCCCCATCAACACAGGCCGGGCTTCATCTGTTGATGAAGCGAAAGCCACTTGATGGATCATCTCTTTGAAATCAGCCACGTTCAACTGAATGGCACTATCCATTTCAGGCGTGGGGAGAGGCGGAAATTCCTGCGCATCAATGCACTTGATGTCGTTGTTCGATGCACCACCTTTAACGTGCAGGCTTTGGGTCTTCACATCGAGAGTTAATTGAACCTGATCACTCGGCATGGCGCTCACCAAGTCAGAGAATGTGCGCGAAGGAACAGTGGTCGAACCTTCTTCATCGATCCGCGCTGCAATCCAACACGTAATGCCCAATTCAAGATTGGTTGCAGAAAGGCGCAAGCGGCCTTCATCAGTTGCGATCAAAATATTTGATAAAACGGGGAGTGTACTGCGCGGCGATACAGCGCGTGAAACTACGCTTAAACCACGTGCAAGGTTTTCTTGAAGGACAGTTACTTTCATGGGTGTTCGCCCTCGGTTTCTTTTGATTAATTTTCAAAAGTATATCATTAAGTAGGTCACGCTTGAAGCATGACCTACTTAATGCGATCAAATTAGAAACTTGTCACCATCGAAACACCGAAAGCCAACAGCCCAAACAATAACTGACATGCAAACAAGGCCGCAAATACATACGCTACATACGTCCACACTGGCGTTGACCTTGTTGCAGATTGCGGGCGGATATCCTGCCCTTCAGCCAATTCCTTCGCTGAATCAGCAGCCTGCCCAAAATCATTAAGCCAAAATACGCCCGCCGCCTCATCTGGGACGATGAGCCTGTTGCCGCCAAAGGAATGTATCCACGCTGCTGCATCTCCCTGCGGATTCAAGGCCAGTGATCCAGGCAAAATAACAGCATCTGCCTTTACATCGGCAGGAATTCCATCTTTGACATTCAACACCGTCAACGGAACTTTCGGCGCACGTTTTGCAAAGGCTGCTTTTACAGATTCACCGAATTTTCCATCTGAGTTATCCAGCACAAGGAGTTTGAAGCTCTCCTGCTTTGCTTCCAACGTATCCGCACGGGATTCTCCATCCTTCCGCAAAGCGGACAGATGATATAGCAACAGCACCACGAACAAAATCAACGTCTGCAAGCTGTTGAGAACAGAATTTGTAAAATCGCTGGTGTCACCGCCAAGCACAGTATTAATAAGAGTAAAAATCAAAATACCTGCGGAAACCATTCCGCCAATGACGGAAGCAAATAACACCAGATACAAATATGTCTTGCGGACAACAGAACGCCGTGCATGGTCGCCAACGTCATTGCTTTCCAATGCATTAGCTTGCATGGGACGCCACGTTAATAACCAAAGCGGGAGTCCAACGATGAGAGCTGCCAGTGAACTGGAGAGCGGAGTAGAGAAACCGCCACTACTTATATATGTCTTGGAGGTGATCAAGTCCACAACGACGGAGAATAAGGACGCAACCGCAAAGAATGTGGCAGCAAGCCCAAGGAAAGAAAGAACATAAAGATACAGTCTCTGTTTACCTGCGCGGCGCGGCGCGTTTTCGTCAAACACGAATTGCTGGTTGAGCCATTTGCCGTAATAGGCCCAAACAACAGCGAACGGCACACCAATCGAGATGGGGCTACCAATATCCTGAATAAATTCGGCAGCACTTTTTCCATCACCAAAGATGTGCATAAGGATCATATACAGCAGACTTCCACCTGATGTCAGCACCGCGATGACGCCGCTGAGCGATAGCAGGTAGAGAATGCCGAGGCGCAGATAAGATTCCTTTTCAGCAGAATCAGGCAGAACATCCTGCAAGATGCGCCATGAGAAATACCAGATCGGTGTACCGATCACAAGCAATGCAATCGCATTGACAAGGGTTTCCCGTCCTATCGCTCCAAGCACATTTTGGATGGACAACGTGAAGGCATACGCCATTGCTTGTTGTGAGCCGTATACCACCATGAGTAGACCGTACAGCATCCAAATAAAACGATATAGACGACGGATCTCTACGAAGTTTTCTTTTTCGGTAAGCGTGCGCCACTCATCTTTGAGAATGTTCCAGAAGTAAGCAGCAATGAGAAGATTGATAACAATTGCGATCAGGTTATCAACCCAAGTTTGTGAGCCGCCTACGATGGCACGATAGGTATAAAGGTTTGCGGTAGCGAGAAATGTGCGGTCGATCAGCGCTAATAAGTTTTGGACAGCGGGTACGAGCGTTCCGAGCAGAATGCCATAGAGAAAGATCGCTCGGATGCTGGCTGTTTTTTCCTCATCGTCTTTTGCAGAAACGCGTTGTGCCCACAACCAATGGATAAGGAAGATCGGCACACCTACGAGAATAAGGGATAACGCTTGTGCCAATGTGGAAGCGCTATCCACAACTTTGTTGGCGGTAAAGATGGAGCGAAGCAGGCTAATTGCACCCCATAGCACCACTTCGATGCTAATGGCGGCTACGGCGTAAAAGTAAAGTCGTCGAATGGTTTTCATAGGTTTTCACTCCGTCATTGGAATTACGGCTTATAAGGTTCCTGATACCAGTTGTAATCCCAAAAGTTATAGGGCATGGAGTTCAACTTCCAGTCACCGTTCTGCTTTACAAGCAGTGCGTGATCTTCATTGGCAAAACGGCTGGAGAATGGGTCGGTGTTGGAATAATAAACAGACAGCGTGACGACCGCTTCATTCCCATCGATCTTCACATCACCAATATCCAGACCAATGTCACCAGGGCTGACCATACCGTTAAAAAAGGATTGACGAAACTCTTCATAAGTAGGCTTATGTTCCAAGTCTGCCAGGTAGCTGTACGCCTTTTGGTAATCCTTATCTAAAATGGCGAGTACATAGTTATGCACCACGCCTTCGGGCGTAGTATCTGCAACATATTCGCGTTTGTCCTGCCGCACGAAGAAAAGTCCCAACGCAAGCAGGATAAGCACACCAATACCGATCAAAATGCCTGTAAGAAATTTATCCTGTTTCATAAAACGCCTCCGTTTGTCTATATTAACTGTACTCCAAAAATGACTGAAAAATCCGTGCAAAAGTTCCACAATTGAGAGTCTCGAAAAATGAGATAAAAAGAACTTACCACAGAGAACACGAAGAGAACAGAGAAACTCTCTAAAAAAACTCCGTGGACTCTGTGTTCTCCGTGGTGAAATCTTTTAACAAACCTCGCTCTTAGTCCCCTCCTAAAGTAGGTATTACTCCAAAATCAATCACGGTATACTTTACCCATCTTTTTCACAAGGAGATTTCCATGACTGTTTCCGCAACCCGCTGGGACCTGACCAACGTCTATCCCTCGCTTGAATCCAAAGAATTCAAGAACGCCATCAAGAAATACAAAACTCTATTGGATGAAATGGAAGTATTTTTCAAGAAAGCCAGCAAAGCAGATTCAAAAGCCGACCCAAAGAAGCTTGGCAAACTGCTCGGCGAATCTGTGGATCGCTTCAACGCGCTCTTTGAACTTTCAGGAACCATCAACCCCTACATTTATTCGTTCATCTCCACCGACTCCCGCAACAAGACCGCCATGCGAATCCTCTCGGAATTTGAGCAAATGTCCGTGCAAGCCAGCGTGCTCAACACCAAATTCCAAGCCTGGGTCGGGACGTTAGGCAAGCCCGCCATCAAGAAAGCCGCGAAGACCAATCCCTCTGCCAAGGCGCATGAATTTGCGTTGCTCGAAGCTGCAGAACAATCCAAATATTTGATGAGCGAAGCGGAAGAAGTCCTCGCCGCAGAACTGACCTTGAGCGGCGGCAACGCCTTTGGCAAACTCCAAGGGACAGTTACCTCGCAGCTTTCCGTGGACTTTGAGCTGGACGGCAAAGTCCAGAAAATGCCCATGCCCGCGCTAATCAACCTGCGCTCACATCCCGATGAACCCACCCGTCGCCGTGGATACGAAGCGGAGAATATCGCCTGGGAAGGTGTCAAGGAAACTTTGGCCGCCTGCATGAACGGCGTCAAAGGCGAGACACTGACCCTCGATAAAAAACGCGGACGCGAAGATGCCGTCCACGCCTCGTTGGATTTTGCCCGCATTGACCGTGCCACATTAGACGCGATGCTCGGCGCCATGAAAGATTCCTTCCCGATGTTCAGGAAGTATTTCAAGCACAAGGCAAAACTCATCGGCAAGGAAAAACTTGCCTGGTGGGACATTATGGCTCCGATGGGAAAAACTGATAAAGTCTATTCTTTTGAGGAAGCCCGCGATTTCATCGTAGAGAATTTCAACAAATTCTCGCCTGAACTCGGTGCTTTCGCCAAACGCGCCTTTGACAACAACTGGATCGACGCTGAACAACGCGATGGAAAACGCGGCGGCGCATTCTGCATGGGTGTTTCAGCTGTAAAAGAAAGCCGCATCCTCGCCAACTTTGACGGCTCATTCGATCAGGTCAGCACGCTGGCGCATGAACTGGGTCACGCCTTCCACAACGAATGTGCGTATCAGGCAAACAAGACCGAATTACAGCAAAGCACCCCAATGACTCTCGCTGAAACCGCATCCATCATGTGCGAGACCATTGTCACTGAAGCTGTATTGAAGACCGTAACGGATCCTCAAGAAGAATTGGCCGTGCTCGAAGCGCAGATGAACAACGCTACAGGCGTGATCGTGGACATTTACTCCCGCTATTTATTCGAGAAGGAAGTCTTCGAACGCCGCGCTCAATCCGAACTTTCTGCCGATGATCTGAATGACATCATGGAACGCGCACAGAAAGCCACTTACGGTGACGGTCTAGACGAAAAGTTCCTGCAAAAATTCATGTGGACTTGGAAGCCTCATTACTATTCCAGCGGCTTCTCTTTCTACAACTACCCGTATGCCTTTGGCCTGCTCTTTGCAATAGGCCTGTATGCCATCTACCAAAAACGCGGCGCAGACTTTGTCCCCGCGTACAAGGCGCTGCTTGCCGCTACAGGTGAAAATCGTGCAGCAGAACTTGCCGACACCTTCGGCATCAACATCCGCACCAAGAAGTTCTGGGCCGATAGCCTTGCCATCATCGGCAAACGCGTAAATCGTTATTGCGAGTTGTAAGATAAACGTTTAGACTTCGGAAGTCTTTGAGACTTCCGAAGTTTTTATATTAGGAGAGAAATGAAAAAACGCAATCTACAAATAGCATTTTCAATTCTTGTGCTTGCGGCTCTTGCTTGCAACGCGGCCTTACCGCAGGCAGCTGAACCAACAGCCATCCCAACACAGGCGCAGCTTCAAAACAACATCACTCCGCAGGCTAATTTACAAATCCCACAAACCGAAGCGGACGTACCACGCATCAAAGTGGAAGATGCCAAAGCCGCGCTGGACTCTGGCCAGGCCATTCTTTTGGATGTAAGAAGTGCTGATTCGTATAAAGCGGGTCACGCAGTTGGGGCAAGGTCAATTCCGTTGGAAAATTTTGAAAACAACATCGGCGGACTTTCGCTTGATAAAAATCAATGGATCATCACCTACTGCACCTGACCGAACGAACACACGAGCGCCCGTGCGGCGTTCCTCATGCTGCAAAACGGTTATGTGAAAGTGGAAGCTCTTCTAGGTGGACTCGCCGCCTGGGTGGATGCAGGATACCCGACCGAACCATAAACGCCTCAGACTCCGCCCTTGCTTGATTCTGAACACAGACATGCACAACTCTTTGACAGTTGATGATCTGCTAGAGGAAACAGAATCAGCTACCCGTTAAGAAAGAAGCAGATAACTAAAAAGAGATGGACTTTCAGTCCATCTCTTTTTAGTTTCTATTTTATATCGGCTTCTTTTTCGTCATCACTGCAAAGACCCCGCCTAACAAGATCGCCGCCGCTGCAATGGAGCCAATGACAAGCACATTCTCCCGCTGACCTTGCCCCGAGTAATTGAAGATAGGTTCAATCGTCGCGGTTGGTGTGGCGGGGATGGTAGCAGTCGGCAGACTCGTTGGGATGGCAACCATGGCGGGCAAAGTAGCCAGGCTCACCGCAGACTCTGGCGCAGGCTGAGTAGCGCCTTTGATGACAAGTAGTTTCTGCCCTTCGTTGATTATGTTACTTTGCAAGTTATTCCACTGCTGGATTTGTTTGATAGTGGTGTGATAGTTGACGGCAATACTCCACAACGTTTGGCCGTATTTCACTTCATGATAAACATCACCATTGGGCATGGCTGTGTTCAAGGCAATGGGCAGCATGTACTGGGATGAACCATCATTGGAATTACTGGAGGTTGAATTTACGGGAGCGCCCGCCAATGCCGTGAGAGTTGGGTACGCATTGGATTGCATCTGACCACTTCTTGTCTGCAACGCGGTTTCGATGACCACATATATTTGTTCACCATCTGTAGACACACCTGCACCGATGTCACTGCGCTCCGTGGAGAGCATGGTGTTGGTGTGCAAGTCATCCGAAAGCCAGGCATTGATCGCATCTTGAGCTGTACCTGCAGCTACCCAGTTCTCGGAACGATACCCATCCAAAGACAAATCACCTGAAAGCGGATATCCCAGAGACATCATCCACTGCCCAAGAGACATCCCTGCTGGCCGCCAATGTCCATCACTTCCAGAAGCAATTCCATCTGCTTGTAATTGCGCGATCTGCGTAAGAGCGGGGTGAACAGCCAATGGCAGAATGCCATACGATAGCCGCAGCGCATTCACTGCATTGATGACCTCGGCAGGTGTTGGCAAAACCAAAACCCCGGGAGTAGGTTCCTGCGCCTTCGTAACATGATGAGAAGGAAAGGCGCACATCATCCCTACAACAAAGAGAATGAAATAATATTTTCTTTTTACAGTCCCAGTAGCTCTCATATTTTTATTATAGCAATCTATTTATGGATTCCAAACAATAGTCCAATCATCGGGTACGAGAATATCTACAAAGGTAAAAGTCATTGTAAGTGTGCCATCTGGGAGAGGTAATTGATATCCAAAACCTACTCCAAACGGATCTCCAGCCAATGGAAGACTACCGCCTCCACCTCCACCACCCCTTGGAGGATGTGCAAGATCTGTGATCGTTGCGCCAACGATGTTTGAGTCTGATTGCATAGTGAACAAGAAATTTCCTTCACCCGCATATTCCGCAGAAAGCACATGGACGGTTTCATTGTTCACAAGAACATCCTGATTGATATCCCACTTTTGCCACTGTTGGGGATTTGGGTCAGGGTCAAAGGTAAAGGAACCACCGTCAGCGGGGAGAGATGCGAGCATTCCAAAGTTGAGCTTCAATGGCGCGGTGAAATTTGACCCAACCTTGAATGCCCAATATTCACGTAACTCATCTGGGGCTGCGTACATTTCGGCGTCGGCATACTCGAAAGGAATGTCAACTCCTGCGGCATCTGTAATGGATACCAAAGTAGATGTAACACCATATGGCGGAACGCGCGTGTCAGTCCATGATGTAGAACCATATAAAATGTATCCATCAGGCAGGGATACAAATTTTTCTAGTGTGGTTGTGATACCGTATGTATCTACGCTTTGTGTTGGTGTGTCGGTATTGATATCGGTTAGTATGGGCGTTACCACCTGAGCGACCACTGGCGCAATCGCAGCAGGATCGGCAGGTTTGAACTTCAACTGGACTTTCCAATTGCGTGGCGCAGTGTTGGAAGGTACAGCCACCAAATTTGGGATTTCAAGAGTCACTTCATTCACATCATCAGCAAGAGGCGGAAATTCCATCAAATAGCGGATGAAACATTGCGGACAGTCCTGGCTTTCAACATGCCGAGCACGTACAACATCAAGGCGGGTACCATCAATCAGAGTTAGAAAAGGTGGGTAGTTTACAGTTGAAATGGCATCGGGGATTACATAATCAGGCGGCAACATATAAGAATACACCACAGCCGACATATCATTGGTCAACACGGCTTGCTCTATTGTAAGAGTGTAATTATCGCGTACCACTGTCACAGGCTCTTCCAACATGCGCACTTCAGAGGTTTGATCAATAATACCAACGTTGGGAACGTACCCAAACAACCTCTTTAATGCATTTACAACCGTGGGTCTGGTAAACAACACGACAAGGCTCACCAATACAAGGATCGCCAACGCCCATGTCAGGCGGCGCGAAAATACTTTTTGTTTCATTTGAGTCTCCTGATTCTTTTTTGCGCTTGCATATCCTTCCGCTATGAAACGGGCGCGCAGGGAATTAATGAATTCCGCATCAGGTTCAGGGACGTTGACAATATCTTTCATCACTTCTTCAATTTCGGATGGAAGAATGGGTTTAGGCATTTTGTGCCTCCATCTGAATGGATAGACGGTCGAGAATGCGTCGAACAGCTTTTCGAACAGCATCCTCCTTGCGCCCAAGCAATTGGGCGATCTCCACGAACGAAAGCTCTGCGGTATAGCGCAGACGGATCAACTCACGTTCATCTTCATCAAGCAAATGGAGCAGGGACTTCAACCGCGCACGAGACTCGTCTCGAACAAGCGCCTCAAGCACATCGCCTTGAGCTGGGTCAACAACTGATTCATGGATCTCCCCTTGACTGTGATTCCTGCGGAAGTGATCCATCAGCTTGTTGCGAGCGATTTGAAATATCCATGCTGTGAAGTTATCTCGGTGCTGATAGCGCACTAAGGATTCAAGCACCGCTAGAAACGTTTGCGCGGTCAAGTCTTCCGCATCAGGAGCATTTCCTACACGGCTGAAATGATAGCGATAGATGGGTTTGGCGTAGGCGTCATAGATATTTGCAAGCGCAGCTTGATCACCATCCAGCGCACGCTGAACCGTTTTGGCATCCACTTCCAAACGCCGTGGATTTTCATTCTCCATATAAGTCACCTCGAAAGGACTTCATGCAAGCACTACTTACATATCGGAGAGAAACCAAAAAGCGGACAAAATTCCCCACTCAAAATAGACGATGGACCGCAGACCATAGACCATCGTCCACAGTCTGCGGTCCATTGTCAGCTCTTACGAAAACGCCTGCAACCCCGTTTGCGCTCTTCCTAAGATCAACGCATGAATATCGTGCGTCCCTTCATAGGTATTGACCGCTTCCAAATTCATCACATGCCGAATGACATGATACTCGTCCGAGATTCCGTTGCCGCCGTGCATATCGCGCGAGTGACGGGCGATCTCCAGCGCCTTGCCGCATGAATTTCGTTTGACGAGTGACACCATCTCAGGCGTGGATTTATCTTCATCCATCAAACGTCCCACGCGTAGAACGCTCTGCAATCCCAACGTGATCTCTGTCATCATATTCGCTAGCTTGAGTTGGATCAATTGATTTGCAGCCAACGGCCTGCCAAACTGTGGGCGGTCTAATGTGTATTGTCTCGCCGCATGCCAGCAGAATTCCGCTGCACCCAACGCGCCCCACGCAATTCCATAGCGAGCTTTGTTCAAACAACCGAACGGACCTTTGAGGCCAGAGACATTCGGCAGCAGATTTTCTTCGGGGACAAAGACTTCATCCATCACGATCTCGCCTGTTGAGCTGGCGCGCAGACTGAACTTGCCTTCGATCTTCGGCGCGCTCAATCCCTTCATCCCCTTTTCGAGAATGAAACCGCGAATTTCACCATCCAACTTTCCCCAGACAATGAATACATCTGCTATCGGGGAATTGGTGATCCACATCTTATTCCCGTGGACGATGTAGCCGCTGTCCACTTTTTTGGCGCGGGTTTCCATGCTGCCAGGGTCGCTGCCGTGGTTGGGTTCGGTCAACCCAAAACAGCCAACGAGTTCACCACTGGCAAGCTTGGGCAGATATTTTTTCTTTTGCTTTTCTGAGCCATACGCATTGATGGGATGCATCACTAGTGAGCTTTGCACGCTCATCGCGCTGCGATAGCCGCTGTCCACACGTTCCACTTCGCGAGCGACCAATCCATATGAGACATAATTCAAACCTGCCCCGCCGTATTCTTCAGGGATGGTGGAACCGAGCAAGCCCATGCTGCCCATCTCGTTCATGATCTCGCGGTGGAATATCTCATGTCGATTCGCTTCGAGAACACGCGGCATGAGCTTGTCCTGACAATACTTTCGCGCCGTGTCACGGATCATTCGCTCTTCATCTGTCAGTTGGTCGTTGAAAAGGAAGGGGTCTTCCCATTTAAATGTTGATTTGGACATGGGTTCCTCGTTTGTGTTTAGCGGACAGCTTTCAGCTATCAGCAATTAGCTTTTGGATGTGGTTATTGTATCAAATGGGACTCTGCGTCAGAAAACAGAATCAGGCAAACGGTCAGGAAAGAAGCGAGCAAACAAAAAAGAGGACATGCCGTGAAGCACATCCTCTTTCCAATTACTAACAGCTAATCGCTAAAAGCTATGCCGCACCAGTCAACCAGCCGCGAAGTTCCATCGCCTTCACCACACGATCAATGGCAACCATGTAGGCCGCATCGCGCATGTAGACGTTTTCCTTTTCACTGCGTTCGAGCACGCCGTGGAAAGCGGAGGTCATTTTCTGGTCGAGGCGTTCGAGAACTTCTTCCTTGCTCCAGTAGAAGTTCATATCGTTCTGAACCTGTTCGAAGTAGGAGGTTGTAACGCCGCCAGCATTGCAAAGGAAGTCAGGAATGTTGAAGACCTTGTTCTTCTTGAAGACTTCGTCGGCCTCGGGAGTGGTGGGGCCATTTGCGCCTTCGGCAACAATGCGTACACCCTTGGAGACTTTGCCAACCGTATCAGCATTGACCTGTCCTTCGAGAGCGGCGGGGATCAATACATCACCTTCAAATTCGATCCACTTGTCACCATCGTCCACTTTGTAGCCAGAGTCCATCGCCTTGGCCTTATCAATGGTTCCATATTCATCCACGATGGAGAGCAGGAAGCGCGGATCAATGCCACCCTTCTTGCTATAGGTGTAAGCCTTCTTGTCATGGCGATCGTAGCAGGAAACGCAAGCAACGGTTCCGCCGAGGATCTCAACCATACCAATGGCAGCATATTGTGACACATTACCAAAGCCCTGAAGAACTGCAACGGATTTCTTGGGATCCATGCCGAGGTGCTTCATCGCTTCGCGCACGGTGTAGATCACTCCGTAGCCCGTGGCTTCGGTGCGACCCAATGAACCACCGCCGCCCAAAGGCTTGCCTGTGAATACACCAGGGGTGTAATGACCAACGAGCTTGGAATATTCATCCATCATCCAGCCCATCATTTGAGGAGTCGTACCCACGTCAGGAGCGGGCACATCATTGCGTGGACCAATGTTCTTCCACATCACACGTACCCAACCGCGGCACAATTCTTCTTTTTCGCCAACGGAAAGAGTGGAAGGATCGACAATAATGCCGCCCTTACCGCCGCCGAGAGGAATATCTGCCACGGCGCATTTCCAAGTCATCCATGTTGCGAGAGCGCGGACGGTGTCCATGGTCTCAGCAGGATGGAAGCGAATGCCGCCCTTGTTGGGGCCGCGCGCATCATTGTGCTGAACACGGAAGCCCTGGAAAACCTTGAGCGATCCATCATCCAAGCGAACAGGAATGCGGAAGGAATACTCGCGCATCGGCCAGCGCAAAACTTCTGCAACGCCCGAGTCGAGTTTCAATTGCTTGGCAACAGCATCGAACTGTTTCTGTGCCATTTCAAAAGCATTGATTTGTCCTGACATGTTGTTCTCCTAAGTAGGTTTTAGAGAAAATATAAGCGGGCACACCCCACAGGGGGTTGCCCGCTTCATGAACAAAGTATAACTATACGCTGGTTCATACGATTATTCCAATAAATAAAAACTACCCTCAAACTTTACACGATAACGAATTTAGAGTCAATATGACAAAAATAAGATTATTTTTGGTAGAAAATGACGGTTTTTGATTACTTCCGTTAAAACCCATCCACCTAGTGAAAAGATACGCTAATCAAACTTCGGTCGGCGCTTTTCAAAGAAAGCTTTCACGCCTTCTTTATGCTCGGCTGATTTACCAGCTGCATCTTGCAGGATTCCTTCATAGTGGAGAGCATCTTCCAAATTGGGAAGGATCGCCTTATTGAATGCTTTCTTCCCTGCTGCAAACGCCTCGCGCGGACCTGCGGCCAGCTCGCTCGCAATCTGCCTGACCAACCGCTGATAGTTGAATCCACCTACCTGATTGACCAAGCCCCATTCATAGCCAAGCTGCGCTGAGATCTTCTTGTTGGAATAAAAATATTCCTGCGCGCGCCCAAGGCCAATATATTTTGGAAGAAAGATCGAGATGCCCGAATCAGGGGCAAGTGCAATACCGCTAAAACCAACTACAAAATACGCCGATGACTTTGCAATGCGCAAATCACACGATAGAGCAATGCCAAAGGCTGCACCTGCGCAAGGTCCATTCACTGCAGCAATGACAGGCTTGCCCATATTGCGGATTTGCAAGATCAACGGGTTGTATGTCTTTTCCAAATGCTCACGATAGGAAATTTCCCCACCGCCCTTTTTCATTTCGCCAATATCCTGACCCGCGCTAAATACATTATTCGTGCCTGTGATAACCACACATCTCACCTGCGGATCGTCCTCTGCTGCGGTGAGTGCTTTCTGCAATTCAGTGGTCATTTCAAAGTTGAAGGCGTTGGCGCGTTCAGGACGGTTAAGCGTCAGAATAACTGAACCAGCTTGCATCGTGGAAAGAAGCGTTGTCATAGTGTACGAATCACTTTCTTTTTGAAATGGAAGTCTTCTTAATCATACCGTATCCAACTCTAAATTTGTTAAAACAAAAAGACAGCCACCAAAGGGTGACTGTCTTTTTCTAAGGTCTACTCGTCGGGAAAATCGTCCATCTGGTCGTCGTCGCCGGCGTCCATTTCGTATTCCACTCCATCGCCATCAAGGTAAACCCACAAAAGCAGAACGTGTCCTTCGGGAGTTTCCACATTGCGTGCAGCGAGGATGGGGGCGGTCTGTTCAAGTCCCATCTCATTGCGGTAATGCAGGTGGATGGATGACTTTTGGTGCCAGGCGGTATAACAGCGTTGCACAAGCGCGGGACCGTTAAAGGTTCGTAACCGCGTAAGTGCAGGGACGGATAGTGACGGGCTTTCGTTCAAGCCCATTGCCCAGCCATCGTTCACGTGTTCAAAGACTGGGGGTGGTCCTTCAATAATTGTGATTTTATCGTCCATAAGGTTACCTGTGCCGAGAATATACCACAACCATACTCCGAAATTGTTTCAGAATTTCATTAGAATTCCATAACAGTACTTATTGGCTATTCTGTGAGGGGGAGATTAAGAAATGCGTTGTTATAATGCCAATTAATCATTAAAAGTGCGGGTTTTTCAGGCAATTTATCTCTACGATTTGTCAGACGGGTAATCTATTCAAAAGTTCGGAGGTTTTATGAAAAAGTTCCTTTTCCTTGCAATTCTTGTTTCGAGCATGCTTGCATGTGCCACGGTCACAAACCTGACCAACCCAGGGGGGACACCGCCAACACCTGTGGTTGAAACTCCCATTTCGCTGCAACCAACCGCTGTTGTGGCGGCAACTGCAGGACCCGTTATCCGCCGTGAAGATGTGGAGATTTACTGCCCATCTGATATCTCTGCAGCGACAGACGCTTTCAACAAAGCAGAGGACTTTGAAGCCGCGGGGGATAATGCTTCAGCAGAAAAAGCGTACCGCGAAGCGATTGAACTTGATCCCCAATTTTGCGATGCGTTGGATAACCTCGCTCTGTTACTTAAGCGGGCAGGCAATTACAAAGACACAGTGGATCTGTATCAACGCTCCATTGCCATTTATCCTGAAGGGTATGCTGCACACCTTGGCCTTGCCAACACCTATAACCAACTGAAACAATACGATGACGCCATCGCCGAATATGAGACGTTATCAAAACTGTACCCTGATGATCCCGAAGGCTATTATGGGCTCGGAAATGTGTACTTCAATCAAGAAAAATATGAAGACGCCCTTGTCCAATTTCAGCTAGCCGAGGAAATTTATAAGAAACGAGACTCAGTCTATCTTGTGGATGCGCAGGTATATATTGGATATACCTACGTTATGCTCGAAGATTACGAATCAGGGCGAAATTATATTGAGATGGTATATCCCGATTTTGAAAAAAGCGGGTACACCAACTATATGCTCGGGATATGCTACTACTATGGCAAAACCATTCAAAACGATCCGCTGGCAAAACTCTACCTCACCCGCGCCAGAGACTTGGGTATTCAATTAGATGCTGAGTTGGAAAAATTCGTAAACACACCATGAGTAAACTTACTCCAAAGATCATCCTTGAAGGCACACGCCTGACCTTCAAAACAGACATCGCTTTTGCGTTGAATGAACATCCACGCATCGTGGGGCCTCGCAAATATAGATACCACTCGCCGCTCATTTCGGGTGAGTGGTGTGCATTCACCAACTTTCCTTGGGGGCGCGGGTTGATCAACTTTGAGCCGCAAGAAGAGTCCCTTGCAATGGAAACCTACGAAACATGGGTAAAACTTTTTGAATTGCAAAAATATTACTCATGGATCGTGGATCGTTTTCATTTGTCCACGCGCATGTATCAGTTGAATACCTACAACAAAGATTATGATTTTCGCTGGCTGGAAGAAAGACTTCTCCCGCTCAACTTCCGTCTTGTGTTGTTGACACGTTCGCCAGAGTCTTTTGAAGCAGCGCGCGCAGAACGGCTCAAAGTATCGGGTAATCCATCTCAATATGATGATTTGAATCTTTTCATTGAGGAACAGAAACTCATTCGCAGACTGGCAGACGAATCGCTTCTTCCCAAGCTGGAAATTGATATTTCAGACAACGACATCTCTTCCGCTGTGGAACACATCGCAGATTGGATGGAGTCCACGGGCGGGTTGTATATGTCATAATCATCGTAGGGGTAGGATTGCTACGCAGTTTCACCCTTATACGTCTCTATAATATTGCAACCGTTTTTTCTTGCACGCACCTGATTGGATAGGTATACTTGCCTTATGCAACTTGACAAGATCGGACGCTACGAAATAAAAAATGAACTCGGGCGCGGAGGCATGGCAACCGTGTATCGCGGATACGACCCGCGCTTTGAACGCGAAGTTGCCATTAAATTCCTGCCGCCAGAACTCATTCATTCAGACCCGCAGTTTCGAGTACGCTTTGAACGCGAGGCCAAGATCATCGCACAATTGGAACATCCATCGATTGTGCCAGTTTATGATGTGGGTGAGGAAAACGGACAGCCGTATTTTGTTATGCGCTACATGGGTGGAGGCTCGCTTTCTGAGAGGATGAAAGCGGGGTTATTCAGTGTAGACAGCGCAGTCAAGATCCTTGAGCAAATTGCCCCTGGCATGGATGAAGCTCATTCCAAAGGCATCGTTCATCGCGATCTAAAACCAGGGAATATTCTATTTACTAATAAGGGCGTTGCCCTTATCTCCGATTTTGGAATTGCAAAATTCACACAAGGCGAGGCTGGCAGCATGACGGGTAGTGCCATCATCGGCACACCTGCTTACATGGCTCCTGAACAGGCAGGCGGAGAAGCTGTAGATGGCCGCGCAGACATTTATGCGCTGGGTGTCATTCTCTATGAAATGGTGACAGGTAAACAGCCCTACAAAGCGGACACGCCTTTGGCTGTTGCCATCAAACACATGACGGAGCCCGTCCCGCGTATTTTGGATGCAAATCCAAATCTACCCGTGTGGATGGAAAAGGTCATTTCCACTGCAATGGCAAAGAACAAGGAAGATCGTTTCTCCACTGCTGTTGAAATGGTGGAAACGATCAAAGCCTTCTTGCGCGGCGAAACCATGCCCGCAACTTTGAAAGCTGAAAAACCAACACAGAAAATAGCTTTTAACAAAACTGTTGTAGCTCACCCCACAGCTGAAAAAGCTTTCGTGGAAAAGAAAAAAAGCCGTAGCTTGCTCGGTGTGTTCGTAGGGTTGTTTGTTTTGGTCCTGCTTGGGGGTGGCGTCTATTTATTGGGCAGTACCCTGCTTCCGTTAATACGTGTGGCGCCGCCTGTTGCCACGTCCACATTGACCGAAGCTACATCCGCACCTCTTGTTATCGAAGTTACTGCAACTCCATCCATTTCAGAAACAGCAACCGAAGCACCAGCTGCTACTGAAATCTCATCCGCGTCAACACTGCCCATCATTGGCGGCGCGGATAAGATCGCATTCGTCCGCAATAATGAACTTTGGATGATGAATGTGGATGCAAGTGACCCGAAACAACTTACCACTGACGGCGTGGCAAAATTCAACCTGCAATGGCTGCCTGATGGAAAGACCATCCTCTACATGAGCGGCAAGACCGTCAAGACAGTGGACATTGAATCAGAACGCGAAGAAATTATTTTCAACTACATTTCCGCTGAATACTTTGAGTCGTTCAGCGTTTCCCCCGATGGAACACAAGCGGCACTCGTCATCAACCGCGAATTATTTGTGGTTCCTTATGACCTTGAAAAACTAAAGGCTGCAAATAAAAAGAGTGCGCTGCTTGATATGAAGGGCTGCCTTTTCTTTAATGAACTGGCTGTCAAAAGCGCAAAATGGTCTGATGATGGAACACGCCTTGCGGTCAAATACATTGCCAACTCCAATGGAAAGTTTGCAGATTCGATTCGCATTATGGATATTTCAAAATGCAGCGAACTGCCGCCCACCATTGATGATTTCCCCAACGGACGTTTCAAGTTTCCGAATGATATCGTCAACTACGATTATGACGGTGATCTGCTCTTCTTCATCAACAGCAACGTCCGCAACGGCGGATTTGGTGACCTCGCGTTCTACAATTCCTCCACTCACAAGGTTCAGACGGTTGCCCCATATGAAGGTAACTGCTGCTACCGCGATGCCGCCTTCAGCCCCGACGGCACGTATGTCATTTTTGCTTTTCAAGATATAAGGCTGGGCGGCGAAAGCACTACCAACCTCTATTATCTCCCTGCCGATACGCTCACCCAATCGCGCAAGCTTGAACCTCTGCCGCTGCCCGAAGACTTCTTCTCTCGTACAGACGCCCCCATGCCGGTTCTGCGTCCTGCACAACCTTAAAGCGACTTCAAAATCTCCTGCACCAACGCAGGCCCGCGATAGATCAATCCCGTATACACCTGCACAAGCGCCGCCCCCATATCGAGGCGGCGCTTTGCATCATCAGCGCACATGATGCCGCCCGCACTCACCACAGGGATGACACCATTCACACGCTTCAATGTTTGATGAAGAACTGCCTCACTCTTAACTGTCAGCGGGCTGCCGCTCAATCCACCTGTTTCTCCCTTCAGGCTTGACTTCAACCCTTCACGCCCGAGAGTTGTATTCGTAACAATGACTCCATCCATCTTTGATGAAATGATCGCTTCAAGGGCTTCATCCAATTCTGAGTCGTTTAGATCAGGCGCAAGTTTTACAAGAATGGGAATACGCTTCTTGTGGTTGCCCTGTTCGATCAAACGCTGTTGATGCAATTGAGTGAGCAGCTTTTCCAGTGCTTCGCGTCCCTGCAAGTTGCGGAGTCCCACCGTGTTAGGCGAACTGACATTGATAGTCAAGTAATCAGCCAAACCCGCAAAGTTTTGTAAGAGAGCAAGATAATCAAAGACCGCTTCTTCATTTGGGGTATCTTTGTTCTTGCCAAGGTTCACTCCCAGCACTGTTCCCCAGCGCTGCTGTGGTGTATGTTTTTTGCGCGGTGAAAACCCTGTAACTTTCTCCACCAAACTCGGGCGCAGACTTGGGTTCAATTGGATCTGCATAAATTCAGTGCCTTTGCTTGGAAAGCCCATTCGGTTAATAACTGCATCATCTTCCAGCAGGCGGAAAACGCGCGGGGACGGATTCCCAGCTTGAGGCTTGGGCGTGACCGTTCCAATTTCCACGTGACCAAACCCAAGGGTGGAGAGTCCTTTAATTGCCACGCCGTCTTTATCATATCCAGCGGCGAGTCCAACAGGATTCTTAAAATCCAACCCGAATACATGCACAGGCTTGGATGGTGCTTTAAATTGCTGCGCGATCAACCAGCGCAAAGGAGGAATGTTTCCAGAAATGCTTAATGCCCGAAGCGTGAGCGCATGCGCTTGTTCAGGGTCGAGGCGAAAGAGATAGGGACGAAGAAAGTTATACATGGCTAATCAAAAAAAGTGGGGCGGTTTGAATCTTGGAGATGCGCAAGAACTTCAGCGATCATACGTTCATCAGTTCGGGAAGTGGAAAGCGGAGGCAGTTGAGCAGGATCAAAGAAATCTACAGCAAGGGTTTCAAAACTTGTCTGCAATTCACCGCCCAATAATTCACACAAGAAAATAAGTTTATATGCGTGAAAGAATTCCATTGGTTCAACGCGATTCGCGTCATACACTGCAATAACCTTGCTGGCACGGACTTGCAAGCCGCTTTCCTCCAACACTTCGCGTTCCACCATCGAAGATGGGAGGTCACCAATATCAGCCCAGCCGCCTGGCATGGCCCAGTGATTATCTGCTCTTTCCTGCACGAGCAGTATTTTTCCATCACGAAAGACAGCGCCACGTACATCTACTTTCGGTGTGGCGTAGCCTGACTGCATCGAAAATACTTGTGTAATTTTTTCTTTTGGCAACCCCGATTGATGCGAGATCATCTCCGCTGAAATTTCCTGCATACGGCGATACCTATCCAGATCATATTCGCTTTTGCTATAAGTCAGCCCTGATTGCGAAATGGAATATAACTCACGAGCAAGTTCCAGCCACTTTGGGGAGGAAGTCTCCATTTATTTTTCCTTTTACCCTTTTTCAATTCTTTTCATTATCTTTCCATTGCCTGCGAGCAACACCATCATCTTTGTATTCTGTTATCAAAACACTTTCAAGGTCAAATTCAAAAAGGATATATCGCTCGGCTGGTGTATATGGACAAACTCTGACAGCCAATGCGCGGACTTCAGAATCTTCGATAAACGTTGCCCTGCCCGTAACAATGACTTCGCCGCTCTCTCCGCTCGTATCTGTTACTGAACAATGGACAGCATACCTCCCGTCACGGCGGAGGTCGTGTCCTTTGGGTGAAGTGGGCTCCATAAAGACAAAAAAGTGACCTTCACCAATGATCGGCGTGAATGGATGTACACGCGGCGAACCATCTTTGCGGATTGTAGCCAAGTAAGCAACTTTATTATGCAGGCGTGCTTTGCCAAATTCAGCTATCTCAGGAGATTGAGTTTCAAAGGTTTTCCAGCTCATAAAATCTTTCCACTTATCTTTTTGTTTTTCAAATCTGATACAACTTACAGTCAGTCTTGGCTACTTGCTCTGCTTTAAAAACTCTCGCGTAGCGGCGATCTTTTCTTTATCTACTTTGCCGTTGCTTTCCCAATACTCCAACAAAGCAGAGATGGTCAACACGGCATGCATGGCATAGCCTGCTTGTTCAAGAGATTCCTTTGCGCCTGATTGACGATCCACCAATACCACTACATCTTTTACAGCCAAACCAGCGCCTGTCAATTTTTCGATGGCTTCAAATTTGCTTCCACCAGTGGTGGCGAGATCATCGATGATGACAGCCGCCTCCCCTGCATGATATTCGCCTTCGATCTCAGCTTTGGTTCCATAAGCCTTCGCTTCCTTGCGTGGATAGATCATTGGGTAATTTCCAGCAAGGCTGATGGCAGTAGCAATGGGAATAGCAGCATAAGGCAAACCAGCGAGACGTTCGAATTTCAATCCTTTGAGCAAAGGCAAATACGCCTGACCGATTTGTTCAAGCAATTTGGGATAGGTGATGATCTGCCGCAGGTCAATGTAGATGGGAGACTTAAGCCCTGACTTGAGGGTAAATTCACCAAACTTGATACAGCCTGCATCCAAGAGGCCATCAGCGAGGGAAGAAAGGTTTTCGTTGAATTGTGTCATTATTTTTCCTTTTTGCCTGTTTTAGAATATTGGGAAATAATACTCTTCGCGAGTTCATCCATGGAACCAACCTGCTCAATGTTGTATCGTTCACAAACAATATCAACATTTCCTTTGTGAGCGAAACCTTCGGGGCAATACACGATCATCTTGCCGCTTTGGCCAAATAGACCAAACTCAAGCAGGGATATGGGAGATTTCGAGGCCTCGTCAAAATATAAGGCGATCACATTGGCTTTTTCAAGGCCGTCTAATTCCCATTCAACTTGTTCTCGGAATTTCGGGTTGTCGGCTGTTTCTGTCCAGGAGGAATCCCAATCATCGCGTTGGGGATCCAGAACAATGATGTTAATTTCTCCCAGCTTTTTGATCAGAGTGCTGCGCCAATCGTCCCCTGAAACGCTACCCGATAGAAAGACCAAAAAACCTTCTTGAAGTTTTGCAGGGGCTTTAATTATTTTTGTCATATCATTTTTTAGATAATCCACGTTTGATATTGATAATCTCATCACGGATCTCCGCCGCAGCAAGGCCTGGTTTTTCAGCGCGAGAAATGGCGCGGGAGATAGGGATGAGCAGTCCCTTGCCATCTGCACGCAAACCAGCTTTAAGTGTGATCTCCAACTCACCGCCCTGAGCACCAACGCCCGGAGCAAGGAACCAAAGATCTGGCACTGCCGCGCGGATCATTTCCATGATCTGTGGATGAGTGGCGCCAACCACCACGCCCACATTATTTTTTTCATTCCACTGTGCTGCGAGTTTGGCTACATAAATATACAATGGCATGGAGGCATCAGAGCCCATCGGCATGACGAGTAAATTCTGCAAGTCCATTGAGCCCGCGTTGGATGTTTTGCACAATAGGAAAACACCTTTCTCATGGTCTTTGATGAACGGGTCGATGGAGTCTTTTCCTAGATAAGGATTCAAGGTGATGCAGTCAGCGCCAAGCGTTTCAAATGCAGATTGGGCATACGCATCCGCTGTGGAAGCAATGTCACCGCGCTTCGCATCCAGGATGACAGGGATGCGTGACCCCAACCGAACTGATTCTTCGCCGATAGCTTCGATGACGTGTTTAAGGGCTGTCCATCCCTCTGCTCCAAAAACTTCGAAGAATGCGGCGTTGGGTTTGAATGCCGCAGCGTAGGGAGCTGTTTGTCGAATCAGATTCAGGCAAAAATCCAGCGCAGAGGCGGCTGTTGGCTCTTTTAGGTCAGGGATATGCGGGTCGAGTCCAACGCAGAGAAGGGATGATGAGTCGTCGATGCGTCTTTCCAAAAAACTGAAGAAGGTTTCCATGGAGTGTCCTTATAAAATATAGGTCACGTTTGAACCGTGACCTATTCGATAATGGCTTCCCACTTGCTGGTATTTTGCGGGATGTAACGGGGTGACGAAGTAAAGGGTTGATCCCAATAATCGGCGTTCCAAATGTTTGCGCCGTAGCCGCGGCATTCAGCAAAAAGAAAATCAATGGGCAAGGTATCGGGCAATTGACAGACAGGTGATTCGTAGCCGTTATCTGGCATGGATGGGACGGTGCCTTCACGCGAATTGCTTAAGTTGGGCGTAGGGACACAATCTTCAAACCACCCGTTATAAACATTTCCATCAGGCAGGCGGCAAATGGAGGCATCCTCAGCTCTTGCGATGGTATAGGTATAAGCATCATAGATCTTTCCGCTGGGGCTAATAAGGCGAACTGTGTCACCGCCATCACTGAGTAGGATGTTGGTCTGTAAACCGTAAAAAACCATGCGTTGACCGGGCTTCAAGGTGATATCGGATATTGTGTATGGAGCGGAGCCTATATTGGCCTCATCGTCCAACTTCCAACCATTGAGATTGAGGTCAACGGCTGTTAGGTTTTTGATCTCAATGAATTCGTCAAAGACGTTTACCTTGCCATCCTGATTCCAATCAAAGCCGGGGCGAGGCAGGATCTCGTTGATAATGGGCCGCGGGTCGGGAGGCCGAATGGTTGGGACGGGGGTTGGAGTATCCGTTTTGGCTGGGGTTGGGGTGGGTGTTGCCAACGGGGTGTTGCTGGTTTTGGGAGTTCCTAAAATATCACCGTTGTTGGCATTCTTCCCGTTCCTTTTTATTCCAGTATTGGTTTGCCAAGTGCTGTCGCTTTCAGCAGTTGTGCCAATTCTTTCCATCGTCCCGTATGTGGATGCACTTCCCTTGGGCCATGCACCGCCATTTCCATTGGCTGTGTCTATTACGGTGTTTGCACCATCTCGCAGAGTTAATGCTTCACCACTGTTGGAGAGATCCATATTACTTGCGTACACTTGGTCTGCGAGGATATCGAGAACGGTGTCATCTGTATCTCGTTCGAGAAGGAAGTATCCACCTGCAGGGATGGTTCCATTGAGGGTAATACTAGGTGTGCCATCCGCAGCCTTAAGAGCCCAACCGGTGATGTTGATGGCTGCGCTGCCTGGGTTGTAGAGCTCGATCCACTCATCATCCGTGAGGCTGGATGTTGTACCAGCCCACGCGACTTCGTTGATAATAACAGCGCGGGCACTTGCTGTGTTTATTTGGTATGTCACTGAACCATCTGTCCCCGTGCTGGCTACATTGTTATTGCCTGCAAAATCTGTAACACGATTGGCTGCAATAAATGGAATTACTGTTCCAAATCCGCTGGCGGTTGTGGCAGATAAGGTGAAGGTCATATTGTCGCCTGAATTAGCAATGCTCCAAGTGACACCTGTTGCCGTCCCATTTTGGGTGACATCAGAAGCAGTAAAGACACTTGGATTAATAGGTTCAGAAAAAAGAACAGTGAAATTAATAGGAAACGTGCTGGTTGGGTCTGCTTGAGTTGAGGCTTGGTTAATGGTTACTGCAGGAGAGGTAGTGTCCGTGAGTGTGACACAATTGTTTGGCTCAGGGAATGCACATCCGCCTGCAAATGCGGAATTTCCATTTCCAGCAAGGTCATTCACTCTTCCTGCGCCAATGGATGGAATTATTGTCCCATTTCCAGAGGCAACAGCAGACAAAGTGAAGTTCATGTGATCGCCTGAGTCTGTGATAACCCATGTAATGAAACTTGCTGTTCCACTTTGGGTAATATCAGCGATAACAAGCGTGCTGACATCGATCGGTTCTGAAAATACAACTGTAAAATTCACAGGTAATACGCCTGCAGGATCTGCCTGTGAACCAGTCTGGGCGATAACAACTGTTGGAGCGATATGATCTACTGTATAGGTTTCATCAACGGGTGGTTCCCCAGCAGGTAAGGAATTGGATGCTAGGTCAACAATGGTTGGAGTGAGGCTAAGGTTTAATCCAACTGCACCATTGAATGTCGCAAGATTGCCACCAGATACTGTTACATTATATATATTACTGTTTACAGCGGTTATAAGAGTTGGCGTAGCTGTTGTTGAGCCTTGAATAGTGAAGTCTCCAACATCCACTCCTGTGACGGCTTCGCTGAAGGTGACGCGAAATACTAGAGTAGTTGCATTTGTAACTGCCGCGCTTGGAGTTTGTCGTTGAAATGACAAGACGCTTGGTATAGCGGCATTATCAACAATAATGGCATTATTAGCCCCTAAAGATCCTGGTTGCCCAGGCTTCGGCAAAACAAGAGTTGCATCTCCTATGGCGCCAGTGATCGTTCCTCCATTCAAGGACAGCGCATTTGCTGATGCATAATCAAGGTCACCAGAAGCATCCCCAGCAACAACTGTATAGCGGAAAACTAATGAATTTGTACCGCTTCCAGAGAGATACGTTGCACTTCTATCCGTCAAACCTGTTTCAAGGAGCAACGTCGGCGAACCCGTGACATTCACGTTGTTACTGAACGTGACAGTAATATCTATATTCTGGTTTGTTGTGTATGTCCCATTTATGGATGAAACGTTGGCAACGACAAGACATGGGAGCGGAGAACTGGTTGAGTTTTGTGGGTTACTGGAGGATGAATTAAAAATAAAATCGGCAGAATTATTATCGGTATCTTTACAACTCCCAGCACTGCCTCCCGCTTTTCGTTCGTAGCTTTGATTGGTCGTAGCGCTGAATGGGGACAGAGTGGAGCCTTCTTTATATGCAGTTGTATTGCATAAGCCAACTTGATCGACAATATTATTCAAATTATCCAACAAGGCAACGCCGCCATCGTCCGCAATAGAGGACCAGGTGCCAGTAAATGCATCAAGTGGAGATGCACCAGAATAATTCGTAGAATTTCCGACCAAATAAAATTGACCAGGCACTAACACTGTGTTTATCGTTGCAAGAGGAGTGGCAGATACGGAACCACATCCAGCGGACTTTCTAATTGTCCAATTGGTCAGTGTAACGCTCGCCCCCGTTGCATTGTATATCTCTACAAATTCGTCATCCGCTCCATTTGCGCCCCTTGTGCGGAATTCACTAATAACAACACTTACTTTATCCACTGCAACCAGCGGCGCAGCTTCAGCTTTTTGTACTTTCGGCGCGAACATCCCTGCGCACAAGCTGATGAGCAGGGTCAACACAAGGAGAAAGCGCGGAAATCTATTCCAATTTTGCATGGGTATGAAAAGGTGTGGATTCTACGTTCGTACAGAACCAGCTTACAGCTAGGTGCGAGGCGAAACATCCACAACGAAGATTATAAGCCACCCTTCCTTCGTCTGTCTATAAATTGTACGTAACGGCCACTTTATAAAGTGGCGATCACTATGTTACGAAGCTGCAACTTCACGCGGCGCGATCACAAGCTTAATGGCAGTGCGCACCTTATCCTCAATTTCAACATCTACGAACTCAGGGACACACACAATATCTATCCCGTCATTCTTGAGGTAACTGGTTGCAAGCACCAGGGCTTTTACAGCCTGGTTTACTGCGCCTGCGCCAATAGCTTGCACTTCCGCATGCTTGTGCTCACGAATCACTCCTGCGATAGCCCCGGCGACTGCAGAGGTACGGGAGTTGGCTGAAACTTTGATCATATCCATGGCAACCTCCCAAGGTTGGCTAAGTGGGGACGACCTTACTGTATGTGGATTGTACAGGAATCCCTTAAGAGATTCAAGCAGTATATAAGTATGATAATGATTTAGTAATATTAGTAGGGGGTGTGGATTGTGTGGATAAAACGGATTCACCCCCATATACGGGATGAAGTGCAGCGACTCGCACCAGACCTGCGGTTGCTTGCCATTTATGAGCATTTCCTAACCTGTGGAAAGATTCTGGATAACTTACCCACAAAAATCACCCTTATTTTTCCACTTTTTACGAGTCTTCCATATATTGGATTTTCGAAAAAGCACCCCCCATATATGGGGGTGTCGATTTTAAAGCTTGGAGGCGAGTTTTCCACAAAGTAAAGGTATTGTCCACAGAGGAGGATAGTTTTCCACAGTTTCAGGGGACTTATCCACAGTTTGGCTGGGTGTGGAAAATAATTGTCTGAACAAGCACCCCTAAATGTGGCTATCCGATGAGATATTTCGGATAGCAATCATGCGAAATGTAGGAGAGTCGGCGGTAGCCTCATTAATTGCTACTCTTCATGCCCGTGCCTATGGTGGATATCGGGCATATGGTCATGTTGATGCTCTTCTTCGGGATGTTCATGCTCATGAGAATGCACGCCTATTATTGTTGAATCATGCTGATGAGCGAGGTCATTATGTTTGTGACTGTGTTCGTGGAATGTAGCAGTATGAACATGGAAATGAGAGTGTTCCTCATTAATGAGCAGGAGCGCGCCACCAATCATCAAAAAACCAGCGAGGATATACGAAATAGATGGCGATTCACTGAAAATTATGATGGACAGCAGCACTCCAGCCAACGGAGCTGTGCCATATAAGGCGCTTGTCCGCGCTGCACCTAACCCACGCATGGAAAGAATAAATAGAATAGTGCTCATTCCATAACTGACGAAGCCCAGTATCATCGTGCTAAGAATGGATATAAAGGATGGCATTGTGTTTCCAAGCAGAAAAGCTAAGAAGAAAGAGAACGTGCCAGCCACGACACCCTTCCATGCCACGATGACGAGCGGGTCTTTGCCTGAAATATTGCGTGTCAAGTTATTGTCCAACCCCCAGAGCACACACGCGAGAATAATTCCCAGCGCACCGAAGGAAAGCCCTAAGCCTTCAGAAAAATTGGTGGAGAGAAAAATGCTGGCAAGCGTAATAATGAGGATAGCCATCCATGCTCTGCGGCTGATGGCTTCTTTGAAGAATAATAAGGCCAATAGTGTTGTGCCGACGCCTTCAAAATTCAAGAGCAATGAAGCTGTGGACGCAGGCGTGTTTTTCAGGCTGACCATTAAAACAATGGGCGCCATCACCCCGCCAGAGATGATCGCGCCAGCCAGCCATTTCACATCTTCTTTCTTTATACTTGCTTCGGTCTGTTGGGTAGGGCGGAGAAGTTTTTGACCGAGCTTTATCAATGAAATCCCAACTCCACTGCCGAGGTAGAGAAAAGCCGCCAAATATACGGGCGAAATATCTCCCAGCAACAACTTGGCAAAGGGAGCGCTCGCGCCGAAAAAGATGGCGGCTGTAAGGGCTTGTAGAACGAATGGCAGGGATTTGGCTTTCATGCGTTTTCCTCAACCGTTAAAGAATGGATCGTTATAGTTTTCTATTGCCTTACGTTTTTGCCAAAGCCTGGTTGAACAAGAATTTTCCCATCTTTGAAGGCTTCGGTTCCGCGCAGCACAACACGGGTTACTTTACCTTTTACCTTCCAGCCTTCGAACGGAGTCCAATTGCAGCGGGTGAATTGATCTGCAGCTTTGATCTCATAGCTGGCATTTTCATCCACCTCCACCCAGGTTTCGGGTTGTTCGGGCAGGTTGAAAATCTTTCGTGGATTGACATGCATTTTTGTGATGATATCTTCGATCGTCAGTCGTCCATCGTTCACAGCGGTGAGTAATAAAGGAAGCGCAGTCTCCAAACCGGGGAAGCCGGGAGGTGGGTTTTCGCCGTCTTTTTCTGCGATGGTATGCGGAGCGTGGTCAGTGGCAAAACAGTCGATAACGTCCAAATTTGTCCACAGGCTATCCACATCCTCTTTTGTTGCCAAACGTGGGCGGACTTCGCCACGGCCGGGATGCCCGTTTGAGATAGCTGGAATATCATCTTTCGACAGGAACAAATGATGCGGGCAGACTTCACAAGTCACTTTGATGCCGCGTTCTTTGGCAGCTTTGATGACAAGGATTTCTTCTTTCAGAGAGACATGTGCAATATGAACGGAACGGTCATACATGGCGGCGAATAAAATTGCAGCAGCCATAGTACGGCTTTCTGAATGAGCTACGATAGGTTGGTTATGCGGATACTTCTCGAAGTGCGGCTGCCATAGTGACATGTCATCGAGGCGTAGTTCCCCAAAGGTGGAATCAAGGTACATCTTTAGCCCGGCAGCTGTCCCTGAGAGCGAAGCGGCAGTTGCGGCGTTATCGGGACCTGCGCCGATGTATTGTCCATAGTCGCAGCGCGCTTTTTGTTTCGCAGCATTCAGCGCGAGATCAAGTGTGGATTTGTCGAAGATCGGCGGCTTCGTGTTGGGCATTGCCAGCACGGTGGTGAATCCGCCAGCTAGTGCAGCGGATGTACCGGAGTCGAAATCTTCTTTATGCGTCGCGCCAGGTTCGCGCAAATGGACATGGGGGTCAATTAAGCCAGGGAGTTTGATCATGAGAAAAGTATAAAGGAAAATAGGTGTGGGCGGAATAATAAAAAGTAAACAGGTATACAAGATTTCATTTCATGTATACCTGTTTACTTGTCTACTTATTTACTTTTTGCTTTTACACTGCGTCTCCACGTACAGCAGGAGCCTTAAAGATCAGGAAGATCGAGTTGACCAGAATGCCCATGATGGCAGCAAACACAATGGCGGGAATGCCATTGGGGAAAAGATAAGGCACATTGAAAGGAAAGACGCTGCCCGGCAAAGCTAGGTTGCCGCCGATACCACAGATCAAAATGATTGCGCCAACCGCGAGTTGCTTCGGATCGAAAAGATTGACCTTTTCAGATTGAATGAGTGCAACGCCTTGCATACCGATGACGCCGAAGAGATAAATTCCCAAACCGCCTTGTACAGCTACGGGCAATGTGTTGACCAATGCTACGAGCTTGGCAAAGAATCCCAATACGATAGCCATGCCGCCGGCCACCATCAATACGGATGTGGAATAGTTGCGCGTGATCGCCATCAACGAATTGTTCTCGCCGTAATTCGTGCCGGCCGAACCGCCGAGGAAGCCAACCACAAGATCATCAGCGCCATCTGCAACGAGGTTGAGGCCAATGAGTTCTTTGATGTTATACGGTTTGCGTTTCATTTCAGCAGCGAGTTCATCAATATACAAACTCATTTGATACAAATGAGCCGTAGACTCAGGCACAGTGGCAATGAAGATAAGGGCAATGCTCAACGCCATACCCCATGCATTCGGGTCGGTGAAGGCGGGGAAGGTCCAATGCGGCGCAGCGAACCACGGAGCAGCAGTGACATTGGCGAAGTTGACCAAGCCAAAAGGAATGGCAACCAGATAGCCAAAAACTGCGCCAAGCAAAATGGGCAGCATTCCGATCAATCCCTTGCCCTGCAGGTAGACCGAGAACAAGATGGTTGCCACCAACGTGATGAAAGCCACCGTCCAGAACTTCCATGCGATGTCAGCGCCTACACCAATGGACATGCCGCCAGCGTTGTTCAGCGCTGCGCCAGCAAGAGCCACACCGATAACCATCGCCATTGAACCAGTCACAATGGGCGGTAGAACGCGGTCCAATGCAGCTTTGCCAATGCGCATGATAAGAAAGCCTATGGCAATTTCAAAAACAGCGGTAAGGAGGATACCCACTTGCACGATCCGCACACCGTCTGGGCAGTAGACTTGGGTTGGATCATTGAAGCAATCGGGAGCGAAGCGACTCATCACGGTGATGATCACAGCAATGTATGAAAACGATGAACCATAATACATGGGGATCTTGCGCTTCGATACCAGCAATGCAATGATCGTACCGAGACCCGATGCGAGCAATGTGATGCCGACATCAAATTTGGTCAGGATGGCGACCAATACCGTGGCAGGGAACATCGTCAAGAATTGTTGGAAGCCGAGACTCAACATCGCGCCGACCGGCGGAGTGTCATCGGGTAGATAGCCAATGACTGTTGAACCGGTCGCCTCTTTCTTAACCTCGGCCTGCTTCTGTGCTACGGGCTTGCTATTTCCTTTTGCGTCTTTCTTGCTTTGTTTTGTAGCCATAACCATTCTCCTCTTCTGTGGTTTTGGGGTGAGGTGTATAAAAAAAGAGAGCCGCAAATGCGACTCTCTAATTCACAAAAAATAAAAGCAACCCGTCCCGAAGAAATGCTGATGCAGGGAGTGCCGTGGTTGCAGATGTTTACACATTGCGCCGAATTTTACGCCGATTCAAAGTGATGTCAAGATATTTGGTGTATGGACTTTTCCCATCATGCTTTATGAGTCCATCTACAAAAACTTGACACTTGACACCTATCCCCTAAAACCTGATACTTGGTTATTCCATTTCAGTGAGGTTGTCATGTCCAAAGAAAAAGCAAGTAACCGTTGGGTGGTCGTCATCATATTTTTCTTTTTCATGCTTTTGCACCAGACCGATAAATTAATGATCGGCTCGCTGCAAGTGCAGATCAGCAAAGACTTCAACATAGGCAACACACAATGGGGATTGGTAAACTCCGGCGCATTGATCGTCGCTACTGTTTTGTACCCGATCTGGGGATATTTATACGACCGCTTCTCACGCACAAAGTTGCTGGCACTTGCATCTTTCATCTGGGGTTCCACTACCTGGCTCAATGCCATCATGAGAACCTTTGGCGGATTTTTAGTTACACGCGCTTCCACAGGTATTGATGACTCTTCCTACCCGGGCTTGTACACGCTCATCGCAGATTATTTTGGTCCCAATCTGCGTGGAAAAATTTACGGCATTCTTCAGCTCGCACAACCGCTTGGTTATCTCATGGGGATGATCCTTGCCCTTATGGTGGCGCCCGCTATCGGCGGATGGCGAAGCGTGTTCTACATCACCGGCTCGCTTGGGTTGGTCATCGCTGTTCTCATTTACTTTTTCGTGAAAGAAATGCCACGCGGACAGGCTGAACCTGAATTTGAGAATATGGCCGAAATGCAGACCTTCAAATTCTCATGGGCTGAAGCGAAAGAAATTTTCAAAAAGAAGACTATGTGGTTTGTGTTTTTGCAGGGCTTTGCGGGCGTCTTCCCGTGGAACGTGATCACCTTTTTCTTCTTTGCCTATCTTGAAAAAGAACGTGGATACGATGCAAATGGCATTCTCTTTACAATGGCTCCCGTCATTCTAATTCTCGCCAGTGGATATTTCGTTGGCGGCGCTCTTGGCGATATGGCCTTCAAGCGCACGAACAAGGGACGCATTATTGTTTCCAGCATCGGTGTTTTGATGGGCGCACTCTTTATGTATCTTGCCATCACCACACCGCTTGAAGCAAAGACTCAGTTCCTCGTTTTCATGTGCCTCACTGCCATCTTCATGCCGCTTTCATCCGCGAACGTTATCGCTACTGTGTATGATGTAACTGTTCCAGAAGTCCGCTCTACGGCGCAGGCTTCAGAATACTTCATTGAAAACGCAGGTGCAGCATTTGCCCCCATCATTACCGGTGTCATCGCAGATGCGTATGACCTAAAGACTGCCATTCTTTTAATCTGCACTGTGGCTTGGGTATTATGTTTCTTCTTCTACCTTGGCGCGATCTTCACCATCGATAAAGACTCACGCGATCTGCGCGAGCAAATGGCGGAACGCGCAAAATCCATGTAGTTCGATGCGCATCACCCAGCTTGATCTCAACAACAAACGGCAGGTGGAGGATTTCCTCCATTTGCCGTTTTCCATTTACAGGGATATTCCTCAATGGGTGCCACCCCTGCAAATGGATGAACGCCTCCGCCTTAACCAACGGAGATTCCCATACTACAAACATTCTCACGCTGGATTTTTTCTCGCCAGTGAAGGGACTCGTCCCATTGGTCGCCTTGCTGTTTTGGACAATCGTCACTACAACGAATTCAATCACGAGTCCACGGCATTCTTTTATCTCTTCGAGTGTGAAAACAACCTCGAGGCTGCCACGGGACTCTTCTCTATCGCAATGGACTGGGCGCGTACGCGCGGGTTGAACAAGGTCATTGGCCCAAAAGGATTTACTCCACTCGATGGCTTTGGCCTGCTTGTCAAAGGCTTTGAGCATCGTCCCGCTTTTGGTTTGCCATACAATCCTGCTTACTACGTGGACTTGATCGAGGCCCAAGGATTTGCTAAAACTGGTGAATCGTTGTCTGGTTATCTCGGAACGAGTATCCAATTCCCTGAACGTATTCACGAACTTGCTGAACGCATTGCAAAACGCCGCGGACTTAGGATCGCGCGTTACAAGAATCGTTCCGACTTGCGCGCTCTCATTCCACAGCTAAAAAAACTATATAATGACTCCCTGCAAGGTACATCGGGGAACACTCCATTGACCGATGAAGAGGTGGTCTCTCTCGCCAACCAACTACTATGGTTCGCCGACCCGAAGTTGATCAAGATCGTGATGAAGAATAATGAGCCTGTCGGCTTTCTGTTTGCTTACCCTGATATTTCTGCGGCGCTGCAAAAGACTCAGGGAAAATTATTTCCCCTGGGCTGGCTGAGTATGCTGCGCGAACTCAAGCGCACGGATTGGCTCAACATCAATGGGGCAGGGCTGCTGCCTGAATACCGCGGCTCTGGTGGTACAGCGGTTTTATACAGCGAGATATTCAAATCTGTCCGCGAGTCAGGTCAGTTCAAACATGCTGAGGTTGTGCAGATCGGCGTGGAGAATGAAGCGATGCAACGGGAAATGGAAAACTTCGGTATCGACTTTTACAAAACCCATCGGACGTATTCACGAGACCTGTAATTTTTTTACTACAGAGTTCACAATTTTTTTAAGGGCTGATAAGTTTAAAAGAGGGGATTAAAAACATATACCATCCATGACGCCATCGGCATACAATAAAAATAAGAAACGTCAATCGCACATCACAATTCGAGAGGGTAATATGACCATTATTGTCGCCGACACCACCTGTGGACTCCCGCGTGACATGCTTGCCCAGCGCGGAGTTCCTTTAATTCCACAAGTTGTCATGTTTGGGGAAGAGTCATTCCATGATGATAAGGAACTCAACACGGCCGCCTTTTTACAAAAGTTGAAGGCTTCAAAAAAGTTACCGAAAACCGCTGCCCCAGAACCGCCTTTGTACTATCCAATTTTTGAAGAGGCGAAGGTACATGGCGAAAGTGTTGTAGTAGTTGCACCAACCAGCAAAGCCAGTGGGACGGTCCGCTCGGCGCAGACAGCTGTAGCTGAATTTCCAGGTGTGGATATTCGTGTTGTGGATACTCTCACCATTTCCTGTAACCTTGGCTCGCTCGTACTCGTAGCGGACGATATGGCCAAGGCTGGTAAATCTGCTGATGAGATCGTGGATAAGCTGGATTATTTGATCCCACGCGGGAAGCTCTACTTCCTCGTGGATACGCTTGAATATCTTGCCAAGGGTGGGCGCATTGGTGGGGCGAAACGTCTGCTGGCGGAATTGCTTGAGGTGAAACCTATTTTGCAGGTGAAGGATGGGCAGATCGAAGCCTTTGAGCAGCAGCGGACGAAGAAACGCGCGCTGGCACGTCTGGTGGAAGTTGTGGCAGAGCAATGCAAAGGCGGAGAAGACGCTCATTTGTGTGTGCTGCAGGTAGAGGCGGAGGAAGAGGCGAATGCTCTCGTCGAAGAATTGAAGGCGAAAGTGCCTGTTTCCAACATCCCAATTTATGAGCTCCCGCCTGCCATCGTGGTTCATGCAGGGCCAAAGGCCATGGGCGTAGGCTTTTTTACTGAGTAAGTGCTTGTAAAGATTGGCAAATAAAACCACATGGTATAATTTTCGCGCTCAACGCAAAATTCCCCACAAATGTGGTTATAAAATTGAAGGAGAACGTGTATGTCTGGTCATTCAAAGTGGTCTACCATCAAACGAAAGAAAGGGGTGGCAGACGCCAAGCGTGGCGCCGTGTTTACCCGCCTTGCCCGCGAGTTAGCTATTGCCGCTCGTGATGGAGGCGATCCTGATACAAATTTCCGTCTGCGTCTTGCGGTGGATAAAGCCCGTTCTGAAAACATGCCCAAGGACAATATTGAGCGCGCCATCAAAAAAGGCACAGGCGAAGATAAGGACAGCGCAATTTGGGAAGAGATCACCTTTGAAGGGTATGGCCCGCACGGCTCCGCTCTCATGGTGACCTGTGTAACCGATAACCGTAACCGCACCGTGCCGGATATGCGCCACGCCTTCAGCAAATACGGCGGCAACATGGCCGAGCAAGGCGCTGTAGGTTGGCAGTTTGATCGTAAATCATATTTTGCTTTTCCCTCCAGCCAACTTTCTTTCGACAAGGCGTTCGAGCTTGGCATTAACGTAGGCGCGGACGATGTGGTGGACGGCGACGACACGATCGAAATCTATGGCCCCGTGGATGCCTTCAAAACCATTGCCGATGCGCTGCACCAGGTCAATGTTCATCCCAGCGAAGCCGGTCTGCGTATGATTGCCAAGCAGGAAATGGAACTCGATGTGGAATCAACATTGAAGTTCATGCGCATGGTGGAAGCCATCGAAGAGATGGACGATGTGCAGGATGTGTTCCACAACGTCAAAGTTTCGGACGAAGCTCTGGCTGCCCTTGAAGCCGCGTAATAATTGTCGTATGGGCGAGGTTACCTCGCCCATACTTTTTATTTAAATGACCCTCGCTTTAGGAATTGACCCCGGCACCGCTACAACAGGATACGGACTCGTGCGCCTCATGCCCGACGGGGAGCTAGTGGCTGTTTCCTACGGCATTATCTCTACTCCAAAAGAAGCAACCCCGCCCGCTCGCCTTGAGATGTTGTTCGATCAACTTAACGCCTTGTTGAAAGAACACAAACCTGATACCGCCGCGGTGGAAAAATTATTCTTCTCACGAAACGTTACAACCGCCATTGCAGTGGGACAAGCCCGCGGTGTGATCATGCTCTGTTTGCAAAAAGCAGGCATTGAACCTCTTGAATACACCCCCAATGAAGTAAAACAAGCTGTAGCAGGCTACGGCTCTGCCGATAAACGCCAAGTGCAGGAAATGGTGCGCGCCTTGTTACAGTTGGAAAAAATCCCAAAGCCTGATGATGCCGCCGACGCACTGGCAATTGCCATCACACATCTTAATACAAAACGATACGAATAATAACAAGAGGAAACAATGGCATACATCATGGTGGATGTTGAAGCAGATGGTCCGATCCCGCCTGATTTTTCCATGATCTGTTTTGGCGCGGTAGTCGTGGATGATGCTCTGGATAAAACGTTTTATGGACAACTCCGCCCGATCAGTGATAAATGGATGCCTGAGAAACTCGAAATCAGCGGATTTTCAAGAGAGCAGACTCTTGGGTTTGATAACCCGTTGGAAGTAATGGGCAGGTTTAATTCTTGGGTAAAGGAATATGGCAGCAACAGACCGATCTTTATTTCTGATAACAACGGATTTGATTGGCAGTTTATCAACTTTTATTTTCATCATTTTCTGGGGGACAACCCATTCGGCTATAGTTCGACCAACCTTGGTTCACTTTACAAGGGACTGGTAAAAGACACATTCAAAAACTTCAAACACCTGAGAAAAACAACCCATACTCACAATCCTCTGGATGATGCCATTGGCAATGCAGAAGTCCTTTTATATATGAAAAATGAGATGGGACTACAAATAAATTTATAGCTTCTTTTACCCAAGCGAGAAGATTCTTTTTTATAACCCTTTCATCCCTTCGGGATTGAGCTGCGAATTTCATTCACCAAATCCTTTTTATCTGCGTTCATCTGTGGTTAAATAGATTTCATGATAGCAACCTTGCGTGGAGAAGTTTCCCAAATTGAAGAAAATGCCCTGATCGTGGAAGTTGGCGGTGTGGGCATGCGCGTCTTTGTCCCTGCGCCGATGCGAACGAATGCCAAGGCGGGTGAAATGATATTTATGTTCACTCATCTGGTCGTTCGAGAAGATGCGTTGACTTTGTACGGTTTCGAATCCCAATCGGATCGTGATCTGTTCAACATTTTGCTCGGCGTGGATGGTGTCGGACCCAAAGTGGCGTTATCCGTTCTTTCCACGCTGACAATTGATGCGATTCAACGTGCCATCTTCGCCGATGAAGCGGACTTGTTAAGCAAAGTCCCTGGTGTGGGAAAGAAGACCGCGCAAAAAATGGCGTTGCACTTGAAAGATAAACTCAAGCCGACAGACGCACTTTCCAAACTGGCAGCATTGGCAGATTACGATAGCGAAGTCCTTGCGGCACTCACTGCGCTGGGATATTCCGTGGTTGAAGCGCAGGCTGCGATCCAATCGTTGCCGAAGGATGCACCCAAGGAAGTGGAAGAAAGGCTGCGAGTTGCACTGGGATATTTCACAGGATGAAGGCTGGCGATACGATTCAAGTTTCCGCTTGTAAAACAGATGGAACTGTATATAGAAGTTGGTATGCCACAATCGAGTCTGTTGATGCAGACTCGATTGTTACAATATCCCCTGCAAGCCAGCCTGTGTTTGACCTTATCCGTAGGCAGTATTTTACGAAACATATTTTGCGATCATATTATTGGTATAAAAAATATTACAACCTGATCGAAGTATTTGAAACGACGGGCGAATTGCTGGAGATCTATATCAATGTAGCTTCGCCGCCTGAAGTTGGCGACAGTGAAATGAGTTTCAAAGATCATGAATTGGATATTTCTAAATATCCGCCCAACCCTGCTGAGATCATTGATGAAGATGAATTTGCTGAAGCTGTTGTGAAATATCAATATACTCAAGACTTTCAAGAGAAAATGTACGCCGCGGCCAGAGAGGCTCTTGATTTGGCTGAGGCTTGGAAGGCAAAACCCTGCCCCATATTTGGAGGAGACCATGCTTAAGAAGAAGATCGCATTTATTGGACCTGGCGTGATGGCAGAAGCCATGATCGCAGGACTCTTGCACAAAAAACTTGCAGATGCAAAGAATATCACCGCCTCTGGTCCGCGTGAGGAACGTGGTGTTGAATTGAGTAAGAAGTATGGTATCAGGGTTTCTACAGATAACTCTGCTGCCATTCACGATGCAGATGTAGTGGTGTTGTCCGTCAAGCCTCAGCGGCTTACCGAAGTGATGAAGGGTCTCAAAGGTATTCGCAGTGACGCGTTGGTGCTGTCTATTATTGCGGGCGCGACTCTCAAGAAGATCGGCGCTGGTTTGAAGCATAAGGCTATTGTCCGCTCCATGCCGAATACACCAGGGCAGATTGGCGAAGGCATTACAGTTTGGACTGCATCCAAAGAAGTGACAGAAGAACAGCAAGAGATTGCTCGTTCCATGCTTGGCGCTTTGGGGGATGAAGTTTTTGTGGAAGATGAATCCTATTTGGATATGGCAACGGCGTTGTCAGGTTCAGGTCCCGCATATGTATTTCTCTTCACTGAAGCGTTGATCGATGCTGGCGTACACATGGGCTTTCCCCGCCGTATTGCTGAGCAGTTGGTCTTGCAGACAATCAAAGGGTCTGCATCCTATTATCAAGGGGCAGCCCGCCACCCCGCTACTTTGAGGAATCAAGTCACATCTCCGGGTGGAACATCTGCCGAGGCGTTGTATTATCTGGAGAAGGCAGGCTTTCGTACCGCCATTTCCCGTGCGGTTTGGGCGGCGTATCAACGGTCACTGGAATTGGGGAAGGAAAAGCCCGGTCACATTGACACAGATGAAGAGAAATAAAAAAATTGAAGATTATCTTTGTGTATAAAGGGTGACATTATGGACATTCAGACATTTGGAGCTTATATACTGGTAGGGGTAAGTATGGTGACCCTTATAAAAGGGGTCCTTGATATTATTAATATCATCAAGGCGTGGATAAAGTCAGAAAATAAACAAAGCTCTTTATTTGCAGAGAAGACTGCTTTTTCTTTCTGGAAAAAGATTAATGCGCTGGTATTGTCAATTGGTGTTGTGGTCATGATTGGTGCAATTGCATGGCTGTCTTACAATAACAGCATGCATGATAAGGTTCGTAAGGAGTACTTCAAATCAAAGGACCCGCAGCTTCAATACGATTTTGCCTTTAGCCAGAGATTTGAAACTTATTTTACAGAAAAATTTGTTCAACCACCAGTTTCTCTGCTTGGCGTTAGCCTTATTTTGCTATCTCTGACTTTTTTTGCTGGAAGCATTTCAAAATCAGTAACATCTACAGTTCAGGCTACTATTGTATTCACCCTTGAGATAGTTGGTTTGCTAATTGGTATTTGGCTTGTTATAAGTAATCAATGAAATTTTCTTATACTTAAAGATAAAAAGAGGTCTTTGATTTTCACAGACCTCTTTGCTTATGGATTTCCTCCAGGGTCACCGCCGGTATCTCCACTGTTGTCACCGGTTGTGTCTCCGCCTGAGGGGTCGTTGCCAGTTGTATCTCCACTTGATGTATCGCTCCCGCCAGTGCAGGCGGGATCATCAGGATTTTCACAGGCTACAACATTTCCATTTTCGTCCAGAAATTGTGCACCTTCTTTAGTGTTCGTGTCGATATTGTATCCCTCGAGGATATTGAAAGACTCAGATGGGTCAAAGAGTTCATCTTCTCCATGCAAATTGCCATCTTCGCTGAAAATATCCATATTTAAGAAATCAAATCCATCAAGCATATCTGAAAAGACAAACTCACCATCATCTGCCAGTGGTTCGCCGACAGTGAAGCTCTGCTTTTGAAGGATTTTCCCATTTACGTAAACACTCACTTCATACTCGCCGGGAAATACAATATATACATCTGCATATGCAGGTGTGAGGGTAAGAGTGAGTTGGCCTGAGCTAGCCTGATCCCAGACTCGTGAGTATGTCCATGATGGGTCTTCGATTCCATTGCGCGAGACTTTGATGGTGAGCAATTGTCCCTTATCAAGACCTGTGTATTGAAAAATGGCATCTACTTCATACACATATAATTGATCATCTGTTGAGATGAGGGATATCTCAGGGCTGCTAAAAACGGTGGCTACTTCAGTGTTGGTTATGCCATATTGAAGAGAGACAGATGTCTCGCTAAGGAGAGAGGCGATTTCCTGTGCAGCTTGCGAGACTTTTTCCCGCTCTGTGATCGCATCTTTCACAGGGGATGTTGCTTTTTCGTCCCCGAGCAGTTGACTCAGCTTATTGAGTTGGAAGGCCGCATCATTTAGCTGCCACCATATATCCGAAGGATCATCACCCAATGCACGTTTATCTTTAACCTGTTGATCGGCGAGTTTGACGATATTTTGATATTGCTTGGTGGCAGCTTCTGTATCCCCGCTGGCAAGCGTTGCCATGCCAACTCGCAGTTGCAGCCAAAGATTATCAGGAGACTCTTCGATGGCTGTTTGACCAGCATCAATGGCCTGCTGGAACTTGCCAGTTTGGAACAATGCCCAAACCAGACTGCCAACGACGTTCGGGTCGCTGTCGCCCATATCTACTGCAAATTGATAATCTTTTACAGCTGCTTCAAAATTTCCAAGTTGTGCGTTGGCTTGTGCGCGGTGGAGATAGGCATGTTCATAAGGGTTATCCGTACCAGCCAGTTCTATTGCTTTGCTAAGCGGGGCGAGCGCTTCTTGCCATTTTTTTTGTGCGATCAGGCTGGCGCCTTCTGCAAACTGTGGAATGGCGCCTGTTGTGCGCAGATCATATACAGGTTGCTTCCAAACCAGGTACGCCCAGATCGAAATGATTGCTATCATCGGAATGCCTGAAGCAGTGAATACAATGCGAGCAATTTTAGATTTGGTCATCAGCGAAAGGCCGAGTAGAAATCCTGCCACGGCCAGCAAGGTCAATTGCAGGACGTAGGTGCTATCCTTTTTACCCCATGCATCGGCCACATCCGCCGCTGCGGATTGTTGCTCTTCCAACTCAATGACGTGTAAACTGTATTTCTCAGTTTTGTAAGCAACAAGATTCAATTTGCCTGTTACGCTGTCAAAATATTCCGAGTTAAGCAGAGAGCTGCTCTTTACAAGTGCATCGCGCAGTTTGCGATATGCCTCTGCGGCCACAAGGTCACCGCCTTTTTCAGCGGAAGTGGCGAGCAAGTTGTATTCGTCCCAAAGTTGGTAAATGGTGCCGAACTCATAGTTCGTGTCTGCATCTCCGCTGATCTGCTCGCCCATGGCTTGATAGTAATAGATCTGCTCGTCATTGGAAGCAGCGCTGGATAATGTAGAAGCTTCGCTTTGGACCTTTGTGATGAGGGAACCCGTCAGTGCTATCACTGCTATCGCAACTGCGACAACTGCATTGAAAAAGTTGGATGATGTGTTTTCGGTGGTTTCGTTATTAGTTTCAGTCATGGCAGTTTTCCTATCAATTCCAGTACATGATTCCAAGAACGACACCGATAAGAGCAAATACAAATCCTATTGCTGTAAAACTCAAAAGGACGCCGCGTTTCAATGTTTCAACTGTCGATACAATGGCGAAGAAAAAGAGAGAAACCGCCAGCAGCACCAAGGCGGTTTGCATTTTCTGCACCTGCACATCAAGCTCTTTGCCTGCTTTCAGGTGTGGTTGTGGGTCAAGGTCCATATCACGAGCGGCTCGTGCCCACATTTGGCCGAGCTGGGTGTTGATGTCATATACTCCATCCCTTGTGATGTATGTATTTGGGAATAACTTGAGGTTAGAAAGATATAAGGCGCGAAGTTCTTTTTGCTTGGAGGCCAACTCTTTTACCAGATTCTCATCCACTTCTGAGGCGGCTTTGGCTTCCACCAGTTTCTTTGAGACGAGTTGATATTCATCATAATAGCGCTTGTAGGTTAAAAAGCTGCGCTGATTTTCATCAGCTGCGAGGGTGTTGATGGATCGAATTTTTTGCGCATTCAATTCCGCACGCTGGGCAGCGGAATATTCTGATGAAGCGTCGCCTGAAACATTTCCCATTTGCCATCCTAATAAGGCGCTAAAGATGGTAAGGATGGAAATTGTGAAAGCGATGATTGTATTCAGACGGGAATTGGAATTTTCCTGCATAAAGACTCCCAAGTCAATAAGATATTGATGAAATCATACATCACACACAAGGCACGGGCAAGATTCAATTTTGAAAGGTCTGTGGCAAATCTCAGGATAAAAATAGTGGGTGTGAACATCCTTTCGCTTATAATACGGGGCGTTCAAACCTAGAAATTGGAAATTATGTCACTTATTACTGTAAGTTCACTCGCAAAATCATACGGCCCTACTGATATTTTCAGCGGGGTGTCTTTCACCGTGTCCAAAGGCGCACGCATGGCCATTGTTGGACCAAACGGAATTGGCAAGACCACGCTCATGCGCATCCTCGTCGGAGCGGATGAACCCACTTCGGGAGCAGTATCCCGCTCCCGCGGAGTCCGAATCGGGTATCTGTCGCAGGAAGCAGATTTCAAAATGTCAGGTACTATCTGGACGGCCTGTGAATCTGTTTTTGAACATTTCAAAGTGGAGCAGGAAGAATTGCATCGGCTCGAAGCGTTGATGTCTGACCCTGCCCAACTTGATGAAGTGATGGAACGCTACGGCAAACTGCAAGAAGATTTTGAGCGTCGCGGTGGTTATACTTACACCACGAAAATCCGTCAGGTCTTAACGGGTTTGGGATTCAGCGAAGAAGATTACCAGCTTGATCTTGACCATCTCTCAGGCGGCCAGCGCACGCGTGGATTTCTTGCGCGCCTCTTGCTCGAAGACCCAGACCTGCTCCTGCTCGATGAGCCAACCAATCACCTCGACATTGCCGCCGTGGAATGGCTCGAAGGATATTTGAGTCAATGGGAAGGCGCGGCCATTATCATTTCGCATGACCGTTTCTTTTTGGATAAAGCCAGCAACATGATTTTGGAAATGTTTCCCGGCGCAACGGAAACGTATCGCGGTAACTACAGCGCGTATCTCAAGCAACGTGCTGAACGTATGGCGCGCCGTCAGGAAGTTTTCGATAGCGAAAAAGAAAAACTTCAAAAAGAAATGGAATACATCCGCAAGAATGTGGCGGGGCAAAATGTATTGCAAGCCAAAGGCAAGCTCAAACGCATCTCGCGTATTATTCAAGCCATTGAACAGATCGGCATGGAAGCTGCTCTCAGCCAAAAGTGGAGCGAGACTGCAAGCGAAGTTTCCGTCACCACATCCATTCTTAGTGTGGAAGAAGCGGGGCGCCGCATCAATGCTTTGCAATCGCCTGTGCGCCAATTGCCCAATTTGCATTTGCGTCTCTCGCAAGCTGCACGCTCTGGGGATATGGTCATTCGCACCGAAAATCTCAAGGTGGGATTCTCGGATAAGTTTTTATTCTCATCTCCGAATATTGACCTACGACGCGGCGACTGTGCTGCATTAATTGGTCCAAACGGCGCTGGCAAATCAACTTTCCTCAAAACGATCCTCGGTCAGATTCCGCCTTTAGCTGGTGAGGTGACTCTGGGAGATAGTCTACACATTGGCTATTTCGCTCAAGCGCACGAAAGCCTTGATCCTAAAAATAGCGTCATTGATGAGATCACTCAGACTTCGGGCTGGCTTCCACAGAAGGCACGAGAGTATCTTGGCAAGTATCTCTTTTCTGGTGATGATGCGTTTAAAAAAGTATCTATGCTCTCTGGTGGTGAGCGCGGACGCCTTGCTCTGGCCAAGCTTGCCTTACAAGATACGAATTTATTGCTGCTCGATGAACCAACCAACCATTTGGATATCCCTTCACAGGAAATTCTTGAAGCTGTGCTAGATGATTATGAAGGCACGATTCTTCTCGTTACTCATGACCGTTATCTTGTGGATGCTATCGCCACCCAGATCTGGGAGGTTGATACTGACGAATCTCATTTGGTTATTTTCAAGGGTATCTATTCTCAATTGAGGGATGAACGCGAGAAAGACCTCGCTCGCCGTGCTGCTGCACAAGCCGAACGTGAAGAAGCCGAGTCTCGTAAAAAAGAAACTCCGAAGACAAAGTCCGCAAATACGCAGGAAGATAAAAAACGGAATGCGAAGAAGTTGGAGCTGGAAAACAAGATCGCCAAACTCGAAGCGCAGTTATCTGAGATTAGTGAACAGTTGGCACATCCACCCAAGGATGCAGGCGCGGTTGTTAAACTGGCAAAAGAGTACGATGCGGTCCAAAAAGAAATGGATGAAAAGCTGGCAGAATGGGAAGCATTACAGGGATAAAACAAGACGCGCGAAATGATAAAATCAAATCTCATCTCTGAGATGGAGAACGCACAGCCTTGTTGAAAAGATTCCCAAAAACAGATCAAATCCTTCCAGTGTACGCAGTGGGCGTGACTATTGTATTTTCTTGGGCAATTATCACTACAACCAAAGAGATGCTCAGTAACTGGAGTTTATATTTTAATATCACAGATATTCTTGGGTCCATTGCTTATGTAATGGCAGGAGCTTTTCTGGAAAGCTTGCTCTTGATTTTATTTTTATTGGTGATCGTTTTTATTCTCCCCCGGAAGCTATTTTTGGATAAGTTTGTTTTTCGAGGAACGGCTCTGGTAATCTCCTTACTTGCTACCCTAATGTATTATTACACGCAGACTCCCATGGGAGATGCGTTGGAAAACATGGATAAGCTTGGCGTGTTCTTTTTATTGGTCTTTGTTCTCATTGTGCTGGGGGAATTACTTCAGGTTGTTGATTGGTTCGTGAAATTCATAGCAGATAGTTGTATTGTTTTTTTATACATCTACCTGCCCATCTCTTTTATTTCGATACTAACCATCATTTTTAGGAATTTAGGATAATAAATGAGAAGGCTTTCAAGGCGTGATTTTCTCAAGTTGAGTTGGGGAATTTTGGGCGGCGGACTTGCCGCCAATCTGTTACCAAAGAACACTCGAATAAGAAAATCAGATGGTGCCTTACCGAATATCGTTGTTCTCGTCTGTGATGCCATGACAGCACGTAATTTATCCGTTTATGGATATCCGCGTAAGACGACTCCCAATCTCGAAAAAATAGCTGAACATGCCTTTGTTTATCATAACCATTTCTCAAGCGGAAATTTTACAGTTCCAGCGACTTCGTCACTATTAACAGGGTTAAGACCTTGGACACATCGAGCGATTAATCTGGCTGGCATTGTAGGGAAAAAATTCGTAGGGCATAATATCTTTCGTCTACTGGGAAAAGATTACTTTAAACTGGCTTTTACTCAGAACTATTGGGCTGGCAATTTGTTATATCAATTTTCGCCTGATATAGATTCCCTGCTTCCATCGTCTGAATTTGGCTCAACGGATGGTGGATCGATTTTTCATAAATTTAAAAAAGACCCGATAGTTGCATTTCATGCCCTTGAACAGATGCTTTACTATCGGAATTCGCTTTTGTTGAGTTTCATTTTTGGTTTGTACTATAAGTTCAAGATCGATGCGATTTCTTCCGATAGTTATCCTACGGGATATCCAGTGGCTCAGTTCTACGATAATGTATTTACTATGAAAGACCTTTTCGATGGAATTTCAAATAAGATACTTGAGTTGAACGAAGTCGAAGCACCATTTTTCTCTTACTTCCATATCTTCCCGCCACACGATCCTTATAGCCCGCATAAAGATTTTGCAGGCATGTTCGATAATGACGGTTATGAACCCATAGAAAAGCATGACCATGTGCTTTCGGATAGCACCAACCAGCCAAGTCTTAATAGTGAACGCAAACGTTATGACTCGTTTGTGGCAAATATTGATATGGAAATTGGCCGCCTGGTGGAAACTTTGAAAGAAAAGGGTGTTTTGGATCACACGTATTTCATCATCACTGGTGATCATGGCGAAATGTTTGAGCGTGGCACGGTTGGCCATACAACGCCACTACTGTATGATCCCGTAATGAGAATTCCCCTCATAATTCTTGCACCAGGGAATGAGGCTCGCCAGGATTTCACCAACCCTAGTAGTAATATTGATCTTTTACCAACCATACTAAACTTGGCCGGGCAGGAAATACCAGACTCCTGTGAAGGGAAATTGTTGCCGGGGCTAGGTGGAGTAGAAGACCCAAACCGCAGCGTGATCACCATGGAGGCCAAGGAAAGTTCTGCCCTTAGGCCTTTTCGGAAGGCTACATACTCGATTATTAAGAGTAATTACAAACTGCTCTATTATCACGGCTATATACATAAATATCAGGATTATTATGAGTTTTACGATCTCCAGGAAGACCCTGAAGAGATGCACGATAAGTATACAAAAGAGAAATATGCAGAGATCATTTCCGAGATGAAGGCAGAATTGCTTAATGCAATTGATGAGGCTAATACAAAGATTTTGGCCAGTTAATATTCTCTGAAACGTGCATCTTTTAAGAAAAATTTTTTACAAGAAAAATGCGCCAGGAAACCAGATGATAAACGGATGAGGTAAAAAAGGATACAAATTAATGCAAAAAATCATCCGTGTTTTTTCAGCGTTGACATGTGTAAGTGGGATATCAGCATTTGCCTATCTGGCTTCTCTGCCCAAAGATGCTCAAAACGGATTCCTGAATTTCTCTCCCTTCCGCCTTATATCTCTGATTGGGATATTTGCGGTTGTAAGTGGTAGCGTCTTTATATTCTTTAGATTTAAATCGGTTGAAAGAACATCCGAATTATCCGAGCGAATCAAAAGCTTTAGATTAATTACCGCTCTATCCTTTATTCTGTTTACCCTTTCCCTTACAGCTTGGATTGCATTCTTATACCGAGAAACTTTTGTTTCATTATCCAGCGAAGCAGTGTATCTTCGCCTGACTCCATTGATATTGCTTGGTTCTCTGGTCTGTATGCAGTTTGGGATTGTGTTCGTGTTACCGCTTTTCAATAATAAAAAAGATGAATTTCTAAAAGACGTTTCAAAGGTGACCCTGGCGATCATCGCAGCATTTGCCTTGATCGCGGTATTTATTTTCCTTACAGGTATTGGTTTCACCTTTGACAATGTAGGACTTAATTGGGGGCCAGCAGGAACTCCATTGACATTTGCGCAAGTCAACCTGGTTTTGTCCGTTGGATTCCTATTCTCTTTTTTTATCTATTTTATTGGCTCAAAAATAAAGAATAACCAGTCTCGTTGGTTGCTGCTATTAGATATTGGTATCTTTATCGCGCTATGGGGATTGGCCGTTTATCTTTGGTCGCATCAAACCATCAGCCCATCTCATTTTTCGCCTGCTCCATCTGCTCCTAATTACGAATACTATCCATATTCCGATGCTGCCATATTTGACAGAATGTCCTATCACTTATTGTCTGGCGCAGGGTTTTCAAATACATTAGTTCGCAGACCTCTGTATGTAGGCTTGGTGGCTATATTTCACCGCCTCGGTGGCACAGGGTACGAAGGGACTGTCTTTGTTCAAATCCTGTTTCTTGCACTGATCCCATCTTTCATCTACCTATTGACGACAAAACTATCCAACCGCCTTGCTGGAAGCTTGGCTGGTGGACTTGTTGTTTTACGTGAAATGAATGCCATTGCTCTTTCGGGAAAGATCGTTGCCTCCCATGCTAAGTTGATCATGAGCGACCTGACGGCGACGTTAGGCATTATTATTTTTGTGTATGCCTGTATCATCCTGTTCAAGAGACCAAAACCTAATAATTGGCTGTTCTTGATTGTTGGTGCGTCTCTTGGGTTACTGGCATTGGTACGCGCGCAATCTCTAGTGCTTATGCCGTTGATTCTTTTACTGATTCTCTTTACACAAAAAAATAAAAGAATAGCCTTTATAAATGTTGCGGTGATTCTCGTTGGCTTGTTTCTTATTATTACCCCGTGGGCTTTGAGAAATTGGCATAACACTGGTGTGCTTGCACTTGGTGACTCAGGCGAGAAAATGTTAATGGCGCGGAATTATTCACTTAATCCGATTGAGTATCCGCAACAAGTGTCGGGTGAAACAACATCTGAATTTTCAAACAGACTTTCGCATGAAATCTTTTCTTTCATATTTGAACATCCCGCAAACGTGGCGTTTTTTATTTCCAATCATTTCATGCATAGCCTTGCTGAAAGTGCGGTTTACATTGCGCCAGTCTATTCTACAGACACTCCGCAAAACCTTGTTGGTCAAAACCCATTTTGGGATATTTGGGATGGCTCTTTCACTGTAAAAACACTTCTCGCTTTATTGTGCAATCTTTTCATTATTGCTTTTGGTATCAGCCTGACTCAAAAGGATGATAAGCTGGTAGGATGGTATCCGCTGTTGGTGTTCGTAGCCTATCAAGCTGGAAACGCCCTCGCTCGCACTTCGGGATGGAGATTCGCCCTCCCAGTAGATTGGATTACGCTGATATATTTTTGCGTTGCCTTGTCTTACTTGCCATCCAAAATCAGCTTATTGTTCGCGAATCAACCAACCATTACCCTGAACGATGATAAGGTTACAAAGCCTTCCCCAATATATCCTGTAGTTTTCGCTTTCATGTTCATTGTAGGTATTTCCCTTCCTCTTACAGAGTGGATAATTCCTCAACAAAATTTTGACCCTTTGACAGATGAGGCAAGAAGCGCTTTAGTCGAAAAGAATATTCTGACCGCAGATCAGCTCGCGCAATTCCTTGATCAGAAAAATGCCGTTTTTGTATCTGGTATTGCGCTTTATCCCCGCTACTACAAACCTGATGGAGATATTTATCTGGCTGATATGCCCGAAGATTTTAGGTATTTGCATTTTTGGCTGATCAATGATGGGGATGCGCAAATTGTGTTGCCACGCGAAAAACCGCCAGAGTTCTTCCCGCATGCTTCAACTGTTTCTGTGCTTGGCTGCAGCGATGGTAATTACATCACTGCTTTGGCTGTGATGCTGAAAACAGAATCAGATGAACAATTTATTCTTCAAGAACCGTCTCGTCCATTTGTATGTCCTTAATAAGTAGAAGGAGTATCCATGAACAAACGCGTAAAGTTCGATTTTGAAATTGATTTCACTAATGGTGGTGGAGTTCAGGGACAGGATTTCCGCCTTGATATTGATGGCGACGATATTGATGATAAGGTTTTGGCAGATTACATTGTCAAAGATATGCAGCTACTCATGGTTGGCGAAGTACGGATTATCAATAAAGAGATCATCACTGAAAAGCACAAGCGTAAGTCCGTCACCACTCAAGCTGACCCATCCTACGTAGATTTGAGTCACGTTATCCATGATGGGTTGGTTACTTATAAAGGACTGCCTGCTCCAATCATCTGTGATTACCTTAGCCGCGAAGAATCACGCGGACGTTATGCACCTGGCACGGAATTTCAGATCGGCAAGATCGAAATGGTGACCAATACCGGTACCTATGTAGATTGCCCTTTCCATCGATATGAAGATGGCAAAGATCTTTCTGAAGTTGCCCTGGAAAGTTTTGCTGACCTTGAAGGTATTGTTATTCGCGCTGATCATCGCAAAGGATTAGCTGTGACAGCGGATGCATTCAAAGGAAAGGAAATTCGCGGACGCGCAGTTCTTGTACATACTGGATGGGATGAATATTGGGCTACAGATAAATATTATGAAAACCATCCCTTTCTCACTGAGGATGCAGCTATATATCTGAAACAATGCGGTGTCAAACTGGTTGGCATAGACTCAATGAATATTGATGACACCCGCGGCAATGCAAGACCTGTCCATTCCACTTTGCTGCGAGATGAAATCTTAATTGCCGAGCATTTGTGCAATCTATCCAATGTTCCTGACGAAGGCTTTAGCTTTAGTGCCGTTCCTCCAAAATTCAAAGGAGCTGGCACCTTCCCAGTCCGTGCGTTTGCAAGAATACGGTAACATATCAAAGATATTTTGAAGGGGAAGTAAAAAAATATGAATAAAAACTTATCTTGCAGGATTTTGGTATACTGTTTTACGGCTTTAGGAAATCAAATCTCCTAAACTAGCTGCAAACTTATAATCCAATTATCATGCCTTATTATTCTCCATACTTTCCCTATGTGATATTACCTGTCATACTGGCAGGTTTATATTTTTTATTTGAAGATCGTCTCTCCAAACCTTGGATGCGTTGGGCTTGGTGGGTTGGCTGTGTGTTGCTCCTTTTATCTGTAGGGTGGTACGCTGCTGCACACAATCAATATTGGTATGATTTTATTAAAGGCTACTATCACAGTGGCAGGAAGATCGTTGGAAAGCAGGATCTTCTTTATGATGAGTCTTGTTATGGCTATGTCAATTTTCCTCTGTTGGCATATCTTTTTGTCCCTCTTGCCAGACTTTCAAAAGAATTAGCTGGAACTCTGTTCTTTCTAGTGGGTTATGTGTCGATCCTTCCCTTGGCGTATTGGCTTGTGAAATTTTCCAATGCAAAAGGATGGATACGATGGGCAATCCTTTTTTTCCTGGCGATCAGTGGCCCGCTTGATTATGGTGTCTGGCTGGGGAACATTACCCAAATCATTATGTTGGGAATGCTCGTATCGCTATGGTGGTTTAAGCAAGGCAGGCATTGGCTTGCGGGTGTTCTGCTTGGAGTTGTAGGACTTATCAAGATTCCGCTTATTTTGCCTGCCGGGTACTTTTTTCTGCGTCGACAGTGGCGTGTGGTTTTGGGCGGACTTTTAGCCTTTGGTATCGTATTAGGATTATCTCTTTGGTTGGTGCCACTTTCTCTGAATACCACATGGTTTAATAGATGTATCCTTTCATTTGCCGGACATCCTGTCCCAGCATATAACAACCAATCAGTATCTGCGTTTTTAGCACGTGTACTTATCCCTGGGAATTTCAGCTGGAAGCCTCAAATCCCAACGCAGGAATTCAAACTGGTCTCTACTATAGCTCTGCTTGTATTGTACATACCAGTTCTGGTGATATTGTTCCTTGGACGAAGGTCATCTCAAAAATCGGACATGCTTCTTCTTGAATTTTTTATTGTTTTTGTGTGTTCTATACTAACCAGCCCTATTTCTTGGACACATTACTTTGTGCTCTTATTAATGCCTGCTGCATTTTATTTCGCTAGTGATGATTTGCGATCCAATAAAATATGGGTGAACATATCGCTTGGAATTGCTTTGTTGCTTATTTCAATTCCTATTAACGCTACTACGGCGTTGTTTAAACAAACTGAGCAGAGCTTGTTCCTTTCCCTTCATTTTATTGGCTGTTTAATTCTTTATGTAGTTCTTATTGTGGCGTGGATTGATGCGTATCGTTCATCCAGCCAACAGTTTAGTCAGTCTCAGTAGGTAGTTTTTCAATGAAAATAGCGATTAAATTCCTTTTGTCACTCCTCCTTGCGTTGGCCCTTGCATTTGGGTTCAATTTATATTTCTTCGGTCTTCTTGAGCGTCCTGTCATTGATCAGGCGTTTTTGATGTTCTTTTTTTCGGCTGCATTGACCTACGTGTTTTTCTCACTATCTCAGAGGAATTTGACAACAGATGTGAAAAACGAAAACAGGCCCGCTCTGTCTGGTTTTTCATTCCGTGAATATCTGCCAGGGATTTTGCTTGCCCTGACCTTTTTCTTTGCGTACACCTATTTTGGGTTAAGTTTTAATCGCTTAAGCGTTGCTCAAGTAGATAATTTATTCGATGCCGATGTAGGTTCATGGATGCGGCGTATTTCTGGGCCGGGCGAAAAAGATTTTGTTATGCGAGGACCGCATCCCTTTGCATATTTTGTATTTCGGCCATTTGGCTGGCTTCTAAATTTAGTAACAAAAGACCCAGCGCTTTCTGCAATTTTATTGAATACATTTGCAGGAGGAATGTGCGTCTTTCTTGCATGGTTGCTCATAAAGCGCCATTTTAAAAACAACATCTATGCCTTTCTGATTGCTGGCTTTCTAGGAATTAGCACATCCCATTTCTTTTTTGGCTCTGTGGTCGAAACTTATATCTTTTCGGCTTTATCATTAATCTTATTTTTTCTCTTGCTAGAAGAAGATCGGCAGTCGATTATTCCATTGATCCTTGCCGGCTCTCTGACTTTTGGAATTACCATCACAAATTTCGTTCAAAACGCAATTGGATTTATTGTGTACCGTCCACGGTGGAAGGAAATATTCCGCTTTATTGCATGGACAATTTCACTTTCGATTATTCTTAGCATTCTCCATGCGGCTGTGTATCCATCGAGTAAGTTGTTTTTTCTTATATCCAGTTCCCAAAATGAGGAGAAGTTTTTCAATGGGATACTCCAAATGCCTGCCTGGAAGGCAACTGGGCGTACTATTTACTTAATAAGAACAGTTTTTCTCTACGCAGTAATCGCTCCAGATGTTTATATTCTTCGTGATGAAGTAGGAAGCTATATCCCAGAATTTAATTTTTTCAGGCTTGTGCCTGGCACATTCTCCTACAGTGGATATCATGGCTTGGGAACAGTGCTGGTTCTGATTTGGGGCATCATGCTTTTAGTGGCTGGGGTAATGTTCCTTTGGAATTTGATCCGTACTCGCAAATTGGATGTAATGCTTGCATTTGGACTTTGTGTTTTCTTTAATCTCATTCTCCATATTGATTATGGTCAGGAGCTTTTTCTCTACTCGCCGGATTGGGCGTTTGCATTAATATTTTTCGCTGCCTTTGGCCTTGCCCCATTCCGCGAAAATCGTTTCTTCCAAATCAGTATGTCTCTATTTTTGATTGCTTTAGCGATAAACCAACTGCATTTTATGAACATCATCATAAACGCCCTGCTGCCTTACATGTAAGTTGCGGGGAGTTTCCGTAATATAGAAATTCGATGTTGAAAAACATCGAATTTTATTTGTATAAGCGCCTATATCACTCTTAGGTACTATTTCCATTTTATGATGCTTAAATAATCGCACCACATCGACAGAATCGATGTTACATCATAATAGGTCATCTTACACCCCAACGCCGATGGGGTATGATATCCATTTGAAAACAGGAGGAACCATGAAACGTAATGTCCTGCTTACAGGACTTGTCTCGATCATCTTATTAATGGCATGCAGTCGTCCAGTAGCAGCACCCTTGCCAACCGCCGTACCAACTGCAACCAGCCTGCCCTTGATCCCCAGCGATACCCCAATCCCGCCCAGTCCAACGCCAGTCCGTGTGACATTGAATGTGATCAACGACTTGATCAACTGTCGTTTTGGCCCTGGAACAATGTATGAATTGGTTAACGAATTTTCCTTAGGACAAACATTAAAAGCAGTTGGACGGAACGAAGCATTTACTTGGTGGTATGTTCAAGACCCTGGCAACCCAGGCGGATTTTGCTGGGTCTCAGCAGACGTAACTCAACCTCAGTCTCCCACCAGTGAAATGACGATTGTGCAGCCGCCCTTTGTCACAGTTACCAAGGTGGATTTGCGCGTTGAGCCAAACCGTATCGTTGTTAGCTGTAACCAGTTCCCGCAAACAGTTTTCTTTGAAGCACAGATCACAGCTAATGGCCCCACACTGTTGAAATGGAAGTGGGAAGTAAGTACAGGAGCTGTCTCCAATGAGGGGACATTGATCTACGAAGAAGCAGGCATGCAAATTATCAACGAATATTATCAGATCAACGCGCCTGGTGATTATTGGGTCAAGCTTATGATTCTTGCCCCTACTGAGCAAGTGAAACAAGTGACATTCCCCGTCTCGTGCACGTAATCGTCGCATCTTTTATACGGGACAGTTGATTCGGCAAACAAAAAATACCTGCCTCTGACAGGTATTTTTTGTTTGCTTTTCGTCAGTGGGCCCGGCAGGATTCGAACCTGCGACCAAGCGATTATGAGTCGCCTGCGCTAACCGCTGCGCCACGGGCCCTAAAACGATTAGCGATTAGCAGTCAGCGTAATACAATTTCTGCACAACGCTACCAGCTAACCGCTACATAGAGCGGGAGATGGGATTCGAACCCACGAATATCAGCTTGGAAGGCTGATGCCTTACCACTTGGCGACTCCCGCAAAACTAACACATGTATATGCCACAAATCCCTATATGGCATTGTTCTTTGTTGAACTTTGGTCCAACTGGCATAAAAATCGCTAAGGCTTATGCCTAATTGCAGCGGGTATTATATTGGGGTTTTGTTTTTTGGGCAAGTGGTCTGGTTTAAGTTTTGCAAAGATAAAAGCCGCTAATCTGCCTGACCAATTTTAATTTGAATGGCTTACTTAAGTATCGCACCAGCTGCTTTGGGGTCAAAGCCGTCAGGGAATATTGTGTTTCGTGCGTAAACTGCCTCAGTCAACTTGGCCCAGCGTAGGTTTGCGCCACTTAAGTCAGTGCCAATCAGTTTTGCTTCACTCAGGTCAGCTTTGTGCAAATTAGCATTCGTCAGATTTGCTTCGCTCAAGTCTGCTTTGTGAAGTTTGGCCTCGCTGAGATCTGCTTCACTTAAGTCCGCAGTGACTAGTTTTGTACCGCTCAAGTCCGTTTTACACAGAATAGCCTTGCTCATGTTTACCCAGCGCAGATCAACACCGTTTAGCTTGGCATTAGTTAAATTGGCGCTGCTCAAAAATGCACCAATGAGGTGAGCGCCACGCAGGTCAGCACCAGTTAAGTTAGCGCGGTTTAACTTTGTACCACTTAGATCAGACTTGCTTAGATTAGCATTGATCAATCTGGCGCCGCTTAAGTCAGCTTTGCTCAGATCCGCGGCAATTAAGTCCGCACCGCTTAAATTAGCATCGTTTAATTTGGCGCCAACCAATTTGGAATTGATTAAATCTGCGTCAACGATCTCAGCACTGACCAATTTAGCGCCGCTTAGGTCAGATTGGTTTAAATTGACTTTGTTTAAGTTCGCCCTGCGTAAATCGGCTCCGCGCAGCTTGGCACGTCGTAGATCGGTATTGTTCAAGTCTGCATCAACCAGATCTGCATTATTTAGGTTTATATCACTCAAGTTGGCTTTATCCAACCTGGCCTCGCTAAGATCGGCCTCAACCAGCTCTGCACCGCTAAGATCAGCGCCCGTTAACCACAGCGGCTTTGGCTGTTGTAGTAATATATCAAGAGTCGCCTTTGAAAATTTCATGATTCCATCTCCAAATATAAAAAATGCTTTTAAAAAGCGCAATCAAAATCTCTCTATAATATATTAGATATTTTCTTAATGCATCACCACGGAATAAGATAATATTTTACGTCAAGTTAGGGGTTTCTGACCACGCAAAGCACGTCAGATAGCCAGCCCTTTCCGTATGATTATTGTCTGCACCCCTTACCTTGACCATTCGGCCTACCTTACAGTAAAATACCACCCGCACAAAAAACGCTTCCGTAGCTCAGTGGATTAGAGCGCTTGCTTGCGGAGCAATAGGTCGCAGGTTCGAGTCCTGCCGGGAGCACTATAAACCGCCTTTCTTACAGAATGGCGGTTTTATGTTAAGTGGGTCACAAGTAATAAGACAAGGGAATACGCTGTTCCTTTTTGTTTATAATGGACAACTATGCAAAAGAAAAAACCACATATTCTTTTAACCAATGACGATGGCATTCGCTCCCCAGGATTATGGGCGGCGGCTAGTGAACTATCCAAAATAGGGTACGTTACCGTGGCTGCGCCGCGGGAGCAATCCACGGGTATGGGGCGCAGCTTGCCCAGTACGTCAGATGGGATTATTCAAAAGGAACTGGTGCAAGTCAACGGTCAGGAATGGACCGTGTATGCTGTGGGCGGCTCTCCAGCCCAGGCAGTCCTTCATGCCATTTTGGAGATCGTCCCGCACAAGCCCGATCTTGTCGTTTCAGGAATCAATTATGGCGAGAACGTTGGCTTGGGTATTACCATTTCTGGTACTGTGGGCGCGGCAATGGAAGCATCATCCTTGGGATTTCCATCCATGGCTGTTTCACTTCAGACGGAAGCACATTACCATCTGAGTCATTCAGAAGATATTGATTTTAAGACCGCAGGATATTTTGCCGGGTATTTCGCAAAACTGCTTTTGGAGCGAAAGCTTTCAAACGGTGTGGACTTGATCAAAGTGGAAGTGCCGTCTCATGCCACGACTGAAACGGAGTGGCAAATGGCGAGGCTTTCCCGCCTCCGATATTATGAGCCATTCCCGGTAGAGAGAGAATCATGGGAATCCCCGGGTGCTATTTCATATCGGCTTGATAATAATGTGGAAAATGAGCAGGAAGATACAGATGTGTATGTGCTGCGAAAGAAAAAAATGGTTGCCGTCACTCCATTGGATTTGGATATGACAGCACGCGTTGACTTGAAAGATTTTGAGAAGCACCTACGGAAATCGTAACGCAAATAGCCTGTTACCAATAGACTCTTCATATACAGAAAACACGGATTGTGCGGAAGAACTTTTTGAATTCCGATCAAATCCGTGTTTTCTGTAAAATTGATGTGTAGAAATATGAATTATGAACTACTTCGGATCATTGTCAGCAGCATTTTGAATTTCTGAATTGCCTTCAATGCATGTGGTTCGTTTGCTGGCATGATGATCGCATCTCCTGTTTTCAACTGGAACGGCTTGCCTGAGATGATTATTTCGGCTTCGCCTTCAAGAATATGAGCCAAAGCGTCAAACGGTGCGGTGTGTTCGCTTAATCCCTGATTGATATCGAATGCAAATAATGTGACGTTGCCCTCATCCGACTTGGTGATCTGGCGGCTGACTACGGAGCCATCTTGATAACTGATCATTTCAGCAATATGTAATACCTGTGAACTTGGTGCGGTTGACATGCTTCCTCCAATTTACTTCTTCTCTTCTGGTGGTTTGACGGAACGAAATTCTCTGAACAGCAGAAGATCGTATGCAATTTTCAACCCGCCTGCAAGGAAAAATGGCGCGCTGAATAAAAAGGGGATACTGAAGAATATCCCCGTCAGCGATGGCGAAATGGCGGCTCCAACAGAACGGGCAATGGCAGTGACTCCAGAAGCGGCGGACCGTTCGTCGGGGTCCACAACAGCCATTGTGTAGGATTGACGCGTCGGTACATCCATTTGAGAGATGCTGAAGCGCAGGAGCAAAACTCCGATTGCAAGAGGTAGAGACGGCATCAACGGCACAAGCATCAACAAAATATTGGATGGAACATGGGTAAAGACCATTGTATTGATCAGGCCGATCTTTTCTGCGATCTTCACCGCCAGCAAAGCGGAGATACCTGCAAGCACGTTGGCAAAGAAGAAGATGCTTCCCAGCACGCCCGAGTCCACGCCAAATTTGACATGGAACCAGTAGGCGATCATGCTTTGCACGATCAGGCCGCCCGCGAAGGCATCGAGCGCGAACAGCATGCTGAGTTTGATAACCACCTTTTGAGACTTGTGCAAGCCGAATAATTTTTTCGCAGTAACTTCTGTGGCGGCTTTCGTGATCTCGATGGCGGAAGAGACGGAAAGAAAAAGGATCGTCAGCAACAGACCGCCGCCAGCGTACCCCATTAAAATGACGCGATAGGCTTCCAAAGCAGACCAGCCATTGGACTGTAATATCTGTGCGATCCAGCCACCTGCCAGTGCGCCGCTTGCTGTGGAAAATGAACCGACGAGGTTGTACCAAGCGAACGTTTTTGTGCGTGATGAGTCTGAAACGAGTTGAGATAGCCCTGCCTGTTCCACGGAAAGGAATGGGCCGATCTCGTTGCCGCTTGGGCTGATGACACCGATAATAGCGGCAGCCATTAACACGATGACATTATTAGTGAGGATGAAAATGATGCCCGCACCCAACATGAGCAATGCACCGATCAGCAAGGTGCGTTTGCGCCCGAATCCATCGGCATGAGTAGTGAGCCAGAGCGAGATGCCTGCGTCACCTGCGAGTGTGAGTGTGAAGAGCAGACCGATCTGTTTTTCGGTGAGGCCCGTTTCAGCAAGATACAAGACAAGGACAACAGAAAGAAATCCGTAACAGAAAAGACGGATGATGCGGGTTGCAAAAAGCAGAGAAATGTCTTTTTGATGTTTCATTGTTCTCCATAAATTAGTTGCTTCAATATCGCCAGCGTTTCCGCTTTGCCCCCGTATCCATTTTCACCACCTGGCCCCACGCAGGATGGACAACCATCTTCGCATTCACATTGATTCGCCAACTCAAATGCACGTTGGATCAACTCATCGTGAATTTCAAATAACTTTTGGCTGAAGCCGATCCCTGCAGGAACAAGGTCGTAAAGAACAACAGATGGTTTTCCATCCACGGCCGACCATGCGGGGTCGGTAAAAGTTCCGAGATCGCGCGGGTCGCACATCAAAAATAACGGCGCGAGGTTGCCAAGCACGAAACCAAGTCCGCCGAGTCCGCTGCGGATGCGGACGTTCTGCTCCACTTTGTGATGGCAACTGTGGCAAAGTGTGGTGAGATTTTCCAAACGATTTGCCTGCTCGCGGTTGATGACTCCATTTTGGATGAAGGCACGAAATGGAGTCTTATGATGCACATCATGTTCGCGATTCGTTTCCGCCGCGCCGCACACCTGACATCTGAACTGGTCCCGTTTTCTGACAGCGAGTCTAATCTTTTGCCAGTCGGGGCCGTAGTCGTTCGGGTCGTTGGACCAGACACCAGCGTCGCGAAGATGCGCGAGTGTCTCTTCAGAGAGGGAAAGCCAGTAGCCAGTTGTCTGCAATTCAGAGGGTGGCAGATCCAGTGGTTCCTGCCCTAAATTTTCATAAGTGAACCAGCGGATCTTGCGAAAGCCAGCCACCTGTGTGGTGACCTGAATTTCACCATAACTTTTTTCGCAGCCCTGCGCCGCGGAAGTTTCATTGACGGACAAAACCTGAATCTCAGAACGGCGCTGTGCCTCGGTGTAATAATCGAGTCCGACAGGTACAAGCTGGGCGACACGATTTTCAATGTTGAGTTCCTGCACAAAATATTGCTGCGCCTCATGCATGTAGATCGCACCCGGGTGGATCATCCACATCGCGGATTCGCCATCTACGGTGCCGATGGTGAGCGGCCGTCCATCTTCTGCGGTGGCTTGTAGCACATAACTTTGAGGTGAAGCAGAACGCAGCGAAATATTCGCAGCGGGATAGGCATCCTGCATCCAATAATATTTATCGTTGGAGAAATGTGATTCCTGACTGGCAACAAGGAACTCAAGATATTCATCGAGCAGTTCATCAGAGATGCTGCCGAAGCCTTCCCCTTTTTGAAACGGTAATTCAAATAACGCACAACGTAAATGCTCAAGCAATATCAAGAGATGATTGGGATTCACCAGCGCCATTTCAGGTGAACTGCCAAAGAAATATTCAGGATGATGCGCGAGGAATTGGTCGAGTGGATTGGGTGATGCGACCAACAGAGATACAGCAGGAGCATCACCGCGCCCTGCCCGCCCTGATTGCTGACGTGCGCTTGCGATGGTGCCAGGATAACCAACAAGAATTGCCGCTCCGAGTCCGCCGATATCAATACCTAATTCAAGTGCATTCGTAGCGACCACGGTTTTGACAGAACCATCACGCAGTCCCTGCTCGATTTCTCTGCGCTGGTGTGGAAGATAGCCAGAGCGGTAGCCGCGGATAGAAGAACCGATATTCGAGTTTCGATTATCGAATACCTCATCTTGAAATCCGCCCTGAAGATAGGTAAGGATGATTTCAACACTTCGCCTCGTCCGCGCAAACACCACGGATTGAATATTCCGCATGAGCAAGTGATTGGCAAGACGCACACTTTCAAGCAATGCGCTTTTTCGCAAGCCCAGCGATGCATCTGTGACGGGCGGGTTGTAGATGATGAAGTGACGTTCACCGCGGGAGGAACCGTCGTTGTCTATGAGTTCAATGGGTTCCTCGATGAGCTTTTCAGCAAGTTCTTGCGGGTTGCCAATGGTTGCAGATGCCAGAATAAATTGTGGCTTCGCGCCATAGAAATCTGCCACACGCTTGAGTCTGCGAATGACGTTGGCTACATGCGAGCCGAAGACTCCACGGTAGGTATGGGCTTCGTCAATGACGATGAATTTTAAGTTAGAGAAGAAGTCTGCCCAGTTGGCGTGATGTGGGAGAATGCCCGTATGCAGCATATCGGGGTTACTTAAAATGATGCGGGCATTTTTCCGAATAGCTGGTCGGTTGGATTGGGGAGTGTCGCCGTCGTAAATCGCTGTTTGAAGGTTGGAAAGTTGAAACGTTGAAACCTTTAAATTTTCCAGCGTGGTTAATTGATCTTGCGCAAGCGCCTTGGTTGGGAAAAGATAAAGCGCGCGTGCTTCTGGATTGTTAAGTATTTCCGCAAGCACAGGCAGGTTGTAGGAAAGAGTCTTTCCGCTGGCTGTGCCTGTGGCGAGGATGATATTTTTGCTTGCACGGGATTCTGTCCATGCAGAGAGTTGATGGGAATAGAGTGAGTGAATGCCGCGGGTGGTTAAGGTCTCTCGAAGCGTATCAGGTAGATCGGTCGGGAAGGGATGCGTCTGCGCGGCGCGCGCGGGAGTTGTCCGCCAGGCGAAAAAGTTCGGCGCGGTATCGGGGTCTTGTTTCCAAAAATCAAATAAAGCCGAAAGGGTGTTCACATCTATTGAGCAGCTTGTGCTGAGGGTTCTTCGCCTGCTTTGTGCAGAGAGCGGAATGCCCAAGCGCCGATTCCAAATGGTACCCAAAATGTAACGGTGCGATAGGTCAGAGTGATGAGAACTGCCTGACTCCAGTTCACGTTTAGCGAAGCCAGAGCAATGGGCATGAGACCTTCCACAATGCCAATACCCGAAGGAGTTGGCGAGACGATCAGAAAAAGATAGCCGATGGAAAACCCAGCGATAATGGTGCCCGCAGAGAAGGGAACTTCAAACGATAAAAAGGCGCAGATCAAAACGATCATCAGAAGAAATTTGTTGAAGATCCCCCAAAGGACTGGCCTTACCAAGCTGGTTGGTTGTTCGGTTAACCCTGAAAAGCCTTCAGAAACTTCGTGGGCAAAACTATGTGCTCGTACCTCGCTGAGATATTCACCTTTGCGGAAGAAACCAACAACGCGGTTAACGAAGCGTGCAACGTTTGCAAGGATGTTTCCGAGTTTTTCCTCGGAGCGATAGCCAATGTATAAAATGCTCGTGTAAATGACCGCCATGATAAGCAGAAAAAAAGATGCTGAGATCTCACTCGCATCCAGGTCATTACGACGAACAAGCACTATGATTCCCAGTGCGAGTACTACTAAAAATGCGGCCTGATCAAGAAGAAGGAATAAAGCTGCGGCCACGGTGACTTTTCCAGCAGGGTGCCCGCGCCTGCGTGCTTCAGAAGCGAAGAGCGCGACTCCTCCTACGCCGGCAGTGGGTGCCACCACATTGATAAAGTTCGCCGCTGTAGCAATACGGCTCAACGTCAGGATATCTTCGTGAACTCCGAGCAAATGAAAAACGGATTGGTACATGCGCCCAGTAGCGGCAAACCATATTACCTGAAAGAGGATTGCAAGCAAAAAGAAGCCTAAATGCGCCTTTTGCAGAGTATCCATGATCGTTTCAAGTTCACTGAAGCTGATCGCGATAATTGCAATTCCAAGGAATAGTATCAAAAAGATGGTTATTTTTTTCATTACAGGGATTATACACATAAAAAAAGAGCAGGCATGTGCCTGCTCTTTTAAATTGATGCAACTTTAGCTTCTGCGCCTGCCGCCACCAACGAGAGTGACGTAGTATAGCAATTGCAGGATTGCAGTAATGAGGCCAGCCACATAGGTCAATGCAGCGGCGTTGAGGACGTTGTTGACGCCGCGTTTCTCTTCGTCAGTTTGGATGATGCCTGTTTGCACAAGCAACTGCTTCGCACGGGAAGAGGCGTTAAATTCCACGGGCAGAGTGGCCAGGGCAAAGAGAGCGCCGCCAGCGAAGATCATCACACCGAGCCAGGCAAGTTCTGTGAAGCGCAGGAACAAGCCGATCATGATCAAGAACCAGCCGAGGTTTGAGCCAATATTGACGATGGGCACCAATGCCGAGCGGAATTTTAGCGGGAAATATTCTTCCGCATCCTGCATGGCATGGCCGAGTTCATGTGCTGCGATGGCAACGGATGCAACCGAGGCTACGTTCGCCACTCCACTGGAGAGATAAAGCGTTTTGTTGCGCGGATCGTAGTGGTCAGTTAAGTTACCTGCCACGCCTTGTATTTGTACGCCATATAAACTGCCAGTGGAAATCAGTCGCTGTGCGGCTTGTGCGCCAGTGAGGCGGCTTTGGGCGGGTACTTTGCTCCATTTGTTGTAGGCAGCCTTTACATACCATGACGTAATTGCCATGAGTATGAAGGCGGGGATCATGTACATTAAGTAAGTCGGACTGAATAGGAACATTTTTCTCCTTGCTGTTTACTTTCCGATCATGTCGAGCAGAACCTCCACGGCTTTATCAAGTTGCGGGTCGCGCCCTGCTTTGACATCTTCTGCGGTTAGTTCTGCGGTGAAATCGGGTGTGAGGCCGATCTCATGGATGGTATTGCCATTGGGGGTAAGCCATTTGGCAATGGTAATGCGGACTGCGCCGTTGTCACCAGAGAGAGGAATCCAATTTTGTACGGAGCCTTTGCCATAGGATGTGACACCTACCAGTTTAGCACGGCCAAGGTCTTGCAAGGCGCCAGCGACGATCTCAGAAGCAGAGGCGGAACCTTCGTTGATAAGAACCACCATCGGGATGGTCTTATCCGTTGCGAGGCCGCCGGGGATCACATCATACGTGGTTTTGGTGCCATCACCGTATTGTTCATAAAGGACGACGCCATCTGGAAGGAATTGTGAGGCAACTTCCACAGCCGTGGAGAGGAATCCGCCGCCGTTATTGCGCAAGTCAAGGATGATGCCTTTTGGCTTTTGATCCGTCAGGTCCTTCAGTGCGGCGAGAAGTTCAGGTGTGGTATTGGCGCCGAAGGTGGTTACTTGAACGTAGGCGATATTGTTATCAAGCATTTTGCCGGTGGCAGATGCAATGGTGATCTTTTCGCGAACTACATCGAGCTCGATCGGTTTTTCTTCACCTTCACGTAAAATGGAGAGATGAACGGTTGTACCGGCAGGTCCAAGTACTTTTAAGCGCGCGGCTTCTGCGGTGACGCCGGTCATATCTTCGCCATCAATGGCAACCACTTGGTCACCAGTTTGGATGCCAGCGCGTTCGGCTGGAGAACCTGGGATGGGGCTGATAACGGTAAGGTATGTTGTGGTGGTATCTACATAAGCACCGATGCCTTCATACGTACCGTCGAGGCTGGCATTTGCATCAGCATAATTTTGTGGGTCCATGTAGGTGGAGTGTTTATCGCCCAACGCTTGCATCATGCCACTGATGGCACCACGCATTAGGGCAACATCATCCAGTGGTTGATCTACAAAGTTTTCGTGGACGAGAGTCCATGCTTCCCAGAACGGTGCAAAGAGGGTTTGCAATTCCGCAGGAGTAGCGGATTGTTGATCTGGGGAAGTAGTGGGAGGAGCGACCGAAACTGGCGGTTCCTGTAAGCCAGGTAAACCGGACAAGGGCACTAGGTGGCCAGTTACAAAGCCGCCTGCAAATGAACCAAGCCCAACCACGATAACAACCAGGACGATCAAAATAGTCTTTAAGGTTTTATTCACAATAGCCTCCAATTGGCTTTATTAATTAAAAAGAAAGATACCATTCCGGCATTAATGTTTGCTGAATACTTTGTACGATTTTTATAAGAAGAGGTTGCCAGCTAGTAATTAGCTGATGGCGTTTAGCTAACGACTAAACGCTACTTACTATTCAGAATCACCCGCCTGGTCTTTCTTACTTTTTTCCAACTCCTGTATCCGCTGGCGCAGCTCTTGCATGGACTCATCCTTCTTTCTGGCATTCGGGTTTAGGGTGTTGCTCAGCGTCTCCAGAAAGTTTTTATTGCCAGAACGCGTCACGCCGCGCACGATGGCGTACATCATCAAATTTGCGCCTGTGATCAGAAGGATAAAGAAAAGAGCTCCCCAAAAGGCTGCTGGATTTTCCATGGTTATTGATTCTCCAAAATTCCCATCAAGTCATTCCAATTAGTTAATTGTGCATCAGCGGCGCCGTCATTAAGCGTGTTGTGATATAGGACGCTGAACATGCCTGCTTCACGAGCGGCACGGGTGGTGCGGTGTATATCATCGATCATCACACATTTGGATGGGTCAGTCTCACCTGCTGCTTGCATGGCGATCTGAAATGACTCAGGCATTGGCTTGCAATATGGCGAGACGGTGTTCACGTCCACGATGGTTTCAAAGAGGTCACTGAGTTCAAGGACATTCAATACTCTTTTCGCGTGGTGAATGTCTGCGTTGGTAAAGATCAGGTTACGGGTCGGAAGCGAAGCGATAACTGAGCGTAGTGTTGGATTGGGAGTCAGATAATCCTTCAGTGGCAGGTCATGCACATAGGCCAGGAAATCATCTGTATCAAGTTTGTGATTGGCTTGCAATCCGCGCATGGTGGTACCGTATTGCAGAAAATATTTTTCACGGATGGTGGAAATTTGGTCTTCAGGGAAATCCATACGCTCACGCATGTAATTGTTCATGCGTTCTTTGATGGCATGCCATAGGCCTGTGTCAGGCGGATATAACGTATCGTCGAGGTCGAAGAAAATAGTAGTGAATCGCATTGGGCGATTATATAATACCTGCTTGTAAATTGAGTGATTTGCAAGCGGGTATAATCGCGTTATGCCTATTCGATTGCTTTCTTCTGAGGTCTCATCTCAAATTGCTGCTGGTGAAGTGGTGGAGCGTCCTGCGTCAGTCGTGAAAGAGTTGACTGAAAATTCATTGGATGCTGGCGCAAAAAATATTTCCATTGCGGTGGAGGATGCGGGTAGAGCGTTGATCGAAGTAGCGGATGATGGGCATGGCATTCCTGCTGCGGAGTTGGAATTGGCCGCTTCGCGTCATGCGACCTCGAAGTTGACTCAGTCCGAAGACTTGTTCCACATCCAGACATTAGGCTTCCGAGGCGAAGCTCTCGCTTCGATCGGTTCTGTCTCGCACATGACGATCACTTCACGTGTGGCTTCTGTGCAAGAAGGCGCACGCTTACGCGTGGATGGTGGTATCTCGGCCAAGGTTGAAAAAGTTGGCGCACCTGTAGGGACAGTGCTGTGTGTGGAAAATCTTTTTTATAACGTTCCTGCACGTTTGAAATTCTTGAAATCTGACGTGACGGAACGCCGCGCCATTGATGCGTTGATCACACGTTATGCGCTGGCGTATCCGAATGTACGCTTCAAAGTGACAGATGGGAAACAAGCCACGCTGCAAACGGCTGGGGATGGCGATAGGCGTGCGATTTTGGCGGCGTTGTATGGCGTGGATGTTGCCAAGCAAATGCTCGAAGTGATGGCTTCTGAGGAGGGAATGACCCTTTCGGGATTTATCAGCCCCACATCATTGACACGTTCCAACCGAAAAGAAATCACCTTTTTTGTGAATGGCCGCTGGGTACAGGAGTTTTCATTAACGGCTGCATTGTTGCAGGCTTATCACACCTTGTTGATGGTAGGGCGTTATCCTCTCACCGCTTTATTTTTGGATATTGCTCCCGAAGATGTGGATGTGAATGTGCATCCTACCAAAGCAGAAGTCCGTTTTAAGAGCCAGGATAAAGTTTTTAGTTTTGTGCAGCGCTCGGCACGTAAAGCGTTGCTGGCATATACGCCTGTTCCGTCTGTTTCGCCGCAGTTGTGGGGTTCGCGACCAGTATCTTCAGAGCCAAGAGAGATCGGAATTGATTGGTCGGTTGCGCATGATGCAGTGGATAATGGGCAGCTGTCCGTTGACAGGGAACAGCAGACAGTGGAAACACAAGCCACAGACGAAGGCATTTCACCGTCTACTGTTAATGGTCAACGGTCTTTTTCAACAGGCGTTCCTTTGCTGAGATTGATCGGGCAGATCGGGTCAACCTATTTGGTGGCCGAAGGGCCAGATGGATTGTATTTGATCGATCAACATGCGGCGCATGAACGAGTCTTGTTTGAGAAGTTGATGGCACAGAGAGAGAGCAAAAGCATTCCGTCGCAGGCTTTGCTTGCACCTGAAGTTGTGACGTTGCCGCCACAGTCCGCGAAGACTCTGACCCAGCAATTGCCATTCTTGAATCATTTTGGTTTTGAAGTGGAAGAATTTGGTACGAATACATTCCAGGTCCGCGCCATGCCAACCTTGTTTGCAGGTGGTGACCCCGCCTCCGCGCTGCGGGCGTTGGTAGAAGATTTTGAGGAAGATGAAACCCCGCTTCAGGCGGAGGTGGAAGCGAAGCTCGCGGCGCGTGTCTGCAAGCGCTTGGCTGTCAAAGGTGGGCAGACCCTCACAAGCGATGAGCAGCGCAGCCTTCTGAATGACCTTGAGGCATGCCAATCGCCGCGCACTTGTCCGCATGGCAGACCGACGATGATCCATTTATCTGTAGATACACTCGAACGTCAATTTGGAAGAAAAGGCGCACGGTAATCTGTGCTTCTAATTTTGTAAGGTGGATAAAAAAGCAAAGCGAATACGCTAAAATACCATTATGCAAAAATTGGCGGAGATCATTACAACAAAGGATGTGGAAACGGTCTTCGAAACCATCCATGCCATGGTGGCGCTTGTGGAAAGCGATGGCACATTGGTTTCGTGGAATGCCACTTTCGAATCGTGCAGCAGTATATCTGCATCTGCCGTCAATTTGAACGAATTTTTTTCCCCGAATGATAAAAGTTTATTACATGGCAAGTTGTCGAACGGACTTATAAACCGATGGGCAGTGGAATTTCCATTGGGCGGTTCGGGAACATCCAAGTATTGTGAATGCCTCTTTATTCCAACAGATAATGGACGTATCTTATTTATTGCCGAGCGAATGGAATCGGATTTTGCTTTACAGGAAATGATCGAGCGCCTGAACCGACGGGTAAAGTTATTCCAGATCGAAAGCGAGTTTTCCAAGAAGATCGCTCGCAACAAGCAGATCGAGATGGATGCCGTCATGGTGCAAGCCAGTGAGGTGGCACATATTGATCCGTTGACGTTCCTAGTCAACCGTCGCACGATCATCAGGGAACTTCAGAATGAGGTCTTGCGTGCGGAACGTTATCATTCCATGTTGACCATCTCAGTTGTGGATGTGGATAATTTCAAGGCTGTGAATGATACGCACGGACATCCTTTCGGGGATGAGGTGTTACGGCAGGTTGCTCATCAACTACGGGAAGGCGTCCGTCACCCGGATGTGGTCGGGCGTTATGGCGGCGAGGAATTCCTGATTATTCTTCCTAATTCAGATTCCAATGCGGCGGCAGAACAGGCGTCACGTCTTTGCAAACAGATACGTGAATTGGTGGTGCGCTTGAAAGAACATGTAACTACGATCACATTGAGTGTGGGGGTGGCGCAGTTTCGAGTTGGAGTGGATACCTGGGATACATTGCTTAACCGTGCGGACAATGCCATGTACGAAGCAAAAAACGAAGGACGAGATCGTTGGACAATAGCAAAATAAAACTCCCGCACTTCTGCGGGAGTTTTTGTTTACCGAAATATTCCCAAGGGATTGTAACTTCCTGAAAACCCTGGGAAAACAGACTCAATATTCGAATTGCCGAGCCGTTTGGAAAGCAATTCGCTCATTACCTGACGGTAATCTGTGGTGACCGCCAGATCGGCATGGTCATACAATTGGTCATTGTTCAGGCCAGGCCAACTCCCAAAAACCTGCCCGCCGTTGACATTGCCGCCAAGGGCGAACATGACACTGCCATGACCATGATCTGTGCCATAGGATTCGTTTTGCACAAGCCTACGCCCAAACTCGCTGATGACTACAATAGATAAACGTTCTGTATATCCTGAATCCAGATCAAGATAAAAATTAGCCAGCCCGGATGCAAGGCTGTTTAACAAATCCGAGATATAACCGCCATTGCCATCGTTTTCGTATTCATGCGTGTCCCAGCCGCCAAAATCTACCGCGGCGACTCGCAGCCCAGCTTCCAGCTTGATCATTTGCGCAACGGTTTTTAACTGTCTGCCGAGATCATCATCATTGTAATGAGCGCCATTAGATGGTTGATAATCTCCATTGACCAGCGGACTAACGATGCCGAGTGCGTCCAACGTTCTCGTGCCAGCGCGATCCAGGAGGCTGTCGCCAGCATATAACTGCCGCAGTGCATTTTGCTGCGATGTGAGCAGGTCATTGCCCCATTGAGAGAAATCAGCAGGTGTGTTTAAGTTCACAGTAGGAGTGAAGTTCAATAGCGATGTTGGCTGGCCTGTTGTGGAGAGCACTGGCAGAATGGATGAAACTCCAATGCTTTGCAGATGGCGAGTGATCCATCCAGAAGTTGTATTCTTTGAACCGGGCGTTCCCAACTCAATGAATTCTTGTGCATCGAAATGACTGCGTGTGTCGTAATCCAATCCAACGGCGTGGACGATTCCTACCTTGCCTGCTTGGTATAAGTCAAAAAGCGGAGACATGGAGGGATGCAAACCGAACTGGTCGCTAAGGGGCAGCAGGTTGGATATCTTTATGTTAGGGCGCGCTATTTCATAGAAACCGCGATCATTACCATCGCGCGGAGGAACAACATTTAGCGCATCCCACCCGCCACGCAGGAAGATGACAACAAGAGTGTCTGAGGAATTGTTATCTTGAGCAAAAGCAAGATTAGTCAGTTTTGCGCCAGCCATGGATGCGATAGCTGCGGAACAGCCTTGAAGAAATTGTCTGCGTGGGATGATCGTTTTGGACATGATTATTTCCTTATAAAAGGCGGGGCGAGCTCGCTGTTACTTCCACTGAAAATCGGGGCTCATAAGAATGACCTCGACCATGGCAGGTAGTACATACTGAACGTGCTCTTCAGATAATTGTTCATCGGCGGTGTATTCCTGTGCCATTACCGAGATGATCGCAGCACGGTCTGTTTCTGCGATGGTTCTACCGAGCAAGCGTTGAATCCAAAAATCGGCGAGGGCCGTGGCGGTGCGGATCTCTGGCGGGGTTTGGTTATACACACTGGTCTGAATAGTGCGTCCTTGGTCATCATCAGTTAGCCAATTTTCTGTAATGCCTACGGCGATATTCCAGCGATACAAAATTGACATGGAATTTGCCCAGGCTTCTTTTACATCTGCGTAGCCATCAGGAGAACGGCGTTCAAAGATGGGCTGCCCCATCAGGCCAATCATCCATGAGATGCCGCCAGGCGGACGAGTGAAGTCTGAGTTCAAGGCACGTATAACGGAGAATGCCGCTTCCATCGGACGCTTGATCTTGTTTCCCCAACTTTGTTTGAATTCATCCGAAAGCAGGATCGTTTCCATCACGCGCTTCAATTGATCGGGCGCATCGCGGAATTCTGTAAAGGTGTTGGCAGTTGCCTGGACGATGGATTCAGGCGGAAGGTCAGCGATGAAGCGCCGACATAGTTTTTGAGCAATGTGCCGCGCAGTGCCCGGATGATTTGCCAAAAGGTCAAGTACATCTCTGCCATCCTTCATGTCTGGTTGATCTGCTTCAATGTATGTTCCAAGCACGAGTTTGTTGAAACGGTCGTGCCAGGGCTTATAGTAGATAAAGTTTCCAGAGATGCCGATGCTGTCATCCCAACCGCCGAGATCATCATCGACGCGCCAACCTGTGAGGCAGCGTGCTGCTTCATAGACGTCATTATCCACATAACCGATTGCAAGGCCATTCGCATCTTTCTCGACCGTGTTCGGGTTGCGTACGCCCAGATAATTTTCTGCGCCGAGAGTGTGTAGCTCAAAAAGTTCACGTGCAAAATTTTCATTTGGTCCAGCATCAGAGCTGTTGTTTTGGTTCAGGTAATACAACATGGACGGATGTGTTGCGACGGCTTCCAGCATCTGACGGAAATTACCAAGCATATGAGTGCGCAATACATCGCGATTGTAAGAGACAAGCAACGGCACACCATCATCCTGCCAGAAATAAACATTGAAATGATTATGCCAAAAATCTGCAAGCAGTTCTACAAGTTGTTTGCGGCTATATACAGCGCGCAAGATGGTGGCATCAACCAACTCATGTGCAGGTTTGCTATACCATTCCCAATATGCATCGTCATTGGAGTCGTATGGGTTGGCGGCGATATGGTCAGCATAAAGTTGTTCCAGAGTTTTGTGCAAGGTTTCAAAACCTGCTGTGTTGTAACGAGTTTCAAAATCAGAGTCGTCAATGGAGTCTGGGTTGAGTTGTTGATTTACATAGGCTTGCAAGCGTTCTTCATCTGTGCTGCCTAATGCAAGGAATGCTTCAATATCACCGGGACGGATGCCAAAACTCATACGGCTTAATGCAATAATAGGAAGGGACACAAGAGGTAATGGAACTGGAGTTTGTTCAATCACCGTATTGCTTTGTAGGGTTGGGTTGTTTGGTGCCAACAATGTTTCTTCAGGAGTACACGCGGCAAGCAGTGACGCTGCTGCAAGCGAGCCGCCTAGTTTGAAAAAATCTCTGCGCGTAAATTTTGATTGTGTCATGCTACCTCTTTTGAATTGCAGCGGATTTTACTTGGATATTTGCGATTCCCCAATCACACGAATTTGCTACTGAGAAATAGAGCTTTTGTAAGTTTTTGTTTACTTTATTTCAAAGGTTTCAAGAAATGCCGATTTAACTTTTTCTTTTACAACTTGCATCGAAGGCGCTGGCGCGATCAAGTCTGCCAGTGAGACAACGGGCTCGCTCAATCCGCAGGCGATGATGCCGTCCCAATATTCCATGTCTGGATTCACATTCAGCGCAAAGCCGTGACGGGAGATACCATGCACATCCACTTTCACACCGATAGCTGCCAGCTTGGCAGGTTTCTTTTTATCCTCAGGCTTGCAGCGTGGACAACGCGAATACACATCAGCTTGAATCCACACCCCGGTCAAGCCAGACCGTTGACCGGTCACGATGCCGAATTGCGCTACCGCTGCGATCAGCATTTTCTCTAACTTGCGGACGTAGCCCACATAATCAGCTTCGGGAAGTTTATTGTCTGTATTTACTTTGCCAAGCGGAAGAAGTGGATACCCCACCAACTGTCCTGGGCCGTGATAGGTCACATCTCCGCCACGGTCCACCCAATGGGTGGAGATTCCTTTTTTCTTTAATTGTTCTTCGCCCCAGAGTAAATTTTCTGCGTGACCTTTTCTTCCAAATGTATAAACATGGGGATGTTCGAGCAATAACAGCGTTGGTGGACGTTTCCCCTCTGCAATTTCTGCCGCGTATTCATCCTGTAATTTCCAGGCGCGTTCGTAATCAATAAGACCTAAATCAATAATTTCAAGTGTCATACCATTAATCTCGTAGGGGCGGGTAATCCCGCCCCTACATTATTGTTATCCAAATATTCTTCGATACAGGTCCGATTCGAGCAACCCGTTCGGGTCACAGCGTTTTTTCAATTTCTTGAATTTATCCACTGTTTCCTGCCCGTAAAATGCGAGTGCAGTTTCTGCAGTGGTTTCGCTGTTCTTTGCGAAGTAAAAACGCCCACCGTGGGCGAGCACGATCTTGTCACATTCAAGCAGCATCGAGCGGAGTCTTGCGCGGCGGGCATCCGTCACTTTGAAATCCATTGCGAGGGAAAAACCGTCCATGGCGTGGGTAAGCAGGAAGTTATCTGGGCGGTGGCGTTTGGTTACGCCAAGGTAGGAGGGAAGACCCTGCTTTTTGGTCAGAGCCAGCAACTCGGTCCAGGCTTGAAGCGCGGTTTCTTTTGGCAGGAAGGATTGGTATTGGATCAATCCACCTCGCCCAACGGAAAGCTCCCAGTCTGGCACATAATCCAACAAAAAGTGAAACGCCGCATGAGATTGGCGAAACGTGTGTCTGCGCAAGCTGGCGATATATTTTGCGGTGTTGACTCCCCACCAGCCGATGTCGTTCACAAAGGGTGTCATGAAATAATGCAGCAGTGATTTTGGCATCACGCCGAACAAACGGCTCGGAAGGTTTTGGTTTTCAAGCTTGATGGTCTCTTGCGAATTTGGGTCATCGCCTTCATGGAGATAATTCGTGGCGTGAATTTGTCCGTGACCAATGGTGATGGTATCCAACCAGCCGACGATGTAATCATAATTCGGCGCGTTATCTTCGATCAGTGCAAGGTGTTCTTTTAAGTTACGTGTGGGCCATGCGTGTACTTCAAGCAGCCCTGAATATACTTTTTTCATTTGCAGCGTGATCGACGTGAAAATGCCAAGCATTCCCAATCCGCTGATCATTGCATAGAACAGGTCGCCGTTCTTTTTAGGTGAGCAGATAACTTCCGCGCCCGTAGGAAGAACCGCGGTGAATTCGACTACATGGTCACCGATCGGCCCCATTTTGAAATTATTCTTTCCGTGGATGTTCGCAGCGAGGCATCCGCCTAGAGTTGTTTTCATGGTTCCAGAGACGACAGGAGGCCACCAACCATCTGGCAGGACTTTTTGCCATAACTGTTCCAGCGTGACCCCAGGCTCGCATCGTACCAGACCTGTAGCATGATCCCATTCAACAATCTGGTTCATCGCTGACATATCCAGCATAATGCCGCCGCCGTTCAATGCAGCATCGTTGTAACTGCGCCCAGCGCCGCGAGCTGTGACGGTAATGCCCATCTTCTTGGCAGTTTGAAAGGCTGAATAAATTTCTTCAGCTGTTTTGGGTTGAATGACATAGGACGGTGCGCTTAGTGAATGTCCAAAGTTTTCGAGTTGAGTAAAAGTTTTTTGCATGGCTATTTTTTGAAAAGAAACCCTAAAGGTCTTAAAGACCTTTAGGGTTTACAAAGGTTAGAACGACATTCGGCGGAAAATTACCGATGGCACGTGTTGAATGACAAGCATGATCCAGCGCCATAAGGATGCAGTGTATATGAGTTGTTTTCTTTTACGCATGGCGATGTAGATATCGTCTGCGGCTTTTTCAGGTTCAATGGCAAAGGGAGTTGCACCTTGTGCCGCTTTCATCATTTCTGTTTTTACAAAACCAGGTTTGACGGTGAGTACGTTCACCCCGTGGCGTGTCAGGCGGTTACGGAGCGCTTCGAGATATGTGGCAAGCCCTGCTTTGGATGTGTTGTAGCCAGGGTTGCCGATGCGTCCACGATCTCCGGCGACTGAGCCAATACCAACGATCTGCCCAGCCTTGGCGCTCTGGAACATTTCGGCTATTGGAGTTAGCCATGCCATTGCGCCGATGAGATTGACCTCGATCATCTTGCGGTCGTTCTCAAAGTTATATTTATCCACACCGCCTGGCGGGTAGTTAACACCTGCCATAAATACGAATGTGTCTAATCCGCCGAGGTCTGCAATGACCTTGATCAATAGTTCGGGAACTTCATCATAATTGGAAACGTCATGAACGTAAGGGAAAGCACGAGGTTCGTTCAACGATGAATTGATCTCTGCACATAAGGCATTTAATTTATCCTTTTGGCGGGCGATCAAAGCAAGTGTATATCCCTCTTTGGAAAGTTTGCGCGCAAGAGCTGCGCCGATTCCCTCTGATGCGCCAACAATAATGCCGCAGCGGCGGGGAGATAGTGGAGTGGCTGGAACAATTTTCGGTGAGTCAGACACGAAAAACCTCATTCATCAGTTTATGGATTTCATTCTAACACAATCCAAAACATGATAAAAATAGCCGTTATAATAAAGTAATCTATGTGCCCTAGTACGAACGGAGTCTTGTACTCAGATGTAATGATGATAAAAGGGAGTTATGGAAAATAGAAAAAGAGATCGAAACGATGTGTTTCGTCGCGCCTGGGATATCATCGTTCAAGATAAATCAATTGCGCCTGAAGAAAAAGAGGGGATATTGAAACTCATTCAGGTGTTAGTTGAAGCCACCGAAGCCAGCCCCGCCAAACCAGAAAAAGACGAACAAGTTAAAGGTTACACACAGGAGATCATCTCCAAGCATTCCCTGATGACGTTGGTTAAGCAGCAGGCGGATGAGTTGGATGCTTTAAAGCGCATCGGTTTAAATTTAACATCCAGCCTTGACTTGCAAACCGTACTTGAGACGGTTGTAACAGAGGCTATGAAGTTGATAAAGAATTCGCGTGCTGCCCATATTTTTTTGTATTCCCACGAAAAACTGGATTTTGGTGCATCCTTAAATTCTGAAGGCATCAGCAATAAACCTGTTTCAATGCCAAGGTCAAATGGTCTTACCTATTTAGTGGCGAATAACGGTCTCCCCATTATTGTAGAAGATATAAAAGCACATCCTTTATATAAAAATGCGCCCCAGGAATGGAACGGTTCTATTATTGGTGTCCCGTTGAAGTTCAGCAACTCCATTGTAGGAGTAATGAATGTTTCAAGGTCCACCACGGGCGGGTTTACCAGAGCCGAAATGCGTTTGATCGGCCTGCTGGCTGATCAGGCGGCTGTGGCGATTTCCAATGCGAGCCTGCATAAAGGCGTAACAGAAATGGCAAACACGGACAGTGTTACAGGGCTTCCCAATCGCCGTGCATTGGATGAGCGCCTGCAAGAAGAGATGCGTTATGCCCGAAATATGAATTCAAAATTCTCCGTTGTGATGATGGACTTGGACGGGTTCAAGAATGTGAACGACACATTGGGGCACAGCATTGGAGACGATGTTCTGCGCCATGTCTTTAACTACCTAGCAGAGAAAATGCGCGCAACGGATTTCCTTGCCCGCTATGGTGGCGATGAATTGACCCTCATTATGCGTGACAGCGATGTCGAAGTGGCACAGATCGTTGCAAACAAGATCGTTGACTTGATGAAGTCATATACTTTCCCTATCCCAGGCAGCAAGCCTGTTCAATTGGGAATCACCGCTGGGATTGCTGTATATCCACTGCACTCTCATAACGCCAGCGACCTGTTGCGTGCTGCAGATGCCGCCCTATATTGGGCGAAAAAACACAACCGCGGGAAATTTGTCTTTGCAAAGGTATCCACCGGCCCATTAGACCCATTGGTAGTTCGTGGCACAAAGAAGGAATAATAAAGTTTTGCAAAATTGCCTCAAATTACGTTGATGCGATTTTTTGTAACCAATACAAGGCAGACGGGGTTATATCCATACAAACTAAGATCAGGAGCCGAGCATGCCCCGAAAAGTAAAACTTATTCTCAACCCCATGGCCGACATGGGACGTGCGTGGAAGACAGCCAATGATCTGCGCCCGATCGCGCGGGAGTTTCAAGGCGAGCTGACATGGAGCGGAACTGTTTATCCCGGCCATGCCGTGGAACTTGCCAAACAAGCCGCTGAAGAAGGCTATGACCTTGTTGTAGCCATGGGCGGGGATGGTACAGTGCATGAAGTAATGAGTGGCCTCATGCAAGTCCCTGAAGACAAACGCCCCATGATGGGTATCGTCCCTATCGGTTCTGGTAATGACTTTGCCTATTCCATGGGGCTTACGCAAAAATCTGCTCATGCTCTGGCTCATGCTCTTAAGGCAGAAAATGTCGAAGCTGTAGATATTGGCAAAATGACAGACGAACACGGCCGTATAGAATATTTTGACAACACGATTGGCATTGGTTTTGACGCTGTTGTCACCATTCGTTCTCACAAGCTGCCCATCGTCAAAGGTTTTCTCATGTATCTCACAGCAGTGATTCAAACCATCATTTTGAATCACAAACCTGCCAAGGTGAAAATAGAAACAGATACCAAGGCGTGGGAAGGCAGCACACTCATGGTTACACTTTGCAATGGTCCGCGTGAAGGCGGCGGATTTATGCTTTCCCCCGAGTCAAAGAACAATGATGGCAAAATGGAATACGTTATCGTCAACAAAGTTTCACGTGGCATGATGTTCCGCCTTGTGCCCGAGTTCATGAATGGCACTCACATGCGCTTTAAACAGATCAGCATGGGCGAATTTAAAAAATTCTCTCTTTCCTCTGATCTGCCGTTATATATCCATGCTGATGGAGAAATATTTACAAGCTTTGGTAGTAATCTGAAAAAAGTGAACTTTGAAATACTCCCTCAGGTATTGAAAATTGTAAAAGGTTAAAACAAAAAACGGCTGAATTTATTCAGCCGTTTTTTGTTATTGAACTTATCCCAAAAATCTCGCAGATGCCATAAAGGCTATCGAAATAAGAATGCAAACTGTATTGACAGCAGTAACAAGAGTCTGTCTTTTACGAAGCATGGCCATGGTTGCCATTTGTTCATCTGTAGGCTTGCCCTGAATCTGTGCGCCAAGCGCGGCGAGAGCGCCATTTGTGCTACCGATTATGGCACCGAATACAAGCGCAATAATGCCTGCCACTGCTCCGATCCCAAACCCAATTCCTGTCCCCGTCATCATCCAACCAGACCTGAACCAATTCGAGTCGAGTCCATATAAAGTTCCACCAGCCAGCACGGTAAGAAGACCAGATGCCATCATCAGTTTTGAGAACGGGGTTTTGCTCATTAAGTGACCAGCAAATTGCCTGCCAACATCACCTGTTGCACCAATAGCGGGGCCGATCACAAAATTCATCATAATGGCTCCCCCTCCCCAAGTGATCCCAGCGACGATGTGAAGAAAACGTATTACAGCTACCATTAATTATCTCCTTATTGATAAAAATAAAATACACGACAGTTGATAGAACACGAACCGATGCAAGACGATACACATCTCGAAAAAGTTCCAAGCTAATGCAAGGGATGATAGAATCAAAAAATGTCGGATCTTTCCGCCTCTCTTCAAAAACAAGATTTAGGACATCTTCGGATCGTCGCGGGCTTCTGGGGAATTGAATTGGAATCCGTCGATGCAGACTCTGCTCTCGAAGAACTCACCGCCTCTCTTCTGGACCTGGAAGCTGTTACCGAAACTATTGATATTCTCCCCGCTGAGGCACGCTCTGCGCTGAACGTTCTCGTTGCGTCTGACGGAAAAATGGAATGGCCCATCTTCGCCCGCAAATACGGTGAGATTCGTGAGATGGGCGCAGGGAGGCGTGACAGAGAACGCCCGCACATGAAACCGATTTCCACAGCAGAGATTCTTTTTTATCGTGGTTTTCTTGCCAAAGCCTTCTTTGACCTGGGCAAAGGCGCACAAGAATTCGCCTACATCCCCGACGACCTGCTTGAGCTGGTGAATGAACTGGCTTATCAAGAAGATGAAATCGAAATAAAAAAGAGCAGCGAGCCATTAGGCCGTCCTGCCACACCTGTTGAAAAAGCTCACGAGATCCCAGCCACTGACCACATCCTTGATGATGCAACAACTTATCTTGCAGCGTTGCGCATGGGCAAAACTACTTTCACGCCAGATGCACAGTTAATTGCTTTGTTGACTGCTGCAAAGCTTGTCAATAAAGATATCCCTCAAACAGAGACCATAAAAAAATTCCTCGAAGCTTCCCGCACTGACGCATTGGATATGCTCTTCCAAGCCTGGCTCACTTCCCAAACCTTTGATGAATTGCGATTGATTCCCAGCCTAATTTGCGAAGGCGAGTGGAAAAATCAGCCGCTTGTCACGCGCGAATTTCTGATGGATTTGATCAACTCCATTCCACAAAACAAGTGGTGGAGTCTGCCCGCTTTTCTGCGAGCCATCAAAGAAAAATTCCCCGACTTTCAAAGACCCGCTGGGGACTACGACTCATGGTTCATCAAACGCGCCTCCGATGGACAGTTCCTGCGCGGCTTTGCCTATTGGGACTCAGTAGATGGCGCGTTGGTGAAATACTTTATTCAAGTGTTGCATTGGTTAGGCGTGGTTGACCTTGCTTCGCCAGAGGATGGGAAGGAATATACGGCGTTTCGAATTTTGTCGAAGGTCGAAAGTCAAAAGCCGAACGACTCTAGACCTTTGACCTTTGACGGAAAATTAAATGTCTCTTCAAATGGGCGTATCACGGTCTCACGCTATTTCTCGCGTGCAGTGCGTTATCAGATCTCTCGGTTCTGTGAATGGGAAGATGAAAAAGGTGACGATTATCTTTACTCCGTCAGTGCGCAGTCTTTGAAGCGGGCGAGTGAACAGGGGTTGAAAGCCGAGCAATTGCTTGCCATGCTTGTCAAACATACGAATGGAGCCGTGCCACCAGCGATGGTGAAAGCGCTCAAACGTTGGGAGCAGTATGGGTCTGAGGCTCGGGTGGAGAGTCTGCTTGTGTTACGTGTAAGCAGGCCTGAGGTTATGGAAGAGATGCGTACCTCAAAGGCGGGGAAATTCCTGGGCGAGTTGTTAAGTCCAACGGCGGTGGTCGTCAAAAGCGGAGCCATCGAAAAAGTAATGGCTGCATTGGCAGAGTTGGGCTTGCTGGCAGAAGTGATAAGTGACAAATAGAATCGTGACATCGTGCATGGGGGAAATCGCTATAATAAAATTGCATTTCCAAAAGGAGAAACCATGTCGAAAACTGATTGGATCCAGCAAGAGATCGATGGTCTGAAATCGCAGGGGCTGTATAACAACATCCGCACGATCGGATCGCCGCAAGGCGCGTGGTTGACGGTGGATGGTAAGAAGGTTTTGAATTTCTGCTCGAATAATTATTTGGGGTTGGCGAATCATCCCGCGCTGACTGCTGCTGCGAAAAAAGCTACAGATGAAATGGGCGTAGGCCCAGCCGCTGTGCGTTCGATCGCTGGGACGATGACGCTGCATGTTGAGCTGGAAAAACGACTCGCGAAATTTAAAGGTGTGGAAGCGGCGATCACGTTTCAATCAGGCTTTACGGCAAATTTGGCAACTGTGCCTGCCTTGGTCGGGAAAGAAGATGTGATCTTTTCAGACAGATTGAATCACGCATCCATTATTGATGGCTGTCGTTTATCTGGCGCGAAGATCGTTGCGTATGAACATAACGATGTGAAGTCGCTTGAGGAACAGATCAAAGCGAATTTGAAGGATTTCCGCCGCGCGCTCATTATCACGGATGGTGTTTTCAGTATGGACGGTGACATCGCTCCGCTGCCCGATATTTATGAAGTGGCGAAGAAGTACGATATTCTTTTGATGGTGGACGATGCACACGGCGAAGGTGTGCTAGGCAAAGGCGGACGCGGGATCGTAGATCATTTTGGTTTGCATGGCAAAGTGGACGTGGAAGTTGGCACGATGTCTAAAGCCTTTGGCGTGATGGGCGGAATTGTCGCTGGTAAATCGGTCATTATTGAATGGCTGCGTCAGCGTGGACGTCCGTTCTTGTTTTCGTCTGCGGTCACTGTCCCTGATGCGGCGGCTTGTCTTGCTGCGGTAGACTTGCTCGAAGACTCTACTCAATTGGTGGATAAACTTTGGGACAACGCCAAATACTTCAAAGCTGAAATGAAGAACCTCGGCTTCAACACGGGCGTTACCGAGACACCCATTACCCCGATCATGCTTGGCGAAGCGCCGCTTGCGCAGCAATTCAGCCGTGAGTTGTTCGATGCGGGTGTGTTCGCGATGGCGCTTGGCTTCCCGACCGTGCCACAAGGCAAGGCGCGAATCCGTGTGATGATCTCTGCCGCGCACGCGAAGGATGACCTCGATAAAGGACTTGAGGCGTTCAAGACGGTAGGGAAGAAGTTGGGTGTGATTTAGAAGATCAGTGATAAGTAACAAGTAGCGAGTACAACAAAGACCGCAAATCACTTTGCGGTCTTTGTTGTTTTATAGGTGACGGATAACCTGGGAACGAACTGTAAATATAAGCTGTTTATCCTATAAGGGTGTTAAGCGGCAAGATTGCTGTATAAACACCAGTTGGGCTTGCGAGTCAAGTCGTACTTACGAGCATGGTTTTCCAGATCAGAAAGCCTTTAACGCGAATTCCTCCTGGCGATCTCCCCCAAGTGGTGGAGTTCAACACTCCCCGGTCGATGGGTGCGATTGGGGAGTGTTCGGCGTATGATGAATTCAAGGCTAGTAGAATAGTTTGCGCCACACACCTTTACGTGCGATCAACTCTATGTGGATCAAAGGTACAACTATTTAAACAATAGTTCATAACGATCTGCAGCTTTGGTGCGTCAGGTTCGCACTAGAAAAGCTCAGATGAAAGGATGAAAAAATGTCATTCAACAATAACTCCCGCTTGGATCCCAATCAGGTAGAGGACCGACGGGGCCGGGGAAGAGGCAGGACAATTGCTTTGGGAGGCGGCGGACTTGGCCTGATCATTGTGGTAGTAGCAATGCTGTTTGGCGTGGACCTTACTGGTTTGACGAGTACTGATACGGGGCAACAAGTACCATTTTCAACGCAAAGCGCAGATGGAAGCAACGACTTGCAAGCGGAATGCCAGACAGGGGCAGATGCAAATGAACGCCAGGACTGCCGTATCGTAGGCTTCGTCAATAGCATCCAAGCTTTTTGGGCCGACGAATTTGTCCAAGGTGGGAGCCAGTACACACAGGCTGATACAGTCCTTTTCACGGGATCAACAGAAGCGGCTTGTGGATACGCCAGCGCTGCAACGGGACCGTTCTACTGTCCGAGAGATCAGAAGGTTTATCTAGACCTCGACTTTTTCACCGAACTACAGACACGCTTTGGTGCTCAGGGCGGTTCGTTCGCCGAAGCGTACGTTTTGGCGCATGAGTATGGCCATCACGTGCAAAACCTGCTTGGTGCACTGTCGGGCAGCTCAAACGCCACGGGGCCTGGGAGCGAAGCAGTCGAGACTGAACTTCAGGCTGATTGCCTGGCCGGTATCTGGTTCTTCCATGCCACCGAAACTGGCTACCTGACTCAGCTGACGGATCAGGATATCGCCCAGAGCTTGGACGCCGCCGCTTCGGTGGGTGATGACCGCATCCAGCGTGAGACACAGGGCTACGTTTCACCCGAGTCGTGGACCCATGGATCGTCTGAGCAGCGGCAGTTGGCGCTCAAGGACGGTTTGCAGAGCGGGGATATAGCCACATGCGATTCGCCGGGATGGACGCCATAACCATACAATACAGCACAGAAGGTATCCTTGCTTACTATAGTGATACTTCTCAATAAAGGACTTGAGGCGTTCAAGACGGTAGAGAAGAAGTTAGATGTGATCTAGGGGAAGAGTAAGAAGTGAAAAGTAGAAAGTAAAACAAAGGTTGCGAAATATTTCGCGGCCTTTGTTTTACTTTGAGAGTAGGTATAATCTAAAAATGTGATATAGATTTTAAGTTTTGTAAAGCATCTAATTGGCCTGCAACTAGCTATAAGTGTTTTAACATCTATTGTCATTATGGAGGTAAATAACGATGACGCAACTCATAAATTCATTTGGATTGGTGCTTGGTATTACAGGTGCAGGGATACTTTTTAAGTGGGGATTTCCACAACCAAGTTTTGAGGAAGGTGTAGGCCTTGGTCTCGAAGATTCTAATGTTTTGGAAAATGGATTAACTGTGGCAGAAAACAACCAAAAAATTAGAGAAGAAAAGGAACGTTTTACACGTATCTCAAGGCTGGGGTTGGCTCTTATTATCATTGGCTTTGCCTTTCAACTCGTCGCAGTGTGGTTATGAATTTTGAAATAAAAACACTCTGATCCATTTATAATTTTCAATTTGCTTTGTTTAACCTTTCTACTTGAAGGTCCTTCCAGCGTGAAAGCGAGCTAACAAAGCTTGTATTGGGGGATGGGGATTCCTAGTCCTCCATGTAAATCGCGATTCTGCTAATCATTATTCAGGTTTTTGATGAAAGGTTATCTGTCATGAAAGTACGCCATCCATTTTTGGTTCTTTTAGTTTTTTCTATTACGTCTTCCATTATGGCTTGTAGCAGCCAACCCACAACGAGCATTGCTCCTCCTGCCACTATTACTGCTATCCCCATGACAAGTTACACGGATGACACGGGTGTTATCACTGTTTCATTGCCATCCGCCTGGCCTGATGTGATCACATCTCCGGAGGTTTCAGAGTCTTTAGAGTTTCCCACATTGAAAGCATCAACGAGTCTCCGCAATTTTGATATTCTTGCCACGCCTGGTGTATCGATTGTTGTGCTTCGTCCCATGTCGATCACTCCTGAAGATGTGATCCGTAATCTGTCGAACCGCACCTATACGTACTTGTCAAAGTTTTCTTGTGAATCAATCCCTGAAAAGCCTTATTATGATGGCACATTTGACGGAATCAAAACGATATATAGTAATTGCAATAATACAGGGAATACTGTCATTGTTTTAACTGCCCAACTGGCGAAGACCGACCTTGTTATAGGAATTGTCTTGAACTCCGCGCCAAAACAGGCCTCAAAGGATATTGAGCCTATGTTCAAATCCATTCTTGCCAGCCTTAAAATAAATAGCACACTATACCCTTATTGATTCTTGCTTTATTTGCATGTATATTGATAATAAACAGAAAGTGTAAAACATGAGCGAGTTTAATAGAACCACACGGGAATGCCCCGTGAATCAATTACACCCTGAAGTCTTCCGCGAGTTGAAGAATTATTTTCAGGAAAAGAACTTGGGCGACCTGGAAACTGAAACAGTGTCATGCTGCGAAACAGTCTCCACAAAAAATCGTTCAGGCGGTCTATTCTCCCTCTTGAGCCCTTCGGTGGACACAACGATTCATACTGGAGTCGTTCTTACATCTCAGTGGCTTGTTTGGGTGCGGAGTGGAGATAAATCTGGCACTTTGTTATCCGCAGCAAATTTAAACAATATTTCTGTCAGCATGTACAAATCCATGTTCGTAAATGACACGGGGTTGGAGATTATCGGATACATTGGAGACTCCAAACTCGTCATCCGCGGATATGTTGGTATGGGACCAGAACCAGCCACACAGAAATTTTGTGATGAGGTCAAGCAGGCAATTACAACGCTAAATCCGCCCAAGCCTAGGACCTGGCCGAAGTGGATGGGTGGCTAGCGAAGCGCCCAAGGAAAAACAGTATGCTTTTTATTTTGATAGTGTTGGCAATTATTGGTATTGTCGTAGCCATTGCCATATATGACCATTTCCGCAAATGAGTAAGTTGCAGCATTAGCGCTACGTTCTTTACTTATTACTTGTCCCTCGTTTCTCTCGTCTGTTTTTTCTCCCCTTCATCATCAGACTCTCGATCCACGCAGCCATTGGCTCAGGCGGCGGATAACTTTCCACATTAAACCCTTCCAATCCACTAGCACACAACACACGGTTGGCGGCTTCAAGTCCCGTCACACAGGCGCGCTCTAAAAAGAAAGCAGGCGTTTCGTGGCGAACCCAATCCCCAGCGCAAAAGAGATTTTCCCAGGGCGTTTCAATTCCCAGGTGCGTACCGCGCGCACCCAAAGCGGGCAGCGTGTGCGTATCTGCGTTGCGTTGTAAATAGGGTGCGATCAAATGTCCCTTCAATTCGGGGAAGGCACGCTGCACATCCGTGATGACATTGGCGAGCAAAAGCGCATCAGGCTGCGCCAGCACACTTGGCGGGCCGTACACATGCGCTTCAATGCAAGTTCCACCCGTCTCTTCGTGCCATTTTTTATAAGGTGTATAAATTTTTTCCAGCCAGAAAAAATTGTGCATCACGAAGTCACCGCTGAACATCCCGGACTCTGGTCCATTGCGTGGTGATTTGTCAAACCATAAACGAATAATGGCATGGCCGAGTCCATGTGGGAAGAAAAAATTGTCAGCGGGGAAACTGTTCTTGATAATTGAATCAGCTGCGGGCGAGTCTGAGGCGATGATCAAGAATGGAGCATGGTCCACGCCAGCGATTCCATCCTGCTCCCAATGCGCGATCCACTCTCCATCTTTTTCTACTCGATTCACTCTGCGCTTGAAACTGATCTCGCCTCCGAGATTCAGAATCTTCGCTGATAGTTTTTCGCAGACTTCGCCGCCGCCGTTGGGCAGATATTCAAACGACCACGCATCACGGCGCATGAGCGTGTAAAAACGCAGGAAGGCCAGAAAGCCTGCAAGCGGAACTTGGTCAGGATCAGTGGAGAGTCCATTGCGGGTGAGACCGAAAAAGAGCGAGCGAAAGGCAGGTCCCCATTTTTTGAGCGCCTTACCGAAGGTGTATCCTTCAAGCGGTTGATTTTCAACGAATGGGTCAATGCCCAGCGCCATTACCAACACAGACCAGACGTTGAAAATGGAGAGCAGGTCGCGCAGAGTTAACATGCCCCAAAAGCGCGGCGAAAAGAAAAGTTGAATGTAATGAAATGGCGCAGGGACAACGCTATTGCGAATGGCATTGCCAATCGGCGCGCGGCGGATGGAGTTTCCCACGCGATAGATCCATTGTTCGTCACGCGCACGTACCAGTTCCGAAATGATCTCATGCCTCCGCAGCATGGACTTGAGATTGAGATACGATGACCAGATCCCATGCACGCCATGTTCTGATGGAAAACTCCAGTCTTTTATTTTGATTTCTTCCTTGCCTGAGAGTCGTCCACCCACTCGTTCATCAGCTTCGAGTATGAGCGGTTTCAATCCGCGTTCGGCAAGGTGTAGGGCGGCGGTCAACCCAGCAACCCCGGCGCCGATAATGATGGCATCGTAGTTTTTTTCCATTGGGTTGATTATATATGGTAAAATCTCGCTCGCATTCCTGAACTACAGGTACATGGAGAGATGGCCGAGCGGCTCAAGGCGCATGTCTTGAAAACATGTTTGGGTCACACCAACGTGGGTTCGAATCCCACTCTCTCCGCCAGCGATTGACGATTGATGTATTTGGATTTACGATTGGAGCAGCAGCCGTAAATTGTCAGTCGGACATCGGTAATTGAAGATGGGGAGGTGCCAGAGTGGCTGAATGGGCTCGCCTGCTAAGTGAGTGCCGGCTTTAAAACCGGTCGCGGGTTCGAATCCCGCCCTCCCCGCCACGCAGAAACACGTTCCGCAAGGAGCGTGTTTCTGTTTACGGTCACGTGCCCCCATTGAGGGGATGACATTCGAATCCCGCCCTCCCCGCCACGCAGAAACACGTTCCGCAAGGAGCGTGTTTTTGTTTATGGTCACGCGCCCCCATTGAGGGGATGACATTCGAATCCTGCCTTCCCTCATCCAGAAATAGGTTCTGAAAAGAGCGCATGTTTTTGTTTTACGGTCACGTGACAGTCAATTGGAAACTTTTATCTAAAACTTGCGTAGGTTGATATGTCGCCCAGAATATGAATCATGGGGCTAAAAGTTATAACAAAACCGAAAGGTGCATTTGAAACGGTCTTTGTTATGATTGCGAAAAGCGAAATGTAAACAATATGCCAACCAGCCCGATAACACATGAAACATCGCTAAAAGAACGCCCCATTTTGCGCGGCGTATTGATTGGTGTTTGGGGGGTCGTTGTCGTTTATACGATCATGGTTCTGGGAGCTGTTCTTTCACCGCAATTCCCAAAATTTCAAAACTCAAACATCGCCCAATTGATTCTGGGCATCCCTGTCCTTCTACAGCTTATTATTGATTATGGTGTTGACTTCCTGCTGATGTTCGGTTTTTCGATCATTGGCGGTATGCTCATTGTGCGTCGCTCTGATGATTGGTTCGCGATCTTCACTTCCCTGTTCCTGATCGTCTTTGGGGTGAGAGTCACCAATCTGGCAAATATTATTGCGCTTACTCCGGGCTATGAAGTCTCAGGCGGTCTGCTCCTTGCACTGGGAGATATTGGCGTTGTGTTGTTCTCCATGCTTTTCCCGGATGGAAAATTTGTCCCTCGCTGGTTCAAGTTTATTGTTCCATTGTTGGTTGCCACCATGTTGGGGATTTATATCTTTCCCTCGTCTCCGTTTTTCTGGGATACCATGGGACGAAGCGGCTATTTGTTGGTTACAACTACATGGTATGTCATTGGCATTCTCGCTTCTGTGTATCGTTATAAGTACCGCTCCACGCTTGCACAAAAAACAGCAGATCCGCTGGGCATTTATTGGGACAATGGGACCATTCTCCTGGTTTTTGATCTTCCAGGTATTGCAGATCTTTGTCCCTGCGTTTAATGGCACGACAATTCTTGTCACGATCTTTCAGGTGGTTTCACGTTTGGCAGGGATCTTTCTGTTCTTAATGCTCCCGCTTTTTATCACCATTTCTATTGCACGCAGCAAATTATTTGATATTGACCTACTTATCAATCGGTCACTTGTGTATGGCATCCTTACTATTGGCTTGGGCCTTACATTTGGACTAGAGTTTTTGCTTGTATCTGCGATCTTCAAAGGGATTCATCAAGGCGATCAATCATTCCTAGTAGCAGTTGTGTTTTCTGTTTTGGCGGGGGCGCTTTTTCAGCCTATGCGTAAAAAGCTGCAACGCTTTGTAGACCGCTTCTTCTATCATATTCAAATAGACTACCAAAAGACCCCGGCAGAGATCCGCGCTGAAGCAGCCACTAATGTAGACGGGATTACATTTTCTTCCTATCACAACCTCAAGTTGATCGGACGTGGCGGCATGGCGGAAGTGTATAGCGCCACAGGATCCACGAAGCGCAAAGAGGTTGCCATCAAAATATTGCACGCAGCATTGGCTGGCGATGAACAATTTCAAAAGCGCTTCGTCCGTGAAGCGGAAATTGTGTCTGGGCTCGACCATCCCAATATCGTCCGCGTGATGGACTACGGCCGCGAAAACAATGCATATTACATCGTGATGGAATTGCTCTCTGGTCCAGACCTCAATAGCCTGCTCAAACAAGAAAAGCAGCTCAGCCTGCCAAAGACAGTAGACTTGCTGCGTGGCATAGCAGATGCGCTTGATTATGCCCACCAACGCGGATTGGTGCATCGTGATATCAAACCATCCAATGTGATGTTGGATTCTTCGGTGACTCCATCTCGTGCGGTGTTAACCGATTTTGGAATTGCAAAAATATCAGATGCTCACACGCGCATTACAAGCAGTGGAATATTAGGAACGTTCGATTACATGTCCCCCGAACAGATTCAGGCTTCTGCCAAAGTGGATGGGCGGGCAGATGTATATGCACTTGGCGTAATGACCTATCAAATGCTGACAGGCCGACTGCCGTTCGAGCGCCCCAATACAGGCGCGGTTTTGCTCGCTCACTTAAATGCGCCGCCACCAGATGCGCGTGAGATCACACGTGACCTTCCACGCCGCGCAGCATATGCCATTCAACAGGCCATGGCAAAAGAAGTGGATAATCGCTTTAGCACAGCAGGCGAATTCATTGCAACGCTGGAAAGTGTATAGAATTGTTTAAACGCGGGGGAGAGTGATTTTTCCGTTCCACTCAATGTCGAACATGGATGCTTCAAGCGGAGTGATGTCATTTTCGCGCGCAATTGCCATATACGCAAAGATACTTCTTAGTTGAAGCAAGGCAGGTATTGGGTCTTTGAGATCAAAGATCACATCATTGCTGGAAAGAAAAGTTTTCAACCATTCCATAAAGCGGCGCTCACGAATGGCAGCAGGAAGTGCATATACCAGCATGGCTGTGGATAGCATATGAGAAGATCCGTTTAGCGGCATTACACAGCCAGATCTTGGCGCAATGAACGCATCTACGAACATGGGGTTGGACGCCAGCAAATGCACACCGCTGGTTGCGCGCGGATTACATTCCAACGCATACAACAGTCCATCTTTTGCTTGAATGAAATCAAAGGCGATCTGCCCTGTAAAATTATTTTCCCTAACAAATGTTTTTACCCATTGAAAAATTGCGGGGTGTTCTACATGCTCAAAGACGATGGTCGCGCCTTGTCCTGCTGTGAACTTGGTGGGATATGTCGTGTGTGCATGCACCATTCCATTGTGACAGACCGAATAGGTGCAGAATTGCTGTCCTTCAATGAATTCTTGCGCGATCCATGGTGACTCAAAATTCAGTGTAGATAATGCCTTTTGAAGCGGAGGCAAGATCAAGGTCCGTGCGGCGAAACGGGAGTAAACAGGCTTCAATATCAAACCGCGCCAGTGAGCGTACGCGTGCAGGATGTCATCCTGGCTGTTGATCAAAATTGTTTCAGGGGCGTACAAGTCAAACCCAATGGCGTTGACGACAAAATTCCATTTGTTATGGAAAGTATTTAATTTTTTGATGGGCTCTGCAAAAACGGTGCACGGTAATTGATCACGCCCCATGCTGACGTAAAAAATTTCTTCGCAAGTGGGAATTAGCAGATCGATCTTATGCTCAACGATAATTTGACTCAGCGCAAGGAGAAACGCCTCTTTGTTCTGACGTGGAGCTGGTACAAGAAAATTAGCCTTCACCGCCGCTGACGGCTGACTCAAGTGCCCGCGCAAACTTTCCGCCATATAGACAGTATGCCCCGCGCGATGAAAAGCGCGGGCAAGTTCAAGCGTTGCAGGGGCGCGGCCGCCAGTCAGTAGGATATTCATGAAGTTAGCACCGATCAACCATTAGAAAACAACTCTCCATTGCTTTTATGTTCCGTTACAGTGTAGCAGGAATAAAGGACGTTATGCAACTTTTTGACATTTCAATTGCATTGATAATTAATAAGTTTGCCGATAAAGGATGTTGAGCAAACCGTTTAAATCGGTCATTTCGTAGTCCGCGGGATACTGTGTATCGAGAGTTGGATGGCTTTGGCGGTTAGACCATGCACAGCGCAAGCCTGCTGCCTTTGCTCCCAACACGTCAGTTGGAGAACCAGCAACGTGAAGAAGTTCATCTGTTTTGATATGCAATGCCTGAAAAGGCAATTTATATATGCTCGGATGCGGTTTGTAATACCCCACCTGTTCTGAGGAGAAGATATGTTCGATCACAGGCGGAAGTTTCTTCGCCAAAGTCTGTAACAAGCCTGTATCTCCATTGGAGAGCAGCCCCAACAGGTATCCGCGAGACTTGAGTGTTTCCAACACGGCAGCAGCTTCGTCCCATGGCTTCAGGTTTTGCCACGCATATACCAGCGATGCACGAACCGTTTTGTCTGCATCCAAATGACGGCGGGACAGTGTGTCATCCAACGAACGGCGGGTGATACTCTCAAATGGAATCCGCTCCTTTTCAAGCGAGTTGCTGATGAGCGCATACTCCAGTTGTTTGCTTCGCCATGCACGGACAAACCCAAGACTGTCCCTCTCATTCCCAAGCATCTCGCGGACAAGAGGTGTGAGACTGCCTTCAATATCAAATAGCGCAGTGTAAACGTCAAAGGTGATGAGCATTAATTAAAACGTCAAGACCATCCCGCCAATGGACAAGCCCGCGCCTGTACCTACCAACAATACCTTATTTCCACGCTGAATATCTCCATCCCGTACACCCTGATATAGTGTGGCTGGAATTGAAGCGGCGACACAGTTGCCAAGTGTTTCAATAGTTTTGATGATCTTATTCTCGGGCCATCCAAAACGCTGCAGCATCATCAATCCAACTTTGCTAGCCTGATGCGGGACAACCACATCCACATCAACCATGCCTTTCGACAAGCCAGGATACAACTCGTCCAAAAATTCATGTGCGATGCCGCGTACCATCCGTAGGACGGCGGGGCCGTCCATGTGAAAGAGATCATCTTCGGGGTTGTGCCCTGCAAAGCGCGGATGAAGGCGCGAGCCGCCGCCCATGATGGTGGTGAGATATGCGCCATCACCAAAGGACTTGAAATGCGCGTGGTGGATCATGGACGGGTCGCCCGCATCCGCACGCGTGACAACGACCGCCGCCGCCGCATCTCCAACCAGCGAAGCGGACTCTGGTTCCTTCGGGTTGATGCCGCAGGATGCCACATCCGCGCTGGCGATGAGGATATTTTTGTATCGTCCGCTTTGGATGAAATTGGACGCCACGTCCATTGCCATGACAAAACTCAAACAGGTCGTATGCACCGTCATCGCAGGGATGCCCGATTTCCCCAACCCAAGCTGACGTTGGATCAACACGCCCGTATCTGGAATGGCTTGCTCTCCCGTCCCGGATGCATTGATGATGAGGTCAAGCTGCTCAGGTTTGAGCTTTGCTTCGTCCAACGCTTCGCGCGCTGCCTCGGCCGACATGAACGATGATGTTTCATCCGTCACCCAGCGGCGTTCACGCACGCCATTGCGCCGCTCCACCCAGCCCGCGGAGAGTCCGCACATGGCTTCGAGTTCAGAACTTGGCACGATTCGTTTTGGTAAATATCTTCCGAGACCAATGATTTTGAGAGGGATGTTGACTTGCATGGATGCTCCTTGTAATCCGTCATTGCGAGGAGCGCTCTTGCTCTTCGCGACGAAGCAATCTCCTCTATATCTATGAGATTGCTTCGGGCGAAACTGCATCGCCCTCGCAATGACGTAATGATTTGAATTAAAAATCCATTTTCTTGAAATAAGGTGTTGCTATCTTCGAGATCAGCCCGATCAACTTCCACGGCAATTGCCTTTTGCGCGGCAAATGTTTTGTGAATACCGCGTTGTATTCCGTCACCGACTCACCACCGCGCACTTTCTTGAACTTGCCCACCCCTCCGCTGGCGTGGACAAGTAGTCCGCGCTTCACGCCTTCTTGCAAAGTGACCAATGTCAATAAACGATATAAACCCTCTTCCAGCGGCAGCGATGTGTCGTACCCGAACAATGGCTGGGTCATCGCACCATCGCGGATGAAGAATCCCATGATCGCGTTTAATTGACCATCCTTCTTAAGTCCATACATGTGTAGGGTCTCTTCGTCGCGGGCGAGTTTCAAAAATTCAAACGTGAACTGCGGGTTGTAATAAGAATATTTTTGCAGATACAGTAATTCATATAATTGCACCGCACGATGCAATTCATCATCTGACAGATCCTTGCCTCTGACCACATCATAGCCAGCCTTCTTCAACACGCGCACATCTTCCTTGCATTGCCGCGTCTTCAACGCAGCCACAGGCTCCATATACCAAACCTGACGACTCAAGACCAAGTCATATCCAAGCTCTTCCAAATTCTGATAAATATGTGGATTCTTTTTCTGATCCACCGAACGGAAGATTATGGCACGGTCTGGAAACCACTTAATCAACGCTTCGCTCGCCGCCGATAACTGCTCGCTGTTTACTGATGGATACAGATTTGTCGAAAGCAGATAGTTGTTCACGAATACAACCTTATCCAGTTTCGAGTATCTGAAATACCACCCGACAGGTTTCATCACAGCTTTCACCACCACTTCCGCCAGCGGACTGTTGAGATGCTTCACCTCCTCCAATCCGCCGTAGGAAACGTAGTGACTGTAGGGCGAAACAGTATAAGTGTTCTGCGGGTGAAAATCTGTGAGGGTGATCGGCAGGATGACTTCGTCAATTTTGACGGCCATCAACTGCGTGTTGTGGATATTGCGAATATATTTCTGCGGGTCATCAGTCATCATCGGGATGAGGTAATGGCGCGCATAGTCCCCGTCCGCGGTGGGTGGGAATTGCAGGGTGTGGATGTTTTCGCGGGTGAATAATTCAGGCTGCATTGTATATTTTTAAACACAAAGGACACGAAGTACTCAAAGGTTAAAGCCCTTTGATCTTTCCTTGGTGCTCTTTGTGTCCTTCGTGGTTAATTGGTTTTTGGAATGAGCGAATTGTCTCATCACAATGCGATGGAATGACATGTGTATCTGGATGAGTCAAATAATACGTTTGCAAATTTCCGAGTGTTTCCCGATAGGCTGCGGGATCGGGGAAAAGGAGATTCGCAATCTTATGCGGTGGACGGTTATCCACGATGGAGCGTTTGAGCCAGGCCGCATCTGCCACGAAGAAAAATAATTTATCTTCATCGTCACGGGCAAATATTCCCATTTGTCCGAGCGCGTGACCAGGCAATTCCACGCCGATGATGGAGCCATCACCAAGCAGGTCATAGCCTGTCTTGAAAGGAGCGTATTCCTCTGCGAGCAAAACGGGCTTGGACATGTCCACAAGTTGGGAGCGGGAGTCGAAGTCTGTGGGGATGAGTCCGCGCAGGTAGGCGTGTTTCATGTCCTCTCCGGGCGGTAGGTTGCGCAAGTGTGAAAAGGCGTGGGGCATGTACACGAAACGGGACCAGTTCAAGTCGGGGAGAGAGCCGATATGATCCGCATGGAAGTGAGAGAGGAAAACGTGGGAAATATCTTTGGGTCGAAGGTCAAAGGTCAAAAGTTGATTGACCACCAAATCTTCCTCGTGAAGTGTGACGGGAGTCATCCAGCGATATAAACGCTTGGGGAATTTTTTCGTCTCGTCGAAGAAGCGATAGGAATAGCCCGTATCGAAAAGCATCGCGCCAAATTTTGGGTGACGCAGCAGCGCGAACATGGCGGGAAAATGGATCGTGCGCCAACGTCCGCCATGAATGGCGATGTGTTCGGGAGCGGTGCAGTAACCTGCGTTGAGGATATTGATTTTCATAATAGCTTTTACCACAGAGCACACAGAGAGCACGGAGAAAACAACAAAATCTCTGTGAACTCAGTGTTCTCCGTGGTGAATCTCCTTCCACCATCGCAGGAATCTTTCCACGCCTACATCAACTGAAACTTTGGGCTGATAGCCGAGTTCATTTTTCGCGGCAGAAATATCGAGCGTGGTGCTGTTCGCCAGCATGCTGACGGAGACGCGCGTGAGCGGAGGTTCGGGATGCGTGGGGATGATCGTATAAATTGCTTCAAGCACAGTGGCTGCGGCATTCGCAGTTTTGTAGGATATCTTTCGCGTGGGATGCGGGAGATTTAATTCATCGCAAATGCGTTCGACCAGTTTCCAGATTTTGACAGGCTCACCGTTCGAGATGTTGTATTTTTTACCAAGTGTATTCGCAGGCGACTCGGCGCATAGCAAAAGCGCATCGACAACATTTTCGATGTAGGTCAGGTCAACGATGTTTTCGCCGTCACCTAAAATGGGAAGCCTCCCCGATTGTAGGCGCGGAATGAGGCGCGGGAAAATGACCGTATCCCCTGGACCAAAGAGCGCACGCGGACGAATTGCAATTGTGGCGAGTCCGCGTGCAAAGGCTTCGTCCAATTCCTGCTCGGCGAGGATTTTTGTGGCTGAATAATTGCTGACGGGTTCTGGCAGCGCGTCCGTTTCTTTCACATCTGTGCGCGAGTTGTAGTCGAAATAAAGGCTGGGCGTGGAAACATATACAAGCCGTTTTACTTGATGCTCTTCGCATCCGCGAATGACGTTGCGTGTGCCAATGACGTTGGCTTGATAGAACAGTTCAAAATTTCCCCATGGCGAAGGCAGCGCGGCACAATGAAAAACGATCTCCTGATCTTTGCAGGCATCAGCCAGCGCTTTTTTATCTTTGAGGTCAATTTGGACGACGCGAATACCATCATCTTCAAGCTGATTCAGTCTTTTTGGATTGCGCCCAAGAGCGGTTACATCCCATCCCATGTTTTTTAATCGGCGAGTTAGTGCGCCGCCGAGGAAGCCTGTTGCGCCCGTGACTAACGCTTTCATGAGAGTCTCTTTTCTGCAAGCATGGCTAATTCCTCGCGGATGATCTTGGAATTGTGGCGCACGTCGGTTGGAAATTTTTTCATAAATAGGAACGCCTTTATTTTTGATGCCTGCGGATGATGTTTTGCCAGCTCGATCATTTCCAGCCTGATTTTATCTTTATTTTCTTTTACATTCTTTTTCACTTCCACCCAGAGCACAGGCTTACCTTGTACACCAACCAATGCGGTTCGGTTAACTTGTGGATGCGCGTTGAAAATGTTTTCAATTTGTTCAGTAAACAAAACTTCATCTTTTGTGATGACGCGATGAGATTTTCGTCCGCAATACCAGAGGCGGCCTTCTTCATCAAAGTAGCCAACATCTCCCATGCGGTGGATGATGTCTCCGCGATATTCGATCTTAGATATTCGATTCGACTCTGGTCGATTCAAATACTCCCGCGTCGTGGCTGCGCTTTGAACTGTTATTTCCCCAACGACATTGGATTCCACAGTGAGCGAATCCTGCCATTCTTCGATCGGCTCGTCGGTGATGGGGATGATGCGGACGGTGACGCCGTCAATCGGTTTTCCCAAACAGATGCCTGCGCCTTGCTCGGTCTTTTCTTTTAGCAAGAATATTTCGCGGCTTTCGACCTTGGCGATGGGTAGAGTCTCGGTTGCGCCGTAAATACCGAAGAGGTCGGTGTGGTCGCCAAGCAGGTTTCTGAACTTTTGCTGGAGAGGAATGGTGGCAGGTGCGCCCGCGGTGATGATGCGTTTGAGGGAGGAAAGAAGAATTGGGTGAGACGAAGTAAGTTTGTCTTCTGCGAAAGAAGAAAGAATTTCGAGGACAACGGGCGAGGCGAACATGTTGGTAACGTTGAATTGCTGAATGGCATCGAAGACTTTGGCAGCATCCGTTTTGCCTGGGACTGGGAAGGTGATATCGGGGATGACGGATGTGACGCCAAGTAGAACGTCAATGAGGGCGTAGAGTGGGAAGGCGGGTAGGTCGATCTCGTCGGGGGTGATGTAGAAGGTGTTTTGTAAAAGTTCCAGTTGGGCGGCTAGGTTGGCTTTGGTGTAGATTGCGCCTTTGGGGAGTCCAGTGCTGCCAGAGGTGTAGATGATGGCGGCGGGGTGATCGAGGACTAGGGATGAGGAATTAGGAACTAGGCGGGCGACCTTTGACTTTCGACTTTTGAAAGAATTTATTGTTAAGTTGTGCTTGATAGAGTCTTTTCCCCAGCCAAAGATAACGCGCAAAGCGTGCGTAAGTGTGTTGCCAATGAAAATATCGGGTTGGGATTCTTTGAGGATCTCGCTGACTTTTTTCAATCCAACGGCGGGGTCGAGGATGATGGGGATGATGCCGAATTTGAGCAAGGCAAATGCGAAAGGGAAGAACTCAATGCTGGGCGGAGTCATTACAGCGGCGGACATGCTTGGGGTCAGCGAGCAGGCTTGAAGTCCAAGAAGGAAGCGGTTCGTTGAGTCCGCAAATTGCTGGTAGGTGAATACATCCCATTTTTTTGTGTGTTCAGAAAAATAGATAAAGGCGGGTTTATTGGGTTGGGATGTTACGGTGCGCTCAAACGTGTCAAAAAGTTTCATGTTCGAAATTGTATCTGCTTCTTGGGATGTTTGTCAGGATTGTACGATTATCTTTATTACTGTATTTGTTTAGACCACAGTTCAATAATAAAAGCGGGGGTGTTTCATCATTACTGCGAATGGATGACTTCGGTCAGGCCGAGCAGCAACTGGTGTGGTTTGGTTGTGGCACGGAGGCTTTTATGCCCCATATGACAGATGAACGAGTGCGCGCAGGAATGACGCGCGAAGAAGACCTCTCCCTCTTACATGAAGTGAGTATGAAAACTGCGGGCGTTTCGCATTTGGAGATGTGCATCCAATGCGGGACGTGCGGCGGCTCCTGCCCTGTGGCTGCGGATATGGATCATACGCCGCGCATGTTGTTCGCAATGTTGCGAGCGGGGATGCGTGAGGAAGTGTTGCGCAGTAATACGCCGTGGTTGTGCGTGTCTTGCTATCACTGCGTGGTGAGGTGTCCGCAGGAGGTGCATATCGCGGATGTGATGTACACGCTTAAAGGGATGGCGATCCACGCGAAGTTGTACACAGACTCAACCGCGCCGCATTTTTCGCAGACCTTTGTGGGCATGGTGGAAACCTTTGGCCGCGGCTATGAGCTTGGGTTGGCAACACGTCATTATCTGCGGCATTTTCCGCTGCGCTTGCCAGGCATGATGCCGATGGGCTTGGGGATGATCTCGAAGGGGCGCATGGCGATCACGCCGAAAAGAATCAAACACATGGATCAATTGACGAAGATCCTGGATCGCGCCAAGGAATTGGAGTTGACCTCATGAACAAATATCTTTTGTACCCAGGCTGCTCCATGGATTCCAGCGCAAAGGCGTATATGGAGTCGCTCAATTCCATCGTTGAGCCGCTGGACCTGCATTTGGAAGAGATCGAGGATTGGAACTGCTGCGGAGCGACGGAGTATCTCGGCATCAACTTGATTCCCGCGTATTCATTGATCGCGCGAAATCTTGCATTGGCCGCCTTTCAGGCGAAGCAAATGGATAATGGCACGCGAACCGTCGTTGCGCCGTGTTCGGCTTGTTATCTAAACCTTGCCAAAGCGGATTACTACATGCAGGAACGTCCGACCTTGGGCGCGAAAGTAAATGAGGCGCTTGCGGCTGGTGGATTGGAATACAAAGCGGGCACGCTGGATGTGCGTCACCTGATCGACGTTCTTGTCTACGACGTGGGGCTGGATGCCATCCGAAAAGCAGTGATCCACCCGTTGAGCGGACTCAAGGTCGTACCGTACATGGGCTGCATGCTGCCGCGGCCTGATTATCAACATCGTTGGTCAGACCATGAACATCCCACGGAGTTGGATGACTTGTTGCGCGCGCTCGGTGCGGATGTGATCGATTATCCGCTCACGACCAGTTGCTGCGGCGGGCACATGACTCAGATCGGGCCTGAAACTGCTTTTGAACTTATCCACAGACTTGTATCTGATGCGGACGAACGCGGCGCGCAGATGATGGTGACGGTCTGCCCGATGTGCCAGATGAATATCGATGCTTATCAAAATGAGATGAATCATTTCTTCGGCACAGACTTTCACATGCCGATCCTGTTCTTCACGCAGTTGATGGGGCTGGCATTCGGCAAAGAACCTGGCGAAGTGGGCATTGGCGTAGAGTTAGTCAGCTCGCGCAACGCACTCGCGCACATTGGCGTGGAAGTGCCTGTGACGCAGGAACCCGCCGCGCCGAGAAAGAAGGATGAGGGGTTGCCCATGCCGCGTCGCTGGACCAAGCATGAGGGGAAGAAGGAGGCGGTGAAATGACAGAGCGAGTCGGAGTGTATGTCTGTCACTGCGGTTCGAATATCGCAGGCACTGTGGATGTCGTTGATGTCGCAAATTGGGCTGCTGAAAAGCTTGGGCGGCAAGGTGTGATCATTGCGCGTGAATACAAATTCATGTGTTCGAGTTTGGGACAGGAACTAATCGAAAAAGACATCAAAGAGTTGGGATTGACACGCGTGGTCGTAGCGGCTTGTTCACCGCATTTACACGAAAAGACGTTTCGCACGGCGGCGAAGAATGCGGGATTGAATCCGTATTTGGTGGAGCTGGCTTCGATCCGCGAGCAGGTTTCATGGGTGCATTCAGATAAAGCCGTAGCGACGGCAAAGGCCAAAGCTGTTGTATCAGGCGCGGTTTCGAGAGTGATCGAAAATGCTGCGCTGGAAGAGATTAAAGTTCCGATCAATCCAACTACCCTGGTGGTGGGCGGCGGCATTGCGGGAATCCAATCGGCGCTTGAAATTGCGAATGCGGGATTCCATGTGTATCTCGTGGAACGTGAACCGTCCATTGGCGGGCACATGGCGCAGTTTGATAAAACTTTCCCAACATTGGATTGCTCCGCGTGCATTCTCACACCGCGCATGGTGGAGGCGGGGACACACCCGAACATTACCTTGCTGACATGGAGTGAGGTAACGAATGTGACGGGCTATGTGGGCAACTTCCATGTGACGATCAAGAAGAAGGCACGCTTCGTCAACGAAGAACTTTGCACGGGCTGTGGCATTTGTCAGGAGAAGTGCCCGAAGAAAGTGATCGACGATGTGTACGAAGCAGGGCTTGGATATCGCAAGGCGGTGTACACGCCGTTTGCGCAAGCTGTGCCGAATTTCCCTGTGATGGATAAGGAAAATTGCACTTACTTCATCAAAGGGACTTGCAAGGCTTGCGAAAAGTTCTGCCCGACGGGCGCGATCGATTTCAACCAGCAGGATGAAATGCTGCACATTGATGTGGGCAACATTGTGCTTGCCACTGGCTATGACCTGTTCGATGCTCGGCGGGTGAGTAATTACGGTTATGGACGTTTGCCGAATGTGTTCACGAGCTTGGAGTTCGAGCGCTTGTCCAATGCTGCAGGGCCGACTTCGGGCAATATCGTTTTGCGTGATGGAAAGACTACGCCGAAGAGCGTGGGCATTATCCATTGCGTGGGGTCGCGTGATAAGAATTTCAACAATTACTGCTCGGTGATCTGCTGCATGCAGGGATTGAAATTTGCGCATCTCGTTCACGAACGCACGGGTGCAACGGTCTACAACTTTTACATTGACATGCGCACGGCGTACAAAGCCTACGATGAGTTCTATCAACGTGTGCTGGAAGAAGGGACTCTCTTCGTGCGCGGCAAAGTGGCTGAGGTAACGAACGCGGCGCGCAATGAAAGAGAGAAAGGCAAGCTCGTTATTCAAGTGGAAGATACATTGGCGGGTAAGCAGCGCCGCATCCCCGTGGATATGGTCATCCTTTCCAGCGGATTGCAGCCGCGCAAAGATGCAAAAGAAGTTGGCAAGATGTTCGGCATTTCCTGTTCAATGGATGGCTGGTTCACTGAGAAACACCCCAAGCTTGATCCTGTTGCCACGATGACCGAAGGCATTTACATCGTGGGCTGTGCGCAAGGCCCGAAAGATATTCCGTCCAGCGTGGCGCAGGGTGCGGCAGCTTCTGCGCGTGTGCTCGATAAGATCCTGCAAAAGGAAGTTGCGCTGGAGCCGATCAAAGCCAGTGTGAATCAAGCGCTGTGTTCGGGCTGCAAAATTTGCAATGGATTATGTCCGTTCAATGCCATCACCTTTATTGAAGGCGATAAAGTGACCTCGATCAATCCCGCGCTGTGTCAGGGCTGCGGAACGTGCGTGGCGGCTTGTCCCGCGGGTGCAATCAGCGGCACAGGCTTTAGCAATGAGCAGATCATCGCGCAGATCGATGGGTTGATGATGCGCAATCTTGAACCCATTGCGGCGTGAGGAGTTGATTCTATGACCGATCAATTTGAACCCACCATCATCGGCTTTACCTGCAACTGGTGCAGTTATCGCGCATCGGACTTGGCAGGGACGGCGCGCATGAAGTATGCGCCGAACGTGAGACTCATCCGCTTGATGTGTTCAGGCCGCCTCGATCCTACCTTTGTGCTGCGTGCTCTTTCAGACGGAGCAGACGGCGTGATGATCACTGGCTGCCACCCTGGGGAATGCCATTACATCGAACAGAATTACAAAGCCTTGCGCCGTTATCTCTTGCTCAAGCGCGTGCTCGTGGGCTTGGGCATTGAGCCTGAGCGCGTAAAACTGGTTTGGGCTAGCGCAGCGGAAGGGGCAAAGTTCGCGGCAGAGACAACTGCATTTGTGGAAGAGGTGCGGAAGTTGGGGCCATTGAACTTAAATGCAGAATGCAAAATGCAGAATGATGAATCTGAAAATTCATCGTTCATCAATCCACATTCATCATTTGAAAAGGAGGTATCAGCATGACCACAAAACCCAAATTCGCCATGTACTGGGCTGCCTCCTGCGGTGGATGTGAAATTGCCGTGCTGAATACCCATGAAAAGATTCTGGATGTGGATGCGAACTTTGATGTCGTTTTTTGGCCTGTGGCGATGGATGCGAAATATCACGATGTGGAAGCAATGGAAGACGGTTCTATTTTGCTGACCCTCTTCAATGGTGGGATTCGCAACGATGAGAATGAGCATATCGCTAAATTACTCAGGCAGAAATCAAAGATACTCGTTGCGTTCGGGTCATGTGCCTGTGAGGGGTGCATCCCTGGGCTAGCGAATCTCAGCCCTGTGGGAGATATTGTCTACACGGCGTTCAACCCCATCACCACCGATAACCCGAATGAAATTTATCCGCGCACAAGTTATGACGTGTCCGAAGGTGAATTGCACATCCCTACCCTTTCACGGGTGGTTCGTCCGCTCGATCAAGCTATTGACGTGGATTACTTCATGCCTGGTTGCCCGCCTGAGAGTCACCAGATTGCGGCGGTTATTGATCTGGTGATCAAAGTTGTGAAGGGAGAAACGGAACTGCCGCCCAAGGGATCGGTCATCGGCTGCGGTGATTCCACAGTGTGTGATGAATGTCCGCGGGCGAGGAATGTGAAATTCATCAAGGAATTCAAACGCATTCAGGATGTTGCTCCCGTTGACCCGACGTTGTGCCTGCTCGAACAGGGGATTCCATGCAACGGGCCCGCCACACGCAGCGGATGTAATGCGCGCTGTCCGCAGGCAGGGACGCAGTGCATTGGCTGTTATGGTCCCGCCGAGGGTGTGATGGATTATGGCGCGCGTCTCATCACCGCGTTTTCATCCGTCATTGACGCAAACACACCCGAAGAGATCGACCACATTTTGGATGGCATCCCTGACCCAACAGGACAGGTATATCGGTTTAATTTGGCAGGGTCGTTGTTGAAAGCGAACAGAAATGTGTGGAAAGTGGTGGGTGGAAAGTAGAAAGTTGTTGGAGAAAAGATGAAAGACGAAAGATGGTTGTTCAATCCTTGGAAAGGAGAATGACATGAACACCAAACCAATCGAAAATACAGAGCCCGTTGAAGATCCCAACGCGTTATTGGAGAAAGCTCTCATCGAAGAATATCTTCAAAAGCAGGGCTATTCCCATGAAGACCTCAAAAAACTGCCTGCTGACATTGTTGAAAAATTGATGAAGGAAGCCTCGCAATACGCATCCCTCAAGATGGAAGATGTAAAAGCACGGGCGAACTTCATCAAGGAATTACATGAAGATGCTTCATCTCTGGAGAAGTAACAACGATAGTAAAAAATAACAGTGATAAGTAACAAGTAAAACGTGATTTTATATCTCACGTTTTACTTGTCAGGCAGCAAGGATCGGAGGCCTTATGACTCAACGCATCACCATTGACCCCGTTACTCGTCTCGAAGGACACGGCAAGATCGAGATATTTTTGGATGATAAAGGGAATGTCGCCAATTCCTATTTTCAGATTCCCGAACTGCGCGGTTTTGAACGGTTCTGTGTAGGACGTCCCATTGAAGAAATGCCGTTGATCACGAATCGCATCTGCGGCGTCTGCCCCGAAGCGCATCACATGGCGGCCTCCAAAGCGGCGGACATGGTCTATCAAGTAGACCCGCCGCGCACTGCAAAACTGCTGCGTGAGTTGTTGTATTCCGCGTTCTACTGCACAGATCACACAACCCATTTTTATGCACTTGGCGGACCTGATTTTGTGATGGGACCAGATGCCCCCGTTGCTGAAAGAAATATCCTTGGCGTGATTCACAAAGTGGGGTTGGAGATTGGCGGCAAGGTGATCCAGATGCGCAAGTACGGGCATACCGTTGTGGAGATGATCGGCGGGCGCAAGGTGCATCCGTGTACATCCATCCCTGGCGGCATGACCAAGGGCATCACCGAAGAACAGCGCAAAGAGATCGAAGAGATGGGACGCTGGGCGATTGACTTCGCACAATTCAGCCTTAAGATTTTCAATGACATTGTGCTTGGCAACAAGGCCTATGTTGACCTCATCCTCGGCGACGTGTACACCCATCACACCTATTACATGGGCATGGTCGACTCGAACAACAAGATCAACTTTTACGATGGCAACGTTCGCGTGGTGGACCCGAACGGAAAAGAGTTTGTCAAATACGCACCAAAGGAATATGCCAAGCATATCGCTGAGCACGTCGAACCCTGGACGTATCTCAAATTCCCATATCTCAAAAAAGTTGGCTGGAAGGGATTTGTGGATGGCATCGACTCGGGCGTGTACATGGCAACTCCGCTTTCGCGCCTCAATGCATCCGATGGCATGGCAACAACGCGTGCGCAAGAAGAGTACGAACGATTTTATGCCACGCTTGGCGGCAAGCCTGTGCATCAACGGCTTGCTACACATTGGGCGAGATTGGTTGAATTGTTGTACGCCGCCGAGCGCTGGGTGGAGTTGGTGACAGACCCTGAGATCACTTCTGCGGATATTCACACGAAGCCGACTCAAATTCCAACGGAGGGGATCGGCATCGTCGAAGCGCCGCGCGGCACACTTACGCATCATTACTGGACCGATGAGCGGGGACTCGTGACCAAAGTGAATCTCATCGTTGGCACTACCAATAACTACGCGCCGATCCAAATGTCCACGCACAAAGCTGCGATGAGTCTTATCAAAGATGGGGTGGTGAATGAAGGTCTGCTCAACATGGTGGAGATGGCGTTTCGTGCCTACGATCCATGCTTTGGATGTGCAACTCATTCTCTTCCAGGGCAGATGCCTTTGGAAGTCACGGTTCGGGATGTGGATGGAAAACCTGTTGAAGTGTTGAAACAGTTTTGTTAAGCAGTATCAGACATAGGCGTAGAAAGAAGCGGACTTTATCCAATGAAAACTTTGGTGATCGGACTTGGAAATCCCATTCTTGGTGATGATGGCGTTGGCTGGAAAGTGGCAGAGGAAGTAAAGAAAAAAATCCCTGCTGATCTGCGCGTTGATGTGGAATGCCTTTCGCTGGGCGGCATCAGTTTGATGGAGCATTTGATCGGTTATCGGCGCGCGATATTGGTGGATGCCTTTGCGTTGGATGAACCCATTGGCTCGATCTTGATGTTGAAATTAGATGATATGCCGAATTATTCTGCGTATCACACGACGAGCGCGCATGATACTTCTCTGCAAAATGCGATCGCGATGGGGAAGTCGTTGGGAGCAAAACTGCCCGATGAAGTGATGGTTGTGGGCATTGCCACGAAACGCATCCACGAGTTTAGTGAGGAGCTTTCTCCGTCTGTGTCCAATGCCGTTCCTCTCGCTGCAAAGTTTGTGCTTGAATTGATCGAGGAAAAGGTAAAAGCTGAAAAATAAAAGAGAGGCTGCTCAACGAGCAGCCTCTCTTTTATAGGAAATTGAAACTTACCTGACTAGGTCTTGCACTTCGGGATGACGTTCAATATAGCCACTGACGAACCAGCACATGGATTCAACCTTTAAGTTGTTGTCTCTTGCATATTGTAAGCCTGCTTTTACAAGTTTGCTGCCAATGCCTTGCCCTTCCAATGCGGTGGGTACGCCCGTGTGGGTAAAGATAATAACATTCCCGTTTATGTAATACGCCAGTTCGGCGATATGTGAATCGATGTGCGTTTCGAATTGTCTTCGTTCTACATTATGGATGATGTTGACTTCGTTGATCTGCATGTCGCTATCCTTTTTGCTTTTTGCGCGCAATGACGGCAATGTATTCCATGATGATCTTCAAGCCTGCGAACGCCGTTGCTTCGGATGGGTCAAGTGGTGGAGCAATTTCGACCACATCCAATCCAACGAGTGACAAGTCTTGTGTGGACTTGATGAGAGTTAACACATCGCGCGAGGTCAGTCCGCCAAATTCAGGGATGCCTGTTCCAGGCGCGGCGGATGGGTCAAGGCAGTCGATATCCAGTGAGATATGTATCGCGTCGCAGTCATTGAGGATGTTGCGGATGCTGTCAGCTACATGCCTCATGCCGCGTTCTGCCACACTTGCGGCGGTATACACGTGGATGCCGCTGTTTTCAATAATATCAATTTCCTGTTCTTCCCATGAGCGTAATCCCACCATACAGACATCATGAGGTTCGATGCCAAACTCCAATGCGCGGCGCATGACGTTGGCATGAGATATGCGTGAACCATCAAAGTTGTCGCACAGGTCGGGATGCGCATCCACCCAAAGCACGCCGAGGCGCAGGTCGTTGTAGCGCTCGCGCTGTCCCTGCAAGATGGGGATGGTAACGGAATGGTCGCCGCCAAGTAGAATGGGCATGTTGGGCAGGGTCGCCACTCGCTGGCGGATCATGTTGAAGTCGGTTTCAGGGTTGGCGATCGTTATGTCGCCAAGGTCACAGATGGTCATGTCTTTCAGGCGGGTGCGGTCTTCGCTAAAGGGAGTCAAATGCTTGGACCAGTGACGCAGGCGCTCGGGAGCAAGAGCCGCACCTTTTCGAGCGCTGGCGAGTCCATCAAAGGGGATCCCGATCACGCTAAAGTCGGTTTGTTTTGGGGTCAGTTCGGGGCGGTGCAAGTCGCCCCATAATCCGTGAGTTCCTTCAACGGTCATGTTTTGCTCTCCTTTTTGCCCAATTGTACTCTCGAAAAATAACCGCATTGACCCGCATTCCGTTTGCTTTTACAATGTTAAGCATGCTTTACCCGATGTTCGCAGGTTTTTTTCGCCCCGACCACGACCCTCCACAGTTTAAAGTTGAGCCAAGTTTTATTGTCAACCCATAATTTAATTCGGAGGATAAACCCATGAATACACCCTTTGTATCGAAGCGTGCTCCCATTTACGCAGATGTTCCAGATGAGAAATGGAACGATTGGCGCTGGCAACTCAGCCACCGTTTGAATACGGCGGAAGATATCGAAAAAGTTCTAAAGCTGACTGACTCGGAAAAGAAAGCCTTGCAGTCTCAGGGCCTCTTCCGTGTGGACGTTACACCTTACTTTATTTCCCTCATCGATCCTGACGATCCCGATGACCCAACCCGCAAGCAGATCATTCCTGTTGCGGAAGAATTAAATGCTTTCACCGCCATGATGGAAGATTCCCTTGCGGAAGATCGCCACTCTCCCGTGCCAGGGCTGGTTCACCGGTATCCTGATAGAGTGCTTATGCTGGTAACGACTCAGTGTGCCTCATATTGCCGTTATTGCACACGTTCCCGCATCGTTGGTGACCCTGGCCAAACCTTCAACCGTCAGGAATTCGAGATGCAGATCGAGTATCTCAAGAATACGCCGCAAGTTCGCGATGTACTGCTCTCCGGTGGTGACCCGCTTGTTCTGGCTCCAAAAGTGCTGGAAGAATTGCTCACCCGCCTGCGCGAGATCCCGCATATTGAGATCATCCGCATCGGGTCGCGCGTGCCAGTCTTCATGCCCATGCGTGTGACCCAGGAATTATGCGATATGCTCGCAAAATTCCACCCGCTTTGGTTGAATATCCATGTCAACCATTCGAATGAAATATCAAAGGAACTTGCCGAAGCTGCAGACCGCCTTACCCGTGCAGGTATTCCGTTGGGCAATCAGTCCGTGTTGTTGGCGGGGGTGAACGATAATGTTCATATCCAGCGCGAACTTGTCCATAACCTTGTTCGTATTCGTGTGCGTCCGTACTATCTCTATCAATGTGACCTTGTGGAAGGCGCGGGACATTTCCGCACCCCGGTTGCGAAGGGCATCGAGATCATGGAAGGTCTGCGCGGACATACCTCCGGATATGCCGTTCCACAGTATATAATTGATGCACCTGGCGGCGGCGGAAAGATCCCAGTCATGCCGAACTATTTGTTGAGCATGTCCGATCACAAGGTAATTCTGCGCAACTACGAAGGTTACGTCACGACATACGAAGAGCCGACAGATTATGTCCCGTCGGATGCTGCCAAATTTAAGGGATTGAAACGTCCCGAACCCGGGCAGGGAGGTGTCTCTGCCTTGTTGGATGGCGAGGAAATGTTCATCAAGCCCGAGGGATTCGATGAGCTGCATAACCGGGGCGGTCTCCAGCACCGCTTGAAAGATGAGAGTAAGTGGAAACCGCTGGGTATCGGCTCCGGCGAAACAGATTAGTACTTAAAAGACCGTCAGGCTCATACAGCCTGTTTAAAAGTCTGACGGTCTTTTCATAAAGGAGAACACTATGCGTAAAACGATGTTTATTTTGGTCGCCCTTGTATTTCTGGTGACCGCCTGTTTGCCGAGCCAAAACACTCAAGAATTGGATTCAAGGGTTAATACTGCTGTAGCCCAAACCATGGCTGTTGAGGATCGAATTGCCAACGCTGTTGAAGCGACAGTGGCAGCACAAGGTCCGCTAGCCTCGCCAACAGTTGGCGCAGTAGATACCGCCTTCATATTTACCGAGACCCCAACACCCACAGTGACTCCCTTGGTCATTGATACCTTTACGCCTTTCCCGGTCAGCCCCACTGCCACCAAACATTCCACACAGGCTCAATATGCTTGTGCTGTGATCAACAGAAAACCACGCGATCTTACAGAATATAACAAGGGCGCCAAGTTTGATATCAAATGGACCATTGTCAATATTGGTTCAAAGGCTTGGGTTGCCGGTATTGATGTGAAATATGTCAGCGGCCCAAAAATGACTGGCATCGGCCGCATTGAGATTCCCAAGATCATGAATCCCAACGACTCCTATACCTTTGAGCTGGATGCCACCGCCCCGGATACAAAGGGACGACAGGTAATGACATGGGCAGTCGATGGTCCGATGTGCTACCCGTACGTTGCCATTATTGTGAAATAAAAAAAATCAGGAGCAATTATGATTCGGCGCAATATTAGATTTTTTTCCATCCTGGCTGTTGCAGCATTAACCTTGGCCTGCGTGGTTCCGTCCCTTGCGCCTGCTCCTACGCCAGTCCCTACATTTGACCCGAATTCTTTGCTTACAGCCATTGTGGAAACAGCAGATGCTGCTGCACAGGAAACTGCGCGCGTATTGCCGCCCACACTTACCCCAACTGCTACGATTCCACCTACAAAAACTCCCACTTTGACTCCGAGCCCAACAGCAACTTTTTATTTCGTAGTTGCTACCATCACTGTGCCGCCAACGCAGATTCCTCTTGGTACTTCAGATAAACAATATGATTGCCAGATCCTGTCACAGACTCCGCAGAATAATAGCGTTATGGCTGTCTCCTCTGCTTTTGAAGCCCGTTGGTTAGTCGCCAACATCGGCAAATCTGGGTGGGATTCAAACAACGCAGACTATCGTTACTCTGGTGGCAGCAAACTGCATCAGGGGGCTGTGCGAGATTTTGAGGCATCTGTTTCTCCAGGAGGGACGATAGAGTTGGTTGTAAGTATGCAAACCCCATCCACACCGGGAACTTATTCCACCACGTGGAAGATCAACATTGGGAAAGAAGAGTTCTGTCCGATGGATTTGACGATCGTAGTGCAATGAAATAAAAAAGCTCCGAGCAATTGCTCGGAGTTTTTTTTATTTATTAAGAAGCGGGAGGAAGTGGATCATTGTTGCTAACAGCAGGAGCAGCCTCTGGTTTCTTGCGAAGGGTGAAGAAGCCAACGCCAACAGGGATGAGGATAAAGATCAACGCAACGCATACCAGCGCAATGCCAACGGCAGGCGGCATGGATGAATTGTTGAATGTGCCTTTCCCTGCGGCAGTCAGCGCGCCGAAGAGGCACATAAATAAGCCGGGGCATCCGCACAAAACAACAGCTGCCACAGTTGCAATAATTCCAGTGTTCTTATTGTTCATATAAAATCTCCTTTAGTGATTTTTCACAAGTATACAGAAATAAAAAATGGGATGCAAGTTTTGCCTGCATCCCATTGGTACTAGCTGCGAAGTTTCGCGCCGACTGCATGCTCCAGCCGTTTGACGATCTTATTGCGGATCGCGGCGGCATCGGCATCGGTCATCGTTTTATCTGATTGATACGTGAGACTGTATGCGAGCGATTTTTTGCCAGCGCCGATTTTTTCATCTTTATACACATCGAATAGGCGGACATTGGTAACGGTCTTTCCGCCCGTTTGCCTGATCAATGCTTCGACGGCAGCAGCTTCCACTGAATCATCCACGATGACGGCGATGTCTTCATAGATGGGCGGAGTTTCAGGGACGGCTTTAATGCCGTAGGTGGGATTCAAACTCCGCATGAGGTCGAGGTCAAATTCCGCGACGATGACAGGGGCATCGCCAAACTCGAATTTCTCCTTGGATAGCGGATGCAGTTCGCCGAAGACGCCCACGACCTTTCCGCTTACTTTGACTTCAGCAGCTTTGCCTGGGTGCAGGTAGGGAGTGGACTCTGTGGCAGCGTAGGAAATGTCTGTGAGGCGCAACCCGCTCAAAAGGAGTTCGAGGCGTCCCTTCATGTCGTAGAAGTCAAAGGTGGGTGAGTCTTTCACATCCCATGCAGAGACGAGGCGCGAACCTGTCATCACAATGGCGAGCTTGCGAGGCTCGTGCGGGAGATCATTTCCGTTGGGCTCGAAGACGGAACCGACTTCAAAGAGCGCCATTGATTCAGCGCGGGCATTTTTCTCAGCAGTCTCCAGCACGGATGTGAGCAGGCTGCGGCGCAGAACGCTGCGTTCGGGCGCGATGGGGTTTGCGATGCGGACGTAGCTTTCGCTTGCTTTCAAGCGAGATTCTCGTTCTGGAGAAGTCATGCGATAGGTGACGACTTCCTGCAAGCCAGCCGCGACGAGCAGGTCACGGAGATGTTCTTCCCACTCGTGGACAGGATTGCCAATTTGCGGAGGAAGGGAGTCGGCCATGCTGGTGGTGGGGATGTTGTCGTAGCCGTAACTGCGGGCAACTTCTTCAAGCACATCCGCGAGACCGACAACGCCTTCGGCGATATCCATGCGATGGTTGGGAGCGATGACTTGTAACTTGTCGCCTTTTATTTCACACTTGAATTCAAGATGGGTAAGCAGTTCGGAGATCTTTTCAAGCGTGAGATCAATACCGAGCAGACGTTTGACATCATGCGAGGTCACATCGACTACAGAGTCTTTTGGCTTGAGCGGATAGGAATCCACCAGGTCAGGAGCAACTGCGCCGCCAGACCATTCAGCCATATATTTCAACCCGAGGTTGACGCCGTGTTCCGCCATGGCAGGATGCACACCGCGCGAGAAACGGAAGGATGCTTCGGAAGGTAGGTTGTGCTGCTTTGCCGTGCGGCGGATGTTGATGAAGTTCCACGCTGCGCCTTCGAGCAGGACGTTCTTTGTAGTGTCTGAAACTTCGGATTCAGAACCACCCATCACGCCCGCGAGGGATAGCGAACCTTTTTCGTCGCATACCAAAACATTCATGGAAGTAAGCTTGCGTTCAACGCCATCGAGTGTCGTGAGCTTCTCTCCATCTTGTGCAGCGCGGGTGATGATCTTGATCTTCTTGTCGCCTGCGCGTTCTTTTAATACATCATAGTCAAATGCATGCAGCGGCTCGCCGCGTTCAAGCATGGCGTAGTTGGTCGCATCCACGATGTTGTTGATGGCGCGAATGCCAGCCAGTTTGAGTCTGCGCTGAATTTGGTACGGACTTGGCTTGATCTCCACGTTGCGAATCAACCCTGCCACGAAACGCGGATTGAGTTCAGAGTTGGTGATCTCAATTTCGACGAGTTCCTTCACTGATTGACCACTGACGGTTGACGGTTGACCGCTAACGGCTGTTTTTATCTTTCGCCCTGTCAATGCCGCCAACTCTCGTGCAATTCCGATCACGTTCGCATTGCGCGCCATGTTCGGCAGAATGGAAATATCCAACACTGCGTCGCCGATGTAATCGGCAAGCGGCATGCCTACAGGCGCATCGTCATCGAGGATGATGATGCCGTCGCTTTCATCAGTGATGCCGAGTTCCTTTTCGGAGCAGACCATCGAGTACGAATCTACGCCGCGGATCTTGGCACGCTTGAGAGTCATCAACACCTGTCCGTCGGCGTGACCGTCATATAGGGTGGAGCCTTCTTTGGCATACGCCACTTTGATCGGCTTTTCCAGTTTACCAGCGCCCTTCAAGTGGAAGATATTCGGTGCGCCAGTCAATACAACCTGCTCTTGCTGACCATCGAACAGGTCAAGCAGGGTCAACTTATCTGCGTTGGGGTGAGCCTTCACCTCGCGGATCTCCGCCACGACGATCTTTTCCTTGTCCCATGCGATGCCGTTGGTTTTGAACTCGTGCTTTTCGCCAGCGCCATAGGTCGGCATGGGCAAACCCGCATACAGGATCTCGTCCACTTCGAGCCCGGCGAGTGTGATTTTGCGAGCAATGTCTTCGACGGTTAAACCATCGAGATCAATGAAATCTTTTAGCCATGAAATAGGTAACTTCATAATTCACTTCCTTTAGAATTGCTCCAAAAATCTCACATCGTTACCCCAGAAGTAACGGATGTCGTTGATCTTGTTGCGCAGCATCAACTGGCGTTCGGGACCCATGCCCCAGGCGAAGCCGGAGTAGATCTTCGGGTCGTAACCGCCGTTCTGCAGAACGTTCGGATGCACCATGCCGCAGCCGAGAATTTCAAGCCAGCCTGAATTCTTGCAGACCTGACATCCCTTGCCGCCGCAGACGAAACATTCCACATCCATTTCAGCGGAGGGTTCCGTGAATGGGAAGTAGGAAGCGCGGAATCTCACGCGCGCATCCTGCCCGAACATGCGGCGCACGAAATCTGTCAGCGTACCTTTGAGATCGGCGAAGGTGATGTTCTTGCCAACGGCAAGTCCTTCCACTTGATTGAACTGAATCTCCGAGCGTGCTGTGATCTGTTCGTAACGGAAGCACATACCGGGTAGAGCGATGCGAATCGGAGGAGGATCCTGCGGATTGGTTGCGGCGTATTCTCTCATCGCGTGGATCTGTCCGGGCGATGTATGCGTCCGCATCAAAATGGGGTTGTCACCGCGGTTACCCGCTTCTATGAAAAATGTATCCTGCATATCGCGCGCGGGATGATCGGGCGGGAAGTTGAGCATCTGAAAATTGATGTCATCCGTCTCCACCTCGCGCGAGGTGTACACCTGAAAACCCATCTCTGCGAGAATATCCAACACGCGGCGCAATTGCTGTGTGGATGGATGCAAGCGCCCGACATTCACCGAACGTCCGGGCAGGGTCACATCCAATTGCTCTTCTTCGAGCGATTTCGCCAACGCAGCATTTTTGACTGCCTCGGCACGTTCCGCCAAAGCGGACTCGAGCGCCACCTTCACACGGTTCGCCTCCGCGCCGACAACTGGTTTCTCTTCCTTTGAGAGTTTTCCAAACCCGGCAAAGACCTGCATCAGCGGCGAACTGCGCCCAACGTTTGCCACGCGCCAAGCGTCCAGAGTGGCCTGATCCGTGATCGCCGCCAAAGACTCCAGTGCAGACTTCTCGATTTCCTTCAATTTATCCAACATAGAACCTCCAAAAAATTGACCATATACGATGGACGTTGACCACGGTCTGTCATCTGCGGTCTATTGTCCAAAAAACAAAAACCTCCCGTCCACAAATGGGACGAGAGGGAATTCTCGCGGTACCACCCAAGTTCATCGCACTCGCCGTTTAAGGCTTGCGTTGCTCTTTGCGCCGACAATCATCGGCTTCTCGAATAACGTTGAGAAAACGGTTCAGACTAATAGGTTTTCATTCACCTGAACGGCTCGAGAGGGAACTTCAACTGATTTCGGTCGAGTGCAATCTCAACAACTTCCTTGCACATCTCTGGCGGCTTCTGCCAGTTTACTTTCCTCTGTCACTGCCTTTTATTTTTGATTGTTGTAATTATCTGCGGAATCAGGCTCCTGTCAAGAGAACGGGATAAAATCAGGAACACCGCCATTTTTAGGAGTCTAATGACCGCTTCGCCCATCTTCGAGTTTGCTCTGCTCAGTTTCGTATCCATGTTTACCATGGTCAACCCGCTTGGCGTGGTTCCCGTCTATACTGCCATGACCGCCAAGCTTTCCCCGCAAGAGTCTCACCGTGTGGCGCGTAAGGCTACATTAACTGCGCTGGTCATTCTGCTGGCATTCGCACTCACAGGCCAATGGATCTTCCGCTTCTTCTCCATCTCGGTGAACAGCTTGCGCGTGGTAGGCGGCGTTATCTTCTTTTTCATGGGCTACGAAATGCTGCAAGCCCGCCTAACCCGCACCCAATTTGACGATGAAACCAATCACGAATACATCAACGATATTTCCATCACGCCGCTTGGCATTCCCATCATCTGCGGGCCGGGCGCGATCACCACATCCATTCTGTTGATGAATGAATCAAAGTCTGCCATGCAATCGGGCATTGTGTTGGGAATCATCATTGTTATGATGTTGATCACATACGCTTTATTGCTCGGCTCAAAGCAAGTTACACATCTTATTGGCGAGAACGGCAATAAGGTCATGCTGCGTCTTATGGGGCTTATCGTCATGGTGATCGCAGTGGAATTTTTCTTCAACGGCCTTACACCCATTATCCGCGAAATACTCAGGATCCAATAAAATGAATCGCAAACTCGACTTCCCCGCATTATTACTTTTTGTTGCATTGCTCTTCGGTGCCATTGTCCGCTTTTACCCGGCCATCACAAATGGCTTTCCGCTTAATGACGGCGGTATGTTCTACACAATGGTTCAAGATTTAAAGGCAAATGGATTCGCGTTGCCGCAATTCACAACTTATAACCATGCGAATATTCCCTTTGCCTACCCGCCGCTTGGATTTTATGTCACGGCGCTTCTTTCCGCGCTTCTACCTGTTTCTGACTTACTGATATTTCTCTACCTTCCAGCATTAGTCAACACTTTCTCCATCCTTGTCTTTTATCTTTTCGCTAAAGAGACACTCAACTCGCGCACACTTGCATCCCTTGCTGCAATATTCTATGCTCTTTCATCACGTTCTTTTCTATGGCAAGTGATGGGTGGGGGAGTCACTCGTTCCTTTGGCATGCTGTTTTTGTTGTTGATGCTGTGGCAAGCAGTTCAATTATTTAAAACCAATCGAAATAAGCATTTGCTTCTTACCATTTTATTTGGCTCAGGAGCAGTATTAAGCCATCCACAAACAGCTTTACATGCCGCCTTGGGCGGCGCTATGACCTTTTTGTTTTTCGGACTCAACAAACGTGGATTCGTGTCCGCTCTTGCAGTTGGGCTTGGCGTGGCATTAGTTACTTCTCCCTGGTGGGTAACTCTTTTCCTAACACATGGGTTTGAACCGTTACTTTCTGCAGGCCAAACCAGCCAGCGTTCATTAAAGTTTTACATCATTGTTCTTCAATTGCATGGCCCAGGCAATATCTTAGGGATTCCGCATTTGATATTCTTTTACACAGGGTTATGGGGATCATTCAAAAAGCGCGATTTCTTTTTCATTACGTGGATAGCTCTGGCGTATCTGGTCGATCCACGTGGAGCAGATGGGATTGCCTTGTTGGCAGAGTCCATGTTGGCAGGGATGGGATTACTTGTTCTCTCTACATGGGTTAGCCGTTCAAAAGATGAACAGGCAGAATATGTCTTAATGAAGAATCGCAGCCAGATGCTTGTTTTTGGTTCGATGTTTGTTCTTCTGCTTTTTGCCACTGTTGCCGATTTCCAACTGCTTAACACAAGCTTGAAAGCAGATGACCTGGCAATGATTAACTGGGTGAAATCTAACGTTGATGCAGATAAGACTTTTCTGCTTTCAACGGGGCACGAGTTCTCGATGTCTGACCCATTGCAAGAGTGGTTTCCAACCCTTACAGATCAACATAGCGTGACGACTCTGCAAGGTTTGGAATGGACGCTCGCTGATAGATTCTTCCCCTGGTATGAGCAGTTGACGCAATTCCAAAGCTGTGCGGATGTTAATTGTGTGGATGAATGGACAGCCCGCAATAGCGTATCCTATGACTATTTGATCGTGATGATCCCTACTGAAACAGATGACCAGGAATTTGCAACCTTGTTGCAGAGCTTGGGAGAATCTGTTCGCAACTCGTCAGAATATTCCTTAGTGTATGAGTCTGAACGGGCGTTGGTATTTGAATATAAAAAGTAACAGCCACTCTAGAGATGGCTGTTACTTACATCTTTTCCTTCCCACTCGTTCATGAATTGATCTAAAAATCTAAGCATCACTTCATGTCTCTGCTCAGCTATTTGCTTTGCAGATTTTGTATTCATCATATCTTTCAATAAAAGCAGTTTTTCGTAAAAGTGATTGATGGTAGCGCTTTTGCTGTTTTTGTATTCTTCAAAGCTGGCGTGCATCTGTGGCGGGGAATCAGGGTCGTACATCATGCGGTTCTTGTACCCACCGTAGGCGAAGGCACGGCCAATGCCGATGGCGCCGATGGCGTCCAACCTGTCAGCATCCTGTACGATTAAGCCTTCGAGGCTTTTCATTTTATTTTCCACGCCCGCGCCTTTGTAGGAGATGTGCTTGATGACCTCGCAGACTGTTTCAGCGATGGAAATGTCTACGGAGCAAGATTCAAGCCAGGCACGAGCACGAAGCGGGGTTTCGTCGCCTGATTCGTTAAACTTCCAATCATCAAGATCGTGAAGCAAAGCGGCAAGTTCGACGACGAATCGATCCGCGTTTTCATGTTTGCAGATAGTGATGGCGTTCTTCCACACGCGATAGATGTGCCACCAATCGTGACCCGAGGAATCGTCTGAAAATTCCTGCTTGATATATTCAGCTGTTTTTTGGATGATATCTTGTTGATTCATTTTCCTATTTTCCCACAAAATAAATCGGGCATTACGCCCGATCTATCCATTCCATTTCATGCGCATGTACACACCGCCTTTTTTTAGTTCTTCTAGCATTTGGTTGAGGCGTTTTTGCTTTGTGGATTCAAGCTTGGCGCGTGTGATCCAGCCGATGTAATCATTTTGTTGATAGGGCGGGCGCGCAAGATAAGCATCCATAAGGTTGTGAGTGATGAGCGCATCACGGAAAAATTCTGGCATTTCGTAACGTGGACGAGGCGGCATATTAACTCCTATATAGAAATAATAAAATAAGTGCAAGAGTGTTGGTAGCAGTGCCAAGGGGCAGGTACCAAAGCCCCAGTACCGACATAATGATGAGGGCGTTACGCCCCCAAGGCTGATGCAGTGCGAAGCCAGTAGCTGCTATTAGGGATGCGCCTCCATAAATAACAAAAATGGATTTCATAAATGTGGAACGCGGGTCAATTCCAATTGTGGAGACAAGCCCAGCCCAGGGCCCCAGTTGACCTGCATGTTCGCCGTTTGTTGGTGTGACGTAATCGCCTACTATTAATGCGCGTGAACCGTCAACGAGCATCCAGCCTGCGGAAAGTACGATGAGAAGAAAGATGATCCATTTCATAATTATTTTTTCAACACGCAAAGTGCTTGACGGATCTCGCCGAGATGGTAGGCTGTATGAATCACAATGGATAATGCGCCTCCCATCGTGTCTTCGTCCCAAATGGGGTTTTCACTGAAGAGTTTTTCCATGCGACGATAAGCGTCTTTCAATTTGCTTTTGTAATTCTCCCATTCTTCGGCTGTGACCTTTTCGACAGTGCGCCAGATCAAGCTCCAATCACGCGGACTGTTATCACCTTGCAGGGCAAAGCGTTCAAAGGACTCAATGTAAAAAGTCACATGAGCAACTTGGGCGGCGAGCGAAGCGCATTTTCCTCCCACGGGAATGGAGGCCTCTTCTGCAGAAACCAGTTCGAGCGTTTCGATCAAGCCATTATGCTTATCCAAATAAATGCCATGATGATTTTCAAAAGTCTCATCCAGTAGATCGTGCAGAACGTTTCGAAATGCTTTTGGCTCAATGAGATCAGACATATTTACCCAGCTCCTTCAAATGCAGATTTGATCCACGCGACCAGTTCCGCATCCACTTCTTTCGCATCACTGACGTTAACGATGTAGTTGCACATGCTTCCTTTGGGTTGTTCCAACAGCCGAGCACTTTTCTTAAAGTCTTTGGCGTTGATGCCAACTTCAAAGCGTGTGTTGGTTTTTGGACCGATCATTGCAAATTGTCTTTTGCGGCGTAGGCTCACATAGCCTTTTTTCGGAACCACTTCAAATTCCCCAAACTTTTGAATCTCTTTCATCAACTTCTCATGGATGGGACGAAAGCCTGCCTTCGCGCCTGAATAAATTTCATCCAACACGGCATCTTTCGATTTTCCTTCCGCAGCACGCGTACCGTCTGACTCAAAAACAGCATGAACCAATGCGTTTGCATCGCCATGACCTAACCCAAGTTTTTCTTTGAGCATGTCACGAATCTCGCCATGCTTGGAGAGTCCGCTTTTCTTAACGAAAGCCGATAGCTCAGCAAGAGACATTCCAGTTTTCTTTTGTATGTTGGTGATCTGGGTTTGGACTGCTTTATCAAGCGAACTCATAAATCATCTCCTTTTACCAATAAAGTAGTGAAACTGTTGAGATGATTATAGAACAAATTTTCTTATTTTACAACCCAGTATTTTTATTTTCATTCCCATGCTTGAAGTGCCCCGTAACTCGCGCCATCAACATCTGTGCCTGCATGGAGTCTGCGGATGCGATATCTGCTAAAAACTTTTGCGCATCCCGTCCTTTAAGAACTGTAACCTGTTTTCCGTGCCAATAAATAAGAACCTTTCCGTCTTTGGTTTCCCGAAACGCAAAAGGTTCTTCTTGTAGCTTGCCATGCTTGTCAATGTTATTCATGCCAACTAAATTTGTTGCTTCGACAACTTTTCAAGTTCCTCTTCCATGCGTTTGTGCCAGCGGACCGACACGGGCGCAGCGAGATGGCGTTGAAGCATTTTCACTGTTTTATTTTTCTCGTAATAATCTTGGTAAAGCTGCTGGATGGAAATTGTCTCCCCTTGGAAATTCTCCAACACTACATCATTTCCCGCCTTGATGAAGCCTTCTCGCATCACCCTGCAGTAAAAGCCTGGCCTCTTCGCCTGACGGAATTTCTTCACCCAGGCAGAGTCATCCATACGGGCTGCAAACGTTGCACATGGGATGCGCGGCATGGTCACTTGTAGAGTTACATTTTCAATGTGGAGAAGATCACCAATATTGAGCGGCCCACTTTCCAGATCGCTAATGGTAAGGTTTTCGCCAAAAGTACCTGGCTTAATTTCACTGCCTAGCTCATGTTCCCACCATGTATAGTCCGCACCGCCGTAAATGTATACCGCTTGGTCGGGGCCGCCATGATGTTTTTTGTTTTCGATGTAATCACCTTCAAGACCAAGCTTTGTAACTTGTACCGAGTCTTGAGTGGGAAATTTATAAATTCCTGTTCTGTCTGTTGAGCTTCCGATCTGGATGTCTTTTTTAATTCCAAGGTTTATACTAAGTAGTTTCATGCAGTGAATTTTACTCCATGCGAAAAGCCTGACACGCATTTTGATCTATGAAAGACTCTGTGAGTGGGAATTGAAGTGCACTTGACGCCTTTTCCCTTTCCCCGTAAGATAAGCCCCGCAATAGAACATACATTCACAACGAAGATACAGCTTTCCATTGTATATTCAAGCATTCTTCGTGTTTAAAAGATTTTGGGAGTAGTTATGGAACTTGGTATTGTTAGAAAAATAGATATTGATACTGAGATGCAGCAGTCGTATCTCGATTACGCGATGAGCGTTATCGTGGCGCGTGCTTTGCCTGATGCGCGTGATGGACTCAAACCTGTGCAAAGGCGCATCCTTTATGCAATGTATGATATGGGCATTCGTGCCGATACAGCTTATAAGAAATCTGCTCGTATCGTCGGTGAAGTGCTCGGTAAATATCACCCGCACGGTGACTCAGCTGTGTACGAAGCCATGGCACGCATGGCGCAGGACTTTTCCATGCGCACATTGCTTGTGGATGGTCAGGGTAACTTTGGTTCAGTTGATGGTGACCCGCCAGCTGCAATGCGTTATACAGAGGCTCGCCTTACCAATGCTGCGCTCGATATCCTTTTTGATCTAAACAAAGAAACAGTTGACTTTGTCGCCAACTTCGATGACACGCTTGAAGAACCAGGAGTTCTTCCTTCTGCGATCCCGAATCTTTTAGTGAACGGCGCCACGGGTATCGCTGTGGGTATGGCAACGTCTATTCCGCCGCACAACCTCGGTGAGATCGTAGATGCCATTGTTTACATGCTCAACAAATGGGAAAAGCTTGATGACATCGATGTTGAGCAATTGATGGAATTCGTGCAAGGCCCGGATTTTCCCACGGGTGGACTCATCATTCAAGAAAAAGGTGAAGAGGGAATTGAATCTGCGTATGGTTCAGGGCGTGGACGTGTGACCGTGCAAGCCAAGGCTCACGTCGAAGAGATGGAAAGAGGCAAAAGCCGAATCATTGTCACAGAATTACCGTATCAAGTCAACAAGTCCAGTTTGATCGAGCGCATTGCCGAGTTGGCACGCGATGGACATCTGGAAGGTCTGTCTGATCTGCGTGATGAATCTGACCGTCAGGGAATGCGCATCGTCCTTGAAATGACGAAGAACGCAAATCCCGAAATTATTCTACGTGATCTGTATAAGCGTACGCCCATGCAAAGCACCTTCAGCATCAACTTGCTCGCACTGGTGGATGGTGAGCCGCGCACGCTTACCCTTAAGCAGGCACTCCGTGTGTATGTGGAGCACCGCATTACGGTGGTCAAGCGGCGTGCAGAGTTTGACTTGGATAAAGCCAAAGCCCGTGCACATATTCTCGAAGGATATTTGGTTGCTCTTAAGAATCTGGATGAACTGATCAACATCATTCGCTCCGCACCAGACGTGGAAACTGCTCGGCAAAAACTGATGAAGCGCTACAAGCTGACAGAGTTGCAAGCTAATGCAATCCTCGATATGCAGCTTCGCAGACTCGCTGCCCTTGAACGTAAGAAGATCGAAACTGAGTATAAGGAAGTGACTGGCATCATCAAAGATTTGACGACATTGTTGAAGTCGCCGAAGTTGATGCGCGGTGTTGTTGCGGAAGAATTATTAAAAGTAAAAGCCGCGTATGGTGACCGCCGCCGCACTCAAATTGTCAACTTGAAGCAAGGCGGCAAGAGCACTGGCGCCGCATTGACCACACGTGACCTGCTTCCACAACAGACTGTATGGATCGGCGTTACGGACGATGGTCTCGTTTCTCGCACTCATGATGATAAACAGCCCAAGCATTCTGGCAACGACGCGCCGCGTTATTTGCTAAAAGCCAGCACAACAGACACGATCTACTTTGTCAGTAAATTGGGTAAGGCTGCTGCCGTAGCCGCGCATCTGATCCCCGAAGCGGATAAGTTAAGCCAGGGCTCAATGTATTACAAGGTTGCTCCGCTTGCTGAAACAGACGCGCTTGCAGCGGTCTTCTCACTGCCTGCAAGTAAATCATCGCTCGGCGCAGAGACTTGTGTTATCACGACTACACGTTTTGGTATGGTCAAGAAAAGTTTGATCTCCGAATTGCCAGGCCCTTCCGCTCAGACATTCACCTTGGTGCGTGTCAACGAAGGTGACAGACTCGGCTGGGTAGGCCTCACCGATGGAAAGAAAAAGGAAATCCTACTCGCCACTTCCAGCGGCATGGCGATCCGCTTCAAGGAAGACGATGTGCGCCCGATGGGTCTTGTCGCTGCGGGTGTGAACGGCATCAAATTGGAAGACAAGGACGAAGTGGTTGGCATGGAAATCCTACCTGCTGAAGGTGAGATATTCCTCCTCACAAGTGACGGCAAAGCCAAGCGCGTGGATCAGAAAGAATTCCCCGCTCAAGGTCGTTATGGCAAAGGCGTGGTGGCTTGGGATTTGCCCGGCAAGACCACACTCACTGCTATCATTAGCGGAAAACCGAACCACGTTGCAACCATTCACATGAGCAAAGGCGCAGCAAAGTCTGCGAGATTAGACTTGGCCGCAGTTCGCAAACGTGCCTCCTCCAAGGGTGACCTCGTTGCCGAAGTGAAACCAGGTGAGACGATCACTGGCCTTGCTGTAGGTTGGACAGTGGAAAGATTTGTAAAGACGGCGGAGGAAAAGCCCGAGAAGAAGGCGGCTCCTGCGAAGCCAAAGAAAGAAAAGCCAGCGCCCGCTGCAAAAACAAAGAAAGCTCCCGCGAAAAAGGCAAAACCTGTAAAGAAGAGCGTAGTTAAGAAAAAGAAGAAGTAGTATGTAAAAACCCCGAGTTCACAATGAACTCGGGGTTTTTGTTTGAGAGGAAACCTTACTTTACTTCATACGGCACACCGTGTAGGTTGAACTCTTTCCCATTCACTTCAAAATCTATTTCTACAGGGAGCATCTGTGCAGGAACACCTGTGTTCGGAATCCAGATGCGGTTTTCACTGGGCAAAATGAACAGGCCGTCTTCATCGCCAACGGGTGTGAAGTTTTCGTTTGGCTCTTGTCTGTAAACAGAGATTCCCAGTTTTTCGCACAACTCTTTCGCAAATGCAATTACATCTTTTGAAGGCAGGCCGATCTCGCTGACTTGTAATATTTGCTCGCTGTTAAAGGGGATTTCAGTTGTGTTCTTTTGGTCGTGCCTTGCGATGAACTCAAGAATGTTGCCTGAAGCATCTTTGAAGTACAAGGAGATGGAATTCCATGTTTCACTTTTGAATTCATCGTTTCCCTGTATATCTTTCAGAAGAGGGATCCTTTTCGAGAGCCATGCTTTAGCTTGCAGGAATTGATTCTCAGGGATGTTAAAGGCGAAGTGATATTTCCCTGCCCAATGTACTGTGGCTTGCGAGAAGATGATATCGGTTTTGCCTGCTTTTACGAGCAGGTAGTCATCTTCGAGATGGACGGGCAGCTCCAAAACGTTGGAATAATATTCCTTTTGGGCAATCAAATCATCGGTCGGGATGTTGAGGCGTTTAATAAGCATAGATTGATTATATAAGATTCAAAAATCTTTTCAATATGCAGCAGGCGCTTAACCTTTTCGGCGTTATAATTCCAGTAAGAAATAAATCGGTGGATTTAGAAAGGCCTTCAATGGATTACACCATCCAAATGGACGAAGAAAACAAGATCGTCACTGCGGTTGCAAAAGGGGATTGGGATTCCGATACCGACAACAGCTTGGTTTTCCAGATCATGGAGATGGTGGATGTGACAGGGGTGCAGAAAGTATTGTTGGATATTCGTCAGCTTCGTTTTAAAATTTCCATTGTTCAAATTTTTGAGCGTGCCAAAGAGTTGCGGAACATTCGTTTAAAGTTCAATAAAACCAGCGCAAAAGCTGCCATCCTTTATTCTGCAGCTGACCCAAAGCTGGAAGAGGATATGAATTTCTTTGAAACTGCGGCGCGCAATCGCAACCTGCCTTACCAAGTCTTCAAAGATATTGAAGAAGCTATCGCTTGGTTGCTTGGCCCGTAGCGAGATTTCCTAAGTGCTTTTTGTGTATGGATCTTTAACGCAAAAGGTGACCACAGAATTTTTTCTGTGGTCACCTTTTATATTGCCAACGATCAGCTATTGTTGAATATTTCCAACGAGATCCAGTTCGGGCGCGATCTTGCGCATGGCTTGGATAACATTGCTAACGTGTTCCCAAAGGTCCACGCCAAAATCTTTAGCGGCGTGTTCCATTTCTTCGCGGTTGGTGCCTGCGGCGAAAGCCTTGTCCTTCCACTTCTTTTTGACGGAGGAGGCTTCAAGGTCATACAAAGAACGCGATGGACGAACCAATGCAACGGCAGTAATCAATCCTGTTACTTCGTCGCAGGCGCAAATTGCTTTTCGGCGAGGTGTATCGCGCGGCATGTTCAAGTGATCGGCATGGCTCAAGATATCTTGAATGATATCTTCAGAAACGCCGCGCTCGCGCAGCATGGGTGCACCCGCTTGTGGATGCTCTTCAAGTGTGGGGTGGATCTCCCAATCAAAATCGTGGAGCAGGCCGATGAGCCCCCACTGGTCAACATCTTCGCCATATTTTTCAGCGTAAAAGCGCATGGCTGCTTCAACAGAAAGCATGTGGCGTACCAGTCCTTCGTTTTTTACAAATTCACGTACAAGAGCAAGGGCTTCATCACGGGTCATAAATATTCTCCATTATTTTTTAACGTCTCTGGCACTGCGAGCAATACTCTTCGTTACGCTCAGAGTGACATAAATTAATAAATCGGCTCAACATTTCCAAGCACAGGCAATGGTTTTGCGATCATCACGTCCCACGCTGCCTGAAAGTTGGCGAACAATTCGCGAGTGTTCCAGTAAATTTGTGAGCGTTTCAGAAAATAATGATTGTTTGCTTCCACACCAGTGGACTCTATTCCAAACCAATCACACAAAAACAAAGCTCTTGGCAGGTGAAATTCCTGCGTTACAAGAATTGCAGTGTTTACTTGAAAGATGTATTTTGCACGATAACACGTGTCATACGTGCGGCGGCCTGCAAAATCCAGAACAATATCTTTATCAGGTACGCCAAGAGCAAGCGCATATTGACGCATGGCTTCAGGCTCATTATGTTCAATAAAGCGGTTGTCCCCGCTCATCAGCAATTTATCTACTTTACCTTGTTGATATAACTTCGCGGCGGTTTCTACACGGTCACGCAGTACAGGGCCAGCAGAACCATCCCGCAACAGCCCAGCTCCAAACACAATGGCCACACGATTTTGTGGAACATTGTTCACGCCGAAGGTGCGCGGTGCGGCAAAAAGCAGCACAATAAACTTTGGCAGAAATAAACCGAGTAGTACGAGCACGCCCAGCACAAGTGCAAAGCGCCATAAAAAGATGACCAGCTTTTTCAACATTCGGGCTATTGTATCAAATCCAACAAATCCAAACCTGAAGCCTGCACGTATGTGACAAATTCTGTATATGCAGTATCTTCCACGACCTGCATTTGATCCATGCCATAGACGGTTTGCATCGCGGCCTTCCCTTCGGGCGTGAGCATCAAGTCAATAAATGCGCGCTGGATTACGCGCCGCATTTCGATCGGCAGCGTAATGGAAAGCGAAATATTTTCATATGGGATGATTTCAGGAATGCGCCAAATGACAATGACCTTATCCATTACATCGCCATAATCTGCTTCGAGCGCGGGAGATGTGCGGGCATCAACAAAAGTCGCGCCAAAATCGCAGATGTCATTTACATAGACGGCGCGCACCACGCTCGGTTGACCTGCGAGAAATGCCCCGCTTCTTATCTGCACCTGAGCCTGCTTCAACAATCCGAGCGGCACTACATACCCTGACGGAGAAACCTCGTCACTCCAGCAGGCTTTCTTTTCATCAAATTGTTTCAATGCGGTAGCAGGGTCTGTTGTGTTTTCGCCGCGAGCTTCATCAAAAAAGGACGTGAAATCATGCTCACGGTTGGCAATGATCTGCGCACCGTAGAAGGTTTTTCCATCATGTATCTTGGCTAGTATGGCCGTCACCGATTCATTGTTGCGGGCGAGTACATATCCATATGGTGAAAGCGACCCGATATGCGCGTTGCCTTTGCTAAAGGACTCTACAAGCATTTGTTCAGAAGTCGGGATGACCGTTACAACGTGATACCCCGTCCGCGATTGGATGAATGCTGCGATGACTTCACCCGCCGCAATGGTTTCGTCACTGGGACGGGGGGATGGGGCCAGGGCGAGGATCAATGGATTTTGTTCAGTACCAAGCTCCCCTTGCGGGGACGACAATGCAGACGGGGCAAGAGGCGTTTGCGTAGGTGCAGGTGTCTCTGAAGGAGTTGGAATCGGCGTGGGAGTCCCTACTGTCAATTGAATCGGAAATGAACACCCAAAAATTACGAGGGAAAGTACAAATAGGACTTTTTTCATCTTACAGGAATGGTTGCGCACAATGATAATGACCTTGCTATAATAAGACAAGTTATTTGGAGAAAATAAAAATGAAAAATACATTTAACACGATTATGTCCATCCTTATTCTGGCGGTGTTGGCAGCAGGCGTCTATTTTATCGTACAGACGGTGCGCGAGAGCGCAGCGGCAGCGACGGCTCCCTTCCAGCAGGTGAACCAGGCGAATGAGGCGCTGCAGACTCAGGTCTCGCAGTTGATGAATCCCACACCTACGATCATACCCGACCCCGTAACCTACATCAACGAGATCCGTGCATTGGCTCGCTTGGAAACAATTCAATACAGCATTGAGAAAGTGATCACCGCTGAAGTTGGTCAGGGTACCTTCGGGTTTGCGTTTGGTGATAAGTTGTTGTTCGTAGCGCATGGCATTGTGATCGCAGGCATTGATATGGAAAAAATGCAGCCCACCGATATGCGCATGGAAAATGGTGTGTTGTATGTGAAACTTCCGCCAACGGAGATTTTTATTGCTACATTGGATAATGAAAAATCCTACGTATATGACCGTGATACGGGATTGCTTACCAAAGGCAGCGTAGACCTTGAGACGATTGCCCGCCAATCTGCTGAGGATGAAATTCGCAAGGCGGCGTTGGAAGATGGTATTCTCACGCAGGGACAAACAAATGCCGAAGCCTATTTGCTCAAGTTCTTTAATGCATTGGGATTTAAGACAGTGTTGTTTGAGAATGGATTGTAGAAGGTAAAGAGATTACTTCCCCTGAAATTGATTTCAGGGGAAGTTTTTATTTTAAGGCGAATGAGACGAATAGTAGGGGTGACCCGCCCAGCGGAAACAAAGTATCTCAATAAACTGTGAATGGTCGTCCTTACGTTTTATTCAATCGCATCGCCACCACTTCATTCCATACCAGAATGGCGAGCAGGAAAACATAAAATGCTGCGCCTTTAAGTGCAAATGCAGGAGCGGCCAGTGCAAGAGTGGACCAAGTATATATGGAAAGGTTTTTCCATTTTTCATTTTGGCGAAACGCAAAGCCAAGCACGATCATGGCAGGGAAGAGTGTGAGGCCAAGCAACACGAAAGACAGGTCATGTAACTGCCCATGCCAGGTGGCGGGAGTGGTGCGGATGGTGGGGTCTGTAGTGAATGCCAAAGCGGCGAGGGCGAAGCCAGCAAAAACAAACAGAGTTGTTCCAGCTTTGGAAACAGGAGCAGGCTTCAGGTCTAAAAAGAGGCGCGAGGCGAGCAGTGCCATGAGAACTCCGCTGATAATAAATGTTGCGGTCATTACCCATCCATATTTGCCGAGTGCCAATCCGCTGGGCCAATCAAAGGTTGGGTCGTTGATGGGATGCCAGCCAAGACTTTTTAGAAAATCATATTTTACAAAAGTGAGTACGGTTAATACGCTTGCAAAAAGAACAGGGCCGAGTAAAAGGATTCGTTTCATAGCTTAATAATAACAGCCCCGCGAAACGCGGGGCTGTAGATGTCTTTCATTGTTCAGGGCTGGAGATGTTTTCTAGTAGCGGTTCCGTCCGCCACCATCGCGATTTCTGTCGAAATTACGAGGGCGTTCTTCACGAGGTCGTGCGACATTAACAGTAATTGCGCGTCCCATGAAGTCTTGTCCATTAAACATACTGATGGCTTTTTGCGCTTCTTCGGAGCTCGACATTTCGACAAATCCGAAGCCTTTGGCGCGTCCTGTTGCACGGTCTTTGATGAGAGCAACAGAGGTGACGTTACCAGCCTTGCTGAAATGTGCTTTGAGCTCATCTTCAGTAGCGGCGTAGGGCAGGTTGCCTACATATAGCTTGTTTTCCATCTCTTCTCCAAGTGTGTCAACGTTCCAGCCTGAACGATGTGCGAAGTTTATCATGGATTAATATAAAATGAGAAATAAAAATTAGACGGAAAACAAGGCGCTTCACACTCCGCTTTTAGCGGGTCCACCCGCCCGGCAGACGCATCACCCCAACATAAACGAGCAAAAGCGCGCCGAGAACGCAGAATAAGGTATTACGAAATCGGATTGAATCTGTCGCCTTTTTCCAGCGTGCAGGTAAGTGTGCAACAACAGCAGCAATGATCATGGTCGTGGCGTGTTCGATGCGGAACATGGGGAAGCCAACACCAGCGAGTCCTGTCCAGATCATAAGGATGAGTCCGAGGGTGACTTGCAGATCGAGCAAACCACTAAAGCCAGAGGAAAGTCCGCGGTCCATGCCTTTGAATTCTCCACCGCGCAGCCAGCCAAGTGCAAACTTGACTACGGCGACAACTGCTACAAGTACGATCAGCCAGCGAACAATTGAGTGAATCATTAATAAGATGTTCATGTTAAGTCTCCATTCTGAAATTTGTTTTTTGTAAACCCTAAATGTCTTTCCTGTTTATAAAGATATAAATAATTTGCGCAGACCTTTAGAGTTTTAATTATGAATTTATAAAATGAAGGGAAAAATCCCTTTTCTTCCTGCGGGAAAGTCTTTGAATTTTTCGCGGTACCATGCCAGCGTACGAATGCTGCGTGCGCTCAAATATGCAATGATGAAGACTAACACGAGCAGAGCGCCTAAATGACGTGAGAGCAGGAAAATGCCCAGCCAGGTGATGATCTCAAAGAGGTAATGCGGACAGACTACGTAATTGAACAATCCACCGGAGGGAATCTTATATTCCATAGAATCTTTTCTCAGGTCAGCTAATCTCTTGTGCTGGTTGAAATTACCGACGATACCAACAATGAATAGCAGGATGCCAAGATAGAACCATGAGTCCATTGTTTGCAGCGGCGTGCGGTTGAGATAGCCAATGATGAAGGCGGCCATTGAATAAAAGCCTGCGATCATCAAAGTAGTGAGGAAACCGATCGGCCCAGAATACTTGTGCAGAAAAAGAGACTCAAGGACTCTTTTTGCAAAGTGGATAAAGACCGAGGCGAATACGATCACCTGAATGAAAGTTGGGTTGGAAAGGTACGGCAGCGCAGAGATCACCAGCGCAACCAGCGGAGTGGCGTATAAAATCACCATGCCCACCCGTGTTGAGATGCCACTTGCAGGGCGAAACTTACTATATGCCATCATCGCCTGGCCAAAATACTCCAGCGGCCCCACGGAGATTGCTACCATTGCCAGAAAGCCATAAAGAATTATGTTGCCAGTTGTCCATGCGGGAATTATCATCAATATACCTCGTGCGTCGCATTATACAGCAAAGAATTCATCCCTTATAATTTGAACCAATTGAGGAGCGCCGAAGTTGGTGAACTAGTCATAAAGTCGTAAAGACACGAAGGTGTAAATATGGCTTTGAGTCATCGTAGTTAATACGAGCCATTCTTTTGGATACTCCCCCAGTTGAAATTCCTTTGGAGGAACTATGACCTACACAACAGTACTGACCGAAATCCGCGGACGGGTGGGAATCGTCACGCTTAATCGTCCGCAGGCGATGAACGCTTTCAACGCCCTGTTGCTTGCTGAATTGTTTGATGCAATGGAAGCATTTGATAAAGATGAAAATATCGGCGCGTTGGTTGTCACTGGTAATGAAAAAGCCTTTGCCGCTGGCGCCGACATAAAAGAGATGGCTGAAGCTACACCCTTTCAAATGATCACCGAAGCCCGTGTAGATGGCTGGGACAGAATCCGCGGGATCAAGAAGCCTGTCATCGCAGCAGTATCAGGCTGGGCATTGGGCGGCGGATGCGAATTTGTCCTTTCGTGCGATATGGTTATTGCATCTGAGTCTGCCAAGTTTGGTCAGCCAGAAATTACCATCGGCATTATTCCTGGTGCGGGCGGTACGCAACGATTAGCGCGTTTGATCGGTAAGAACCTCACCATGGAAATGGTTATCAATAACCGCACACTCTCCGCCGCTGAAGCGCTGCAATTTGGCCTTGCCAACCGCGTTGTACCCGTGGAAGGATACCTCGATGCCGCTGTTGCCTTCGCCGAAGAGATCGCTTCGCGCGCGCCGATGGCTGTCCGCATGGCGAAGGACTCGGTCAATGCTGCGTTTGAGACCACGCTCACTGAAGGCCTCAAAGCAGAGAAGCGAAATTTCTATCCGCTGTTTTCTACGGAAGATCAAAAGGAAGGCATGAAAGCCTTCATCGAAAAGCGTAAACCAAATTGGAAAGGGAAATAAGACTTGCCCGCTTCTTTATCTGACCTCAAAGCTGGTCTTTCCAAATTAGGCATTGGCAAAAACCTTGTCATTGCCCACGCATCCCTGCGCGCTTTTGGTTCTGTGGATGCAAATGACATGCTTTCCGCGCTATTGGATTCCACACGTGGAATTATGATGCCAACCTTCACGTATAAGTCTATGTTGAATCCAGAAGTTGGCCCACCCAAGAATGGATTGACCTACGGCAGCCAAAATGACCTGAATAAAATGGCTGAGCCATTCCATCCAGATATGCCCGTAGATACATTAATGGGTGTTTTGCCTGAAGTGCTGCGCAAACATCCGAAGGCGAAGCGTTCCATGCATCCCATTCAATCCTTTGCAGGCATCAATGCGGATGCGATTATCAATACCCAAACTTTGTATGATCCTTTCGCTCCTATTGCTGCTCTTGCAGAGCGGGATGGCTGGGTTCTATTGCTCGGCGTGGACCACATGGTCAATACCAGTATTCATTATGGAGAAAAGCTGGCTGGACGCATGCAATTCATCCGCTGGGCGTTGCTAAAAGACAAGGTCGTAGAATGTCCCGGCTTCCCAGGAGACTCCGAAGGCTTCAATGCCATTATCCCCGCTGTTGAAAAATATACCCGCCGTGTGGAGATCAACGGTGCAGTGGTGCAAGCAGTTCATTTGAAAAGCTTGTTAAAAACAGTAGTCGATATGATCCATGAAAATCCCTATGCTTTATTGTGTAATAGAAAAGATTGCGAACGCTGTGAAGCAGTGCGTTATGGATAATAAAAAAGGTTCGGCGCATCTGCCGAACCTTTTTATTTAACCTTGAGCAGAAAAGTTATTCTGAGAGATCGATCTTTTCGCCGCCGTATGTGCCAGTAACATGTGCCACGCCTTCGCTGTCTCGTGTATAGGTCAGAGAGCCTTCTTTTAGCCCCGTCACATTTACTTCGAGAGTGAATACAGTTTCATCGTAGTTGTAAGAGCCGCTGCCCGTCATGACAAAACCTTTTGAGAAGGCGCAATCTGTTAGAGTGTAGAGATCGCTGGTGGCATCGGAGTCAAAGGCGAACGTCCCGCCGTAGGGACAGGCAATGGCGCGGGCCGTGGTGGAACTCATGTAATAGTATTCAGGCAAATAGAAGATCTCATTTTCCGCAGCGGCCATTACCTCCAGCGGGATGGCATACTCCGCGGCATCAGCCAATGCAAGCGGGACGAATGCGCTTGACACAACACCCTCACAAGTTGTTTCGCGTTCTGCGGGGAGTTTGCCATCCACAAGAAAATCTGCGATCAGACTATCCACGCATTCAACACCCCAGCCAAAGATAACATGCGGTCCGCCGACCTCAGTGACCATGTATCCATCTGCAAGATGCGAATAGACTTCTTGTGCGCCTGAATAAGGAGTGGCTGGATCTGTGGTGGCGTTCAATACAAAGGTTGGGAAACCTTCTCCAGTAAATGGCTCAGCAAACGGTGCAGGATGAGTATCTTCCAATGGATATGGCCAATATACACATGGCAAGTCTCCGTAGAAGATCGAAGCAAAACGTGGCAGACTGGCATCGATCTCATCACCTGCTTTCAGAAAATTCGCGGCTTGTTCTTCAGGTGTGCTGCCCGGCTCGGCATAATCACGGCAGGTGACTCCATAATAGATCGCATCGGAATAAGATGGATCTTGGAAAACTTCCAATGTATCGGGATTGAGATATAACGAGTTATATGCAACACGCGCGAGCAGAACGAGTGAATTATCCCGCGCATAGGATGCAAGCCCGCGCAGGAACATCATGCGAGCAGCTTCGGAATACAAGAAACCCGAAGTAGATTCAAGGTCAGAGAATGTGAACTCGCGTTGTTCCGTTCCGCCAGTGGAAAGCGGAAAGTCATACACGATGGGAGCCTGCTTCAGTTGCGCGGCGAGTTCATCGTACACGGCAACGGCATCACGGCCCATATCAGCGGCGCAGGCTTCATCTGCATTGCAAGATTCAAGCGTGGCAACCAATACATCATTAAACGCAGCGGACTGTCCCTTGAGGAATTCGGTATCTGTCAGGGTGAGGTCCACAACTCCATCGAGGATCAGACCAGCTACATGGTCGGGGTGTGAGGCGGCGTAGGTCTGCGAAAATTGCGTGCCGTAACTTTCTCCATACAGCCAGAATTTTTCGTCACCCATTAACGCGCGAAAGACTTCCAGATCTTCAACGGCTTGGACGGTATCAAGATAGGGCAGCAGGTCCGTTTTACCGATCTCTGCAATACAGTCATCCACAAAAGTTTTTGTAACATCCAGTAAATGCCCCTCGCCTTCGGGCGTGGTGGCATCCGTATCGGAACGATAGTAATCTGCGGCAGCTTGCGCGCAGAACAATCCATTCGATTTGTTGATGCCGCGCTGGTCAAAGAAAACAACATCAAAATTTTCTGTGATGCGCGGATCGAAATAGGATGTGTAATTATCAGCACTCATCAAGCCTGAGCCGCCCGGTCCGCCAATGACTGTAACGAACATGCCCTTGCGCTCGCCAGTTGCTGGCAGCACAGCGAAGACAACATCCATTGTGCGCGTATCTTGCGGATCAAAATGATTCAGTGGCACGCTGACGTTGATGCAGGTGAACTCGCTATCGGGGCATGGATAGCCGCCGAGTCTTTCGAGGCGGGCAGCTGTATCCTCTTCCACAGGAGTTTCCGTTACGCTGACAGGTGGTTCGGTTGGGATGGGTTGCGTTGTGGGGAGTGGTGTCGGTGATGCACATGCCTGAACGAGAAACATTAGGATGAGGATACCGATAAAAGTTTTTTTCATTTTATAGTCCTCTTTCTTTTAACCAACTCAATATTTTATCCGCGACAGATCGCCAATCTTTTTCCAGCATCATATCATGCGCCATGTGGGGGAAGATCTCCGCCTGGGTGTTATAGGCCTTTGCCGTAGCATGGACATTTTTTACGGAGATGACCGTATCATTCTCCGCGCCGAGTACCAGCATGGGAGCTTTCACCCGTTTGGGATTTGCAAGATTTAATCCCAACAGATCGAGATAGGCACGGAAGGATTCGTCGTCCAGTTTTGCATAATATTTCAGCATTTGTTTTTTGGGCATGGAATGTGAAAACAGGGCCCAACGTGCATTTGTTGGTGTTTCAACCGCGGGACGCAAACGAAATTGCGTCATCACTTTGAACAATATAAGCGGGCTGTGCTTGAACACCCGCCCAGTTGCAGGCCACACTCCAAAGTGTGGAACAGGTGCCAAAAGGACTCCTGCGGGCGCTTCATTCGTTTGAAGATATTTCTGTGTGACGAATCCGCCCATTGAATGCCCAATGATAGCGGGCGGTGTACTGAATGTCTTTGCGACTTGCTCCACATCACTGACGTAATTTGCGATCGAACTCCCACTGATCTTTCCCTGGCTGGCTGCATGTCCGCGCAGACTTAATGCAGCGGCGTGATAACCTTGTTCGGCAAAATAAGGCAGGAAGAATTCGTCCCAACACCACGCGCCATGCCACATGCCGTGGACAAAAAGCAGCGGTGTCTTGTGTGCCTGGGTCTTTGGCGTGCGGGTGATGGTTTCGAGTCTCATTGAATTCTCCTCTGATATTGAGCGTCGGCTGTATGGAACGTTTTCGTTTCCTTATTATTGTAATGGACTCTTGCTTTGTTTTATGCCTCATTTGCATAATAGTGCAAGCCAGCATGTTTAATGAAACTGCCGCGAACACTGTTCGCGGCAAAAGATTTAAAACTTCATAAGACTTCTGATCTAGTAGAACGATACTTCGTGGTTCACAAACTTTTCCCCATCGTAATTGAACTTGCCTGAAAAGAATCGTCCCTGCGCAACCCACGGTAGGAAAACCTGATCGCTGTCCCAAAGAGGGAGGCGCAGAACTTCGTCGTCACGGATCCATTCAAGGCTGCCTTCAGGGACATCGCTCAGCAATTCACCTGTGAAGTCTTTCGCGGTGTAAACGAAGACGTACCAATCATTGCCTTTGAAATTGGTAAAGGTCAGAATTCCATTCAAGTGCGGAGAGCGGATGGTCAGCCCCGATTCTTCACCTACCTCGCGAATGACACAATCTTCTGGAGATTCACCCGCCTCGAATTTTCCACCGAGACCGTTCCACTTGCCTTCATGAATATCGTTCGGGCGTTTGTTGCGATGGATCATCAAGGTATGTCCATCGCGTTTGACGTAGCACAACGTGGCGAGGATCATAGTGGGAACATCGCCTCCAGTGCGCGCCAGACTTCATCTCGCCAGCAGGCGAAGTTATGCCCACCGACAAATTCACGGTAGGTGACGTTGTATCCATTGCCCAACAGAAGGGGCTGTAATCGACGGTTGTCTTCCAACAACCAATCGTAATGACCGATGTCCATCCATATTTTTATCTCGCGAGATTGCTTTGCGCGGATCAAATCCACGGCGGCGAAATCGCGTCCCTCAGATTCAAACACGCCTGATTGACTGATAACCTTGCCAAAAATATCAGGCATGCGCAGCCCCGTATACATGGACATCAATCCGCCAAAGGATGCGCCCAACACGCCATACGCGCCGCGATTCTTTTTGACATCCAGCAGGTTCAATTTCTTTGCTGCGAATGGCAGAATGGAATGTTCAATTGTCATCAAGGTTGCATCAGAGCAGGCGTATTCCACGCCGCGATGTTTTCCGCCATTATGAATGAATGCCATCGCGATCGGTTGAATGCGTTTCTTCGCTATTAGGTTATCCACGATTACATTCAACATGGCGCGTTGCAGATAATCCACGCCATCGTAGACGAGCAGCAGCGGCACAGGTTCTTTGACAGGCGGTTGATACAAATAGACTTCACGTTTGCCATCGTCTTCGATCATCCATGTATCCACGAGGTGACGGGTCACCTTGCCGCGCGGTACGCCTTTGCGCTTCATCGCCAGTGACGTGGCACGCGCCTCTGGCATGTAGAAGAGATGGTTGTAATGACCAAAGCCATCGTAGGCTGTGTTCTTGTTCAGCGGGTCTTTCACGCGTTTTTTCGTACGAGGGTCGTAAAAGGAATATTCCAGATAGGCAGCGGGGTCGAGTTCAATAGAATACGCCCACAGTTCGGGAGCGATCCGTTTCATCTTTTGCGGGTTCTCGTCCCACATGTGGATATCATCAATGATCTGCGGCGCGGACTTCCCCTTCCACACAAAGGTGACTTGATTCCCTTCGATGACAGGGTTTCCGTTTTTGGTTGCGAGTTCGAGAAGGTTTGTGTTCATGTCCCCATTGTAATAGAGCTTTAATATGCTTTTTTCAAGAGTTATTAAACCCAATTATCTGGTCTTTCAATTGGTTTTTTCCCGTCAATAAGAATCCTGTCAGGAAACTGAGAGTAAATAAAAGCTTCTTCGGGGATATCAAAAAAAGAGGTGCATTTGTCTTCTCCTACCAGCTTATTGTTTCTTCGCTTTGGAGGGAATGCGATAATAATTTCTTTTTGAGGGAATAATCGTCGTAGTTCTTGTAATGTGAATTCATAATCGCTATCCCCTGATACAAGAATTTGAATATCACATCTGTCTTCGAAAGCATCAACCAACATGGATGTAGCAATATTTACGTCTGTTTTCTTTTCATTGGGCTTTACATGGGGTTCTCCACAGTGTGAACAATTTATGAAATTATCGCAATGTTTACAATGACTTTGGAAGGATTGGTAATTTCCTTCAATAGTAACTACATTGGGATGTAGTGTTTTGACCGCACGGAGGAACTGAGACTGCCTTCGTAGCTTTTCTGGGTCGGTAGAAAACCCCTTTAGCCTAGAAGTAAAATACTTAGTACTTACCAAAACGCTATGAGATGGTGATATGTTTTTTGCGAAATTTTCTATATTAAGCCACATATATTTTCTGCCGTATTTCTGCTTTAAGCCATAATAGAGATTAAATCCATCTATGTATACAATTGTGCGTAGATTTTGAGAAAAAGCTGTCATGTAAACTCCCTATTGACGGTAATTTAGGTCTGTGTATAATTGAAGTACAGCCTCATAGTTACGATTTTGTACTATGAGGGGCGGCCACCCATATTTGGGCGGCCGCCCTTAGTTTAAAAAGGGTGGTCACTGAAACGTAATCGGTTCCACGCGCCAGGCTTCTTCGTTCATCAGCTTGCGCAGGCGGTCGAGCAGTTCGGGGCAGATGCGCGTGGTTTCGTTGGGGAAGTCCACGAGGTGGCCCTTGCCGTTCTCAAAGATCTGGAAGCTGAACTTATCGCGGCCATGATACGAAATGAGCGTGCCGTACAAGGTCTTGATGCGGCGCTTGTCGCGGTCGTGGTCGCCTGTGGAGCGCAGGGTGATGGTGATCTGCTGCGGCGGATGTTCCTTGTCTTTGTCCTCTTTTGCCAAGGGGACATACAACGACGGAGGAAACGCATCATGCTTGTCTTCGGCCTGATCCATCTCTTCGACAGTTGCCAACGCTGCCACAGCGCGAGTCACCAATGGCGGAGTCACTTCTTCGTTCTTCTTAAACTTCGGCTCGGGCTTTGCGGCCACGGCGGCTTCATCGAAAGATGGCTGCCATTCACTGTCCCAGCCATCGGGGAAGTTATCAGGCGGGGGAGGCATGTCATCGTCTAATGCAGGGGCGACGTAATCAGGAGCAGGCTCCGCAACTTGCGGCTGCTTTTGCACGGGCTTCGGTGGAGTCGGCTTGGGTATTTGAGTCTGCTGTTGGACGGGAGCAACCGTCTGCTTGGCGGGAGGCGTTTGCGGTCTACGGGGTGCGTCTGCTTCGGTACGCGGAAGCAAAGGTTTGGGAGTCGAATCCTGCTTGGCGTATTGGTCATCTGCTGGCACGGTCATGTTGATCTCAGTGCGGACAACGTCCACCAGAATCTTTGGCGGCGGGTTGCCTTGGTCAACTTTGCCTTCAACGATGACGATCTGCCCGACGGTGAGGGTCTCGCGGAATTTTTCCCAGGTCTTGGGGAAGAGCACGAGTTCGATGTTGCCTTGAATGTCTTCGATGGTGACGAAGCCCATGGGCTTGCCAGTTTTGGTGGTGTACGGGCGTACGACGCTGATGAGCCCCGCCACGCGGACTTTCTCTTCGTGGCTGGCCTCGGAGAGCTGCCCCGAAAAATAGCTGACGATGTGCGCGAGCTGGGTTTGGAATTCGTTGAGCGGATGATCGGAGATGTAAAGGCCGATGAGTTCGCGCTCCCAATTGAGCATGTCGCGTTTTTCAACATCCTTCACTTCGGGCAGGGTGATCTCTTCAACGATGCCTGTTGACGTGCCAAAGAGACTCATCTGCCCCGCATCTGCAGCGCGGAAGTGATTGCTGCTGATGGCGACTATGCGGTCGAGTGAGCCGAGCATGGAGGCACGGTTGCCGAACTGATCGAGCGCCCCCACTTTGATGAGACATTCAAGCGAGCGTTTGCCGACAGCACGCAAATCCACGCGGCGGGAGAAATCGTTCAGGTCTGTGAACTTGCCTTCGTTGCGCGCTTCGACGATGATCTCCACGGCGTTCTCACTGACGTTTTTGATGGCGCCCAAGCCAAAGCGAATGCTGGCGGTCTTTTTGTTGTTGGCTGCGTCTTCAACATCTTCAATTGCAAAATCCCATTCCGAAGCGTTGATGTCAGGTGCGAGCACAGGCACACCCATGGCACGCGCATCTGCAACGTAGAGCGCGATCTTTTCGGTTTGCCCCGCCGAAGCGGACATAAGCGCCGCCATGTATTCGGCTGGATAATGCGCTTTGAGATATGCCGTTTGCACGGCGATGACGCCATAATCTGCCGCGTGAGATTTGTTGAAGCCGTAGCGCGCAAACTCTTCCCAATCCATGTAGATCGCATCCGCGACGGATTGGTCCATGCCTTTTTCAACGGCGCCTTTGACGAACTTAGCGCGGTGTTTGTCAATGTCTTCTTTTTTCTTTTTGGAAATCGCCTTACGCAGTTCATCTGACTCGGAAGGTGTGTACCCAGCGAGTTCCACAGCGGCGCGCATGAGCTGTTCCTGATAGACAGGAATGCCGAAGGTATCTTTGAAGATCGGCTCCATGGCGGGGTGGCGGTATTCCACTTCCGATTCACCGTGCATGCGCGAGATGTAATCAGGGATGAAGGCCATCGGGCCTGGACGATACAACGCTACCATCGCGATGATGTTGTCCAGGTTCTTCGGCTTCATTTGTACGAGCCAGCGGGTCATACCGCCGCCTTCCACTTGGAAGACGCCAGCAGTTTGTCCTGCGCCCATCAGCTCAAATGATTTGGGATCATCGATGGGAATATTGTTCAGGTCAAACTTAATGCCGTGACGTTTGAAGATGTGGTCGCAGGCACGCGCCATCACCGTCAACGTGATGAGGCCGAGGAAGTCCACTTTCAACATGCCCAGCGAATCGAGAATACCCATTTCGAATTGGGTCACTGATTTAATGGGCGTTTCTTCTGAATTGGATGTGGGGCGATGAAGCGGCAGATACTCTTCAATCGGATGATCGGAAATGACCACACCCGCCGCGTGAGTGCCCGCATTGCGGACGGTTCCTTCCATGCGTTCGGCAATGTCGATCACTTCACGCAAGTGCGGCTGGGTATCGTAGATCTGTTTGAATTCAGCAACTTCCATCGCGTCTTTCATGGTGGTTGCACGACCTGAAACGAAAGGTACAAGCTTTGCAACCTTGTCAATTTCAGGCAATGGAATTTCCATCACGCGCGCCACGTCACGCAGGGCGGCTTTTGATCCCATGGTGCCGAAGGTGATGATCTGGGCGACCTTGTCCGAGCCGTATTTGTTCGAGCAATATTCGAGCATCTCCGAGCGGCGGTCATCACGGAAGTCGAGGTCAATATCGGGCATGGAAATACGGCCCGGGTTCAAGAAGCGTTCAAAGATGAGATTGTGTTCAAGCGGGTCAACCCGCGTAATATCAAGTGTATAAGCGATGATTGAACCAGCCGCGGAGCCGCGAGCGTTATACCAAATGCCATGCTCACGGGCGAAGGTGCACAAGTCCCACACGATGAGGAAGTAGGCATCGAATCCCATCGTGTGGACGACGCTTAATTCATATTCGAGTCTTTCCTGGACCTTTGGGTTGGAGGCGTCATCTCTGAATTTAGCCTTCGCTCCTTGCTGACACAACGCACGCAGATAGGTTTCTGGTGTGTATCCTTCTGGGACAGTGAACTCAGGCAGATGATAGCCTTTGAATCCAAGGTCCACGTTGCAGCGTTCGGCGATGAGTAGGGTGTTGCTTAACGCATCTGGCACTTCGGAGAAGATCTTACTCATCTCCAAAGGCGAGCGCAGATAATACGAGTCGTCGCTCATCTTCATGCGGCTGGGATCGTTGAGCGTGGAGTTGGTCTGGATGGCGAGCAGAATATCCTGCAAACGTGCATCCGCTTGATTGACGTAATGTACATCGTTGGTGGCGATGAAGCGTGCTTCGTAGCGTGCGCCCAAACTCAATAGTTTTTTGTTTAAGTCCGTGATCTCTGCGATGTTGTGTTGTTGCAGCTCTACAAAGAAACGGTCATGGCCAAAGACCTCAGCATACCAGTCCCATTTTTTTACGGCTTCCGCGGGATTTTCATTTAATAATGCGCGTGGAATTTCCGCCGACATACAGCCTGAGGTGGCGATCAATCCTTCTGAATGAGAGGCGAGAAAATCATGGTCAATGCGCGGATAATAATAGAAACCTTCCATCTGCGCGGCAGAGGCGATCTTCAAAAGATTCTTATAGCCAGTTTCATTTTCCGCAAGCAGAAGCAGGTGCGTGGAAGAACGATCGAGCTTTGAATCCTTATCCTTCATTGTACGCGCGGCCATGTACGCTTCGAGGCCGATGATCGGCTTGACCCCTTCCGCTTTGGCTGCTTTATAGAAATCGATCACCCCGAACATGGTGCCGTGGTCCGTAATGGCCACATGTTCCATATTCAACTCTTTAACGCGTTTGACCAGCTTCTTGATATTCGAGAAGCCATCAAGCAGAGAGTATTCAGTGTGGACGTGTAAGTGGGCGAAGGACATGGGCAAAAAAGATTATAGCACGCATGTTCATTTATGAAACTTGCGCTTGGCTTAAAAAATCTATGCCAGATCGGTTTTGTATCCACTTTTGAAACTGGGGTACAGATAACATTATTTTATTGTGTTTTAGGATATTTTGAAGCGAGCTTGCTGGCGTATCGGTGGTCTGAGGGGAAAACGGATACGAGAAGAAATACTGGGGTGCACGCTGAGGAGACTCAGCGTGTAATCTTTAATGGGGTATTGCATGAATTTGCATCATAAACTGCCCAACTTGAAGGCTTATAATGGCTATTATTGAATATATATGGGAACAGGTAGCGTAATGTAAATTGCCACTGTCTGCTCTAATAATTCAATTTATCAGGTTCATTTTACAAAATACGATACGGAGATTTATTATGAGTAGATTTGGTTCTGACCCACTTGCTTTTTTTAATTCTGTATACCAGAATGTTGCGCCTTGGGATATTGGCGCGCCGCAACCTGCTATGGCTGCCCTCATTGAAAAATATCCTCCCGCCAATCCAGTTCTGGATATTGGTTGCGGTTCTGGTGACCTTGCGATCTATTTGGCAAAGCTCGGTCATCAAGCTGTTGGAATTGATTTTGTCGAATCTGCAATTCAGAGCGCTCAAGATAAAGTCACCTCACTTCCGCGCGACACAGCCCAATTATTAAATTTTAAAGTGGCAGACGCCTTAAAACCATCTTTGCTTCAACAAAAATTTGGAGCAGTTTTTGATTCGGGTTTCTATCATTTATTTAATTCTGACCAATGCAGTGAACTGATAGACGAAGTCGCTTCAGTATTACTTCCCAACGGCTGCTATTATTTGCATGAGTTTGCTATTGAGTTTCCAGTGCCTAATGTACCTCGTCAGGTTACAGTTGATGAGTTGCAAGGGCTTTTCACTGTTGAAAAGGGCTGGCGTATTAGAGAGATCCAGACGGTGGAATTTTTAAGCCGAGTTGCTCCCCCAGTGCCTGCGACCTGTGCTTGCATTGAACGCATCTCTATATAAATATTTCATTTTATGCATTCTATGAAAAAAATAGCCATCGTATCTGACATACACGGAAATGTTTTAGCCCTTGAAAAAGTTATCGCAGACATTGAATCGCGGCAGGTGGATCGTGTCTTTAACCTTGGCGACCATGTTTCAGGTCCCTTGTATCCGAAAGAGACCCTCCAGCTTTTAATGAAACAGGACTGGGTACACATATCGGGCAACCACGACAGACAGTTAATACATCAACCGCCTCATCAACATGGGCTTTCTGATAAATATGCCCACAGCTTTTTAACTGATTCAGATTTGGATTGGTTTAGAGCATTGCCCTCCAGTATTTTTTTGGAGAATCAGTTTCTTTTATTCCATGGTACACCGCTCAGTGACTCAACGTATTTCTTGGAAACAGTCGAACATGGAAGGGCAAGGCTGGCTTCACATGCAGAGATCGCACAAAGGCTGAATGGAAGAGCGGCTCCTATTATGTTCTGCGGCCATACCCATATTCCGCGCATCATTGAAACGCCTCAAAAGACCCTGATTATTAACCCTGGGAGTGTAGGGCTGCCAGCGTACAGTGATGAAACTCCAGAATATCATGTAATGGAAAATGGTTCGCATCATGCTCGCTATGCAATTTTAGAGTTTAAGAATGGCGCCTGGCAGGCAGAGGCCGTATCTATAGCTTATGACTATCAACAAGCGTCGGAACAGGCTGAAAGAAACGACCGCCATGACTGGGCATATAGCCTTCAAACAGGTTGTGTACTATCCCAAAAAACAAGTTGACAAAGTTTATTTTCATTTGACACCTTATATTTAGAAAGTGAAAGGATAGATCTTTGAATAAACAACGTCTTGAAGCCTTTTCCGATGGCGTCTATGCAATTGTTATTACTCTCCTGATCTTGGATATTCGCATCCCTGATGTGGCACCAGAGGCTTTAGGCGCGATGCTCGTAAAACTTTTGCCGCAGTTATTCACATATATTTTGAGTTTCTTTGTAGTTGGTCTCTATTGGCATGCCCACCATCAAGTATCTGTTCAAGTTAAGCAAGTGAATAGCGCATTCATTTGGCTTAATTTGGTTTGGCTGTTGTTTGTCAGTGTATTGCCATTTCCCACTTCGTTATTGGGACGTTATCCATTTCAATCCATCCCTTTGACCATTTACGGGGTAAATTTGATTCTGGTCAACGTCACTGGCTTTCTGATATTGTTCTATTTGAAGAATAACCCTGAGCTATGTGAAATACCGATCAGTTCAGCGGCGTTACACGCTCAAGTGCCGATCTATGTGATCGTAAATGGAATCTATGCCGCCGCAATTGTAGCGGCATGGTTTATTCCTTGGTTGAGTTATGGAGTTTACATCGTGGTGTTGGTATGGATGATGGCGCGTTATGCGCGAAGAGCCAGCCCTATTGAGAAAAAATAGATCAAACAAAAAGTCCCGTCAATTTGACGGGACTTTTTGTTACCGCTTTTCACATAGATAACATAACCGAAGAATCTTTAGCTCATCATAATTCACGGTTGCATTTAGTTTTTCATGCACTGGCCGCAACATGTCTGAGCCTAATTCGTCAAATGCGCGAAAAACTTTTTGCTGCTGGTCAGGCGTCAGTTTGGAAAGAGCGAGCAAATCTTTAGCTGTCCGCAGCGGATTGCCCGCCGTCATGAATCGCGCCAGATGATTTAATATTGTGTCTGTCGTTACACCATAACGAGCCGCCAGTGACTCGAGGCTTTCGCCTGCGTTGTATGCTTCACCAACCGCTACATATCTTCGGCCTGCATCGTCCTTGTTGCGCATTGGTGCTTTATATTTTTCTTCAAGCTTGTTCTCTCGCGCATACTCTTTGATGATCTTCAAGAAGTCTGCACCATATCGTTCATACTTTACTTTACCCATGCCGCTCATATTAAGCAGGCCATCTTTATCTTGCGGAAAGTATGTTGCCATTTGCACCAGCGTTTTATCAGAAAAGATAACATACGGCGGCACGCCCTCTGCATCGGCGATCTCTTTTCTTTTATTTCGTAGTTGAGCAAAAAGCAGATTGTCATACTCGGCTTCTTCAGCAGATAAAGAGGACCGTAACTTCGCGGATACGTTGCCGACGCGCTTCGCCTCATTTATTTGACCGAATACCTGCTCCCGCGCTTTGAGCATTTCCAACCCTTTGGCAGTGACCGACAACACGCGATAAGCAGGTTCCTGATTCAACAACCCTCGCTCCACCAATTGACGCGCAATGTGCATCCACTGACTTTTGGTCAACTCTTTGCCGATGCCGTACGTGGATAAGGTCTGATGGCTGTATTTTTGGATCTTCTCATTATCCGCGCCGAGCAAAATATCCACAATGTGCGCCGCGCCGAATCGTTCTCCGCTGCGTTTGACGCAGGATAAAAATTTTTGTGCGGGGATGGTGATGTCTGTTTGCGTGCCGGGTTCTGCGCCGCAGTTATCACAGATGCCGCAATTGTTCTGTGTGTAGGTTTCGCCGAAATAAGCGAGCAGAGGTTTGCGCCTGCAACTGTGGCTTTCTGCGTAGCGGGTCATTGCATCCAAATGTTGATAGGACGAACTGCGCTCCGGCTCATCTTTTTGGTCAATGAAGTATCTTAATTTGCTGGCATCGCCATAGCTGTACAACAGCAGACAATGCGAAGGCAGGCCATCACGTCCTGCGCGCCCAATCTCCTGATAATAATTTTCGATGCTCTTGGGTAGGTCAAAGTGGATCACGAAGCGCACGTTCGGCTTGTTGATGCCCATGCCAAAGGCAATGGTCGCCACAATGATCTGCACATCATCACGGATGAAGGCTTCCTGATTGCGTTTGCGCTCGCCGTCTTCCAGCCCTGCATGATATGGACGGGCCGAAAACCCATAGCGCACCAGAGTCGCGGCGAGTTCATCCACTTGTTTGCGGGAAAAACAATAGATAATGCCCGACTGGTCTTTGAAGTTTTTCAGGAATTTTATGGTCTGGGCAACGGGGTCTTGCTTGGGCATCACTTCAATGAAGAGGTTCTCTCTATTAAAAGAGGCGAGGAATTCGTTCTTCTCGGTGAAGCCAAGGGAAGTAGCAATATCTGTCCGCACTCGCGGGGTGGCGGTGGCTGTGAGCGCCATGCACACCGCAGACGGGAACTTGCGGCGCACATCCACAAGCTGGCGGTATTCGGGGCGGAAGTCATGTCCCCACTCTGAGATGCAGTGGGCTTCGTCGATCGCGAGCAGATCAAGCTTGAGCGAGGAAAGAAGCGCATAAATTCTGGGAGTCAGAAGAGTCTCAGGTGCAACATATAGCAGTTTGGACCGTCCGCTTTTCACGGAGTCCATATTCTCTTGATATTCTTCCTGAGATAGCGAGCTATTGAGGAAAACCGCAGAAACACCCAGCGCACGCAGTTGCTCCACCTGATCTTTCATCAATGCGATGAGCGGTGAAACGACAACGGTGAGGCCGTCCATCATCAGCGCAGGGACTTGATAGGTAAGCGACTTGCCTCCGCCTGTTGGCATGATGACGAGTGTGTCGCGGTGCGCCATCACATTATTTATGATCTCGCGCTGTAAAGGTTTGAAGGTGTCGTACCCAAATATGGTTTTAAGAATGGCTTCCGGTGTAAGCATGGTCCGCTGATTATACTTTCCCCGATTTGTATGTTTCTTTGAAGAAGTGATAATGCTATTGAGGTTTTGAAGAGTTTTGGGCCTTGTAGCCTTTTAAATATGCTGTAAGAAGCAGAATAGCTATGACTATAATCCCGACTATAGGGTAAGTCACCCATAAATAATATTCTAAAAAGAACCGTCCCCAAGCTGGGCCTAGTATGATAAATATAAAAAAGATCCATCCGTCGGATAGCCATAGGTGTTTATAGGCACGCCATAAATTGTCTGGAATAACATGTGCTGCAACAGCACCCATATATAGGGGGAACCCTGCAAGTAGGAATTGAAACCATATTGCAAGTCCGAATTGTAAGTAAAATGCGATTAGGTGGATTGCAAAAACTAAAAAATAACCAACATGGAATCCAATAAATGCACCCTGATAAGTATACAAGCGAAGTATTATAAGAGATGTGTTTTGTCTATCCTTCCATGCAGGGTTTTTATTTGTATTTGTTAACAAGCCAATGAAAAGCGGCAAAATAAGTGAAGCGCAAATATAAATGGTAATCAATTCTTTTGCGTCTTGACGGCTTAGAAAAGGCCATCTCAAGGAAGGGGTTAGTAGGCTGTAAGAAATAAGCCATGTAGCGAGCCAGATAACTGCAAAAATAAAGTCTATGCCTCCTACCCAATCTCCTATTTCCTTCATGATCGCTGTTGTAATACGTGGCCATGCAGGTGGTGGCTCATCCTTTGCTAGATCAATTATTTTTCGAAACTTTTCGAGGTCATAAGGTAGATTTGCGTTCCAAGGAAGCTTATGGTCTTGAGTTTGTTTTTTGAAGGCAGCGGTTGAGAGTGGGTGGATAGATACCTGTATTTCCCCTGGAAAGATAAAGTTTTTTTCTTCTGTGTTAAGGATGCGATAATTTCCTGCTTCAAGTAGTGTGTTCGCGTCTGCCAATGTCTTTATTCCCTCGAGTCGTTTCAAAATTTTTATTAAGCTAATAAGCAACAGGCGATCGTTGACGTTAATTATGCTTTTATTTCGCTCCCAATCACTGACTGCGGTTCCACTATAGCGTATTCCCAATTCTTCACGCAGTAATTCCCCAAGTTGTTGTTGGGTGAGTGGCTTTCCCGTTTTTATATCACGGCTTTGCTGACGAAAAATACGGAGTTGTTTTCCAAAATCTAGTGGTGTCACTGTCGTCCTCAGGTTTAAGCACTGCTTAAGAAAATTTAAGTGATTGCCGATGGTCTTCTATATTTGCACACTATAAAATGCAATGAGTTGTAAGTTTTGTACTTTAACAATTTAGACCATTATTTTTAAAACTCATTATTCCATGTGAGATGAATCCTTGTACCAGTATTTAGGCTGGAGTGAATTTTGATGGTTGCCTTGATCAAGGCGGCGCGTTCAACCATGCCAGAAAGACCAAAGTGGCGGTTTGCGAGGAGATTATCCAATTCAAGTTTTGAGTCAGCATCAAAACCTTTGCCATCATCCTGAATATTTAGGTCAACCTTTTCCGAGGTTAATGTCCCATAAATGGAGATAGATTTTGCTTCCGCATGGCGAAGGCTGTTTTCGCAGGCTTCCTGCACAATGCGGAATAAATGCTGTTCAATGTGTGCTGGAATGCGTCCTCCGCTGGCTTCGAGATCTATTTTGATCTTTGTCTTGTCGCCGCTACGCTCCATGAGGTTATCTGCCAGTTCAGTAATGGCAGGCTTGAGACCATATATGAGCATGGGTGGGCGCAGTTCGCTGACAATTTCTCGCAGGCGGCGTGTGATCTCTTCGTAGGAAGATTGCAGCTTTGGTGAAAGAACAGTCTCGCCAAAGTTGTTGCGAAAGACGGCCAGTTGGTTGAGAACGCTGTCGTGTAGATCTAGTGCGAGGCTGAGTCGCTCCTGCTCATAACGCTCAACATCCAGCTCGAAGAGCATACGCACCTGTTCTGTATGAAGAATATTGCTTAGGGCTATGGCGGTCTGGTTGGCGATGGATTGCAGAATGGGTATCTCCACTTGGGAATAGTGATCGTCAGGATCGCGCCGTCCAAGTAGCCAAAAGCCGATAAATGTGTCGCCAGCTTTGAGCGGGAGGATGAGACGAATCCAATTTCCGTTTGGAAGATCATTTGTCCCATCTAGAGCAGTGAGCTTGTGTATATCATTTGCGTGTGGAATTTGCTCTGGGGTAAGGTTTTTTGTCAGCAATGCCTTTAACTTTCCGTTGAAAACCTGCATAAACGCAAATTGGCGAACGAGCAGGCTCGGAAAAACCTCTTCACTGAGGAACTGAAGAAGGTCATTGATAGATGTGTTGATAGCAATATGGTTTGAATAAGTTTCCTGTAAGTTTTGGTATGGAAGTTTGATACCCAGAAAATGTTTTTCCACGAAGGCTTGAAAGTTGGGGTATATCGAAATGGAAAGCGCAGATGCCAGCAGGGGGATGAGGATCGTCATGAGCGTGGAGGTTGCCTCGGGCAACCGCAGAGAGATGGTGAGCAGGAAAATGATGATTGTTCCTGTAATGATGAGATAGGCATATATAGAGATGACGCGATGCGCGCGCATTTCCAGCCCGCCCAGTTGATTTCGGAAGATCAAATAAAAATATGTAAGGGGGATAAATGGTAAAGCAAGCAGGGATATTGGACCAATTTGCGAAACGACCCCTGAAATTTTTGCAATGCTGATTGAAATAGAAGGTAGCGTTGCCAGTAATGTAGCGATGGCGAGGATGCTGATTTGCCTTCTTTGCTTTGAACGCCAAATATAATGGCTGATTTGCAAAATGATGCTGCCGACCAGCGCCAGAAGTAACGCCAATGCATAGAAGTATTTTGGCAGTATCTGAAATAGCTCCATGATGCTCATGATGATGGAGGCTGAGTAGAGCAAAATTGCAGCGGACTTTGGCAGGGAGGCAAGTGGCCGGGGAAATATCCAATGTAGATGTAGGTAAATGGGAAGGAGCATCCACGTTATGGAGTGGAGCAGAATTGAGCTTCCCCATAGTTGCCATGCAGAGAGGGACCCAAAAATTAGCCAGAGGCTTGTCAGGTGGTTGAAGGCGATCAGCAACCACCAGTGGATTTCTTTTGGACGGATGAAAATTTCAGTGATGGAGCCAAAGACCCAGAAGAAGTATGCAAGCCACCAAATGTTGAAAAACCTGCCGAAAAATTCTTCAAGAGTGAAGCCAGGAATTTTCCAATTGACGGTACTTTCAACTCCATTTCGGAGGATGGTGATGGGGACGATATTGCCCTTCTGCGCTTTGTTTGGGAAAAGTACCAGCCTTCTGTTTTCACGATATTCATCGAGGGTGACCTTTCCCACTTGCAGGAGTGTGTCTCCTTCTCGCAGACTTACACCGCCTGAGACGTACATTTCAAAAACTTTACCGTCAGCGGGGTTGAAGTAGAAGCCTATGTAGGGGGCGTGAACAAAGATCCCGTATGTGTACGATAACAGAAAAATCAATATCAACAGAGAGATGGGAGTGTCTTCGATATGCCAGGGACGATTGATATTTTTCTGCATGGCGGCTCTCATAAAGTTGAATGAATAAAGGAGGTGATCAATTATAAGCCTGTGAAGTTGATTTGTTCTGAAATTGCTGTGTTTTCAAACTTGAAATAAATAAGGAGAATTTGAGATGAAACATATGAATGACTTTCACAAGTGGCTGTCATCATCGCATGAAGTCCCCGCTTCTGACCGCCGCCGATTAATCGCATTGACTCGCTTGGAACGATCTCAACTTGCGAGCATGTCCAGCTTGGGTACCTGGTTTGTTTGGAATGCTGAACAGACTGGCGTTGTTGGGTAAGAAAAGAATAGAAGATCAGGCTGGGAGAAATCCTAGCCTGATCGTGGGAGACAAAGATGGATATATATGCTCGAATTATGGATGAGTTTTCAAGAATCCCACATGTTAAAGAGTGGGGCGAAGTGCAGGCTTTGTTCCGTCAGGTTTCGCAGGGAATGCCAAATCATTGGCTTTTGCCTTTACATGCCTGCGAGGCGGTTGGTGGGACAATGGAACAAGCTGTTCCTGCGATTGTTGCCGTGGCTTGCAGCCATATTGAGATTGTGCTGGTAGATGACATGCTGGATGCAGACCCACGCGGTGAGCATTTGAAAATGGGTGAGCCTGCGGTTGCGAACATGGCCTCTGCATTACAGTCTGCTGCGCTGGTGGCTGTCTCCCATTGTAGTTTGACTTCCAGTGCAAAATTGCTGGCTGTGGAAATTGTGAATGAGATGTTTCTTGCAACGACTATTGGGCAGTATTGGGATGTTAACTCGATCATTGCCGATGAAGATTCGTATTGGAAGGTTGCCAGAGCAAAAAGCTCTCCGTTCTTTGGTGCAACTTTGGAGTTGGGAGCAATTATGGGCGGCGCTTCGGTGGAGTTGGCTGTACGATTTAAAGAGTTGGGCGGCTTGTATGGAGAGATGATCCAAATCCACGATGATTTGAACGATACTTTGACAACCCCTGCAAAACCTGATTGGGGATTGGATCGTGCTCCACTACCGATTCTGTTTGCAAAACTGGTGGATCATCCATTGCGGGCGCGGTTTGAGGCGCTTCACCCGAATGCGGGGAACAACTTGAAGGTTTTGGAAGAGGCGCAGGAGATATTAATTCATTGTGGGGCGGTGAGTTATTGCGTCTATCAGTTATTGAACCGATATGAAATGGCAAAAGGGATATTGGCTGGCTTGTCGTTGGAACGGTCTGACATCCTGAGTGCAGTTTTCGAGGATCTGTTGCGACCTGTTTTTCAGCTTTTTGAAGAAGTGGATAATCTTACTGGTTTGGAGAATCAAGTTGATGCGGCGTGATTATGCCCAACTGCCTTGCTTTTGCAATAGCGCCAGCGCGATTATGCACATCCAGTTTGAAGTAGGTATCGGAAAGCAAATTCCGAACCGTGGAGTTGCTCACGTTCAGTTTTTTTGCCAGGTCAGCGGTAGATGCATCAGGGTAGGCAGTGCAGAGGGATAACACCTCAAGCTGACGGGGCGTGAGATCGGTTGTGTCAGTGGATAAATATTTGGCGTACATGTTATGCGCGATCTGACTGAAATGAATACCTCCCGAGGCAATCGATTTGACTACGCTTCCCAAATCCTTAAGAACGGCCTGATCGTCTTTCAGGATGTATCCATTTGCCCCGGCATCCATTACGGCGCGGATCAGCCCGCGTTCGGCATGCATACTGATGACAAGAATATTCAAGTCCGGGTGCGCCTGTAACAAACGGGGAAGAACATGTAGGATCGGGTACGGGTTTTTGTTTTCATTTGATGTTGGGACATTTACATCCAACAACAGAACATCTACGGGGGTCTTTTCAAGAGTGGGCTCCAATTCATCCCCAAAGCCCATCATTGCTGTCACCTCGATCTGCGGGTCTTTTTCAAGCCGATAAAGATATCCATCCACGATGGATTGGTGGTCTTCCAATATAGCCACACGAATTTTTTTAATCATAATATACGCTCCCGCTACACCTTGAAATCAGAGTAGCAAAAAGGATACCCCGATTTCAAGTCTTTTTTCATAAACAGTACAAATGCCTATATCTTTAATCATTTGGTTCTTGAAGCGAAGATACAGAATCCCTACAATGAGTTAAGGATAGCAGATTTTGTGATTGAGAAATGTTCCACCTTGCTCAATTCATCTGCCTAGCGGGGAAGGGGATAGGATGTGCTTCAATCTTCGGGCGGTTTGAATGTCAGTGGGCTGACAGAGAAGGTTGAAGCACGTCTGGGTATTTTTTTGGGGTGATATTTGTGCGATAAAGTTGTGACAGAAATGTGGAGATTTGGGGCTTGAATTTTGAAAAATACGTTGTATGATGTTTAGTATGCTGGGTGGTTATAAAAAAATCCCCTTCAGCATCAAATTTTGGATAATATTTAGAGGTTTTATTTTATCTTCTGGGAGGAGACTATGAAAAATCAGGAGCCAAAAGATCTGATTCCTGCAGACTTGAGGTTGTACAAGTTAACTCTTGCGCAGATCAGGCGAATTGATGAAATACTGGATGAACTTGGAGAGTATGGCGAGGTTCACATTATTGTGCAAAAAGGTGAACTGCGATATATCAACAAGGTTGAAAGTTATAAACTGTGGAATAAAGAAGATAAGGAATAGTTTATAAACTCTTCTGGTTTCCCATAATACAACTTAATATTTACTCGGCTTTGGCGAGGACGAAAAATTTCCGGAAGTCATGACACATCCTGTGGTGGGTGTCGTCGTGACTTTTTTGTTTGATTGTCCAAAATGGCAGGAGAATAAATGAAAGAGTGGAATAATTTGAAAACTAAAAATATCTACAAGCTCACATTATTTTTTATCCTAATAATTGGGGCGATAGAGGGATGTTCGTCAGGCAACGCTATCCTTCCAACTCCTTATGATAGAACACCTCCTACTCTTACAAACACACTATGTCCAAATGTAGAGATAGCTTCCTCTGGTTTTGTAAACTATAAGCCGATTTTTATTGTTTTTTCGATTGAGAATAGTATTGGTGAAAATAGTATCGAATCAGACCAGTGGTCTTACGAAGAAGAGTCTTATCGAATTGTATCTGAAGTGCTGGAGCAAGTTACTGAGCCTGGAGATTCCGTGGTTATTTTTAAACTTGGTCCATTGACATTCAAAGAAGCATTAGTCTTTGATGGCAGAGTTGGCAATGTGTCACAACCGAATATTCCTCCCACGCTTACACCAGTTCCTAGTATTACTCCCACTAACACCCCTGACAGTACTCCTGAACAAGGAATTTATCAAAGAAATACGGAGGCTGCTGCGGTGGCGACTCAAGGAGTTATAGCTGTGACGGCTACTCATATTGAAACTATTAACTTGTGTGGGAAGGAAATATGGGAGAGACAATTTTCTGAGATTGCTACACAGTGGGCCACTACTCGAAGTGCTGCAAAAGAAGAGTTTGATAAAGGGTTAAACTCTGCAGAAACTCCAATGATTGAAAATGGGGAAAATTATAGCCGCCAAGTTTATGAAGGTTTGCAGTATGCTACATTAGCATTTAACCAAGAATGTAATACAGATAAATATAGACGTTGTCTTTTGATAACTTTCTCTGATCTTAGCGAATATAGGTCTGGTCCACCAAGTTATCTTAACCCTCCAATTGATCTTAAGAATGTAGAAGTCTTATCTGTTTTATTGAATTGTGCGGTTATGTTTGACCCCGAATGTAAATCGGTACAAGGAGATTGGAAGGAGAAATTTTTGTCTTTAGGCGCTAGTAGTGCTACCTTTTTCAATGGTGATGAGATAATAATAAATTTGATTGACTTCATAAGGAGATAGCTATGCCTGCTTTTGTTTACGATATTCTTGTGTCACCTATTTTCTGGGGAGGGGTTCTAGTCTGGTTGGTTATTGATATTGCGGCACAATCTTGGGGACAATCATTACTAGGAAGGTTGAATATACTAGCTAGTAAGCCGCATATATTTAAAGAGGATAAAGATCCACAAAAGGCTGTTCCTCTTTATGTTCATACTCATTCTGCTGCAGTTGCATTCAGAGATGCTCTGCATTCGCCATTTGACGGCGCAATTAATATGATGAAAAACGGAATCGATTATTTAGTTTTGAATAGCAAAGATGAAGGCAAACCTTTCTTGTTTGTTGGCTATATCCTTTCGTTTATATTGCTTGTAATTTATCTATACTTGGATGCCATAGGGGTGGTAATTGTATTGATTAGCCAGGGGTTGGTGTCTCCAAATATTTCTGAAGTTTTACAAAGATTTCAGTATGTGGCAATTGGTGGAACACTTTTTGCGTTGCTCGTGGGGTTTTATGTGCTGGCACAAATTACTAAATCGCCCAGTGAATTGTCTCGATGGGACAAGGTTCAAGGGCCTTTTAAGAAAATTGCTAAGGGGATAACTTATATTCTAATATTTCTAGGTTTTTTTGCAGTCATATTTCTTGCACTTGATTTAATGTTGGGTTTAGGTTGGTTCGCAGATCAAACAAGCATAATTAATGCACTGGTAGATTTTTCATCGGTATGGCTTACGCGTATTAATTCTGCGCTGGCAAGCATATTGTTGCTGGAAGACGGTATCATGGGGCTGGTGCTATTGATTTCACTCGTCTTATCTATACTTTGGGTACTTGCCGTCACTTTGCAATATGTTATGCGCACTTTAGGAAGCATATTACCTTTTGCTTTCGATATATCATATAGGCTAATTCTTGTAATTCTTTTTGTAATATGGTTTCTTTTTACTACACCTATTCTGTTGTTTGTTTCGTTTTTCCAAAGAATTTCGGATGAAGGTACGAACGATGTGAATGAAGATAAACGAAATGCAAATAGAGATATTTGAGGAAGATTTTTGCATAAATTCAAGGCGGCATGCTCAGAAAGGTATTAACTTGTCTTTAGGTAGTTTTCTCTAATAAAACGTCTGAAAAGTTCACTTTTCTACCACGAAGACACAAAACCGCTATGACTCAAAGAGAAAAACTTCGTGTCTTCGAGACTTCGTGGTGAGCTCTCAGACACTCTCTAACAGAACTCCAATCTTCCCCATGCTATAATCCCTTTCCGTGAAAGGGATTATATGCTTAAAAACTTTGTAAAACTATTCAGTGGCGACCCCACAAAAAAGACGGTAGAACAATATAACGGGCTCGTGGAGCAGGTCAATGGGCTGGAGGCGGAATACGAAGCCTTGAGTGACGAAGCTCTGCGTGCGAAGACGGATGAATTTAAGTCCCGTGTACAGACGGCAATTGAGGGAATCGAAGAAGAGAAAGAACTCCGCAAGGCAGAACAGGATATTTTAGACGAGATCATGCCTGAAGCTTTTGCGGCGGTACGTGAGGCTTCCAAGCGCACGATTGGACAACGTCATTATGACGTACAGATCATTGGCGGCGCGGCGTTGCATGGCAGCCAGATCGCAGAGATGCGTACAGGGGAAGGGAAGACGCTTGTGGCGACCATGCCTGTTTACCTCAATGCACTGACTGGCCGTGGCGTACATTTGGTGACGATCAACGATTATCTGGCACGCCGTGATGCACGTTGGATGGCTCCCATCTATCAAGCACTTGGTTTGAGCGTGGGCGTGTTGCAAATGGCAGCTTCCACAGAAAATGGCAAGAAAGCCTTCATCGTGGACTTTGAACGCGAGTCTCCGCATGAGGACCAGGAACATCTCCGCATGGTGGATAGGGTGGAAGCGTACAGCGCAGATGTTACATTCGGTACGAACTCTGAATTTGGTTTCGATTACTTGCGCGATAACATGGCGTATCGTCTGGATGCGCGTGTGCAGCGTGGTCATTACTTTGCCATCGTAGATGAAGTTGACAACATCTTGATCGATGAAGCGCGCACGCCGCTCATCATTTCAGGCCCCGCCTCTGGTGACCTTGAGTGGTACGGACGTATGGCGCTGGTCGTCAAACAACTAAAGCCCGAAGATTATGAAGTAGATGAAAAGAACCGCAGCATTGCGTTGACCGAGATCGGTGTCAGCCGGGTGGAGGCCATTTTGGGCATCCAGCTTCTCGATCCAGATAGACCCGAGGATCTCACTCCTGAACAGGCACGCCTCACTGGTTATCTCGAACAAGCTTTGCGCGCGCAATATCTGTTCCATCGCAATAAAGATTATCTTGTACAGGGTGGCAAGGTTGTCATCGTAGATGAATTCACGGGGCGTCTCATGCCGGGCCGACGTTGGAGCGATGGTTTACATCAGGCTGTGGAAGCAAAGGAAGGCGTAAAAGTTGAGCCTGAGTCTGTGACGTATGCGACCATCACACTGCAAAATTATTTCCGTATGTATCAGAAGCTCGCGGGTATGACTGGTACCGCGCTGACCGAAGCGGAAGAATTTAACAAGATTTATAAACTTGAAGTTGCGCCAATACCTCCATATCTTGAGTATCAATCCTTTGGCAAGAATGCTCTTTTGTCTGAGATCAAATCTAAAGATGAAGAGGGATATACCTACTCCTTCTTTGCCAAAGCAGGCGAATCAACGCCTTTGTTCTATCGCAGAAAAGATTATCCTGATGTCATCTACCGCACTGTGGAAGCAAAGCTCCGTGCGATGGTGACTGAGATCGTCCGTTATCACGCGTTGGGACGCCCAATGTTGGTCGGTACCACTTCCGTAGAATCATCCGAGCGGGTTTCAAATCGTCTCAAGGCTGAACCTGTCCGCCGTTTGATGCAGTATGCCCTCGTCCGTGAACATTATTTGCGTGCAAACGATCTTGAAGAAGACGGGCGCCTCATTGCGGACCTTGTACCGTTCAATGAACCGATAGACAAGATCTCCCCTGATGCATTGCGCAAATTCATTGCCCTGCATGGTATGACCAATATCAGTTTGGATGATGATTCCAACCTGAACACTTTGCTCGAAATTCTGCGCTTACCAGAATCCGCAAAGGGAAGATTGAAATCCATTTTTCAGGGTGGCGTTCCTCATCAAGTGTTGAATGCACGTAAGCATACAGAAGAGTCACAGATCATTGCAGGTGCGGGCGCGTTCGGCGCGGTGACGATCGCTACGAATATGGCTGGCCGTGGTGTGGATATTAAGCTCGGCGGTGAGATCGCAGAAGAAGTCATTTCAGCAGTTAATCGCGTGCTGGGTAAAGCGGGTTATAAAGACCCGTTCGATATGACTTTGCAGGAACGCCGTGAAGCTTTACAAAAGACAGACCCATCCAACTATGGAATTTATGATGCGGAAGTAAAGCTCTTCCTGCAGTATTTTGATGATATGGAAAGTGTGAAGGAGCTTGGCGGTTTGCACGTGATCGGCTCAGAACGCCATGAAGCACGCCGTATTGATAACCAGCTGCGCGGTCGTGCTGCGCGTCAGGGTGATCCCGGTTCCTCACGCTTTTATCTTTCGCTGCAAGATGACCTGATGCGCCTGTTCGGCGGTGAGCAGGTGAGCGGATTGATGGAGCGCCTCAAGGTAGATGACTCGCTTCCATTGGAAGTGCGCCTCGTTAGCAATATCATCGAAGGTTCACAGACCCGTGTGGAAGGCGCGAACTTTGATGTCCGCAAGCATTTGCTGGAATATGATGATGTGCTCAATAAACAGCGCGGGCAAATTTACAGCCAGCGTGACCGTATCTTCGTAAAGGAAGACCTGAGCGAAGATATTGCAGAGATGCTTGACGCTGAAGTGACCAAACGCGTAGATGTTGGCCTGACCGATGAAGAAGGCCCGTGGAAGTTGGTTGCGTGGCTTGATCAGGTTCAGCCTGCATTTGAATCGAAAACAGGTTTGTTCCCATCTTATGGGTTCAAACTATTGCTGGACCAGATTGGGGAAGATGTTCGTGCTTCCACTTTGGATCTGGTTTCAAAATCTATTGAAGCGGAATATGCTCATGCCATGCGTGCCATTGAGTCTCTCATCGGCAAGACCGAAGAGACGCTCACACAGCAGATCAGTGAGCGCGAAGATGCGTTGGATGCCTATTTCCAGGGCTTGCGTGATGTGGAAGAAATGCCACGTCCGCAAAAGATTTTGGAAGAAGTCACTGCGCTTGTCCGCTTGCCATTGCGGTTTAGCAATGAGCTGCAAAAGACATTAAGCGATGATCCTGAAGATGCAAAGGAAGATATTCAGGAACTTGCCGCCAATCAGTTGACAGCGATCAGCGCAACTCGTGTTATCGGCGCGATCCAGAACCGTATTGGGGAACAGATCCAATGGCCGAGTCCTTTGCCTTCGGATTGGGAAGAACTGGCTGAGATTCTGCTGGCGACTGCGCGTGAGGCATTTGAGAAAAAGCGCGAGAGACTCAATGCTCAGATCGCGCACGATATTGATGCACTTTTACAACGCGAACCAGCGGCTGATGTCTCTGGTAAATTGCGTTTGTTGTTGACCCTTGCACAGGGAACGCGCACTGCTTTTGACCAAAAGACGCACAAACAAGTCAGACAGTTGTTCAACCGCTTCACCTATATTTTCTATGCAGCGCAATTATTGGAAAATAGTGAGGCAGAGGCTGTCGTTGAAGATGTGATGAATCATCTTGAGGCGGCAGAGTTGGCGTTGCGTGAAGTTTGGGGTGAGACTGAGTTTAATCACATCAGCCAGAATGCCACCAAACTTGCGGACTTTGGCCCTGCAGCGCGAATCGCTTTCGGGGAAGATAGGCTGAACGAAGCAGCATCAACTCTCAGTGAGTCTGATCGAGCGGCGTTGACTGAGTCGCTTGGAAGATATATGATGAATGAAAGTCATCGTAGTTTGTTGTTGGGCGCGTTCAGTGAGTTGTGGGTGGAATATCTCACAAAGGTGGAAGCCTTAAGAGTTTCGATAGGCCTTGAGGCTTACGCCCAACGTGACCCACTGGTACAATATAAAGGACGTGCATCTGAAATGTTTGCGCAATTGCTTGAAGATGTACGCAGTTTAGTGATCGGCCGCGCGTTTGCATCACGACCTCGCAGAGTGGAGATCACACCGATCGAGACGACAGAGGTTGCCAGCGCGCCCAGTGAGACATCATCGGTGCAAATCGGCGGTAATAAGAAGAAGAGGAAACGTCACTAACTCGACCGCTGTTGCATACCTCGCCTGACTTTAGAATAAAATTTGGTAATAACATAATTTCCGTTTGGATATTATGCGTTGCGTTGTAGAGGTTGAAGGCAGAGTTGTTCACAGACGAAACCGCTCCCCTAAATAGATATTTTGCTCTTCCAAAGGTGGATCTGCATCGCCATTTGGAAGGGTCTCTGCGTTTGACGACCATGCTTGATATTGCACGTCAGCATGGGGTGACGGTGCCTGTCAGTATGTTTAATCTAAGCGGGCTGGTACAAGTTCAAGACCAGGACCCGATGACGTTTACGAACTTTCTCGATAAGTTCAAAACCCTGCGGTTATTTTACAAATCACCAGATGTTATTGACCGTGTCACTCGTGAAGCGGTGGAAGATGCGGCCAGAGATAATTGTCGCTATCTGGAATTGCGTTTTACGCCCGTAGCCTTAAGCCGCGCTGAAGGATTTCCACTTCATGATGTGATGGATTGGGTGATCAAAAGCGCGCAGGAAGCGGCAAAGAAATATAAAATAAAAGTCGGTTTGATCGCTTCGGTGAACCGACACGAAAGCCCGGAGCTTGCCGAACAGGTAGCTTGGCTGGCAACAGAACACATCAAGAACGGGCTGACCGGCCTGGATCTGGCTGGTAATGAAGCAGAGTTTAGCTCCGATGCGTTCCACGGGCTTTTTCGAGAAGCGAAACAGGCTGGTTTGCATGTGACCATCCACGCTGGTGAATGGGGACCCGCAGAAAATGTCCGTGATGCGATCGAGAATTTAGGCGCTGAACGGATCGGTCATGGGGTACGTGTGTTGGAAAGTGAAAGTGTGACCGCGCTTGCAAGAGAACATGAGACGGTCTTTGAAGTTTGTGTGACGAGTAATTATCAATCGGGTGTGGTTAGTTCATTGCCGGAGCATCCGTTGCCGCGTATGTTTGAAGCGGGCTTGAAAGTAACCATCAACACGGATGATCCCAGCGTCTCCCGAATTACATTGGCGCACGAATATCAGCATGTTTCTGAGGATCTGCGTGTGTCGATGGATATGTTGAAAAAATCTGTGCTTGTTGCGGCGCAGGCAGCATTCTTGCCGGACGTAGAAAAAGAGAAGTTGGTTGCGTCTCTTAAGAAGGAATTGAAGGTATAAAAATGTAGGGGCTGGGGCTTTTTGAGCCCTTGTATTATGAACGGCGGTCTTTAGACCGCCACTGAAACCCAATCGTTAACCCCACCACATAGCAACCCTGGTAAACCACCAGGAAGCAGCAAGGATATCAAAGGCGCTCCTTTGTGTTCTTCGTACTTGTGGTGTGAGTGAGTAGCAACGAATTTGTTGCTGCAGAAATCCTCATCACCAAAGGAGTATCCTATGCAAGACCTATTTAAGTCCCGCGACGTATTGAAAGTGGGAAAGAAGGAATACGTCTACTATCGGCTCGACGCGCTGGAAAAGGCTGGCCTCACCAAGCTCAATAAGCTGCCCTATTCCATTCGTATCGTGCTTGAGGCCGCCCTCCGCCAATGCAATGATAAGGAGATCACACAGGATGATGTGAAGAACATCGCCTCGTGGACCCCGAAAGGCGCTCGCCCCGGTATCCCATTTTTGCCTGGCCGCGTCGTCATGCAAGATTTCACCGGTGTGCCCGCAGTGGTGGACTTGGCAGCCATGCGCGCAGCGGTGGCCCGCCTTGGTGGCGACCCGAAGAAGATCAATCCTCTCGTGCCGGTTGACCTCGTCATCGATCACTCGGTGCAGGTTGATTTCTTCGCCACAGCTGATGCGCTCAACCGCAACACCGAAGTTGAATTTCAACGCAACCGCGAACGCTATGAATTTTTGAAATGGGGACAAAAGGCATTCACCAACTTCCGCGTCGTTCCTCCAATGACAGGCATCGTGCATCAGGTCAATCTTGAGAATCTCGCCGAAGTGGTCATGACCGAAGTGGATGGCAAGGATGTCATTGCCTTCCCTGACACCCTCGTTGGCACCGACTCACACACCACCATGATCAATGGCCTCGGCGTAGTAGGCTGGGGCGTGGGTGGCATCGAAGCCGAAGCCGTCATGCTCGGCCAGCCGATGGATATGCTGCTCCCCGACGTTATCGGTTTCAAACTTTCTGGCAAACTCAGTGAAGGCGTCACCGCCACCGACCTCGTGCTCACCGTCACGCAGATGCTGCGCAAAAAAGGTGTAGTGGATAAGTTCGTTGAGTTCTTCGGACCCGGCCTTGAAGCCATGTCCTTGACGGACCGCGCCACCATCGGCAACATGGCTCCTGAGTATGGCGCCACCATGGGTTACTTCCCTGTGGATGAAGAGACGCTTCGCTACATGCGTCTCACTGGCCGCTCCGAAGAGACTATTGCCCGCACCGAAGCTTACATGCGCGCGCAGGGACTATTCCGCGATGCGAACAGCCCCGACCCTGAATTCACCGACACGCTCGAACTGGACCTAGGAACTGTTGTTCCCTCTTTGGCTGGACCCAAGCGACCACAAGACCGCGTCGCTCTGACCGATATGAAGGACACATTCCGAAAAGCATTGACCACACCTGTAAAGGATCGCGGCTATGAACTTTCTGGTGATGCTTTGAATCGCGAAGCTATTTTTGGCACGAACGGCGGTTCACAGAAAATGAAACATGGCGCGGTTGTGATCGCTGCCATTACCTCCTGTACGAATACATCCAATCCGTCTGTGTTGATCGCGGCGGGACTTGTAGCCAAGAAAGCTGTTGAAAAAGGCTTGAATGTGAAGCCGTATGTGAAGACTTCTCTTGCGCCCGGCTCTTTGGTTGTGACAGAGTATCTTAAGAATGCTGGTTTGATCGACCCGCTTTCCAAGCTTGGTTTCAACGTTATTGCTTATGGCTGCACTACTTGTATCGGTAATTCCGGTCCATTGCCGGGTGAAGTTGCCAAGGCCGTCACAAGCGGTGACTTGGTTGCCTCTGCGGTAATTTCTGGTAACCGTAACTTTGAAGGCCGCGTGCATCCGTTAGTGAAGGCGAACTTCCTCGCATCTCCTCCATTGGTGGTTGCATATGCCCTCGCTGGCACCGTGGACATTGACCTAATCAACGAGCCGCTTGGCACAGATAAAAATGATCAGCCTGTATATCTCAAAGATTTGTGGCCCAGCCAACAGGAAGTCAGCGAAGCGATTGAGGCGAATGTCAAAGCCGAGATGTACAAATCCAAATATGCAGACGTGTTTTCCGGTTCCGATATGTGGAAAGAGATCAAAGTAAAAGAAGGTGACTTGTTCGAATGGAGCGAAGATTCCACCTACATTCATCACCCGCCTTACTTCCAAACATTGACGTTGGACAGCCCGTCCATTCAAGAGATCAAGAATGCGCGCGTGCTTGGCGTGTTCGGTGATTCGATCACTACTGACCATATTTCCCCTGCTGGTAACATTGCTGCAGATTCTCCCGCTGGTAAGTTCTTGCAGGAACGTGGTGTGCAGCCGAAGGACTTCAACCAGTATGGCACTCGCCGCGGTAATGACTTGGTGATGGCGCGTGGTACTTTTGCGAATATCCGCTTGAAGAATGTGATGGTTGCGCCGAAGGAAGGAAATTGGACGAAACATCAACCGAATGGTGAAGTAATGTCCATCTTCGATGCAGCGATGAAATATCAAGGTGAAGGCGTGCCGAGTGTTGTGCTCGCTGGCAAAGAATATGGCACAGGTTCCAGCCGTGACTGGGCTGCGAAAGGTCCGATGCTGCAAGGCGTGAAAGCGGTTATCGCTGAATCGTTCGAGCGCATCCACCGCTCGAACTTGGTGGGCATGGGCGTGCTTCCGCTGAGATTTGCTGAAGGGCAAAATGCCGAGTCACTCGGTCTGGATGGAAGCGAATTGTTCTCCATCGAAGGCTTGAGCGATAAGGTGCAACCCAAGAGCGAAGTCACTGTCAAAGCGACGAAGTCCGATGGCAAAGTAGTTGAGTTTAAAGCAACTGTTTTGCTCAACACAGACGTTGAGGTGAATTACTATCGCAACGGAGGCATTTTGCACACCGTACTGAGGAATTTGGTAAAGTAACTCATTGAGCTAGAAATGAAATCGAAACGAAACCTGCCTGCGCGGGTTTCGTTTTTTATTATCTGTTGTGTCGGAACTTTTATTGTTGGAGGCAATGATGACCAAAAACATCTTTATGAGCTATTCAAGACGTGAACTGGGCTTTGTGGATGACCTGGTGAAAAAACTTGAAGGCGAAAATTACAACGTTTGGTTGGACTATCGTGCATTAGTCCCCGGCTCGCCGTGGAATGTACAAATTGATAAAGGCTTGAAAGAATCTGACACTGTGCTGTTGGTTGTTTCAAAAGCAGCGATTGCTTCAGAATATGTGGCGTTGGAATGGCGTCACTTTTTGGAGACAAAGAAACGAGTCCTTCTTTTGATCTTTGAAGCGGTGGATCTGCCAAAGGAATTGGAACAATATGAATGGGTGGATTTTCGCAGCAACTACAAAGCAGGCTTGTATGAACTATTCTCCCAGTTGAAGAAGCCGATCCAGGAGGAACACCCGGTTCCAGAGACAGGCTTCAAAGCGCCATGGATCGTGTGGGTTGCTATTGCTATCAGCGCCGCTGTGGCCTTTATATCCATTTTTGAATATTGGACGCTGTTCATTCCATTTATTTTGCTTCCCCTTCCTTATCAAATATACAAACGCAACTTCAATTTCACAAATGTGCAGACAGCACTATTGGCAATGCCAGTGGCTTCCCTACTTTCAGAACTTGTCTATGAAGACCCAACCTTGTGCAATCTCGTTTGGGCAGGGCTGGCATTTGGGTTGGTGTTGCTGTTCATTCTACGTTCTCCCGCCATGCAAAGGTGGGGCAAGCCTGAAGCCATCATCCCGAAATATATCAATCCGCATGACCCAAAGATTCAGCACCCCACACCCGTCTCGTTTTTTGTGGATCACGCCGCTCAAGACCGTGTTATTGCAGAGGATCTGACCACGACTTTGAAGAAGTATGGCCATCCTCAAGCGAATACGATTCAAGAAGCGCAAGCTGTATTTGCGTTGATCTCCCGCTTCAAGTCTGACACGGAAGCTGATTCTGAAAAACAAATGTTATTTCCCATTCTGATACAAACGAACAACAACATCTCGAAGACATTGTCGCGCATTCAGTGGATTGATTTTCGTCCCGGTGTGCGCGGGCTGGATACGATCGCCCAATTACTGCCTCATCCAAAGGAATTGCTCAAAGCGCTTGGCATGAGACCCGTCAGCTCGCAGACCGTATATTCGCCGTTGATCACTTCTATTTATTATTTCATTATCTTCCTGGCTGTGGTCAATATTGGTTCCGCCTTGAATTATGTCATCTCTCCTCCGGTCTCTTTGTTCCCCGAAGACATCGTCTCGCTTGTCGTAAATATGCTTTTGTTCGGCGGATTGGCCTATATTATCGTGAGTGGATTGACAAGCCGAAAAGGGATTTTTGCCAATTTGTGGTTTGTCCTGTTGGGAGTTGTGTGTATGGGACTTCTCACCTTTTGGCAGGTGGACCTGGATGGCAAGATCGTTTCTGAAGTCTATGATGCCGGTGTGGATGTGAACACCATCGCCTACAGTTTTGTCAATGTGGCGTCATATATTTATTTGATCGGGATCGCTGTGACGGGTTACATGTTCCTCCGAAACGGACGCGACGCAAAACGCTGGTTCCCCGCAAGGGCAGCCTAACAAAAAAGAGACTGGTTCATCACCAGTCTCTTTTTTGTTACTTGTTCTCAAACTTTACTTCTTCTTTTCCATATCCTTGCGGATCTGCTCACGCAGCGCGTCTGCTTCTGCAGAGCGTGGAGCCTTCGCTGATTCATTTGCCATGGCACTAAAGCGATCTGATAACAGCATGGTCAACAGACCTTCCATAACGTTGCTCGTCGTGCTGCTTCCGCCTTCCGCGTTGTTTCCACCAACCACCACGCGCGGGACAACATCCACACCAGAGGATTGAATGGCTTCCGAGAAGCGGTTAAGCACCTGCTGAGTCACCTGGAATTGCGGCCCACCATAGGCGCGGACTTGTTCTTCGGTGGCAAGAGCTTGAGCCACACCGATGCGGGCGATCTTCTCGGCTTCCGCTTCTGCGAGCGCACGGATCTGCTGCGCTTGTTGCAGGGAGCGTTGGTATTCAGCTTTACCTTGGTCGGTTTGAATGTTAATGTTCAACTCGGCTTCAGTCAGCTTGGTTTGCATTTGAGCACGAGATTGAGCTTCGCGCAATTCGCGTTCTTTGACAGACGCTTTTTCTTGCTGGTCATACGTTTCGATCTGTTCGGCAGCCACCTGGCGTGAGCGCAACTGGTTGAGGATCGTCTCGATTTGCGTATCATTTTCCGGCGAAGAAGGCGTACCGATCAGCACTTCTTCCAATTCTAGGTTGTAGTGTTCAAACTTTTCCTGCATCTCCGAACTGGCTTGTAGCTGGATCGCACTGCGGTCTTGCAGTAACTGGATGAGCGTGCGAGTTTGACCGACGTTCTTGAAATAGGCAGAGACCATTGGGTCGAGAGTCTGTTCCACCAGTTTTTTGATATCACCAAACCGTTGGATGACGAGCGGGGCCTTTTGATAATCAATGTGAACGACCACTGACAAAGGCAGGGACGGCTCGAACGCATCCTTGGTAATGAGCGAAACTTCGGTCAGGTTCTCATCGAATTTATGAGCGCCCACATCACCACGGATCCATTTCAGGATGAAGTTTGTAGTTGGGACGGAGATCACTTTTCCAGCATAGGTGTTGAAAGCATACTTACCGGGCAGGAGTGGTTCGCTCCAAACACCGCGATTGCCTTTGGAAGCCAGCTCACCGTGACGGTAATCCTGACCTGAAAGGTCAGCACCCATCTCACCGGTATATGAAACTACAACGCCTACGTTACCAACTTCAATAACCGTCTTGGGGATCATTTCAACGGTACCGAACAGGCGGTTGACGTAATATGTACCTTCAACAAGGACCTGCAATTGGCGTCCACGTAAACCCCCCGCACGCAGGAAGTTATCAGCATCCTGGAATTTGTTGTGATAAGTATCTGATTGTGTAGGATCATCACCAACTACTGGGGCAATGATCTCACCCTGTGCAAGTGATGGACCATCATGCACAGTGACAACACCAATCGTGTCATCGGTGTCTTTGATGACCACAGGACGGAAGCCGCCGCGCTGCGCGATCACTTCAGCCATGCCGCGGATCGTGTCACCTTCTTCTTTGCTCAGAGGAAGGGTGTAGATTCGTTCTTCAGTGATGACGATGAACTGCACAAGGTTGAATGCATATGTACCTTCGCGCAGAATACGGCGCTGCGGACCACGTTGTCCGCCGTTCTTCAAGAAGCTTTCCACATCTTGAAAATCAATCACAGTAGCGTTGGACGCGAGTACTTGAGCAGGATCTAATTGCTTACCGTCACGGGCGAAAACATAGCCGATCTTCCCTTGGGAAATGGTCACCAAAGGCATGGTGTGAACAACATACTGGATGGGCATCAAGTAGTGTAGACCACCACGCAGGATGCGCGGCTGATAGCCAGCCTCCCCATTTAAAGCGATCAGGCCCGATTTCACCGAACCTTTACCGCTGAAGCGCTTTTCAATGATACCGATACGGTTGTTGGGGATAAACCGAATACCGGACAGTAGTATGAGAAACACAATCCCACCTACTGCATAACCTAGTAAAGCTAGTACAGACATTTTTTCTCCTTTGTGCGCCGAATTACGCACAATCAATACATACGGATTTGCCCCATCAGGGTTTCCTGATTCTAATCCCGCTTAACAACGGGTGTATAGCTCTTTGGAGCTATGTTGTCGGGTAATACGGCAAAATTAATCGGGTATACTTCGTTTCGCTTACAGGGCAGAGACCTTCTCTTTGTAGTAGACTTTTTATAGAAATGAAACATTGAAAGTAGCATGACCGACCATATCCGTAACTTCTGTATCATCGCCCATGTTGACCATGGCAAATCCACGCTTGCAGATCGCCTACTTCAATTAACAGGCGCCATCTCTGAGCGGGATATGACCGAACAAGCCCTCGACTCGATGGACCTTGAACGCGAAAAAGGTGTCACCATCAAAGCCTCGGCTGTCCGCATGTTTTACAACGCCAAAGACAACCAGCGCTATGAACTCAACCTGATCGACACCCCCGGACACGTGGATTTTGGCTACGAAGTCAGCCGCGCACTTAAAGCCTGCGAAGGCGCCATTTTAGTAGTGGATGCGACTCAGGGAATTGAAGCTCAAACACTCGCCAATCTTTATCAAGCGCTCGATGCCGACCTGACAATTGTTCCTGTTATCAATAAAATTGATCTACCCTCCGCCCGTCCCGACGAAGTGGCTGAAGATGTAGGCTCTCTGCTCGGGGTCGATCCTGACTCGGTCTTGCGCGTCTCCGCAAAGGAAGGTCTCAATGTGGACCAGATCCTCGAAGCGGTCGTACAACGCATCCCTCCCCCAAAAGATGTAGATGACAAACCTGTCCGTGCCTTAATCTTCGACGCGCATTATGATTCTTATAAGGGCGTTATCGCCTATGTCCGTATCGTGGAAGGCAGCATCAAATCCACAGATTTGCTGCGCATGATCGTTACCAAAACGGATTTACGCCCGGTGGAAATTGGCATCTTCGTTCCGAGTATGAAACCTGTAGATAAACTTGGCTCTGGCGAGGTCGGTTACATCGCTACAGGATTCAAGACTGTGCATGAGTGCCGCGTTGGCGACACTATTACCCTCGCTTCTGCACCTGCTGAAGAACCTCTGCCTGGTTATCGCTCACCCAAGCCAATGGTCTTTGCAGGTATTTATCCCGTTGAAGCGGACGATTACAGCAGCCTGCGCGAATCTCTTGATAAATTACAACTCAATGATGCTTCATTGACGTTCCAACCTGAAACTTCGCAGGCTCTCGGCTTTGGCTTCCGCGCTGGCTTCCTTGGTTTATTCCACATGGAAATCATTCAGGAACGTATCGAACGTGAATACGACCTCGATGTGCTTTTCACTGCGCCCTCGGTGGAATACGAAGTCTTGATGATCAAGGATGAAGTCATAAAAGTTGACTCTCCTGCTGAACTTCCAGACCCAAGTAAGATCGTCGAAGTCCGCGAACCCTGGATGAACATTGAGATCATCACTCCCACTGATTATTACGGTCCCATCATGGACTTGGTCACAAAGCGTCGCGGTATCTTCAAACAGCAGGAATACCCTGCGCCTCACCGCGTGCAACTTGATTTTGAGATTCCGCTTTCCGAGATCATTATCGACTTCTTCGATCAGTTGAAGTCTCGTACTAAAGGCTATGCCTCGCTCGATTATCAATTCCTTGAATATCGCGCCGACAAATTGCAGAAGTTGGAGATCCTCGTAAATGGTGACCCATTGGATGCGCTCGCAGCCATCGTCCATGAGAAGGATGCCTTCCATAAAGGGCAGCGCCTCATCACCAAACTCAAGGATCTGATTCCGCGTCAGTTATATGATGTAGCTATTCAAGCAGCTTCCGGCGGACGCATTATCTCGCGTGCCAATGTCAAAGCCACGCGTAAAGACGTCCTTGCGAAATGTTATGGTGGTGATATCACCCGTAAGAAGAAGTTGCTTGAGAAACAAAAGAAGGGCAAGAAACGTCTCAAGATGGTTGGTAATGTGGAGATCCCACAGGACGCCTTCATGGCCGTGTTGAAATTGGATGACGAATAAATTTGTAGGGGCGGGGCGCTGTGCAGCCCGCCCCTACAAATTTATATAAGGTGAAAAATGAAAGATATTAAACGCTGGCTTCCAGGGGCACTGATCAGCATTGCACTTATTGCTGCTATTCTTTATTTTGTTGATTTCCAGGCAATGTGGAATTCGATCCGCGCGGCGGATTACCGCATTTTGGCGGGTTCCGCAGTTCTGTCCTTTGTGTGGATGATCACTCGTGCCAAGGTGTGGCAGACCCTATTGCGTGACAAACCAAAATATGTGGACGTTTTATTCGCGGCCAGCGAAGGATATTTGCTAAATTCATTTCTCCCGTTCCGTTTGGGGGAGATTGGACGCGCTTTTCTTCTCAGCAGAAAATCAGGGATGGCTTTCAGCGAAATACTTCCCACCATCGTCATTGAACGCGTGGTGGATTTGGTATTCTCTGCTGCATTTTTGATCATCGGCTTGACGTATGTTTCCGATACCCAAGGCTCTGAAAAGATCGGCTATATCGTTGGCGGCATTATGCTCTTCGGCATAGTCATGATGTATGTACTGGCACGCAACCGTCAATGGGCGTTGGATATATTTCATAAATTCAGCAAACGCTGGCCATCCATACAAAAATTTGGCGGCAGTTTTCTGGAATCGTTTCTCGATGGCTTGGGTGTACTCACCGACGGCTGGCTTTTCCTGCGCTTTATGTTTTGGATGACGCTGGACTGGTTCGTGGCACTCGTAGCATATTACTTGATAACACTTGCATTCTTTCCGCAAACGCAACCTTATTGGATATTCTTTGTCCTCGGCGCAGCCGCATTTGGCGGAGCTATTCCTGCTTTGCCTGGCGGCGTGGGCACTTTTGAAGGCGCAGTCAGCGGAGCATTATTCATCTTTACAAAAGACCAATCCACCTCTCTGGCGGTAGCCCTAACGGCCCGCTTGTACAATTACCTCAATAGTGGTGTACTTGGTGGTATCGGTCTCGCGCGCGAAGGCCAAACACTTTCAGGTGTTTATCAACAACTAATGAATTTAAGAAACAAAGAACAGGCAAAAGAAAACGATTAAATGATCCCTCTGTACGACACTCTGCGCTCGCGTAGAGTCCCGCTGGTCAACTGGATGTTGATTCTTTTGAACGGGATGGCGTTCTACTATGAATTAAAGCTGGGCGAGGATGGACTCTTTCGCTTCATTCATATCTGGGGCTTGGTCCCGTTTCAATTGGCATCAAACTCCGCTGAGGCATGGCCCACGATCTTTAGTAGCATGTTCCTGCACGGCGGTTGGTTTCACATCTTAAGCAATATGTGGGTTCTGTTCATCTTCGGTGATAACGTGGAAAACCGTATGGGCAGCGGACAGTACTTTCTCTTTTACCTGGCATGTGGATTTGCCGCCGCCTTGGCGCAGACTTATCTCGCCCCGTCAAGCACTACGCCGGTCATTGGGGCTAGCGGTGCAATTGCAGGCGTGCTCGGCGCGTACCTCATCTTTTTCCCACGCTCACGTATCGCAAGTTTGGTCCCCATCTTTTTCATCTTCACGATCGTTGAAATTCCAGCCGTTTTATTTCTTGGGTTTTGGTTCGTTTCACAATTGTTTTCAGGCTGGCGTGCCTTGCAAGGTGCGGATGTGAGCGCGGTGGCCTGGTGGGCACATATTGGCGGCTTTATTTTCGGAATGCTCACGGTTTATTTATTTGCCAGAAAACGTTATAAAGAATAATTGAACATACTAACGAGGTTAAAAATCCATGACGAAACAATATCTTATCACTGGCGGCGCGGGGTTTATCGGTTCGAATTATGTTCACCGTTTGGTAAAGCGCGGTGAGAAAGTGACTATTTACGATAACCTGTCTCGCGGAGGTGCGCCGCGCAACTTGGAATGGTTGAAGCAGGAATTCGGCGATAAGGCTTTCAACGTGATAGTTGGGGATGTGCGCGATGCCAATAGAATAACAGAAGCAGCTAAAAGCGCGGATGTGATCGTACATTTGGCAGGACAGGTTGCAGTGACCACATCCGTTGTAAATCCGCGCGATGACTTTGAATCTAACGCGTTGGGCACGTTCAATGTTCTGGAGGCTGCACGCTTGTCAGGCAGAAAGCCCATCTTCATTTATGCGTCTACCAATAAAGTGTATGGCGGTATGGATGATGTAGAACTTTTTGAAGAAGCTACGCGCTGGCGCTATAAAGACTTGGTGAATGGTTGTCCCGAAACACAACCTTTAGATTTTCACTCTCCCTACGGCTGCTCAAAAGGGACGGGCGATCAATACGTCCGCGATTATGCCCGTATGTACGATCTACCTACTGTGGTCTTTCGCCAATCTTGCATTTATGGTCCACGCCAATTTGGCATTGAAGACCAGGGTTGGGTTGCGTGGTTCATTATCGCTGCGGTGTTGGGACGTCCTATTACGATCTATGGCGATGGTAAACAGGTTCGCGATATTTTGCATGTAGAAGATTTGATGAACGCCTACGATCTTGCTGTTGAGAAAAACAATATTGCACGTGGAAGAGTTTACAATTTGGGCGGTGGACCTGATAACGTTATGTCCATTTGGTCAGAGTTCCGCCCGAAACTTGAAAAATATATTGGCAAGACAATTGAAGTGGCTCGTGGCGATTGGCGTCCTGGCGACCAGCGCGTATTTTATGCGGATATTACGAAGGCCGAGAAAGAATTAGGCTGGACGCCGAAGATCAATGTGGAAGACGGTGTACAAAAATTATTTGAGTGGGTAAAGGAAAATAAGGGTTTGTTTTAATTTTTGCTAAAAAGATTCTGATAATAAACGGCTGACCGTAATTGATGGTCAGTCGTTTATGTTTGTGGTCATTTCTCCGCGTTATAATTCATTAACTCAATTGGAGAGAATCATGCAGGAATATTTTTCCGTTCTAGCTGAAAAGATCGTTAATTCCATCCCGAATGTTTTTACGGCGTTGCTTATTTTTCTCGTCAGCTTATATATTGCAAGATGGTTGAGCAATTTGGTGAAGCGAGTGCTGTTGAGCCGTAACACAGCATCTGGTGTAACGCACCTTCTTGCGGATATTTTGCGCTGGACGATCGTCATTTTTGGCGCCATCACCGCCTTGCAGAGATTTTTCAATGTAACAGCCTTCCTCGCAGGCTTGGGAATCCTTGGCTTTACCATTGGCTTTGCTCTGCAAAGCATTACACAAAATTTCGTCTCTGGCATTATCCTGCTTGTTCAGCAACCTTTTACAGTGGGGGACGAGATCAGTGCCATTGGATTTGAAGGCATTGTCTTGCAAATTAACTTGCGGACCACCGAAATGCAGACCCTCGATGGGCGCATTGTCATTCTTCCAAATGCAGAAGTGCTTGCTCATGCCATCGTTAATTACACCCGCGCCCATCGCCGCCGCGTGGATTTGCCAATGGCAGTTTCAAGCACAAAGAATCCTGAAAAGATCCGCGCCGCTTTGTTGGATGCGATGAAAAACGTTCCGGGCTATGTAGCTGCCCCAGCCCCTGTAGTGGCGTTCACCAACTTTGGCGTTTCTTCCTCCATTGAATTACTCGCCTCATTTTGGGTGGATTCTTCTATAACCACTGTTCCGCTAGCCAAGGACGCTGCCTTAATTAATGTAAAAGGAACATTTGCCGCAGCAAAAATGTCCATCCCTGTTGCGATCGTGAAACCAAAGGAATAAATACCTGAGTGTTAAAACAAAAAATCCACGGAAACATCCGTGGATTTTTTGTTTTAACAGTTGTTTGCTTACTTGCTCAGAATGTATTTCTTCACAAAATAGACGATAGCCACTGTAAGGACAATTGGCCCGAGGTAATACGAAAAACCTAAGAAGAAAGCAACGATATACGACACAGCTTCAGAGGTGCCGGGCAGGGCACGGGCAACAGCGCTAAATATCATGAATCGTAAACCGATATTAATAAAATCATCCGAGCTGAAGTAGAAAATGCCAACGATCACGCCAATGGCGAAGGAGATCCAGGGGATAACGTCCGGGATCGTGAAATTGGGGTTGATGGCGAGGGAGTTCAATACACCTGTAGTAACACCGCCAATGATGAAAAGCCATTTAAACAAAAAATTCCAATTCGATGCGGCAACAGCGGCCGGGTTTTCCTCAGTTTGAGGGTTCTTTTTGGGAGCCATGATCATTCCTTTTGAAAATTGATTTTTTCCAGCAAAATAGTTTCCCTATTAAACCACAAAGTTGCCCCAAACTGCCTGCGGTATAATTTTCCAGCTCATGAAAATACTTACCGTATTAACCTATTACCGTCCGCATACCAGCGGACTCACTATTTATGCAGAGCGCCTTGCGCGTGCCTTCGTCAAACGTGGTCATCAAGTAACTGTGATGACAAATCAATATGACCCGTCCCTTCCAACAGAAGAGATGATGGATGGAGTGAGAGTCATTCGTGTGCCGGTCATTGCGCGGGTTAGCAAGGGCGTACTTGCGCCAACTTTTGGCTGGGTTGCCACCAAACTCGCATGGCAGCACGATGTCGTTCAGTTGCACCTTCCGCAGTTTGATGCGCCCGGTGTTGCATTCCGCGCGCGCCTTTTTGGAAAGCCAGCCGTGCTTACTTATCACTGCGATGTACAACTGCCACAGGGATGGTTCAACCGCCTTGTCAATTTTGTGCTGGATTTTCAGAACAACATGGCGGGACTCCTCGCCAGTCACATTGTCACTTACACGCGCGACTATGCCGATCATTCTCCGTATCTCTCGCGTTACGCCTCAAAACTGACCCCGGTCCTGCCTCCCGTCGAAATGCCTGTTCCTGCGCCTGAAGCTATTTCTGCCTTCGCGGACAGGCACCGCACTAAAGAACGTAAACCTGTCATTGGCATGGTCACTCGTTTTGCATCTGAAAAAGGCGTGGAAATTTTGCTCGACGCATTGCCGATCATTTTGAAAAAATATCCAAATGCTCAAGTCCTTTATGCGGGGCAGCATGAAAATGTAATGGGCGAGCAAGCTTACTTTAACCGTCTTGCTCCACAGATCCGCGAATATGAAGTTTCCGGCCATTGGACTTTCCTTGGAAACCTTGATCCAATGCAATTGGCAACGGTCTATCCCAATTTGGATGTGATCACAGTCCCGTCACTCAACTCCACCGAGGCATTCGGCCTCGTACAAATTGAAGCGATGATGAACGGTGTTCCTTCGGTTCCGTCAGCGTTGCCCGGTGTGCGCCAGCCTGTGAAGATGCACAGCATGGGTGAAGTCTCTGAAATTGGAAACCCTGGAAGCCTTGCTGAAGCTATCTTGAAAGTGTTGGACAACCCCGAAAAATACAAAGGTGATGTTCCTGCTATTCATACTGCTTACAACCCCGATTCCATTGCGCAGGAATATGAAAAACTGTTTGCGCGTTTGATGAAGAAGGGAAAATAAAACATGGAAACACTCGGAATTAATAGCGGGCTACTGTTCGTGCAGATGATCGTTCTTTTGGTCGTGTTTGGACTTCCGATCATTTCGTTGTTCGATCTTCGCAAGAAGAAGTTGGATGGTATTGCGCTTGGAATTTGGGTACTGGTTATTTGCATTGTTCCAGTCATCGGGTCACTGGCATATTGGATCATCAAGCCCACCTCAGAGATAAAATAAATGAATTCAAAAAAAGATTTTCTCTTTTTACAACTACGTGACCTTCCATATTTCCGCGCTTTTCTGCGCGCGATTGAATCATCTTATTATCAAGACTTGGCCATGCCTGGCCCCATTTATGATGTAGGCTGTGGTGATGGGCATTTCGCTTCGTTAACCTTCGACAACAAGTTGGATGTGGGCCTCGACCCTTGGCGTTTTTCCATGCGTGAGGCAAAAAAATACAATGCCTATAAATCCCTTGTGGAAGCAGATGGAGCTTATTCACCTTTTCCTTCTAATCACTTTGCCAGCGGGCTGAGTAATTCGGTGCTGGAGCACATTCCGCATATAGACGATGTCTTAAAAGAAACAGCACGCGTGCTCAAGCCGGGTGCACCTTTCTATTTCTGTGTACCGAACACAAGATATTTCACTGAGCTTTCAATATCCAAGATTCTGGGAAAGCCGTACGAGAATTGGTTTCGTAAAATTTCGCGCGTCTCTCATGCAGATGAACCCGATGTGTGGGAGCAGCGCCTTGAACGCGCTGGTTTTAAGCTTGAACGCTGGTGGCATTATTTTTCGCCCTCTGCAATGCGCGTGTTAGAATGGGGACATTATTTCGGGCTCCCATCTGTGGTTGCGCGGGTATTAACAGGCAAATGGATCATTTCACGCACGAAGTGGAATTTATCTCTCACGGAAAGTTTTGTGAAGAAGTATGCCTCGCCCGAACCCATTGAGAATGGGACTTTCACGTTTTACATTGCGAGAAAAAAGTAAAAATCCCCATGGCTTTCGACGAAAAATATTTTTCCACACACACGTACGCAAATATTACATTCGCCAAGTACAGCATGTATTGGTGGTCCAACCGATTCTTTGGTATGTTGGCAAAGCGTTATGGCAAACGCGGAGCGCGTCTACTGGAGGTGGGATCTGGCATGGGACATTTGGTGGGACAACTGTCAGCTTGGTTTGAAGCGTATGGCATGGACTTGAATCATTGGGCGGTCAATAAATCCAAAGAGTTTACTGAATCAGCATCTTTACAAACTGCATCTGCACAAGAATTGCCATATCAGGATGGCGCATTCAATGTGGTCATCATTAAACATATCGTGGAGCATTTGCCTGACCCTGCGAAAGCGATTAATGAAATTGGGCGTGTTACCGAGAAGAACGGTATTTTGATCCTGGCCACGCCGAACCTCGGTTCTTTGCTTAAGCCGTGGAAGGGCAAGGCGTGGATCGGGTACCAAGACCCGACGCATATTTCGTTGAAAGAGCCGCAAGAATGGCTGCGATTAATTGAGGATGCAGGTTTTGAGTTTATCCGCGTGTTCTCAGATGGATTTTGGGATGTACCTTACATCCGTTTTGTGCCGAAGCAGCTCCAGAAATTGTTTTTTGGTTCGCTGGGTGGTTTGCAGGCGATTAGCGGGGTTGTTTTTTTACCGAGGACATGGGGCGAGAGTATCATTGTGATTGCAAGGAAGAAATAACAAAAATCGTATAGAATCGTCGTTACGGATTACCGGTGTGTAATCCGTAATTCGTAAAAAATATAGTTGAGACATTAATGGAACAAGACAATCAAACCCCTCCCGAACAAGAGCCTACTGTACTTGATCTTTATAAGTCTGTGACGAAGGATTGGCCTTCCTTCCTTAATTTTATTCGTTCATTGTGGGATGCGCGCCGTCGTGAGGAACTCAACAGTGCGCTCGTTATGGAAACAGCCCACCCGGTAGAAGAGAAGGTGATTGAGCCTTTACGCACGGGAGATTTCCCCTGGCGTTCCATGCTGGCTTTGTTGTTCGCGCTGGCAGCACAAGGGTTTGTTGAACCGCCGAACCGCCAGAGCAATCTTTCTATAAGTTTATATCTCATAGCAGCTGGCATGGCGCTTTGGGCATACTTCAGAAATGAATTGCATTTGCCTGCGCTTCCTGCTACCCGGCAAATGCCTGACCCACTTTCGACGCGTCTTTTCCCATTGATCTCTGGAGCTATTCTGGCTCTGATTGCATTTTTTGATTTTGGCGCGGGGAAGTTCACAGTTATTAACACGGCGCTGTGGGTATTATCCGTTGCGTTGCTGGCATATAGCTTATGGCTGCCGATGCCAAAGTCAACTGAGATCGTTGAGCCTGAGTCTCGCCGCGCCATGTGGATTAGACGCGGGTTGATCCTTGCGGTGATGGGGATTTCGATATTTTTCCGCTTCTATAAAACGGATAGCGTACCCGTCGAACCGTTCAGTGACCACGCTGAAAAAATATTGGATGTGTACGAGATCACGTTGGGGAATACGTATGTTTTCTTTGAGCGTAATACCGGGCGTGAAGCCATTCAAATGTATTGGACATTGCTCGTTGCATATATATTCAAGACTGGCTTTTCATTCTTAAGCCTTAAGCTCGGCACAGCATTGCTTGGATTTTTAACTCTGCCATATGTGTACCTGCTTGCAAAAGAATATGGGAACGAACGTTCCGCGCTCTTTGCCCTTTTCCTTTTTGGAATCGCTGCCTGGCCGAATATTATTTCACGGATCGGCCTGCGCTTTCCGTTGTATCCGCTGTTTGTTGCACCCACGCTCTATTATCTAGTCCGCGGTATGCGGACGCGGAATCGAAATGATTTCATTGTCTCTGGCATTTTCCTCGGGATGGGCTTGCATGGATATAGCCCATTCCGCATTGTGCCGATTTTTGTGGTGGTAGCATTTATTATTTATTTCATCCATCTCAAATCGAATGAGGCTCGCCAGCAGACATTCTGGTGGCTTGTCATCATTGTGGTGGTTTCCATCTTTGTCTTCTCGCCGTTGATGCGTTATTGGCTATCTCACCCAGAGATGTTTGGGTATCGTGCCTTTACCCGCTTGAGCAGTTTGGAAACTCCATTGCCTGGGCCTGCGTGGCAAATATTCCTGTCTAATTTATATAAGGGATTGTTGATGTTCAACTGGGATGACGGCGAGATCTGGGTCAATTCGGTGACGCATCGCCCATCGTTGGACTTGATATCGGCTGCGCTTTTCACGTTGGGCATTATTCTGCTGATCGTGCGCTATATCCGTCAGCGTGACTGGCGTGATTTGCTCCTGTTAGCAGCCATCCCTGTATTGATCATGCCGTCTGTGCTTTCGCTGGCGTTTCCGGGCGAGAACCCAGCTTTGAATCGCGCGGGCGGGTCTTCGGTGGTGGTGATCATTATCAGCGCGCTGGCGCTTGAAGGTTTGGTATCAGGCTTCGGCGTGGAAAAGAAGCGGATGTATCTCGCGTATGGGATCACAGGTCTGCTCTTCGCTGCATCAGCTTATTCAAATTATGATCTTGTCTTTAATCAATTTGCGAATACCTATGCTCTTGCCTCCTGGAATACTTCAGAGATGGGCAAAGTGATCAGTGAGTTCCGAGATAAGTATAGTCAGACAGATTCAGTCTGGGTTGTGCCATTCCCATATTGGGTGGATACGCGTTTACCTGGTGTGTGGGCTGGAATTCCAGATCGTGATTTTGCGCTCTTTCAAGATCATTTGTCCGAGTCTGTGAGTGTTCCTGCTCCAAAGATGTTCATTTACTGGCATGAGGACACTGAAACTGAGAAGATTCTTAAGGAACTCTACCCGAACGGCAAAATTACCCGCTATACTTCGGCGGTTGAAGGCAAAGACTTTTTTATCTTTATGGTTGAGAAATAAGACCCTCACCTTGACCCTCTCTCTTTGAGAGAGGGAACTTCCTTCTCTTTTTCGGGAAGGTATGGGATTGAGGGAGCGAGGATGATCTTGAACGAAAAACGCTCATGGCTGTATGATCTGATTTTTATTCTTGTCCTGCTGATGGCGGGATATTTGCGTTTTGCTGGTTACAACTGGGGAGAAGGATATCACCAGCATCCAGATGAATTGTTCCTGACGGGTGTGTTGGATAATTTACGCGCTCATGCATGCAAGGATATCGACACTCCTGTGGATGCATGCCCGCCGGAACGACAGCGTTGGATGACCATTAGTGAATATTTTGACTCAAGCACATCCACGTTGAATCCATATAACCGTGGAAATGCTTTCTTCGTCTATGGTGACTTGCCTATGACGATGGTTCGTGTGGGTATGGAGTTGATCGGGAAAGATGATATTGGCAACTCCAAATTTTTTGCAAGGCAGATGTCTGCATTGGCAGACATGCTTACGATATTTTTGCTTTACCTGATCGTCTCAAGTTTATATGGCCGCAAGATAGGTTTGTTGGCATCTGCATTCTCATCACTGGCAGTGATGCAGATTCAGCAATCGCATTTCTTTACTTCTGACCTGTTCGTAAACCTGTTCATGTTCCTGGCGTTGGCATTTGCTGTTAAGATCGTGAATTACAAAGAGCCAGAGGCGGTAACAAACGAAGCAGAAGAATCGAATGCAGACGAACCTCAGCCGCTGACTCTTAAAGCTCAAATTGCGAACATTACCAATAATCGCCTTTTCCAATACAGCATTGGTTTCGGTTTTGCGTTGGGCATGGCAATGGCATCCAAGATCAATGCTGCCGCGTTGGCCCTTTTGCTGCCCGGTGCATTTGCACTCCGCTACATTCTTTATGACCGCCAGAAATCTCTGAAAACGGATTACTGGACGCTGGTCACAATTCTGTTGGTGGCAGGTGGACTTGCCACGATTATTTCTTTCCGCATTTTCCAGCCGTATGCTTTTGATGGCATTGGCCTGAATGATCAATGGGTAAAGAATATTTCAGAACAGCGCACGCAGGCTTCAGGCGTGGCTGACTTGCCGTGGAATTTACAATGGGCGCGCCGCACTCATCTGTATTCCTTTACCAACTTAACCCTTTGGGGGCTTGGGCTTCCGCTTGGCATTCTCGCATGGGCGGGTTTCTTGTATATGGGTTGGCGCATTCTTAAGGGTGAATATAAACATCTCTTGCTTTGGGGTTGGACGGCGTTTTACTTCCTCTGGCAATCCATGCAATTCAATCCCACCATGCGTTATCAACTACCGATCTATCCGCTGTTGGCAATGATGGCGGCTTGGTTCGTATTTGAACTGCCTAAGATGAAGAAACCTGCGAACGAAGAAGCACAAACGGTCAATCGCCCATTGGCGATTGCTGCTACGTTGGTGGGTCTTGTTGTTTTAGTTCTCACAGGCATTTGGGCTTTTGCCTTCCAGAGCATTTACCTGCGCCCTGAAACACGCATGGCTGCTTCCCGTTGGATCTTCCAAAATGTGAATGGCCCGGTCAACCTTGAGATCGAAACTGAAGATAGCGGTGTCTTCAACCAGCCCTTACCTGTTACTCCAGATATAGTAATTCAAAGAGATGCGCCATACGCCATTACATTTGGCCCCAGTGAGGATGGACAGATCACGCAAGTGACTCTTGGGCACGCATTTGACCCTGCGCCCGGCGCCATCGTGATGACGCTTGCCTCCGTCTCTGAACCGAACCTGATACTTGCCCGGGCTTCCAAGTTGCTTGATACTTCGCTGACAACGGATGCACGCGGACCTTCTCTCACGCTGACGTTAGACCGCACGGTGGCTGTTCAAAAAGACCAGCTTTATATTTTGCAGATCGAAAACCTCGGCACCGCTCTAACGCTGACTGGCGATAGCTTTGCCAACGAAACAGATTATGACTGGGGATTGCCTTTCCGTATTGACGGATTTGACCCATTTGGCGGCATGTATCGCGGCGACTTGAATCTACAAGTCTATTGGGCGGATGATGCCACCAAGCTCACACACTATGTAGATACACTTTCTGCTTCTGATTACATTATCGTTCCCACCAACCATCAGTATGCGCAGATCACCCGTCTGCCGGAACGATATCCGCTCACTACTTTGTATTATCGCGAATTGATGGGCTGCCCCGAAGATGAGAACATCATCAAATGTTATCGCGAGGCACAACCGGGTCAATATAAAGGCAGACTTGGGTTTGAACTGGCGGCCGTATTTGAGTCATATCCAACACTTGGGCCATTGGTGATCAATGACCAGGCTGCTGAAGAAGCATTCACTTTTTATGATCATCCCAAAGTATTGATCTTTAAGAAGACAGATGCATTCCGTTCTGCCGATGTGTTTGGCACCCTAAGTACTGTGGATTTGACCAAAGTTGTTCCGTTGACGCCAAAAGAGGCCGCAGACTATAAGGACTTGATGCTTCCTGATACTCGCCTTGCTCAACAACGCGCGGATGGAACATGGTCTGACTTGTTCAATTACGATTGGATCCAAAACAAATATCCGTTCGTTGGAATGTTGGTTTGGTATTTATTTGTTTTCGTGCTTGGGTTGTCTGCTTACCCTATCGCGCGTTTGGCGCTGCCTGGGTTAAAACAATATGCTTATCCCTTGGGTAGGATTGTGGGATTGGCTCTGCTCGCTTGGATCGCCTGGATGGGCGGCTCTGTGGGTGTGCCATACACACGTCTCTCTATCGGTGTGGCGTTTGTCATTATCGTAGTGGCGGGTGTCAGCTTGTGGATGAAGCGCCGTGAAGAGTTCAAGGATGATTGGAATGCCAATCGTCGTTTCTTCGTTATTGCTGAAATCGTATTCCTGACCTTCTTCCTGATTGACTTGCTTATTCGCCTCGGCAATTCGGATATGTGGCACCCCGCGAAAGGCGGCGAGCGGCCAATGGACTTTTCGTACTTCAATGCGGTTTTGAGAAGTACGAGCTTCCCACCATATGACCCGTGGTATGCGGGTGGGTATATCAATTACTATTATTACGGTTTTGTGTTGGCTGGAACGCCAGTGAAGTTGTTGGGCATTGTGCCATCGATTGCCTATAACTTTATTTTGCCAACATGGTTCGCGATGGTGGCACTGGGCGCTTTTGTGATCGGGTATTCGGTGGTTGAAGGTCACAAGTCTAAAGTCGAAGGTCAGATCGAGGATGACAGACTTTCGACCTTTGACCTTCGATTTGTTGCTGGTCTTTCTGCTTCGTTCATGACCATTTTGTTGGGGAACCTCGGAACAATCCAAACAGTATTTAACGCATTACAGCGTATGGCTGCCCCCGCAGGCACTGTGCCTGTGGATGCGAACCTGATCCAGCGATGGGGCTGGGCGTTCCAAGGGATTTGGAAAATGTTTGCCGAACATGCGTTACTGCCTGTTGGGCGTGGTGACTGGTATTGGTTCCCAAGCCGTGTGATTCCGCCAGGCCCTGGCAACGAGATCACTGAATTCCCGTTGTTTACGTTCCTTTATAGCGACTTACATGCGCACATGCTGGTGATGCCGCTTGCTTTGTTCATCATTGCCTGGGCGTTTTCATTTGTTCGTTCGCGTGCCCAGTTGACGCGTGGTGAATGGATCGCCACCTTTGGCATTGGGGCTCTGCTCATCGGCGCTCTGAAACCAACAAATACGTGGGATCTTTACACATACTTCCTCTTGGCGGCTATTGCTGTGGCTTATACACTGTTCCGCTATTTTGAGTGGAAAGATTACTTTGAATTGCCCGCCTGGCTTGGAAAAACACTTGTAGCTGTTGGGGCAGTTGTGGTGCTTTATGTGCTTAGTTCACTTTTCTACCTACCGTTCTCAAAGTGGTTTGGACAGGCCTATAACTCTGTGGATTGGTGGACAGCCACACGTACGCCAATTTCTTCTTATTTCACACAGTGGGGATTGTTCCTCTTTATCATTACAGCCTGGTTGATATGGGAAATCCGCGAGTGGATGGCGGCAACTCCTATTTCACATTTGGGATATTTGAAAAAGTACATGCTGTGGATCGAAGTTGCGCTTGCTGGGTTCATTGCCTTGCTTGCCTACTTCGCTGTGGACGGTGTCCGCATCGGTTTCCTGGCATTGCCGCTTGCTTTTGTAGCAGCGTTATTGATCCTGCGGCCTGATTTGCCCGATGCAAAACGTTTTATCCTCTTCCTGATCGGCACGGCCTTGGTGATTACCATCGCAGTGGAGCTTGTCTCTTTGGTTGGCGACATTGGCCGTATGAACACCATCTTCAAGTTGTACCTGCAAGCGTGGATGATGTTTGCCGTCAGCGCTGCGGCGGCACTTGGTTGGTTACTGAATGAATTTCCATTCTGGCGTTTCCGCTGGAATATGATCTTCCAAACTGGGTTGTATGTTTTGCTGGCTTGCGCTTTCATGTTCACTCTTACAGCCACAAGCGATAAGATCGCGGACCGCATGACAGTGGAAGCACCTCATACGCTCGACGGTATGACTTACATGAATTACTCCCAATTCTGGGACGGCCAAACAATGGATTTGAGTCAGGATTACCGTGCCATCCGTTGGCTGCAAGATAACGTGAAAGGCTCACCTGTCATCGTAGAAGGTAACTGCTCGGAATATCGCTGGTGTACGCGCATGACCATTTACACGGGGCTTCCCGGTGTTGTGGGTTGGAACTGGCATCAACGTCAGCAGCGTGGAATTTTCGCCGTGCAGGTTCAGGAGCGTGTCAATGAAGTGGGCGCATTCTATACCACTACTGATATTCTAGCGGCGCGCAGTTTCCTCAAAAAATACGATGTGCATTACATCGTGGTTGGTCAGTTGGAGCGGAATATTTATCCGCTTGTTGATGGTACGCCCGATGGACTGGCAAAGTTCAAAGAGTTTGAGGGCACGTATTGGCGTGAAGTATATAAAGATGCCGATACAACTATTTACGAAGTCATTCAATAAGTACGCATCATTGATTGCGTAGGGAGAGTATTTTGATTCTACACATTACTTCAAAGCAGGAATGGCGTGACGCTCAAACGCGTGGTGAATATATTGCGCCGAGTTTGGCAACCGAAGGTTTCATCCATTGCTCCACAGAAAAACAAGTGCTGCACGTAGCGAATGCTTTTTATCGTGGAAAAAATGATCTGGTGTTGTTGGTGCTAAACGAAGCGGCACTCAAGCCCGAGCTTAAGTGGGAACCGCCTGCGGGAGCTCCTGCTCCGGGCATTTCCGAATCCGATTCATTTCCCCACATCTTTGGCCCTATCAACTTAACTGCAATCGCCTCAGTTGTGGACTTTGTGCCTGATTCTGTTTCTGGAACATTCACCCTCCCTTCGTTGCCTGCTGCTAACTGATGACCGCATTTTTCATTTGGTACATCATCCTTACATTGCTCGGCTGGTTGACCTTCCCGCTGACGTATTCTCTGTTCCCTGCGTTGAAAGATCGCGGCTATACTCTTGCGCGTGCGGCTGGCTTGCTGGTATGGGGATATGCTTTTTGGCTGCTTGCATCCCTTGGCGCAGCGCAGAATGATACAGGCGGAATTCTATTCGCCCTTATTTTGTTGCTTGGGTTAAGTGTTTGGTCGATCGTACAGCATCAATCTGAAATCGTAGATTTTCTTAAATCGAACAAACCCCTTATCGTCACCACCGAGATATTGTTCTTTGTTGCTTTTGCTTTCCTTGCTTTTGTCCGTTCTGCAAACCCTGACCTGACAGGCACCGAACGCCCGATGGAACTTGCTTTCATCAATGGCATTTTGCGTTCGCCAACTTTTCCACCGCAAGATCCGTGGCTTTCGGGCTATGCCATTTCGTATTACTACTTTGGTTATGTAATGACCGCCATGCTGGCGCGTATTTCAGGGATTAACGGCAGCACTGCCCATAACCTGATGACCTCATTGATCTTTGCTTTGGGTGCAATTGGTTCGTATGGGATTGTTTACAACCTGTTAAGTGCAACCCGTAGATCACAAGATGAGTTTGTACAAGCTTCAGAATCTTCTGCTTCTCGTCGCCTGGCATTGCTAGCTCCTCTTTTTCTTCTGCTTGTTTCAAATTTTGAGACGGTTCTCGAAGTCCTTCACCGCCTCGGTTTGTTTTGGACAAAAGACCCCGTCAGTGGCACATTTACCAGCAATTTTTGGACATGGCTCGATATGAAGGAGCTTTCTCTTCCTCCAGTAGAGCCGTTCAATTGGGTGCCAGACCGTTATCTTTGGTGGTGGCGCGCCTCACGTGTCATTCAAGATTACGATATGGTAGGTGGCTTCAAGGAAGTGATCGATGAGTTCCCCTTCTTTTCCTTCCTGCTCGGCGACTTGCACCCGCATGTGTTGGCGATTCCATTTGGCTTGCTTGCCATTTCTGTTGCCCTGAATCTTTTTCTCGGCGGCTGGCGTGGAGAGATCAGTCTTTTTGGAATTCGATTGCACATTGATGTAAAAGGTTTTTTCTTCGCGGCTCTTGTCCTCGGTGGGTTGGCCTTCCTTAACACTTGGGATATTCTTGTGGCGGCAGCATTGATCGTCTCTGCGTATGTGTTCTGGCGTGCTCATGAAGAGGGATGGTCTTGGGCTCGCTTTGAAGACCTGTTAACGCTTGCCGTACCGCTTGGTATTTTCTCCCTTTTGTTATATTTCCCGTTCTATCTTGGCTTTTCCTCTCAAGCAGGCGGCGTCTTGCCGAACTTCATGTATCCCACTCGCGGAGTTCATCTCTGGGTGATGTGGGGCACTCTGTTCATCCCTATCTTTGCGTGGCTGCTTTATATATGGCGTGGTGAGAAACTTTCATCCAATTGGAAACTAGGTGTTCTGCTTGGGATCGGTTTTGCACTGCTTCTTTTCCTTGCGACTTTTATCATCGGCTGGCTCGGTACTATTGTAGAAAAAGAATTTGTCGCCTACTTTCTCGATTCGCAGCGCATGACCGCGGCGCAATACATCAGCGCCACATCACTGCGGAGATTAACTTACATCGGCAGTCTCATCACTCTCCTTGCTGTTTTGATTCCTTCCCTGTCATTTCTCTTTGCAAGACAAGAATCAGACGAGCTTGACACGCTTTCAACCAAAGAGACGAATTACGGATCGCCTCTCCCTACGGCTACGTTTGTGTTACTGCTTCTCACTCTCGGCGCTGTGCTTGTCATCGCCCCTGAGTTCGTGTACCTGCGTGACCAGTTTGGCTATCGCATCAATACTGTTTTCAAATTCTATTATCAAGCATGGATGTTGTGGAGTATTGCCGCAGCGTTTGGGGTGGGTGTGCTCCTTCAGAATCTTCGCGGAGTCGCAAATGTCTTTTTCCGTGTGCTGATCGGCATCGTCATCTTTGCTGGTTTGCTCTACCCATCCTTTGGATTGATGACCAAGACCAACGGCTTCAAGCCTTTGTTCGGTTTTACTCTCAACGATTTTGACCGTGTCAAACGTGAAACTCCCGATGAAGCCGCCGCTATCGAATTTCTGCTTACCGTCCCCAATGGAGTTGTTGCTGAAGCCATTGGCGATGGATACAGTGGTTATGCCCGAATCTCCATGCTCACTGGCTTACAGACCGTTCTCGGCTGGCCGGGTCACGAAGCGCAGTGGCGCGGAACTTTTGAACCGCAAGGCTCCCGCCGTAACGACATCTCAAAACTTTACATCACCACTCGCTGGGATGAAGCGCAAGCGATCATTGACCAATACAATATCCGCTACATTTTCATCGGCACCCTTGAACGTGTATCCATGCGAGTGAATGAAGAAAAATTCCAATTGCATCTCATGCCCATTTTTCAACAGGGCGATGTTGTCATTTACGAAGTGCCATAATTCAACAGTTTAACGGATTACAATTACCAATATGACCCAGCGACATTTCAAATACGAAGGCTTGTTATATGCTCTGGCATTTTTCATCGCCCTTGCATTGCGTCTCACTCACCTCGGCATAATGCCCCTCAGCGACGCCGAAGCCGCACCCGCCTTACAAGCTTTGCGCATTGCTCAAGGCTACAGCCCTGCGCTTTCCCCGCATCCTTTTTACATCCTTGCCACTTCAATACTCTTTTTCCTCTACGGCAGCGGAACGGATTCTCTTGCCCGTCTCATCCCTGCCTTTGTTGGAAGTCTGCTCGTTTTCGCACCCCTCCTTTTTGACAATCGCCTCAAACCCCGCCCGAGCCTAATCCTCGCCTTCTTCATCGCCCTCGACCCCGGCCTGACAGCCCTATCAAGACAAGCTGCCAGTTCCATTTTTGCAATTACTTTCTTTATTTTTGCTGCAGGCTTTTTCAACAAAGAGAAACATGGACTTGCAGGTTTTTTCGCCGCCCTCTTCCTTCTAAGTGGACCTTCCATTTGGCCTGGCTTGCTTGGTCTTGGAATTGCATGGGCTATCTTCCAAGTTTTCAACATTCGCCGCAGTTCACAGTCATCACCTGAAGAGAATCAAGAAAACTCTCGAACTACTTCTTCAACTTTTGGCGTTCATTCCTCATTCTATATTCCTCTTATCATCACCTTTATTGCTGTGGGTACGCTTTTCTTCATCGTTCCTAAAGGACTTAGTGCGGCGCTTGGTTCTATTCCTGCCTATATCAAATCCTGGCTTACACCTTCGGGTGTGCCGCCTTTGCGCGTCTTCCTTTCTATGCTTGTCTATCAGCCGCTTGCGATCTTGCTGGCACTCATCACTACCATCCGTGGTTGGGTCAACGGCGGACGACGCATCATCTTCTTTAGTATTTGGTTCTTTGTTTCACTTCTACTCGTTATCTTTATTCCTTCCCGCCAGGTAACAGACCTTGCATGGACGGTTATTCCGCTCCTTGTATTAGCTTCCATCGAACTGGCACGCAACATCAACATTTACCCTGAAGAACGCAGCGAAGTTGCTGGCGTCATCTTTCTAACGGTATTCATCTGGGTTTTCGCCTGGTTAGATTTCTCAAGCCTGGCTTGGTTCCCGACCAACACACGGGAATATGTGATCCGCTTCTGGCTGTTGATTGGCTCATTAATGCTGCTTGTCTTAAGCCTGATTCTGGTCGCAGCGGGATGGTCCCTTCGTACGGCGCGCTTCGGCGGCGTATGGGGATTGGCTCTCGCGCTTGGTGTTCTTGGGCTGGGCGGTACGCTTGGCTCTGCTGGGCTGCGAGGCATGGATTTCCCTGAAATGTGGTGGCCTTCATCCATTCCCATGCAGTCCCGTCTTTTAGAGTCCACTGTCAGTGATGTTTCAAATATTGGTGCTGGGAATAATGATGCTGAATCTGTAGTGATCGTTGGCTTGGATTCCCCCGCACTTGAATGGGCATTACGTGATCATCATGTGCAGGTAGTGGGCGCATTAGATTCCAGTAGCTCCCCAGCCTTTGTGGTCACTCCCTTTGAAATGGACCCTGTTCTCGTCGCCGCCTATCGCGGACAGGATTTCTCCTGGCGGCTTACCCCTGTGTGGGATACTACCCCAGATGTGGAGTGGATTCGCTGGATCACTCTTCGTCAAATGCCGCAATCTGGCGAGACCATCATCCTCTGGGCACGCGATGATCTCTTCCTTGATAAATAAATAACATGACAAAACAATCTCCCCCTTCCATCATCGCCCTCGACGGTCCTGCCGCATCGGGCAAGTCCACGCTTGGCAATAAACTTGCCAACTCGCTTGGTTACCTTTTCTTTGATACAGGCATCATGTATCGCGCCATCACTTGGATCGCATTACAGCGTGATATGAATCTAAAGGATGAAACTGCTGTTACTGAACTGGCTCAAAAAGCACATATTGATATTCGCCCTCCTTCAAAGGGAGATGGTCGTCCTTGTGATGTAGTCATCGGAGACAAGGATGTCACTTGGGAAATGCGCGGCAGTGAAGTGGATGCGAATGTCTCTGTCGTTTCTGCGTATGCTGGAGTGCGCAAGGCTTTATCTGAACAGCAACGCAGAATTGGGCTGCGCGGTAAAGTAGTGATGGTCGGACGGGATATTGGCACCGTTGTTCTTCCAGAAGCAGATTTGAAGGTCTATCTGGATGCGAGCGCTGAAGAACGTGCCAGACGCCGCTATGACGAGCTGATCACACGCGGTGAAAAAGCTGATTACGATGAGATCCTCAAAAAGGTAATTGACCGAGACCGCATCGATTCAACCCGTGCAGTTGCTCCTCTTCGCCCAGCAGATGATGCCATCATCATCGACTCAGACAAGATGAATGTAGAACAGGTTTTTGCGCAGGTGATGGAGTTGTGCAAGTAGTTCATAAATATCTCTCATGCCGCCGTTTTTGGCGGCATGTTTTTTCTAAAACCTCAAATGAAAACCTATTCCATCCCTTTCCATACTCAAGTTAATCGAATATTTTTGCGTCCTATTATCGCCACCCTCTTTCATATTCTTGGAAAAGTAAAAGTGACCGGGCTTGAAAATGTCCCGTTTGGAAAACCGTATGTGATCGCGATCAATCACATCTCGATCTTTGACCCGCCTCTGGCTGTTTCTCTTTGGCCAGAGACTCCTGAGGTGATCGGCGCAGTGGATGTCTTTTCCAAAAAGGGACAGGGAGAACTGTTGAAAATGTACGGGGTGATTCCCGTCCACCGTGGTGATTATGATCGTGCGTTGCTGGATAAGATATTGATGATCCTTAAGTCTGGGTATCCATTATTGCTTGCCCCTGAGGGGGGACGTTCGCATGAATTTGCCATGCGGCGCGCCATGCCTGGTGTCGGCTATATTATTGAGCATGCGCAGGTGCCCGTGTTGCCAGTTGGGTTGGTGGGCACAACCGATGATTTTTGGCAGCGTTCAAAATCATATTTTCGTAAAAGCATTGGAACGCTGTGGCAAAGCGGCGAAAAAAAGCCTGAGCTGGAAATGCGTATTGGTAAGCCCATTGAATTCCCGCCGATTACTCAAAAAGGCGCAGAACGCAGGGCAGCCCGCCAGGAAAATGCGGACTTGGTAATGCGCTATATCGCGGGATTGTTACCTGAGGAATATCACGGCGTCTATGCAGGACAAGCCATCGCTCCCGCCTAAACCAGTCACGCTTTTGTGGCGCCCAGAGTTGGTACGCTTGCCAAAGCTGACTCTTGCGCGCCGTCTTTTTCGCGTGTTTGGCCACGGTTTGATAAAGTTTGTTGCAAAAGTTTGTGTGAGTGTAACAGTCGAAGGGTTGGAGAACTTCCCCAAAAAGGGTCCTTTGATGATTGTTATTAACCATCTTGGCGATGCAGACACCCCAGCGATCATCTCAACTTTGCCTATTCCTCCTGATGCGCTTGGCGGAATAGAATTGTATGAAATCCCTGTTCTTGGAAAACTAATGGATTGGTACGGCATCATCTGGTTGCACCGCGGACGGTCGGATATCCGTGCTTTGCGTGCAGTTTTGGATGGCTTTGCAGAGGGGCGTATTATTGTCATTGCGCCAGAGGGCAGATATTCCCTCACTGGCGCCTTGGAGGAAGGCAGCGGCGGCGCGGCGTTTTTGGCGTACAAAGCAGGTGTGCCGATTTTGCCAATTGCCATTACTGGCACGGAAAATGAGAATGTGTACGGACAACTCAAAAAGTTTCGCCGTGCGCAGGTGCATGTAAAAGTGGGGAAAATTTTCAGGTTAGCCGAGCAGGCTTCGGGTCGTCAGGAGGCGGTGGCGCAAGGGACGCGCCAGATCATGGCGGCTTTGGCGTCTCTTTTGCCCGAAAAATATCGCGGGGAGTATTCCTAGTTTGGCGGGGAATATACCTACAATCTTGTAAACACACCGAAAAAAATTTAAGGGCTATAATTCAACAGAATGGAATTTATCTTCACGATCCTTGCAGGCATCCCATTTCCCGCTCCGCCCACTCTTGCAGGTTGGTTTATATGGGTGTCTTTGCTGGGCGTGTTGGTCTATGCTTTGTATCGCTGGCGGGTGTATCAGCCCGCTTGGAAGGGACGTGAATGGGGGCTTTTTCTTGTCTTTTTGGTTTTGATTCCAGCTACGACATTATTTATCGGATTAAGACTTTCTTCCGCTTCAGCCCGACCGATGCCGAATGTGCCCGCCGATGCGCCGGGTTCTGCGCTGATGATTTTTTCGGCCATTCCCTGGCTGTTAGGTGGAGGTCTTTTAGGCCCGTTTGGCGCTGCTGGGCTTGGGGCGGTGGCGGGGATATTGCGTGGCACGTGGGATACCTATTCCCTTTTTACCATTCTCGAACTGGCGTTAATGGGCGTTTTGTTTTCCGTCAATATGCGCCAGAGGTATCGAACCTCTGCTTATAAATTACTGCGCCAGCCCGTTGTAGCTGCTCTGCTTCTTATCCCCTTTCATCTTCTATTTTATGTTATCAGTGCATTGTTCTCTCAATGGGGTGTGGATATTTCATCCCCTGCCACAGCGCGGCTTGATTTTGCGCTAAGCAATGCTTTGGTGACAACGTTGGCCTTTGGTGGTGAAATGCTGGTGGGCGGCGTTGTGGCGCAGATCATTTCGATGGCGTTCCCTGCTCGTTGGGGCAGTAAACAAATATTGCAGCCTTCACCGGGTGAACGTAGCTTAGAGTCTCGTTTTCTTTTTGCCGTTGGTACGTTCATTTCTCTTTTACTTTTAACGCTATTGATCGGGGATTGGGTGGTGGCAGGCCGTGCTGCCCGCGACATGTTGGAAGATCGTCTTTCCAGCGCGGGAGAGGCTGCTTCCCAAAGTGTTCCTTTCTTCCTTGAAACGGGTCAGAACCTGGCAGTGCAACTGGCCTCTGAACCGCGCTTGTTGGAGACTTCCGGGGAAGAGTTGGACTCGATTATTGGCTTGCGGATTAAATCCATCCCTTACTTTGACCAGATCTTTGTGCTGGATGTGGACAGTAAAGTATTGTTGGCGGGTTATCCCGATGATGCGGTTTCCAAGTTCAAACTTTATCCTGATGAAGAAACAGGTATTTTGCTGGCTTCCAATGGGGTGTTGACTCAGATCTATTCCATCCCGCCAACATCGGTGGATGATGTTTCTCGAGTTTCTTTTTTGGTGGCTATTGTAGATTCCTTTGGGCAAGTGCAGCGTATTTTGATCGGCCGCACAACGTTGGAAACAAACCCTCTGACATTGCCATTGGTTGAAAGCATCAATCACATGGTTGGCTTGGGCGGGACAGGTTTTCTACTCAATGAGAACAACCGCATTATTTATCATTCAGACCCATCACAACTGTTGACAACCTATACAGGGCAGACCGGTAGTGAAGCATTCTTTTATGATGACACTGCTGCGAATGGCACGCGTGAGTTGGTTTATTATCAGCCAGTAATTGGGCGCCCGTGGGCGATTGTGTTGAAAGTCCCTGCGCAACAAGTGCAGCAGTTTGCACTAGACATTGCTTTGCCGCTTTCGTTGATGATCATCTTCCTCGCATTTGTTGCGATGGTTTCTTTGAGGCTCGGCTTGCGTGTTGTCACGGGGTCGTTGCAAAGCTTGGCAACAGAAGCAAACCGCATTGCGCAAGGACACCTTGATAATCCTCTTCAAGTAGACGGCGTGGATGAAGTCGGTCAATTGCGCGGCGCATTTGAACAAATGCGTTCCAGTTTGCAGGCTCGGCTTGAAGAACTTAATCGTCTTTTGCAAGTGAGTCAGGGCGTGGCATCCAGCCTGGAGATGCAGGATGCGGTCAAGCCGGTGTTAGAGGCGATCCTTTCCACGGGCGCAAACTCAGTTAGTGTAGTGCTCTCGCCAAGCATCCTTCCTGATACCTTTGTTGAGCTGCCTTCCCGTTTTGCATTGGGAGCCGCTCAAGATATTTACGCTCACCTTGATGAACAGATCCTCGACTTGGCGCAGAGCCAGGAGAAGATCGTACTGCCCAATTTGGGACGCACGCGTGAATTTAATTTTGACCCTTCCATGTCACAGCCAATGGCGCTACTGGCTGTGGCTTTGCGACATGAAAATCGTTACTATGGTGTGGTTTGGGCGGGCTTTGAGCAGCCGCGTAAATTCTCTGATTCAGATGTCCGCTTTGTGACTACGCTCGCTGGTCAGGCGGCTCTTGCTGTAGCAAATGCACACCTCTATTTGAACGTTGAAGCCTCTCGAAGGCAATTGGAAGCGATCATCAATTCCACACCAGACCCAGTTCTCGTGACGGATCATCGCAACCGATTGCTGCTAGCCAACCGAGCGGCATCTTCTGCGCTGGGGCAGGGTGTAGACGACGCCAGCAGCGGCATGGAAACCGAGAAGGTGATCAAACTTAAACCTTTATTGGCGTTGCTGCAAACCGCCACTACTGAAGTTCAGTCCACCGAGCTTGTGTTAGCGGATAAACGTACCTATCTCGCAACCGCGTCCCCCGTCACTGTGGATGGACATCAGATCGGGCGTGTATGTATCATGCGTGATGTGACTCACTTCAAGGAATTGGATACGATGAAGTCCGAGTTTGTTGCTACTGTGAGCCACGACTTGCGTTCTCCATTGACACTGATGCGCGGGTATGCCACCATGTTGGAAATGGTCGGTGAATTGAACGAGCAACAGCAGGGATATGTGAAGAAAATTATCTCTGGCGTGGAGAATATGTCTCGCTTGGTGAATAATCTTCTAGACCTTGGCCGTATTGAAATTGGCGTTGGTCTTCAAGTGGAACATGTCACTGTGCTGGATATTATTGAACGCGTCACAGGCGCTCTGCAATTACAGGCTATTCAAAAGAACATTACTCTGAGCGTTGAATTGCCCAAAGATATGCCTCATGCTGTTGAGGCAGACCAGGCTCTTCTTCATCAGGCTGTCTATAACCTTGTGGAAAATGCCATCAAATACACTTCGGATGGAGGCCGTGTGATCATCCGCACAGTTTCTCAGCCAGGCTATTTGATCTTCGCCATTGAAGATTCTGGCTTTGGTATTTCTCCGGAAGATCTGCCACGTCTGTTCGAAAGATTCTATCGCGGCAAACAACGTGAAGCGCGTGCCCAACCGGGTTCTGGTTTGGGCCTTGCAATCGTCAGTTCTATTGCATCCAATCACGGCGGACGTGTATGGGTGGATAGCACGGTGGGTAAAGGCAGCACTTTTTATTTACAGATTCCCCTCACGCAGCCCAAAGAGCCCAGACTCTCGTAAAAAACGGATTTGTACTATAATCCGTCCCTGTCCTTGCACATCTGGAGGACATAATTTTTTGTTGGTAAGTTGGTAATTATGATTAATCAAGAAGACAATTCACAAACATCCATTATCGAACGAACAGCGGACTATAAGCCACCCAATACTTGGCGTTCATGGCTTATCGGTCGCCCACTCTCCACAGCAGACGCAGGCCATCAAACCATTGGGAAAGTCGTAGGACTTGCAGTGTTTGCATCTGATGCACTTTCCTCAACAGCGTATGCCACGCAGGAAATCCTTGTGATCCTTGCAGCGGCAGGTACCATGGCTTTTGGGGTGGTGGTTCCGATCTCAATGGCAATCGTTGCATTGCTCGCCATCGTAACCATCTCTTACGAACAGACCATCCACGCTTATTCGGATGGTGGCGGTGCGTATATCGTTGCCCGTGATAATCTCGGCGAACTGCCTGCTTTGATAGCAGGCGCTTCCCTGCTGATTGACTACATCCTAACCGTGTCGGTTTCGGTTGCCTCGGGTGTCGCCCAAATTACATCCGCTTTTCCAGCGATGTATGATTATCGGGTGGTGCTAGCTGTGGTCTTCATCATGTTTATCATGTTGATGAACTTGCGCGGCGTGAAGGAATCTGGCGTGGCGTTTGCCATTCCCACCTATTTCTTTGTGATCATGATGTTGATCACCGTAGGAATGGGCTTGGTCCGCTTCTTTACAGGGACCTTGGGCGTGGTTGCTGACCCTCCTGAAATTACGTTCCATGGCGCTGTATCAGCAATTACTCCGTTCCTCATCTTGCATGCGTTTGCGAGCGGTACCACAGCCCTTACGGGCGTGGAGGCGATCTCGAATGGCATTACTGCATTCCAGGAACCACGTAGTAAAAATGCGGGCATAACTCTGGTTTGGATGTCTCTTATTTTGGGCTCCCTCTTTTTGGGTATTTCCTTCCTTACCAAGCAGATTGCTGCCGTGCCTTCCGAGAGTGAGACAGTCATTTCTCAATTTGCACGCACTGTGTATGGTGACCGTGGTTTCTTCTACCTTATGTTGATCGCTGCAACTACCGTGATCCTCATCATGGCCGCCAATACAGCGTTCGCTGATTTTCCGCGGCTGGGTGCACTGGTCGCCAAAGATGGCTTTTTACCCCGCCAGCTGACGTATCGCGGCAGCCGTTTGGTTTATTCCCGCGGTATTGCCACGTTAGCGATCATCGCGTCCACACTTTTGGTTATTTTTAAAGCCAGCGTAACTCGTCTTATTCCTTTATATGCGATCGGTGTGTTTCTATCTTTCACCTTGTCTCAAGGCGGTATGACCTTGCGCTGGTGGAAGATCGGTAAGTTGAAACCCGGTGAGACGAAAACCGAAAAAGGTTCCACATTACATTATGAAAAGAGCTGGCGCTCCAAAATGCTCGTTAATGGGTTCGGCGCTATATGTACTCTTGTAGTAATGATGGTGTTTGCAATCACCAAATTCCGAGACGGCGCTTATGTTGTGCTGTTCTTGATCCCATTGTTGGTGAGTGTCTTCTGGATGATCCACCGTCACTATAATGGCCTTGCCAAGAAACTTTCCCTCGATAATTTTGGCGTTATCCCTCCGCATGCCATTCGTCATCGTGTGATCATGCCGGTCAGCGGTGTGCATCAAGGGACATTGGCTGCGCTTCGTTATGCCCGCATGTTGTCTGACGATGTAACTGCCGTGCATGTAGTCATTGAACCAGCCGATGCTGAAAAAGTGCGTGAGAAATGGGAAACTTGGGGAGAGGGAGTTCGTATGGTGATGTTGGATTCACCATTCCGCCTCTTCATTGAGCCGATCCTTGGTTATATTGCAGATATTGCAGAGCATCGTCAGCCTGGTGAAACCATCACCATTGTGGTGCCCGAGTTCGTTGCAGGGAATCGTATCAGCGGCACGTTGCACACGAATACAGCAGATTTGCTGCGAAGTCAATTGAAAAATCAACATGGCATTGTCATTACCAACGTTCCATACCATGTACATGAAGAAGGATCGCATTAAGGAGTTTAAATTATGAATTTCATTGTAGTTGGCTGTGGAAGAGTTGGAGCGGAATTAGCCTTCAGCCTTTTTAAGAATGGACATCAAGTTGTCGTAGTGGATGTCAAACAAGCTGCGTTCAACCGCCTCCATTCAGACTTTCGAGGGCGCACTGTGGAAGGGGAAGCTCTCTCCGCTGACGTATTAGATCGCGCTGGCGTCGAGAAGGCGGATGGCGTTGCAGTGGTCACCAATTCAGACACTATGAATGCTGTGATCGGACATACCATTCGTGTTCATTACCCAAATGTGAAGCAGGTTATTGTCCGTAACTATGATCCTGCCATGCGCCAGATGCTCGAATCCTTTGGGTTGCAGATCGTCAGTTCCACTGCGTGGGGCGCGGAACGTTTGCAGGAATTACTTATTGACCCGTCCTTCCGAGCCGTATTCTCAGCAGGTAACGGGGAAGTGGAAATGTATGAGATGTATATTTCACCCAAGTGGGATGGAAAGACCATCTCGAATTTATTTGATGGTTGCAAAGATGTAGCCTATGCCGCATTGACTCGTGCTGGGCGTGCTGAATTACCTGTTCCCGCCACAACGCTGAAAAGTGGTGATGTGTTAACCGTAAGTGCTACGCTCGAAGGCGTGAAAGCCTTACGCTCGCGAATTCAGGAAGGGTAGGAGAGAAAACCATGTTTGTATTTATCGCTGGTGGCGGCCGCACAGGTGCCCAACTTGCCTCTCAATTGATCGCACAAAAACATGAAGTGCGTTTGGTCGAACATCGTCGTGAATTGCTTGGTCGTTTGCACCATGAGCTTCCGACAGAAGTGATCTATGAAGGACAGTCAACTGATCCTGCGGTTTTGAAACAGGCAGGTTTGGAGAGAGCGAATGTGATCGTTGCTTGTACCAATGATGACGCCACAAACCTCGTGATCTGTTATCTGGCTCGCACCATGTTTAAAGTAAAGCGCACGATCGCACGAATTAATAATCCACGCAATGCATGGCTGTTTGATAAGAACTTCCACGTGGATGAAACCATTAATCAAGCCGAGGTGTTGTCTCATTTGATCCAGGAGGAAATGTCTCTTGGAGATATGATGACCTTGCTCAAATTGCGTCGTGGACGCTATGCGTTAGTGGAAGAAAAGGTTCCAGCAGGTGCGAAAGCGGTTGGGATGGCGCTCAAAGATTTGGGTCTTCCCGATCAGTGCGTGATTGCTGCCATTATCCGCAAGGGACAGATCACACTGCCGCGTGGCACTTCCAAATTAGAAGAGTTTGACGAAGTGCTTGCCATCACAGATACAGAAGGCGCCAGGCAACTCGCTATTCTTCTTGAGCCACCAGATCGCTCAGCTATATAAAACAAAAAATCCCGATGCCTTCAAGGCATCGGGATTTTTTTATTCCAAAACTATTTGCTGACCATTTCTTTCATCTGTTCGACGTATGCAAGGGATTGATGCCTAAAGTAAGTGTTATACAACTCGGCATAATGTCCTTGTTGATTTAGCAATCCTTCATGGCTGCCCTCTTCTATGATCGTACCTTTTCGCATGACAACAATGCGATCTGCGGCTTTGACGGTGGACAGGCGGTGTGCGATGAGAATACTAGTTGAGTTTTTGAGGATGAGATTAAGCGCCTGTTGGATCTGCCATTCGGTGAAAGGGTCTACACTGGCGGTGGCTTCATCCAAAATGAAAATGGCGGGGTTTTGCACAAGCACGCGCATCAACGCCACCAGTTGACGCTGCCCCATGGATAAACGAGCGCCGCGCTCACCGACTTCAGTATGCAAACCATCGGGAAGAGTCTCCAGCCATTCTCCATCACCGATCTTTCGGGCAAGACGAAGCATCTCCTGCTCAGGCACACCTGGAGCAGCGTAACGAATATTCTCTGCCACGGTACCAGAGAACAAAAATGGAACTTGCGAAACGATGCCCAACTGGCGGCGATATTGACTCAGATCCAATGTGCGGATGTCGCGTCCATCGACCAGCAAACCGCCTTGTTGAAATTCATAAAAACGAGCGATCAACTTTGCAATGGAAGATTTACCTGCGCCAGTATGTCCAACCAGCGCAAGAGTCTCTCCGGGTGGAATGAGCAGATTGAAGTCGGTAAGAATCGGTTCTTTATCCGAATAACGGAAATGCATGTGATCGAATTTAATCTCGCCCTTGAGCCTTGGCACATCATTTGTTTCGGATTGCACTACGTTGGGATCTGCATCGATCAATGCAAAGACGCGTTCTGCGGCAGATAACCCTGATTGGATCTGTGCCCAGAATGAAGTGAGATTCAAAACGGGGAAGAAGAATTGGTCGAGGCTCATGATGAAGAGATACCACGCGCCGATGCTCACCAATCCGCTTGCTGCGCTGAGACCACCTACATACACCAACACGCCTACAAACACGCCGCCTACTGCGTTGAGCACAGGAAAGACCAGCGAAAGGATAAGCCCGCGCTGCACGTTGACGTGATAAGACTGTTGATTAGATTCGTCAAAAGATTTAAAGATACTCTCTTCTTGACGGAAATTTTTTGCAATGGAAATGCCGCTGATGGTTTCCTTAATGGCCGCGTTCACGTCAGACATGGCTTTCATGCCTTTTTTCGTAACGCGCCTTGCCAAGACACGGAAGCCCGAAGCAATGGCGAAGATAAAAGGTAGGAAGCCAATAAGCAGTAAAGCAAGCCGCCATTCGGTACGGAAAAGAACGATGGCAACCAAAATCGCTTGAATGATCTGCGAAACCACGTCTGTGACGATGACAACAAGCTGACCGAAATCGTTTGTGTCTGACGTAATGCGCGAGACGATGCGGCCTGATGAGAATTGATCGTAAAAGGAAAGATCATGCTCGGCGGCAGCGCGAAAAGCGCGAGTACGCATATCTAAAACGACATCGCCAACAGCGCGTACGATCAAACCGCGCCTCAGCCAGTTCAGTCCCCACAAGCCAAATGCCACACCGACAAGTGCAGCCCCTACCCATGCAATGGCTGTGTTGCTCGGTTGGTTTTGGATCAAGTCCACCATGCGGCTAACCACGACGGGTAATGCTGCGCCGATGATTGCCAAAAGAATAATAACGATGGATGCGTACACAAGCCGTGTAACCTGTGTATTAAAGTAATTAACCATGCGGCCTACCAATACACGGTCGGTGTACTGGCGGTCATATTTTTCGTCTTCAAGCCCTGCAAAGAAACCCATAATTAGCCTTTAGCTTTCAGCTATTAGCGATCAGTCGAGCGGTTTTGTTCCTGCTAACCGCTAAAAGCTGATTGCTAAGCGCTTTATTTATTCTCTAAAAATTCTCGAATATGCTTCGGATGTTTTCATCAACTCATCATGCGAGCCGATGGCGGCGATCTGTCCCTTGCGTAGGACGATGATCAAGTCAGCCCAGCGGATCTGTGAAAGACGATGGGTGATGACAAAGGTTGTGCGTCCACGGGATGCGTTGGAAATGGCACGCTGGATTTTGTCCTCAGTCGCTGAGTCAATCGCGGAAGTGGAGTCGTCCAGCACAAGTACGCGCGGATCAGTAAGGAAGGCGCGCGCGAGAGCAATGCGCTGGCGCTGCCCGCCAGAGAGAGTCACACCGCGCTCACCAACTGCAGTGGCGTAGGAATCTTCAAAGTCAAGGATGAAGTCATGCGCTTGTGCAGCAACCGATGCAGACATGATCTCATCTTTTGTTGCACCAGGTTTACCGAAGGCAATGTTGTCGCTGAGTGAGCGTGAAAACAGAAAGATATCCTGCTCGATGATAGAGATCTGTTCGCGCAGAGAAGCCAGATTCCACTCGCGGACATCCACGCCATCTACAAGGACTTGCCCCTCGGAAATATCGTATGTGCGGTTGATCAATTTTGCGAGCGAGGTTTTACCTGCGCCAGTCTGCCCAACAATGGCAACAGTCTGACCTGCTTTTACCTTGAATGAAATATTCTTGAGTACGTTTTCGCCGTTTGGGTAACTGAATGAGACGCCGCGAAACTCAATGTCGCCGACCATGTTCGAGGTTCGACCTGAGGCGTTTTGGTCAAGCTTGGTCTCGCTGTTGATCAGTTCCAAAATGCGGCGCGCAGAGGAAAGTCCTGAGGAAATTTGGGAATAGGCCCAGGTGGATGTGAAGGTGGGGAAACCCAAAAGTTGTAACATGCCAAAGTAAGCAATGACCGCCCCAACATTGATGAGGCCTGCGCGATAAAGCAAAATGGCATGAACGAGGCCGGTGGCGTAGGCCATACCCAGCAAAAGCATGGCAACATATTTGGCTTCAAGGTCACCTTGTTGAACAAACGCATTGCGTACTTCACGCGCGTTCATGCCGAAGCGATCCACTTCTGCCACTTCTTGTGCAGCGCCTTTCATGATCTCAACACCATCCAATGACTCAGAGAGGTGTGTATTCATTTTGCCGAAAGTCTCGCGCACATCGTCTGTGATAGGCGAAAGCTGCTTGAGGTAACGTGCCAGCGCAATGAAGTAAATGACTGTGAACGCCAGAGGCGTTGCGATCAAAGATATGTGATAGCGCGGCGCGAAAAAGATCGGCATGAGGATGAACATGAACGAGCCCACCACAAGGTTCACGCCTGGGCTGAACATGTAGTTCACTTCACGCACGTCATTTGTAGAACGCGCCATTGTGTCGCCAACGGGCTGCAAGTTGTGGAAGGTCATGCTCTTGCCGAGCAGTGAAAGATACAGTTCGTCGCGGATGTCACGTTCCATCTTTTGTGCCATTAGCTCAGCGCCAAAGTTTCGGCCAAATTGCAGCACGCCGCGAACGATTTGTGAAATGCCGATCGTAATGGCAAGCGGCAACAATACCGATGTATCAGGTGTGGGTTTTAACATGGCGTTGAACGCGTCACCAGTCAGCACGGGTACTACAGCGGCAAGCACAGCGTTCCCGACCGCTCCAGCCGTGAGCATCACCATGATCAGCCAATACGGGCGCACATGTGAAAGGATCCAGCGCACAGCAGTGGAATGTTCGTATTTATTTTTACGTTGCAGTGTAAATTCTGCAGGGATATTAATGGATGTCATGATGCGATTGTACCATCTCAGTTTCGCACCCTTCAATTTGGATAGGTGTTATCTTATTTGAGCTGGTAATTCGGCCAGTTCATATTCAACCCTATAGGAGAGTATGAAATGAAGATGTCAATGCCTAAGACAATTTCTGGTTGGTGTATGTGGTTATTCTTTTTGGTCGTTGGTCTCGGCGTGATCCCTGCAATTGGGGGGATACTTCCAGCTTTCCTCGCTCCACTGTTTGCTCTTGCATATGCAATTCTAAGTTTTATCGGAATGTAACCTGCTTCTAAATAACAACCTCCCAATTGGGAGGTTGTTATTATTTAATTTCAGAAAATACCTTCGCGCAATTCAGCGAATATTCCCAATCCAGGCCGCTTTCAAAATCCCACCATGCGGATAAAACAGAATGGGCAAGCGACCAGCGAATAATTTTTTCCCGCTCCCAGCCCAACCTCTCCCTCAAGATATCAATGCGCCTCTCTGTCTGGACCTTGAAACTGATTCTGTCCGAAAGGCTTCCCCACGGATTTATCATCAGCGGCCCAACCTCGTACCCCGCAGGGCCAATGACTCCCTTTGGGTCAATGATGAGCCAACCGCGCTCTTCCGATTTCAAAATGTTGAAGTGATGGAAATCTCCGTGAATGAGTTTTACATCTTTATCTGCGAATAGCTCAGGCAAAAAAGATTCAACCCGCTCAAAAATTTCCTTCGGGAATGGGCCAGTTCCACCTTCAAATTTTGGGCGGACGGTTTTGAGCTCATCAAACCAATCTGATAGTTGAATAAAATTATTCTGTAGGGGCGGGAGAACCCCGCCCCTACGATATATTAAATTTTGCATCACATCTGCTGCAATATGTGTGCGCTCGTCGTCATCTTTCAGTTCGGCGAGCATTGTGCCTGGCTCGAGTCTTTCCAGCAATAGAAAGCCGCGTACTTCATCACAGTCAATTAATTGACAAGCTCCATTCCCATTGAATAATTTCAGCGCGGCCATTTCGCTGGAAAACTCAAGATTGGGAACGCCCATTTTGAGAATGACATCTTCGCTGCCACGCCTAGCGAAAGCCACAAAATAAAAAGACAAATTAGAGACGGGGGTAACATTTGATAGCCCCCAACGTTGTGATGCTTCGTCAATTAAAGAAGGAAGGACAGCGAGAAATGCCTCGCCGTCCTTTTTGAAAGCAGATGTGAATGTTTTGATAAATGAATCAGGGAGTTGCATGTATCAGTCTATTGTTCCTTGTATTTGACCAAATATACACCCAATACGATCATCCACAAGATCCAGAGTAAGCTGCCGTATAAACCAGCCCAGTCAATGACGGGGAAGGTGGGGATGGCAGTGGCGAAAAGTTCTGTCTGCGCGAGGATGTAAATTGCTGAAGCGAACCATCCCAGCCATGCAACCCATTTGCTGAAAATCTTTGATTTGTAAATAATGCCGCTGATGATGCTCATCCAAATGATGATGAGGAATTGTCCGAGGTGTTCGCCGAGGATGACTCCGCCGTATTGGTGGACGGCAATGAATACAGCGGGAATAGCTGCCTTCGTGACTGAATCAGTCGTCGGGTCGGTGAAGAGGCGGGCGAGGACAGGGATGACGAAGACCCAGCGCAAGAGTCCAACTACTTGGACGATGAATCCGATCACGCCGATTGTTGTCGCTGTTTCAAGGAAAGGGGAGTTTTCTTTTTCAAGTACACGTTTGAGAAGGAGGGCGCCGAATAACATGGGTAGCCCGACCCAGGCGAAAGCCAGCCACGTGTAAATGAGCGAGGTGCCGCCTGCTTGAAATCTTGTAAGGATTTCTTCGGTAGGTTGGCGCAGAATATCTGGATAGTCAAAGTTCATGATGAGCAGCGTGTACGGAATGTTGACTAGAATTGCGCCGATAATGAAAAAGAAGCCAGTAAGTTTGCGAAGTTTGTTTTCAGACATGTTGATCTCCTATGATCTATTAATAAAGGGGTTGAGAACTTGCATCATCAATTGCACACCACGTTCCATTTGAGTTTCGTTGATGGGTTTTCCTCCGATCTCCAAACTGTTGAGCCAGAATTCCGAGATGAGCCAGATGGTTTCGGCAAGGTTTGTGCGGATTTCTGGATTGGCGGGCGCAGCCAATACACCTGCGGATACGAAGGCATCGAATAATTGGTGGAAGCCTTCAAATCCGCGCTTGCGATAGGCTAAAAAGTTCGTACGTAATTCGGGGTCGCTGCGCAGAAGGGCAGCGAGTTCACGATAGGCAAAGCGATATGCCCAGAGGGTCTTGTAATTGAAGCGGACGTATTGTTGAAGATCGTCGAGGGTTGGCATTTTGTCTGCGGGCAGGTTGAAGCCTGCGTCGGTGGCGGCGAACATACGCTCGAACAATTCGCGGATGATCTCTTCCTTGTTATGGAAGTGATAATACAAATTGCCTGGGCTGATGCCTGCTGCTTCCGCAATGTGGTTTGTGCTGACCGCGGATGTCCCTTCGTCGTTGAAGAGTTTGAGGGCAGTGGTGAGGATGTTATCTTTTGTGCTCATGACATCTCCTAGAGTATTTACTCTAATATTTTAGAGCTATTGCTCTAATTTGTCAAGAGTAAAAAAGGGGTGAGACGCTGTCGCAGCCTCGCCCCTACAAAATTATTTTTCTACTTTACCCAACCCAGGCCAATGCGTCCGCGTTCGGTTTCGATCTTTTGGATCTCCACATCGATGATGTCGCCCACTTTGAGAACGGTGCCGTTGGGGATCTGGCTTTTATGCAGAAGGCCATCTTGCTTGACACCGATGTCGATGAAGGCGCCAAAGTCCACTACGTTGCGGACCGTGCCTTTGAGTTGCATGCCTGTCAGCAGGTCTTCGGCTTTGAGCACATCGGAGCGCAGGATGGGAGCGGGAGTATCGGCGCGCGGGTCACGGCCTGGGCGGACGAGTTGTTCGAGGATATCTTTCAGTGTGGGTACGCCGCAGTTTAATTCTTTGGCTAAATCTTCATGAGAGATTTTTGAGGTGAGCGATTCCAAAGCGGCGATTCTGTCTGGGATGGATGAATCAACTGTCAGCGCGGCGCGAGCGAGGATGGATTCTGCGATCGCGTAGGATTCTGGATGGATGGCAGATTCATCCAACGGGTTTGCTCCACCTCGAATCCGCATGAAGCCTGCTGCCTGTTCAAAGGCTTTGGGTCCCAACCCAGCGACCTTCTTCAATGCTGTGCGGGATTTGAAAGGGCCGTTCGCGTCACGATGCGTGACGATGTTGGTGGCGAGCTTGGGACCGATGCCCGCGACATGCGTCAGCAGCGCGGAACTGGCGGTGTTGACATCCACGCCGACACTGTTGACCACGCTTTCGACGACGCCGTCGAGGGCGTGCGTGAGCGCGGTTTGATCGACATCGTGCTGATACATGCCCACACCAATGGACTTGGGATCAATCTTGACCAGTTCAGCGAGCGGGTCTTGCGCGCGACGTGCAATGGATACCGCGCCGCGAATGGTGACATCGAGATCGGGGAATTCAGCGCGGGCGAGAGATGACGCGGAATAGACCGATGCGCCTGCTTCATTGACGATGAGATATTTTGTCTGCGGTGCGTTCTTGGTGAGTTCGGCGGCGAGCTTTTCGGTTTCGCGGGAAGCGGTGCCGTTGCCGATGGTGATGAGCGTGATGTGATGACGGTTGATCATATCCTGCAGGGTGTTGATCGAACCCTTCCAATCGTTCTTCGGCTCGTGCGGATAGATCGTGCCAGTGTCGAGCAGTTTGCCAGTGGCGTCTACGACAGCGACCTTGCAGCCTGTGCGGAAGCCAGGGTCGAGACCGAGGACAACTTGATTCGCAAGCGGAGCTTGTCCGAGCAGGGCGCGCAGGTTGGTGGCGAAGACCTGTATGGCATGGTTGTCTGCGACCTCGCCTTTTTCGCGGCGGACATCGCGCTCAATGGCGGGGAGCAAAAGCCGCTCGGCGGAATCTTGAATGGCAAGCGCGAGTTGATCGGCGAAGGGACTGATGATGTCCTGCTCGAATTCAGATTGAACGGCGTTGAGCCAGTCACGTTCGGGGACGTCCACCCGCACGCGCAGGATGCCTTCTTTTTCGCCGCGGGTGAGCGCAAGAATTTGATGCGGCTGGAGTCTGTCCACGCGCATGGAGAAATCATAATAACTTTCGTACACGCGTTTTTCATCGGCTGCGTCTGCGACCTTCACGGAGTGAACAGTGGAAAACTTGAGCGCCTTCTCACGGGTTGCTGCGCGGACGTTGGCATTTTCGCTGATCATTTCAGCGACGATGTCACGCGCACCTTGTAAAGCTTCTTCGATGTTCGCAACTTGCTCATTGAGGAATTTCACGGCGAGTTTTTCAGGGGAGCCGCTGGTGGATTGCTTGAGAATTAATTCGGCCAGTGGTTCCAGTCCCTTTTCACGGGCGACCATGGCGCGGGTGCGGCGTTTCTTTTTGTAGGGCGCGTACAGATCTTCGAGCGCGGTCATGGTGACGGCGGCGTTGATGCTCTCGCGGAGTTCGTCGGTGAGTTTACCCTGCTCTTCGATGGAAGCGATGATTGAGACACGGCGCTCGTCGAGCGTGCGCAGGCGCAGGAGTTCATCAGCGATGATGCGGATCTGTTCGTCGTCGAGGGAGCCTGTCATTTCCTTGCGGTAACGGGCAATAAATGGGACGGTGTTGCCTTCGTCTAAAAGGTTGATAACAGCCGTAACTTGCGATGGCTTGACATTGAGTTGGGATGCGATCTGTTCAGCGTGGGTCATAGGGGTGGATTTTATCATAGTAGAACAAAATTTCTTTTATTGTGAGGTTGAGGGGGATTTGAAAGTCAAAAGTCAAAAGCAACCACGGAGATACAAAGGCATGAAGAAGAAAAAGAAAAAAACAGCGCACAGAGATTGCTCTCCATGCGCCAGTCACTTTTTACTTGTTACTTCTCAACTTATTACTTACCTACGAAGGAAATAATTTATCAAACACCTCAGGACAATACTTTTGCACCATATCGGAGGAGATGCCGTTCTCTTTGCAGATCTCAGCGTAGAAATCCACACTCGGGCGGCGGATGCGTTTTTGAGTGTCAATGTCCAAGCCCCAAAGGCCGAAGCGTTGAGTCCAGCCGCGTTCCCATTCAAAGTTATCAACCAAAGACCAGTGGAAGTATCCTTTCACTGGCCAGTTGAAATTGACTGCACGCCAGACTTGATGCAGATGCTGCGCAAGATAGCGCGGACGCATGTGGTCATCCAAATCTTCCACGCCGTTCTCGGTAATGATAATGGGAGTGCTTGGATAGGTGCGTTCAGCCCATTTGATGGAATTGAAAATGCCTTCGGGAATATTGGCGAGGAAGTTCGTGTCGCTCATGTCGGCGTTCTTGGGATAGCCGCTGTTCGAGAATAATTCGCCAGGCTTGAAAAGGTCGAACCAGACAGTGTCGACGGAATAATAGTTTAGGCCGAAATAATCTTGTGTGCCTTTGGCCTCAGGGATGCTTTGATTGCCAATAGGCGACTTCATTATGCCTGTGGAAATCGCAGAAGGGAATCCCATGTTGAGCCCCTCATAGCGGATGTTGCGCATCAGTCTATCCAATGGTGACCAACCCAAACGCGGAACCATCGGACGGTAATGCAAAGCATATCCTACACGTGACTCGGGTTGCAGTTCATGGATGGCACGATATGCGGCGGCATGTCCGCGCAACATATTCGCCAGTACACGCATGGATAACTTCAGATCTTTTTTACCTGGAGGGAAAGTTCCCTGCACATATCCACTCAAGGCATAGACGTTCGGTTCATTGATCGTGCACCAGAGTGTGTTGTATTCCTTCAGCGCATCCACTACTTTGCGGGTGAACTTCTCGAAGAGGCCGACGATCTCGGGGTTCTCCCAGCCGCCGCGTTCTGTGACCCAAAGCGGGTCAGTGAAATGATGCAGCGAAACTAAAGCCGTCATGTTGCGTTCCTTCAGTCCGCGCAGCATGGAGCGGTATTTCTCTATAGCTTCCTCATCCCATGTATCGGGCGTCGGCTGAATGCGGCTCCACTCCAGCGAGAAGCGATGCGCATTCTGTCCCGTTTCGGCGGCGCGGTCGAAGTCTTCGCGCCAGCGTCCGCCCCACCAATCAGCAGCAAGGCCAGATTTGTGCGCAGTATGTCCCGCTTCTTCCCACGCGTGCCAGTTGTTATTGGTGTTGTTGCCTTCCACTTGATGCGAGGCGGTGGCGGTTCCCCACAAAAAGCCTTTTGGAAAATGATAGGTTGCTTGAGGCATGATGTTCTCCATTATCGTAGGGGCGACCCGCCCATGACGATTAAGTACTGTGTCGACCTTGAAGGGTCGCCCCTACTTGCGATTCAAGTAAGCGAGATACAAAGCCACCGACCCAGCGACGGCGGCGTTGAGCGATTCGATCTGGCCTTTCATGGGGAGCTTCAAAACGATGTCGCATTTCTTTCGGACGAGATCATGCAGCCCTTCGCCCTCCGAGCCGACGACGAGTCCTAATGCACCTTTGAGATGACGAGAGCCCGCCTCGATCTCCGCCCCAGCTTGGTCCAATCCGACGACCCAGATATCATTATCTTTGAGTGCATCGATCGTCTGGGACAGATTCGCTTGGGCGATGAGCATATGCTCGCTTGCGCCAGAGGATGCATTGACCACAGCGGGAGTGACCTCCACAGAGCGAGCCAGCGGAATGACAATGCCATGCACGCCAAGTGCCTCGGCGGTGCGGATGAGGGTGCCGAAGTTCTGCGGGTCTTGCAGGGAATCAAGCATGAGAATAAAAGGCATCTCACCTTTGGCATGGTCGAGGATCTCGATCACATCCGAGTATGGATACGACTCCACTTCGGCGACGACGCCCTGATTGTTCTGGTGGACTTTGTCCAGCTTGGGGCGCGGTACGCGGTTGACCCGTATCTTTTGCGCCTGTGCCAGCTTGAGGATCTCGTCGATCTTGCCTTTGTCCTGCACGCCTTCGGCGATGTCGATGGAAAATACCTGCCTGCGTTTCGCGCGCAGGGTTTCATAGACTGCATTGCGGGAATAGATGAGTTCTTTCATATGGGGCTGATTTTACTTTATTCGTGTCATCCTGAGCGTAGCGAAGGATCTCTACTCCCAAATAAGAGACTCTTCGGTCGCAAAAGGAGCTCCCTCAGAGTGACATGAGAGAATACGGGAGGAAATGTGGAGCTTGGTCGGATGTATAATGGGTGAAGTATATAGACACCATATAGAAACCATATAGAAAACTAGGTGGAATCACGAAGGAGGATTGATAGTATGGCGAAGGTGGAGAGTAACCCAATTGTTCGTGGACTGAGCGGCAAGATCGGGAATTTGGTCTTCCGCCCAATGCCAAACGGGGAGACATATGTAAGCGGTATTCCCAATTTTGATAAACGAAAATTCAGCAAAGGACAGAAAAACCACCAGAGCCGTTTCAAGCAGGCGGTGGCCTATGCACGCGAGGCGTCAAAATCTCAACCTATTTATGCCAAGTTAGCCGCAGGGACAGTGATGAGCGCATATAACATTGCGCTTTCGGATTGGTTCAACCCGCCTGTGATCCATAAGATTGAGCGGAAGGATGGGCGGGTTAGTGTGCAGGCCAGTGATAATGTGATGGTAGTTAAGGTAGTGGTGACGATTTTGAATGAGGAGGGAAAGGCTGTGGAGAAGAGGGAAGCAGTAAAGGCAGATGGTGATTGGTGGGAAGTTGAGTTGGCTCCGGATGGGAAGGTTGTAGCGGAGGCGTGGGATTTGGCGGGGAATGTGGGGAGAGAATAGATAAATGTAACTTGAATTGAGACAAGTGTCTTTGTATACTAATAAACAAAACAGCCTGTTATCTAAATGGTGAGGGAAATTATGACAAGTCCTAGTGTTTTCATTAGTTACAGCCACAAAGACGAAGAATGGAAAAATCGTCTGGAGACTCATCTGCGTGTATTAGAAATGCAGGAAATACTTAACGTATGGGAGGATCGACAGATTGAAGCTGGAGATGATTGGTATCCAGAAATTGAAAACGCTATTAATAATGCGACTATCGCAATATTGATGATATCTGCTAACTTCTTGACCTCAAAATTTATTGTTGGGGAAGAGGTTCCAAAGTTGCTTGAAAGACGCGAAAAAGAAGGCATTCGAGTAATTCCAGTTATTGTAAAACCTTGTACATGGACGCGAGTATCTTGGTTGTCTAAAATACAAGCCCGCCCTAAGGACGGTAGGGCTCTGTCCGCTGGTAGTGACCATCAAATTGACTTAGACTTGAGTGCTATTGCTGAGGAAGTTGCTCGCGCTATTGATAAACCTAAAGGAATGCTTAAGAAAGACGAAGAGAGAATAACGGTAACGTTACCTAAAGAGGGACATGTGGCTGAAAAAATAAAGCGCCTGATTGACTTTGGCGATTACGAAAAGGCAATAAAAGAATGCGAGAGTATTCTTGATATACACTTTGGGGACCCTATGGCAAGTTTGTTGATAACAGTAGCATCTCTTAAGGGAAGAGGTGCTGACAGATATCAAACAAGCGTGATAAGGCGACTAGAAAAATATCTAAGCAACGCATGTGACGATGAATCTTATTCTCCCACGGCATTGGTGGTTTGGGGATTAATCAAACATGATCATTACCAATTAAATAATTTGTGGCAAGATAAACCAAGCTTGGATGACCTAAAAGAAACATTGGCAGAAAAAGATTTAGAGTCTATTGATTTTAGTATTGTTGAAAAAATAAAAGCAAGTCAAAGTGCGTATGACTTTTTTGGGTTGTCTCGTTTCTTTGTGGAATAATTTATGGCTGATTATGCGGTCTATTCATCTGATTTATGGGATTATCTTCAAGATATGCCATATATGCCTTCACGTCAAGACCGTGATGAGCTAATTCGTGCTGGAGATAATAAAAGAGTGCAAATCTGGGATTATTTTTTTCAAATAAACCCAGATGATATTGGTAGGCCGCAGAAAAGTGAAATCGCCTCGATTGATAGGCAATCATTAGAAGAGGCATTTAGGTACAACCAAAGACAAAGTTACATAAAAAGAAGTATTGAAGAAAATGAAAAAGTTGTAGCTCAGAAAAAACAAAAGAGTTTATATTATGGCTTAGGTGGTTTGATTGTTACAGGTCTTTTAATTTATTTTCTCTTTCAGTACGGGTTATGGGAAAGATTTGCTTCTTTATGTATTTCTCCGTTGGCTTTGTTTTGCATACTTTCTTTCGTTTCATTTAGGTTTACTGGTTGGAGAGAAAAAAAGAATATTAATAGCTTAAAGTCTGATGCATACTTATTGAAAGAGGAACATAATGGGTTTGTTAAGAAAAATATAGATCGCAAGAATTTTCTTAGAAATGAGATTAGGGCACTAAAGATGCAAATACCTAGTCGATCTTCTGATGCGCAAGTACGCGAGTGGCTTAATCAAGACTTTAAGATTTTGTGGAACAAATCAAAGGATGTGACTGCACTAAGTAATAGATTGATTAACATCGATTCCAATAAACTTGGCGAAAATGGGAAGCCTTTGAAATTTCCCAATCCGGTAGCAGTAGTTGGCCCAGCAGAATTACAGAGACCAGAAAGAATCCCCATGGTTTTTCTGAGAGTTCCGAATTTAAATAAACATTATTCTGCTCGGCGATCTTTTTATATGCCTGTTGAAGATAGAATTGAAGTGCTGTATGGTGTTTATTATTTAGAGCATATATTAATTGCAGATGACATGTTGGGAACTTATGGTTTGTTTTATAATTTTATTACAGGGAAATACCATTCAGAGGAAATTACTGAGCAATACTACAAAGATGTGGTTGCAATATCTACCACTCATGAATTTAGAGAAATTGCATTAAGTGTTGATAATAAAGAGACTAGGTATGTAGAAGATGCTCCAACTTTTACGCTTTCTTTGGCCAGTGGGGAGCACCGTACAGTCACCTTTGTAAGTAAAAAATATTTTATGGAAATTAAAGAAAGAATTAATTTAAGTGAAGATGATGTTTCAAGGATATACTGGATTGTAGATGCGCAGGAAAATGCTAGTATGGCTGTTGGCGCTCTGAGATCTCGCCTCCGATTGCATAAAGAAACTCATGATGAAAGAGAACAGTAATATCTTAGTTTAATAATAAAAAACTTCCGGACCATAGCCTATTGGACTGATATTAGCAGGTTAGAACGGTTGAAACGGTTGACAAGTCCGTTAACCGTGGATAAAACTGAACTCTCGTTATGTCTGGTTGAGTGATTTAATATGGTGAGGTGAGTCTAAGGTAGAAACCTTTATGGGCTCCCTCCAAGTAAATAAAAAGAGACAACCACCCTATGCCTCTGGTAAAGGTGAATGTCTCTTTTTATTTCTAGTTTTACGCCTACGTTTCAACTCTTACTTTACACTCTCAGCGATTGTGATCATATCCGCTTTATCGATATTCTCGCCGAAATAGATCATCTCGAAAGCCATACCGTCTGACCACCAGCGTAAGGTTTTAGCAGGAGGGGTTGGGTCCCATTGCCAGCCGCAGCAATCTGTCCCACTCCAAACACCTTGAATGTATTTGCCTGTGGCTGTGCCGATCTGCACGATTTCGAGATTGGCGTTTGCAGGTACCACCATGACGTAATCAGGATTTCCTTCTTTCACAGCGTTATAGTCACCTATTGAAATGTCACATAGAAAACAATTAGCTGGATCGGGAGCGATCTGTTGGCGCAGTGTAATGCCCTCTGCAGTCGGTCCGTACAGGTTCTGGTCAAGTAGGTAAAAAGCTGTAACAATACCGTGTTCCGCGTCATACGATGCGCCAATGAAAGAGAATATCTCAGGCAATCGGGTGGGGAGTAACAACTTGAATCCAGCCTGCTGCTCGGCTTGAGGCACACTCAAGTTATATGTGTTACTCGGATCCCAAAGATAGGGATCTTCCGTTGGGACAGGCATGGGTTGTTTGGCAACAGGCTCCGTGGTCATACTTTCTGCCAAGGCAGCCATGCCTTCCTTTTCCAAAGCAGCTGAAGGATAAGAATATTGCATGGTGTACGAAATGCCATTATCCACCCAGCGTAATGTTTCAACCCCAAAATTGGGATCCCAGGTTGCAACACTTCCTTCAGATTCGGAAACAAAGATGCCCTTGAAATATTCGCCAGTCAGACCATCAATATTCACTTCTTCCACGATGGCACTGGCTCCAATAATGTCTGTTTGGGGAGAGGGTGTACCTGCCCAGCGTTCTACGGTAACGCTCAGGCTTCCGCTTTGGTTCTCATAGTAATACAGCAGATAAATACTATCTGGTCCGCCCGTTGCACCGACAAAATATAACCCTTCAGGAATGCTTGCAGGTTCCTTGACCGTGAAATCCACCTTACTCCGAATTTGTTCAACGGTACAGGTCGGGCTGCCATAATCACCGCAATCATTTGCAAAAATGGCGATTGCAGGCTGGGGTGTCTTTGTTACGGCTGGCATGTTTGGGGTCACATCAACCCATGTCACTGGTTCCTGGGTCGGCACAGGAATTGCGTCACTCTCGGTGCGGACAAAAAATTGCAGGATACTTTGCGCAAAGGCACGTCCTTGGGGCGTGATAAAAGCGAGCGCCAGTAAAACAACGATCATCAGAGTGATCAATACGGCACGTGCCATGCGGCGCGGTTTGGTTGTATTCATTTTTTCTCCTTGTTGTGTCAATGAATGTTTTTTCGCAACAAGGCTGGCTTTCACGGCTGGCCACAATTCGATCTGCGCGGAAGGGATTTTCTCCTCCAACGCATCTTGTAAAATGGAATGGATATTTTTGTTGTCCATGGCCTATTCTCCTTCCGCCTTGGAACTCATCAGGTCATACAGGCGTTTGCGCGCATCCCTCAACCACCATTTGATGGTGCTAAGCGGGCGTTCCATTTTCATGGACATATCGGCTTCGCTCATCTCAAGGTAATACCGCATCACAACCACGGCCCGCTGTTCAGGCGGCAGGCTTTGAATGGCTTTTAGGATGTTCTCGCGCATCTCTTTCTGCTCTAAAAGCTGCTCGGGTTTCAAGCTGGGATCAGCCAACCATGCAGCGAGTTGAGCAGTGGGTTCATCGATTTGTTCATCCAGTGAAATGCTGCGTGCCTGCATTTTCGCAAGCTTAAGTGCGTCATTCACCACGATCCGAAAGAACCACGGGGCAAAGGGACGCTCCTCATCAAATTGATGGATATGCTCCGCAGCCTTCACAAAAGCTGTCTGTGCCACATCTTCTGCCAGCGCGTGGTCATACACGATCATGTACGCGGCATGTACCGCCTGTACCTGATACCGATTTACGAGTATTTCCAAGCCTTTCAAGTCACCTTGTTTTATGCGGGATATTGCGATTCGATCTTCCATGCACGGACCTTTCGGGAGAATTCTCTAACTATACTATCCGTTGGAAGGAGAAAAGATAGTTAATGGTTCGTCATTTTCACAATATCGTTTTCCTGGAATCAAAACATCCGAGGTCAATGCCTCGGATGTTTTTTCATAACTACTCAATTTCTGAATTAAGAATACCGCCAGATCGTGCCGTCTTTGCTGTCTTCGATGGTGACGCCCATCTCTTTGAGTTGGTCGCGGATCTCGTCGGAACGTTTCCACTGTTTTTGTTTGCGCGCTTCGGTGCGCTCGGCGATGAGGGCATTGACCTGTTCGTCCTGATCTCCTGAGCCTTGCTTCTCTTCGAGCTTGAGGCCGAGGACGTTCGCCAATTCGCGGAAGGTGTCTTGTGCGGCTTTGAGCTGTTCGGTGGTGGCGCTGTTGTCTTTGGCGGTGTTGATGAACTTGGAGAGTTCGAACAATGCGGCAACAGCGCCTGCGGTGTTGAAGTCACTGTCCATGGCTTCGGTGAAGTTGGTCTTGGCTGAGTCGCTGGCAGACGCGAGAGCGGAGAGTGCTTCAGCGGAGAGTCCTTTTGCAGAGGGAGAGGCAGGCCGCAGGGCGGATTTGAGGCGCTCGACGTTCTTTTCGGCGGCGTCGAGAGTGTCGTCATTGAACATCAACGGCGCACGATAGGTCCCGTTCAAGACGAGCATGCGCATGACATCGGCGGAGCGTTTGGAGAGGAAATCTTTGATGCTGATGATGTTGCCGAGGGACTTGGACATTTTTTCGCCGCCGAGCTGGAGCATGCCGTTGTGGATCCAGTAGCGGGAGAATTCTTTGCCTGTGTAGCATTCGCTTTGGGCGATCTCGTTTTCGTGATGCGGGAAGATGAGGTCGTTGCCGCCGCCGTGGATGTCGATCTGTTCGCCGAGTTCGGCAAGGTTCATGGCGGAGCATTCGATGTGCCAGCCTGGGCGGCCTTTGCCCCAGGGGCTATCCCATGAAATCTCGCCTTCTTTGGCGGCTTTCCAGAGCGCGAAGTCCATGGGGTGGGTTTTGGCTTCACCAACTTCGATGCGTGCGCCTGCCTGCATGTCGTCGAGTTTGCGGCCAGAGAGACGGCCGTAGTCATCGTCGCTGGTGACGCTGAAATAGACATCGCCATTTGTGGCGGCATAGGCGTGGCCTTTTTGGATTAGGCCCTGAATGAATTCGATGATGAGCGGCATGGTCTGGCTGACCTGCGGGTTGGCTGTGGCGGGCAGCACGTTCAGACTCTTGAGGTCGGCTGCGTAGTCTGCGATGTAACGCGCTGAAAGTTTGAGCGGGTCTTCGCCGAGCTGCTTGGCGCGGTTGATGATCTTGTCGTCCACATCGGTGTAGTTCATGACGTGCTTGACGGTGTAGCCGCGATATTCAAGATAGCGGCGGATGATGTCGAAGACGAGCGCAGACATGGCGTGGCCAACGTGCGCGTCGTTATAGACGGTGACGCCGCAGACATACATTTTGACGAGGTTGGGTTCGAGAGTTTGAAATTCTTCGGTCTTGCGGGTGAGGGTATTGTAAATTTTCAGCATGGGTTCTCTTTTTAAACACGACCCTCATTTCTGAGGGCTTAGGACACGAAGGTCACTAAGGTTTGTTTTTTATTTGATGTGCCTATTATACACAGTGAGTGTGGTGGGAGGGGGAAATAGCATTAACCACAGAGAGCACGGAGTTCACAGAGATTTATTTTTTCTTTGTGTTCTCTGCGTGCTCTGTGATGAAAAAATTTATTTACTGTGGCAGGACGAGCGGGGAGTCCATGAATGGATGTTCAACAACATGGACGGGGAGACAGTAGGCGTGGGAGATAGCTTCGGCGGTGAGGACTTGGCGCGGGGCGCCGATGGAGGTGAGATGTCCGCCGACGAGCAGGGCAACCCTGTCCGCGTAACGGGCGGCGAGGTTGAGGTCATGCAGGGCGATGAGCACGGCGAGGTTTTCGGTGTGTGCCAGTTCACGGATCAACTCCAGCAGGCTGACTTGATATTGCAAATCCAAATGCGCGGTGGGTTCATCGAGCAAGAGAATGGGCGTGGATTGACACAAGGCGCGAGCGAGCAAAATGCGCTGCGCTTCTCCACCTGATAACTCACCAACACGGCGATCTGCAAATGCTAAGGCGTTGACCTTGTTCAAGGATTGGCGAGCCAGCTCTTCGTCGTGGGAAGAGGCGTTACCGAGAAAACCGAGGTAAGGAGTGCGTCCCATCAAGACCGTTTCCCAGACAGTGAAGGCGGGCGGCAGGGAGATCGCCTGCGGGACGACGGCCATGTAACGCGCGCGTCGCATGGGGTCGAGGGAATGGAAGTCGTCGCCGTTCGTGTGGACATGTCCCATGGAGGGGACGACTCCGCTCGCCGCGCGGATGATGGTGGACTTGCCCGCGCCATTCGGCCCGATGAGCGCGAGCACTTCGCCGTTTTTCACGTCGAAGGAAACATCATGCAGGACTTGGTGCCCTTGATAAGAGACGGAGAGGTTTTGGATCTTTAGCATATTAGAAAATTAGATACCAAAACAAGGCGGTTTCTCTTGTGTTGGGGTTGATGGCTTTATAGACATTGCGGTCGAAGCCGTTTAGGACAAATCCGCAGCTTGCGTAGAGCGTGCAGGCAGGGACGTTGTCATCCTGCGTTTCGAGCATTACACCAGGATACTTATTTTCGCGCGCCCATTGGATGCCGCGTTCGAGCAGCATGCGCCCAATGCCCATGCTGCGAAAATCAGGATTCACGACGAGGTCTTCCACGTATCCAAATCGATTCCACCATTCCATCACTTTGATGCGGCCTGCGAGTTTGCCATCCACTTCTGCGAAGAAGATCGTGGGGCCGTTTTCTGAAAATCCATAGTCGGTATCTTCAGCATGGACTTCTCTTTCGTAGGGCGGTTCCACCGCAGCGATGGTGTACACGAGCTTTTCGTTTTCGATGCCAAGAACGAGACGGGATGAGACAGGCGATTTACGTGAGAAGGATTTTGTTTGCGGTGATTCGTTCGCGTCCATTTTGCGGATGATGATTTCCATAAAACCTATCCTTTGACAGTCATTGGAATGCCTGCCACCATGAATATGACAGTATCTGCTTCGCGCGCCAGACGTTGGTTTGCCCCACCGATGGCATCGCGATAGACACGTCCCATTTGATAGGGCGGGACGAGTCCCAAACCAACTTCGTTCGAGACGATGATCCAATGTTGGTTCGATGCATCGATTGCTGATAACAGCCCATCCATTTCGGCTTGAACCGCTTTCATGTATGGCACTTCCTCCACGAGGTCATCTTTTACGAATTGCATCATCAAGTTGGAAGCCAGTAGAGTAATGCAGTCAAGAATGATGACTTCCGATTTTATCTGTTTTACATTAGAAGCAATTTCCAGCGGAACTTCGAGAGTCTCCCAATTTGCGGGACGCTCGGCTTGATGCTTTTGAATGCGTGCGGACATTTCTTCGTCAAATGCCTGAGCGGTGGCGAGAAACGTCACCGACTTGCCAGAGTCTTCCGCGAGCTTTTGCGCGTATGATGATTTTCCGCTGCGCGCACCGCCGAGCAATAAAGTAATGGATGAGGTTGCCATTATTTTATCTTCTCGATCATTTCGAGCGAAGAAAGAAAATCTTCCTCAGAAAAGATTTCAAGGGTGAGCACGCCATCATACTTTGCGTGGACGAGTTCATCCCACACGGCACGGACTTTTTCCACGGGCATGAAAGCCAATGAACGATGGTCACGTTCAGCGAGTCCGTGAATATGGATGACACGCGTGCGCGGCAAAGCGGCTTGTAGATATGGCAGTGGGTCATGTCCATCCAACCACAAGTGACCAATATCCACGCAGCGGCTGACAGGAATGCGATCCAACACAGGTTGGATGAAATCCAGCGGATAGGTTTCCAGATTCTCAACGGCCAATTTTTCCGCACCGCCGACCCATTCAGAAACGATCTCCAACGCGCGGACGGAATGATCCTGCCAGCGTGCGATCAATTCCCTATCCGTCGAGGTGCGGACTGATCTTCCATCCAGGTGCAGAACATACGCCCACGGGTTGAGTCTGCGGGTGCAGTCGATGACGCGCTTGGCTTTGATGAGAGAAAGGTCGCGTTCAGAACCATCGTCTCCCAGCTTAAGGTCAAGAGGCAGATGGACAGTGAAGGTCATATCATGCTGGCTTGCGATCTGCGATAACTCGTCGATCACTTCATCGGATGGCAAGTTGTTGGGACCCTCATCCACTTCAAAGAGGATCAATTCAATATCCCGAACTTTGCCGCTTAGGTAATGGGCATTGGGCAGAATGTCTGCGGGAATAATGTACGAAGTTGTACCAAGACGAAACGGAAAAGTCATTTATGCTCCGATCAAAAATACCAGCAACACAACGGTTTCAACAACTTCAACGATCATTCCAAACACATCTCCCGTCACGCCCTGAATACGTAATTTTGCCAGCCATAAAACCAAACCCGTTGCACTCAAACCTGCAACGATAGATAACAATCCACGCGTGCCAAGCAGAATGCCGATGCCCAGCGGAATGATCGCGCCCCAGAAAATAAAGGAGCGCCGAAAGCCCGCCGCAAAATCCGCGCCTAGGCCTGAGGGGCGTGCGAGCGGCATTAACCCCGCTGGAAGAATACACCAGCGTGCCAGGCTTGCTGCCAATAGAATGCCGAAACTTGAGACCGAATTAAGCGAAGCCAATGCTGCTGCCTTCAATATCAAAACCAGAATCAAACCGATCACCCCGAACGCGCCCATACGTGGGTCTTTCATAATTTCAAGTCTGCGTTCTTTGTCTGCGCTGACGAATAAACCATCGCAGCAATCTGCGAGACCATCGAGATGAAGTCCGCCCGTCAACACGACCCAGATGATGAGTGTGAGAACACCCGCTACCAACGGAGGGAAGAGAAGCATTGCACCCTTCCATGCCAGCCATGTCAATGCGCCGATGACCAATCCCACGGACGGATACCATACAGCGGCGCGTCCGCTGTCGCCCGCCGACCAATTGTCCGGGAGTCGGAGTGGAAGCGTGGTCAGTAATCCAAACGCGGTGCGTAAACTTCGCATTCTATTCTCTATCGCTCACACCTGCTTCTTCAAAGGTTGCCATCTCGCGCAAGATCCTTGTCGAAGCCTCGATCAAATGAAATGCCAGTGCCGCGCCCGTGCCTTCACCAACTCGAAGGTTTAAATCCAATAATGGTTTCAACCCAAGCCATTCAAGCATCAGTTGATGTCCGCGTTCCTGCGAGACGTGCGCTGCGATCATATAGTCACGCGCGGCAGGCGCAAGCGAAACTGCGATCATTGCCGCCGCCGTGGAGATAAACCCATCCACCACAACAGGCTTGCGGTTGGCCGCTGCCGCGAGCATCACACCTGCCAGCCCGCCGATCTCAAAGCCGCCAACTTTGGCAAGCACATCCAGCGCATCTTTTGCGTTCGGCTTGTTCACATTCAACCCTCGCGCAATCACATCAATTTTTCTTTTCAACCCATCATCATCCACGCCTGTGCCGCGCCCTGCAATATTTTCAGGTGATTGACCTATCAGTACACACGCGATCGCTGCAGATGCAGTGGTGTTGCCAATGCCCATATCACCCGCTGCGAGGATATCTGCCCCTTTGGATATTTCCAATGTTGCGATCTCGATTCCGCTTTCAACAGATTCCAATGCCTGTTCACGCCTCATAGCTGGACCTTGAGTTAAGTTTGCCGTCCCCGCGCCGATTCTGCGCCTGAACAGATTGCCGCTGCGATCTGCGATCTCCACAGCAACGCCCATATCCACGACCACTACGCGTGCATTAGCCTGTCCTGCCAACACGTTGATCGCTGCACCACCGCGCAAAAAATTCAAGACCATTTGCGGTGTGACCTCAGCTGGGTATGCGCTTACCCCTTCTTGCACCACGCCGTGATCGGCAGCCATCACGATCACTGTTTTGCGCTGCACTGACGGGGTTGGGTTTGATGTCATCCCCGCCAGTTGAATGGAAAGCTCTTCGAGCCGCCCCAAACTTCCCTTTGGCTTGGTCAAACTATCCTGACGTATGCGCGCAGCAAACATAGCAGATTTATCAAGCGGCTTGATCTGTTTGATGATTTCATCGAGATTCATACGTTGTTATTCATCCTTGTTGTTTAATACTCAATACCAGGTTGTGCCTGAATGCCCTGTTGAAATGGATGTTTTGTTTCTTGCATCTCAGTTACCAGGTCAGCGTACTCGATCAATTCTATAGGTGCATTGCGCCCAGTGATGATGAGGTGCATATCGGCTGGCTTATTGGCTTTGAGCCAGCCAATGACTTGTGCGGTATCCAGCCAGCCAAAGTGCATGGCATACGTAAATTCATCCAAAACGATCAGGTCATAATTTTGGCTGGTGATTTTTTCTTTTGCAATTTCCCAGCCATGCAACGCACGGGCGATGGTTTCGTCCATGTCTTTGGATGTCCATGTAAAGCCATCGCCCGTAGCGAACCAGTCAATGCCGAGCTTCTTTGCTGCTTTCACTTCTCCCCATTGACCTGTTTCTGCCTTGATAAATTGCACTACACACACGCGGAAGCCTCGTCCCCACGAGCGTAATACCATGCCAAACGCAGAAGTGCTTTTGCCTTTACCGTTGCCCGTGTTAACGATGACCAAGCCTTGTTTGATCTTCTGTTTATTCATTTACCAATATCCTTGATTTTTAGAACGGCGTAATACCCATAAAAAGAAAGGCGCTCCTGCCAATGCAGTCACAATTCCAACAGGCAGTTCTTGCGGAGCCATCACAATGCGTGAGAGTACATCTGCCAACAGCAGAACGGATGCGCCTCCTAGAATGCTAAGCGGAATCAACTTTCGATAATCTACTCCCCACCAAATGCGGGCGATATGCGGCACGACAAGCCCAACGAAACCGATAATGCCAGCAAAGGAAACAGCCGCCGCTGTGACAAGAGAAGCCGCAATGATGATGACGAATTTTGAGCGGCGCACATTCAGCCCCATTTGCATGGCTTGGTCATCCCCGAATTGCAAAAGATTCAAGGCATAACCACTTAATACTAATATGGTTAATCCAATGGCGAGATAGGGAATGAGTACGAGAGTTGCATCCCAGCCTACGAGGCTTACACCTCCCAACAGCCAGCCAATAGCACGGCGGACTTCCCCTGTAGAACGCAGCATAAGAAATGATGTTAGTGATGTTGCAAAAGAAGAGACAGCCACACCTGAAAGGATCAAGCTGGTGGTCGGCACAATTCCACCCACATGTGCAAATTTATAGACGATATACACAGTCAACAAGCTGGCGACAAAAGCCGCCATTGGCACGGCAAACAGACCAAGGATGGTGTACGGCCAATTGATAGACATAGCTGCAACTGCTCCCAACCCAGCTCCAGAAGCAACGCCGATCAAATAAGGGTCTGCCAATGGGTTACGGAAGAGTCCTTGATATGCAGCACCACTTCCTGCCAGCGCCGCGCCCACCAATGCGATCAACACAGTTCGCGGCAGGCGAATATCCCATAAGATGGTGCGGAATGTTTCATTGGCCGCCACTCCTGTTATGGCTCGCCATAATTCTTGTGGTGGAATGAAAATGGAACCGACCGCAAGGCTAAGAACCAGAGCGATCAGAAGAAATATGAAAGAAGAAAAATAGGGCGAGCGCATTGGGTACTATATTCACGAAGTAGTGGACAGGTATATCCGTGTGTACGGTATATGCCTGTCCACTATTATATGTTTACGGAGCAGGAATGAGCGAGGGATGCAAAATAGCAACTAATGCTTCCAACCCATCCACCATTCGTGGACCAGGGCGGCTGAGCAAATTATCGTCAAATGGCAGGATCTGTTTACTTTTTACAGCGCTAAGATTTTCCCAACCAGGGCGGGTGGACACTAGCTCTGCTGTAACGCCGAAAGCGGAGTCTCCTAAAATAATAAACGAGGGATCTGCGGCTACAACTTGTTCGAGACTTAATTGAGGATAGCCATCGATATCGGCTGCTATATTCGTCCCACCAGCACGTTCGATCAGCAATGTGATGAATGTTCCTTTGCCTGCCGTATAAGGTTTGGCGGGGTCGGTTCCATCAATTTCATAAAACACGCTGGGGCGCGCGCTGATCGGTGCGAGGGCATTATCAATGACTGCCACACGGGACTTAAGAGAGTCGGTCAATGCAGCAGCGTCGGCTTCATGACCTGTTAACTGTGCGACGATCTCAAGGTTTTGGTACATCCCTTCCAGTGTAGTTGGGTTTTTTAAATAATAAACCGTCAGACCCAAATCTTCGAGCGCTTTCACTTGTTCTTGTGTGTTGATCTCAGCAGCAAGGATCAAGTCAGGTTTCAATGAAACAATTAGCTCTGTATCCAGGTCACTATAGGTGTCACCAATATCTGTAACAGCGCTGACTTCTGCGGGGTAATCGCTATAGGCGTCGCGGCCCACCATTTGGTCACCTGCGCCAATGGCGAAGAGGATCTCTGTGTTTGAAGGTGCAAGCGAAATGATGTGTTGTGCTGGTCCGTCAAGTTTCACTTCACGACCAAGGCCATCTGTGAAAGTTAATCCGCTTGTTGCGATAGGTGCTTCGGTGGCGGAAATTTCTGTAGCAACAGGAGCAGGCGTTTCGGTCGGGGTTGAGGCGGGCGCGCAGCCTGTGATGGCGAGCGCGAACAGTAAGGTCAGAATTAAAGTCTTGCGTAACATTTTATTCTCCTAGTTTATTAAGTAGTAACTTGAGTCGTTACTACAAGAATCAAAATCCCCAGCATAGGCTGGGGAGGTTGGAGAGGCAATCCGAAGGGGCTACCGTCATCCACCTCCTTTCCGCGAGAGTGTGGTGAACCGATCGGCAGCGGGCGACCTGACTTTTTAGCGATACGCTAAATCACAGTTGCGGGACAGCGCCAGAATTTCACTGGCTTCGCCGCTTGCTAATCGTTATTTAATTTATTGTACCACCGATGATTTTTAACGATCTTCGCAGCCGATACATATGCCACGGATACAAGCCATACCAATACAAAAATCCGCCAAGGCCGTGCGGGGCGAAGTAAGTGGTTTGAGCGAGCTTGTCATCATTTACCTGCCATTGCGTCCACTCTTCGCCGAAGCTAAATTTTTTGTACGAAAGAGCAGGCACTTCGATCGAGTGGTTGATCTTCATTTCGCGATGGTGGATGAAGAATCCCTCGTGCTTGAGATTTTTCACATCCCCCAGACCATCCTCCCAAATGTGCTCGATCTCAAGCGGATGCAAACGCCTCATCGCCTCACGGACAGCTGATTCGTAATCTATGAGCATTACCTCAGGGAAAATTTTTCTTGCTTCGTCATGCAAGACAACGCTATCGCTGGAAAGTCCGCCAACAAGGGCGTGTGCAATTCTGCGCGGAACTGGGGTCATCAACCCGATTCCAAAAGCCATAAACCAGACGGGCACATACGGCAGCAAAATAAAACTGCGCTTATGCCCACGCATGCGGGCAAAGCGCAGCATCAATTCCTGATAGGTGAATACATCAGGTCCGCCGATCTCGAAGACATGGCCTTTGCCATTGTGATTCTCAAGCGCGGCTAAAAGATAATCGATAATGTTTTGTGTGGAGATGGGTTGGGATCTGTTCTTCAACCATCTTGGCCCTGGGATGATGGGAAACAACTCCGCCATGAAACGGATCATTTCAAAGGAGATGCTGCCACAGCCAGCGATCACTCCCGCGCGAAATTCGGTGACGGGAACTGTCCCCTCTCGAAGCGTTGTCCCTGTTTCGATACGCGAGCGCATGTGCGGGGCGATGTGCTGTTCAGGGTCTGCCAGACCGCCGAGGTAAATGATGTGCTGCACGCCAGCTTTTTCTGCAGCCTGTGAAAAATTGCGCGCGCCTTCAATTTCGAGGGAAGTGTATCCGTACCCCGATGCCATGTTGTGGATGAGGTAATACGCGGTGTGGACTCCGTCTAATGCGCGGATGAGGGATTCAATGTTCATCACGTCACCCTGTGCCATTTCCACTTGTGAGAACCATTTGCGGGCTTTGAGTCTCTGCGGGTGACGTGCCAGCGTGCGGACACGGTATCCACGCTCAAGGAGTTGTGGAATCAATCTGCTGGCGATGTAGCCTGTGGAGCCGGTGACAAGGATAAGGGGAGAGGACATGAAGGAGTCTCTACTTTCCACCTTCTACTCGCCAAAATGGAAAATGGAAAGTAGAAAGTGGATTTTATCTTTCCACTTTGAAGGGAGTTATGTCTGGGTCGACCACTTCATCAAATTCTCTTGCGGCGAGATGTCCGCTGAAGATGGCTTGAGCAATGATATTAGGAGCTTCGGCGTCACCGATGAGGCGCAGGGATTTGAGTTTGCCTTCTGCGAGAGCGGGCTTGAGTTCGTGATACAGCGCGTCGTTGGGAATGCGGTCTGTGACGAGGACAATGGCATCGCAGGGGAGAGTCGATTCAGTGGAGGTGATGGTATGGGTAACAGTAGCAGTTGTCGGGGAGAAAGAGGCGAGAGTGTGGTGTGGGAGCAGAGTCACGTTCAAGGCTAGGAGTCGCTTGTAGATGCGTTCCTGTTCAAGGGTGTATTCTGTCCATGCTGAAATGGTTTGAGCGGGCGTGACCAAGGTGACTTCGCAGCCGTTTTCGGCGAGCAGTTCAGCGAGGACGCCGCCCATGTAGTAGTGATCGTCGTCGTAGAGGAAGACTTTGCCCGAAGGAAGGTTGCCGCTCATAAGATCGTCGGGAGTGAAAATTTTTGCATCGCCGGGAATAGGGCGTGAATGATAGCGGCCAAGGCCATCGCGCCGCCATTTGGAACCCGTGGCAAGGATGACGTGAGGCGCATCCGCTTCGAGGACATCTTTGGCAGTCATTGGGCTGGAAGGATAGAAGAAGATGTTCTCGATCTTTTGGATTTGCGCGAGACGCCAATCAATAACGCGGCGCCATTCGGTGAGGTTGGGGAGTTTGGATTCGAGATCGACGCGCCCGCCAGCTTCGCGATTTTTGTCAGTGAGGATGACGTGATAACCACGTTGACCCAATGCGCGTGCGGCTTCGAGACCTGCTGGCCCTGCGCCGACAATGAGGATTTCATCTTCCGATTTTTTCGGCGCGATGAGCTCAGGATGCCATTCGCGCCGCCACTCTTCACCCATGGTTGGATTCTGCGTGCAGCGAATGGGGACGAAGCGAGTGTCACCTGTGACGCAGATGTTGCAACCGATGCACTCGCGGATGTCTTCGAGTTTGTTTGCTTTGATCTTGTTCGGCAGAAATGGGTCGGCAATGGAAGGGCGTGCCGCGCCGATGAGATCCATGATGCCGCGTTCGATGGCGTAGACCATTGAATCGGGCGAGGTGTACCGTCCCACGCCGACGACGGGTTTGGTGGTGAGCTGCTTGACGAAGGAAATGTATTTTTCCTGATGGCCTTCTTTGCCAAAGCGTGAAGTGATGGAATCGTTTTTCCATGCGCTGATGTTTACATCCCACAGGTCGGGGAGTTCGGCCAACATAGAGACGATATCGCGTGCTTCACCATCGTGTTGGATTCCATCCGCACCGAGCAGTTGATCTACTGCAAAGCGGACAGCCACTGCACAGGTATCGCCGACCGCTTCTTTTGTATCCTCGATGAGTTCGCGCAGAAAGCGGGTGCGATTTTCGAGAGAGCCGCCGTACTCGTCGGCACGGTCATTATCTTTGGATAGCATGTGAAAGGCGAGGGTCAGGTTGTGCGCGGCATAGCAATAGATGATATCGAAGCCTGCGCGTTTTGCACGAATAGCGGCAGCACGATGCCATTTGCGGATCTGTTTCAAGTCATCTTTTGAAGCGGCGCGAGATTGACCAGGTTCATAGCCGCTGCCGCCGACCAGTCCGCGGGAGAAGAGATCAAAGGGAATGGCGCGGGTATAAAGATTTGAGGCGTCTCGTCCATTGTAGGAAAGTTCGATTCCTGCGAGTGAACCATGTTTATGAACGGCCTCGGTCATGAGATGTAATGCGGGGATGTCATCATCGCCCCAGATATGTCCCTCGAAAAATGGAGAGAGGTCGCTGGTGTAATGGATCTCTGTTTCTTCCGTGCAGACCACACCCCAGCCGCCCTCGGCTTTCATGCCGCGCATGGCAGCGAGTCCCTTGGGCATACGCCAACCAAAGCCGTTGCAATGTGGCACTTGATAGAAACGATTCGGTGCAGTGACAGGGCCGATCTGAATGGGCTGAAAGAGAATGTCGTAGCGGGAGGTCATCAGTGAAATCCTTTTATCAAAAGACCCTAAAGGTCTTTAAGACGATTAGGGTCTGTGTGTATTAATTACAACTTGTTAGTTCTGGAAAGAGACTGTTTGAATATTCATCCATTAGCGCGCTGGATTCAGCAGGGAAAACGATCATCATGCCGATCACGCGGGTGTCGGTATCGTTTTTCGCCCAGTAATTGATGTTGTAGGTGAAGCCCGAATCCACGGCGCTGAATTGATACAGCCGCAATCCGTTGTCTGTTCTGCATTCGGCTACAGCCTGATAACTTTCATAATTGGCGAAGATGATTTGCCAATTATCCAGATTGAAAAAATTATTCAAGTCGGGTTCTTCGTAGGAACACGGGAATATCAAGGCTTCCAAATAAGCCACGGCGGTATCTGCACTATCAGACCAAGTCACTGAAACACGTCCGCCACCGACGGTGTAGGTGCGTTCCCATTTTGGAGCGCTGAACAATCCTTCGGTATAGGTGAGGGCACGGTCAATATCTTTATCAGTAGGTTCTGATGAAATGCAGGCTGGCGTCGCCAGAGCAGCGGGTGGGACGGTGGCAATAGATGGTGGTGTCTCTGTTGCTCTCGGTCCGCAGGCAGAGATCAGGAAAACAATGATGAATGCAAAGAATAATTTTTTCATGGCACAGCCTTCAAGTGGAATTTATTTTCTGCGAGTATAGCACGCCGTAATAAAAATCATGGCCGTTAGGCCATGATTTTTATTGAAGTAATCAAACAGCATGAAAGTATTGTTAGGTTATTCTTTATATCCCAAAAACATCTTCACGTTAATTTCAGAGCGGAAAACGATCTGCTCGTTTTTTTCTTTTGCAACCACAAGGGCTTCGTTAATGCGCTGCATGCCTTCTTGATAGGTTTCTTCGCTCAGTAGCGCAAGTTGTGACGTAGCATTGTGTTTGATGAACGGGTCCTTCAGCACCGCATCTCCCACGTGAATGTTTTGAATGTTCTCTACAGTTTTAGAAGATACACCCTTGAAGCCATCTTGTTCCATCCACTTTACGATGGATGTCCCTGCGGGATAACGGCGCAAGTCGGTATCATAGACGGTGTCGAAGTAATTGTATATGTACCAGCTTGAAGTGCCGCCAGCATGAGGGTCATGACCAATGATGGCAAGCGCGCCGTGCGGCTTTAGCAAACGGAATGCTTCCTGAATGAATGCGTGGTGATTTCCAAAGTGGTGGATCGCATCCACGCAGTAGATCAGGTCAAAGGTCCCGCTGCGATACGGAAGTTGTGTCCCTGTACCGCGTGCCAGGTTTAATGTCGCAGGCTGTTGTTTGGCCTGTTGGATCATTCCCATCGAATAGTCCAGCCCATATAAGCCGTTTGTTAACTGGTGAAGCAGATTAAGCCAATAGCCCGTGCCGCTCCCCACCTCCAGTATGTTTTTAGCTTTTAGTCCCGCCGCAAGTTCGAGAAGTGCCTGCCCTCGTTCCCATTGTTGGGTTGCTGGATATCTCTGGTTGTAGTCCGATGCAATCTTGTCGTAGTTTAGTGTTTTTGTTCCCATTTAGTATTGATAACATAACACGTGAAAGAATTACCTTCACAGTTTTGTAAATAGAACAGTCCTCAGCTTGAAAAGGCTGAGGACTGTCATGTTCAATAATTTTTTTTTCAGGCTTACTTATGTCCGTTCTTTAGGTTTTCCTTCAAAGTAGTGCCAAGCCTTATAATCCCCTCGCGGATGACATCTGGCGAAGAGAAAGAGAAATTCAAGCGCATGGTATTTGTTCCACCGCCATTCGGATGGAAGGCTGCGCCCGGTACGAAAGCTACTTTTCGTTCGATGGCAACTTTTAAGACTTCAGCTGCATCTACATTCTCTGGCAGTACTCCCCAAAGGAACATACCGCCTTGCGGCTTTGTCCAGCGGACTTCCGGTGGGAAAATCTCTTCCATCATTTCAAGCATCACATCACGGCGTTCCTTATAAACGGAGCGGATGGTTTTGACATGCTCATCCAAAAATCCGCCTTTAGCAACTTCATACGCCACATGCTGAATGAAGGAGGATGTGTGCAAGTCTGCGGCTTGTTTTGTCATCACCAATTTGCGGATAACTTGCGGAGGGGCGATCACCCACGCCAAACGCAAACCAGGCGCAAGTAACTTGGAAAAAGTACTCAAATAAATTACATTACCACTATATTCCACATTACCATCATTGCGGAAAAAATTATCCAAATACACTACTGAGGGAAGGTGCTCCCCATCATATCTTAATTGACCGTATGGATCATCTTCTACAATAGGAACGCCATACTGATCAGCAAGCAGTACTAATCTCTTACGACGTTCGAGGCTGAGAGTCGAGCCCGAGGGATTCTGAAAGTTCGGGAGGATGTAAATGAATTTCGGTCCGATACGAAGCGCTTCTTCCAGTTTATCCACGAGCATGCCGTGCTCATCTGAAGGAACAGAAATATACTGCGCGCCGTACGCATTCCACGCTTGTAATGCACCAAGATAGGTCGGAGACTCGACCACAATATAATCACCACGATTGATGAATAACCGTCCAATAAAATCCAAGGCCTGCTGCGAACCCGAAGTGATCAAAATATTCTCAGCAGTGATCGGCACACTGTAACGTGCCGTGTGGCGCGCGATCATCTCACGCAGCGGGGTGTATCCCTCTGTTGTGCTGTATTGCAGCGCATGCGCGCCTTGGGTCATGAGTACTTCATTGCAGGCTTCCTGAAATTCCACAACTGGGAAAACTTCAGGCGCAGGCAAACCGCCTGCGAACGAAATGATATCTGGCTGTTCGGTGAATTTCAATAATTCACGGATGACCGAACTCCCCATTTTTTGCATGCGATGAGCGTACCGATACTCCCACGGTGTCTGCATTTTTACTCCTTAATTAAGAGATGAAAAAAGCCTGACAGGTACGTTGGTACCCATCAGGCTGGCTGACTGGACAAAGGAAAACCGCCAGAAAGACTTCGTATCATGGCATTCACTATCTTACTCACTTTTGCAAGCAGATGCAACCGCTTAAAGTAACTGTAAATTGAGTGCAAGCTATGACATATTTCCTGCAATGATCCTTTCAATGGATGTCCGCGTATAGGAATCCAAAGTTAGATGAAGAGCCGCCTCAGGCTTAACCCATACATGCTCCTGCGCTTCATCATTTAACTCCACTGAAAGTGAGTCCGTTCGGCAGGCGTAATCAAAAAAGATGAAATGCCGCTTCTTCCAGAATGAAGGATCGTAGATGAATTGCTGAAAATTTATGAAGCGCAGATCATAAATATCCAACCCCGTCTCTTCCTTCGCCTCACGGATGGCCGCTTCCTCAAGCTGCTCTCCCAACTCTACATGCCCGCCAGGAACAACATACTTGCCTGGCCACTTGTGGCTTTTCAAAAGCAACATCTCCCCTGCCTTGTTAAAGATGAAAACACCCACCGTCGGTTCTGGGAAAATCTGATCTGCCATGATCGGCTCCTATCCAAACACCGCGATCACCATCACCCCTGCGAACACGATCGCAGACCCGATCACACGCACCCCCCCCATTTCTTCTTTCAAGAATCTCCAGCCCAAGAAAGCCCCTATCACCGCACTCACCTCGCGGATCGCGCCTGAATAACTGAGCGGAGCAAACGTATAAGCGAATAGCGCCAGCATATATGCCACAAGTCCCAACACGCCACCGAGTATCAAATAGCCACGCTTTTTATTCCACATATCTATAAAGTGATTCCACCCGTATCTGCGTGCAATGTAGGGAGTCGTCACGAACGGAACCATCACGAACATGGATAACCCATACGGCAGAGCTGGTCCCGTCTTTACCGCTGTCCCATCAATGAATGTGTAGATCGAGATAATCACTGCTACAGACAACGCTGTGAGAATGCCCCTCAAATGGGGTTTCTCGCTTTTGTTATTTAAAAGTGATGTCGCACCGATCACGATCATGCCACCTGTGATCATTGCCAGACCGATATACCCTCCAACTGTTAATTTTTCATGCAAGAAGATCGCAGTCCACAACACTAGCAAGGCTGGGGCCGCCCCGCGCGCGATGGGATAAACCAGCGAAAAATCATGGTCGCTGTAAGCGATGCAAAGCAAAATGAAGTAGATCGCTTCCAGAAGCATACTGATAATGGCGAATTTCCACATTTCCTTTGGAGGCAGACCTGTAAAGAAAATGATGATTAGTGAAAATAGCCCACTCAAGATCACCTGCCAACCCATAGCAATATATTTTTCATCTGCGCTCTTTAGAAGGAAATTCCATAACGCATGCATGGATGCAGAAATAAAAAGAAGAATGAGAGCAAGAATTGGCATGTAGTTACCTCAAGGATTTTTGCAACTTTATTTCAAGAACTCGATCAATCGTCTGTTGACTTCATCCGCTTCGTCGTGCTGTACCCAGTGTGTGGCTTTATCAAAGAATACAGCCTCACCTTCGTCGCACAGCGCAATGGATGGTTCTACCATTTCGTGGCTGAGTGCCACGTCCCGTTTTCCCCATAACATCAATGTTGGGACCTTTACTCGTCGTGCAAGGACATTTTTCCGTTGAAAAGCATATTTGAAACTGCGCCGAAAGATGGCACGGTACCAGTTCACCATTCCCGTCAGTGCGCCGCGTTGAGACCATGCTTTTTTGTATTCTGTTAAATCGTCAGCGGAGAATGTGCTCTTTCGTCCTGAACCAACTAACATCCGCGCCATGTTGCGAAAGTTGTCTCTGCTCAACGTCCATTCTACGAATAGTGGAATCTGAAAGAAGAAAACATACCAGGATTTTTTTCTTTGTTCGGCATTCTCAAGGATGAAGCGCGTCATCACATCTGGATGTGGAACATTTAAAATAGCCAGCTTTTTCAATCGTTCAGGATAATTCAACGCGATTGTCCATGCAACGACGGCCCCCCAATCATGCCCTACTAGAAAAGTCTTTTCAATTCCAAAATGATCCAACAGACCGATGATGTCTTTTGTGAGGGTGTCAACATCGTAGGAGGAAATCCCCTTTGGCTTATCGGAAAGGTTGTACCCGCGTTGGTCAGGGACGATCACCCGAAACCCCGCTGACACAAGTGCATGGATCTGCTTTCTCCACCCATAATGAAACTCTGGAAATCCGTGCAACAAAATAACCGACGGGCCGTTGTTTGGTCCGTCGGTCAGTACATGAAGTTTTACATTATTCGTTTTAATAACCTCGTTGGGCATGGCCGCGAGTATAAATCCTCATTACGAAAATGAAAAGCACAAAGTATGGACTCTATGCTAAACTGTGTCCAGAATAAAACCGATAATAGCAAACCCGTCGAAAGACGGCGACGCAAAGCCAAGGGTCTAAAGTTGCGAAAGCAACCATGATCGCCAGGCCGCCGAAGACTTCATCAAATGTTTCACCTCAGCGGACCTGGTACAAAGTAGCCAGGTCTGTTTTTTTTTGAACATTAATAGCAGTTCGTTCCGATAAAGGCAAACCTGCCGAAAGGCAGGGACGCAAAGCCAAGGGTCTAAATCCGCTCCCCAGCGGACATGATCGCCAGGCCACCGAAGACGAGCTTCCGAGATTCCCTCCCCCAAAATAAATCACGCAAAAGAATCTGGATGCTCCGATCAAGGAGTTTTTCATGTCATCCAGAATTCAAATTGCACAATCTAAAAAACAGGCTTTTTCTGCCGCTCTCTTAATTGTTCTTGCACTTACGCTTGCCCTCCCCACCCAAGCCTTTGCAATGGACATTCCGGGCTCTGTCCCAACCCTGCCTTCATTTATTGATAGCATCAAAGACGGCAATGCCAGCGAATTACGCGGCATCTATGTTGAAGGCCTCATTGCTTTCCCCGTTGTTCAACAACCGTATGGAAACACAGGCTACGTCTCCAGCACAGATTCAGTCGTTACACAATTCAGCGTGGCTTCTGAAGTTGGGAACATTGGTTTGCTCGCACATAATCATCTTGCTGGCGCAGTCTTTCCCCAATTGGAAAAAGGCGATACCATTATTCTCATCTACGGTGATGGACATACTCAGGGCTTTCTCGTGGATGATATTCAACAATACAAAGCTACCGATCCGCTGAGCCCATATAGCTATTTCAAAGACCTCTCTTCCGATACCACTCTCAGCGCGCTCGATCTCTTCAACAAAGTCTATCGCGGCGATTATCATCTCACCCTCCAGACCTGCATCGAAAACGAAGGCAACCTTAGCTGGGGCAGATTGTTTATCATTGCCAATCCTATCAACAACAAAGATTCGAATCATCTGTAACTCTCATTGTGGGCCCGGTCCCCAAAGGTTTCTCTTTTGAAACCCTTGGGGACTTTTTCGTTTAAGTTTGGGGATAAAATAGACTCATGCCCTCTCTTTCAGATAAATTGAAATCTCTTGGTGTTAAGACGGGAAGTTCGCTCCCCCCTACAGGGACGACTCCAACTCCGCCCAAACCTGAAAGCCACACTATTGACTCTGTTGTGGCTGGGACATTTATTCCTACTCCCCGCGGCGATGCTTTCATCACCGAACAAGCCTTTGACGAAACTTATCTACACGGAAACATTTCCCCATATTCTGATTTTCCTCTCGCTTTGATATCGCAATGGGCAAACGATACACGGATCGGAGAAATGCCCATTCATAAGTTCGCATTTCTGGATACGGAAACATCGGGCATTTCTGGCGGCACTGGCACATATGCCTTTCTTGTGGGTGTAGCTCGCTTTGTAGACGGAAAGTTCGTCCTACGGCAATTCTTTTTGCGTGACCCCTCTGAAGAACCTGCCATGCTTGAAGCATTGATCAATTTTCTCGCGCCATGTGAAGGGTTAGTCACATTCAATGGCAAATCGTTCGACGCACCGCTGCTTGTTACGCGTTATTCATTGCATCGCATCCCTGTTCCATTCAAAGGGTATGCACATCTCGACCTTTTGCCGCTGGCAAGAAGATTATGGCGCGACAGACTTCCCTCACGCGCGTTGAAATATCTTGAAGAGCATGTGCTTGGTTTCACCCGTACATCAGACGAAGTGCCTGGCTATGAAATTCCGTGGCTGTATTTTGATTACCTTCGTACAGGAGATGCACGTCCACTTGGCGGGGTGTTCTATCACAATGCAATGGATATTGTTGCGATGGCGGCGCTGCTTGGGCATGTAAGCGAATTGTTGGCAAACCCATATAATGGGCGGGTAGAGCACGGCCTTGATTTCATTGCGCTCGGAAAATTGTTTGAAGACCTTGGTCACTGGGATGAAGCCGCTCGTCTGTTTGAGCGTGGGTTGGAGCTTGGGTTGGAGGAATCAGATTTCGGTGTGGCTGTGAAGCGTTTGTCCATCCTGCAAAAGAAGCGCGGAGATTTGAGTCAGGCGTTGCGTTTGTGGGAAGAGGCTGCGGCGAAAGGTCACATCTATGCTCATATTGAGTTGGCGAAGCATTATGAACATAAAATGCGCGACCCGAAAACTTCTATACAATGGGCGAAATCTGCACGTAAGGAAGTGGAAAATGCAGACTTGCCAGCTTACATCCGCAAACATTGGTTGGGAGAGATCGACCACCGCCTTGCGCGGTTGGAGCGAAAAGCAGGTTCGTAAAATATATAGGCCCATGCATTGAGGTTTTTTAAAACGCACAATTTATGACCGCGATGGGTATAATTAGTCATCACTCAACGGAGGAGGATGCCATGCAAATTTCTGTTTCAAACGAACAGGGGAATGTTGCTGTTGTGCAGCTCGTAGGTCAGTTGGACGGTCAATCGTATCAAGACTTGATCATGAAGGCGCAGGAAGTTATTGGTGATGGAGCAAAGAATATTTTATTGGATATGAGTGAACTCACGTATATTTCCAGCGCAGGATTGGTTTCTCTACATGCGATCTCCATGCTCCTGCGCGGCGAGAAAACACCAGATCCCGAACAAGGCTGGTCAACGCTCAAATCAATGGACCGCACCCGTGATGGAGGGATGCAAAAGAACCTCAAACTTTTGAATCCGCCTCCTCAAGTTGTCAGTGTTTTGGATATGGTTGGCTTTTCAGAGTTCTTTGAAGTGTTTACCGATAAGCAAAAAGCAATAGCATCTTTTTAGATCGAACCTATCAATGGCGATGCAGTTCAACTGCATCGCCATTGATTCTATTTATTAGTAAAGGGTAAGAGGTCAGCATTCATGAAAAGCAAAAATTATGGCAACTTGGCAATTATTGGTTTTGTAATTCTCAACGTCTTGATATGGATCATCTTTCCTGCGGAGAAGGCTGGCGCAGAGCATTATTGGCGGGCGTACGTTGGAGAGATCCTTGGCTCAACCGTCATTATGTTGATGTCCTTTTCTTTGTTCATCTCTACACGCCCGCGCTGGGCGGAAAAATATTTCGGCGGGTTGGACAAGATGTATATGACGCACCGCCGAACATCTACAAGCGCATTCCTGTTGATGTTCATCCATTTATTGGTTGTGCCGCTTCGCGTTGTAGATTTGTTGATCGGTAATTACCTCGCCATGATCGCTTTCCTTGGTATCACAACTATTGTGTTGGTGACTCTTGCCCCTCGCATTCCATTTTTGAACAAGTTGAGCGGGGAGACCTACGAAGGCTGGAAGAATCTTCATCGTTTTATCGGCATCTTTTTTATCATCGGATACATCCATTCTGTCACAGTGCGTGCGCCAACTGCACATATCGCCATCACTTGGACGCAAACTTTCTTCATCCTTGGTACGCTTTCCTATCTTTACACCGAAGTCTTTGGCCGTCTCTTTAAGAAGTATGTGCCATATACAGTAGAAGCTGTGAATCATCCCAATAGCTCCACAACCGAAGTTGTGTTGCGTGCTAAAGGACAGCCTATTCAGCATGTTCATGCGGGGCAGTTCCTTTTCGTTAAATTCGAAGGCGAGAAGGCTTTGAACGAATCGCATCCATTCACGATTTCCAGCGCACCATCCGATGAATTTTTGCGCCTGACGATCAAAGCCAGTGGAGACTTTACCCGTCATTTATTTGCCAACCTGAAGGCAGGGACCTCAGCAACTGTGGAAGGCGCTTACGGTATGTTCAATTACAAGACGGGCAGCGAGAAGCAGATCTGGATAGCGGGCGGCATCGGCGTTACTCCCTTCCTCTCTTTCCTTCGGGACCTCAAAGATGACCTCCACCATCACGTGGATTTTTACTACGCTGTTCGCCACAAAGCCGAGACCGTGTTTGTAGAAGAGATCGAATCTATTGTTAAGAAATACCCGCGCCTCAAGCCATATATCCGATTCTCCGCTGAGCATGGCTCCCTGACAGTGGACGAGATCGTGAGAAATGCTGGCGGCGATATTCGCGGACATCACGTCTATATGTGTGGTCCGCTACCGATGGTGCAAGCATTTGAGAAGAAATTTATAGAAGTGGGTGTTCCAATAGAGAATATCCACTTTGAAGAATTTAATTTCAGGTAAATTCTTGTAATTTGAAGGAGGATGATATGCAAATTTCTTTTTCCAACCAACAGGGGAAAGCTTCTGTAAAAGTAATGCATTTGGCAGGTGATATCGATGCATCTTCATACACGACTGTCATTGAGAAAGCCCAAGAGGCTTTTGATGAAGGCGCGCGGAATCTATTGATCGACCTGAGCAAAGTCCCTTATGTAAGCAGTGCGGGGTTGATGTCATTGCACACCATCGTGAAGATATTTTCTGGGCAATCTGTGCAACCCAAAGATGGCGGCAGACCCTCGTTCCGTTCGATCAACAAAGAGCAGGATGGTCCCATGCGTGCGCATGTTAAGTTGCTCAATCCACAGCCTGCAGTGGAGCAGGTGTTGGAAATGGTAGGCCTCAAGTTGTTCTTCGAAATCCATACAGACCTTGAATCTGCGGTCAGTTCTTTTCAGTAAAAGTGCTGTACTATATTTTTTACGGCCTAGTAAGAATAATTCACAATCCTGCGTCTACGTGATAAATCAAATTTCATGTGAGGGCAGTATGTCTCGAAGAAAAAATACAAGAAGAAGTAGTCTCAACACCCGCAGCGGACTTTCCGCATTCTTGCGCCGCCCTGCTGTGCAAGGCGCCATGGTGTTGATCATAATATTCATCGTCTATTTGATAGCAACTGTGGGCGGCGGGAGCGCCTCTTCTGTACTGGCTAGTGAAATTAGCGTTGATAAGGCTTATGAAATGTATAAAGGCGGCGCATTCGTAGTTGATGTCCGCACACAGGCAGAATGGGATCAATACCATGCTCCCAATACCACCTTGATCCCACTGGATGAATTGCAATCGCGCCTCAGTGAAATTCCAAAGGATCGAGAGATCGTGGTTGTGTGTCGTTCAGGGAACCGCAGTCAACAAGGGCGTGATATCCTCCTTGCTGCAGGATACAATGCCACCAGTATGACAGGCGGCTTGAATGAATGGTATTCCAAAGGTTATCCCATTGAAGGTGCGCCGCAATAAGTACCAATAACTGAAACCGCCAAGAGACTCTAAAGTAAATCTTTAGAGTCTCTTTTGTTAATCAGGCTTAATCTTTCCGTGGGTATAATCATTTGTCTCCATGAAATTCCAAAAACTTTTTTTATCCATCTTCATTTCCGCCATCCTGCTTTCGGTGACATTCATAAAAGCACAGGCACATCCTGCGGATATTTACGCACACACTATTAATGTCACGATCTCTCAAGCAGATTTGAAAATTGAATGGATCGTAAAACCTGGGCCGCTGTTGACGAACTTTCTGTGGAACGAAATGGATCGAAATCAGGATGATTCCCTCGACCAAACAGAAGTGGAAGCTTGGGCAGACGCTCATACCGCCCTGTTCACTGCCAGCCTCGACGATAAGCCGCTTCCCCTGCTGATAGATTCTGTGCAACTCCCTACAAGCCTGCGAGGTTTTCAGGCAGGCGAAGAATTTATCACCTTTCATCTTTCTGCTGTGTGGCCGCAGGTGATGAACAATACCAGCCAATTGACTCTTGAAAACGGCATGGAACAGAAGAAATCGATCAATTGGTTTTATCTAAATTCCACAGAAAATTCTGCATTTCTTTCCCCAACGCAAAAAAGCAACATCCTCACAGTTGAATTCGCTCAAGATCGTACTTTGATCTCTGATCAAACCAAATTATTAACCGCATGGGATAGCGGCACCCCTGCCCTTCCCGCTGGACAGGAAAAGGATGTTGTCACCGAAACTGCTGAACAGGTTGTCCCTGAATTAGCGCAAACGTCTCCACAGGAAATTTTGCTGAACCTTGTTCGTCAAAACGAGTTCTCTGTTTCGTTCTATCTCTTTGCGCTTGTTATTGCGCTTGCGCTGGGTGCCCTCCATGCGTTAACGCCTGGTCATGGCAAGACCGTTGTTGCGGCATATCTCGTTGGTTCACACGGCACAACATTACATGCTGTTGCACTTGGCTCCATCGTAACTTTGACTCATACAGGCTCAGTCTTTTTGCTGGGAATCATCACGCTGGCTGCCTCTCAGTATATTCTCCCGACTGCCATTATTCCCATGCTTGAGGTTCTTTCAGGGTTTCTGATCATTGGGCTGGGTTTCTATCTGTTGTGGCAGAGATTTGTATCTTGGCGCAAATCGTTGGACTCCACTAATCTCGGTACTACTACTCGTGTCCGTAAATACGCGTTGACTCCTTCTCGAACGAAAAAAGTGTCAGGCACAGTCAAGGTCGAAAAGACATCTGTAAATTTTCATCATCACGGTGATGGAAAAATGCACTCACATGATGTGCCTGAGAGCATCTCTTGGCGTTCACTTATTGCGCTTGGTATTAGTGGCGGACTTGTCCCCTGCCCGGATGCTATTGCAATTCTGCTTGTAGCAATTGCCATTAATCGCATTCTGCTTGGATTAGCGCTGATCATTTCATTCAGCCTTGGCCTTGCAGTGGTGTTGATTGTTATTGGCCTGCTCATGGTGAACAGCCGCCGCCTCTTTGACCGCATCAGTTTTTTGGATAAGCTCGCACCTATCATGCCTATTGTCAGTGCTGCGATCGTGTTAGTACTTGGCTTTGGGTTGACGTGGGGTGCGTATGCTCGAGCGAAGGATAATTTTAATTTTGAGGCCCCAACTCAAAGATCCATTAAAGAGGCGCGGATTTTGTATCTTGCTGAAGATGAAAATAAAGTCAAGCGTTTGTTCATCACGGATTATGAAAAGAAGACGTCTCGAGCAATTACACAGCCAACTCAAAGCGTGGTGGATTTTTCTGTTGCTCTTGACCAAACTCGCGTAGCGTACATTTCGCAAACGGATGAATATGAAAGTACGATTTGGCTGATAGACCTTGCCAGCATGGAAAATAAAAAATTATCGGATTGTATGGATGCGACATGTTCGGGGATGGTCTGGTCACCAGATGGACAACGCATGGTTTATGAGCGCATGAGTTTGGATGGCAGCGCAAGCGGACTTCCTTCTCTGTGGTGGATCAATCTTGATGACGGTAAAGATCAACCGGTGTTTCAAGAAGCACAATTTCCCGGAGGCAATCCACGCTGGTCACCAAATGGGGAATGGCTCAGTTATTCTTCTCCTGAAGGTATCAGGTTGTATCATCTTGAAGACGGTAAAAGCCGTGTGATAAAAAATATGCTTGGGGCGGCTGCGGTTTGGTCGCCAGATGCAAGATCTATTTTGTTGCGTGATGTTGTCATCAAGAACAATCAATACGTGACACAGTTGTTTTTATATACTCTTGAAACGGAAACGCTGGTAAACCTGAGTCCAGATATGGATACAGAAAATATTCTTGCAGCATGGTCTCCAACGGGTGATTCCATTGCCGTGGTGCGCCGTGACCTTTCTGCGCCACGTGGTGACCAGATCTGGCTTATGCGTGCCGATGGCAGCGGTGCCCATGCCGTCACCGATACGCCTGATATATTACATGCCAGTTTGAACTGGTCTCCCGATGGGAAATACTTGTTATATGACGCATATCAAATGAGTATCATCCCATTTGAATCTCATTTGCAAATGCTTGATCTCAGCTCGGGCAAAATCACGGAACTTGGAATAAAAGGCTTCACTCCACAGTGGGTGTGGAAGTAGCGAGTTGACGATCTTATGTTTTGAATTTATACTTATTGATAATGATTTTCAATATCGAAAAGGGCAATTATGTCTGCTGAACTTTGGCTCACCCAACTGCATGAAAATGGATACCGAATTACCGCCGCGCGCCGCGCCGTAGTGGAGACCATGGAGAAATCCATGCGAGCCCTCACCCCTGTTGAGGTCTATGATATGGGCCGTAAAAAGTATCGTGCCTTGGGCTTGGTCACGGTTTATCGCACATTGGAAAAACTTGAAGAGTTGCATCTCATCCAGCGTGTGCATCAGCCTATGGGCTGCCAGGCTTTTATCTCTGCAGGCCAGGGGCATCAGCACCTTCTGCTGTGTCAAAACTGCGGACAGGTCGCTTTCTTTGAAGGGGATGACCTCAATTCGTTGATCAATTCCATCTCACGAAAAACGGGCTATCAAGTCAACGAGCATTGGCTTCAACTTTTTGGTCTGTGCGCAAATTGTCGTTCATAGCGAAAAGATAAACCCTCACTGAAAAGTGGGGGATAAAAAAGGATTACAAATGAAAAAGGTTTTCAATTCCATTATTGTGACTTTAACCCTTGCGGCTCTTTTCCTAACTGGTTGCGGAGCTGCCCCGAAGAACAGTAATGGCACTTTGAGAGTTCTTGCGTCAACCACCTTTCTGGCGGATATTGCTCAAAACGTGGCAGGCGAACGCTTGCATGTCGATTCCCTCCTCCCTTTTGGCGCAGACCCGCATGCATATCAAGCTGCTCCGTCAGATGTGGCAAAGATTTCTGAAAGCTCGATATTGATATTAAATGGTGTGGAGTATGAACACTTTATCGAGCCATTATTAGATAATGCTGGCGGCGAAAGAATCATCATCACAGCTAGTGACGGTCTGACGCCTAATCAAATGGAAGATGAAGAAAATGCTGGGCAGACCGTTGGTGACCCACACATGTGGCTGGATCCGAACCTTGTCATCACCTATGTGGAAAATATCCGTGACGGATTGAGCAAAGCTGACCCAACAGGCACAGAGATATATCACGCCAATGCAGACGCTTATATTGCGCAACTTAAAGATCTTGATGCATGGATCGTGGAACAGGTTAATACGATACCAACAGATAAACGTTTATTAGTGACCAATCACGAGGCAATGGGATACTTTGCAAAAAGATACGGTTTTAAAGTTGTAGACACCATCTTGCCGAGTTTTAGTTCTGAGGCAGGTGCGTCTGCCAAGGAGATTGTCGCTACGATAGAAGCAATCAAATCTTCGGGAGCGCCTGTGGTTTTTCTCGGCGAAGTAGAAAATGCAGATTTGGCGAACCAGATCGCTGCAGAGACTGGAGCGAAGGTTGTGCATGATCTCTACCTTGAATCACTGACTGATGGTGGGCCTGCCGCAACTTACATTGACATGATGAAACACAACGTGACAAGCATTGTGGAAGGGTTAAAGTAAGATGCAAGTGAAACTGGAACGTCTCATTAATTGTAATGATCAGTCATCCATGTATGGAATTAAAAATAGTAAATCAAAATGACACATACTCCTCATCGACTCGAAGTTGAAAACGCCAGTATTGGCTATGGCGAAAAAGTGATCATGCATGACTTGAGCTTTCAAGTGCCGCATGGCGCACGTGTTGCTGTTGTGGGACCAAACGGCGCGGGTAAATCCACTTTGTTCAAAGCATTGGTTGGGATTTTGCCCCTGCAAAGTGGACGCATTCTGATCCATGGAGAACTGCTCGGTGCACACAAGGATTGTGTGGCGTACATCCCGCAGCGTGAAGATGTGGACTGGAGATTCCCTGTCACTGTCAGTGACGTGGTGATGATGGGGCGCTTCGGGCAAATAGGATGGTTGAATCGCCCATCAAAGATGGATAAACAGCTTGTGAATAAAAGCATGGAGCAAATGGGGATTGCAGACCTGGCAGATCGTTCCATTGGCCAGCTTTCAGGAGGACAGCAACAACGCGCATTTTTGGCACGTGCTATTGCGCAGGAGCCGCACATCCTGCTAATGGATGAACCTTTTACTGGTGTAGATGTGACCACACAGGAGACCACCCTTAATTTACTGGACCATCTACGCAACCAGCATGTTACAGCAATTGTATCCACACATGATCTTAATTTAGCTGCTTCACGTTTTGACCTTGTACTTTTGCTAAACCATCGTCTGATCGCTTTTGGCACACCGCAGGAGGTGTTTGTTAAAGAGAATCTTGCTCAGGCATTTGGTAACTCTCTTCTCGTTATGGAAAATGGGATGATGTTGGTTGATGAGTGTTGCCCGCCTGAAGAAGAACATCATCTTCACCAAGATCACGCAGAGGTGAAATGAGCTGGCTTCTTGAACCTCTTGCTTATCAATTTATACAACGTGGATTACTTGCCTCTGTCATTGTTGGTGTGTTATGTGCGGTAATGGGGACGTATGTTGTTCTGCGCGGGTTGGCATTTCTTGGTGACGCTATGGCGCATGCGATTCTGCCTGGGGTAGCTGTCGCTTATTTGTTTGGAGGTAATTTACTGGTCGGTGCGGGAGCCGCTGCAATTGTCGTTGCTTTAAGCATCGGCTTGTTTTCACGTCAAGGAGAGATAAAAGAGGATACGGCCATTGGCATCATGTTTGCGGCTGCGCTTTCGCTTGGCGTGGCGTTGATCAGTTCCATGCAAACCTATGCAGTGGATTTGTCTCACATCTTGTTTGGTAATGTGCTTGGCGTGAGTCCGTCTGACCTTTGGATGATCGCGGGATTGAGCTTTGCCATACTTCTGACCGTGGGATTGCTTTTCAAGCCATTCCTCGTCATTTCGTTTGACCCCGTTCTCGCTGCGACCTTACGCCTGCCCGCTGAACTATTGAGAAATCTGATGCTGGTGCTTTTAGCGCTTACGGTGGTGGTCTCTTTGCAAACGGTAGGCGTCAGCCTCGCTGCGGCCATGTTGGTGACGCCTGCGGCTACTGCATATCTTCTCACTCGCCGCTTGTTGCCGATGATGCTTGTCTCTGCGTTGATCGGTGCATTGTCGTCCGCAGTTGGCTTGTATCTAAGTTATTATCTAAATATTGTTTCGGGTTCTTCGATCGTGTTGACTGCGACCTTGTTCTTTTTGATGGCATTTTTGTGGAAGCGAGCCCGCGGGACATAGTACTTATTGGTGAAGGGATTTATCCCCCTTAAGTTCATTGTGGAAATATTCTTCATACATATAATGAAAATACTTATTCACATAACCTAAAGGAGAAATAACCCATGGCCCTTATCGAAACTTCCATCAAAATTAATGCTACTCCCGAGAAGATCTTTTCCTACGTTTCTAGTTTGGACAGCTTGAAGAATGAATATGTTGTAGGCATTGAAGCGGATGGACCGGTCAAACTTGGCACAAAGATCAAGACCAAGATACGAGCAGCCAATGGCGTGGAAAACGTCATCACCTCTGAAGTGATCGCTTATGAAGCCAATAAGTTGTTCGGCACCAAGACCTTTGCTGCTCCTCCCGCCTCAGACGTAGTCAGCACCTACATCCTCGAAGCGGATGGCAGCGGAACCAAGGTGACCTTGCAAACTGAAGCTGTATTAATGCCTGCTGGAATGCCATCCATGCCTGGGATGGAGGATATGATCAAGAAGCAGATGATCGGAGGGTACAACACAGCTCTCGAGGCGATGAAAAAGAAGTTGGAAGGGTGATCAGGCAAAGGCGTAGAAAGAAGCGCCTGTCGTTTTGAAATTTCATCCTCCTGTTAATTTCAACAGGAGGATTTTTGTTGCGAAGTACCTTGTAAGCGGTAGAATTACGCCCATGCGAATCAATATCAAACCAACCCTGATTCTTTTCCTTGCATTCCTTTTTGTTTCCGCTTGTTCTTCTGCTCAACCTGCGGTTACTTTTACACCAACTGCTGTGCAAGTTATACCTGCCACAGCGACACCCGCGCCGCCAACGGAAACGCCTACGCCAACGAATACTCCCGTCCCTGCATTGGAACGCGCCCAATATAAATTAGATACCACCATTGACTATGACGCACATACTGTCAGCGTGGATGAGACGATTCTTTACCCGAACCTGACAGGGAATCAATTGAATACTCTTGTCATTGCCATCGTCCCCAATCTTTGGCAGGATAGCTTTAGCCTGACAAGTATTTCTATTGACGACTCGCTCACTACGACCTATTCTTTGGAAGGGCAAAGGCTGGATGTTGCTCTGTCTTCTTTTCTGCCTGTTGGAAGTGTGCTCAAGATCAATATTCAATATACTCTCGCGCTTCCGTTTGCTGAACAAGAAGACCCGAGCATTTCACGCCCGCGCATTTATGGATATACCTCCCGCCAACTGAATCTCACCAACTGGTATCCGTTTGTTGTACCGTTTATCAATGGTGAATGGATTTTGCATGAGCCGTGGTATTACGGTGAGCATCTTGTTTATGATGCCGCGGATTATGAAGTGAATGTTAAGTTCGTGCCTACGGATTTCATGCCCATCGTCGCAGCCAGTGGTGTCCCTGAACAACTGACTGATTCCACTAGCTACACTATTACCTCAGCGCGGGCTTTTGTTCTGGCTGCCAGCCGTGAGTTTCAGGTTTCCAGTACGCAAGTGGGTGATATCAACATCTCAAGCTATTATTTCCCCTTCAATGAGGCGGGCGGACAAGCTGCTTTGCAAGCCGCCGCAGAAGCAGTGCAGGTTTTCAGCCAAAAATTCGGGCCGTATCCGCATAAGTCACTTTCCATTGTGATGGGTGACTTCAATGATGGTATGGAATATTCGGCTTTCTTCTACTTGAGCAAAGACTTCTATAATCTATACGATGGCACACCTGCGAACTACCTCACCTTCGTGGCCGCACATGAGACAGCACATCAGTGGTGGTTTGAGGCAGTTGCAAATGACCAAGCCTTGCAGCCGTGGGTAGACGAGACATTAGCTACATACTCTGAACGCGTCTACTATGAAACGGTTCATCCTGACCTTGTTAGCTGGTGGTGGACATATCGTATTGATTTTTACGACCCGCAAGGCTTTGTAGATATTCCCATTTATGAAGGCCAGGGCTTCCGCCCCTATACTAACGCTGTTTATTTCCAAGGTGCGCACTTCCTTGAGAAACTTCGCGAGCGTATTGGCGATGATGCTTTCTATGCTTTCCTGCAAGATTACTTTGTGCAAAGCAGTGGCAAGATTGTCACCGCAAATGATTTCTTCCGCATTCTCAGTCAGCACACTAGTGCAGATTACTCAGACCTCGTTCGGCAATATTTCCAGAACATTTACCAATGATGAAGACAGTTATTAGCTTTCAGCGTTCAGCAGTGCGCTTAACGTTTTACTTTTTATTACTCACGCTTCTCTCTTCCTGCGCGTCTCCGTCTCCTACAGCGCCCGTCTTTCCGACCTTTATTCTCATTACGCAGGACCCGAACGCATCTCCAACACCAACGCCATTTCAACCGTCAGGCCTGGTCAACACCCCGCTGGCGACATTCACCCAAGCGCCACCAGCAACTGCTACAGCGACGATTACTCAAACACCGCCGCCTACACTGACATTTACTGCGCCTCCGCCCGCACCGACAGCTGGTTCTGTTCCTCCAACATCGCCTCCACCTGCAACTTCTTCACGCTCAAACTACATCCTTTACTCCACGTTAGACTTTGCAGGCAAGACCATTTCCACAGACCAGACGATCCGCTATTACAACAACACGGGCGTTTCCCTTTCTGATATTGTCCTCTCTGTCCAGCCGAATGTTTACAACAATGCCTTCATCTTGAACTCTCTGTCACAGGATGGCGTTCCGCTAACTTCCTATTCGCTCAACGGACAGCGCATGACGATCTCTTTGCCGCAACCGTTGCAGGCAGGCGCTGCTACAACCTTTGCGCTGAGTTTCAAGCTGAACATTCCGCAGAAAACCTCTGAAGCCGTTTTTGGCTATGACTTTAACCAGATCAATCTTGTGGATTGGTATCCCTTCATTGTGCCGTATGAAAGTGGATGGGTGCTTTACGACCCCATGCCTTGGGGCGAGCACCTTGTTTATGATTCGACTGATATTGAGTTGAACATCAAAAAAGATGCGGATATTACTATTGCGGCAGGTGCCACGCCAGACAAAAATGGTGATTGGACTCGTTACCGTCTGTATGGCGCGCGAACCTTTGCACTCTCAGCCAGCGATGAATTTCTTGTCTCTGAAGCGACAACAGGAAATGTAGTTATACGCTCCTATTATTTCGACGGGTATAGCACAGGCGGGGAAGGTATTCTGAATTTAGGTACGCAAGCCATTGACACGTTCTCTGCACAATTTGCTCCGTATCCGCACGACGCATTAGCCATCGTGCAATCTGATATGCATGATGGGATGGAATATGACGGGCTGGTATTCCTCGCCACAGATTTTTATGGTCAATACACGGGCGGGTCGCGTGGTAATTTAGCGACTATTGGAGTGCATGAGATCGCGCATCAGTGGTGGTATGGACTAGTTGGCAATGACCAAGCTATTGAACCCTGGCTTGATGAGGCGTTGGCGATTTATAGCGAACGCATCTTTTACGAAAACAATTATCCTGCCAACATTAGTTGGTGGTGGCAATTCCGCGTGGATTATTTCAAGCCAAGCGGCTACGTGGATACCAGCATCTACAACGGCAGTTCCTTCCGCTCATACACGAATGCGGTCTATCTCAATGGCGCGCACTTTTTGGATGATCTCCGCGGGCGAATGGGATATGGTAACTTCTCTAAATTCCTGAAAGAATATGCCAGGCGTTATTCCTATGGCCGCGCCACCTCAGCGGATTTCTTTGCTTTGGCACGCGAGACGATCAATGTAGATATTAGCGATTTACTGCGAAATTATTTTGCAGGTTCGTATTGATATAGTCTTACTGTTCAACCCCGAAGGTTGTCATTGCTTGCAAAACCTATGACATCCCTTCGGGATTGAATTTTCCACAACCTAAAAGCTATAATCATTTGACCCCTAACGGGGTCATGACGTTTTATAGTGAAAACGTCAGAGACGCCAGAAAGGATACCCCATGAACCGACCATATACATTCATCAACGTCGCTATGACAGCGGACGGAAAGATAGATACCTTCGAGCGCAAAGGCTCTGCTATTTCATCTAAGCAAGATAAAGAACGCGTGGATCAATTGCGCGCGTTGGCAGATGGAATCCTCGTCGGGGGGAAAACTTTGCTCGAAGAGCAGCCTAAGCTTACAGTTAAGTCTGAGGCGCTGCGAGAGGGGAGAATCCAGCGCGGAATGTCGCCGAATCCTGTTAAAGTGGGTGTGGCTACCGTCGCAGACATTCCTCCAGACTCAGATTTTATTAAGGCTGGGCCTGCGCAGGTCGTAATATTTACAACTTCCCAGACATCTATAACAAAGCTCGAGAGTCTGCGTTCATTGGGAGTGGAAGTTTTTGTAGATGATACTCCACGCGTTGACCTGAATAAGATGATGCTCACGTTGAAAAAGATCGGCGTGGACCATTTGATGGTAGAAGGCGGCGGGACAATGAATTTTGAATTGATGCGCCTTGGCCTTGTGGATGAGTTGACCATGTATGTCGCGCCAATGATCTTTGGCGGCGCAAGTGCCCCCACACTTGCGGACGGACTCGGTGTGCCGCGTGATGCGGCGATCGGGATGAAGTTGATCGACGTTGAAAAATGGAAAGACGGCGGGGTCTTTCTGCGATACAAATTTGAGTGAGCCGAATTACTGGCTTACGGAGGAAATTATGTCTGGGTTTACACACGAACAAATTGAACTATTACTGGAAGAAGATTGCTGCCACGAATGTGAAGGGTACGGCGAAGATAAAATTTGCGTTCATATCGAAGCGATTGCAGAGTTACCGACACGTTTTGGCGATTTCCATATTGTCGCTTTTTCAAACAACAAGGATGGTAAAGAACACGTAGCCATCATCAAGGGCGAGGTGCTTGGCGCAGAGGATGTGCCCGTACGTTTGCATTCCGAATGTTTGACTGGTGACGTGGTTGGCTCGCTGCGTTGCGATTGCCGCGACCAGCTTGAAGCCGCATTGAAAAAAATAGGCGAAATGGATAAGGGCATTGTGCTCTACCTTCGCCAGGAAGGCCGCGGGATTGGTCTTACCAACAAGATTCGCGCCTATAGCTTGCAGGACGCTGGCCTTGATACTGTGGAGGCGAACCTTGCACTCGGCTTCCGTGATGATGAACGTGATTACGCCGTTGCTGCGCACATGCTGCATTCGCTGAAAATTCAATCCATCGAATTGATGACTAACAACCCGAAGAAGATCGACCAGCTCACTCAGCACGGTGTGAAGGTAAGCAAACGCCTGCCGCACATTTTGCCGAGCAACGAGCACAATCGCTTTTACCTTGAAACCAAGGTCGCCAAGTCTGGTCACATGATCGACTTTCGCGGCAAGGAACATCTACCTGAACAAAGTGAACCAACCATCGTTCAGGGAATGACCGAATCACAGATCAAAGCTTTATATGATTAAAACCGTTGTTATTACGGGCGCAACAGGCGTGCTGGGAAACCTTGTTGCTAAGACTTTTGCCGAACGCGGCGATAATATTGTCCTGCTCGACCGTGACCAAGTTAAGTTGGATTCTCTAACTTCTAGCTTGAACCTGCCCTCAAACAGAATCCACGCCCAAACCATTGACCTGCTCGATGCACAGGCGCTTCATGCCTCAGCCGAAGCTGTTCATTCCAAATTCGGCAGTATCCACGCTTTGATACATCTCGTTGGTGGATGGGTTGGCGGCAAGACAATTCCTGAGTCATCAAAAGATGATCTTGAGTTCATGCTCAATCAGCACGTTTGGACGACGTTCAATCTCTTTCAATCTTTTGCGCCGCAGATTGCATCCAGCAATTGGGGACGAGTCATCATCGTCTCTCAACCTGTAACGGTGAAGCCTGCAGCAAAGTCCGCAATTTATGCAGCAGCCAAATCTGCACAAGAAAGTTTTGCTTTGACTCTTGCAGAAGAATTCAAAGACAGTGGACTGACTGCGAACATTATCCACGTGAAATCGATCGATATTAAAGGGGAGGGGAAAGGCACATCTCCTGCAGAGATTGTTGCTTCCATGATGTATTTATTTTCAGAAGAAGCGAATAAAGTCAACGGGATGAGGATTCCGCTGTACGGGTAGAGAATACAAAATACTTGCAAATTGAAAGCCGCAGGATGAGAAAAATCCCTGCGGCTTTTGTTTTTAAGGGGAAAATGCCCGTTTTTAAGGAAAAACCTGCCAAAAAACAGGCTATTTTCATATCAAAAATGCTTTAAAACATTGACTTTAGGGGAAATTGCATTAGAATTTTGTGAGAACTTTCAATTTTGAAAGCTGTTTGTAAGTGTAATGCAAGGTCTTTTTTTTATCTCCGTTTAAAAACGTATTTTGTAATGAAATTGCAATCTTGTTTTCTCGTAAAGCCAGGCTCTTTCGCCAAAAGAAATTGAGGATATTAGTATGAAAAGCAGAGTTCAGGAATTAGCAGAAAAGATCAACATGACCTATGACGAATTTATAGGCGAGATGCGTAAGAAGGGTTGCAGTGAACCTACTGCAATCAAGATCTGGAATGGCGAATATGAAAATTTTGAGAATTATGAAGATAACAATATTCAGCTAAGCAACCTACGCAAAGCGGCATCAGTCTTAATAGTCGGTACCGGGACATTGATCCCGAAGTAAATTTTTCGAATTGTTTTCAATATGTCTAGTGTAAGTAAAGCGAGGAAAAAGTTATGAAAAATCAATGGTTTTATAAGCTCTTATCAGCACTATTAGTTGTGATGTTGGCTGTGGCAGCGCTACCGGTTAAGCCGGCGTTTGCTGCGTCGGATACCTTCAACACAGCTGGCGCAGGAACATGGGTGGCCCCAACTGGTGTAACCTCAATTACTGTTGAAGTTTGGGGCGGCGGCGGTCGAGGTGGAAGCTTTGGCGGCGGTGGCGCTGAAGCTGTCGGCGGCGGTGGCGGCGGCGGTGCATACTCTAGATCTGTGCTCACCGTAATCCCTGGAAATACATATAATTTGTCAGTCGGCGCTGGCTCAACCACTGCAGCAGCAGGCGGCGATACTTGGTTTATTAATGCAACCACAGTTATGGCTAAAGGTGGTAATTCATCCACTTCCGGCACCGGAGCTACTGGCGGTGATCAAGCAGCAGGCTTTGGTACCACTAAGTTTTCTGGTGGCGCTGGTGCAAATGGAAGTGCTGCTGCTAACTATGGAGGCGGCGGTGGATCATCGGCAGGAACAGCTGCTGCTGGAAATACTGCTACTAATGCAACTGGTGCGACTGCACCTGCCGGTGGTGGAGCCGGTGGTGCAGGTGCAGCAGCCACGGGCGGTGGAACTGTGGGGACGGCACCAGGCGGTGGTGGCGGTGGCCCATATAGAGCTGGTGGCGGTGGCGGTCAGAACGGCGGCAATGGGGCGAATGGAAGAGTGGTTATTACTTATACTGCTTCTACTCCTCCAGTACTTGCTGCTATTGAGGGTGCTGCATTAGCTTATACAGAAAACCAGGCAGCTACTGCAATTACTGCAACTACTACTGTCGCAGATGCTGATAGTATTAATTTGACTGGCGCCACAATTCAAATCACTAGCAACTACCAAAACGGCCAGGATGTGTTGGCGTTCACGAATCAACTTGGTATTACCGGTACATGGACCGCTGCAACTGGTACCATGGCTTTGACTGGTACTACTACCGTAGCGAACTATCAGACAGCTATTCGAGCTGTCACTTATCAAAATACATCAGATTCTCCAAATACGACCACGCGAACCGTCAGCTTTACAGTAAGTGATGGTGCTAATTCAAACACAGTGACTAGGAATATTACTGTTGCTGCGGTGAATGATGGGCCGGTCTTGGCGGCGATTGAAGGTGCGGCTTTAGCCTATACGGAAAATCAGGCAGCTACTGCAATTACAGCGACCACAACGGTAGCAGATGTAGATAGTGCCAACTTGACTGGTGCTACGATCCAGATCACTGGCAATTACCAGAATGGTCAGGATGTGTTGGCGTTCACAAACCAACTTGGCATTACCGGTACGTGGACTGCCGCAACTGGCACCATGACATTGACAGGAACTACAACCGTAGCGAACTATCAGACGGCCATTCGGGCTGTTACCTACCAAAATACATCTGACAATCCGAACGCTCTGGTACGTACTGTTAGCTACCGAGTGAGCGATGGTACTAACTCGAACATAGTAACTCGCAACATAATTGTCACCCCTGTTAATGATGGACCTGTATTAGCTGCTGTGGAAGGCGCTGCGTTGGCTTATACAGAAGGCCAGGCAGCTACTGCAATTACAACGACCACAACGGTAGCAGATGTAGATAGTGCCAACTTGACTGGTGCTACGATCCAGATCACTGGCAATTACCAGAACGGCCAAGATGTGTTGGCGTTCACGAATCAACTTGGTATTACCGGTACATGGACTGCTGCAACTGGTACCATGACATTAACTGGTACTACAACCGTAGCAAACTATCAGACAGCTATTCGAGCTGTCACTTATCAAAATACATCCAATAACCCAAATACAACTGCACGCACTGTCAGCTTCTCAGCAACGGATGGCACAACTGGCTCCAATACCGTGACGCGCACTATAAATGTTTCGGCAGTGGATACTTTACCCACTGCTGTGCTTGACGCCGCCACAGTGTGGGAAGACTCATCTGCCAATCTTATTGATGTTCTCTCGAACGATACTGATGTTGATGGCGGACCCAAGACTGTTGCGTCAGTGGGTGTTGCAGCACATGGCACGGTTATTAACAATACGACCAACGTTTCCTACCAGCCTGCAAGTAATTACTGTGGCCCAGATTCCTTCACTTACACAGTGAATGGCGGTTCTTCAGCAACTGTAAATGTAACAATCACTTGTCAAACGACGATCACTGCAAGTATCTTAGCGAGTGACAAAACCTACGATAACACTACAACTGCAGCCTTTACTTGCTCTCTTACAGGTGTGGTGCCTCCCGACGTTGTAACTTGCTCAGGTGGTGTGGCTACTTTTGACACCGAAATTGTTGGTACTAACAAGCTTGTTACGGCTATAGGTCTGGGGCTTAGTGGTGCAGATGCGTTCAAATATCAGCTTGCCTCCACGTCTGCAACCGATACAGCTGATATCACTCAGCGTACTTTGAATGTTACAGCTACTGGTGTAAACAAGCTCTATGATGGCACAACTACCGCTACAGTCACCCTTTCTGATGATCGTATTCTAGGTGATGACCTTACACTTAATTACACATCTGCAGATTTTGTAGATCCGAATGTGAACAACAATATCACTATCAATGTCAGTGGTATCGCGATCACTGGTGGTTTAGATTCTGGCAATTACTTGCTTGGAAATACAACCGCCACAACCACGGCTAACATCGGCATTGTGTCTCAAACCATCACAGTCACCACCCATGCTCCCGCTACAGCTTCAAACGGGTCTAGCTTTAACGTGGCTGCAACAGCTGACTCTGGTTTGTTTGTCAGCATCACCGCTCTTCCAGGAAGTAGCTGCACAGTTGTTGACAATGGAGATGGTACTGCTGGTGTTACCATGACTAGTGGTACAGGAACTTGCAACGTATCCTACACTCAAGCTGGTAATGGGAATTACTCGGCAGCGGCTCCGGTTCAGGAAGATGTCACTGCCCAGGAAGGCCCGTCCTTCACTAGCGTAAATAATGCTACTTTTGATGTTGGCTTTGTCGGTAGCTTTACTATCACGGCCACGGGTAACCCGTCTACAATGGTGATTAGTGAGGCTGGTGCGCTTCCTTCAGGCGTCAGCTTAGTTGACAATGGTAATGGCACGGCTACTCTGAGTGGTACGCCTGCAATTGGGACGAACGGAACCTATAGCTTGGTTCTTACCGCCAACAATGGCGTGGCCCCCAACGGGACGCAAAACTTTACCCTTACTATTAAGAACGGCCCGACCATTAGTGCAAACGGTATTAATTCAGTGCCTGATACTGGCGACGCAAATGTCAGTGAAAACGAGTCGATCCTCGATACGCTTGGCATCACTACGCTGACGGTTCAATTCAGTCAGGATGTATATGACGATCCAACCGATACTCTGGACTACGGCCACGATGTCACCAATCCTGCAAACTACATACTTGTTCGCAGCACGGATGGCACGTATGCTACGGTCGATTGTAAGGGTGGTGTTCTTCCTCCTGATGTTGCCATCTCGGTTGACTCAGTCACCTACAGCAATGGCGGCGGTTCAGGTCCATATGTTGCTACACTTTCCATCAATGGTGGCTTCCCGCTCAACGTGGTTGGTTTCTATCGCTTGTACGTTTGCGGTACTACATCGATCGTGGATGCGAACAACCGTGGGCTCGAACTGGCTGGTAACGGTACCACGCCCGGAACAGACTTCCAGCGTAATTTCCGTGTTGCTACTGTAGTAGCAGGTGGCGGCGGAGGTGGCGGCGGTTCATCTTCTTCCAAGACTGCAATCACCAGCAGCTTCCTCATTCCTGTAACAGGCTTTGCACCAAATCAAGTCACAACTTTGCCAGCGCAGCCTGCGGATATTAACTATACATCCATGGGACAGATGACGATCGAGATTCCTGCACTTGGAATCAAATACCCGATCGTTGGCGCTTCGATCACGAATCGGACTTGGGACTTGACCTGGTTGAAAGATAGTGTAGCCTACCTTGAAGGTTCGGCTTACCCGACAACTGCCGGCAACACAGTGTTGACTGCCCATGTTCAGGATGCCAATAAAAACCTTGGACCTTTCTCAGACATCAAGGGTATGGAACTTGGACAGAAGGTTTACATCCATGTCAATGGACAGATCTATGTCTATCAGGTTCAGGAGAATCGCAAGATCTCTGCCAGCAACATTACTGAGATGTTCAAGCATGAAGAAGATTCCTGGCTCACTCTTGTGACTTGTGAAGATTTCAATGCGAAGACGGGGTTGTACACTTCAAGGCGCATGGTACGTGCAGTGTTGATCAGTGTGATCTTCGAAAAGTAACAAAGATCCTAGTTTGAAAAACAGGATGGGTGCCATCACCGCCCATCCTGTTTTTATTTAATTAGGCCAAAAATGTGGAATTATGTAAATTTCTGCCCTTTTATTAGCTTTCATTGGTTGTGATAAAAAAATAAGGAAGTTCTTGTACTGGAGGAAAATAGGCGTTTTGTGTATCAAACTGACATACAGACACCTCGAATCACGTCCAAAAATGGGGTGAAAAATGAGAAAACCAGCGTTTTTACCTCAAAATGAAGTTTCCCTATTGACTCTCAGGTTTATTTCATTAGAATGAGATTAATAACATTACAAAAATGAAAGGTTTTTGCAATGTTATTGAAATTTTTTTGTGTCGGATTTTCGCTGGATTTTTATATCCACATTATTTTCGATTTTTCTGTTGAGAAAAAAGTCGAAAATTTTGTCGGTGTTATGGACAGCACAGAAATGTATCCTTAAAAATTTGAGGAGATGTTGATGAAAAGCAGAATACAGCAGTTGGCCGAGAATTTAAATATGTCTTACGATGAGTTTATCGGGGAGATGCGTAAACGAGGTTGCAGCGAAGCCACAGCAGCAAAAATTTGGCGGGGTGATTATGAAAATTTCGATAATTTTAATGATAACGATATGTATTTAAGCAATTTACGTAAAGCGGCTTTTGTTCTAAAGGTAACCACAGGTACGTTACTTCCCAAATAATACAACACGAATAGATCTATTATCAAGGTAATGAGATGGCGGATACCGAATGAAAAAAAAGACTCCCTGATTTTTAAAAGATGCAACTGTAGACGGCACGGATGCATCATTCTTATATTTTCGCCGCTACCATATTCTCTGTATAGCGAGGCAAAATGAAATCTTTATCTTCTATTGGTTACAAGATTTTGACAGCTCTTATGATCGTGGTGCTGGCGCTTGGTGCCATGCCGGTTTCGCCAGCGTATGCGGCAACCGATACTTATAGCACGCCGGGTACATTTACCTGGACAGCGCCTGCTGGGGTTACCTCTGTTACTGTTCAAGCTTGGGGCGGCGGCGGAGGTGGCGGACGCGCAAGTGGTAATAATGGGAATAAAGGTGGAGGTGGAGCAGGCGGACAATTTTCCACTTCAGTGATTACTGTGGTTCCAGGGAATTCCTATACTATTGTAGTTGGCGCAGGTGGCGCAGGTGGAACTAACGCCAATGGTAATAATGGTTTAGTCGGAGGTGATTCCACCTTTAACACAAATTCAGTTGTAGCCAAGGGTGGTGCAGGCGGTACTGCTAACGGCGCTGGTGGAGCAGGTTCTGCAGCAGGCGGTGTTGGAACAGTCTTTAGAGGCGGGAATGGGTCTGCTGGAAACGGTGCAGGCTCTGGTGCTGCGGGTGGTGCAGGTGGCGGCGGTGCCGGTACTACTGGTAACGGGGGAGATGCGGCTGGTAATACTGCAGGCACAGGTACAACTATTGGTGGCGGCGCTGGCGGTGCAGGACGTACTACTGGTGGAGTTGGTAATTCAGGCGTCACATATGGCGGTGGCGGTGGCGGTGCATATAGAACAGGTGGAAATTCACAAGATGGGGGCGCTGGTGCTGGTGGTCAGGTTATTCTCACTTATGTAGCTCCACCAACGGTTACTGTTGTTTCTTCGACTTCGGCGAATGGCACATATGGTGTAGGAGCCGTTATACCGGTAACAGTAACTTTTAGTTCAGCCGTCAATGTGACAGGTACACCTCAACTCACACTTGAGACTGGTGCAGTTGATCGCGTCATAAACTATTTGAGTGGAACGGGAACAAGTATTCTTACCTTCAATTACACTGTGCAGGCTGGTGATACATCAGCCGATCTTAACTACGTTGCAACTACATCTTTTAGCTTGAACGGCGGCACGATACGAGATGCAACAACACTCCTAGATGCCATATTGACACTGCCTGCTGTTGGCGGGGCTAATTCTCTTGGGGGCCAAAAGAATATTGTTATTGATACCGCCGCTCCCACAGCAACTATTGATCTGCGGGCCGCTTCTGATACGGGAACTTCCAATTCAGATAATCTTACGAACGCAGCCAGTCCTATATTTGATGTCGCTTTTAATGAGAACGTTAGTGGCCTAACAAATACGGATTTCTCAAATGCAGGCGGTACTGCCACAGGATGTACTTTTGCAGTTGGTGTTCCTGCAGGAAACACATATCCAGTTACCGTCTCTGGGTGTTCCGAAGGAACGTTGATATTAAGATTGGCAACGAGCGGAGTTTCTGACGGCGTTGGGAATCTTAATGCCCAAACAGATGGACCAACGGTTACGATTGATCGAACTGGCCCTGCTGTGACAATCAGCCAGCAGACGACTCCTCCTCAGGCAGACCCAACTAACGCATCGCCGATCAACTTCGCAGTTGTATTTACTGAAGCGGTTACTAATTTCGCCACTGGTGATGTTAACCTCACCGCTAGCTCAGTCGGGGGGACATTAATAGGTACGGTAACTGGAAGCGGCACAACTTACAATGTGGCCGTCACAGGGATGACAACTGCTGGAAATGTAGTTGCATCCATTAATGCAGGTGTTGCGTCCGATGCGGCGGGTAACGGCAACTCTGCAGCTCCCCTTATAGGTGATCGCACCGTCACGTACACCACCCCCATCATTACCGTTGACACAGGTGCCGGCGGAGCTATAACTCCTCCTGGCACAGCAGGCCCAAATGTTGGCTCTGTTTCTGTGGTATCTGGTTTAGATTCAACTTTTGACATTACCCCAGCTGCGGGTTTTGTTGTATTGAATGTTCAGGAGAACCAAACTTCGGGTAACGCGTGTAACAGTCCGGTAGGTCGGGTAAACAGTCATACCTTCCTCAATGTGACGGGGAACCGCAGAATTTGTGCTACGTTTGATGGTGGATGGTCTGCTCCTCAAAGCAGTGCAAATAGCGGTGGTACCAACTGGAATACCATAGCAAACGGTTATGTTTCAGATAATCAACGAGCGACATCCAATGGCCTTGGGCTTGCTGGTAGCGTAGACTATTTCAACTTCAATATCCCTGCTATTCCAGCTAGCGCAACTATTGACGGGATTGAGGTGAGCATTGAAGGGTTCACTAGCGGACCTAACCTGAACGTTTCCATTTCCGGAAACACAGGCGGCTCTTTTACAGCAACTCAGGCCACTACGTTGGGAGCGAATGAAGCTACTGCTATATTAGGTGGTCCTACTAACCTTTGGGGAACAACATGGGTACCAGCAGATTTCACCAATGCAGAGTTCAGGTTGAGGGTCGCATCTCCTGGCGGCCTATTAACCCAATTTTCTTTGGATCAAGTACAAGTAAAAGTTCACTACCGACAATCTACTGTGTTGAATGTTGGAACAGCCAGTGGCGTTTATGGCGGTACCACTACGTTAACAGCTACGCTGACAACCGCTGGAGTCACCCCTACGCCGATCAGCGGGCAGACAATCAACTTTTTCCTAAATGGCAACCCAGCCACGCCAATTGGCTCTGCCACCACAGATATCAATGGGAACGCTACTCTTAATAATGTTGATCTCTCTGGAATCAATGCTGGCACTCATACAGGTATATATAATACAAGCGGTGTTGGTGCAAGCTATGGTGGCACTGCTGCTGGTACACTACCTGGATATATTTCAAGTACTGCTGCAAATACGTTGACAATAACTCAAGCAGCACCCACAGTCAGTGTAACGGGTGGAACCTTTGTGTATGATGGAAATCCACATGCTGCTACAGGGTTTGCTTATGGCTTGGGTGGCATAGGAGATATACTGACCCCAGCCGTTACTTATACTTATGTTGGCACAGGTGGCACAGTATATGGACCGAGCGCCGTTGCACCTACGGACGTAGGTACGTATAATGCAACCGCCAACTTTGCAGGCAACACGAATTACTCGTCGGCTGCAAACACAGCTGCCATCACGATCACGCCAGCAACCCCCACAGTCAGCGTAACAGGTGGAACCTTTGTATATGATGGGAATCCACATGCCGCAACAGGCTTTGCGTATGGTGTCGGTGGCATAGGAGATGTATTAGCTCCTGCTGTTACCTTCAGCTACACGGGTACAGGCGGTACAGTCTATGGACCGAGTGCCGTTGAACCTACAAATGTAGGCACGTACGATGTGACAGCATCCTTCGCTGGTAATCTCAATTACTCAGCCGCTATAGGAACAGCTGCCATCACAATTACGCCAGCAACGCCTACAGTAAGTGTAACGGGTGGAACCTTTGTGTATGATGGAAATCCACATGCCGCAACAGGTTTTGCCTATGGAGTAGGTGGGGTGGGAGATGTATTAGCTCCTGCTGTTACCTTCAGTTACACGGGTACAGGCGGTACCGTTTATGGGCCGAGTGCCGTTGAACCTACGGATGTGGGAACGTATGCTGTGACAGCATCCTTCGCGGGCAATCTCAATTACTCTGCTGCTACAGGAACAGCTACTATCACGATCACGCCTGCAACGCCCACGGTCAGTGTGACGGGTGGAACCTTTGTGTATGATGGGAATCCACATGCTGCTACAGGGTTTGCTTATGGCTTGGGCGGCATAGGAGATGTACTGATCCCAGCCGTTACCTATAGTTATGTTGGCACAGGTAGCACAGTCTATGGACCGAGCGCTGTTGCCCCAACGAATGTAGGTACATATGATGCAACGGCCAATTTTGCAGGCAATGCAAATTACTCGTCAGCTTCAAACACAGCTGCCATAACGATCACGCCTGCGACACCTACAGTCAGTGTAACGGGTGGAACCTTTGTGTATGATGGAACTCCACATGCTGCCACAGGCTTTGCGTATGGTGTCGGTGGCGTAGGAGACGTGCTGACCCCAGCCGTAACCTATAGTTATGTTGGCACAGGTGGTACAGTCTATGGACCGAGTGCCGTTGCCCCAACGAATGTAGGTACGTACGATGCGACGGCCAATTTTGCAGGCAATGCGAATTACTCGTCAGCTTCAAACATAGCTGCCATCACAATCACACCAGCGACACCGACTGTTAGTGTAACTGGTGGAACCTTTGTATATGACGGGAATCCACATGCTGCAACGGGCTTTGCTTATGGAGTCGGTGGAATAGGGAATGTATTAATCCCAGCTGTAACCTTCAGTTACAGCGGCACAGGCGGCACAGTCTATGGACCGAGCGCTGTTGCACCTACAGATGTAGGGACATATGATGCAACTGCATCCTTCGCTGGTAATCTCAATTACTCAGCTGCTATAGGAACAGCTACTATAACGATCACGCCAGCGACACCAACGGTTAGTGTGACGGGTGGAACCTTTGTGTATGACGGAAATCCACATGCCGCAACGGGCTTTGCTTATGGCGTGAATGGCGTGGGAGATGTATTGATCCCTGCTGTTACCTTCAGCTACACGGGCGCAGGTGGTACGGTTTATGGACCGAGCGCTATCGCACCTGTAGATGTTGGTACATACGATGTAACTGCGTCGTTTGCAGGCAATCTCAACTATGTTCCTGCCAGTGGTACAACTGTCATTACGATCACACAGGCGTCAGCAACGGTCAGCGTAACTGGCGGAACATTTGTCTTTGACGGCGCTGCACATGGCGCGACAGGCTTTGCTTATGGAGTTGGTGGTATAGGAAATGTACTAACACCTGCTGTAACGTTCACTTACATGGGAATAGGTGCAACCTCTTATGGGCCAACCTCTGTTGAGCCGACAAATGTTGGCCTTTATAGCGTAACTGCTTTGTTTGCTGGCAACCTTAATTATGCGTCAGCCATCGGCACAACTACAATTACGATTACACAAGCTGCGGCCACGGTCAGCGTGACAGGTGGAACTTTTGTCTATGATGGTACATCTCATGCGGCTACAGGTTTTGCTTATGGTGTGGGAGGCATTGCGGATGTTCAAGCGCCGCCCGTGAACTTTGTCTATAATGGTACGGGGGCAACAGTATATGGACCGAGCCCCATTGCACCTGTAGATGTTGGCACATACGATGCAACAGCGACTTTCTTTGGAAATACAAACTATGCACCCGCTTCAAACACGGCAGCTATCACGATCACACAAGCAGCAGCCACGGTCAGTGCTACTGGTGGAACTTTTGTATATGATGGAAATCCGCATGCTGCAACAGGCTTTGCTTATGGCATCAACGGCGTCGGAGATGTATTAACTCCTGCTGTTACCTTCAGCTACACGGGTACAGGCGGCACAGTGTATGGGCCAAGCGCTCTTGCACCAACAGATGTTGGTACCTATGACGTCTTGGTTTCCTTTGCTGGTAACCTCAACTACTCGCCTGCATCAGGCACAACCACGATTACTATTACATCAGCCACGGCTACGGTCAGCGTGACGGGTGGAACCTTCGTCTATGATGGAACTCCACATGCCGCAACAGGCTTTGCTTATGGAGTAGGTGGTACTGGAGATGTATTAGCTCCCGCTGTTACCTTTAGCTATACGGGTACAGGCGGCACAGTGTATGGACCAAGCGCCGTTGCTCCAACAAATGTTGGCACCTATGATGTCACAGTCTCGTTTGCTGGTAACCTCAATTACACGCCTGCTTCAGATACGACTACCCTAACCATCACTCCTGCAACGCCTGCCATAAGTATTACAGGCGGCACATTCACATTTGACGCCGCCCCTCATGGCGCAACAGGCTTTGCTTATGGTGTAGGCGGTATTGCGGATGTATTAGCTCCCGCCGTAACCTTTAGCTATAGCGGCTCAGGATATGGACCAACAGCAACTCCGCCAACAAACGTAGGCACCTATACTGTTACAGCCTCGTTCGCAGGTAATGCTAACTATTCATCCACTTCAGATACGGCCACTATCATTATCAACCCTGTAGGTGTGACGGTTAGTGTAACGGGTGGAACCTTTGTCTATGACGGCGCTTCACATGGCGCGACAGGCTTCGCCTACGGCGTAGGTGGTATTGCGGATGTACAGAGCCCAGCTGTAACCTTTACCTACGTTGGTACAGGCGCCACAGTCTACCCGTCAACTGCCACTCCTCCGACGAACGCAGGTACCTACTCTGCAACAGCTTCATTTGCAGGCAATTCCAATTATCTACCTGCCTCAAATGTTGCAGCCATCACGATCACCCAACGTCCGATCGAGATTACAGCGGTTACCGACACCAAGCCCTATGATGGCAACACTTCGTCTAGCGGTATTCCAACGATCACGGCGGGTACCCTTATTGGCACTGATAGCTTTACTCTTACACAGACGTTCGATACAAAGGATGCAGGTGTAGGAAAGAGTTTGATCCCGCATGCGGTTATTTCCGTGGGCAATGCGAACAACTACGCGATCACGTATGTCAATGACACAACGGGCGAGATCACAGCCATTGAGTTGACTGTGTCCAATGTGACAGCCAACAACCGTGTTTATGACGGTACCACGAACGTTACTCTGAACACCGGTACCGCTGCATTAGTCGGCGTGCTTGGCACCGATAACGTCACTCTTACTGGCACAGCGGTTGGTGCATTTATTAATAAAAATGTTGGGCCGCTTAAGGCCGTAATTGTTACCGGCTACACCCTCGGAGGAACTGCTTCTGGCAATTACTTCCTAACCCAACCTGATTACGTGACGGCAACCATTACGGCACGTCCGATCACAGTTTCAGCACAACAAAATATCAAAGTATATGATGGTACAACCTCTTCGGCTGTTATTCCATCCATCACTGCTGGCTCTCTCGCTGTTGGTGATACTGCCAACTTTACACAAACATATGACACCCAAAATGTTGGCACGAGTAAAACACTAACCCCCAGTGGAGCCGTCAATGACGGAAACCTGGGAGGTAACTATAGCGTTACGTTCGCCAACAATGGCACCGGTGTTATTAACCGCCTGCCTCTCACGATAACTGCTGCTCCCAAAGCAAAAGCGCTCGGAGCTATTGATCCGCCTCTTACTTACACCATCACAGTCGGCTCTCTCATAAGTCCGGACACCTTGAGTGGAAGCCTGACACGTGTACCAGGAGAAGGAGCTGGCACATACGCTATTCTGCAAGGCTCGGTCTCGGCTGGCCCCAACTATGATTTGACTTATATTGGAGCAAACCTGACCATTGCCGTAGGCGCTCAATCCATCACGGTAGTTACCTCGGCTCCTTTGAGTGCGCCTTATAACACCAACTTTAACGTGGCTGCGACAGCTACCTCTAGCTTGCCGGTTACGATCACAACTACCGGCGGCGCATGTTCTGGAGGCGGTGTCAACGGAGTTGCTACAATTACCATGCTCAGTGGTACGGGTGTATGTACTATTCACTACAACCAGGCTGGCGATGCGAACTACACTCCTGCTTTGGAAGTTATCGAAAATACGAACGCACAAAAAGCAGATCAGGCGATCAATGTAAACATACCTGCACCAGCAAATGCTACGTACAATACAGGCTTCAATGTAGCAGCTACCGCCACTTCAGGTTTGACCGTTACCTACACTGCGACTGGAATTTGTACGAACGTTGGCTCTAACTATACAGTTACAAGTGGTACAGGTGTCTGTACGGTTCAATATAACCAGGCTGGTGATGCGAACTATAACCCGGCCCCACAAGTGACGAACACGACCAACGCTCAAAAAGCAAATCAGACGATCAATGTTACAACTCCAGCTCCAGCCGCCGCTGCTTATGGCTCTAACTTTGCGGTGTCTGCTAACTCATCGTCTGGATTAGCTGTTGTTTATAGCTCTGTTGGGTCATGTACGAATGCCGGGCCTACCTACAATATGACGCTGCCCACTGGTACTTGTACAGTTCAATTTAACCAACCTGGTGATGCTAATTACAACGCCGCCTCGCAAGTCACCCAGTCTGTAAATGCTCAAAAGGCGAATCAGACGATCACGGTTACAACGTCAGCTCCGGTAAACGCAACATTTGGAAGTACCTTTACGGTTGCTGCAACTGCATCATCTGGATTGGCAGTTACATATAGCTCTGTTGGGTCTTGTACAAATGTAGGTGCGGACTTTACCGTAACAAGTAGCTCGGGCAGTTGTACAGTATTGTATAACCAGGCTGGTAATGCAAACTACAATGCTGCGCCGCAGGTATCTGAATTTACGAATTCTCTGCTTACGAATCAGACGATCACTGTAACTACGCCTGCCCCTGCTAACGCAGCCTTTGGCAGCAACTTCACCGTAGCTGCTGTAGCGACCTCTGGACTGCCGGTTACATATAGTGCAGTAGGTTCCTGCACGAACGTTGGTACAACTTTCACTATGACGAGCAGCACAGGAACATGCACCGTTCAATATAACCAGGCAGGCAATGTCAACTTTAACCCTGCTCCACAAGTCACCAACACCACAAACGCTCAAAAAGCGAATCAGGTGATTACGGTTGGCACACCCGCTCCGGCTAACGCCGTGATGGGTGCTACTTTTACTGTGGCAGCTACCGCATCTTCTGGATTACCTGTTGCTTATAGCGCCACAGGGGCTTGTACAAATATTGGCGCTGACTTTACGATCACCTCTGGTGCAGGTACCTGCGTTGTTCACTACAATCAGGCTGGTGATGTCAACTACAACGCGGCCACTGAAATAACGGCTGGAGTTACTGCTCAAAGAGCTGATCAAACCATTACAGTAACCAGCCATGCACCAGCCTCGGCAGCAAATGGCACTAGCTTTAACGTGGTGGCCACAAGCGGCTCAGGTTTACCGGTAGCTATTACCGCTACGGGAGCTTGTATGGGGGCTGGCACAGGGAATGCCAACATTACTGTCAACAGTAATTCCGGTACCTGTACGGTTCATTACAACCAGGCTGGTGATGCCAATTACAACCCTGCTATTGAAGTGTTGGAAAATGCTACTGCTTTGCCGTCTGCCCAAGCCATTACGATCGTAACTCATGCGCCAGCCATTGCAACAAATGGAGCAAGTTTCTTGGTTGAAGCTACTTCAAATTCTGGCCTGATTGTTGCTGTCACGGTCAGTGGCGGTGTTTGTAGCGTGGTGGATAACGGTGATGGAACAGCAGTAGTGACCATTACATCCGCCACTGGCACTTGTACCACTCATTACAACCAACCTGGTGACACTAATTACGCGGCTGCCCCAGAGCTCACTGAAGACACAACGCTTGATAGCAATGCTCCCACCGTCACCATTAACCAAGCTGCTGGACAGGCCGACCCAACCAACCTAGCTCCGATCAATTTCACCGTTGAGTTTAGTGAGACGGTCACTGGTTTCACGGATACAGATATAGCAATTGTCAGTACTGCAGGCGCTGTCACCGCAGCGATAACTGGTACTGGCCCAACGTATAACGTTGCAATCAGCGGCATGACGCAAGACGGCACCATAAGTGTGTCCATTCCTGCTGGCTCAGTTACGGATCTAAGTAATAATTTCAACGCTGTCAGCACCAGCACGGATAACACGGTCTCATATTTGGATGCGAATGGCCCGAATGTGCAGTTAGTCAACACCAATCCTGAAACAGCGGACCATGTTCTCAGCAACCAAGAGACAGTCACATTTGATATCACTCAATTCAAAGTGACGTTCAATCAGGAGGTCTATAACCCTGCTGGCGATAGCGACGCAGAAGATGTGACCAACCCCAATAACTACATGCTCATCCGTGATTTGGGTGATACAGGTGGTTTGCAAACAGTAAGTTGCGTTGCTGGTGCCGTTGTCCCGGCAGACACTCAGATCGCTATTGGCACTGTGACCTATGACAACCAGACGCACACTGCGACCTTTACGGTCAATGGCGGTCTGCCACTTTCGAATGGCGATTACCATCTCTTCATCTGCGGTACCACTTCCATCGTTGACCCGTTGAACAATGCCCTTGCATTGGTAGGCAGCAGCGGATTGCCAGGCTCAGATTACAGACAAAGTTTCACTGTCAGTATTTCCGGTAACGGTGGCGGCGGAGGTGGAGGCGGTAACAGCAGCAATGCTGGCTCTTCAAGACCAGCAGTCGCGACGACCGGTGCGCTCATCCCAGTGACAGGCTTCAGCCCGAACGAAGTCACCATGCTCCCAGCTCAACCTGAGGATATGGCTTACTCCTCCATGGATAACATCACCATTGAGATCCCATCTCTTGGAATTGAGTTCCCGATCGTTGGAGTATCGGTTACCGATAATGGCTGGAACCTCACTTGGTTGAAGGACAATGTTGGGTACCTTGAAGACTCGGCTTACCCAACCTTCAACGGGAATACCGTGTTGACCGCGCACGTCAGGGATGCCAATATGAACCTTGGTCCATTCTCTGACATCAAGGGTCTCAAGCTCGGAGATAGAATTCTCCTGCATGCGTATGGCAAGGTCTATATCTATGAAGTACAGGAGAATACCAAGATATCTCCGAATGCAATTTCCACCGCGTTCAAGCATGAGGACTACTCTTGGGTAACTCTCATCACCTGTGAGGATTACAACGCCAAGATCGAAGAGTATTATCATCGCCGTATGGTACGTGCAGTCTTGATCAGTGTAGTTCCTGATCGATAAAGCGTACTGAGTTAGTAAGTAAATTGGGCAGGGTCATCAGACCCTGCCCAATTTTTTATAGTTTCATGCTACACTGTTCCCGCTATCGCATTCTTCATGTTTAGAAACAGGATTTAGTGGTATCTAATGCAAGAATCTTCTCATAAACTTCCTTTATGGTTGAAATTTTTATATGGCTCCGGTGATTGGGGGATATCCAGCATCGGCATGTTGCGTTCCATTTTTTATGCAATTTACCTGACAGACGTGGTTGGTATTGAGCCGCGCCTGGCATCCATTGGCGCATTGATCGGCATCGTGTGGGACGCCATCAACGACCCGATCATAGGGACGATCAGTGACCGCATGAAATCCAAGCTTGGCCGCCGACGCCCGTTCCTTTTATGGTTTGCGTTTCCATTCGGCTTGAGCTTCGTTATGCTTTGGTCAGCGCCAAATTGGGATAGTCAGATCGGGTTGTTGATCTACGTGACATTGGCCTTCATGATCTCAGATACATTAAATACGCTGGTGGCAGTGCCGTATCTTTCCCTCACCCCCGAGTTGACTCAAGACTATGATGAGCGTACCTCGCTGTCAAGTTTCCGAACCGTCTTTCAATTGTTAGCCGCCATGACCGTTGTCATCACTGCGCCCATGATCGTGGATGCGGTCATTCGAGGCGGTGGGTCGCAGCAACAAGGCTTTATTATGACAGGCGCAGTCTTCGGTGCGATAGGTTCGTTTCCTCTTTTCTTCATCGGCTTGTTCGTGCGTGAACGTTTTGCATCTGAAGAACAGGAACAGGATGTAATTCCCTTCAGCGAAACTCTTCGCCTCGCCTGGCAAAATGTTCCGTTTCGTTATGCGGCGGGCATTTACATGTTCAACTGGTCAGCCGTGGATATGATCGCCATTACTTTTCCCTTCTTCCTTTTATATTGGGTTGCGAAAGGGGATTTGCTTGCAAAGGTCACATTTTTCAGCGTGGACCTTGCTCTTGAGTCTGCCTTCTTTGGCGTAATGATGCTCGTCTGCGTTCTTTGTGTGCCGTTCTGGTTATGGCTTGCAAAACGCCGTAATAAAATTCAAGCGTATATCGCTGGCATGTCAATATGGATCGTTGTACAGGGCCTGATCTTTACCATTCAACCTGGCGAAATAGCCTGGCTGTTGACTATCGCCGCCCTTGCTGGTGTCGGAGTTTCCGCAGCCTATATTTTGCCCGACTCTATTTTGCCTGATGTCATCGAATGGGATGAGCTTCGCACAGGACGCAGACAAGAGGGGATTTATTATGGCATCCGCACTCTCATCCGTAAACTCACAGGCGCGTTGGTGATCTTCCTTACGCTTCAAATTTTGGGATGGTCAGGCTATCAATCTCCACCTGATAATGTAACTCAGTTCACTCAATCTGATTCTGCGCTTCTATCCATTCGCCTGATGGTCTCAGTGATTGGCATGGTGATTTTGTTGGGGACAGTGTTGCTCGCATGGTCTTATCCGCTTTCGCGTGAAAAATACACCCGTATTCAAAGGCTGCTCAAAGAAAAGCGTGCACTCGCAAAAAAATAGAGCGGATGAAAGTACTCCGCTCTTTCTTAATCTGACAGTTGGCACCTGCCCCCTGACACTTTAAATCATCGTCGGCTCTTCGTACTTCCCAAACACCTTCGTCATCACACCAACGATCTCGCCCAACGTGCAATACGCATGGACACATTCCATGATGTACGGCATGGTGTTCTCTGTTCCCTCGCAGGCGATTCGTAACTTATCCAAAGACTGCCCCACTCGTCCGTTGTCACGCGTCTTGCGGACTTCATTCAAACGCGCCACCTGTTTGTCGTAGCCGTTCGGGTCCATTCTGAGGATCGGCACGCTCAACGGCTTTTTCTCGGCGTACGCATTCACGCCCACGATCTTGCGGATACCCTTATCGATCTCGCGTTGATACCGATACGCTGCGTCTGAAATTTCACTTTGGAAGAATCCACGTTCAATGGATGGGATCACACCGCCGAATTCCTGAATGCGGGAGAAGTACTCATACGCTTCTTTCTCCATTCGGTCTGTTTGCGCTTCGACGAAGAAACTACCTCCAAGCGGGTCCACCGTATTTGTCACGCCAGATTCCTCAGCGATGATCTGCTGCGTGCGCAGTGCTATCGTCACTGAATGTTCAGACGGCAATGCCAGAGCTTCATCCATCGAGTTGGTATGCAGAGACTGTGTTCCACCAAGAACAGCAGCCAACGCTTGCAACGCTACGCGGACGACATTATTCTCGGGCTGTTGCGCCGTCAACGAGACGCCAGCCGTTTGCGTGTGGAAACGTAATAACCACGAGCGTGGATTCTTCGCCTTGAAGGTCTCGCGCATTTCACGCGCCCAAATACGGCGAGCTGCACGGTATTTGGCGATCTCTTCAAAGAAGTCATTGTGCGCGTTGAAGAAGAAGGATAAGCGCGGAGCGAAATCATCCACGTCCATGCCGCGCGCAATTCCCCAGCGGACGTATTCCAATCCGTCTGCCAGCGTGAAGGCTAATTCCTGTGCGGCCGTCGAACCCGCCTCGCGGATGTGATACCCGCTGATCGAGATCGTATTCCACTGTGGAACTTTCTGCGCGCCGAATTCCATCGTGTCCACCACGAGCCGCATGGAGGGTTCAGGCGGGAAGATGAATTCCTTTTGCGCGATGAACTCTTTGAGAATATCGTTCTGGGTTGTGCCGCGCAGTTGATCGAGGCGCAGACCTTTGTTCTCTGCGGCAGCGAGATACATGGCCCAGATGATCGCAGCGGGTGAGTTGATGGTCATGCTGGAAGAAACTTTTTCGAGCGGAATTCCATCCAGCAAAATTTCCATATCTTTCAAGGAAGAGATCGCAACGCCGCATTTCCCAAACTCACCAAGAGCTTCGGGTTGGTCGGTGTCGTAGCCCATCAAAGTGGCCAGGTCGAAGGCAATGCTCAGGCCTGTCTGACCCTGCTCCAGCAAGTATTTGAAGCGAGCGTTCGTTTCTTCCGCAGTGCCGAAGCCCGCAAACATTCGCATCGTCCACAACTTGGAGCGGTGAAGCGTTGGGTGGACTCCTCTGGTGTAGGGATATTCACCTGGAAGCCCAAGCGTTTCGGCATAATCATTTTCTGCAATATCGAGGGGGGTATAAAGTCTGTTGATCGGTTCGGAGGAGGTAGTGATAAATTCTTCGGAGCGTTCGGGAAGTTGCGACAAGGCTTTTTTGAGAGAGGTCTCCTCCCATGTGGAAAGTGACTTTTTCAATTCATCGATTTTCTTTTTATCGTACATGGCATCTCCTTTGGCAAAAGATGTTGGGATTATACATTAGACGGTGGACGATAGACCGCAGACCACGGACGATGGACAAACCAACTCAAAATCTTTTAGCCGCGAATTACGCGAATTTTAAATAACGTGAATAGTGGTTTATTTTTTAAACCACAGATAAACACGGATAAAAGGGATGAAGGATGACTTTTGACAAGAATCCTTTCAAAAATCCGTGTTGATCTGTGTTCATCCGTGGTGGATCTTTGAAGGAATTCCTTATCCTTAAATAAATTAATTCGCGTAATTCGTGAAATTCGCGGCAGTTCTTTTAGTATTTTAAAAACATAATTCGCACATTCGTATTATTCACGTTAAGTCTTTTGTTTTATTCCGTTGTCCATCGTCAATTGTCCATTGTCAATTCTGGTATACTCGATTTTATAAAGGTATCAACCCATGCCCCGCTTTGAAATTGATGTAGACCCATGTGACCATCTAACAGCAGACGCCATTGGCAAACCAGGCCAGCGCGTCTTTTATTTGCAAGCCTATCAGGAACAGCGCACCATCACTATTATTATTGAAAAAGCGCAGTTGCTTTCGCTTGCCATCGGCATTGAACAATTCCTCGCGCAGCTCAGCCAACAGAATCCTGAACTCGAAGAAGCTTCTGGTGATTTTGTGGAAGATGTCATGCGCATCAGCCCGCCCGTTGACCCGCTCTTCCGCGCGGGTGAAATTGGCCTCGGCTACGACAAAGACCGCGACCGCGTTGTCATCTTCACCAAGGAACTGCTCACCGAAGATGCCGACCCCGAGTCCGCAGCGCAAGTCCGCTTTTGGGCCACGCGCACACAACTGCGCATGCTCGCCCGCTGGGGACAGGATGTCGCCTCGCGCGGCCGTCCCGTTTGTCCGCAATGCGGGCAACCGATGGAACCTGAAGGGCACTTCTGCCCGAAGAAGAACGGGCATCTGGCATAAAAACATCGTCAAAGGTCGAAAGTCAAAAGTCAGTGACTTTCGACCTTTGACCTTTGACCTCGAATGAACACTCCCACACCACAAACAATCCAAACCGCCCTCACTCACGGCGAATATGAACTCAAAGGCCAATTTATGCTTGGCAGCAATTACACCTTCTTCGTGGATGTGCATCACGAGGGTGAAACCTATCAAGCCGTGTATAAGCCGAGTAAAGGCGAGCAGCCGCTTTGGGATTTTCCCGATAACACGCTTGCCCTGCGCGAAGTTGCCGCCTATCACCTGAGCGAAGCGCTTGGCTTTCACATCGTCCCCTTCACCATCTATCGCCAGGACGGCCCCTACGGCCCAGGCTCCTTGCAGCAATACATTGACTACGATGTTGAGCATCACTACTTCAACTTCACGGTGGAAGAAAAAGAAATGCTCCGTCCCGTAGTTCTCTTCGATCTTCTCGCCAACAATGCCGATCGCAAAGGCAGCCACATCTTTTTTGAAGACGATACTCACAAACTCTTCGCCATCGATCATGGGATATGTTTCCACGAAGATGACAAACTCCGCACCGTGATATGGGACTTTGCGGGCCATAAGATCCCCGACGAATTGCTCGCGCCTCTTTCCCAAACTGATAATTGGTCTGCCCTCTTTGAAGAGTACCTCAGCCCGAACGAGATCTCCGCACTGCTCACCCGTGCCGAGATTCTTTGCATAACAAAGTTATTTCCACGCCCGCTACAAGGACGCAGGGCGTACCCATATCCCCCTGTGTAATATTCACGTCATTGCGAGGAGGGCTTTAGCCCGACGAAGCAATCTCAGTTCGTGGTGGAGATTGCTTCGGGCGGGAGAACACCGCCCTCGCAATGACATAAAAGGAGAATTCATGCATTACAAACTCGCACTCATTGGTTTTGGAAACGTCGCCCGCTCTTTGGCAAAACTTCTCATCCGCAAGCAGGATTTGCTCAAATCCAAATATGATGTTACCTTTTCATTCACTGGTCTTTCCACGGGCAGCCATGGATTTGCAGTGAATCCAAACGGACTCGACATCCAAAAAGCCTTGGAGCTTGTTGAAAGCAAACAATCAATTACTTCCCTTTCAACAATTGAAGTGAAAGATTCTCTCGCTGTAATTCAAAACTCGCAAGCTGATGTCATGTTCGAGAACAGCCCTGTCAACACCCAAACGGGACAACCCGCACTTGACCACATCCGCACGGCGTTGAATTTAGGGATGCACGCCATCACCGCCAACAAAGGGCCCGTTGTCCACGGCTATCGTGAGTTGACTGCGCTTGCAAAGAGCAAGGGAAAATCTTTCAGACACGAATCAACCGTTCTGGGCGGCGCACCAGTTTTCTCGGTCATGCGTGAGGCGTTTCCTTTGGCAGAGTTGACTTCCTTCAAAGGCATTTTCAACGCTACAACGAACGTCATCCTCTCTCTCATGGAAAGCGGCGAGAAGTATGAAGATGCAGTCAAGTACGCTCAGTCCATTGGGCTAGCTGAAACAGACCCCACCAACGATGTGGACGGTTGGGATGCGGCCATTAAAGTCGCGGCATTGGTTACCGTGTTATGGGATACACCGATGACCCCGCAGCAGGTCAACCCGACGGGCATTCGCGGCATCACACCTGAGATGATCGCAAAAGCCAAGGCTGAAGGCAAGCGTTATAAATTGGTTTGCTCTGCTGAAAAAGTTGGTGACAAAATTGAAGCCAGCGTTTCCCCGCAATTGGTGGACTCGACATCCCCTCTCTACGGAATGATGAATTCCAGCACGGGCATCACCTTCCGCACCGATGTCATTCTCGATTACTCGATCATCCTCTCCGAGAAGCCTGATATGAAGGGCGGCCCGCTTGAAACCGCCTACGGCTTGTTCGCAGATTTTGTGAATGTAGTGAAGTAACCTGTTAAAAAACCTCCGAGGTCTCAAAGACCTCGGAGGTTTTTTATTTATGCAACCAACAAAACGACTAAAGCTAAAATAGCGGGGACAGCTTGGATATAAAAGATGCGCTTGCTCACTGTCATGGCGCCGAAGATACCAGCGATGATGACACAGCTTAAGAAGAAGATTTTCACTGCATCGCCAGCAAAAATTCCCCAGATCAAACCCGCAGCGAGAAAGCCGTTATACAATCCCTGATTCATGGCAAGGGTTTTGGATTGTTTTGCAAACTCCTCGGTCATGCGGAAGGACTTCATCCCGCGTGGCTTGTCCCATAGGAACATTTCGAGATACAAAAATCCAAAGTGTAAGAGTGCAACGATACCAGTAAGAATATTTGCTAGCAGGTTCATGTTTATCTCCTTTAAAAAATAAGTGAATATCGCCCGAGTATAGCACGCCCTAAAAACAGAACAAAAATTCTGTTATACTGCCTTTACCTCACCCCAGCCCCTCTCCTACAGGAGAGGGGGGAGAAAATGAATATGGCAAAAACAAAAGTACACACACGTTACGTCTGCCAGCAATGCGGACGGGTCTCTGCAAGTTACATGGGTAAATGCCCGCAATGCAATTCGTTTAATAGCATGGTGGAAGAAGTTGTCCACGATGAGCCTGTTGCGAAGGGACCGGCAAATGTCCGAGGGTTGACTGGCCGCTCGATTCCGCGCCCCATTTCTGAGGTCGGGGGTGAAGCAGAAGATCGTATTCACTTGCCCATCGGCGAGTTTGCGCGAGTCCTTGGCGGTGGTATCGTGCCTGGTTCCATCGTTCTCATTGGCGGCGACCCGGGCATCGGTAAATCGACACTTATGCTGCAAATGGCAATGGAGATGGCGAAGACTCAACGTGTGTTGTATGTTTCGGGCGAAGAGTCGGAACGACAAATCAAGATGAGAGCCGTGCGTTTGTTCAACGGGACGAAGGAACTGCCGAAAAATCTTTTGCTGGTGACGGAGACGAATCTTGAAGTGATCTTGAACCACGTTCGCGATTCAAAACCTGACCTGCTAATTGTTGACTCGATCCAGACAGTTTACTTATCTGAATTGGATTCGTCCGCGGGCTCGGTCTCGCAAGTGCGCGAGTGTTCATCTCATTTGCGTGAGTTGGCAAAGTCATCAGGGATTTCGGTATTCATGATCGGGCATGTAACCAAGGACGGCGCGATCGCAGGTCCACGAGTGTTGGAACATATTGTGGATACGGTTCTGTATTTGGAAGGCGACCGTTTTCAAGCCTATCGTTTGCTGCGCTCGGTGAAGAATCGTTTTGGCGCAACAGCGGAAGTGGGCGTCTTTGAAATGCGCGAAGGTGGATTGATGGAAGTCACGAATCCATCCGAGGCTTTTCTCGCGGAACGTTTAGTAAATGCGGCTGGCTCTGCCATTGCCGTAACAATGGAAGGGACACGTCCCATCCTCGTGGAAATTCAAGGACTCACATCGCCAACTCAATTTGGTAATGCGCGCCGTACGCCCAACGGTGTGGACTTTAATCGTTTGTTGTTAATTACTGCAGTGCTTACCCGCCGTGTTGGATTGAAACTCGCGGAGCATGATGCATTTGTCAACGTGGTGGGCGGCATTCAAATTGACGAACCCGCCGCAGACCTTGCCATCGCTGCCGCCATCGCATCTTCATGGAAGGATGTACCTGTCCGTGCGGAGGCGGTGTTGATAGGTGAGATCGGTTTGGCAGGCGAATTGCGTATGCCAGGTCAGATGGTGGCGCGCTTGCGTGAAGCCCAAAAGTTGGGATTTAAGGTTGCCATTGTCCCTAAGGCCATTCGCAAAGGTGAAGAATATCCCAAGGGAATCGAGATCATCGAAGTCCGCTCGTTAGATCAAGCTTTGGATGCGGCAATGAAAAAGAAAGCGTAAGTGCAGAAGATAGGCGGGACTATGGGAATCACTGCAAAACGCAATAATTTTGAGCAGGAAGACTTCGTTCCTGTTTTACTAATTGCGATTGCGCTTCTCGTAAACATTGGGTGGATGTTATATACGAATTACACCGAAGAAGATGCGTTTATTACGTTTCGTGTGGCGCAGAATATTGCGCTAGGGCATGGCTTTGTTTACAACCTCGGCGAACCCTTGTATGGGTCTACTACTCCTTTGCTGAGTTTGCTCCTTGCAGTGTGGATCAGATTTATCTCTCCCAATGTTGTATTTGCAGCACGGCTAATCAATATCATTGCCACGGCTGGGATGTTGTTTTTCACCTGGCAGGCATTGAAAGCTTTGAATCGTTCTACTTTTGAGCAGATCGGTGTTCTTCTTGCTTTGTTGACCTCCTCAAAATTGTTGTACATGAATACGCAAGGGATGGAAACTCCAGTAGCGCTCGCGTTACTATCTGCTTCATGGTATTTCTGGCTAAAGGACCGTCCCAACCTTGCTGGCCTGATGTGTGGATTGTTGCTATGGACACGTATTGATCTTGCATTTTGGGTGATGATCTTTGTTGTGTTCTCTGCATTTTACAGCCTGAAAGACGCGCTGCGAATCGCTTTGATTGCCGCAGCAATATATTTGCCTTGGGTCGTATTCGCGTTTCTATATTTTGGCTCGCCCATCCCATTTACTGTAACGGCAAAATGGGTGGCCTACAACATGTTTGACAAAACCCCTTATTGGGGACATCTGTTGATCATCTTTGAATATTTATCGCCATTTCGAGCAGATGGTAAGTTATCCCTATGGGGTACAGCAATTTCCTTTATTCTTATAGCTTGGGGATTATGGACATATCGTGCTGCTCCTAAAAAGGGATTGATTCTCCTTGTGATATTCATCGAGTTTGAAGTGGCTCGTTTGACATATACCCGCACCACGTATTTCAGCCGCTATTTTGTCCCGATTTTATGGGCTGCGTTGATATTGGTCGGTGTGGGGTTTGGCGCTCTGTGGGAGCGAATAAAAGACACGCGCCTAGATAAGCAATTCTTCCTTTCATTTTCCATAATATTATTCATGCTTCAACTTGGGACAAGTTTGCATTTCGCAAGCTTAACGAGAGAGCGTCAGATCTATCGCCATGAGCAATCATTGAAAGCAATGGGACTGTGGCTGAAAGAGAACACTGAACCCAATAGCCTTATTTTGTTGGAGCCGCTGGGTTATGTGGGGTATTACTCTGAAAGGCGCATGTTTGACGAAGTAGGCTTAGTTACACCTGCTGTGGTTTCATTGAAACGCGAACATATCCAGGCAGAAAAATATGCCACGATTTTCAGACCAGACTATGTGATCATCCATTGCGGAGATACGATTCGGATCCCGCCCGTTTCTGATACTGGACCCAATTATTCTCTAGCTGTTAGATTTGATCCGCTAAAATTTACTGAGACTATGCCCAATGAACCAGCTTTGCCGTGGCTCTCTTGCTATGAGATCTGGCAAAGACAATAGCTCACGGCTAATAAAATTGATGTGTTGTAAAAAAATAAAAAATCCATTTCTGTGCCTGGCTTTGTTACAATTGCACATCTATGAAATTGATAACTCTCACCTGTCCGTCTTGCGGCGCTCCAGTAGATGGGGCCATCAATCCAAATCAACCCTTTACTTGTTCAGCTTGTAACTCCACCATTGTCTCTACAGATTGGACAACTGTTGGGGAATTGATATGTTCCAATTGCGGGGTGGAGAACTCACGGAGAAATAAATACTGCACTTCTTGTAATAATCTCCTGCAGGCGGGTTGTCCATTTTGTTATACCCAAAATAATATTAATGCAAAATATTGCAAACAATGCGGTGTTGATTTACAAAAAGCTTGGAAGCGGCAGCGCTCCTGGCTCATGGAGCGGGAATCTCATGAAGTGGAACGTCAACAGCAGTTACAGAAAGCGAAACTAGAGTCTCAGGCGAATTTACATCGTCTGCTTTTGCAGTTGGATGAACCGGGAAACCATCCCATGGCGATCCCAGGGATTGTTAATTATGGCGCAGAGGCTGTGGATGGATTAGTCCATCTATTGAATAGCAAAGACCCAGATGCCCGTTATGGTGCCGCTCTGGCCCTTGGGGATATTGGAGATCAGGCTGCTGTTCCAGCGCTGATCAAAGCATTAAAAGATGAGCATACTGCGGTTCGCTTCTTTGCCATGGATGCACTTGGAAAACTAAAAGCAGCCGAGGCTGCCCAAGCCATTGGCGAGTTGCTGGACGATGAAAGCCCGAACGTCCGCAAGCATGCGAACAACATACTCCTTTCTCTCAATACAACCAATGCACTTGAAATTTTGCGCGAGAAAAGCCGTCCCAAGTGGTGGCCCTTTGAGAGACAAGAGTAATTCCTCAAAGATTTGCAACCTGTCACATTACTTCCCGTATACCTTCTCAGATACTATTACCTGAGGAGGTATTTTCTTATGTTTCGAAAACTTTTCATATTTATCGCGATTCTCGCGTTAGCCACACTAGCCTGCGGATTTAATATTAATGTCCCGCAAAAAGCACAACCCGTCCCTGAAGTTGTGGATGATATTAATGTTGATTATCCGAGCACAGATGAAACCAACTTAAAGCTCTCATTCGGCGCAGGAGATTTACTCTTGAATCCTGGTACGAGCCAACTTGTAGAAGGTACAGCCACATATAACTACAAGGAGCTCAAGCCTGAAGTCATTACAGACTCTGGCAATGTTGAGATCAAAATGGGAAACGTTGGTGTTAATGTCATTCCTTCTCTTGAAGACCTCAAGAATGAATGGGATTTCAAACTCGGCGACAAGCCCATGAATTTGACTGTTGAATCTGGCGCTTACAATGGAACCTTTGAACTTGGCGGGCTTTCCCTCAATAACCTCACCATTAAAGATGGTGCTGCTACTGTGGAGCTTGCATTCTCTAAACCAAATCAAACAGAGATGTCAGTCTTTAGCTATTCCACTGGTGCATCTGATGTCAAAATGAAAGGGCTTGCTAACGCTAACTTCAGCATCTTTGATTTTTCTGCAGGAGCAGGAGATTACACCCTGGATTTCTCCGGTGACTTAAAGCGAGATGCCTCCATCAAAGTTGAAAGCGGACTCAGTAATGTCATCATCGTTGTCCCCGAAGGAGTGAACGCAACTGTTACAGTGGAGAGCGGTGTTTCGAATGTCAGCGCAGGCTCAGGCTGGAGTCAGAGCGGGAACATCTATAAACAAAATGGGGAAGGCCCAACCCTTACATTCGTCGTTGAGATGGGCGCAGGCAATCTCACACTCACGAAATAGCTAACACAAAACACACCGATCAACACGCATCACATTGTGGTGCGTGTTTTTTTTCCAAAATGCCTACAAGTTCACCCAATAATTCAGAGTAAAAGGTCATAATTCATCTATGACCTCTATCACTTGTCTTGAAACAAAATTCACAATAAAATCGTGATTGTCGGTAAAGTTTACCTATTTTTTAAGCGAGGTTCGTATGCAAATTACACGTCAAGCAGATTATGCCGTTCGAGCAGTACTTCATCTTGCTCGCAATGGAGACACCCGAACAGCAACGAGCACGATTGCGGAAGAACAGCGTATTCCGCCATCATTCCTTGCCAAGATCGTTTCTCAATTATCTATTGCAGGGCTTCTGCATACTTCTCGTGGCGCTCGCGGCGGGGTGACACTTGCCCGCGCTCCAAAAGAGATCACACTTCTAGAAGTTATTGAAGCAATTGATGGCCCTATTCAACTCAATGAATGTGTTGGTGATTCTGGCTCTTGTTCCTTTGATGCCGATTGCCCGCTGCGCCCTGTTTGGTGTGATGCGCAAGAAGAACTGGTGAAAAGATTGAAGGGTACGAACTTTGCAGACATGGTTTCGAGCGGACAAATTCCCGTCTAGGCTCTGAACGTAAAAACGTCAAATCTAACAAGGCCTCTCGGCTATAATTGCCGGGAGGCTTTTTCATTTCATATCAAGGATGGAAACCATGACTACTCGACGTGCATTGTTCGCTGCACTGGTCCTTTTGATGACGATCCTGGCTTGTGTTGTGCCTGGTTTACCTGCCGCATCACAACCCGCGCCGACGCCTGATACAAGGCTTTACACAATGGTGGCTGAAACAGTTTCCGTCGCCCTCGAACAGACTCAACAAGCCGTTCCCACTCCCACAACTATCCCAACTTCCACATCTACACCTTTTCCAACGATCACTCCCAGCCCCACACCTAGCGCGGATGATTCTGGGAGCTCCCTAAATAAGTTGGAAGATGGCACAGCCAAGTTCATTGATGAACGGGGAAAATATGAAATCTTCATATCACAAGGCTGGCTGCCAGTGCGCATCAATCAACAGGAATATTTGGATGCATGGCTGCTGCCCGAGTTAACGAATCCTGCCATGCAGCGTTCCTTGAGCAGCATTGAGAAGCTTAACCCAGATCAGTTACGCCTTTTTGCCTTGGATACTCAGGAGGGACATGCTGAGATTGACTTCATTACCAATATCAATTTCTATTGGGATCAACAAAATGAGATGTCTTTGGAAAATGATGAAGGCCTCAAAGCCGAAGCGGCTGCTTTGCCCAAGACTATGACCGGCTTGGAAGTGACAGAAACCAAACTCACTACAACCGCCAGTGGAATTCCCATTGGCGTGATCACATCCAAAACCCCAGTCACAACATTGGATGGAGTGGAAGTTGAATTATTCCAAAAACAGGTTTTTGCAAAAGTCGATTCAGGTATATTGGTCATCACACTTTCCACTACTGAGGAATTGAAACAGACGGTTCTGCCACAATTCGATGCGATGATCGAAACCTTTGCACTTAAGAATCAATAAGTTTGAATTTGAATATTCAGGAGACAATTCAATGTCAACCCCTCGCGTAGTCCGTGCCCCGCGTGGCACACAACTCACTTGCAAGAACTGGCTCAGTGAAGCCGCATATCGCATGATCCAAAACAATCTCGACCCCGAAGTAGCTGAAAAACCAGAAGACCTTGTTGTGTACGGTGGACGTGGCAAAGCCGCTCGCAACTGGGAATCGTTCGATGCTATTCTGGAATCTCTCAAAAACTTGGAAGAGGATGAAACCCTGCTTGTACAATCTGGCAAGCCAGTTGTCATCTTCAAGAGCCATAAAGATGCGCCAAAGGTTTTAATTGCAAATTCAAATATCGTGCCGCATTGGGCTACTTGGGAAAAATTTGATGAGTTGGATAAAAAAGGACTCATGATGTACGGCCAGATGACCGCTGGCTCATGGATCTACATTGGAACACAAGGCATCTTGCAAGGGACATACGAAACATTCGGGGCGCTTGCCAAGCTGAAAGGCTGGGGTTCGCTCAAAGGAAAATTTGTCCTCACCGCAGGCCTTGGTGGAATGGGTGGCGCACAGCCATTATCGATCACTATGAACGAGGGCGTAGGTCTCATTGTGGAAGTGGATCCTGAACGTGCAGAACGCCGCCGCGCCATCGGCTATGTGGATATGGTTGTGGATAATCTAGAAGAAGCCATGACTCTTGTGGAAGAAAATGTGAAAAATAAAACTCCGCGTTCCATTGGTTTGATCGGTAATGCGGCGGATGTATATTCTGAGCTTGCAGCACGCGGCATTATCCCTGATGTAGTTACTGATCAGACTTCGGCTCATGAAGCTTTGTTTTATGTGCCTTCTGGTTTGTCCATCACTGCAGCGAATCAGATGCGAGTGAGTGACCCTGAAACGTATAAGAAAATGGCAATGGACTCCATGTCCACGCATGTGAAGGCTATGCTTGCTTTCCAGCGCGCAGGCGCAGAGGTGTTTGATTACGGTAATAATTTACGTCAGCAAGCCTTCAATAACGGTGTAAGTGACGCGTTTGAATTTCCCGGGTTTGTACCTGCTTATATTCGCCCGTTGTTCTGTGAAGGCAAAGGACCATTCCGTTGGGTTGCGCTTTCTGGCGACAAGGAGGATATTTACACGACGGATAAAGCCATCATGGAACTCTTTCCTGAAGATGCACATCTACATCGCTGGTTGAAAATGGCACGCGAGAAAGTCCCATTTCAAGGATTGCCCTCGCGTATTTGCTGGCTTGGATATGGCGAACGTGCCAAGGCTGGTTTGATGTTCAACGAATTGGTTGCCAGTGGAAAGGTAAAAGCCCCGATTGTGATTGGCCGCGATCATTTGGATTCGGGTTCTGTGGCTTCCCCCAACCGCGAGACGGAAGCCATGAAAGATGGCTCCGATGCAATTTCTGATTGGGCGATTCTCAATGCAATGATCAATGCAGTTGGCGGTGCAACCTGGGTCTCGTTCCACCACGGAGGCGGAGTGGGAATGGGGTATAGTCAGCACGCGGGGCAAGTCATCGTTGCAGACGGAACACCCGAAGCAGCCCGCAGGTTGGAAAGAGTCCTTACAACAGATCCAGGTATGGGCGTGGTAAGACACGCTGATGCAGGATATGAAATTGCCATTGATGCGGCAAAACGTCACGGGTTGAAAATGCCCATGTTGGAGAAGTCATCCTGAAACGCTTTTTAGTTTTACTTCTTGTCTTTGTGTTGGCGGGCTGTGCGCCTGGTAACCTCAATGTAAATATTTGGGGTGATTCTTTATCGCCAGTACCACCTGTTACATCTATTTATTTTCCGACAGAAACACCTACTGTAACTGTTACGGTTTCGCCAACAACAACTTTGCTGCCCACGGGAACACCGGTGCCAACAAGCACGGAAATTCCAACTGCGACTTTGACACCAACGCCATCGTTCGCAAGCATCAAACATGTGTTGATCATTAGTTATGACGGTATGCGACCTGATGCGATTCCGTTGGCCCCCATGCCCATCTTGATGGACCTTGCTGCCAAAGGTGCTTATTCCTATACATCGGCAGAGACCATCGATTATCCTTCTACTTCGCCCAGCCATGCCTCCATGCTTTCTGGAATGTGCATGGATAAAACAGGCATAATTTACGATAAATATTTTGCCTACATGGGATATTCCAAAGGCGTGGATATTTTTGATTTGGCCCATGCCGCAGGCTTGAAGACGGTGATGATCGTTGGTAAATCTAAATTGCGCCAAATGGCAGAGCCTGAAACCACAGACGTGTTTGAAGTTCGTTACGGTGAACCAGCAATTTCAAAAGAAGCCGTGGCACAGATCAATGCTGGTTTTGACCTGATGTTCGTTCATTTTGCTGGCCCTGATTTACGCGGCCATAAATATGGATGGATGTCTGGTGAATACTTTAAAGTTATGCGCCAAGGCGATGAGGCTCTGGGGTTGATTCTAGATGCGTTGAAGGCAAACAACCTGATCGATTCCACTTTGATCATTATCACTGCCGATCATGGCGGGCATGATAAGAATCATGTTGGTGTTGTCATTGAAGACTTTCGTATTCCTTGGATTGCTTCTGGCCCGGGGGTTATACCCACTGAGTTAACTTTTATGATTTCAACAACCGATACTGCTGCCACCGCGGCCTATGCTTTGGGACTGCCCCTCCAGCCAGATTGGGACGGCATTCCCGTGTATGCTGCTTTCGGCCAGCCCATGCTTACCATGCACGAAAAGAATCCATGCCGATGATTGGAACTTCAACTTTTAGATGATAAAGCGTATTTGGATTTTGATATTTCTTGCGATCCTTTTGCAAAGCTGCGGATCGCTCGCCCCTGTGCCGCCGCCGATAGTTGCTCCTGTTATTCTGACAGCGACTCTCATTCCAAGTAGCACTCCTGCGCCGCAGCAGCCCACAGAAGCACCGCTTCCGACTCTCACTCCCATTCCACAACCAACCGCAGACCGAGTATTGATCGTTAGTTTTGACGGCTTGCGCCCCGATGCGATTGCCGAAGCGAACATGATAAATGTGATGTCGCTCATGCAGCTTGGAGCGTACACCATGAGCGCACAGACCATTATGCCGAGTCTCACGCTGCCAGCTCATTCTTCCATGTTGGTAGGGACCTGCCCTGCAAAGCACATTGTCCGTTGGAATGAATATGTCCCACAAAATGGATATGCTCTCGGCACCGACATCTTTGACCTTGCTCATGCGGCAGGCAAGAGAACTGTTATGGTAGTTGGTAAGGAAAAATTACGACAGATCACCGAACCAGGCAGCACAGATTTCTTTGAGTTTATCGATAAGACAGATAAGATAAAAGACACATCTACCGTGGAACGGCTGGCGATTGATCAGATCCAGCAGGGCTTTGACTTGATGTTTGTACACTTTCCAGACGGCGACCTTGCAGGCCACGAGAATGGCTGGATGTCTAGCGAGCAATTAACCGCTTACAGCAGGGATGATAGACTGTTTGGAATGATATTACAGGCTTTACAAACTAATGGACTGTATGAACGAACTATGATCATTGTTACCTCTGATCATGGCGGTCATGATACAACTCATGGTATGAATATCCCGGAAGATATGACCATCCCGTGGATCATCAGCGGCCCGGGCGTTATTCCTGGGTTGTTGTTATCCACCAAGGTATACACAATGGACACTGCCGCGACCACAGCCTATATACTTGGTTTGCCATTGCCTGAAGAGTGGGACGGTGCACCTGTTTACGAAGCCTTTGGTATGCCTGTGGACCCGTTTAGAAAAAGCGGGTGTGGCTACTAAATCCCCATACCCTACGCTGGTAGGGTGACATAGCAGGCCTTTTAAATTAATATTTCACCATACGGAGTATTATGTTGAACAGTACCATCGCCTCCCAAAACATACAGGAGGCGATGTGGTGTGTGCATGGGCGTATCTTCTTTAGGGTTGCCGTCTGTGACTATGGATATTTTCGGAGAAATGTATGACTGACCAAAAACGCCGTATATATGGATTGATAGTTGGGCTTGCCTTCGGCTTTCCCTATTCATTGATTTCCCAATTTATCAATGTGTGGACGCTGCCCGGCATCCCTTTGTATGAGCTGCCCATTGGGCGTGCTGCTTCTGTGATCCTCACTACGATCTTTATGGGTGCCATGGGGTTGATCGTGGCTTGGGATGAAGAATCATTTTGGGGCTTGTTCGGAAGCGGTATTCTGGCAGTTTTCGCAAGTTCCATATTGGCTTTTATCAATTCAGGAGAACGGCAGGTTGTGACTTCGTTCTTCCTGTCACTCTTTACCTTTTTACCGCGTCTGATCTTTTATCTTCCACTTGGTATCTTTTTTCGCTGGCTGGTAGGGAATATTGATACCACTGGACGCGCTCCTTCAAGTGGATTGGTACGTTTCTTGAAAGTGGCAGGTTCAATAATAGTCATTGCTGTTATTGGCGGAAGGTTCTCGCAAATGTCGCCAGAAGCAAAAGATGCGTTGAAAGATATGAATGCTCTTGTGTTGGAAGGTATATCTGCAGTTGCGAATGGAGAGCAGGTGCCAGAGCCGCTCATTCCTGTGGATGGTTTCACCACCTATGCAAATGGAACATATACTCTCGAATGGAGCAGTGAAGTAGATGACCTGCCTGTTACCAGGCCGATCGCTGGCTTTGGAGTAACGGAATCTCTTATTATTGTCCGCTTTGAGAACGACTATCGTTTTGGATGTGCGTTCACACCTCCAAGCCATGTCCCCAAATGCATTAATATAACCCGCGTGAGGTAGCCGCCGAAGTAGTACTTTTGTAGGTTGTATATTAAGTGCCTTTGATGTAATATAAGGGTAATTAATATCAAATACATCCTGTTCGAGGGAACAGTTGTAGAATACTTAATGGTAATTTATCGGTAGGAGAGAGTTGAACGGGCTTCGTATTTACGAAGCCCGTTCATTTTATTAAGTGGTTTTATGGAGATGTTGTTAGGGGGTAGGAGTTACTTCAGGTGTGTCAGTAGGTTGCGGAATGTCTGTTGCTTTTTCAGTTGGGGACGGTGTTTCTGTTGGCGCCAGTGTTGGAGACGGGGTGATGGTTGGCGTGTTCGATGGGGTAGGAGTGAATGTCAATGTGACAGCAGGCAGGTCAATGGGACCGCTCAAGCCCAAACCAAGTAGTTCGCGAAAGATCCAGCCGCCTTCGTATTGTTGATGCGTAGGGTCTTCCTGATTGGGGGCGATAAGAAGCCAAGTTTCGTTCTCATTCACAGCCCGGAAGGTGAGGCACTGTCTCAGTTTTAATGGTTCGCCGAGAACAGCATAATTTGTGCCTGGCCCAGAGCGTACATTAATCGTGTTTGCATACAATGAATTGACGCAGTAGGATAGCGTTTCAAAGGGTTGCTTTGTGGCAGATGGTGTTGGTGGTGATTGCTTGGTTGCGGTTGCCGTTTCTGTGACCGTAGCGGTTAAAGAAGGTGTGACCGTCACAGGGAGGATGGTTGGCGTAAGAGTGGATGCATCTGTTGGGGGAATGGAAGATGGCGTTGATGTGATATCTGGCAGGCTGGCAGGTTTCGGGATGAAAACCAATGCAACGACAATAAGAAGGATAATCCCAATAATGGCGGGGATAGCATATTTTTGAAGAGCAGGCGGTATAAAAGCCTTTGCTCTTTCAAATGGAGTTACGACAGGCGGTTTGCCTGTATACCCCAGCGCCGAAAGCAGATTTTTAAAGTTATCAACATATTCCCCATTAATGAAATTTATAAAATTTATCGTGTTCAAGGCGAAAGGTACATCACAAGTCTCGAACATGATCGGGACGATCTTTTTGTGCAGGGTTAATGCTTGAGTGTATTCCTTTTGCACCCATTCAGATTTAACCGAATTTGGTGTGAGCACAATGATGAAATGTTGACTCGACTCAATGGCAGCAGGGAGTGTTCTTACCCAATCGTCACCGCCACGCAAGTCTGTGATATCCCACCAAACATCATAACCAGCTTTCTCCAAATCACCCGCAAGTTTTTTGGCGAAATCAATATCTTTGCGTGAATAGCTTATGAATACTTTTTGCATAGCGTCCCAATAACAATATCTTACCATTCAAACAGTAGATTTTGTGAAAAAAATTCCAAGCTCTTTTTTGATTTATTTTCAATATATTTTCTAACATTCTTCTTACATCCATTCCCTTGACCAAAACCCAACTTCCGAATAAATTCAAGCCTACTTAACTAAAAAGAAAGCTTAACTATGCCCAAACCAGTCCAAATTACCCAACCTATGCGCGAATGGATGGATGTGTTTATGCACCGATCCATGCGTGGCTGGAATCAGTTCGCCAAGTCCACGGGATTATCCATGCCGCAGTTCAGCATTCTGATGCAGCTGCACTATAAAGGCACTACTGGGCTTTCCGAGATCAGCGAACGTTTCGATATCTCTGCCGCAGCCGCCAGCCAACTTGTGGAAAAGCTTGTGCAAAGCGGTCATCTCGAACGCGCAGAGGACCCGAATGACCGCCGTGCAAAAAACCTACGGCTTACCCCGGCAGGTGCAAAACTTGTGAACGATGGCATTCAAGAGCGCTACCGCTGGATGGAAGAACTTGTCAGCAATTTGAATGCAGACGATCATGCCCGAATCTCTGATGCGCTATCTATTCTCACCCAAGCTGCAAAAAAAATGGACGAGAAGAAATAACTTCCACAAAGCATCACCATCTTCTACACATTTTCCCCATAATGATTTGATACGTTGTAAGAGCGGCTCATCGCCCTTACTTAATTTTTATAAGGAGTACTATTTTGCAAGCAACCATGACCCGACCAAATGCACGCACGCGCGGTGGAGGTGGACAACGTCCATCCTTTAAAGGTATCAACCGCGCCATTCGCTACCTGACCAAGTACGGCCGTCAGGCAGTTTTGCCGTATCTTTTCCTTGTGATCGCCACGCTTTCGCAGCTCGCTGTGCCGCGCATGATCCGCAACGTGATCGACGCGGTCACAAGTGGCTATATTGCCGACCAGGTTTTGCAGGCGCTGGATAAGATCCCCGCCGCATTCATGAGCGTGGCGCTGCCGAAGATTCTCACAGCCCTTAGCTATGATTCCTCTTTGACGATTGACCAACTCAAAGCGACGCTTGAAGCGGACGTGACCAACGCTCCCCGCGCGCTGACAACTGCTCTGGTCGCGATCGTCATTTTCGCCATCCTGCGCGGACTCTTCGCCTTCCTGCAAGCATTCTGGGCAGAGAAGAATTCACAAGCTGTGGCGTATGATCTGCGCAATGACCTGTACGCAAAAATTCAGCAACTGTCTTTTTCCTATCACGATAAGAATCAGACAGGCCAGTTGATGATCCGCGCCACGGACGATGTTGAGAAAGTACGTTTGTTTATCGGGCAGGCGTTGTTGCAACTTGTAGGCGCCATCATTTTGCTGGCGGGCACCATCATCATTTTGTTCACATCCAATGCCTCACTTGCATGGACGGCGATGCCGATCTTGCCCGTGGCCTTGGTGCTGTTCATGGTTTTTGGTATGGTCAGTCAGCCGTTGTTCGCCAAAGTGCAACAAAAGCTTTCCACATTGAATACCGTGTTGCAGGAAAACCTCGCGGGCATCAAAGTCATTAAGGCGTTTACGCGTGAAAAACAGCAGCAGAAAAAATTTCGTGCTGCCGCAGATGACACGATGAATCAGGCCATCACAGTTTCGCGTTTGTTCACATTCCTATTTCCATTGGTTTTCTTAATTGCGAACCTTGGACAGGCCGCTATTTTATACGTTGGTGGTAAGCAAATTATCGTTGGCACATTGAGCATCGGTGAGTGGCAGGAATTTTCTCTCTACCTGATGTATCTGTTTTTCCCCATTGCCCAGCTTGGATTCATCATCACGCAACTGGGACAGGCCTCCACATCCGCTGACCGCATCTTTGAAATTCTCGATGCCAAGAGTGATATCGTGGACAAACCTAATGCGGCTGCGCTTCCTTCTGTCAAAGGCGATGTGAAGTTCGACAACGTCACATTCAGATATTTTGGCGGCGGCGACCCTGTGCTTAAGAATGTTAATTTTGAAGCCAAGTCAGGCGAGACGATTGCATTGCTTGGCGCAACAGGTTCAGGCAAGACCAGCATCATCAATTTATTGCCGCGCTTCTATGATCCCACCGAAGGCAGCATCACCATTGACGGTCATGATCTGCGCGATATCACACTTGATTCGCTCCGCTCGCAGATCGGCATTGTGCTTCAGGAGACAACCCTGTTCAGCGGAAGCATCCGCGACAACATTGCCTTCGGGAAGCCCGACGCCACATTGGAAGAGGTTCAGGCTGCAGCGAAGTCTGCGGCGGCACATGATTTCATCATGTCCTTCCCTGATGGATACGATACTCATGTTGGCGAACGTGGAACTACCTTGAGCGGCGGACAAAAACAACGCGTGGCAATCGCTCGCGCGCTTCTGCTCAACCCGCGCATTCTCATCTTGGATGACTCTACCTCCAGCGTGGATGTCGCCACTGAGGCGCATATTCAGGAAGCGCTTGAAACCCTCATGAAGGGGCGCACCTCTTTCGTCATCGCGCAGCGCATCAGTACCGTAATGAACGCAGACAAAATCCTCGTGCTTGAAAAAGGTGAAGTTGTTGCCCAGGGCAAGCATGCTCAATTAATGGAAGAAGAACCGATCTATGCAGAAATTTATAACTCGCAGCTTTTGCGTGAGGAGCATTAACCTATGATGGGCCCAGGCCGTTTTGGCGATATTCTCAACCGTGACACCATCAAACCACGCAACCTGAGCGAAACGCTCGGTCGCCTCGGAAAATATTTTGGCCGCTTCTGGTACATGATCGTACTCGCGGTGGTCTTCGTCATCATCACCACTTGGAGTCAGGTGACTTCTCCTGAATTATCAGGTCAAGCTACTGACTGTTTCCTTGTTCCGCTGGGTCAATCTGCTTTTGAGCAGCTTTCTCCTGCCGCACCTGCCAGTGGAGATACTAAAAACGCTGCTTCAAGCTGCTGGCTTGGCACAACGGAAGACCCTTCCACGCTTTCTTACTCGCGTCAGATCGTATATGCCGCCTATCACATGGGTGGATATGTAACCCCCGATCCTGCTACGGCGACAAATGATCAGCGCATCGAAGGACTCTTCCGCCTGATCCTGATCGTCATCGTTCTGTATGTTCTCGGTTCCGTTCTCACAGGCGCAACTTTCTTCGTCATGGCATGGACAGGTCAGCACGTTTTGCGTGAACTGCGCTTGTCTGTTTTCGAGAAACTGCATGAACTCTCCATGAGTTACTATGCCGAACACGAAGCAGGCGACTTGATGAGTCGCATCACGAACGATACCTCTGCCATTGAACAGGCGTTTTCGTTCGCGCTCGTCAATGTGTTCAGTGGTATTCTTTTGCTGGCCTGGGTGGCATATAACATGCTCACTGCCAGCCTGCCGTTTGCCTTGCTTTCACTGGCGGTTTCTCCGTTGATGTTCATCGCCACGATCTGGTTCTCAGGACAGGCTCGCAAAGCCTTCCGCAAGAGCCGCGAAGAGATCGGCAACGTCAACGCTGAGTTACAAGAGACGATTTCCTCCGTCCGCGAAGTGCAAGCCTTCAACCGTGCCGATGAAAACATTGAGCAGTTCAAAGAAGTCAATGCAGCCAATCGCGATGCGAATGTGCGTGCGGTGGCATACACCTCAGCACTTGCACCAACCCTTGAAGCATTTTCTTATATCGGCCTTGCCATCGTCACTGGTGTGGGTGGCTGGTACTTGCTGACAGGCGATGCTTTGTTTGGCACCACCGTCACGCTCGGTTTGGTGATCACCTTCCTTGCCTACGTGCAGCGCTTCAACCAGCCTATTCAACAGATTGCTGTCTTGTGGACGAATATCCAAAACGCGGTCGCTGGCGCGGAACGCATCTTCACCATTCTCGATGAAAAGCCCGCCGTGTTTGATAAGCCAGACGCAAAGCCGATGGCCGAGATCAAAGGCAAAGTTGAGTTTGATGAAGTCTCACATGCCTACGAAGATGGTGTACCCGTCTTGAACAAAGTTTCCTTCTCTGCTGAAGTTGGACAAACCATAGCCATCGTTGGTCCCACAGGCGCGGGCAAGACCACCATCATCAACCTGCTGCCGCGCTTCTACGATGTGACACACGGCTCCGTCAAAATTGATGGCGTAGATGTGCGCGATGTCACTGCGGATTCGCTCCGCAAGCAGATCGGCATTGTGCTGCAGGATACCTTCCTCTTCAGCGCCTCGGTGATGGAAAACATCCGCTTTGGCCGCCCTGATGCCACCGATGAAGAAGTCTACGCTGCGGCAAAACTTGCCAATGCGGACACGTTCATCGAACGCCTTCCCGAAAAATATGAGACGGTACTCGGCGAGCGCGGCTCGGGTCTTTCTCAGGGACAGCGGCAACTGCTTTCGATAGCGCGTGCTGCGCTGGCAGATCCACGCGTGCTTATTCTGGATGAAGCAACTTCCAGTGTAGACACACGAACCGAGCGTCTTATCCAAAAAGCGTTTGATGCATTGCTTCAAAGCCGCACCTCCTTCGTTATCGCGCATCGCTTATCTACTATCCAAAACGCGGACCAGATCCTTGTGTTGAAAGCGGGTGAGATCATCGAGCGCGGTAAACACGCTGAACTGCTCAAGAAGAAAGGCTTTTATTACGACCTATACATGAGTCAATTCAAAAAGCAGGAAGAAGTTACAGCGGCTGCATAGCGAATATATATTAAGTAGAGGCACAGGGTTGTACATGACCCTGTGCCTCTACTTTTATAATCAATAGTACTTAACTTAAATAGAACAATCCACACTCTCAGTGTGGATTGTTCTATTTATAAGAATTTGGCATTAAAATCCAATCCACTTCAATTAAAGGATAATCAAATAGATGAATGAACGCACAAAAGAATTAGACAGCCTTAGAGGGATTGCGGTTATCCTGGTAATTGCTTTTCATGTATTCAAACGGGCAGCCTATTTTACAAAACACGAAGTTTTGCAATTTGTTTCAGGTCTTGCCAATATTGGCTGGCTGGGGGTTGATATTTTCTTTGTGCTTTCTGGCTTTCTGATCACTTCGATATTGTTAAAGACAAAAAGCGGCGAGAATTATTTTAAGAACTTTTATGCGCGTCGAATATTAAGGATCTTTCCGCTTTATTATGCATTTATAGTAGTGATGCTTATCTTGATGCCAATCATTAACGCGGATTATGCATCCAGCTTGCACTTTCTCACCCCTTACCTTCTTTTATATATTCAAAATTGGGTTGTTAGTTTGAAAATTGGCGGATTGCCCGCTTATCTTTCTGTAACCTGGTCGCTTGCGGTTGAAGAACAATTTTATTTAATATGGCCTCTGATCGTATATTACACACGCAAAGAGACATTAATCAAGATTGGCTTGGGCGTTATTATATTTTCATTTTTTTATCGTATTCAGGCGGCTCAATTTTGGGATCCATCCAGACAGTTTGCATCCTTCTTTTATTTCGACACCTTTACACGATTTTCTGAGTTGTTATTTGGAGCTTTGCTTGCGATCTTTTACATGGACCAAACCTGGCGAGAGCGGATTCGCTTGTACTCTTTGCCCACTTTTCTTGTCTCTTTTTTAGCGTTCGCAGGTTTGTGCATTTATTTGTTCCCCGACTGGCTTCCTTATATAAATAATGCCCCACTCACGATCTGGGCATACATTCTTATTCCACTTTTTTCGGCGAGCTTAATTGGGCTTCTTGTAACCAGCCCAGAGAACAATTTGCTTCGCAGGATTTTTCGAAACAAAATTTTGCTCTTTTTTGGCAAATACAGCTATTCCATGTATTTGCTGCACATGCCCATTGCATTGCTGTTGCTCGACTTCATCAATGGCACTCATCGCAAAGGTTGGAAAGTGTATTTGGCGTATATTGTGTTGACCTTTGCTCTTACTTCTCTAGGCTCGCTAATTACCTGGAATGTCCTTGAAAAACACATGCTAAATTTGAAGAAATATTTTGAGTATTAGTTTAACTGCTTAATATCTCCAACAGTGTTGGAGTATCTTTCAAAATTAGGTCTGCTCCCATTTTCTTTAGCTCAGGTTCTTCGCCAAAGCCGCATAGCACCCCAACGGTCTGCGCCCCAGCGGATTTGCCAGCGCGTATATCCACCGTTGTGTCGCCGATCATCAGACAATTTTCAGGCGCTACATTCATCTTTTGTGCGGCAAGCAAAATTGGGTCAGGATAGGGTTTGGTATGTGGGGCAGATAAGCCTGTAACGATCACATCGAAATATTTTACGAGGTCATACTGTTCAAGAAAGGCCATTGTGCCGTGTTCATCCCGTGCACTGACGACAGACATGGGGTAACGTCCGTGAAGTTGCTTGAGTAATTCATCTACGCCTGGGACGAGCAGGAATTGTTTGGACGAATGCTTTCGATGAAGCGAAAGCCAGTTGATAACAGCGACCATCTCATCGTCAAGATTGAGCGTATCAGCAAGGCCAAGCAATGCGTTGCCGGGGGCTTCCATCCACATGACAAAGCGGCGCGCAGAATGGTCAGGGTCCTTAAATAAGAAACGCGGAAAAAAGCGCGTCACTTTTTGTACGTACAAGTCGTCTGTATCGCTGAGGGTGCCATCCACATCGAAGCACAGAGCTTTGATTTTTTGAGTATCAAGAGACATAGGTGGATTAATTGTACCAAAAGGACTATACTTAATCAGGTTTAGGACATGCCAGAAGACCGTACTCGTTCCCTGCTCGAATTATTGATCAATGTCAGCCGTGAAGTGGCCACTGCGTTGGATCTTCGCACGGTTTTACAGCGCCTTCTTTTTGCTGCCATTCAATATGTAGGCGGTGAGCGGGGCAGTATTGTAGTGATGGATGACACCGGCAAGCCTGTAGATGCGACCATTGTGTATGGAAAGCAATTCCACGACCATACTACTCAGCAGTTGCGCGAAACCGTGGAACGCGGTCTTGCAGGCTGGGTAGTGCAGCATCGTAAACCTGCTCTTGTTCCTGATACCAGTAAGGATGACCGTTGGCTTCGCCGTGCAGATGACTCTGCGGAAAACAGCGGCGCCAAGTCTGCGATCTGTGTGCCTCTTGTGGCGCGCGAAAGATTGGTAGGCGTTCTTACACTGGTTCATTCTGTTCCCAATGCATTCAATGAAGAACATTTGAATTTAATGCAGACCATTGCTGAACAGGCAAGCGTGGCTGTTTTGAATGCGCGCCTGTATACAGAAAGCCAACGGACGGCTCGCATCATGTCCGCGCTGGCAGAGGGCGCTGCTGCGATCAACACGTCCCTCGAAATGCCTGATGTTTGGCGGCGTATTCTTAATCAGACCATGCAGGCTTTGCAGGTGGAGACCGTAGCTCTTGCCATGATCGATGTCGCTACTAATGACTTGGTCTTCCAGGCAGCGGCAGGACATAATTCTGGCAATATTCCCGGGCGGCATATTCCCGCTGGGCAAGGTTTAGCTGGTATGGTCATAAAAGATGGACGTGGAATTGTGATTCCCTCCGTCAAATATGAAATGCGTTTTTCCGAAGTGGACAAGTTCGGAGGGATCGAGGCGCGTGCCGTTGCCATTGCTCCTATCCAATCTCAGGGAAAGGTGATCGGTGTTGTAGAAGCGATCAACCCTATCTCTGGTGCATTTGACCCAGATGCCATGGTAGTGATGACTGGCTTGGGTAGTCTTGCAGGCACTACTATCCAAAATGCACAGTTATTTGGGCGTCTGCAAGATGCACATCAGCATTATCGTGAACTGTTCGAAGACAGCGTGGATACGATCCTTATCACGGATTGGGAAGGCAAAGTACTTGAAGCCAACCGCCAAGCTGCAAAGTTGAGCGGCTATACTGTTGAGCAGTTGCATACCATGAGCATCGACCAGTTGCATGAAGTCAATTGGAATAAAACCGGGCTAAACTTTGACTCATTGAGGCGTGATCAGGATTGTAATTATGAATCCAGCCTGCACCGTCAGGATAGCGCCTCTACTCCCATTGAAGTACATGCCCGCCGTGTGGAATTTGAAGAAACGGACTCGATCCAATGGATCTTGAGGGATATTACTGAACGCAAAGAATTAGATTCTTTGCGAGACGATATGACCTCAATGATCTATCACGACCTTCGCTCACCGCTTGGAAATATTGTTTCAAGCCTTGAGATGATGAGCGGTTTGATGCCAGATGATGAAACTCTGAACACTATGCTGACCATCGCCAAGAATTCCACGGCGCGCATTCAACGTCTTGTCAATTCTTTGCTGGATATCAACCGCCTTGAAGCGGGCCAGCAAGTGATGGACCAGAACTCAGTGGACCCGGTGCTCCTTGTACGCGAAGCTATTCGTGACGTAGAGCCGGGTGCAAATGGCCGCCAGCAGACATTGATCAACAAAGCCACTAGCGTCCTTCCGCTCATTTGGGTGGACGTCGACATGATCCATCGTGTGTTCATCAACCTGATGGAGAATGCCATTAAATTTACACCTGTAGAAGGCCGCATCGAGATCGGCGCGCAAACAACGGACGGCGTGTTTGTAAAATTCTGGGTTCGCGATAACGGCCCTGGCATTTCACCCATGGATCAGGAACGTATTTTTGATAAATTTACCCGCGTCCGCGGCAAAGACCGCCCCGGTGGTTTGGGTGTTGGCTTGGCGTTTTGCCGTCTTGCTGTGTTGGGGCATGGCGGTGAAATTTGGATCGAAAGCGAAGTTGGAAAAGGTACCACTTTCTGGCTTACCTTGCCGGTAGCCCAGAAGAAGGTTACAGGCCAGCTCAAACGACAGACCGGTAGATTGACCATCAAACCGGATAGATAGATTATCCCAACATTTCCCCGTTGAAAAATAAAAATCTTTGTGGATGATGATCCACCATTTTCTTTTGTCAGGAGCACCATGCAAGAAATTTCAAAAAATGTTCATATCGAAGATCAATATCCCGGCGTGACCCTTGGCGTTATCGTAACGCAGCGCGGATTGATCCAAATTGATGCACCGCCTTCTCCAGAGGATGCGCGCTCATGGCGCGCCGCTCTCATGAATCTTGGCGGCGGCATGGAACGAGTGCTCATTAATCTGGATGCCCACCCCGACCGAACTCTCGGCGCGCGTGCCATGGATTGCACCGTCATTGCGCATGAGAAAACTGCGAACACCTTCCGCACACGCCCCAGCACCTTCAAAGCACAAGGCGAAGAAACAGGCGCAGATTGGGAATCAATTGCCGGGCTTGGCAGTGTACGCTGGTCTCCTCCTGAGATTTCCTTTATGGATCAAATGACCCTGCATTGGAGCGAAATGCCAGTGCTTCTTGAACATCATCCTGGTCCATCCAATGGCTCCATTTGGGTGCATTTGCCCGAGGAAAAGATAGTCTTCATTGGCGATGCTGTCTTGAAGAACCAGCCACCATTTTTAGCCGGTTCAAATCTTAAAGCTTGGCTTGAGTCTTTGAACACTTTACTTGACGCCCCCTTTAAAGGATATACATTTATCAGCAGCCGCGGTGGCATAGTCAATTCAAGCGCGATAAAGACACAATATGACTTCCTGAAACTCGTCAACGACAAGTTAGATAAGATCACGGCCAAGAAACCGAATCCTGCTGCGACCGAAAAATTGGTCACTACTTTGCTGACATGGTTCAAAGCTCCAGCCGCGCGCCAGAAGCAATTTGCTCAACGCCTGCGCTATGGCCTGCTTCACTACAATTCACGCCATCACCACGCGTCCACACAGCCTTATGAGGATTAATGAGTTCAGTTCAACCCATTCTTGAATTAATTCGCGGCTCGATCGTTGAAGCCACACATTTTGGCTCCATCGCAGTTGTGGATTCAACCGGTAAACTTCTGCATTCCTATGGCGACCCTAATACGGTCGCCTTTTTGCGCTCATCTGCGAAGCCGTTTCAAGTGCTTCCCTTTGTAGAGCAGGGCGGCGTTGAACATTACAGCTACACACAGGCCGAGCTTGCTCTTTCTTGCGCTTCGCATGAGACAGCCCAATTCCACCTTGATACCGTGCAAGGTATGCAAAAAAAGATCGGCATTGAAGAAGGAAATTTGCAATGTGGCCCACATTTGCCTGGTGACCCAGCGAAATTAAGAGAAGTCATCATTCACAATATTCATCCCACTGCAAACTTCAATAATTGCTCAGGAAAACATACCTCCATGCTGGCTTTTGCCAAAATGCGCGGTTTGCCTCTTGAAAATTATCTTGCCTTTGATCATCCCATTCAAAAAGATATTCTCAAAACATTTTCTGAAATGTGCGGCATTGAAATGGACAAGGTCAACCTCGGCATTGATGGTTGTTCTGCTCCGAACTTTGCACTTCCCCTTGCGAATGCAGCGTTGGGCATGGCTCGCATTTGTGACCCACGCGGACTAAGCGAATCACGTGCCATAGCATGCAAAAAGATTACTACCGCCATGTCTGCACACCCAGAAATGGTCAGCAGCTTTGGCGAATTTGATTGCGAACTCATGCAGCTTTGCAAAGGCAAAGTCGTCACTAAACGCGGCGCAGAAGGCTTTCAGATCATCGGTATCATGCCAGGCGTGATCGCTGAAAATGGCGTAGGTATCGCTTTCAAAGTGACCGATGGTGACAAGTCATCCATGAATGATAATCTTGAAACTACCACACGCGTTCGTCCGCCAGTGACTCTTGAAATCTTGAAGCAGCTCAACGTGTTGAATGAGGCGCAATTACAATCTCTCGCAAGATTTGGCCCCGTAAAAACGTTGAAAAACTATGCAGGCATCTCCACTGGAAAATTACAACCCGTTTTCAAACTTGCATGAACCTTCTTAAAGACCCATTTATCCAAATCCTCGTCGCCCGGTTGATTCAACCGGGCGTTATTGGTCTTGCAGTTACTGGAAGCTATTCGCGTGCTGAACACGACCAACTCAGCGATGTGGACATGGACATCTTCGTAGATGATCTGCCTGACGACACATACACGCTTCAGATCATAAGCGGCAGGCTGGTCAGCCTCAAATACATTCGCCTCTCTGATGAATTCGACTCCTTAACAAAACCCGAGCGGGCGATCTGGGCTGTGCCTGGCTTGCAGCAAATGCAAATATTAACGGATGAATCAGGCCAGATCGCAAAACTAAAACAAGCCGCATATGATTTCAAGTGGATAGATTTACAAGAGACGGCAAATGAATATGCTGTAGATAGCCTCATGGATTGCGCTGAGGAAGTACACAAAACCATCAGTGGACTTTTGCAGAAAAACGAATCAAAAGTCTTATACGCCGCTTGGGGGTTGTTCAAAGGGCTGTCATTTGCTGCAGCTGTGCAAGTAGGGTTGATGATCGAATCAGAAAACAAGATTTTTTCAATGCTGCAGGAGCGTTTTAGAAACAACTTTGCCTGGGTTCAGTCTTTCCGCCAATCTTTTGGCATGGATGTTGAAGCAGGCATCCCGGCGTATCAGACTCGCGGCAAAGCGTCGTTGGAACTGTATGAGCAAACGTATCTACTCTTCGAGAATCTTATTAACGACAAACATCGCGAAGTGATAGAGAATACGCTACAATTAATTTCATCTTATAAACAGAGTAACCTGCATGAATAACCTAAAAAAACGCGCGCTTCAAATTCACCAAACCTTATTGACGGCATTCGGCGAGCCCATTTGGCGCAACCCGTTGCCAGCGATTGATGAGCTCGTTTCCACCATTCTTTCACAGAACACGAACGATGTGAATCGTGATCGTGCTTTTGAAGCTTTGCGTGCCAAGTTCCCAACATGGGAAGCCGTGCGTGATGCAAAAGAGGAAGACGTGATCAACGCCATTCGTCCCGCAGGGCTTGCCAACCAAAAGGGACCGCGTATGCAGCAGGTGCTTCGTGCGATCACCGAAGAGCGAGGCTCACTCAATTTGGAATTTTTGGCTACCTTACCTCTTGAAGAGGCTCGCTCCTGGCTGACAAAATTCAACGGTGTGGGACCAAAAACTGCAGCCATTGTCTTATGCTTTTCACTAGGGATGCCCGCCTTTCCAGTGGATACACATGTTTATCGTGTGACAGGCCGCCTTGGCCTGCGACCTGAAAAAATGACCGTGGAACAGGCCCACCCATATCTTGAGTCAGTTTTTCCGCCTGAAACTTATTATGCTGCACATCTCAACATCATTCGTTTGGGACGTGAAGTTTGCAATGCCAGAAAACCAAATTGCCCACAATGCCCTGTTAATAAATTGTGCGATTACAAAGAGAAGACGAAGTAATATAAATTTTATGTAGGTAGAAAGTAGAAGTATATGGAAACTCCCCCTGTTAGCATTGCCCTTGAAAAACTCGGTGTATCACATAGCGTCTTTCGGCATGAAACCCCTGTCCATTCATTTGAACAGGCTGCAAGTGACAGAGGTCAGCACCCTTCACAAGTGGTTCGGAGCATTCTGTTCCGCATTGCGGAGGATGAATTTATAATGGCTCTTGTCGCTGGGCCAGACCAGATCTCGTGGAAAACCTTGCGGAAGCATCTTGGTCGTTCACGAGTTTCGATGGCTAGCGAAGAGGAAGTTCTAGCTGTGACGGGATATCGAATCGGGACGGTGGGGCCCTTTGGTTTGCCTCGCCCGCTCAAGGTGTTGATCGATGCGGGCGTGATGAGGGAAGAGGAAGTGTCTATTGGGTCGGGGATGAGGAACACGGCAGTCATTTTGAAGAGCGCAGACCTACATCACGCTTTGCAGGATGCAGAGATCGTAGAATTAGTTTAATACATAGCCACACGCGACACTATCTAAAAACGGAGAATTCAATGTCCAGCTACAAACAACGCACAATTGACTTTATTGAGATCGAATGGGCAACCTATATTGAGCGATTTAACCGCTTGCCAGTGGATGAGGGCCAAAAGCGTGTGAAGGAGCAGGGATATGCACGCTTCCGCGATATGCTGGCGCATGTGCTCGCATGGTGGGAAGAGGCGATGCCGATCATCCTTGCCATTGCTGAAGAACGGGAATACGAACGCAAGAAATATGATTTTGATGTGTTTAACGCGGGGGCAATAGAGAAATATAAGGATTGGAATGAAGCAGAGTTCTTAGCTCATTTTGAGGAAATGCGTCAGAAAGCCGCAGCAGACCTAAAGTCTATGAATGAGGCGGCATGGGAAAACCGCCGTGTGAAGTCTTGGATCAATGGGATATTCATTCACCACGCGCGGGAGCATCTGGTCGCTTTGAGTCGTTTTCTGGCCGTGGATACGTTGGAGAATGAATGGCCTCAGTATGTGGGGACGTTTGATCGCCTTGAAAAAAAAGATGAGTTTTTGAAGGAGCAGGGATTTGAACGATTTGAAGACATCCTTGCACATGTGATCGGCTGGTGGAGTGAAGGCGTAACTGTGGTCGAAGGTGCAATGGCGGACTCGGCGTATGTATATAACGAGCCCGATGTTGATTCGTTCAATAAGGAATTAGTTGAAAAGTATAAGGCGATGAGCGCCGCAGAATTGCGAGAGGCTTTTGAAAATAATAGGGTTGCGTTTGCTGCGCTCATTCGTGAATTGCCAGAAAGTGCTTTTGAAAATCAAACCATTGAACGTTGGCTTGCCATGGACGTGGTTGAACATTTTGATGAGCATGCCATTGAAGGGTGACCTATGGAACACATTGTTTATCTTGCGCTCGGAAGTAACATCGGCAACCGTCTTGCTAATTTGAAGAATGCCATCAGCAACCTTTCGCCGCAGTTAAATGTGAAGAAGAAATCACCTGTTTATGAAACGCCACCTTGGGGGTTTAAGGAACAGACCGCTTTCTTGAATCAGGTTGTGATGGCGGAGACGTATCTTGAGCCTGAAGCGCTGCTTGGACATTTGAAACGCCTCGAAACCGCGCTGGGGCGTGAGCCAAGTTTTCAAAATGGTCCACGCCTGATCGACTTGGATATTTTGTTTTTCGATGATGTCATTATTGATTCGCCACCGTTGGTCATTCCTCATCCGCGCTTGCATCAGCGGGCGTTCGTGCTGGTACCGTTGAATGATATTGCGCCGAATCTGTTTCACCCTCTCTTGGGTAGACAAATTCAAGATTTGCTGCTGGATGTGGATCGGATTAACGTCAATGTGTATGAAGGTAAGTAGGTTTCGAAGAATTTACCACGGAGCCCACTGGGATCACAGAGATATTTAAATTGGTTTTCTCAGTGGACTCCGTGTGCTCTGTGGTTAAATATTTTTAGTCTCTGCTATTCTAAATGAGGAAATTAGAATGAAAATTGTTCGCTATCAAAATGAAGAAGGTTCAAAATACGGTTGGATGTTGGAAGATAAGGTTGGGGAGATTCAGGGAAGTGTCTTTGGTGAATATCGCCGCCGTGAGGCAAAGACACCCGTGGGTGAATTGAGATTGCTTGCGCCTTGTGAGCCAAGCAAGATCGTTTGCGTGGGACGCAATTATGTGGAGCATGCCAAAGAGTTAGGCAATGAAGTTCCCAAAGTGCCGCTCATCTTTTTGAAGCCGCCTTCTTCGATCATTTCGAATGGCGAAAATATCTATTTGCCGCCTCAATCAAAACAAGTGGAGCATGAAGCGGAGCTGGTCGTTGTTATTGGCACACGCGCCAAAAATGTCACCGCAGAGACGGCAAAGGAATACATCTTTGGCTACACCATTGGCAATGATGTTACCGCACGCGATCTTCAAAAATTAGACGGCCAATGGACACGTGCAAAGGGTTTCGATACTTTCTGCTCCTTCGGCCCGTGGATTGATACTGAATTTGATGCTTCGGATGCGGTTGTTACTTGCCGTGTCAATGGGCAGATGCGCCAGATGGCGTCCACGCGTGATATGGTATTTAATGTCAGTACTTTGATCGCGTATATTTCATCCGTAATGACGTTGATGCCTGGTGATATCATCTTTACAGGCACACCAGCGGGTGTGGGCGAGTTGAGAAATGGCGATGTGGTCGATGTGGAAATTGAGGGGTTGGGGAAGCTGAGTAATCCAGTTAAGGTGTAACGATATTCACCACAGATGAAAATAGATGAACGCAGAAAGATGATGTTCCCTCCCTTTTTATCAGTGTCCGTCTGTGGTAATGAAAAACCTTAGGAAAATGCCATGCCAACAAAAGACTTTCAAACCTTTCTTGAAAAATATCCCACTTACAAACAAACTGAATCCATTGATGCCTTACGCAAAAAAGATTATGCACGGTTGGATGATGCCGAGCATGTCTATCTTGATTATACGGGCGGCGGCATTTATGCCGAGTCGCAGATCAAAGAGCATCAACAGCTTTTAAGCGAAAATGTTTTTGGCAATCCGCACTCCTCCAACCCTACTTCGATAGCGGCCACTCACCTCGTCGAAGGCACGCGTGAATATATCCTCAAATTTTTCAATGCAGACCCTGACGAATATCTCGCTATCTTCACCTCCAATGCAAGCAGCGCGCTCAAGCTTGTCGGTGAGTCCTATCCCTTCCCGAATGGCCGTTATCTTTTGACCTTTGACAATCACAACTCCGTCAATGGGATTCGGGAATTTGCACATGCCCGCGGTGCAGAGGTGACTTATATTCCTGTCATGCTGCCCGAGATGCGAGTGGACGCCTCTCAACTTGACCTTGAGTTGGCTCGCCCTTCGACGGCTGGTCATAATCTGTTTGCATTTCCCGCGCAATCGAATTTCTCCTCGGTCAAGCATCCATTGGATTGGATCGAGAAAGCTCATGCCCACGGTTGGGATGTGCTGCTCGATGCTGCGGCGTTTGTCCCAACCAATAAACTAGACCTGAGCAAAGTCAAACCTGACTTTGTGCCGATCTCGTTTTATAAGATCTTTGGGTACCCCACAGGGCTAGGTGCACTCATTGCACGCAAATCTGCTTTGGCAAAGTTACATCGTCCGTGGTTTGCAGGTGGGACGATCACGGTCGCGTCTGTGCAGGGTGATAAATATTATCTGGCCGATGGCGCACCTGCTTTTGAAGATGGCACGCTGGATTACCTCAATATTCCCGCGCTTGAGATTGGGCTAAGGCACATCGAGTCGATTGGCTATGATGTGATTAGCGAAAGAGTGAAAACCTTAACTGGTTGGCTGTTGGAGAACCTCACAGCTATGAAACACAGTAACAGGGAGCCGCTTGTTCGGTTGTTTGGACCAAACTCCAGTGAGGGAAGAGGCGGCGCTGTCACTGTCAATTTTTATGACAAGAATGGCAAAGCCTTCGATCATCGCTTCATCGAAAGCGAAGCCAATAAGGTCAACATCTCGCTGCGAACGGGTTGTTTCTGCAACCCTGGCGCGGGTGAAGTGGCGCTTGGCATTTCCCGCGTGGAACTGGATGTTTGTTTTACCCGCCCTGAGCATGAAGCTAGATTGTCCATTGATGATTTTCGCTTGTGCATTGACGGTAAATCTTCTGGCGCTGTGAGAATCTCTGTGGGCATGGTTACGAATTTCAATGACGTGCAATCCTTTTTGATGTTTGCGCGAGGATTGCTAAGTTAATCTTGTTACTTATTGTTAGATTTTATAGGAGAATGCAAAATGAATATCCAAGACATCCAATTCATTTATAACTATAACTATTGGGCCAATGGGAAGATCCTTGCGGCAGCCTCAAAAGTGACTCAGGAGCAATTCCTTGCTTCGGCTGAATTTCCATTTGGCGGCTTACGCGGGACGCTCGTTCACATTCTTGATGCAGAATACGGCTGGCGTGGATTGTTTGAAAATAATTCTTTCAACGATGAGTTGAAACCAAATGACTTCCCAACACTACTTTCTGTTGAGGAACGTTTGCGCGCAGAGGAGAAAGCCATGCGGGCTTATCTCAACAATTTGCGTGACGAAGATATGAACCGACATTTGCGCTATATGGCTGATTCTGGAGTGGAGCGTGACCGTATTCATTGGCATTGCCTCGTGCATGTCGTCAACCACGGAACACAGCATCGCAGTGAAGCCGCTGCCATACTGACAGGTTTTGACGCCTCCCCCGGTGATTTAGACTTTACGGTCTTTCTAAATGAGATGCATATCTAATAAAAAGAGCAGCTGCAAAAGCTGCTCTTTTTATTTAAATTCTTTTGGCTAGGATCATGCTTGTATGGCTTGGACAGTGAGCATTCCGAGAATTACTGTAGCTATGCCAAATGCTCCAAACCAAAGGAGGTCAGCTACTTCGGCAAAAGAGAATAGGTTGATATGTAAGAATGATACGATCACTGTAGCTCCGGTAAAGGCGAACATACCTGGGATGATAGAGCGAATTCCCAGCCATGTATTCTGTCGAGAGAAGAGGAAACTGCCCAACCCGTAGGAAAGAAGCGGACCTGCGTACATTTGAGCGAGAGTTGGCGTCACTTTCCACGGCCACACGGTGGACATGAAGCTTGGGAGCAGAAATAAAAGAATTCCCAATAGAATGATAATGACGCCTTGAATAAGTAGAAATCTCTTTGCCCACTGGGGTAGTGGTGTGCCAGTCAATTCACCGGTTGGTTTCGGGTCGCGCCATGTCATCCAAATGGATACGAGTGGATAAATAATATAGGAAGCGAACCAGATCTGTACAGGGAGCAGCTTTAGATCAAAAGCTTGCAGGTTTAATAACGAGATAATGAACAACATCCCAGTCCAAATGCCGATCATTTGTACCGCCCAACGGACTTCTGCTTGTGTTTTAGCCGCGAGACACCCCGCCATGAAGACAGCGCCAAATAAATATATAGCGCCTACAAACCGAGCATGGAGTGGTGGTAATACCATCCACGTGAAAATTGAAGCCAGATATTCTGGAAAGAACAGCCCTAATACGGCAACGAGTAGTGCTGCTGCGCAGATAACACCATAGAACACTCTTTGACCTTTTGTGATTGGTACCATTAAATATTCTCCTTTGATTTAACCAATAATGGAAATAACTTATAATCGTCCCGTCTTCATCTTACAAATAGATAACCCTCAATCTTTCAAAAGGTGACTTAATGACAGACCAATCCACACCCCCCATTCGATACGTTGTTATCCATAAGCCTGGCCCAAAGTGGCAATATGGTGTGGACTATCGCCAGCAAGAGGGAGTCAGCGAGCATGTGCAGCATTATTTGCAGCTACATCGGCAGGGCAAGTTGCAACTCGGTGGCCCGTTCCTTGTACCTGATGTAGGCGGGATGATGGTTACAACCAAAGATGTTTCTCAGGAAGAGATCGAAGCGTTTGCCGCGGCAGACCCTGCTGTTAAATCAGGCTTGCTCATCTATGAGGTTCGCCCGTGGATGACAGCCATGGAGCATGATTAATTATGAATGGACAAATTCGTTCGAATATCAAACCCGGGATGACCGTGTTGATAGTATTGAAGCAAGATCAACGTACTGGCAAGCTCACCAAAGGGATCGTGAAAGACCTTCTTACCAATTCGCCCACTCATCCGCACGGCATCAAAGTCCGTTTGGTGGATGGGCAGGTTGGGCGAGTGAAGGAAATTGTCAACGAGTAATGTAGAAGATTTAAAAATAAAGCGCGCTGACTTTATAAGTCAGCGCGCTTTATTTTTTGTATCAATATTTTTTAATTTCTAGTCCACATAAGGTACATATTCTGCGCGGGCAATGCCTTGTTTAAAAGCCATTTCCGCTACGGCGCGCGCTACAGCATTATGCACCTTTTTATCTAACGGGCTGGGCACCAATTCGCCGGGCGGGGTCATAGCTGCAATTGTCTTTGCGGCTGCCAAATACATTTCATGAGTTATGCGTGACGCCTGCGAATCCACAACGCCGCGGAAGATGCCGGGGAAGCCCAACACATTGTTTACCGACTTCCCATCCGCAGCAAACGCCGCGCCATGTTCCATCGCTACTTCGGGGTCAATTTCAGCATGCGGGTTTGAAAGCGCAAGGATGATCTGTCCATTGCGAACCATTTCAGGTTTGATGAGATTCGGCGCGCCCGTCGTCGCCACCACAATGTCGCATTTTTCCATGATCTCTTTTAAATTGGATTTAATACCCCCAGCTTTTTCAAATCGATCCAGCGCCTGTGGACTCAAGTCCGCACCATAGACTGGATTCCCAGTCAGACGCATCATCATCTGACCGATGGCATGCCCAGCCGCCCCAAGCCCGATCTGCCCGATGACAGCTTTGTCCAAATCCGTGTTCGTTTCGCGAGAGGCAACCATCATCGCCGCAGTACAGACCACGGCTGTGCCGTGCTGGTCATCATGCATCACGGGGATGTCGAGCATAGCTTGCAGTCTTTCCTCGATCTCAAAGCAGCGCGGTGCGGAAATATCTTCTAATTGGATGGCCGCAAATGTTGGTGAAATAGCTGCAATTGTGCTGACGATCTCATTGGTATCTTTTGTGTTGAGCAAAATGGGAATGCCAGAAAGTCCCACTAGCGTTTCCATCAACATGGCTTTACCTTCCATCACAGGCATGGCGCCCAAGGGACCAATATCCCCAAGCCCAAGCACTGCTGTGCCATCTGTGATGATCGCAACCATATGACTGATGCTAGTGTACAACCGCGCCTGTGACGGGTCCTTTGCAATGCGTAAGCAGACTTCTGCTACGCCGGGTGTGTACACACGGCGCAGTGTAGTCAATGAATCTATTGGGTATCGCGAGCGGATGGCGATCTTGCCTTTTTGATGCAGTTCCAGAACTTCATCGCGTACTTCCAGTACGCGGGTGCCTTCGTTATTCTCTATCGCTTCGAGGATGGCAGCTAGGCTTCTTTCATCATCAGCAGTGATGGTGATATCTCGCACTACGTTTTGCGTTGTTTCGGTCAATAAGACAATGCTGCCTACGTTCCCACCTGCTTCAGCGACGGCGGTCAGCAGCTTTCCCAACACACCTTTTTTTTGTGAATTGCGAACGCGCACATTGCGCATGATCTTTTGTTCCCAGGCCATGGATGCCTCCTTTTTTCATATCCATTTTATCGCTAATAAGAAATGTTTTATCTCTTGTGTGCTACGAAAAAATACCGCGAACGGATGAGTTTTCGCGGTATTGTCATTAGGAAGAAAAGTTTACTTTAGCAGTTTATGGAATTCATCGAATGATTTGATGACTGCGCATTCTGCTTCGGGGAAGAGACTGCTTGGGTCGTAGAGAACAGGCGTCAGTCCGGCACGATGCGAACCGAGTACATCAGCAAAATAATTGTCGCCCACGTACATCGCTTCGTCCGCGCTTACGCCTGCTCGTTTCAATCCATGCTCGAAAATAGCTGATTCAGGTTTGAAGGAATTGACTTCGCCGCCAGCAAGTGAAAAGCTGAAATGCGAATCAAGGTTTAATTCTTTCAGCTCTTCGTGGAAAGGCGTATCACGATTGGAGATGACTCCTAAAATGTATCCGTCATTTTTTAAGGTAGATAATAGTGCACGAGATTCTTCAAAGACATGCACTTCAGGTTTATAGTGGTCGCGCATATACGCGGACATCTCTTCGCTGAGCTTTGGCGCTTCCTTTGGGTCACAGCCCAATGCAACTAGTTTTCTACGGCTGAAGTTCACCCAAAACGCATCGCCTTTGAATTCATGAATATCTTTTTTGATCTCTGGCGAATGAGCAAAATAGAAGTGCTCCCAACGCTCAGCGCGAATTCTATCTTCTTCTGAAACGGATAAACCGATCTCGCGGGCGTGCGCCGAAAAAACATCCCCACCACTGGGGATGTTGTGACGGAGTGTCCCGTCCAAGTCAAAAAGTACAGCTTTAATTTTCTTGTGCAAAAAACTCCTCCAGAGTTGTTTGAAAAAATGATGCAACTTGTAACTTCATCATCCGCCGATGTGAGACATTTCCACTTTTGGTAACGTAACTGTGTTTTCGGAGCGGATCTCAGAATAGCGGTCTGTGCGCTTTTCCCATACTCGGGCGATCTCTTGCGATATCTCTTCGTCCGTTGCGCCGTTGCGCAGCAGCGCTCGCAGGTCAAAACCTTTAACTGCAAACAGACAAGTGTAGAGTTGCCCTTCGGCAGTGATGCGGGCGCGGTTGCAGTCGCGGCAAAAAGCTTGTGTGACCGAAGCGATCATACCGACTTCGCCCTTGCCATCTTTGTAACGCCAACGGCCAGCTACTTCACCAGGGTAATTAGGGTCAGCAGATTCAAGTGGCATTTCTGCGTTGATCATTTTTACGATCTCTGCAGCAGGTACTACATCATCCATGCGCCAGCCGTTGGAATGACCTACATCCATATATTCGATGAAACGCAGGATATAGCCTTTCTCTCGGAAGAAGCGTGCCATCGGTAAGATGCTGTGTTCGTTCACTCCGCGTTTTACTACCATGTTCACTTTGATCGGTCCCATGCCAACAGCAGCAGCGGCATCCATGCCTTCGATAACTTTTTCCACGGGGAAGTCCACATCGTTCATGGATTTAAAAATAGCATTATCAAGCGAATCGAGGCTGACTGTGACTCGCTTCAGCCCAGCGTCTTTAAGAGACTGTGCAAACTTAGGCAGCAGTGAGCCGTTAGTGGTCATGGTCAGATCAAGGTTAGGGATGGCGGCCAGCATTGTGATCAGATCTGGCAGGTCTTTGCGAACAAGAGGTTCGCCGCCTGTCAAACGGATCTTCTTTACCCCATGAGAAACAAATATTTTCGCCAGACGCGTGGTCTCTTCAAATGTCAAAACCTGGTCGCGATGCAGAAATTGATAATCTGGACCAAAAATTTCCTTGGGCATGCAGTACACACAGCGGAAATTGCATCGGTCAGTCACAGAAATTCGTAGGTCACGTAAGGGGCGGTGGAGCGTATCAATAAGGGGCATATTCACTCTTAATCTAAATTCAGCGCAGCTCAGAGAGATGGTGAATTTGAAATGGGATGAGGGACTTGTAGGCAGGAATAGAAGGGCATTATAACAATAATATAAGAAATAAATTGTGACAATTGACGGGCTGTCATACCCGTGCTATTATCTTATTTTCACATTATTTTGCATTTATTATATAAGGAGTTATTATGAGTTTTGAATTTGTGTTACGTCTTATTGGTATGATCGTTTTGGCTGTTTCCGGGGGCTATTTGGGATTTGATATCTCGAGATTTACGCCTGATGATGCCGTTCGCACCACCCTTGTCTTTGGGCTGGTCGGTGCTCTAGCGGGCTTGGTCCTCACCCCTTACTTTACCACGCGTCCTGCTCGAGCACTGCGTTCCCTGCTTGGGCGGTTAGCTGCTGAAAGCTTGTTCGCCGGGTTGACGGGTCTGGTGGTTGGTTTGCTCATTGCCGCACTATTGGCTTTCCCACTTTCCCTATTGCCTGATCCATTTAGCCAAATATTGCCGTTCCTTGGTGTATTGATATTCTCCTATCTTGGCGTTTCGTTATTCGTTATGCGTCAGGGAGATATTATGGGTTTGCTCAGTGCGTTGAGCGGACGGAATGAGGGCGGCGCCTCCAGCTCGTGGACGAACCTCAACCGCAATATTCTATTAGACACGAGTGTCATTATTGATGGACGTGTAGCGGATATTGCAAAAACGGGCTTTTTGCCCGGCACGCTTCTTATTCCCCGCTTTGTGCTGAACGAACTTCAATATATCGCTGACTCCCCGGATGGGATGCGCCGTCAACGTGGACGCCGCGGTATGGAAGTGTTAGCTGAATTGCAAAAACTCCCCAACATTCTCGTCCGCATTTCGGATATCAATGTAGATGGCGTGCGTGAAGTGGATGATAAATTGATCGTGCTGGGCAAGCAATTAAAAAGCCCCGTTCTGACAAATGATTACAACCTCAACCGCATTGCCGAATTACAAGGCGTGACTGTGCTTAACATCAACGAACTGGCTAATGCCGTCAAGTCCGTTGTGCTGCCGGGCGAGGGGTTACGTATCAATATTATTCAGGAAGGCAAGGAACATGGCCAGGGTGTGGGGTATATGGAAGATGGCACCATGGTCGTTGTTGAAAATGGCAAAGACTATATCGGCGAGTACATGGAAGTGAACATCACTAAGGTGTTGCAAACTGCCGCGGGGCGCATGATCTTTGGCCGCGTTGATGAAGAGAACGGAAAAAAGAAAAAAGCTTAACCGCGTACGAAATAAATGATTGAAACGATCACACCGATCGTCACAACCGTCCATCGCAAGGTGGACGGTTTTACTTTACCTGCCAACTTACCGCCGAGCGCTCCGCCGATCAATGCACCAACAGCCATGACTCCTGCCACAGGCCAGATAACATGCCCGGAGAAGACAAAAAATATCGCAGCGGCGACATTGACCGAGAAACCGACTGCCTGCTTGAGCGCGTTAAGACGCGTGAGGGTGTCTTCAAGAGTTAATCCTAGGGCGGAGAGTACGATCACACTTAATCCCGCACCGAAATATCCACCATAAATGGAAGCCAGACCAACGGGCAGCCAGGATAATTTCTCGAGACGCACGCCGTGATCTTCGCCCATGCGTTTTGTGAGCCATTTACGGACGGGGTCTTGAATGGCGAGCAAACCTGATGCCAGAAGAATCAAATAGGGGACAAGGTCTTTAAATAATTTTTCACCAGTTTGCAGAAGAAGGAATCCGCCAAGCACGCCGCCCACAATGCTGGCAGGGACGATAATCCACAGCCTATTTTTTTGCCCTTGCAAGTCTTTCATTTGAGCAAGTGTTCCGCCGAAGTAGCCAGGGCAAAGGGCTACGGTATTCGTCACATTTGCGACCACAGCAGGGATGCCTAGGAAGGTAAGCACCGGAAAGGTAATGAGCGTTCCACCGCCTGCAAGTGCATTGATAGCGCCAGCGGCTAAGGCGGCGAGAGCGGCAAATACAAAATCTAAAAGGCTGAGATCCATAGTGGTTAATTCCTTTTATTACTTGAATGAAGCAAGTATAGCATTGCTATTTCCTGTTGAAATCTAATTTTATTTTCCCAAGGTTTGCGCCGCGATGGTTTGAAGAAATAACGCATCCTCATCGCTCATACCTGCCTTGTAGTTAATGCCAACAGGGCTTTGGTCGTAAATAACTCCATAGAAAACAGCTGTTGCTAAATATGTTCCTGCTAGTGTTGGATGTCCATCTGCGGAATATAGTACCAGGTCTGGGCGTTCTCGCAGCGCCTTTGCAAATGCCAGCCCAACTGGAGCAACTTTGATACCAAGTTGCTTGCCGAGATAAGTATAGTTTTTGCTTAGTGCCTGAGTTGTAACACCATATTGAACGCTATCAGGTCGTTCCCAAGTCATAAACAGGATCGTTTCAGCACCAGTGGCTTTTATCTCAGTATTTAACTTTTGTGCATATTCGGCAAATGCTTTGTAATTGATGACAGGTGTTTGGCTTTGTTCCTGCAAAACCACCACGTCCCATTCCCCAGAGCGGATGGCTTCCAGTGTATTCGCATCTTCCCAATGATTTTGCAGGGTATATCCGCCCGGGCTGATGCGTGCTGTGTCTGCGTTGGAGGCAAATTTCAGAAGCTGGTAATCTAAGCCGTTGTTGAAGTCAGTAAAGCTATTGCCAATGAATAGTATTTTTTTCTGTGGGAGAGTAGGTCCGCCAAGCGACGTGCAGGAACTTAAAAGAAGAATCAGAAAAACTAGAAATATTGGATATTTTACATAACTGAAGTTTGAGAATCTATTTTTTAAATAGGTTATCATGAGCTATTCACTCCAATGGTGTGAATTCAAACAAGGAAAAATGTCGTTGCTTCTTTTCTGCAATCCAGTATAGCATTATTGAATATATGCGCTCTTGATAGTGACAAAAACAGGATGAAAATAATACAGGGTGTTTTGAACACGAGTTTATAATTTCCTTTTGGATTTTGAATTGCGACCACATGGGCTCGGTAAGCAGTCCATTGAAAGAAAAATATTGCGTGAAAGGTAAAGAACTTATGAGCAAAATGATCTATATCGGTACCGATGGCGGCGCGACCACATCCAAAGTAGGCGGAGTATGGAGTGACGGTTCCACCATCTCGACAAAATTATTGCAATCCTCTACTAATTCGGCGCACGGCCCTGAAGCTGTTGTTCGTAGTTGGGTCGAAGCCATCAGTTCATATCTAGCTCAGCACAACTTAACTTGGGAACAAGTCAGTGGAGTAGGTTTAGCCGTTCCCGGTCCGTTCCAGCGCTATGGTGTCTTTGACCATTCAGCTAACCTGCCTGAGGACTTTACAGGGTTTGATGTCCATTCTGCGTACAGCAATGCTATCGCTGAACGCGCTGGACGTGCCATCCCGTTGACGGTTGGTAATGATGGCGACATGGGCGGTATAGCGGAAGCCCAACACGTGCGCGGCAGCAGCAATGGAACCGTGCTTATGCTGGCCCCTGGCTCTGGTTTGGGATGTGCCTACATTAACAAAAACGGACTGGCGTTGGATGGTGATACTCTCGCTGGGATGGAAGGCGGTCACATGCCCGCGCCTCTGCATTTGCTGGGAGCTAAGCAATATCCCTGTGGGTGTGGACGCACCTGGGGCTGTATCGAAGTCTATACTTGTCTTTCAGGTTTGCCCTATTTGCTTGCTGAAAAGCTGGAGCAATATCCCGACCATGATCTGGCAAAATCAACTCTTAGTATGAAAGAACGCGCCTTCACCTTGCGTGGATTGGCTCAAAAAGGTGACAAGCTCGCAGTTGAATTGTTCGATTTCCAAGCCAAAGCGATGGGATTGCATGTTGCCAACATGGTTATGGCACTCGACCCGAAATTTGTAGTTATTGGCGGTGGATTGATGGACCCCGAAGCGACCACTACCGCTTTCCGTGAGCGCTATCTGGAAATCGTCCGCTCAAATGCCCGTGAGTACCTGTGGCCTTATCAGCGCGATTCCATTAGTATTGTCCCTGCCGCACTTGGTGACTTGTCACAAGCCATTGGCGCGGCGCTGGCCGCTTTGTACAAAAATAGAGCCTAGCCCCTGATTTTTTCTTGACGCAATGTTCTCACCCGCATATAATCTCGACATTCAGAAGTAGTAAGCGTATTTCCACCTGATAGAGAAGAAGGTCATTGGCTGGAAGCCTTCGCAGAAAAAGATCGCCGAAGTCGTCTGAATTGAATTGCCGAAGAAATCCAAGCGAAAGTAGAACGGCACGGGATTGCCCGTTATAGCAAGGACCGATGGTTGTCGGTCACCAAGTGCGCCGCCCAAAACGGCGAATTGAGGTGGTACCGCGGAGCAGACGCTTCGTCCTCTTATTGGACGGAGCGTTTATATTTTAAGTACAAACGTAATAAACGTAGACAAGTAAACATATATGATCTGTTCCCATGTTTACCTTGCTACTTAAAAAGGAGTACGAATGACCAAACAGGAATTACCGAAAGCGTACGATTTTAAATCTACCGAGCAGCGCATTTATGCAATGTGGGAGACTGGCGGATTTTTCAAGCCGCACAACGACCCCAACAAGCCGAACTTTGACCCGAACGTCAAACCGTTCGTTCTTACGATCCCTCCACCCAACGTGACAGGTGAACTGCACATCGGTCACGCTATGTTCGTTAGTGTGGAAGATCTCATGGTTCGTTATCATCGCATGAAGGGCTTTTCCACTTTATGGGTTCCAGGCACTGACCATGCAGGCATTGCCACACAGCTTATGGTGGAACGCGATTTATTGAAAACCGAAGAAGTGACTCGCGAAGAGATCGGCCGCGACGCATTCATCAAACGCACATGGGATTGGAAGCACAAATACGGCGGCATGATCACCAACCAGATTCGCCGTCTTGGCGCCTCCTGCGACTGGGACAGAGAGCGCTTCACTCTTGATGAAGGCCTGAGTCGCGCGGTGCGAGAAGCATTTGTCCGCCTCTATGAGAAAGGACTGATCTACCGCGGCCCTCGTCTCATCAACTGGTCACCTGGGTTGAAGACCGCCGTCTCGGACTTGGAAGTGGAATACAGCGACGAAGAAGCAAAACTGTATTACTTCAAATACATGCTCAAGGATTCAGACGAGTTCATTCCCGTTGCAACCATTCGTCCTGAGACAATTCTCGGTGATACCGCTGTGGCTGTTCACCCTGAGGATGAACGTTTCAAGAAGTTCATCGGCAAGACAGCTGTCGTCCCAATGCTTGGACGTGAGATTCCCGTTATCGCAGATGAATACGTTAGCATGGAATTTGGTACAGGTGCGCTCAAGATCACGCCTGGTCACGACCCGAACGACTATGCCATTGCACAGCGCCACAATCTGCCCATCATCTCGATGCTCGATAAAGAGGCAAAGGTCAACGAAAACGGCGGCCAGTACACAGGTCAGGATAGATTCGTTGCCCGCAAGAATCTCTGGGCTGACATGAAAGCCGCAGGCCTCGTCATCAAAGAAGAAAAATATATGACGACCATTCCGCGTTCGCAGCGAGGCGGTGAGATCGTCGAACCGATGATCTCTGAGCAATGGTTCGTGAAGATTGAACCGTTGGCTGAAGCTGGCCTTGCTGCCGTGAAAGACGGACGCATCACGATCGTGCCTGAGCGTTTTGAGAAGACTTATTACAACTGGCTTGAGAATATCAAGGATTGGTGTATCAGCCGCCAACTGTGGTGGGGACATCGCATCCCTGTGTGGTATTGCCCCAACCATCACATGACTGTGGCGCGCGAAGACCCGACTGAATGTGCGACCTGCGGCTCGAAGGATATTCATCAGGATGACGATGTGTTGGATACATGGTTCTCATCAGGCTTGTGGCCGTTCTCTACACTTGGCTGGCCCGAGCAAACACCTGACTTCAAATATTTCTACCCCACTTCCTATATGGAAACGGGCTACGACATTTTGTTCTTCTGGGTAGCGCGTATGATCATGAGCGGTTTGGAATACACGGGACAAGTTCCCTTCCATACTGTTTATCTGCATGGCCTTGTGCGTGATGAGCATGGACAAAAAATGTCCAAGACTAAAGGCAATGTGATCGACCCGCTCATCGTTATGAATGAATTCGGTACGGATGCGCTTCGCTTTACGCTGTTAGTTGGTTCTACGCCTGGTAACGATACTAACGTTGGGCTTAAGAAAGTGGAAGCCAATCGTAACTTCGCAAACAAGTTGTGGAATGCAGGACGTTTCGTTATCAACGCCATTGATTCGCAGACAGAGAAAACTGAGCTCGGTGAATACACTCTTGCAGATAGTTGGATCTGGTCCAAACTCCAGCAACTCACCCGCGATGTGGAACGTCAATTCCAGAACTTCCAATACGGGCAGGCTGGCCAACAGATCTATGACTTCATCTGGTCAGACTTCGCTGATTGGTACGTGGAAATTGCCAAGCAGGAACTGAACGAAGGTGGCGCTCGTGCTGCCCGCGCAGCAGATACGCTCGCGCGTGTGTTCGATATGTCTCTGCGTTTACTTCACCCGTTCACTCCATTTGTCACCGAAGAAATTTGGGGACATTTGCACAGCGCCTTGCGCGAATCTCCGTTGAGCGAGATTTGCAAAGACTGGCCTGATGCGTTGATCGTCGCCAGATTCCCCGAGCCGCGTGATGTGGAAGGCTGGGAAGAGGAAAAGATTGCAGACTTCGCCTTGATCCAGGAGATCGTGCGTTCCATCCGCAACCTGCGTGCCGAAAAGAATGTGGCTCCCAGCAAGAAGATCGCGGCCAGCATTTCCGCAGGCGCAAAGCAGGATTTGTTGACAGCACAAGCCAAAGTGATCGCATCTCTCTCAGGCATTGATCAATCACAATTCAATATTCAAGCATCACTTGCAGATAAGCCGAAAGACGCAGCTGCTCTTGTGGTTGGTTCTATTGAAATCTATCTCCCACTCGCGGGCATGGTGGACTTGGCAAATGAGAAAGTTCGCCTTGAAAAGGAGCTCAAGGAGGCTGAGTCTCATATTCAGCGTTTGGAGACTTTGCTCGGTGGTGATTTTGCCAATAAAGCACCCGCTGCATTGATCGCAAAAGAACGTGAAAAGTTGGCTACTTATAAAGATACTGCCGAAAAGATCAAAGCGCAGTTGAAGTAACGGTAAACAGAACTCCGAGTTTTCAAAGAACTCGGAGTTCTTTCTTAATGGCGATACCTTGTTTATTTATTTTTCGTCGAGTTGCCGAATGGATTGCATCATCAACCCACCGAATCCCAGCATTCCGCCGAAAATAGCGGTAAATAAAAACATGGACGACATTCCTGCACCTGGCCCTGTCCCAACCAATAAGCCGAACGAATTCTGAAACTATTCATAATTCAACATTGCAGGTTCGAAGATGCGATCAGCCATCAACCCACCCAATAGATAGCCTATGGGTTGACTACTTATCTGGATCATTTCACGGGTCGAAAAGACCCGTCCTTGTACATCTGGCGGGATGAGCTCCTGCCACAGGGCAAAATACGGGCTGACGATCAGTGGAATAGTCAATTCTGAAAGAAAGCCTGCCACTGACCAGCCATAAACAGAACGGCTCATCGCCATGAGGGCGTCGCAGATCAGGAAGGATAATCCTGTGGCAATCAAGTACATCCTTGCTTTGCGCTGTGGATTCTTCCAAGCGACGATCAATGCTCCGCCCATGATGCCGCCGACCCCCATCACCAGACGGACGATTCCCAGCGCAGCCTCATCACTGTTACTGCGTGTCAGGATCATGGGTGAAAGAATCGCGAAATAAGTCAATGTCCCAAAGAGATTGACCAGAAAAAATGAAATGGTCAAATTCCGCAGCCCTGCATTGTGAAAGATATATCTAATCCCGAATCTTAATTGACCCCAGAATGTATCCTCGGATGCTTCGATTCCCACAGCACTGCTCGGCACATTTGGAATTTGGATTAATGTCAATCCTAATAAAGCGAGAGTCATTGTCAGAAGGTCAATGCCGAGGACAGCATTCAGCCCCAAAGTCTGTTGCACCAACCCTGCAAAAATGGGAGAGAACATCCGTGCCGCAGATTTTCCCAACCCAAGCATTCCATTCGAGCGGGTATATTCCTCTTTCGGTATGAGCAAACTGACCGTTGATGTGAACGCAGGTTCCTGAAATGCTTCGAAGATTCCTGCCAACCCAATCGCCAGATATAGATGCCAAAGCTGAAGTTCCCCGATCAAGTTAATAACCAGCAAAAAGACAGTTGTCATCCCTGCACTGAAATCGGCAAGAAACATCACCCGACGGCGCGGCCAGCGGTCCACAAAAACGCCTGCCAGCGGACTGGCAATGATGTAGGTGAGGCAATTGAAAAATCCCAGCAGTGCCAGAGCTGTAGCAGACTTAGTCTGCTCATACGCCCAGATCATCACGGCAAACCGAGTCATACCTGTGCCAAGCAGCGAAATGGATTGCCCAAATAAAAGAATATAGAATATTTTTGCGTTGAAGTTTTTGGAAGCCATGCAATTTCTCTTAAAATAAAAACCCGCGGGTGCAATGTGCGCCCGCGGGGAAAGTGGGTAAATATCAGGGTGTCAACCAGACACCAGCAAACAGGCGCGCGAATAGAAGGAAAACCTCGCCTTGCTCATATTGATCACCTGAGGCATAAGAATGTATGACATAATCGGCATTATACCATTCACGTTGTTAGAACATTCTATAAAGATATTTCTTTTTTCAAGAAGGTTGGTGTATAAATATTCCAGAGGTATTTATGGACAAAATAACATTTACCATCCGCCGTGCCGAACCATCGGATGCTGAAGGAATGCGCCAGATATTTTCGGGTTCCAAAGCCATGCGTGGGACGCTTCAGCTCCCATTCCCATCTGCAGAGATGTGGCGTAAACGATTGGCAGAACCTGCCGATGGAACATTTAGTCTGTTGGCCTGCGTTGAAAATGAGATCGTTGGACAATTGGGATTGCATACCTTTCCACATAATCCCCGCCGCAGGCATGTAGGGCAGATCGGCATGGCTGTCCGCGATGATTGGCAGGGCAAAGGCGCTGGCTCCGCGCTCATGGCTGCTGCCATGGATTTGGCTGATAACTGGCTCAATCTCTCCCGTATTGAGTTGGAAGTCTATACTGATAACGAATCAGCGATTCACTTATACAAAAAATTTGGCTTTGTCACCGAAGGTACACATCTTCGGTTTGCCTATCGCGATGGTCAATTTGTGGATGTGTATTCAATGGCGAGGCTGCGCGAAAAATAGATGCGAAGACACCCTACATTTGTACGATGGGATGAAATAAATTTCTCTTGTATGATGATGAAAAATAACATATCCTCTGGAGGAACTTTATGCCTGAACAAATTCAATATGCCGCCTGCCCAAAGTGTGGACAAAGTAACGCGAAGAAAGTCAGTTACACTTGGTGGGGAGGTGCGCTTGGCCCGAACATGTTCACCCACGTTAAATGCCAAAGCTGCGGCACACAGTACAACGGCAAAACGGGAAAATCTAACCAGCAGAACATTATTCTTTATTTTGTCGTTTCTTTCTTGATCGCTTTCTGTGTTTGTGGAGGTTTTGCCATTGTGGGGTATATACTCCAAAACCAATAATTAAATTTGATGATGATTTTTAGCAGATGACCCATTCAAGGGTTATCTGCTTTTTTTATTACAAAATTCAACAAACATAAGACGATAGTCAATTGACGCTTGAAATGCGATGGGATACCTTACAGAGTATCGCATAATTTACTAAACTAAAATTGTAATTTTTATTACAGTTTCCTCCAAATATTTAGTAATTTGTGCAGCCAGCGATAAGCGGGCAAAAAATCAAACTATGAAAAGGAAAATAATCCCATGTCCATGAAGATCCAAGATGACTGCATCGCTTGCGGTGCCTGCGTTCCCGATTGCCCCACCGAATCCATCACCGAAGGCGATGGCACCTTATATGTGATCGACCAGGCCACCTGTGTTGAATGCGTAGGTCATCACGATTCCCCCAAGTGCGTTTCCGTCTGCCCAGTGGATTGCATCGTCAAAGCCTAATTGCGTTATCGTACCCGTTACGGGTATAATCCCAACAACTTAATATTAACCTTCGGGGCAGGGTGACATTTGCACGAACAAAAGCAAGTGAATTCCCGATCGGTGGTAAAGCCCACGAGCCTCTTTGGGCAGTGACAGTTTCTCCCTTGAGAAGCAGGCGCCGCAAAAAGCAGCATGACTCGGTGTGATTCCGAGGCCGACAGTATAGTCTGGATAGTAGAAGGTATAAGCAACACGACTCGTCGTCGCTGTTTGGATTCACGCCCCGAAAACATTCATTGTTTTCGGGTTTTTCTTTGTGGATAAAAACCGCTTCACGCGCCGCGGATGCCTGTTTCTGCGCCCCCTTGGTTGATACAAGCGAGGCGCATTTTTATTATGTCAGCATACAAGCGTGTTCAAAGTATTCTTCCAGCCATTCTCTCAATTATCTTTGCATTGATCGTATGGCAATTAACTGTGCAGTTGGCTCAACTTCCACGCTTCATTTTGCCTGCCCCAGCAGATGTTTGGTCACGTTTCCTTAAATCTCTCAGTGATGGAAGTTTGATCTATCACACAGGCATCACGCTGGCAGAGATTGTATTGGGGTTATTGGTGGGAGTGACATTTGCAACCGTCACAGGGTATGCGCTTGCAAAATCACGCACGCTTGAAAAGATCCTTTCTCCATATCTTGTGGCAAGTCAGGCAATCCCAGTTGTGGCGATTGCGCCGCTTTTGGTCATCTGGCTGGGAGATGGGATTCTCTCAAAGGTGGTTATCTGCGCTTTGATCGTGTTTTTTCCTGTTCTGGTAAACACAGTTGTTGGGGTGCGCGCTGTCCCATCCGCACTGTATGACTTAATGCATTCCATCCGCGCCACACGTTGGCAGATTTTATTCAAGCTCGAACTCCCTGCTTCGCTGCCTGTTCTACTCGGTGGATTAAGGATCGGTGCAACGTTATCCGTCATTGGCGCCATCGTTGGGGAATTGGTGGATGCACAACAGGGACTTGGCTTTCTTTTGCAGCTTGGCGATTTTCAATATGACACGTCCATGGTCTTTGTGGCGGTGTTTGCATTGATCGCGCTGGCACTTTCCATGTATGGCGTGGTTACCTTGTTGGAGAGAAGATTTTTGAAGTGGCAAAAATAAAATATCTTCGTCATTGCGAGGGCGTTCTTGTTCTTTGCCCGACACTTGCGCCGCGCGCCAGCGGGGTGAGCAATCTCCAACACTGTAATTGAGATTGCTTCGTCGGGAAGATCGCCCTCCTCGCAATGACGAGATAAATTCATAGGAGACTCAATGTTTAAGAAATTGGTTTTACTCATGCTAGGGCTGGGACTCATTCTCTCGGCTTGTGGCAACTCACAGGGCGGAAGCGATGCGGGCTTGGCCCGCAAGATAAAGCTGCCAATGGGCTATATCCCAAATATTCAATACGCGCCATTTTATGTCGCAGTCGATAAAGGTTATTTTGCCAAGGAAGGGATCGAGATTGAATTCGATTACGCTTTTGAGACCGATGGCGTGGCGTTGGTGGGTGCAGGGGAGTTACCGTTTGCCGTGGCTTCGGGTGAGCAGGTGTTACTGGCGCGTGCGCAGGAATTGCCTGTGGTGTATGCCTTTGCGTGGTATCAGCAATTCCCGATCTCTGTGATCTCTAAACCTGAGTTGAGTATCAAAACGCCCGCGGATCTGAAAGGGAAAAGCATTGGGTTGCCAGGTTTATTTGGCGCGAACTACATCGGCTTACAGGCTTTGCTTTTTTCGGCAGGTCTCACAGCTGATGATGTCACGATGAACGCGATCGGCTTCAACCAAGTGGAATCGTTTGCCAGTGGACAGAGTGATGTCGTGGTCGGTTATTCTGCAAATGAACCTATTGTGTTGGCGGCACAAGGTATGGATGTGAATGAAATTCGTCTTGCGGATTATATGCAACTGCCTGCAAATGGAATTATCTCAAGTGAAATGACAATCAAAGATGAGCCTGAATTGGTAAAGGGTATGGCGCGTGCGTTGGCTCATGGTATCGCCGATACCATTGCCAACCCTGACGAGGCATATCAGATCAGTTTGAAGTATGTTGAGAATTTGAAAGATCAGGATAAGGATGTTCAAATGCAGGTTTTGAATACCTCCATTGAATTTTGGACTGCTGACCGAATTGGGTTTTCTAGTGCGCAATCATGGGAGAACATGAACGACCTTTTGGTAAAGATGGAGTTGATCCCCGCGCCTATTGATCTGAGTAAGGCGTTTACGAATGAGTTTGTACCCTAATTGTTAATTATCAACTGATAATTAACAATTGATTACCATGTCACAAAATCCCAATCTCTCCGTTCGTAATCTCTCCGTTGTTTTTTCAGACAACAATGGCGGACTTCAAGCGCTTGAAAATATTTCTTTTGATGTTTCACCACGCGAGTTTATTTGTTTTCTTGGCCCATCGGGTTCTGGAAAAACAACCTTGCTGCGCGTTCTTGCGAATCTCTTGCCACCAACAGCAGGGCAGGTGAATTTCACTCAATCCAAGCAGCCGAAGATCGGCATGGTGTTTCAACAGTCCAGCCTAATGCCGTGGCGCAGCGTATTGGATAACATCAAACTTCCGCTGGAATTGGAAGGCGTGGATGAATCCACTGCGCGGAAAAAAGCACAAGAAATGATCGAACTGGTGGGATTGGAAGGCTTTGAAGACTCGTGGCCGCGCGATCTCTCTGGCGGCATGGCTCAGCGTGTGGGGATCGCACGTGCGCTCATCCACGACCCGGACCTGCTTCTGCTCGATGAGCCTTTCGCCTCGCTGGATGCTCTTACTCGCGAACGCATGTGGACGGAACTCTCTCGAATTTGGCAGGCCAAACAAAAGACCGTCATCATGGTGACACATTCAATCAACGAGTCATTGTTTCTCGCAGACCGTGTCCTCGTGCTGACTCAGCGCCCTGGCAAAATAAAAATGGACGTGGAAGTTGACCTTCCACGTCCGCGAAAAGATGACATTCGCTACACTCTGCATTTTGGAAAATTGGCAAGGAAATTACGTTCTGCGATTAAATAGGAAAAATATTTCAAGATGTATGGAGGTATTGCAGCGTATATAGTGCGATTTCTTTAATGATTGCGACAACTATTTTATTACGATTTTCCCAATGAAATAATACCGGAAAATTGATTTTCAAAGAATAGCTTCTTATTGACAAACCGTTGTACAAACCGTATTAACTAAATCTTGTTGCTCCCATTCTTTACATTTGCCACTATTACCAGCCCAATCTATGCACACATCGATTTGGGTTATTTGATCTTCACAGACAAGCACGTTTTGGCATCCACCTCCGCTACCGCCGCCACCTCCGCTACCGCCGCCACCTCCGCTACCGCCGCCACCTCCGCTACTGCCACTACCTCCGCTACTGCCACTACCTCCGCTACTGCCGCCATTCCCCCCAGCTGCTATAGGTGTTGGATGAGGGGTAGTGGTCGGCACCAAGGGTAAACTAAAAGTATTGACGGAACTTAACGAAGGAGAATCAACCCAACAAGGGGTTGCTGAATCAGGCGGTATTACGAATAACCATGTCCCGTATAAATCACTCATTCCTATAACTTTAACCCTCCTGCCTTGACCAATCTTGGTCTGAATGCTCCAAATGTCTTCTGGACCCAACCGACATGCACTCTCTTGAATAGCAAGAACTGTTATAATCACTTTACTTTCGACCAAGTTACTTAATAATTGTGCATTTATCCAGCACTCGGGACTTCCCTGTACATTAATGTTTACCAAAGCCCAATTTCCATCATCGCTATTTACGCCTAAAACTTTTACCTCAGAATTCGCGCTTAAGGCATATAAGCCTTTATATTGACCATCAGGTCCTGAGTAACAATAAGTTTCCTGAATCAAAATAGCTTTATTTGGAGTAGAAGAAGTAGAAGTAGTTTCGATTGTGAGAAGTGGTGTGCCAATAGGCAGAGGTGGAGGTGAAGAAGGTGGAGGCGAAGTGCAAGTAGACAAAAGCAACAAAACAACAATGATGTAAGGATATCTTTTGGTTATCATTTTCCGTGCCTCACAAAACGATAATTTAGGTTGTTTTAGCTAGATTTTCAATTTGTCAATTAAACACCCATAGGTACCATTAATAGTTGCCCCTTATTTTTGAGATAATGTGCAATAAATTATATCATGCCCCGATTTGAGCTCAATATGGAATTGAGGTAAATATGAAATATCTTCGCAAATTTCGCCGTTGGAGCAGATGGTTTTTAGGATTCCTTTATCTTTTTGTAATTATCTGGCTTGTTGCCGTTATCCGAAAAGAATATGTTTCAATAAACGCTTCTTCTGTGAGTAATAATAACAGTGGTGGTATAGCATTTGGTATTAGTTTAATAATCGATGAGCCGCAAACCCTTATTTCGGACTTAAACGAAAAAGATAGTTGGTCTAAAAGTTTTTTAGTCCAATCACAAAGTCCTACAGTGCATGTGTTTTTAGATTACATATCTATTTACCCAAATTCAGATGAGGAAGTATATTGTTTTAATTCATTTTATTTATCAAAAAACATTAATATTCCTATCCAATTAATCTCAGAGGCTGAAGATGGCAATGGGATGGGATCTCTTGTGATAAATGGAGATCGACCAAATGAATACGAATATAAGCTAAAGGAATCCTCCTGTTTGTCAAGAAATGGTAAATATTTCTATCCTCACCTACCATTGGGTATTATAGAATCAGAAACATCTGCTAACTTGATATTTGATACGATTACTGGGTATCGTGCGTTGGACTTCTTTCCATTCGAAAAACAAAAAATAGTTCTTAATTTAAGAAGCGAGTATCAAAATAAAAACGCGGATGATTTTACAATTAACCCAAATCTTGAAATCACAATTTCACAACGTGGTTGGATTGGGGCAATCCAATACGATAAAGAGGGTACAACATTAAATTTGTCGCGTCCATCTTTTTATAAAGGCATACTTCTAGTTTTTATCTTTGCTATGCCTTTCCTCATCCTCTTGCTTAATAACATTCTTGATGTCGATGATGGTTTTTTTGAAGTGGCATTTGGATTACTTTTAGGTTTATGGGGTACTCATGAAATACTAATACCAGGATACATCGAAACATCTATACCCATTGATGCGATAATATATATCTTGTACGCTTTAGTAATTGGTGAAATTGTCATAGTCTTTATCGATGAATTAATAACCAATATTGCTAAACACAATGTGAGAATAACCCATATTGAAAGAAGTGATTTGGAAAATGAGCATGTAGTTATAGAAAATCTAGGAATATTCGCAGTTGACATGACCAACTGGATATTGTTTGATCAAGCGTTAAATAAATTTAAGTTTCCGGTATTTGTTTTAAGCGGAAAAATAAGATTTTCTAAAAAGACTTCAACATCGGCAACTATATGGACAAAACTAGAACCAACTGGGGAGGCGGCTAAGTTGCGGGCAACAACTTCTATTGGGGAAGAAAACAAGATGTTTGGAACAATCTTCAAGACACTGCTCACCTAGAAGATTCTAAAGGTAATGCAATTGATACATTTGCATATTATGGCAGAAGAAAAGATGATGAAGTAGATTAATCTCAATACCTATAATTATTTTTTTCATACTTTCTGCACATTAAAGGGCGTAGGTTGTTCTTAGTTTATGAAAATCCGTCTACAATCTCTTGCCTGTGCTTTCGGTAATCGCGGATGAGTGAGTCCACGCAACGGGCGATGGTAGCAGGGTCTTTGCGGTAGTGTACGACACCTGTATCCAACTCCCATTCATTTTCAGGAATGGTTTTCAAGTACACGACCAGTGACTCTTTTGTGGATACGATTTCTTGTAATAATTCGCTTTTGTCTGTGGAGGGGAATTGCGTAAGAAAGCGGGCGTTTATCTTTCTATAGTCATTTGTGCCGTCATAAAAATAAAACGGTTCTATTCCTTCACGCAATTCACTGCACCCTACCAGCGTGATGCGGTTCCAGCCGATAAAGTGTGCCGCAATATCTCGCGAGTTCCAGTCACCGAGAGGTTTGAGGAAATTCTCAGCAGATAGGTTTTGCATGGTTTCCATGTAGGCAGCATAAGCTATTTCTAAATTTTTAAGCTGTTGGTCACGAGGATCGAACATAGAGTTCTCCTTGATAACATAACAATAAATTAACTGGCTTTTTCGGGGAGGGGTTTGCTCGTTAATGTCTCCAGCATTTTTCTGGTTGCTTCGGCAACCTCATTGATGGCTTGTTGAAATGCTTCTTCATTGGCTTTTGAAGGCTTTCGATACCCACTGACCTTCCTGATATATTGCAATGCTGCTTCGTTAATTTCCTGCTCTGTGACGGGGTGATCCATGTTGCGCAAGGGTTTGATACTTCTACACATATTATTAAGTCTCCTTGTTATGTAGGGGCGACCCGCCGAGGATTTCCTGTGTACTCAATCTCAACTCTGACGGGTCGCCCCTACGATTAAACTTTCGGCCAATCCATTAATAAAACTTCAGCCAGTAACCTTGAATTTACATTGCGATCCATTTTTTCGAGGGCGTTCTCAAGGTCACTGACCACGCGCCGTGCAGTGGATAGATTCAGCCGCCCGGCTAGAAATTCGATTTCCATGTTGCGGTCTACATTGATAAGCGGGGTTTCTGCGCCTGCCACTCGCAACATCACGTCTCTCCAGTAGGAGAGCCAGATGGTGATGGCTTGGCGCATGGCATCTTTATCTTTGGAGAGTTTATCAGCGTAAGAGAATTTTTCAACGCGAGGAGCAGGCAATAGCGCCTGAAGATCGTTGAGTCTTTCATCGCGTTTTTCAAACAATGTCACATCATCTACTAATCGGCGGGCGTAGCCGGGGCGTCCACCTGAAATGTGAGCAAGCAAGCGCGCACGTTCTTCATCCACACCGCGATAGATCAAGTCTGACTCTACGGCTTCAATGGGCAGCGGGCGCAGACGTAGAATTTCGCAGCGCGAGATGATGGTTGGCAGAAGTTGCTCGGGTGTATCTGCGGTTAATAAAAGGATGGCGTGAGCGGGTGCTTCTTCAAGAGTCTTTAATAGCGCATTGGCGGCATTATCGTTGGCTTCTTGAAAACGGAGGAACAACGCCACGCGATATTTTGATTGATAAGGTTTGAGCGACAAAGAACGTTGCACTTCGCGGATCTGATCCACTTTGAGTGTGCCACCTTCGGCATCTGCTTGAATAACATTCATATCAGGGTGCTGCATGGCTTCGATCTGTTTGCAATCACGGCATAAGCCGCAAGGGATGCCAGGACCGATCGGCTTGGTGCAGTTCAATGCTTGAGCGAGGCGCAATGCCAAAGTCCGCCGACCCAAGCCGGGAGGTCCGCAGAAAAGATACGCGTGGCGAATCTCATCGTGCGCGGCGTGTTGGCGCAGCATATCTACTGCCCATTCGTGCCCAAGTAAATTCCAGTTATCAGCCATTGGAGTAAGTATCAGGTGTCAGGTGCGAGGTGTCAAGTGAATTTTAAAAAATGAAACGTAAATTGTAGATTGTTTATTCCTGCCCGGCACGCAATTTTAAATAAGATTGATAGCGTTCGGGATGGATTTTATTTTCTTTCAATGCCGCCAAGACAGCGCAACCAGGTTCGTGGCTGTGAGTGCAGTCGCTGAACTGACAATGTGGAACCAGGTCGCGCAATTCGGGGAAATAAGCGTCCATCTCTTCGGCTTCCGTGTCCCACAATGCGAGAGACTTCCAGCCCGGCGTATCGGCCACATATCCACCGCCTTCCAATGGAAACATTTGGCGCGTGACAGTGGTATGTCTGCCTTTGTTCATCACCGAGCTGATCTCGTTTACTGCAAGCCCCAACCCGGGTTGAAGCGCATTTAGTAAACTTGATTTTCCAACACCGCTTGGCCCGGCAAATGCAGAAATTTTATTTTTCAGAGTGTCGCGTATTTCTTCCAACCCTTGTTCTTTTTTTGCAGAAGTATAAATAACACAATACCCAATGTTTTCGTACATGCCAAAAATCTCTTTTGGGTTATCCACAAGGTCGGTTTTGTTGGCAATAATGATGATCGGTATCTTTTGTTTTTCAGCAATGACGAGAAAACGATCCAACATTCTTAATTTGGGATTTGGATTCGCACATGCAAACACGAAGATGACTTGATCGGCATTTGCCAGCAGCACTTGCTGATATTCACCCTGCGGACGCGGATCTAACCTGACCAAAGCCTGCTTGCGCTCTTCGACATTTTCCACGACCCCGCTTCCGTCATCCAAAACCGTAATGGTGACATGGTCACCAATTGCGGCAATATCACCTTTAGCGCGCCCCTGTTTTAACTTCCCTCGTAATTGGCAAATAATAATGCCCTCCCCGGTTTCCACCCAAAAGAAGCCGGATTGGGCTTTTATGATCAAACCTTGTTTGCTGTTTGTGTTTGTCAAATGGTTTCCTGATTAATTGGTTGGGAATCACACTCTGTGTGATTCCCAACCATGTTGATTATGGGGTGGTACCGGGAACTGGTGTGTTCGGGGGGTAACCGATAGTGCCATACCAGGGACGAGTCTGTGGGCTGCCATAGTAATAAGTTTCCACCATGGCACGGAACATAGGCACAGCATACTCAGAACCTTCGCCGATGTTCTCACCAACGACTACGATGGCAATATCAGGCAAGCCGGTGTTCTCTTCATTTTCAGTATAACCTGCGAACCAGCCGTGTGGCTTGCCGCTGCCAGATTCGGCTGTTCCTGTTTTTCCCAATACTTTAAATTGCAACCCGCGCAAATTGAAATGCGCAGTGCCACGACGATCATCTGTGACCATGAACAAAGCCTGACGCAGAATATCCAAATTTTCAGGGCGCAACGGGAGCGCGCTTTGCGCTTCGGGCTTGAATGATTGGATGGGGCTTCCTTCTACAGGCTGGATCTTCTCAACAATTTGTGGACGGTATAACGTTCCACCGTTGGCAATGGCAGCCATAAAACGGACAACCTGTAATGGTGTAACCAATACGGTGCCTTGCCCAATCGCTTGATTGACTGCATCAATTTGAGTGGCGGGGTCAAGGATCTGACCGGGTTCTTCAGGGATTTGTTGAATGCCAGTCGGTGAACCAAGACCAAAGGCGCGCGCCATGTTGGCGATGTCATTGCCGCGGTTCCAATTGGTGTAAAGGTCATTGCCGATGTGCCAGAAGTAAGGATTGCACGACCGCATTAATCCTTCTTGCAGGGTCAACGTGCCAGATGGGCGGCTATCTGACGTATCGCAGAAAAGACCTTCGGATAATCTTGTCTGGCAGTGTTGATAGGTCCAATCGTAACGTGTCTGGTCGGATAGCTCATTGAACTCATATTGGCAATCGTATTTAGTATCTTTGAGATAGAGTCCGCTTTCAAGCGCTGCCGAGAAAGTGATGATCTTGAAAACAGAGCCAAGCGGCAATTGTCCTTGGGCAGCACGGTTAACCAGCGGGGTTCGGCTGTCATTTAACAGGTCAGTGATGCCAATGTTATTTGGGTTTTCTGATTCGAAATAATTAGGGTCAAACCCTGGGCCAGACGCCATGGCAAGGATACGGCCTGTATCCACTTCCATGACGACTATTGCGCCACGGAAATATTCAATGGAGGCCTGTGCCCATTTTTGCATGTTGCTGTCAATGGTAAGGTAAACGGAATCAGCAGCTTTAGGTTTGCTTTCGCCAAGAGTAGAGATGGGTTGGCCGTCCGGGGCTACCACGCGCAATGTGCCGCCGTGTTGCCCTGCCAGGTAATTTTCAGCCCACTGTTCTACGCCCGTTTGACCGATGCGTTCGCTGCCTTGATACCCCTTGCGGCGATACTCATTCAATTGTTCTGGCGAGATCGATTGGGTGTATCCAACGGCTTGCGGTGCGAGGCCTGAGCCAGCATAATATCGAGAGTTGTAATCAGAAACCACGAGGCCGCCAGGGTTGATGGAGAGTAATCTCTGGGCTTCCTCCCGAGTCCCTTCACACATGGGCAAGTACCAGCCAGGTCCTGAAGCATCTATCTCGTCTTGAATATCTAGCGGATCTAATCCGCAAAGTAGACCGAGCTCTGAGGTCAAAGCTCCTTGCATATCCAGATCGATCAAATCGGTTTGAATGCCAAAGGCAAATGCATCTGATTGTGTGACAATGGGTTGACCACTCTTGTCGTAGATATCGCCACGGGCAGGGATGCTATATTCCATTACCAGTTGATTGCCGCCTGCCAGTTCGGGAAGGATCTGGGCTTCATCCCAAATGATCTTCCATTCATTATTCTCATTCTTCATGCGGACCACAATATCACGTTGGATATCGCCAGCCAGTACGGTTTTGTAGGTGATGCTATAGCCGACTTCGGCATCACGCGGGCCGACTTGTGCAGAGTTGATGGTGTATTCGATCTCTGCTGCGCTCATGGCATTCAAAGAGTCATTCCAGCGTTTAGAGAAATCTTCCAGTGTGACAGAATCACGGCTGGACTGAGACAGAAGCGAGTACATCGTTTCAAAATCGTCCTGCTTCAAGGCTTCGAGATATTTTGTCACGGCTGAGTTTTCATCTGGGGCGGGTGTGATCCCTGCATGCGCTGTTGGCAGTGGCACGGAAGTAGGGCCGCCAAGGATGGACGGCAGACCGCCTCCGCCGCCGGAGGCACAGGCAGAGAGAAACAAGACGATCAAAACGAAATTGATCCAGCGTAATGGCTTCATTACGTTTCCTTTCAAGATACGAGTTCCCCGCGCAGGATCGCGGATGAAACCTGACATTGATAATTCAACAGAGATTGACACGCCGCAGGAACATCTGCAGCGGGGGAGAAGTCAAACTTTTTTAGAGTGCGTAACACATGACACATGGAAAGACCCATTACACCAGCGTAGCATCCCTGCATCGAATGGACGGGTTGAAATTCAGGGTGTTGAATGGCATACGAGCCAGCTTTATCCATGGGGTCGCCTGTTTTGATATATGCAGCGATTTCTTCATCAGAATAATTTCGCATCGGCACATCCGTAATGGATAACTCCGTCAGCATTTTTCCATCCTGCATACGATAGAGGGCAATGCCTGTGAATACTTGATGTGTACGTCCGCGTAATTGCTTCAACATGCGTTCGGCGTCTTTTTCGTCCACTGGTTTACCAAGGATTTCATTATCAACGACAACGGTGGTGTCTGAGCCAATGATGATGTTTTCTGCATTCACTTTATTTTTTACGGCTAATGCTTTCTCTTGTGCGAGGCGCAATACATATTCTTTGGGAGTCTCGCCAGCGAGTTGTGTCTCATCAATATCCGCGACGTTCACAACGAAGTTCCAGTTCCCGAGCGCAAGTAATTGTTTGCGGCGCGGCGAGTTGGATGCCAACACTAAAACATTTTTCTCATTCACGCGCAAGATTCTAACACAGTACATTTGACGACCTTAAATGGGGATAAGTGAGTTTTTTGCCCGCGAACTATACGGGAATAACTTATGCAATGCATCTTTCCTCTTTGCATCTTTCCCCATTCAGTCGTAAAATCCATCGAAAATCTGTCTGGACAACACGGAGACTAAATGAACCAACTTCAACAACGTATTATGAATGAGGGGCAAGTACTTGGTGGTGGAATTTTGAAAGTGGATAGCTTTGTTAATCATCAAGTGGACCCCAACCTCATGAATGATTGCGGACGCATCTTTGCAGAACTCTTTGCAAACGTCGGCGCCACGAAGATCCTTACTGCTGAAATTTCAGGTATCGCGCCTGCGCTTACGACAGGCATTCATCTCGGATTGCCCGTTGTGTACGCTCGCAAGAACAAACCTGTTACCATGCCCGACCAAGTCTATCTCACCCTTGCGCCTTCGCACACCAAGGGACGCATGGTCGAGCTGATCGTCTCTCCTGAATATCTTGCCAATGACGAAAAAGTCCTCATCATTGATGACTTTCTCGCCAGCGGACAAACCATCCTTGGCCTCGTCCGCCTTGCGGAAGCGGCTGGTTCTCATATCGTCGGTATCGGTGCGTTGATCGAAAAGAGCTTTGAAGGCGGGCGCGAGGCGTTGAAGCCGCTTGGCGTTCCCATTGAATCCATTGCATGTATCAAATCACTGGATAACGGTAAAATCGAGTTTGAAGATTGACCTTTGACCTTCAACGTCAAACGTGATTCGTAAATTTCTTCACCTTCGATTTGTTTCCCGCTTCATCGGCTGGATTCTTACCTACATGAGTTTTCTCATCCCAGTCAACCGCCTCCGTGAGACCTCGAACCTGCTTGCGTTTCATCATCCTTCTCCAAGCTATAAGATCCACGTGCTCATCCTCCCGAAGCGGCAGGTGGATTCCCTCGCCAGCCTCGACCCGCAGGATACCGCCTTTCTAACGGACTTGTATTCCACCGTCCAAAGCCTTGTGGATGAACTCCATCTCAAAGCCTATCGTCTTATTGTCAACGGCGGAGAGTATCAAGACTTTCCGCATTTGCATTTTCATCTCATCTCAGACATGTAGGGGCGAGGCTGCGAAGCGTCTCGCCCCTACGGGATTAATACATGACAGAATCAATTGCCATTCTCGATTTCGGTTCCCAGTACGCTCAGATCATTGCCCGCCGTGTGCGTGAAGCACAAGTTTATTGCGAGTTATTCCCTTGGGATGCGCCGCAGGAAAAAATCCTTTCGATCCAACCGAAGGGATTTATTTTGTCTGGCGGACCGAAGTCTGTATACGAAGAGAACGCTCCATTCATTCAAAAATTCATTCTCGAATCAGGCTTACCGATTCTTGGGATTTGCTACGGCATGCAAGCTCTCACCCACGCCCTCGGCGGCCAAGTGGACCCATCTGCCGAGCGTGAATATGGCTCCGCTGAAATTACCCATCTCGTGCGCGGCACTGCGCTGGATAACATCAACAAAGTATGGATGTCTCACGGCGATAAGATCTCGCGCATGCCTGATGGTTTTATTGCGCTTGCTAAATCTGGCAACAGCCCCTTCGCAGCGATGGGTGACCTACAACGGAAATATTTCGGCGTGCAGTTCCACCCCGAAGTGCATCACACGCCCAATGGAATTGAACTACTTCAGCATTTCGCTGTGGATATTTGCGGCGCAAAACCAGATTGGACTCCCGCCTCCATCATCGATGACAGCGTCAAACGGATTCGAGCGCAAGTTGGCGATGCACGCGTTCTCGCGGCAGTTTCTGGCGGCGTGGATTCATCTGTGGCGGCAGCTCTCGTCCACAAGGCGATCGGCGATCAACTTGTCTGCGTTTTTGTGGATACAGGGCTGCTGCGCGCGAATGAAGGTGAACAGGTCGCTTCTGCATTTCGGGGTGGCTTGGGTGCTGAACTAATTACAGTAGAAGCCGCTGACGATTTTCTCGGAGTATTGAAAGGCCAGACTGACCCTGAACAAAAGCGCAAGATCGTCGGCGAGAAATTTATCCGCATTTTTGAGCGCGAAGCAAAGAATGTAGGTCAGCCGAAGTTTTTAGTGCAAGGGACGATTTACCCTGATGTAGTTGAGTCCTCTGGCCCAGACCGCAGCAAGGCAGAAAAGATCAAGTCTCATCACAACGTGGGTGGTCTTCCTGAAGACATGCAATTTGAACTCGTTGAACCATTACGCTATTTGTTCAAGGATGAAGTCCGTTTGGTGGGGGAAGCGCTTGGGCTGAGTGAAGCGCTTGTTTGGCGGCAACCATTTCCAGGTCCGGGGTTGACCGTGCGCTGTCTCGGGGAATGTACGCCCGAGCGTGTATCCCGTCTGCGGGCGGCGGATAAGATCCTTTTGGAGGAATTATCCAAAGCAGGCTTTTTGGGAAAAGGCGCACAGACCTCGCAAGCCTTCATGGTCTTGCTGCCTGTCCGCTCGGTGGGTGTGATGGGCGACCAGCGCACTTATCAGGAAGCCGCCGCGATCCGCGCCGTTTCAACCGACGATTTTATGACAGCTGATTGGGCGCGCCTGCCGTTTGACCTGCTTGCAAAAATTTCAAGCCGCGTGGTTAACGAGGTGGAAGGAATCAATCGCGTGGTGTATGATATTACGAGTAAACCGCCTGCGACAATTGAATGGGAGTAAGAGCTTTGGGTTTGGGAATTTAAAGGCGGATTCAAGGAGAAACCATGAAGTTCGATTTCGGGGAAGTGTTGAGCAGTACATGGAAGATCGGTTGGAACCATAAAGTCCTTTGGTTATGGCAAATGTTGCCTGGCTTGTTTTCGCTTGTATTGACGCCGCTCATGTTTGTTACAAATCCAGCTTTTGCAATGTTCCTGCCTGAACCGTATGATCAATATCTAAACCAGACATGGGTTTCATTCGCGTTTATTGGTTTGATGTTCATCTTGATGCTTCCTATGATGTTTATAGGTATTGTGGCTCAGTTGACCAGCACCTATGGCGCCTTGAAGGTTGAAAAAAGCGGGGAGAAACTTACGTTTCGTGGATTGTTCACTGAAAGTCTTCCATATTTTTGGCGTGTGTTGGGTTTGTATGCCATTTTTGGCGGCACATGGATGGTGATCTGGCTCGCTTTCATGGTTGCAATTACATTGGCTTCAATTATTACATTTGGGCTTGCCACTTTGTGTATGGTGCCCATGTTCCTATTGTTAATCCCAGGTATTGTTGTGGCATATTCAGTACTCGAACTTGCACAAGCAGCAATTGTTGCGGATAACATGCGGACGATAGAGGCAATTTCTCACGGCTGGAAACTTTTCAGAGCCAATGTGCTGGGGGTAGTTCTGTTGATGGTGGTTCTTTATTTCGCACTTGCGACACTGTCTAGCATATTCGTATTCCCTATGATGCTCCCGATGATGATGCTTCCTATCGGGTTTGATGCATCAGGCGATTTTCATAAATATATACTTGTGTTCTTCTTTGTGTTTTTCCCGATTATGTCTTTTGTAATGTATACAGTCCAGGGGATACTCATGGCTTTCTTCCAATCTGCCTGGGCTGTGGCTTATCTGCGGATAAACCGTAATTTGAACGCTCCAATTATTCTGGAAGAAACCCCAACGGAGACTAGGGTATGAACTTCGATTATGGCAATGTGTTGACTCGTGCCTTGCAAATTACATGGAAGCATAAATCTATTTGGGGTGTGCTGGTTCTGCCCATGCTGGCGGCGTTCTTGCCGTTTGTTCTCTTTTTCGTTTTCGTGGCAATTGTCACTTTGAACTTAAAAGGGGATATATCTCAGACGATGTCTGTGACGATCTTGATTTTCTTTCTTGTGGCTTTGACGTTGGCGGTCATTGTCAATATTGGGCTTGGTTCTTTATCTGTTTCTGCCGCTATGCTGGGAATCATCCGTGCAGACCGTGAGGAAGGTTCCACCAAATTCATGGATTTGGTCAAGGATGGAATTCCATATTTCTGGCGTGTCCTTGGGGTGATGCTGGTTATCAACCTGACGATCGGGTTGGTCTTCACGATATTTTTTGTGCTGTCATTTGCATTGATCTTGGTAACTATGGGGATGGCATCTATTTGTTTGCAACCCATTATGTTTTTGCTTACCCCATTTTCGTTCCTGTTGGTAGCTGTCATTGAAGCGGCTCAGATCGCAGTCATTGCCGATGATTTGGACGTGATGGGCGCGATCAAGCATGCTATTCAATTAGTTCGTACCCATGTCTGGAAATACATTGTTATTACATTGATCGTTTATTTTGGCAGTTCGATTGTGAGTAGTATCGTTGTTACTCCGATCATGCTGCCAGTTTTTCTTATCCCAGCCTTGCTTGAGCTTGGACAGGATGTAAGCACGCAAACTATAATGCTGATCTCAGGGCTATTCGCCTGCATTGTTGTCCCTTTGATACTCTTAGTCTCCAGTGTGCTCGGTGTTTTCATGAAAGCCTCCCTTGATTTGACCTATCTGCGCCTTTCTACCATACAGCGAAAAACCGAGAATCAGGTTATATTACAGTGAGTAATAGACCGAGGAACCTGCCATGAATTTTGATTTCATTGAAGTTTTTACCCGCGCTGGAAAAATTACCTGGAAATATAAGGTTTTGTGGATTTTTGGCATCCTTGCCAGCTGCGGGAGGGGCAGTGGTAGCGGTAATTCAGGCGGTAACAATAGAGGCGGCAGTGGAACGCCAAACAACCCACTTACTCCTGAAATGACAAAACAGATTGAGGCGCTTGGAACGCGAATCCTCGACTGGTATCAGCAGCATACTTGGATCGTCTATGTTGCCATCGTTGTTTTACTTATTTCCATCGTTATACAAATCTTCTTTAGCCTTGTCGGCACAGCAGGATTGGCTCGCGGTGTGGTACAAGCTGAAAACGGTGCTGAGACGATCCCCTTCGGCGGGCTGTTCTCTGAAAGCTTGAGTTATTTTTGGCGGCTGTTCGGAGCGGCACTTATTATTTGGCTTCCGGTCATCGTTGTTTTTATCCTTGCCCTATTAGCATTTGTGATTCCCGCAGCCAGAAGTGGAATGAATGACACGGCCATGGGCGGTACACTTGTTTTGATCCTGATTTCCATGTGCTGCTGCATGTTCCCTATCTCCATTGCATTGAACTTATATCATTTTCAAGTGAAACGCTCCATTGCTATAGATAATTTGGGAGTCTTTGCGGCCCTTGCACGCGGCTGGCATGTTTTATCAAAGAACATTGTGATCCTTCTGATCATTGGCGTAGTGATCTTTATTGCCAGCTTCATCATCGGCGTAATTGTCATGCTGCCGTTGATATTGCTTTTTGTTCCATTAATGCAAGCACTTATTCAAGGCAACATTACGTCCTGGCGGCCCTTCATTGCTGTAGGGATATTCTCCATTTGTTATAGCCCGATCGCATGGCTTATTGGCGGCATCCTTATGACATATACTGAGTCCGTATGGACATTGACCTACCTGCGCCTTACAAAACCCAAGGAAGAAGCACCTATCTTTGTTGAGGGAAATGCGTAAATTTTTTGCCCTGTTCCTCAGCCTGAGCCTCTTGCTCGGTGTTGTGCCGTCTGTTCGTGCACAGGAAAACCTTGCTACCGCGACTCTGTACAATGCGGAAGCATCTGCTTTTCCATCTGTTTCCGCATTTGTGGATGTGTTCGACTCTCAGAAGATTTTCGCTTCAGGCATTAAGCCCGAAGCTGTTACTGTTATCGAGAACGGTCAACCACTCCCAGTCGACTCGCTGAACGAGATCGCTGTCCCGTTGCAGCTGGTTGTTGCAGTTAACCAAGGCACACCGTTGGATGCGCGTAACGCGAATGGACTTTCCCGTTTTCAACGTGTAATGCAGGTGATCGCTCAGTGGGCGCAAAGCCGTCCACCTGATCTTCCCGATGACTTAAGCCTTGTCAGCCAGGCAGGGCCAGTTATTAATCACGCAGCTCCCTCAGACTTTATCGTGGGTCTGACAGGTTTTCAGCCTGACTTGCGTGCTGCAACTCCCAATTTACAATCCCTTTCCACCGCTATTGATACGGTTTCCGCGCAGACGCCGCGCCTTGGCATGAAGCGCGCCATTTTATTAATTACCCCCCAAATGGAAGACCCGAATTTGGCGGCCACTATGGAGCCCTACATCCAGCGCGCCTTGGAAAGCAACGTCCGCATCTTTGTCTGGTATGTGGATGCGAACACCACATTCACCAATACCAGCGCGGCGGTCTTCAATAACCTTGCCATTCAAACTGGTGGAACTATGTTCCAGTATTCAGGTGAGGAACGCTTCCCAGACCCTGAAGTTTATTTTTCCGCATTACGCCGGGTTTATTCGCTGACGTACACATCCCACGCGACTGTTTCTGGAGATTATCCGCTTAGCGTACAAGTTGCTTTGCCATCTGGTAATGTGATTTCCAATGAGCAACGCTTCACCGTCAATATTCAGCCGCCCAACCCCTTCCCTGTGGCGCCCGCATTGCAGATTACGCGTCAGGCTCCGGCAGATGACCCATTCAATACTGAAATCCTTTTGCCTGAGTCTCAGCCTATCGAGATCATTGTAGAATTTCCAGATGGACATACTCGTCCACTTACACGTACCACTTTGTATATCGATGGCATCGCTGTGGATGAGAATACCGCCGAGCCTTTTACGTCCTTTACATGGGATTTGAAAACCTATACAGCTAGTGGACAGCACACTATCACTGTTGAAGCGGTAGATATCCTTGGGTTGAGTAAGACCAGCATGGGCTTGCCTGTCACGGTGACGGTTGTCAAGCCACCCAGTGGACCTGCTGCTTTCCTTGCGAAATATCGTACGCCGATCACGTTTGGCGCGATTATTTTTGCAGGCTTGGTGCTCTTCTTCATTTTGCTTAGTGGACGTTTGCGAATCCCATCCTTGCGTGCGGCACAAGAAACTCGTCGTGCCGAAGCTGACCCGCTTACTCAGACGATCCAAACTGGAACGGTGGAGGATACTGCTCCAACAACCATTGCTCCTGCAAAGAAACCTCAGAAGCGGCGCACCCCGTCTAAGAAAACAGAAACAACTCTAAAGTCCAGTAAAGAGGCGGCGGCTTCCTTTATCCGTATCAATCCAGATGGACAGTTTGCTGCCGTTGCTCCCATTCCCCTGGCTGAAAAAGAGACCGTCTTTGGCACAGACCCAGTGCAATGTACTCAGATTCTGGATGATCCATCCATTTCTTCGGTTCACGCCAGGCTCCGCTTGACAGATGATGGCGGTTATCTCTTGCAGGACAATAACTCCATTGCGGGTACGTGGGTGAATTACGAACCAGTCCCCCGTGAGGGGTATCGTCTCAAGCATGGGGATATGGTACACTTCGGGCAATTAATGTATCGCTTTATGCTCAAGGTGCCGCCAGCCATTCCAACCCCCAAGATCACTGTTCAACCTGTTGAAGAATGATCCGTTCCACACTTCCTCACCTTCACGTTGCCGCGCTTAGCAGCGCCGGAATGTCCGGCAAGAACAATGAAGACCGGTATGCGGTCTCATCGTTCCTGATAAGCAAGGAAGATGCGCGCCCATCTGTATTTGCCATTGTTGCTGATGGCATTGGTGGTCATCGCGCGGGCGAAGTGGCAGCTGAGCTTGCCGTGAATTATATTAGCATGGGCGTAGGGGAAAGTAACGCCAAGCGACCCGTAAAAATACTTGAAACTGCTATCCACGATGCCAGCCAGGCTATTGCCGCGCATTCCGCTGGCAAAGAGGATGAAGAAGGCATGGGCGCCACTTGTGCTTGTGCGTGGGTGATCGAAAATAAACTTTATACCGCCTATGTAGGGGATTCGCGGATCTACCTTTTGCGCGGAAAATACATTCAGCGCCTCACAATTGACCACACTTGGGTGCAGGAAGCCTACGAGAAGGGCATTATTACGGCCGAGCAAATGCGCGACCACCCGAACCTGCATGTTATTCGCAGACACCTTGGCGGCATCAAACTGCCTGAGGTGGACTTCCGAATGCGTATTGACAGTGAAGAGACGGACGAGGAATCGATCAACAATCAAGGCTTCCACCTTGAGCCTGGCGACACCATCCTCTTGTGCAGCGACGGCCTGACTGACCTCGTTTGGGATGATGAAATTCAAAAGATCGTCCGTTCGAAGAAGGATTTGAAAGCTGCTGCGGAAACCCTGGTTAACCTTGCCAATGAACGCGGTGGACACGATAACATCACTGTTGTTTTGCTGGCCATGCCGCGGCTGGAAGAGACATCGCCAAATAGGCACGGTTTGTTTGATTGGCTGTTGGGAGATTAAAAGAGCCTCCGTTCAAAACGGAGGCTCTTTTTGTTTAATGAAGAAATACATCGCATCGTTCCCCGCCCACACCTGCCCGCTGACCGATTGACAGAATCTCAGCCTGAGCTTCTTCCCACGTTTTCTCGATCCAGCCATAACTCTCGATACTTGCGATTCCAATCCACTAAAAAGCGGATTGCGATCACGAGCCCTGCGCCGACTGCCACCCAAAAAGCAATATCGCGAATATTGAATACCCATAATACAGGCGCTGCAAGGATCCCTGCGAAAACGCTCGCCCGCGCTGAGTGACGCACCACCAACACCAGCAGTATCAACATCCCAATGCAAAGGAGGAATGCCAATATATTGACCGCTAAAAATGCACCGCCTGCCGTCGCCAGCCCCATTCCGCCGCGCAGACCTGCGAACAGCGGCCAGCAGTGACCGATAACCGCGAAGGCGGCAGTAAAGGTTATGATCCAGATATTCCCTGAATACTTTAATGATAGATAGGTGGGCAGAAATCCCTTGGCTACATCTAAAATAAATACCAATGCACCCCAGCCGAACCCAGCCTGACGAATGGTGTTTGTCGTTGTAGCGTGACCTGAGCCTGCGTCGCGTACATCCACACCTTTGGCGAAGCGTGTGATCCAGATCGAGAACGGAAGAGAACCGAGCAAATAACCAAGAACGGGGAAGAGAAAATCTGTCATTAGCTATATAACCCTGCCGGGGCGAGAAAGTGATTAGCTATAGTAAAAATCTATTCTTTTCTGTGTGGTTCACAGAAGCAGCCGTGTACAAAAAACTGGCTAATAGGAATGACCTAAAACCCGTGCACGAGAAGCCAGTCTGCGAGTGAGACCGTCAAAGATGAATTTGTGGAACGGCCACATTGCATACCAATATAAGAATCCAAAGAACCCATACGGTTCATAATAAGCAGTGACGATGAATACCGTCTTTTTCTTATCATCAGGCGCAGGTGTGGAATCAAATTGAAGCCACGCTTTGCCAGGGACTTTCATCTCAGCGCGCAGGCGCATTTTGGCGTTTTTCTCCACGGTTTCCACACGCCAAAAATCAAGTGCTTCGCCAGTGTGTATCTCATCAGGGTGACGGCGTCCGCGGCGCAGACCAACGCCGCCGATGGCTTTATCCATCCAACCACGCATGGCCCAAGCCCAGTCCATATACAGCCAGCCGCGTTCTCCGCCGATGCCTGTATAGGAGCGGAAGACGGTTTCAATTGGAATATCAAGAATGACCTGTCTGCGCTCGATGAATAGGCCTTCTTCCACAGTGAACTCGTAGGGTTTAACATCGCCCAAGGCTGTCACCAATGCGTCAGACCAGCTCGTCTCCACATTGTCCCGTTGGACGCGTCCCAATGCAAGATGGGTTGCTGTTTGAAAATCGATTGGCTGGATTTGCGGAAATAATTTTTTTGCTGCATCGTCACGCACGATGAGATTGGAACGAAAGCCTTCAATGAGCGGCGCAACCACCCGCCAATGGATCGGTGTGACCATGTGTACCCAATATGCCGAAAGGCGCGGTGCAAAAAAAGGAGTGGGTATCAAAACGCGTTTTAGGTTGCGTTCTTTTGCATATTCCAAAAGCATGTCTGCATAAGTCAAGCGAGTTGGGCCGCCGACTTCGAGAACACGTCCGATGCTGTCAGGAGTTTTGATCGAGGCAACGAGATAGGAAAGCACATCGCGGATCGCGATCGGTTGAGCCTGCGAGAAAAACCACGCGGGACAAACCAACAGTGGCTCGCGCTCCGTCAGATAGCGGATCATTTCAAAAAGTGCGGAGCCTGAGCCGATGATCATACCTGCGCGAATTTCAGTGACAGGCACTTTGCTGTAGCGTAGCAAATATCCTGTTTCATGTCTGGCCCGCAAATAGGGAGAAAGATTCGAAGTTGGGTCCACCAATTCGCCGAGGTAAATGATGCGTTCAATTCCTGCTTCTTCTGCGGCATAGGTAAAGTTCCGTGCTACTTGCAGGTCACGCTCGGCGTTGATCTTGCTGCCTTGCATTCCGTGCATTAGATAATAGGCAATGGACACACCCTGCATGGCCTTGCCAATTTGCTCAGGGAAGAGGGCATCACCTTGAACCACCTCCACTTTGTTGAGCCAGGCACGCCCCTGTAAGCGAGATGGGTCCCGCACAATGCAGCGCACGCGATAACCAGCTTCAAGAAGTTTCGGCACGAGGCGTCCACCCACGTAGCCTGTTGCGCCAGTGACGAGAATTAGTTTTTTATCGGTCATGGTGGTGGATTATAACTTTGAGCGGCCTGTATAGATAGAACAATCACATAACCATAAACTAATGTAAAATCCACAACATGCAATTGTTGTGGATTTCCATATCCTTTCTCGCGGGGATCGTGCTTGCGAATAACTTTTTCCTCCCCACTTGGGTTTGGACATTAATTGCTGTTTTATTCCTTTTTGTTTTCATCCTTCTTCGTTTTTTTTCATCACGTTCTGGCAGTGGATATTCTCCATCGTCCAACAACCAGCAATTCTCACTGTCTACTTTTTACTTCTTATTTGCAACCCGCCCGATCTATTTTGCTCTTCCCATCTTTCTTTTCCTAGGCTCTGCCTATTATCAAGTTCGCCAGCCGAATATCGATGCCTTTCACATTGCCTTTTACAATGACCGCAATTACGAATTACTGATTACAGGCTCTCTTTCCGAGCCGCCTGATTATCGTGATAACTACACCAACCTCAAGCTCAAAGTAGAAGCCGTGGACACAGGCAGCGGTGACATGCCCGTCTCTGGTGAAATTCTTGTGCGAGTCGCTGAAAATGAAGAATATGAATATGGCGAACGCATCCGCGTGCGTGGACAGTTGCAGACTCCGCCAGAGAATGAGGAATTCTCATACCGAGATTATCTTGCTCGTTCAGGCGTGTATTCGTACATGAAGACAGCTGAAGTGACTCGCCTTCCTGGTAGTGGCGGTAACCTTATATTTATCCCAGTATTCAAGTTAAAGGCTACCCTGCTGGAACATACTTATCGCATTTTCCAAGACCCTGAAGCATCTTTGCTGGCGGGGATTCTCTTTGGTGTGGATACAGGTCTATCGCGCAAGTTACAAGATGCCTTCAAAAACACAGGTACAGCACACATCATTGCCATCTCAGGTTTTAATATCGCCATCATTGCAGGGGTGTTCCACTCGATCTTCAAAAATATTTTCGGCGCAAAGTGGGGAGCGTTGGTTGCAATTGTGGCTGTTTTTCTTTATTCTTTTCTTGTAGGTGGTGACGCGGCTGTACTACGAGCGGCGATCATGGGTAGTATGTCGATGGTGGCTGTGCTGTTGGGAAGAAAGCAATGGATGATTGGTTCATTGTTCTTCGTCGCGGCAGTTATGGCGCTTATTAATCCGCTTGTGCTTTGGGATATTGGCTTTCAGCTTTCCTTCTTCGCTACGCTGGGACTCATCCTTTATGCCGAGCCGTTCTCAAATTACACAGCGAATCTCATATCAAGATTTTCCAAACAGGATAACAGTGCCATTGTGAAAATTCTCAACGAAAACGTCATCCTGACTCTTGCCGCACAGGTAATGACCATTCCGCTTATGGCATATTATTTCAATCGTATCTCTCTCATTTCATTCGTTGCCAATCCCTTCATTCTGCCTGTCCAACCAGCGGTGATGATCCTTGGCGGCGTGGCTGTTTTTGCCAGCCTCATTTTTCTGCCGTTGGGACAATTCCTCGCATGGATCGCATGGCCGTTTGCTGGCTATACCATCCGCGTAGTGGAATTTTTTAACCGTGTGCCGCACGGTGTACTTATATTGGGTGATGTGCCGCTCTGGTTTATTTATTCGACGTACATCACGCTTCTGGCTGTGACCTTGAACTGGTCAACCATCCAAGCATGGTTCAAGTCTGCGGCATCTTCGCTTCGCGCCGTGGCATTGACCGCCGCTTTCTCTCTCGTTTTCATTTGTATGATGCTCGTGTGGACGGCTGCGTCTCAAGCTGGCGATGGACGTTTTCACATCACATTTTTGGAGGTAGGCTCGGCAGATGCGATGCTTATCCAAACCCCTGAAGGGCGCAACATCCTTATCAACGGCGGCGCAAGCACTGCAGAACTTTCGGATGAACTTGGCAGAAGACTCCCGTTCTTCTCCCGCAAGTTAGACTGGCTCATCATCGCTTCAACGGATGAAGAGCAGCTTTCTGCACTTCCACGTATTGTGGAGCGATATGTGCCTGAAAATGTTTTGTGGAGCGGAAATGCACAAGCCTCATTCTCTGCACAACTGTTGGATAAATATTTTGCCGAACAGGGAATTCCCGTCAGCCGCGCAGAAACAGGACAAAGGCTTGAGCTAGGTGGTGGCGCATTTATCGAGGTGCAGGCCGCAGGTCCGAGAGGAAGCGTGTTGCTTATTCAGGATGGAAATTTCCGCACCCTGCTTCCCATTGGCCTTGATGAAGGGACACTTGAGTCACTTGAGTTTGGGAATTCGATCGGTAAGGTAGATGTTCTCCTGCTCGCAGACTCGGGGTATGCACCTTCAAACCCACCCGATATGTTCGAGAACTTGAATCCGCAATTGGTGGTGTTGAGCGTAGCTGCGGGCGACCCAGATGGTTTGCCTTCGCAAGATGTGCTCGAATCTTTGGATGGCTATTCATTATTGCGGACAGACCGCAGCGGCTGGATCGATGTGAGTACCGATGGAACTGAAATGCGTGTGACCGTAGAGCGAGGAGAATGATCTTGTTAGAGTTTGTTTAATGTATAATTTCAATTACAGATTATTGATATTCTTATTGCGGAGGTTTGAACATGGCGAGTACGCTTAATATCAAAAAGGTTGATGGGCCTGTTACCGTCCTGTACTTTGAAGGCCGTCTCGACGGACAGACTGAGCCTCTAGCAGTTGAGAACGCGCGCGCAGTGTATGATACTGGCGCGCGTTCTTTATTGATTGATTTGCAAGGTGTGGATATGGTTACAAGCGCAGGATTGCGCGCCTTGCATGCCATTTACGAAATATTCACCCCGTATAAAGAGTTGCAAACCTGGCGCATTGAACATCCAGAAGAGACATTCAAGTCACCCTATTTCAAGTTGTCGCGCTCCTCATCCCAAGTCCATTATGTGTTGAGTATTGCTGGCTTCTTACAGAACATTTCCATGTATCCAGATTTGCAAGAAGCGCTCGATTCTTTCTCTACTTAAAATGGGATATCTCCTTCTTGAAGGCGGCGCGGAGTTTGGCGGGAAAATGTCTGAGCCCGATAAGCGTGCCATTGAACTTGCAGGCGGGAACAATGCTCCCATTTGCATTCTTCCCACAGCGGCTGCAGCGGATAACAATCATCAACGTGCTGGTAGAAACGGCGTACGCTGGTTTCAAAGCCTCGGCGCAAAAAATGTTTTTGCCGTGGATGTGATCGACTCAAAGTCGGCCAATGACAGTTCCCTCGCCGCTTCTATTCAGACCTCGCGCCTGATCTATTTACTAGGAGGTTTCCCTCGCTATTTGGGTGAAACTCTTGCTAATAGTCTCTGTTGGCAGGCTGTGTTATCTGCGTATGATGAAGGAGCAGTGATCGCGGGCAGTAGCGCTGGGGCTATGGTGTTATGCGAACATTACTACGACCCGTATGAAAAGAAGTTGTTGAAAGGCCTGAATTTAATTCCAAATGCGTGTGTGTTGCCTCATCATAATAACTTTGGCCAAGCATGGGCAAAACAACTCGCTGAAGTGTTACCAAATTCCACGCTGATCGGCATAGACGAGCATACTGGAATACTGAACGATGAAAATGGCAGGTGGCAGGTTCATGGCGCAGGGGAGGTGACGCTTTATCAGGCAGGATCAACTTTCCGTTACGGAAGAGGCAAAAGGTTCTCATTCTCTTAAAACGGACATATAATTTGTCAAAACCGGAGGAGACTATGGACAGTGCGTTAAAGATCACGAAAGAAAATATGGTTTCGAATGTGCCAGTCACTGTGCTGCATTTGCGCGGCTGGCTGGATGCACAAAGCGAGGAAATGTTGCTTATAGCTGCGCGCGATGCGTATGATGCAGGCTCACGTTTCCTCCTTATTGATCTTGCTGAGGTGGATACTCTCACCAGTGCGGGAATGCGTGCCATTCAGAAAGTGTACAGGCTGTTCACTGCTGAGGAAGAACACTTTATTATTTCGCGGGTGAAGTTGTGTAACGCACCTCCGCAGGTATACCATGTGTTGGGGATCACAGGCTTTTTACAGAACATTCCCAACTACGAAACCTTGCAAGCTGCGTTGAGTTCATTTAAAGAATAAAGTTTTTTCACTGGCTTTAATGGCTCTTCGATACAGTCGAAGAGCCATTATTTTTACACTTTGCGCTGAGGGTTATAAAATTACTGGTTTGAGTTCTCGCTGAAAACCCAATACCAAAGAAGTTAAAATACAATTTGAGCCGAGAGATAATAAAAGGTGATTTTTAGCTACTTTCTAAGCAACTTATCATCTTGCAATAAGGAAGTTTTCTTAGAATGGGGACGTCACTTTTATTAATGTCGTCCAACTGAAGGAGAGAGTTATGAGCAATCCCTATAAGTCCGTTCCTGTCCGTTCGTCAGAGATCACGCCGAAAGAGACTTACCTTTCGCGGCGTGACTTTATCAAGGCTGCTGGTGTGATCGCAGGCAGCGTAGCGCTGACTGCGTGTGCACCTGAGGTCGCCGAATTAACCCCTGAAGCTACTGCTGCGGGACCCGTCAAATCTGATGAATTAGGTGACCCTGCCAACACATTTGATGAAATAACAAATTACAACAACTACTATGAGTTCAGCACCAATAAAGAAGCTGTGGCGCCTCTCGCCAAGAATTTCACCACTACGCCTTGGACTGTGGAAGTTGGTGGCCTCGTCAATAAGCCCAAGACCTTTGGCGTGGAAGACTTGTTGAGTTTATTCCCGCAAGAGGAGCGCATCTACCGTCTGCGCTGCGTGGAAGCGTGGAGCATGGTCATCCCATGGAATGGTTTCCCGCTGGCTAGCTTGCTCAAGTTAGTTGAACCTACTTCAAACGCAAAATTCGTGCGCTTTGAAACTGTCTATCGCCCAGAGGAAATGAAGGGACAAGGCAGCCCATTCTATCCCTGGCCGTATCAGGAAGGCTTGCGCCTTGATGAAGCCATGAACGACCTCGCCATCCTTGCAACTGGTGTTTATGGCGAAACCATGCTGGCACAAAACGGCGCCCCCATCCGCCTCGTTGTGCCGTGGAAATATGGATTCAAGTCCATCAAATCCATTATCAAGATCGAATTGGTTGATAAAAAACCGAATACTTTGTGGAACTCCGTCGCTACCGATGAATACGGCTTTTACGCCAACGTCAACCCTGCAGTGGATCATCCGCGCTGGTCACAGGCAAGCGAGCGCCGCATCGGTGAATTTACTCGCAGAGCTACATTGCCTTTCAACGGATATGGTGAACAAGTTGCCAGCCTGTACGATGGCATGGACCTGACCCTGAATTATTAATTAATGAAATTTCTCAAGCGTTTCACTCCCCTTCAGATTGCCATTCATTTATTTGCATGGTCTGCCATTGCATTGATCATCTATGAATGGACAACGGGCACATTTTCCATCAACCCTATTCAGGAATTAGAGCAGCGCACTGGCCGTCACGCCATCACCCTGCTTGTACTTTCCCTGATGTGTACGCCCATCAACACCGTTTTCAAGTGGAGTGAACCGCTTAAACGTCGCCGCACACTTGGCCTTTATGCCTTCATGTATGCAACCATCCACGTTATTATTTTTGTGGATTTGGATTACGGCCTTGCATGGAGTCTTATGACTCAAACCGTGCTGCAAAAACCATACATCATCGTTGGTATGCTTACCTTCCTGGCGCTTATTCCGCTTGCGTTCACTTCGTTTGATATTTGGAAAAAACGAATGGGCAAAAACTGGAAGCGTCTGCACCAGCTCGTTTACTACATTGCCCCGCTTGCAGTATTGCATTATGCCTGGAGCAAGAAAGGTGACCTCTTCTCACTTTCAGGCGACATCATCCGCCCATTGATCTATGGACTGATTCTCGCCATCTTTCTCACTTTCCGCATCCCTGTGATACGGAAAGCCTTCGCCTCATTCCGACCCCGAGGCCTGTCTCTGCCACCCAAAAAGGATGCGCAGCCCGAGGCTGAGACTCCTTAAATAAAAAGGAGACAGTCACTTAATCAAGTGGCTGTCTCCTACGTTTAAAAGATACCGCGTAGTAAAAGCAGCAGACCGATGATCGCCAGTGGCACACCCACGATCGCACCGATAATCGTCAAGTTGACGAGAACCCCGACCAGGATCAGGACGAGACCAAGTACCATTGCAACAAATCGCCCTGTCATTTCTACAATGACTGAGAGCAATTTCCAGATTGCGGCAAACGGCCATAAATACCAGGGAACATGATGCTTTGTTTGAGTGGTCATAAGTACCTCCGATATAAACATACGTAAAGATTAAATAAAAGATGCATGCTGTTGGAACAAAAGTACTCTCCACAAATTTATTAGAAAGGCTATAATTTTGCCCCATGGCTACAAAAACTAAAAAAACTACTTCTGTTGAAAAGGGCTCGATCCCCATGATTGTTGAAGAAGAACAGGTAACTCCTGACGCGGAAGAGACGATTACCTTCAAGCGCAGTCACTTTTATTCCGTGCTTGTTGTGCTTGCATTTAGCGTTGGCATTCTCGTTGGATATGTAATTTGGGGACGCGGTGCAGCAACAACTACCGCGGTTGCCCAGCAACAGCCTTCAGGTCAGGTTGCGGAAGCACCCACAGCGCAGCCGCAATTCGTCCGCTATGATATTCCCACCGAAGGCTATCCCAGCCTTGGCCCAGCAGATGCGCCGATCACTATCGTAGAATTCAGCGATTATCAGTGTCCGTTCTGTAGCCGTTTCCATGATGAAACCTATCAAGCGTTGTTGAATGCTTATCCCGGCAAGATCCGTTTTGTTTATCGTAACTTGCCGCTTTCCTTCCATCAGAATGCACAAATGGGCGCAGAGGCCGCGCTGTGCGCTGGGGATCAGAACGCTTATTGGGAAATGCATGATGTTTTATTTGCAAATCAGGCCTCTCTCAACAATCCAGAAGGTACCACACTCGAGCAGACTACCTACAATCAATATGCTCAAGATTTAGGGCTTGATGTGGCCACTTTCGAAAGCTGCATGACCACGCATAAATTTGCCCAATTCATTCAGGATGATATGGCTTTCTCAACGAACCTTGGCGTACAATCCACGCCTACGTTCTTTATCAACGGGCTGGCTATTGTCGGTGCTCAGCCACTTTCCAGCTTCCAGCAGTTGATCGACAAGGAAATTGCTGGCGAAATTCCATAGAAAATTTGATTCAAAGCTCGGGCGGGTGATGAACCCGCCCTTTTGTTTTAATTATTAATCTTAAAACTCCGCGCATAGGATTTACTCGGTGGTAAGATAAGAAAAACAAAATTTCCCCTGTGAGAGAGTTCCATGAAAAAATTTATAGCGATTGCAGGCAATATCGGTGTTGGAAAATCCACGCTTGTGAAAATGCTGTGTGAAAAAATGAGCTGGGATCCGTTCTATGAGCCTGTTACAGAAAATCCCTACCTTGCAGACTTTTATACTAACATGTCCACTTGGGCATTTCATTCGCAGATATTCTTTTTAACCCATCGTTTGCGCTCACATTTTAATCTTGCGCAGCACCCCAACTCTGTGGTGCAAGACCGCAGTGTGTATGAAGATGCGGAGATATTTGCCCATAATTTATATCAGCAGGGAAATATCAATGACCGAGATTACACCACTTATCGTGATCTGTATGAGACAGCTGTGCAATTCCTGCCTCCACCAGATCTTGTGATCTATCTGCGCGCTTCAGTGGATACACTGATGAACCGCATTAACTCTCGTGGACGTGACTACGAACGCACGATTACACCTGAATACCTTCAAAATCTCAACGACCTGTACGAATCATGGATCGAGAACTTCACGCTTTGCCCTGTTCTTGCTGTCCCTGCGGATGACTTGGATTATGTGGCGCACAACGGCCACCTGCGTCTGATCATCTCCAAGATCGAGGATAAATTGATCGGCAAGGAAGAAGTTGTCTTTGAGCCTGAGGAAATGGCAAGAGCAGCAGAAGATTAGCCAATATTCGGAAGTATAATTAATACATTCCATAAATAATTTCCGTGAAGGAGAAATTCACATGCGTAGAATGTTTGGCTTTTTGATCGGGATCTTTGCTGGTGGTTTGGTGGGCGGGGTGTTGGCGTTACTGCTTGCCCCTGAATCTGGCGAAAAGCTGCGCGGCCAACTCCGCGACCGTGGACAGGTCTTTGTGAACGATGTCCGTCACTCAGCGGATTCACGCCGCATTGAATTGCGCAATCGGTTAGAGTCTATGCGAGCGCCACGAGAAGTATAAACAGGTAAATACGTAGGCAGGTATACAAGAATACAATTTCGTGTTTCCTTGTTTACTGGCTACTTGTTTACTAAGCTCTCATACCATTCTGCCACCCTTTTCATATTCACCCCATACTCCGCACGTGCGGAGATAATCTTTGCATTCAGGCCTGCGGCATCATGTCGCAGGTCTTCTCTTTCTAAACCAAGTACGATCGCATCCGCAATGGACTGTGGGTCGTTCGGGTTCACCAGCAAGCCGTTCTGCCCGTGCGTGATCCACTCGCGGATAGATTCAAGATCACCCGCCACGGGGAAACACCCGCAAGCCATACCTTCTATCAACGAATTTGGTGTGCCATCGTGAATGGCGGGTGAAACCACGATCTGCGTGCCGCGAAACACTTCGCCCATTTCCGCGTGTGGGATGAGCGGCAGTAGCTCCACCGCGTGCTCAATTCCCATCTCCCGAATCCACTCCATTACCTGCGCCTCGCCTTGCATACCTGTGCACAGAAAACGAGCGTCGCTTCGTTTTGCAAGCACCAACGGAATAGACTTGAAAAACACATCGTTGCGAACGTAGGGACGTATCCCGCGCGGATTAATGATAATGGGATTTGTAACAGGTTCTTTGGGTTGATAAAAAACATCGCCTCGGATTCCGCCGTTACCTGGTACTACCAAAGTAGCTTTTTCCTCACCCAGACCCCATTCTCGCGCAAGGCGCACATCGCGTTCCACATCCGCGTGCAGGGCGTGGACTTTGCTCATTGTGAGACGTGTATAGTGCCTCATTAGCGGCGAGGATGGGGCGTGGAGGGTAAAGTCATTGCCCCAGATGGAGACGACGAACCGCGCTTCGCTGTTTTTCAACGCTTTCGCTGTCAGCATCCCTTCATACGGAACGCGCATGGCGTGGATAATATCTGGCTGTACCTCTTGAATGAAGGCTCGTAATTTCTTCGCGGAGTGGGGAATGGTGAGGGGGCCGAGCCACTGTCTGATAAGCGTACGCAGACCCAAGGTCCGAGAAGAGGCGGAGCCAGGGCGTGAAGACTGCTTCTTGGCCGAACTGAAGGCTACAGGCGTGAATTCCATCCGCTGGACGGGGAAGTCCATCTCAATGCTTTGAAAAGTAGTGGCAATGTAGATTTCATCGCCTTTGTTTGCAAAAAAACGCATCCAATTTTGAGAAATGGGCGAGCGGGCATCGGTTACAAAGAGCAATCGCATGCGTTGATTATACTCAGGCAGGCAGATATACACATTGCCCGCATTTATGAGACGTAGTATATTTAAGGGATGAGCAAAGGCCGTATCCTCGTCGTTGAGGATAATATGGATACCTACGAACTTGTACGATTCATCCTTGAGAAGAACGGCTACGATACTTTTCTGGCGATGAACGGGCGAGATGGGGTTAACGCGGCTACGAAGCAAATGCCTGACTTGATCATTATGGATCTTGCCATGCCTGAAATGGACGGTTGGACTGCCACACGCCTGATCAAAAGCGATGCGCGCACAGGTTCCATCCCATTGATCGCACTGACCGCTCATGCGCTGCCTGGAGATCGTCAACGCGCCATGGATTCAGGCTGTGATGAGTACATTACCAAGCCCATGGACCTGCTCGATCTTGTAGAATCTGTGGACCACTGGCTGAGCAGGGTGTAATTCTGGTGGTTCATTTAAAAAATCTTTTCAATCAAGAGGAAAACTTATGAAACAAATATGTGTCGTCGGCGTGGGATACGTCGGCCTGGTTACTGCTGCGTGCTTTGCCGACCTCGGCAACAAAGTCACTGCGTTGGATGTGAACGAACAGCGCGTGGCAAACCTCAAAAAAGGCATTATGCCTATTTATGAGCCAGGGTTGGATGAACTGGTTAAACGCAATGTGAACGGTGGGCGCATCACATTTACCACTTCCTATAAGGAAGCCTTGAAAGACGCCGAATATGCCTTCATTGCCGTGGGAACTCCCTCCGATGCTGAGGGCGCTGCTGACTTGCAATACGTGGCTGCAGCCGCCAAATCCATCGCGGAGAATATGACCGCTCCGCTGGTTATCATCAACAAATCCACGGTTCCCATCGGAACTGGAGACTGGGTTGCTGATATTGTGAAGGGTGCCCAGCCTAAGCCCGTTGAATTCTCAGTTGTTTCCTGCCCCGAATTCTTGCGCGAAGGTTCCGCTATTGGCGACTTCATGAATCCGCACCGCACCGTAATCGGCTCAATGGACAAAGATGCTGCGAACAAAGTAGCTCACTTGCATTTGCCATTGCGCGCTCCCATTGTAATCACCGACTTACGCACCGCTGAGATGATCAAGTATGCCAGCAACGCCTTCCTCGCGACAAAGATTTCCTTCATGAACGAACTTGCCGACTTGTGTGAACTCGTCGGTGCGGATGTGAAAGAAGTGGCCGCGGGTATGGGCTACGATGCGCGCATTGGCCGCCACTTTTTGGATGCAGGCCTCGGTTGGGGCGGCTCCTGCTTCCCCAAAGACGTGGAAGCGCTGGCATTCATGGCCAAAGAAAAGGGACTTAATCCACGCATTTTGAACGATGTTATGGAAGTCAACTATGATCGCCGTAAGGCTGCCGTTGATCACGTTGAAAAAATGATCGGCAGCAGCTTGAAGGGCAAGACCATTGGCTTACTTGGCCTCGCGTTCAAGCCCAATACTGATGATATGCGTGACGCGCCTTCCATTGATATTTCAGAAGAACTGGTCAAAGCTGGTGCAAAAGTCCGCGCGTATGACCCCGTGGCAATGGAAGTGGCTCGCCCCATCCTTCCCGCAGTTGATTTTTATGATGAACCGTACAAAATGGCGAAGGATTGCGACGCGCTGATAGTCGTTACCGAATGGAATGAGTTCAAGCAGCTTGACCTTGAAAAGGTGAAGGGCTTGCTCAAATCTCCCATTATTTACGATGGACGCAATATTTACGATCCCGCTCTCATGCGTGAAATGGGCTTCACTTACCGCTCTATTGGTAGAGCGTAAGTTTTGTACACAGAACGCATGGAACAAAAACATTAAAAATCCAGCTTTTCCTGTATTTTCTGTGAAATCTGCGCGTCTCTAAATCTCTCGTATTGAAATAGTCGAATGGCCGTAGGCTGTTCGACTATTTGATTGTTTGACCAAAAACTAAAAAACTACTACACTATTCACCCTATGACTACACCTCCCGTCTGTAACTACGAAGGCTCCGATTACCAGCAATCCTTTTGGGAGCAGGGCGGACGCGAATACGAAGACCGCGCCGAAGCCATTGCCTTGAAACGGATGCTCCCCAAGGGCGGAAAGCTCATGCTCGAACTTGGTGCTGGCGCAGGCCGTAACACACCACGCTACACAGGCTTTGACCGCATCGTCCTTTTGGATTATTCGACCACACAACTGGCACAAGCCCAGCAACGGCTGGGACGCTCCGACAAATTCATCTACGTCGCTGCGGATATTTATCGCCTCCCTTTTCTGGACCGTTTGTTTGATTCTGCTACGATGATCCGTGCTTTACATCATATGGCAGATGCGCCGAAGGCGTTGGGACAGATCCGTAATGCGTTACAACCAGGCGCGGTATTCATCCTTGAATTTGCGAACAAGCTGAATCTCAAATCCATTTTGCGGTATTTGATCGGCAAACAGGATTGGAATCCATTCACATTAGAACCTGTGGAATTCGTCAAATTGAATTTTGATTTTCACCCAAAAGCCATTCGCAACTGGCTTGGTGAACTTGGCTTTACCATTGAAAAGACGCTCACCGTTTCACACTTCCGCTTGGGCTTTCTAAAGCGCCTCATCCCTGCCAAATTTCTCGCCGCAGTGGACGGTTTCTTTCAGCCGACAGGTGCGCTCTGGCAAGTGACCCCCAGTGTGTTCGTGAAAGCCAAAGTGAATGGCGATGCACAACACGCAGAGATCCCCTTGAACGTGATCGGATTGTTCAAATGTCCCATCTGTGGCAGTGGTGACCTGAAGGATAAAGAAACTCATCTACTCTGCCCGAAATGTAGTGCACGCTGGGCTGTCAATGACGGCATTTATGATTTCCGCGAAAAAATGAAATAGATATAAAATTCGTATAAGGTTGGGAGATGTTTATGACGGATTCTCGAAAACCACTTCCTCATGTTCAGCCTTTTGTGGAGAGAAAAACACAGCCACGAAAAACTGGAGTGGATACGCGGGGAATGTTGAGTCTGGTTACCATGCTGGTTAGCCTTGCAGCATTGACTGTGTCCATGCTAGGGGCGGCAAAATTGATCCTCGATGTTTTTAACGATGGCCTTGCCAATAATCTGGAAGGCGTTACGGTAAAACTGGCTGTATTGTGCTTTGCTTTTTTCTTCGGTTGGGGGATAGGTCTGGTCAGCATTCGCGGTTTTGGGAATTTGGTGTACCCCATTGTGGTCGGGCTATATGCATGGGTCTGCCTTGCAGCCGTGGGAATTTTATATATCAAGGTCATTCAAAAGCTTTATATGCAAACCTACGATGGTCTTCATTTTTGGGCGTATTTGGTAATGCTGCTTGGCGGGTTGTTCGTGTTGATCAGCTTGCACTTATTGGTGGAGGGACATGACCTGCGTCCCTTTGCCATTCCGTTGCTGGTGATCAGCGTGCTGCAATTATTCGTAATTGTCTATCGCTATGTGTTTACAGACAACCCAAACGGGTGGAAGTTGCTTGGTGATTTTACGATCTTTATCGTTATGATCTCCCTTTCCGCTTTGATGCTGATGCATATTGGAATCCTTTCCCCACTTCGTAATCAGATCAATCGAATTTTTACCGCTGGGGAGAGTTCAAGCCAAAACGGGATGGGATAGACAAATTGATTTATATAAAATAAAAGAGCCGCCAAGAAGTGGCGGCTCTTTTTGTAAGAATGTGAAATTATTTTGCCAGTGGCAGTCGAATGAAGAAAGTGCTGCCTGGGAAATTTTCTTCATTGTGGCCAGTGCTTTCCACCCAAATGCTTCCCTGAAACGCCTTGACAATACCCGCTGCGATCGCCAGCCCAAGCCCAGCTCCGCCGCCTTTGTAATTCGTGCGGCTGGAGGAATGTAATTCAACTTTGCCCAATTGATATAACTTTTCAAAGATGATCTTGTGGTGCTCTGTGTCAATGCCGATGCCAGTATCTTTTATACTGATCTCAGCCATTTTGCCTTGGCGTTGATCTTCTATCACCTTGGCTGATATAGTGATCTTGCCGCCATCCGGTGTAAATTTTATGGCGTTGACGATCACATGGTCCAAGGCTTTTTTGAGCAGTTCAGGGTCCGCTAACAGCGGGGGCATCTCTTTGATGGCTTCATCCATTTCAACGGTCATGTTGCGAAGCGCGAGATCCTCCACATAATCCTTATGGACAAGCCGCAGGATCAATCCCAAACTTACTGCTTCCACATGTGGGCTGATAACTTGATTCTCCAAGCGCGCCACGTCCAACATACTGTTCACGATCTGATGTAGACGATTCGTGCCTTGCATCACGCCTTCAACAGCTTGCAGGAGCATTGGGTTGCCCTGGATAGTGGAGTCGCCCTTTAGCATCCCAAGATACCCTTTGATAACGGTAAGAGGCGTGCGCAGCTCATGTGCTGCTACTTGAATGAACGAAGATTTATTCTTATCGTGCTGCGCAAGCGTGTTATAGGCTTTGTTCAATTCCTCCACACGCTGAGAAACCATGCGCTCCATGATCTGGTTCATGCTGGTCACTTCATCGTATAAACGCGCGTTTTCCAATGCCACAGTTGCTTGCATGGCAAAGGTGGTCACAAGCAAACTGTCATCTCCGTTGAAAGAAGTTTTCGAGCGTCCCAATGCAAGCAAACCAACCACATTATCTTTTGAATAAAGCGGCACGCCCAACCAGGATCGGTCACGTGGAAGCCAGTCAGGTTGGCTCCATCCGTCGACCGTGTTGATGTCGCTGATGAGGAATGTCTCTCCCTTGCGCACAACGGTCTTGTAAAAATCCAAGTCTCCAGCCTTAAGACGGAATTCCTTGAGATCAACATTTTCTGGCATTCCGTAATTCGAGCGAATATGTGGCATGCCGTTGACATCTTCCATGAACAAAATAGCGCGTTCAAATGGAAGCACCTGTTTTAATTGCTCAAGGATCTGTTGCGGCAATTTTTCGATGGTCGTCAATGACGATAACTGGCGGGATGAACGTGCCAGCGCCTCCGCTGCGCGACGCCGATCTTGCTCGGACTCAAATAGCTTTGCGTTTTGCTCTGCGGCTTTTTCTGCCACATCTCGCGCCCGGGCTAATTCCACAGCCCGTTCACGCGCCTCGCCCAACAGGCGTTCTACTTCTTTCTGTGCCTGCTCACGCTGCTGCACAAGCATGGTGCGCAAGAGCGCGCTGGAAAGCAAGTTCTTCAAGCGGACGTAGATATCCCAATCGTCGGGACCCATCTCCACCCACATGAACCCGAAGCGATTGCTCGCCAAAACGAGAGGCATGACAACTGCATCATACCGATATGTTTCTGGTGTCTTTCCACGTGGTGCCAGGCTGCCCGTACCAAGCGTCGTTTTCTCTTTTGGGATCAGGAATTTATTCTCATCATATTGCAGTAACAGACGGTAACTCTCTGGTGGCGGCGAAGAGATGGAACCTGGCGTTTTTACATCGCTATAGAACATAACGTACCAGCGATGCAGTCCCAGCATGGGGAAGTTCTTTGAAATGGCTTCCCCGATCCCTTCCAAGCTCATGGCAGGCGCCATCGAAAAGCTGAAGTTATTGAGTAATTCCTCTTTCTGTTCCGACTGCATGCGGCGATAGGCTTGAGCGCGCTGGGATAATTCACCTACTAAAATGCGCGCTTGCTGAAAGAGATTTTCTGCCTGAAGTATAGTGTCACTTTTTGAGATACCACCCAGAGCATATTTTCTAAATGTGGATAAAACATTGTGCCAAACGCTGAAGTCGTACCCGTTCTTTTGCAGGACTTCTATGGTGGTCTGTATCATTTTGAGGAAGGCATCACTTGAGTCTGTTTCGCCGAGACTGGCGAGAAACACATTCCATGTGCGCCCGAAGACATCCACATATTGTTCTTTGGCTGGGTCAGTTTCAGGGATGCCCGCCGCGCCAAACAATGCACGGATGGCAGCTTCACGTTTGTTTTCGAGGCGTGCTGTGTGTGCTACTTCCTTGGGTAATACAACGGTCCGTTTGATGCTCTCAGGCAAACAACCACAAGACCAGCGTACGACCAGATCTGAGGATAGCACCTTTAAACTTTCCAATGGTTGGCCGTTCATGCGCTTATACAAGGTGTCAAACGTCAGTAGGCCTGCCTCGTAAAAGGATTGGTGAACAGTTGTCAATGGCACGCCCATGGATTGAGCATCGCTGACATCGTCAAACCCTGTCAATGCGATCATATCTGGTACGCGAATACCGCGCTGTTGTAACATTTCCAGCGCGCCAAATGCCATGCGGTCATTCGATGCAGCAATTGCCTGAACTTGAATGCCCCGTTCATCCAGCAGCGTGCGGATCGCGGCACGTCCGCTTTCCGGGGTGTAATCGCCTTCTACAACCAGCTTTTCATCAAAACGGATGTTATGTGCTTTTAATTCTTCTTTATAAGCATGGAAGCGTTGATCTGCCTCCAATTGTCCTTGTATTCCCCGCAGGAATGCAATACGTTTGTATCCATGTTCTTCAATCAAATGACGGATGACAGAACGCATTCCGCCTTCGTTATCCGCCATGATGGATGTGACGCCTTCCGCTGGAACCGAAAACGATACGATCGGCATGGGAGCAAAAGAAAGGCAGAAATTCTTAACATCTTCCGCAGATGGACCATGTCCCATATCTGCTGAAAGGATGATGCCGTCAAATTTACCAGGTTTAATCAGGTCATATAAGCCATAGGAACGCCCTTCATGGGCTGGCGCAGCAATGGCAACAGGTTTCCCGCCTACGAAATAAACAACATTAACATCCTGACTTCTGGCAGCAGCTAACACTCCCGCCATGAATTCACCGCCCCAAACGCGGGTCAGTTGTGCGCCAAGTACGGCGATGGTCTTTCTTTTGCCTGAAGATTTTTTTGCAGGGGTCATTGGATGTCGCAAAATTATAAGTCAGTATGTATGAATTGTGACAGACAATTTTGCAAAATAGATTGCCGTTTCACAACAAAGATGAAAGCTATTTTCTTATTAAAACAAAAGCCACCCTGAAAAGCCATCTTCAGGGTGGTTTTATATAGCCTGTACTATCGAATATCAATTTGATAGGTGGCAAGTTCGCGGGTAAAACGGGTTGTTCCTGTTACAACGAGGAACGCCTTTTCGCCAGCCTTTAGGGAAAGAGGAATCTCGGCGGTTTGGTCTTCCGTGAGGGGGATCATGGTCACGCTAGAATCGCTTGTTTTAAGCAGAGCCAAGCGGAAGGTCTGAGGAAGAACGTTTTGGACTCGTACAAATCCTTTGGCTTGCCAGCCGCCATCGTCCGCTTCAAAATCTGAACTGTAGCCTGCTGCATCCACTTTGACATCATCTAACAATAAGCCTTCACCGTTCAAAGCAGCATCCGTGAGATATTGAAAACGGATGAAAACTTTTTTGCCAGCAAAATCAGAAAGGTCAACCTTCTCTTCGATCCAGCCATTGGTGGCACCAGTGTATCCCCAGCCATACGCATTACCAGACGGGTTTGAATCTGTGCCAGATGGAGTGTTGAGGATCTTCCAGCTTTGTCCATCTTCTGAAGCTTCCACGTACGCGTAATCCCATTCTTCTTCAATGTCGTACCAAGTTTGGTAGGACAATTCAATGGGGCCGCTGACGTTACTAAAATCAAATTCGCGCGTGAGAGTCATATCTGACTCATCGCCTTTATTTGACCAGAACGCATACTGACCAGAATATGGGTCTACGGGCAGCAGCCCAGTGGCTGTCGAACCTGTGAATGAAAGTGTGTAATCTCCTGGGCATTCAATGGCGATATAGTCAACGCCGTATTGGTGCACATCACGAGACAACGCCGACTGTGGACAGGTTGATATCGTTTCAGTAGCTGATGCGCGTGGAGCATCTGGATAGTTGTGGTAAATGTAACGGCCATCTCCTACGGAATCATCCAACAGGAAATTGGTAATAGCCCAATCCATGAAGACATCGTCAGCAGTGATGGCTTTGCCGGTTTGCGGGTCAGTGATGTTTAGTGAAGCGAGAGTGTCATCCACACTGGTTATGTCATTCTCTGGGTTGGTGGTCAATGCCTTACTGGCCTCCTTACCAAAGCGGTCAAGGAAGTATGTGAGGAAGAGGAAGCTTGAACCATAATGAGCGCCAAATTCAGGAGAAGAATTATCCACCCAGGTATTCAATTGCAGGTCGGGGTTTTGCATAAATGCCAGATCTGCATCGCCAACCGAATACCCATTTAGCAGTACGCCTACTTCTGCAAATCCTTCGCTGATCCATGAGACATCATTACGGTCTGTGGGGAATTGGATCATGTGAACGAATTCATGCGCCAGCACACCGTATGTATATTCCGCTGAAAGTGACTGACTTGTGCCTAATACATAGGTCTCATGGGCATTTGAATATTCCTTAACCAGTGGATTGAAAGAATCGGATGAACTGAAGTAGCCCGCAATGTTATGCCCAATGCTTGTTGCATACACAACATAGATGTGCGGGTCTCCATCCACACCTGGGTTCCATTCACTGCCAAAGAATTCACGGTCTGTTGGATATATCTTATTCTCGAATGTATCCATCAAGGCTTTCATATCTTCTTTGTTGACGTCTGTCCCTTGTTCCACCCAGAAATAAGAATGAGGGGTTTCATACATGAGAGTGGCAGTGATCTGAGTGTTCTCGTTCGTGTCTGAATTTAATATCCAGAACTTTTCAGTATCACCTACGGAGTAGGTTTTTGCCTGTACTGTATTGGGGATGTTACATTTTCCCTGCAGGTCACAGGCTAATTCATACGGGTCATTCTCAGGGACAATTGCGCTTGTCAGAGTTTGCAGTGTTTCGTTGGAAACAGAGTCGACTGGTGGGCGGGTCACTGCTGGAACAGGAGTGGTTGTGTCATTGCTATTGGTAAATGGTGTGATATCTGTAAGCGGCGATGTCTGTGCAAAGGCGGAGTAAGCATATGCACCAATGCCAGTCACCAGCACACAAAGGCAGCATACCAAAACTGCAATACCTATAACGATCGCTGTTGTGCTCGATTTATTTTCGGTCATGTTTTCCTCTGGACTTTAAAAGATTGCCCCATCATAACGGCTGCAAATGAAAAGCGGATTAGGACATTTGGGTGAGGGATTAATAAAACAGCGCGAGACTTTCGCCTCGCGCTGTCATTCTTACGCTTCTACTTTTCGCTTCGTTTTCTTCACGGTTGATGCTTCGGTGTGGAAGACGATCTTGTTATCTTTCTCGTCCACCACGACCATGGCGCCATCCTTGAATTTGCCGCCGAGTAATTCCACTGAAAGTGGACTCTCGACATACTTTTGGATAGCTCTGCGCAGTGGGCGTGCGCCAAAGGCGGGGTCGTAGCCTTCTTTTGCAAGCCACATGCGGGCAGCATCCGTCAACTGGACGGAGATGTTGTGCTCGTTCAAACGGTCTTGAACTTCCTTCATTTGCAGCACAACGATGCTTTCCATTTGCTCGATCGAGAGCGGCGAGAACATAATGGTCTCATCCACACGATTGAGGAATTCGGGACGGAACGCGCCCTTGAGTGCTTTCTCGATCTTGTCATGCATCACGCGTTCATCATTGTCCGCTTTTTGGGTGAGGAAGCCTAAAGTGCCGCCTTTTGTCACGTATTCGGTGCCCAGGTTCGAGGTCATGATGAGAACCGTGTTGCGGAAATCTACAACTTTGCCTTGACCATCCGTCAGACGGCCATCATCCAAAATTTGCAGCAGAGCATTCCAAACTTCAGGATGCGCTTTTTCAATTTCATCGAAGAGCACCACGCGGTATGGTCTGCGGCGAACAGCTTCTGTTAGTTGGCCGCCTTCTTCATAGCCAACATATCCAGGAGGAGCGCCGAACAAACGACTGACCGTATGCTGTTCACGATACTCAGACATATCAATACGCACGAGCGCTTCTTCGTCATCGAACATGAACCAGGCGAGTGCTTTTGCCAACTCGGTCTTTCCAACGCCTGAAGGTCCAATGAAGATAAAGGAACCGATGGGGCGTGCAGGATCTTTCAAACCAGAGCGTGCGCGGCGGATGGCATCTGAGATGGCATGAATGGCGTCATCCTGTCCGATGATACGCTCATGCAAACGAGCTTCCATGTGCAGGAGTTTTTCAGATTCAGTTTCCAGCATTTGGTTGACAGGAATGCCCGTCCATTGATGGACAACTGCAGCAATGTCATCCACGTCTACCACTTCATCGAGTTGGTGGTCTACTTCCCATTTATCGCGCTTGCCGTTGTAATCCTGCTCAAGGCGCAGACGTTCGGCTTTCTTTTGAGCGGCACGTTCGTAATCACGCTCAAGACCAGCCTGCTCTTCCTCAGCGTGTAGTTTATCGATGTCGGTCTTCAACCCCTTAAGATCGGGAGGCATGGAATAAAGAGCTACACGTAATTTTGCAGCAGCTTCATCCATGAGATCGATGGCTTTATCAGGCAGGTGACGGTCTGTCACGTAGCGGTCAGCCAAACGAGCGGCTGCTTCGAGTGCTTCATCCGAAAAATGGACTTTGTGATGCGCCTCGTAGCGGTCACGCAGGCCGTGCAGCATTTTGATCGTATCGTCCACGCTTGGCTCGTCCACATAGATGGGGGCGAAGCGGCGTTCGAGCGCGGCATCTTTTTCAATATGCTTATGGAATTCATCCAGCGTGGTAGCGCCGATGCATTGAAGTTCGCCGCGGGCCAGCGCAGGCTTGAGCATGTTGCTCGCATCCATCGCGCCTTGAGCTGCTCCTGCTCCGACGACTGTATGCAGCTCGTCGATCATCAAAATGACATCGCCCTTTGCGCGTTGCACTTCGTCCATAATGGCCTTGAGGCGTTCTTCAAACTCGCCACGGAAGCGGGAGCCTGCGATCATTGCGCCGAGATCCAATGCCACAACACGCTTGCCTGAAAGAATTTCAGGAATGTCGTTGCTGGCAATTTTTTGTGCGAGGCCTTCTGCGATGGCGGTCTTGCCCACGCCTGCTTCACCGATCAACACAGGATTGTTCTTTGTGCGGCGGGACAAAATCTGAATGAGGCGCAGAATTTCCTTATCACGGCCAATGACGGGGTCAAGCTTGCCTTCGCGGGCAAGTTGAGTTAAGTCACGGGAGTATTTTTCAAGTGTGCGATATTTCGTTTCGGCTTGTGGATCGGTTACTCGTTGTCCGCCGCGCAGGTCTTGAATGGCATCGTACACGCGGTCACGCGTCAGCCCAGCCGATTCTAAAATGCGGGCAGCGGGTGTATTGCGCTCTGTGAGAATCGCCAAAAAGATGTGCTCTGTAGAAATGTACTCATCTTTCAGGCGGTTGGCCTCTTCATTTGCCAGATCAATTATCCGCTTGACGCGAGGCGTAATGAAAATTTGTCCAGCACCGCCGCCGAAGATGTTCGCCTTCGGGCTGGCGCGCAGAGTCGCATCCAATCTTTCAGTCAACGCTTCAGCGCTGACACTTAATTTTTCAAGAATTTGGGGAATCACACCGCCAGGCTGTTCGATCAACGCCAGCAGAATGTGTTCAGTATCTATTTGGTTATGGCCGTAGCGCTGGATGATCTCCGCTGCGCGCTGGGCGGCTTCTTGTGCTCTCTCAGTAAATCTATCAAATCTCATCATAGGGTAGTTCCTCCGTTGGCACTCTGGCTGCTCTTGTGAGCCATCGTAAACCAATTGAGGCATTATAACAAAAGCCGTATAGACGGTTCGTCTATACGGCATAAGAGAAGTGTAAGATTTTGAGGCGCTCGTTTGGTGTGTACCTGCCAGGCTAATAGGCTAGCAAGGCAAACGATGCAACGGTGAGGAAAAGAAGGATGATGATACGCTCCTACCATGCTGATAGTTGCCAGCACGCTTTTGGCCTTTTCGTCGCTTTATATGTTTTGTGCGAGGATATGTGCTACGGTTGCTTCAACACTTAGGTCGGTTGTGTCCACGACTTCCCAGCCTAAACGTTCTTTGTTGGGAAAATCTCCCCTTAATTGCTCATACACCGCGCGGATGCCCTCTGCAATATACAGATTTCCGTCACCGGGACCAGCGCGTTTTATATTTCGTTCCTCCGCCGTTTGTTGGCTGGGCAACAACAATATCTTGCGAAAATTTGATACTTGAGACAGGCGGTCGTATTCTTTCAATTTACTTCTCGTATCCCAAAAATCATCGATCACTACTGCAAAGCCAGCCATGCTGTAATTGAGCGCCATTTCAATGACGCTTTTGCGTGCCAGAGCGACCTGTTCAATAAGTCCCTCGCTCCAATCTGGGCCTGGAAGCAAAAGCCCTGAAACCACCATGTCGCGAATGTCATCAACGGGGATATGAACACTTTTTTGAAAATGTGCAGCCAGTGCATGTGCTGATGTGCTTTTCCCCACGGCTGGGGCTCCAACCAGTAAAAAAATAGGAGACATGATTTCCTCGACTATGATTTATCCATTACTTGAAATAGTGTGATCTGCATTCCGTCTGGGTCCTGCAGACGGACATTGTAATCTCCCCACGGAGTTGTGACGGGTGGATGAACCAACGTCGCTCCGTGGGCGAGTAGTCTTTCCATGGCTATCTTCAAATCTGGTACTTGTAGAGCGAAGCGAATTTGCCCGCTGATGCGTTTCTCTGTTTCGAGTTGGTCAATGGTTTTTGCCTGTGCTTCATCAAAGACTTCAAGAGTTGCTTTTCCCATTTCCAGCATCAGGGCTTGTCCTCCGCCATTGTTCCAGATGGCAGCGGGTTCAAGGCCGAGTCCGTCACAATAGAATTTTACAGAGCGTTCATAGTCCTGGACAGTGAGTGCAATTCGCAATTCAAGAACAGGGGAGTTGTGTGTGGGCATACGGATAAAGTTTCCTTTCACAGGTGTTTGGGCTAATTATTCGCATCTATAAAAAAGCTTCTTACCTCAATTTTGCTGGGGCAGCAAAGAGGGTCGTTTGGTCCTTGTACGCGTAAAGTCAATGTAATTAATCCGCCTTCCACGGTCCCAGACTCCACAATTACCCTGTCTCCTAAATATTCGGTTGAAATATTGACGGGGCTTCCATCGAGATTAAGAACCGCCGCCATTTCAATGAAAGTACCCGTTCCGCCGCTTTGAGTAGCGAGAAATACAACAGCGTCTTCCAATCCATCTTGATTAATATCGCCGTAAAGGACAGTGTCCAAAAGGCGGGTTGTGTACGCTTCAGGAGATTCCTGTGAGGTTGGAGGAGTTCGATAATATATACCATCCGACAGTTGAAACTCGCCCCAATCAGGAGAGCGGTATGTGGCATTCCGAAGAATTTCCATGGAAAGAGTTGAGCTTACCGCTTGAGGTGTGGTTGCGGCTGGTAGTTCGAATACGGTTGTAGGCGTGGCTTGCGGTGTTAGACATGGGGCAAACGGCGTTGCTGTGGCATCAGAAAAGGTTGCATTGTTATTGCTTTCGTTACTCTCCATAATGACATTTCGAGGGTCAACAATCGCTATATATGCTCCGTTTGCTGGGTTTGCAACAAAAGACATAGACATGCTCTGAAGCGGGTTCAAATCTCCAATGCCGACTTCCTGTCCCGTATTGTCGGTAAGCATCACATCAAATGCGGGAGCGTTGCCTTGATTAACAACAGTTACATTGAGCCCATAATAGGAGAGACAGGTTCCATTGTTGTCGATCATGCTGACATACGCAGAAGTGATCGCCAGGTCTGGCAGTGATGAAATACCTGTAGGTGTACCTTCTATACTTGGAACAGGCATGTTTGTAAAGACAACTATAGCAATCAGCGATGCAACTAGCGCAACTATTACTATGCCGCCTCCAATAAGCGCTACCGTTTTATTCATAGAAATCCTCCGTGGTGAAATAGGTTGGAGGCCATTGTCGGTGCTTTCTCCGTTCGTTTCAACTGTGGGTTTCCCCAATTCACTCGCGTCCTCGCTGCCTATGGATTTCCCCAATCGCAAAACAGCTTCGGTTCTGGAACTTACTTGAAGCTTTTTATAAATATTATTTAAGTGATATTCAACGGTGCTGGCAGAAATACCAAGTGCTAGAGCAATTTGTTTGTTGCTCTTTCCCTGTAAGAGAAGCTCAGTTACTTCTTTTTCACGTTCACTAAATTGAGTTGCGTTACTTTTCATTTTTTGATTTCACTTGGATTGGGATTTTTTGTAAAGCTGACTAATTGCACTGGAGTTGCATGCCTGTCAAAACAAAATAATACAAGTAACTATAATACTCTATATATTCTCCACTATATTCCCTTGCTTGGAATAATCTCTTAACTAATATCTTTTTAATATCCAACCTGCTGATGCGGTTTAGCCCAAGTCCATCACAGCGGAACTTTTTCGATCTAAAGTTAATTGCAAAGCGTGCGGTGGACCCACCGCACGCTTTGCTAGATATTTAACTGATGAATTTTGCTAAACCTTTTTACCGATCAGCCCGACGATGATCATCGCGACGCTTATGCCAATTAACGCTCCTGAAACGGTTCCGACCGTCTGCATCAGTGCTGCAGGGTCATTTGACATCGGCACAGTAGTCAGCATAAAAAAGTAAAAACCAACAGCAAGTGCTATGAGAAAAAACCCCGTAATAATAACTCTCCAATTTCTTTGTCGCATAGTGTTTACACTCCTTTGGTAGATTTTTTTGGATTCTAACTCATTAATTTGGCGTCGAGCCCTAAGCGCAGTAGTACATTCGATGGGTTTGTTATTCTCTGTTGAAGAGATTCACAATCCCCGCTTCTTCCACTTCGCTCGCTTGAAATAATTCGCGGAAATATGCTTTGGACTTAACCGACTCAAACTTGAACGAACCTAAAAGCAATGTGTAGCCAAAGATGAACATTGCTGCAGGGATGAAAATCACGGTTGGGGTATCTGCACTTACTGTGCTTGCCTGTGAAATGGATGATATGAAAGAGCTAAGAATGACAATAAAGAAGAATCCTACGAATCCCAGCCACAGGCTCATGAACAAGATGACAAGAATGTGAGGATACATCGTCACATTGATCGTAGAACCGCTTATTTCAGACTGAACTTCGCCTTTGATGACTGGTAAAAACGAATTCCTGTAATGAATGATGCGGGTTGTGGTGAATTGAGACCCATCAATTTTGCCTTCGTATGGTTTGTGGTTTGAGTCCCAAAACTTTCTAAAGGAACGCTTAGGCTCGATTACTTCATCCAGTTTTTTGAGCGCATCTGTTGCGCTGAGTGGCGATTTGATTTTTAGCTTTTCGTAAGGGATAAGCATCATTTTATTATGGTTTCTTTAAATTCCCGTCTGTGCAATTATAGCGAACTCGTTTTCGTCAGCTTTGAATTTATCGCTAGCGACGTTAGCCATATATTTTACGATTTTCAAACCGCTTTCGGAAAATTCTTTTGCCACACTTTCCTGATCGTAATGTTGCAACCAGTTGAATATTCTTCGAGTACGGTCCTTCTCGATAATTGTATATTTATCCAGGGTTACTTTTTCAGCGTCATACTTGAAGGTGTTCAGGAACTCATGGTTTTTCTCTTTGGACCAAAAATTGTTTTCAAGGTTGACTCTGAACACGGCTTTTTCCATTGTGCGGTCAAAAGCTTTTAACGAAGATACATCCAACAGAATTGAACCATCAGGTTTTATTAAAGCCCTGAACTTCTCCAGCAATGACCTTCTTTGTTCTGGGCTTAAAACACAAAAATCGCAATAAATCATAATAATGAGATCATATTTTTCGCTTGAGGTAAATTCAAGGTAATTTTGATGAATATAGTTGATGCGCAGCTTTTCATCCCTGGCCTTGCTTCTGGCATACTCTATGGAGTTTTTTGAGAAATCTATGCCTGTAACTGTTGCATTGGTCCTTGCGAGTCTTTCTGTGTATAGACCTGGCCCGCATCCAAAATCAATAACTGATTTGCCCTCTCGAATATCAAATTGAGAAATGATCCAGTCTGCCGATCTATTAATGAATGAATGTTTCCTGCTGGAAGCATCAACTTCGCTATTGAGATGAAATGACAGCATTTGTTTTGAGGTGTATTCGTCTGTCCATAAGTCACTTGCGGTGTAGAACTCAAAAGGCCGAGGCCGAGCATTAATTTCTTCAAGTTGATCGAACACTTCTTTTCTCCTTAAGTGGTGTTCCCTACGATTTCCGTGTTATGCGTACTTCTTAAACCTAATATCATTCAATAGAACATATTGTGAAAATGCCAGCCAGACATGCCATACAGGTTTTGCACGATGGTCTAAGAATAATTCCATGCAGCATTATACGACCTCCCAAAAAACAAAACGGTACAACCCGACTATAATACCAACATGTCCTCCATTACCATCTCCGCGCGCGGAGAAAATCATCCCAACCTTCGCCCTCTCAGCATCCTGCGTGACCTACCCGCTGTCGCAGACCTCATCGAAATGTGCTTTTCCAGTACTATGGATAGTGACGGCAAACGTTATGTGCAAGATATGCGCCGCGCAGGCAACGACAACTCCTTCGTCAAATGGGCCAATCGCGCCGCCGAAACTACGTCTCTGCCTCTTACAGGTTACATTTGGGAAGAGAGCGGACACATTGTGGGCAACACCAGCCTCGTCCCCTTTCGGCACAACAAAGAACGCATCTACCTCATTGCCAATGTTGCTGTACATCCTGCGTATCGCCGCAAAGGCATAGCTCGCGCCCTCACTGAACGTGCCATGCAGCACGCCCGCGATAAAAATGTAAATAACATCTGGCTTCACGTCCGTGAGGATAACCCGGGTGCTATTGAACTTTACACCAAGCTTGGCTTTGTTGAACGCGCGCGCCGCACTTCATGGCAAGCTACCACCGATCTCTACGCACAAAAACTGGAAACGGACATCGCCATCACAGGCAGACATCCCAACTTTTGGACTACCCAACTCAACTGGCTTTCTCGCCTCTATCCCTCCACTCTAAGCTGGCACCGCGACTGGAACATCAACTCCCTGCGGCCTGGGTTCTGGAACTGGCTCTACCTCATGTTTATGGATATCAATATTCGTCAATGGGCTGCTGTTCGCAACGACCAATTGCATGCCACTCTGTCGTGGATTCCCCTTGGGCGTGGTGAATCTCTTTTTGCTGCAGCAGGCGAAGGGTCCGCACCTGAGGCGCTTACAGCACTGCTCATCCAGGCCCGCCGCGAGATCTATCAACAGTATCCAAATATCTTCCTCGAGTTCCCCGTCAGCCAGTTTGACGGTGCCATTCACGCCGCAGGCTTCAAACCTCTTCGTACTTTAATTTGGATGCAGGCAACTTCTTAGGTTTTTCTTCGTATTTATATGTATCGAAAGATTTACCTTGCACTACATTAAAAGGAGTACGAATGACAAAATTTATTATCCGCTGGGCCATCAATGCACTTGCCTTATATCTCGCTGTGCTCATTGTCCCAGGCATCCACTACATTGGCGAGTGGACGGGCATTCTCTGGCTGGCGCTCATCTTTGGTTTGCTTAATGCTTTGTTGCGCCCTTTGCTCAAATTACTCACCTGCCCGTTGATCTTGCTCACGTTGGGTTTGTTTACCTTCCTTATCAATGCGGGCATGTTATTGCTCACCAGCAACATCGGCCAATCCTTCGGCATCGGATTCACTGTGGATGGCTTCTGGCAGGCCTTGCTTGGCAGCCTTGTTATTAGTTTCGTTAGCATCGTTATGACCCTCATTCTTCGCGACGAGTTGAAGGGCAAGAAAAATTAGCACGTACAAAGTGCCTAACAACAAAAAGGATGTCACTAAAAAAGTGACATCCTTTTTGTTGTGAACTTCAAAGATTTATTTTCTATCGTGTGTGCAGGAAAGCCGCAGTCAGCATAAACAATATCAACCTCGTGTTATTTGCCAGCATCAGCATAATGAAGCCAAGTAATGAATATTGAAACCATTTTTTTCTGGCAAACTCCTGCCATGAGAGCGCAAGCAGGAGGGTGATGGCGTATGTCCAATTGGCCGCGTATAAGAACACATCCTTGCCATACCGCAAATGCAGTGCAAAATAGAATAGAAGTGTGATGATGAATGTAAGCGGAAAGCGCATATCGAGCTTTCGTAAATTTTTGAGGAATAGCACCCCGCCAAAGGCTACGAACCCAAGCCATATATAAGCAACGGATGTTTCAAACCAACCATAGTATTGCCCAATTAACATCGGCGCTTTATGAATGGGGGCACGGAACATCCATACTTTCATAATAGGCGGATATTCTTTGAGCAGAAGCGGCTCTGGCGCTACAAAACTGGCTGAGACCATGATGCGCCCGAGATAATTAGCACGCTCAAGGTTTGGCGGGAAGACGTTTTTCTCCTCCCAGCCGAGTGCATTGAAATCCCAAAAATATGGGCTGACGTTGGGATAGATGTAATTGTTGATAAGACTAAGCGGGAATACCAGCGTGGAAACGATGGCGCCATAGATGATCCATTTTTTGATATCGCGTTTCACGAGAATGTGCGCGAAAACTGTCTGCGCAAAGTTTGAAACAGTAACGCCAAAAGCGGCAATGCCTGCGATCACCAGCATATAGGTCGGTTTATCTTTGAGCAGAAGGATAATGAAGATCAACGCAAGCGCGCCCAAGAAAACATAGGTCTCAATGATCGAACCGTATATGATCTGCGAAGTGGAGCCGCCAAATAAGGCCCCAATTAGTGTGGCATACAATGAACTGCCTGTCATCGTCTTTACAAAATACCAAACCAGAAAGACAGAGAGTGCTCCCGTCAACGCTACGAGGACGAAGGTTGCATAAAGTTCATTCCCTTTCAGGAATAGCGCGATAAGCCTGACGAACGGACGTACCACCATCAACACCAGAGGATGCACGGGACGTTCAAAATAGTCGCGGTAGCTTTCTGTGGCGAAGCGTGTGCGCCAGAGCTTAGCGTCTGTATCGAAGAAGAGGTCGTCGTAATTGAAAAGGGGTTGATTAAAGATCGAGCCGATGAACAAATACACGGCGAAGAAAAGAGCCGCGAGTAGTAATCCATCCAGATGGGTATCGATGAATAAAAAGAATTTGCTGTTCTTAAAATCTCTCTTGTGCGCAAACCCTGATAACCACATTGCTGCGGGGAACGCAGCGGCCAACCCGATGAAGAAATATACCAGTACATCAGGCTCGATCAAATAGATGTTTTTGTCGAATACACGAGGGAAGACCAATGCCATGCTAACCAAACGAATGAAAAACGCTGCCAGTGCGATGGCAAGCAGGGCGTAGATCATCATGTCAGTGCGTTTGGTGTGGAATTCGCTTTGCGGCCTGCTGATCAAGTAGGAGATAAAAATAGTCACAACTGAATGAGCAACAACGGCAACCAAAAGGATCTCAACCCCCGTTGTATAAAAATTACCCAGAAACCCCAAAATGAAATAGCTGAAAGGGATGCCAAGCACCCAGGCGGGGATGAATCTTTTATTTATTTGCAACACGATGAAAGTGTCCTTATTGTTTCATGAAATTGGATGACTGAAAACTGGTTTCTGCCGTCCCAACGTTACTAAATTCTATCACGGATGGAATGGTGAGTTTTTTTGAAAAATAGTAACTTGAATCGATTAAATCCCCGTTAGTAAGTTGGGAATGGGAATTAAGGAGATAGAACGTAAAAGATCGTGTCGAACAGCCAGCTATTGTTGTACATCAGGAAGAATACGAAAACTAGCAAGGTCACTTGAAGCCATCTGTGTTTTGCGAACCCTTGTAACGCCAGCGCCAACAGAAGAATTAATGCATACGTCCAATTGGCGGAGTATAAGAATATTTCTTTGCCGTAGCGGAGATGGATTCCAATATTCAAGGCCATGGTGCCAAGCAAGGCCAATGAAAGTTGATTGGTCTTATATCCCTTGTACTTTATTAGAAAAGTTATAAAGCCGAGCGCAAGTAGTCCAAGCCAAAACCATGCAGTGAAGGTTTGAAGGGGAGTATCGTACACACTGAGCTTTTCGATCTCTGGCTTGAAGAACCTGAATTGTGTAAAAGGAATGTCTCCGTTATATAGGATCGGAGTTGGAGCGACCACATTGTGGAATAAGAAGATGCGTGAAAGTGCCTCTGTCCGCAGTGTGTTCAGAGGGAAAATATTTCTTTCCTCTGCCTGCAGCGTGGATGGGACAAAGAAAAATGGCTGTGCATCTGGAAAGAAAAGGTTACTTAACAAACTGAGTTGGACAAGCAATACCAATACCACAGCTACATAATGAAATATTAGTTTGAGGCTGGGTTTTACTGAGAAGAGCGCTACTACGTTTTGTGCGAAATTTGTGTAGGTAATGCCTATAACTGGCAGGCTAGCCATAATGAGGGCAGAGAGTGGCTTCTCTTCCAGTAAGAATACAAAGAATAGTAAAAGGCCCGCCGCTAGGAAAATATAAGTTTCGATCAGTGACCCAAAAACGAGGTGGGAAGCTGAAAAGCCAAGGATAGATGCGATCAAGGAAGCGTATACGATATTCCCTGTAGCGGTCTTTACGAATTTCCATGCGAGGAATACACAAATGGCGCCGCCTAAAGCGAACACAACATACGCCCCGAATAATTTGTTGCCTCGTAGCAACATGGCAACAAAATCCACGGGAGGTTTAAGGAGCAATAAAACAAAGGGATGTACAGACCGCCAGTAGAAATCATGCCAGGTGTCTGTGGTGAGGCGCAAGCGCCAATTCAATCCATCGGCATCGAAGAAAATGTCGTCAACATCCAAAGTTGGATGATTTAGCACAGTAGCAATCACAAGATAGATAGCAAAGAAAGTCGAAGATAACGCAATCCCTGCTATGTTTTCATTTATAAAGGCATAGAACTTTGTACTCTTGAATTTTTCGCGCACTGCGGGTATTTCAATTTTAGAAAGAAGCCAGGCTTGCCAGGGGATAAAGAAGATGCTAAGAGCGCTGACAACAGGTATCAATGCGTTGCTTAGTAAAAAATATTGTGGGTTCAATAACTCAGGCGCTTCTGTTCCATACTGAAAGAATCTCTGTATGAAAATAGGTGCGGTTAAAAATAAAAGAAACAGGAGTGTGAAGTCAAATGGGTGTTTTTTGGCAAAGTCACCAAGTCTGTGCACAAGAAAATACATACTTGTGCCGATCAAGATTTGGGTTATTAGTGTGATACATATTATCTCAATGCTGCTTGAGTAAAAATCGTCAAGAAAGCCTGTAATTATAAATACAATGAATGTTGATGTTGCCCAACCAGCAAGAAGGCGAATGTGATTTTTTGCCTCAATTATTTTTTGGAATGCCAAGGCAGCAGGGGCACTGCTTGCAAAAAAGATTGTTAACGAAGAGATTAATACAGAAGCAGAAAGCAGATAGGATGTAGCAATTGTGGGAAAGGAAACGATAAGTGCAGAGATGGCGGCGAAAGAGAAAAGGAATGATTTTGTTGTAACAGTTGTTGGAAGAAGTGCTTTTTCAAATATTGGAATCAAAAAATATGCACAAATTGCTGCGGATAAAGATGGAATAATGAAGAGGAAGAGTGTGTCAGTTGGGGAATAATTGCTTTTGTTGAAGTAGTAAAAAACAAGGGCGTATGCTGTGGCCGCCCCGATCATAATACTTACAAGGATTTGTTTGATGCTCAGATAAAAACGTTTTGTCATTAGTGGCTTTGGGATTCAAGGCTTGCATTACCCTGTTGTGAGGTTCAGGAGGAATTTCTTATTCTTATAGATCATAATGGAAGCCGATGAAATCCCATCGGCTTCCATTATGATCGTAGCCGGTTACTTTAGTTCTTTTACAAGTTGAAGGAATTCTGCCCATTCTTCTTGAAAGAAGTGGACGGTGACGTTGTTCATTTCGATATGATAGGTAACTTCGCCATCGGGTTCTTCGGCTTTCCAGGCGAGGAAGTTTTCGGTTTCGGCGAGGGTACCGGTTTTGGGTTCGTTATTGTTGCTCATAATAATCTCCTTGGGTGGATATGGTTTTAAACAATGCTACGGGAAAGTTATTTTTCCTTTTTGGGTTTCAGGCCGAGGGTACGTAAGAAGCGCCTGATTTGGACGCGGATTCGTGACCCGATGGGCGGCGGTGCATGATGGACTTCCTCTTCAGGCCAGGGATTCACATCCAGCATTTTTCTCATGGTGTACTTCCACAATAAGGTCGCTGTGGCCAGAATAGGAGCTGCGACGACCACACCTAATATGCCAAATAGATTGGCTGCCACAATGGCTGCGACAAGGACAGCAGCAGGGTGGACTTTCAGCGCATCTGAGAGAATGCGCGGCGAAACAATGTTATCGAATATCTGGTCGATCAATAGTGCGATTACGAGAACAAGCAGCGTGTAGTAGAAGGGTGAAAGGCCGAATAATTTATAAACTTGAAAATAGGAAACGAGAACAAGCACAACCCAATTGATAGCGGGTCCAACGTACGGTACGAAGCGCGCAAGACCTGCAAGGAATGCAAGGCTGAGCGCGTAATGTACGCCCAAGATGCTTAGCACAATGGAATACACAATGACGGTGAGGAAGAAGATGATGATCTGACCACGTAAGAAGGCATTCCATACGCGCCCAAGTTCGCGGCTGAGACGGGCAATATCTTCTGTGTAGCCGGGCACATCCACGATGATGATGCGATTTCGCAGTCCGCCGCTTTCAGCGAGTACAAAATAAGAGACAAGAATGACAAATAAGGTCCAACCGAGAAAGTTTGCTGCGCTGCCTGCTACAGTTCCAAGCAATGTGCCGGTGCGGCTTAATAGCGGTTGCACCATACCAAGCACCTGACTGCTTAAGTCTCTCAGATCCAATGAGCTGAAATCCAATTTGAAGGGACCAAATTGGTATACGTGACCTGAAATGTTTGAAATGAGTTCTGGCAGGGTCTTGAGCGCATCTTGCAAGATGACGACCAGGCTTTGGACTTGTTGCACTAATCCTACACCGCCAAGGGTAAGTAGTCCTAATAATAGGATGATGATGAAAATGTAAATGACACCGACAGACGCGCCCCATGAAAAATGTAGTCTTCGTTGGAAAAAATCGGCGATTGGGTGAAATAAATATGCAAATACAAGCGCGATCATCAAGGGACCAATAATGAACTGGAACTTAACAAGCAGTGCGCCAACGATCACAACAACGGTAAGGGCGACCACCAGCTTTGTGTTTGTACCCCAGGATGGTGAGGCATGATTTTGTGACTGTGTCATAGAGTTTCTTTCAATTTTGAGGTTGAAAACCGATTGTTTTCATTTTATCAAAGATGGATGATTTTACAACATTAATGGCCGCGGTGCGACTGAATAAAAAACACCCCGCGAGATACCTCGCGGGGTGTTTACTTGATCGTGGACTAACAACCAGATAAGAAGGGGAAGAATATGCACCAGCGATAAGTGGCATCAACCCACCAGAAGAAGCTAACGCAGAGGCAGATGAAGAGTAGCACGACGACACCAATGATGATCGGGGTCATGTTTGTCTTTTTACCTGCTGCTGGAGGGGTGGTATAGGCAGGCGCTGGGATGGATGCATATACGGGCGCTGCTTGTTGATGTTGTACAGGAGGCGGTTCCATGCGGGTGGCCTTGCGTGAGACAGCCACAGTGGCACCAGGATCCATATTGATGGCATCATACATAAGGACAATCTGTTCGCCGAGGGAGACCACATCGCCTGCTTTTAGCACTACGGGGCCTGCCAAGCGTTGTCCATTTACGAATGTGCCATTGGTGGAGCCGAGATCTTCAATGACATATTTCCCACCCTGGAATGAAAGGCGTGAGTGCTTGCGAGAGACTTCAGCATCATTGATCGCTACGGCGTTGGATGAATCGCGGCCAATGGTGAGCTGATCTCCGTCAAGCGGGAAGGTTACACCGGGCGTGGGGCCTGATCTCATAACGAATTGGAACTGTGCCATCTTCTTCCTCCAAATACTAGTTCGAAATAATTTTGTTTACAGGGCGTTGTGTGGCATAACAAAAGAATTTGTTAAGTTATTCCACAGGCGATAGTTTACAGTTTTCGGGGTAAAAAGTCAAATCACCCTTTTTTACCAGTTTTTTTTACTGTTTCTTTTACAATGACTTCCGTACGAGGTTGTGTCTGGCTGCCTGTTTTGGGTAGGAAGATCATGAATACTGTCCCTACACCGATCTTACTTTTTACTTCGATGCGTCCACCATGCCCGTGGACGATCTGTTTGCAGATGGATAGCCCAAGCCCAGTGCCAGAGGCACGAGATTCATGCTCACGAACACGATAGAATTTTTCGAAAAGATGAGGCAATGATTCATCAGGAATTCCAACGCCTGTATCCTGAATGTAAATTCCCAACTCGTTTTCTTTTTGTTCTGAGCGTAACATCACGGTCCCGTTGGGACGGTTATATTTTATGGCGTTACTAAGTAAATTTAGTAATACTTGCTTGATCTTGTCACGGTCTGCTTCAAGCAAGGGCAGGTTTTCAGGAGATTCCACCCGAAGCTGAATGTTATCCTCGATGGCTTTAGAGGACATTACATCTTTGCATTCATACATCAAGTCTGCAACGCTGAAGACCGTTTTGCGGAACTGCACACGGCCTGATTCAAGACGAGCGAGATCGAGGAAAGAAGAGGCCAGTGCATTCAGGCGCATTGTCTCGTTATGGATGTTGTTGATGATCTGGTCGCGTTGTTCCTGCGACATTTCGGGGCGCAGCAACAAATATGTGGCTGTGCTCAGGGATGATAAGGGTGTGCGAAGTTCATGTACAAATTCAGAGATCAGGTCTGATTGTTGGAAGAGGCGTGCATTCTCAATAGCAACCGCCGCTTGTGCGCCCAACACCAGCAGCATGGATTCATCTGTGTCGGAAAATTTTCCCCTGTGCTTGTTTAAGGCTTCCAAAACTCCCACAATCTTGTTTTTAGTGACCAGTGGAATTCCAAGCAGGGATTCCGTTGGAAACCCAGTTGTAGTTTCTACGTTCGAGAAGAAGCGCGGGTCTTCATGTGCGTTTGAAATGCGTACAGGTCTGCGGTTATTTACGATCCATCCAGCAATGCTTCCATCCAATGGAACGATCAGTCCGCGCCGTGTAGATTCATCCAAATTCGTTGAGACTTGAAAATACAGCTGGCGGGAAGTGTCGTCATATAAAAGGATGGATGCCGCCTCTGCGCCGCTGATCTCCGCCGCAGCATGGACGATGCGTGAAAGCAAAATGTCGAGATCCAGAGTGGATGCAAGGTCACGTGCAATATCAATTAATCGACGATATCCATCCAGACGCTCGGTTTTTATTTCAGCCATTTAACACTTTCTCCATAATTGCAGGAATGATCGCAGCTACATCTTCCATGATCGCCACGTCTGCGCGAACATTCAGGTAGGTCGGGGTATTATTAATAATAATGAGGTGTGCTCCGCGGTCCAATGCCTGCATGGGCAGGCCAGCTACGGGTAAAACTTCTAATGAAGAACCAGCGACCAGCATCAAGTCGCATTGACGAGCGTCTCGTTGTGCTCTGGTTATAGCCGCTTGTGGCAGTTGCTCGCCAAATAGAATTACATCAGGTTTAAGAAGTTGATTGCATTTTGGGCAAAGGGGAAGTTCTCCGCTTTCGACGAACATGGAAAGGTAATTCTCTGCCTGCACTTTATGATAACACTGCGAACAGGTTAAAGTTTGCATAGTGCCGTGCATTTCGATTACAGTTTTTGACCCCGCTTTTTGATGAAGCATATCTATGTTTTGAGTGATGATGGATTTTATTTTTCCCGCTTCTTCCAGCTTTGCAAGTGCAAGGTGGGCGGGATTTGGCTGGGCAGTAAAAATCTGATTTGCCAAAGGGCGGAACCATGAAAAAAAACGTTCCGGCCTGGTGCGGAATGTGTGAAGAGATGCGGCGTCCAATGGCTCATCTTTGGACCATAGACCTGTTCCCGTGGAACGGAAATCGGGTATCCCTGACGGTGTGGACAGGCCTGCACCGGTGAGAATGACAGCGTGCTTTGATTGGCGGAACAAATCCGCGGCGAATTCGATGTTTGTCTGGGTCTTTTCAGAAAAGGGGATCATCGCGCCTTTTCGCGCTCAATAACCGAATCTGCAATTTTTAAGAATTGCTGGGAAGTCATGTTAGTTGGTTGGGACATCACAGCAGGGGTTTGCATGCGTGCAGCCTGCAGGAAAAGTTCTGGTGCAGGCGTGAGCGTGGCTGTGATCGGATGCCCAAGTTTTTCCTGTACACTTGTCCAAGCCATTTGCGCTTCTGTGCGCTGGCGATTGTTCAAGATCACGGTTATTTTCTTGCTGTCAACATTTAGGGCCGTGATCTCTTCAAGTAATAATTTTGTGTGTTGGATGGTACCGGGCACGCCTTCCAATACGACCATGCATTCGTTGCACATGGGGAGTAGTTTTTGCACAAAGGTAGGCAGGCCAATTCCCAGGTCTAGAATAACGAAGCGGGAGAGAGAGGCGAGGCGGGCAGTCAGCGCTTCATAGTTTTGCACTTGAGATGTTAATGTCACATCTCGTGGATTTTCAGAAGCTAACAGCAGTTTGATCCCTGAATTGTGAGGGATGAGGGAAGACTGTACTTTTTCGCGGGTAACTTCAACGGGATTGCCTTGTAATATCTCAGTCAGCCCTTTTTGATTGGGCATTCCGAAATCCATGCCGAGGGTTCCTTGTCCGGGAGTAAGCTCTGCAAGGATGACATCTGTTTGTGCTCGGGTGAAGATGCCTGCTGCGAGGTTGGAGGCGAGGGTGGAAACACCCAAGCCGCCGCGCGTGGAAAGCACGCCGATGACGTAGCCGTGTTGTTCATGCAATGCTGTGGCGATATTGCTGCCTGCATCTTTTGGCGCAGCGCGAGCCAGGAGAGCTTTTACATGCGCTTGTAATTCGGTGGGGTGGGTAGGTTTGGTGAGGTAGTCATCTGCACCGACTTCAAACCCAGTGACTTTATCGTCCAGTTGAGTTTTAGCAGTGAACATGAGGATCGGAATAGATACTGTAGCGGGATTTTTGCGTAGGCGGCGCGTGACCTCATACCCATCCATATCGGGCATCATTACATCCAAAAGGATCAGGTCTGGGCGTTCTTCAAAGGCCTTCGCAAGCCCTTGGGAGCCGTTTGAAGCAGCACTAATAAGATAGCCCTGTCTTTGCAGCATTAAACCGACAAGCCTTAGTGTGTCTACATCGTCATCAATGATCAGTATCTTTTCAGCCATGTTTACCTCGACAATCGAACAGAGTCTAGCACAAACAAACGCAATGGACAAGTTCCATAAGCTGTACGTTAATTTTCCGTACGAAAACATGCTGTGGAGGCGTCCCAATGCTGCTTATCATTGTGAAGGGAGAGGCAGTTATGAAATTTTCAACTCAAAATTCAGATATTAACGTGGAAGATGAGGGTGTTTATGAAGTGTGTATTGCTAATATTAGTCCGAAAGAGAGGCGTAAAAGGCTGAATTTTGGGATTACCCAGTTTGTTATTAGCCTTGTGATCCTTGCTGTGCTGATGTTTCTGGGCGTGGATAAGCTTTGGCGGCTGCCGTTGTTCCTTTTGTTCGGGGCGGCTGCGGCTGGTTTCTTTCAGTGGCGGGATAAGACTTGAGTAGCTCTTGCGGGACGTGGTTCACGTCTCACAACGGATAAAGTGGAAGAAATCGAGGATCAAAGCGAGTTAAAACAGATTAGACTGCAGGCGTTGAAGGTGTTGGAAAAATCCACTCTGGTGGCTGCTGCTTTAACTTTTCTGGTGATGCTGTTGCCATAAGAGTGCTTCGCAAATTAACCACGAGACCTTCCCTTAGGATCTCTGTGGTTTTTCTTCATCAATATACTTTGATATGGAGTCCGCAAGATTTACTTGCGGACTTTTTTTATTCCAGAGAGGGAAAATGTTTGGGTTGACTGAACAGGTTTCAGGGCAGTGAGAGGCGGTGATTGGGATTTGAAATCTATCGCGGCGTTATAATCAATCTAAAATCGCATATCAGAAATCGGAAATAAAAACATGCATATTCTTGTAACGAACGATGACGGCGTGCAAGCGCCTGGACTTTTGGCTTTGGCGCAGGAGATACGCAAACTTGGCAAGGTGACGGTTTTTGCGCCCGATAAGAATTGGTCTGCTTCGGGGCATGTGAAAACTATGGAGCGTCCGCTGCGGGTGAAGGAGACAGTGCTCGCCGATGGAACTCCTGCTTTTGCCTCGGATGGCGCGCCTTCGGATTGTGTGGCGTTGCCTTTACTTGGATTAATTGGAGAGCAAATTGATTTGGTAGTTTCGGGCATCAACCCTAATGCGAACATTGGGCATGATGTGACGTATTCAGGAACGGTGACGGCGGCGATGGAAGCTGTGATCGCTGGGGTGAGAGGGATTGCGGTTTCGCTTGATTCACCTGAAGGATTCAAAAGTGCGCTGGATTATTCCTGTGCGGCTTCGGTGGCTCGGCGTATTGCAGAACAGGTGATTGCAGATGGCCTGCCCGCAGGCGTGGTTTTGAATGTGAACGTGCCGTACTTGAAAGAGAATGAGCTTAAGGGATTTATGATCACACGTCAGGGATTGCGTGTGTATCGCGATGCGCTGGATGTGCGAACTGACCCGCGCGGCAAGCCATATTACTGGATCGGCGGTGAAGCGCCGACGGGTGTGGTTGAAGATGGCACGGATTTCGGCACGCTTTCTCAAGGATATGTATCGATTACGCCATTGCAATTGGATTTGACTCACTACAAGGCGATGGATGTATTAAAGAAATGGAAGTTCTAAATGATGTCTATTGCAAAGTTAATTCCCGTTCTTCAAACTGCCATTGGACCTGTGATCCTTATCTCGGGCATTGGCCTACTTTTATTGAGTATGACCAACCGCCTTTCACGCGTCATTGACCGCGCTCGAAACTTGCTCGCCTTTTCTGAAACAGTGAACGGTCCCGCACGCGACAAGACCAAGGCACAGATTGATATTTTGTGGGAACAAGCGCGCTTGATCAGAAAATCCATTTTGTTCGGGGCGATCAGTGTGCTGTGCGCAGCTTTGTTGATCATTGCTTTGTTTGTCACTGCGCTTTTCGGGTGGGAAGATGCGTGGCTGATCAGCATCATCTTTATTTGCGGCATGGTTTCTTTAATAGGCTCGTTGCTCTCTTTTATTCAGGATATAAACCAGTCGCTTTCTGCATTCAAGGTGGAGTTGTATGGATATGGCAAGAATGCTGAGCAGGATATAAGGATGGCAAAAAAATGAGCTTTTTCCAAAAACTTTTCGGCGGTTCTACCTCCCCTTCTAAATCTAACAATCACTATTACACTTTCACGGTCAAATGCAAACGCTGCGGTGAACTGATCGAAGGCCGTATTGATTTAGGGAACGACTTGAGCGTGGAATACGATGAGAATGACGGCGAGACATACCATGTTCATAAGATGTTGATGGGGGAGAATAGGTGCTTCCAGCGTATGGAAGTAGAGTTGAAATTCAATTCGAAGCGAGAGTTGACTGAACGGCAGGTTGCAGGCGGTGAATTTGTCTAGCACGAGTATCGAAGACTATTGGTATTCGTTTGTCGCAACACTTCCTTCTGACTCTCCCTATCGTGGAAAGACATATGTTGCGGAAGGGTTTGGCGATCATCCGAAACTTGCGGACGAACTTGGTGCATTGGTTGTGAGCGGAATCAAAACGGGCACATGCTCTGCATTATGGGAGTGGCAAGCGGAAGGAAACCCGATTCCTGAAGTTGGTTTCATCACTATTGTGTTGAATGGCGCTGGTAAACCTATTTGCATCATCGAAACTACCGAAGTTACCCAACGCCGCTTCAATGAAGTGAATGATGATTTTGCCCACTCCGAAGGCGAAGGCGACCTTTCTCTTCAATATTGGCGCGAAGCTCACACAACATACTTCTCGCGTGTCCTTCCGAAAATTGGCAAACAATTTAGCGAAGATATGCCTTTGGTTTGCGAACGATTTCAGGTTATTTATAAATAATGCGTCGCGCATCTCAAGTCATCCTTTTTTTACTTGCCGCCCTGCTCATAGCACAGGCGGCCTACTCGCTTCGCTGGCCCATCGCCCACGATGAAGCTCCGCTTTTCTATGAAGCCTTCCTCATGCAAAGCGCAGGCCGCATTCCTTATCGTGACATTTTCGACTTTCAAATGCCAGGTAGTTACATCGTTTATTATTTGCTTGGCATGGTCAGCAGCTTCGGCGCGTTTCGTATCCGCATTCTTGATTTGCTCTTCCTCGCCACACTCATCTTCATCACCTTTCAATCCATGAGCCGCTTTGGCAAAACACCCGCGCTCGCCGCGGGCATTCTCTTCGGTCTCAAATATCTACAAGGCGGCCCGTCCCTCTCGCTGCAACGCGAATATCTTTTGCTTGTCTTCATTGCCCTCTCTCTCTTAATAGGGATGCGGGACACTCTGACTTCCAAACATCGTCTCGGCCTTGGCATTCTCTTTGGTCTATCGGCAGTCATCAAACCCCACGCCGCGCTCGGACTTCTCCCGTTCTTGCTCTTTGGCATTGCAGACATTCATCAACGCCTAAACATGTCTCTGCCAAAAGCCGCATGGACAAGCATCCTCCCCGCTGCTATCGGATTTGCGATTCCAATTTCACTTGTGGTTACATGGCTTGCTTTCAACCATGCGTTAAGTCCCTTCCTCACTATCGCTCTCAACTACTGGCCGCTCTATTCGCAGATCAACGGTCAAATGGAGGTCACACCCACAGCCGAGCGAATCTCCTTTTTGCTGAATCAGGTTTGGCGTTTAGGTGGAAGCGGACTTTGGCTCATCCCTGCCGCATTTGGAATCTATCTCAATCGCAATCGTCAGACGTACTTGCTCGCCAGCCTCGCACTTTGTTACGCCATCTATCCCGCTCTTTCAGGTCAGTTCTTCCCGTATCATTACATACCATTTATTTACATCATCATACTTTTAGCGTCTCTATCTATCCCAACCTTCGACCTTCAACCTTCGACCTATACCTACATTTCCTCTTTTATTTTTCTTGTCGCCATTCTTGTAAATGTTCGTCCATCAACAACCATCCTTCGCCAGCTTCAAAGGTTGCCTATCGCTACTTCCACAGACCGCGCGGAAGAGATCGCCCGCTTCCTTGAAAAGAATCTCGAAGCAGGCGAAACGGTTCAACCGTTGGATTGGACAGGCGGCACGCTCCTCGCCATGCTCGAAACCCGCGCGCCCATTGCCACACCGTATGTCTTCGATTTTTATTTTTATCATCACGTTTCCAATCCATACATCCAATCCCTGCGCGTGGACTTTATGCATCAATTGCAATCCGCCTCCCCGCGCTATATTATCGAAGTCACATCCATAGATAAGCCCTGGGTCTCTGGCGAAGACACCACCCGCGACTTCCCCGAACTGCACGCGTTCTTGAATGAGTATTATTCCGTTACAATCCAGAAAGATGATTACACCATCTACGAACGAGACGGCATACAATAGACCACAGACCATCGTCTATCGTCAGTCGTCCGTCATCCAGCCATGAAATATCTCCACCGCATTACCATTCTTTACCTCATCATCCCATTCATCATATTTTGCATGGGCTGGCTGCGGTTGTCTGTTGCCATTCCAGCCACTGCCATTATCCTGTGGGCAACATGGCAGCTACTTAAACAAGACTCATTAGCCCAACTCCCGATTTCCAATTTCCAATTCCCTTTTTACTTATTACTTATTACTGGCATTTGGACTCTCCTCTCCGGCGTTGGTGGCTATACTTTCCAAAATTGGGACCACAACTGGCGCAACGCCGTTTTGCATGACCTCATTAATTATGATTGGCCTGTCTTGTATTCCACACCCGAAAGCGGACCTGTCAAAATGCTGGTCTATTATGTGGGATATTGGCTGCCTTCTGCTTTAATTGGGAAGTTGCTCGGCTGGCAGGCTGCCAACTTCTTCCTCTTCCTGTGGACATGGCTTGGTGTGTTCCTCGTTGCTCTACATCTCGCTTCTGCACTCAAAACTTCCACTGTCAAAGCCATCCTCCTCCTCATCTTCTTCAGCGGCATGGACGTACTCGGCACGCTCTTCCTCGCACCAGAATACCCAACGCTTTTTCCTGCGGTAACTCATCTCGAAATTTGGAATGGCAGTTTGCAGTATTCATCCTTCACTACTCAATTATTTTGGGTATTCAATCAGGCTATCCCTGCTTGGTTGTGTATTGCCGCAATCATCACTTTGAGTGATCGCGAAGGGACTCAAACAGATACCCGCTCCATTCTTATCATTCTCTGGTCTCTCTGCTTTTTCTTTGCCCCTCTTGTTTCTGTTGGATTACTTCCCTATGTTGTAATTGAAATTCTCAAACAGACCGACTTCAAATCCCCTTTCAAAAACCTGCGCTGGGATATTCTCCTCGCCGCAATCATCATCTTTATTCTTTCCGCTTTCTTCTTTACCTCCAACACCGCCGCCCAATCCCGCGGATTTCAATCCCTCGCTCTCAAAGACTTCTTCATCTTCTTCCTGCTTGAAGGCGGCATCCTCTGGCTTTTACTTGCTCCAGTCAAATGGCGTGACCCACGTTGGATGGTCACAGGCTTGCTACTCGCCATCATCCCCTTCACCCAACTCGGCAGCGGAAATGACTTCGTCATGCGCGCGTCCATTGCTCCACTCTTTTACTTAATGGTAATGGTTGGCGAAGTTATCTTCCAAAGCGCTTCTCCCCGCATTTTACGTTTCACTTTTTTCTTTTTACTTCTCCTCGGCTCCTTCACCCCGCTCTACGAGATGGATCGCTCCGCATACCGAACCTACGAATATTATTTCGTTCCAAAAGAAACCGATTGCAGCTGTGATGTTCCATTGCGTGTCACTCACCTGGAGCAGGGCGGCGCTCCCGAACTGGAACATCCAGATACGTTAGTTGCAGATGAAATAAGAACCTTGCAATACATGGACGATAAGCTCTCGAAGAACTTTATTGCCAATGTTCGGCAGTCGTTGTATTATCGATACATGTCACCTCATTAAGACCTTAAAGGAAAATCTCATGTCTGAACTTAAAACTCCTCCCAACCCGCAGGAATTTTTTGCCGAGGTTTGGGACATTGTCCGCCAGATCCCGCGCGGGAAAATTGCCTCGTATGGGCAAATCGCGAAAATGCTCCCGTTGCCTGAAGGTGTGGATGTGGATACGTTTGTGGAATTTGGCGCGCTTTGGGTGAGTAATGCCGTTGCCGCCAGCCCGAATGACGTCCCCTGGCAGAGAGTGGTCAACTCAAAAGGTGAGATCACCGAAAAGAACGGGCTTGAAGCCAAACGACATAGGCTTATGTTGGAGGATGAAGGGGTTGCATTCAATCCGCGCGGCCGCATTGACATGAAAAAATATGCCTGGACTCAAAAGCTGAAATAAGGAGCGTCTCATGCCTTCCTTTGCTTCTCCACCCAACCCGCAAGCCTACTACGAACAAGTCTGGAACATTGTGCGCCAGATACCTGCAGGCAAAGTGGCTGCGTATGGACAGATTGCCAAAATGATTCCCCCGCCAAACGGAGTGGAACTCGAAACCTACGCCGCCTTTGCTCCCCGTTGGGTGGGTGGTGCCATGGCCGCCTGCCCCGATGATGTTCCCTGGCAGCGAGTCATCAACTCGCAGGGCAAGATCAGCGAACGCGCGGGCGCAGAAAAGCAGCGTCAACTTCTCGAAGAGGAAGGCATCGTCTTCGATGCAAAAGATCGCATTAACCTGAAAAAATACGGTTGGAGTGGCAGCAACGAAGACGATATTCCGAAACAAGCGACAATGTTCTAACTGCAAATTAAAGAGGAAAGAAGAAAGAAAATCAAAACTCAACTTCTTTCCTCTTTCGCCTTTCATTATTTTTTCTATTCACCCTTCATCCTTCCCCATGCCCCATATCCTCGTAATCGGCGGAGCCTCCTCCGACATCCTTCATCTCGATACACAAACAGTTCCCTCCGCAGGCGGCGCTGGCATGTACACAGCTATGGCCGCGCATCGCGCAGGTGTTCACGTTTCACTCTTCGCGCCCCACCCCAACCCCGTCCCTGAAATTCTCCAACCCGTAGCGGATCGTCTCGCTGAATGGCTTGGCCCTGTCGTCCCGCCAGATCAACTTCCACATTTTGAAATTTCATATCGAGGTGGCAAGACCGAATACATCAAAGCTACCTTCGGCGCAGAGTCGATCCTCACACCTGATATGCTTCCCGCTGATCTATCCATGTACGATTGCGTGCATGTCATTCCGCTGGGTGACGCACACAAGCAATTGACCTTCATCGAAGCCTGCCGCAAGCGCGGTGCGAAACGCATTTCAGCAGGGACGTATCTCGCCAGCGTTCGTGAAGTGCCGCAGGTCGTCCGCGATATCATGCAAAGCACAGATCTGTTCTTCATGAATCAAAGCGAAGCCATTGGTTTATTTGGCTCGCTTGAATCAGTAAAAACAGAATCAGGAAAAGTTTTATTCATCACTCTCGGCGCGGATGGTGCCTGCGTTGTGCAAGGCGATCACAAAACTTTTATTCCTGCCGTCTCCACAACCGAGCTTGACCCCACCGGCGCGGGCGATACTTTCTGCGGTGCGACGCTGGCGTATCTCACGCAGGGCGCGCATCCCATCATGGCCGCGCAGCACGCCGTTCCGCTCGCCGCGCAAATGATTTCGTACGTTGGCCCCACTGCGCTGCTCTTCAAAGAATCTGCTCCCGCAGTTCCATCCGACTCTCGTGTGCAGATCAACACAACTCAGGTGCAAAAAATTTCGCAAATGGTTTCATCGCTCGAAGAAGCCTCGCCCTTCAACTTCATCGGCCCCGAACTTCCCCTCGTGCATGATCCCAAGGGGCTGGATTATTTTTTCGCGGTCACGCTTCAGCAATTCAGTTTTTGGACGGAGCAGAAGGACCGCTATCACCAGCCGCTTCTTGCGCCGCTTGGCGGGGTCATGCAAAAGGGAGCATTCTATTTGTTTGCCGCATACAGCCGTCAGCTTGAGTCCGATGCGGATTTTTTCTCGCCCGAGCGGCAGGCAAATTTAAGTCGCAAAGAATTGTTGGATGTCCTTCGCTCAGATGATGGACTCGACCCAATGCCCGCGCTGGATTTGCATCTTGAACTGGCTCAACAATATGGACGCGACATGCTCGCGCTTCATCTCACGCCGGAAACTGTCTTGCAAAAAGCCCGGGCATCTGCCGCCCCGCTGCGGACTCTCATCTCCATCCTCGACACAATTGGCGGATACAAGGAAGACCCGCTCCGCAAAAAAAGCGGACTGCTCGCATTGATCCTGAATCAACGCCCCGAAGCTTTTTTGAATTTCGGGAAGGATGAACAGGTCGAACCCGTCATTGACTATCACCTCATGCGCTCCTGTCTGCGTGTGGGACTGATCGATGTTCTCGATGAAGATTTGAAAGCAAAGTTGACCAACCGCCAGATCATTTCCCCAGACGAAGAATGGGCAGTGCGCCACATGGCCTATCGCGCCATCGAAGAAGTGGTTGCACTTTCAGGAAAATCCACCGGTGCCGTAGACTGGTTCTTCTTTGGCGCGCGCAAACGCTGCCCCGAAATGTCCGAACCCGAATGTCATCTATGCCAGATCGATTCGGTTTGTGCACATCGTAAAGAATTATTCCAACCCGTGCTGCGAACCACTTTCTATTAACGGCCACTATCGTCTTGTAATGAAACTGCATAATTTTTCTCCTTCTATTTCGTGTAAAGTAATAAAAAGGAGGCAAATTATGTATATCTTTCAAGTCCATCATTACATCAAGCCAGACCAGGTAGAGGCATACAAAGCGGCAGTTTTGGAAAATGCACAAAAAACGATTTTGGAGCCAGGGGTGATACGCTTTGACGTGTTTCAGGATTCAACTGACCCCACGCATTTTAGTCTCTTTGAGGTGTATCAAGACCTCGCCGCACGGGATGCGCACCTTACAACCGAGCATTTCTTGAAATGGAAAGATGTCTATCTCGCCACGCAAGACCGCATGGGAAATGGAGATGAATTTATTGCTTTGTATCCAGAAGAAGGGGATTGGAGAAAAAAGAATTAACGAGCTAGTTCAACAACAAGAGTATCTAGAGCCAGGTCCAGTGTGACCTGGCTTGTTTTTACCTGTTCATCGATCTTCAATAGACGATGGTAAATGCCTTCGAGCGCTTCCATTGAAAAACGTCCTGCCTGCCCTGTTGTCTTTTCAGCCACAAAGGGATGCACACCCAACGCACGCGCCACATCATCTTTATTTCCCCGCCCATCTAAAATTTCACGTGCCTGAATCAGCAAACGGAATTGACGCACGACCATGCCCCACAACGAAAACGGGTCTTCATTTTCCAAAAGTCGGTGCAATAATTTTTGAGCGGATTTTCCATTGCCCTGCGATAACGCATCGACAAACTCAAATACGCTTTGCTGGGATGTGACGATACAAACCGCCTCCACATCGGACCCGCGAACTGGTCTGCCCCAATTGACATAGGCTAACAACTTGGCAATTTCCATCCCCGCTTGACGGGTATCCACACCCACCATTTCAGCGAGGCGAGCTGCTGCGGCTGGCTCGATCTGTCCGCTTTGATTTTTGACTTCGTTGATGATCCAACCAGGCATGTCCCTTTGCTTGGGTAGGAAAAAGGTTTGCAGTTTTACCAGCGCGGTGCTCTTCGTTGCCCATTTCACCAGCCAATGTTTTTCCACTTCCTTCGGCTCTACTAACTCGTGGATGACAAGCTTGGCGGTGTCTGGCGCGTTGCTGAGGAATTCCTGAAATTTTTTGCGTGTGGCGGGATTGTTGAATTTTGCAGACGGGTTGGAAATGATGACTAGCCTCTTCGGCGCGAGGAACGGCATGGCATTGACCGCGTTATTCAAGTCGTTCTCCGTCATCGTGCGCGCTTCGAGACGAGCTGTGTTCATGCCCGCAGTGGTCGGGTTGCTGAAATCAGACTCGAAATCCTTGATCTTGCGGTTGATGGCAAATTCGTCGTTGCCGTGGAGGAAGAAGATGTTGGGCATGTTTTTTAAACCACGAAGGTTACGAAGTAATATGAAGAAAAACCTTTGTGTTTAATTTTTATTTTGTAATGACTCGATGTACGCCTTTGCGGACCGGGATAATATCCACAATTTGCAGGTTGCCGAGATTGGCTTCGGTAGTGACGTATTTCTGAAGCCACGGGCCGAGCGGACGGCTGAGTTGGTAGCCTGCAATGGCAAATGCCAACGCGAATGGAATGAGCAGGATTCGCCACAGAGTGGATTTTGTCCATCGCAGCGGGAACCAGGCAAAGGTCGCGGAAAGAAGCGCTGTGGTCGCCAGATTGGTTCCACAGCCAGGATGAATCGCAAGTTCGCTTTCACCAGAGTTCAACCGCGTGTGTGCTTCTGTAACGGATTCCCAAATTTGCTGAGTGGTTAGATCACCGAGCAGGAAAAAGCCGGTTGGGTTGGAGTGCCCTGCCATGCGTTTGCCGGGGTTTTTGTGCGAGAGCAAATGAATAGACGCGTGCTCAAGTGCGTGGTTACGCCGTGTTTCGAGAATGAGGGGAAGGTCGAGGATCATAATTTGATTATAAGTTGAATTAGGCTTGCAGGATGGGTGAGTCGTAAATTCTTTCGAGCAGTTCCAAAAACTCAGCAGACGGACGTGACTTGAGAATTTCCTTGCGTTCATCGCGGGTGAGGTGCTGCATCATCACGTATTGCACCGCGTTCTTGCGGAAGAGGCGCGAGCCGTCTTCATCACCGTAGAACTCGACACTGCGGGCGAGATGTTTGCGAATGGTTTCTTTGACCATCTCAGGTGGGACGTTGTCGCGGTCGAGATGCGAGAATATCCACGGATTGGGAATGGCGCCGCGCCCGATCATGACCGCATCCACATTGGTATGCGCTTTCATACGGCCAATGTCTGCTACGGTTTTGACATCACCGCTGCCAATGACAGGAATCTTGACCAGCGATTTGACTTCAGCGATTGCGTCCCAATCCGCATTGCCTGCATAGCGTTGCTCTTTCGTGCGTCCGTGGACAGCGATGAGTGAGCCGCCTTCTTCTTCCACAATACGGGCGATGAGTTTGTAGTTTTTGTTCCTGTCCCAACCGAGGCGGATTTTTCCCGTAACAGGCACGCGCAGATTCTTTACTAACTTGCGGAATGTACGCGCGATCTTGAGCGGAGTTGGCATCATTCCTACGCCTGCGCCACGGTCTGCAATGGTCTTGGCAGGACAGCCCATGTTGAGGTCGATCACATCAGGATTGTTTTCTTGAATTTGCAGCGCAGCTTGTAGGATGAGGTCAGGGTCGTCACCATAGATTTGAAAAGTGATGGGACGTTCGGGTTCGGTGAAGTACATCCGCTTGGCGGGTTGTTTCGAGCGGCTGAGGATCTTTTCCACTTTGATGAATTCGGTGTAGCTCATAGCTGAACCCAGTTCACGGCAAAGTGAACGGAAGGGCCAGTCAGAGTAGCCGTCCATGGGTGCGAGGACAGCGTCCCCGTAAATGGGGACTTCGCGAATATGGAATGTGGGAGATTTAGTTTCGTTCATAGATGTAAAGAGTATAACAAAAATTATTCTGCAAGATTTCCCTCAAGTATAATCTCCTAAAATGAGGAGGAACTAAATGGCACAGAATAATGATTTATCGATTGCAGACCAATTGATCAAAGCGGGGAAGTTTGCCGAAGCACGGCCTCTTTTGGAAAACTTTATCAAAGAACATCGTGACCATATTCCTGCTTGGCAGTTATATGTTGAAACATGGCCTACGATTGAAGACCGTAAACGAGTGTGGGGTTATTGTCTGAAAATCAACCCGCAAAGTGTTGAAGCAAAGCAAGCGTTGGAATTACTCAATGCACCTCTACCTCCTGCGCCAATACCTGTGTCAAATTCAGTCGTTGCACCTGCTTCACCTCCCAAGTCCAAACCCATACAGAAGGTTGCTTCTCGCAAGAAGAAACCAGTCAGTGCGTCATTTGTTATCTTCGCAAGCGTGGGGTTAATTGGCATCGTTGCAGTGATCGTGGGCACTCTCAAAATAGTTCTCTCCCAGCCTATTGACCCAACTCCGTATCGTCATGTTCAGCCTGTGGAATATTATCTCTATGTGCCCAAGAGTTACAAAGGCAATCAGGTCTATCCTTTGTTTGTAGGGATACACGGTTCGGGCGGTTCGGGTTTGGAGTGCTGGAATCTGTGGCAGCCTTATGCCGAAAAAGAAGGCTATATTCTACTTTGCCCAACTATTCCCGGTGACGCTGGGGGATATTATCAGGATGTAGGTGAACGAACTATTTGGGCTGCGGTCAACGCTGTGCAGAGTGAGTATCATGTCAACTCTCGTATGTTCATTGCTGGTTTTTCAGCGGGAGCCTATTTTATGCAGGGATTTGCTTCGCATTACCCCAACGCTGTCAGTGGGTTGGCGATTCTATCCACTGGATATTACATGCCTGGCTTTCAACCGAATGTCCCCGTGTTGGTTGTGATCGGAAGTGCAGACCACCCCGATTCGATTCAGGCAAATGAATTACTTGTCAGTCGCCTTCAACAAAACGGGGTGGATGTTGAATACTATGTCTTATCAGGTGTGGGACATTGGACAACTACGAAGACAGAGACCCTGACCATCGATTTGTTTCGCAAGACCCTTGGAAAGTAGAACGATCAAGCGGGTTGTTTCTTCAACAACTCTAGATAATGTTTTCGGAATTTAGAAACCTTCGGAGCAACCACAGCCTGACAATAAGGCTGATTTTGATTACGTGCGAAATATTCCTGATGATAATCTTCGGCGATATAGAAATCTTTGAGCGCCTCCACCTCCGTAACAATGGGGCTGTTCCAGATCTTCTGGGCATTTAACTCGCTGATGAGATTTTCTGCGACCTCTTTTTGCTCAGGCGTGTGATAGTAGATTCCAGAGCGATATTGGGAACCAATGTCCGCGCCTTGGCGGTTGAGCGTGGTGGGGTCATGAATGGCGAAAAAAACATTGAGCACATCGCGGAAAGAGATAATGGATGGGTCAAAGGTGATGCGTACCACTTCTGCATGACCAGTCATCCCAGTGCAGACATCACGATAGGATGGATTAGCGACATGTCCATTGGCGTAGCCAGAGTCCACAGAGAGCACGCCTTTCATTTCATCAAAAACAGCTTCGAGGCACCAGAAACATCCCCCAGCCAATGTAATAGATTCATGATTTGTGTTCATAATAAAGTCTCCTTCTTTATTTGTTCTTCTGAATGTTGGTCTTGAATAATGCCAGATACTCGCCATAGCCTTCTTTTTCCAATTCTTCAACTGGAATAAAGCGTAGCGCTGCTGAATTTATGCAATAGCGCAGACCAGTGGGAGCAGGCCCATCTTCAAAGACATGTCCCAAATGCGAGTCACCATGTTTGGAACGTACTTCTGTTCTCACCATGAAGAATTTTGTGTCGGTGTGTGTTGTGATGTTTTCTGAACGCAGCGGTTCTGTAAAACTGGGCCAGCCGCAGCCAGAGTCAAATTTTTCAAGCGAACTGAACAGCGGTTCTCCCGAGATAATGTCAACGTAGATTCCGTCCTGTTTGTGATTCCAAAACTCGTTCTTGAAAGGCGGTTCTGTCCCAGCATTTTGCGTAACTTGGTATTGCTCCGGGGTAAGCCGTTGACGCAGTTCTTGATCGGATGGCTTGAGATACGTTTTCATTTCAGTCTCCTTCACTAAAGTTTGGTTTCAACATCATTTTGACAACACGTGTGCCGTAAATTACATTAAGAAAGCATGATAGTTAAATCAAAAGGCCGTCCAAACTTAGACGGCCTTTTGATTTCTATCTCATTCCCGAGACTGTGATCAATCCATTCGTAACGTTGACATTCATCAGCCGCAGACCTGGAATCTCTGAGTTTATTTTTTGCGTTAGCATTTCATTCAACCAGCCTTCTGCCTGCGAGAGCAAAATGTCTGGTACGTTTTGCTGACCGATCTGCATCGACTCGAGGGTGAAAACAGGCTGGGCGTTTGCGTCAATGCTGATGTTCCCGATCAGCAGCGCAGAAGTGGAAGCGGTGCTGCCATTGACCATTCCCCAAATTTGAATTTGACCGCCGCGCAAGTAAACCTGCACATCGCTCAAAGGCAGGTCGGGATTGTTCTTCATTTCCATTGCCAGCCACGAAGTGATCTGTTGCTCAGTTATGGTTGCAGACGATAATGAGCCCGGCTGCGGAATCGAATTGGCGAACATGGTCTTGGCTTCCAGCGCCACCTTGTCAGAAGTGATGATCGGATCACCCGGGCGTTCGGGTGCTCCTTCCATACCGCTATCTGAGTTGTCAACGGCGAGCTGAATCAAGGCGTCCACCAGTGGCGCATATTGCGGGTATTTCATGCTGATTTCTGCGCGCGTTTGCGGCGCAATATCGCTTTGAATGGATGAACCATACATGGTGGGCGTAGCAAGGGTAAGGAGTTTCGCCACTTTTGATTCAGGATTGTTCCGCGCCACAACAAGTGTGGTGGTTCCAAAAACGAACAGCACTACAACGATCACAAGGATGGCGCGCAGTGTACTTCTGTAGGGTGTTGATGATTGCTGTGGGGTAATGGTCAACCGCCCGTTGAGCGGCAAGGTTGGGCTGGATGAGTCAATGCGGGTGAGTGCGATGCGGGTTTCGTTGTTGCCCGGGTTAATCTTAAGCGCACGTTTGTAACATTCGATCTTGCGCTCTTTTTCATCCACTACTTTGGCGAGAAGAAGCCATGCAGCTTCTTCATTCGGGTATGCTGTGAGCAGGTCGGAGAGATATTTTTTCGCCAACTCACGATTCCCGCGCTGGTAGGTATAGTCGGCTTGCTTGAGGAGTTCTTGTTTATTCATGAGGGAAAAGTAGGGGCGGGGTTATTACCCCGCCCCTACAAATCTACTAAAGACTTGGTTCAGCCACGGTGGCGGTGGTTTGTGCTTTTTCCAGCGCAATTTCACCGTCATCATTGATGACTACTTCAACGGAGTCTCCATCGACAAAGTCGCCGGAGAGCATCTTGTCTGATAGCGGGTCTTCCACCTTTTGCTGAATGACGCGGCGTAATGGACGTGCGCCAAACTCAGAGTCATAGCCCTGATCTGCGAGGGAGGTTAATGCTTCAGTTGAAGCGGTCAGCACAAGGTTATGGTCCTTGAGGCGCTCGGCAACTTTGAACAATTCCAGCGAAACGATCTTCTGGATATCTTCCTTGTTCAAGGAGCGGAAGATGACCACGGAGTCCATACGGTTGATGAACTCGGGACGGAATGCGCGCTTGAGCGATTCGCTCAACTTCTTGCGCATGTCTTCGTAGGAGAGTCTTTCTTCAGTAACCTCATCGCGTTTCAAGGCGAAGCCAAGGGAGGTTTGTCTCTTGATTACATCTGCACCGATGTTGGAGGTCATCACGATGATGGCGTTGCGGAAATCGACCTTGCGGCCCTTCGCATCGCTGAGGTGACCTTCTTCCATGATCTGAAGCAGCATGTTGTGGACTTCGGGATGAGCTTTTTCGATCTCATCGAAGACGACGATGGAATACGGACGGCGGCGCAGGGCTTCAGTGAGCTGGCCTGCATCTTCATAGCCGACGTATCCAGGAGGGGCGCCTACCAAACGGGCAGCGGTGTGGCGTTCCATGAACTCGGACATGTCCAATTGAATGGCGGCATCTTCGCTGCCAAACATGAACTTGGCGAGGGTCTTGGTCAATTGGGTCTTGCCTACGCCTGTGGGTCCGAGGAACATGAACGAACCAATGGGGCGCTTGGGGTCTTTCAAACCAGCACGGGCGCGGCGGACAGCGCGAGAGATGGCGATGATCGCATCTTCCTGGCCGATGATGCCCTTGCGGAGTTCATCTTCCATTTTGAGCAAGCGTTCTGATTCAGCTTCCGCCAATTGCATGAGCGGTACGCCCGTCCACATGGAGACGACTTCGGCAATATCTTCAGCAGAAACAACAGGGCTGTTGGCGCGGTCCCAACCAGTGCGCAGACGTTCGATCTGCTGGTTGAGGTCGAACTCGCGCTCTTCCCATTCCTTCACATCTTCGTTGTTGCCTTCCTCTTGAGCGAGGGTTCGGTTCTGGCGTGCAGCGCGTAACTGACCGAACAGATCCTTGGCGTGTTTCGCGGCGGGGCTTTTGTACATGCGAACACGGGATGATGATTCGTCAATTAGATCAATTGCTTTGTCAGGTAAAAATCTTTCAGTAACATAGCGGGATGATAAATGCGCGGCAGCCTCGAGAGCTTCATCAGAGATCACCAAGTGGTGATGCTCTTCGTATGCACCGCGAATGCCCTTGAGGATTTGAATAGTCTCTTCTTCGGAAGGCTCGTCCACCTGAACAGGTTGGAAGCGGCGTTCGAGGGCAGCATCGGATTCGATGTGCTTGCGATACTCGTCCAACGTGGTGGCGCCGATGACTTGAAGTTCACCGCGGGATAATGCGGGCTTGAGGATATTTGCTGCGTCGACGGAAGAGCCTGCGGCTCCTGCTCCAACGAGCATATGAACCTCATCAATGAACAGGATCGCGCCTGACGTTTTTAACTCGTCAATAATTCGCTTGAGTCTTTCCTCGAACTGACCACGATACATCGTGCCAGCGACGAGGGAACCCACATCCAATTGAAGCACACGCTTGTTCATCAACGGCGCAGGGACGTCACCTTCAACGATGCGTTGGGCGAGACCTTCGACGATAGCAGTCTTGCCGACGCCAGGTTCACCAATCAACGCAGGGTTGTTCTTGGTTCGGCGCGCAAGAATTTGAATGACGCGCTCGATTTCCATCTGACGGCCAATGACGGGGTCGAGTTTCTTTTCTTCAGCCTTCGAGGTTAAGTCGGATGCGAGTTGATCAACGAGAGGGGTTTTGGGGTTGGCTGCTCCAGGGCCAGCTTTGGCTGGTTGTGGGCCGGCAGGCGTCGGCGAGGAGGATGAAGCGGATTCATTCAACACGCGGCGAGTCTGGCGGCGGATCTGGTCGGCTGTGACACCAAGGCGGCGAAGCACTTCCATCGCAGTGGATTCGACACGGACCAATCCCAATAAAATGTGTTCGGTACCAATATAGTGATGTCCGAGGCGACGGGCTTCCTCCACAGCATATTCGAGTACTTGTTGAGTTTCAGGAGCGAGTTCGATGCGGTTCGGGTCAAAGGTGACGGCAGGACCGGACACACGTGCAACAACTTCACGCACGCGTTCGGAGGTCATGCCAAGTTCACGAAGAACGCGACCCGCGACTCCGCCTTCTTCATCCATTAAGCCGAGAAGAAGATGCTCGGTTCCAATATTGTTTTGGCGAGCGCGTTCAGCCTCTTGATGAGCGAGACTGAGAACACGCCTTGCACGCTGTGTAAATCTTTCCATACCAGCCATAGTTGTCTCCTATAATTCTTGCTGGGGATTCTACCAAAAAGCGGGGGGAGTCCGTGTAGGAAAAAGGTTAGAGTTTCCTTACGGGTTTGATTTGGAAGTGACAGGTTGAAGGTTGAAAGTTTGCAGGTTTGAGGTGGATTCGCCTGAAATGTGGTTGTTTTTTCAACTTTTAACTTATAACTGATTATCTATCGGTTGTCCCCATCTCCCTGTATCTTACCACGTGCCTGCCTATCCAAAAGTTTAGTTAAGTTGGATTCGGCGATCTCATCGAGGGACAGGTCTAATTCTGTGGCGACCTGCGCAAGGTACCAAAGCACATCGCCGAGTTCGGCTTTGAGGGCATCACGGGTTTCGGCGCTGATCTGGCCGTCTTTGTCGCGGAAGACTTTCTTGATCTTGCCCGCCACTTCGCCCGCTTCGTTGACGAGTCCGAGGGTGGGGTAAATAACGGCGTGCCCAATGGCTGGGTATTTTGCGGTGCCACGTGATTTGGTTTGGTAATCGTTGAAGTTCATGGTTAGTCTCTTTTCAATGGTTGATTGATCTCGATCAAATGTCCATCGGGGTCGCGGAAGTGTACAGTGCGGATGCCCCAATCTTTATGGTCGGTTGGCTCGGTAAGTAATGATACGCTCTTTTCTTTGAGATGCTTGCAAAACTCATCCACGCTTTCCACGGAAAACGTAAGGCAGATTGTATCTTGTATCTCGGCGTGAATAGGTTTGGAGGAAGTGCCGAGAGTTGCGCTCATTTCAGCTTTGTCAAAAAGGGAGATGTTGACCGCGCCAATCTCGAAATCGGCATAGGTGTCATCCTCTGTGCCGAAGTTGGCTTTGAAGCCCATCACGTCACGGTAGAAGCGGAAGCACTCTTTGAAGTTGGTTGCTAGCAGACGAGTGAATTCGTATTTTGGGTCATGGAATATTCCTCCTATAAGAATGTATACCGTGCCAAATAAAATTTGAGTCAGGCTGAATGCCTGACTCACCGATTTGTGATTTTAGGAGTTGAACGCCTTCGCCATCTGCTTCCACCACTCATCCTTCTCGCCAGGGACGAAGGGTGTGTAGAGCGTGATCCTGTCGGCGATGCCGCCGAAGCGTTTCTTGAGATCTTCTGCAAGGTTTTCCTGTGTGGTCATCAGGCAGAACTCATTCAACATTTCATCGGTGATGAGCATGGGCATCTCCCCCCATTCACCTTTGGCGGCAAAACCTGATAATTTTTCGGCGGTCTCGCCCCAACCATGCAAATCCATCACGGATTTGTACGACGGTGTGCTGGCATAGAATGCGATCTGCATGCGTGCGAAGCCGACTTCTTCGGGTGTGGTTGCCATGAACGGAGTCATGGAGATGCTGATGTCGCTGCGTTTGCGCCCGCTCTTTTGCAGGCCATCTTCAATAGCAGGCAGGAGCACTTCATTCATATAGCGCGGACTATTAAACGGATGTGCATGAAATCCCTCGCACAGTTCGCCCGCAAGTTTTGCAAGGCCTGCATTCACGCCCGCAATGTAAATTGGAATATTTGGATTCTCAATTGCCCCAGGATTAAAGAACGGCGACATCAACGTGATCTTGTATTGCTCGCCGCGGAAGTTCAACTTCGTGCCGTTCTGCCACGTGTCCCAAAACGCGCGGATGACCTGGATCTGCTCGCGCAGTTTCCCCGTCACTGACTCAGGCCACGGTACCCCAAACCGCCTCTCGATATGCGCCTTGACCTGCGTGCCCAATCCCAAAATGAATCTTCCACCTGACTGTGCCGCCAGGTCCCATGCGGTGTAGGCAAGGTTGGCAGGCGAGCGTGAGAACGACACGGCAATGGCAGTGCCAAAGTCCATGCTGGTGGAGTGTTCCGCGATCAAGGTGCAGGGCAGGAAGGGATCGTGCTGGGTCTCTTGAGTCCACAGCGCGGCGAAGCCAGTCTCTTGTGCGGCTTTCGCAATGGCGGGAATATCTTTCAACGCAACAGGGGGAAGAGCGGCATCTAGTTTCATGAGGCAAGTATACGATTAAGAGGTAGACAAGTAAACAGGGAAACGAGGAAGAAGTGGAATGGGAAAATAAAAAGCCTCGGGTGAACCGAGGCCTAACTTTTAAACTATGATCTCTTCGTTCAAACTATCCACGAACCCGTATAACTCGCGGCTTTCCTGCAGCCAAACGTTCGGGACAGTGGTGCGCTTGAGGTAACGGACGATGCCGCGTTTATCTACAACCAGCGAGGCCGTCCGCTGGAAGAGCAGGAAATATTTTTCCAGTTCGTACAGGCTGTACACAGCGCGGTCAGGGTCGGAGAGGATGGGGAAGGGTAAGCTGATCCCCTCCGCATATTCCCTGGCCTTGTCCACATCTTCGCCGAGGATGACGATGATCTCTGTGCCAGCATCGCGAAACTGTTCGTACATTCTGCCAAGCTGGGTTACATGTGTGCGGCATTGCGGACAAGTCGTTTCGCGGATGAAGAACACGATCACATTCTTTTGGCCGCGAAAAGCCGACAGCGAAATCTCCTGCCCATTGGTGGCACGCAGCTTGAAGTCCGGTGCGAGCGAGCCGATCTTTGCATCAATTGAGTCCATGGCCATATTAAAATCCTAAACAGTAATTTACTATGCAGATAACTTCAAGGTCGAAACCATTACGTTAGTGTTTGATTAAGATTCGAGCAGGTATGCCATGATCCAATTTGTGGTGGCGTTCAGGCCGTCCATGTGGGCGCGCTCGTAATTGTGGGATGCGTCAATGCCAGGGCCGATGAGCGACAGCGCCACGTCACCGCCCGCACGCCAGAAGGCTTCGCCGTCCGAGCCGTAGAACGGATACACATCCGTTTTATAGGGAATGCCGTGCTTCTCAGCCAACGCGCGCATCTTTTTGTTCAAACCCTCATGGTACGGACCGCCGCTGTCCTTGATGCACAAGGTCGCGTGAAATTCATCCGACTCCTGACCTTCGCCGACGACAGCCATGTCCACTGTGACCAACTCTGCTACATCAGCTGGGATTCCTGCGGACGCGCCGTGACCGACCTCTTCATAATTGGAAATATGGAAGTACACGCTTCGTGCGGGACTTTGGCCTGAATCTGCCAATGACTTGATCGCCGCTACGAGATTTGCCACGCAAGCCTTGTCATCGAGGAATCGCGAGCGGATGAATCCATTCGTTACTTCGGTGCGTGTGTCGAATGCCACGCAATCGCCGACGTTGATGCCGAGCGCGCGCGTCTCTTTCTCTGATGTCGTTTGCACATCCAAGCGGACTTCCATGTGAGCATCGTTGCGTGGAGTCTCGCCGCCTGCTCCGCTGTAAATATGACCTGACGCCGTATCGATCAACACCGAGCCGCGGATTTTTTCTCCTTTGGCCGTGAACACCCACACGCCTTCAGTTTCCACAGTCGGCCATTGGATCCCGCCAACGCGGCTTAACTTGAGCCGCCCGTTTGATTTAATTTCCTTCACCACAGCGCCAAGCGTATCTACATGTGCAGTCAATGCAACGGGAGGCAAATCACTTTTTACTTCCCACTTTGCTACAAGCGCACCTTTGCGAGTTCTCGTTAATTTCAATTGCTTGTACTTGGACAGTTCCTTTTCCACAAACTCGATCGCAGATTCTGCGAAACCAGTGGGTGAAGCAATGTTGAGCAGGTCAACGAGGAAGGTGGTGAAATATTTTTCGTCAATTTTTGGGAGAGGCATGGGATTCCTTTTTTGTCATGTCACCCTGAGCGTAGCGAAGGGTCTCTACACTTATCAGTAGAGATGCTCATCGCATCTGGCGTGCAACGAACAAACGTCTCAGCATGACATACTAAATTACAAACCTTCAAACTCTGATATTTTCTTCTTCCAATAATCTGGCACGGAGATCGGCTTTAATCCTTCATAGTCAAAGGTGACCAGCACCACCGTCCCGCTGGTGAGCACTGCGCCTGTGTCAGCGTTCATCACACATTGCTCCACCGTCATAGACTTGTTGCCGATCTTCGCCGTCCGCACTCCGACCTTGATGTTATCGCCGTAGTGCGTGGTGGCATGGTAGGTGAGGTGAACGTCTGCAATGATGACGCCCACTTCCATGAACGATTGGTCCCTGCTGAACAGTCCAAGCTGAATGAGGTAGTAGATGCGCGCCTGCTCAAAATAGGTCAGGTATTTTGCGTTGTTCACATGTCCCTGCGGATCCAGATCCCCGTAGCGGACTTCGGTTGGGTGAAAGAATTTATAGTCAGTCATGGAGGGATTATAGTTTGGTAGTTCTTAGTTGGGTAGTTGTTTCCTCGTCTGCGAAAGATACACCACGGAGAACACAAAGAGCACAGAGATTTAAAGAAATTCTCCGTGACCTCCGTGTTCTCTGTGGTGAAAGTTTTTACATCTGGCCTAAAAAATAGTCGCCAATTGAGATCATCAACTGGCGACTACGAAACTATCAAACTACCCAACTACAAAACGAATCAACTACAAAACCTCGCCAACCCATCCTTGCTGTGGATGTTAATACGCCCGTCTGCATCCATGCTGACCAAACCTTCTTCTTTGAAATACACCATCGTTTGGTTCACACGCTTGCGAGATGCGCCCACGAGGTCGGCGATGTCACTTTGCGTGAGCGTGATGCGGATCTTCAATATGCCGTCCGCGTTGCGTCCGTAGCGTTCTGCGAACGCCAGCAGTTGACGCGCCACTCGTCCGTTCACATCCAATGTGGCAAGGGATTGGATCATCTGATCCGAAAGCCGCACGCGCGCCGAAAGGATCTTCACCAGATTCCGCGCGATGGGCGGGAAGTTATCCAGAATGTAATTGAACGTGACCTTGTCCATCCATAACATCAGCGAATCTTCCAACGTCACCACACTGGCAGAGCGTCCCACGCTGTCGATCAAACTCATTTCGCCAAGCAGATCGCCGCTCCCCAAAATGGACAGGATCGCATCGCGCCCGCCTTGCTCGGTGTAGACCTTCACCGTCCCATGCAGGATGATAAACACCGCTTCACCAGGCTGCTCGATCAACATCACATTCTTTCCCGTCGGGAACACACGGCGATGCGCGCGTTGAGAAACCCAGTCCAATTGCGCGGGCGTGAGTCCCTCGAACAACTGAATGTCCGAAAGGATGTTGCGGGTATCGTCTTTCTTGAGTTCAACCATTCTTAACATATTTTACTTCCATTCTCCCCTCGCCTTTTGGGAGAGGGGCAGGGGTGAGGGCGGGAGTGAGGGTGATCTCCATGCCTTCATGCGCTGCACGCGAATCAGGAAAAATATCTTTCGCATTCGCTTCCTGCGCGGCGACAAATTCGTCAGAGTAGGCAGGGTCGTGATGGAACAGAATCAACTGTCCGCTTTCGGCAGAGGCGGCCACTTCCGCAGCCATCTTCGCAGTCGAGTGTCCATATCCCTGCGTCGATGGGAATCCGGCGAGGCATCCATAATAATGTTCGTCACTGTATTGCGCGTCGTGGATGAGCACATCCGCATCCCGCGCAAAATTCACCAGCTTGCGATCTGTACCGATGTAGCCTTCCGTGTCGGTCGCGTACACGATGGACTTGCCGCGATAGCTGATGCGGTACATGTACACACCGCCAGGATGCGCGTGGGATTTGTAAATGCGGATGACCACCGCCTCATCACTTAATCTGGAAGTTGATTCAGCCAAATAAACATTTTCTTCATACCCTTGCAGGGCACTTTCCCAAACAATGACCTGCGACTCGCGCACCGATTGAATATCTTTGCTCGCAGACATATCCCGCAAGCTGACAGGAAACGTCTCGGACGATTGATTGTGTTCGAGAATATGTTTCAACGATTCAGGTGTGCCGCCAGGCCCGTAAATGTGCAGCTTTGTGTTTGGAATATAGGCAGGCACGAAGAACGGAAAACCCTGCGTGTGGTCATGATGCAAATGACTGAACAGCAACAGGATCTCGTCCGCGCGTTTTGTTTTCACCAAATCGCGTCCCAGCGGAATAATGCCAGTGCCCGCATCGAGGATGATCGTGCGCCCGCCAGCGTTGATTTCCACGCAAGCCGTGTTGCCGCCATATTGGATCGTCCCCGCGCCGGGTGTGGGATAACTTCCGCGCACGCCCCAGAATTTGATGTTGAGTTCGCTTTTCATATCATGCCTCCGTTCATTCGTGCTTTTGGGTTTTCAGGTGGCGGCCCCCACGTTCAGAAGTCCCTACCACCTGAAACAACTTTATTATCTGTGATACAGAGTATTCTTCAAGGAAAGTTTTCGCAGGGCGGGTGAGAAATATTTCCCACAAAAACAGGCAAAGTATTAACCACGGAGAGCACAGAGATCACTGAGAAAAACTTTAAATCTCTGTGCTCTCCGTGTTCTTTGTGGTGAAAGCCCTTACTTGTTTACAAATGGTTAATATCGCGGCGGTATAATTCTGTACATGCTTCCAGATTTGCAGCTGAATGACCATTTGCGTTTGCGCAAGCCGCATCCATGCGGTTCATATGAGTGGACAGTCATTCGCCTTGGCGCGGATATTGGTTTGGAATGCAAAGGGTGTGGACATCGCGTGATGCTGACGAGGCGGGAACTCGCGAAACGATTGAAAGCAAATTTGACACCACACGAAGAAAATAAAACAGACTCAGAAACCCTGTAGGGTCTTTATCAAGGAGATTTCATGGAACCACAGCACACAGACCAGCAGCTTCCCATTGGCTCGCTTCGTATTGGCTTGTTCACAGACACGTATGCGCCGCAGGTAAATGGCGTTTCCATTTCCCTGCAATTGATCTCGGAAGGGCTCAAGAACCGCGGACATCAAGTCACCATTTTTGCGCCGCGCTTCCCTGGCTACAAAGATGACCAGCCCAATGTGATGCGTTTGCCTTCTCTCAAATATTTGAACAATCCGCCCATCTATGTGGCGGTGTTGGGGTCACCGCGCTCCACATGGTCACTGACTCGCAAGCACTTCGATGTGCTTCACGCGCACAGTCCTGCCAGTGTGGGATTATTAGCTTATCTTACGGCATCTACGAAACGTCTGCCGTTGATCTACACCTACCACACGTCTATTACGGATTACACTCATTACATAAAATTCATCGGGGGGACACGGATCATCAAGCATGCTGCTGGATGGTTCAGTTCTGCGTCTACTAACCTTGGCGATCAGATTGTTGTGCCATCGCCAAAATTCCAGCGGTTGTTGCTGGCACAAAAAGTAACTCGCCCGATCAATGTCATTCCCAATGGAATTGATCTGAGTAGTTTCAAAGCGGCGAAGAAACCCGGTAGTTTGCGAAACAGGCTTGGGATTAAGTCTGATGCGCCGATCCTTCTCACGGTTGGTCGTATGGATCCAGAAAAACGTCTCGACTTCATCGTGGATGCGTTTGAGATCTTGTCGAAGAGAGTCCCGAATGCGCATTTGGTATTTGCTGGCGATGGAGGGTCGCGCAAAGGCTTGGAAGAAAAGGTGAACGGCACAAGTGTGAAAGACCGCATCCACTTTTTAGGCATGGTCAATCGCCCAGACCTGCCTGATATCTTGCATGATGCAACTGTATTTTTATCTGCATCTACGACGGAAGTGCATCCCATTTCGGTCATTGAAGCAATTGCATCTGGGCTGCCTTTGGTGGCAGTCAAAGATGAGGCGTTTGAAGGAATGATCGATAATGACCAGAATGGGTATTTGACCTCGCTTGATCTTCAGGTGTACTCAGACACTATTGCAGATTTGCTTGCAGACCGTGAAAAGCTGGAGCGTTTTGGAAAGCACTCTACAGAATTGAGCGAAAAGTATTCCATTGAAGGGCAGGTGAAGGCGCTGGAGAAATTGTATCTTGAGGCTATTTTGCAAAACTGGCGCGGCAATTTCTTTGAGCGGATGATGCCGAAGAATATGAATAGAATCCCGAGGCGCATCAATCGCATTATCCGTACAGAGATCGGCAAAATGATGCCGAGTAAGAAGAAAAAATAAATTTTGCACACAGACAGCACGGAAAAGGACAAATTTGTAAAAAGTTTTCCCTGCTGTCCGTTTATGAATGAGGGCGGTGTATAATTCTTTCGCTATGCCCATTTTAGATGCACACATGCTGGAGTTTTTCAGCCGAAGCCCAGAACAGACGCGCCGTATTGGTATGCGTCTCGGTGGTTCGTTAAAAATAGGGGATGTGATCTGCTTGCAAGGCGACCTTGGCGCGGGAAAAACCACCTTCGTGCAAGGGCTCGCGCAGGGCTGGGGTTCCATTGATACCGTTTCAAGCCCAACCTTTATTCTTGTTAATCAATATCGCCGTGCAGATGGCAGCTTGCTTTATCATCTCGATGCTTATCGACTCGACTCTGTACCTGAAGGTGAAGAGCTTGATCTTGATGCAATGCTTGCAGAAGGTGCGTTGATCATCGAGTGGCCTGAGCGCTTGGGCAATTTGATCCCCGCAGAAAATTTATGGCTTCAGCTAGACCACATTGCCGATGAACATCGGCAGATGAATTTTCATGCGCGCGGCAAACGCTATGATGATTTGCTGGATGGCATTCGCCAGTCCATGTTTGGAGGGGCGTAATGTTACTTGCTGTTGACACATCCACCGCACAGGTGGGGCTTGCTTTATATGATGGGACTCAAGTGATTGGCGAGATGACATGGTCAACCCGTCAGCATCACACTACAGAATTAGCTCCCGCTCTTTCTGGACTTTTGAGCCGCTCGGCGGTTTCTATGGATATGATCACCGCCTTGGCAGTTGCCATGGGGCCAGGTTCTTTTACAAGTTTGAGAGTCGGGTTGTCTCTGGTCAAAGGAATTGCGCTCGCGCGCCGATTGCCGATCATTGGTATCCCGACATTGGACATCATCGCAGCGGCGCAGCCAGTTGCAAAGTATCCGTTGGTGGCGCTGCTTCAAGCGGGGCGGACACGAATCGCTTTCAGCGTATATAAAAACCAAAAGAAAGAGTGGCAGGCTGAAGGCGGAGTCCGAAGCGGTACGGCGGATGAACTGCTGAACGAGATCGAAAGTCCAACTCTTGTGGCAGGTGAATTATCTGCTGAAGATCGAAAGAAATTCTCCAAAAAGAAGACTGTGCTGTTGGCTTCGCCTGTGAATTGTTTGCGCCGTCCATCTGTGCTTGCAGAGTTGGCGTGGGCGCGCTGGCAGAATGACCAAGTGGATGATGCGGCTTCACTTGCCCCCATCTATTTGCATGTGGCAGGGACGCCGATTGCATGAGCTATGTGATTCGCAAAATGACTTTGAATGATCTGGAACAAGTCGTTGCGATTGACCAGCTTTCGTTTAGTTTGCCGTGGCCTGCTCGTTCCTTTCAATTTGAAGTGACTGATAATGAAGCCTCCCGTTGTTGGGTTGCAGATTTAGATGGGCGCGTGATCGCGATGTTGGTGGGTTGGTATATTGTGGATGAGCTTCATGTGGCCACGATCGCCACACATCCCGAATTTCGCGGTCAGGGCATTGGCAGGGAAATTCTTTTGCATGCATTGCGCGCCGCGAAAGAAGAAGGCGCAATAAAATCATTTTTGGAAGTGCGCGAAGGAAATGAAATTGCGAAGACTATGTATCGCAGTTTTGGTTTTGTGGAAGATGGCCGCCGTGTGGGATATTACAAGGATAATGGCGAGGATGCCATCTTGATGTCGCTTGATCATTTGCCCGGAGGATGAATTGACTGCCGAAGAGACACTTGCTCAGATCGCGAAAGATGTATCGGTTTGTACAAATTGTGCCTTGCATGAAGGCCGCAAGAAATCTGTGCCAGGAGATGGCCTTGCTACAGCAGAGATCATGTTCATTGGAGAAGGACCGGGCTTTCATGAGAATGAGCAAGGCCGTCCGTTTGTAGGTGCTGCGGGTAAGTTCTTGGATCAACTTTTAGCTCAAGCAGATGTAACCCGCGCCGATGTGTTCATTGCTAATGTGGTTAAGTGTCGTCCTCCTGGAAATCGCGACCCATTGCCTGAAGAGTTGGCAGCATGTGACGTTCATCTTGAAGCGCAAATTCGGGCGATTAATCCGAGTATCATTGTGACGCTGGGACGTTTCTCTATGAATAAGTTCATTCCTGGTGCAAAGATTAGCGCAATTCATGGAAAAATGCAGAAGGTGGGAGAACGTTTCGTTATTCCGATGTTTCATCCCGCGGCTGCACTTCATCAACCGCCGTTGAAACCTTCCATTCTTACAGATTTTGCAAAACTGCCCGAACAATTAAATGAGGCGCGCACCGCATTAGGCAGGAAAATCGTAGCTGTGAAGAAAAAAGAAGTGGTTGTTCCGCAAGATGACAAGCCGCAACAATTGAGCTTGTTTTAATTAAATCCCCTCGCCAAGGCGAGTGGTAATTTTAGAAGGAAAAAATGACTACAAAAGATACACTTGTAAAAAAACTGAAAGATAAAAGTGCAAAGGTGGCTATCCTTGGATTGGGATATGTAGGGCTGCCTCTTGCGGTTGTATTTGGCGAGGCTGGGTTTCATGTCACAGGTGTGGACCCTGACCAACGTAAGATCGATGCGTTGACAGCGGGAAAGTCCTATATTCCTGATGTGAAAACTGAAGCTGTTGCAAAACTCGTCAAAGATGGACTTTTTACTGCGACAACGGATTTCTCCGTGCTGAAGGAAATGGATGCGGTGAGCATTTGTGTGCCTACTCCATTGCGCCAAACAGGCGACCCAGATATGTCCTTTATCATTTCTGCGACAGAGCAACTGGCGAAGTTTATGCATAAAGGCATGGTTGTTGTGTTGGAATCAACCACGTATCCTGGTACGACCCGCGAACTGCTTCTACCAAAACTTGGAATTGAGCACAATCTGAAAGTTGGTGAAGATTGGTTCCTTGCATTCTCACCGGAACGTGTTGATCCGGGTCGCGAAGATTTCACGACCATCAATACCCCCAAGGTGATGGGTGGCATTACAGAGACTTGTGGAGAAGTAGCAACTGTCTGGTATGAAGGTGCGATCAAGACAGTACATCATGTATCTACTGCTGAAGCTGCGGAAATGTCCAAGTTGTTGGAGAACACTTTCCGCATGATCAATATTGGTTTGGTCAATGAACTTGCGATCATGTGCGAACGCCTTGATGTGGATGTATGGGAAGTGATCGATGCTGCTGCGACAAAACCGTTTGGCTTTATGAAATTCACTCCAGGCCCTGGCTTGGGCGGTCATTGCATTCCAATCGACCCGCTATATCTTTCCTGGAAAATGAAGTCTTTCAACTATAACGCCCGCTTCATTGAGTTGGCATCTGAGATCAACACCAATATGCCGCGCTACGTGGTCAGCCGAATCCTAGAAGGCATGAATGACCGAGGTAAGCCTCTTAAAGGTTCAAAAGTCCTCGTTCTGGGCGTGGCATATAAACCCGATATTGACGATGTGCGTGAATCTCCAGCGTTGGATGTGATTGGTCTTTTACAGAAGAAAGGTGCGATCGTGGAGTATCACGATCCATACATTCCGCATATTCATCATGAATATGATGGTTGGAAGATGGACAGCATCAAAGACATGATGAAGTCAGTAAAGGAATCGGATGCTGTTGTGATCGTCACGAACCATAGTGAATATGATTATGCGGCGATCATCGATGCAGCAAAATTCGTCTTTGACTCACGGAACGCCACCGGTAAGCTTGGAAAAAATCACGAGAAGGTTGAAAGATTGTAAATGTCGAATTACCTTGTAACAGGCGCAGCAGGTTTCATCGGCGCGCGAACCTCGCAACTGCTCATCGAGCAGGGACATACTGTCATTGGCATTGATAATGTCAATGACGCGTACGATCCACGTATCAAAGAATATCGCTTGAAGAAACTTCAAGCGCTGCAGGGATTTAAGTTCCACAAGCATGATATTTCTGAGAAATCTGCCATTGATCTCTTTAAGAACGAAAAGATTGACGGGGTCATCAACCTTGCGGCACGGGCAGGTGTGCGCTTTAGTGTGGACAACCCCTGGGTATTCGTTGAATCTAATGTGATGGGAACGTTGAACATGCTGGAAGTTTGCCGTCAGTTCGGGTGCAAGAAATTCATTCTGGCTTCCACATCCAGTATTTATGGCGAGAATCCGCCTTATCCAACCCCTGAAACAGCTTCAAGCAATGAGCCTATGCAACCCTATGCAGCCAGCAAAAAAGGCGCAGAAGCGTTGTTGCACTCCTATCATCACTTATATGATATCGATGCAACCATCGTTCGCTATTTCACCGTGTACGGCCCCGCGGGACGCCCCGACCTTGCCATCTTTCGTTTTGTGCAGTGGATTATGGAAGGCAAGCCTGTCCGAATCAATGGCGATGGGAAACAGTCTCGTGGCTTTACCTATATTGACGATATTGTACGCGGAACGATCGCTGCGCTAAAGCCTGTCGGTTATGAAATTATCAACCTCGGCGGACATGAAGTTATTACTATTAATGACCTTGTTAAGCTGGTGGAAGAATTGACTGGCAAACAAGCTACAGTACAGTACGGTCCGCCCAACTTGGCGGATATGTTCACCAACCAGGCAGATGTCAGCAAGGCGCGAGATTTACTGGGTTGGAATCCACAGGTCAATTTGCGCGAGGGAATTGGCAACTTGATCAAATGGTATAACGAAGAACGAAGTTGGGCTAAAGATATTCTCACTCCATAGCATTAAAGACCTCCGAGTTTCCAAAAACTCGGAGGTCTTTTTATTGTCTTTGCCAGAACGTTTATAATTTCAGCCATGTCCCTTCTCTCCAAATTTAAAAATGATCCCCTGTTCGCAAAAGTGATTCGTTCCAGCGGGGCGTTGTTTAGCAGCAATACTATCAGCCTTGGATTAAGCGTTTTGCAGGGAGTTTTAGTCACGCGCTTGCTTGGCCCTGCTGGGTTCGGTTTACTTGGCGTAGTGATCGCATTCGCTTCCACCGTAAACAGTATTTTTTCATTTCGGATGAGCGAACTGGTTGTGCGTTATGGCGGTGAATATCTTAACAAGGGAGAAAAAGATAAGGCTTCGGCGGTTATAAAGGCTGCCTCTTTAACTGAAGGTGTGGTTTCTCTAGCGGCATTTATCGTTGTCGCGCTCACTTCAGGATTGGCGGAAAAATACCTTGCCAAAACTCCAAACGTGGCATGGATGTTCACTGTCTTTGCGCTTGGCTTGCTTGCGAATTTCAATACGGAAACATCCACAGGCATTCTTCAAATTACAGATCGCATCAAACTACAAGGCACTATCAATCTTATCCAGAGTATGTTTTCCTCAGCACTCATTGCTGCTGCATATTTTCTGAATGGGACGTTGCCCGTTGTTCTTGGCGCATATTTACTGGGTAAGACTATTCTTGGGCTTGGAATGTTTTTCACGGCGCAGGTTCAATTACGCAAAGCGCTTGATCGTGATTGGTGGCAAACGCCATTTTCTGTGCTTACATCCACGCGCCAGTTGATACGTTTTGCGCTTAGCTCAAATATTAGCGCTACCATTATTAAGATCTTCCGTGAAAGTGAATTGATCTGGATCGGCCTTTTTCTGAACACCACAGCAGTAGGGTATTATCGCGTGGCTTATACGATTGTATATTTTCTCGCCATCCCTGCTGATCCGCTCATTGCAGCTACTTTCCCTGAGATCAATCGCCTTGCAGTTGAACACGCATGGACCCGCCTCAAGAGTTTTCTGCGTAAAGTGACGGCTTTTTCATTTGCATATAACATTGCCTTGGGCGCAGGTCTTATTTTCTTTGGGCGTTGGGTCATACTCGTTTATTCTGGCGCAGACTATGTCAATGCCTATCCTGCACTGGTTGCACTTACCATCGGACTCGTGTTCAACTACATTCTGTTTTGGAATCGTCCGTTGTTGCTTTCGCTTGGGCTGCCTGAGTATCCAATTTATGTAACACTCATTGTGGGCTTGCTCAAACTTGGCTTGTCGTTTCTTTTTGTTGCGCGCTTTGGTATCATCGCCGCCGCTGCATTGCTTTCGTTCTATTACATTATGTCAGTAGGTGTGATGGTCTGGCGTGGCTTGGTGGAAATAAAGAAGAAAGAAGAAAGATGAAGATTGCACTAATTACAAACTCGCGGATTCCATCGTTGACCGCCAATTCGATTCAAGCGATGAAGGTCGCTCAGGCTTTAATGCAATTAGGACATGACTTGCGGATGTACGCGCCCGCGGAAGTTGAACCAGCGACTCACGAATCACTTCTCACGCACTATGGATTGCGCCTCTCTCCCCGCCTTGAACTGCTCCCATCCATCAAACGCCTCAAACGCTTTGACTTTATCTTCCACGCCCAGCGTGCCGCGAAGAACTTTGGCGCGGAATTAATCTACACATGGCTGCCGCAATCTGCAGTGCTGGGATTGTGGTCTGGCTATCCCGTTGTGTTGGAAATGCATGCCGATAATTCTGGCAAGTTGGGCGCGTGGTGGATGCGTCAATTCTGGAAGTCCAATAGACGCAAGGTGATGACGGTTACTACGTCAGCATTGAGAAATGCTTTGGAGCGTTCGACCAAGCTCCAGTTTAAGGATGAGGCGCTGCTGCTCGCTCCGAATGGCGTCGAGTTGGAAAAATATGATGGATTGCCCAATCCTGCTGAAGCGCGTCGTCAATTAAATCTGCCTGATGGTTTGACCGTTGGATTCACGGGGCACATTTATCCAGGCCGCGGCGCGGACTTGTTGTTCGCGCTCGCAAAAGAAATGCCGCAAGTGAATTTTTTGTGGGTGGGCGGCACGCCTGATTTGGTGGCGCATTGGCGCGGTGAGTTGCAGCGCGCGCAGATGACGAACGTGACGATGACGGGTTTTGTGAAGCATGAAAGCATCCCGCTCTATCAAGCTGCGGCGGACATTTTGCTGATGCCGTACAGCCGCTCTATCGAAGCCAGCAGCGGACAGGATATTGCCGAGGTTATCAACCCAATGAAGATGTTTGAGTATATGGCGGCATCACGCGCTATTATCTGTGCCGATTTGACTTCGATCCGTGAGGTGTTGAATGAGGGGAATGCTGTGCTGGTGGAAGCAGGGAATTTTGGAAATTGGAAAGCAGAAATAGAATCGCTACTTGCGGATGACATACGAAGACGGTCTTTGAGCACTCAAGCGCGTAAAGATGTAGCGAGGTTGACTTGGGTTAAAAGGGAAGAGATGGTGATGGAAAAGATTGAAAATAACTCCGAAGTCTGATCAGACTTCGGAGTTATCGTTTTTAGGGTGGTAGAATTTTCTTTATGTTTCAACAATATTTTGGGTCACGAAAAACGGTTTTGTTCATTCTGGCAGGTGTTGTTGCCCTTGCCTTGTTACTTCTTGTTTGGCGAATCATTTCTTTGCAAAAGGCAGCTTCTGAAGCTGCTCCTGTACAAGTTATTAAGATTGGCTATTGTGGAGCAGAACCTGAAGAGTTATGTGTGCTATCTTTTGGGCGTGATGCAGAAGAAAATATGGTGGTGAATCTGTTTGTGCCAGATCGCAAATTCCCTGAATTTTATTTGAAGATTCAACGAGTGGCAGGGGAAAACGTTTATGAATGTGAAAAGGATAAGGAAGTACGGACGAGTGTTTTCTGTTATGGGGATATGGTTAATTTACAGGAAAAAATGCAGGTCAGCCTATTAGCAAAATCAGATGAACGTTTGCTCGCAGCAGGGGATTTCATCTTAAAGGCGATTCTTGTCTCTGAATCATTAGCGAGAATATCAGGCGGTACAGCTACCACAGCGCCTGACTTGGAAGAGACTTTAACTCCTACTGCAATTTCCAACACTCTGAATGTAACAGATACTCTAACTCCAACAATAACCCCCTCGCCTGAGGTTTCTTATCCTGATTCGTCTTATCCAAACTCATCCTATCCATAACGGTTTGGCATGAGTATCTTTACAGACGGTTTGGCCGTTTTGAATAAACAATCGTGGACGGTATTTAGCATCCTTCTTACGGTTGTTTGGGGACAGATAATAATAGTTGCCCTTTTGCAAAAAATCTTCAAAGATCAGTTAACAATTTCTGAGATCATTTCTCTTAGCTTTGCAGGATGGATTCTGCCCGTTGTTCTTTTATCTGTGTTGTTATTTGCAGGCGTGATCTTGTTTGGGGGGATCGCAATATTTGTAATATCAGGCCTTGCTGCCATTGCGTTGACGTATGCAATGTTTGTCGGAAAACTGAATCGAGCCACGCTTGCGTCCTGTTCTTGGTTTGGCATTGCGTTTGTAGTTTTCTTGATATCTCAGTTGGCGTTTCTCAAAAATCTACTTCTGCCCTCCTATTTTGATTCCGCAGAACATTACCGAATTATCAAATATTTTGTTGAATACTATGCATCTTTGGGCGGCAATTTCCCATTAATAAATTATTACCATGTTGGGTTTCATCTCCTCAGTGCAACAATATCCCAAGTTTTTCAGCTAGGCATTGTCGATATCATGCTGGTGTTTGGACAGATACTCCTTGCAGTGTTGCCCTTCTCTTTATTTTTTATTCTCAAGCGAGAGACAGAGTCAAATGCAGCGGCAATTTTTGCCTGTCTGCTGGCTGGCGTGGGGTGGCACATGCCAGCTCATCTAGTAGACTGGGGGAAATATCCTGCTCTCTTTAGTCTGGTTGGCATCCATTTTGTTTTGAACATGGGATATTTAGCTTATAAAAAAAATCAGTCTAAGACTGGACGATTTGCCTTTCATTTGTTCTTATGCCTTGGTGCTTTAGTTTCTGTTTTTCTTCATACTCGCTCATTGATTATTTTTGGCTTTATGGGTATTTCATTGCTGTTGGTAATATGGCGTCAACGTCTGCTGCCTTTATTTCAGCAACTCGCTTTTGCTTTTGTGATATTGATCTTGATCGTGGAGATGTTGGCGGTACAAAATAACGCTATGCTCGCTCTTCTGTTTGGTACGTATGCTAGAGCGGATGTGCTCACAACCAGCTTGGTGATTTTTCTGCTGATTTTTGCGGCTTGGAAATTTCCCAACCTGACGTTTTTCTTGCTTATATTAATTTCTTTGATGATGGCTGGGCTGTTTATCCCTGTTACTGGATTCTTAGGCTATGGCGACTTAACTCTTTTGGATAGACCCTATGTGCAAATGTTGCTTTATCTTCCACTGTCTATCTTTGGCGGGTTGGGTCTGGCTGGCTTGAATCAATTCCTGCAAAGGTCGATACCTCTGCAAAAAATAACAGTAGCCTTACTGGTCATCCTTGTTGTCTTGAATGCCAATGCTAGACACAGCTTTTATCCTTCAGATTGTTGCCAGATCGTCAGTAGCGATGACCTGTCGGCTATTCATTGGATGGATAAAACGCTTCCATCCAATGCTAGTATTTTGATTGCATCTACAAATTTACTAGTCACTTCTTTTGAGTCACCAGATGCTCTCGCTGGCGTGGACGGAGGCGTTTGGATCAACCCGTTGATTTCCAGAAAAACGACTCCCGCACGGGGAAATTCAAACTTTGCCGAACCTGAAATTCATGCGCAGGTTTGTCAAAAGAAGATCAGCTACATTTATGTTGGCGGTACATCTCAAAGCTTTAATTCGCTTCAGCTTGACAAGCGCGCTGATTGGTATCAACTTGTTTTTTCTTTACCAAAAGCAAAAGTGTATCGTGTGGTAGGGTGCCAATAGTTACCTGACAAACATAAATGGATTCGTGGTAAAAGTGGGGATATGAAGTACTTAACTCAACGCGATTATTTGTGGATGATTCCACTGTCCCTCGGCCTTGGAGCAATTTTCGCCTCGCTTCAAGCTGGAAGTTGGCTCATCGGCCTATTTGCATTTTTCTTCCTTTTTCTTTTTTCCTTCACGTTGCTGACTTTATCCACGCGATGGGCAGGCGGCGGAAAAACCCTGGCATGGATGGTGGCTCTTGCTTTTGCTTTGCGCTTTGTGGGTGGTGTTGCAACGTACTTTGCTCTTCCAGTCTACGGCTATGTAGATGACGAAGACCAAAGCGCTGGCTTTACTTACACCGATGCACATCGCCGCGATGATCAAGCTTGGGGTCTGGCAACCTCTGAGAATTCTATTTTCACTGCATTTACTGACAAATATGCGTACGATCAATATGGCGGATTGCTGGCATTTAGCGCTTTCATCTATCGTTATTTTTCACCAGATGCGCATCGTGTGTTGATGTTGGTGTTGTTGTCCGCTTTGATGGGGACGATTGGCGTTCCATTTTTATGGAAGTCTATCAACCTGTTGTGGGGAGAAAAAATGGCGGCTGCCTCAGGCTGGGTTTTTGCCTTGTATCCTGAAAGTGTATTGCTTGGCGGTTCTGCCATGCGTGAACCGTATTTGCTGGCATTCAGCGCTTTTGCGCTTTGGGGATTTGTGAATTGGCAGATCACTCAGAATAAAAGAGATTTGGCTTGGTTAGGACTTGGTATTGTAGGAATGTTGTTGGTTTCGCCGTCCATTGCGCTGGTGACGTTGGTCATCTTAGGCGGCTGGATGTACTTCACTAGTGATCGAGGGCGCATCTCTTGGTGGGTGGTAACTGCGCTTGTTCTTGTATTTACTGTTGGTTTGTTTGTTCTTTCTTCAGCGTTAAACCGACAGGGCAATTTGAGCGGTGGGACGCCGTTGGCGGTCATCAATAATTTTGTGCGTGAAGCTTTGAAGTGGAATGTGTTCAAGATTGAAGAAGGTTCGGGTTGGGTGCAAAAGTTGTTCGATGAAATGCCTGAGGCTTTACATTTACCTTTTGTGATGATCTATGGTTTTTTACAGCCTGTGTTGCCTGCGATCTTTGTCGCTCCAACAACTATTGTGTGGAAGGTGATTGGGATATTACGCGCTATCGGTTGGTACACGTTGTTTCCAGCGTTGATTCTCTCTTTCGTGGCGGCGGCAGGCTCGGGCGGAGAGAAGAAGCGGAAGTTGTTCTTATGGTTGAGTCTCATTGTGTGGGCATGGGTCTTGTTTACAGCTATGCGCGGTGGCGGAGATCAATGGGATAATCCACGTTATCGGTTGATACTGTTTTTGTGGCAGGCGATTTTAGCGGGCAATGTTTGGGTATGGTGGCGAGAAACTCAGAATGCTTGGTTTGTGCGGGTGATCGTGATGGAAGTTGTGTTTTTAGCGATGTTCGGTGAATGGTATGCAAGCCGATATTTTCATGTGGGCTTGCAATTGCCATTTGCGTATATGGTGGCGCTTATTTTTGGAATATGGATTTTGATCGTTGGGGGTGGTCTATGGTATGACCGAAGGAGGCGTGCCTGAATGGTGTATAATTCAGTCGCTGAATTTTGAATTAGGAGATAACGTAGATGCCTACTGCTATTATTACAGGAATTACCGGTCAGGATGGTTCCTACCTTGCCGAGTTATTATTGAAAAAAGGATATCGTGTCATTGGTGTTGCGCGTCGCTCGAGCACAGTGAACTATGAGCGCATCAGCCATATTGTTGATGACATTACCATTGTTCAAGGTGATTTGCAGGATCAAGGATCTTTGCTTTCTTTGCTTGAAGAATACAAACCGTCTGAGGTTTATAACCTTGCCGCGCAATCCTTTGTGCCAACATCATGGAATCAGCCTGCATTGACAGGTGATGTTACTGCTCTTGGCGTAACCCGCATGTTGGAAGCGATCCGTTTTGTGAATCCGAAGATCCGCTTTTATCAGGCTTCATCCAGTGAGATGTTTGGCAAGGTGATGGAAGTTCCTCAGAAGGAAAGCACTCCGTTCTATCCGCGCAGCCCGTATGGCGTAGCAAAGGTGTATGGTCATTGGATCACAGTCAATTACCGTGAGTCGTTTGACATGTTCGCCACTTCGGGAATTTTGTTCAACCATGAAAGTCCGCGTCGTGGTATGGAGTTTGTAACGCGCAAGATCTCCAATGCGGTAGCTAGTATCAAGGTTGGGAAGATGAAGGAATTGCGCCTCGGTAATCTTGAAGCACAGCGTGATTGGGGTTTTGCAGGAGACTACGTGGAAGCAATGTGGCTCATGCTGCAGCAGGATCACCCCGATAACTATGTGATCGGTACAGGTGAGACCCATCCAGTGCGCGAATTCTGTGAAATTGCCTTCGCACATGTTGACCTGGATTACAAGGACTATGTAGTGATGGATGAGAAGTTTTATCGTCCTGCCGAAGTGGACTTGTTGATCTCAGACCCGTCCAAGGCTCGCACGCAATTGAAATGGGAGCCTGCGGTTTCTTTCAAAGAACTTGTAAAGATGATGGTGGATTCGGATCTGGCTCGCTTGAAGAAGTAAATCAACTTTTCATTTATGAAAAAATTAGAGCTTTTAAGAAATAGGGAGTGGCCTTCATGGATGCCAGCGGCGCTGGCTGGCGTGGGGGCGCTTCTTTATTTAATTCAAGCGATTATTTATGCACACACAACAGTAAGCAGTCTCGACGAAGGCTCTTACTTGATCAAGGGAATTTTTTACTGGCGCGGAGTATATCGGCCGTTTGAGCCTTATGGCCCTCTAACAAACAAAGCGCCGTTCGCGTTTTTGATCCCTGGCTTTGCCGAATATTTATTTGGCCCTGGTCTGCGGACAGGACGATATTTCTCTATTTTTCTAGGGCTGTTAACGGTATTAGGTGTTTGGATCACTGCGCGTCGTTGGGCAGGTAAGTGGCTGGCAACGGGCGCTGTATGGGTTTTTGCTCTTAGCCCAATGATCATCAAATTGCATGCACGCACTGTTTCTGAAGTTGTAATCGCCTGTATGCTGGCTTGGATGTGTGTGCTAGTATTGGCAGAAGAACGTTCGTTGTGGCAGATCATTCTTGGCTCAATGTTGGCTGCGCTTTCGGTGATGACACGCCAGAACATGGTTTTGATATTGCCTCTGCTTGTCCTATATGTTTTTTGGCAGCATGGCAAGCAAAAAGGGATTTGGTCTTTTGTGGCGTGCGCCGTGGTCTTTCTGGCTGTCCACATTTATTACTGGCCCAGCATCATGTCCATTTGGACACCGTGGCTTCCAAAATCCTTAACACCCTTCCTCGATGTGTTCCGTCTGCCCGGCGATTCTGTTGCCATCTGGGATCCTTCCATTGATTTTTGGAATCGGATAAACGCATTCTTTCAGGGGATGCGCTACCATTTCATTGCCTTGGTTGGCTGCATTTTCGCACTTTTGTTGTGGGCGCCTCGCAAGGACTGGAAAACTGTTCCTGCCATACGAGCGGCAGTTTTCCTCGCTGTAGCCTATTTCCTTCTCTTTGCCATGCATGCATGGGCGGCTTTGGCAAGTCAATATGAAAGTTATAGTTGTGTCTTTTGTTTCTCAAATTACATGACGTTTTTCGACCCGTTTGGGATCTTGTTGTTTGTGATCCTATTCTCCGCAGCTTGGAATAAATATCCATCACAGGTGGTACAGGTACTGGCAATAGTGTTTGTCATCCTTTTCTCAGTTGGAATTGGATTCTCATTGTTTGAAAATGTGGGGAAGGGAATCTTGGGCTTGTCTGTGCCACGTATGCGAGGTGGTCAATTCCTTCCCGGTACGACCACCCTTGTAGACATTATGAAATACAGATTTGCCTTGAGTTTGCCTGCTATTAAGAGGCTTATTAGCTCAGCCATTGGCTTTATGTTAGGAGCGGGCGTTTTACTGATTTCATTTTTTATCTGGCGCCGCACACAAAATACGCAGAAATCCCCGGGCTTTGCCTTTGTCGCTATCAATTCCTACCTTGTGATTGGGTTATTGCTTTCCCCAGTGCTTCACTTGGGAGAAAGCAGCCTGGACTGTAATCAAGATATGATCCTTGCGCACGAGCAGCTAGGCGCATACCTTTCATCAGTCATCCCCGCAAATAGTCTGGTATATTGGGACGGTGGCAATGCCTTTACTCCAATGGTCTATGTGCCGCAGGTCCGTATTTTCCCCATCCAGATCAATGATGGCTATACTTATCGGATCGGCGGCGATCCAGAGACACTCAATCGCTTCAGTCATTGGAACGATGAATTGGGCAAGGAGTGGAGAGAATCTGCCGATGTTTTCATCATAGAGGCAAAGCGTTTTTCCACTTGGAAAGATTACCTGACCCCTCAAGCTTTTGAAGAATATGCACCGCCTCCTACGGCTCCCACATGTTATGATGGCGGCGAATTAAGGATATTTCACAGAATCCCATGAACCTATCAATTGTCATACCAGTTTATAACGAGCGGGATAACCTTCCGCTTTTGTTCGATGCGCTCTACAAGATCATGACACCTATGCAAAAAACATGGGAAGTTATTCTTGTGGATGACGGCAGCCGAGATAAAAGTCTCTCTGTGCTCACAGAATATGCCCAAAAGGACCCGGAGCACATCCGCGTCATTTCTTTCCGTCGTAATTTCGGGCAAACTGCTGCCATTGCTGCAGGGTTGGATTATTCCCAAGGCAATATCATCATTTTGATGGATGCTGATATGCAGAATGACCCTGCTGATATTCCCATGATGTTGGCGAAGCTTGATGAAGGCTATGATCTGGTGAGCGGTTGGCGAAAAGACCGCAAAGATAATGCGGTCACTCGTAACTTCCCTTCCATGCTTGCGAACTCTCTCATCTCACGGGTAACTGGCGTACACCTGCATGATTATGGCTGTACGTTAAAGGTTTACCGCCGTGATGTGCTGGAAGGTTTCCGCTTGTATGGAGAAATGCACCGCTTCATTCCTGTCTATGCCAGCTCAGTGGGCGCGAATATTACAGAAGTCCCTGTCCGCCACCACCCACGCAAATTTGGAAAGACCAAGTACGGGCTGGAAAGAACCGTAAAAGTCATCCTTGACCTTTTCACCGTAAAATTCCTAGTCGCTTATTCATCCAAACCGATCTATCTTTTCGGCGGCGCAGGCAGCGGACTGATGTTCATCAGTGTATTGATCATGCTCTTTCTTTTTATAAGACGCATCTTTTTTGCTGTGGGCATCGCTACCTCACCGCTCTTGCAAATAAGTGCATTAACTTTTGTCTTGGGTGTTCAATCCATTTTTATGGGCTTGATCGCTGAGTTGTTGGTTCGCACGTATCACGAATCACAGCGCAAACCGACCTACACTGTTCGCACTAAGATCAACCTTCGCCGTGACTCTGATGATTAATTGGATGAAGAAAAACCGCCAGACTATCGCACGCGCGGCGGGTAGTATTCTGGCGTTGGCGCTTTTGATGGTTTTGCTTCGAGAAGAGGGAGACGGACAGCTTTTTTCTGCATTGAGGCGTGTTTCCATTGGATATTTTCTTGCGGCGGTTGTTGCGTTGACGATCTCACGTATGTTCGCTGCAACGCGCTGGCATATCCTGCTTGAATCGGCTGGTGTGAAGATTTCCCTATTCCGTTCGATCATGTTGACCTTCACGGGGAACTTCTCATCTAACTTTTTGCCGACTACTATCGGCGGGGATGTGGTGCGTTTGGCAGGGGCGATGCAATTGGGCTATGACCGTGCTATTTGCCTCGCGTCTCTTGTCGTTGACCGTTTGATTGGTATGGCAGGGATGGCTTTGGCTCTCCCGCTGGGACTCGTTCCTGTGTTTTCACTTGGTAATGGCATCTCGCAATCTATTGCAATTACACCATTGATCCAAAAAGGCATGGACTTTTTCAAGCGCACGCTAGAGTCTTTTTCGATTTGGCTCAAGAAACCATTAGCTCTGAGCGGTTCCATGCTTGCCACGTTTGGGAATATGGCGTTTATCTATCTGGCGGTCTATTTTTTACTGCTTGGAATTGATCATCACGTTTCCTACTGGCTTGTTGCGGGGTTGTATACACTCACATATTTTGTAACCCTTGTTCCCATTTCCATTAATGGCTTGGGCGTGCAAGAACTTTCCATGACATTTCTGTTGACCCAATTAGGCGGATTAACCTCCTCCGAAAGTGCAACTGTTGCTTTACTGACTCGTTTATTATTTATCCTCACAAGCCTGCCAGGTGCGTTCTTTTTGCCTTCCATTCTGGCTGCAATGAATGAAAATAAGCCCAATCCCGATTAGCTTTGTGAATTGGAAAATGGAATCAGTATCCACAAAAAAATTCCTGCAAACGTTTATTTTGACCAGCATTGCGTTGAGCGGCTTGGCGATCTTCCAAACTGTTCAACAAACCAATGATCTGGGGATTATTCTCTGGCGTTCAAAATGGATATTCCTTCTGGGAATATTTGTATTTAATATCGTTGTTGGTGCATTCCTTTTTCGCGGAAGCTTTTTGGATTCTCTTTCCCGCTGGATGGATGAGTTTGCTCCGACAAAAATAATGGGAAAATTATTCGGATTAGTTCTGGTTATTACAGGATTTTCCCTTGTATGGGTTGTTCGCTTGTTCTTCTTTGCGGACTTCCTTCCGCAATTGATGCCCATCCTATGGGTTTTTCTTTGGGCTAGTCTACTTCAGGCTTTTGGTTTGAGATTGATGACCGGGCTTAAGTGGTATTCGCTTTTCGCTACAGCCATTCTTCTACAGGGATTGGTATATCAAGTGTATGGCCGTGTTGCGGTTGTTACAGATTATCCTTTTTCCATTGGCTATTCTGAAGCCAGCCGCCATTACTACGCATCCCTGTTCTATGCAAAATCTCTGTATGATATACAGATTCCCTACCCTTTCCTCCACCCTTCGCGTTATTTGTTGATGTCGCTTCCGTTCCTGGTGGACGGATTGCCGCTCTGGTTCCACCGCATGTGGCAATCCCTGTTGTGGCTTGGGCTGACTTCCACGTCTGCTGTACTGTTAGTTCGCCGCATGCATTTGAGTGGATGGATGCGCTTTCTAGCAATTGCTTGGGCGTTTTTGTATTTTCTGCAGGGTGCAGTGTATTATCACCTTCAGGTTTGTGTCATCCTTGTGTTGGCTGGCGTTTCAGTAAAACATCCGTGGCGCTCCATGTTGTTTGTGTTCCTTGCTTCAGTGTGGGCAGGTATTAGCCGTGTGAATTGGTTCCCAGTGCCAGCAATGCTAGGCATTGCAATCTATGTGCTCGAAACATCGTTCGCAGGAAAAGGTTGGCGATATTGGGTACATCCATTTTTTATGGGGCTTATTGGACTCGGTACTGCGCTTGCAGCTCAATTTTTATATATTGAAATTTCAGGGAACGCGGATGTCCGCGCGTTTGGTTCCAGCTTTACTTCTGACTTGCTTTGGAATCGCCTGCTTCCAAATAGTACATATCCATTAGGCATTCTTCCCGCTATATTGATCGTGGCTGCTCCGTTGGGCATCGCCTTATATCAAATGGTCCGTGGAAAGTTAGGGAATTTGCATCCATTACGCTGGCTTGTGTTATTCGGTCTTTTGTTTGTGCTTTTTATCGGTGGGCTGGTGGTCAGCACAAAGATCGGTGGCGGTGGCGATATGCATAATATGGATGCATTCCTTGTGATGTTTGCATTGATCGCCACTTCATTTTTTTCAAGACGTGTTGTTGGAGATGGAGAACCAACTCCCAGCTGGGGAAATTTCCAATGGGGTGTGGCAGCTTTATTGGTCCCGCTTGGATTCGCGCTTCCTCAAATAGGTTTCTTAAATTCTTATGATCGTGTCAAAGTGGATAAGGATATCCAAACACTCCAACAAACTGTTTCAGAAGCAGTCAATAATGGCGGTGAAGTCTTATTCATTACGGAACGTCAGTTGCTTACATTCGGCGAATTAAAAAATATTCCTTTGATTCCTGAGTATGAACAAGTTGAGTTAATGGAAATGGCTATGTCTGGGAATCGTGAATATTTGGAACAATACTATATAGATCTCGACAACCGCCGTTTTGCACTTATTATTGCAGAAGAGCAAAAATACACACCACGGAAAAGCGGTGCTTTCCATGAAGAGGATAATGCCTGGGTGCGTTATATTGGTGCGCCGCTTTTGTGTGCATATAAGCCCTCGGAAAGCCTTGTTAGCAATAACTTGCAGATCTTTATACCGCGTCCAGGTCATCCTGCCTGTAAAGACCCGTTCGCCCAATAATTATTTCATGCGAATTCTCACAGTTATTTACGAATTTCCACCCATTGGCGGCGGCGGGGGACGGGCCGCCTACGATATTTGCAAAGAGATGGTTGCTCGCGGCCATGACGTTACTGTTTTAACAGCTCACATGCAAGGACTTCCATTTCAAGATACTGAGGATGGAATTCGTGTCATGCGGATTTCTTCTCTTCGAACTGAACCTTTCCGTGCGACATTTTTTACCATGCTAGCCTACGTTCTTGCTGGACTTTGGGCTGGCCTTCGTTTCATTTTCATTCATCGCCCCGATATTATCCATACCCATTTCGCCGTCCCATCGGGAGCTCTCGCTTGGGCATTATCAGTGCTGACGGGAATACCTTACGTGCTGACTGCGCATTTGGGTGATGTGCCCGGTGGGGTGCCTGAAAAAACAGGAAAGTGGTTTCGTTGGCTGGAACCATTTACCAAGCCCATTTGGAAACGTGCGAAAAAAGTTGTTGCCGTTAGTGAGTTTACGCGTCAACTAGCATTGAAGCATTACTCGGTTAATGTTCAGGTTATCCCTAACGGAGCAGATGTACAACATCTTATTCCTGCTGAGTTAAAACAAAATCATCCGCCTCAATTGGTGTTTGCCGGACGATTTGTTTACCAGAAGAATCCGTTGACCATTGTCAAAGTCCTCTCCCAACTTAAGGATTTGGAGTGGACATGTTCTATGTTGGGCGATGGCCCAATGTTTGGCGACGTAAAAAAAGAGATCGCAAAACAAGGCATGTCTGACCGTTTCAATTTGACAGGGTGGGTTACGCCTGAAGATGTATTAACACAATTCGCAAAAAGCGACATTTTGTTCATGCCCTCCTTTTCTGAAGGGTTGCCTGTTGTTGGCGTGCAAGCTTTGGCCAGTGGGCTTTCTATCGTCTCCAGCCGTATTGGAGGGTTTCTCGATCTGGTAGACCATGAGAAAAATGGATATTTGATAGAAGTCCATGATGTTGACGCTTTTTCGCGTTCGCTGCGGATACTTCTCTCCAGCCCGGAGACGTTGTTGAAGTTTCGAAGAGCAAGTATCGAAAAATCACGTGATTTTGACATCCAAAAAGTTGTCGACAAATATCAATCTATTTTTCAAAATGTTATAACAGGGGAATAAGATAATATGAAGGTTTGGGGGCCAAGCTTGAATCTCAACTTGACAGGGGGGTGGTTCTATGTGAGAATTCAAAAACTGAATGCTCAAACTATGACAGAAATCAAACAGCACGAATACGCACTCCTCAACGAAATTGCCCAAGATTCGATGGTAACTCAGGCAAATTTATCTGACCGCTTGGGAATAGCAGTGGGCAGTGTCAACTGGTATATCAAACGTCTGATCCATCGTGGCTGGGTAAAAGTATCTCACCTTGATCGTACCCGACTAAAATATGACCTTACCTCCGAAGGGATGAAGGTTTTTACCCAACGCGCACTATCCTACGCGCGCGATTCCCTCAAAGTTTATGGAAATTTTCGTGATAAAGCCAAAGCACTCGTTGCAGATTTGAAAGAGAAAGGCGTTCAAAGCGTTTATCTCAACGGCGACGATGAAACAATGGATATCCTCCGTCTCACCTGTATTGAAGCTGGAATTCAAATAAGCGATATTCCAGATGAATGTATCCTTGAGTCTACTGTACAGGGATACCAGGTTGCATTACGGAAAAAAGGATAATCTTCGCAAGCATTGAAAGGAATGCCATGCCCAAAAACTTCGCTGTGATCGGTGTTGGCGGCTATATTGCCCCTCGCCACTTACGTGCCATTCGAGATACTGGTAACCAACTCGTGGCCGCTGTTGACCCAAAGGATTCTGTTGGCATCCTGGATCAATATTCGTTTGACGTGAAATTCTTTACTGAGATCGAACGGTTTGACCGTCACTTGGAAAAATTGCGCCGTGGCCCTGAAGAGGGACGCATCCACTATGTTTCGGTTTGTTCGCCAAACTATTTGCATGATTCACACTGTCGCCTTGCTCTACACGCTGGCACCGATGTGATCTGCGAAAAACCGCTTGTAATCAACCCGTGGAATTTGGATGCCCTCGAAGAGATCGAGCTGGAAACAAAGCACCGTATCAATACGATCTTGCAGTTACGTGTACATCCAGCCCTGATTCAGCTTCGAGAGTCACTTCAAAAGGAAAACACAGTCCATGATGTTGATCTGACATATATTACAAGCCGTGGCCCTTGGTATCAGGTTTCTTGGAAGGGACATTCGGATAAATCAGGTGGCGTAGCAACAAACATTGGCGTCCATTTTTTTGATTTACTAATATGGCTGTTTGGCTCTGTAACTGGCATCAAAATGTATCATTCTGATGACCTGCGCATGTCTGGCTTTATAGAATTGGAACGGGCGCGCGTGCGCTGGTTCTTATCTGTTGATAAAAACGATCTGCCAAATTCAGCAAAGACTTCTGGTAAAACCACTTACCGTTCGATCACTGTCGATGGCAAAGAGATCGAGTTTTCAGAAGGTTTTACTGATTTACATACTCGTGTATATGAAGAGATTTTAGCTGGGCGCGGCTTTGGCATTAATGATGTGCGTCCTTCAATTAGTCTCACTCATGCCATTCGCACGACAGAACTTTCGCCGAAGGATGGGCTCATTCATCCTTTTTTGAAAAAGTAGAGCTACTGTAAATGGATTATTTTGTTCACGAATCTAGTTATGTGGATGAAGGCGCAGAGATCGGCGCTGGTACAAAGATATGGCATTTTTGTCACGTTATGCCTCATGCAAAGATAGGCGAACGATGTAATATTGGTCAAAATGTGCTGGTTTCTTCGGGTGTGTCGCTCGGAAGTAATGTGAAGATTCAGAATAACGTTTCGCTTTATACAGGCGTTATCGTTGAGGACGATGTTTTTCTCGGGCCTTCCATGGTGTTTACGAATGTTATTAATCCGCGCAGCCATGTCAGCCGAAAAGATGAGTATAAGACCACGTTGGTTCGCAAGGGAGCATCCATTGGGGCGAATGCGACCATAGTTTGCGGTACAACGCTAGGTAGATATTGTTTTGTTGGTGCTGGTGCAGTAGTGACGAAAGATGTTCCTGATTATGCGCTTGTCTATGGTTCTCCTGCACGAGTGCGCGGATGGATGTGCCAATGTGGCGAGCAGTTAAGATTTGAAAATGACCGTGCAGTTTGTAATAGCTGCGGCGATGCTTATAGAAAACAGGATCAGGTTGTTCGTCCAGAAAGAGGCGAGTAATGATTTCATTGGTTGATCTGACAGCTCAGTATCATTCCATTAAAAAAGAAATCGATGAGGCTGTGTTGTCCACTTTAGAGTCAGGACATTTCATTCTTGGCCCTCAGGTAGTGAAGTTTGAAGAGAATATCGCTGCATACATTGGCGTGAAGCATGCCATTGGGCTGGCTTCAGGGACGGATGCTCTTGTGTTGGCGCTACGGGCTTTAAATATTGGACAGGGTGATGAAGTTATTATTCCTGCTTATACGTTCTTCGCAACAGCAGGGACTGTGATGTCTGTTGGCGCAAAGCCTGTATTTGTGGATGTTGATCCACAAAGCTACCAAATTGACGTGAACAAAATTAGATCAGCGATCACTTCAAAAACGAAAGCGATCATCCCTGTTCATCTTTATGGGCATCCTGCTGAGATGAATCCGATCCTTGAGATTGCGCGCGAGAATAATTTAAAGGTTATTGAAGATAATGCACAAGGACTCGGCGCAGAATACCTTGGAAGAAAAACGGGCTCTTTCGGTGATATTGCTTGTTTGAGCTTCTTTCCTACAAAGAATTTAGGTGCATTCGGCGATGCTGGTATGGTGGTGACGAATGACGCTGCTCTTGCGGAACGGATGCGAATGCTACGGACGCATGGCTGGAAGAAGAAATATTATTCAGAAGAGGTTGGTTACAATAGCCGTCTCGATGCGTTGCAGGCCGCGATTTTACAGGCGAAATTCCCTTATCTTGATTCATGGAATGAGAAGCGCCGTGAATTGGCTCAACGTTATAACGAAAATCTTGTCTCTTCTGGCGTTGTAATTCCTGTGGAACGTGAATGGGGAAAGCATGTTTATCATTTGTATATTGTGCGCTCAGCGAAGCGTGAAGCTTTACAGGCTTATCTAAAACAGAATGGGATTGCCTCAGAAGTGTATTATCCGCTGCCGCCTCACTTGTCTGTACCTTGCCGAAAGTTTGGCTACAAAGAAGGGGATTTCCCTCATGCAGAGAAGGCATCTGGCGAGACGTTTGCGCTTCCGCTTTACCCAGAGTTGACTCTGGCACAGCAGGATGAAGTGATCAAGGCTGTAAAAGAGTTTGCTGATCTGTAATCAGGAAACCAAGATAGGTAAACTAGAATAATGGAAAAAAACTTCGAAACTGAAAAATGGACAGATGTTATTCGTCCTCAAAGGGGATGGTGGGATTGGCGCTTTGGCGAACTTTTTCGCGCGCGCGACTTGATCATGCTTTTTGTATGGCGTGATTTTGTATCTGTTTATAAACAGACGATCCTTGGTCCGCTTTGGTACTTAATTCAACCTTTATTAACTACATTAACATTTACCGTTGTTTTCGGAAGGATCGCTTCGCTTCCGACAGACCAACTCCCTGACTTTTTGTTTTATCTGTCAGGCTCAGTGATCTGGTCATACTTTTCGGAATGTTTTAATAAGACTTCGGTCACGTTTATTACAAACTCCAATTTGTTTGGCAAAGTGTATTTTCCACGACTGGCTGTGCCCGTCTCTGTGTTGATCTCAAACTTGATCACTTTTGCAATTCAGTTTGCATTGTTCCTTGCTTTTATGATTTATTACTGGGTAACCGGGGACGCTGTCTCTCCCAATTGGAGTGTTGTGTTGTTGCCAGTGTATATTCTGATTATGGCTGGACTGGGATTGGGATTTGGAATAATCGTTTCTGCACTTACCACCCGATACCGTGACTTGCAATTCTTTGTACGCTTCGCCATTCAATTGGTGATGTACGCTACTCCAGTGATCTACCCTCTTTCTTCTATTCCTGAAAAGTATAAACTGCTGATTATCGCCAATCCTCTCACGCCTATAGTAGAGGGATTTCGCTATTCGTTCCTTGGGGCGGGTGAGCTTAACGGGTATTACTTGCTGTATAGCGCTATTTTTATGGTGATTTCGCTGACGATTGGAATTTTATTATTCAATCGCATCGAATCAACGTTTATGGATACTGTATGACACCACAATCAATTTCCGTTGAAAATATTCACAAGCAATATCGTCTTGGCGCGATAGGCAACCGTACACTATATGAAGATGTTAATAGATGGTGGGCACGGGTTCGAGGTCTTCCAGATCCGCTCACAAAGATTGGGCAAATAGACCATGGGAATCGATCCGACGGACTGCTTTGGGCATTAAGAGGCGTCAGCTTTCAAGTAGAAGAAGGTCAGGTATTAGGGGTGATCGGACGCAACGGAGCCGGGAAAAGCACTTTGCTTAAGATTCTCTCTAAAGTGACTGCGCCAACTTCTGGAGTGATCAAAGTTCGTGGACGCATTGCTAGCCTTCTTGAGGTGGGAACTGGGTTTCATCCAGAACTCACAGGCAGAGAAAATATCTACTTGAACGGTGCTATTCTTGGGATGACGCGCGGTGAGATCAATAGTAAATTTGATGAAATTGTGTCCTTCGCCGAAGTAGAAAAATTTGTAGATACCCCTGTTAAACGATATTCCAGCGGTATGTATGTTCGCTTGGCCTTTGCTGTTGCAGCTCATCTCGACCCTGAGATCATGGTGGTGGATGAAGTTCTGGCAGTTGGCGATGCAGCCTTTCAGCGTAAGTGTCTTGGAAAAATGAGTGAGAACGCGAGTCAGGGGAGAACGATTTTATTCGTAAGTCATAATATGGCAGCGATCAATCGACTGTGCACTCGAGCTGTGCTTTTAGAGAAAGGGCAGCTGATTGCAGATGGATCAGCCACCGAAATTACAGCAAGATATTTATCCGCGGCGAGCGGTGAAACCAGCAATCGTGTTTGGGATTTAAAGGACGCACCCGGGACGGAGGATCTCCGTCTTGTTTCCGTTCAATTGCTTGGCGAGGATGGTAAGCCAATTTCAGTGGTTGATGTACGTGAAAAGCTCGTTCTTCGGGTTGAGTATCAGGTCAATAAACCTGGTTTAAAGTTTCGATGTACATTCGGTTTTAACACACAAGGCATTTATGCTTTTGCTGCAATGGAACCCACTGAGGAAGCTCGTGCCCACCGAGGCCGTTATTTTTCAAGTATTACAGTCCCTCCTCATTTGTTGGCAGAGGGCGAATATATTATTAGTATTTCGATATTTGCATCCTCTGGAGCAAAGATGCATTATGTCTCTCTGCGGGATGCAATTGCTTTTCAAGTGTATGATTCAATGACTGGGCCATCAGCTCGCGGCGATTATGCCCAGAACTTTGCGGGTGTTGTAAGACCGCTTTTCCAGTGGGAAGGTGGCGTGCTTGAAAAAGATAATCTTCTGCAATCTGGTTAATAATATTAATAGAATTAAAAGAAAATCCAAAGGGTAATTGAATGAAGCTCCCCAACAATGTTAAAAACGCAATTCTTAAATTTCTTCGGGCTATTTTCGGTATAGCTGGCTTGGAGATATTTGTCCGAAAAATAGGGAGCCATTATGTCCCTGATTATTTCGGAAGATCGGCGCATAAACAGCAGGATATTCGTATGATGCCTGTTTTTGGTGAATTGGCTGGTGCAGTGTTGCGCGACGGACGTTCATCCCTGTATTATGACCGCCTTTTTTCTATCTATCAGATCATTGAGAATTTAAAAAACTCTTACCCTGGAAGTGAATTGCAAATTGCTGAGGTTGGTGTTTATAAAGGCGGGACGAGTTATTTTATTGCATCTCTTGCTGACCGTCTTGGACTTCGATATCACCATTCCTGTTTTGACACATTCGAAGGCCATGCTGCCGCAGATATAAATGACGCTGTTGAAATTGCACACATGGCTGGTGCATTTAACGATACAAGTTTTGAATCTGTGAAAGAATATTTGGCAAAATTTAAGAATGTTGATGTTTATAAAGGCAGATTTCAGGACACTGCTCACCATGTCCAGACTGCTCAGATGCATTTTGTGCATCTTGATATGGATATTTATGAGCCAACGATTTTTGCACTTAATTTTTTCAATGACAAATTAATTAGTGGTGGCGCAATATTGATGGATGATTATGGATTTGATACTTGCCCGGGCATTCCTAAAGCGGTACAGGAATTCACAGAAACTCACCCAGGTTACTTTGGCATGTCATTGCTGACAGGCCAGTATTTGCTCATAAAACACTAGAGAGATTGGAATTCATTATGCCAAGAGAACTCAAGATCGAAAATATAAATATTTCTGATGATAGTGATTGCTTCGTTATTGCAGAGATTGGTAATAACCATCAAGGTGATTTGCAGAAGGCGAAGGAAATGTTCAGAGCGGCAAAGGAATGCGGGGTAGATGCTGTTAAATTGCAAAAGCGAGATAACAGATCCCTACTGACGCGTGCGGCATATAACAAGCCTTATGATAATGAGAATAGCTTTGGAGCAACATACGGCGAACACCGCGAAGCGTTGGAATTCGGGCGAACAGAATATGTAGAATTGAAAAAGTACGCACAGGAACTTGGCTTGATCATGTTCTCGACTGCTTTTGATATTAATAGCGCAGATTTTCTTGCTGAACTTGATATGCCCTTATACAAAGTGGCTTCAGGTGATTTAAAGAATACCCCGCTTTTGAAACATATTGCTAAGATCGGCAAGCCAATGATCATTAGCACAGGCGGCGGAACGATGGAAGATGTTCAGCGTGCGTATGATGCCATCATGCCGATTAATTCACAATTGTGCATTTTGCAGTGTACTGCATCCTATCCTGCAGAACCGCAAGATTTAAATCTGCGTGTCGTTACAACATATCGTGAGAAGTTCCCTGATGTAGTGATTGGTTTGTCTGACCATGAAAACGGGATTGCAATGGCTTTGGCTGCGTATGTGCTTGGCTCGCGCGTAGTGGAGCAGCATTTCACCCTCAACCACACTTGGAAGGGGACAGATCACGCTTTTTCACTTGAACCGATCGGAATGCGAAAACTAGTACGTGATTTGCGCCGCGTGCGAATAGCACTTGGGGATGGTGAAAAGAAGATATATCCCAGCGAAGTTAATCCCATTGTCAAAATGGGAAAGAAACTTGTCGCTTCGCACGACCTGAAAGCTGGCCACACACTAACGGCAGAAGATATCGCTGTCAAATCGCCCAGTGACGGCATTCCACCATATGAATTGGAAAATGTAATTGGCAAAGTCCTCGCAAAAGACTTGCTTGAAGATGAAAATTTCTCATTTGAGATTTTGAAATAATAAATTGTTGTAGTGCACACCAGCTTTCGTGCTCTTTGCGATCAAAAGGCAAACATGATTCCTAATCAAATCCCCAACTGGGTTAATAACCAGGAAAGCGCAACTCAGGCCAATGAGTGGTTCGATAAACTCAACCCCGCTAACGGAAAACTTCTTTGCCGTGTAGCTCGCTCCCGCCGTGAGGATGTGATGCAGGCTGTTGAAATTGCAAATCGAGCTCAACCTGCCTGGGCTGATACACCTGCTGTACAGCGCGGTATGATCTTGCACAAGATTGTGGTTGGGATGCAAAACCGTCAGAGTGAGATAGCTGCAATTGTTGCAGCTGAAACTGGAAAGTCCCAGAAAGAGGCGCTAGGTGAAACGGGTGGCGCTATCCAATGTGGATTGTTCTATGCCAGCGAAGGTCAACGTTTGTATGGTCGAACTACAACAAGTGGTACTGCAAATAAATATGCAATGACCATTCGCCAGCCTATTGGCGTGGCAGGTTTGATCATTGCTGCAAATACTCCGATCGCAAACGTAGCGTGGAAAGTTTTTCCTGCATTGGTTTGTGGAAATGCAGCTATTTTGAAAGCTGCAGAAGATACGCCTGCCACTGCATGGATATTTGGAAAAATTGCAAAAGAGGCGGGGTTGCCAGATGGTGTGCTGAGCATTTTACAAGGCTTTGGCGATGAAGCAGGCGCTCCGTTGGTGGAACATCCCGATGTAGGAGTTATCAGTTTCACAGGCTCAACCGAAGTAGGGCGAATCATCCAACGTTCGGCAGGGGAACGCTTTGCGCGTATTTCTCTGGAATTGGGTGGGAAGAATCCACTTGTGGTTTGTGATGATGCTGATTTGGAGAATGCAGCCAAGTGGGTACTGCTCTCTGCATATAGCAATGCGGGACAGCGTTGTGCATCCACGAGCCGAATCATTGTGTTTGATTCAATATATGAGAAGTTCTGCGATATGCTCGTTGAGAAAACTAAAAAGTTGAAAATTGGCATAACCGATGATTGCGATTTTGGTGCGGTTATTAATGAAGGTCAATTAAACAACATGATAACCGTTGTACAAAAAGCGAAGCAGAATGGCGCAACGATTCTTTGTGGCGGCGAACGTATGACCGATGCTGAACATCGTGATGGCTATTATATGGCACCGACATTGATAGAAAATGTCCAACCGCATGATGAAATTTCTGAATGTGAATTGTTTGGGCCTGTGGCGCTTTTATTCCGCGCAAACGACTTTGAGCATGCATTGGCAATGGCGAACGATACACCTTATGGTCTGACAGCCAGTATTCACACTCGTAGCATCCATCGCGCGACGAGATTCTACGATAAAGTACAGGCTGGTGTGGCTGTCGTCAATGCTGGAACGCATGGTTCCGAGCCGCACATGCCTTTTGGTGGAAGAAAGCTTTCAGGTAATGGTTCTCGTGAGCCTGGCACCGAAGCGCTCAATATTTATTCTGAATTGAAAGACGTCTACATCAATATTGACCCCACTCAAGTATGAGCAAAGCTAACCCTTCGATCATTGCCTTAATTCCTGCGCGTTCTGGCTCCAAGCGTGTGCCTGGAAAGAATATCCACATGTTGGCAGGCCATCCACTAATCTCATACACAATTTGTGCAGCCAAGCAAAGTGGAATTTTTTCGGATATTTTAGTGTCAACAGATTCGGAAGAGTACGCCGAAATTTCTCGTCAGTATGGGGCAGAGGTTCCTTTCCTTCGCCCTGCGGATATTTCAGGCGACCTATCCCTGGATATCGAGTGGGTTGACTTTACACTTCATAAACTTAAAGAGTTGGGACGTGAATACGATTGCTTTAGTATTCTTCGCCCAACGAGTCCATTTCGGTTGCCGAAGACAATCCAACGTGCATGGAGGGAATTCCAAACCGAAGAGGGTGTGGATTCGCTCCGTGCAGTAGAGAAAGTCAAAGAACATCCTGGCAAGATGTGGGTAGTGCGTGGCAATCGTATGATGCCATTGCTTCCCATCGGGCCAAAAGAACAACCTTGGCACAGCTCACCATACCAAGCTTTGCCTGAAGTGTATTCTCAAAATGCAAGCCTTGAAATAGCATGGTCACGAGTGGTTTTTAATGGAAGAACAATAGCAGGGAGTGTAGTTATGCCCTTCTTTACAGAAGGGCATGAAGGTTTTGATGTGAACCGTCCCTATGACTGGGAATTAGCGGAGCGCCTTGTTTCCAAGGGAGAGGCAGAGTTGCCGAGTATCACTAAAGTTGGGTAAGTTCTTAGTAATATTTATAGTATATATGATGCAATTTGAATGTGATCAATAATTTGAAAACAGGAATAGTTTCAATATGACATCAACCGAACCTTCTTCTCGTAATTTATATGATCTTATATGGGGAATCCGCCGCGAAACTCCAGAATGGAGCCGGGGACGTTTTGAAAAGCTTAATGACTTAATTGGTACTCTTGATGTTAGAGGAAAGCGTGTTTTGGATGTGTGCTGTGGTATGGGTTCAAAAGCATACGCAGCCCTTGAACTTGGTGCGTTGGTATGGGCTTATGATGGATCTGTCGAAGGTCCAAATTTGTTAAGGAAAAACGTTGAAAATCAAACAGCTCGTCCTGAAAGAATCAAAGGATGGAGACGTTATAAGCTATTCACGCCTGATGTCAATAACCTGATGATTGTTTCAGGAATGGATATAACGAATATAAAGAATCATTTTAAAGATGAAAAATTCGATATAGTCTATATGGGCTGGGCATTACAACACGTGGAAGACCCAGACCGTGCCATTGCAGATTTACAAATGTTGGCTAAGCCAGGAGGAATTATTGCTGCCTCTTATTACAATGAAGGCTATACATCTCAGTTAACATTGGACATACGAGCCTATACATTTGGGCTTCCCCTTGATGATGTAGGAGAAGTAATGGCAAAAATTGGTCGACGATGGGGATATGAAAAAACGATGTCACTTGGTGAGTTGCTTGCAAAGCCTGGCGATAATCGCACTCTTGTGGCGTTGAATAAATTGATTGATGACAAAAAATATACTGTTGATGAGATCGAAAATACAATAAATATGGAAGACATGCTAACGCCATATCTTCATAATCTGTCTGATGATCATGTCGCTAAACAGTTTGAAACGCATTCCAAGGTTATTTATCGGCGACCTGGCTTGGTACGGGCTCGTCGATTGTAAAAATCATCTATGGTGGCGTATCTTTGTGCGCCGCCTAGTATTGCAAAGAGGAAAATATGGTTGAATTGAAGTTTATCCCTGTTGAAGAATTCAATCGCGTTCGTAAGGCGCCGATTGATAAATACGAGAAGCTGAAGTTGATTGCAGATATGTGCCGCGCAAATACGCTTGTGGAAGTGAAGCGTGCAGGGTCGGGGCATCTTGGCTCAAGCTTTAGCGCAATGGATATTGTAGTCTGGATGTATTACGAAGAAATGAACACTCTCAAGGTTGGATTTGATAGCCCTGACCGTGATATTTATTTTTCATCCAAAGGACATGATGTTCCTGGTTTGTATGCGGTGCTGCATTCGCTTGGCGAAATTCCAGAAGAGAAGTTGCTCGCACTTCGACGCCTTGGCGGCTTGAATGGTCATCCAGATATCAGTAATCGTGGTGTTGAGGCCAATTCAGGTTCGCTTGGTATGGGTATCTCCAAAGGGCGAGGTATGGCGTGGGCGAAGAAACATAATGGGAATCAAGGCCATGTTTTTGTAATGACAGGTGATGGGGAACTACAGGAAGGTCAGAACTATGAAGCATTACAGGTAACTGCCCATCATAAAGTTGATAACCTTACCGTCATTGTAGATAACAACAAAGTACAGTCCGATAAGCCTGTTTCAGAAATTATCGATATTGGAAATCTCGATGAAAAGTTTAAGGCATTTGGTTGGCATGTTATTCGTATTGATGGTCACGATTTCCGCCAATTGGAAAAATCAATTGCTGAAGCAAAACAAGTCAGAGGACGCCCACAAATTATTATTGCCGATACTATCAAAGGTCGCGGCATCTCATTTATGGAACATCCTGCTGCGCTTGAAATTGGCAAAGGTTTGTATCCCTGGCATTCAGGCGCGCCAGATGACACTGCTTTTGAATTGGGCTACAACGAATTGATCGAACGCATTAATGCTGAATTGAAATCAGTTTCGCTTAAGCCTCTTCAATTGAAATCTGTTGAACCCGAAGCAAAAGTTGCCGCGCCAGCAGTGTTAGAAGGCGAACCACTCAGCCAGGCTGCATTAGAGCGCCTTTCAGTGAAGCCAACGGATGAATATGTTTCGCGTGCGTATGGGCAGACCTTGGTGGAACTTGCTGCCAAACGCAAAGATATTGTTGTGTTGGATGCTGACCTCGCTTCGGATTGCAAAGTCCGCGATTTTGAGAATACGTATCCTGATCGCTTTATCGAAAATGGAATTGCCGAGCAGGATATGGTTTCGATGGCGGCTGGTCTTGCACGTCAGGGACTTTTACCTGTTGTAAACTCTTTTGCAAGTTTTCTTGCTTCGCGTGCTAACGAACAAATCTACAATGCTGCGAGCGAGAAATCTAAGATAATTTACGCTTTGCATTATGCAGGCTTAATTCCCGCTGGCCCTGGCAAGTCACACCAAAGCCTGCGTGATATTTCACTTTTCTCTGCATTACCGAATTGCCTCGTTATTCAACCATGCAATGCCGAAGAAACCCGCATGGCAATGGATTATTGTGTCAATCAAACGGATGAGAACTCCGCGTTGCGCATCATTATTGGACCAAGCCCGCGTCGCATCGGACTTCCAGCTGGGTACGAGTTTAAGCTTGGGCAGGGCACCCAGCTGACTGAGGGGAAAGATGCGGTCATGTTCGCGTATGGCCCTGTCATGTTGCACGAAGCATTGCTCGCCAGTGAATTGCTTGCCGAGCGCGGATTCGGATTGAAAATCATCAATATGCCCTGGCTCAACCGCGTTGATGCAAATTGGCTTGCTGAAGTGATTAAACCCTACTCCAATATTTTCATGCTTGAAGACCATCACCCTGCTGGCGGTTTGATGGATAATATCCTCACCGCTTGTGCTGAAAATGGATTGTTAAATGGTAAACAGATGATCAAGTTTGCTGTGGAAGGCTATCCTGCTTGTGGTACACCACAACAGGCCTTGGCATTCCATGAATTAGATGGTCTGTCGTTGTCCAAGCGTGTAATGAAATATTGTGGTTAGTTGAATGCCTGAAATAAAGATTGGTATCCCATTACACGGCAAGATGGCAGCGCGCGCCTTCCATCAACCTTCCTTTCGTGAACGATTAGCGGAAGGAGGGTTGAAACCGTTGTACTTTCTTAGCCCAATATACTTTCGTTCTTTTGACTTTGACCCAGAACAGTATTTTGAATTGCAAGTAGAACAATATGATAACCAATACCAAAAACATTTTCTTTTGCAACAACTAAGAATGCTTCGTCGTTTTGTTGTTATTACTGAAACAACAGATTTGCGATTCCGCGAAACCATTGAGAGTAAGCTCTTTGATGCAACTTTGTTGGGGATGTCTGCGCAGATGGCTTTTGTGAACTTTGTCCGCCACGCTCCTGGCATGGGACGTTTATTAACGTGGCTTGAGAAACGGTTATATGCTACTCATGCCCATGATGCGATTTTCAAAGAGCTAGGGGTTTCATGTGTTTTGACACCTGGCATGGGAAATTATGGTTTTTGGAATGAAGGCAATTTTGCGCGTGAAGCCCAGAGGATGAGAATTCCTGTTTTTACAGCTATCACCAATTATGACAATATCGTTAATATGGGCTATCGAGGTTTTGACCCAGACTGTATGGCGGTCTGGAGTAAACAAATGGCGGATGAGGCTATTCGATTACACAAGTTCCCTGCTAATCGACTTGAAATCACTGGCCCCGTTCAATATGACCGTTTTATGGTTCCCCTGCCAAAGAACCGTGATGAGTTTCTGAAATCCATTAATCTTGACCCCGCTAAAAAGACAATTCTCTTTGCTGGTGGAGTCAACATTAATCATTATTTTCATATTTATCAGCTTTTTGTTGAGCAGAAAGAACGTATTTGGCACGAACCTTTTAATTTTATAATGCGTCCTTATCCTCATCACAAGCTACTTTCTTCTCCGGGCTGGCAGGTTTTGGAAAAATTGTTGATTGAAGCTGGCATCTATATTTCAAACCCGGGCTCGATCGATGCGGGCGGAGACCGCACCGAAGAATTCCGCCATGATCTTGCATTTGAAGAAGGGCCAGATGAATTAAGCTATTTGTTACGTTATAGCGATGTAATGGTTAACTATTTCTCTACTATCAGTTTAGAAGCGGCGATTTGTGACCTGCCAGTCATTCATGCGGGTTATGATTCTTATACATTTGGTCAACGATTCAGTGTAACCACAGGTTTTTTGCAGAGACAAACTCATAATCGTAGAAAATTACGTCTTTCCGCTTCGAAAGTAGCCAAAAGTGAATCTGAATTAATTGAGTATGTGGAAGATTACCTTAACGATCGTACATTAGATCGTGATGCCCGCCATGAATATGCTGTTTCAGAATGTGGTGATTTGGATGGACAAGCAGGGCTGCGTTTGGTCAATATGTTGAAGAGCAGATTGTAGTTTGCGTTGGCGAAAGATTCATGAACACACCTAATAAAAAAATCATTCCTGAAAAATCAGTTTTTTGGAAAAAAGACTATGTCACTTACAGACGTTTGTGGCTTGATTCTTGCCTAAAGGCATTTTCTGGCGAAATTCATGGTCTTGTAATTGATCTGGGTGGTAAGCGCGAAAATAAACGCGGTTCTTTTATGCCGCCTGAGCATCAATCGGACGCTTGGTGGTACCTCAATTTAGACTCGGATGCCAGTCCTAATGTCTTTTCTGATGTTACCCAAACACCCTTATCAAAACAAAGCGTGGATTACATTATTTGTACTGAAGTATTGGAACATCTCCCTGATCCGCAGGCTTGTGTGGATGAAATTCACCGCCTCCTTCATAACGATGGAGTTGCCTTTGTTTCTTTGCCATTTTTCTACCCTGTACATGCTGATCCTTACGACTTTCAACGTTTTACTGAAGATGGTTTACGCCGTTTGTTTAGGAGATTTAAGTCCGTTGAGGTGTATCAGATGGGTAGTTACCCAGGAACATTAGGGCTTTTAATTGAGCTAGGAGTTGCTGGAGTTGAGGGAGACTCTATATTTAAACATATTATCCGTTGGGCTATGAAGTGGATCTCCCGTTGGTTGATTCATTATGATCTTTCAAATTTGGAAGTAGAGAACCATTCATGGCGAAAATTTACAACAGGTTATTTTATAAAGGCCATTAAATAACTGTTCTACAGGGAGATATATCGTGAATAATACTCAAATTGTTGCAAGCGTGCTCATTCGTAACGAAGATATCTATATTGAAAGAGTGATTCGCAATATTGTCGATTTCTGTGACAAAATAATCATTGCAGATCATCAATCTAAAGATCGAACGTTTGAGATATGTCAACAACTTGTGAAGGAGTTCCCCAAAGTTACTTTGCGACGTATCCAGTTGCTAGGAGAATCTTTCCAGCTGTTAGTTCCTTTTTATGGCACAAATAGCTGGATATTTGCTGTTGATGGGGATGAAATATTTGACCCTAGCGGTTTGAAAGAAATGCGTTCTCGATTATTGCATGGCGAGTTTTCGCAAGATTGGACTATCTTTGCAAATACACTCCATTGTGTGAAGCTTGATCTGGAAGAAAATAAAGCGTGGGGATATCTGGCACCGCCTGCGCGGGCTGGGGCACGTCTTTATAATTTTTCTATGATTAATGACTGGCAAGACTATGGTGAAAGACTACTTGGTGATAAAGTGGTTTTCAAAGATGGTTATCATTTGGGTCTGCGAAGATACTTGCATAAGGAGTTGGATTGGGATTCTTCCTATTTTCGATATGTGCACACCTCATTTCTGCCAAGAAGCTCTATGGATAAAGGTACATTCTTAAATACCCGTTTAAATGCTGATGAACTGGAAAAGATTAATAGTCAGAAAAACATAATTCGAAAATTGTACCAAGCTATTAAAGCCCAAACGGCTCATTTTATGAGGCAGGATTGGAAAAACCAAAAATACCGCCAAGGACCTTTGGTTGAGAAACAAATATCAACATTTTTCTTGTAAAACACTCAGCGTAAGCAATTAAGCTGAATTATCAAAGGTAATATATAATGTTTGCGCTCGTTTGGCCATAAAACAACTTTACAATAAAGATCTTTTTGGAGGAAAAATGAAGAGTGTGTTAGGCGTTACATTAGGGCATGATACTAGTTTTTCGCATATAGTAAACGGCAAGATTGTTGGTGTTATGGAAGCTGAGCGCTATTTCCGTCAAAAACGATATAAACTTCATTGTTTGACTCTTGAGCAAGGCAAACATGTTAGTGGCTATCAGTATGTTTCTTTGGATGATCTTGAATTATTTTTGACCATGGTAGCAAAAGAGTGGGGTAAAAAATTTGATTCTCTTGCTGTTCAAAATGCAGGTAGGGTAGAGGAATTCAATAACTTTCAGGGCATTCTTAAGAAGCTGGGCTTTCAATTTGATGAGGCATATCAAGTTGACCATCACTTAAGCCATGCTGCGCTGGCATATTACACTTCGCCGTTTGATGATGCACTTATACTTAGCTACGATGGCGAAGGAAATGATGGACAAACTATTTTCTTCAAGGGAAAAGGAAAAAGTCTAACCTATTTGGAGAATAACTCTCTACGCTTTGGACAAAGCTATAATAATTTAGGATATATTGCAGGGATTAGGCCGGAAATATGCGGTACTTCTGCTGGAAAAACCATGGGACTTACAGCATATGGAGAATTGGTGGATGAGTGGCTTCCATATGCACATGATTATGTTAAGAAGTATGTGAAAGCTCCGCCAAAAGCTGTCGAAGGATTGAAAAGCTATGGCAAGGCACACAGAATTAACGATGTGGCCTTGAGGGATATCCCTGACTTGAAAAAGTATCTCGTTCCTGTAGGAGAGGGAGATAAAGAAAGTGGCTTAAAAGGTGTTGTACAAAATCTGACCGGTAGAAAGCAAACAGTCTTGCAATTGGGTGGTCCAGAAGATAAGACAGCGCAAAATCTTGCATATACTGTGCAGGTTGCCTGGACCGAAGAGGTTATAAATTTAATCAAGCCTTATATGGGTGCTTATAAGAATTTGTGCATCGTTGGTGGATGTGCGCTAAACGGTATTACTAACTACGAGATTCAACAACTTGGCGCATTTGCTGATACATATTTTGTTCCAAATCCATCCGATTGTGGCCTGTCAGCTGGCGCAGCTCTGTATGTCTACTGGAATTATGGAGATAACGGCGTTTTCACAGGTTATGGTGAATATTTCTCGCCATACCTTGGGTCTGAAGTATTTGATAAGAATGATCTGCCTTCGCTTCGCAGTAAATATCCAAATCTCGATCTGAATTCTGCACAGACTGCATCCTTGTTGGCTAATTTAGTTTATTCAGATTATATGGTTGGTGTGATTCGTGGAAGATATGAAGTGGGTCCACGTGCGCTAGGAAACCGTTCAATTCTTTGTAATCCGTTGAATAAAGATATGAAGGATATTGTTAATAAAAAGGTGAAGCATCGTGAATGGTACCGCCCGTTTGCGCCAATTGCAGCTGCAGAGAGTGCCTCTAATTATTTCACAAATGTAGCTGATATTCCATATATGTCAGTCATCTGTTATACGAAGCCGGAGTATAGAGAAGTATTGCCTTCTATTACTCACGTAGATGGAAGTTCACGCTTGCAGACTCTTCGGAAAGATGACCATCCCTTTATGCACAAAACATTGAAAGAGTTTGAGAAACTATCTGGAATGCCCATCATGTTAAATACTTCCTTTAACCCCGGTGGCGAACCTATTTTAAATTACTATTCTGTTGGTTTAGAAATGTTAGATAGTACCGAGCTGGATTTTGTCTTAATCGAGGATACGATTTTCTGTAAGCCCGGAAGAGAGGCTTTGCTCACAGCCTTGGAAAAGTAGTAATTTCAGAGATTAAATCCTATTCCCTGTTTTGTTCTTCTTTTTGTTACATGATGTCACTTATACCATCAAGTTCAATGTAGTTTGTTTTTAGAAAATGAGGTTAGATATTAAGTATGTGTATTCTTAAAGAAAATCGTGATAGCAATCGACGAATGGAAGATGGACGAATGATTTACTATCAGAAAACGGCGGATCAGAGCTTCTGGGAAGATGTTTGGGCAAAAGATGTGACTTTGGAGTATTACAAACCTTTCCAGGCGGGGCGGTTACATAACTTCGAGAAAATGTTCAAGTACCATTTGCCAAAACGAGGGTTGATCCTCGAGGCTGGTTGCGGTACCGCTCAATTGGTTGTGGCGTTAAGTGCCAATGGATACAAGTGCATTGGATTAGATTATGCGCTCACTGCAATGCGTAAAGCCCGTGAGATAGTTGGCCCGTTATCACTTGTTTCTGGCGACCTCACATCTATTTGTATTGCAGATAACAAATTCGATGCGGTGATTTCGATTGGCGTTGTTGAACATCGACGTAGCGGGCCTGAAGTTTTCTTGCTAGAAATGATACGCATCTTAAAGCCTGGCGGTTTATTGATGATCTCCGTTCCTTATATTAATCCTCTGCGTCGCTGGCGCGCCCAACATGGCGCATATCAGGATGATGTGAGCGGTCTTGACTTTTATCAATATGCATTTTCTCGCGAGGAGTTTTGCAGAATCCTTAGGGATAATGGATATGAAATCGAATCTACTTATTCTTATGCCCATCAAAATACCCTGACTCAAGAATTACACTGGCTAAATAGTATGCCTAATTTTATTAAGAAGCTTATTTTGAGGATTAGTAAGCATGTCCCATATGTGAATTCAGAGCTTGGACATATGCTGATGGTCGTTGCTCGAAAACCAGCATAGCTTTATTGGTTTAGGTGACAGGAAGATAAAACAACAACTTTTGAATACAATGAAAATTGGCTTTCGTCAAACCCTTTCAGATTTGCTCGCTGTTAGTGCGGGACAATTTTCATCCGCAGACCTCTCGATATTTCATGAATTTGAGCCGCCGCCAGCTGGCGGCGGCCATCAATTCTTGCGGGCATTTGTGGAGAATGCCAGGGCTCGTGGTTTGCGGATAGAAAACAATACAGTTTCGCGTACAACGCGCGCCTGTTTGTTCAATTCGTTTAATTTTAGCGAGCGTCGTCTCTTGTGGACAAAGCGAAGTTCAGTGTTATATATCCATCGTGTGGATGGACCCATTGATGTATACCGTGGACGTAATGATGGCGTGGATAGGCATATTCATACCATCAGCCAAAAAATTGCAGATAAAACGATTTTCCAATCCCATTACAGCCTTGATAAGCACCTTGAACTGGGAATGACGTTTCGGGAACCAGTTGTGATTTTGAATGCAGCAGATCCGCAGATTTTTCATTCGCGAGGTAGAGTAGCCTTTTCCCGTAACCGAAAGATACGACTTGTTGCTGCAAGTTGGTCGGATAATGTCAATAAAGGTGCGCCAATATATCAGTGGTTGGATGAACATTTGGATTGGGATCGTTTTGAATTCACTTTCGTTGGACGTACACAGGCAGTTTTCAAAAATATCCGTGTGATACCGCCCGTTGATTCTATTCGGATGGCAGAATTGTTTCGTGAACACGATGTTTATATTACTGCCAGCCGTAATGACCCTTGTTCTAATTCATTGATTGAGGCGCTAACTTGTGGAATTCCTGCGGTTTACCTACAGAGTGGCGGACACCCGGAGATTGTGAATCAAGCTGGAGTGGGGTTTGAGGCGGCAGAAGAAATCCCTGAGTTGTTGGATAAAGTTGTAGATGGGTATGAGTTGTTTCAGTCACGAATAGCTCTACTTTCCATTGAAGATGTATGTAAAAAATATTTGGAGGTATTGGAATTGTTATGAAGGCGATTAAAGCCTCTTTCGAAGGCGTGGCCAAAGGGGTGTTGCATGTTGCTTCCTGGAATTGGAAGCCATATTCACGTATGATACTGTATGGGGAAAAAGCGGAATGGGTGTTGGATTGGGAGATGCGTGAACTCGCAAACACCTGTGAGCGTTTGGGTGTGAAGATAGCAAACCCGATCTGGAAACATGCTGCACAGCCTCAATCTTTTTTCTTCTCGAATCATTTTATTTTGTTGAATGGCGGTTGGCAAAAGCTATTACCAGGGCGGATCGGTTTTTCCTATTTTCATGGGCTGCCTGATACGGGTTATGCGCTTTTTGATGATTTTTATAAGCTGCTACGCCAGCATCATGAGCACTTCACTCGTATACAAGTGTCTCATTCACAAATGCTTGATTTAACTTTGGGTACAGGCATTGATCCTTCAAAGGTCTTTCTGATTCCGATCGGGATTAATGTAGACTTTTTCCCATTTCGTACTGTGGAACAAAAACAATCTGCCCGTTCAGAATTAGGTATTTCATCGTCAGCATTTGTGGTGGGGTCGTTTCAGAAAGATGGCGTGGGCTGGGAGGAAGGTCTGGAGCCGAAGCTGATAAAAGGCCCGGATGTATTTTTATCCACAATGGAGTTGCTGAAAAAAGATGTGGGTAGTGACTTGTTTGTTTTACTTTCAGGTCCTTCCCGTGGATATGTGAAACGCGGCTTGGAACAATTACAAATTCCTTATAAGCATTTGTATATTAAGTCCTATCCTGATGTAGCTAAACTGTTTCAAGCTTCAGATGCGTATCTGGTGGCATCTCGCCAAGAAGGTGGACCAAAGGCGATTCTTGAAAGCATGGCAAGCGGTGTGCCGATCATTACTACACGGGTTGGGCAGGCTATGGATTTAGTGAAACATGGCGTGAACGGTTGGATGGCTGATGTGGAAGATGCAGAATCTCTTGCGCGTTACATTCTTCAATCGCGTAACATGGAACAAGATGCGCTCATGGCGATACTGAGAAATGGACGTGCAACAGCTGAGGCAAACACATACGCGAGCCAATTCCCATTATGGACTGAATTTATGAAAGGCTTTGTTGAGATCAATCAGCACTGAGGCCTGATACCGATGTTACGAAAGTTTATCGACTTTTTCAAATTTAAACTTCCATGGCTGTTTCAGGCGATTGTTCAATTGCGGGATTTTTTTGTCATCTCACTCCCAGGTTGGATGAACATCCTTCGTTTGAGAAAAGATAACACCATTGGGGTTTCGGTTTTCTACATGACGACCAAATTCCCCAAGCGCCCAGCTACACGTAAGGAACATGCACATGGAGGGCTGGTGAAATTGACATATCTTGCCGAGTCGTTTCCACACATGTTTCCTTCTGCCAACCTTGCTTATATTGTCACTACTGTTGGGTATCGTTTGCAAGATGAACTCCTTCAGCACGCAAAAAAGCAGGGACTCAAGTTTGTCATTAATCATGATGGCGTGGCGTTTCCGGCGTGGGCTGGCGATCAATATATTGAATTCAATCAGATCACGAAGCGTGTTCTTGATCAAGCAGACTTTATCGTTTACCAAAGCCGTTTTTCAGAATTAAGTGCAAGCTTGTATCTTTCACCTCCTTCTGTGCCTTATGAAGTTGTTTATAACCCTGTCGATACGGCCCATTTTTCGCCTCGGCCTGACGTTAAAAAACCAAAGGATTTGACGCTACTGCTTGGCGGAAATCAATATGAAAAATATCGCCTTGAGCTTGCTCTCAAGACGCTTCAATCCTTACTGACACATGTTCCAAATGCCAGGCTGATCGTCACCGGGAAACTGTGGCAGCCCTATCATGAATCTGATGAGTGGGTAGCTCATGCCTTAAAAGAAATGAACTTAAGAGACCATGTGGAATTTACGGGAACATATACTCAGGCTGAAGCTCCACATCTTTACTCACGTGCACATATACTCATCCATACCAAGTATGCAGACCCCTGCCCGGGCTTGATCCCTGAAGCATTAGGTTGTGGTTTGCCGATAGTCTATGTCGATAACGGGGGAACTCCCGAGTTGGTACAAGATGCTGGAATTGGCGTGCATGTAGAGCACAGTTGGGAAACTATTACTCTTCCTGAACCAAACGATATGGCCGCAGCCGTGATGCAGGTATACTCCCGTATTGATGAATATTCGCAAATCGCACGTCAGCAGGCTCAGAAATTTGCTCTGGAAAGCTTTGTTGCCAGGCACAGAGATATTTTCGCAAGAGTATTGGATTTAAAGTGATGATGTTAAAAGTCAGTGTGATCATTTGTACCCGAAACCGTTTTGATGACTTCCGCAGTACTGTTGCCTCTTTAATGCTTCAAAAACGTCTCCCAGATGAATTGTTGGTTGTGGATTCTTCTGACGAGAATGTAATAGAGGAATATTTAAAATCTACAAGTCTTCCTGTTTCTGTGAAGTATATTCATTCAAAACCTGGGCTAACCCTTCAACGTAATGTTGGGGTTCGAAACAGCACTGGTGACATCCTTTTCTTTTTCGATGATGATTGCGAGTTGAATGAAGATTATCTTGCCCGTGTGGAAACCGTATTTACAAATGACACACAGGGCGAAATCGGCGCAGTTGGTGGGCGACTTGAGAATCTTTTCGGCGACCAGGCTATGACCCTTAGGTTCCGCTTGGAACGGATGGTATTCGTTAGTTTGCGCTTCTTGTTTGGACTTGATGATTATGGTAGTGGAAGGTTTCGCCTTTCGGGAATGGCAACATTCCCTCATCATCTGATGAAAGGACGATACATCGACTGTCTGAGTGGCGGTCTGATGGCATTCCGAAAGGAAGTTTTTCAGAAAGTTGAGTTTGATGAAAACCTGCCCGGATACGGCTTGATGGAGGATTGGTCCATTTCTAAGAGTGTATTAGATGCAGGATACAAGACCTATTATGAGCCATCCGCTTCTTTGATACACAAGGAAAGTCCACAAAATAGATTTAATTATTTTCGCTGGGCTGAGATGTTCATCGTAAATTATGATTATCTCTTTCAAAAAAACTGGCGACGTGACTGGTTTCGTTGGCCATTCTATTACTGGGCACTTCTGGGTTTTGTCATCATCAATTTACATAACATGGATGCCTTACGCGGCGCGTTCAGCGGACTAAAAAAACTTAGGCAAGGATAACAATGCCTGTTGCACTTATCACTGGAATTTCAGGTTTTGTTGGAAAACATCTTCAGCAGTATTTGACTGAACGTGGATGGGATGTTTATGGCTTTGATGTTCGGTCTGAAAAAAAGGATGTCTTCATTGGCGATTTGACGGACCAGGCTGCAATTTCTCTTGCGCTTACAGAATGCAAACCAGATGTTGCTTTTCATCTTGCAGGGGTGATCAAATCGGAAGTGCCTGAGATTTTTTATAAGGTAAATCTTCAGGGCACATTATCTTTATTTGATGCAATTGTTGCATCAAAATATCGTCCAACAGTTGTTGTAGCGAGTTCCAGCGCAGTATATGGCCGTACATCAGGCGAGAAGCCGATTACGGAGCGAATGCAGTTACACCCAGTAACGGATTATGCTGTGAGTAAGGCAGCGCAGGAAATGGCAGCTTTGCGGTATTATGACTCGTATGCTCTTCCAGTTATGATAGTTCGTATGTTTAACCTTTTGGGGCCGGGTCAATCAGCAGACTTGGCTTGTTCTGCGTTTGCACGGCAAATAGCATTAGCCGAGCAAAACGGCCAAACAGAGATCGTTACAGGAAATCTGGATGCCCGCCGTGATTTTGTGGATGTGCGCGATGCGGTCCGCGCTTTTGAGGCGATTGCTCAAAAGGGAAAGCCCGGCCAAATTTATAATGTCTGTTCGGAGCGTGGCGTAGCAATAAAAAAATGTCTGAGTGAGATGGTATCCATGTCGACAAGACAGTTATCATCTAGGGTCGATGCGGACAGAGTGCAGAAAAATGACGTCCCTGTGCAAGTCGGTAGTTATCAGAAATTACACAACGCAACAGGATGGAGTCCAAAAATATCGTTGAAACAATCTTTATCTGACCTGCTTAATGATTGGCGCGTGCGAGTCAAAGAACTGGAGTTGAAATGAATTGGAGCGGTAAAAAGGTTTTAGTTACAGGTGCTGGTGGATTCATTGCCAGCCATCTAGTGGAGCGTTTGGTGAGTGAAGGAGCGCAGGTGCGCGCCTTTGTTCGTTATAACTCGCGGAATGATGTTGGAATGTTGAAGCAAATTCCATCTGATGTGTTTGCGCAGCTTGAAATTATGCACGGCGACTTGCGTGATGTGGAAGCGGTGCGTAGCGCGGTCAAAGGTGTGGATACAGTTTTTCATCTTGGCGCGTTGATCGCCATTCCATATTCGTACGTAAATCCTCGTGAAGTGTTTGATGTAAATGTAATGGGTACGATGAATGTAATGATGGCTGCGCGTGATTTTGGCGTGCGGCGTGTAGTACACACATCTACAAGTGAAGTGTATGGCACGGCGAAGTATGTACCAATTGACGAGGCTCATCCGCTTCAGGGACAGTCTCCTTATTCCGCTAGCAAAATAGGTGCAGATAAGATCGCTGAGAGTTTTTATCGTTCGTTTGAGGTGCCTACAGTTACGTTGCGCCCGTTCAACACTTATGGCCCGCGCCAATCTACACGCGCAGTGATTCCAACGATCATCACTCAGGCATTGACAAGCGACGAAGTGAAACTCGGCAGCCTTGATCCGTCACGCGATTTTACGTTTGTTGTAGATACTGCTAATGGATTTTTACGTGTTGCTGAAGCAGAGAATGTGCTTGGTGAGGAGATCAATTTAGGTAACGATAACACCATTCGTATTGGCGATCTTGTTGAAAAAATATTTTTCATCATTGGGAAGACCCCAAAAGTGGTGTTGGATGCCCAGCGGATTCGCCCTGGCAAAAGTGAGGTAATGAAACTTTGGGCCTCGAATGAAAAAGCAAAACGCATGATCGGATGGGAACCACGCATCTCTCTTGACGAAGGCCTGCGTGCCACCATTGAGTGGATCTCTGCTCATATCGATCTCTACCGACCCGGCCAATACACGGTGTAGCAGAGATGAGAGCCATTGTTCTTGCTGGTGGTAAAGGGACACGCCTTGCCCCTTATACAACTGTTTTACCCAAGCCACTCATGCCAATCGGTGAAATGCCAATCCTTGAGATTGTCATTCGTCAGTTGCATCGCCACGGATTTGATGACCTGACTCTGGCTGTTGGGTATCTTGCTGAGTTATTGATGGCTTACTGCGGTGATGGCAGCAAATTCGGTGTAAAGCTGGATTATTCCCGTGAAGATCAGCCGCTTGGAACGGCAGGGCCGATTGCTCTTGTCCCCAACTTAAATGAGACTTTTCTTGTAATGAACGGCGACCTGCTAACCACCATTGATTATGGCGCAATGCTGAAATATCACCGCGAGCGTGGCGCTTTGGCGACAATTGCCTGTTATCAGCGTGATGTGAAAATTGACCTTGGCGTTATTGATGTTGACCCAGAGAATTGGATATCCAACTATATTGAGAAGCCTACTTATCATTACACGGTCAGTATGGGTATTTATATTTTTGAGCCATCCATTCTCGATTACATACCTGTAAATCAGCGGCTAGACTTGCCCGAATTGATATTGAATTTAATCAAAGCAGAAAAGAAAGTTAATGTTTTTAACTTCAATGGCTATTGGCTCGATATTGGCCGCCATGATGATTATGAGCGTGCTATTGAAGAGTTTTCTGCTCACCGGGAAGAGTTTATTTCTGGTGATACTTTATAAAGGATTATTAGTTGATTCTTCTATTATTTACTACTTCTTATCCATACGATGTTGCTACGGAGCAAACTTTTCTTAGCGAGGAGGTGAAATACCTTGCTGCAAAGTTTGAACGTGTGGTTTTGGTTCCTAAATTTAGCAATGGAAACAGACTACCTGTCCCTAACGGTGTGGAGGTTGATACAAGTTTCTCGGCTTCATACTCCTTCGGGAATCGGTTGTTTGCAAGCTTTATTTCATTATTCTCTCTGTATTTTTATCAGGATATAAGAGAACAATGGCCGAAGTCCGTTTCTATTTCTTATTTGCGTAGACTACTCTCGTTTTTAGCAGGTGCACATCTTACAAAGCGTTGGGTGCAGAACTGGTTGAACAGCCAGAACGTGAAAGATACCTCCGCGATGTTTTACACCTACTGGTTTGACGAAGTTGCCATGGGAATTGGCCTGGCAAAGGACGTGTGCCCTGGTCTGCGTGTGATATCCAGAGCACATGGTTATGATCTGTATGAGGAATTGTATGCTTCCTGGCCCTGTCGCCGTAAAGCAATTTCCTTGCTGGATGGCTTATTTACAGATTCGGATGCAGGTAAAGAATACCTTCTTGGGAAGTACCCTGCTTTTTCTGAAAAATATGGTGTGGCATTGTTGGGCGTGCCAGGGGCGAGTGAAATCTCTAAACCCTCTATAGACGGTACACTTCGTATTGTGTCATGTTCCATACTTAACCCAGTAAAAAGGATAAACCTCCTTTTTGATGGGATTATTTCTGCGGCAAAAGAACGAAGTGAACTAAAGGTCGAGTGGATACATTATGGGGATGGGCCTGATCGGGAAGAGTACTTGCGAAGAATCGAAAATGAATTTCCACCCAATGCTAAAGGTTATTTCCCAGGCTACTCAACACAAGCAGATTTGATTCAAAGTTATATTAATAACCCGGTAGATATCTTTGTTAATGTCAGTGAAACAGAAGGTACACCTGTCTCTATTATGGAAGCTATAAGTTGCGGCATCCCTATTCTTGCCACTGCGGTTGGCGGCAATGTTGAGATCGCTTCAGAAAGAAACGGTTTCTTGTTGAATCCAAACCCTACTGTTGAAGAGATCGCAGAATTGTTGTTGGAAATTTGCGATAATCCCGCTCTCATGCGTCAAAAAAGGCTGGGTAGTAGGGACATTTGGCAGGAGCGATATAGTGCAGAAAAAAATTTTAAATCCTTTGCTGAACTTTTGACAGCAATAAGGAGAAAATAGTATATGTGCGGAATAACAGGCTTCTGGAATTTGAATAAGCAACCTGTATCTTACGAGGAATTGCGCCGTTTCACAGATATGATCGCCCATCGCGGGCCTGATGGCGGGGATTACTTTGTGGATGAGGCTTCTGGAGTAGGGCTTGGGCATCGCCGTCTTGCGATCATTGATACGTCTGATACAGGACGCCAGCCAATGTCTTTTGCTAATGAAAAATATTGGATTGTGTTCAATGGGGAGATATATAACTTTGTTGAATTAAAAAAAGAATTGGAAGGATATGGCTATCAATTTAGCTCAAGCTCTGATACGGAAGTTGTACTTGCCAGTTACGACAAGTGGGGAGAGGACTGTCAATTTAGATTCAACGGAATGTGGGCTTTTGCAATTTGGAATACTCAAGAACAGAAATTGTTCCTGTCTCGTGACCGTTTTGGTGTAAAGCCGCTTATCTATTATTTTGACAATAATCGATTTGCGTTTGCATCTGAGATGAAAGCATTTCTAGCTCTTGATGGTTTCCATGCCGAGTTTTCCCCTTCTATGCTCGCTGCCTCTTTTGAAGATGCTTCCCATGTGGAGGGTGTAGAAGATTGTCTGCTTTTAGGTTTGAAACGCGTAATGGGCGGTCACTGCCTTACCCTTAATGCGAATGGAGACTTAAATATCCGTCGTTGGTGGCATACACTTGACCATCTTCCAAATGTGCCAGACCGATATGAAGATCAGGTTCAACATTATCGTGAATTGTTTTTGGATGCTTGCCGTATTCGTATGCGAAGTGACGTGCCAATTGGTACAGCACTAAGTGGTGGGTTGGATTCCAGCTCTGTATTATCTTCAATGAGTTGTATCCGTAAAAGTGGTGACGCCACGATGCGTATGGCGCATGATTGGCAGAAGGCTTTTATCGGGACATATCCAGGCAAAATAATCGATGAACGCCATTATGCTGATGAAGTTATCAAACATACAGGCGTTCAGCCAATTTATTGCGAAATGAACGCAGATATGTATCTCGATTATTTTGAAGAAATACTTTTCCAGTATGAAGAATTATCAGATATTCACCTTGGGCCCTGGTATGTACACAAGATGCAGCGTGAGAATGGTGTAGTTGTAACCATTGATGGCCATGGTGGAGATGAAGCTCTAGCTGGTTACACTTGGCATGTGTTTGCTGCAATGCGTGATGCTCGTAGAAACCCTATTCGTTTCTCGGAACTGGCTTCTATAAGAAACAATATGAGTTTAACCAAAAATATCCAAACGTATGCAAATGTTGTAAAGAACGCTGGTAAAAGGTTGTTTGGAAAAAAATCAGCTCCTAATGAGCCTTCATGGTTGAATGAAGGTCCACAGACATTCACTTCTACTGCGATGGAAGAAGATGCGCCTCTTATTGAGGGGCGGGATGAACTGTTTAAGACCCTTTATACTGATTTTCACTTTACGAATTTGCCGATGAACTTGCGTGACTTTGATAGGCTGTCAATGGCGCATGGCGTGGAAGTCCGTTCACCCTTTATGGATTGGCGGCTGGTGACTTTTTCTTTTGCACTTCCTTCTGCACATAAAATTGGTGCAGGTTACACCAAGCGAATTCTCCGCGATGCCATGAAAGGCATCTTGCCTGAAAAAATTCGAACTCGTACCAAGAAACTTGGATTCCCAAACTTGGATGAGGGATGGAATTCTCCCCGTGGACATCAATTTATCAAAGATGCTGTGAATTCAATTGACTTTAAAACCTCCCAGTTTTGGGATGGGAAACGCATCGTTTCGGACCTCCAAACTGCTTTCCACACCCAAGATAAGACTCGCATCTATAAGGCTTGGAAACTTGTTCAAGCACAGTCGCTGATGCGAAAGTTCTGCGAGAAAAATGAAAGGAAAGAAACGGCATGATCGTTGTTGTGGATTATGGCGTTGGCAATTTGGGTTCGATTGTCAACATGTTCAAGAAGGTCGGAGCCAAGGCTGTAGCCTCCTCCGACCCAGCGGTAATTCAAAGTGCGGAAAAGTTAATTTTGCCTGGCGTTGGTGCGTTCGATGCGGCGATGAGAAAATTTAACGAAAAGGGACTGGTTCCAATTGTAGGTGAGCTAGTGTTAGAGAAAAAAATCCCTGTTCTCGGGTTATGCGTTGGGTTACAGCTCATGACGAGAGGAAGTGAAGAGGGTCAGTTGGCAGGCCTCGGGTGGTTCGATGCGGAAACGATTCGCTTTAAATTCGATGCCGAGCATTCCCAGCTTAAAGTTCCGCACATGGGATGGAACTCTGCTCAAGTTCGCCGTGAACATCCGCTAGTTGCGAATTGGGATGAAGAATCACGCTTTTATTTTGTTCATTCTTTTCACGTAGTTGCGAATGATATGGATGCTGTGCTGGCTGAGACCGAGTATGGCGTGACCATCCATTCAATTTTAGGAAGAGAAAACATCATGGGTGTGCAATTCCACCCAGAGAAAAGCCACCGCTATGGAATGCGGTTGCTGAAGAATTTTGCGGAGAATATAAAATGATACAGGCGAGAGTGATTCCTGCGTTGTTATTAAAAGGGCAAGGGTTGGTAAAGACAGTTAAGTTTAAAGACCCTAAGTATCTCGGTGACCCAATCAACGTTGTGCGCATTTTTAATGAAAAAGAAGTAGACGAAATTGTATTGTTGGATATAACCGCCACACCAGAGAATCGCGGCCCACAATTTGATGTGCTGAAAGATATAGCCAGTGAAGCATTTATTCCGCTGGCGTATGGTGGTGGAATCCGCAATATGGATGATGTGAATACCTTGCTTGGAATTGGCATTGAGAAGTTGATATTGAACACCTCTTCGGTGGAAAATCCTTCACTCGTGCGTGATATCGCGGACCATGCAGGTAGCCAGGCTGTGGTTGTTTCCATTGATGTGAAGAAAAATATCCTTGGAAAGTATGAAGTTCTTACTCGTTGTGGACAAAAGAAAACGGGCCTTGACCCAGTCAAACATGCCATGGAAATGGAGAGGATCGGTGCGGGCGAAATTCTCATTAATTCGATTGACCGCGATGGTACGATGCAAGGCTATGACATTGAATTAGTTAAGAAAGTAGCAGACGCAGTTAGTATCCCTGTTGTGGCTTGCGGCGGTGCAGGGAATTTGGCACATGTGGGCGAAGTCATCAAGCAGGGACATGCATCTGCAGCAGCGGCTGGAAGTATATTTGTATTTCAAGGTCCGTTGCGCGGCGTCTTGATTAGTTATCCTGCACGCAAGGAATTGAAAAAGTTGTTGGAGAATGTATGAGTTCTGAGTATAGAATTTGCACCCGTTGTGTCATGGACACAACCGATCCTGATATTGTCTTTGACGAAAACGGTGTTTGTAATCATTGCCATACGTATGACCGTATGGTGCGCGAATATGTAGTGGATGGAGATGCAGGACTTCACAAGCTTGAGCAGATTGCCGAAAAGATACGCAAAGATGGACAGGGCAAGAAATATGATTGTGTGATTGGTGTTAGCGGTGGAGTGGATAGCACCTATGTAGCCTTTCGTGTAAAGCAGCTTGGTTTGAGGCCTCTTGCTGTGCATTTGGATAATGGATGGGATTCTGAACTAGCTGTAAAGAATATCGAGGAGACACTTAAACGACTCGATATTGACCTGTATACCGAAGTGCTCGACTGGGAAGAATTTAGGGATTTGCAGGTCTCATTCCTGAAAGCTTCTACTCCCGATTCTGAAATTCCAACCGATCATGCCATTGTGGCTTTGCTGAGCAACATGGCTGAAAAGCTGGGAGTTAAATATATCATTGTTGGACATAACGTTCGCACAGAAACACATTTGCCGCGTTCCTGGTCTCAAGGACATTTTGATTGGAAATACATTCGTGCCATTCAAGAAAAATTTGGCACACTTCCTCTTAAGACTTTCCCACACTTTGGTTTCATTAAATTCTATCTTCGTATGATTACGCAAAAGCGGATCGAGATCCTGAACTACATCGGCTACAACAAAAAAGAAGCCTTGCGGATTTTGCAGGATGACCTTGGCTGGAGATATTACGGTGGTAAACATTACGAATCCATCTACACTCGTTTTTACCAAGGTTATATCCTTCCTGAAAAATTTGGCTTCGACAAACGTCGCTCGCATCTTTCGAGCTTGGTTTGTTCAGGTGAAATCACGCGTATTCAAGCGTTGGATGACCTAAAGGCCCCTACGTATGCACCTTCCATGCAGGAAGAGGATCGTGAATATGTAGTCAAAAAGCTTGGTCTTACTGAGGATGAATTTACAGTCATTATGGCATCGCCCCGAAAAACCTATTGGGACTATCCATCGTATGGACAGTTTATGAAGAGTCCTCTCGTGGTGAAAATGGTACCCTTTGTAAAACGAGTAGTAAGCCTCTTTAAGTGAGCATCTAATGCGCATTGCCTACGTTACCGTTCACGTTGCGCCTGAGATCATGCGCGCAGGGGTCGGAAAAAAAATAAAAAGCCAAATAAGTATCTGGAGAGAGCACGCGCATGAAGTTGCTCTCTTCAGCCTCACTCCATCAGAGATTCCCTTTCCTGAAGAGCAGCAGTTCATTTTTGAATCGCGGGGTAATATCCTAAAACGCGAAATGAATCGCGCATCTGTCTTGAAGCAAATGCTGGCCGCCATCCAGCAATATAAGCCCGACATCATCTACTTGCGTTTTGGCTTGTATTCTTATCCTTTGCATCGACTCTTTGGAATTGCCCCTGTCGTCTTGGAAACAAATTCAGATGATGTGCAGGAATATCAGAAACGCGGCGCCTTTTTCTATTGGATCAATCGCCTCACTCGAAATCTGATATTTGCTCCTGCTCGCGGAATCATTACCCCGTCCCATGAATTGGTAGATGTGCTTGTCCCAAAGCACAACAAGCCTGTATGTGTCATCTCCAACGGCATTGACTTGAAAGATGCTGAGCCGCTTCCAGCCCCGAAAAATGAAAGACCGGTCATTACCCTTGTTGGTTCACCTGGTATGAAATGGCACGGTGTGGATAAGTTGATCAAATTCGCTGAAATATGCCCTGATGTAACAGTAAATATCGTTGGTTACGCCCAAAAGGATATTGATTCATCTGTGCCCGCTAATTTGCATTTACACGGCTTCCTGAGCAAAGAACAGGTGCGTGAAGTATTACTGAAAACAGATGTAGCTTGCGGTTCCCTTGCCCTTCACCGCAATGATATGCAAGAAGCCTCTGTCTTGAAGATTCGCGAAGCGCTTTCTTATGGCTTGCCTGTCATTATCGCCTACCGCGATACTGATTTGAACGAAGTCAGCTTAGATACTATTTTGAGAATTCCGAATACAGAAGGAAATGTAGTGGCAAATGCAGAAACAATCCGCTCATTTGCCTATACTATGATGGGAAAGCGTGTGGATATTAACTCTGTTGCTCAATATTTAGACCAAAAACAAAAAGAAGTGACCAGACTGGCATTTTTTCAACAGATATTAAAAGGGTAGCTAACTTTTTCGCGAAATGCGATTTCTGGCCGTAAGGGGGTTTGTTATAATCAATTTATGTTCCTTTTCGTAAATTTTGCCCAGATAGGGCACTTCATATCATGAAAATACTCACAGTTATTGGAGCCAGGCCGCAGTTTATAAAAGCTGCGGCTGTTAGTCGTGTCCTTCGCCAGGCGAACACGGAAGTAATGGTGCATACAGGCCAACATTACGATTACCTCATGTCAGATGTGTTTTTCAGCGAGTTGGAGATCCCGAAGCCAGACCACAACTTGCAAGTGGGATCGGCCAAGCACTCCGAACAAACTGGTGAGATGTTGATTCGGCTGGAGCCTATTTTTGAGCAAGAAAAGCCCGATTTTGTTTTGGTGTATGGAGACACCAACTCAACACTGGCTGGAGCTTTGGTCGCATCCAAATTACAAATTCCAGTGGCGCATGTGGAAGCAGGTTTGCGCAGTTTTAATCGCGACATGCCCGAAGAGATCAACCGTGTGTTGACAGATCATATCTCCCATCTGTTATTTTGCCCCTCACAACAAGCGGTGGACAATCTTAAGTTGGAAGGAGTTACAACAGGTGTCCATGTTGTAGGGGATGTCATGCACGATGCGATTCTTCGATATATTGGAATTGCTGAAAAGAAATCAAATATTCTACGCTCTTTGAATTTGGAAACGGGAAATTATTTACTGGCAACGATTCATCGTGCCTCAAATGTGGATACTCCAGAGCGGCTCTTTGATATTCTGGAAACGCTATCTATGACTGGGCAGACTGTGGCGTTCCCATCCCATCCGCGCACATTAAAAGCTATTCGATCGGCAGAATTCTCTCTGGGTAAAAACATTAAACTTGTGGAGCCTGTTGGCTATTTGGATATGCTCTGGCTGGAGAAAAATGCTCGGATGATCTTAACCGATTCAGGCGGTGTGCAAAAAGAAGCTTATTGGCTTGGTGTTCCATGTATCACTTTAAGAAGTGAAACAGAATGGGTTGAGACTGCTCGAACAGGTTGGAACATTGTCGCTGGTGTAGAACGCCCCAATATACTTGCAGCCGTGCGGGACTTTCCTATTCCAACTTCGCGTCCGCCGCTTTTTGGGAATGGTAATGCCAGCCATCAGATCGTTCAATATCTTATGGGTGCAGTGTAATAGCTACTGCACTTAGTATGTCAGTTAATGAAAAAACTTTCCATTCTCCTTCTTGGTACTCAAATATCCATTGGTGGCGCCCAAAAAGTCCTGTTGGATCAAGCGCTTTGGTTCCATGAACATGGCCATAAAGTAACTGCCATGTTCATGTATGACAAGGAGGGATTACAGGGAGAGTGGCAAGCGGCTTCCCCTTTCCCTATTATTAGTTTAAAGGCTTTTGCGGGGCGTGGAAAAGGAATACAAAATGTCCTTCCTTTGTTGAAGGGATTGTTTTCTCTTTGGAAGTATTTACGCAGCGAAAAAGTAGATGTTATTGAAACATTTACGCATGACAGTAGCATGGTAGCTCTGCCGGTTGCATGGTTAGCGCGAGTTCCTGTGCGGATCGCGACTCATCATGGCGTTATCGAGGGGATTTCACCTTGGCGTGAACGAATCCACTCTTGGATGGTGAATCATAATATTGCACAAAAGCTGGTGGCAGTTTCCAGAAAAATGTACCAAGCTGCTTTGAGAGAAGGTGTTCACTCTGAAAGAGTTGTTACGATTCTGAATGGGATTAAGCCGTTGCCCATAGAAAACAGAAGCAGGCTCGAGGTCCGCAAAGAGGCGGGCATGCATGTGGATGACCTTTTGTTGATAGCTGTTGGTCGTCTTGTTTATGCAAAGGCACATGAAGTCCTCGTTGCAAGTATGCCTGCTGTGCTGCAGGAATTCCCGAATGCAAAAGTTGAGATCTATGGGGAAGGAGTATTGCGGGATGATTTGCTGCGCCAGATTCAACGACTTGGGCTGTCAAACTCAGTAAAGTTACAGGGGAAGTCTGATAATATTGCCCGCCAACTTTCAAATGCTGATGTGTTTATTCTTTCTTCGCGTTCTGAAGGGCTTCCCATCGCGCTTTTAGAAGCGATGAGTGCAGGCCTTCCATGTATATCCACAAAGGTGGAAGGCGTGGATGAAGTTCTGATGGATGGGGTACACGGGCTAACTGTGCCTATTGGAGACCCCAATGCATTGTCTCAGGCTATATTACAATTGCTGCGCGACCCTGATGCCCGCAGTAAAATGGGCGCGGCGGCAAGATTACATGCTTCTGAATTTTATACTGTTGACCGCATGTGCGGCCAATATTTGGAATTGATGCTGGATTGTTTGAATGAAAATAAATAATGTAAAGTCGTCACAGAATCGTGCCTTTAAGGCTAACGATACATTTTTTTTCTTAATCGCAGCTGTTGTGCTGGCTGGTGCTTGCGTTGAATTTTTTAACGTGGCTTCGGGGACGGGTTCTGCGGTCGCTGAGTTTTCGTTGACATGGTTTGTCTTGTTTTCTGTTTTTGTGCTGTTTTGTGCTTCTATATTCTTTGCACTAATTTTGTGGCCGCGAGGGAGTCTTTCTACCGCCTTGGTTTCCTTTAGAAACCAACTAGGCTTTTTGCGCTGGGTATTTGCCTTTATTGCACTTGTTTTCCCAGTATGGTTTCTACAATATACTCAATGGGGAATCGTCTTTCACGGTTTCTTTATTCGCTTGCTGATTTGGGTTATGGCTGTATTTGTATGTGCGTTTTTTGCGAGCAGCAGAGATGAATTGGTGGGATGGAAAGAAGTACTTGGTGCACTTGTATTAATTTCAACTTCTTTTTTGATTGCCATTGCTTTACAAGGCGTTACGAGTTATCCATTCTCTTTAGGATGGTCTGAGGGGAATCGTTTGTGGGATTATTCCACTCTGTTTGGAAAATCAATTTACAACATTCGCGAAGACGACACTATTCCTGTTCTCATAGATCGCGGTCGTTTATGGGTGGGTGGGCTTATCTTCCTCATTCCTCGGTTGACAATTGAAACGGCAAGATTGTGGATAGGGCTGACCATGATTATCCCCTATCTATTGGTGGGCCTTGCTGCGTTTCGCACTTTACAGAAAGACAACTTTAGCTGGTTTTTTGTCACTCTCTGGATTTTTCTCTTTCTGAAACAGGGACCAATCCATGCTCCATTAGTGCTGGCAGCAGCAATGACTATTTTGGTTTGGAGAAAAAGCCTCTGGGTTGCAATCCCAGTAGTGTTCTACGCTGGATATTATGCCCAGTCAAGTCGCTTTACTTGGCTGTTTGCTCCCGGCCTGTGGATTGGCATGTTGGAACTGGCAGACGCTTCCCTTCATAACGGAAAGCTGGCTCCATCTCAATGGGCACGAGCAATCGCTTTAGGCTTTGCTGGTGTGTTCGGTGGTTACGTGTTCCCAAAGTTAATGCCCATCATCGCGCGTCCAGCTGCAGACCTCACAGACATTGGTGGTCAGATCGCAAGTAATGGAGTAAGTTCAGAATTCGTTGCGAATGCAGTTTCAGATCAGCCTTTATTGTGGTACCGTTTGTTGCCTAATTCAACATATGGAAATGGCATCCTCGTTGGCCTATTGATTGCAATTGTGCCATTGCTGGCTGTTTTATTCTGGCTTGTCAGTACGAAAAAATGGAATTTGAACATTTGGCAAAAATTGGCCATTTTTGTTCCCTCTCTGGCATTTCTTTCTGTAGGGTTGGTTGCAAGTACCAAGATTGGCGGTGGCGGAGACTTGCATAACATGGATATGTTCTTTATTGGTCTGGGTTTTGCTGCTGTCATCGCATGGTATAACGGCGGTAAAGAGGTGATATTAAATCCTAAGCAGCTTCCACCTTGGATAAAAGTGGTCATTGTCTTAGCATTGATTCTCCCTGCGATTGGACCATGGAGACAGATGCGCTCCTTTGGCTATGGCGAGCGTGCAGCTTCACTTGTGGTGTTGACTGATGCGCCTGATGAAAAATCTCTCGACTTGTTGCCATCTGATGAAAAAGTAAACAGGGCGTTAGAGAAAATAACAGATGCAGTAGCTGTTGCAAAGGAAGAAGGCGAAGTTCTTTTCCTGGACCAACGTCAATTGTTGACTTTCGGCTACGTTACAGATGTTCCATTAGTGCCTGAATACGAAAAGAAAGTTTTAATGAATGAAGCGTTAAGTGGGAATGCTGATTATTTTCAATCTTTTTATAAAGACCTTGCCGCAGGTAGATTTTCTCTCATCGTAAGTGAGAAGTTGTTTACTCCACTTAAAGATAGCTCTTTTGAATTTGGTGAGGAGAATAATGCCTGGGTCACTTGGGTAACAAAGCCGCTTCTTTGTTACTATCAAGAGACAAGCACGCTTAAAGATGTTGGCGTGCAGCTATTCATTCCAAAAGACATTCCGCTAGATTGCCAATTGCCCTAAAATCAATAGATGGAGAAGTTCCTTGAAACAAAAAATAAATGACGTCATTCAGAAAAACGAATGGCTTCTACCTCTATCCATCTTTCTGCTTTTTCTGGCAGTTTCGCTTCCGGGTGTGAGTTGGGGCGCCCCGGCACTTTGGAATCCAGATGAATTGATCTGGCGCGTGGATAGCGCGCTGCGTGGGGAAATGGTTTTCGATGTGAGCGAACCAGACTTTAACTATCCGTCCCTGCCAAAGTACGTTATGTATGCCATTGGGTCACTTGTCTACGGAACGGGGCATTCGAGTTTTGCTTTTATTGTGGCAGCTCGTTCATTCTCATGTTTGCTTGGCGCGTCAGTTGTAGTGTTGATATATTCCATTGCGCGCATGATGGGTGCCAATAAAAGAACTTCAACACTGGCGGGGATCTTGTATGTTGTCAGCGGTGTAGCCGCTGCAAATGGCCGATTTGCCCACAACGATCTGTACTTGCAGTTTTTTACGGTGCTATGCTTGTACTTCGTGATACGCTTTCAATACGCACGGTCATTGGGTTGGTTATATGCTTCATTTCTTGCTGTCGGAATGGCTGCTTCGAGTAAATATACTGGCGTTAGTATGGTGCTTCTGCCTATTGGAGTATTCGGTTTCGTAAATGGCGGATCTGTGTTAAGAGAATGGCTAAATTCCTTGAAGTCTCTTTTTATTGGCGCGTTGCTTGTGGTTGCTGGCTATGTTATTGGCACCCCTAGGCTATTACTCTCTCCAATGGATTATCTTGGAAGTGCAATACCCGCAGCGTTACGTTTCTCTCAATACGGTTATAACTCTGGCACGCAGATCGGACTCTATGGTCAGTGGGGTGTGTTTGAAGATGCGGTAGGCGGATTCGCCTACTACTTATTCTTAATCGGGTTTATTTGGTTTACTATTCGCCTTCTGCTTCATTGGCTTGGGAAAGCGCAGATGGATGCAAAACTGTGGCCAGGGGTTTTTATTCTGGTTATGAACTTGGTTATATTTGATCTGCCATTCTTGATTTCTATTAATTATATTCCTCGCCATTTCATCCCATTTGTCCCGCTGTTTGCTATTCTTGGCGCATTATTTATAGATGAAGTTGTTGCTTTTGCAAAAAACCACAAATTGAGATTTGTACCGCCTGCTATTAACGTTCTGTTCACGGTTGGTGTGACTTATTCACTTTTGCGTCTGGTGAGTATTGCTCTTCTATTTACGCATGATGCGCGCATCCCTGCCAGCGAATATATTGCGGGAATACGTGGGTATGGAAAAAGTATTGAGTACACCTTGTATCCGCCGGTAATTGAGAAGAGCCGCTTTTTTCGAGCACATAATTATCCCATCTACTTTTTGAAGTATAAGGATGACGCCGTGCCAACAGGCGGACGTTTTGAATATAACCTTGGTGAAGAAGGACTGATCAGTCGCGATACTGATTATTTTGTAGTTGATAGTTATACCTACGAGCGTTTTGCCAGTCCATCAGAATGCGAGGCGAATAAGGTGGAATGTGACTTCTTTAATCACTTATTGGCAAATGAGGATCCAAATTTCCATCTCTTGAAAGAGTTTACTTACCATTTGCCTTCGTATCTTCCACAAGTTGCAGTATCAGCAGTTAATCCTGAAATTAGGATTTATGAAAGGGTACGCTGAGACGCCCTTGATAATAGTTTGCTTTACTTGATGAAATTACCAACAGTGTATACAGTGCCTGCGATGGGGGGCGTACTTTTCATATTTATGACTTTTCCCCTTGAGAAAACCTTGTGAGCTGCTGCTGCAATTTCCTTTTCCGTGGAAAAATGTTCATCGCGGATGTTATGCCCTAGCAGACGAAACATAAATACCATGAAGGGCTTCTCGACGGGAGTTCCGTATACCATTTGCCCGCCTGGCTTGAGTACCCGCTTCACCTCCGCGAAAGCCTGCTCCAGCTCAAGCGGCCTTAAGTGCTCCAATATGCTGACCATCAGCACGGTATCAAAAAAATTATCTTCATAATAAGGCATGTTTAATACATCGCCTTTTTTCAGATAGAGCGGAATCCCCATTGGCTCAAACACAGATTTGACAGCACCAATATCAGCGGTTAAGTCAATACCGTGGATTTCTTTATATTGATCGCGCAGGTTGGGGAAAGCAAGTCCGGTACCAAAGCCAACTTCCAGAACGCGTTCTCCGCCTGTGCATTCCCCTAAAGCAAGTTCCACACGTTGACGGTACATTCGCCCAAAGATAGGCCAGTAATAATATTTGATCGGGTCATACTGATTCACACCTTTATATTTTTCGGCGGGAAGCATTTTTAACTTTGATTGCATGAGGTTTCCTTGGAAAAATTTATATTGCTGCGTGCGAATGAGAGAATAGCTATTTGCTGTTTTATACGATACAAGACTGTTGTTACATTATACAAATTTGATTCTTCTTGCTGCAAATGCAACCATTCTTAACAAAAGGAGACCGTGTTTCCAGCGGGAGATGTTGGTAGTGCCGTAAGTGCGCTCACGGTAGCGGATGGGGAGATCGATGATCTTGCGGTTCAGCTTGGCAGCGCCGAAGATCAGGTCAAAGTCGCCGAAGGGATCGAAGTCGCCAAAGTAGGAACGGTTGGCGGCAATTTCTTCGTATTCTTTTTTCCACATCACTTTTGTACCGCAGAGAGTGTCTTTGATGGGTTGACCAAGCATCCATGAGAACGTTAAGCTGAATAATTTGTTGCCAATGAAATTCAGAGTACGCATTGCTTCTTTTTCCATCGGATAGACGAGGCGTACGCCGTTGATAAATTCGCCTTTGCCTGTGGTGATGGCTTCATAGAAGCGTGGCAGGTCTTCAGGAGGGACAGTGAGATCCGCATCGAGGATCATGAGAATATCACCTGTGGCTTTCTCGAAGCCGAGGCGAATTGCGTCAGCTTTGCCAATGCCTGGTTGACGGAAGAGCAGGCTTGGGGTCGAAGGATGAAGCGCCATTTCCTTTTCAATGACTTCGTAGGTGTTGTCGCGTGAATGTCCTTCGACAAAGACCAGTTCGGTCTTGGATCCCATTTTGGGCAGACGTTCAAAGATTGACTTTATGTTTCCAGCTTCGTTGCGTGCTGCGACCACAACCGATACGCTGGGTTCTTTTATAATTTGTGGAGCGGGACGTGCGATAACGAAATTTGATAGACCAAAGCTGCGAAATGGCCAGAGTTTGACAAGGAAACGATCTGCGAAACCACCTAAAGGCAGAGGCCATAAAACTTCACACGAAGAACGGATGCTTTCAAAACCAGCAAGGCGTAACATGTTGTCAATATCTTCGGGGGTAAGCCAGTTTTGGCTGAGCATTGGCGCAGCGAGATTTAGGCTTTGTGCGATGTTAAGAGGCAACTGCCAAAGATGATTGTAAAAATTTAGGATAAGACGAGTTTGCGGAGTGCAGAACTTTTTAACCTGTTCGAGCGCGCGCTGTACATCCCAAAGGTCGTTAACTGTGTCTGAAAAAATAATGACATCGAAGGTGCCATCAAGGCTGGAGAGGTCGTGTGCATCGAGTTGGTGATACTCGATTTCAGGATGCCGCTGTTTTGCACGTGCGATCATTTCGGGCGAGAAATCCACACCGACGCCGTGAGAAGGTTTTAGGTGCGCAATTAAACTTCCCATGCCGCAACCAATTTCAAGGATGCGCTGATTTGGGTTGACGAGAAATTTATAAATGTCATTTAAACGGTGGTGATACCAACGTCCCATGCCGCGCCAGTGGTCGCGTTTTTGGGAAACTTTATCCCAATGTGTCATGCGGGTTTGTTGGTAGGCAACGCCTGCTTCATCAAGAGGTGGGTTTATTTTCATAGCGGGATGATTTTACCTGAATATTTTGTGTGTAGTTCATTTATCAAATGGCAAATAAGAGTGCAACTTCGTAAGGCTAAAATTGGGTTATAATTCAGTGGCTGAATTTTGAATTGAATTATAACCATGGAATCAACAAACGACGAACTCCGCGAACTTTCCCTGCTCGAACAAATTGAGAGCGACCCTGATGTGAACCAGTCCACCCTTGCCACCCAATTGGGTGTTGCGGTTGGAACGGTCAATTGGCATTTAAAGCGACTGATTGCGAAAGGCGCGGTTAAAGTTTCTCGCGCCGAACGAAAGAAGCTGCGTTACATTATCACGCCTGAAGGCATTGCTTTGCGCGCCCGTCTTGCTGTAGATTATGTTGAGCGTTCTTTTTCCGTTTACCGCCGTACTCGCCAACGTGTGAAAGATCATGTTACCAAGATCCGCCATGCGGGTTTTGACCGTGTGCGTATCATCGGCTCGGGTGATGTAGCTGATATTTGCAAACTTACTTGTCTTGAACAAGGTATTGCTGTGGTAACTGATAAAACCGCTCCCGCCTTAATTTTGGATGGATATAAGATTAGACTGGACGGCTTGGAATGACAAATCGTCATGTGTTGATCACAGGCGGTGCGGGGTATATCGGTTCCATCCTGACCTCGGAACTGCTGCGCGCCAATTACAGGGTCACCGTCTTAGACAGTCTTCTGTTTGGCGGCGAAGGCATTGTTCCTTTTCTGAGCCACCCCAATTTCCATTTCATAAAATCTGACGTGACTGAGCCTCGTGTCATTCGCGATGCGGCCAGGCGTGAATGGCAGAAGCCAAATGCTGTCGTTCACCTTGCGGGGATCGTTGGCTTTCCTGCCTGTCAGGCTGTGGGACGGCAGGTAGCGTGGAAGTACAATGTTGAAGCGACGAAGTTGGCTTTTGAGCAGTCAGCAGATTTGAACGTGGAAAGATTCGTCTTTGCTTCCACATATAGTAACTACGGTTTATCTGAAGATGGCAAGCCCGTCACAGAAGAATCATCACTCAATCCGCAATCTTTATATGCTGAGACAAAGATCGCAAGCGAAGAATATTTGCTTTCGCAAAAAGATGCGGCTTGCGCTCCGTTGTTATTCCGTTTTGCGACACTGTACGGAATTTCCCCGCGCACCCGCTTTGACCTGATCGTTAATCAATTTGTGTTGGAAGCATTCACCAAACGCGAGCTTATCATTTATCAGCGCGGTTATTCGCGCTCCTTTGTTCACATTCGTGATGTGGTGCGCGGTGTCATGATGGGGTTGGAAGCGGAACAGGATAAAATCCGCGGGCAGGTTTTCAATTTGGGAACTGATAACGGAAATTATTCCAAGAATGATATTGTGAATTTCATTCTCAAACGTATGCCCGAAACCGTAGTGCAGTTCAAGGATTTGACCTTTGGCGGCGATATGCGTGATATTACTGTATCGTTCGAGAAGATCAAGCGCGTCCTTGGCTTCGATACCACATTGACTGTAGATGATGGCGTTCGTGAAGTGTTGTTTGCGTTGAAATCTGGTCTGATCCGCACCCCTGCGGATGACCGTTATCGTAATGCGCAGTTTATTGTTCAATAAATAAAACCCGACAGGTTATACAAAAGGAAAAAAACATGGCAGAAACCTTCTGGCAAAATAAAAAAGTGATCGTTACTGGTGGCGCAGGCTTTCTTGGTTCCTTTGTGACTGAGAAATTGAAACAACGCGGTGCAACGGATATTTTCATTCCGCGCATCGAGAACTACAATCTTGTTGACCCAAATGACATCAAACGTTTGTATGCGGATAATCTCAAAGGGGTTGACCCGAAGAACGTGGTTGTCATTCATCTTGCTGCCAATGTGGGTGGCATCGGTGCGAACCGCGAACATCCCGCTGACTTTTTCTACGACAACCTGATGATGGGTGTTGAAATGATCCATCAGGGATACAAACATGGCATAGGTAAATTCGTTGCTATTGGCACAGTATGTGCTTACCCCAAGTTCACTCCTGTCCCATTCAAGGAAGACGACTTGTGGATTGGCTACCCAGAAGAAACCAACGCTCCTTATGGCCTCGCCAAAAAGATGATGTTGGTGCAGGCACAGGCCTATCGTGCCCAATATGGTTTCAATACGATCTTCCTTTTACCTGTAAATCTGTACGGTCCTCGTGACAACTTTAATTTGGCAACATCGCATGTTATTCCTGCTCTTATCCGCAAGGCCGTGGAAGCCGGCGAGCGCGGCGACAAGGAACTGCAGGTTTGGGGGGATGGTTCTCCCACCCGCGAATTCCTATATGTTGAAGATGCTGCCGATGGAATTGTCTCTGCTGCGGAAAACTATAACGGTGATTTGCCGGTCAATCTTGGTTCAGGCTATGAGATTTCGATCAAAGACCTCAGCGAAATGATCGTGAAGATGACAGGTTTTCAGGGCAAGCTGGCTTGGCAGACCGATAAGCCAAATGGCCAACCCCGTCGCGGATTGGATGTCTCTCGTGCAAAAGAGCTGTTTGGATGGAGCGCGCAAGTCTCCTTTGAAGAAGGAATGAAGCGCACAATTGAATGGTTCAAAGCCAATCGAGACAAAATAAAATAGATTGAACGTCAAAAGTCAAAGGTCTAAAAAAAAGGCCTTTGACCTTCGACTTTTGACAGAGTTAAAAATGACACAAATTTCAAAAGTTCCCACACACGAACCGACAACCGTTTATATCAAGCCTTCTAAAGGTCTTGCCGCATTAAACCTGCGCGACCTATGGGTGTACCGTGAACTGATTTTCTTCATGGTTTGGCGCGATGTGAAGGTGAAATATAAGCAAACCCTTTTGGGCATGGCTTGGGCAGTTATTCAGCCTGTAATGACTATGTTGGTCTTCACTTTCCTGTTTGATAAGGTAGCGAAACTGCCAACAGAAGGAATCCCATACCCTGTCTTTTCCTTTACGGCCTTGCTGCCGTGGGGATTGTTCGTCACGGCACTTAATCAGGGCAGCCGTTCGCTTGTGGCGCACAACAACATGGTGACGAAGATCTATTTCCCGCGCCTTATTCTACCCATGTCCGCCGTCTTTTCAGGTCTGGTGGATTTTGCCATCGCTTTTGTCATTCTTGTTGTCTTGATGTTCTATTATCAAGTAACCCCCGCTTGGAACTTGGTATGGACTCTTCCGCTTTTTCTGCTACTGGCAGTTGTGACGGCGCTTGGTGTGGCACTTTGGCTTTCAGCGATTAATGTCCAGTACCGTGACGTAAATCAAGCCCTGCCGTTTCTGACTCAGTTTTGGCTGTTTGCCACACCCGTGGCATATTCTGCCTCTGTCATTTCTAAAAAATGGCTGATCCTGTACTCCCTGAACCCAATGGCTGGCGTGGTCAATGGATTCCGTTGGGCATTGCTTGGCACAGGCAATGGCCCTGATATTACGCTTTGGGTTTCAACGGGCATCTCTATATTAATTTTTGTCTCTGGCCTTTTCTACTTCCGCAGTATGGAAAAGACCTTTGCGGATACGATTTAATGGCTACATCAATTTCAGTAAAAAACATTGGCAAGCAATATAAGATCGGCGCAGCGGAATCAAAATTCCGCTATAACATGCTCCGTGATGTGATCGTGGATACAGTAGCGGCGCCTGTTCGCCTGGTGAAGGCGATGGTTGGTAAGGCAGAGCATAAACAGAACCAGAACTTCGTCTGGGCGTTGAAGGATGTTTCCTTTGACCTTGAAGAAGGCAAAGTCCTTGGTATAGTGGGACGTAATGGCGCTGGCAAAAGTACCTTGCTCAAGATCCTCTCCCGTGTCACCGAGCCGACCGTTGGAACTGTCTCTGTGCGCGGACGAGTTGGCTCACTCCTCGAAGTAGGCACGGGCTTTCACCCTGAACTGACAGGCCGTGAAAATATTTACATGAATGGCGCCATCCTGGGGATGAAACGCACCGAGATCGATTCTAAATTCGATGAGATCGTGGATTTTTCTGAAGTCACTCAATATATTGATACTCCCGTCAAACGCTATTCATCGGGTATGTATCTGCGCCTTGCGTTTGCGGTGGCTGCACATCTTGAGCCTGAGATCCTCGTTGTGGATGAAGTTCTTGCCGTAGGCGATGCAGAATTCCAGAAGAAGTGCCTTGGCAAAATGGGAGATGTGGCGCAGCAAGGTCGTACGGTTTTGTTTGTTAGCCACAATATGTCCGCGATCCTGCGCCTCACGCAGGAAGCCATTGTGTTGAATAAAGGCCAGCTCATTATGCGTGCTCCTACTCAGGAAGCCGTTGACTATTACCTGTCATCGGGGCAGGCGCAGGCAGGGCAACGGATTTGGGAGGCAGATGAAATCCCAGCTTCGAGTCAGCCATTTAGGCCGATCAGCTTGAAGATTATGAATCGAAGCGGTAAGGCGGTAGATACTGTCCGTTCGGCGGAGCCAGTCACGGTTGAATTTGAATATCAGCTTGATGCACCTGTCACTGGGCTGCGTGTTGGTATGTACCTCAGCACTATGCGCGGTGAATATGTGCTCACCTCGTTCGATACGGATGCGCCGAATCTTTTTGAAAAATTTGATGCGCGCACAGCGGGTCGTTACATCAGCCGTGCTGAAATCCCTGCCGATATTTTCAACGAAGGCCGCTACACCATTGGCGTGAATGCGAGCTCGTTTGGTGTGCGCCGCTATTTTATGGACGAGAACGCGATTGCGTTCAATGTCGATATTACTGGCGCGCCTGGCACGCATTGGCCTGAGCCGCGTGTTGGACCTGTCCGCCCGCGTTTGAATTGGGCGATCGAAAAATTGGATTAACAACCTTCCACAGAGTTCACGGAGATTTTGAGAAAAACCTCAGCGAACTCTGTGTGTTGTATGGCGAAAAATATGGCAACCAAAACAACCCTCAAAAATCTACTAGGCGACCTGCCCCTTACTGCCGAAATCGATTGGATGCTTCGGTCGAAGAATCGTCCGCGCAAAGATCATTTCAATTTGGATCGTTTGCAAAAGTCTTTGCCAGCGGCGCGCGCAGTTGTGGAGCCGTTTGCAAAAAAAGCAGTGCCTGGAAAAAAAGTTTTATTCTTCGCCACGCTTCATTATTGGATCGAGCAATCCGCATATCTTGGATTGGTACTTGCGGGGTTGGGGCATGATGTTACTTTGCTAACTCTTCCATATTCTGAATGGCATAAACAAAAAGATAAGTTTACCCAGCGCCAGCGTGTGCTTCATACCCATGATGCGCTTTCCAGTTTATTCCCTTTGGTGAAACATGTTTCGATGTTGGACATGCAATCTTCATCGTTCACTGCGCACAATACGCTGCATGCAGTTCCTCAAAATGCATTGCCAGAACAAATTGAATCTGATATTAAAGAAGTCTCTCTTTGGGATGTGCAATATACATTGATGCGCGAAGAAGTGGACATGAACGATGCGAGTGACCGCGCGCTGTACGACCTGCGTATTGAGCGTAATACCTTTGCTGCCAAGGCTGCGCTTAAGTGGATGCAGAAAAATAAGCCCGATGTGGTTTTAATTCCAAATGGCTTGATTTTGGAAATGGGAATTGTCTTCCGCGTGGCGCGTTATTTAGGCATTGATGCTGTGACGTATGAGTTCAACGATCAGCGCGAACAAATTTGGTTGGCACAAAATTCGTCCATTATGCAGCAGGAGACGGATTATCTCGTAGATGCCCGTTGTTCCCTGCCCGTTACTGACGAAATGTTCGAGCGTGTAGCGGATTTGGAAAATGCCCGCCGCGGCGCTCGTGTGTGGGGTAAATCCAAACGACTATGGCAATATGTCTCATCTCAAGGCGCGGCAGAGACACGTAAAATGCTAAACCTTGATGACCGCCCTGTGGTGATGCTTGCTGCGAATGTGCTTGGCGATAGTCTTACACTCGGGCGCGATATCTTCGCTGCCTCAATGACTGAATGGATCACGAAGACTGTTCAACATTTCGCCAAGCGAACAGACGTGCAATTAGTCATTCGTGTTCACCCTGGTGAGAAGTTAGTTCCGCAAGCCAAGTCAATGGGAACGGTTGTCCGTGAGGCATTGACTGAACTCCCCAGCCATATTCATGTCATCGGCGCGTTGGATAAGATCAATACCTATGACCTGATCGAAATTGCAGATGTTGGGCTGGCATATACCACTACAGTTGGGCTTGAAACCGCGATGAACGGCCGTCCCGTCATCTCCTGCGGACAAACTCATTACCGCGGGCGCGGCATCACGATTGATCCAAACACATGGGACGAATACTACGCCACTCTTGAAAAGGTTTTGAGCGATATTCCAGCCCATCAAATGAATGAAAAGCAGATCGAGTTTGCTTGGAATTATGCTTATCGGTTCTTCTTTGAATACCCGCGTCCCTTCCCCTGGCGCTTGATGAATTTCTGGGACGATCTGGAAGTTTGGCCTCTTGAAAAAATTCTTAGTGACGAAGGCATGGCGCAATTCAAGGATACCTTTGGCTTTCTTGTTGGCGAGCCTTTTAAATGGAATAACTAATCTTCCTTCTTCTTTATTAGCTTGAAAGATGAAAGTAGAAAGAACTGAAATCGAGACGATAACAAATGACAAACGAAACCAAACAAAAAGTACGCGAATTCTATGACGATATCGGCTGGCAACAGGAGGAAGGCGGGTTATATCAAAATGCTCGTTACGACGACCTGCGCCCTGTAGTGAAGGAGTATGTTCACGATACACGCTTGCGCGTTAACCGTGGTATTGCTCCCAGTGGCCGTTTTCTTTTGGATGCAGGTTCTGGTCCTGTGCAATATGATGAGTACCTCACCTATTCACAGGGATATGAAAAACGCGTCTGCTTTGATATTTCCATACAGGCTTTGCGCGAAGCTCGCAAACGCATCGGAGATCACGGTCTTTTTGTTGTAGGTGACATTGCCAACCTTCCTTTCAAGAAGGATGCCTTTGACGGTATTGTTTCCATGCATACGATTCATCATCTGCCATCGAATGAGCATAAGCGTGCTTACTTGGAATTATTCCGTGTGCTTGGAGTAGGGAAGACTGCTGCCATTGTCAACGGTTGGACAAGCCCTGCGTTGGTTGGTTGGCTGGATAAATTGATCATCTTCTCGCATCGAGCTCGCCGTTTACTGCGTGGAAAACCTATGCGCGCTCAGCCTCACGATAAGAAGGCTACCTTCGTCAAGAAGACGAATGCAAGTTGGCTGCGTCGTGAGATTGGAAAAGAGATTCCTTTCGAGATCATCTCTTGGCGCTCTGCCAGCACACTGACCATGCGCACACTCATCCATGAGAAGTTTGGCGGTAAGGCTATCTTAAAGTGGCTGTATAAGATGGAAGAGAAGTATCCGAAGTTTTTTGGTGAGAACGGACAATATCCATTGATCGTAGTCAGGAAACATTAGGTTATGAAGAGAAAGCCATTTCTTGATATCTTGTTTCTCCTGATAATTCCCGCTGTTGTGTTTTTGCCAAAGATCGGTAAATTGATCTATTATACAGATGATTGGTATTACATTTACGACGGCATGATCGGCGGGCCAAAGATATTTCACGAAATGTTCCGTATTGACCGCCCTGCACGCGGTTACTTTTTTGAATTGTACTTTTCGCTGTTTGGACCAAATCCGCATCCATATCATATTGGCGCTTTTCTGTGGCGTGTATTGGCTGCCATTGGCGCATTTTGGATATTCAATATCCTCTGGCAGAACAAGAGAAAATTCAATTTCTTTGCGGCTCTACTTTTTGCGATCTATCCTGGGTATTTCTGGTGGATCAGCGCCATTGAATACCAACCGATGATTGCCAGTTTGGCGTTTCAGGTATTTTCGATAGCATTTACGCTTAAAGCGATTCAATCATCACAACGAACTTCAAAGGCTCTCTACCTGTTTGGCGCAATTCTTACAGGGTGGATATACATTGCCCTTGTGGATTATGCCATGGGCATGGAAGTGTTTCGTTTCCTTTGTGTCTATGTGCTGGGCGTTCGTGATGTGAATTTAAAGACATGGTTCGCTCGGCTGATTCAAACACTAAAGGTATGGTCTTGGAACTTGCTTATCCCTGCTGGTATTATTTTTTGGAGGGTCTTTTTCTTTACCAATGAGCGCAAAGCCACAGATATAGGCGCTCAGTTGGCGGTGCTTTTTGAAAGACCGCTTGCTACTGGCATCATCTGGTTTTTCCAACTTTACAATAGTTTGTTGAATATCAGTGTGTTGGCTTGGTTCAATCAATTCCCTGCCTTTTTTCAGGTCCTTCGAGTTCGCGATATGGTGATCGGCCTCGTATTGATGGGCATTGTGCTTGTTTTAGCTATTCTGGCAAATGGTATGTTGAAACCGTCAGACGAAGTAGATGCTAGGTACGAGGAACAGGATAGATATAAGAAAGAAGCGTTGTTACTCGGTTCCTTGGGAATGGTCTTCGGTGCTTTGCCTATCGTGATGGCAAATCGATATATTAATACGGTGGGCTTTTCTCATTATGGGTTGCCCGCTTCCATAGCCTCAGCCGTCTTTTTGACCGCATTTATCGAAACCCTTTCTTTGCAGCGCGCAAAATCGTTAGTGTTGTATGTTGTCATTGCATTTGCTGCGCTTTCTCATTATGGCATTGCCATGAAGGCTGCGACAGAAGAAGCCGCGCTTCAGAAGTTCTGGTGGCAGGTAAGTTGGCGTGCACCTGCTCTGCGTGCTGGTACTACGTTGGTTGTTAACTATCCCATCCCAGGCATGGAAGGGGATGGCTTTGGTCTAATGGAAGCAGCGAATGCCATCTATTTCCCTGAGCCAGTCAATCAAGTTCCTGTTCATTATCCGCTCGCAGGGTTGACCCCGAACGACCAAAACTTACAGGATATTCTGGATGGTTCTATCTATTTGCCGAAACAGTATCGCAGTCATTTGGTGAATTTTGATTACGGAAATTTACTTGTTATCAGCCAACCGACTTTAGCTTCGTGTGTGCACGTCATTGACGGAAACCAGCCCTTGATATCTACGTACGACTCGGTGAATGTGACCCTTGTCGCTCCAGCCTCGAAGATCGATAACGTGATTACGGATGTTGAGCCAGCGAGACCGCCTGAATATATCTATGGCAAAGAGCCTGAACATACATGGTGCTATTTCTTCCAGAAAGCGGATTTTGCAGCATTACAGGGCGATTGGGATTCTGTACTAAAGTTTGGTGAAGAAGCAGCTCAACTTAATCTCAGCCCCGATGACCATTCGGAATGGATGCCGTTTTTGAAGGCGTATGCGATCACTGGCGAAGCAGAAAAATTAAAGCAAACCGCCAAACGTGCTGTTGGAGATAAATTCCTCCGTCAGCAGGCGTGTGCCATGCTTACCAGTATTCAAGAACCATTAACTCCTGAAGTTGAACAAGTGATTGCAGTGAGTTACTGTAAGGGCGCTTCAGAATAGCATCTATTGGATACAATTTGAGAAGGTACGTAATGTCAAAGTTCACGGACCAGCAATACTTAACCAACGAGCAATATAAGAACTCTAGTAATCTGGATGCTCGTATAGAAATCCACCGCCGTTTTAGTACGAATTCGTATGGTTGGTTCAATTGGGTGTTTGATACACTTGATACGCTTCCAAAGCAAGCTAATGTTGTAGAGTTGGGTACAGGCTCTGGAGCTTTATGGACAGCCATTGCAAACAAGATCCCTGCTGATTGGGTCATCACATTGAGTGACCTTTCCCCAGGAATGTTGGATGCGGCATGGCGTAACCTGGTTGTGACTGGTAGGAATTTCAAATTTGAGCAGATCGACGCTCAGTCCATCCCTTATGCGGATGAGACATTTGATATCGTCATTGCCAATCATATGCTGTATCATGTGCCTGACCGCCCAAAGGCACTTGCTGAAATAAAACGAGTGCTGAAAAAAGATGGTCATTTGATCGCGACTACTGTTGGTAAAACTCATCAAAAAGAGATTACTGCCTGGCTGCGGCAGATATGGACTGATAAAAACTTCTCTCCGTTTACGCAGCCGTTCACTTTGGAGAACGGTGGAGAGCAGCTTGAATCATTTTTCTCCAGTGTATCCATGTCCAGATATGAGGACAACTTGCTCGTAACCGAAGTGGAACCATTGATCGCTTATCTTCGCTCTTCCATCCGTGCTTCGGAAATTTCGGAGGATGAACTTGCGAAGGTGCGAATGGAACTGGAAGAAGAACTAAAGCGAAGCGGAAAAATCTTTATCTCAAAAGACTCTGGCTTGTTTAAAGCCTTGAAATAGGAGAACTTATCATGAATTGGAAAGATCAGGTTGTATTAGTCACTGGCGGAACAGGATCGTTTGGCAAGAAGTTCATCAAGATCTTGCTTGAAGAAAAGCAGCCGAAGAAAGTTATCGTTTTCAGCCGCGATGAGTTAAAGCAACACGAAATGCAGGTCGGTGGATACAACCAGGAGAATTTGCGCTATTTCATCGGTGATATTCGTGATCGCGAACGCCTTGTGCGCGCCTTGCATGGTGTAGACATTGTTGTCCATGCGGCTGCGTTGAAGCAGGTGCCTGCTTGTGAATACAATCCAATGGAAGCGATCAAGACCAATATCATGGGCACAGCGAATGTGGTTGAAGCAGCGCTGGACGCTGGTGTGAAAAAAGTGTTGATGGTCAGCACTGATAAAGCTGTCAGCCCTGCGAATTTGTATGGAGCAACAAAACTTGCTGCAGAGAAATTAACGATTCAGAGTAATGCCTATGCTGGGGGCTCGGCAACCAGATTTTCGTGCGTCCGATACGGGAACGTCGTTGGTTCGCGCGGTTCTATTGTTCCGTTATTCCTAAAGCAACGCGCAAGCGGCCGCATCACCGTCACAGATGACCGCATGACCCGCTTCTGGCTTTCCCTCGAACAAGGCGTGCGCTTCGTCATCACTTGCATTGAACAAATGGAAGGCGGCGAAGTCTTCATCCCTAAGATCCCCAGCACAAAAGTGGTGGACCTTGCAAAAGCAATTGCTCCGAGTGCTGAGATCGAGATCATTGGCATTCGCCCTGGCGAGAAGCTGCACGAGATGCTCATCTCTGAAGATGAAGCGCGTCACACCATTGAGCTTGAAAAGATGTATGTGGTGCAGCCAGCTGAAGCTACATGGTTTGGCTATTCATGGAAAGACAAAGGCAAATCTTTGAAAGAGGGGTACTATTACTCCAGTGATAACAATGCCGAATGGCTGGATGTTGAAGGCATAAAGAAATATATTGCACCGTTCGAAGACTTGTTCGCACAAGGCAAACTCGAAGGATAATCAATGCCTCGTATTCTTGTGACAGGCGCCAGTGGCTTGCTTGGTATCAACTTCTCTCAGGAGATGATGGACAGGCACGAGATCATTGGTGTGGATCGCGGTAAGTTGGTGAATGCGCCATTCAAGGTGTTGAAACAGGATTTGCTTGACGCGAAAGCTGTGGATGCCATCCTTGACTTGGCTCAGCCTGAATGGCTGGTCAACTGCGCGGCTCTTGCGGACCTCGAAGCCTGCGAAGACAACCCAGACATTGCCAAACGCCTGAACACGGCTTTGCCTCGTCATCTTGCGCGTTCTTGCAAAGCGCGGAATATTCCTTTTGTCCACATCTCTACTGATGCTGTCTTTGACGGCGAAAAAGACGGTTTCTACACAGAAGAGGATAAGCCCAATCCGCAAAGTGTGTATGCTAAAACCAAATTTGAAGGGGAGTGGGCGGTGCTGACAGAAGACTCGAATGCCATCGTGGCGCGAGTCAATTTTTATGGGTGGAGTTTGGGCGGCAGGCGTAGTCTTGCAGAATTCTTCCACCATAACCTGACCAACAACAAAAGTATGAGCGGTTTTACAGATGTGGCCTTTTGTCCCATGTTAGTGAATGACACGGCTCGTACTTTAGTAAAAATGCTTCAGCGCGGTTTGAAAGGTTTGTATCACTTGGTGGGGCCGCAAGCTATGAGCAAATACCAATTTGGCGTGGAGATTGCCCGTAAGTTCAGCCTGCACGAGAGCGAGATTTCTCCAAAATCCATCCTTTCTTCTGGGCTCATTGCCCGCCGTTCCCACAATTTATGGCTTTCTACCCACAAGTTATCCACAGACTTGGGCGAAGATTTACCCGACTTTTCCATAGGTTTGAACGAGTTTTACACCCAATATCAGCAGGGTTACCCACAGAAAATACGTAGTTATCAACAAAATTAGCCCCAGATTCACCACCAAAACCCAAAAATTATCCACAAGAGACGCCTCCTTATCCACAGTTTTTTCTCGAAAACAGGTAGTTTTCCACAATATCTGGGCATTTTCTAGGTAAAACTGGCAGTTTTTGAAAAAGTTATCCACAGCTTATCCCTATTTATCCACAGGCTTGGTTCGTATTTTTCAACAGAATCGGAACAGTTATGGATATAAAGTTTGTAAATTACGCGATTGATTTGAAATATCTCGATTCTTTTTAGGACACCTATTTGGGTAAGATTGGAAGATGAGGTTGGATGTAATGAGGATTTAAGTCAATGAAAGTTAATTTCAACTTAATATTATTACTTTTATTTATCTTGGTTGTTGGCTGTCAGAATTCCATTCCTGAACCGCCAACAATAATTTCACCTACACTACCTCAACTTCCGACATTAACAATTACACCAAGTTCAATTCCAACATTATTTCTATCTTTTACTCCATCTGCTAACCCTTATCCGACTTTTCCGCCTTATTCAACAAAACAAGTTATCTTTAGTTATATTGTGTACGGTTCTAATAGTTCATTTGATATGGCCTTAAAAGATGGCTCACCTAGTTCTAGAATCATTATATATTCAGACGGACAACTAATTATTTCAGGAAAACCATATCGTCAGAAACAATTATCAAAAGAAGAAATAAATTGGTTACTTTCTCAACTAGAAAACATGGGATTTTACTCCCTTGAAACTAATCAACAACATGACACAACAGACCTGCTTTATGATTTTAAGGGGCAGTTTGAAGAAACATACGACGGATTGTATTTTTGTATAGCAGATAATATAAAAAATAGAGAAGTTTGCATTCGTGACCACTTAAGAGAATTTCTCATTCAGCCAATGAAAGATATTCTTCAATTTTTAGATAACTATGAGCCGAAGAATATGTCTGTTTATAACGCTGATCGCTTGTTGCTAGATATTGAAGCACGTCCGCCAACTTGGTATATTGTTGATAATCCAGAAGTAATTCCTTGGAGCGATGTTTTTCCTTCTATCGAAACTGATAAATGGAAACTATTATATGTTGATGGAGATAAAGCTAAGCAAATTTTCTCCCTTTACGGATATCAGCAGGATGGACGATTTGTGACTTTCAATGGTGTTAAGTATTATGTTATTGTTCGACCTGTATTACCACATGAAATACTGTCTTGGTTACAATGACATCTCTTGATCTTCAAATCAAGAATAGATGAGGAAGTGGTGGTCGTTTTGTAAAGTGACCGTTAACTACAACTAGCTTGGAGGAATAATGGAAATCAAATTTGGAAATCGCACGATTGGATTGAATCACCCCACCTATTTCATCGCGGACATTGCCGCCAACCATGATGGTGACATGGAACGCGCCAAGAAGCTCATTCGTCTCGCCAAAGAAGCGGGTGCGGATGCGGCCAAGTTCCAGAATTTTGACGCCCCGAAGATCGTCTCAGATTATGGCTTCAAAGCTATGGATGGCGGACAGGTTTCGCATCAGGCAAGTTGGAAGAAGTCTGTGTTTGAGGTTTATAAGGGAGCGTCCATTCCGTTTGAATGGTCGATGACTTTGGTTGAAGAATGCAAAGAAGTTGGCATTGATTATTTCTCCTCGCCCTACGATTTTGAAGCCATTGATTTCCTCGACCAGTATGTGGAAGTTTACAAAGCGGGTTCTGGTGAAATTGACTGGATCGAAGCCCTTGAACGCATGGCTGGCAAAGGCAAACCTTTCTTCATTGCCACGGGCGCATCCAATATCGGAGAAGTGCAGAAGGCTGTGCATGCCATTTTGAAGATCAACAAGCAGTTGGTTTTGATGCAGTGCAATACCAATTACACAGCCAGCCCCAATAACTACGATCATTTGCATTTGAATGTCTTGAAAACATTTGGCACGATGTTCCCCGATGTAATTTTGGGCTTGTCTGACCACACTCACTCGGTTGCACCTGTCCTCGGCGCGGTGACGTTGGGCGCGCGCGTGATCGAACGTCACTTTACGGATAGCAACGACCGCGAAGGTCCCGACCACAAGTTTGCGATGAACCCTGAGAATTGGGCAAAGATGGTCGAAGAGACTCGTCTGCTCGAACGCTCATTGGGCAGCTCGGATAAATTTATCGCCGACAATGAGCAGGAGACACAGATCGTGCAGCGGCGCTGTCTGCGGGCGGCGCGTGAGATCAAAGCGGGTGAGACTTTTACCCGTGACATGATCGATGTGCTTCGTCCCGCCACCCCTGGCGCGATCAAACCTGACCAGATCCAAAATGTGATCGGCACCAAGGCGTTGACGGATATGCCTCTCGGCAAGGAATTGCGCTGGACGGATTTGGGTGCGTAAGTTCCATGTGCCAGGTTCCACGTTTCAGGTTGGGAGGCTGAGATGGTATCCATTACAAAATTTGAGGACTTGATCGCATGGCAGGGAGCCCGTGCGTTGGTGAAGTCTGTTTACAAGCTGACATCGGATGGTACATTTGCAAAGGACTTTGGGATGCGCGACCAGATTCAGCGTGCAGCTGTTTCGGTGATGACTAATATTGCTGAAGGATTTGATTGCGAGTCAACTGCTGAGTTTGCGCGTTTTCTAGGTATTGCCCGTCGTTCGGCTGTAGAAGTCCAATCTCTGCTTTATGCAGCGTTAGATGTTGAACACATTGAGCAAGATGTTTTTAAATCTCATTATGAACAAGCGAGGAAGTGCAAGGCATTGATCGGTGGTTTGAAGCAAAGCATTCTCAAAAATCCCCGCCGTAATAACGCCCCAACTCGCGCATAAAACCTGGAACCTGATACCTGGAACATGAAACTCATTTATTTCTCCCTCGGTTACTCCACACACGATTATCGTTTTCTCAAAGCCATTTCAGATGGTGGGCATGAAGTGTTCTTTGTGCAGCTCGAAGGCAATCAGCGGCAGGTGGAAAGCCGCACGATGCCTGAGCATGTACATCAGGTGATTTGGAAGGGTGGACGTGAACCGTTTCGCTGGGGTAATCTCCTCAGGCTAACTCGTGATTTTCGTAGAGTGGTAAAAGATATTAGGCCCGACCTCATTCACGCTGGTCCCATTCAAACCTGTGCATTCATTGCGATGCTAAGCGGGTTTCGTCCCATCCTCACCATGTCTTGGGGATTTGATCTGATGGATGATGTGCATAAAGGATGGATTTGGGAATTCGCCACGCGTTATACATTGAAGCGTTCCACTTTTTTTACAAGCGATGCCAATGTTACAAAAGATAAAGCCGTTGCGTACGGGATGAATCCTGAGAAGACGGTAGTCTTTCCCTGGGGCGTTGACCTCGATCACTTCAACGTTGAAACGTTGAAACGTTCGAACGTTCAAACGTTTACGCTCTTCTGCAATCGTTCATGGGAAACTCGCTATGGCGTGGATGTGCTGGCGCGGGCATTTGTCAAAGTGGCGCAGCAAAATGAAAATGTGGATTTGATCCTGCTCAATGGTGGCTCACAAGGCGGAAAACTTCGTCAGATATTGCAAAGCGGCGGCGTATTGGACCGTGTTACCTTTGGCGGGCAGATCTCACAAACAGACCTGCCGCACTGGTATCATATGGCGGATCTGTATATCTCGCCTTCGCACGTGGACGGTTCGTCCGTCTCATTGATGGAGGCGTTGGCTTGCGGCTTGTCTTGTTTGGTTTCGGATATTCCTGCCAACAAGGAATGGGTCGTGGAAAATGAGAACGGCTGGCTGTTCCGCGATGGGGATGCGGATCACCTTGCGGAGAAGATTCTGGCGGCGATGAATCAGCGTGAGAAACTGCCTGAGATCGGCCGAGCAAGCCGAAGGTCCGCAGAGATGCGTGCGGATTGGAGAAAGAATGCCGAAGCGTTGATGAATGTCTATCGAAATCTTGGAGAAAAAAATGCTCAATAAAAAAGAATTGCTGGATGGCTTTGGACAACTCAACCTCAAAAAAGGCGAGACGATCATTGTGCATACTTCGTACAAGTCGCTTGGCGGGGTGGAGGGCGGTGCGGAGACGGTAATTGACGTGATGCGCGAATTGGTTGGGAAGGAAGGCACGGTGATGTTCCCTGCGTTCAATTTCCAATCGTGGACGGAGACGCATTATTGGGATGTGCTGGAGACGCCTTCGAAGATGGGCATGATCACGGAACTGGCGCGCCTCAGACCTGATGCGTTGCGGACTCCACATCCGATCTACAGTTTCTCTGTTTGGGGAGCGCGCGCGGAAGAGTTTTCAAAGACGGAAGATGTGGAAGCGTACGGGCCGAACTCGGCGTTCGCGTTGTTCCATAAGATCAATGGGACGATCGTGAGCATTGGGCTGGATTTCAATAGCACGTTTTCGCTCCATCATTATATTGAGTACAACGTGGGCTGTAATTATCGCCGTGTGAAGGAATTCTCTGGTATTTACGTTGGCTATGACCGTGTGCCGAAGATCAAGACCCATTCGATGTTCGTTCGCAATAATGAGCGCGTGAAGACGTATATTGTGCCTGGCATGAACGACCTGTTGCATGATGGTGTGATCAAGGAAGTGCAGGTGGGCGCGGCGAAGATCCACTTTGCCACGGCGAATGATTTTTACGATAACATGGCTGTGATCGTGCGCGAGCACCCTGAGAAATTGCATTATATTGAAGAGCCTAAGTATTAAGGACGTAGACAAGTACACAGCTATACAAGTGTGCTTGTCTTACCTGTGTACTTGTCTACTTTATTTATCTACTCCCTCCCCATGAAACCCTACTCCTCCCTCAAATCCATCCTTGCTGAATTTTATCCATTGCACCGAACCCTCGTCTCCGACGACCATGACAAGACATTGGAGATCGTCGGTTCGTACATGCCTGATTCTTCCAACTACACTATTGAGACATACGCGCCGCTCACTAAAGTATGGACGTGGCAGGTGCCTGAGAGGTACGTTGTCCACGAGGCGTATTTGGAGATTGAATGCGGCGAGCGCGTGGTTGATTTCAAAAATAATCCGCTGCACATTGTTTCGTATTCATTACCTATTGATAAGGTATTGAGCTTCGAAGAACTTCAGCCGCATTTGTATTTCAACGAGAAACTGCCTCACACCATTCCGTGGATTTTCAAATACTACGAGCGTGATTGGGGATTTTGTTTACCGAAGAATCTTTTCGATAAACTTCCGCGTGACAAAAAATATCGCGCGGTTATTAAATCTGAATTCATCACCGACCCGAAGCAGGGATTCAAAGTCGCTACGGCGGTTGTCCATCCCGAAGGTGGGCCAAACCCTAAGGCAGGCGAGTTCATTGTGCAGGCACATACCTGTCATCCCATGCAGGCGAATGACGATGGCGCGGGCGTGGTCAGCACCATTGAATTGGCGCGCCGCCTTGCGGAAAATCCGCTGCCTGCGGGTTCGATGAGCGTCCGCTTTTGGTTTGGGCCAGAGACCATCGGCACCATCGCTTGGCTGGCGCACAACGAGAATCTCATCCCCAACATGCGCGGCGGAATTTTCATGGAAATGACGGGGAATCAAAATAAAATTGCATGGCATCATACAAGGCAGCACGATCATCTGCTTGACCGCATCACGCATCACGTTTTACGCGACACGGAACACGATGAGCGTGACTTTGCTGCTGCTCCCGCCAACGATGAGCGTGTCATCAATGGGCCTGGCGTCAATGTGCCGTGCATTTCCATCAATCGCTGGCCGTACGATGAATATCACACCACCGACGACAACCTCGATATCATGCACGAGGATATGCTCATCGGCGCGGCGCAAACTGCGGAGCAAGTCATCCGTATCTATGCCAGCAATTACATTCCCAGGCGCACCTTCCGCGGCCCCGTTTTTCTTAGCGGCCATGGTCTCTGGGTGGACTGGCGCGACAACTGGGCGCTCAACCGCGCCATTGAAAAGATCATGATGAAATTTGAAGGCAAGCATTCGGTCTTTGAGATCGCCGAGCAGGTTGGTCTCGATTACTGGATGGTGCGTGAGTACGTTGAAAAATTCCGTGCGAAGGGATTTGTGACTCCCTTGCCGATCCCCTCCGAGGCACAGACCGAATAATTTACCACGGAGATCACAGAGAGCACGGAGGTTTAAGGGTTTTTATGAGGCAGATGAGTATTGATGAGTTGAATAAAATTACAGAGGCGATTATTGGCGCTGCCATTGAGGTTCATCGAAACCTTGGTCCAGGGTTGCTTGAGTCTGCTTATCGTGAATGTTTGCGGTACGAATTGTTACAACAAGAGTATGAAGTGTTTCAGGAAGTTCCGCTTCCGTTGATTTACAAAGGCATAAAACTTGATTGTGGTTATCGTCTTGATCTTTTGGTCAATGATGCAGTCATTGTTGAAATCAAGTCTGTTGAAAGTCTTGCTCCTATTCACGAAGCTCAGTTACTTTCCTATTTAAAAATTTCAGGCGGAAAAGTAGGTTTGCTGCTTAACTTCAATGTGAAAATTCTCAAATACGGTGGCATCAAAAGACTCGCCAATTAGTCTCTCAAAAAAACTCTGTGCTCTCCGTGTTCTCTGTGGTAGATTCTTTCAAATGAAACCAAAAGTAGTAGCCATCATTCAAGGACGCATGTCCTCCTCCCGCCTGCCTGGAAAAATCCTTGCAGACATCGCAGGTCAGCCGATGTTGACTCGGGTCTACGTCCGCACCTCGCGGGCGACGACTCTCGACGAAGTCATCTTCGCCACGACGACAGACGCCTCAGACGACCCCGTAGCTGAGTACTGTGACTTTAGCGGCATTCCCCACACCCGCGGCAATTTGTTCGATGTGCTTGACCGCTATTATCAGACTGCGTTGCAAGCCAAAGCGGATGTGGTCGTCCGCATTACAGCAGATTGTCCCGTGATCGACCCTGAGTTGATCGACAATGTGGTCAATACATTGCTCGAAGATGAATATGATTTCGTTTGCAACCGTCTCCCACCACCGTGGACTCGTACCTATCCTATTGGCTTGGATGTGGAAGCTTGTAATTTCAAAGTCTTGAAGAAAGCATGGAAGGACGCGAAAGAACCACAACACCGCGAACACGCCATGCCTTATTTTTATGAGGGAGTGCAGCTTTCAGCGCTCAGCCGTCAGCTTTCAGAAGGGACGTCGCCGCGTGGTTTTCGAGTGGCTTTACTCCATCACACCACTGACTTCGGCGATTACCGTTGGACGGTGGATACTCCCGAAGATTTGGAATTTATGCGAGAGGTGTATTCCCGCTTCGATGGGCGTGATGATTTCACCTGGAAAGAAGTGTTGGACTTGGTTCACGATAACCCTGAACTCCCAAAGCTCAATGCTGATGTGCAGCACAAGACTCTCAAAGACATTGATAAGCGAGCTTTGAAACGTAAATAAGTTGGAAGGTTTTCAGGCTTGAACGTTTCAACCTGTAAACTTGTAAACAATACCTATGCCATTAATCACATTATTCTCCGCCCCCAAACCTTTTACCAATCCGCACATTGCGATGATCCAACGCAACGCCATCAGGTCATGGACTTTGCTTCCTGACGTCGAAGTCATTTTGCTTGGCGAAGAGACGGGACTCGCCGATGCCGCCAAAGAACTTGGTGTGAAGCATATCCCCACCGTAGCGCGCAATGACAGCGGCACGCCGTTGATCTCGTCCATGTTTCAGCTGGCGCGTGAAAACTCAAACAGCGAGTTGCTCTGCATCATCAATGCGGACATGGTTCTCATGCCCGATTTTGTCGAAGCGGCGCGTAGGTCATGTTTGCAACGTGACGAATTTGTGTTGCTAAGTCAGCGTTGGGATTATGACATCACTTCCCTGATCGATTTCGCCGCAGGATGGGAGTCTCAGCTGCGGGAATCTGTCAGAAAACAGAATCAGCTTCACCGTCCCGCTGGAAGCGATTTTTTCCTTTTCCCAAAATCCTGCTATCAAGACATCCCGGCTTTCATTATCGGCCGCGCGGGTTGGGACAATTGGATGATCTATAAGGCGCGCAAGGAAGGCTGGCCTGTGATCGATTGCACGCCGTCGGTGATGATCGTGCATCAGAACCATGATTACAGCCACCTGCCTGGCGGGAAGTCGCATTACGAGCATCCCGATACGAATGAGAATATCCGACTCGCGGGCGGACAGGCGAACATTCGGTACACGATTTTGGACGCGACGCATCAACTCGTGGATGGTAAACTTACCCGCCCGAAGATGACATCACCGCGTTTCACACGCCGATTTGAGTTGTTCCTGCGTGCGATCTTTTTCTTCCTACCTGAGAAGTCGATCGAGAATATCGCAAGACCGAAGAGATGGAAGAAGCGAATACAAAAAATCGTAAATCGTAAATCGTAAATTGGAAATCGAAAATGAGAAAAGGCCAAAACCCCGCCAAGTTCGTCAAAGACGTTGCCCGCCCTGAGCGAGTGACTGTTGCATTATTAAATTACATCCCGTTCTTGAGCGGCTTTTACGCCGAGACGTTGGATGTGCTGAAAGTTTCGCTTGAGTCCATGCGCAAGGATGCCGGCCTGCCGTTTGACCTGATGGTCTTCGACAACGGCTCCTGCCCTGAAGTGCGCGAGTATCTTGTGAAAGAAAAAGAAGAAGGACGCATTCAGTATTTGATCCTCTCTGAGAAGAATATGGGCAAGGGCGGCGCGTGGAATGTGATGCTGGCTGGCGCGCCTGGTGAGATCATCGCCTACACCGATGCGGACGTTTTGTTTTCTCCGAATTGGCTTTCGCGTTCTGTGGAGCTGCTCGAAACCTTTCCGAACGTAGGTATGGTGACGGCTCGTCCTTTCCGCACTTCTCCAGAGTTATACACATCTACACAAGAGTGGGCGAAGAAGAATGCGACATTGGATGAAGGTCAATTCATTCCGTGGGAAACTTTCCTTGAATTCAATCTCTCGCTTGGGCAGACCGAGGAAGAGAATAAAAAAGTTTATGCCGAGACCAGCGACTGGCGCATCCAATACAAAGGTGTGACCGCGCTTGCGGGCGCAAGCCATTGGCAGTTCACGGCGTACAAATCCACGCTGGGGCAGTTCCTGCCCTTTGACATGGACAAGCCGATGGGGCAAGTCCGTCAGTTGGACAAGCGCATGAATGATGCAGGCTTGCTGCGGCTGATGGTGAGTGATCCACTGGCGATGAATATGTCTAATACACTGGGGTACTTGCGTGGTGAGTTGGGGAAAGGGCAAGTGAAGAGTAAAAAGGGAAAAGGCTTTGCTCGCCGTGTACTTGAGTTTGCGCCAATCAAGAAGATGCTGTTGGCGGTATATAACAAGATATTTAGCTGGTATTACTCGTAGTAGAAAAAGACTCCGTTACATGTAACGGAGTCTTTTTCTCTTTTATTGTTGCAGAAGCTTTTTTACCTTTTCATAAAGTTCTTTCAGGCTGACAGGCTTGCTCAGATAATCGGTGGCGCCTGCTTCGAAGCAGCGTTCGCGGTCGCCGGTCATGGCCAAGGCGGTTAGAGCAATGATCGGCGTGGATGTGAAGCGAGGATCAGTTCGCAGGCGGCGCATGGCTTCCAAACCATCCATCACTGGCATTTGAATATCCATCAAGATCAAAGTCGGATTGATTTCTTCGGCTTTAATCAGCGCTTCCACCCCGTTGGATGCGACCACCACGGTGTAGCCCTTGAATTGTAAATAGTCGCCGAGGGCTTCGATGTTTGAAGGATTATCCTCTACTAAAAGTATCAGACCTTGTGAGTTGGGCGCTGACGTTACTGGCGCTTCACTGTCAGTTTGTGTGGTTTCAGCGGGCACGCTGACTTGGGCTTGCCAGGGAAGTGAAACTGTAAAACAGCTACCCTTGCCGGGTTCGGTTTCAACTTGAACATTCCCGCCGTGCATTTCTGCCAGCCGAAGGACTAAGACCAAGCCGAGACCTGTGCCTTCATATTGGCGGTTGAGGCGGCTATCCACTTGCGTGAATGGTGTGAATAGACGGTCCAGATCTTCCTTTGCAATGCCGATGCCAGTATCGCTCACCGAGAAGTGGATCTGTCCCTTTTCAGGGTCGGTGCGGACTGCCAGAGTGACTTTGCCTTTTTCAGGGGTGAACTTGACTGCGTTGCTCAGCAGGTTGACCAGGATTTGTTTCAAGCGGCGTGAATCTGCAAATAAAGTTTTAACGCCTTTCGCCTCTTGATACTCCAAAAGAATGGATTTTTTTATGGCCTGTTCCTTGACGAATATTAAACTGGCACGGCAGACTTCTTCGATGTTGAGCAGTTCGGGGTAAATATCAAATTTGTTCGACTCTATCTTCGCCAAGTCCAGAATATCGTTGATCAGTTCCAGTAAATGTCGTCCGCTCGCTTCGATGTTTATTAAGGCGTTGGACTGTTTTTCGTTGGGTTTTCCGTAGGTGCTGAGCAGCAAGGATTCCGTTAACCCCAAGATACCCGTTAGTGGGGTGCGTAGTTCATGGCTCATGCTCGCGAGGAACTCATCTTTGGCACGGTTGGCATGTTCAAGTTCGGCATTGACGCGCAGCAGGTCTGATGTGCGCTGCTCCACCCGTTGTTCGAGTTCCGTGTTGGACCGTTGTAATCCTTCAAATAATAGTGAATTGTCAATTGCAATAGCTGTTTGGCCTCCAAGAATTTCCAAAAAGTTAAGCCATTCTGAATCTGAGTTTAAGGGTGTCCGATTGAAAATTTCCAGAACACCCTTGAGGGAATCTTTCGCGATCAATGGAACGCCAAAATATTCCACAAACTGGTCTTCTATGATCAGTTCTGCACGCAAGAATTTTCCCCCGACTTTAGAGAGGTCTGGGATATGCAGAAGCTCTCTGCTTAAACCGACCTGTCCTGCCAGTCCTTCTCCAATATGGACTTGTGTTTGGCTGGCTGAAGCAGAGCGAAAGCCCTTTCCGCTGGCATAGTCTAATCTGTGCTGTGAGTCATTGAATAACAGGATCGAAGCTGCGTCTGCATGTAGTAAGTCCAGCGTTTGCTGAAGGATAATATTTAATGTTGACTCCATCTCCATGCTGGAATTGATCGCCTGATCAATCGTGTGCAATCCTTTCAGACGTTGTATCTGGCGCTGAATTTCATGTTCTGCCTGGGTGCGCTCAGTGATGTCGGACGTGACAAGGACGATTTTCCAATCTGGGAAGTCCACCGGCACAGCACTTACGTTTGTCCAAACCGTTTGAGCATCTTCTTTGACGATACCGGTAATAATGTCATATAGTGCTGTCTTTTCGGCGAATACACGTGAGCTGGCAAATTCCTCCGCTGGTTTTTCGGAACCATCGGCGCGTAGATATTTTCGATTCCGATACTTTCCACTGGAAAGCCCTTCTTTAGTAGTCCCCAGGATTTTTCCAAGTGCGTCGTTGGAGTATGCTACCTTTCGATCTTGATCGAGGATGGAAATGCCTACCGGTAAAAGATTTAATATCGTATTGAGTTTCTGTTCGCGTTCGCTCAGTGCTTCTTCTGCCAGCTTACGCTCACTGATATCAACGGATGATGTAACCAGACAGGGCTCCCCTTTCCAACTGATTTGTTCGACTGAAAAAAGGATGGTACGGATCTCGTCTGATTTTGGGCGGATCGTGACTTCTCTCGGGAGCAGGCGACCGGTCCTTTGCAATTCTTCAAGAACCTCCAGTCTCTCGGCAGGGTTCGCCCAAAGATTCAGGGTTTCCGAATCTGTACCGATCAATTCTTCACGGCTGTACTCGTACAGGCGGCAACAGGCGTCATTAACTTCCACGGTCTGTCCGCTGATGGTCGATAAGATGGATTGTGCCACCGGGTTGGTGAAGAACACTTTTGAAAACCGCGCTTCGCTTTCTTTCAATGCATCTTCTACTAGCTTGCCCTCGGTTTCGGTTTCCATCGTATCCAGCGCAAAGGAAATATCACCGCCCATTTCTTTGAGCAGCAATAACTCATCCTGAGCTTTGAATAATTCTGTTTCATGGGATATCAGGTTAAGAACACCGATGGTTTTCCCTCTTAACTGAAACGGGACAACGGCAGCCGCATGATAATTATTGTTTGGGATGGAATCCGCAGATGACCTTGTGCGCTCATCACTCATAAGATCTTCGCTGGTAATAACCATTGAAGTTTGTACTGCAGTAGCAACCAGCCCATTTTTGAAAGTACCTTCATGAATGTTGATCTGCTGATAAGGCCATTGTGCCAGATCCAGACCGCTGGCAGCAACTGGTTTGATCTCGCCTGTCTCTTCATTCAAAAGGCCAATCCATGCCAGTGCGAATTCGCCGAATTTTGTAGAAACATCGCAAATGGATTGATATAGTTCTGCGTGGTCTTTGACGCGCACAATGGTCTGATTTACCTGACTGAGCGTAGCGTACAGACGTTTCATTTGTACGACTTGCTTTTCCGCTTCTTTGTGCTCATTGATATCTGTGTGCGTACCCATCATTCTGAGCGGTTTTCCCTCTGTATCGTATTCTACGATGCTCCCCAGGGAAAGTATCCATTTCCAATCTCCCTGCCTTGTCTTTTGACGGAATTCAACCCGATATTCCGGGAGCAACCCATTGATATAGTCTGTATAGGCTTTTGCAGTGACCGCCTTGTCGTCGGGGTGCAGGCGTTCGATCCATGCGGCATTGGTCTCCGTAAAGGATTCGAGGTCATAACCGAGCATTTCGGCATATTCTCGGTTGACGATGGATTCCCCGGTTTGGACATTGAGATCATAAAGACCCTGCCTGGCAGCATGCAGGGAGAGGCGCAAGCGCTCCTCGTTCTTTGCAAGCGCTTCTGTCAACTGCATTTGTACGATCGCGATTGTCACCTGGTTTGCAATTTCACTCCCAAGAGCGATCTTTCCTTCGTCAAAGAAACCTGGGATATCCGAATGCATACTGAACATCCCGATTAGTCCGTTCTTTGAGAGAAGCGGAAGAGAGCATGTGGAGAGTAACCCGTCCTTGATCAGGCTTTGGACGCCCGGCCTTGGGTCTGCCATTGTGCGGTAGTCGTTGAATACGACCGGTTGATTCTGCGAGAGGGTTTGGATAATATCCTCAAACTGCGCAAGCGGGAGGCGCCTGCCAGCAGGTATGGATGTTTCGCCTACTGTACTTACTTCGAATATCACCAATTCATTGGTGATACGGTCAATTAATGTCACATTGGCGCGGCGGCAATCGATCAATTCTCGGATATGATCCAATGCCGCGCTGACAATGTTCTCAAGCGAATCTGCTGAAAGGATCGCAACATCGATTTTCCGCAGGATGGTTAAGCGCTCGTTCTGTTTTTCGATCTTTTCTTCAGCCAGCCTGTGTTCTGCATCCGTTTTCATCGCATCCAAGGCAAATGAAATATCGCCGCCCATTTCTTTAAGCAGCAGGATTTCATCCTGAGAATTGAACAACCCAACCTCGTTGGATACCAGACTCAGAATGCCAATTGTGGCGCCTCTCAACTGAAATGGGACGATCGCCGTGGAATGATATGCATAATTAATGATGGAAGCTTGCGATTGTTTTGTTCGCTCGTCAATTGCAACATGGTCACAACCTTTGAAGTGCGTATTGCAGTAGCGGCCAGTCCGTTTTGGAAATCACCTTTATGAATATTGACTTGTGGAAAAGGCCATTGCGCCAGATCCAACCCGCTGGCAGCCACTGGTTTGATATTTCCTGTCTCTGCATCCAATATGCCGATCCATGCCAGGGCGAATTCACCGAATTTTGTAGAAACATCGCAGATGGATTGATACAGGTCTGCGTGATCTTTGACACGCACAATGGTCTGATTTACCTGACTGAGCGTGGCATATAGGCGCTTCATTTGGATGATCTGCTTTTCTGCCTGCTTTTGCTCAGTGATATCCTTTGTGGTGTTGAGAATATATTTTTGGCCGTCAATATCCACCAAGTCTATATTCACTGAGAACATGCGCATCTGGTTGTGTTTTGTTCTTAATAGCAATTCATGATTCCGCGCTGAACCATGTTCTTTGATTTCTGCCAGCATGCGAGCCCTTCCTTCAGCATCGGGATTGAAACCAAGCTCAAGCGATGTTTTGCCGATCGCTTCCTGCCTGGTGTATCCAAAATCCTGCTCAAATGCCTCATTGACATCCACTAAAACGCCATCGGGCAGCCTCGAAAGTGTTGTGGCGTAGATTGACTTATTGAATAGGGAGGAAAATTTTTGTTCACTTTCACTTAATCTGATTTCCGCTTGTTTGCGGGCAGTGATATCGTAATTGACCCCCACCATGCGCAGCGGATTTCCTTTTTCATCCCGAAAGACCTGTCCATTCGCTTTCAACCAATGAAGACTTCCGTCCGGCCATAACACACGGAATTCTGTATCGTATTCTTTTTCACCGCGCACAGCCATTTGCGAAGCTTCATTGCTTGGTGCACGATCATCAGGGTGAACTCCATGCAACCACGCTTCATACGCTCCGCCAAATTCATTCGGTTTGAGACCGTATAGTCTGTACATCTGATCATCCCAGACCAGTTCATTTTTCTGGATGTCCCAATCCCAAATGCCCATCTGTGCAGCATGTGTGGCGAGGTTGAGACGTTCGGCGAGTTTTAAATAGTCTTCTTCATTCATTTGTTTTTGCAATTCAGTCTTGAGCGAGGTATTTGTTTTCTTGCCCATGGCTTTCTCCAGGATCGATCCATGATAAAGGTTCAAGGGAGTAGGATCGTTTTCCCCCGTAGTCCTTGTTCTCAATTTTGAATTATAGATTTTATTGCCAAATTGAAAAGGACATATATCCCTTATCACGTCTGACAAACATTATGGATTTGGCTATTTTATGTCTTATTTTGTGTTCTCGACCTGTATATAAAGCCGATCCATTCATCCGGGTTTGTCTCTGCGGATTTAAGACCTCGAAAACAAAAAAGACCGGCTTCATGCCGGTCTTTTTTGTTGCCTGTTCATTACGCGGCTGTAGACGCCTTGCGTGTGGAGGACTTTCGTTCGCTGCGGCTATTTCCTTTAATTCGAAAGGCAGATTGAACATTTCAACGACTGATACGTTCATTTCCGCCTCACGCAGATCGGTGAGAATGTTGAAACAGTTTTCCCTTCTGATCATTTGGATGATACGCGAACCGAATTCCTGCAGTTCTCTTCGGTTCGTTTCCCTCACGATCTTTGCCATGATCATATTTTCTACAGAATCATACTCAACGGAGTAGGCCATGCTGCCTCCCAAATAGATAATGGAGAGAAACTTATTATTAAATTTTACATCCGCCAGGACTTGAGCTTAGAACCTGGCGGTATTTGACTCAATCCTGGCGGAGTATGTTTTTTGGCTAACGGATTGCGGTATCTGCGCTGGGGCTGTCGTCCAACCAGAAAAAGGATAAGGCGTAGAAAACTGCTTGACGCGAAGCGTGCCGCACGCCCTGCGGGCAGTCCCCAGCGTCAGGTGCACGCTGTGTTGGGCGGCGCCCTATTGACAGTTTTCAGTCCATCACCGCTGGCAATTCGGGCAGAAATAACATGAACCACCCAGATACTGGATCTTCTCGATCCTCTGATTACATTCTGGACAGTGATGGCCAACAGTATTTTTGTCCATGATGCGAATGTATCCGCCAGGATGGTTGTAAAGGTCATATTCATCATAGCGGCCGCCTTGCTTGATGGCTTCATTAACCGTCTTTAGAATCGCACGGTATAGTTTCCGTCTTTGGCCTCCGTTCATTTCATCGATCGGATGCTTGGGATGAAGCTTGGCTCTGAAGAGAATATCTTGAGCAATGGCGTTACCCAGACCCGGGATGAGCTGGTCTTGCGTCAGAAGCCCCTTCACGCTCCTTTTTCCAGCTTGCGTGAGGGTATCTATAAGCACACAAAAATAGTCAAATGTAAACTCGGGCTCAACGGGAGTGGGTCTCATATCACGGATATATGGCCTGTTGTACTCTTGTCCGATCTCGTCCAGATTCATCACTCCCCACATCTGGGTGGTGACGGTGAAAAACGAGCCATCCTCAAAGGAGAGGAGTAGATGATACTTCATCGGCACCTTTGATCCGCGTGGATGATACAGGATCTTGCCCCCACATTCACCAAGTAGCAAGACATAGCCTGGTTCAAGAGGGACAAAGAGCCATTTTCCTCGTGAGCGTGCTTTCCCGATCGTTTTACCCCTTGTAAGTGTTTCAAACTCGTTCGGGCTCCGGTTGTACACAACGAACTTGTGAGGGACATTGCCCAGACTCCCCTTCTTTATCACTTTATCCATTATGGTCTCGTTAATTTGCTTGGCCAATGTGACGAACTCAGACAACTCAAACATTCCTTGCCTCCGGATTCTCGTCTGGCTGAAAACATACAGTAGATACTTGACTCAACTCGGTGCTGCCCAACGGATTGCGCCATCGTCCTCGTAGAGGATACCTGCACTGGGGCAGTGGACGGCGAAGCCGTCCAGCCAGAAAAATGAATAGGCGTAGAAAACTGCTTGACTCGAAGCGTGCCGCACGCCCTGTGGGCAGTCCCCAGCGTCAGGTGCACGCTTTGTTGGGCTGATTTTTCTCGCTGTTACTCGCCATCTTAATTTCATAACCTTCATTCACTCTTTTTCCTGGATCGCATAGATTTGGATGCGTTTGACTTTTTTCCTGATACTTGAACAATTTTCGTTTTTTCAAGCAGAAAATGTGCAGTGAATGTTTCAAATACGGATTTATAAAACCACTGCCTTCTAGTTCTACTTCGACTCATAGTCATAAGTGCTGCTACAAAAAAGATAAAAGCAAGGAAAAGAATCCAAAGATTAGTCGAGATTGCAAAGTAATAAATCACTGTGCTAATCGAAGAAAGAATAAAAACAAGACTTAAGTTCATTAGCATAATCGCAGCAACATTATGTTCTTCCACATTAATCGCCGCTTCCATAGACTTGCTTTTTATTGCCCGTAAAAGGATACTCAAATCTCTAGACTCGAAATTCACCTTAATCAAAGGATGTTGTGTTGTGAATTCATCAAAAGCAACCTTCATTCCGTCTATCTTTTTTTGCTGTAAAAGTTTCATCCACCCATAAGCAAGGGGTTCAATTAATAGCCCAACAATATACCCTATGCCGATAATTCCCAATAAAGCTGCTAAAGAAAGACTATTTAATATTGAGAAATCTATATTCCACAAACCAATTACATTAATCCAAAAACCGATAATAACAAGGCATAAAACTCCAGGGAGAGTATATGCAAAAAAATCATACAATCCAATTCGAATAGGCATGTTTACCTCTAATGTTTTACTTTGTCATCAGCCCAACTATGGTTTGTACAGCACGCAGTATAAACTCCCCGATATAGGGTGTTATGCAGCAATTTCGCTGCATAACACCCTATATCCAGCATTATAAGCTGTCTTGTTTTCGACAAATGCAATTATAAATGCATTCAGTTTTGTTTTTTATCTATCTGGTTTTTCCTGCCAACTTCAACACCCCCACTATCCCTTTGCGCTTGTAATTAAAAACAGAGCCACGCAAAAGTAGCTCTGTTTTTAATTGTTCTAGCGCGAAAGCGTTATTACTTATCCAAAGACCAAATCCACGAGTTGTTGTAGGTGCAGCTGCCTGTACCAGATTCCTGCCATGCAAAGAAGCCAAAGTTGCCGTCCATGCGCTGTTTGCTGCTGTCAAGGAAACGTCCCTGACGTGCGCCGTTGAAGTAAACGGTGAATATCTCGTCTTGCGCTACGACCACAAATTGGTTCACGGACCCGTTAGCCATTTCGATCTCACGGGAAGATTGTTCTTTGCTGATAGTGCTTATGAACTTGTTGTTTTCAAAAACATCCAAATACCAAACTGGCAATCCTGAAAGCCGTAGGAAATAGAACTGATATTGTTTGCCCAAATCAATATCTGGCTCAGAGCGGAAGATGGCGCCGCAATACATCCAGCCTGTTGCATCCCATGTTACATCAGACTTGAAAATGAAATTGCTTGCTGTCAGGTTTTCGTCAATTCCAACAGCAGAATCATCGTTTGACGGTCCTTGCATATTGATGGCGATTGGCTCGGTTTGCTGCCATAGGAGATGCCCCTCTTGATAAGGCACTCCCGAATCGGCTAGCAGCTTATCCAATTCACTAAATACAGTACCAGCGGCCTGTGTGGATTGAGCTGCGGCGGTCGCTGCGGCATCGGGGGTGGCTGTTGCAGTGTTGGTGGGCACTAGGGTTGCGGTAGGTGGTTCCAGTGTGTTGGTGGGAGCAAGAACTGCCTCCGTAGCTGCAGGCTGTGTTCCGCCGCATGCTATTGTAAGGAAGATCAATGTGCCGATGATGAAGTACAAAAAACGTTTCATGCGTATTCCTCCTAAATGTAGATTTTTTAATGTGTCCCATACCTTAAACGGGGCGTGTTAAAAACGCTTCTTTTTATCTTACGAGTTTTTCGAGGAAATACAACTGATAAATGTCATTAAGTTCAACGATCAAATATGTCTGTTTTTCTTTTGGCTGTGGCAGGGTTGAGGGTGAGGTAAAATCTTGTGAAGCAAAATCAAATCAAATTAAGAAAGAAGCGGGTAGTCTTATCAGCTATCCAATTATCCGACCATCAACTACATGACCAAACGAATCTTCATCTCCGCCGATCACGGCATGGCAATCATCTACTTCCTGCAAAGCGATGTCGTCTCGACCTTGCTTGATGCGGGCGTTGAGATCGTCGTCCTCACCGATGACGACACGAAAGAAAAGATCGCTTCACGTTTCACTCGTCCTGGCCTCACCTTTGAAGGTTTACGTTTAAAGCAAGCCAATGAATATGCAAAAAAGGTCAGTCCGCGCATTCAATCACTGCTCATTTACTTGCGCCGCGTGGGCGGCTCAAGCCGCATCAACACCGAAGCCATGGATAGCCACATTTGGGAAGTGTGGGGCGAGAACGGCTGGAAATTCCGTTTGGGCATTTGGATTCCCTCTGCGTTGGCGATTCTTCTCCTTCGGAATTTTTCATGGGCACGCAAACTTTTGGTGCGGATGCAAAACCGCTTCACGCCTACCCCAGGCTTGTACACTGACCTCTTTGACAAATACCAACCCGACATGGTGATCGCCTCCACCCCAGGCTGGCGTATGGACCGTTATCTCCTGCGCGAATCTGCCCGCCGTGGAATCCCGAACATGACTGTCATCGTCGGTTGGGACAATTCTTCCAGCTACAATGTCAGCGGCGCGGATGTGCAATGGGCAACCTGTTGGTCTGAGTTGCAAAAAGAAGAACTCGTCAAAGGTTCCGATTGGAACCCCGAGCATGTGCATATCGGAGGCATTCCATCCTATGACGGATACTTCCGCAAGTCATGGCTCATGCCGCGCGACGAATATTTCAAACTGCACGGGCTTGACCCGAAACGCAAGTTGATCTCGTACGCCAGCAGCTTTGTCCATTTTGCGCCGAACTTCCCTAACATCGAAGCGCTGGCAAAATTGGTTTCTTCTGACCAATTGGCAGAACCTTCGCAATTGTTGATCCGCCTGCACCCGAGTCACTTTCAAGATAAGCCGAAGATCTTTGCCGATGAACGCGCACAGGTTTTTGAGCTGGAGAAGAAATATCCCAACGTGCATGTTGTCCAGCCTGTGGCGTTGGGTGGGTCGCTCGGCTACTACGGGGGTGAGGACATGGACGAAAAATCATCCATGATGGCGTACTCAGATGTTCTGGTGACCGTCTATTCGACAATGCTGGTTGAAACTGCCGTCCACGATACGCCAATGATCGCAGCGACGATTGATACCCCAGGCGGTTGGAACAAGCCCAATAAATTCTCTCTCTCGCTCAAAGAGATCGGCGACTGGCCCACCCACAAACGTTTCCGCGATGCAAAAGCAGGGCGTGTAGCCAAAGATGAAAATGAATTGCGAGATGCACTCAATCTTTACCTGAAAGATAGAACTGTCGATTCAAAAGAACGCCGCAAATTCATCGAAGATGAGATCACATTTACAGATGCCACCTCAGGCAAACGAACCGCAGAGTTCATTTTGAACGTACTTGGGAAACAAATTAAATAATTCGCAAAATTCACAGCTAAAATATTTTGAACTACGTAAGTCTAAGAACGTCAGATTCTCCTCGCTTTTTAAAAGTGAGGAGAATTTTTAAGCCCACAAATGGTTCTTTTTTGGCCAAGTAAGTGCAAGCGTGTTCAAATGTTTTTCTCCCTTTGTGGTAAAAATGGGCTACGGAGAACATAATGAAAAAGAAATTCCTGACTATTCTTTCGATCTTAATCGTCATTACTATCAGCGCCTGCGGCTCTGCCGAGCCAACCATGAGCGCAGATGACTTGGCAAGTACTGCTATGGCAAACGCGTGGATTTCCATCACGCAGACCCAGGCCGCCCTTCCCACAGCTACACCCATACCTACGAACACCCCTGAGCCTACCGCTACTCTGTTGCCCACTATTCCGCCGCTTCCCCCAACCGTTGCACCAGCCACAGTTGCAGGTCCCACGGCGGATATTTGTAACCAGATCCCTGTTGAGAAGCCTCTTGGCACCTTAATCAATGTCGAATTCCGAAACCAATCTCAAGGACAGGTAAATCTATCATTCGGTATGAACACACCAAACGATAAAGGTGAATGCTATACCTATTCCTATTCACTTGGCATGGGAGATTCAGCTTCCTCTCAAGTGGTTGCAGGCTGCTATTGGGGATTTGCATGGATTACTGCCAAAGAGCCGTCCAATGCGAGGACAGGGGATATCCTTTTATGCCTCACTGATCCCAACCTTACGTATCACGTTATTATTACCAAAGAAACCATCTCCTTCAAATAAAAGTTAAAGGCTTTTGAAATACGCCTTTTGACAGATATGACAGAAAAACGCTCCATGTTCCTCTTTTACTTTTCCATTACACTGGCGATCTGCTCCAGCGCGCTCTATCATTTTGTTGCCAAAAGCACACCGTCAGATGTGAACTTTTCGGTCTCACTGATCGTGACCTATGCTGTTGCATTAGGTGTGACGATAATCACTGCGCTTCTTTTCCCCGCCGAAAAAGGATTCGCCGCCGAATTAAAGAATCTCAACTGGGCCAGTTTTCTGCTTGCTGTCGCCATCGTTGGTATCGAATTTGGCTTTCTCCTTACATATCGCGCTGGTTGGAACCTCGGCATAGCCGCAGTTCTAGTCAACGTAGTCGCCTCGTTGATTCTGCTCCCCGTGGCGATCTTCTTTTTCAAAGATAAAATTTCATGGGTCAATATCGTAGGCATATTTGTCTGCCTGGTTGGCTTGGTGATGTTAAACTGGAAAAGATAAAATTAAAATGCAGAACATGCTGGTGAAAGCGATCAGCTAAATTGGAGACAAATAATGCTTTCCCGTTTCAAAGCAGCCGCCCGCATCCTCATCAAAGGCGACCCTAAAAAGAATAAACGCAACCCCATCCCTGCCATCACGCCTGAGGAAGTGGCGGAGATCAAACAGTTCTTTCCCCGCGAGAAGTTCTTCATCTTTGGTCATGCCCGTTCAGGGACGACATTGCTTTTGCGCCTTGTAAAATTGCACACTGAAGTTCACGGGAATTATCAAGCGCACTTCTTTACCCGCCAACCTTTGCTCAAGTCATTGGTTAACACTCCTGAAGCGGAAGAATGGCTGACGCGCAAATCGAACCGTTGGAATCAAGGACGCGATCTTTCGCCGCTTGTCCTGCGCTCCGCTGCAGATTTTATTATGGAGCGCGACGCCATCCGTGAAGGCAAAATGATCGTTGGAGATAAGAGTCCCTCGTCCACGATTCATGGGCAGGCAGTCAGGGATATGCACGCTGTCTATCCCGACGGCAAGCTGGTTTACATTGTCCGTGATGGCCGCGATGTGTTGGTCTCGGAACGCTTTCGCAATTTTGTGGAAGAGTCCAAATTCCTAAGCTCAGAAGATAGACGGATTATTGAAGATTTGCGTAAAGATCAGGCGCAATTTACCAATGGCAGCCGCTCCATTTTTACCGAAACATTCATCCGCCGTGTAGCAGGTGGCTGGGTAAAAAATTTGCAAGAGACTGAAGATGAAGGGCGCAGGCTGTTCAATGGAAATTATTTTGGCATGCGCTACGAAGACCTGCTTTCCACGCCATTTGATGAAATGAGCAAACTTTGGAATTTCCTAGGCGTAAAAAAAATTGATGCTTCACTGGATAAAACTCTGCGCGATGAAATGGCATCCAACCCTGATGAAGAGTGGCAGGCTAAACGTAACGAAGGTATTGCATCCTTTCTGCCCAAGGGACAAGCAGGCAACTGGCAAAGACTCTTCACGAAAAAAGATAAATCTGTTTTCAAAGAGGTTGCAGGTGACATGCTAGTTAAGTGGAAGTATGAAAGAGATTTAAGTTGGTAGACACTATGTTATAGGAGTGGGCTACTCTGCTCTTATGATTAAGGATGGAAACATGAAATACTTAATTGCAGGCCTCGGTTCTGTTGGACGCCGTCACATGCGAAACCTGATTGCATTGGGTGAAAAGGACATTGTCCTGTATCGCACACGCAAAGCGACCATGTCCGATGATGAACTTGCAGGATATCCTGTGGAAGCGGATTTGCGGGAAGCGCTGAAGAAGCATAAGCCCGATGCTGTTATCGTTGCAAACCCCACTTCATTGCATTTAGAAACAGCCGTCCCTGCGGCAGAGGCGGGTTGTCATATCTTGCTGGAGAAACCCATCTCAGGTTCCACTGAAGGATTAAATCAACTTGAAGCAGCTGTTAAAAAAAGCGGTTCAAAAGTTTTGGTTGCTTTTCAGTTTCGTTTCCATCCTGGGTTGATGCGTGCAAAGCACTTGATCTCAAGTGGTGAGATCGGACGAATTATTTCTGCGCATGTGCATTTTGGCGAATATCTTCCTGCCTGGCATCCGTGGGAAGATTACCGACAGGGCTACGCTGCACGCTCCGACCTGGGCGGAGGCGTGGTACTGACGCAATGTCATTCGCTGGATTATTTGCCGTGGTTGGTGGGGAAGGTTAAATCCGTGTGGGGCTTCACTGGTACGCTCAGTGACCTTGAAGTAGATGTGGAAGATACCGCCGAGATCGGGCTGCGCTTTGAGAGTGGCGCGTTGGGCAACCTGCATTTGGATTTTAACCAACAGCCGCCTGCGCACCGCTTTGAGATCATCGGCACAAAAGGCACTATCAAATGGGATTTGTCCGATGGCGCGACGCGTATATATCGTGCGTCTGCTGAGTCGCTTGCTATTTCAACAGGCAGAGACATCAAAGCTGGCGGTGAGTGGGAATCCTATCCCTTACCTGATGGTTGGGAACGCAATGTGATGTTCCTTGACCAGATGAGACATTTTGTAGAAGTCGTTAAAGGAAACGCAGAGCCAACTTGTCCACTGAATGCTGGGGTGCGAGTTCAACAATTAGTGGAAGCGATTCATACATCCAACAACACGCGCCAGCTTGTAGACCTTGTTTAGGGAGAAGATGGCCGAGTTGTTTGGTGTGTCCTTGAAAAAACGCAGACAGACCGTTACCTTATTTCTGGCTGTGATGGCAATTGCTGGGACAGGATTGTTCGCCTCTTTTGTTTATCCGCCATCAGAAGAAGGGACACGGTTTTTTCTAGGGTTGTCTCGCATTCGCTTTGTGATCGCCGTTTTGTTTCTTGGCCTTTTGTTGGTTAATATCAGTTTGACGTTTATTTTCTCAAAAGATAGATGGGGTTGGCAGAAAAGCTTTGAAGAAAAGTTAATGCTATTGATTTCAGGTCGGATCGTTTCGGTAATGACAACCCTTTATTTTTTAGCGGTAATGATGGGGACTTTATTGCTGCTCACTATACCGAAAATACCTGTCTCGCTCCTCTTTCTTGAACCCATCCGCGTGCGCTTGCTTGCTTTGATCATTTGGCTTTTTGTATGCAGTTCTTTGATGGTAATTCTTTTGCGAGCGCTTTATTTAGAAAAAATTGACGGGGAAAGTTTTGTTCAAAAATTAGATCAAGGCCTGCTCTTTGCGGGTATATTTTTATTTACTTTCTTCTTCTACGAACATTTCGCTGCATTAATTGGCTGGTTCGGTAAAACAAAATATTCTTATTGGAATCTTCTCGCAGATGAGTTTTTACACGGACGGTTGTACCTGAGTCATCCACCTAGTAATACCCATGACCTGACTCTTTATGATGGAAAGTGGTACGTTCCCAGCCCGCCGATTGCTGCTGTTTTGATGATGCCGTTGGCATATCTTTTTGGCGGTGAAAATATCAGCACGGCTGACTTTTCAGATTTTTTTAGCGCAGTCAATGCTGTGCTGGTATTTTTGGTCTTGAACCAACTTGTGGACCGTCAGTGGATCAAACTGCCACGAAAAAGTATCCTGTGGCTGGTTTTGCTGTTCGCTTTTGGAACTCCGCATTTGTGGGTTGGCATCAGTGGCCGTTTTTGGTTTGTCAGCCAGATATTGACAGTCACCTTTTTGGGCTTTGCGATCTATGCTGCCCTGAAATCATGGTCTCCGTGGCTGATTGGTTTGAGTATTGGCTTGGCAGTGGCAGCTCGCCCAAATGGGCTGATGACATGGCCTTTCGTGTTCGCTATTGCCATGGAGATCATGAAAGAAGAAGGTCAGGCTATAGACTTGAAACGGATGTTTGCCTGGACGTTGAAGTCTGCGCTTCCAATTCTTGTCGCTGTGTTAGGTTTGCTCTGGTATAACCATGCACGATTCAACAACTATTTTGATTTTGGATATATCACTATTGATGGTGACCCTGGCATCGTTCAAAATGCAAAGACACATGGCTTGTTCTCTACGTTTTACATTCCATATAATTTGCGGGTGATGTTTCTGTATCTGCCTGAAATACATTTGGGCGGACAGTGGCCGATTTTGCCTTCTGGGGCGGGGATGAGCATATTCTTGACGACCCCAGCTTTGATCTATCTCTTTCGCCGTTATGAAGCTAAGTGGTGGATTTTGGGAGCGTGGGCGGCTGTATTTTTTAATTTTGTTCTGCTCGTTATGTATCACAATACAGGCAAGGACCAATTCGGTTACCGATATATTCTGGACGCGTTAGTACCTTTAACCGCCTTGCTGGCATTGTCGCTTGGGAAAAAGATTCCCTGGCATTTTATACTGCTTGTCATTTTGAGCATTATCATCAACCTGTATGGCGCAAACTGGTTCATGAATGGCTGAGGAAAACTCTGTGATGAAAGAAGAAGCAACGAAACGCTTTGAATTTTTATTTTCTGTCTTATTGATGGCTTTCGTTTCTGCCATTGTTTACTTGTTCTTTGTGCCAAGGTTTGGCTATTTCAATGATGATTGGTATTTGATGTACGCCGCAGGGGCGAGAGGGACTGCTGTATTTTGGGGCATTTTCGCTGTGGACCGTCCCTTGCGTGCATTGGTGATGATCCCCGCCTATACCCTCTTTGGCGCAAACCCGCTTTACTATAACCTGAGCGCTTTCCTGTTCCGTTTGTTGAGCGGAATATCCTTCCTTTGGATCCTTCGGATGCTTTGGCCAGAGAAAAAACAGATCACTCTTTGGATGGCTTTGTTGTTCCTGTTGTATCCAGGCTTTTTATCTCAACCGAATGCCATTGATTATTTGTGTCATCTGACTGGGCTTGCAGCAGGGATGTTTTCTATTGGGCTGACAATACAGGCTGTTCAAGCCAGTTCATGGCCTCGTAGAATTTATCTTTATGTCACTTCCATTTTGCTGGGATGGTTCTGTCTCAGCCAGATCGAATGGTACATTGGGTTGGAATTCTTCAGGTTTGCTTGCATAGCAGTTCTGGTATTCCGTTTGAATGAAAGCTTGTGGGGCAAAGTTCTTCGATTCGTCAAATATTCGTTGCCTGCGTTTTTGATTCCTGGTGTCTTTTTAGTTTGGAGGCTGTTCTTTTTTAAGAGTGAGCGCGGCGCTACGGATGTAGATTTGCAGTTGGGCGATCTAAGAGTACATCCGTTTAAATTTTTCTTTGGCTCTCTTTCTTCAATTCAAAATGATTTTTTTGATGTGCTCCTTCGCGCGTGGTGGGAGCCATTTCGTCGTTTGAGTGTTGGTTTTACCGCCCGAGAATGGATACAAAGCTTGGGTATGGCCGCAGTGGCTTTGCTTTTATTGTGGATATTTTACAGAGTGGCTCAAATATCTGGGGACGTTGAAGCAGGCTTCTGGTCTGTTTGGAGGCGGGAAGTTTTATGGGTCGGCCTTGGTGCCATCCTGTTTGGGCTGTTCCCCGTCACGCTGGTGGGACGTTCTGTCGATTTTAAGAATTTTTCACGATACACATTGATCGCATCTGTGGGGGCCGCATTGTTGTGGCCGCTGTTGCTGAGTTATGTGTCCAACGTGCGGATACGAAATGTTCTGTTTGGAGTTCTGCTCATCTCTTCTACGTTGACGCATTATGCAAATGGATTTGTAAAAGCCCATGAAACAGAAGTTACACGTAACTTCTGGTGGCAGGTGAGTTGGCGCATCCCGCAGCTTACCCCAAGCGCAACATTGATCACGCATTATGCTGTGGCAGCTGAAGAGGATTATTTTACGTGGGGTCCTGCGAACCTTATTTATTATCCTGGATCAAACCATGAAAAATTTGTGCAGCCTGCCATTCCTGCCTTTGTGTTAAACGAAGACACCATTGCTGGCGTGTTCGCACACGATGGACAGGATTTTTCCAATCGTCGCAGCATTCGCACATATCCAAACTATCGTAATGTTTTGGTGCTTAGCCAGCCTGCTTATTATTCCTGTGTTCAAGTGATAGATTTGAAGCAGGTGGAATTATCTACAAAAGAAGATTCACGCGTGGCAGAAATTGCGCCATTTTCAGAAGCAGACCAAATTTCTTTGAATGAGTCTTTTCATGTTCCGCCTGCCATTCCATTTGGCGCTGAACCACCCGCCGAATGGTGCTACTACTACGAAAAAGCAGCTTATGCTCGTCAACTAGGCGATTGGGATGAAGTTGTTCGCCTGGGTGATGAAGCAAACTCACTTGGTTTTTCTGCAAGAGACCAGATCGAGTGGATGCCTTTCCTGCAAGCATACGCTTATGCGGACAATGTTTCCCGCCTCAGTGAGATCGCATCTTCCATGACCTCTGACCTGCCAGCCCTACAACAAGCCTGTCAAACGCTGACAGCTATGTCGCTTTCTCCAGCAACATCTGAACAAGCAAAACAGCTATTTTGTAAATAACAGAGCAGGGGAGCGCCAGCAAAATTCCAAAATTCAGTCAGTGAATTTTGGAGTATAATTGCGGCTTGTGTAAATTTGCAGAGACGTTCTACGGCCCTGCTTTATCAAAAAATGGAGTGACAACAAATGGCAAAAGCAAAATTGATCCCGCCATACGGCGGAAAACTGGTAAACCTGGTTGTGGAAGGTGCAGAGCGCGAAGAATTACTGGCCCGCGCTGGAAAACTTCCATCCATCAAGATCACCATGCGCAACCTGTGTGACTTGGAATTGCTCGCCACTGGCGGCTTTTCCCCGTTGACCACGTTCATGGGCAAGGCAGATTATGAGCGTGTACTCAAGGAAATGCGCCTTGCAGATGGCACCCTCTTCCCGCTTCCTATCACCCTGACGGCTGACCCCAAAGAATTGCCAACTGTTGGCGAAGAACTCGCTCTGCGAAATGCGAACTTTGATTTGATCGCCGTGATGACTTTGAACGAAGTCTTTCACTGGGACGCCGATACCGAAGCATCACTTGCATACGGTACGACCGACTCCAAACATCCGATGATTTCTGAAATGGGACGTTGGGGCAAGGTCTGCATCTCTGGCCCATTGAAGGTTGTAAACCTGCCCAAGTATTATGACTTTGTGAACTTGCGCTTTACACCTGCCCAAGTCCGCGCCAAGCTCGAAGAAATGGGACACGACAACGTCGTAGCCTTCCAAACCCGTAATCCCCTCCACCGCATTCATGAAGAATTGACCAAACGCGCTGCTGCTCAAGTAAACGGCTCGCTTATTGTTCATCCAGTTGTTGGTATGACCAAGCCTGGTGATGTCGATCACTATACCCGTGTCCGCACCTATAAAGCATTGGTCGATAACCATTATGACAAGAAAACCACCATGCTTAGCTTGCTTCCACTTGCCATGCGCATGGCGGGACCAAAAGAAGCATTGCTTCACGCTATCATCCGCCGCAATCACGGCGCGAATCACTTCATCGTAGGTCGCGATCATGCAGGCCCAGGAAATGATTCCACGGGCAAACCGTTCTACGGTCCGTATGATGCGCAGGAGATCATGAAGCAGTACGAAGCTGAGATCGGCGTCAAAATGGTTCCCTTCGAAATGCTCGTCTATCTTCCTGATGAAAGCCGCTACGTGGAAGAGAAGGATGTCCCCAAAGGTGCTAAGGTCGCCAACATCTCTGGCACACAAGTCCGCGATGATTATCTTGCCAAGGGCAAGTTACTCCCCGAATGGTTCACCCGCCCTGAGACTGCTGAAATTTTGCGCGAGATGTATCCTCCCCGCCACAAGCAGGGATTTGGCATCTGGTTCACAGGCTTGAGCGGTTCTGGTAAATCTGCCACCACCCAAGTTCTCACCACTTTGCTGCTTGAGCGCGGACGTGAAACCGCCATCCTTGATGGTGATGTCGTTCGTACACATCTTTCTAAGGGCCTTGGCTTCAGCAAAGAAGACCGCGATACCAACATCATTCGTATTGGTTTTGTTGCTGGCGAAATCGTCCACGCTGGCGGCGCAGTCATTTGTGCGGCCATCAGTCCTTACCGTGCCACGCGCGCTGAAGCTCGCAAAATGGTTGGCGAAAACTTCATCGAAGTGTACATGGATACTCCAGTTGAAGTCTGCGAACAACGTGATGTCAAAGGTTTATATGCCAAGGCACGTCAAGCTATGGTTGATGGTAAACCGATGGGCTTCACTGGTGTGGATGATCCTTATGAGCCCCCGATCAATCCTGAGATCACCCTCAAGGGTTTTGGTTCCTCTCCTGAAGATAACGCCCACATCATCATGAAGTATCTCGAAGATCAGGGCTTTATTCTCCCTGTAAAATAGTTCGGATCAGTTACGCATTACGAGAGCTATCTCTCGTAATGCGTAACTTTCTTATGACCTCGCGCCAATCCCTTCTCGCCTCTTTCCTACTCCTCGGCTTGCTTGCTGTACTAGGGACATTTATCATCCTGTATGCGACTCCTCAAGGCCTCGGCCTCTCCGATGACTCGATCGCATACATAGCAGGTGCGCGCAGCATTTTAAGCGGGAATGGATATCATGCGATCTGGCTGGCATCGAACAAACCCGTTACACATTTTCCCCCTGGCTTTTCCACCATCCTTGCACTGATCGGCCTCAGCGGACTAGATCCGTTGCGCGGCACACGTTTTGTAAATTCCCTTCTCTTTGGCTTAAACACATTTTTACTTGGCTTTATCGGTTGGCGGATGACAAAATCTCAGCTGGCGGGCATTTTGCTGGCGTTGTTATTTTTGTGTAATGCCTCCATGTTTCGTGTCCATGCTGTGGCTATGAGCGAGCCGCTCTATATCTTTTTTAGCCTCGTCGCATTCATTACTTTTTATCAATACTTTTCCTCTCCATTTCCAATCTGGAAAATAAAAAGTGAAGGTTGGCTTGTCTTCACTGGCATTCTCACTGCCTTGGCTTACCTTACTCGCTATGCGGGGCTTGCACTTCTCGCGACATTTGTCATTGTGCTCCTCCTCCTCCAAGACACTTGGCGCAAACGACTGGTCAGCGTAGCTATCTTCCTTGCCAGTTTTATTCCCCTTGTTCTGGCGTGGAGCATCCGCAACAAAATTGCGGCCAACAATGCTACCAACCGCACACTGGTATATCATCCCCTTACAAAAGAAAATATTGACACCGGGCTTTTCAACTTTGCAGAATTCCTTGCCCCTATTGATTCATGGCGGCGTACGCTGATAGGAATTCCCAATATGGTTGTCATTCTTCTCATTACTATTGCATTTGTTTTGATCATTTGGGTTGCATACAAAGGCTTGAAGAAATTTTTCCAGCCAAACACCGAAACCCCTGAAATTCTCTCCTTCACAAGCACTTTATATATCTTTGGTTATCTGGCGTCCATTATTTCTTCCATGCTTTTGTTTGATGCCAGCACCAAGTTCAAGCTGCGAATCAACGCGCCCATGTATGTTAGCCTGCTGATCATGGTCGTGTTTTTCCTCCATTGGCTTTGGGAAAAACGCAGCGCATATTGGCGGATACTTTCTGCTATGATTGCAATATTCATCCTTACTCTTTCTGCTTATGGGATGTCTACCGCAGTAACCCAACTCCACAAAGGCGGGCAGGGATACGCATCCTTCGTCTGGTTTGATTCGGAAGCGATGGCTTTTCTACGTAATCTTCCCGAAGGGATAGGCATTTATAGCAATCAGCCTGGTCCTGTATATCTTTATACAAATCGCTCAGGCTATGTCCTACCCGATCTTGTTGACCCAGTTACTGGTTTGCCGCGTGAAGGATATGAAGAAGGTGTTGCTTCCTTGAAACAGGATGTTCTTTCAGGAAATGCAGTCCTTGTTTTGTTCAAGTTTGGCTCTGAGTCAGAAGATGTTCAATCTATTTATGTACAACTCGCTGATGGCCTGTATCTCGCACACGATACGCATGGCGATAAGATCTACACAGCCTTTCCGTAAAGGAGAACTACATGACAGTTATAGATAAGTTCAATTTGAAAGATCGCGTTGCCATTGTTACAGGTGGCGGCGGTCAATTGGGATTTGAGTTTTGCAAAACCCTCGCTGAAGCAGGTGCGGCTGTCGTTGCAGCAGATTTGAATATGGAACTCGCATCGAAGACAGCCTCCCGCCTTACAGATTCTGGCTACTCTGCGATTGCTTTTCCACTTGATGTCACTCGCATCGAATCGACCCGCGAGATGGTTGCTGAAACCGTCAAGCAGTTTGGCCGCCTCGACATTCTCGTCAATTCCGCAGCCCTTGACCCAAAGTTTGACCCTGAAGCAGCATCCAAGGGAATCGCCCCTGGCGCATTTGAGGACTATCCACTGGAGCAATGGAATGCAGCGTTGAATGTCAACCTCACAGGTATGTTTCTTGTTACACAAGCCTGTGTCAAGCAGATGATAGCGCAGGGAAAAAAAGGCAGCATCATCAATATCTGCTCTACCTATGGACTCAATGGCCCTGATCAGCGTATCTATATCAAAGATGGCAAGCGTGTGGCTTATAAACCTGTTTATTACACCACCACTAAAGCAGGCGTGATGGGTTTTACAAAATACCTGGCAGCCTACTATGCAGAGACAGAAATCCGTGTAAACGCACTTACTCCAGGCGGCGTTTACAATAACCACGAGGAATACTTTGTAAAGAACTATTCCGCGAAAACCATCCTTGGACGCATGGCAAAGAAAGATGAGATGAACGGCGCTCTATTATTCCTTGCCTCTGAAGCATCCTCCTATATGACGGGGAATAACGTCGTGGTAGATGGAGGATGGACAGCTTGGTAGGTGGACAAGTAAACACGTATACACGTCAACATGGAATTACGTGTGTGCTTTTGTACTTGTTTACATGTGAATCTGTCTACATTCACTTATGACCGAAATCCTCGCCCTTATCCCAGCCCGTGGCGGCTCCAAAGGAATTCCGCGCAAGAACATCCGCAGCTTTGCGGGGTATCCACTTATTGCGTGGAGTATTGCCGCGGCAAAGCGTTCCTCGTGGGTGACCCGTGTTATTGTCTCTACAGATGATGAGGAGATCGCTGCTGTTGCCCGCGAATGGGGTGCAGAGACTCCCTTTCTGCGTCCCTCAGAATTAGCACAGGACAAGACGACAGACTTGCCCGTTTTTGAGCACGCACTCAAATGGCTGGAAGAAGTGGAAGGGTATCGCCCTGAGATCGTTGTTCAATTACGCCCAACCTCTCCCATCCGCCCGAAAAACATGGTGGATGACGCCTTACAGATCCTATTTGATCACAAGGATGCAGATTGTGTGCGCGGTGTTGTTCCCGCTGCACAAAATCCATTCAAGATGTGGCGCTTCAATGGTGAAGGCAAACCTTTGGGACAATTACTTGAAGTTGAAGGGATTGCTGAACCATACAATGCACCGCGCCAGATTTTGCCTCCTGTGTACTGGCAGACTGGTCATATTGACGCCATCCGTGAAACCACTATCGTAAATAAAAAATCTTTGACAGGCGATATTATTTATCCGCTGTTGATCGATTCAAAATATACAGTGGATATTGACACACTGCCCGATTGGGCAAAATATGAGGCGCTTGTCTACAGCGGATTGGAAATGGTTTCACCGGGTGTATCCCGCCGACTAATGCCTGAGACGATTCAAATGATCATCTGTGATTTTGACGGCGTAGTGACAGACAACCTTGTCACCACCCATCAAGATGGAAGGGAATCAGTCGTCGCATCTCGCAGCGACAGCATGCACATCAAGAAACTTCGAGAGAAGGGTGTCGAAGTGATGATTCTCTCCTCGGAACCGAATCCTGTTGTGATGGCGCGTGCGAAAAAGATGGGGGTGGAGGCTATTCACAATGTGGGCATGCAGGATAAAGGTAGAGTGATGCGTGAAGTCCTCGGGCAGAAAAATGTCAAAGCGGAAAATGTCGTTTATATTGGCAATGACCTCAATGACCTTCCATGTTTTGAGATCGCAGGTTGGTCGGTTGCGGTGGCGGATGCGTATCCTGAAGTTATCCGCGCTGCGGATCATGTGTTGACAAAAACAGGTGGTCACGGAGCGATCCGTGAACTGTGTGAAATAATATTGAAACATCTAGGCACTAAAGGTCTTTAAGATTTTTAGCGCCTCATTAAAGGAGAAAAAATGGCTCGTGAAATTAAATTTGGAAGTCGGAAGATGGGCGATGGGCATCCTGCGTATGTGATCGCGGAAGTGGGCATCAATCACAATGGCGACCTCGACATCGCAAAGAAAATTATTGATGCTGCTGCTCATGCTGGCGCAGATGCAGTGAAGTTCCAGAAGCGCACTCCCGAAGTGTGCACGCCGCTTGATCAGCAGAAGCAAATGCGTGAAACCCCTTGGGGTTATATTACCTATCTTGATTATCGTTACAAGGTTGAGTTTAACGAAGAACAATATCGCGAGATCGATCGCTATTGCAAAGAAAAGAAAATTGACTGGATGGTTTCTGTGTGGGACGAACCCTCCGTGGATTTCATGGAGAAGTTTGATACCCCAGCATATAAAGTTCCCTCGGCTTCACTCACCGATATTAACCTGTTAAAGTATGTTCGCAAGACAGGCAAGCCCATTATCATTTCAACAGGCATGTCTACTATGCAGCAGATCCATGATGGCGTGAATGCTGTTGGCGAGGATAACCTTGTCATCATGCATTGCACCAGCACCTATCCTTGTGAGCCTGAAGAATTGAACCTGAACATGATCGGAACTTTGCGCAAAGAATTCCCGAATAACCCGATCGGATATTCAGGTCACGAAGTTGGGCTTGTGCCTTCCGCGGTTGCTATTGCGCTTGGCGCCACATCCATCGAACGCCACATCACGTTGGACCGCGCCATGTGGGGCAGTGACCAGGCTGCTTCGGTTGAACCAGGCGGCTTTGAGAAACTTGTCAAATACATCCGCGTGACAGAAGCTGCGCTGGGTGATGGTGTGAAGAAAGTTTACGAATCCGAAAAGGGTTCGATGAAGAAATTAAGAAGAGTCACAAATCAATAACCTTTTTAGCCACAGAGTACACAGTATTTCTTGAGGAAAATATCAAGGCTTTCCGTGGACTCTGTGGCTGGTTTGTAAATTATGGGAATTACTCAAAAAATCCGCCGCACGTTACGCCCCGCAGGGAAAACCGCCCAAGCCATTACGCGCTGGAAGCGGTTTTCTTTTAATGACGCACCGCCCATCTTTGGAAACTCCAAACCTAAGAGCGGCTCTCATCTTTTGTTGCAAATCCTCAACGGCTTCACACAGATCATTCCTTACCGCTATGTGGATGCAGACCCGATTCGCACCATCAAATACGAAGGTGGCCGTAGAACCGCAGATGAAATTCTCACAGACTTAAAGCGTGTGCCGCAAGGTGTGATCGGCTGGGGGTATTTGGAAGCGACAAAAGAGAACGCTTCTTTCTTAACTGCGGCTGGGCGCGTCAACTATTTCATTTATCGTGACCCAAGAGATATGCTTGTCTCACAAGTCTTCTTCGCGACCGATATGCACGGTGAACACGGAATGCATGACTATTACAATTCGTTGCCCGATGTCGCCGCAAGATTAAAAGTTGCCATCACTGGTGTTGACCGGGATGGACTGTATATGGTTAATGTAAAACAACGCTACGAAGGCGTCTTTCAATGGCTGGAGCAGAAGAGTGTGATGTGCATCCGCTTTGAAGACCTTATCAATAACCGTGATGTCACCTTGAATGCGATGCTTGATGAAGTGGAAAAGACTGGTTACAAAATTCCAACTCCGCGTCAGAAAGCAATTTCAGTTTTAGTGGATGCGATCCAGCCGAAGAAGAGTCACACTTTCCGCTCTGGAAAGACGGGCGGTTGGAGCCAGCATTTTACAGATGAGCATAAAAAGTTATTTAAGGAGGTGGCAGGAGATTTATTAGTGACGCTTGGATACGAAAAGGATAATGATTGGTAACTGATGGTGAAAAAATACGCTGAACTTCCTCTTTATCCTATTTTTGCTGCGATCTACCCTGTACTTGCATTACTTTCCTTCAATATTGGCCAGGTGAAATTCATAGCTGGGATTCGGCCAATATTCTTTTCTGTTTTGGTCGCGTTAATCCTACTTTTGCTAATGAAGTTTATATATCGCAACTGGCATAGGGCGGCATTTGTTAGTGCTGGGCTGATGCTTCTTTTCCTTACGTATGGTCATATCTATGACCTGATCTTTGCAAAGTGGAAATTCACGGCTTTAGCAGCGTGGATGTTGACGTTGTGGGCTGTCCTTGCTGTAGCTGTGCTTTTTATTGGCGCCCAGCGCAAGGTCAAGTTTGAGGCGGCGGCGTTTTCACTAAACGTAATCGCACTTGGATTGCTGATTTATCCAACCATTCAGGTTATCCAGGGACCATTCAATAATGGTGGGACTGTAGCAAAACAACCTTTCTTCAAGTCCCAGAATTTTCATGTTTCAGATAGTCAGATAATGCCAGATATTTATTATTTCATGCCTGAAGATTATGGCCGCGCCGATCTTTTGCAAAGTAAATTTGATATTGATACCAGCGAGTTTATACAGAGTTTAAAAGACACAGGTTTTTATGTCGCCGAATGCAGCCAAAGCAATTATGCAACTTCCGAGCTTTCCCTTGGCTCTTCGCTCAATATGGAGTATCTGCAAAACCTCGATGATTCGTTTGACCCAAAGACCACCAATCAAAGGCCGGTTTGGGATTCGATCCGTTATAGTGCTGTAGTTGCAGATTTGAAGAAGGCTGGCTATAAAACTGTCGCTTTTTCAACAGGTTTTGCATGGAGCGAGTTGGACAACTCCGATGTTTACTTCAGCCCTTCGCCGCTGACTTCGGGAATAACCAGTTTTGAGAGTTTGTTGCTTCGCACCACGCCGATTCGTCATTTGCAGGATGTGGGGTTGTTCAATCTGGACGAGATCGATGGTCAGCAGTATCGTGAGCGCACGATGCTGGAATTCAATAGTATGGATGAGCTGGCGAAAATGCCAGGGCCAAAATTTGTTTTTGTGCATATTATTAATCCGCATGAGCCTTTTGTCTTTGACCCTGCTGGTTCTCCTATTGACCCAGCGCCGTTTATTAATGAAAAACGCCTCTACACTTTGGATAAATATGTTTTGGGTTTTCAAAACCATGTCCCATTCATAAACCAAATGCTTGAAAAGGCGATCCAGACTTTGATCACCGAATCGGCTACACCGCCTATTATCCTCTTGCAAACGGACACAGGCCCCTTGTTCACACAGGGGAGCGACACATTCAAGATCTTAAACGCTTACTATATGCCTGAGCATACTGATCAGCTTTACCAGAGCATTTCACCTGTTAATAGTTTTCGTGTGGTCTTCAATACTTATTTCGGCACGAATTACCCAATGTTGGACGATATCAGCTATAAATCCCCAATTCCGCATATTTATGACTTTACGGAAATTCCAAATGCGCCTTGTGGAAGTCAATAGGATGGATAGTGTTTGATTCTTTTGAATCTCAACATATTAATTAGTTGCATAATAAAAAGCGGGTCTCATAAAGTGAGGCCCGCTTTTTTAGAAGAAAGACAGTTTGCTTAGAAGATATTTACTGGTTCGGTGTCCACAGACGCATATCAGTGATTGAACAGCGAGTACCGTATCCCTTATTTGTGCCAGAGAGAATGGATACTCCCAAGTCGCCTTCGAGGAGGTCACTTTGAGGTAGTGTGTATTCTCCGACAACTTCGCCATTTATAAGCACATAAGAGTAGTAGTTGTAAACAATGACTGCTATGTCAGCTTCAGTAGCATCCCCAATATTTGTTTTGCCTGTTCCACGCGTTTTTCCTGCATAAAACCCACGATGGAATTTTGTTCGTAGATAAAGTATTGAATCTTGATTTAGGAATACAGCATAATCACTCCCGTCATCTTGAATGGCGAATACCAGACCACAGCCGTATGGATTGGGAGTCTTACTTGCATTTGACCATTTGAAATGCGCGCTATAGACGAAGTCTGTCGCTCTTTCGTCTAAAGTCCAGATTGTGTACCAATCGATCTGCGCCCATGCTTCTGAAAAATCATCTAATTCTTTGATCGTACCATCAGCTGTGCCAATATAGCCTTTTTCAAAATAGTGCTGTATTTCCGCATTCCATTCTTCAGATTGTTTGGTGGCGGCCAGATTTGGTGTTTTGGTTGGTAAGGGTGTTCTTGTAGGCGTTGGAACTTTTGTATTGGTAGCGGCTGGTGTATTTGTAGCAGCAGGTGTAGCTGTAGACGCAGGTGTAGGACTAAACGAACACGCAGTTACGACTAGCATTAAAATTGTAAAAGCAAACAGGGATTTATTTTTTGACATCATATATATCCACTCCTTTTGATGAATTAAATATATATTAGTGAAATTGGAATATTAAGGCAAGTGACAAATATCATGTTTGTGAAATATGAAATGGATATTTTCATTCATGCGCTTGGTTGCAACTTAAGCAGAGTCGCAAAAGAGGATCAATGCGGTTCATGATTTGTTACCTTATAATAGGTAAGTAATATAGACTGACCTTATATGGAAATCAATCATACATGAATCGAATTTCTGAATTTTTCATCCAGCGCATCAAGCGCGGCCTCGTTCGCAGACTCAATAACCTTAAGATCGCATCCGTCGCTCGCGAAGTTGCTCGTAAAGAGCCAAGGCAAAATGGTGCGCCAATTATCCTCTTCAAGGCATCCACTGGCATTGACGATCTTTCATGGAACAGCGGATTTCATCTACTGACATCATGGGCCTTTCGTTTACAGGGAATTCCCGTTATCTATTTTGCTTGCGAGTCGGGTATGAGCCATTGTGTGCTCGGGACGAATAGAGACAATGTGCAAAAGGAGCCGCCGTGTAAATCTTGTATCTATCAGTCTCGGACTCTTTACACGGACGTACCCAGTTCTAGCATTTCCTGGTTTAACTATCAGCGTGATGAAAAGCTAAAGGAAGCGCTGACCAGCCTCACCGTTGAAGAAATGATGCGTTTTGTTTGGGAGGAGATTCCGCTGGGAAAGTTGTGTCTGCCAGGCTTGAGATGGGTTCTAAGAGTCCATCATCTTAATGATGACGAGGCGACACGTTATCTTTTTAGAGAATATATATTATCGGCGTGGAATGTGGCGCGGAAATTTGACGCCTTGCTCGATCAGACTCAACCTCGGGCTGTTCTGGTTTTCAATGGACAGTTCTTCCCCGAAGCCACCGCACGCTACTTGGCTCACAAGCGCGGATTGCGTGTCATCACGCACGAAGTGGGGTTGCAACCTGCAACAGCATACTTCACGGAAGGCGAAGCGACAGCCTACCCGATTGCGATCCCTGAGTCTTTTGAAATGAGCGATGAGCAAAATGCAAAGCTGGATGCGTACCTTGCCAAACGCTTTCAAGGTGACTTTACGATGGCGGGCATCAAGTTTTGGGCAGATATTAAAGGTCTTGACGAGTCGTTTTTGAAAAAGGCCGCGGGCTTCAAACAGATCGTGCCCATCTTTACCAATGTGATCTTCGACACCAGTCAGCCGCATGCGAATACAGTCTTTGAAGATATGTTCGATTGGCTTGATCTGGCTTTGGAAGAGATACGTTCGCACCCTGAAACTCTATTTGTTATTCGCGCTCACCCTGATGAAACCCGTGTCCGCAAAGCCAGCCGTGAGACGGTGCAAGGATGGGTCGAAGCTCGTCGCGTAACAGACTTGCCCAATGTGGTTTTTGTTTCGCCGAAAGAAACGCTCAGTTCATATGAGCTAATTCTAAAATCGAAGTTCGTAATGGTTTATAACTCAACGATTGGCTTGGAAGCATCCATTATGGGCGCGGCGGTGTTGTGCGCAGGCAAGGCGAGGTTTACACAATACCCCACTGTGTTTTTTCCACAAACAGTGGATGATGTAAGAAGAAAGATAAGAGAGTTTTTGGAGGCAGAAAAGATCGAAACCCCTGCTGAGTTCAAGCGTAATGCGCGGCGGTTTTTGTATTACCAGTTATATAAGACCTCTTTGCCGTTTGGAGAATTTCTTGAACCATCTGTCCGTACCACGCAGACGAAGTTGAAATCATTTGTATTGGATGAGTTGCTGAAAGCGGAGTCGCTGCAGGTGATTCGTGAAGGGATTTTGGAAAACGGTGATTTCCTCCTGAAAGATGGATAACTAGATAAAGAGAGCGCAGGATTTCCTGCGCTCTCTTTATGTCACTGCTATTTTAATAACCACTTTTTTGACTGGCGCAGAATCTCCTAATGCCATTCCAGGCATGTGTGCGTCTTCGGGGAATAGAAGTACAAAATTTCCACTGGACACGGTGACTACATCTCCATCTCCAAAAAGAGGTAAAAAGTCTTTATCAGCTTCGTATTCACTTTGTTTAAGGTGATGGATATTGGCGTAACCGATCCCTTCAGCTCCTTGAACGACATATTGCAAGTCAATGTAACGACGATGCGCCTCCCACTTCCCCTCTTCCTTTAGCTTGGTGTTGTATTCCTGAACCAATGCATACATTGCTGACCCATCAATTTCATATCTTCCAGCAGGAATGATCACTGTATCAATAGAAGCAATATAGTCAAATGCGCTTTTGAATTTGGGGTGTATTGTGTAGTATAGCGATGCGTTGTTTATCCTGTCGATGATCATATTCGTTGTCTCATTTTGATTAGTCTTTTAATACAATGTATTTCTTGCGCGGATTGACTCCTGTATAGCCTTCAAAAAACCCCTTAATCGTTTTGATATCTGCTTCCATGTTCTCGGTGAGGTGAAAGATCTGCCCCACGTGTATGGCTTTTTGTTTGCCGTCCACTACGGCCATTACCAAAGGAATCCTAGCCGCTTTAGCGATGTGATAAAAACCCATTTTCCATTCGCTGACGTAGTGACGTGTCCCTTCAGGGGCAATGGTCAGAACAAATTTCTCTGCCTTATTGCAAGCTTCCACGGTTTGCTCCACCAAACCAGTGGACTTTTTTCTATCCACTGGAACACCGCCGCACCAATAGAAGAACCAGCCAAATGGATTGCGGAACAGTTCAGCTTTGCCCATGTAGCGCACATCCGCTTTTAGGTGGAAGATCACTCCGAGAAACAGCAAAAAATCCCAGTTGGAGGTGTGAGGCGCGCCGATGATTAGATACTTTGGGTAGTTGGGCAATGTCCCGTCTACGCGCCATCCAACGAGACGCATGACTAAATTGCTCAAGAATCGCAAAAAATGACTGATGATAGGGGTGGTGAAGATGGTTGTTTTCAATTTTTTATCCTCAACAATATAACCCTGAAATTCTGTTTACGTCTCTGTTAGCAGCAAATTTGTGGTTAAATACCTGCATGACTTTGAAATCATCTCTCCGTTCCATTATCTATCAAACCGAAAAAATTGCCCAGCTTGTTCGTTTTGCTTCTGTTCCCAAGCCGCAAAATGATTGGCCGATTCTATTAGGTATGTCTTTTCCAAAAAGCGGTACGCATTTGCTCGACCAGATTCTCTTGGGCTTTTCAAAAGTTGCGCCGTTTTCACTTCGCGTTGCATCTCTTTTTGCCAATTACGATGGCGAGACGGGACGAAAGCGCGGTGCAGATGAAACTCTTGCCTGGCTGAATTCCTTGCGTCCGCGTGATATTGCCTCTTCCCATCTTTTTTCGCTCACTGAAGCTGTGGATGTTGTCTGCACTCCCGCTTTTGTGCCATATTTTATTTATCGTGACCCGCGTGATATTGTCGTATCACACGTTTTTTATGTTACCGATATGGAAACAAATCACGTGCAACACGCATACTTCAAATCCCTGCCTGATTTCAATACCCGACTGAAAACCAGCATCCTTGGCCGTCCTGATGCGGAGGTGGAGTTTTTCGATATTGGAACCCGCTTCAAAGCATATAGCGCCTGGCTAGATCAACCTTCAGTGCTACAGATCCATTTTGAAGATCTGATCAATGACCGCACCGCAACATTGACCCGCATCATGGATCACTTCCTCGCCCGTGTCCCGCTTCAAACGAACCGACAACTGATTCTAGACTCCCTCGAAACATCCATCAACCCGAAAAAGTCCCCGACCTTCCGCTCAGGTAAAACTGGCGAGTGGAAAAAACACTTCACCGATGAGCATAAAAAGATATTCAAAGAGGTAGCAGGCGATCTATTGGTGAAGTTGGGGTATGAGAAAGATAATGATTGGTAATTGATAACTACCAATTGCCAATTATGAATTGTTCCATCGTCATTCGTGCCTATAACGAAGATAAGCACATCGGACGCCTGCTCGAAGGCATCAAACAGCAGACCGTCAAAGATGTGGACATTATCCTTGTAGACTCAGGCTCCACAGACTCAACTGTTGCCGTTGCTGAGTCTTTTGGTGCACGGGTAGTGAGAATCCCGTCAGCGGAGTTTACGTTTGGGCGTTCTCTCAACTACGGGATTAAAGCGGCGAAGCGCGAGTTCGTCGTCATCGCCAGCGCACATGTTTATCCCGTTTATCCCGATTGGCTGGAGACTTTGCTCCGTCCCTTTCAGGATGACAGCATTGCGTTGACATACGGCAAACAGCGCGGACCTGACTTTGCTAAATATTCTGAGCAGCAAATCTTTCATCAATGGTATCCCGATGTGAGCAAGCCAAAGCAAGAGACTGCATTTTGCAATAACGCCAACGCGGCCATTCGTAAAAGTTTGTGGGAGAAAAATCCTTACGATGAAACGCTGACAGGTTTGGAAGACCTCGCGTGGGCAAAATGGGCAAAAGAGCAGGGACATGCTGTCTCGTATATCGCTGAAGCGGAGATCATTCACGTCCATAATGAAACGCCGCACGGAGTGTACAACCGCTATCGTCGTGAAGCGATGGCCTTGCGGAAAATTTATCCCGAAGCACATTTCAACTTTTATGATTTTCTGCGCCTGACCACGACAAATATCTTAAGTGACCTGTGGCACGCCGTGCGCGAAGGCGTGCTGTTAAAAAACATTTCATCCATTTTCTGGTTTCGCTATATGCAATTTCATGGCACGCGTATGGGACATCGTGAAACGAGTCTCATCACGCCACAATTACGTGAGACGTTTTATTATGCGCGAGGGAGAAAGATGAAAGATGAAAGAAAAAGGGATGTGGAACCAATTCGGTATAAATAATTGTATGATGACGATTCGGTATAATCAGCGTCATGTCCCAACTGATGTCCATGACCCAAATTGAATGTGAAGCATTTCTTGAACGCGTTATTCCCGAATATGCCGAGGATAAAGTCCGTGCGGGGCAGTGGAATGAAGCGAATGCGCTGGAAAGATCTCGCAAGGAATATCTGGATGATTTGCCGCAGGGAGTGAACACCAAAAACCAATATCTGTTTACGGTGTTTAATGGAGGGCGGGCGGTGGGAATGATCTGGCTTTCTGTGAATCCAGATGACCCCGCGAAAAATGGATTTATTTCCGAATTGTATGTGAATGAAACATATCGAGGCAACGGTTATGGAAAACAAGCCATGCAGTTGATCGAAGAAAAAGCGCGCGAACTTGGTTTGAAGTCTATTGGGTTGCATGTGTTTGGTTCTAATCGATCCGCGCGGAATTTGTACGAAGCCATTGGCTATGAAATCACAAGTCTAAACATGAAAAAGGTTTTGTAAGATAACGATGTCACCTCTCTCCCTTAAGCCCGCACATGAATTCACCATTCCCTTCCTCGCGGACCTAATGACGCGCAGTTTTGAAGGCTATTTCGTCCCCGTTAATATCACGGACGTTATTATGCTCACCATGCTCCGCCGTGATGGCATAGACCTTACCGCCAGCCGTGTGATCATGAAAGATGGTGAACCGTCTGGGTTAGCTCTCATTGCGCGGCGAGGTTGGACGAGCCGCCTCGCGGCGATGGGCATTGTATCTACTGCGCGGAATGGTGGCACGGGTACATGGGCTATGCAGCAACTTGTTGCAGAGGCACAAGCGCGTGGCGAAAAGGAAATGCTGCTGGAAGTTATTGAACAGAACATGGCGGGCGTAAAGTTATACGAGAAAATTGGCTTTGCCAAAGTCCGCAGGTTGGTGGGGTACAGGCTTGAAAATCCGCAAGCGGAATCAAACGAAGAGCTTGAAGAGATCGATATCCGCGAATTAGCGCGAGAGGTTTCATATCACGGACTTGAAAATTTGCCTTGGCAGCTTTCAGGTACGACTATTGCCCATCACACACCGCCTTCGCGCGCTTTTCGCTTGAAAGATGCTTATTGTCTCATTAGCAATCCCGATCCCACGGATGTGTCCATTTCGTCAGTGTTGGTAAAAACTAATTCTCGTGGAGCAGGCCAGAGCGGTGCTTTGATGCGCGCACTCTTTGCGCGATTCCTAAATAAGGTTTGGCACGTTTCTCCGATCTACCCTGAAGAGATGGGCGTTATTTTTGAACAGGTTGGCATGACACGCGAGACCCTTTCGCAGTGGCAGATGTCGCGCATGTTGTAATATAAAAAAGCTCTCACCACAGAGGGCGCAGAGATCACGGAGAAAGAAAAAAGAATCTCTGTGCCCTCTGTGTTCTCCGTGGTGAGATAAAATAGGCGCATGAAACTAGCCGCCCTTGTCCCCATGCGCCACCACAGCCAGCGTGTGCCTGGCAAAAATTATCGCCCGCTCGCGGGCAAGCCCCTTTATCAACACATCATCGAGACGTTGCTCGCCGTGCCAGAAATTGACACAGTGATGGTGGATACTGACTCCGAGCCTGTGATGGATGGAGTGCGCCGCCTCTTTCCTACTGTGAAGCTGATTCAACGCCCCGAGCATCTCCGTGCTGACGTTGTGCCTATGAACGATATTCTCCTGCACGACACCGCACAGGTGGATGCAGAGTTTTATTTGCAGACCCATTCGACGAATCCGTTGTTGAAGTCTGCGACGATCTCACAAGGCATTCAACAGTTTTTTGCCGAATATCCAAAATACGATTCCCTGTTTTCAGTGACTCGTTTGCAAACACGCTTGTATTTTCAGGATGGACGCGCCATCAACCACAACCCGCTGGAATTGATCCAGACTCAAGACCTGCCGCCTGTATACGAAGAGAACTCTTGTCTGTATCTTTTCACCCGCGAGAATTTGGCGCGCAAACATCACCGCATTGGCGATAAGCCTCTCATGTTCGAGATCGATGCCGACGAAGCATGGGACATTGATGAAGAATTGGATTTTGAAATTACAGATTTTCTAATGAAGAGAAGATAAGAATGAATTTGAAAAATATAAAGCTTATTGTTACAAACTGGTTTTCCCAACCCTGGTATCCAATTGCGATCAGTGCTTACCCTGTACTGGCGTTGCTTTCTGCCAATGTGGGGCAAGTCCAGAATTCAGCAGGAATTCGTTCTCTGTTGGCGTCCATTTTATTTGGTGGGATATTGTACGCATTGGTTTGGTTGTTCTTGCGGAAGACACATAAGGCTGCGTTTTTAACTTCCCTTTGGCTGATATTGTTCTTTTCCTTTGGACATATTTACATTGCTATTGACACAAAATATCCTGATGCAAAATATACAAGTTGGCTTGGGGCTGTGTGGGTGCTTCTATTCGTTGCTGCGCTCTTTTGGACGCTGCGTGCAAAATCCACATTTGCTGCTGCGGCATCCACTTTCAATACGATTGCACTTGCGCTGTTGGTCATGGCAGTAGGACAGATCATGCTGGAGAGCGAGCCGCAAGGCGTCAGCGCTTTGGGTGCGGACCATGCTCCCATTGAAGATGACCTGACCGTGCCGCAGAATCCGCCAGATGTGTATTACATCATTCTTGATTCGTATGCTCGCGAAGATTTTCTGAAAGCAGTATATGGCTACGATAATTCGGAGTTTATAAAAGCCCTTCAAGATCGCGGCTTTTATATCGGTGCATGCAGCCAGAGTAACTATGTAAGAACCGAAATCTCATTGGCATCCTCCTTGAATATGATGTACCTCCAGGATCTGGATGATGAATTCAAGCCTGAAAGTACTGCGCGGCGGACATTATGGAACTCGCTCAAGCACAGTGCCGTGCGCCACAACTTTGAGAATATGGGCTATGAGACGGTCAATTTTGCGACGGGCTTTGCCTGGAATGAATTGAGCGACGCAGACCATTTTATGACGCCCCCTCCGTTTACCTCTGGTCTGACGGAATTTGAAGGCCTTTTCTTGAGAACAACGCTCGCCAGATACGCACAGGATTGGGGTTGGGTTGACCCTGATGCTGTGATGGGACAGAGTTTCCGCGACCGTTTCAATAACGTCTTTAACAGTATTGATAATGTTGCCAACATGCCTGGCCCACAGTTTTCTTACATCCATTTGATCTCGCCTCATCCGCCCTTTGTGTTTGATGCCGAAGGCAACCCGAACTATCCGCCCGATTTCTGGAACGAGCAGCGCGAGTATCCTTACGATAATTATCAAAGAGGATACATCGGTCAGATGACCTATTTGAACAAGAAGGTATTAGCTGCTGTGGATACTATTCTGGCTGAGTCAGATACACCGCCTATTATTGTCATTCAGGGCGATCATGGCGCATGGATGCAGCCCAAGAATCTGCGCATGTGGATTTTCAACGCTTATTATTTCCCCGGCCATGAGGATGTGTTGTATCCCACCATTTCACCTGTAAACACATTCCGCTTGATATTCAATACATACTTCGGCGGTAAATACGAAATATTGAAAGATCAAAGCTATTTTTCACCTGTCCCGAACTTGTATGATTTTTCCCCAGAGCCCAATAACTGCGGAAAGTAACAAGAAGAAATTTCCTCAGTCGCACTCTTAGTCTTAGCTGTAAACAATTTATCGATCAGGCGGCCTGTTCCTCAATGGATGGGTCGCCTTTTTTTATGGATGCAACATCCTTCCAGTTTGTGAGTGCTGCTGACAAACCTATGAACCACAATGGCACCCACCAAAAAAAGTGATTGTGGCTTTCTTTCAGCGACTGGATCTGAGCCATCTGATACCATGCAGCACCGTAGAAAATGAACAGGATGAGCTTTCGCTTCCAATCAATGCTGGCGAATGTAAATGCAAGTAATGGAATAAGGATTACAAAGTCCCAGCTGCCAACATACGGCGAAACCAGCGGGGCAAGGGCCAAACTCCAATACGTGGCATTTATTGGGGAAAGCTTTTTCCATAGAGATTGATTGATCCATATTGTGATGATGGAAGTGATTGTCCATAACAGGTACCCCCATCCATATAGGAAACGCCTAAAGAGCACAAAGAGCGAAGGATAGGCCCAGATCGGGTTTTGAGACATGGCACGAAGTGCATCAGGTATCCAGTTTGGATAGGCAACAAACAATGGAATACACATCGCCAATGCAAAGACCAGAATCCTTCCCCAAAATGAAAACACCTCTTTCCATTTATCTTTTTGATAATAATAAAAACTTAACCCCAGCACGGTCAATAATGCAAGATGTGGTTTTGACACTGCCAACGCGATCAATAAGGCCGATAACCATTTTCTTTCTTTTTGGGCGAGGTGGACGGCAACGATGAGACATAAGGTAACTGTAAGAGAAATTTGTCCGATGAAGAAATGATAAAGAGTAGGAGGGAAGAAAAGTGACAGTGCAGTGAGCAGCACTGTGTTGTATAAAGAGAGCTTGTTTCCTTGAGTAATATAAATAATTGCACCCAACTCAAGGATGCAAAAAATAAACCATCCATATTGTGCCGTCTTTTCAGAAAGCCAACCCAAAGGAAAGAAGAAGCCGATTGCCATGGGGAACCAGGCCGCAGGCAGAATGGTGTTCAAACTGGTGGTGTCGTATGGACTTCGTCCATGTACTAGCAAATAAGTTGGCCCCCATAGCTCATTGTAAAAATCCATGCGCGGCTGCACCAAGTTCCAAAACAACTTTGCGAACAAAATTCCCATCAATGAAAAGGCGAGTATTGATGCGTACGAATGGAATAATTTCAACTGTTCAGCCGTAAGATTTTTATTTTTATGTTCTGAGATAGTCTGCATTCTCGTATGATACCCCACTTTTTTTGCTTCCTTTGTCGGTGTTACAATTATCTTCGTTAAATAAAAATTCCCATTCCAGTGAGAAAAATAAATGCCGACTGTTTTGATGACCGCCCCTTATATGATTCCATTTTTGGATCGTTTCAAACCTGTTTTTGTAAAATATGGAATTGACCTCATTGTCCCTGATGTGGAAGAACGTATGGAAGAGGCGGACTTACTTAAATATGCGGGCCAATTTGACGGCGCGGTTTGTGGCGATGACCGCTACACAGCGCGCGTGCTGGAGGCTTGTTCTCCGCGCCTGAAAGTTATCTCCAAATGGGGAACGGGTGTCGATTCGATCGACGCTGAAGCCTGCTCCCGCTTAAATATCATTCTCTCCCGAACGCCAAATGCTTTTACCACTCCTGTCGCGGATACTGTCCTTGGCTATATGCTTGCCTTTGCTCGCAGAGGTCCTTGGATGGATGCGGCAATGAAACGCGGTGAATGGGAAAAAATTCCAGGTAAAACATTAAGTGAATGCACTTTGGGAATTATAGGCATTGGCAATATCGGTAAAGCGGTTACGCGCCGCGCAAAAGCGTTCGGTATGAAAGTCCTCGGTACAGACATTATTGATGTTGACCATGTCTTTGTCTCTGAGTCTGGAATTGAAATGACAGACCTCGATTATCTATTATCGAATTCCGATTTTGTTTCTGTTAATTGTGATTTGAATCCTACTTCGTATCATCTGATCAATGCAAAGACTCTTTCAAAGATGAAACCATCTGCGATCCTCATCAATACCGCACGCGGGCCTATCGTGGAGGAAACTGCTCTCGTCGCAGCACTCAGCTCAGGTCAAGTGGGAGGCGCTGCATTGGATGTTTTCGAGTTCGAGCCGCTTCCGAAGGACAGTCCCCTGTTGAAAATGGATAATGTCATGTTGGCTCCGCACAACTCAAACTCCAGCCCAACAGCATGGGAGCGGATTCATTGGAACACCATCAGAAATTTGTTGAATGGGTTGGGGATTGATGCAAAAGGATTGAGGGATGATAACTAAAATTCGTTCTGCACTTCCGTATATTTTTTTGTTTGTTCTTGCTGCAGTAGTGTTGGATCTGGGGAATCCGCTTTTTGATAAACCCGCAAGAGATGGCGGTTTCTTTCTGTACGCTGGCGGGCAGATACTAAACGGGAAAGTTCCATACCTTGATTTTTGGGACTCGAAAGGCCCAGCGATCTTTTTTATTAATGCCTTGGGATTATGGGTGGGTGGCGGTTCACGCTGGGGCGTATGGATTGTTGAATTCTTTTTTATTTTTGCGACATTTATTCTTATGTATAGCGCACTTTCCAAGAGGTGGGGTTTGGGTGCAGCGTTGTTTGGCGTAACGCTGGCAGGGTTGAGTTTGCGAGTGGCATTGGGGTATGGAAACTATACCGAAGAATATGCTTTGCTTTTTAATGCAGTGGGGTTGTATTTGTTTATTTCCATGCTGGATGAGCAGGTAAACTATAAAAAATATTTCTGGATTGGCGCGCTATTTGGACTGAGCTTTACATTTCGTGCAAATAATATCGGCGGGTTGTTTGCGATTTTGATCGCGGTGTTTTTCTATGAGATATTCAAGCGTAATTTTACAGAGGCACTAAGAATTATCCTTGCAACACTGGCAGGGTTTGCAATTCCACTCCTGTTATGGATATTGTATTTCGCTGTGCGTGGCGGCGCGTGGGACATGATCTATGCTTCCATCATTTTCAACTTCTCTTATTCATCTGCAAAGGATAGGGCCTGGCTGGATCTGTTCGGCGGCTTTGGGAAATATGGTTTGTCTTGGTATGGCTGGCTTACACTGGCAGCATGGTTCTTTGTTGTCCTGCGCGCATTGACGAGTTTTGTGCAGAGAAATTTATCGTTCTTTGAAACTTACTTATTAATTTGGTTTCCGATCGAAATTCTGTTGAGTAACCTTTCGGGTAGGAATTTTACGCACTATTACATTAGTTGGGTGTTGGCGGTTGCGGTCTATTTTGCATTTATGTTCGCGCACTTTTGGCAATTTACTTTTAGAGTGCCTGCGTTACACGGCTTGAGTGACGGGCTTGGCGCATTAATTTCTCTGGCACTCATTGTGATGCTGTTTCTCGTTTTTTCATCTGCAAGTATGCGATATGGGAAAACCATTAGCCAATTATTTAGCCGTACAGGCAAAGTGGAATATATGGACGCTGTCCCTGCTTATATTCGGGATAATACTCAGCCAAATGACCTTGTGTTGACATGGTACCCAGAAATGGGTGTCAGTTTTATGGCTGGACGAACTTCGCCTGTTAAATATTTGTATTACCCGCTCTTTTTGGAAGGTTCACTTACCGAAGAGATCGAATCTTCATATATAGCAGATCTCAAAACTAAACGTCCCGAAATGATCTTAGATTGTTCCCGCTCCGTGGATGCCATCCCTTCGTTGGACCCTGTTACACGCCAGGAACAATTTTCAACGCCAGGGGTGAAAAAGAAGATGTACATCCAACCAGGAATGGAAAAGATCTTTTCCTTTGTGTCTGAAAACTATCAGATTGAGAATACAATTAATGGCTGTCTCATTTTTCGTTTGAATAGCCAATAAAGTTTTTCTATATAATAAAAAGAAGATACCCCTATGACAAAAACAATCCTCATTACAGGCGCGGCAGGTGGAATTGGCCGTGCCACCGTAGCTCTCTTCGCTGAAAAAGGTTGGCGTGTTATTGGCGTGGATAGATCTGAGTTTGGCGATACATTTCCCGAAAACGGACACTTTATCCAGGCCGATGTGTCACGCCCTGAAGATATGACCGCCATTTTTGAAAAGGCTCACGCCTTTACTGCTTCATTAGATGCTCTGGTCAACAATGCAGCATTGCAGGTTGCTAAACCTCTTGTGCAAACCACAGTGGAAGAATGGGATGCGGTTATGTCTGCAAATTTGCGTTCTGTGTTTCTGGGTGTAAAGCTGGCCTATCCATTACTCAAGGCGGAGAATGGCGGCGCGATTGTGAACATCTCTTCCGTCCATGCCGTACAGACCTCTGCCAATATAGCAGCATACGCCGCATCCAAAGGTGGAATGCTTGCACTGACCCGCGCCATGGCCATCGAATTCGCTGTAGACAATATCCGTGTTAATGCCGTTTTGCCAGGTGCAGTTGATACTCCCATGCTGCGGGCAGGGTTAGGACGCGGCCATGTGGGACAAGGCGATATGCAAGAACGGCTCGATAACCTTGCCCGCAAAACAGTCAATGGGCGGGTGGGCACACCTGATGAGATAGCGCATGCCATTTATTTCCTTGCTGATAATGAACAGTCATCCTTTATGACGGGGCAGGCCATGATCGTGGACGGCGGTGCAACCGCAAGGCTGAGCACTGAATGAGAAAGCAAAGAGAAAAAATACTATTTGAAAAGAACGGCAAAATAGCGCGTTGGCTCTTTTACGGGAACGCCATATTTTGGTTGTTTATGTCCCTTTCTACTTTGTTGAACATGATAGATGATGGGAATCAAGGGTTTGCTGTTGGATTGGTAGGTTTTTTTCTGCTGATGAATGTGCTCGCTCTTTTCTTTGGCGGCAAACTGCTGGACCAAACTGAAACATGGACATATATTTTTGCAATTGTGGTTGCCTTATTAAATACTGCCTTGGCATTCACAGGTGTGCCAGATATTCCTTACGTTATCGCTATGGTGATCGATGTCATCACCTTGCTGGTGTTGATCTCTCTGAGAAGTATTTATTTCAAATAACATGAAACAAACCATCAAAACTATTATCCCCGCACCACTTTGGAATTTTGCCCGCAACACAAATGATGCCATTCGGCGGCTGCCTCAGATCCCTGCTGCGTATTTACATCCTTGGCGGCGTGAGAGCATTCGCCGCCTTTCTGCGCTAAAGGATATTCACAAAGGCAAACGTGCCTTTATCATTGGTAATGGCCCGAGCCTGAAACAAACTGATCTCACCAAACTTAGAGATGAAATCACCTTCGGTATGAATCGTTTCTATGTGTTTTTTCCTGAGCTTGGTTTTACCACTTCCTACTTTTGTTCCATCAACGACCTTGTCATTGAACAATTTGCTGATGACATTCTTGCTCTCCCCATGCCAAAGTTTTTGGCTTGGCGTTCGCATCGTCACTTCTCGCCCCAATTGCCAATTCCCCAAATACCAACTTTTGTTTACACATCCTACACAGGTCCGCGCGTTACTAATAATGTAACAGGCCGCGTGTGGGAAGGCGCTACAGTGACTACTTTTGCATTACAGCTTGCATTCCACATGGGCTTTGAGAAAGTCATTCTCATTGGCGTAGATCATAACTTCACTTCCAAAGGCGATGCAAATAAAACAGTTGTCTCCGAGGGTGATGACCCCAACCACTTTATGCCTAATTATTTTGGCAAAGGCGTCAAGTGGCAATTGCCCGACCTCGATACTTCTGAAGTTGGTTACATCATGGCGCGTGAGGCTTTTCGCAAAGCTGGGCGCGAGATCATAGATGCTACTGTCGGTGGCAAATTAACCGTCTTTCCTAAAGTGGACTACAATTCCTTATTCTGACCTTTGATATTCACCTTTTGACTTAATGACAAACACGCTTCCTTCCCAATCTCGTAACTGGTTCATTACCCTCATCATTCTCCTTGCTCTAGGCGGATTCCTCCGCCTCCTTGATATTACCGACCCTCCCTTGGACTTTCACCCTTCGCGTCAACTTCGTAATTCCTTGGTTGCACGGGATATTTATTATTCCATCCTGCCTTCTGCAACCACTGAACAGCGTGACCTTGCCGCATCGTTTGCTCGTGCAGTTGGGAAGTATGAGCCGCCCGTCATCGAGTCTATTGTGGCATATACATATCTGGTGACTGGCGAGAACATTGCCGTAGCTCGTGTATGGAGCACTCTCTTTTGGCTTATAGCTGGGATCGCGTTATTCGATTTGATGCGCCGTGCTACATCTCCCTGGGCTGCATTGCTTGCATTGACCTATTACCTTGTCCTGCCGTTCTCGGTTCAAGCCAGTCGTTCCTTCCAACCTGATCCGCTGATGACATCTGCTTTTGTGATCGGTATTTATTTTCTGTATCGTTGGTCAGAAGAGCAGACTTGGAAGTGGGCTATTCTTGCTGGCGTGTTCCTCAGTTTGGCGACTTTTGTAAAGATCATCATCGCCTTTTTCGTTGGCTCGGCTGCAGTTGCGTTGGTGCTTTTCACACTCGGAAAGAATTTCTGGAAATCCAAACAAGTGTGGACGATGGCTGCTGTTATGGTCATTCCCGCGCTTTTCTATTATGTGCTGCTTAATCAGGGCCGCTCCACCGAATATTTCTTCGCATGGACTGTGGCTCTTATCAAACTTATTACCAGCACAGATTTCTATACAAAATGGTTGGCATTCCTTGGTACGCTCTTTGGACTGACGATAATCTTCTTGAGCATTGCAGGCGCACTGATTGCCAAGCCGCGTATGAGGTGGCTGTTAATTAGCCTCTGGATCGGTTACTTGCTATATGGACTGACATTGCCTTTCCAGATGTACACACATAGCTATTACCATATTCAACTGATTCCCATCCTTACGCTGGGATTGGCTGTCATTTTGAATCCGCTTATTGAAAGTGTGACAGTGAACGGCGGCGTCGGACGCGTGGGTTTCGTCGCTTTGGTAATAGCCGTGGTTGGGTATCAAGCCTATGTGGCACGGTCTGTTTTGGTCGCGGAGGATTTTCATCAGGAGCCTGTATTTTGGAGCAGCATTGCAGAAGTGATTCCGCCTGATGGAAATGTGATCGGGTTGACACAGGATTACGGTTTTCGTTTGATGCTGTATGGTTGGCGCAAAGTGAAACTGTGGCCGCTAACGACGGGACTGAGCGAAACCCGCAACCCAGATGCCAACAACGCAGAGGGATTCACCGACCTGACTGAAGGCATGGATTATTTTCTGGTGACTGCGTTTGGCCAATTGGATAAGCAGCCCGACTTGAAAAAGATTTTAGACACTTACCCAATTGCTGCTGAAGGTGATGGGTTCGTGCTATACGATCTGAGATAATGATACTAACTCATCCTCGCAATACTATGACTCTTGTCTCCGTCATCACTCCATCGTACAACCAAGCCGCTTATCTTGAACAGACGATTCTCTCCGTGCTGGATCAGGATTATCCACGTATCGAATACATCGTCGTGGACGGCGCATCTACTGATGGGAGTGTAGATATCATCAAGAAGTATGCAGATCGGTTTGCATATTGGGTTTCAGAAAAAGACCGTGGACAGGCAGAGGCTATTAATAATGGTTTTTCTCATGCGACAGGTGAGATCATTGCCTGGCTCAATTCAGATGATTATTATTTGCAAGGCGCGGTGAGTGCAGCGGTAAAGGTCTTTGAAGAGAATCCTGATGTGGCACTGGTATATGGGGATATGCTTGCCGTGGATGAACATGGCAAGACATTCAACACACTAACTTATAGACAGTTGAATCTCGAAGATTTGCTTTGCTTTCAGATCATTGGCCAACCTGCCGTGTTCATGCGTCGTTCTGCGCTGCAAAAAACAAACGGACTGAATCTCGGTTTTCATTTTCTGCTCGACCATTTACTCTGGGTACAGATTGCGAAATACGGGAAGATGCTGCATGTCAGCCAGACTTGGTCTGCTGCAAGATATCATGCTGAAGCGAAGAACCGAGCAAAGGCTGCGGAGTTCGGGCGCGAGGCATTTCGCATTCTTGAAGCTGCCGCTCAGGATGGCGACCTTGCTCCTGTGCTTTCAAAAGTAAGCCGTCGCGCACATGCTTCCGCCAACCGCGTAGATGCACGTTATCTGCTTGATGGTGGCCAACCTGCAAAAGCACTTTCCGCATGGATGCGCGCTCTGTTTATTCATCCACCAACTGCTTTGGCGCGAATGAATATTTTTGTTTCTGCTATTTTGAATTTGTTGGGAATGGGGAAGATGCGGGAAGTTGTTTTGAAGGCCAGAGAAGCAAAGTATAAAAAATAGAGATGCTTCTAAAACGAAGAGACACCTTTGTAAAGGTGTCTCTTCGTTTTAGAGAAAACTTTATTTATTCTCACATCTTTCCCAGCCTCCATACTCCAAATACTGGACTGTCTGAAGGAAGAGTAATGAAGTATGGTGTGAAGGTCTGTAAGTTTGCCAGTAAGAATTAAAGCGCAGTTACGATTATTCCGAAAATTGCCATAACAATCCCGAGGCTTTGAATTTTGGTAACTTTGTCTTTCAGAAAAATAATAGCTAATGTTATCGTGACTATGGATAATGCGGAGGCGATAGGTGTGATCAATATCGCGTCTCCGATCGCCAATCCGTAATTAACGAGCGCTACTGCGCCAGCTTCAATAACTCCCATTAGTAAAATAATATATTTTGTTTTCGTGGAAGTTCTTGTTAAACTAAACTCTCGTTTGACAAGAAGCGAGAGGACCAGTAGAAATAAAACAATTCCAAACTTTATGAACAGAGTGGTTGGTATCCACCCGACTTTCTCAGAAATGATCTCACTAACATTCCAAAAAACGCCAAAGAAAAAAGCCCCAAAGATCGCTTCTTTGACGCCCGCTGAAAGCTGAAATCTTTGATTTCTAATTTCGCTCCAATTTATGGACGCTAAAGTAGCGCCAAGAATAATCATCACCACCCCTAAGGTTTGTGAAGAAGAAAGTCGTTGGCCCATAAATATAAAAGCAAACAGCATGGTAAATACAGCCCACAAATTCATGGTTGCTGCAATGATGGATACATTGCCTATCTCAAAGCCTTTGAAGAAAAACAAATATCCTGCGGAATAAAGTATTGCTGCAAAAAGGGATAAGAGAATTATCAAAACAGAGGCGTTGACATTTGATTTGATAATAATGGCCAGTAAAAGGATGGAAATAAAGCCAGCCAATTGTGACCAAAACAAAGATTTGAAAGCCCCAATCTGCTTGGCGAAAACTCCGCCTAGAAAGTCATATATACCCCACCCAACCATACCGCCTATGCCCAATAAAATGCTTAAGAGTGTTGTACTCATAGATGACATGAACCTTTTTTCATAACCATACCCATTTGCGAAGATTTTTGCAAATATGGAGTCTTCTTTTATAAGACCCAAATTCTGGTATGTTATGAGTGTTACGTCCTGCGTATCCCATTCCAGCCATTATACGCTTTGACTTTTCGTGCAACAAGAATCCTTAAATTCCCGCTCATACTTTTACGATACAATAAGTCCCTGCTTATGAACGAAAACTCCTCATTCTTTACGTCTCGCACAGGCTGGGTAATTACATTAATTGTCATCCTTTCGCTTGGGCTTGCCATTCGCTTTTACGATTCCAATGACCTGCCGCTGGATTTTCACTCAACCCGCCAGATGCTCTCTGTGATCAAAGCGCGTGGCATGTATTACGATGTCCGCAATGATGTGACGCCAGAAGTGCGTACCTTTGCAATTCAGCAGTGGAAACTGCGTGCCTCTATCGAGCCTGAAGTGATGGAGCGCCTTGTATCCTATACTTATCACTTCACAGGTGAACAGCATTGGGTTGCACGCGCTTACACATCCATATTTTGGGTCATCGGTGCAGTCTTCCTTTTTCTGCTTGCCCGCAAGTTAACCTCCATCGAAGGTGCTCTCACTGCCGCTGCTTTTTATCTCTTTCTCCCTTATGCAGTCATTGCCAGCCGCAGTTTCCAACCCGACCCTCTCATGGTGATGCTCATCGTCCTATTTTGGTGGGCGGTTTGCGAGTGGGCTGATCCTTCTCTCACAAGAAAAAAGGCTTGGATTTTCGCCATCCTTGCTGGTCTTTTTGGCGGACTCGCCATCTTTATAAAATTTGTCGCCGCGTTTTTTGTCATTGGCGGCGGTGTGGGGGCGTTGCTGCTTGGGCGTAAGTCACTGCTTGAGGTGTTGAAGCAGCCCCAAGTGTATGTCATGAGCGCTCTTGGCGTCCTTCCTGGTGCAGCATATACCATCTATGGTGTTTGGGTCGCGGGCTATCTTGGTCAACAATTTGGCGGACGTTTTATCCCAACTTACTTTCTAAACCCAGCCTATTATCTTGGATGGGTGAACATGCTCAATATTGTGCTCGGTGGTATCCCGTTGATGCTTGCACTGTTTGGGATATTTTTCTTTGATAATGAAAAACGCCGCTTCATTATCGCGCTGTGGGCTGGGTACGCCCTCTTTGGCCTTTACTTTAACTATCACATTGCCTCCCACGATTACTACTCCCTGCCTTTGATTCCCATTGCGGCACTATCCATTGCGCCTCTTGCAGATAAATTTTTTGCCCAGCTAAAACAACTTGCAGACACGCGCTTCCTACGTATGGCGGCTTTCCTCATTCTGTTCTTTGGCATTTTCGCTTCTTTGTGGGGAACCCGTAACCAATTCAACTCAGTAGACTATCGTCCTCAAGTTCAAATGTGGCAGGAGATCGGCCAAAAAGTAGACGGGTACAACATTGCAGGACTCACCCAGGATTATGGCGCGCGCATGGCATATTGGGGTTGGCAGAACATTACCTCCTGGCCCACCTATGGTGACCTGCTCTATCATGATGACTTGCTTGGTGCGCAGCATGATTTTGAAAATCAATTTACTGAGCTAGCCGCCAAGAAAGATTTGTTCGTAGTAACCGATTTTACAGACCTCGACCGACAGCCCTTCCTAAAGGAAAAGTTAAAGATATATCCCATCTTTGCTCAAGGCGACGGATATGTGATCTATAACCTGATGGAAGACTCGGAGTAGTTGATGAAGAAGTTTTTTAGCGTAGTTGTGTTTTCTTTTATCCTCGGAATGTTGGCATATTTGGCAGCGAATTTTTACCTTGCCACCTTTTCCCGTTATCTAGCAGACGACTATTGCGAGACGATCTCTACAAGATCTGCTTCTCCTATCGTGTCTGTTATTCAACATTATGAAGAAGGTAATGCGCGTGCCGCCAGCCGCTATTCGAATCTGTTATTCGTGGGGATAGTGGAATCCATACTTGGAAGAAACAGTATCGGGCTTGCACCTGCCTTCATGATCGCATTATGGGCGGTGGGGCTTATTTTCTTGACTCGCCAAGTCCGCAAGATGGCTGGGTTGGAATGGCCTTTTCTACTAGATGTTTTCTTTGGAACCTTACTAGCATTTGTATCTCTATTAGTAGCTCCGAATCGATTTCAATCTTTTTATTGGCGGTCAGCAGTGTCCGTGCATTTTGCGCCGCTGGTTTTTCTAAATTTTCTAGTGGCTGCTTTACTGTTTGAGATGCGTTCAAATCGTAAAGGTGTAGGATTTGTTTTGTCATTGCTGGCCTTGTTGATCGCATCCTTTATTGTTGGTGGTTTCTCTGAACCTCCTGTTGCTATTATGATCGTAGGCGCAGGGTTGGGGTTGGCGTGCATTTGGTTCTTTGAGAAAGATAAAGTACGGCGCTTGGCTTTGCTTCTTCTCACGGGATCTGTATTTGCCGGGGCAATACTGGCATTGGTCACTATGGTATTTTCCCCCGCCCTAACAGACTTAAAAAGAGAGCTGCCTTCTTTTACTGAATTGATCCAAAGGACAGGCCAGTATACATATCACTTTTTGTTGGACACTTTGAAGACATTGCCATTACCTTTGTTGTTTAACATCACTACTCCAACGCTTATTGTTTTTGTGATGTATCGCGAGGAACAGAATGCAGGCGTTCTTTCAAATGCACGGACAAGTCTAAAGGTCGCAATTGCATTGCCCATCCTTTTGATTGTTCTCATTGCTGCTGGTTTCTCCACTAGTGCATACGGACAATCCTACCCTGCAGAGAGGGCGCGTTTTTTTGCTCATGTTTTGATGACGATTACCCTTGTAGCAGAAGGCTTTCTGGCGGGGTTGTGGCTAGCCCGGACTAAGTGGAAATTTGTGAATTTGGTTCGTCCTGAATATGCAGTGTTGTTGGTGTTACTTGTTATGGTGATATATCCATTCAGAGCCATCTTTCAAGTTCTCCAGTCTGTCCCTGAATATAGTGCCCGCGCACAAGCTTGGGACAGGCGTGATGCGCATATCTACGAATTGATTGCGCACGACCAGACGAATTTAACCATCCCTCAATTTGACGGCATTTATGGCATCAAAGAATTGGATAATCTTCCTACCCATTGGGTTAACCGCTGTGCAGCTGCGTACTATGGCGTGAACTCCATCAGTGCAGTAACCATTCACGGGACGGAAGCGCTAGAAGACTACTATAATGACTTTGGTGACTGACCCATGACCAATAAACGTTCTCCTCTCCTTGTTACAGGGATACACCGCAGCGGCACCACATGGATTGGAAAGATGCTGGCTGCTGGTGGCGGCCTGACCTATGCTAATGAGCCATTGAGCGTTTCACACCGCCAGGGCGTGTTGGGTGTGGAGGTTAAACATTGGTATACCTATGTGATCGAAGAGAATGAAGCTCTGTATTTGCCTGCCTTTCAAAATTTACTGGGGTTGCGTTATGGACTTTTTAGAGAACTAGGCACGCTCCGTTCTCGTAAAGATTTTATGCGCATGGGGCGGGATTTCTTTTTGTTCAACTCTGGCCGTTTAAGTGGGATTAGTGTCCTTCTAAAAGATCCTTTTGCTTCCTTCTCTATGCCTTGGTTTGCAGATCGGTTGAACTGTCAGGTGGTGGTATCCATTCGGCATCCTGGCGGATTTGTCAGCAGTTTGAAGCGCCTCAATTGGCCTTTTCAGTTGGAAGATTTACTGGCTCAGCCTTTACTGATGCGTGATTTTCTTGAACAGGATAGGGTAGATTTAGAATCTGCCGCAGCCGATGATGTGATTGGACGTGCATGTCTGTTATGGAAGGTACTCTATCGCACGGTTCACCAGACTTTGCAGAAGCATCCCCGTTTGATCTCTGTCCGTCACGAAGATCTTTCTCGCGACCCCGTGCAGGGATTTAAAGGGCTGTATCAAAAATTAGGTTATGACTTCACGCCTGAGGTGGAGCATGTCATTCTTAATACTAGTAGTTCTGAAAACCCCGCCAAGTTGGCAAAGAACAAAACTCATTCTGTAAAGTTGGACAGCCGTGCCAATTTGGATAACTGGAAGAAGATACTCACTTCTGAAGAGATTGATCGTATTCATAAATTGACCGATGGTGTTTCACAGCTTTTTTATTCAGATGATGAGTGGAAGTAAATGAATCCAAATGAACTCCCGCTAGTTTCAATTATTACGCCGTCTTTCAATCAGGCGCGTTTCCTTGAACGGACGATGCAATCTGTATTTGCACAAGATTATCTACGTATTGAGTATATCGTCGTGGATGGCGGCTCTACAGATGGCAGCGTGGATGTCATCAAACAGCATCAGAGTAGACTCGCTTGGTGGGTCAGCGAGCAGGATAAGGGTCAGACTGATGCGATCAATAAAGGTTTCAACCGTGCTACGGGCGATATCCTTGCATGGATCAATTCAGACGATACCTATAATCCGCAAGCTGTGAGTGAAGCTGTGAAGTTCCTTGTTGAAAACCCAGAAGTTGCATTGGTATATGCCGATTGTAATTTTATCGATGAGGAAGATAGGCTCATTGGGAAATTCAAATCGGCGCAGACCGATTACCACCGCTTGCGTGAAGGGTACGTACACATTCCGCAGCAAACCATGTTCTTCCGCGCAAAGTATTGGAAGGAGCTTGGCCCGCTTGATTCGTCTTTTTATTTTGCGATGGATTACGATCTTTGGACACGCATTGCCGCAAAAGCCCCATTCAAGTATTTGCCAGGGCGCGTTTGGGCTAACTTCCGTATTCATACCACCAGCAAAACTAATGTTGGTGATGAGCGCGGTTGGCAGGAAATGTTGCGCGTGCATTATCGTGATGGTGGTAGTTTCTTTTCTTTGATTGTGGCAAAATATTACTTAAGAAAGATCATCGGTCCGCTTTGGAAGTGGCGCATCAAACGTGCTGCCTAAGCAACCGTGAATTCTCACTGAATCTGGAATAACTATGAACTATCTTTTCTCATCTCCTTCTGTTGAAGACCTCATTCGTCTGTTGCGTGCATGGCGGTTTTGGTTGGTAGGCGCCTTGCTTGGCGCATTGTTCGGCGCGGCTTTTTATTACATTGCTCCGCCGCCGTATCGTGCAAAGGCAACTGTCAATGTGGATTTCAACCTTGAGCAGGCATGGCCAAAAGAAACGGATCGCCAGCAGTTCTATTATCTCGAACGTGAAGCACGCAAAATGGAAGAGCTTGCTTGGTCAGATGAAATCATGGGACAGTTATCTTCTCAGTTTGCGATTCCAGCGGAAGATTTGCGCGGCGGTAAATTGTTGCTCAGCCAACCGTCAGATGCAGGATGGCACTTTTATGCGGACGATAAGAATGCAAAGGCTGCTGAAGAACTTGTTTCTGCGTGGGCTGAGGCATTCACCCTTAAAATACAATCTGAAGTTGAAACGGGGAATATCAATGAGTTTGTGAAGTTGGAGTTAACGCAAGCGGTTAAGCTCCCGAAACAAAGAAGTATTTCATTGGGTGAATATATGCTTGCGGGTGCAATGACGCTTCTGACACTTGCTGTGGTCATCGTTCTGTTTATCAAGCCGAAAAATAAATGAAAAGCAATAGTATCTCCATCGAAAAGATTTCACGCTTCCTCTGGGGGCTGGCGCTGTTGGTGATTCCAGTTACTAGTTTTCGTTGGTTCCCCTTCCTTGGTGAAAGCAAAACATTGGTTCGTCCGTTGGCAATGTATCCTCTTGGTTTGCTGTTTCCGATTTTGTTATATCAAGCATGGCGCCGTACGAAAAAAATAAATTGGTCAGGCGCATTTGTGCCGCTGGGGGTGTTCGTATTATTTGTCATCGCATCTTCTGCCATTGGAATATTAACTAATCCTATACCGCTTTATGGACAGGAATACACGGGCCGTGTCATTCGCGCATTGGTCACGCTCTTAATTGGGCTTGTTTTCTTTTTCTCCGCCGTGTGGATGAACAGCACCGAAGATGATTTGCGCTTCTCAGTTAAGTGTCTGCTTGCAGGTTTATGCCTCGATATTGCGTGGAGCGGATTGCAAGCTGTTACGTTCTATACGGGCTTGCTTGAAAAAAATATGCTTACTAAATGGCAGCTATCTTTTTCCATGCGTCAGCTTGATAACACGAATCGCATTTCTGGCTTGGCTTTTGAGCCTGCCTGGTTGGCTGGTCAACTCGCGACGATCTATATTCCCTTTCTCTTTGCTGCCGTGCTGACAAATTTCCGCCTCACACTTAACCGCTGGCTGGAACCTGTGCTGTTGGCATTATCTCTGCTGTTGCTTTTGGCTACCTATTCCCGCGGCGGTCTACTTACAACTATCGCTGCCTTGGGAATTACATTTCTCTTCTTTGGCCGTAAAGTGATACGTTCATCTTGGGTATGGTTTATCAATGGTTTCCGTAGCCGCGTATTGGATGTGCTCATTCGCGTGGGAGTGATCGTTGCCATTCTGGGAGCATTGGGTGGTTCAATTTTATTCCTCAGCCAAAAGAATATCTTCCGCAACCTATTAACTGCCAATGCAGATAGCCTGAGCGAATACATTGTAGGCATCAACGCAGGCGGGCGCGGAGCTTACTCAGCGGGGGCGTGGGCAGCGTATGAAAAATACCCAGTCACCGGAGCAGGCTTCGGCGCGAGCGGATTGTATATCTACCAGAATTTACCAGATTGGGCGCTTACCACTGTCCCAGAAATTGCAAGACAACTCAGTCCTGAAAATCGTCTCTACCCAAACCCCAAAAACATTTACGTCCGCTTATTTGCAGAAACAGGCTTGATCGGCTTTATGCTATATCTTGCGTTTGAGTTCTATCTCCTTGGAGATATCCTGTCCCTTTCGCTTTATAAACAGCATTGGACACGCTTTGCGGCCATTGCTGGAGTGTTTGCATGGCTTGGGGTCACCTTCTATAATTTCACTCAAGATTCGTTTGCAATGCCCAATTTGTGGCTGGTCTCAGGAATTATGGTTGGAATAGCTGTTAATTCACAGAAAATAGCCTCTTCGGCTAACGAATGACCTCTAAAGTACGATTTAAAGTTAAGGTGTAATTTAGCTGTAACGTCTTTGGTGGTTGCCCGCTTACGTGTTTTTCGTTATGATAAGGGTCAATTATGGCTATGATGCGCAAATTTGACACACCCTACATGGCCGACTGGTTTGCCATTTCATTACGCTGGATCATGCTGGTCGGTTTAATCGTCTCGCTTGGTCTGGGGCACGACCTGGATATTGGTTCTGCTTGGCCTTTAGGCTTACTCATCCTATGGAACCTCACTATGACTGCGATGACGAGCTTGAACTTGCGGTTCCAATTTCATCGTGCGCTCAACATCGTAATGGACCTGGTTCTAACAGGAGCATTTTTCTGGGTACAAGGTGGTTTGCGTGGACCTGCGTTTTGGGCGGGGTTGCTGCCGATCTTGACGGGTTCGATCTATTTTGAGTTGTATGGGGGAGCGGTTGTTTCGGTACTATTTTCCAGTGTCATTTTATACCTTGGATATCAAACAGATGGCGATCTCGCCATTTCCATTATTATCTCTATCATCCTGATCGGCTTAAGTATTGTTTTCGGATTTCTTGGCCGCCGCATGATGCAGCACATGCGTACAAACCGTAGCTTATGGGTTGACTCAGAGGAAAAGAAACGTGCCATTCAAAGCGAGCGCTTACGTGCCATCTATGAATTGACATCCACACTTTCTTCCACATTAAGCTATAAGCGCGTGCTTGACTCTGCCTTAGATATGAGTGCCGCTGCTCTCAACCCTGACCCTGAACAATTAGTTAGTGATCCGCTTGTTGGCGCAGTGATGTTGTTTAATGGCGGGAAGTTACGCACGGGTTCTGCAAGGCGTTTTACCAGTGCAGATATGCGCGTCACTTTTGATGGTGCAGAAGGTGTGCTTAAGAAAGCTCTGGATGAAGGTGAACCTGTTACCTTCAAAGATATCGGTTATGACCCAGAACTTGGGCGCGTTATCGCGCTCAGGAACTGTATCAGCGGATATTGTTTCCCGTTGCGCAGTGGTTTCAATGTCTACGGCGTGTTGCTCTTTGCACATCCCAATGCAGATTACTTTAATGCAGATCGCCTGAAATTGCTTGATATCATTGGTAGGCAAGCTGTCATCGCTATTCAAAATGCCCGCCTCTATCAGGACTTGGTAGAGGAGAAGGAGCGCATGGTGGAAGTGCATGAAGAAGCGCGCAAAAAACTGGCGCGCGACTTACACGATGGCCCTACTCAATCTGTAGCGGCGATGGCGATGCGCCTCAACATTACCCGTCGCATGTTAGCCAAAGATGTGAAGGGTGCTACCGAAGAAATTGTTAAATTGGAAGAACTGGCTCACCGCACCACCAAAGAGATTCGTCACATGCTTTTTACTCTACGTCCGCTCATCCTTGAATCTCAAGGCCTGACGGCAGCAGTACAAGCCATGGCCGATAAAATGATGGAGACCTTCTCTCAGAAGGTAGTAGTGGATATCGATGAGCGCATGACCAGCCAACTAGAAATGGGTAAACAGGGCGTGATCTTTTACATTATTGAAGAAGCCGTCAATAATGCCCGTAAACACGCCTCTGCAGAAACCATCACTGTGCGCCTGACCCAAATGGAAATAGGGATTGCACTTCTTGAAATCAACGACAACGGCGTGGGCTTTGATGTGCAAGCCATGTCACAAGCATACGATAAGCGCTCCAACTCCAGCCTTGGAATGGTCAACCTACGAGAACGCGCCGAACTTGTGAACGGCCTGCTTCAGATCGATTCGGCTGAAGGCAAGGGAACCAAAGTGCAGGTATATATCCCCCTCACCGAAGATGCCGCCGACCGCTTGCATCACCCGCGCCATGCAGCACCAAAAATAAAAAGCAAATAATGCCAACAATTAACGGACTCTATTATTTTGCACACATAGTAGAAAATGAAACAACCAATCGCCCGCCCGTAATTTTAATCCACGGCGCGGGCGGTAATCATTTATCCTGGCCGCCGCAGATTCGCAGGTTGGATGGTAAAACCATCTACGCACTCGACTTGCCCGGTCACGGCCAATCTGAAGGCACTGGTAGACAATCTGTCGAAGCCTACGCAGAAGATGTGATTGTATTTATGCAATCGCTCAAAATTCGTTCAGCAGTCATCATAGGGATTTCAATGGGCAGCGCAATTGCGCTCACACTTGCATTGAAATATCCCAAAAAAGTGAAGGCATTAGCTTTGCTGGGCGGTGGCGCAAAAATGCGTGTGGCTCAGTCCGTTCTTGAAACGGCAGGCAACCCTAATACGTTTGAGTCTGCTGTGGAGACGATCAACACAAATTGCTTTAGCGAGTCAGCACCGCAAAATCTTGTGCAGCTTTCAAAACAAACCATGTTGAAGATGCGCCCGCCCGTTTTGCTTGGAGATTTTCTTGCGTGCAATGAATTCAATGTGCTTGAACAACTTGAGCAAATAGAAACCCCTTCGATTGTCATCTGTGGGGCAGAGGATAAGATGACTCCTGCAAAGTTTTCTGAATCTCTGCACAACGGAATTGCAAAATCTACGCTGCATGTCTTGGAACATGCGGGCCACATGGTCATGCTTGAAAAGCCAGATGAAGTTGCAGATTTATTGAAACATTTTTTGGATGCCCTCCCCGTTCGCAGGAAACCAGCGAAAAAACGCCTCGCTCCTGACAGGGAAGTTGACCCAGCTCAACAAACAGAATCCCCTATTTGACATTACACTCCGAAAATCTTCTTTAGCACAGGGATTGCATTCATAACCGCCAAGGCACGATGGCTGAGGCGGTTTTTTTCTTCCATGGATAACTCAGCCATGGTTTGATTGTATTCAGGAAGGAAAAAGATTGGGTCATATCCAAAGCCGCCTTTACCGCGTTCTTCAGGGATGATCTCGCCAAAACAATTTCCTTCTACTACTTCCACTTGGCCTGATGGCTTTGCAATGGCAATCGTAGCATGGAAATGTGCCTTCCATGGACTTGGCTTGTCTTTTACATTTTGAAGAAGAAAGTTGCGGCGGTCTGCGTCATTTGCACCAGGCTTGGGGGAATACCTTGCAGAATACAGCCCAGGCGCGCCACTGAGAGCTTCTACTTCCAAACCCGAATCATCTGCCAGGGAAATAAGCCCGCTTGCGTTGGCAAAGGCAATGGCTTTTTTACTGGCATTCTCGGCGTAGTTCTTTCCATCTTCTTCAACTTCAAGATTCAAGTTGATATCTGCTGGTGTGACAAGTTCGATACCTGTATCTTTTAGTAATTCCTGTAACTCTATTACTTTCCCTTTGTTGTTGGTGGCAATGAGAAGTTTTTTCATAAATTTTGAGATGTTCCTTGAAAGTTTTTTTGAGATAAACCTGAATAGAATTTAGCGGGATTATGATTTCTTTGCGATATGTTGTATCGCCCACTTTGCGTGAGATTTAACTAAAGGCTCTTCATCTTGTGCCGCTTGCTGTAACAGTGGAATATCTTTTTCGTCACCTTTATTCCCAACCGCGATGGAAACATTGCGAAGATATCCACGCCGTTTGGCACGCTTGACGGGGCTTTTCTTGAAGCGTTGATTAAATTCAACGGATGACAGAAGCAAGTCCGATTTTAAGATAGGAAGCGAGATTTTCGGCTCGAAGGCGGAATCTGCTGTGAGGGAGAATCGATTCCAAGGGCAGACTTGTTGGCAAATGTCACAGCCGAAAATCCAATCTCGCATTTGTGGACGTAGTTCTTCGGGGATTTCATCTTTGAGTTCGATGGTGAGGTAGGAGATACAGCGGTTTGCATCAACGGTGCGATTTGGGAGTATGCATTGAGTGGGGCAGGCGGTAAGGCAGCGAGTGCATGTGCCGCACTGATCGGTGGGGAATGGGTCATCGGGTTCGAGTTCGATACCCAGCAAAATTTCGGCGAGAAAAAATGTAGAGCCAGCTTGAGGATTGATGAGCATGGAATTCTTGCCGATCCACCCCAGCCCTGCGCGTTGAGCTAGTTCACGTTCAAGAACCGGACCAGTATCTGTGTAATAGCGGTTGGGAATGGAGTGCCCCACTTTTTCTTCAATGAAATCAACGATCTCTTTCAATCGTGATGGAAGGATGTCATGATAGTCATCACCCAGAGCGTATGCAGCGATGCGAAAAGATGAAGATTGGCGTGGGACAGAGTAGGGAATTGCTAATACAAGAATCGATTTACATTCAGGGAGAATTTGTTTTGGGTCTGCACGACGGATGCGGCTGCGTTCTTCAGCGAGGTATTGCATGGTGCCATGCATATTCTGGCCGAGCCAGTTTTCAAAGATGTTGTAATGTGCGGGCGGTTCTGAAGAAGTAACGCCAGCCAGGACGAATCCCAGCTGGCGCGCTTTTTCTTTGATGGCTTGTTTTAGTGCTATCAAATTACTGAACTACAATTTTTACAAAAACCACTTTTCCGAACGGTACGCCTTTGGCGTTTGTCATTTGCCATGCGCTTGTGTATTCGCCGATGGCGGTGGGAGCTTTGAAGCTTACAGATACTTCCACTTCCTGATCAACTTGTACAACGGTGCCAATGGGAACAGGCTGACCATCCATTTTTTCTCCGTAGGAGTAGGTTAAGCTGTAACCATCTCCCCAAGCACATGTGCCTGTGTTTTTGATCTTCCAGGTTTTCACAAATTCCTGTCCGGGCGTCATGGCTGTACCATCTAGAATGGTGACGTCCACTGTAGCGAGATCGAAGGAGAAATCGTCGCAGAGTGCGCCTGGTGTGCCGAGCGCGATCAGGGTTGGGTCTGTTGCCAGAGCAAGAGTAGGCGTGACAGTTGGAACAGTCTGTGTGGGCGTTTCTGTTGGCGGCATGGGAGTGGGAGTGAACGCTGCAGCTGTCAACGTGAATTCAGCCACCACTGTATTTGCCGCAGAAGTGCGGATCGCCAGAACATCAGGCGTTGGCTCTATGGGGGTGGCAGGTGCGCATGCTGCAAGCAGAACAGCAGCTACGACCAGAAAGATGGATACTCTAGCTTTCATGGAATCCTCTCTTTATTCGGACACAACTGTGAACTTCATGAATACAAGCGAACCGAAGAGGTTGCCTGCGTCATCCTTTAATTTAAAGGCCCAAACGTAATCACCAGCTATCTTGGGCACTGTGAAATTAATTTTAAAGGTTCCAGTTTGACCGGGCTTTATAAACGGCCCAGTTTTTTGTATCATGTAATCCTTGCCGAAGTATCCGATCACTGCGCCTTCTGGGCTTGAGGAGTATTCCTTGCGGAAGGTGAACTGGTAGCCTTCATCCCAGGTACAGGTTCCTTTGTTTAGCAAATCCCAAGTTTTAAATAGTTCCTTGCCAGCCTTGAGCTCGTCCCCATCATACGGTGCAGATTCGCTGATATACCAGGCATCATTACAACCATTGGTGGTTGGAAGGGTAGAGTAAGCACCAGCAGTTGGAGCAGTCGATGGAAGAGCTAAAGGAGTAAGCCCAGGCTCCTGGGTGTTAAAGGCAAAAGGTGTATTTGTACCGAAAGCTGCGGCGGTGGGAATTAAGCCAATAGTTGCTGTGGCCGTCGGCAACGGGGTATCTGTCGGCAGGGCGGTAGGTGGAAGCGCCTGTGCAGTTTGAGTTTGATCCAGTGCAGCTTGTGTAAGAACGACACTAAACGCCTGAGTTTGGATCGCACCCGGATCCTGGGTGGGTGGCGGGGTGGCTCCCAATGTACATGCGCTCAGGACAACACCCACTAACAATGTGCCTGCCAGCCAGATTGACTTGCGAGAGATCATATTCATAGCCTCCAAAAATGGTTATCTTTATTATAACGCACCTACGGAGTGGGCGTACTCGTGGGTGTGGAGGTCTGCGTGGGGGTAACGGTCGGTGTTGAGGTAGTGGTTGGGGTAGCTGTGACTGTAGATGTCGCGGTTATGGTAGGAGTTATGGTCACTGTGGCCGTGGTTGTGGGAGTTGGAGGAGGTGGCGGATTGCCTTGCCGAATAATATGTGGGTTAAGCCAGATGGCATAATCGTTATTGTTGCCACCATTGGTGCTGACCACGAGGATAAATTTCACTGTTTGTCCAGCCAGGCTGCCAAGGTCTAAGTCAACAGGGTAGTATTTCCCTTCATAGGCTTCTTGCCAGCTCGCCAGTGTTTTGATATTTCCGCCGACTTTATAATCCAAGCGGAAAGTTACATTACATTTCTTGGCATCGTACTGACAATTGACAATGGTTCGGAATCGGTCACCGGACTCTACGGTGAAAGCAGGGAATTGTCCGCTGATAATGCCATTGTTCTTATCTTGTGGGAATGTCAATAAACCGGGCTCGTCTTCCGTAGTGCCATCCTCCATTTTTGGCGCATTCAATTTAAGCACAAACCCTTGTGAGTCTCCGTCCGTCCCTGGGCAGGGGAGCGCGTTATTGCCGTTTGACCACTCTGCAAAACAGAAATTATTTGCAAATTCATAGGCAACAAAGGACGGGCCTTTCACTCGAATATCTACCCAAAAGGCGGTATCTGCGTAGTCACCAATACCAAACAAAGCTCCCGAGGCGTTTCGTAATTTCCAATAGCCGCGATAATTCCCATCTTTATTTGGCGCAACAAATGTGACAGGGACCTCAATATATTGGCCTGGGTTCACAGTCCCAGCCAACGCTACTGCAGATGGGCCGCTCATCGTGTCACCGCTTGTGAATACGAGCGAGTAGGAAGTTGTCCAAGAGCAGGTGCCAATATTTTTGATGCGCCAGATTTTGACAAATGTATTGTTGCGCGGAACGATGCTTCCATCAGGGTAGGTGACATCTGCCAGAAATTGGGCCGCGTCACATCTAGACACGGGAACTGGTACACCAGACCCAGGCGTATTTGTAGCTGTTGGAGGTGTGCCAATCGTGACGGTAGGTTGTGGCAAGCCTGGGGTGACAGTAAAACCTGATTGTGTGCCAACAGCTTCAAGGGTCTGGGCTGAGGCGGTGTAAAGTCCATTTAGGGTAGCGAAGGTGTCTGGCGTTGCGGAATTGCTGGGCGCATTACAGGCAAGTTGTGCAGTCAAAAGAGCAAGAAGTGCTAGAAAAATAGTTGATTTTTTGGATAACATGGGTTCCTCCGTTAATATTCCGACAATTAAAGACGAAGGTTATAGACGTTCAGTTCCCCCAGATTTTCCCAAAAATAAGAAGCCGGGGAGCGCCCGGCCTCTTATTTTTGGGTTCAATTATGGACAAACGAATTCAAAATCTACCCGGTTTTCATGGTAAGACGGGTCAGTAATAATAAATGTTATAAATTTGGGACCTTGTGTGTTGGCTCGCCCAAATTTCCATTCTCGGGTAAAGGTTTTTGTCGTTGCCGACTTTATGAAAAATGTCGTCGGTTTTGAGTTATTGCCATCTTTTTGTTCCCAGTGATAAGTAAATTCTACTGGGCCGTTTGTCGCAACTGTGGCAGTTACTGTGACCAATGTGTTGGCAGGGCATCCGTACTGCGGGTCACGGATATAAGTTGTGGTTACGGAGGCAATATCATATTTTGGCTTTTGCGCCGAAGAGACAGCAATTTCTGTCCAAAACGCAGCGTTCAAATAGCCAACGCCGAAGTTAATATTATCGGGCGTTTGGAGCTTCCATTCGGAATGATAGGTTCCGTCTGTGGCTGGGGTAGTTAAGATTAAAGAGATGGGGACGGTTTGTCCAGGTCCAACCACTTGAGGAAGGTTGTAAACATATCCGCCACCGAGAAGATCACCCTTCCAGAAAATGATCTTATAGCTGGTGTCCCACACACAGGTGCTGGTATTTGTGATTTCCCATGTCTTGGTGAATTGTTCACCAGGTTTGAATATCGTTCCGTCCACAATGGTTTCGCTTTTCAAGCTCGCACTGGCGCATTGAGAAAAGGATGAGACGGCTGGCGAGGTTGCAGTGGCAGGAAGTGTCGGCACAAGTGTATTCTGCACGAACGGCGTTTTTGTAGGGAGTGATGCAGCAGAGGGCGTTTCAGTATTTGAAACTTCAAGGGCATCTTGTGCTGCAACAGTTTGCGCAACAGATGTTTGGATGATCACTTGTGGATCTTCAGTTGGTGTATTGGCGCCACAAGATGTTAAGAGCATGCTTGAGATTATGGTAATGCTGAAAAGTAAATATTTGATTTTCCGAGTCATTTTTTTCCTTTCATATACGGAAATTATTATACTGTTAAATGAGAACGCCCGGAAAACCGGGCGTTCCTGTATTAATGGTTGCTAATAATCGTTTTATTGATATGTGACCGTCAATTTCAAAGTTCCGAAGCGGATCATATCTGCAACGGCGTTGCTGTTCGTGGTGGGTGAGCGGAATTGCAAGCGGAATTGCAAGCGTGACGTTCCCACTGCGCTTTGAACTGCTGCTTTCATCCCGGCATCTTCGAACACCGAGCTTAATTCTGCAGCTCCGCACCAGCGGGTGACTGCACTTGTAGGATCACCCGGGAAGAAATCGCCAGCGTCAGGCGAACCATAATTTTGAGAATACGCTCGTACGCAGCCATCGCCTAAATTCCAGGGGTTGCCAAGTACATCATAGGAACTGAAATCTACAACGACTTTAGTGATGGTAGCGCCTGCTGGTATCGCAGACATATTGAAACTTACGAATGCTTCTGCGACTACATTCGTGTCAGTGTCTCCAGTGTTGGGAGGTGTGAGCACGGTACCGTCTGAGCGTACTTGTCCGCTTTCACCGGCAATGCTTGTGAGAATAGCTTGAGCAATGGCTGGAGGCAAAGTGCTTGTGCTAGTGGGGGTTGCAGAAGCCTGAACTTTAATATCCACAAAGAAAGATGTTCCCTGATTCCCGTTTACAACAGGCACGAGTACGTTGCCGCTGGTGACAATGCGCCAGAAGCCTTTATAGCTGCCAGGAGCGGCAGGGGCGGTAAGGTTTACTTCAAGGTCAATTTCTTGGCCGGGGTTTACTGCGGCAATCGGTTTTGATGCAGGGCCGCCCATAGAGTCGCCGCTATCAAAGACAAGGTTGTAGCCATTCCACACGCAGGAGCCGATGTTCCTGAGTCTCCATTTCTTTGTGAAGCCTTGACCCGGTGTCATGATAGTGCCATCAGGGATAGTGACATCGGTGACAAATTGTGCCAGATTGCAGTTCGTTGTAGCAGAAGCGATCGGCGTATTTGTATTAATAGGCAAAGGGATAGGTGTAAGTGTAGGGGAGGTAGCTGGAAGTGGAGTGTTAGTTGTGCTTGAAGTTAGTGAAGGGGTTGCGCTGAGCAACGCTTCCACGGTTTCTGCAGCAGCGGTGAGGCTTGCACCTTCTCCTTGGCTTGCTGAAGGCAGGTTGCAGGCACCTATAATTATCACGGCGCTCAATAGTAGGGTAAATAAGCGATTTCTCTTTGTCATGTTTTCTCTCCTTAATTCGGGGCCATTTTACCGCAAGAACAAATTTGCCTATATCCCCTGTAGCTCCTGTTTAAAGAAAAACAGGAGTTGTGGAAACTCCTGTTTTGATGGATCAGCTGTGAGATTAAGAGAGATGCGTTATGCGGTTTCTACGTGTGCGCCGGCCATCCATAATCCAAGTTGCTCGCGGGTGGTCTTTTTTGCTTCTACGACTGTAACAATCTGACCGCGGTACATGACTGCGATGCGGTCGGAGAGTGCCATGATCTCATCCAGTTCGGCAGAGATGAGCAGCACAGCGACGCCTCGATCACGCATCTTGATGATCTCGCTGTGGATGTATTCAATGGAACCCACATCCAGGCCGCGGGTTGGTTGGTTTGCAACGACAAGCTTTACATTGCTGCGGCTCAACTCACGCGCCACGATCACTTTTTGCTGATTACCGCCAGAAAGTTTGCCAGCATTCACAAACGGGGATGGGGTGCGAACGTCAAACGCGGTGATCAGTTTGCGGGAGTTTTCATCGAGCGCTTTGGGTTGAAGCACGCCGCGTGTGCTAAATGGAGCATGGTAATAGTCGCACAGAGCCATGTTATCGGCAATTGTGTAGGAAAGGACGAGCCCGTGACGTTGGCGATCTTCGGGGATGTGCGCCAAGCCTGCTTCGGTGATGATGCGGGGTGGTTTGCCAGTCAGGTCATTGCCTTCGATGGTTACTTTCCCACTGACGGGAGAGCGCAGACCAGTGAGAGCCTCGGAGAGTTCGGTTTGGCCATTGCCTTGCACGCCTGCGATGCCAAGCACCTCGCCGCCACGGACGGTGAAGGAAACGTTGTGGACTGTTTCCAAATTACGCTGGTCTCGTACGGTTAAGCCTTCCACCTTTAGAACATCTTCTGTGGCCTGATGTTCTTTCTTGTTCACGGTGAGAATAACTTGACGCCCGACCATCATATTTGCCAGTTGGGCAGAGTCTGTTTCAGCTGGTGTAACGGTGTTGATAACACGTCCTGCACGCATGACTGTAATACGGTCTGCTACGGCGAGAACTTCTTTTAACTTGTGTGTGATGAAGATGATGGAGACTCCGCGCGCGGTCAGGTCACGCATGATGCGAAAGAGATCTTCAGCTTCTTGTGGAGTGAGCACTGCGGTTGGCTCATCCAGAATAACGATCTCTGCGTTGCGGTATAAAGTTTTGACGATCTCAACCCGTTGTTGAATACCAACGGGTAATGGACCGACGAGCGCATTCGGGTCTACATCTAGGCCGTATTGTTTTGATATCTCATTTATTTTTGCGGCAACAGAAGCACGGTCGAGTGAGCCGCGCTTGGTTTCTTCGTCGCCGAGCATGACATTTTCTGCAACAGTGAAAACAGGAATGAGCATGAAATGTTGATGTACCATTCCGATGCCCGCTGCAATGGAGTCGTTTGGAGATTTGATCTCAATCGGCTTCCCGTTGACAATAATTTCGCCTTTGTCTGGGAGGTGCAGACCGTAGATCAGGTTCATCAACGTACTTTTACCTGCTCCATTTTCCCCGAGCAGGGCATGGATCTCGCCTTTGCGCAGGTCAAAGTTGACATTGTCACTGGCAAGTACGCCAGGGAATTGCTTTGTGATACCTCTTGCTTCAAGAACGATTTTAGATTCAGCCATGGCGGTCTCCTATTTCTCGTATGGAACGCCATCTGCGGCGGGTGAAGTCGTTTTGCCGATAACACCCGTTAGGATGAACATGGTGAGGATATACGGTGTGAGACCCACGATATAGGATTCTTGGAGAAATGCCCATTGTGGAGGAATGACATCGCGGAAGATCTGCATATTGATGAGGAGTGCTTGAGATGCGCCGAATACCAATGACGCAGCCCATGCTCCAATGGGTGTCCAATTGCCAAAGATCATGGCGGCGAGCGAAATAAATCCGCGTCCGTTCGTCAGCAAAGGCTCAAAAGATGGAACTGATTCGATGGTGAAGTATGCACCTGCCAGCCCGGCGAACATTCCACCGATAAGGACATTGATGTAGCGCATTTTTGCAACATTGATACCCACTGTATCTGCTGCTTTGGGATGTTCGCCAACGGCACGGGTTCGTAGACCCCAGCGGGTGTTGAACAAAATATAGTGGGACAGAAAAACCAAAAGAATGGCACTCATGGCAATTGGCTTTTGGTCAAATACGCGATTGATCGCTTGTACGTTTTGCAGACAAGTTGCAGATGCTCCGCAGACAGATGTAAACAATTCTGTGATGGGGATGTGAATGGTAGGAAGAACGCCAGGAGAACTGGGGACTGTGCCTCCAAAGACACTACCTGACCCAAAGAATAACTGGCGGTTCAAAAATCCTGTCAAACCGACGGCGAGGATGTTGATCACTGTTCCACCGATGATTTGATCTACTTTGAATGTGATCGAAAGCATGGCGTGGAGGAGGGACATTAACGCGCCGGTGAGAATAGCAAAGAAGACCCCAAGCACAATGCAGACGCTGGGTGGCAAATTAAAGATATGGAGCATGTATATCCCGCTCAACCAGCCGAAGAATGCAGCGGTGAGCATCATGCCTTCAATACCGATATTAACCACACCAGACCGTTCACAGAATACGCCTGATAGTGCGCCCAAGGTAAGCGGTGTTGCAACTGCAATGGTGGTTGCCAACATACTTGTGATGATCAACAAAGGTGGTTGCTTTGTCTGTCCAACCATCACAACCACGCTGAAGAGAACGATAATAATCAGAGCGATGAAGCCAAAACGTTTCCAGTCCATATTCTTCTCCTAGCCTCCCCAGCCGCGAGTCAGTACAACGCGTTCGCCTTTGGCTTTGATTCGATAAATGTACCGAATGATCGCGTCTGCTGCAACGAAGAGCAGGATCAATGCCTGGATCATGGAGATCAAATCAACAGGCAACTGAGTTAAGAATTGCATCCGGCTTGCACCGTTACGCATAGCGGCAAAAAGGAACGCTGCGAGTACGATCCCAAGAGGGTGTGACTTTCCGAGTAGGGCGATTGCGATAGCGTCGTAACCGTAACCGATGGAGAATCCAAGTTCATGGCGGTAGTTTAAGCCGGTCACTTCGATGGCTCCAGCCAACCCTGCCAGCATACCTGAAAGCATCATTGTAATAATGATCGTGCGCTTGACGTTGATACCCGCATATTGTGCTGCGTCTGGATTCAAACCCACGGTGCGGATCTCAAAGCCGAGAGTGGTTTTGTTAAGCAGCCACCAGATGAAGAACGCAACCAATAATGCAAGTACAAATCCCCAATGAATGCGCAGTCCATCAAAGATGGCAGGCATACGGGCACTCTCTGCAATAAGAGGCGTTCGGGCGATTACATTTGTGGGGCTGTGATCTTTCATCACGCCATTTAATAAATAGGAGGTTGTATTCAACGCAATATAGTTCATCATGATCGTGTTGATGACTTCATGCCCGCCTGTATATGCTTTCAGCCACCCAACGATGCCTGCCCAAAGACCGCCCATTAACATACCAACAATAATGGCTAATGGTAGATGGATAATGGTTGGTAAATCGAAACCAAGCCATCCTGGCAGAGCGTAACCAATTAGCGCAGAAGATACAGCGCCAACGGCCAACTGCCCTTCCGCACCAATGTTAAAGAGGCCGCCTTTAAAAGCCAAAGCAACTGCCAAACCTGCAAAGATATATGGAGTTGCCCAAACAGCGGTTTCACTTAACGCCTTTGTTGAACCAAACGCACCTTCGATCAAACCACGATATGCCAGGAATGGATTCCCGCCTACAACTGCGATAATAATTCCGCCAAGAACTACAGCGGTCAGAATGGCCAGAAATGGAACTAAACTGGCATCTGAAATGGATTGCCAAATCTTTCTTGTTAGCGAAATTGACTGCTTTTCTTCTTGCATCCTTCGCTCCAGTGGAACTTTGAAATGTAGGACAATTATATCAAACAAGCCCTCTAGAACCCCTTAAACAATATGACAATAATTAAACAAAAAAGGAGAGAGGCGAAAGCCTCTCTCCTTTTTTTATATCGTAATAACCTTACGGCTTGGCGGGAGAAACGCCAGTGGCGATGGAGCCGTCGAGCAAGCCCTTGTTGATCTCTTCCATGGCGGTCTTAACTTCAGCGGGGACGCTGCTGTCAAGATCGTGGTAAGGAGCATAACCAGCCTGGCCAGTGAAGTTGCCAGATTTAATGGAACCATCCTTGGCGGCGGCGATCAATTCGGCAACGCCCGGAGTGATGAGTTTCATAGCGCTGGAGAGCATGCGGGCAGAAGCCTCGGGCAGGGTCAGGTATTGATCAGCATCCACGCCGATGGCGTATTTGCCGGCCTGAGCTGCAGCGGTGATGGCGCCGTTACCGGTCAAACCACCGCAACCGAAGACTGCATCTGCGCCCTGATCCATCATGGACTTGGCGGTCTGAGCACCCCATTCGGGATCGGTAAAGGTCTTGTCGAAGCCAACATCGCTGTGGTACACAACGAATACTTCGGTGGTGGTGCCGTTCATCTTATCGGCATAAGCGGCGCCGGCTTTGTAGCCTTCACCATAGCGCCAAACGGGAGGAACCACATCGGTACCGCAAACGGCGCCGATCTTGTGGCTCTCGGACATCATAGCGCCCAAAGCACCAACGAGGAAGCCAGCCTGATCTTCAGGGAAGTTCAAACCAGTTACGCCCGGAGTATCGGTGGCCTGGAACTGATCAACACCAATGAACTTGACATTGGGGTAGGTGGCAGCAGCAGCTACAGTTGCTTCACCGAGACCGAAACCAACGGTTACGATCACATCATAGCCAGCATCAGCAAAAGTGCCGATGTTCTTGGCATAGTCCTTGGCGTCGGCGGTTTCAATGAATTGAACCACATCAGCAACACCATCGGTGTTGGACTTCTGAACGCCTTCCCAAGCGGACTGGTTGAAGGACTTGTCATTGACCTTGCCCACATCGGACACGAGACCAACGCAGAAAACTTCTTCTTTCGAGCAGTCAGCAGCGGTTGGCGCTGAAGAACCGCAGGCCGTAAGGATCATCGAAGCGACGATCAAAAGGGCCATAACAAAGTATAGCTTTTTCATTTTTTTCTTCTCCTCTAGAAGAGTAAGGATATAAGCGGCTTGCTTGTTAGCATAGCCTTACGACTTGATAAGTATAAATCTACTCCAATCTTTGTGCAAGTATTAACAATGTTAAGGTTTTTCAGAAGGCACATTTGTTTGAATTTCACCGTTTTGCATACTGACGAACAATAAATCCGCTGCATTTTGTAAATTTTCAGGAAAAATCCCATTAAAAGGCGCGTTCCCAATTCGACCTGACCTAGCCCTACTAATTTCCCCATTCTTCAATATTCGCATCACTTCTTGGACCTCGAAACTGGCCTGACCCAAAATAGAAGTTACCACGTTCGAACCTGATTCCTCCAATACTGCCGCCTGATCACGTTCTGCTCCAATTGACGGGATGTTTTCCTTTGAAGCCGCTCGCAATGCACCCTGACCTGTGACTCCTCCTGCCGCAAAAATGACATCTGCACCGCGCCGAATAGCGGTGTTGGCAGTATCAAACCCCCATCCTTCATCAATAAATAATTTTTCACTATCCCCATCATCACGATAAAAGACAAGCACTTTGATTTTTGGATTTGCATAAGTCGCCCCTGCGCGAAACCCTTCGCAATACCGCCACATCGAATCGATGCCCGATGTTTCGCAGACAGCTCCCACTACCCCTGTTTTAGTCAGGTAGGCTGCCAAGGCGCCCGCAGCGAACCCCATTTGATCTTCAGGGAAAGTAATGGGGATAAGGTTTGGGCGGGATTCTGTTTGAGCTTGGTTCATGCCCACGAAAACAGAATCAGGATACAGGTCCGTCGCTTGAAGCGTTTCGTCATGCATGGCGGCATTAGTGGTAACGATCAAGTCAAAGCCCTGACTGGCAAAATAGGCAATGTTCTTGTCGTAATCGCGCGCGTCTACAGATTCTATATATTCAATTCGGTCAGCGAGTTTGCTTGCTTGGGCTTCTTCCAACCCTGCCCATGTGTCTTGGTTTATGCCGTGGTCTTCAATGCCGAGCGTATCGGTTACCAGTGCCGCACAGAAGACGTTCTCTTGAAAACAATCTGGCGATTGTATACAGGCTGATAAAGCCAGTAATACAATCGCCAGAAAAATAAATCTAATTCGCAATGCCTAATCCAATTCCTATACCGCTTGAGATGCTTCTCCGCGTTTCACGCCCATCATCAACCAGAATGCGATCATCATAAATACTGGAGCAATGATCATGATGATGTTGTAGTTGTTGCCTGTAAGTTGAATTGCCCAACCGTTCAAGTTGGGGCCAACAATGGCGGAAAGTGTGGAGAACAAATAATACAACCCTGTAAATGTGCCGATGCGTGCCATGCTGGTCAGGTCCACGATCATGGGCAGAGAGTTGATATTGATGAACGACCAGCCGATACCGCCAAGGATGAGTAAAACTCCTGCGAGTGTGAGCATACGTGTGCCACCTTCTATTAGCGGAATGCCTACCAAAGGCAGCGGGGCGATACCTGTCAACAGGGCGCTGGCAGGGGTGATGTACAACAGGATGAGCACAATGGTCATGGTAATAAGACCGATGGAGATGGTAGTTTTGCGTCCGATCTTGCCTGCGATAAAGCCTGACGGAATAGCGAACAAAACGAAGAACAAAGGCAACACCGATAGCAAGGTGGCTCCGTCGCCTTCGTTCAATCCAAGATGATTTTTTGCATAGAGGGTGAAAAATGTTTCCACCGCTGAGAAGCCGATGAACCAGAAGAAAATAGCCAGCAAAATGCGAAGCCCGCTTTTATCTGAGTCATTGAATACTTCGCGCAGACTGGCGAACATACCTGGTTGTTCTTCGGTGGTGGTGTATTCTTTGGGTTCCTCAATGAAGAGATAGACGATTAAAGCCGCTATCACTACCAATACAGAGCCCAGCCAGAATGGGAAGTTGGGACTCATCTTGTAAAGTACGCCGCCTGTTTGCAAAGCAACGATGGTGCCGATACCGCCCATGAAGTTGATGATGCCATTCGCTTGTGAACGGAATTCAGATGGAGTGATATCGGGCATAAGCGCCACAACTGGAGTGCGCCAAAGAGCTGCACTGAGCAGCAGGGAACTTGTGCAAGCGACAAAGAGCGGGAGAATAGCGGCGATTGGGATCAACCCAAACGCCAAGGCGGTGATGGGCGCACCGATGATGATGAATGGAATGCGGCGTCCCATGGGGGTACGTAGTCTATCGGACCAGGCGCCAACAGGAGGTTGGATGAAGAGGGCGGCGATATTATCCAGCGTCATGAAGAAGCCGATGAGCGCAGGAGCGAGGTGGAATTTGTTTGCGAGAAAAATGGGAACGAATGCGTTATAGACGCCCCAGATCACGCTCACACCAAAGAAACCGAAACCGAGCAGGAATGTCTTGCCGTAATTCAATCTTGTTGATGACATGGTGTCCTCCATTGAGTTTTCAGGTTCGCAAGTTAGTTAATAGGTTTACAGGTTAGAAGCTGGTTGCTTTTAACTTGCCAACCTTCCAACTTTCAAACTTATTATTCTTCCATCTTGTTAACTTTCAAGCGTTCAACAAATTTCAGATCTGCTTTTGACAATTCTGCTTTTTCCAACATATCGGGTCTTTTCTTAAATGTGCGAAATAACGCTTGTTCACGGCGCCATTTATTTATTTTTGCATGATCCCCAGAGAGCAACACATCGGGCGCTTTCCAACCGCGGAACTCTGGCGGACGAGTGTAGTGCGGATATTCAAGCAGTCCCATAGCGTGCGAATCATCTTCTGCGCCAGTTGGGTCGCCGAGTACGCCAGGTAATAGACGAGAGACAGCATCAATGAGAATGAGCGCAGGGATTTCTCCGCCTGTAAGGACATAATCGCCAATGGAAATTTCATCGGTGACAAGATGTTCACGGATGCGTTCGTCTATGCCTTCGTAACGTCCGCAAATGAGGGCAATGCGCGGATGTGTGGAAAGTTCCTGGGCGATGGTCTGATTAAAGACGCGTCCTTGTGGGGTGAGGAGAATGATAGGGATGTTTGATGCAGGTTCGGGCGGGGAAAGAGGCGCAGTCAATCCAAGCACAGACTCGACTGCTTCAAAAATAGGTTCTGGTTTCATCACCATTCCACCGCCGCCGCCATAGGGCGTGTCGTCAGTCATGTGGTGTTTATCGTGGGTGTAATCGCGGATGTTGTGCACATCCACATGGATCAATCCCCGTTCTTGGGCACGTTTGAGTATACTGGTATCAAGATAGGAGGGAAATACTTCAGGAAGGAGGGTAAAAACCTCAAATTGCATAATTGGATTTTAGCATAATAAGAAGCAAATTAGAGATTTACCCCCTGCTTGACGCAGCTTTCCTGCGGATGGTAATATAAATTTATGTATCTAAAAGGAAGTAAATGGAGTATGAACCGTAGGCGGAAACGCCCGAACTGGTTCATGATTATTTTGTTGTGTCTGCTTATTTTGGCAGGCTCATATGTGAATCGTTACATTATTGCGGATATTCAACCGCTGGGTGTGCCGACCCCAACGGCTACGGTTGCACCTGAAGCTCTTATTGCACAGGCAGAGGGCGAGTTCAAAGAAGGCAAGCTCATTCCTGCGATTGAAACGTATAAGAGGGCAATTGGCTCCAACCCAGATGACCCTGCTGTTTACATTACATTAGGACGCACACAGGTATTTGCAGGAAAATATAAAGACGCTCAAACCAGTGCAGAAAATGCACTGTTGTTGAACCCTTCTAATTCCATGGCGTTTGCTGTTCGCGCTTGGGCACTTAGCTTTCAAGGAGATTACATTCAAGCTGAGGATGATATTGGCCGCGCATTGGAACTTGACCCCAACAACGCTTTGGCCCATGCTTATTATGTAGAAATCTTGGTAGATTCATTTTACGATGGCGTAAATTCATTTGACGTGATCGAAAAAGCAATCTCTGAATCGCAGGTCGCAATTGCGCTTGCACCAGATGCTCTTGAAACACATCGCGCACGCGGCTATATTCTTGAGGCAACAGGCAATTATGAAGAAGCCATCCGCGAATACGAAGCGGCGATTGCCGTCAATCCAAATATTGCTGACTTGTATCTTTCCATTGGACGTAATTATCGCACGCTTGGAATTTACGATGACGCCATCACAGCCTTTACCCGCGCCAATGCTCTCAACCCTGAAGATCCCACGCCAGATCTTTTCATGTCCCGCACGTATGCCACTCGTGGTGAATATGGCAAAGCCATGCAATATGCCGAATCTGCTGTTACAGACAACCCCGCTGACACGAACTTGCGCGGTAATTTGGGCGTGATGTACTATCGTAATTCCTATTGGCCTGAAGCTGTAAAGGAACTGGAATACGTTGTCAAAGGCGGAACCACAGAAGAAGGCATTCAAATGGAGTCAATGCCCCTCATCCCTGACTCGCCGCGTATTGCCGAATATTACTTCACATATGCACTTACCCTTGCAAAACTCGATCAATGTGGCGACGCGTTGCAGATCGCACAGTTGATCATCTCTCGCATTCCTGCAGATGAATTGGCTGTGGATAATGCCAACGAAGTGACGAATCGCTGCCAGCAGAATTTGCAGCAAACTCCGGAAGCGCCTCTTTCTACGGCGACAGCTGAACCTGTCTCGACGATTGAATCCACACCTACACCATGAACATTTATCAGAAACGCCCCATATTTAGACGGCGTGATGAATCCAGCGTGTACCGCATGTTCCTTTGGGTCGTGTTGATCCTTGGAGGAATATGGTTGATCCGTTCGGTACAAGTTGGTGATGTCAAACCGCTGTTCCTTCCCACTGCCACGCCCACGCGCTTTGCCAAATCCTATGCAAACGAAGGGGATGCCTTGTTTACGGCAGGTAAGTTAGAAGATGTTAAAGATGCAGATGGCAATATCATCAGCCCTGGCGCTATTACTGCATTTCGAGAAGCAGCAGAGGTAGACCCAAACAATGCCAAAGTCTGGGCCGACTTGGCTCGCATTCAAACGTATTCCACGGCTTTGTTAGTTAACCAGGCAGAGATCCTCGCGCGTTTGGATGAAGCGGTTGCCTCTGCTGAAAAAGCAGTGACTGTGAATCCTGATGATAGCTATTCTCATGCGGTTCATGCCTTTGCGCTGGATTGGAGTGCATCCTATATTTCAGACAACCGCAAAAGACAGGAATTGCTTACAAAATCTGAACAGGAAGCGGTCCGCGCTTTGCAATTGGATAATTCAAGTGCCCTTGCGCTCTCGTTTTATGCCGAAGTGCTGGTAGACCAACAGAAATGGACTCAAGCCCAGCAATATATTGACCAAGCTCTTGAGCTTGATCCCTCATTGATGGATGTTCACCGTGTCCATGCGTATGTGCTTGAGTCACTTGGCGAATATGCGCTTGCCATCGAATCCTATGACCGTGCTATTGCTATCACTCCGAACCTGACGTTCTTATATCTAAGAGCAGGCGCTGGTTACCGCCGCCTTGCGTTTGAAAGCCCCAACGAAGAGATTCAAACGCAGCTTTATGAAAAGTCGCTTGGGTATTTTGACCGCGCTGCCAGTATTAATAAACAATTGGGCGTGGAAGACCCTGTGCCATATCTCTCCATTGCAAGGACGTACTCACAAATGGGGCAGTTCTTTATTGCCATTCGTAACGTGCAAAAAACGATTGAATTCCAACCGGATAAGGCGGAATTCTATGGTGAGTTGGGTGTGCTCTATCACAAGAACAGAAATTACGAGACGGGTATTCTCGCGTTGAAATGTGCGGTGCGTGGCTGTACAGCCGAAGAATCCTGCCCTGCGCGCGGAGATTGCGGCTCGAACGACGCGCCCGCTGAGGTGAAGGGACTGCCGCTTTCTTCAAGCACAATATACTATTACGATATTTACGCTTCCGAATTGGCAGCGTTGAGCACAACCAAAAACAATCACTGTGATGAAGCGCTGGCCGTGGCGAGGGAGATAGAGTCCTCGGAATATGTCTCAGACCCCAACATTGCCGCGGACGTGGTGGTTGTCCGCAATATTTGTGCGGGGGTGAATTCTGGAGTGACAGGCACGGATATTGCGACTGCTACTCCTGAGCCAGAGGTTACCCCAACGGCTACACCATAATTTATAAGCTACCCTATGCTTGCGGGGATTTGCGTAGGGTAGCAGTTTTGTATCAGTGGGGGAAATGTTTGTGGAAAAGCGACCAACAAGCAGTTCGTTTGAGGCGCTAGCTTCCGTCAGAGTTTTGTAAGAATTTATACAATCCCCTTGACTTGACTTCTTTAAATGGGTAATATTGCAATTAGCACTCGCAGGTAATGAGTGCTAATTCTATGCTTATTCAAAAAAATCCCAAATCTCTTACGGAGGCAAGAAATGGCAAAACTCTCATTTAAACCCTTGGGCGGCCGCGTGCTCGTGGAACCCATCGAACAGGAAGAAGTGACCGCTGGCGGTATCGTTCTTCCCGAAACTGCGAAGGAAAAACCCCAACAGGGCAAAGTATTGGCTGCTGGTCCTGGCGACCGCAACGATAAAGGCGAGCGCATCGCCATGGATGTGAAGGTCGGCGATGTGGTTCTTTTCGCCAAGTACTCTGGCACCGAAGTGAAGATCGAGGGCAAGAAAGTCCTCATTCTGCGCGAGAGTGACCTCCTCGGTATTGTCGGTTAATCCAAATAGATAAAGGAAGTGAACCATGGCTGCTAAACAAATTGTATTTTCAGAAGATGCTCGCCGCAAGCTTAAGAACGGCATGAACGTTGTTGCAGAAGCTGTTTCTGCAACCCTCGGCCCTAAAGGCCGCAATGTGGCAATCGACCGCAAGTTCGGTTCCCCCACCATCACCCACGACGGTGTTTCCGTTGCCAAGGAAATTGAACTCGAAGATCCTTTCGAGAACATGGGCGCCCAGCTCCTCAAAGAAGCTGCCCAGAAGACCAATGACATTGCCGGTGATGGTACAACCACCTCCACCGTTTTGGCTCACGCCATTGTGAACGAAGGCCTCAAGGCTCTCGAAGCTGGTTACAACCCCATGCTCCTCAAGAAGGGCATTGAACTCGCCACCGAGACCATTGTTGCTGAACTCAAGAAGAACTCCGTCAAGATTGACACCCGCGAAGAAATCGCTTCCGTCGCCACCAACTCTGCGGCTGACGTTGAAGTCGGTGAACTCATTGCTGACGTGATGGACAAGGTTGGTAAAGACGGCGTGATCACCGTTGAAGAATCCAAGACCATGCAGTTCGAAACCGAATTCGTCGAAGGTATGCAGTTCGACCGCGGTTACCTCTCCCCCTACTTCATCACCAACGGCGACCAGATGGAAGCCCAGATCAGCGACGCTTATGTCTTGATCTATGACAAGAAAATCTCCGCTGCTCAGGACATCGTTCCTTTGCTCGAAAAACTCGTTCAGCTCGGCAAGCGCGAACTCGTCATCATCGCTGAAGATGTTGACGGCGAAGCTCTCGCTACCTTGATCTTGAACAAAATCCGCGGCATGCTCAACGTGCTCGCCATCAAGGCCCCTGGCTTTGGTGATCGCCGCAAGGCCATGCTTCAGGATATCGCCTCCCTCACCGGTGGACAGGTCATCTCTGAAGAGACTGGCCGCAAGCTCGAATCCACCACCGTGCAGGACCTCGGCCGCGCTGAGAAGGTTGTTTCCGACAAGGAAAACACCACCATCGTTGGCGGCAAAGGGAAGAAGGCTGATATCGAAGCCCGCATCAAAGAAATCCGCATTGAAATGGACAAGAGCACCAGCGATTATGACAAGGAAAAACTTCAGGAACGTCTCGCCAAGCTCAGCGGTGGTGTTGCCATCATCCGCGTAGGCGCCGCAACCGAAACTGAAATGAAGGAAAAGAAACACCGCGTAGAAGATGCTCTCTCTGCCGCTCGCGCCGCAGTTGAAGAAGGTATCGTCCCTGGTGGTGAAATCTCCCTCATCAACGCCGCTGTCAAGCTCGATAAACTCGCCAAGGCTCATGCTGAAGACGAGAACGAAGAAATCAAAGTCGGCATCAACATCATCAAGAAGGCTCTCGAAGCTCCTATTCGCAAGCTCTCCTCCAACGCTGGACAAGACGGCTCCGTCATCATCGACACCGTCCGCCGCACCGCTGCTGAGAAGAAGAACCCGAACATCGGCTTCAACGTCCTCACTGGTGAATACACCGACATGATCAAAGCTGGTGTGATCGATCCCGTGAAAGTGGTTCGTGGCGCTCTCGAAAACGCCGCTTCCATCGCCGCGATGATCCTCACCACCGACGTGCTCATCACCGATATGCCCGAGAAGGACAAGGCTCCTGCCATGCCTCCTGGCGGCATGGGTGGCATGGATTACTAAACCGATCCATTCACAAATTTGTAGGGACACGGCATGCCGTGTCCCTACTTTTTTAATTTATGCAATGCCCGCTCACGGGTATAATTCTACGAATGCAATCTAAATCTCGTTTTTTGACTCAACTAATTCTGCTCCCTACGTTGGGATTAAGTGCCTGCGCTTCTTTCCTAAGCTCGAGCACGCCCACCCCCGAACTGCCGACTTTTACACCCGCACCTCCTACTGCCACTCCGCCGCCCTCAGTGGCAATTGTCAATGGGGAGTACATTACCACTGCTGAGTTTCAAGCAGAACTGGAACGATACAAAACCGCACAAACCGCACGCGGACTTTCCTTCACGGATGAGGATGCGAACAAGGCTGTCCTTGAGGATATGATCGCGCAGTTCCTGCTGGCTCAAGCTGCCAGAGAAGCGAATTTCAATTTAACAGAAGCAGACTTACAGTCCAGAATAGACGCGCTTGTTACAGAATTAGGAAGCGCTGATGCGCTTAATCAGTGGGAGTCATCTCATGGCTACGATGATGCATCCTTCCGAGTTGCATTACGGCGTTCTGCAGAAGCAGCATGGATGCGTGACAAAATCATTGCGGATGTACCCGCTAGTGTGGAGCAAATCCATCTGCGCCAAATTTTGACCTATAATCAGGCAGATGCGCAATCTGCATTGGATGAACTGAATGCAGGTACGGACTTTGATGAGCTTGCCGCATTGTATGACCCGGTGACCCTTGGTGAGTTAGGCTGGATACCGCAAGGCTATCTATTGGATGCAAGTGCGGATGAAGCGGTCTTCGCTTTACAAGCAGGCCAATATAGTGCCATCATCACAACAGATGCAGGTTTTCATATTTTCAAAGTCATTGAGCGCGCCGACCATCCGTTATCACCGGACGCTTTATTAACTGTACAGGAACAGGCGCTGCAAAAATGGGTTGCTGAAAAACGTGCAAGCAGTGATATTGTTCTGGCCCCATAATTGGGTTGGATAAGATTATTTTTTTGGAGAGAATAATGAGCAAATATGACTATAACGATGCCCCCACACCCAAAGCTGGTTCACGCCTTGCCATTTGGGATGTGCTTAGTATATTTACTCTCATCTTAACCCTTTGTATTGCCGCTTATTTTGTGATCATTTACTTGCGACCTGAGTCTGCTCTTAACCCGCTTAACCCGCACCGTAATGATTATTTGCTACCTCCAACCGCAACAATCACTCAGATTCAGCTGATACCCACTTGGACGACGACGCCCATCCCAGAGGTAACGGAGACCCCAACGCTTTTCCCGACTTTTACACTGGAACCCACTTCAACGCTTTTGTCTCTGGTCACTCCATCTACCACTCCAACACCGACAAAGACCCCCAAAGCGCCTTTCACGGCAAGCGTCACGTATATTGACAGCACTATTATTCATCCTGACTTGGGTTGTAATTGGCAGGGCGTAGGTGGCACAATCGTTGATACTAATAATGCAGATATGCTTCGCATTACGGTTCGCTTGGTTGGCTTTTATAACAATAAATCCAAGAATGAATTGACAGTGAGTAGTATCGCACCTGCTTATGGAAAGTCAGGTTATGAATTCTCTCTTGGTACGGTGCCGATCTCATCTGAGGGATTGTTGTACGTGCAAATCCTTGATCAAGCTGGTTTACCTCTCTCAGACAATGTGTATATAAACACATACAATGATTGTTCCAAGAACCTGGTTTTGGTGAGATTTAAGAAGAACCCGTAATCATTAGGTTTTAGCAATTGAATAAGAAGAAATAAGTGAAAACTAAAAAGTCCATCGCGATCGCGATGGACTTTTTAGTTGCTCTTTTATGCTACTTCCAAATTCCACTTTTGATACTTTGGAAGCCTCGCGCGCACTGCATCATCGAACAGGCTCCGCAGTTTTGTTGTAATGGGTCCCATAGCTCCATTACCTACAGGGCGATGATCAACCTTCGTCACGGCTACTACTTGTGCTGCAGTACCCGTCATAAACACTTCCTCTGCAATGAACACTTCTGTACGGTCAATGGAACGTTCCACAACATCTAAACCAAGTTCGTTGTGTGCTAGTTCCATGATCGAGCGGCGGGTGATGCCTTCGAGAATGTTATCAGTTACTGGCGGAGTTACGAGCGCTCCGTCTCGCACCATAAAGATGTTCATGGCAGAACCTTCCGAGATGTGACCGCTCTGATTTAGCACAAAGGCTTCATCGAATCCCGCGCGGTTCGCATCTGTTTTGATCAGCGCAGAGTTGACATACGCGCCAGCCACTTTGCTTCGTGCTGGAATGACATTATCGTCAATGCGCTGCCAGGAAGAAAAGGTCACATGAGCGTTTGAATCGTTCTTAACGTACTTTTCGAAAGCCATCACGAACAGACAGAACTCATCCTTAAGGTCATGCAAACGCACGCCAATTCCCATATCTGATTTGTAAATCGTGGGGCGCAGGTATATATCCTGTTGCCAATTATCCATTCGTAATACATCCAGCATGAGCTGGGTTAAACCTTCTTCATCGTATGGGATGTCCATCGCCATCATCCGCCCCGAATTCAATAAACGGCGGAAATGGTCAAATGGACGAAAAACGAAGAGACGTTTCTTCTCTTCGTTCCAGTATGCGCGCATACCGCTGAATACAGCGGTGCCATATAAAAAGCCATGTGTTGCGATGTTTATCTTTGCATCACCCAAGGGGACGATCTTACCCTCGAAGAAAGCATGTTTTGTGAGATCCACTGACACCTCCAAAATTAAGTTGAATTGATACTTTGAAATTATACCCGTCAGAGCGAAAATTGGTTTTTATTGTGACGGTGAAGATTATATAGCTCATATAACACCATATCCATTTGGACGCTTCGCCTCATTCTCCGCCCGCACCTGATTCTGTTTCTCAAATATTTTCATACCCTGAAAGCGATTATTGATAAAATTGCCCATCTCACGGTTATGGAGGCGCAGGTGAAAAAGATAGTCTCAATTAGTGTAGGCTCGTCCGCGCGAGACCACACCACACGACATGTATTCCTTGGGCAGGAGTGTGAAATATCGCGCCGAGGCACAGACGGGGATTTTCAAAAGGCCATTCAGCTATATAAGGAATTGGATGGCAAAGTGGATGCCTTTGGCATTGGCGGGGTTGAATTCTTTTTGCAGGTGGAAGATAAAAAATACTATTTCCGTGATGTGAAACGAATTCGTGATGCCATCAAAGTCAGCAAAGCAGGGGATGGTAACGGCGTCAAAGGGTTGCTGGAAAGGCGGGCTTTTGAATACCTTGAAAAATATTTGAATGAAAAAGAAGGCCGTTCACTCAAAGGGCTGTCTGCCTTAAAGACAACAGTCGTGGAACGTTACAGCATGGGCAAAGCCATGGTCGATGCAGGGCTGGATGTCACCTTTGGCGACTTCATGTTCGCTCTGGGTCTTCCTATTGCCATAAAAAAACTTAGTACTGCGCGTCTTGTGGCGGCAATGTTACTGCCTGTCGTGACCCAAGTTCCATTCTCTTGGTTGTATCCACTAGGCTCAGAGCAGGATAAGCCGCCTCAACCCAAATGGACAAAATACTATCAGCAATCTCAAGTGATCGCTGGTGATTTCTTGCAGATACGTCAATACATGCCTGATGATCTGACAGGCAAGATTATTGTCACTAACACAACCACATCCAAAAACGTGGAAGAGCTGCGCCAACGCAACCTGCATATTCTTGTTACAGTTACACCACGGTTTGAGGGTCGCAGCTTTGGGACGAATGTGATGGAAGCTACTCTTCTTGCTCTGATGGACAAGCCTCAATCCGAGGTCACTCAAGCTGACTTCATGGACCTGATCAATCGTATCCCGCTCGAACCGAATATTGAAATTCTGAACTAAAGATATTTTTATGCACGTATGACACGGAATTGACGAGGAAATTCTCCTCGTGCAATTCCGTGTTGTCTTTTAAGCCTGTCTAAAAAAGGGAAAGCCCGCCTCAAAGACATCTTGACAAAGTGCGGATTCGTGCCTAAAATCTAATTCGATATATATCGAATTAGATTTACGGAAGTGAAAAATGAACGAAATGCTTGATTATGTAAAAGCCATGTCCGACCCGAGCCGCCTACGGATCATTGGCCTGTTGTCGCAGAAACCTGCTACGCGGGTTGAGATCGCTGAACGGCTAAAGTTGTCCCCTAAAGATTCGCTAACTCATTTGGGCTTTCTTGAATTTATGGGCGTTGTCACTCAGGCCGATGGAATTTTCACGCTGAATGATGAGAACATCGCTGCTTTGGCTCGCGAAAAGCTGGCAGAGGCGCGCCGCTCCTATGTGCCAGATGACCATTGGGATGAAAAATCCAAAAAGGTGTTGAAGGCTCATCTTGATGCTGATGGAAGCATTAAACAAATCCCAGCCCAGCCCAAATTGCAAGTGATTCTTAATTACCTTGTGGAGTTCTTCGAGTTTGATAAAAACTACACCGAGAAAGAAGTAAACACTATTTTGCGGAAATATAATGAAGATACTGCAGGGCTGCGCCGTGATCTGGTAGATGCAGGCTTGCTGAATCGCGAAAGTGACGGTTCACGTTATTGGCGTGTAAAGGTCACTACCGTATGAGCGAAGAACTGGTCACTTTCTTCAAAGCCCTCTCGGATGCAAGTCGCTTGAAGATCATCGGTTTGCTGGCGCAACAGCCTTATAGTGTAGAGGAGCTTGCTGCCTTGCTGGACCTAAAGGCTTCAACGGTATCACATCATTTGGCGAAATTGTCACAGGTTGGTTTGGTGAGTGCCAAGGCTGAGAGTTACTACAATGTGTATCAGCTCGATGAAAAGGCATTGGAAACCAAATCACGCAGTATTTTCTCGCAGGAAAATCTGGCCGCCTCTGTTGCGGACGTGGATGCCGGTGCCTATGACAACAAAGTGGTCAACGATTATGTCCGCAAGGATGGTAGCTTGAAAACCCTCCCCGGTCAGCGCAAAAAGCTGGAAGCTATTTTAAGGCATGTGGCCAAAGCGTTCAAAATTGGCAAGCGGTATAGTGAAAAGCAAGTCAATGAGATATTAAGAAGTTATCACGAAGACACCGCATTTTTGAGACGCGAGTTGGTGGGATATGGCTTAATGAAGCGCGAAGGCGGGGGCGGGGAATACTGGCGAGAATAAAAAAGGATGGATGCGGAAAATCCACATCCATCCTTTTTTATTTAACGAGTTAATAATTATTTCTTGCGGGCATTTAGAGAAATGATCTGATCAGTTGAAAGCGGCGCATGTACTGGAGCCGAATCCAATGCCATCACCTTGCTGTTTGCAAAGAAGGAGAAGTCAAATGTCGTGACATCCCCTGCTTGTTTGCCCGGAACAGGCATCAGCCGAGCGGTGAGCGGTTTATCCAATCGTAGCGCCAGCGCGCACAGATCCAATAAAAGAGGAACGAGCTGTTCGGCAGTTGTATCCCCAGGCAGCGGAACTGTATCCAACCCTGTGCCACAGACGGCAGAATAGAGCAGGGCATCCTTTATTGTTAATATTCCTTCAGCGGCTCGTTTTGCAAGGATGGTATCTTCCAACACAGGTTGCATAAAACCATTGAAGCCTATATGCGGAAAGTCTGCGCGTTCAATAGCTTCGGTTAATATCGCAGCAGAGGCAAGTGACCCGTGCAAGCCAATTTTCTGTACGCCCATGGTCTCAACTGCGCCGCCAAGTGAATGGGCATCATCGGGGAAGGGGGCAAGAGAAAAATCAATGCCGTTGAAGTGGGTTCCCGATAATTCAGCATTTGCAATTCGAGCAATTGCCTGTCCGTGTTTTGTGAGTTCAGAGATAAGAGTTTGTTGCCCTTCGTTGATCGTCTGTCGTTCTGCGAACGCATTCAGTGCCATATCAGCAGCTTCAACTGCAATTGCAAATGCTGGCTGATCGCTGTTGTGATATGCGGCAGGGAAGAACGGCGCGCCCGGGTTGACATTTGCGAGCGCGGTAAATTTTAAATTTGCGAATCCATTTGGGTCTAGCGGCCCGCATTTGACAATGATATCGGCGCAGGCTTTGATTTGCTCAAGATGGATATTGTTTCCTGTTGTCATTGAGCCGCCAAAGAAAATATCCTCACTTGCGGCAATCGCTTCAGGAATAACCTGATAACTGCGTGGCAATTCAGGCAAGGCAGGGCCCAACGCTGCATAAAAAATATCTGCTTCTTTGATCATCTTTTCAAATTGACCTGCAAATTTGGGCAGTTCATCAATATGCTTTTCACCGAGCAATTTGGGAAACGGAATGGTCGCCACTCGCACTGTCTGCACTTCGTAGCCAGCCGCTTCATATGCAGCTTTTGCTGTGGATAAAAAACGTCCTGCGTTTTGCAGGATTTTTTCTTCGAGCGGGAATTTTGGATTACAAAAATAAGTGATGGATCGAATTTTCAAAGAAACCTCCGAAATTGAATCGTGATCAGAGATCACGCATTATTTTCTCTGCCGCACTACCTCAAACATCAATACAGACCCAGCTACACCCGCATTTAATGACTCCATCATTCCAGACATGGGAATGCTGATCTTTCCATTTGCTAATTTGTTCGCGGCCTCGCTTGCGCCTTCGGCTTCACTCCCAATGACGAGGGCGACAGGTTGGCGTAAGTCAATTTCCCAGCATGATCGACCATCCATGTCTGCAATCAATACCTGTAGACCAGCGGGCTTTATCACTGTCTCAATTTCATCCCAACTCATCGAATGGATCGGTAATTTGAAATGTGCTCCCATCCCAGACCGAAGTACTTTTGGAGCAAAGGCATCCGTTGTCTCAGACGGGATCAGTACGGCTTGTACACCTGTTGCCGCAGCAGAACGGAGTAAAGTGCCTAAATTACCCGGATCGCGGATCTGGTCAGGGATGAGGATGAAACTGAGAGATTCAGGAATTGGAAGTTGAAACTCATTGAGAACAGCCAAAATGCCTTGCGGATTTTCTGTCTCGCTCATGGCTTTCATCACACTTGTGGAAACTTCCTCCGCATCCACACCCTGAGACTTTAGATTTTCAACCTTTGACATTCCCCGTTCACTGAGAGAATCATCGTACAACACGAACCGCATCGGCCAATTTGAATGAATTGCTTCTTCTACAAGGCGTACGCCTTCCACGACAAATGCGCCTGCTTCGCGGCGGTCTCTTGCACGGCTGAGTAGGGCACGGACGAGTTTTATCTTTGGGTTGTGATTGGATGTGATCATGAATTGTGGGGGAATGGAGAATGAAAAGATGGATTGTGGAACATTATCCATTATTCCATTTATCAAGGAATACTTTTACAGTTGCATCGTCAAATAAAATGAGACGAACCGTTTGAATGCTTGAGTCTTTGACTTCGGCAAAATAGGTTTCAATTGCTGAAAATATAAGTCCTGCTGCGCGGTCTTTTGGGAAGCCGAAGATGCCCGTTGAAATCGCTGGCATGGAAATGGATACGCATTTCAATTCGTCCGCTACGCGTAGTGAACCTGTGACTGCATCTGATAATTTTTTATCCTCATCACCATCACCCCAGACGGGACCAACGGCGTGGATAATGTATTTCGCAGGCAGCAGCCCGCCCGAGGTCCGCGCAGGATGCGAATGGGAGACAGGACCATGCTTGCGTACCCAGTCATCACTTTCCTGTTGTACAGTTGCGCCGCCGCGTTTGGATATCGCCCAAGCCACGCCTCCGCCATGCTGCAGATGTTCATTCGCTGCATTAACGATGGCATCTACTTCGTCAACCGTAATATCGCCTTGAACGATTTGAAGTGTTTGACTTGTTGATAAAATTCTTTTTACCAAAACAGAATTCATTTTTCTATTTTACCCCCTTAAAAAATTTGGTCGGGATTTTTATCCCGACCAAATTCAGTTTACTTTGTTTTTGCCACAACTGCGGCGAAGGCTTGCGGATCACGTACCGCGATATCGGCCAGCATCTTGCGATTGAGCTCGATATTTGCCTTTTTGAGAGCAGACACCAACTTGCTGTATGTGGTGCCGTTCAAACGGGCCGCAGCGTTGATACGGGCGATCCACAACTTGCGCAGATCGCGTTTGCGCACGCGGCGATCACGAGTGGCGTACCACAAGCTCTTCAGCATCGCCTCGTTCGCTCGTTTGAACAAAAGATGCTTCGAGCCGCGCTGGCCCTTGGTGATCTTCAAGACTTTCTTGTGACGTAGATGCCCTTGCGGGCCTCCTTTTACGCGCATGTTTCTTTACCTCCTGCAAACTCGCGGGCGTCGGTGGGTTACACCAGTTGCGAACACCCGAAAGCCGCAAATAAAATGACTACAACGAAGGGTCGAAAGACCTTATTTCATGTTTGGCGCAAGGCGCTTGATGCGTTTGATGTACTTGCGTCCCAAAACGGGGACCATCTCGCTCAATAACGCCTTTGTGCGGTCAGACGTACGGCGGCGCAAATGGCTTTTGCCACCTTTGGTTCGCACGAGTACGCCGGCGCCGGTCATGCGAAATCTTTTGGATGTCGCCTTATGCGTCTTCAGCTTGTATTTCTTTCCAGGTTTTGCTTTGCGAGGCATTGCTGGTTTTCTCCTTTCAGACAAAATTAACCGCGGGACATTTTACCTTCCCGCGGACGATCAACATCTTATGGGACTTGCACCCTTTACGGGCACTTCACAACTATCAGGCTTCCGCTTCGTTCTTAACTTCAGCCTGCTCAGTTTTCTCTTTCTTTTTTGCCCCCGCCTTGGCAGGGACAAGAACCACGAGCATGGTACGCCCTTCCATTTGCGGTGGAACTTCGATCGTAGCTACATCGGAGAGTTCCTGGGCGATCTCTTTCAAGTCTTCCAGCGCGATTTCAGGATAATCCATTTCTCGGCCACGGAACTTGACGGTCACACGAACTTTGTGACCCTGGTTCAACCAGCGGCGGGCATCATCCACTTTGAAACCGCGATGCGCTTCGTTTGTCTTTGGGCGCAGGCGAATTTCCTTGACTTCGATCTTGGTCTGGGCCTTCTTGGCCTCACGTTCCTTTTTCGTTTTTTCGTAGATGAACTTACCAAAATCCATCACACGGCAAACTGGGGGAGTGGCGCCGGGTGAAACCTCAACCAAATCCATTTCGGCATCACGGGCAATTTGCAAGGCCTGGCGAATCGGCACAACGCCGACATTGCCGCCGTCCGGACCAATAAGGCGAACTTCCGCAACGCGGATGCCTTCATTCACTCGAAATTCGTTAGCGCTTATGTGTTACTCCTCTTGTTTTAGACAAAACAAATCCAGCTTTCGGCTGGTTTTTTAGCGGGGCGAATAATACCATGAAGAAGGGCGAATCGTCAACGAAAACAGTGTTTTTTTAGTGTGCAGAATCCACCATTGGCAGGAAAACCGTTCGGTAGAGGGCGTCATGTTCGTCAGGGTGGCTGAACATAGTGATGACCAAGGAGGAACTTCCATTTCCTGTAGCAGCTATATTCACGGGGTGCCCGTTGGATGTGGATGTATATAACTTCCATGTATGGCCGTTTGCGTCTCGTATCCCTGCTTCTACAGGGGCACTATCCAGTTCACGGTAGCCATATATACTGGAAGAGAAGTAATCTTTTAGATCCTGAACAGAAACATCTACTTGGAAAGCGCCCACTTGAGTAACGTCAAATGGAGATGAATAACGTACGAAGAAGCCTTCATCATAGAACCAGTTTTCGGGGGCATCGACTGTGACACCAACAGAATTTTGAGTCTTTAACTTAATGGCGGGTTCGCCAGTATAAGGCACAAGGAATTCAACATCCTGTATTTTATTTAGGCAGCTTCTATCTGGCTCAACACTTGGATTGCTAAGAAAGTCCACGGCGGTTTGCATGGCACATCCGCTGGTGTCGCTGCCTGTGGGAACATGCCCCATGTTAGGAAATTCAAAATAAAAACTGTTGGGCAATTCATCTGCTACTTGCTTCCCCATAAAGGGAGGCGTAGCTGGGTCATACGCACCTTCGATGACCAGACTGGGAATATCGTTCGTGACCGCATCATTCTCACCCAGGTCTGGGCCGACCGTACCCCAGGATGAGCAGGCATCGAACATATCGCTGAAATCTCCAGAGAATGGACGCCAGATAACTCCGTTGACATCTAGTTTTTTTGTGGTGTTTATAAGCTCTTCTTCTGTGGTGGCAAGAACGTGTTCGCGGCAAATCATGGAAATATATACACCAGGGTTGATGCCTTCGAATTCGTACGGAAGTGAATATTGAGCGGCGGTCAGTGTGGAAAGGTCGCCAGCGTTTACTCGGTATATGGTTTGAGGTGCTGCATCGATCAGGTCTGCGTTTCTTTCCAATCCTAGAATTACGGACAATAAATAGTATCCATCGACTGTTTCAGTGACAGTGCCCATTGGGTAGGCAGAAGTCGTTAAGGTGATAGGACGTTCATCCAGTTGGTGTACCAGATCCCAAAATATGGTTTTAAGATTTGGATAGACTGTATTACAGGTTGGGATGGCTTTACATGAGTCAAATAATTTGGATAAGGAAGATTCAACGGAAGCTGGGTATTCATTCAGAACATTGGATTCCACGGGAACAACTGAGTCTAAAATGGAAGACCGCACGATCTCTGGATGATCCCTCATGGTTACGAGGGCAAGTCGGGTCCCGTAGGAAACTCCATACAGGTTGACCTTTTCATAGCCCAGCAGTTTGACAATATCTCTCAAGTCGGCAGCGGATTCAACTGTGGAATATGCGCTCAGGTCAACGCCGTTTGCTTGTAAAAGTCCATTGCAAGAGAGCAGGGCATTTTTGAAAACATATTCCCTTGATTGCGCGTCGATCATTCCATACATGTCTTGGCGGTAGGCTTTATCGAGTTCATCACATTTCAAGGCAGGTTCGGAGTGTCCTGTGCCACGCTGGTCGAATGTGATGTAATCACGTTCTGACAGGAATGGTTTCACCAAAGCATCATAAGAGTTTGCGCTTAATTCAACAGCCGCACCGCCTGGTCCACCTTGTAGAAAGACAACTGGATCAGGGGCAGGATCGTTGTTTGTACTATGGAAGACTGCTACCGCCAATTTGATCGTGTCAGTTGAATTGACGGTTCGATTTTCAGGGACAATTGCATAGCCGCAAGATACTTGTACCCCTTCTGGGGTTTCAAATGGACAAGGCGCTTCTTCATAAAGAGGCGTGTAGGCGACAGTGGGTAGCGGCGTAGGAAGTTGCGTCGGTGGCAACAGAGTGCTGGTAGCCGTTGGTGCTTGCGGCGTAGAAGTAGCTGGCAGGGTTTGAGGGACTGATGTTGGGGGAGAAGATGGTGGCTGCGGTGCAAGCCTTCCATTTAGTAGGGCGAAGGCGGCTAGGGATGCACATATCAGCACTGCCATACCTGCCACAATGGATGCGATAAGAATTTGTCGATCTTTTTTCTTTTTGTTTTCAAGAGCTTGTTTGGCTGCATTATCGTCGGAAGATGAGACTAGCTGTTCATCTGTCGATGTATTTTGTTCACTTCCTTCATTTTCTTCAAAAGAAATAAAAGGCGGCGCGGAGTTGAAGGATTGTTCATTGGAGATGGGGGTTGAGATTGGCTCGTTGTATGAGGAAGGCGGAGTCCATGCTTGGGGTGCAGGAGCAGGTGTCGGCGCGGAAAGAAGCGTGAGCTGTTGTTTTGCGTCAGAATTATTAGGGTTGATCTTGAGGACTTGTCTAAAACAAAATTGGCGTTGTTCTTTGGCGGAAACACTTCTTCCAAGCAAATACCAGCCCCGCTCTGAGTTTGGATATTCTTTGACAAGTTGGGAGAGGATCGAAGCAGCCTTTTGCCGGTCACCGGATTTGAAAGCTGTGATGCCCGCCTGAAATAATTCTTGTTCTGACACTAAGCTGTCCTAAATAGAAATGGAGCCGATTGCTCGGCTCCATTATACAGCAAACATTAAATTAGACGTGCGGTGTGACTTTGGCTTGCAGTTTATCCTTCGGCTGGAACCCGGTCATGCGTTCTTTGATCTGGCCGCCTTTGAATAACATGAGGGTGGGGATGCCCATGACGCCATATTCCATCATGATGTTGGGATTTTGGTCTGCATCCAGCTTGACAACCTTTACCTTGCCTTCCCATTCACCAGCAAGCTGCTTGACGATAGGTTCGATCATTTTGCAAGGTTGGCACCAGGTGGCCGTGAAATCTACAAGGACGGGTAGTTCTGCGCCGATTACCTCATCCTGAAAGTCTGATTCAGTTACATATTTTAATTCGGTCATTTTTACCTCCAGCTAAATAGATGCTATGTTGGTTTACTTTATTACGTTGACGCCTGTATTTTGCCGTGATAGAATGCAATCCGCTTTACGAATGGGCGCGTAGCTCAATGGCAGAGCAGCGGCCTTTTAAGCCGTTTGTTGAGGGTTCGAGCCCCTCCGCGCTCACAAGAAGGTCTTCCTTGATTGGAAGGCTTTTTTTGTTAAGGGTTCCCGAAGGGGATATGATATTCGATCCCTTCCATGCTCACAAAAAAGCATCCCTGTCAGGGATGCTTTTTTGTTTAATCTTCTTCATCGTCGTTCAACTCATCGATCTCGTCCAGATCTTCGAGATCGTCTTGGTCGAGCGTCAGGAGGTCGAATTTGTCCATCTCTTCATTGAAGTCGAGGTTTTCGAGGGCATCTTCGAGGAAAGCTACGAGGTCTTCATCTTCGGTGTTCTCGATCAGGTTGACGATGTAAATGCGCGCATCCTCGCCGCCGATCTGCGACAGTGACCAAATGGCTGCGGAGATAACGTCATCATCCTCTTCTTCATCTTCGAGCATTTGCAGCATGATGGGGCCAGCTTCTGTGATGTTCAATTCACCAGCGGCTTCGGCAGCGGCAAAACGGATGCGTGGATCGTCGTCCAGCAATTTGCTGACTACATCATCATTCCATTGATTATCGTGAGAACGTCCCATGGCGCGTAGAGCGCTAGACACCCAGGTTGCTTCCTCACGGTGGAAGGCGGTTTCGATGATATTGGTCATCTCATCCCGCCCGGAATAGCCCAGGGATTCTAGTGCGCGTTTTCGCAGACCAGAGTTTTGTTCGCTGCGGATAACGGAAATGAGAGCATCTTCGATCTTGGCTTTTAGGTCTGCGTCTAATTCTTCCAATTCGCCAAGCAGAACGAATTCGCCTAGAAGAGTGGCGGCTTCCATGCGCGGAGCGAGCTCTGCGTCGTTGAGGAAAATGTTAATTAATGTGCGGGCAAGTTTCGGGTCGTTTGATTCGGCGAGCAGTCCAATTGCCAATGCACGGACTTCTCCGTCTGCGTCATTCAAAAGCGCTTTGCCAATATCTTCGTACGAGACGAGGTTGTCTGAGTCGAGGTGCTGCAAAAGCTCATTGAGCAGAAGCAGCTTTCGCTCAGGTTTGACGCTGGGCCACACATCCATGAAGAGACGCAAGGATTTCGGGTCCAAATCGGAATAATACTGTAGATGATTTTGCGGGATATCCTTTTTGGAATCCAGCAGGTGATCGAGAACAGATTGGAAGGAAAGAGTTTCGGCCATGTTTTAGGGGATGGGGATCTTTGCAGGGTTGATGAAATCCATCACGTTGACGAACAACATGAGGCTGATGAGAAGGAGCATGGCAATGCCATTGACAGTGTTTTCCCACTCGGTGGGAATTCGTTTGCGGAATAGAATTTCGGGAAGGGTGAAGAGGATGCGTCCGCCATCCAATGCAGGAATGGGAAAGAGGTTCATCACACCCAGGGAAATGCTCAACATACCGATCAGGTTCAGAGTCCAATTGGTGGGTTTTGGAGTGCTGGTTGTGCCTGTTGTTTGGGCGACAGCTACTTCCTGACGGCTGGTGACATCCTCTTCCACGGCAACATCAAACATATCAAAGATCCCCTTGAAGCCGATGAAGCGCGCCTCTGAAGGAGCGATTGCGCCTTGAATGAGTGCGATGGGAAGATAAACGATAGTGGCTGCTTGTAGCCCTGTGATCGTGAATCCGCCTGAAACGCTTTCCATAAATGTAGCAGGTCGGGTTGGATATCCTAAACCAACGCCCAGCGCGCCTTCGCTTTTTGTTCTACTGGAAAGCGGTGTGGCAACGATGGTAATTTCTTTTCCATCGCGGTTGATCAATAATTCAACGGGCTTATCGAGGTTTGCTTGAATAAGGGAAATAGCAGATTGTATTTCGCTAACGCTTTTTCCATTAATAGCAAGCAGAATATCACCAGCTTGAATATCAGCTTGCTGCGCAGGTGAATTCTCGGCAATCGAATCGATCTTGATCGAGCCTGTGACGGGCATGCCTTCGGATGCGATCAAAAATGAAAACACGATCACAGCCGTGATGAGGTTCATCAATGGGCCTGCGAACAATACCACCAAGCGTCTCCACGGGTTTGCAGCAGCAAGTCCGCCAGGGATGTTGGGGTCATTCTCGCCTTTGGGACGAATGAATCCGCCCAGCGGCAATGCGTGAATTGTGAATTCGGTACCCTGCCACGTAAAGAGCGTAACGAGCTTTTTCGATGGCAATCCAAAACCGAATTCCTCTACTTCTACTCCCACAGCACGCGCAGCAATAAAATGCCCCAATTCATGTACAAAGATCATCCCGCCCAAGGCGAGGATGAAAACGATCAACGTAACAAAACCAGATACCATTTTATGTCCTTCATGCCCAAACAACTTTTTTTGACAGGCAAACCCTGTTTTTTTGCTGTTCGGGTGTTTGTCTAATTTGAGCGACAAAGCGGATTATATCGTCAATTGGAGGTGGCATAGTTAAAGATTTATTAGATAAATTTCCCCGCTTCCTACTTAACGAACAATTGGTACTGTTTCGAAGGGCATTTTCCTGCCCTTTGCCTTGCTGTACCGCGACATTTATGTCCCATACTTTAATGGAGGCATAAATGTCGCGGTATCTTTTAAACTACTTTTGCCGCGCCGCCGACCCCAGCTACAAGTACGTCACTCACGCCTGGGATTTCACGTAAGCGTTTTTCAACTTCCTTTGCATACTCGCCCAAGCAAAGCACATGCACATTTGCCCCCGCATCCACTGTATAGCCGACTGGCAATCCGCTTTCACGCCATTCGCGCACTTGATGGAATATCTCCACAGTGGCCGATTGCCAATACATCAACGGCGGATTAGAAGTCATCATCACCGAGTGCATAATGTCAGAATCGTGTTCGATGATATTCGCAAAGGCTTCAAAATCTTTTTTGAGGATTGCATTACGACAAATCTCAATGCGACGCGGAGCATCTGCCACACGCGCCTCCTGTAGCGGACTCGTCCCTGCAATGGCGTGTCCCTCGGTAGAACCTGTCTTTTTATGAGAGGAACTGACAATGGCAACGCAATCCACCAGATTCCAATGGTCCGCTGGAGCGATGGAGAAGGCATAAGAGTCTTCTTCGCTTTTTCCCATTCGCCATTCCACAAACCCCGCAGGAATGGAGCGGGACGCGGACCCCGATCCGCGCCGCGCGAGGACAGATAACTGCGCTTCGGATAGAGTCAGGCCTGCGGCGCGGGAAGAAGCGAGTGCCAGAGCCGCAAACGCCGCCGCTGACGAGGCGATCCCTGCTCCTGCGGGGAAGTTGTTCTCACTAGTCACATCCGCTCTTTCATTTATATTTGCCATCTTGCGCACAAGATCGAGGATGTAGGACACGCGGTCAAGTCCCTTGCCTGTCACTTCCTGCTTGTTGATCAAGAGCGAGTCACGCTTTGGGGAACTAAATGAAACTGTCGTGCGGGTAAAGAGTCCATCGAGGTTCATGGAGATGGAGCCGTTGACAGGGAGACGCAGGCCATTATCGCGATTACCCCAGTATTTGATGAATGCAATATTTGGATGGGCAAGGGCAGTGATAGGAGATGTATTCATATCGTTAGTTCCAGTTATTGGGCTATTCCAATTTCTTCGACAAACTCAAAATAGGTTTGCCCGGAATATCCGCGCGGGATGGGTGGTGTCTTTTCAAAAGTGGATTGGATGACCTGGTTTGATTTTGTTTCACTGCTTTTGACAATGCCTTGCAGTACGTCCAGAGCGTGGTATGCCATCTCTTTGCTGGCGCGGTTTTTTCTGCTCATTCTCATGGCCCAAGCCATATCAGCCACGCCAAGCCCGCGGAATTCATTGCTGAAGGCATGGCTTTGTTGCATGATGAAAGGTTCGTTGTTGCCTTTCAAAATGACTTTGACCTCGCCGCCGAATTGATTGGGGTCAGCCATATACATAACACCCATGGTTCCAAGCAGTACCAAGCTGGGCTTCTCTGGCAAGACAAATATAGAATTTGAATCAAATAAGATATTTCCAACTGTGCCGCATTCAAATTGCAAGACGCCTGCCATAAGATTCTCACACTCGACTTGGAATGATTCACCAAATTGTTCCAGCGAATAATCTGGTCTCTCTGGTTTTCTGGTCTGAACGATGCCCGACACTTCTTTGACAGGGCCCAAGATGCTCAATAGCGCAGTGATGGAGTAGATGCCCACGTCAAAGCCAATGCCGCCGCCAGGTTTTGCTGTGAAAGGGAACGCTCGATTCAGAATTTCACCGTCTCTGTTGAGCGCACAGTAGAACGAAGTGATGTCACCGATCATGCCGCTTTCGACCACGTATCTTGCGGTTTGGATCGCTGAACCAAGAAACGTATCTGGAGCAGCGCCGAGGTATAGATTCTTTTGATTTGCAATTTTTACGAGTTCAGCGGCATGTTCCAACTCCACAGATAACACTTTCTCGGTGTAGACATGTTTGCCTGCTTCTAGAAGTTGTTTAATGACTGGGTAGTGTGCTCCTGGAGTGGTCAGGTTGACAACGATCTCAATGGAAGTGTCTGTCAAGATTTCTTCCATGCTGAGGACTTTGATTCCATACTTCTGTGCTTTCTCTTGTGCTTTCTCCGCATTCCGGTCACAGCAACCTACAACATCTAGGATTTTGAACTTGGTTGTCATCGTACTCAGATATGCATCGCTGATTGCGCCGCATCCAACAATTGCTGTTTTTACTGGTTGAATTTTCATGATAGGTATTTCCTTATTATTTGAGACGATAAGAGACGAACGCAATCGTGCGATTATCGGGAGACCATGAGTTGACGTTGATGGTCCCCTGTCCGCCAAATAAACTCACGATAGTTTTTGATTCCCCACCTTCGGCGGGGATGAGGCACAGTTCTACATTCTTGTTGGCGGGATGATCCCCTGCGTCCACGTCACCTTTGCGATAAGCAATGTAGACGACCAGTTTGCCATCGGGGGAAACGTGCGGAAACCAGCAGTTCGCTTCCTCCTTGACCATGTGAGTTGGGTTGGAGCCATCCGCTTGCATGCGCCAGACTTGCATCAAGCCAGTGCGAGTGGAGTTGAACCAGATGTGTTTGCCATCTGGAGAATATTCGGGGCCATCATCGAGGCCGGGCAAATTGGTGAGTTGGGTTTCTTCGCCGCCATTGACGGAGATGGTGTAAATATCGTACTGACCGCCGCGCTCGGCACAATACGCGAGACGTTTGCCATCTGGTGACCAGCCATGCAGATAGCTGGGACCTTTCTCTGTTACCAACTTTGGGGTGCCGCCATGAAGAGGCAGGATGTAAATTCTTGAAGTTGCATCTTCGTTCGTGAAATGACTGACGGCAAGTTGTGTGTTATCTGGTGAGAGAACATGGTCGTTATTGCAGTCAATGGCGAAACCAGTATCTATCTTTTTAATTTCACCAGTCGCCAGTTCGTACGTGTATATGTACCCCTGACTGTTGTAAACAAGGTGTTTGCCATCCTGTGTCCAGTTAGGCGCTTCGATGACGTAGTCAAATTCCTTGAGGACGTTCCTGACGCCAGTGTGTACATCCACTGTTTCCAAAATGCTGAACGAGTCACGCTGTGCGATCCATTGTCGTAGTTCGTTGATATCCATTTGATTCGCTCTCCAGTTTTTTATTTAAGTTCATCCATGGGAGTGGTTGTCCCATTTAATAGTCCGTTGAATAAATCAAAGTGGTCTGCTTGATTATTCACGCTGAGTTCAAGTCCCAACTGTTCTTTTGCATCAACATAACTGTATGAGCCGCCAGGGAAATAGCCGATGTGATAGGGAAGCCCCACGCCGATCTCTGAAAGTGTTTGTTGAAACACCTTCCTGTTATTAACGAGAATGCAGAAATGAAAAACGCCCTGACCGTTTTTATCCAGGAATGTTTTCCACGGGCTGGGAGTCTTTCCCGGTTGGAGCAGTTCAAGTACAAAATTATCAAGTTGATACTTTGCCACCTGACAATCTTTATATTCTGCTGCGCTGTCGTTGGTGTAATGGAGAATTCCATCGGGAAAGATGGTTTCGATCTTTTCTTCTGGTACCCCCAGCACCTTGGCCCAGTTTGCGTTGACCTTCTTAATATCACTGACAACGATACATACTTGCGTAATGATTCTGCTTTCTGCCATAGCGCCTTAATCCTTGTGAACGTTATGTTCTTGCTGTATGTGTTAACGATAACATAATCCCCCTATAAAAATCAGTTACTTTTCTTCGTATATTTTCCTTGTTCAAACCCTTGACTTGGAGTCAACTCCAAGTGTTACACTATTTTTTGAGGTGACCTATGAAAATCGCAGAAGTTAGTGAACAGTATGGTATTTCGTTGGATACGCTGCGTTACTACGAACGTATTGGCCTGATACCGCCCGTCACTCGAAATGGAAGCGGCATTAGAGACTATAACGAGCTTGATATCAGACGGGTTGAATTCGTCAAATGTATGAGAAGCGCTGGTCTTCCCATTGAAGTATTGATCGACTATATGGAACTTGTTCAGCAGGGTGACACAACCATTGAAGCAAGAAAAGATATCCTGTATGAGCAGCGCGAACAGCTTTTAACCAGAATGGAAGAAATGCAAAAGACGCTGGATATTTTGAATCACAAAATCCATGTATACGAGAGCAAGATTCTGGAAAAAGAAAAGAAAATCAAAATAGAGGAATAAAAATGAAAACGCGCAAACTTGGAAACAGTGGCTTGGAAGTTTCAACAATGGGCCTTGGCTGTATGCGAATGAGCTTTGGAGACAAGCCCACTGACAAACAGGAGATGATCGATTTCCTTCACAAATCTTTTGAGCGCGGTGTAACTTTCTTCGATACCGCGGAAGTGTATGGACCATTCACAAACGAGGAACTGCTCGGCGAAGCGTTGGAACCGTTCAAAGGTCAGGTGGTGATCGCTACCAAATTCGGATGGAAACATGGCCCCAATGAAGGCCCGCATCCAAAATTTGGGATGGACAGCCGACCGGATCAGATCAAACGGGTAGCTGATGCTTCTCTCAAGCGTTTGCGTGTTGAGTGCATTGACCTGTTCTACCAACACCGCCCCGACCCAAGCGTGCCAATGGAAGATGTGGCAGGTGCCGTGAAGGATTTGATCCAACAGGGCAAGGTAAAGTATTTTGGTCTGTCTGAGGCGAATGCCGAACAAATCCGCAGCGCTCATGCGGTGCAGCCCGTTACTGCTTTACAAAGTGAATACTCGATCTGGTGGCGGAGTATTGAAGAGTCCATCTTGCCGACTTGCGAAGAACTTGGCATTGGCGTTGTACCGTACAGCCCGCTGGGACGCGGCTACCTGACTGGCAAGATCGATGAAAGCACAACTTTTGACAGCTCTGATATTCGCAGCCGCAACCCACGCTTTACACAGGAAGCCATCAAAGCCAACCGCGCGGTGATCGACCTGCTTGAAAAGATCGGCGCGGAAAGAGGCGCCACACCTGCACAGATCGCATTGGCTTGGTTGTTGGCACAAAAACCGTGGATCATCCCCATCCCTGGCTCACGCAAGTTGGAACGGCTTGATGAAAACAACGGCGCTGTGAATATCCAACTCTCTGCAGCTGACCTTGGCGAGATTCGCAGCGCGATGGAAAAGATCGCTGTTGTTGGAGATCGATATTAGGTCAACATGCAAAATACAAATCTGGAACAAGAAATAATTCAGCTCTCAAAATAGAAATGGGATTGGATGTCTGAATGCGACATGAATGCCTTGGATGTTCTTTTTCATGAAAAATCTGTCTTTGTCCACATGGGCGGATCGTGGGGTAAAGAGCGTGAAATGGAGATCATCAAAAGCGGTGGGATTCACTACAAAAAAGCCGACATTCATGAAGTGTCAGTGAATATCATTGATAATACGGCCGTTCTTCTGAACAGAATTACGCTGTTGGCTGTGGTTGGCGGCAACGAGGTCGTCAATCCCTTCATGGTGACAGAAGTGTATGTGCAGCAAGAGGAAAATTGGAAGTTAGCCTCGCTCTCGTTCACCAAACTGCTTGCCCCACAATAAATAAGGAAACGATGATGCAATCTGTAAAATTGAATAACGGCGTTGAAATTCCTATTCTTGGCTTTGGTGTTTTTCAGATCCCCGACCCTGCTGAATGTGAGCGAAGCGTGATCGATGCGATCAATGTTGGATATCGCCACATTGACACGGCAGCTTCCTACATGAACGAAGAAGCGGTTGGCAAAGGCATCAAGCAAAGCGGCATTGCCAGAAAAGAATTATTCATCACAATAAAACTTTGGATTCAAAGCATTGGTTATGAAAACACACTCAAAGCCTTCGATAGATCTTTGAATCGTTTGAACTTGGATTACGTTGACCTGTATCTCATTCACCAGCCCTTCGGCGATGTGTACGGCGAGTGGCGCGCGATGGAGGAACTGTATCAACAAGGCAAGATTAAAGCCATTGGCGTTTCAAACTTCCTACCTGACCGCATCATGGATTTGATTGTTCATAACAAAATGATCCCTATGATCAATCAGATCGAAGTCAATCCTTTCCAACAGCAAATTGACAACCAGAAGTTTTTGCAGGATAACACTGTCATGGTTGAAGCGTGGGCTCCCTTTGCCGAGGGGAAGAATAACATTTTCCAGAATGAATTCCTGCTTTCCATCGCTGCAAAATACAAGAAAAGCGTTGCCCAGGTGATTCTGCGCTGGCTTGTGCAGAGAGGCGTCATTGCCCTTGCCAAGTCAACTCGCAAGGAGAGGATGCACGAAAATATCAATGTCTTTGATTTTGAATTAAGTGTAGATGATATGGTGGCAATTGCAACCTTGGATACCAAGACCAGTTGTTTCTTTGACCATCGTGATCCTGAAAGAGTGAAATGGCTTGGGACGAGAAAACTGGATGTTTAGCAGATTAAGGAGTAAGTCATGGAATATGTTCGATTAGGCTCAACAGGATTAAAAGTTTCGCGCATCTGCCTTGGCTGCATGGGGTTTGGAGACGCAGAACGAGGGATGCATAAATGGGTGCTCAACGAAGATGACAGTCGCCCGATCATCAAGAAGGCGCTGGAGATGGGAATCAATTTCTTCGATACCGCGAATGTCTATTCCAATGGGACGAGCGAGGAATATCTCGGACGTGCATTGAAGGACTTTGCCAGACGGGATGAGATTGTTATTGCCACGAAGGTGCGCGGCAAGATGCGCGAAGGGGCAAACGGTGAAGGATTATCACGCAAAGCCATCCTGAGCGAGATTGACAACAGCTTGAGGCGGTTGGGAACAGATTACGTTGACCTGTATCAAATCCATCGCTGGGATTATGAAACGCCCATCGAAGAAACAATGGAAACACTCAATGATATTGTACGGGCAGGCAAGGCGCGTTATATCGGCGCGTCCGCGATGTATGCATGGCAGTTCCAGAAGGCGCTATATGTGGCTGAGAAGCACGGCTGGACTCGCTTTGTGTCTATGCAGAATCACATGAACCTGATCTACCGCGAAGAAGAGCGTGAGATGATGCCGCTTTGCCGCGCCGAGGGAATCGGCTCCATTCCATACAGCCCGCTTGCATCTGGCAGGTTGACCCGTGATTGGGCATCTGAAAAAACGATGCGCTCGGAAACTGACCAGATCGCAAAAGGAAAATATGATTCGACAGCCGAGGCTGATCAGAAAGTGGTGGAGCGTGTCGCTGAACTCGCGAAAAAGCATGGGGTTTCACGCACCCAGATTGCGCTTGCCTGGTTGTTGCAAAAAGAATCAGTAACGGCACCCATTATCGGTGCGACAAAGATCGCGCATCTGGAAGAAGCTGTTGGGGCGTTGTCTGTCAAATTGACGGCAGAAGATGTCAAATATCTCGAAGAGCCTTATGTTCCGCATCGTATCGTTGGGCATCAATAGTTCAAGGAGTAGGTCATGGAATATGTTCGATTAGGCTCAACAGGATTAAAGGTCTCGCGCCTCTGCCTTGGCTGCATGAGTTATGGCTTGCCAACCGAAAACAATCAGTGGGTTTTGAATGAAGAGCAAAGCCGCCCTTATATCAAGCGGGCACTTGAAGCGGGGATCAATTTCTTTGATACCGCGAATGTTTATTCGGGCGGGACGAGCGAAGAATATCTCGGACGCGCTTTGAAAGACTTTGCCAAACGGGATGAAGTGGTGATCGCCACCAAGGTTCGTCAACCGATGGGTTCTGGCCCTAATGACTATGGACTTTCGCGCAAGCACATCATGAATTCCATCGATGCCAGCCTCAAGCGGCTGGGAACGGATTACGTTGACCTGTATCAGATCCATCGCTGGGATTATGAAACGCCCATCGAGGAAACCATGGAAGCATTGCATGATATTGTCCGCGCTGGCAAAACTCGTTATATCGGCGGTTCCGCGATGTTCGCGTGGCAGTTTGCCAAGGCACAATACACCGCCGATCTACATGGCTGGACTCGTTTTGTGTCCATGCAAAATCACTACAACTTGATCTACCGTGAAGAAGAACGCGAAATGATTCCGTTCTGTCAGGATCAAGGCGTGGGTGTGATTCCCTTCTCACCTTTGGCACGGGGCGTGCTTGCGCGTAAAACTACCCAAGAGGAAACCATCCGCTACCAAAGTGATGCACTCGCCAAGAGCCGCTACGCTCAGGAAGATAACCTGACCACGATCGAGCGCGTCAGCGAAGTGGCAGAGGCGCGCGGAATTCCCATGGCACAGGTTGCATTAGCGTGGATGGTTTCCAAGCCTATCGTCAACTCTCCTATCATCGGCGCAACCAAACCGCATCATTTGGACGATGCTATTGCCGCGCTCTCTGTCAAACTTACGGCAGAAGAAATCGCGCGCTTGGAAGAACCCTATCGTCCGCATCCCATTATTGCCCACACATAAAATGAAAACAACCAACAAAAATCTTTTAGGCATCGGCTTTCTTTTGCTGGCGATGCTGATCGGCTCTCTTCAAAGTGTCGCAGTCAAATGGATCGGCGGCAACTATTCCGTGCTGGAGATCGTTACGTTCCGCAGTCTCGTGGCCTTGCCTATCACGCTCCTTTTTTATCGGCTGGAAGGGGGGAAGGGCTTGCCCACCACAAGCCAACCTAAACTTCAATATGTGCGCGGGGTTTTCCTATTTCTCTCCTACACCACCTTCATGATGGGGTTGGCTGCCCTACCGCTCGCCTCTGTTGAAGCGATCCGTTTTTCAGGCCCGTTGATGATCACGATTTTGTCCGTCTTCATGTTGAGCGAAAAAGTGGAACTGCAGCGCTGGCTGGCGTTGATCGTTGGATTTGCAGGCATTCTGTTGATCGTTCAACCCGGTTCGACAAATTTCAACGAAGGCTCGCTCTTCGTTTTGATCTCAGTTCTTTTCTACGCTCTGACCGTGATCTTCACCAGAAAAATGAATGCCACCGATAGCAGTGCAACGATGGCGTACTTCAGTTCATGGGTCTATCTGGTCGCCGCTTTTATTTTTTCACCGCTGGCTGCTGCAGTGGGTGAAATCCCTAATGCGCATCCAAGCGTTGCGTTTCTCTTCCACACCTGGACCATGCCAACCTTATTGGATCTATTCATTATGTCTGGGTTGGGGTTGGTTTGGGCTCTCTGGGCATATTTTATGACTCGCGCCTATAGCACAACACAAGCCTCGGTGATCGCGCCATTTGAATATGCCTCGCTTCCTATCAGCATTATGTGGGGGTTTCTCTTCTGGCGTGAAGTCCCAACCGTGATGACTTTAGCAGGTGCTTCATTGACGTTGGCGAGCGGAATGTATCTTTTGATTCAGGATCAAAAGAAAAAAACAGAGAAACCGCAAGACATCATTACACAACATCAAATCGAAACACTGGAATAATTCAAATGAAAAAACTAACCACTACGATTAGTGGAAAGAATACTGACCTCGATTCAGTCAATACCTTTGTGAAGATCGAACAAGTTGAAGGGAAAGAGGTAGTTCGCGTTACAAAAGATCCAAAGGTGCAGGCGGTTGACGAACCGACATTTGCAAAACTGATCGATTCCGATTTCAAAAACGGGATCATTGAAGTGACTGTGTTGAGCGATCTATTAGAGGATGCTCCCGACTTTGCTCGCGGATTTATCGGTATTGCTTTTAGGATTGACGAGAATAACTCAAAATTTGAGGGAATTTATGTTCGCCCGACCAATGGAAGAGCCGACGACCAGTTGCGAAGAAATCGATCCACACAGTATTTCTCTTATCCTGATTTCAAGTTTGACCGTCTCAGGGAAGAGACGCCTGGAAAATATGAATCCTACGCAGACATGGGACTTAATGAGCGGATCAAACTAAAAATCGAGGTCAAAGGTGAGAAAGCGAAACTCTACTTGAGCGGGAACAGTCAGCCTGTGTTGGTGGTGAATGATCTTAAACATGGCGCGGATCATTCAGGCGGGGTTGGGCTTTGGGTTGACATTGGAACAGATGGATATTTCACTGACCTGCGAATAGAAAATAACTAGAAAAGAAGATGCGTTCAGAGACCGATGCGCCTGATTTAAGCCGTTTTAGCACAAATAGTGAAATTGGCGCGAAAATGAGCATTCTCTTAGGGAACGTATCACCCATTTGGGTGCTTTTTCGTAAAAACACCCATTGATTTGTTTTCAAATCCCCTGGCTTATGTTATATAAGTAGTTGATTATTGAACGCCGAATCTTTTGATCGGGGAACCCACTCTCCGGGGCGAAACAACGTAAGTGCGTTGTAGAGCAAGTCTTCTGTTCCAGCCCGACAGCTAACCTCGTAGGCGTCGAAGATCACGTGAAAAGCACCTTTTTAAGAGGTGGTTTGATGCGTGAGGCTTCGCGTACTGCGAAGGGAAATGTCGGATGACAAGAGACTTGTTTTTAGTTTAAGGAGAACACAATGTACAACTTCTACAACACAAATCCAGAAAAAAAATCCACCTGGAGAAATGCTTATGAGATAAAAATGGTGGCGCTTGAGCATGAGAAGAGGCGCTTTCAAATGATGGACGGGGAAACATCGCTCTCGAAACCGTCTGTAAACACCAAGAGTGGGCGGCAGGCAGGATGGAAAGCCGTCCTCAAGGTTCCTTTGCAGCTTCTCTTAATCCTGATCGGATAAACCGGCAGTTAAGAGGGGAGTGGGACAATTTAGTTTCACTCTAGTTATAAAACAATTACGCCTCCAACTTGTTGGAGGCGTAATTGTTTTATAAGACACCATCATACACCGCTTAAATTCAGCTCTTTGTTTGAGTCATTAAACACAATATGACATATATCACTTCTACGGTTAAGTAAAAACTTAAATATTGACTCCGATTTTTGTGAATGCTATTCTAAAAATATAAAAACAGCGCCAGCTGTTTATTTTCGTTTGCAAAAAGGAGATTCATCATGGAACTTGGCGGTTATGCAAATCGGATTGGCTGGGTTGACCTCAGCGCAGGCAAGGTGGAAGTAAAGCCCATCGCAGAGAGCGATGCCCGAAAATATATTGGTGGACGTGGGTTGGGTGTAAAGTATGTCTATGACAATGGCCCCAAGGTAGATCCACTCTCCCCCGATAACATTCTCTGCTTTATGAACGGCCCGCTCACTGGCTCTGAAGCCAACATGAGTGGACGCATGGCGGTTGTGACCAAATCGCCTCTGACTGGAACCGTAACTGATTCTCACCATGGTGGTTGGTCTGCCGCCCGCTTACGCTGGTCTGGCTTTGACGGACTCGTCTTCAAGGGCAAGGCTGCCAAACCAACCTATGCCTACATCCATGATGACCAGATCGAATTGTTGGATGCCTCCGAAGTTTGGGGAAAGAACGTCCACGACACCATTAAACATTTCAAAGAGAAATACGGCGAAAAAGACCTCACCGTGATAACCATCGGCACCGCGGGCGAGAACCTCGTTAAGTTCGCGTGCTGGATGAACGAAAACGACCGCGCCTCTGGTCGCGGCGGCACCGGCGCAGTTGGCGGCTCCAAGAACCTCAAAGCCATTGTTATCAAGTCTGAAAAGAAGATCGTCAAAGCCGCGAACCGCGATGAGTGGAAACCCGCTCACGACCGCGCTCTCAAGAACATCATGGCCGAAGAGAACATCACCAGCCCGCGCAAGGGCGGTCTCTCCGTCTATGGCACCAACGTGTTGATGAATATCACCAACAGCATTGGCGCTCTGCCCACCAAGAACAGCATGGTCACATCCTACGGCGAAAATGCCGAGAAGATCAGCGGTGAATTCGTTAACGCCAATTTGCTCGTTGACAACCCCACCTGTCACGCCTGCCCCGTGGCATGCAAGAAGGAAGTGGAAGTCAAAGACGGTCCGTACAAGGGTCTGCGCATGGAATCAGTGGAATACGAACCAGCCTGGTCAGTCGGCGCGAATTGCGGCAACAACGACGCCCGCCTCGTCGCCAAGATGATCGACCTCGCCAATGACTTCGGCTTTGACGCCATCGAAATCGGTCACCCGCTTTCGATCTGGATGGAAGCCAGCGAAAAGGGTTACACCAACGGCGACGGCAAACTTGGCTGGGGCGATGCTGACGGCATGACCAAAGCCGCTGCAATGATCGCCAAGCGCGAAGGCCTCGGCAACGTCATGGCTGACGGTGCAGAAGCTACCGCCAAGCATTTCGGTCATCCCGAACTCGCCATGACCGTCAAGGGTCAGGGCATCCCCGCTTACGATCCTCGCGGCATGAAGGGCATGGGCCTCGGCTATGCCACATCCAACCGCGGTGCCTGCCATCTGCGCGCCTACGTTGCTGCCGCTGAATTGGGCGTTATGCCTTTCGGCTCCCTCAAGGTCGATCCACTGGCTTGGAAAGACAAGGGCGGCCTCGTGAAAGTCTTCCAGGACATTCATGCCTTCTCCGACAGCATGGACCTTTGCAAATTCAGTGCATTTGCCATGGGCACCGATGAATACGCCCAGCAATACGCCGCCATGACTGGCATCCCCTTCACCTCAGATGATGTCCTCAAGACCGGCGAGCGCATCTACAACCTCGAGCGCCATTACAACAACCTCGCTGGCTTCGGCGCTGGCACCGATGTTCTTCCGGATCGCTTCACCAAGGAAGCCTCCACACAGCCCGGCTCAGTCGGCCACGTTTGCGAACTGGACGACATGCTCGCAGAATACTACACCGCCCGCGGCTGGAATAACGGTGTCGTCAGCGAAGCCAAGTTGAAGGAATTAGAAATCGCGTAAGGTCAGTGACGAGTAATAAGTAATAAAATAAAAGGCGACGTATCCATTGGATACGTCGCCTTTTTGATTTAATTTCCACTTCTTTCTTAACCTGTAACCTGATTCTAGTTTCTCAAGCAATTATCCCACTGACAAATTCATCATTCTGCATCTCCCCTTATCCTCCCGCCCTCAACGTCTTCTTCGTAAACCGCTCCAGAAAATCATCAGCAACATGCTCTTCCAACTCCATCGTTAAACGCGATTGCCCGACAGACAACGAAAACAGACGAAACGGCTCCATCTTTTCGATCTTCACACTCCAACCATCCCCCAAGATCAAATCCTCGCCATGCAGAGTACCGCCAAGTTCCTGCAAGTATTCCTTGAGTAAATAATAAGGAATCCCGCGCATCTCGTGGACGATGGTCCGCATGAAACTAGCCGCCGCCCACTGGCGGGAAGATATCCACTTTGTCATCGGGCTGAATGATGGTGTCAAATTTATCAGGCAGGTACACCGCCTCACGCCCATTGATGAAGAACTTCATGTGCGGAAAGAATTGGTCGTTCTCATCCAACAATTCCTTGCGCATGGTGGGATATTCTTTCACAAACATCAACACCAGTTGAATGGCTGTGGTATTGGGTGGAAGTTTCAACTCCACGGTCTTCTGTCCCACTATCGGACGCAACGTTGCATAGAAATTAACTTTCATGATCGTCTCTTCCATCTCTACACCTCTACTCCTAAATAGAATCCTTTGGTGCTTATATTTTACCGTTAAGGTCATTCTTTAGAAGTTGTTTTATCAATACACCTTACATAGCTAGCCATGATTCCCAGAGCAAAGCGACACATGCACCGCGGTGCGGATGCAGTGCGGTGAGGGTCTCTGAGATACTCGTAGAGATTCTCACCGCACTTGCGCACGGTGCAAGTGCCGCTCCGCTCAGAATGACATTGCCTGAGTAGGCATAAAAAAAGCTCGGATCGTCAAATCCGAGCTTTTAAAACACAAACTATTTCACGGGCACTGAATAATGCCCTGCGCCCACAGGCACCCGCCGCAGACGGGGGCAATGTCATTGCCAAGGCAGTCTTCCACATTGGTTTCGGAGAGGTCACATCCGCCGCAGAAGGTGCATGGGGCGAAGCCGAAGTTGTGAAGGCGTTCGCGATATGCCAGGTAATCGGGATCAAGCCACAGGTCAGAAAGGAGGCGACGGTTTACATTTCCAATGATGTGCTTTTGTGAGAGACGTGGTTTGTTGTGCAGGTAACTCATGTGGGTGTGCATCAACGGCCAGCACGGACTTACATCCCCCGTCCACGCAACAGACATGGTGCCGTTCTCCACGAAGTTACAGACATCGTTCGCGCCACCCCAGTTATTGCCGGCGTAGCTGATATTTAATCCGCTGTTGAAAACCTCAAAGAGCGCGTCTTTTGTGGTTTCGTCAAAGTCCATTTTAGGCAGGCTGAGGCTCGGAAGATGGGGCGCTTGCAAATAGGCAATATCGCGGGTGGTGCGGTTATACAGGCGGTCGGCTTGCATATCTTCTGTGGCGGGCTGCAGATTGCTGACAGAGAAATATTTAGCGCGCAGAGACTTTCCAATTTTGATGACGTTGGGCAGATCTGAAATATTGCGCTTCATCGCCACGAATGCAATGCCAATCTCTGGCGATGGATAGTGCCCAGCAGCGCGCATTTTTACAAAACGCTCAAGGTTATTGATGATTGTGGGGAGTTCCGCGCCGAGGCGTACATCTGCGTAAGTTTCGGGCGTTGCACCATCGAGGGAGACCCAAAGCACATCCAGCCCTGTATCAATTAATTCGCGGGATTTTTTTTCGGTGAGGATCGTGCCATTGGTGATAAGCTCAACTTTTACACCGAGTTGTTTGACGCGTCTAATCCATTCGATGGTTTTGGGATGAAAGAGTGGTTCGCCGATGCCGCCAAAATATACGTTGGGGGTCGGGTCCATTTGCTTGAGGCCGTTGAAGATGCTTTCAAATGTTTCATCGCTCATGCGGCCCATGGGTTGATCCCACGCGTTACGAAAGCAGGTGATGCAATCGAGGTTGCAAGCGACAGTTGGCTCAATGTAAACCTTGGTAAGGTGGGTGATAGGGCGATGCATGCGGACAAAGTTATGGCCTTCATCGAGGCGGACTTTGGAGCCAGGAATCAGCCCGTATTGCTGCGCAACTTCGGGCGGAAGAATGAGGCGTCCGTTTTCATCCACTTCAGCCCAAGCAGTGGTTGTTTTTGTGGAAATCGTCACCATGAGTACTCCTTCATGTTGTTATCTCCACTAATCATATCTACTTTCTACAAAAACTCATGTGACAAAAGTTACTTTTTCATCTTTGCAAAATAGAGAGATTTCTTACATTCCATCATTCAGAATCACGTTGCCCATCTCTGAAACATCGTATCCTGCCATTTTGGAGATCGCTTCTCGGAAGGCAGGTTCGGATAAGAGTTCGAAAATTGGCGCAAGCAATGGAGATTGCGCGTGCTCTTGCGGGAACACCAGATCGTAGCGTTCTTGAAATAGCGGAATGAAATCCAGATCCAGCGCTTGTGCTGCGGCTGCCACCGCGAGGCCGCAGGTTGCTCGTCCGGATGCAACTGCGGCGGCGACGCCGAGGTGGGTATATTCCTCTTGTTGGTATCCGCGGATGTCGTCAGAAGATAGAGATGCCTGGTTGAGATGATAGTCCAGCAGAACGCGCGTGCCTGACCCACGTTGACGATTGACAAAGTGAATATCGGTTCGTGTGAGATCTTCCAAGCCTTTAATGCCTTTTGGATTTCCGCGGCGAACTATCAATCCCTGTTCACGATGCGTCAGCGTCACCAGTTTGATGGGAATATCTGGTATGTAACGGCGGATGTATGAAATATTGTATTCACCGTTTTCAGGGTCGAGCAGGTGAGAGCCTGCCATGTGTGCCTCGCCGCGTTTGATTGCGATCAGCCCGCCTTGTGAGCCAGCATTTGCAGAGACAAGTCTACGATCTGACTTTGCAAGGAACTGTGCCATAACATCAAGAATCAGATCGTGCGAACCAATGCATAGGATCGTGCGTTCCAACTCTGCGTTGCTTCTAAATAGACGGACTTGTACTTTATCCCCAGCCTCTGCACCTTGTACACCGGGTGGCAGCACGATCAGTCCATCAGCCTGCACCAGTGATGTGATTACGCCTGCGCCGCGTGAAAGAGGGGCGACCAATAATTGGTCACTGACTTTTCCAACCGCAACACGAATGTAGTCTTCATCACCAGCAGGAGACGTGATCTTTCTTGTAAGTTTTGCTTCTCTAGTGGGTAGTTCCAGCGGACGGCGTCCCAGCCATTTTGCAATGAGCGGCTCAACAAAAATATCAGTAGTCAACGCGGCGGACACGGGATAGCCAGGCACTCCAACAATTGGAACTTGCCTTGTTTCACCATCTTTGGAGTTTTCCGAATTTCGATTCAACATCCCGAGGATAACTGGGTGCCCAGGTCTGACAGCTACACCATGAACAAGCAGTTGACCTAATTTCTCTACGACTCTTGCAGAAAAATCTTCAGCACCAGCAGAAGAACCTGCATTTAGCAGGACAAGGTCATATTCTTGTGCTGCTTCGGAGACACGTAGGCAGATCAGGTCAAAATCATCTTTGATGATCGGAAATCTCGTCGCTTCACCGCCCATTGCTTTGATCTGAGCAGCAAGCACCAATGAGTTGTATTCCAGAATATCCCCTGATTTTAGTTTTGACCCAATGGGCACCAGTTCAGTTCCTGTTGGTAAAACTGCCACCCTGGGTTTACGAGCAACTTTTACTTCTTGATGACCAGAAGCTGCCACCGCACCAAGGTCTGCAGGACGTAATACTTGCCCGGCGGGAAGAACCAATTGCGATGCAACAATATCTTCTCCCAGGGGACGGACGTGACTCCAAGGTGTTACTGCGGCTCGAATTCTGATGGAGAAGGGCGTGCGTATGGCTTTTGTTATTTTGCTGTCTTCATCCAGCGACTCAACATTTTCTATTGGGATGACTGCATCAGCCCACTCTGGCAAGGGATCTCCAGTGTCAACATATTGAGCAGACCCTTCCTGCATAAGAAGCGACAATGGCGAAGATGGACCTGCACCTAATGTGTGTTCAGCAATGACAGCAAACCCGTCCATAGCGGAAGCGTGATAATGCGGCGATGAGATATCTGCCCACACTGGTTCGGCAAGGATGCGCCCAAGGGCATTTTCATCCAACTTAATCGTTTCTACACCGAGAATTTGCCACAACCCAGCTGCCTCAAGTGATTTTTGTAAATGCTGTTGCGCCGTAGATAACGGAATATCATGAAGATAGACCGACATAATTCGTCTCCATTCCTTACTTAGATCAAAACGATCTCAGTGGTCTCTCCCGCTTCATACCCTGTTACTTCGGGAGGAATTCTCAAAAGTCCATCTGCTGCTGCAAGGGTAAAGATTAGATTGCTTTTGCCAAAGATGGGTTCAGCGAGATAGTGAATCTTTGTTTTGGCGGGCGAAGCTTCGCTTTGTGCGGGAATCAGTTTTACGGGAATCCAATCTTCACGCCCAGCTTGCGATGGCAAATTTACCGTCAGCTTGGCTGATACAACTGGGCGAGGTCGCGGGGATTCTCCCAGCAATTTTTCGATCACAGGTTGGACGAATAAATATCCGTTGACCAATGCGCTCACCGGGTTGCCAGGTAGACCGATCACAGCTTTTCCATCACACACCCCTAGAATGGTGGGCTTTCCCGGGCGCGTGTTGATTCCGTGAACTAATACACCGGGCTCTCCAAGCGCTTCTATCACCTCTGCGGTCATATCACGCGTGCTGGCTGAAGAGCCAGCGGTAATAACTACCATATCGCATTCACTCAATGCAACACGAGCCACAGACTCTAATTCAGCTTTCACGTCTGGCACAATCCCATACAAGACTGGAACTCCGCCTGCCTTCTCGACTAAAGATGATAAGGTGTATGCATTGATGTCTCGCACTTGGCCTGGCTGAGTCTGTTTGGAGGGGTCAATAATTTCGTCGCCTGAAGAGATCAGCCCTACCCTTGGTTTTGATGCGACGGATACATGAGTAATCCCCAATGCCATAAGTCCGCCAATTTCCGCGGGACGTATTCGGCATCCCTTAGAGAGAATTGACGAGCCTGCTTTTACATCTTCACCAATTTGGATGATGTTTTCGCCATCTGCTACGGAACGAAAGATTTCAATTTCGCTTCCTGCCACGACCTGTGTGTTCTCCAACATCACAACGGCATTTGCCCCAGCTGGAAGCATACCGCCTGTGTGAATGAGACAGCATTCACCATTTCCCAAAGTTTGGGATGGAGTGCCGCCCATTGGAATTTCACCGATCAATGTGAGATAGGTTGGCATGGAGTCTGACGCGCCGAACGTATCTCGTGCGCGAACTGCATAACCGTCCACTGTGGAGCGGGAAAACTCAGGGAGAGAATGCGGTGCTGCTATCTCTTCAAAAGTGATCCTGCCGAGGGAGGATGCAGTCTCGATTTGTTCATGAACGGTTTTACGGTTGGGGAGATGTGAAAATAGGAGCGTGCGCGCCTCTTCAGGAGGCAACAATTGAAGGAATTCAGGCATGAAAGCAACTCAACAAATTTGGATTTTTCCAACAAATACGATGAAAGGATTATACAACACCTGACTGATACAGCTCTACCAAAAGGTCTTTTGCAGTGACTAAAATAGAAAACAAAGATCAAAACCTTTTAGCCGCTTGGCATACCTGAAGAAAAATTAATAGACATGCTGGGGCGCTTATGCTACAATATTTCAAAGCAGTTAAGCTTTTCCTTAATTCTATGAAAAAAGTTGAGACTCTTCAATCTTTCGAGCAGATCAAGATACTGGCGGACCCCCGCCGTATGGATATTTTGCGTCTCTTGATGGCTTCGCCTGCCACCCTCACGCACCTTGCACGGATCATGAAACAATCCCCAGCCTGGGTTCGGCACCATATTTTGGCGCTGACATCTGCAGGGCTGATCGAGATCAGCGAAATGCGTAAGACTGGTAAAGTGATGGAAAAGTTTTACCGTGCAAAAGGAGATGCTTTTTTTCTTCAAGAGATCATTCTCCCTAAAAGTAAAAAACCATCTGTGATCTTTTCTGGCAGCCATGATCTGGCTGTTGAAGGGATTGCTGAACATCTTGCGAAATATGTCAATTTGCTCAGTATGCCTGTTGGTTCATTGGATGGATTGGTTAATTTACGCCAAGGGTTATGCCAGATCTCTGGGTCTCACCTTTTAGCAGAAAACGGGGAATACAATACTCCCTTTGTCAAACATCTCTTTCCTGATCGAAAAGTTGAGATCATCACCCTTGCTCACCGTACGCAGGGATTAATGCTCGCAGCTGGGAACCCCAAAGGGGTGAAGAAAATTGCCGACCTTGCCCGCACAAATATTAATTTCGTGAATCGGAACCCTGGTTCAGGTACACGGCTTTGGTTGGATTCTGAGCTCCATAAGTTAAACATTCCTGCAGATAAGATCATGGGATATGAGACGGTTGTTAAAACTCATAGCGAAGCCGCTTCGATCATTGAAGCGGGTCACGCGGATGTTTCCCTTGGTTTACAAGCTGCTGCACGTCAACGTGGGCTGGACTTTATTCCTCTCTTTGAAGAACGATACGATCTTATCCTTCCGACAGAAGAAGTATCAAACCTGACGCCTTTATTGGACTACATTCAAACTTTGGACTTTCGCAGCGCGCTAGGCACACTAAGCGGGTATAACGCAAGTCACAGTGGCGAACTTATCGCTCTGTAACTCATCACACCAATTGAAAAGGAAACCATGAAACGCTACACTCTTTCCACCATCTTGATTATTTTCATTTTGCTTTTAGCCGCCTGTGCTTCGCCTGCTACACCAGCTGCCACTGAAGCCCCAGCTACTGAAGCTCCTACGGCTCTTCCAGTAGCCACTGAAGCTCCAGCTGCTACCGCTACTGAAGCAAGTGCTGCGAATGTTAATGTCTTGTTCAAGATCGTTGCCGCAGACGGTACTTCGTTCGATGTAACGTTGGACGCTGTAAAAGCTTTGCCTTTGCAGAAGATCACTGTCGAAAATAAAGTGCAGGAAGGCCCCAAACTTGCGGATGTATTGGCTTTGGCTGGCGTAACTGAGTTTACCGAGATCACCATCAACGGGAGCAGCGCACCTTGCACATTGACCTTCGAGCAAGTGGATGACAATACCATCCTTGATTTCAGCAACCGCGGCACAATGAAACTTGCCACTACTTATATTTCCAAAGCTAATTGGACAAAGGATATTACTGAGATCGTCGTCAAGTAATGCTTTTTTATTTTCGTTATTCCATTAAGTAAAGACTTAATGGAATAACGAGGAAAGATTGCCTAATGAATTATCTGCTTGGAATTGATGATACCGATAACCTCGAATCACGCGGAACAGGACATCGCGTCCGCCAACTTGCAGATTGGCTTGCCCAAAATGAGCTTGCTCATCCACTGGGTATTACTCGCCATCAATTGCTGGTGGATTCGCGTATTCCATATACTTCACACAATAGTTCGGCTTGTCTTTCTGTTGAAACCGAAACCCCAAATGAAGTTTGGGACGCCGCGCGTGAATTTCTTTTGCGTGAATCGGCTATTGGTTCAGATGCAGGTCTGTGTCTTGCCGAGTGGAATTCGATCAGCGAGGAAGTTTTGGATTTTGGCCGCAGGGCAAAGCTCACAGTGTTGACTATGCCTGAGGCAGAGGCAACAGCTTCACGGTCCGCGATACGATGCGAAGGGTTGACGGGAACCCATGGCGGGATCATCGGTGCATTGTCCGCTATTGGTCTGCATCGGGCAGGTGATGATGGACGTTATCTTTGGTTGCCAGGTTTGCGCGACCTCGTTGGAAAATACCCCGTGCATGAGATTTGCAAACTTGGACATGTGGACCGTGTGTGTACATTGGAGCAAGTAGAGCTTCAGCCAGAATTGGTTGTGAATGTGGGCGAGTGGGTGCGCCCCATTTTAAAGAACGGTAAGGCAACCCTATATGTTGAGGAGAATAATCATGAATGGAACATCATCAGTAAAGAACACATCAAACGTTTATCAAACTGACTGGTCAATTTCATGGGCGGAGGCACTGCTGCTCATTGTTGGCGGTGTAACAGCGGTGGTCCTGCATCGCGTTACTGATCTATCACTCGGCCTGCCTGGTCATCACGGAATAGAATGGATGGCGCTCATGGTTCTCGGGCGTGCGTCTTCGCGGTTCCGCGGTGCTGGCACACTCACCAGCATTGGCGCATCAGCTGCATCAATGCTGCCATTCTTGAGCGGTGATAATCCGTTCACCTGGCTTTTTTATTTATTGCCTGGGGTGGTGATGGATCTGGCTTATCAATATCTGCCGCGCTACGCAAACAAACTTTGGTTCCTTGTTTTGCTGGGCGGCTTTGCGCACGCCACCAAACCAGTTGGACAATTCATCATTAACCTTGTCACTGGCTGGCCTTTTGGCTCCTTCCGCTATGGAGTCGTTTATCCATTTGCGAGCCATCTGCTTTTCGGAATGGTCGGTGGACTTTTGGGCGCAATCGTTGTGCTTGGTGTTCATCGTTATTCAAAAAAATCAAATCAAGGATAGTTTTATGAACCGTAATTCTCGCAATATACTTTTGACGCTGCTGCTAGTTCTCTCCATTGTATTGACAGCCTGCGGCGCCTCCGCCACACCGACAGCTGCTCCTGCTACTGAAGCGGTTGTCGCCACTGAAGCACCAACTGAAGCTCCCACTGAAGCACCTACAGAAGTTGCTGCTGTGCCCGCCAACCCGAACCTGATCCTCGCCACCACAACTTCCACACAGGATTCTGGTTTGTTGGATGTGCTCGTCCCCATGTTTGAAGAACAGACTGGTTACGTAGTGCAGACAGTAGCCGTTGGCACAGGTGAAGCGCTCAAGATGGGTGAAGAAGGCAATGCTGACGTATTGCTCGTACATGCTCCATCCTCTGAAGTCACATTCATGAATGATGGCTTTGGCACAGACCGCTTCCTCGTTATGCACAATGACTTCATCATTGTTGGCCCTGCAGATGACCCAGCAGGCATTAAGGGACTTGGTCCGAAAGAGGCCTTCATTGCCATTTACAATGCTGGCGCTCCTTTCGTCTCCCGTGGTGATGACTCTGGCACCAACAAGAAGGAAATAAGTTTCTGGACAAAAGCCGAACTCGACCCGAAGGGTCAGCCTTGGTTTATTGAAACAGGTCAGGGTATGGGTGCTTCCCTCACTGTGGCTTCTGAGAAACAGGCATACATCCTCACAGATCGCGCGACCTACCTCGCCAACAAAGATAAACTCCAGTTGGATATTTTGCTTGAAGGCAATAACGCTCTTTTGAATGTGTATCATGTCATCACAGTCAATGCAGAGAAGTGGCCCAAGATCAATTCAGAAGGCGCGATCGCATTTGCGAACTTCATGATTGACCCTGCTACGCAGGAAGTCATCGCTAAATTTGGCGTTGACAAATTCGGACAGCCGCTCTTCATCCCCGATGCTGGAAAGACCGAGGAAGAACTTGGCTTGGGCGGATAACCAACACAAGCCTTGACGTTGACACGCACACAGGTAAACTTGCCCAGGCCTGTGTGCGTGTTTTTTTTATATTCCATGGAAACCTTCGAAATCACTCTCCTCTCTTTACAAGTCTCTGGGCTGGCTACTATGATCAGCCTGCTGATCGGCTTGCCTTTTGGCACCTGGCTCGCACTTGGAAATTTTAGAGGCCGTTCATTTCTTCTTGGCATTGTGAATACTGGGATGGCGCTGCCGCCTGTGGTGGTGGGCCTTGCAGTTGCTATGATGCTCTGGCGCAGCGGACCGCTTGGCGACTTGCGATTGATTTACACTCCCTGGGCCATTGTGATCGCGCAAACCATTATTTCTGCGCCTGTGGTGGCGGGGTTATCCGCTGCTGCGTTGCAGGCTCTTGACCCGCGCTTAAAGTTACAGCTTTATGGGTTGGGAGCTTCACGAATACAAATGGTTTGGATGTTATGGCGGGAAGCAAGGCTGCCTTTGTTGGCAGCTTTAATGGCAGGCTTTGGGTCTGTCATCTCTGAAGTTGGAGCGTCCATGATGGTGGGCGGAAATATCCGCGGGCAGACCCGTGTGTTGACAACAGCTATTGTGTTGGAAACCAATAAGGGACAATTTGAAAATGCCATCAATTTGGCTGTGCTTTTATTGCTGATCACTTTTCTGATCAATTGGGCGCTGACTTGGATTCAACAAAAAGGGAGGAAGAGATGAGCGCATTGATCGAGATTCGTGATTTGCTAATAAAGCGGCGTGGACAAGTTGCACTGGAGATAGACTCTCTACAAGTTGATAAAGGAGAAGTGCTGGCGGTTGTCGGCCCTAATGGTGCGGGGAAGAGTACATTGTTGTTGGCTCTGGCTCGTCTTATCCGCTTGGAGCGTGGGCAAATTTTATTTGATGGCAATCAAGCACAAGCGGAGTCTGATGCAGTATATCGGCGCAGGTTGGCGCTGGTGCTGCAAGATCCGTTGTTGTTCGATATGTCCGTGTTCGATAATGTCGCATCTGGGTTGAGGTTTCGCGGCGTTGCCAAAGATGAGATCCATGATCGCGTGCATTTGTATTTGGAGCGTTTGGGGGTGAGGCATTTGGCTGGACGGCGTGCAATGCAGCTTTCTGGCGGTGAGGCACAGCGCGTAAGTCTGGCACGGGCATTAGTGTTGAAGCCTCAACTATTTTTGCTCGATGAACCATTCTCGGCCCTTGACCCGCCAACCCGAGCACGTCTCTTGGATGATCTACGTGTCCTCCTTCCTGAAACGGGCGCGACCACTATTTTTGTGACGCATAACCTTTCTGAGGCGGATAGGTTGGCAAGTAAAATGGCTATCATCTTGAATTCCAAGATACAGCAAATAGGGTCGCCTGCGGATATACGGTCTTTTCCGTTCAACTCTGAGGTGGCTAATTTTTTTGCACAGATCGATGCATCAAAATAAAAATTTTGGTGAAATGCAATTTGGCTTTTGAGAGGAACTTTATGTCGGAACAGTATCGTCATCTTGGCGCTTTTAGCGATTGGGTCTCGGCTGCATGTGAAAAACAAACGCTTTATCCCGTTGCCGTCCCTGGCCCGCAGACTCGAGAATTGATCCGCGACTCGTTGGGCTTTTTTCATTCAGACGAAAGCCCGATGGATGTTAAGGTCGAAAGCAGATGGGAAAAGGATGGTGTGGCAGGGGAGGAGATTTCATGGTCAGTTGGGTTTGGCCCGCGTACTCATGCGTATGTGCTCAAGCCTGCAAAATCAAATAAACCATTGCCTGGCATTGTTGCATTGCATGACCACAGTGACTTTAAGTTTTATGGAAAAGAAAAGATTGCAGATGGTCAGAACAATGTGCCTGCATTAACTGAATTCCGCAAAGGTCCCTACGGCGGACGAGCATATGCCAACGCACTGGCGCGTGAGGGATTTGTGGTTCTGGTTCATGATGTGTTCCTGTGGGGCAGCCGCCGCTTTCCATTGGAGACTATGTTGGAAATGATGGGCAGTAAAACAACCGATTTGTTGAATCTGCGCCCTGCCCCCGATGAAATTGAAGAATATAACGTTGCTGCTTATTTCCACGAGCATTGGGTTTCGAAGTATTGCAACATTCTCGGCACCAACATGGCGGGCGTTGTTTCCTTTGAAGACCGCGTTGCCTTGAATTATCTGCTCTCTCGCGCGGATGTGGATACGGAGCATGTCGGTTGTATCGGTTTATCTGGTGGTGGGAATCGCGCAGCCTTGTTGAATGCTACCCATGAAAGTATTCAAGCTACGGTCATTATCGGGTTGATGACTACGTATCAAGCCTTGCTTGACCATAACATGTCCCACACATGGATGTTGTTCCCCTTCGGCTGGGCTCGTCACGGTGACTGGCCCGATATTGCCGCATCTCGTGCGCCGCTACCGTTGCTGGTTCAATATGACATACACGATGACCTGTTCACGGAAGATGGCATGCGTGAAGCACATATGCGTTTGCACGAGCATTATTGGAATATGGGGAAACCCGATGCATACACGGGGCAGTTCTATCCTGGCCCACATAAATTTGATCTGGAGATGCAGTCTGCTGCGTTCGATTGGTTGAAGGAACAATTAAAGTAAAGGTGCTTTCCACTCTTCTGGTGTAGGCTGCAATACCCCAACTGCTTTAAGTCCATCACGAATCATTGCGTCAATTGCGGCTTGCATTTCGATCTCGCCGCGCTCTGAGGGTTGCACCTTCGGCAGGTACTCCCAAATTTGCGGGGGAAGAATAAACAGGATCGAAGCCGCATACGGACTCATGATCTCTTCCCGCTTCGGCTTCTCGATGATCCGTTTCACTCGCCAATCTGAATCCACGTCCACGCTGGAGCGGGCGGCGAGTTCTTCAATGGGACATTCCTTCAGGCTCATTACAATTTCCGCCGCATGTTTCTCTTGCGCCTGTACAAGCTCAAGCAACGAGTCTTCTTCCAAAATATAATCCGTCGCTACGACCATCACAGACTCGTCACGAATCCAACTCTGCGGCACGGACAGCAATGCATCGCCATTACCGCGCAGTTCGGATTGATGCGCAAAGCTCGCAGAGAGATTCCACTTCAAGCCGTCGCCCACGTACGCAAAGATCTTTTCTTCCAAATGATTCGTCACAATGCAAACCCGTTCCACGCCCGCCTTCGCCACCGCGCGTAAAACGAAATCCAGTGTGGGGCGTCCGTTCACTTCGAGCAATGGCTTGGGTGTTACATCCGTGTACGGGCGTTGGCGTTTGCCGCGCCCCGCCGCTAGTAAAACAGCAGACTTTATCATTTCAAACCGTCCGCTGTTTCAGCTACAAAAACTTTTGATGGTAACTCAGGGTGAAGCGCTGAAAACTTCTCTGCAATCTCAACGCAAGCATTTTCTGCCAGAACACTTTTCGCCAACGCAACCACACAGCCTCCATACCCGCCGCCACTGAAGCGACTTCCATAAATTCCATTTGTACTGCTGGTAATTTCATGCAGCTGGATCAATACTTCGCTGCCAACTTCGTAATTCTTAATGGAAGATTCGCAAGACTGATTCATCAACTGCCCGAAGCGCACCGCATCAGACTCCGCCCAAAGCTGCCTGCCCAAACTGACACGTTCCACTTCGCTGAAAAAATGCTCCGCCCGCCTGCGCAGATTTTCAGGCAATGACATTTTCTTCGCCTCAAAAACTTCTTGCGGAACATCGCCCAGTTTCCACGCCCCGCTTTGCAGGGATGCCGCCGCTTCGTGACATTCCGCCACACGGACGTTGAATCCGCTTTTGGTGAGTTCGCGCGAAACTCCAGAATACGCCACGATCCACACAGAGTCGCTTGAGGGTGGGTCAATGATCGGGGAAACAGAACCAGTTACCACGTCCATGAAAAGAAGCGCGTTCTTTTTTCCGTAGATAATGCTCATCGGGTCGAGCAGTCCGTTTTGCAATCCCAATTCGGTACATTCCAATTCAAAATCCAAATGGACAAGCTGCTCATTGGTTAACTCAATTTCATTCACATCTGCGAGCGCTTTGAGATACGCCAGCCCCACCGAAGCGGACGAGCTCAAGCCCGCGCCGATGAGCGAACCCGTTACATGCGCTTTCATTCCACGTTTGGGATTCAACACCCGCGCTGCCGCCTGCGCATAACGCACCCAATGCAATTTATCCAGATCGCCGATCAGGAATTTTGCTTTGCCGAATTGATCGCTCGTGATGCGGATTTCCTTTGAATTAAGCGCGCGATATTCGAGTATGGTACCGAGCTTGATGGTGCGCCCCAAGACCGCGCCGCCTTGATGATCAATGTGCGCGCCGATGGGACAGATGCGATAAGGAGAAAAGAGGGTGGTGGTTGACATGGAAGCGCAAAGTTTATCATGAAGAAGAATGCCTGCAAAAAATAATTACATGACATTCAGCATTGACAAAACTGATGCGGTATTCAATAATTCTTGTAGAACAATATCATTCGCACAGGAGTGGCAAATGGAACAGGTTCTTCCTACACAGGCACGGGTGGTTATTATTGGCGGCGGGGTTATCGGATGTAGCACGGCGTATCATCTTGCAAAACTTGGCTGGACGGATGTCGTCATTCTCGAACGCAAACAACTTACGTCTGGGACCACATGGCACGCCGCTGGGCTGGTAGTGTGCGGTGGATTCTATACCGAGACCATGCTCGAACTTGCGCATTACACCCGCGAGCTATATCGCAACCTCGAAAAAGAAACGGGTGTTTCCACTGGCTTCAAGCCAATTGGCTACATTCAAGCTGCGAGTTCCGCATCCCGTTTGCGATTTCTTCGCAAGAACGCCGCCTTTGCCCGCTCGCTTGGCATCGAAGCGCAGGAGATTACGCCATCGCAGTTCAAGGAACTCTGGCCGCTGGCTGACCCCAAAGGTGTGACCGCTGGATTTTATTTTCCCGACGATGGGCGCGCCAACCCTGTGGATGTGACCATGAGCCTTGCGAAGGGCGCACGCGACATGGGAGTGCGCATCTTTGAGAACGTTGAAGTTACTTCTGTTACGAAGAAGAATGGCTGCGCTGTGGGTGTGACTACGACCACAGGCCACGCCATTGCCGCCGAATATGTGATCAATTGCGGCGGCATGTGGGGACGAAAGATTGGCGCGCTGGCAGGTGTAGATGTCCCTCTGCAAGCCACCGAACATTATTACCTGCTGACTGAACCCATCGAAGGCGTGCATCCGAGCCTGCCCATCCTCGAAGATGTAGACACGTACTCCTACTTCCGCGAAGAGGTGGGTGGATTGATGCTCGGCTTGTTCGAGCCTGTTGCCAAACCGTGGGGTGTGAATGGCATTCCCAAAGATTTTGCCTTCGGAGAAATCCAACCTGACTGGGATCGCATGTCACCCTACATCGAAGCCGCAATGGAACGTGTGCCTGTGTTGAAGACTGCTGGCATCAAAAAACTATTCTGCGGCCCTGAAAGCTTCACCGCCGATATGACCATGCTCGTGGGCGAAGCGCCTGAGTTGAAGAATTTCTATGTGGCTGCTGGCATGAACTCGCTCGGCATTTTACTCGGTGGCGGAGTGGGACATACCCTCGCGCATTGGATCGTGGACGGAGTCCCGCTGCTGGATGTGGGCGAGATCAATATTGACCGTATGCTGCCGTACCAAAATAATCAGCGTTATTTGAATGACCGTGTAGTGGAAATTCTCGGCATGATGTACAAAGAGACTTTCCCCAACTCGCAGTTGCAGACCGCGCGCAATGTGCGCAAGTCTATTTTGCATGAGAAGCTGGAGAAACTCGGCGCATTCTTTGGCTCGTCCGCGGGCTGGGAATATGCAGACTGGTTCGCACCCGAGGGGAAAAAAGCAAAGGTCGAGAAATACAGTTGGGACAGGCAGAACTGGTTTGAGTACAACGCCGCCGAACACAAAGCCTGCCGCGAAGATGTGATCTTGATGGACACTTCGATGATGTCCAAATTCCTTGTGCAGGGACGCGACGCGCAAACCATGCTCGATAGGATTTCCGTCAGCAATATCAACGTGCCGGTCGGGAAAATCGTCTACACCGAGTGGCTGAATGTGCGCGGCGGCATCGAAGCGGATTTGACAGTTACTCGCATTGGCGAGGAATCCTTCATGGTCGTTTGCTCCGACCTTGCGCATCGCCATGTGGAAACGTGGATGAAACGTCACATTGAAGCGGATGAACAAGTCTTCATCATGGATATGACTTCGGCATATGCGCTCATCAATGTGCAGGGACCAAAATCCCGTGAGTTGCTCAGCCGCCTCTCCAGCGCGGATCTGTCGAACGAGTCTTTCCCGTATATGTCTATGAAAGAGATCGATGTGCATTATGCGAAGGCGCTGGCGTTCCGCGTGACGTATCAAGGTGAACTTGGATACGAGTTATATATCCCCACCGAATTTGCCCCGACAACGTTTGACGCGCTTCTCGAAGCAGGGAAGGACTTGGGCGTGAAACTGGCTGGGATGCAAACCCTCAACACGCTCCGCATTGAAAAGGGCTACCGTGATTATGGTCACGATATTGATTTGACAGATACTCCGCTCGAAGCGGGCTTGAGTTTTCTGGTGGACTTCAACAAGCCGAACGGTTTCATTGGCAAGGAAGCGCTACTCAAGCAAAAAGAAGCGGGACCGCTCAAGAAGCGCTTCATCCAATTGATTCTGGATGACCCCGAGCCTTTACTGTATTACGGCGAGATGATCTATCGCAATGGAAAGAATGTCGGTTACGTCCGCTCTGGGGCGTATGGGTTTACGTTGGGCGGTGCGGTGGGGTTGTCCATTATTGAAGATGATGAGCCGATCAATGAGGAATACATCAAGAAAGGTACGTTTGAGGTTGAGGTCAATAACGTGATGTATTTTGCAAAAGCATCGTTGCGTCCGCTGTATGACCCAAAGAATGAAAGAGTGAAGATGTAATTTGTTTGAGGTAGGGGCGACCCGCCTTGTGAGTGCTAAGGCACTTAATCACCATGTCGGGTTGCCCTTGCTCCTTATTGATCTGTAACTAATTCTCAATTAAGAGCGATGTGTGCATTCCGAAAAAAGAGACGAAAATCACGTGACACACACAATAAAGTATGAAATAATTTCGCGATGCCAATGGAAGTAGTAACGCTTGTGCTGTAAAATTTTCTGGTCGATCCTGGAGGAGAGATGTTCAGATCAAAAAATATTACGTTGATTTTAATTGTTGTGTTACTTGCAACCAGTTTGCTAGGTTGTCAAAATTCATCTTCAGTTCCCGCTTCTAATTCGAAAAATATAACGATCGTTATTCCCGAAGATCCGCCATCATTTAATCCGATCATTACTGATACGGGCTATGACGCCCTTGTGATGGAACTGGTGATGCTTGGGTTGAGCGATATTGACCCAGAGGGAAATGTCTTCCCCGAACTCGCCTCTGAGCTTCCTACAAAAGAGAATGGTGATGTTGTTGTGGATGATGCTGCAGGCACAATGAGCGTCACTTGGAAAATGCGTAAAGATGTGCAATGGGCAGATGGGAAACCTGTTACGGCAGATGATGTGATCTTTACTTATAATGCCATTACCAACCCAGAGACTGGTGGTTGGATCCCCGGTGTTGATTACATTGATAGCGTTGATAAAGTGGATGATTATTCCTTCACTGTGAATTACAACGCGATCTATCCTGCGTATCTTACACAGTTTGGCGGCGAACAGGTTGCCATCTGGCCTGCTCATTATTGCGATGCTTCACAGGGATTTGCTTCATGGGATTGCGCACGCAATCCATTAAGTGATGGACCGTTCGTGCTTTCCGAGTGGGTCAATGGTGACCACATGACCTTCCTGCGAAACGAAAACTATTTTGAGAAGGGGAAACCTGCAATTGACAAAATAACCGTCAGCATTGTGCCAGATCAAACCGTGCGCAAGACCATGTTGATCAACGGCGATGCCGATCTGGATATGTGGACGACGGAGCCTGTCATTGCGGATCTGAAGGGGAATCCCAATGTGGAAGTAAACCCCAGCCCAACCAATCGCTTTGTGATGCGCATCTTCTTTAATCTTGCCGCTAAGGGGACGACCGATCCAGTTGCCACGCCTCATCCCATCCTTTCTGACGTACGTGTGCGCGAGGCGATCCGCTCTGCGATTGATGTGGATACGATCTCAAAGGAATTTTTCCTCGGCTATGCCCAACCCGCATGGACTGAATTCTTCCGCCCACCTTATGTCTGCAATAATATCCCGCGTCCAAAATTTGACTTGGAAGCTGCTTCTAAACTGTTAGATGAAGCTGGCTGGAAAGACACTGACGGCGATGGCGTGCGTGAATGTCACGGCTGTAAGACGGCAACCGAAGGCTACAAAATGGAGATGGAATTCATTACCTATTCAGAATTCGGTGAGCCGCTTGAGTTGACCCAGCAATTTATTGCCGAACAATTGGGAAAGATCGGTATGAAGTTGAAGTTGACCGTTGTAGAGGGCAGCGTCTTATGGGCTGCTTCAACAGATGGGGGAATTGAGCAAAGCGGCAACTTTGATATGGATATTTGGGATGACGGCTATTCAGGCGTTGACCCAACCAATTATCTTGGAACTTATTATTCCAAATATGCCGCCACACCAGACTATGGTTACAACTTTGGAAGATGGACAAACCCCGAGTTTGAAGACCTCTTGAGCAGCGTTTACACCTTGGACGAAGGCATTCGCAAAGATAGCTTCTGCAAGATGGCGGAAGTTTTAGATAAGGAACTTCCTGAGTTGCTGCTCTTCACAGCGTTGAATGCTGATGCACATACGATTCGTTTGCAAAATATACAATCCTCAACGAATGATGTTGTCACCTGGAACTCTGCTGATTGGGTTGTGAAATAACTTGACTACGTATATTGTCCGTCGTTTATTGCAGACAGCAGGACTGCTTATTCTATTGAGCATCCTGCTCTTTGCGTTGGTCAACCTTGCACCGGGCGGACCGCTTTCAGGTCAGGGGCAGAGCCGCCACATTGACCCGGGCAAAGTTGAATTGCTCAAGCGTCAATTTGGGTTGGATAAGCCCTTGCCTACGCAATATCTCATTTGGCTGGTCGGCAATGATTGGATGCGCGTGGATAAGGATGGCGATGGCGTTTTGGATAGCTATGGCACACGTCAGGGAATTTTGCGCGGCGATTTTGGTTTCTCCTTCCGCACACGTCAACCTGTTTTAGCAGAGATCGGTGATCGTCTTCCAAATACGATTTATTTGACAGTCGTTACTATGCTCGTGGCAGTGTTGCTTGCTGTACCGATCGGGATTGTCTCTGCCATTAAACAATATTCGAAATTCGATATTACTGTTACAACCTTTTCTTTCGCTGGACAGGCCATCCCTGAATTTTGGCTGGGCTTGATTCTGATTCTAGTGTTCTATGCCTGGCTAAAGAATCCATTCACGGGCGCACCGTTATTACCAGCAGGCGGAATGACCTCAACCAATAGCAGTGGATTTGATCTAGGCGACCGCATTATCCATCTCATTCTACCCGTGATGACAGGCGCGCTTGGATGGATTGCATGGTATTCACGCTTTCTGCGTTCCAGCATGTTGGATGTTATTCATCAGGATTACATCCGTACAGCGCGTGCAAAGGGATTGCCTAACTGGAAGGTGTTGTATAAGCATGCCTTGCGGAATGCGTTAATTCCACTTATCACGTTGTTGGCGCTCGACCTTCCTTATATTTTTGGCGGAGCGATATTTGTGGAAATGTTATTTTCCTGGCCGGGCATGGGCAGGTTGTATTTTCAAGCCGCTCTCGAACGGGATTATCCCGTTTTGCTGGCAGTGTTAATAATCGGAGCAAGCTGCATCATCTTATCCAACCTGCTGGCGGATATTATTTACGCCTATCTTGACCCGCGTATTCGCTTAGAGTAGCTATGAATCAATTCACGGCAAATCAATCAAACAGCATGGCAGCCGGTGTGTGGAAGCGCTTTCGAAAACATCCAGGCGCGATCTTCGGATTCATAGTCATTTTTATTTTGTTTGTTCTCACGGTGCTGGCTCCGCTTTCACCGTATGACCCGGAAGCTTCTGATATTTCCAGCCGCTATCAACCGCCCTCGCTGAATCATCCAATGGGGACAGATGCTTTAGGCCGAGACTTATTTACACGTGTACTTTACGGCGGGCGCATCTCATTGACAGTAGGTTTGTTAGTCGTTGTCATTTCTGTCACCATCGGTGTTCCCATGGGCGCAGCGGCTGGCTATTACGGTGGCGCAGTGGATGGCATTCTGATGCGTATTACGGATGCTTTTCTCTCTCTACCATCTTTCCTTGTACTTATCTTGCTCAGTGCTATCTTGCGCGAAGTGGATGCTCCGCTTTTTGAACGCAACAATGTGTTGACGATCAGTCTGGTGATCGGTATTTTTTCGTGGACGACATTCGCAAGATTGGTGCGCGCTGCATTTCTCACGCTTCGCGAAACGGACTTTGTATCTGCTTCTCGTGCTTTGGGCGGATCCGACCTCCGAATCATTCTCAGCCATATTCTGCCTAATTCCATTGGCCCCATCATTGTGGAAGCCACGTTGGAGTTTGGGTATGCCATCATCGAAGAATCTGGCCTAAGCTTTTTAGGCTTTGGCATTCAGCCGCCCACACCTTCATGGGGAAATCTACTCAGCAATGCGCAGGAACATTTCACAAAATATCCTTGGCTGGCGGTCTTCCCCGGCCTGATGATCTTCTTGAGCATCATTTCCATTAATTACATCGGCGATGGTCTGCGTGATGCCTTTGACCCATATAAAGTGCTTGATAAAGTAGGTGAGGTTTAGTAGGTGGGTTTTCAACCCGCATAGTTTATTCTGATACTCATATATATAGTTGAATAAAGGAGAATAATTATGGCCAGTGATCGACCTGCACTCGAACCGCTCCGTTCTGCGTATCGGATTCAATACCTCACCGATGAGCAACTGGACAAACTTCAAGAAGCTACACTGAATATTCTTGAAAATGTCGGCATAAAGTTTCCTTCGGAGAAGGCTCTCAAGGTTTTCGCAGAACACGGCGCGAACGTGGATATGAAAACCCAGATCGTGAAGTTGAACCGTGACCTGGTTTTCAAAGCGATGAAAACCGTCCCGCGTTTTTTTACGATGGGTGCAAGAGTCCCTGAGTATGATTTGAATTTGGAAGAGGGGACCACCTACTTCACCACCGATGGTTGCGGCGTGGAAGTGGTTGACTTGGATACTGGCGAATATCGCCCATCCAGTAAAGCTGATGTAGGGATGATGGCGCGAGTTGCAGATTATCTTCCGTCTATTGGGTTTTATTGGCCGATGGTCAGCGCGCAAGATTGCGGGGTCACTTCTCCGCTCCACGAGTTGGAGATCGGTTGGAATAATACGGTCAAACATTTTCAATCTGAAACCATCATGGGTGGACGCGAAGCGCAGTACGCCGTAGAGATGGCGTTGGTCATCACAGGCAGTAAAGAGGAATTACGTAAACGTCCTCCGCTGTCTTCGTTGATCTGCACCGTCTCTCCGATGATGCAGGACAAGCCCGGTATTGAAGCCGCGATGACTTTTGCAGAGGCGGGAATTCCCGTTGGTTTTCTGGCCATGCCCACGTTAGGGACGACCGCTCCATCCACACAGGCTGGCGCGTTAGCCATGGGCGATGCGGAGATTATCAGCGCGACAGTCCTCATGCAGTTGATGTTCCCCGGCGCGCCGATCTATCATTCCATGATGCAGGCTTGGGCGGACATGCGTACGGGTGGCTATGTCAGTTATCCGCGGGATGCACGCGGGCGCTACGGCGTGGTGGATATGGCGCATCATTGGGGCATGCCGTCTCTAGGCGCGTGTTATGGCACGGACTCAGTGAAGGCTGGCACATGGCAAGGCGCTGCCGAACCTGCACTTGACCCATTCCTCGCGGGGCTTGCCAGCCCGGAGATCGTGACAGGCATGGGGTTGTCACGCACGTACACAAGACTCTTCCCCGAGCAGATCATTCTCGATGATGACCTGTATCAGCGTGCGCGAGCTTATTTGCAGCGCATGGATGTGGATGATGAATCTCTGGCAATGGAGTCGATCCGCAACGTTGGTCCCGGCGGACATTTCCTCGGGCAGAAGCATACCCGCGCTCACATGAAGACATCCCTTGTGCGTGGCTTGACCCATCAATTGGATGAGAAAAGCAAATATCGTGATCCTGTTGAAGTGGCGCGTGAGCGCGTGCGTTGGATCATCGAAAATCATAAGCCTGAACCGTTGGAAGCGAATCAGCAGGCTGAGTTATCCCGCATTGTTGCGGCGGCGGATAAAGAATTGGGATAGTTCATTTATGTCATTGCGAGCCACCGCTCTTGCTCTTTGGTGGCGAAGCAATCTCTACGTTGTAATGGAGATTGCTTCGTTGGGCTAAAGCCCTCCTCGCAATGACGTAGGAAGCAGAATATGGAAACAGACCTGAGAGTTCTATCGGATAACGAGGTCACGCAAGTCCATGAACGAACCTTGTCCCTTCTTGCCACGATGGGCGTGCGGGTGGATACGGAGAAGGGACGCAAACTCCTGAAAAAAGCAGGCGCGGAAGTTAATTCAACCACGCATGTGGTGCGCTTTCCGCGCGAGTTGATCGAGGAATGTCTCAGGCTTGTGCCGCGAAATTTTAAATTGGGCGGCAGGCGGCCTGATTGGGAATTTGCTTTGAATGCCAATCGTTGTTCGCTGGTCGCTGATGGTGGCGCATCTTTTGCAATTGACGAAGTCACTGGTGAACGCCGCGAAGCGAATTATCAGGATTGGCTGGATGCCACCCGCATGATCGACTCGTTGGATGAAGTGAGTGTGTATTGGTCGATGGTGGACCCTGGCTTTTTTCAAAAATCAATCGGCGGATACACAGGGTATATCTCTCAGGCATTCCGTAATTTTTCAAAACATATTCAAGATTCCACGCACACCATTGACGAGTCACGCTGGTTGCTCGAAGTATTGGGAACTGTCTTCGGCGGGCGCGAGAATGTCCGCAAGCAAAATCCATTTTCCTATCTTGTCACGCCTATTTCCCCGATGGTGCTTGAAGCTGAACATACCGATGCCTACCTTGAAATTGCAGGGTGGGGGATCCCGCTTGCCATTATGCCCATGCCGATGATGGGCGGCACGGCTCCTGCCAGCCTCATCTCCACTCTTTTGGTTGCCAATTGTGAGACGCTTGCCATGCTTTGCCTTGCGCAAGCTGCGGAACCTGGAACTCCAATCATCTATGCCGCATCGCCCGCCATCATGGACCCGTACACAGGGCGCTTCACGGGCAGCGAAGTGGAACACGGTTTGCTTGGCGCGGCGGTGACAGAGATCGCGCGCTCGTATGGGTTGCCAGTGGAAACGTCAGCAGGAAGCACGGGACATTATCAGACAGGCATACGCGCAGGCTATGAGCGTGCATTGAACTGGGCGATGGCAACGCTCTCCTGGCCAGACCTGGTGGTTGGTCCCGGTCAACTAGGTGGATCTTTGCTTTTGAGCCTTGAACAACTACTGATCGATGTAGAAGTGTTCCGACGCTCTTCACGTCTTTCGTGGGGCATCAACACGCAGGTCAAAGAATGGCTTGAAGTGGACCTCGCCTCCGTGGGACATGGCGGCAACTTTCTCAGCCGCCGTTCCACGCGCGATGCACTCCGCAATGGTGAAGTGTATATGACCGATTACGATGCGCGCAAATCCTACGAGGCGTGGTCTGGTTCTGGCAAACCGACCATTATGGAAAAACTAAAGCCCAAGGTGCAGGAAATATTAACAACCCATAAGCCGTTGCCTTTTGATGATGGAATTGAGCAAGAACTTGAAAAGATCAAGCAGCGCGCCAATGATGGGTTGAAGGCTGTTTAAAAAATTCAAAATTAGAAAGCCTTTATATAAGTCAAAGGATGATTGCTCATGCGCTTTCATAGCCAGCTATTAACCGATTCTGAAAAAGAACAGATCCATCAGGAAGCATTGAAAATTTTGCAGGAGACGGGCGCAAAATTCCACAGCGAAAAGGCGTTGAAGTTATTGGAGTCACACGGCGCACGGATCGACTGGGATAAAAAGATCGCGTACATTTCGTCTGAATTGGTGGATCAAGCGATCAAGACCACACCTTCCTCTTTTGTGTTGGGCGCGCGCAACCCGCAATATGATTATCCCGTTCCTTCTCCTATCACGCGTTTTTGTTTGGACGGCACAGGCTCATTCGCTCAGGACTTTTATACGGGTGAGCATCGCTATGGAACGGTACAGGACAATATCAATGGACTGCGTGTCTTTCAGCAAATGGACATGGGCGTGATGGCATGGCCTCCCGTTTCAGCTGAGGATAAGCCCGCTTATTCCCGTCCGCTGCATGAGTGGGCGGCGATGATGCGCTATTGCTCCAAGCATGGCGAGCATGAAATCCACAACGTACGGCAGGCGCCGTATTATGCTGAGATGTTGATCGCTGTCATGGGCAGCGAAGAGGCAGTCCGTTCCCGCCATGCATACTCATTGACCTATTGCCCAGTGTCTCCGCTTTTGCATGACGGCCCCATGCTGGATGCGTATCTTGAAATGGGTAGCCTTGATGTTCCCATTATGGTTCTGCCCATGCCCGCGCCTGGGATGACTGGCCCCGCTAGTTTGTTCAGTAACATCTGTCTCGCAAATGCTGAGGCGCTTTCATCCATTGTTGTTTATCAACTTGCGCATCCGGGACGTCCGCTTATTTACAGCAGCGCCACAGGGACAATGGATATGCGGAACGGCGCGTTTCTTGGCGGCACGCCAGAGATGGGATTGATGTCCGCGGCGCTGGTGGAGATGGGACGCTTCTACGATCTTCCCGCGACGTCAGCTGGTTGCACAGCGGACGCACGCGAGCCAGGGGCGGATGTCGTCCTCGAAAAGATCACCACAACGATTCCTCCTGTACTTGCTGGCTCAGATATCATCATTGGGATGGGTGTTCTCGAAAGCGACCAGCTTCTCGTCCTCGAACAGATCATCGTGGACAACGAGATCGCACACCTTTGCGAACGTATCTTCCAAGGTGTGGACTCTGATCCCGATAGACTCCTCACAAGCGATGTGCATGACATTGGCCCAGGTGGAAATTTTCTGTCGCGCAAATCCACGCTGAAATTTGCACGCAGCAAAGAAGTTCACAACTCCAATTTGTTGGATCGTCACACGCTCGATCAGTGGCTTCAACTTGGAAAGCCATCCATGTATTCGAATGCGCGCAAAAAAGTGGAAGAGATTCTCGCGCAGCCCGTGCAGGAACCGTTGCCAGATGATGTCTCTCAAAAGCTGGAAGATATTCTTGCTCGAGCAGATAGAGAGCTAGCTTAGCCTTTTTTTACGAAATAAAACACGGACGCGCATGGATTGTAAAAATCCGAGCACGTCCGTGTTGTTCGTTAAATCTGTGTTCTACATTATTTAACCAATATGGCTCCAGCTGCTATTGGGTCAAATCCTTGAGGCCATTGAGTGTAGATATTGTATTTTGTCTCTTTCAAAATCGTCCCGCTCAAGTTCGCTTCGATCAGTTTGGTGTAACTTAAATTTGCATTGCTTAAATTGGCGCCGCTTAAATCTGCTTCGTTCAGGTCTGTATCAGTTAAGTCAGCATTTTCAAACACTGCCCCATGAAAGTTTGCTCTGCTTAAATTTGCCCCTTCCAGGTTGGCATTGCTCAAGTTGGCATATCGTAATCTGGCATCATCGAGGAATGCGCCATTCAAATCTGCACCGCTTAGGTCTGCCTTGCTCAAGTCCGCTCGGCTGAGGATTGCTTTGCTTAAATCGAGACCCATTAGTTGCAGCGGTTTTTCCCCGTTTAGGAGGTCACGTAGTTCTTCTTTTGTAAATTGCATGTTCTTGCCTTTCAAGTTTTGGTTGTTGATATTTACAAATTATTTTTCTTCAACATTTATGCTTATCCATTTAGATACTTGAAGCTTGTCAACTTGAATACCATTTTCTGCGAGTCGATCTACAATCTTGTCAAGATAAACAGAATCTACAAGAAGTTTAAGCGCTTGCACACAGAACTCATGAGTTGAGTCAATCCAAGGTTTTATCTTTTTAGGGTCAATTTTTTGTAGTACAGGAGGATCTTGCCACCTAACAAAATCTGCTTCGTGGACTATCTGATGGCGTCTTTGAGTAATTTCATCTAAGACAGGATAATACTGCTTTAGAGAGGATTGGTCTAGTTTGATTTTTTTGAAGATGTCGGCAATATCATTTGAGCTGTTAAAACTTAAATTTACTAGATAGGCGTTTACTGATTCGTCTACAATATCGCCAATAAGTTTTTCTCTGTATTGAATTAATTCACTGAGGCTAATTTTTTCTTTTCGGTTAGGAAATGTTAGTTGCCCAGACAAATTGGTCTGGATTAAGGCTGGGTCATTTATTATTTTTATTCTTACTATTTCTCGTAAGGTTGTTTCTAATAATGAATGTAGGAAAACTACGGCCGCTCGTACTACATCATTCATGTAGTCTGCAAACTGTATCTTGTTGTCAGAAAGCTCGCTAAGTTTTATTGACTCCTTTAGCAGCCTAAGTATACGTTTTGTGTTTTGATTCATTACTTTTATAACGCGATAAACATCAGACAGCTCTTTTTCAATTATAGCTTCCACATTATTGCCAGTTGTGTTTTCCATAGAGCCCTCATTATGTCTTGTTTTACTGTGAAATTTCTTTTAGAAATTTTTCTTTGTTCGCTGACCGTGCTGTTTTGCCGCTGGAGGTTTTGATGATCCATTTATCGTCAACGACTTTGACATGACGCAGCGCAATCGCCGAGCTTTTGGTCACATGCTTGCGGATGGCATCTGCGATGGCTTCCTGTTCGGCGGGGTCTTGGCTGTCTGCTTCGGCGATGATGACCACTTCTTCTGTGCCTTCTTCTTCGTCGTACATGCCGAATGCAACGGTGCGGCCCGCATGCACGCCAGGGACTTCATTCGCCAGCGATTCCAAATCCTGCGGATACACGTTCTTGCCGCCCACGATGATCAAATCCTTTTTGCGGCCCGAGACGTACAACTCTCCATTCGCCACATACCCGTAATCACCCGTCAGATACCATCCGTTCTTGATCACGGCTTCGGTGGCGTCGGGGCGGTTGTAATATTCGGTCAACATGCAATCGCTTTGCACGGCAATCTCGCCAACTGTTTGTTCCGGCAAATCGTTGAAGGATTCATCCACGATGCGGATCTTCGTATTGGGAAGGGAATGTCCAGATGAAGTCATCTTCATCGAAGGCTGACCAGCTATCGGCGGAGTCGCGAGGCGTTTTGTCATGAAGGACTCGCGGTCGATCTCATCCACAACTGGTGACTCATCCAATGGGCTTTGAGCTACAGCGAAGACATTTTCCGCCATCGCGTAGCAAGTCTGCATGGCTTGTGGACGAAGCCCGAACGGCGTAAATCTTTCTGCGAACAAGTGATGGCTCTCAGCGTGGACAGGTTCAGAGCAATTGATGATGGCGCGCCACGAGGAAAGGTCAACGCCTTCGAGGTTGCGCGGACGAACTTTGTTGGCGCAAAAGTTGAACGCGAAATTCGGCAGCCATGTGAGCGTGCCTTTGTATTGCCAGACGGATTGCATAAGCCGATACGGCGCGCGCACCCAATCAAATGGCGATAGCTCAACCAGCGTGATGCGCATCAGCACGGGCATGAGGAAGCAGGCGATCAATCCCATGTCGTGATAAAGAGGCAGCCACGAAACGATGACATCCTTTTCGGGATTCAGCTGGATGGTCTTGCTGTAGGTTTCAAGTTGATTAAGAACTGCGCGATGCGAAAGCGCCACACCTTTTTGCAGACCCGTTGTGCCAGAGGAATGCTGCAAGATGACAATGTCTTCGGGCGAGGCTTTCATTCCGTTCAACGAGTTGAAATCGGGAACAGCTTCCGCTTCGATGTTGTTGGTGAGAATCACCTTGCGGACAGAGTCGCCAGCCACGAGCGCAGAACGGACTTCCGCTTCAAATTCAGGATAGGTGATGATGGCGGTTGGCTTGGTGATCGAAATGAGGGAGGCGAGATCAGCGCGATATTTTTCAGGCGCAAGTTTTTCGGTGAGGAACGGCATGATAGACGGGATCGCGCCATGCAAGACCGCGCCCCAAAACGAATAGACCAAGTCTTCGCCGTGCTGGAGAATCAGCAAAACTACTTCGCCCGATTTGATCTCTTCACGGGCGAGAGTTAATGCATAACGGTTCGCGCCAAGGATTAGTTGACGGTAGGTGAGCGGCATGTCCGCTTGGCCTGCGCTTTGCAGAATGATGCTGGCCTTTTCAGGAACTTCCTGATAGGAGCGTTGTAAAAGATTGGAGAAGGTTGTCATGATTGGACGGTGGACGGTAGACACTGGACGGTATTTTACGGTCTACTGTCCACCGTCTACGGTCAATCAATGAGTTACTTGCGAGATGCGATCAATGCAGCAAGCTGAGTGAGGTTGTCAAAGGTCTGCGCATTCAATTCCGTGTCTTCGACTCGGACACCGAATGTATCTTCGATAAAGAGAGCAAGGTCCATCAGGCTGAATGAGTCGATTAGTCCGCTGGAGATGAGGGCTTCATCCGCGGAGATGACTTTGTTTGGCTGCTTGAGGATTTTTTCAGCGATGAATTTTGCGATGGGGGGGATGATTTCTGTGGTCATGTGTTTTCCTTTTGAAGAGAATTTACCACGGATGAAAGCAGATAAAAGGGATGTTTTTTACATCTGTGTTTATCCGTGGTTGAAATATTTTATTGATTTAGTCCCTTACGCACGGCATCCAACGCCTCCAAGGCGGTCAGGTTGCGCCATGGCCAGCCGCTGAGCATATTCTTGGGTTGGTCGAAGAAATTGCGTGAGAACGAGAGATGGAAGTCATCGTTCAGCTCAGTATCGTGGCCTTGATTCGGCAGGGGTTGAAGGGCTGCCCATAAATTCCAGAGGGGAATGTCATACTCTACAGCGATATTTGCGATCTCTGCATTGATACTATTGTCACCTTCAAGGTTATCACCTTTGGTGGCAAGAATGGGTACTACACCTTGTTCAAGAGAATATTCAATAATCTGACGCATATACTTGCCATAGTCGTCTGCGGGGCGGTCGTTGAAATTTGTCTCAAGGCTGATGATCGCAATGCTGGGGTTATGCAGGCGGAACTCACATTGGATCGGATTCTCACCCTTTTCACATTGCTTCGGGTCAGCACGTAACGGAGTTAGAACTGCTGCGACATTATACCCGTCGCGCATGGCGAGGCTGGTGCGTGAGTAGGAACCTTCATAATAATCAATCGTATCTTGCAAATAAGCATATTCTGAGCCAAGGCTGTACCAGCCTTCATGGTCAAAATCCACAAGATAAAAACCTGTATTGGTTTGGCAATCGCCAACTTTAGAGAACGCATTTGGGTCATTGCCCATTGCAAGACCGCGTTTGTATACTTCTCTCATCGCATCACTCACCGTCGGGACGATCGGCAGAGTCTTCCATTCGTCCGCTGCAAGGGTAGGGTGCGGTGTAGCAGCGGTAACTTCGGTGGCTGTGGTAACTTCTTCGGTCGCAGTTTCGGTGATCTTAACTTCAGATGTTGAGACTGTTTCTGCTGTAGGCTGTGATGTCTTTTGTGAGCTTGTGCAAGCTGCCAATAAAAATATCAACAGCAAAAAAATAGATTTCGCTTTCGTCATTCAAACTCCGTTTATTTGCACAGCGTGCTTAGATACGGTGCAAGATTTTCTGCCAACATTTTTTCTCCCGCTGGCGTGAGGTGGATTGCGCTGTTTGTAAATTCATTCGCAGGGATTGCATTCCACATATCTACATACGGCCAATTGTTTTTCTGCGTCAATGTGTTCATCATCTCGCGGTAACTATCATATGCCCAGCGCGGGTAAAAGAAATTATAGCGGATGTCACTGTTCGTCCCTGCGCTTATTAACATAGGCTCATTTACAAGGATCATTGGTGTATCACCCGCCACGCGAAAACCTGTTTCAAGTGCATTCATCGCCAATTGATTTTCAGCCAATGTGGAAGGCTGAAAATCATGGAAACTTTCATCAGCTTCAAATTCCGTTTGAGCGTGCTCGTAATCGGTCGGGTAGACTTGGTCAATGCCAGTGGATGCCCACATCACACCATAGATTTGCAAGCGGATTAAATCTGCCAATGCTCGCTGCTTGCCGATGATGGTATTTTCCCACCAGGAATTTTTCGCAACGTTGTCAGTCGCTTCGATCTTAAGCTGGTAACTGCTTGCCAGATTATTGAGAGTCTCCTCGTTATTGGCAGCCAACGGCGAAGCTGTTTGCTTCTCGACGGGGAAGGCTTCCAATGTCGTCATCCAAATGACGAGGTCAGGGTCATACTTCATTCCATACGAGAGGAGCATCACGTCCTTCGTCAATGAAATGGTCGGGTATCCCAGGTTGTACGCGTGAACATTCTTCCCGCACGCTGAAAGATTTGCCACATTCAATTGACCAGCGATGGTTTCCTCTGGCTTGAGCAACGTCCCCCAGACGGATGAGTCTCCGATGACGATCACGCGGTATTCATCGCCAGCTTTTTCTTTCCCCGCAATAACATGAGATGCAAACATGGCGTCCAGATCGAAGAGACTCAAGTTGTAGGCTTGCTTGGAGTTTTCACCAAACGGCAATCGTTCCCGTCCAGGGAAGATGCTGTTATACAACGAAAATTGTCCCAACCTCGGCTGCCACGCGGCGAAGATAAGGTTGAAGATGATGAATAAGAGTAGCCCTTTGATGAGGACGTTGAGAGGTTTGATTTCTTGTTTCATAAATAATTCTTCGGTATTGCTTCGGCGGGCTAAGAACCTCCTCACAATAACGTTAATGGACTCCAAATAATTTCAGTAAAACCAGCCATGAAGTTATAGGCGAAGATAATGCAAAGAAAATCCAGCCAAGCGCAACGAAGTGAAAGGTAAGGAGAATGCCGCTAATGTTTAGCACCGCCTGACGAATTGGCGTAGTTGCCCATGCCGCAGCTTTTACTTTCGTGGCATCGTTCCAGCGGTTGTGGATGAATAAACCAAGCCCATGCCACAAGCCCCAAATGGTGAAGTTCCACGTTACGCCGTGCCAGAAGCCGATGAGCAGCATGGTGGCAACTTGAGTGAACAGGATCATGATCGGAATGGAAAGCGGTTTCTGCCATGGTCTCAGCCAGCGTGTGACGGGATTAAAGAAATAGGCACGGAACCACTGCGTGAGCGTCATGTGCCAGTTGTTCCAGAATTGGGTCAGGTTGGGTTTGAGGTATGGGGAGGCGAAGTTCTCTGGTAAATTAATTCCGAGAAAGCGGGCGATGCCGAGGGCGATGTCTGTGTAGCCGCTGAAATCGAAATAGATTTGAAAGGCGTAGGCGTAGAGCAGAATCCACATCCAACCCGTGGATTTGACTTGCATTGCGTTGGTGTCGTTCAATGCGATCAAAGCCAGCGTATCAGCGATGACAAATTTTTTGAATAGTCCAACGACGAAGCGTTGACCCGCGATCAGCAGAGCGTCATTGCTGAGACCACTGAAAGGCTGGCGCAGGTCTTTGATGAAGCGTTCGATGCGGTCAATAGGGCCAGATGTGAATGCAGGGAAGAAAATAACGTAAGTGATGTATTCGCCAAGTTCGACAGATGGCAAGCGTCCCATTTGACGGTCACGAATGGTGTGGATGAGACGAAAGGCAACGTAGGAGAATCCAAGCCAGCGAAAGTCAGTGAGTCGAATTCCATCTAGTGATTGGCCTGTGAGCGAACGAAGCGCATAACTTGTCCAATAAGTGAGGACGGGAATCTTGATCGTGAGAAAAAGGCCGATGAGCGCAATCAAGCCTATGGTTAAGAAAGAAGCGCTGAACTTCGTCAGACGAGAGAAGGCTAGGAGAGTCAGTCCTGAAATAAAAATGATCGCGATGGTAACTTCAATTTGAGGCGGGCGGGATGCGGTGAGTTGGAAATCAACAGGGAGGAAGCGGGTTAAGTTTAATAATAGAACGATGCCTGCGACAACTGCAAGGACAAGCCAGTTTTTTTTGTTGAGGCGTGCTTCGTTGCTTGCGGTGATATACCAGCTGAAAATAGTGATGATGAGGGTTGCGACGGGAATCCAAAAATCAAAGCCGCGGATGGGGAGAGCGGGTTGTAGCCAGAAAATGATAATGACGCTTGCGGTAAGGAGAAACCAAGATCTGCCGCGATCGCGCATGACTGTTCCCCAAAAAAGCGCGGCGGCGGCCACGATCAGGATTTGAAAGATCGTCATTCTAGAAGCCCTGATAGATCCATGTTGGGCTGCTGTCTGCGGTGAAGATGACCAGTGCGATTAGGATCAAGCAGAACAATAGGGCAAGGAGGTTTTCGCGTTTCATTGCGGTTAGTGGAAGTTAATTGCTGCCAAAGACTGTAAACTGAATTTAGCGAACCCCGCAAACAAGCCAGTCACCACCTTGGTTGACGACTTCATAAGTGCGGGTGGAAAGGTCGAGAGATTGTGGTTCGCCGTTGTAGCTCATGTTCAATGTGCCTATGCAATCGACGAGGGTTTTATCTCCATCGGTGCCAGATTGTTGGCAGGACATTCCGTCCACGGTCACTTCAACGAGTTGAAAAGAATCAAGCTCAATGCGGGCATCGTCTTCCCAGTCCGCGCAGGAAAGAGGAATAAGAGTTGCTTCATCTTTATTGGCTAGGGCGGTGATGTAGCTTTCCACAGCTTGGGGTGCGCCGTTTGAGTTGCCCGCTCCGCAGGCTGAAAGAATTACGCTAAAGCCAAGTATGGCTACTATAATTATGTTTCGCACAGGAAACCTCCGTCTATTTGGGTAAAAACAATGGCGGATTATAGCATGGAGATATTTTGCAGAATATCTTTTCAGTTGAATGCGGGTTTTATTGTGCAAATCAATTCCTTCAGGAGTTCACCTTGAACAACTTTATTGCTCTCATTATTACCTTTGCACTTGCCATGCTATTTTTGCGCTCAATGGATTACGTCGCTCACCGCGGCTGGATGGACAGCAAACTAAGCCGTAAAGTTATACACATTGGAACGGGTCCGCTATTTGTTTTGTGCTGGTTGCTTTTCAATGATGCTCCGTCTGCGCGTTGGCTGGCGGCATTGGTGCCTTTTGCGATCACAGTGCAATTTGCATTGATTGGTTTGGGCGTAATGAAGGATGAGGCTTCGGTCCAGGCCATGTCCCGCACGGGTGACCCGAAGGAGATTTTGCGCGGTCCGCTGTATTATGGGATCATGTTCGTGGTGTTGACGCTGGTCTATTGGAAGGATTCCCCGATTGGCATCATCGCGTTGATGATGTTATGCGGTGGTGACGGCATCGCAGATATTGTGGGGAGGCGCTTCGTCTCTGCCAAAATACCGTGGAGCAAGGACAAGTCAGTTGCAGGCTCGCTGGGCGTATTCCTCGGTGGCTTCTTTATGTCTGCTGTGGTCATTTATATCTTTGTGGCAATGGGAGTGTTCACTGGAGCGTTCACAAGCTATCTTTTGCCCATTGCTGCGATTGCTTTGGCAGGGGCGTTGGTTGAGACATTGCACTATAAGGATATTGATAATATCAGTATGACATTGGCTTCAGCTTTATTGGGCCACTGGTTCTTTTAGTAAAAATGCGGTGCAAAAGCACCGCATTTTTATTTTTCAAATAAGTCTTTAAGTCCGTCAGCTACTAGTTGAGTGAAGACAGATTTTCCTTCTTCAGTTAAATGGAGTGGGTCTCTGAGTAGGTTAGGGGCGATACGTGGGTCGGAACCGTAATCGAGCAGAAAAGCACCTTGCTCTTTGAGATATTGGCGTAACGAATTGAGATAGTTCTCGTGTTCTGGCAGATTTTCAAATTCTGATTCTACTTTAATGCGGACGAAGACGAGTTTGATATTGTTCTCATGGGCAATGCGGATCATATCTGGCAAGTAAGACTCGTTTACTTGCGCGTCAAAGTCCATTAACTCATCTGTGTAAAGCAAAGACTCTGCTGCGCCGACTGCATCTACGAGGGCCTTTGGTTCCAGGTCTGCGCCCGTGAATATTTCGCCGAGGGCAAAGTCAGTACAGTTTTCGTCACAACCAAGGAGAGGTGGCGCGAAGTAGCGGATGTTTCCATCAATCCCATTGCGTAGGTCAGAACGAAAAACGTAGAGAGGTAGATATTTTTCTGCGGCAACTTCCAGCGGATTCATTAAATTGACGAATGATTTTTCAATAAACACAGGTTCATTGCGGGCTGCGTATTCGTCCACCAGTTTGAAGTAGCTTCCGTGGACTCGGTAGCCTGGAGCGGTGAGGATCGTGTTCCTGAAAACGACTAGAACATATTCAGGTTTGTACGCTGCTTCGGCGATGTTGTTCTTTAAGATGAGATACCACAATGCTGAAGCAGAGCCGGGGATTCCGATGCTGTACACGGATTTGCCTGTTTGTTGGGCAAGCGCATCCGAGTCCACGCCTAGGTTTAGGGTGGAGTCTCCGAGCAGGACGATCTGCGGCTGGTTTTCTTCGATGTAAGTTAAGTGGTTAGTGCGGAGCTGCTTGTCCAATGCGAGGCCGGGGTCGCGGGGAAATTCCATCTCGTAGTGGCGCGGGAGAATGACCGAGGTGAAGGCGATGATGAGGGTTAGGATCAAGCCGAATTTTAGAAAGAAGCGCATGGTCATCCTAGAATTGGAAGTAGATAAAATCTGAACTGGCTGAGTTGATGTAGAGAATTACCAGCGTCATTGCAATGGCGAGGAAGGAGGCTTGTACCCAGCCTTCGGGAGAGTAGCGGTCGATCAAATATTTGATGAGGAGAGGAATGGAATATGCAAGGGCCATGGTCAGTGCGATGAGACCGAGGATGAATTCATTGTGCGTTGGCAGGAATGGTGAATTGAAAACGACGTTGGCCAGCCAAGTTATGGAAGAGGCGCGGAACATGGCCCAGCCGATGACGATGAAGGAAAACATGAGCAGCCATGCAAAAAATATTTTGGTCTTTGAGTTGGGTTTCCAATCGCCGCGAATGCCAACGAGTTGATAAATGGTAATGAGAACGCCGTAATACAAACCCCAGACCACGAAGTTGAGACCTGCACCATGCCACAGTCCGCTGATGAACATGGTGACGAGGGGCGGAATGGACATTGCCAGATTTTCGTTGAGTTTGTAGCGCATGAGCGCGCGACGCACGGGGAAGAAAACATAATCGCGCAGCCAGGTGGAAAGGGAAATGTGCCAGCGATTCCAAAAGTCTGTTGGGGTTAGGGATAGGTATGGCTGGCGAAAATTTTCGGTGGTATCGAAGCCAAGTAAAAATGAAACGCCGCGTGAGAGATCAGTGTAGGCGGAAAAGTCTGCGAGGATTTGTAGGGTGTAGCCAAGCGCACCGCTTAATACGAGAAAGCCTGATGGTTCAGCAAAACCGAAGATGCGGTTGACGATGACTTGAATGCTGTTGGCAATGACCAGTTTTTTGAAAAAGCCCATAACGATCAACGGCCATGCTTTGTAAAAATTATCCATCTTCCAGATGCGCTGTGATTCGATTTGGGGCAATAGCTTTTGCGGACGTTCGATTGGGCCTGCTACGATCTGAGGAAAGAATGAAACGTACAGAGCAAAGTCAATGAAGGTATGTGTGGGTTTGAGCGTGCCGCGTGAGACATCGATCATGTAGCCCAGTTTTTTCAGGGTAAAGAAGGAAAGTCCCGCAGGGAGCAGGATGGTGATGAGTAAAGGGTCAACTTGGAATCCGATGCCGTTCAGAAGGGAAATGACATCATCCTTGAAGAAATTAAAATATTTGAAAAATGCAAGTACGCCTACATTGATAACAAGGCTGAGACCCATGAACAGGCGTTTTCGGTCTGGCATGGAAACCATGCCGCGCGCGAGGGAAAAGTCTACAATTGTGGATGCGCCCAACATCACGGCATACCATGTTTGCACCCAGCCGTAGAAATAATAACTCGCCGCCAGCAAAAATAAATTTTGCCAGCGGCGTTCGCGGATTGTCCAGTACAGCGCAAAGACGATCAGGAAGAAAAGTAAAAAATCGTAGCTTGTAAAAACCATGTTCTATTGTGCAATATCGCTTTCTTCATTTTTTAATATCATTACCCTGTACGACTCGGCATATTCATACTCTTTATCTTTCGCATCTTCCTTGGCCCAATCGCGCATCCATTTGCCGACTTCGTCCACAGGGATCTGGCTGGCGTGTTGTTGCAGGGCTTCAACTTTGATTTCGATTGTTTCAGAGATGTCCACCCAAGTGTCAGGTTTATCCGTTCCGTGGACATACAGCCGCTTTACTTCATGCGGCTCGAACCCCTCCGAGAGCAGGTCGGCAAAAATGAGCCGTGATCCTGCTGATGGAAACACCGCTTCACAGGCGGCTTGTGCGGCGGCGCGATGGTCGGGATGGTTGATGTATTCATTTCCATAGAACCATGCTTCGGGGTTACCCGTAATCACCACATCAGGTTTGTGCTGACGGATGATGCGCGTCAGTTCCTTGCGCAAGGCAATCGTCGGTTCAAGCTCACCGTCAGGGTGACGCATGAAAATGGTTTCCTTCACACCGATAATATTGTTCGCGGCGGTCTGCTCGCCTTCGCGCAGTTTCGCCAATTCAGATTTATACTCCGCGCCTTTGCTCGGATCGTTGGAACCTGAATCTCCACTCGTAATGACTACCGATATAATTTCGCATCCCGCTTTGGCCCATTTGGCAAGCGTTCCAGCAACACTAAATTCCTGATCGTCAGGATGCGCATGGATGCACAGCGCACGTTTGGGGAGATATTCTTTTTCGTTGGTCATGGGGTGGATTTTACCTGAAACACTGATTCTCTTACGGAAATCTTTTGCCACAGAGATTTTTGAGAAAATGTTTTTACTCTTTTTCTCTGTGGTCTCTGTGGCTAGATAATGTAATCCCCGACAAATAATTCGTAGTAAAATAGAACGCACATTCTATTTCTCTCGCTCTGTTAAATTGCGAGAGCCGCGGCGCCGACCGCGGCCCTCTCTTACAAAGGAGGAGAAGAGAAATCACCTTACGAATGTAACTTTATCATGCGTCATCAAAACCTGCTTGACGCTCACCCTACGTCGCCCAAACGATTACACAACGCTTTTTATGAGCCTTTTTTAAGGAGAATACATGTCCACTTCACTTGCCATTGAAACGAAAAACCTTGGTCGCATCTACAAACTGCGCGGAAGCAAAAAAGAAACCCGCAAGGAACTTGTCGCATTGCAGGATGTGAATTTGACCGTGGAACGCGGCGAACTTTTCGGACTCCTCGGCCCGAACGGCGCTGGCAAAACAACATTGATCAAAGTCCTCACCACGCTTCTTGCCCCAACCTCAGGCTGGGCGCGCGTTGCAGGAGCAGACGTCCACGCTGAACCAGACTTGGTGCGCCCGCGCATCAACATGGTCTCAGGCGGTGAGTCTTCAGGCTATGGACTTTTAACCGTGCGCGAAAATTTGTGGATGTTCTCGCAATTCTACGGCGCGCCGTCTAAAGAAGCGAACGAGCGCATCGAAGCCTTGCTTGAGATGGTTGGTATGAAAGACCGCATGCACACAAAATCATCCGACCTGTCCACGGGGTTACGGCAGAAGATGAACATCGTGCGCGGATTCCTCACCGACCCCGAAGTGCTCTTCCTCGATGAACCCACGCTCGGCTTGGACGTGGGCGCCATGCGCGATGTCCGCCGCTTCATCCTCGAATGGCTGAGAGCAGACAAGGAACGTACTCTCCTTTTGACCACGCACTACATGGCAGAAGCGGATGAATTGTGTGACCGTGTTGCCATCATCAACAAGGGACGCGTGCTTGCCTGCGATACACCGACCGCCCTGAAGCAGCGTTTGCAAAAGGACGTGATGTTCGAGATCGAGACGAGTCCGCTCAACGGGTTGACGATGCAAATGATGGAGGAGCAGCCCGAGGTTAAGAAAGCGGCGCTGACCGACATCGAAGGCGGCGCACGGTTGACCTTATCGCTCGTGGAAGAATCCGCATTGGCGCGAGTCTTCAATCTGTTCGCGCAAAAAGATATCAAGGTGACGAATCTCAATAAACGCCAGCCGACGCTCGAAGATGTGTTCGTGGATCTGGTCGGGCGCAGTATGGCAGAGGAGGAGTCTAGTGAACGCAGTGAGTAAAAAGTATTCGCGCAAGGATACGGGCTGGCGGTTGTTCTTGAAGACCATCATCGCCCGTGCGTATCCGCGCATTATCGGGCAGCAGCGCGAAGTCTCGTGGCTGGTGTTCGATGTGGTCATGCCGATGCTGGCGGTGATCGCGTATGTGCTGGTCTATCGCGCGTTGAATGCGCCAGAGGAATATATTGGCTTCGTGGTCATGGGCGGCGCGATGACCGCGTTTTGGATGAATATTTTGTGGAGCATGTCGAGCCAGTTGTATTGGGAGAAGGAGCAGGGCAACCTTGCTCTGTACATCATGGCGCCGAATTCGATGATGGCGATCCTGCTTGGCATGGCGTTGGGCGGAATGTTGGCGACTGCCATGCGTGCTGTGGCAGTGACCTTGCTCGGCTCGTTCATGTTTGGTGTTACGTATGAAGTGACGAGTTATCTTCAATTGTTTGCGGTCTTCATGCTGGCGATGGTCGCACTGTACGGCATGGGCATGATGATGGCTTCGGCATTCCTGCTGTTCGGGCGTGAAGCCTGGCACATGGCGAACCTGGCGCAGGAACCGATCTTCCTCGCTTCGGGGTTTTATTTCCCGATCAAGTCTTTGCCGTTCTGGGTTGCGGCGGGTGCGTCCATCATTCCGCTTACGCTGGGCATGGATGCGATGCGTCAGTTGATCTTCACGTCAGGTTTTCAATTCGGCTTTATGACCGTGCGGCTGGAGATCATCCTTCTTGCGGTGATGTCTGTGGCCTTTGTCGTGACCGCAAAATATCTGCTGGCGTATGTGGAGAAGATCGCGGTGCGTGAGGGACGGGTAACGGAGAGTCGGAGATAAAATCTTTAAACACGAAGGACACAAAGTACACAAAGGTTTAAAGGTTTTACTTGGTGACCTTCGTGACCTTTGTGTTTAATTGGTTTTGAAAAAGGAAAATTTATGCAAACATCAACTTCATGGCGTTCGTTTCGGATGGCGGCGTGGCTGGGATGGTTGATCGAGTCCAATTGGACGGATCCCTTCCTGTTCGCGGTGTATTCCATCGTTAAGCCGCTTTCGGGTGCGGCAATTTTGGTCATTATGTACGGCATCATCTCGGGCGGCAATTTCAACACGCCGCTGTTCCCGTACATTTATTTGGGGAACGCGTTTTACATTTATGTTGGCGCGGTGATGACGGGCGTCTCATGGGCGGTGGTGGATGACCGCGAGCATTATAAGACGCTGAAATATATGTACATCGCTCCCATTTATATTCCCGTCTATTTGCTGGGACGCGGCGTGGCGCGGTTTATCACAGGCTCCATCGCGGTGTTCATTACGATTATGGCGGGCGTGCTGTTCCTGAAAGTGCCGCTGCATTTTGCGGAAATTAATTGGGGACTATTCCTCGTGACCTTGATCCTCGGCGTGGTGATGCTTGCGCTTCTGGGCTTGCTGTTGGCTGGTATCACATTGACGGTGGCTCGCCACGAAGGCTTTATCGGCGAAGCGACTGCGGGTGCGTTGTATATTTTCAGCGGCGCAGTCTTCCCTTTGGATGTGCTGCCCGAGTGGCTGCGCCCTGTTGGATATTTCATGCCGACAACGTATTGGTTGGAACTGCTACGCAGGTCACTGGTGGGGAATGTGGCGCAGGCCTTCCCAACGCTGGCGAATTTCAGCAACATGGAAATTCTCGGCATTCTGTTGGGGTTGAGCATCTTCTTCGGCGTGATCAGTGTGTATGTCTTCCGCTGGTGTGATGCCCGCGCGCGGGAGTTGGGTCTGATCGATAGGACGACGAATTATTAGGAATATAAGAGAGTAAAAAGATAAGCAAGTAGATAGGTAACACGTAAAAAGCAACTCCTGATTTTTGAGATCAGGAGTTGCTTTTTACGTGTTATTCAGAAGGCAGTCAATCGTTTGTTGTCTATGAAGACTGATCCAATAGATTCTCGATCATTTGCTTCAGTTCCTTTAGCTTGACAGGCTTGCTTAAGTATTCATTCATGCCTGCTTCAAGGCAGCGTTCTCGATCGCCGGACATTGCAAAGGCGGTGAGTGCTATGATCGGAACAGCGGCAAACCGAGGGTCCGCGCGGAGGCGGCTGGTTGCTTCAAAGCCATTCACGCTCGGCATTTGAATATCCATTAAAACAATATCAGGGAAAATTTCTTCTGCTTGTGAAAGCACATCTCGACCATCGTGCACCGCATATACCTGATATCCGCGGCTTTCAAGATAGTCTTTGATCACTGTCACGTTAGCATCGTTGTCTTCTGCAAGCAGGACTTTCCCATGCTTGGTTGAGTTTTCTTCAGTGGATGAGTTGCTTTTCTCTTCATACACAACCGATAGGGTTTTACTTTCTTGCACTTCTTGTTCCCAAGGAAGTGTGAATGTGAAGCGGCTTCCTTGGCCAGCTTCGCTTTGTAATTCGATATTGCCGTCGTGCATTTCAACCAGCTTTTTCACGAGACTTAACCCAAGTCCACTGCCTTCATATTGACGGGAGAGGCTGCTATCGAGCTGCACGAACGGTTTGAATAATTTTTGCTGATCTTCAGGGGTGATGCCAATGCCTGTGTCGATGACAGAGAAGCGCATCACTCCTGCTCTGGCATCTGCGCGCACTTCCAGTTTTACACTGCCATTTTCGGGAGTGAATTTCACTGCATTGTTTAGGAGGTTCACAAGGATCTGCTTAAGGCGTTTTGGGTCAGCATGAATTCTGGAAGCGGCGGGAGAAGAGAAGTAATCGATGTTGATGGATTTCTTGATGGCCAATTGCCGGACGAAATTCAAACTGGATTGGCAAACATCATTCACAAGGATGTTCTCAGGTTGAAGTTCGAACTTGCCTGATTCAATTTTAGATACATCCAGAATGTCGTTGATTAATCCAAGCAGATGATATCCGCTGGATTGGATGATTTCCAAGGCCTGCCCCTGCTTTTCGTTCAAGGGTCCACGAATCCCTTCAAGCAAGGTTTCAGAGAACCCTAAGATGCCGTTCAAGGGGGTGCGTAGTTCGTGACTCATGTTGGCAAGGAATTCATCTTTTGCACGGTTGGCATGGATAAGTTCTGCTGTGCGTTCGTCTACGCGTTGTTCCAATTCGTTGGTGTATTGTTGTACTTCCTTTACCAACAAAGCGTTTTGAATTGCGGTGGCAGCTTGCCCAGCCAACGCCTCCGCTAATTGACGATGTTCCTCGGTGAAGAAATCTGGCGTGGTTTTATCTACTGAATAGAGACCGATTAGCTTTCCGCCAGCGATCAATGGAATACCCATCCAGCTGACTACATGCTCCGTGCCTGGCGTTCGATCCCAACCTGGAAACACGTACGTGTTGGAGATGATAATACTTGTTCGTTGTTGAATTATTTTTGCAAATGAGGGGTGGGTATGTATGTCAAATTTGATAGCGCGGGCAACCGATTCGTCGGTAAATTCTTGATAACCGTGGACAGACTTTAAGACGAGTGTTGATTCATCTTCAAACAACATGACGTTGGCGCTGTCATACGGGACAAGTTGCTTTAAATATTTGAGCAAATTGTCGAGCACCGCTTCCAGTTTTATGTCATGTGTTAGCGCGAGGTTCGCTTCTCGCAATGACTTTGTGATGCGGTGAGAGTGTTGTTCAGATTCAAACAAACGGTTCAGCTGATCTTCTGCTCTCTTACGCTCTGTGATATCGATCGTAGTCACGATGACTTTGGAAAAATCATGCTCATAGCCTGGAATGACCGACCAATTCAAACTGATCTCAAGAGGTTCTCCATCCATTGTTTCGTCACCACCATCCCAGCTATTGCTTGTTCGATCTTCGGCAATGGCAATGAAATCCTCCAGATTATTCTCCACTTCACCTTTGGACAAGGCTTGCATCGTGTCATCGATGAGTTCCTCCTTACTGGGTGCGTGGTACATTTTTAGCGTAGAGCTGTTTACATCCAAAACCTTTATTTTCTTTGTCAGTTCTATGGCTGTGTCAGGATGTGAAGAGAAATATGCCTTGAAGTCTGTAACGCCTTGTTGTTTCAGTAAATCTATACTCTTTTTAACCTCTGAAAAATCTTCCTCCCAAATCGAAATGGGCGAGGCTTCAAATAAGGCGCGGTACCGTCCCTGACTTTCTTGTAACGCCTTCTCTGCCTGTTTGCTAGCGGTTACATCTTCAATAAGAATCTGTAAATACAATAGTTTCCCATCTGCATCAACAAGCGGTGCAAACCTTAGATTCAGATCAATAGACCTGCCCCATTTGGTAATGTATGGATGTTCCGAGGACAGAAATTGGATAGTCTGAGCACATTTTTGAAAATCGGCGGAAATTCCTGCATTGATCAAAGGCGGAAAGCTTAGGACGTTGATTTGGCGTGTAGCTTCAGCAGAAGGTGAGCCGAGGATCTGCAAGGCAGCAGGATTAACTTCAAGGACATTTCCCAGCGAGTCAGCCAACAGTACGCCAATAGGTGCATTTTCAAATAGACTGCGGAAACGGTCTTCACTTTTACGTAATATCTCCTCTGCCTGTTTGCGTTGTGTAATATCTGAAATGATGCCGTACCATAAGGTTCCGCCATCTTCTGTTCGTTCAGGGAGTGCATCGGATAAGCGCCAACGCAGGCCTTGCCGTGGTAAGACAACGCGAAACTCGCAATGGAATGGCTGCAGAGTTTTTGCAGATTCCATAATATCTGCGGAGACACGGTCATGGTCGTCAGGGTGTAAGCGCCCAAAGACCGGTGTAGCATCCTTCTGTACTTCTTCGGGTGTCACTTCATAGATATCGTTCATCCCAGGGCTTGCGAAGGGGAAGGCGGAATGTCCATCTGGATACAACTGATACTGATACACCACGCCCGGTACCTGAGCGGTAAGTTTCGTGATCATGGCGTGGCTTTGATGCAGCAGTTCTTCCGAGTTTTTCTTTTCGGTAATATCTTCATAGACTCCCAGAATGCCTATGATCTGTTTTTCATTATTGCGAAGCGGTACTTTGGAAGTACGCAACCAGTTATTCTTTCCTTCGGGCGTTGTTAGCTGCTCTTCGTAAGCGATCTTCGGGTTCCCAGAATTCATTACTTCCTGTTCATCTTTTTGGAAAAGTTCTGCTTGTGATTTCCAATTTAGCTCAAAGTCATTTTTGCCGATCAATTCCTTTGGATGACTCACCCCTGCATCTTTGGCAAAGGCTGGGTTGCAGCCGAGATAGCGCGACTCTCTATCTTTCCATGAGATACGCATGGGAGTTGTGTCAATGATTGTCTGCAACAGGCGTCTGGATTCACTAAGGGCATCATCTGCTTTTTTGCGTAATATGACTGTGGTCATCTGGCTGCTGATGCTTCGAATACGTTTTAGGTCTTCTTCGGTCAACAGTGTTTGGCTGGAGATGTCCAATAACCCAATGGTCTTTTCAGAAGAAACCAAAGGAACCGTGATGACAGATTTGATCTTTAGAAGTTCATATATCTGAGGCACGAATTTCTTTACCCCAGCACGTACGAGGGAGGGGAGGAAGGTCGTTTCCGTGAATTCAGCGATCCACGCTTGCAGAGCTTGTGGGTCACTGGTAATAGTGCCTTGCTCCGCATTCAATAGCTTTTGGAAAAAGCTGCCTTTTTGGAGAGGGATTTCAACTTTGGGAATGGGCTGTCCGATCAATTTTTCTATCTTCTCGGCTAATGCAGCGGAAAGAATTTGCCCTCGTAATTCCAGGTTATTTCCCGTTGCGTCAAAAAGATATATTGTTGAGCCTCTGTAGGAAGGTATCATGCCTTCGATTTTCTTTGTAAATAAATTTATGAGGCCGTCAATGCTTTCCCCTTGGTTGGCTGCTTCATTCAAGGAATTGATCAAGGCCAGGTCTTCAGTGCGCATTTGTACGATACGCTCTGCATCTTTGCGCTCTGTGATGTCTCGATAATTGATGACAATTGCACCGACACTTGGCTCATGTATCAGATTGGTTCCAACTGCTTCGACCCAGCGCCATGTACCGTTGGCGTGTTTGAGACGGAACGAATCATGAATCGCCTTGCCAGGTTCTTTGAGCGCTTCAGAAAATTTATTTTGAACTTGTTTTATATCATCTGGATGTACAAGGTCAAAAATGTTTCGACCTTTAAAGTGGTCGTGTTGGTAAGCCAACATATAAGTTGCGGCGGGGCTTTCCCACACTAACGTTCCATGCTCGTCTAAAAGTGAAATGTTGTCCATTCCATGTTCTATCAATGCGCGGAAACGTAATTCACTTGCCTGTAATGTTTCTTCAGATATTTTGCGTTCGGTAATATCCTGCGTCATGGATAAGATACAAGGTTCTCCCGCTACCTCGATCAATTCAGCAGAAAATAGCACATCCCTGATTTCCCCGGATATCTGCCTGACTTGAGACTCAAACCCTTGTATTCTGCCTTTTTGTTTCATTAATTCAACAAACTCGATTCGCCTTTCAGGGTTGACCCAAAGGTCAAAGTTCAGCATGGGACGGCCAACAACTCCTTCTAATGTGTAACCAGTAAAGTGGCACCAAGCTGTGTTGGCTTCAATAATGAGGCCATCTTTTAGACGTGTGATCGCTGTCGGGATCGGGCTTGATTGAAAGAAAGTGGAAAAGCGCGCTTCACTGGCGATTTTTGCTAGTTGTGCCTGATGACGTTCTATTGCATAGCGAATGGAACGCGGACCTAAACCCCAGCCTGCTTCGCCTTTTACAAGATAATCCTGTGCACCTGATTGCACAGCTTGCAAGGCAATCAGCTCATCCGTCATTCCAGAAAGTACAATGATCGGAATGAGTGGGAATTTTGCGTGCGCAGCTTCGAAGGTTTCCAACCCTTGGCTGTCTGGCAAGCCGAGGTCAAGCAGGAGCACATCAAAACTTTCATCTGCGAGTTTTACCAGTCCCTGCTTGAGATGTTCAGCCACAGCGACATGGAAATCGGTTAGTGGGTCGCTGCTGAGGGATTCCTCAAGGAGCAGCACATCGGCGGGATTATCTTCGATCAGCAAAACTTTTATTTGAGATTTTTTCATATCACCTGATTCTCCGGGTGAAGGCGTGCTTGTTTTCAATTTTCTGGTGGGAGGACAACTATACTGAACCAGAAATTTTGAATGGATTGTACGGCTTTGAAGAAATTATCAAACCCTACAGGTTTTATAACGTAACAATTGGCGTGCAAATCGTATGCCTTGAGAATATCTTCATCGGCGCTGGAGGTGGTGAGGATGATGACCGGGATGCATTTGAGATTTTCATCCGATTTGATCTCGGCCAGCACTTCGCGTCCGTTTTTGCGTGGCAAATTTAGATCGAGCAGGATCAAGTCCGGGCGGAGTGCTGAAGCGTAGCTTCCTTTCTTGCGCAGAAATTCCAGCGCTTGAACTCCATCTTCCACCACGTGGATATTGTTGAGAAGTTTTGCATCTTCAAAGGCTTCACGTGTGATAAGAACATCGGTTGGGCTATCTTCCACCAGTAGGATCTCAATAGGTTTGTGCGGTGTTTTGGTAACCATGGGTTATCTCCTGTGCGGGATCGTAAAATAAAATGTCGTGCCTTGCCCAAGTTCAGACTCGATCCAGATGCGGCCACCGTGCCGCTCCACGATCTTTTTGCAAATGGAAAGTCCGATGCCTGTGCCTGGATATTCGCGGCGGGTATGCAGGCGTTGAAATACAAGGAAGATGCGGTCGAAGTATTGCGGCTCAATGCCGATGCCGTTATCTTTTACGCTGAAGCGCCAGAAATCTCCCAAGTCTTCCACTCCAACGTGGATTTGAGGCGGGCGCTCACTCTGAAACTTGATGGCGTTGCCGATCAGGTTTTGGAATAGTTGCGTCATCTGTATCGCATCTGCCTCGACCGTGGGCAGGCTCTCGTTTGTGACAGTTGCTCCACTCTTGTGAATAGACCCCTCTAAATTGCGCAACGCTGATTTGAGCGCTTTGTTTGCATCTGTAGATAGGATGGGATTGCCGCGCCGTTCTACGCGCGAATACTCAAGCAGGTCTGTGATGAGGGTTTGCATGCGAGTCGCGCCGTCCATGGCGAGGTTGATATATTCGTCGGCGCGTTCATCTAGCTTGCCACGATAGCGTTTTTGAAGAAGCTGTACCATGCCTGCTACAGCGCGCAATGGTTCCTGTAGATCGTGCGAGGCTACGTAGGCGAATTGTTCCAGTTCTGTGTTGGAACGTTCCAATTCACTGAGGGTCTTTAGCAATTGCTCTCGAGCCTGTCTTCGCTCGGTGATATCGGTAACGATCACTTGGATGGCAGGCTTCCCATTGTATAAAAGGGATGTTGCCATCACTTCCACACTGATGGGCGTGCCATCCAATTTGACATATGTGTCTTCTGTGGGGTATAGACCTTGTTCGCCATCCATCATTCGCTTTATGCGTTCGCTGGATTTCTGCAACTCATCAGGATGGATGATGTCTTTAATAGCTTTACCGATAATTTGTCTTTCTGAGTCACATCCCAAAAGACGCGCGCCTGCCGGGTTGGCAAATACGATCTTTCCATTGGAATGGACTGCAATTCCTACGGGGGCAAGTTCGAGCAGTTTTCTATAACGCTCTTCGCTTTCTCGTAATGCTTTTTCGGCTTGTTTGCGCTCGGTAATATCCAGAACAGTTCCAATGAAACGTACTGCCTTGCCTTCAGCATTTCTCACTGGCTGCCCACGAGACATGAGCCAGCGTTGGGTACCATCCTGATCTATCACGCGCCATTCAACATTTAGTTCCTTTTCGCTTGCAGCAGCAGCTTGTACGACTTGCCCTACCTTTTGTTGATCATCAGGATGAATCGTTGTCAGCCATGTATCGTAAGAAGGCTCTGCGCTGAATGGTTCCAGACCATAGACCTTCCATAATTCTTCAGACCAAACATTTTGATTGGTTTGAAGATCCCATTCCCAAATGCCTGCTTTGGCAGCCAATAATGCCTGCCGTAAGCGTGCTTCATTTTTTTGCAACAATTCTTCAGAATGTTTGCGTTCAGTAATATCTCTGCCATACACGGTCACGCCGCGTATTTCACCACTGTCCTCACGGATAGGGCTAAAACGATATTCAATGTAATGCGGTGCATCTCGAAAGCGAGTTCGGGTTTCATTTGTAAAACTTTCGCCCTGTAAAGCTCGGTCATAATATCTCTGCCATTCCGCATTGGCTTCTGGAGGAAAAATAGGCAGCAGTACGCTTTCACCCATTTCAAGGCGGCGCCCGAGCACAGCACTGACATTCCGATGGAATTCCCTGTTGCCTATGATCAGCCCATATTGTTTATCCACTGCCCAAATACTTCCATCGGTATTCTCTATCAATGCACTTAGGTTGGCTTCGCTCTCGCGGATGTTTGCTTCTGCCCGTTTGCGCTCGGTGATGTTCCGTGTGATGCCAAGTATTTCCACCACCTTTCCCTCAGCATTCGTGATCAGGTTGGTGACCACTTCTGTTGGCACAATGGAACCATCTTTATGCGGCTGTTCTACTTCAGTGATACGCGTACGTGCCGAAAGGTCACCAGATAAATACCTTGCAATACGTTGGGGCAGATTCTCAGATATGTTTTGGTTGGCTTCAGCCGTAATAGCTGCTCGCATTGGTTCGGCCATTACTTCCTCTGGCGTCATGCCGCGCAAGTTATAGACGGATGGGCTTACATAGGTAAATCGTCCCGTAGCCAGGCTAAGAGTCCAGATCACATCTGCGCTGTTCTCTGCGATCAAGCGATATAGTTTTTCACTGGTTTGCAGAGCTTCTGTTGTTTCAAATTGTGCTTTGTAATAGCGCATCCGCTGTTGCCGCCAAACCAACATGAGTCCTGCTCCAGCCGCCAGAATAAGCGCGCCAAATAAAAAGACCGTTTGCCATAGGCGTTCCCGTAACGGAGCATACACTTCGTTGATATCCATTTTGGACACTAAAAACCAGGGTGAATTTGGTATGGGGCGGATATTGGCGATCACTTGTGTGTTTTGATAATCCAACCCTTCTACAATCCCTTCCTCTCCCAACACAGCTTTCACAGCGGGAAGTTGAGTTTCTGCAAGAGGGAGTTGCAGGTTCAAGGCTGCGTCTGGTGCATGTCGAAGAGGATTCAGATACTCAACGTTTTCCCCATTCCTTCGGACAAGCAAGGTCTCAGCACTCTCGCTTGGCACGGGCCAGCCTTTTATGAATGGGTATAAATAAATTTCAGGGTCAATGCTTAATGTAATTAGCCCAATGACTTGATCGCTTCCATTTTCGTCCATGATCGGAACCAAAACCCCAAGGTAAATCCCCTGATCTTCTTCTCTGCGGAAAAAATCTATGAGTGTGACCTGCTTGGATTTCACTACCTCAGGAATATGCTGGGCAATTTCTTTAGGAAGTGGAGGCAGCTCAGCAGGGTCGGAAAGATGCGTGACGCCCTGTACATCCAACAGGCGTACGCGGTTGTATTCGTTGTAGGCTCGGTAGCTCTTTAGCCAATCCTGGAGTTGTGCTTCGGCTTCAATATCAGCAGGGTTATCTAGATAGCGCTTTGCCAGTTTGGCTAGCGTGGAGTTTTCATGAAGGAATTCCGCATCGGTCAGTCGTCCTTTGCGCCAGTCCACTAACTCATTCATTTTCAATTCGGCAACTGCTGATATCTGAGATTCCACTTGTGTGCGGAATCGTTCTTTGTAATTCTGATATGCTTTATATCCGCTAGCCGTGAGAATTGATACGAAAAGTAAAAAGATGAAAATCAGAATCGCTAACGATCTTTTTTCTTGCGCCTTGAATTGATTAGATGATGAAGGTAAAGGCTCTGCTTCCGGAACGCTTTTCAAGAATTGAAAGCGGAAAATAGCAATGGCAAATAGTAGTGCAGCTACCCCGAACCCTAGTGTAAAAGGATTAAATTCAGAATTTGGCAGAAGGTTGAAAATTGGAATGACAGATGTAATTACTGCTACCAGCGCTCCTGCAAGGATCAGTATTGCCTGTCCAAGATGATTTCGCTGTTTTTCTCGCATGGTGAAGAGGATTACTCCAACCCCCACCATGAATAGGGTCAGGCTGTAAAACGTATGCACCATGAACCAAATCCCTGGGATGCGTGAACTGGTTTCTGCGATCCAGAAAATGCCATCTCTGCGGAAAGTGATCTCCTGCTTGACCCACAGCCCATGCAGAGAATTGCTCCAGATTATTATTTGAGTAAGCAGTGGAATAATGAAAGCTACGGCCTCGAGCCGTTTTGAAAGCCAATCCCTTCGGCCGTTATACTCAAGTATGAACATCAACCAGAACACTGGGATTAGTGCTGTAAAAATAAAACGCAAATTGAACCAGAACAATGCTTGAGCTTCTGTAGAACTTAACATTGAAAGAATATCTTCGAATGCCAACAGACATTCGCTTAATACCATCAATGCAAATATGCGAACTCCCTGCACATTTCCTTGTTGCCATGCGTACCAAGCGAGGCAGCCAGTCAACAAGAATGTGGCTACTATGGAAGCGAAGTACAAAGCGGATTGCCAGTTCATTAACACCTCAATCAACCGGTCATTCTGATACGGATGAGGCTATACCCGCAATCATCTTCCCCGCTCTCTCCCCGTCCGTGTTTGGCTCAATTTCCTGAAATTTCTCTCACTTTATGAGTGAGAGAAAAGATTCGTGCTAAAAGGATAGCAAACTACCATTTTTAGGACAAGATAACGAAAATTATATGTTTATTGTTACTCACCTACGCTCAACGAGTCTCTGTACGGTTTCGCCCAGCTTGCTTGGCGGCATACATCGCTTTATCTACACGGCGGAATATCTCTTCCAGCGTCTCTTCAGATTTGGCATGAGAAATTTCAACGATACCGATGCTGAGTGAAACAGTCGCAGCTCCTTTGGGCGTTTGTATTTTCAGCGCTGTTACATTCACGCGGATGCGTTCTGCCAATTGAAAGGCTTGTTGTGCGTTCGTCATCGGTAGAATGACAATGAATTCTTCACCGCCATACCGTCCGATCACGTCAGAGGAACGTAGTTCAGCGCAGGCCACATCCGTAACCCGTTTTAATATCTGATCCCCAGCCTCATGCCCAAAATAGTCGTTAATATTTTTAAAGTGGTCGATGTCAAACATAATCACAGAGAGCGCCTGCCGATACCGTATAGCAACCTGTAGTTCATGATTGGCCAGTTCATACAGATGACGACGATTATGAACGCCTGTTAGTGGGTCGGTCCGCGCTAGTTGCTTCTCACGGGCCAGCGCAGTTTGTAGCTCAAGGTTTGCCATCTCGATCGCTCGTTCAATATATTTGCGCTCAGTAATATCACGGACAATGGCCCACATCCCTTCAGGGCGTCCATCTTCATTGCGCAGTAACATAGTGTGCAATTCCACAGGGAAGACCGTGCCATCTTTTCTTATATATTCCTTTTCATAGATATCGGAATATCCCCGTTTCATGATCTGATTTTCCACAATGTCTACCTCAAGAGCGTGCCATTTTTCAGGTGTTATATCTTTATAAGTCAGCTGAGCAAGCTCTTCTCTGGTATATCCCAACATATTTCTATACTCTTCATTACACTCTTGGAAATTCCCGTTTATATCCACGCTGGCAAAGCCGTCAATCATGCTTTCATGCAGCAGACGGTATTTCCTTTCAGATAATTTAAGAGCATCCTCAACCTGTTTGCGTTGGATAATATCCCAAGCCAGGCTTGAAAGTTGCGAGATGGTTTCTACATCATTGTCATGGTAGTCACTCGGTTTATTACCTACACCCATTATCATCACGATCAGGTCGTTGCGTAGGACAGGGACAACCAGCTCGCGGAGTATGGGTGCATGTCCCTGTGGCAATCCCTTGCGGTGTGCAAGACTTTCATAATTATTGTGAACCACTGGCGCACGTGTGTAAATACATTCTGCCCAAACTCCAGCCTGCTCCACTGGATAATGGCTGCCTTTCCCCTCAGCAGTACACATGTGATTTAACGTGTTGGAAGACCACATCTGCAAATGAAGCGTCTTTTGATCTTCTTTAAGAAAATGAGCGAACCCGATTTTGCTATCGGTAAGTGCTTCGGCCTCATCCAACGTTTTTTGCAATAGTTCATCAAGCGAATGGGTATCAGCAAATTGACTGATCCGCAGGCGTGCTTGCAATGTACCTTCCCCTTGTTTGCGCTCGGTAATATCGCGCAGAAAGACCAACCCGCCATGTTCTCCTTTGAAATAAAAAGGAGTGGATGAGATTTCCGCTTCGATAGACGTGCCATCGAACTTTAGGACCTTCTCTTCAGCAGCTGGAGTCGCTTCTCCCTTTTCATTTACTTGTTGAATACGCCGACGTACCTGCTCCCGAAACATAGGATGAAAGCGATCCAATACTGGTGTTCCGATCAATTGCTGTTCATCGTCCGCGCCGAAGAGGGATAAACCAGCCTTGTTGATGTAGGCAAACTTTCCTCCCATTTGTAGGTAAATGGCGGTGGGTGCTTGCTCCACAAGAGTGCGAAAACGCTCTTCGCTTTCTCGCAATAACGCCTCAGCAATTTTGCGTTCAGTAATATTTTGAAAGAAGCCAAAGACCCGTCGATTCTTGAGATCAGCTTTTCCGATCACATGCACCCAGCGATGATTACCTTTTGCTGTGATGATCTCCAATTGCTCATCAAATGGCTCTCCATTCTCAATAGCGCTTCGTACAGCCCTTTCAATGATCGGTTTTGAAGAGGCTGTATAAAAGTTGATTCCCTTTTCTACAGTTGGCTTATGGGTAATATCCACTTCATGAATGCGATAGACTTCTTCCGTCCATATTTGCTTTTTGGTATTTATATCAAACTCCCAGCCGCCAACATTCCCCATGCGTTCGGTCTCTGCGAGTAGATTTTTTATCTTTTCCAGCGCATCCTGTGCCTGCTTGCGTTCACCAATATCTGTCACCACCGCACGGCATTCCATCCCGCCTTCAAAGCAAGTGGCATCAATATGTACCCATAACGAACTTTTCCCTGCCTTCAAGATTTCCAGCTCACAGCTTTCTCTGCCCATGCTAGATAGTAGTCTTTCAAAGAAGGTATGATAGGTTGAGAGGGACGTATCCAGAACTAACTTAGTCAGCGGCTGACCGATTAGCCTTGAATGTTCCATCCCGACCAGATCTGCCCCAGGCAGGTTTACTTTGTGGATGATGCCAGCGCGGGACAGAGTGAAATACCCAGCTGGAGCAAAGTCATACAAATCCGTATATTGACGATACGCCTCTTCAGCCTCCGCTCGGGCCTGTTCCAACAGCCCATTCTGTTTTTCAAGCTCAAGCTGTTTTGCTTGCATTTCATGGATGATTTTCAGGAGGTCTGCCTTTTTCAAGGGAACGGTAGAATCCTCCCGCCTTTTTAACTTTGTTTCCGCCTTATCGTGCAATGAGACTTTCAATTTATTCTTCATGGCGTTCTCCTAAGTGAACGACCAAGGTATCAGTACGCATTGTCAGCGTGGCTCATACCCTAAAAACTCTCCTCCAGTTTGGGTTAAGGTTTGTAATAGCTTCTCGCAATCTAAAAATTCTCTTTCGGTTTGACCAGTATAGCATTGTCACAAAGCCAAAAGGATTACAATATTGATATTCTTAAACAGGAGCAAAGTATATGACCATCACCCTCAACGGATCAGGACTCACGGTTGAAAAACTCGTTGCAATTGCACGCTTTAATGAAAAGGTTGAGCTAGCCCCCGAAGCGTTGGAACGGATCAAAGTCTGCCGCGCTATGTTGGAGGAAAAACTTGCTAATAAAGAGATCATGTACGGTACGAACACGGGAATTGGGGAATTTTCAGAGACGATGCTTAACGATGAACAGGTAAAAGAATTTCAAAAATACTTGATCTATAACCACGCAGCAGGTATTGGCGACCCTGCGCCGATCGAACATGTGCGCGCAGCCTTGGCAGGACGTATCAACGTCCACGCCCACGGAAATTCTGGCTGCCGACCTGAGATCACTCTGACACTGGTGGAGATGCTTAATAAAGGCGTCACACCAGTTGTTTGTCAAAAGGGATCAGTAGGCGCAAGCGGCGACCTGGCACCGATGGCGCAAGCTGCTTTATTGCTCATGGGCGAGGGAGAGGCCTTTTATAACGGCGAACGGCTCACAGGTCAGGAGGCGATGCGAAAGGCTGGCATCGAGATCCCAGGCTTGCAGGCGCGTGATGGACTTGCCACGATTAACGGCTCCAATTTATTAACTGCCATGTCTGCGCTTCATATTTACGATATGGAACGTTTCCTCAAGCAGGCTGAGATCGCAGCAGCCATGTCAATTGAAGCCTTGTTGGGGAATATGAAACCGTATAACACCAAGCTGCATGAACTGCGTGGATTCAAAGGGGCGATCACATCAGCGCACAATATTGCCAAGTTGATCGAAGGCTCAGACCTGACAACAGGCAAAATGAAAACAAAAGTGCAGGACGCTTATTCAATGCGCTCCACGCCGCAGGTAGTGGGTACTGCTCGTGATGCTGTTGCGTATGCACGCTCGCAAGTTGAAATTGAATTGAACGGAGTAGGGGATAACCCCATCTTTATCCCCGAAGATAAGTTGACGTTGACAGGCGCAAATTTTCAAGGTTCCCCTGTGGCCTTGCCAATGGATATGGCAGGGATTGCCATCACTATGGTGTGTGTCCTTTCTGAGCGTAGGTTGAACCGTTTGACAAATCCCGCTCTTTCTCAAGGGCTGCCTGATTTCCTCGCGCATCAACCAGGCTTTTATTCGGGTCTGATGCTTTCTCAATACACAGCAGACCACTTGATCGTGGAGCAAAGAATCCTTTCCACACCTGCTTCCATTCAATCCATTCCTGCTGCGGCAGATCAGGAAGATTTTGTTTCGATGGGGATGAACACCGCTTTGAAGAATGGACAGATCATTGATAATGCCTATGGCATTTTGGGAATTGAATTCATGGCTGCCGCACAAGCCCTGGACTTCCGCGAGTTCACCCCAGGGAAAGGTTCTCTCAAAGCCAGAGAGGTCATCCGCAGGCATGTAGACCACCTCGAAGTGGACAGACCTTTATATAACGACCACAACAAAATGAAGGCATTGGTGAAATCTGGCGAAATATTAGCTGAAGTAGAAAACATGCTTGGGATTTTAGGATAGAAATGAAAAGGCCGACATAATTATGTCGACCTTTTATGAGTGACGGATGCTGAGGCGGAGCCTTGGTTTCTTAGGAGTTCCTAATCTTTTTAACTTGCAAAGAATCAAAAATTGTGTAAAATAACGTTGTTCCAAACAGGGTGCCCCCCTCACCCTGTTTGGAATATTTTTTTGCCTGTTACTTGCCCTTACCCCCTCAGCCAGTTTTTCGCCTCTTCCATATCAAAAAATAGCTTTATCAGGTGACTTCTATTCCGCGAGACAGTTTCGTAGAAATCGAGAATATCCTGCTCTTTTAACGCGACAAAGGCCCGTTTGAAAGCAGAAATATCCAACTCCTGCGCTTTGGCTATTTCTGCCAAAGTCTGCGGAAGGTTGAAGATTTCCAGCACCGATACATGTAGGTCTGCGTGACGCATGTCGGTGAGGATGTGAAAGCAGTTCTCCCGCTTTGCCAGGTGAATGATAGCCTTTCCGAATGCTCGTAGTTTCAACAGCTCTGTTTTCCCCGAAATCGTTGCGACGATCATTTTTTCTGCAGGATCATATTCAACAGAGTACTCCATGCTTCCTCACATATTTACTTGATTTCTTATAATGAGTTTAACCTGCGTACAAGGAATATCAGATGCCGTTCTTGGTGCTGTTACTGGCGGTATATATCAGGCCTATCAGCAAATTTATGAGTGGATGTTGAATTTGGCGGGGATAGATATGTAACCATCTGGTTGCTCCTGTGAAAGTTATTGCATTAAATATTTTTGATTTTTCCACCTCTCAAATTGAGATGCCCAAAAAAATGCAGGGACGAAGCTAACGATCGTTAACCCAACCCCGATCACTGTCCAGAACGATAGCTGGGGCGCTGTAAGGGTGGTGAATTTCATGAATTCAAACGAGGTGTAAAGACAATATGGCAGGGAAAGAATCGAAGTAAAAATAAAAGGCACATATTTGCCGTATATGATCCATTGCCCTATGTGGACGATAAGATGGAGCAAAAACGCGGCAAACGCTCCGAACCACCAATGGTAGGAATCAAAATAAAGGGATACACAGGTAATGACCGCAATGAGGAAGAATTCATGCAGGACGGCCACTGCAAAAGCAGAAGTTGAAAGGTGGTCATGATTCTTCGTGAGGATTTTATCTATTTTGGGGAATCTACGTTTCAACTCATCTCGATTTTTCTCAAGCCAGGGTTGAAACATGATGATCTCTTCGAAATCGTGGAACATGAAAACAAGGGGCAATAAAAGGATAAGTAATTTAATGTTCATACTGTGTTCCTTTTTGAACTGCTTTATTGAGAGCGTTAGATCTGAACTACACAAAACAGATTTCCGTCTGGGTCTTCTAGAACCACATAATCTGCATCTGCGGGATATTCCCACGGATAGCGAACTGCTCCCAGGTTAACGAGACGTTCTACTTCGCTAGCTTGATTCGCTGTATATAGATCGAGGTGAATCCAACTTCTTTTGCCTGTGCGTTTGACAGGAGACTTGTCGAGTGACAGGTTGGAGCCTTTCCCTTTAGGGTCTTTGAGGATCACGAAACCATCGTCGGTGTGGCCGACCACGTAATGCAGCGCCGCTTCCCAAAACTGTACCATGCGCTCGAACTCATAACAACGGATCACAATCGACCCAATCTGAACGTGACTGAATTCAATTTCCATTTTGCGGTTAATTTATTTCCCGATGTAGCGCGTTAATCATTTAATCCCATTCCGTCTAGAATAATATCTATGTATTTTTCGACCCTTGCCTCTCGAGTTTTGGACAGTTTAGGAGCAGAAAAATAAAGGAGGTAGGCTCTTTGCCGTCCTGGGGTCAACGCATTAAAAGCTTCTTTCAAGGCTGGTGTTTCATCTAATTTGGTCTGAAATTCTTTAGGGATGTTGAACTCTGTGGTCTTTTTAAAATCAACTTTCAACCCAGAATTTTCCACTTTAATGGCTTCCTGAATATAGGATTTCAAGATGGGTTCCATCTCAACTATTTCTCGAAGATTGGTGAACCGAATTTGGCGTGCGGCTTGCACGTTCTTTGTTTGCTGAACCAGAATGCCGCTAGGGTCCTTTAACAAAGCACCTTTGAAAAACAGGAACGCACAGTACTCTTTGAATACATGGATTAAAACGATGTTGTTTTTTTGAAGTGTGTAACAGGGGACACCCCACTTCAATTCTTCGACCAATTCACAGCCAAGAACGATCGTCCTCAATTTTGCCAATTCTTTTTTCCATTTTGTAGCTTTGCTAAAGTAGAAATCAACTTTGGGATTTTTCTTATTCATTTGTTTTCTATTTCCTTGGCTTATATAACAGCATTCTTTTTTAAATTATCCATTATCTCTTTTTGCATCTCGAGGATTTCTGCCTCGTTATCTGAGAGACCCAACCATCTGATCGCGTCAGATAACGTGCTAAAGATGCTGAAGTGTATAGGCAGCCCTTCACTTAATAAACGGAAAGTTTCCCCAAGCACCTTAATGAACCTGCTGTGACTAACGATGGCAGTCGGTTCTAATACATCACCTTTTTCCATACGTTTCTTGTTCATTTTGATTCCTTCGCGGATATCAGCCAAACTAACATCTAATTTTGCCTTGGATAGGTCTATGATGATTTTCATGCTTGGCAATCTCAATGGATTAGCGGATGCGGCTGTTTCTGCCTGAAGTATTTCTGATGCATTTGTATCAAACCCCGAATAAAAAATGAGCCCAAGACTGGTATCGATTTTGTAAGTAAATGGCATGGATGCTCCTGGCGTTTTTTAATAAAAATGTGGATGCCTTCATCGTAAACCCACTGCATAATCGCCAGCGAGTATCTTTTTGAAAATTTGTTTTACGAATTTGACGCCAGTACCATTAATTTTTACGCGGTGCCATACAACAAGATCGCTTCATACAAGTCTTATATAACCTGCATAACAGACTGTATAGCGGATTATACGCCTGAAAAAAGCATACAAGTAAAAAAAGATTGACATGCAGTCGGCTTTTTTTACTTGTATGCTATTCTGTAGTGACGCCACACCACTTCAATACCCCATTCGCCGCCCATCTTCCACTTGCAAAGCATGCTGTCAACAAATAACCACCTGTTGGTGCTTCCCAATCCAACATTTCACCTACACAAAATACGCCAGGCAAAGTCTTTAGCATCAAGCTTTCGTCTAATGAATCAAAGCTCACCCCGCCTGCAGAACTAATCGCCTCATCCAACGGACGGGTTGCGATCAGCGGCACAGGCAATTGCTTGATGTAAAACGCCAGCCGCCCCATATCTGTGAACTCATCTTTCGGCACGAACTCACGCAGCAGCCCCGCCTTCACGCCCTTCATTCCCACCGCCTTCTCCAAATGGCTCGCCATCGAACGCGACCCGCGCGGCTTCGACAACCTCTCCACCAACTGTGCTTCCGTTTTATCGGGTGCAAGATCCAGCTGCATCACCGCGCTTCCGTTCGAAAAAATCTCATCGCGCATCCACGCCGAAGCCGCATAAACCAAACTGCCTTCCACGCCTTCCTTCGTCACAATGAATTCACCCTGCTGATGAAACTCCCCGAACGTCAACACCACAGATTTGATCGGCTGCCCGTCAAACTTCTCTTTGAAGAATGGACTCCACGCCACATCGAATCCGCAGTTGGACGGTTTCAACGCCTCCACCTTAACCCCAGCCTGATTCAGCCATTGGACCCATTCTCCGCTGGAACCGAGTCTTGCCCAACTCCCACCTCCCAATGCTAATATCACTGCATCGGCTTGTATGGTCTTGAGTCCATCTGGCGTTTCACATTCAAAGCTCAAGCTGTTGGTATCAGTAGTGATGTGTCCCATCCACTTATGCCGCAAATGGACATGCACTCCTGCTTCATCCAATCTCTTTAACCACGCTCTCAGCAGCGGGCTGGCTTTCATCTCTTTTGGGAATACCCGTCCCGAAGTCCCTATGAACGTTTCCACGCCCAGTCCGCGCGCCCACTCGCGCAGATCATCGGGCGAAAAACGCATTAACCATTTTTCAATTTCTGCTTTTCGGTTTCCATAGCGTGAAACGAATTTCTCGAACGGCTCCGAATGTGTCAAATTCAAGCCGCTCTTGCCTGCCATTAAAAACTTACGTCCCAATGACGACATCGAATCGTACACGTCTACCTGCAAGCCATGTCCGTTCAATACTTCTGCGGCCATTAACCCCGCAGGCCCACCGCCGATGATCGCCACTGTTTTCATTAGGATGCTGTCGCTTCCATTGCTTGTTTTTTTTGAGATGCGTTGCCAGCAAGGTACACCAACACTGCGCCGATCGTAAACAAACCGATGTTCAAAACAAAAGGCAGGATCTTGTTGATGGTAGAGAGATTCCCTGCGATCCAACCGAATGGGGAAGTGACCAAAATGATGCACACATACATAATGGACTGGATGCGAGCGCGTTCCTTTGGATCAATGGTCAACACCACCATTTGATCCACAAGCGGGTTAACCGCTGCAAGACAGCAGGCTTCCAAAAACACGCTGGAGATGAGATAGAAATATCCCAAGTTGGGCGCAGTGATCAAGATCACATTGCTGACCACGAAGCCGAGAAACCCAATCGTCATAGGCAATTTGAAATGCAGTTTGCTGATGCGTGGCATAACCACGAAGAAAAAGAACAACATCACTGCCGATTTTACAAAGGGAAAAATCGCAAGGCTTTGCGCTGGGATGTGCAACCGTTCTGTCACAATGATCGACCAAAAACTTCCGCTGATGAGCGTCGTAATGCTGATCACAAGCATGATTCCAGCTGTGTATAGCGTTTGTGGAGTGCGAAGCAGTTCTTTCAGTACGCCGCTGTACTCACTCAACACGCTCAAAGTGCTCTGATGACGTGTTTCATGCATACGGATCTTTCCCTGCCCTGTCTCTTCCGTCATAATATATGTAACAACTGCCTTCACGGTGAACATCACAGCCGCAAAGACATATAGTCCACGGATGGTTGGTATCAGCGAAAAGATGCCGATCAGTACTCCTGTCAACGGGGCGATAAAGCCTACCATTACATTTGCAATATGGATCCAGGTATAAATATCTACCAATTGACTTTGGTCCGCATCTTCCACCAACAGGCAACTCCATGAGTTGAGCGTGATTCGCCAAACACTGTTCAAGATGCCCGCCGCCAGAAAATACCAGTAATTCTGTGCCAGAGCAGAGATGAGCGCAGGAACGCTCCATGCCAGAATATCGAAGATAAGGGTGGTACGCCTGCGGCCAAGCTTGTCTGTCACGACGCCGCTCAATAACGCCAATACGATCTGAAACCCCCAGCTAATGCTCACGATCAGCCCGATCTGTTTATCTGTCAATCCCAGCGCGATCATATAGATCGAAACATACGGCGAATATAGGTTAAAGGGAATCCCCCACAAAGGTTCCGTATACACACAACCGCGCGGATTCCCGCGCAGGCTTTTTAATGTAGTAATGAGTGAATGGTTATTCAAAATGCAAGCTCCATAGTCAGAATAAGATGATTATAAAGAGAAAACTCCTGATTGGGTCAGGAGTTTTCATTCTTATTATTACTAAGAGGCCTTACTTTTTAATCTTTCCTTCTTTCTTGCCTTTTCACTGTCCTTCAACGCTTATAACTCCGCCAAGAGCATTCATCTTTAACGTCCATACACTGCCGATCTGGAACTGCTGGAATTCACTCTCTGAGCTTGGTGAATAGGTTTCTTGTCCGTTGGATGTGCTGAAGGTAACTGTCAATGTCTCGCTGGATGAGCCGAGGCGTTGATCACTGCTGTAGCTTGGTGACGCATATTGAGGGTAGAGGTCATTGCCGCTTAGATCATAGGTTTGAATGGTCGTCCACTCGTCAGTAGTGTAGCTACAATATTGAGTAGTTTCGGTGTGACATTCCTGCACCACTTCTGCAAAGCCGTTGCCTTTGTCCACAGTCTTGTCTTCGCAGACTTCACGGCTGTCATCACGACAGGAAACATTGTAGGCATCTGAAGGCGGGTTGCCGCTTTCGTTGGAGTGATTCACTGCCTGCACTTCTTGCACAGGCACAGAAGTTTGCCAGCGCACATCCGTCACAGTCCCTTGTACAGATTTTGATGGCAGAACGAACAACATCACAATTGCCACGCAGCAGACTAACAGAATGGCTGCAATGCCGCCGAATAGGAACCAGTTCTGTTTCTTTGGCTGGGCAGTTGTCTGCGGGCTGGTTGATTGAGGCTTTGCCTGCATAGGTGCAGAGACGGGCGCAGCGGCTTTTGGCAGGGGCGCGCCACACTGAGAACAGATAGTGGCCGTGCCTGGATTTTCAGCATTGCAGTTTGTGCAGTGAACAACTTTCGGCGCAGCAGGAGCGGCTTGTAGTACTTGTCCTGCTTCACGTGCTTTGCCTTCCTTCAAATCTGCACCGCATTGCGAGCAGGTAGTTGCTGTCGCTGGGTTGCGTGTGCCGCAGAATCCGCAGTGGATATCTGCACCTGCTTTTGCGGCCTGAATGAGTTTTTCATCTGTTACGATCTTTTCTTCAGCCGCGCGTTGGAATTTTACGTTCTCAGGTTGTGGTGCTCCACAGCTCTCGCAGGTCTTAACTGGCCCTGGGTTGCGTACGTTGCAATTTGGACAGACCCATTCAAGTTGAACGAAACCTTTACTTTCCTTTCTTGCCATCTTTTACTCCTGTAGATTTTTCAATTCAAAACAAAATATTAGCGTGATAGGTTGACGGTTTCTCCGCCGTAATCGCCAGTGAGAGTTGCCGTCTGTGTATCATAATTATAGTTATACGTTAGAGTACCTTTTTTCTCTCCTGTGATGTTCATTGTGGAACTGAAGATATGCGAGTTGCTGTTGTAAATGGCGTCTCCAGTAACGATAAGTCCTGGGATCATGGAACATTGATCGTATTTATAAGTTGACCCTTCGTCACTGGGACTGAAAGAATATGTGCCGCCATAGTTGCAACCCACGGTATCTTCTTTCTCCCAATCTCCATAATATACCTCAGGGAGATAATAGAGATTATCTTCGAGAGTTGCGATCATTTCCAAGGGATCGGAGAACGCGCTGAGTTTTTCAGGCGGGTTGGGGGAATAAGCGGAATAGGGCTGCGAGTCCCAATCTTTGCAGATGAGCTCATGTTCCGAGGGAAGGATTCCATCTACTAGAAAATCAGTCACGTATTGGTCTGGGCAGTCGTATCCCCAACCGTAAATGGAATGAACTCCGCCTTCGACGTAGATGTGATATCCATCCGCAAGATGTTGTGCTACGAATTGACCTTCTTCAAACGGAGTAGCTGGGTCTAGCGTGGCATTCAACACAAATGTGGGTACGCCTTCTAACACCAGCGGCTCACGGGTGACGGGATGTTGCGGCGCGGCAGGCCAGAAGGCACAACTAACGCCAACGTATAAAGAACCGTCGAGGCGTGGCACAGTGCCGTTCGATGCCTGACCCGCTACGATCGCTTCTGCGATGCGCTTATCCTGACTGCCGCTGAAGTAGGCATCATCTGTGCAAAACACGCCGAGGAACATCGTGTCGGAAAAAGTTGGGTCACCGATGTAGGTGAAGGTGGCAGGGTCAATGGTGGCGTTGTGATACATCAGGCGCACCATTGGAATGATGTCTCCGCGCTGTTCTGCTGCCAATGCCTTCAATAGCAACATGCGCCCAGTCAGTGAATACAGCTGATATGAGGCGGTATATTCCAGTTGATTAAAAGTAAACTTGCCGTTTACTTTTTCACCAGTTGGCAGTGGGAATTGATAATCAATGGGTTTATCGGCAACTTGTGTTGCAAGGGCATCATATACCGCAACAGCATCCTTGCCACCCATATCCGCGTGACAGTTTTTGTCATCATTGCAGGCATTCAGTGTTGCAAGCAGCACTTTTTCAAAAGCCACTTCCTGTGAGTGGACACTATCTTCACCGCTCAAGGTCATGTTGATGGTGCCGTCAAGGATCAAACCTGCAAGTCGGTCAGGATGTGCGTATGCATAGGTTTGTGCAACCGCCGTTCCATAACTGACACCATACATCCAGAATTTTTCATCGCTAATGATCGAGCGGAAGGATTCAATATCTTCTGCAACCTGGTCTGTACCAAAGAATTTCAGCTTGGATGGATCGATACCGATCTCGGCGACACAGCTTTCAATGTATGTACGCGTATCATCTACCAGTGCTTGTTGTTCTTCGGGAGTGTCATAACCTTCTTCGCCAACATTGTCCACTTCGGTCATGTAGGTAATAAAGTCTTTTGCATATGCCACCGGACATGCCAATGGATTGGAAAGCCCAATACCGCGCTGGTCGAAGTACACAATATCATAGTGTTCAAGAATCCCATCGCTGAAATATCCCGTATAAGCACTGCTGATGCCCTCTCCACCAGGTCCGCCGGGGAAGGCTTGCACATACATGCCATATCGTTCACCGCTGGCAGGCAAAACCGCAAAGACTACATCAATAGTTTCTTGATTGGAAGTATCAAAATGGTCCAATGGAACTTTAATAGTGACACAAGTAAGCTCAGGTTTTTCTTCACACGGAACTCCACCTAATTCTTGAAGCTTTGGCGCAATACTCGTGATAACCGAAACAGGTGCTACGGTAGCGGCTTCAGTAACTGGCGCTGCGGGGGTTGGCATTAATGTTTGGCAAGCCATCGATAAAACGCCAAGTAATAATATAAACGTAATAAGCTTTTTCATTCCGCTCTCCTCTATAAATGAATTGCTGAAAGTGTACGATATAGTTGATTTAAAGACACACCCCAATTATTCCTAGGACCCAAATCCCTGCCACTTGCGGATCTCCGCAATGCGCGCACCGTGATCTGGGTCTTTATACGGAGACGGATCATTCGCCTCATTCTTAAACGGACGGTTGGTCAATGCGTCGAAGACAGCTTTCACCCCGTGAGCAACGTTGTTCGGGTCATAGCCGCCTTCGAGTACAAAGACGATCTTGCCATCACAATATTCCTCTGCGATATCCACCAGTTTCTTTGAAATATTGAAATATCCCTGCGTTGATAAGCCAAGTGAAGTGATCGGGTCACTCCAGTGAGCATCAAACCCAGCGGAAATCAATAACATCTGCGGGCGGAAGGCTTCGACCATTGGCTTAAAGATTTCATCGCTGATGCGTGAGAACGTCGCATCCCCAGCACGTGCGAGCAATGGGACATTTGCCATGCGTTTCCTCGCTTTCGGCGCATCATCGATCCAGCCTGTGCCGGGGTAAATTCCCCATTGATGCGTGGAAATGAAACCAGTTCGTTCGTTGTTCATAAAAGCAACTTGTGTGCCGTTGCCGTGATGTGCATCGTAGTCGATTACCATCACACGCTCCAAACCATGTGCTAATGCATCTTGCGCGGCGATGGCAATGTTGTTGAAGATACAAAATCCCATTGCGCGGTGAGGCTCAGCGTGATGTCCGGGCGGGCGAACAATGGCAAAGGCATTCTTTGCTTCACCATGCAGCACGGCTCGTGCACAAGTGATCACACCGCCTGCCGCAAGCATGGCATCTTCATATGATGTTTGAGTCACATACGTAGGCGCATGGTCAATGATGCCCGGTCCCTGCGTACAGACTTCTTCAATTGCTTGTATCAGTCCAATCTCGTGCACGCGTGCCACTTCCTCCACACTGGCGCGAACAGTTTGGATCTGTTCTACGCCAAATGAACCAAGCTGTGGCTCAAGGATTTCCAATCTGCCTGGCCTTTCAGGGTGGTCGGGATACTCATGATTTCGCGAAGGGACAAAAGTGAATACAGTTTCCATTCGCAAATTATAGCCGTAGTTTGAACGTCTTATACCAAGGGCATTAAAGCAGAAAGGACACATACGTGTCCTTTCTGTTCGTTCATACTAAGTTGAATATTCTACTTGCTAATATCCAACGCTCGATACATCGTTCGAAGGCCGCCACTGTGACCACTTATCGGTCGCAGGGTCGATTGTCATGTTGCCTGCTTCGCCACCCTGCCAGAACACTTGGAAGATGTTCGGGTCACCATCTCTCAGAGAGGTAAATGCCAGGTTTGTGCCGCCGCAGTCCCAGGTCGGGCCTGAATCGATTCCTTCGTATTTCGTCACTCGATATTCCTTGTTGGTTAGCAGGTCGTAGCTGTAAATATCGAGGTTGCCATCACGTTCAGATTGATAGGCAATGCGGTTGCCTTCAGGCGACCAAACGGGGTTATCCGTCTTTCCATCAACTGTGATGCGCTTCATGTTCTTTCCGTTCTGGTCAACGATGTATAGGTCTGTCTGCCCGGCATTATCCATCAGGTAGGATATTTGTCTGCCGTTTGGTGACCAGCTTGGGAAGGTCTCATCCATCGGCGTGTCGGTCAACTGGAATTCATTGCCCGTTTCAACGTTGAGGACGAAGATGTCCCAATTGTTGTGGCGGTTGCTTTGGAAGACGAGCCACTTGAGGTCAGGCGAGTAGAACGGGTTGACATCGTCCGCTGGATCACTGGTGATCTGGACTTCCTTGCCTGTTACTTGGTCGATGGTGAACAGGTCGAAGTTACCGTTCCTGTCACTCTGATAGACGATTGTGCGCGCATCAGGTCCGTACATTGGGTTGGTATTGTTCGACTGAGTATTTGTCAGGCGAGTGGCATCACCGCTGCCGAGCAGGTCTGTGTAATAAAGTTCCACGTTGCCGTTGCGGTTGCTTTGGAACACAACATTGGAGTCGTTGGGGGCGCGGCTTGGGCGACTATCTACAGCTTCATCCTTTGAGAGGTTGTAGAGCTTATAACCGGGTTGACCTTCGATGCCATCCAAACGATATACCTCAAGGTTGTTATCGCGGAAGGTGTGGAACACCAGACATTGGATACAAATGGAAGGCTGCGCTGGTGCAAGGGCTGGAACAGGTTCGTGGCAGTTTGCCATGGAGGCTTGTACCGTCAGGTTGCCAGCGTTCGTGATGGAGAGTATCAGTCCTGTTGTGACGCCTCTTAATGTCACGGTCAGGCTTTGACCAGCAGTCAATTGGAATGGAGTTCCTGCTTTAATTACGTTCCCATAAATGTCAGTGACGGTGTAGATGTACGCTACAGGCATGTCGCCGCCGTTGTTCGTGATGATGAAGGAGGCAGTCCCTTCTTCTTCTGTACATACACCGTTCGCAGTTAAGTCTGGAGGCGTTGGAGGCGTTACACAGGTGGACATATCCGCTTTGGCAGTTAATGTCGCATCGTTCGGGCTGGATAATGTGTATAGCGTGGAACTGCCTGTAACAGTAAGCGTGATACTTTGACCTGAGATCAATTGGAAGGTAGCAGTCTTTACAACAGCGCCGCTAGCATCCTTGATTTCATAGGTGTATGGAGTGGGCATGGCTGCGCCCGTGTTCGTGATAATGAATGTCGCTTCACCTGCATTGGATGTACAAACACCACTGGATGAGAGCACTGGGGCAGGTGGCGGCGCTACACAGGTGGACATATCTGCGGTTGCTGTGAGAGTAGCATCGTTGGGGCTGGTGAGTGTGTACGTTTTGGCAGAACCAGTCACCGTGATGGTTGTACTTGCTCCAGCTGCTAATTGGATGGTGGAGGTTTGAACTACTTTGCCGCTGTCATCTTTGACTTCGTAAGTGTAGGGAGTAGTCATGGCTGCGCCAGTATTTGTGACTACAAATGTAGCTACACCTGCGTTGGATGTACATACGCCTGTTGCCGTCAATACGGGCGGAGGTGGAGGCGGCGGAGGCAGAATACAAAGTGACATATCTGCTACAGTCGTCAGGCTCGCATCATTTGGACTGGTCAGTGTATAGGATGTAGACGAGCCTTTCACCGTGATGGTTGTACTTGTCCCTGCTGCCAATTGGAAGGTGTTGGTATCTACAACCTGTCCGCTAGCGTCAGTGACGTTGTATGTGTAGGCTGTAGGCATGTTGCCTTGGCCGTTATTTGTAATGACAAATGTAGCTGTTCCAACAGCAGTACATGCGCCTGCTACAGTCAATGCTGGGGGCGGAGGCGGAGGTACACAGAGACTCATATCAGCTTGAGCAGTGAGAGACTTGTCGTCAGGACTGGTCAATGTATAGGTACTGGAAGTACCGCTCACATTGATTATTGTGCTTCCACCTGCTGCTAATTGGAATGTGCTGGTTTGAACAACGACGCCTTTATCATCTGTTATGTTGTATGTGTACGGTGTGGACATGGCATTGCCATTGTTCGTGATGACGAAGGTAGCTGTGCCAGTGTTGACTCCGCTGCATACGCCAGTGGCAGATAAAGATGGAAGTGAAGGAGGCGTGCTGGTCGGTGTACTTGTCGGTGTGCTGGTGGGCGTATTGGTTGGAGTGCTCACCGGGCGTTTCGCACACGAGCCGACAGTGCTCAACGTGACCGAAGAGAGGAAGGATGTTTTGTAGGCTACGGTCATAGTAGCATAGCCAGCACCCTTGATGGATATTGAAGCGCCTGGAGCCAGGTTGATGGATCCGCTTTGGGCAGGATCAGAGAGATTGTAGGCACCATCACTGACGGACCCTGAGATATTCCGAATGATGAAGGTGGCGCTCAAATCGGTATTACAAAATACTTGTAGGTCTAACTGACCGTCCACGATCTCGCGGGTGGGTGTGATTGTTGGTGTGGAAGTAATGGTAGGCGTTAAGGTCGGTGTATTGCTAGGCCTTGGTGTTCGGGTATTGGTAGGCGTGGGGGAAGGACCCGGAGTAATGGTGGAAGTTGGTGTTCGTGTATTGGTAGGAGTCCTGGATGGTGTTGGTGTTCGAGTGTTGGTAGGTGTGGGGGAAGGACCCGGAGTAATGGTGGAAGTTGGTGTTCGTGTATTGGTAGGAGTCCTGGTCGGAGTTGTTGTGTTGGTGCTGGAAGCCGTGGGAGAAGGACCCGCTGTGACAGTTGAAGTTGGTGTTCTGGTATTAGTAGGAGTTCTTGAAGGTGTTGGTGTTTTAGTGATAGTTGCTGTAGCTGTTGCTGTGGCCGGGGGTAATGGGAGACATGTCCCAATAGCCGAGAGATTCACGCTCTCCAGCTCAGAGGTGGTATAGGTAACCGTGATGGTAGCATTCCCTGCCGTTTTGAATGAAATGCTTTGATTGGTTGCTAAATCAAAGGAGGCAGTTGATGGGGATTTACCTGGCTCGCTAATCGTATAGCTACCGCCAGTTAACTGTCCGCCGATATTGGTGATCGTGAAGGTGGCGGATAAGTCATTGTTACAAGCCACGCTTAACCCAAGATAGGGATCAACAACAGCCGCTACTCCTGCCTGGCTTTGCTGAGCTGCGCGTCCTGGCGTGGGTGTTGCGGTTGGTGTATTTGTTGCTGCCGCTGCCCCACCTTGTGCCTGACCTGGGTCTGGTGTCGATGTGGCAGTTGGCGTAAATGTTGAGGTGTTAACCGCAGCGGCATTTCCACTTCCAGCAGCAGCGCTTTCTGGTGTGTTCGTGTTGGTAGGAGTTGCCTGGTTTTGAGCTGCGGGAGGTTCTGTCGCTACGGGCGGTTCAGTGGCGGCGACAGGAGGCTCGGTTGCTGCGGGAGGTTCAGTAGCAGCAGCGGGTGGCTCCGTGGCATCTGACCCTGCAGCCCCGGGGAGTAAATTGGTGGGGGCGCAGGCAGCTAGCAGAAGAGACAAGATAACTGCTAGGGAGAGAAACTTGAAGATGGTGGAATAACTTTTTGTTTGCATACAACCTCTATTTCATAACCAGCTACAATACAATTTGGACAAAATGATAAATCCTGCCAGTACGGCGATAATCAATATGGTTCAAAAATTCCCAGTAAATCAAGCTCGGATGGAAGGCTAATTTGATTATATCTAATAAGAGATGCCTTATCCTAATTTGACTGGTCGAAGTTACGCTATTAATATGATAATTCTATCTGTCTGTGTGAAGCTATCGGTTCGTTTTTACCTATCCATAGTATTTGTCGGGCGTTTTGACGGAAAAGGGTCGCATGAGTTTCCACTGAGATGGAAATTCGTACTCGCATGGAATTGCAATGCTTGGAACCAAAGTCTCATTCCTTAATTAATTAATTTGGGCTAGAATAAAGTCGATACTTACGCCGAAAAAATAAGGAATTTTACAAACTATGAAAAACCGAACTTTCTCTCGTTATCTTTTTGTTTTGTTATTGACCTCTCTGTTTCTCGCAGCGTGCCAGCCCAAACCTGCTACAGCTACGGAAGAAGCTCAACCTACCGAAGCGCCTGTTGTTGCCACACAACCACTTGCACAGACTGAAGCACTTCCAACGCAGATCAGTTCAGATATCAACCTCGACCCTGCTTTGGCACAAGATGCAGATTCATTGATGGTTTCCCAATATCTCTATCAAGGACTCGTCCGTTTAGGTGCTGATGGAAAGCCGCATCCTGCTTTGGCTGAGTCTTGGGTAATTTCTGACGATCAGCTTGATTATATTTTTACCCTGCGTTCCAATGCTGCTTTTAGCGATGGCACGCCCATTACCCCGGATATTGTCGCGGATAACTTCAACCGCTGGTTTGACCCACAGAGTCCTTTACGCGGTAATGGCGACTATGCTACTTGGGGGCGTATCTTCTTGGGCTTCCACGGCGAAAAGGGCGCGGATGATCGCCCTAAATCCTCTGTAGACGGGATTCAAAAGGTGGATGTCAATACCGTGTTGATCCACCTCAACCGACCTGTACCTGAGTTGTTGACGTATCTTGCCGACCCCGCCTTTTCCATTCTAAGCCCAAGCGCTCTCGCCTCTGGCACATACGGCGGACGTGACAGCACCATCCTTTCAAGCGGGCCTTATGTGGTCTCATCCTGGACGGATGAGGGGTTAGTCCTAGGCCCCAACCCAAAGTATTGGGAGGGTCAACCTGCGGGTGAGTTGAAATTCACTTGGCGTTAGTCTCCAAGTAATTCTATAAGGAACAAAAAAAGTGCCATCGCAAGATGGCACTTTTTTTGTTGGACGATTTTTAAGAGCCGTTATTGAATACCCCAAGTTGGTTCGCCATCATAGCTGCTGGTGGCTGTTAGGTTGGTGAATTCATTAGAGGCGATAAGAGCCGTAAATAGATCCATATTTCCGTTGGATTGAGCTTGGAATACCAAACGCGTTCCTTCTGGCGACCAGACTGGATTTCCGCGCGGGTCAATTCCTGGGGCGGATAGTTGAATACTGGACCCATCCTGCACATTGAAAATGTTGAAGCCGTAGCCTACATTTTGCTTTGCATTCGCAGCTAGAAATTTGCCGTCTGGTGACCAGACTGGAGCACCATAGTCTGAAGGGTTATTTGTGATGCAGCGTTGATTGAGGCCGTCACGTCGGATCATACAGATGTTCGAGAGTTCGCCGGAGAATGTCTGGAAGGCAAGAGTGTTTCCGTCTGGCGACCAAGCTGGAGCGGAGTCTGGGGCGGAATTTGTGGTCAAGGTGGCGGGCGTGCCATTTGGCGTCAATAAGAAAATATCGGAATTGCCAAAGCGGTTACTGACGAAGGCGATTTCGTTTCCAACAGGTGACCAAACGGGGTGGCTATCGCCTGCGGGGTCATTGGTGAGGCGGACGGTGTTAGAGCCATCTGCGTTGACCATGTAGATCTCGAAGTTGCCGTCTCGAAAAGATTCGAATGCAATGCGTGTGCCATCAGGCGACCAAGAGGGTGAGGCGTCTTTTTGAGGCGCGTCGGTGATGCGTGTGACGTTGTGAGTAGCGATTTCAAGAACGTAAATGTCCATATTGCCATCGGCATTTGAAACAAAGGCAACACGGGTCCCATCGGGCGATACACGTGGTTCTTCGGATGAAAATTCTGTCAGGCGGGTTTGTTCTAGGCCATCTGGGCTGGTGAGGTAAAGTCTTTCATCACCGTCTCTGTCAGAGACGAAAATGATATGTCCATAAGTTTCGGGAATTGGGGGAGTGGTTGGTTCTGGGGAAGGAGCGGTTTGTTCGGATGGAACGGTTGTGGCTGTTGGCTGGCCTGCGACACCGACTAAATTAGTGCCCCCTGGGGTTGTGCCGCACGCACCAAGTGTGAAAGTTGCAAGCCCGAGGGCGATAATTACAAAAGTTTTATTTACCTGAATTTTCATATTTTCCTTGTTTATAACCGATTTGTTTTATTTTCGAAACGCGGGACGGTTATTTATTTTCCCAATACCATAGTGGTAAATATATGCCCAAAGGGGTTACTTTTGGGGGGCAAATTATTTGCAATTCTGAAAGACCTTGTAAATAATGATGGCCTGCAAAGTGTTTACATCCTTTGGCAAGAAATAAAAAAGACAGGCCTTGGCCTGTCTTTTTTATTTTAATCTTTGGGGTAGAAAGGGGCACTTTTATTGAGGAGTTGGCGTCGGAGTAAGCGATTGAGTAGGAGTAGGCGTTACGGATACTGTCGGTGTCGGTGGTATAGGCGTTGCCGTGTATGTTGGAGTAGCAGCATCTTGCAAGGATGTTTGGCTATCCAGACTGGTAGCCATCGAGTATTCGATATGTAACAAAGGTGCTCCGGCAGGGTCAACTTCGTAGGCTTCTGCCACGCGCTTACCCGTGCCAGAGATGATGATCACCATTGAGTTTCCAGAAGCCCAATTTGTCTGGTTGATAATTTCCTGAACAATGGAAGTTAGATTTAGCGTCCGTTGGTCTGGTCCTGCGGCTCCGACAGTCGGCCAGGAGGGAGGAGACCAACTTACGGAATTGGCAGTCTTTACACGAGAAGAGATGTTGCGAGTGGAGGAAGTGAATACTGCCCCGTTGGCGCTCGCCTCACCTTGGACGGAAAGGCTTGTAGCTGTGGAGGAGGATTCATCCACCTTGAATTGCAGATAGGCATTAATGATCGTAGCGCCTTTGGGAATATTGACTGTCAAGAAGCGCATCCCAACGACTTGATTGTTGCCGTCATTGACCAATTCGAGGTCACTGCTATCTATATACATACCACCAGAGGAATCTTCTTCTGCGTCATTGTTTCCACTCGTCACTCGGACTTCAAATGTATTTTGCCCGGTGGAAGGAATTGTGGCTGTTGGCGAGGTGATCGTCTGCGTTGCCATGGGGCTTAGCGTGGATAGCGGGGTCGGCGTTCTTGTCGTTGTGAGCGCGGTTGATGTTGCGGTTCTGGTCGGAGTTGGTGTCACTGTCCGGGTGGGAGTTCTAGTTGGTGTAACAGAAATTGGCGTTGCAGTTCTGGTTGGGGTTGCGGTAATTGTCCACGTAGGGGTTCTCGTTGGTGTAGCGGCAATTGGGGTTGCAGTCCGAGTTGAGGTTAGTGTCACTGTCCGAGTAGGAGTTCTGGTAGGTGTAGTGGTAACTGGTGTTGCAGTTTTGGTTGGGGATGGGGTTGGGCTTGATGCCATGGTAGGCACGGCAGTATTAGTTACGCTAACAGTTGTTGAGTATTCGATATGTAACAAAGGTGCTCCGGCAGGGTCAACTTCGTAAGCTTCTGCCACGCGCTTACCCGTGCCAGAGATGATGATCACCATTGATTTTCCAGAAACCCAATTTGTCTGGTTGATAATTTCCTGAACAATGGAAGTTAGATTTGGCGTCCGCTGGTCTGGTCCTGCGGCTCCGACAGTCGGCCAGGAGAGAGGAGACCAACTTACGGAATTGGCAGTCTTTACACGAGAGGAGATGTTGCGAGTGGAGGAAGTGAATACTGCCCCGTTGGCGCTCGCCTCACCTTGGATGGAGAGAGTTGTAGCTGTGGAGGAGGATTCATCCACTTTGAATTGCAGATAGGCATTAGTGATGGTAGCACCTTTGGGAATATTGACTGCCAGGAAGCGCATCCCAACGACTTGATTGTTACCGTCATTGACCAATTCAAGGTCACTGCTGCTTAAGGACATACTGCCAGTAGAACTTTCTTCTGCGTCATTGTTTCCACTCGTCACTCGGACTTCAAATGTATTTTGCCCGGTGGAAGGAATTGTAGCTGTTGGCGAGGTGATCGTCTGCGTTGCCGTGGGGGACAGCGTAGCTGTCTGGCTGGGTGTTTTGGTTGGTGTGGGTGGAATGGGAGTTAAGGTTCTGGTTACAGTTGGTGTACTAGTCTTGGTAAAAGTTGCAGTGATAGTAGGCGTCCTTGTGAAAGTAGCAGATGGAATAGCTGTAGCCGTTACTGTAGATGTGGGTGTCGGCGTAACTGAGCCATTTGCCAAGAGTGCGGCCTCTTCTGCAAGATAGGTTGGAAGATCATTCCAGGGGTTAGGCAAAACGTCATCAGTGACAAAGATATGCCCTATATTCTGTTGCTTTGCATTCGCTACGAAATTTGTCATTTGTGCAGCGCTTGCTGCGTATTGCAAAGCCGCAAATCTAGAAGCAGGATAGTTGGCCACCCATGAAGAAACAGATAAAGCAGCCGAAGGGTCGTTTTCATAAATCACGTTTACGTTACCGATTGATGCGTAAGGTTCGATTGTGCTTGTTCCAGGGTTTAATATCGATGTCATCGACTTGGATGTTACATAGGTCTGTAAATCTGAGTAATACGGAATGGTCGCTTCTGTATTGTTAGCCTCGTCAAAAAATATTCCATCTACCCCGTACCAATTTTTCCAAAGATCGATCTCGGCCATGATACTTGGAATAGGTCTGGTTCCATAAGATGTGAAAACATATCCAAAAACGCCCACCCCAGAACTTCTCAATTGGGCTATCCCGTTCACATATCCATTGTCTAATACTGAGCCAGGACCATTTGAAGGATTGACGATAACATCTATATTTCCGTAAGCATTCGCGCTGCCAACACTAGCCCATTGCGCTGAAGGATAGGAGTATAAGGGGATCAACATCCTTGTTGATGACGTTTGCAGCGCTGCTGAATTGATGAAAGTGCTGTTAGGGTTTGAGGCCCCTGCCACTTGAATTGCAGAGTCAGATATGGCTTGGACGCTAACGAAACTCCCCAAAGTCATAGAGAAGGCAATAAGGATACTTGCAAATCGATGCAATACTTTATTCATTACTTTCTCCTGAGAAAAAAGACCATTTTACGCAAACTGTTGAAAATCAAAATAATTTATCGGATACAGAATTGAATTATTGCCCCGTTGTCTGTGGGCTCTTTTAATTAAATATGCCCCTGCTACATTGAACTCGTATTATAAATTATTTAGAGAAGAATCATTCATAGATTTTATTAAGACTTTACAACCTCTAGAAGGTTTTTAGCGCCTAATGATGGTACTATTTTCCAATGCCCAAGCCCTTAAATCAAATTCACCCAGACCAAGCTGTTGCTATCTGCACCCGCGAACAGGCCGAACAACTCGCGAACTTTGACCATCACACTGTCAGGATTAATAATCATGTAGGGGTGATGCTCACTTCTGAATGGATGCCGCTCGAAGAGCACACGCCTCCCTTCTTGCTGACAGTTGTTTTTCGGTATGCGGATAGGCATCCCGCCGCCCCGACAGAAATCCAAACTCTCGTAGACGGACTCCGCTTTCAAATCCGCGGCCAGGCGCGCTGATAATTTCGATGAGTAGCAGATCAAACATTAATCGGTGTTTGCAATACACTTTTGAACTATGTATACTGAAATTGGCTCAGTCTGTCCGTTGAAACAGATTTGGAGGTTTCATGGAAAAGAAAATTGGCTTGTGGATCGACCATAAAAAAGCAGTCATTGTCATCCTTGAAGGCAAAAAGGAAGAGCTGCGAAAGATAGAATCGAATATTGAAAAGCACGTTAGATATAAAGGGGGATCGCGCGGGAAAACCGCCTACAGCCCACAATTCCTATCAGAAGAAACTCAAGAAGACAGGCGTTATCGAGAACATCTCAATAAATATTATTTACAAGTGATCTCAGCCATTGGCAAAGCGGATTCTCTTTTGGTATTTGGTGCAGGTGAAGCCAAATTGGAATTTGAAAAGCGCCTCGCGCATAAGAGCAATTACATCAAAGATATTCACGTGGAAGCTGCCGATAAAATGACCGAGCGCCAGATCGCCGCAAAGGTGCGAAGGTATTTCGAGAAGTAAAACTTATTTTTCAATGCGAAACATTGATTAGCGGATAAAAAGTGGGAATAGTTCCGTATAGCCCTAAAATACCCTTCGTTAGAATGGTGTATGAACGATTCTCTGCTCCTATAATCGTACCAACTCGATTAGAGGAGAGAGAATGAAGCAAACCCCTATTATTGTATTGCTGACCAGTTTCCTTATAAGCGGGTGTGCAACTTCCATACCCATTCCTACATTCACGCCCAGCCCTGCTCCAACTCAGACATTGCCCCCCGAACCCGAGGTAAATATGAATCCTGAAGTATTACTTGAGATCACAAATCAAGGTGACATCATGCAAGACCCGTATGGCATTGCCATCAATTCCGTTGGAAATATTTATGTGAATGACGCAGGCAAGAGCCGAGTATTGGTCTTTGACCCTGCTGGCAACCTGTTAGATAAATGGGATGCCAAAGGCAGCGGCGCAGGTGAATTCAACTCCCTCGGATTTGGCGGTCTCGCCATTGACCCGAATGACAATGTCTTTGTTGTTGATAATGAAAATTTCCGCATCCAAAAGTTTGATAGCACAGGTAACTTCATCACCATGTGGGGAAGCGAAGGTAAAGGAGATGGACAATTTACCCGTGCCATTGGGATTGCCACTGACAAGGACGGAAATGTCTATGTGACTGACGATGCCGTTCCCTATGTCCAAAAGTTTGATAACAACGGAAATTTCCTTATGAAGTTCGGCGGTGGCGGCATAGATAAAGGACAGTTTAGGCATGCCACAGGCATTGCAGTTGACGCACATGGAAACATCTTTGTGGCTGATTACGAAAATAAGCGTGTTCAAAAATTTGATTCACAAGGGAATGTTCTTGCCGCATGGTATATGGGCTTGGATATCAAAGTAAAAGGTACGCCTGAAGCCATTGCTGTGGACTCAAATGGAAACGTCTATGTCACTGATTATGATCTCGGCCGTATGCAGGTTTTTGATAACAACGGTGAGTTTCTTTGGGCTTGGGGTGATGGAAGTTTCGCCAACGCGCCTTTCAAAAGACCAGTTGGCATCGCCTTTGGCGCCGATGGACGGATTTACATCACAAATCAATCAGGTGGTAATGTCTTGGTTTTCAACCTTCCATAATCATTACTCGAAAATACGGTAAGATTGGCGCACTCAAAAGGTGCGCCAATTATGTTTAACATCGCAAATGCCCGCTTCGCTTTTCTAGATATCGAAACTACAGGCCTTTCTCCCTGGTTTGGAGATCGGATCTGTCAAATTGCCATTGTCATCACTGAAGGCAAACGCATCAAATCAACCCTTGACCTGCTCATCAACCCCGAGCGGACTCTCTCCCCTGCGGCATCTCACGTCAACAGTTTGGATGAATCAAAACTGTCAGCTGCGCCGAAGTTTGAAGAAGTGATTGATCAAGTTGAAGCTGCGTTAAAAGATGCGGTGGTTGTTTGTCACAATGCCAAATTCGATATTCAATTTCTTGATAATGAATTCCGTAAACTGGGACGAACTGTTGAGATCCCCAACTTGATCGATACGCTTTTACTCGCGCGCGATTTCTATGATCTGCCATCTTATAGCTTGCAGCATTTGGCAGAAGATTTTCACGTTTCAGCCAATATGCAAAACTCCCGCGCGCTTGGAGATGCGATTACTGCAAAGAATCTCTTCTTCGCCATGATGGACTCTCTAAAGCCCATGGATAAGCCATTGGATGATTTCATTGGCATTTACAATTCTCCAGCTTGGCCTGAAGAAGGCGTGTACCTTCCCACTGAGCTTAGTGAAGCCATCAATAGCGGCAAGAGATTGTTCATCAAATATATGGATAAAGATGGTGAAACATCCGAACGCTGGATTTCCCCGAAAGATGTCATTGGTCTTTCTGATTACATCTACTTGCAGGCTTACTGCCATACTCGTGAAGCTGAACGTACTTTTAGGTTGGACCGAATATTAGGCGTGGAAGTGGAAGTAGAAAAATAGCTTATTAAAAAGGTTCCGCCGCCAGTCAGCATGGGGGGGACATGCAAACGTGGCGGCGGTAGACACCTAAATACCAATAAAGGGGAGGGCAGGTGTCGATAGGGATAATATACACCTGATTTGTCTACATAACATTAAAAAAAGATAAGAAACTGGACTAGATAGGTCTGAATTAGCGTTTATTTTCACGAAAGAAGTGGAGCCACTCATCCACTTCTTTTTCAGAGAGCTTTTTATCAGCATTACCAGACTTGGGTGTGGATTGTATGGCATTGCGGGTCAATTTCACGAACTCTTCTGACGAAATGAATTGAGCATGGTTAACTCGTGCTGCACTTTGCACTTCATGGTCAGATGAAACCACAGTCCAATTCTTGGCTGATTTCCCCATATTGTTCAAACGAGCGCGGATGGCACTATCTGCAGTTTGCCCAAGGCGTATAAAATGTGCTCGGACGGTGCCCAGGTTTCGGGTCCCGGCTGAGCCGATTGGCGCTCCATCAAAATAGACTTCCACCTGCTGACGTTTGAGTCGAGCAAACTCCTGCAAAATGGAAACTAGTTCCATTTCATCATCCATAGAATCCAGCCTTAGGCCAAATTTTGGAATCAGGTTATGTCCGTCTATGAGGTAGGGCATGAAGAAATTCTACTTTAAATAAATTAGTGACAGATGAACTGTCACTAATTTCTATTACGCGGCTTCTGTAACCACCGTTTTTACTTGAAACTTTGGTGGGTTTTCCAAAGTCTTTTTCACTTTGCATAATTCTGCAGAGCGCACGAGTGCATCATAATACTGCGCTGGGAAGGTGGGCGGAACTTGAATATCCAGATCGATCTTGTCAACCATGCCCATTGCATTGGCGTGATTGCTTTGAATAATGCGGATGCCTTCAGTGGGCAGGTTGCGCTGGCGGCAGAAGCCAAGCACGTAAATGCCCGCGCAAGTGCCAATGGAAGCCAGGAAAAGCTCAAAAGGCATTGGTGCAGAATCAGCAGGCGGCTGGTCGGTTTGAAAGTCGTGGCCGCGATAGTGGGCGTCCACGCGCTGCCCGCCGGGAAAATCAATGATCATATCCATGAGAAGTCTCCAAAAGTAGATTTGTGTGTCATTTATATATGACAAAATGTAATCTGTAAATATTACCTCTTTTTGCACCTGGCCAGTCTGGGTTACGTATATCAAAATGGCTGTAAGACAAATGGAATATAATGTATAGACACTACAAAGGAGATCCAAATGGCAGAAAAGAAACCTTCAAACATCACGATCACACAGCAAGGCGGCGTGGTCCGCAATGTTGTTAATCAGCTCAAGCTTATCTTTCGTCTCATGGGCGATAAACGGGTAAACGTATTTGCCAAGCTCATTCCAATTGGCGCTTTCGTTTATTTGCTATTCCCCGCCGACCTCGCGCCAAACATAGTGTTACCTTTTGTTGGTATGTTGGATGATGCTGCGGTTCTCTGGCTGGGCTCTTATCTCTTTACTGAATTCTGCCCGCCCGAAGTTGTGGCAGAGCACATGAAAGCGCTGACCGCAAACATGAATCCAGAAGAAACGCAGGATGATGTTGTGGATGCAGAAACCACAGACATAAAAGAATAGTAATGAAGCGACTTCTAATTTTATTAACTCTGCCAATTCTCGCATGTGGAGGATTGGCAGAGTCCGTTTCACCGACTATCACGCCTCTTTCCCCGGCGACAGGTGCTCCAGCTACCCAAACAGAATCCCAGCCCCAAACCGACACTCCTACTTCCCCACCGACAGCAGAATCTTCCCCATATGCCAATACATACCCTGCTATAAGAAACTATAAATGGAGTCTCGTTGCTAGTGGACTAACTCGCCCTGTGGATATAAAACCCGCCTTTGATGGTTCTGGTAGGTTATTTATCATTGAAAAATATGGTGTTATCCGCATTTTTGAGAATGGACAGATACTTGATCAGCCATTCCTTAATATCGATGACCGTGTGAACGATAACGGCAACGAAATGGGTTTGCTTGGCTTGGCCTTTCACCCTGATTATGAGCAGAATGGCTATTTCTATGTCAACTACACGGGTGCTGGCGGCGATACTCGCATCTCGCGTTTTCAGGCAAATGGCAATACTGCCGACCCAAATAGCGAGCAAGTCCTACTCATCATCAAACAGCCTTATGAAAATCATAATGGCGGTTCGGTAACTTTTGGCCCAGATGGTTATCTCTACCTCGGTTTGGGGGATGGCGGCCTTGCTGGCGACCCACATAAAAACGGGCAGAACACTTCCAGCTTGCTTGGCAAGATCCTTCGGATTGATGTGAATAATGGGACTCCATATTCCATCCCTGCGGATAACCCATTTGGGAATGAAGTATGGGCTTATGGTTTGCGCAATCCTTGGCGCATCTCTTTTGATCGCCTAACAGGCGACTTATGGATCGGTGATGTGGGGCAGGGTCAATGGGAGGAGATCGATTACCTGCCTGCTGGTTCACCCGGTGGAGCGAATTTTGGCTGGAGCATTATGGAAGGTATGCACGGCTACGATAGCGATCCTCAGCCAGACCTGCTTCTACCGGTCACAGAATATAGCCATAATGAAGGCGGCTGTTCCATCACTGGTGGGTATGTCTATCGCGGGGCGATGCCTGATTGGAACGGTGTCTATCTCTTTGGCGACTATTGCACTGGATATGTCTGGGGGATGATCCTCTCCAATGGTGGCTGGCAGGCTCAACGTTTGTTTGAGACTGGCGTGCAGATCACTTCCTTTGGACAGGATGAGGCTGGTGAAATCTATCTCACCACTGATGGGGGCGAGGTTTATATGCTGGCGCAGAAGTAAAGAACAAGGAGAGCGGTAGCTAAATGAGCTGTCGCTCTCCTTTATTAATCAGCACCTTGCATAAATATAAGGACATATCATATCTAATATAGGCACTTTGTCATAAGAGATTGTGACGCCTGTCACTGGTGGAATAGGGGTTTATCTTTTAAACTACAAACATCAGAGACGCACAGTTTACATAGCAAGTTTAGTAGTATGCAGTAAGCGGCGGGAGGCCGATATGGCAGAAAAAATTTGGCAAGTTGAAAAGATCAAGTATTGTGAGCATGTTGGTCACGAAGTTGAGATTGAAGACGAAGTTGTTTACCCTGCCGAACACCTGCCAGACCAGCCAGCTAGAATCCTTGCACATCGTTGCTCTAATGCTCTCGAGTGCAATACGCTGGACAAACCGACCTGCGCTTTGTGCGGAACGAATCCTGATCTAGATCCTGTGTAATCGAGCAACCGCAAGTTGCTCTTCCAAACTCTCTCCTCCCTCTGAGTTGGTCTATTGGCTACACCGCGTGAGAACGCGGTGTATGCCGTTAAAAGGGGGGAGTTCGTTTTTAAGGGCTTTGGTGAATACTAGTAAAAAAATTACGCGACAACGGGTTGATCTTTTATTTGATAGTACCCACCCCGTGCGCAGGTATAACAGTATTTTTTGCCGTTCAACACAACTTCGCGCTCATTTATTATTTCTTCCCCACAGCGGTCACAATTCGTTCGGATACCAGGGAGTGATATGATCTGTTTGACTGGTGTGTTTAGAGCTACATTTTGAATTGTCAACAATTCATCATCAGGCATGGTTTGGTAGGCTTGTAGTTGGGCGAAATAATGACGGGTTTCTCCAGGAACATATTGAAGTGCCCCTTTTCGAACATCTAATTGCGGAAATATGCGGACTGCCTGTTCGGTTTCGGTATTGATGAAGGTTGCAGCGATTTTTCCGTAATCTTCTACGCGTAATGTGCGGTGTCCTACGGTGCATTTTGTAGCAGCGATGACTCCGTCAATAAAACAGCCATCGGTTTCGGAGATGACAAGCAAATGTTTTCGCGAGGACAATTTGTCCATGCCTAAAATAGCCAACCCTTTGAGTCCGATGCGCACACCAAGCACTTGGCGTGGGCAAAGATGCTTATGGTCTCTGGCTGAAAGTTCAAGAAATGCTTTTAAATTGGTTTCATTTTTCATAATGATCGCCATCAATATTACACCATATAAGAATAAATTTTTCTGTTTTACTTGTCTATAACCCTTTCCTTGTAAAATATTTGAAACTGCCGTAGAATTCCCACATGGTACAGATAATTGATCAGGATTTGACAGACCAAACGCTCGTTGAGCAACTGCAAGACACTCCCGCCCCCCTATTAGCCCTATTACATGCCTTTCATGACCGTGACGGATACGTTTCGGAAAGTGCGATGCGTGCCATTTCAAAAGGGCTGGGGATTCCCCTTGCCGATCTATTTGGCACAGTTACTTTCTACCATCACTTCAGTCAAGAAGAGGGTGGATTAAGCAAGCCGCGTGTATGTACGGGACCGGTTTGCCGTTTGAACGGCGGAGCAGAATGCCTTTCTGCTTTGGCTGACAAAGGCGCAACTGCCATGCCTTGTGCTGGGCGCTGCGATGAACCTGTACCTGTCCTGATCGGTCATGAACAATGGGTTGGCGATGCCAAGGGGAACTTAACTCGCAAGCCCACACCTATACCACTTCAAAACCCTGGAAAAATCGAAGAATGTATTTTCTCTCAAATCCGAGAGCCTGAGCGTAATACCCTGCCTGGGTATCGCAAATCAGGTGGTTATGAAGGTTTGATGCGTGCTCTTAAGGAGAACACTCCTGAGGGTGTGATCGAATTTATTAAGAACAGTAAATTAGCCGGGCGTGGAGGCGCAGCCTTCCCAACAGGTTTGAAATGGCAAGCGGTTGCAAATGCTACTGGCACTCCGAAGACGATTGTCTGTAATGCGGATGAAGGCGAACCTGGGTGTTTCAAGGATCGTGCTATTTTGGATTACGATCCGTTTGCGGTAATCGAGGGAATGACTATTGCTGCATACGCAACTGGCGCTGTTCGTGGAATTATCTATTTGCGTTATGAATATCCTGAGACGAATCTGCAGCTTGAAAAAGCGATTGCTGATGCGTATCAGGCGAATTTACTTGGCAATAACATTGCAGGAACGAATTTCAGTTTTGAATTATATGTGAGGCGTGGTGGTGGCGCTTATATTTGCGGTGAAGAAGGTTCCTTGCTGAATAGCCTTGAAGGCAAACATCCCTTCCCGCGTAATCGCCCACCATTCCCGGTAACTCACGGGTTTGAGAATTTACCCACAGCTGTAAATAATGTGGAGACGCTGGCTGCGGCGGCACAGATCATGCGTCACCCGGTGGAATGGTACCCAAGCCTTGGATTAAATGATCAAGCCGGTACCAAAGTTGTTTCTCTTTCGGGAGATGTACAACGCCCAGGCAACTACGAAGTTCCGTTTGGTTTGCCCCTGCGTACATTACTTTACGATTGGGCTGGTGGACCGTTGCTTGGGCGAAAGATCCAAGCAGTGACCATGGCGGGTCTTTCAGGTGGATTCCTTTCCGGTGAAGATTTGGAAACTGCCACCATTGATGAGCCAAGCATTCGCAGCAAAGGTTCCATGTTGGGCGCCGCAGGAATGATCGTGCTCGATGATAGCCGTGACATGATTGAAGCTGCGCATAATGCCATTGATTTCTTCGCACATGAATCATGTGGAAAGTGCTTCCCTTGCCGTCTTGGTACTCAGAGGTTGTCAGAACGTTTATCTGGTGAAGGCCCGATCGAATTGCAGATCTGGTTGGATGAAGTTAATGATATGAACGCTGCCATGAAATCGGTCAGCGCGTGTGGATTGGGGATGGCTGCTCCGTTGGTGATCGAGAGTCTTATCAAACAGTTCCCTGCCCGGGTACAGGCGTTCGTTGAGAAGAGGTAACCAGTGACTGAAAACAATTCTGCACCAACCATGCTGCTAGACGGCAAAGAGGTTACCTTTACACCGGGCGAAACTATTTATGAAGTTGCTCAAAGAAGTGATGTTTTCATTCCCACTTTGTGTTATGACCCACGGCTAAAGTCCTTTGGTTCATGCCGTATGTGTGTGGTGGAGCTTAAGGGAAGTAAAAATCCTGTTGCTTCATGCACTACTGCTGCAACTCCCGGTATGGAAGTGAAAACCAGTACCGATGCTATTGAGAAATTCCGCAAGACGTTGCTGGAGATGGTAGTTTCAGAAAACCGCGAACTTGAAGTGACTCCATTGCGTGGAATTGCCTCTCAGGAATTGTCTCTTCTCGTGGAACGCTATGACGCCAATCATGGACGTTTCCAAGGGAAACATTCCGGTCACAGCAAACTCGATGATAAAAATCCATTCATCTTGCGGGATTATGACTTGTGCATTTCCTGTTATCGCTGTGTGCGCGTGTGCGCTGAGCAGGAAGGTGATTACGCCATCAGCGTGATGAACCGTGGCTTTCACACCCAGATCACGACCGAGTTCAATGGCGAGCTGCGCAATTCGCAATGTACTTTCTGCGGACAATGCGTGCAAACTTGTCCTACTGGCGCACTGGCAGATAAAAAAGCCCTGCGAAATAGTTAATGATTTATTGTTGGACGAATGAATCAAAGATAGGAGTAATATAGTTATGGCGACAATGCAAGAATTACGCGAGCTTCCTCTGATCAACTCCGGCGTGAAGAAGACCCGTTCTGTTTGCGGGTATTGTGGCGTTGGTTGTGCGGTAGATATCCTCACCAAAAATGACCGCATCATTGGTATTCAACCTGCTATGGATGGCCCAGCCAATTTGGGCGCCTTGTGCGTGAAAGGCCAGTTTGCCTATGATTATGTTCATCATCCAGACCGCCTGACCAAACCACTTGTCCGCCGCGAAGATGGCAAACTGCACGAAACCACTTGGGAAGAAGCGATCCAGGTCGCTGCCGATGGTTTTCGCAATGTTGTAAAACAATATGGCCGTGAGGCGATCTATGGTGTTGCGAGCGGACGCACTCCCACCGAAGCTGATTACCTCATGCAAAAATTCATCCGTGCAGGATTTGGTACGCATAACATAGATAACTGTAGCCGTGCCTGACACGCTCCTACTGTCGCCGGTCTGGCGGCAACCATGGGACGTGGCGCAATGTCAAATCCCCTTTCTGATCTTGAAAAAGCTGATGTATATTTCTGCATTGGCACGAACATGACCGAATGTCACCCAGTGGCGGCCACACGCATGAAAAAAGCTCTTGCACGCGGTTCAAAGCTGATCGTAGCTGATCCTCGCTATATCAGGCTCGCTGAAATGGCTGACTTGTATTTGCCGTTGCGTGTGGGCACGGATGTTGCTCTGTTGCTCGGTATGGCGAATGTTATCGTACGCGAAAACCTGATCGACCATAAATTTGTTGCAGAACGCACCAGTGGTGTGGAAGATTATATTGAGCACGTTAAGAAGTTCACACCTGAATGGGCATCTGAGATCACGGGCGTACCAGCCAAGGATATTGAAAAAGCTGCGATCATGTATGCGGCTGCTGATAAGGCATCCATTTACTATACGCTTGGTATCACTGAACATATCTGTGGTGTGGACAATGTTCAAAGCTTGAGCAATCTCGCTTTGATCACCGGCCACCTTGGGCGCGAAGGATGCGGAATCAATCCGCTTCGCGGGCAGAACAACATTCAAGGTGCAGGTGATGCGGGCGCAGCTCCCAGTGAATATCCTGGTTATCAAACAGTAAACAAACCTGAGAACAAAGCGAAATTTGAAAAACTATACGGGCGCGAGATGGACCCCGAACGCGGCATCACCAAGGTAACAGCTTTGGAAATGTGCGGAAAAGGAATCCATGCCATGCTTATTGATGGCGAAAATACTGCCGTTTCAGACCCTGACCGCAAACATAGCGAACATGCTTTGCAGGCGCTTGATCATCTTGTGGTCATTGATATCTTCCTTACCGAAACTGCAGCCATGGCTGATGTTGTACTTCCCGCAACTTCATGGGGAGAGACAGATGGCACACTCACCAACACGGAACGCCGCATTCAGCGCGTGCGTGCCGCAGTAACTCCTCCGGGTGAAGCGAAGCCCGATTGGTGGATCCTGAGTTCGCTAGCCAATGCCTTGAGCATTCCAGGTTTTGAGTATGATTCGCCGAAGGAAATCTTTAACGAATTATGCAGCATCTCACCGATCTATGCTGGTGTCGATTGGGATATCGTGGATGGTGGTCAACTTCAATGGCCTGTTCCGTATAAGGGACATCCCGGCACGCCGCGTTTACATGAGGATGGATTCTCCAATGGCAAAGCTATCTTCAAGGTGATCGGGTTCCGTGACCCCGCCGAAGTAGTGGATGATGAATACCCCGTCTGGCTCACCACTGGCCGCCGCTTGCAGAGCTATCACACCCGTACGCAAACCGGTCGTTCATCAGGCATCGAATACTTGGCTCCAGAAGAATACCTCGAAGTCCATCCCGACAATGTAAAGAAGTGGGGGCTGACCGATGGTGGCTGGGCCAAGATGACAAGTCGCCGAGGCGAAGTGAAGATCAAGGTGAAATCCACACCACGTTCTCCCAGAGGAACAGTCTTCGCCAGTTTCAGTTTCGCTGAAACCCCAATCAATATTTTGACGGGTTCCGGGTATGACCCCACAACTCATACCGCCGAGCTTAAAGTTTGTACGGTACGCATCGAACCGCTGTAAGAAACATACAGGTCAAAAAGTCAAAAACGGAGGCTGGCGAATCGAACATTCCCAGTCTCCGTTTGCTTAATGGTACAACTGACCCAGATCGAAGGTGAACATGACCCGCTTTAATAAGAAAAAACAGTCTATTTGGACAATTGAAAATGGGCAACCTCAACGCAGGAAAGATATTCTGGCTACAGAGGAGCCAATGGAGATATTGCTGCGTGCCGGGCAAGAACAGCGTACCGTTGCGATCACCATGCGTACCCCCGGCAGTGATTACGAATTAGCGGCAGGCTTCCTTTATAACGAAGGGATTCTCCATAACAAGCGCGAAATTGCCAACATGACCTATTGCGTGGACGGAAATCAACAGGAATACAACTCGCTTCGGATTCAACTGGCAACTGATTCTCTACCCGAGCTGCATCAACTCGAACGGCATTTTTTCACCAACAGTGCCTGCGGTGTATGCGGCAGCACCATGTTGGATGATATCAGCGAGCGCAACTTGCCCGCCATCCCTGCTGGCCCCGTAGTGGACTTTTCTCTCATCACATCTCTGCCAGATAAACTTCGAAAATCTCAAGACCTTTTTGAAGCCACAGGCGGACTTCACGCCGCAGCCCTTTTTGACCTGAACGGAAACCTTCTCGCACTTCGTGAAGATGTAGGTCGCCACAATGCATTAGATAAGTTGATCGGTTGGGGCTTGCTAAATGACCAGTTGCCATTCCACAACAAAGTGTTGATGGTAAGTGGACGTGCCAGTTATGAATTGCTGCAAAAAAGTTTTGTTGCAGGAGTGCCGATCTTCTGTGCGGTATCAGCGCCGAGCAGCCTGGCTGTAGAAGTGGCCGAACGCTTTGGCATCACACTCATTGGGTTTTTGCGTGGAGATCACTTTAATGTGTACACAGGCGTTGAACGGATTAAGACCATTGAACCTGCATTAGTAAATTGACAAAACCCTGACGCTTTGATATAAACTTAAAACAACTTAGTTCTGTACTCATCCAGAGAGGCTGAGGGACCGACCCTTTGAAGCCTCGGCAACCGTTCAAGCGGTGCCAACTTCGGCAGTAGGGGCGACGTTATGTCGCTCGAAACTGAGAGATGAGAGATGACTTTTATTTCATGTCGCCTCTCGAAATGAGAGGCGCTTTTTATACGTAAAAGACTTTCAAGGTCTAGGAGAAATTACAATGGAAATTGGTGAAACGATTTATGTCACCACCCGAGAAGAATTTCGTGAGTGGTTGGAAAAGAATCATAAAACCTGCAAAGAGATCTGGTTGATCCAATACAAAAAATTTACACAAAAACCATCCATCCCTTATGCAGATGCGGTGGAAGAAGCCATTTGTTTCGGCTGGATAGACGGCTTCGAAAAAGGCATGGACGATCAACGCTATGCCAAGCGTTTCACACCGCGCAGACAGAAATCCCTATGGACAGATGCGAACATCGAGCGGGCACGCAGACTGATCGAAGAAGGCAAAATGACCGATGCAGGACGGGCAACCCTACCAAAGGGAATCTAAAATGTACGAAGAGACTTTGAAAATCCAACAAGTGGTCGCACGCTTTGCCAATAGCTTTGATCTGAAAGATTGGGCTGGGCTGCAAGCTTGTTTTACTGAAACACTTCATACCGATTATTCAGACCTGCGCGGCACGCCGCCTGAAACCGTCAGCGCCAGTGATTATGTAAAGTCCCGCCGTGATGCGTTGGATCATTTAAAGCTGCATCATTTAATAAGCAATTACGAGATAGACTTTCTTGATGCAAACACTGTAACCTGCCTCGCATCCATGATCGTTTGGCGCAAAGCGGACGTGGAAGATTTTTCAACTCATTGCATTTACAATTTCAAGCTTGTCAAACAAAAAGAGAATTGGAAGATCAGCGAGATCACCCAGAAAGTTTTATGGAGTGAAGGAAGTTCATCCATTCATAAAGGTGCAAAATGAACTGCCCTGAATGTGGCGCAACGGACAACTTGTGCAAAACACGCTTTGATGAATTTCTTGCGTTGGAATTTTCTGATATGAGCTATGGCGAAGTTCACAACCTGACCGTTGCTACGTATATGATCCAACATTCCAGCAAACTGTCTCTTGAAGGTTGGTTGTATGAACGTGATCTTCTACGAGAATTTATTGTAGAAAAGAAATCGCCTTCATTGATCCGCCAGCAAGTGAAAGATAGCGTAGATAGCGGCAAGCGTACCTTCAAGTTCAAATCAAAGGACGGCAAGCCTGTTATCAGCAAAACCCCATGGACAAAGACGATTCTCGATGTCCGTTCGGAGAATGCGGAAGTCTATTGCACGGATATCAATGCATGGGCGCAGTCTGTGTTGGAAGATTCAGAAACAATTACCCTGTAATATCCCTTTTATCTTTATTTATCTGTGGTAAAACAAAACAACGAAGGAAAAAAATAAATCAATGACTCAACGTAAATATACCAACCGTCGTTACCTTGATGCCCTCGAAAAGAAAGTTCTTGTCTTCGATGGCGCAATGGGAACAAGCCTGCAATTACAAAATCTTACCGCTGAACATTTTGGCGGCGAACAATACAATGGATGTAACGACTATCTGGTCATCTCGTATCCCGAAGCTGTGGAAAAAGTCCATCGCTCCTTCCTCGAAGTTGGCGTGGATGTACTTGAAACGGACACCTTCCGCTCAAACCGCCTGACGATGGCGGAATACAAATTGCAAGACCGCATCATCGAGATAAATATCGCTGCTGCGAGTCTCGCGCGTAAAGTCGCGGATGAATTCGCCGCGAAGACAGGTCAGCCGCGCTTCGTCGCTGGCTCCATCGGACCATCAGGTAAACTTCCCTCCACGAATGACCCCGAACTTTCCAATGTCAAATACGATGAACTCATCGATACCTTCCGCGAACAGGCTGTCGGATTAATTCAAGGCGGCGTCGATCTGCTGCTTATTGAAACCTCGCAGGATATTCTTGAAGTCAAAGCCGCCATCACGGGCATTCACAATGCTTTCGCTGAGACTCAGCAATATTTGCCGATCCAGGCTCAAGTCACGTTGGACACGACAGGCCGTATGCTGCTCGGCACCGATATCAACGCATCCCTCACCATCCTCGAAGGCATGGGCATCGATGTCATCGGCCTCAATTGTTCCACCGGCCCCGAGCACATGCGCGAGCCCATTCGCTTCCTCGGTGAAAATTCCACGCTGCCTGTTTCGTGCATTCCAAATGCGGGCCTTCCATTGAACGTGGATGGGCAAGCTGTGTATCCGCTTGAGCCTGAACCATTTGCGAATGACTTGTATGAATTCGTAACCAAGCACAACATTTCAGTCGTAGGTGGATGCTGCGGCACGACGCCTGAACATCTTAAACTGCTGATTCAAAAACTGGATGCTCATCCACATCCCAAGCGACCGCTTCACTCTACGCCTCAGCTTGCCTCTGCCATGTCAGCAATTTCCATGCGACAGGAACCTGCCCCCACCTTGCTTGGTGAGCGTTGCAACGCACAAGGTTCACGCAAGTTCAAACGTCTCCTGCTCGAAGAAGACTACGATGGCATTCTGGATATCGCCCGTGAGCAGGTCGCTGGCGGCGCACATGCGCTGGATATTTCCGTGGCTGTCACCGAACGCGCAGACGAAGGCGAGCAAATGCGCAAGGTCATCAAGAAATTGCAAATGGGCGTGGACGTTCCACTCGTCATCGACTCTACGGAAGTAGATGTTTTGGAAATTGCATTGCAAACTGCGCCAGGAAGATGTTTGATTAATTCCACACATCTTGAATCTGGCCGTGAAAAAGCCGATAAGATTTTTGGTCTCGCGAAAAAATATAACGCCGCTGTCATCTGCCTCACCATTGACGAGAACGGCATGGCGAAAACAGCACAGCGAAAATATGAAGTTGCCAAACGCATTTACGATATTGCCGTCAACGACCATGGCCTCAAACCCGAAGATCTGGTCTTCGACGATTTGACATTCACTCTCGCCACAGGCGATGTTGAATTTGTCGACTCCGCTAAAGAAACCATTGAAGGTATTCGTCTCATCAAACAGAATTTACCTGGCGTGATGACCTCGCTCGGTGTGAGCAATCTATCCTTCGGCCTTGCCCCGCAAGCTCGTCCTCCTCTGAATTCCGTCATGCTCTATTACTGCGTACAAGCTGGCTTGGATATGGCCATCGTCAATGCTGCACATGTGATGCCATATACCGAAATCGGGACCGAAGAACGTAACCTTTGCGAAGATTTAATTTTCAATCGCCGTGAAGATGCATTGCAAAGATTTATTCAACATTTTGAAACCGTCACCGTTTCAAACGAGGCCGTTGTGGCTGACCCCACCGCAGGCATGACCCCTGAGCAACGCTTACATTGGAAAATCCTACATCGTGTAAAAGATGGCGTTGAAGCAGATATTGATGAGATCATTAACCGTGAACCCACTGGCGGACGTTCTGCTCGCCATGAAGTTGCCGTCCACACCCTTAACACGGTTCTACTTCCCGCCATGAAAGAAGTGGGAGACAAATTCGGCGCGGGTGAATTGATCCTGCCCTTCGTGCTGCAATCCGCTGAAACGATGAAAAAGACCGTTTCTCATCTTGAGAATTATCTCGAAAAAGTGGAAGGCGTCACCAAGGGAACCGTTGTCATTGCCACCGTCTATGGTGATGTGCATGATATCGGTAAGAACCTCGTCAAGACTATTCTCGCCAACAATGGCTACACCGTAGTTGACCTTGGCAAGCAAGTCCCAGCCGAAACGATCATTACGAGAGCTGTGGAAGAAAACGCCACCGCAATTGGCCTGTCTGCTTTGCTAGTATCCACCTCCAAGCAGATGCCACTCATCGTCAACGAAATGCATCGCCGCGGACATAAGATCCCGATCCTCATCGGCGGCGCGGCTATCAATCGCCGCTTCGGTCGCCGCATCCTCTTTGCGGAGGATGGCAATGGGTATGAACCTGGTGTCTTCTATTGTAAGGACGCCTTCGAAGGTCTCGATACCATGGATGCGTTGATCGACCCCAATCGCAAACCAGCCATGCTCGAACAACTTCGCAAAGATGCAGACATGGAAATGAACCGCGCTTCGCAGACTCCCGAACATCGCAAGACCGAAGGCACACGCTCGAATATTGTCCCTGTACCAATCGCATTGCCCGCCAAGTTGGGTCAACGCATCGTAAAAGATATGCCCTTGGAAATGGTTCTCAAACATCTCAACATCAATGAGTTGTATCGTCTCTCATGGGGTGCGAAGAACACCCATGGCGCGGAATGGGACAAAATGAAGAAAGACTTTGATGCCCGCCTCGCCAAGATGACCAAGGATGCACTCAAAGAAGGCTGGCTCAAGCCCCAAGCTGTGTATGGATACTTTGCCTGTCAGGCCGATGGTGACAATTTAATTATTTATGAAAACGCTGAGAACAAAAAAGAGATCGCGCGTTTTGAGTTTCCACGTCAACCATACGATGATCATCTCGCGCTTTCAGATTACTACGCAACCGTTGAGTCAGGTCAAATGGATGTGGTTGCCCTACAAGTCGTCACCGTTGGGCAAGAAGCCAGCGATAAATTTGACAAGATGCAAGCCGCTAACGATTACACCGAAGCCTACTTCACGCATGGACTCGCCGTCCAAACTGCCGAAGCGACAGCGAATTATCTGCACGAGCACATCCGCCGCGAGTTGGGCCTGAGCGAAGATCAGGGCAAGCGCTATTCGTGGGGCTATCCCGCCATCCCCGATTTGGAAGACCATTTCAAAGTCTTCAAGCTATTGCCTGGCGCAGAGACTGAGCTAGGCATGAGTCTTGCCACTTCTGGGCAACTCATCCCTGAGCAATCCACCGCCGCGATTATTGTCCACCATAAGGACGCAAAGTACTACAGTGTTGGAGAAAGCCGTGTCGAACAATTAATGAAGTAAGATTCGGTTATGAGAACTAGAATTAATTCGCCGCGTATTGCGCTGCTTTTTGTTTTGATTGTGGCGCTGATCATTGGTTATTTCACCGCACCAGATTATGGCATTAGCTGGGATGAGTTGGGCATTTACCGATATTCAAGCCAAATGCTTTCAGCTTATTCATTTATCCTGCATCCGCAGGATTTTGAATCGACAGTCTCTGACCCACTTTTGAATCTTTACGGACCAGCGCATTTCATGCTTTCCACGATTTTTGCTCGTGTTGCGCTTACCTTCCAGTCGACGTGGTCGTTCTTTGCGGCTTATCACTTCTTTTATTTTGTAACCTTTTTGTTCGGTGTTCTCGCTCTATATTTCCTGTCCATCCGTTGGATGAGTGAGTGGGCGGCATTTGGTGTGGCGGTATTATTCGCCACCCAACCGCTCTTCTGGGGAAATGCGTTTGTTAACCCCAAAGACACGCCGTTTATGACGTTTTTCATTGCCAGTGTATATTTTGGGCTTCAAATGCTGGATGACTCTTCAAAGTCCACATGGTGGAAGACGATTATTGCTGGTGTCGTATTAGGAGTTACCACCTCGATTCGTTCACTTGGCCCGATGGCAGGCGCGCTCGTGATGTTATATGGGCTGTGGAAATATCCTCGTAAAACATTATCTCTTGCCCCGTTTTACATTCTTATCACGATGGCCACCGCATACCTGACTTGGCCCTATCTATGGAGCGCACCCATCGCTCATTTTATGGAAACCTTGCAGGTTATGTCCAAGTTTCCGAATACAGGGGAGACCCTTTTTAATGGGAAACTATATCCTGCCGATCAACTGCCGCTTCAATATTTCCCTACATTTATCGCCTTGCAATTAACAGAGCCAATGTTGGTGTTGATTGTGGTTGGCGCTGTAATTTCTTTTTGGCTTTTTGCCAAAAGCAAAAATAGGGAACCTGTTTTTTTGTTCATTGTGTGGTTTCTGTTGCCAGCTATTTATATAAGTCTATCTGGTAGCACGTTATATGATAACGCCCGTCAACTTATGTTTCTGTTGCCGCCGCTTTTTATCTTTGCAGGTATCGGCCTTGATGAAATTTTGAACCGTATTAAAGCTCCAGTATTGCGATTCGCATTGATGCTGTTTATGTTGTTGCCTGGGATATATGCAAATGTTCAGCTTCATCCATACCAGTATGTGTACTTCAATAGTCTGACAGGCGGTGTGAGTGGCGCATTCCGAAAATTCGATTTGGACTATACAGGAACATCCTTCAAGGAAGCACAAGAGTATCTCAATGAAAATGCAGAACCTGGAGTGCAAATTGTCGTTGTGGGTCCAAGGCACATTGCCCGTGCGTACGCTCGCGAGGACTTAAAGGATAGCTTCATAGGGACGCAGGATTCTATTAACCCAGATGGGATTGACTATTACTATGTTCTTTTCTTGACGCGTACAAATGCCGATATGAATCGTTGTATGGATGGTGAAACCGTCTATACGGTTGAGCGCGGTGGGGGAATACTGGCTTATATTAAAAAGGTAACGTCAAAACAAAGATGCTGGTAAGATACCCGTATGAAAAAGCAATTCCGCTTCGCTCTTAATTCCTGGCTTGTTATTACCTTCCTTGTTGTTGCGCAACTTGCCGCCATTTATCTCCGTAATGGATTGGATGGCCTCAATCTGTTCATTCAGCAATGGCCTCTATCGAATCTCGCGATCACACTCGCGGCTACTACACTCACCTGGCTCTTTCTGGGCGTGCTGTTCTACATGCTTGCCAATGAAAAAATCAATGCAGGCAACGCTCTGCTCATGGCAGGTTTCTTCCTCGTCATGTTTGTGTATCTAAACATCCTACGCGAGCGACTTCGCTATGGTGATTATCACTACTACCTCGAAGCAGCAACGGCCCTCGCCAACGGACAATCCCTTCCAGATACATACCTTTATCTCCCGCTCTGGGCGACCATCCTTCAATACATTGTTCCCCTCGGAGATCAAGGAGTCCTCGTCACCTTGTGGACAGTCAATATCATTGCCCTCGGCGCTTTCTACTTTCTACTTGTCCAAATCCTCGAACGCTATAACTTTCCCCATCGTTTCGCCGTTCTCACCACCATCCTCTTTCTCCTCGTCAACGCCCCCCTCCAGCGGACATTGGGATTCGTCCAAGTCAACCTGATGGTGTTGGACCTCGTCTTCCTCAGCATCCTCACCTATCCCAAAAACACGCTTCTCTCCGCACTGATGCTTGCTCTTGCTGTTCACCTAAAGACTTCCCCTGCTGTGCTTGTGCTTGCCTTTCTTCTTGAATTCAACTGGCGCTGGATGTTCTGGTTCGCCGTTAGTTTTCTCGTCATCGCAGCAATTCCTGTCCTTACCAATGGCATCTCACCCTATCTTGATTACCTCACCAACATCCGTATCCTTACTCAAATTCCAGACACCAACTTTCACGACACCTCCTTTGATTCCTTCTTGCGTTTCTTAGATCCCTTCTTGGGAATTCAGATCGCACAGACGCGCATCATGGCATTGATCGCAAAGTTGCTATTGTTGGGCGCTGCCCTTTTTACAATGCTGAAGAATATCCAAGCCCAATCTTTCTCCAAAGAGAATCGGATGATGAACGCCATCCCGCCGCTCTTCATTGTAATGACCCTCGCCTCTCCCATCGTTTGGGATCATCACGGCATGTTTACAGCCTTGTCATTCTTGCTCATGCTAAAACGCATTGAAAATCCAAACGCTTGGCTATTATTCAGCTTTGCTTACATTCTTGAATTCCTTCTGCCTTCCTTTGACTTCTTCCCCTGGTCGTATGGCCGCCTAATCGCACCGATGATCGTGCTATGGTTAATGTGGTTCACTTCCAAAAACGAAACCTCAGACATTTTCACCAACATCAACCAACGGATTCAAAAATTGGCGTTCTAGCAAGTCGCTCCCGATGAAAAAAAATTATTCCATTCTCATCATTCTTGCTGTCAGCCTGCTCGTTGGTTTCTTCACTTTTAACCAATACGGCGAAAGCTGGGATGACAAATCCCTGCAAAAATACGCAGTCAAATCCGTAAACGCCTACATCACATGGCCGCAGCAGAGTGTTGTCAATCTCGCTCGCGAAGATCTTGGTTATTATGGCCCGTTCTACATCATGTTCGTGGATCGTGGCACCGAATATCTCCGTACATTTCTTTCCTTTCCATTCCCTGATCTTCGTCACCTCATTTACTTCCTAACCTACCTTGCTGGCGTCTGGGCATTTTACGCACTCGCCAAACGCTGGCTGACCGAAATCCCCGCCCTCGGCGCAACTCTGCTATTTATGACCCAACCCGTCCTCTGGGGTCACGCCTTCATCAACCCCAAAGACACGCCGTTCCTCTCCCTCTTTCTTCTTTCTCTTTATTTAGGAATTCAAGCATTTGACAAGCTCGAACAGACTCAACCCACCGAGCTTGACTCGCGCTCCAAAAGAATCTCCACGCTTCTGACCGCGCTCTGGCTTGTTTCTATTTTCTCGCTCTTTATCTTCACCCAGGCATTTCACGCCTACATCGAAAGCCTTGTCCTTTCTGCCCAAGCGGGTGAGACAAACATCCTCTCCCTCATCGCCAAAGACATCAACGCCATCCCTGCAGAGACGTACATCCAGCGCTACTTCATTCTCTTCCTTCAAGTTCGCACGTATTACTTCTTGCTGATTACTCTCTTATTGCTCATTACTTGGTATCGTCTCTCTCCCCAGTTACCAACTACCCTATTCACTATTTTTCTTCCTGCCATTCTGCTCGGATTCACCACCTCCACCCGCATCCTTGGTCCGTTCGCGGGAGTGCTCGTAGCATATTATGCGTTACGCACCAAAGGGAGATCATCCATTCCTGCTATTGCCATGTACGCAGTAATTGCACTCATCGCAACGTATCTTAGCTGGCCCTACTTGTGGATGAATCCCATCCCGCGTTTCTTTGAAAGCCTACGTGAAATGTCTCTCTACCCGTGGAATGGACTCGTCATCTTTAATGGTTCTACATATACATCAACAGATATTCCTTACTCGTATCTTCTCGTTCTTCTTGTTTTTCAGTTGACCGAGCCTGTCTGGGTGTTGTCTATCGCTGGATGGGTGGCATCAATTTTCAGCGCAGAAAAGAAGCGTGGCCTCGTTGAGTTGTCGTTGTTGTGGTTTGTTATCCCATTGACTTTGTTTATCGTCTTTCACATCCCCTTATACGATAACTTCAGGCAGATATTATTCATTATTCCGCCTGTCTTTTTGATGGCTGGCGTGGCATTTGAAAAAATAAAAAATGTCAAATGGCAGATTGGGTTGATAGCTTTAAGCTTGCTTCCAGGTTTGATCGGAATCATTTCGCTGCATCCGTATGAATATGTGTATTACAACAGTTTCATCGGCGGCGTGAACGGTGCGTATGACCGCTATGACCTTGATTACTGGGGCATTTCGTATCGCGAGGCGGCAGAGTATGTGAATTCGGTGGCACCACCAAATGCGACAGTCTGGGTGGAAGGCCCTTCACATTTGTTTGCGCTCTTCGCAAGGGAAGATTTAAAGATATACTCGCCTTCCGAAGTGGAGCGGGCCGAGAGTTACAACTATGTTGTAGCACTCACGCGTTATAACTTTGATGAGATCACCTATCTAGATGCGGAAGTCGTTTATCGAATTAAGCGTGGTGATGCCGTGTTGGCGGTGGTAAAAAAACCGTAGTGCAATATTCATTTTGCATTATATAAATCGAAAGAGAAACCATGAATTTACTTGAAACAATTTCTAATAAAACATTGCTTGCCGATGGTGCAATGGGAACCATGCTCCACGCACGCGGTATTGGTTTTGATAAATGCTTTGACGAATTGAACTTGACCAACCCCATCGCTGTGGCTGAAATTCACCGTGAGTATATTGAAGCAGGCGCGGAGTTGATCATCACCAACACGTTCAGCGCGAACCGTTACAAATTAACCAAACACGGATTGCAAGATGATGTAGTTGAGATCAATCGCGCAGGTGTGGAACTTGCCAAGCGCATCGTCTCTGCTTCATTCAAGGATGTGCTGATTGCAGGTGATGTTGGTCCGCTTGGAGTGCGAATCGCTCCGTATGGCCGAGTCAAGCTTGAGGAAGCACGAGCCGCTTTTGCGGAGCAGATCAAGGCGTTGGCAGATGCTGGCGCGGATTTGATCGTCATCGAAACCATGAGCGATATCTACGAAATTCAGGAAGCTATCAAAGCCTCGAAGGAAACTTGTTCGTTACCTGTCATCGCCTCTGTGACTTTTACTCGCGACGACCGAACCTTGCTTGGTGATTCACCTGCTAAAGTTGCGCATCGAATCGCGGATGCAGGTGCGGACGTTATCGGGGTCAATTGCTCTGGAGGACCTTCTCAACTATTGCGCATTCTCAAGCAAATGCGGCAAGCTGTTCCAAATGGAAAATTTTGGGTGAAGCCGAATGCAGGTTGGCCTGAACAGGTCAGTGGACGAATCATGTACCCTGCGGATGCAGAATACTTCGGCGATTACGCGCTTTCGTTCCGCGAAGCGGGCGCAAACATTGTCGGTGGTTGTTGCGGAACAACACCTCAACATATTGCTTCGATGAAGAAGGCATTGGAATCTGCACGCGTTGACTCTAATGCCGATGTGATGATTATTCCCGCAGATGAAGATTCTTCTGAGCAGGCAGAACAACCTACTCGGCTTGCTCAAAGACTTGCTGACGGAAAATTCTCCATCTGTGTTGAAATGGATCCTCCGCGCGGACTTTCGATGCACAAGCTTCTTGCTGGCGCATCATTACTGCATGATTCAGGCGCGGATGTTATCAATGTGGCGGATAGTCCGCTGGCGCGCATGAGAATGTCTGCTTGGGCAGTTTGTGATGTGGTGCAGCGCAAGATCGGCGTGGAAACCACGCTTCACTTTCCAACCCGCGGACGTAATTTACTGCGCGTGCAAGGTGACTTGCTTGCTGCGCATGCCATTGGCTTACGAAATGTCTTCGTAGTGATGGGCGATCCCACATCCATTGGCGATTATCCCGAAGCCACCGATAATTACGACCTCGTGCCCTCGGGTCTTATTAAGCTTATCAAGCAGGGCTTCAACATGGGCTTGGACCATTCTGGCACAAGCATCGGCCAGCCCACCAGCTTTTTTGTTGGCGCCGCGCTCAACCTATGCCCGCAGGATATGGATACCGAAGTGAAAAACCTGCATCGCAAAATTAAAGCAGGTGCAGATTTTTTCCTCACTCAACCCATTTACCGTGCTGATTACGGTCCAAGCTTAATTGAAGCCTACGAAGCCAAACATGGCAAACTCGATAAGCCTATTCTCGCAGGCATCCTTCCGCTTGTCAGTGCCAAACACGCGACCTTCCTCCACAACGAAGTCCCAGGTATTTCCATCCCAGAAGAGGCGCGCAAACGAATTGAGTTCGCTGGGGAAAATGGCTCGAAGGTTGGTGTAGAACTCGCTGTGGAATTAATTCAAGACATCAAAGGTTGGGCACATGGAATTTACATCATGCCCCAATTCCATCGCTACGACATGATCTCTGAGATCATTGTGGCGGTCAAGGAATAAATTTTGTCATTGCTGTAAAATAACTCAATGAAATTTCTTCCACGCGCCCTCATCAGCTTATTGATCGGATTCCTCACCAGCTATTTTCTCGCGGTGACCTTCTTCCATTTCGCTGATTATTCCTCGCTTATAGACCGCCTCTTTCTGACCGTTGTGCCAGCACTATCCATCGGTCTTCTTCTATTTGAAACATTTCCTGCCATTTCGCAATGGATATTCCGCATTCGCGTGCGTTATTCCCTTCCACATTATTTGATCGGATTCCTCCTCAGCCTGAACTTAACCTACGGAGCTGTTGGCTTCCTGAGTGAAGCGCTTCGTACTCCCTTTGGCATGATTCTATTTACTGCTGCATTCATTACCTTTGGCAGCGTCTTTAGCTATCATCTTGTTCGCCGCGCATCGCTTTCATTTCGTAATGGATTTTTGAGCAAACCAATAAATATCATTCTTGCACTCGTGTTGCCTCTGCTTTTTATCGCAGTCATTTATGCGAGCGCACAATTCCCGTCCATGTTCGTGATGGACTACATCATCGTCCCGCAGAAATGGATGGCATTATTCATTGTTACTGCATTGGCGGCGGGAATATGGAGTCTTTCCGTTTTAGAGAAGTTTGAAACAAGCGGATATTACGAGAGAATCACGCAAACAAAACTGTTTGCTTCTATCTCACAAAACCTTGCTGGACTCTATGCGGGCGGAATGTTCTTCTTGGTCTATCTCATCATTGCCCGTACATTGAATCATCCTGCACTGAGCACCAACAGCGTTTTGTTCGAAGCAGATGCAGGCCCGTGGATGACCATCCTCGCAAGCCCTGATGGGGACGTAGTCAACCGCTCCGTTCACCCGTTGACGTTGATCATCTTGCGTCCGCTCATTCGGTTGGTAGCTGGCTTCATGGGAGAACGTTGGGATTTCGGCGGGATGTTGGTTGCCGCTGCCATGGGCGGACTATGCGTTTTTATGGCATGGCTCTTTATCAAGCGTGCCACAAATTCCAAAACGTATGCCTTCATTATCTCGATCTTGCTTGGTTCTACAGCTACACATTTACTTTTTGGTTCGCTTACCGAGAACTATATTTTCGGCGCCGCTGCACTGATATTTTTCCTCCTCTTGATTCAATCCGAGGAAAAGCGTTTTATAGTTCTTATCCCTGCAGGATTATTACTGTTTGGAATTACGATTACTAATATCATGCAAGGCGTGATTGGTTTGTTCTTCAATAAATTTGGTTTTCGCCGTTTGGTGAAATACACAGTCATCGTGCTTGCTTCAGGCGTCTTGTTGACTACTGTCACTAGCGCCATCTATCGAGATACACAGACTTTCTTCTTTGTGCCTGCTGACCTCGCTTTTGAATTTAACTTCGTAAAAAAAGATCAGGACGCTCCTGCGGCAAATCTCATTGAAAAAATTCAGGTGGTCAGCCGCACCATGTTCTTGTATGATGCGGTCGGCCCAATACCTATTGAAGCGATATCGAAAAAACCTCCATTTCCTACAATTGATCTCAAAACATTTGATATCCGTGAAAACCACCTTGCTTCCTATAAAGGGCTTGGAAATATTCCGCTGGCACTTTGGCTTATTCTATTGGCAGGTTCGTTTATTGTCTTTATAAAGAATATCCGCTTAGCCCAAAATCAGTCATTGATGCTTGGTTTGCTCGGCACATTAGCGTTTAATTTCCTAATGCATCTGTTCTATGGAACAGAGCTTTTCCTCTATACATCGTATTGGATGTACGCCCTTGTCTTTTTTGTTGCACTGGCATTATCAGAGTTCGCTGAAAAAAAATGGTTTGAATATGCATTGTTAGTTATTGTTCTGGCATTAATGATCAATAATTTCTGGTTCATCTTCACCATCCTGCACGGACTGGCTTCCTTTTACGCAGCAGCGCCATAAGCGATACTCTTCAAGGTTTGTATAACTGGAACGGGGTAAAATACACTCATGCTACTCACCATTGACATTGGCAATACCAACCTCACGCTTGGCCTCTACGAAGGCGATAAACTTGGCGCGCACTGGCGTCTCGCCACAGACCATAACCGCATGCCTGATGAATATGGACTGCAGTTCTTAGGTCTTCTGCAAAATGCTGGCAAAACATTGGACGAGATCACGGGCGTTTCACTCGCTTCCGTTGTTCCCCCTTTGACGGGACGTGTTATCCAAGCCTGCCGTGAATATCTCAAGCAGGAGCCACTGGTTGTGGATGCGGGCATCAAAACGGGAATTAAAGTCCGCTACGAGGACCCGCGTGCCGTAGGTGCGGACCGTATCTGTGATGCGGTGGCAGTGATGAAGTTATACGGCGGCCCTGCCTGCGTGGTGGACTTTGGAACAGCCACTACTTTCAATGCTGTTACAAAAGATGGTGAATATTTGGGCGGTGCAATTACTGCTGGTATCAATCTCGCTGCTGAAGCGCTTTACACCCGTGCAGCAAAACTCCCACGTATTGACCTGCAAGTGCCTCCCTCTGTCATTGGACGCAACACAGTCCATGCAATGCAATCGGGGTTGTTGTTTGGGTATGTGAGCATGGTCGAGGGAATGGTGGCAAGATTCAGGTCCGAGCTGGGAAGCGATATGAAGGTCATCGCCACGGGCGGGTTAGCAGAAGTTGTCGCCAAAGAAACAAAGGTCATTGATGTGATCGCTCCCTGGCTGACCTTGGATGGCTTGCGTATGATATGGGAGATTAATCAGTAAAGCGTAATAAGATTACGCCTGTAAACACAAGCAAACTCCCAAAGAGTTGAGGCCCAGTAAGAATTTCGTTCAGTAAAAAGTATGCCCAGATCGCCGTGAAGGCGGGTTCAAGTGTGGCAATTAAATTTGCAGTGGTCGGGGAGAGATAGCGAATTGATAATGTGTAAAGACCAAAGCCGCCAAGCGTTGGTGCAACCCCAAGAAAGAAAAGAATACCCCATCCAACAAATGAATTTCCGAGCCAAAGCATATCGGTGAATATAGGCTGCTTGGTGATGAACAGATCGCTGCCGATGTTGAAGAAGAATAGGAATACGGTAGCTATGGAGAAGCTATACAGCAAAGCTGTCCATGAATCGAGCTGCGTGTCAGAAGCGTGTTTGCCTTGCAAGTTGTAGATGGCAAACATTAGACCTGTCAGCAAGCCGAAAATAATTCCCAGCGGATTTAGATTCCAAGCAGAGAGATTGTATGCGCCTGAGACAAAGACGATTCCAGAAAGACTCAATAAAATGGAAATGATCTTTATGTTGCTGAATTTTTCCTTGAGAAATATCTTGCTTAAGATGGCAGTCATTGCGGGGGAGGAAAATGCCATTACTGTGGCAATAGCAGCCCCGTTGTATTGAACCGAAAACGTCCACAACGAATTGAAGACCGCCAACACAAATCCGTAGATCACCATGAACCCCCAATGCTTTTGTTCAAGCTGAAAGCGTGCACGGCTGAATAGCACTAATCCCACAACCATTCCAAATGAAACAAATAGATCACGCCAAAAAGCCAGCACAAGTGAAGGCAGGGCAAAAGTTTTGCTTAGGTAGCTGATGATGATGCCCGTCGATGACCATAAAACGGTGGCAGTCAGTGCAATGATATAACCGCGTGATTGTGATTTTTGCGCCATGGTTTCCTTCATTAAAAAACCCCGCATATGCGGGGTCATGTGTGGTGCCCCCACGGGAATTCGAATCCCGGTTTAGGCCTTGAGAGGGCCTCGTCCTGGGCCACTAGACGATGGGGGCGTTATTTTGTAAGCGGGCGAGATTGTATCACCCCGATATTGAATCGTCAACGAAGACGTGAATTTCTTTCGGGCCGTGCACGCCGATGGTTAGCGTCATCTCGATATCCGCCGTGCGAGATGGACCTGTGATGAAGACCGCCGCTTTTTTATCTTTTACTAGATCCATTGCATCAGAAAGGGATGGAAGGATATCTTTTGACTTTAATATCGCAATATGAGTCTCTGGCAGCAGTGACGCATGCAACGCTCCATCCGCCTCCAACACGGACCCGGTATCTGCCAGCCCGCAAAGGGCATTCGTTACGCCGACAAGGATCTGCGGGTCGGTCTCATAAGTGAATTCGATGTTCGCTTTTTGCAAAAGGGACTCGTCTAATGTGTTTGGCTCAAGCAGGATTTTTTGTACTTTCTGCGAGACTAGAAATTCGATAATCGATTGAGCGGGGGTTTTTGTTTGGTAAACATGCCCAGAGAGTGTGGAAAGCTCTTTGGTGAATTGCTCAACAGATGCGAATACAGGTTGGGAGGTTGAAAGGTTGGAAGGTTGTTCATTCTGCGAGGTTGGATGTGACAAAGAATCAATTCCCAATTCTCGGGTCCCTGCTTCCTTGAATCTCTCGCGAAACGTCTTTCCTGCAAACCTTGGCATATCCTTGCTCAAACCCCACCCTGTGAACGCGGGCAGGCGCATCCACTGCGAGCGCGGGGAGAAGAGATAACTTCCCAGCGAGGCGAATTTTTGGGAGACTGCATACAGCTTCGGGTGGGTGGCAAGGCGGGTGTACATCTGCAGGCCAAGTTTTGTTGACCAAGTCAGCCCTGCACCGCCCGTGGTCTGCGGTCTATCGTCCGCTGTTGGGATTTGCCCTGCACGCACACGAGTCAACATTTTTGGTAGATCAATATCTACGGGACAGGCATCCTTGCACGCGCCGCACAGGGACGAAGCCTGCGCAAGTTGGACAAAGTTTTCACCGAGCAAGCCAGGCGAAACGACCGAGCCGATGGGACCAGGATACGGCGCAATGGATTTATCTTTGCCGATGTAGGCGTGACCGCTCAATTCGCGAAACACGGGACAGGCATTTAGGCAGGCGCCGCATCGAATGCAATACAGCGATTCTTTGAGCGGAGAATTTCTGAGCCGAGTGCGGCCATTATCAAGGATGATGAGATGGCGGGTTTGATCGGCTAATGGCTTGTTGAGCAGTTGGGTGTAGACTGTGAGTTTTTGTCCCGTTGCGGAACGGGGAAGAAGCGAAAGCAAAAGCGATAGGTCATCAAGATTCGGGACGAGGCGTTCCATTCCCATGAGGGCAATGTGGACAGGTGGAACCGTAGTGACCATACGCCCATTGCCTTCGTTGGTGATGATGCAAACCGAACCTGTCTCCGCTACGCCAAAGTTGACTCCGCTAAAGCCGATATCAGCGGTGAGGAAAACTTCGCGCAATACTTTGCGTGCAGTGGCGGTGAGTGTGGGAATGTCGGTGGTGTAGGGGATGCCCAGTTTTTCGTGGAAGAGTTCCGCGACCTGTTCCTTGCGGAGGTGTGCGGCGGGAGTGATGATATGACTGGGCCTTTCATGGCGAAGCTGAACAATATATTCGCCGAGGTCAGTTTCGATGACCTGAATACCTTCTTTTTCAAGAGCATGGTTGAGTTCGATCTCTTCACTGACCATGCTTTTAGATTTTGCAATCAAAACTTTTTTGCCACGAAGAGGTACGATGGAATTTGCAATTCCCAAAATAATTTTTATGGCCTCTGTTGAATCCTTTGCGCGGTGGACAATGACGCCGTTCTCTTCGTTCTTTGCGATGAATTGCGCGAGATATTCATCAAGATGTTCGATTACATCCGCGCGGACCGCGTGTGCGCGCTGGCGTCTCTCGCGCCAATCGGGAATGGACTCGAATGCGAGAGCGCGTCCTTTCAGGCGGCGCTCGGTGTTGTTATCCAGCGCAATTTGAAGAGTTTCGTTATTAATTGATTCGGTGATGCGTTCACGAAAGATGTTCACGTTTCATTTCTCACTTTTTACTTGTTGTTTAACACTTCAGCGATATGTACTACTCTCTGTTTTTTACCTTGCCGATTTAATCCACCCGCGATATGCATGAGACAACCTGCGTCGGTCACCACCAACGTGGGAGATTGGCTCGCTTCCAAATTGCTGATCTTACGCTTGAGCCACTCTGCAGAAAGTTCAGGGTGCTCGACAGACATCACGCCGCCGAAGCCGCAACATTCCTGCGCGTTGGGCAAATCCACCAGTGTGGCGCCGTGGACATTTGCCAGCAGCGTACGCGGTTGCTTATCCACGCTAATACCGCGCAAGGTGTGACAGGATGGATGGTAGGTGAGCATGCCATTCCATTGTGCACCAACGTCAGTGACGTTGAGTTTGTCCACGAGGTATTCGGTAAATTCAAAGACTCTTTCGGAGATCGCCTTCGCACGCGGAAGCCAGACAGAGTCCCCTTCAAATAATTCCAGATAATTGTGTCTGAAATGATGAGCGCATGAACCCGAAGGTGTGACGATATCGCCTTTGGCGTTCTCGAACACTTTGATGGTGTGTTCCGCGATGGCGCGCGCATCCTTGCGGAGTCCTGCGTTAAATTGCGGTTGTCCGCAGCAGGTTTGCTCGCTGGCGAAGTCCACGCCAATGCCGAGGCGGTGGAGAATGTCCACGACGGACTGACCAGTTTGCGGGAAGAATGAATCGGTCAGACAAGTGATGAAAAGTTGAACGGTGGTCATGAGTCTATTTTATCCCTTAACAAAAACATGCCCAACTCACAATGAGTTGGGCATGTTGATTCATAACAGGATATCCTAGCCGAACGAAATTCCCAGATCCTGGGCAGTTCGCACAATATCTGAATCCATCGGTACCATTTTCATTTTTCCGATGGCATCTTCGATGGGAACATATTTGACGTGCGGGGGATCAAGCGCGACCATAACGCCGCCCTGACCTTCTTCCAATCCGCGGATGGCGGCTGCGCCAAAACGCAGGGCGATCAAACGGTCGTAGGATGTGGGGGAGCCGCCACGCAGCAAATGACCAAGCACAACTACGCGAGTCTCTTTGCCAGAGATGGCATGGATTTCAGCTGCTACTTTTTCGCCAACGCCGCCTAGGCGCTCTGCACGCCCAGCCTCATGCTCAACAACGGATATTCCGCCGCCCATTGGGGTAGCGCCTTCAGCCACCACCACGATCGTGAATTTGTTACCGCGCGCTTCACGTTCTTTGATCTTCTCAACAACTTTGTATATGTCGTAGGGATGTTCGGGGATCAGGATCACATCGGCAGAGCCAGCTACGCCTGAGTGAAGAGCGATCCAGCCTGCATAGCGTCCCATCACTTCCACGACCATCACACGTCCGTGGGATGCAGCGGTGGAATGCAGACGGTCCAGCGCTTCAGTGGCGAAACCGACTGCGGTATCGAAACCGAATGTGACTTCGGTCTTGTCGAGATCGTTGTCGATCGTCTTAGGCACGGAGATCAAGCGCAATCCCTTTTGTGACAGCACACTTGCGATCGCTAGAGAACCATCACCGCCAACAGAGATGAGTGCATCAATGTGGTGCAGGCGGAAGCCACGAACGATCTCGTCGGTGCGGTCCACTTCTTCTATTGTTCCATCGGGGCGCATCATCGGATATTTCATGGGGTTGTTGCGGTTGCTGGTTCCAAGGATAGTCCCGCCCAAGTGGGTGATACCGCTTACCTTTTCACGGGTCAGTGGAACAAAGCCGCCGTTTGGATATTCTTCAGGTGAAAGGATTCCATGAAAACCATCGAGAACACCATATACTTCCCAGCCGCGTTTGATCGCCGAAAGAGCCGCCGCACGAATGACAGCGTTCAAGCCTGGAGCGTCACCGCCGCCAGTACTGATTGCTATTTTTTTGATTGACATATTTTGGTTTGACATAAAGTTGCTCCATCTAATTAAATTTCAGGTTGGATTATAGTACCAGTAATGGGTTGGGCGCTATGTGGAAATACACACCTTGTCACTATTACAATTTACTGCGGCAAAATGTAATGAATCTGTTTACTTTGTTTGGCCGATAGACAAATTCCACGATTCACGAAAATACCGAATCCGCTGTTTTACGGTATCATTTGCCGCTATGGAATTCTTAACTTCTCCCTCCCAAAAATTTGACCTTCCCAAGCGCATCGCCCGCCTTGGTGAGCTTGCCACAAACTTGTGGTGGACATGGCAGCCTGAAGCTGCCCGTATCTTTGGCCGACTCGATTATGACCTGTGGGAACGCCTTGGCCATAACCCCATCCGCCTCTTAAAAGAGATCGGACGTGCTCGTTTGAATCAGGCAGCTAAAGATAAAGATTATCTTGAACTGTATGATGCGCTCTTTGAACGATTCGATGGTTACTTCTCAAAAGAATCATGGTCTCAAAAAACGCATCCCGAATTGAAAAACCCCATTGCCTATTTTTCAATGGAATTTGGTTTGCACGAAACGCTTCCCATTTATTCAGGCGGCCTTGGCGTACTTGCGGGTGACCATCTCAAAGAATCATCTGACCTTGGCCTTCCTCTCATTGCCGTCGGCTTCATGTATGCGCAGGGATATTTCTCGCAACGCATCAGCGAAGATGGCTGGCAGGAAGCTCTCAATAATCCGTTGACCTTCGATCACCTGCCTGTTGCATTGGTGACAAAGAATAATGCACCTGTCGTCATCACGATTAACTTCCCTGATAGAAATGTAAAAGTGCAAGTGTGGGAAACCCGCGTGGGACGCATCCCGCTCTATTTGCTTGATTCAAACGTTGAGGGCAACAGCGATTACGACCGCCTGCTCACTGCCCGCCTATACTGGTCTGACCTTGACCGCCGTATTATGCAAGAAGTATTACTTGGCATTGGCGGCGTGCGAATGCTGCGCTCTTTGGGATATGCTCCCGAAGTCTGGCACATGAACGAAGGACACGCCTCTTTCCTAACCTTGGAGCGGGCTCGTGAGCTAGTAGCAAAGGGACTCACCTTTGCAGATGCGGCCAAAAAATCTCTCGGACAGAATGTCTTCACCACGCACACACCCGTCCCTGCTGGGAATGATGAATTTCCGCTCTGGCTCATGGACAAATATCTCGCTACCTACTGGCCTGAGCTTGGCCTGACCCGCGAAGAATTTATGAATGTTGCTGTGCATCATCAGCCGCACGGTGATACATATTCCATGCCGATTCTGGCTTTGAAATTATCTGGTGGAAGCAATGGCGTTTCGGAATTGCACGGCGAAGTCTCCCGCGATATGTGGAAATTTCTTTGGGAAGACCGCGAAGTAAAAGATGTTCCCATTGACCACGTCACCAACGGAGTCCACACTGCAAATTGGATGGCGCGCCGCTTGAACGTCTTGCTCCAAAAATATCTTGGCAAGGATTGGTACGATAATCTTGATGACCAAGAATTAATGAAGAAGCTTGACTCGATCCCCGACCCAGAGTTGTGGGGCGTACGTTTGCACCTCAAGCGCAAACTCACATTCTATATGCGCGAACGCGTACGTGACCGTTGGGCTTTGGGCGGTTTCCATCCTGTGCAGGTTGTTTCCTCTGGCGTGCTCATCAACCCATACGCACTGACCATTGGCTTTGCTCGCCGCTTCGCCACTTATAAACGTGCCAACCTAATCCTCTCTGATATTGACCGCTTGCTTGATATCATCAACCGCCCGAATATGCCCGTGCAAATCATCTTTGCTGGTAAGGCTCATCCCGCGGATGAACCTGGTAAACAGTTGATCCAGAAGGTCTATCGCACCGTCAAAAAAGCAGAAACTGGTGGACGCCTCGTCTTCCTCGAAGATTATGATATGAACCTTGCGCGTTATCTCGTCCAGGGTGTAGATGTGTGGATGAATACGCCGCGCCGTCCGTATGAAGCCAGCGGTACCTCAGGCATGAAAGCTGCCATCAACGGCGTGCTCAACTTCTCAGTGTTGGACGGTTGGTGGCGTGAAGCCTACAACGGCACCAATGGCTGGTCCATTGGCCGTGATGAACCCTATGAATCAAATGAGATTCAAGATGCCGCTGATGCAGAGGACTTGTACCATAAGCTTGAGCACGAGATCATCCCCATGTATTACAACCGTGACCCCAAGGAAATGTCTCACGAGTGGATTGGCCGTATGAAAGACACCATGAAGACCTGCATCCCGCAATTCTCTACTCGCCGCATGGTGAAGCAATATGTGGAAAAATTCTACGCGCCTGCGTTGAAGAAGTAAATATTAGAGACCGTGGACGATTGATCGCAAAACACCGTCCACGGTCAAAAAGAGAAAACCATGTTCCCAGAAATTACTGTTACTGAGCTGAGTGAAAAATTGAAATCAGAAGAAAAATTCATTCTATTGGATGTGCGCGAACCGTCAGAGTTGGAAAATGCCAAGATCGAAGACAGCAGGCTTGAGGCTACGCCAATGAGCCGTCTCGCGAGCGAAGGCCCAGCCGCTTTGTCAGAAGCAGTCCGCTCACAGGAAATTCCCGTTTATGTGATGTGTCATCATGGCAGCCGCAGCGTGCAAGTGACTATGTGGCTCGCACAGCAGGGCTATAAAAACGTGATCAATGTGCGCGGCGGAATTGACGAATATGCCCGCAAGGTTGATTCTTCAGTTGGCTTTTATTAGTCGTTCATAAGTTGAAAAGTTTTCAAACTAGCAGGTTGAGATGTTTGCTCTCAACCTGCTAGTTTTTTAATATTAAAACCAGAATGCCATCCGAAAGGATGGCATTCGTGGGGCGCTGTGGCTTCCTTCTAAATCTTGAGGAGGGATGCCACAGCGCTTGGTTTATTACAACTATCCATGTGAGACATCACCTCCTCCTTTCTATAGGATGGCAATTCAATTTGTTTGCCCCCGAGCAATAGCGAAAGTATGTCACAGAATAAATCGGATGTCAATAGCCCAAATTCAATTCTCACAATTTTGTAATATTATTAATAAATGGGGGTGGTGTTGTGCCCTGTATTCCACAACTTTGACGATTTGTGATACCTTTTGAGAGTCTCCGCAAGCCTCGCAGGACTATGCTTGCGGAAATTTGATCAGGAGCAATTTCATGAAAAACAACCCCAACAAACTCTGGATTATCGTTTTCGCCCTCGGCTGGTTTTTTGATTTCCTTTTTTGGAAGAAAACCCCAGGTATCAATTTTGCCATTTTTGCGATGGCCTGTTTGGTCGCTGCCTTCTATCTTTTGCTGAGCAACGGGCTTCGCCCGAATCCCGCCAGCCTTGGTCTGTTGCCCCTCTTTGGCTTCTTCGCCGCTATCACATTTATCCGCGCCGAGCCAATGACCACTTTCCTCGCCTATACATTCACCTTGTTGACGATGTCCATTCTGGCTTTCACCTACCTCGGCGGACGTTGGTATCTTTACACCATCGTGGATTACATCGGCAAATATTTCAACTTGCTCGGCAGCATGGTGGCGCGCCCGATCACTTTTATGGCGGATGCTCGTAAAGAACAAAAAGAAGCAGATAAGCAAACGCCCAAAAGGAATATATGGCCTGTGGTCCGCGGCATCATCATTGCACTTCCGATCATTGCCATCTTCGCATCTCTGCTTGCTTCTGCGGATGTGATTTTCGGTCAGCGACTGAATAATTTCATGGATTTGTTCAACCTTGAAAATCTGCCCGAATTTATTTTTCGTTTTATCTATATCATTGTCATTGGGTATGCGCTCGCTGGGGTGATCCTGCACGCTGCCTCAGAATCGAAGGATGAAAAGATAGGCAATGAAAATTTACCTACTATTCCTGCCTTCCTCGGTTTCATCGAATCCGCGATCGTGCTTGGAAGTGTAGTGGCGCTGTTTGCTACCTTTGTTGTCATCCAGTTCCAATATTTCTTTGGTGGTACAACCAATATTCACATTGATGGCTACACTTATGCTGAATATGCCCGCAAAGGATTTGGTGAACTGGTTACTGTTGCATTTTTTGCATTACTTATGCTGCTCACATTAAGCGCCATCACCAAACGCGAATCTGAAACGCAGAGAAAAGTGTATTCTGGCTTGGGCGTTGCGCTCGTTGCTCTTTTGTTGGTAATGCTTGTGTCGGCATATCAGCGTCTCGGTCTGTATGAAGCGGTGTATGGCTTCTCACGTCTGCGCACATACACTCATGTCTTCCTGATCTGGATCGGCTTGCTGCTTGTCGCTACCATCGCACTGGAGATCATGCATAAGGAAAGAATGTTTGCCTTTGCGATGCTCATTGCCGCTTTTGGTTTTGCGATCTCTTTGCCCATTTTGAATGTGGATGTGTTTATCGTCAATCAAAACATTCAACGCGAATTGAGCGGTACGACCAAAGACCTCGTGGATCTGGATGCCCAGTACTTCATTGACCTTTCCGATGATGCAATTCCCACTCTCGTCAAAACGTTTCAGACTCCGTCTACGCCGGATTCTGTCCGAGAGAAAGTTGGCGCCGCTTTGGCATGTATCCGCTACGAGCGCGAACAGAATGATCGTGATATATCATGGCAATCTTTCCACTTTGCTACTTTTAATGCAGATAAAGCATTGGCTTCCATCAAGAAAGAACTTGCGCCGTATGCGGTGGATGCCAGTGAATACCCGGCCAAAGCCACAACTCCATCGGGCGAAGAATTTCCTTGCTCAGAATATTATTATGATTAAAAGCCATTACATAATAATGTAAGAACTTCAGTCCATTGACTGTCTACTCTCTGTTCGCTAATTCCCAACATGTCAAAGGAACCGTCAATGGATTTCAAACTAACCATCTTCTCTGATTACATCTGACCGTGGTGCTATGTCGGCCAGGGTGTGGTCGACCAACTGAAAGCTGAATACAATGTGGATGTGGAATGGCGCCCCTATTATCTGCGCCCTGATACTCCCCCCGAAGGATTGGATCTGCCAGATTACATTTTGAAAGCTCGTGCCAATGGTTCTGAGGAACGCTTGCAAAACATGGCGCAAATGCATGGCATGGATTTTAGATCCACCGAGCGCATTTACAACACACGTCTTGCGCACGAAGCCACCGAATATGCACGTGAGCATAATAAGGCTATCGAATTCCACAAGGTGGTTTTCCGCCAAGTCTATGCCGATGGGTTGGATATCAGCAAGTGGGATGTTCTCCGCGCTGCGGCAGAAGAAGTTGGTTTGGATGCCCAAGACATGCAAACTGTTGTGGAGAGCGGCAAATACACTGCACTCGTTGCGGAGCAGGTCCGTTGGGCGCAGCAGATCGGCGTATCAGGCGTCCCTACCTACGTGATCAATGACCGTTATGCGATCGTCGGCGCGCAGCCTTATCAGGCTTTCAAGAATGCGCTTGCTCAGATCATGAAGGCCAATTCGTAAATTATCAAAATGCTTAAATAAAAAATGGGACGAGAGATTCTTTCGTCCCATTCTTTATTATTATTGTATTTATGACTTGCCGAAACCCATGCGGCTGATCAAATTATCTTTGATGATGATCTGATGGTAGAGCGCCCCGCCAATGTGTAGCAGCAGCAGACCCATGATCGCCAGCCATCCGAGATGGTGGAGCGCAGTAATGGCTCTGGATGCGCGTGCAACACTACCATTACCAAGCAGATAGCCGAGAAAATTTCTTTGAGAAGCGATTACCCCGCCCAAGGTGAGAATATAGAAGGTGAAAAAATATAACCCTACGTGGACGAGTTCGCCAAGCTTATTGAGAAATTGGTTGCCTGTATTAGCCCACTCGGGTCTTTTGGTGGTGAAACGGAAGATAAGACGGGCGATCATGGTCACAAGTAACAACGAACCAAGAATCATGTGGATGTTGATTGGGGACGAGCCGCCTCCCTCATCTTCTGAAAGAAACCCTGCTCCGAGGATCAGGATCACAGTGAGCCAGTGTAAAACTACCATAATGGGGGCATAACGTTTGGTGGTGGTATTCATGCTTTGAAGTATCTCCTTTTTAGTCGCTACTATACATGTGGTAAATTAACCCCACATGACAAAATCTTATTTCAAGCCTAATTGGTTCCTGAGATGCTCACAAGTGAGCTTTGTCATATAAAGAACATCTATAATACCCTGCAGATTTGCTGATTCGTTTTCCGTTGTACTTAAAATCGGCGTTGCCATTCCTAGTAGGAGGGGTTAATAATGATGGAGTTTATCTTCTGGAGGAAACTACATGGCTGAGAAATTGTCACGACGTATCAAATGGATATACGGCTCGGGAGATTTAGGCTTTAGCCTCACCAATACTATTTTGAGTGTGTACTTTGCCTTGTTCCTTACGGATGTAGTGGGGGTGAAACCATCTATTGCTGCAATTGCTATTTTTGTTGGCAGTACCTGGGATTATATAAACGACCCGTTTGTTGGGTATATTTCTGACCGTACCCGCTCGCGTTGGGGAAGGCGGCGTCCATTTCTCTTGTTTGGGGCTTTGCCTTTTGCCGCAACCTTCCTGCTCTTGTGGTGGAAGCCTCCATTCAATGGGGCAACGGCGCTCGCAATCTATTATTCACTTGTGTTTGCGCTATACGATACCGCAGCTACCTTCGTTTACATGCCTTACTTTGCACTCACCCCAGAATTGACTAGTGACTATGATCAACGTACAGAGCTGACATCCACTCGTATGTTTTTCTCTATTTTGGGAAGTTTGATCGCCTTCATCCTCCCGCTGTGGGTGGTGGGTGGTTTTCAGCCTGACCATGCCAACCGTGTATTGTTGATGGGCGGTATCTTTGGTTTTGCTTCTGCCTTGCCGTTGTTCCTTGTGTTTTTTAATACCCGCGAGCATCCCGAATATATGCAGAAGGAACAAACGCTCAGCATAAAAGAATCCATCAAGATGACGTGGCAAAACCATCCATTTCTTTTTGGGTTGGGAATGTTCCTCTTCAACGGCGTGACCATGAGCATTATTCAGGTCATTTTGTTGTATTACGTGAAGTATGTGGTCAAACGTGAATCGCAAAGTGACATCATCATGGCGACCATATTCATCGTAGCCATGTTCACATTGCCATTATGGGAATGGGTCTCGCGGAAGTTGAATAAGCGTTGGGCTTATATTAGCGGCGTTTCTTTTCTTGCTGTCATCTTGTTGATTCTCTCTTCGCTTTCGCCAGCTACAAATATCACATTCATTATGGGACTTTGTTTCCTTGCAGGGATCGGCGTTTCAGCCATGCACGTGATGCCGTGGTCAATATTGCCAGATGCCATTGAATACGGTGAATGGAAAACGGGTGAAAGACAGGAAGGTATGTTTTACAGCCTGATCACACTGGCGCAGAAAGTTGCTTCGTCCATTGCGGTGCCTGCGGCGTTGCTGGTGCTGCAAGCCACGGGATACGTTCCGAATAGCGATGTGCAGCCAGCCAGCGCCATCTTTGGTATTCGGCTGGTGGCGGGCGTCATCCCTGCGATCACACTCAGCCTGGGAATTTTATTCACGCTGCTTTATCCGCTGGGACGTGAACGTTTTCAGGAAATATCAAAAGAGTTGGAGGAACGGCGCAAGGCTAGCGCGGAGGCAGCCAAATGATCGAAGTCCGCAAGGTGGGCTCGCGGCGCGAAAAGGAAATCTTCCTAACCTTCCCGTGGAAAATGTATCGGGGTGATCCGCTTTGGGTACCGCCGATCCTCTCCGAGCGCAGAAAAGAGGCGGACCCGTCGCGTGGAATATTTTTCAAAAATGGATACGCTGATTTTTTCATCGCGTGGCGGAACGGTCAAGTAGTTGGAACCATTTGCTGTTCGCATGAAATTGGTGGCGATCCCAACGAATGCTCCATTGGACTTTTTGAATGTGTGAATGATTATGCCGTGGCGGAGGCGTTGTTTCAGCAGGCTGCGCGTTGGGCGGGGGAACATCAGTTGACCATGTTATGCGGGACGTATAACCTTGACCGTGAAAATGAGCGCGGCATTCTCATCGAAGGTTGGGATAGGCCGCCTGTGATCTTATGTGGACATAACGCTTTATACTACGGAGATTTTTTTCAGCGTTACGGATTTACGAAACAACATGATGACGGTCTTGCCTATGCTTATGAGTTGAATCCGAACGACCCGAAGTTACAACGCCTGTACAGACTCGCTGAACGAGTGCAGCAGCGTAAAACCTTTACGATCCGTGCTGTGAACATGAACGACACCGAAAACGAGATCAGCCGCATTCATATTTTACAAAACCGCGCGCTGGAACATTTGCCTGGCTTTGTGCCATACACGCGTGAATCGATTGAGGCCATGCTCATGCCGCTCAAAGACATGGCTGACCCTGAGTTGATCCTCTTTGTTGAAGATCACGGACAGACCGTTGGCTGGTTCCCTGCCATTCAAAATTTCAACGAGATATTGATCCACCTCAACGGCTTACGCTATCCGTGGGATTATTTACGCGCGTTGAAATATAAGAACCTGAAACCGAAATGGCTTTCGATCAAGAGCGTGGCAGTGCTGCCAGAATATTGGGACACAGGCGCTTCTATTTTGTTGTTTGCTGAAATGACCCAACGCGCCATCGCCAAAGGGTATCAATGGTTGGATTTATCCCTGACGGGTGAGGACAACCCCGACACTTGGGACATCGCTCATCACATGGGCGCAAAAATTTATAAACGTTATCGGTTTTATCGAAAAGATCTACTATAAAAATTTTAGGAGTACATCAATGAAGAATGATGCAATACTGCCCCTCACCCGCGCCATCGCGGGCATTGTCGTTTTATTTCTTGTGACCGCCTTTGGTATCTTATTTTTTCTACCAGACCGCACAGGCGAACTGTTTGCATGGTCTATCAAGCCGCACATGTCTTCAATGTTTATTGGTTCAGCCTATTTGGGCGGCGCATGGATCCTTGCGCACGCCGCCATCGGCAAACACTGGCATCGTGTGCAAGCCGTGTTCCCCGCTGTTACTGTGTTTACGATCGCCATGCTTGCCGCTACCTTATTGCATTGGGAGCGTTTCTCGCTTGGCACAATTCCCTTCATGGCGTGGCTGATCTTATATATCGTTTCCCCATTTTTAATTCCCGCACTGTGGATGTATAACAAACGGACTGACACGCACGAGCCTGAGATATCGGATGTGACCGTTTCGAACACTGCCCGCCTTGTCACTCGCCTCATCGGGACCCTTGTCCTGCTCTGCGTCACGATCGGCTTTTTCTACCCGACGCTTTTCATCACCATCTGGCCATGGACATTAACTCCGCTGACCGCGCGCGTGCTTTGCGGCTGGCTCTCCGTCATTGGCACAAGCGCATGGATGATCTCACTCGACCCACGCTGGACGAGCTGGCGTGCCATCCTTGAAGGTATCTTTATTGCTTACAGTTTGATCTTTGTTGCTGCATTTATGAATCCCGCCGATTTTACGACCAGCATTTTCAACTGGTTCACAGTTCTTATGGGAATCATGCTGCTGGGAATTTTGATCTTTTATGTGAGAATGGAAGATCAAAGAAGAAAGTCTCGTTAAGTAGACTGGCTTAACCCCGTAGCTCGAAACACTAGCCAGTAAAAACAAACCGCATATATAGCGTACGCGATTGTCACTATACATATTGGCAAGTTGAATGTATTGGACAATATGTATCTTATCAGCAGTAATGTCCCTGTAAAGAAGTGACCAAAATTCGCCAGTGACACAGGCCGCGCGTAGATTCCGCCAATGGCGCTATCTTTTGCTGTCCAATTCATCAAAGCAAATGAAAAATACAATGCGCCCATTAATTGGATCAGCATAGTGGCTGTCTCTCCTTGAGTTGGGAGTAACAGGTCAGGCATGAAGAGTGCAATTATCCCTGCCAGCCCAAGGAGAATACTACTGGATGTCATCAATATTTTTGTGTTCATACGATTTGTTATACACCAAAGCGAGTTTTTGGATCGACGAATAAGTAGTACATTGCCAATCCGCCGCTATAGATGAGGACAACGATATAAACAATGAGGCTTGCCAGATGCTCAGGTTCTACAGTGCTGATCAGCCCAACAAAGGGGAGAATGAGCACAAGGTCGTAGGCGAGGAAACTGAGCAATTGACCGAGAGCATTGTGCCAGTTTGGGCGCAGGAGTCCATAAAGAAAGTAGAATGCGTCCCCAAGAAAGATACAGCCAAAGATTACGGATGAATCGGGGTTTAATTTCCAAGGGAAGACGGGCGAGTGAAGTATGAGCGCTCCGCCTGCCAGGAATAGGGTAACGATGAAAGTCCCAAAAGAGAATTTGACCAACCCTGGGGTGGGAACTGAATCATTAAGAGGGAGCTTACGACTCCAAAGAAATGCAACTCCGCTTGTTATTGTAATAAGCAGAGAGATGACCCCAAAGAAGATCATGCCTGTGCGGCTTTGCCCAAAGGCGAGATAAAAAAAGTAAATGGAAGTGGTGAGCCCAATAACAAAGATATTGAGAGAGCCTGCGGGCAGTGCACCGAATTCTCCCGTCCAACCAACCCAAAGTGCGGCGGCGCTGACAGCGGCGAGAATGGAGCCGATGAATAAATAGGAGTAGTGTCCATCTTCCCAGGGCCAGATGGATGTGGCAAAGGAAAGCCGAAAGATGAATCCGAATGCAAAGAGGAGAATGACCAGACCACCAACTACTGTTAGAGTGCGAAGAAGTTTCATGGTGCCTACCTTTAAATTGATTTTGTTTAACAACCCCATACTATGGGTTGCGCGTCGTGAACGGTTCAGACGGAGCATGTCCTTGAGCGCCAATCTAATGATAAGAAACAGGTTGATGCTATAGGGAATTTATTCATAAGTGATTGTATATCAGGTTTTGTATAAAGAGTATCACCCTTTTTTCATATAGGTCTTTATAGAGTGGCGGAGCTTTTCACAGCCCCGCGTTATCTCTTTTTGAAAATATTATGGGACATGAATGGTATGGGTAAAACCTGTAAATGCTATAATCTCAAAAAGGAGAGACGCATGGGCACTACTGAACTATTTGTCGAATTGATCGTCATTGGAATTGGAGCGATCACTTGGATCTTGTTGGGGACTTTCAGCATATTCGGTTACACATGGGTTCCTCGTGAGGAATTGTTTTCGGTTTCCACCCTTTTTCCTTTCCTTTCACTGGTTTACATTGTGGGGATCGTGACAGACCGTATTGCAGATGTGCTATTTGAAGCGATCTGGGTGCCGAAGTTGCAAAAGAAATATTATGCATCCTCCACTATCGCCAGAGACGATAGACGGTTGATCTATAGCAGCAATGAATATCTCGCGAATTTGATCGAATATGGCAGAAGCAGACTGCGCATTTGCCGTGGCTGGGCTTTCAATGCGGTGTTGATCTTGATCTCGGCCAATCTCTTTATTGTCACGCAGGTTTCAAGCCGTGACCTGCAAACAAAGTTGTTCATTTGGGTGAATCTGTTGGTTGGGTTTGTAGCTTACTTCAGCTGGTACTCGTGGTATCAACTTCAGGATACGCAATATCGGCGGTTGAAGGATGATGCAGCTTTTATTCGGAGACAGGGTAAGGCTTCAAAGAAGCGCTCTACATAAGGCAATTGCCCCGCTCAAAAATTATTACCAGCCCCTTCTGCCCATGCAGGCGGAAGGGACTGGTAGATTTATTTATATCGTCTTACGGCGGCGTTGGATGATGCTATAGATCGCCAAGCCAAGCATGAACAGGGTTGCGACCCAGGCGCTGTTCGCTACCAATGCCGTAGCGGACTGCTTTTGAGCGATCCCAGCGAAGGACCAAACTAACACGAAGATGTATCCGCTGTCCCTGCGAGTGACCGTCATGAGCAGACCAAGCAGACACGCAACAACCAGCATGACGACTGCCCAAGCCTGCGGCGCGAGTCCAAATCCATTCCAGTTGATGAAGTAAAGATAGTCGGTGACGTTGGCGACTGTGGCTACGGAGATCCAGCCGAGGTAGACGCTGAAGGGAACATCCACGCTCCATTTTTCAGCGGTGCTGACGGGTGTGCGCCCGACGTTGAGCTTGAGATAACTCGCGATGAGCAGACCGAGCAGGGTGAGCATAACAAGCACACCTACGCCGAAGATGTTGTAGTGCCAGGTGAATAGCCAGGCGGCGTTGAAGATGCCACTTAGCGCAAATAAATATCCGAGCTTGCGCAGGCGTGGACTTTCCTTTTGATCGGCTCGAAATTGATAGATGCTGAATGCGATCCAGCCGATGTAGATGATGCCCCAAATGGCGAAGACATACCCCGCAGGGACGAAGTAGACTTGAAAGCGGTCTGAGATCTCGCCTGTGTTTTGCCCGTTGAGCGGCAGAGTGCTGGCGAGGATGTTGACGGTCAGTGCGATGACAACGGACAGTGCATTGGCAAATTGACGAAGTGTGTCTTTGTTCATGATGTTCTCCATATCGAAATGTGTGTCACTGGGATAGGTTCATCATACGACTTATTACTGTCAATTGCTATCATAAGCGGAGGGCAATCGTGTTGCTCAATCTTCCCAGGCTTTTCTTTCTTCGTCGAGATAGTTTTCTGTGTTGATATCTTTCCAAATCTCAGCATGTAGGCCTTGTATGTGGTCTGCATTGCTTTCAGGCTGTGGAATCAAAATCATCATTCCATCTTGTATGTTTACAAGAAAATAATCTCCAGTTTTGATTTTCAACTTCTCCCGCACGTTGCGTGGAAGGGTAATTTGATTCCTGCCATTGACTTTCACTCCAAGGCGTTTAACCGCCGTGGAGTGAGTCTGCTTAAGAAGTTTTTCTTCTTTCAAGAAATCGTCGAAGTCGCTTCCGAGATGCTTTTTGTTCATGGCGTTATTTTAACCCCTCTCCCATCTCCCCTAAAGAGGAGAGGCTGGAACCTGCCTCAAACGAAACGTTAGCTGGGAAAGTCAACAACCTTATCAGACAGAAAAGAAGACAAAAAATACCCTCTCCTATAGGAGAGGGACAAGTCAACATGCCGATTATGACGCTAATCAGGGAGATATCAATCTCCCAGTTCAAAAAATATATTAATCGAGGCGATTTTTTACATCAACAGGATGTTTAACTTATCTTATATACCTATCGTTTCAACTGTTTTTATGATTTCGTTGTAAGCATCATCAAGATATAACTTCAAAGTTTTTTGTTCTTTTTTCTTTAATGGCCGTGCTTTGTTGCCAGTATTTTTGTCGTAAGGATGAGAACCTGGTACTGAATTTCTTCTATTATGTGTTTTTTGTAAGCTGTCTTGCAAGATAGGAAATGCAAGCTTGAAGTTTGGATTGCCCAATAAAACGCCGTAATCAAGGCGTTTTCCATGTCTGTCAATTAGTGAAATTGCGCCTGGCATATTTTTACTGGCCAAAAAGACTTGTAAAGATCGAAACACTATTTCACTAAATGCGTCTTGATAATTTAGCCAAGATGACAAATGGGATTCGAAATGGAAATCAGCAAATTTGAGCTCCATAAATGCATGGTCATATTCACCTTTCAACAGATCTTTCCATTTATTCCACTTCTTAACAGAATATCTTTTAGCAATTAAATTCCCGATAGCATCGGAGTTTGGAATGACATGTCCACTTATTCCTGCGGCATTGTAAACTTGTTGTGCCACAACAGGAAATTGAGCAGGATTTTTTCCGAAAGATTGAAAATTCGCTCCTGATTCAATCAATGGCCTTACTAGCCCCAAATATACATCTGGCAATGTGCGAGATAAAAACTTTTTACTGGTTTCTATACCACTTATGGAATCAATTTGCAGATATGGGGCAACCAGTGCTTGGACAAGGGACTTGTCCTCATACATAATCCATTTTTCATAATTACCAAGCCTTGATTTATCACATTGGCAAAAGAAAATATAAACACCAAACTTTGAGGCAGTACCACTGTTTGGCGTTTTCACCGTATCAATAGCTAATTGAATTAACCGATTTAGTTCGGCGCTATTGCCCATTCGTGCTACAAGTTTCCAAAGTTCCCCTTGAACATAATCGTATGGATATTTTGCTTCAAGCAATCGAATAGCTAATGAAACAATTTCGTCACTTCTATTATAGTTTTCAAGAAATGCTACATAAGCATCTGTGTGTTCAGGATAATGCTCCCATGTATCTAAAACAATTTTCAAAATATCGTCTGATTGTGGGGCGCGAAACAATATGTATCGAAAAAGAGTTCTATCCTTTACTTCGATCTTGTCTTTTGCCTTAATAGCATCGAAAATTCTTTTTTCGGCAGATGCTTTAGTCAGAGGGGACTCACTTCCATCATCAAAGTACGATTTGACATCAGGTATTCCTTCGACTAGCATGTCTGCAGAAGAAACTTTCTTTATTTTTGTTTTATCTGAATTCGGAATTAAACCTCTGCTCTTACACAAAATATCTAAATAGACCAAAGCTTGCCGTACTTCAAGCTCCGTCTTTCCAAGGATACGAACATCATCGACATATCGGAAATAAGAATATTGCTCAGACATCTTCTCATCAATGGAGAGAAGGACACATTCTGCTAAAAAGTCAGACGCCATTGGGCCTTGAGGAATACCATGGCTATGTTGGTCAACTTCTTTGTCAGAGCTCCAGATCTTTAGCCAATTCTTTGCATTGCTATAAAAATCGCCCTTGGTTGATAAAACTTTCAGCAGTATTTCATGGGGAATAGTGTCATAAAATGCGGAAATATCAAATGTTGCAACCCAAACATATTCATCTTTGAATTTCGACTTCAAATTTCTCTTTAGTTGTGAGTAACCCAATTGCCATTTTTCCAAAAAGAATGGCGAATCTTTTTTGCCAAGTTTGTTACTGTAAATATATTTGCCCGCCAATTTGTTTCTTTTTTCTCTGACCTTTTCTGCGAACAAATTAGCTAGTGCTTGAAATACAATTTGGTCTTCAATTGACAAAAGGGTTATTGGTCTTTGTAACCCTGATGATTTTGGCACATAAAATCGAATGGGAGGTTGCGCTATGTATTCACCATTTGCCAATCTTCTTTGTAAATCCTCAATGTTTTTATCAAAACTCAATTCATAGGCTTCAAGAATATGACGAAAAATGGTTTTATAACGTGCATCACTTGATGAAGTTATGCGACGCCACGCAAGCAATAGATTCTTCTTTGTGATGAGTTTTGAAAAAGTCATAATGAAAATTATTCCTGTGTAACCAAGGACGGCCTGCCCACCCTCAGGCCGTCCCATCTTTCTTCTTTCCTCTTTCCACTCCCCACTTTCCACTCACTACTTCCTACAACTTCGCAAACCGACTCACCACCTTCGCCGCCGTAGCGGGACGATCCATCACGCCGCCTTGATGAATAAGAATCGGTGTGCCTTCCTTGGTGTACTCAAAATTCAAATACGCCTGACCTGTGATGAAGCGCTGACCGTCAATGGCGCAGGAGGTGACGAAGCCAATGCGCTCGCCGTTCGCGTTCACCACGGGGTCGCCGTTGTGCGCCATGCGGACACGTTGGTCATCAAATGTGAAGCGGATGACTCCGCCTTTGCGTTCTTTTTCGCGAGCCACGTAGGCGTCCCGACCGATGAACCACGGCTTGTACGGTTTGACGTACGAACCAAATCCACCTTCGGCTACGCCCAAATCTCTACCGTCAAATTTGCCAGAGCCGAGTCCCATTTCGTGACCGTACAACGGCAAGCCTGCTTCGGTGCGGAGAGAATCGCGTGCACCCAAGCCGATGGGCTTCACACCGAATGCTTCGCCAGCTTTCATCACCGCCAGCCAGAAGTCCACGGCGCGTTCGGGGTGGACAAATAATTCAAAGGCCATCTTCTCGCCTGTGTAGCCCGTGCGAGAAACAATTAAGTCGAATCCACCAACCACTGCATCGCACAATTCAGTTCTCTTCAACTTCATAATGCGCGCGCGGGTCGCATCGTCCACGCCCATTGCAAGCAGCGTGTCACGGCTCTTCGGCCCTTGCAGCGCAATGTCCACGCGCATTTCATTACCAGAGCGCGGGTCTCGCAGGTTGCGGATTTCCGCATTGTAGCCGTACGTCCGCGCCCACGGTCGGCCGTTGTCAATTTTCACTGTGCCATCACGCACGCTTTCGAGCCATGTGCGATCTTTGTCATCGTTCGACGCGTTCACGACCACGAGATAATTGTCCCAGCCACGGCGATAGATGAGCGTGTCATCGATCACGTCCGCATCGGGGGTCAGGAAGTGCGAATACAAAGACTCGCCAGGCTGCAGTCCGCCGCAGTCATTGCCGCAGACCGTATCGAGGAACGAAGCCGCATCCGCGCCGCGCACATCGTACACGCCCATGTGCGAAACATCGAACAGCCCCGCCGCATTGCGTGTGGCAAGGTGCTCCTCAAAAATTCCCGTGTACTGCACAGGCATTTCCCAACCAGCGAAGGGGACCATTCTGCCGCCCAAATCTCTATGGACTTGATTCAACGCTGTTTTCTTTAACTCGCCTTCCGCCTCATTCCACTCGAAGGGCGGCAGCGCCTCACCCTTTAACTGTGGGTTGAGTCCAACAAACCAAGGCTTGACTCCACCCTGAAGCGGGGGAACCGTAGCCGAGAGTTTGGCTTTCACTTCATTCACAACAAATGCACCAGGCATACGCTTCGCGCTGAAATCTTTTGTCCCATCCACGTTGAAGGATGTATATCCATCCGAAAGGTCACGTAGCCAGGTTGCCACTGCCGAAGCCTTCGCAACAGGAACAGACAATTGATAGGTGTTGTTGTCCACATTCTTCAACAAGCCTTTGATAACGCCTTTCGGAGTCGCAATGGATGTGACTTGTGTCTTGCCCTTCTTCAATGCAGAGAGATCACTTGATACTGCAAAATCCAACACCTGACGAATGCGCTGTCCGCTCAATTCGTACACGCCTGTGGTGGATTTGTCATCGATGTAATAGAAATGAGGATAGCCGTTCTTGGTCGGCTTGAAGTCAATGCCTGCGGAGGTCGCCAGTTTGCGAATCTTCAACTTGGCTTCGTTCAACACATTGAAGTCCAACTTTGCGCGGCGCTGGCGTCCCTTGCGGACGGTGTCCACTGCGTGAGGCGCGCACGCCAGAAGCACATCCGCCATGATGTCTGCCAATTGGCGGGTCTTCTTCTCATCAAATCCGCGCTGGGTGATCCACGGCGTGCCGAGGCGGATGCCCGAAGGAGCTGCTGCGCTCTTGTCACCAGGGATGGTGTTACGGTTGACGACCACGCCGACGATGTCGAGAATACGTGCAGCTTGGTCACCGCTTAAGGTGGTTCCGTCTTCGCCTTTGATGGAGGAGCAATCCACGTTCAGCATGTGACAGTTCGTACCACCGAACGGCACGCGCAGTCCGCGTTTGGTGAATTGATCTGCCATCGCGGCGGCGTTCTTAATGGTTTGTGCTTGCAGTTGTTTAAACTGTTTGGTCTGAGCCAGCTTGAAGGTCAGAGCAAGACCCGCAAACACATTCACATGCGGCCCGCCTTGTTCGCCAGGAAAGACTGCTTTGTCGATCTTCTTGGCAACGTCCGCTTTGGTGGTCATCAACACCGCGCCGCGTGGACCATCAAGCGATTTGTGGGTGGTAGACATCACAACGTCGGCAATGCCGATCGGCGAAGGAACAACTCCCGCCGCGACCAGACCGCCGATGTGAGAAATATCTGCAAGGAAATACGCGCCGACTTCATCTGCGATCTCGCGGAACTTCTTCCAATCGGGAACCCATGAATAAGAGGAATAGCCCGCGATGAGCAGCTTGGGTTTGTTTTCAAGCGCGAGTTGACGAATGGCTTCGTAATCGAGTTTCTCGTTCGCATCCACCGAATAATGCACAGCCTTGAACCATTTGCCGCTGCGGTTGACGGGTGAGCCGTGTGAGAGGTGACCGCCATGCAACAGGTCAAGTCCCATCACGGTATCGCCGACATTCAACAGCGCCTGATAGACAGCGTTGTTGGCAGGGCCGCCCGAAAGCGCCTGCACGTTGACGAAGATCTGATTGGCTGTAAAACCGTTGGCGGCGAAAGCCTCAGCAGCACGGCGGCGAGCGAGAGCTTCCACTGCATCAGCATATTCCACGCCTTTGTAGTAGCGCGGGTCGCCGTTGCGACGATAATCAGCAAGTCGCGCGGAATAATCGAGAATCTCATCCTCGGTCATCCAACGCGACTCTTCATCGGGATAGCCTTCTGCGTAAATATTTTGGAAAGCTGAAGCCAACGCTTCACGAGTTGCCATCGGTGCAGTCGATTCACTGGGGATCAGGATCAACTTGCGATACTGCCGTTCTTGCTCCAACTGAGTTAATTCATAAACATCAGGGTCAAGCTTTTCGAGTGAACCGCGGAACAAATAATCGGGCATGGGAATTCTCCTTTTGAGAACAAAGTTAACTTGTCAGACAGATGAATTGTAGGACGGGACAAGGGGAAGGTCAAGTGAAAAATGACATTTTCCACCCACACAATTTCTTGATAAGTCGGTAACAGTCCGTTTACAAGTCATCGCTATCATGGGGGAAGGTTGGAGGCGTTCCAACCATAAATTTATCAAGAGGTGAAACTATGAAGAAAAAAATTATGATCGTGCTCGGCTCGTTGTTGGCTGTGGCGCTGGTCTTTGGTGCGGTACGCGCAACAACGGCGTATGCGCAGGGCAGCACCATGATGCAATTCGGTGATGGCGGTGGGCATGGTCACGGCGGCGGTGGACGCGGCTTGGGCGATACCGAACTGGCTGCAGCAGCCAAGGTCCTTGGCATAACAACCGATGAATTGTCCACGGCTTTGAAGAGCGGCAAGACGTTACAAGACTTGGCTACAACGGCAAAAGTGGATATTAAAGATGTGCAAGCCGCCATCACAGCTGCTCACGCGGAAGAGATTCGCGCTCAGATCAAAGCTGGCGTAGCAGATGGAACTATTTCGCAAGAAAAAGCCGATTGGTTGTTAGAAGGCCTTGATAAAGGTTTCCTTGATGGTCCAGGCTTCGGCATCGGTGGCCTGCGTGGGTATCATCCCGTTGTGCAGGCTACTCCAACAGCAGCCCCATAAAAGTTAAGCCTATGTAGAATAGGAGTTACAGAACAGGCGGAGAGATTTCTCTTCGCCTGTTTTACTTTCAATTCTGATAAATTAGCTTAACATTGCAAGTTCCGTTCAGGACAATTGGGGGTTGAATTCGCTGAAAAATCCCTGTACACTTTGCTTATGGCTGCACTTACTAAAACAGGACAACTCAGAGATCTTGAGGGGCGCCACAAGTCGCTTTTGCGGCTGGTGGAATTAAGCGTTACTTTAAACTCAACACTCGATCTCGATGAATTACTTCAACAGATCACTGCCACTGCCACCGAGTTGTTGGAATGTGAAGCCGCGTCTATTCTTTTGTACGACGAAAAGAATCCGCGCCTCTACTTCGCTGCTGCCACAGGCTCTGACCCTGAAAGGCTGGCAGAGATTCCTGTCCCGATTGATAGCAGTCTCGCAGGGACGATCTTCCGCACAAACCAACCTCTCATTCTTAATAATGCAGAACAAGACCCGCGTCATTATTCCCTTGTCGCCGACCATATCAAGTTCAAGATAAATTCCTTGCTTGGCGTGCCTATGCTTATCAAAGATAGAACCATGGGTGTGCTTGAAGCAGTCAATAAAAAAGAAGGCGGTTTTACCGATAGCGACGTGGCGATCCTTTCTGTCACTGCGGCACATGCGGCGATCGCCATCAATAATGCGCGCTTGTTAAAGTCCACGCAGAATGCGTTGGAAAAAGTCAAAGTATCCAATCAGATCAAAAGCAATTTCCTCTCCATAGCATCACACGAGCTGCGAACTCCATTGGGCATCATCATTGGTTACGCAACATTTTTACAAGAGAGCGCTAGAGGTGAATCGTCTGAGCATGCCAATCAGGTATTGGGTGCGGCCTCTCAAATGCATGCGCTTCTCGATCAGATGAGCAACCTGACTTTGCTGCAATCAGACGGAATGGAAATGCGGCCTATGAAAGTTTCCATTCAGGATGTTTTGAACTTTTCTTTGGATGAGATCAAATACTCCGCCGCACGGCGTGATTTGCAGCTGGTTCTTGCTCTTCCAGAGGAACCTATCTATGTAAATGTAGATGCGGAAAAAACAACTCTTGCTTTTGTGAATTTACTTAATAATGCTATTCGCTTTTCAAAAGAAGGAAGCAAGATAACTCTCGGCACAGTCCGCACCGATAAGCAAGTGCAGATATGGGTGCAGGATGAAGGCATTGGGATCCCTGTTGATAAATTGCAAAAGATATTTGAAGAGTTCTATCAGATCGAACCGCCTAACACACGTCACTATGGCGGGCTCGGAATTGGCCTTACGATTGCAAAAGGTTTGATCGAAGCGCAAAGCGGAAAGATCTGGGCTGAGTCAGAGGGGCAGGGGCGTGGTTCCACTTTCAAAGTGCTGCTTCCAACGGTATAATTCCCTTCTAAGTAGTTGAAATTTTTCTGCCCTACTTCATTGACATTCCTAAACGCCTCAGGTAGAATACGCTTCGCCTTGAATTCGGGCCTGTAGCGCAGTTGGGAGCGCGCCTCAATCGCACTGAGGAGGTCAGGGGTTCGAATCCCCTCAGGTCCACTACAGGCGGAAATCAAGTCAAACAAGTAAATATGGGCCCATAGCGCAGTTGGGAGCGCGTCTCAATGGCATTGAGAAGGTCGAGGGTTCGAATCCCTCTGGGTCCACTAGAAATAAAAAATTGAAAAGTCACGGCAGGAGTAGTAGGTTAACCCGTCAGCGAGTTGGGAGAGTGAGGTGGAAGCCCAGCACCAGTGTCAACGGGACACTATCTTCCCAAAAGAAGTAAAGACCGAACTCGCCTGTTATCTCGAAAGAGAGACTGTGTTGGTGAATGAAGTAGTCAACGCCGGGAAAGCCCGTTACAGCAACAAAGTGACGTTCGCATAATGAACGTAAACTGGGTGGTACCGCGGAGAATGCTCTTCGTCCCTGATGTGGATGAAGGGTTTTTTGTTTAATACGGACAAAGGAGGCACGCATGAAAATACATAAAGTCTTTTTAAAGCAGGGACCTTTGCTTGCAGGCCTTCTGTTTTATCAACTTTGCTGGAAATAACGGAGCCAGGTATCTGGCGCCTGAAACTTGAAACCTGATATTTATTTCATGAGGTAAGAATGGCTGAAGCGAAAAAGAAAAAGGATGTAAAAAAGAAAACTGCGGTTAAGAAGACCGTGGCAAAAAAGGTTGTTGCCAAAAAAGTGACAACTGCGAAGGCGAAGCCTGCTGTTAAGAAGACAACTTCAAAAAGCAAACCAGTGGCAACCAAGGCTGTGGTTAAGAAGACTGCGGCAAAGAAAGTCGTTGCCAAGAAGGTTGTCGCCAAGAAAGTTGTTGCCAAAAAAGCAGTCGTTAAGAAGCCTGCTGCTAAAAAGACTGCTACATCCTCCCCGAAAGGGAAGAAGACCACAATGGCGATCGAACCTGCAAAGCAGATGGCCGTGGTCGTTGCAACAGAGAAACCAAAGGCGGTTGTGCCAGTGACTGATAAACCGAAAGCGATCGTGCCTGTCCAGGCAGAGAAGTCTGTAGAGTCTGCATCTGCTCCGCGACAGGATAAATCCTATCAGCCGCAAGCGATGGAAAAGAAGTGGCAGGATAAATGGGAAGCGGATCAACTGTACCGCGCCGTGATCGACGAGCGCAAACCCAAACACTACGCATTGACCATGCTGCCGTACCCAAGCGGTGACCTGCACATTGGTCACTGGTTCTCGATGATCCCGCCCGATACGCGCGCACGCTTCATGCGTATGCGCGGCTACAACGTGATGTTCCCCATGGGTTTTGATGCGTTCGGTCTGCCTGCGGAAAATGCAGCCATCAAGGATGGCATCCATCCGATGAAGCGCACCTTCCAAAACATTGACCGCATGCGCACGCAGATGAGGACAATGGGCGCGATGTTCGATTGGAAGCGCGAAGCTATTTCCGCCGACCCGCGCTATTACAAATGGACGGAGTGGTTCTTCATTCAGTTGTACAAAGCTGGCCTGGCCTACCGAAAAATGTCTGCTGTGGACTGGTGCCCCAACTGCAACACCACGCTGGCGCGCGAGCAGGTCTGGGGTGATGACCGTCACTGCGAACGCTGCGGCACACCTGTTATCAAGAAGGACTTGGATCAATGGTTCTTCAAAGCCACGAAATATGCCGATGAGTTGTTGAACTTCGAAGGTATTGACTGGCCTGAGCGTGTGAAGACCTTGCAGACAAATTGGATCGATCGCAGCGAAGGCGCATCCGTCATCTTCAAGACTGAGATCGGCAACCATGACGTCGAGATATTTACAACTCGTCCCGATACGTTGTGGGGTGCGACCTTTATGGTCTTCTCGCCTGAACATCCTTTAGTGGATGAGATCACCACGCCAGAAAATAAAGCTGCGGTCAACGAATACAAACTGCAAGCCGCACGTCAAACGGATATTCAACGCGGCGCAACAGACAAGGAAAAGACGGGTGTGTTCACAGGTGCGTATGCCATCAACCCCGTCAATCAGGCACGCATTCCGATCTGGATTGCGGACTATGTCATGATGTCTTATGGCACGGGCGCAATCATGGCCGTGCCTGCGCACGACGAACGCGATTTTGCATTTGCCCGGAAGTATGAACTGCCCATCGTTCCAGTCATCCAGCCCGAAGGTCAGAGTGAGGCGGATGGGGCGACGATGGAAGCCGCTTTCGTAGGATCAGGCGTGATGGTCAACTCAGGCATGTTGAACGGAACGAAGGTCAACACAGAAAAAGGAAGAAAGAATCCGAGCATTGCGGCTGTGTTAGATTGGCTCGGTCAGCAGGGCATTGGCAAAGAGTCGGTCAATTATCGTTACCGCGATTGGTTGATCAGCCGCCAGCGCTATTGGGGCGCGCCCATCCCGATGGTGAATTGTGAGATTCATGGCTGGAACCCCGTGCCTGATGCTCAACTGCCTGTGGAGTTGCCCGAGGATGTGGAGTGGAGGCCGACGGGTGAGTCTCCGTTGAAGCTGCACCCGACGTGGAAGCACACGACCTGCCCGATATGCAATGGCCCCGCTGTACGAGAGACCGACACGATGGATACCTTCATGTGCTCGTCGTGGTATCACTTGCGCTATTTGTCGCCGGACTATGACAAGGGTCCGTTCGACGAGGCTGAATACAATTATTGGATGCCCGTCGATACGTACACGGGTGGCATCGAACATGCCACCATGCACTTGCTGTACACACGCTTCTTCCACAAGGCTTTGCGCGATATCGGCATCACCGAGGGCAACGAGCCCATGCTGCAATTGCGCAATCAGGGCATGGTGTTAGGCGAAGACGGCGACAAGATGTCGAAGAGCAAGGGCAACGTGATCGCGCCTGACGTGCTGGTCAATAAATATGGCGCAGATACGGTGCGTGCCTACATCCTGTTCTTTGCACGTTGGGAGATGGGAGCACCGTGGGACTCGCAAGGCATTGAAGGAAGCGCGCGTTGGGTGCGCCGTGTGTGGACTCTGTTTACGGATCCAACCCAGCCGACAACTGCCACTGAAGAAACCAAAAAGAATCTCCGCCGAAAAGTTCACCAGACCTTAAAGCGTGTGACCCGTGACTTCGAGAATTTTGAGTTCAACACCATCGTTTCATCTCTGATGGAGTTGATGAATGAAATGTACAAGGCTCGTGAAGCGGGCGCCGTTGGCAGTGACGAGTGGAAGGAGGCTCAGGAAATCTATTTGAAGATGATGGCTCCTGTTGCTCCGCATATCACGGAAGAGTTGTGGACGCAGTTGGGCAAGCCATACTCCATCCACCAGCAAGCCTGGCCCACCGTGGACGAAGCCGCCACCAAGGAAGACTCCATCGAGATCCCCGTGCAGATCAACGGCAAATTGCGTGACAAGGTTGTTGTCCCTGCCGAAGCTGGGGAAGACGAGATCCGCGCTGCGGCGCTGGCCTCCGAAACTGTCCAGAAGTATTTGGAAGGCAAGGAGCCGCGCAAGGTAATCGTGGCAAAGGGGCGTTTGGTGAGTATAGTTTTATAAAAGGGTAATTTGATTGTAAAAAGCTCCTGAAAGCCTTAAAACTTTCAGGAGCTTTTTTGTCTAAATAAGGTTCATTTTTTTTCTAAAACATCACTTATCAATTTATCTTATCAGTCGTACAATAATCCACCTAACATATTTGCAAGGTCGTTTGTTTTCCCTAAAGCAGTTATGTACCTCATGCAATCAAGAAAGGTGGGCTTATGAGAAGGGGTCTGTTGATTTTTCAATTTAATGGGGGATTTGTTTTGAGGATTTTCCTGCTTTTTCTTTTTGGAGCGGGGCTTTCTGGGTGTGGGGGGATGCCTACAGCCAGTGCGCCAAAACCTGTTGTTTGTACACCACAAGCAGCCAATGTAAACATTTATAGGGGAACTCCGATACCAGAATTGGCGGCTGCACCACAAAACGGGACATTACCAACAGGGCAGATTAATACTTTGTCGGCGGAGCAAGCTATGGCTTTGTTGCAAGGTACTATGCCGCAAGGGTTACCCGCACCTGGGCCGATTGATAATAATTCCGTTCTTGGAATATTAGTCAATGAAACCAAGACTTGGTCAGATGTACAGACTATTAAATTGGATGATTCAAGCCAGGCGCAGATTGTAGTTACTTTTATCAGTCCGCAATTGATTCAGGCTGTTTTCAATAGCGAGATTGCAAAATATGGCTATACTTCAAGTTCTCAACCTGCTTTGGACACTGTCGCTGCTCGTGAAGAATTGATATTTTTTGTGACGGTAATTACAAATACCAACAACAATCTCAACACAACCCCTCATATTATAAAGTTGCCAGTTCAAAAAATGGTTATTATGAACGCAGATGATGTGGATGTGCCTCCGTTGCATGATGACCATATCCTAGCCCTGCCGATCAACTCTTCGTACGAGCCTGTCTTTGGATATTTGAGTTATCCCATCGCCATGATACACGAGACCGCATGTAGTTGGATTCTTGATCCAAATTACAACAAAAGAATAATCATTACAGTTTCTGATATTCTTGTGGATGATGTTTCCGCGGGCACATATACCTGGGTGATTAATTATTCACCTTTGTTTAAAGTCGGAATTCCTGTAACAGGTCAATCAAGCGCATCGATTGATACAATTTTGGTCTCAACATCTTTAACGCCACCTGCTCCGATTCATGATCTCTTAACTCCCAATGGCTTGCCTGAAAGTACATTCTGGCAGATGTATGCAGGCTTTCTTTGGAGACAGGTCTTACAAGGGATTTATTAATGGGAATGGCTGTAACGAAAGTTGAGCCCAAAAATCATAATGCCCGCTCCAATCGATTATGGGATGGGACTCCCTCTAATGTAGATATGCGATGACCTGTCAGTTGAAAGCCAAGGCGTTCGTATAATGCCTGCGCGCGCGGGTTGAGCACAGAGACATCCAGAGCGGCTTGGGTCTTCCCTGCTTTTCTTCCCTGTTCCATCAAATACTCCACAAGCTTTGCGCCGATGCCCTTGCTTTGCAGGCTGGGATCCACGCCGAGGTGAGCGATGTAATGCAAACGTCCCTTTGGTGGTTGGACGATCTGCTCCACTTGCAGTCCATGTAGAATGACAGTGAGCGCCGATAGCCCATAGAACGAGACGATCTGTCTGCCTGCGGCGAGAAAGAATTTCAGCGTGGTTTCACCATCGAAGGCGGCACCTACGGCAACGACTTTTCCATCGAGTTCACCGACGATGTGATTCTTATATCCTAATTCTCCTGCACCATCTTGAAAAGTATAACGAAGGAACTCTTGCGCCAGACCAGGCTTGGGACTGAAAATATAGTTGAACGCACCAGGCCCTGAACTGAAAATGAGCGGCACCGCTGCGTCTACATCTTTGGGAGTGGCATTACGAAAATGGACATTCATTGCTCTTTATCCTCCACTCAAATAAAGCATGGCATAACATGCCAGCCAGTGTTCCACCATGTAATCGGAACCAGTTACAGCGCTCATGCTTGCTTTTGCGTGAGCTTCACTCCCTGCTTCAAGATGAGGTCTGCGGGGATCATCTGCTGGCAGGATTTCTTTTAAATGCTTCCACACAAATGCTCGATACACGTTCAACCCATGCAGATGCGCTAGTTGGCCATCCGATGCATCGGAGACGAATGCGGGTTCAAAAAGAGACTTGGGATTGCCTGATGAAAGCCATGGCAAGAACGCATCCAACCATGTAAAAAATTCTTCTCGTTCAAGGACAAGGCTCATCAAGTCCACTTCCGTCAATGCGGGGGAAAGGAAATCTGTTCCGCTTGGTTCATAATGAGCGGGATAATCACGGTCTGTGCCGTACCATTGGATCGCTGCTTTGGTAATTGCGGTCAACAGACGTGAGTCACCGTGTGTTGCCAAATACCTTGCCCACGGCACGGAACGCGCCAAACCAAACGCGCTATTGCTGTGCATTCCAATGCGAATGGGATATGTGGCTTTCGGGAGCCACGCCAAAAAAGATTCGGTGATCACATCTGCCATTGGGCGCACCGCTTCAAGCCACCGAACGCCTGATTCATCATCCCAAAGAGTTAACTCGTGGACAAAGGTCAACGCCCAGCCCCAGCCGTATGGACGCTCGAAGCGTGGATGAGAACGAAGATAGGAAGCTTCTTGATCCAATGCAGCTTTGGTGAGATGTGCATTGAGAACGGTCATTGCTTTGGTTGTGTCAAATGCTTCGGGCGTTAATCGCAATAAACGGATCAATACCCAATGCAGTTCAACACTTGAATGCCAATCAAAGCAACCGTAAAAGGCGGGATGTGCCTCGTGCGGCCTCGGACGATCTTCTGGTCCCGTCATTATGTGCTGCATTTGATTCGGGTATTCCTGTTGTATGGAATGAATGATCGACTCTGCGTAAGTCGAAGCTACTTGCTTAAGGGATGTCTTTATATTTTGAAAATTGGTCATTGGGATATTGTACTCTCACTGATTTGTAAATCATCATGATTTCCACCAATAATCGAATAAAATATTGACTATGTCCGCACCGCGAAAAATCCTCTCCACGTTTGACAAAATCCTCATCGCTGGAATTATCCTCGGCGTGTTGGGGATCTGTGTGTTAACTATTGTGTTCTACTTTATCTGGGTTAATCCGCCTCGGCAGAACTTGGGGCCAACTCCGTTTGACGCTGCCACAGCCACATTGGACATTTCTGCGCCTGACCTCGCGTCCACGCTTGCGGCGGGAAATGTCACAGCGACGCCTACGGTCGGGGTGTCCACACCAGTTCCCAGTTTTAGTGGTGATGCGTCGCTTAATGGCCGAATCGTCTTCACTTGCTTTGTGCAACAGATCGATCAGATCTGTATTATGAATGCCGATGGGACGAATCGAAAACAAGTCACTGAAGCGGAGGCTACGGCTTTTTATGCATCTCTTTCCATTGGCGGGGATATGATCTATTTTTCCTCGCGCGAAAGCGGCTCATTCCAAATCTATGCCGTGCGCCCGAATGGGAAGGAATTTAAACGCCTCACACGCGTGCCGGGCAATTTTTATGCTCCTGAGCTTTCTCCAAGCGGACAGTGGATCGTCATGACAAAAGAAGGCGAAGGTATTTGGCTGATGAAGCCCGATGGTACAAACCCACATGCCATCACTGATAGAGATGACATTGACCCTGCCTGGTCTGCTGATGGCTTGATGATCTCTTTTGCATCTTCGCGTGCAGGGTCTCGTCAACTGTTCGTGATGAATGCGGACGGTTCGAACATTCGCCAGGTGACGAACTTGGAGAATATGGGCGGACGCAGTTCCTGGTCACCTGATGGAACGCAACTGGCGTTCTATGCTGGTCCGCAGGGAGATCATAATGTTTATGTGATCAACGTGGATGGAACGAACCTGGTGCAACTCACCAACGGTGGAGATAATCTTGGCCCAAGCTGGTCACCCGATGGGAATTGGATCACATTCACATCCTTCCGAGATGGTAACAATGAAGTGTATGTGATGCATCCTGATGGAACAGGTTTGAAGAATTTGACGAATAATACAGGTTCTGATTGGCAACCGAGGTGGGGAAGATAGTGTGTAGTGAAAAGTAATAAGTAAGAGCGGATTGCATCACGAAGCAATCCGCTCTTTTTCTTTGTGGTAAAGGCTTCACCCTTTCCACGGTCTCAGCCGCGGAATCCAGCGGGGAACATTGGCTTTGTACTTCACATAACTTTCTCCAAAACGTTTTTCCAAGCCTGGTTCTTCTGAAAAAATAAAATAGATGTGGTTAATAGTGATGAAGATCCCTGCCCACAGAGCGATGATCCACGAGCCCCAGAAGATAGCTTGACCGATCAACATCATCGCCACGGCAGTGATCATTGGGTTGCGAACATGGCGATACGGACCATAGACGATCAACTTCTTGGTCGGATCCCAAGGAGCTAATGTCCCCTGGCCGATGAGCGCGAATAGATTCACGCACAACACAAACAGTATCAACCCAACCCATACGAATAAGCCGCCAGTGATCATACCTGTCCACGTTAGGGAAGTCATCCCAACCCAGCGGGTATCGTAGCTTGCAAATGAATTGAACAACCAGATGGGAATGGCGATCACTACCATGAATGGTAATAGGATAATGGCAAGGAGATGACGCAAGGTATTGAGCATGATGCAAAAGTATACTCTCGTTTGAATTTCAAAATTAAGATTGTCCAGACGAGATTTTTAATTTGTAAATTGACTCATCACATGAGAAATGCTTATGCTATACTGATTTTTAAAAATACCAAAGAGAGTCTACCTTCAAAGGAGTGAAATAGAGAATGTTCAACCAGGGTGTTCATGAAGATTTATTCACCTCGCTGGAGACGATCGGGGCAGCATTCGCGATTTATGAAAGAATAGCGGATACGGGAAGTTATGTTCTTATCAGCGGGAACACACTGTACGAGGAGATCACAGGGGCAACTATTCATGATTGTGTTGGGAAATCGGTACGGGATCTATTTGCACGTTATGTTGAAACACCATTTCGGGAATGTCTTGCCCAATCATGGAGGGAGCAGGCGGCCAAAGAAATGGAATTGGTGATCGAACGCAACGGGTCTGTCCGTTGGTGGCGGGTGGTTACATCTCCTGTGTTTCCACATGGCACACCGAGCAATCGCATCATCAATACTTGCATTGAGATCACAGAGAAGAAACTGTTGGAGGAACAGTTAAATATCACCCGTCAACGTTTTGAGGCGGTGGTGGAAACAGCCTATGACGGTATCATCAGCGTGGATGGTAAGCAGAACATTAAACTCATCAACGATGCAGCTTGTAGTATTTTTGATGTGGAGCGGGCAGAGATCATGGGTGCGAATCTGTCACGCTTCATTCCTCAACGATATCGTTCCAAACATGGCGAATATATTCAGTCTTTTCATCGGTCTACAGTATTTTCACGTCCAATGCATGAAAGAGTGGCGGTGATGGGGCTGCGGAATGATGGCGTGGAGTTTCCCGTGGAGGTGGCGATTTCTAAAATAAAAGTAGGCGCTGAGATCGAAATGACCGCAGTGGTGCGTGATATTTCAGAGCGGGCACGTTTGATCGATGAATTGTCGAAAGCGGCCACACATGACCTGTTGACTGGAATTGCCAACCGACGGCTCGGCACGAAGACTTTGCTCAAAGAAATCTATCGCTGCAAACGTTTCAATCACCAAATGGGAATCGTGATGCTGGATATTGATAACTTCAAGCAGTTTAACGATGAGTATGGACACCCACTTGGCGATAAAGTTATCAAATGGGTTGTGGACATTATTTCCAGCAGCATCCGTGAGACCGATGCCTTTTGTCGGTGGGGTGGTGAAGAGTTTCTCGTCATTCTCCCTGAAACGAGCGAATTGGAAAGTTTTAACTGGGCAAACCGCGCTTGCGAGTTGGTCGCAACCTCAAAATTTTTTGAGAAATTGTCACGCACGATCACAGCCAGTTTTGGCGTAATCATCACTGATGGCGGTGAGCAGAATATTGATGTTCTCATTGACCAGGTGGATAAAGCTTTATATCGTGCCAAGGAAAAAGGCAAAAATTGTGTAAGCCTTTAATTTTTTAGCTATTCATTCTTTTTGATAAACAGTCCACGGAGAATTCTCCGTGGACTGTTTCGTTTACGCTCTGTGTCCGTCGATCTTATCGTACGTGGCGCCGAAGATGTATTGATTGCCGTTCAGAAATCCGTGCGGGAAACCCATGTCGATCGCGCTGACTTCGTCCAACCGTTTGTATTGCTCGGCGGAAAGAGTCCATTCGATGGCGGCTATATTATCTATAAGCTGATTCGCGCTTCTTGCGCCGAGGATGGGAATCATCTCTGCGTTGGGGTTTTGCCGAACCCAATTGATCGCAACTTGCGACATGGGCTTGCCAACTTCTTTGGATATCTTCTCCACTTCCTTCACAACGGAAATGGATTTTTCGCTCAATCTTAATTTTTTCTGGTTCAGTCTCGTTGGAGATTTCACACTCTTCAGGAATTTTCCCGTCAAGATGCCTGCCTCAAGTAAACCCCACGGCAGGACGGTCATTTCCCAATGCTTTGCCATCGGAATGATGGCACGTTCCACGGCGCGGTCGAGCAATGAATAGGGGACCTGCATTCCGATGAAACGGGACCAGCCCATGAGTTCGGCGCGAGCGTTTGCTTCAGCCACAATGTAGTCTGGGGTGTCGGAAAATGCCACGTACGAGACTTTTCCCTGACGGACAAGATCATCTAACCCGCGCACCACTTCTTCCACGGGAGTCTTGAAGTCCCACATGTGCAGGTAATACAGGTCAAGGTGATCGGTCTTCAAATGCTTGAGGCTTTTCTCCACCGACTTCATCATGTTCTTGCGGCTGTTACCACCGCCGTTCGGATCGGTGTTCTCTGGCTTGGTGAGCGTGTATTTGGATGCGACCACAAAATAATCACGGTTCGTTTTGATAAAATCCCCGAGAAATTCCTCGCTGGTTCCATCCGTGTAGTTGATAGAGGTATCAATAAAATTTCCACCTGCTTTGGTGAACAGGTCGAACATCTTTTTGCTTTCGGGTTTGGATGCACCCCAGCCCCAGGTCTCGCCGAAGGTCATCGTACCAAGTGAGATTTCTGAAACGCGCAGCCCGCTGCGCCCAAGTAATTTGTATCGCATGACTTCCTCCGTGTATTAAATTACTGTAGGATCGACAGAAAAAGTATAGCAGGGAGGGTCAGAATCCCATCCTATACTTTAGGATGGTTTATTTGGGTTGCTTCAAGTCACGTGCTTGCAAATTGCGTCCGCCTACCCAAGCTCCGACAATCGTCCCGAGGATGGCAACAAGAAAACTGAGCAACACAGCGGTCTCGAACCAGCCTTGAGTCAAAACCTTGAGGAGCAAAATGCCAAGCGCAGCGACACTTTCACGAAACGAAGCAGGGATGAACATTCCCAATATGCCGCCGAAAAATGCGCCGAACAGCATACCCGTATAAGCTCCGATGCTGACACCGCCCGTGTGACCTGCCGTCCGCACCACGAGTGCGCCTGTGAATGCGCCCGTGAAGATGCCGATGATCCCGCCAGCTATGGTGCAGAATAGAATTCCATCCCAACTCACACTCAATGCACCTGTGATCGCGCCGATGAAAGCGCCAAATCCCAAACCGAGGCCTGCCCCAAAGGCGCTGCTTTTAAAATACAGTTTATTGTCAGTCATTGTTATCATTTCCATTCTTCTAAGGTTTTATATATTTTACTTGGTCAGTCCTACAAGGGAACTGCTCTTTCTGTTGTAAATCAGATAAAATCAGGCCACACAAGAATATTGGAGAGAAAATGCCAAATCCCGAAAATGATGATATGGATGAGCAGGAATTTTTTACAGGTGATATTGATACAGAAGCGATAGAAGTCTCGGTAAAGTCCATGCTGAGTGCGTTCGGCGAAGATCCGAGCCGTGAGGGTCTGCAAAACACTCCCAAACGTGTTGCCCGCATGTATCCTGAATTATTGAGTGGCTATCGCACCGATGTGGAGAAGCTCGTCAATGGCGCGATCTTCAACGTGACCTATGATGATATGGTCATCGTACGCGACATTGAATACTTCAGCTTGTGCGAGCATCACATGCTGCCGTTCATGGGTCGCGCCCATGTCGCCTACATCCCCAACAAGCAGGTGATCGGCCTTTCCAAAATTCCCCGCATCGTGGATATGTATTCCCGCCGCTTGCAAGTGCAGGAGCGCATGACCCGTCAGATCGCGGACTTTCTTCACGATCTGCTCAAGCCACAAGGTGTAGCCGTGGTCGTTGAAGGCTTGCATTTGTGTGCGATGATGCGCGGTGTGAAAAAACATGATGCCCGCATGACCACCTCTTCCATGCTGGGCAGCTTCCGCAAAAGCATCAACACCCGTCAGGAATTTTTGGACCATCTCAACCGCGGCGCGGAGCCATTGCGGATATAACGATATCTGCCCGCTTCTCGATCCACACGGACACTTGCTTGGCAAAACGAGATAATTTTTCTCCGCTGACAGGATGTACGAAATCAGGGATCAGCTCTGCCAGCGGAATGACCACAAAGGCATAATTCCAAAACTCCGTGTTGAGCGGTTGATTATCGAAAAGCAAAATGTCAATGTCAACGGGACGTGGAGCGTTTTTCTCTTCACTACGAACACGTCCCAGTTTTGCTTCAATGGGACGGATGATTTTTTCTTTCAATTCAGATGGTTGTAACTGAGTTAGAAATAAAACGCAGATATTTAGAAAATTTGGCCCATCAAAACCAACCGACTCAGATTCCCATACACTAGAAATCGATACAATATCTCCAACCTCTCGCAGCAATTCGATTGCTTTAGGGAGGTTGTTTTCTGCGTCTATGTTCGAGCCGAGGCTGAGATAAACGCGATGAGGTTCAGTCATCTCGTTTGCGTTCAATTTCCACACCGACCGATTTTGCAAACCGAACAGCTCCAGGCTTTTCCACGCGCACGATCACTTTCTTCACTAGCGGCAGGTCGAGGCAAATTTTCGCAAGGTCATTTGCCAACGCTTCCACCGTCAGACGCTCGGCGGTTTCCGCATGAGCTTGCAGCATTTTTGCCAGTGCGCTGTAATCCACACAGTCATTGATATCGTCCGTTTCACCCGCGCGGGTCGTATCCGAAAACACTGTCGCGTTGATCACAATATCTTGCGGGGTCACACGCTCCCAATCTCGAATACCAATAATGCCGCGCACGAGTAAGTCTTTGATGAAAGTTTTGTCCATTGGGTTCTCCATTTCGTCATTGCGAGGAGGGCAATGTTCTTTTGCCCTCCTCGCAATGACGGGTTATTAAATTAAATGCCTTCCGCCATCGACGTGAATGATCTCGCCTGTGATGTAAGCGGGACCTGTCAACAGGAACAGCAATGCATCTTCGACCTCGCCCGCCTCACTCCAGCGGTGAGCTGGTACGTTTTCAATAACCTTTTCACTCGCTGATGGGTTATCTGTTGGTGGCAATATTGCGCCTAGCGCCAATGCATTTACGGTAATGCGCGGAGCTAATGCCACCGCGAGGGACTTTGTCATTGCGGCGAGGGCGGCTTTGCTAATGGTGTAGGGGAAGTGGTCCGCGGCGGGGCGTAGGGCGCGCCAATCCACGATGTTGATGATGTGGCCTTCGTCTGTGTGGCGGGCAAATTCTTGAGAGAGTAAAAATGGCGCGGTTAGGTTGATGTTGAGGTGGCGATTCCAATCTTCGAGGGAGGTGTCTTTGAAGGAGAGCGGCTCGAAGATGGCAGCGCTGTTGACCAGCGCGTAGAGCGGGGAAATGTCGTTCGCTTGGGAAATGAGTTTCGAAACGGAATCAGGTGTCCCGAAGTCTGAGGCGAGGATGTGGGCGTTACGTCCCATTGATTCAATCTCATCCTTCACTTGCTGTGCTTCCTCATCAGAATGTGAGTGATGGATGATGATATCTGCTCCAGCCCGCGCACAGGCGAGGGCGAAGAGTCGCCCCACGCGACGGGCAGCGCCTGTTATCAAAATTCTTTTGCCTTTCAGGTTGTTCATCCAAATTCATTGTATCATTTTGAGATTGTGAAAATCAATTCTGACAATGTTTGTCTTGTTCTTGACGCTACATTTTGTAGGTGATAACATGATTGGGCGTTGAAGCTGTTGCTGATGTTTTGCGTTCTTCAATTTTATTGAGAAAGGTGCAAAGCTATGAACATGAATAAAAACGTACCAAGTTATACGGGGGATATTGCCGAGCAGCATGTTGACCCGTCTCGTGAGTATTCGGCTGAAAATCAGGAGCTTGTTTTTTCTGAAGAGCAGCATGGTATTTGGGCGGATTTGTTTGCGGGAATCCACCAACCGTATTTGATGGAGCATCTTTGCAGGGAATATAAAACAGGGTTGGAGTTATTGCAGCTTGATCCGCGCCGTATTCCCACAGTTACACATCTTAATGAAAGAATCACGCCGCGCACGGGCTGGCGCATCGAACGGACGGTGGTCCGTTATACGCTGGCGGATGATTGGTATAAGAAATTTGCGCAGCGCATTTTCCTGATTACCGATTACCTGCGCAGCCGCGATCAAATGGAGTTCACGCCAGAACCTGATATGTTCCACGATATTTTTGGTCATTTGCCATTCCTGACGCAAAAATTTTATGCGGCCATTGAAGATAAGTTTGCGCCTGCATATATGAATGCGACTCAGGAGGAACGCGAAGTGATCAAGCGGTTGGCGTGGTATAGCACAGAGTTTGGGTTGGTGATGGAAGATAACCGCATCAGAGTTTTTGGGGCGGGAATTATTTCGGGACGAAGTGAACTGGCGAATACGATCATGGAGTTTTACCGCCTCAGCCGTGATAGTGTGATCGACTATAGCGGAAATGTGTTTGAGCAATTGCAGGATAACTTTTACGCGCATAAAAACGATGTCCATCGTATTGTTGCTGGTGTGAATGAACTACATCAAAAGGGACAGATGTCTTCGGGCGAGCAGGGTTGGAATGTGGTTCAGGCGCTCTATAACAGATTGGGAATCCGCCGTGAGGGAATCTTTGGCGGCGAGGTGATATTGGCTCCGTTCGATATTGAGACGATCGCGCAAATCCCCAAGACGGTGTACGCTTTCAACCCGATGTTCTTCGTCTGCGAGTCTTTGGAGCAGATGGATGCGCTGCTGGATTCGTACTTGAAGCCTATCGCGATGCGGGCAAAAGTTTGAATTGTAAGTTGTCAAATGATTAACCACAGAGACCACAGAGTACACAGAGTGTTTTAAAGGTTTCCTCCGTGAGCTTCGTGGTCTTTGAGGTTGAAAATTACTGATAATCGAATAAAATTAGTTAGGCATTTCAATACGTTGATACGAGGAGAGTAGAGATGGCAGGGACGTTGAATTTCCAATGGCAGAATGAAATTTTATTGAAGACCATTTATCCAATGAGGTTGAACAAGCTGCGGGATTTTCTCATCTATTACAAGGAAGTTGACCTGTGGGCGGAATACAAGAATAAGGATATTTCCACGCTCAAAACGGAAGTGGCTGAATATGAACAGGGTATGGAAAACGCGCGCATTGCGGACTTTAAACTGTATTCCAGTCTGCGCGATTATTTTATGCTGCCTGATGTAAAGGGTTATTACATCAAGTATAAACCGATCGAAGAAGAAGCAATGGCGTTGATTCAAAAGAACCATGCTTTATTTGTTTCTTCCTGGCCCAAGGATATTCGCGGTGAACGCACCTTTATTTTGAGTCGCATTGAGTCGTTTAAGACGCAGCTCGGTTTTCTGAATGATCGTATTCGCTTCTTACAACGTCAGTTGGAAGGGATGCTGCCAGAGCACCCCAACCGTGCCAAGGTGGAGGCTGAATTCAAGCTCAAGAAAGAATCTGCGCTGCCGATGGTGCTGGAAGAAATGGAGAAACTGCGCCAGTTCGAGGGGACATACAACAAGCTCGAAGGTCCCAAACTGGAGTGGTACAAACTCACCAAAGCTGACCCGAACTACAAGACCACTGAAAGTGAATTCCTCGTCAATTACGATCCGAAGGTTCCTGTCACGGTCAAGGACATTGTCCGCTTGAAGGTGGAGCAGTACGCCAAGACTCTTGAAAGCAAAACTCAATATCAATTGCTTGCGGATATCCGTGCGCGCTTTGAGAAGGAACCGAAACGCTTCCCGATGTGGCTGCAATATATGGTCGTCCATTTTTCGGGGATGCGCTACAAGTCTGCGCATGGTTCGTGGGCAGATCCGAAAGATTTGCTTATCCGCTTGCGGGTGGATGAAGTGAGGAAGGCACAAGCTGCACTCAGCGATGCGGATGTGGCTGCAAAGTGCGCGGAGAAGATCGCTCAATACGAAGGGGCTGCTGCAAATAAACCTGCCCTTGCTACCTCTTCAGAAAAAGCATGGAAAGACAAGATCGCTTTGCACATGCAGGGAGTCAAAGCCAATGGGCCGAAAACCAAACGTGCTGGCCTGGCAGCATTGGCGGAAGAAGAAGCTCGGTATGAGTTCATGTCGATGACGACCGACCAAGCTTTAGCGAAGTTAGAGGCGATGAAGAGTCAATTGCCGCCCTGGGCGTGGAAGATGATCGTCATGCTTACATCGCTGCGAGTCAATCACGTCACCGATGCGAATTGGGAAACTTTCACGCCAGAAGAGGATAAGATCCGCTTTGCAGATACGACCCTTTACCCGATCTTTAGCAAGTGGGCTTCAGATAATACGGGCATGTGGCGTCCCGAGCACGGACGCACGCATGAGGTTATTGTCACGCGCGCGGTTTGCAACGAGACGGCGGAACATGCGCAGCACATCCGCGGGCATTTGCCGCCTGGCGGGTTGACCGATAATGCGGCGCGGTACGTCAAACTTGCGGCAGAGAAAGCACCTGGCGCGTATTTCATCCATGCCACGGGTGCGGACCATTACACGCAGGGTGCCAGTATCTTTTGGCTGCGTTATGTCAACAGCGAGCCGAGCGTTTGGCAGATCCCCAAGCCGACTCAGGATTCGAACGGCGTAGGGTTGGTGCCTGCAGAATTCATGGGCAAACGTCAGCAGCCGAAAGGCGGAAAGAATGCGCCGCCCGCTGCCGTGCCTTGGGAGTACAAAGGCGGCGGCATGACCCGTACGCGCACTACCATCGACGCTGAGAAAAAGAAGTCGACCCAAAACCAGTGGTTGCGCTGGATCCATGAAGCGACTGTCATAGAAGTGACAGACACTGCTGATGGGACGTATGTTTATACTTTTGAAACATCCCTGCCCGATGACTTTCGCGGCACTTCCTGCCTTGGCATCTTCCGCAACACCTTGCGCTGGAATCTCTCAGACGGCGATGAGGATAATTACAACCGCTCCTTTGTGGGCTATGCTCCCGAAGGACAGGTTCCGCTGGAGCATATGAAGGTGATGATGGATTGGAATAAGATCATTTTGAAGTAAATTTGCAGGTCACGTGAAAGCGTGGCCTGCTCTTTTGATTGGCATCGGATGTGGGGAATGGAAAGTGGAAAGTAGAAATACAACCCGCTTTTCACTTCCCACTTTCTACTTTCCACCAACTACCAACCATCCACCCCCAACCGCTTTTTCCCTGCAACTTTTCCCTTCTGACTCCTGTATTACACTTTAGCCATGACTACGCCCACTGACCGCGACCTGATCCTACGCGCCCGTCGCGGCGACGCCGAAGGGCGTGAGGCGTTTGGCGAACTTGTCACGCGTTACCAGACGAGTGTGTTCAACGTCTGTTACCGAATTCTGCACGAGCGCGACGAGGCGGAAGATCTCGCGCAGGAAGTTTTTATCCGCGCCTATGACCGCATTCACACCTTTGACATCGAGCGCGAGTTCGGCCCATGGATTCGGCGGGTGGCTGCCAACCTGTGTCTCAACCACCTCGAAGGGCAAAAGGTCACAGCCGAGTTGGACGATGAACGGGATGCCGACCCTGCCCAATTGCCTGAATCAGTTCAAGAGGTTCGCGAACGAAGCGAGCAAATTCGCAGAGCGCTCGCGTCCCTGCCTGCGCATTATCGTATCGTCGTCGAACTGCGGCATTATCAGGAACTGTCCTACGAAGAGATCGCCGAAGAATTAAAAATCCCATTGAGCGATGTGAAGAGCCATCTCTTCCGCGCCCGCAAAATTTTGGCGGAGAAACTCCATGCATCTAACTGAAGATCAACTCAACGAATATCTTGATGAAGCCACGACCGAGCGCGCGCAGATCGAAGCGCATCTCTCTTCTTGTAGCGAATGCGCGACGAGATTATCCACGCTTCAAAATGTATTCGCTGAGTTGGATTCCCTCCCCGAACTGGAGTTGACTCGTAATCTCGCCGCGCCGTTCACTCTCCGCCCGAGCCTGCCAGCCCAACTACCAAAATTCCTCACGCTGACAGCCTTCCTGCAAGCCGCTGTCGCGCTGGTTGCATTGATCGTTGCCGTGCCTTTTGTCTCAGCATTGCTTCCGCAGATCGAGCTGCCATCATTTACAAAACTATTTTTTCAGATCCAAACCCAATGGACAGTTTGGCTTGACCAACTTTCGACTTTTAACCTTCCAACCTTCCAGCCCATAAACCTGCCTACTCTTGAAATGTCCAGCCTGTTGTTCACCCTCGCGGGCGTATCTGTCCTGTGGATTTTGGGCAATGGCTTGTTGTTACGAAATCAAATGAAATAATCAGGAGAAACCAATGACCGACATCCTTCGCATCTTTTCCATCGTCATCCTGCTGACCATCACCCTGTCCGCATATTTCCTTGTTATCGGCACGCTTTTCACCAGCCGTGTGACAAAGACTCAAAGCATCATCAATCAGACTTCTGGCCGTGCTTTCGGTTTGGGGTTTGTGAATTTCTTTTTCTTTGGCTTGATCGCATTTGTCATGCTGTCTCTTGCAGAGAACGCAGGTTCCTTTGTCAAAGGCGTGCTGACTGTCCCAGCATTGCTCATCCTCGCGTTTCTCTCCGTGCTCTTGAGTCTGGGGCTTACAGGCATGGTCAATGTCCTCGGCGAACGCCTCTTCTCAGACCTGCCATCGTGGAAGCGAAATATTTGGAGCACAGTAATTTTATGTTTTGCTTGCGTATTGCCATTTATAGGCTGGTTTCTGCTTTTACCTTATGTGGGATTCGTTGGCATCGGCGCATCCATTTTGGGATTCTTTCAGCGTAATTCATAAAGCGCCGAATCACTCTTTCCTCTTTCCTCAAAAGACGCGCCCACCCCGCGTCTTTTTGATTTCCTAGTCATTAATCCCTAATTCCTATCCTGCAACTTTTCCCTACCCACTCCTGTACAATCTATAACTCACCAAACGAAAGGAATTTCCCCATGGCCGATATCTCTGCCATCTTCTTCATTCTGTTAATCATAGGCGTCGCCTTCCCTGCCATGCTCACTGCGTGGTGGCTATTGTTCCCTGCTGTCATCTCCCGCGCCCAAACCCGCGTGGACAAGACTCCCATGCAAACTTTCTGGATGGGAGTAATGATAGTTATTGCAGTGACGATTCCCATCGTTATCCTGCTTGCCCTTCCGTTCGGCCCTGCCAAATTCATCGGCTGGGTTTTGCTCGCAGCATCTCTGGCTCTTTCATCCATCGGCTCCGCTGGCATCGCCGCTCACCTTGGAAAGAGACTTGCAGATCAAAGCAGCCTCTCCCCATTGAATGGATTTATCCGCGGCTCCGTTATCCTCGAACTCGCTGCTTTCTTTCCCGTTCTCGGTTGGTTCTTCATCTGGCCGCTCATGCTCATCACAGCTTTTGGCGCGACTGGTTTTGCGTTGCTCAATTGGAAACCAAGAGAAAAAACACAACCCGCCACAGCAACCATCCCCACTCAAGCCTAGCCTCTTCCTTCTTTCCTCTTTTTACACTGATACCCCATGACCCTCTCCCGTCGCGACTTCCTCAAACTCGCCTCTCTCGTCACCGCTAGTGCCGCATTGTCTTCCTGTGCGCCTGTGTATAGAAAAATTGCTAGCGATCTTCCTACCGTCCCGTGGACTGCGTTTAGCGCAAGTGACTTCCTCGCGCTGAACCGCATCACTTTCGGCGCAAGAGTGGAGGAGCGCGCCCGCTTCGCAGAGATTGGTTTGCAAGCCTACATCGAAGAACAACTCGATTTCGAAACCATCAACGACTTCGCCTGTGACCTTCAACTTTCAAACTTCAAAACCCTGAAAATGGAAGCCAACGAACTCGAAGGAATTAGTAATCAACTCTTCGACGGCTACGACCGCGAGAAAGTCCCGAACGAATTACGGCAGGCTACTCTCTTGCGTCAGCTGTATAGCAAACGTCAACTCTACGAGGTGATGGTTGAATTCTGGAGTGACCATTTCAACATCTTCATGGATAAGGAAAAAGAATTCTTCCTCAAAACTGTGGATGACCGCGAAGTGATCCGCAAACATGCGCTCGGTAATTTCCGTGACCTTGTGTGGGCGTCTGCTCATTCTCCAGCGATGATGATCTATCTCGATAACCAGGCCAACGAAAAAAGTCATCCCAACGAAAACTATGCACGTGAACTAATGGAACTCCACACCCTCGGTGTGGATGGCGGCTACACTCAAAAAGATGTGATGGAACTCGCGCGCTGCCTCACGGGTTGGAATGTGAAAGAACATTTTTGGCTTGGCGACTTTGTCTTCAAGGAAGACATCCATGATACAGGTGAGAAAAATGTTTTGGGTCTTTCGATCCAGCCGTCGGGTATTAAAGAAGCGGAGCAAGTCATCGAAATGCTGGTCACGCACCCATCCACCGCGAAGTTTGTCTGCACCAAACTTGCGCGTCGTTTCATCGCTGATAACCCGCCAGAGCAGCTCATCGAAAAAGCAGCGCAAACTTTTCTCAACACGAACGGCGATATCAAATCTGTACTGCGTGTCATCCTGCTTGATGGTCTGCCGCTTGCGCAGCCCAAATACAAACGCCCTGTCAATTTTCTTTTGTCCGCGCTGCGCATGCTCAATGTTGAAACCGACGGCATCGCGCTGCATGATTATCTCGTCCGCATGGGGCAGCTTTATTTTAACTGGCCCACGCCCGATGGCTACCCCGACTACAGCGAGGCATGGCAGGGCAACCTCATGCCGCGTTGGCAATTTTCCTTCGCGCTGATTCGTAACGAACTCAACGACACGAAACATAATCTCAATGCGCTATTGGATGTCTCGTCTACTGGCATTTTGCAAGACGATGTGGATGCGATTACATCTTTATTAGTAGGCGCCCCGCTGGAGCGCCTCACCCGCGACGGGATCATTGATTCTGTCCGAGCAGCAGGTGCCACCGACGAAGAGACTCGCCAGATCATCGCCGCAAGCATCATCGCTTCGCCCGCGTTTCAATGGCGATAACACCCCGCTGGTTGAGTAGCCCCGCAGGCTCTTCGCGGGGTGTATCGAAACCAGCAATTAAAAGTAAAAATAAAATTGAATGGTGTGGTCTCGATACGCCGCTATCGCGGCTACTCGACCACCACTAATAATGGAGTTTATAAATGCTTACTCAAACCTGGCTCCCCCGCTTATCCTTCGCTCCAGTCAACACCGCCCCGCGCGGAGACACACTCGTCGTCGTCTTCCTCCGCGGCGCAGCGGACGTGCTTAACATGGTCGTGCCGCACGGCGAGGATGCATATTATCAATTGAGGCCTTCGTTGGGAATCGCAAGACCTGATGATTCAAAAACGAAGAAAGAAGAAAGAGCAGTTGATTTGGATGGCTTCTTTGGGTTGCATCCAAACATGAGTCCCTTGCTTGAAGCATGGCAAAGCGAGCAGCTTGCCATCATCCATGCCTGCGGCGCACCTGATGAATCTCGCAGTCACTTCAAAGCGATGGAACTCATGGAGCGCGGCGTGGACGATGAACGCGGTCCCGCCTCAGGTTGGATCGGACGTCATCTTGCCACGTTGAACACGGGCAACTCATCACCATTACGCGCCGTGGGAATGGGGACTCGTCCGCAAAGAAGTTTGAGTGGAAGCGTGCCAGTCTCAGCCCTGCGTTCCATCGCGGACTTCCACCTCGGCGGTGACCAGCGCATTTTGCAGCAAATGCGTGCCTCGCTTGAAACCGTCTATGCCAATGACATTTTAGGACAAGAAACTCTCTCCATTATGGATACGTTGGAGAAACTTGACCCATCCACTTACCGCTCACCACTTTCCACTTACCCCGACACAGAATTTGGCCTTGCTCTCAAACAAACCGCCATGCTCATCAAAGCGGAAGTTGGACTCGAAGTCTCAGCCATTGACCTCGGCGGTTGGGATACCCACTTTGCTCAAGGCTCATCCACGGGCATCATGCCCAACCTGATGAAAGACCTCGCCGAAGGACTCGCCGCCTTCCACGCCGATATGGAGGATTATCAAAATCAACTCACTACCGTCACCATGTCCGAGTTTGGACGGCGAGCCTCAGAGAACGGCAGCCTCGGCACAGACCACGGTCACGGCAGCATGATGATGGTGCTCGGCGGCAACGTGGACGGCGGCAAAGTCCACGGGCAGTGGCCTGGGCTTGGCGAAGGTCAACTTATTGGGCCTGGTGACCTTGCAGTTACAACGGATTATCGCGATGTGCTTTCTGAAATCTTGACCAAACGATTGAATAACCCTGCTACGAATGAAATTTTCCCTGAGTATCAGCCAATTATGCCGAAGGTGATTGTATAACTTTACGTATGTTGCAAGTGGCAGTGAATTGAGATAACATCAAAAGAGTCTCATCTCATAGGAGAATGTTATGCTTCGACTCGGTTATTTTCTTTCACTACTTCTTGTTCTTACATTGGCTTGCTCAACGTTTTCTGCTCCTGCGGCTAATCCTGTAGAACCTGTTCAAGAGATCCCAACTGCACTTCCTCAAAATGTAGAATCTCCAACTCAAGCAGTTGCCCAAATCTCTGAACTTCCAAACTCCGCCCTCGTGGACTTTTACGATCCCGCCCGTAACCCCGCGGATGATCTGGCGCAAGCCATCGTGATTGCACAAAAAGAAAATAAACGCATCATGCTCGAACTAGGCGGGGACTGGTGCATCTGGTGCAAATACATGGATGACTTCTACAAATCTCATCCCGATATTTTGCAGGCTCGCGCTGAGAACTATGTGCTTGTGAAGGTGAATGTCAGTGAAGACAATGCGAACGAGGAATTCCTTTCACAGTTTCCTGAAGCGGCGGGCTATCCTCACATTTATATTTTAGAAAGCGATGGAACTTTCCTTCATTCCCAAAACACCGCAGACCTTGAAGATGGTGCGGTTTCGTATGTCCCTGATGTGTTCATTGCTTTTTTGCAAAAGTGGGCGCCAGTTAAATAAAAACAAGGGCGACCATGTTGGTCGCCCTTGTAATTTCTTGCTACCTTCCAAAGTCCACAACGATGTAATCCCCGTATGCACCGTTTGAATAATTTGCATATCCTACACCTAACTCAGTTGAATTTGGATTCAGGATCGCATCATGATGGATTTTGTCATTCATCCACCAACTCATTGCTGCTTGTGGGCCGCCGCCACCGTAGATGATCTCTTCGGTGAATGTGCCTGCATATCCTGAAGCAGCTACCCTTGAATAGGATGATGAACCGTCTGAGCCTGTGTGGCTGATGTTGTTATTGCAAGCCATGTCCCCTGCGTGGCCCTGGGCTGCGGCACTTAGTAGGGGATTGATCGTCAATGCTGGCAAGCCTGCGTTCGCGCGTTCTGAATTAATTAATGACACTATCAGATTAACATTTCCAGCGTTTTGGGAATAATTGCAATTCGCGTTCCCACCACTGCCACTTGTTGTAGTGCTTCCAGATTGAGTGGGGCTTGTTCCTGAAGTAGTAGATGTAGTTGTGCTGCTTCCTACAACGACCTTTACCCAGAAAGTTTTTTCGATCCCTATGAACACATCTTTTCCTGTGGGATCGTTCAACGTGAAATAACCTGTGTAAGCTCCGTTGGTTGGGGGAGCGGTCAACTCCACAGAGACTTGGACCTTCTCCGTTGGAAGAGTGGCAGGTATCGGCGCGGAAAGAGGCGCGTTCATTTGGTCGCCTACTGCAAACTTTAGCGAGTAGTTGATCCACGGGCAGGTGCCTGTGTTTTGAAATTCCCACGTCTTGGTAAATTTTTCACCTGCTTTCACTTGTGTATTATCCTGGATCGTTACATCGCGCAAAAGAACGGCGGTGTTCGTGCAATTAGCAGGGACGGTGACAGCGAGCGTAGGAGTTTCTGTAATTGCAAGCGTTGGAGTTAAAGTGGCGGGGACAAAGCTGATTTTTGTTGGCGCGAGAGTTGCTGTAATAAAGTTCGACGGCGTTGGCGTTTTTACATTTTCCATTTTTACGGAAATGCAGGAGGATAAAAGAAGTGTAAATAGTAGGATCGATTTTTTGAACATGAAACTCCATAATGTAGACAGGTATACCCGCCCTTAAAACATCATCATCTGCCCTTTGGATTCTTCGATGGGGTCGCTGGCGATCTGTTCTTCAAAAGTTTCGCGCGTCAAGATCGGGACCTCAAGCAAGCTGCGCAGCAAACGATATTTCACCAGCTTATACTTTTTCAAACGTGCCCTGAGCGATGGATCGCGCTCTTGTTTATAGGCAGCCAGCGCAGCGCGCCCACCAGGGATGACGATCACGGTTTGGTCATCTGCGTGTTCCAGCGCGCGGTTGAGCAAAGCTGAAGCTAATACATTGAATTTTTTGATGATCTGTCCGTTATCTTTCCAAGTCAATACTTTATCATTGATAGATGATTGATAGTTAAGTCTTTTCCCGATCTTCTCAAGTATCCCAAAGACTGCTTTCATTTCTTCACGCCTTGCAGATGCAACATCTTCGTCGCGCAATTTCCAATTTGCTCCATTCTTTTCTGCATACGAGTTGAGCACTGCGTAGATCAACCCTTTGGATGGCGTCAGCAACCCTGGGAAACGCGGATACAAGTCTTCTTCCAGTTCCAAAAATATCGCATTCGGATTCTTTTGCAAATAAGTAACGACTGCAATTTCTGCAAGATCGGAAAGTGATTCGTTTTGTGACTCTTGCGATGAGGTTAGAAAACCCCACATCCCTGTTTCCAGATTCTCTCCCGTTGAGTAATGAATAAATTTATCTTCATCTTTCAGCGCTGCTGAAAAGAGTCCTTGTATTTTTCGCAAAGCTTCATCGAATTCAAGTTCAGGTTGCTTTAGCGCATTCTCTTCGGCCAACGCGATCAACCCTGCGGTGTGAACGTGTAAATAACTGGCTGGTTCGCCGCGAGTACATAAATAATCATAGATTTCTTTTTGCAAAGCACTTACGTCCGCGTTTGCGGGCTTGGTTTTTTGCGCAGCCTTCCAGGTGAGTTGTATGGCATCGTGCTCAGTTCGCAGTGCAACGCTTTCCAATTTGAAGCCTGCCATGTGTGCCGCTGTCAACGCCGATGTGATGAATGCAGGCTCAGGCTCAGGGATGAGACCAAACATGGGCACGCCATCTGCAAGCAGACCATTCAAATGGCCGAAGATCGCATTCAAGGCTGTCGCATTCCACGCCCAATCATAGCGCCTACGCCGCAGCGCAACCTTATACGGCTCTACTGCATCCTTGCCCCACAGCCAGCCAGCCCATAATGCGGAGAAAGTCCAAAATGCCTGATTCGGACGTGGAACAGAACCGACCACTGCCACAATGGGAATTTCTTTTTTGACTTCATCGGCCAAGTCTTTTAGGCGACCTTCATAGATGCATATTCCACCGCTCTCTGGAATCTTTTTAGGCCACGCCTCACATGGGACGGGTGAGCCTGATGCCGCAAACAAACTGACTCCACGCTCGAGCATCATCCACACATTGTGCTCGCGGAATTGACTCGGCGTGCTCAACTGCTTTGGCCTCGGCCTTTCAGATGGATAAGCCCACAGCGTATTGCCTGCATCACATGCCAAAAGGATGAGCGCCATTAGTGCGCGTTTTCTTTCGGGAGAAAGTGTCAAGCTATCGAGGCGGTTAATGACTGTCGTCAACACGTAAAGCGGACGAGGCTGATAATGCTGAATTGCCTCTTCTGCATATACACGATCTTCATCGTTGAGCGCAATCACGCGCTCGAACGCTCTTGAACGATGAAGTGCATCGGTGGCAGCAATTCTCTTTGCATGTTCTCTATCTTCTTCAGTAGCAGTCCGTTCGCCAGAATCCCCGCAATGTGGACATTCATACATGCGCGCATAAGGTGTATCTTCTCCCTTGCGCCATAAAAACGAATGCGCCTGAATTTGTTGATTACATTTTTCGCATGTGGTGAAGTATAGGGATTGAAGATGCCACGCGAGTCTTTCCTCCCCTTTTTTGACTGCCCCCAAGTCTGCAAGTGCCGCGATGAATTCAGACTCGGGCGGCGGGTTGGCAAACGTCTCCAGAAGGAATCTCGTGACAGGATTATTTGCCGTTACCAACACGCGGTAGCCGCTGCGCGCGGCTTCGAGCACGAGGCGCGGGGAGAATCCGAATGGGTCCAGCAGCCAGTTACCAGCTAGGGTCTGATGCGAGAGCCACGCAGAGATGACTCCCTCTTCAAGGGGAGGCAAAAATCGAGAGAGTGGTCCCGAATCCGCTGGTTTAAATCCTGGAATGTAAGCCTGGTGCTCCATCTTGGGTTAAGTATACATCCCATAACGGCAGAGAAAATTATTCGTGAGGTTGGAGGTGGGAAACGCGCTGCATTACAACATTGTCAATAAATTTCAGAAAGATGTAAGTAAAATTGTACTCGAAAAGGTGATAGAATCTCGCCAAGGAAAACATAACTTATGGCATCCGGGGAACAAATACTTATCGTTGAGAGTGATCCAGATATCGCGGATTTGATCGGAAGGCAATCGCTTCAGCCGCTTGGTTATCAGGTGACTGTTGTAGGTGATGCGGCTTCTGCGCTCAAACGCGCGGTTCAGACTCCTCCAGACCTGATCCTCGCCAATTTAAATTTACCAGGCTTGAGCGGGAAAGACCTGATCGCAGCATTAAATTCCCAAGGCGTGAAATCGCCGCTAATTATTATTGCAGAAAAAGGCCAGGAGGCTGACGCTATTCAGGCTTTTCGGCTTGGTTCTACCGATGTGATGTTCTGGCCTGTGCGCGACACAGAGGTAGTTTCCATTGTGGAACGTGCTTTGCGCCAGACTCAGGAAACCCGCGAACGCCAAAAATTGGACCGCCAGCTAAAAGCTGCAAACGATGAACTTCAGAAGAGACTACGCGACCTGACGAATATTCTTTCAATCGCCAAGGCTGTGGTATCCATTACAGACCAGCGTGTATTGTTTGACCGCATTCTTGAGAGCGCTTTGCAATTGGCTGAAGCTGATATGTGTTGGCTGATGCTGCGCGACGATAAAAGTAAGACGTACTTGTTGCGTGCACAACGTAATTTGCCTGAAGCTTGGGCAAAGAAAATGAACCAACCCGTGGACGATGGTATTAGCTCACTTGTGGCCCTCTCTGGCGAAAGTTTGCTCATGAATGGCGTGCCGTTGCAGAAGTTTAAGTTGGCTGCCTTGGGCAAATCTGTTGGGGTGATTCCCATCAAAATTCAAAATGAAGTTATCGGTCTGTTGATCGTAGCTCGAAAAAATGACCGCGAATTCTCTCGTGATGCACAGACCATGCTTGAAGCCATGGCGGATTATGCATCTATTTCATTGGTGAATGCACGTTTGTTCCGTGCTTTGGAGCAAACGGCTGAAAACGCGCGTGCGGGTGAAAAGTATCGCCATGCTGCGCTCGAGTCTATGCGTGAGGCAATTCAAGGGGAGGTACAAGCTGCTACGTATCCACTGCACCTGGTGTTGACTGAGATGCCTGGCGCTTTGAATCTTGAGCAAAAGAAGGCGCTTGAATCTGTTCAAACTGCTTTGCAGCGTCTTTCCCGCTCTTCTGAAAAAACAGTGGTCCCATCCAAATAAGCAACGAGCATTTTTGACCTCATGCCAAAACAGGATCTCATTTTACTTGCCCTCAACCCATCCCCAATTCTGGATTTAATGCAACGGGCATTACATGCTGCAGGCTATGAGGTCGCGGTCGCGCATGACCATTCGGGGTTGAATAAATCCATGCAGGAAGCTATCCCTGCGTTAATGGTCATTGGCGAGAAATTTGCCGATGAGGATGGCTTCACAATCTCAAGCGAAATGCTTGAGCGTTTTCCCACATTGCCGATCATTTTTTATGCTGATAAAGATACAACAGGCTTTGCCAAGTCCGTTCTTAAGAATGGCTTGAGCGGTTATCTGTATCCGCCGCTGCAAATGGCAGATATTGTTGATGAGGTTCAAAAGAGTCTTGCGCGTGCAAGGAGGCTGGGGGATTGGTTGCGCCGTGAAGTGAAGCGTACTACCTCATCGTTGGCTGAAAAAGCCAAGATATCAGAAGCAGAACGAACCAAGTTGGAAGCGATCATTTCAAATATCCAAGATGGCGTGGTCGTGATGGATGAGAACCACCGCGTGCTTTTGATCAACCGCGCGATCCGCGAGATTTTCAATCTTGGAGAGAAGGATCTCGCAGGCAGACCGCTGAGTGATGTGATCTCAAATGCTGATATGGCAGCGCTCTTGTCTCGTTCAAATGAAGGCCCATTAAAATATCACGAGATCAATTTTGATGACGGGCGAGTGTTCAATGCGCAGCTTACCCCGATCCCCAAAATTGGTGCAGCAGTAACCATGCAGGATATCTCCTACCTCAAGGAATTAGACCGCCTGAAAAGCGATTTTATCCATACGGTTTCTCATGACTTGCGCTCTCCGTTGACAGCCGTTCTTGGATACACAGAATTAATTGAGCGTACTGGCCCACTGAATCAGAATCAGCAGGAATTTTTGCATCGCTTGCAAGGAAGTGTTCAACATATTACGAACCTGATCAATGACCTGCTGGACTTGGGGCGACTTGAAGCAGGGTTCGATACACGCCGCGAAATGATCCAACTGGATGGTGTGCTTAAATACACGTTGGATATGTTTGAGTCACAGGTTAAGAAAAAATCCATTAACCTTACCGTCAATGTTGCTCCAAACATCATGCCGTTGCGTGCGAATCCGATCCGTATCCGTCAGATGTTGGATAACCTTGTTGGGAATGCCATAAAATATACGCCGAACGAGGGACGTATCGTCGTTAGCATTTCCATGCAAGATAATCAGATCGTTTTCAAAGTACAAGATACAGGCCCAGGTATCAATCAGGATGAGCAAAGCCGCGTCTTTGAAAAATTCTATCGGGCTACAAACGCTCCAGACGGAGTGACAGGTTCCGGACTTGGCCTTGCTATTGTTAAATCAATTGTGGATAGTCATCAAGGACGAGTTTGGGTGGAATCAGCGGCCGGGGAGGGCTCAACATTTGTAGTCCTGCTCCCTGCGCATGACTAGTCAGTTTTCTTCTTTACGAAACTAAAAGTCGTATTTTTCATAGTAAGTTGTTAAAACATGTTGCCGCCGAGGTTGAGCTCGGCGGCAACTTTCGCCAAAGGAGGAGACAGGGAGGAGATCGTTGAGGTGTCTTTATTTCCGTCTCCGCATTTATATTAATCGATTACACCTTTTTCTGTCATCGCCAAATGTCACCGATTGAATGTGATAATATTCACAAATGATATTCTTTGTTTAGGAAGCCCTTTGCCAGTGAAATTGCCTCGTCTACTGTCGAATAGCTTTTCGTGGTGAGCTTGGGGTCTGGGTTGCCAGTGATCATTTTGGAAACTCTACGTCCCTGCTCGTGAATGCACAAGACGCGCTTACCAATTCCCAAGGCAAAGGCGATCTCATATCCCACACCGTGAGATGGCACACTTACTTCTGCGATCAACACATCACAATTTTTTATCCAGTTTACGTCACGCTCATAGACATACTCTGGCGTGAGTGCGCGCTCATTTTCCATCACTTCAGATTGGGCTAAATGCGAGGTGGGGATTTCGTGGCCGTCTGCTATAAGCGCAGCTACGATCTGCTGATACGTGGTTTCGAGCTCACGCCCGCCTGTTATAGAACATGCAAAATAGATGTTCATTTATCTTTATTGGGGAGGCGTGAAAGAATGGAGTTATCACGCTTTTTCTGTGCCGTTGGGAGCGGCGTGGTTGTACTGGCGCGCATACTTTCAAGCTCTGTACTGAAGCGCATCCAATCATTTACGAGGATCACAAAATGCGGGGTTTTGTCTTTAAAGAAAAGCGGTGAGAGGAACAATCTCAAAGATGACTGTGACATTGGAAAAGCGTTCAACTCAAGCACAATGACCGTCATTTTTGCGATCGGCTCAATAATTTCTGCCTGCCATTTGGAAACGCTCTTCGGCGGGAAGAGCGCACCCATGTTCGCTGACGATGTGCGGCGCAATCTTTTATATGAAATGTTCAAACGCAGGAATGGAGTTGCAAGCCGTAGGTGGTCGCTGAACGGTTGGATGTAGGCGCTTTTCCGAAGGAGCAATAATAACAAGCCGAGAAAAACATTCAAACCGCCAACACTTGCAATCGCGAGCCAGCGCCATTGTTCAAACCCCCAGCTATAAATTCCGTATGACAGCAACAACAAAAATAACCCAATGGTAAGGATCGCTGGATACCAGCGATTGATCATGTGGGTATAGATGACAAGAGGATAACGATGTCCGCCTTTTGCCATAACTTATAAATCCTTTTTGGACTCGTCCACGCTTCTTTTCAGCGCCTCAGCCTGATCGCTATGTAATTGAACAATTAACTTCCCGATAGCTTGTTCAAGGTGCTCACCACGCAAGCTAAAGGTGATATCACCGCGAGTCTTCTCGATGATGCCGCGTGCTAGGTCAGTCTGGCGGCGCAGACCGTTGGTGATGGCGTCGGGATAGTCCATAGTGACCATGACGGAGTAGATCTCATCCATATAGCCGAGCAGACGTTCCACTTCGGTAGAGTATCCGTGGCGGAGAATGTCCATCACGCGGCGGCGTAATTCGCCTACAACTTCTGCCAAACCGTTGAGATAGGTTGAGGGTTCAACGATCAGCTCTTCGGGAGTCTGAAGCGGTTCGCTCCGAATGAGCGCGCAGGTGACATTCGCTTCGACGAATTCCTTTAGTGCATCCTGTGTGTAGCCAGCATAGAACAAGTCAGGATAGGATGCCAGTGAGGCGCGCAGCGAATCCGCAAGTTGGCGGGCTTCTTGTAAGTGCGTATTCATCGTATCAGTTTCATCGCGATGAACAGCTCGAATGGAAAGAGAGCATGCACGGGTAAGTTGGCGTGCTTGAGCGAGTGCGTTATCTCGTGCTGCTGTACGTGCATCGAAATTTTTTCTGATCTGTTCTGAGATTTTTTCGAGTTTATGCATGGTTACTCTTTGGGTGGTTCAGGCGGTTGTTGAAATGGACGGAAGAGATTATCGGCCAGAGTTGAGTTACTGGGGATGTGGATCTCTCCGAATGCTGTTTCATAGCGTGCGATATTTTCTGTTAACGCGCGTACCAAAAGTTTTGCACTCAGTGGAGTCATTACTACGCGCGAGCGGATCTTTGCGCGTGGTTCACCAGGCAGGAGATGTGCAAAGTCGATCACGATATCAGAAGGAGAGTGCGCGATGCGGGCAAGGTTGGCATATACGAGATCAAGGTCAGGGGGAAGTTCAAGCACTGGGCCAGCTGGTTTAGGGGGAATTTGGGGTGTGGTCATATTATTTTCCTGATAGATGATAAGCAAACAGGTCTAACAAGCCCGTTTCTGGCACTGTTAGACCTGTTTCATTGGGAGCCTATTAGAATGGAATATCGTCTTCTGGGGGGAGTTCTGCCATTTCCATGCCGCCGCCAGGCATAGGGCCCGCGTCACCTTCTCCACGGGAGGAGAGGAAGCGCACGGTGGATGCTGTAATCTCAAAAGATGATCCTGCGGTTCCATCTTGTTTGGTCCAAATGCGTGGACCGCCTGTATTTTTATCTGGCGTCAGACGACCTTCAACAAGTACCTTGGAACCTTTCTTGACGTATTGATTGCAAACCTCTGCTGTTTTACCCCAGGTGGATACGCGGAACCAGATAGTTTCCTTAACCTGTTCGCCGTTACCGGAAGTGTATTGGCGGTTTGTGGCAACAGAGAATGATGTGACAGCCTGTCCGGAAGGGGTGTAGCGCATTTCCGGGTCTTTGCCTACATTGCCGACGATAATAATAGTGTGATACATGGGGGAGACTCCTTTGAGTTTAGGTACCCGCCGAACTGCGGCGGGGAAAATAAGACAGTTGGTATTGTACCCGTACTTGCTTTTTTTGTAACGAGCGAAACCATATATGCACTATAAGTAAGAAACATTGATCGTGGTGTTGTCTTTTGAATTATTCACTTGGTGAAAATTTTTATTTGAGTTAAAGATGCTCGTTGAGGAGAGAACATGAGGCTTGCCATTCGGCATTATGGCATTATTATCAGTAACCTTGCTACCGCTTATTTACACCTTTCCCTTTATCCAGATTTTAGCTTTACTTTAAATGGCATTGGTTATATTGGCTTGTTGGGCGCTTATTTGTTGCCGATCCCTTTCTTTCAGGATAGGGAAATTCACCAGATCCTTTGGTGGGGACTTGTGATCTACACGATTGCTACCATTCTATTGTGGGTGTTCATTGGGGATATGCACTTTGTGTTTGGGACTTCCAGCGCTACCGGGTATTATGCCAAGACAGCCGAACTGTTTTTACTTGCATTCCTTTGGGCAGATAAGCCCAAATAAAGGGATGCTTTATTAAAAAGGAGAAAGATATGAAACTAAGTCTTAAGCATTACGTCATTATCCTTGGGGGTCTATTGGCTGCGTATTTTCACTTGATCCTTTTCCCAGATATTGGTTTTACGTTAAATGGATTGGGGTATATAGGTTTGCTTGGCGCTTATTTTCTGCCAATTGCCTTCTTCCAACAGCGGCATAAGCTGGTCTGGTGGGGGCTGGTCGGTTATACCTTGCTAACCATTGTTTTATGGGCGATTTTAGGGAACAAGGTATTTGTTGCAGGTACTACCAGCGCGATCGGGTACTATGCCAAGGCGAGCGAATTACTTATGCTGGCTGGCTTATGGTTTGATAGACAAAAATAAAACTACAAGTTTTGTTTAAAAAACTGCAACATGGTAAGCATCTTCACCGTGTTGCAGTTTAATTATTTTATTGGTACATTATAGTGATGGAATGGCATATTGAATATATTTTGGATGAGCACCTCATTTATGTGAAAACACAGGGCGTTCTTACAGTGGATTCTGCTAACATAATGGTCAGTGAGATTGTTGAAGCGGCGGCGTGTCACCAGTGTAACAGACAGGTTGTCGACCACCGCGAAACCACGTTTGCATTAAGTGTATTTGAGTATTATGAACGGCCTGAAGTCAATTCAAAGATCGGAATTTCACTCAAATGGAAGATCGCAATGGTCTTCAAGGAATTAGATAAGAACACCCTTTTCATGGAGACTGTATTTAGGAACCGCGGATATAACTTCCGTCAGTTTGATGATATTGAAAAAGCAAGAGAATGGGTTTTGAGTGCATAAAAAAACGAAGGCGATCGCCTTCGTTTTTTATTTATTCGCTTATTCTCGCCAGCCTTCTCATGGCGCCCATTTGACGGAGGTGGTCTACCTCATGAGCGAGCATGAGCAGAATCCACGTTTTGTAGTTACATATCCCAAACACAGGGTGAACTTCAGTCTTTTCTATATCATGAGAGTGTCGGGTCTGTTCAATAACAGATTGAATTCGTTCTGTGGCAGTATTCAGGCTTATCCGTAAGTCTTTGACCGAGATATTTTGTTTTGCGCCTTCACCGAATCCGCGAGCGGCTTCTACAAGGTGGGCGAGCTGACTTGTTGAAATATCCAATAATTTATTGTGATAAAAGCCCTGAGTGTAGATGAGATGCGTTACTGATTCGCTGAGTGACCAGAACGGATGCGCTGGCGACGAGAATGCCACCTGTGCATCTGTCAATTTCTCAAGGATCTCATGGGTGCGTGCGCGAGTTTGGAAAAAGGTATCAATGAACTCGTCCAACGAATAGCGAGAAGAAGCCTCCAGCCAGGAGATTTCCTTCGTAAAAGCTGACAGGATCAGGGGAGCCAGAGCGTCTGAGTTGATCATTAATAGGAATTTTATCCTATTTGTAATATCCATGGTGCGGGAACTTTTATTCATGTAGTTTCGTTCAGTATGTGCTGTAAATATTAGAGGTAAAAATGAAACTATCAACCAACACAATTATTATTTTTTTTGGTACCTTGGTACTGGGAATGCTGGCGTTGATTACTGTTAGTATGCTCGCCACAACCCTACTCCAAACAGACCAACCTGAACCAATGGATCCACAAGCCACAGTTCAGGCGATGGTCACGCAGACGATGTTTGCGATGACTCAAAACGCACCGACACAAACACCGCTTCCTCCCACGCTGACAGCTGTCCCTGCGACGAATACACCTGTGCCTACTTCCACACAGGTTCCTGCCGTAACGTATTGCGATTGGGTGGCGTTCGTGAAAGACGTTAACTTTCCTGATGGCACAGTCGTTGCGCCCGGTGAAACATTTACAAAAGTATGGCGCTTGAAGAATCGCGGTACTTGCGCGTGGACATCTGACTACATGCTCGTCTTTAGCAGTGGCACACAAATGGGCGGCACAACCGCTCTCCGCCTGCCTGGAACAGTTCTGCCTGGGCAAACTGTAGATGTTTCTGTTACGCTCACCGCGCCCATTTACTCTGGTCCATACACCAGCAATTGGATGTTGCGCAACCCATCAGGTGCGCTCTTTGGAACAGGCGATAAAGCCAATGTGGCCTTCTATGTAGATGTTCAAGTAAAGGAACCTGTGACTGAATTACCGCATGGTACTGTCACTGGAAGTCTGTGCTACCCAAGTGAGTTCAATCCGCCGATGACTTTATACTTTGACAGAATCGGCACATCAGAAACGATCCAGTTCTCGATTGCAGAAGCACAGAACACCTACAGCGTTTTGTTGCCCAACGGTTCCTACTACGTCCACGCATGGGCGCCTGGCTACAATTTGGAAGGTGCGTACGCAGACCCGAGCACAAATCTGATGATCCCTGTTCAAGTCACTAGCGGGCAGACCACCAAATTCATCAACTTGTGTAACTGGAGTCCATATCCGCATGGACGTGGATAACAAATTCACATACAGTAGTTATAAACAGACCTTCTGAGCCATAGCTTGGAAGGTCTGTTCTTTTGAAAATCCTGACTGCTATAATTCAACGACTTCGAAAGGAAAATAAAATGACCGTTATCTACCGTAAGGGTACAGTTGAAGACTCTCTCCCCGTATTCAAAGTGTTTCTCAAATCGATCATGGATTATAGCGAACGCATGAATGTCATGGCAATTACAGGTGGAAATGACCCTGCGCAATTGGCTTCTATTTGGGAAAGACGCAAACCCTTGTTTGAGTTTATGGCACGGTCTGCGACGCAGTTCTGGTTGGCGGAAAAGGACGGAGAGATTTTGGGCTATGCACGTGCTATTGAGCATGGCGGGCATCAGGAGTTGACCGAGTTTTTCGTAGACCCGGACCAGCAATCGGCAGGGGTGGGAGGCGAATTATTGTCCCGTGCGTTTTCTGATAGCGGCGCGCAGTATCGTACGATCATCGCTACATTGGATGAACGAGCTTTGTATCGTTATTTAAAGATGGGCGTGCGTGGACGCTTCATGTTTAAGTATTTCTACCGTAAAGCTGAAAAAGTAGATGTGCAAACTGACCTCAAGATCGAGAGTATGGATTTGGAAGCACATCTTGAGCAAATGAATCAAATTGACAAAGAGTTGGTCAGTCATACACGTAAAGACATCCATGAGTGGTTGACCAGTGTGCGTGATGGATTTGTGTACAAGCGCGGGAGTGATATTGTTGGGTATGGATACGTTGGAGCAAATCATGGGCCATTCGCCGTGTTGGATGAAAATGACTTTCCTGCTGTGCTGGCTCACGCTGAAAGCCTGACGGCTGAAAAAGGAGAGGAGTTTGGCGCGGCCGTGCCTCTCGTAAATAAAAAGGCGATTGATTATTTCATTGAGCGCAAATATAAGATCGATACGTTTTCGGCGCTCTTTATGAGCAATGTTGCGTTTGGAAAATTCGAAAATTACCTATGTTTTGCGCCTGAGTTCTTCTTGTAGATGGGGATTGGGGGGGATAAAAATGGATATGAAATATCCATTTAATTGTGATAAAAATCACTAACAGTTATTAAGCTTTGATACTAGAATTCTCATGGTTGATTTGGGTAGTAACCCAGTCTACCGAAACCATCAAGAGATTTCATTAGCATAGGAGATTAAAATGAAAGTTCAAAATAAAGTAATCGTCGTCACTGGCGGCGGAAACGGTATGGGACGGGAAGTAACCTTGAACTTGCTAGCCAAAGGCGCTAAGGTATTTGCCATTGATATTAATGAGGTTACATTACAGGAAACTACTCGATTAGCTGGTGATATGAAAGCCAATTTGGCTACTGCTATAGTAAATATCACCGATAAAGTTGCCGTAGAAGCACTGCCTGCCAAGGTTATTGAAAAGTTTGGCGTAGTGGATGGCATTATCAATAACGCTGGCATTATCCAGCCCTTCGTTCGATTGAATGATCTTGGTTACGATGCCATTGACCGTGTGTTAAATGTCAATCTGTTCGGCACTTTATACATTGCCAAGGCATTTCTCCCATATTTGCTCAAACGCCCAGTGGCGCACATTGCGAATGTATCGAGCATGGGTGGTTTCTTGCCAGTGCCAGGACAGACTATTTACGGTGCAAGCAAGGCGGCTGTGAAACTTATGACCGAAGGTTTATACGCCGAACTATTGGACACCAATGTAAAAGTAACGCTTATTTACCCAGGTGCAATTGGTACGAATATCTCTGTCAACTCTGGGGTTGCTACCCCGAACGCTGCGGAAGCAAGCGAAGGCCAGAGCTTCAAAACGTTGGCTCCAGACAAAGCGGCTGAGATCATTGTGGATGCTATCGAGAAAGACCGTTATAGCGTGATGGTCGGTTCAGATGCCAAGTTTATGGACTTCATTTGCCGATTGAACCCCAAGATGGCTGCTGGTTTCATTTACAAACAAATGAAATCCCTGTTGCCTGCATAATATCAAAATAAAAAACAGCCCTTCCATTTGGAAGGGCTGTTTTTTATTTCATCATTCGTGCCGCTTTGCGGCCGATCTCTACCGCAAAATTCGTTCCTCTATCCCACGGATAAACTTGACTCATCGAAGCAAAGTACAAGCCTTCAATCGGAGTTTGGATATCAGGGATGTTCTTTGAATGCCCAATCAGCGGGACGGGTTGAGCATAATTTGTTTTATGTACCCAGATCTTGTTGATCCACTCGCGCGTAAATTCAGGATTGAATTTTTGGAAGGCGGGAATAAAACGCTCAAGCAACTGTTCGTCGCTCATTGAAAAATATTCATGGCCTAATTCCAAATAATCACCCGCGTACACAATGTGGTCGCCGCCAAAATTCTCGCTCGAAACAAAATTCGTATGCTCCACCAGCGCGAGGAAGGGATATCCTTCTTCCTTTGGAACGTTGAACCAGTAGTATCCATCCTCTGAAAGCGAGTGCTTCAAGGAGAGCGTCATCACCACTGCTCCCATTGACTTCAATTCCAATAAACCCTTTAAATAATTTTCAGGAAGACTTGGGCATAACTTTGCCATCAAACTCGGTGACGTAGTGACCAAAATCTTATCGAAGGATTCACCATCTACGCTCAAACTACCCGATGCCTGATCCTTCTTTATAGACTTGATACTAGCCCCAAGCCGAATCTCAACTCCCAAGTCGCGAAGTTTTTCCGCGAACAAGTCCGCAAAATGTTGAAAGCCGCCTTCAAACGTACCAAGGCGGGTGGTGCGTGCATGCATGCGTGCCCACATCCACGCCATGTTGACATCTTTGTAGTACGAGGCAAATTTGCCGATCAACAACGGCTGCCACATCTGCTCGTAAACCTTTTTGCCAGCCCATTTCAACATCCACTCATGAGCGGTCACTTTCTCAAGCGCGCGCCAGTTGTTTGTGATTCGTAAGAACAAGCCCACGAAGCCAAAACGGATTTTATTTACCCCCCAGCCAAGGCCAGGGAAGAGCAATGCGTTGATGATCGAGTCGAATGGATACCATTTATTTTTATACAGCATCACCGTCAGTGGACGGGGGAATTGCACTTTGTCTTCCAGTTCCAGTTCTCGGATCATTCCAAGCATTTCGCTATCTGACTGGAACCAGTGGTGATAGAACTTCTCTACTGACCATTTCCAATGGGGCTCTTTGAAGCCGCTTGCAAGTCCGCCTACATATTCTGCTGATTCGAAAATGGTGACATCATGCCCCGCCTTTTTTAAATCCCAGGCGGCTGCCATGCCGCTGTATCCTGCTCCAACGATTGCTATTTTCATTCTTTTTCCTTCATTCATTTTAGGGACAAGTCTATCCCCACAATTTAATTTTCTGTTTCTGCTCTCAACGAGTCGCTCCACTTAATCCCCTCGCGCGTTAGATAGTACGCTCCCAAAATAGTAATGGGGAGCCAGAGAGCAACATGCAAAGTGAGTGTGTATCCTGCTGCAGTGGCTTGGTCCACGCCATAAGCAGTTAAAACTGCAATGCCGGGGGCATCAAAAGTGCCAATGTAGCCTGGAGCAGAAGGAATGGTGGTGGCGAGGTTGACGATACCGTTCATCAGCATCAACGCAAAGAAAGAGACATTGAAGTTGAATGCATGCATCACGAACCAGTATTTGCCCGTCTCTAACAGCCAGATGATGACCGAAGTAAAGAAGACCATCAACACGTTAAACGGAGAGCGCAGCGAAGCGAGCCCATCCAGGAATTTATTCATTACGCCAGTGATCTGTTCATGCAAACGTTTTGGCGTGAAGCGTTCGATCACCAAAAGGCCGATCTTTGAGGTGATTTGCGGGAACATAGCCGCCAGCAAAAAGACAGCCAATGCGCCGAGGAAGATTCCTGTGCCGTAGATAGCCACCTGTTGAATGTTTCCTACAAAGCCAGAAGCCCCTGTTAGTTTTGCCAGCTCAGATAAGTTGACAAAGATAAACGCCAGCATGACAACCCCATCAAAGATACGTTCCACGATGATGGTAGCCAGCGAAGCGGAGACAGGTACGCCTTCCCTGCGTTTGAGGATCACAGCGCGCAACACTTCTCCTGCGCGGGCGGGGTAGATGTTATTGCCCATATATCCGATGGTAGTGATGGGGAACATGGTCTTTGTGGGAATCTTTTTGATGGGGCCAAGCAAATAATGCCAGCGCCATGCTCGAATCCACACGCCGATGAAGTAGACGCCGATGCCTGGGATGAGCCAGAAGTAATTCGCTTTTTGTACGGCAGACCAGAATTCTTCCAGCCGCAGGCCGCGCAGAGAGAGCCAGATAAAGAGGATGCTGATAAGCACCCCGAGCCAAAATTGCCATTTTTTCATAGTGGCTGATTGTACCAAAGGAAGGATAAAGGGTGGAAGAAGGATGAATTTTGAGGCGAAAAAGAAAAAAGAGATGAGGCTGATATCCTTCGGCTATAATGATTTTGAGATTTCGAGTTAATAACTACAAAAGGATTATTTATGAAGAAATACTGGTCTACTATTCGCGATTATCTTTTGATTATCGGTTCAAGTTTGATACAAGCAGCAAGCCTTCGTCTCTTTTTTATTCCTGCAAACCTCGCTTCGGGTGGAGTGAGCGGCATATCCCAATTGATCAACCATTTCACGGGCTGGCCTATCGGTTTGATGGTATTGATCGGCAACATTCCGCTCTTTCTATTGGGGTGGCGTTTCCTTGGTGGATTTAAATTTGCCATGCGCACAGCAGTCGCTATCCTGACTTATTCTCTGTTCACAGACTTGCTCTTAAAAATTCCCGCGTTTGTGTATTATTCACAGGTTTTGATCAATGACTTAAGTGGGGATATTTTTCTTAATTCGCTTTATGGCGCAATTATCAGCGGCGTTGGTTATGGAATGGTATATCGTGCTCGTGGTACCAGCGGTGGATCGGATATTTTGGCGCGCATTCTCAATAATTGGCGCGGCATTCCGATGACCCAAAGTTATCTCATTGTGGATACAGCCGTCATCTTATCTGCTGGATTTGTTTTTGGGTGGAAGGAAGCTTTGTATGCAATGATCACGCTATACGTGAGCGGAATCGTTTCGGAGACGGTGCTCGAAGGCGGCGGAACGGTCCGCACGGCAATGATCGTGACGGCAAAACCTGATGAAGTTACAAACCGTGTGATCGAAGAATTGGAACGCGGCGTGACATGCCTTGAAGGCAAGGGCGGTTACACGGGTAATTCACGTCCCGTTCTGTATTGCGTGGTCAATCGCGCGGAAGTGGCGTATCTCAAAGCCATCGTTCATGAAAGCGACCCTGAAGCATTCATGGTCATCGGGGTCGCGCATGAGGCGCTGGGAGAAGGGTTCAAACCGTTGAAGGGGAGGTAGAGCAGTAAAGAGTAAAAAGTTAAAAGTGAAAGCCCTCCAAGTTTCTCGAAACTTTGGAGGGCTGTTTTTACTTATTACCTATAACTTATTACTTCTCTTCATTTCCTCTTCGTGTACCCAAACTGATTCAGAGCATTTTGATTGTTACGCCAATCTTTGGAAACTTTTACGCGTAACTCAATGAATACTTTTCGTCCACCCATTTCTTCGATCTCTTTGCGGGCAGCGCTGCCAATAGACTTGAGCATCTTACCGCCTTCGCCGATGACAATTCCCTTTTGTGATTCACGCTCCACGAAGATCGTTGCGGCGATGTAGGCCATGCCATTCTCGCGTTCCTTGAATTCGTCCACGCGCACGGCCAAACTGTGCGGGACTTCATCGCGCAATTGTAATAAGCAAGCCTCACGTAAAAGGTCTGCAGCGATATCACGCTCATAAGAATCAGTGATCTGTTCTTCGGGATATTCAGCGGGTCGCTCGGGAAGGGTCTGGATCAGAGTCTCAAGCAGTTCGCCCAGCCCAAGCCGTTTCGCTGCGGATATTTTCATAACTTCGGCTTGCTCCAGCAATTTGAGATAGTCCTCGCTGCGAGCGGATACTTCGTCAGCGCCGACGGAGTCTATTTTGTTTAGGACCAGCAATCGGTGAGTGCGAAGCGAAATGTTGTTGATCAGATTGGCGATAAGGATGTCTTCCTCTGTTGGGGGAGAGCCTGCATCTACGAGCCAGAGAATCACATCCACGCCTTCAAGAGCTTCTTCTGCTTCGTAATTGAGGAACTCGCCAAGTTTGTGGCGGGCGTTATGGATGCCGGGAGTATCAACAAAAACGATCTGGGCAGTTGGCAACGTGAGAATGCCAAGCTGACGGCGGCGCGTAGTCTGCGGACGCGGCGATACCGCAGCGATCTTCTGCCCGAGCAATGCGTTGACGAGGGTGGACTTGCCCACGTTGGGGCGTCCGATGATTGCGACAAAACCTGAGTGATGTGACATGTATTTTTTGGTTTCCAATGTTTTGATGAGCGTGCCGTGCTATTGTATCTGCTTTGTCTTCCAATTCGCAACGACTAAACTAAGAATGATAAGCGTTGCTCCTGTGACAACCTGCCAAGTGAGTGCTTCATGCAGAAAGATCACGCCAAGTGTAACGCCGCCGAGTGGGAAAAGATACGTCACCATGGTGGCGCGAGTAGGGCCGATCTCATGGATGAGATAGTAAAGCAGGATAAAAGCAACGCCCGAGCCGAGGATTCCCAGCCAGAGCAGTGCTATCCAAATGAGCGATGTATCAGGGACTTTGATCGGTGCCTCCACCAGAAACGATGCCAGCCACATGACTGCTGTTGCTGACACTAGTGGCCCCACGCTTCGGAAGATGGCGGGCGAATCCTCGGTGAATTTGCGAGCGTAGATGGAACTGCCCGCATAAAAAACACAGGCAAGGATGACAGCCGCCTGCCCAAGCAGCGAACCAGATGATGCGCCGATATCCTTGCTCATCAGCACCACCACGCCTGCAAAGCCCATCAACAAGCCTGCTACTTTGGGGATGGTCATCTTGTCATCGTGCAGGAGGAAATGAGCCACTAGAATGGTAAAGAGCGGTACGGTCGCATCCAGGATCGAGGCAACACCAGAGTCAATGACTTGCTCTCCCCAGGAGATCAGGAAAAATGGAATGGCGATGTTCGTCAGCCCCAGCACGAGCAGGGGCAGCCATTCCTTGAAACTTGACGGCCACTTCGTGCGCTGGAAAAAAACAACGGCAACCCCAAACAAAAGTCCGAAGATAACCCGATACGCTACCAGCGTTATGGGGCCAATTTCCTGCACCGCGATCTTGATCCACAGGAAGGAGGAGCCCCATATCATCCCAAGACTGATAAAGGCAATCCAATGTTTTGTTTTCACAAGTTACTCCTAAAGTTTTTTTCTGATGAGTTTATCATTTATTTCTACCCTTCCTGAGTGGGTTGCGAGGAGTTGCAAAGTGTAATACCATGTCAGGAAAAATTTTAAAATTATCGATTGGAAAAAATATGCCGCAAAAGACCCTTCCTGATTTTGATTCGCTTTGGGATTATTCTGCTCCCGATAGAACAGAAATAAAGTTCCGTGAGCTGCTGCCACAATTTCCTGAAGGTGAGGTTGCCCGTCTTGAGCTGTTGACTCAAATCGCACGCGCTCAGGGCTTGCAAAGAAAATTTGATGAGGCGCATCAAACCCTTGATGGAGTTGAGAAGCAGTTAGATAAAGACCCTTCGCGCGCCAAGGTTCGTTATTGGTTGGAGCGCGGGCGGGTGTTTAATTCTTCAAATCAGGCAGATAAAGCAAAGCCATTTTTTGAGCAGGCTTTGGATTTGGCAAAAATGCTCGGCGAGGACTTTTATGCGATCGATGCGATTCACATGCTTGCCATTATTGCTGACCCTGCCTCTTCCCTGACCTTGAACCTGAGTGCCATTCAAATGGCAGAATCTTCGCGAGAGGAACGAGCGCGCAATTGGCTCGGTTCGTTGTACAACAATACAGGCTGGTCATATCATGACATGGGAGATTTTGAATCAGCGCTGGATATATTCCAGAAAGCCGAAGCATTTTTCAGGGCGAAGGGAGACGTGCAGAAGACACGGATTGGCGTCTGGATGGTGGCGCGTTGTCTGCGATCCATGAAGCGTTTTGATGAAGCATTATCCAGACAATTGGCTTTGCATACAGAGTTTGAAGCAGCAGGTGAAACAGACGGATATGTCTTTGAAGAGATCGGTGAGTGTCTGTTGGCGTTACAACGGGAAACAGAAGCAAAGCCTTATTTTACAAAGGCGTATGAGGTGTTGAGTCAGGATGCGTGGTTGATGGAAAATGAACCTGAACGTATCAAGCGACTGAAGGAGTTGGGCGGCTAGAGCTTCTTCACCAGATAATATTTACCGCGTTCAAAGCCGCGGTCTAAATAATAATTACGTGTGCCAATGGCTGCGATGACTGCAATTTTCTCGTAGCCGTTTTCTTTTGCTATTTTATCTGCTTCTTCCAGCAGACGTGTACCAAGTCCCGCGTGTTGAGCGGCGCCTGTCTTTTCGGAACCAACTTCAAGAGATTGTCCGTATACATGCACCTCGCGGATGAGTGCAGCGCCATCAAGTTCGGAGATGCCTGTTGTGGGCGAGCCAGCTTGCGGAAGCGAGAGGCGGATGAATCCCGCCAGACCATCTTCGGGAGTGATGAAGGAGATGAAATGCTCTTCGGCGAATCCTGCTTTGTAGATTTGGTCATCAAGGCGCAGGGTAGATGAGTCCACGCTTTTGCCTTTTACTTCACGGCAACGAATGCACTGACAATGTGTGCCACGTTCTTTCATGATCTGTTGAATATCCTGCCGCAGACTTGTGCGTGTGTTACCTTCCACAACATTGTTGCCTGGAATATCGCGAATAACACGATTGACACGGCAGTAGCGTGGGATAGTGGGCTTGATATCCACGAGCAATTCAACGAGGTCGTCCATGCTGTAGGGATGGAACTCACCGCGCTGCCAGTATTCATATAACTCGGCATTCGCCAGCAATTGATTCGGATAGATCTTTATTTCATCGGGGCAGAAGTCTTCCCATAATTTTGCAAAGTCTGCGCGGTCACTTTGTGGAGTAGCGCCCAAGAGATTCGGCATCCAATGCAGAACGATCTTGAATCCAGCTGCGCGCAGAAGAGCCGTCGCCTTGCGCGTGGACTCTACATCGTGCCCGCGTTTGTTGATCTCTAAAATGTGGTCGTCAAAACTTTGTGCGCCCATCTGCACTTTGGTCACGCCGAGGTGGCGCAGCCATTTGATCTCATCGGGATTAATCTCATCAGGGCGGGTTTCGATCACCAGTCCCACATTTCGGTGGAGGCCAGTTTCGTTTTGCGAATGAACTTCTGAAAGATTAACCACAGAGTTTATGGAAATCACAGAGGTTTTATTGGGTTCCTCTCCGTGTTCTCGGTGTTCTCCATGAAGAGAGTCGTTCATTGCATCAAAACAGCGCTTAACGAACCATTCCTGATAATCGCGGCGATACGATGACCACGTCCCGCCGAGGATGAGCAACTCAATTTTGTCTGTGGGGTGGCCAAGATTTGTCAACGCACGCAAACGGTTATGGACTTGTTCGTATGGGTCAAATTGATGTTCAAGTGCACGCATGGCGCCAGGTTCATCGGGGAGATAGCTCTTCGGCATACGCACATCGGTGGGGCAGAAGATACATTTCCCTGGGCATGGATATGGCTTGGTGAGTACGGTTACTGTTGTCACACCCGAAAGAGTCCGCATCGGTTTCATACGGATGCGTTCAAGCAAAACCCTATCTGGCTTGATCGTGCCTGCTTCTACCATTTGATTATAGGCAGCAACCAACGCAGCTTTTGTAAGATACCCATCATCCAGTGGATGGCTGCGCAATGCCTTCATCACATCACTGCCTTCGCGGATCTCATCCAAGACATGGTGCGCCAGCTCAAGTTTTTGCGGCGTGAGGGTGTTTATCTTTTTCCAGTTTTGTCGTTTTTCAGAAAAGTCCATAATGTTTTTGAGCGTTCAGCTTTCTATCTACTCTACCTTCGTTATGTCTAAATAAAATTCACTCTGCACATCGGCAATATCTTTTTTGTTAAACATATTGGTGTGCAAGCCGCATTCCATTTTTTCGCGCCCAGCCCAACGCCCTGCGCGTTCGTCATCGTTCACGCCGATGGCAATCGTGCAAGGTGCGCAACCCACACTTTTATAACCTTTTTCATAAAGTGGATGTGTGGGCAGGTTGTATTCTTTCATATAATTTTGAACATCCGCCTTTTTCCAATTCAACAGCGGATTGATCTTCAACAGTCCATCTTCCTGCAATTCCAATATCTTTGCGTTTGCGCGTACAGAAGTCTGGTCGCGGCGAATGCCGCTGATCCACGCTTTCACATCTTTCAATGCTTTTTGCATGGGCTGTACTTTGTGTAAATAACAGCATAAGTTGGGGTCATCTAAAGGCAGGCTACGGATGTTCTGATGGGCGAACACATCCCAACGCGAGTCGCGGTACAGGTCAATTACATTGATCTTCCATTCGGATGCGATCTTCTCGCGGAACGTTGAGGTTTCCCAAAAATGATAACCCGTATCCAGAAAGAAAATGGGCAAGTCATGTTTGATATGCGTCACCATGTGTAGCAGCGGCATAGATTGGGTTTGAAAGGACGAGCTCATTGCGATTTCAGGCCAGAATGTATCCACCGCCCACTGGATGATCTCTTGCGGGGTTTTCGTCTCAAACTCTTTGGAAAGTCTCTCGATCTCTTGTACCGATAACATGCTGAGATTATACCGTTATAATTTCGGCATGAAATCAGATATTGCCGAACGCTTGCTTACAATCAACCGGGAATTTTACAACCGCTTCGGCGACTCTTTTTCAGCCACTCGCCAACGCTTGCAGCCCGGAGTGAATAAAATTCTCGAAACGATTCAGGTAGATGATTCCGTTCTGGATCTAGGATGCGGCAACGGGCATTTTCTCCACGAGTTGATTCGGCGTGGTCATAAAGCTCCGCTTCTCGGCGTGGACTTTAGCCTGCCTCTGCTTCGAAATGCAGAATCCAAGCTGGGGGTTGAGTTTCGGGAAGTAGATTTGACGAAGCTTTCAGCTGTCAGCGATCAGCTATTAGCTTTCAGTGGTTCATGGTCTATCATCACGATGTTTGCAACAATGCATCATATTCCGTCGAACGAGATCCGTTTGGATATTTTGCAGACAGTAAAGAAATTATTGAAACCAGGCGGGAAGTTTATTCTGTCTAATTGGCAGTTCTTGAACAGCGAAAAGTTAAAAGCCAGAATCCAGCCGTGGACTAGGGTTGGGCTTGTGGATGACGATGTGGACGATGGGGATTATCTATTGGATTGGCGCAGTGGGGGAGAGGGATTGCGGTATGCGCATCAATTTTCAGTGGAGGAGCTGCTTGGGCTGGCTGAACAGGCTCAAATGAGTCTGAGCGAAAGCTTTTTATCAGATGGGGAAAATGGCAAGCTGGGCTTGTATCAAGTCTGGCTGAATGCTTAGGTCAATTCATCGAACATTACACGGTTTCGGCCTGCGTTTTTAGCCTTGTAAAGCGCAACATCTGCCCGTTCAATTAATGAATGCAGTGAGTCAGTTTCTTTTGCTTCTGCAACACCGATGCTAATGGTGATCCTTAAACTGCCCGCATCAGTTGGAAATGGTTCATTCATAATGGATTGGCGCAACCGCTCAGCAACTCGCTTTGCTGATTCGAGGTTGGTCTCTGGTAAAAGGATGACAAATTCCTCACCGCCATATCTACTGATAAGGTCAACAGAGCGCGAAGTTTTTTGGCAGCGCTCTGCAAGTTTTTGTAGAACTTCATCCCCAACTTTGTGTCCATAGTGATCGTTGATGCGTTTGAAGTGGTCAACGTCAAAGATGATGCCACAAAAGGGACGATTGATGCGGCGCGCGCGCCGAAGTTCAAATTCTCCAAGTTGGAGCATTCCACGGCGGTTATAGATTCCAGTGAGCGCATCGGTGATGGCTTGAGTTTGTGTTTCTTTAAACAAGCGCGCATTTTCAAGTACTACTGCTACCTGACCCGCAAATACTGTGGCAATATCAATATTTTCTTCTGTGAAATGGTTTGCTTCGGAACTATCTATGGCGAGCAGCCCGATCGTTTTGTCCTGAACGATGAGCGGTACTCCCAGCCATGAGCGAATGTGGTTATGGGGTGGCGCTTGAAAAGTCTTATAATCCTTCCATGCTTCAGGGACGTGATATGGTTTTCCCGTTTCGATCACAACGCTGTTGGGGTTATCTCCTGGGATAGGAAAACGAATGCCAACCACTCTCTCTGTATCGTCCCAGCCGCGCCCACCGATGATCTGTAATTCATCTCCATCCAGCATTTGCACCGATGCACTATCATACGGAACGACTTGATGCAATTGATCCAGAATTTCATTTACGGCCTCATCCATCTCAAGGATTTCTGTAACGGCCACGCTTGCTTTTCGCAAGGTTTCAGATGTGTCCGCTCTGCGTTGAGCTTGTTCCACTGCTTTGAATTTTTCCATAGCGAGCGCGATCAAAGCCGCAGCCTGTTCACTGATCTGGATCTCTTCCAATTGAAATGTATGCAAATTGTCAAAAGAAAGCAGGATGCTGCCTAGTTTTTGTCTTGATGCGATCAGTGGCAATACTAAAACAGAGCGTGATGGAAAATTTTTGATGATGCGCTGATCAGCATACATAGTAGATTGGGTATCTTCAATCACCAAAGTAGTGCCATGTTTTAACGCAGCTTCGGTGAAAGTACGTTCGCCGGGCTTCACCTCAAGCTTGCCATAGGTATCTGCAAATGGTCCATACGCAGCGAGTGGAATAGTGCGTTTGTTGGCATCATCCCATAAAGTGAGAAAACACCCATCTGCATGGATCAGCTCACCGAGTCGTTCCACAATGGTTTGGGCCATATCTTTAATATCTTTAGATTGCAGGGAAATGCTTGCCAGCTCATGTAACAAGTTGAGCGCATGTTGGCGGCGGATCAGCTTTTGTTCCGCACGCATGCGTGATTCTGCAGAGCCAAAAATATTTGCAGTGGTCTGCAACGCTTCTAATTCAGTGCTTGTCCAGTGACGTTCAGAAAGACATTCATCGAACATGATGAAGCCCCACCATTGAGATTCCACCAAGATCGGCATGGCGGCTATCGCTTGGCTTCCCAACTGACTTAGAAATGCCTGTTCTTCCTGCGGGAAGTCACTTGTCTTTCCATAAAGCGGAAGTCCTCGTGAGAGATAGCTTTCCCATCTTTCAAGTCCTGCCTTGCGAAGCGACACATGTTGAAATGACGAGTTCTTTATGTGAGCTGGAACCTTGGGGTCTGCCCATTCATAGCACAGGCTCGAATGAATGACGTCATCGGCGTCTTTGTAATTCATCGCTACATAAACATGGCTGACATGCGCAGCCAACCCGATCGTTTCCAAAACTGCTGGGACGTTATGTTCCCAAGATGATTCCTTCAAGAATTGTTCCGCAGCCAAACTGATGGCAGACATAATGGACTCACGGCGCGATAATGCTAATTCTGTCTCTTTGCGCACTGTGATGTCATGCAAAATAACCATGATGTCAGCAGGTGTGTGCGGATTATTTGTTCCCTCTAAAGAGGATACAGGAGAGACGGTTAGCTCAAAAACTTTTGCCTGCTTGCCCTCTTCAACTGTGATCTCAGCCCGATTTTCTCTCCCCGTTAAGTAAGGCGAGAGTTTTTCAGCATAAATTTCAGATACTTGCATGAGAGGCTGACCGATTACTTCATTCTCTGTGCGGCTAAATAACATTTCCGCGATCGGGTTAATATATGAAATGCGGTGTTGCGGATTTAATACCACCACGCCATCTTTCATTGTCTTTAATACTGTTACATGCTCAGGCGGCAGCACCTCAAGTAGACGATATTTTATGATCGCCCAGGAAATTCCGAGAGCAGTGGGTAAAAAGAACAACGGAGTGATATCAAGGTCTTTGACTGGACTATCCCCGAGAATGAAGAGCAAATTTCCAATGATCGGAATGAACATTCCAAGAATAACAAAACTGATTTGGATGCGGTAAATTCTTGGCCTTTGTAATAGTTCAATGATCAAAAGAATATTTGTATAAGCTATCAATATATAAGAATAGATTGCATGTATCCAAAAGAAAGCCTTAAACTGGACATTGAGTAATTCAAGTCCGTTGTAAGCGACAATGCTCTCCATGTTCCACACTAAATGGTGTTGCTCATTTGTCCAAACGAGGAGCAAAGCCAGAATTGGAATTACCCAGATAAGCATTTTTGTGCGCTGTGTGAGTAGGTGACTCTTCCCTGTAAACTCGAGTGCGAAAAAGAGCAGAAAGACAGGAACAGAGATAATGCCGATATATTCGATTTTTGTAATGAATAATTTTGCTTGCAAGCTGGGGAAAAATATTTCAAGGCTATAGGTGAATGCCCAAATAGACATGGAAACCATAGCCCATGCAAAAGGAGTGACCGCTATTGCAGGTCGCTTGCGCCAGGCGTATAAACCAAGCCACACATACGGGATCGCGGCAGCTAGATAGATTAAGGTTACATACAGGTGAAGGCGATTGGGCATGATCTCTAGAGCTATTTTATTCTCAATTCGTGTGTTTTTTCGTTGCAACTAAGTCATTACTATTCAGGTTTTCACTTTTGTTATTCATATGGTACAAAAAACTTCGCGCCAGATGAATGGCGCGAAGTTAACTGGCTGGTCTAGACTACTACTTTTTGCGGCGCTGCAATGTACTGCCACCAATTGTTGTGGATTCCGTTTTTTCGGCCAGCCACTTTAGGGAAGTGACTAAACCACCACTTATGGTGAGCGCGGATCTCACCATTGCCCCATTCTGTTGCGTTGACGATGCGTACATCACCTTTGAAGTTTGGGAAGTTTAATAGCCAGTCATAGCATTCACTTTTTACAGGTGCTGCATTACCCCAGTCATAATCCTGCTGGCTGTTGGGCGCAAAATGGACATTTCCACAAGCCGCCTTGCCTGGAGTGCTTTTCTCGTATTGAACGAATCTTTTCCATAAATTTGCTGTGCCTGTTAATTTAGCAAATGTTTTTTCCATGATGGATTCGGCACGATGACCATACGCTTCTTCCATTTCGCCGATATATCTTTCAAAGGAAAAACCCATTACAACGAAACGCCGTTTGCTGGCTGCTGTATTCTTTAATGGCTGTGAATTACACCAGAATGCGTCTGGTCCACCCATAGTCGATTCATAAAACCCAGCGTGCGGGAATGCAAAAATCCACACTTCGTCAATCTCGTTCCTTGCCACACGTTGAAGGATATTGTATTTGGTGAGAATGGAGTTGTAATCAGCTTCTTGCGGCATATGCGGAGAAGTTTTTCGCTGTAAAACATCCAAATAGGTTTGGGGAGTGTATCGAAACCCATCTGTCTTTGCTGGGAATTCATCCAAGTCCACGCGCTCTACGATCTGGTAACGGACCAGCCCACCAGTCACTTCAAGTATGTCTGCCATAAAGCCAGTGATCAAATCTGAAGCGCGGTACCATTTTTGCAGTTGAGAGAGAGTCGTTCCGTTCGTCTTATCCATTACAGGGTCATATACGATCAGGAGTACTTTGCTCTGTGTAATCTGAGCTGGCTCGGTTAGGCTGTCTGCTGGGAAGTTTGCCTTGGCAGAGGTGAATTTGAAACGGCCAAAAAACGAGTTGAGGAAGTTGGACATACGATTCTCCTGAAAGAGTTACGGCATGTTCGCTGCGAAATAAACCTGACCATCCACTGCTAGGTATAAGACATGGTTCGGACTGACCGTAACCGCACCAGCAGGTCCCGGCGGAACTTGATATGCCGTATCGGTTGAGGGACGGAACTGATTTTGTAGTTCGAGCGAACGTGGAGAAAACCTCATCACGCCCTGAGTATCTGCATCTAATAATAGAACGGATTGATCTGGTGGGGCAGCGAAAAGAAGTTGAGTGAAGTGCGCCGTGCTGAAAAGGTCACTGCCTTGATACGCACCAAAGGGATTCACCAATGGCAAAGGGTCCTGACATTGTGATGTGCTTGATTCAACTCGCGTATAAGAACAAATGGAAAGATGCCCGTCACTATGCAGCATATAAAGGTCGTCGCCAGAGATGATGAAATCAATCACATCCTGACTTGGAGTTTGCTTGCCGAAGAAGAAATACGGCTGATCCACAAATGTGCCATCTTTTCCGTTATAGACCCATACAGCACGTGAAGGCGCATCCAGTACATACAGGTTACCGTTATCTAGTGTAAACGCAGTTACATGTCCCCAGTTGGTATCAGGCGTTGGCAGGGGAATGGCCTGTGCAACTGTACCCGGTGCACAATAAAGCAGGAAGCCATTGGCATCAATACCAAGCAATGTGGCGTTGATGGAGTTCAAGCCTGGCATTGCCAAAATATCTACAAGGTGACCAACTGTGTAATTTCCATACACACCCGGGCGGCAATTAAAAGTTGTATCTATTTGAAAGCCGCGTCCACCGGGGGCAGGGAAGGCGCGCAACGCTTCACCATTTACAGCGTTGAGCAGGAAGAGATCTGTTTCATTAGCCGCCATACGGCTGATATCAATACCGGGTTTGCTGCTAAATGCTGCGTTAAATTGCAAGCGCGTGATGCCGAGCAAGCGATCGAGATTATCATTTGCTTCCTTGCGGAGTGTGATTGTCTCAGATGTTTCGCGGTGAGATTCAGCCACTTCCACATTTAGCAGAACATTTTCCCAAGCAATGCGCTGTTCCACAGGGTTGGTAAGTGCTAACGCCTGCGCTTTATTTTCCAGCGCCTGGCTTAAATAGGCATCATATTGCTCACTACGCCCGTAACGTAGGTACACTACCACCAATACAGTAACTACCATCAACGGAATTAGAACCGCCATGAAAAACATCAATGTGGAGGAAGGGAGGGGAGCGGAAGCTGTTTCTGAATTTGGGAGCAGACGCGGCAAGAAGTTGCGGAATTTTTCACTGAGAGACGCGCTCAATCTTCGGGTGGCCTGAATACCGCTGGCAATCGCTTTTGCCGTCTGACGGGTGCGTTCTGAAGGCTCACGCGGGGCTTCAGGCTCAGTCACCTTTTTCGGTGCGGCGACTTTTTCTTCCACTACCTGTTCTTCTTTTTCAGCTTCTACAACAGGTGTTGATGTTTCAATAGGTTTAGCTGGTTCAGGTATATTTGATGTCGGCTTTGGCTGTGCGCGCGGAATGGATGATGGAAATGCACGCGGCACAGTGTTATGCGGCAGGCTGGCTAACGGACTACTGTGTTGAGTTTGTTCTTGTTCCTGCGGGAGAGGTTCTTCATGTTGAGGCGGAATAGCATACGCCGAAGGCTGCACATAATGGGCTGCGGGCTTTGCTGGCTCAACAGGTTCGGTTGTTTCTGAAATAGATTCAGCAGGTTCACTTTGTGGAGCAGGTTCAGCCTGCTCGAGTGTGGAGTCTGTTGGTTGGTGGTGAGGCAGGCTGGAGATTAAAGGAGGAGGCGGTGCACTTTCTTCCTTCACTTCTTCTTTAATTTCCTCTTTGATCTCTACTGTTCCCTTTAAGAGATTTAATCCGCCTGTGCCTGTTGTTGCTTGAATGACAACCGAGTTTAGATCGTCGCGAGTGAGTGTGGAAAGGCGGCGGCGCATTGCATCTAATGAAGATGGACGCGAGTCACTGAGGGTGCTTTCCCAAGAGTTCGGTGTTCGGCCTGTCAGCAGCATTCGATCCCCCGCGCTGAGACTCACTTGTCCATAGTAAATACTAACGCTTTGGCTGATACCAAGACCCTTGCCCGATACCCCCGGCTCATGAATGTGACGAGTTTCATCCTGCCCAAGCCAATAGACATGCATTGGTCCGCTGATGGAAAGCGTGCATTGCATATCACGCAGCGTAGCGAGTGTGAGCCAACCATTCACATATTGTCCGCGCCCGCTAGTGGACATGTTGCGGTCGAGTAAAGTTTTGTTAACGTGTTCGGTAGCCGCACGTAATGCGCTGGTGAGCGAACCCGATGTTTGGTAAAACACATTTGCGGCATCTTGCGCTACTTGCATATATTCAGAAGCTGAAAAAACAGCATTGCCAGTGAGCAATAAATACACTAGTAATCGGTCTTGCGTGCGGATGCGAGCCGCGTTGGGCGGCGGAGTCAATGCAAGCAAACCTGGCAGGCTGGCTATATCCTGTCCATTGATTCGGTAGAGTGGGGCGAGCGTGAGGTCAAGTGCCATGTAAGATTATGCCTTAAGCGCCTATCAAAGACTGCGCTTCATATTGATTATAACTGGTAAAATTTGGCGGCTATGGAATATACACTTCATAAAGATTTTTCTGAACTAAACGCACAGGAGTGGAACGACCTTTTGAAAGAATCGGTCAGTGACACTCCCTTTTTGCGCCATGAATATCAACGCGGCTGGTGGGAACATCGCGGCGGCGGCGAGTGGCAAAATGCACAGCTTGTCCTTATTTCCGCGCGTGAAAATGGACGGCTCATTGGCATTGCTCCGCTTTTCATTGCAGAGTACGAGAGCAAGCCCGCGCTTCTTTTAATAGGAAGTATTGAGATTTCTGACTATCTGGATCTGATCGTGCGGATGGACGACCACTCTCGTTTTATCACGGGCTTGTTGGATTTTCTCGCCTCTTCCCTCGCCGATAGTTGGTCAGCCGTCGATTGGTACAACCTCCCCGACACATCTCCAACCCTCGCAGCCTTCAAAGCAGAAGCTGAATCCCGCGGCTGGACTCATCTCGAAGAGATGTATCGCCCAACTCCGCGCATTGCTTTGAACGGTAGCTTTGACGAATATCTCTCCCGCGTCGAAAAGAAGCAGCGCCACGAGATCCGCCGTAAAATGCGCCGTGCCATTGAAAGTGAACGCGGTGTGCGCTGGTTCATCTCCGATATGTCCGACCCCGAAGCGGAAATCGATTCCTTCCTAAAATTGATGGAACAGGATCAGGGCAAAGCTAGTTTTCTGCGTGACCCCATGCGCGCACAAATGCGGGATGTTATCCGTACGGCGCATGAGAATGGCTGGCTCTGGTTGGCCTTCCTCGAAGCGGACGGTCAGCGCATTGCGGCAGCGCTCAACTTTGATTACGAAAATAAACTCTGGGGCTATAACGCCGGTGTCAACCGCGACTTTATGGATTTATCCCCTGGCTGGGTTTTGCTTGGCTTTGTTTTGGAGTGGTGTTGTCAAAACGGACGCTACGAATTCGATTTCATGCGTGGTGATGAAGATTACAAATACCGCTTCGGCGGTGTCAATAAGTACGTGATGCGCGCCAAGCTGACACGCGGTTAATAAGTTGAAAAGTGAATGTTCTCGCAGAGGTAAAGCCCTGCGAGAATTTTTTTTAAAACCTAGAAGAGTTTTATGACTAGGAAAAATTTTCTGAATGACTTCCAATGCTTTCAATTGTTAGAGTTCGGTTTTTAAATGGCGAATTCCCAAATTCGGGAGTATGATTCGCGTCTAGTATTGGAGGTACCCATGCGAGATTTAACTAATGAAATTCTAGAACTCATTCGGCGGACATCCAGCTCCTTGCCGCCTGATGTGGAAAAACGATTGCGCGCATCCATTGAAAAAGAGGAGCCAGGCTCTGCAGCACGCGGTGCTTTGGAAACCATCCTGAAGAATATTGACCTTTCGCGTGCCAACTCCACGCCGATCTGTCAGGATACGGGAACGCCCATTTTCCAGGTACATTATCCAGTGGGTTGGTCCACGATCCAGCTCAAGGCACAGATCCGTGCCGCGATGGCAGAAGCAACCAAACGGTCCTATATGAGACCGAATGCCGTAGATGCTATTTACGATAAAAATACAGGCAACAACCTTGGCGGCGACGACTTCCCCTATATCCATTTTGAAGAAACTGAAGGCGATGAACTCGTCATTGAATTGATGCTCAAAGGCGGCGGATGCGAGAACGTTGGCCGTCAATATTCCCTGCCTGAGAATTCACTCGGCGCAGGGCGTGATTTGGCTGGCGTCCGCAAGGTGGTTTTGGATGCGGTGCAAAAGGCACAGGGACAAGGTTGTGCGCCTGGCGTGTTGGGCGTGTCCATTGGTGGTGACCGCGGTTCTTCTTATATTAAGTCTAAGGAAGTGTTGTTCAGCGAAATGGGCACACGCAATGAAGACCCGAAACTCGCCGAACTTGAAGAGCGCCTGACCAAAGAATCCAACGAAATGGGAATTGGCCCAATGGGCTTTGGTGGTAAGACCACTGTATTGGACACAAAGATCGTTGGCTTAAGCCGTTTGCCTGCTTCGTATTTCGTCTCTGTTTCTTACATGTGCTGGGCGTATCGCCGCCGCAAGTTGACGGTGAAGGGCGAAGAAGTGACTTACGATTAAGGAAGAAAATGATGAAACAGATAACCACCCCAGTCAGTGATGAAACCATCCGCGACTTGAAAGTTGGCGATACCGTTGCAATTTCAGGCATGATGGTCACCGGGCGCGATGCCGCCCACAAGTGGATGATCGATACCTTTATCAAGAAGACCCGCCAACCTCAAGGCGATGACCTGCAAGTGTATGAAGAGTTGAAAAAACTGTTGAGTGGCTCCATCATTTATCACTGTGGACCTGTCGTCACTGGACTTGATACGAAAGACTATAAGTTTATCGCCGCCGGTCCAACGACCTCCATCCGTGAAGAGCCATATCAAGCAGATGTGATGAAACATTTCAATGTAAAAGGGGTGATTGGCAAAGGCGGTATGGGCGCCAAGACCTTGAAAGGCTGTCAGGAAACGCCGAGCGTGTACTTCCATGCTATTGGCGGCGCCGCTTCCTTTCTTGCGCAAACAGTAACAAAGGTGCATGGTGTTTTCAAAATGGACTTCGGTGTGCCAGAAGCCATGTGGGTTATCGAAGTCAAAGAGTTTCCCGTAGTGGTGACAATGGACTCTCATGGTGGCAGTCAACATGCGGTTATTGATGGCTCGTCTAAAAAGATATTGGACGAGCTGCTGGAAAGACCCTATTAGTAGTTTTGGGCGGGACGGAAACATCCCGCCCAATTTTTTTAATGAAGACTCAGTTTGATGCAGACATGATATATAATAATTTACATGCCTAATCGGTTTCGTAATTTGTTCAAAAGCCCGATTTTTGATAATGAAGAAAAAACACGCATAGCGCGAATACTTAATTCCTTTGGGTGGAGCGCCATTGCAACTGTTTTTATTATTACACTGATTCGTTTTGTTACTGGGGGATGGTTAAGTCGCTCTTCCATGATAATTTTGCCATTGATCATTTTCATAATGTTGGGCGTGCTGGTCATTCTGCGCGCAGGTTGGGTACGGGCTGCCGGGGTATTTTTTGTTGCTTCCACGTGGCTGGCTATGACCCTTCAAGCGTGGAATTCTGATGGCTTGAGGGATGTTTCCCTCGTAGTTTACATTGTCATCATTATGCTCGCTGGCTTATTGCTCGGCTGGCGGGAAGGACTTTTCTTCGGCTTTATTAGCATTTCCATGATTTGGATTTTCGCCTGGCAGGAAAATCAGGGATTGCGTCATTTTGAGATCGATGACCCGTATAGTTACGCCCGTGACTTTACTGCTGTATTTGTGCTGGCAGGTGTTCTTGTTTATCTTTTAATTCATAGCTTGAATCGTTCTCTCGATGAAGCCCGCCTTGAGTTGAAAGAGCGATTGAAGTCTGAAGAGAAACTGCATAAACAGGCTGATTACCTTACCGCCCTGAACGAAACAGCATTGGGACTGTTGAACCGTTCTGATTTGCGGACTCTGCTCGAATCCATATTAACCCGCGCTTGCGACTTGCTCAATACAGAACATGGCCTGATCGAACTCGTAATAGCAGATGGCTCAGCGCTTCGGCAGGAAGTAGGCCATGGCGTTCTCGCAGACTTCAATGGGACATTTACCAATAAAAATAGCGGCGTCACTGGCACTGTTTGGGAAACTGGTCAGTCCTTGATCATTAATGATTATCCTGGCTGGGAACGAAAAATGGATGCGTTCGTAGCTGCCGACTTTTTTTCTGTGATGGGTGTGCCGCTTACAGTGGGGAACACGGTCATTGGTGTTATCGCGATCGCTCATGTAGATCGGACTAAAAACTTTACACAAGAGCAAATGCATCTAATGGAACGTTTTGCCGCGTTGGCCTCACTTGCCATTGATAATGCCCGTCTTTATGAGCAGGCGCAAAAAGAGATCACCGAACGGAAACTTGCCGAACAAGCCTTGCGTGCCAGTGAAGAATTATTCCGCAAAGTGTTCCAAGCCAGCCCGGTTGCCATTTGCATTACTACATTGAGCGAAGGCCGCTTGTTGGATGCCAACGAAGCCTATTGGAACCTGACAGGCTATGACCCCAAAAATTCTATTGGGAAGTCGGCTGAAGAATTGGAAATGTGGGACTCGATGGAAGACCGTAAAAATTTTGTGGACGAGCTCAAGCGCACCCATTCCATTGTTAACCCAAACTATCAATTTCTTGTATACAGCACGCTTCAACCTCGCTCTGCAATTGCTTTTTATGAATTGATCGAGATCAATTCACAGCCTTGCGTACTATCCATGTTTTATGATGTGACTGAACAAAGGCAGGTGCAGAACGAACTGCAAAATGCTGAAGCACGTAAACGCGCCATTCTGCGGTCTATCCCTGACATGATCTTTGAAGTTGCCAAAGACGGATTGTTCTTGGATTTTATGGCTTCAGCAGACTTGTCTCCATTGATGCCGCCCGAAGAATTTATTGGCAAGAATATCAGAGATCTGTTTCCGCCTGAAATTGCTGACCAAACCATGTTTGCGCTTGAGCGCTCTGTGGAAACAGGACAATTACATGCTTTTGAATATGGCATGCCGCCCGGAGAGGAAGTTCAGTTTTTTGAGGCGCGCGTTACAGCCGTTACTTCGGAATCTGCCATCATCATGGTGCGCGATATCAGCCAACGCAAATGGGTGGAGACCGAACGCGAGAAACTGATCAATGAATTGGAAGAGAAGAATAGCGAACTGGAGCGCTTTACTTATACTGTTTCGCATGATTTGAAATCGCCACTTATTACCATCAAAGGCTTTCTCGGATTTTTGGAGCAAGATGCTGCCAACGGTAACATTGTGCGCCTGAAAGCAGATACACAGCGTATTGCAGATGCAACAGATAAAATGCAAACCTTGCTCAATGAGTTGTTGGAATTATCGCGAGTAGGACGTTTGACAAATCCATATCAACATATTCCGTTTGAAGAACTTGCTAAAGAGGCGTCAGAGATCGTGTATGGCAGGTTGCATGAAAGAAATGTGGAAGTTCGTATTGATAAGAACTTGCCTGTTGTTTATGGAGATCGCCAACGTTTGATCGAAGTGCTGCAAAACCTGCTTGATAATGCTGCAAAGTTCATGGGCAAAATCTCGAATCCCACCATTGAGATCGGCGTTAATGGCAACGAGGATGGAAAACCAATTTTCTATGTTAGAGATAACGGCATGGGAATTGACCCCATTCATCACGACAGAATATTTGGCCTATTCAACAAATTGGATGCCGCATCCGACGGTACGGGGATTGGCCTTACTCTCGTGAAGCGAATTGTCGAAGTGCACAGAGGCAGGATCTGGGTCCAGAGTGAAACGGGGAAAGGGGCAACGTTTTTCTTCACGCTTCCTACTAAATCCGATAGCTGATTCGTGTTATAACTGGCGCTATCTCATCCGTTGGAGGATTCTCTATGAAACGTGCAGTTAGTATTAGCATTGGTTCATCCAAACGCAATAAGGCAGTGGAAGTTACCCTGCTTGGCGAAAAAGTCAGCATTGAACGTATTGGCACTGACGGTGATATGGAAGCCGCAGCGCTAAAATATAAAGAACTTGACGGAACAGTGGACGCCTTTGGCGTCGGTGGGGCAGACTTGGGGGCATTGGCCGATGGAAAATGGTATCCCTTTTATTCAGTAGCACCCATGGTTCGTTATGTCAAAAAGACTCCGTTGGTGGATGGTGGTGGGTTAAAGAATACGCTCGAAAATAGAGCTCCTGCATTTCTCGATAGCAAGATCGCAGATTATATTAATTCCCGTGGGCGCAAAGTCCTCGTCACTGTTGGTGTAGATCGTTGGGGACTTTCCCAAGCCTTTGCAAGTGCTGGCTATGAAACTGTCTTCGGCGACCTCATGTTTGGTTTGGACATTCCCATTGCAATTCATAAGATCAGTCAGTTAAAGGTTCTTGCTGCATTGCTTATGCCGATTGCTGGCCGTCTGCCATTTGAATGGATCTATCCCACTGGTGAGAAGCAGGAAAAGCGTACACCCAAATGGGGAAAGTATTATTCATGGGCAACCGTTATCGCAGGCGATTGTCATTACATCAAGCGCTTCATGCCTGCAGATTTAAAAGATAAAGTGATTGTCACCAACACCACTACTCCTGAAGATGTTGCCGAATTTAAAAAAGCTGGTGTGAAATATCTCATCACCACCACCCCAGTGATGGAAGGCCGTTCCTTTGGCACGAACATGATGGAAGCGGCATTGGTAGCCATCTCTGGCAAGGGCCGTCCCCTTACCTGGCCTGAATTAACTGAAATGCTCGATAAGCTCGGGTTTGAACCTCAATTGCAGGAGTTGAACTAAATATGGATGCCATCGTAACTGCTGGTGGAATTCCACAACCTGGCGACCCCTTATATGTTTATTCCAACGGCGATTCAAAAGCGCTGATCGATGTGGCGGGCAAGCCTATGGTGCAGTGGGTTTTGGACGCGCTCGGCGATTCCAAAAAAGTGGACAATGTCATTGTCATCGGTCTTTCCCCAAAGAGTGGACTCACCTGTAAAAAGCCTTTGCATTACATCTCCAATCAAGGACGTATGCTGGCAAATATCGTGACAGGTGTGAACAAAGCCTTGGAATTAAATAATAAGAACAAATATGTTCTTATCGTTTCTTCTGATATCCCCGCTCTCAAAGCGGACATGGTGGATTGGCTGGTAAATACCTGTATGGAAACGGAAGATGAAATCTATTATGGTATTTGTCCACGCGAAGTGATGGAGACGCGTTACCCCACTTCCAATCGCACCTATACCAAGTTGAAGGATATGCAGGTATGCGGCGCTGATGTCAATATCATTCACGTCAATCAAGTCACGGAACACCTTGAAACTTGGGAAGCTTTGATCGGCAACCGTAAGAGTCCTTTGCGCTCTGCCGCGGTCATCGGTTTGGATACACTCTTCCAATTGTTCACTCGCCAACTATCCTTGCAGGATATGGTGAAGCGCGCCTCTGAACGTATCGGCGTAAAAGGCCGTGCCATTATTTGGGACCGAGCCGAACCATGCATGGATGTGGATAAACCTCATCAACTCGAACTCATGCGTGAAGATATGGTGAATCAAAAAAAAGCAGCCGCTAAAAAATCCACACCTGCAACAGCAGCGAAAGCACAGGCAAAGAAAAAATGAGTTTTCGCTCCATCCTTGAATTGGATGCCCGACTCTCCAGTCAACTTCGCGTTGCTGAAAAGCCGGGTTTTTTACGCAGTATCGCCGTCTTTTTTGCCCACTCTGGTGACTCATGGTTTTGGTTTGCCGCGCTCATCATTAGCTGGTTTTTCAGCAACTCGGCCTGGCAGCAATGGGAAGTGGTTGAGTTCTTCGGTATTCTCGGTTTGGCTGGCGTGGTACTTGCCATCAAATTCCTTGTCCGCCGTGAAAGACCCGCAGGCGAATGGGGCGGCATCTATCGCAACACCGACCCACACTCCTTTCCATCTGGACACGCCGCCCGTGCTTTTCTGATCGCAGTTGTCGGCTCGGCTCTTGCCCCGCCTTGGCTTGTTGCTGTACTATGGGTATGGGCTCCACTGGTATCACTCGCGCGAGTTGCAATGGGCGTGCATTATCTTTCAGATGTTGTAGCTGGCGCAATCTTAGGAACTATTGTTGGCATTATTGGCATACAGATCTACCCTCCCATGGTGGATTGGCTTGTCTCATTGATCGGTTTCCCGCTCTGGTAGATTTACTTTGTAACAAAAAGACATGGATTGCGTATTTGCAATCCATGTCTTTTTGTTATCTTACCAAAGGGATGGTACGATTATAGAAACAGGATAAATCAAAAATTTATGCAATGGAGAATGATATGAAAACCCATACCTTTCGTCTAAAACCTGCAGATGACTTATTTGACTCTATTGAAGCGTTTGTTGCTGAGAAGAAAATCGAAGCGGGCTGCGTACTCAGTTCTGTGGGTAGCCTGACCCACGCGACACTGCGTCTTGCAAATCGCAGCTATTACAACGAATATGAAGGCCATTTCGAGATTGTCTCCATGACAGGGACGGTTTCCATCTATGGCTCACACATCCATGTGGCGATCTCTGACGGAGATGGCGTTACTACTGGCGGACATCTTGTCGGCGGCTGCAAGATATACACCACAGCCGAAATCGTTATTGCAGAACTGGACGACGTTGTTTATAAGCGTGAGTTGTTAGAAAATGATTCGGGGTATGAGGAATTGGTTGTGTATAAAAAGTAGTGGCTGGGCTGCATAGGCCCAACCACTACAAAATCATTTCAAAGCCTTCAAGAACTCTTCCTGGTTTCTCACGGTTTCTTTGAATCCCAACCGTTTTCCCAAGCGCGTCAATTGCGGCGGGTCCACATACGTCTGAGCCAGGATTTCATCCTGACCTAAAATCTCTCGAGCGGGGCCATCCAATAAAACTTGTCCTTTAGACAAAGCAACTACACGCTCGAAATTTTCTGCACAAAAGTCAATGTCATGTGTAATGGTGATAACTGTCTTGCCTTCGTTTCGTAATTCAGCGATGACATTAGCTATTCGCGCTACATTGACAGCATCCTGTCCAGTTGTCGGTTCATCGAAGATGACAATGGGCGTGTCCATTGCGATGATGGATGCCAATGCAACCATCTTGCGCCATGTAGGGGAAAGGTCATAGGGGTTAGTTTCGGTTTTGTCGCTGAGTTCTGTGAGTGCCAGCGCGCGTTTGACCAAGTCATCGATCTTCTCTTTGGAATATCCTAAGTTGCGTGGTCCAAAAGTGACTTCGGTTAGAACATCTCTCGAGAATAATTGCTCATCGGGATTTTGAAAGACGTAGCCCACTCGAGAAGCAAGTTTTGCCACCGATGTTTTTTTTGTATCCCAATCGCCGATCAAAACTGAGCCTGAAGCGGGTTGCAACAACCCATTGAAGTGACGTACAAGAGTGGTTTTTCCTGCACCGTTTTGTCCGACAATGGCAACCTGCTCGCCCGTTTCAATGGTCAACGAAATCCCTTTGATCGCTTCCAATCCAGTGGGATAGCTAAAACGGAGTTCTTTGATTTCGATTTTCATTTCTTGAACCCCTCCACTGCTTCATCCAATGTGACTGGCAGTTTTTCTTTTTTCCACATACCTTGTTTCTTTGCTTCCCGCGCTGTGGATGTGTAACGCGAAATGCCAAATCCATTTTCAGCTAATAAGTCCGAGGTTAATACTTCGTTGGGTTTGCCTTCGAGCAGAACGCTGCCATCTTTGAGAGCGATTACACGGTCAGCGAATTCTGCGATCCATTCCACTTTGTGTTCTACAAGCACTACGGTCATACCTTCTTCTGCCATCTTGCGGATGGTACCGAAGACTTCGCGGGTGCCGATCGGGTCCATTTGCGAGGTCGGTTCGTCGAGGACGAGCAGCTTGGGTCGCATGACCAGGATCGAGGTCAGAGCGACGCGTTGTTGTTGTCCGCCAGATAAAGAATACGGTGAACGGTCTGCCAAATCGCGGATGCCTGTCAGAGCCATGGCATCCTCTACGCGGCCTTTCATTTCACTACGCGGTACGCCGATGTTTTCCAGCCCGAAGGCGATCTCTTCAAAGACGGTATATTTCGCGCCCGAAATCTGGTTGAACGGATTTTGGAAAGCGAGCCCCACGTTCAAGACCCATTCATCGAGTGTGGATTTGCTGGATTCTTTCCCCGCAACTTCAATGGAGCCGCTGATCTCACCTTTGAAAAAGTGAGGGACGAAGCCAGCCAGCGCATAGCACAGCGTGGATTTGCCTGCGCCATTCGGACCAACAATGGAAACGAATTCGCCCTCGTTCACTTGCAAATTAACATTTTGCAGAACGGGGTTTTTAGTAAGCGGATATTTGTATGTAACGTTTTGGAGGTTTACGAAAGCCATAGCTTCAACGCAATAGAAATGATGATAAGTGCGACGAGAACCCAGCGCAGCATTTGATCGAAAGATGGGTCTTGGATTTCATGCAGGGAGGTCTTGACGTGTTTTGATGTAAAGCCGCGCGCTTCGATAGCAATGGCGCGTTCTTCCACTTCAGCAAGAGAGCCAAACACCAAAGGACCAACCAGTGGAATGAGCGAGCCTGCTCGTTTGAGAAAGCTGCTTTCTGTATCCAACCCGCGGGAGCGTTGTGCGGCAATGATGGTTTGGGATTTGGCAATGATCTGCGGCAGGATCTGCAACGTGGAAATGATCACATAAGCAAATTGCCCAGGCAAACCGCGGCGGGTGAGATCAGACATCAACTCACTGGGATGGGTGGTAACCAGGAAAAGAGTGAAAGCCGAAACCATCACAAAAACGCGCATGGCATTTCGGAATGCGAACATCAAACTTTCCTGGGTGATATCCAGAAAATAGAATTTGAAGATCACGTTTGTGCCAATGGGCTGAAAGAAGGCCTGCATCAAAAACAGAAAACTTGCAGCGGGCAAAATCAGGCGAATGGCTGTCAGGGAAAATTCGCGGAAGACTTTGCCAAGCAAGCTTAATGGAATGATGGCTACGAGTACCAGCAGGTGAGGGGTCCAATACCAGGGGAATGTGAAGGCGACGAGGATGATAGTAAGGGTCAACACCAACTTGGTGAGCGGGTTGAAGCTATGAAGGATACTATCTCTTTTTATATGGAAGGAAAGTCTCTCATGCATAAGCATTGATTATACCCATCGCGGCGCAAAAATGCTCTTTTTTGAAATGGAAAGCTCATTTTTAGAGTTGGATGAATATATAAAAAGAGACCAAGCTGCAAGCTTGGTCTCTTTTTATATGCTATTACGGGGATGGTATTTTATCCGCCGAGAATGTTGCGGAGCATGAACGCGGCAAACAGCACCAGCAAGACGACAACGCCAATGGCAATGTACATCTGATTCTTGTTTGCGCCGCCCTCAGCTTCCACCTGTTGGGGCTTGGGATAGCCGCCAATGGTGCGTTTGGGCAAGCCTTGGATAATGGCAAACGCCAACAGAGCCGTAGTGATCTTGTCCACTGGTTCAACAAGGAAGCCAGTGCTCAAAACAGCTTGAACAACGCCCGTTCCAGTTTGCATCAAATAAGCGGTGATAAAGGAGGACCCGCTGGCTGTGATGCCGCCGTACAAATACACGGCAATAGGTGTGGAGACGATTGCAGCTGTAAGTGCAACCACGAAGCCTGTTACTGCCACTTTCCACCAGGATTTGAAGAAACCCCATTGTGCCATGCGTCCAGCGTTATAGCCGATGAAGAAAGCAACTGGCCACCAAGGCAGCGCATTCGGGTCAACGGCCAGACCCCAAATGATATTGGAGAGTGCACCTGTTAAAGCGCCCGCCCAAGGACCACACAAAGCTGCAACCAAAACGGTTCCAATGGAATCAAGGTACACAGGCAACTTAAGTAACACTACGATCTGACCCACAGCAATATTAATGCCGATGGCGATGGGAATGAGCACCCACGTCTGAGTATTGAAATTGTTCTTAATCTTTTCTAACATTTATTCCTCCAAAAGAATGTTTTGAAAATGAAGCAACGTGCCAATGATAACACTGGGTTGCATAAATCGTCACGAAATGTTTTTTGCCAGTTTTTCCATGCGTTCCAGAAACAATTCCATGAACATACGCGGGCGTACACCCATAGCTACTTTCATGTTCGGCGCTTTCTTCTCATAATTATAGAAATCTGCAAATGTGTTACCAAGCCCCACACCTGTAGAAATATCCACATCTACAAGCAGATCCTGATAGTCACAAATCTCAGGCATAAAGGTCAACGCCATTGTCATCGGGTCGTTGATAACGCAGCCATCTATCTTTTGATACTCATCGTGAAATTCCATGTAGAAGCGGGTTGAGTCAGCGATGAATTTTGTGATCGGTGAATTGATCTTTAGCAGACGATCCAAATCTTCCTTCAAGAAGATACATTCGTATGTCACATCCAATGGCGTGAGGATGATCGGCATCCCTGAATGAAACACAATATGCGTGGCATGCGGATCAACAAAAGTATTGAACTCCGCCAACGGCGTAGTGTTGCCCTGATGTTTGATTGCCCCGCCCATCACAAACACCTCTTTGACATTCTGCACAATGCGCGGCTCTTTACGAATCGCCAACGCGACATTGGTCAACGGGCCGATGGCAACCAGAGTGATTTCCCCTGGGTGTGACATGATCTGATCGATCAGATAATCGCTTCCATGCTTAATCTGAGGCTTGGTTACTGGTTCTGGAAGTTTTGCATAGCCCAAGCCAGTGTCTCCGTGAGTTTCTGGGCTGAGCAGTGATTCTTTTACCAGCGGCAGGTCACAACCCTGAAACACAGGGATATGGCTTGCCCTTGCAAGCTCCAAAATTGAAAGTGCATTCGTTGTCACGCGCGAGGCAGATGCATTCCCGTGGACAGCGCTAATTCCATCAAGAACAACTTCGGGCGAGGCTAGAGCGAGTAGGATCGCAAGTGCATCGTCAATACCAGGGTCAGTGTCTAAAACAATATGCTTTGGCATGTTTAATTTGCAATGGAGCGGCTCAGCGCTTCCATCCTCTCAATGAATAATTCTACAAAATCGCGACCGCGGACATCCAGCGCGACCTTAATATTTGCGGGTTGTTTGGCTACTTTCATAAAATCGGCAAAGGTTTTGCCAGTAGAAATGCCGCCTGAAATATCCACATCCACATAATGATTTTCAAAGCTGAAAATTTCAGGTGCAATGATGGTTGCCAGGGTCAGCGGGTCGTGCAGGGCGCATCCCTTGAAACCTTCATACTTCAAATAAAATTCCATGTAGGTGGCAGTAGCGTCGCGGACAAATCTTGCAATTGGCGAATCGATCTTGTTCAAACGTTCTACATCATCCGTAGTGAATAGACATTTATAAGTCACATCCAGCGGAATCAATGTGATCGGAATGCCCGAATGAAAGACAACATGCGCAGCGTGAGGGTCTTCATTGATGTTGAATTCCGCCAATGGGGTGATATTCCCACCCGAGCGAATTGCTCCGCCCATAATGACCAGTTCTTTCACAGCTTTTGCAAAACGCGGCTCTTTGCGAATGGCAAAAGCGATATTTGTCAGTGGACCGATGGGAAAGATTCTCAATTCATTTGGTTCCGCCAGCACGCGCTCAATTAAATAATCTACTGCGAAGCCTTCGACAGGCTTGGATTTTGGCTCAGGCAAGATCGCTTTGCCAATACCGCTTGCGCCATGCACAGCTTCTCCAGAATTGTGTGGCGTTTTGATCAGCGGATGTGAACAGCCTTGCACAACAGGAATGTGATTTGCTTTGGCAAGTTCAAGTACAGATAAGGCGTTGATCGTGGCTTTTTCAACTGTCACATTGCCTTGTACGGTGGTTAATGCTTCTAGTTGAATCTCTGGGGAAGCAAGGGCGAGGAGGAACGCTAGAGCATCGTCCACACCAGGGTCGGTATCAATAATGATTCGTTTTGGGGACATAGTTTCCTGTAGGGGCGGAGAATCCCCGCCCAATAAGAGCGACTTTGATAGTCACTCTTATGCGATGAATTTTTCTACTTCTTCTTTTGTGGGCAGGGAAGGCTGTGCGCCGAGTTTTGTTGTGGCAAGTGCGCCACATGCACATCCGTAGCGGACAGATTTTTCAAGAGACTTCTTTCTTAAGATGGCAGAAGCAAATCCGCCAATGAATGCGTCGCCTGCGGCTGTAGTGTCCACTACGTTGACTTTGTAGGTGTCCACTTGTGTCACTTGCGAGCTTGTCACCACCAATGCACCTTTGCTTCCGAGTGTTACGATGACGGTCTTTACGCCATGCTTCAAGATTTCTTTCGCCGCCAATTCTGCAGACTGTACATCAGTGACTTGCATGTTAGTAAGCAGAGATAGTTCACTTTCGTTCGGAACGAGAATATCAACAGCGGCGAGTAATTCGTCTGGGATCTGGCGAGCAGGTGCGGGATTAAGAATGACCGTTGTTCCTTTGGCCTTGTATCGCTTGGCAGCGTATAAAACTGAGTCCATTGGAATCTCAAATTGCAAAAGCAAAATCTTCGCGTCAGGTGCAGAATCTACATCTTGTGAATCTACTTTACCGTTTGCGCCAGGCGAGAGAACGATACTGTTCTGTCCGTTCTCATCCACAACAATGATAGCTGTGCCTGTGGCAACATTATCCTGTGCCACATGCGAGGCGTTCACATGATTTGAGTTTAGATTTTCAATGAGAAACGGAGCAAAGTTATCTTTCCCCACACGCCCAACCATGGCGACGTTTACATTTTGTCTTGCGGCTGCCACGGCTTGGTTGGCTCCCTTACCGCCAGGGATGGTGAGCAAGTCACTGCCACTGATGGTTTCGCCAGGTTGCGGAAAACGCGGTGAGCGCACAACCAGATCTGCATTCAATGAACCGATTACGAGGATGTCATACTTGGAGGTGTCAGACATGCACGCAATTTTACACCATCGTTATCTTGGCTGAACCACTCCATCTTTTACATCCCAAATATCAGAGCCTGCCATAAACTCAGGGGTGAAAAAATTCAAATCAGTTGTGGTGAATAAAACCTGCTGGTCTTTGTTTACATATTTCAGCAAATCGGCGCGGCGATTTACATCCAGCTCGGCCATTACTTCATCGAGCAGAATAACAGGCCATTCGCCAGTACGGTCTTTCATCCATTCCACTTCGGCAAGCTTCAATGCAAGCAGCGTTGTACGTAATTGCCCGCGTGAGCCATAATCGCTTACATCTGCCTTATTAATGATGAAACGCAAGTCATCGCGATGCGGACCAATGGTCGTTACGCCGCGAGCAACCTCTTCACTGCGAATTTGCTTGAGACGCGCGAGAAAACCTTCTTGAATTTCATTCAGATCAATGGAAGAACGATCAATGACCGTATCGAGTTTCAATCCCAGTTGACCAGTTGGCTTGGGCAGTGGATCATACGCCGGTTCATACGCAAGGCGCAGAATTTCGGCTCCACGAGTCAGTTCGTGATGAACACGGGAAGCGAATCGTTCGATCTCCTGCACAGCCTGGATGCGCCATAGAATAATTTGCGCTCCAAACTTGACCAACGCCTCATCCCACACCTGAAGCTGGTCGCTATTTCCTCCTCGTTCGTTCAATGCTTTGAGAAGAGCATTGCGCTGAGTGAGCGCCTGGTTGTATTCACTGAGCGCGCGCGCATACGAAGGGACAGCTTGTGCCAGTGCAAGGTTGAGATAGCGGCGTCGTTCATCTGGCCCGCCTTCGATGATCTGCGACATCTGCGGTACAAAGATGACCGCATTGAAATGACCGATGACATCGTTGGCATGGCGTTTGACACCATCGAGAAGAATCTCTTTGCGTAGGCGCTGACCGTTCACTCCTGTTGGTTCAAGAATAAGCCTTGCTTCGAGACGATGTTTTGTTTTCCCACGCTGATAATCAGCCACGAGACGAGTCACTGCCAGCGGATTTTTTGCCTCGTGAAAATTGACGATCTGCCGATCTACATGCGTTTGAAAGGATGTGAACGCTGCGAGAAAATAGATCGCTTCAAGAACGCTGGTTTTGCCTTGTGCATTGCTCCCTACCAATACAGCAGCCCGCCGTGGAAGTTCTACATCCAGGCGGGTGAGGCTGCGAAAGTTGGTGAGGGAGAGATGCTTGAGATACATGGTGAAAGTCGAAGGTCAAAAGTCGAAGGTCTGACCTGCAACCTTTGACTTTTGGACATATTTTTAGTCCATTTCTATTTCATCTTCATCTGCACTGGGCTTCCAGACGCGTGTGGCGCGGTCAGTGAACAATACGCCGTTCAAGTGGTCAATCTCGTGTTGGAAGATGCGTGCCATCCATCCTTCTACTCGGAGTTTGACAGGATTGCCGTGGCGGTTGAGTGCTTTGACTTGGATAGCTTCGTGCCGTTCCACTTCGCCATGCAACCCAGGGATGGAGAGACAGCCTTCAATGCCCACTACCTTTTCTTCTGAGACTTTTACGATCTCAGGGTTGATGATGACATATAGTTTCTTCGGTCGTGGGGGAGCGCCTTCCTCGTCATCATCTTCGCCTTCAGCATATTCAATGACTGCTAATTGTTGTGAAATGTTGATTTGCGGCGCAGCGAGACCGACACCTGGCGCTTCGCGCATGGTCTCGATCATGTTATCGATTAAAGTTTGTAGTTCCTTGTCAAATTTTGTGACTGGTTTTGCCTTGCGGCGCAGAATCGGATCGGGCAGGTTCACGATTGGTAGTAATGCCATTCTTATTTTCCTTGTTTATGTAAATCATTTAGCGGTGTTAACGTTTTTACGAAGAGCAGTCTTATTCTTCAGAATAAGCGCCGCAATGATACTTGTATTGTGTGAGATTCGCCAGCGTTGAAGCTATAGATCTCCGTCCGTGTCATTGCCCCCGCCAAAACCGATCTGGTCTTCATCATCCTGGTCATCTTCGTCACTGAGGGGAAGGTTGTCCAGTTCATTTTTTTCTGCTGCAACAGGGTTGGTAATGGTTGGGGCAACAGGAGCAGGCGCGGGTTTGGAAGGCGAGGCGAATTCTTCTATATTTTTATGATACGCTGCCAGCCAGGTGGCGAAACGTTCACGGTCATCTTTGCCTGCATCTTCGTTCTTTTTGGCAATGCGCGCTGAACGTCTGCGGTTGATATCTGCTTGTACGCTGGCGGGGTCCATCACATCTTCAAATCCCATTTGTGTACCACCGACGGAGATCTTTACTGTTCCATAATTGAATAAGACGGCGGTAGGGCCGCTTCTGGAATAGGAAGTGCTGAGGATGTTTTCGATCTGCGCTGAACGGCGTTCTTCTTTGCCAAACGGTTTTCGGTCAATATCGAATATCTCGTCGTTTGTCACCATGAAGATGTCGTTCTTCCAATCTTCGTATTCGTACCAAAGCCATCCGCCGATGGGGAGGAGGAAGACAAGCAATGTGACAACAAGCGTATCTGGGCTGTACGAACCCGCTGCATTAACACGGATAAAAGAATGACCTTCGTGAGTGGCTAGAAACACAATACGCCAAATGACAAGAGCAATGTCGGCGAAGAACATGGCGATGGGGCGCCATCCTTGTTGAACAAGAATCACCCAATGCTTGTGATAGATAACCTTGCCGCCTTCTTCAATTCTTAATTGGAACAGGTTTTGAAGAGCAAGCATCCATAGCGGAGTTTTGGCGGCTTTTTCTTCATCCAATGGCACAACAGGCGTGAGTTCCACTTGCGGACGTTTTTCCAATGGGATACCAAGCTTTTGTTTGATGGTGTCCTTCATCACATCCATTTGACTTCGCGTTGTGATGGCTTTGGTGCGTTCCCAATATTCGCGGATCATATCCGCGGCTTGCACAGGATGATCGACATGGTCGAATTCCAGTTTGCCTACAAAGGTGCGGACAATGACATTGCCATAATTCAGCACACGCCCCAACGCATCACTTTCTACGCCGACAGATAGGATGGTGCCAAGCGGCGCTTCTTCACGGCTGTCATACAGGAAAATCACTTTTTCCAACCAGATCACGCGCTGGTTTGTGACGATGTAATAATCGTTGCTCCAGTCAATGGCTTGCCAGGCGCCCCAGCCAAGCACACCGATGAGCGAGATCACACCTAATGCCCAAGGGGTTGTGGCTTGAGAGATAAACCCCGCAGCGAAAAGAGCGAGCGGAATAAGCAGAGAAAAGATAGGCCCGAGAAGCGCTCGATACAAGCGGATTTTATGACGGCGCGCAATAAAGTAAATGACTTCGTTCTTTCCGAGCCATTTGAAATTTGTAGAGCGCGCCAATTTACGGCTCTTTATGGAAACTTGAAAATTAGGTTTTAGTTTTTCGTATTGAGAAAGCAGAGATTGAAAGCCATCGCGGGAAAGAAAGAATAGTGTGCAATGTTCAGAGGTTATTACGGTGGCTGAACGGTTACGGTCTTCAAGCAGAGCTTCCTCACCAAAATAATCCCCTGCGGTGAGCAATGCCACCTGTCTTTCCCTGTTCTCTGGGCCAGGTACTGTAACTTTTGCCTTACCCTTGTAGATCATATAAAAGCCATCAGGCTTGTCGCCGCGTTTGAACACAACGGTTCCCGCAGCAACTTCTCTTTCAGAGAGCTTACTTCCAACCGCGGCAAGTTGATTTAGATCCAACCCGCTGAAGAGGTGCATTTTATCTAGGAAGGCGGCGCGTTGAGGATTCTCGATCACGGTTTGATTCTATCAAACTTCTCGGACAATCGTACAACCGTAGGCAGGAGATTCCGTCAGCTCTAGGGAATGCCCTTCGAGAAGGGATTCAACTGCCAGGTCCAGAAAGAAGCGGGTAGGGACTCTTTGCCGAAAGGTGACATCATCCACCGAACCACGGTAGCGTAGGATTCCATCCCGATCAATGACGAAGACATGAGGAGTGGTCTGCGCTTCGAACAGGTCCGCCATCTCGCAATTCGCATCTAACAAGACTGTGGGTAGGCGGCGTGCTTTGGAGACATTCGCCACATCCTCGGCAGTTTCGTTGCGGTTCGACGCAATCGTGAGCATAGACACATCGTCTTGCCATTGCACGAACATGGACATAATGGCCTTATCCGTCCGCTCTGAGTGTGGACATTCACACGACCAAAAGTTGACGATGACGATGCGCCCGCGATAATCACTTAAACGATGAAGCCTGCCGTTAAGGCCAGGCAATTCAAAATCGGGGACGGGCTCGTTGATGTTCATAAATTAAAAGAATTACCCACAAAGAGCACAAAGCTCACAGAGAATTAAGAAAGAAACTCCGTGTTCTTTGTGGGCTCTGTGGTGAGTTAATCGAGAATTCCAACGCCTGCTAATTTTTCGATCACGCCGACTACAGCGGAGTTATCCAACTCGCCCAGACCCATATCGATCATCATTTGGTAGAGCTTGGTGTTAGCTTCTGTGCCAGAGACAGGGACTTCGTATTCCTTTGCGGTATCTAACACGATGTTCATATCTTTGAGCTGCATGTAGGACTTGAAACCAGGATTGCGATTGCCATCGAATAAACGCGGAGGCTTGATGTCAAGCGCCCAGCATTGAGCCGCGCCCGCTTTGATGGCGTCTACAACTTTGTGAGGGTCAACGCCTGCTTTCTTCGAGAAGACAAGCAGTTCGCCCATCGCCACCATCTGTGCAGCAACCATAATTTGATTCGCAGCTTTAGCAACTTGTCCCGCACCTGCTTCGCCAACGTGAGTGATGGTCTTGCCCATTGCTTGAAAGATGGGCATCACTTTTTCAAGCGCTCCTGCATCGCCGCCGACCATGATGGTGAGCGTGGCATTGCGCGCGCCAATGTCACCACCTGAGACGGGGGCATCCAGCGAGAACACGCCTTTCTCTTTTAACTTGTCTGCGATCATGCGCGCGGATGCGGGCTTAATAGTGGAGTTATCTACCAGGATGAGTCCCGCTTTTGCACCCGCGAGGATTCCGTTTTCGCCGAGAGCTACTTTTTCCACGTCAGGCGAGTCTGGTAAATTGGTGAAGACAATATCCACTTGTTCGGCAACTTCCCTGGGCGAGTTCGCGGCGGTTGCGCCTTCGGCCACCAGTTCGTCCACTGCGCCGCGCGAGCGATTGTGAACGACAACGGGAAACCCCGCCTTGAGAATATTCCGCGCAATGGACTTACCCATTAATCCCAGACCGATGTATCCAACTCTTAACATGAAGAGACTCCTTGATTGAGAATGATGCGGGGATTATAACGCGACCCCACCCCCCTCCGCCCTAAAGGACACCTCCCCCAAATGTGACGAATTTCAGTCGCATTTGGGGGAGGCAGGGTAGGGGTAAAAAGCCTGCCCCTCGCAGGAGGAGCAGGCTTCAGTTAAGTGTGAGGCGTTTACTTGATCGAGTAAGTCATGCTGACAGTGACAGAGATCGCCAGTTGGCCAGGTTGGATCGGGACGACTGTGTCGCCTGCCGCAACTCCACCGCCGCCGCCTTTACCTTCAAAGTTCGCTACGGGTGTGCTCTCGTAGAAGCTGATGGTCTGGATTTCTCCGAGGGAAAGGCCAGCAGCATCGGACAATTCTTGGGCTTGAGTCTTGGCATCTTCCACTGCGCTGGCACGAGCTTCCTTCACAGCTGCGGATTTATCAGCCACGTCAAACTGAATGCTATAGATGCTGTTCGCGCCTGCGCTGATGGCAGAGTCGAGCAAGTCACCAAGGCCGTCGAGATTGCGCACCGCTACGTTGACGGTGTTATCCACTACGTATGTGGTGCCAGAGACGAGGCCATTTGCATCATAGGTCGGGTTCGACCAAATGCTAAAGTTGGTGGTGTGAATATCTTTCTCATCCACGCCCGCCGCCTTGATGGCTTCGATCACCGCGTTGGATTTTTCCTTATTGGTGGCTACAGATTCAGAAGCGCTCGGGCTTTGGGTGTTTACACCGATGTTGACATAGGCAATATCAGGGGTCAGATAGACCTGCCCCACGCCGTTGACATTTAAAGTGCGCAGGCTTGCAGGTGCTTCCTGATTGATGGTGGTTGGTCCACAGGCGCTCAACACGAGGGCGAGGGCCAAAATGGTAAAAGCAAAAAATTTAGTACGCATAGTTATCTCCTTGTTATTTGTAATCATGGATAAGACGCATTCGCTGAAAAAAAGTTCCCGTGCGTGATACTTGTATTTTAGTCCGTTTACGGCTAAAATTTTGCACAAATGTTCTATTAGGAAACCAATGCCAATCGACTATCAGCAAGTTTACACACGCATCAAAGAGATCGGCGCAGGCGCAAAGGAAAGAGAAAAGAAGAAAGAAGAGGCGCGCGAACTCGCGCAAAATCTTCTCGCTTCTTTTAATTCCGAGTTGGATGCTCTCCGCTCCAAAGTGGATTTTGCCAAAGCAGCGGATTCCAACATCCGTTGTGCGGTTCCGCTTAATGAGCTTCTCGCCTCACATTCCCCCGTACCTGATTCTGTTATCCAAGCTACACTCATCGCCGCTGACGGTTCGCAGATCGTACCCAACCGACACGATCCGCTTCAATATTATGTGATCAACGTCGGGGCTATCGCCATGCAGATCGGTTCTGGAAATACCCCAGAGGTGGAAACGGATACCGAATTGCGCGTTCTGGATGAATTCGATGATACGTATTTCAGCGATAGTCAGGTAGCCTTGCAGCGGGATGTAGCAGAGCGAAAAAAATTACTGGAAATGTCTGAAAGATATTCAGGTACGATCATTGCTCTCACCGAAGGACAATTGGAGTTATGGGGTTCGGTGGACAACGAAAATGCCAAAGAGTTCGAGAAGAGCTTGCATGATTATTTGCACGCTCTCGAAGAAATGCACAAAAAGAAAATCATTGCAGGCGGATATGTGGATAAGCCTGGGGCAAACTGGGTGGTTAAGTTGCTTGAAATTGCAGGAACCCCACAGGATGAATTAAAGAACGTAAGAAAAAACCGTCTATTGGCAGGCGTCACAGACTACTGGATGTTTAGCCAGATCCTTGACGAACACGAGCGTTCGGCAGTGTTTGCACTGCAAGCGAAATCTGCTGAGAAATATAAGGATGCACTTGCCATTCATTTCTTTTATATCAATGTCGGCAATAAGAAGTATCCCAAGATCGCTCGTGTGGATGTGCCGTTGTGGGTTGTGGAAAATTCGAGCATGCTGAATGCGTTGCATTCGGTTTTGGTGGAGCAATCGAAGATAATGGGGAATTCCCAGCAGTTCCCTTATTTGCTTCATCGTGCCCACGAAATTGCGATTGTGACCCATCGTGAAAAAGAAGAAATTGACAGATTGCTTTCAAGGGATATTCTTTCAAGAGGCGGCGAACTTGGCGAAAAGTCTGGCAAACAGTCCGCAAAGGATTTGAAGGGAAGGACTCGAAATGGATAAAAAAAGCGGAAATTTATTTTTATCGATATTCGTATTGGTTTTGATCGTATTTTGGTTAATCTATTTTTTGGATCTTTATCCGCGCTTAAAACAGGCGCGATTGAAATTGGATTCGTACTTACTTGCCGAAACCTGTCAGGACTCAAGTAGTTGTCGTAAAATTTTTCAAGCAAAAACTTTACAAGTTAAGCAGGAACGATCGAAGACGGGATACGCTTATAGTCGCGATTTTTTCAACAATTATCATCCAATTATTTACAAATTAAACCTGAAACCAAATAACTTTAAAGTTCAAAAAATAATAATCTTGACAGAGGTTGACTTCGAGGGTGAAGATTTTGGTATTTCCAATCTTTATATACCTTCTGGCGATTATATTTTTGAATACCTTGAGGGTGCGGTTTTTCCAGTAGGTGAAACTCTAAAGTTGGAATTATGGAATGATGTGCCTACTTTGTTATATGTAGTACGCACAGATGTGGCAAATAATGGTTATTGTGAAGATGAAGAGTGTGCAATCCCAACTTTGGATAATCCAATTATTCAGTATTGGTTGATTAAAAATAAATTTGATGCACTTGCCATCTCTGTTATGACCATTTCATTGTTTTTCTTGGTTGTTATCTTGATAAAGTTAGTATGGATACTTAAGATGGAGAGGATGCAATGAATCAAATAGAAATCGGACGTTTACTTCGCGCAGGCACAACGGGATTCATTGCGGGCTGCCGTGTGAATCAGTTGAGCGTGCCTTCCTTTGGGGCGCTGGTCCGCGCGCCACTGGGGGATGGGTATCAGGTCTATGGACTCATCCACGATATTCACATTGACGATGACGGGCTGGTGCGCCAGTTGGTGACAGCAGATAACGTCAGCGATGAGGTGATGAAGGACAACCGCGAGCGGCGCATTGTGCCTGTGGAGATGTCCGTGCTGGCGGTGGGGTATGAGCAGGATGGCAAGGTTCATCATCTGCTGCCGCCGCGTCCGCCGCTGAGTTTGGATGTGATCTATTTGTGCGAGGATAAGGATATGGTACGGTTCACCGAGAAGTTTGGGTATTTCCGTCATATCTTGAATGGCAAGGATGTGCCTGTGGGCGAAGTGCTCGCTGCGCATATTTTGCAGGCGGGGAGAGCGAGAAGCGCGGATGGCGCGCGATGGATCGAGTCCGCGACGCAGGAAGTGATCACGTTGCTGAGAGATGATTACCCGACGTTGATGAGTGTGCTGGGTGCTTTGGCGGATATTTCTTGATGTCGTTGCGAGGAGGGTGCCCTTCCCGACGAAGCAACCTCATGATTAATGGGGAGGCTGCTTCGGCAAAGAACAAGAGCGCCTCGCAGCGACATGTTAAAGAAGAGTATTTATGGCAATTGGCAAACAGTATTGTGTTTACATCATGACTAATGCCCATAACACGGTTTTGTACACTGGCGTGACAAATAATCTTCCCCGTAGAGTGTATGAGCATAGAAACGGTATGGGTGGCATTTTTACTAAGAAATACAATGTTGTGAAACTTGTCTACTATGAGATTACGGATTATGTCCATTCAGCGCTGGCACGAGAGAAGCAGATCAAAGGCGGTTCTCGAAAGAAGAAGATTGATTTAGTGAATGGCATGAATCCTGAATGGAAAGACTTATACGAGGAAATAATATAAGTGACATGTCGCTGCGAGCCCGATAGGGCGAAGCAATCTCCTGAATAACTGGGAGGGCTGCTTCGGCAAAGAACAGGAGCGCCTCGCAGCGACATAATGTAGAGGAGATTTTATGAACATACAACGAACTCAAATTGGCTATTTGGTCGGTGGCGGACTCAAAGAAAATTTCCGCGTGCGGCTCACGGTTTCTCCACAGGAGATTCAGGAGGGGGCGTTTGTTGTCATCCAGAGCGGACATTGGAATTATTACGGCATTGTGACGGATATCAATCTCGGTGCAACGGACCCGCGCTTTGCGGATGAGCAGACGGAGGTGCGTTTCCCTGCGCATATCGCCAAGGCGCTGCATGGACAGACGTTGTATGCGAACCTTGAGGTGCTGCCGAATCTGATGCTGGAGGTGGGACCCGAATTGGGCACGCCTGAATATAAGGATTGGCAGGGGAAAATTGACGCGGGCTTGAAAGATGCGCCGCGCATTTTGCCCGTCAAGAATATTCCTCCGCACCATGCGGTCGTGTCGCTGGCGAATGAGGGCGATATCGCCGAGATCTTCGGTGACCCGAACAAGGAAAGCAATTTTGTGATCGGGTATACGCGCGAGCAGAATCATCCCGTGTGCATTGACTTGGATAAGTTCGTGCAACGCTCGTCGGGAGTGTTCGGGGCGACGGGCACGGGTAAGTCGTTCCTGACGCGTTTGGTGCTGGCGGGCTTGATGAAGCACAATCAGGCGGCGGTGCTGGTGCTGGACATGCACAATGAGTATGGGTTTGACGATGTGGCGTCAGACACAAAAAAAGCCGTGAAGGGATTGAAGACCCTGTTCAAGAGCGGAGTCCGATGCGTTGGCTTGGGAGCAGGAAGCACTATCAGAGGCAATCAAGTTGACTTTAATTTGGAGATCTCCACGGGAGACATTTCCACATCTGATATTGAGACGCTTTCACGTGAGTTGAATCTGCGTGAGACGACGCCAACGATCTTGAATGCGTTGTATGGCACGTTCAAGGATAAGTGGTTTGCGGCGTTTCGTTCGATGAGCCGTGAGACGGTGATGATCGAAGATGAGCGCGGCAAGACGAAGGAAGTGCCTGCGGAGGGGAGCGTGGCGAAGTGGGCGATGGAGAACGGCGTGAATGTGATGGCAGCGGAAGCGCTTCATGACAAACTGCGACGGCTGTTCAGCCAACCCTATATCGTGGACAACCCTGCAGCGGACTCGGTGGCGCAGATCATCCAGTCGTTGGAGGCGGGCAAGCATGTGGTGCTGTCGTTCGGCGAGCATGAGAGCGACCTGGATTATCTGCTGGTGTCGAATTTGCTGACGCGCAAGATCCGCGCGGCGTGGGAGAAGAAGACGAATGAGTTCCGCACGCACGGCAATCCTTCGACAGGCTCAGGAACCGAGCCGAAGCCGTTGATCATTGTGGTGGAGGAGGCGCATAAACTGCTCAACCGCGAGATGGCGGCGCAGACGACCTTTGCGACCATCGCGCGCGAGCTGCGCAAATATTATGTGACGCTGTTGATCGTGGACCAGCGTCCGTCGCAGATCTATGATGAGGTGATGAGTCAGTTGGGCACGCGCATCAGCGGCTGGCTGGGCGATGACCTGGATATTCAGGCGGTGCTTTCGGGTCTTTCGGGGCGCGACTCGCTGCGCGGGATGCTGGCGCGTTTACAGCCGAAGGAAGAGGTGCTGCTGCTCGGTTGGGGCGTGCCGATGCCGCTGCCTGTGCGGTCAAGAAGGTATGATGAGGCGTTTTGGAAGGAGATGGGCGGAGGGAAGAAGTCTCGCGAGGAGAATTTGAAGGAGTTGGGGTTTGGTGGGTAGGAGGTAGTTATGAAAAGTTATGTTGTTTATGCCGTTACAACGATTGTGATTGTTGTTTCAACAATATTTGTTGTATTTCTTCCAGTAAATTCTGAGTTGAAAACTATGTTTTCTCTTCCAGGGATTGCTGGTTTATTCTCATTGCTTGTTCAAGGCTGGCGAGACCAAGTAGCCCATGAAAAGACATTGGAACTACAAAAAAGGCAACACGAATTTGATTTGGCAATCGCTTCTCATATGGCGAATGTCGTTTTTGATAAACAAGTTGAGTTTTGTGAAAAGTACTCTAAAAAACTTCACGCTATCGTTAAACAGATGTTTCAGGATGGTCCATCAGAGAAAACAATGGGGTATGCCAATGAACTTACTGAAGTGCGAGTTGAGTATTCATCTTGGATATCAAAAGAATTGACGGAGAAGATCAAGCCATTTGAAGCTGCGCTTAGAGAAATTGCTGCACTTAATTTCTTAGAAAAAAATTATGCTAATGACCCTAATCGACATGCAACTATCGATAAAATGTTTAATATTTACACAAAGTTTTTGGGGCACAGTATGGAAGGGTTACCAAGAGAGCCTGAAACTGCTGCGGATAAAGTGCTGGAGTATTTTACGGAAATATTAAATGTGTTTGATTTAGAAATTCTTCGTCGAAGTGCTATAAGGTTAGCAAGAGAGAAATATGTCGGATAATGGAATCATAAGGTTTTAAATTGATATACCTGAAATTAAATACTGTTGTTTTAGAAGAATATTCAAGTTCAACCCAAAAAATCCGTGTAATGACGGAAGGGTGGGTGAATCGGTCTGCGTTTTGTCCGCGTTGCGGGGGTGGGTTAAGTCGCTTCGAGAATAATGCTCCCGTCGCTGATTTTTATTGTGGTCACTGTTCGGAAGAATACGAATTGAAATCAAAAAGCGGGGCAATGGGCAAGAAAATCGTGGATGGGGCATACGCCACGATGATTCAACGTCTGCAGGCAGACAACAACCCGAATTTCTTTTTTCTCACATACGACAAGTCCACGCTGGCGATACGGAACTTCCTGACCATCCCGAAGTACTTCTTTGTCCCTGCGATCATAGAGAAGCGCAAGGCGCTGAGTCCTACCGCGAGACGGGCGGGTTGGGTCGGCTGCAATATTGACGTGAGCAATATCCCTGAGATTGGGAAAATCTTCTTTGTCCAAAACGGTGTCCGCAAAAGCAAAGATGAGGTGCTCGAAAAATGGAGCAAAACGGATTTTGTCAAAGCCGCGCAGACCGTCGAGTCAAAGGGCTGGTTGTTGGATGTGTTGATGTGTGTGGAGAAAATCAAGCAGGCTGAGTTTTCGCTGGAGGATGTCTATGGGTTTGAAGGGGTGTTGCAAGCCAAACATCCGTCCAATCACAATGTGAGGGCGAAGGTCCGCCAGCAGTTGCAGTTTTTACGAGATAAAGGTGTTCTTGATTTTGTTGGGCGAGGTCAATATCGGATGAGGTTGAAAGGGAGATAAGTCATGCAGAGATATGTTGTCAGCCAGTTTGATGGAAGTACATTTGTGGTCATTGACCAAGCAGAAAAGCGTGAAGTCTGCGTCTGTTCGGAATATGATGAGCGCGAAGATGCAAGAGAACGAGCCGAAAAAATAGCGAATTTGCTCAACGCGAATGTTTCAGAATAACGAGAGAACACTGGGATGAATGTCCCAGTGTTTTTGGTTTGGGGTGGAATGTCCGCGTGATAGGGTGTAGGGGCACGGCATCGTACCCGTAGGGTGTCCCCGTGCCCAAGGAATGTGGGGTAATCGAAATTTTCAAAATAACGAAATGTGCGGTGTAATCTTGGGCGGGGAACCCCGCCCCTACGCGGGCACACCATTTATAATTTCGTCATGAACAAATTTGACCCGCAGAAGCATCATCGTCGCTCCATTCGGTTGAAGGGATATGATTATTCTCAAGAGGGCGCGTATTACGTCACCATTGTGACATGGCAAAGGGAATTTTTATTTGGAAACATTGTGAATCAGGAAATGATGTTGAGCAAACGTGGCCAAATTGCAGATACGTGTTGGCGCGAAATTCCAAACCATTTTCCACATGTAGAATTGGGAGAGTATGTCATAATGCCCAATCATATGCATGGAATTATTGTCATTACCGATGACCGTAGGGGCGCGATATATCGCGCCCCTACGGATGATGCCAATATCGAAAAATTTGGAAAACCTGTGAAAGGCTCTTTACCCACCATAATACGCACATACAAAGCGGCTGTTACCCGTCTTATCGGGCGGGAATTAAACGAAACAGATATCTGGCAGCGCAACTATTACGAACACATCATCCGCAACGAGACGGACTTGCAAAATAAAACGGATTACATCGAATCCAATCCGTTGTTGTGGGATGAAGATGATGAGAATCCTGCCAACATACGGTTAATATAAAACGAAAGGATGCCCTTTTAGGCATCCTTTCGTTTTATATATTTTGTGTCAAGCGAGCTAAGGTTTCTTCATCTGCAAGTTCGAACCGCAATACGGGCAGGCTGCAGATTGCGCACCTGTCCATGTCACTTCATGCGAGCGGATCGGCCCTCCGCAGTGTGTACAGGTAAGCGGCAAAAGGTCAACGCGGTGGATTTGCTCAACGGGAGCAGGGGCAGGTCTCGGCGCAGAGGGAGGCGTTACCTGCGCATCATAATAAGGCGGTGGCGGGTTCTGTGGTTCTGACGGTCTCTCCTCGCGGAAGAATGATCCAAAAACCATGCTCAATCCGATCAGCACTAAAATGCCAGGCCACCAATGCCCCGAAGAAAACAGGATGGCCAGCCCGATCAACCAAAAGATGCCGCCGAAATGCCTGTGCGGGCGGAAGAGCGGCGGTCCATAGTGGAATCTTTTATGTTTAGGCATGTCAAAATCCTTTACAAATAAAATTTGTCAATTACAGATAGTATACGCTCACTGCCCATGTAAAGTTTCCGCTGTTTTCTACTGCCCAAAATTTAAATACACCAGCACCGCAACGAGTGGCAGGGTCAACGTACCAGCGGCGAGCCATTTCCATTCTGGCGCCTTTGCCAGTGAATACCGCTCTAAACACGAATCTGATGGATTTTGGGGATTGTAGTACACAGTCACTTCTGTTCCTTTTGGATAGCGAGCCACAACTTCTTCCGAATACTTCCTGCCCCTGCTGGAAATTCCCCCACACAAAATGGATTCGCTTTTGTGCTTTTTTCCGTCCACTTCATAGGTGTAGGTCACTTCGGGGGTGGCGCCATATTTAACGTCGTTGTTCTTTTGTGATACTTTCGAGGCTAGTACTCTGCCCGTTGTAGTGGGCCAGGAACGGGTAACGCTGGAGGCGAAGACTTGGTAGAGCATCAGGGCAAATACGACCCCATCAAAGGCGAGATAGAAGAAGAATAACTGTCGAATGAATGCTGCCGCTGAATTGATGTTCATGGGTTTTCCTTTGGGCGCAGGTTATTTCAGTACGCCTCGTGTCATGCTAATTGCCATAAAGCAAATGAAGGCGTTCATTCCGATCAGCATGAACCATAGCATCTTTGAAATTTTTTTGCTCCCTCGTTCGAGCACGGCATCTTTTGGGTTGTGCGGGTCGTAATATACGGTTATTTGTGCGTTGAGGGGATAGCGGTTGAGTGTGCTTTGAACATTCACCCCGCTGATATCGCCGCCTGGCAGAATTTGTTTGCAGCGATATGCCTTGCCCATTACTTCATAGGTGTAAGTGACATCTGGATACTCTGTATGGCTCTCGCTGGTTTTGTGAATTCCGACCTCGGATTTGACAACCGTCCCCGTGACCGAAGGCCATTGCATTACAGCTTTTTCTTTATTTTGAGCATCGATAACCATGCGGTAGAGAAAGAAGTTTGTAAGGATGGCAGCAAACCCCAGTGTGCCTAAAATCATGAAAATAGCGAATAAATCTGTGAAGTTGAAGTGATTCATAGCACCTCTTTGAATGATGTTTTGCTATTCTCTCGAAAAAGACGATTTTTGTATGTAGTTCTTTGGTCACACAAAGGATTTGGGGATGATGGCAGTGAATCAAAAAGAGACTTCCTGTAAGAAGCCTCTTTTTGATAGGATGGAAAATGATTAAGTGCTGCTGACAGTTGTCAGCTTGGGGAGAAGCGTCACCGTGATGGCCCATGCCACAATGTGCATGATCATCAACGCGATCGCAACAGGCCAGCTTGCTCCTGGCATGGGTGAGGTGGCAAACCCAACATCAGGCAGGAAGGAGATCAATAAAAAGACAAATGCAATGATGTGATAAGTGCGGATCGGGTTCTTGGCGAAACGTGCTACTACGGCAAAAACCAATACGCCACCCGTTACCAATACGAGTGTAAAGATGGTGGGGAAGATCCATCCCAAACTTGGCGGCAGAATGGATGGACGCAAGATCAATACCGTAAGGATGCGAACAATGAGGACTCCAACGATGGAGGCGAGTACGGTCAACGGGCCGACCCAAAACAAACGACGTAATTGAATGGCAGGTGGGTTAGACATGAAATCTCCTTTTATATCAGGAGGAAGCCTGTGAATATATCCTTACGCTCAGCTTGCCATGAATTGTGAGTAAAGTATGTGGGATTGGGATTGAAAATTTAGATATGGAATAGCGTATAATTTGTGCAAATGCTAAAGGAACTGATCGTTAATCTTGGGGATCTTGATCAGGAATGCAAGAAATACTTCCTGAGAAATGATATCGATTTGACGTCCATCCTAATCGGCGTCGCCGCATTTATGTCGTCGCTTTTATCTTTTCTCGATTATTCTTATTACAAATTTAGTGTGGATTTTTTTATTGCATCCAGTTTGGTGGGGATATTTGTTATTTTCTCAGCGTATCTCATCATTAATTTCAGGTATGTCACTAGAATAGAAAAATATGAGTCGCATGTTTTTGTCTGGAGCATGTTCCTTGCTATTGCCACCAAATTTGCTGATTTTCTCCAGCCTGAGCGTATTACAGAAAATGTTCTGGTGAGTGATTTTCTGGTGATCGGGTTATACGTGCTCATCACAAATAAGTTTATCTATCGAATACTTCCCGTGTCTATCATCACGTTTTTTTGTATTGTTGCTCTGTTCACTACACCGAATGTTGCCACCTCAGAGGAGAAGTACCTTCACACTATCACTCTGATACTGCTAAATGCTACAGGGATGATCGTCCTTTCACGCAGCAACCGATTTAAGCGGGCCGAATATGGGGCGATCCTCCGTGAGAAAGAGGCTCGCGCAATGTTCGAGGAACTGGCCGCTTCTGACTCGTTGACAGGTATTCTCAACCGACGCAGTTTCATTGAGCACACGCGTCTGGCTCTGCATCGGTTTGAGCGATATAAAAATAGCTTTTGTCTGGCCGTTATCGATCTCGATCATCTGAAACAGATCAATGATACGTATGGGCATCTGATGGGGGATGAAGCTATAAAACGATTCACAACATTGGTGGAAGCTAATAAACGTCAGGGAGATGTTTTTGGGCGTCTTGGTGGTGATGAGTTTGGCTTTCTCTTTCATCATAGCAACAAAGCGGACTCATTAAAGATTCTTACTCGTATGCAGGAAGCCTTACGAAATTTGACAATAAAGGCGCCTGAGGGAGACTTCTATATCTCTTTCAGTGTAGGTGTTACCGAGGTTGTGTTGGGAGATAAATCGCCTGATGACCTGCTCCACCGCGCTGACATTGCGTTGTATCAGTCTAAAGCTCAGAGGTTGACGTAAAAAGAGAAAGGGTATTCCTATTACAAAAAATGGCTTAACATTTGCATATAAAGAATTGAACCGATTTTATTGTTATCAAGGAGTGAAACGTGGAAAACTTTATCTGTGCCACCTGCGGAATTCAATATAAAGAATCAGACTCTCACCCTGAGCATTGCCTCATTTGTGAAGATGAACGTCAATACATTGGGATCAAAGGACAGCGTTGGGTGACTCTCTCAGACATGCGAAAGGGGTATCAAAACCGCATCGAAGAAATTGACACCAATATCATAGGCATTGGCACTACTCCTGGCTTTGCCATTGGTCAGCGTGCCTTGCTGATTCGAACCCCAAAAGGAAATATCTTGTGGGACTGTATCAGTCTCATAGACGATGCGACTGTAAAAGCTATTCGTTTGCTTGGGGGAATTTCTGCGATTGCAGTTTCACATCCGCACACAGTTGGGTCTCTTGTGGAGTGGAGCCATGCTTTTGATAATGCGCCCATCTATTGGCATGTGTACAACCGTGAGTGGGTTATGCGCCCTGACCCTGCTTTTGTCTTTTGGGGTGGCGAAACTCATTCCTTGCTGGATGGGCTGACGCTTATCCGTTGCGGCGGGCATTTCTCTGGCTCCGATGTGTTGCATTGGGCGCAGGGCGCAGATGGCCGCGGTGCATTGTTGACAGGGGATACCATGCAAGTTGCACAAGACAGGCGTTATGTTAGTTTTATGTATAGCTACCCCAATATGATTCCGTTGAATGCGCACGCTGTTGAGCATATCGTGAACGCTGTTGAACCATTTGCGTTTGACCGCCTCTATGGCGGTTGGTGGGACTTGATCGTGCAGAACGATGCGAAAGCAGCGGTGAAACGCTCCGCTGAACGATATATCAAAGCTATTAGTGATTAATCACTGTATTGTAATAAAAATCCCTTCTAATCGAGAAGGGATTTGCTTTGTCTATGCCTCAACTACTTCAAATTCATTGACGATCTCCAGCGCATCTTTCAGCGTTGCGTACACCGAGCAATATTTTTCCTCGCTGATCTGAATTGCCTTGCGGACTTTCTCAGGGTCAATGCCTTTGCCGATAACCTGAAAACGAATAGTGATCTTTCGAAAACGCCATGGTGGGTCATCATCCTGAACGCTTTCAGCAGTTACCTTTAATTGTTGCAGGTCCTGCTTTTGCTTATTCAGAATCTCCACCACATCGTGCGAGGCGCATCCTATCAGAGCCATGGGCAGCAAGTCCGATGCGCTGACTCCCTTTGGCTTTTTCATGATGATCTGGAAATTATCTTTATCCTGAAGAATGAACTGCTGGTCAGGATCCCAGTTGAGGTGAACTTGTTTGGTAGCCATCTGCGCAGTATAGCATTTTCTGAGTCAAACCACGCTGGCGCACGATATACGCGTGTTAGGTTGATCTGTTAAAAAGATATCTCTTTGCCTATGGAAGTCGCCCCTTCTCGATTATGGTAGGATAGCGGACGGAGACTTGTATGATAATCTTTTTAATTGCCTCACTTATCTTTGCCGCGCTCGAAGCGCTAGCTTTGCAGAGAAACTGGTTCAAACTTGAAGTCATTGCCAAACCTGGCGTTATGATTTCCCTTTTCATTTGGCTGAGCCTGTCCGCGGGGTTGAGCGGTGTAGCCTTGTGGTTTGGGCTTGGAGTCATTCTGTCCCTTGTGGGGGATGTGCTTCTCATGATCTCGCTGGATCGATTTTTCATGTTGGGCTTGGTTGCATTTCTGCTGGCACATCTCGCTTACATAGTTGGATTCAATATCCCCGTACCTGCGATAAATTTTTTCGGGATCGTCTTCGCCGTGATGATCGGGCTGGGTGGGGCGCGGGTTATTCGCCGCATTCTGGACCGTTTGCCTGCTACTGGTAATGGGAAGATGCGCCTCCCGATCATTATCTACAGTGCCGTCATTTCCGTGATGCTTCTCTCTGCCATGATGAAACTTGTGGATATTTCATGGAGTGCCACCGCTGCTGCATTGGTTGGCGTTGGCGCTTTCCTCTTCTATCTTTCCGATATCATCCTCGCTTGGAATAAATTCGTGGCCCCCATTCAGCACGGACGAATCTATAACATTGCCGCCTATCACCTCGGTCAGATTGCTTTGATCGCGGGAGTCATTTCTCAGTTTAAATGAACTTTGACTGTACAAAAACTGTAACTTTTTAGAACCGCAACTCAAGTATCATCGTCCAATCTCAAACATAAGGAATGCACATGCAACCTATTTTCTTGATAATACTTATTGGCCTTTTTGGTGGAATGGCTATTGGCGTACAGAGCCCCATGTCAAGCATCATCAGTCAACGCCTTGGAATGATGGAGAGTGTATTTATTATCCATGCAGGCGGAGCGATAGCAGCGTTAATTCCGCTGATAATTTTTGGCAGCAAGCTTGGGCAATGGCGAAGCGTCCCTTGGTACACGTTGTTTGCTGGCGCGTTCGGTCTTATCGTCATCTCTGCCATGGGATATATGATTCCGCGCATTGGTGTTGCAGGCGCATTGATCACCTTGCTTGCTGGACAATTGTTGGTGGGCTCATTCCTTGATCATTATGGTCTGCTTGGCGTCACCCAGCGCAGCATTGACCTGCCCCGCATCATCGGCCTCGGTGTGGTGATGCTTGGCGTTTGGTTAACAGTGAAATAAAAAATCAGCAAACAAAAAGGACACGTCAACGTGTCCTTTTTGTTTGCCGTAGTAACGACTTAAGTTGTTACACAATTTTCACTACAGTGTCACAATGTATTCATGGATCAAATGTGCGTACCGATTCTGCAAACGGATGAAATGATTCTGGATCGCGTCCGCCTCGGAGCCTTCGAGCACGAGGAACTTTCCGCGCTCCACACCGTTGCGCGCGATCTCGCGACAGACTGCCTCAGTGACGAGTTCGGCTAATAGCACCTGACCCTGTACAGTGGTGTCGAGGCGGTTGTTTTCATCCAAATAAATTTTTACCGAAGGCGCGCCTGTAGCGATAACAATGCTTGAATTGACTCGGTCAAAATAAACGCGTTGGCGTGAATCGGTGCGGTCATCAAAACGGATGTCCGTGAAGAGCGCGTTACTGCTGCGGGTGGGGGGAGGAGCTTGCAGTTCTTTTTTCGAATGCACCTGCACCATCGCTTCAGCACGTAGCTTGCCAATATACGCCGTGACCATGCCTTCACTGCCCACTTGTCTGCCTTCCACGCGAATGCGTGCCTCACCAACTGTGGGATCATTCTTGTTCGGTTGAATCACAACTTGCGGAGTTGTAATAATAATTTCAGGGTTGTTTGAGATGACGCTTACCGTTGCGCCCGCTCGCGCTTTCTCTGTAATATCCACACGCAATAATAAATTAAGGTGTTGACCTGTTTGCACAAAAGCGCGCTCAGGGAAAAAACCAATTCCTGAAGGCGGCAACTCAATAATTTTTTGTGTGCCGTCTTCTCGCCTTTCACTTAATTCACTGAATGCAATGGTGTTCAACTCATGCAAGGCATGGTCGATCTTCTGACGCAATTGCTTGTCGAGCTTCGTTTGCTCATCGTGTACAGCGTGTTTACGCTCTGCTTCGATCAGTGGCTCAAGTTTGCTTTCCACTGCCAGCTTCAATGCCTTTGCAAACGGATGTGTCCAATTGATGCCGTCGCGCGTCGCGGTCAATACGGGTTCGTCATTCTTCAACAGGTCGTGCAAATAGTCGCATTGCATCGAGCCGTAAAAATATGCAGCATACGGGTCGTTCTCAAATTTCAACATGGTCAGCGAAATGACTGTAGCTTTGCTGATAACCAGCAAACCGCCATCGGCATAATCGCCTTCTTCGCTGCGAGTTGATAATTGGATTCCCGATCGATAAACTTCCAGCTTCACGTTGGCAGGATAGCCCTCTACTTTGATTCTCTCACCGAGAACTTTTTCGCCTCGCGGTGATTTGTAGCTAAGTACGTGTTCCTGACGCAGTTTCCCATCTGGAGCAAAGTCCCGCAAAATGATTTTGCGTCGTGGGTTGCTCATGATCGGGCGCAATTCAAAATGCCTCTGCAAATAATTGCGAAAGTTATCGAACTGCGGCACTTTTACATCATCGCGTGAGACGTGAATCTCAAGGATAGTCCCATTACCTTCTGGCACTTCATACTGTTGGCGCAGCGGAACAGTAGCTCGCACGGGTTGGTCAAGGTCAAATGTAGGAATGCCTTTTTTGATCAGCAGGGAGCAGGTGTAAAAATTTCCGCCCTTGAACGAGCGCACATATCCATGCCCCAGCCCAAAGATGGAATCCTTAAGCCCGCGTCCCCACATCCCGCGGACGTGTTTGTCTTCTTTCAATCCGCTTGTCGCTTCGCCATAGGTGCCAACTACTTTGTCCATGCGAATATCGGTCATGCCCTCGGCATGGTCCCGCACGCGGATGATGGAATTCTTGTGCTTCCTTTGCACATCAATGATGATCTCACCGCCTACTGACCACCCCGCTTGTTCAAGACGGGAATAACTATCATTGCAATTGGTAATGACTTCCACTAGCGCACGAAATACATCTTTACGAATCGCTTGGTCTGCTTGTTGCAGAGCAACGCGGTCTGCGTACTGTAACTTTCTACTGCTCACGATAAAACTACCTTTCCATTTCTCAGTCGTCGATTATTTCTGCATTACTTGTGTTTACACGGATATTTAGGCTTTGCTATTTTTTCTTCGCAAGTTTCTTTCCAGATGAATTTAACAGAGTTGAAAAACTGTTCTCTACGAAATTTAGGAAGGTCACCAAGTCTTGTCTGTTCTGTATATTTGCATAACTCTTGAAGGTGTTCACATTTCTTGCCAGCGTCTCAGGAGACGACTCCATTGTGCAAAGCAATAGACTTCTGAAATCAAACTCACTGATCTTCGATCTATCGCCGTTCTTTCTATACTGACGATATGCATCTGACCTTTCCATTACCTGTACCACTTTTCCAGCTTTAGCTTTTTCCTCTTTTGACACTTGCAGAATGACGGCTGGAGCGATCACCTTTTCCACTTTGACAGGCTTGGGTTCAACCTTTTGGACAACGGATGGTGTAGGCTTTGTTTTCTTTTCTTCAACTATAGGCAGTGCCATGGTCAGTTGTGCTGGCTGAGCGCTTTTAACAGGAACTTGTTTTTGAGGCGTTTCCTTTTTCGGTGCAGGCATCTTTTTAATGGGAAGCACTGCAACAAGTTTGGGCGTCTCTTTCTTTTTTGCTTCTTCCGCTTTGATGTGAAGCAGAGGTTCCTGTTTCATGGGAGCTTGCTTTGGCAATGACTTTGTCTTTACAGGGGCAGCCTGCTTGACGGATGTCTTCTTCACAGGTTTTGTCTGCTTTGCGGAAACTTTCTTTTTCGGTGTAGAAAATTGTTTCTTCGCAAGCGTCTTCTTCTTTGGTTGTGCAATTGTCTTTTTCTTTGCAGGTGTTTCTTTCACCGCAGGCACAATCGCAGATTTCTTATCCGTGGAAGCGGTCACTGCCTTTTTCTTCGCAGATACTTTTATAGGCGCAACGGACTTCTTTTCTTTAGAAGCCGTAGTTTGTTTTTTTACAGGTGCTTTTTTCGCCGAAGATTTCTCATGTGCTGTAACAGCCTTTTTCTTTGCAAGCTTTTCGCTGCTCACATGCTGGATGGATTTTATCTCTTGCACAGCCTCTGCTTTTAGCTCGGCAGGTTTTGCGGGTTCAACACTTTTTATCTCTGCCGGAGGAATGGGTTTCTTTGCCTTCTTTTCAGGTACAGGCAAAGTTACTCCTAATATCTTTGCTACCCGCTTCACCGTCTGTCTTCCTTGAACTTTTACGGCAAAACCATCAGCAAGATCGCCTTTTAAGTCCCCTTTGCGTTTTGCTTCATTCAGATAGGACGTGGTCAAAGCTGAGTCGGGCCAGTAAAAATAATTCTTCAATGAAAATCTGTGAGGAAATAATCTAAAACAAGCAGAGACGATTTCCTCTATCGCGGAATAATGACCATCGTTCTGCAATGTGTACACCGCAAATACCACCAACTCAGACGGGTTGATGTTTGCATACACATCCGAAGTGAATTCGGGTAATGAGTGAATCATGGGTATTGTTTTAGTGGATACGCTGTCTGCCATACTCTTGATTAGCCTTCTCTGCTTTGTGTGTTGTTTGTATTTTAACGCCTGTTTTCCATGCAAGACACATGACCAATATACTACAAGTATACCGAAACAGAAAAATTATCCAACCTTTGGACTATTTCAACATTGTGTCAGGGTCTATATAATGCGACCAGATTATTAAATCCATATTATTTCAGAGAGGTTATTTATGTATACATATCCTATCAAGTTTGAATTTCCAATGATTAGCATTGGCCGCCAGGTGGATGTGCGGAATGGGGATGGCAAGTTTATTATGCGAGCAAGTGGTCGCTTTGTTTCCTTCAAAGATTCTATGTCTATTGTGGATGGCCGCGGTCAGACAGTTTATCAGGTGAATGGTGACAGTTCTTTCCGTATGATGTTCGAGTTTGCCAGTACTTCCACCCGTTGGGATGTTGTCACTCCCGATGGCAAGATGGTCTGTTCTGTTGATGACTATTGGGCGCGCATGGAAGAGTTCAAGGATATTCATGTTCAGTCTTCGGCTCCCGTCATGCAAAGTGACGGGCGTGCCAACATCGGTGGCGTGTTGGGCAATGTCGCAGCGAATATGTTGAACACCGCCGTGAGTTCCAACCTCCCAAGCAGGCTGACCTATCGGATCATGGATCAGAACGAGAATGGAAATGTCCTCGGTTGGATCGTTCCCTCCCGTGGTACAGGCTGGTTCGACTTTTTACCCTATTCCACTCGCATCAAAATTCTAAATATCCCCTTCGCAGCCAGAGCGTATGCTCCCACTTATGAATTCAAGGTTGGGAATTTGTATGGTCCCACTGTTCTTAAACTTCAGAAAGTACGTGATATGTTGGTTGACCGCTATTCTCTTGAAAAGCTTGGCGAACTGACAGACCAGCAAGAGCGATGGGCGATCCCTGCATTGACCCTCATCACTATGTTTGAACGTGCACGCGTCAAGCAAATGGCGGATTGGTAATAAACAAACACCCCGATGAATTTCATCGGGGTGTTTGTTTTATTGGGTTCCGTTCAAATATTCATATACAGTTACGTTGTGTTCGGTGTCGGTAAAAACTATTTTGAATTTATCACCTTGAGAATTGAGAATTGGTAATACTTGATTGAGGGTGAATTCATCCAAAACTACACTGCGCGGAGATTGCAGCTTCGGTGAAACAACAATGTAATCAATCCCTTGATTGTTCAAATAACTTTCCAGATCCTGTCCCGCTTTTGGAAAACCGATGGTTTTTCTTTTTACCTGCACATAAGCAGGTACAGGCTCATTCACCATCACAATAGAGTCAGATGGCGCGTTCTCTGCGAGCCAATTTGTACCAATGGAAATATCTGTCATTTGATTCATAACTGGATTTTGCCAATCTTGCACATTGCGGACCAATAAAGCCAAAGCGATTCCCCCGATCACCAACGCTTCAACTCGCCTGCCGTAATTGTTTCTGTTTCGAGTGCTTTTTTCAGTCACCCATGCAATTCCTTGCACAAGATAAAAATAAAGGAATGGCAAGATCGGGATTAAGAATCGTGCTTTCACACTGCCCACATCAGGATTCCAAAACGCCAAAATCCCAAGTATGTAAACTGCAACATAAACATCCATCACATGGAATTTTTTGATCGACAGTACTAATCCAAAGACAACCAGCAACAGAATGACGATATTCACAAGCTCTGGAAGAGCGCCTACACTATACGTTTCCCAAAAGTCTGTAACCCGTGGACCAAAAATTGGAATCAGCGAACCTGCCAATATCTTGTCGAAATACCCCAACACGTTCGACCACATTTGCCCGATCTTCTCCACAATGGAACCGTTGAATACCTGCGATTGATATCCTGAAGACACCACCGAGCCGCCATTGCGCAGGTTGATCCATGTTTGCAAAAGCACACCAGCAATAAATACTCCTGTTGTAACTCCTGCCTCGCGCCACCGACGGGTGAGTAGGTAATAAACTAAAAGCCCAATAGCTAGCGAGATCCCAATGGTTCTGATTAATTGAGTATATATGGCAAGGATCGCAACCAAAACAATCAACCAATCCTTTTTGTTTTCGCTTCTCTCATTCCACATATCAAAGAAATTCAATGCAAGTAGGGAGAAAAACAGGTACGCAGACTCAGACATTACTGTTACAGACGTTCCGACTAATAAAGGATTTAATGCCGCCAGCCCTGTAATGATTTCAAGGTGTGGAGAAGCAATCCGCTTTGAGAAAAGTTTGTAAATTAAAAGAATGGATGCCAACCACAATCCAAGCGACAACAACTTGAGAACAGAGTAATTGCTTGGGAAAAGAAAAGTGAGCGGAGTTAGCAGGATCGGCCAACCTGGCGGGAACGCCCGCTCAATTTGCGGCCGTGGAAAATTGATCAGCTCATAGCCTTGTCCACTGGAGAGGCTTTCAGCGAGGATGATGTAATGTGCATCATCGTAAGAGGTGCCCAATTGCAACGAGTTGAAACGCAGTACTCCAAGCACCGCGCTGATGATGACAAGGATTGGCAGAATATATTTTGTGCGTAGCATGATGAGCTTAATCTTATCAGGTTTGATATAGGGTTGAGGCCGAGTAAAACTCACGCAGAAAACTGGATGGATTTTTAGCCAATAAACGCGGTTCGCTAAAGCCAGATTGAGCCGTAAGTTTTTTGAACGTCTCAAACGAGAACGGATACGGCACCCACGGGTTGCCAGAGTCCACGTTGTATTCCACAACCAATAAAATGCCATTCGGTTTCAGAAGCGAACGCACATGTTTAAGTATCTTCACTCTATCTTTGAAGTAATGTAGAGAGTTTGCCATCACGATGCCATCTAAGGGTGGAAGGGGAGTAGCCAGCGGGCGTGAAAAATCTCCAACGATAATCTTCAAATTGTCTGAATTTCTAAAACGTATCTCATACTCTGCTTTTAGCCGATTGAGATCATTGTGGTCTTTATCCACTGCATGGATGCTCGCGCTTGCACCGATCAGCTCTCGCAGAGCGAATGTGAAAGCACCAGAACCAGCTCCGAGGTCCGCCCATGCGCCGCCTTGTTTCAAATCTGCAGGCCGTAATAAGTTGACGTGGTCAGTGTGATCCATAATCTGAATCGTATCATATAAAAATTCACCCTTAAAAATCGCCGCCGATTCTTTTGTTCGTGAGTAATTTATGCCAGCACTGGGTATAATCCGCTCATTCGCGAAAGGATTATTGTTATGATGAACAACCGCCAACTTGCTGATACGTTTACCCTTATTGCCAATCTGTGCGAGATCAAAGGCGAGGTTATTTATGTCATCCTCGCTTATCGCAAAGCCTCCGAAAATTTAATGACCCTCAGCCGTGAGGCCAGTGAATATTGGAAAGAGGGGAAGTTGCGGGAGATCCCTGGCGTGGGCAAAGCCATTGCTGAAAAGATTGATGAGCTGCTCCAAACAGGCAAGCTTGGGTTTTTAGAAAATCTAAAAAAAGAAGTACCCGAAAGCTTGGCAGACTGGTTGCAGGTACCAGGCTTGGGGCCGAAGAAAATAGCGCTTATCTGGAAGACGTTGAACATCACGCTTCTTTCTGAACTGGAAGCTGCTGCCAAAGCTGGAAAATTGCGCGACCTCCCTGGTATGGGCGCCAAGTCCGAGACTGTGATTCTCGAAGGCATTGCATCTCTCGCCCGCAGGTCTGGAAGACTACCGCTCGGTCGTGCATATCCGCTTGCGCAAGAGATTATCGGTCAGCTCAAAAAGGTAAAGGGAGTTGTCGCAGCAGAACCAGCCGGCAGTTTGAGAAGGATGCGCTCCACTGTTGGCGACCTCGATATTTTAGTAGCGGCGAAAGATTCAACTGCGGTCATGGAAGCATTCGTCAATCTTAAAGGCGTGAGCCGCGTGTTGGGTAAAGGCGAAACAAAAGCCAGCATTGAATTTATGGACGGCGTGCGCGCGCAGTTGTGGGTGCATGCTCCTGAAAAGTTCGGCACAGCACTGCAATATGCCACAGGCTCAAAAGACCATAATGTTGCATTGCGGCAAATTGCATTGGATAAAGGTTTATCTTTATCTGAGCATTCGTTGACGAAGACAAAAGGTAAGGGCGAAATCCTTTGTGCAACGGAAGAGGAAGTTTATAAAACGTTAGGCTTGCCGTGGATACCACCTGAATTACGTGAAGACCATGGCGAGGTGGTTGCTGCGAAGGCAAATAAACTGCCGAAGCTGATTCAAGTAAAAGATATAAAATCAAATTTGCATGCACATTCCACTTATAGTGATGGAAAATTAAGCATGCTTGACATGGCACGTGCTGCTGCAAAGCGCGGGTTGAAAGTGCTTGCCTTTACCGATCATTCCGTTGGCTTGGGCGTTGCGAATGGGCTGTCTATGGAGAGGCATAAGGAGCAAGCTGCAGAAATTAAGAAGGTTCAAAAACAGCTTGGCGATGAGATCCTTGTCCTTCATGCAACCGAAGTTGAGATCAAAGCCGATGGTTCGCTGGATTATCCTGATGACTTTCTCGCCTCTCTTGACCTTGTGGTGGCCTCGCTGCATTCCAGTTTGCGTCAGCCGCGTGAGAAAGTTACAGAGCGTTTGTTGAAGGCAGTGCAAAATCCGCATGTGGATATAATCGGTCATCCGACAGGACGTGAAATCCCTGATCGTGAAGGCGCAGACTTGGATATGGAAGTTATCCTGAAAGCTGCGTCAGAATCTGGCGTGGCAATGGAGATCAGCGCTCAACCCTCGCGCCTCGACCTTGACGATATGTATGCCCGCCGCGCGAAAGAATTGGGCGTCCTCCTCAGTATAAACACGGATGCGCATTCCGAAGGCGATCTTGACCTGCTTCACTATGGCGTTGCAATTGCACGGCGCGCATGGTTGGAACCTAAGGATGTTATCAATACCTGGACCTCTAAAAAGCTGGCCGATTGGCTGAAGAAAAGAAAGTGATGAAAGTATGCAGTTTTATCTGACTTGTGGGGATGTAAGCTTAAGATGAATTGCGTAAAATTCAATGGGCTGCGGCTGGTTATTGGATGGCTTTTCTGGTATCTTGTGAGCGGCTGACTTGTATCTATGTTCCAAAAATTATCCGCTCATTGATGGGCGTAAAAACAACACGGAGTAAATATGGCAAATTCATCGATCCCCGCTGATGAGGTCCGTTTTTTCAGTGGTAGTTCAAATCCCAATCTGGCTGAAAATATTGCATCAAAATTGGGTGTGCCTTTAGACACGACACATATCTCACGTTTCAGTAATGACAACATGTATATTCAGTTAGGCGCCAGCGTGCGATACCGCCGTGTGTACATTGTGCAGTCGCTTTCGCAACCCGTCAACGATAACTTGATGGAATTGTTGATGATGATCGACATTGCGCGCGGCGCAGCGGCTTCAGAAGTTCACGCGATCATTCCTTATTTTTCATTTGGCCGTTCAGATAAAAAAGACGCGCCACGTATCTCTATCACAGCTCGGCTGGTTGCGGACTTGTTGAAGACTGCAGGTGCAACCCATGTGATGAGCATGATGTTCCACTCTCCACAGGTGCATGGATTTTTTGCCGTCCCAACAGACCCACTAAGCAGCCGTCTGGTCTTTAAAGAATATCTTGATACATGTGACTTGAGTGGAACTATTGTCGTTGCTCCAGATATGGGGCAGGCAAAATCTGCGGCTCGTTTTGCGCGGACGCTTGGTCTGCCAGTGGCAGCAGGTAATAAGGAACGCATCTCTGATACGGAAGTGATCATTGGTGGGTTGGTGGGAAATCAGGTGAAAGGCCATAAGCGAGCTTTGATCTACGATGACGAGATTGCCACGGGCGGTTCTATTTTGGAGTTGAGCCGTGTTCTTATCAATGAGGGCGTTGAGGATATTATGGTGATGTGTACTCATGGCGTCTTCAGCCGCAACGGTTTGGATAGGCTGGTGGCTGTCCCTGAAATTAGTCAGGTTGTCACGACTGATACTGTCAATATTTCTGCGGATAAGATGCACCCGAAGTTAAGGGTATTGTCTGTGGCGCAGGTTTTTGCAGACGCGATTCGCCACAATTTCAATCATGAGTCGATCAGTGACTTGTTCGTCTTCGGAGAATAGTGGAGCATGAATATCATTCTACGGCGCATCACCTCTGAAGATCGAGATAGGTGGTTTAAGATGCGTAAAGGTATCTGGCCAGAAGCGCCTGATGAATACCTGAATTCTGATATGGATGATATTCTTGTAAGCGAGAAAGATACAGTTATCTTTGCGATGGTGGACGATGTCCCTGCTGGGATGATCGAGGCCAAGATACGAGAATACGGAGAGGGATGCGAGACTAGCCCCGTTGGTTATATTGAGGGGTGGTTCGTGTATCCAGAGTTGCGAGGCAAGGGGGTGGCGGGAGCGTTAACTCAGGCTGCCGAGGATTGGGCTCGCAGCAAAGGCTGTACAGAGATGGCATCGGATACTTGGTTGGATAATGAAGCCAGCATCAAAGCCCACTTGAAGATGGGCTATTTTGAGGTTGAGCGGCTGGTTCATTTTGTGAAGCGGCTTTGAAAGGGAGGCGGCTGTCTCAGTAAACTGCTTCAGCTTGAGGGGTGGGAAGAGGCGGAATTGGTCCAAAAGTGGGTGAAAATTACGGTTTTCTCCCATTATAATTACCTTGCATTTCATCCTTAAGTTGGATTAATGGCTATATAATGGTTTCATCCATATCTGTGTATTTTTACACGGAATTTTTATGAGCATTCGTCTCAAAGTTATTCTTCCTTTTTTGATATTGACCGTGGTTGTAGCCATGATCGGGGTGTATGTGGTTACGCGTCTGGTGGCCAATAGTTTAAGCGACCGCCTGACCAATCAGTTGTTGGAAGCGGGACGAGTTGTTTCCGATAGTTTTGTTCGGCAGGAATCTGACCATGTTGAGACAGCACGTTCCATTGCTTTTTATGATGGAATTGCGCAAGCCGTTGCAAGTAAGGATGAAGCGAAAGCGTTTGAGTTAGCGGCACCAGCATTTATTGGGCTGGGTGGGGCGGATAATCTAATTTTGATCTCACCCGATGGGACTGAACTTATTCATTTGTATAAAGATTCTCAAGGTGACTTGCAAAGGGTGACGCAAGATACAGGTGCGAATAAATCACCAATTGTGGCGCCATTCTTAAAAAATCAAGATGTAAATGAAGCGCCTCATCGAGCGCTGGGAGTGAACCTGGCGAATAACGAGATTTACTATTACACGGGTATTCCAATTCCTGATAATGGTAAGTTCTCGGGGGTTGTAGTTGTAGGCACTTCTGTTAAAAATCTTTTGCCTTATCTAAAAAATATCACTTTCGCAGATATTATTGTTTATGGTGGTAATGGTCAGGCAATTGCTACCACCATGGGGTCAGGTGATGCGAAGACTCTCGGTATATTATCCATTTCAGAATATGAATATCTTCAAGTGCTTGGCGCGAAAGAGTTCGTGATCGGTAATAATTTCAGGTTAGATGAGCGCGATTATAGACTGTTACGTGGCCCCTTGCAGATTGGGAATGACCGTATTGGTGTGTTTGCCGTAGTGTTGCCATCGGAGTTTGTTCTGCAATCGGGGGCGGAGAGCAGAAGTACATACATTCAGTTGTTTGCAATAGTGATGCTGGTTGTGATTATCGTTGGATTTGTCGTTTCACGGCTGATCACTCGTCCGCTTTATTCTTTAGTTAACACGTCTCAGGCGATTGCAGGCGGCGATCTGGAACAACGTACTGGCATCCGTTCGAGTGACGAGATTGGGGAACTTGCTGCTACCTTTGATGATATGACAGTCAAGCTCCAGGAACGCACGAATGAGTTGGAGCAGATTAATGAGAAGCTGCGGAAAATGGATCGTACGAAAACTAATTTTATTCAAATATCTGCTCATGAATTGCGTACTCCCTTAACGCTTATTATGGGATATTCGCAGATGTTGGAACAGGATACCGTTAACGACCCTGAATTACAAAAGCTTGCACAGGGTATTTTGGAAGGTTCTGAGCGTATGACGGATATCGTGGACAGCATGTTAGACGTGTCTCGAATTGATAGTAAATCGCTCGTCCTTCGGAAGGTGTCTGTAGGTGTGGATGCGATTATTGGGAAGGTAAGCAAGGGATTCCATGATGCGCTTTGTGAACGGAACATCAAACTCGATACGGAAGCTTTAAGTGAATTGCCGCCAATATTGGCTGACCCTGAGCTAATTCAAAAAGTTTTTTATCATATTATTATGAATGCTATTAAGTTCACCCCTGATGATGGCTCCATCAAAGTAACAGGTAAATACCTAAATGGGAATGTGCCGCCACAGGTGGAGGTAACCGTTTCAGATACGGGCATTGGTATCGACCCATCATCTATTCACACCATATTTGAAAAATTTGGCCAGACGGGTGAAGTACTTTTGCATTCTTCGGGAAAGACAAAATTCAAAGGGGGAGGGCCAGGCCTTGGGCTTACCATTGCTCGTGGGATTGTGGTCGCTCATGGTGGATATATTCGAGCTGAAAGCTCGGGGTATAATGAGAAGACGCATCCAGGTAGTAAGTTCATTGTGACGTTACCTGTTGAAAAACCGATGGAGACAGAACCATGAAAATGTCAGAGCGCGACCGACGGGATTGGAGTCTGCTCATTTTTATTGTGCCACTTGGCATTTTATTAATGCTGATCGCAGGACAGTTTGCAATGCGTATCATTCCTCGGTGGATATTGAATGCGGGGATGGGCTCCAGCTTGGATGTTGAAACCGCGGGTGGACAACAAAGCTTTTTGAAGCCATTCTTTAATATTCAAATATTAACCCCCTTTGCCTGGCAAGATACCTACCTTACGCCTAATGCGGATAGTGGGTTTGTGTTTCCGCCATTTGTTGTGCTTGAACCGAGTGCAACCCCATCTCCGTCAGAAACGCCAGTTCCAACTGAAGATACTCGAACGCCCATTGCTACGACTACAACACCTTCACCCGTAGTCACAACTCCTCCGCCTCCTACAGCGACTGAGGTTTCACCAACGGCGCCAACGACCTGTCAGGATTCATCTGCTACGAATTTTGGTGGGCCATTACCCTGCAACTATCCACCTCCGTCAACTTGTCAGGACCCCGCTGCCACCAATTACGGCGGAGCATTGCCTTGCAATTACCTGCCTCCACCGACTTGTCAGGACCCTCTTGCAACTAATTATGGTGGGGTGTTGCCTTGCACTTATCCGCCTCCAATTTGCCAAGACCCTCTTGCTACCAACTACGGTGGATCGCTACCTTGTACTTATTCACCTCCAGGTACAACCTCTACTCCTGACCCAAGTTATACGCTTGTTACTCCACCTCCTGATTTGGGTGTGGGAACTGCCCCTGATAATAATATTGGTGCCATCACGGATGGACAATATATTGTGTTGGGTTTAAGTGTTGTTGTTGGCGGTACTCCAGACAACAACTACGACCTTGTCTTTTATGAGTTTGATGCAGGTGGGTTTGTTTATCTGGACTGGATCGTTATTGGTATTTCCAATTCGCCAACTGGAAGTGATTATTACGAAGTATTTAACTGGGGAAATGGTACCCCTGATAATAATTCCAACGTTGGAGATGTGGCCGGAACGGAGACCGATAATCAGTTGGTTCCACTAACCGAGTTGCATGACCCTGACGGAGCTGGGCCAGCCCCTCAAACCGGTGTATTGATAGATGTTGATAGCGCAACAAGTGCCCCGCCACCCAATACGTATAATTATGTTGTGATCATTTCTCCAGCTGGTGGATCAGGGGAGCCTGCGCAAGTTGACTCTGTGCAAGCCACTGAAGTACCAATACCAACCCCTTAGCATACATAATAGTCACCATAAAATAAAAAAACTGCTGACGAATTTTTGTCAGCATTTTTTTATTTTTGTAATGTGAGAAATGAATTTATTCTTTCCATGAGCACGGGGTTTAGTTTTTCCATGCGGTTGCCTTCACTGGTGAATGAAAGCAAAATGCTAACGACTAAGGTGATCGCGATGAGTATGGTTGATATGCGGAGAGGTACTTTGGAGGACTTTGCATTGCTGATTACCATCCAATACCCAATGACCGCGAGGAGCGTCACCTGAGAGATTAGATCCAGCATAAACCTTGTTTGTTCATAAAAATAAACAAGGATGGTGACAAAGGTAATAAGAAATGAACCGCTGAGAAGGTAGAGCGTAAAATTTCTTATTTCAAGATCGCCGCTTTGATTATTTTCTTTAGTTTTATTTGAGAAGAAAGGCCTGAATGCCAGCAATAAAAACGGCATAGAGAAAAGAATTCCCGTCACTGGTCCGCCCGCGAATAATTTCGGTGAAGGGATGTTCAAGGGCTTTATCAGACTGTATATCTCAATTGGCCTGATGAACGGAAATTTGGAGACGAATTGGAAGGGTTGAAAAAGATATGCGTAGAAGTTAAACGGAAAATAATCGGGCTGGAAGGTAAGGGACATGTCTCTGTTCAGGTTGTGGATAGTGATCTGATATCGCAGACCAAATTCCAGCGGAGAGTCGAAGCGTGCCCAGTTGTACCAGCCGATGATGATCGCGCCGAGTGCTAGTGGCGTCAATAATGAAGCAGCGAGTCGAATCAATGCATTCCAATTAATTGGTTTGGACTGGTTCTTCCACACCCAAAAAGCAGTGAGCGCAACCATAAAGAGAATTGGAAATACATTGATGGCTCGTGAACCAACAGAGCATGCCCAAAACAAGCCCGTGAGAAATAAATACTTTTTTGAAATATTTCCTTCAAAAGCAAGGATGGAAAAATAAACCCCGCCGATCAAAAAGAACTGACCTGCGCCAATGGCCGCCTCATACACGTCTGGCACATTGAGGGACCAAAGGACAGGCATGATGAGACCGATGATAAAAATTGCAAGCACAACGTTTTGCGTGGAGATATTTGGAAAGAATAGTTGACGTAGTTTTAAAAGGATAAGCGAATTAAAGACCAATAGCCCGCATAAAAAGAAATAGACAAGATACATATCGGTGACTTTGGTCTTTGTAATGAGTTGGACGGGCGTGATCAATAATGCAGGGACAGGTCCCCAATATAAAAACAGTTTACCTTTGTAAAAGGATAAATCCCAAACATCGTCATTAAAGGAACGCCCTGTGTCGGGATTGTAAGGGTCTTTTGAATTTAAAAGCGCCTGACCTGGATCTACATCTACATTCAGTTGACCTTTGCCAAATGCATTCGCTAGCAGCGTGTAATATTGCGTGGATGCCCTCCAAGTGGTGAATGTGCCAAAGGTGATGAAGAAGGCGTAGATGGCAAAGATAAATACTAGTACATGCCCAAAGAGTGTAAGGCTTTTTATGGCTTCTGATTTTGTGAAAGCTGGTTTTCGCATGAAAAGAAAAATGGACGCACTAACCAGCACAAGACCAATGAAAAATAGAATAACCCGTGATTTCCCCCAATCTGGGTCGAGGTCAAAACCGAGCGAATAGGCAGAGATGGCAAATAGGATGCTGACCAGACCATCTGAAAACAACAAGGCAGGGATGATGCGGTCTGAGATTTTATTTTGAGGCATGGGGTGATTCTAAAGCAGAAATCGTTGTTTGTAGAAAATTGGTTGTAAAATAGGAAAAATTACACTTTATCTTAGGGAGGCAAAATGACTGAGCCCAATTCCAAACCTACATATCGAATTTCAGATTTACATGAAGCAGACCGTCCACGCGAGAGGCTGGCTGCACTTGGACCGCAAGCATTGACTAATGCCGAGTTGATCGCGATTTTGTTACGCGTGGGCGTTGCGGGTGAAAATGCCGTAGAAGTAGGGCAGCGTTTGCTGCAAAAATTCGGTGGATTAAATGGCTTGCATCGGGCGCCGATCAAAGACCTTATGGATCAACATGCCATCGGAGAAGCGAAAGCCGCTCAGATCAAAGCTGCGATCGAGTTAGGCAGACGGTTGACGCTGGAATCTCCTGAAGAGAAACTTGCCATCAATAGTCCCGCAGATGCGGCGGCTTTAGTTCAATATGATATGTCAGCGTTAGAGCAGGAACATTTGCGAGTGATTCTTTTGGACAGACGGAATCGCGTGTTGGAAATTGTGGAAGTGTATAAAGGCTCTGTTAATTCTTCTCAAGTACGAGTAGGGGAGTTGTTCAAAGAAGCAGTTCGCACGAATGCTTCTGCCATTATTGTGACACATAACCATCCCAGCGGTGACCCAACTCCCAGCCCTGATGATGTAGCGATTACCCGTGCTATTGTGCAAGCAGGAAAATTATTGGATATTGATGTGCTGGACCATTTGGTGATCGGACAGGGAAAATGGGTTTCATTGAAAGAGAGGGGCATGGGATTTTCGTGAGCTTAAAAAGAGAAGCATGTTATTCACATGCTTCTCTTTACTGTAAATCCTTCCAGCATTCCCGTTGGATCTTCATATTCCACTCTTGATTCGTCCACGCGTGAAACGCGTGGACCTTGTTTTACCATTTGAATGAACTCGTCAATTTGGAATTTTGTGCCTTCAGCGACTGTTTCTACAGTATCGTATCCAATGTTGCGCACCCAGCCGAAGACACCAATCTGTAAGGCGTTGTATTCTACGTGAGAGCGAAAGCCCACACCTTGCACACGTCCCTTAACCCAAATGTGAACTCTGAGAATTTCATTTCGACTTGTTCCCATTCTTCCTCCTTTGACGCAACATATCGATCGCACCCCATACTGGAACTATTAATACCAATACAAGCAGCAATAGAAACGGCAAAAGGTTGCGCGCAGCAACACCAGTTGTGTTTTGCCCGAGAACATTTTCACGCCAACGTACATCCAATTGACTTAGTGGAGTGCCAAGTGCACTGGTTGCGCCAAGCTCACAGCCAAAGCCTTCGCTATAGGAATTGGTTAACCTTGTTAATCCAGAAGAGCCAAATGAATCCCGGATATAGGAGACAAATGATTGGGATTGAGCGTATGCCAAAAAGGCGTTGCCTGTGTCAGCGGGGAAAGAAGCGCATAAACTTTCAAATGTCAGTAATGAATTATCGTTGCTTGCAATTTCTAGCGCACGCGCATAATCGGGGTTTGGATATAACTCCACCATAGAGGCTATACCTTCTAACAGCCAAATGGGTTGGTTTGCGTAGGTGTCACCCAATGAGCGATACAACATGACGTGTGCAAGTTCATGCGGGATCTTGGTTTGCATCTCAATGCCCTGGCTTGCGCCTGGCGCAATGGCGACCATTACAACACCGATCTCAGGGTTTGCATGGCCCCCCGCCCATTCTTCGCCGCCAAGCAACAATGTGTTTTGCAAGTCAGTGGCATCTGAATAAATATAGATATCAATGGGCTCTCCGAGAGAAACAGGTACGAACTCTGCGATGGCAAGCATTCCCGAGGCGGCTGCATCTAAAGCGGCAGACCCAAACGCATCATCGCCAGCATACCAATGAACATTCACATTTGCGCGGCTGATATCACGCCAAGGAAAGCGGTCATCTTTATATTGAAAACGGATCGGGTCACTTGTGTAGGTTTGATTGTCGCTTAGCGTCGCTTGGAACCAGAACACGATCCAACTAAAAGGCGGAATGACATTTAATGAAGCATCGTAGGTGAAACTAACAAAACCATCTGTGCCAACCTGCAGCGTTTCAACGCGGGTGGCTTCTTCGTTCACGCCGCGAAAGAGAAGTGAAACTTGTTGGATGGGAATGGAAGATTTGATCTTCGCCTGAAATGTGATCGTCTGCCCAAAGCTGACAGCCACCTGCGGCTCTTCCACCACGATTCCTCCCTGAGCCTTTGCCTGCTTGCCATTAAATGGCAGGATCGCCAACATAAGCAGGGTCGCCATTAATTTCAGACCAAGTTTGCGCGCGTTGAACATTACATCACCTCGATAAGAACACGATCAATGGCGTCAATGTGAGTGGACTTAAAATCGTTCCAAGAAAAACAATGGCTGTGACGAGAGATGACTCTAACCCATATTCCGTTGCAACGACAGTCGTTGCAACGGCTGCAGGCATGGACGCCTCAATCACACTACCTTGATGGCTATGGCCTTGCAAGCCGAAGACACTGGCGAGCAATAGCCCAACTACGGGGCCAAGCAAGAGTTTTGTCAGCACTCCCACGCCCAATGCGCGAAAGCTATGTGACCATTCGATCTTTGTTAATTCCAACCCGAGCAGAACGATCATGACTGGAACTGCTCCGCTGGCGGCAATCTCTATGGTGCGTGAAAGTGGCAGGGGAATATTGAAACCTGTGGCTTTCACCAATAATGCCAGCGCTACACCGTACATAATGGGTAGTTTGAATACACTCAGTATAGCGGATTTCAGGTCTGTGTGCCCGAGCGATGCAATTACCACACCCACGGTATTGAAGAGGATAGTGGTGGTTACATAAAAAATAGACGCAATCGCCAACGCCTCATCTCCAAATGCGAATTTGACAAGGGGAAGTCCATAGTTCCCAGTGTTGCCAAATGCTACCGTAAGGACAATGGCTAATAACTGCGGGCGTTCAAGCTGAAAGACTTTTCCAAAAACAAACGCAAGACAACCCATTATTGTAATAAAGAGGGCGGTGTATTCAACCGTAGTGATGGCCTGTTTTAAGTTCAACTGGCTTGTGACCATTAAGTTGAATACCAATAGAGGGCTGAAAATATAAAAAACAATGCGCCCGATAGTGCGTGAATCCACGGTGAGGAGTTTGCCGAGGATGTAGCCCGCTGTTGCAATAAGCAAAATAGGGAGTAGGTTGTTTGCGAAGGTGCTAAAGAGTTCGTTGATGGACATAGGATGTGACGAAATTATAAACCCCGTTGTGTAGTGGTGCAGTACCCATGCTTAGATCAAATAAAAGGGGCGCGAGAACCGCGCCCCTAGGAATTACAGGGAAATCAAATCAGGTTGTTTGTGCAGCTGTGCCTGCATGGACCATGGCCCCGTCCATGTGACGGTGACAGGGACGACCCTGCCGCGTAGGTCTTCATCCGATTCGACGAAGACGATCTTGTTAGTGGGGGTACGTCCACGCCAGCGGCCTTTGACCTTCTCCTCGAAGAGCACATCTACTTTTTCGCCGAGGTGCTTTTTGTTGATCTCAGCGAGAATGCCTTCTTGCAAATCATCAAGCATGTGCAGGCGGCGGAGTTTGTCCTCTTCGGGGACGTTGTCTTCCATGCGGCGGGTGGCGACAGTTCCCTCTCTCAGCGAGTAGCGTGCCAGATGGGCCACATCAAGTTTCAGGTCGGAGAGGACGCGGTATGTCTCCATGAATTGGTCTTCCGTCTCGCCGGGGAATCCGACGATGATGTCAGTCGCAATGGAACATCCTGGAATGCGTTCGCGAATCTTTGCCACGAGGTCACGGTATTGTTGTTGGGTGTATCCGCGCTTCATGTTTTTGAGCACTTCGTCATCGCCTGCTTGAATGGGGAGTTCGATGTGCGGCATCACACGCGGAAGGTCGGCGATGGCTTGGATGAGGTCGTCTTCAAAGTAATTGGGATGCGAGGTCAGGAAGCGGATACGCTCAATGCCTTCAACTTCGTGCAAAACGTGCAGAAGCGCTGCGAGGTTAGGACCATCGGGAATGTCTTTGCCGTAGCGGTCAACAATTTGACCGAGCAATGTGATTTCTTTGACGCCCTGCTTTGCTAGTGAGCGGACTTCACTGACAATATCACCCACGGGGCGGGAACGCTCGCCACCACGTTTTGATGGGATGATGCAAAATGTACAGGCGTGGGAACAGCCGTAGACAATGGGCACATGCGCGCTGACAAGTTTGCCCTGCTCTGCCACGGGGAGGATGAGTTCGTCGTCCATCATCAGGAAGCGGCGCGTGGTTTCCGCATCTTCCATGGAGTGGACTTCGCCCTGGGTGAGGAGCGAGATCAATGGGCCGGGGTCAGAGGGCGGGGAGAAGACATCCACATAGGGCAAGCGGGCTTTGAGCTTTTCTGCTCCACGCACGCCAACCATGCAACCCATCAAGTTGATAATGAGGTTAGGATTCTTCTCTTTGAGGGGTTTGAGAGAACTGACGCGCCCAATTGCCTTATCTTCGGCGGATTGGCGCACAACACAAGTGTTGAGTACGATAACGTCTGCTTCTTCGATAGTTTCAGTAAGGGTGTAGCCAAGATGCTCAAGCGAAGAGCCGACCCGCTGAGAGTCGGCTACGTTCATTTGGCAGCCTTCGGTCCAGATGTGGTATTTCATAGGAGCGAATTATACCAAGAGTGGTCTAGATTCTATGACAGCAGAAATATATTAAAAAAGCCACCGATAGAACGGCGGCTTGAAACATTTGAAGCGAAATATACGATTCTTATCAACAGCCATTACTAAACCAATAGGTCCGCTCTGGGCTATTCTGCCACTCGTTTGTTGCGGATACCCAGTTATCGTGGACTGGGCCACTACTAGGCCAGCCCGCAGCCCCCATAGCATCTTGTGCTGCACCGACTGTAGCCTGCCATTTCGCGAGTGATGATGAGCAGCTTCCTACAGGAGCTGCCGCTGCCCCGCTGTTATTCGCGCCAGCTATGGATAACGAGCTATTGACTCTACTGAAAATATTACCAATTTGAGGGCCAACAACCATTAACACAGCGATAACAACGACCCCGACCAAAACCATGATGAGGGCATATTCGACAAGTCCCTGCCCTTTTTCTTTTTTATTGAATGATTTTTTGACCATGATTTTCTCCGTATGAAAATGATTTGATAATTTCGCTCAATGAACTAAAGAGCGAATAATTTCTGAGTTTGTAAAAAACTTTTCCGAATTGAGCGTAGGGCTTGCACCAATTCATTGCGTGATGCAGATTTGGTAATGACTGCATGTGCGCCATGTTCCAGTGCGGCTTGATCTTGCTCCGTTGATTCGTTTGGAGTCAATGCCAGGATGGGAGTATCAGATAACTTTTTTCTCAGATTAATTAATATGTCAATATCCTCCAAGCCTGGGTTCCCTAATGAAAAAAGGACAATATCGGGTCTTCTTTTGAGATAGAGCACATCGTGCTGGCTTGAGATATTAAGCTCGAAAGCATTTGGTTCGAAGGCAGCTGATTCTGCTACTTTCAAATCTTTTTCTGCAGCAATGGCATTACAGAGTGACTCGCGCATCATGGGGTGACTTTCAATGACGAGTACGGATGCTTGTTTGCTTTCCATGCTCATATAATATCAAGCAAGCCTGTTTAACGCATCTATCTAGCATTTAACTTTTGTTGAAGTTTTGTTTAAGCCTGGCTTAAACAGGTGTTTAAGGGGAAAAATCAAAAATCCCCTGTGCGGGGACTTTTGATCAAACTGGTTATTATACCTTTCGACTTTTATTTGCGTAGGCAACTGCTTGGGCACGGTTCCCAACCCCGAGCCGTTGGATAATGCGATGTACATGCGAACGAACCGTGTTTTCTGTGAGGTGCAGTATTTTACCGATTTCTTCGTCTGAACGACCTTCTCCGATCAACGATAATATTTCCTCCTGACGTGCAGTGAGCGGTTCATCTATAGCACTTTTTCCCGGTAGAGGATTTTTCAGTTCTCGCACGCCCGCGAAAAGTTTTAAAGCGATGCCTGATGGAAGGTAGGGGATGCCATCGGCAATTTTATGAATGGCTTCGAGTAAGTATGCACGCGGTGCAGTTTTTGGAAAATATCCCAGCGCCCCAGCCTGAATGGCACCGAACACCTTTTCCTCATCTTCAAGGCTGGTGACAACCATGACCTTGATTTGTGGGTGGGTCTCATGGAGTTTTTTTATGGCTTCCAATCCACCCATGCCAGGCATTAGTAAATCCATTAGAACTACGTCTGGGTTTAATTCTGCCGCTAGATTCAGGGCTTCGATTCCATTCGCCGCTTCGCCAACTACTTGCAGGTCACGTTCGTTTTCCAATGCTGTAATTAGGGCATCTCGCATCATAGGATGATCGTCAACGATCAGAATTTTTATTTTCTTCATTGTAAGTCTCCATTCAACTCTGCTTTGAAGTATATATGTGTTCCGTGCCCCGGTGACGATTCTACATGGATTTGGCCGCCTACTAATTCTGCTCTTTCTCGCATGGTTTGCATTCCCAATCCGCCGAACTGTACGCGGCTGAGGTCGAACCCAGCGCCGTCATCTACTATTTCAAGATTCAATATTTTTTCTGTGCAGTTAAATATAATATTGACATTGCGGGCTTTGGCATGTTTTAGAGAGTTGTTTAGCGCCTCCATGATCATCCAATATAGGTTTTCGTTCCATGCAGATGGATGACGTTCTACAGAACCATCGCTGTAAATAACCTGCCCTCGAATGCCGACGCGCCGCTCAACCATATTCAGGCGGTCTTCCAGCATTCTAACAAGGTCCATATTTTCGGTGATAAGTATTGCCTGAGTCTCGTAAATGAGCAGACGTATTTCCTTAAGCGCCTGACGTCCGCTTTCTTGTAACCGCTCCGCTATACGGTTGGCCTCTTTGCTTTTTCTTTTCTCAAGCATTGCGATTAGTGTCTCGGAATATAGTATTAGACTATGAATGGATTGATTAACCGAATCGTGCATATCACGTCCCAGGCGCTGACGTTCTTCCACCATGGCCAGTGTGCGCTGTTGTTCTACGAGCTGTGCCTGAGCCTCATGCAGGTTTTTGTTCAGTTCCTGAATTTCCAAAAAACGCTGCTCTAAGGCTTCTTCCGCATGTTTGCGTTCTGTGACATCTTCCTTGATGGCAATAAAGTTGATGATCTTTCCTTCATGATTCAAGACAGGAGCTATGACAACATGTTCCCAATACAACTCTCCATTTTTCTTCTTGTTCAGGAATTCGCCGCGCCAGGTTTTTCTCTCTTTGATGGTGCGCCACATGTCCTTGTAATGTTCGTCTGGGGTAAGGCCTGATTGTATGATGTTGGGGTTATTCCCGATAGCTTCATTCGTAGCGTAACCGGTTAGTATGCTAAATTGCGGGTTAACGTATGTAATCTTTCCCTTTAAATCAGTAATGATCACCGAAGACGGACTTTGCTCTACTGCCTGGGTAAGTTGCAGTAAGCGCAATTCATTTTCTTTTCGTTCTGTAATATTGCGAAAAGTAATGAGGCGACCGATAATTTTTTTAGGACCTTCCCGTAAGGGGGAAATGAGCACATCAAAGTAGAGTTTGTTTGGAAAGCCGACTCCCAATTCGGTTTTTAGCTCCTGCTCGGGAGGTTCTTCCAAGAAGGATTTGGCAAATGGAGTGACGCTCTTAAAGTCTTTTCCAAGAAGCAGCACAGGTGTGGATACGATTATATCTGCGGCGGCTTGGTTGATATCAATAATACGATTTTGCATGTCCAGCACGACCATACCATCGCTCAAACTACTGAATAGTTTATCGCGTGCGACCGGGACGAGATCCAACAGACGCGCACCATACAAGGCACGTAAAAACAAAATTCCTGTTACTGAGAATGTGACAGATGACCAATCCACCCCTTCGGTACCTTTGATATTATATAAATAAAATATATTGGCAATAACGGGGAATATGCCTGCATATAGAAGCATACGACTCTGTCGTCGTGATATTTCTGATCCTTTGCGGGATGCCAGCCATAAAATGACTAGCATGGAGGCGATCATGAGGTATCCAGTGACTGTCACCCAGACAAAGCCCGGTCCGTGTTTAAAAACTACAATGTTATTTTCAACAGGTGAAAAACTAGTCCATATCCATCCATGTAGTTCGTTGGTGGTAATTAATAAAATATTTGAGATTGGAAGTAGAAAAATAAGGGTCTTTAGCCATTTTTTGTCAGCCCACTCGTCAAGGCCTGCATAATACATTGCAAAGAATACAAACAAAGATAGGGCGCTGTTATAGCCTATAGACTCGATCTTTGCAAAAAATATCTTAAGGTTGAGTTCTACCGCTGCATACCCCAGAGCTGCAGCCAGCGTCCAGAGCGTTGCCCCGAACATGCCGAGCGCAAAGTATAGACCACCCCTCGTTTTTCGCCTCTTCCAACTGATGCTGGAGATTACGAAATTGATTGCGGTTGTGCTCAATAGGACTATCGCGATGGGAGTTAGTTTAAACATAAAACATGCAGGCAAGTGGGGAGATGGTTAGCATGGATGTTGTTGGTTATTTATCTAGATTCTTCGACCAGAGGACAACCTGATTACGTCCGCGATTCTTTGCGGCGTATAATGCTTTATCAGCTTTTTCGAGCATTTCTTCTTCGGTGGAACCGTTCGTTGGAAATTCTGAGATACCACAGGAAATAGTAGCCTTAATCTCCATTCCGTTTTCAAGAATGGATGTTTCCTGAATGGTAACCCTCCATCTTTCGGCGATCTGAGCGGCGACACCGATCTTTGTATTAGGCAGCACTACAAGGAATTCCTCTCCGCCATAACGGTAGATAATATCTCCTGTGCGAATTTGTTTGAGTAGTTCAGATGCGAAACGTCTTAAGACGTTATCGCCCACCGCATGACCATGTTTGTCATTAATACTTTTGAAACGGTCTATATCAATAAATGCGAAGCAAACTGGGTAATTCTCGCGTTCTGCACGCGCAAGTTCACGTCCCAGGGTTTCTCTAAGAAAATGCCTATTGTAGAGACCTGTTAATTCATCCCGGATCGCTTGTTCATATAACGAATGTTGTAATTCTTGAATTTCTTTTAATTGCCCTTCCAACTGCGAATAGGCATTTAGCAATTTTGCTTCGGCCTCTTTACGTCCTGTAATATCTTCCTTGACGGCAATGAAGTTGAGGATATGTCCTTCCCGGTCCAGTACGGGAGCCATCACAGCCTGTTCCCAATATAGGTCTCCATTTTTCTTTCGGTTCAGAAACTCGCCGCGCCAGGATTTCCCTGCCAAAATAGTTTGCCACATATCTCGATATACTGCTTCTGGAGTATGACCTGATTTTACAAGGCTGGTTTTTTTTCCAATAGCTTCTTCATGGGTATAGCCAGTGAGGAGAGAGAACTGAGGATTAACATATTCAATATTCCCTTTGAGGTCGGTAATGATCACTGACGCTGGACTTTGCTCCACAGCCTGTGTGAGCTGTAGAAAACGCAGCTCATTTTCTTTAAGCCTTGTGATATCGCGGGAAATAATGAGACGTCCAATAATATTCTTGGCTCCCTCGCGTAAAGGAGAAATAATTATATCGAAGTAATGTTTGTCTGTATTGCCTATCTCCAGCTCGGTTTTTATTTCATTCTCAATAGGTTGCCGTAAAAAAGAGCTTATCATTGGTTCGATATCTGCCAGATTTTTACCAAGCAACGCCGTAGGCGAAGATGCAAACATCTCTGCTCCTGTTTTATTAATTTCAATAATGCGGTCTTGTCCGTCCAGCACGATCATTCCATCGCTTAGACTGCTAACCAGTTTATCGTGGGCTATGGGGGAGAGGTCCAGCAGGCGTTGACCATATAGCGCCAGTAAAAATAGCAGCCCAGTTACGGAGAAGGTGACGGATGTCCAATCCACTCCTTTGACACCGCCAAGGCCAAATAAATAAACGAGGTTGGCGGCAAGTGGGAAGAGCATGGCATATAAAAGCAAACGCCCTTGACGCCGTGAAATTTCGGAGCCTTTTCGAGAAGCCTGCCATAAGCTTGAGATGATAGTAAACGTCAATATGTTGCTGGTAATGAATATCCAATAAAATGCAGGTCCATGTTCGAAAATAACAACATTGCCTGTGCTTTGTATAAAGCCTTTCCATACCCATCCATGTAATCCGTTAGTGGTGACCAGCAGAATGTTTGAAATTGGAATCAATAGAAACAGGGCTTTGAACCACTTCTTTTCAAACCAGCGATCGTACCCTGCGAACGATAGGGCGAATAAAGTGAAAAAAGGGTGCCCGCTCATATATCCCCAAGCTTCGATCGTGGCAAAAAATATTTTTAGCGAAATAGGCGTGGCGGCATAATCAAACCCAGCAGCCAAAGTCCAAAGTGATATTCCCATCATGCCTAAGGAGAAATAAATCCCACCCTTTGAATTTCTCCTTTGCCAGCTAATGTACGAGACTATGATATTGATAGCAGCTGTGATAAATATAATTATGGCAATTGGCGTTAATTTAAACATGCGGGCCTATTAGGGAGAATAGTCTACTTGATTTATGGCCTGACTTCAATGAAAAAAACACTGTCCAAAACAGTGTTTTTTCACTTTTTCTCAGTTAAGGTTTTCTTGAATTTTATGGCTTGCACTCGGCCTGAAAGACTGCATCAACACTGCTGAAAGGTCCCTGCACTTGTGAAACACGTTCCCATACTGTGAACAACGCAGGACATAATATCTCTTGGGCTTTGGCTGTTTGCTCTGTCAGTTTTACTGCTTTGTTCATTTCGCCTGTCATGGCAAAGGCTTCAATGAACGGTAAATTCTCAACAGGCATGGATGCGCTAAAGCCTTCTTGTTGAGCTTGTTTGTATAGCTTTACAACACTTTCCCAATTATTTTGTTGGCGGGCGATCTCAGCCTTGGTATAAAAATAACACCAGCCGTGTGTTGGCTCTGCACCGAATAAAGTTTCATCCAACACAGGCTCGGCGGCATCTGTATTGATAAGCGAAGGGTCAGAAAGCGAAATAGCATTGATGAGATAAATATTTGCACCTGGAACTGTCTCTGCATTTCCATAAACAGGGTCGAGTACGCGCAGACAGCCATCTGCTTCTTTATAGATCACTACGCTGTTCGAAGTGGAACCGCTGAAGTTGACTGTGCGGTATTGCAATTGAATAGGCTTATCTGCTTGCAGGGAGGCGTTGTTAAATCTTGTCTTCAAATAATAGAGCACATACGGAATATTGCGCCCCTGTAACTCTGGCGCATAGATCCAATTCAGCGGCGCGGTGAGTTGCAAGTCAGATGCATATTTGAATGGTAGTTCATAAGTTAATAACGCGGTGTTTTCTTTTATTGCAGGAGCACGCCATGCAAGCTGCCAAAAGAAATTTTGTTGATTTGCCCAATCTCTTCGATAAGTGTTCGCGACTGTAAATTGATAAGCCGTGGATATGCCGATCAAGATACTTAGAAGAATGAGCTTTGCTCGCCCTTCTCTTAATAGCAAAGTTGACAGCCCTACGATAAATAAACTAGCCCCTAGCATGATCGAGACAAAAAAACGGTCATAATCGAACTCGATTTTCAACGGCAAGCCTGCCGCCCAAGATGGGAGCCTGCCTGCAAAGATAGCAACGAAGCCAATTGCAACACTCCACCGGCCGAAGGAAGACGGATATGATTCTTGAGTTGCATCTTTAGGGTACGCCTGCATCACAAAGTAAGTGACCAATGCAGTGACGATAAAAATAGCGAACGCAATTATCTGCGTAGCGGAACCGTCAACAGACGCAAATATATTAAACGTGCCAATCCATGAGGTGAAGCCTGATAACGAAAGCGTGGTAATGAACTCATTTACCAATGCCAATGGCGAAAGCATCGAAAACGCATTGATTTTGTATGAACTATATGCTGTGGACTGATGATATGAATATGTCCATGCCGCATTGATGACCCAGATTATGAAATAAGGCAGCCATTGCACAATGGACTTTTTCAGCAGGTCTTTACGGTCATATATGGTTTCGGCCAAAATGGCAAGTATAAAGAAGAATCGTAAGATTTCCAGACCGAAGAAGTATTCCGTAGAGAATAACCCCAAAGCCTGCAACACAACGGCGAAGGCGGTGAAATATTTTGGCGTGTTCCCGTTTCGCAGAATATGGGTGGTAATGATGAAAGAAGAAAGAAGAAAGAGGAGAGGAATTAATTCCTGGTTGATATGTGTCAGCGCTACCCATTGCTGTCCGTAGGCGGGGTAAACAGTGAAGAGCAGAACCATCCACAGCACAGATTGCCTACGGGTAGGCCATACTTTTCGTAACAGCGACCAGACTTCAAGTCCAAGCAGGAAGCGAATGATGAGGCCAAGAATCTGCCAGATGATCGGATTTCCACCAAAGATGGAAGTCGTCGCCATGAAGATCGGTCCCAATAACGGGCGGAAGGGGCGGAATGATTCTATAAATTCAGCGGGACCAAAGAAACGCAGAAACCAGGCGAATGGCCAGTCATCCCAATAAAAGCCCATCCAAGGGATGAGCAACCCGTATGCTAATAAGACGAGTAGCAGCAAAACGGCAGGAATGGTGAGTTGATTTTGAAGGAGTTGTTTGAATTTTTCTTTCACGCTGTGATTTTACCATTCAGAATGTGCCAAAAATCGGTATGTTATATAATGCCGCAGTCACGAGCCCCTACCTTCCGTTTATAAAAAACGCAATTTGTGACCACGACGGGTATAATCCGATTTATGCGCCAAAATAAACTAACTAATATCGCAATTTATGTTTTGTTGATCGTTGTGTTTCTGGCTCCACGCCTTCCCAAAATAAGCTCTTTTGTTACTTTGGATGAGCCATCCTGGTTGAGCCAGGGTGCAAATTTTTATTATGCATTAGGCCAACGTGAATTTCAAAATACGGTGTATGAATATCAGCCTGCTGTTACTACAATGTGGGTAATTACTTTGGGGATGATGGCGTACTTTCCTCAGTATCGCGGCTTTGGGCAAGGTTACCTTGATTATGAAAAAGGTCGGCTTGACCCGTTCATGTATGAGCACGGATATGACCCTCTTCAACTGTTGGCGTATTCGCGGATCATTCAAGTTTTTGTGATCCTTGTGCTTTTTCTTTTGTTCTATTATTTGCTTCAACATTTTCTTCCTAAATTACCTGCCGCGTTTGCTGTAGCATTTGTATCTTTTGACCCTTACTACCTTGGGCTGACACGGATGCTTACGCATGAAGCAATGGTTTCTCTGTTTGTGTTGGTTTCTCTTTTGGCTCTTGCTGTTTATTTATTGAAAGATCGTAGATTTTTATTTCTTCTTATTTCTGGCGTGGCCGCTGGGTTGGCTCAATTGACAAAATCATCGGCCATTGCCATGCTGGCAGGGGTGGGCGTTCTTCTACTGACTCAGATGATTCAGGAAAAGCAGCAAGGATGGGGCAGGGTTTTCCTGAATGCATTGAAACTCTTCGCAATTTGGTTCGTGATCCTCGTCGTTACATATTTTGTCTTCTGGCCTGGCATGTGGGTGGCGCCCGGTAAAATGTTGTATGAGGTATATGGCAATGCTTTTAGCTATGCATTTCAAGGGGCGCGACTTAAGGTTACTGAGGACTTGGACGTTTCCCGATTTAGTGTGAACACGGCCCCTGCGAAAATATGGGAAGTTGCTAGAGTCTTATTTTATAGAACGACACCCTTCACATGGATTGGCGTCCTGTTAGGATTTGCTTTGCCGTTCACTCGTACCCGTGAGCTGGTTCGTCAAAATAGGCTTTTGTTCACCCTCTTGCTGACCAATGCCCTGGCATTTATCCTGCTCATTGGCATTGCACAAGGCCGAAATTCTCCCCACTATATTTTGACCAGCTACGTTTCATTAAATCTACTGGCTGGGTTGGGTTGGATATATGCGTTTGAGTGGTTATCCTCTCGTTTCCCCGCCAGACAAGTCCAGGCACAGTATGCAGGCTTGGCTTTGATATTACTTCTGCAAGTGTGGAGCGCGGTCTCGTTTTTCCCATATTACTTTACATATCGCAATCCTATTCTTCAATCCGCGGGCTGGTATGCGGAATATCCTCAGAAGCCATACGGTGAAGCGCTGGAGATCGCCGCTGACTATATGGCGAAACTTCCTGATGCTGCGAACACCACAGCTCTCGTATATTACAGCCGTGGATGTTTCTCCTATTATTATCCTGGTAAATCCGTCAGTTTCCGCCCATACTACGTGGATGGAAAACATGCAGAAGACTTGTTGAGCAACTTCCAGTCTGCTGATTATTTGGTTGTGTATTACGCTAATCAGGTTCAGTTGGATGAATATGATAAGTATCTCGATATTCTTTCAACTGTTGAGCCTTTTCATGTCATCTGGATGGACGGATATGAATATGTGCGAATCTATAAAATTGACTCATTCCCTCCAGAGATTTTTGAGGCGCTGAAAAATTTATGAAAAATATTACAGCTCAGGCAAACTCCAGTAAGCTATGGCATATTCTGTTGCTGCTTGTACTGATCTTGCCTTCGTGGTTAATAAATATTGCCAGAGTGGTTAATGTGGATGAACCACGCTGGATAATTCGCGGGGCAAATTATTACTACGCACTTACTCACGAGGATTTTGCAAATACCTTATATGAATATCACCCTGGTGTTACGAATATGTGGATCGTTGCAACGGCCATGCATTTTTATTTCCCAGAATATCGCGGTATGGGTCAGGGATACTTTGATCCACTTAAACCAAAGTTTGAAGAGTTTATGCGCGAGAATGGCAAAGAAGCCATTGATCTTGTTCGCAACAGCAGGTTTATTCAAGCGGGTGTACTAGCTGTTCTGGCTATAACGGGCTTTCTGCTCCTGCAATCGTTGGTGGGAGAAAATGCAGCGTTCCTATCCATTGCTCTGGCTACGATCGCCCCCTTTTATCTTGGGCATTCCCGCCTGCTCAATCTTGAAGGAATGTTATCGCTGTTCGTGTTGCTGTCCTACCTTGGGATGCAGTTATATCTAAATAAAAAGCGCAAACTGATCTATCTGTTGCTTTCGGGTGCGGCGTTTGGGTTGGCGCAGTTATCGAAATCTTCGTCTATTGTTGTGTTGGGGCTGGTAGGGTTAATTCTATTTGTTGGGCTGTTCAAGAAAAATGGAAAAACTTTTGGCGAAAAGTTTTGGGATGCGGTTCGAGTATTTTTGATCTGGTTTGGGACGGCTGCTTTGGTGTATTTTGCCCTCTGGCCTGGGATGTGGGTTGCGCCTGGGAAAATGCTTTCTGGAGTGTATGGAAATGCATTTAGCTATGCTTTTCAAGGCGCACGCCTTGACGTGACCGAACAATTAGCGCCTGAGGCATTTAGCCTCGTCACTAGCTTTGATGGAATTGCTCAGTTTTTCAAGAGCTGGGCATCCTCATCCACTCCTGTTACCTGGCTTGGATTGATATTTGCGATAGTAGTCATGTTCTCGAAAAATAGCGGGCGGCTGCGTTCTCCAATAAAGTCCACCCTTGTTTATTTAGGGTTGTTAGGCGTGCTATTTATTATGATGTTTGGGCTGGCACAGGGGCGAGACTCTCAGCACTATATTCTCAGTAGTTATGTCAGTTTTGATGTGATGGCAGGAATTGGCTGGTGGTATGCGTGGACTTGGTTGCAAAGTCGCTGGGCGGGGATAAATCGAGTTTATGCTACTGTTGCGGCATTCACTCTTTTAGTCATTATTCAAATCGGTTTTGGTTTGCCTTATGCGCCTTACTACTTTAACTACAAAAGTCCTTTTGCCAGTTTACCTGCCACGTATGGCTACGGTGAAGGATATTCTGAGGCTGCGGATTATCTGGCGCAAAAGCCCAATGCAACCGAAATTCATGCGTACGTTTATAGCGGTATGGGAACGTTCTCCTTCTTCTTCCCTGGCAAGACCATGGTTTTTAAGCGCATCTATCTGATAGAGAAAGATTATTCTACGATTTCCGAAGAGATACAGAAAAACGATTATCTGGTTCTGTACCCGATCGTGCGGAAAAAACAGCCAGAAACGGAGAGGGTATTAGGCGCGCTGCAGGATATTACGCCTGAAAAGACCATTGTGATTAATGGGCTTGATTATGTTTATATCTATCGAGTGGCTGATATTCCCAAGGAAGTGTATGAAGAAATTAATAAATAAAAAAATCGGGCGATATTTATTCGCCCGATTTTTTTATTCGTGCCTGGTGTAGGTTTCTATTGTCTTTATCCCTAAAGCATCCACAAATTCAAAGGTGTATGTGTTTCCATCAATACCGTAGTTGACATAACATTTTTGGCCGTTTATCTGATATTCCAGCGAATAATGCGTGGAATCTACTTCTGTGAAGTTGGTGATCGTGGCGCCTTTGAGAGGTTGTAGCGCTTCACGGATGGGCGTGGTGTGTGGCTGCGGCTCGATCTGGTCACCGCTGACAGTAACCACTCCGCGCATGCCGCCGTTGATGTAGGGATAAGTATTTGTGCCGTGATAGTGATAACTACCATCTTCTGCATAATGGCCGTTGAACTCATCCAGTGCTGTTACGGCTGAACCATCAGGTTCGGTGAGCCCGTAAATGGGAAAGCCATCAAGTGCATAGGCGATGGGCTTGTCAATGCCGACAATCTCTGTCAAATGAAGTGGGGCAATGTGATAGTGATAATCATCCGCACGGCCTGAGTGACCGCCCCATTCATCCAACTCACCATAAAGATACGCATCATCACCGCGGTTGTTGAGCGCGTTGAAAATAGGGACACCATTCACAGCTAAAGCAATTGCACCACGATATAGATTCGTTTTTGCTGAAATAGGATTTTCTGCGATGACAGGGCGAAGAGGAATCTTCCATGCATTATTGCCTGTATACGGTTGTGGCAAAGGAACTTGTTGCTGCCAGCTTTTTATTCCTATCATTAGTGGGTGGTCGGGCATTCCATTTGATTCGACATAAAGATATTGGTTATCTTGATGAACCTTCACTTTATTTGCGAAGGCTTCAAAGCCAAGTTCTGTGAGGGCCTGAGAAATGACCGTTGGTGACAGAGCAGGCATATCGGTCGGGTTGAGAGGCGGAGGGTTTCCTCCAGTCCCGTATCCGCAGGCGGCGAGAAAGGCTGATCCAAATCCGTAGGCGGAGAGTCGTAAGAAGTCACGTCTTGTTATGGACATGATTTATCTCGTGTAGGTTACGTTCAATGATGCGCTGGCGAGTGTGATGTCTTTGATCGCGTCCAGTAAAACATCACGACTGACTTCGGTGGAGGGAACGGAAAGCTGAGGTTCGGCAGAAAGCGCATAAACAGTGTAGGTGTACACTTTTTCTCCAAGCCCCTTAGAGCAAGGCGGCGCATATTTTGTTTCACCGTTCACGCTGTTGTTGCCGAGTGTGCCAATGCCCGTGCTATTCTTTTCAAGGCTGGTGACGCTTGCAGGGATGTTATACATAACCCAATACCAATGACTATCGCCTGGGCCAGGAATGTGATGCATGACCACGGCGAAACTTTTTGTGCCTTCAGGCGCATCTTTCCATGAGAGCGGCAGGGTTGCGCTCGCTCCATCACAAGTAAACTCTTTGGGGAGTGCTCCGCCTTCAGTAACTTCTGAACTGGTGAGCATGAATGCGCCGTTTGAGGATGTGGGTTCAATAACGGGCGCTGCATTTCCTGCGGCGTCAGGTGGAGTGGGCGGCGTTCCAGGGACAAGTGAGCAACCTGTTAGCAATAAGACTATAAGGAGGAGCGATAATTTTATTTTCATTTTTTATCCTAGAGGTGATAGTCGCTTGGCGTTTATGGGGTTGGCGCTGAAACAGTCAGCTTGCAAAGAATAGTATTATTCGTTTCGAGGTCTGGACCCCAGATGAATTGCGCCGATGGATTCCACGAGATGTCGTTGTATCCATCCTTTGGCCCGACCTGATCTGCTGTGTAGATAGTGGCGTTGCTCCATGTGGAGATGTCGAAGCTTGTATCTTTCCAGCCGACGGGTTCTTCAAGCAAAGTAAATCCACAAGGCCCCTGACCTGCTATTGGATTGGATTCTCGTTCGCATGATTTATCGAGCGGCGCTTCATGGACGACCGTACAAGTCCAATTGGAGTTTGTTACGGCAATTAATTCGCCTGTATCTGCGTTTGTGAATTGAGCTATGAAGCCGCCGTCACCCATTTGCTGTCTGTTCGTGCCGATGTATTCCAGACCTGTGTCGTTTTCCTTGAAGTCTTTGGCAATGAAGTTTAAGGTCAGTGGGTAAGACGCGTTGAAGGTAAACGTCTCTGAGTTGAATGAACGCTCGGTTGTGATCGAGACGGAATCTTCTTTGACGAGTTGGTCGCTAAGGTAAAAGGCGAACCAGTTATCTGCCCATACTTCTGCTTTGACATTAATTGTCCCAGCGATGGCTGATGCGTTGGCTGAAGATACTTGCGTTGGAGCGCTTGTTATATTCGATGCAGGGTTTTGCTGTCCACTCTCTATATTAGGCGGCGGGGGTAGCGTCCCTTTGCATGCAGTCAATGCTGTGATGGTTAATATTGCTGCGAGCGATAGAAGCGAAGTTGGTTTCATTGATAATTATCCTTTTAGGGTCTGTTATTGCGGACACATGCCAGTTGTGAATTTTGCACAACCTGGCATGTGCCATTGATGGTATTTTGGTTTCTGCCAATAAATGAGCAGGCCGCATCTGCTGCCAGGTTGGCACAGGCATTTAGTGATGCTTGAGATGGTCTGCGTCCGTTTTGTGGGCCGTTGCCTTGTTGGTTATTTCCTTGCTGCTCATTTTGTGCTTGAGGCGCTACCGTTGGGGTGGAGGTGGTGTCCACGATTACTGTAGTAGCTTCGTTGAAGAAGAACACGTTTTCCTGCAGTTTGGTCAAGCCTGTATTAAGGCGGATGATATCTGCCATTGAAGTATTTTGAATATCACGAACTGTGTTCTTTGGCAGAGAGTTCTGATACCAAAACCGATCTCCATCACGCAATCGGGTGAACTGGTCTACAATAATTGCGGTGAAGGTCGCGCCGACACTGGAGTTCGGCAAATGGTCTTCTGCAAGCCCGCCGATCCATAAGTCAATGTTATCTACGCTGCCGTAGGTGGCTGCGAGTGAAGCCTGCAATGACGCATCAGATGTGATCTGCTCAAAGCTGGTAATGCGCGGTAAGCCGTACGCCACGCGAACAGTGTTGTAGTCGGCGATGCCGTGGTCGCGTCCGCGTTGAATGTTTAGGGAAGCAAGATCAAAGCCACCCTGGCCTGGTGCGCCGAAAAGAAAATTGCGGACATCATCTACGACTATTGTGTCTATTTCTTGTGCGTTGTCTGAGGCAAGATATTTTAGGATCGGGTCAATGTTTGTTTCTGTTACCACAGTGGAATTGAAGAAGGCATCGCGCAAAAGCATGGCATCACGAACTTCATTCCTGTTGTTGTCGAGAAATTCAATGTCAGCGCCTAGCATGCTATGGCCAAGTCTGAATGCTGCTGTTGAAAATTCAGTGGCAATATCAGGGTTTACATTCGCTTGATAGCCTTGGTATGCAGGAATGGCATTTGGCCCAAGAATAGCGGGCAGGAATTCAGCGTACGTGATCTTTTGCAATTCAGCGATGACAATGCTGCGTGCATATTGGTAAAGCTGCTCATCTGTCCAATCAGGATGCTGTTGCTCGGCTTCAGCAGCAATGCGGTTGTGCTCACGGACAAAAAGGGTTTGTAATGATATCAACTCAGGGTTCTCATTGGCGCGGACATCGCCAGCTAAAAACAGTTCTGTGTCTGCTACGCGGTGAGCATCGTTGGCGTTTGGGAGTCCATCCGTGTTGAAGGGAAGAAGATTTCCGTCACTGACCTTCATGCGGCCACCGACAAATTCACGCAACGTCGCAGCGCGAGTCGCATCCATACCGTAGACTTGTGAGCCATCCACGAACGCGGTGATCGAATTGGTCTGCTCTCTTGGATTCTCAGCTGATGTACCAGTGGATACATCATATTTTGAGCGTGACATGGGAATTGTCATTGTGCCTGTTTTGGATGGGTCGAACCATTCATCGCCGGTGGGCACAACGATGGGAAATGGTTCTTTTGGCGTGGCGCTTTCGGTCAAGTCAATATCATGGTCGAGGAACTGTCCCCATGCGTAAACGAATGCGGTGTAATCGCGGTCATTGGGAATGCCATCTGCAGGACTCACTGAGAATGTATTGCTCGCGGTTCTTGCACTGGGGCGGTTTGCTCCTGATGGGCTGCTAACCCCATCGGTATACGCCACGGGAGACATTCGCAATAAATGCTCGTTCACGCTTCCCCAGTTTGGGTTGGCGATATTATTTCCTATCCCATCCAGTGACTCGGTCCCAGATGGCGCGGCAACCAATTGGCTGCTGTCTGTGGTGTAGTTCTGCGCCGCATCAGAAACGTTCAACTGTGCGGGCAAAATGGACTGGCATCCTGCGATTCCGATGGTCATGATCGTAAATAAGGTATTGATAATTTTTTTCATCTCATTCTCTTATAAATTTTTTGTTTCAGATTCTTATGGACTCGGTCGTCCACCTGCAGGCATACAAGCCATTTGGCTTGAGTTGGGAGGCGTACCGCACGTTCCGCTGACGATCCCATTCGGGGTGTTGATACTGCAAGCCGAATCTTGCGTAAGCCCTGTGCATGCGTCAATGGCTGCTTGTGGAGGCTGCTGACCATTACCAGTAGGTTGAGTTAACTGTCCCTGCCCAGGCTGTTGACCAGATGAACCAGCATCCTGAATGCTCACACTGGGGCGGTTAGTCACGACTGTGTTTCCAGAAATGTACGTTGCTTCACCACCACGCACACAGCGGACATAATTGTTGATGCGAACCACATCACCTTGAGGGCCATGCCCCTGTGGATATTCTGAAGCGTCACCAGTTTTTGGGTCGCTGCGTTGTGCGCCTGCACCGTGAACGTCCATCAACTGTGCCGTTCCTCCATTCGGACCAGTCATGTATCCATACGCAGAACCGAATGAGACATACGCTGCAAAGTCTGCACCTCCATTGGATGAAGCATGTGTAGTGCTTGACCAGAAGAAGGGATAATCCACGTTGCCGTTTTCGGCTGTGATAGAACTGGTAGAAAAGATCGGGTCAATAGCAGGGGAGTTGGTTGTAGCAGGCGAACGGGAATAATCCAAAATGCTTTGCAATTCCTTCGCGCTAGGTAAACGCCAATCGTCCATGCCTGCGGTGGAGTACGCTTCGCAATACGCCAGCGCTGATTCCCAATTCATGCCGTTGCCGCTGTCAGCTTGCATCCACGTCAAACCAGTGGCATTGTCTGTGACCGTGCTGTTGCCGTTATCCACGAACGCATTCACACCATAGTTATTTCCGCCGCGCACATAGAGTACATAAAAAGTTTTGTCGCTGCCGCGCATGTTCAAGCCATAGCCTTTGATACGCCCATCTGCAAAATTCACGCCGAACATGGTTTCATCCCCATTCATTGTGGTGCTGACGTATTTCGTGCTGGTCGCAAACTGTGCATCGATCACACGTTCGCCAGCATTGGTATCACCATAGGCATAATCGAAATAACGTGTGTCAATGAATGGCGTGGCGGAGCAAGTGCCGCCTGGGCAGGCGCTTACATCTGTTCCATCGAAAAGGATCAACGAATAAAGTTCTTTGATGGTCGGTAAACGCCAATCTTCGTAGCCTGCCAGTGTGGATGAATCCGCGCTGCTCATGGCGTTTGCAAAACTCAACTTGTCACTTGCATTGATCACCCCATCCCTATTTAGGTCTGTTGATTTCGACCATATCAGCCCCGTGGTCAAATCGCTCACGGTTCCGTTGCCGTTATCTTGATACGAAGCTGCCGCGCCCTGATAATTTCCATCCTGTCCTGCAAACGCTGAACCCTGCTCGGGGCAAGGAATCTGCTGATTGTTGTTGTAGCAGGCCGCTTGGTCAGAGTCAACGATGCGATATGTCAAAGATGTGGAACCTGCACTCGTGGATGGATTCGCCGCTGGAACAGAATCCACCGCAGTGATGTTATCCACCGAATTCAGCGCCTCATTCGTCGGGACAGTTGCTCCAGTTTCGAGTGGCATCCCACACGCTGAAAGTATCAGCACTGCCACGATAAAAGTGATCTTTGTTTTCATTCTTTTCTCCTTGATTGTGATGCTTGTATTGTACGGATGTAAAAAGAATGTAATGAGTGTGTGAAATCATCGAATTCATTGAAACACCATGAAATCCACATAATCACCCATGACAGGAGTCATGGGTGTAAAACTCGTTAATAAAAAAAGAAGGTCACTTGAGAAAGTGACCTTCTTTGTCGATCATTAGGGGGCTTGCTGTCCGCCAGCGGGTGGCTGCTGACCATTGCCAGGGCCGCCTTGCGAAGGCTGTTGTCCCAAGGGAGGTACGCCAAGCGCAGATTGAAGTTCATCTACGGTGATGCCCAACGTGGTTGCGGCTGTGGATAGATCAGGATGGCAGTTCATATCTTGATTGCTGCCATTGCTTGTGGTTGAGCAATCGGCAGGCTTGGCATCCTGCAAGGCTTGCTTGAGTGCATCCTCTGTGATGCCGAGCGTGGTGGCTGCGGCGGCGAAATCAGGTCCGCCTTGGCGAGCGCCTTGTCCTTTGAAGCCCAACGCTGCCTGGAGTTCTTCTGCGGTGATGCCCAATGTGGTTGCTGCAATGCTCAAATCGGGACGGCAGTTATTGTTCTGACCATTCTGTCCACCTTGAGCAGATATGTCTGTAGAAGTTGCGCAATCTACTGGGATGGCATTCTGTAAAGCTTGTTGTAACGTATCCACAGAAATGCCGAGGGTGGCTGCTGCTGCCGTAAGGTCAGGCCCGCCTTGCTGAGAAGGTCCGCCTGAAGCGGGCTGGGGCGCATTAGCGTTTGTCCCTGAGACTGGTGCAGCCGTGGGAACAGTTTGAGATTCCACAACTTGTGCTGGAGCCGCAGAAGCCGTGCTCGCACACGCGCTGACAAGAATTGCCAGCAGGGCGAAGAGAGAAATGAGGATATGCTTTTTGTTTTTCATTCGAATTCCTTTGTTGAAATAATATTTTTTTCACGACGATCTTTGTCGTAGATTTTTTATTGAAGGTGGTTGATGTTGTTTATTTAGCCATTCGTTCTCCTTGTGTTTATCTTGATTGCATTGTACGAGTAGAGAAAAATCAGCGAGAGTGTTTGCAATCATCAAATTTGCCAAAACCCCATGCGATCTTCCACAACTTCCCATGACAACAGTCATGGGAAAATAAAAGAATCCCCGCAGCTCAAGCTGCGGGGATTCTTATTAACATATTATCGATATTTATCTGCACATATAAAGTGTCATTGCCTGCCCTTGAGGACCGCCCGTATTTGTCTGGCTATAATCCAACACCACCGAGCAGGAAGTTTTCAGCCAGGCAGCAATTTCTGTATTGCCACCGCGATCACCACCGTACAAGATGTAACGCAATTCACCGTTTGCCACCATCTCGGTTAGGTCGGCAGCCGTCACAACTTCATCACTACCACTGAAGCCGCCCATGAACAACACGGGACGACCTGTTGCAAGCACCATCTGTGAACCCTGTTGTGACGATGGCACCGCCACAAGATAGTTCACATCTTGTGTGTTGGCTTCAAGGTAATCCAACAGCTCTGTGTTGACATTCGATCCTTGCTGTTGGCGCGCACGATCTGGTCCGCCTTGTTGAGATTGGTTGTTACCTGTGTATGCTGTTGGTAGGTTGATATCCGAACTGGCTACGGATGTCATCACTGTCCAATACATGGGGATGACTAACATTGCCGCCAGCATGGTGATGTATGCCAGCCGCTTCTGACGAAGCAGGAAGATGATTCCCAATCCAAGCAGAAGGCCACTCCCAAGCATCCACCACGAGAACTCGTTGTACTGCGTTGCAGCAAAGTATTGGAAGCCGATCGTCACAGCCGCAGAGACAGCCAGAAGAATACCAACCCATTTTTTGTTTTCACTCCATGACCATAACTGAGCAAAGCCAGTGCCGACCATTGCTCCAAGTGCAGGAGCAAGCATGATGGCGTAATAGGCATGGAAGATTCCGGAAACCATGCTGAAGAAGACCACGCAGGTCAATAACCAGCCGCCCCAAAGCAGAAGTGCCTTGTGAACGCCAGACTCAATTGGTAGTTTGACTCGTGACCCTAAGAGCGCAAGAACAACACTGATCAGCGCGAAGGGTAGCAGCCAGGACATCTGTTTGGATAATGGCTGTGTGAAGAAGCGGAAGACTCCAGGGTTGCCTGTTTCCTGACTAAATGGAGTGCCACCACCCTGTCCCTGTGGACCTTGTCCATTTAGGCCGCCGTTAGGGACTTGTCCATTTTGGCCTTGCGGAATCATGCCTGCAGGCGCGCAAGCTAAGACATTCAGGTTGGGAGGCGTAATGCAAGTGCCGTTGATGGCATTTCCATTTTGCTGGGTGAAGGAGCAAGAGTCTCCTTGTGTTAAGTTAGCGCACGCATCCAGTGCTTGCTGTGGCGGTCCTTGGCGAAGATTCTGCTGAGGCTGAGTCCCTTGGTTGGGATTGATACCAGCCTGAGGTGCGGAAGGAGGCGTGTTCCCATTTTGCGGACCGCTGCCGTTACCGCCCAGTCTGCTGTTTTCGAGGCGTGAGATTCCGTTGTGTCCGAAGATCAAACCCATGACGGTGTTGTTTTCACTTGAGCCGATGTATGGACGTGAGTCTGCGGGAACCAGATCCACCACGACCGCCCATGAAAGTGAAACAGCTATAAGCAAAATAGTAGCAATGCCGAGGTTGATGATCTTACGCAGCCATCCTTCTTTAGAACCGAAGAAATAGAGCGCATAAAAGGCGGGCAGCGGCAGGAAGGCTTGCAGCATTTTGATGTTGAAGCCAAGTCCGACGATGAATGCGCCGAGCAAAAGCCAGGAAAGCTTTCCCGACTCTGTGGCTTTGATGAATACCCATGCTGCGAGAAGCAGGAAAAATACCAGCATTCCATCCATGGTGTTGTTGCGATTGGTGGCGACGAAGACAGGAGTGATAGCCATAACGAAGGCGGCGATCAGCCCTGCGAGCTCGCCCATATATTTTTTGACCATGCTATATAACAGCGGAATTCCGAATACGCCCGCAATGATGTTGGGCAATGAAACGCTAAAACCACTCACGCCGAGGAAGTAAGCGAAGACTGCTTCGATCCATAATCCCAATGGCGGTTTATCAACAGTGACCGAGCCGCCTGGTTCTGCGGCCACGAAGAAGAAGTTGCTCCAAGATTGCAGCATGGATTTAACTGCTGCCGTGTAATACGCGTTTGCATCGCCAATGGATTCAATGTTGTACATGTGAATCCCAAACGAGAATGCCATAATGGCAATGACGAGAATCGTTGAGATCGTTACGCCGAGAAAAAGGTTTTTCTTCAAAAAAGAAGGTTGTGCGGGAAGGGTTGCTGTTGTCATTTTGTTTATTACTCCTTGTTTTACCACGGAGAACACACGCGTGCCTGCTGCACGGTGCAGGCAAAGGTCACAGAGTTCTTCTAAAAGGTTTCTCAGTGATCTCTGTGAGCTCTGTGGTTAATTCTTAAACGTCCACATTCGATTTGCAAAATAATTCCAAAACACCACCACGCCTGTGGCGATGACTTTTGCTGGGAGGTAGCCCCAATCTGGCTGGCCTAGTATTTTTCCTAAAACGCCTTCTAATGAAATCACAATGATGTTGTTCAATATCAACCCAACGAGGCTGATGGTGGTGAATTGCAAAAGTTGTTTCTTCCAATTGGATTGGGCTACATCGCTGAATGTCCATAAGCGGTTGAATGTGAAATTATTGGTCAACCCTGCGAGGAAGGATAAGCTGTTGGCAAATAAGGTTGGCATTCCTGCCAGTTTTAGCAGGGTGAGCAAGCTAAAATCCAAAACTGTGCCAATGGCTCCTACAGTAAGAAAGCGCATAAAGCGTTCCAGTTCTTTGTTTGAAGATGAAGTTGATAAAGCGGCCATAGAGTTCTCCTTGATAAATCACCACAAATAAAGATGGATTTGCGAATGAAGGAATTTCATCTGCGTTTGCCCTTTTTATCTGTGGTTGAAATCTTGCCTAAAGTTTATATCTTCCACCCAAAAACCGAGAGTGAAGCCAGTCATGACCTACCCTATATCTCCATGCAACCTGCATCCACACCCATGACACCTGTCATGGGCTATTGGGGGGAAAGGTGACACCGCGCACGGGGCGGTTTTTTCCCTTCATGATAAGATTTGCTCATGCACGCCTCCAACAACTCAACCCGCTTTCTCCGCATCGCCGCATGGATATGGATCGGCTATCTCATCGCCATGGCCGTGATGGACTTTGCGTTATACACCCCGCGAGTTCAGAGCATGATTGCCACCACCGAGACGAATCAAGTGCAAGTGCAGCCGCTTCTGCCAAACCAACCCCTGCCCAACAATCCACAAGTCAATCCACTGGGACAGAACAATCCCTTGGGGCAAAGTCCTTTAGGGCAACCAACTGCCAGACCGGGAAGTTATCTCTTCCCTGTTTATTTGTATTACGCTGTAAATAGTTTTATCGCGTTGCTATTCCTGCTCTTCGCACATTGGGACGGCATTCAAAAGAATCTCGGAAGTTTTTATTACCCGCTTTTGCTGCTGGTCATTTCTGCTGCGCCTATCATCATTAACATTTTAGTTGTGCCGCGTTTCCCGCAAGGGCCTCTCTCCAACGCTGAGGGCATGGCGCTTCGTCAGTTACCTGTCCTCTTTGTTGCGCTTGCACTTGTCGCGTGGGAATATCAACTTCCGCATATTATCTTCTTTAGCATTTCCACCACTGTCCTTGAGCTTGGGCTGATCCTCTTCTCTTCGGTTCAATCGCGCAGTATCTTTGTTTTTCTTTTTATTGCCATCATCCGCACTATCAGTTTTATAGCGCTGGGTATTTTTATCAACCTGTTGGTCAACCGATTGCGTCAACAGAGCGAATCGTTGCGCGAGGCAAATGCCAACCTTTCGCACTATGCGTCCACGCTGGAGCAGCTGGCAGTGAGTCGCGAGCGCAACCGTCTTGCGCGCGAATTGCACGACACATTGGCGCATTCCCTTACGGCGGTTTCCGTCTCGCTTGAAACCGCCAAAGCATATTTCGATATTGATTTGAACAAGTCTCGTGAATTTATCGATAAGTCTTTGGATGCCACCCGCAAAGGAGCGGATGAAACTCGCCGCGCCTTGAAGGCTCTGCGTTCATCATCCTTGGAAGATATGGGACTCAGCCTCGCCATCCAACGCGCTGCTGAATCTGCCGCGGCGCGCTTCCACCTTAATCTGGCGCTTGATCTTAAAACCCCCATGCCATCTCTCAGCCCAGACGTTGAACAGACCATCTTTCGCGTGGCACAGGAAGCAATTGAAAATATCGTCAATCACTCGCAGGCAAAAAACTTCAATGTACATCTTGAAAGCGACGTTCATACCACCCTTATTATTCAAGATGACGGCATCGGATTTGACACAAAATCTAAAGAACCGACGGGACATTTTGGTCTTGTGGGCATATACGAACGCGCTCAACTTGCGGGCGGCAAAGTGAAAATCGAAAGCGAAAAAGGAAAAGGCACGAAGGTGACTCTCACGATCTAACTGTAGAGTCACAAAGGCACAAAGCCGTTGAATCAGCTTTTTGCCTTTGTGGTAACCTTCCACAATCAACCATGAAAATCCTCCTCTGTGATGACCAAGCTGTAATCCGTGATGGACTTGAAATGCTTCTCAACCTTGAGAAAGATTTTCAAGTCGTTGGTGTAGCGCAAGATGGCGCCGAAGCCGTTGACCTCGCCGCTCAAAAGCAGCCCGACCTAATTTTGATGGATCTGAAAATGCCGATCATGAACGGCATCGAAGCCACACGCGAGATCCGTACGAAATTCCCCAATATCAAGATCCTCGTCCTCACCACCTATGACGATGACGAATGGGTCTTCGACGCCATCCGCGCTGGCGCATCAGGCTACCTGCTCAAAGACACCCCGCGCCAGAAAATCGTCGAAGCCATCCGCGGGACAATGGATGGCAAGTCCTTCGTTGACCCCGCTATCGCGGGAAAATTACTCAACCAAGTCGCCAGCAAACAGACTCAGCCCACTTCCATCCTCACCGATAAACTCACTGAGCGCGAACTGGACGTGTTGCGCCTGATTGCAAAAGGCATCAACAACAGCGAGATCGCCAATCAACTGCACCTCTCCGAAGGCACAGTACGGAATCATGTCAGCGCTATTTTGGAAAAATTGGGAGTTTCAGATAGAACCCAAGCGGCGGTTATTGCAATACAGCACGGGTTATAACAAATCTTCTCACCCCTTCGATCAAAGCCAGCAAAACCAAAATTCCAACCCCAAAAACAAAGAACATGGCACGGCCACCGATGCTTTCAAGCAGAATGCCGCCAATGAATCCGCTTGCTGCGGAGCCGAAGCCGAAACTCACAGCGCCGAACAATCCCTGCGCCGTGGACTTTAATCCCTCAGGCGCGTTTTCATCTGCGTAGGAAACCCCTGCGAGCCACATCATTGGGAATATGATTCCGCTCACTCCTTGGATCAGATACATCATGGCGGGTACATTCACTGCCGCGAATAATAAGGAGCGAATCCCAAACAGTACAATGGCTGCGATAAATAAGCTGCGTGAATTAAAGCGTTTTACAAGATAATGCCCGAAAAAAAAGATGGGGATCTCAGTCAATGTGCCCATTAGGGAGGTGATGCCCATCTGTGTTTCAGTGGCTCCCATTTCCGCCATGTAGGGATATAAGTATGAGGCCACTGAATAAGTGCCTATCCCACTCAGAAAAGCCGCAGCAAGGAAAAACATCCACTTTTTATCTTGAAGCAAGAGCCAGATACCGCCATTGCTGGATGTCTGTTCTTGATGGGATTGACCATAATCAAATTTTTGGCTGACCATAAAATTGATGATCATGATCGTGGTAAACATCCAAAACCCGATCCCCAAGCCATAGCGTTGAATAAGTATGCCTGCGATCGGTGCAAGGAGCCCCCAGCCAAATGTCCCGCCGAGACGGACGCGCCCGTACATGGCTTTTTCATCTCCAAGCATGGTCATGGTGGCGCTATCTGCCAGAGAACCGACAGGTGCCATAAAAAAGTTATATAAGGCAACGAGGATACAAACTGCGACAAAGCTTTTAAGAACTGGCAGCACCACCCCTAAAATAATTGCCATGAACAGCCCCAACCCCATGATCAGTTTGTGTCGGCGGGTTGCGTCTGCGAGACCTGTGCCAAACGGAGTTGCCACCAAAGTGATCAGCGGTGCTACACCCGTCAGCAGCCCGATCTGTGTCCCAGTGAACCCAAGCCCTTGATAAAAAATTACAAAGAAAGGCGCCAGTGATGCAAAAGCGCCAAAATACAGAAAGTAAAAACTAAAAGGCCAAATTTTCTTCATTGTTTTCTTGATGACGTTCTGATATTGAGTGGTTGTTTACAACGGGGCTTTAGTGGCCATCCCTGCATTGCGAGGATATTTTGGCGGCGTGGCTGCAACCTTATCCACAAGTACGAGGAAGCGGTCATCAGCAACGCCAGGCAAGTTAACGGGAATCAACTGACGTAATTTTCCACCCAGTAATTTCATCGCTTTCTCAGCAGACTGCGCTTCAGCAGGTCCGCTTTCACCTTTTTGGGCGAGCATCATCCCGCCAATCTTTACCAGCGGGAGCAAGTATTCACTCAGGATGTTAAGTTGTGCTACAGCACGCGCCACAGCACAATCAAAAGATTCGCGGAATTCAGGCTTTTGTCCCAAGTCCTCTGCGCGGGCGTGGACAACATCTACACCTTCGAGGCCTAATTTGCTAACGATGTGCTGGCAGAACATGGCTTTCTTGCCTACTGATTCCACGAGAGTCACATGCATGGTGGGATAAATTATTTTCAGGGCAAGGCCTGGGAAACCAGCACCAGTTCCAACGTCCACGAGGCGAAGCGGTGGATTGGCCTTCCACGCCAGCACACAGGAATATGAATCCAGAAAGTGTTTGGTGCGGATCGATTCTGCATCTCGAATAGCCGTCAGGTTAAATTTTTGATTCCACTCGATCAGTTCTTTCTCATAGTTGATGAGCGCCATCACCTGTCTGGCCGTCAGGTGGACATTGAATAGTGTTCGTGCATCGTTAATTAATGAATCCATATTGGGTGATTATAAAGCAAATAAGTTCTACGTCATTGCGATGACAGTGTTCGTTTACCTGCTTAGTGACATAAAAATATGAAGACGGCGTTATCACCGTCCTCATATTCACTTCTTGTTTTTTGTTGTATTACTTCTTCTCTTCCTCAACCTTAGTTTCAGTACCCTTCTTCTTATTTCCGCGTAACTTGCGAAACAGAGCGCGGATACCGATAAAGATCAAGTACAGCGGCAAACCAATGGTGATCCAAACTGGTAGTGTATAGATGACGAAGCGGATAACAAAATTTACGAAGTCTTGATAGAAGTAGATCAGGTCTTGCACGGCGTTTTTCGCAACACCTTGGGGCTCCCAGCCGCCGATCGCGATCGGCTGATCTTTTTCTTCGGCAACAATCGTAATCGTGATGGCGGAAAGAGCAGAGGCTTCTTCGTAATACTTGATCTGGCCTTTCACAAGCTCGATCTGTTCACGATAATACACAAGCTGGTTGAAAATATTAACCACATCTTCTGTGTTCTCGGCATTTTCCATAATGCCGTTGAGCTGCTTTTCTGCTGCTTCATAATTGGCAAGGCGTGATTTCAAATCCACATATTCAGAGGTTACATCCTGACCTGAGCGTGTTTCGGTTTTTACCTCAACCACATCTGCCTTGATTTGTTTCAGTGCTGTTTCCAGTTTTTCTGCTGGCACACGGATGACCACCTGTGCTTCAGGCACTTCAACATAACTGTTGTTGTAGCTCTGATACAGGTTGGATGAAACTACAAAACCACCCATCTTGGCCGCCATATCTTCAATATCTCTCATGCGGCCTTCCACATCAGATACCACAATGGAAATATCAGCGTTTTGAATAACAATACGTTCTACAGATGTTGCTTCTACATTTCCACCACCGCTGGCAGGGGATTGTAGATTGTCTGTGACCACGCCCGCCGTGGCGGCGGGGATGGGAGCGTATGCGTCAGGAGCAACGGCAGGCGCTGACCCTCCGCCAATGCCTGGCATTGGCTCTTCTGCACTTGAGTAACTTCTGGAACTGCCACACGCGGCGAGGATCAATGTGGCAATGACGATCAAACTAAATGGCAATATCTTTTTCATGATTTCTTCTCCTAATTGACTTTGGCAATTTCTCTACCCAATGGACGACTGCGTTGATGGAATAGTTCCCATTGTAGGCAATTTACAAAAAAATGGACCGTGATAAAAGTACTACACCTTTATCGCGGTCCATTTTTATCTTCCACAGACTACCTTACCATCCTTCGGCAATGCGGGCGGCATGTTTCTCAGGCAGCCCGGCCGAGCGGATGCGTTCCTGTACTTCGGCAATGTTGTATTCTGCGCGGCGCGGAGTCCATGTGCGGGCTTCGGTATCGTAAATCGCGAAGGCGGCACGCGGATCACGGTCTCGCGGTTGGCCAACCGAGCCAGGGTTCAGGATCAACTTCGGGTGAAGTGAGATCGTTACATCAGGTTTGGTTTGTTCAAGCGTCACCCGGTCCTTTTTTTCATCCAATGCAAACATGCATTGGATGTGAGAATGCCCAACAAAACACCAGGGTGTATCAAAATGATCAAAGTTAAGGCGTGCCGACAGCGTGTTCAAAATGTATTCCCACAACGGGTCACGCGGACTGCCGTGTGCCATCGTCGCTTCGCCCCGCACCTTCGTTTTGGATGGAAGCGAATTCAGGAATTCCATATTGCTGGCAGACAAAACTTTTTCATGATACATCAATGATTTTCGCGCATCACCATTGAATGTTTCAAGCGGCATTTTCCCGATCGCTGCCACATCATGGTTGCCAAGCAGGCAGGTGAGGTTTTTTATGTCACGCATTTCCTCCACCACAGCATTCGGGTCAGGCCCGTACCCGATCAGATCGCCCAAGCACCAAGTCTCATCCACATCCCCCGCACTTTTCAAAACCGCTTCGAGCGCGGTGTAATTCGCATGAATATCAGACATTACCAAAATACGCATATCACTCCAACAGCCTTGCTACGTGTTCGATGATTTTTTCGGCCGCTTCGGATTTATTCATCAACGGCAAAATTTCGTTCGTTCCATTCGCAAACAATAACGTAATGCGATTTGTCTCCACGCCAAACCCTGCATCCGTTGCAGAGATGTCGTTTGCAGCAATGAAATCCAAACCTTTGGATTTTAACTTCTCCGCTGCATTCTCCAGCAAAGATTGACTCTCCGCTGCGAATCCCACCACGACTTTGAAACGCTTCTTATCTCCGCTGATGCTTGATACCGTCCGAAGGACATCAGGCGCTGCTTCGAGTTCGATTTGCGGAATGCCATCCCGTTTCTTTATTTTCTCTTTCGATACTTGCTTCGGACGAAAATCCGCTGCTGCTGCCGCCATGATCAACGCATCAGCAGATTCATTCAGTAGTGCGTCGAGCATTTCTTGCACGCTCTTTACGTTGACAACGTTCGCGCCAACAGGCAGAGTCAATGCGGTGGGAGTAGTGATCAGGCAGACTTCTGCGCCTGCATCGAGGGCTGCTTGTGCAAGAGCATAACCTTGTTTTCCGCTTGAGTGATTGGTGATCACGCGGACAGGGTCTATGGCTTCCTGCGTCCCGCCCGCAGTAACGACCACTTTTTTGCCAGCCAGCTTACCTTTTTTACCGAGCGTTGTTCGAATATACCCGAGAACCTCAGCAGGTTCCACCATTCGACCCTTACCCAAAAGTCCTGACGCGAGGTGTCCGCTTGCAGGTCCAGCAACCAGCACACCGCGAGAAAGAAGCGTCTGGAGATTTTCTTGCGTGGCAGGGTGGTCGAACATCCCGCCGTCCATGGCAGGTGCGATCAGAATTGGACAAGTCGCAGCCAGTGCAGTGACAGTGAGTAAATTATCTGCAATGCCATGCGCGAGCTTTGCCATTGTATCTGCTGTGCAGGGAGCAATGACAAGCAGATCTGCTGTTTTGCCAAAACTGACATGGAGGACATGAGCTTCATTTCCCCAAAGATCGTTGTCGGTGTACGCGCGGCGCCCAGTAACAGATTGAAAGGTGAGTGGTGTAACAAATTTTTCAGCAGCGCCTGTTAAAAGCACATCCACCTTTGCGCCTGCCTGTGCCAGCTTGGAAGCCAAGTCCGCTGCTTTGTAGGCTGCGATGGACCCAGTTACCCCAAGCAGGATGTGTTTTCCTGAAAGAATCGACATAACAGAGTGATTATACTTCCAACGTAAAGCAAAACCATGGGTGAATCCCTGATGAAGATTTGCCCCTTGACGCATCTTCATGACAGGCATAGAATAGCGCCCAATATGCTTAAGTCCACTCGTTGGTTTGCGTTTTATTTTTATTACGGTTTCCGAGACTCGGTTGCCGTTGGTGGCGCTTAAGTAGACAGAAAATAAATCTGTATGCAAAAAGAGCGAGGCCACACGGCCTCGCTCTTTTTTATTTCATCATATCCGTAGGGGCGACCTGACAAGATTATCAAGACTCTTGATAAATTGTGATGGGTCGTCCTTGCAAAACGAGGAGCAATCAATGTCAATTCGTGGAATTCGTGGTGCAACAACTGTAGCAGAAGATAAACCAGAATTAATTCTCGAAGCCACGCGAGAATTGTTGGAGGCAATTCTGAGTGCGAACGCCAGTATGAAGCCTGAAGATGTGGGAAGTGCACTTTTCACCGTGACGGAAGACCTTTGCTCAACCTTTCCCGCACAGGCGGCGCGGCAAATGGGCTGGAGTCTCGTCCCAATGACTTGTGCGCGTGAGATACCTGTTCCAGGCAGTCTACCAAAAGTAATTCGCGTTCTCGTCCATTGGAATACGGAAAAACGTCAGAATGAAATTACGCATGTGTATTTGCGAGATGCAGTGAAGCTGAGACCAGACTTGGTAGCGGCGCAGTGAGAAAGTAAAAATGTAGGCAAGTAAAAACGACTTGTCTATCTAAACAAGGAGAAATCATCATGATGATCATAATGAAAGCCAATGCTACACCGCAACAGACCGAAGCGGTGATCGAGCAAATAAAATCGATGGGACTCGCCGTCCACCTGTCACAGGGAGTCGAAGCGACAATCATCGGCGCAATTGGCGAGACTCACAATATTCCGACCGAGCGTTTTGAAGGCTTGGATGGCGTGGATGTTGTCCAACGTATCACCCAACCTTACAAGCTTGCTTCCCGTCAATTTCACCCTGAAGATTCTGTTGTCCCTCTAAGTAATTTCGCTGTTGGCGGAAATGAGATCGCTGTAATCGCAGGCCCATGCTCAGTGGAGAGTCGCTCGCAGATCATTGAAACAGCTATCGCTGTGAAAGAGGCGGGAGCGTCTGCTTTGCGTGGTGGAGTGTTCAAGCCGCGCACTTCGCCTTATGCTTTTCAGGGACTTGGCGAAGAAGGTCTCGAACTTCTCGCCGAAGCGCGTGAGAAAACAGGCTTGCCCATTGTGGTAGAGATCATGTCTCAAGTGCAAATTGATGTGATGAAAAAATATGTGGATGTGTTTCAGGTGGGCGCGCGCAATATGCAGAACTTCAACCTGCTGCGTGCCATCGGCGAAACCCGTACTGCTGTTCTGCTCAAGCGCGGACTTTCCGCAACGGTCGAAGAATTGCTCATGTCTGCTGAATATATTTTGGCGGGGGGAAATCAACGTGTGATGTTGTGCGAGCGCGGTATCCGCACTTTTGAAACATCCACACGCAACACAACCGATATCAATGCCATTCCTGTTTTGAAAAACCTAACTCACTTGCCAGTCATTCTTGATCCATCTCATTCAACTGGGCATGCAAATTATGTCGCCGCCATCGCACGTGCAGGCATTGCCGCTGGCGCCGACGGACTCATCATCGAAGTTCATCCTGACCCAGCCAAAGCAGTCTCCGATGGCAAGCAATCTCTTAAGCCCGAAGCCTTCGCCGCCATGGTTAAGCAGGTCGGCCAAATCGCACAAATCATGGGCCGCAGACTTGCGACCACCCAGAGCGATGTCCAGCCGTTGAAGCAGGGTTGGGCGTGAGGCAGTAATCAGTTATTAGTAATCAGTAAAAAGTAAGAAGTAAACAACGGAACACGTAATGCGTTCCATTCATCCTTCATAATTCATATTTCATCCTTAAGGAGTTCCACCATGATGATCATTATGCACCCAGGTGCACCCCGTGAACAAATTGACGCAGTCATTGCCGAAATTGAAAAGCAGAAATTAACTTCCCATCCCATCTTTGGCGTGGAGCAGACCATTATCGGCGCAGTTGGTGACGGTCACTATGTTGCCAAAGAAATCTTCGAAGCCTTACCAGGTGTCATGGAAGTGCAGCGTATTTCCAAGCCGTACAAACTCGCCTCACGTCAATTCCATGAACAGGATTCTGTTTTCGAGCTCGATGGATTTTCTGTTGGCGGTACAGAAGTTCCGATTATTGCTGGCCCTTGCTCGGTAGAAGGTCGTTCACAAATTTTAGAGATTGCACAAGCTGTTAAGGAAGCAGGTGCGAATGCTCTTCGCGGCGGCGTCTTCAAGCCGCGCACATCGCCGTATGCCTTTCAAGGTCTCGGCGAAGAAGGCCTCGAATACATGGCCGAAGCTCGCGAAAAAACAGGTCTGCCCATCGTGGTGGAAGTGATGGCGGTCTCGCAAATTGAAATGATGGAAAAATATGTTGATGTATTCCAACTCGGCGCGCGCAATATGCAGAACTTCAATCTCTTGCGTGCCATTGGCGAAACCCGCACGCCCGTCCTCTTCAAGCGTGGTATGTCCGCAACCATCGAAGAAATGTTGATGGCGAGCGAATATATTCTCAGCGGCGGCAACACGCGCGTCATTCTTTGCGAGCGCGGCATCCGCACCTTTGAAACCGCTACCCGCAATACAACCGATATCAATGCCATTCCCGTTCTGAAAAAATTAACCCATCTCCCTGTCATCATTGATCCTTCTCATTCCACTGGCGATTCTGCATTTGTCTCTGCGGTTGCGAAAGCGGGTGTTGCCGCAGGTGCTGATGGCGTCATCGTCGAAGTGCATCAAGATCCAGCGCATGCTATTTCTGATGGCAAGCAGTCGCTCACACCTGAAGCATTTGCCAAGATGGTGAAGCAGGTCAAGGCGGTGGCAGAAGCGGTTGACCGCAAACTCGTCAACTCCCATGTCGCAGCCTGACTTTAATCTCGCAGAGTCCAAAATCGCAATCATCGGATTGGGATTGATGGGCGGCTCGCTGGCGTTGGGATTGCATGGAAAGTGTGCCGCGATTTACGGGATTGACCCGCATCCTGCCACGCTCGAGCTTGCTCTGTCCCAACATATCGTGGACTTCGCTGATAGTGACCCTGCCAAGCTGCTCCCCGAAGTTGATCTTGTGATTCTGTCAGCGCCCGTCCCCGCAATTTTGACTCTGCTGGAACAGTTGCCAGCCTTTACCCCAAATCCCTGCATCGTCATGGATTTGGGGTCGGCCAAGCATTTGATCGTGGAAGCGATGTCTCAACTACCCGAACGCTTCGACCCTATTGGTGGACATCCCATTTGCGGCAAGGAAAAACTCTCCCTCGCCAACGCCGAACGGACTTTGTATTATGCTGCGCCGTTCTTGCTCACGCCATTGGAGCGAACATCTCAACGTGCATTGTCCGCCGCGAATCAAATCATCGAAGCCCTCGGCGCAAAAGGTAAAACTCTTGACGCAGTCGAACACGACCGCATTCTTGCATCCACAAGTCATTTACCGTTTTTGATTTCGTCTGCGCTTGCGCTCACCACTCCCGAAGATGTGACTCCTTTTGTTGGTCCAGGGTTCAAATCCACGAGCAGGTTGGCTGGAACATCCTCCTCCATGATGTTGGGTGTATTGCAATCGAACCGTGAAAATGTTTTGAATGCATTGCATGGAATGCAAAGTCAATTGGCGGAAATTGAAGATGCATTATCTGCTAAAGATTTTGTAAAACTTGAATCTCTTCTCAACGAAGCACAAGCAAAATATCAATCCTTCACTCAATGAATCCTTCTCTGAAAATTAATCCCATCACTCACTTATTAAATGCTACTGTTCGCGTGCCTGGATCTAAATCCCTGACCAATCGCGCCTTGCTGATTGCATCGCTTACAAACGGAACCACGCATCTGACAAATGCTCTCTTCTCTGATGACTCGCGTTACTTCGCCAAAGCTCTACAAACCCTTGGCTTCGACGTTCAACTCGATGAAGCCAATTATTCAATGACTGTCACAGGCTTGGGCGGAAAAATCCCTGCAAAGAAAGCCGAACTCTTCATCGGCAATGCTGGCACTGCGGCAAGATTTCTCTCGGCATTTCTGACTCTTGGCAACGGTGAATACATCTTGGACGGCGAGCCGCGCATGCGTGAACGTCCGATAGGGGATTTGGTCGAGGCGTTGGAGCAGTTGGGGTGTGATATTCAGCCCTTGCAGAAGGCAGAAGGTGGAAAGCAGATCTGTCCGCCAGTAAAAATTACTGCGTCAGGGTTGAAAGGTGGAAAGACAAAAATCGCGGGAGATATTTCATCCCAGTTTTTATCCGCTTTGTTGATGACCGCGCCTTATGCCCAATCTCCCGTTGAAGTTGAACTCACCACTGACCTAAACTCCAAACCTTATGTAGACATGACCATAGCCATCATGAAAGAATTCGGTGTGGAAATCGAACGTAAGGAATATTCACGTTTTACTATTCATCCTTCATCCTTCTTTCCTCTTTCTTCATACGCCATTGAGTCTGATGCCTCCGCCGCATCTTATTTCTTCGCTGCTCCTGCCATCTGTGGTGGAACGGTCAAAGTGGAAAACATCTCACGTAAGTCTTTGCAAGGGGATATTGCTTTTCTCGATGTCTTGAAACAGATGAGATGTCAGGTCACAGAAGGGGAGAACTTTATCCAACTCACTGGTGCAAAAGAGTTGGTTGGTGTGGACGTGGACATGCGCGATATTCCAGACACTGCCCAAACTCTCGCCACCGTGGCTCCCTTTGCTTCATCACCAACCAGAATTCGAGGCATTGCATCAGCCCGTGTCAAAGAGACTGATCGTGTTCACGCAACTTGTGTTGAACTGGACAGACTCGGCGTTCGCGTGGAAGAGCATGAAGATGGAATGATCATTTATCCCGTAGAGAAGATGCGAAGTGCTTCCATCCAAACCTATAACGACCATCGCATGGCAATGGCATTTTCCTTAATTGGCTTACGCTTTGATGGAGTCACCATTGAGAATCCATCCTGTGTTTCCAAGACCTTCCCTAATTTCTTTGAAGTATTGGAAACTTTGCGATGATTCAACTTGGCTTAATCGGTTATCCGCTCGGACATAGTCTGTCTCCAAAAATTCACACAGCCGCTCTTGCAGCAAGTGGATTAGATGGAAACTATTCTTTGTTTCCAATTGCTCTCGAAGACAAGCAGGGATTAAAAGACCTACTCGTCCGAGTCCGCGCTGGTGAAATTACAGGACTCAACGTCACCATTCCGCATAAACAAAATATCATTGAGTTAATGGATGAACTCACCCCAACGGCAAAAGTCATTGGCGCGGTCAACACCATTTATCTTCGAAATGGTAATCTTGTCGGCGATAATACCGACGCCCCAGGCTTTCTTGCTGATTTGAAACAGTTTTTGAATTCGTCATTCACCATTCCGCATTCCGCATTAGTCTTGGGGGCAGGTGGTTCATCTCGTGCGGTAGTCTATGCTTTACTCAATGATGGCTGGAATGTCACCATCGCCGCCCGCCGAATTGAACAAGCACAACAATTAGCAAACTCGTTTTCAAATTACACGTTACAAGTTGCTGATTTTTCATCCTTCATCCTTCATCCTTCATCATTGCTAGTAAACACTACCCCATTGGGAATGACTCCCAACACGGAGACCTCACCTTTGCCCGAACATACCGCTCTTTCTAAAAACAACTTGATCTACGACCTCGTCTACAACCCACGCGAAACTAAACTCGTCCGCGATGCCCGCGCACAAGGACTATCTGCCACAACTGGACTTGGAATGTTGATTGAACAAGCTGCTCTTGCCTTTGAAATATGGACGGGTACAAAAGCGAATCGCGTTGCCATGCAACAGGCAGTCGCATGAAGCGCATCCTTGAATCTGCTCGAAATGGATGGTTGGGTGCCAAAGAAAATCTTATCCCAGGCTTGGTGATTATATTTTTTGCAGCTTTGTTGGTTGCTTCGTATTACACCTTTTCTTCCGTGCGTGATGCTTTGGTTGGATTACAGTCCCTGCGCACTTCCTGGGGACTTGGTTTTTCCATGCTGACCAGCGCCATCGGTGCAGGATTTATTCCAGGTTTGTATCTAATGGCAGTTGGAAAGAGTCAGCGCAATGGCCGTGGTTTTCTTGACTTGCTTTTTACCAGTCTGGTTTGGGCGACCAACATGATTTGGGTGGATTACTTCTATCAATTTCAGGATTGGTTCTGGGGGCCTTCTTTGACATTTGGCATTATCATTTCCAAAATGTTGTTGGACCAGTTTGCATTCACACCATTTTTGAGTATTCAACATGTTGCGCTTGGCTTTCGATTGCGCGATCTAAACTATGATTTCAAATCACTTGGAAGTGCTTTGCGTGATGACTGGGTTATCAAAGTGATTATTCCCATGATGGTAAATTGTTGGTTGACTTGGATTCCTGGTACGTTGGTGGTGTATTCTCTTCCGCTTCCACTTCAGATTCCACTTATGGTTTTGATTCAATGTTTCTTTGCACTGGAAATGGCTTTTGTTTCCAGTAAGATGAAAAATCCAAACGTTCTTTGATTATTGGAGTTTCTTATGCCTTTACGCTTTCTCACTGCAGGTGAATCTCACGGGCCATCGCTCACAACCATTCTTGATGGCATCCCCGCGGGGCTTCCCCTCACAACTGAAATCATCAACAAAGAACTTGCCCGCCGTCAGCAGGGATATGGCTCGGGTGGACGCATGAAAATTGAAAAAGACACCGTGCAAATTCTTGGTGGCGTGATGGGTGGCGAAACCACGGGGGCGCCGATTGCTCTACTCGTACAAAACGATGACCATGTCAAATGGAAGGGCAAAGCTATCGAACAGATGACTGCTCCACGCCCAGGTCATGCGGACTTAACGGGTGCGGTCAAATACGGATACAAGGATTTACGTCCCGCTCTTGAACGTGCTTCCGCAAGAGAAACCACCATGCGCGTCGCGGCTGGTGCGGTCTGCAAACATTTCCTCGCGCAGTTTGGAATCATCGTTGGTGGATATGTCTCATCCATTGGCGAGGTACAAACTGATTTTGGTGACATGCCTTTTGAAGAACGCTTCACTCGTGCCGAAGAATCCGATGTGCGTTGTCCTGTTGAATCCTCTGCGAATCAGATGCGTGCTGAAATCGAAAAGACCATTCACGGTAAAAACACATTGGGCGGTGTTCTTGAAATTGTTGCGCTCAACGTCCCTGTTGGTCTCGGCAGTTTCGTCCAATGGGATCGCCGCCTCGAAGCCAAACTTGCGCTGGCCATCATGTCTGTGCAAGCCATCAAAGGTGTGGAAGTGGGCGATGCGTTTGAGAACGCCAAACGAATTGGCACGCAAGCCCATGACCCTATCAGCTTGCAAGATGCAACTTTGCAACGCTCAACCAACCGCGCAGGTGGAACCGAAGGTGGAATCAGCAATGGACAGCCGATTATTATCCGCGCGGCGATGAAACCAATAGCCACCACGCTTCTTCCTCAGTCCACAGTTGATCTGGCGTCAGGGACAGAATCTCCCACCAAATATGAACGCTCCGATTTCTGCCCAGTTCCGCGTGCTGTGCCGATTCTCGAATCCATGGTTGCCTTCGTTCTAGCGGATGCTCTTCTCGAAAAACTTGGTGGTGACTCACTCAACGAAATGAAGCCACGCTTTGAATCTTTACGCAAAGCCACGCTTGAAGATCTGCCAATGGACAACATCCCACACGTGTTTTGGGAATAAATACTTTTACGTGGAGTATTCACACTTATGACACATATCTTCCTCTACGGCCCGCCTGGGACAGGTAAATCTACGGTTGGAAAAAAACTTGCCCATAATCTGAAGCTGCCTTTCATTGATCTTGACCGTGTCATTGAAACAAATGCAGGAATGTCTATTCTACAAATTATGGAACAGCAGGGAGAGTCAACTTTTCGTGACCTTGAGACTACGGCGCTGAAGAATCTTTTAGAAGAAAAAGAAAGTGTTGTGGCCTTGGGTGGTGGTGCTTTATTGCGTGACGAAAATCGTGCCTTTGCTGAAAGCAATGGCAAGGTGCTTCTTCTGATGGCGGAGCTATCTACTTTGTTGGAACGCTTGCATTATGAGTCAGGGAATCGCCCTCTGCTAGCAGGTGATTTGCGTGAGAAACTTTTATCTTTGTTGAATAAGCGTGGAAAACATTACAACTCTTTCCCTATGTTGATTCATGTGGATGGAAAAACTGCCGAACAAAATGCGCATCGTGCGCAAGTTGCATTGGGACGTCATCATCTCTCTGCAATGGGAGAATATGATTCTGTCGTTGGTCAGCTTGCTGATTTAAAAAGCTTTCCAATGCAAAACAGTATGATTGTTACCGATGAGAATGTTGCAAAGTTCCATCTGGAAACGATGAAGCAAGTATTGGGGACCGATATAAAATCCATTGTTGTTCCTGCAGGTGAGGAATATAAAAATTTGGAGACCATCTCTCGCTTATGGAAGGCTTTCCTCGAAAATGGATTGGATCGCAAGAGTACTGTCATTGCTTTGGGCGGCGGTGTGATTGGTGACATGGCAGGCTTTGCCGCCTCTACCTACATGCGCGGGATTGAGTGGGTGGGTGTGCCGACGACTCTGCTTTCAATGGTGGATGCATCTCTGGGCGGCAAGACGGGTTTCGATTTGCCCGAAGGCAAAAATCTAATCGGTTCGTTTTATCCGCCGAAGTTGGTCATGGCTGACCCGCAATTGCTTACCACCTTGCCTCAAGCGGAATTAATCTCTGGCATGGCGGAAGTGGTCAAGCATGGAATTATTTCTGACCCTGAATTATTCAACATGTGTTCGCGCGGATTGGATTGGGTTAAGAATAATCTTGAAGAAGTTGTCAAACGCGCGATGGCAGTGAAGATCAAAGTCATCGAGGAAGACCCATACGAAAAAGGAATCCGCGCGGCTTTGAACTTAGGACATACAGTTGGGCATGCGGTAGAACTGGTCAGCAAGTTTAAACTGCGGCATGGAGAAGCCATTGCCATTGGTACAGTGGCTGAAGCGAAGTATGCTGCTCAAATTGGGCTGGCAAGTGACGGGTTGGTGGATGCGATCACTGAATCCTTCAAGTCACTGGGATTGCCTATTCAAATTCCAGAAGCCATGCCGCGCGAAGAAATCATCCGCGCAATGCGAGTGGATAAAAAGAAGAATGCAAAAGCGATTCGCTTTGCGTTGCCTGTTGAAATTGGCAAAGTGGATTTGGTGGAAGTGACAGATTTGGAATCGGTATTGGAGTGAAAATGAAAATTTTACTTTTGCACGGACCCAATTTAAATTTGCTCGGAACTCGTGAACCTGAAGTGTACGGTTCGATGACATTGAACGATATCAATGAAAAAATCATTGCGTTGGGAAAAGAATTAGGCTCAGAGGTTATTTGTCTGCAATCGAATCATGAAGGCGCATTAATTGATGCATTGCACGACGCACGAACTTGGGCCGACGGTGTGGTGTTCAACCCTGGTGGATACACTCATACATCTGTTGCACTGCGCGATGCGATCTCAGCGATTGTGATTCCTGTCATTGAAGTGCATTTATCGAACGTGTATGCACGCGAGGAATTTCGGCATACCTCTTTTGTTTCAGCGGTGTGCAAGGGCAAGGTCAGCGGGTTTGGCTGGCGTTCGTATGAACTCGGCTTGCGTGGTCTCGTTGATATAATCAAGGTGTGAACACTCAAACCATACAAACTGCTGAACCGTTTTTTCTTCCTGGTGGGCGTACAGGTATTCTGCTAATTCATGGATTTACTGGCACGCCCAAGGAAATGCGTTGGATGGGGGAATACTTAAATCGTGAACTTGGTTTTACCTGCCTTGGCATACGGCTGGCAGGACACGCAACCCGTCCCAAGGATATGGTTCGTTCGCGCTGGACCGATTGGACTGCCTCGGTTGAAGATGGCTACAATCTCCTGCGCGGCGCGGTAGATAATATTTACCTGGTTGGGCTTTCAATGGGCGGGGCATTGTCGTTGCTGATGTCCACACGGTTGGATGTGAAGGGGATCGTGACCATATCCGCGCCATACACAATGCCAGATGAACACCCTGCATGGCAAATCAAACTATATAGTTATTTTAAAACATATCTTCCAAAGACCAAAGGCAAGCCCGACGCGGGTTGGTTTGATAAGGAAGCGTTCAAGGGACATATTTCTTATCCTTTGAATCCGATCCGCTCGGCGGCAGAGTTGAAAGTGTTGCTTGATAGGATGCATTCAGCTTTGCCTAAAATAACTGTACCTGTGCTGTTGATTCACTCCAAAGATGACAAGTATGTGCTGCCTGAAAATTTGGAGCGGATCTATGCTGGGTTGGTGAATTCATCAGATAAGACAAAGCTTTATGTAACTGGATCAGGCCATGTTGTTACGCGGGATGCGGCTCGTGAGCAGGTGTTCGAAACCGCGAAGGACTTTATCAAACGCATTGAGAGTTTATCGTAATTTACAGTGAGGTAACTTGAATCGTAATTTATCATCCATTGCCGTTGCTCTGTTCTTGTGGGGAATTGGCGAGGGTATGTTTTTTAATTTCGTGCCAATCTATTTAGATGTTCAATTTCAATTGAGCAAATATGCAATTGGTTTGATCCTTGGCGCGTTTGGCTTTTTCATGGCGATCACGCACATCCCTGCGGGACGGCTTGCAGATCGAATTGGGCGCAAGCCGTTGCTTGTGCTCGCATGGGGATTTGGATTGGTGTCCACTTTTGTTATGGGGATTTCACATGCCCTGCCCGTTTTTCTGATTGGTTTGGCTGGCTATGGCTTGACCGCTTTTGTCTCTTCACCATTGAGCAGTTATGTCACTGCTGCACGCGGCGATTGGAGTGTGGCAATGGCACTCTCATTGACCTCCGCATCCTTTAACTTTGGTATGGCGCTTGGCCCTGTAACAGGCGGCTGGATCGGCGATCATTATGGGATGCAGATGAGTTTTCTGGTGGCAACGGGGGTATTGGCGTTTTCATGTGCCGCTGTATTATTTGTACAGAGCCAGCCCATTGACCATCATGACCCAGAAGCTCCGCCGCCAGGTTTGATGAGGAATAAGAAATTCCTTGGACTGATGAGCGTGCTTGCTTTTGCAATATTTTCCATGTACTTGTCTCAGCCGCTCACGCCGAATTTTCTTGAAGGTGTGCGTGGACTTTCTTTGAGCCAAACGGGGTTGATCTTTACAGTGGGCGCGTTAGGAAATGCCTTGGTGGCAATCGCTTTCAGCCGCATTAACCCGCGCCGCGGATTTTTATTCGCGCAGGTATTGGTGATTCTGTTTGCTGTTTCCATCTGGAAAGGGTCAAGCCTGCCCATCTTTGCGCTGGGATATTTTCTGCTTGGCGGGTTTCGTGCTGGGCGTCCCATGGCAATGGCGCAGGCGCGTGACCTTGTGCATGAATCACAAATGGGGCTGACATACGGCTTCATGGAAACCATCAGCGCAATTATTTCCATTGTTACACCTCCAATTGCAGGGTTGTTGTTTGAACGTGACCCAATGATCGTGTATCCACTTGCAATCGGCTTGATTCTCATATCGATTGTTGTAAGTTTTATCTTTTTGCCAAGAAAGGCAGTTTTTGTAAATGCTTGAGATCGTCTCTTTCACACTTGGCCCCGCTTCCACAAATGCGTATCTTGTGGCTGACCCTGAAACCAAAGAAGCCGTAGTTATTGACCCTTCGTGGGATGGACATATTATCCTCAAAGCCGCGCAAGATCGCGGATGGCGTATTGGTCATCTTTGGTACACGCACGCGCATTTCGATCATATTGGTGGCGCGGCAGCCATTGCAGATGCGCTCAATCCGCTCCCGCATGTGGCGTTACATCCCGATGACCATGTCCTTTGGCGGGCGGGTGGCGGCGGAGCAGTCTTTGGTTTGGATATTGACCCTGGCCCCGAACCAACAATTGACTTTTTGCATGGCATGAAACTTAAACTTGGCTCAAATGAATTTGAAGTCCGCTTTACGCCTGGCCATACCAAAGGTCATTGCGTGTTGTATGTGGAAAAAGAAAATATTTGTTTCTGCGGTGACCTGATCTTCAATGGCAGCGTTGGACGCACCGATTTGCCTGGTGGAGATTTTGCAACGCTGGAGAACAGCATCCGCACACAAATTTACACCATGCCCGATGATACTCGTTTGTTATCTGGGCACGGCTCTGAAACAACAGTTGGTCACGAAAAACAATTCAATCCATTTGTGAGGGAATAAATGAAACGTGCAGTCAGCGTCAGCCTAGGAAGTTCAAAGCGCGATAAAAGCGTAAAGGTCAACCTCAATGGGCAGGAGATCCTTGTCGAGCGCATCGGTACGGATGGCGATATTGAGAAAGCCCGTCAAATGTATTTGGATCTGGATGGCAAAATAGATGCTTTTGGCGTCGGCGGCATTGACTTGTATCTTCGTCTGGATGAAAGAGAATATCCGCTTCATGCCCCGCTCAAGCTTGTCTCTGGCGTCAAGCAGACTCCACTCTGTGACGGGCGTGGACTCAAGCACACCCTTGAGCGACGTGTCTTTCAATTGGCAAGGGCACAACTGGGAGAGGTTCGCTTCAAGCAGGCCTTTGTCCCCGTCGCTGTAGATCGTGCTGGGTTGGCTGAAGCAGTTGCAGAGGTCGCAGAAAGAACCGTGTTCGGTGATTTGATGGTTGCATTGGGGGTACCAATTCCCATTTACGGCGTCCCGGCCTTCAAACGAGTTGCAAGAGTCATGCTTCCGCTGGTAAGTTATTTCCCGATGAGCATGATCTTCTACGGAAGTGATGGCGCCGAACACGAACCGAAATACACAAAATATTTTGAAGAGTCAGATTTGATCGCAGGTGATTTTCTCTTCATGCGAAAATACATGCCGTTAAATCTATTTGGTAAAACGGTTGTTACCAACACCACCACCGAAGATAATATTGCATTGCTAAAAGAGCGTGGTGTGAAAAGAGTCATCACCACTACACCGAGATTTGACGGCCGCTCCTTTGGAACGAACATGAACGAAGCCATGCTCACGGCTTACACTGGCAAAGGGCGAAGATTGACGGATGAAGAGCTGAATGGGTTAATCGACGAGTTGGGACTGAGGCCTACAGTGATCGATTTCTAAAGTCAAAAGAGAAAAGATCAGCCACGAATCTCGCAGATTTTCACGGATAAAAATCCGTGTCAATTTGTGAAATCCGTGGCTGATTATTTTAAAATTCTCGTCTATTGTATAACTGCGTCGAGATATTTCAACCCTGAACCAGTGTTGAAAATGACGATCTTTTCGTTTGGCTTGACCCAGTTTTGTTTTACAAGTTCTTCTAGTGCGGCGAGACAGGCTGCGCCTTCAGGGGCAGCAAAGATACCTTCTTTTGCAGCCAGTGTTTTCTGTGCGTGGATCAAAGCCTCATCACTGACGGCAACAGCTGTCCCATTGCTTTCACGGATGTTGGAGAGAATGATTCGGTCTGCGAAGCTCTTTGGCACTCGCAAGCCAGATGCCACAGTTTGAGCACCCAGCCAAAAGTCACAGAATGAGGCGCCTGCATGGAAGGCTTTGGGGATTGGGGCGCAGCCTTCCGCTTGCACTGAAACCATGCGCGGACGTTTTGTATCCTTCAACCATCCAAGAGCTTCCATCTCAGCAAAAGCTTTCCACATGCCAACCAAACCTGTGCCGCCGCCAGTGGGGTAGAGGATCACGTCTGGCAGTGTCCAGTTGAAGGCTTCGGCAAGTTCATATCCCATGATCTTTTTGCCTTCGGCGCGGTACGGCTCCTTGAAGGTGGAGACATCGAACCAACCTTCTTCACGGGCTTTTACACCTGCCATACCAGCCGCGTCGCTGATGAGACCTTCCACGAGAATAACTTCTGCGCCTGCAATACGGCTTTCTTGAATATTTGCATTTGGCGTGTCTTTTGGCATATAGATCATCGCCTGCAAACCTGCACGTGCAGCGTATGCAGCCATGGCGCCGCCTGCATTACCTGCAGTTGGGATGATGACTTTCTTTACGCCGAGTTCTTTTGCTCGTGAAATCGCAGCGCAAAGTCCGCGTGCTTTGAAGGAACCCGTGGGATTGCTGCTTTCATCCTTGACCATAAGATTGGAAAGGCCGAGGTCGTTTCCAACGCGTGGGATGCGCAGCAGAGGCGTATCTCCTTCTCCGAGCGTGACGATATTTTCTGGGTCTTGCACAGGCAGCATTTCATGCCAGCGCCACATCCCTTTGGGACGGGTCTGTATTTCATCGCGGTCCACTTCACTGCGAACCGCGTTCAAGTCATAGTTTGAGATTAGGGTGGATTGGCAATCTGGGCAGAAGGTAAGGATTTCTTTGGCGGAAAAAGATCTTCCACAATCTGAACAGGTCAGATCGATGAGATAAGATGTTTTCACAATAATCAACCTTTAATAGGTGTTACTTTTGTGTGGGGGCTGGTACAAAAGCCTCAACACGCGCCCACAACTCGCGAATGTTGATCGGCTTGGACATGTACACGTCACATCCGGCTGATAGTGCTTTTTCAGCATCTCCTTTTAGTGCGTTGGCGGTAATGGCAATGATGGGCACATAAGCAAGGGCGTGTTTTGAACTGGCGCGAACCCTACGGGCAACTTCGTAGCCATCAATATCGGGTAGGTTGATGTCTAGCAGGATGAGATCTACATCTTGTTGTTCAGCAGCTGCGACACCGGTTAAACCATTTGGGGCTTCGAGCAATGTGTAACCGCGCGATTCAAGGGCGCGTTTTACAAGCATCATGTTATCCGGGTTATCTTCAATGTATAAGACGTTACTTCCCATATTGACTTCTCCTTAAGATCCGCTTTTGGATTCGTTCTTATCTTCAATTACGTGGATGACTTGATCCACAAATTTTCTAGTGGGCAATGAGCCCTTTTGGTACAGCGCTTCAATATTTCCATTGAGGCGGCTGCGTTCTTCTTTTGTAATATCCTTTGCGCTGACAACTACAACGGGGATATCTTTTGTGCGTGGGTCTAATTTTAATTCTTCTACAAGGCCAAAGCCATCAATACCGGGCATGGTCAGATCGGTGACGATGAGGTCGGGTAGGGTTTGTCGTGCCATGGCTAGGCCTTCCCAACCGTCTTTGGCATGGTTCATGCGGTAATTTTTTCTGCCTTCCAACAGTCTTCGGATCAGCAACGCATCATCGGGGTTGTCGTCGATCAACAAGACGGTGGTGGTCTTTTCATCAAGATTCTCGAGAGCGGCTTGTAAACCTTCACGTGGTGCAGGAGATTGATCTTTGCTGAGGTGAACATCCACTGCCCATTGATCGCCGAGCACATGCTTCTCAACAGGGAAGGTGTGGCCTGTGCAGTTGATGACAATACTTTCATCTGCACGGATCTTTCCTTCTCGAAATAATTTTTCGAATCCTGCGAAAGCGACAGATGTTGCTGGTTCGACGGCCATTCCTTCGCTTTTGGCAAGTGCGCGCATGGCAGAATAGGCTTCAAGGTCAGTCACGGATTCCATCACGCCACCGTATTTTTGGGTGAGGTTCCATAAATAAGTATATGACTTCCCAGGGTCGCCTGTGGAGAGGATGATGATACGTGTATCAGGGATGACGGGCTCTGCAACATCCTTGCCGTCTTTGAAGGCTTTCACCATTGGCGAGCAGCCTTCCGCTTGAATAATGGCAAGCTTGGGAATCTTGTTGATCAGTCCCATTTCAAATAACTCTTTGAAGCCCTGATATACACCCAAAGGACCAAGTCCACCACTGACGGCTTGAATGTACCAATCAGGTGCGCGCCAGCCCATTTGTTCCACGATCTCATATGCAATAGTCTTCATCGATTCGCGGGCAGGGACGGAGCTTGCGCCACGGTCTAAGAGAAGGTTTTTACGCTGTGCGAATTGAGATGCGATCTGTTTGGTCTGGTCATAGTTGCCGCTAACGCGAATCACTTCCGCGCCAAAGAGGGCGGCTTCGCGCAGCTTTTCTTGCGGGACGAGGCTGGTCATAAAGACCCAGAGTTTGATGCCCGCTCGGGCACAAGCAGCGGCATAAGCGACCGCCGCATTACCTGTGGATGCAATAACAGCTTCGCGGATTCCGTTCTCGTTCATGGCAGCGACGGCAACTGCAGCCTGCCTGTCTTTGAATGAGGATGTTGGGCCGTAGCGTTCATCTTTGATGTAAACAGTAGCATGCCCGAGATTAGGCGCGAAGCGTTGTGATAGCCAGAGAGGTGTTCCACCAGCGGGGTAGAGCTCTATAGCGGAGGGATTGTCAAGTGGCAGGACATCCTGATAGCGCCAGAGATTATTGGGACGGTTGGGGATACCGCGCAAAATTTCGCGTTTGAATGCGGCGTAATCGTAATTTGCTTCAAGCCATTGCGATTGGCACTTTTTGCAAGTAGCAGGTACGAAGGGTTCGTAGGGCTGCTGATTACCGCAAACGGCGCATTGTAGGAAGGTTGGTTTTGCCATGTTAGTTCTTTCTCATTACGGGTTCAGAGTCGATTACTTTTGCTTCGATGGGGAGGAACACGTAGAATGTGGAACCTTCGCCTTCAATGCCTGTGCTTTCAGCCCAGAGACGTCCGCCGTGCATTTCGATGAGGCGGCGGCTGATGGGCAAGCCGAGGCCAGTGCCACCGACTTTGCGCGTGGTGGATGAGTCTACTTGTGTGAACTCCTGGAAGACAGCTTCCAATTGAGATGGGTGAATACCAATGCCTGTATCTTTTACGCTGACGAGAACATTATTCTCTTCTTGCGCAATGCGAATTGTGATTTTACCTTGCTCGGTAAATTTCATGGCGTTGTTTACGAGGTTGATCATTACCTGGCGCAGACGGTTGCGGTCTGCACTGATCTCTACATCGCGGTCTGAGTGTTCGTCGATATTCAAGGTAATGTCTTTTTCGTTGGCAAGTGATGAAGTGATGCTGGTAACCTCTTCCATAATCTCATGCAGGTTGAATTTTTCGATAATGAGGTTCAGTTTGCCAGATTCGATCTTTGCCATGTCGAGCACGTCGTTGATGAGGTGGAGTAGATGCTGGCCGTTCTTTTGAATGAGCTTGAGGTCGTTATCCATATATGGGGTAAGTTGACCGTCCAGCCCTTCGAGCATCACATCTGCAAAGCCGAGGATGGAGTTGAGCGGGGTACGCAATTCATGTGACATGTTGGCGAGGAAAGATGATTTGAGACGATCCAACTCGCGCAATTGAGCCACTGTTGCCGACTGCTCTTTATACAAGCGGGCATTTTGAAGAGCGATTCCAACTTGAGTAGCCAGAGTGTTGTAAATGTTGGCGTCTTCTTGTGAGAAGTGCCCTGCTTTTTCTGATTGCACATCGAACACGCCGAGGACTGATTCGCCGACGATCATGGGAATTGCCATTTCTGAGCGTGTTTTGGGAAGAAGCGGATTTGGCAAAAAGTCTGGGTTGGCCAAACTGTCATTGACGATGATAGCCGAACGTTCACGTGCTGCACGTGCCACGAGGGAGTGAGGGACATCCATTTGAATGGCGTGGCCTGTGGTTACCATTTGTCTGCCGATATCACCTGCACCAGAGGCAAGCAAAAGCGTATTCCATGATTCATCTGCCAGATAGATGTGTGCGTGATAAAGTGCAAAACGCTCTTTTGTTAAGTCCACTACGGATTGCAGCAACTCATCAGGGTCTAGCACGGTGGAGGCTTTGGTACTCACCACAGCCACTGTTTCCAACTCACGAGCGCGTCTTTCATTCAACTCGAACAAGCGCAAGTTCTCAATGTGAGAGCTCACCTGCTTGGCGATATTATCTGCCAATTCCATGGCGTCAACAGGGACATTCTTTAGGCCGGCCACAGTCAATTGACCAATGATTTCACCACGGACGGTAAGCGGCTGCTCAAAAGATATATCTTGAAGAGCTTGAGAATCTATGAGTGGTGTTACTTGAATAGTATCGTAAGCATAGCCTAACGCGTCTGCTCTTTGGCTGGTAAACGATTGCCAGTTTTCACGAGTCAGGCGGCGAGTGGCTTCTTCCGCGTTGGCTTGCGCGCGTGAAGCGTCTGCCAACAGCCGAAGATTTTCAACTTGCTGCGCGACCTGGCGGGCAACCGCAGAGATCATCACCTTATCTTCTTCTGTCAGAGGACGCAATGGATCTTGTTTTAGAAAAAGGTCGCCGACATGCTCATCCAGTACGTTGATGGTTTCTTGAATATCAACTTGTTTTGGCGTCGGTTCGCTAAATGGAACGACAGATGCCTGATCATACACATACCCAATTCGCTCGCTGTTGCGAATCCCATCCATAAAGGATTCCCAGCTTTGATGAGTGAACTGTCGGTTGGCTGCCAGGGCTTCGGCGCGTGCACGTTCGGTTGCAGCAAGCAAGCGTAAGTTTTGGATCTGAAGCGAAACCTGCTGAGCTACCGAATTCGCCAGCGCTTCTTCATCTTCTGTCCACGGACGGTCTTTGGGCGGTTCAATTTTCATTTCGCCAATTAATTCACCGCTTGCCATTAATGGAGTCTTGACGAGATTCTCTGGCGGCGCCAAGGGAGAATCGACCATTTGAACAGGGTTTATTTGATCATCACGAAATTCAAAACCCAGTCTTTCTGGTTCGTAAACATTAACCGGCGCAATGCGTTTTTCGTTTTCCTTGAGCTTTGCTTCCAACTCACGGATGCGTTGAATCAGCAATTCCATCTCATGAGATGCTGTGGATGTATCTGCTGCGGCGGGAGTTGCAGGCGCATCAAACTTGACTGGTAAAGTTGCCCCCACTGCTACAGGCTTTTTCTCCCCTGTAGCAGCAGGCATTTTGGCAATTTGATCCAAGTCTGCAAAGAGTTTTTCAACTCGCTTTTGTGATTTGTCGTCAGGGTGCATCAGCAACGTCTCCTGGACTGTGCTTCTTATTGTCTATCTTTCATACTTAATTGAGCAACGGTCATGGGGGCGCCAAGGGCGTGTCCCAGCTCACGTGCGGCAATTTGAAGCACGGCTTCCACAGTGGTGGCATTTTGGATCTTCTGACTGATAACGTTCAGTTTACTTTCGCGTTCAGCCTGTTGCTGCGCTCGTTCGAACTGGCGGCGGTTATCCAACACGGTGGCGATTTGTGGTGCCAAACCTGAGAATAAGCGTGTCTCTTCTTCGGTGAAGTCATGAGGTTCTTCAGCGTGCATGACTAGAACGCCGATCTGGTTTGTACCAACGAACAGGGGCAGGAATGTAACAGCACGAATGCTGAATGCTTTGACGATTCGCAGCATGCCCGCATCTACGCGTTCACTGTCCAATGCATCACTGATGAATACTGGCGTAGAAGTAAGGAACAGCTTGATGGCTGAGAACATCTCCTTTGCATAATGCGACCCGATGGCTCCTGGGGCTTTTCCAGTGCCGTTCCACCAGTTGGCAATAACAGAAAGACTCTCTAACTCCCCATTTGAATCATAGCTAAACATATCCAGCTCTGCGCCATTGATCACAGGGATGTTGAAAATCTCAACAGTAATCTTTACCAGTTCCTGCAAGTCTGAGACTTGTGTTAATCTTCGGCTGGCTTCAAACAGTTTTTCAGTCTGCATGAGCACTGCAGATAATTGAGCTTCACGAGAGCGTAACTCTTCTTCAGCTTTTCTACGCTCTGTAACATCCTGATTCGCACCATAATAGCGAATGATCTTGCCTTCTTCATCTCTTTCCACGTGCACGTTGACTGAGATATATCCTATGCCGCCATCGGCAAATAACACGCGATGTTCAAGCGAAGCTGAGTAATGTCGTTCTGTAGAATTTAGAGCCTTTCCAATTTCAATACCGACCACGGGCACATCTTCAGGATGTACAAATCGGGTTGCGTATTCGGAGGAAGGTAATTGATAGCTGCCAACTTCTTCTACGTTGGTATGGAAGATCGAGTAGAAGTTATCGTTGAAGGTGAAGAGATCCTTCTCTACATCATATTCCCAATTAGCAAGCTTGGCGATTTCCAACGCTTCTGAGAGGCGCACCTGACTTTGTTGGATCTCAGAACGGCTTTCTTCTGTTTGCTCCAGCAAGCGCAAGCTTTCGATATGCTGGCTGAGACGTTCCACAACGGCGCCAGCAAGTTCAAGGTTATCCAGATCATTGGTTTTAAGACCCTGAACTGTAACCTGCCCGATCTTTTCATTGCGGACTCTTAACGGCAGGCTGAAATCAGAATTTTCAAGCTGCATATTTTCATTTTGGTTATATGGGCGGACTTCTTTCAGGTCGTAGAGATAGCTCATAGTTTTGTCCGCGGACTGTTTGTACTCTTGCCAGTCTTCGCGGGCGATGCGGCGTGAAGATGCTTCTGCCTCCATACGGAAGCGTTCAGCACTTTCAAGAAGGCGTAAGCTTTCAATTTGTTGTGCCACTTGACGAGCCACAGTATTCACCAGTTCAGGTGTATGCGATATAGGGGAGTGCTCATCCATTTCTACAACTAGGTTTCCAAGCGTTTCACCAGAAACCTCAATAGGTACACTTAATGAGTTTGCACTAAGCTGTGATTCTTTGGCCTGGCTTAATGGAATGACCTTGTTTTGTTCGAAGACAAAACCAGTCTCCTCAGGCTTGTGAATGGCATCGAGATATTCTGTCCAGTTAGATCGTGATAGACGTTGTGCCTGCGCTTCCACTTCGGTTCGGGCTAGTTCAGCTTCTGCAAGGAGGGCGGCGTTTTGAATGGCGATGGCTAACTGACCTGCCAGCGCTTCAAAAGCTGGGAGCACATCCTGACTTAACGATCCTGAGTGCTCACTTTGCATATCCAACACACCTACCACTCTTTCACCGATCATGAGCGGCACGGCCATTTCCGAGCGGGTGTTTGGAAGCAATGGGTTGGGTCTAAAGTTGGCGCTGGTTGTCGTGTCAGAGAAAACCACTGACTTTTTCTCTACAGCGGCACGGCCATTGATGGAGCCTGTGTTTAAAGGCAGGCGGTGATTGCGGGATAACAATTCTGTACCCACATGCCCCGTACCTGCTTGCAGGTTGAGGTATGTTTGGCTGGGGTTGGTCAGATACACTTGTACATAGTACAGGTCAAATTGTGTGCGGATGAGCTCTGCTGCATCTGTCAACATGACCTCTAAGGCGCGCACTTGAGAAACGGTACGGCTGACTTGTGCTGCCAGCTCAAGATTATGGGTACGGTCTGTCACGCGTTGTTCAAGTGTGGCAAATGATTCGCGTAATTTGGTGGTCATGTCATTGAATGTGGAGGCTAACAAACCTATTTCGTCCTGGCTGCGTACCTCTGCCATAAGGTTCGAGTCACCTGCTGCAATAGCAGAAACAGTTGATGTTAATTCACCGATGGGTTGAAGAGTACGTCTAATTGCAAACCAAACGAAGATAAACATTAACAAAGAACCAAATAATATTAAGATGCCTGCAACAGTTTGGAATTGGCGTACAGACGCCAGCAATTCAGCCTCAGGCTGTTGGGAGATAATCCCCCAACCGTTGTCCAGCCTGTCCACAAAGGCGATCCATCTCACGTTATTCTCGTCTGTGAAGGTGATCTGTCCAATCTTTCCTTCATCCAAGGCGACAACCGGTGGGTAGGTACTTAAGTCTCGTAGTTCATTTTCGGTATATGTTGGGTCAGGGTGAGCAACTACGCGATTGTTCGCGTCCACAATAAACGTAATGCCTTGCCCGTTCTCAATGTTTAGAACTTCCTTGCTGATTTCACTTAATTCGCTGACTATGGAAGCCACCCCTACTATCTTTCCAGATTCATCATAGATGGGTGTGGCAATATTCAGTGCTGGCTTACCGATTGTGCGGCTGATGAGCGCTTCTGCAGTAATTGGAGCGCCTTGCCTTGCACCCAGAAACCATGCACGGTCGTGGTAGTCATTTAGTTCGGCGTCATCACTGCGTGATACATTGATGCCGTTCAAGTCGGTTGTCTGAACTAAAAATAGGTTTGGGTGTGTGAGGGAAATTGCCTCAAGGGTGGGTTTCTGACGAGCAGCGTCCATGCTGATGATATCTGGTAGTAATGCCATTTCCTTGGCAGAGCGTGCATGTAGTTCAAACCAAGTGGACACATTCGTTGCGAGAGATTGATTATTCTGTTGCAAATTGTGAAGAGCCCGCGCTTTGATTTCGGATCCAGCCTGGAAACTAATGTAAGCAGCTATGGCAATAAGCACTGGGATGGTTAAAACCATGACCATGGTGGTTAGGCGATTGCTGATGGATGAACGTAGTAAATGAATAATGGCGTTCCAAGATTGTCTGGTAATAAAGAAAATCAGGAGCAGGGTGGATAACCCCGTTATGACGGGGAGGATGCCTTGAATTTCTGGGATAAATAATCGGTATTCGGATTTGGACTGGTCTAACAATGCAGTTAGGATACCTGCCACGATGCTGATAACGAGAACTTGCCTTTGGGCTTTCGGTGTTAATATTTGGTTGGCAACAAGGTTTGCAAGAATAATGACCGAAATACCAGCGACCAGCGCTACACCTGAATATAGAAATGCGCCAGCGGCGAGCAAAATGATGACGCCAGATGTAATGATCCAGCCACCCATTTCTGGTTTCCCGCGTCGCATCAGCATCATTGCTATTGCAGCAACGATGCTGAAAGCTGCTAATAATCCAGTGAGTAGATAAAGCTGCCAGTAGCCGAACTGCAAAGAGATGTAAAGCCAGCCGCCTGCAGAAAATAGATTCGCGATAAAGATCACAGCCGCTGTGCGGAATGCACCTTCTGCAGAATATCTGTTAATGGTTGAGGAGTTAGATTGATTCATCTTTTATTCCTTAATTGCCGCTGGCTTTTATATTTTCACGGTTAGACTGAACGTTCGCTGTAACGCGTGAGGCTCCGAGCGCCAGACCGATTTCGCGGATGGCAGTCTGTAACGTGTCTTCAATAGAAGTAGTACGTTGGATCTTTTGGCCAATGGAGTTGACCAGTGATTCCAACTCTGCTTGTGCTTTAGACTGTTCAAAAGCGCGTGCGTTTTGCAGAGAGATAGCGACCTGACTTGCCATGGATTGAAGCAGGGATACATCTTCTTCGTTTAAGCCATTGACCTTGTTTTGCTGCACATCCAATACCCCTAACACTTGATTACCAGATGAAATGGGAATGGCTACTTCAGACTTTGTGTCTGGCAGTAATGCGTTGGGGAGCCATTCTTCTTCCTTGAAAACGTTTGTAACGAGGATAGGCTTGTTTGTGGCAGCAGCACGGCCCACAAGACCGCGTCCTTTTTGGACCTTATGGTTGCGTGCCAGCATAAGGGCGCCTGCCTCGCCTGTACCACCCGCCATAATCAAATCTCCTGTGGCTTCTTCCAAGAAGTAGATATGGGCATGGTAGTAATTGAACGCGGCCTGCACCTGTTCCACCACTTCAATAGCCAATTGATTGGGATTAGTAGCTACGGATAAGCGGCGACTGACTTCTGCGGAGGTTTGAATTGCCAGCGCACGGCGGCGGACATCTTCGAACGCTTGCTGCAATCTTGATGTCATGGTGTTGAAGGTTTGCGCCAGCGCACCGACCTCGTCAGCAGAAGTGATCTCCGCTTGGGCATCGAAATCACCTTCTGCGATCTTTTGAGCAGTCTTTGTGAGTTGAATGATAGGTTGCGCGATCTGGCGAGATAGTGTGATGCCCAGGAAAGTTGATATTCCTAGCACGAACAAAACCGTGATAATTGACCATGTAAAAATTTGTGAAGCGTTCGCTTCGGCTCTGCTCACATCATCTTTAGCAAGTTGTTCGCCGAGTTTCTCGATGTTGCTGGTCAGTGGTTCTACATTGCGTGCTGCATTGATCAGGTCGTCGTTATAAATAACGATCTCTTTGTCCAACTCTACAAGGGAAGTGAAAGCTGTTGAATAAATATTTAATTGAATGAGGATTTCATTCTTTTCGTCAGGGGTTAACCCATCAGTATTTGAGAGCTGGATCTTGAATTGCGTGACGAATTTATTTACATTGTCAGCATATTGTTGATCTGGCTGAAGTAAATAGTTTTTCTCGTTTTGGCGAAGTTGAAGGAAGATGATCTCAAGTTGCTCAAAGCCGCTCTGACCAGATATTTTTGTCTCAATCGCGTTCGCGGCGGTCTGAAACTTACCTCGAAACCCTGTGTTGTTATCAAAACCTCTTTTTCGATAAGCATCCACTAAAACGTTGAAATTTTGTACATACGTGTTAAGGTTTAAGGTTAGGCTGTTGATGTCAGCATTATATTGAGATTGGGTTAAATCTCCTGTTGATACGGTCGCTGCGTCTTTACCAAACAAAGCGAGTTGACCAATATCTTTACGTGCGGCTGACACTTCTTGAGAAAAGGTCGGGACATAATTTGTATAAGCAGTCTCGAATCCTTCACTTTGCCAGCGTAAGAGGAAGTTTTTCTCAGCACGACGAGCTTGCAAGAGACTGATGGATAAGTGGTCAGACAGACTGCGAACTTGAACGCCTTGAGCTAACGCATCTTCATAGGCTGCCTGTGTCCTATTCGAGCCTTCTAGTGTGATGATAGCGATGATGGCTGCAAAGCCGAACAAGGCGCCGAATGCCAGAGCCATTTTGCGCGCCAAAGACAATCTGCCCCAGAAGCTAAATTGCTTATTTTCTGTTGAGTTATTAAGAGTTGATGCCATATTCATAGTCCTGCTCCAGGGTCGTTAACTACCTTTTTGTTCATCAGGTAATGCTTGAGGGTCAATTGCCACCAGGGTGGGCTTCATTCCCAACGCATGGCCTAACTCGCGTGCGGCAGTCTTCAGCGCCGCTTCCATACTGATAGTGCTTTGGATCTTTTGAGTAATTAAGTTGATCGCTTCTTGTTGAATAGCGCGCCTGCGGTTGATCTCTTCCAGTCTGCGGCGCTCGGTAACATCCTGATTCGCGCCATACCAGCGGGTAATTTTCCCGTTCTCATCGCGTTCCACATTGATATTTACACTGATGTAGCCTATTTCACCATCCGCAAAAATGATGCGGTGTTCCACCTTTGTAGTAAAGTGGCGAACTTTGGCATCTAGAACTTTTTGGATCTCGGAGCCTACCAGTGCTGCATCATCGGGGTGAACGAAAATTCTGGCGTAGTCAGCTGAGGATATTTTGTATCCGCCTACTTGGTCAACAGTGGTGCGGAAAATTGCATAGAATTCGTCGCTAAAAGTGAATAGGTCTTTTTCAAAATCGTATTCCCAGTTGCCAAGTCGGGCAACCTTGAGCGCTTCAGACAGAAGCGCCTGACTGCGCTGAACTTCTGTGTAGGACTGTGAGTTTTGCACAGCAACAGCGACCTGGTTGGCGATGGAATATAGCGCGTCGATATCTTCACGTTTTAAACCATCCACGATGTTTTGTTGCACATCCAACACGCCCAATACCAAGTCACCGATTGAGATCGGTATTGCCGCTTCTGATTTGGTTTCAGGCAGCAGTGGGTTGGGCAACCATTCTGGATTTTGGGTTGTATCTGTTACGAGAATGGGTTCATTGTTTTCTGCAGCACGTCCAACCAAGCCGCGTCCATTTGCAAGTTTGTGGAATTGCTCCAGCATTAGTCTGCCAGCATCCCCTGTACCACCTGCCATCACCAGGTTTTCACGAGCGTCGTCATAGAAATAAATTTGGGCGTGGTAATACCCAAAGGCATTTCTTACTTGATTTACCACCTCTGATACCAATTGCTTTCTATCGAGAATGGTGGAGAGGCGACGGCTTACTTCGGAGGAGGTTGCCAGAGCTTTGGTACGGTCTGTCACACGTTGCTCCAATGTGCCGATCAATTCTTTTAAACGGCTTGCCATGGTGTTGAATGTGCTTGCAAGTACGCCGATTTCGTCATCTCTTTGTACTTGTGCTCTTACATCAAGATTTCCAGAAGTAATATTTCCTGCAATCGTTACAAGCTGGGAGATTGGCGTAACGATCGTTCCTGTTACGAGGAATGCTGCACCTACAGCAATAGCTACCGTCAAGGCCATCAGCCCTAACGTGATCGCAGATGCCTGATTGGATGCCTGTAACGCCTCGCTTTGATCACGTTCAGCGATAAGGGCAACCTCCAAATCGGGGATCCAGAGATAGGAACCTAAAACGGCTGTATCTATGTAGTTGGGATAAAGCTCTGAACCAGTGGCTTGAGTTTCAATCACCTTTGTTGTTCCAGTTGTACGAACATAAGCTTCACCAACTTTTGAATCGCTGAAACGCAACTGGCTCAATACAGCATAATTTGAACCTACCAAATAAGTTTCACCCGTATCGCCAAGACCAGCGCGCTCAATCATGATCTGATCTAGCACACCCAGGTTGGCTCGACCAGCGATAACTCCAATTACACTTCCTCTTTGGTCCTTGATGGGTTGCGAGAAAATGATCGTGTATTTTGCCAACGACACATCGTAAATTGGCGGTGCAACATGGGGAGCTTTCAAGCCTTCATGATAAAAAGACTGTGTGGAAAATATCTTTCCTTCCTGTGAAGGGCTTGTAGAGAGAATGACCTCTCCATTTCCGTCCAGGATGAATAGTTCTTCAAAATAACCTGTTGTTTTATTCAGGTTGTTGAATCTTGTCCGCATTTCTATCTTCGCTGCATCTGCATTTGCAGAGTTTTGAATGATGGAGTTTGTGTTGTCTATTGTGTTTTTATCTTGCAAGATCAAATCAAGGTTGATTTGAAGAGAAGAAACCCATGCAGCGATTTCTGACGTTTTCAGTTGCGCTACCGATGACAGTTGATTGAAAGACGCATTTCTCAAGCCTTGAGCATTGATATAGCTGGATACAACGCCCGTAATGAGCACTGGCAAAGCCGCCAATAAAATAAAAGTGATGAGCAGTCTGTTCCGCAGCGAAATAGACTTAAACGGTTGGCGGCTCTTTGATATTAGGCTTTGAGCGGATGTCGATTTATTGTTCATGCGAACCTCTGGTACGGTAGCTGTCTATATAAAGATATTAGTGAGTGATAAATTCGTTAGTGTAGATCGTGCTTACATCAATTGGTGTGGAGATAAACCCAAACTCCAGCAAGATGTCCTGAGTTGTTTTCCATACATCTTCATCCATTGACCCAATGGGGGCATCGCCAGTGTCGATGAACGGGACCTGTGCTTTCATAACTTCCTGCTGATAGGTGAGATCCAGGCTTGGGTCATATTTAACTGCAAATCCAGCTACTTCTTCTGGGTTCTCAATTGCGTATTGGTAGCCTTTCATGGTTGCCTTTATGAATCGGGCAATTAGATCAGGATTACTTTGTCGGTATTCTTCAGTTACAACTATCGGGTTGATATATAGATCTACTCCGTAATCCTTGTAATAGATAAGATTTATATCGTCGCCTGCCTGACGTGTCATTACTACCTGGTCGGTAGCGAACATACTGCTCATGGCATCCATGCGGCCTGCTTTAATATCGTTGGCGCCTTGGAAATCTTCAAGTACTACAAACTTCATGGAGTTGCGGTCGAGATTTGTGCGGCTTATGAAAGCCTGAAATGGAAGGTCAAAGTAGTCGCTGAGGTCATTTGAATAAGTGCCAATTGTCTTTCCTGCCAGATCTTCGGGCTTTTTGATATTGTCTTTGCTAAGGGATGTGATGGCCAGAGGATTGTCTCTAAAGATGGTAGCGACTGCTACTAAATTCTGTTGATTTGTTTTTGCGATGATGAGGCTGTCGCCAGAAACGATTCCAAACTGAGCATTGCCATTTTGTACTTCGTCAATTGGGTTGATATCTGGGCCGCCAGGTTTCAAGGTCACTTCGATGTTTTCGTCTGCGTAGTAACCTTTCTCTACTGCAGAATAGAAGCCTGAATACTCTACGCCGTGGAACCAGCTCAACTGAACAGTCACTTTATCTGGCGGGGTGAGTGAGGAAGAACTACATGCGCCAATGAATAGCGCCATAATGACGAACAAAATTCCGATTTTGTTTAATGCTTTTATATTCATAAAACTCTCCTGTTGAATTAATTTATTAGTATGGGAAATGAGATGCTAAAACATGTACCCTTGCCAACTTCACTTTCAACGCTTATTTGACCGTTGTGCTGCTCTACAATGGACTTTACGATCGCGAGCCCAAGTCCATTGCCTTCAATTTCGCTGGCTTTTCCCTCGCGGACACGATAGAAGCGGTTGAAAATGAATGGTAGATCCCCCTTGGGAATACCAAAACCGTTATCCTTAACGTTGATGGAAATTTGAGATCTTTCTATCTTTGCGTTTAATTGGATCTCTCCGCCAGTAGGGGTGTACTTGATAGCATTTCCAAGCAGGTTTCGTAAAAGTTGGCGTAACTGCAAAAGGTCGCCGTGAACAGGCCCGGGCGTGGAAAGAGGTGTGAATTTCAATTCCTGTTCTTTCTTGTGCGCCTGTGGAGAAAATTCAATGGACATTTCTTCGAGCAGATTTTTCATATCCACATTTGTAAGGTTCTTTTGGATTTCAAGATCCATTTGGGCGAGCGACATCATGTTCTGTACAAGTTCGGTCATGTTGGTCGCTGCGGATTGAATGTGCTTTACAAACTCATGTTGCTGCTCGTTCAAAGGGCCAACTTGTTCTAGCAGGTTACTGAAACCAGAGATGGTAGTGATGGGATTTTTTAGGTCGTGTGACGCGGTTGCGATGAATTCGTTTTTGACTTTTTCAAGATCTTTAAAGTGAGTTACGTCATGCAAAATCGCCACCTCGCCGCCATCTTCAATTGGGGTGATCAGCGCTACGAACGTACGCATGTCGGGCCACATTACTTCTCCCGCTTTGGAAATCTTTGAGTTGCGTGTTTCTTCCAGTAGGGTTAAGAATGGCTCGTATCCGGTATCTTTGGGGAGAGGCTCATTGAGGTGCATGCTAAAGTCGGTAAAAAGTTTTTCGCCTGCAGGGTTTAAGAGACAAAGCCTTCCAGTTTCATCAAACAATAGAATTGCTTCTGCTGCATGTTGCAAAATGACGGAGAGCCTTTTTTGTTCTTGAGCCATATCTGTGTAGAGTCGTGCATTTTCTATGGCAATTGCCGCCTGACTTGCAATGGCTTGTAACAGAAGAAGATGGTCAAGATTGAAATAATATTCCTGCTCATGGGCCAGAATGATCAATCCCAGTAATTCATGACGTCCGTTGAGCGGAGCGATCACAGCAGAACCAATAAATGGATTTTGGTGCATTTGCCAAAGCGGATTGTTCATGGCGTTGTTTACTACCAACCCTTGAGGTTCCGCTTTCATGTGATCAATGAGTCCCTGTGAGATTTCCAGCTTATGCTGTTCTTCTTCACCAGGAGATAATGACACTTGATAATTCTGTTGAGGAGTTGTTCCATTTTGCAAAACGAGCATGTTTCCTTGAATAGCTCCCAAGGTTTCCACAGTGCGTTTAAGCAGGATGTTTGCAAGGTCTTTAATGTCAGTTCGTGCACTTAATTCTTTGCCGATCTCAGGTAAAAGATTTAACTCGCGGTTGCGGCGGCGGATAATATCTTCCGCTTCCTTCACACGTAATTTGGTGCGAATTCGAGCCATCAATTCATGTCGTTCAAAGGGCTTGGTCACATAATCGTCCGCACCAAGGTTGAGGCCAGATTGCACATCTGAAGGATCTAACCGAGCCGCAGTGAGGATGATGACGGGAATGTGGCTGGTGGCAGGATCTGAACGAATATCACTGAGAACAGTGAAGCCATCTTTGAGCGGCATGTTGATATCTAACAAAACCAAATCAGGCATTTCATCATGAACTTTTTCGAGTGTTTCCACACCATCTCTAGCACTGACCTGATCATAGCCTTCATATTCAAGATAGCGCACCAACAAAGTTACATTGTCTGGGCGGTCATCTGCAATAAGTATCTTGAATTTTTTCTTGCTGGCGATGGGCACACCAACAGGCTGGCTAACACTGCTCATCTCTTCCATGGCCTGAGTTGCGATCTGACAAATACGTTCTGGGCGCACGGGCTTCACGATTACTTCATTTACCTTCAAACGCTGCGCCGTTACTTTCAGACCGGGTACATCATAGGCAGTGACCAGATATGTGTATGCTGGCCGTCCTGCGGGGTGGTTTTTCATCTTTTCGATCAATTCCAGCCCCGTCATTTCTGGCATGATCATATCGGTGAACAAAATATCCACACCCTTGTTTTTCACTTTTTCCAAGGCCTCCCGGCCACTTGCGGCGGAAACAACATCCACCGAAGGGCCAAGCTGCGCCAGCGCGCGCGCCAACGTAGCGGCCGTATTGGGATGATCGTCTACAACCAGAATGCGTACCTGGTCAGTATGGGAGGATTCAGATGTGTTCATTAGTCCCATTTTCCCCGGAATCTTATTTTGGAACGATTGCTTGAGGGCGGAAAGAGTTGGTAAAAGTTGGGAACCCGCAAAAAAGACAGAACCCGCTTCCAGTCTAGCTGGAAGCGAGTTCTGTCTAATGAGCAGATCAGTGCTACTAGTTGAGGCTAACTAATCGGCTACCAGTCTATATCCCTTGCCGCGAACGTTGATCAGGTAGGAGGGATTTTGGGCATCTTTGTCGAAGGCTTGCCTCAGCTGGTGGATGTGCCATTTGGTGAGTTCCTGGGCATCGCGCATCTCTGCCTGATAGCCCTGTGCTTCAGCTACAAGGGTTTGATAATCGACCACGTTGGGGGCGTGCCGTGCCAAAACTAGCAGATAGTCAAAAGAAGTGGGAGGGAGGTTAACTACTTCTTCGTTAACTGTGATACGACGGGTGTGCAGGTCTAATACGATGTTGCCGCGTTTGATGAAACGGTCTGTCTCAGTGAGTTTTGTCTCATCGGGCGTTGTTAATGATGTCTCACCATTTTCAAGTCGCTTTAATTCATTTTGTAACGTTTCGATCTGAAGAACGATCTCGCGTTTACGTTTTTCCTTTTGTTGCTGTGAAAGGATGGATTTTGTGCGTTCAATAATAACTTCTGGTTTTAGAGGCTTTAGTAAATAATCAATTGCTCCGTAGCGCAAGGCTTCCACAGCTGAGTTCACATCTGGTTGGGCTGTGAAGAGCACAACAGGAAGTGCTGGGTAGTTTTTGTGTATCAGCCGCAAAGCATCCAGACCTTGAATGCCAGGCATGCGCAGGTCGGTAAAGATCAGGTCGAAATTTGTAGTCTTTAAGAAAGCAAGTCCTTGTTCTGCGTTTTCTGCCGTGGTCACTTCAAAGCCCGCTTGTTGTAAGATACGGGCAAGGGTTTTGCGGAGCGTTGCTTCATCATCTATGATTAGGATGTGCCCGGTAATGTTCATGGAAGTTCCATTCTCTTGGTTGGTAGCCATACTTTGAAAGTTGCACCAACATCTGGGTTGTTCTCTGCAGTGATGCGTCCTTGGTGCTTGAGGACAATGTCGTATGTGATGGTTAATCCCAATCCTGTGCCTGTGTCCTTGTTCGTAATAAACGCATCAAAAATATTTGGCAGAATGGTCAGGTCAATACCTGTGCCACTATCGGAGATCATGAGGAAAACCTCTCCTTCAGAATCTAGATGCTTTGTAGTTACACTTAATCTTCCGCTGTCTCGCATAGCTTCTACTGAATTCATGAAGAGATTTAAGATCACCTGACGGATTTGGTCAGCGAGCCCTGGGATTACTGGCAATGCAGGGTCTGGGTAGAATTCAAAGGAAATGTTGTTATGCCTAAGGTGGGTGGATACCAACGCGTACACATCTTCCACGATGTTGTTGATTTGGACGGGATTGAAATCTTCCGCTTGAATGGGGCGGTAGGTGGCGCGCAATCTTTCGATCATTGCTGCCATGCGGTCTGTCTCTGAGAGAACTATTTCAAGATCTTGCCTGCCTTGCAGGGATAAGGCCTGTTCTGCTTTGAGGAGGAATAAAGCGTTTTGAATAGCCTGAAGCGGATTGTTGAGTTCATGAGACACCGAAGCAAGCAAGCGACCCATGACTGCCAATCGTTCATTTTGAACCAACTGGCTGCGGACTTCCTTTTCATGCTGCAGGGATGTTTGCAAGTCTTTGTATAGATCGGCTTTTTGTAGTGCAACTGCCAGTTGGTCTGCTACGGCACTTACAAGCTGCAAGTCACGATTTGTGAATAATCCTGGTGGTGCTTGTTGAATATCCAATATGCCCAGGAGCTGGTCTCCAATTTTTACGGGCATGGCCAACTCTGATTTTGTCTCTGGTAGAAGTTCATGCCGAATAAAGAACATGACCTCATCCACATTGTTTGTAAAGAAGGGTGCTGATGTTTCTGCTGCGTATCCAATGATGCCTGCACCTGCAGGAAGACGTACGTTCCGTTCCTTCAGCTTTTTCCCAATCTCACCACTGCCAGCTTGAAGAATGAAATCACCCGTCTCAGGTTCAATGATATATACCTGAACCTGGTAATAACCGAAGTTCTTTTGTAGCAGGTCTACTACATCAGCTAGTAATTCATCGGCGTTTAGGGCTACCATCCCTTGGTTGATGCGATACAGGGCGTTCGTTTCCTTAAGTGCCTGTTGCGTGCTTTCTAAAAGGTTCGCATTTTCAATGGCGATGGCTGCCTGGTTTCCGAGGGTGCTAAGCAATTCTTTTTCATTGTCTGTAAAAATATGAGGCAGTTTGCTTTGCACGCTAATGGTGCCTAATTTCTGTTCGCCGCTGATGATGGGAGCAACCATGAGAGAACGGAACTTTGGGGGCACGCCAAACTTTACGAATCTTTCATCGGAATTAATATCTGAGATGTTGATGGTTTCCCCGTCTGCAATGACTTGCCCTGCTACGCCTTCTCCGAGCCGCATTTTTGCGTTTCTGTCAGTTGAAACCTTGATACCAGCCACGGCTTCTGCCACGAGGAATTGTTCATCTTCATCCAGTAAATGGATCACAGCTTGTTCTGCTCCTGCTATCAATTCCTGAGCAGAGGTGGCAATAAGATCCAGCACGTTTGACAAGCCAATGCGCTCGCTTTGACTTAACGCATGTGCGATCTTTGTAAGTGCATCTGATTCTTTTAATCGTTTTTGAAGTTCAAAATCCTGTTGGGCATTCCAAATGGCAATGGCAATTTGATTCCCTGCTTGCTCTGCTCTTTCGATCTCCAACTCTGGGAACTTATGAGGTGCGTTATAAGCGACCAGAATTGCACCAAGTTTAATTTGACCATAGATCAGAGGAATGCCAAGAATAGACCGAGCAGGGAATTGTTCGGCGATCTGAGGACTGACATAAGGGGAATTGAAAACATCTTCTGCAATTAAAACCCGACCTTCTTGAATGACAGACCGTGTCATAGAAATTTGATCGGGCGGAACATCTATGTTGTCATAGGGTATGTCAAGAGCAGCTGAAGTTCCTAATGGGATAGTCTTTTGTGTGTCGTCATTCCATCGGGTTAAGTAACAATCATCTGCTTCCAGTAGATTTTTCAGGTCAACGATCAATGCGCCGATCATTATATTCGGATTATCTGATGCGATGATCGAGTGCGTCATTTTGTTGAGCAAGGAAAGATACCGCTCACGCGATTGAAGTTCAGACTCTTTTCGTATGCGGTTTTCGATGTTTTGTTTTAATCTGCCAGTTAATGTCCCCACAAATAATAGAATAACGCAACCAGAAAGATAACCGCTATCCATCCAGTTATTCTCTGCCATTATCAAGATCAGCGTGTTAATGAAAATTGCATAGATCCCAGCTCCAATGCCCCCGTAGATGCCAAATAGAAAACCAACCAGACTTACTGGTATCACACTTAGTGTGGTCACAGACGGCCCGTAGTATTTTATAAGCCATGCCAGGAAAAAAGGATACACTGCTGAAACAGCAATGGCGATGATCCATTTCGTGCGGTTGGGTAGCTGGTAAGGACTCATATATACAGGCTGTATTTTAACATTCCACCGTACGATTGGTTGCTACAATCCCATTGCAAGAAAAGAAAATCCCGCAGGAAAATCTTCCTGCGGGATTGGAGTATCTATTTGGCATACTCAGTGGAACGTGTTTCCCGAATGACAGTAACCCTGATCTGACCGGGGTACTGCATGGTCTCTTCGATTTTCTTTGCGATATCACGCGCCAGCCTAGCTGAACCGAGGTCATCAATCGTGTCGGGTTTGACGAGGATGCGGACTTCACGTCCTGCTTGAATGGCGAATGCCTGTTGAACGCCTTCGAAGGACATAGACATTTCTTCCAGCGAGCGGATGCGCTTGATATACGCTTCCAGATCTTCGCGGCGAGCGCCAGGGCGTGCGCCGGAAATGGCGTCTGCTGCTTCAGCGATGACCGCTTCTACAGTTTCCTGATCCACTTCATGGTGGTGAGAGGCGATAGCATTCACAACGATGGGATTCACACCGTAGCGCTTGCAGAATTCCGCGCCGAGTGCAGCGTGAGTTCCTTCCTGATTGTGATCCATGGCTTTGCCGATATCGTGCAGGAAGCCGCCCTGTTTGGCGCGTTCCACATTGGCACCGATCTCTGCAGCAAGAATACCAGCCAACTTGGAAACTTCTACAGCATGGGCGAGTTGGTTTTGTCCGTAGGAAGTGCGGAACTTCAAGCGGCCCATCATGCGCAGCACTTCAGGGTGTAAGCCTGTGACGTTTGCATCATACGCGGCTTGTTCACCAGATTCGTTGATGATCTTCTCAACGGCTTTCGTTTCATCTTCGACAACTTTTTCAATGTGTGCGGGATGAATGCGTCCATCAAGGATAAGCTTGCTGAGAGCACGGCGGCCAATTTCACGGCGAACGGAGTCGAAGCAGGAGATGGTGACAGAGTCAGGCGTATCGTCCACGATCACGTCCACGCCTGCAGCTTGTTCAAAAGCTTTGATGTTACGTCCGTTGCGTCCGACGATACGTCCCTTCATTTCTTCGCTTGGGAGAGTGACCACGGCGCGGGTGACTTCCGCTACATGCTCAGAGGCAACACGTTGAATGGCGTCGGCGATCAATTTGCGGGCGCGTTTTTCACCTTCTTCACGTGCTTCGGCTTCTACTTGGCGGATAATGCGAGCCATATCACCGCGAGCTTCTTTTTCCACAGCGGCGAAGAGTTCTTTCCGCGCATCTTCTTGAGTCAACTGAGCGATCTGCTCCAACTTTTTGACTTGGTCTTCATACAACTTGTCAATTTCGTTGCCGCGGCGGTCCACCTGTGACTGGCGCTTGTTCAACGTTTGTTCGCGTTGTTCCATTTTGTCAAAGCGGCTATCGAGTTCAGCGCGGCGTTTGTCGAGGCGGTCTGTTTCGCGATTAAGCTCAATGCGGCGTTCTTTGATCTCAGACTCGGCAGCTTGAATGATCTTGGTGGCGTTTTCGCGCGCGCCACTTTCGATCAGACGGGCCTGTGAGTTGGCCGCTTTTAAAATATCATCGGCCTTTTCCTGACGTGCTTTTGCAGCGCTTTCCGCCTGGTAGCGATGGAAAAAATATCCAGCCGTTACACCGACGATAAGTACAAGTAGGTCTATTATTATTAGGATTATCGGGTTCATGGTAAATCCTCATCTTCAAAGTTTTTCCCGTGATCGTCTGGGTGTATTTCGCCCCAAACCTGGGTGACGACTGGTGCAATCACGGAATATGGGAAGCCGCGTCGTGCAAGGTACTCGGATAGTTTCTTGCGAAACTCGCCCCATTCCAGACTTTTGAACCTGCCTGCTCGTTTACGGGCAGATTCATACGCCAAGGCATTTTCATCCACATTTGAAACTGCAGCTTGCACAGTTTCATCGTCGAGTCCTTTTTGACGAAGTTCCATCGTCAACACACGGCGACTGCGCGGGCGGAAGGTATTGCGATTTTCCACCCATACGCGGGCAAATTTGTTATCGTTGGCAAGACCGTTCTCTCGAAGCCGTTCAATGGTCTCTTCCACCACATCTTCGGGAATTTCGTGCTTTTGCAGGTTTTGCCGTATTTCCTTCTCGGAACGAGGGCGGTAGCTCAAGAAGAGCATGGCCTGTTGTAACGCCCGTTCCCTTGCATCGTCGGCTTGCAGTTTGGCGACCTTTTCGTCGCTCAGTACATCGCCGACTTTTAGCCATGCGGCTGTGATGCGTGCCAACCCGAAGGCAAATTCACCATCCAGATGAATGTTCACCCGGTTGCGGTTCTTTTGGGGTTCGATGGCAGTTATCTTTTTCATGTTAAAGCACACAGCCGAGACCTCCGTCTTAAACGGCCTCGGCTGTGGAAAATGTCTGGGTAGGTTGACCAGTTCCAGGTCCAGATTGAAGCGGGGAGTGGATAGGTCAAAATTGCGTGACAACTATCTCGTCACGTTTGGCTGTCGAAAATTACGGTGAAGCCAGCTGTTTTCTCAAGTGTTATCCTAAATGAGACTTCACAAAATAACTCCCAATTATTGGAGGGAGGTGGTGCGCCAAATTCCAGTCAGTTTCAAGCAAAGGCCGCAATTGCGGCGGAAGTGTCTAAAAAAGAGTACCCAAAGATTATCCTTGTGGGTTTCCTTAATTATACATGAATTTTAAGATTTGTTAACATTTTGAATTTATGACAAAAAAGCTCTTTTCAGGCATTTGAGTGGGGAAAACGTCGGCGGCGCCGAAGAGGGGGTATTTTTTTGTGTATAATGAAATTTCTTCCAAACACGCTGTAAGAATAATTTTATTGACTTCGTGGAGGCTTCAATGATTGAAAGACCTGAAGATAGGGTGGAGGTCAGGAATATCCAGCGGTTAGTTGCTTTTTTGGGGATATTCTTAATTTTAGCCAGTCAGTTTTTGATCTTTTCAAACCAAGAGGATGTAGTTACTTTATTTCCTCCTTATACATGGCTGGCTGCCATTGGGGTGGTTATTTTAGTGTTGGGACAGTTGATTCGTCCAACTCCGTTTTTTCAGAAATTATCTGGTTGGTTTATTTTTCAAGATAAAGTTTTTTGGATATTGGCTGGTTTATTATTCTCTGCCTTGGCAGCAGGGGCTATGACCAGTTTTATGTTATTCACTCGAGTTAACTACATCCCTGTTGTGACGATTTGGTTGTTTAGCTCTGCCGCATACTTATATGCATTCCTTGATGGGAAGTTTAATCTAAGTGCTGTTTTGGAATGGTTGAAGAAGAATCGCGTAGAGATTTTTTCAGTTGCTGTGCTTGTATTGTTCGCGGCGGCTGTCCGTTTTTATCAATTAGGCGTAGTGCCACGCGTTTTAGACGGTGATGAAGGCTCGGTTGGCCTTAATGCGCGCTCCACAATTCATGGAACACTGGCAAATCCCTTTGCCCTGTGGGAAAACTTTGGGGCTCTTTATTTACAGTTGATCAATATATCCCTGAAGATATTTGGGGTTAATGCTTTTGGGTTGCGCTTGTTGCCTGCCATTGGCGGGGTTTTGGCAATCCCTTCCCTTTATTTGTTAGCACGTTGGATCGGCGGACGCAGAATTGCGCTTGTTGCAGGCATCATTCTGGCGTTTTCACATTCCCACATTCATTTCAGCCGTATTGCTTCTGTGGCTTACATTCAAGGGACTTGGCTGGTGCCTTTGGAGCTGTATTTTCTGATCAGTGGGCTTGAGAAGCGCCAGTCCTGGAGAACAGCGTTAAGCGGAATAATTTTAGCAATCCATTTTTCCGTTTACCTATCGTCTCAAGTGATTTTGGGAGTTGCCCTAGTTTTTCTTTTGGTTGTATTTCTGTTCTACCGAAACTGGTTCAAACCGCGCATGTGGCAGGCCACAGCCTTTTTGGGCGGTTTCTTAATTACCATTTTGCCGTCAGCGGTATATAGCATCAAGAATCCAAACGAATTTATGTTTCGGTTGAATCGAGGAGGAACTTTTCAAACAGGCTATCTGAATAATGTGATGGATGCAACTGGACAGAGTGTTACCCAGATTCTCATTGAACGTGTAGCTCATGCCTTTTTATCGCTTATCTATTACCCAGCCTTGGACTTTTATGGTTCTTCGGCTCCGATGATGAGCGTGGTCACGAGCGCTCTGTTTTTAGTTGGCCTCGGGCTAGCACTGTGGAGAGTTCGAAAACCAGAATACCTCCTCTTAAACGGTTATTTCTGGGGAGCAACAATAGCGGTCGGTATATTTGCCGTCCCGCCTTCTGCAGATTCGTATCGCATGTTGATGGCTATGCCTGCGGCTGTGATTATGGCATCCCTCGGCTTGGATCATATTCTTTCATTGCTAAAGTTGGACCCAAAGACCACCCGCGTTGCATATACCGTTTCGGTTTCTGCCATCCTTGCCAGTCTTATCACATTCAACTTATGGACATATTACGGTGAATTCGCAGGCCAATGTCTGTTTACGGGGGATGTTGTCAGTAGATTTGCCTCTTATCTCGGTAGAGAAGTAGCCAACACCGAAAGCGAATTGCAAGTCTATTTATTGAGCGACGATGCGTATTATTATGGAAACCATCCTTCGGCATTTTTCCTCAGCCATAGCAGGTCTATCATTAATTTTGCCGACCCAATTGAACAGCTAAACCCTGTTTCTGGTGAAACCATCATCGCACCTCCGAGCCGAATTGAAGAATTAAAGATTTGGGCTCGTTCTCATCCTGGGGGCGACCTGCATTATCGGTACGATTGCGATGATACCATCTTGCTGGCATATCGAGTTCCGTAACGAGGAATTTTGGACCCACGTGAATATGAACTGATGTATCAAGTTGAGGATCACCACTGGTGGTATAAAGGAATGGAAACCATCACACGGGCAATCCTCAACCGCTGGGTACAAATTCCCACACCAAGGATTTTAGATGCGGGCTGCGGTACAGGTGCAGCCATGACCACCTATCTCGCAGAATATGGAAATGTAACAGGCGTGGATCTATATCCACAAGCCTTGGAATGTTGTCGTAGACGAAATGCTCCACGCCTTGCTCGCGCCTCTGTACTTAATCTGCCATTTGCTCCTGCTTCCTTTGAGCTTGTTACCAGCTTTGACGTTTTGTATGAGCGGGCAGTCTCCAGTGAAGGGACTGCCCTGAACGAATTCTTCCGCGTATTAACTTCAAATGGATATATTCTCTTACGTCTGCCTGCTTATGATTGGTTGCGCGGCAGGCACGATGAACACGTGCACACAAATCGACGCTATACAAAAAAACTTGTCAAAGAATTGCTTGAACGAAGCGGGTTCGTCCTACAACATCTTTCATACGCAAACACAATTCTTTTTCCATTAGCTGTCATAAAAAGAGTGAGCGAAAAAATTTTCCCAACCCAAGACAGTCAATCAGACCTTGAATTGAACACAGGCAGATTTAATAACATCCTGAAAAACATTCTTGCCAGCGAAGCGCCTCTAGTAGCGCAAACCAGCCTGCCCTATGGACTGAGCGTATTTGCAGTTGGCAGAAAACGATAAGAATAATGGAGAAGAGAACAAATTTAAAAAAGATCTCAAGCATCAGCGCGGTATTTCCAGCATATAACGATGGCGGGACAATTGCAAGTATGGTGGCTGCTGCCACGATTGCATTACCTCAGGTGTCCAATGAAATTGAGATCATTGTCGTCAACGATGGAAGCATAGACTATACCTCTACCGTGTTGGAGGAAATTTCTACAAGATATCCCGAATTAAGGGTGATTTCTCATTCATCCAATCAGGGATATGGTGCAGCATTGCGGACGGGTTTTTCAGCGGCGTCCAAAGATTGGATTTTTTATACAGATGGCGATGCCCAGTACAACCCTCTTGAGCTCAGCAAGCTTGTGGATGAACTTCGAGATGGGGTTGATGTCGTTAATGGTTATAAGTTGAGCCGTAACGACTCCTGGGCGCGGATAATCATTGGGCGTGCGTATCACCACTTTGTAAGACTTCTTTTTGGTATTCATATCCGTGATGTGGATTGTGATTTCCGTCTAATCCCTAGAAGGGTCATTGAAGAAATCGAATTAAAAAGTAACAGTGGAGCCATTTGCTTGGAAATGGTAAAAAAAATTCAAGATGCAGGTTATGTCTTTGCCGAGACGCCAGTTAATCATTACTCGCGAAAATACGGTGTATCCCAATTCTTTGTCCCTTGGCGGGTTATCCGCACCTTGCGGCAGCTTGTAGACCTTTACTATATGCTCGTGATTAGAAAGGAACATTTGCGAAATAAGAAATCATTATGATGAATATTGCATCCATGTTTTTACATCAAAGCGTGTTGATCACTGGTGGCTTGGGGTTTATTGGCAGTAACCTTGCGCATAAATTGCTTGGCCTCGGTGCTCATGTCACAATTGTTGATAACCTCGACCGAGATTCAGGTGGAAACCTATTTAATGTGGAAGAAATTAAAGACCGACTTGAGATTATTCACGCAGATATTAATGACGAAGGCCAAATGAAACGTGCTGTAAAAGGCCAGAAATATTTATTCAACCTTGCTGGGCAGATGAGTCATTTGGGCAGTATGCAGGATCCTTTCAAGGATTTGAATGTAAATACCATAGGACAATTGAAACTATTGGAAGTATGCAGGCAAAATAATCCTGAAATCGGGATCGTTTTTGCAGGAACACGTCAGGTGTATGGCCGCCCAAAATATTTGCCAGTGGATGAGAATCATTTGCTGACACCGCTTGATAATAATGGCGTGAGCAAGCGGGCGGGTGAGATGTACCACATTGTATATAACCGGGTACATGGTATGGCAACTAGCGTATTGAGGATGACAAATGTGTACGGTCCACGCATGAGGATCAAAGATGATTTTCTGACTTTCATTGGCTGGTGGTTTCACCAACTTTTAGAAGGGAAGAGTATTCAGATCTTTGGCGATGGTATGCAGATTAGGGATTTAAATTATGTAGATGATGTAGTACATGCCTTGTTATTGTGCGCTGCTCATCCTTCTGCTCGCGGAAAGATATACAACTTGGGCGGTGAGCCCATCCACTTGCTTGATCTGGCACGTCTCATGATAGAAGTGAACGGCGGTGGGAATTACGAAATTGTGCCATTCCCTGAAAAACGAAAACGCATTGATATTGGCGACTATCATGGTGATTACAGCCTTATTAAAGCGGACGTAGGTTGGGAACCACAGATTCCACTCCGTGAGGGGATTACAAAGTTGTTGGAGTTCTATCGCGCAAACAAAAAGCACTATCTATAACATGCAGGAAATTCCGCCCATCAACTTGAAGAAGCAGTATGAATCCATTCAAATGGAATTGGATGAAGCGCTTGCGCGTGTTTTTGCGAAAGGCTCATTTATTTTAGGTACAGAAGTAGCAAGCTTTGAACAAGAATTTGCTGAATATGGTGAGGCCTCTCATGCAATTGGCGTGGCGTCTGGTACGGAAGCTCTGCAATTGGCGCTGATGGCTTGCGGAGTGGGTGAAAATGATGAGGTGATTGTTCCTGCTCATACCGCAGTAGCAACTGTCAGCGCAGTTGAGGCGGCGGGAGGTATTCCCGTTCTGGTGGATGTTGACCTGGCAAGTTATACATTGAATCCATCTCTGCTATTTCAAGCAGTTTCCCCAAAGACTCGCGCCATTATTCCAGTGCATTTATATGGCTGCCCAGCGGATATGAGTTCTATTATTCAGTTTGCGCGCGAGAAAAATTTATTCATTGTGGAAGATTGTTCGCAGGCGCATGGTGCCACGTATGAAGGACATAAAGTTGGTTCGTTGGGAGATATTTCCGCGTTCAGTTTTTACCCAACCAAGAATCTCGGCGCGTTTGGCGATGGGGGAGCAGTTGTGACGAATGATCCCGAGCTGGCTGAGAACGTGAGGTTGTTACGCCAATATGGTTGGAAGGAACACTACGTCAGCTCGGTGAAGGGAATTAATAGCCGCCTCGACGAATTGCAAGCTGCGATTTTGCGGGTCAAACTGCGATATTTGGATGAGTGGAATCTTCGACGCAAACAGCTTGCAGGTCTGTATTATGAATTGTTGGCCAAAACAGAATTGGTTTTGCCTGCCCAATATGAAAACTCAAGCCATGTATTTCATCAATTTGTTATCCGCCACGCGCAACGGGATGTACTAAAAGAATACCTGGAGGCACAGGGAATTCATACTTTGGTTCACTATCCCATGCCGATACATCTACAACCTGCTTATGTGGAGCTTGGCTATTCGTCAGTCAGCCTGCCGAATGCAGAAGTTGCTTCTCGTGAAGTTTTATCTCTACCGCTATACCCAGAATTAACTGAGGAACAGATTCGATGGGTTTGTAGGAATGTAATCGATTTTCTTAACGGAACCTTTCCATAAATTGGGGTAAGAATATATGGGTGTCTGCGGTTATCGCCCAAAATTGTGACAAAAGGAACTACTCTCTTTAGGTAAGTCATGCGATAATTTATTAAAGATAGTCATTCAAATTCTTGGAGGCACTATGGCTAAAATAACGCGCGAAGATGCACTTGAATATCACCGTCTAAAAGGTAAACCTGGCAAGGTGGCGATCATTCCCACCAAACCGATGGACACACAGCGAGACCTAAGTTTGGCTTATTCTCCCGGCGTTGCCGAGCCCGTTCTTGAGATCGAAAAGAATCCCGATGATGCTTATGAGTACACTTCCAAGGGAAACCTGGTGGCTGTGGTGTCTAATGGCACAGCTATTCTTGGCCTTGGTGATCGCGGCGCGTTGGCAAGCAAGCCCGTTATGGAAGGTAAGGGCGTGCTCTTTAAGAAATTTGCGGATATTGACGTTTTTGATATTGAATTGAACTCACACGATCCTGATGAGATCATCAAGGTCGTTGCGGCGATCTCTCCTACTTTTGGCGGGATCAATCTCGAAGACATTAAAGCCCCTGAATGTTTTTACATCGAAGAAGAACTGAAGAAGATGTTGAACATCCCCGTCTTTCACGATGACCAACATGGCACAGCGATCATTTCATCCGCTGGTTTGGCCAATGCCTTGGAAATTGTAGGTAAGCGGCATGATGAGATTCGCCTTGTCATTTCTGGGGCTGGTGCTTCGGCCATCTCCTGCGCAGAATTGGCGATCAGTTGGGGCGTGAAGCGCGAGAACATTATGCTTTGCGACAGTAAAGGCGTCGTGTACAAAGGACGTAAGGAGGGCATGAACAAATACAAGGAGCGCTTCCTTGTTGAGACTGATGCCCGCACATTGACTGATGCTTTACGCGGTGCGGATGTGTTCTATGGCTTATCTGTTGCAAATGTGATGACCCCGGAAATGGTCAAGTTGATGGCCAAGGACCCGATCATCTTTGCGATGGCAAACCCCGATCCTGAGATCAGACCTGAGCTGGCGCGAGAAGCGCGTAAGGATGTCATCATTGCGACAGGCCGCTCAGATTATGTGAACCAGGTCAATAACGTGCTTGGCTTCCCATTCATCTTCCGCGGTGCATTGGATGTACGTGCCAAGCAGATTAACGAAGAAATGAAGTTTGCAGCTTCCAAGGCGTTGGCTGCACTTGCCAAAGAGGATGTGCCCGATTCGGTCATTCGTGCCTATGGCGGTGAGAGCATTAAGTTTGGACGCGAGTACATCATCCCCAAGCCATTAGACCCACGTGTGCTATTGTGGGAAGCTCCTGCTGTTGCTGAAATGGCAATGAAGACTGGCATGGCTCGCAAGACCATTGACATTGATGAGTACAAGGAACAGCTTGCATACCGTCAGGGCAAGGGTGAGCGGATTCGCTACTTCTTCCAGAACAAGGCCCGTTCATCGGGTGGTACGAAGCGTGTGGCGTTTGCAGAAGGCGAAGAGCAGAAGGTTATCCGCGCTGCGTATCAAATTCAAGATGAAGGCATTGCCACTCCTGTTTTGATCGGACGCGCGAGCGTGATCGAAGGTCACCTCAAGAATTTAGGCTTGGATTATCAGCCGCAGATCGTTGACCCCGCTACTTTTAACAAATTGGAAGCATACGCCAAAGCTTTCTATGAGTTACGTCAGCGCAAAGGCGTGATGGCAAATGATGCGGTAAAGAAGATACAAGATCCCAACATTTTCGGTTCATTGATGGTGAAAATGGGTGATGCAGATGCCTTCGTCTCAGGCTTAACCTATGATTATCCTGAAGTAATCCGTCCTGCGTTGCAGATCCACCACACCGCTCCAGGTGCAACCCGCGCCGCGGGCGTGTACATCATGATCGTGGATGATAAAGTCTTCCTCTTCACGGATGCTACCGTCAATATTGACCCAACTGCTGAGGACTTGGCAGAAATTGCCACGCTTGCAGCTGATTACGCCGTGAAGCTTGAGATCGACCCGCATGTAGCATTCCTTTCCTTCTCTAACTTTGGCTCTACTCCACACCCGCTTTCAGACAAAGTTCGCAAAGCTGTGGCGTTAGTCAAGGCTCGCCGCCCTGATCTGCATGTGGATGGTGAAATGCAAGCCGACACTGCTGTAGTTCCAGAGATCGCGGAAGAACGTTATCCCTTCAGCTCTGTGAAAGATGCGAACGTTCTGGTGTTCCCGTCACTTGAGTCTGCGAATATCGCATACAAGTTGCTGGCTCGCCTGGGCAATGCCAAGGCCATCGGCCCCATCTTACTTGGTGTGGGCGCTCCTGTTCATGTGTTGCAAACAGGTGATGATGTGAACGCCATCGTGCAGATTGCTTCTGTTGCAGTGATGGATGCGATGGGAAGATAGTTAGATAGTGATCAGTAAACCCCAAAGGTTGAGAAACCTTTGGGGCTTTTTATTTAATTAGATAATGATGCATCGCTATTTACTGATAACTTTCCCGTTTGTTATACTCGGCGTCATCTCTGAAAAAGGAAGCTCCATGAACAATCTTGAATCTATCGCACGGAAAATTACTGGGATTTTGTTTGCACAGCAATCACTTGCTTCCGCTGGGTTTATTGCAGCGGCTACGCTCAATTCTATTGTAGGCAAGGAACTTAGCCATAGTTCAAGTTGGGCTGGCGTGCCAACGGCGGTCTATTTGCTGGCAGGCGCATTCGCTGCTTTTATGTGGGGATATGTCTTTGATGCAATCGGTCGGCGCGGCGGCTTGGTGACAGGTTTAGTTACGGGCGCTCTTGGTTCAGGCGTCACCTTTTATGCAATTGCCATTCATTCTTTCCCCTTTTTCCTTGGTGGCATGGTGTTGATGGGCATCGCCAATGCAGCGGTGCAATTAGGTCGCTTTGCAGCGGCGGAAGTGAATCGCCCTGAACATCGTGGACGGGCGATCTCGAACGTAGTTATCGGCGGGACAGTTGGCTCGGTCATTGGGCCGTTTGTAGCGGGGCCTGCGGGTAGCGTTGTTGGAGCATGGGGCATTGACGAGTTGGCAGGCGCGTATCTCATTGCTTTGATTTTGTTTGCGATCGCAGCAGTGGTTGTATTCATTGGCTTGCGGCCTGACCCGCGTGAGGTCGGCAAAGAAGTGGCGGAAAAATTCCCTGAAACAGTAGCAGGTACAGGTGTGGCGCGAAGCGTGCTTGAGATTTTTCGTCAGCCTGCCGCGTTGGTCGCAGTCATCAGCATGGTACTTGGTCAAATGGTAATGGTGCTTGTCATGGTCATTACTTCACTACACATGCGCGACCATCATCATCAATTGACGGATATTTCTGCGGTGGTCGCATCGCACACATTTGGAATGTACGCGTTTTCGATTATTTCTGGGCGCCTCGCAGACCGCTGGGGGCGGGGAACTGTTATTCTGATAGGTTCGTTTACGCTGGTAGTTGCTTGCGTCTCTGCCACGATCTCTCCTGATGTTTTGCCTTTGAGTGTGGCGTTGTTCTTGCTTGGTCTTGGTTGGAATTTTTGCTTTGTAGGTGGCTCTACTTTATTGGCTGATCAGCTTTCTCCATTGGAGCGTTCTCGTACGCAAGGGTTCAATGACCTGTTGGTTGGTCTTGCTTCTGCGCTTGGAAGTTTGGAGAGCGGATTTATCTTTGCATCGTTGGGATATAACATGATGGCGTATGTCAGTGCTGGGTTTGCGTTGATCCCATTTACGGTTGTGCTGATTTGGATGCGTAGAAAATCAGGATAAAAAATAAAAGAGCCGCACATTGATTGTGTGGCTCTTTTATTTAAGTTTGAAATAAGCGCGGATTTATTCGTTACGTTTGGCTTTCACACCACTCTTCATACCTGTGGATTTGAGTCCCTTGCTCTCAGCTGGAACGCTGGGCTTTGCTGTTGTAGTATGGGTTGCGGCAGTTTGAACGTGTTGACCGAACAAACTAAATGCGGCATCGAGAGTCTTTGAGGCGGTTGCTTCATCCAAACCAGTAGACTTGGAAATTTCTTTTACCATGCCGCTGTTTTCGAGGATGCTTGAATCTATTTTCCCAGAGCTCATTTGGCCCAGCAACTCATCGAGGTTGAAGGAGCTTGAGTCACGTCCCGAAGTGGGGTGGTGGGAAAGTAATTTGTGCGCAACAAAGGAGACTACGATCATGGCGATCTCAGGTGGGATGTTTGCTTTCTTGGCAAGCTTTTCCACATAAGGTTGTAACATCATCATGACTGGGCTGTTCATGGAAGATTGAGCAGAGCTTCCTTGAGTGCCTCCAATGACGGTTTCCAGAAGTCCCATCATGTCACCGAGTCCGCCACTTGGCTGTTGGTTGGAAGTTGAAGCCTGTGATTGTTGTACGCTGCCAAGCAAACCACCAATAAGGTCTGTCATGGGGTCTGAGCCTTGTTGGGAGGTGGAGCCGCCTTGTTGGCGGGAGTTGACGAGCACTTTGAGAATATCTTCCATTGACATAGTTTTTTCTCCTTGATTAATGAAAGGAAGCGCGGCGTATGCCGCGCTTTCCAATACTGATCTTATTCTGATGCCTCGCTTGAAGAAGATTTGCTTTCGGTGGTGGTAGTTGTGCTTTCCTTCTTCTCTTTCGTATCTTTCTTAGTGCTCTTCTTTGAATGAGATGATTCACCAGAGGGTGATTTGTGATCTGTGGCGTAGAATCCTGAACCCTTAAAGATGATCTTGGTGGGGGTAATGACCTTCTTGAGCGCTTTTTTGCGGCACTCAGGGCAGGTTTTTAGCGGGGCATCTGTGAAAGATTGGTGTCGTTCAAATTGGACACCACATGATTCACAACGATAGGTATAAACAGGCATTTTTTTCTCCTTGCTTCTTTCTCAAACGACTGCGGCATTATAGCGTGCATGACAGGGTGTGACAAGCCTAGAACGCGCCATGTTATAATTTTCTAACATTTTTCGGAGGGCATTATGTTGAAAATTGAGGTTGTTTATTGCGCGGTTTGACATTACACCAACCGGGCCGTGAGTCTGGTAGATGAATTGCTCAAGAATTATGAGCATGTGATTGAGTCAGTGGCGTTATTTCCCTCGGACGGGGGCAGATTCGAGGTAAGTGTGAACGGGCAGTTGGTCTATTCTAAATTGGAAACAAAGCGTCACGCGGAAGCGGGCGAGATTCTAAATATCATCGCAAAGATGGTTGATTAAGAGGATACGGATGGCAAAAAAAGGTAGAGTTTTTTCGGGGGCACGCCCTACAGGGCGTCAGCATTTGGGGAATTATCTGGGCGCGATCAACAATTATGTGGGGATGCAGGATGAATATGACTGCGTGTATTGCATTGTGGATGTTCATGCGTTGACCACGGTTGAGACAACACGGGACTTGAAACTGAATACGTTTGAGATGGCATTGGATTGGCTCGCTGCGGGTATTCGCCCTGAGGAGTCGATTTTGTTTGTGCAGTCGCATGTTCCTGAAGTGATGGAGTTGCATACCTATCTTTCAATGGTGACGCAATTCGGTAAATTGACTGACTTGCCGACTTTCAAAGAAAAAGTCCGCCAGCAGCCTGAGAATGTGAACTATGGTTTGGTAGGATATCCCGTTCTGATGACTGCGGATATTGTTCTTTATAAGACGGATGTTGTCCCTGTCGGCGTGGATCAGGCTCCGCACATTGAGTTTGCACGCGAGATCGTCCGCTCCTTTAACTATCGCTATAACACCAAGGTGTTGATCGAGCCACAGGTGAAACACACCGAAGTTTTGAAGGTTGTCGGTATTGATGGCAAGGATAAAATGGGCAAGAGTTTGAATAACCACATTGAACTTGCTCTAACACCCGAAGAGACTACCAAGCGCGTGCGTGAAATGGTCACTGACCCTGCCCGCCAGCGCAAGACTGACCCTGGTAATCCTGATGTCTGCAATGTCTTTACGATGCACAAGATCATGTCTCCAAAGGAAGAAGTGGATATGATCAATGTGGAATGTCGCAGAGCAGGTATCGGTTGCGTGGATTGCAAACTGCGTTTTGCCGCCAACTTGAACAAGAAACTTGAGCCTTTCCGTGCTAAGCGTGCTGAATTGGCTTCACAGGAAAGCTACGTTCAGGATGTGTTGAACGATGGCGGAAAGCGCGCCCGCGTCATTGCTCAGCAGACAATGTGCGAAGTCCGTGAGGCGATGCAGTTGCCATAGTTTATAAACAAGTTGAGAGGTGAGAAGTAAAAAGTGTGCAGTACCCTTTTACTTCTCACTTTTTACTTCTTTACCTTATTCCATGCGCCTACTCATTCAACGAGTTTCTAAAGCTAGTGTCACTGTAAATCAACAGACCATTTCCAGCATTGGAAAAGGTCTGTTGATTCTTTTAGGAATTGGTCACGGCGATGGGGAAGAGCAGGCCAGGTTCCTCGCGGAGAAAGCCGCGAATCTGCGCATCTTTGAAGATGAACAGGGCAAGACCAATCTTTCGGTATTAGACGTGAAAGGCGAAGCTATCGTGGTCTCGCAGTTCACTTTATATGCCGATACTCGCAAGGGACGCCGACCATCCTTCATTGATGCAGCACTACCCGAAGTAGCATCTCCACTCGTTGACCGCTTCATTGAGTTATTGCGTGAGCATAGTGTACCGACTCAAACGGGACAATTTGGCGCGAACATGCAAGTCGAAATTCATAATGATGGTCCCGTCACCATCTGGTTGGAAAAATGAGCCCAAAACCTAACAACTTTCAAAAACTTCTGCATCGCTTTGCCATGTTGAAACCCGTCTCAATATTTTTGGCGAATAGCCTTCATTATCTGGATCGGGCTACGTTTAAACTGACAAATGGAAAACACGGTTTCGCCGAACTTGTCGGGCTTCCCATGGTGGAAGTCACTACCATTGGCGCAAAGAGCGGACAGCCACGTGTTATGCCGCTTGCTGCCTATCAGGATGGCGAGAAGTTCGCGCTTATCGGCTCGAATTTTGGGCGCAAACCGAACCCCGGTTGGTACTACAACCTCAAAGCGAATCCGAAATGCACACTTCTTATCAACGGGCAGATGAATGAATACATTGCCCGCGAGCTAAGCGGAGAAGAGCGTGAGAAATATTGGCAGTTGGCCGTCTCGTATTACGCAGGTTACGAAAAATATAAACAACGAACTCCTCATCGCCGAATCCCCGTTATGTTGCTTGAGAAGGCTAAATAATTGCCAATATGAGAATTTCATGATAAAGTTGCGCCTGTAGGATGCTGTAGGTTTTCGTTGTGGAAGTATCAAGAAGACGAATGAAGTCATTAAGTCATTTTTATTACCACCCGATGAAAGACATACTGCGTCACCTTATTTTTCTCTTTTGCTTAGGAGGCAAAAATGTCTGAACGTGTAGTCGGTACGGTAAAGTGGTTCAATGGAACCAAGGGTTTTGGTTTCATCGAGCGCGAAGGCGGCCCTGATGTCTTCGTCCATTTCTCAGCTATCAAAGGCGAAGGCTTCAAGAACCTGCAGGAAGGCCAGAAGGTGGAATTCTCCATCGAAAAAGGCCCCAAGGGTTTACAAGCTGCTGACGTAGTAGTTCTCTAAACTATACCAACCAAAAAGAGACTTGCCCAAAGCAGGTCTCTTTTTTTATTTAAGATGTAGTACCGATTTTAGTAGCTTTGGTGTGACGCACTCACACTCCCGCCTCTTTCGGGACCCATAGCTGGGCATCTGTTTCTACAGCCATCGCTCCCGCTGACAGCATATCCGCCGCATCTTTATCGGCCCACACCCCGCCAGAACCGATAATGGGCAAGCCGATCATCGCTGCTGAACGGACAACATCCAACGCGCGTGGGAAGATGGATTGTCCATATAAGCGGCCTGTAATAACCTTTCCATCTTTGTCATACAGCGCTCCGCGAGGTGATGCAAGGCTAATGGCATGCGCACCGTGTTGGATCAATTTCGGTCCCAGGCTTAATACTTGTTCTTGGGGTAATGAAAAGATGAGCGGGATTTCTCCAACACACATTTCCAAATTTAATAAAATAATGTCATCAGAAAGAAGGGGAGCAAAGCCAAGTTGAACTGCCATTACGTTTTCAGCATTTTCAAGTTGACGAACCATGCGCTGAGTCTCTTCAGGCCTGTCTGCCATCAAATGGACGATAATAGGTAAATTCGCTCGATCCCATTTTGCCGAATATTTTTTCAAGACAATGCTAAACCCAGGATTCGGCAAACCCGTATGGAGCAGGAATCCGCCGGGGAATTGGATCAAACTCGGTTGAGCAGTCGGCAGGCGTGGGCGCAGAGAGATCGGATTCGTCACGAAGGCGCCGAAAGAATCCAAGGAGAGTCCACTGTGAATATCTGGCGCGAATCCAAGTGACCCCGCTGCGTTCATGAGTGGTTTGCTAAAATATAAGTCGCGTTTCATAGAATAGGAGAATTATGCAGCCTTTGAATGGTATTCGAGTTCTTGACTTAAGCCGTGTTCTCGCTGGCCCATATTGTACGATGGTTCTGGGTGACTTGGGTGCGGAGGTGATCAAAGTGGAACCGCCAGAAGGCGATGAGACGCGCGGCTGGGGGCCGCCGTTCGTGGGAGGGGAGAGTGCGTATTATTTATGTGTCAATCGCAACAAGCGCGATATTGTGATCAACCTGAAAACCGATGAAGGCAATGCTGTTTTGCGTGAGCTTGCCATGCAGAGCGATGTGCTCGTGGAAAATTTCCGCCCTGGTACGCTGGAAAAATTCGGCTTGGATTTTGAAACCTTACATACATTGAACCCAAAATTGATCTATTGCTCGATCACCGGCTTTGGGCAGACGGGGTCAATGAAAGATAAACCTGGTTATGATTTTATGATCCAAGCCTCGGGCGGATTGATGAGCATTACAGGTGAACCTGATGGCGAACCGATGAAAACGGGAGTGGCAGTTGTGGATCTGTTCGCGGGACAGAATGCAATCATCGCAATTCTCGCCGCTTTGCAAGCGCGTACGTTGACTGGAGAAGGACAGCATCTCGATATCGCTTTATTTGATTCGCAGTTGGGCTGGCTGGCAAATGTGGCCAGTAATTATTTGATCTCTGGCAAATTGCCAAAGCGACATGGGAACGCACACCCGAATATTGTCCCTTATCAAAGCTTTCAAGCCAGAGATGGCTGGTTTGCGATTGCAGTAGGCAATGACCGTCAGTTTGTGCGACTGTGTGAATTGCTTGGCAAACCCGAACTGGCTGGCGATGAAAAGTTTGACACGAATTCTGTGCGTGTGCAAAACCGCGAAGAGATCATTTCTTTGTTAGCTTCTATCTTCAAAACCGATTCTGTTTCTGAATGGTTGAGAAAACTGGATGAAGCTGAAATTCCTTGTGGCCCGATCAATAATTTTGAACAAGTCTTCTCTATGTCTCAGGTTAAGGAACGGGAAATGCTGGTGCAGATGCAACATCCCACGATAGGGACCTTGCCCTTGGTTGGTTCACCGTTGAAGATGAGTGCCACGCCTGTGGAGTATCGCCTTCCGCCGCCATTGATGGGACAGCATACAGAGGAGATATTGAGAGAGTTAGCACACAAGAACGATAGCCATGAATGACAATAAAAGGCTCGGCCATTATTTATCTGCGTGGGGATTGTCGAATCCGCAATTGCTAACGCAGACATTGACCAGTTACATCTATACCGTCACGCAGGGGGATGATACGGCCATTCTTAAACTGTTATCTGAATCAGAGACGGAGGAACAGCGTGGGGCTGCGGCTTTGCGCCATTTGGATGGACGTGGAGTGGTACGTTTACTGCGTTACGATGAAAACGCGCACTTGATGGAATATGCCTCAGGAGTTGAGCTTATTACATTGGTTGAGCGCGGTGAAGATGAAGCCGCTACGCGAATCATTGCGCAAGTGCTCAAGCAGATTCACAGCATTCCTCATAAACCCTTAGTGGAAGGATTGTTAGGGTTGGATCAATGGTTTGGAGAATTATTCAACAAAGCTGCAGCAGACAGATTAGCAGGAATTGATTCCATTTATGTGCGGAGCGCCTCTCTTGCCAAACAGTTGCTTGCTGATCCGCGCGATGTGTGCGTATTGCATGGGGATATTCATCACCGCAACATACGGCAGTCACCACGCGGCTGGCTTGCCTTCGACCCGAAGGGTGTTTTTGGCGAACGCACGTATGATTGCGCCAACACACTTTGTAATCCGCCTATTTCTGAACTTGTTCATAACGAAAGGCGCTTATTGGCGAATGCTGCGATCCTTGCAGATGCGCTCGCTATTGATTTGTCACGGGTTCTTGCATTCACCTATGCATACGCCTGCCTGAATGCAAGTCAATGGGTATTACGCCTCGGCAAAGATGATATCGCAGAGGAACTCATAGACTGGCACCTCAAAGTCGCTAAGATCATCGAGCCGCATATTGACCTTTAACGGGTGACTAAAAGCCTATTTGACAGTTTTCATTCACCTATATAATTTGCATCCATACTTTACTGGAGGCTTTATATGGACAATTTACTGTATTCGGTTACCCCTTTGTGGGCTTTTTCTGGTTCGATCTCTGGTGTTATTGTTATGCTTATCTTGGGACTGGGTCTTCCTGTATTCGCAATTTTCAATCGAAAAGATTCGATCTGGAAGAAACTTGGAAATATATTGCTAGGGTTATTCATTCTGCTTGCAGGTCTTACCCTGATGTATGGTACGTATCGTCAATATCAAGGCGGCGATAAAACAATACTTGTACAGGTATTGGAAAAGAATGCAGAGAGGGATTGGTGCGGCAAATTCTTCTGCACCGACTATATTGCTGATACAAGTGATGGGCAAAGAAATTATGTTTTTTATCTAAAAAAAGATGTGTGGAATTTAATTGAAGTGAACTCCTGCTATCGCTTTACGTATTACCCTGTGAAGCCATTGCTTGCAGAGTATTTAGATGGCGGTGATACAAACCCCAGTCTGTACGAGACAACGGGGGAGATCACGCAAATAGAAAAAGTTAACTGCCCGTAGATTTTTTGACATGGTACATCGTCAACAGCGGAGTCCACTGTTTGGATTGGATGACCAGCCCACGGGTAGAAAGATGCGTTTCCATCGCTTGTAATCCGAAATCGGTGTTGGGATGTCCCCAGCGGAAGAAAGCATCGAAGACTTTGATATCCACGCCGCGCGGTTCTTCGAGGAAGAGGCTGCCGTTTGGTTTGAGAACGCGGTTGATTTCGTCAATAGCTTTTCGCCAATCAGGGATGTGGTGCAGGACGCCGAAGATGACTACCGCGTCCTTGCTGGCGTCTGCAAATTGACTTAGGTTTTCCGCGCCTTGTAATATAAATTGAAATTGAGGATATTTCATTTTTGCGAGAGCGATTTGCTCTTCCATCACATCCAAACCGATGTAACTTTTTGAATTGAATTGGCTGAGTAGGTAGGCGCCGTAACCGGAGCCGCAGCCGATCTCAAGCACATCCTTATTTTGCAAGTCCAAACCCATTTGGCGGAAGATTGGCATTTCAAAAAATCGCTGACCTAACTTGCGAGGCAGCGATTGCATGGCGCGAAATTCAGGTGCGGAAAGTTTCATAGTTCCTCATAAAAATCTCCGAGTTCTTAAGAACTCGGAGATTTGATTTCTACACTTTAGGCTGTTTCTATCAGCCCCATTGCTTGCAGCATCTCTTCGTTACTGGCGAACTTATATTCTTCTACTCCGCGTTTTTGAGCTTCTTCAGCCTCAACAACTTCAAGGCGTTTGATGTCATCTTTTGTGATGACAGGCTTGTGGAGTGATTTCATTTTTTCGGCAACTGCCTCGGCACTGCCATTCCCAAACGGCTTCGTCTGCAAATATTGGAAGACTGCTTTACCAGCATTGGTTCCGTCACGGCGGGCGTACCCGACCAACCCTTCACTTGCCTTGCGTGACCAGCCGCCTACAAAGATGCCTTCGGTCGAAGATTCATATGAAACTTCCTCCACTGGGAAGCGTGGTTCAGTGTTCTTTACAAATTCGTTCCATTGAGTTGGCAGACCAAAGGCTTCATCCACTTTATCGCCAATCGCAAAGATGACTGTATCCACATCCAGCGTGCGTTTTGTGCCAGTGCCTTTTGCGCTGATCTTGCCGTCTTTTTCAACAAGGATATTGTCTTCTACTTCCAGCTTCGTTAGCATTCCGTTCTCGCCATACATGGCCGTGGGGGAGGCGAGGAAGTCAAAATTGAAGGTTGCATTTTCAGTCTTGGGGTCTGCTTTCGCGAGAGACTCCAACACCCTGTGCTGACCAATAACGCGGTTCTGATTGATCTCCGCAAGTACGGGGCGCACGCGATCCAGTTCCTTCTCAAATTTCTCAAGGTCAAGATAGCTTACCAAGTGTTTCATCTCTTCTTTGGTGAAATTCACTTCCGCAGGTCCGCGCCGTACAACAGCAGTTACTTCTTCCACTTTTTGGACGTTGATGAGATGACGTGCAATATCTACCATTACATTGCCCGCGCCAATGATGGCGCAGCGTTTTCCAAAACGGAAATTCTTCTGGCTGAAGGGTGGCAGTTTATTGTAGAAATAAACAACATCTTTGGCGTGATACACACCTTCCAAGTTTTCACCAGGCAGTCCAAGGGATTTAGTCCCCTGTGCACCAGCAGAAACCAACACAGCGTCAAAACCGAACGCGCGAAGTTCTTCAAGCGTTAAGTCACCGTTTGTGCTAATGGAAACATTTCCATAATAATCAATGTTCGCAAGTTCAAGCGTTTGGCGGAACTGCTTACGCAGCCCTTCTTTCATAGAATGCTTGTCAGGATATATTCCGTATTCTGCCAATCCGCCAGGTTTGATGTCACGATTAAAAAGTGCCACATGCACGCCTTGGTTTGCTAATTCGCGTGCACCAAACAGGCCTGCTGGGCCTGCTCCGATTACTGCTACAAAATAATTTGTGTTGCTCATACGCCTCCGTAAATAAGACAAAAACTGTGCGATTATATTTTGGAATCACGCATTCGGCAAGATGTTCAGCCAAACGCTCATATACTCTCAAAATAAAATCAACATGTAACAAGTCGTCAGACTTGTAAAAAAGTTATCGATAAATCCATTAACCTTTGTTAAGAAACCATCGAAAATCATAGCACTTGCCTAGATGTATCTGTGCTAATATTGACCATAAGCCATCATTGAACGGCATTTTTTCTATAGGAGGCTCCATGAACACTGAATCCAAAGATGATCCTGGTAAAAAGTTTCGCAAACTCTTGGGGAGCACAAACCCTCTTACAAAGCTGCCCAAAAAGAGCACTAACTCCAAAGCTACTATAAAAGAGGAACCTGCGAAAGCCGCGCCTGTCGTGGAAAAGCCTGCTGCAACCGTCTCTACATTGCCAAAGATCAAGCCCGCCTCTTCTCCAAAACTGAAAGATGATTCCGCTCCGAAAAGCAGTATTTCCATCTTTGGCCCTGCTTTATGGAACGTGGCGAGCATCCTTTCTCTTACTGTCAATGTGATTCTTGTTATTGTATTGATCGTTCTCCTAATGAGTATAAAAAGCCTTGGATTAAGCGTCTCATCCATGCTAAACATGGGAACGGGCCTATTAAGCGGCCTTTATGGCAATTTTGAGAAGATGGACCGTGCTCATATCACCACCGATATCGCCGTTCAGACGACTATTCCTGTAAAGTTTGACCTGCAGCTCAACCAGCAGACCAATGTTGTCCTCAGCCAGGATGTGACAATTACCAACGCACTAGTCACCGTCAACACTGGCGGATTGAACATCTCCAGGGCAAACACCACTATCGTGCTACCTTCGGGAACCACTCTGCCCGTTGTGCTAAACTTGACCGTCCCTGTGGACACGACAGTTCCAGTAGCGCTCAATGTCCCTGTGGATATTCCACTCAACCAGACTCAACTGCATGAACCCTTCGCAGGCTTGCAGGATGTTCTAAAACCTATTTATTGTTTGATAGACACCAACGCAGTTAACCTAAATGGAGAACCGATCTGTAAATAACGGTATTTTTTGGAGATAAATGGCAAACCCCATAACGCAAGTCACCTTAAAAAACGGCATGAGAGTCATGCTCAAAGAAATCCATACCGCGCCCATCATTTCCTCATGGATCTGGTATCGCGTCGGCTCACGGGATGAGCCTACAGGCAAGACAGGCATTTCCCATTGGACAGAGCACATGCAGTTTAAGGGAACAAAGAAATTTCCCGCCAACGTGTTGGATAAAGCCATCTCACGTGAAGGCGGGCGCTGGAACGCTTCCACTTCCCATGATTCCACTCGCTATTTCGAGACTATGCCCGCCGACAAAATTGACCTTGCTCTTCGTCTCGAAGCGGACCGCATGACTAATAGCATCTTTGATGAAAAAGAGGTTGCTTCTGAGCGTACGGTCATCATCTCTGAACGGGAGGGGAGTGAGAACGAACCCATGTTTAAGTTGAGCGAAGCGATGCAAAATTATGCTTTTCGTGTGCATCCATATCACCATGAAATTATCGGCGACATGGCAGACTTGCTCACCATCACCCGCGATGATCTTTACAAACATTACCGCACATACTATGTGCCCAATAACGCTGTAATTGCCATTGCTGGAGACTTTGAAACAAAGTCCATGCTGAAGCGCATCAAAGAATTGTTTGAGCGTATTCCAAAAGGCCCAACACCTCCACGTCTCGCACGCCCAGAGCCGCTACAAAATGGCGAGCTTCGTTTTTCTGTTGAAGGTCCAGGCGAAACGACATTTATTCAAATTGCCTATCATTTTCCAAATGCCACAGACCCTGATTATTTTCCCTTACAGGTTTTCGATAGCTTGCTTAATGGAGCAAGTGGTCTTTCTTATAAAACGTCCCGTCTCTATCGTGCTCTTGTAGATAAAGGCTACGCAGTGGACGCCTCTGGCTGGTCAGACGCTTCAATTGATCCTTATCTGTATCGTATCACGATCACTCTTCATCCCAACCGTAAGCCTGAAGAAGCCATTGCTGTTTTAGATTCAGAGATCCAAAAATTACAGGATAAGCTGGTTAATCAAGACGAGATCAAGCGCGCAGTTAAACAGGCGCGGGCTGTTTTTGCGTACGGAAGTGAGAACATTACCCATCAGGCTTTTTGGATGGGCTATACAGCCATGTTTTCCAATTATGAATGGTTCACAACTTATTTGAATAAACTTGCAAAGATCACACCCAAAGATGTGCAACGTGTAGCGCAGAAATATTTCCAGCCGAGCAACCGTGTTATAGGTACGTATGTTCCAAAAAGGAAGGGTGGCTAATATGGCAAAGCTTGTTACAACGCCTTCCTTGCCTGGTCCAAAGGACATTTACAAAGCTGTTCTTTCAAACGGTATCACTATTTTGGCTCGGCCCAATTTCAATAGTCCTTCCATTAGCATGGGTGGATATCTTCCTGCTGGCGCGATATTTGAGAGCGATGAAAAGTTAGGCCTTGCGGATTTTGTGGCATCATCTTTAATGCGCGGCACGAAAATACGAAGTTTTGACTCGATCTACAATGAGCTTGAGTCTGTAGGTGCCAGCTTGGGTTTCGACTCAGGTGTCCATAATACAAGCTTTGGTGGACGTTCCCTTGTGGAAGACCTGCCGCTTATGCTTCAGCTGCTTTCTGAGTCGTTGCAAACACCTGCGTTTCCAAGGGATGAGATCGAAAGGTTGAGAGCGCAATTTCTCACAGGCCTTTCTTTGCGCGACCAAGATACTTCTGATATGGCAGATATGGCTTTTGACCAAATGCTGTTTGATGGACATCCATATAGTCGGCCAAGCGATGGATTCCCTGAGACTATCCAATCCATTACGCGGAAGGATATGCAGGAATTTCATCGCCGCTATTTTGGACCAAAGGGTATGGTCATTGTTATCGTAGGTGCGATACATTCGAAGAAAGCTGTTGAGGCGGTGGAAAAGTTCCTCGGTGGCTGGCAAGTTCCAGGTCAGATGGAAGCGCCACTTCTTCCTCCGCACAAGCCTGTTCGAAAACCTATGAAACGTCACCACGCTATTGCAGGTAAATCCCAAACAGACATTATTATGGGGTCTGTTGGGCCGAGCCGCAGAGACCCTGAGTATTTGTCTGCCTCATTGGGAAATTCGGTGCTTGGTCAGTTTGGTATGATGGGGCGCATTGGTGATGTTGTTCGTGAAAAATCAGGGTTGGCGTATTATGCGTATTCAGCTTTGGATTCAGGGACAGGGCCTGGTAGGTGGGACGTAGCTGCGGGTGTTAATCCGTCTAACGTGAAAAAGGCGATTGATTTGATCGAGAAAGAGCTGCGCCGCTTTGTAAAAAGTGGTGTGACAAAGGAAGAGCTTGCAGACAGCCAGGAAAATTACATTGGACGTTTGCCGCTTTCTTTGGAGTCAAATAACGGCATTGTGAGCGCCTTGCTAAACATTCATCGTTTTGATCTTAGTATGGATTATTACCAACGTTACGAAAGTATGGTGCGGGCGGTCACTCGTGACGATGTGCTCTCAGCGGCTCGAAAATATATTGACCCTGACCGCTTGGTTATCTCAACTGCTGGACCATAATATCTTTTATGAAATTAGCTACTGGCGTTGACCTGATCGATATCTCCCGTATTCGTGAAGCGATGGATCGTCATGGGGAGCGTTTTATTTCCCGTATCTTTACAAAAGCGGAGCAACATGATTGTGGTGGACGTGTCTCTTCGTTAGCCGTGAGATTTGCTGCAAAAGAAGCAGTGTCGAAAGCTTTGGGCTGTGGAATTGGCGATGTCAGTTGGCTGGATATCGAAATCAGGTCAAATGAAAATAAAGCGCCCTATTTAGTTTTACACGGAGAAGGGGAGCGTTTGGCAAATCAGTTAGGGCTATCGAATTGGTCTGTCAGTTTGAGCCATACAGAGAATCAGGCAATTGCATTCGTAGTTGCAATCGGTTAAAAAACACATCCCGCGGGCCAGTTCCGCGGGATGTTCGTAAGGACGTGTGAGTCATGGTGTTTGGCGAAGGATGACTCGGACTCTGAGTCGTCCACCATGCTTCAACTTATTTCTGGTCCTCAACGCCGATCCAAAGGTGCCCCGGCATGACGGGTCGATAGGGGCGAATGATAAGCTTGCCTAGTTCAAATTGCTTTTGTCCATTTTCCAACATGCTTGGGTGCACGAGGCAAAGGTCTGGGACGCGGCCAAATTTCTTGCTGTAATATTCCACAGCCTTCTGGATTTTTACACTTAAAGTTGTTCGCGGATCATTATCAAACCATAACATTCCAGTGTGCATGAGATTCACCTTTCTTTTACTAATCAGCAATCGGTACCCAAAAGTTGAGCATTTCTTTTTCTTCATGTATGGCAAATTGTGAACCAGCAATCAAATGAGATAACGTGTGGTTCGGGTTCGCGGTAATGAATGTGGCCTCTTCAGAACTTTCAACGTGACCGAATAAGCGTGTATGGAAAAGCTCCATCCATTCTTTCATGGGTTGTGCGCGAGTTGCGTTCAACGTGACGATCGGCCATACTCTTCGGCTGGGTCCACGCATGAGCAACCAGCGTAGATTCTGTTCCACTTGTTGATTTATCTTAATCACAGATTCGATGTCGTCTATAAACAAGAGCACAGATTGTTGTTCACCTCTATTGTTATGTGCCCATGCTGCTAGAGACTTGATAAGTTCTTCTGCATTGCTATCTTGTGTGGAATAAATTCCAGAGTTGTTTTGATTACCTTGGAAAGTTTTCCATTCTTTGGGATAAGATGTGATCACAACGTATTGAACATCAGCAGGTGTGTGGAGCAAATCTGCTCCACGGGCAATGGTTTGTAGGAGTCTTGTTTTACCACTGGCTTGGTCGCCTATAATGAGAAGGGGACCGGGAATGGGATCAAAGAGGTTAAGAAGAACAGGTAAGCCATCATCTGCTAATCCTAAGAAGAGCGCTTCATGTGGAAGCGGCGATGCCTTGGCGAGAACAGATCTCAAAGTCGGTAAGTCAGGTGCGGGCGGCGTAAGATGCGCTTGCTCTTCTTGAGCAAGTTCAACTAATGCTTCGATCATCATGTCAAAACGAGTTGATTTATCCATATTAGAACACCTGTTCTAATAATAATGTTTCTGGAGCGATATGTCAAGGGGTGTTTTTCCTTCTTCCATATTAATTTCATTGTCTATGTTTCGTCTTGACGTTGTGAGTTGTTTTGGTATAATCGCTCTGCTTAATCCCTCGCCGACATAGCTCAATCGGCAGAGCATCCGCCTTGTAAGCGGAAGGTTACGAGTTCAATTCTCGTTGTCGGCTCAAGGTCGCTGCTTGAACAAGTCGGTTGGTGATCGAGTAAAAATTTATTAAGGGCAGTTACCCAAGTGGCCAAAGGGGACTGACTGTAAATCAGTTGTCAGAAGACTTCGGAGGTTCGAATCCTTCACTGCCCACCTGTACCAGCAATTTTGCTGGTGCTCCCGAATAGGGAAACAGCACGTTAAGCCCTCATAGCTCAGTTGGCAGAGCACACCCTTGGTAAGGGTGAGGTCACGAGTTCAAATCTCGTTGAGGGCTCAGTTGCTGAAAAGCATTCTTGTAACTATTAAAAGGAGACCGGAAAATGGCGAAGGAAAAATTTGACAGAAGCAAACCGCATCTGAACGTCGGGACGATGGGACACATCGATCATGGGAAGACGACACTGACAGCCGCGATCACCAAGGTGGCTGGTTTTGGTGGGAAGGGTGAATTCAAGGCATACGATCAGATCGATAATGCCCCTGAAGAAAAAGCCCGCGGTATTACGATCAACATCGCACACGTGGAATATCAGACGGACAAACGTCACTATGCCCACGTAGATATGCCCGGTCACCGCGACTACATCAAGAACATGATTACCGGTGCGGCTCAGGTGGACGGCGCCATTCTCGTAGTGGCTGCCCCCGATGGTCCGATGCCTCAGACCCGCGAGCACGTTCTGCTTGCCCGTCAGGTGGAAGTTCCTTCCATCGTAATCTTCCTGAACAAGGTAGACATGATGGATGATCCCGAATTGCTCGAGCTCGTCGAACTCGAACTTCGTGAATTGCTCTCCAGCCAGGGCTTCCCCGGCGACACCACCCCGATCGTGCGTGGTTCCGCCAAGCTCGCCTTGGAAAGCACCAGCACCGACCCGAACGCTCCCGAATATGCATGCATCAAAGAGCTGTTGCGTGTAGTGGATGAGTACATTCCTGAACCGAAGCGTGACACCGAAAAGCCGTTCATGATGTCCGTGGAAGATGTTTTCTCGATCAAGGGCCGTGGAACCGTGGTAACTGGTCGTATTGACCGCGGTATCGTCAAAGTGGGTGAGCCGATCGAGATCATCGGTCTGCGCGAAACCAAGAGCACAGTCTGCACTGGTGTGGAAATGTTCCACAAGCAGTTGGATGAAGGTATGGCCGGAGACAACGTAGGATTGTTGCTGCGCGGTATTGAGCGTGAAGATGTAGAGCGCGGCCAGGTATTGGCCAAGCCGAAGTCGATCACCCCGCACAAGAAATTCCTTGCGGAAGTGTACGTGTTGAAGAAGGAAGAAGGCGGACGTCACAAGGCGTTCTTCAGTGGCTATCGTCCTCAGTTCTACGTTCGCACAATGGATGTGACAGGTGATATCACCCTTCCTGAAGGCGTGGAAATGGTCATGCCTGGAGACAATGTGAACCTGACCGTGGAATTGATCGTACCTGTGGCTCTTGAGCAGGGTTCCAAGTTCGCTATTCGCGAGGGCGGTCTCACCGTCGGCGCGGGTGTCGTTACCAAGATCATCGAGTAATCAGAAAGTAAGGTAGTAAGATGGCTTCCAAGAAGAAAGATGTCCGCCCGGTCATTACGCTTCAATGCAATGACTGCAAAGAGCGGAATTACACCACCGAAAAGAATCGCCGAAACGATCCCAATCGGATGGAGTTCAACAAGTATTGCTCGCGCTGTAAGAAACACACCGTACACCGCGAAACGAAATAGTTTTGTAGGGGTGGGGTTCGATCCCCACCCTGATTTAGGCCAGTGGCTCAATTGGCAGAGCTCTCGTCTCCAAAACGAGCGGTTGTGGGTTCAAGTCCTACCTGGCCTGCCTGAGGCAACGACGCCGTCCTCGCAAGAGCAGGCGGCGTTTTAGCCGTAAAATGAAAGTAAGGAGTATTGCCTTGGCTGAGAAAGCAAAGAAAGTCAAGAAAAGCGAAAACGCCATCGAGCGTTACTTCCGTGAAACCACGGGAGAACTTCGCAAAGTTAGCTGGCCTACCTGGCCTGAAGCAAAGCGCCTAACAGCCCTCGTTTTAGCCGTTATGGTTTTTGTGGGTCTTTTCCTTTGGGTAGTGGATTTACTTGCCGGCAAACTGCTGAATTTGGTGCTTGGCATCTAATTTGAATTGAGGATCTGATGGATTTACCGGAACCGCAAGAGCAGATGGAACAGGAACCGATTGAAGAAACATCCGAGGAGCAAACTGCTCCTGCGGATATTTCCGCTTCTACTCCGGCTCCGAAGCCTGCTCCCCGCTCCGAGACGCAGATCCCTACCGATTTGCCTCCCGTTGAGGCGGTGGTGGAAGGCCCTGCCTGGTATGTGATTCATTGTTACTCGGGTTACGAGAACAAGGTTCGTCATAACCTGGAGCAGCGCATCGAGACCATGGGAATGAAAGACAAAATTTTTGATGTGGTCATTCCCACACAGGAAGAAATTGAAGTTAAAGACGGCAAGCGCCGCACTGTGGAACGCCACATCTTCCCGGGTTATGTACTTGTAAACATGGCCCTCTCGGAAGATTCTTGGTATGTAGTACGCAATACGCCAGGTGTGACAGGTTTCGTTGGAATGGGAAATAACCCCACTCCATTACGTTCTGAGGAAGTTGCACAGATCGTCAAACGCATGGAAGCCGAAGCGCCTACAGTCAAGGTTACTTTCAAAGTGGGTGAGCGCGTCCGTATTGTGGATGGACCGTTCAATGACTTCCGCGGTGTTGTTTCTGAGATCGATATGGAGCGCACCAAGGTCCGCGTGATGGTGAGTTTCTTCGGTCGTGAAACGCCTGTTGAGTTGGATTTCTTACAGGTTGAGAAAAGTTAATTAGACAGTAGCAGGCCTCAGTTAGGCCTGATGCGGTGGGAGGGTCTCCCAAATGACCCGCTAAAACCACGAAGGAGTATTTTCAAATGGCAAAGAAGTTAAAAGCAATCGTTCGTTTGCAGCTTGAAGCTGGCAAGGCAAATCCTGCGCCTCCTGTCGGCCCTGCGCTCGCAAGCCATGGTATCAACATCATGGCCTTTTGTAAGGAATACAACGCCCGCACATCCAATCGCCAGGGCGAGGTTCTTCCTGCAGAAATTACCATCTATACCGATGGTTCGTTTACATTTGTGCTTCGCACCCCACCTGCCGCTGTTTTGCTTCGCAAAGCCGCCAAGATCGAAAAGGGTTCTGGCGTTCCTAACAAGGAAAAGGTTGGTAAGGTAACCCGCGCTCAGGTGAAAGAGATCGCTGAATTGAAGATGAAAGATCTTAATGCGATCAATATTGAAGGCGCAATGAAGCAGGTTGAAGGCACAGCCCGTTCGATGGGCATTACAGTAACCGATTAATTTTGTGGGAGGATGGCTAACGCTGTCCGCTTGCACCACGGAGGATAAAATGACCAAACACGGAAAGAAATATACGGCGGCAGCCACCAAGGTTGACATTAACAAGGTGTACTCTGCTCGCGAAGCAGTTGCTCTCGCGAAGGAAACTTCGATCACCAAATTCGATGCTACTGTTGAAGTGCACATGCGCACTACGCTTGACTCTCGTCAGTCTGACCAACAGTTGCGCGATGTAGTTGTACTCCCACACGGCCTCGGCAAATCAGTCCGAGTGCTGGTTTTCGCTCAAGGCGAAGGCGCAGCAGCAGCTCGTGCTGGCGGCGCTGACCTCGTAGCAGATGACGATGAGACAATGAAGAAGATCGAAAGCGGCGCACTTGACTTTGATGTTGCTATCGCTACACCGGATGCAATGGGTAAGGTAGGTCGTTTGGGTCGTATTCTTGGCCCGCGCGGTCTTATGCCGAACCCGAAGGCTGGTACAGTGGTTGCTGCTCAGGATATGGAGCGTGCCATCAAGGAAGCCAAGGCTGGTCGTGTGGAATATCGCCTCGACAAGACCAATAACATTCATGTTTCCATCGGCAAAGTTTCCTTCTCTGCTGATAAGCTTTATGAAAACTACGTAGCTTTGGTGGATGCGGTTAACAAATCCCGTCCATCTGGTGCGAAGGGTAACTTCGTGAAGCGTATTACCATTACCACAACCATGGGACCTGGCGTGAAGGCCGATCCTAACGAACATATGCAAGGTGCCGAGTAGCAATACTCGTTTATCCCTAAAATTCCACTTCGCCGATGAAGGCGGGTGTCCGTGTGAAAGCATGGACTTAATTTCCTGCTCAGGTGGAGACTACTAGCATATTTCAGTGCATTATTGCACTGGTTCCCTTTGGGAATTGCGAAAAAGTCTTTGCCTGCGTTAAGTGGCAAAGACTTTTATATTGAAAGGAGGTGAAAACCTTTGGCAATTTCTAAACAACGCAAGGAAGAAGTGCAGGCTCGATATTCAGATTGGGTCAAGCGTAGTGAAGCAGTGATCCTTGTGGAATATAGCGGCGCAAACATGAAGTCTATCGATGCGATCCGCGCAAAAGTCCGTGAAACTGGCGGCGAATTCCACATCGTGAAGAACACGCTTGCCCGCCGCGTATTTGCAGAGCATGGCATGGAATTCCCTGCCGACTATCTCGTAAAGTCCACGGCTATCTCATTTGCGTTCAAAGACCCCGCTTCCACGGCGAAAGCATTGACCGATGCAACAAAAGGCAATGAATTCGTAAAAGTGAAAGGCGGTTTGATGGGCGGTAAAGCCCTCAACCCAGCGCAAGTAAAAGCCCTTTCCGATATGCCCCCGCTGCCCGTTATGCGCGCAACATTGCTCGGCGTATTGCAAGCCCCTGCTGGCAAACTCGTCCGCACACTTGCAGAACCCGCTCGCGGTCTCGCGGCTGTTATCAAGGCGCATTCCGAAAGCGCACAGGCTTCGGCCTAGTTTTCAACTTTCAAGCGGGTTATTACCCGTAACACCATTCAAATTTCAAATTACTTAGCAAGGAGTGCTAAACAATGTCTGACAAGCTCGAAAAACTCGTGGAAGAACTTTCCACCCTTTCCGTCCTCGAGGCCGCTGACCTCGTCAAGAAACTCGAAGAGAAGTGGGGCGTTTCTGCCGCTGCTCCCGTAGCCGTTGCTGCTGTTGGTGGTGGCGCTGCTGCCTCCGCTGAACCTGTTGAAGAGAAGACCGAGTTCGATGTGGTCATCAAAGATGCAGGCGCCAAGAAGATCGATGTCATCAAGGTCATTCGTCAGTTGACCAGCCTCGGCCTCGGCGAAGCCAAGACCCTCGCCGAAACCGCTGGTGGCAAGATCCTCACCGCTGTTGGCAAAGATGCCGCTACCGACGCCAAGAAGAAGCTCGAAGAAGCTGGCGCCGTCATCGTCGTCGAATAATTTTCGGAAAGAACAAAAGAGACCGTCCGCAAGGATGGTCTCTTTTTGATTTAACGCCTCTTTCTTAATCTGCTTCCTGATACTGCGACGAAAAACATTCTCCCTGTTGAGAATCAAAAAGAGACGGCAGCTGCCGTCTCTTTTGTTTGTTAGTTGTAGCGATCCACTTTGCGGATGACCATCACCACTTTACCTTTGATTTCCAATGCTTCAGTCTTCTTCAGCATAATCGGTTTCATGGTGGGGTTGGCTGGTTGCAGACGATACCCGTCTTTTTCCTTGAAATAATATTTGAGCGTGGTTTCGTTTCGATCTGAAAGCCAGACAGCTACCATTTCACCGTTGCGTGCATCTTGTGCAGGCTTGAGAATGACGATGTCACCATCGTTGATCATGGCATCAATCATTGATTCTCCCTGGACTTTCAGGGCGAACAGGTCTTTGCCTTTTTCCTTGGTGGGCATAAGAGACATAGCCACTTCAACGGAATCCTCAGCAGTGAATGTGTTGAAATCAGAGGAGGGGATAGGAATAGGTTCACCAGCTTGAATGACGCCCGACATTGGAATGCGGAGCATATCACCAAGTGGGGTATTGCCAGTCAGCCGCATACCACGTGAAATCTTGCGATCGCGCTCGATGTGACCTGATTTCTCAAGCTGATCGAGGTAATAGTTCACTACAGATGTAGATGAGATATCACAGTGCTCGCCAATTTCACGGATCGAAGGTGGGTGTTTGTGTTCGCGCTGGTAGGATGCAATAAAATCCAGAATTCTCTGGTGGCGTTCGCCTAAACCTTTGCTTTTTCTAACCATCATCATTTTTGGGCCTCCTGCCAGATTTCTGGCACGGTGAGCATTCTTCGCTCATTTGTGCTAGGAATGATAACCGAACGCCTGTTCTGTGTCAAGGCTGTGGAAATGAAGAAAATGGGTCTTTCTAGTCCAAGAAATAGCTGTAAAAGCCGCTCATTAAAGGCCGCGATAATAATTGGGATAATGTAACTACACCCAGGTTCGGCGGCGCATCCAGAAGAACATAATGACAGGGGATAACAGCATCAGGCCCAATGTCCCGTAAAAGACCGCTGGCATCGTCCAGCTTTCTTGAGGTGGGTTTGCGGCGAAGAAGTTCATCCCAAAGAATCCAGTGACAAAGGTCAAAGGCATGAAAAGGGTGGTGATGATGGTGAGGGTTTTCATGACTTCGTTCATGCGGTTGTTGATAACGGAGAGATAGGTATCCAATGCGCCTCCCACAAGGTCACGTAAACTTTCGTTCACATCGTGCAGGCGGACGAGATGATCGTAAATATCGCGGAAGAAGATGCGGTCTTTGCGGTCGATCACTTGATAATCGTCGCGGGCCATTTTGTTGAGCACTTCGCGCTGAGGAAGTAGGATGCGGCGCATCGCGAGCAGAACACGTTTGAGCGTGAAAAGACGCGAGAGTGTTTCTGAGCTGGGGCGATCAAAGACCTGGTCTTCGATCCAGTCAATTTCCTCATCTATTTTTTCAATGATGGGCATGTAATTCGTTACGATAGAATCGATGATCTTATAAAGCAAATGGTCTGCGCCATCTTGTGAGTAGCGTGGGTCACGCTGACTGGATGCCCATGTATCATCTATGGAACTGACGGGGTTGTCGTGGTGGGTGATAACGTAGTTACGTCCAAGAAAAATATCCAGCTCGTCAATTTCCGTATCCCACGGCTCGGTGGCTTTTACGAGATGCATGTAATTTAGAACGATATAAAGGTAATCGTTCCAATCATCTATTTTAGGCGCATGAACCTGTTGGAGTGCATCCTCAATTGCCAAGCTGTGAAACCCAAAGCTCTCCAAAACAGGTTGGGCGGTTTCGGGTGGTTCCGAAGTGAAATCTACCCAGAGCAGCCCTTTACGGTCTCGTATGAGGCGGGGAAATTCAGATGGGGGAATTTCGGTTCGAACGGGCTTTCCCGGGGTGAAAAACAGTGCTCGGATCAATTTTTGCCTCCAAAATGGCGGATTTTTCATTATTTTCAACATTCACATCAATTATATTGAAGTTAGTATTGAAAATATTAAATTAGTACTTGACAAAGTTTAAAAAATGTCTATAATTTTGTTAGAAACACAGAAAGAATATTAAGTTTTTGATTTTGGCGACTGTTTTCCTTTTATTTACTAATGGAGAAGTACCATGAACAATTTTCGAACTGAGGATTTGCTAGATATGGCCAAAGAGAAGAATCAGGAAGATGTTGATTCTCGATTATTCAATAAAGCCACACAGAAGAACTCTTTTATTGGGAAGCGTTGGTTAGCTGCTCTTGGAACTTGGATGGTTGCAAAAGGTGAAAAAATGCAAGCTCGCTACGATGCATCTTTGCGGTCAAACCAGTTGGAGTTCCCATTAAACAAAGCCAAAAAAGCTCGAGCCCATTGATCCCCAAAATATAACCCATAAATTTCCCACCTCATAGGAGAAACGAACCCATGCGACCAGCGCCTACCATCTGCCCGATCTGCCAATCTGAATTGGAAGTTGCTCGATTACATTGCTCATCGTGTGACACATCCATTGAAGGTCATTTTGCTATGGGGCAGTTCTCAAATTTGACCCCCGATCAGTTGGAATTCGTGTTCACCTTTGTGCGCTGTGAAGGCAAGATCAATCGCATGGAACAGGAGCTTGATCTATCTTATCCAACTATTCGTAATCGGTTGCATGAAGTGATCCGAGCTTTGGGGTATGAGCCTGGCAAGGATGAATCTGTTGAAGTGAATGCTGAAATAAGAAGCAGTGCCATTGCCGACCTTGAAGCTGGCAAGATCACTGCGGATCAAGCCATGCGCATTTTGCGCGGTGAGGAGTAAACATCATGTCTAAAACTATTTCTGCAGGCCGTACCCCAAAAATTATGATCGAGTCCATTGGCGGTGATCTGAGTCTCGTGGGTTGGGAGGGGGATGATATTCTCCTCAAGGCAGATGATGAAGGATTGAATGTCAGCCAGGATGGTGATCAGGTCCATGTTTCTTGTGGCGATGACCTCTCTCTGCGCGTGCCCAAGTCTGCTTCCATACTTATTGGGAGCATTGGTGGTGATGCCTCCATCCGCAGCTTGATGGGTGATATTGAATTGAAGGAAATTGGCGGCGACCTCTCCATGCGCGATGTGAATTCTGTGGCGATTGAAGCGGTTCACGCGGACTTTAGCCTGCGTGGCGCTAAAGGGCATTTGTTCATCAAAAGCGCCAACAGCGATGTATCTATCCGCGATGTGGACGGGAATGTAACCCTTGATACAGTCGCTGATGATCTGGCTCTACGCGATGTGCGTGGCAACATCAGCGCAAAGGTGGCTGAAGATGTGGTGATGTATTTGACTCCGCAAGCTGGTAAATCATATGCCGTTACTGCTGGCGATGACATTTTATTGGTGATGCCTCCGAAGACAAATGCAATCCTTACCCTCAATGCCGACGAAATTAACATTGAGTGGAAAGGTATTGAAAATGAAGAGGATGCCACCAGCCGTGTGGTTACTCTTGGCGATGGTTCTGCACAAATCGTGTTGAATGCAGGCGGAAATATCCGCGTGACCAATCAAGCTGATGCTGGTGAATCAGCTGAGGACTTTGGTAACTTTGCAGGTGTGGGTATGGATTGGTCTGGTTTTGGAGACCGTATTTCACGCCGCGTAGATCAAGCAACGCAACGAGCGCAGCGCAAAGTGGAAGAGGCTGCCCGCAGAATTGAACAAAAGACTCGTGAGGCAGAACGCCGTGCAAATCGTGCTGGTGGCCGTGGAAAGGTCGCTTTGGAAGTTGGCCGCTGGAACTGGGACTTTGCCCCCAAAGGTGTGCCGATGTCTCCCAAGCCGCAAGTCTCAGATGAAGAAAGACTCGCCATTTTGAAGATGCTGCAAGATAAGAAGATCACAGCGGAAGAGGCTGAAAAATTATTATCTGCTTTGGAAGGAGGTTCTTAATGTCATCCGAAGAGCGTAAGAAAATTTTGCAAATGGTTGCGGATGGAAAGATCAGCGCAGATGAGGCCGCTACGTTAATGCGCGCATTGGACGAATCCGCAGAGGAGGAAATCGTAGTTGTTGGGGAGGCATCAGGCATGGGCGGGGAGCGAAGCGATGCTCCAGAGTTTGATCAAGTCCGCAGGCGTGCAAATCGCTTTTCCAGCGCATTCCTTTGGATGGGAGTCATCTTCACTGTTTTAAGCGCATGGGCGATGTTTGGCATTCAACAAAAAGCAGGGGCTAACTTCTGGTACTACTGTATGGGTATGCCGCTATTTCTTGGAATATTGTTTACGACGATGGGAGCAGGCAGCAGAACTTCGCGTTGGATGTATGTGAATGTAGATCGCTCTCATCAGGAAGAATGGCCGAGGAATATTACGATCGCGTTTCCTCTTCCGCTCGGGCTTGCAAGCTGGTTCCTGAAAAACTTTGGCAGCCGAATTGAAGGTTTTAAAAAGACAAACGTAGATGAAGTCATTCAGGCGATTGCGATGGCGAAAAATATTACTGAGCCGCTGATCGTACATGTGGATGACGATGATGGCGAAAGAGTGCAAGTCTTTATAGGATAAAAATGGAAACGATCAAGAAGAAACCTTTATTAAGTGGATTGCTAATTCTGTTTTTAACAGCGATGATCTTTGCAAACATCGGCGGGAGTATGTATGGCTCGCTGATGCCGCTTTATTTAAAAGACCTTGATGCTTCGATCACACAGATCGGATTGTTTTTCACACTTTCACAGATCGTACCTTTATTGCTGCAAATTTTAGGTGGATGGGTCTCTGATACATTAGGACGTTTGCGCGCAATTGCCATCGGCAGTGTGTTTGGTGTGATTGGTTTTATTCCGCTGATTCTGGCTGATACCTGGCAATGGATTTTGCTGTCTGTGGCGATCGGGGCAGTTGCTCGCTCGCTTGTGGGACCAAGTTTCGATGCTTTCATCGCTGAACATTCGAGTGAAGAAAATCGCGGTAAGGTATTTGGTCTTTCGCAGGCCATCTTTATGATCGTCTCTGTGATCGGACCTCCGCTGGGCGGGTGGATGGCTGGTGCTTATGGTTTCAAACTGATGCTTTTGGCGGCAGGTATTTTTTACTTTATTGCGATGATCATGCGTTTAAGCATGGCGCGCGAGGCAGCAAAGACCGCAACCACAGCGACTGAAAAACTTTCTTTTAGCAGTTTGAAGCTTAATCTTGTTTCCATTGCTACGCTGATCTTTTCTGGCGGGCTTATCACTTGGATGTTGGTCATAGATGGAATGCGCGATATTTCATTCCAGTTTTCAGAGAACCTATTCCCTGTTTATATGCAGGAAATTGGCGGCTTGTCACTCCAGCAGATCGGTTGGGTGATGTCATTTTTTGGTATTGCCATGATGGCAACTACCATCCCTGGTGGCTGGCTTTCGGATAAAGCAGGGGAGCGGGTGGGTATTGCGCTTGGCATGGTGTTAATGTCCAGTGCGTTGTTCGTTTTGGTCAATATCCCTGCTGGTAATCAGTGGATGTATTTTCTCGGCTGGGGTTTGGCAGGGATGGGCGCAGGTGTTTCAGGACCAGCGTATCAATCTCTGATCAGTAAGGCAGTGCCACAAAAAAACCGTGGCATGGCGTTTGGCTTGTTTAGTACCAGCTTGGGAATATTCTCTTTACCTGCTCCATGGATCGGTGGTCAGATGTGGGATCGTATTAGTCCTACATTTCCTTTTACTGTAACGGCAGTTGTTTTATTGTTATCAGTCATCCCGATATGGATAAAATTCAAAATCCCCAAGGATGGGGTGAAGGATACAGAAGAACCAGCGGAAGAAAATTTATCCACTGTTACAAGCTAAAATAGTAAGATTCTGCGTTTGGAGCAAGACTCTGAACGAACGGTAGATAGGAGACAAACATGGCAAACAGCGAAGAAAGAATGAAGATCCTGAAGTTGATCGAAGAGGGCAAGATCAGTGCGGACGAGGGTTCAAAATTGCTCTCGGCGTTGAGCGATACGCGCCGCGGTATTCCCACACCTCCACGCCCACCTGGAATGGGTGGAGGTGCGCGCTGGCTTCGCGTCCGTGTGACAGATACTCGCACGGGGCGGTCCAAGGCTTCTGTTCAAATTCCGCTTGCATTAGTGGATGCAGGCATGAAGATCGGGGCACATTTTGCCCCCGAAGTGGAAGGCGTGGATATGTCCAACGTGATGGAAGCTTTGCGCATGGGTGTAACAGGCAAGATCATTGACGTTGTTGATGAAGACGACGGCGAACACGTCGAGATCTTTGTTGAATAAATTATCACGAAAGGTGAGCGCGGAATGACATTCAACTTCTATAAATTGCTGCAATAGCTTGGAATTTTATTGATATGGCTTCTGCCTGGCTTTCCAACCCAGGTTTGTATTCAATGCATTTATAGTGTGAGTATAGGAAATTAATACATGGAAGAGACTACTACAAAACGCCCTACGGGCATGTTTGGTTTTACCATAGTATGGCTTGGTCAAATCGTTTCAGTTTTGGCAAGTTCCATGAGTCAGTTTGCTCTTAGCATTTGGATGTACGACCAAACTAAAAGCGCGCTTGCCATGGGCATGATGCAGGTTTTCTTTATCACGCCCTTTTTGATCATATCTCCGATCGCTGGCGTGATGGTAGACCGCCACAATCGTAAAATGATGATGATGGTTAGCGACCTTGCGGCAGGGCTTGCTACGATCATCATTCTTATTTTGCAATATTTTGGCATCCTAGAATATTGGCACTTGTACGCCACGTCCATTGTGTATGGTTTGGGAATGGCATTTCAATGGCCTGCATATTCTGCGGCTATCAGCACAATGGTTCCCAAAGAGCAATATGGCCGCGCCAATGGCATGATGTCTCTCGTAGAAGCTGGACCGCAAGTTGTTGCTCCTTTATTGGCTGGCGCGTTACTTCCGATCATTGGGCTTACAGGCATTCTGTTTTTTGACGTTGCCACATTTATTCTTGCTATTGGCGCGTTGATGATCGTTCACATCCCACAGCCGCCTCGTACAGAAGAAGGTGCTCAAGGAAGCGGTGGTATCTGGAAAGAAGCTGCGTATGGTTTTAAATATATTTTTGCCCGTCCAAGTTTGCTTGGCTTGCAATTGACTTTCTTCGTGGGTAATCTTTTCTTTGGCATCGCGTTCACCGTGCTAGCCCCCATGATTTTAGCGCACACCAATAGTAACAGTCTGATATTCGGTTCAGTTCAAACAGCTGGAGCAATTGGCGCCGTGATCGGCGGCGTAATCATGAGTGCTTGGGGCGGCTTCAAACGTCGTGTCAATGGCATTCTTCTTGGCTGGGCAATTAGCGGCGCTGGTGTTGCGATTATCGGTCTTCATGGCGGCTTGCCAATTTGGATCGTTGGCGTTGTTATATCTGCTCTCGTAAGCCCAATGATGAATGGTTCTAATCAAGCCATTTGGCAAGCCAAGGTTGCGCCTGATGTGCAGGGACGTGTCTTTTCAGCCAGACGTCTGATCGCATGGTTCACAAACCCCATTTCACCGATTATTGCTGGCTCACTTGCAGATTTTGTACTTGAGCCGCAAATGCGCGTGACAAGCTCGCTTTCAAATACATTTGGCTGGTTGGTTGGAACAGGTCCAGGCGCAGGCATGAGTTTGTTGATTTTCTTCTGCGGTGTGTTCACTATGTTTATCGGGTTGGTAGCTTATTTCAGCCCTGCCATTCGAAACGCAGAAACTATTCTTCCCGATCACGATGAACTTTCAAAAGCGGATGCGGTCCCAGCAAATTAAGACCATTTGAGATAAAAGTCGGGTGATGATCATCACCCGACTTTTTGATTCCGCCTCTTTCTATACTGACGCTTGAATCGCATACCTGAACATTTCCATCCCGAAATAGATTTCTTTCCGTGTAAATGATAGACCGCTTTTCTCCAACACACGCTGTGAAGCAATATTCTCGGGGTCTGTCAAACCAATGATTTCTTTTAGCCCAACTCTTTTTAATCCAAACCGAACGATGGCGCTTGCAGATTCGGTTGCATAGCCTTTTCCCCAAGCTGCTCTGCTAAAGAGATAGCCTACTTCTGTTTCATTTGTCTCAGGTAAATATTCAAGTCCGTTCCACCCAATGATCTGGCCCGTCTCCCGCATTACTACAGCCCAATGGCCATAATCGAATTTCTGCCAATGTGCGATCTGATACTGAATGTATCTCTCGACTTTTTCCATAGCCCATGCATCTTTCGACGGAAAATATCGGAAGATATCTGGCTCTTGCACAATCTCAAATAGGACATTGCGGTCGCCCAAGGTAAATGGACGCATCACAAGCCTGCCTGTCGTGATCATCGGGATTTTGGGCTGGGTTTCCATCATCATCTCTTTGGGTAAGATATACTTAAGTTTGCTTTCTATATTGTATAGCAATAAGCTTCGTATTGGAGAATGTATGAAAATAGCAATATTTGGTTCAGGCGGCGTAGGCGGATATTTTGGCGGCAGGCTTGCTCTTGCCAGGCAGGATGTTACATTCATTGCCCGAGGCGCGCACCTTGCTGCGATAACAGAATCAGGCCTCCGCGTGGATTCGATCGGCGGCGATTTTATGGTGAACCCCGCCAAGGCGACAGATTCGCCGCAATCCATTGGCCGAGTGGACCTTGTTATCCTAACCACGAAAGCTTGGCAATTGGAGACGGCGATCAAGCAAATGAAGCCGTTGATAGGGGAGGGCACCATGATTTTGCCATTGCTCAATGGCATGGAACACATGGATACTCTGCTTGCCACATTTGGACCAGAACATGTCTTAGGTGGATTTTGTCGAATCAGTGTATTTATTGCGTCGCCAGGATTTATCCGCCACATAGGGGTGCCTCCTTTTATCGCATTTGGTGAATTGGATAACTCTCGAAGTGCGCGCGTTGACTTGCTGAGAGAAATATTCGCCTCATTAAGCGGCATCACAGTGGATGTCCCGGCTGATATTATGACAGCGATGTGGGAAAAATTTATATTTATTTCAGGCACGAGCGGAGTGGGCGCTTACACTGGACAAACAATCGGAGAATTTAGAGCAAACCCTGAAACTCGCACAATGTTATCCAATGCTATGAATGAAACAGCTGATATTGCACGAGCCCGAGGCGCTGCAATATCTAAAAGCTTTGTCGTTGATACTATGACCCGCATTGATACTATTCAGCCAGATGTAACAGCCTCGATGCAAAAAGATATGATGGAAGGTCGCCCTTCCGAGTTGAATGAACAGACTGGAGCTGTTATTCGCATGGGACGTGCGGTAGGAGTTCCAACGCCAACTCATGAAGCGATATATGCGAAGCTGCTTCCCTTGGAAAATAAAGCTCGAGGGACATAGCTGTTATATACAGGAATCAAAAAGTGCCGCTGAGAAATCAGCGGCACTTTTACTTAATACTTTTTGAATTACAAACCTGCAGCGCTCTTCAATGCAGCAGCTTTATCGGTGCGTTCCCAAGGGAATTCGATGTCATCGCGGCCAAAGTGACCGTACGCAGCGGTCTTGCGGTAGATGGGCTTGCGCAAACCCAGGTCACGAATGATCGCGCCGGGGCGCAGATCAAAATGTTCGTTGATGAGTTTGGCGATCTTCTCATCTGCGATTTTTGCGGTGCCAAAGGTCTCTACGTTGACGGAAAGCGGGTGAGCCACGCCAATAGCGTAAGCGACTTGAACTTCCACTCGGTCTGCGAGGCCAGCAGCTACAACATTCTTGGCAACATAGCGAGCAGCGTATGCAGCAGAGCGATCTACCTTCGTGGGGTCTTTCCCGGAGAAGGCGCCGCCGCCATGACGGCCCATGCCACCATACGTATCTACGATGATCTTACGACCAGTTACACCTGCGTCACCCATAGGGCCACCGACTACAAAGCGGCCAGTGGGATTCACGAAGACCTTGAGGTTCTTGTCGACAAGGTTTTCAGGAAGGGTCTTCATGATAAGTTCTTCGGTGACGATCTCAGTGATCTCGTTCTGTGAAACGTCAGGAGCATGTTGAGTGGATATCAAGACAGTGTCGATGCGCTTGGGCTGACCCTTGGAGTATTCAATGGTCACCTGGCTCTTTGCATCTGGGCGTAACCAGGAAATGGCTCCGCTCTTGCGAAGTTCACTTTGCTTGCGGGTGAGTTTGTGAGCAAGATAGATTGGCAAAGGCATGAGGGTGGGGGTTTCGTTACAAGCATAACCGAACATCATACCTTGATCGCCCGCACCAATGGATTCGACTTCAGCATCAGTCATGTGATGACCGTCGCGAGTCTCAAGCGCCTGGTTAACGCCCATGGCGATATCACCAGATTGCTTGGCGATGGCAACCAACACACCGCAGGATGAGCCATCGAAACCCTTGTCGCTTGAGTCATAGCCGATCTCATTCACAACCTTGCGAACCAACTCATCATAGTTGAACTGAGCATTGGTTGTGATTTCACCCAAGAGCATTACATAGCCTGTTTTAACTGCGGTTTCGCAAGCAACACGAGAACGTGGATCCTGCTCAAGGCAGGCGTCCAGCACTGCATCGGATACTTGATCGCAGATTTTATCGGGGTGACCTTCCGTCACCGATTCCGATGTGAACATCAGGCTGGGTGAAGACATAAAAGTATTGGACATTATTTTTGTTTCTCCTTATGAAAATAAAATTGCCCTTTCGGCGTGAAAGGGCAATTTTGCATAATGCTTGTCTACCCTCTCATCTCCCAGAATTTCATCTGTCGGATTTGGCACCATATTCAACTTATTAAGTTGACTGGTTGTCGAGACATCGCAGGGCCGTTCCCTCCGTCTCTCTGGATAAGAGCGCCTTATTGGGGCTATTAATTTGTGTTGAGATAATACCATAGCTGAAATTGTGCGTCAAATAAAAAGCCGTCAGAGGTTCTTCTCTGACGGCTTCAGGTTTAACTATCAGTTTTAGTCAGAACCGCAACGGAAACCGATTTTAGGTGAAACTTCGCCAAGATATTCCTTGGAATAAACATCCTTTGCATCAGGGTTTGACCCCTGTACAGAAGCACGGTTTGCAACACGCACATCAATAAATGCATCTTGGAAAGAACCACCACGGACTACTCGGTTGAAGTATTGGCTTCGTTCACCAGGGCCAGGAGGATTCATAGTTACATTCTGAGAGTAGTAATTGCCATCATAGAAGTCATGAACCCATTCTGCTACATTGCCGGCCATGTCCAAAACACCGAATGGGCTTGCACCAGCGGGGAAGTTACCAACTTTGGTGGTATCTCCAACAAGGTAGTTGAAGTTGCCACGTGAGGAATCGGGACGTTCATCACCCCAAGGATAGGTGCGGAAGTCATCACCGCGGGCGGCGCGTTCCCATTCGGCTTCAGTAGGCAAGCGGCGTCCTGTCCATTTGCAATAGGTATCTGCCTGGGCCCAAGTTACATATACAACTGGGAAGTCATTGAACTCTGCATTATTAAAGTATGATTCACGTGTGTCAGACTTGAAATATTGAGGAGGCTCACAGGCACTGGCATTCACGCATAACATATACATTGCATTGGTGACTTCCAGCTTGTCAATCCAGAATCCTTTAAGGGTTACACTATGAGCTGGTTGTTCATCTTTAGTTACATCTGGGTCTAAGCCACCCATACGGAATGACCCATCAGGAATATACACTTGGGGCATACCGTCTACCGAGGAGGTACGTTCAGAGCCAGCTGTGCCACCTTGTTCAGCAGGGGCATTTACCGCTGGGGGAGTGCTGGAAGGAAAAGCAGTAGGAAGAGAAATTGCTGTTGGCTGTGCCTGCCCACCCAATTGACAGGCCGAGAGGAACAGTGCCAGGGCCATTAGGATCGGAAATAATTTTTTCATCTTGTCTCCTTTTGTAAGATGCTGTTAGTATACAAAGGCAGGACTTAATACCTAATCCCCCAAAGGTAATATTCTGGTTTAAAAATACGACTTTTTGCGACTTTGTAGTGTAGAATTGACTTACATAATTGTTAGTATGCTGATTTTTCGAGATTTTTCAGCTAAACCACGAATTTCGGAAAGATTTTTATGACCATCAACTTGCCATCTGTTTCGCCCAACACACCACGTGTCTTCATCGTTTGTGACCAGGACGCCACTGCCCCCATTTGGGGATACATCATCCGCGAGAAGGGGTTAGTGGCTATTCTTGAGACCTCAGTTCAACGTGCTATGGAGCGTTCTGTTGAGGAGATTCCCGACCTCATAGTGATTGACCTCAATGCGCCGCATGCCCAGCGGATGGAACTTTGCCACAAATTTCGTTCGATGAGCGCCAGCCCTATTTTGCTTTTCCTTCCATATAATAATGAAACCGAAATTTTGGAAGCCTATCAAAACGGTGTGGATGAATGTGTGGTCAAGCCGATCAGTCCCGCTATTTTTCTTGCTAAAATCATTGCTTGGTCGCGTCGTAGCTGGGCAGAGCCAATGACACCGCGTCAAACTGGGCGGTTGCGTCTCGACCCTTCGCATCGTTCAGCTATGGGGTCGAACAAACAGGAAATCAAACTCACCAACCTTGAATTTCGGCTTTTGCACTTACTAATGAGTCGACCTGGATATGTGTTCCCTGCTGAGGAGATCATTCAAACTGTATGGGGCTCTGAAGGCGATGTGATTTTGCTAAAGAATGTTGTTTATCGTTTGCGAAAAAAATTGGAAGAGGAAGTGGGCGACTCCCACCTCATCAAAACTTGGCCAGGTGGCTATAGCTTTGTAGAGGACTAAAATCGCTTCTTTCTTAATCTTGAGGCTGACTCAGTTTCAAGGAATATTTCTCACTCTGAATACTATAGAATCAAAAAGCATGCTGCTTCATGAGCAGCATGCTTTTTTTGTTATGCTTTGTAATTAATTGTCTGATACGCAGCGGAAGCCTACCTTCGATGAACTTGAGCCGTAATACGCAGGGTCTGTCGATTCTGCAGAGGGGTTTGGTCCCTCTAGATAATTACGATTAGCAAGACGCAGGATCGTCCAATCATCTTGAAAAGAGCCGCCACGCATTACACGAAAATTGTTAAAGACTTCATCTGCAGATGGGCCTATTGGATTTTCTGATGGAGATTTTCCGTAATAATCTGGGCGGTATCGGTCTGCCACCCATTCCCAAACATTCCCTGCCATATCCAACGCGCCAAATGGACTTGCGCCTTCCGCATAAGAACCGACTCGTGTTGTATCACCTACGATATTGATCGAGTTGGAGTTGTATTGATTGGGCGGCTCATCACCCCATGGGAAATTTCTTTTGTCATCACCGCGAGCTGCACGTTCCCATTCTGCTTCGGTGGGGAGGCGTCTCCCTGCCCATTGACAATATGCATTCGCGTCATACCATGTCACATTCACTACGGGGTAATCTTGAAACTCTGGGTTTCCAAAATAATCCTGTCGATTATCAGAGCGGGGTTCTACGGGCGGTCTGCATGCCCCCGCTTGTACACAGAGGTTATACATTCCGTTAACCACCTCTACTTGATCGACCCAGAATGCATTGAGCTTTACTTCATGTACTGGTAATTCGTCGCTTTCGCGATAGACGTCCATACCGCCCATGGTAAATGTTCCAGCAGGGACGAAGAGTTGGGTCATTCCATCCATTGAGGAAATTTTTATATTTTCAGGTGTGGCGGTTGCTTCCACAGTTGCTGTGGCTGGAATTTCCGTTGGAGCTTTTGGAGTAGCAACTGTTGCGGTTAACTGTGGGATTTCTGTAGCCACAGGTGCGGACGTTGCCGCTGGTGTAGCTTGGCAAGCTGTGACAAATAGCAAGAGGAAAGGAAGGAGAATGTTTTTTTTCATGGTTGTATTGATCATTGGATGAGTTTGATGGCGTTCTGTGCCTGATCTTCAAAGAAATTTGGGTTGATGCTGTCTGCTTTTCGCCAGGCTTTGAGTGCGCCATCATAATCACCTTTGCGATATAAGCCATAGCCATACCAAAGCCATGTCTCTTCAGACATTTCTGTGACTCCACGTGCGTAATCAGTTAGGACGAGCAGATCATCATTACGGCCAGAATGGAAGTATGCCAGAAATGGGCCGAACTGGTAACGGAACATGCGCAGGGGAAGCCCTAGCTCGCGTGCTTTATCGTAGGCGAGGGCGGCTTCATCGTAACGCTCAAAGTAGACGAGATTGCTGCCATAGTTGAACCAGGAGAATCCGTCTGCGGAGCTGGTGGCAGTAGCGGCTAAAGATGAGGCTAATGCATTTTGCCGATTCAGGTCTGGGTCCCAGTCTGAGGCGAGCAGGGTTTTCATCTCCTCTTCAAATTGCGGGAAGTATAAAACGATATACAGGTTGTTGAATGGTCTCCATTCTTCTTCCAATTTGGCGTAGGAGACTTTTAGGTCTGGGCCGTGATAGGAATCTTGAATTGTAAATTCTTGTGCGGTATCGTCATACCCAGTGAGGAGAATGTAGTGTGCCGCCCACAAATCATCCGTTGGACCAAGCGCATCTGCAGGGTTGAGTGAGGTGACACTTTCGATCATGACGGGATAATTCGCCGCGATCAATCGTTTGAGCAGTTCAAGGTTACCGCCAACGCGGTATTCCATGTTGAGCCAGCCAGCCTGCGTGCGGACGTAATAACGTAGTTCTTCAGGATTGACGTTTCGGTCTCCTGAGACAGGCTTGATTAGGTCTGAGATATCGCTTTGCTTGCCTTCCCATCCATACATGTGCAGCGCCATGGACAGTGTGGCAGGACCGCAGTTGTTGGGCGTTTGTTTTTCATAGGGTGGAGATGTCATGGCGGCTTGTGTGGGCAGCGGCGGGAAAGTTGCAGTAGGTGTAACGGTAATTTGGATTGGTGCGGCTGGAGTATTAGTATGTGCCGTTGTGGGGGTAGCTGGGATGGGTGTGACGGGTAATGCTGTGGGCACAGGACCCAACGGGAAGAGCATATTTTTTGTGTAGATTTGAAATACTTCAATCCGCCATGAGAGGCGCGATTTTACGTAAGGGATTTGGTATACCAATACCGCCAGCAGAATGACACCTGCAACGGAAATAAGTATGTTTCTGGTTTTTTTAGACATGTGGGCGAGTGTACCACGCGATTATGAAATGAATTTAAGGTAAGGATTCGCTTTGCTATCCGCTTCATTAAAACGGGCGGTTGTTTCTCAGCATACGAATTTATTGCTTGACGCTTCCGTACCTCACAATTATGATGAGATTTGCAATGGAGAAATCAACTTTTATGACCCTTAATGCTGAAAACCTGCGCGCTGCTATGCGCGCCTGGTCTGCAGGTGTGACTGTAGTTACTGCTGTTCATGAAGGCCAAAAGCATGGCATGACGGTGAATTCGTTCACGTCCATTTCGCTGGACCCAGCCATGATCACAATTTCGTTAAAGACAGGTTCGCGCACGTATGACCTGGTAACTAGTTCGCGCACGTTTGGCCTGACGATCCTTTCCGCGGAACAAACCAAAATCTCCGATATTTTTGCTGGGCGTTTCTCAGAGATCGAAGACCGCTTTGCCGATGTGCAGGTGGAAACACTTGTAACTGGCTCACCACTAATTGTTGGCGGCCTGGCTTGGCTGGATTGCCGCGTAGTGGATACATACTATGCTGGTATGAATACCTTATTCATCGCGGAAGTTGTAGCGGCGCGTAGCAATGGGGATGGGCAGCCATTGCTCTATCACAACCGCGAGTATTGGAAATTGTCTCAGTTATCGTAAGCCACGTATGTAAGCGCGGCTTACATGGAGGGTAAAATGTCTGAAACATTGACTGATGGGGAGAAGCAGACCTTATTACGCCTTGCCCGTGAGGCCATGGAAGTTGCTGTGAGAGGGGAAAGCCTGCCGCCTTTGGATGCAAACACTCTTACGCCGTTGTTGCAAAAGGATGGTGCATCCTTTGTGACACTGACCATTGATGATGAACTTCGCGGCTGTATCGGTGCCTTGGAGGCATATCAATCATTGGCAGCAGATGTACGAGAGCACGCCATCTCCGCGGCGTTGCATGACCCGCGTTTCCCACCCGTAGGAAAAAATGAATTAAGCAGGATCAGGCTTGAGGTCTCGCGGTTGACCGCGCCTCAATTATTGGAATATTCTTCAAGCGAAGACTTGCTCAAAGAATTGCGCCCGCATGTGGACGGAGTCATCCTGAAAGATAAAATTCGGCGCGCTACATTCCTTCCACAAGTTTGGGAGAAGATCCCCGACCCCGCCGATTTTCTCAGTCACCTTTGCCAAAAGATGGGTGTGCGGGCGAATTTTTGGCGGGAAGTAAAATTACAAGTGTATATATATCAGGTGGAAGAGTTTCACGAAATGAATTAAAGCAGCGCCGTTTAAAATTCCCCAATGCCGCCTGAGTTTGCGTACAATTATATGATTAAGGTTATAAATTTAAGCAATAAGCGGTAGAATTAAAAAATGGCTGAAGAATACAAAGAAGAACAACAAAACGACACAATTTTCCAGGATGCAGTGGAAGCGTTGCGCCGTGGGGACAAGCCGCGCGCCAAGGATTTGCTCACCCGTTTATTAAAGACGAATCAGAATAATGCCACTTATTGGATCTGGCTCAGCGCTGCCGTAGATAACACCAAGGAGCGCATTTACTGCCTGCAAACCGCGCTCAAGCTGGACCCTGAAAATGGTACCGCTAAAAGAGGTTTGATCTTGCTCGGAGCTCTGGCTCCTGATGAAACCATTCAGCCATTCCCAATGAACCGTCCGCGGGCGTGGGAAGATAAGCTGCTGCTTGCAAATGAAAAGCCCAAGGAAAAAGGGTTTCGAGCGGTTGCTCGCAGTCCCATTGTGCGCTTGTTAGGCGTAATGGTAATTGGCGCAGGGCTGGTTTCCGTTTTGATCTTTGGATTCGTTTTGCCAAACCAAACGAGAGTTGTCCCGACTCAAACATTTACTCCAGGTCCATCTCCAACTTTTACTGCCACACCGACTTTGTTTGGCTCAACTGCCGAACCTACGCGGGCATTCATTGGCCCCACACCGTTGTGGATGTTGGTGCCTGAAACTTATACTCCCACTCCTTTATATGTAAACACCCCGCGCTCTCCGCAATCCAGAGATCAATACCGATTGGCAGAGCAGGCATACAAAATTGGTGACTGGGATTCATATATCTCCAATATGGAGTTGATCTTAGACCTTGAACCCAATTCCGCTGATATTTATTATTTGATCGGCGAAGCCTATCGCTTTAAGGGTGATACGAATAACGCACTCTCTTCTTATAAAGAAGCGAAGAATATTGACCCGAATTTTAGCGCCCCATATCTTGGAGAAGCACGCGTACGCATGATGCGTGACCCTGGTTATGATGCCGAAGATCTGTTGAACGAAGCTATTGATCTCGACCCGAATTACGGTGAGGCCTATTTGGAACGTGCAAAATTCCTGATCGCGAATAAAAAGGCTGAAGCCGCCATTGTGGACCTCAACCGTGCTGCAACACTCATGCCCAGCTCTCCTGATGTGTATCTGGAATATGCCAATGCGTACCTTGCTCTCGGTGAAGATGCCAGCGCATTGGAAGCCGCAGAAAAAGCATTATCCCTTGATATTACTTCACTGCCTGTATATGAAATGCTGGGCAGGCTGTATCTTGAAAATGGACAGTATCAGCGCGCCGTTGAAGTGCTGGAAGTTTATACAACCTACGAACAAGAAGATGCTCTGGCATTGGCACGGCTTGGGCAGGGATATTATGAAATAGGGGAGTACGAGTCTGCAGTGAAGGCATTGGATAAGGCGACCACTCTCAACCGTACGGGACTTCGCAAATATCTTGTCTATCGCGGCCTTGCCCACCTTGAGCTAGGTGATGATACTGAGCAAGCAGTGAAAGATCTCGAAGCTGCCAAAGATGCGGATGAATCGTCCTATGAGATCAACCTCGCTTTACTACGCGGATATTTTGCCGCAGAGAAATATGGCAGCGCCTTCCTGCAAGTGGAATTGCTAAAGTCTCTCTCGGATACGGATGAAGAAACTGCTACCATGCTTTACTGGCGCGGACTTGTGCAGGAAAAGCGGGAAGAGCCAAAAGATGCCATTCAGGCTTGGAAAGAATTGCTAAAGATGGACGAGAAGGCGATGACGCCTGAGATGCGTGATGAAGCACAGGCACATCTTTCCAAGTTGGTGCCCGCTACTGCTACACCCACGTTGTGGACATTAACTCCTGCACCGAAGAAAAGCGCAACGCCGACACCAGCGAAGGGATTGACGAAAACATCAACGCCTCCTGCAAAGACGCCGACTGTAACAGTAACGCCGTAGGAAAGTAATATGTAATAAGTAAAAAGAGAGACCGCACACAACGGTCTCTCTTTTTGTACACTTTCACTTTTTACTTTTTATTCGCTCTACATTCGTCACATGGACACAACGCACGCAGATAATGCCAATTGTAAATTCCATAATCATGCCCATCTTCCCAAACGATGGTCAGCGCATAGGAGCCAGTTGCTACGATGTTCGAGATACGCGTAGAAAGGCTATCTTCCATTGTGCGAGTGAACACTTCTTCATCAGGCTCAGACTTCATATTCTCATGTCCGCCGCGGCATTGGGCGCAGGGGCAAGCTGCACGCAGCAGCCCGAACGGATAGACGCTGGTGTGTCCGCTATCCCATGTGACAGTGAATTCACGTTTGCTTTTGTTGGCGGTGACGCCAGTTGGTTTTTCAGCCATTGATAATTTCTCCTATAGGAGACCCTGATTTTAGGGTCTATGTAATTTTTTATGGGGATGGGATGACCGCTAAAAAGTCTGCGGCGGCCCAGCCTGCACGAGTTGTATCATACGGAGCGACGAGATACCACCAAGTGTATCCATCTGCGGTTTGCGGCCCATCTTTTACAACGAAGACTTCCGCCTCTTCCCCGCGAAAAACTGTATCGCCATTCAAGCCTGGTGCCGAGCGGATTCTTAATCCTTCACCTTCGGTTCCAGTGATCTGCACATAGCCTTCTATATTGATGTTCGTCAGGTCAGGCGTGGGCGTAATGGAGGGGTCGTTGGTTGGCACTGCTGTTACGTTGGGCGTATGGGTCGGGGCTGGGATTATGGTCAGGTCAGCAGGAGCAAACCCAACTTCAGGAGAGAAGCGTGGGGAAGTCCAACCGATGATGATGAGAGTGATAATGAGCAGAATCGCTGCAAAGGTCAGCGCTCCATAGATCACTCCGCGAGTTAAGTAGGGTCGTAGATCCATTTTTGATACCTTGTGTCATGTCATTGCTTCGAGCGCAATGGCGTACCTATCTCTTTGGGGTTTTCAATAATTGTAAAGCGTTTTTCGGCATGAGGACTTTGAGAGCTCGGTGTTGAATGCTGATATCGGCTTTGTTGCCGCCGAGGACGGGGTCACCATCCACTTGAATGGAGAAGTTCGCATCGGATTCAATGCGCGCAGTGTGGAAACGTAACCGCCGCGCATATTCCGAAGTGAGGTGACGGCCAGAGACCAATTCAAAGAAATGACGAAACGCATCGGCTACGCTGTCACCACTCAGAAGCCACATATCCATTTCACCATCATCGAGCAAGGCATCAGGTGAAATGACCGACATACCGCCCGCGTAGTGACGGATATTTGTGGCAACGGCAACCAGATAATGTCCTTCGACCAACGCACCATCTGCATAGACGCGCAGATCTAGCCCATGCCAGAAGGTGGCTTCCCAAACGGTGGTGGCAAAAAAATGCGGGACGGAGAGATGTTTGAAGATGCGATGACGCGGCTCGATCTTGCGGATGGTTTCTGCATCCAGCCCGATGCCTGCCCACAACAAAAATGGACGCTCGTTGCACACGCCTACATCCACATATTGTGGCTCTACATTTGCGAGGATCTTTGCATTCTCGCGCAAAGCACCCCATTGGAACCAGCTAAAGGGTTTTTGTCCCTGCTCAATGGCCCAAACGTTGGTTGTGCCTGCGGGCAGGACGGCTAGCGCTGTTTCGGTGTTGACCAATCCACTTGCTACCTGACCAACCGTTCCATCACCGCCAATAGCGAAGACGGCATCATACTTTTCTTGAGCGGCGAGGTGTGCGGTTTGGGTGGCGTGCGTGCCGCTTAATGTCTCTGCGATATCTACGCTCCAACCTGCATCTCTAAGTGGGTGGGTGATTCCACGCACAAAACGTCCCACGGGGTAACGTCCTGCTGTTGGGTTGTAGAGTAAAAGTCCCTTTCGCATGGCAGGGATTATACCTGAGGGGGATTCAGGAGCCATGAAACGGGATGCTATAATTGCGGGAGTTCAAAGAATATTTCTCTGATTTATATAATTAGCAATATCGAAAACAAAGGTTTTAGGAGGATATTATGCCCAACACATTGATATCTTGGATTTGGTGGTTTTTTTCTACTGTTTTAATAGCAATAATAATTAACTTTTTTACTGAGTACAGCAGACCTAAAATCGATAAAATTTTAGGGAGATATTCAAACAAACAAAAAGAAAAGAACGAAAAATATAATGCAAGAATTATGGCTTTAGCTAAAGAAATATATTCAAAATCTGAGCTATCCTTGTATTACTATAGTGCCAAAACCTTTTGGGATAATTATTCTTTAATTAGCCTTCTGGTAAGTGTTGTTGTAGGTATTGCAGATGTGCCGATATTAAGTTTAATAACTATAGTAAGTGTGAAAGGAACTAGAGAAATAAGTTCGATTTATGTTTCGCTTGAAACCTTTTTACGGCTGTACGTTATCGTTTTTGTTGTTTTTTTTGCATGCATTGCGGCGGCAATAATGATGCTTCGAGCTAGTTATTGGTCCAGATTCTATGCTGATATTATTTATAAGTATAAAGAGATGATTGAGGAAAACAAGCAAGTAGAATAAATTATTTTTGACAGGAACGAGTAGTACTAGAGAAGATTTTGGTTTAGATTATGACTATTATAAAAAGCATTAGGGATTATTTTTGGAGCAGTATATGCGTCGCCGTATTCCATTACCATCCTATGAACGAAAACCTGGGTCGCCAGTCCATCCCTTTCCCTATCAAATATCGATGAGAGCTCTAGACCTTCTCCAAGGAGCAACTTTCTACCCAGCATTCGTAGATGTTGCAGTTGGCCTTTTCAAGGATAACACTCCAAATTTCCTAGATCATTTACAGCAGGCCTTTATTTCTAACGGAATGTCTCAGAGTACTTGGAATATAAGCATTGATAGCCTCACAAATTACTTAACATATTTACCAAATCCTGTAATGCAAGTAGCAATGATAGAGGGATTATCACATTGGGATTGGTATGTAGGCAAGTTAGGTAAATTTATTGAGTTCGCCCGTCAACATGACCCTCGACCAGTAATGGCAAAGAAACTTGAGAGTAACTTGCCCTTAATCGCTCTCTGCTCCTTTACAGACCAAATTAGCATCCTTAAAGCAGCTTCGGACAACATGCTTCAAGTTCCTGAAAGTAGCCTCAGCGAGATAGCCGAAATGGTACTGGTACGTAATCTTGGTGTGCATAGCCAATGGGAAGTTACAGCTTATTACTTGAAGAATACTAAAACGACAGGCTGGACTCTCGGCGATGTAAGAGACATAGAGGTGAGCGAATTCGAAGGATGGCGGATGGCATTGTATAATCTTATCAATGACACTGCACGTCACTTTGCTAATATGTACTCAAAAGTCCCAGATTTTGACCCTTATAAAATTTCATAAGTGCATTTGTCGAAAACAAGACGGCTTATAATGCTGTACATAGGGTGTTATATAACACGATGCATAAACCATAGTTAGCCTGCTTGGTAAATATATTAGTATGTAACAAAAGAGAGGAAATAGCATGATTAGATTGTGTCCTCATTGTAACAATGTCACACCTCATGAATTAATCGTTGACCGTGTAGTTAGTAAACTTTATGATGAAGTTGAAATTAATGATGGAGAAAACCAGAAGGTTATAGAAAATTTTCTCTATATGTTCTTGCAGTGTTCTACATGCTTAGATTGTTCATTGGTAGGAGGGTTTAATATAGAATTACCCCAAGATCAATCACTTTTTCCAGTTCTATATCCAGATTCGGATGATCTCGGTCCAAGCCTTCCAGAGAAGATTGCTAAGGTTTATCGTGAGGCGGCAAGGATTAAACGCAAAGCTCCAAATGCATATGCAGGGCAAATAAGAAAAGCTTTAGAGTTCCTTTGTAGAGACCAAAAGGCAATTGGGGATAATCTTTATAAGCAGTTGAACTCGTTGGTCGAAAAGGGGATTATTCCTCCTACATTAGCTGAAATGACAACTCTCATGCGGCTACTAGGTAATCTAGGGGTGCATGCAATAGACGATGATGAAGTGAGTGTCTGGGACGCACAACTAATAGATGATTTCTTTCGTTCAATTGTCGAGTATGTTTATATCGCTCCAGCTAAAATTGCTCATCTAAAAACTCGCCTTGAACGAAAAGAACGCGAAGAGCGTAATAGTGACGCAGGCTAACAAAGCGTGCCCTGACGCTGGGGATTTTGTGGCAATCTCAATCATTTCCTACGCCTTTTCATTTTTCTGGTTGGACGGCTCCGCCGTCCTTGCCCCAGCAATCCCTTATCCAATAAACTAAAAGTGAAGTTTTATAAAAGCAAAAATACAAATCCCCTTGTTTGGAGACCAAATGCTCTTAAACGACATCCGCGAATTCATCATATCCTTTATCAACTCGCCAGTGACTGCTTTCACCTTTTTCGTGATTTTCGGAGTTCGTGGGTGGATCAGTTTTTATCAATACGCCGCCATTGTATCGAAAGACAGAAAAGCCAAAGACTGGCCGAGCGTGCTGGGTACCATCACTTCATCTTCTTTAAAAAAAGAGCGCCGTGCAACCATCAGGCAGGGAAATCATACAGAAAGGTATGATCTTTTTACCCCTCAAATTAAATACACCTACACCGTAAAAGGAAATATCCATGAAAGTAGCCACATCGGTTATGGCATATACACAAGACGCTCCGATACATTTGGCAAAAAACTTATGGAGCGGTTTCCTCAAGGGGCGTCCGTATCTGTATATTACAATCCCGCTGACCCGCGAGTATCCCTACTGGAAAAAAGGGCAACACATACGTACGGCATGTACATATACTCGATTCTTTTCATGCTTGCCAGCGTGATATTTTTTGGAATCTGGCTCTATCAACTCTTCACATGATTATTAGCGGGCTAACAAAGCGCCCCGAAACCAAACTTATCTGTAGTTTTACTGTTTATAGGAGAATAACATGACGGTCAAACGGATGGACAACGTCTTAATTGTTGTCGACGATCTTGAAGCCACCAAGGCGTTCTTTATTGAACTGGGACTCAAGCTCGAAGGCGAGACGACAGTCGAAGGTCCTTTGGTGGGGAGCCTGATCGGGCTCAAAGATGTGCGGGCGACCCTCGCGATGATGCGGACGCCCGATGGGCAAGGCATTGAGCTAGACAAGTTCCACGCGCCAAATGCGATCAGGTTCGGTCCCGTGAATGCTCCAGTGAATGCGCTAGGCATCCGTCGCATCATGTTTGCCGTAGATGACATTGACGCTGTCGTTGCGCATATGCGTGTCCATGGTGCCGAGCTCATTGGTGAAATGAAGTATGAGGATGCATATCGGCTAGCCTACATTCGCGGGCCTGAAGGTATCATCATTGGGCTTGCGGAGCAGTTTGGATAAGGCATGCCTGTAACAAGGTGACTCAGGTTTGCAAATGAAATTATTACTCGCAATTGTTGTAAAATCATGAAAAAGGTCTTTGATACGTATACGAGTCTTCAGTCACTCGCAGGGTGTATGTAAATCTCAAGCAGTTTGGCGTTCGTCGTTAATTGGGATATAAAAAATGAAAACGATTCACTCTCTTAATAATAAAAGAATGCTACAGCGTATTTTTATTCTTGCGCTTGGCATTTCTTTTTGCATACCACTAACTACTGCGGTAGCGGATATGGGTCCTCACCCAACTATGGATTCTGAATTTCAATACAATATTGCGCCAGTGTCTATGGAAAGCGCGAAACTGATGTTTTGTCAGGATTTGGATTGTAAAACCAGCCAGGAAGTGATGGGACCGTTTAGGTGTGACCTAAATTCTTGTTCATATTCATACGGCGGTAACACTTATTACAAGCTGGTTGTGAATTATTCTGACAAAACACGAGAAAGTAATACTTTTCAAAAAACAAGATTTCACTCTAGCTTTAGAGTAATTGTGAATCAAGATGAATTGCAAGTAACCGAAGGTTGGAGCAGCTTACCCTATGACCCAGGAAGTCATTTCCTAATTTTTCTTGTTGCATTAGCAATCACCATTCCTATTGAATTGTTGGTTGCAAGTATGATCTTTAAAACAATAAAACAATCCTTTTACCCTGCAATCATAGTAAAGGCTAATCTGATTTCATTGCCAATTTTGTGGTTTGTATTTCCCTTTATTCCTCTTAATGGTTTCACGGTAATATTTCTAGGAGAAATATTTGCGTTCCTGTTTGAAGCTTGGTATATACAAAAGAATCAGGACTATATATCTTATAAAACTTCATTTTGGCTTAGCCTAATCATGAATTTTGCAAGTTTCATAATTCCTACCATTCTAATTATTATTGGCTATATTCCTGTTTACTAAAAACAACGCCCAACAAAGTCTACACTTGGCGCTAGGGATTGCCGCTATGCGGTATGTGGATATCTCAAGCAGTTTTCCACACCTTAGCATTTAGGGATTAGCAAACAAAGAGACCGACATCCCGTCGGTCTCTTTGTTTGCCTCTGATAATTTATGCAAAATATCTAATGGTTTATATAAATTCGTTGGATACTATTAGGTTATCAAACAGACTTTTCGTCAGCTTGTAAGCGCAAGATTAAATATAAGGGCAAGGCGAGGGATAATCCCACTGTAAAACTAGCAGGAAGCACTAACCACCAATTCTGAATGGTATGTTTTTTTGCATCAGCAAAAGACCAGACAAGAAATATAACAATGGAAATTAATACATCTGCTGAAAATCCGCCTGCTGCACCATTTGCAAACAGGTTTTGTATAATAACTGACAAGTTAAAGCCCTCTTTAATAAAGAATTGCGCGAAGAACACCCAGGGGATGACCGTTCCAAGAATCGCGCTGATGATGTAGAAGATTTTTAAGTTTTTCATTCTGTGTCTCCAGTGTAAGTAGTGCAGAAATTATTTGCCAAGTATCAAAATGAAGTATAAATCGAGAGATAAAAAAAGCAATTACCTGTCAGGTAAAATATATGCATATCTTCTTATTATGTCTGATCTATTAATTGGCGAAACAATTTTATACTGGCGCAAGAGGCATAAAAAGAGCCAAATGGAACTGGCTCTTGAGGCCGGTGTTTCGACACGTCATTTAAGTTTTATTGAGTCGGGAAAGTCGCGCCCAAGCCGAGAGTTAATTCTCTGTTTGGCAAAAGTCCTCAACTTGCCCTACAGACAGAGCAATGTTCTTTTGAAGGCAGCCAGATTTGCTGCTGTTTATTATTAAAGCTCGATCTTTTTTCGAAACGTTCAATTCCTCATCTATAAAAGAGGCTAAAATACAAAACAAGTAGATTTCCCTCAAAAGATACCCAGCAAAGTGGGATATTGCACCGGGCGCAGGGGCTGCCCGAAGGTTGTGTGGCGAGCTTTGCATTAGCGGTTTTCCACACCTCATTATTTTCTGGTCGGACGGCCTCGTCTGCTCCAGATAAAGGAACTTAGTCATGAGAAAAATAATTGTTCTTGAACATATTTCCATTGATGGCGTCATACAGGCCCCAGGCGGGCCAGAAGAAGATACCAGTGGCGGCTTTGCACATGGCGGATGGATATCAGCTTATTCTGACGAGATTCTCGGAACAGCCCTGAGAAAACAGATGAACTCACAGTTCGACCTATTGTTAGGGCGCAAAACTTTTGACATTTGGGCGCCATATTGGCCGCAACATGCAGACATATGGCCTGGCGCTAACATGGCGACCAAGTACATCGCCTCGAACTCCATAGCGTCTAGCGAATGGGAACCGTCTGTGATCTTAAGCGGGGACATTGCAGAAAAAGTTGCCAAAATCAAGCAACAGTCGGGACCAGATTTGCATGTGTGGGGAAGTGGAAACCTCATTCAGACGCTTATCCAGCATGATTTAATTGATGTGTTCTGGTTGATGATATATCCATTAACCTTGGGCGCTGGAAAGCGCTTGTTTGCCGATGGCACGATCCCGATGGCGTTCAAGGTGACGGAAAGCACTGTCACACCAAGCGGTGTCATTATTGTGAATTACGAGCGTACATCTGTTCTTGATCAATAAAGGATATCAACATGTTGGTGCCATTAATTTGCAATAAATGCGGCGGAAAGCTTGAGGTCGAAAAATCCCAAGTCTTTGAGGCTGGGGATACGGTTGTCGTGTTATCTGATCAGACGTTCAGCTGTCCGCATTGCGGCACGAAGTATTTGCCAGGAGAAAAAATCGGTCACGCTTCTGGGAATGTGACTGTTTCGATTGGCGGCAATGTTAGTGGTTCAAATATTATTGTCGGGAATGGGAATGTGGTCATCAGACCTTCAAAAAAGTAGTGGCAATTTTGGAAGAAATGAAGAGTTGTAATTCATAGAATTAACACTTCGTATTTTTCGAAAGCACACAGGACATGTCCGCAAACTGTTAATCCTCATCCCCAATTACGATATAATCTCAGTCTATGACCGAAGGTGCACTTCTTAACGATAGATACCAACTTCTCGAAAAGCTCGGCTCTGGGGGCATGGCCGACGTGTATCGTTCCCGCGATCTCATGCTCGATCGCTATGTTGCCATCAAAGTCCTGCGCAAGGACTTTTCAAATAACCCCGAATTCCAAAACCAATTCAAGCTTGAAGCGCGCGCTGCCGCGAATCTTTCGCACCCCAACATTGTCACTGTACATGACTTTGGCTTTGCCGATAACCTGCTCTATATCGTCATGGAATACATCCCTGGCAAAGACCTGAAACAGCTCATTCGTGATAAAGGACGTTTCTCCGTGCAGGATGGCATTCCGCTGCTTGTACAGGCTTGCGCAGGCATCGGTTACGCTCATCGCGCTGGGCTTGTCCATTGCGATGTGAAACCCCACAACATGCTTGTCTCCAACGATGGCCGTCTCAAAGTCACTGACTTTGGCATTGCCCGCGCCCTTGCCTCCATTGCGACTACTGAGCGCACCGATGTCGTCTGGGGGTCACCGCTTTACTTCGCCCCCGAACAGGCAGCAGGGGAGCCGCCCTCGCCTGCCTCCGATGTCTATTCCCTTGGCGTGGTCATGTATGAGCTACTAAGCGGCACGCCGCCTTTCACTGCATCCACTGCCGATGAACTTGCGCGTTTGCACATCTCGGCCCGCCCCATTCCCATCCGCGAATACATTCCAGATATTCCCATCGCACTTGAAGAGATCATCACCAAAGTCCTATCAAAGGAACCTGCTGCTCGCTATCGCACCGCCGACCAGCTTGGCCGCGTCTTACTGAAATTTGGTACCCAGCCTGATCCGCTTCCACAGCAACTGGCCGCAAAAGAACCGCCATCTCAGCCTGTCATTACGCTCAAACCAGAAGTTGCAGAGCGACTCGCTGGCAAAGGAGGGCGGACTCAACCGCCTCCACAAGAGCCTGCTCCCGCACCCTATTATCCGCCTCAGCAGACGCCTCAAGCTACGCCTGAGCCTGCCACTACAACAGACGCATGGAGCGCCGTTGAAGAAATTGACTGGGTCTCTGTTGGCCTTGGCCTCATGGCTGTTCTGGCTGTTGGTGGTCTCATCCCGTTCTGGCTGATGGTCTATCTCACCTTTAATCCCCCCATTCGATAATCAAAAAACCTGACAGGTCGTAAAAGACATGTCAGGTTTTTATACCCAACTATGACAAACTTTTACCTTGCCCCTTCTATTATTGCTTCAGATTTTACCCACCTCACCGAAGAGATTCACGCCTGCGAATCTGCTGGCGCCGACTGGCTTCACATGGATATCATGGACGGACACTTCGTCCCGACAATTACCATTGGTCCACTCTTTGTCGAAGCCTGCAAACGCGCATCCAACCTTCCGTTGGATGTGCACTTGATGATCTCTGACCCTGAAAAATATATTGAGGACTTCGTGAAGGCTGGTGCAAGCCATATTACCGTTCATGTTGAAACCTGTCCCGACCTGCCAAAGGTTGTTAAGAAAATTCAATCCCTCGGATGCAAAGCTGGTATTACTCTCAATCCATCCACACCTGCCTCTGCATTAGACTCTGCTTTGCCCATCGCCGACCTTGTATTGGTGATGAGCGTCAACCCTGGCTATTCAGGTCAAACCTTTATGCCTGAAATGATCGGCAAAGTGGAAGAGATCCGCAACAAGCTCAATGCTCTGCGTTCTTCTGCATATCTCGAAGTGGATGGCGGCATCAACGCCGAAACACTTCCCTTAATGAAAAAAGCGGGTGCAACAGCTTTTGTCACTGGCAATGCCGCTTTCAAGAACCCCAAAGGAACTTCAGAAGGGGTGAGGGCCTTAAAAGAAATTGCACTATCCTCTTAGGTCACTTTGCAAGTGTGATCTGCCAATTTACTTAGCCTTCGTTGGAGTCATAGTTCGTAAAACCCATTGCATCCCTTCGGGATTGAATAGCATATGGATTAAAACAAAAATCACGGCGCATAACGCCGTGACCTTTGATACGAATGGAAGAACGAACCTACGCTGCCGATTTACCGAGTGTCTTGATGCACTTGGCGCACAACGTCTTCTTTACCAAACGACCTTTTTCCATCACCGAAACCTTCTGGAGGTTGGGTTTGAACGTGCGGTTGGTTGCACGTAGGGAGAAAGAGCGGTTGTGACCGAATGTGGTTGCCTTGCCGCAGTTATTGCACTTAGCCATTGGATGAAATTCCTTTCCTTACGATGATTCCGGGACAATAGCCTCTTTTTGGAGGCAGGGCATTTTACCATACAACGCAACCAACTTCAAGTTAAGCTGTTAAAATAGGAACAGATACATTAAATCTGGAGCAATGCTTTGGGTGGGAAATTCCCCCTGGCAAAGCGGAAATAGATCGAGGAAACTATGGGCGAAGACACAACAACTTTGGGCGGGATCCATATCTCGCCAACAGCAGTGGCTACGATTGCGTATCACGCCACATTGAAATCATACGGCGTAGTGGGGCTTGCGCCAAAGAACCTGGCGGACGGGATTGTGTCCACTATTACGCGTGAACCTTCACGTGGTATATCTGTTCAATATAAAGGCGATGAGATCAACATTGAGATCAACGTCATCGTGGAATACGGTACGCGCATCAATTCGGTGGCGGAAAGCGTGGCAAATACTGTGCGCTTCCACGTGGAAAAAGCGTTGGGGCTGCGCGTAACTTCAGTCAATGTGCATGTAGCGGGCTTGCGCATCAGTGACACGGATTAGGAGACCTCTGATTCATGGCTATTGATACCGCTCGCGTTGAAACACTTCGCAAAAAGCCCATTGACGGTCTTGCCTTTAAACGCTTGATCGATGCAGGTGTGACATGGCTTCGCACCAATAAGGAAGTTGTAAACGCATTAAACGTATTTCCTGTGCCTGATGGTGACACCGGCACGAATATGACCCTGACACTGCAGGCTGCTTGGAACGAGATCAAGGATTTGGGAACGCATAATCTAAGCGAGATGGCAGCAGCAGTTTCCAAGGGGGCATTGATGGGAGCACGTGGTAATTCAGGGGTGATCACGAGCCAGATCCTGCGCGGATTTTCACGCGGTGTACACGAAAAGAGCGTGCTCGATAAAGAGACGCTTGTGAAAGCATTTAGCGAGGCGCGCGACACAGCTTATAAAGGTGTCGTCCGCCCAGTTGAAGGGACGATCCTTACCGTCATTAAAGAAGTTGCCATAGCAACAGAAGCAGCTTTAGGGTCTGCGAAAGATGCGTTTGAGATCCTTGAAGTAGCTGTGCGCGCGGCAGATGAAGCCGTCAAGAAAACGCCTGAAATGCTTCCCGTCTTAAAACAGGCAGGTGTAGTGGATTCAGGTGGCAAGGGCCTGTACTTTATTCTCGAGGGAATGTTGCGCCATGTGTATGGCGAGTCGCTTGAGACGCCGACGATGCAAATTCAGCAAATGTCAGCTATGAATTTGCAGGATGCGATGGAAGAAGTGGAAGAAGGCCAGGACTACGAAGTTGTAGTGGATTTTGTTCCTAAAGGCGAACTTGACCTTGGCGCATTTTATGGAAAGCTCGAAGAGATGGGCACGTCCATTCAGGTGGGTGAGGGTGAAGGGATGTATCGTATGCACATCCACGTTCCAACTGAAAACCGATATACCCCCATCGATTACATTATGGGCATTGGCACCGTAACGAAGGTTGCCATTGAAAACCTTCTCGCCCAAATGGATGATATTCAAAAATCTTCACAGATCAATTTTGCGGCCGTGGAGCCTGGCCATATTGCTGTTGTGGTGGTTTCACCTGGCGCGGGTTTGAATCGTATCTTTGCAAGTTTGGGTGTTGCTGCTGTTGTTTCTGGCGGGCAGACGATGAATCCATCTACGCAAGATATTTTGAATTCATTTGAGAATTTGCCAACAGATAAGATCATTATTTTGCCGAATAACAAGAATATCGTTATGGCGGCGAATCAAGCAAAAGATGTGACGGTGAAGCAAGTGCGCGTTGTGCCGAGCCGCACGGTTCCCCAAGGGCTTGCCGCCATGCTCTCGCTCGTCCCAGACGGGGATGTTGATTCAGTTGCTGACAGAATGACCAAAGCTATCAGCATGGTCAAGACGGGCGAAATTACTATTGCTACGCGTTCCGTGGAAATTGATGGCGTGGTCGTGAAAGATGGCCAAGTCATTGCCCTTTTGGACGGTAAGTTGGTTGTCTCTGCCGAGTCTGTGGAGCAGGGTGTGATGGACTTACTCGAAAAAGCGGACGCAGGCGAGCATGAGATTGTGACGCTGTTCTATGGCGAAGGGATGCCCCATGCCGAGGCTAATCGCATTGCGGATGTGATCCGCGCCAAATATTCCTCTCTTGAAGTTGAAGTGCAGGAAGGCGGACAGCCTCATTACCAGTTCATTATTTCAATAGAATAGATCATTTGTCATTGTGAGCCCTGTTTTTAGCGGCGAAGCAACCTTATGGATAACAAAAAGGTGGACGCGTTCTTGCGTCCACCTTTTTGTTATTTGTGCGTGTGTTATGCACTTGTTGTTTGTCTTTGTGTGATGGCTTTATATCCTGTCTTGATGATATCAACAACGCTGCCAAAAATACCCAGACCCAACAGAATTGGAACTCCTTGGTGCATCACTGTGATAAGTGTTTGGGCCGAATCAGCGTCAAAGACTTTTGAGACCATCAATGCTTCGGCAGTAAATCCCAAGATGAAAGGGCCAGTCAGCAACAGTGCATTGATCACAATTTGAAGGACTTTGATACCGATGGATAATAGACGGGTGGAGATATCCCAGCGGCCAGAGCGGATCAGCATTCCATTCAAGATGATCTCAGCCACCCAGGCGGCGTTCATCAATGGCAGCCAGCGGAAGAATGCTGCAGAAAATATCGGGATCGTGCCTTGCTTGTTTGCTATGAAACCGCCAAACCCAATGATCCAAATATTATTCTCACTGTAATTCAAGCTTAAGAACTGACGGTTGAAATTAAAGATGCTGATCACAATAAAGAGAAAGACTATCGCAAGGATCGGTTCCCACAATTTGACATCGTTCGGCTCGGGTTCTTTCATAAGAGATGTCGGGTCCCATTTTTCATCTTCACCTACTTTGAACTCTGCAGCAGGGGCAAAGCGCTCGATAAGTGCAAAGACCAGTGCAATATTCCCAAATGCGCCCAAAGAGGCAGAGATGATATTTAGAATTCCTTCGCCGATCACTTTGAGAACTTCCATGCCTGTAACGGGGGAGAGGCTTACAAGCTGAATGACGGTTACGATAGTCATGGCAAGGGTTACAGCTGCGACAACGATCTTCAGAAGCATAATGAACATCGGGAACATGCGCGGGCCGATCAGATACGGCGTTGGGTTGTAGGTTTCAGCTACTTTTTGGGGCGCGCCATACTCTTTGAGCAGTTCAATTTCCATGGCTTCATCTGCTGGTTTGCCTTCTTTTTGCGCGCGGTCTTCGAGCATATCCTCTAGCGTAGAACGCAATTCATTTTCAATATCCTTGCGCCCTTTTACCAGCGGGAGGCGTTTACTTACTTCGGTCACGTAGCGGTCAATGAGTTTCATTCTCTTTCCTTTCCTTACGCCAGCATCTTATCCATCACAGAGACAATGCCAGCCCATTCCTTTTTCATCTTTGGGAGGATCTTCTTTCCCTCTGCGCTGATGATGTAATAACGACGAGGTCGCGCCTCTTCCAACTTCCAAACCGACTCTAACAGCCCTTGCGCCTCCAACCTGCGCAGAAGCGGATACAGCGTTCCCTGATCCACTTCCAAACCCAAGTCTGAGAGTTGTTTCAGCAGGGAGTAACCATATTGTTCGGTTCCCAATTGGCTGAGCGCCGCTAGGGTGATGACCCCACGCCTCAGTTCAAGTACAACATTTTCGAGCGATTCAGTGTTTGCCATATCTCAACCTTTGTCGCATTATACTGTGTGAAATACAGTATGTCAAGGGAAAAGTATAAACCCTTATCGTCATTGCGGGTGAAGAACAAGAGTACACGCTCAATGATGAGGAACTTTTATGTTAAACTTTGCACATGAAAATTGGAATTGTCACAGACTCAACCGCTGACCTGCCTGCCTATCTCATTGAACAACACGAAATCCAAGTTGTGCCGACCATTCTTGTATTGGACGGGAAAGAATACGCAGATGGGATTGGTATCACCCGCGAAGAATTTTACAATCGCCTGCCCTCGCTTCAGACTCCGCCGACAACTGCCGCCCCTTCCATTGGAGATTTTGCCACGCCTTACGAGACTCTGCTTGCAGGTGGTTGTGACCATGTCATTTCTATCCATGCTGCTAGCCAATTGACCACTACTATTAACGCGGCGCGACAGGCTGCAAAAGAGTTTCCCGATAAAGTAACCTGTGTTGACAGCAGCTCACTTTCTTTGGGACTCGGCTTTCAAGTGTTAGCTGCTGCTGAGGAATCTGAATCAGATATACGGTCCGTGTTGGAAGCGATTGATTCAACGAGAAAAAGGTTACAAGTCTCCGCCGCGTTGGATACGATGGAATATCTCAAACGCAGTGGACGTGTCCCAGGCGTGGTTGCTGCTTTGGGAGGAATCCTTTCTATTAAGCCTATGGTCGAATTGAAAGATGGGGAAGTGAAGCCGATTGGCGCAGTCCGCACCACGAAGCAGGCGGATGAACGCATTTTGAATTTTTTGCTTGGTATTGGGGATATGGAACGACTCGCCATTTTACATACGAACGCCGAACCGCGCGCCAAACAGCTACTAGGCGAATTGATGAACCGCGTCCGAAAATCCATCCCCCGTGATATTTTGTTTGTGAATGTGACAGCCGTGATCGGTACACATCTTGGCCCCAATGGGATCGGCTTTGCGGCAGTGAGAAAATAATTACTTTTTTTTGCTGGAGCCCTTTACCAGCAATGTCCCTTTTAGGATAACTGTCTTCGGCGAACGGGAAGGTTCTTGAATGCGCTGGAATAACAGTTCCGTAGCGGTACGCCCGATCTCTTCCGTGGGTTGAGCCATGACGGTAATGGGCGGGTCAACCAATTCTCCCCATGTGGTTTCATCGAACCCAACCAATCCCATTTCATTCGGAATAGATATCTTTTTATCGCGCAAGGCTTGCAATGTGCCTGCTGTTAACAAACTGTTGCTGGTGAGAATCGCATCGGGACGGTTGTCACTGTCCAATAATGCAATCGTTGCATCATAGCCTTGTTGGATTCGAGGAGGAATGAAATGCGCGCCAACAGGCTTGAGTTGCATGTCTTCAAGTGCCTTTTGAAAACCGAGGCTGCGTTCCTGGCCTGTGGTGCTCACATCGCCAAACAGACCCGCCAACTTGCGATATCCATTGTCAAGCAGGTGTTTTGTCAATTCATACGCCGCAGAGACGTTATCCAGCAGAACCATATCAGTCCCTTGGCTTTCGAGAGCGCGGTCAATAATAACGAAGGGAATTCGCGGGTCGTGAGAATTGAAGGAGACGCTGAATTGCTGGGTGGGGGAGAAGATGACGCCCGCCACATTTTCATCGTATAAAAGATTGAGATAGAGTTCTTCTTTCTCGGGATTTTCATCAGTATTGCACATCAGCACAGAATAGCCCTGTTCATAAGCAGCATCTTCCACAGCGCGACCAATGGCAGTGAAGAATGGGTTTCTGATGTCGGAAACCACCAGCCCGATCTTGGTGCTTTTTTGTGCGCGCAAACTTCGGGCGATTAAATTAGGACGATAATTCAATTGGGCAACGGCTTCGAGTACACGCTTACGGGTTTCGGCCTTGATCGGGGCATTGTTTGTAAGCACACGTGAGACCGTCGCAGTGGATACACCTGCAGCCTTGGCAACATCCTTAATACTGGTCATAGCTAAATTATACCTTTGTGATGAGAACAAAATAAAAACACTGTAATCGTTTGCTCTCTTAAATGCCTAAAGCAAGCTACACAAAAAATTGACTTCTTAGGAAATAACCTCAGAGAAAAAGCAATTAAACTCCATGCTTTTCGCTTTCTTCGTGCTATTCTCGTTAAATAGCTTTAGACTTTGAAAAAACCTTGTTTTCCCTCCCATAAAACAGATTTCCCCATCCCTCGCCATGATAAAATTGAATAATGCAACCATCTCTGGAAAAACTTCGTAAATTTTTTCGCCTCGAACACGAGAATAAATATCAAAATACCGCCATCATTGGTGGACTTGCCAAAATGCTGGATTATTGGGAAGGGGAAGCCCGCGCGGATGGAATCACAGAAGAAGTGATTCAGGCTGTTGTGGCGCGTTTGCGCTCCTACGAAAAGATCAGCCCTGATGGGCGTGCCGAATCACTCAAAGGGTTGTGGAAGCGTATCGGTGAGACGTATCCTGAAGCGGGGCAAAAGCCAAAGCAAGCCCAGCAGCCACAACCTCAGCAGCCTCGCCCACAACAACAGCAACAACGTCCGCAGCAGGCGCCAACCTCACAGGATGCAAAACCTGAGGGACAAGAATCTGCACCACGGCCTTCTTTACAGCAACAATCTCAACCTCAACAACAGCAGCAGAAACCACGCCAAAATCCGCCGCCACGCTCCGAAGCTGTGGTGGGCGCTAAGCATAGCCAAACACCTGCTGCATTAAGCGCCGCGTTGACCGTGCTGCAAGGCGTGGGCCCGCGCAATGCTGAGTCACTTGAAAAATTGGGGTTGCAAACGCTCGGCGACATGCTGTATTACTTCCCGCGCCGTTATGAAGATTACAGTCAGCTAAAGCCGATCCAATCGTTGATGTACAACGATGTGGTCACTGTGCTTGGAACTGTACAAAGCATGCATACTCGTCCCATTCGCGGCGGGAAGTCATCCGTCATTGAAGTCATCATTGGCGATGGTACAGGCTCCCTTCGCATTTCGTATTTCAACCAGCCGTGGTTGTCGAACCGTTTCAAAGAAGGAGAGGCGATCTCTGTCTCTGGCAAGATCGATCAATACCTCGGCCGCCTCGTGATGAATAGTCCCGATTGGGAACCTGTAGAAGTTGAGAACCTGCACACCAACCGCATAGTTCCCATCTATTCATTGACCGAGCGTATCACCCAAAAGTGGCTGCGCAATCAAATGAACAACGTCATCACCTATTGGGCGCCCGCCGTTGTGGATGCACTTCCCGATAGCATTCGCCGTGCGGCGCAGCTTGTTTCACTTGGTGAGGCGCTCACTCAAGTTCACTTCCCTGATTCGCAGGCTCGCCTCAAACTTGCGCGTGAGCGTTTGGGATTTGACGAAATCTTCTATCTGCAAATGGGAGTGTTACGCCAGAAGCGGGACTGGAAATCAGTGGATGGCCGTCGCTTCTCTGTCTCGGACGAGTGGCTGAGTGCCCGCCTAACGACATTGCCCTTCACGCTAACATCTGCCCAGTTAACCTCGCTCGATGACATTCGCAAAGATTTAGATTCTGGCAAACCCATGAACAGACTCGTGCAAGGTGATGTCGGTTCGGGTAAAACGGTTGTCGCAGCTTTGGGCGCGAATATTGTTGTCAGTGAGGGAGCGCAGGCTGCCATCATGGCACCGACTTCTATTTTGGCGGAACAGCATTATCGCAACTTCACCAAGCTTTTGGCTGGGGATGGCGGCACAATGCAGCAGAGTGAGATCCGCCTATTGGTGGGCAACACAACTGAAAGTGAGAAAGAAGCGATCCGTCAGGGTTTGCAAGACGGTTCGATCAAAATTGTTATTGGCACGCACGCGGTTATTGAACCAGATGTACTCTTCAAAGATTTGCAATTTGTAGTGATCGATGAGCAGCATCGCTTTGGTGTGGAACAGCGTGCCGAGTTGCGCAGCAAAGGCACGAACCCGCATTTGCTGGTGATGACCGCTACGCCGATCCCGCGCTCGCTGGCGTTGACGGTGTTTGGTGACCTCGATATTTCTGTGATCGATGTGATGCCAGAAGGACGACAGCCCGTAACCACGTTTGTGCTGCGCCCGCAGGAGCGCGAACGCGCGTACACGTTGATCCGTGCGCAAGTGAAAAACGGCAACCAGGCGTTCATTGTGTATCCGCTCATTGATGAAAGTGAAAAGATCGATGCGCGCGCCGCAGTGGATGATTTTGAAACATTATCAAAACAGGTTTATCCTGACCTGAAACTTGGCTTATTGCATGGACGTATGAAACCTGCTGAAAAAGATGAAGTGATGTTGAAGTTCCGCGATAAAGAATTTGACATCCTCGTTTCGACCACGGTCATCGAAGTGGGCGTGGATGTGCCAAACTCCACCGTGATGCTGATCGAAGGCGCGGACAGATTTGGCCTCGCGCAGCTCCATCAATTACGCGGACGTGTGGGACGCGGCTCCATACAATCCACTTGTTTGCTGATCCCCACCCGTGAGGATGCGATCGAGAGCGAACGCTTGCAAGCCATGGCGATCACGAACAGCGGTTTTGAACTCGCCGACCTCGACTTGAAATTGCGCGGTCCTGGAGAATTTTTGGGAACACGTCAGGCGGGGTATGCTACCACCTTGAAGATGGCAAGCATCACCGATGTGAAATTGATTGAAAAAGCCCGCGAACAGGCGCAAGCTTTGTTCGAGCGCGACCCTGAATTAAGTCAACCTGAACATGCCTTACTTGCCGAAGCCTTTGAAAGATTCTGGACAGGCAAAGGGGATGTATCGTAATAATCGGTAGTGGTGGGGTTACCCCACCTCTACATTACATTGGAGAAAAATGGTAAGAGCTTTATTTCCTGGAACATTCGACCCGATCCACTACGGCCACATGGATATTGCATCACGCGCGTCCAAGTTGTTTGATGAAGTTGTAATGGCTGTGTATGACAAACCTTTGAAATCATTGATGTTCTCACCAGAAGAACGTATCTCTTTGGTAAAGGAAGCATTCAAAGGTAATCCCAAAGTCAAAGTGACTGGTTATAGCGGATTGACCATTCAATTTGCTCAACAAATTGATGCTCAGGTTATTGTGCGGGGTTTGCGTGTGTTTTCTGATTTTGAGTTTGAGTTTCGCATGGCGTTGGCCAATCAACGTCTCGCGAAGGACGCAGTCGAAACCATCGCCCTCATCACTGCTGAGCAGCATACTTTCCTTTCATCATCCACGGTGCGCGAGATCGTCACGCTGGGCGGCGATGTCTCCAGCATGGTTCCACCCTTTGTGGAAAAAGCCTTAAAAGAAAAAGTACTTAATATGGGAGAGCAATCTCCGCCTAATGCATTGCGTGATTAAATTGTGCTAGAATTACTTTACCTATGGCACGACATTTAAATCGCTGATAGGTAGAGCGACATCGAACGTATGTTGATCTACGGAGCAAAACTATGGACATTCTGCAACTCATTGACCGATTGGAAGAACTCTTCAACGACGCAAAGGCCGTGCCTTTTACGCACAATGTCATCGTGGATGAAGATAAGATGCTGGAGTTGATCGACCAGATGCGAATTGCCATTCCTGAAGAAGTGAAAAAGGCACAGCAGGTCGTTGCCCAGCGTGACCGCGTCATGGCACAAGCACAGGAAGAAGCCAACCGCACCCTTCAAATCGCGCGCGACAAGGCAGATCAACTTATCCAAAAAGATATGATCGTGCAAGAGGCCCAACGTCGTGCTGAGCAGATCGTCAGTCAGGCGCGTGGTGAAGCCGAAGCCACTCGGGTGGATGCCGACAACTACGTGATCGATACGCTCATGCAGTTACAAGATCAGATCGCAAAACTAAGTGGGCAAGTCAGTAACGGCATTCGTATGGTGCAAGAAGACCAAATGCGAAAAGCAGGACCTTCCGCTTCAGACCAGGCAGAATAAAAAATATCCCCGTCAGTTGTTTGACGGGGATATTTTTTATTATTAGTCAATCCACGCGCTTCGTTGCTGGACCGTAAGCTTGTTAGCCCTTCCCCAAACATTCGCCACGCTGACAATCAGTCCCATTCCCAAAAGCAACAATCCAACCCCGATCACTGTCATGGATGTGTTGAAGGCATCCGCGTAGTTGACTCCGCCCCATGTATGTGTGGAACCCATTGTATATTGAATGGTGAGAGTCATTAGACCTAACACAATGGCAGCCGCTCCACCAGCAGGGAGATTACTTTTCGTCTTCCCTTTACTGAAATCTACACCTTGCCAAATGTAAGGGATGCGCAAGATCAAAAAGACTGCTAATGTGAGAACCGTGGTGTACACCACCGCATCCACAGGCATGGACTTTCCGCGTAACATGCGTGACATATAAATGTGAATCCCGCCAATGAGCACACCAGCAATCAACGCTTGCAGACTCATCAAATAAGAATCACTTGTGCCGCGTACAAGCTTAATGGTTGCCCAAAGTCCCCAAAGACCAAGCGCAACACCTGCGACCACGAAGAGAATATATAGCCATTGGAATGGGGCGAGTGCCGTCATGGATTCATATTTGGTTGGGAAGAGTGCTGCACAGGTGGTTCCTACTCCGCCGAGCAGAGTGAATCCTCCTGTGAGCCCCATCAATAGAATGCCAATGAAGCGGAGGAACTTAGAGATGAAATTGTTTGTAGACATTCTTTATTCCTTTCTTATGAAAAAAACAGGTCATGCGTTTTGCGTGACCTGTTTTGTGTTATCCGTATTTGAAACCTGCTACAAAAAAAGCTGTTGTCAGTAGCAGTAGTACTGGGAACAACCTCATGATCGTATCCCTCGATAATATTGGTTTGCCTGTTTTTAGGAAGGAGAGCAATAGGCCGCCAATACCGATCAATGCACCGCCAATTCCCACCAAAGAGAACAACGGTTTCATCTGTCCTTGAAAGGCAAGGATGATGGGGAGCAGGAAGATGGTCAGACCTGCTATGCCGTGAGTCATTGCTATGGTGATGACAGGCAATTTGTTTTGCATGGAGATCGAGCGGGTTAATATCACAGCGAGGAAACTGATGATGGTGAAGATCAGGTACACGGTCCGAAGTGAAGCGAGATGCTGCCAGACAAGGCCAAGAGACAAGGTCAGTGGGATGATCGTCGAGATGATGACGACAATCGGCGCTTCCAATACATCAGACCCGAGGATCATAAGCAAAAGACCTGCCACCAAAATAACTCCAAAAGCAATGGTGTAGGCAATAATGGAGATGTTGTCCATTTTGTCGATGCCAATGGCGATTTGATAGCCAGCAAGCAGGCCAGTTAGCATGAGCAGGGTGCGGTCGAGAGATGAGATTTTCATTTAGGGATGATCAAAAACATCGCGAAGGTCATATACATGGACGCGTATTTGAAGAGTGAGAAATTGACGCGGTCTGACGGGCGGAAGACTGTGGTGGCGGCGAGGAAGAACAAGCCAGCGCTCAATACGATGATGACGCGCAGCACGCCCGCAGTGACGCCGATCCAAACTGATGCCCAGCCCATTGTCAACGCGGCGATGACACTGGAGAATGCGATCGCAAAGCGTGTTACCGCTTCGCCATACGTGGACGGGAAAGTAGGCACGCCAGCATTGCTGTAGTCTTCTTTGAATTTGAGGCTGAAGGTGAGAGTGTGTGTGGGAATCCAGAACAACACAGCAGAAGCTAACAGAATACCAATCATATCAATGTGACCTACAGCGAGCACACGCCCTGCAAGGATGGGCATAGCGCCTGAGATGCCGCCCCATACGATGCTCCAGCAGGTGCGGCGTTTGAGCCACATGCTGTAAACGGCTACATCGAAGAAGAGGCCTGCAAAGACCACAATGCCATATAGCCAATTGACAAGCACTGCCCACACAATCCCGATCACTGAAACAATGATGCCGAGCTTGAGAACCTCTTCTCTTGTTACTTCTCCTGCTGAGGTGGGGCGTCTGTGAGTGCGCTTCATCTTTGAGTCAATATCCTGATCCCACCACATGTTGAGGATTGTAGAGCCAGCGATGGCGAGAAAGAGACTCGGGAACATTTGCAGGAAGTGACTCCAATTCACTCCAACATGGGCGCTCAGATAGCCTGCTACACCAGTTAGCAAGAGCAAACTGGTTTGAGAGGATTTGATAAGCGGCCAATAAAGGGCAAATTTATTTTTTCGAGGGCTTTTTGATTCTTGATCGGCGATTGATGTTTGAACAGACATGGTGACTCCAGGAAGATGAAACGGGTGGCGCAAGTTTTGAAGCGCAAAGTATACCTGTCTACCTACTTACCTGTCTACCTGTGAATTACCTCACACATCGGAAGCCAATCCCTGGGCTGAAATACGTGGGCGTGGCGTTGTTGCGTACCCAAACACGCAAGTCCATGTCATATGTGTCCTTCGAGCCGCCGCGCATGAAGCGATAGTGCATGCCCTCGTACACATCACCTGTCCATTGCCAGACGTTGCCCGCCATGTCATATAGTCCGAATGGTGATGCAGAGTCGATGGTTTGGTAGCCATCATAATTCTGTCCGTTGTAAAAGCCGACAGGGCTGGTGCGTGAACCGAAGGAGGACATATCTTCAAATGGGTCGCGCGAAGAATAGAAATTGGCATTCTCGCGCACAATTTCATCACCCCACGGAAATGGACGTTCATCTGTTCCGCGCGCAGCCTTCTCCCATTCTATTTCGGTGGGGAGGCGGGTATCGTAATATTTGCAATAGCCCCACGCGCCAAACCATGTAACATCTGTCATTGGGTGGTTTGTATACCCTTCCTGACTTGAAAATGTCGAGCCATCGAATTTAATTCTTTGAGATGGGTCATCAAGCGGAATGAATAACCAATCGCCCGCTTCGATTCTTTCCTCGTGCTTGACTCCTCGAAACTCGTCGCCTGGGTAAAAGCCGACAATTTTTTCAGCGTCCATTTTTACAGTTCCATCCGCGAGTGCTGTATTGAGGAAGTCTGCATATTGGCTGACGGTTACATCGGTGACCATGATCTCGTAGGCATCGGTGGATTCAATATCCTCGTGCTGTCCGAAATAGAATTCACCAGCGGGAACTTGCGCCCATGTGTTCGGGTCAATGCCTGTCTCAAATGTGGGGATGAGGGCGTTCAGATCTACAGCCTGGCAAGATGCCAGTAGTACAGCGAGCAGGCTGAGGTTAAGGAAGAGGCGTCTCATTTCATCACCTCTTGCGAAAGGTCTTGATCAACTTCATCTGTCCAACGTCCTTTTGGTTTGAAGAGGTCGATCAAACGCCAGACCATGACAATGGCAAGTAGGACGAGCAGCATGCCAAGACCGAAATCGATGGCGTACATCAGCCCATTGACCAAAGGCTGCTGTTCGGCTTCTGTGATGAAGAGGCGTTTCATTTCAAAGATGGTGACGGCGGCGAGGGCGATATCTGAAAGGATGATGATGCTCCAGCCATACAATTGGCGGACTTTACCTTTTAAGCCGAGCATGTCACCGTAATAAAGCAGGATGATGGTGGCGATGATGGCGGAGAGCGCGTGCCAGTGACCCGTCAGTTCGATGCGTTCTTCGCGGGCAGGCCAAACGCGGAAAATTTCGTCGAGCTTGATGGCCATGAAGATGCCGATGCCGCTGGTGGTGAAGTTCATGAAGAGCATCTGCCAGAGCGGACCGAAGCGCAGAGGGTCGCGTACCATGGCGCTTAGTTTTTGTCCGAAGGTGGGCTTTTGAATGTGCGCCGTGCCTTCGCGGATGAGTTGACCCCATTCCCAGATCAGCAACAAAAGTGCTGCAACCATCGATGGGGTTGCACCGACATAGATGACCATATGAGCCACAGGCTCAAGCGGAGTGACCACGCCCCATACACCCAGGTTGAGGACGATGGTTCCGAGGATCATCAACGGCATGGCAAACTTATGCAAAATGCCTTTGAAGTTCAGCCAACGTCCCACGATGAGCGTGATCATGATGGCGATGAGCGCCAACATGATGTGCAAATGCCCGATGACTGAATATTCCATTGTGGTCTTTTCGGGATAACGGATGACGTTCTCTGCGAGGAAGGTTTCAAAGCCATGACCATAATATGAGCCGGGAACCGCGCCGAACAATGAAGAAAGCACAGTGGTGACTGCGGTGGCAAAGAAAGCTCCACGTTCGAGGTCGAAACCGCTTTTGGTATGGGCGTACTGATTGTCTGTAACGTAATATTTCTTGTTCCACGGCCAGAGCGCGATGATGAGCATCACGCCAGCAAGGAAGATCAGCGAAAGGCCGAAGATGTAAATTCCATGAAACGCCCAGTTGTGACCGAAGTAGGCAAATCCCATGCCGAAGATCATGGTCAGGATGTAGCCGACAGTGATAATGGCATTGATGGCGGTCTTGAAGAATTCTTTCATCTTCAACAAGCCGGTGATCATGTATGTCTCAATGGCGATGACAGCCATGGCGATGGAATGATACAAAATGATGATGCGTCCCTCGCGTTCAGATTGCACGATCTTCATGCCGAGGAGTTTGATCACCACTTCGCGTACGCCCATCTCTGCCATTGGGCCTGAGAGCATGCCCCACGTGGCAGTGACGATGCCGATCATGGCGATGGCCACGAGAATCAATCCCTTGGTTGAGCCAAAGAGATAATTAAATCTGTCTTTGATAAATTGCATATAGAAGCCTCCGCTATGAACGTCCACGGTGTACAGTCATTTCTTATCACTTCCTTATGAACCCCAACGCGAACGCACCCGTCATCAGGAAGAGCAGGGGAGTGAGGATGAGCATGACGAAATCAGGACTGAAGAAAAGCAGCTGCTTGCCAAGTGAAATGAATGCCAGCGCAATGCCGCCCAACCCGATCAACACGCCGCCGATGCCGACCCAGAAGAAACCTTTCGGCGCGCCCTTGGCATAGAACGGTCCAAGGAAGATGACGAGTCCTGCCACTCCGTGGAAGAGTGGAACAGCAATCTTCTTTAGCGTGTCCAAGCCGCCGATGCTGGTAATGGCAATCGCCAAAAAGCCAACAGCTGCATACCACTTAAAAGCGGTTTTCCATTTTGGGAAATATTCCTCAGCCAACCCCATCGAAATCCCAAGCGGGATCAAACTTGATACTGTCAGAACGTAAGGAGAAGTCAGGATACCGAGTCCTAGAGATATTAGCAATAGCCCCGAAACTGAAAGCACTGCAAATCCCATCAAATAGTAGAGATTATGCAGTGCCTTATTCAGGGCGTAGCGCTGATAAAAATACCAGCATAGGTAGGCCGCTAGCAAACCAGTGATGAGTAGAAAAATAGTATCTTTTATCATTGTATATTCTCCCATTGTGGATGGTGTACTTGCTGTGTGAATTATTGCACAAGAGAAACTTGTTAACTGTAACTAAAGTCACAGTTTTCGCCTCCTTTCCTGACCTAAGGCCTGTTTCTGTTTCGAAGTTTTTTCATATCGGAATAGGCAGATTTCATGAATAAATTATTAGGCAATAGCAAGCTATTTTTCATGCATGTGGAATGTATAATCCAGCATCTCTGATGAAACCCCTTCCTATACCTTCTTTTTCCTTCGACCCTTCTGCATCACGCAATCTTCAGGAATGGCGCGCCTATATTCTGGATGGCATCCTTCGTGGGGTCATGATCCTCTGGACGATAGCTCTCTTCGCTGGAGTGAACAACGTTTTTGATACGTACAAGAAAGAGTTAGGAGTTACATCTAATTCACTGCTTTTAGGGGTTTCAACCCTCATCATTTATTTTGGTGCAACAGCCCTACTGGCACTGATCACGTTTGTCCGCAATCTGTCTTTCAGGCTCCGCGCTGGCATCTTACTTTTTGTAATTTATATTCTTGGAAGCATTGGTCTGATTCTTTCATCTCTGAGTGGAGATGGAAGAATTATCTTTTTTGCATTTGTTATCCTTTCTGCGGTGTTCTTTGACCCTCGTTATAGCCTGACTGCTTTCTTTGTAGGTGTGGTTACAATTTCTTTGATCGGTTGGCTTCAGGTGGCAGGTTACATAGTTGTGCCGCCCGAACGTCAGGTCAATTCGGTTGATGTGGGGGCGTGGGTGAGTGGCATGGTGGTTTTTCTTGCCCTGAGCGTTGCTGTTTTTATTTCAATTACTTACCTTTTACGAGTTTTAGGAACGAACCTCGATAAGTCCCGTGAACTTTTAAAACGGGAACAAAGACTCTCCCAAATTCTTCGTACAGTTACAGATATCAATCAGTTGATCGTTCGTGAGCATGACACGCAAGGCCTACTTTCTGAGGCTTGTGAATTACTTGTTCGCGGTAGGGGATATTCTTTTGCCTGGGTTGGTTTGCTGGAATCAGATAACGTTACGCTAAAACTTGTAGCGCAAGCTGGAGACGATATTGATCCCTCCAGATTTAGAAGCCGCATTGATGATCAAGCCCAAGGGCTGACTTGCGCCAGAATAGCAATTCTCTCCCGCTCATATTTCCGCGTAAGCCCATCTGAGGAAGATGACCCTTGTAAAGAATGTCCACGCCGTCAAAAAGATCCGAAACGAACTGGAATTGCCCTGCCTTTATTACGTGAAGAAAAGGTGTTGGGCACCTTGGTGGTGGACCATACTATTCCGAATGCCGTGTTTGATGATGAAGAAACGCAAATCCTCCAAGGGTTGGCAAACGATCTAGCGTATGCCCTGGAGAAAATCGAAGCTGACCAGCGTCTCTTGACGTATGCCCGTAACCAGCAAATACTGAACGAGATCACAACGACCGCGCTGGAAATACCAGACTTAAATAGTATGTTGTGCCTTGTGATACAAAAATTAGCAGATGCATTTTCCGCTGATGGCTACTATGGCACATTATGGAAAAACGACCAAACCAACTCAGCCCTTATCGTTAATTCTGCGTCACTGCAGGGAATATTTGATAATTTAGTGGTCGCACCTGAAAGCCACAGTTTTAGCCAGACAATTTTAGATGAAGGAAAAGTCTTGATCATTGAAGACATGGCGGCTACAGCGTATACCAGCCGCGATATTGCCATTCAATTTTCTGGTTGGGCTGCACTTGGGCTGCCTTTGATTGCTAATAATCAAAAACTGGGCACAGTGGTCATTGGCTTTAAACAAGGCCATGTTTTTACTGAGAGTGAAATTGAACTTGCACAACAAGCTGCAAACCAGATCGCATTAGCAGTAGCGAAGTCCAATTTGGATATGGAGACACGCTACAAGGCGGATGAACTTGCCAGCCTTTATAGTGCTGCACAAGATATGACTTCCAGCCTTTTAGACCCGCCTGCACTCCTGGCAAAATTGGCACGCCATATGACGGATGCCCTGCAAGTAACAAGCAGCAACATTATGGCTGTAAATCTAATGGATTCCAGCATGCAGGTAATGGCTGAATATTGGGCACCTGATGCATCTCCTTCAGAGATGCATTCTGACTTGGGGAAAATATACCCAAACACTGAATATGCAACTATTATGCGTGCCATGATGGATGGGGAAGTAATAGTGATGCACTCGGACGATGCCAATATGACACCAGCCGAGAGAGAACAATTCACTTTCTATCAGATCAAAACCATGATATTCGTGCCGATCATGGCACACGGACAGTTATTGGGCGATATTGAGCTTTGGGAAAGTCGCAGTAAACGTGAATTTACATCTGCAGAAATACGGCTCGCTCAGGCTATGGCCGGGCATGCTGCCAGTATTATTGAGAACTCCACGCTTTTTGCTTTGACTCGTCAACGAGAGAGCGAATTAGGCGCATTGCTTAGGGTTGCGCGTGCTGTTTCTTCCAGCTTACAACTATCCGGTGTGCTGATGCAAGCGGCAACAACTTTGACGCGGCTGCTGCGTGTGGATTACTGCTCGCTTTCGGATTTCCTCCCAGAGCGGAATGGGATCGAAACCATTGCGATTTATTCATCTGATGAGGATATAAGCGACCCCGGTGATATTGGCTATTTCTTCTCATTGGATGAATATCCTGCTACGATGCGCGTACTTAAGAACGGTCAGCCTATGGTCGTCCGTTTAGATGACCCGAATGCCGACCCTGCAGAAATTAAACAATTACGCCGCGATGGAATGTTTACATCTCTGCTTCTTCCTTTACGTTTACGCGGAGAGTCTCTTGGCCTGGCGGAATTATTTACTTCTGACCCAGAGCGTAACTTCAAGCCAGAAGAGGTGCAATTTGCAACTGCCCTTGCAGACCAGGTGGCCGTTGCGATCGAAAATGCCAGGTTATATGAAAGACTTGAACAACGAGAAGCTTATTTCAGAGCCCTGTTTGAAAACTCTGCAGAAGGGGTGGCTGTAATAGATGAGAATGGATTCTTTACATACATTACGCCCACCGAAGAGAAGATCCTTGGCTATGCTCCTCAAAATGTTATCGGCCAAAAATTCCTTGATATTATTTTCCCTGAGGATCTTTCTCATGTCCACGCCACTTTTGAAGAGGTTCTGCGGCGTCCAAATGAATTGATCATGGTTGAATATCGGGCTTTGCATTTCAATCAATCATGGCGATACCTTGAAGTGTCGTTGAAGAATCTTCTCTCGTCTCCTGAAGTTAAAGGCATTGTTGCCAATTTCAGAGATATTACTGAACGGCACGAGGTTGAGGATGCACTTGAAAAACGAGAGGCATACTTCCGCGCTCTGATCGAAAACTCAGCCGAAGGCGTTGCAATTGTAGATACTCAAGGGATCATCCAATATATTGCCCCTGCAGAAGAGCGCTTGACTGGCTACTCCCTTGAAGAAATTATGGGCAAAAGTGCATTCCGATATATACATCCTCAAGACGCTCCCAAAGTGTTGGAAATTTTTGCAGAAGGGCTGACAAGTCCGGGCGCGGTCCGAACCGTTGAGTATCGTGTGCAGCGCAAAGATGGGGAGTGGCGTTATTTTGAGATCACCGGTCATAACATGCTGGATGATCCTCATATCAATGGCATCATAGCAAATTATCGTGATGTGACGGAGCGTAAAAATGCAGAGCAGGCTTTGAGGGAAAGCCGGTCACGTTTGGAGGCGGTTGTTTCAACAGCCTTGAATGGCATTATTACCATTGACGCAAACCATTGTATTGTTTTATTTAATCCCTCCGCTGAGAGGATTTTTGGTTATTCAGTGAGCGAAGTTCTTGGTAAGTCTTTGAACATGCTCATACCGAGTCGGTATCATAATTCACATGGCTCTCATGTAAATAAATATGGCCTTTCTGGGACTTCGTCTCGCAAAAAAGGACTTTTGGATTCGTTATATGGACGGCGTGCTGATGGCGAAGAATTTCCAATGGAAGCCTTTATCTCTCGCTCCACGGTGGATGGACAGAATTTCTTTACCGTTATTTTCCAAGATATTACAGAACGAAGACAGGCAGAAGATGCATTAAAAGCCAGCGAGAAAAAATTCCGTGCGTTAGCCGAGAATATTCCCAGTGTTGTTTATCAATGTCATAACGATAGTAAATATACGTTCATGTATCTGAATGACTCAATAGAGCAATTAACTGGGTACTCCAAAGCGGACTTTCTGAATGGTGACTTAAGCTTTGTGGATTTGTACCATCCCGAAGACCGCAAGTTCATCCCTCTTCCGAGTCCGTTTGATGAGGCACCGATTAATCAAGAGCCTTTCCACATCACTTATCGTATTAAGCATAAATCTGGAAATTGGGTCTGGGTGGATGAATGGGGCACAGGCGTTCTCGATGCGTATGGTAATGTTCAATACATCGAAGGAGTGATGATCGATATCACGGAGCGAAAGCGTTCTGAGGAAGACCTCCGCCGTCACGCGATGGAACTTGAAACGCTAGCTGTTGCAACTTCTGCTTTGCGAACATCACAAAATGTTACGGATATGGTTCCCATTCTTGCGCGGCAGGCTTTGCGTGCAGTGAACGGCACATATGCCTCCATCTTTTTACTTGAGCCTGAAACAGGTGACTTTGTTTCGCGCGGCTGGTATTCTGTGGACACCCCATTCAATACTTCACAGCCTTCTGAATCGCGTCTGCGCCATCAGCCTAATGTGGGAATTACCGGACGTGTTTCTGTAACTGGCGAAATCTATGTGACCGAGGATGTTCAAAAGGACCCGGTTATCAGAATTTTGGATGGAGAGCGAGAACGCCTTAAAGATGTACATGGTAGTGTCTCTCTGCCGTTGCGTGCACAGGAAAAAATTATTGGCGTGATGCATATATGGTCTACGGATTATCGTATCTTCACCGATACAGAGATTCGCTTGCTCATTGCACTTGCAGAAACTGCAAGCAATGCCATCCATCGCGCCATTTTATTTGAAAAGACACAGGAGCACGCAGAAGAACTTGCTCTGGCATACGACAACACATTGGCAGGTTGGGCGCGTGCGCTTGAATTGAGAGATGAATTAACCGAAGGCCACACACGCCGTGTAACAGAGTTAACTCTCAAACTGGCGCGTGCGCTGAAGATTCCTGAAAACGAGATCGTACACATTCGGCGCGGGGCGCTTTTACATGATATCGGAAAAATGGGCATTCCAGATTCCATCCTTCATAAACCTGGTCCGTTCACAGCTCAGGAACGAAACATCATGCAGCAGCATACTCAATACGCCCGAGATATGCTTTCATCTATTTCATTCTTGCAGCCCGCCATTGATATTCCATATTGTCATCACGAACATTGGGATGGAGCAGGGTATCCGCGCGGATTGAAAGGGGAAGACATCCCACTTGCAGCCCGAATCTTTTCGATCATAGATGTTTGGGATGCCCTCACCTCGGACCGTCCCTATCGTCAGGCGTGGTCAAAAGAAAAAACCTGCGAATATATTCTTGAGCGTTCAGGCAAACAATTCGACCCAAAGATTGTCGAAGCTTTCTTTTCGCTTGTAATGGATGGGAATTAAATCTTCTCGTCTCGCGCAAGGAGATCGTTGAATGTTTCTCGGCGTTGTATCACGCGAGCTGTACCTTCTTCAATCCACAATACCGCTGGTTTGCGAGACCCATTGTAGTTCGACGACATGCTCAAGTGATACGCTCCTGAAGCGGGAATAGCAAGCAAATCCCCTTCATGGATTTTTGGCATGGGCAGCCCTTCGATCACTACATCTCCCGATTCACAATATGGACCAGCGATTGACACGGTCTCGCTTCTTTCTCCGCTTACGCCTGATACCGGTAAACAAGAGTATCTCGCCCCATACATGGCATGGCGTGGATTATCCGTCATGCCTCCATCTGTTAATATCCAAACTTTGTCGCCGCGCCTTTTGATCGCTCCCGCTTTATAGATTGCAACACCCGCGCGTGCCACCAGACTGCGCCCAGGTTCCAAATGCAAGTGGGGAAGAGAGAGTCCGCGTACGGCGCACCCTTCAACAACATTTTCCACAATCACACGCACATACTCATTGATATCAGGTTGCGGAAGTTCATCTTCATGATATGCCACGCCCCAACCGCCGCCCGGACTAAAATGCCATTCATTGGGAAATCCCATTTCTTTTGACAAATCCAGGCCAACTTTGATCGCTGCTATTAGCGGGTTTGCATCTCTAAAATTTGAGCCTTGATGAAAGTGGATTCCATTCAACGGCAAGTGATGATCTTTGCAATATTGTGCGGCTTCTAGTAGCTCTTCACGAATCATGCCAAATTTGCTGTCATGCTGGCCTGTCTGTGTATGAGCATGGTGAGTGTTTACGGCCACACCTGGAAGGAGACGTAGCCAAAGGTCTGGAAAAGGTGACGAATTTGCAGTGAATAGTTCAGCAAGCCGCTTAAGCTCCGTCATATTATCCACGACGATTGTTCCTGCGTATTGAATCGCGGATTTTAAATCATTGGATGATTTGTTCACTCCATGCACGAGAATGTGTTCCCGCGGAACTCCTCCCGCAAGTGCCATGGCGATCTCGCCTTCTCCTGTGCAATCAACGAACAGGCCGTGAGACTGAGTCCATTGCGCGATGGCTGTGCAAAGGAATGCCTTCCCTGCGTAAGTAACAGAAGCAAGCCCGGGGTAGAGCGAAGCGAGGACAGTTTTATATCCAGTCGCTGCCGTATCCATTGTCATCTTGTCGTATAAGTACAAAGGGGTTCCGTATTCTTCAGTCAGTTTTGCGAGGTCGTGCCCTGCGATGGAGAGTGTATCTTTTTCAACTTTTGCCGAGATAGGGAAGAGGTCAAGTCTGTTCATTTTTGTTGAGGTTGCTCGCGATGAAGATTTGATTTTTGCCGAGACGTTTTGCCATTAATTCTGCACGGTCTGCAGCAACCAGCAGGCTTGCTGGTGTTTTTCCGTCTTTGGGAAATGTTGCAACGCCGATACTTAATGTGTGCCCTGATACAACTTCGGGTTCAACAAGGCTTGCTTTTGTGCTGGCTCGTGCTGCGTTTTGTAATCGCTTGGCAAATTCAAGCGCGCCAAACTCATCAGTGTTGGGCAGAATGATCGCAAATTCATCGCCGCCGTATCTCGCAGCAATGTCATATCTACGCAATGTTTTGCGGATCATACCTGCAGTGGCTTTCAAGCGTACATCGCCTGCTGGGTGTCCCCATTTGTCATTATAGGCTTTGAATGAGTCAATGTCGAAGATAATCAGTGATAGCGGATATTTTAATCGTTTGGAACGTTCTACTTCAGCTGTTAGATATTCTTCCAGTGCGTGGCGGTTGGAGAGGCCGCTGACGGCATCGGTCAACGCCATTGTTTTAACTTGTGCATGCAAACGGGCGTTATCCACTGCCAGCGCAATAGGGCTGGAAAGAGTTGTTAGCAAATCTACATCTTCATGGGTAAGCGTGCGGTTTATATCGCCTTCCACATTTAGCGTGCCAAGGACAATACCTTCCTTCAACAGCGGAACGCAAATTTCACTTGTGATGTTGTTGTCTGCTCGTAGGAATGACGGCTCTTGGGAAGTGTCCTGAATAAATTGAACAGCTTTTGATTTAATCGTTTTCCCCATCACGCCCTGGCTGATGTGGATCTTGTGAATTGCCATTTCTTCTGGGTATCCGACCTGCGCACCGAGATGGAGATAATCTTCTTTGAGCAGGTAAATGCTGACGTGGGTGTACCCAAAGGATTCTTTTAGCTCTTTTACAACGGTTTTGAAAATGATTTCCAAGTCTAATGAACTGGCGATGACTCGCGAAATTGCTTGAACAGTGGACATGACTCGTAGATGTTCCTGCGTGTGGGAATACAGCGACGCTCTTTGTAAAGAAGCGGAAATCTGGTTCGCGAGAGTTTCAAGGGTAGTTTTGTCTTCATCGCCAAAGGCATCAGATTCAATGCTTTCCACATACAACACACCGAGTAGATCTTTTTCACTTAGGATCGGCACGCAAATTGCCGAACCATAATGTTCATCATTTGAAAAATAGTAAGGGTCAGAGGCGACATGTTTTGAGATGTAAGTTTTACGGATTTTGGCAGTGTGCCCGATGATACCTTTCCCCATTCCCTGTCGAAAGCCGGGACTATACCCAAAATCCTGTGTGCCAGAGATGACACTGATTTCGAGCATGTTATCTGTAGTTAAGAGAGAGATGGCAGCTTCAGCATATCCAAAGCGATTTACAACTGCATCAATGGAGCGTTGCAGGATTTCCTTTTTATCAAAACTATCTGCTATTTGCCTGCCAACTTCTTCGAGCAAGCCCAATTGTGCAGAACGATAAAGCTCTGCTTCTAAAAGTTCCTGCTCTTGGGTAATATCATGTACAACTACCACTCGCCCAGACAGGTTGTGATCATCCTGATTTAATTGCGTGATGGACGCTTCGTGCCAGGTCCATTGATCATCTTTTACAGTTTTAAACTTTATGGATACATTAGGAATATCCCACTTTTTTCTAAACAACTCGGGCTCTGGTAGGACATCAAAGACTAATCTGCCAACGAGGTTTTCCTGCCCATTAAGCCACCGTTTAGCCGCATTGTTGACGTTTGTGATGTGATCCTTTGCATCCACAGTGATGACTACGTCCTGTAGATTTTCAAGGATTACTGATGCAATATTGGCGGAACTGTATGTATTTTTTTTATTCCCTCTTAAAACTGCAAGACAAACTATACCTGCTGTACTAATAAAGTATCCTAAACCTGTAAGGTGTGCCAATAAAGTTGGTTGCATTTTTTTCAATAATTAGTCACTAAAGAATAAACTCCACCAGACTTCCCAGTTTTGCATTGGAGTAGGGGATGGCACCGGAGTGGGGATGATCACCGGTTCGCTGCCGGGCACACCAACTGGGATCACCGGTTGATCGCCTTCCTGTAAATAATGTCCTTCAGTACGTGCCCATTCTTCAACCGCCGAAGTTGACCCTGCATAAGCAACCTGCGTTTGCAGCGCAACCTGCGTTTGCATAGCTTCCGTAGCCAGGGCACGGACCTGGTCTCGCTGATCATTTAGGCGGTTTAGTTCTTCGAGGCGTGAATTGAACTCAATCACAAATAATATCAAAATAAAGATACCGGCAAATGCCGCCACACGTCGAAAATTTATGGAAATCTGAGGCATGTCTTTATCTTAATCGTATTTTCTCGCATTTGCAAACCCTTTTCGAGAGAGTTTCTTCTACCTTCACCTTTATGTACGCTATTCCTTCAGATCACCTTTTCACCACGAAGGCACAAAGGCGATAGGACTTAAAGAGAAAAACTTCGTGCATTCGTATTTTCGAGACTTCGTGGCTGAGTTTTTAGAGACTCTACCGAATACAAAAAAGGATTAAGAATATGGTACAATCCTGCCCCGCAGGGCGTAGTACCCTTCGCTCTGACTAACTCATTGCCAGAAAGGGCTTGAAGAACATGAAAATTTTGCTTATGAAAGACGTGTACAAACTGGGCCGCGCCGGAGATATCAAAAAAGTTGCTGATGGTTATGGCCGCAACTTCCTCATTCCGCAGGGATTTGCTGTGCTCGCTACCGAAGGTGCCATGAAGCAGGTTCAGCGCATCAAAGCACAGGCTGAGATCCGCCGCAACACCCAGAACAACGAACTCAAGGGCGTTGCTGACCTTATCAAGGGCATAACCCTTACTTTCGCTGCCAAAGCTGGTGACACCGGTAAGTTGTACGGCTCTATCACTACTCAGGATATTGCCACCGCACTCACCGAGCAGATCCGCCACGAAGTGAAGCGCCAATTGGTTGATATTCAACCCATTCGCACACTTGGTGAATTCACCGCTCACATTCGTCTGACCATGGACCTCGTTCCTGAAGTCAAGATCGTTGTCCATCGCGAAGGTGAAAGCGCTGACGCTCCCGCCGAAGCCGAACCTGAAAAAGCTAAGAAATCGAAAAAGGCCGAAGCTCCAGCAGAAGAAGCCGCAGCAGAAGCACCCGCTGCCACAGCCGAATAAGAAACACCTCACATCACCGGCGCAAGTCGGTGATGTTTGTAATACAATACCCCCATGCCAGAATCAATTGGACAGCGTCTAAAGCAGACACGCGAAGCACGGTATCTTACGCTTGAAAGAGCGTCGGAAGATACCCGTATTCGCGTTCTCTTTTTGCAGGCTTTGGAAGCGGATGATTATTCTGTTATTCCGTCTGCAGCGCAGGGACGCGGCTTTTTGCGCAATTACGCCGAGTATCTTGACCTTAATATTGACGAGATGATCGCAGAGATCCAGCGCAGTGCGCCCGCTCCTGTTGAAGTAAGCGGACCGTTACCGCAGGTCAATCTTCTTGAGACGGAACTTCCACCCTTAGTTAATGAAGATGAAAAAGCCACGCCTCGTTTCTGGGACCGTTGGCTGGGTCGCCGTCCGAAAATAGTTTCCCCCGCTGAAACAGAGTCCACTGAACCCTTGTTGCAAGAGTCTCCATCACCTGTTGAAGAAGAACCTGTTGAAAAAGTTGAAGTACCTGAAGAACCTAAAACTCGCGGACGAAAGAAAAAGAAAGTGGAAGAGGAGACTCTTTCGCAAGCCGATGTGACGGAGATAAAACCAGCAGAAGAGACTCTGCCTGTTGAGGCTGAACAGCTTGAAGTTACAAAAGAAGCGAAACTGAGTTTAATTTCTCAGCTAGTCACTTTCGTCCAATCTTTTTTGAAAAAGAAAGAAACGGCATCTGTTCCTGTTGACGATGTGGAAGAGGAAGACGAGGCAGAGACCGCGAAGCCAACTGTGCCGACCCTGCCTGCAGATGTGATCTTCGCTGAGATCGGCGTGCAGTTACGCGAGCGGCGCGAGTTGATCAGCCTGACGTTGGATGAAGTGGAACGACATACCCATCTGCGTGCTGTTTTCTTGAAGGCTCTGGAAGACGGCGCAATGGACAGGCTTCCATCGCCTGTTCAAACGCGTGGAATGCTTGCAAACTATGCAGCATTCTTAGATTTGGATACCGATAAAATTTTGCTGCGCTTTGCAGATGTGTTACAGGCGCGGCGGCACGAGAAGTATGCGGAGATTCCGCGTGAAAAAGTGCAAACAGAAGTAGTTACATCCATGCCTTTTTTGCGGACGTTTATAGCTGGTGACCTGGTCTTCGGCGTGGTAATGATTGCGATTTTGGTGGCGTTGGCGATATGGGGATTTGGGCGCTTGGTCAGTTCATCGAATGACCAAAGTGAGGCTCAGGCTACCGCTCCTTCCATTGTGGATGTGCTTGGCGATGTGCCTCTTCCAACGGCTTCGTTGCAAACAACATTTGTTGCAGTGGATGAAAATGTTGCTGTTACTTCAACAGTAGGCGTTGACGCTTTGTTGACAACTTCAGAAGCGCCAACAGAAGGTGCTCCAGCTAATGTTACGGTTAGCGTTTTTTCTTTGGAACGTACCTTTGTAAAAATTTCCGTGGATGGGGAAGTGGCTTTTGAAGGCCGCATGGCTCCGCGGGAGACGAAAGTGTTTAATGCAGAAAACCAGGTTGTGGTGTTGACGGGTAATGCCTCGGCTTTACGAATCACCTATAATGGACAAGACCTTGGTTTAATGGGCGGCATTAATGAAGTGGTCAGCCGCGTGTATTTGATCACAGGTGTGGTGACACCTACTGCCACAATACCGCCTACGCCCACCAATACACCGTTGGTGACTCCGACGTCATCACCAACATCCACGCCAACAGCTACACCGACTGGAACACCGCCCGATGGCGGATAGGCATAATTTATAGTTAGGAAAACAACGTGTCAAAAAATACTTTTCATTTAGTATCTCTGGGTTGTGCAAAAAATACTGTCGATTCAGATTCGATGGCGCAATTGCTTTTGCGTGATGGTTACCGCTCGATGGATGATCCATCCAAAGCGGCGGTGTTAATTGTAAATACTTGCGGGTTTATTGGCCCAGCCAAAGAAGAATCCTACCGCGTGTTGGATGAGCTTTCTAAATCCAAACTTGATGGGCAGGTTCTTATCGCCGCGGGATGTCTGACTCAACGCTATGGCGTGGAAGTTGCGCAAAAGGTGCCTGGCATTGACGGTATTCTCGGTACGCGCCGTTGGATGGATATTGTGCAAGTGGTGAAGGAAGTTCGTAAAAGTAAGCATCCCGAGCCGATCTATCATTTGCCAGAGACCGCTACTGTTGGCACAGATGAATATGATGCCTTACGCGTTAGCATTGCAGGTGCGAGTGCATATATCAAAGTTGCGGATGGCTGCCGCCGTCCCTGCGCTTTTTGTGCGATCCCTCTTATCAAAGGTACGGCAGTTTCTCGTCCCGTTGAAGCGATCATCCATGAAGCGCGAACCTTGCGCGATAACGGCGTGCGCGAATTGGTCTTGATCGCACAAGATACAACGGATTACGGTCACGACCTTGGTATGAAAGATGGTTTGGCGATCTTGCTTGAGCAGTTAACGGATGCTGTCCCTGATATTGATTGGATCCGTGTCATGTATTCGTACCCGGGCTACGTCACGGACCGTCTTATCGAAGTGATGGCAACTCGCAAACAGGTTTTGCCTTATCTCGATATGCCACTTCAACATGCACACCCGAAGACTTTATATCGCATGAAACGTCCATCCAATATGGATTGGGTGTATAAGACTCTTGGAAAGATGCGCGCTACTGTGAAAGACCTGTCCATGCGCACGACTTTCATTGTCGGATATCCTGGCGAAACAGAAGAAGAATTCCAAACACTGTATGACTTTGTGAAAGAGATTCGCTTTGACCGCGTGGGCACATTCCAGTTTTCCTTTGAGCCAGGGACAACGTCTGCGCCTCTGGGCGACCCCGTGCCTGCTCCTGTCAAACAAGAGAGATTCGAACGCCTGATGGAACTTCAGCAGAACATTTCCCTACAGGTGAATCAATCTTATGTCGGTAAGACTTTGGACGTGTTGATCGAAGGATTTGATAACGGCATTTCCATTGGTAGGTCATATCGCGATGCGCCTGAGATCGATGGTATGGTTCTTGTGGAGGGCAGGGCAAAGGTGGGAGATATTGTCCCTGTGAAAATTACAGGTGCAATGGCTTACGACCTGACGGGTGCACTGGTTCAACCATCGTTGATTAAGCTGTAAATAAAAAGAGACCGTTGCTTTTATAGCAACGGTCTCTTTTTATTTATGATACTCTTGCAAACGCGGTGGCTGCGAGGATGAGGGCGGAGATCAATAAGTTAAGCCTCAAAATAAGCAATTCTTTTTTTTGGAGTTTTGCCAATTCGCCTTCGTTTGCTTTGTCTTTTTTCATCAAGGTGCGATGGATGGCTGGAAGCACTTCCCAAGTTTGAATGGCACTGACCACCACCATTACAACTGCCAAGCCATGTTTGACAAGGATGGCTACAGACCATTGTGTGCTGACTGAAAGAAAACCGTCATAGTGAGGGCTGGTGCTAAGTTGGAACAAACCCGTTACAAGTAGTATACCCATGCAGAACCAGGCAAGTGGCTCAAGCCTTTTTTGAAGGGCGGCGATAAAGCTAAGTTGGTCGACCAGTTTCAAGGTCCGCTGGGAGGCGGGGAGCACGAGAAGGTTGATCGCGGCGAGGCTTCCAATCCATGTGACGGTCGCCAGCATGTGAAACCAGTAGAGGATCGCCAAGACCCATGCTGAAGGTGTAGTCATGAATTAAGGCGTGGCTGTTGGAACTTCTGTGGCTGCTGGGGCAGTTTCGGATGCTGGGGGAGCCTCGGTTGCTGGGTTGCATTGCGCATATGCCTGAGCCGAGTTGTTCGCGGAAGTCCCATCCAATTCGCTGATCGAAGCTGCTAAATTGTACGCATCGTATGCGTCACAATATTCTTGCTTAGCAAAAAGTTCACTTCCATAACTTGTGAGAGCAATATAGTAACGCTGGGCAGCGGTCATGGTTCCGTCCCACATGGTGGGCCAGCCTGCGCTGACTTGCTCAAAATAAGTGATAGCTTGCGGCCAATCCAGCTCCCAGAAACTTGCACCAGTAATGTAAGCGCGTGCGCCATCTCGCAGGCCTACGGCGTTGTTATCAAGCGGGCCAAAGCGCTCAGCGAGAGTTAGATAGTAAATGCCGCCTTCGAGATTGCCCTGCTTGGTGATGAGGTCGTATCCTTGGTTTCGCAAAGCGAAATAATACATACCATCGACCTGTGCCGTTTTGTACGTCGAATCCAATTTGCGGATTGTATCGAGGGCTGTGATCGCACCTGCCCAATCTTGTGCTTGGATGAGTTGCTGGGCGCGGGTAAATGCATTTTCTGCGCCGCTGAAATCAGGGGTAGCTGTGAGGGTTGGAGCAATGGTAGGGGTAGGCATTGAGCTCATAACCAGAACTTCGGTCAATCTTTGTTGGGCTTCACCGAAGCTGGAGTCGCGGCTGATGATGAATTCCAGGCGCTGTCGGGCAACTTCATAACGCCCAGATTGAATATCTACCAAAGCGAGTGTGTATTGCTCAGAAAGCTGTTGGGTAATGATGGCGTTGCCCGCTTGAACGCGAACACCTTTGCCGGTAGTGAATCCGCCAAACGCGCCGAGACCAACGATCAGAAGAAAGCCCAAGACGCTGATCAGGATAGAGCGCCAGCGAGATGGCTTAACCGGTTTGAGCGGTTGTGTGTCATCTTCTTTGATTGGTTGCATAGGTTGTGTATTTCCAGTTTGTTCAGACATGGAGATGATTATACTTCCCTTTAAATTGATGAAAATTTTTCTTATTTTGATTTAAACAGATTTCAAATGGGCGTGCTGCACTATAGCTTGACCAATTGTTTCGCCTCAGACCAGACAATTGTCAGGGCAACCACTCCACCGACAAGCATGCCGACCAGCGCGGTTATGATCGCGCCGCCGGGCAAGTATAACGCAATCATGTATGTGACCACTCCGCCAACGACCGCGGCGATAAGCCCTTTGCTGATCGAGTTGCCTGTCTCCAGTGGGATGTGCGTGCGCTTGGAAAGCCAACCGAAGAGGATAATGGCTTCCACCAGAAGTGCGATTTCTGCAAATGCAATGACTGGTGCGCCAATGTTGCGAAAGAAAGTGATGCCAACAATGCCAATTCCAAGGAACATTACGATACGCAACAGCACGGCATATAGCGGGAACATAGGTTCCTTGCGAGCGTAAAACGCGCGGACCGCTACTTCGTGGATGGTGTACCCCGTGAGAGCCATCAGATAGGCGCGGGTCGTCCAAGTGATGAGTGTGGAAGTTTCTGCATCAAAACCAAAAACGCCGCGCACCAAGGGATTGATCCCAGCAGACATGACTGCCGCGATCGGCAGGGTTAAGGAGATTAAAACTCGCAGGGCGCGTTCAATTGTAGATCGGAACCCTGCCCAGTCGCCGCGCGAAGCGAGTTCTGAAAGCGCGGGTAACATGGCAGTGGCGATGGCCGTCCCAAGAATTGTCTCAGGCACTTGCATGATCATCCAGCCATAAGTGAGCGAAGTGACTGCGCCAACTTGGTCTAACCGCGAGGCGAGGTTGTCGCGTGCGAGAAAGATCAGTTGAATGCCGCCCATCGTGAACAAACGCGGAGCCATCAATTTCAAGGCTTCGATCAACCCCGTGTGACGTAAGTTGAGTGAAGGCGTCCAACGGAAGCCGTACATAAAAAGCCCGGGCACTTGAATTAGCAGGTGTAAAACCGCACCAATGATAACGCCGTACACAAGGCCGTGAATTCCATAACGCGGTGTGAGAAAGACCGCCCCGAAGATCTGCCCAAGGTTATACATGCTCGGTGCAATGGCAGGTAAAACAAAATGTTGATTCGCTTGAAGCGATGCCATTACCAATCCGCTGATCGAAAAGATAACTGTGCCGATAAGATTTAATCGCATCAATTCTGCAAGCAACCTGCGTTGTTCTTCACCAAAACCTGGAGCAATGCCGAGGTTGGCATCTACAAGCTGTTGTGCAAAGATGGCGATGAGGATCGCGATGGAGCCTGTTATCAAAAAACCTACGTTCGCCACACGTGAAAACAAATCCCATGCTGCGGCGCGATCTTTGGTGGTGAGATATTCTGTCAGCAATGGAATGAAAGCCATGGCCAACGCGCCGCCAGAGATGAGTGCGAACAACATATCTGGTAAGTTGTTTGCGGCGTTGAACGTATCCAGTAAATATACTTCGCCTGTATATTGGCGCGCAATAATTCCCGCGCGAACAAAGGCAAAAACTTTATCTATTAAAAAGAAAAACGCGATGATAAGAGAGTTGCGAGTAAGACGTGAAAGTTTATTCATTTGGTTACTGTTCCGTAGGAGGCGCAACTTCCATGCCTGGTAATTTATCTGCAAGCAAATGAGACTTGTGGATTAGCGTTGGCAGGCATTGCGGACAAATATAGCTTGGCTCGCCTTTGAAGGACAATGTTAGTAAAGGGATTTGTTCATCTGTGCGATCGCAGTTTAAACATTTTTTTTCGTTCATGAAATCTCCAATTTATTAGATCGTACTCTTGTACATTCCACCATCCACGCTCAGCATCACACCAGTGATGTAGGATGCGGCAGGGGAGACGAGGAACACAGCGGCATTTGCGAACTCTTCAGGTTTTCCCATTCTCCCAAAGGGACTCTCCGCCGCCTGCCGCTTCGCCTCTTCTTCGACTGTGGAGTTGTTTGCTTTTGCCCGGGCAGTTAGCAACTCTGTAATACGTTCCGTTTCCGTCCAGCTTGGCAAAATGGAATTAACACGAATGCCATCTTTGCCCAGTTCCAACGCCAGAGATTTAGTTAGGCCAACCGTTCCCGCGCGAACACTGTTCGAGATGAGCAAATTTGCAATGGGTTGTTTCACCGAAAGCGAGGTGACTGTCAAAATGCTGGCTGCATCCGATTTCCGCAAATACGGAAGCGCCGATTTTATCAAACGGACATGAGCCATCAGACATAAGTCTATGCCTTTTTGCCACGCGGCTTCATCCAATGAATCGATGGAGCCCGGTGTTGGTCCACCTGCGTTGGTGACAAGAATGTCCAGCCCGCCAAACGCCTCAGCAGTTTGCCGAATCAATTTTTCAGGGACATCGGGCAATCCTACATCACCAGCCAACCCGATCACCTGTGTGCCTGTTTCCTTGCTCAACTTCTCAGCTACAGCTTTTATCTTCGCTTCGTCACGCCCGTTGATGGCAACTTTGCAGCCTTCTTTTGCGAGCGCAAGAGCAGTGGCGTAGCCCAATCCACGGGATGAGCCCGTGACAAGGGCGCGTTTGTCTTTGAGTTTTAAGTCCATTGGTTCTCCTTTTTCTAGACACAAAGTACACAAAGTTCTTAACCTTCGTGCTCTTGGTGTCCTTCGTGTTTAATAGATCTCGATCTTCTGCTCCCAAACATCCCCGTCTGTCCAGTTCGCGTCCACCCATTTTGCCACATTTTGCAAAGCAGATTGTAAAAAGGCAGGGTCATTTCCAACCATTGCGCAGGTGATGATGGTCTCGTCCCATTTATCTTGCAGTCCCATCTCTGCGACAGAGACATTGAACTCGCGATGCAGGCGTGAAATAAGCGGCTTAATTCGTCCGCGCTTTTCTTTGAGGGAAGTACAGATGGGGAGGTGAAGGTGTATGGTGAGGGTTGCAAGCATGTGTTTGATTTATGAATTGTTATCGTTGTCTCAATATAATATTTTTGAAAGACTGCTATCGTTCTATAAGTATTTAGATAATAGTAGTAAAACAGTTCCCCATCCAACCAACAGCCTAAATATTCCACCTAGATATGCCTCGAATCCATAAACTATTTTTCCAGATCTAGATATATTTTTTCCTCTCTGAATAACCATTAATCCACTTAATCCAATTAGAAAGAATGGTATGACTAAAACAAAGTTTTCGATCCATTCATGATTTTCAAGATATGAGGCCAGCTCTGGAAGTAACTCTTTGAGTACGACAAAACCCAAAAGTAGAAATATCCCAATCATTAAGGGGTGTTGTGGTGAATAAGAGGATAAAAGAAATGACCCTTCTTGTTCATCCTCTTCTGGGTCATAAATACTTGAACCATAATATGCTTCTTTGTTTTCAGAAACCAATTCGGTTACAAAAGTTTCTTCGCTATAACCTTCTTCGCTTTCATCTTCTTCAGATTGTTCTTCTTGGATATTATAGGCTTTGGAAATGCTCTTCATAAAGTAGTCAGCATTTCGACCTTCATCGTACTGCTTGTATTTCGGTTTTCTTGTGCTTTTTCTAATGGGTTGAATTGCCTTGATAAAGAAGGACATCATTGCTGCTATAAATAATAGAACTACAAATAGCTCCATATTCTTTATCCTATTTTGTTTAATTTTCTACTTTTCATAATCCCTCATTAGAGTCCGGGAAAGTATCAATTTTTTGAATTTACCAATTACCAATTACGATTTACAATCCCACACATGGATATAAATACTTCATATAACCAAGCCCTTGATTACCTGTATAGTTTTGTAGATTATAGCCTGAAACATTCTTCTGAATTGGCGAAGGCAGACTTCAACTTGAACCGTATGTTCGCGTTGATGGAGTCTCTTGGCGACCCGCAGAAGAAATACCCTATCATCCATGTGGCGGGGACGAAAGGGAAGGGGTCCACATCTTCGCTTTGTGCGGCTGGGTTGCAAGCGGCGGGATACACTGTCGGGCTGTACACGTCTCCACATTTGCTGGATTATGTGGAACGAATCCAAATCAACGGCGAGCCGATCACGCATGAGCAATTGGTAGAGCTGGTAGATGAGATCAAGCCGTATGTGGCGAAGATCGAAAAGCTAACAACCTTTGAGATCACTACGGCATTGGCATTCATGGCGTTTGGGAAATATGGTGTCAATGCGGCGGTCTTTGAAGTGGGACTCGGCGGCAGATTGGATGCGACGAATATCGTCACGCCGAAGGTGTCGGTGATTACGTCATTGTCCTATGATCACATGGCTGTACTTGGAAATACTCTGGCGTTGATCGCAGGGGAGAAGGCGGGCATCATCAAGGATGGAGTACCTGTGGTCTCGTCCCCGCAGAAGGATGAGGCGTGGGAAGTTTTAGAGCGTGTAGCCAAGCAGAAGGATTCTGAGATAACGCTTATAGGAAGAGATGTAACGTTTGAGTTGATGAAGTCATCTTTGCAGGGGCAGGAGCTAGCTGTTAGCTATCAGCAGCGGTCAGCAGTCAAGTTGCAAATTCTTTTGTTGGGTGCTCATCAAGTGGAGAATGCCGCTACGGCGTATACTGCCCTAAAGGTGAGTGGCATTCCAATTTCGGATGAGCAGATCCAAAAGGGGTTTTCTCAGGTAAAATGGCGCGCCCGCTTCGAGGTGGCACGGACGGAGCCGCCCGTCATTTTTGACTCGGCGCACAATCAGGATTCGTTCGAGAAATTGCGCGAGACCTTGGAAACATATTTCCCTGGCAGGCTTGTCTATCTCATCTTTGGCGCTTCGGAGGATAAGAATATCCCCGGGATGTTCGCGGAGATGAAATCGAAGATCAAGAAAATTATTATCACGCGCGCCGATCATCCGCGGGCTTTGGAAGTGGAAAAAATTCGTTCGTTGGCCGAGCAGGCTGGGGTGGAGTCAGAGGCGGTGGTTCCCGTCAAAGATGCGTTGGCGCGGGCGTTGGATTTATCCTCAAAAGATGGTAGTATCGTTTTATCCGCTGGATCAATGTTCGTGACGGCGGAAGTCATGAGAGAATGGAAATCACTGAATGAGTCAACCGAACTGGAATGAAGAAGAAGATAATTTTGACCTGACGCTCTCCCAACGGACCGAGGAACTGTATCGGATTCCGAATATGGAGACCAAAGCTGACGGTTTGATCGAAGCGGCCATTTTACCGTTACGTGATATGGTCATTTTTCCGCGCATGGTTTCGCCGATATTTGTAGGACGTGAAGCATCTTTATTGGCTGTGCAGGAAGCGCAAAACAAAGAGCAGACTGTGATCGGTTTGACTCAAAAAGACCCTGAACTCGATGACCCTGGTGCTGATGACTTTTTGCCGATTGGTGTGGAGATGGCGGTGGGCCGGTTGTTGAACATGCCCGACGGTTCGCGCTCTGCTCTCGTGCAAGGCCGCCGCCGCGTGGAGATCGTGGAATTCATCCGCTTGAAGCCGTACATCAAAGTGCGCGCGCGCATCATCCACGAGCCGCAAACAGCAGACAGACAAACCCAAGCCACGATGCGCTCAGTGTTGAGTTTGTTCGAGCGCTGTGTGCAGTTGGATCGCTCGATCCCTGAAGAAGCGCATTTGTTTGCATTGAATATTGCTGAACCCGGCTGGCTCGCGGATATGATCGCGACATCGCTTTCATTGACGTATGAAGCCAAGCTGCGTTTGCTATTGATCCTCGACCCCAAAGCGCGTTTGGGTCAGTTGAATAATTTGCTGGCGCAAGAAGTGGATGTGCTTGAACTGGAAGATGAAATCCATTCACGTGTGCAAAATGAAGTGGATAAAAGCCAGCGTGAGTTTTATCTGCGCGAGCAGATGAAGCAGATCCAAACCGAATTGGGCGAAGGCGATGTTTTCACCCGCGATGCAACCGACCTGAAGAAAAAAGTGGATGCTGCGAATTTGCCCGAAGAGGCAAAGGCCGTGGCGTTGAAGGAATTGGAACGTCTTAATCAAATGCCGCCGATGGCGCCCGAAGTGGGCATCATCCGTACCTATATTGATTGGATCGTGGACTTGCCGTGGAGCAATGCTTCACCCGATAACCTCGATGTGAAAAACGCAGCGAAGATCTTGGAACGCGATCACTACGGTTTGAAGAAAGCCAAGGAAAGAATTTTGGAATATATTGCGGTGCGTTCTTTGAAACCGAAGAAGGAACGTCAGCCAATTTTATGTTTCGTAGGGCCTCCAGGCGTTGGCAAAACATCCCTCGGACGTTCCATCGCTGATTCGCTTGGCCGCAAGTTCGTGCGTGTCTCTCTCGGTGGCGTGCGTGACGAAGCCGAAATCCGCGGGCATCGCCGTACCTACATCGGCGCGCTACCCGGACGAATTATCCAAACGATGAAACGGGCTGGGACTGCCAATCCGCTTTTCATGTTGGATGAGATTGACAAGCTGTACTCAGACTTCCGCGGCGATCCTGCCTCGGCCATGCTTGAAGTGCTGGACCCTGAACAGAACTACGCTTTTAGTGACCACTATCTCGAACTGCCCTTCGATCTTTCCAAGGTTATGTTCGTGACGACAGCCAATTCGCTTTCTACCATCCCTGCGCCATTGCTTGACCGTATGGAAGTGATCGAGTTCCCTGGTTATATTGAAGAAGAAAAAGTGGAAATTGCCAACCGTTATCTCATTCCACGTCAACTGGAAGAGAACGGCGTTGAAGAACTCGGCCTGACGTTTGAGCCTGCTGCATTGCAACGTATCATCCGCGAATACACTTACGAAGCAGGTGTGCGCGGATTGGAACGCGAGATCGGGCGTATCTGTCGCAAGGTGGCACGCATGAAGGCCGAAGGAAAAAAGTATCCCGCGTCCATTGCTCCAGAGATGATCGAAAAATTACTTGGCCCACAACAGGTCTTTCCCTCCGAAGCCGAGCGGACAGATGAAGTAGGCGTTGCCACCAGCCTTGCATGGACGGAAAACGGCGGCGAGATCATGCCCGTTGAAGTTGCAATCATCGAAGGCAAAGGTGGCATGCAGATGACAGGTCAGATGGGCGAGGTGATGCAGGAGTCAGGTCAGGCTGCGCTCACGTACATCAAGTCTCGTGCGGCGGCGTTGAAGATCGACATGGATGCCTTTGAGCGTTTGGATATTCACATTCACATGCCAGAAGGCGGCATCCCGAAGGATGGCCCCTCTGCTGGCATTACGATGGCAACCGCCATAATCTCCGCGTTGACGGGGCGCGCTGTCCATCGTCACGTGGGGATGACGGGTGAGATCACTCTGCGCGGACGTGTGCTCCCCATTGGTGGCGTGCGCGAGAAAGTCCTTGCCGCGCATCGTGCGGGATTGAAAACCGTACTCCTGCCAGAAAAGAATATGAAGGATCTGGTGGAACTTCCCAAGACTGCCAAGTCTGAGTTGAAGATCATCCCGATCAAACACATGGACGATGTGCTTGCCATCGCACTCTCGGATAAAGTCACCGTAGAGCCGCCACGCCCGAAAAAGCGCGGCGATGAAAGTGCAGAAGACTAGTGCTTTCGTCTTAATTTTATTGTCATAACAAAATCGATTTTAGAAGATGCGGATGTTAGAATGTCCGCATCTTTTTGTTTAAAGATTGTCTAAAATTTAACCACGAAGTCTCGGGAACCTGAAGTTATATAGTTTATATTTTGTGTCTCCATATCTTGGTGTCTTTGTGGTTGAAAATAGACTTTTTATAATCTCACACATCACAACGGGTTAATACTCATGCCTTCACTCAAAGATAAAGTTGTCCTCATCACTGGCGCATCCTCTGGCTTCGGCGAGGATGCCGCCTGGTTCTTCGCTGCCGAGGGATGCAAGCTGGTGCTTGCTGCCCGTCGCATTGATCGCTTGCAAACTCTTGCCACTCGTCTTCAGGAAGAAGGCGCAGAAGCCATTGCCATTCCAATGGATATCACCAACCCTGATGATATTGAAAACATGGCTCAGTCAGCTGTTGCTTTGTATGGGCGTATTGATATCCTATTTAACAACGCAGGCATTGGCCGTGTGGACTGGTTCGAAAATCACACCCCCGAACGTGATCTTGATCTGCTCGTGCGAGTCAATCTAATTGGCCTTATGCAAGTCACACGTGCTGTGTTACCTCAAATGCTCGACCAAGGCAGCGGACACATCATCAACATGTCCTCTGTTGCTGGGCTTATTGCTTCTCCGTTGATTACATCTTATTCTGCGAGCAAGTTCGGTGCGCGCGCCTTTACCGATGCCCTTCGCCGTGAAGTTGCTCCACTCGGTATCAAAGTCAGCGGTATTTATCCAGGGCCAGCTGCCACAGAATTTGGTCAACATGTTGGCAAGAGCGAGGCATATAATTCCTTTCGTTCAAAGTTCAACATTCGAATGTCCTCTGACTATGTCGCCAAACGCGTAGTAGATGTTGCCAAACGTCCGCGCCGCAGTTTGGTGCTGCCGTGGTGGTTCAATATCATCATCATCATCGACATGCTTTTCCCAGCCCTTGTGGATGGAATCGCATTTATCTTTTCAAAGCTAAAACATAACTTGGATTAGGAGACTTACATGACTCAATCTCGACTCGACAAACTTAACGCCTCATTACGTAACTCGGGCCTGTCTGCTGTTGCCCTCAATCCTGGTCCTACACTGACATATCTTACGGGAGTTGGTTTCCACTTGATGGAACGTCCCGTGGTGCTACTAGTCTCGCCTGATAAAGACCCCGTGTTGGTTTTGCCTGAACTTGAATTACCCAAAGTGGATTTGTTCCCATATAAGATACAAGCTTTTGCCTATGGCGAAAATCCGTCAGAGTGGGATGATGCATTTCGAAAAGCAGCCCAGTCTCTCGGTCTGGATGGGAAGCGAATTGGAGTCGAGCCGCGTCAAATGCGCTTGCTGGAATTCCGTCATGTCAAAGCAGGCGCTCCAGAAGCAGACTTCCCCGATGCATCCGATGTGTTGTCTGGCTTGCGCCTCAGAAAAGATAAAGCCGAAGTTGATGCGATGCGCACCGCTGTGAAGATTGCTCAGGATGCGTTGGAAGCAACCATTTTGCAAATGAAGATTGGCATGACCGAGAAGGAATTGGCTTCGGAGTTGGTTATGCAGTTGTTAAAGCATGGTTCAGAATCAGAGATGCCTTTTGCGCCCATTGTCTCGGCTGGCCCAAACTCTGCCAACCCGCATGCTTCACCCACCCAGCGGAAAATTCAAGCTGGCGATTTATTAGTGGTGGATTGGGGTGCTGCTTATGATGGTTACATCTCTGACCTAACTCGCACCTTTGCAGTAGGGGAGGTGGATGAGGAATATAAGAAGATCCATAAGATCGTACATGACTCGAATGCTGCAGGCCGCGCCGCTGCGAAGCCCGGCGCTCCCTGCGCAAATGTGGACATCGCTGCACGTGATGTGATCGAAAAAGCGGGCTACGGAAAATATTTCACACACCGCACGGGTCATGGGATTGGCATGGAGGGGCATGAAGCTCCGTACATGCGCGGAGACAATATGCAATTGCTTGAGCCCGGTATGGCCTTTACAGTAGAGCCTGGCATTTATCTCACAGGCCGCAATGGTGTGCGCATCGAAGATAATATGGTCATCACCGAGAATGGTGCGGACTGTCTCTCTGACATGCCGAGGGAGATACGGGTAGTTGGATAATAAAATATCCGTAACAAAATTATGAAAAGCCAAATCCTTTCTGAATATCTCGACTTAATGGATTCACAACGAGAAGCCGTCTTCATTATTTTAGGCGGCTTGATGGATTCTCAGCTTTGGGAGAAGCCTGCGCCCGGCGAATGGAGCATCGGCGAGATCCTTGACCATAATTATTTGTTAATGGCGTCTTCCTATCCAGCCGTCAACTGGATCTGGAAATTCAACGGTTGGTACGGTCGTTTGAAACGCCATCGTGCATATGTGACCACGATCGAAGACTTGTATCGCAGCCCGAAATTTCCGCAGTGGGTCGGGTTTCTGTGGACGCCGCGCTTCAATCCGCGAAAGCCTGTTTCATTGGAAAGACTGAAATCTGAAATACGGGAATTACATGCCAAGATCCGTACGTTTTATGAAGACAAAGATGAAGATGTGCTTGGAAATTTATATTTATTCGACCCATTGTTCGGCTGGTGCAATTTGATCGTCACTCTGCGTATTGGTATTTACCATGATCAATTGCACTTTGATGACGTTATTAAGCAAGCCGCAGCATTCCGTGCATGATTGTGTATATTGAAAAAGCGCAAGCTGAGCAAGCCAGCACATTGACGAAAATAGCGATTTCAGCCAAACGACATTGGAATTATCCTGAACGCTGGATCGAGCTTTGGACTCCTGCATTAACCATCTCACCAGATTACATTTCCAAGCATGAGACTTGGCTGGCAATTATCAACGAGAAGCCAGTTGGTTTTTATTCTTTAGTTCAGGATGATGAAGCCTTTTGGCTTGATAACTTGTGGATATTGCCCGACTTTATGGGGAAGGGTATCGGCAAAAAATTATTTCAGCATGTCCTTGAAAGATGCCGTGCTTTAAACGTGTCCGCCTTAAAAATCGAAGCAGACCCGAATGCACAGAGTTTTTATGAGAAAATGGGGGCACATAAAGTCGGTGAGCGTCACAGCCAAGTGGATGGTCAACCGCGTATCTTGCCCATAATGGAAATCAACCTATGACAACCTATTGCGAATACTGCATTACCCACCCCGAAGATACCTTTAATAAGAATTATCACGATACTCAATATGGCTTTCCGCTTGACGATGATAATGAGTTGTTTGAGCGCCTTGTGCTTGAGATCAATCAGGCTGGACTTTCATGGATTACCATCCTGAAAAAAGCAGATAACTTCCGCAAAGCCTACAGTAAGTTCAACATCGCAAAGATCGCAAAATATACTGAGACAGACCGCGCGCGTTTATTGGAAGATGCAGGAATTATCCGTAACCGATTGAAGGTCAATGCTGCTATTGTCAACGCCCAGAAAGTCTTGGAACTTAAAAAGGAATATGGTTCCTTCAAAGGGTGGCTCGACGCGCACCATCCACTCACGAAAGACGAGTGGACAAAGCTGTTCAAGAAAACTTTCATCTTCACTGGCGGCGAGATCGTGAACGAGTTCCTCATGTCTACAGGCTATTTGCCTGGCGCTCATCAAAAAGATTGTCCCATTTATAAGAAGGTCGCTGCTCAAAAACCAGCCTGGATGAAGAAGTAAAAAAAACGCGTTCCCTTGTATACTAGGGGCACTATGACGCCCAACTTCATCATTGCTGGAAGACTCCACCGCGAATACATTCTGCCGCCTTTAGGCAATCCGCTTTTGGATTCGCCTGGCGGCAATTTGTTATATGCGGCTGGTGGACTCGCTGTGTGGGATTCGAGCGCGGGGTTGATCGCTCGTGTGGGGGAGGATTATCCACACCAATGGCTGCGTGATTTTGAAAAACTTGGCTTTGATGTTCGTGGCATCCACACCATTCATGAAGAAAAAAATATAGACATGCGCAGCTTTATTGCGTACTCTGAGAACAACGAACGTAGTTATTCCAATGCGGTTTCGCATTTTGCTCGCCGCCAAATGACATTCCCCAAGGCCTTACTTGGCTATCAACCCATTGATGACACAACCAAAGACCCACGCGAATCGGATGTGGCTTCGCCCGCTGCGCTGGATGTACCAAAAGATTTTAGGGATGTTCACCATGTGCATATTTGTCCCTTTGACTTTGTCAGTCAGAGCCAGATGGTCAATCTCTTCAAAGGCGGCTCAAACCAGACTGTTAGCCTGGACCCTGCTTCGAGCTACATGAAGCCACGCTTTTGGCGTGACCTGCGCGTGGTCTTACAAGGCGTGACGATCTTCCATCCCTCAGAAGAAGAGCTACGTTCACTCTTTTGGGGAGAGACCAATGATTTATGGGAGATGGCGCATAAAGTCAGCGAACACGGCCCTCAGATCGTTGTGATTAAACGCGGCGCATTAGGACAATTGGTGTATGATGTGGCGGGAAATCACCGTTACGAAGTGCCTGCTTATCAGTCTAGAATTGCGGACCCGACAGGTGCAGGTGATGCATTTTGCGGCGGCTTTTTGGCAGGTTTCCAAAAGACAAATGACCCGCTCATGGCAACTTTGCATGGCAGTGTTTCAGCTTCGCTAAAGCTTGAAGGAAGCGGCCCCTTCTATCCATTGGATGTGTTGCCCGGGCTTGCAGCAGCAAGACTGCACTCATTGAAAGAATTCGCAAGAGAAGTTTAACCTCGTACATAAAGATCACAGTTGAATGGATTTCAAAACACTATGACACTCACAGACAAAATCCTCGAGCTTGCAATTCAGATCCAACAAATTCCTGCGCCAACATTTTCAGAAGGTCAGCGCGGTGAATTTGTACGTGACCTTTTTCTCAAAGAGAAGTTGAAAGATGTTTCCATGGATTCATTAGGAAATGTCTTCGCGCGGCTGCCAGGGAAACAGAAGAAAGCTAAAGAGTTGGTGGTAACTGCCCATTTGGATACCGTGTTCCCGCCGAGTGTTAATTTACAGGTAAAGAAAGAAGCGGAGCGCGTCATCGCCCCGGGCATTGGAGATAATTCCATCGGTGTTGCAGCGTTGTTTGGCATTATCTGGTCGCTGCGTGAAAGAGACGTGATGCTCAAGCAAGATGTTTGGTTTGTGGCGAATGTGGGCGAAGAGGGGCTCGGTGACTTGCGCGGGATGCGCGGCGTGGTAGAACGTTTTGGTTCGGATATCCTCGGCTATTTTGTGCTGGAAGGTCTTGCGCTTGGGCATGTCTATCACAAAGCTATCGGTGTGAAGCGTTATCGTATCACCGCGAAAACCGCGGGTGGTCATTCATGGTCAGATTATGGACAACCTTCAGCCGTGCATGAGTTGGCCTCATTGATAACTCAATTGACATCCTTCCGTTTGCCGCGCGAGCCGCGTACAACCATGAACGTTGGCATGATCAGCGGTGGTACAGGAGTCAACGTGCTGGCGGCTGAAGCAAAATGTGAATTGGACTTGCGCTCTGAAGACCCAGCTACACTGACAAAGCTTGTTCATCAAGTGGAAGATTTGTTGATCAATGCTAGCCGTGAAGGGGTGAAGATCATGGCGGAAGTCATCGGAGAACGCCCTGCAGGGTTTATTCCTGTTGATCATCCATTCGTGGAACTTGCAGTAAATTGCACTCGCGAACAAGGTTTGGACGCGATCCTTACATCTGGTTCTACGGACGCGAATACTATTAAAGCGAGAATATCCCCGCCGTGGTGATGGGAATCACTACAGGCGGCGGCGCTATACCGTAAATGAATTTATTGACCTCAAGCCAATTGAATTGGGAATGAATAGTTTGGTGAGGTTTGTGGAGCAGGTAGGGGGGTAGGAAAATCACTCGCACATGATCGCAACCATGTTACGTTGTAAATAGTTGCAGGCCCGTGAATTGAAGTCATTTGAAATGTCTGGTTATCAACATAACCAGCAACCATGCCGTTCGGCACAAGAATGGTATATGCCTGGGCTGCGCTGACCATTTGCCATGCCTGCAAATTGTGGGTCCTGATGTCCATAGCCCTGCGCTACCAAATAATGTTGCTGCTTCTTTTGCCGAGCCAGGACGTTCAGCGGGGCCGGGTCCATGCCTAAGGTCAACTGTCGTTTTAGGCGGGTTCATGAGCGAGGGTTGTGCGTTTTCGGGTAAGAGGTTTAGCAGCCTGCTAAGCGCAGAGGATTCATCTGTCAATGCAGTGGGTGTGGGAGTTACCAAGCCTAATAGAACGGGGAGCCTGCCGCTAAAGACTAGCCAGCTACCAGCCAGAAGAATAATGATCAAAATGGAAAACCCAGTCACTGTCAGGAACTTTTCGCTTTGCTTTTGAACATTCTGTGCGGCAATTTTTTTCAGTCTGGAAGAAATCACATCCAACTGCTTTTTGAGTTACTCCCGCTTGTTTTAGCGTTGACTGTATTGCTTGTGGCTCGTTGCCCAAACGGTACATACGAAGCGCACGGTCCCATGCTTCTTTGTCTGTAAAGGATTGCAGAGGTTTGGAGATGAACGCTATATTTTGGACAGGTGGAGGGATTTTGGTAATGACCGTGTTTGCTTTTGAAACATCCAGCCAATGATCGTAAATGGATTTATCTGTAGATTCGTATTTTTCAGACAAATACTTGATATGAATATGCCTGCCCCATCCTCTACATCAAATGATAGCTCGCAGCTTGCGCAGTTTAGATAATCTGGGTAGTGGAGCAGATGAACTACTTTTAATCTTTGTACTCCGCAGACAGGACATCGTCCATTGGCGGCCCAGCTATCAGGGATTTCCCACTTAGGTTTTGGAGTTGATGAAGAATTTTCAGCTTGGTATCCATATAAATAAAATTTTATCGCGCTCATTAATTCAGTCTCCTTACAAATAACAAACAAGCTATAAGCTAATCAAGACAAATTTAGTTAAAAATGAAATCGCATATTAAATAAAAACTTCCGAGTTTCTTTTCTCGGAAGTCATTGCTTTTAGTTCTTGTGCCTTACTTCCAGCTTCAACACCTCAAACACTTCAATTGGCTGGGTTTTACCTTTTGCATTCATGTTCGCGTGAGGATGGCTTCCACTTCATCTTTTACGCGTTCATACGCTTCTTTGCTGATGAGAATTTGGTTCTTGGCGGAGTTTTCCTGAATGCGTTTTGCAATGTTGACACTGTCACTAATGGCGGTGTATTCCAAACGTTTCTCCAGTACCGATCAACCCCAGAACAGCGTCACCATAATGAATACCAACGCCAAAAAGCGAGATGTGAATCTTCAGGGAGTTCTTTGTATAAATTCTCTACTGAGTCTCGAATGGCTAGCGCGGGCTTGACAGCGCGCAAGGTATGGTCAGGTTGGGGGACAGGTGCGTTGAACCAAGCCATAATGAGCATCACCCATGAACTTATCAATGGTGCCTTCCTGCGCGAGCACGGCTTCGGCCATAGCAGCGAGGTAACGGTTCAAAATGAACACCAATTTTTCTGGTGCGAGGCTTTCGCTGTAACTGGTGAACCCACGGATATCCGCAAACAGCACGGTAATATCCGCGCGTTTGCCGCCGAGTTGTAGACTGTTCGGGTCAAGCTGTTCGATGACGGCCGGGGAAACCATGCGTTCAAAGAGACGACGTTGCGCTTCCAACTTCTTTCGTTCTGTGAGGTCATCAAGGACTATGGCCACGCCTTGAGTTTCTGCCCTGCATCTTTGAGCGGGGAGAGGTTCAAGCGCCAGTCCACATTGCCGCGAGCTGGCATGAAGTGGCTGACTTCAAGGTCAACAATGGCCTTGTCTGTTTCGCGGACTTCTGTCAGATGCGGACCAAGCTCACTTGAAACAGAGGCAAGCGCTTCGTTAAGATTATGACCGATGATGTCAATGGAAGCAGCGCCAAGGATATTTTCAGCAGCTTTGTTGGCAAGCGTCACCTTGTATTGAACATCCGCAGTGATAACACCGCTGGCAATGGATGCAAATACGTTATCCATCAAGTTCTTGAGTGCGGTCACTTCTTCGAGGGTTTGTTTGAGAAGAGAGCAGGCGCGCATTCTCAATGGCAACGGCAGCCTGGTTTGGAAAACGCGGCCAGCAGGTCGCGTTCGGTTTCTGCAAAGATCCCTGTACGGATACAGTTATCGGCGTAGATGACGCCAATAGGTTCATTTTTAACTTTGAGAGGCACGCATAAGATAGAGCGCAGGTTGAAAGCGACAATGCTTTCCTGACCTAAGAAGCGCTGATCTTCCTGTGCGTTGGTAGTGACGATAGCTTCGCCCGTGTCGATCACGCGCTGCACAACTGTGCGACTGACGTTCTTTTCAGACGAATTGATGGATTCCATTTTCCAATTTGCGCCCCATGCGAATAGTCATTTCATTGTTTACATCGCGCAACATAAAGAAAGCCGCGTTCAGCTTTGGTCAGGCGCACGATGTTATCCATCACGATGCGTAGTACTTCATCTAATTCAAGGGAGGAATTTGATGACCTGCCCTACGTAGCAGAGCCAACATATTGCTGTTCTCACGCTGAAAAGCTTCCATCTTTTCTGCGATCTGGCTCTAGGGAGGATTGCAGGTTATTAAGGTGCGTCGGCTGTATTTTAGGGAGCTTTAGTTTATTTGCCTCTAACTCCGCGCGAATTTTCCCCGCTTGCGCACTGAGGGTTAGCAATTGATCGTGAACTGATCTTGGGCGTGTTTGTTCAAGAATTCATAAAGGATACCAAATGAAGACAGCAACTTTTCTCGCCTGTTTTTCTAATTGTATCCTAAGATGAAGATTTTTAGACGTGTATATATGGTTTTGTAAAGGCTGTTGTGCTGCACTGCGCGCGGAGGTCACATCACCTTTGTTTTTGCTGAAGAGAGTGGTTTGGTATTCGCGCAGCAAGATTTCAACCGACGGCGCCACAGTTGGAACCAGCTCTTGAAGGATGCTGGCGCGTTCTGCGGGGTGATATGAGCCGCCTGCTGTGCGGCTTCATCCAACGCAAGCTGACGTTAATGCTATGGAAATATTTCTGAATGGGGGAGAGTGCCGTCCATAACGTCCAGCGGGTGAGCCAGGCAGGTGCTTCCCATCCATTACGTTCTACAACGGTTTTGAGAATGACCGATGTTTGAACGTTTGGCAAACCTTCTTTTCAAAAGGAAGCCGACAATAAACAGGAGAACGATCCCTCCCGCAGTAACTCATTTCAATGACCTGTGTGCGGGTAGGGAAGCTAATATCTTGTGCTTCTATAGGAGGAACGAATTGAGGCTGTTCCTGAACGGGCCCTGCCGCCTCAGGCGGATTATTCTCAGGTCTAAGTTGATAAATTGGGCTTTTCTTCCCGCTCTAGCGGACGGTCAACAGGCGCTTGATTGATGATTCAAACTCGATCCAGCCATAACCTGGGAAATACACCTCAGGCCAGGCATGGGCATCCTTTTCACGCACAGTGAAGGTGTTTGTATTAGGTTCACCTTGTGCAAACCCTACCGCCAGCCGTGCAGGGATTCCCACCGAACGCAGCATTGTAACACTTCTGCGCTGGCATAATAATTGCAGAACCCTTTTTTGCTTTCAAACAAAAAGTATTCAAGTCGGTCTGTTGTTCCATCGGGAAAGAAACAACAGGTTCATACGTGATGTTTTGCGGAGGTAATTGGTAATGGCCGCAGTCTTGTCATACGGATTATCAAGACCAGCGGTTATCTCAGAGGCCAACGCCTGAATACGCGGTGAAATCCGCGGGCAATTTACGATATGTTCACCGTCACCCAGTCTGGATATTCCTGCCCGGCTGCCTGCAACTCAGGGACAATAGGATTAGCAAGCATGGCATTGGTGTGATACGTCTCACCCGCCTCCAAATACGGCGACGCCTGCAACGCTACAATATCCATTTTCTCATCCTCAGCATTTTCCCCAGAGATGACAGCGTGCGCGATGGTTGCGAGACGACTCGTCCATATTGGCTGTGCCGCTGAATGAAAGTTGTCTGTCCCTTGATATAAACGCTGAAGGAGAAGTTCAGGTTGAAGCGTTTGTCTATGGGATGTTCATATCGCCATCCTGCGGGACATATTTTTTGTTTTCAATCTCAGAGGTTTGCCAACGTCCTTCATCAAATCGGTCATAGACACGTCCGCGCCAGTACAGGCGTGGAAAGTCTCGTGCGGCTGCAGGGGTGTACACCAAAAAAAGCAATAGGAGTCACTTTGCGAGGCGCGCGCGTTCCCAGCGCAAGTTCATTACGGTAAAAATCGCTAGAAGGAACGTTGTCCTTTTTACCGCAGCGAACATATTGTCTATTTGTTCATTTTTGTCAAACCAACTTGCTGATATTTTCTGCCATGTTTTCCGTGCGTCTGAGTTGTACGGAATTGTGTAAGGAACTGTCCAAACAATAAGGATCAGCACTGCAGCACACACCATAATGGCGTTGTTAAAGTCCATGCTGCTTTCCACCGAGATCTGCACTCGCTGCTCTCTCCACTTGATTCTGTCCGCAATGTATTTCACACGTCCAACTAAGAGAATGGCTACAAATAGATAAGCACCGAACAGCCAGCTGTAATCGTGAGTGGTGTAGTGATTCAGATAAATGATGAACATCAAAATTCCGCTTGGTAATGTGGCTGCCAATGCATTGGCATGACGCGTTAATTGGTACCCACTGAATAGGGCGGTAAACCAATACGGAATAAACAACAAAGCTAAAAAGATAATGGGGTCTTTTACTGGCCTGCCTGCGGCAAACTCACTTATGCCAGTCAGTAACCTGCTTACCAAGATCAAAAGTCTGTCCCCCAGGTAGGATTCTTCCTTTGAAAATTCAATATAGCCGAACCATTGCCAGATAAAAACAACCAGCATGTATCCGATGGATAATAAGATAACACTCCGTTTTCGGAATGTGCTTTGCCCAAGCGCAAGCCCAATCAACAATCCAAATATGGCAACGTTGCGCACATGCCCAAGACCCTCTGCCCAATTGGTAGTTTGCAGCCTCCATGCAGAGAAAATAACCATCAAGAATAAAAAGATGGCAGATGGGATATCCCACCAGCGCGTCCGTGATTTTTCCATTCAATGAGTGTACAATGAAGGCCGCGAGTTCGTCAATTGCGAGCACAAAAAAACCCTACTGGAGAACTATATGCAGACACTTATTGACGCTGGCATTGCCTTTATTATCAGCCTTCAAGGCTTGGGGGATTGGTTAACTATCCCCATGCGTTTTTTCAGTTATCTAGGAACAGAAGACTTCTTTTTCCTTGTCCTTCCCCTCATCTATTGGAGCATAGACTCTGCACTCGGTCTGCGCGTGGGGTTTATCCTTGTCACGAGCAGCACGTTCAATTATTTGGGAAAATTGATCTTTGCAGGCCCGCGTCCATATTGGGTGAGTTCGCACGTCCGCGCGCTTTGGTCTGAAACAACTTTTGGCATTCCATCAGGCCATGCGCAGGATGCTATGAGTGTCTGGGGTATTATCGCCGCGTACCGCAAACAGGTTTGGGTGTGGGTGGTGGCTGGGCTCCTTATTTTCTTCATCGGTTTTTCGCGTTTATATCTTGGTGCACACTTTCCACAGGATGTTCTTCTTGGCTGGCTGATCGGCGGCGTTCTTGTATGGGCTTTCTCACGCTTTTGGGAACCTGTTTCCGCCTGGCTGGGAAAACAATCTTTTGCGCAGCAAACCGTGGTAGCGTTTATTGTTTCGATGGTATTTGTTGCATTGGGGATGTTGGTTGTCTCTTGGCGGGCTGGATATCAAATCCCTGCCCAATGGACCGATAACGCGCTTCTGGCTGGGATGGAGGCACCTGCTCCTGTAGACCCGAACGGAGTCTTCACTTCGGCGGGGACTGTCTTTGGGCTGGGTTTTGGTCTCGCGTGGATCATGTCGCTCGGAGGGTATCAAGCCAAAGGTCCAGTGTGGATGCGGGCTGTTCGTTATGTCATTGGTTTGGTCGGCATCCTCATCCTTTGGATGGGGTTGGGGCAAGTCTTTCCACGTGGCGACGGCCTTCTTGTTTATTCTTTGCGATATCTTCGTTACACGCTGGTGGGTTGGTGGGTGACTGGCGGCGCTCCGTGGGTTTTCATTCGTTTCAAGATAATTGAAGACAAGGGTCGTAAATCTTCAATCTGATATAATGTGGGCTCAGTCAGGAAATTCAAAAGAACTCATATCTTTCATCATGCAAATCAAATGCTATTGCATTATTGATTAGGCAGGTAATCAGGTTTTTAGATGACGCTCGAAAAAGACACACTCCTTCATAACCGTTATCGTATTATTGAAATTCTTGGCCAGGGCGGCATGGGATCTGTATATCGCGCTGTGGATGAGAACCTTGGCGTTCAAATTGCGCTTAAGGAAAACTTGTTCACCACGGATGAATACGCGCGCCAGTTCCGCCTGGAAGCTGTTATTCTTGCTAACTTGCGACATCCGAACCTGCCTCGTGTATCAGACCATATTGTTCTTGGTGATCAGGGTCAATACCTTGTCATGGATTTTATCGAAGGTGAAGACTTACGTTTCCGTATGGAACGCCTTGGTATGTTGTCTGAAGATGATGCAGTTCACATCGGCGCCGCTATTTGTGACGCGCTTACCTATCTCCATTCTCGCAAGCCCCCGATTCTTCATCGCGATATTAAGCCTGGTAACGTCAAGATCACACCGGATGGTCACATCTTTTTAGTGGACTTTGGTTTGGCCAAGGTGTATCAGAATGCAAGCCAGGCTACTACAACTGGCGCTCGTGCCATGACCCCGGGTTATTCTCCTCCAGAACAATATGGGACAGCTCGTACCGACCCCCGCACAGATATTTATTCACTCGGCGCTACACTTTATGCAGCGCTATGTGGCATTATCCCTGAGGACGGTCTTGCCCGTGCGATGGATAATGCACAGCTGACTCCGTTGAGGAAGCGAAATTCAAAAGTGTCACGCCGTTTGGCTGCTGCCATTGAGAAAGCCATGGCGGTTGACCCAAGTGACCGCTTCCAAACAGCGGATGATTTTAAAAAGGCGCTGTTGGGTGCTAAATCTAAGACGCAGCAGATCCCGGGCAGCTACACAGTTGTTCCGCCTCCGCCGGATGCATATCCGCCGAAGGATATGGACGAGGTTGCAGCTTCTGCGCCTGCTAAAGAGAAGACGCCTGTTCGGTCGCCGAAGGGACCCGTCCATTCCCCAACTACTGTAGAAGATAATAACCAGCCATTCATTTCCCCATTAAAAAGACAAAAGGAACGTGAACGGAAACGCCGTAATTCTTTGGTTCGATTTATTTTAGTTTTGCTCGTTTTACTGGCTGTAAGTATTCCGTTTTTAGCTCCAGCGATCTTACCCGCAGATGTGCGCGGTATGATTCCGTTTCTTGCCCCAACCAACACAGCAACAAAGACGATAACTCCTACAGTTCCACAGCCTACGGATACTCTTGCACCAACAGCTACATTGACCGTTGTGCCTACTGCTACCAAACAACCCCCTACAGCTACAACTGCTCCTACTAATACCTTGCTCCCCGGTGAAACAGCTTTGCCGACCAATACAGCTGTTCTAAGTGTTCCTGTTACTATTGGCGGAGGAACGGGACAGCTTGCATTTGCATCTAACCGCTCAGGAATACCACAACTTTATCTTGTAGACTTGGCAGTGAATGGCGCTACACAGATCACAAATATGCCGAACGGAGCTTGCCAGCCTTCATGGTCACCGGATGGAATGAAGATTGTGTTTATCTCTCCCTGCAAGGGCATGGATGATATTTACTATAATGCTAGCTTGTACATTATCAATGCGGATGGTACAGGCTTGACGCAAGTACCGCCCAGTCCTGGTGGAGATTTTGACCCAGCTTGGTCACCTGATGGAAAGTCTATTGCATTTACTTCCCTGCGTACAGGTCAAATGGAAATTTTCTCGGTGAACTTGGATGATCTATCCACGGTCATACAGATTACAGATGGCACGAAAAAGATGGAAAGTCGTCAACCCTCTTGGTCACCAGATGGCGCTCAGATCGTTTATACGGTTAAGCGAGTAGGTGTCTACCAGATATGGATGATGGATGCGAACGGAGAAAATGCCAAACAGATCGTTCGTAGTGGCTTGGCATACAATGATTATCAACCTGTTTGGTCACCAAATGGTCAGTTGATCATATACAACCAGCGTTGTGCGACCGTGTTCTGTAATCCATACCTGATGAGTATTTCCGCTACTGACCATAGCGTAGAACAAGGCAAACGTATGCAGATCAACGTCGTAACAATTGAACATGTAGATTACTCTCCCGATGGTTTCTACCTCTCTTATGAGGGTGTCGTAGAAGATAATAACGTGGATATTTTCTATATGACGGCAGCGGGTGGTGGGCGTGAAAGAATTACCACCGATCCTGAAGCGGATTTCGACCCCGTATGGCGGCCCGCTCTCGCAGCACCGTAATAAATTTATTAAATTAAAAGAGGAAAGGTCAAACAGCCTTTCCTCTTTTTTGTTCGGCTATTGTAAATAATTCTTACACTCCTCTTATTGACTTCCCTTTTTTGCACTGTTATCATTATTGCACGATACCTAGCACTCTCGAATTGGGAGTGCTAAATTATGAATATGAATAACCTAACCGAACGCCAGAAGACTTTGCTTCTTCTTATTATCCGTGATTACATCGAATCTGCTCAGCCGGTTGGCTCGAAGCGGCTTACGGAACATTATCACCTAGGGCTTTCGGCGGCGACCATCCGTAATGAGATGGCGGCGCTCACGGAAATGGGCTACCTGCGCCAGCCTCACACCTCGGCGGGGCGTGTCCCTTCGGAGGAAGGTTACCGCTATTTCGTCAGCCAGATGATGCAGGATGCAGAGCTGCCAGAAAGCGTGCAACACACTATCTCGCACCAGTTCTATCAGTCCCGCGCCGATATGGATCAGTGGATGACCCTCGCAGCCTCCATCCTTGCCAATCAATCGCAGGGCGTTTCTGTCGTCACAGCGCCACATTCGGAGCAGGCTAAGTACAAGCACGTTGAATTGATTTCGACGCAAGGCCGACAGATCTTGATGGTACTTGTGATGGCAGGTGGGGAAGTATCTCAGCAGATTCTCACGCTGACAGAACCCGTACCACAGGAGCGACTCAGCCAAACTGCCGCGCGTCTTAACGCCCTGTTAGCTGGTTTGGCCGTGGACGCAATTTCCTCGCTGCCACATCGCTCTGACCCGCTCGATCAGGATATTCTCATCCTCATTCTACAGGACATGCGCAACTCGGCCAGCCGCGTCTCTGGTGAAATTTATACAGATGGCTTGACCAATGTTTTGAGTGAACCTGAATTCTCAGGTTCAGGTGAAGCGCGCAAGACGTTGAAACTTTTTGAAGAACGTTCCACTTTGCAAGACCTGTTAGCGCGCACCACTACGAACAGCAACATCGGTGGATTGCAGGTGTTGATCGGCGGCGAAGGTGAACTGGATGAACTCCGTCAGTGCTCGATGGTAATTGCCAGATACGGCGTCCCTGGCATGGCGACGGGTACGCTGGGTGTACTTGGGCCGATGCGAATGTCTTATGCAAAAACCATCCCCACTGTAAGATTTGTCGCTGGCTTATTAAGCGATTTAGTGAATGATACGATTTCTGGTGAATAAAAAACGATAGTCGATAATTCGATACTCGTACATCGAAAGTCGAATATCCAACATCGAATAACGAGAGTGAGAAACATGGCAAAAGCGAAAGATAAACAAGAAGAGATCGATGAGACTCAAGCTGCAGCGGAAGAAATGTCCGTTGAGGCCGATCAGACGTCGGCGGAGCGTGAGGCGTTGATGAATCAATTGAAGGAAGCCGAAGCGAAGATTGTTGAATATAAGGACGGATGGGCACGATCTCAGGCTGAATTCCAAAATTATAAGAAGCGTATTGAACGCGATAACGAGATGATGTATGCCAGTATGAAAGGTGACATCATCAAGAAGGTGTTGCCCGCGCTTGATGATCTTGAACGCGCTTTGGCAAACCGCCCCGCGGATGATGCGTGGGCGAGCGGCGTTGAATTGATCGCACGCAAGATGCAGAATATTCTGGAAGGTGAAGGCCTGAAGCGCATTGATGCAAAAGGCAAACCTTTTGACCCGAAGTTCCATGAAGCGATCTCTCATGAGCCTGCTGATGGCGTGGAGAGTGAGCACGTTATTGATGTTGTACAAAATGGATATATGCTCGGGGAACGAGTGATACGACCTGCGTTGGTGAGAGTAGCACAATAAAAAAACGTGTCAGGTGTCACGTATCAAGTGTCTGGTTGCTTGATGGGTGATCAAACCTGATACCTGAAACTTGACACTGGAGAACTGAAATCATGGCAAAAATCATTGGTATAGATCTTGGCACGACCAACTCGGTAGCCGCCGTTATGTCTGGCGGAGAGCCTGTTGTAATTCCCTCTGCAGAAGGCGAAAGACTTGTCCCTTCTGTGGTGGCGATGAATAAGAACGGCGAGCGTTTGGTGGGACGTGTGGCGCGCAATCAGGCGATCACGAATCCGCAAAATACGATTTTTTCGGTAAAGCGTTTTATGGGACGCAAGTCTGATGATCCCGAAGTGGAACGCACCCGCAAGCGTGTGCCGTATGCCGTCAATGGCGCGGACAACGGCGATGTGCGTGTGACACTTGGCGACAAAGATTATTCTGCTCCCGAAGTTTCTGCGATGATCCTTGCGAAGATCAAGGCAGATGCGGAAGCGTATTTGGGCGAGACGATCACGCAGGCGGTTATCACCGTCCCTGCGTATTTCAACGATGCACAGCGCAATGCCACAAAAGATGCTGGCAAGATCGCTGGCCTCGAAGTGTTGCGTATCATCAACGAGCCAACCGCATCATCTCTTGCGTATGGCCTCGATAAAAAGAAAAATGAAGTCATCGTCGTGTATGATCTCGGCGGCGGTACGTTTGATGTTTCCATTTTGGATGTGGGCGATGGCGTGTTCCAAGTCCGCGCTACGAGCGGTGATACCTTCCTCGGCGGCGATGACTTTGATCTGCGCATCATGGATCATTTGATCGAGACCTTCAAGAAAGACAACGGCATTGACCTGAACAATGATCGCCAGGCGTTGCAGCGTTTGAAGGAAGCATCCGAAAAAGCGAAGATCGAGCTTTCCACCGTGATGCAGACCGAGATCAACCTGCCTTATTTGACGGCGGATGCAAGCGGCCCTAAACATTTGGTGATGACCATGACCCGCGCCAAGCTCGAACAGATTACAGCGGATCTTGTTGACCGAACGATTGCTCCTGTCAAACAGGCATTGGCTGACGCTGGATTAAATGCCGGCAACATCGATGAGATAGTTCTGGTGGGGGGCATGACCCGTATGCCCGCCATTCAAGACCGCGTGCGTGCTTTCTTTGGGAAAGACCCGCACAAAGGCGTGAACCCTGACGAAGTCGTTGCCATTGGTGCGGCCATTCAGGCAGGCGTGCTCGGTGGGGAAGTGAAGGATATCCTCCTCCTTGATGTAACGCCATTGACTTTGGCGATTGAAACGCTCGGCGGTGTTGCTACACCGCAAATTGAACGCAACACCACCATCCCGACCCGCCGCTCACAGGTATTTTCAACTGCTGGTGATAACCAGACGCAGGTTGAGATCCATGTTTTGCAAGGCGAACGTCCGATGGCGAATGACAACAAGTCGTTGGGTAAATTCATTTTGGATGGCATTCCGCCTTCACCGCGCGGTGTTCCTCAAATTGAGGTGACCTTTGATGTGGATGCGAACGGCATTTTGAAAGTCAGCGCGAAGGATAAGGCGACTGGACGCTCACAGCATATTACGATCACAGCGTCCTCTGGTTTGAGTGATAGCGAAGTTGAGAAGATGCGCAAGGATGCGGAAGCACATGCCGAAGATGACCGCAAACGCAAGGATTTGATCGAAGCACGCAATAACGCTGACAACACAGCCTATGCTGCCGATAAAGCGTTGCGTGAATTCGGTGATAAAGTCCCTGCGGATTTGCGAAGTGAAGTTGAAAGCAAGACCGCGGAAGTTAAGTCTGCGGCGCAGGGCGAGGATGTAGAGAAGATCAAAGCTGCCACGGAAGCTTTGGGGCTGTCCATTCAAAAGATTGGCGCATCTGTCTATGAGCAAGGTCAACCGTCAGCGGGGGGCGAAGCGGGCTCAGGTCCATCCAGTGACGCTGGACCTGATGTCGTCGATGGTGAAGTGAAGGAATAAGTCCAGTCGAAGGTCAAAGGTTGAAAGTCAAAGACCTGTGACCTTCGATTTTTGACAATTTTATTATGAGCAACGATTATTACGAAACACTGGGTGTGGGACGGAACGCGAGCGATGATGAGATCAAAGCCGCGTTTCGTAAACTCGCGCGTCAATACCATCCCGATGTAAGCAAGGAAGAGCACGCCGAAGAGAAGTTCAAGGAAATCAACGAAGCGTACGGTGTGCTTTCGGATGCAGAGAAGCGTGCACGTTATGACCGCTTTGGTAAAGAGGGACTTGGCGGCATGGGTGGCGGGCCTTCCCGTGATTACACGGTGGACTTCTCTGATATCTTTGATGAGCTGTTTGGCGGATTCGGGTTTTCTGCAGGCCGCCGCTCGCGCAAATCTCCACGCCGTGGACGTGACTTGCAGATGCAGGTCACATTGACGTTTGAAGAAGCTGTCTTTGGCGTAGATAAAGAAATTGAATTCTCGCGTGATGAAACGTGTTCGCATTGTCATGGCAATGGAGCAGAACCTGGCACATCACCAGTAAAATGCACTACTTGTAACGGTCAGGGTGAAGTTCGTCAGGTACGTCAGACCTTTTTGGGTCAGATGGTGCAGACGGCAACATGCCCAACTTGTAACGGACGCGGTGAGATGATCTCCTCTCCGTGCAAAACTTGCCACGGCAATGGACTTGAGCGCAAAAAGATCAAGAAGAAGGTACAGATTCCCGCAGGCGTGGATGTGGGTACGCAAATCCGTTTGACGGGGGAAGGGGCGCCAGGTGAAAATGGCGGCCCGCAGGGAAGTCTGTTTCTCGTACTGGATGTGAAGCCGCATCAGTTCTTCAAACGCCGTGAGAATGATCTGGTTTTAAATTTGGATATCAATGTGGCGCAGGCTGTATTGGGCGCTGAAATTGACGTGCCAACCATTGATGGCGATGAGAAATTAAGAATTCCTTCAGGCACACAACCAGGAAAAGTTTTTACGATTAAAAATAAAGGTGTACCTTATCTGCGCCGCAAAGACCGCGGTAATCAGTTGGTGATCGTGAATGTCGCCGTCCCAACCAAGCTGACAAAGGAACAGCGAGAGTTGTTCGAGAAATTGGCAGAGAGCTTGGGAACTTCTGTCAAGCCGCAGGAAAAGGGATTTTTGGATTGGTTGAATGAGACATTGGGTGGGTAGGGGTTCTTGAGAAGTAACGCGTGAAAAGTAATAAGTGACGAGCAGATGAGAATCTGCTCGTTTTTGTTTGGATCACAGACGATGGACGATAGACCATGAACGATAGACCATGAACGATGTTCCATTGTCTGTGGTCTGTCGTCTATGGTCTATTGTTATAATGCTGTGATGAAAACCCTGTTACGCCTTTGGCGCGTGCTTCCCATGTGGGTGCATGTATTGGTGATGAGGATGTACCGCCCAAAATTCCGCGCATCGGTGGCGGCGATACTCTTTGACGACCAGGAACGGATTCTTTTATTTAAGCATACTTATCGCAAGTTCGAGTGGGGGCTGCCGGCAGGCGGGCTGGAATATAACGAACAGCCAGATAAAGCAATTGTCCGTGAGTTTTTTGAGGAGACAGGAATACGGATCGAAATTGAAAAATTATTGCTTGCGGAAAGCTCAAAGGAAGATCGTAATATTAGCTTGATCTATTTGTGTAAAATTGTGGACGGAGTTTTCAGAGAAAGCTCAGAGATATCTGAAATGAAATACTTTGATGTGACAGACTTGCCACAGATGTTGCTTCACGAAAAGAACTTGATCCGCTGGGCTGTAAAAGAAATAAAAGGAAATTAGTTTGACAAACATTCTTCTCGTCGGTTTCGGCGGATTTATCGGTTCGGTATTGCGATATCTAATTAGTGGCGCGGTGCAGCAATCCATGAAGCGATTAGACTTCCCCTATGGAACGTTGGCGGTTAATCTCATTGGATGCTTTATCATTGGCATCCTTGCTCAATATGGCGAGGTTCGCGGCGCTTTTTCGAATGAGTCTAAGGCTTTTATTTTCTTTGGCTTGTTGGGCGGCTTTACTACGTTTTCCTCTTTCGGAAATGACACAGTCAACCTTGTGCGCGAGAGTTTTGTGATGAATGCGCTTGCAAATGTCGGCGCGAACGTGGCTCTTGGTTTGCTTGCAGTTTGGTTGGGACGAACGATTTCTTATTTGATCTGGAGATAAACATGAACTGGCTTGAAGTTTCTCTAACTGTGGATGGCGAACTCGCCGAGTCTGTTGCGGATGTGCTTGCGCGTTTTGCGCCGAATGGTGTGATGACCGAACAAGGCGTGAAGTTCAATGACGAAGAGGACGAGGGCACTGCGACAGGCCCCATCACCGTTCGTGCTTATTTGGAAGTGAACGATCAACTCGAAGAGACGCGACAAAAGCTGGAAGAATCGCTTTACTATTTGGGGATGATCAAGCCCGTGCCGACTCCTGCCTACAAGCAGATCGCGGATCAAAACTGGATGGAAGCCTGGAAGCAGCACTACAAGCCGATCCTCATCGGACAGAGACTCCTCATCCTGCCTGCATGGCTTGAATCTCCAGAACCGAAGCGTATTCCGATCAAGATCGACCCTGGCATGGCTTTTGGGACGGGGACACATCCCACAACGCAACTTTGCCTTGAACTTATGGAAGCTTCCACTGATCACCGACCACTGACCACTGTCATTGACGTCGGCTGCGGTTCAGGAATTCTTTCCATTGCTGCGCTCAAGCTCGGCGCAAGCAAAGTCCTTGGCGTGGATATTGACATTGAGTCTGTGAAGAACTCGCGCGAGAACGCGGATACCAACGGGGTGGGGGAGGAACTACTGCTTGGGCAGGGGTCAGTGACAGAGGTTTTGAGTGGCAGTTTCCAGTTTAAGTCCGCGCCGTTGGTGGTTGCAAATATCCTCGGGCCGATCCTCATCCGCCTCTTTGACGCAGGTCTTGCTGATCTGGTCGAGCCGAATGGCGAAATTATCCTTAGTGGTATTCTGGATCATCAGGCGGAATCTGTCATTGCGGCGGGAGAAGCCAAAGGATTGAAGCGAAACGATCAACGTCAAATTGGCGATTGGGTTGCGATTTCGTTGAAACGTTAAAACGTTCAAACGTTGAAACGTTTTGTGCTATCATCAACCTATCTATGGATCGTCGAAAGCTCATCCAATACCTGCTTCTCAATATCTTTGTCTCGGCGAGTGTGACGGGGACGATCCTGTTTTGGTACGACCGCAACTCCCGTGCCACGAATTTGCCATCTGTTCAGCAAGCTGCGCCTGCCAGCAGTGGTGACTCGTCTAATACGCCCAGTGCTGAATTGCAGACGGATGTTCCTATCAAGATCAGCAGCGTGGTCGGTGCAGGGACGTTCACTTCTGAGATCGTCGTAGTCAAATTTGAAGGCGAAGGTCAGTTGGATCTGGCATCTTGGCAATTGAAAGACGAAGACGGTAATACATTCACGTTCCCCAAACTTACACTATACCCAAATGGAGCTGTGCAAATTCATACAACCACTGGCACAGATACCGTCATTGACCTCTATTGGGGCATAGGCGATGCTGTTTGGAGTTCGGGCGAGAATGCCCGCCTTTTTGACTCTCAAGGCAACCTGAGAGCCGTGTATCGAGTTCCTTAATCAGTTGATGGCAGTTAGTTGGTGGTTAACAGTTAATCATCAGCTATAAACTATCAACTACCAACCATAAACTACCAACTAAAAATGACCCAAGCCCTCTACCGCAAATACCGCCCAAAACAATGGGATTCCGTGATCGGACAGGAGCACGTCGTCCAGACCCTCACGAATTCCATCAAAGCAGACCGAGTAGGTCATGCCTATCTTTTCGCTGGCCCGCGTGGCACAGGCAAAACTACCGTGGCGCGTTTGCTTGCAAAGGCTGTCAACTGTCTCAACGAAGACCCCGCACAGCGTCCCGATAACACCTGTGACTACTGCCAAGCCGTCAATGAGAACCGTTTTATGGATCTCATCGAGATCGATGCGGCATCCAACACCAGCGTGGACGATGTCCGCGACTTGCGCGACAAAATCAACTTCTCGCCATCGCAGGGCAAATACAAGATCTACATCATCGACGAAGTTCACATGCTTTCCACGGCGGCTTTCAACGCGCTTCTAAAAACGCTCGAAGAACCGCCTCCGCATGCCATTTTCGTGTTGGCAACCACTGAAATTCACAAAATCCCTGCCACGGTGCTTTCGCGCTGTCAGCGTCACGAGTTCCGCCGCGTGCCTATCGACGAGATCGTCTCCAACCTGAAGCAGATCGCCGCCTCCGAAAACATGCAAGTGGACGAAGAAGCCTTCACGCTCATTGCCCGTCAATCGGCAGGTGGTATGCGCGACGCGCAATCTTTGCTCGATCAACTCGCGTCCACTGGCACAAAGATCACGCTTGCCCTCGCGCAACAGGTCCTTGGCACTGCAACCAGCCAAACCGTTCTCGACCTTGTCAACTCCGTTCTTGAAAACCAGCCTGCCCGCGGCCTTGAAACCATCCATCACGCCCTCGATTCAGGTGCCGACCCGCGTTCTCTCGCCCGCCAAATAGTTGAATACATGCGCGGGCTCATGCTCATGCAAATGGGCAACCCCGATCAGGTCGAAGCCACGCGTGAAGTCAAAACCCAAATGCAAACCCACGCGAACACATTCAGTTCATCGGATGTGCTACGTATGATGAAAATCTTCAACAATGCTGCTACGGACTTGCGCGGCGGCTGGCAACCATCCTTGAGTTTGGAACTTGCCCTCGCGGAAGTGCTCGACGCTCCAGCAGAATCTTATCAAACTGCCACTGCGCCTCGAACCAAGCCTCAGCCTGCTGCAACTCAAAGAGCAGAATCCAAGCCCGAGATTAAGCAAGAGGCGCCTCCAGTTGGGGAGAAATCTGCACCAGATAAGCCAATCCTCAACTCGGGTGACGTTGTCAAAGCTTGGAAATCGTTATCGGCAGCATTGCCTAAAGCACAAGCCAATCTTTCGGCGCTGTTGAATTCTGTAAAGATGATCGATGTGCAAGGCAAAACTCTTGTGCTTGGCCTCGCAAGCGATGTGTTGGTCGAAAAGTTGGACAAACCTGAGCAGATCGAAGCCATTCAAAAATTGATCAAAGATCATTTTGGCGTGGATATTGGAGTTCGCTGCATTGTCACCAATGCAAAAGGAAAAATTCCAGCTAACGTTTCATCTGATGGAATGGTTGCAACCGCCATCCAACATGGCGGCGAGATTGTGGATATGGACGAGTAAATAACGATATTAGATATTCGAATATCGATTTTCAAATAACGAGGTTTTTACAATGGCTAAAGGATTTAACAAAGGTACTCCAATCGGTGGACAAGCTGGCATGATGCAGCAAATTCAGCGTATGCAAAAGCAAATGGAAGAAGCGCAAGCGAAACTAGCCGAAGCAACGGTCAGCGCAACAGCAGGTGGCGGCGCTATCAAAGTTACTATGACAGGCGACCAGAAGTGTAAATCTGTCGAAATATCTCCCGAATTTCTCAAAGATGCAGATGCCGAACTGCTGCAAGACATGGTTCTCTCTGCTGTCAACTTGGCATTGGATGAGTCCCGTGCACTGCAAGAGAAAATGATGGGCCCAATCTCTGGCGGGTTGCCCTTTTAACGATATTTGATAATTCGATATTCGGAATTGATAACTTGTACCGAGTATCGAATATCGATTTTCGAATATGCTCTTACCCGAATCCATCCAATCTCTGATTACCGCCCTCGAACGCCTGCCAGGCATTGGGCCAAAGTCCGCTTCACGGCTGGCTTTCTATTTGCTGCGTGCTACCGAAGATGTCGCAATGGACTTGTCCACAGCACTGGCGAATCTCAAAGCAAATACAGCTTTCTGCTCGGAATGTTTCAACATCACCGAAGCAGGTCGCGAGCGCTGCGAGATCTGCGAGTCACACAAGCGGGATAGCTCGCTCATTTGCGTGGTGGAAGAGGCGTTGGATGTCCTGGCCATCGAACGCACGAGTGGCTTTCACGGTAAATATCATGTCTTGCAAGGCGTTCTCTCTCCCATCGAAGGTGTAGGCCCTGATGATCTGAAGATCAAGCAATTGGTTGCCCGCGTTGCCAGTGGGGGGGTGAAAGAGATTATCCTCGCCACCAATCCCAGCATGGAAGGTGATGCAACTGCACAATACTTGCAAAGTCAGTTGAAGCATTACGATGTGCATGTCACTCGTCTCGCGAGAGGTCTACCTGTAGGTGGTGACCTTGAATATGCAGATCAGAACACCCTGTTACGAGCTTTATCTGGAAGACAGGAAATGAACTAAAGAAAAAGCCCCGTAAAAACGGGGCTTTTTCTTATACATTTGAATGGGCAATTCGCGAGTCGTGTTCGAGAATATGTTTGCAAATATTCAGGTCTTCCTCATGATATGCAAGGAAATAGATTTTTTGGATTTTCGTTTGAGGGTTTTCTTCAACGTATGATATCGCCGCATCAATCAATTGCTTGGAAATCTCATCTGAGTCCAGCCTTGTTGTGCCTGTACCCATCAGCGGAAAGAGAATCGATTGAATGTTTTCAGCCGCCAGTTCATCCGAATCAATGAGTTTCAAAGAGTTGCGGATGCATTCTGCAATTTCGGTGATAGGCATATATCCCCGTCCAACTTGTCCCATTACAGAGGCGGCGTGAAATATCTTTTTGACATTATGTGATTTCTGCAGCTCACCTGACCCAGTTGGAACGACAATCCCTGCTGGCACATCGGAGTCTCCAACTTCCTTGCGTAGTTCATTTGCAACAAGATCCTCAATAACGCGCCCTGCTCTGTCTCTTTTGGCGCCAAGATATCGAATGGTGGCAGAGATGGAACGCTCAAAGTGACGGGCCATTTGCATATTCGTGTTCTCTGAATTTACCCAAACATCTATCTCTTTGATGTTTTGAATATCCCCAGTGATCATCCCAATTTCTTTGCCGGCAACTTTGGCAATTGGGTATAGGTAGGTGTTTTTTGTTCCGATTCTCTTTGGCTTGCGTTCAACTTTTAAATTATCCAGAACCTCATAAATAGGGCTGTCCAGAACTTGTCCCGCAATGCCATTCTTGATAAATTCTCTGATCTTTTGCTTGCCACTTTCCAGATTTTGCGGATCGTCGGGTTTATATTCCAACATCTGAAACCCTTGGATGTTAAATGGGGTAGGGGTTCCAGCTTTACGGATTAATACAGTCACGCTTTTTTTAAGTGCATGGCGAATTCCAAGCTCGTAAAACACATTGGGGTTGAGAGATGTGATATCTACAACCGCCACGTCTGCGTTAAAAATATATTCGAACATCTTCGAGTGGATCCAGCCAGCTTCAGCGATCTCATCACATCTAATGCATTTTATTTTGAGCTCTTCAACTGAATCTTTGATAAAGTCCTTGTAAATCACGTCAAAGTTAATGGGCTGACCATCAATATCTTTCTTTTCACCGAACGGCATAATTACAAAACAGGTCTTTCCAGCCAAATTATCTTCCATGTTTCCTCCGTTTATGAATGAGATTTTTTCAAAAAGCGATTTTCTAACCAAAATATAGCTGTGACTGTCTTGGCATCAATAATTTTGCCTTCGCGGATACTTTTCAGCGCTTCATCCAATGTCATCTCGAATGAGATGATGTCCTCGGCATGGTCTGGGAGTCCGCCAGTTTTGTTATATATCGCAAAGGTGCCTGACACTTCTGCATAATAAAGGAATATCACCTCTGAACTGCCCCCAGGAGATGTATAAAAGTCGCAAATATGCTCAAAGGTCGAAATAGTTAATCCAGCTTCTTCAAGCAATTCTCTGCGGGCTGATTCTTCTGGCTCCTCTCCAGGATCCACCATCCCCGCTATGATTTCAGTCAACCAACCATGTCCATTTTTGAAGGTTGGATAACGAAACTGATTGATCAATATGATCTTTTGAGTATCTAGGTTATAGACAAGGACTGCAACGGAATTTCCTCGTTCGAGGCTGAAACGGCGTACAGAGCGGCTCATTTCCCCATTGAATAGCTCATACTTTAAGTGAGCTTCTTCGACACGAAAAAAATCATCAAGAACGAATTTCTTGTTTTCAATAATAACTTTTTTCATACTTCAGTCCTTATGTTGTTTACTTTTAATTGACTTCGAAGCAACTTTAGTATATTGTATTTGGATAAATCAGATTTAAGTTCTAGTATACTTTAATTAATCTCAACGATGAGGCTAGTAAAGCTACTCATTAAGGATGTTTGAATGAGTCTCTCTTTTTACAGACGAAAGTTCCAGATATTTATCAGCTCGATTAATTCTAATAGGGAAGTAGTAGAGTCTATCAAGCATTGGCTTACAGATAAGGCTGGCATTACTATTTTGGACGGCCTGCCTCAGTTCCTGCCAGATGATTCTTTTGAAAATAGGCTTGAAAACGCCTTGGAATTGTGTCAATCTTTGATTATTTGCATAACCAAGCAACGAGTTGAGTCTGGACAAGTTAAGAGGGAGTTTGAGCTTGGCCTGAAACAACAAAACGCAACTGAGGGCTTATTCCGCATTATCCCCATCCGCCTTGAAGACTGTGTCATTCCTGACTTTTTGCATCTGTCAGCCTTAATAGATATAACTGAAAACGGATTTGATATGATTGCAGCCTCAAAGCTGATGCTTGGCTTCTATTTCAATGGGGTAGCGTCTGAAGAAGGAAGAAGTCATGATGTATTTATCAGTCGTCCTTGGTCTGTTGAAGAGAATGGATTGACAAGCTTGGTTTGTAAATCCCTGAAAAGGCTTGGCTTTCGACTGATTGGAAACATGGTTGAACAACCAGTAAATGCTGATTCACTAAAGAGACTTGTATCTAGTTGTGGGGGAGGGGTGGCTGTCATTCCACGTGGGGTAAGCGAAAAGACCGCAAAAAAAATAACAAACGAATTGGAAGTCATGAGTAATTTCGGGCTACCCTTTATTATTATTTCAGACAGTTCTATAAAATTACCCCATAATGTGGCAAGTGCTGCCTTGAGTGTTTTACGCCTTGATGCCACTCCTATAGATATTGAGAAACAGGTCTATAACACAGCTTTGGTGTTACAGGAAGAATGGGTGAATCCACCTGAATATCAATATATATTTTATGGCACGGATCTTAAAGCTGAGCATAAAGTCAGAAACCGTCTATTACAAAAGGTGGTACGACACATAACTACCTTATCATGTTTGATGGGGGAGGATATTCAGCGCGGACAAATCCAAAGCGAAATCATCGGTTTGATTGTTCGCGCCCAAATGATGATTGCTGATATTTCACAGGAAAATCTGAATACATGTATTGAAGCTGGCGTTGCCATTGGTGCAAATGTCCCTTTAAATTTACTCTCGGGTGATGAGCGACATAAACCTCCATTCATGTTTCGTGACCGTCAAGTTTGGCATTATCAAAGTGACCTTGATTTGCTCGGAACTATCCATAAATTTGTCATTCCATACCGAAGATATATCCTCTAACCGATAAGAATGAAAATCTCTATTCTTACGTACGGTTCTCGGGGTGATGTGCAGCCTTTTCTTCCGCTTTCTCGAGGTTTAATAGGCCGTGGTCACCAGGTCATTCTTGCTGCACCGCTTCGTTTTAAAAAATTGGTTGAAGGATATGGAATTACCTTTGCTCCTCTTGCGGGTGACCCTGAAGATTTAAGCCGTCGCTTGAATGATTCTGGCTATAACTACTTTAAAATGATTCGTGAGTTGATGAATCATGCGATCAATATTGGCGCAGAGGTCATGCATCAAACCGATGATGCTTGCAAAGATGCTGACCTTATCATCCACACTTTTACACACGCAGTTGGCGCTCATACACTTGCTCGTGAGAAAAATATTCCTGATATTCACATCCAAACCTTTCCCATGTTCGCTCCCACAGGTGATTATCCAAACATCGCAATGCCAAACCTGAAAATACGATCTCTAAATCGCCTTACGCATTCCGCTTCTTCACAGATCACCTGGATGACTTCAAAAATAGGATTTAAACAAATCCGCCGCCGTTCAGGACTTCCAAAGCGGAAACTATTCTGGCCCTTTGATGACATTCCGCCTCGCCTTCGGACCCCTATCCTGTGTGCTTGGAGTCCAAGCATTCTCCCCGCTTCAAGAGATTGGCCGCCCCGAGTACATGTCACTGGATATTTATTCTTTCCATTAGGAAGAATCTTATTCCCCGCCTGATGAACTTGATCTTGTTTTTGAAATCGGGCAAACCACCTGTATGTGTATCGTTTGGAAGCATGGTCAATAAAAATGCTGAACGAATTAACGATGTCGTTGAAAGTGCATTGAAGGATACAAATAATCGTGGCATTTTTCTTTCAGGCTGGGATGGAGTAAACAAACAATCATCCAACGAATTTCTTTATCTTGAATCGCACCGCATGACTGGTTGTTGCCGCGCTGTAAGACGATAATCCATCATGGTGGGGCAGGGACTACAGCCGCTGGGTTGCGTGCTGGTATCCCAAATATTGTTATGCCGTTTACGGCTGATCAACCATTCTGGGGAAATGAGATCTATACATTAGGTGGAGGGCCAAAACCTATTTTTGTAAAAAATATTTCAGTTGATAATTTGGTGAAATCAATTACTAAGGCTGAGGCATATACAATTCGTGATCGCGTACAGGCTGTCGGTCAAAAAATAAGAAGCGAAGATGGAGTAAAAGATGCGGTGAAGTTGATGAAATGTATGCTGCTGAGTTCTATTCAGATGTGAAGCATGTCGTTTGAAAGGGTTTAAAACTTGTGCGATTTTAAGGTTGAATTCCTTTTTGCTATTGACAATATCTCAGGAATGCATATAATTCGACTCGCCAGTAAAAACAAAAAAGATTTTATTAACAAGACAAATCGCTGCAACTGAGTAATCCGTCTTACATCAGAGACACAAAGCAAATAAGTTTTGCAGCCTGATGAACCGATGCGAAAGAAAAGCATCGGTATTTTAGTCTGTGTAAAACCTTGACAGACGGTTATAGTAGCGGGTAGAATACGGCTCGCTCAAATGGCAAGCACCTTAACAACTGAAGAGTGATAGGAAACAACATTTTTGTTGAACCAGTAAATTCCGTAAAGTAAACTACACTCGCAAGAGTGATTTTTTAGAGTTTGATCCTGGCTCAGGATGAACGCTGGCGGCGTGCCTAATACATGCAAGTCAGACGAGGTGCTTTTGTAGCAATACGAAGGTATCCTAGTGGCGAACGGGTGAGTAACGCGTTGGTGACCTACCCCAAAGTGTGGGATAACAGTTCAGAAAGAACTGCTAATACCGCATGTGGTTATCGGGTTTAGAAACTGATAACTAAAGGAGCAATTCGCTTTGGGAGGGACCTGCGTCCCATCAGCTAGTTGGTGAGAGTAACGGCTCACCAAGGCGACGACGGGTAGGGGACCTGAGAGGGTGGCCCCCCACAATGGAACTGAAACACGGTCCATACACCTACGGGTGGCAGCAGTAGGGAATATTGCACAATGGGCGAAAGCCTGATGCAGCAACGCCGCGTGTGCGATGAAGGCCTTCGGGTCGTAAAGCACTTTTCTGAGAGATGAGAAAGGACAGTATCTCAGGAATAAGTCTCGGCTAACTACGTGCCAGCAGCCGCGGTAAAACGTAGGAGGCGAGCGTTATCCGGATTCACTGGGCGTAAAGCGCGTGCAGGCGGTTCGGTAAGTTGGGTATGAAATCTCCTGGCTTAACTAGAGAGGTTATCCAATACTACCGGACTTGAGAGTGGTAGAGGAAGATGGAATTCCCGCGTAGTGGTGAAATGCGTAGATATCGGAGGAACACCAGTGGCGAAAGCGATCTTCTGGACCATTTCTGACGCTCAGACGCGAAAGCTAGGGTAGTAAACGGGATTAGAGACCCTTAATCCTAGCCGTAAACGATGTAAACTTGGCGTCGGTGGCTTCAAACACCATCGGTGCCGCAGCTAACGCGATAAGTTTACCGCGCCCGGGGACTACGATCGCAAGATTAAAACTCAAAGGAATTGACGGGGGCCCGCACAAGCAGTGGAGCGTGTGGTTTATACCTGATGCTACACGAAGAACTTACCCGTTTGACATGCAAGTGGTAGTGATCTGAAAGGTGAACGACCCGCAAGGGAGCTTGCACAGGTGTTGCATGGCTGTCGTCAGCTCGTGTCGTGAGATGTTCGGTTAAGTCCGCTAACGAGCGCAACCCTCGCTGTATGTTACATGTGTCATACAGGACCGGCGGTATCAAGCCGGAGGAAGGTGGGGATGACGTCAAAGTCCGCATGGCCTTTATGTCCGGGGCTACACACACGCTACAATGGGCAGTACAATGGGTTGCTAAGCCGCGAGGTGGAGCCAATCCCCCAAAACTGTCCTCAGTTCAGATTGCAGGCTGCAACTCGCCTGCATGAAGCTGGAGTTGCTAGTAAACGCGCGTCAGCTATAGTGCGTTGAATACGTTCTCGGGCCTTGTACACACCGCCCGTCACGTCATGGGAGCTGGTAACACCTGAAGCCGTAGTCTAACCGCAAGGAGGACGCCGTCGAAGGTGGTGCTGGTGACGGGACGAAGTCGTAACAAGGTAGGTGTACCGGCGCGCCTGGATCACCTCCTTTCTAGAGTACGTGAGCACTCCCTACGGGGAAGTTGCTCTAAATATGCCCACACGGTGAACTTGGGCGCTGGATCACAGAAATTAGTTCCTCTGTCACTTCTCAGTTGTTGAGGAAAACCCGCTTGTAGCTCAGTTGGTTAGAGCACTGTGCTGATAACGCAGGGGTCACAGGTTCCGAATCCTGTCAAGCCCACTAACCAGGCAAGTCCTAGATGTAGCTCAGTGGGAGAGCAGCGCGTTTGCAACGCGAAGGTCGCGGGTTCAAATCCCGCCATCTCCACTGAGTTTGCTAAGTAGTACGTAAAACGGAGAGCAATAAAAGTTTGTTGAATAATAAAAAGACATAAGTTCGAAAAAAGCACCGCATTGAAGGGTTTTGATGACCTAGCGGTGAGCGCTGGGTCTTTTTGTGTCTGTCAATTGAAAATTTGAAGGGCGACCGATGCTCTTGATTGATCGAGAACATCGGTCACCAGTCAAATGGTGAATGAACCTTTAAAAACTGAATAGCAATTGATGATGTAGGCCGATAAAGTAATTTATCGAATTAATAAAGCGAAGTATCAATTTCTCCGCATCACGTGGAGAAGCTTACTAAGAGCTTATGGTGAATGCCTTGGCGCCAAGTGCCGATGAAGGACGTGGGACACTGCGATAAGCCTCGGGAAGCTGTGTACAAGCGTTGATCCGAGGATTTCCGAATAGGAAAACCAACCGTTGCGAACCAACGGTGTCTTCTTACTGAACACATAGGTTTGAGGATGGGAACCGGGGAATGAAACATCTAAGTACCCAGAGGGAAAAGAAATTATTCCCCCAGTAGTGGCGAGCGAACGGGGAAAGCCCAAACCGTCTCTGCTTGCAGAGGCGGGGTTGTAGGACCAGCAATACGGAAGTTACAAAATGATCAGTTAGCGGAAAGGTGTGGGAAAGCCTGCCAAAGAGGGTAATAGCCCCGTATGCGAAAACTGATTGTCTTCCGCCGTGTTCCTGAGTACTGCCGTGCACGCTAATACGGCAGGAATCTAGAGTCCACTCTCTAAGGCTAAATACACTTGGCGACCGATAGTGAACTAGTACCGTGAGGGAAAGGTGAAAAGTCCCCCTGTTAGGGGAGTGAAATAGAACCTGAAACCATAAGCTTACAAGCAGTTGAAGGGCTAACAGCAGGTTGAGCCCCTAGAAATAGGGACGTTCCTTGCTATGCCTAACAGCGTGCCTCTTGGAGAATGAGCCTGCGAGTTAATCTCAGTGGCGAGGTTAAGGGAGTGACACCCGAAGCCGTAGCGAAAGCGAGTCTTAATAGGGCGTATAGTCGCTGGGATTAGGCCCGAAACCGTGTGAGCTACCCATGGGCAGGGTGAAGCGAGTCCAATCGCTCGTGGAGGCCCGAACCCACTAACGTTGCAAAGTTAGGGGGATGACCTGTGGGTAGAGGTGATATGCCAATCGAACACGGAGATAGCTGGTTCTCCCCGAAATAGCTTTAGGGCTAGCGTCATGCGTTTAGAACTGGAGGTACAGCACTGAATGGGCTATGGGGCTTACAGCTTACAGAACCCAATCAAACTCGGAATGCCAGTTCTCCATAGCATGGCAGTCGGACTCCAGGGAGATGAGTTTCGGGGTCGAAAGGAAACAGCCCAGACCATCGGCTAAGGTCCTAAAATCTATGCTAAGTGGGAAACGAGGTGAGGTTACTAAACAACCAGGAGGTTGGCTTAGAAGCAGCCACCCTTTAAAAAGTGCGTAACAGCTTACTGGTCTAGTGACTTCGCGCGGAAAACGTAACGGGGCTAAGCATAGTACCGAAGCCATGGGTCTCAACGCAAGTTGGGCAGTAGGGGAGCGTTCTGTCAGCGGTGAAGGTCGATCGTAAGGGCGACTGGAGCGGACAGAAGTGAGAATGCAGGCATGAGTAGCGTACAAACACGTGAGAACCGTGTTCGCCGTAAGTCTAGGTTTCCGACGCCAGGTCATTCCGCGTCGGGTTAGTCGAGTCCTTAGCCGAGGCCGAGAGGCGTAGGTGATGGACATCCGGCCAACATTCCGAACCGCTTGAGAGTGCGATGGGAGGACGCAACGAGGTAGGCCAGCCCATTATTGGATTTGGGTTCGATCCATCTAGGTGTTGAGATTGGTAGGTAAATCCGCCAGTTGAGCTGAGGTGGGAGCGAGCCGTAAGGCGAAGTGGCTGAGCCCTTGTTGCCAAGAAAAGTCTCTAAGCATAACCTCTAGTGCTCGTACCCGCAAACCGACACTGGTAGACGGGTAGAATATACCAAGGCGAACGGGAGAACCCTCGTTAAGGAATAGCAACATGACCCCGTAACTTCCGAGGAAGGTACCCTCCTTAGTGTTAAAGCTTCGGAGGGTCGCAGTGAAATGGCTCTGGTGACTGGTTAACAAAACCACAGGTCTCTGCTAAGCCGTAAGGCGATGTATAGGGGCTGACGCGTGCCCAGTGCCGGAAGGTTAAAGGGAGAGGTTAGCGCAAGCGAAGCTTTGAACTGAAGCCCCGTGAACGGCGGCCGTAACTATAACGGTCCTAAGGTAGCGAAATTCCTTGTCGGGTAAGTTCCGACCTCGCACGAATCGCGTAACAATTAGAGCACTGTCTCGACGAGGGACCCGGTGAAATTGAAATGGCTGTGAAGATGCGGCCTACCCGCAGCAGGACAAAAAGACCCCGTGGAGCTTTACTGCATCTTGGCATTGTATTTGGATATAATCTGTGTAGAATAGGTGGGAGGCTTTGAAGCTGGCGCGCAGCGTCGTGGAGCCTCCAGTGAAATACCACCCTGATTATGTTTAGATCCTAACCCCATTCCGTAATCCGGATGGGGGACCGTGCCGTTAGGCAGTTTGACTGGGGCGGTCGCCTCCTAAAAGGTAACGGAGGCGCCCAAAGGTTCCCTCAGGTGGAATGGAAACCCACCATGAGTGTAAAGGCATAAGGGAGCTTGACTGTAAGGCCAACGCGCCGAACAGAGACGAAAGTCGGGCTTAGTGATCCCACAATACCGAGTGGAAGGGTTGTGGCTTACCGTGATAAAAGCTACCCTGGGGATAACAGGCTGGTGAGATCCAAGAGTTCACATCGACGATCTCGCTCGGCACCTCGATGTCGGCTCATCGCATCCTGGGCTGGACAAGGTCCCAAGGGTCGGGCTGTTCGCCCACCAAAGCGGTACGCGAGCTGGGTTCAGACCGTCGTGAGACAGGTCGGTCTCTATCCGCTGTGGGCGTAAGGGATTTGAAGGGAGCTGCTCCTAGTACGAGAGGACCGGCGTGGACAGACCTCTAGTGTGCCAGTTGTTCCGCCAGGAGCATCGCTGGGTAGCCATGTCTGGCAGAGATAACCGCTGAAAGCATCTAAGTGGGAAACTCGCCCTAAGATTAGATCCCTGTATTCCAGTAATGGAGTAAGACCGCAGGTAGACTACCTGCTTAATAGGCAGCATGTGTAAGCACAGTAATGTGTTAAGCTAAGCTGTACTAATGGTCGAGGGCTTCCTTCCGTGATGCGGAGAAATTGGTACTTTTCAAACTAACTACATCATTATCAATTTGCTATTTAGTGACAATTTTGTGAAATTGTCCCTTGGTGATTTGAGCGACGTGGGTACACCCGGTCCCATACCGAACCCGGAAGTTAAGCACGTCAGCGCCGATGGTACTTGGAGGGCGACCTCCTGGGAGAGTAGGTCATTGCCAAGGGGCTTTTCTTTATCTTTTATGCCACCCATTTTGGGTGGCTTTTTGTTTTAAGTTCCCAGTGTAGGAATATGTTTCGAAATAGGAGCAGATCTGAAGTCAGAAAAGAGGCGGGTGTGCTAGAATAAGTCATTGGTTTTTGCTATAATGATTACGTATCAGCTTTTTCATATCAGGGAGCGTGAGCGGGTAGTTGATATTATTAATCAGGTTGCGGGGGAGGGTAAATTTTTACAAACAGAAGGTTATGTCGCTACTACAGATTGGGAAAATATATTAAGAAAGGGAGTGGATTTACAGCGTGGGCGGCTGCTCGTTGTTGTAAAAGAAGATGACTTAATTGTTGGGTTTGGCAGGTTATTTCCCATATCAAAATATAGACGTACAATAGGGAATATTGGGCTTGTGTTGCTGCCCAACTTTAGATACAAAGGAGTGGGGAAAAAACTTCTCAAACTGATTGTTGATGCTTCAACAATTTATGGGTATGAATTATTAACGGCTGATATCCTTGCGGATAATTTTATATCTTTGCGTTTGTTTCAAAGTTGTGGTTTTACGGAGTATTCTAGAAGGAGTCTGAACCTGCAGCAGCGTGTTGAGGCTGTAGAAGAGGTTAGAGTGCGACTCCTTTTACCGAAAGGCGTGAGAGAAACAAATGTCCAACTATCCAACTACTTCGAGGCCGATTGATCGCCAAGCTCAGAAAAAATTAACTGAGGAAGTACTTTCTAAAATAAAAGCAAGTAGTTTTGAATCTGGAACAGGTTTGCCTTTTGATGCTCTTGAATTTTATGGCATTGAGGGGATTGGCAAGACTCGTGTTTTGAATGTAGTTAAAGAACTTTGCGAGGTAAATGGGCTTCCGTTTGTTCTTATTGAAGCTTCTTATAACTGGCAGGAGGATAGCGGGGATAATATAAAACTAATTTCTGAGGTTCTGCGATCGATTTGCGAGCAATTAAGTAAATGGGTGGAAGTTGCCAGCATGGTAGCACTTGCGAGTGCTATTTTGGAGAATATTCAAAGAGGTCAGGAATCTAAGATAGATATAGGTCCATTAATTACAGAATTTATTGGGGTATTACTCGAAATACATGCAAAAATTCATTCTCCGTTTATTTTGGTACTAGATAAAACTGAATACTGGCCTCAGGATTTATTCAATTGGCTAGGTACGAATTTTTTGTGGCCTTTTTTAGAAGCGGAATCTTCACCTGGAGCTATTGTATTTTTAGCTGGACGAGGGGGGCGTATTCGCGAAAGTGCTTGGCCAGGATTTCTGCGGAGAGTGTCAAATGCCTATTCAATCGATCCGTTTAACTTTGAATATACGACCGACCATGTCAACGCGCTGGCTTCGGGTAGCCATTACCGCCCCGCGACCAGATTTATTTATGACCTTTCCAATGGTCATCCATATAGTACGGAACTGATCGTATACGAACTTGACAGACTGGGTATAAAAGTAGAAGCTGTTGAAGAACACCGGATGCAATTGGCTGAGAAATTGCATGAGGAAGTGATACGACGACACATTTTAGAGGATACGGAAGATTGGGTGAGAAGATTTGTTGAAATCGCCTCAGTGCTTCGCTGGTTTAAGCCTGATATTCTAAAAAAATTTTTTAGCGCTATTGATGATTTGAGGGAGGATTTCCGTTCGGCGGATTCGGCTTGGTTTACACACAAAGTGATGGAATTAAGAAATTCTCCTTTGAACCTTGTAGTAATGACTTCTAATGCATATGAAGTGGAGCGTTCTTTGCGGAAATTACTGCAAAAGGTTTTGTCTATTCTCCATACACAGGAATATATTTTACTTAGCCAGAAAGCCAAGGATTTGTATATTCAGATTGATAGCCTTGACCCATCCATTGTGCGGGAGATCTTGTTTCATACAGGTATGATTGCTGCTTTGAAACAAAAAGACGCTTTAAAAAGTGTTAAAGACGAGCTTGTAAAGCAAATTAGGCGTTATGACCGAAAGCTTGAAAGTGATTCTCAAAAACTATTGGAGTTAAAACTTTCCCTGAAGGCTGATGTGGAATTGCTGGAATTATTAGGTTTGCAGGATGCTGGTGCCCTTGTAAAAGTTATCGATGGAGCATGGAATAAACCCTCAGACTGTATTAATTTGATGAGTTTGTTTAATTCTCCTTCAGAATACTACACGACATGGCATCTTTCTGGGGAAATCGGTCAATCTACATATGCTTCTGAACGTATTTACACTCATCAGCGTTATGATTGGAGCGACTGGCGGGAGAATTTAGAAGAAACAGCAATTGCATCATGGAAGGCATATCTTCCGTTGGATGCACGAGCCTTTATTTCTTCATATAATGGCGCTTATTTTCAAGTAGTGACAAATAGCAGTGATATTCCATGGGAACTTTTTCATGACGGTGGCGAGTATTTATGTTTAAAGCACCCTATTGCTCGGAAACCACAGATTAAAGAACGAATTACGATATATCCTCCACTCCCTAAAGACTCACTGCGGGCGTTGGTGATAGGTGACCCAAAGAATAACCTGCCTGAGGCGGAGCAAGAGGCGCATCAAGTTTCTGAAATGTTGAGAAATCACGGATGGCAGGTGGATGTTTTAAAGCAAGATAAAGCCACAGTCAAAGCAATGGCATTGAAGTTGAGTAATGTGCCTTATCGTCTTATTCATTACGCTGGGCATGGTGGTTTTGATGTGGGCTCTCCACATAAAAGTAGTTTAATGTTGAACGATTATCCATGGCTTGCAGAAGAATTTGAGCGGCTTTTGAGTAGTCCATCTTTTATTTATTTGAATGCTTGTAAAACTGCCCATGCACAGACAACAAATAACTCTCAATCACCTAGGGGAGAATTTATGGATGGGGTTGCAGTGTCCACTTTAAGAGGTGGAGCGAAAGGGTGCTTGGGACCGCTTTGGTCTGTAAGAGATGATTGGGCTAGAGAATTTGCATTGAATTTCTATAAACATGCGCTGGCAGGAGAAACCTTGGGTGAGTCTGTAAGACAGGCAAGATTGGCAATGCGTGATAAGGAAGAGAACTTTTGGGCTGGTTGGGTTTTATATGGTGACCCAACGGATTGTTTGATTTAATCTGGAGGCTACTATGTCACTTGTTTTTTTGCCCTCGCAAAGTAAGGCGATTTTTGTTGGACGTGAAGAACAATTGGAGATTTTCCATTCCATCATAAAAGGGGAGCGTCTGGAGTGGATATTGCACATACCTGGTGATGGGGGAATAGGTAAAACACGCCTACTTGAACAATATGAACGCGCAGCAATATCCGAATTTGGGGAAAATATTATTTCTACTGGGCTTATTGATTTTTATGACACAAATAACCAGACAAACATTGGTTTGCTAAACGAGCTTGCCTCGCGATTGAAGTTTGACCCGAACGGATCCTTCCAGATGGAAGGCCAGGAGTACACTGAGCTTTCCGGCGCGGATCAGCAAGACCAGTTTGAACAAGCGTACGAGAAGTTTCTTGTGGAATATAAGGATATATTGAACAAGAATGGAAAAGTACTTATCCTTTTTGACACTTGTGAGGAGATGCGTGGTGTAGAAGACTGGGTTTTGGAAAAGCTCCTTAAAGATTTTGATCGCATAGAACAGGACATTCTGCTGGAAAATGAAAGTACAGACCGAAAGACAATTGTGGTTTTTGCTGGGCGAAAGAGATTAAACCTTGACCGTTACGGGGAGGCAGTGTGGATACGTCCACTCCCTTTGCTGAGCCTAGAGGAAATAAAACAATATTTCTCGTCAAGCTCTGAACTTAACACCTCAATTGATGAGGAAAAGTATCAAAAGATCTATGAGCGGACGGCAGGCCGTCCATTGTATGTGGCTTTGGTTTACGATTGGTTGTCTAATGATATTGGAATGCTTGATGAGTTGTTGAACTCATCTGGGTCTTTTGCTGCAGAATTGGTGGGTTGGGTACGTCGCCTTGAATTAAAGAAAAAAATGGCGCTTTTATACATGGCTTTTGCTTGGCGAAGAATGGAAACATCTTTGCTTGCTGAGTTACTCGATATTTCTGTTGATGGTGTAACTCCCATAGTACAAGAACTGATGAACTTTAGCTTTGTTAAATATCGCGAAATTGAAGGCGGTCATCAGGTCATTAATCTGCATGATGAGATGAGGAAGCTGATCAATGAACAGGTTTGGCCTGCAGAAATTTCGGATGAAAAAGAAAAGCCATATCAATCTGTACTTGAGTGGTATGCAAAAGCAATTAATGATCAGAAGCTTCTTAAGGGGCAAGATACCCCTAAAAATGACAGGGTACGGTCCTTGCTGGCGGAGGAACTGTTTTATCGCCTCGGGCTGGACTTGGACAATGGGCTTAAGTCTTATGAAGAGCGTTTCATTTCTGCTGTTTACAACGTTGACCTTGCATATTGTGAATTACTAAATCAGGAAATAGATGGGGTAAAGAACAAATTATCAAAAACTGAACGAGATAAATATGACTTTCGCGTTGCATTAACAGCATTTCGACGGGATGACTATGTTAAAGCTGGCGGTATCTGGCATGCGTTTATCAGACGCCCAAAGGTGGACCCGTCTCTTCGAGCTACGACTTTGATGTTGTTGATCGAGTTAGACAGCTACACAGGGAATCCTAATGAAGCCATAAAACATGCTAAGGAAGCAGAAACAGTTTATTTGAAACTGCTAAGAGGTAAACTCCCTGTATCTGAGCGTGCTCATTTGCAGCAACAACTTGGACAAGTGTATAACAATTGGGGATATGCATACCGAGTTCGTGATCGATACAATGAAGCTTTAATTTATTATAAAAAAGCATTGAAGGTACCTAGCAAGGTTGCAGAAGCAAAAAAACACAAAGCCAGAGTGCTAAATAATATGGGATATATTTATTATTTATTGGGAGATATGGAGCGTGCGAGAACGTATGTGGGGCGTGGTTTAAATATCCGCCGCAACCTGGATATTCCTTACGAACTCGGGTTAAGCTACAACACTTTTGGCCAGATTATGGAAGACGGTGGCCGAATCCCTCTGGCTGTAGATATGTTTACGAAAGCATATCAGGCCTTCGATAGCGCGCGCAGCAGCCGTGGACGTGCACTGGCGCGTATCAGTTTGGGTCGAATGAAACGTTATATGAATGATTTTGAATCTGCCATAATCGAATTGAAGGAAGCAGAGAAAACATTTAGACGTTTAAAGGATCGCGATAACCTGACACTGGTGCTAAACGAGATTGGCTCTTCTTACCGTGAAATGAATGATTGGGATAATGCACTAAAATACTTGAAAGAATCTCTTGACCTGAGCATTGACCTTGAAAAAAGGCGCATGCAGGCTGATACTCTCGACGATATAGGTGTCACATACTATAAAATGGCCGTTCAAAAAAATGATAAGGAACAAAAAGAATATATTAAGCAAGCAGCAGCCTATGCAGTAAAGTCTCAGAAGATTGCGCAAAGTGAAGACTTTGACTTCTTTATTGCCAAAGCAGATGTTTTGCTTGCTGATATTGAATATTTACAAGGCAAATATAACAGTGCGTTCAATCATTACTTTGAGGCGACCAAGCGTATGGCTACGGCATGGGCGGCTCGCAATAAAGCTGCAGGTTTTTATCAACGCAGATATGAAGATAGCCTGGATCGTATGCAGGAACGTTTGCATACATTCGAGAGCAGGGAAGGGATTGATAAAACACTTATGTATGTAAAGAAATTGCTGACAAAAATTGACCGTCTCCCTTCTACTCAAAAAACTGCTCTTTCAAAAACCAGAAAAACCCTTAATGCAACACTTGAAACGACAAAATTAGCCAGGTAAAAGCATGGAGACGAAATGACGCCTCAAAACACACCCATCTTATTGATCAACCCAGAAGCCCTTCGCGTTACAGAAGGGGATTGCGCATGTTCGTCCACAACCACCATGCCAAAAGATTTTTCAATAAATTTAGATACACTTCATGTTCCAGATGGAATAATGCAACTTTCGCTTAATGACGATTTTAAAGTTTTCCTCCCACCTTTTGGACAACGCGGCGCTTCTGTTCTTAACAAAGAAGCTGTTTCTGTTCTAAATGGCTTTGACCGTCGCTTTAGGCACACGCAAACCAACGATATTGATTCTGATACTTTGCTGGAAGGCTTTCTCTCGCAAGGTCTGTTGATGTCAGATGAATATGTCGGATTAGAAACTCCGAAATCGGATACCTTAACTGCATGGCTTCATATTACTGACCGTTGTAATTTGCGCTGCTCTTATTGTTATCTGCCGCACCTTCGTGAAGATATGTCACTTGAAACGGCCCAGGGTGTGATCCAGTCTATGATTCGATCTGCACAGATACATGGGTACAACCGCATTAAATTGAAGTATGCAGGTGGTGAACCTCTTATCCGTTTTCCGTTTATTCTTCAATTACATGAATATGCAAAGCTTCACGTTGAAGATAGTGGATTAAGCCTAGATGCAGTTTTGTTGACTAATGGAACTTTGCTGACCGATGAAATCTCCAAGGCTCTTACATCAATGAATATTCACTTAATGATTTCCCTTGACGGGGTAGGGGACTATCACGATACCCAGCGCTCACATGCAGATGGAAAAGGTTCTTTTGCAGAAGTGTCAACTGGTATTGAGCGAGCTATCGCAAATGGCCTTTTGCCAAATATTTCTATAACAGTGAGCGCAAAGACAATCGATGGTTTGCCTAATTTGCTGGAATGGATAGTAGAGAAAGAGCTTCCATTTAACTTGAACTTCTATCGTGAAAACGAATTGTCGATGCAAGAAGCAGGTCTGCGATTTAATGAAGAAAAAATGATTGACGGGTTGTTGAAAGCTTTTAAAGTAATTGAGGCAAACCTGCCTCTCCAAATTGCTCTAGGACAAATTATCGACCGCTCAAATTTGAACGGTTCTCATATACGTACTTGTGATGTAGGGGAAAATTATCTAGTTTACGATCAAAATGGCCAGGTTGCCAAGTGCCAGATGCTAATAAGGAGGCCTATTGCTAGCTTTAATGATCTTGATCCCCTGTATGCCATCCACAACGATGACACTGGACTTCAGAACCTTCCTGTTATAGAAAAAGAAGGCTGTAGGGCTTGTGAATGGAAGAATTGGTGTGCAGGAGGCTGTTCGCTTGCAACATACCGCGCAACTGGGCGATATGATGTTAAATCGCCCAATTGCAATATCTACAAAGCAGTCTTTCCTGAGTTACTAAGATTGGAAGGTTTGCGTATTTTAAAGTATGCCAAAAATTACTGTAGCCAATAGCTAAACAGTGGATTGAAAAGTGCCACTGATTGTTTGCCAGAAGGTTTGATAAGGCCTTTGGCGAGGAGCAGCTTACCCGTTGAAGGTGAGACGAATTTTTGATCGCCATGCGCTATTTTTCGAATAGCATCCTGTTCCTCTTCTAATAAACCATCCCATATTTTTCTAAATTCCTCGCGAACGATTTCTTGCCTTGCAATCCACTCTGTGTTTTGCATTTGAGCAGTAGATAGCGGTTTTTCTTTTGCGAGGGTGAATAGTGCTTGGATGATCCCAGGATGACCACCACTGTTGACCCACACCCACTCACGGGTTGCCTTATTTAGTTCATGGTCTCTTCGTTTTTCAAGCTGCCCAATGATGTGGAATGAATCCATGGCAGAATATGGTCCAAGCCCAAGCATATTGCGCGAGATCAGCTCATAGAAACTTTCATTATCTTTTGGTGAGCGCAATCTTTCTGGAAGGTTGCGCAGAAACAGAATGTAAGTAAGCCGATATTTGTTCGCGTCGCGGACTGCACGTAATTGAGCAAACACTTCATGGGGCATGGATTGGTACGTTTCATCAAATTCATCAAATAGAAAACAAATTTGAATATTGTAAGATTGGCATATCATGTTAACTGCCATCTCAAAAAGACGATGGGCCATTAATGCATCTTTACTTTGTATCACTTGCGAATCAAGAGTTGCCAACTCTACTTTTAGTGCTTCTATTTTCTCCATAGAGACACAGCGATTGCATGTAAGTAAAAGAGTGTGAAGAAGCAATTCGTAAAACTGAAATGACCAGTCATTCTCGTGTCTCATGCGATTCATATCTACTCGTACTAGCCATATTCTTGAAGCAATATCTTCTCCAAGATATTTACTTTTGACCCAATCTCGATCTACTTCTTCGCCTGCCCAAAGTGCATCTGGATCATCTCCCATGATGAAATCCATGAGGCGTGTTTTTCCCACACTTGGGGCACCTACTACATAGAATGACTCACCGCTTTTCACATATTTGAAAAAGGGCTTCAGAACTTCTTCTCGATATTGGGTTGGGGAAGTGCTCATTGTTTTCTCCTTCGCTTAATAACGGAATATGCTAGCAGCGATTTTTAATTAATCGTCCCAGTGATCGAGGCGGTCACAGATCAAACTGGCAAGCAATAATGGACGATGGTTTTTCTTTGGGTCAGTTTTGTGGATCATAGCTGCACGGAACATCATGTTGAAAAGTAGCCCGTACAAATATTCACGGGCATCTGTGATCTTTGTATGTTCTCTTGCCAGCGCCCGCAGCTTTGAGATGGTCTTTAATGCCTTTTCAATGCGTGGATCTTCTGAAGTAGTTTCCGTCTCTTCAAAGCCCTGAATTTGTTTTTGCTTCAAAATGGTGCCGCACATCTTTAGATAGGCTGGAAAGTTTTCGTTATGTTCTTCAAGGCGATTGAAAATATCAGCTTCTAGTTCAATAAAATCCTGTAGGATGTGGCCTTCTCCGCAGCGCTCGAAGTCAATAACCCATACATTCTTTTGAGTATCTACAAGTAGGTTGTCACCGTGTAAGTCGCCATGGGTGACACCGATTCGGGTCTTTTCGACAAAGCTTATGTCATTGGACGGGGTAGCGATTTTTTCCACGAACCATTGAATGGGCTCAGGGGTGTTTTGCTTCATCTCCGGTAAAGGTGACCCATTAAAGCGGGTCTTGAAAAAGTCTTCTTTCCTTTTTTCATACCAATTGTCCCAAACCTGTGAGTAAAGTTTGAAAAGAGACACATTGCATTCTTCATGGGCTTGTTCATAATGCCTGCCCCAGATTCTGGTGAAAAATGCTCCCAGACAATCTTCGATCTCCGAGATCGATTTCTCTTCATAATATCGGGAAAAAGTAGTGACATCGAATTCGCCCACATAAGAATAAGCTGCTCCCCCAATATCCCATAGTGTGGCACTACGCTCTAATCTGGCGGAGAAGTAGCCTGTCAATCTACGATGAATATGTTTAGTGTAATTTTCAACCTCTTTTTTTATTTTTTCAGAACGAGCAATTTTAACAACAAATGGCTCAAGGTCTCCTTCGTAAACTTTTAATACAATGGAATTGGGGCGTGGCACAGTAGATATATTTGAGGACGCAGGTCGCAGCTCCAATTTTTCAAAGCGGAGTTTTTCAGCCTTGGGAAATAGTTTTGCAAAAATATCTGCAAACTGGTCAGCGAATTCAGCTGTGTTTTTGCTAAGAGGCGATTTGGCGATATCTTCCAGGACTTCTGGATTTTCGAAAATCAGATTTCTTTTTGCCGCTGTAACTTTTGCCGCTTCTGCATTCAAGATTTCTTCTATCGTATCGCGGCTGTCGTTCTTGCTGATAAAAGCAATGTCTATATGTTTTTGAAGTAATTTTCTCAGTACATTAGGATTGTCATGTCCGCTTAGGATAATTGGCATGAGTTGGTCGCCAAGCTCCTCAGCGAGTTTCAATCCACTAGTGTCCTGTTCGTTGTAATCATCAATTAGACGGAGATCTATTAACGCTAGAGCGCAGCGCATTTCTTGGGCTTTTTTTTTCGCATCTGCTATTAAGCTGGTGCCTGCTCCCATAGCGAGAACAGGTTCGTAGTCCCAGTACATGATCAGGGTCTGATAGGAGATGCGTGCTTTAGGGTCATTTTCTACGATCAACACACGTGGTTTATTCTTCTTTGGGTCGGAAAAGTTGTTATACATGTTTAGTCACTTTGACTCTGCGTTGGGTTGTATATAGGCAATTGAATTAAGAATGATGCGCCCATGCCTTCTTGGTATGGCTGCAAAATAATATCACCTTGCATATCTTCGATCATCTGGCGGATGAATAACAGACCATACCCTCCAGTATTTTTGGTTGTAAATCGCCTACGGAAAGCAGATAGATGTTTATCTTCGCTGAGGCCAGGACCAAAGTCTTGAAATAGAATTTCGATCATTGAGTCGCTTGTTATCCGCGAGACGATTAGAATTTTCTTTTTCTCAAGATTTTCCATAGCCCTCGATGCATTGTTGACAAGTTGTCGCAGGACATGTTGAAATTGATCCGTTTTTATGGCGACTTTTATTTCAGGAGCGCCGAGATTATATACGACTTCTATGCTGCGAAGCTGGGTGATCTGTTCCAGATAGGATGTTAGAACAGCATCGATCTCAACTATTGACGGTGGTTTCCCAGAAAATGGGTTCGTGCTGGATAATTTTGACGCACTTTCCTCGATGTTTTTTGCGTATTCCTGTATTTCGATATTTTCTTTCGCAATTTTCCGAATGAAGTATGTCCAGTTGAGAATTTTTCCGACTTCGTTGTTAATTTCATGAGCTAAGTTTGCAGCCCATGAAGTTTGTGCTGCTACTGTAGAGTTGTATTCCAGATCTTCACTTTGCTGTGCGCGGTCAATCGCGATGCTAATATGCTGTGCAACCGCTTTAATGACTTCAATATCGTCCTCGCCAAAGCCGTTGATTTCTCCTCTTTCAAGAGCAAGTACTCCAAGTAACTCATTCTTTGTATCCAATAAGCTGATGCAAAATTCAGATCTAACCTTTGAATTAAGGGTCAAATACTCCTTGTCATTGCTGACATCTTTAACATTTTCAACCATCACCTTTTTCTCTGCTAAAGATTTTCTTGCCACTCGGCACGCAATTGTCCCTTTATCCAGCGGAAAGGTATCCTGACTAATATATTCTGGTTTGGTAACTTTATAGAATTTTGATGTGCCAGGTGCAAACTTTAACGCTTGTATTCGCCTCTCGTACAACAAAACACATAGACGAGTTCCCCCAAACGCCTCATGCAACTTACTAAGGATCGCATCAATGGTCGTTTCAAGGTTTAAGCTAGCGCCTACCGCCTCGGCAATTTCCTTGGCAAGCTTGAATTGACGCCTTTGCTTGATCTCATCCATTTCGTGGATATTGGAAATAGCCACAGCTGCCAGGCTTGCGAGGGACTCTGCATGGTGGACATCGCTTTTTGAAAACTCCCGCGGCTGACGGTAATCCAAATAAAGGATCCCGAGCGATTCTTGCGTGGATGGGTCTTTAATTGCTACTCCGATTAACGCCTTCACCTTCTCGCTCTGGATAAAGTGACTTTCTGATAGTTTTAATTTACCAATACCTGGATTTTTTTTGTCAATATTGCCAACAACTAACTCACCTTTTTTTAGTACATGCCTTGTTACACCGCCAATTCGCATATTTCTTTTTGTCAGGTCTAGAATAGGGGAATTTAAATTCCCGTAATGCCCAACATTATCTACATCAATTTCAAAGGTCTTTTTTCCTGCGCGGAAAGGATGAATGATCGTCCAATCAGCGCGGCTGATCAAATGCGCAGTTTTGCAGATGCGATCCAGCGTTTTTTGCAGGGATTGATGACTGGCCGATCCAAGAATTTCAAGGTTCGCATCAAGCAAGTCCTCGCTTTTTTCGCGCTGGCGGAGGGTCTCCCAAACTAGCCCTGCGTTGGCGAGCAAGCTTTGCAAGCTGCTAAGTACTTTATCATGTAACGGCTTTTGGTTATGCTTGTTGTCAACAATAACCAGCCCTGAGATAAAATTCCCTGTTCCAATGGAGAGTAGGGCGCAATCTGCTAATTCAAATTTTTGGATGACTTCATTCGGAAGGTGCAGGGACAGATCTTCCTTTTTTACTATCAAAACACGGCTTGTTTTTAGTTGTTCTCGAGTTTCACTTCCAAGTTCGCTTAAAGCGATGTCAATTCCTTTTATCATCTTATGAAAGTGGGTGAGGCGTATATGGCCTGAATCTACAGCAAGCAGAAAGGAGTCCAGGTCGCTTTTTAATTTTTCCTCACGTTTCCAGTGACGGACCGCTTCTTTATGGTCATTGGTTCCAATGCCTGTCCTACCCTGTAGGATTTCACGGTTATCCTTTGTAAGGAAAAGAAGCGCACGATTAAATCCCAACCCAAAATTAGCTGTGGCAATGGTTAAAACTGTAAGCCAAAAATCATCTTCACTTTGTCGCGCGATACGCAACATCTCCATACTGGCACGTTGCAGTAACTGCATGCGTTCTCTGTCTTCATCTTCTTCTTTCTTGAAGTCGCTGATTTGTACTGCCCCTGCCACATGATCTGCTACAGCTCGCAAAATTTGTTTATCATGACTTGAAAAGGCAACGCCTCTTCCTCGCTTTTGGATGCATACTCCGCCGAATATCTTATCACCTACTTGCAGGGGAGCGCCCAGCCACGCGAATGGAATGACACCTTGAATTTTGATGCCAGTCTCTTTCACGAAACTGCGTACATCATTCAGCATCACGGGATTTTTCTGCGCAAGCATATATTCTTCAAGCCCATTGCCTGCCACCCTGGGGGTTCTGTTTTGTAAAATTCCATTTTCATATAATAGCTCAAAGTGGATAGTATTCTCCTGCTCCTTATAGATGAAAATGGAGAAGTCAGATACATCGAATTGCTTGCCAACTTCCACTCTGATCTGCTCAAGAAGCTTCGTCAAATTTTGTGTGGCGGCCCTTGTGCCTGTTTGTCGCCCGATATGGCTGAACATCTCAGCTTCCCGTAAGGCTCGTTTTTCAGAGTCATACAATTCTGCATGTTCAAGTGTGACAGCTACCTGACGTGCAAAAAAATTGAGCAGAGAACGTTCCTGTGCGCCAAGTGACCGAATTACCTGATGGGTATCGAGGGTTAGTGCGCCTAAAAGTTCGGTGCCGCTCCAAAGAGGAAGTATCCACAACCCACTTGCAGGGAAGGAGAAGCCAATAGAGGCGAGTTCTAAATTCAATTTTTTACTGGCATCTTTGCTGGAAATGAAACTTATATCTCGCGTTTGCAGATAGTGCCAAAAATCTTTTCCAGGAGAAATAACCAATTTCTTGCTGGAAAAATCCTTTATTGAATCTTTTCCTGCGCATTCAACCCCGCCCAGAAGATTGGATACATTCGTGCCGCTTCGTTTCGGCGACCAAAAAATATGCGCTCGTGTAAATCCTAATTGCAATGAATATTCCGCAACCACCTTTGCTACATCAGTGAAATTAGTTTTATGGAGGGCGGTTTCCATCATTTCACTGAATACTTTTCGCCATTTGTTTTCCACCAATTCACGGCGAGACTGCATCAACGAATTTAGAACGAAGATGAGCTCTTCCTCTTCAACTGGCTTGGAGAGGTATCGGAAAGCTCCTGCCTGATAAGCACGGACTCCTGCATCCTGATCGCCAACCCCGGTGAGTATGATTGATTCAGAATCAGGGCTTGCAGCCTTTAATTCTTTCATTGCTTCAATACCATCTTTTCCTATGCCCAATTTTTGGTCAATAATAAAGATGGTATAAGGCTGTCCGCTGAGAACTGCCTTTTGAGCGCAATCAAGCGCTTCGTTGATTGTAGAGGCGGTATCTGTTATCGTCCCGCTTTCTTCAAATCCCTCCACAACAGGTTTCAACGCTTCAGCATAGCGTTTATCATCATCAAGAATCAAGACTTTGCACATAGGGTTTACTCACAGATGAACTGGAAATTCCAGCATAAAAGTTGATCCACTTAAGATTCGGCTTTGTGTAATGACAATTTCGCCGCCAATATCCTGCATAAGATTGCGGGATATATACAGCCCAATGCCGCTTCCTTCACGGCGGGTGGTATAACCTGCTTCAAAGACCTTTTCCCATAACTTCGCATGAATACCTGGACCGTTATCTTCGATATAGATTCGGCATTTCGTTTCATCTTTTGTGATGTTCACGATCTCAGTATTTATCTTTATCCAGCCACCAATGCTTGGACGCAATTCGGCGATTTGTTGAATGGCATTCAAGATGACATTCAAAATGATCTGCTCTAAAACAACAGCCTGGCTGCGAACAACGAGCAATTTCTCTGGCGGTTCAAAGTAAGGGAAAACTTTTGCGGTTTTGCTGATGTCTCGTAGGAGCAGCAATGTTTCCTCAATAATTTCATCCACCCTTAGAATTTCATCTCTGCCTTTTGCCGCAATGCGAGTGAATGCCTTGGTTGTATTGATGATCTTGCGGACATCCTGTTGGATCTTTGTGATCTCATCATTGATATCCGAATAATTTGGTGTTCCTGTTTCTTTTTCAATTTGGGTCAGCTTTTTTTTCAAGCTGTTCGAGCCGTATAAAAGCGGCCCTACTAGATTATTGATTTCATGCATCATGCCGCTCGTAAGGTTTCCGATCAAAGCAGAACGTTGCATCAAGGCAGATTTTTCTCTCAGGTTATTTTGGTCTAACGCAGCACCAATGGCTAATGCCATACCTTCTACGAATATCTTGCTCTCACCGCCAAATGACTTGGCGCGCTTATCTATGGCGAAGAGTGCGTATTGAATGGTCGTCTGCGAAGGTACAGGCACACCGATACAGGAAACCATGTTGGGGGAGAACTCCAGTAAGTGATGGAAGCGTTTGCTTTCCCGTTCTGTGATCTCACCAGCAACTACAAGCTCTCGGTCTTCGGCTGCGTCTCGTACAGGACTGTAGATCAATTGTGGAATAGCGCCTTTGTTTGTCAGACCATCGCCAGAACGCTCTACGATCCCAATTCTGCGTTGCATAGGATCAAGAGAAAAAAGAAATACCTGCTCAACGCCCAAATGCTTTCTGCACGTTCCCAACAACATGTGAATCGATTTTTTTGCATCCAATTTTGGAATATCAGCCAGAGATAATTTTTTCTCATCCCGCAGAGTTATAGTCTCCTGCTTTTCCTCGGGAGACAGAAATGCAATCAGATCTTCAGGAAGTATCGGCTTATACAATAGCTTTGCTCCCAAAGCTTGTAGATCATCAAGCGTATCTTTGATCTGATTCGCATGAGCCCAATCAGTTGCATTTGCAACTTGAATTTGCGGATGCTTTTCTAAAATATTTTTTACCAAATCTGTCCCGCTCATGCCTGGCAGCCCAATATCTACCAGCGCTACATCAGGCTGTGCCTTTTCAAGAAACTCCAACGCTTCTTCGGCACTGCCTGCTGCATCCACACTTTGCCCCAACTCACGCAACCAGCCGCATACTACGGCCGATTGAGATTCGTCATTTTCAACAACAAGGATGTGTCTTCTTGGAATATCTACACTGAAACTTTTTTCAACTCTATCATCCGCTTCAGACTTAAATGTGGGTTGATTCTCCGCGAGCGGCAGAGTCTCACCTGTGAGGTCTCCAGCGGGAGCCATGCTCAAATTCATTAACCGTTCTGCATAATTCAATTCATGGATGACGACCAGCACTTTGTCACCATGCCAAAAAAGGTCGGTGATAGGTGTTTGTACCCATGCAGGGATTTGAGATTTTCGTAGAAGCCCTGAAAGCCCTGGCGCGATCTCAATGAAAGCACCATAATCGAATGACCCAGTTACTACCCCTTCATAGATGCGGGTTTTATCAAACCCTTTTGCCATCTCATCCCACGGGTCTTTTTCCGTAAGACGCAGGCTGAATTCGCGCACTTCTCCTTTTTGTACAGGAATGGAGAAGGCATACCCATCCCATCCAATTGGATAATTGACTTTCCAATTGCTGAGTTCTTCTTCCTCCCAAGAAATCTCCCGCACGCGGATAATGCCCAACTCTCCATTATCCAGTGCGATGGAGAGTCCCTGTGGTAGATGCTTTATCACGCGAACGTGTACGAAGTTTCTATTTTTCCTGGCAGCCATGATGTTGTTATCCTGAAGGTGGGGCGGGGGGCTCTTTTTCAGCGGAGATAAAATTTGCTCCCGGCAGACCAGCTTCCGGGCGGAAGGGGAGGCGAAAGACGGCAAAGACTTCATCCACGTCTGCGATGTCATTGATGTGCATGGAAGTCGTTACGAAGTCCAATAAGCGAATTCGTTCACGCCATTCCTTCTCATCTTCTTTTGAATTGGGACGCAGGATTTGAAAGCCTGGTAACAAGTTGTCATTTATGTCACGAGTGAAAGTGGAGCCGATCGAGCGTAGCAGATTGTCATCTACAGGCCCATCAACGAGAACATGGACTTGTAGTTGAAAGAATTTTTTCCAGGGTGTCAGCCGCCGTTTGATATAGTTTTCGGCCCAGGTAAGGTGAGCTGAGTAAATCTTTTCTTCAGGTTTCTCTTCTTTCTTTGGCGCGGGTTCTACTTTTAATTCAGAGATCGTTGCTTTGGCGTCCAGCAGCATCTTCTTTTCGCCTTCATACAAAATGGACGGCTGGATCGTGATGTTCAGCATCGCAGTCTTTGGCATATTGGAAAGAGCACGCCAAACCTGTTCATTAGCACGTGGACTTGACTGCCATGCCCCCGAAAAATACTGGTATTTTTCCAGTGGTGGAATGAATACCATTGCGCGTTGTATGGCAGCGGCTTGGGGATTCTTTGCGAAAAAATCCTTCCCGTAAAGTCGGTCGTGATCGGCTTTTTCTTCAGCAGGTTGAAGAATGAAGTCATGCGGAAAGATGGAGAAAATTTCACGAGCATAATCTCGTGCTGCTTGTTGTGCCTGTGCCTTTTCTGAGGCGTTGGCTTTGCCGAGTAGTGCCATTTGCAAGCCATCACTCGGCAAGTTGATTCCACGCAAGGTAAGGGTAAAGTCTGCAGACTGTTCATTGGAAAGGAGAGCAGCTTCGCTTATCGATTGAGATTCAATAAAGAGACGGTAACGATCCAGTGCTTCATCGAGAAGGGCGCCCGCGTTAAAACCCCAGCGCATGGCAAGCCATTCTGCAGCAGGACGATGAAATACCTGAAAAGCAAATGTTGCCTGCCAGCCCTGATGCGTTTGAACAGTCTCAAGATATGGTATGTTCATCTTCTCGGCTTTAATAGATTGAGTAAGGTGTTTGTTAGATCTTCAATTTTGTCATTGCTTGATGTGCGCGGATGATTATTGCCAGCTTTGGGGGCGGCTTGTTGCGCTTCAGGTTTGTCTTCTCGTATTGCAGAGAGCAAATCAGCGATGGCACTTTTTATTTCGGTAGTGTTTCGCGCATACCCAGAATGTTCCAACGCTTGGCTAATGGCATCCACGGCTTTGACGACAAGTTCGTGCCGCCGTTTGGATTGCTGCCTCATTTCATCCAGCATGATCTCCCTTTTATTGCTCTCATGCAGGATCTCGCTGCGCAAGGCTGCCTGGTCTGCAGCTGCCTTGGCGTTGATGGTATCAATAGCCACTTTATGTTCTGCTTTTAGCTTATCTATTTCCTTTTTGCGATCTAATTGTTGTTTATCTATTTCATCTTGCTGCTGCTGGATCAAGTCATTGCGCCGAATGTTGATATATTCTTTATCACCAGTGAATTCCTTAAGCTCAATGCCTGTAATGGCAATTGCTCTTGAAAGCGGGAAGCGGTCTGCATGACGTTGGATGAAGAAGGAGAGGATCTTGCTGGTGCCATTTGCGGCAGGAGAATCAGCAATGTCATTGTGTTTGTGCGTGCGAATATATTGAGCCACATCCGTTTGGAGATGTTCAATAAGGGTCTCGATTGGCTTATCAATACGAAGAGCTGTTATTGGTTCTATCACTCGGTAGCGTGCCATGACAGTGAGGATAAGTTTTTCGCCATCCAATGCCACCTCAGAGATGGGTACGGTCACGTCAAAGCGTTCGTGCTTGTCCACATATTGAAGTTTGTACAAACCAGGCGGAACTTGGTGTAATCCTCCCGCCAGGTTGCGGGTAGTACCGTCAGGATAGATAACAATGCCATACGCGTTTGATGGCAGAGGCAGGTAAAAGGCGTTCGCTTTTAGAATCCTCAGAATTAAACTTTGACCCGCGTAAAGATTTTCCCCCGCAACAACGATCTTTCTATTATCAAACTTGATCGTAGGTGAGCCTTGATTTCGGCCCCTTCTTTCGATGTTTCTCAAAATTAAGGTAGTTAAGATTGGAATCATATTCCCTCCGCGTTTTGATGAAGGTGTGCTGTTTATGGCTTATGGCAATATTTATTTTCCAGTTTGTAGTGTACAACTTAATTGATGCTTGTGCAAGACAAGGGGAAAGTTTTGAATGTCCAGACAAATTTTTCTATGCTGGAGGCAATACCCAATTGGAATCCACGATAGTTTCCTTATATTTTCTCACCTCATTAATGAACCAACCCAATTTTGAATAATCTTTCCCCTTTGTACAACCGTCAATAATTATAAATAGAATGAATAGATCCCAATTCTTTATTGCATCCAGCAGATTTTTAAAACTTTCCGCATCATAACTCCCTGTTTCGGAATACTCCTGCCAAAGCTTGTAGTTTTCATCGTGAAACTGGATCATATTGAGCAAGTCGGTATCATCTGTATATTGTCGTGCGTATTCTTTGGCCAGGCTGGCGTGATTACGAGTGCTAAGGGTGGGGGCATGCCTTTCTGCCTCTGCCTTGAAAGAATCGTGGACATGGATCATAAACTTGAGCTTCCAATAATCCTCTTCGCTCATACCCCTTCCACGCAGAATTTCCAGGTTAGTTTCCAGGTCTGCAATATGGAATTTAACCTTTCCCTCTGGGTGTCCAGAGCGCGGTTCTCCATATTCGATATTTCTTTGATAACGAGGGTCTGCCTTGATCTTCTCGAGAGCATCTTTCATGGTTCCCATTGTACTCATTTCTTCCTCCTTTGTTGGCAGAGAAGTCAGTTTAACGGGCCATCAAACCCCTGTGCAGGGTGGTTTTTCTCATGTATAATCTCGTTCGCAGTTTCGGTCTTGGATTTCACATCCATAGGTCTAAATCAAGGAGAATTGAAGCGTAATTACTGATCGCACGGTCATTGAGTTCGTTTCAGGTTTTTGATAAGTACCTTCGGCTGATTCTGCGTGACAGCCGATTTTTATTTCCAAACGGAAAGGAGGTGAATACAGTGGCAGTTGTAAATTTACGAAATGGTGAGTCTCAGGACTCCTTGCTCAAGCGCTTTCGCAAGAAGGTCGTGAAGAGTGGTGTTTTAAGCACTGTTCGCCGCAAACGCTGGTTCGTCTCAAAAAGCGAAACCCGCCGTATGGAAAAGAAGAAGGCAATTCGTCGCATCAAGCGACGTTCCTTCAAGGATACTGAATAGATCAAGAGGCGCGTATGACAAAAGAAGAAGGCAAAATTAAAGTGGATGGTCTGGTGATCGAAGCATTACCGGGCACTCAATTCCGTGTACGTTTGGATAACGGCCATGAGGTGTTAGCTTACCTCTCCGGCAAGATGCGCAAGCACTATATTCGCATTCTGCTCGGTGACCGCGTAGCACTTGAAATGTCTCCTTATGATATGGCGCGTGGGCGGATCACCTTCCGTCAGCGCAAGCAAGCCGCCGCCGCTCCTGTTCAGGAATAGTTATCCAGCTTTTTCTTCTGCAATAATAAAAGAGGCTTCCTACTTGGAAGCCTCTTTTTGGTTCAACTTATATATTTATGGTAGTTCACGCCACGAGCTAAGGACTTTCATATAGTTGGCACGTTCAAATGCCGCAGGTTCGCGGACATTTTTCTGAGACATGCTGCCCTGCATCTGCTCAATGGACTCATAATCTCGTTCTTTCATCCATGCTTCCATTTCGCTCAAGATCGGACCGACAGCCTGTTCGCCATTATGAAGCAGAGTCGAAGCTGTCATCGCAACTTTTGCCCCAGCCATCATTGATTTGAGAACATCTTTGGCGGTGTGTACACCGCTTGTCAATGCAAAATCTGCATCTACTCTGCCGTACAGAATGGATATCCAGCGCAACGGCAAACGTAAATCTGCAGAGGTGCTCAAGTCTAAATTGTGGATGATATCCAACTCATCCAGATCAAAATCAGGCTGATAGAAACGGTTGAATAGTACAAGGCCGTTTGCGCCTGCTTCTACAAGGCGCTTTGAGAATTGCGGTAAAGCCGTGATGAAGGGGCTAAGTTTCACAGCCAGAGGAATGTTGATCGCAGAGCGGACTTCAGCTACCAGGTCCGCTTGAGCCGCTTCTACTTCTTCGCTCTTCAGCGTGGGATCAGTGACCAGATAATAGAGATTCAATTCCAGTGCATCTGCGCCAGCATCCTGAATCTTTTTCGCGTAGCTCGTCCAGCCGCCTTTAGAAACACCATTCAAACTGCCGATGATTGGAATGCTCAGTGCCTTCTTCATGGCTGTAAGTTGCGTGAGATATTTCTCAGGCGTGACAGCGTACATGCCGCCATCCGGGAGATAGGTGATAGCTTCAGCAAATGAATCAGTACCACGAGTCAGGAAGTGGTCAAGTTCGAGCGTTTCGTGAAGGATCTGTTCCTCAAAGAGGGAATACATCACGATGGCAGATACTCCTGCCTCCTCTAACTTTCTCGCCCTCTCAAGTTTCTTTGAGAGGGGAGAAGCGGAAGCAACGAGGGGATTCTTTAATTTTAGGCCGAGATAGGTCGTTGAGAGATCCGTCATGACTTGTTCTCCTCGGTACCATTACCTGCATCATAATGCATGGATGCCATCTGCTGATATAACGTCCAGCGGGACTTTGCATCATGCTGCGCTTCCTTCATGAGCATTTCTGCGCGATCTTCATCCATTTGAATAAGCATCTTGTACCGAGTCTCATTGTAAGCATATTGCGAGATCGGAATGTTGGGTTCCTTGGATTCGATGGTCAACGGGTTTTGTCCCTGCTCGGCAAGGGCAGGATTGTAGCGGTACATGGGCCAATGACCCGATTGCACTGCGAGTTTGGTCTGGTCGAGGCTTCTTGCCATATCGTAACCGTGTGCGATACAGGGGCTATATGCGATGACCAATGACGGCCCGTCGTAAGCTTCGGCTTCGATCAGAGCTTTGAGAGTTTGCTGGTCATTAGCGCCCATTGCAACACGAGCCACATATACATATCCATAGGACATGGCAATGAGACCGAGGTCTTTCTTGGGCAGTCCCTTACCACTCATTGCAAATTTTGCAACTGCCGCGCGCGGTGTGGACTTGCTGGCTTGGCCGCCCGTGTTTGAATACACTTCGGTATCCAAAACGAGGATGTTGACGTTGCGTCCGCTGGCAAGCACGTGGTCGAGGCCACCGTAGCCGATATCGTATGCCCAGCCGTCACCGCCGATGATCCACACGGATTTCTTGACGAGGTTATCAGCGAGGCTGATGAGATCTTTTGCACGACTGTCGCTGGATTTGCTGAGTTTGTTCTTCAATTCAACGACACGGTCGCGCTGGGCACCAATGCCTGCTTCGTCTTCTTGATTAGCATTCAAAATGGCGTCAACCAACTCGGTGCTGACCGTTGTTTCGAAGGATTTGAGTAATTCACGAGCATACTCGATCTGCTTGTCAATCGTCAGGCGCATGCCCAAGCCAAACTCGGCATTATCTTCAAACAGCGAGTTCGACCAGGCAGGTCCGCGACCTTCAGCATTCTTGGCCCACGGGGTGGTGGGGAGGTTGCCGCCGTAAATGGAGGAACAACCAGTCGCATTTGCAATCACGGCGCGGTCACCGAACAACTGTGAGACCAACTTCACATATGGAGTTTCACCGCAACCAGCGCATGCGCCACTGAACTCAAATAATGGGCGTAACAGCTGAGAGTTCTTGATCGTGGATGGATTAAATAACTTCCTGTCCATATCAGGGATGTTCATGAAGAATTCCCAGTTCTTGGCTTCGGCTTCGCGCAGAGCGGGCTGAGGTTCCATGTTGATGGCTTTACGTCCCACAGCACGCTTATCCTTCACAGGGCAAACCTCCACGCACAACGTACAACCCGTGCAATCTTCGGGTGCAACTTGTAATGTGTAAGAGAACCCAGTTGAAAATTCCTTGAACTTCGATGGTGTGTGCTTGAAGGTCTCAGGCGCGCCAGCCACGAGCTTCTCATCGTACACTTTATGGCGGATAACCGCATGCGGACAAACCATCACGCACTTACCGCATTGGATGCAAATATCGGCATCCCACACGGGTATTTCAAGAGCAAGGTTACGTTTTTCCCATTGGGTTGTGCCAGTGGGGAAGGTGCCATCAATTGGGAAAGCGGAGACGGGGATGTTATCGCCGTCGGAGTCGATGATCTGACCGAGTACATCGCGAACGAACTCAGGCGCTTCATTCGGGACTGGAAGTCTGCGTGTCGTCTTTGAGGTTACTGCCGCTGGGACTTTGACCTCATAAAGATTCGCGACAGTGGCATCCACCGCCTCGAAATTCTTCTTCACGACTGCTTCACCGCGCTTGCCATAACTCTTTTCAATAGCGTGTTTGATCTCGGCAATTGCAGCCTCGCGCGGAAGAATACCGCTGATGGCGAAGAAAGCTGTCTGCATGATGGTGTTCATGCGTCCGCCCATGCCTGTCTTTTCAGCTACATCATAGCCGTTGATGACATGGAACTTGAGCTTCTTGGCGATAATGTCCTTCTGAACTTCCTGCGGGAGCTGATCCCAAACTTCTTCAGGGCCGAACATGCTATTGAGCAGGAAGATACCGCCTTCTTTAGCATACTTGAGCATGTCTACTCGTTCGAGGAAGGCATACTGATGGCAAGCCACAAAGTTTGCCTGATTGGCTTCGATGAGATATGGCGCGCGGATGGCTTTGGGACCAAAGCGCAAGTGCGACATGGTCACCGTGCCAGATTTCTTCGAGTCGTAATAGAAATAACCTTGGGCGTAGTTTTCGGTCTCTTCGCCGATGATCTTGATCGAGTTCTTATTCGCGCCTACAGTTCCATCGGAACCAAGGCCGAAGAACACGCAGCTGACCATTCCCTCGGATTCCAGAGAGAAGGATGCGTCAACTGTGAGACTGGTATTTGAAACATCGTCGTTGATGCCGACAGTAAAATGATTCTTGGGTTCGGGTTTGGCTAATTCGTCAAACACGGCCTTAGTCATTGCAGGAGTGAATTCTTTGGAGGAAAGTCCATAGCGTCCACCGATCACGTTGATGTCGGCGCGTTTGCCTTCCATAAGGGCATTCACGATATCCAGATACATGGGTTCGCCGTTGGCGCCAGGTTCCTTGGTGCGATCCAAAACTGCGATGGATTTCACACTCTTGGGTAAGCCCTTGAGGAAATGTTCAATGGAGAAGGGGCGATACAAACGTACGCGTAATACGCCAACTTTTTCACCTTTTTGTGCAAGGCGTGTAACGGTTTCTTCTACAACTTCGCCACCCGAGCCCATGATGATAATTACACGTTCAGCATCGGGGTGTCCGCTGTAATCAAAGAGGTTATAGTGGCGGCCTGTGATCTTGGCGAACTTATCCATCATCTCCTGCACGATGGCGGGAGTAGCGGTGTAATACATGTTGGATGCTTCACGCATCTGGAAGTACACATCGGGATTCTGTGCGGTTCCGCGTAGTGTGGGATGCTCAGGGGTGAGTCCACGTGCTCGATGAGCACGCACCAGATCATCGTCCACCATGAGGCGGAGTTCTTCATCTGTTAGCTTGAAGATCTTGGTCACTTCGTGGGAGGTTCTAAATCCATCAAAAAAGTGCATGAACGGGACTCGTGATTTGAGCGTGGCAGCCTGTGCGATGGCGGCAAAATCCTGAGCTTCCTGAACGGAACCAGAGGAAAGCAGTGCCCAGCCTGTTTGGCGGACGGCCATTACATCTTGATGGTCACCATAAATGGAAAGGGCGTGAGAGGCAATAGCGCGTGCAGCCACATGGAAGACGGTGCTGGTCAGTTCGCCCGCGATCTTGTACATATTAGGGATCATTAACAATAAGCCCTGAGACGCGGTGAATGTGGTGGTGAGAGCGCCTGTTTGCAGTGCGCCGTGTACGGTTCCTGCTGCGCCGCCTTCGGATTGCATTTCAATGACGAGGGGAGTGGTACCCCAAAGGTTTTTCTTTCCCTTGGCAGACCATTCGTCAGAGAATTCGCCCATCCCGGAGGAAGGTGTGATTGGATAAATGGCGATCACTTCGCTGAGACGGTGGGCAACACTTGCGGTTGCTTCATTACCATCGATCATAATGATAGGTTGTTTCATTACTTGCTCCTTTGCGCGAGGCATAAATGCCCCGAAATTTTGCGTTTTTATAATTTTCGCGGTTACAAGTGTATCCCTCGGCGACGAATTACGTTAGTTATATATGACTTAAATCCCCCTGCGAGTTGTCACATATTGGACAGGAATAGTAGGAATAAAAAAACGACGGTTTTTAACCGCCGTTTTTTTATATTTATCCTTGTGGTATTTCTTCAAGGAAATAAAAGATCTTTGCACCTTTTTCTCTGGCAACGCTTACCATTTGGTCTGCTCCAGTGGATGCACCTCCTACTCGAAGAACTGCATCGCACTTGTCCAATAACCTTACAGCAATGGGATGGAATATTTCGTTGAACGCTTCATCGCCGATCTGTTTTGAACCTGCCAATGAAACGAGTGGAAGAGCAAACCATTCGCCCAGTACTGGAATATGCCCTTTACGGAAGATGGGCAAGGCAAAAGATTCCATCAGGTGAACATTTGTCTGTATCTTTTCAGGGTCATCATTTGTGCCTGAACGATAAGGGCCAGCGATCAATATCATCATTGGATTTGTTTCCTCTTATTTATAAATATTTTTCAAGATACGGTCTTGCCATTAAAAGCGCCGCCAATGATTTCGCGTCTGGCATATCACCACGCTCTGCCATTGCAATGGCTTCTTTTACACTGATTTTTTCAACTGATAAAAATTCGTCATCATCTGCTTCAAGGGGATTGTGTTTTAAGTCTGTTGCCAGGAAGACGCCCATGTATTCGGTGGAGTACCCAGGCGCGAGGTAGAAGGAGCCGACATGCTTTAACGTTCCTGCTTCCATGCCTGTCTCTTCGCGGATCTCGCGTGCGGCACATTCTTCATATGGTTCGTTTTTATCACGTGTGCCTGCGGGCAGCTCAAGGAGATCCATGTTTGCTGCGTGGCGGTATTGGCGTACGAAAAGTAAATTGCCTTCATGGTCTATTGGAATGATAATGACCGAGCCGCCATGTTCAACGATATCGAATTTTGTTTCGCGCCCATCGGGTGTTTTCAATGTGTCGCGGCGGATGGTGAAGGCACGTCCTTTAAGTAAGGTTTCGGAATGAAGTAATTCAAATGGCATTTGATTCTCCTTGAGCTATATAAAGAAAAAAGCCCAGGTGTTTGACCTGGGCTTTTTTTGTTTGAATGTTACGGTATTTTCAACTGCTGCCCAGCAGTGAGACTGGCTGAAGCAGAGATGCCGTTTGCCGAGGCGATAGCATTCGGATCAATGTCGCCGAATTTGCATGCCACGCCATAAATCGTTTCGTCGCTGGAAACGACAGAATATGTAGTGGGGTGGGCAGCCAGAGCACGGTCACCGGGGAATGCTCCGCTTTGCGGGATCTTCAATACGGTACCTGCTGAGAGGCTATTTGCCTGAGCGCTGGACAAGCCGCTGAGGGAAAGCAATTCATCAGGATCGACATTGAAACGGCGTGCAATGCAATATGGGAACTCTCCGCTTTGCAGAGTGTAGCTTGCAGGGCGAACACCAGGGGGAACGGAGGTTGCAGCGGGCTGTGCAATTGCATTGGTGGGGGTGCTGATGACAATAGCAGTAGCTGTAGCGGTGGCAATAACATCACTTTGTGGGGTAATGACTGTGCCTGTTGTCACAGCTAATGGTGTAGTGGCTGTAACAACAGCACCAGGGGTCACAGGCGTTCCGCCGTTAGCTACTGTGGTTTGGGCCGCAGCAGTTTGCTTGGCAAATTCTTCGATCATTGCCATTGGGTTTTCCACTGATGGGAAGGGGGAAACGAACAGGCCATCAGGCAGCAATGTCGGCGTTGCGGCAGGGGCGGAAGACAAGGATTGTGTGCAGGCAGATATCAACATTGTTGATAACACAAAAATGAAGACCACCAGCATGCCACGTTGTTTTTTACTCATAGATTCTCCTCATTCAACATAATCAGCGAAGGATAGTAGCACATGACGTTTAAAGCGTCAAGCCATGCACATTAAAGACCCCGGAATAATACGAAATTGTTACAAAACCGCGAAAATTTTAATGGCGTGGTTCTTTCCTTTGAAAAAAACCTTACCCAAGTCTTCTACTATGATGCTCTCAGGCAGACCCTGACGAGTGTAGTTATCGATCAACAACGGGTGTAAAGCTTCTTTTGTGTATTCTTCAATGCGTGAAGCCAAGTTGACTGTATCACCAATGCAGGTGTAAATTGCGCGGGATTGTGTGCCTGTATAACCAGCCACCATGGTTCCTGATGCGATCCCGATCCCAATGCGGATTTGTGATTTGCCTTGATTGGAGCGGCCTTGGTTGAACACCTTGAGCTGTTCGAGCATTTCAAGGGCGGCATGCACCGCTTTTTCACGATGACTTTCAAAGAAGATGGGAGCACCGAAGACTGCCATCAATCCATCTCCAACCAGTTGATTGACAGTGCCGCCATTGTTGGTAATGGCGTCGAACATCATGCTGAAATACTCATTAAGCAGGTCAATCGACTCGGCTGGGTCCTGGCTTTCTGCAATAGTAGTGAAGGAGCGGATATCTGCAAACAGCACACTGGCAGTCACTTGCTTGCCGCCGAGTGAAAAACCTGTACGCAGCAGTTCTTCCGCTACTTCTTTTGTGGCAAAAGTTCTAAATAACTTGCGCTGTTCATCACGCAGACGTTTTTTCTCAAGGCTGGCGTTGACTCGTGCACGCAGCAAAATGGGATTGATGGGCTTGGTCAGATAATCTTCTGCGCCGAGTTCTACGCACTTCACCACGGCATCCAATTCATCCATGGCTGAGGTCATGATGATAGGGAGCTGCCTGAGTTCCACATCATTCAGACAGGCCTCAAGAACTTGAAATCCATCCATCTCTGGCATTTCAATATCGAGCAGAACAAGGTCAAAAACCCCAGAGCGGATTTTTTCCAAGCCTTCCTTACCATTTTCAGCGGTTTCCACCACATGCCCTTGCAGTTCCAGGCTGCGCGAGAGCAGCATGCGATTGATCTTATTATCGTCCACAACGAGCAGGTGAGCGGGTTCAGGAGATGTGACCATGGGATTATCTTAACTCAATTAATTGACTCTTAGATTTTTGAAACGCTTCTTCAAGGACCTCAAGCCTGTTACCAATCTCGAGGTTATTTTCGCGTCCCATGTTTTCCAATTCGCGTGCAAGGGATGAGAGTTCCGTAGCTCCAAATGTTGCCGCATTGGATTTGAGCGAATGCGCCGCACGACGAAAAGACTCGTCATCTTTTGCAACAAGTGCGGCTCTCATTTGCTGCGTCAAATTAATTGTGTCTTCAAAAAAGGTATCGATTAGCTCGCTGACAAATTCTGCGCCAGCGTTTTCCTTGAGAGAGTTAAACGTGTTCATATCAATAACAGACATGGTTCTCCAAACTGCTAACTGATTCGATTTGCCTTGAAGAGTGCATCTACCAATTCCACTACGCGGATCGGTTTTGCAATGTAATTATCCATGCCTGCGTTCAAGCACATTTCGCGGTCACCTTGCATGGCGTTTGCGGTCAGCCCAATGATATAAGGGTGATTTGACCAACGTGCAACGATCTGGCGTGTGGCTTCCAATCCATCCATTTCAGGCATTTGCACATCCATTAGGATGACATCATACGTCTGACGGTTCACCGCTTCCACGGCTTCCAAACCATTGGATGCAACATCGGCGCGGTATCCCATTTGTTCAAGCAGCCGCAGCGAGAGCTTTTGATTGACGGTGTTATCTTCAGCGAGGAGAATTCTCAACGGATGTTTGGCTGCCATTTGCGGGTCGGGTTTGAAGCGGTCTGTGATTGGCGTTGTGGGTACATCCAAAGAAGGCTTGACGAAGAGTCCTACAAGCGTATCAAATAGCTGGGATTGTTTAATGGGCTTGGTGAGATACGCGGAGAATAGATTTTCATTATCTCCCGCCTCACGCCGACCGAGGGAACTGAACAGCACAAGAGGAAGATTTGCCACGCTGCTGTGGATGCGCTTCGCCAGTTCGAGACCATCCATTTCAGGCATGTGCATATCGAGAATGGCAACATCAAATTTTTCGTTTGACTTGAGCCATTCCAACGCAGTGAGCGGCGAATCAGTATCGCGCGGACTCATGCCCCATTTGGCAGTTTGCATATTGAGGATGTGACGGTTGGTGGTGTTGTCATCCACAATAAGGACGCGCTTGTTTTGCAGTTCTGGTTGAATACCAGTGAAGCCTCGTTTTTGAGCGGGGGGCAGGTCAGCGCCTTCTGCTTTGATGGTGAAGATGAAGGTTGAACCTTTGCCTAGTCCATCGCTTTTTACCCACATGCTGCCGCCCATCATTTCAGCGAGATGCTTGCTAATGGCAAGACCCAATCCTGTACCGCCATATTTGCGCGTTGTTGATGCATCTGCCTGTGAGAAAGATTGGAAAAGTCGGCTCATGCTTTCTTCTGAAAGACCAATGCCTGTATCACGCACGGAGAAAGTGAGGATGAACTTTTCCTTGCGGTCTCCATTCTTATATCCCTGGCTCGATATGGTGAGGACAACTTCACCCTTCTCTGTGAACTTGACGGCATTGCTCAACAGGTTGGTGATGACTTGTCTCAAACGGGTGGAGTCACCCATGATGGCAGGCGGCACTTCGCCGTCGAAAAGATAGGCGATATCGAGTCCCTTTTCGACAGCGCGGGCAGTGATAAGGTCCAGTGATGATTCTACACAGTCACGCAAATCCAGCGGACGGTTCTCAAGATCCATGCGGCCTGCTTCGATCTTCGAGAAATCCAGAATGTCATTAATAATGGAGAGCAGCGCATCGCTTGAGCTGCGAATGGTTTCTACATAATCACGCTGTTCATCATTGAGCTTGGTATCCAACAAGAGACCACTCATACCGATGACGGCATTCATCGGTGTACGGATCTCATGACTCATGGTGGCAAGAAATGCGCTTTTGGCTTCGTTGGCGTTTTCTGCAGCGGCACGGGCAGCACGGGCTTCTTCAAACAAGCTTGCATTTTGAATGGCAGTAGCTGTGCTGGAGGCAATCGACTCTACCAATTTGACAATTGTTTCATCATAGGCATTCTCACGCTCGAAGTTCTGAATGGTCAGACCGCCAATGAGTTCCTTACCGACCACCATTGGAACCATAACCACAGACATTGGTATATCGTCCGTAACGGTCATTTTGGAGCCAAGCTTTCTCCATAAAGATGGAGATTTGCGGTTGATGACCAGAGTTTTTCCTTGCAAAGAAGCTTTTATGGTGAAGTCATTTATGGGGAAGGGTGCAAATTGAATACGCTCATTCTTTTTGGTGACGTAATGAGCGTTGATCGTTTTTGTGTCTGAGTCGTACAAACCGATGCCCACATTATCTTCTTTGACCAATTCGCGAACCTTTTCTCCAACTTTTTCCATGATGGTATACACATCGAATTGCTGGGTGAGAACTTGTGAGATACCGTTCATGATCTCTAGTTCAGCGGCGCGGCGGCTGGTTTCTTGAAGCAGGCGCTGGGTTTCGTTAAAGAGGCGAGCATTTTCGATTGCTACGCCAATGGAATTTGCAATGGTATTCAAAAGACGGACATCTCCGCCGCTAAAAGCATCCTCTCGCTCCAGGTTTTGCAGCGAGATGACACCTTTAACCTCTTCACCGATCATCATCGGAACCCATAACCCAGATTTAACGACAACATCATTATTATCATCTGCTCCAAGATTTGCAGATTGGAAGCGTTGAGAATATTCTTCAAAGTTACGGTTTACAAGAATGGGTTGATGGGTACGGAGTACCTGTCCGCTGAAGCCGCTTTTCCCTTCAATAAGCGGCAACGGATCCTGATACAGTCTTTCCCCTTTTTCAATAATGTAGGGATAGTGCATCAAGTTGGTTTTGCTCTCGTAGATCATCAACACCACAGTGTGGGCATCGAAGATGTCACGGATCTGGTCGCCAGTTCTATCATAGACAGATTGAATATCCATTTTGGTATCCAACCCAGACAGAATACTATTGATCAGAGACAATTCATCTGCCCGCTGACGGGTTTCTTCGAGCAGGTTCTGCGTTTCATCGAACAACTTCGCATTTTGGATTGCAATTCCCATACTTGCGGTAAGGGTCGAAAGCAAGCTCACATCGTTTTCTTGAAAGGCATGCTCCTGTTCCAGGTTTTGGATGGAAAGGGAACCGTACACTTGGTCACCTGCCAAAATGGGCAAAGCGATCAATGACTTTGGAAATGAATCGCCCGCTAGCAAGGTGGATCCATACTTTTGTGCAACTTCATCCACATTCTCGTTGATGTAAAGCGTTTCACGGTTTCGGATCACATACCCTGAAAACCCAGAAAGCGGTTGTTTCTCCGGGTAAATACGCTCTCCCTTCCAATACATATAAGGAAAAGCCGCGGACTCAGACTTGGGGTCATAATATGAAATAACCACTGCTTGTGTATTGAAAATCCTGCGGACTTTTTCGCCGACCAGCTCATAAATGGACTGCACATCCAGTTTGGATGACAAGCCTTGTTGTACGGTATTGATGATTTCCAGTTCAGTTGCTCGCTGTTGCAATTCATTAAAGAAGTTGGCATTTTGAATGGCAATTGCTGCCTGAAGAGATAGTTCCTCTAAAAAGCGCAGGTCAACCAGAGAGAAAGATTCTCCACCTTCCCGCCAAACTGCCATCACCCCATTGACCTTTTTCCCCGCCAGCAGGGGTGCCACCATCAAACGTTCATTCCCTACTGCAACTGTGCCTGGGATCTGCACCGTGCGCGGGTCCATGTTTGTGTCGTTGATATATTCCGCCCGCCCTTGTTCTGCCAGTGACCCGATGATGCCTTGCCCAAGTGTGATGGTGTCTTTCATGATCTCTTCAGCGATATTTCCAGTAGCGGAAATAGCTCGCAGAGTTTTGCCGTCAGGCATGGGAAGGTAAATAGCACTGCTTGATCCATTGAGCAAAGTACGTGCATGGCGTGATATCTTATTCATCACCGAAGTTAAATTCAACGTGGCAGAAATATCACGGCCAACTTCATTTAACGCTGCTGATTCACGAGCATGGCGTGCAGTGGCTTCAAACAGACGCGAATTCTCGATCACTACAGATGCCTGATCGGCAAACAATTGTAAAAGCCGAATCTCTGAGCCTGCAAAAATACGCGGCTCAGAAAAATGGATATTCATTACGCCAACCACTCGTTGACGAAACTTAAGCGGCAAACCGATAAGAGACCCTTTCCATCCTTGGGGCGAATCCTTATAAAGGGGATGAGTCATCATATCTTCCACGAGCACGAGCTCGCCCGTCTTTGCAACCGTATCGGTCATCCCACCAGGCCGTGGTTTTGCAACAGGTACATCATTTATCTTCCCATATGCAATAGCTGTACCGAATTTCAGCTCATTATTCTCATATAAAAAGAGATTGATATTTTCAATACTTGGCATCAATGCCGATGTGCGTTGAAGGATCGAATCCAATACGGTGGCATATTCAAGGTTGGAAGATAGATCAATGCTGGCTTTTTGGATCGCTTCCAACTCTGCGTTGCGCTGCTCAGTCTCTTTGAGCAATCGGGCATTTTCAAGCGCAGCGCTCATTGAACTGGCAAGGGTTTCCAGAAGGAGCACATCTGACTGGCTGAATGAATTTTTGCGGTTCATATTTTGCAGAGAGATTACCCCGCGTACTTCATCCCCAGTGATCAGTGGAACATACAAAGCAGATTTGGGAATCAACGGGCCAAGCACAAGTTTGGCGCCGTATTCCTGCATGCGTTCCACAATGTTGTCATTAAATAGAAACGTCTTTTTCTCACGGACGAGCGTTTTCATAAAATCGCTCATCTGTGTTGGCTCAAGGTGTTCACGGCCAAGTCGGTCAATATAATAGTTAAATTTTTGTGTCCCGTTTTTCAGATCGAACGAAGTAATAATGGTTGTTTGCGCCCCAAACAGTCCATGCACCTTATCGCCAACAAGGTCATAGATCGCTTGTAACTCCATTTTGGAGGCAAGGCCGTCTTGCACGCTCTTGATGATCGCAAGTTCCGCCTCGCGTTGTTGCAGGTCTTTTAGGATCTGTGACTCTGAAATTGGTTGGGTAGAGTTTGCCTTTTTTGTTACAGTTTTACGAACAGACGCCTTTTTTGCACCCGCTTTTGGGGTCGCCTGTTTTTTCTGCACCATTTTTACATCTGATTTTTTTACCATGCATGCCTCAAATGGGAACTTTAAGAAATATCGATTCAGTTTACATATCGTGGCGAAAATCGTCAATAGCGATGACAAAAAAACAGGCAGTTATTGTCTGCCTGTCATCAATTTGATATTTTTAAGAGGCGTTTGGATGACCAGATCACAGCCCGGCCAGACGGCATCCACTCCCGTCTCCTTCGCCCTGACAACTGCTTCATGGACTTCGGCATCTTCTCCCCGCCACAGAGTGCCAACAGGGTCAATATTCCCAAAGAGCAGTGTATCTTTCAAAGCCACGCGAGACGCCACGAGGTCATTCAACTGATCTACTGAGATAGCATTCGCTCCACTTTGCGCCAATAACTGCATGGACGAGTTCGTATTCCCACAAACTGACAACACTTTTGGCCCGTTCAATTTTCCATGCAATGCCTTAATTGGGCTGAGAACAAACTCCTCAAACTTTGCAGGTCCAATAAACCCTGGAGAGCCGCCCATCTCGTGGACGGTAATGAAGTCTGCCCCAGCTTCCAAATAAGCATTTCCGATATCTGCCAAAAAATCTGTAAGATATAGAAGAGCATTAAGTACTGTGGTAGGTTCCTTCTTCATCTCTCGGAACAAGTTTTGCACTTTGCACACATAGATGAGCAAGGTGTATGGACCTGGAATTAACCCTGAAATCACAGCATCATCCCCAATATCTTTTCTCAATAACTCGATCGCCTTGCAGATCAAAGGGATTCGTCCTTGCTGCCTGGCGATTAAATTACGAGTGGGGAGTAGGTCAGCCATTTGGCTGGTTGATTCAAACAATAACTTCTTTACCTGTGGAAATTGAAGTTCTTCACCTTCGTAAAAGATCAATTCCGAGCCTAGGGCTTCGGCAGGAGCACACAAGTCCAATGGCAGCGTCACGGATGGCATCCCCGTCAGCCTGAATGTACTTGCTGCCGCCTTCGCCATTTTCTCTGCGTCTTTATGGATCTCGTGAAAGCCTAACCCTTCATGTTCCAATCCTTCTGCAGTGATATGGATCAACCCGCTAAAAACAGGCTGTTCATCTATTTTTTTCCCTGACAACAAGTCGAGTATCTTTTCACGCATGGTTCACCTTTAAAAGATCACGGATTACGAACTACGTTTTCCGTTAATTCGTAACCCGTAACTGATTACTATTCACTTCTCACTTTTTACTTCTCACTAACAACCATGCACTACTTCACAGCCTTCGCAATCGCCGCGATATGCTCGGGGGTGTTTCCGCAGCAGCCGCCTACAACTTTCGCGCCAAGCTCCACATACTTCTTTGCGTATGTTGCCATGTCTTCGGGACCCATATCATACACGCCTTGCTCAGTTTCTAAATCCATATGCGGGACGCCAGCATTTGGCTTCACCCACAGCGGGAAGTTCGGTACGCTCGCCACATATTCCTTGACGATAGCTTCCATGTTTTCCAAAGTGGTTCCACAATTGGCGCCGATGAGGGTTGCGCCTTTTTCGGTATAGCGCTTCATTACATCTTTTGGCTTCACGCCCATCATGGTGCGTGTTCCACGGTCATAGCTGAAAGAGACAACAATGGGTAGGTCGGTCACAGAACGTGCACCTTCAAAGGCTGCGGTGGTTTCTTCAAACGAGAACATGGTTTCGATCACTAACAAGTCCACACCGCCTTCAGCGAGGGCTTTGGCTTGTTCAGCGAAAGTGGCTTTCACATCTTCCGCTTCGAGCGGACCGTAGGGCTTTATCAAAGCGCCGACGGGGCCCATAGAACCACCGACCAGCCCTCCGTTTAATGAGGCGGCTTTGCGGGCGATCTCCGCTGCGCGTATATTCACTTCAGGAGTGCGATCCTGATATTTTGAATCCTTCATACGCATACGGGTGCCGCCGAAGGTGCAGGTCAAAATAATATCTGAGCCAGCCTTGGCAAAGGAACTCGCCAAATTCAAAATCGTATCTGGGTCATCGATGATGAGATCTTCTGGCGGCTTGCCAGGCTTTAAACCCATCTTCTGCAAATTTGAACCCGTTGCTCCATCCGCAACGAGAATTTCCCCGCTATTCAAACGCTCTAAAAACTTGTTCATCCTGCTCTCCTAATTTTTTGCCACGAAGTATTACAAAGGGGCACTTAGGTTCTCCTTCGTGACACTTCGTGTCCTTTGTGGTTAATGATTTATTACTTGCTCATGAAATTCTTTGCCATCGGATCTGCCTTGCGATTGGGGATCAAATGGGCGATGTGTGGGAATGGCTCGCTCATGTGTGGGAAGCTTGTCGCCAGCATGAACTGATTTTGGAATTCGGGATCAGTGGGCAATTCAAAACGTTCCACTTTGCGTGTCACGCCATCGATCTCGTTGCGTTTCTCAACATTCAGCAACGCAATGCGCGCACCATCGCCAGCTGCATTCCCAACCGCATAGACTCGATCCAGTTCACAATCGGGGATCAAGCCGATCAGCATGGCTTTCTCTTTGTCAATGTAACTTCCAAAACCACCAGCGAGGATGATTTTATCAGGAGATTCCAATCCGCTGCGATTCAATAATGTGCGTGACGCGGTAAACAAAGCTGCTTTCGCCAATTGGATTTGACGCACATCCTGCTGGGTCATGGGGATGTCTCGTCCAATAGACGTTTCCTCAGCCCAGGCAATGACATACTCCCAGCCGCTTTCACCCTGACGAATACGCTTCGAATTTAAGTCTTTCTTGAACTTGCCCCGAGAATCCACGATCCCCGCTCGGAATAATTCTGCCACTCCATCAATAATGGCAGAACCGCAAATCCCTTTGACCTGACCTTTGAACTCGGCGTGGTCAGTGTTCCAGCCCGTCACACCGATGACTTTATATTTTGGTTCGAGTGTATTCTCGTCAATGACAATGCGTTCCATTGCGCCAGGTGCGGCGCGCATTCCATATTCCACGTGCGCGCCTTCGAGCGCGGGTCCTGTGGGTGTGGATGTACACACCAATCGTTTTCGATTGCCGAGAATCAATTCAGCATTCGTGCCGACATCGATCAGCAGCCAGTTTTCATCCTGCTTGTGAGGTTCTTCTGCAACGATCATGGCACTGGTATCCGCACCGACGAAGGATGCGATGGTGGGGAGGACGTGGATATTGCCCGATGGATTGATATGCAAGCCCAGCTCACGCGCTTTGATGTCCATTGATTTGTGGATGGTCGGTACGAACGGCGCAAGGCCAAGATCTTTCGGGTGTAAATTCAATAAGACGTGGTGCATGGTGGAATTTCCTACCAACACCATTTCAAGAATTTCTTCAGTCTTTATCTTTGCTTCTTTAGCGGCTTGCTTGAGCAACTTGTTCAGCGTGGCAATGATCGCCTTATGCAGTTTCTCCAAACCATCTGGATTTTCAATCGCATATTGAATGCGAGACATAACATCTTCGCCGTACACAATTTGCGGATTCATTTCAGATTCAGCAGCCAGCATTTCACCAGTGCGCAGGTTACATAGATACAGCGCAACCGTTGTGGAACCAATGTCCACGGCGGCGCCGTAACTGTCTTCCACATAGCCAGCCTGAACTTCGATAACTTCTTTATCCTGCCAGACGGAAACGGTCACGTTCCATTTTGCTTCGCGTAACGTGGAGGAAAGGGTTCGTAGGCATTGATAGTCGATGTTCAATTCATACCAGCGCGGAAGTTTTTCTTCTGTCCCGCGCACTAATGCCATTGAAGTTTCGAGCCCTTTTGCGAGGCGTTCCCAATCTGCAATTGGACGTTCCAAATTCGGCGGGGTCATTGTTACTAAGTATTTTCGCACTGAAGGCTTGACTTCGATCTCACGCTCTGTAGCACTCTTGCGGACGATCTGTTTGTTGCCGCGGCTTTCTTCGGGGACGTTGATAAGCACGTCTCCGCGAATTTTGCATTGACAGGAAAGACGCACCTGTCCTACTTCCCAACCTTTGTCTTTTAAGAGCTTGGGTCTGCGGGCAAAGTAGGCGGCCTCTTCTGTAGAAACAGGGGAGACGTTTTCGCGTTTCGAGTCAATGTTGTACTTCTCGAAGCGGCCTTCTTCAATTAAGACCATGCACTTGCCGCAGGTGGCATTCTCGGCGCAAATGGATTCGATCTCCACGCCAAGTTCGCGCGCAGCAGAACGGATGGACATGCCTTCTTCTACTTGTCCGCGGCTGCCAGAGGGTTGCAGGATGATGGTGTGTTTGTTTGTCATGAAATTTTATGCTTCTCTATTTGGTGATTTAACTGATAAAGATAAGACGGTGGATAATGTTTTGCGGTCTACCGTCCGTGGCCTACAGTATTTATTGGGAGATACTGTCTCGGCGTGGAATCTCTATTTTGGCAAACTCAGCCTCCAGCTCAGAAAGAAGCGCGTCTGCAACTTCTTCGGGAGAACCGTCTCGTTCGATCCATTCGCCGCGTTTGTATTCCTTGGCGTAATCCGTGGTGGATGTTGCACCTACAGCCATGGCGTAGGCGTCAATCTTGTCTTGAATTTTTTGAGAGAGTTGCTTCTTTACTGTGCGGCCATCGCCTTCAACAGTAAAAGATTGGGGAATATGTTTCCAATACATAATACGGTATTTTGCCATTGCGTGTAACCTCTTAAATTATATATAATTTTGTTGAGCGATTTTACGGGAGGATGGGCAGATGGTCAATGAAAAAACTTGTGATGAATCCTTCGCACTTTTCAAGAAATAAATCGTGAAATTTTCTGTGATATGTGATCCACGATCTTTGTAGGTGTTACTGTTCCAATGAATGATTGTAATTATTCTAATAGCATTATCTTTTGCTTTGGTCTTATAATTAATAAAACAATTTAAGTACCTCAATGCTTTGCACATCACCATGATTAGTATATGTTAGGCATTATAGGCGGGACATGGAGTATATATAACATTTGATTAGTAGGCAGGTTAGATAATGAATCAAATTGTTGCCTCGTTTTTAAATAAGATACAAAATTGTTGGGTTCATCTCACAGACCCTTCAAATGTAAAAGATGCTGAACAATTCCGCAAGGCGCGTATATTGAATAGGATTTTGCTGCCTCTGATCGTTATGGGTTTTATTGTTCAGATTCAATATAATTTGGCAGTTCGTACTTTTCGAAGTACTGAGGTGATTATTTATGGAACGCTCGCAATTCTTTTGGTTGCTTTTGCCTTAAGCCGCAGCGGGAAATTTAATTTAGGAATTATTCTAACTTTCGCTTCCACATCCCTGGGTCTTTTTATCTTTGTCATCGTTTCATATTCTGAATTTGAGGTAATTGGTGTTCTTTATTATTTGATCATCCCGATCATGCTGGCTGAGTTCTTTCTTGATAGACGTGGGTATTTGATAATTACAGTATTGATACTACTTGGAATTTTGGGGTTGCGCACCTTTGAAGTTGGAAATGCGGTTATTGACCTGTTTTTCTACTTTGTAGTGCTTTTTATTGTGGTCTGGTTTATAAGCCATGCAAGACATCAACTGGAAATAGAACGACAGGCATCTTTGAGCGCGAGTGAAGCTAACCTTGCCGCGTTGATCGAAAACTCCCCTGATCATATCTGGTCAATTGACCGCAATGCCCGTCTCGTTTTAGGCAATAAGCATTTTTTTAATTGGATGCCCCATGTTTTGGGACGTAGACCCAAAATAGGCGATGCCTTATTGGACGAAACATTACCGCGCGCATACCTTGAAGAATGGCAAGGATATTTCAACCGAGCGTTGGCAGGTGAACAGTTTAACGTGGAAGTAGGGTTTGGTAATAATGAAAATCAACAATTTGTAGAATACCGTTTCAACCCAATTTACTCACCAACAGGGCAGGTGACTGGCGCAGCAATGATGGCCCGTGATATCACAGAGCGCAAGATGACAGAACGTATGTTGCTGAAAGACAATGACCGTCTTGAACAACGCGTCATGGAGCGTACTATTGAACTTGTTCAGGCCAGCCGGGCCAAGGATGAATTCCTTGCCAATATGAGTCATGAATTGCGTACGCCCCTCAATGGCATTATGGGCTTTAGTGAATCGCTGGAGGAAGGAACATATGGAGCCTTGCAGCCACGCCAGCTTACAGCCCTGCGTACGATCACTGAAAGCGGGAGACACCTTCTTGAGTTGATTAACGATATTCTCGATCTTTCCAAGATCGAAGCAGGGAAATTAGAACTCCAATTGGAAGCTGTAAAAGTGGAAGCTCTTTGCATGGCATCCTTGCGGATCGTCAAACAACCTGCTGCTCAAAAAGAACTGAAAGTTTCCCTCACAATTGATGGCAGCATTGACATGATGCAGGTGGATAGACGTCGCATCAAACAAATGATCGTAAATTTGCTCAGCAATGCCGTTAAGTTCACACCCAAAGGTGGGCAAATGGGACTGGAAGTTTCACGCGAAAGTGAAGACGCAGTCCGCTTTACAGTTTGGGATACAGGTATTGGTATTCCTAATGAGAAACTCCAAAAGTTGTTCAAGCCGTTTGTGCAATTGGATAGTTCCCTCTCGCGTCAATATGCTGGCACGGGGTTAGGGCTTGCCCTCGTTCACGATCTGGCAGAACTGCATGGCGGCCAAGTGGGTGTGGAAAGCCAGGTTGGAAAAGGCAGTCGTTTTTTCTTTGTCATTCCGCAACGATCCATGCAGGTTGATTCAGCTGGCGGCCTTGCGCCGTTCGCTCAATCCCCGTCATTGGAAACACCAGCTGATGGACAGGACAAGCATATGTGCATTTTGCTTGCTGAAGATAATGCTGCAAACATGGTGGTCACATACGATTTCCTTGAAGCTCACGGATTTCAAGTTGTGTCTGCAGTCACTGGGTTGGAAGCGATTGAAAATACACAGGCGCATAAACCTGATCTGATTCTGATGGATATCCAAATGCCAGGTATTAATGGACTTGAAGCTATCAGGCGCATTCGCGCGATGCCTGAATTTACTTCTGTTCCGATCATTGCCCTTACCGCTCTGGCAATGGCAGGTGACCGCGAACGCTGCATTGAAGCAGGCGCGAATGAATATCTTGCCAAACCTGTTGTGCTAAAAGATCTTTTGAAGGAGATCAAGGCTCTGTTGAAAGAATGATCTCTCTAAAAAACTTTATGGGTTTGCCAGCGCATTTCCAGCTAGCCAGCCTGTCGTCCACGAAGATTGAAAATTGAATCCGCCTGTGATGCCGTCGATATCCAATACTTCGCCAGCAAAGTATAAATCTTCAACGATGCGGCTTTGCATGGTTTTGAAATCCACTTCATCTAAATTCACACCACCGCAAGTGACAAACTCTTCTTTGAACTGTCCCTTGCCTGCAATTTCAAATTGACCTGCGGTTAATTCTTCAGCAAGTTTTCGCAATTCAGTTTTGGAAATATCACCCCAATTTTTGTCGCCGATGAATTGTGTCAGTTGTTTCCATAATCGAATTGGAATCTGTGAGAATGCAGGTTGAGTTGCGATCTTCTTGCGCGCATTTTCATGCCAGTCTTTGTTGCGCTGTAAAATTTCCAGCGTGGCATCCAGCTTATAGTCACCGAGCCAATTGACGGTTAAGGTTGAGGCGTATTTTTTATCGTACAAAATGCGCGCGCCCCATGCAGAGAGTCTCAGCACGGCAGGACCGCTCAATCCCCAGTGGGTGATGAGCATCGGGCCGCTTTGTGTGAGCGTGTCCATTTTAAGGGTTACATTTTCTACCGAAACGCCCGCCAGCCCGTCAATGCGTTTGTCTTTAACGTTGAATGTAAATAAGGATGGCACTGGTTCTTCAATACTATGCCCAAGCGATTTGACGATCTCACGCGTTTTCGAGTCACTGCCTGTGGCGATGAGTAATTTTTTTGTTTGAAGAGAAAGGATTTCGCCTCCTTTCCTAACCTCAAGCTTGAATCCGCTCTTCGGGCTTTTTTCCACCTTTTGCATGGTTGCGCCAACATGCACCTTCACTCCAGCATTCTTCGCTTCAAATAGAAGAATATCCGCGATGGTCTTTGAAGAATCTGTGACGGGAAACATGCGATTATCTGCTTCTGTCTTTAACTTGACCCCATGTGTTTCAAACCAAGTGATGGTATCTGCGGGTTGAAAGCGAGTGAATGCACCCCGCAGAGCCATACCGCCGCGTGGGTAGTAGGTGATAAGTTGTGCGGGGTCAAAACAGGCATGAGTTACATTGCAGCGCCCGCCGCCAGAAATTAAAACTTTGCCTAAGACTTGGCTTGATTTTTCGAGGATCAAAATTCGCAAGTCTGGGTTTGCTTCCGCACAGTGGATAGCTGCAAAAAAGCCCGCAGGCCCTCCGCCTGCGACGATAACATCCCATTTAGTAGTGATATAGTTTGACATAAGTTTCCTGAGTATACCTGTTTAAACATTTGGTCTGAGTACATTGGGGGTTTATAATAAAAAAAACGAACCCTGGAGATTTGTTTTAAAGAGCCCTCGTTGTTAAGGTAAGTGTACCTTTATGGAAAGGGAGAATGAAAAAGAAAATACGATATGATCTTCAACTTGAGTCCGCTATAAAGAGACTTGGACGCCTGCGTGCTCAATCTAAAAAGATGTCCCTTAGTGGTATAGAGAATTTACAAAAAGAGTTGGATGGGTTGCATGTCGACTTGGAAGGAGCGCGAGATGCAAGCCAGGAAATATATGCGCGTGTTGATGAGTATGCAACCTCTTTCCTTGTAATGGAATCAACGCTGCAGCGTTATGAGGAGCTTTTTAAGTTTGCGCCTGGGGGATACCTTGTAATAAACCCTCGGATGAAGATTGTTGAAGCAAATGAGACTTTGACAGACTTACTTAAAGTGGACCGTAGTCTCATTATTAATAAATCGTTGCTTGATTTTGTTGACGGGGAATATCATAAAATACTAAAGTCTAATTTGTTGAAATTGAAGAAAAAAGAAAATACCAGCTTGCGTTTTGAGATGGAAACCAAAGGTCTTAACGCGAATGAGAATACACTTGTTGAGGTGGTGGCTACTGCAAATTTCGACTCGGTTGGCGTGTTAAGTAATTATTTGTTATTGATTCATGATGTCTCTGAACGCAAATTGGCGGAACAAAGTTCTCGTGAACTTGCCAATCAGTGGCAGGTCACGTTTGATGCAACCAGCGATGCCATTTGTTTGCTGAATAAGGATTATTGCATTATCCGCAGTAATCTTGCGATGCAAACCATGTTCCAAAAAAGTGCTCAAGAATTGTTTGGAATGCGGTATACAACACTTCTGTTTGACGGAAAGGAAGATCATCAAGTTCCCTCAGCTCCACGGCGAGAGAACGTGGAAGCGTACATCAGCGGGAAGTGTCTGGATGTGATCGTAAACCCTGTGTTGGACGACAGCGGAATGTTGATGGCAGCTATCCTTGTCTTACGAGATATTACTGAACGTAAGAGGGTAGAGACGGAGCTGATCGAAGCGAAAATCCTGTTGGAGAAGATCTTCGCCAGCTTGGACCAAGCAATATTTGTTGTTGGTGCAAAAAACAGAACCATTCTTGCTTGTAACCGAGCTGTGGAGCGGATATTTGGGTATACCGAAAAGGAACTGATCGGACAAAGTACTGAATTTATGTATGTGGATAGTGAGGCGTACCAACAGTATCCACAGAATTTGATCTCTGCTTTGGATACCAATGGGGTGTATCAGACTGAACTGCACATGCGGCGAAAGGATGGGAGTATTTTCCCTGTTGAGATCACAGAGACTGGCCTGCTCGATAGCACTGGTCAACGGATAGGCGTTGTCAGTGTGGTGCGTGATATTACGGAGAGAAAACTTATTGAAGGAATTCTACGAGAGAGTGAAAAACAATATCGCCGCATTGTTGAGACCGCGCAGGAAGGGGTCTGGCTGATTAACGCCCAAAATGAGACGATCTTTGTGAATAATAAAATGGCAGAACTGCTTGGTTATTCCGCAGAAGAGATGGCTGGGAAAAAGCTGTTTGATTTTATGGATGAAGAAGGTGTTGTCATCACCAACCGAAATTTGGAGCGGCGACGCCAGGGGATCAGCGAGCAGCATGATTTTTGCTTTCGTCGTAGGAATGGGGATAAGCTTTGGGTAATTATTGAATCAAGTCCCATTTTGGATGATGATGGAGAGTATCAGGGCGCGTTGGGGATGATCACTGATGTGACCAGCCGTAAGCAGGTTGAAGAAGCACTTATGGCTAGTGAGTCAAAATTCCGCAGCCTTGTGGAACAGTCACCTTATGGGATTATTGTGGTAAATGAGCAGGGAAATATTGTGGAATGGAATGCAGGGCAGGAGCAGTTGGTTGGATTTAAGAAATCTGATGTGTTTGGCAAACCCATTTGGGATGTCCAACTACTAATGATACCTGATGAATTAAAGTCAAGCTATAACCGTCAAGTTATTCAAGATACAACTTTGCAAATTTTACATCATGGATATGGGCCAGACTTGAACCGCCCAATGGAAGTGGTGGTCCAACTTCCAAGTGGGGGACGCCGCAATATTGAAATGGTGATGTATTCCTATAAAACAGCAAATGGCTATCAAGCAGGCTGTATTACCCGCGACATCACAGAACGCAAACTGGCAGAAGTGCGCATGGAATATTTGGCGACGCACGATGAATTGACCGACCTGCCCAACCGTTATTTGTATCGCGACCGTTTAAAGCTTGCCATTGAGCGGGCTAGGCGCGAGCGGGTTGACCATCCCGTTGAAGGGAAAGTGTTAATCGCTGTGATGCTGCTTGATCTCGATAACTTCAAATCTATTAATGATACGTTTGGACACGATGAGGGAGATCGCGTATTGAAGATCGTTGCAGATCGTCTGAACGATAGCCTGCGTAAGACAGACACTATTGCTCGTATGGGCGGCGATGAGTTTGTAATTGTCCACGAAAATGTGGCGAGCCTTAATGGGGTAATGCAGGTTGCTCAAAAGATATTGATGAATCTATCTGACCCGATCAGGATCGGCACTTTTGAGCATCATCTTACAGCCAGCATTGGCATCAGCCTTTATCCCTTGGATGGTGAGGATGATGTGACCTTGCTCAAAAATGCAGATATTGCCATGTACCATGCCAAGCAGGCCAGAAACCTGTTTGAGTTCTATAAATTACCTGGCGGGGTGGAGAAAATTGGGGATTAACACTGTACTACATGATAAACAAGCAATGTTTGGGATGAAAATCATATTATTTAGGAGGGAGAGGGATGCTATACTATTTTTGCGTTTTATTGGTTTTATGCTTGTGGCTGATGCTTATTTAATTCTATTTTTTCACCAAGTTGTTAAGAAGGGAACCTTATGAAAGTGAAAATACCAATTCCAGTTTGGGGTGCGATCAAGATCGTCGGGCTTTATCTCTTGATTGGCTTTCTGTGGATTTTATTTTCAGATAGTTTGGTTGCGTTTCTCGTGCCCGATGCTGATTTGATCAAACAAATCAGTATTTACAAAGGCTGGGGGTATGTTCTTGTTACTGGGCTGCTGCTTTATTTTTTGATCAAAGATCATACGGATCGTTTGAGTGAAGGGGAAGCCTGGCTACGCATGGCTCATGAGGCTGCGGACATGGGTATGTGGCGGTATGATGTTACCAGCGGACAGGTCATGTTTGATGAGCGGGCAAGCAAGCAGTATGGGTTTGATTCATTGGTCGTTTCGATGGATGATGTATTGTCTCGCATACACCCTGATGACGCTCCCCAATTGGAGCAGGAAGTTTCACGTGCGCTCGACCCGAACACGGGTGGACGGTATAGCACGGAATACCGAGTCATTCACCCAGATGGAAGCATCCGCTGGTTGGGAGTGCAAGCCTATATCAGCTTTAGATCAGATGGGGGAAAACGCCGACCAGTTCTCAGCGTGGGAACGAGCCGTGATATATCGGCAAGTAAAAAAGCAGATTTGCAAATCCATTATTTTGCGCGCTTGTATGCCGCGCTAAGTCAGGTTAATCAAACGATTGTACGGTGTAATGACCGTCAGGAGTTATTTGAGTCGATTTGCAAAGTTGCTGTGGATTTTGGAGAGTTTCGTTTGGCTTGGATCGGTTTGTTGGATGAAGAGACAGGTATGCTCGTTCCAACAGCAGAATATGGTTTTAAAGATTATAAGTTGCCATTTCATCAAATTGACCCGCGTCAGCAACCTTTTCGCGATGGATTGGTGGGGTTAGCGTTGCGTTCTGGAAGGGTGGAAATCTGCAACGACATACAGGTTGAAACGCACATGGAGCATTGGCGAGAAATTGCCATTCGAGACCATTATCACTCAGCTGCTGCGGTCCCTCTTCGACAGAATACTCGGGTGGTTGGTTTATTAAATCTATATGCAGAAGACGCTGACTTTTTTATGGTGATGGAGGAACAAAGACTCTTAGAGGAAATGGGGATGGATATTTCCTTTGCGTTGGATACTATAGAAGTGCAAAAGCAACGCGAACAGGCAGTGAAGGAATTGTTGGAATCAGAGGAACGATTTCAGAAGGCTTTTTATTCCGGTCCTGTTGGGCTTGCTATTACACGAGGTTCGGATGGCATCTATATTGATGCTAACGAGGCTTTCTCTAAAATTGTCGGTTTTCACCATGATGAATTGATCGGTCAGACTTCCCTTGGGTTGAATATTACGACCCCTGTCCAACAGCAAGCTTATACAGGTTTGATGATGGAGCAAGGGTTTATTCATAACGAGGAAATGACTTTGAGAAGCAAGACGGGACAGGAACGAGTTGTACTCGGCTCAATGGAGCTCGTTGAGCTTAACCATGAAACCTGTGTCCTTTCCACTGCTATTGATATTACCGAGCGCAAGCAGGCGCAAGGTGACCTGGATAAGAGTGAACACCGATGGACTTCTCTCGTTCGAACAATTCCAGATTTTATTGCTCTGTTCGACGAGGATGGCAAGTATCTGTTCATTAATCATTATGCTGAAGGATATTCAGAAAAGGATGTGCTTGGAAGGCAGCATGTTGAATATGTAATAGAAGAGTCTAAACCTGAATATCTACGGGCGTTTCAGAATGCGAGACAGACTGGGCACACTCAATATATTGAATATCAAGCGTATGGCGATAATGGTAGTACTCGATTCTATGACTGCTACTTTACTCCTATTTTTGAAAACAGCCATTTTATGTATATGCTGGCAGTTGCGCGTGATATTACAGATAGGAAAGCAGCAGAGCAGGCGCTTTCTTTTAGTCAGCAGCAATTACGTTCCATGATCCATGAAGCGCCCATCAGTATTGCCATGTTTGATATGAACATGCGATATATTGCTGCCAGTCATCGCTGGGAGCACGAATACGGTAATGGGCTGGTTGAATTGGCTGGAAAATCTCATTATGAAATTCATCCAGATATTCCTGAACGCTGGCGGCAAGTGCACCGCAGAGGACTTGCTGGGGAAACCCTCAGCAATGATGATGATCTTTGGGTACATGAAAACGGTGGGAAGGAGTGGCTGAGTTGGGCTATTGTCCCTTGGCATGATATACAGGGAAAGATTGGTGGGATCATCATCTCTGCTGAAAACATCACAGCGCGTAAACTTGGCGAGGAAAACCTGCGCGAAAGTGAAGAGCGCTTCCGTCAGTTGGTTAATAATATTGAAGAGGTGTTTTGGATCTTTGATCTGATTGAGAAAAGAGATGTGTATATCAGTCCAGCAGTTGAAAAGATATGGATGCTGCCAGCTGAATCTTTCTATGAACATCCTACTCAATTTATGGATAGTATTCTTTCTGAAGACCGTCCTATTGTTTTAGGAGCATTAGCCCAGCAGGCACGCGGCCTAAAGACAGATATACAGTATCGCATTGCCCGTCCAGATGGTTCTATTCGCTGGGTATGGGACCGTGCTTTCCCAGTATTTGATGAAAAAGATAAATTAATCCGTGCAACAGGTATTTTGGCCGATATTACAGAAACTAAAAAAGCCGAAATGGATTTATTGGAGCTGAACCAAAACCTCGAACAACGCGTCAACGAGCGCACAGCCGAAGTACAGGACCTATACCAGAATGCGCCCGCTGGTTATCACTCTATTGATCGAAACGGTATTTTTGTCCGTATCAATCAAACAGAATTGGATTGGCTGGGATATACCCGTGAAGAAGTAGTGGGTGTCAAATCCTTCATAGATATTATTACCGCAGAAAGCCAAAAAAGATTTTCCGAAAGTTTCCCTCGTTTCAAGGCTCAGGGTTGGATCAGAGATCTTGAATTTGAAGTGGTTCGAAAAGATGGCAGCACATTTCCTGTTTTGCTAAATGGTACTGCTATCTACGATGCGTATGGTGACTTTGTGATGAGTCGTTCCACTTTATTTGATATCACTGAGCGAAAAGAGGCAGAACTGCAAATTCAAGCCGCAAATGTTGCGCTGGAAAAAGCTGCCAAACTAAAAGATGAATTCCTTGCCAATATGAGCCATGAATTACGTACACCGCTCAATGCAATTATTGGCCTGAGTGAGTCTCTTCAGGAAAATACTTACGGGGAACTTGCGCCTCGTCAACGAAAGACGTTGGATGTGATCAGCGAGAGCGGGAGACACCTCTTGGAATTGATTAACGACATCTTGGATCTTTCCAAGATCGAAGCAGGGATGATGGAGCTTCAATACGAAACCATTGACTTAAAAAGCGTTTGCGAAGCAGCTCGCCTCATGGTCAACGAGCCTGCACGGAAAAAAGAAATTCAGATCACTATTTCCATCGCGGAGGGGCTTCAAACAATTCAAGCAGATCATCGCCGTCTAAAGCAAATGATCGTCAATTTGCTAAGCAATGCTGTTAAATTCACTCCACAGTTTGGCAGCATAGGGTTGGATGTTACGCCTGAGAATGACCATGCTATTCGTTTTACTGTCTGGGATACAGGTATTGGAATAAAAGATGAACATCTGAAAAATTTGTTCAAACCTTTTGTTCAAGTGGATAGCTCTCTTACCAAGAAATATGAAGGAACCGGGTTGGGGCTGGCACTGGTCAATCAACTTGCAGAAAAGCATAACGGAAGTACTGGCGTAGAAAGTGTTCCTGAGCAAGGCAGCCGTTTTTATTTCATTCTTCCAACACAAGCTCCACAAAGCTTTGCGAGCGAGGAAGAACCAGAGCCATTTGAATTGCTGCCAAATCTTGCAACTCCGGCAGCTTCGATCACTCTTCTTCTTGCCGAAGATAACCCAACCAATATGATGTTCACCAGTGATTATCTGGCAATGAAAGGTTTCAACATTATTACTGCTGAGAATGGCCTGCAGGCTTTGGAAAAGGCATATCAGCATAAACCAAACCTTATCATCATGGATATTCAAATGCCAGAGTTGGATGGGCTAGAAGCGATTCGTCGCCTCCGCGCCGCACCCGAACATGCCACTGTTCCGATCATTGCACTCACCGCACTAGCCATGCCCGGTGACCGTGAGCGCTGCCTCGAAGCAGGTGCCAGTGAGTACCTTGCAAAACCCGTCAGCTTGCATAAACTCCTTGGGATGATAAATACTCTGCTGCAGAATGCAGGCTTCCCGTTTGGAAATCCAAGCTGAACTGATTAACGAATTTTTTTACTTGACATTCCTGGGGCTTGTACATATAATATCGCTCGCGTTCCTGGCTAGCTCAATCGGCGGAGCGAGCGGCTGTTAACCGCTAGGTTCTAGGTTCAAATCCTAGGCCAGGAGCCAAAGAAAAAAGCCCCATCCAATTTTGGATGGGGCTTTTGATTTAACCTACGGCCAGGGGATATCTGCGGGACCAGCGTAACCATGTTTTTCTTGAATATATACCCGTCCGTGGGATGGTTCTGCACAGCCTGTTTGATCTTCAAATGAGATAAATGGAACTCTGGAGCCAAGTGTGTCGAAGATAAGCACACCATTCTCACAGCGCCAGACTTCAACAATGTAGGGGAACATATTCTCGTCTTCATATTTCCCGGGGCTTACGATGACTTCCATCCAGGTTACGGTGACAGTGCTTCCTTCGCGTGTTGCCGTCAGAACTGTGGTTGGCCCATAGTAAGGCGAGACGGGAATTTTGTATCCATCGGGGTACATCGGTTTGAGCGTGATTAAATCGCCCTGGGGTTCCACGAATTCTGAATTGACCCAGCAGCGTTGTGGTTCATTTTCCACTAACACCCAGGCATTTCCTGGTGCCCGTCCGATCAGCCGAAGCGGCGTAGTCTTATTGAATGCAATGAGATACAAATAGTTTGCGCCCGGTCCATAACGGCAGACGAGCTTATCCGAGGTGACGGTGGCCTTCAGGCTATCCACATAAGCGATTTGAGTAGGGGTCTCTGTGGGGATTGGGGTAAATGTCTCAGTAGATGGGGCGAGGGTTGGAGTTAATGTTGCGGGTTCGATGGTAAATGTTACAGATTGGGTAATTTCTTCTGTAACAGAAGCAGACTGTTCTTGAGCAGGCTCCGAAATCTGCGAAGCTGGCGCTGCAGCGACATTGCAAGCTGTCAGTGAGAGAGTCAAAATTATTAAAATCAAAATACGTTTTTTCATTCGATACCTTTTAAAAAATTCGTTCTTGTGAAGTAGGCCTTGTATGAAATCAGCTACTTCATCCATTCCATGAATTGGATTGACTCAACATCGTGAGATGGGAGCAGAGTTACTTTGTCTTTGCGGCCTTCGCGTGTGTAGATTTTGTAAAGCGCGTCCTTTGCAGATTTTACCTTTGCGACAAGGTTTACCTTTTGGTTGACTGTTGCCAATAGATCCAACCGTTTGACAAAGAAAAAAGTTTTTTCTCGTTCAAAGGCGATCAGATCCGCCTTGCCGAATAACCAGCCGACCTTGCCTCGCACGTTACGAAGCTCTACCCAAATAAATTTTGATTGTAAATCATGGTCAGAGCGTTCAATACGTTTTTCTGCTTTTACTTCTACTTTGAATACCTGATCCTCTTTTTCGATCAAATAATCCCAATGTTCATCGATATTTTGTTCTCTGGTAGAGGCAGAGACTTTCCAGCCTTGCTTGACAGCCAGAAGGATGAAAAGCCCTTCAGCTCTATCACCCAATTCATGCGATTCTTTTTTGATGAAACGAGTTTTGGAATCTGAACTTTGCATACGGCTCATTGTTTTTGACATTTGATACAAAGGCTTGCGAAAACTTTTAATGAATTTTTTCTTTCTTGTTATTCTTCTTACTCACAGTTGATTTCTTTTTGGGTTTCTCTGTACTCGAGGGTGTTGTGCTTTCCAGAATTCTTTTCTGAGCAAGAGTGCAGTATTTTTTATCTACATCAATGCCAATGCTTTTTCGGTTATTAGAAACTGCTGCAATTAAAGTCGTTCCACTTCCACAAAATGGGTCGAGCACAACATCATCTACATAGCTGAAAAGCTTTATACATCTTCGTGGTAGTTCAATAGGAAAGGGGGCAGGATGCCCGATCTTCTTTTTGCTTTCGCCATTGAATGTCCACATACCGTTCGTCCAATCCATAAACTCTTGTCTGCCAACATCAGACACTTTGCTGCCGCTGAGCTTCTTCCAATTCTTTTTATACAATACCACGATCAATTCTACAGGAGCAATCACATACGGCGCAGAAGCGCTCATCCATGAACCCCAAGCTGTTCTGCGTGAAATGTTCCCTTCATTCCAAATGATCGTTGAATGATATTGAAAGCCGATTTGTTTAGCGATTGTTATCAGGTCTGCACCTACGCTTTGTTGGCCGCCTTTGTTTTTATCCAGCGGAATATTCAAACAAAAACGGCCATCATCCTTCAGCCATTCAAAACAACGTGTCATCCATTTTCTACTGAAATCCAAATACTCTGTATAAGTTACATCATCTTTGTGAGAGTTGTATTGAATATCAACATTGTATGGCGGCGATGTGACAACGAGGTCGACGCTATTCGCGTCAACCAGTGACGTTGTCAGAACATCGCCTTGGATAAGCGTAAACTTTTCGTTTTGAAAATGGATTTTGGAAGGATTCATCGAGTCGGTTTATCCGTTCTCAGTATTTAAATTCCCATTCAGCGCATCTTCAATATATTGTTTTAGGATGTTGAAAGGCTGCGCGCCTTCGAGTTTGAATCCATTGATGAATAAAGTCGGTGTTGCATGGACGCCATCCGCTTCACCCTGCGCCAGATCTTGCTCCACCTGCCCTTTATATTTTTCTTCGCTCAAGCAGGACTCGAATAATTGCACATCCAAGCCTAATGCTTTGGCGTATTGGATTAGCTTATCCTGTGTAAAATCTCCGACATTTTCACCCGTCCAATTGGTAAAGAGTGTATCGTGGTACTCCCAGAATTTTCCCTGGTCGCCCGCACAATATGCGCCTTCCGCCGCAGTCATGGATTCAGGTCCAATAATGGGGTAGGAGCGGTATTCAAAATATACTTTGCCAGTGTTTACATATTCTTCGATCAATTGCGGCTCGGTTTCACTCCAAAACTTAAGGCAGAACGGACATTGGAAATCGCCATATTCCACAATGTGGACGGGTGCTTTGGGGTCGCCCATGGTATTGATTTGCGTCACCTCACGTGGGAGTTCTTCTGCTACTTGAACATTATCTGGAAAAAACTGTTTGACGAGGTCTGGCCCTATAAAAATTAATGCGCCTACAAAAACGGCTGCGCATAGGAAGACTGCACATCCGCCTGCGGCAAGCCATATTGTCCAATTGCGCTTCGGTTTTTCTTCAAATACAGGTTCATTGGGAATCTGGTCTTCGATCATCACTCCTCCGGAAAGTTCAGATTGTACCGTGAAATATTCAGTAGATAAAAAGTGTCTCGTGTCATCCTCAGGAAAATAATTCAAAACGAGTAAATTTCACTCAATAATAAGAAGATTTTCCCTGTATAACGCAATAAACTATCTGGTTATTAATCAAAAACTTAGATAAATGCCACAAATGAAATCGAATTTTTCGTTATAATCCTTTCTATGAATAGAGCAGTGTCTCGTACTAATTTAGTCAAGCAGATTCTTGCCGCACTGGCTGGCGGATTTATTATCTTCTCCGCCATTGCCATCGTGTGGATGATCGGGTATCAACTGGCATATGCAGGAAAAATTTTCCCTGGCGTCTCCGTGGCAGGTGTGGACTTGTCCGGTCTCTCCCCAAATGATGCTGCATTAAAGTTAAGCCAGACCCTTTCTTATCCTATTACCGGTAAAGTATTGTTTCGTGATGCAGATAGAGTTTGGGTGGCATCTCCTGCTGAATTGGGCATGGTGTTTGACCCATCTGCAAGCGCGCTTGCCGCGTATGACTTTGGCCGCAAGGGCGGTTTATTCTCTGCGCTATCAGGGCAGATCAGCGCCCGCGGACTAGGCACAGATGTTGCACCAGTGGTGATCTTCGATCAGCGTGTTGCGTATACCTACTTGCAAAATATCGCAGCGCAGGTAGATCAATCAGTTGTAGAAGCAAACCTCCGCGTAGAAGGAACGAACGTAGTTTCAGAGCCAGGCCAATTAGGCCGGTCATTAAATCTGGATGCTACGCTTGTCTATCTGGCTGGACAGTTGCAATCTTTCCGTGATGGAGAAGTGCCGCTTGTCATTCAGGAGACTTCGCCAAAATTATTAGATGTCTCTTCACAGGCTGAAGCTGCACGCCGCATTCTCAGCCAGCCTTTGACAATTACCATCCCGAACTTTCGTGAGGGTGACCCGGGCCCGTGGACATTTGATGTCCCCATTGTGGCAAATATGCTTGCCGTGAATGTTGTGAACAATGCTGGTGTAGCTGAAATGCAGGTTGGGCTGGACCCTAATAAATTGCGCGAGTCGTTGAATGACTTGAAAGTGTTGGTAGATCAAAACCCTGCTAATGCACGCTTTACTTTTAATGACTCCACTGGACAGATCGAACCAATTGCTGCTTCTACAATTGGCCGCGTAATGGATGTAGATGCCAGCATCACTGCGATTAATGACGCTTTGTTGCGAGGCGAACATACAGTAGCTCTTAGTGTTGCTGAACAAGCCCCCGCTGTTGCGGATACTGCTTCGGGAGCAGACTTGGGTGTTACGCAGTTGATCGCAGAACAGACTACATATTTCTACGGCTCCAGCGAAGCACGCATTCAAAATATTGTCGCCGCCGCTGAAAGGTATCATGGCTTGCTCGTTGCACCTGGTGAGACTTTCTCTATGGGAAATGAACTTGGCGATGTAAGCCTTGAAAATGGCTTTGCTGAAGCTCTCATCATTTATGGTGGGCGTACTATCAAGGGCGTGGGTGGGGGAGTCTGTCAGGTTAGTACAACCCTATTCCGCACTGTGTTCTTTGCAGGCTTCCCTGTAGTGGAAAGATACTCTCATGCGTATCGTGTTTCTTATTATGAAATGGACGCCAGCGGTTCAGTTGACCCGAACTTTGCAGGTCTCGATGCTACTGTGTATTTCCCACTTGTGGATTTCAAGTTCCAAAATGACACCCCTTATTGGCTATTGATGGAGACTTATGTCAACGTCAGCGCCCGCACAATTACATGGAAGATATATTCCACCTCTGATGGGCGTAGTGTCACTTGGGAAACCACAGGGCCTTCTAATGTTGTTCCACCTCCGCCTCCGCTGTTTGAGGAAAACCCCGATTTTAAAGTTAACCAGATCTCGCAAGTAGATTATGCCGCTCAAGGCGCAGATGTAACTGTCAACCGCACAGTTTGGCGTGGCGGACAAGTGTACTTCTCAGACCAGTTCAATACACATTACGAACCCTGGCAAGCTGTCTGTCAGTATGGGCCTGGAACCGAGGACCCCGAACAAGCCGCCAGAAAAAATAAGCTTTGTTTAAGCCCAAATACCTAATGATTTCCACATGGTACAATCTTTCCCTGTAAAAGGAGACTATATGGTCAGTTCAGAACTGCTTGAAATTTTACGTTGCCCCAATTGTGTTCGTGAGAAGGAAGGATTGCTTGTCCTTCACAAAGATGCGTGGCTCATTTGCAAAGATTGCGGACGCAAGTACCCGATCGTGGATGATATTCCCGTTATGCTTATTGACGAAGGCGACAAGTGGGTCAACACCGCGCAGGATGCCCTTCCCGTTCCTCCGCCAGCAAAATAGAAAATGAAAGAACTTCTGGCTGATTTAACCAGCGGAGACGATGAACGCGCTGAAAAAGCGATCCCAGCAATTACAGATTTGGGATCGGCGGCCATTCCCGCATTGCTGGATTTAACCCACTCAGAAGATGTAGATTCCCGTTGGTGGGCAGTGCGTGCCCTTGCCGCCTCGCCTCACACACGGACCGTTGACCTGCTTCCGCTCCTCAGCGACTCAGCGCCGGAAGTACGTGCCGCCACTGCTCTCGCCCTATGTCATCATCCTCACGAAGTTGCAGTGGAAGTATTGATCCGCGCTCTTTCAGATGAAGATGCTCTTACAGCGGGGTTGGCAGGAAATGCCTTAGTGAAAATTGGAAGTCCCTCGGTGCCGAGCCTGCTCAAGGTCATGAATGAAGCGCCGATAGGCATCCGCATTGTAGTATTAAGAACGCTTTCCGAGATCCGCGATCATCGCGCCATTCCTGTTATGATGAAATGTATGAGTGAAGAATCTGCGTTTTTACAGTATTGGGCGCAGGAAGGCTTGGAACGACTTGGGCTGGATATGGTATATATGAAGCCCTGAGGTTTTTGAAAAAATGAATAGATTTGAATTCTTGAAAAAAATAAAACGCCCCACACTTGGTGGAATCATTTTTTGGGTGATAACAGCCGTATTGGGAATTGCCGCCTTTGTGTTGGCAAATAATTTAACCCAGTGTTGGAATTTAACCCAATTGCCAGGTGTGGCACCCGCTTCTTGTGGTGGAGCTTCTGGCACAGTAGATCAGCCTGTCATCAATGAGGAAGGTACACCTATATCTATTGATGCATTGCCTACTGCTCCTGTAACTGCTCCTGAAGCTGCACTTCCACCTTCATGGGATGGAGCGAGCCGCATCAACATCCTCTTCATTGGTTTGGATGCGCGTGATATTGGGCAAAGTGGCCCTCCGCGCTCTGACACGATGATGCTGGTGACAATTGACCCCATTAGCAAAACTGCTGGTATGTTGTCCATTCCGCGCGATATGTGGGTGAATATACCGGGCTATGGGTATAGCCGTATTAATACAGCATATGCCAGCGGGGAAGGTGATCATTTACCAGGTGGCGGACCAGGGCTTGCCATGAAGACCGTTTCACAATTCCTTGGCGTTCCTGTAGATTATTATTTACAAGTTGACTTTACTGTGTTTGTTGACATGATGGATTGGGTCGGGTGTATTTATGTTAATCCCACTGAGGATATGATCCTTGACCCTATCGGTGGCGGGATGGACCATGTCCGCTTGACGACTGGTGGTACGCGCGAACTTTGTGAAGGTTGGAAGGTTCTGGCGTATGCCCGTAACCGCCATACTTCCGGTGGTGACTTTGATCGCGCCAAGCGTCAGCAAGAAGTGATCATGGCTGTGCGTGATAAAGTGTTTGACCCTGAGGTCTTCCCAACGCTCATTGCACAGGCTCCACAAATGTATTCGGAACTTTCCTATGGCATTCACACAAATATGTCTTTTGAAGATGCCCTTAAACTTGCCATGCTTGTAAAAGATTTTGATTATGCAAGCATTAAGTCTGGCGTTATCGATACCACCATGGTTACATTCGATAGCGTGATCCTCGGTGGTGAACCTGCCAGCATTATGAAGCCGATTGCAGATAAGATCCGCATATTGCGCGATGAGATATTCACCGCTAATGGTGCGCTCAGCCCTTTGGCAGTTCCTTCTGGGAACACTGATGTTAATCTGTTGACTCAAGCCATGCGCGATGAAGGAGCACGTGTCCGCATCATGGATGGTACCTTCACTGCTGGGCTGGATCAGCGTGCGGGTACATTCTTCCAATCCTATGGAATGAATGTTACAGAAGTTGCCCCTTCACCAGAACAATATAGCCAGACTATTGTTGTGATATACGGTCCCAAACTATACACAGTCAAATGGCTTCAAGGTGTCTTCGGTATATCCGATAGACAAATTCGTTTTAGCCCGGACCCGAATTCCACAGTAGATATTGAAATACGGATCGGCTCAGACCTTGCTGGAAGCATCCCCTAAGAAATGAAAAAAACAGCCCATTCAGAGAATGGGCTGTTTTTGATTTAACCAGTTAGCGTACTCCGAACCCAATCTCCGATCATCCAGTATTTGAAATCCTCTCCTTGGTTGATCTTGATTCCTCCGTAAGTTCCATATACAAGAGCGACCAAAGGCAGTAACCCAAAAAGGCAGGAAATTGGCAGGCAGATCAACCCGGCAAATGGAATAAGCTGGCTTAATCCGCCAATGAGCACGGCGAGGAGTAATCCTCCAAATGAACAGATCGCTTGCATGATAAGCGCTTGTAATGAATGATATGCCACATATCGCGAACGATCCTTATAAACGAAGTAAATGACAAGTGGCACACCTACGCCGACAAAGCCCGTAAAGATATTGATCAAAACACTGAAGTGAGAAAACATAGCCCACTGTTTTTCTTCCGCAGGCGAAAGGGGAACATTTTGCGGTAATTGTTCGCTCATAAAATTTTTCCTTTCATGAATAATATTGGCTTGTAATAAAAAAGACCCGCAGCCTTGGCCGCGGGTCTTTTTGTAAAGCAGGGAAGACTACGCCCAGCCCTGATTGCGAATGAAATCGCTGACGAACGGGATCTTGATATCCACGCCCTGATAGGCCTGGTAAGCCCAGTAGAGTTGAGCAAAGATCAAAACTGCACCGCAGCCAAAGGTGACGGTGGCGATAATTGAGATGAGAACAGTCACGGCGATGGACTGAACAGCGCTGAATTTAATATAAGGACGAGCCTTCTTGTCCTCCATGAAGAGGACTACCACCGCGATTACAGGAATCAGGTAGCTGAGCATTGCCCACAGTTTGTCGTCACTGGTGATTTCAGAATTCATAGGTTCTTGAGACATGATTTATTCCTCCGAATAAGTTGGGTTTGATTGGCAGTATTTTACAGCCTTTCAACTCAAAACGCAAACTAATTGCTTCATACTTTAGTACCATGCAATTGAAACCATATTTAGAGTTGTTCGCTGTTTGCATTTGTTACAATTTTCATCAAAAGGCAGTAAAATTTTCAATATGACTATCAAAATCGTATTTATGGGTTCTCCCGATTTTTCATTATCCGCCCTGCGCTTGCTTAATGAACATTATCAAGTCGTCGGTGTGGTCACTCAGCCAGACCGCGCTTCAGGCCGTGGACGTGAACTGAAAGCGCCGCCCGTCAAATCTCTTGCACTTGAGTTGAATATTCCTATTATTCAGCCAGAAAAGCTTCGCGAGCCTGAAGCCATGCAAAGACTTCAAGAGTGGAATCCTGAACTTATTGTGGTCGCTGCATTTGGTCAGCTCCTGAAAAAGAATGTGCTGGATTTGCCAAAGTATGGGTGCATCAACATTCATGCATCGTTGCTGCCGCGTTGGCGCGGTGCGGCTCCCATCAATGCCGCTATTCTTGCGGGGGATGAAGATACCGGCGTAACCATCATGAAGATGGATGTGGGGCTGGATACTGGTCCTATGCTGGCGATGAAAAAAATCCGCATCAGGCGGGATGATACAGCTGGTTCTGTTTTTCAAACATTATCCACGCTGGGAGCGAATCTTCTGATCGAAACCCTGCCAGGTTACTTGGCGGGAAACATCACACCGACTCCACAGCCTGATGAAGGCATGACTTATGCGCCCATGCTCAAGAAGCAAGATGGACTGTTGGATTTCACCCATCCTGCGGATGAGTTGGAACGACGCGTGCGGGCTATGAATCCATGGCCGGGAGCATGGTTTGAGTGGAATGGAAATGTGCTCAAAGTTGCGCGGGCATCTGTCAGCGAAGCAAAAGGCTTGGGCATTGGCAGCAGGTTCATCGTTGATGGAAGACCCGCGATCATGTCTGCGGATGGGGCGTTGGTTTTGGATGAGATCCAACCAGCAGGCAAGAAGATGATGCCGGGCAAGTCCTTTTTATCAGGTTCACGAGATTGGGCTTCCTCGTAGCGGATTGAGGTTGGCGGGGTTATATCTAAAAAATTATAGGATTGGAGAAATAATGTTTAATTCAAAAGTGTTCGTTGCTGAATTTATCGGCACATTTGCTTTGGTGTTCATCGGAGCTGGTACCGGCATGGTGGGGGCAGGGCTGGTTGCTGTTGCTCTTGCACATGGTTTTACACTCGCTGTTTTTGCTTATGCTTATGGGAATATTTCCGGCGCGCATGTAAACCCCGCTGTAACATTTGCCATGGCTTTGAATAACACGATCAAGTGGGGGCAAGCTGTGTTTTATTGGATCGCTCAATTTGCAGGCGCTATTTTGGCGGCTTGGCTGCTGAACTTCATGGCGGTGAAATTAGGTGGTACGCTGGAAGGTGGCGCGACAACCGGCTTGTTAACAGATAAGCAGCCAATTCTTGCAATGGTGGTTGAGGCTATTCTAACTTTCTTCCTTGTAAATACGATCTTGAACACTGCTGTTGCTGGCAAGGGCGGCAATTTTGCGGGTTGGGCTATTGGAACAACATTGGCGTTTGCTATTTTAGGCGGCGGCACACTTACTGGTGCTTCCTTAAATCCTGCTCGTACTTTTGGTCCAGCCATTTTTGCAGGGCCGAGTTACACAAATGTTTATACCTACGTGATCTATTTGTTTGGCCCATTGATCGGTGCTACGCTTGCGGTTTTGGCTTATAACTTCCTCAATGGGATTGATGATGAAGTTGAAGAGATTGAAGAGGTTGAACCTGTTGTTGAGGAAGAACCTGTAAAGAAGACGAAAAAACCTGCTGTTCGCAAAACCGTAAAGAGCTAGAAATTGCCTGTGAACTTACAGTCCCCGCAAACTTTGCGGGGACTGCTTTTTATTCCAGAAAACCATGTTAAAATGTACGGCCTTTGTTGGCTTCTGGAGAAAAAATGCAAGACGCAATTTCTAATATAAATCCCAACCCAAAAACATCGATAAGCGAAGCAATTGCTGCTCGCCGTACTTTTGCTATTATCTCTCACCCCGATGCGGGTAAGACTACTTTAACTGAAAAACTTTTGCTGTATGGAAATGCAATTGAGCTGGCCGGAAATGTTCGTGCACGCAAGAATCAGCGCGCTACTACTTCTGACTGGATGGAAATGGAGCGTGAGCGCGGGATCTCGATCACATCCACGATTTTGCAATTCCCATATCACAATCACATCATCAATTTGCTGGATACACCCGGCCATCAGGATTTTTCCGAAGACACGTATCGGACCTTGTCTGCAGTGGATTGCGCTGTGATGGTGATGGATGGCGCGAAAGGCATTGAGCCGCAAACCCTGAAATTGTTTGAAGTCTGCCGCAAGCGCGGAATTCCCATTTTCACTTTCATCAACAAAATGGACCGTCCCGCCCGCGACCCGCTGGATCTGCTGGATGAGATCAAGAAGGTTTTAGGCATGGAACCCGTCCCGATGAATTGGCCTGTGGGGGATGGCCCGAACTTCCAAGGTGTGTATGACCGTGAAGCCAAGGGCGTTTATCTATTTGAACGCACCGAACGCAACGAACGCATGGCCCCCGAAGTCTTCATGCCCTTGGAAGACATGGTCAAGAATCATATTTTGAATGAGACCCGCCACAAGGAATTGACCGAAAGCATTCATCTGTTGGATGAAGTGGGAGTTGTCTTTGACCATGCAAAAGTGTTGAGGGAAGAACAAACTCCAGTTTTCTTTGGAAGCGCAGTGACGAACTTCGGTGTGCGTTTGTTTTTGGACGCCTTCGTAAAATATGCGCCGGTTCCCCAACCTTATTTGAGCGATTCGGGAATTGTCGAGCCAGAAACCCCTGAGTTCACCGGCTTTGTTTTCAAAATCCAAGCCAATATGAATCCCAAGCACCGTGATAGCGTGGCCTTCCTGCGGATCTGTTCAGGACGCTTCGAGCGCGGCATGGACCTTGTCCACGCGCAGAGCGGAAAGATGATGAAGTTGTTGCGTCCGTACAAGCCGTTTGCGAATGAGCGCGAGATCATTGACGAGGCATTTGCTGGTGATGTGTTAGGTATCCCAAATAACGGCGACTTTGCGATCGGCGATTCGCTGTGTCAGGGAGCACCGATCCGCTTTGCGTCTCTGCCGCGCTTTCAGCCTGAACATTTTGCGTTGTTGCGAAATACAGATTTAAATAAGCAGAAGCAATTTGCCAAGGGACTTTCCCAATTGGAAAATGAAGGCGCTGTGCAGGTGATGTACAACATCAATGCATTTAAGCGCGAACCAATTTTGGCGGTGGTGGGTCAATTGCAGTTTGATGTGGTGCAGGCGCGTTTGAGAGCGGAGTACAACGTCCCAACTGAGTTGGAACGTCTGCCGCATGTGATGATGCGCTGGATCAAGGGTACGGACAAAGCGATTGAAGAATTGCCAAGCCGCAGTGAAGTTATCATCGCTCGGGACTCGCGAGATGGCTGGGTTGCGCTCTTTAGCACACCCTTCTTCCTAAAGTACTTTGCGGATAAAAATCCCGATGTGCAGTTTGTAGAAATATCCGAGAGTTAAAAGTAGAACGGCGATTGGTATCAATCGCCGTTTTGTTTTACAATTAATGCGCAGGTTATCTTAGGAGGTTCTTATGTCCAAATACGTAGCAGCAATTGACCAGGGTACGACCAGCACTCGTTGTATTATTTTTGACCATGGTGGGAATATCATTGCTGTTGACCAAAAGGAACACGAACAAATTTATCCCAAGCCAGGCTGGGTGGAACATAATGCACTTGAAATTTGGGAGCGAACTCAGGATGTGATGAAGGGCGCTTTGGAAAAAGGCAACTGCTCCAAAGCAGATATTGCCTCCATTGGTATCACCAATCAACGTGAGACAACCCTCGTCTGGGATAGGAAAACAGGTAAGCCAATCTACAATGCCATTGTCTGGCAGGATACGCGGACGGATGTCATTTGCAATGAGCTGGCGAAGGACGGTGGGCAGGACAGACTGCGCTCAAAGACGGGTCTGCCGCTTGCCACGTACTTTTCTGGCCCCAAAATAAAATGGATTTTGGACAACGTGGAAGGCGCGCGTGCGAAAGCCGAAAAAGGGGAGTTGATGTTCGGAAACATGGACACCTGGGTCATCTGGAATTTGACAGGTGCGTATGTTACTGATGTGACCAACGCTTCGCGCACTCTTTTGATGGATTTGAATTCCCTCGATTGGGATGATGAACTCTTGCAGCTTCTGACCATCCCTCGTTCGATGCTGCCTGAGATCCGTTCTTCTTCTGAGGAATATGGCAAGGCGAAAATAATTTTGGAAGGTGTGCCTGTCTCTGGGGATTTGGGGGACCAACAGGCCGCGCTCTTTGGACAGACCTGTTACAGCGCGGGCGAAGCAAAGAACACGTACGGGACAGGCTGCTTCATGTTGATGAACATGGGCGAAATTCCAGTCCCTTCGAAATCAGGTTTGTTGACTACGCTTGGCTACAAGATCGGTGACCAGAAAGCTGTGTACGCGTTGGAAGGCTCCATTGCAATTGCGGGGGCGTTGATTCAGTGGTTGAGAGATAACTTGGGACTGATCCAATCGTCGGCGGAGGTGGAGCCGCTTGCGAAGTCAGTCGAGGATAACGGCGGCATTTATTTTGTTCCTGCGTTTAGCGGATTGTATGCCCCGTATTGGAAGTCCGATGCGCGCGGTGTGATCGCGGGGATGACTCGCTACGTCACCAAGGCGCATATTGCACGCGCGGCGTTGGAAGCGACAGCGTTCCAGACTCGCGAAGTGTTGGACGCAATGGAAATGGATTCAGGCGTTAACCTCAAAGCGTTGAAGGTGGACGGCGGTATGGTCTATAACGAATTGCTGATGCAGTTCCAATCCGATATTTTGGATGTGCCTGTGGTACGCCCCAAAGTGGCAGAGACAACAGCGCTCGGCGCGGCTTACGCAGCTGGACTCGCAGTAGGTTTTTGGAAAGATTACGATGAACTGCGCGCGAATTGGGGACGCGACAAGGAATGGTCTCCCAAAATGGACGCGAAGCAGCGTGAGGGTTTATACTCAGGTTGGAAAAAAGCAGTCACACGAACGTTTGATTGGGTTGAATAAAAACGTGTCAGGTGCGAGGTTTCAGGTGTCAGGTAAATCCAAAACACATGGACCCAAACTTGAAACCTGATACCTGAAACTTGGAACTGATATTATGAATCGAAACGAAATTCTCTCCTCCCTCAAAGCAAAACCTGAAGTCTCTGTGTTAATCGTTGGCGCGGGGATCAATGGCATTGGCACATTTCGTGATCTTGCGCTGAACGGCGTGGATGTTTTGCTCATAGATCGGGCAGACTTTTGTTCGGGCGCGAGCGCGGCATCCTCACACATGGCGCATGGCGGCATTCGCTATCTTGAGAATGGCGAGTTCCGTCTGGTGCGTGAGGCGGTGCATGAACGCAATCGCATGATCCAAAACGCGCCGCACATCGTTAAGCCATTGCCGACGACTGTGCCTATGTTTAAATATTTTTCTGGCTTGTTCAATGCACCGTTGAAATTTTTAGGCTGGCTGGAGAAACCTTCCGAGCGTGGTTCTATCATCATCAAACTCGGCCTCATCATGTACGATGCGTACACAGGTAAGAAGCGCACCGTTCCCCGACATACATTTCTCTCTCGCGCAGCATCATTGAAACGCTGGAACAAATTGAATCCCGATGTTGCTAACACCGCCACCTATTATGACGGTATGATCTCCAACCCCGAACGGCTCGCGCTTGAAATTCTTTTGGATGCAGAAGCCGAAAGCCCGAATGCTCATGCGTTGAATTATGTCAGTATGGTGAGTGGACAAAAAGACACGGTCATTCTCCGCGATGAGCTGAGTGATGAAACCTATGAGATTCACCCACAGCTGGTAATTAACGCCGCTGGCCCGTGGATCGATTTCACCAATCACAGCCTTGGCTTGTCCACGCGTTTTATCGGCGGCACAAAAGGTTCGCACCTTGTTTTGAACCATCCCGAACTGCGCGCCGCAATTGACGGCAACGAGTTCTTCTTTGAAAACAAGGATGGGCGCATTGTGCTCATCTTCCCCTTGTATGATCGTGTTCTGGTCGGCACTTCCGATATCAAGATCGACCATCCCGATGAAGTGCGCTGCACCGATGAAGAGATCGATTATTTCATCGGCATGATCGAGCGCGTCTTCCCGACCATCAAAGTGACTCGCGAACATATCGTCTTTCAATTTACGGGTGTGCGTCCGCTGGGCAGCAGCGGCGCGAAGACCACAGGTCAATACAGCCGCGACCATCACATCGAAGTGCTGAGCGGTGATTGGACAAATCTGCAATTCCCCGTCTTCTCCCTCGTTGGCGGCAAGTGGACATCCTTCCGCGCGTTCTCAGAGCAAGTGGCGGACAAGGTGTTGGCTCATCTCGGAAAGCCCCGCCAGAAGAGCACGGAAGACCTTCCCATCGGCGGCGGACGCGGCTATTCAAGTGATGCAGCCGAACAGAAACGCCAAATCGATGGCCTTGCAGCATGGACTGGCTTGAGCAAGGAACGCCTGCAAATTTTGTATGATCGTTACGGCACGCGCACTGAGGCTGTCGCAACTTTTATAAACCGCGACGCCGCAGTGGATGAGCCGCTGAAGACTCTTCCTGAATACACACGCCGTGAGATCGCATTCCTTGCGCAAAGTGAAAAGGCAATTCATCTCGATGATGTCCTTCTTCGCCGTACCATGCTTGCGATGCTTGGCCGCCTGACAAAATCCAATGTAGAAGAGATCGCTGATGCAATGGGAGCAGCCATCGGTTGGAGCGTTGAACAGAAAAATGCTGAGGTGGAGCGCACTCTCCGTTTGCTGGCTGACAGGCACGGGGTTAGGTTGTGAGGCGCGTGGAATCGCATAATTTATTCAAAGACCGCCGAAGAGGCGGTCTTTTTTTCACCCTCAAGCGCATGGTAAAATCCTTCTGATGCCTGCTAAAAAACGAAAACTCAACGTAGACCTCATCATCCCTGTCTTTAATGAAGCTGAAGCGATAAGCCAAACCTATGCGGACATTTGCCGCGTAGTGGATTCGCTGCCCTTTGACTTTAATTTCATCTATGTAGATGATGGCTCTTCCGACGGGACAGTTGATGCGCTTCGAAAAATAGCAGACAACGACCCGCGCATTTCTCTGCTCCAACTCAGCCGCAACTTTGGGCATCAGGCCGCGCTGACAGCTGGTATGGATGCGTCTACGGGCGATGTGATGATCTCGATGGATGGCGACGGTCAACATCCGCCTCAGATGATCTCGCAAATGCTTGATCTCATCCAGCAGGGCTATGATGTTGTGCAAGCCCAGCGCATTGAAGATGACCGCACGGTTTCGTTTAAGAAAGTCACTTCTAATTTTTTCTATTGGCTGATTAATAAGATCAGCGGTACGCAAGTTTTGCAAGGCGCCGCAGACTTTCGCGCGCTTTCGCGTAACGCTTTGAATGGTGTACGCTCAATGCATGAATATCATCGTTTTCTACGAGGTATGATCTCGTGGATGGGATACAAAAGTGTCATCCTTCCATACCATGAGCCAGCCCGTATCGCGGGAAAATCAAAATATTCGCTTTCTAAAATGGTGCGCCTGGCTTCGGATGCCATCTTTTCATTCTCTCTTGCGCCTTTGTATATTGGTTTAAGCGCAGGCTTGGGTTTCTTTGTTTTAGCAGGCGCGCAATTGTTTTATGTTCTCATGCTCTGGCTGACGGGTCATACCGAACGTGTGCAGCCAGGCTGGAGTTCTTTGATGGGCATTATGCTCATTGCAAGCGGTATCATCATGGTGTTGCTTGGTTTCATTGGTGTGTATGTCGGGTATATTTTTCAGGAAGTCAAACGCCGCCCAATCTATTTAGTGAAGGGGAAATTGCCAAATGACAGAGAATAAACCCAAATCTTTTTTCATTACATTGCTGCGTCACGGTGAATCGGTGGGGAATGCAGAATCGCGCTGGCAGGGACAGGCAGATTTCCCGTTGACGGAACGCGGTCGAGATCAGGCCTCAGCTTTGGCCGAACGCTGGAAGAACGAGAATGTGAAATTTGATTATGTTATTTCCAGCCCGCTTACTCGCGCAAAAGAGACGGCTGAGATCATTGCTGCTAAATTAGGGTTGCAGGTTGAATTTGAACCGCTCTGGCTGGAACGTGATAATGGGGAATTTGCAGGGTTGACCGCGCATGAGGTCCGCCAGAATTTTACACATCCCACCTTTACCACCCCGTATGACCCTGTTGGCTTTGACGGGGAAGGGGATTGGGAATTATTCCTGCGCGCAGGACAGGCTTTGCACGATCTCTTGAAACGCGAACCTGCCCGTTATTTGATCGTTTCGCACGGCGGCTTGTTGAATCAAGTCATGCACGCGGTGGTGGGAGTTGCGCCGCAGGCTAACAATGCGGGCACACGTTTCCGCTTTGGCAATACTGCCTTTGCTCAACTTATGTACTATCCCTATCAGCATCGCTGGGCGATTGATAAGCTCAATGACCATGCTCATTGGCTGGATGCAGAATAAAAGTTCATCGTAAACCTCAGCATGCCTTGGTTGCTGATAGCTCGTAAGCAAAAAATCTAAACTGCACTTTCGGAGTTACATGGTACAACCTATTTCCCCTAATTCGTCTGGTATGAAGTTTTTGATCTTTGGCGCAGGCGCCATTGGCACGTACATTGGCGGCTCGCTTGCTCTCTCAGGGAATCAGGTTGTGTACGTGGAACAACCAAAAATGGTCGAGCAATTACGTGAGAAAGGTCTGCGTCTTGATCTCACTATTGATGAAAGACGAAAGACAAAAGATGCATTCACTGTCGCACCGCGCTCTTTCATCATCGAACCTTCCCTTGAAGAAGCTTTAAAATTCGGTCCATTTGACGTTGCCATCTTTGCTCTAAAATCCTTTGACACTATCCCTGCGATGGAGGGCTTAAAACCATTCGCAGATAAACTTCCTCCCATCCTTTGCCTCTCCAATGGCGTGGAAAATGAACAGTCCATTGCGCGTGTGCTGGGACCAGACAAGGTTATTTATGGCACAGTCACCACCGCTATTGGCCGCCGCGGACCTGGTGACATTGTCCTCGAAAAATTGCGAGGCGTGGGTGTTGCCGAGGGACATGCGCTTTCAAAGAGACTCGTCACTGTGATGGATAGTGCCTTCCTCAATTGCCGCTTGTACCCTGAGCCGCATGGCATGAAATGGTCAAAGATGCTCACCAACCTTATCGCCAATCCCACTTCAGCCATTCTCAATATGACTGCAGCACAAGTCTTTGCCAATAAAGACTTGTACAAACTGGAAATCAATATGTTGAAAGAATGCCTTGCAGTGATGAAGGCGCAAAATCTTGAAGTGTTTGACCTGCCAGGGACACCTGTCCGTGCGTTGGTATTCGCCACCAAATTACCACTATGGATCTCCAAGCCGCTTCTCTCCCGCACTGCAGGCAGTGGACGCGGTGCAAAAATGCCATCTTTTCACATCGACCTCTATTCAGGCAGAACCGAAAGCGAAGTGGAGTTTTTGCACGGCGCAGTTGTCCGTGAAGGCAAGGCGCGCGGAATTCCAACTCCCGTCAATGAATTGTTGACTAACACTTTAATGGCTCTCACCAAAAAAGAAATCCCACTTTTTGAGTTTGAGGGAAAGCCTGAGAAACTGATAGCCAAATTGAAAAGTTGACAGGTTGGCGAGGTTTTGAATTTAAAACCTTATAACCTTCATACTTTTTAAACGTTCAAACCCATGTCCATTCAAATCACCCAACCAAATACGAACATCGAAATCCATTTGCCTAATGGCAAAACCTTGTCTGGCCCTCGTGGAACGCAAATAGGAAAATTCCTTGCCAAGGTCAAAGATGATTTTTCCGCGCCAATTGTTGCAGCCATTATCAATAACCAAATTCACGAGTTGACCTTTCCCGTTGAGATTGAAGCATACTGCACCCCCGTCACCATGGACACCGCCGACGGCGCGCGCATCTATCGCCGTTCACTGGTCTTTTTGCTCGAAATGGTTTTTGTCGAACTCTTTCCGATGGGAAATCTGAATATCGATCATTCTGTTTCATCAGGTGGATTTTATTGTGAAGTAACAGGTCGTGGGCCGCTCAGACAAACTGAACTTGATTCCCTTAAGATTCACATGCAAAAGTTGATCGAAGAAGATCAACCTTTTATTCGTAAAGAAGTTCCCATACAAGAAGCGCTCGATTATTTTCAGAAGCGCGGATATGAAGACAAACTCCGCCTGCTTAAACATCGCAGCAAAGACTACTTAACGATTTACAGTTTTAACAACCAAATGGACTATATGCACGGTTATATGGTTCCATCTACTGGCTATTTGAAATGGTTTGATCTCAAGCTGGTCAACGGCGGATTTCTTATTCAGTTCCCGCGTCGTCATGCCCCGACCAGCCTTGAGCCAATGGGGAGTTACCCAAAGTTGCTCAGTACATTCCGTCAGTATGGTGATTGGCTTGAAACCCTCAATATTGATAACGTTGGTGCGCTCAATGATGCCATTACAGATGGCCGCGCCGATGAGATCGTGCTCGTCTCCGAAGCACTGCACGAACAGAACCTCGCCGATATTGCCCAGCAGATCGTCCATAAAAAAGCGCGCATCATTTTGATCTCTGGCCCTTCATCATCGGGCAAAACAACTTCCTCACGCCGCCTTGCCATTCAACTGCTTGCACGTGGAATTTCGCCGTATCCATTGGAGTTGGATAATTACTTTGTTGACCGTGAAAAAAATCCGCTGGATGAAAATGGTCAGCCCGATTTTGAAACTATCGAAGCACTGAATCTCACACGCCTCGCAGAAGATCTGGAGAAATTGATCAGCGGAGAGAAAGTTCAATTGCCACGATTCAATTTCAGGGAAGGAAGAGGCGAAGAAGGGGACGTTGTCCAGTTGAAAGAGGGGCAACCCATCATCCTTGAAGGTATCCATGGCATGAACCCGCGCCTCATTCCTGACCGTTGGTCTGGTTCTGCTTTTCGGGTATATGTCTCTGCACTGACGCAGCTTAACCTCGATCGCCACAATCGCGTCTCCACTACAGACACGCGCCTTATTCGTCGCATCGTCCGCGACGCGCGCGAGCGCGGATATTCCGCGCAAGCCACGATCTCACGCTGGGAATCAGTCCGCCGCGGCGAGAAGCGACACATCTTCCCTTATCAAGAAAACGCGGACGTGATGTTCAACTCTGCATTGGTTTTTGAGCTCGCTGCTCTCAAAGGAGCTGCCGAGCCACTGCTGCGACAAGTCCCGCACACCGCGCCTGAATATATCGAAGCCCGCAGATTGCTCGCCTTCCTCGAATGGTTTCTGCCCTTGGATGTGAGCTTGATCCCCGCCAACTCCATCGTCCGCGAATTTTTGGGTGGCTCCAGCTTGAAGGACTTCAAGATTTGGAGAGGATAATTAAAAGCAGACCTCCGAGTTTTTGAAAACTTGGAGGTCTATTCTTTTCTCTATCTTCTTTTGTTCAACTTTATTACGAATTCAAAATCATTTCGATCTGTCCCAACTCATCTCCTGAAAAATCAAGCCGCTTCAACGCTCCAACAGCATCGTCGATCTGTAAGGTGTTACTCGCCCCGATCAACACAGATGTCATTGAGTCATGGCGCAGAACCCAAGCCAACGCAAGCTGCGCAAGAGTTTGTCCACGGGATTTGGCGAGGTCATTTAATTTTTGTACCTTTGCCAGTTTTTCATCCGTGATGTGCGCAGGTTTGAGGAATCCATGTGCTTTGGATGCGCGTGAGCCTTCAGGGATGCCGTTGAGATATTTGTCCGTGAGCATGCCTTGAGCGAGGGGTGAGAAAGCAATACAACCAATGCCTTCTTCTTTCAATGTCTTGAGCAAATCTGCTTCCACCCAGCGATTGAACATGCTGTAAGCTGGCTGATGAATCAAGCAAGGTGTACCAAGAGATCTCAATATCTTTGAGGCCTCACGAGTTCTGTCAGCGGGATAATTGGAGAGACCCACATACAACGCCCGCCCACTTCGGACAATGTAATCCAAAGCCTGCATGGTCTCTTCCAGCGGAGTCTCAGGGTCAGGACGGTGGTGGTAGAAGATGTCCACGTATTCCAATCCCATGCGTTTCAGGCTTTGGTCGAGGCTGGAGACGAGGTATTTGCGCGAGCCCCAATCTCCATACGGGCCATCCCACATGGTATAGCCTGCTTTGGATGAGATGATGAGTTCATCACGATGCGGTCTCAAATCCTTTGCGATGATCTGACCAAATGTCTCTTCGGCAGAGCCAGGCGGAGGACCGTAGTTATTTGCCAAGTCCAAGTGTGTGATGCCGAGGTCAAATGCACGCAGAACCATGTCTCGGCTGTTGACGAAGGTGTCCACGCCGCCGAAGTTGTGCCACAAACCCAAAGAGACGGCGGGCAACTTTAATCCACTGCGGCCTGAGCGGTTGTAGCGCATGGTTTCGTATCGGGAACTATCGGGAATGTAATTCATTTTTGCTCCTATATAATTGGAGATTGCTTCGGACAAAAGCAAGAGCGTCCTCGCAATGACATGCTATACAAACTTCTGTTCGATCAAACTCTCGGCCATCGAGAGGATGGATTCTTCCACAGAGCGCGGAGACCATTTGAGGATACGCTTTGCTTTTTCATTGGAAAGATCATAATCCCAACCGAGGCTGGGCGCAACGAGGGCGATCTTTTTATCAAACAGAGCGAGGAGTTTAATCAAAAAGGATGGAAACACAATGCGCGGAATTTTATAACCCTTGCTGCCATATTCCTTATGAAGAGTGTTGGTGATATCTTTGAGCCAAACCATGCCTGTAGGGACAAGGAAACGATTGCCCGCAGCTTCGGTCGTTTGCATCGCAAGGATGATCGCAGAGGCTACATCACGCACATCCACCACATCCATTTTGATCGGCCCCACACCAGGGACCTGACCAAGCATAAAAGTGCGTACTAATTCTGCCGAGGTGGGGAAATCCTTGTTCGGTACAGGCCCAAGGATGACGGGTGGGTTGATGGCAACCATTTCGAGCTTGTTCGTATTTTCTGCGCCATTGATGAATTCCCATGCGGCACGTTCGGCCAACGTTTTGCTTTTTTGGTATGCACCAATATTTTTATCAGTATCTGACCAATCCGCTTCGGTGAAGGTGCGGTTCTCGCCAGCATGTCCTGCAGTCACTGCTGCAACGGATGAAACCTGTACCACTCGCTTGACCTTGGCTTTGTGTGCCGCACGCAGCACACGCAGAGTCCCTTGCACCGCTGGGATAATGAGTTCATCTTCATGCTTCGGCTCGAACAATGGAAACGGCGATGCGACATGCAGCACATACTCGACATTTTTCATCGCGTCATTCCACCCTGCATCCTGCTCCAGATCAGCAGGCAGAATCTCAAACCGATCATTTGCCTGCACGTACTTTGAGATTGTCTCACGGACTTCTGCTTCGCGTGATACAGTCCGCAAGGTGCCGCGAACATGATAGCCCTGCTCAAGCAGTTGGACGATGGTGTGAATGGCGACGAATCCGCTGGCGCCTGTGACGAGAATGGGAGATGATGATGACATGAAAACCTTTCGTGAATATCTATATTAGGATGAATAGCATTGCTACGAGCGTTCCAAACGCACCGCAGGAAAAATTGACCCAGTCATTATCCAGCCACTTCCAGCCACGGATGTGAACTGTCTCAGTGCCGCAGGTATGGAGGGGATGTTTCTCGGTCTCTTTTTTGTCGGTGGGGCAGTAGTACATAGCTTGGACAGTTCCGCCGAGCAGCGAGTCAAAGAGTGAACCAGCCAGCCCTGAGAAAGTGACCAGCAGGAATATTGACCAGTTACCAGTTAAGAGAGAGGCGAGGACTGCAATTAAGGCGGAGCCTGTCAACGAGGCGAGGGTGCCGATTAAGGAGATTCCGCCTGAGGTGCCTTTTTCCACAGTTTTTGTGAAGTTGGTGATCATGCGCGGGGGATGCGGATTGAGCACGCCGAGTTCGGTTGCCCATGTATCGGCATTGACGGCGGCAAGGGCGGCGGCGAAACCAAGCCAGGGCCAAATTTCATTTGGAAAGAAAAAATGTAAGGCGGCAAAGAACGTAGCGATGCCTCCATTGCCGAAGACCTGACCCGCATCACGCTCGTGACCTTTAGAGAATTTCTCATCGAGGCCTTGTTTACGTTTTTTGAATGCGCGGCTTAAAGCGGATGAGGTGATAAAAAACGTGAGCAATAAAATTGCCCAACTCAAACCGCCAATACCGAAGATGATCGTGCCTGTGAAGGCTGCTGCCAATGCACCGCTTTTGTTTAAGCTGTGTACTTTGTAGGCGAGGAATGCGATGATGATCGCGAGGATGAAACCGAGAAGAAGTTGCATAATGACTCGTCGAAAGTCAAAGATCGAAGGTCAGACATTTGACTTTCGACCTTTGACCTCTTAAACAGGAGTTGTGATGATGAAAAGCACAGCGAGCAAGAACAAGAGACTTGTCAATGTGCTGGAGCCCCAAATGATGAAAGCAAGTATACGTTCGCGATCCCAGCGATAAAAATATAGACCTGCGATCCAACCGACTATAGCGAGCAAAAGACTTGCGACAGGGAAAATGATGAGCTGGGAAGATGGCACAGTTTCAAGCGCGCTACCTACAAATTGCTGTCCCAAGGCTACTCGTGGTGTGGATGGGATGATGAGGCTTGCCCAAATGAACAAGCCAATGTTCAGGAATAAAGTCGTGAGCCAAAGATAGCGGGCGATTCCGCTTTCCCAAGCCTGCGTGACCACGAAAGATGGGTATACTGATTTTGCTTCGACGGGCTGCAGGCTGCCCATTTCTGTTGCGCGGGCGAAGGTTTGAGAAAGTCCCGATGGATTTTCAGGAGAAATAACAAAGACACGTTTTGCAGTGGCGATCAACAAAAGTTTTTTTGCGTCTGATGCGAGAAACTCGACTACGCCGAGTTCTGGGTGACGGCGAATCCCCAACAGCCCGCCAGGGAATGGAAGCGATGGCAAAGCAAGCGGGGTGACGAGATCATCTGCGGAACGCATCCATTCGATATCGGAGAGGGGAATATCTTCGACACGCAAGCCCCAGCTGATGGCGAGACTGTCACGGTCAATGTGATAATCAGCACGCCAGAGCGAGTAGATACGATAGGCAAAAAAGGGAATTGGGGTAAAAGATGCTAACGCTACCAACAACCAGATCAAAAAACGAGGGCCGACCTCGGAACTTGAGAGGTTGAAAAAACCAATGACTGCAATCACTGTTAGCACAAGTAAGATGATACTGTGAACAGTCATGCCGCGTCTTTTCGGTGGGGGATAATGTCCAACGTTCATGGTTTAGATATATTCCAAATAAATTTCTTTGATGAATGCAATATGCGGTGTTTTTGGGTGTGCCAGCAAATTCACTGTTTGGCCCTGTCTCAATTTTTGGGCGTGGGAGTTCTTCTTTACACGGTTGCGGTATTGATGGGGCTGTCCGTTAAATTCATACTGATAGTGGATAATTTGATCTTTGTCGAAGGACTTGATCTCAGTCACCTGACCTGTGATCTCCACTCCATTCACAAAAGTGGAGACGATGAGATTGTATCTCCAAAAGAAGGTGATGAGTCCAATGGGGGTGAGGATGACAGCGAAGATGGCGAGAGTGGTAGTAAAGTGACCTTCGAAGAGTGCATCAATTCCGTAAATGACCCAGCCTGCAAAGATCATCACAAAAAAGTTTTGCGCCAGATAATCTGTGGAGATGATCTGAAAGAAGGTGGGGGATATTTTTTGCACAGTTATTGGAGAAGACTGGTCAGCCGTGAGATCAAGTCTGTAAGGGGGATGAGTTGATTTTCTTTTTCCTTGCGCAACTTTAATTCTACCATTTCGCTTTGGAAGGCTTTTTCACCAACCGTCACACGGATGGGACAGCCGATCAGGTCGGCGTCGTTGAATTTGACGCCTGCGCGCTCATCGCGGTTATCGAACAGAACGGAGATGCTTTTACTTTGCAAAGAGTTGTAGATCTCTTCAGCCTTTTCTGCAGTGTTGATGGTTTTGCCAGGAACATGCATGAGGTACACATCAAACGGCGCTGCGGATTTTGGAAGTGCCAAACCTTTTTCATCGTGATGCGTCTCGGCAAGGGCCAGCAGGATATTTTCAAACAGGAACTCGGAGCTTGTAGCCAAACTGAGAGAGGAGAGCGTGGAAAGCGGATTCCCGCAATTAACGCACGGGTCGCCCGCCTTGGCTTGCGTCACATCTGCGATGATCTCAGCAGCATAGTCTCGCGGATGGTTTGTGTTCTTAAGATGATAGCCAGCCTCGTTCGCACCTGCTACAAGGTTTTTGGATTTGGGAATCAATTCATCCACGACGATGAGCGCATTCGTCAAACCGATCGGAGACGCAAACCCCGCCTCTGCTCCCACCCTGCGAACTGATTCTGCATCTGCCAGTTTTATCTCCCCGATAAGGTTTCTCAGTTTCGCTTCGCTCAATTGCATATCTCCGCGAACTACGATGAAAACGAATTGTCCGTCCGAGACGCGAGTGTACATCAACGCCTTGGCAGTTTTCTCCTTTGGCACGCCGAGAAAATTCGCGAGTGACTCGATGGTGTTGCAATCAGGCGTCAACACTTTCTCGAGCGGCAGTTCTTCTTCACGAGGCAGAGCTTTCTTTTTGAATTGGGCAAGCTCCAGCCGTTCGGTATATTTGCAGGATTCACAATGGGCGATTTCCACATCACCTGTGGGAAGAGGGAAGAAGGTTTCGTGGTCGTTGAGTAAGAGTGGCAGTGAGAGTTGAAAGAGCAGGGATGGATCTTCTAATAATTGTTTCAAGCGTGAAATTGCCTGCTCGCCGATGGGCAGCAATTGGTTTTCACGAGTCAAATATCCCGCACGAGCCAGAAAGGCGAACCCTTCTGTCCGTGCATTGTTGGGGGCTTCACGCTGAGTTTGGATTTGAAGGTCGGTATATTTCATGGGTATAAATTCCCCTCTCTTTTTAGGAGAGGGGGAAGGGTGAGGTTAGGCTTCGTTCTTCTTTTTTCTCATGATCTTTTGTGTTGAATCAATCACGGGTGCTGGCTCGGCAGGAGCAGGTATCTGGATCGGCGTCTGCGCAATGGACTCTGCCTGGGCAGCTTCCGAAGGCGTGGATTCAGGAGCAGGCTCAAGGTCCAGCTCGACCGTTTCTTCCATGCGGATCTGTCCGCGCAGGAAGGCGCCTTCTTCGGTCACGAACGCAGTGGTCACCACATCCCCCCAAACACGACCAGAGGCGCGGATTTCCAGCTTTTGGGTCGTGATATTCCCGCGTACCGCACCCGCCACAATGACGGTGTTGGCGCGCACATTCTGACAGGTCACGCGCCCTGTCTCACCGACAACGAGCATACCGCGTAGGGCGATCTCGCCTTCAAACGCACCTTCAATGCGCACGCCGCCCGAGCCGTTGATGCTTCCGTGCCAAATAACACCCGAACCAAGTACCGAGGTAATACGTTCGACGGCTTGTACAGGTTGTGGACTTTCTGCAGGAGTACTATTACGTTTAAACATGTTAAAGCAATTTTACCCTAAAAGAAAAAGAGCGCTGATTTACAAAATCAGCGCTCTTCACGTTTCACTTTTATTATTTACCTACTCCGCCTTCTCATCCTTCGCGCTCATCTGCACGCCAACGGTGTTGAAACCAGAATCCACATACAAGACTTCACCTGTAATGCGACGTGAAAGATCGGAAGCGAGGAATACAGCCGAATTGCCTACATCTTCAATGGTCACATTTTCGCGCATGGGAGACATATCCGCAAAGTGCTTGTACATATCACGGAAGCCGCCCACTCCTGCCGCCGCCAAGGTGCGGATAGGACCAGCCGAGATGGCGTTCACGCGGATCTTCTGCGGGCCAAGGTCATACGCCAGATAGCGGGTGGATGATTCCAATGCAGCCTTTGCCACGCCCATCACATTGTAATGTGGCGCAACTTTCACCGATCCATAATAGGTGAGGCACATCACGGAAGCATTCGGGTTCAAGAGCGGCAAAAACGCATTGGTCAACGCGACGAAGGAAAACACGCTGATATCCATTGCGGTTTTGAATCCCTCACGGCTGGTTTCATAATACGGCTTGCTCAGTTCATCACGTCCCGCGAACGCAATCGAATGCACGAGCACATCAATCTTTCCAAAATGCTTGGCGGCCTTCTCAGCCGTCAACGCGATCTGGTCATCCTTGGTCACATCACATTCTTCGACCCAATTACAGCCCACTTGCTCAGCAAGCGGTTTCACACGGCGCTCAAGCATCTCGCCTGCATAGCTAATTCCTAAGTTTGCACCCTCGCGTTTGAACGCCTGTGTAATTCCCCACGCAATTGAGCGTTCGTTAGCAAGGCCAAAAATCAAAGCATTTTTACCTTCAAGTAATCCCATCGTTCCTCCGATTTAAAATTCGATCTTCCAATCTTTGACTAAGAACCGCCAAGGCATGGATAGCCACGGCTCTGCTGTCTTATTTAAACCCACGCGAGGGCCAATGGTCACGCTTTTATCTGGGATTAAAACGCCCGCCTCAATTCTTAAGCTGGAAGTTGGTTCTGTTAAATCGGCATAATTTTGGCTTTTGGTGATTCCCAGCGCCTGAGTCAGTTTCCCAGGCCCAAACGTATCCCGCCCCTGACGACGCTCCATCATCACTTCTACGCCTTCGATCGGCTGAATTGCGCGGATCAACACTGCCGCAGGAAAACCTTCCTGCTCGGTGACCGCGTTCAACATCCAATGATTGCCGTAGGTGAAATAAATGTATGCATGCCCAGGCGGACCGTACATTGGGTCAGTGCGGATCGTCCGTCCCGTTTTGGCGTGGCAGGCAAGGTCATCCTCGCCAATGTATGCCTCAGTCTCGGTGATGAGACCCACCAACTTGATTCCGTCGGAAATATGAATCAACCGCGCACCGAGCAATTCGCGTGCGACGGTCAATGTGGGGCGGTTATAAAATTTGCGAGGGAGAGGTGTTTTTGTTGGCATGTTTTAAAGTTAGAACGTTTAAACGTTTTAACCTGCTAACTTGAAAACAGAATTACTTAAACCTTGTATCGCGTTGAAGTGTCAATCGTAGACCTTCACTCAACTTGATGGATGGGATAAAGCGTAACTTTTCTTTTGCCAAATTTAAATCTGCTCGCATGCGGGATACACCTGCAGAGGTTTGTGCGTTGTAAACTACATTGGCTTTGCTATCAGTCACATCCATTACCGTGCGGATGAGATCTTTGATGGACGTTTCCACACCAGAGCCGACGTTGATGACCAAACCATTTACGCCAGGCGCTGTAGATGCAGCGACCATAGCGTTGACCACATCGTCTACGTAAATATAATCACGTGTTTGGCTTCCGTCGCCGTGAGCGACCAATGTCCCGCCGCGAAGGGCTTGGCGAAGATAATGTGGCACTACAGGTGGGTGAGATGGCGGCAGGTGTTGACCGGGTCCATACGCATTGAAGATTCTCAGGCTGACAGTGTCAATATTCCACAACCCGCCAATGGTGCGGACGTAATACTCTGCTGCAAGTTTAGAGACGGCGTAAGGTGAGCGTGGGTTTGGGGTAGTGGACTCTATCAGTGTAGAGTCTCCCAAGTCACCGTATACAGCTCCGGACGAAGCAAGAACGACACGTTTGACTCCCACGTCTCGCATGGCTTCCATCAGGGCAACTGTCCCTCCTACGTTGACGTTGTTATAGTCACGTGGATATAAAATGGATTCCTGTACCGAGACGCGTGCGGCAAGATGATATACCACGTCCACATCTTGAAGCAGAGTCCACAACTTGGGACGGTCACTCGCATCTCCGCGCGTAAAGTGGACATCCGGGGCGAGCGTTTTTGGATCGCCGGTAGATAAATCATCAAGCCCACGGACTTGATGACCCTCACGGGCGAGGTGATTAGCAAGCGAAGAGCCGAGGAATCCCGCGGCTCCGGTGATTAAAAAGTTCATATGATGTGCATTATACCTGTAATATATTGGTATCACCTTTCGATTGACTTGCAATAGCTAGTGTGTTATTCTTGCAGTCAATAGGAAACGGTAAGTTACGTTGGTTTGAAGAACAGCCACAGCTCACAGTTTAACTGTGGGCTGTTTTGTTTTGACCTCCGATGGAACAAACAGCTTTACCTAAAATCAATTTTTTTAGTTGCCATAAGGAGGCAAAATGTCTGATCGTATAACTGGTACAGTGAAGTGGTTCAATGGTGATAAGGGCTTCGGCTTTATCGAGCGCGAAGGTGGAGCGGACGTCTTCGTCCATTTCTCTGCCATTCAAGGTGACGGTTTCCGTAACCTGCAAGAAGGCCAGAAGGTCGAGTTCGTCGTTGAAAAGGGTCCCAAGGGTCCCCAGGCTTCAAACGTAACTGTTCTGAGCTAATCAACATAAAAAGAGCCTGACGCGAAAGCGTCAGGCTCTTTTTGATTCTCAGTAGAAAAATTATCTTTGATATTGTGCAATGGCATCCTCTGCAAAGGGACGCCCGCTTTGGCGATAGATTTCGATTACATCATTCGCCTCATAAGGTAGTCGGCGGAATTTCAGGTCAACCTCACGGTTGTTTATTGTAAGGATGGCATATTCAGCCCATGCATCTACATGGAATTGACCTTCGGCCTGATAGGAATTGAATGGAAAGCCAACGCTGCCTGGGTTGAAAAAGAAATGTTCACCGCAGCGTCTCACTTGTTGGGTATGAGTATGTCCGCCAGTCAGAATATTTTTATTAAACGCGCCGAGAAATTTTTGAAAATCATCTTCGGGAGTAGTAGGTAATATAACATCGTCAAAGTCTGTGGGGGAGCCGTGAAAACACAAAAGGTTGAGGTCATTCTTCAGTTGGATGGTAATCGTTGGTTTAAACGCTGCTATGAATTTCTTATCATCCTCCGTAAGCTGTGAAAGCGACCAATTTCGAATCGCATCCATTTTCTTGAGTCGTTCAGACGGGATTGCCTCGCGGCCAGAATCCACGCCTGTGAGCAACCAGTCATCCGCGTTACCCATTACAACAGGACAGTTTAGTCTGCGTAGGCGTTTGACCACATCTGCAGGCTGTGCTCCGCCCTGGATTGCATCTCCCAGGCAGACGATTTGGTCAACCCCTTGATCGTTAATATCGGCCTCCACTTTTTCGAAGGCAAAGTCATTTCCGTGCATGTCTGAGATGATGGCGATTCGCATAATATAAACTCCTCGTTATAAATGAATTATAAATAAAACCCGCCTCACATGAGACGGGTTCACTACTTTACTTGATCTTCCTCGGTGCCAGACGATTTCTTCCATAACTCTTCGGCGTGGGAGCGGGGCGCGGTGGACGGCGGGAGTCTTCACGGGGAGCGCCTCTTCCTCGGCCAGAGTCAGTTTTCGGCGGCGCAGGACGCGTGTAATCGAATCCTTCGAGAGTCTCACGTTTGAGCGGACTTCCCATGATGCGTTCAAGGATCTTGATCATGTCCTTGTCTTCATCGGTAATCAATGTGAACGCATCACCAGTACGTTGAGCGCGGCCTGTGCGGCCAATGCGATGGATGTAGGCATCCGCGGTGTCGGGCATGTCGTAGTTGATGACGTGCGAAATGCTTTCCACATCCAGCCCGCGCGCAGCAATGTCTGTGGCGACCATGATGTTATGTGTACCGTCTTTGAAGCCCTTGAGCGCAGATTGGCGTTGACCTTGCGAGCGGTCACCGTGCAAACTTGTCACTTTGAAACCAGCGCGCAAAATTTGCTGTGAAACCTTTTGCGCGCGATATTTTGTGCGGGTGAAAACCAAAACAGAATCAGTGTCGGTGCGTTTGAGCAATTCAAGCAAAAGCGCAGACTTCAAATGCGGCGGGACAGGATACAGCGCGTGTGTGACGGTATGCGCAGGCTTTACGATTCCCATCGCAATTTTTTGCGGTTGAGTAAGCACCTGTTGTGCGAGTAGTTCCACGTCTGCGGGGAAGGTGGCAGAGAAGAACATGGTCTGGCGTTTCGCAGGAACGGCTTTCACGATGCGGCGCACATCGGGCAGAAAGCCCATGTCGAACATGCGGTCGGCTTCATCGAGCACCAGAATTTCAATGTTGCCCATCTTTGCATAGCCTTGATTGATAAGATCCAGCAGGCGGCCCGGGCAGGCGATCAGGATTTCTGCACCGTTGCGCAGTGCCTGAATTTGCGGGTTCGCTCCGACTCCGCCGTAAATGGTTGTGCTCTTGATCTTTGTCCCCGCTGCGAGGACTTTGACCACGTCGTTGATCTGTTCTGCGAGTTCGCGGGTGGGCGCAACAATGAGCGCGCGTGGGACGTTACGTTGTCCACCGGTAAGCAGCTTGTTGAGGATGGGCAAAACAAACGCAGCAGTCTTACCAGTGCCTGTTTGCGCTGTGCCGATAATATCCCGTCCGCGTAGAGCTGCAGGCATGGCTGCTTCCTGAATCGGAGTAGCAGTTTCATAGCCAGCCTTTTTGACTCCTTGCATGAGGCGGGGGTCGAGATTAAATTGTGTAAAGTTCATATACTTCCTTATAAGATTAAAACCACGAAGGGCACGACCCTCATTCGGGGTCTTGGGTACACTAGGGGAGTTGTGAGATATGCGCCGCACCTAATTTGATGAGAGAGGTCATGCTCATCAACAAGAATCCGCCCGTAGGGTGCGACGCAGGATTCGCGTGAAATAGCGAGTGATCGCTACTGCTTCATTATATCCTTGATATTGTGTTTTTGGCTTGTTTAGCCGATTAAATTGACTTACGCCAGAAATAAAACCGCTACCCCAATAATAGCCAGAAATGTCCCTGCAATTCCTTGCCAGCCGATCTTTTCCTTGAAGACAAAATAGCTGATCGGTAAAACAATTACAGGAGGAAGTGCCATCAACGTGCTTGCAACGCCGATCTCGGCGTGTTGTACTGCCAATAGCGAAGCGGACACGCCCAGCACAGGTCCAAGCATGGCACCGAGAGCGACAAGCCAAAGTGTCTTGGGTTGTTGGCGAATTGTCTCCAAGGTTGGGCCAACTTGTCTTTCGACAATGGTCCACCCCAGCATGAAGATTACCCCAGCAAGCATTCGGATGGCGTTCGCCTGAAAAGGAGAAAAGCCATCCACCATTGCCTGTTTGGAAAGGACAAGTCCCACCGCCTGACCAAGCCCAGCCAATACTCCGAAGATGACGCCTTCACGAGTATGTCCGCGTGGTACATTGGCTTCTTCCTTGTGAGAGGTCACTACCCAGCCGATCCCTGCCAGTGCAAGGATGATGCCAAGTATTTGCATTGGTGTCAGTGTTTCGCCAAAGAATATCCATGCAATGATCGAGCCGAAGATCGGAGCAAGGCTTAATAACAAACTGCCAAGGCGTGGACCAACCGTAACATACGACCTGAAGAGAAAAGCATCCCCCAGTGAAAGACCGATAACCCCTGAAATGCTCAACCAAATCCACCGTGAAGAGCCAGCTGAAAAAGGCAACGGTGAATGGAAAAGGATCAGGTTTAAGATGAGGAGATAGAGCAGTGCAAACGAGAGCCGTATGCGATTGGTAACCTGTGAGCCAAGCAGCCGCCCTGCTTTTGTAAAGATGATCGCTGTTGATGCAAAGAAGAAGGAGGTGGCAAGCCCTGCAATTTCACCGAGAAGATTCATGAATTTATATACCTGGCTGACTGTCGCTTACATTTCCAAGTTCTGCCCTTGTCAACAAAATGACTGCCACGAGGATCAACCCGCCGCCGACCATCACGATGGGGAGGAGCTTGTCACCAAAGAGCCACGCTGCAAGTAAAACTGTGACGATAGGTTCAATCGTGGAAAGCATGGCTGCATTGGTGGGACCAACCCGCTCCAGCCCCGCCAGAAATGTAACCACAGGAATAATCGTTGAGACGACAATAATTCCGAGCATGGCAAGCCAACCTGAATTACTTGTTGGGAAGTGCGCTCCATTGGCAAAGGCTAACAGTCCGTACACTGCGCCAGCGGATGCAAAGATGATCGTGGACGATTGCACTGCTGTGACATGTTTCATTACGCCTGTGCCAACGATGATGTAAATGGAGTAGATCAACGCTGCAGTAATTGCCATGAGCGCGCCGATGAGTTGTCCGCTGACAGGGCCGACGGTGAGCGCTGCGCCAAAGAGTGCCAGCACAAGCGCAATGACTTTGACCCGTGTGATAACTTCGCGCAGGAAGATCATCGAGAGCACAGCAACGAAGAATGGATAAAGATACAGCAGCAACGCCACCAATCCTGCGGATGCATATTTTATGGCTGTCAAATACAAGAACGATTGACCGACATATCCTAGCGCACCCATGCCAACAAGCTGTGCGAGAATGCGTCCGCGTGGAAAATGCTCTTTGCGCAGAAGTAGAATAATGGTCATGAAAGAGGCGGAAATTCCAAATCGTAAAAAGAGGACGGTATAAATATCCATGCCGTCGTCGTAAGCATAACGGCCAAAGATGGCGAGTGTCCCGAACGATGCCGCCGAGATGACGATAAGAATGATGCCGATGATTCGTCTCATAGCGGGCTACTATATCACATAAGAAAAACTCCCCGCGAGGGGAGTTCATGCTGGTATGGTGATAATTTGCAAATGGCTTTGCCTGTGCGAAAAGCCGTCCCAAATTTCCTGCGGATACACGATTTGATTCGTGCCCGGCAGTTGCTCCATCGCAAGACCTGTATTCAAATTGATGTCGATGGTTTGATATGCCTTGTAGGCAAGCTGGCTGCAATAAAAAGATTCTTCAGTTTCAGCATTTAAGAAATTAAGGTTATACGGTTTGCCAATTTGCGCGAGCACATATTTTGCAACCGCATTGCGCGCGTGCTGTTCCTCTTCTTCCGAAATGCCAAGTGTATCCAGCGGCGAAGCAATGCCGTAAAACGTGTCAAACAAATGACCGCGCTGACGAGCCATACGTTCGGTATCCCAATGTCCGTTGGGTACGTTGAACGAGATCACACCACGCGCGCCCGCTTCTACACATCTTCCATTCGGACCAACGTAGATCGCAATGTGATCCACATCACCAGGCACGAGCCGCCCCACCAAACGCCAAAACTCGCCTGGCAAAATATCGGGCTTGCCATTCATCGTGCAGACGATGTCGCCTGTCTGTAAAGCCATTCCATTGATCTGATAAGTGTGTACCATGTTTACCGTATTCATTATACGGAAAACGCCCTCAAAAGTATCAGCCGTTCATCACACAAACGAAAGCAGAAATTCACGAATTTGATTTGCGGTCTGATTCCATTTTGGCTGCGCGAGATAACGAGTCCGCGCTGCGAGACTCATTTGGACGAGGATATCGCGCCTCTCACTCATAAGCTGTAACTTGGTTGCCAACGAGCGAGCATCACCTGGCTGAATCAAAAACCCATCCGCACCATCCCGAATTACCTCTCCCGCTGCTCCCGCCGTTGTACCAATGGCGGGCAGACCAAATCCCATCCCTTCGAGATAGACGATACCAAAGCCTTCATACGATGATGGCACAACGAGAACGTGAGCATTTTTAAGTTTTTCGATGAGCGGCTGGTTATTTAGTGAAGAGTGAAACGTGACGCGTGATGAGAGATTGTTGGCTATGACGAACTCTTGCATTTGCTTGGCGTACTCAGATTCAGTGGTTAATGAGCCAACTACATCAACTTGCAAGGCTGATGGCTGATAACTGACAGCTTCTAACAACGTATGCAACCCTTTTCTTCCCATCACATTCCCCAAAAACAAGACCCGCAATTCTTTCTTCTTCCCTCTTTCTTCAATCTCACTTTCCGAAATCGCATCTCCAAATCTGTCAGTGGGCGGGTAAGCAATTACATCTGGCTTGCTATTTCCAATTAACCCATTTACCACGCCTTTTGTAGTTTTTGAATTGAAGATAAAACCATCCACGCTTTGTAGATATTTCTTTTCCACAACACGGTACAGGTTATTCTGCCACTTTGGACGAAGTTCTGAGCAACGCAAGTGATGGACAAGTGAAATGATGGGATAGGGATGCTTTCCCCGATTCGCACCGATCAATGACGGGTGATTCAGCTCATCCTGAATCAGGATATCTAAATTAGGCGGCAGTTTGAAAGAGAAGTTATCCGTCAAATGCGCGGCATAATGTCGCCACGGTAGAGAGATGATCTCCACCATGTCGCCTTGCGCGCGCAAATATTCCACCATCATACGGTCGTACATATATCCGCCGCTGAGAGTGTCGATGGAGCCGTAGATGACGAGGCCGATTTTCATAATGTTTGAAAGTTAAAACCTGTAAACCTTCTACCCTTTCGACCTGTCAACCGAAAATGCCGCCCATGCATTTTCATGCTCCCACAATACCACTTTGAGCTTTGAGATATTTTTGGCTTTAATGCGTTCGTTCAATGTTGTAGCAAGAATCCGAGAGAAATGCTCAATGGATGGATTAATCCCTGCAAATTCGGGCTTCTCATTTAGCATCTGTTCTTTGTAATAACCTACTACATTATCGAGATGTTTTTCCACGTCTACAATGTCCACGAGATATCCGTGCTGGTCGAGGTCACTCCCTTTAAGTTGTAATTCCAGAATATAGTGATGAGAGTTGGGAAAGTTCTCTGGTCCCCAATCTCCACCGATCAAAAAATGACGTGCAATGAATTCTCTTCGTACTCCGAGGGTGTACATGTAAAGCTCCTGATTTAGTTTTTTACAGCTCTTACAATGAGCTGATTGTTTTCTCTTGCGATTGGCATAGCAAAATCAAAAGCATTGATGCGCGTGCAGTAATCCAAGTCAGACCTAGGAAATTGTGGATGATCTCCCATGTGTTGAAGAGCATCCATTGATGAGATCACGCGATGGATGTAATTAGACGTATCCACTGCCTGACCCAAAAACTGCTTCTGTAAAAATTCGGCACAAGCCAAATCTTCTGCGTTATCCGCTCCGCCTGTGATGACAAAAGTGATTTCCTCAGGCTCCAACCGCAAAACGTACTCCATCGTCGCTTTTGCAACCACAAAACTTACGGCCAGCAGGATATTTGCATTTTTACTTTGTACCGCGCCTTGTGTCCCTGCCCCTGTGCGCTGGATTAAGGTAATGCCTGTCAAATCCTGTTCGAGGATACGGGTAGGGGAGTTGCCGAAGTCAAATCCCGCAGGTGGAAGTCCGCCTACTTCTCCCATCACTTTGGAGTTGGGAGTCTGTTCTTTCAGTTCCAATGCTTCATCCACCTCGCTGACGAGACGAATCTCTTTTGCCCCGCGTGAGAATGCATACGCAGCTGTGGAGAATGCTCGCAGCACGTCAATGACGAGGACGATGCCTGTGGCAGTATGGCAGGTTTCAATAGTGGTGTAGTTGAATCTCATAATTAATACTCAAACACAACCTGTATCGTCTCCTGTGGATTTTCATCCAACAGTTGGTACGCCTTGCTTGCATCCTCAATCGAAAAACGATGCGTGATCCATTTTTCGGGTTGGATACGCTTCAATGCATCCCAAGTCACCTCAAATCTGCGTGACTTGTCCCAACGTCCCGTCAACTCTGGTGATATCGAGCTTACTTGCGAAGAGATCAACTTGATGCGTGAGCGATGGAATGTGCCGCCAAGGTCGATCTCCGCACGTTTCTGTCCATACCATGAGCCGATGACAACACGGCCCGAAAAACAAGCTAGGGAAATTGCATCGTTCAGGGCAGAAGGAGAACCGCTGAGTTCGAAAACCAAGTCAAAAGTCGAAGGTCGAAGGTCTTGTATCGAACGACTTTCCACTTTCGACTTTCGACCTACGGCCTGCAACGCATTCTGCCTAAACTCAAACCGATCCACTGTTACCAAACTTTCCAGCGGAAATTCATTTAATAATGAAGCCGTCAACAATCCCACCACTCCCTGTCCTAAAACCAAAACGCGCTCGCCTAAAATGGGAGCACCATCTTGCACGAGATTGACAGCGGTTTCCATGTTTGGCAGAAAGCAGGCATTTTCAGGAGAAATAGAATCAGGAATGGGAATTAAAGCTGAAGGCTGAGCGCAGAATGCTGATGTGTGCGGCTGAAAAGCAAAAACCTTTCTATCTAACCATTCCCTATTCACTGCTTTCCCTGTTTCCCTGACTACGCCAACGCACGCATACCCATACGCCAGCGGATAATCCAGATCACTGCTCACTACATCGTGAGAATCTGCCAAATGCGGGAACTGTCCACGATAGACCAACATCTCCGTCCCTGCGCTGATTGCCGAACAGATGGTTTCCACAAGGACTTCATCCTCTTTCAGTGGGGGAAGGCTTGTTTCGCGAATCTCAATTTGTTTTGGAGCAGTGAAATAGATGGTTTTTGCCTTTTGCATGGGAGGTAGTTTAACATAAAAGGAGACAGTCACTTTCTCAACTATCTCCTTCGTATTCTTTCAGTTTTTACAGTTTCATCCCAGGCACAGGCGGGTAATTGGGTCTATCGCGGCGGAACTCGTATTTCTTGATGATGGCTTCAATGAGTTCTTTTTGCTCATCGGTTACTTCTTTGAACTCAAAGCCAATATTGAAAAATTGCGGGCTGATATCTTGCTGACTCCAAACTACCCGCACAGGGATGGTCATCCGCATGGCTTTGATATTTGGCAATTCAGGTAGCTCAATAGAAATCGTCAACTCTGTATTTTCCTGCATGGCTTTATCCCCGATCACCATTGCCCCTTGCAGGTGCAAGTCACCCAAATAGCCAAGCAAAAAGCCACCATACAAGTCAAAGACTTGTGTGTATGCCATTAAACTTTTACGTTCTGCTTTGCGTCTTTCCTTCATTGATCCTCTTAGTATCTCCCTAGTTTACTAGCCCCTTCTTTCGAATTTCATTGCCGTTTTGTGGTAAAAATGCCCCCATGCGCTGGATATATATTTCCCCTCACTTGGACGATGCCGTACTCTCCGCTGGCGGATTGATCTACGATCAGGTCCGCTCGGGTATGCAAGTTGAAATATGGAATATCCTCAGTGGCTTTCCGCCGCCAGGTGAGCTTTCTCCATTTGCACAAGTTCTCCATTTTCAATGGGGTATTCCCTCTACAGACGAACTTATTCGTGCCCGCCGAGCAGAGGATGGCCGTGCCTGTGAACTTGTGGGTGCAACGCCTGTATATTTCGACTATCTCGATTGTATCTATCGTCAAGGTAAAAACGGCGAATGGCTGTACAGTTATATCTTCGTTCCTCCACATGATGACGAAGTGGATTTGCCCGCTCGAATCGCAGAATCTATTTCCGCGCGCCTCGAACCGACCGATCAACTGGTCTGCCAACTTGGGGTTGGTTCACACATCGACCATGTTCTCGTCCGCCGTGCTGTGGAGTTGATCCAGCGTCCGCTTTTACATTATGCAGATATTCCATACTTATTTAAGACCCCTGAAGAGCTTGCCCCGAAAACGGTTGGAATGAAGGCAAATGCCTATACGGTAAGCGAAGCAGGCCTGCAGTTTTGGCAAGAGGCGATTGCGGCGTACGAATCTCAGATTTCCAGCTTGTTCGAGGGGACCGATCACATGCGTTCTCAAATCCGACAGTATTGGTCTGAAAACGGCGGAATATCCCTCTGGTCTGCCTAGACAAATATTGTAATATTTTTGGGACTTGAATCTACTTTTGAATCATGATATAGTAAGCGCGAGTTTCCGGAGTATGCCACCGGAACTTTTTAATCACTTGCATCTCTGACTCAGAGATGCAAAATACTATGTAGAGCAGGAAACAATATGCCAACCAATTTCCTTACCAAAGAGGGCTTTCAGAAGCTTCAAGAGGAACTTGATCATCTACGTTCAACCAAACGCATGGAAGTAGCCGCAAGGCTGCATGAAGCGATGGAAGGCGGGGAGCTGATCGAAAATGCTGAATACGAGGCTGCCAAGAACGAACAAGCCTTTGTAGAAGGCCGCATTCAGGAATTGGAACTTTTGCTTGCGACGGCGCAAATCATCGAAGACAATGGCAAATCCAAGAAAACAGATGCTATTCAGGTAGGCACCAAAGTAACCATTAAAGAAGGTAACTTTGAAGCTGAGACTTTTACCATCGTAGGTGCGGCGGAAGCCAACCCGCGCGAAGGTAAGATCTCTAATGAGTCGCCTATTGGTAAGGCTATTTTGGGCCACAAAATTGGCGATACCGTAAAGGTGGAAACCCCAGGCGGTACTTACAACGTTAAGATCGTCAAAGTCGGCTAAAACAGGACGCGCAGAATTGCCCCGCGTCCAATTTGTATTGGATGCGGGTTTTTTTATTTTGAAACCACACCTTTCTTTCTTCTTTTTGTAACGAAAGAAGGAAGATGAAAGAAGCATAAAACCATGGCAGAATACAACTCACTTGAGAAAATCCGCTTACAGAAATTGGAAGAACTTCAAGCCGAAGGGGTGGAGGCTTATCCCACTCGCGCAAAGCGCACTCACACCAGCGCTCAAGCCATTGCAGCTTTTGAATCAGTTGAAGCAGCCGCAACAGAAGTGAAAGTGACTCTCGCGGGTCGCATCCGTTCCATGCGCCCCAAGGGAAAACTTGCTTTCGTTCATATTGAAGATGGCGACGGCAAAATCCAACTTTTTCTGCGCGTCAACGAAGTGGGCGAGGACCGCCTGGCTTTCTTCAACAAGATGTTTGACTTGGGTGATTTCGTCGAAGCGACGGGCGTGATGATGCGCACCAAAGCGGGTGAAGTATCGCTTCATGTCCACGACTTCAAATTGCTTGCAAAATCTATAACACCTCTCCCCGCTGACAAAGATGTGACGCAGGAAGACGGCACAGTCGTCCGCTACGCCACTTTGGATGATCCTGAGATCCGCGCTCGCCAGCGCTATGCTGACCTTGCCGTGAATCCCGATGTTCGCGACACATTTCGCAAGCGTGCAAAATTGGTCAAGTCATTGCGAACTTTTCTCGATGATCATAATTTTCTGGAAGTGGAAACCCCCATCCTACAGCCCTTGTATGGTGGTGCCGCAGCGCGTCCGTTCACGACCCATCACAATGAGTTAGACCAAGATATGTACCTGCGCATTTCTTTTGAGTTGTATCTCAAAAGATTGCTCGTCGGTAATCTTGAGCGTGTGTATGAGATCGGCCGAGATTTCCGTAATGAAGGTGTTTCCTTTAAGCACAACCCTGAATTCACTCAGCTTGAGTTTTACTGGGCATACGCAGATTATTTGCAAGTGATGGAACTCACTGAGCAGATGGTGGCCTATGCAGCCGAGCAGGTGACTGGTTCCACCAAGGTCAAATTTGGTGAGTACGAACTGGAATTCAAACCACCGTGGAAACGTGTGGAAATGCGCGTGGGCATTCTCGAGACCAGCGGTATTGACATTGCCGAGCACGCAACTGCCGAGGCGTTGTTGAAAGCGATCAAGGAGAAGCAGCCAAAGGCGATGCCAGACCCGAATTCCACTCGCGGTAAGTTGATCGATTTCCTCGTCGGTGAATTCCTTGAGCCGACATTGATCCAGCCGACTTTCTTATATAACTATCCGCGTGATATTTCTCCGCTCGCAAAGTCTATGCCTGGTGACCCGCTGACCGTGGAGCGTTTCGAAGGCTATGTTGCGGGTTTTGAATTGTGCAATGCCTTCACCGAGTTAAATGACCCGTTGGATCAGGAACAACGTTTCCTCGAAATGGGACGCGATTATGCTGATGGCGATGAAGAGAAACAGCCGCTTGATGAAGATTACCTGCGTGCCATGCGCTACGGAATGCCACCCAACGGCGGCTTCGGCATGGGGGTGGATCGACTCTCCATGGTGCTATTAGATAAGCATTCCATCCGCGAGGTTTTGTTATTCCCAGCCTTGCGAAAAGAAGAATAGATTTGAGGCGGACAATTGTCCGCCTCTTTTTATTTATAAAGTATCGCATGATTAAGTTGATAGGGATGTTGCGAGACAAGCGATAATCACCCTAAGGTCGGATTCGATTTCTGTGACCTTTTGGGGAGACAACTTTATAATACTCACTCATATAATGGGTTTATCAAAACAGATGGCAGTCACTTTGTGATTGTCATCTGTTATTCTGTGAGGAGAGATAGAGAAGAATGTCCAATGTTGAATTACAAAAACAATTAGGCTTTGACCAAGCAGACCTGATTGCCAATCGGAAAGGGGAATATTCTTCCCGTCAAAAGGGGGAACAGAAAAAATTTAAAAAGCAATCTATTTCCACATTGATCGGTGCGACCTTTGTATATATTCTCCTGGCAGGGGGAATTTCCGTGTACCTGTATTCTGATGTAGACGGTACCTTCACTTTTGAATTGGTTCGTAACATCCTTTTTGTGTGGGGAATTGCTGCGGTCATATTACTGCTTCCTGTATTGAATTATCTTGCTGCAAAACAAGGCCCCGGGCCAATTGTAAAAACCGAGGGGAAAATATCCTTGCTAAAGGTTGAAAAGGAAAGAACTGAAAAGAACATTCACGGCAGGCTTGAGAATAAAAAGGCGTTGGTTTATGAAATGCGTGTCGACGGAAAGGGATTTACAGTTCCCGAATCTGTAGTGGGTATTTTGAAAGAGGGCGATATGTACGCGGTCTTTCACCCACAGGCATCGAATTATTTTCTTTCTTTGGAATTGATTTCAAAATCTTAATAATAGGAGTAGGTGATGTCCGATCTTGAATTGCGCAATTATTTTGAATTTGACGAAGGTGATCTCGCTGCCAACCGCGCCGGCAAATTGACGGAGGAACAGGAGGCTAATGCCAGAGTAGGAGATGGCTTTATGAAGCCTTTCTTTTTCTGGTGTGGCATTTTTCTTTTATTGGTCGCAGGATATTTCACATACAAGATTCTCACTGATGCGACAGGTGGTAATTGGAATTTGGTCAACAGCTCAGTTTTGGCTGCCAACGCGATTAGCCTTTTGATGCTTTGGGGAGCATTAGGATTTCTTGCTTTCAAAGCTTTTCGTATCGCATTTGATTCTCGCAAGACAGAGTATTTTGCTCAAAAGGCGCAAGGGAAAGTGAACTTTGTAAAAGTGGAAGCACAGGTTCGCAAACCATCAGGAAATGGCTATAAAACTGAGGAACAATACGAGCTGCGAGTGGGGCGTACTTCTTTTGAGGATGTCGATGAGGAACTTCTGAATATCATCGAAGAAGGGGATGTTTACGCGTTTTATTATGTCAAAGATACGCAGGACATCCTATCCTGTGAATTTATTTCCAAAGGAAAATGACGGAAAATTTTATGACTGAACATGACTTAATGAATTTTTGGAACTTTGATGATACAGATCTGAGCGCAAACCGCCTTGGACAATTGACCGAAAAACAGAAGAAAATCCTTGTCGGTGAACATAAAAGCCAGCGTGGAGTTTTACTGGGCGTGGGCGCAGTGGTCGCAGTTCTCTTTCTTTGCCTGCCAATATTGTTGATCGGTTCAAGAATGATCCTGCCCATGCTGCTCAGCGGCGGTTTCTCAGATGTGAGGGAATTACTTCCTTTCGCTGCCATAGGCGGATTTGCAATTATTTTTATTGGCATTGCTGTTTTGACCGTTGGTGCTGTGGTCGCCATCTACGTTGTGCGTGCCAATAAAAAGGCGGATATTACTGTCAAGCGCGTGGAAGGCAATGTTAATTATGTTTGGGGAACGAAACGCATCCGCACTCCCAATAGCAGCGTTCGCAAATATGAGGATGTCCGCGTGTTGCACTTGACCCTTGGCGATAAGAAATTCGAAGTCAAGGAGCAATTGCAGGAACTTATCAAGGATGGCGAGGCTTGGGTTGTGTATTACACCTCCTATCCTTTCAAGTTTTTATCAGCAGAAAAAATTTCAAAGGAGAATCATTAATGTCAAAGACTGAGAAGCTTCAGGAATATTTTCAATTCAACCAATCTGATCTGCAAGAAAACAGATTAGGCCGTGTTAGCGAAAGCCAGCAGGCGGTAATAAAAGATAGGCAGAAAAGATATAACTCACGCTTCCTGATAGTAATCGTATTTATTATTTTGATCTCTGTAATTGGACTGGGTGCAGTCGGCGTACTTTCATTTGATGCTGGCTTCTCAGACAACCTGAGCAAATTTCTCAAGGTTGCACCTGGACCAATCGTTTCTGTGGTTTTTATCATTGGCTTTTTGATCTATCGTAATTCGCGCAAAAGCAAACTTTCCCTGCTCACAGCTGAAGGCACGGTCAATTTTGTTTGGGTTGAGGAGAGTGTCCCAAGCCACGATCGAACAGGTTACAAAAAGGTACAGCATCTGAAAATGCGAGTGGGTGGAGTTTCGTTTGGTGTTGGTGAAACTCTTATGGATATCATCGATCAAGGCGATACCTGTCGCTTCTTTTATACCGAAGGTGGAGATGTCGTTTCTGCAGAGTTCATAGATAATATAGGCAAGTAAACATTTAAAACGGAGGGCGCATCATGGCTAAGGTTGCGGAACTACAAAAATATTTCAAATTCACAGATAATGATTTGAAGGAAAATCGTAAGGGGCGGGTGACCACAGAACAACGTTCTGCGTTGCAAGAAAAAAGAAATAAAGAAAACACCACTATCATAATTGCTGGTGCGGTTATCATCATAGTTGCTTTGGTGATAAGCCCATCATCCATGTTGATGCCTGGTGTCATGGTAGCATCTGTGATTGTTGGCATTGTTTTAAGAAATATTAGAAAGAGTGATATTTCTATACACTCGATCGACGGAGCCGTGGCTTTTGTCTGGGTGGAATCAAAGATGAGAGGAAATCCAGATGACTTTATCCCTACTCGAACACTTAAGATGAAAGTTGGATATAAATCCTTCGATGCCCGTAAAGAGCTTATGGAAATCATCGACCAAGGCGATGCCTGCCGTTTCTATTACACAGGCGGCGGAGATATCATCTCTGCGGAGTTTCTCCAAAAACCAACCACCGAAAACTAATTCAAAGCCGATTACAATCAGGCGAAATCCATTTATCAGGTGACAAGATGACATTCTCTGCTACGCGCGATTTCGCCCTTCAACTCGACTCTCAAGATAAACTCGCCTCTTTCAAAGAGGCGTTTGTCATTTCCGACCCAAGCCTTGTTTACTTTGACGGCAACTCACTTGGTATGATGCCTAAGGTTGCACAGACAAAATCCCGCCAAATCGTGGATGAACAATGGGGCAAAGACCTCATCCGTGGTTGGAACAAAGGTTGGTGGGATGCTCCCTCCCGCGTGGGTGATAAGATCGGTTCGCTCATCGGCGCAGCGGCAGGACAAACTCTTGTGGGTGATACTGTTTCAGTAAATCTTTTCAAACTCGCCACCTCTGCGCTCACGCTTCAACCAAATAGAAAACGTATCATCACTGATACTTTTAATTTTCCATCCGACCTGTATATTTTGCAGGGCATCAAACAAACACTCGGCGGTCAACACGAAATTGATTTGATCGGCTCACAAGACGGTGATCTTACGCCTGACTTGGACGCTCTCGAAGCCGCTATCAATGAAAACACCACACTCGTCACGCTCTCGCATGTTGTTTTCAAAAGTGGATATATGTATGACATGCAACGCATCACCGATCTTGCCCACAAAAAAGGTGCGCTCGTACTTTGGGATCTCAGTCACTCTGTCGGTTCTGTCCCCGTCCAACTCGATGATTGCAACGCAGACTTTGCTATCGGATGCACCTACAAATACCTCAACGGCGGTCCTGGTGCGCCCGCATTTTTATACGTCAACAAAAATATTCAGGAAAAACTTTCCTCGCCCATCTGGGGTTGGTGGGGGCAAAAAAATCCCTTCGACTTTGATCTCGATTACACGCCCGCCCCTGGCGCTCAGAGATTTTTAGTAGGTACGCAACCGATGATTTCTCTGCTCACAATGGAAGCCGCTCTCGAGCCGATGATTCAAGCAGGCATGGATTCGCTTCGCGAAAAATCCATTGTGATGACGGACTACGCCTCTTTCTTAACGGAAAGCTGGCTCGTCCCATTTGGCTTTTCTCTTGGCTCACCAGCGGATTCTGCCATTCGCGGCTCACACATTAGCATTCGCCACGAAGAAGGTTACCGCATCAACCGCGCTCTCATCGAAGAGATGAACGTCATCCCCGACTTTCGCGCTCCTGATAACCTGCGTCTCGGCTTTGCTCCGCTTTATCTTTCCTTCGCTGATGTTTGGGAAGGTTTCGATAGAATTCGCAGGGTGATGGAAGAAAAGAAGTACGAGAAATATCCAAAGCAAAAATTGGCAGTAACTTAAAGTATTCGTCATTGCGAGGGCGGCGTTTGTTTCGACTTCGCAATGACGGGAAAGAGTAAACATGGACTCAAAACCTGACACTATAAAAATAACAGCATCTCATAAAGAGGATATCTCTGCTACTCATGCAGATTTGCATGTGACGGTAAAAGGCTCATCTATTATTAGTGGGGCGGAGGCGATGAAAAAAGCCAAAGAGGTGACTCTGCTGCTCGAAGCAATGAGCAGGCTTGGGATTAAGGATGAGGCGTTCTCTTTGCAGGGTGTCCACATTGAAGGGGCGAGCGGCATGTTGCTCAAGTCATCCAGCGCAGCGTATCGCCTGAAGATTCGTTGTGAAGATCTGAATCAACTGGCAGAAATGTTGGATGTGATCTCCTCTCAAAAGAATGCGGCGCTCGAACGAATTGAGTGGAAATATGATGAAGAGGAAGCTCGTGAGCGTGGTTTGACTGCGGCGATGGAAAAAGCAAAGGATAAAGCGCAGAAGGTGGCAGCTTCGCTTAACGTGAAGCTGTTAGGTGTGTATGACTTTATCGAAAATGCGTATGACCAGGAAGCACCTGTGCTGATGTATCAGCCACAGGCTCAGATGGTGAAACGCGGCGGCGGACCAGCACCTGAACCCAGCTTGGGGATGGATATTCAGCATAACAAGACTCTTTTTGTGAATGTGGAAATTTGGTATCGGGTATCGGCTTTCTAGTCTAGTACTTTTGTTCTAATAATGATAAAATCTCTCCCCTCACAGGAGAGATTTTTTATGTCCCCTACAATTACTGTCCAACAATTGAGCAAGACGTATCAAGTGCCTGAGCGTGAAGGTGGGTTTGGCGCGGCAGTCCGTGGTTTCTTTAATCGTAAATATAAAGATGTGAAAGCGGTTCAACAGGTGGATTTTAAGATCGAGCGTGGAGAGATCGTTGGCTTTCTTGGCCCGAATGGCGCAGGGAAGACAACCACGCTCAAGATGCTCTCTGGCTTGCTCCACCCGACGAAAGGTAAAGCAGATGTGCTTGGCTTTACTCCGTGGGAATTGAAGCCTGAGTATTTGCGTTCGATGACCCTCGTGATGGGGCAACGCAACCGTCTTTCGTGGGACATCCCCGCGGCGGATTCATTTCTGCTGAACCAGGCCATTTACCGAATTCCCGACGATGAATATAAGCAAACTTACAAAGAATTGGATGAACTTCTCGAACTTGAACCTTTGATGAAGAAACCAGTTCGAAATCTGTCACTCGGTGAAAGAATGAAATGCGAGATCGCTGCTGGTTTGTTGCACCGTCCCAAAGTTTTATTTTTGGATGAGCCAACCATCGGCTTGGATATCACAGGTCAGGTGCGCATCCGCGAGTTTTTGCGTGAGTACAACAGACGCACAGGTGCGACAGTTTTGCTCACCAGCCACTACATGGCAGATGTGACCGCGCTCTGCGAACGTATCATTATCATTCATCATGGGCAACTCAAATACGATGGCGGCATCAATGATCTCTCCAAGAAGATCGCGCCTTTCAAGTTGATCGGAGTTTTGCTGGCAGAATCTAATAGCCACGATCTTTCTAAATATGGTGAACCAGTTCAAAATGAGGAAGATGCGGAAAAGAAATATATTCAAGTCAAGGCAGAAGATGTGACGAGCATCACATCTAGGCTGCTGGCTGATCTTCCCATTCACGATATCACCATTGCCGATCCGCCCATCGAGGATGTGATTGAGCAGGCGTTTAATCAGTAGGGGCGACCCTTCACGGTTTATAAAGGTGTGCTGCCTTTATAGGCAGGTCGCCCTTGCGATAAGAAGGAGCTTTATATGTTACTCATCATCAAACGACTCTGGCAGGTGAACTGGGCGGAGCAATGGCAATACCGCGCGAACCTGCTAATGTATTTACTTTACTGGTTGGTTTCCCCCATCATTTACCTCGCTGTGTGGACGAGCATTGCCAACATCAAAGGCAGCGTGAACGGTTTTACTGCAAATGATTTCACCACATATTACATGGTGCTTCTGATCGCAGACCAGTTCACCAGCAATATCGTCATTCATTCATTCGGTTACAAAATTCAAGATGGTTCGCTTTCAGGCGAGTTGATCAGACCCATCCACCCCATGTTGACGAATGGACTTGTCAATAATGTTGCCTTCAAGTTGCTCACCATCATGGGGCTGCTCCCGATTTGGATCATTTTATTCTTTTTGTATAAACCTGATTTTAGTGGCGTGTCATTGTCTGGCATTGCTCTTGCCATCCCTGCCATGATCCTGGCATTTTTTACTGGCTATTTGCTTTCAGCTGCCATCACATCCCTTGCCTTTTGGACAACGCGTGTGTATTCAGTCCACGAATTTTATTATGCGTTGATCCTTCTATTCTCGGGCCAGTTCGTTCCGCTTACTCTCATGCCGAAGATCGTGCAGGATATTGCTCAATACCTGCCGTTTCAGTTGTTTATCTATTATCCCGTTCAATTAATCCTCGGAAAACTATCCTCTACACAGATCATGCAGGGCTATATCATGGGATTCATCTGGTTTGGCATTGCGTGGTTGTTCTTTCAATGGGTATGGCGTAATGGCGTGAAGCGTTATTCAGCAGTAGGAGCTTAATCCATGCATACTTTAAAACTTCTTTCTGCTTTCTTCAAAGTCAATGTTCAAATGGCGCTTGCGTATCGGGCTGATACGGTTGTAAATATTTTGCTCAACTTGATGTGGCTCGGTTGGGAATTGCTCGGCTTGAATATCATCTTTAGCAATACTGATACTCTCGGAGGGTGGGGGATTGGCGAGTTGATCGCGCTGTTGGGTGTGTTCCGTCTCGTCAACACTATGATGATTGCGCTCATCTGGCCAAACACCGAAAAATTTAACCAAAGTATCCGAGATGGCTCGATGGATTACACCATCCTGCAACCCGTCAACAGCATGTTCCTCGTCACATTTTCACGCATCACCGTCTGGCGAATTTGGGATCTGATTCTCGCTATCACATTGATCATAGTGGGTGTAAACATGTCTGGGGAAGGGACTACTGCGCTTCATCTCCTGACCTTTATCCTGCTCGCCATCTCAGGCACGATCATCATCTATAGCCTTTGGATCGTCTTAATAGCCCTCACGTTCTGGTTTACCAAATTTGACAATAACGTCACCATCCTACAGGCTCTTATGGATGCTGGTCGTTATCCTGCCACAGTATATCCAGTCTGGCTGCGAGTGATCGTTACCTTCGTCATACCGATTGCCTTGGCAACTACTATCCCTCTCCAGGCTTTGCGTGGTGAGCTGGTGATCGGACAGGTTCTAATCTATGTTGGGATCAGCTTCGTCAGTTTTTGGCTTGCTTCCAAAGTGTGGAAGGCAGGATTGAAACGATACAGCGGAGCGAGTAGTTAATAATAAGTAGAGACCATTCAAGGTTTTTACTTTGTTCCACTAGGTAGGTTATCCATACGTTTGTATGGAGTAAGTTAATAAACAAAAGCCAGAGATCTCAAGTCTCAGGCTTTTGTTTTAAGCGGAATACTTTTACTTACGTGCTAGTACTACGACCGAAGCACCGTCTGCGGAAGTTAGGGTCAACTTCTCTCCGTTGACTGTGAAACTGACAGTTTTGTCTGTCAAAATGTTAAGTACGGTACTCTCCTGATCTGAAACTCCTTCGCAGAACATCATGGTGGAAACGATGGAACCGAAGGTAATTTGATCACCACTTACTTTATAGTCAGCGCCAAGGGAATTACAACCTACACTGCCACCGAAGGTACCGCCTTCATTGAAATTGATGGATGTTTCTACATCTGGCAGGGCAGGAGTTGGGTTGGAAGCATCGCCATATGAAACCAGAGTCCATTCACCAGTAAGCGAGGCGGATGTCTCTCCACTAGCACAGGCGGAAAGAATGAATATAGAAAGTGCGAGAAGTTTAACCAAAATTAGGGAAGTTTTTTTCATGTTTATCTCCAGAATAGTATCTCACTGATTCAACGTCATAACACGAAAAATGTTCCCTACCTTTCTGAAAAGAGCCAGAGACACACCGCGTCTCTGGCTCTCCCTTATCATTTATTACTTTTTACTATCCACATACACCTTTACCGCATCACGCATGAATTCAGCGAGGCGAGTATCCATCTTGTCGAAGTTGGCTTTGAAGCGTGGGTCGTCAGTGTAGCCGTTAGCAATGCCAAGCAGTTGTTCCAGATTCGGTGTCCAGAAATAATCCATGTGCTTGCGCCAGCGTTCGACGATGGCCTGCGCTTCGGCGCTTTTGGCACCCTTTGGAATAACCGCGATCATGTCCTTGTAGATTGCGTTGCTTTCAGCCATGATGGCTTCTTTCTTTGCCGTGGAATAGGACTTCCACTTGCGGTTGGATTCGCGCACGGTTTCGGGGTCGTACATTTTCTCGGCTTCTTGAGCATATTTCTCCTGCTGTTCTTCGCTGAAGCCTTCAAATAATTTCTCGTCGCTCATTGTTTTGTTTCCTTTCAAATGATTAATGGTGTTATCCACTGTTTGAATGAGACGGTTGATGCGCACAGCCTGTTTGCTGAGGGCTTCCTTGTGGCTTTGCAGCGCTCCCATCACATCGTAGTCACGGCGTCCCATGATATTTTTGATGTCATCGAGTGGAATGTCCAGCTCACGGTAAAACAGAATCTGCTGTAAGCGCAGCACGGCATCCTCCCCGTAGTAGCGATAGCCATTATCGCCCACGTGGGATGGCTTGAGGAGGCCGATCTCATCATAATGATGCAGGGTGCGGGGTGTGATTCCCGCCAGTTTGGAGAGCTGTTTTACTGTGAACATGACGTTACTATAAACCCTGACGTAACGTTAATGTCAAGGGGTTTCGTTTGAAAATTTAAACTAAAAATTCATCAAATTTACGTCAATGGAAAACAGGTACAATTCAAAGAAAGGAGCATTATGGAGAATTGGTTATCCAGCAACCCGATACCAGGAATGGCCTTATGGGTCATTTTATATATAAGTGATTATTACCTGACCTTAAGTGCAGCGAAAGGTTTTGGGAAAATCGGTCATTTTCATTATGAAGGTAGTTATGAATTAACTCCTCAATATCAACAGGATATTGATTCGCATACGCCAATTTCCAAACGGCATTTGAGCTTGTTGGTGATCTATACGTTATTTATCTTATTGCTTTGGTGGATATTTGCTAAATTGCTCCATCTTCAAATGGTCTATTCCTTCTACCTTGGAATGCTTCTTTTGATTGAAACTTCCGTTCACATTCGACACTTCAGAAATTTGTACCTGATACGAATAGTTCAAAGAGAGGGTGGTGTGGATGGAGAAATAAAATATCTAAAACGCCTTTCGTATAAGATATCAGCTTTTGACTTGTATCTTTTTGCTGCATTATATTTGATCACTGCTGTAATAACGTTCAGCCCATTTTTTCTTGGCGGAGCAGTGATGTGTGCTGGAACAGGTATTAAACATTCCCGCTATGCCAAACTGGCGATGAAAAGCCAACTCAATACACCCTCATTGGATAAAAATGCAAATCCTTCATAAAGACGACTCTATTTTGATCGTAAATAAACCTGCGGGCATTTCTGTCCTCCCAGAAGGGTGGGATAAGGAGGCGACCTATCTTGTCAAAACATTGGAAGAGCAATATGGAAAAATCTGGGTTGTTCATCGAATAGATAAAGTTACCAGCGGAATTATTATTTTTGCACTGACTGCTGAAGCGCACCGTTCGCTAAACATTCAGTTTGAGAAACATCAGGTAGAAAAGACTTATCACGCGCTATTAAATGGCACGCCAAAGTGGGAAGAGAAGACCACGAAATTCCCTTTGCGGGTGAATGTGGGTCATAAGCATCGCACCATGGTGGACGACAAGAACGGAGTCCGCTCTGAGACGAGATTTAAGATCCTGAAACGCTATCCTTCGTCCGTTTTGGTAGAGGCGATGCCAATGACGGGGAGAACGCACCAGATTCGCGTCCATGCTTTTGCGTTGGGTCATCCACTTTTGGGAGATACTTTATATAGTGCTCCTGAAACAGACGTTATTCCGCGCCCTGCATTACATGCTTATTCGATAAAATTTATTCATCCAACCACAAATGAGGAAATGATCTTCCAAGCAGAGTACCCTGAAGATTTTAAACAGGCTGTGAAGATGATTAGAGAGAAATGACCAATCCGAAATTATGGTATATTTTGATAAGGAGATAATGCCATGAATGAGCGAATCCTAATTATCGAAGACGACCAGGCTATTTTGAAATTGTTGCAGCGCGGTCTGGCTTATGAAGGCTATACAGTGGATACAGCCATTGACGGGCGCATGGGTTTGATCGCTGCGCGTGACCACACTCCTGACCTTGTAATTCTGGACTGGATGTTGCCCGGCATGGATGGTTTAGAGGTATGTCATCGTTTACGAACGGGTGGTTCAATCCCGATCTTGATGTTGACGGCAAAAGATACTGTGCAAGACCGCATTCAGGGCTTGGATGCAGGCGCAGACGATTACATGGTAAAGCCATTTAATTTGGACGAGTTGCTTGCGCGGGTGCGCGCTCTGTTGCGCCGCACACAGCCTGAACGTATTCCTGTTTTGAAATTTGCAGATCTTTCGCTTGACACTGGCTCACGCCAGGCTTCCCGTGGCACTCGCGTAGTGGCATTGACAGCCAAAGAATATGAACTGTTGGAGTTATTCCTGCGCCATCCGAAACAGGTGCTTACCCGCGAGGTGATCTTTGACCGAGTGTGGGGCTATGACTTTGGCGGCGAAAGTAACGTATTGGAAGTGTATATCCGTTACCTGCGGCAGAAACTCGAAGGTGAAGGGGAAGTCCGCCTCATCCATACCGTGCGCGGTGTGGGGTATGTGCTGAGGGAAAATCCGTAAAAGACCAAGCGGCAGAGTATTCTGCCGCTTTTGTTTTAAAATTCTCAGGTAATCCTAAACTCATCCCATTAAACTTAACTCATGTCTCTCCGCTTACGCCTTACCTTGCTATACACAACTTTCATGGGTGGAATTCTGCTTATCTTCGGAGCGGCGGTCTATATTCTAGTCAATGTTATTTTGCTTAACCAAGTGGATACCATGTTGGAAGGCGTGGCAAGAGATATTATGCAGGTCTCCAAAGTCAATTCAATAGGGGAGTTGAGTTTGATTAGCCTGCCTCCGTTGGATATGACATCGAATGCATATGTACAGGTCTGGGGAGCCAATGGCAGGATCATATCGACATCTCCCAGCATTGGAGCGTTGATCAAACCTCTCGATCCTATCGGGCTGAAAGCTGGTTCTCCACTATATGAAGATTCCTACCTTGACGGAGCCCACTTGCGAGTGTTGAGCGTTCCATTAGCAGCAGGTGAACGTGTGATCGGCACGCTCCAAGTAGGGGCCAGCCTTACTGTTGTGGATGCAACGCGTACCAATCTGCTTTCGACCATGCTTGTGATTTCGGTTGTGGCTGTTCTGCTGGCAGGGATAGGTTCATGGGTGGTGTTGGGACGTGCACTTTCCCCATTGGAATCCATCACCGACACCGTTGACCAGATCAACCGTGCGGATGATCTTTCACGGCGCATTCCGTACCACGATGAGACGGATGATGAGATCGGCGAAATGGTGGTTTCGTTCAATCAGACGCTTGAACGTCTGGAATCGCTTTTCACGTCACAACAGCGTTTTCTTGCAGATGTGAGCCACGAACTGCGTACGCCGTTAACAGTTATTAAAGGCAATGTAGATTTGATGCGCCACATGAAAGAAGCGGATGAAGAATCCCTAAGCAGCATCGATCAAGAAGCAGGCAGGCTGACGCGGTTGGTGGGCGGCTTGCTGATGCTTGCCCAAGCTGAATCTGGCAAGCTTGCTCTCAACTTCGCACCTGTTGAGCTTGACCTTTTACTAACTGAAGTTTTCACTGAAATGCGAGTGCTGGCGGGGAGCAAAGTAAAAGTTCATCTCAATGATATTGATCAAGTGATGGTTAATGGTGATCGTGACAGACTGAAGCAAGTTTTCTTGAATCTGATCTCAAACGCTATTCAATACACACCAGTAGGCGGAGAGATTTTCCTGAGCATCCGCAAGTTGGGCGATCAGGCGCGCGTCATTGTACGAGACACGGGGCCAGGCATCCCAGCAGAGGACTTGCCGCACATCTTTGACCGTTTTTATCGCGCGGAAAAATCTCGCACGCGTTCAAAGGTCAGCGGATTTGGGCTGGGCTTGTCCATTGCACATTGGATCGTAGAGCACCATGGCGGACAGATCAAAGTTGAGTCAAAAGAGGGGAAGGGGACGACGTTCGTGATCTGGTTGAATATATTAAAGTAATTTGCTAGTTTTGTAGTTGGGTGGATTGATAGTTGAGATTACGGCAGCCCAAGGCGCTGATGCGCTTGCTTGCAAAGGCTGATACCGTAATGTGAATACCAATCATTTAATGTATCGCTTGTTTCAAGACCATTGACTGCGTCATAGTAAATTGGCGCGCCGTATTGGACGTATCTTTTCGTCTGTGCAGACCATGTCCACTCAGCGCGGGGGATGACGCCGATGCCGCCGTTGTAGCCAGCCATTGCGAGACGTGCATCTCCGTTGGCGGCGGTTAGCGAACGGACAAGGTAGGCGAGTCCACGGGCGGCGTTGGTGTTTGGGTTATAAGGGTTGTCTGTTGCAGTGAAATGAAATGGCATCACCTGAAAAAGTCCCATGGCGCCAGCGCTGGACACCGCGCGCGGGTCTCCACAGGATTCGATCTGCATGATGGTGGCAACCAAGTTTGGGTTAAGCCCCGATGCGGCTGACCATTCAACGATAGAGTCTGCCCAGTGTTGGACTTCCATTCTAAAGATGGGGGAAATGCCCGTTGATACTGAATCAGACGGCGCATTTACAACAAGCGCGGCTGGGGCTTGGTTTACAGGTATGGGATTTGTTTTCCATGCGAGGGAGGCGAGTGCGGCGCTGATGAGGATGACTGCAAGTGGGACTATTGCAAAACCAGACAAACAGCCGCTCCCTTGTTCTTCTTCATACGCGGGGGCGGCTGTTTGTCGATAAGTTTTGTTGGAGCGAGCGCGGGGCATGCTAATTTTCTCTTTTCTGGGTCGTCTAAAGGACCCGGGCTCGAAATGAGTTTTATTTAGTTGTTAAGGTCGAACCAATGACTAGTTGATATTTGTTATGCGTCGTAACGTCGTTCGTTGCTTTCCGTGCTGCGTGCTTCGTAGGAGACAGGGTGATAGGTCGGTTCAGGCGGAATGAAAGAAGACTGTTGTGACGAAACGGGCTTGGGCGCAGGGCGGAAGTTGGTTGTTGTTGTCGTTGGAGCATTGACAGGGCGGTTGATCTGCGATGCAGGACGAAGAATAGGCTGATTGACAGGTTGATTAACCGATTGACGCTGTGATTGAGCCTGATAGGAAGAAGCGGGGCGCGGTTGTGGATTGTTGTATGTAGTTGTGGGGCGAGGCGCTTGATATTGCTGTGGCTTCTGGTATGACTGGCCTTGAGAAACTTGTGCGGTGGTAAAGAGGCGGTCACCTGCGAGGGAGAAGGTGCCAATGATGAGCAGGCGTACAAGCCAGACCATGACTGCCACAAAAACGGGGATGGCCTTGGTAAGGGTAGCTACGCTGATGACAGCGCTGGATTGCAGGTTGCCGTTATTAGCGATCGCAACGGACACGCCCCACCAAGTGAGGCTGGCGTTGAAACCAGCGGCCAATACCCATGCACCGAAGAGGTAGTACACTTCAGCGGGTTCGTCACGGCCTTGTTCGGGAGTGAAAATGCGGGCGATACCTGCAAAGTCAATGCCACAGAAGGCGATGGCCAGCATGGTAGACCAACGGATGCCAGCAAATTTCAGGTCGCCGAGCATATCGTGAAGGGCATATTGGGTGGTGCTGAAGTTGAAAACCTCGAAGGCGAGTAGCGCACCAAGGATCATGGCACCCCATGCTGCGCCACGATTGAATTTACGGTTGTGGACGATATTGTTCCAAAGAACTTTTAGGTTGTCTCCAAGCGGGTTACGACGGTATTGAGTCATTTCGACCTCCTTGTCGAGTAATAATGGCGTTAGTTTAGAACGTTTGTTCTATTTTGTCAAGATGTTTATGAGGATTGATTCGGGGAATTGACCGTGGAAACGTGGACGATGGACAGTAAATTCCTTTGCCGTGAATTACACGAAATGAAAAGAAATTTCCGCGTAAATTTGCGGCCAATGTTTATAAATTCCTAAGTTGAATCAACGATACCTCTTAAAGGTTTTGCCACTTCTACTTTATGTCTGCCGTCTACTCCCCAATGCTATAATCCCCCTCACACATGAAAATCTTACTACTCAACCAAGCCTTCGTTTCCCCTGATGAACCAGGCCACACACGCCATTTTGAGATGGCGAAATTTTTGCAAACTCGCGGACATGAATTGGTCATCGTGGCCAGTGACTTGAATTACCAGACGGGCAAGCGCACCGTTGAACACAGCGGCATCTACGCCGAGCAAAATTTTGACGGCGTGCGCGTGCTGCGTTCGTACATTTACCCTGCCCTGCACCGCAGTTATTTCTGGCGCATCATTTCCTTTTTCAGTTTCATGTTCAGCTCGGTGTGGACAGCTCTGCAAGTCAAAGATGCCGACCTGATCATGGGCACCACGCCGCCGATCTTTCAGGCGGTCTCTGCCTGGTTCGTGGCGCTCGTTCGGCGCAAGCCTTTCCTGCTCGAAGTGCGTGACCTCTGGCCTGAGTTCGGCGTGAGCATGGGCGTGTTGAAAAATCCCGTCATCATTGCGCTTGCGCGCTGGCTGGAAAAATTTCTCTACGTGCGCGCTACACATATTCTGGTCAACTCGCCTGCCTACCGTGATTACATGATCGCCAAAGGCGTGCCCGAAAGCAAAGTCACCTACATTGCCTACGGCACAGACGTGGACATGTTCAATCCGTCCATTGATGGTTCGTCCATTCGCCAAGAATTAAAACTGGAAGATAAATTCGTCGTGCTGTACGCAGGCGCGCTCGGTCAGGCGAATGACCTTGATACACTGCTCCGTGCCGCAGAAAGATTGAAGAGAGAAGAAAGAATCAGATTTGTATTATTTGGGGATGGCAAAGAACGTGCCCGATTGGAGTCCGAGGCGAAAAGCAAAAACCTGAGCAACGTTATTTTCGCAGGCACACGCCCCAAAAAAGACATGCCGCTCATTGTCGCTTCCGCCGATGCCTGCCTCGCGATCTTGCAGGATATCCCGATGTTCCGCACTACCTATCCCAACAAGGTTTTTGATTACATGGCCGCGGGCCGTGCTACCGTGCTCGTCATTGACGGCGTTTCGCGTGAGTTAATCGAGTCTTCGAATGGGGGAGTGTACGTCCAGCCGAATGACGATGCCGCCCTCGCGCAAAGCATCCTCGCGCTTTCCAACGACCCCGCCCGCGTCAAACAGATGGGCGCAGATGCCCGCGCCTATTTGGTCAAGAATCTCGACCGTCGCGATAAGTTGAATGATACGCTCGGCTTGTTAAATTCCTTAACCACAAAGGAGCACTAAGGGTCACAAAGGTTTAATAGGTTTTCCTTAGTGTACCTTCGTGACCCTTCGTGGTAAAAAAAGATATGAAAATTCTCGTCACAGGCGCAACGGGTTTTACTGGCTCACGCGTCGTCCCCTTATTAATTCAAAATGGATTTAATATCCGCTGCCTTAGCCGCTCCACCAGCGACCGCACGCCTCTTTCCGCGCTGACAGTTGAGTGGGCTACGGGAGATTTATCCAACGCTGAGTCATTGACCTCCGCCATGCAAGGCGCAGTTGCCCTCGTCAACATCGCCTCTCTCGGCTTCGGCCACGCAGATAACATTATCAGCGCCGCAAAAGCAGCGGGCATCAAACGTGCGATCTTCATCAGCACCACCGCCATCTTCACACAGTTGAACGCAGGCAGTAAATCTGTCCGCCTCGCCGCAGAGGACGCCATCCACTCCAGCGGACTGGATTTCACCATCCTGCGCCCGACCATGATCTACGGCAGTCCGCGTGACCGCAACATGTGGCGGCTGATTCGTCTCCTACGTATTTCTCCCGTCATGCCCATCTTCGGAGACGGTCAATCCCTGCAGCAGCCCATCTTCGTGGACGATGTTGCCCAAGCCGTCCTCCGCTCCTTGCAAACGGACGCGACCATTGGCAAAAGTTACAACATCGCAGGCAAATCCCCGCTGACCTACAACCAGGTCATTGACACAGTCGCCGCATCCCTTGGCAAACGCATCTGGAAACTTCACCTGCCTTACATGCCCATCGTCCGCACATTGCAATTTACCGAACGTATGCTCATCCGTCTGCCTATCAAAGCCGAGCAGGTGTTGAGATTGAATGAGAACAAGGCGTTCTCGTATGAAGAAGCGCAAAGAGACTTTGGCTTTAGTCCACGCAGTTTTGAAGAGGGGATAAGTTTGGAGTCGATGTCTTTGAAATAATTGTTGTTCGAGTGATATCAAGCAATAACAAAGTTTATATTTAGTTTCAATTCTCAATTCAAGTTGAACCGAAGTTTTCTTAAATTCATTTTGGTTTTGGTGAGATTATCTATTTCATCTTTGCTTGAGAAAGGTTACAATAAATTCTGAAGTTGACACTACAGTTTGTCATTCCAGAAGATTTTTTTATCTCCTTGTTCATAAAATAAGCCTGTTTTAAATATTTAACGATTTTCAGGAACCGCAGGCATGAATATCCTTTATTGGTATCTCTTATAAATAATTTATGAAAAAGAGCCGACTAGATCAGAACGAATTGCTCTATCATGCTATCTTTGACGGGATGACCGACGGGGTAATCATTCAGGATGCATTGACTTCCTTGGTGGTGCAAGCCAATTTGGCAGCAGCAAAAATGCATGGCTATGCTCTTGAAGAATTTATCGGTTTTCCCTTTGCCAGATATATTCATCCCAATGACCAACATTTATTAACTCGCTATGCCGAGGCAGTTCAAGCGGGAAATATATTTGAAGTTTTGGCAGTTCATATGCGACAGGACGGCTCGTCTTTTAACGTCGAATGGCGCGGAACAGCGTTTACCTATCATGATCAGCAATATTGGCTTTGCGTCATCCGCGATGTAAGTCAACGTGTTGAAGAGGACGTGATCCGTAGAATGGTTCAGGAACGGACACATGAACAATCTGCGCTGCTTGAAATATCTGAGGCATTTGCATCTGCACTTGAAGTTAAGCCAGGCTTTATTCTTGAACAATTTCGAGGGATCATAGACTATACCCACGCAGGTCTCTTCGCTGTGGAAGAATCCAACTTGATTGTTTTAACCACTCATAACCCAAGAGAGCTGGAACAGGCGCCGCCTCTAAACATACAATTGGATGTTCCAGAGACATTAACATCACTATTTACCAGGCAGCGTCCCATTCGCATTGCGGATATATGGGGCACGGAGTCAGCCGCAGAGTTCCTTAGGTCATTCCTTATCAATGAGGCGGCCGCAATGTTAAAAGATGCCCGATCTTGGATGTGGGTACCTTTGGCAGTGAAGGGACGTATTATTGCGGTCATTGGGCTGGCGCACTCGGAACAGGATTATTTCAAAGCACGCCACGCGGATATGGCTATGACGCTTGCGAACCAAGCTGCCATCACATTAGTTAATGCAGAATTATTTGAAGATGCCCAGTCCCTTGCCATTTTACGGGAGCGCCAACGCCTTGCACGAAACCTACACGATGCAGTAAATCAGTCTTTATTTTCGGCGGGATTGATTGCTGAAATGCTTCCCGAGTTATGGGAGCAGGACCAGGAGGATGCGCGACGTTCGTTGGAAGACCTGCGCAATCTCACCCGCGGCGCGATTGCAGAAATGCGTATGTTGGTATCGGAATTAAGACCATTAGCGCTCATCGATAGCAACCTGAGCGATCTCCTGCATCAATTGACAGATGCGTTCACCGGCCGCACGAATATTCGTGTCACCTTATCGATCACAGGCGAAGATATCTTGATCAGTGAGGTGCAGGTGGTTGTCTATCGGATATGTCAGGAGGGATTAAACAATATTGCCAAACATGCGGCCGCCAGCCGCGTAAAGATCAAATTGCAATACTCTGCAGGCAAGGTGTTCATGAGTATTCAGGATAATGGACGCGGCTTTGACTCATCTCTTTCATTGCCGGGTCATTATGGGCTTAGTATGATGAACGAACGCGTCGAAGCCATTGGAGCGAAGCTGGAGATCATAAGCCAGCCAGGCAAAGGCACTGAGATCGTCTTTCGTTGGCAGGAAACTTAAAAATAGGAGAGCGCATGAAGAAGATTACGTCTGACCCTATTCGTGTTGTGATCGTTGACGACCATTTGATGGTGCGCCGCGGGTTGGCGACGTTTTTGAAGGTTTCTAAAAACCTTGAATTGGTTGGCGAAGCGGACAGCGGCGAATCTGCCATCCAACTTTGTGCAGATCTCAAACCTGATGTTGTATTGATGGATATGGTGATGCAGAGCATGGACGGGGCTGCAGCCACGCGTCTGATTCGCAAGCAATCCCCAACGACCCAGATCATTGCATTGACAAGTTTCAAGGACGATATCCTTGTTAAAAGTGCTCTCCAGGCAGGAGCTATTAGTTACCTGCTCAAGGGCGTATCAGCAAGTGAACTTGCCGAAGCCATTCGAGCAGCGCATGCCGGGCGCCCAACAATTTCGGCTGAAGCTACTGAGGCGTTGATTCAGGCAGCCAGCCAGGATGTAGTGCCGGGACATGACCTGACCGAGCGTGAGCGTGATGTACTCTTGTTAATGGTTGAAGGGCTGAACAATACCCAAATTGCCGGAAGGCTTGTAGTAAGCCCATCCACGATCAAATCTCATGTCAGCAGCATTCTTGCCAAGATGGGGGTTACAAGCCGAACTGAAGCAGTGGCACTAGCTGTACGCCATAAACTGGTATCCTGAAATCGATTTAAATTTCCCCCAAGTGGCGGAGAAAAATATTCCCCAGCTGTAGGATGCGGCTGGGGAATATTTATTATATGATTTTGACCATGATACGCGTTTTCATTGCCAACGCAAAAGCAGAAGAACGATCAGCACTACGGTCTATGCTGTTGAATCTCAAGCTGGAGGTTGTGGGCGATGCTGCGGACTGGAAGACGACTTTGGTCAAAGCTCCTACAACAAGCTTCAACCTGTTACTTGTGGATTGGAATCTGTTACCCGCCGATACTGTTGCCGGTCTTTCTGCGATGCGTCAGGCATGTTCAAAGGCGATCATCGTTGTCCTCACTAGTTATCTGGATGCTCATCAGCAAGCTGCACGATCAGCCGGGGCGGACGCTTTTATAAGCAAAGGTGAAATACCTAATCGTCTGGCAGATCATTTGCTTGCACTCTCCAGGAAATCTACTCTGAGTGAGACAACGCACACAAAATAAGTTTAAAAATTTTCAAGGAGTAACTCATGAACAAAAACATTCTCGAAGGTAAATGGAAGCAAATGCGCGGCGAGGCTAAATCTTGGTGGGGCAAACTCACCGATAATGACCTCGACCGAGTTGCAGGTAAGTTCGAAGTTCTTGTCGGTCTTCTGCAAGAGAAGTATGGCTATACCCGTCAGAAGGCAACCGAAGAGGTTGATAGACGCATAACCGATTTCGAAGCCAGACTCAAAAAAGATGTAAAGATGACTGCAGGAACCAAATAACGAATAACTGATCGATGAAGCAGGGGTTCCCAAACCCCTGCTTCTCTTTTTAGGAACTCAACTATTTTCTGGAGGACGAAATGACAGACGATAACAGAGTTACAGAAGTAAAGTCAGTGCAGAGTGAACCGGAACGTGAATTGCGTATTTTTACCTTTAAGGCTACTCAACTGGTCTGGCTGCTCTTCGGCATCCTTGAGACGTTGATCGCGTTGCGGATCTTGCTTAAGTTGATCGCGGCCAACCCAGCCAGCCCGATCGCTGTCTTGATCTATGCCTTTACGGATTTGTTCCTCTTTCCCTTTGCCGGTCTGACTGCCACTCCTGCAGCTGGTGGTATGGTGTTGGAGCTCTCATCCCTTTTCGCAATGTTGATTTACGGTTTGGTTGCATGGGCGATCGAGAGAACGATCTGGGTCATATTCTATCGCCCTCGTGGACCGGTCGTTGAAGTCACGCGAACGCGGAGTGAACATCATAGCCATAGGTGACCCTCAATGTGGAGTGCCCAGGACAGGTAGTGTTAAAAACTGCCCTGTTTATATGTGTCATTGCGGGTGGAACGAATACCATCTTTATATATGTGGAAGTGACCCCGCACTGACACATCAAACGTAGACCATAAAAGGAGAAATACCATGTTAGAGACAATTATTGCGATCTTGCTTATATTGTGGCTGCTTGGTGTGATAGGACCTTTTGCTGTTGGAGGTAATCTTATCCATGTATTGCTTGTCATCGCTCTGGTCCTGATCATCATCAGGTTGTTGTAGTCAATGAATAGTTGAAAGAAAGGTGTCCAATGAAAAAAACAAGTGAAGTTATGACCCGCGCCCCGATCTGTTGTTTGTCCACTGATACGGCTTCAAAAGCCGCCCAATTGATGAGAGTTGTGGATGTAGGCTCCATCCCTGTGGTGGAAGATGAACAGACCCTGAAGCTGGTTGGTATTGTGACTGATCGTGACCTGGCGATGAGGGTTGTCGCAGATGGGCGTAGTGCCAATTTGACTCGGGTTGCAGATGTAATGACCCATGAAGTCGTCACCTGCCGCGCCAGTGACGATTTGCAGAAAGCTGTGGATGCCATGTCGCTGCATCAGTTAAGGCGTATCCCTGTCATCGACGGCGATCATCGCATCGTCGGGATCATTTCTCAAGCCGACGTAGCAACACGAGTTGAGAAATCTGATGAGATCGCGGAAATGGTCAAGGAAATATCTCAACCTACTGCATGAAATTTCCTTTAACAACAAAGAACGGGCGACCAAGTCGCCCGTTCTTTGTTGTTAAAGTTTAGTGTCAAATTAGATCAGGTGCGATATCATACATATTTGGTATTACCTTCTCTGACTTTCAAGTAAGAAAGATTACAAGATAACAGTAGCGCAACGAGATTTCGGGTTTAGTCCACGCAGTTTTAGGGAGAGGATTAGTGTGGGAGTTAAGGCAATGAGCAAATAAATATAACTAAAATAGAAAAAGAACTCCGTTATCTATGGGCAGTATAATGCGATAATATTTGGGCATAGAGTGTATAAATGATTAGGTGCTATTAACTATGTTGGACCGACGCGATATTTCCATTAAGATTAATTTGGTAGGTATTACTGATCGAATGCAACGTGTTCTTCGCGATGCGATGAATATTGTAGCTATCGGTCTTAATGCTAAGAAAGACATAGCCGCAGAGACTCTGGCTATCCCAGGTGTGACGATGCAGCATCAGTTTGCTGCATCTCAAAGCTGGTCAATAGAGGAAGCAAGAGATGCATGGGAGTTGTGGGTTATTCGCAATGGCTTTCGAGATATTGCTGAAGAACTTAGCAGCTTACTTGAAGAGGTTCAAACTGTACTTGCTTATTGGAAGATTAGACTTCTTCAAGATTCTAAATCCCTTCGTGGTGAAGATTGGAACGAAATTGTTGTTCGTCGCAGTCAACAATTCCATCGTCGTACTTTGCCCCAAAAGCTAGAGTTTCTGGAGCAAAAATATTCATTTACACTAGATCTGATTCTCATTCATCAAGCTATGACTATTAACGCAGCTAGAAATTGTTTAACTCATCGTGGAGGAATTGTTACTCAAATTGATGTTGATACATCTGGGAAATTTGTATTAGAGTGGAGTGCTCTTGTTTTGTTGGCAAAGATTGATGGTCAGGAAAAGGAAATTAATGTTCCGTACTATGCAAAGGCTGGTACGGAAATATTGGTAGGTATCCGGGGAAAATCTAAGAGTTTTGAAATAGGACAGATGGTCTCAGTTAACACAGAAGAATTCACCCAGGTGTGTTGGACTTTGTTCAAGTTGGCTACTTCGTGCGCTCAACGCCTTGAAGCTTATGGAAAGGAGAGGGCATTTAATTTTGATAGCGCTGTGTAAAAGAAATATACGCTCAAGGATTCATCTGTTGTAAGGATTGCCCTTGTTTTGCCAATTTGTTGGAAAAATTGCCTATCGAAACAAGATCAACTTCCAGTTAAGCAAGAAGCGGTAAAATCATCTCCAATGACACCGACCTTCGCATATCCCCTCATCCTTGTACTCTCTTATCTCGGCGTGTGGATCATCCGTCGTTATGCCGAAAAACGCAGCATTTTAGATCACCCCAACGAACGCAGTTTACATTCCACGCCCACGCCGCGCGGCGGCGGGTTGATGATCGTGCTGCTCGTGACGGCGGCTGGTTTGTGGGCCGTGTACGAAGCGGGCTTCACCCGTGGATTGATCTACATCGTCTGCGGGCTGGTGATTGCATGGTTGGGCTGGCGTGACGACCTGCACTCGCTTTCGCCGCGTTTGCGCTTTGGCGTGCAAAGCCTCGTTGCGTTGGCGTCTGTGCTTGGGTTGGGATATTTCAAATCTGTCACCATTCCCTTGTTCGGAGAATTGCCGCTTGGCGTGGTGGGCTTTATCATCACTTTTTTTTGGATCGTGGGACTGACCAACGCCTACAACTTCATGGATGGCATCGACGGCCTTGCGGGCGGCGTGGCGTTTGCAGGCGGCATTGGCTGGATGCTGCTTTCTGTAAACATGGAAAACACTTTCGCGTTTTGGGTCTCGCTCGCCATTTCGGCCAGCAGCCTCGGATTTCTTTTGCATAATTGGTCGCCCGCAAAAATTTTCATGGGCGATGTTTCCAGCACGTTCCTCGGTTATACCTTTGCTGTGCTGCCGTTGCTTGCCGCAGATAAAGGCGGCGATGCGCTTATGCTTGGCACGCTCCTGATGTGGACCATCATCATGGATGCGGGCGTCACCTTCATTCAACGCGCACTTCGGCGCGAGAATGTCCTCGCTGCGCATCGCACGCATGTTTATCAACGGCTTGTATCGGGCGGCTATTCCCATGCCAACATCAGTTTCATGTTCATGGTGCTCACCTTCGTCGCCGTCAGGCTCACCCTCGCATGGTCGCAAGGCGCAGTCATCGCCCCTGTCCTCATCATCATTGGTCTGCCCGCCATTTGGGTTGTCCTTTATCGTCATGCAACTCAGTTATTAAACACGACGGACACAACGGACACAAAGTGATTCAATTACCAATTACTGATTACGCATCACGAAATACCTTTTTATGCTCAAGCGGATAAAGACCCTCGCCTCTCTCTACCGAGAACTTGGTCTGCGTTGGTCAGCCTTTCGCCTCGCCTATGCATTTCGCCACCGCAGCGGACTTATCCGCCTGCAAATGCCGCAATACAAATGGGCAGACCGTCCGCTGGCGATGTGGCTAAAGAAAAATATCCCCTCCGAATCAACATCTTACGCCGAATGGCGCAAAGCGAATGCACCAAAATTTTTCTTTGATAAAACGTACCGCGAGATTCATCTCGCGGGTTGCGACATAAATGTCGCAGTACAAGAAGCCGACCGCATCCTCAATGGCGAGATCAAATTCTTCTCCCACGAATATCAACAAACAGGCTTTCCTCCCAATTGGCACACCGACCCTGTTTCAAAAACAACCCTGAACTCAACCAAACATTGGTCGCAGATCTCCGACGATGGGGAAGTGGATATCAAATTCATTTGGGAAGCCAACCGCTTTGCATTCGTCTACACTCTCGTCCGCGCTTACGCCGCCACAAACGACGAAAAATATCCGCAAGCCTTCTGGCAATTGATTCAAGATTGGACCGATCACAATCCACCCAACACTGGCGCCAACTGGAAAGACGGACAAGAAATCGCCCTGCGTCTCATGGCATGGACATTCGGCTTTTACGCTTTCATCCATTCTCCGTCCACCACGCCTCAGCAGATTTCCCAATTCACGCAACTCGTCGCCGCCCAAGCGGAACGCATCCACAAGAACATCGGCTACGCCATCTCCACCCGCAGCAATCACACCATCAGCGAAGCCTTCGGCCTGTGGATGGTCGGTCTGCTCTTCACCGAACTCACCGACTCCGAAAAATATTTTTCTCTTGGCAAAAGACTCCTTGAAGAAGAAGCTGCTAAACAGATCTTTCCCGATGGCAGTTATGCGATGTATTCGCTCAACTACCATCGCTTCATTTTGCATTTATATCTGTACGCCATTCAACTCGATAAGCTCAACAAATCTCTATTCTCTAATCATCTAATCTCTTCTCTTTCCAACTCTATCACCTACCTTTCCAACCTCATCAACCCAACCACAGGCCAAATGCCCGTCTACGGCTCAAACGATGGCGCACTCGTCCTTCCGTTGAACAACTGCGATTTCACCGATTACCGTCCGTTGTTGCAGCTGGGTTCGGTTATTACCAAAGGTGAGCGGATGTTCGAGGCAGGGGATTGGGATGAGGATGTGTTTTGGTTGTGCAGAGATGAGAGAGCAAAGAAAGAAGAAAGAGGAAAGAAGCAGGTTGATGTTTCTTTTCCAGAGGGTGGAGTTCATATTCTACGCGGCGAGAATAGCAAAGCTGTCATTCGCTGCACTGACTTCACCTCCCGTCCCTCGCACGCCGACCAACTCCACGTAGACTTGTGGATTCACGGTTGCAACCTTGCTTGCGACGCAGGAACCTATCTCTACAGCGGCGAAGGGATTTGGCGCAACAGACTTGCGCGCACATCCGCGCACAATACGGTGACCGTGGACGGCAAAGATCAAATGTCCATGGCCAGCCGTTTCACATGGACGGATTGGGCGAAGGGCAAGGTTCTACAGCACAGTGATAATCTCTGGGTGGGGGAGCAGGATGGGTACAAGCCCGTCACTCACAAGCGAACGGTCATGTCACTGGATGGGGATCGCTGGTTGGTGGTCGATCATCTCGATTCAAACGAGCCACATCAATACATTCTCCACTGGCTTTTGAATGATGCGCCTTTCACAGAAAACAAAAACTCGATTCACTTAAAATATGAATCGAGCGTGTATAAAGTTCAAACGGGCTTGCTTGGCGGCGAAGCAAAATTCTCTACCGTCCGCGCCGACGCCAATTCTACACGCGGATGGCGCTCGCGATATTACGGTCAAAAGGAACCAGCCATTTCTCTTTTGCTTGAAGCAAACCGATCCTACGCTTGCTTCTGGTCATTCTTCGGGTTTGAAGACGATATCGTTGAAATAGTGGAAAATAATTTGAAAGTCAATTCAGAAATTTATCAACTTGGGGGATGACTTAAAATCCAGTCCACGGGAAGGGTGACAGCGTAAATTATCTGCATTATAGTGAGCGTCTCACTTTATCAATATAGAGACTCGGAGGTTTATCAATGCCATCAAGATTTCGACTTCTTCACTTTTATATTGCGCTTGGACTTCTTCTGATATCCGCTTGCACAACAAATACCCCAACCGAGACTGCGACTTCCATTCCCGCCTCTCCAACCCCGACTCCTGCTTCTCAACAAATCACATTTACCACGCCTGATGGTGCTTCCATCGAAGGAATTGTCCACGGTTCGGGCGATGTTGCTGTAATCTTCTCAGTGATGGGTAATTGCAAACGCGGCTGGGAAGATATGGCAGACTTGGTCGCGCAAAATGGCATGACCGCTTTAACCTATCAGTGGCGCGGATGTGGGAAATCAGGCACCGTTGACGATGACGAAATCCAGAAATTTGTGGATGACCTGCGCGGCGCGATCACTTTTATGCGTGATCAAGGTGCGAAGAAAATAATTTTGGTTGGAGCGAGCTTAGGCGGATGCGCCTCTGCGAAGCTGACTGTTGAATCACAAGCTGATGGACTCGTTGTCCTTGCCTCGCCGCCTGAAATATCCCAGTGGGGATTTTCTATCAAGGCGGACGACATTAACTCCAATATCCCAAAGTTATTTATCACTACCGAAAATGATGACACTGTCTCAGCGGATAAGACGCGCAAGTTATTCGACCTTGCCGCTGAACCGAAACAATGGCAAACCTACCCTGGCACAGCGCACGGCACCGATTTATTCGAAACAGAGAATGGGGGAGATGTACAACAAAAGATATTGGACTTTATTTTGCAAATTGCATCGACTTAATAAAAACGGTCTACAGTACACGGTCACTCTTTCTCTGTCAGGTAGTGGAGCAGGATCAAGCCGAGGCCTAGAAAAAGCGGGACGAAGCCGCCCAGCATCCACGGTCCGAGGTGAAGCGGGTAGTTGTTGCCAGAGTCAAAGCCCAAGGGATAGAGTCCGAGCGAGAGAGCAAATCCAAGCGCAGAGATGACAGTCCCCCAACGCAGCAGCCCTTTTTTGCCAGTTCTATTTTCAGGGCGGGTCAATCCCTTTTCGGCGAGGGCAATGGTTTCTTTGTAGTTCATGTAACGCATGAAGGCGAGAAAGCCGAAGATAATGGCGAGGGCGCCGACAACACCGAGGCAGGGAATGATATCGCTCATAAGAGTCCTTTAGAAAAAGTCAGGGACTGGAGATTTTTCCAGTCCCTGTTATTTTACTTGATGGCAGTGATCTTGATGTCGCCGCTATTGGTGATGACCGTGACTTGTTCACCTCCGCCGTTGATGGCACCGACAATTTGATCTTCTTCCGAACTGGAGCTTTCTGTCAATGTAACGGTGATCGGGAGGTCAGACTTGATCTTTCCAAAGTCGGTTTTGAGATCTACATTAAGCTTTGTATCTGTAGGCAACGCCATATCGATGTTGCCGAATTCTGACTCGGCTTTGTGCGGACCTACGCCGAGCGAACCGTTGAACTCGATGGTTCCGCTATTGGTCTTGACATCCAATGTGACGGATTTGCCGTTTGCAATCTCGATATTCCCAAACTCAGTGTAAGCTTTTAGCTTGCCTTTTGCGCCATCGATAGTGATGTCGCCGCTATTGGTATGCAGATCATACGAGCCCGCCATGGCTTGGGTCAGGATAATATCGCCAAAATCATTTTGGATTTTCAATCCCTTTGTTACGTTGACTTTGGTTATGCTCGTCTTGCCGCTGTTCGTATCCATCGTAAGGGTTGTAGCAGAACCATTTTCATAAACGGTATCGCCAAAGTCACTTTGGATGTAGGCATCTCCCGTGGCACGGACATTAGTGAAAGTAATGACACCGCTGTTTGATGTAGCGCTGACATCGTTGGCTTTGATCTGTTTCAGAGTGATCTCTCCGAATTCCGTGTTGACCTTTACGTTTTTATCACCAGCATCCACAGTCTCAATCTTGATCTCACCGCTATTGCTTTGAACTGCTAATTCACCTTCGATGTTTTTTGCAGTTACATCGCCAAAGTCATTGGAGAGGTCCACGACGCCTTGAACATCTTGCACGGCAACCGCGCCTGAATTAGTATCAACGCTCACAGTGGTTTCAGTTGGGACGGTGACGATGAAATCGACGGTGTTGACATTGTTGCTGAAATTCATCGAGTCGGGAATCTTATACGAGAGGGTGATATTGTTGCCGACCTGCTCGACGGTGTATTCGATGGTCTTCACTTCCTCATCTGCACGGGCTTGAGTAGAGTCGTAAGCGGTCTTGACTACTTTGACTTGCACCGAGGTCACATCCCCGCCAGTGACAGTGACATTGCCTGCGTCATCCAGCACTTTCAAAGAGAGCGGTTTTTCTGCATCTACTTTGATGGTTTTGCTTTCCTCCAGCACAGAAGAGATATTGTTTCTGTCAAACGGGTTGTTGGTTTGGAAGCCATTGGCAAAGTAGATCACCGAGCCAATACCAACGCAAACTAATACGAGTGCTATCACTAAAAGGGCTATTACAACGGGTCTTTTCATTTTCGTTCTCCTTGATTTACGAAGTACCGCAAAGAGCGGTATGATGTTCTCATTACGTTTGACAGGCGATTTGCGAAAAAGTTTCAAATTGATAATATGTCATTGCGAGGAGGGTGCTTTTCCCGACGAAGCAATCTCCTTATAAATGGGGGATTGCTTCGGGCGGACAAACGCCGCCCTCGCAATGACGTGACCTGTATTTGAAACTTTTTTCCACTTTCCCTGTCTAATCCTGTAGAGACTCCATGTCAGCTACTGAAACCACCCTCATCCAGCGCGCGCAAAAAGGAGATCATGATGCCTTTGCCGAGCTGGTCACCGAACATCAACGTTACGTCTTCAACCTTGCACTGCGTGTCGTCAAGGATGAGAACGAAGCGCTTGACCTCACGCAGGAGACCTTCGTGCGCGCATGGACGGCGCTGCCCAACTTCAAAGGTCAATCCCAATTTCGCACGTGGCTGTATCGCATCGTCACCAATCTTTGCTACAACCGTCTGCCCAACTTGCGCCGCTCGCTCAACGACCTCGGCGACGATGTAATGGAAGACATTCCCGAAACCAATTTCGATAACCCCGCCCGCGAGTTTGAGTCAAATGAAACGAAACAACATTTGCAACAGGCGATTTCCTCCCTCGACTCCAATTACCAATTGCTTATTACCCTACGCTATCAAAACGAACTCTCCTACGACGAGATCGCCTCGACTCTTAATCTGCCGCTTGGCACTGTTAAAACGGGCATTTTCCGCGCGAAGGAACAGCTCCGCAAATCGCTTGCCCATCTGGAGGAATCATGGATAACCGCCTAGAACAAGACGCCCTCATTGAAGACGCTCTCCAAAATTATCCACTCGTGCCCATGCCGCGCGATATTACCGCCAGTGTCATGGCACGCATTCACGTGGAAAAACGCCCCACCCTCGTCACATGGAATGACCTTGCCATTGCGCTTGTCATCGCTGCGATCATTGGATCGCTGTTCATCACGTTCCAAAACCTGCCGCCCGTTGCGCTGGCAAAACTCCGCATTCAAGGAATTCTTTTGTATCAGGATATTCTTGTGAACATGCGCTGGCTGATTCCCACTGTGCTATTTGGTGCCGCCGCATTTTTCTCCGCCCTCGCAATTCCATCGCTATTAAAAATGACCACAGACGATAGACGATAGACCACTTTCGTCCGTCGTCCATCGTCCGTGGTCTATCGTCTAATCTAACCTTTGCAGGACATGACTCACTGCCGTGGATGCTGGCCCGCCAAGGGACTGGATGAGCGCAGTCTTTGCGCCTGCAACCTGGTTCGCCTCTGCTTGCCCTCTCAGTTGGATCGCTGCTTCGACAGCCTGATACACACCCGCAGCACCGCCAGGGAATCCGCGGGCTTTCATGCCGCCCATCGTGGCGCAGGGGAGTTTGCCTTTCAGACCGATGTTCCCATCTGCGGCGAATTTCCAACCTTTTCCCTTGATTGCAAATCCAACTGCTTCCAACTGTAACGCGGCATAGATGCTGAACGCGTCGTGATATTCAAAGAAGTTGATCTGGTTCAATACTACGCCTGCTTGCTTCATGGCTTTGCCCGCAGAAATTTGCGCAGTGTCAAAATACAACATATCTTTTCTGTCATGCAGTGCCAGCGTATCAGACGATGCCGCTGAGCCAGCGATCTTCACGAGTGGAATATTTAGATCGGACGGAAGCAGATCACGACGAGTGAGAACGAGCGCGGCAGCGCCATCTGCATTGGGAGCTACGTCAAACATGTTGATCGGGTCGCTGACCATTTCTGCCTTGGCGTACGTCTCGGCTTTGATAGCTTTGCGGAACATGGCATGTTTATTTCCTGCGCCGTTCGCGTGCGCGGTCAATGCAAAATTGGCAAACCCATCCGTGGGGACATTATTCTCATGCATGTAGCGTTTCATCAACAACGCGGCTTGCGCGGTGGTGGTCATTCCTTGCACAGCTTCAAAATCAGAATCCGTGGCGGTGGAAACAGCTTCTTCCACTTCCGAACCGACCTTGTCTGTAAATTTTTCCACGCCGACCACGATGGCAACATCCACCATGCCGCTGGCAATGGCGAGATACCCTTGGCGAAGCGCCGCCCCGCCTGACGCACCCGCTGCTTCAATGGTGACAGCTTCGATGCCTGTGAGGCCAGCATAGTCTGTGAGCAATGCGCCGACATGCGCCTGCCTCGAAAGATTCGGTGCGAGCATGTTGCCTACGAATAAGGCTTGCGGCTTCAACCCGCCCGCGTCTTGAATGGCATCGTGCATGGCCGCGTATGCGAGTTCACGCAGACCAATATCCCAATGCTCGCCAACTTCGGTTTGTCCAATTCCTGCGATTACGACTTCTGTCATAGATGATTTCCTGATTGTGGTGATTAATGAAAACGATATTCGATGAGTGGATATTCGAATATCGTATCTCGAGTACCGTGTTTATTTCCAAATGCTCTTCAAAAACTTCAACTTTTCCAGATCGTGAAAACTCTGTCCGCCTTCGTGACCGTTGTAGGTATAGATCTTGATATCCTTTTCACCAGCCCAGTGATTGTATGCAGCATAGACTGTTGAGGGCGGACAGACTTGATCCATAAGTCCAACGGAGAAAATTGTTTTGGCTTTTGCACGTGCCGAGAAATTGACTCCATCAAAATAAGAAAGCGTGTTGAATACTGTATCCACTTTGTCGCGATGAACGTGACAATATTCCGCGATCTCTTTGTATGGATAAGTATCCACGATTTCAGTGGCACGGCGGTAGTGACAGAGGAATGGCACATCGGGCATGGCTGCGACGACATCCGGGACGAGGCCAGCCGCTGCGACGGTGATGCCTCCGCCTTGCGAGCCGCCCGTCACGGCAATGCGCGCCTCATCCACGACGGGGTGGCTGCGTGCTGCTTCGATAGCACGGACTGCATCTGTGAAGACGCGGCGATAATAATAATGTTTCGGGTTGAGGATGCCCTTGGTCATGCTGCCAGGGAAGTGGGCATTGCCGCCTTCAGCATAAAGATCGGGAGTGTCACCTGATGACCATGTGCTGCCCTGTCCGCGCGTATCCATGATGAAATGAGCATAGCCTGCACTTGCCCAAAGAAGCCAGTTAAACCCGAACTGACGTCCGCCGCCGTAGCCGATATATTCAACTACGCAAGGCAGTTTTCCGTTGCGTTGTGTTGGCAGGATCAACCAGCCTTTGACGGGTTGTCCGCCGAAACCATTGAATGTGACATCGAATGTTTCTTGCGCTACGAGACCATAATCCACTTTTTCAAATGTTGCATTGAGCGGATGGGTTCGTGCTTCATCCAACGTAGATTTCCAGAAGGCGTCAAAGTCCGCGGGCTCTTCACGCGTGGGGAGGTAGGTCTTGAGTTCATTGAGAGGGAGATCGAAGAAGGCCATGATTCACCAATGTTGTTAATTTATGGATTTGACGATATTAGATAATTCGATCTTCGAATGCCGAATTATCTAATATCGTTTTTCGATTATCTCTCTTATCTCATCGCCAGCTTGCCGCGATATCTCACATACGTTGCGTAATCAATCTCTGTGCGGCGTTTGATGTATTCCTGAGTCTTTGTGGCGAGGCTTTGGCGTGCGGTCACTTTATCAGTGACGGTAATGTCGAAGGCGTCTGACCCTGCTCCAGAGCCGAAAGAGACGACGAGAATTCTGTCGCCGGGTTGGGCAATGTCGAGAGTCGCAGTCAGACCGATCATCGCTGCACCTGCGTAGGTATTCCCGATCGTGCCAACGAGCAAGCCTGGTTCGATCTGTTCCGCGGAAAATCCAAGTTGACCTGAGACACGCTGCGGGAATTTTACGTTCGGCTGATGGAAGACTGCCCACTTGTAATCCTTTGCGGTGGAGCCCATCGCTTCCATGAGGTGGGTGGCAGCTTCGGTGATGTGCTTGAAGTAGGCGGGTTCGCCCGTGAAGCGCATGCCGTGCTCGGGATACTTTTGATATTCACGCCGCCAGAAATCGGGCGTGTCGGTGACGTATGAATACGAGGCGTTGATGGTCGCGAGGGATTCTTCGGCGGGGCCGATGATGTACGCGCCGCCGCCCGCGCCTGCGGTGTATTCGAGCGCGTCGCCGGGCTTGCCTTGCGCGGTATCCATGCCGATGGCCATGGCATAGTGACCCATGCCCGAACCGACCAAGCCCATTGCGGCGACCATCGCTTCGGTGCCCGCTTTACAGGCGAATTCCCAATCCGCGGCTTGCGTGTTGGGGACAGCGCCGATCGCTTCGGCGACCAAGGTGGAAGTTGGTTTGACTGCATAGGGATGCGATTCAGACCCGACCCAAACCGCCCGCAGTTCTGTCGGGTCAATTTGAGCGCGTGCCATTGCGTTCCGCGCCGCTTCAATGGACATGGTGATCACGTCTTCATCTAGGCCGGGCACGGCTTTCTCTTTGATGGGAAGTCCGCCGCTTTTGCCTGTCCATACGCGCGCGACTTCCTTCGCGGGCAGACGGAAACGCGGCACATACGCACCATAGCCGACGATACCAACGGGTTTAACGGGTTTGAGGAGTGTGGGGGAGTGAGGTTGAGGAGTTGTCATTTGACCTTCTTAGTTTATTTTTCAGATTGAAAAGTATCTTTTGCTTTGATTATGTAAGCCATTTCTCGGCCAGGGGTATTCAATTCTGCTTCCATTAAACTTATTTGTCTTTTTTTCAAAGCAAAAAATGGCTCAGGGATTTTTGAAAGTTTTATTTTTAATGTATTTTCAATTAACTCAAGTGGTGCTTTTATTATTATCTCCACTGTTTCTGTGTTTGCCTTCATTTTGTGAATTTTCATGCGGGTTTGAAACTCGTTCATTAGCCATTCAAGTTGTTCGGCAATTTCAGTTTGTGATGGGTTTTCAACTGAAATTTTTCTGATCCAACTTCTTAAGTTTATAAGGTTTCGTTTGTTTTCTGGGTCACTACGATAATCGATTATTTGTTCCCATGGAGTTTCATTGCTAGGTAATGGAAGATTTTTAATAACAACTTGCATAACATTACTTTTTGATGAATTTGGGAATTCCCAGTCGTAATTTTTTATTGGATCGGTTGTTACAGTTGTTACGCCTTTTGTTATTTCCATAACAATTGCCATTAATCGAATGATTGCAGAGAATTGTTGATGAACTAACGGTACTTTTCTATCAATATTCTCTTCATTAGCTAATGTTTTTTGAAGTTCTGGTATTTTTCTGAACAAATTTTGCACTTCTTTTTGTCTTTCAGCAGGAATCGTTACACGCTGATAATCAAAAATATCTTCGAATGTCGCTTCGAAAATAATGCCGGATTCCTTGAGCCATTCTAGTTCAGATATGATGATTCCTGCTCTACTTGTAATTTTAGGGTCTATTTTCTCAGAAGGAATTGAGACCTCTTCTATTTGTTTAGAAAGTTTGCTTAATCTAAAAATTCCTACTTGGTCAAATAATAGTGATTTCTGCTTTAGGTTAGAAAAATCGCTAAACCAAGCATCAGTCAGCATTTCATCATATGCAGATTGCAGGGCAATTAACTGTGACATCGCTTTTTAATTATTCCTCACTTATACCAAAACTTAGACTTCAATCCAGCCTGCCTGAAAACCTCTGCAACCTGTTCTGTGCTTCGTCCATGAAAATCCATAGAAATTCGATTACTGTACCAGAGTTTGGAGAGTTCCCAAACTTGATCGATGGTCAAAATTTCTCCACGTTCAAGATGGTTTCGCTTGCACCACTTGTCAATCCACTCCTCCGACTGGAAGAGAAGCATGGTCGCTCAGGTGAAGACGAGGTCATCGTACCAACGGGAGAAGGCAAGGGGAAAGTGGACGAGTAATTCACTGTTTGTTACTTTGCCGTCTTTTACTTCCAATTGAATCGCTTCGTTGCTTTCTGTGAACACTGCATCAATGACCGCATCGCAGTGCAGGGCAGCGGGAATGCCGAGCATGTCCCAGGCACAGTTGGCAAAGTAGGTCTTGCCATTTGCGTGGACTCGAAAGTCCGTGGGAATGCCTGAGAACGGGTTTGCCATACGAATGGTCAACGTCTCTGGTTCGAGAAAGAAGGAATGGCGGTTGTTTAATTCTTTGTAAAGCTCGCCAGCTTCTTCGGTGCTAATGTTAAAGTGCTGTGCAGTGTCTTCCACGCTCGGTGGGTGAGTTGTGTCCGCAAAATGGGCATAGACAAAATGACGAACTTGCCAGAGAACATTGTCGTCTTTCATCTTTCCACTCACCACTTTCTATTTACCCAACACCGCTTCAATGATCCCAACATATCCGCGAGCAGTCTTTTCCAATTCAAGCAAACTGAGTTGTTCATCTACAACATGCGCGTCCCCTTCGGCGCCGGGACCGAAGCCAATGGTCGGCACGCCCGCGGCACCCATGCTATAGGCGGCGTTGGTGCAAAAGCGGTAGGCGCCCAGCTTCGGGTCCAGACCAGAGGCGCGCAGTCCCTTCAATGCCAGCTGGACAAATTCATTCTCTTCATCCAATTCCCAAGCAGGGAAGAATTTTTCCGCGTGCAGGGTTTCGCCGGTGTAGGTGAGGTGGTCGCTGCTTGCGATCTTCGCCGTGAAGTTGATATCCTTCAGTGCAGGCAAGGATGTGATTTCATTCAACACGCCTTGCGGAGTTTCGCCCGGCAACAAGCGGCGGTCATATGTCACTTTGCAGCGGGAGGGGATGACTGAGTAACCGGGGTAAGGTTCCGAGATAATATCCGTTAACGCGAGAATGGCGGGGCCCATCAATGGATGTGCACCCAGTTTCAGCGTTTCAACTTCGGCAATGACCTTCGTCATCAAATGCACAGCATTGACGCCCAATTGTGGGGAAGAGGAATGCGCTGGCTTGCCGATTGCTTCAAGGTGAATCTCAGCGCGTCCGCGTCCGCCGCGTGCTAGGTTGAGCTGGGTCGCTTCGCCGATGACAACAAAATCAGGCTTGACCTCATCCATTACGGCTTTGAGCGCGCCACCTTCATACACTTCTTCCAGCACCGAAGCGGAGACAATGACCGTGCCATGCAGTTTGCTTTTGTTCACACTCGCGGCGGCATGGATCATTGCGGCGAGCGAGCCTTTCATGTCCATTACGCCGCGGCCGTACATGTATTTATCGTCTGTTGTTGCACCAAAAGGTTCACGAGTCCAGACGGAACCAGGAGCGATGCCGACGGTATCGGTATGCGCATCAAACAGTAGAGTCTTGCCTGGATGTGCCCCTCGCATCATTCCTATGGCGGAGCCGTATTTATCCACCCAAACTTTATCGAACCCGAGAGCTTTCATCTCGTCTACGACGATCTGTGTGACCAATCCTTCTTCGCCAGATAAACTTTGCTGGCGGACGATCTTCTGTGTTAATTCGATCAGCGCTTCGATATCCATGAGGGCTCCGGGGGAATCAAGTAACCAAGTAAACAACCTGTTTACTTGGTTACTTGATTACTTTTATACGATCCTAATATCTCTTCTGCCCGATCAATTCTCACAACTTTTTCCGCTACCATTTGTGCGGCAACTTTCTCGATTAACTCGCCAGAAGCACCTGCCGCAATGGCGACTTGTCTTGCGTGTAGCGACATGTGGCCTCGTTGGATACCTTCAGTGGCTAAGGCGCGTAATGCGGCCATATTTTGAGCAAGCCCTACTGAGACGATAATCTGCGCAAGTTCATTGGCGGTCTTCACGCCCATCAATTTGACAGCGGCTTGTGCAGCAGGGTGGACTTTTGTGGCACCACCAATAATACCGACCGCCATTGGCATCTCAAGCGTGCCGACGAGATTGCCGTCTTTGTCTTTGCCCCAAGTGGAGAGAGACGTATATTTGCCAGCGCGCGCAGCATAGGCATGTGCACCTGCTTCAATGGCGCGCCAGTCATTGCCTGTGGCGAGGACAACCGCGTCCACGCCGTTCATGATACCTTTATTGTGTGTGGCGGCACGGTAGGGGTCAGATGCAGCGAAGGCATAGGCAGCAATAATTCCATCGCGGACAGCTTCACCATTGAATTCATCAGCGGCCATGGTCAATTCATTGACGGGGATGGTGGCACGCACACGGGCAATTCTGCGGTCTGCTAAATTGGAGAGAATCTTCAGGTGGATTTTCCCGCCTGTGATGGCTTCAACCTGTGGCGCAAGTTTTTCGCAAGCGGTGTTGACCGCATTTGCGCCCATTGCGTCGCGCACGTCATAGATGAGATGAATGACGATAAATGCGCCGATGGGGGAGTCGTCGATCACGCGGACTTCGAGGTCTCGTGCGCCGCCGCCGAATTTCTTGAGGATGGGATCGATCTCATCAGCGATGGCAAGAAGTTCTGCTTTGTGCTCGTAAATTTTCAGCTTGGCTTCTTCCACGTTTGCCACGTTGATAAGCTGCATTTGGCCGATCATCAACGGTTCGGTGGTGGTGGCGTGGAATCCGCCGCCTGCCCGCACAAGTTTTGCCATGAACGAAGCGCCTGCCACAACAGAGGGCTCTTCCACAACGAAGGGCACAAGTACATCGCGTCCATTCACCATGAAGTTGAGGCCAATGCCGAGGGGGAGAGAATGCATGCCAACCACGTTTTCGATCATGTGGTCGGCTGATTCAGCGGATAGTCCGCCCATAGTCCACGGGGCAAGATCGGGCGGGGAGAGATGCGCAGCGTCCGCTAGTTTGGCGCGGCGTTCTTCGATGGTCAGGTTGTAAAATCCAGAGATGCGGGAAGTTGTCATATTGGTTGTTCCAAGTATAGTTTGGCTTTCTTTCAAATTCTATCAAAAAGCAGTGGATTGATTATAGTATGCCCGTGGTGAAAAGTTGCCTTTTTTCGCAACTTTCTACTGTGACGGGTATAATGTCTGCGAGGTGTTTTTTCATGCTATTAACCCGTGAACAATTGCAGGAACGATTATTTGCTCTTCACCGCGCCAGCTTGGAGTTGGTGAAGGATGTTTCGCTTGAGACGTTGCTGGAGCGCATTGCATCTACGGCCTGTGAACAGGCAGATGCTCGTTATGCTGCTTTGGGCGTGTTGGATGATAAGGGTGGACTGAAAAAGTTCGTTGCTGTTGGAATGACAGAGAATCAGATAAAGCGAATAGCGCACCCGCCTGTCGGCAAGGGCCTGATCGGCGAATTGATGGATACTGAAACCCCGATTCGAATGCCTATCCTTCAGGAACATCCTCATTCCGTAGGTTTTCCTGAGCACCACCCTCATATGGTTTCGTTTTTAGGCGTGCCGATCCGCACGGCGGATAAGCAGCTTGGCCAGATCTACCTTACTGAAAAAATTGATTCTCCAGAATTCACCTCTGATGATGAAATGATCATTCAGATGCTGGCTGCGTATGCTGCTACAGCTATCACGAACGCAAGTTTGTATGAACAAATGAAGGAACGCGATGTTGCTTTGACACGCCGCAACGTGGATATGTCTCTGCTGAACGGCATCGCCTCTACCTTAACCTCCAGCTTGGAACTCGACGAGATTCTTAATAAGACCCTTGGGCTTGTGATGAACTACATGAAAGTAGAGGCAGGTGAAATTTTCCTCTTGGAAGAGGATAAAAACACCCTGCGTATGGTTTTACACCGTGGGCAGGCTGCTGAAGCCTTCTGGCGCCGCAATACTTTTAATGTAGGGTATGGTTACCCTGGCATGGTGGCCAAAAGTCGCCAGCCAATGACCAGCACTCAGTTGGCAAGTGATGCAAATTTCCTGAGAGATGCGGTCGTAGAGGCAGGCTTTCAACAAATTGCCTGTATTCCTCTTCTTTCTGGTGAAAACCTAATGGGTGTGATGAGCGTAGCCACCCGCGGAACTGACCCATTTGATGAACGTAACCTTCAAATGCTCACCGCTGTAGGTGCATGGGCGGGTCTCTCCATTGAAAACGCACGCTTGCATGCGAATGCTCGACGCCTAGCAGTGTTGGAAGAGCGTGATCGTATTGGTATGGACTTGCATGATGGCATCATTCAATCCATTTATGGAGTGGGTTTGGCATTGGAAGGCGCAAAACTTACCATGAATGAAGATACAGAAGCAGCTAAAGAGCGGATTCATCACGCCATTGATGGATTAAACCAGGCGATTCGTGATATCCGCGCTTATATTTTGGACTTAAGACCGCGTCAATTAGGTTCAGAAGGTTTATTGAACGGTATCAAACGTCTAATTGCAGAGTATCGTGCCAATACATTCTCTGAAGTTCACTTCACAGGGCCCGATTCAGACCTCAAAGACCTTCCACAAACCCAATCATTGACCCTGTTCCATATCTGTCAAGAAGCTTTAGCCAATGCTGCCAAGCATGCAAAGGCAAAAAATGTACAAGTTGCCATCTGGACAACAGAAGAACGTGCCTTAATGGAGATACGTGACGATGGCAAAGGCTTTGATCTTGATAACATGCACACTTCCATCGGTCATGGACTCGCAAATATGCAAACGCGTGCACATGCAGTAGGTGGTGATATCGATATTTCATCAGTAAGTGGAGAAGGAACGACCATTCTTGTATGGGTTCCGCGTGCAGTAAAAAAATAAATCATGTGATTCGATGATTCATCCAAAATGAGTCACCGGAATTCGAGTCTCATCAGTAACGAATCAAAAAAGTTTCACTTCACCATTTTTTAAGATAGATATGCCTCCCATGCCTAAAAAGTCCCTTTCACACCCATATATGGGGGGTGGAGGCAGGTTGCAGGGCGTGAGTGGCTGAAACACTCGTTCTATAACATAACAATATCATTCACGAGTACGAGATGATTCTTTAAGATTGACCAACCTTAAAAAAACACATCTTTTTAACTTAACGTAGGCTGAACGCCTGTTACCATTTGGAAGTATCTGCTAGAATGTATTCACGCTGATATAAAGGATGTTTGCCCCTCACATCCGAATCCCGCAAGACTCTTTAAAACAAAATCACTAAATTTACCTACTAAGCCGCGATACAGGCGGGCTAGTTCAATGTACGAAAAAATACACTTTATCACCACACTTTAAGGAATGCATTATGAATGCAGAGCAGGCTTGGCAATCAGTACTCGCACAACTTCAAATGGAAATGCCGCGTGCCTCTTTCGATACCTGGGTGCGCGACACCCGTCCTTTGGCGTATGATAACGGCATTATTACCGTTGGCGTCCGTAATGCGTATGCGCGTGACTGGCTTGAAAGTCGCCTTCAAACAAATGTCAGCAAGTTATTGATCGATATCCTCAATTCCAACGTTGCAGTGAAGTTTGTTGTCTCACAAACAGATGAAAACGCGTCTACTACCGATGCCGAACCTGCTGCCGCTTCCATTGAGATAACGCCACCTGAGCCAAAACCCCGCCATGTGACGTTAAATCCGCGCTATACCTTCGATACCTACGTGGTTGGGTCGGGAAACCGCCTTGCTCATGCAGCTTGTCAGGCAGTCGCTGAGAAGCCAGCTCGCGCTTACAACCCGCTTTTCCTTTATGGCGGCGTAGGACTTGGCAAAACTCACTTGTTGCATGCCATTGGTAACGCCTGCCACGCCAGTGGACTTAATGTTTTATACGTCTCTTCCGAAGAATTCACGAATGACATGATCAACGCCATTCGTTCGCACACAACGCAGGCCTTCCGCGAGAAATATCGTTCGGCTGACGTGCTACTTGTGGATGATATTCAATTCATCGCAGGCAAAGAATCTACGCAGGAGGAATTCTTCCATACCTTCAACACCCTGCACGGTCAGGACAAGCAGATTATTGTTTCGTCTGACCGCCCTCCCAAGTCTCTAAGCACTTTGGAAGAACGTCTGCGCTCCCGCTTCGAGTGGGGGTTAACCGCTGATATTCAGGCTCCTGATTATGAAACCCGCCTAGCCATTCTGCGCTCCAAAGCCGAACGCACAGGCCGTCAGATTTCAGATGAAATTCTCGAAAGCGTGGCGAAGCAGGTTCAATCCAACATCCGCGAATTGGAAGGCGCACTGAATCGCATTATTGCCTTTGCTGATTTGAGTGGCTCTGCTCTCACTCCTAACCTCGTAGAAGTTGCTCTCGCTGACTTAATGCCAGCTCGCGGCGATTTGGAACCTGAACAAGTTGTTACACGCGTTGCCAGCTACTATAAACTGACAACTGAAAAACTCTTAGGCCGTGACCGCACCAAAGAAGTTGCTTTCCCCCGCCAGATCGCAATGTATCTGCTCCGTGAAGAGGCAAAGATCTCCTTCCCACAAATTGGTGAAGTCCTCGGCGGACGTGACCATTCCACCGTTATGTCAGCTATCGAAAAGATAAAAGAACAGATTCGTCATGGCGACAGCCGACTTGAAAAAGATATCGCTTCCATAAAACAACAGTTGTACAACCAAGCCGTACCCGCATAAAAAAACAGGAAACTAAACCCCGAACGGGCATACCCATTGGTGTGCCCGTTTTTTATTTTCACAAAGTCCAGGCGGGTCTTGTCTTATAATTGCTCAATGCTCAAATTTGCCCAAAAACATCGCACCCCGCTGTTGTTCGCGGTCATTACAGTCATTGCTTACGGATTACTTCTACCATTTACTGGTTTCTATTGGGACGATTGGCCTTTTGCATGGATCGCAAAATTCCTTGGCCCTGCAGAATTCAACCCAGCCTTTGCACCTTTCCGTCCGTTTCTCGGCCCTATTTTTTATTTCACTACCAGCCTCATCCCACCTGTACCGATCTACTGGCAGATATTTGCATTAGTCATTCGCTTCCTCATTGGTATTGCAGCTTTTTGGGCATTCAATCAGGTCTTTCCAAAACAGCAGAGAATTGCCTTCACCGCTACATTGCTCATTTTGGTATTTCCTGGGTACAGCCAGCATTGGGTGGCGCTCACACATATCAATCAGGAACTTATCCCGTTTATTTTTTACCTGCTTTCTTTTGGCTTTACCTTCAAAGCTTTGCGTGAAGGAAAAAACATATACATTGTCATTGCCCTGCTTCTTCAACTATGTGGGATCTTTCCAACAGAATATTTCTTCGGCCTCGAAGGTTTACGCTTCCTCTTTTTATTTTTCTTCTTTGACGGGAATTTAATTCAGCGCTTTTCCAAAACTCTCAAAATTTGGTGGCCGTATCTACTCATCTGGATTCTCAATGCTCTTTGGCTCGTTTATTACTATAAATTCGGCCCTTACAACTCGTATGAAGTCAATGCAACTCAGACGTTTACTGCTGTTATGTTCCTGAAAGCGGTGCTGGATGCTCTTTGGAAATCGGGATTCTATATCTGGATTCAAGTCCTCGTTCTGACATTTTCTTCTTTATCTGCACCCGCTTCGATTCTAAGCCTTGGTCTGACTACTCTTTCATTGACATTACTTACGCCGTATTTGCTCCGCTCCGCGCCAGTGGACGAAACGCATGAAAAATCATTGCCTGTCTCGCTCATCATTATCGGTATTCTCGGTATTCTGCTCGGAAGACTCCCATCTCTTGCTGCCAGCCTTCCATTAACTTTGCAATCATCCTTTGACAGGTTCATGGTCTCGATGATGATCGGTGGAAGTTTATTTATCATTGGATTGGTGGAGTTATTGGTTCGGAATGAACGCGCAAAAATATATGTGTATGCGCTGCTTATCTCCCTTGGAATTGGACAACAATTCTTTAACGCCAACATCTTCCGCCGAGATTGGGCAGACCAGCGAAATATTTACTGGCAAATGGCTTGGCGTATGCCTGCTTTAGAGCGGAATACCGTTCTCCTCACCGACCAAATGCCCATTGATTATGAGACCGACCTCTCTTTTACGGCACCCATCAATTGGATGTATGCGCCAGGTTATACCCGAGCTGACTTGCCCTATATTTTGCTTTATACCGAGAAGCGAATCGGCGGTGGCACCTTACCTTCTCTTGACCCTAATGTAGCTATTACCTATCCGTATCGCACTGTTCAATTCAATAGTTCTACCTCGAACGCGGTCACTATCTACATGCCGAGAAACGGCTGTCTGCGCGTTCTCGACCCAGCCCACGGCGATAAGCAGATTTACGCAAAACTACCAGCAGTTTTGACGGGGGCCATCCCGCTATCACACCCATCCCGCATTATTCCTGAAGTGGAAAACTCTGCTATCCCTATGTTTTTCTCTGAGCCAGAGCATGGGTGGTGCTATTACTATACAAAAGCAGGGCTTGCTCAGCAGCAAGGGAAGTACGAACAAGTAGTGTCCCTTGGAAATGAAGCCATATCTTCAGGCTTCAAACCGCAAGACCAGACTGAATGGCTTGTGTTTATTGATGGATACGCTCGAACGGGTGACTTCAAAACCGCAAGAGAGTTATCTTCTGCTGCATTCGCCGAGGATGCACGGATTCGCCGAGGGGTGTGCACTGTTTGGGAGCAGATTCAGGCCGAAGGTCCAGTGGGAGGCGAGAGTCAAATTATGGAGATTCTCGGCTTGCTAAAGTGCAATCCCTAGTCTGATAGTTTCTGATAGGCGCACGGGATAGAATTACATTCGAAGAAAGGAACACACGAATGGAAATCCCAAGACATTGGCGTCTCAAGAAACAAAGATACGGTTTGGTGGGGGAGGTTTGCCCACATTGTGATCACAAAATTTTTCCGCCCCGCGACGTTTGCCCGAATTGCGGCGACGAAGCAAAAGAACAGTTTGCTTTCAGCGGTAAGGGCGAAGTGTACTCATATACGACAGTTTATGAAGCTCCCGCGGGTTACGAAGCGAATGCACCTTACACGGTGGCAATCGTGAAGTTAGAAGAAGGCCCGATGCTCACTGCCCAGTTGACCGATGTGGACAACAGCCAGGTACAGATCGGTATGCCCGTGGAAATGGTCACTCGCAAGATGCGTAATGATGGCGATGAGCGTGGTTTGATCGTTTATGGCTATAAATTTCGCCCCGCCTGGAATGTACCGCAGCCGTAGTTTCGCTTTGGGTATCTTTTCCAATAATTTCAAGAAGATTCAACTTATTTGAACCTCTAGGGTTTACTCTCAATCAATCTGAATCCGTTCAATCAAAGTATCTACAACCCTCTTCTTACCACAAGGACCTCATGTTGTTCCTCTACCGTCTGAGGAGCAACTGTTTTTAATTCACCAACCCTGGCTTTCAGATCAGCTAGAAATTCGACAACCTTTGTTTCCTAGTCTTCCAGAGCACTAATATTTACGGATTCGCCATGAGATTAATTCGTTTTTCAGTGCGACTTCTTGAAATTTAAAAGGCTTATCTCACAACACCGATTTTCAATTCACCAAAACCACCACAATCTGGGGCTTCACTGCCAGTAAAGACAAAGCGAACCCATTGCCCAACCACATTCGGAGTTACAAGAATATCCGGGTCAGGAGTTCCAGCAAGGCTGACACTCTCTTCGAAAACCAGTTTATCTTGAGCAGTATAGACTTGAACCGTGGCCCATTCAAACCCATACCCGGTGCGAAAATCATCAACCTTATTTTCGCGGTTTGAGATTAGTTCTATGGTGGCTATAAAATCTTCTTGACTACCCGTCCACACGTACGTGGATGTGCCATCTGTGTCCGGGCCAGCAGAGAACCAGGAGGTAGTAGGGTCACCATCTATCCCAAGCGATGCGGGGAAAGTGGAATCGAAAATTGAAGAGGCTTCCACGGTTCCTTCGGAGGTGACATCTGCATTTGGTACGACAGGTGTCGGACTGGCCAAGACCAGTGGAGTGGGCGGCACACTACCAGGGAGTATCGTCTCGTTGATGTTGTTGAGGGCGGCGTCCAGATCTGCCTGGCCCTTTGCATCATAATAGATGCCACCTGCCGCATCTGATATTGCCTTGAGCTGGGCGGCAGTCTGTGAGTTGACATCCAAGCCGATAACATGAATGGCGAAATCCACTCCGACTTCCTTCAGATATTGTACGGCTGTGGCTGGATCTTCTCCACAAGTCTCTTCTCCGTCACTAATTAATACAATGAAATTTTTCCGTCCAGGTTCGAAGGTGAAATCATTGGCAGCCTGCTGGATTGATTCAGATATGGGTGTCATTCCCAACGCTTGCATGCTGGGCAGCCAGGCGATGATCGCATCAGCACCATTCCCTTCGATGGGCACAACTAGCTCGATGTCCTGACAACTCTCCGCTTCTTTACCTTGATAGGGTACGCGATGGCCGTACACTCTTAATCCCACTTGCGCACCGTCTGGCAGTGCATTAAGACGTTGTGTCAAAACCTCCTGCGCAATGCTCAAGCGAGTTTTTCCTTCCAAGGGATTCAGCATGCTACCAGAGGCATCGAGAATGTATTCAATATAGGTAGTGCTCAAACCAACTGGTACAAATTCAGTTGTAGCAGGTCCTTCACTTGCCACAGCCGCTATGGGAGTTTCTGTAGATGCCTGCGCAAGCGAACTGGCAAACGGGTTGGGGATAAGACCGCTGGCAAACCCACCAATTAACGCAATGCAGAAGCACAACGCAATAATCACGATCCCGCCTACCACTTTCGGAAGAACGGTATTCCTTCTCACGGATGCAGGAGGAGGCGTGGTTGGAGGAATGGTCCATTGAGGAGAAACAGCTTGAGGCGAAGGGGGAGGCGTGACAGGGCTGCGGTTGGTTTCGACAACAGTGCCATTAATCGGAATCGATTCAAACATCGTCCCCGGAGATTGCTCAAAACTGGTACTGGCAGATACTGTCCCCGGGGTATTGATTGCTTGCGCCAGTTCAGTAGCAGTCTGATAACGGTCAGCAGGATTCTTATCCAAAGCCTTGCGGATGACCGAATCAAATTCAGCGGGGACATTGGGATTGCGCGTTCGAAGGTCGGGAACAGGTTCTGTGATATGAGCTACTGCGACACCCATTGGGGTATCAGCTTTGAAGGGGAGTTGCCCACTGAGAGACTCGAAGAGCACAACTCCCAGTGAATAAATATCACAACGGCCATCCAGATCTTTCTCACCCCGCGCCTGTTCAGGACTCATGTAAGCGGGTGTACCAACCATGCTGCCAGTGCCGGTAAAGCCCATGGTGGATTCTGCGATCTTTGCAATTCCAAAGTCAGATAGATAGACGCCGCCCTGAGTATCGAAGAGGATATTGCCAGGCTTGATATCACGATGGATAATGCCCTGGCTGTGTGCATAATCCACTGCGGAGCCGATACGCTGAAAGATGGAAGCAATCTCAGGAATGGGTAAGGCACCCTTCTCCATCAAAAGATCGCCCAGACTTCCAGCCGACATGTAGCGCATCACAATATAAGGTTGATCCTCATGCTCGCCAAAATCATAGACTGAAACGATCGCGGGATGTTCCAAAGTTGCAATGACCTCCGCTTCACGTTGGAAGCGTGTGCGGAATTGCGGATCAAAAGTAAACTGACGCGGTAAGACCTTTATTGCCACCTGGCGCTTCATATACGGGTCACGCGCCAGATATACAATTGCCATTCCACCCTGCCCCAATTCCTTTATCACTTCATAACGACCAATATTCATCGAGTACCATCCAATCTATCTGGCTTTTAGCGCGCTGGGCTGCAGCTTGAAAAGGCTTCATAGAATAATTTGGATTATATCACTCTGAATATTTTATTTTTCAGGCATCGAAATTATCTTTTCAAGAAAATTTAAGGCCTGCCTCGCGATCGCAATGGTTAATTGATTTATTGGTGCGAGTCTTTGGCTAATATACATGTAAGAAAATAAAGACGCCCCTGCAGAAGCAGGGGCGTCTTTATTTTTGTTTTTTGAACCAAATGAATCCAGGATGGACTGATCTCAAATTTCTATGTTTGGGTTTGTGATGGCATACATACGAAGATCGCATGGTTTATTTCGCCATACTTGATAACCGTGTAGCAGACCTTCGAATTGCATTCCGCTTTTCTCAAGTACGCGAGCAGATGCCAAATTTTCAGGCAACACAACCGCCTCGATCCGCACAAGTTTCATTTTCTCAAATCCAAAACCAATTAATGCTTGAACGGCTTCGGTTGCCAGACCTTGTCCCCAATACGCACGAGAGATGGTGTATCCCACTTCTACTCGACGGTTGATCGGATGTGGGATGTTGGTATTGATGATGCCGATCAGTTTTTTATCGGCACGATGTTCGATACCCCAAGCGCCAAGTCCATCTTGTTCGTATTCTGCAAGAAACTCGTTTAGATTCTCACGTGCTTCCTCAATATTTATTTTTATAATGTTCCCAGGGTACGTACCGATCAATCTCAGGGTCGGATGCATACTCGTACAAATCATCAAGGTCGGATGGTTGCAGGGCGCGCAGGATCAGGCGCGGGGTGGAGAGAATCGGAAAAGGTGTGAAGAAGGCTTTGATATCCATATTAAAGAAATCAGTTTTAATGAAATTAATGTTGCAACAGTGAGGAGGAGTGTGACTGTCCCAATCGGTAGAATGATTATTATGACATAAATCGCTTGGCTTGGAAATACTGCTCATTTGGATCAGATGGCATGACAACCGTCAAATTTTTGCTTTACAACAGCAATCGGAACTGTCCTTCGCGGTACAAGTCTAGTATACGGATATAAATTTTGCCCCGCTTGGAATGTGTCCTCCACATAGAGAATAAACTATCAAGATATGCACAAGCGCCCCTATAAATTGGGGCGCTTTCATTTGTATATCTATTTAATTTTATGAGTTATCAAATAAAAAACAAATATTTGATAAAATGGATATGAATTGGAAGATAAAACAATGTAGAAGTCTGGGCTGTGAAATCGTAAATATATAGCCTTAAATAGGGGTTTAGAAAAATCTTAATAGCTTTGACAAAAAATTTTATAAATAAGGAGTTAGTATGTCAGAGACACAACCTTTACGGGTAAAAGACGCCATGGTAACACGTACGATTCGCATTCCTCATGATGCCAACATGTATAGAGCTGCAGAGGTTGTTGCCCTATCCCGTGTAAGTGACTTGATGGTTGTGGGTGAAGACGACAAATTTATTGGTGTACTTTCCGAGGGGGATATTCTGCGAGCGGCATTGCCTGATATGGATGAGATTACAGCCGAGGGGGGGTCATTGGATACGGCTTTTGGTATCTTTCTCAAAAAGGGGAAAGACCTTTCTCAATTTCCCATTCTTCCTTTTGTGATTAAAGAACCTATTGTGCTTGACCCACAGGACCACGTTGCAAAAGCAGCGACAGTCATGATCGACATGAATATCCGCTTACTGCCTGTCATCAAAGATGGAAAGTTGGTCGGGAGTATTTCACGCGCCGATATATGTCAGGCTGTCGTTGCTAATTTGTAATAGCCAACCCTGCCTTCTAAACCTATTATCAAAAAATAAAATATCAATATAGGAGTCACTCGATGACATCAAAACAAACTGTCATCTCACAACGACATTCCTCAGGAATGCTGGTCGTTAAGGAAGGGGCAGACTCTGGCATGCGATTTGCATTAAAGGATGGCGCTACGATTATAGGTCGGGAAAAAGGGGTTGATATTGTGCTGGCAGATAACCAATGCTCTCGACAACATTGCCGTATTATTTCTCTGCAAGGCAAATTTATGATCGAAGACCTCAAGAGTACGAACGGGACCCGAATCAATGGGGTGCCCGTGACTTCGATGATTCTGCTGAACCATGGCGATCAAATTGCCATGGGGGAAACCTTGTTGGGCTTTGAGATTAAGGAGCCTGAAGTCATCTCATTTTATGAAAAGATTCTGAAGGAACAGGGTGTTGTTCCTTCACGCCATGTTCTTTCTAATGCCATTGCAACAACCGAAAGTCTTGGACATGAGAACCTGGGCTTCTTGTCAGAGACACATGGATTTATGCCCAGTCAGCTGCCTCTTCTTCGACTGCCTCCTGCATATCAAGTTTGGGACGATATCGTGGACAACCTACCGCATCTTTATCGGACCCTTGGCCTGCGAGCCGTACTGGAACAGATGCCAGTCCTCAGCGCAGATATAGATACACTGCCAGACAAATATCTTTTGCGTGCTTCGATGATCATCAGCATATTGGGGCATGCTTATTTCCGCATCCAAACCGATTCCCCAGAAAAACTGCCTGATAGCATCATGCAGCCTTGGCGCAAAATTACACAACGCCTGGGCAGACGCGGACCTGTTCTATCTTATATCGACCTGATTATCTATAACTGGAAACTGGTTGACCCCTCTCTTACAGACCCCATCATTGTCGAGAACATGCGCCTGATGGTTCCCACGGTAGATAACATTGTCGAGCGGATATTCTATCTGGGTCAGGTTGAAATTCTTTCCCGTCTTACACCCGTTATCGGTGCGGCAGTGCGCGCACAGGAAGCGGTTTATCGAGACGAACCAGATGCGCTGAAGCAAGAACTGGTGCTGATCACCGAAGCCTTACAGCGCACAACATACGGCTCTCTTCAGAAAATTGATTTGAATCCACATAATAAAGATTACCACCTAGATACCGTTGTATGGGCAAAAACGGTTGGACCTCTGGCAGTTTCACTGGAACAAAGTACGCCGGGGCCAAGTGGTATTGCGTCCCCTATATTCCATTTACTTGATGAGTTTCTGGGACGACGAACGTACTCAACTCGATTGGGTGAAGAAATGACACACATTCGGGAGTGGTATCCACCGAATTGGCAGAATTTCCTGAAAGCCATCGGACAAATTTCGGTAGCAGATTATGTGGAAAAAAGTAGAAGCAAAACGCTCAAAGGAATATTCCAGGAAACACGGCAGGCCTATGTCGCTGAGACGGGATTCTTAGGTCGGCACCGTTTGAAAGCTTATGGATTTTTAGAAACAGCTTTCAAGGTAGGGCGAAGTGTAACTATCGGTAGTTTTTCGGGCAAGTTCAAAGACCGGGCGTGGGATGAAGTTCATTCGCAGTTGAACAACTCACAGTTAGAGCGCAGCAGCGGACATCCACAATACTATCATTATGCGGATGTGGTGAAAGTCAATACCCTTGGTGCTGATGGTTCAAATTGGGTGAAGCAGGTGGTGCTAAATACAACAGGAACCGGTATCAGCTATCAGGTCGGTGACCGAGCCGCCATTTTGCCAGAGAACAGTGATGCCTTGGTAGACAAGACTCTTCAAGCACTGCGAGCACGTGGACGTGAAGCTATTCCTCTTAACAAGGCTTGGCGCGAGGCAATCTTACAGCGGGAAGGATATGAAGAAACGCCGACACTTCCTCTGCGGACATTGCTAACCTTTGGGCGAATCAGACCCATTGATCGGAATGTTGCCAAAACTCTGTATGCGATCACCCGTAGTTCAGCCCTCAAGAGCATCATCGAGGCGAGGGCAGAAGACCAGTGGGAACTATGGGATCTGTTGAATCTAATTTCGAAAGACGGCTACGATATCCGTCGGTTCTGGAAGGCTTCTCAAGGTGAGTTGGAAAGCATTTGCCGTATCGTTCCCCCGGAAGTTTCCCGAATGTACTCTGTTTCTTCAGTGATGAAGGATGGCGAGCGATTGACAGGCGCATCGGAATTGCACTTCACGATTGGACGCCTAAGTTATAAGACCAAGGATACAGAAGTTTCTCTTAGTTCTGATCGTTTGGGTACATCTTCCAACTATCTCACGGACACATCTGGAATCGCTCCAGAGGATATGGGCAAGGTTTCTTTCAGAGTGGTTCATCCGCCTCGCTTTAGTATGCCCAAGGATGAGAGAATTCCCATTGTGATGATTGCCGGCGGAACTGGTCTTGCGCCTTTTAGAAGTTTCATGCTAAAGCGTGCTCATCAGTCGCAGCCGGGTGAGACGTGGCTCTTCTTTGGAACACGCACGCGAACAGATATTTATTATAAAGATGAACTTGAACGACTTGTCGCTCAGGGCCGTTTGAACTTACGAATCGCTTTCTCACAGGATGATGTTAACTATCAACAAATCCACAATGAAAGTGGCGAGCAACTCGTGTTTGAACCCGGTGAAAGACATTACATCGGAGACGAAATCCTGAAAGAAGCGAACGCACAGGCGCTATGGAACTTGTTACAAAGTCGGGAAAATGGCGGACAAGGTGCTTATTTCTATGTGTGCGGACGGACTGGCTTTGCTACTGCAGTCATGAATGCCATCAAGACTGTGATTTATCGATATAGTTCGGGCACTGAAGAGGAAAGACAAAAAGCGGTCAAGGCAACTCTTTATGACCTTGTGGGCAAGGGACGTTACTTGCAAGACATCTTTTCCACCTATACAGGGTCTCATCTGGATGCACAAAAAGCCAACTATGATGCGTCTGAGGTCGCGCTGCACAACGATGATGAACATGGCTATTGGATGATTATCGATGGGCGGGTCTATGATGTTACTGAATTTGCACAGCTACATCCCGGCGGTGCAAAGATCATCCGCGAATATACGGGCATGGATGCGACCCAGCCCTATCAGAAAATTTTACATAGCGTAAACCCTGAAGTCGACTCTATGTTGGGGATGTACGAGATCGGTAAAATACGACGCCTGCATTTCGGAATGAATTGGGGAGTGTATGTCAGCTCAGAGGGATTGAAGTCAGTGACGCTGGCTGATGTCTATCGAATTTGGATACGTTATCTATATTTTGTGGTTGAGTTGGAAAACTCTTTACATAACGAATTTACAATTCAAGATCAAGCCACAACCGTCAATGAGAATCCTACTGAGCGTTCACCGTATAAAACACAATTGATCATACAGGTTTACAAGCGGTTTATGAATGAGTACATCAATTCACTGACAGGAGAACCCTTAGAGTTGTTGTGGGCTGTGACCAGTGGACTCTGTTCGGCAAACGAAGATGTTAACCAGATGCGCAAGAGTGTGGCGCTGATTCAGCAATCCGAAAACGCTCAGATTGTTAAGGGAGTGATCAATGGCCTTCACGAATCCTTGCTGAATCAGGTTCGGAAAGAACCCGGGCAAACGGACTTGTCGAAATCTTCCGTGCTGACGCATTTTGATTTGCTGGAAGCTGAAGATAAAGCTTTCATGAAAGAGTTGAGAATGTCGTTACTGGCGGGCATTCGCGTGTTCGAGGAGTTTGAGCAAGATGCGATTGCAAAGGGAAGTGAGCGCCTCATCAACGCTGCGAAAGAAATTCCCGCGAGGCTTGAAGCCTACTATGCGCGAGTGGCTTCAAGATGTAAATGAGCCTCAGCGAAGAGATCGCTAGGCTATCTCACGATGAGCATTGAAAATTGTCATTGTTAGGTAAATGGCTATAAATTTCGCCCCGCAGTAGTTGCCTAGTAATTGATCCTTTCCTGCGATCGGAAGCACCTCTCAGTGATTTGAGAGGCGCTTCCGATTCTGAAAAATTGCCTATTGACTCTTACTTTCTTTTTTTGTATGATACTTTAACGATTGGACAGTATTTTGAACAATCGTTCAATTTTCCTGAGGAGTGAGAGAATGTCGCACATCAAATTGAGTTGGCGCAACATCATCATTGCAGCCACGTTGCCTGCTGTGATGGAAGTAATTTGGCAGTTGTATAACACCTATGTACCTGTATATTTGCAGGCGGGAAACCCCAGCTTTGCCAATGCGGGTGCCACAACCGTTGGGTTTGGTCTTGGCCCTGCACTGACAGGTTTTATCCTCGTATTTGACAATATAGCAGGCTTGTTCATCAGCCCCATCGTTGGTGCTTGGAGCGATAGTCTTCGCACCCGTTGGGGACGCCGTATGCCCTTTGTGCTTTTCGGTGTTCCTGTGGCTGTAGCTGCATTTATTATCATCCCTCTCATTCCAATGGGGATTAAACCTGAACTCAATGGTCAAACAGGCCAATTAACAGGTCTGCTTGTCCCATTTATTATTTCATTGATTGTAGTGTTGGTCGCCTTTGCGATTGTCCGCCCGATTGCTGACGTTTTGATGTTCGACATTACCCCATCTGAACATCGTTCTACTGCCAACGGCATTGGCGGTGCTATTGCAGGTTTTCTTGTAGTGTTGACTGCTCTTGGCGGCGCAGCGCTATATGATGTGTATGGACCGCTTCCATTCTGGATCGCAGCTGGCCTCACCATCCTGATCATGCTTCTCACCTGGGCATGGATCAAAGAGCCTGAAGAACTTGCCAGTGCAAAGGAGCTGGCTGGTGAAACATTCGACCTGAAGGGTATTGTTAAGTTCTTGCGCGACCAACCCAAGGAAAATAGAAACAGTCTGCTTTTCCTACTGCTTAGTAACTTGCTTGCTTATGTTGCTCTCGCACAAATGCAAGCGTTCCTCAGTTCGTATGGTGTGTTTTCGCTGGGTATGAAAGAGGGGGAGGCTGCCATGCTCGTCGCCATTCCCGCAATTGCATTTATGGTGATTGCCGTCCCAGCAGGTTTAATTTCCAACAAGATCGGACGCAAGACCACTCAAATTATTGGGTTGGTAGGATACGCAGTTGGTGCGTTGGTTATTTATTTCTTCCCTGATAGAACGATGCTCAGCGTCGGCCTGCTCATCTGCGGATTGACCTGGCCGCTCGCCAATGTCGTTCAAGTTGCCATGATTATTGACAGTGCTCCTGTCGAAACGTTGATGGGAACCTACACAGGCTTGCGTCAAATTGCCGTAACCCTCGGCTTCATCATTGGCCCTCTCCTCGGTGGCAGCCTTGTTCAAGCTATGGGCAACAATTACCGTTGGGTTTGGCTTATCATGTTCGTATTCCTCGTCCTTGCTACTGTTGCTATTTTGCCTGTGACAAAGGGTGAAGCGAAGAAAGAGTTATAAAGTTGATATGGTAGCAGGTTTGAAGGTTATAACTCTCAAACCTGCTACCATTCAAATCGCTACCATGATAGTCTTTTATGTTGTTCTTGCTATTCTCATTGTATTAGCCCTTTATGTGGCATACTCCAACTACGCCTATAATCGCGTCTTACCTCAATCTCGCCCATGCGTAGACTGTGACACTCCTGCCCATATCAACGGTTATGACTTGTACTGCCGAGAAGTTGGCACAGACAAAGGACTGCCACCCGTTGTCCTCGTCCACGGTGGACCTGGTCACTCGAGCCTGAGTTTCAAGAATGGATTCGACTTCCTCGGTGAGCAAACCCGCACTATCTACTACGACCAGCGCGGTTCAGGCAATTCGCAAATCAAGCCTAATCCAAAAGACTACACCATCGAGCAATTAGTGGACGAACTCGAATCTCTGCGTCGTGACATAGTCAAAGTAGATAAGGTCATTCTCGTCGGCCATTCCTTCGGCAGCGCATTAGTTCAGAGATATGCGCTCAAGTATCCACAATATGTTGAGAAAATGATCATCGTCGGCGGGATACGAATCAATAATGGCATGAACAATCGCTTCATCTGGAAATGGCTCGGCGGATTTTTATACTCCACGGCTCTCGGCTTCCCGCCTGCGGATGCAAAATCCGCAGATGATTGGTTCACCGAGTCATCCGAAAAAGATAACCCAGGCCGTTTATTCAATAAAGCTAATACTCATCTGCTTGAAAACACTGGCACAGTATCTTTCGCTCCATGGCGTGAAATTTCTTTCTCACTCGTTGGCGATGACTACAAAAAAGAACTTAGCCAATTACAAGTTCCCACGCTCTTTATTTACGGTTCTGCAGATTCGCCCTATACAGGCAAGCCCGTCACCGAGGAACTCTGTGCCACGCTCCCCAACTGCCAATCCATCGAATTCACTCAAAGCGGACATTGGCCATTCCTTGAGGAACCAGAAAAATTCCAGCAAGTGATACGAGACTTCCTACTTCCTACTTCCTAATTTTTATATTCATCATTCTGTAATCTTCATTCAAAATGACTTTCCCTTCAACAACTCCCCTCCGCCCTCCGCAATACAAAGGCTCCACCGAGCAGACTCTCTACATCCCTATGCGTGATGGGACGCGCCTCGCCGTTGACCTTTACCTCCCACGCGGGCTTGCTCCCAATGCAAAAGTCCCTGCATTGTTTGCCGCCACACGGTACTGGCGTGCTCAACAATTGCGTGCTCCATTCTTATGGTTCCTTTCATTACCAGATTCAGCTCGCAATTTTTTCACTGCGTATGGATATGCCGTCATGCGGATTGATATGCGCGGTACGGGCGCATCCGAAGGAAATCAGCCTCATCCTTGGCCAGATGTTGACTTAACTGATTTATATGACCTCATGGAATGGGTAACAAAGCAACCGTGGAGCAATGGCAAAGTTGGTGCATTTGGGAATTCCTATCAAGCCACTATTGCCGAAATGCTTGGCGCATGCGGACACCCCGCTGTCACTACTGCTCTTGTCCGTTTCAACGAATACGATGTGTATACCGATATCGCTTTTCCTGGCGGCGTGCCTAATGAATTCATTCTGCGTGAGTGGGCAGATTTCAATCGTTCCTTGGATGCCAATCAACTTCCAAAGCGCATGAGCGCTATTGAGAAAATTCTTATCAGTGGCGTTAAACCTGTTGATGGAGTTATCCCCAAGCACAATAACCATCAGGTCGACTCGGCTCTCACGCAAGTCACCTTCCGCGATGATTATGACTCTGAGCTAACTACTTCCATTGACGGTATTAGCGTACATACTCGCCCAACATCGCACACGATGGATCATTGGGGTAGTTGGTTCGATGCCGCTACTGCCGATGCTGTCATTCGACGTTTTGCCAACAACCCACGCCCGCAACGCGCCGTCATTGGCGCATGGAATCATGGCGCAACTCAGCATGTCGGCGCGAAACAAAATCCTTTTCCATTGCTCGCGCAAATGCAAGAGTCTCTGCGTTTTTTTGATGAGCCGCCTGTTACCCGCGAGTTGCATTACTACACCATCTTTGAAAATAAATGGAAATCGACGCCTGAGTTTCCACCTGCGGGTTTGACCTCCACTCGATTCTTTTTCCAACCCCAAAGCGGACTCTCCGCGCTTCTTCCCCCGCCCGCACCTGCTGACCACTACCAGACAGATTTCAACGCCTCAACAGGACTCAACAACCGCTGGCAAACGGAACTTGACCAGCGACCTGTAAAGTATGCGCCCATCAAAGGACAACTCTCGTACACATCCGCGCCACTTGAACAGGATACCGAAATCACGGGTTATCCCGTTGTCACGTTATTCATCAAGTCAACGCATGATGACGGCAACTTGTTCGTCTATCTCGAAACGATTGATGAGCAAGGCAATGCCCATTACCTCACCGAAGGAATGCTGCGTGCCATCCATCGCAAAATTTCAACAGATACTCCACCATACAAACAATTTGTCCCATACCATTCTTTCAAACGCGCCGATGCCATGCCGCTCATTCCCAACGAAGTGGCAGAAATAACCTTCGGGTTGAATCCCATCTCGGCGCTGATTCGCCGCGGGTGGAAGATACGAGCATCCATTTCAGGTGCAGACAAAGACACCTTTAAACAGATTCCTGTCTCGGGTAGTCCGAGCGTGGAGATTATGATTGGTGGAGACCAAGCCTCCTTCATCGAGATTCCCATCAAATGACAGATATCCTTTTCCAATCCCAAAACAATATAGCTATCATTACCTTTAACCGTCCAGAGGTATTGAATGTATTTCGACGCTCGATGTTCCAAAAGGTGCTAAGCCTGTTGGACGATGTTGCGAAGGATGATTCGATCCGCGTTGTTCTGATGACGGGCAATGGACGTGCTTTCTCTGCAGGCATTGACCTGGACGAAGTTTCGCATTTGTTTGACGGCTCAATGACGATGGAGCAAGCGCACGCCGAGCTGAGCGAGATGCAGGAACTGACGCGCCGCATGGTGAATTTGCCCAAGCCGATCATTTCTGCGATCAATGGGTTGGCCGTGGGGGCGGGTGCTGAGATCGCCATTTCCAGCGATATTCGTATTGCTTCGCAAATGGCTTCGTTTGAATTTGCCGAAGTCAAACGCGGGCTGTTCGAGACTAATGGCGTTATGCACCGCCTTCCACGTTTAATTGGTATGGGGCGTGCTGCGCAAGTGATGTTGACAGGTGAGAAAATTTCTGCGCAATCAGCATTGGAGATTGGCTTGGTGACACGCGTGATCCCATCGGAAATGTTGATGAACGAAGCCTTGAAGTTGGCAACTACACTTGCTGCCAATGCGCCGATCTCTACGCGGTTGATCAAACAGGTTTTAAATAAATCGTATGACCTCGATCTTGAGTCAGTGATGCAGCTTGAAACCGAAGGCACGTTGGAATGCCTTGCCAGCGAAGATTTGCGTGAAGGCGTGACCGCGTTTTTAGAAAAGCGTGCGCCGATTTATAAAGGAAAATAATTTTTCACCACAGAGGACACGGAGAACACTGAGAAAAAAACTCTGTGGTCTCTGTGATCTCCGTGGTAAATCTTTTCAAGGTCTTATGCCAATCATTACCAAAATCGAAATCATTGACCTCAACATTCCATATCCGCATCCGTTCAAGATAGCATTAGCGGTTATGGACAGCGCGCATAACATCATCGTTCGCGTGCATGATAGTGATGGTTTGGCTGGAGTAGGGGAGGGCTGCCCTCCGCGCTTTGTGACAGGCGAAGCGCCAGAGACTGCATTTGAGGCTGCGCAACTATATGCCAAAATTTTGGTTGGCAAAAACCCACTGGAAATTGATGCGCGCTTGAGCGAACTTGAAAAGTTCATGCTCAAGAATCCCGCCATCCGCTGTGCGTATGACCTCGCGCTTTACGACCTGCTTGCCAAAAATGCGGAACTTCCTTTATATGCTTTGCTCGGTGGGAAAAAACAAATTTTGTATTCCAATCGGACCATCGGCATTGACTCGCCCGAAGCGATGGCAAATACTGCCAAACATCATGTTGATAACGGTGCAAAAGCTATCAAGGTCAAAGTTGGTACAAGCAAAGCAGAAGACACCGCCCGCATCCGTACCATCCGTGAAGCTATTGGTAGTGGAATCCCCATGCGTTTGGATGCAAATCAAGCTTGGGATGAAATTACCGCCATCAATATCCTCAACGCATTAGCAGAATATGAGATCGAAGTCTGTGAACAACCTTTACCATACTGGAATATCGAAGGTTTGAAACGAGTGCGTGAACGCAGTCCCATTGCCATTATGGCAGACGAATCCATCTTTGACGCACATGATGCTTTTCGCCTCGCCTCCCTCGGTGCCGTGGATTATTTCAACATCAAACTCGCCAAGTCCGCGGGCATTCACGGCGCATTGAAAATCAACGCCATCGGTGAATCGGTGGGAATCAAATGTATGCTCGGCGGCATGTCCGAGTCTCTCATCGGAGTCAGCGCAGGCGCGCATTTAGTTTGCGCATGCCCGAACATCGCCCTTTACGATTTAGACTCTCCCTTCCATTTTGCCGAAGAACCCTCCATCGGCGGTGTGGACTTCCAATCCAACGGCACCGTGACTCTCTCTGACGTCCACGGTCACGGCTCGGATGTGAGTCCTGATTGGATGGAGAGAAGTAAAAGAGTAGTGATCAGTGAATAGTGGGTTGTTTTCCTTCATGGATAAAAAGCTATGAACAAATTTCCTCCCTTCACAACTCCCGCAAAAATCGGTTTACTCGGCGTGGCGTTCGATGAAAACTCTTCATACAAACGCGGTTCGGCATTGGCTCCGCAAAGAATCCGCGAAGCCTTCTTCTGCGACTCGTCCAACCTGTGGACGGAGAACGAAACCTATCTCGGCGCGGATGGACTCTTCGCAGATATAGGCGACATCACACCATCAGCGGAGAGAATGCCCATAGAGACCGAGCAAGCCGCAGGTCAATTATATGAAGCGGGTTTGAAGGTCATGGCATTTGGCGGTGACCACTCCGTTACTTATCCGCTGGTAAAGGCTGCGGCGAAGAATCATCCCAATCTCACCATCTTGCACTTCGACGCACACCCCGATCTGTACGATGATTTCGAAGGCAACCCGCATTCACACGCCAGCCCCTTTGCGCGGATCATGGAATCAGGCTTGGCGAAGCGGCTCGTGCAAGTGGGCATTCGCACCATCAACGGACATCAGCGCGAGCAAGCCAAACGTTTCGGAGTGGAAGTACTGACCATGAAAAACTGGCAGAACGTGTTTAACATCCGATTTGATTCGCCACTTTACATCACCTTCGACATGGATTGTCTCGACCCCGCCTTCGCACCTGGCATTTCGCACCGTGAACCTGGCGGGCTGTCCACGCGTGAGGCGTTGAGCGTTATTCAATCGCTCAATGCAAACATCATCGGCGCGGATGTGGTGGAATTAAATCCAACACAAGATGTTTCGGGTGTCACTGAGATGGTGGCGGCGAAAGTGTTCAAAGAGATCGTTGCGAAGATGTTATGAACTCACGTGAATTAGTCCAAGCTGTGCTCCAGCGCAAAACTCCAGACCGCGTTCCGCGCTTCGAGGTTTGGATCGACGGCATGTTCGATGAACTCGGCATCACTGACCCTTATCGCGCGTATGCCGAATTGGGTCAGGATGGAATCCTCATGCCATACCAAACCCCAACAGACAGCAATGCCTGGAAAGATGGTGTGGATGAATTCGGGCGCGTTTGGAAAAAGGGGATGTATTTTTACGGCGCCGTGCAAACAGCGGATGACCTCAGGCAGTACACGCCTTCATTGAGTTACGCGGATCGTTTCTTCGACGTGAAGCGGGTCGAAGACATTCGGATGAATTATCCACACCTTTGCCTTTTCTTCGGCACGCATATCGGTCCATTCATGGGAACGTATATGGCAATGGGCATGGAGCATATGTTCCGCATGTTCAAGAAGGATATGTCCTTTGTCCATGCTGTGATGGAAGCGCGCACAGATTGGTGTATTGAAATTTACAAACGCGCAGCAGAACTTGGCGCGGAGTTGATCGTGATGGGCGATGACGCTGCTCACCGCGGCGGCTCGATGATCTCCCCGCAAATGTGGCGCGAGTTGGTATTTCCCTATCATCAACGCGTGGCGCGGGAAATTTCTGTGCCTGTCATTTGGCATAGCGATGGCAAGATGGACAAGCTGTTGCCCTTCGCCGTTGAGTCTGGCTTTGCTGGCGTGCATGGACTCGAAACCTTATCTGGCAATAAGTTGGATGAAGTCAAAGCCCAATATGGCGATAAATTAATTTTGATCGGTAACGTGGATATCAATCTATTCTTTGAGCCAAATCTTGAGCTTATCCGCGCTGATGTGAAGCGCAGTTACGAGCAGGGCGGCACAAGCGGATACATGATCTCGTCTTGCAACAGTATTTATCCTGGGATGAACCCCGAAGCCTTGCGCGAATATTTTCGTTGCCAAGGAGGGATTGATGACTGATACCTCCCGCTTCCCTCTCGGATCAACGTTGACTCTCGACCAGTTGAGCATTGACCCATACCCACACTATCGCCTCTTACTTGACCGTGAGCCTGTCACCTGGGTCCCCGAAGTGAGTCTCTGGTACGTGACTCGACGCGACGATGTCATTGCTGTGCTCGATAACATGGAAGCATTCACCGTTCAATCGCCGCATTCGCTTTTGGATGACACCTTTGGGACAATGATGCTCTCCACCGAAGGCGAGCTGCACCAGCGGATGCGAAGTCCATTTGCAGGAGCGTATGTTCCGAAAGTAGTGCGAGCGTCATCTTCCGCTTTCATTGAACAAAAAGCCAATGAACTGATCGATAGATTCATCGCAGACAAAGAAACGGATTTAGTCAAATCTTTCTCCGACCCGATGGCATTGTACGCGGTCACGGCTTCGCTCGGCGTTCCCATTGTGGACTTCCCCCAACTGCGTCACTGGTACGATAACTTCGCCGCTGCATTGAGCAACTTCCGCCACGACCCTTCAGTGCGGGAGCGTGGTCAACAAACCGCGAAGGAATTTGGCGCACAACTTGCGGAGCACATCGCCTATCTACGCGTTGAGCCTGATGACAGCCTGCTCAGTCATCTTATTCATGACCCGAACACAAACTTGAGCGAGCGTGAGATCATCTCGAATATCTTCGTCATCATCTTCGGCGGACTGGAAACGACAGCAGCCATGTTCTCGAACACAGTTTGGGCATTGCTCAATCATCCCGACCAGTTCGACGAAGTGAAGCGTGACCCTGCCAAGTTGATGAAGTCCGCTGTGGAAGAAACCCTGCGTTGGGAATCTCCTGTGCAAACTGCCACCCGCCATGTGACCCAGCCCATCACCGTCCGCGGCGTGGATTTTGCGGTGGGCGATACCGTTCAATGCATGTTGGGAGCCGCCAACCGCGACCCAGAATTTTTCACCGACCCAGACCGCTTCGACATCCACCGAACGAATACTTCTCACCATCTCGCCTTCGCCCGCGGACGACATCACTGTCTTGGGGCGTCGTTGGCGCGTTTGGAAGGTGAGATCGGCTTGCGCGTGTTGTTCGAGCGTTTGCCGCATTTGCACTTAAAATCAACTCACCCTTCCGCGCCGCGTGGGCATGAATTCCGTTCCGTGCCCAAACTCATGGTGGAATGGTGAAAGGACAGTAACTATGCCAGCCAAAAGTAAACCTGTAGAAGAAAAGAAAACTTTCATTGAAGAAGCCCGCCGCAAACAGATCATCGATGCGGCGTTGCAGACCATTGCCGAGCAAGGCTATACCCAAACGTCCTTCGCGGAGATCGCCAAGAGTCTCGGAATTACCAAGGGACTAATCGCCTATCACTTCAACGGTAAGCATGACCTCATCACTTCTGCCATTCACACGATTTTGAATCGACAAGGTGCATACATCCGCGGGCGGGTTGAGGAAGAGGCAAAAGGCAGCGATAAACTGCGCGCCTACATCGAATCCAGTTTTGAGTACATCTCGCAGAACCGCTCGCAGTTCGTGGCACTGGTAGATTTGTGGGGCAGTTTTACGTCACCCGAAGAGAAAAAGGCATTTAGCGACTCGGCCTATGACCCATGTCGTGCTCATCTCAAGAAGATTTTTCGCATTGGCGCGGCACAAAAGGAATTTGGAAAGTTCGATGAGCAAGCAATGGCATCAGTGGTTCAAGGAGCAATTGACGGGATCATGTTGCAATGGGTCTTTGATCCGAAGGCAGTGGACTTGCAAGAGTCTAGCCGTGAGTTGAGTGGAATGTTTGTGAAGCGGTTGAAAAAGAATTAACCACACACCTGCCCTTGCGGGCGGTGCAAGGGGAGTGCACGGAGAACACAGAGATTTTATTTTTTTCTCTGTGCCCTCTGTGTTCTCCGTGGTGAAAAAAGCCAAAGGAGAAGCGTGCATGGAGTGGAAGAGTTTAGGTCATTTAGTGGAGAGCGCGGCAGAGCGGTTTGGAGAGAAACCGTTGTTTATCTTTGAAGACAAGTCGTTATCTTTCGTGGAAGTTAATAGATTGGCGAACAAAACGGCGAACGCGCTGAAATCTGTCGGTGTGACGAAGGGCGAGCGCGTGGCAGTGATGCTCCCCAACGGCGTGGACTTCCCCATCGTCTGGTTTGCGCTTGCGAAGTTAGGCGCGGTCATCGTACCCGTCAACATCAACTACCACGACCATGACCTAACTTACACACTAGATGACTCGCAGGCGGGATACTTTATCGTCCATGAAAATTATTTGGAACAATGGGAACGGGTGCGGGTACATCTGCTGTCAGTGAAGGAAACGCTTCTCGTGACTGAATCAGGCCCAACGTCTGATTGGAGGCGGTTGGTGGATGAGTCATCCGACTCGTTTGATTCATCTGATATTTCGGCGGAGGACTTGGTCAACATCCAATATACGTCTGGCACAACAGGGTTTCCAAAAGGCTGTATGTTGACTCAAAAATATTGGATGATGATCGGGCAGGTGGCTGCGGATTATTTCAAGCTTACGCCTGATGAATGCAATCTGACGGCGCAGCCTTTCTACTATATGGACCCGCAATGGAATACGATGGCGAGTTTGATCGGTGGCGCGCCACTGGTGATTTTGCCGCGTTTTTCGCCATCACACTTTTGGGGCGAAGTGATTCGACATAATGTAACGGTGCTGTATCTAATCGGGACAATGCCATTCTTCTTGTTGAAGATGCCCGAGGACCCAACACTTGAGCGTGGACATAAATTACGCGTGGTTTTATGTTCGGGGATTCATCCAAAATTCCATGCCGAGTTTGAGCGGCGTTGGGGTGTGCCGTGGCGTGAGGCGTTCGGTATGACTGAAACAGGTGTGGATCTAGTTGTGCCGTTGGAAGATGTAGAAAGTGTCGGAAGTGGTGCAATGGGTAAACCGATCTCCACGAAGCAGGCGCGAATTGTAGACACAGATGGAAAAGATGTGCCAGATGGCGGTGTGGGGGAGTTGGTTCTGCGTGGCGAGCCGATGATGTTGGGCTATTGGAACAAGCCTGAAGCCACCGCTGAGACAATGAAGAACGGCTGGCTGCACACGGGCGATATGGTGACGAAAGATGCGAAGGGATATTTTCATTGGCAGGCGCGTTTGAAAGATACGATCCGCCGTGCGGGTGAGAATATTTCAACGGTGGAAGTGGAAGGCGTGTTGATGGAACATCCTGCTGTGCAAGTGGCAGCAGTGATGCCTGTGCCTGATGAACTGCGTGGTGAGGAAGTGAAGGCTTATATTATTTTGAAGGCTGGTCACACACGTGAGAATACACCGCCAGAAACTATTTTGGAGTATGCGCGTGAACAGCTTGCGTACTTTAAAGTGCCTCGCTACATCGAGTATGTTGATGACCTGCCGCGGACTCCATCAGAGCGTGTGGAGAAGCATAAGCTGGCTAAGGCGAAACCCGATCTGCGTGTTGGAAGTTATGACGCCGTAGAAAAAATATGGAGATAAAAAGATTCCGCGTAATCTGTGCACAAAAGTATTAGGAGACCTATGAACAAACAACAGCTCAACGAAACAATTTCCAAAACCCTCGCCGCGTGGGGTGTCCCTGGAGCAGCAGTGGCAGTTGTACAAGGTGATGAAGTTTTCACACAAGGCTATGGTCTGTTGGAAGCTGGCAAAGCAGACAAAGTAAATGCTGACACCATCTTTGCCATCGGTTCCACGACCAAGGCGTTCACCTCCGCGCTGGTCGGCATGTTGGTAGATGAAGGAAAATTGCAATGGGATGATCCCGTTGTTAAATATCTTCCCGATTTTGAATTATACGATCCGTGGATTACGCAAAATGTAACGGTGCGTGACCTGCTTTGCCACCGTCTTGGCCTTGAGCGTGCTCAACGCCTTTACTATCACCGTGGATACACTCAGCGTGACTTGATGCATCGTATGAAATATCTCAAGCCTGCTGCGGGTTTTCGCACTCAGTTTCAATATGCAAATCAACAATATGGCGTGGCTGGTCTGCTGATCGAAGCCATTACAGGGAAAACATGGGACGATTTCATCAGCGAGCGGATTTTCAAAGCAGCGAATATGTCCCGCTCTTTCAGTGGATATGACCGCGTTAACGATCTTCAAAATTTTGCATCAGCGCATGTTGTGCGTGATGAAACCTATCCCGCAGGCGTTCGGTTTCTCGGCGAGCAAAATACCGTTGAAAATTTCAAGCTTGTGCATGAGCCAGCAGGGTCTATTCACACCACCGCTAATGATCTTGCCCAATGGCTTAAGGTTTTGTTGCAAGATGGCTCACCGTTGATTCAAAAAAATACATTCACTGAAATTACTACATCTCAAATGGTAATGCAAAACATGATGGAGTCTGAGCTTGCGCCGCTTTATGTTTTGCAGCCTGATACAAATTTCTGGACGTATGGCCTCGGCTGGTGGGTGATGGACTATCGTGGTGAAAAAGTCCTCATGCATGGCGGTCAAATGCCTGGGTATAACTCAGCTGTTGCATTTTTCCCGCAGCGCAAACTTGGTCTTGCAGTCATGGTCAACGTTCATCAAACACTTTCTCACGCTGCGCTCTTTTACGCCATCTCTGACATTTTGTTGGATAAACAAGGCCGTGATTGGTCCTCTGAATTTCAGATGGTTGCTCAAGGATACATGGCTGAAGTTAAAGGCCAAGTGGATGAAATGCGCCTCAAACGTGACGCAAACCTGTCTCCGTCCAACAATCTGAATGACTACACTGGGGCATTCTCCAACGACCTCTTCGGTGAGATGACCGTCACGCTCGAAGGCGATGTACTCACTGTGAAGTACGGAGCTTGTATTGCTACGCTTGAGCATTGGCAGGGCGATACCTTCCTTGCACACTGGAATCTCAAAGCATTTCTCGATGACACACTGGTTGATTTCAGCCCCGATGGTCAGTCTATGACGTTGCTGAATGATCGGGCAGAATACAAAAAGAAATAAATATGAATTCGAAGGACCATAAGCTTTTCAAGCATTACCCCATTCAAGGGACAGAGACTATCTCAGCAGGTGAAGTCCCTGTCCCATATCACATCTATGATGGCTATTCATTCTTCATCGGCGGTACTGCTGACTTTGAAGCTGTTAAAGATTTGCTCAAAGACGAAGATCTGATTCCGATACAGACAAATGACGGTAAAGCCGTAATGGCAATTTGGGTTGCCAATTTCACCAGTGCAAGCCTGAATCCGCATCACGAATTGCAAATCTCTGTCTTTGTTTCTAAGAATACAGTTCCGCCTCTTACATTCCATCCGTTCAACGCCATTCGCGCATTGAATCATCAGGATGTAAAAATGCTTTGCTATGGGTTGTGGAACAATACGCAAGAAGTCGTGGCATATAACCGTGAATTACTTGGACTCAACGCGCGCCTGACAAAGAGCAATATCCAGCGCACTGGTGAGATGATCAAATTCGATTTTGAAGATGTAGATACAAAAACTTCCATCATTTCGGGTTCGATCAGAAACACTCCTACTTATTCTGCGCTATTCGCGTTTATGTCCAAGCTTGGTTTTCTAAATAGTATGAAACTGATGTTTGAGCCGTGGACAAGCATGGAGATCGTGAATCCCAAAGGAGTAATACTTGATGTGAATGCAACAGCGAAGGCATTCGCCAAAAGTGATGTGAATGTGCTGCACGCCTTTGATTCGAGTGACAGCCTGCATATCGAACATCACCTGTATGCACCTTTGAACTTTACTCCTGATATGGTTCAATACGCGGATGGATGTAAGTTCGTTTATCTTCACCCAGAGCGACCCATATCTAAAAATGTCTAAATCTCGAACTGCATTTTATAGCAATTATTGCGAGATAGGGACATAATGCAAACCATTCTCTTTGGTCTTGTTTCAGCGCTTTTTTGGGGCGCTGGTGACTTTGCTGGCGGATTGGTTAGCCGTCGCGTTAATGCTGTGCGGGCATCCCTGTATGTTCAAGCAGGCGGATTGATACCCGTTCTAACAATCGCAATTCTCACCAAACAGTTGAGTATGTCCTTTACTGATTGGATATGGTGCGGAGCAGCAGGTGTCATTGGCTCACTGGGTTTTCTCGCCTTGTACCGCGCCCTTGCTGATGGGCAGATGTCCACTGCTGCGCCAATCGCTGCGATCACTTCCGCGGGATTGCCCGCTATTGTTGGCATTTTGAAGGATGGAGTTCCCTCAGTTCCGACCATTGCAGGCTTTATTTGTGCACTCGCTGCCATCTGGTTTATCTCGCAAAGCAGTGGCGGCGTGACAAAGTTGCGGTTGAAAGAAATGCTGTTGCCATTCTTGGCAGGTTTGGGTTTTGGCGTCTACTTTATCTTTGTTGATCTAGGCGGACAGACCAGCACTTTTGCTCCTCTTGTAGCTGTCCGCGGTGCAGGCGGGTTGACATTGTTTATTGTTGCTGCTTTTAGCAAAGAGCTTCATTTACCTTCCCGCCCGATATTGCCAATGGTCATTCTCAATGTCAGCGCGGATGTGCTAGGCAGTTTGTTTTATGTTCTTGCCGTTCAATCAGGGCGTATGGATATCGCGGCTGTTCTTGGTTCGCTATACTCTGGTGCAACGGTTTTACTGGCTTGGTTGATATTACGTGAGCAGATTAATAGCCGTCAACGTATTGGAATTGCAATTGCCCTGCTTGCGATCATCTTGATAACAATATAGGAATATATAATGGACCCTACTGAATTCATTCTCAAAAATTTCGAAAAAGTTTCTTCCGTCCCGCGTGGAACAAAGTTTGAAGCAGGAATCCGTCAGTGGCTGATCGATTGGGGCAGCGCACGCAACCTAAAGTCCAGAACGGATGCGGCAGGGAATCTTGTTATCTATATCCCTGCAAGTGCAGGCTATGAAGATCGTCCCACAATTATTTTGCAAGGGCATCTTGATATGGTTTGGCAGCAGACGCCAGAGTCTACTCATGATTTCACCCGCGACCCAATTCAATTGATCCGTGATGGTGATTGGCTCACTGCGAATGGAACGACCCTCGGCGCAGACAATGGGATCGGCATTGCGTTGATGATGACACTGGTGGAAGATGATTCAGTTAAGCATCCATCATTGGAGTTGTTGTTGACCGTTGAAGAAGAAATGGGTGTGGTCGGTGCTGATAACCTTTCTCCAGACCTGCTCACTGGGAAAACGCTCATCAATTTGGACTCAGAAACGGAAGGCGTTTTTACCGTTGGGTGCGCAGGCGGCGGTAGTGTTAATATCACATTGCCTGTAAACTGGGGGTCTCAGTCTAAAGAAGAAGTTACTTTTGAAATACAGCTCGGAGGTTTGCAGGGTGGGCATTCTGGGGAAGACATCAATAAGAATCGGGCAAATGCAAATAAACTTCTTGCGCGTGTGTTGGATAAAATCCAGCGGGATGTAGATATTCGTCTTTCTTCGATCAAAGGCGGAACTGCTCGAAATGCAATTCCACGCGATGCTTCAGTAACCTTTATTTGTCCGAAGGATAAAGTTGATCTTTGCCGTGAGAATTTCTCTTCCATCGTTCGCGATATTCACGATGAACATGCTCAGGCTGAACAGGGACTGTTTTTTACGCTGACAGAGAAAAGCGGCGAACTTGTCCGTGCGATCAGCCAACAGGAAACAACGACGGCGATTCGTTTGTTGATGTCTCTGCCGCATGGTGTCTCGTCCATGTCTGCGGAAATCCCTGGCTTTGTGGAAACTTCAAATAATATTGGCATTATGGAGTTGAAGGAAGACGGTTTGTTCATTGTTTCCAACCATCGCAGCTCGGTTCTTTCGCGATTGAATGAGATCACAAGTCGCGTTGAATCATTGGCGTGGCTGGCGGGAGCGAACACCGAGCGGACGAAGATATTTCCGCCGTGGAAACCAAATATGGCTTCGCCTTTGCTTCAGAAATGTACAGAAACATATCAGGCCGTTATTGAAGAAGAGGCCAAGGTCGAACTTTCGCACGGTGGACTCGAATGCGGTATCATCAGCGATCGTTGCGGCGGATTGGATACTATCTCAATGGGACCGACTATCCGCCATCTCCATTCACCTGAAGAAAAATTATTTGTCCCATCTCTTCAGAAGACTTGGAATTTTTTGAATGCTTTGCTGACGTTTTAATTAAAAACTTTCCTGCTCGTAATAAAGCTTCCCAAATTTTTAAAATTTGGGAAGCTTTTCTTGTTTATAACAAAACCGAAATTATCAATTGGTGCTTGTAAATCATCCATCCACTTTGAATTGGGAAATCGCATGTGAAAGCTGTTGAGCTAGTTCCATAAGAGAAGTGGCTGAAGCCGAGACTTCTTCCACTTGAGCAGAAACCTCCTCGGTGGAGGCAGATACTTCTTCGATCGCAGCACTGTTCTCTTCCGATACGGCTGCAATATTTTCAATGGCTCGCGTTACGTTTGATATTCCCGAAGTCATTACTTCCATCGCGGCCATGTTTCCTTCTACAACTATGCTCACTTCATCCACAGAAGACACCAATTGACTGGATGCCGCTTTCATTTTTTCTACACTATTGTCCGCCTGTTCTGCCTGACGGTAAACTTCTTCAGCTGCTCTTAAAATATCTGTCAATGCCTTGCCTGCTTCGTTCGCCATTTTTACACCGCTTTCCACTTCCTGCCCGCCTTCATCCATGGCGATGACAGCTTCGGAAACCGTGTGCTGAATATTCTTGATTAATCCCCCGATCTCCTTTGTAGCTTTGCCAGCCCGCTCCGCTAGTTTGCGAACTTCGTCAGCGACTACCGCAAACCCTTTTCCTTGTTCCCCTGCCCGCGCAGCTTCGATCGCTGCATTCAAGGCCAGTAGGTTTGTCTGATTTGCAATATCTTCGATGGTTTCCAAAATCACATTGATCTGATCTGAAAGCGTACCCATCTCAGCCACCCGTTGTGAGGATGTACTTACCTTGGCCTTGATCAACTCCATATCTTTGACCGTACCCTCCACCGTTCCCGCCCCTGACTTAGCCGCATCTGCTGCGCCAGCTGAGACACGAGTCACCGCCTGAGCATTTCCTGCTACTTGCTGAATGGCTTGGTTGATCTGGGAAGTGACTGCTGTTGCATTAGCTACGGAGACTGTTTGTTCTTGTGTTCCTTTGGCAACTGCATTAATAGTCTGTGATATTTTTTCCACTGAGGTGGCTGTTTGAGTCACAGATACAGTTTCCATTGTGATGCCTTTGGCCACTTGCTGTACGGTTGTTGCGATTTGAGAGGTTGCAAGCCCTGCCTGGTCTGCGGAGATTGCGAGTTGTTCAGATGCGAATGTAAGTGTATTTGCACTCTCTGCTACACGTCGAATGATGGATTGTAGGCTTTCGATCATTGCCTTGAATGCATGACCCAAGCTATCTTTATCAGATTTCGGTTGAATATTTTCAGTGAGATTTCCTTTAGAAATTGAAATCGCGGCGGTAACCATTTCCCTTTGATAGTTAAGCATTGAACGGATGGCGTCTGCTAAAACGCCGTATTCATCCTTGCTCGCATAATCAAGCGTCTGATCAATATTACCTAGCGCAAGTCTGTTGGCCGTGTTTGCCATGAGCTTTACTGGCATTGTGATTCCACGGGCAATCATATATGCGGCAAATGACACCAAAACAATGGATAGAACGATCGTGAGTACGCTTGTCATTGCTAATTGTGTAGCGGCGGCATTTGCTTCTGAGGTTTGCTCTTCAGAGATCAACCCCAGTTGTAGTTCGGGCAACCATGTATATTGCCCAATAACCTCTTTTCCGAGATAGTTCGTATATGTTCCACTGCCTGATTTGCCCGTTTGTAACTCTTTGCTGGCAGTTGTTTGGAGTTGATATGTTAACTCAGGAGTACCGTCGATCATTCCCGCTGCTTTCATTTCATCAGCAAAGCGGGGAGTGGTGACAAAATATCCCTCTGCGTTGATCAGATAACTTTCATCTGTCTTTCCTGTTTGGTTTTTTACAAGGAGTTGAGTGACAGTCTGAACTGGAACCGTTTCACCAATCACGCCTACAATAACCCCTTCATTTGATTTCACGGGCGCAGCGAATACAACGATCAAATTTCCAGTGGCTCTAGAGAGAATAGGCTCTGATATGGCAACTTTCCCCTCTAATGCTTCTTTGAAATAAGACCGATCTGAAACGTTGAGAACACCGTCATCTGACGAGACAACGGATTTTCCATCTGTTCCTGTTAGAAAGATGGTTTCATACCCACCCCATAATTTATAGTATTGCTTGATTGCTGCATCTGCTGTTTCAGGATTCATGGATGAAATTCTGGCAATGCCTGAAAGGGTCACAATATCCTGTGTTCTTTCATTTGCCCATGTGAGCAAATATGCAGACTGGTTTTTTGCAATAATGCTTTGAGTTTGATTTGTCGATTCTCCCAGCGCATTTCGTGCCGTGTTGTAACTGACCATAGCGATGATCACAAGCGGAATAATACCAATGAGCAGCATGAAAAAGAGTAACCTGCCAAGAAATGATCGATAGATCGGTATGTTTACTGTGATTTCATTTGACCCTTTATAGTTCATCATAGTTCCTCTTATGATTTTGATTCGTGGATGCTCATGGACAGGCTATCCATCCACTTTGAATTGGGAGATTGATTGAGATAATTGTTGCGCTAATTCCATGAGAGTAGTGGCAGAAGCAGAGACTTCTTCCACTTGAGCGGAGACTTCTTCCGTAGAGGCAGATACTTCTTCGACAGAAGCACTGTTCTCTTCGCTGACACTGGCAATGTTTTCAATGGATTGAGTCAACTCGGAGGAGTTGGCTGCCATCTCTTCTGTGGCCGCTGTGTTCTCTTCGATCACCGCAGAGACAGAATCTACAGATTGCACTAACTCTGCTGCTGCTGCGCTCATCTTTGCAGCCGCGCTGCCTGCTTCTTCTGCTTGCTTGTACACGGACTCTGCTGCGATCAAGATGTTGTTTAATACAACTCCTGCTGAATTTGCGCGAGCTACTCCTGCTTCCACTTCATTCGCTGAGTCCTGCATCGCACCTACAGCTTCGCTAACCGTCTTCTGAATGCCTTTGATGAGAGTAGCGATTTCTTTGGTGGCAAGGCTGGAGCGTTCTGCCAGTTTGCGAACTTCATCAGCCACCACGGCAAAGCCTTTGCCTTGTTCGCCAGCGCGAGCAGCTTCAATGGCAGCGTTGAGCGCGAGTAGGTTGGTTTGAGAGGCAATGTCTTCGATGGTTTCGACGATGGCGCCGATTTCCTCGGAACGAACACCCATCTCTTCCACTTTGGTAGCCGAGAGACCGACCTTGGAGCGAATGGCTTCCATGCCAGAGATGGTTTCTTGCACGGTCTTGGCGCCATCGCGAGAGAAGCTGGCAGCTTCGGCCGAGTCTCGTGTAACGGATTGGGCATTGCTGGCAACCTGCTCGATAGCGGAGCTGATGCGAGAAGTAACTTGAGATGCTTTGTTGATTGCAGCCGCTTGCGCCTGTGCACCTCGTGCCACACCTTCGATGGCACGATTCATTTGTTCGACGGAAGAAGAAGTTTTGGTGACACCAGTAGTTTGCTGAGTGATGCCTTGTGCCACTTGCTGAATGGTTGTGGCGATCTGCCGCGTAGCATCTTCTGATGATCGGGCAGAAGTGGTTAGTGTGCTGCTAACATTCATTAAGTGTTCTGTGCGCTGTGCAAGCATTTCAACCAGACCGCGCAAACTAGATGGCTCACTATTAAAGGTCGCCACGGGGATTCCTGCAGCTACCGCGCGATTGATAAAGGGGACAAGTCCATTATTGAACACATCTGTAACGATAGCGTTGCATCCTGCCTTTATTAATCTATCAATCGCTAGTCCGCGTGTTTCCAAGTTGGGTAGGGCTTTTTCGCCTTCAGGAAGTATCCATTCCACCGTAACGTTAAAAGACTTCAATTCTTCTGCTGCTGCCAACACACCAGCGTGGACGGGGTCCCAGAAGCGGCTTTCGTCACGTCCAAGCACTGCAATGTGAAGTGGGCGCGGTGATGGTTTTATAGGTCTTGCGCGTCTGTTTGCCACTGTAGCAGATTCGATAATGCCATGCCCAGCTTGCCAAAATTGCTGATAGTTTTTTTGTGTGACCATATCTGGCGTGGTAAGCATTCGTGGTGTGGGGGGGAACCAGCCAGTAACAAGATGATTGAAGATATTGATAACGGGGTCGTGTCCTTGTGCGAATGGGTCTTGTCCAACTGTGGCTGTGATAGCACCTTGCGTTAAATATTGCATGGTCTCATCCACGAGATCGTGGGTGATCAGCTTGATGCTTCCGACACGGCCAGCTTCAACCAGCGCACGAGCTGCCCCAAATGGATTCCCACCTTCTGCAACATAAATTCCTGCCAAGCTTGGATGGCGTTTCAGAAATTCCAAGACTAGAGAGCGGCAAACCTCTGCTGAGTCATGATTTTCTGCTGTTTCGAGAATCTGTATGCTGGGATATTTTTCTCGCAACACGCTTTCGAAGCCTTTGCGGCGTAATTGATGCGCTGTCTGTGTGAAAGCTCCAATGATGATAACGACCTGTCCCTGACCGTTTAGAGTCTGTCCCATCATTTCACCGCAAGCTCGCCCCTCAAGATAGGCATCAGCACCAACATAGAAGAGGCGTTTGCAAGGTTCGTCAGTGACTGTATTAAATTCTTTCGCGCTGTCTTGCATTTGGTCAATGACCGTGTTGAGCAATGCTGCCAACTGATTGACTTCTCGTGAATCAGACGAAGTTGTTAGTGCTTGAGCTTCCAATTTGATATGTGCAGTCAGGTTCCCTTGTGCAAGGGAGGCTAACCCGTCGGTGAGGGTATGGCTGTCTTTTGTGACAATTGTCTCTCCATCAGCAACGAGGCGTGCCAACGGTTTCGTGAGATTACGGTGTGTGAATAGCCAGGTGATGTACCATCCCAGGCTGCTGCCAAGGCCAATCAAGAAGGAGATATTGCTCAGCTTGGTATCCCCTGCTAAATAACTGATAAGCCCGACAGTCAGAAGCAGAAGGGGCAGCCATAGTCCCTCGTGAGTGAGCAGTCGTCGTAATTGTGCGATCATGCAATTCTCCTTGTGTATTCTTGGGCTAAGAAAATTTCTCAGCGTACATTATTTTGGTCGAGATGTATCAGCTTCGAGTTTGAAGCGTGAGACGATTTGTGAGAGTTGTTGAGCCATCTTCATTAAAGAATCTGCTGAAGTGGAGACTTGTTCCACTTGTGCAGAGACTTCCTCTGTGGATGCAGATACCTCTTCTACTGCGGCGCTATTTTCTTCGCTGACACTTGCGATGTTTTCAATAGACTGTGTCAACTCTGATGAATTTGACGCCATTTGTTCAGTGGCTGCTGTATTTTCTTCAATGACCGCTGAGACGGCATCCACAGCTTCTACTAATTCCGTTGCGGCGGCACCGACTTTTGCTGCTGCGGTTCCTGCTTCTTCTGCCTGCTTATAAACAGACTCTGCTGCTGTAAGGATATGATTTAGTTCCATCCCTGCTGAGTTTGCGCGAGCGACCCCTTCTTCCACTTCCATCGCAGAAACTTGCATTGCTTCCACTGCTTCATTGACAGTACCTTGAATGCCATTAATAAGTTTGGAAATCTCTTTTGTTGCGAGACTGGAACGTTCTGCAAGTTTGCGAACTTCATCAGCGACCACGGCAAAACCTTTACCTTGTTCGCCAGCGCGAGCAGCTTCAATGGCAGCATTCAAAGCCAGCAGATTCGTTTGGCTTGCAATATCTTCAATCGTCTCAAGGATCGTCCCGATCTCTTCGGAGCGCGTGCCCATCTCTGCTACCTTTGTTGCAGAGAGACCCACTTTGGCACGGATAACTTCCATGCCAGCAATAGTATCTTGCACGGTTCGGGCTCCATTCTTGGAATAGTTCGCAGCTTCTGCAGAGTCACGAGTTACTATTTGGGCATTGTTGGTGACTTGTTGAATAGCCGTGCTGATGCGTGAGGCTACTTGCGATGCTTTCACAATGGCATTAGCTTGCTCTTGCGCACCTCTTGCAACACCGTCAATAGCACGGTTCATTTGTTCCACAGAAGCTGATGTTTTTGTAACGCCCATGGTTTGTTGGGTGATACCGAGTGCCACTTGTTGAATTGTGGTTGCAATTTGGCGTGCTGCTTCACCTGATTGGCCTGAAGTGATCGCAAGTTGTTTCGATGCTGCGGCCAGGTTGTCTGTGCTTTGGATGACCAATGTAATGAGGGTCTTCAGGCTTTCCACCATTTTCGAAAAAGCAATACCCAGTTCATCTTTTTCACCTCGCGGAGTAACTTTTACAGTGAGATCACCAGAGACAATTCGATTGGCAATCATGGCCATTTCTTGCATATATCTCACTGTGCTGTCAAACCCTTTGCCTGCGGTTCCTATTTCGTCAGAACGTTGAAGGATGCTTTCTTTTATTTCGTTTGATACATTCCAAGTCAAGTCGCCTTCAAGCATGTTTTTTAGCCCTTTGGCCATGGCGTCCACTGGAGTGCGGATATTGTTTGTGATGACAAATCCTAAAAGGATAGATAGAAAGATTGCAAAGATACTGACAACCATTAACTTCTGCGCCGAAGTATTAAAAGTGGTTACACCTTCTTCTTGAGACTGATGAGCAAGGTCTTGAATAATAGTGGCAAGACGGCTGATCGATTCTTCCACTTCCTGTTGACTTGCGAGTGCATCGCCGCCAACTACACGGTGTATTGTGTCTTTTGTGTTTCCACTATCTGCTTGAGCAAGCAGGTCTGTAATAATGGATTGATAGTTTTTCCATGCAGAATCAAACTTTGCTACTTCTGCTCTTTCTCTTTCTGTGATGAGAGGATTCTTGCGATATTCCGAAATAATCTCATTCACGCGCGCAACTTCATCGTTGATATCCTGTTTTACTTGAGCGCGCTGACTAATGATCACTTCTGATTGGTGACAACTCGAACAGTCTTGTCCGTTGGTCATGGCCGTGGTCGTGCGTCCATGTTGCAAATCTTCAGCTTGTTTTACGTGACAGGTCAAACAGCGCGTAACATCGTCTGCCTGTTCGCCTTCACGTACATGATGTGTCCCTCTGGTTTCAGTAAGATGGCAATTTCCGCATTGTGGTTTCCCTGTATCATCTATTACGTCCACTTTGGGCTCAGGGATTTGAAGATAAATTTGCAAATTACTTTTTATTTGGCCCAGCAGGGCGGTAGCTTCACCAAGGTTTTGGATTGGGATCGTGTGATCGAAATACAAGCCTGTCAGTCCGCTGTTTAATTGGCTCAAGCCAGAGTAACTGAACAAGAGCGAAGCAGCAATAATCATAATGATGATAAAAAAACTGCCGCCTAATTTAAGACCAATGGGTAACTTGCTTAGTATTCGATCCATACTGATCGTCCTCCGTGAAATGCGATCAACCCATTACAACCTGAAACGCAATACAACTTGTTGAAGCGCTTCTGCCATTTCCATTAAGGATATTGCCGAAGCAGAGACTTGCTCCACTTGTGCAGATACTTCCTCTGTGGATGCGGATACCTCTTCCACGGCGCCTCTGTTCTCTTCGCTGACATTTGCGATGTTCTCGATAGAGAGCGTCAGCTCTGACGAATTAACAGCCATCTGTTCGGTAGCGGCTGTGTTCTCTTCGATCACTGCTGAAACAGAATCCACAGATTCCACCAACTCCATAGCCGCAGCACTTACTTTTGTGGCTGCATTGCCTGCTTCTTCTGCTTGTTTGAACACAGACTCTGCAGCTTTCAAAATATTGTTCAAAACATCTCCAGCAGAGTTAGCACGGACGACGCCTGCCTCCACCTCCAGCGCGGAGGTGTTCATGGCATCCACAGCTTCATTGATGGTCTTTTGGATTCTCTTAATGAGGTTGGTTATCTCTTTGGCAGACTGACTTGAGCGTTCTGCCAGCCTGCGGACTTCATCTGCCACAACGGCAAATCCGCGTGTGTAATCTCCGCTTTGCTCAATAATGGAAGCTGGATTGCCCGCCTGTATCACGCCAGCTTGATCTCGGCGTGATGCCCCTACAAAAATATATAAGACTCCATCCTGGCTGCGCGGACGGGCAGACTGTGCCAACACTCCATCCTTTTGCTTGAGGAGCGCACGGAACTCCGCGGCTTGTTCTTTTGGATCTTCAGGTAAGCGAAAGCCAACGCTGGCGTGTACATTTGATGTAGTGACCACACCATCTTCATCAATGATGTTGAGCATGTCCACACGTGCTTGTTTTGCAAGAAACACCAAATCCTCTTCTGTGAGGGGAGTGGTACTTCGTGCACACAACTCTGCCAGAAGTCCAGCGGTACCAAGCAGATGATGTTGAAGCAGTTTTTCATTCACTCTTGCACCGCCACCGCTGGCATGCGCTGCTTCAATGGCTGCATTGAAGGCTAAAAGGTTGGTTTGACTGGCAATGTCTTCGATGGTCTCAACGATATTGCCGATTTCCTCCGAACGCGTGCCCATTTCCTTAACTTTGAGTGCAGAGACATCCACCGCGTTACGGATTACTTCCATGCCGCTGATGGTTTCGTTGACCGTCTGTGCTCCATTGCGAGAGTAGTTTGCAGATTGCTCCGAATCTTGTGTGACGATTTGAATATTTTTCGTTACTTGTTCGATCGAGTCGTTGATGCGTGAAGTAACTAGCGACGCTCTATTGATGGCATTTGCTTGTTCTTTTGCGCCTTGTGCAACCCCGTCAATTGCGCGGTTCATTTGCTCTACTGAAGCGGATGTCTTTGTAATTCCCACAGTTTGTTGGCTGATGCCCTGCGCCACTTGTCGTGTGGTGGCGGCAATTTGTCGGGTGGCACTGCCTGATTTATCGGAAGCAACTGCCAGTTGCGATGAGGCGATGGAAACTGCATTTGCACTTTCTGCCATCTGTCCAACTGCGCTTCGCAAGCTATCCACCATCTCTTTGAAAGAATTGCCCAGAATATCTTTTTCAGAGATCGGAGTTATGTTTTGAGTCAGATCACCAGCCGCGATCTTTTGAGCCACACTGGCGATGTTCTGTAAATATTTCACCATGTGGTTGAAAGCCAAAACGGTCTGACCGATCTCATCCTGGCTTGTGACTGTGACCCTGTGATTTAATTCACCAGCTGCAATCTCTTCAGCAACCTCAGCCATTTGGTGGGCAGCTCCTGAAATCGTGCGCGCCAGAAATATGCCGAACAACACTGAGAGAGGCAGCAGTGCCAAAAAAATTAAAAGAGATACCAATAGGAATTGACGTTCTTTGGCAAGCACGGTATCTGCTAATATGTCGATACCGATCACTCCATCGATCTCTCCATCCGAACGATAGATGGGGGCATACCCAGAAAGCCAGGTGCCCCATTCATCAGTATAAAAATCATTTTCTACAATGGGTTCACGAAGTGTAGCGAAGTTTGTTTTGAGCGCATCACCAGGGTCGTTGTAAATATCTCCAAAGGAAGATGGCTCATCATTCGTTGAATCTATGACAAAGTAAATTTTCCCTTTTTCATTCAGGCGCATGGTGTATGGATATTCGATGCTGTTGGCTGCATCGTGGATTTGAACCAGAGTTTGATGGATACTTTTATATTGAGGCGAGCTTGTATCTGCAGGAGTTTTTATCAGGCTGTGATCATCTCCATTGACCTGTAAAGAAGCAAGCGCCACTGTGTGCAGCAAATTGGAGCGGAAATCTTCACGGACTTGTTTATGATAGAAATAATACAGCGCGCCCGCAAACATGGCTGCTGATAAGACTGACACTGCAATAAACCCAATGGTCAACCTGGTTTGAAAACTGATAAACTTTTTTTGCTTTTTCATTTTCATTAAACGCCTTATGCGTCATGGATGATGATCTCGGACATGGCATTGTGTGGACGCAAAAAATAAGACGTTGCTTCCTCGAATTGCGCCTCTTTCTCAGCCTTTGCAGGGTTCTGTCTGAGCGGCTTTGCTTTACGCTGCCAAAGCTTCGAGAGACTTTTGTTCGTCGAGATTCAAAACCTTGCCCAACTCCAACATAATGATCAATCGGTCTTCCAATCGGACGATGCCTTTTAGAAACGCAGAATCCACCGAGTTGATCATTGGTGGCAGCGGCTCTACAGATTCATCAGAAACGCGCAGCACTTCTGAGACTGCATCTACGATGATGCCAGCTTTGACGGCGCCAAGGGTGACGATCATGATGCGTGTCTGTTTGGTGTCTTCCTTTGTTTCCAGAGCGAAGCGAGTCCGTAGATCAACGACGGGGAGGACGCTGCCGCGCAGGTTGGTCACTCCCTTTACATAAACAGGAGTCTGCGGAAGTTGGGTGATCGTCTGCATTTTGATAATGCTTTCGACCATGGCGATGTTGATGCCATAAAATTCATTTGCCAGTTCAAAAACCACCAGTTGTTGTTCCATGGTTCTTTATCTCCAAAATAATTTTCAGTTGGTGTGTTCAATAAGGAGGCTCTCTCATTGAGATAAGAAAGCCTCCTGCAAAGAGCTATTTCCGTAGAGATGCATCTACGCCGAGTTTGAAGCGAGAGACAACCTGTGACAATTGCTGTGCCAACTCCATGAGGGAGGTTGCAGAAGCAGAGACTTCTTCTACTTGAGCAGAGACTTCTTCCGTAGAGGCAGATACTTCCTCGACAGAAGCACTGTTCTCTTCGCTGACACTGGCAATGTTCTCAATGGATTGAGTCAACTCGGAGGAATTGGCTGCCATTTCTTCTGTGGCCGCAGTGTTCTCTTCGATCACTGCTGAGACTGCGTCCACGGCTTCCACCAATTCGGTTGCGGCTGCGCTTACTTTTGCGGCTGCATTCCCTGCATCCTCCGCTTGCTTGTAAACGGACTCTGCTGCAACAAGGATGTTGCTTAAGACAGTTCCTGCTGAATTGGCACGCACAACGCCTGCTTCTACCTCGGAAGCAGATGCTTTCATAGCTCCCACCGCTTCACTGACAGTCTTCTGAATGCCTTTGATGAGCGTTGCGATTTCTTTGGTGGCAAGGCTGGAGCGTTCTGCCAGTTTGCGAACTTCATCAGCCACCACGGCAAAGCCTTTGCCTTGTTCGCCAGCGCGAGCAGCTTCAATGGCAGCGTTGAGCGCGAGTAGGTTGGTTTGAGAGGCAATGTCTTCGATGGTTTCGACGATGGCGCCGATCTCCTCGGAGCGGACGCCCATCTCTTCCACTTTGGTAGCCGAGAGACCGACCTTGGAGCGAATGGCTTCCATGCCAGAGATGGTTTCTTGCACGGTCTTGGCGCCATCGCGCGAGAAGCTGGCAGCTTCGGCCGAGTCTCGTGTGACGGATTGGGCATTGCTGGCAACCTGCTCGATAGCGGAGCTGATGCGAGAAGTAACTTGAGATGCTTTGCTAATAGCGTTGGCTTGTTCTTGCGCCCCTTTTGCCACGCCTTCGATGGCGCGGTTCATTTGTTCGACGGAAGAAGAAGTTTTGGTGACACCAGTAGTTTGCTGAGTGATACCTTGTGCTACTTGTTGAATGGTTGTGGCGATCTGTCGGGTGGCATCTCCTGATTGTTCAGAAGCAGACGCGAGCTGGGCAGAGGCGGCGGAGACAGCGTTGGCGCTTTCCATAACTTGTCCTACTGCATCGCGTAGGCCTGCCACCATTTTGGAGAAGGCATTTCCCAATTCGTCTTTTTCAGATTTAGGAGTGACAGTTGTTGTCAGGTCATTATCTGCAATGGCTGTTGCGGCGAGCCCCATACCTTGCATGTATGTGATCAATTGGTCAAAGGCTTTCCCAATATCCCCGATCTCGTCTCTGCGTAAGCGTACTTTGTCTTTTTCCGATTCACTGGTGTCGCGTACCATATCTCCCACGGATAACGACTTTGCCATTTTTGTTACCATTGCCAAAGGAGTCGCGATGTTGGTTGAAATAATAAACCCGAACCCCATTGCAGCAAGTGCGGCGATGACCACAATGATGATCATGATGGTGGTGGCTTTGCTAGCGAGAACAGCGTTGTTGGTGGCAACACCTTTTGCCTGGTCTTCTTTCATTTGTTGCATGGCATCCAGACCTGCTTCTACAGCTTTGGCACTTGTGAAAGCATCCCCGCGCATTAAAGTCAATGCTTGTTCTGTTTTGCCTGCTTCTGCCAATGAAATGATCTGGTCACGGAAACCTGCAAACTCTTCATAATCTTGTGTGTAGGCATCATATAACGTATGCATTTCTGCAGATAAGATCAGCTTTTCGTAGTCAGCGGATACTGTAGCGATCTCAGTGTCGAGTTCTTTGATCGTATCAATGTATTTCTTGGCTTCTTCTGGTGTTTTTGCCAAAAGCATGTCACGAAGATTGACTCGTGTCCGCTGGAATGCAACATCAACATCCGCTATTTGGCCCAACGGTACGGTTTGGTGTTCGTATAGCTCTGTATCTGCTGCATCGATCTGTTTGAGATAGTAAATACCTAAAATTCCCACCACAGCAGTTATGACAGCGAGTATCAAAAAACTGCCAGTCAACTTCACACTTGTCTTCATATTGTTGAGAACATTCATGTTATGCAAGCTCCTTGTTTTGAACATCAAAATCTTGATGTAGGCAGTCTGTTTGACCATCATGAATATAAGACTGCCAAATTCAATTTATTCTACGGAAGGAGTTTTTTTTTCTTCATAAAAATGAGAGGAAGAACCCATTAATATTTTGTGAAATTCCCCTTTTGTGATTCCCCGCTCGGTTTTGGAAATTACTATCTCGCTTGACTTACTTTTGGATAAGTCTGTGAAGTTAAAAAATAAAATTCCCCTCTGGAATTAACAAAGACACATCTACTTTGGCTTGCAAATGTTTTCAAGAGTTTGCTAGGCCGGCTCGAACATCATGATCTGGATCTGCGTTGGCTGCGGAGTGTCGAATTTCACCTGGGTAACATTTTCTGCCAGCCCAATGTTGAAGAGACAAATTGGACAGTTTTTCATTGCTTCTGCCAGTAAGCAGCACTTGCACATTGCGATATGAGAGGCTATTCTTTCTTTTTCAGTCATGGGTTTGATCTCCTTATTGACCTGTAGGCGAAGATGGGTCTCAGGTCGATTTGCAATCCCCATTGTATGGAAATACAAAATTACCGTAATAAAAAAACAGAAAAGAACCCGTTAAAAACAAGTGAATTGTGGCATGCAAATTTGAGCTAGGACAGCTGAATTTGTCTGTACAGGCTCTCTTCTAACTGTAAAATTTCACCTACTTTTTATGGAAATAAACGGGACAAAAGGTATACTAAAAAATAATTTCAACCTTCCTGAAAGCTCCCTCTATAATTTGGGAGCAGCCTACCTAAAACAGGTTCTCAGGATAGATGATTGTTCAAAAAGGTTTATGCCGAGGTATTCGTGAATTCTTTTGAGTATATATCCACTGAAACAGAACAACTTGAACTTGAGCGAAAAGATACTCAAACGATATCGCAAGAAACGGAAACGATGCCCGTTTCAGCTCCCGCATCTGCGCCAGCGCCGCAAGTTGATGTTGAAACCGAACTGGTTGCCGACCACCCTACGCCTGTTGAGACCTTTGAGATGGAATCCATTCCGCAAGTCTCTACTGAATTAACGTATTCATGCTTGTTGATTCCCCGTTTTAGCGATCATTATCTGGCGGGCGACATCACCAAAGATGTGGAAGCTTGGGTCAAAGAAATTTGCATCTCGTATGGCTGGCGTTTGGAGGCTATTACGGTTCGACCTGGATATCTTCAGTGGGTGATGGCTGTTCCGTTTACTGAGAATCCTGCTCGTTTTATGAAGATCACTCGTCAACAAACTTCACAAAAGATATTTGAAGATTATCCACGCTTCAAACGAAAGAATGTGGCAATTGATTTCTGGGCGCCTGGTTTTTCTGTAGCGCCAGGCAATGCTCCGCAATCTGCGGAGGATGTCAACAATTTTATTTTGCAGACGCGCAGGCAGCAGGGCATTATTTAGCTTTTAACCTTGCAGGGGATTCAGTTCAATTGAAGTTGCAAAAGTTGGGGAAATGCAATTTTTGCAGAACCATATATAAGGTCCACGAAAGAGGCGGGATATTCGTTGTAGTCTGCGTTGGTTCATCCACCCTAACGAATTCAAACTCCGATATGTTGTTGATCAACCATAATGTTTTGATGCTGGCTGGGGAATTTTAGCCAATCTTTATATTCCTTTCACGGCCTATTTACATGAGATATTGAGGGGGTATGTTAAATTTATTCAGAAAAAACCGCCCATCCTGTTTGAAGGACAATCACCGTGATTTTTCTTACACGTACCAATGGCACATTATTTTATATCAATGCGGAATTGATCCAGACGGTGGAGGCCACGCCTGATACGGTTGTGACCCTTGTGAATAATAAAAAATACATCGTCAAAGATAAGCCAGAAGAAATTGCAGAACGGTTCATTGAATATCGCAGGAAAACGCATTTGCCTTTCACCTCTCAAAAATCATCAGTGTGATCATTTGAGGGAAATTTTTATGTCAGCGCAGAAATTTCAGGAGTAATACATGGATATCGCGACCATTTCAGGTCTGGTCCTGGCCATCACAGTAATTTTTACCGCCTTGATTTTGGACGGCGGTTCCCCAGCAGAGTTGTTCGCTGCTCCAGCAGCGATCATTCTTATTATTGGCGGGTCCATGGGCGCGACGATTGTTACCTCGCCATTGAAGATCGTGTTGAAAGTGCCTCAATACATTATGCAGGCATTCAAGACGAATAAGTTTAATTTGCAAGGCGATATTGATCTGTTGACAAAACTTGCGGACAAAGCCCGCCGTGAAGGTTTGCTTGCGTTGGAAGAAGACAGCAGAAAACTGACCGATAAATTTCTTAAGAAGGGTTTGATGATGGTGGTGGATGGTGCGGAACCCGAACAAGTTTCTGCCATCATGGAAACCACCATTGATCAAATGCGCACTCGCCATAAGCAGGGGATTGGTTTCTTTACTGCGGCTGGCGGTTTTGCTCCCACTTTTGGCATTATCGGTACCGTGATGGGGTTGATCAGTGTACTAAAGCAATTGGACAACCCCGCTGCGCTGGGTGAGGCAATTGCCTCTGCGTTCCTCGCGACCCTATGGGGCTTGTTAACCGCGAACCTCGTCTATTTGCCTGTTGCAGGAAAACTAAAGTCAAAGAGTGAAGAGGAAGCGCTAAATCGTTACATGCAATTGGAAGGCATCCTTGCCATTCAAGCTGGTGAAAATCCACGTGTTGTGCGTGACAAGCTTTCCGCATATTTAAATCCTTCAGAAATTAAAGGCGATGCGGAAAAGGGCAAAGGCGCCGATAAGAAAGCACCGGCTGGTAATGCTGGAAAGGCACCTGCTTAGTTATGGCGCACCGTAAGGAAGACCACGAAGAACATCACGATGAACGCTGGCTTGTAAGCTATGCGGACTTCATTACTCTGTTAATGGTTTTGTTCGTGGTGCTCTACTCCATGGGGCAGGTCAATGTAGAGAAGTACAAGCAGCTTGCTGAGAGTATGCGAACGGCTTTCTCACTTGGTGGGCCTTCCCAGATCGTGGATAACCAGATCAACCAGGCTGGCGGAACAAGTGAAGACGGCTCTTCCAAGCCGATAGTTGTTCCCGGTATCCCCGAGGGCCCTACCCAATCTGAAGAAGTTGCTGGGCAACTTACAGCAATGCTTTCTTCGCAAAACCTCGGTAACGAGGTTAGTGTGCAGACCAATATTGAAGGTGTGTTGATCTCGCTCAGCGAGCGTTTGATCTTCAAGAACGACCAGACAGACCTGCCGCAAGAAGCGCTTCAGGTACTTAATACCATCGTTGAAATGCTGCGTCCGATCGATAACAAGGTAAGGCTGGTTGGGCATACCAATAATACGCCTTCCACAAATCCGTTATATCCCGATAACTGGGAGTTGTCTTTGGCCCGCGCTACCACGGTTGCTCGTTATTTGATAAGTGCAGGTATTGCACCTGAAAGATTGATCATCTCAGGGCAAGGCGAGTACGCACCCGTCTTTCCGAATGATACTGAAGAGCATAAGGAACTAAACGCTCGTGTGGAGATCATCATCATATATAAAGTTGATAGCAGTGTAATAAACATCACGTCCCCGGTCATTGCACCATAGGGAATGGTGTATCAATCGCTTTGAAGTTTAAAGCGGAGGCATATGTTAAACAAAATCCTCAAAGTACTCAATGTAATTACGCAGGTAATCCTTCTCATTACCGCCTTCGTATCTCTTATCACGGCATACGTTGTATTTGCACCAGATGAACTCCCAAAACCGTTTCGGCTGGTCTATGACTACAGTGTTTCTCTTACTACACCGCCAGCAGCTGCTGCCGCTGAACCCGTAACAGAATCAACCCCCACACCCGAAACGCACGAATATCTACCCGGCGAAGGCGTTATGTTGAATATGTCTACCAAGATCATTAACCTGGTAGACCCAACAGGTCGAAGATACATCCGTGTGACGATCGTCGCTGAATTTGCCCCCGATGACCCAAATTATGAAACGATGACCGAAGAGGAAAAATCAGCATATCTAACGACATTCCAGGAAAAGCTTAACTCACGACTGCCCATCATGGATGATGCTGTCATCACGCTGCTTTCCACAAAAACATACGAAGACCTTTACACAGCGGAAGGCAAGGAAAAACTACGAGCCGAGATCATGGATGTTCTTTCTAAAAAACTTGTTGACCTTCATATTCTCTCGATCTATTTCACGGAATTTGTGGTTCAGTAACCATGCTGGCACAATCAGAAATTGATGCTCTGCTCTCTGGCGCCATTGACTTCGATCAGAAGGATGGCGGTGACAACGTTAATCTGGCGGATAAGACCAACTTATCTGGCGAGTCAATGAATGCAGAAGGGAAGCGGGAGAAAAAGATCCAGCCTTATAACTTCTGGTCACCTGCGCGTTTTTCGAAGGAACAAATGCGTGCTGTAGAGCTAGTGCATGAAGACCTGAGCGAACGCCTAACTACATCACTGCCTACTTTTCTGCGCACCAATGTACGCCCAAGACTGGTCCATATTGAACAAGGACGCTTTCACGATTTCATCAAGGACTTTCCGCAGAACACATTATTCCACTTGATTTCTTTAGCTCCTTTACCTGGTCACATGGTGTTGACCATGAGCCTCAACGTAAGCTACTTGATTCTTGAGCAGCGTCTTGGCGGCAAGATCGAAGGCCGCTTTACAGAGCGTGCTCTGACTGAAATTGACCAATCCTTGCTGCGCGGTTTGGTAGAGCACATGCTCGGAGATATGAAAGGCGCTTGGAGCAAGGTCGTTTCTCTGGAACCGTCTCTTGAAGATAGTACAGTCAACCAGCATTGGGTACAAATGATGATGGGTAATGAACGAGTTTTGCTGTTGACCATTGAGATCAACATTCAAGGCGTCACTGGCACGATTAGTATTTTTATTCCGTTCAACACTCTTAAGCCTATTACTGATGTTCTGAATCCGCATATTTGGATCGCAGGACGCAAGGAACATCAACAAGACCCCATAGCACGCCAAATGGCTATTCAAGCCACAATGAAAGCCATCGTCCCAGTGACAGTCATTTTGGGAACAGTGGATTTACCGTTGAAAGAGTTGATAAATCTATCTGTTGGAGATGTGATCGAGCTTGATGCACACATCGATAGTCCATTGACGGTACAGGTCGCAAATAAAAAACAATTTCAAGGCCGTGTTGGAAAATCTCGCAAGCGGCTGGGTATTCAGATCACAAGAGTCTATCGAGAGCAGGACGATTTCCAGACAGGTTTTTAATAAGGAAAAATCAAATGGACAATATCAATATTGAAACCACAGAAGTGCCTGTCGGCAAAACAGCCGAAGCGATTAGCGAGAAAATGCCCGCAAGGTCAGAGGCATTGAATGAATCGAACATCGACCTGTTAATGGATGTATCCCTGCGCGTCACAGTGGAATTGGGACGCACCCGTATGAAGCTCGCCCAGATCCTTGAGTTACAGCATGGGTCTGTCGTTGAGTTGGATCGTCTGGCGGGTGATCCTGTGGATATTTTCGTGAATGACCGTATGGTGGCACACGGTGAAGTAGTAGTGGTTGATGACAAATTCGGCGTTCGCATCACGGAAATGGTTTCGCCCAATAGCGAAAAGGCAAATTACTAATGGACATGATGATTGCAAAGATCAGAAAGTGGTTTGAGAATAGCAGCCCAAAGCAAAAACTTGTCGCCTCATTGACAGCCTTTAGCCTGCTTGCCACCGCTGTGCTCCTGAGCTTGGGCGGCACTTCGAGCGTGGCGGATGACCCGCTCGGCTCAACCCCGTTTTATTTTCTCAGCGCCTTTATCAAGTTGATCGCAGTCCTGCTGCTGATCGTTGGCAGCTCTGTGCTCTTTCGTCGCTGGTATCAGGGCAGCCCAAGTGGAAAAAGCACGCGGCAAATGCGCCTTTTGGAGACTGTTCGATTATCTCCAAAGCAGGCTCTTCATTTGGTGGTGATCGGCGACCAGAAACTGCTCATTGGCGCTACGGACCAAAATGTATCCTTGATCGCACCGATTGAAGATAGCCTTGAACCTGCACCTATAGAAGAGCCTCAACCTCAACCCAGCTTGGATTTCGGTTCCATGCTGCGTTCTTTTAATTTTTCCTCGAATACCCCGCAGGGAAAGGAATAAGTACTTGCCATGCCTGCAAAAGAGTTCGTTTCAAAAAAATCTGTAAAACGTAGTTTTCGCCCTTCCACTCGTTCAATTATTTTTCTTGTTCTTATCATTGCTTTTAGCTTGCTAATGAGTGGTTGTTCAACCGTTCCAGGCGTATCACTGACCCTTGACTCCCAAGCACCCGACCCTAAGCAAGTGACTTCAGGTGTGCAGTTGCTGGTCTTGATGACCGTGCTCTCATTAGCACCCACGGTGTTGATTTTAGCTACTTCATTTACCCGCATCGTCATTGTGCTATCGATGGTGCGTAATGCCATTGGTACACCATCCATTCCGCCTAATCAAGTGATCATTGGTCTTTCCCTGCTGCTTACTTTTTTTATTATGGCACCCGTATACACACAAATGGACAAAGATGCCATTCAACCGTACATAAACGGGCAAATGGATCAAGACACTGCATTGAAGCAGATTCAAGTCCCCATCCGTGAGTTCATGTTCAAACAAACTCGCGAGAAAGACATTCAATTGTTTATTAACCTAGGCAAGGAACCACAGCCTGCCAAGCTTGAAGATATTCCCTCTGTTACTTTGTTTCCAGCTTTTGTCATTAGTGAACTTCGCACAGCCTTCACAATGGGATTTGTGATCTACATTCCGTTTTTAGTGATTGACCTTGTTGTTTCAAGCATTTTGCTTTCAATGGGCATGATGATGCTGCCTCCTTCACTTGTTTCCCTTCCATTCAAATTGCTTCTCTTCGTCATGGTGGATGGATGGTATTTACTGGCGCAGAGTTTGGTGTTGAGCTTTACTGGCGGTTCGTGAGGATACGATGACCGAAGCATACGTACTTACCCTTGGACAAAACGCCATCATCATGGCTCTTGTTTTGGCTGGACCAATCCTGTTGATCAGTTTGTTGATCGGTAGCTTGGTAAGCCTTGTGCAAGCTGCAACCCAGATCAATGAATCGACACTGATCTTCATCCCAAAGTTGATCGGCATCATTCTTGTACTAGTGATTCTCGGCTCGTGGATGCTTCAACATGCCATGACCTTCACACACGCCCTGTTCACCAGCTTGCCTGATTTGGTTCATTAGCCCGTCTATTTAGGTGCTTATCATGCCATCCCTTCGAGTTGACGACATTATCCGCTCTGTTGAAAGGCTAAAGCCCATGCCTTCCAATGTCTCACATATTTTGCGGGAGATCGAAAAGCAAAACGTAGGGATTGAATCGCTGGCTGGCATGATCGGGCTGGATCAAGTGTTGACCGCTCTGGTTTTGCAAATATCGAATTCAGCATCACTGGGATATTCCCGCACCTGCTCAACTTTGCATGACGCAATTATGCATATCGGTTTGCAGCGCCTCAAATCCGCGCTGGTAACTTCTCCTGCGACGAGTATGATGGGGCGCAGTTTGAGCGGATACCGCTTGGGTGCGGGTGAATTGTGGCAGCACTCCCTGATGGTCGGTGTGACTTCAGAATGGCTTGCACAGGTATTGCATTACCCAGAACCCGAGCAGGCTTATGTGGCAGGCTTGCTGCATGATATAGGCAAACTTCTTCTGGATCAGGCCGTGTTCTCGAACTATGCCAGGCTGGCTGATTATGTTCAGCAATATAAAGTGCAGTTATGGCAAGTGGAGGAAAAGCTGATCGGTATTGACCATGCCAAGGTGGGTGGGTTGATCGCAGAACATTGGAATTTCCCTGTCGTTCTTGTGGACGCGATCCGTTTTCACCATGTTCCATCGTTTGCGAGAATTAACCAACGCCTGCCTGCTATTGTAAATTTAGCAAATTCATTTACAGAAGATTATCAGGTGTCTCGTTCTGCGTTGCTGAGTTTTCAGGCACATCCTGAATCATTGAATATTCTTAGGATCAATCAAAGCGAATTGTTGAAAATAAAATCCAAAATGAAAGACTCTGGCGTATTCCCTAAATTTGCGAAGGTTTGATGAAACTATGAAACGCGAAACGCTCTCTGTTCTTGTTCTTGCACCGAACGCCCTGCAATGTGACCTTATCAAAATGGCGTTGATCCGTCACTCTATGAATCCAATTATCTGTGACAGACCGACCAACCTCCGCGAGAAATTGGTGCAGCATTTGCCAGATGTATTATTGATCGATACACACCTGCCTGGGTTGAATGGACTGGATTTGATCGACCAGTTAAATTCGGAGGTTCTATTAAATAGGACAAAGGTATTTTTTATTTCATCTCTGGCATTCCCAGAAGTGGTTCAGAAAGCAGCCAAAATGGGCGCCAGCGGATTTCTCGTCAAACCATTGAATCTGGATTTGATGGCAGCTCGCATTCAAAAGTGCTTTGGTCGGGTGGTTGAAGTCGCGATGTGATTGGGCGGTTGACCAGCTTTATACGGAAGGGGCAATCAACTGTCGGTTTAGGTGTGAAGCGAAGTTCGTTTTTGAAAATGTAAATATGCAAGAGTTACCAAGTCAGGTCAGTAAAAGAAAGACGCTGAAGTTATTTTTATTTCCAGATAAATAGTAGCTTTGATTTCCAGCGCGTAAGGGGTATTTTAATTTACGCCATCTTTAGTTTTGCTTCACTCTACATTTACGGACATAAAAGGGGGTATCTAGTATTATCCGATCAAGGATACGCGACTTGTCATGACTATTTCTGTTGCCCAGGCACAGCTGTTCTTTTTGGCCTTCACCCGCATTATGGCCATTCTTGTTCACATACCTGTGTTTGGCGGACAGAACATCCCATCTCAAGTGCGCATTGGGCTTGGTTTGGTGTTGGCATTTGTGCTTATCCCCTGGCAGCCTCTTCAGCCGCAGGCTATTGCCATTGGCACGTTTGCGTATGGACTTGCGATTGGCAAGGAAATTGTCATTGGCACGCTGATCGGGTTTGCTGCTGACCTTGCTTTTGGTGCAGTTCAAATGGCAGGCTCGGCCATGGGCATGGGGAGTGGTTTTGAATCTGGCCGTATCTTTAACCCAGCGTTGGGGGAGGCAGGGTCTGCCTTCGACCAGATCTTTGTGATGACTGCGACCATGATCTTTCTGGTGATCAACGGCCATCATCTCGTTCTCATTGCCATCCAAAAGACTTTTGATGTTGTCCCATTGAATGGTGATCTGCCTTTCAACGGAATTGACTCATTGATAAAGACCACCTCGGTATTCATTGCGTCTGGGATACACATGGCAATGCCCATCATTGCGGCTCTCGTTGTAACAGACCTTACCCTTGGCTTGCTCGCAAGAGTGGCGCCGCAGGTGCAGGTTTATTTTCTCGGTTTGCCCGTAAAGGTCGTTGTGGCGATGATCGCCATGGGAATGACCTTTGCTGTTATTTTTCCGTATCTGTCATCCTTATTCAAAAACATGGCAGAAGGCATGCTTTTATTTGTGGAGTAATTTGGTGAATGGCCGATAAAACTGAAGCCCCAACTCCTCATCGTTTACAGGAGGCACGTGAAGAAGGACAGGTTGTCCGTAGTCAGGAATTGATCACTGCGGTCATTATCCTTTCAGGTGCCTTTCTGTTGCGCGGACCTGGTAAACAGCTTGCCTTGGATTTTCAAACTCTTGTTACCGAAACCATCATCACACTACCAACCGCTGTTGTGACCGTTGAATCGCTCCGCGAAATGTTCTTCATGTTTGGCGCAAAAATCCTTCCGCATCTTGGTCTTCTGTTGGTTGGATTAATGCTGGCTGGTGTGGCCGTCACAATCGGTCAGACTCAATTTTTATGGGCAGGCAAAAAGATCGGCTTTGATGCGAAACGTGTAAATCCCATTGAAGGTTTCAAACGGATTTTTTCCACGCATGGGTTGATCGAATTGCTGCGCTCTTTACTTAAGTTGGGCTGGGTCTCATGGATCGCATACAGTTTCCTACGCTCAAGGTTTCTTGAGATCGTTTCCCTCACTCAATTTGACTTATCCACCGCCATTGGAAGTTTTGCTGAGATTTCCATTTCACTGGCTATTCGCGTTGGCAGCATGTACCTTGTCCTCGCCGTTGCGGATTATGCCTATCAGCGTTGGGAGTTATACAAAAATCTGCGCATGAGCAAAGATGACATCAAGCAGGAAATGAAACGCTCCGAAGGCGACCCGATGCTAAAGAGCCGCATTCGTGGGATGCAGCGCCGCATGGCTCGTGGACGCATGATGGCAAATGTTGCCAAGGCAACTGTGGTCGTCACCAACCCCACCCATCTTGCCATTGCCATTGAATATCACGAAGGCATGAAGGCTCCCAAGGTTCTTGCCAAAGGTCCATATCATGTTGCTGAAAAGATCGTTAAGATCGCCAAAGAGAATCACATTCCTGTAGTTCAGAACATTCCTCTTGCACGCGCCATTTATAAGACCATTGATATTGGGCAGGAGATTTCCTCTGATCTGTACTTGGCAATGGCTGAAGTCCTCGCGTATGTGTACAAACTGCGTGGAAAGACTTCCTTTGCTTCGAACACTACCAACCCGCAATATTCATAATTGGAAATAGTAAATGACCACTGACACTTTAGTCCCAACTCAAAACCCGATCGTAGCTGCCTTGCAGGGCTTATTGCGTTCCAAAGATATCATCATGGCATTAAGCCTTGTGATCCTTGTAGGGATGTTACTTCTTCCTTTACCAGCTTTTCTGATCGATCTGGCTGTTGCTTTGAGTATTGCGGTTTCCATCGGTATCGTCCTGTTGACTATGTTTATCAAGCAGCCAATGGAATTCTCAGTCTTTCCTACAGTTTTGCTTTTGGTCACACTGTTTCGCTTGGGAATCAACGTTTCCGTCAGCCGCCTGATCTTGCTTAGTGGGGAAGCTGGGCAGATCATCAACACCTTTGGTAACTTGATCGTCGGTGGCAATTATGTAGTCGGTGTGGTCATCTTCCTCATTTTGATGATCATTCAGTTCGTAGTGATCAACAGCGGTGCAGGTCGCGTAGCGGAAGTTGCAGCGCGTTTTACTTTGGATGCCATGCCTGGCAAACAAATGGCTATCGATGCGGACCTCAATGCAGGTCTGATTGACGAGAATCAAGCTCGTAACCGCCGTAAGATGATCGAAGCCGAAGCAGACTTTTATGGCGCAATGGATGGTGCCAGCAAGTTCGTCAAAGGGGATGCGATCGCTGCCATCATTATTATGTTGGTCAATATCATCGGCGGGTTTGTCATCGGTGTCTTACAGCGTGGCATGGACTTGGCGACTGCTTTACAAACGTACGTACTCCTCACTATTGGTGCAGGTTTGGCAATTCAAGTTCCGTCTTTGCTTGTGTCTGCTGCGGCTGGTTTGATCGTTACTCGTTCTACGTCTGAGTCATCGCTTGGCACGGAAGTCTCCACGCAAATTTCAAACTTCAATGTGCTGGCCGTCGGTGCTATCGTAGTTGGTTTAATGACACTTGTGCCTGGGCTTCCGACTCTGCCTTTTGCAATGGTCAGCATTGGGCTTGGGGTTGCGGCGTTTTTCGTCAACCGCGATCAGGCAAAAGCTATTGCTGTAGAAGAAGCTGCCACGTTGCTGCCCGCTCGCCCAACCGAGCCAGAAACGCCAGAACAAATGCTGGAATTGGTTGTCGTAGATCCCATCGAATTGGAGATTGGTTATAGCCTGATCCCTATCATCGATGAAGACAGTCAGGATAATTTGCTGCGCCGCATCACCAGCATCCGCCGACAGTTGATGAGCGAAATGGGGTTTATCCTCCCCGTTGTTCGTATCCGCGATAACTTGCGCCTGCCGCCTCAGTCTTACCGCATCAAAATTCGTGGACAGGAAGTTGCTTCCAGTGAAATCATGCTTGACCGTCTCATGGCCATCCCAGGTTCAGACATAGAAGAGCCTATGCAGGGCATTCCTACTTCTGAGCCAGCATTTGGTTTGCCTGCTATTTGGATAGGGACTTCTGAGCAAAATCAAGCAGAGGTGAAAGGCTACACAGTAGTAACACCCCTCTCAGTGATCTGCACACACCTCACGGAAGTAGTACGCGGTAATGCCGCAGAATTGCTCAGTCGCCAACTCGTGCAGGAAATGTTGAATCAATTGCGCCAGAAAGCTCCCGCTTCTGTTGAAGGTGTTACCCCTGAACTGCTTAACCTTGGTGAAATTCAAAGCGTATTACGCAATCTTTTGCGCGAACGTATTCCCATCCGTGACTTGAGTGGGATTTTGGAAGTCCTCGCCAACAATGCTCCCATGACTCGTGACCCGCATATTCTTGCAGAAGCAGTTCGTCAGAGCATGGCGCACACCATTTCAAGCCAATATAAAGATGAAACAAATACTCTTCACGTTTTCACTCTTGCTCCGCAGCTTGAAACTACCCTGCGTGCATCATTAGTTAATTCAGAAGGCAGCCCAGGTTTTGGCATTGATGCAGGAATGGCTCAGAAACTTTTGCTCAAAACGGGCGAACAAATGGAAGATCTCGCTCAACTTGGGCATTTCCCCATTCTGCTTTGTCCGCGTGAATTGCGCCTTGCATTTCGAAGGCTGATCGACCAATCCCTTCCAAACTTGATCGTTATGGCTTTCTCTGAGGTGGGGCACGGTACAAAGGTCAAAGCGCACGGCATGGTTAAGCTCGATTAGGAATATAAGAGGCTTATATGGTTACTAAAACATTTAAAGCAGATTCAACACTTCAGACCTTGCAACTCGTTCAAAATGAACTTGGCTCAGATGCAATCGTTGTTTCCATGCGCGAAGTGCCTGATGGCCCAGTTTGGAATCCGTGGAAGAAATCAGCAGTGGAAGTTGTTGCGGCATCTTTGGAAGAAGCAACCAAAGCGAAGAAGACCAACGCGGTTCTTCTGCCAGCTCAAACGGATTTTGTAGAAGAACGCCCTGAGATTGAATGGGACATTCCTGCGACGAAGAAGCCTGCGAACTTACCTCCGCCATTGAAGTTAAACCTAAATCCTTTGCCGCATCAATCTGCCCCGGTAGCTGCTCCTGTCCGAAAGACAGAATCAACCGTCCCGACGAATGACCGCTACTCTCCGCCTGCGCTGAAAAAGATCCAACTGCAATTGATCCAGCAAGGTGTGGAAAATTCCCTTATCGAAGGTTTGTTAGACTTGGCGCTTGAGACACTTAGCCCAAGCACACTGGGTGACGTGGAACTCTGTAAACGTTCCATCATCCAGTTGATGGGAGCAGAGTTGCGTGTACAGAAGGGGGCAGGAAATTTTGTCTCTAGCAATATTGTTTGTGTAGTGGGCGCAAGTGGAAGCGGCAAGACCAGCGTGATCGCAAAGTTGGCTTTGTTCTTTAGGCAGGGTTTGCACAAGTCTGTTACATGGATATGTGCCGACACGGTCCGCACGGGGGCGATTGCTGAGGCGAAGGCTTATACCGATGCATTGGGGCTTGAGTTGAAGTTGGTGTATACCCCGCAGGATATCAAAGAGATCATCAACGCTTCTGATTCGAGTGAGTTGTTTTTGGTAGATACACCAGGATATAACCCTTGTGATGAAAAGCAAATGATCGAGTTGGGTGCGCTGCTTTCGGAGATGCCAGGGCGCTGCACCTACTTGGTATCTCCCGCCACTACAAAAGAGGCAGATTTGTTTCAGATGTATGCTTCTCTTGGCATCTTCAATTTGGATGGGCTGATCTTTACCAAGCTGGATGAAACGTATAACTTCGGCGGTTTGTATAACTTTGCCCGAAAGAATCACACTCCGCTTGCATACTTCACCACTGGTAGGGAAACGGCTCGTCACTTGGAAACAGCCGACCCGATCCGATTGGTCTCTGCATTGTTTGGCAAGGAATGGAATAAGTAGCGAGGGATGACACTGTGGCTGATAATGAAATTTCACTAGAACGACACGACCCCGCTGAAGAAGCAAAGCAAGCGGATAGTTCCCAAAAGGACGCGGGAACTCATCCTCCTCTTTTAGTGGAGTTTACGGTAACACTTTCGGTCATTATTCTGGTAGTTGTATTTTTAACAGTTGCTGGCATCTCTTTGTTGACGGGTGCATCATTGTCCGCTTTTGTGTTCCGCACGAGTATTTCGATATTGGTGCTTGGCAGTTTGCTGATGATGATCACACGTCAGATTTCCTCGGGCATGATGTCAGTCAGTGGGCAGAAACGCCCCGATGAATTTGATGGTTCAAGTCAGAAGAACTCATCAGAGGTAAAGTAAACCATGGTTATGCAAATGGACTCTGTAGATATTTTGGAGGAATTCTTCACGAACCGCTCTCCTGAATTAAGGGAGAAGTTGGTTCTGCAGTCGGTTCCGCTTGTCCATTATCTGTTGGGGCGAATGGGAATTACCCAGGAACGCGGCAGCGATTATGAAGACCTCGCTCATCAAGGTTTGATCGGCTTGATCGAAGCCGTAGATCACTTCAATCCGAAGTTCAATACCAAGTTCAGCACCTACGCCAGCCTGCGCATCCGTGGAAGGATCATGGACTATATGCGCACCACAGATTGGATGCCGCGCTCTGCCCGTAAACGCTCTCGCATGATCCAAAAATCTATCACTACCTTGTGGTCTGAAAATTCTCGTGAACCCACCGAAGATGAGATCGCTTCGCATCTTGGAACGAATGTGGAGGATGTGCAGCAGGGCTTGGCAGATACAAACCGCGTACTCGTCTCATTGGATATGATGATGGAAGGCGATGGCGAAGGGGATGTGTCACTCCATGAAAAATATGGGGATGAGAAACAAGCAAATCCTTTGGACCTGCTGGAAGAAAAGGATATGGCAGAAGAAATGGTGGCTGCCATTAAAAGCCTGGATGAGCGTGAACAATTGGTTCTTTCGCTATATTACACTGAGGAATTGACTTTCAAGGAGATTGGAAAAGTGCTTGGTTTGACCGAATCCCGTGTGTGCCAATTACATGCTCGCGCACTGGTCTCTTTGAAAGCGGTGATGCAGAATGAATAGCATTCCAAAAGTATCCCTCGAAGATTCCTTGTACGTGCTTCAATTGGCGCGTGAAACTGCGCTTGCACAAAACCGCCAGACACAAGCCAAGCGCATGACGCCACTGGTTGAGGAAATGCGCGGATTGGTCGCCAACCCTCCGCAGACAACAACTCCACCGTCCACAGGCGTGATGGGGCAGACCGATTTCAAGACACTGTTGAATATTTCGCAGGAAAAAGCTAGCCAAAGCCATAGTGTTGATCCAGTTTCCTCCGTTTTGGAGCGCAACCGATTAATTGGCGCCATGTCGGAAGCCAATATGTCAGATGTAGATATTGCCCGTCAGTTCAGCATGAGCCGTGAAGAAGTTCAATTAGTGTTGAGCTTCCAACAGAAGAATAAGTAATAGATGGAGATGCAATCATGATCAAAGGACTTTATTCCGCAGTTTCCGCCATGGTGATGAACGCCACGCGTCAGCAAGTGATCAGCCACAACATTGCCAACGTACAGACTCCAGGCTTCAAGCAAATTCTGAGCACTGCTCAGGAATTCATGCAGGGACAGGCCGTTTATACCAATGGGAATTTACAAGCCAGCCCGGTAGAGTATGTTGGCACACTGGGCTTGGGTACACAGATCGGCACAGATTTTATTGACTTTGGCCAGGGCGCTTTGCAGAACACGAACAATCCTCTGGATCTTGCTTTGCAGGGCAATGGCTTCTTCACGGTCAAAACCCCTGATGGAAATCGATACACTCGGGATGGGCGTTTTCTTCGAGATGCTGATAATACTCTCGTCACAATAGATGGGTATCAGGTCCTGGATGATGCGGGGCAGCCGATTGAACTTCCCGATGGGGAAGTGTCTGTTGGGCAGGATGGAGCTATTAGCGTGAATGGAACTGCTGTCGCAACTTTAGGGATTGGCGTGTTTGCCAAGCCTGAAACCGAATTGAAGCACACGGAAGGCAATCTCTTTACTGGCCCAACGGCTTCAACAGGTGAAGATGTACCGCAAGTAGTTCAAGGCTATCTTGAAACTTCCAATGCCAATGTATCACAGTTAATGACACAATTGGTGGAAGTTGGCCGCTCGTATGAAGCAGCGCAAAAGTTGGTTCAAAATCAGGATGAGTTACTTGGCAAGACCATCTCATCCCTTGGACGACTTGGATAAGGAGTACATATGTCATCATCTCTTTTTCACACGCTCAACATTTCCCGTCAGGATATCCTAAGTCACATGCTGGACTTGGATGTGACCAGCAGCAATTTGGCAAATGTCAACACGGCGGGATACAAAACTACTCGTTCAAATTTTCAAGAGATGCTCAATCAGCAACTTAAGGAAGGCACACAAATGCGCAGCACCCAGTTGCTCACCATGCAAGGTTCCTTGCGCACTTCTTCCAATTCATTAGATCTGGCTATTCAAGGTGATGGCTTTTTCAGCGTTACCTTGCCCGATGGAACGATTGGCTACACTCGTGATGGGCAATTCTCTTTGGATGCTGACCGCAATATCGTCACTGCGAATGGATATCCACTGGTTTGGGATGGCAAGATCGCAGAGGGCATGACCAATGTGAGTGTATCTGCTAATGGAACGATCACTGCTACTGATGCGGATGGCGCAATTGTGGAAGCTGGTACCCTCCAACTGACTCGCTTTCCCAACCCAAGTGGTCTAACCGATAATGGCAACAACATCCTGCTTGAGTCAGACGCTTCTGGCGCCGCCCAAACTGGGGAGCCAGCCTCTGAGAATTTTGGCACACTGAGCAGTTACCACGTGGAAAACTCCAATATTGACCTGACACAGGAAATGACCCGCCTCATCTCCATTCAGCGCACGCTTAGTATGTCCCTTAAGGCGTTCCAGCAAACTGATACGATGATTTCAGAGGCAATTAATCTTCGCAAGGCATAATGTTTTTAGAAAAAGTGCCGATAATGGTATTGTGAGCCCATTTACCTTGCAGGAGAACCCTATCCATGAAAATTGAACCTACTGGTTTACAACCGCTTTCCACAAAATCAACCGAAAATGCGAACCCCGTCGAGAGAAGGGAAGAGCTAAACGAGGTTGATTCTGCCCATAGCGGACAGGACAAAGTGGAAATGTCAGAAAATGCGCGCCTATTGGCCAAAGCCCGCGCCGCCCTCGGCAATACAGACGAGGTTGAATCCGAGCGGCTGGCTATGCTTAAGCAACAGGTTGAGAGCGGTGACTACACCGTTCAAGTTGGCGAACTCGCTCGTAAACTGTTGGCGAAGCTATTCCCCAAGTAAGTAACCTCGAAGGACTTCTGCAATGGTAGTTGATGAACTCACACAAAATCGATATGAACTGGAACAAGTGCTTGTACTGCTGTTTCGATCTTTGCAGGAATTACTGGCTCTCTCCAAAAAAGAGCGCGTTTCTCTGCTGAACGAACCAGACCAGATCTTGCAGATCGTGGAGGATAAAGAAGTCCTGCTCGATAAGATCAGCGTGCTGGAAGATAAATGCCGCGAGGTCGTTCAGGAACTTTCCCTTCAACTAAACCTTCGCTTGGAAAATACATCCATTCAGGCGCTTTTACCGTTTCTTAAACCTGAAGATGCAACACGTATTAAGAATCTCACCGAAGGAATTTACAGTCTCACCAGTCAGGCGCGTGAGTTAAACCATGCCAGTCAGGCGATTGCACTCACCAAGTTAGACTGGCTCAAGGCCACTCAATCCTTCCTCATTGACATCTTCCAGCCCGAGGCTGGCTACCGTTCTCCCAAAGATGGGACGAAGCGTCAGGAACCTGCAGCAGGTTTAGGCGTGGAAAGACGCGCCTAAGGGATCGCCATGCCAACCATCTCCTCTGGAATCTCCATTGCACTTCAAGCAGTCCTAACCCATTCACAGGTTCTGGAAATTACAGAGCATAATATTGCCAACGCCAGCACACCAGGCTATCGCCGACAATCTGCAGTGCTTACTGCTGAAACGCCTTCCTCGATCAACGGCGCGGAATATAGCACAGGCGCAGGACAGCGCGGCGCGGGCGTTACCATTGATCGGATCCAACGCTTTAACCTTTCTTATTTTGATGGACGCTATCGCGCCGTCTCTTCCGAAGCTGGAAATTGGGAAGCCCAAAGCAGCATTCTCTCACAACTCGAATCGACTCTCGCCGAAACCTCAGATGATGGACTGCTTCCAAAGCTTGATCAGTTTTGGTCGGGTTGGCAGTCTCTTTCCAATGACCCAACCAATACCAGCCTGCGTTCGATTCTTTTGGATGATGCAAGTTCTTTGGCGACTGCTTTCAATCGGCGCGCAACTCAGATCTTGCAAATGCGCAGTGATCAGAACCAGGTGGTCTCCAGCCAGGTGGAAGAGATCAATTCACTGGCAAGTGACGTTGCCAAATTAAATGAAAATATTTCACGGGTTATTTCTGTTGGCGAACAACCCAATGACCTATTGGATAAACGCGATGTAGCGCTCGACCGTCTTGCTAAACTTACTGGGGCAGTTTCTACTGAACAGAAAAATGGGGAAGTGCTGGTCTCAGTTGGTGGACATGTCCTTGTAGTTGGGCATGATGCTCTCAGGCTCGAGACCCGAACAGACCCCGCCGACACCAGCATAATAAATACCTACTGGAGCGACAACCAAAAACTTGTTCCATCCAGCGGTGAACTAAAAGGTACGCTGGAAGTGCGAGACCATGTTTTGGTGGATCAATTGAATGGGTTGAACACCATGTCTGCGGGACTCATTGCTCAAGTCAACACAATTCATAGTGGTGGCTATGGTTTGAATAATGCCACGAATCTGAATTTTTTCAACGGAACCGATGCCTTAAGCATCGCTGTTAACTCTTCTTTGGATGCAGCCAGTATTGCTACATCCAGCGCAGCGAATCAAGCTGGGAATAATGATATTGCATTACAGATCGCTGGGCTGAAAACTGTCAAAGGGATGAAAGCTGGCACGGCCACTTTGAATGAATTTTATAATTCTCAGATCACAGACTTGGCTGTCCTCACTAAACGCGCTACAGACAGTTCCTACCAACATGGGTTGGTGGTGGATGCGCTTGGTAATCAGCGTGAATCAATGGCAGGCGTCTCGTTGGATGAAGAAGCCGCGAATATGGCAAAAGCCCAAAAGGCCTACCAGGCAGCAGCGCGTGTACTAACCGCATACGATGACCTGCTTGACTTGGTCATCAATCGTATGGGGCGGGTTGGGCTGTAGCCTGAAGGAGATGGCATGAGAATCACACATCAAATGATGACGGACGGTGCCATTCAAAACATGGCAGATAATTTGGAAAAGGTGAGTAAGTTGCAAGGAAAAATCGCCTCTGGTAAACAATTTCAGGTTGCATCTGAAGACCCCACTCATGCTTCTACAAGCCTGAGCCTGCGTTCGCACATGCAGACTCTCGAGTCTTATACTGATGCTGCCGAGTTAACCCAAAATTGGATGGCCGCTACTGATAATGCATTTGATCAGTTGGAGCAGATCGCTGTCCGTGCTAATAGCTTGATTCTGCGCGGGTTGAATGACTCACTTTCAGGTAGTGAACGTGCTCTTTCTCTCGCTCCTGAAATGCAAGACCTTGTCAATCAAGCGGTTGAGCTTGGCAACACATCGGTAAATGGTCAATATATTTTTTCTGGGTATCAGGTCAATCAGAAAGCTTTTGAGTTGAGCGACTCCGCTACAACACTCAATGATTATCAAGGTAACCCCTTTACACCAAAAACAGTTGCCTATCTTGGAGATCAGGGAAACATGCAGCGCAGCCTTGGCCCAGACCAGTCTGTGACCTTGAATGTACGTGGTGACCAGGCCATTTTGGGCTTTTTGCAAAACCTGATACAGGCATCCAATGCGATGTTTCAGAACAATATCAACGACACGGGTGACCCAGTCACTGATCCGCTTACGCTTCAATCCACATTGAGTGCGTTGAAATCATCACTTGAGACGTTGGACCAATACCGCACATCGAACGGCGCACGGATGCGTCAGGTTGATTCAACGGCGAATTTCCTCGAGTCGGTAAAACTGGAAACGAAGAGCCTGCTTTCCAAAAACGAAGACACCAACATGGCTGAGGGCATCGCTCTGCTGGCAAATCAGCAGACTACCTATGAAGCTGTGCTGGAAGTCAGTCAACGGGCGATTTCGGCACTCAGCCTTTTTGATTATTTGCGCTAACATTCTTTCACTCGGAGCCTTTCTATGCTGGTCATCTCGCGCAAGATAAATGAAAGTATCACCATCGGTGACAATATTGTGGTTACCATTCTTGACATTGAAGGGGAGCGCATCAAACTAGGTATTGATGCGCCGCGCGAGTTGATCATTTTGCGCCAGGAAATTTACCAGGCTGTGCAAGATCAAGTGAAGATACAGGAATTGCTGGCAGGAGAAAGTAAGCCAGAAACATTGGATCAATTAAGGAAAATCCTTGCCTCAGAAACTGAAGAAGAGGTTGAAGAACCTTCAACGAGTGAAAGTTTGGTCTAAGAGAGTTTCATCACAAAGTTACCAAGGCACAAAGGCACGAAGTTTATTTTTTCTTTGAGTCTTGATGGTAAAAAAACAGAGCTTTCAAATACTTTCTAAGTTCTTTGTCTCATATTTGTGAAAGATTTATACCTATAGGTTGAATCCTGAGGTTCTATTTATGTTTATAAAATCTTTAAACGCCTCTATATCAGAGGCGTTTTGTTTTTTGAAATAAATTTATCCATTTTTTGGTTTCTCTTTACGGCTGATTTACAGTCAAATACTTTAGGGTGTGTTAACTTTGACAGTGAAATATTGGAGCCCTGACTATTCTATGGAAATCATTTTTGATATCAATGAAGAAGAATTGCCGATCTTTCTGGCGGAAGTAGATGAACATTTGCAGATGCTGGATGATGGTTTGATTCGTCTTGAGCGGGGAGAGACAGACCCCGAACTGGTGCAAGCTGTATTCCGTTCTGCGCATACCATCAAGGGAATGTCTGGCATGATCGGGCATCAGCGCATGACAGACCTGACCCATGCCATGGAAACGGTGCTGGATGGAGTTCGCAAGAATGACATTCAGATATCGAGCCAGTTGGTCAATGTCTGTTTGGATGCAGTGGATCACTTGCGTTTGTTGCGCGATGAAGTAAGTAGCTCCCAAATGTGTGATGTTGATGTGGCTGGGCTTGTTTCATCACTTAAGGGGATGATCGAAAAGGAAGAGCCTGTCAGTACCGCTCAGACCGAAGCCGTTCCAAACGGCCAAAAGCAGGAATTAGAAAATACGGAAACGGGTTTGAAAAATGGAATAATCCATGTGCAAGCGACGATTGACGTGAAGAGCATGGCTTCCGCGGCGCGAGCTTTTCAATTGATGATGGCTTTGCAGGACATGGGTGACATTCAAGCGATGACGCCGTCTCAAGCGCAGATTGAAACTGCAACTGCTGTCCGTGATTTTTCTGCAGTGGTGGTGACGTCTCAGTCTTTCGAGCAGATCAGCACGGCGTTGGCAAAGATTTCAGGTATTGAAGAGATTTTGGTTAACGGTAAGCAAATTCTTTCGGGTGGAAAAGTTGTTTCGAAACAGGAACAGCCGTCTGCGGTGGAAAGAGGCGAGCAATCCGATAAAAATAATGCGTCTGGTGAACGGCGCAGCAATAATCCATTTGGCAGACGCAGCACGGATATGACCATCCGTATGAACGTGGACCGTTTGGATAATTTAGTGAATCTAGTGGGGGAGTTGATCACGGATCGAAATCACTTGAAGCAAATCCATAGCCGCCTTACGCGTATAAATAGCAATTACGACATGATCGCAGAGACGATCACCCATTTGGGACGCATTACAGATGAGCTTCAGGAAGAAGTAATGCACATTCGTATGCTGCCGATCGCGAGTGTGTTTGGTAAGTTTCCGCGCATGGTACATGATATGTCTTTGAAGGTTGGGAAGCAGATCGATATTGTTTTGCGAGGTGAAAAAACTGAAATGGATCGTTCGATGCTTGAAGAGATCAATGATCCGTTGATTCATCTTGTGCGCAATTCAGTAGATCATGGAATTGAATCGTCTGCTGAACGCATTGCGGCAGGCAAGCCCGAACGAGGTAAGGTCACTCTGACAGCCCGCCATGAGCAGGGACGTATTCTCTTGACGGTTGAAGATGATGGAGGCGGAATTAACCCTGAGAAACTCCGCAAGAGCGCTGTGCAAAAGGGGTTGATCACAGAAGAAGAAGCTGCCAGCCTGACAGAAGAACAGTCAATTGATTTGATGTTCATGGCTGGCCTTTCCACCGCTCAAAAAGTGACAGACATCTCTGGGCGCGGGGTGGGGCTGGATATCGTGAACACAAACATTCAACGGATAAATGGCTCTATTCATGTAGATACTGAGTTAGGGAAAGGTACAACGTTCTTGATCACCTTGCCTTTGACTCTGGCAATTGTCCCTGCGTTGCTGGTCAAAGTAGGGCAGTCTACACTGGCGATTCCATTGGTGATGATCACTGAAACGTTTCGCCTTGAAGAAAATAAGATCAAGTATGTGTACCAGAAACCAGTCACCATGTTGAGGGAAAGTGTCCTTTCGCTCGTAAAGCTCTCCGATATTTTCAAGCTTTCAGGCTGCAGTGGACAGAAAAAAAGTTCTTATGCAGTTGTAGTTCAATCAGGCAAGCAGCGGATTGGGCTGGTTGTTGATTCATTGGTGGGGGAAGAGGATATTGTTGTAAAGCCGCTCGGAGCATTCATCGGTGATATCCCTGGAATTTCTAGCGCGGCTATTCTTGGCGAAGGCCAGGTTGCGCTGATCGTAGATGTGTTCGGGTTATTCAAGCTTGCTGGAATATAAAAAGGAAGTGATACATGATGCAGAATACTACGTTATTTGATCAAGACCTTTTCGATAAATTAAAAACCATAGCTGATGAGGGTATTAAGAATGCGGCTGTCGGTTTCTCTGGAATGGTTGGTCGCAACATTGAAGTCAGTAGTCCAAGGCTTGAGTTGATACCTTTGTTGACGATTCCTGAAGTTGTTGGTGGGTTGGAAGATGACGCTGTTGGTGTCTATCTGCGCTTTGAAGGGGATATGTTGGGACAGATCATGATGATCATTCCGTATCAGAAAGCGCTTGAATTGGCAGACCTACTGATGGGTGTAGATAACGGCGTAACACAAAAGCTTGGCTCTATAGAGCGGTCTGCGCTGGGTGAATTGGGTAATTTGTGCAGTTCATTCTTTTTGAATTCCATTGCAGAAAAGGTTGGTGCTAGTTTTCGCCCCACGCCTCCAGCTGTGATGGTGGATATGGTTGGCGCAATTCTGGATATTGTTGTTGCAACTGCGGGCGGCATCAATGAGCACGTATTGTTGGTTCACACCAACTTTATGGACGGCCCGCGATCTGTGGAAACAGATTTTTGGATCATCCCAGATATGAAAGCTCTGGATATGTTATTGAAGAAAAGAATAGCGCATGAATAATCCGATTACCTTGGGGTTGGGCGAACAAGCTGTTAGCAGCAACCCTGAAGATGTCCTTGTAGCGTATGGATTGGGTTCTTGCTTGGGCATTTCCATGGTTGACCCTTTTATGCGTGTGGCGGGGCTGATCCATGCAGTCCTTCCTGAAGGATTGAACGGCGAAGGGAAAGACCCATCCACCTGCAGTAAGTACGTGGATAGCGGTATTGAAAGCTTGCTGGCGCTCATGGCAAAGGAAGGCGCGAATCGGAGCAGGATCATTATCCGCATGGTGGGTGGGGCGAACATGCTTGTAGCCCCAGGACTGACCAGCACGTTTGATATTGGAACGCGAAACATTGAAAAAGCTCGCACCACGTTTCAGCGTTTGAATATGAAGATCGCTGCTGAAGAAGTTGGTGGACATACCGGGCGCACGATCCGTGTGTATGTTGCAGATAGCCGCGTGACCGTGCGTGTCATCGGTGAAAAGGAACACGAAATATAAAACTAGAGGAGTAAAGATATGTCAAAAGTATTGATAGTAGATGATGCAGAATTCCTTCGGGTGCGTTTGACCAAAATGCTCAGTACCGATGGATATGAAGTTTTTCAAGCTGAGAATGGCCTCAAAGCCGTGAGCAGCTACAAGGAACTTCACCCCGATGTTGTGTTGATGGATGTCACCATGCCTGAGATGGATGGCCTGACCGCGCTCAAAGAGATCGTGGGGTTTGACCCCAAGGCACGGGTCATCATGCTCACGGCGCTTGGTCAAGAATCAGTTGTGTTGGAAGCTGTTAAATCTGGCGCAAAAGATTTCGTCGTCAAGCCATTTGAGCAAGATCGAGTCATGAACGCGATCACAAAGTTGCTTTCATAGATCTGATCATGACCGACAACGGAACACCAACAAAGTCGTTGCGCGTGATGGTTGTGGACGATTCTGCGTTCATGCGTTTTTCCATCATTCAGCAACTCAACGAAGACCCTGAAATACAGGTTGTCGGTTCTGCGAGCAATGGACAGGAAGCCCTTCGCTTAATCCCTCAATTGTTACCCGACGTCATCACGCTTGATGTTGAAATGCCGCACTTGGATGGCCTTTCCACGTTGCGTGAGATCATGAAAAAATTTCCATGCCCAGTCATCATGGTCAGCAGCCTCACCAAAGAAGGCGCATCCGAAACAATTCAAGCGCTGATGTTCGGCGCAGTGGACTTCATTCCTAAGCCTGATAACCGCTTGGATATTCGCGCGGCCATGGGCGAGATCATCGCCAAGATAAAACTTGCGGCGAAAGCAAAAGTAAAACACGCGACTTCCTACCTTTTGAAGGTTGACTCGTCTCAAACAATTAACCAACCTGAAAAAACGGTTCGTCCGTACTCGAAGCTGGCGCCTGTTATTCTGATAGGTTCATCTACGGGTGGGCCTGGTGCATTAAGTGAGATCGTCCCTGCATTGCCAGCTACTTTGCAATCTCCAGTTGTCATCGTTCAACACATGCCCGTTGGTTTTACGCGTTCCCTTTCAGAGCGGCTTAATTCTCTTTCTCCTCTCAAAGTTAAAGAAGCCGAACCTGGTGACCAATTGATGATCGGACAAGTATTGGTCGCGCCCGGTGGATTCCACATGACATTGGACGAAAGCGAACGAGTTGCTTTAAATCAAAAGCCTGCTGTGCATGGTGTGCGCCCCGCAGTGGATGTGACACTCAATTCGCTAAACGGGCATTTCGGCAGGAATATGATCGGTGTGATTCTGACAGGCATGGGTAGTGATGGCGCTCTTGGAATGTCCATTCTGCATAGCGCTGGAGGATATGTGATCGCCGAAGATGAGAGTACCTGCGTTGTGTGGGGAATGCCTCGTAGCGTGGTCGAGGCTGGGGCAGCAGATGCCATTCTGCCGCGCCCCAAAATTGCAAAAGCCATTGAATCTGCAGTTCGCGAGATGGCGCGTTAAGGATATGAAATTATGGATACTGATATTTATTCGCAAGTAAAGACTTCGATCAAACAGACGCTGAACATTGACCTTGAAAGTTACAAGGAAGAGCAGATGAAACGCCGTCTGGATTCCTGGCTGATCCGTTCCCGCACACCCAATTGGAAGGAGTATTTCAGCCTGCTCAAAACTGATAGGAATGAACTTGAACGATTTCGCAATTATTTGACTATCAATGTTACAGAATTTTTTCGCGACCCAAACCGTTGGGAAAGTGTACGTACTGAAGTTTTGCCTTACCTTATAAAAAGTTACACACCATTGGGCGGGCTAAAGTTTTGGAGCGCGGGATGCTCCACGGGCGCAGAAGCCTACACCATGGCTATTTTGATGGGGGAGATTGCTCCAACGCTAAAGTTCTCCATCCTCGCAACTGATTTAGACCGCGGGGCATTGCTCAAAGCTCGGTCCCGTGGCCCTTATTCTTCGGAAGATATTCGTAATTTAACCCCTGCCCAGCGGCAGAAACATATTACGCCGCTCTCGCCATATTTTGCGAATGAAGAACTGCAAAAGAACATTCGCTTTCAGGAACAAAACCTTTTGGCGGATCAGTTTGAAAGTAATTTTGACCTAATCGTCTGTCGAAATGTAGTGATCTACTTCACAACTGAATCAAAAGATATTCTTTATACAAAGTTTTGGAAGGCTTTGCGCCCCGGTGGGGTGCTCTTTGTTGGAGGGACAGAGATCATTTCCAGTGCTTCAAAATTCGGTTTTCAGAATTTTGGTATTTCCTTTTACAAGAAAGTTTGATGGATACCCTATGAATACATTGCCCCTGTTATTCCGTTCGTGTACATCTCTGCTTGGGGGCTTCCCTGAGCTATGCGGAGGTGGAAAATGGATGTGAAATTTCTAAACCCATTTATTCAAGCTGCTGTGGAAGTTTTGAAAACGGAAGTGGATGCAAATGCCGTACGTGGAGATGTTTCCATGCATCGTTCATCGTTGACTTCAGATGACATTACTGTGTTGATCAACCTGATCGGGGACGTGTATGGTGTTGTGATGTACGGCATGTCCACAACTACGTGTTTGAACTTGGTCTCAAAAATTATGGGGCAGGAATTTGCAGAATTTAATGCGCTTGCTCAGAGCGGGGTGGCGGAATTAGGCAATGTCATCAGTGGACAGGCTACGATCCGATTTTCTGAATCTGGATACAAGTCAAATATTTCAACGCCTACTGTTCTAAATGGGAATGGGGTAGAGATCTCTACACTGGATTTTCCGCGGATCGTGGTTCCGTTGGAAACCCAGTTCGGGGTGCTGACTGTCCACCTTGCTTTGCGGGAGAAGATAAACGGGGAGGCTCATCTCGCCGATAATTTCATCTCTTCCATGAAGATGCCTGTCCCAGAGAATGATTCTCAGCCGCCTTCTGCCACAGAGTGATCGGAGTAGTACATGAATGTTAAGTTCTTAAATCCATTTGTAAGTGCGGCGCATGACATTCTCAATATGGAAATGCGTGAGGTTGTTCAACGCGGGGATTTGCGACTTGAGAACGGTTCTTATCGCACCGATGACGTTACTGTGATCATCTCCCTTATCGGCGCTGTGGATGGAACTGTTTTTTATGGAATGTCGGAGGAATCGGCGGTGCAATTTGCCTCGACTTTGATGGGGGAAAAATTCGATGCGTTGACCGAGTTGGCGCAGAGCGGTATTGCAGAGTTGGGAAATGTCATTACCGGGCAAGCAAGCATGAGGTTGGCTGAGGCGGGGTTTGAGTCAAATATTTCCACGCCTTCACTCATCATCGGTAAAGGCGCTTCTATTTCCACCCTTGAATATCCGCGCCTGGTTGTTCCGTTGGTGACGAATATTGGTTCGTTGACCATTCATTTGTCACTTCGGGAAAATCCTCACGCTATTTTAAAGACACCTCAAATAGGAATACCAAAAGTTTTTGAAACTCCCAGCTCGTAAGTTAGGGAACAATACCCGCACAGGCAACTCCATTTTTTGGGGCGCTGATCTTTTCTGATTTCCACTCTTCTTTATCGAGTGTGATGCGGCAACTTAATTCCCCAGTCTGAGATGGGTTGGATGCGGTTAGATAAATTTCTGTTCCGCTCTTGATGCGTATTGTTTTTGACCAAGGCACTGTGACTGTTGCTGGTTTATCGATGTGTTCGCTGCCTGCTTTCAAAGTGATGAGTGCGTACCCGCCTGAGGCTTTTACTTCAAAAGAGACAAGGTGACTGCCTGGGGAGGAATTGAAGACTCCCATGGAAAGCAGAAGGGCGATTGCCCCACCCACAAGAGCCAGCACGAATACCACCTGAAGCGCTGTCTTTGTTCCATCTGACAGGTTTGTGAACATATTGTTTCTCCTGATCTAAAAATGATTATATAACAACAAATCTGCTTTAAACCCTGCCGCGGAGGATGAAAGGAAAAATTAATGCGATCTTTACAATCAACAACTCAAGGAACGCGCCGCCCTGCCGAAACTATAGGTGTGACAAAAAATCAAATATCCGAATAAAGTAAGACGGAGGCGCGTATCGAATAAAGAACATCACCCACTACTTTTTCTGTTTGACAAATCCGTACCTGAAACACAATGCAAGACAAAACTAATCAAAATCAAAATTCAAAAATAGGGGAAGGATCCCCTACCTATAATTCAAACATGGAGGTTTGAAATGGCTACTGTAGATATTACCCGCATTGCGTCGAACATCGGCGCGCTGAATTCCCTGAACTCTCTGATGAACATCAACTCCAAGTTGGCGACACATCAGACCCGTCTTTCCACTGGCAAGCGCATCAACAGCGCTTCCGACGACCCCGCTGGCTTGACCATCGCAACCAAGATGATCGCCCGCTCCGAAGGTTTGAAAGTTACGCTCGATAACATTGGCGATGCCAAGAACATGCTCTCCGTTGCCGAAGGTGGCTTGAGCAAGATGACTGACATCATCGTGCAGATGCGCAACAAAGCCGAACAGGCTGCTTCTGATACGCTCGGCGCTTCAGAACGCGCAACCATCCAGACCCAACTTTCATCTTATGCCCAGCAGATCCAGGAAATTGTGGATCAGACCAAATGGAACGGTGTGAAATTGCTCGACAACACGACCGGCAACAAGGTCTTCCAAACTGGTGTAGATGAAGGCGAAAGCACCACTTGGGTTTTACCCGATGCTCTCGATCCCTCAACCTTGAAACTCTCTGAAAAAGTTGCAGCCGCAGACGCGACCTTCGTAGATGTCAGTGACTCCTTCACTGGCGGCGCTGAAACCAGCCAACTGGGCAACATGTCCGAACTTTCCACAGGTGATTACTCCTTTGAAGTTTTAGACAAGGCTACTTCTGCCACACGCGGCAAAGCCACTTTGGATGTTTCAAGCACATTGATGTCTGGTGTCAATGCTCTGGACACACAGAACAGCCCCACTGGCACCGAACTCGCCTCTGGCCGCTATAACATCAAGATCACGAACGTGGCCGCTGATGATGATGTCAGCTATGTCATCACCAACCTGGATGACTCCACCTGGAACACCACAGGCTCCATGACAGTCTCTAACGCTGATATTACCGCTGGCAACATTTTGGACAGCGCCAAGACCGGTACAGTCGGTGTAGCACTGACCTTTGGAACAGACCCGAGTGGTTTAGTTGCTGGACAGTCCATGAACTTTGAGTACATTCACAGCAACCAGGCCAAGTTCGAGTTGAACGACGCCACCGGTCAAGCAACACAGATCGCACGCAATGCCTCTGGTTCACTCTCTGGTACTTCCTCCTATGCAACAGCTCTTGCCACTTACCAAACGGGACGCGGCGTTAGCATCACCATGGGCGCTTTCGGAAACATCGGCGCTGGCGAAACCGAGAACTTCACGTACAAGCAAGCCAACAACTTCTCAGTGGACGTCTCCACTGCAGCCAAAGCTGGCGCGTACATGACCACAGCCAACTACGCTCTCGACAAAGTCACCAGCTCCCTTTCTGACCTCGGCTCGTTGATGGCTCGCCTTACCTTCAAGGAAGAATCTGTCTCCACAGCGCAAGTGAACGTTGAAGCTGGTTACAACCGCATCATGAACGCCAACATGGCCGAAGAACAGATGAATGCCTCGAAGTACACAATCCTGCAACAGACGGCGATCGCAATGCTCGCACAGGCTAACCAAGCCCCGCAGAACCTGCTCAGCCTCTTCCGCTAAGATTGAAGCTTCACAGTTACACGGTACGATATTTATGGGGAGGCACCTTATCAGTGCCTCCCCAGCAAGGTTTCATAAGGACATGAATTGACCTGCTCCATGCCCGAACCCCTAATCAACCTCGCAGGCAAAGAAGGTAACGTATGGCCAGCACAACCGTTTCATCCATTGATGCTTCCATCAGTAAGAACCTGACAGCCACTTTTCAGACCGCGATCAAAAAAACGATCGAAGCTGAAAGTGCGCCGCTTAAGCGAGTACAGAGTCTAAAAGACAGCATGGATGTTCGCCGCGGTGTATATACAGATGTCAAGTCAAACTTCGACGCATTGCAAAGCGCAATTCAGGCGCTGATTAGCACTCAAGCATCGTATGGCCTGAAACTGGTTTCCAAATCCAGCGTCACTCCTGCTACAAGCGGAACAACCGTACTCACCATCAACAAAACGGATGAGAACGCACCCGCCACCAATTACGATTTCACCGTCACCAAGCTTGCCAAAGCTAACAGCCGCGCGACTGCCGCAGAGACAAGCGCAGACATCGCTTTGAACAAGAGCGGTACGTTCTGGCTTGGGGGAACGGGGACAGCTGCACTTCAAACGGAATCTTCCCCTGGCGTATATTCTGACTTTGTCGCTTCAGGCTCACTGACGGCTGCTACTGTTTCGACAGTTGCCACCAGTCAACGAGAATTAGGCAGCGGTAATTACACTGTGCAGGTCCGCGATGCTTCTGGTGTGCGTCAATTCAGGCTTGTGAACGAAGATGGTAACGCCGTGTCGATCCAAAAGACGAACGGCTCAACAGGCTTAACTTCCGATTGGCAGAACATGAAAAGTGGGGCATTTGATACTGGGCGCGGCCAGATCCTAACGTTTACCCGCACAGGTAGTTTGGAAAGCACTACATTCCATTACACGGCCAAAGGTACATCCATCAGCATCAGCAGGTCAGATACTCAGCGTACCATTGTCAACGCTATCAATGCTGCAGCGCAACCTGAAGGACATGATTTCAAAGCTTCGATTGTTGCAAAGCAATTGGTTCTCACATCTGCTCAAACAGGCGTGAACCATGCCATGATTTATACCGATGGGGCAGGGCTTGGCTTTAACAATCTCTTGCAAGATGCACAGAATGCTCAATTTATCGTAAATGGTATGAGTGTTTCTCGAGCTAGTAACACCAATTTGACAGACGTAGTGGAAGGCCTCACACTCTCTTTGGCAGGTGATGCAGAGGGGAAGAGTGCCCAACTAAGCGTCAACGCTAATTCAGATAAAGCCACGAGCTTGATGAATACTTTGGTGAGTAAGTTCAATACGACCATTACTCACTTGAAAGATAAGATGGCATCCACTGCCAAGACTGAAAACGGAAAAACAACATACACACGTGGCCCTCTCAGCGGAGACACCATCTTTAGTAATTTCCGCACCGATATGCTATACCGAATGAGCCGCAGTTATACAAACAGCGGCAGTTTCAAACGGTTGGAGGATATTGGCATCTCCTTTGATAAGGATATGAAATTAACCCTCGATAGCAGCAAGTTCAGTGAGACGCTTCAAAATAACGCTTTGGATGTCACTGCATTGTTGGATGCAGGCATGGGCGAAATGAATACCCTGCTTTCACGGTACACGGGCTCCAGTGGTTTACTTACACGGACTTTGAGTTCCATCGAAACCCAGGGCAAGGAATATAACCAACGCATTGAAAAATACAATGCGTCTTTGGAAATGCGTAAACAAGCTTTGTATAACCAATATTTGGACTATCAAGCCCAACTTGTTGACCTTGGTAATACAGCTACTATGTTCGGTATTAACCTTGGCTCAAGCATAGATACTTCGGGCTAAGATAAATGTAGTGAATCTATAACCGTATTGATCCTGAAAATTAATATATCTATAGCCTTGGAAGGGCAGGGCTATGGAAGAACCTGGAATTGATGCCAGGTGAAAGGATCGTGTTTCATGAACCCAACACCCATAACACCTATTAGCAGTATTCAGCAGACAGATGGCAATTCTCTTTCAAAAGCACAGGTGTCTACAGAGGTAGAAGCTGCGATTCAATCCCGTTTGAGTACTTCACGTAAAGAAAAAACGCAGTCGGATGAAAAGATCGCATCTGATGAAACTGGCAGTCTGGTGAATGTTTCCATCCATTTTCGCGTGGATGATGAGACTGACGATATAACTGTGTTTCTGGTGGATCGAAAATCAAGAAAAGTTTTACGCTCCATTCCTGCCAGCGAGCTGCAAAAACTTCAGATCGGTGATCTGTTGAAGCTGACGGTTTGAAGTACAGGCTCTCCAGCGCTGCTAAGAATTTATGCAGAATTAATGAGCATAAGCTCAAGTTCAACAAAATCAGGCCGAAACTGATGGTATGGAATAACTTCCAGTAATTTTTCGAGAAACTAAAATTGAGGTATCAAATCATGTATCAATCAGCTTATCGCAACCAATACCATCAGCAGGATGTAATGAATGCCAGCCCGCTTCGCCTTGTGATCATGACCTATGATCTGGCCATCCGCTCATGCGAGCAGCAAGATTTTAGCAAAGCGGTCAAGACGATCAGCGCTCTTCGTGATGCTCTCAATTTGGATTATCCTGAAGTTTCTGTTGGCTTGTTCCGCTTGTATCAGTGGTGCCTAGATTGCATCCGCAAGGGTGATTATGCCTCAGCCATTACCACACTTAAAGAGTTGCGCGGCGCCTGGATGACCACAGAAGAGAATATAGTTGCTCGTCAGGCTGTAGTCACATCCACACCTGCTTATGCAAAGTCCTTTGGCAACATTCTCACGTAACCGATTGTTTTCAGCGTATCAGGGGGAGTTCCTATAATAAATCGGGTAGAACGTTCAAATCTGCTCGCAATACGAAAAAGCGCCTTTCCGTAAGGAAATTGGCGCTTTGTTTTATTCACACAAAATTTATTTTAACTTCACACTGCTTTTACAGTAGGGATGAGCCTCCTTTGATAATATCGTCTCAGCAAGGAGAACATCATGAGTTTCTGGAATTCACTCCGCATCGGTTTATCAGGGCTTACGGCGCAACGATTGCGCCTTGACTTGATCTCGAACAATATTGCGAATGCTCAAACAACACGGACAGCGGCAGGCGGTGCCTACCAACGTCAGGATGTTGTTTTTATGCCAGAGCAACAAAATGATTTTCTGCCCAAGCTTGTGGCTGCCCGCCGCAATCAGGAAACCAGCTTGCAGGGTGGTGTCAAAGTTGCGCAAATTACCACAGATACAGAAGCAGGCCCAAAGGTGTATGACCCGACCAATCCCGATGCAGATGCAGATGGCTACGTCACATATCCCAATGTGGATATTGTAGTTGAAATGACCAACATGCTTTCTGCAACCCGCTCTTATGAAGCCAACCTTGCGTCAGTGGAAGCTTCAAAGCGAATGGCCTTAAAGGCTCTTGAGATAGGCAGGTAATTGTGGCGATCCAACCTATAAGTTCCAACCCGATCCCATCCATACCGGAGATCAATTCCACACAAAAATCATCTACCACCAACAGCACGCAACAGATCGCGAAATCATTTGAAGATATGCTTTCCTCTCTCAATCAATCCCAGCAAAATTCCGATAACCTCGTGGAGCAATTATCAAAAGGTGAAGATGTAGACCTTCACACGGTAATGATCGCGCTGGAAGAAAATAATATCAACTTTAATGTGGCTCTTGGCATTCGCGATAAGCTGGTAGAAGCCTACCGTGAAGTCATGAGGATGCAAGTCTAAACCTTTCTGGGGTTTTTATTATGCTTACAACTGTTCAACAACAATTCATTACCTTATGGAAAAAACAAAGCCTCGGAAGGCAGATCACGATCGTGGCATTGATCCTCGCCATGTTGATCTTGACTCCCGTGTTGGTCAATTGGGCAAATACACCGAGTTATTCGGTAGCCTATACAGGACTCAGTGAAACAGACGCCGCTCAGATCGTTCAAAAGTTGGATGAGAACAGTATTCCTTATCAGCTTAAGAGCAGCGGCACCATCGAAGTGCCTAGTGACCAGGTGTACACTACTCGTCTTTTGATGGCACGTGAAGGCTTGCCGCAATCCAGCACGGTGGGATATGAATTGTTTAGCGGCAGTTCCATGTTGGGGATGACGGAATTTTCACAGAAGGTTAATTATCAGCGTGCCATTGAAGGTGAACTCGAGCGCACTATCGGTAGCATTGAAGCTGTGAAGGCGGTCAGAGTCCATTTGGTGATTCCAGAGAAAAGCTTGCTTACCTCAGAACAATCACTTGCCACAGCTTCTGTCACCATGCAGGTCAACCCAGGGTACGTGTTGGATGACTCACAAGTGAGAGCCATTACTCATTTGGTAGCCAGCAGCGTGGAAGGACTAAAACCTGAAAATGTTGTAGTCGTGGATAGTGAAGGAAACATGCTTGCATCTGGTGCAGGCTCTGAAAGTGAAATGAACCTGACGGTCAAAGATGATCAGCGTGCCATTGAAATGTCGTACGCTGCTGAAGTGCAGAATCGGGTTCAGGCTATGTTGGATAAGATCCTCGGCCCCAATCGTTCCATTGTTCAAGCAACAGTGGAGATGGATTGGACTCAACGTGAGATCACATCAAACACTTATTCACCAACAGAAGTTGCCCTTCGCAGTTCGCAAACCATCAACGAAAGCTCCAATGGCGGCGGTACGAACGGAGGAGTTGCTGGGGCTGCGTCGAATCTACCAACTCCAGTGGCTACTGCTACAGGAACTGGCGCAGAAAACTATCAGCGCAGTGAAGAAACGCTTAATTATGAAGTCAGCCAGGTTCAATCTCATGAAGTGACTGCGCCAGGAGAAGTCAGCCGCATTTCTGTATCCGTTATGGTGGATGGCGTTAGTGACCCCGCTCAAATGGAGATCATTAAGTCTGCGGTGCAGGTTGCTGCTGGTATTGATGCTGCGCGTGGTGATCAGATCGTTGTCGAATCCATGGAGTTTGACAAAACCGCATTAACAGAACTTACCGCTGAACTCGCAAAACAACAACAGCAGCAGCTCTATCTACAAATCGGCATGGCAGTTGGAGCCGTCGTAGTAGTTCTTGCTTTGCTCTTCTTTATTCTCCGTTCGATCAACAATACACGGAATGCATCCAAAGATTCATGGAGAGCCGTAATGAGGCCAGTGGGTGAGATGGCTGCGCTGACCGATGCTCAATACAAAGAAGCAGCCTTGAAGTTACAAGATGACCTTTCTACAGCCCTGTCTCGTCTCGCGGATAAAGAAAAAGCAGGCACATCTCGTTCAGAAAGTAATGAAGATGTTGTCGCACAGATCCGTTCCAGGAATTTATCAGCCAAGACTGTAGAAGATGAACAGAACTCCCGCATCATTTCCAGATTGACAGAAGAGAATCCCGCCACCGTGGCTGAGATCATTCAGATATGGTTGAACGAGGGCAAAAAATCATGACCACTGGAATAGAAAAAGCCTCCGCGCTTCTTCTTGGGCTTGGAGTTGATCGGTCGTCCCGAGTATTGCAGTATCTGAATGAGGGCGAGATCGAGCAAGTTCTTATGGTGCTTGGCAAACCAGGCACGGTAGCACCAGAAGTCCGCCACGAAGCATTGCAAGAAGCCTGCGAACTGAGCCTTTCAGATACATCCGAAATGCGCGGTGGAATTGAATACACCCGTCAACTTTTAGCACGTGCTGTAGGCCCTCGCCGCGGCACGGAAATTTTAGAGCGCATCTCTGTCCATCAACAACTTTCATCCTTTGAGATGTTGAAGAACGCGAACACAACAGAAGTTGCCACCTTGCTTCAAGAGGAAATGCCCCAAACGATTGCATTGGTCCTTTCCTATCTTGAAGCGAAGGTCGCTGCTGATATTTTGACGAGCATGCCAAAGGAAATCCAGATCGAAGTTACATTGCGTCTCGCGGCGATGGATCGAGTCTCTCCGCAGGTTGTTCAACAAGTCGAAAGAAGTTTGAAGAGCAAACTCTCCAGTGTGATCAATGAGGCTGATTTTCGTGCAACAGGCGGTGTGACTTTTCTGGTAAAGGTTCTTAATCAGGTAGATCGTGGCGCGCAGAAGTCCATTTTTGATGCGCTGGAAACGACCAATGCTAAATTAGTTGAAGAGATACGCGCCAATATGTTTACGTTTGATGATGTCATCAAACTTGATGACCGTGCCATGCAGCGTGTTCTGCGCGATATCAATAAATCAGATTTGGCACTGGCTCTCAAAGGCGCGCCTGACCGATTGAAGGAGAAAATATTTTCAAACGTTTCAGAGCGTGCGCGCGAAAATTTGAAAGAGGAAATTGATATTCTCGGCCCGCAGTTGGCGAAGAATGTATATACAGCCCAACGCAAGATCGTGGATGTTTGCCGTTCGTTAGAGGAATCTGGTGAGATCGTGATCGCAGGTGGAGGTGGTGAAAATGAAGTCATTGCCTAAAGTAAACCCGAACGATTCTCTGCCAGCCTGGAATCCGCCAGACTTAAATGTTGAAGCGTCAGCGCGGCTGCAAAATATTCGAAAAGAAAAGATTCTTTCCGTCTTTCAAAATGAGGATGGGGCGAGTAACGGACAAAAGGTCAATGAAGAAAAAATAACGCCGCACCAAAAAGAATCTGGGAAGCGTTTTACTTCGTGGCAGCCCGATTCCTTGGACGAAACCTCTGAAACTAAAAGTTTGGATGATGATTGGGCATTTATCGAAGTATCTGACACACCTTTCGATAGATCGTGGAAGGTGCAAAAGCCGAACTTCTTTTCTGACGGAATGTCTCACCATGAAAGTCAGGGGACATTGATTCTTGAGCGGGCTCGCTTACAAGCAGAAGAGATCATCCTTGCTGCACAAGCAGAGGCAGATGGTGTGCTGCTCCAAGCTCAGGCTGAAGTTGATGAACAAAAGCAGGAAGGCTATCAACAGGGTCGGAATGAAGCACGCGCCGAATTAGACGACGCGATGAAGACAGCACGAGCTATGGTGGAAGAGATCCAATCTTGGAAGGCTGAACTTGTAACTCAAAGTGAACAGATTCTTGTTGAGATGCTGAAAGATATTTCGAAGAAGATGTTTGGAGAAGGCGTGAGGTTGGATTCGCAAAACCTACATAACAATCTCAACCGCATTATGGAAAATGCTCATGGGTTAGGCGCTTTGAAGATTTTCATTAATCCTAGTGATGCAAGACTCCTTGACCCTTCTTGGGATGAACAGCAGATGCTCGCACTGGGCGAACAGGTGAAGATCGTCCCATCTGGAAATATATTGCCTGGTGGCTGTTTGATAAAGGGGAATATAGGAACTGTTGATGGACGAGTGGAAACACAACTTAATACCATTCTGAAAACCTTTGACGAATCGGATTCTTCAGGCAGTTAAAAATGCAAAACAGCAACCTTGACCTCTCACGCTTTCGCAGCACCTTGTCCCAGGTGAATCCGCTGTCTATTACTGGGCGGGTTGTGCAAGTTGTAGGGCTGACGGTTGAAACCATGGGATTGAACTGCCAGATCGGCGAGATTTGTGAGATACAGACCAGTAATAAAAACTCTCTGATGGCAGAAGCTATAGGGTTTCGCAACAATCGTATGTTGCTCATGCCTTTGGGAAGTATGGAAGGCATCCAGCCGGATAGTACCGTGCGTTCTATCTCTGAGGTTTTCAAAACCCCAGTTGGCCGCTCTCTTATTGGACGTGTACTGAATGGCCTCGGTGAGCCAATTGATGGCAAAGGCCCATTGAAGATATCGAATCGCTTGTCCATCAACCAGACACCTCCGCATCCCTTACAACGTTCAGCAATTGACGAGCCGCTTGTCACTGGCGTGCGTGTCATTGATGGGATGTTAACTTGCGGCAAAGGTCAGCGCATGGGAATTTTCGCTGGCAGTGGTGTTGGGAAAAGCACTTTGCTTGGTTCCATTGCACGCAACTCTGAAAGTGATATCGCAGTCATCGCTTTGATCGGTGAGCGCGGTCGTGAGGTTCGCGAATTTTTGGAACGTGATCTTGGCCCTGAAGGCCTTGCCCGCTCAGTCATCATCGTCTCCACATCAGACCAGCCCGCATTGATGCGTTTGAAAGCCGCTTCTGTTGCTATGACCATTGCCGAATATTTCCGTGATGAAGGCATGGATGTGATGTTCATGATGGACTCAGTCACACGCTTTGCCATGGCGCAGCGCGAAATCGGATTGTCTATTGGCGAACCGCCAGCTAGCAAAGGTTATACCCCTTCTGTGTTTGCAATGCTGCCGCGTCTGCTTGAACGCGCAGGAAAAGGGGAGACAGGCTCTATCACAGGTTTCTTTACCGTGTTGGTGGAAGGTGATGATTTCAATGAACCCATTTGCGATGCCGTGCGCGGTATTTTGGATGGTCATATCATCCTCAGCCGCACTTTGGCTGCTCGTAATCATTATCCTGCCATTGATGTGTTGAACAGCGTCAGCCGCGTTATGCCTGCCCTGACCACCAAAGACCATTTGCAACTCGCAGCATTTGCCCGCAAAAATCTTGCAGTCTATGAAAAGTTTCGAGACCTTGTCAATATTGGCGCATACGTCAAAGGGTCCGACCCTGAAGCGGATACTGCCTTGCTTGTAATACCAGAGATCAATCGCTTTCTTCAACAAGATCGTTTTGATGTCAGCTCCTTCAACACTACTTTGCAAATTCTAAATGAGATCAGCCAGATATCCCCTGTCAATTAACCTGAGGAAACGATATGTCAACGCCTAAGTTCTCACTGCAAAACGTTCTAGACCTTCGCCATGGAAAAGTGGAATTGTTGGAGATCGAACTTGGAAAGTTACAAGCCATTCATCAGGAAACGAAAAATCTGCGCACCTCATTGGAACAATATCAGGCTAGCCTCCTTAATCAACTAAGCGAAGCACAAACAGGCGAAATAGACCTTGTTAAATTAAACCTTCTGCGCTTGAACGTGTTGCAGACCAATAAGCATATTGAATTAGTGATTGTTGAGTTAAAAAAACAATCCATTGAGATCGACAACAAGCGTTTTCAATTGGTTGAAGCTAAACAATCTGAAGAAACTTTGGAAATCCTCAAACGAAAACGCCATGAAATCTACATGGCTGAACAGATCCAGATCGAAGCACATGCACAGGATGATATTTATATTGCTCGTGCATTTAGAAATCAGCAAGGAGCTTAACCTATTATGGATAATTCATTCTTTACCGGCCGCATTCAGTCTGTGATGCAGAACCTTATGCTTACATTGATGGACAAACTGTTGCAAAGGCTGGAAGCCAAAGCCCAAAGCGGCAGCGCAACAATGACATCGACTGCAACAACATCCAGCACCCAAACAGCTTCAACAAGTTCGACGGGTCAGGCTGCCACAGGGAACTTTGCCAGCATCATTAATCAGGCTGCAAAAAAATACAATGTTGACCCCAATCTAATCCAGGCGGTTATCAAGGCGGAATCAAATTTCAATCCCAATGCCACATCCTCTGTTGGCGCACAAGGATTGATGCAACTTATGCCAGGAACGGCTAGAGGTCTTGGCGTTACAAACTCGCTTGACCCTGCTCAGAACATTGATGGTGGAACACATTTCCTGAGTCAGCTTTTGAATCATTACAACGGAAATGTCCGACTCGCAGTTGCTGCATATAACGCTGGCCCAGGTGCTGTAGATAAATACAACGGCATCCCGCCGTATCAAGAAACTCAAACGTATGTTAACCGTGTGTTGGGTTACTTCAACAGTAATGAATGGCAGGCATAGCCATGAGCGATTCACTCTTTTCAGATATTTCCTCGCTGACTGCAAAAGCTGCGCTATCTGGGCTAAGCCTTAAGCAGCAAACGATCAGTCGCAACATTGCAAATATCGATACGCCCGGATACCTGGCCCAAACCGTTAACTTTCAGGATGCTCTTTCTCGCCTTGTCGACAACAATGTTTTGCTCCCAATAAAAACCACCAACGCAGCCCATCTCACTACTGCTGAGAGCAAACCAATTCTCAACACATCCTTGCGTCCCGGTGGCACACTTCGTGCTGACCAAAACAACGTTGACATCGATGTCGAAATGGCTGATATGTCCGAAGCTGGAATTCAATATCAAGCCATCAGTCAGGCCATCACTAAAAAACTTGCTCTTCTAAAAACATTGGCAAAGTAATTCGTGATCATGTCTCTTAGCCTTCAACCCGCTCTTCCCTCCTCTCCAATTGATGGAACGTCTGCGCCATCTCGTGATGGTGGCACGCTCCAAACGCCTTCTTTTGGTGAGGTCTTAAAGGTTGAAGAAAAGAAATTGCAGCAAGAACAAGAAACAGCTGCATCGTCCATTGCGGGCCTGTTTGCAAAGATACAACAGCCAGTGTTGACAGAGATCATTCAGGGACTTGATGCCAGCGTAGAAGTTGCCATCGAAGAAGAGCACGCTTCACCCGCACTGACAACTGATTCTATTCAAACAGCATCATCCTCGCCTCAACAGGTTACTACAACACTTCCTGCTGAAATGAAAGTACCTCAGCGAATTGCATCTCGTGAAAGCATAGCAGCAAAACTCCAAGACCGTCTTTCAATGCCATTTATAGAAACTGCAGACGCAATTGCTAGTGACCAATCTCCGAAGCTTGTGCCACAAGTTTCAACACCAGATATAGAAGTTTCTGAACCAGCGAAAAATTTTGCGACAAGCAAGGACACCGAACAACCTGTTACAGAAAAAGTGACTCCACCCCAGATAAGGTCTCAAGTCTTTGAGGCTAATAAATCAAAAAAATCAACTGCAAAAGTGATCTCCCTAACTACTGACAACCAAATGGTCGCTTCCACTAATGAGGCCGAATTTGTTCAAAATGTAAGTAAATCAGAGACCAAGCCCAAGAATTCAACACAGACAGCAATACCTGTTGCTGAAATCCCACAGCCTGTGCGTACGGCTACTGCAATAACAAATGAAAAAAGCAAAACCATGTCCGTTGCATTTGAACAAGTTGCCTCAAATACAACTCCTGTCGAAGTTAAACCTGGTAAGTCTATGCAGGCGGAACCACCCAGTGCTTCATTGGCAAAGGAACAATTTAGAGCTGCGCCTGTGACTTCTGAGCAAGCTACACATAAAGCGCCTACCTTTAAATATCAAGTCGTTGAGTCTGGGCGGGTAAATGAAGCTGAAGTTAATTCTCCTAGTCTTGTAAAAAATGTCAACGTCCAGTTCGATGCTGTCGAAATAGAAACCCCTAAAGATAAAGAACCTCAGCTCGTAGATAACCCTCTTGCCTCTATGACAAAAACTGTCGATCTTGATCGAGAAGATTCTACGGTCATATTGCAAGTAAAGAGAACCTTTCCAAAACGAATAGATGTTATTGCGGATGAAAATTTCCAACCTACAAATAAAAATGCAGTTTTTGCCATGAGTGAGGGCAAAGATAATGTAGATATTAAGTCTTCCACAGTAGAGAATAAGAAATCTTCCCAATTACAAGAAAACACTTTTGTAGATGAACCCATCCAGCCCACAGCAGACCAACAGTCACCTGTTATAAAACCTGCTACCCCTAAAATTAACAATGAACCAGTTGCAATGAAACCAAAGATGGTTGTTTCGCCGATAACAGAAACTCCACTTCATGAAGTAGTTTCACCTGTAGCAGAGACAGTTGCTCCATCAGTACAACCTGCTTTGTCTGAAACTTCAACGGCAAAAGCAGTGACGGTTGAGCTTTATCAAGGCGAGTTACCTCAGGTTGAAGAAGAAACTAATTCTTCAAAAGTAGATGTGAAGATATATGAGGTTGGAGATATGACAGTTGAAGTGCAAGAAAAGACTTCAGTTCCTACCATAGCAGAGATCCCTGTTGGTAAGACTTCTCATCCCGCAACTGTGAAATTTGCTCCGTCTATAAGATCTATTGAGCGAGAGTTTACTGAAGAGCCAGATCAAAAAACTAACCAAGTTAAAGCTTATACAAGCCAATCATCTCATCTTGAAGAGAAGAAAACGGTTTCGACGGTACAGCCTGTTGTGCTTGAGCCTGATAATAAACCAGTCGTAACAAATGTTTTTGAAAATGTTTCTCCTGTAGTAGAAGCCTTTGCAAGTGAAATCGCTCTTTCCGAAAAAACGACAAAACCTTTTTCTGCGCGACCTGCTGAGCGTGTGCCTGTTGATGAGCCATTGGCAGAAGTGCCTCAGCCTGAAGTTTATTCAAGTAAATTAGCTCCGCTTGAAGACGATGTGACTGTTTTGCCTGCGAAAACTAATGAGATTGATTTCAATAGCAAGCAAGTTATTCTAAAAGAGAAGCCTGTAACAACATTCTCTACGTTTGTACAACCTACTGAATCTAAAACGGATAATCAAACCCTTAAAGAGGTAATGGCAGATGCTCCATCTGTTAAGAATACTGTCCCTGCAAGCAAGGCGATATTTTCAACAGATAAGTTTGAGAAACCTACACTTGACAGCAAGACGGAAGATCCTGAGATAAAGGCATCTAGAGTTCTGCAGGTTGAAAATTTTGTGGATGAAGATTCTGAGTCTGAATTGCACATGTCTGTTTCAAATGGTTTTGCACAAGTTGAATCAACCGTGGAGAAAATGGAGGTCGAAGTTCCTCTGCCTAAGAAAGACAAAGTTGGTCAGACTGTAAAGGCCGCTGTAAGCCATGAAGCACCAAAGGCGGAGGTAGATTCAGCCCCAGGCATAAATACACAAAATGACAGGCTTGTGTTTGACACAATTTATAAGCCAGTGAAGTTGGAAGACTCTATAACTGAAGATGTTTTTACTGCGAAAGAGACACCTGCTCCGACTATGACGGCTAACGTTAGCTATGAAACACTTATAACGGAGCCAGATCCAAGTGTAAACATTCAAAGTGACAAGATTGTGGCTGATACAACATATAGACCTTTGAATGCAGCAGAGTCTATAACCGAAGAAGTTTTGGCTAAGAAAGAGGCAAATGCCTCGACTTTGACAGCTGTTGTTAGTCATGAAGCTCCTAAAACAGAGACAGAACCCAGCGTAGACGCCCAAAACAACAAGCTTGTATTTGACACAATTTACAGGTCTGCAATGGTGAATATCCCTGGGGCAAAAGACTCCCTGAATGCAAAAGTTGTTGTAAGTGATGAAACGCCTAACGCAGAAGTAGTGGAAAGTACTAACCCGCCAAATGACGATGTTGTGCTTGAAACTGCACCTGTAAAGAAAGAACTTCCTACAGTAGTTAGCTCATCGCCCGCGAAAGATGTAGTTGCTCCAAACGCGAGAGTTGATATGGGCGATCAAACGCCCAAAACAGAGACAGTGGCAACAGTCAATCTTCCGAGTGACAAGCCCATTGTTGAAACAGACTCTTTACCGATGGCCCTCCCTGCGAAGGAGGCTGTTCAACCTGAAAGTGAGACAGTTATTTCAGAGGCGAAAGCTGTTTTGAGTGAAGACGTCACGAAGCCAGAAGCAAAATTGACTACTCCTGTTCATGTGGAAAAGCCTATTCATGGAGCCTCTCAAACTGTGAAGAAGCCTAGTGAGCAGATTGCATCAACTGAAGTATCTGATGAGCTATTTATTGATGAAAACAGATCGGTTTCATCAGGAAGAGTAGTTGCTTCTACGCGACAAAGTTCTCAGCCTGTAAAAGCGAATGACACTATAGCGACGAAGGGCAGTGACCAACTTAATGTTACAGGTGAGCTTAGGGAAAGCCTAAAAGCATCTGTTGTTGATACGGAGGAATTAAAAGAACAACCTTCTCGTGTGATAGATCGTGAAATGGTTCAACAACCTAAGGTCTTAGTAACGGACAAACTCGCTCATGCGCCTGAAAATACGGATCAACAGTTCGTTGAGAAAACAAATGAGTCTATTTCACCTTCAATGAGTGTTGCTCGTGATGTGAAAGTTGACGCGAAGGTAAATATCTTTGAGGTGGCGCAACCTGTTGCAATGCCGTTTATGGATCAAGTGGATGAAGTTGTCTTGAAAGATGAATATGACAAGGTCCCTGCTTTATTAAGTGAAGATAATGCTACAGCGGAGAGTCACTTGGGAGCGCTGAACAGGCCAAAGGTTAAGAATGAGGCGTTTATCGTTGAGCAGAAGAATGCTCCTGTAAAGATTCGCTCTGAAGTGGCATCGCAATCTGTTCGAGTTGAAATTGATTCTAATGAAAAGGCAACATCAAAAGATACCGAGCGGAAACCTGGCTTGGATTTGGAATCAACAGGCGTTGCTGCTGAAGTGAGTAGGGGAGCGGCGAATGTGAAGGCCGTAGAGAAATCGCTTGTAAAGCAAGCCGACCCGAAGACGATAGATGTGGTTGGGCAAATTACAAGCCAGATGAAGACACACATAAAAAGCGGTGAGACTTCGATACGCATGAAGTTGAACCCAGAAGAATTGGGCGCGATCGAAGTACAAGTGACGCGCAACTCGCAAGGGGTGAGTGTGAGCTTCATCGCAGAACAGTCAAGTACAGGCCAGTTGCTTGAATCACAAGCAGGCGAACTGCGTCAGTCATTGAAGGATGCTGGTGTACAACTTACGAACCTGAATATTGGCCAGCATCACCAACCTAATCAAGAAGGAGGTGGTTTCAGACAGAGCCAACAGTTTGTTCAAACTTCGCAGCGGGATGCACCGCAGATGAAGACGGATGAAGATATACAAACTAAGCAGGATGGCCTGACCAGCGAGATAGATTATTTGGTTTGATAAGAATTTGTAGAAAAGGAGAAAAGTATGCAAGTAAACAATGTCTTAAGTAGCTATCAAGTTACTGCTAACAACACAGCCAATGCAAATACTGCAAGCAATGAACTTGATTCCGGTCAGTTCATGCAGATATTGCTGGCGCAGTTAACACACCAGAATCCACTGGAACCCATGAACAACGCTGAGATGATGTCCCAATTCTCACAGCTTAATTCACTTCAGGAATTACGCGGCATCAATACTTCGATGGAAACCGTTTCGACTGCCAGTCAAACCACGTATATGACGAGTTTGATCGGCAAGACGGTGAAAGCCAGCCGCGCTGATGGCAAAGTGATCGAAGGCGTGGTGGAAGGTGTGGTCACCGATGTTGAGAATCCTCAGGTCCTTATTGGCGAAGAACGCGTGGACCTGGTGGATGTCCTTGAGATAAAGGCAGAATAATTATGGCAGATCCATTTCACGTTCAACTCGGACGGGTAAATGGGGTTGGCGCACAGCCTGCAACTCAGGCCAGTACGGTCACATCCAGTTCATCCAGCACGGCCACTTCAGCTGATAGCTTGAGCTTTCTGGAAACACTGGAAAATGTTCAGCGCGTTCGCTTTTCCAACCATGCGCAAAGCCGAATTCAAAGCCGCGAGATCAATATGAACAGCGATAACGTCAATCGTCTTTCAGACGCAATTGATAAAGCTGAGAAGCGCGGTGGTAAGTCTTCACTTGTGATGGTGGATGACTTGGCCTTCATCGTCAACGTCCAGAGTCGCACAGTCGTCACGGCATTGGATAAAGATCAGCGCGGCGAAGGTGTGTTCACTCAAATTGACAGCGTCGTATTTGCCGACCCGTCAAACGACTCCGCAACCAGCGGACAAACATCTTCAATCGATATAAAAGGATAGCTCGTTTTTCAAACCCAATTCAATTCAGGCTGGCCCTCCTGGAGGAAGCCTGAAAACTAACCAATAGGAGAAAATATAATGATTCGCTCAATGTTCACCGCTATTAGTTCTTTGAACCTGCACCAGAAATACCTCGATGTCGTTTCCAATAACCTTGCCAATGCCAATACCACTGGATACAAATCCAGCCGCGTGATGTTCCAAGACCAGTTCGCTCAGATGCTTGCGCCCGGATCTGCTCCGACTACTGCACAAGGCGGAACCAACCCGACACAGATCGGTCTCGGCGTAGGGATGGGATTTGTTTCCCCTGATTTTACGCAAGGTACTTTGCAGAGCACAGGCCGCAATCTTGACCTCGGTGTGGAAGGTGATGGCTTCTTCGTCTACGGACAAGATGCAGGCCGCCGCTATTCACGCGAAGGTTCGATGGGTTTGGATGCTGACGGTTACCTCGTCAATGCAGCAACTGGTTTACGCACGCAAGGTTGGACCGCAGATGCTACAGGTGCAGTAGATACTAATGCTCCCGTGGATGATATCAAGATCGATTCAAGCAAGTCTCTTGCCAAGGCTACTGCGAATGTTGCTCTTGGCGGTAACCTGAGTGCTAATACCGACGGCACGGGTACAGTCAATGTGACAATGGGTGTGTATGACTCACTCGGCGCTTTGCAGCAAGCTGCGGTTCGCTTCACACGTGGCGGCGCTGCTGGCGCTCCCACCAATGTTTGGACCTGGCAAGTGATGGATACAACAGCCACTCCGCCTGTTGCTGGTACTGGCACTGGAACCGTCACCTTCGACGCGAATGGTCAACTTTCTACAACCACTCCGCCAACTGTCACTACCGCTGCCACCATCCCTGGCTCAGCTGGTTCAACCACTCCCATCCCTGTGACACTTGACTTTGCCAAAATGACCCAGTTGACCTCTGCCACCAGTGCAACAGTCACCAGCCAGGATGGTCTTGCGGCTGGCACAGTAACAGATGTGTATATTTCACCGAGTGATGGCGGCGTTTCCCTCGTCTACTCGAATGGACTCTCTGAGAAGATCGGTCAGGTGGCTTTGGCTCGCTTTACCAACCCTGCTGGTTTGATGCAGAGTGAAGGTACCACCTTCATTGCAGGATTGAACTCAGGAGATGCACAGATCGGCGCAGCTGCCAGCGGCGGACGCGGGACGATTGCCTCTGGTCACCTCGAAGCTTCCAATGTAGATATGGCGCAAGAATTTACCAACATGATCCTTGCTCAACGCGGTTTCCAAGCTTCCTCTCGTGTGATTACAACTTCTGATGAAATTTTGCAGGAGCTGGTCAACCTGAAGCGGTAAGATGTAAATCAAAATCTCCGATGCCATTTGGCATCGGAGATTTTTTGTTTAAGAATAAGATATGAAGATTCAAAATAAAACTTTATGTTTTAACCTTTTCTTCTTTGTTCGGTAACGCGATAGATATATGCCAAAACTTGTGCCACCACTTGATACAGTTCAGGTGGTATTTCCTCTCCGAGATTCACAGTGGAGAGTGCAGAGGTGAGTGCTGTATTCTCATAAATTGTGATGTTGTGTTTTTTGGCTTCGGCTAATATTTGCTCCGCAACTTTGCGCTGTCCAGTTGCTACTACTCGTGGAGCGCCGCCTTTTTCAGCTTCATATTGCAACGCTGTTGCCGTCAAAGGTAAAGCTTCATTTTCATTTCGTCGTTTGATCCTGTATCGTTTATATCCCACGCTATACCTCGATATTCACTGTCATCAAGTTGGTGTTGCCCGTGCCGCTTTTGATTCTATTGAAGATTTTCGGATGACCAACTTCAACTTGGAAGTCCTTAAGCGTGTAGCCAGTTTCAGTTAATGCGTCTATCAAGGAAGGCAATTCATCTTGAGCTTGTTTGAGCCATTCAGGATCAGGCGCTGTTACGGAGGTTCGGATTTGTTTTCCAGTGAGCGAGAGATTAACTTCCACGGTTTCATTTGTCTGCAAATCCACTTGAAGAATAAGACGCGTATAAGCGGGATTTATTTTCTTCGAGTCTGTTTTCGGCTCGCGGGCAACTCGTAAACGCGCAGATGAAAATTTTTCCTGAGCTTGTTGTGACACACTTTGGATCAAAAAGCCGACCTGTGACCAGTCATCATATCTTACTGGCTCTGATTTCACGTTCATAAATTGTTCACGGCGAAGTCCGCTTAATAATTCTTTGACCAATTGAGCCGTATCTTGTTTTTCAACTTGCTCCAGCATGTTTTGCAGTTTTATAAGCGATAGTAAATTCTTTTCTGAAATGGATGTATCTGGATTTTGGATTTTCTTCAACAGGATATTTTCCAGCGATTGACCAAACGCTTCGACCCACGCCTTGAGCTGGTCAGCCAACTCGGAGGGATTTCTTCCCGCTTTGAGAATTAGTGAGTTCAGAGTCTGTATGTTTGATTGCAGTTGATTTAAAAGTTCTTCTGGTAGATCCTGACCATTGGCTTGGGTAAGAGACGCTATCAGCTGCGATACTGCATCAGATGTTTGAACAGGCTGATGCGCAGCAAGAGCGAGGCTTTGCGCCGTTACTGGCAGTCCTGCAGATTTCATCCCCGCAGCCAGGTCTGCGTCTGCTTCGCTCCAATCACCAAGGCTTGAAAGTATGCTTTGCAATTCATTGAGTAGTTCAGAAGTGACAGGCAACTGCTGTTTGAGTAGGGAGCGGGTTATTATGAGGTTGGCGGTTGTGATGGGGATGTTATGGCTTTCGAGCATGCGCTCTGCAAGTTCAGGTCCATTGGCAATGACGCCAAGTAGTGCAGGCTGTGCCTCTTCATTTCTTATATACTTCAGCGTAACGGACTGGTCAGTTAATTGTGTGACGATAAATTGTGCAGTAGGTTGGGATGTGAGAGTTGTGGCTTGATCTGCAGAGGTGAGTTGGGCTACTACGGGGTGTCCATCCACTTCGAGGATCGCAGTTGTGCCCGTTACTGAGATAACTTGTGCTGTGATACGTTGATATGCGCGAAGGCCAAAGAACTGCTCATTCGCGTTGTTGATCGGGGATATTGAAATAGGCCCGGGAAAACTCATGAACTCACCTTACGCCACATCCCGCTGTGTGGACTGTTACAAACTGCTGCTTCGGAAAATTTATTTTTTGTGGTTATATAAATCCTCAGATAAGATGCGCAGGTCTTTGATGATCTCTGCCTGACGGTGAGAAATATATTGCAGGATTACCATTCGGCTGAGGTCCTTGAAGAATAACTGAGCGTTTACGCGGTAGCGCTCTGCCCCCGCTTCAGCACGAGCTGCGATAATTCTTCCACTGGCTTTGATGATGATCTGACCATCCTGTCCGCCAATTGGATTGGACCGAGCAGGGGTAATTACTCTTCTAGTGTCTCTATCTGAACGCGATGGGATCTTTTTTATTTTGCGCGCTATAAAATCTGGTATGGGGATCGTCATTGAAATTTCATTGCCAGGCTGACAGAGACGCACTGGAAACATAAAACTATCAAAATAAAAACTGGCGCCATTGGCTGAAACATCTGCAAGCGGCGCAAGGAATTCGTACGCTGAACCTTTGAATTGGATGGTAACCACAAGCGGTTCGTCTGGTTCGACGCGAATCTGGGTTCGCATTCCAATGTTGTTTTGGGCTGCTTCAAAGTTTGTAAGAATGGCGTAGTTTTGTATCAGGTTCAAGCTTTTCACCTTGGAGCGAATGATAACGGGCAGCTCATCTCCCTGCAAATAAGACTCCCCTTGATAATACAAGCAAGCAATGTGATTTTTGCTGCCTGGAACTTGAATTTCAGAAAGACCAACAGAGATAATGTTAGTGTCGTAAGAGATCGGCAGTCCCTTGTATATGTTCAATAGTCTAATATTGGACTGGTTTCTAGTAATTTGTCTTAACGCTTGTAATAAGTCCATGCTGGGTATGGGGGAGGCGAATATGTTGTAGGTGAAATTACAACCAATACTTTATGTACCCATTGTCACTGCTGTGGGGTCAATGGCTACATTGTTCTTGCGGATCTCATAATGCAAATGTGGCCCTGTGGAATTTCCTGTATTTCCAGAAAGACCTATTGTAGAACCAGCAGTTACTGGATCTCCCACAGATACTGGGATGCTGGAAAGGTGAGCATAATAAGTTTTGTAATCCCCGTTTTCCACAATGACAAGATTCCCATAGCCCTGATTGTTCCAACCAGCATAAGTGACTTTACCGTCCATGGTTGCAGATACTGGTGTGCCAACGACAACCCCAAAATCAAGAGCGCTATGGCCAGTATGAAAACCCTGTGTCAAAAAGCCTCCTACTGGACGGCCCGACGGCTCATTCTTTGAGGTCTGTGCTGTCGTTGTTGTGCTTGAGTTGCTGCTTGTGGAGACTGCACCTGTTTGAGTGTTGTTAGTCGTTGAAGTATCCAATTCCATTTGACCTTCCACCAGCTTTTCAAGCAGAATGATCATCAACAGGGGAGTCATTAGCTCTCCGATCCCTGAACTGGACTGCTGGTCTGAGGATGATCCGCCACTTACCATCATCATGGTTGACAGAATATCCTTGAAGGAGGAGAGAAAATCGGATGAGGAATCAGTGCTTGTGGTCTTTGTGCTTAGGCCTGAAAGACCGTATGTAGATGATGTTTGATTAATGGCGTTTATCATAGTGCTTCCATTTTAAGGTTGAGACCTAATACTGGGAGTAAATGACACATAAAATTCCTGTTATTTGCGCATAAATTGTTTATCTCATCTTTACGCAATATTCAGAAATGATTTATAGGATAAGAAGGGTGCATACACTATACTAATCAAAATTATGAAAAGAAGTTGATGTTATCCACGTACTGTATATATTGGTGATGCCATGCAACCCGAATTAAAAGTCAGAAAAATTTTAGGCAAAACATACCTGAACGAGAATCGTCTTGCTGATGCGTTGGAAGTCTTTAGCAAAATTCTGATGGATTACCCCAACGATCTGGAGACGCTTCACATTCTTGGGAATTTTTATCTTGCAAGCGGAGATGGAAAAACCGCAAGGAAGATCTATGTGCGCGCCTTGCAGTTGGATCCTGGCAATAAGGTCATTCAGCGGCAGGTTGCTTTGGCAGAGGAAATTGGTGATACAGGTTTTGAAGAACCTGTCCCGACGGACCTTCCTGCTGTGTCACGTCTGCTTCAGCGTTTGACGGGCAAGGTTCAAACCATTAGCGAAGAAGATATTATGCGCGCAGCAGACTTGTTGAATAAGATCGTAAACAGCGAAAGCCCTGCAGAATTGGTTGCTAGTCACTTGGATGATATCGATGAACTTCTGCCCGCACTCATCGAATTGAATATTCGGCAGGCATACACAGATGGCCTTCCCGAACTTGCTGAATCTTTACGCAGCCTGCAGCTTAATATTGATTATCAACTAACTGCAAAAGAACAGAACGATTTACTTCAAGACGGGAATGATGAATCGCCTACTGCTCATTTCAATGGGAAGATCCTCTTTTTACTGCCAGAATTGGTGCAAAAATCCAATCGAATGAATCTCTTGAAGTCAACATTGGAATCGTTCGGGTGTGGCGTGTCTGAGAAAAAAGAATACAACCCTACTCGAGATGCGAAGCCAGATGTTGTCATTACCAGTAATCCGCACTTGAATCCTTCACTCGTGGAGAGTCTGTCTCTGTTATCTAGCATAGATGTGCCGATCATTCTGGACCTGGATACTGATTTTGAAAAACAGCCTATCTCTCACCCTGAATACAACACAAAAGGATTGGGAACCCGAGCAAGAAGCAATGCTTATACTTCCGCGCTTTCCTTGGCAGGGACAGTAACGGCATCTTCTGATGAGCATGCCAATTCTCTGAGAACCTTTTTAAAAAATGTTTGCGTGATCCCTGATGGATGGTCTTCACAGAATAAGCTTTGGCAAAAAGAACCGCCATCTCGCAGCACTATTAACATTGGTTGGATGGGTACGAACGGACAACTTGAAGATTTGGTATTTATCCGTCGTTATATCATACGGATCATTCGCGAATTCCATAACACACGTGTTGTTGTGATGGGAAACCCACAAGCATATCGTCTCTTTGAGAGTTTGCCCGAAAACCGACGAATGTATATTCCTACAGTTGCACATGAAGAATTTCCATATCTTTTGAGCCAGGTAGATATTCTCTTGGTTCCGCTGCGCAACACGCCTTATAACTTTTCTCTCCCAGATACTCTTTTGGTGGAAGCAGGAGCAAAAGGAATTCCATGGGTGGCTTCTTCCATCCCATCTTTTCAACGCTGGCAGCGAGGCGGAGTTATATCTGAGAATTTGGATGAATGGCATCTCAACATGCGTCATCTGGTTATGGACGAAGAACTTCGCCGCAGACTGGGAAGAGACGGCAGGTCTGCTGCTGAGGCGCGTGAGATGAAGCGAATGGGGAGACAATGGCTGGAGTTGATCAACCGAGTCACTCACCAAGGAGTGGATTTGTTATCCGACATGGAAAAAACAATTCCATCGTACCTAAGTTTGGAGCAATAAAGTGGTTGTTACGTACGTGTATTCCGATGTTTTGGTTGACCGAATCAGAGTTCAGGTTCGGTGTCGGAATATGGCTGATGCCATTAATAGAACTGGAACGCACCATGCAAACCTGCTGGAGATGAACTCTTTCATTCAAAATACATCTTTGGCTCAACAAGTTTGCAGCGAGTCAGATTTGCTGATTGTGTACCGCTATCTTTATGGACCGATCCTTACTGCTATTCAATATTGGAAGGCGCGTGATAAGAAAGTGATCGTTGACTTCGACCAGTCTTTTGAGCATTTGGTTGAAGGCAGGTTTTCTTATTCATTTTGGTTTGATGGAATCCCTCTGGACAGGCTTGGTGATGGAAATAGCGCCATCATCGATCCGCCTCCTGTTGAGCAGTTCAAATGGGGATTAACCATGGTGGATGCAGCAACGGTGCCGTCTGTCCGCCTTGTGGATGACTGGTCACGATTTACAAGTGTGTATAAAGTTTTAGATTATATAAACACTTCTCATTATCCAATGCCAAATCCCATGCATGAAAATGAAATTTGGATTGGACTGGGCAGCCGTGTAGATTTTGATTGTTTTCAGAGAAGCGGATTGCTTGCGGCAATGGAGAATGTTTGTCGTAAGTGCCCGCAAGTGCGGCTTGTATTATCTAATATGGATGACGCTAACAGAATGATCCATATTAATCCAAAGCAACTTCAAGTTCACTCTCCACGTTGCTTTGAAGATTGGGTCGATGTTCTATTGGATATGAATATTGCCTTGCTGCCCATCTATGGCGATTATGACCTGCGCTTAGGTTCATACGATTTGCTCGAGTTTATGATCTCCAAGATTCCATGGATTGCCAGTGGAGAACTGGCTTTTCATAATTTTTCCCAATATGGGCAATGGGTGCCGAACACATCGGCCGCGTGGGAAAAAGTCATACTGGCTACAGTTGAGCAATTAGACCTTCATCAAAAAAAAGCAGCTAGAGACCCGTTTTTATTTGCACTGACTCAGGACATAAGTGTGAACATTGCCAGAATACTAAAAGTTTACGACTCCGTGCTCAACTCTTAAGATAAGGTGTAAAGAATGACAGATTCAGATCCCAGATTAAATGCAGAAGGGTGGGAGGTTATCCCACGATCTCCTCATAAGATAAAACCTCCTACTTTAATTATGATTCCTGAAGGTCATTTCCTTATGGGAACCAGTGATGAAGATATTAAACTGTTGCAGATAAAAGAGTCAGATTGGGCTTATGAATGGTCTGATAATGACCTTTTTACTGCTGAACAACCTCAGCACACCGTCTCTTTGCCTGCATTTGAGATTGCACAATTCCCAGTTACAAACGCTGAATATTACACATTCATTTGGGATAAAGGACATCGGATCCCACGTAACTGGCCTGGATATACGTTCCTCGAAGGGACGGATGATCATCCAGTCGTAGGAGTCTCTAAAACAGATGTAGAAGCGTATATTCTCTGGCTCAATCAAAAGACTGGGGCGAACTATCGTCTCCCAACAGAGGCCGAATGGGAATATTCAGCGCGTGGAGATGATGGGCGGATATTCCCTTGGGGAAATACTTTTGACCCGTGGCGTTGTAATACTGTAGAAAGTTTAAAGAAGGGGACCACACCGATAGGCTTTTATTCACCCAGCGGTGACAGTGTTTATGGCGTGGCGGATATGGTTGGCAATATTTGGGAATGGACTCAGTCGCTATTCATGCCATATCCATACCGTCCCAACACAAATCGCGAAGAAGTTAAGCCAACAGGGCGGTATGTTGTAAGAGGAGGGGCTTGGTATTACTCACGTAAGCTTGCTCGTTGCGCAGTAAGAGAAGGCGTATTGCAAGACCATCTTTCCCCATCCATTGGCTTCCGTCTTGCCAAAACCATTGGTTGATTCAGAGATAAATTAATTAAGCCTCGGTTTGTTGGATCGTTGGCAGTGTAATGATAAACCTTGTGCCTTTCCCAGGCTTGGTCTCAAAGTCGATCGTTCCATGATGTTCTTTTATGACTTGAAGACTTACCGATAAGCCCAATCCAGTACCTTTGCTGGCTTCTTTAGTGGTAAAGAAGGGCTCAAAGATATGTTCCTGATGTTCAGGCTCAATCCCTTTTCCATTATCAGAAAAAACGATACGATATTCATTATTCTCGTAACGCGTTGAAATTGATATAACGCCCTTTGTGTTTTCGATAGCTCCCAGTGCATTCATGATCAAGTTGATCCATACGCCTTTTAATTGATTTTGGTGAGCTAAAATATTCGGCATCCCGTCGCTTAACTCAAGTTTGACTGTGACATTTCGATTCCTGATCTCAAAATTTGCCATTGAAAGCGCATCTTGAATCGTCTCATTCAATGGAATCTCTTCAAATTCCTCTCGCTTTTCCTTGCGTGCGCTTTTAAGAAGATCACCCACTATTTTTGCGGCACGGACCCCAGCTGTTTCAATCAAATTTAATGATTCGATCGTATCCTCATCAGCATCTGCGAGGTCGCGTTGAAGTAGTTGAGCATTCGCAATAATGGCAGCCAGCGGATTATTGATCTCATGTGCTACATTGGCAGCTAATTGACCAATGGTTGCCATTTTTTCTGATTGGATAAGACCTGCTTCGAGGATCCATTTTTCGGTAATATCTTCATCTAGGATAATAGCACGATTGATCACATCGACATTTTCTCGGATCGGGATGGTGGTTATTTCCCAATGGATGAACGACTCTTTCGGCCCCCATTCACGCAAATTGCGGACAGCTGGGACTCCTTTGAAGGCATCTGCTACTCGACAAAGAGCGCAAGGGGAAGTGTTTCCATAAAGCGATTCGTAACATTTTGTACCAACAAGCTCTTGTGGAGTTTTTTTGACCCTTTCACTACGATGTCCGTTAATGATCATGATCGTATAAGAGCGGTCAACGACATAAATGCAGCTGGGGATATTGTCAAAAAATGTCCGCAGCGTATTGCGGGAATTTAAGATCTCCCACTGACTTGCCTCTAGAGCGGCCTTGCTGATGGTTAACTGTCGGGTGTGTTCTGTAGCGAAAGCAGCATTGGCGACCCCTTTCACCATGAGCTGTAAAAACCTGCTGCGCCGATCATCTTTTTGAAAATCAAACAGTGGGTTGATAAAGACCATGGCTCCCAGAAAGCTGTTATTAACACTTAATGGAGCCAGAATAATATTTCGGATTGGGTTTGCAGGGATGTCGTTGAGAACTGGTTCTGTTTCTCCAAAGGGATTGGAGCTATAGTCGATCGTTGTGACAGATTGTGTCATTGAGCCGCAAAGCTTGCTTCCTTTGATAAGAAAGGTGCTTTCATATTGCCATGCAGGACCAGCACCCAGAAGTTTTTTTGTTGCCAGTTCGGGGTTTTCAGAATCGAATAAGATCAGCAAAGCTTCTTCTGCTTCCACGTAATCGCGAATATGTCCGATGGCATTCAATTGCGTTTTATTCTGGTCACCTGGATCGTTTTGTTCATCCACGAAGGATTCATAAAATTTAAGCTCAATTGAATTGTATAGTGTTTGCTGACGATAGCGATTCAAGCGGGTCATATTCTGAACCCGAAGTCGCAATTCATGCCTATCGAAAGGTTTTGTGACGAAATCGTCAGCCCCAGCTTTTATACCCGCCATTCGTGATTCCTGATCGTCTAATGCAGTTACGAGGACGATGGGAACCTCAGTTAAGTTTGGCATCAATCGGAATTTTTTACAGACTTCAAATCCGCTCATGCCGGGCATCATCACATCCAATAGAATAATGTCCGGGCGGATATCTCCCGCCATGGATAATGCTTGTGCTCCGTTTTCGGCAAAGAATAATTCGTAATTTTCTGATAACAGCATCGCTTCAATAGTGGCCCTTGAGCTTGCTTCATCGTCTACAACTAATGCTTTCGGTTGACTATCCATGCGCTCGTCCTTTGCCGTTTAAGATGCTGTTTACGGCCTTGCTGTAGTATGTGTGTTGTGCGTTAAGATGCTTATGTCAATTGTTGGGGCGTAGAAGAATACAGTAGCCCGGCCTTTACCAAAACAATGAAAGCTCTGGATAGTTATAAATGCCGCCGTGAACGGCGGCAAGTTAAGTGAATTTATAAGCATACTATTGCAGGCATTGAATACTATTCTTCGGTTTGTATTGTGTATCCATACCCTTGAACAGTTTTTATAAACACTGGATTTTTTGGGTCTTCTTCAACACATTCACGAATGTTTTTTATGTGGACACGGACAAGATCAGCGCTGCCCGTATCTGATGGATAATCCCAAACTTCATCCAGAAGCAGGGAAGGGGAGAATATCTTGTTTGGATGAGTCATTAAATGATATAGAAGCGTGTACTGAATGGGAGTTAAGCGGATCTTCCCTTTCTTCGGGCTGGAGAACATGTAGGCACGCGTGTCCAATGAATATTCCCCGATGCGGATCACTGGGTCTGTCTCAGTTAAATTGACGGTTGGGGTTTTGAGTTCAGCAGTCCCCTTTTTGGTTGGGCTTACAGGTTGGTTTACCGAAACGCGCCGCAGGATTGCCTTTACTCGTAGGAGTAATTCATCTACATTGAATGGCTTCCCCAAATAATCGTCTGCACCAACACTCAGGCCTACGATCTTGTCTTCCACTTTATTTTTAGCTGTCAGGAAAATAATAGGAACATTCTTTAGAAGTGCGTCCTCCCTCATTTCTTTACATACGGTGTAACCATCCATACCGGGCATCATGACATCTAGCAGTACAAGGTCTGGTATTTTGCGGCGGGCGGCTTTCAACCCCGCCACCCCAGTATTTACTACTTGTACATGATATTCGCTTCCCCGCAAGCATCTTTCAATTGTTCTTGCAACAAGAGTATCATCTTCGATTACCAATATATTAGATGTAGTAGTAGGCATGCTATTCGGCCTCCTGGCTTTTGTGTAACCATATCCTGTCAAACACGAATGAGTATTACTGACTGCCCAGGGAATATTGAGGCATGGAAAGACAGTCTTGTCATGCTAAAAGCCATTTAATAATTTTTAAATTTGCATGAGGAGTAATAAGCCGTATCGTTTTGAAGTTCACTTTGGCCAATATGTATTGGCATTATACGCCGTTAAAATTAACCTCAGTTGGGACATGGTTCCCTGTAATGATATTGAAACTTAGAACAAATATACGTTCAACGTTTCTTTGATCGTAGTCTCGAGAGAGGATTATATAAAAATGCTTTGCTAGTTGTAATGGGTGAAAACCCCCATACCTGTGAATTTAAGAACATCAAGCCCTGCATAATTACAGGGCTTGATGTTCTAGAGTGGATAACTGTCAAAGTAGCAGCAGCCATTTCAAGGTCCAAATTGAGAGGCGCGTGGCAGGTGAATTAACGTGACAAATCACGCATATCATTATTTTTCTGCGAGTGGATTAAAGCCGCGTCCTAATATTTCCTGTGCAGGTGAAACGATCACAAAGGCTTGCGGGTCTTCTTTTGCAACGGCAGCTTTGAGGTTGTGTGCTTCGGTGACGGTAAGTGCACAGAGGAGTACTATGCGATCTGCGCCTGTGTACATGCCTTTGCCGTTGATGGCGGTAACGCCTCGTTTTAAGTCAGAAAGGATTCGATCTGAAACTGGTTTGGCCTTATCTGTAATGATGAGTGCTAAAAGTTGTTTGCGGCGATGTGATGGAGCGAGTATGGAACGTATTCCTTTGATCGGGCTTTGAGTTTCATTTGTTTCATTAATTTCATGTCCAGTGTCACCGCCAAAGCGAGGCAGGATTTCGCCTGTAGCTTTGGTCATGCCTACTGTGCCGATTGCGATCAACATCAAGAACCCGTAATAGACAGCACCAAGCGATATCATGATCTGGCCTGGTATTGGGCCTATTGCCCCACGTAAAATAAATTCAGCAAGACTGCTAGCAGGCTGGGGGAATAGATAACTTTTTGCGAGCCATGATGCTCCCAGCATGCAGAAGATCCATAAATAATTGCGGCGTAAACGGCGGCCAAATGCCTCCCACATTGAAATTGGAAAACTTGGAGAGAGCAAATTTTCAGCAAGGCTCTCTGCCCATTCAGGAGATGGATGAAATGGCGGCACCAACATGGCGGCATAAAAATCCGTCTCCATCAAGCGGATGCGATAACTCCATAGCTCGTAGTAACGATACCGACGCGCCTCAATGAAAAGAAACCATGTGGTTAGCAATGTGTTGAGGATGATCACACCGTGGTGAACATTGGGTTGACTGAAGGCAATGGAAAGCGTTGCACCAGCAGATACAACAGCCCAGTTGGTGGTTGTGTCTAAACGTTGACGCCAAACATTGGCACGCTGAACCTCGGCGCGAAATAAATGAACCATGGCGGTGACAAATTCGCTTGTCTTCAAGCGATAGCCGCGATAAGTCCAAACAGATTCTTCTTCCGGTGCAGGCGGTGGGGGAGGCGGTGTTTGTTTTTTGGGCATGATTTTTATCCAATCGGCATGATGAGCGGTAGAACGATCATCAAAATAATAACGAGCAAGATCGTGAGGGGAATTCCCACACGGGCATAATCTTTGAATGTGTAACCGCCAGCACCCATTACCATGACATTGACAGCGTGCCCAAGCGGGGACATGAATGCCATTGAAGAAGCCAACGCCACCGCCATAGCGACACTGCGTGGCTCCATCCCGACCTGTTGGGCGGTGACAATTGCAATTGGGGCAATGACCGTCACTGCAGCAGCGCCGTTGATGATCTGAGTCAGTGCCACAGTGAGCAAGATGAACCCAGCAAGTAAAACGAGATGACCAGCACTACCAAGGTTCGAAAGGATTGCATTCGCGAACATGGCAGATGCGCCTGTTTTATTCAGCGCAACACCCAGCGGTAACATTCCAGCCACCAGAAAAAGACTACGCCAATCAATTGAACGATATGCCTGATCCATGTTCATGGTGCGAATTAAAACCATTGCAACCGCACCGCTCAACATGATCTCGGCGATATTGCCTGGAAAAATTATGGCAAGTATCAAAGTCGCTGCCATAATGAAAACAGTAAGCCAGCCACGAAGGGTGACTCGCACTGAAGGGGCAGACTCTGCCAGAAGGATCAAACCAGGTTCTGTCCGTAACAGATTCAGGCTTTTCTCAGTGCCTTGCATCAAAAGGCCATCGCCAAACTCCAATGGTTGATCCGCAAGGCGGGTGCGGATGGAACGTCCACGCCGCCAGACGGCCAGGACCTTTGCATTGAACTTTTGCTCAAAGCGAATCTCTGCCAAAGTTTGTGAAGCCAAATGAGACCGCGGCGCAATAGCCGCTTCGATCAACTTCATATCTGGTGTGGAAAGGTAATCCTGTTGCCATTCGCCTGAAGGAAGAACTTCTAACATATCCATTAAAGAAGTAGGAACTGTATCTTCAGGGCGAGCCATAATCAGAAGAATGTCATTGCCTTTCAAAACGGTTTTGGCTTCAAGCGGCAATGTGGCTCTCCCGCGTTGAATCGCAATTACATTAAGTTGATGCTTCTCACGCAGTTCGCTTTTTTCAAGGGTTGCTCCATCCAATTTTCCACCAATAAAAACTTTTGTCCGTACCAGTCGCTCAGACAGTTGATAAGTGTTAAGTAGGTCACTTGATTCTTCATTTTCCTCATGGCGCTGCGCAGGAGATTGAGCAGGCAACAGCTTGCGTCCCCAAAGTACCATGAAGAAAATCCCTGAGAATGCGAGCGGCAAGCCGATGGGCGCAAAATCAGTCAGTGTGAAACCAGTTAATTTTGCATCGCGCAATAATCCGCTAACGATGAGGTTTGTAGTTGTTAATAACGTTGCCATTCCGCCGAGAATTGTTCCGAACGCTAGCGGCATCAACAATTTTGATGGAGAGATCTTCATACGCCGTGCCATGCCCGATAAAGAAGGGAATAACAAAGATGCAGCAGCGATGTTGTTCATAAAGAGCGAAAGTACTGCAGAAGCAGCCATCACTCCAAATATCAACCGTCTTTCACCTGCGCCAAATATTTTGATAATGAACAAGCCTATGCGTTCGGTTACGCCTGAGCGGCGAAGTCCTTCTGCAAGGATGAACGCCGAAAGCATGATGATGACTGCCTGTCTGCTGAATCCTGAAAATGCCTCCTGTGTTGTCAGGATACCGCTCAGACCCAATGCCAGCATCAACATCAAAGCAACGATATCTGCTCGAAGGATGTTTCTCAACAAAAGGATTGCGGCGATGCTGAGGAATATTAAAGTTAAACTGATTTGTGACATTTATTTTTTGACACGCTTCAGACTCAGCCCAAGCTGATTCTGTTTCTGAAAGTTTTGTTGCGCTGGAAACAAGTCTACACCCACAGAGGATTCTGTTTCGTGTGGCTTTCGTTACACTTCATGTAGCACGGAATGATCCTCCCACGCTACTAAAAATCACTTCGGTAGTTTATACGCTTCCTTCGTGGGCTTTAATGGACGTGCCAGCCACATCGGGCGGCGATTGCCATCGGGGCTGACTTTATTTGCAGGGCGAGTCATTGCAAGCCATCTTCGATAAACTTCCATCGACTTATTCGTATCCACGAACAGGTCGCCTGCTTTTTCGCCAGGTTCCGCCTTGCGGATGCTGAATACTTTTTGCAGCCAGCAATGGACTCCGCTAATAGGATCGGGGTGAACAGCGTGGGCGAGGTTCTGGTTTACGCCGACGTTGCTCCACCAGATGCGGCTGGTATCGGGGTCGGATGATTCCCATGCCTTTCCGCCGTGAATGACGCGCATGAGGAATCCACCTTTGCCATCGTCGTGCAGTTCTACGAGATTCGACGAACCTTTGCTCACGCCTTTATCTTCGTTCAAACGCCAGCGTCCCAAGTGGTGACTGATGGCGATAATGCCAGGTTTGATCCCTTCGGTGACCCAGACCGTATCCACAAAGTGACCGATCTCGGTCTCCACTTTGGCGAGGTCGCCCGTTTCGAGACCAAAGTGCTGCGCGTCTTCGGGATTCATCCAAATTGGATTCTTGTGCGAGATCTCATACAGCCATTTGGCATTTGCGCTTCGAGTATGAATCAGTGTTGGCAAGCGGAAGTTGGGAAGCAGAATCATCTCGCCTTTGGAGCGGTCAATCGTATCGGGGTGGACGTGACTCTTCACCGACCACGGAATCACATTTTCTTTTTCGCTCCAACCCCAATTGGCGAGCGTGTCGCTGAAGAACTCAAGCTTCTTCGATGGGGTTTCAAATCCGGGAGTGACCACACTGTCCACCGCCAGACCAACTACCTGTCCGTCTTTTGAGGCGCGGTTGAATTCATCCACTTGATAATCGTTTGCTTTGCCAATTTCCTTCGTGAAGGGAACGTAATTTTCCTTCTTCACTTCGAAGACACCATACTTGCGCATGTACGCCAGCGGAGTCAATCCTTCTTTTGCGGCGGCTTCAGGCAGACCAGGCACCGAGTTCTCGAAGATCCATTGATAGTATTCATCCACGGTGATGATCTCACCAGGGCGATACGGGCTCTCGAACCACTGACGAATGCCAAGCGAACCATCGGGATCCATCTTCGCGGAAAGTTGAATCCAGAACTCGTTCTCTTCCCACACTTCGCCAGGGTTGGCTTGATAGGTGAAATCCACCTTCATGCCCGCGCGTTCCATCGCAACGCGGCGCACGGGTTGACGGAACGCGATCCACTGCCCCGCGTGCGTTTCCTGACTCATCAGGTCGTGACGCTCAGGTCCGTGACCCGTGGGCAAAACATAATCGGCGAACCATGCGGTTTCGTTCCATGTGGGTGTGAGCGCAACATAACATTTGATCTTTGAGTCTTCATCCTTGAGCGCCTTGAGCCACATGAAGCCATCGGGGTTGACCCACATCGGGTTGTAGACGCGCGTGAAATACACGTCGATGTCGCCGCGCCCTTCTTCGAGCATGTGCGGCAAAAGAATGGACATCTCATAATGAGCAAGCGGATACTCGATGGGATAGTGCAGTTCGTTCCAAGTTTCGGGAGCGGGCGCACCCTTGAACGGCTTGGGCACGAATTTGTTCCAGCCCGTCATCGACGTGCCGCCCTTGTTGCCGATACTGCCTGTCAGCACGTTGAGGAAAAGCAGACAGCGCGCCACCTGCCATCCACCGAGATTTCCAACGCTGGCAGAACGCCAAACGTGCGTGGCAAGTTTGCCTTCACAATTTGCGACGAGTCGTGCCGTTTCTTGAATGCGTTCAATCGGAACTTCGGATTCCTTCGCAGCGCATTCAAAGGTATATTCGGCGTAGAGGTCTTTGAGCAGACGGTCGAACAGGGGGAAGAGTTTCAGGTTCCAGGTGTCAGGTGTCAGGTTGTCGGAAGCGAGTTCCTTCCGAATCTCCGCTGTGAGTTGTTCACTGTTCACTGTCAACTGTCCACTGTCAACTGCCTTCAGTGTTTCCTTCCAGTTGACCCATTTTTGCATGAAGTCTTTGTTGTAAAGGTCATTTTGAATTAAGTGATTCGCAATGGCAAGCAAAATCGTATTTTCACTGCCAGGGTAGGTCGGCAGCCAAACATCGCTCATGGATGCGGTGTTGCTCAAACGCGGGTCAAAGGTGATGAGTTTCGCACCATCCGTTTTGGCTTCGATGATACGCTGGGCGTGCGGGTTGAAGTAATGTCCTGTTTCGAGGTGACTTGAGATCAGCAGGATCACTCGCGCATTGGCATAGTCTGGGCTGGGACGATCCTGCCCGAGCCAGAAGTTATAACCCGCCCGCGCCGACGACGAGCAGATGTTGGTGTGGCTGTTGTGACCATCCATGCCCCAAGTCTGCACGACGCGGTTGGTGTACCCGTCTTCACCAGGGCGACCGACGTGATAAACAATCCCATTCGGGCGACGCTTCTTGCTCTCGCGCATTTTCTCCGCGATTTCAGAGAGCGCCTGCTCCCAGGAGATCTGCTCCCACTTGCCTTCGCCGCGCTTACCGACTCTTTTCAAGGGATAAAGAATTCTTTCAGGATCATAAACTTGATTATGAGTCGCAGGTCCCTTGGCGCAGTTACGTCCGCGGCTGCCAGGGTGGACAGGGTTGCCTTCGAACTTGCGAATCTCGTAGGTGTCCTTGTCCACGTAAGCGAGGAGTCCGCACGCAGATTCGCAGTTGAAGCAGACGGTCGGCACGAGTGTATATCTCCGTGCTACTTTCTTGGGCCATTCCTTGCCATCCCATTCAACCCAGTCATCCCAAACTTCGGGCGGGGGATATTGGCTGATACGCCCGTCAGGGTGGACGACTTCGGTCAGTTTGATGGGCTTGCGGTCAGAGTCCGCGAATTGCGGGATGGCGGTGCCTGCGGAGGTTTTTGGAATAGATTGGGTCATAGGGTCTCGGTTGAGTTCGATATTGGATATTGGATAATCGAATTCCTAATATCGAATATCGTTTTTCGCTTTACGAATTCGGAATATACTGCGGCGCCATCACGAAGGCGTATTCATAGAAGAACAAGCCGATGAGCGTGGCAAGGACGGCAACAGGCAGCGCGGGCGTGAAGGCAATCATCAATACGAGCGGGATGACATGTCCCAGCGCAATACCGCCCAACCAGTAATGATTGCGGAATTTGCCGTGGGTCATTTCGCGTGAGGCGAGCATGGCAGTGTCGGTGGGGAAGGAATTGAGTTTGCCTGCGAAGGTCATCAGCAAGTTGACGGCGATGCTGGCAGGGAAGAGAACGGTCAACAACTCAGTCAGGTCGGTGGGGAAGTTGACGAAGGGATTCAGCACGAAGAACACGCCGCTTGCCACCATCATGGATTGAGCGAAGAGTTGGAAGGGCAGCAGGTTGCTCTGCCACATGTCACGCCCTTCGGCTTGACCGAGCAGGAAGGCGGTGTAAATGACCACGCCCAATGCAAAGGGGAAGACGATCCACGAAGCGACGGGACGAATGCTTGCAACAAAACCCGCAGGAAGGATGTCCCAAAATGCGCCTGCTTCGAGCAGCCACCACAACCCAGCCACAGCGGTAAATGTGACTATGATATACGCGCCGCGTGCCACCCATGATTTCCATTGCGGGCGGAGCAGGATATTCAAGAAGCGTTTGGGTTGGGACAAATCCTTGATGAGCAGGATGGTCGTGATGAACATGAAGACTATCGCGGTGAAACCTGTAGCAAGGAAAGTGGAAGAGTCAAAACTAAAGATATTAAACATCGAGCCGAGACTCAGCAACATGAAGAGTCCGCCCGCGATGTTCTTGGTGACGATGTACAAAGGCAACTCCCAATGCCATTGGATTTTATGTTGGGCGTTATAAGCAGTCTGCACCATTTGCTCGGCAACACGTCCGCCAATTTGAATGGGACCATTCATCGGGCGGCCTTGTTCTTGCGGTGTGCGGATGGGTGTACCTGATTTGGAAGTCAACACAGGCAAAGCAATTGCGCCATGTTCATACGCAGAGACGTTCTGCTCGGTGATTCTATCTGCCCACATGAACGAGTCACCTGTTTGCGCGGCGGAAGGATGCAGCGACCAGTCATTGCCATTGATATAGAAGAGCTTGGGCCCCGTTCCCTGCTCAGGCTTGCGAACTGTCACTTTCGAAGTGACCAGCTTTCGGCTTATTTCTGAGGCGGGGTCGTTCAAGTCACCAGCGAGAATCGCATGTTCAGGGCAAACGACGACACAGGCGGGTTCGAGTCCCACATCCAAACGATGCGCGCAGAAAGTGCATTTGGCGGCAGTATTGGTTTCCGGGTCGAGATAGATCGAGTCATAAGGGCAGGCTTGCATACAGGATTTGCACCCGATGCAAATGCTCGGGTCGAACTCAACGATGCCATCATCACGCTGATACATTGCAGTGACGGGACAAATGCGTACGCAAGGCGGATTGCTGCAATGGTTGCAGCGCGTCACTTGAAAGTGGCGGCGTACATCCGGGTATGCGCCCGTTTCAACATACTTAACCCATGTGCGATTTACGCCAATAGGCACTTGATTTTCGGACTTGCACGCCGTGGAACAGGCGTGACATCCGATGCATTTTGCTTGGTCAATAAGGAAGCCGTAGTTTTGTGTCATTTGATAAGAGGGTTGAAAGAAGAAAGAGGAAAGAAATTTCTTTCCTCTTTCGTTTGGTTAGGCGGCTATGAATTTTATGTACGCGACGCCAGGAGATTAAATTTGCAAACGATAATATGTTTCTTCAGTTTCTGATATGAGATTCTCAGGTAGATTTTTCTATAAAAGCCTCATGTTAAGTCTTCTTTAATAGAAGAAGATTTTGTGTAGAGTTATTTTACAACTTTTATAAGCCAAACGGTCAACCTTCTTGTAAATTCGTGACTTTCTCATACGAGCACTGTATCAACAATTCGCTTGCAATTTTCTTAAAATGGAAATCTCCAATGATTATTCACCAATTTGGGTCGCCGCACAACAAAGATGAACGGTAGAAAAGTATAAAAATACCGCATGGTGCAAAGTCCATGCGGTATTTGTGCTTATAAAAAATACAACCAATCACATTACATCTGCGAGAGTTGTACCTTCTAGTTTCTTGGAGGTGTAGTCACGAATATCTTTAAATACTCTGGTCAATCTCTTTTCTTTTTCAATGGGTGTGGATTCGTAGAAGTTTTCACTCACTGACTCTGTAGGGGCCAGGGCGCCATCAAATAAGCGGATGACCTCTGCCAAGGATATTTCCTTGGGCTGCTTGGCAAGTGTGTATCCGCCATGCTGCCCTTTTGTGCTGCGCAGAAAGTGCGCGCGTTTCAAGGCTAACATGAGCTGCTCTAAAAATTTAGGTGGAATCCCTTGAGCCTTGGCGATTACTTCAATGGAAATATATTCATCCATGTTTTGGCGTGAGAGATATACCAAGGCTAAAAGTGCGTACTCGCTGCGAGCGGTTAGTTTCATGTTTCTCCTACTACCTTTATTTATCCTATTATGCAGATATAGTATAACTTAACTGACGTGCTGTCATAAAATTAGAATTGATCGAAGTTCGGTAACGCCGCTTTCAACGGGAACATTCTCTGTTCCAACGGCGTCACCACCGTACTGGAAGGAGGGCTTCTTCAATGAAAGATAGCCGAAACTCAAAACGCACCCTGGTCGGTATCGGGATTTTTATTCTGGTACTCATAAGTGGAGTGCTGCTTTATTCGAGGGGACAAAAATCCGTTACTCCTGTTGTTGGTGAGCCGACGCCAACAACGAGTGGAACGACTTCGCCTACAGGTGAAAAATATAGTATCAGCGTTGCGCTGAGTGAGGGACAAGAGCAACCACAGCCTGTGAATATCTTGCCTGCTACGGATGGAGAATCCCTCTCTCCTGAAGAGATCTCCCAGATTCTCGCGCGTCTTCCTGCGCTGCCGCTTGATCCTTCTCAACAGACATCATTTAATCTGCCAAATGAATCTCTGCCACCGCCGCGGCCTGGCAATACTGTCGAAGCGATGTTCCCACCTTTTGAAACAGAACCAGTTGTCGGTGCGGATGAAGCGGGTCCGCTCAAGGTGTTGAGATTTTCTCCAGAAGGAGAAATCCCAATCGCGCCGTTCATCAGTGTGACGTTTAATCAGCCGATGGTTCCGCTTGGCACATTGGGCGATTTATCGGAGGCGGACGTTCCACTTAAGATAGAACCATCCATGCCTGGGACATGGCGCTGGCTTGGCACAAAAACGCTCACCTTTGAATATGACTCTACGCTGATCGACCGCCTGCCCAAGGCCACTGAGTTTACGCTCACTGTGCCCGCAGGGACGAAGTCGGTTAATGGGGGAGTGCTGGCCGAAGCCGTAACGTGGACTCTCAAAACGCCGCCGCCGACTATCGTCACAAGTTATCCAAGTAATTCATCATCGCCGCTTGACCCGATATTTTTTATTGCATTCGATCAGCGCATTGACCCTCCTGCGGTTTTGAAGACCATTCAGGTTCATGATGGGCTTAAGAATGTTGAGATCGTTTTAGCGACTAAAACTGAGATTGAAAAAGATGAAACCGTCAGTTCGTTGGCGGAAAGCACGCTCGAAGGACGCTGGCTTGCCTTCCGTGCCACACAACCTTTTGACCCTGAAACAAACATCACAGTGACGGTTGGCCCGCAGACTCCTTCAGCCGAAGGTCCGCTCACAACAACGGCCGAACAGACTTTTTCGTTTTCAACATACGCACCTTTGAAGGTGGTGGAGCATCGTTGTTATTGGTATGACGATCAATGCCCGCCTTTGACTCCGTTTTACATTCGCTTTAACAATCCATTGGATACCGAGCTTTTTAAAGAAGACATGCTGCGTGTTGAGCCTGAGATACCAGGCATGACCGTCAATGTGTATAGCGATACGATCGAGATCAACGGCGAAACCAGTGGACAAACCACATACACCGTCACGCTATCTGAAACGATACAAGATACCTTCGGGCAGCAATTGGGTGATTCTGTGACCTTGAAATTCAAGGTAGATAAAGCCACGCCACTTCTAGTGAATACAGATCAGCATCTCATCACGTTAGACCCTAACGCGCCAAAGCCCGTCCTTTCTGTGTATGCGATCAATTACAACAAACTCAACTTGAAAGTCTATTCAGTGAAGCCAACCGACTGGCCCAAGTTCACTCAATTTCTGCGCGAGTGGCGTCAAACGGACCAACCGCCTTTACTCCCAGGTAAATTGCTTTCGGATGGTTCCATCAACTTGGATATTCCAGACGATACGCTTTCACAAGTGGATATTGACCTGAGTAAATTCATGGACGGGGATTTTGGACAATTCATCGTTGTCGTTGAACCACCTGCTGGAATTTTTGAAAGCGATGAAGAAAAATGGCAGCGTGAAGCGCAAACCATTATCACTTGGGTACAAGTTACACAAATTGGTTTGGATGCTTTCAATGACCACAGTGAAGTAGTGGCTTGGACAACCAATCTCAAAGACGGTAAGCCGCTTGCTGGTGTTCGCATTCAACCAAACATAGGCGGGGCATCGGTTCAAAGTGGCAAGGATGGGATCGTGCGCTTTGATATTCCTGAAGGTGCAACTTATCTCGTTGCCACAAAAGGAAATGACTCAGCCATTCTGCCTCATTCAAACTATTACTACTATTGGGCAGACGATACCTGGTACAAAGACCCGCCCAGAGATTCTTTGCTCTGGTATGTTTTCGATGATCGTCAGATCTATCGCCCTGGTGAAGAAGTCCACCTCAAAGGCTGGCTCAGGCGCCTCGGCAATGGACAGGATGGCGATGTCGCTCTCGTAGGGAGCGGCTTAACCTCTGTAAGTTATCAAGTCATTGAGCCGCAAGGCAATACGATCGCCGAAGGACAGGTGAATGTCAGCGCGATTGGTGGTTTTGATTTTGTCTTCACGGTTCCAGAAGAAACTAATCTTGGATATGCTCAAATAAATTTCACTGCCAATGGCGAACTCAGCGATCTGAGTAATGGACAAAACTTTAATCACTCCTTCCAGATACAAGAATTCCGCCGACCTGAATTTGAAGTCACTGCGCGCAGCGAAACCAGCGGACCTTATTTCGCTGGCGAACATGCCATCCTTGCAGTGGATGCGAAATATTATGCGGGTGGCGGCCTACCTAATGCAAATGTGAATTGGGACGTTACGATTTCTCCCAGCAATTACTCTCCGCCCAACTGGGATGAATTCACATTCGGCAATTGGCAGCCGTGGTGGTATTACTACGACTTTAACTATCAAGACTTTTCAAATGGCGGCGAGAGACAAACCTTTACGGGTAAGACCGATGCAGCGGGTACACATTATTTAGGTCTTGATTTCAAATCAAAAGGTGATAATTCCAAAGACCCACAGCCGTATAGCGTCGTTGCGCAATCCACTGTGATGGATGTAAATCTTCAAGCATGGAGCAGCGCTACAACACTGCTCGTCCATCCTGCGGATGTGTATGTGGGCTTGCGTAGCAATGGGTATTTTGTTGAAAAGGGCGATCCTATCAAAGTAGATTTCATCGTCACAGATTTGGATGGAAACGCAGTGGCAGGCCGTCCCGTGGAAATAACCGCAGGCAGGCAGGAATGGAAATTCAAAGATGGAGCATGGGCTGAAGAGATCGTGGATGTTCAAACTTGCTCGCTTCTTTCCGCGCCCGAGCCTGACACGTGTTCCTTTGAAACTTCCCTCGGCGGAAGCTATCAGATCACCGCAATCGTTACAGATGAGCTGGGCCGCAAGAATCAAAGTCGCTTCACGCGCTGGGTCAGCGGCGGAAAAATTCCCCCATCCCGCAAAGTGGAACAGGAAAAGATTACGCTCATCCCCGATCAGGAAACCTATCAACCAGGTGACACCGCCAAGATATTAGTTCAAGCACCGTTCAGCCCCGCTGAAGGTTTATTGACTGTTGCGCGTGGCGGCATCATTTCCACAACGCGCTTTACAGTGGAAGATGGTTCCACCACTCTCAGCATTCCCATTGAAGACAAATATATTCCCAACCTCGGCATTCAAGTGGACTTGGTTGGTTCCGCTCCCCGCACAGATGACAACGGTGAACCTATTGCAGATGTGCCGCCACGTCCTGCCTTTGCAAGTGGACAACTTAATTTGAGTATTCCTCCGTTGCAAAGGACTTTGTCGCTGCAAGTCTCACCTGATTTGAATTCATTAGAACCTGGCGGCGAAACATCGCTGACTGTGGTTGTGAAAGATGCGAACGGCGTTCCCGTTCCTGATGCGGAACTGGCTGTAGTAGCTGTGGATGAAGCCATCCTTGCATTGACGAATTATCAGATGCAAGATCCGCTGGCTGTTTTCTACGGCAATCATTCCACATACCTTACGAGTATCTATGGGCGATCTTCCATTATTCTTTCTGACCCGCAAGCTCTTACAGCGTTAGCCAGATCAAGCGCAACGACTGCAAATGATGGAGCTCTTGAGCTTGCAGCTGCTGCAACCGAAGCACCTGCGGCAGCAATGGAAGCTCCAATGGCGGCAATGCCAACGATGACAGCTTTGCCACAAACTGGCGGAGGAGGGGAGGAGGTTCTACCTGCTATTACAATCCGCTCCAACTTTAATCCGCTGGCGATATTTGCACCGACTGTGCGTACAGCCTCCAATGGCGAAGCGCGAGTGCTGATCCAACTGCCAGATAACCTGACACGTTATCGCATTATGGTGGTCGCGGTAGATAGTGGCGGTAAACAATTTGGTACAGGTGAGTCTAATCTCACTGCAAGGTTGCCATTGATGGTGCGTCCATCTGCGCCGCGCTTCCTTAACTTTGGCGATAAATTTGAACTGCCTGTCCTCGTTCAAAACCAGACCGATCTTCCCATGACGGTGGATGTCGCTGTTCGCGCTTCCAACCTTGAGATCGAGAACGCAGGGCAAAGAGTGACTGTCCCTGCTAATGACAGAGTGGAGGTGCAATTTGCAGCTTCCACAGTAATGGCGGGTGATGTCAACATACAAATTGCGGCAACCTCAGGGAATTATGCTGACGCTGCTACAGTTAAATTACCCGTTTATACTCCTGCGACAAGCGAAGCCTTTGCAACGTATGGCGTCATTGATGATGGCACTATTGCCCAGCCCGTGCAATACCCAACGGGTGTGTTCCCGCAATATGGCGGCTTGGAGATCAGCACCTCTTCTACAGCATTACAGTCCCTGACGGATGCTGTGTTGTATCTTGTCTCATATCCATATGAATGCTCTGAGCAATTAGCTTCGCGGATTCTGGCTGTTGCATCCATGCGCGATGTGTTGACCGCATTCAAAGCTGACGGGTTGCCTTCTCCTACAGAAATGGAATCAGCTGTCAGCCGTGATATTGAGCGCCTGCAAGGAATGCAAAATGCAGATGGTGGCTTTCCCTATTGGCGTCGCGGATTTGAATCCGTGCCGTTCAACTCCATTCATGTGGCGCATGCTTTATACATCGCACAGCAGAAAGGTTTTGACATCCCTGCTGGGATGATGGAATCTTCGCTGAACTATCTGCGGAATATTGAGAGTTATTATCCATCCTGGTACGATCAGGAAACCCGTCACACACTCAGTGCGTACGCGCTCTACGTTCGCAACTTGATGGATGATCGCGATGCGCAAAAAGCACAGCAGCTTATTAACGAAGCTGGGTTGGAAAATCTTTCAATGGAAGCGATAGGTTGGTTATGGCCTGTGGTGGATGATGAAAACCAATTGGGAGCCATTCGGCTTTATGTGAATAACCATGTGGTTGAAACGGCAGGCGCAGCGAACTTCACCACGGCTTATACAGAACAAACTTATCTGTTGCTCAGCTCAGACCGCCGCACCGATGCGATCCTTTTGGATGCATTGATGGAAGATAACCCACAGAGTGACTTGATTCCTAAACTTGTCAATGGGTTGTTGGCACATCGCAGCAAAGGACGTTGGGATAACACGCAGGAGAATGTCTTTGTTCTGTTGTCACTTGACCATTACTTTAATATCTATGAAGCGCAAACTCCAGATTTCGTGGCGCGCATTTGGTTGGGTAATACGTATGCAGGCGGCAACGAATTCCGCGGATATACAACCGATATTTACGAAACCAATATCCCAATGAATTATGTTCTTTCGGAGACTGCGGCTGGCGGTGGAACTGAAGACTTGATTTTGAGCAAGGATGGCACAGGCAGGCTGTATTACAGGCTAGGACTTCAATACGCTCCCACTGATCTTCAACTTGATCCATTAGACATGGGCTTTGTCATTCAGCGAGAGTATGAAGGACTGGATGACCCCGAGGACGTTTATAAAGATCAAGATGGTGTTTGGCATATCAAAGCAGGTGCGCGTGTCCGTGTGACGATCACCATGGGCACAGATAACCGCCGCTATCATGTGGCACTTGTTGACCCATTGCCTGCTGGTTTGGAGATTATCAACCCTGAACTGGCAGTATCGCAGAGCATTCCACAAGATCCAACCAGCCCAGATTATCGTTACGGTTGGTGGTGGGGGGGACCATGGTACGAACATCAAAATATGCGCGATGATCGCGCCGAAGCGTTCACTTCCTTGCTGTGGGATGGGGTGTACGAATATACCTATGTTGCTCGCGCAACTACACCTGGCACCTTTATCGTCCCACCTGCAAAGGCAGAAGAGATGTACTCACCTGAAGTCTTTGGAAGAAGCGGCAGCGATACGGTAATCGTAAAATAAGTTGAGATTTTGAACTGTTATTGAGGAAGGAACTGGCATTTTAGGCGGTTCCTTCTTCATCATTAACTAACTAATTTGCTACTTGGTTCTTGACTTTCTTTAATTTGAATTTCTTAATGCAAAACTGCCAAGATTTTTTTCTTTGTGCCTCTGTGCCTGCATAATCAATGCGCGAAATCTGTGTAATTCATAACTTCCAAGGTAGTCACTTTCAAAAGACACGAATAGTCGAATAAACGTAAATCAATGATATACTCATTGTATATTCCCCCAAGATCGACGGGTTCCAAGCGCCAGTCCTTTTGTCAGGCTGGCGTTTTTTTCTTTTTTCACTAGTTGTAATAGGAGGTACACATGGACTTCCACGCAGGTGATCCAGTAATGCACTGGACGTACGGATTTGGGCAAGTTGTTCGATTGGAAGAGCGGGATCTATCAGGCTCCAATATTCTTTACTATGCCGTTCAAATAAAAGATATGACAGTTTGGGTTCCAGCAGATTCAAAAGTGGATAGCCGACTCCGACGTCCTACCTCGCGGCCTGAATTCAAAAAATTGGTTGATATTCTCACTAGTGCAGGTAAGCCGCTGCCAGAAGATCGACAGGAACGCAAAGCCTATCTGTCTGAAACTTTGAGAGATGGCCGTGCTGAATCTCTTTGCCTTATCATTCGCGATCTTTCAGCATCCCAGAAAATAAAGTCACTTAATGATAATGATCAAATGTTGCTGAAACAGGTGAAGAATGCTTTGCTAGGGGAGTGGCAGTTTGCATTGTCCATTACTCCTGCACAGGCTGAGCTTGAATTGCACCGCTTGTTGACACCAGAGTCTACATCTGTAGAGATAGAGAAATAATATGTCAATGGAAGATAAGAAGATCATAAACCGCGTCCTTGAGAATTATGTCCTCACAGGCAATGGCAGTGATGATGAAGTTAAAGTGACTTGTCTGCCAGCAAATAAAACGAGCTACATTGAACAGATTGGTGGAGATGGCCGCATCATTCTGTTGGAAGAATACAGATTCTCTGAGAAGGTTATCTGGGCGAGTTATAGCGCACGCAGCGGAACTGTGTATTTGAGCCCTAAAAGTTAAAATTTATAATACATTTTGAGAATCAATAGCCCTATCAATTATTTGACAGGGCTATTTTTGTATTAAACCCCTAATCCTATTCATCTTTATAATAAATACTGCAATTGTCCACTTCAACCCAATAAATAGGATAAAGTACTACAAATTGTTGTGATAAATTTCACATATTGTAATGTATAGAAAGTCCTATACTTATTATGGCTTGGAGTGGAAAAAATGACAGAATATCTTTACTATTTGCTGCTTGGTCTGGGGGCTGCATTTTGTGCATATCGTGCGATGATCTCAAAACACCTATTGCCTTCGACACTATATTTGGCATGTGTTAGTGCGCTTGCTTCTATCACATTGTATTTGCTCGGAGCGCAGGAAGTCGCTGTGATCGAGTTAAGCGTAGGTGCAGGTTTGGTCACCGTATTGCTGGTGTATGTTCTGAGCGTGGTGGGTGATGACAATCTCGACCCGACATCCATTATCCCAAAACCACTAGCGTTTGTCTTGGTGGCAACCATCACCATCCTTGTTGGATGGATGGCGTTCCCATTAGTAACATCCCCATCCACAACACCTGAAGTTATGCTTGCACAAGTGCTTTGGAAACACCGTGCCCTTGATGTGTGGGTACAGGTTGCATTGATCTTCTCAGGCGTGATGGGGGTACTGGGCCTTCTTTCAGAAAAAGAACACAAAATTGAAGTACAGAAAGAATCTATTCCAGTGGCTGCCGAATTGAAAAAGGAGTCACACGTATGAATTTCGATCCTTTGAATGCCGTTCTAATTGGAGTCATCCTTTTACTAGCTGTCGGTTTTTATGGTTTGCTTATTACCCGCAACCTGATCAAGATCGTGCTTGTCCTGCAAGTCCTGGTCAAAGCGGTTGTGATCGCGCTGGTGCTGGCAGGTAAAGACTCTGGCAACCTTGGCCTCGGTCAAAGCATTGCCGCGACCGTTATTGTGGCCGATACCATCGTCGCTGTTGTGGCTCTCGCGCTTGCTGTACAAGTTCGCATTCGCGTCGGCACGCTCGACCTTTCCAAGATTTCTTCTTTGCGAGGTTGAGATGACAGCGATATTAATAGGATTTGTGATCGGCATCCCGTGGCTGGGAGCGCTCCTTCTTTGGCGTACCAGCGATGAAAATCCACGCCTCCAACACACGCTGGCAGTTGCTTTTTCCATCGCAGCAGGATTCGCATCCCTGGCTTTGATCTTCTTCCCCTCCACTGAAACAGCAGTGGACATCCCGATGGGCGCTTTCTTCGGTAGCCTTACCTTCACCCCCGATGGACTCGCTGTCGCATTGACCGCCATCGCCTGCGTGATCGGTTCTCTGGCTGTCGTCTTCTCCGTAGATTATATGAAGGGTGAAGCGCAGCTAAGCCGCTACTACACCTTCGTATTGCTCTTCATCGGCGCCATGGCGGGACTCGCCCTCAGCGGAAGTTTGCTCTTCATGTTCTTCTTCTGGGAGATCACCGCGCTCTGCTCGTATGCGCTCATCTCCTTCTATAACGATGACCCGAAAGCAGTGGCTGGCGGTATCAAAGCGTTGATCATTACCCAGGTCGGTGGGGTGGGGCTGTTGGCGGGCGCGTTGATAACCTATTCCACGCTCGGAACATATCAAGTTTCAGTTTTGCTTGAAAAAGCAGGAACGATCCCTGCTAATTTGCTGGCCTTCGTTGCCTTTGGCTTTTTGATCGCGGCGGCTGCGAAATCTGCGCAATTCCCATTCCATACATGGCTGCCCGATGCAATGGAAGCGCCGACCCCGATCAGCGCCCTCATCCATGCCGCTACGATGGTGAATGCGGGCGTGTATCTGTTGGCGCGTTTTTATCCCGCCTTCGTGCAGGTTCCCGGTTGGGCATTATCCGTCACGATCGTGGGTTTGGTCTCTGCATTGATTACAGCCTTCATGGCGTTGACCGCCACAGACTTAAAGCGCGCGTTGGCATATTCAACAGTCAGTCAGCTTGGGTATATGGTCTATGCCATTGGCGTGGGCGGATTCTTCGCCAGTCAATTCCATTTGTTGAGCCATGCAGTTTTCAAGGCGTTGTTATTCCTTGCGGCGGGAGCAGTTATCCACGCCACTGGGACTCGCGATATGCGCCGCATGGGTGGGCTTGGCAAACAAATGCCCTTTGTGCGCAATGTCTTTATCCTCGGTGCGTTGGCGTTGGCGGGCCTGCCCATCTTGAACGGCTTTTGGAGCAAGGAATTAATTCTCGAAGTCGGTTTCGCGGACGGCCCGATCTGGGCATACGTTGGGATGCTGCTCGGCGCAGGCATGACGGCTTTCTACACCTTGCGCATGACATGGCTGGTCTTCTTCGGTGAAGCGCGTGACTCATCCTTGCACGTGCATGATGCTGGCCCCGCGATGAAGACTTCGCTTGGTCTGCTGGCTGTTGGAACATTGACCACCTGGTTATTGGCTGGCCCTTTCAGCGGACTATTTCATGTAACGCTGCCTTTCCATTCAATTCATGAGTTGAGCACGCTTGATCTCACAAAAGAAATTTTCTCCGCACCCGCCACGTACATCGCATTGACGGTCGTCTGCTTGGGGTTAGGAATCTTTTGGTTGGTCAGGAAGCAGGCTGCAGCGGGGAAAGAGGCGCGGTTCGACATCCTCAGCCGCGAAAGCTTTGGTTTCGATTGGTTGAATCGGCAAGTTACTTCTATCACATTTAAATTTGCGACCGTGTTGCAGGAAACGCAGACGGGAAAGTTGAATTGGAATGTGGTCGGTATTTTGGGCGCGTTGCTGGTTGTACTGGTCTTTTTACTTTGGAGCGCATAACATGAATTTGACAATTTTTCCGTGGATGATCGCGCTGCCGTTGGGCGCTTCGCCATTGGTGTATTTGGCGGGACGACTCGGCTGGCACAGAATGGAATTGAATGGTCGTTCATGGCTGGTGCGCGGATTGGCGTTGCTGGCACTGGGGTTGACATGGATTCCGTTTGTGTTGAGTTGGGGGCAGTTCGCAGCACAAGGCGGACGATTATCTTTCAATTTTGAATCGATTGGTTTGCAAGCCGATGGATTGAGTCTGTTGTTGGCCGCGGTGACGTTGGGGCTGGGAACTGTCGTGGTGCTTTATTCTGGGCCATACATGGCGGGGGAAGTTGGTGAAGAAAAATATTACGCGATGTTGCTGGCGATGATCGGATTGATCATTGGCTTGGGCTGCGCGAACGACCTCTTCAACTTCTGGATGTGGTTCGAGGCGATGGCGGTTTCATCGTATCTGTTGGTGGCTTTTTATCGCGAACAATCTGCTTCGTTGGAAGCGGGAATTAAATATCTGGTGCAGAGCGCAGTGGGCTCGGTGTTTGTGTTGTTGGGCGTTGCGTTGGTGCTCGGTGCAACAGGCACGCTGGACATGGACAAGATTCGATTGGCGACCAGCGCATTCACATCCACACACAGCGGGCTTGCTTTGGCTGGCGCATTCTTCGTGATTGGCTTTGGCGTGAAAGTGGCCCTCGTTCCGTTACACACCTGGTTGCCCGATGCGCATTCACAAGCGCCGAGCGGAATCAGCGCTATGCTTTCGGGCGTGGTTATCGAAGCGGGGTTGATCGCCATGCTGCGTGCGCTTTCAACACTGGGTATGTTGTCCGTTTCGTGGGGCACGCTTTTACTTGGGTTTGGCGCGCTGAACATGCTCTTCGGTAATTTGATGGCCCTTAAGCAAGTGCAACTCAAACGCATGTTGGCGTATTCCAGTCTGAGTCATATCGGCTACATTCTGCTTGGGCTTGGCATTGCTTTGACAAGTGGTCAACTGGCTGGAGCGCAGGGTGCGGCGTTTCACGTCTTCAATCACATGATCATGAAGGGACTGGCCTTTTTGACGGTCGGCGCTTTCATGTTTGTGCTGTTGAATCAAAAAGGAAGCCATCGTTCGCTTGTCATTGAAGATTTGGCAGGCGCGGCTCGCAAATATCCGTTGGCTGCGCTGGCATTAAGCATTGCATTGTTGGCGTTGGGCGGCTTGCCTCCGTTGGCAGGGTTTATGTCCAAGTGGCAGATTTTTGTGGCTGGCTTTCAAAGCGGCAACGGCTGGGTGATGGGACTCGTGATCTTCGCAGCGTTGAACAGTGTGTTGTCGTTGGGATATTACGCACCAGTCATCAACATGATGTATCGCCAAAAAATGGGTGATGTCGTTCAGCAGGGTGAAGCAATTCCGTTGGCGATGAACATCCCATTAGTAGTACTTGCGCTGTCCATTGTGGTCATCGGTTTATGGCCTTCGCTGATGAGCTGGCTCACCGAACCCGCAGGTCAGGCGATCTTATTGATCTTTGGTAAGTAGAGAGATACAAAATGGCAGAACTACTTTTAACTCCACCTTTCGCGTTTGGTATTTACGCTGTTCTGGTTGGCATTCTTTATCTGACTGGAAAATCAATTGCTGTGCGCAGCAAGGCAAGTGAATCAAAAACAAGCGGATACGCAAGCGGTGAGAAGCATGACCTTGAACCCGCTGCGCCTGGCTATCGTCCATTTTTCGTTGTGGCATTGTTCTTCGCAATTTTGCACCTCGGCGTGTTGATGCTTGGCACGAGCAGGTTGGAGCCAGTCACTCTTGTGTACATCGGCGGTTTGATGTTGGCATTGCTGGCTCTCATCCTTGGCTAGCGACGGAGTATTTTATGAATGTTCCTCAGAACTATGTAAATCAATTGATGGGAAAAATAACTACCTGGGCACGTGTTAATTCACCGTGGGCGATCCATTTCAACAGCGGTTCTTGCAATGGCTGTGATATTGAAATTCTTGCCACACTCACGCCGCGTTATGACATTGAGCGATTTGGCATCAAACTACGCGGAAGTCCGCGCCATGCGGATGTGTTGATCTGCACTGGACCAGTGACGCGTCAGGCTCGCGAACGCCTGTTACGCACCTACGAGCAAATGCCTGACCCGAAGTTTGTTGTAGCGGTCGGTTCTTGCGGCATTTCAGGCGGGGTCTTTCAAGGCTGTTACAACATCGTCGGACATATCAACGAAGTGCTGCCCGTGGATGCCTTCATCCCTGGCTGTCCACCGCGCCCCGAAGCAATTATCGATGGCATTGTCAAATTACTGACTCATTTACAAAACGGCACCCGCCCTGAACCAATTACGTTCGCTCCGCAGGAGACTGCATGACCACTGAAACTATCCTAAAACGCGCGGGAGAAATTCTTGCGCCATTTTCCAAAGGCAATACAACTCCCGAAACGAACCGTCTCGACGTACAGATCGAAGCCAGTGATCTACCAGCTGCCACTGCTGCAATACTGAGCAATGAATTGGGCTATCTCTCTGCCATCACTCCCACAGATTTGGGCAAGGAAGTGAACAAGCTGGAAGTCATCTATCATTTCTGCGAAGGCGCGGCCATCACTAGCCTGCGGATTCATCTTCCGCGCGAAGATCAACCCGATATTCCCTCCATCAGTGACCAAATCCCCGTAGCATCTTTCTTTGAGCGTGAACTCGGTGAAATGCTCGGCGTGCATGTGGTTGGCACTCCTGATTCATCCCGCCTCTTCCTTCCCGATGACTGGCCCGATGGGGTCTATCCCTTGCGTGAAGATTTCACCATCGAACAGGCTGCACCTGTTACGCCACGCGAAACCCTTCCAGAGATGGGACGCGTCGGCAACAAGTTTACTGTTCCAATTGGCCCGCAACATCCAGCGCTGAAAGAACCTGGTCATTTCGAATTCGCCGTGGACGGTGAGATCATCACGGGCGCACGCATGCGCTTGGGTTACGTCCACCGTGGAATTGAAAAAGCCACCGAACAACGCAACTGGATCCAGAACTTATATCTTCTCGAACGCATCTGCGGAATTTGTTCTCACACTCATACCAGCGCCTACGCTATGGGAGTTGAAAAACTCGCGCAGGTGGAAGTCCCACAGCGCGCGCAAGCGATCCGCGAGATTGTGGCGGGTTTGGAACGCATCCACAGCCATTTGCTTTGGCTCGGTGTTGCCGCTCACGAAGCAGGTTTTGATACGCTCTTTATGTATTCCTGGCGTGATCGCGAAACCGTCATGGACTTGCTCGAAACACTGACAGGCAACCGCGTCAATTATTCGATCTCGGTGTTGGGTGGCGTTAAATATGACTTTACCGTTGAACATTCCCATGCAATTCACACAGCAATGGATTATCTTGAAGAACGCATCCGCTACTATCTTCACATCGTCACTTCAGATGCATCCTTCTTGCAGCGCACGCGCGGCATCGGCACGATGTCTTTGGAAGAGGCAAAGCATTTTGGCGCACTTGGCCCCACAGCCCGTGCTTCTGGTTTGGTGCGCGACGTTCGCATTGATGCACCCTATGGTGCATATCATCATTTCCCCGTCAGTCTCATCACAGCAGAAAACGGCGACCTTGAAGCACGTTTTGAAGTCCGCATGAAAGAATTGTTGGTCACATGCTTCACCATCCGCACTATTGTAGATAATTTACCGTCTGGTGAACTTGCTGTCCGCTTCCCGCGCAAGATTCCCGCGGGCGAAACCATCAGCCGCGTGGAAGCTCCGCGTGGCGAAGTCTTCTACTACATCAAGAGCGGAGGCGGCGAAAGCCCGACCCGTCTTAAGATCCGCACCCCCAGCCTGTGCAATTGGACTTCGGCATTGAACAAAGCTGTCGGCCATCAACTGGCGGATGTACCCATGCTCATCGCAGGTATGGATCCATGCTTCTCGTGCAATGACCGCATGATCACCGTCCGCAGGGAAAATGACTCGCAGACTCTCAGCTGGTCACAAATGCGCGAATACGGAATCAAAAAATACGCAGAAATTCGGGAGACGAAATGAGCGTTCTAGTATCTCTCCTCTCACTCATGTTTTTTCCCGCTGGCATCAGCCTGATATTAAGCGGCATGTTGTACGAATGGGCTGACCGTAAACTGGTGGCCCGCTTCCAAAACCGCATTGGCCCGCGCTGGTTCCAGCCATTAGCTGACACCATCAAATTGCTTTCAAAGGAAGAGATCAAACCGCATAGTGTCAACAATCTGCTTTTCTATGGCTTGCCCATAGTGGCTTTGTCAGGCGCATTGACTGCCGCCTTGTACACTCCCATCTTGGGTCTCAAGCCCACGTATTCTTTTCAAGGTGATCTGATCGTCGCGCTTTATCTGCTTTCACTCCTCACCATGTGTACTGGACTCGCAGGTTGGAATGGCGCAAGCCGTTTTTCACTCATCGGCGCAACACGTTCACTGACTCAACTCTTTGCTTATGAAGCGCCTTTTCTGCTTGCTCTCCTTGGCCCTGCTATGGCTGCAGGCACATGGACTATAAAAGATATCAGCGCCTATGCAGGTGATCATTGGATGTTCCTCGCGCAGCCCGTTGGTTTTGTCATCGCCCTCATCGGCTTGATGGGAAAACTCGAACTTCCACCTTTTGATGCTCCCGAAGCGGAAACTGAAATTGTTGCTGGCGCGCTCACTGAATACTCAGGTCGTGGACTCGCTCTTTTTCACATCGGCAAATCTGTTGAGTTGGTTGTCGCCATCAGCCTCGTTACAGCTTTCTATTTGGGTGGCATTGGCAACCCGTTGATCTTCCTTCTCAAGACCCTTATCATTTTGCTCTTCATGGCAATGCTTCAATCCATGCTCACCCGCTTACGCATCGACCAGACCGTCGGTATGTGGTGGCGTTTCGGTGCATTGCTTGCTCTGCTTCAAATTTTAGTGATCGTTTTATTGAAAGGATGGCTCGCATGAGACTCGGTTCCATGTTCATGGATATTGTCAAATCTTTCTTTACTCCGCCCGTGACGCAAAAATATCCCTTTGAAAAACCAAAGACCGCGCCGCGCTTTCGTGGCCGCCTGCACTTCGACCCAGCCAAATGCACGGGCTGTAATTTGTGCGCCAAAGATTGTCCCGCGGATGCGCTCGATATCGTCATTCTCGACCGTGCCGCAAAGCGCTATGTTGCCCGCTATAACATTGATAAATGCGCGTATTGCGGTCAATGTATTCAATCCTGCAAATTCAAATGCATCACCATGCCCAATGATGATTGGGAACTCGCTGCTTTGAGCAAGGGAAAATTTACTGCTTATTATGGGAAAGATGATGATGTTGCCAACCTTATGGATAAACTCGCTCACCCGGAACCTATTTCGCAGCCAAAAGGATAATCGCTTCGTTCTACCCCGAACTTGCCTCGTCGGAGTTGGCAGTGACCTATGCGGAGACGACTCCGCTGGGCTGATAGTTTCTCGCAAATTGCTCAAGCAAACTCACGCGGATAATCTGCTCATCGTGGAGGGCGGCCCCGCTCCTGAAAATGTCACAGGCAAATTGCGCGCCTTTCACCCCGACCTTGTCATCTTGGTTGACGCTGCCCAAATGGACGAACTGCCAGGCACGATCCAATTAATTCCGCTTGAATCAATTGACGGTATGAGTGCCTCTTCGCATTCGCTGCCATTATCCATGCTGGCAAGTTATCTTACTGCAGAGATCGGTTGTGAAGTGACTGTTCTTGGCATTCAACCCGGACAGAACGAGATAGGTTCCAAACTCAGCTCTGCTGTCCAAACGGCCGTGGATGAGGTTGTGATCGAACTGGGGAAAATATTCTCGATCAATTCCCTTGTTGATTAACAACGGAGTTAATGTTTTCTCTGCGATCTTCATGCTCTCTGTGGTTAGCTCTTTTTCTTACGCTTGACGCTTCCTTCTCCTTCCAAGTACACTAATCAAAATCTATGAACCTGCCCGATGAATTCGGGCAGGCCGCGAAACCTGGAGACATCATGTCATTCTCGAACACTCCGCGCGCCGAGACCCTCAAGTCTCTTGCGGATGTGAAGCTCACGCCGTTCTGGTTGGATGACCCGAACAAGCCTGAGCCTGTCTCTGCGCTCATCGAAAAGATCACAACCGATCTCGTCGTCGTAGGCGCGGGCTACACGGGTCTGTGGACGGCGCTGCAAGCCAAGCAAGCCGACCCCAACCGTGATGTGGTTTTACTCGAAGCGGGGGAAACTGCCATCGGTGCCAGCGGAAGGAACGGCGGCTTTGTCGCCTCCTCGTTGACACACGGATTCCAAAACGGAATGAATCGTTGGCCAAAGGAAATGCCCAAACTAGTAGAACTCGGGCATAAAAATCTCGACGGCATTGAAGCCACAATAAAACAATTCAATATCGATTGCGATTTCCTTCGCTCAGGCGAGATCAACGTTGCCACCGAAGAATATCAAATTGCAGACCTGCGCGAAGAAGCAGATGAGTCCGCGGCGGTAGGGGAGCAAATTCAGTTTTTAGATGCCGATCAAATGCGTGCACGTGCCAATTCGCCCACGTATCTTGCAGGTGTTCTTGATCCGTCTGTTGCCATGGTCAACCCCGCGCGGTTAGCGTGGGGACTGAGGAAGGCTTGCTTGCAGTTGGGTGTCCGCTTGTTTGAGCGCACGCAGGTAACAGCGATGGAAGAGAAGCGCGAGTCCATTCTCCTCAAAACGCAATATGGCGAGGTCGAATCCAAAAAAGTTGCGCTTGCTACCAATGCGTTTCCTCCCTTGCTCAAGCGGCTGTCATTATATATGGTGCCTGTGTATGATTACGTGTTGATGACCGAGCCGTTGTCAAAGTCGCAGCGCGAGTCAATTGGCTGGCAGGGACGCGAGGGCTTGAGCGACAACGGCAATCAATTTCATTACTACCGTACTTCGGAAGATGGACGGATCCTGTGGGGCGGATACGACGCGATCTATTATCGCAACAACGGAGTTGCACCGCATCTGGAGAATCATCCCGCCTCTTTCTCCCGTTTGGCGGAACACTTCTTCCAAACATTCCCCCAGCTGACGGGACTCCGCTTCACCCACGCCTGGGGTGGTGTCATTGATACCAGTTCACGCTACACTGCATTTTGGGGCAAAGCTTATAGCGGCAAAGTTGCATATGCAATAGGCTATACTGGCCTCGGTGTTGGTGCATCTCGCTTTGGTGCACAAGTGATGCTGGACCTGCTCGACAACAAAAAGACCGAACGCACTGAATTGCAAATGGTGAAATATAAACCGTTCCCGTTCCCACCTGAACCCTTCCGCTCACCGATCATCAACTTCACAAGATGGTCGCTCGATCAAGCAGATCGAAATGAAGGGAAGAGAAATTTGTGGCTAAAAACATTGGATGCGTTGGGGCTAGGTTTTGATTCGTAGATAATAAGCGCAGTCACCCTTTAGATGACTGCCGCTTATTATTACATGAGGTGAAAGATGAAGAATAGATACCCTATGTTTAGTTTATTAGTTTCTTTGTTGCTTTTCGTATTAGCTGCCTGTGCGAGTGCTACTCCAGTTGTTTCCTCTTTGCCGTCTGTATCGACACTAGTATTATCTACGGAGACACTTGCGCCTATTCCAACAGAAACAATTGAACCAACTCCAACACTTGGTATTGGTTCAATCATCGTCAGCGAGAAAGATGGTGAGACTCTTGTTTATGTGCCAGAAGGGAATTTCACAATGGGCAGCGAAGATGGCGAAGCACATGAAAAGCCTGTGCATTCAGTTTATCTTGATGCCTTTTGGATTGATCGGACTGAAGTGACCAATAAACAATATCAAGCATGTGTGAGCGCAGGAGCTTGTGAGCCGCCGTCTTCCAACACTTCATATTTACAAGAAGCAAATTGTTATGGCGGATCGTGTATATATCCCTTTGATTATTACGGAGACCCTAAATTTGATAACTACCCCGTCATATTTGTGAACTGGAATCAAGCCAATGCTTATTGCAGCTGGACGGGACGTCAATTACCTACTGAAGCACAATGGGAAAAAGCAGCGCGTGGACCGAATGCGAATATATATCCGTGGGGAAACTTTGAGCCGCGCGGTGACTTATTGAATTACAACTCCATCATTGGCGATACAACGAAAGTTGGTAGTTACCAAAGCGGGAAGAGTGTGTATGGCGCGTATGATATGGCTGGCAATGTTTGGGAATGGGTTAATGATTGGTATAGTAGAAGTTATTACCAGATTTCACCTTCATCTAATCCATTCGGCCCAGAGACGGGCGATGGTAAAGTATTGCGTGGCCGTTCGTTGGGTAGTTACGGCGGCTATAGCGTCCGTTCTTCGTACCGTTACTGGAGATATCCAACGGATGCCTCTCAGGGAGATGTCGGTTTTCGTTGTGCGTTATCCCAATGATATAAAGACTCCGAGTTTTCTAGAACAGTAGCACATGTCCTTAGCGGATAAACCGCGATCCAGATTACCTGCAATCCTTTGATGTTATATAAATTGTGCGAGGTAATAGTATTCACGACCTAAATACCGTATAATCATAAAAAAATAATAATAGTGTCTGAATCGTATTTAGCTATAAAACCGACTTTAAAGGAATGGTTCGCATGGCAAAAATATTTATCAGTTATAAACGCAACGTTACCCCAGACACACCAATTGCTACCGCTGTATATGAAGCCTTGCGTAATGAGCATGATGTTTTCATGGATATCACCCTTCAGGTAGGGGAAAAATGGGCTGACCGTATCCAGAACGCCATCAAAGAATCAGATTATCTCATCATCTTCCTCTCTGAAAATTCAGTCCATAGCGAAATGGTCATCGCGGAAATCGAAACCGCGCATCACACGGGCAAAGCCAATGGCAAACCTGCCATCCTGCCAGTACGCCTCGCTTATAACGAATCTTTGGTCTATCCCATTAGCGCCTACCTCAATCCCTTGCAGTGGGCCTTATGGGACAAGGATGCAGACACCCAGCGCTTGATCGAGGAATTGAAACGTGCTGTTTCAGGCGGAAGCCTGCCAAGCAAAACGACAGAGACAAAGGCTACAGTTTCAACAGTGGACGAAGTTCCGACCGCCTTTGCCAACATCCCGCCGCGTGACCTTGGGTCACCTGAAGGCACAATGCCGCATCAATCCATCTTTTATATTGAGCGCGACTCGGATCGTGACTCTTTGCAAGCCTTGAATGAGACCAAGGGCGTTACCATCACCATCAAGGCACCGCGCCAAATGGGCAAAAGCTCCCTGCTCAACCGTCTCATGGCAGATGGGGCAGAACGCGGCATGAAGACCGCTTTCATTGATTTCCAAATGATCGAAAACTCTGCCATTGAAAAGCCTGATATCTTTTATCCTCAATTTTGCAGTCTGCTCTCCTACGAATTCGGTGTAGAAGACCGCACTGAGGAATTTTGGAAGAATCCTCTCGGCCAAGTGCAGAAGACCACCAATTATGTCACTCGGCATTTGTTCAAAGAATTGCAGGATACCCAATTGTTGCTGGCAATGGACGAGGTCGAGCGCATGTTCACTTCTCCCTTCCGCTCGGACTTTTTTAGCATGTTACGCAGTTGGCACAATAACCGTGCTCGCGGCGGAGACTGGACTCGTTTCAACATCGCACTCGTCACTTCCACGGAGCCGTATCAACTGATTGCTGATCTCAACCAGTCACCGTTCAATGTCGGCTCGGTTGTTGAATTAAAAGATTTCACACCTGAACAAGTGAAAGACCTGAATACCCGCCACGGGAATCCACTATCAACAGAGCAGATCGCTCAAGTTGGCGACCTGCTGGATGGGCATCCCTATCTTACGCGCAGAGCCTTATATCTCATTGCCAGCAAACGCACAACATTTGATGCCCTCATGAAAAACGCCTGCGAAGATGACGGTCCCTTTGGCGATCATCTTCGCAATCATCTCTTCCGCATGAGCGACTCTCAAGATTTAAAATCTGGCCTGAGCCAAATTATCAAATATCAGCGTTGTTCAGATGAACACATCTTCTTTCGCTTACGAGGCGCTGGTTTGGTGATGCGCGTGGGGGATAAGGTTTTGCCGCGCAATACTTTATATGCTGATTATTTCGGGAAGCGCCTCAATGACTAATCAAACCATTTACACGGTTGGCGGTACGGTTCAAGCGGGCAGTGGATTTTACATCAAACGCAAAGCTGACGATGAACTGCTTGAATATTGCCGTGCAGGTGAGTTTGCTTTTATTCTTTCATCGCGGCAGGTTGGAAAATCGAGCCTCATGGTTCGCACGGCACAGCAGCTTGAGAAGGAAAATATCCGTTCCGTGATCATTGACCTGAGCAGCATCGGAGTAAAAATTTCTGCTGATGAATGGTATCTCGGTATCTTGAACGATATTTCCAATACGTTAAATTTGCAAACGGATATTTTTTCATGGTGGTCGGAGCGCGCTGGTCTTGGCCCCGCGCAGCGTCTCACCAATTTCTTCCGCGATGTTTTGCTCAAAGAGGTAAGTGAGCCCGCTGTAATATTTTTCGATGAGATCGACAGCACGCTCAGCATTCCCTTCGCCGATGATTTCTTCGCCGCCCTGCGCGCCATCTACAATGCGCGTTCTACCGTTGCAGATTTCAAGCGCCTGTCTTTTGTCATGATCGGTGTCGCGACACCCAGCGATTTGATCGCGGACGACAAGCGTACTCCCTTCAATATTGGACATCGTGTCGACCTGACCGATTTCACACCTGAAGAAGCGCTTCCTCTCGCGGGAGAACTGGGTGCAAAAACTATGGACTGGGTCTTTGCCTGGACAGGTGGCCATCCTTATCTGACCCAAAGACTTTGTGCACATCTCGCAAAAGCCAAAGTGGACCATACCGAAGAGACTGTTGCTGCTGCGGTCAGAGATATCTTTGAAGGTGAGCAAGGGAAGCAGGATAACAATCTACAATTCGTGCGCGATATGTTGACCAAACGCGCACCTGACATCCAGCGCGTTTTGAAAACCTACAAGGATGTGCGCTCAGGCAAAATAGTACCAGACGATGAACGCTCCATGCCTAAGTCGCATTTGAAGATCTCTGGTGTTGTGCGCCGAAGGGATGTCAATCTCTCGACCCGTAACCGAATTTACGAACGCAATTTTGACTTGAAATGGATCAAAGAAAATACACCGTCCACTACCGCTCGCAAGTTGGTGATCGCCTCCTCGATTGTCGCTATTATTGCCCTGGCAATTGCAGGTGCGTTTGCATGGCAAAGTTACACTCGCACACCTGCAGAACGCGCCGCTCAATTCGACGGTAATTTTCAGAATGCTCAAACTCCCAAAGAACGTTTGAAAAATTTAGCAGGCTTGTTCGAGTTACAAGACGAGACGTACGCTGCAGAAGCAAGACAATTATTTAATGATTTAACTCAGGAGGATAAGCTGGCGTTGTTTGTTCCAAGTGACTCGAAAAGTGTAAGTGAGAACCAGATTATTGTAGTTCAAGGGCTATATTCCCATTTAGGTAATACGGAAGCCGAAAATCAATTGCTGGAGAAAATGGCAATTGTTGCTCCGCCATTGACAGATGAGATCAAGCGTTGGTTGGAAGGCCGCAGGATCATATTGACTGGAAAAGATTATGATTCCGCTGTAGAAAAATTGACCTTGGCCATCGGGAAAAATGACCAAAACCCTGCTGTTTATTATGATAGGGCACAGGCATATATTGAATGGGGAGAGAACCATTACCCAAAGGCGCTGGCTGATTTGAATACAATGATGCAGCTTGATGGAAGCCGCGGCTTGGATGCGTATTATCTGATCAATAATGTTTCTGGAGGACGTGCATCTCTGTTAATATATAACTTCCAAACAGCTCAATCGCCTGAGGCGCGTTTGAAAAGCCTCGCAGGTTTATTTAGTTTACAGGAAGGTGTTTATTCTGCCACGGCCAGAGGATTATTTGCCAGCCTCTCTCAGGATGATAAGCTGGCCTTATTCGAATCCAACGCCACTCAAGGTGTGAGCGAGAATCAAACTGTAGTGGTTGAAGGACTGTACACCTATTTATATAATACCGGCCAAGAAAATGAACTGCTGGCGAAAATGGCAAAAGCTGTCCCTTTGCATGCTGATGAGATTTTACTTTGGCTGGAGGCGCGCAGGGCCTTGAATGAAAAAGATATTCAAGGTGCAGTGGATACATTAACCCTTGCAATGAAAAAGAACGCGAAAAACCCTGCAATGTATTATGACCGTGCTCAGGCATATATTAGTCTGGGGGAGGAACATTATCCTGATGCGCTTGCAGACCTGACGACGATGGTGCGCCTTGATAGATCTCGCCGCGCAGATGCTTATAACATTGGTGCTACCCCACCTTTTTCAGATTATTGGACTAGGGCAATCGTCGGTGACGCTTATGCGGATATCTTTGTCCGTGCTGCTGGAATTGATGTCTCTTATTGGGATGCTGAGATTGATTGGCCAAGTGTGAAAGATTTTGGGGTTGAATTTGTGTTTATGAGAGCAACAGAGGGAATTACTTATCAAGACCCAACACTGGTTGAGAGATGGGAACTAGTAAGGTCGATTGGCGTTCCACGAAGCGCTTATCACTTCTTCCGCGCAAATGTTGATCCTATCAAGCAGGCGGAATTTTATATCCAGACTCTTGGAGACGCGAATAGCGATGCCGAGCTTCCACCTATATTTGATATTGAAACAAATGAGGGAAAATCGAGAGAAGAAATCATGGCAGGCGCTAAAGTCTGGCTTGATATTGTGCAACAATACTTTGGTAAGCGCCCGATTATTTATTCTGGACGGCGCTTTTTGCAGGAGTATTTTTCTGATCAGAATGGTTCCGCCCCAACTTGGGCATCTCAATATCCGCTTTGGTTTGCAGAATATCCTTCCAATTATTCGGATGGTTTAGACATTTCTTTGCCGCAAGGTTGGACGGAGTGGGCATTTTGGCAGTATTCAGATAAAGGCGTTGTACCAGGCATTAATGCATCTGCAGACATGAATGTTTTCAACGGTTCTGCATCGGACCTTCGGAAATTTATCGCTGAGACTGATGTTGCATCTACCCAGCAATCGGCACAGGAAAAAACATTTACAGACCTCACTCAATCTATTGATGCTAATCCGTACGATGCTCAAGCCTATGTGATCCGTGGGATTGCCTATATCTATTATGCTCAATATCCGCAAGCAATCGATGATTTTACTCAGGCTATCAAGATCAACCCGTCGGATGCACAGCCATATATGCAGCGTGGCGTGGCATATGCCCGCACTAACGATTATGAAAAAGCGATTGCAGATTTTGATCAGGCGATCAAGCTCAAATCAGATTATGCCGACGCTTATCTCAATCGTGGGAAGGCTTATGAGGCAATTGGACAAATGGAAAATTCCGCAGCAGATAACGGCAAATATAACGAGTTGACAGGAAATAGTACGACGCCATAAATTTAAGTAGACAAAACGGTGTGTTTAATTATAAAAAGAGACGGCCATCTCAATTGAGATGGCCGTCTCTTTTTATTCTATTTTTTCGCAGGCTTTGCCATTTCATCTACAACGGCGTTATATAAACTCTCTGCTTTCAATTCGCTAAGTGAATAACATGGTGCTTCGAGGTGGTCTGCAAGTTGTTGGGCAAGACCCTGATCAAAAGCGGCATGTTCCATGTTGATAACCACAGAGCGGGTCTTTTCTTGTGCGATCATTTCCGCAAATTTGAAGCCTTCTTCCTGCGGAGGCAGTGTGCCGAGAGAAACGTTTCCTGCGCCATCGGTCAACACGATCAGAAGCGGCTCCACATCAGGGTGGATGTGTTTCTCATGTGTCAATACATCATGTGCCATGAACAAACCCGCTGAGAGCGGTGTCTTTCCACCAACGGGAATGTCCATCAGTGCGCGTTGGGCAAGCTGAACTGAGTTTGTGGGGGAGAGCACCAGCGTAGCGCGGTCTTTCTGGAAGACGATCAATCCCACGCGGTCACGGCGTTGATAAGCATCTGTCAACAGCGAGAGAATGGCGCCCTTTGTAGCGTTCATGCGTTCTGCAACTGCCATCGACCATGAAGCATCTACAAGAAAGAGTACCAGGTTCGCCACACGCTTTACACGGACTTTGCGCTGTAGGTCGCCCTTCTTGATGGAGAAGGCCAGTTTCTTGCGTTCTTCTGTGCGTTGCTTTTGAAAAGGCGCGGCAGCACGAATGGTCGCATCAAAGGCGATATCAGTGAGATTATCACCTGCGGGACGCGCCTTAATATAGCGGCCATGCTTTCGCTCGGTTTTGGTGAGCGAACGACGGCCAGCTTTTTTTCTAGTTAATTTATCGAGCGGGGTGTTTAACTTACGAGGTTGGAAGGTCTCACCAGCTTTTACTTTTTGTCCACCATCCCACCAATTGGCATTGGAACTCGCAAAGACTTCCTGTTGCTGCATGGGTTCAGGGTTTCCCTGCTGGGGACCTTCCTGTTGTTCATCCTCGAGCTTTAAGTTTTTTTTTCCTGAGCTTCGCCATCCTGCTGACTTTCGGATTCTTCATCCGATTCACTTGGAACCGATTGACCGGCCAACTGCTCAATGCGTTCTTGCAGCTGTTCAGTGGTCATTTCGGCTTGCTGGAAGGGTGTGCGTTTGATACGGTGAGGCAGAGCCAACTCCGCAGCGAGGGCGATATCGTGATCGTTGATCTTGGTGCGGCCTTCAAAGGCTGCTTCAGCGCGTGCCGCTTTGAGGATAACCAGATCTGCACGGTGACCGTCCACATTCAGGGATGCAGTTAGCGCTGCGATGGAAAGCAGGTCACGGCTGGAGTAAGTGACTTGATCTACAAGTTCGCGGGCGTGTGCAATTCTCTGAGAGAGTTCATCTTCTTTGGGCAGCCATTGTTTGCGGAAGGCTTCAGAATCTCTTTCGTATGAAAGGTTGCGTTCCATGATGGTAACGCGTTCGCGTGCATCGCGGATACCGACAATGTCCATTGAGAGGGCGAAGCGATCCAGCAATTGAGGGCGAAGATCTCCTTCTTCAGGATTCATTGTCCCGACGAGAATGAAGCGCGCTGGGTGTGCGAAGGAAATGCCTTCGCGTTCGACCGTGTTCACGCCCATGGCAGCTGAGTCGAGCAGAATGTCCACTACATGATCATCAAGCAAGTTGACTTCATCGATGTAAAGCAAACCACGGTTTGCAGAAGCAAGCACGCCAGGTTCAAAATGGCGCTCACCTTTTTGAATGGCTTTTTCAATATCCAATGTTCCAACTACGCGGTCTTCCGTAGCAGAAACTGGAAGGTTTACAAATGGCGTAGTGCGTTCTGCCATGGGAAGCTTTTTTGCTCCTGTGGCACGTTCTTTACATTCTGTGCACCAGGTTGCAGGCTTATCGGGGTCGCATCCAAAGCGGCAATCTTGCACCACTTTGACGTGCGGCAACAACGCTGCAAGAGAGCGCGCAGCAGTGGATTTCGCGGTACCACGTTCGCCGCGGATCAACACGCCGCCGATACGAGTGTCAACGGCATTCAAAATGAGAGCGCGTTTCATGCGCTCTTGTCCAACTATGGCTGTGAAGGGGAAGATTGCAGGCATTTATTTACTCCAGCCCGTGATTATAACGCTTGTTTTATTTAACTGGGGACACATTAATGTTTGAATTAAGGTTCCTTTTTGGGGTCGCGAGGTGTCCGCTAACTAAAATCTTAATATATGAAGCAGACATCAAAAAATGAGAATGGCAGGGTTGCCAACTTCACCATTCACTTGTATAATCCAGTTTACATTTCAGTTAATTGGAGTCACGAGTGATGGATCAAAACGAAGCCCTGAACGGGGCTGCAAGTACGCAAGGAGAACAGCCTAATAATCATCAAACCATGGAGTCTCTGCTAGAGTCGGAATCCTTGAGTGTTGAGCTGCCTCAGGCAGGCGAGATACGCAAGGGCATGATCGCAAGCATTGGCCCGAATCAGATTCTCATTAGCATCGGTGCAAAATCCGAAGGCGTTGTTGCAGGTCGTGAGTTGGAACAACTCACCGAGGAAGAACGCGCTGAGTTAAAAGTGGGCCAGGAAATTAACGTCTACGTGGTTAACCCTGAAGACCAGAATGGCAATGTGGTTTTGTCATTCAAACGTGCTCAGGAACAAATGTCCTGGGAAAATGTTGAGAAGATGATCGCCGACGAAACTGTGATTGATACAAAGATCATCGGTTTCAATAAAGGTGGTTTGATCGTTGCAATTGGCAACTTGCGCGGTTTTGTTCCATCCTCCCAGATCAGTGCCACGCGCCGCACACAATCTACAGGTGATACACCTGAGCAGCGTTGGCAGAAGATGGTTGGACAACCTATTTCCGTAAAGATCATTGAGGTAGATCGCGAACGCCGCCGCCTCATTCTTTCTGAACGCGCTGCGAACACAGAGTCCCGTTCTTCCATGAAAGACCGTGTGATCGGCGAACTCGAAGAAGGCAAGACGTACACTGGCCGTGTTACCAGCCTCGCGGATTTTGGCGCTTTCGTCAACGTCAACGGTGCAGATGGTCTTGTGCATCTTTCCGAACTTTCCTGGGATCATCTTACACACCCCAAGGAAATTCTTGAAGTTGGTCAGGAAGTTCAGGTCAAGGTTATCAACATCGACCGCGACAAGAAGCGCATTGGACTTTCCATCCGCGCCCTACAGGATGATCCCTGGAAGAGTCGTGTTGAGAAGTTCAGCGTTGGCCAGCTCGTGGAAGGTGTCATTACACGCCTCACCAAGTTTGGCGCGTTTGCTCGTCTCGAAGGCGATATCGAAGGTCTCATCCACATCTCTGAGTTAAGTGAGAACCGCGTTGAACATCCCAAGGAAGTTCTCAAAGAGGGTGACGTCAAGACCCTGCGCGTTATTCGCATCGACTCGGATCAGCATCGCATTGGCTTGAGTCTCCGCAAAGTAGACTCGGCGGCCTTCGCCGACAAAGACTTCAAAATGCTCACACAGGGGTTCGGTGATAGCGAGCAGGACGAAGAAGAAACAAAATAATAAAACAGAGCGCACCGAAAGGTGCGCTTTTTTGATAATCACATTTCGACAGGCCTGATCCCCATGCCATTAATCGTTGATGCTCACGCAGACATTGCCTATAACATGTTGAAATACGGGCGCGATTACACGCGCTCTGCCGCCGAAACCCGCCGCATTGAAGCTGGCACGCAAACCGTAGTGGATAATGAAGATGCCCTGCTCGGCTGGGAAGATTATCAGCGTGGGCAGGTGGCTGTTATTTTTTCCACCCTTTTCGCTGCCCCTGTCCGCTTTAGCAAAATTGGAAATGAAAAACAAGTTTACAAGAATTTTGATGAAGCTCATAAACTGTATCGCGAACAGTTATTGACCTATCATCGTATGACCGATTCAACTCCAGATAAATTTAGACTCGTCGCGTCTTCCTCCGACCTGAACCTGATTCTGAACCATTGGTCATCTCCCACTCCCGAACAGACGGGGCACCCTGTCGGCATGGTTATTCTCATGGAAGGTGCAGAGGGTGTGCGTCACCCCTCTGAATTGGATGAATGGCATGATATGGGCGTACGCCTCATTGGCCCTGCTTGGGTAGGGACGCGCTACTGCGGCGGCTGGAAGGAACCAGGCCCACTCACAGATGATGGACGCGAACTCCTCAACGCCATGGCAGACTATAACTTCATCCTTGACCTTAGCCATATGGACGAGCGTGCTGCCATTGAAGCACTGGATAGGTATCGTGGCCCCGTTGTTGCGACACACGCTAACTGTGCTGCCCTCATGCCTAACTCCAATTCAAACCGCCATCTTTCCGACCGCATTATTGAAGGCGTTCTTCAGCGTGATGGGGTAGTGGGTGTAGTCCCATTCAACTCATATCTCAAAGTTGGTTGGGTATCAGGAAAAAATCCACGTAGCGAAGTTCCATTGGAAATTGTCGCCAATCATATTGACCACATTTGCCAGCTTGCAGGAGATTCTCTTCACGCAGGTATCGGCTCCGATTTCGATGGTGGCTTTGGCGTACAATCTGTTCCACCTGAAATTGACACCGTTGCAGATTTACAAAATCTGGTATCCTTATTAAAAGCGCGTGGCTATTCTGAAACTGATGTTGAGAATATTCTCAGCGGTAATTGGCTAACGCGTCTTAAAAGAGATTTGCCCTAATATGAGTGATAAACCTCTCCCAGCTTCAACCCCTATAGAAACTACACCTCGCATTGACGATGCATCTTCCCCGCGGATACTTGTCAGCACGATCACTACATTTGTTGGCCTGTTCATCTTTGTGGTCGGCGCCAAACCAGACCTTTTCGCGTGGGATCGCAGTCCCGTTGTGGGCTTTGTACAAATTGCAGTATTCCTTGTTGGTCTTGCTCTCATCTGTCTCGGCGGATACTTTGGCCTGCACACACTTTGGTGGGGAACAGAGCGCACCATCACGTCCGACATAGGATCCAGACTGGTCGGCACGGGCTATGTTATTGCGGTATTCGCAGGCCTTGCGGATATTTTTGGAATGGGCTCCCAATCCTTCCCTGCGGTCCCGTATTTTGGGCCGTGGCAAGCGTCGGGGGTATTGATCGGGCAAGGCGTCATTGCTGTGGGATTCCTGCTCATGGTTCCATTCAAATTCCCATGGAGTCGCAATCGTAAGTGAATCAAAAACGCCCTTCATTACGAAGGGCGTTTTTTTATATTTATGAGATCTTTCTTGCTTCCATGTAAAAACGCTTCTCGCGTGCCTCGCCCATCGAGAACGTTTTGCGCGGTAAAGCGCCGTCAAGGATCACCGTCTTGAACAACTCATTCTTGTGCATTCCAGCCAGATAAAAACCAGCATTTCCAGGTTGTAATGCAAGGCGTTCCACTACATCCTCGCCGTGCACATAATCAATCTTTTCCGCACCGCCTTCTTTCAGGAAGACATCGAGGAAGGATTGAATAGTACCGACTGCCAGATTAGATGAAGGGTTGGCGATTTCGATCATGCCAAATTTCTTTCCGCCTCCAACCAGACCGATAGCCTGCTTGCCATTATTGACATTTTCCACCAGCCTCATCATTTCCGTTCCACTGCCGAGAGAGGTGTAGCTGAAGTTCGAGCCGAAAGCTTTTTCAAGTTCTGCGAACAAGTCTTTCTTCAAACCAAACAACACGCGGTGGATCGGTTCAAATTCCAACCCCTCATCGTGGACATTTTCAATTTCAACCAGTGCATAGCGTGAAGGATGGTCCATCCCAACTTCTGGCTTCATCTTTTCCCAAATCGCTTTTGCGGTTGCAAGGGAGTGATTTCCATCGCCCATGGCAAAGAGCAAAACAGGCTGATCAGCGCCAATGCCATACTTTGCTGCGAAAGTCTCAGGGCTGGCAAGTCCACGCAGGGCTTGAACAACCTGGTTTTCATGCGCTTCATTGACAGCATATCCAGCTAGATGCCCACTTCCTAGCATGAGATCAAAATCATATAGTTTTTCAAGCTTGGATTTATCCGCGCTCAAAGGTTCAATGACGGTACGATTTGGATCATCGATCAACACGAGGATATGAGGCAGTTCCATCGCTGCACCTTGGCGTATCTTGATGCGGGGAGGGAGACGGTCTACGATGGTTCCCTCAGTAGCGCGGATGAGGCTGGAAGAACCTTTGTTGTAATCATAGCGTTCGAGGTCAAGGCAGAGGATGATACCTTTGCGGGTTTTCCCTGAAACAGTGCGCTCCACATAAACGAGGCCGTCACGAGGTTGGAGAATTCCTTCATCCATGTATTTGCGCATAGTCAGTTGGATGCTTTGGATGCGTTCTTCTGCGCCTGGCTTTTCAAGATGCACTTCGGGGAAGGTCAAATTCAATGTGGATGGCGCATCACCGACAATTTTTTCTACATCATGCCAATACTCAGGTTCAGATGTGAACTGGTCACAAGCAATAACTGCCCATTTGTTTAAGTCCACGCCTGCTTTAGGCAAATAAACCTGCGGGATTTGAATACCAATGTCATTGATAATTTTCATACTCGCCTCGTAAATAATTTGAATTTTAAAAATCACATATCACGAATCGAGCAAGTGTGATTCGTGGTATGTGAAAATACGATCTTATTTTCCGTTCTTTGCAAATGCGATCAACTTCTCGGCAACTTCGGCGCCAACGCGGCCCTGTGCTTCTTTAGTGGCTGCACCGATATGTGGAGAGGCGATGACGTTATCCAGCTTGAGCAATTTCCAGTCAGTGGGTGGCTCTTCGTTGAAGACATCCAACGCCGCGCCCGCGACCTTGCCGCTGGTCAGTGCTTCGTAGAGAGCATCTTCGCTGACGATGCCACCGCGCGCGCAGTTGACAATGCGTACACCATTCTTCATCTTGGCAAATTGTTCTTTGCCGATCATGTTTGCGGACTCTTTGGTCTTGGGCAAATGCAGGCTGATGTAATCGGCCTGAGCGAGAAGCTCATCCAATGTGACTAGCTTGATGCCAGCGATTTCTTTTACATAAGGGTCATAAGCAACAACGGTCATCCCCATTACGGAAGCGCGCTTGGCAACTTCTTTACCGATATTGCCGACACCGATCAGACCAAGGGTTTTACCGCCGATTTCATCACCATTGAAATTTTTCTTATCCCATTTCTCAGCCTTCATAGAAGCAGTTGCCTGATAAAGAGAGCGTGCCATCATGAGCATATAACTGATTGCCAGCTCTGCTACTGAAGCAGAGTTTGCCAACGGGGTATTCATGACTGCAATGCCTTTGGTCTTGGCATATTCATAATCGATAGTATCAAGGCCAGCGCCGCCACGAACGATGACTTTCAAATTGGGGCAGACATCGATAAGGGGTTGGCGGACTTTTGTGCGGGAACGAACAACCATGCCTTCGTAGTTGGGCAGAACGGTCATCAGTTCTTCAGGGGTGATATCATCACGCACGTCCACAGTGAGACCTGCGGCGCGCATCTGTTCGATATATTCTTTTTCGGTCTTGTCGCAAATTAGAACTTTCATTGAATTTCTCCTTGTTTGGGACTGAAATTAATAACAGGAATCCAACCGACGAATCGGCTGAATTCCTGTTTGGGAAGGCAGTTTCAACACGGTTTTCATTCTAACAATGAGAAAAACCTTTGTCAACGACAACAATCAGGGTGGAATCGTGCTTTTTGTTCTTGTAGATTTGTCTGACAACTTGATATAATGAAGTGAAATTGGTCACTAGGAGTGGCTGTATCGCTCCCAGTTGAATCGAATGCTTTTTGGAACAGAGTCAATTCAACGGTCCAGAATGAACCGTAAAATATAGTCCTAACATAGGAGGCACATCCATGTCTGATTTAAAGCGAGCCCACAATTTCAATCCCGGTCCCGGTGTATTGCCCTTGGAAGTTTTGCAGGAAGCCCAGGCAGAACTGCTGGATTTCAAAGGCACGGGCATGTCGGTGATGGAGATCAGCCACCGCTCGAAGGAGTTCGAGGCTGTGATACAAACTGCGGAAGCGGATTTGCGCGACCTTCTCGGCATTCCCGCAAACTATAAAGTGATGTTCTTACAAGGCGGCGCGACTCTTCAATTTGCGATGCTGCCTATGAACTTGCGCCCTGCAGGTGCTTCTGCTGATTACATTGTGACTGGCTCATGGAGCAAGACCGCGCTCAAAGAATCCAAGAAGGTTGGTACTGCTCGTGCTGCCGCGAATACCGAAGCGGAAGGTTTCAATTGCATTCCTGCTAGTATGGACCTTGACCCGAAGGCTGCATATTTGCACTTTACTGCTAATGAAACAATTCATGGTGTGGAGTTCTTCACTGAGCCGACACCCCCTGCTGGTGTTCCGTTGGTTTGTGATACATCCTCCAACTTTATTAGCCGCCCGATCGATGTTTCAAAATATGCTTTGTTGTATGCAGGCGCACAAAAGAACGCTGGCCCCTCTGGCGTGACTGTTGTCATTATCCGTGATGATATGCTTGAGCGCGTGCCCGCGAATCTGCCTGTGATGTTGGATTACAAAACATTGGCGGAAAGTGGTTCACTGCATAACACTCCGCCATCCTTTGCCATTTATATGGTGGGATTGGTCTTCAAGTGGGCAAAGAAGCAGGGTGGTTTAGCTGCTGTTGAGAAGAACAACCGCGCTAAAGCTGCTTTGGTTTATAAAGCCATTGATGAAAGCGGTGGTTTCTATCGTGGACATGCGAAGCCTGATGCACGCTCGTTGATGAATGTGCCTTTCCGCCTGCCAAGTGAAGAACTTGAAGATACCTTTGCAAAAGAAGCCAAGAAAGAGAATCTAATCGGCTTGAAAGGACATCGTTCCGTTGGTGGTATGCGCGCCTCCATCTACAACGCGATGGATCTTGCGGGCACACAAGCTTTGGTTGGCTTTATGAAGGAATTCCAGAAGAAAAACGGGTAAGAGTAGTAATAAGGTATAAGTTAATGAGAAGACCTCCGAGTTTTGTAAAACTCGGAGGTCTTTGTTTTGGAATTAAGTGGATTTTGCGATTCTGACGATGTCTTGAGTGACGAACTTTGAGTTCATGATGAAGGTATGAAGTGAAGGGACAGTTTGCGTGGGGATATTTGGTAAAAGTGTTTCTTTCACTGTCAACAAGCCGTCATTAGGTTCTTCACCGAAGGGGGAGTAGCGTCCGCGTGGGCCTGCGATTCCTGCATAGATTTTAGTTGGCACATTGGGTAGTGGCAAAGATCTCATACCTTTTTCATCGGCAAGAACTTTTCCAACATCACCCATAAAGAGTTTGATCAATCTGCGGTGAGCGAACGCACTGGCTGCTTTGGTCACTTGCGTTGGAGGAGCGAGGAAGAAACAGGCTTTTGGTGGGTGAGTGAGCCTGGGTAGTGTGGCGCGAGTTAGAACTGTCCCAAGGGAATGGCCAATAATAATGTATTCATTTGACGCAGTGTGTCTCTCGATAAATTTCTGATATCTTTGAAGGCACTTTTCCCAATTTTCAAAGGTGACTGAATAGCCAAAAAGATGAGGTTGGATATTTGATGCTCGTAGCCGTATAGCCAAAAGTGACATGGCTAACGGAGTGCGACCCATCCCATGGATGAGAATTGCATCCATTTACATCCTGATCATCGCAAGAGACGGGGCAACCCGCAGCGCTGGCAAACTTTAGATTTTATCGAGATCGTATAATCCCGTGGACATTGGCAGTATTTTGACTTATCTATTGTCCGCTTGACGGGTATGCTTTCAGCCCACTTGCCTTTGGGCGCCTTTTCTTGATTCTTACGACATTTTAAACACGAGCGTGCTTTGCCTTCGTGAGTATATGTCCATTTATGAAAACCGACTCTACACAAGTTCATAATACTTTTCCTCTGCGAAATATTTGCCCAACTTTGTATTGATGTTGGCTTCGCGGGCAGGATTTTGCTTTCGATAGAGTATAAAGCTGGATAAATCTAATTGAACAGGGATAGAGGTGCTGGCAAGCTTACAAGGACTTATCAGAAAAGACGTGAATTTTTATTCCACGATCATGGGCGTTGGCACCTCTTCTGTAGTAGAAGGGGAGGTCTCTGTCAGTTGAATGCGCGGGGTAAAGAAGAGAACTGTGACCAATGAAAGTGCCGCAGCTACCAGCGCAACGATAAAGACCACTCCAATCGCATCCGCAACAGCAAAGCGTAAGCTTGAATTGATCACTGTTTCAGAGCCAGGAAGAGGATCGAGCAATTGGCTGACCAGTGACGGGTCCAGACCTGAGGCGGCTAAGTTTGAGGCGAGGCGAGCGCCCAAGGCTGCGCCCATCGCACTTACACCGAGAGTTCCGCCAATGGAGCGGCTGAATTGAATCGTGGATGTGGCTGTGCCAAGGTAGCGGCGTTCCACTTTGGTTTGTACTGCAATCAAGAAAGATGGAATGGCAAGTCCCATGCCGATGCCCATCACGGTGATATAAATCATCAGCAGGGTTTGGCTGGTGTTCATATTTACTGTCGCCAATAGAATGGCGCCGATAAATAACAAAGTTGTGCCTGTGATGGCTAATTTGTAATATCCTGTGCGCAGTAAAAGGCGCGTGCCGATAATGCTTGCCGCGACCCACCCAAGCAGGAGAGGGGTGATAGTGAGGCCAGCCTGTGTTGCGCTGGTGCCGATCACTGATTGTACAAATAGTGGAATGTATGAGATCGTGCCAAACAATGCCCAGCCTGAGAAAACACCATGTGCAATGGTTGTGGCAAATAAACGATCTTTTTGAAATAAAGTAATCGGCAAGATCGGATCAGCAGCGCGGCTTTCAACCCACAAAAGTATGGCGAAAAGAATTACCGCACTTCCAATTAATAACCAACTTGAAGTTGTTCCCAAGTCCATGAGGCCGAGGAGAAGGATAACAATGCTGGATGTGAGTAATGCAGCTCCCATGTAATCGACTGCAGGGCGTGCATGACTACGAGGAATATCTATCCACGCGAAGGCAACCAACCCTGCTGCAATTAACCCTGGCACAATATTTACAAAGAAAACCCAATGCCATGAGAGTTGATCTACAATAAAACCACCCAAGAGCGGACCAGCAATCGATGAAACTCCCCAAACACCTGAAAAGAATCCCTGCATTTTTGCACGTTGTTCAAGCGTGAACATTTCGCCGATGAGGATGAATGCAAGAGGAGAAATTCCACCTGCGCCGATGCCTTGCAAGGCGCGCGCAAAGATTAGTTGTGACATGCTTTGCGCCTGTCCACATAGAATGGAACCTGCAAGAAATAACGCCATTGCGGCAAGATAGATATTGCGCCGCCCGTAAAGGTCGGATAATTTTCCATATAAGGGAACAGTAGTGGTGGAAGCAAGCATGAACGCGGAAAAGACCCAGGAGTAATGTTCCAACCCGCCAAGTTGACCCACAATAGTGGGCATGGCTGTGGCAACCACGGTAGATTCCATGGAGGCAAGGAACAGACTGAGCATGATACCAATCGTGACAAGAATGATTCGATTACGTGACATATAAACCTTTCAATGCAATTGTGAATGGAGAAGTTGCAATGATACCCCTGGACGGCAAAAGTGATAACGAAGATATTTATGGCAATCTTCACCCCTGTTGATATTACTCAGCTTTTGTGCCAAGTTTATAGATACAAGATTTTGATTGAAACAATCAAGACCATGCGCTTCACACTCTGCGGTAAGCTGGGTGCAAGCCATAAGAACCAATCCTCGCAGACAGTGAGGATTGGCTGCTCAACAAAAATTATGGCCGTGAAAGGACAAATACTTAATCTCTACGACCGTTTATTAAGACAAACAGTTGGGAATCTCTAACTCTTTAACCATTTTATTGCAGATTCTTTATCGAAAAAGATAGACACCAAGTATCCATTGTTTCGGCAAACTGTTTCGTAAAAATTGAGATCAACGCGCATTACATCAGGAACTACCACTGCCAGTCGAAAACCATAAGGAACATTTAATTCCTTATATCTTTTGGGTAGATCGTAAATTTCCAACGTGCTAAGTTTGATACCTTCCGCCTGGCTGTGGTCGATCAGGCAACATTGATAATTATTTTTCCTGATCAACTCTATTCCCTCGGTTCGCATCCTATTGGCTGAGGAGAGATCAAGTACTCCATCTGTTTTAAGCACGAGAATCTTGTCAGCTGCGTTATGGAGAAATTGCCAGTTCATATTGGGTGTAATATCTTTTGCGTTGATCAAGTTTTTTTGTCACTTTTTTGCTTTGTTTTTTTTGCTTCTGCTCTTGCCAAATTTTCTTTGACTCTAAACTTAACGATCTTCCCGACCAATGCATAGGGAATTGGCTTGTCCAATGGAAATTTCACTGAGCCTTTGGCCCCTTCATATAGGGACAACTCTTTTTTGAAATTTTCAATCCCTGTTGGAGTAGGGTAAAACCCAATGTGATTTTTGAAGGCGGCAAAGTGTACCAAATTCCCATCTAGAGTAAAGGTTGGCATTTGATAGTTGATGGTCTCTTCCGCGTTGGGAGCAGCCTTTTTTATGGTTTCCCGCATCTTTTGAAGAACTTCCTGAACATCACCTGGAAAGAGTGCAATGTATTCATCTATGTTTTTTGGAGGGGTCATATGGCTACCTTTTGACGGAATATAGAATGCTGAGAGACTTTTTCGAACAGCAATCTCTTTGCCTGATTATATCTGTCAGACGTTATCCCTGCCAATATCCGCATAGCCTGTGGTTGTGTAGTCTTCTCGCCTATTTCGCTGGTGTTCAACACTTCGGAAGTTTGATTTAACTTTTTAATTAATTGTCAGACTTTAACCTTTGGCTATCTCAATAGCCTCTGTGTCTATTAGGAAAGATAAATCTTCTTTTGAACCTTGTTGCCTTAACCCTTCAATATATTCGGGGTGAAGTTGAAACACTCCGTTCTTCCATATCTCCCGATCCCATGGGTTGAGAAGTAGGGCGTCTGTGATCAAACCAATATAATCTGGAATCGACGCACCCTTTTTGTGTGCATATAAAACTGCACTCTTGACTTCTTTGGCGCCTAACTCTTCAACTTTTTGCTTGACTATCGTGATCGTCTCGCCAGTACTGGAAATTTCATCAACAATTAACACGCGGTGGCTCATAACTTCTATAGGTGGTTCTACCATCCATTTTGGCGTCTGGTAGATAACTGAATCATTGATACGCCGTGAAAGGCGGATTGGATAAAGTTCAGCTTGCAACATATAAGCTATAAGCGTCCCTGGATAATAGCCTCCTCGACCTATTGGAAGAATGACTTCGGGCTGGAAGGTGGCTATAGCAACCACTAAGCCTTTACATATACTATGAAAATCTTTCCATGAAATGGGGTTTATACCGATTCTGTTTTCATAGTCATAGGGATTCTCACACATTTCAAACCTCTACTATTAATTTATGCTGTGCGTTGCTGCATGCCTTATTTGGTTGCAATTATCCCTTCTCAATCCGCGTTAACCATGCGCGCACGTCTTGTTCATGATCGTCGTGGAAATGGTCAAAGAAATAACCAGGTTGGACGTGTTGATCACCCAGCCTCACGAGATAATGCATACGTTCTCCCTGATTCACCGTGTCAATCTTGACGTCTTCAGGTAATTCTTTAACCATATTAAATAGTTGCTGAAACATTTGATGCGACTCATCCAGAACCTGATGCGCCGAACGCTCGTGGGTGGTTTCATAAATCCACGCATTGATTTCATCATCGGTTTGTAGATATACTGGCCATGGTGGAGGCGGCGCTGGTTCGTTACGCTGTATTGCCTGTAGGCTGGCAATACAGCGTAACCCGTCAGGTATAAGGTGTGCGATCAGGTCTTTGAAAGACCATTGACTATTTACGCCTATTTGATCCATCTGGGCTGGATCAATTCGTTCGAGCAATGCTTCCCATTGCTGATGTTCTTCCTGTAACCAAATAAGAAGTTCAGCTTTGTTCATGTACAATTCCTTTGTGTGGCTGTTGACAGTTTAATAATAGATCAGGTCCGCTTGATTAAGTTTCAGCCCAATCATACGGCATAACATTTCAATGTTGGGAACGGATGATGCACGTTCTTCATGTCGTTTGCTGTCTCGTAAGGTAATCTTGAAGCGCCCTCGCTCGACCTTAATATCCATAATGTCATCCCAACGATAAGTCTTTCCACCCATCTGTAGACCGTTTTGGTGGTGGATGGTAATTGAGCCGAATGTGATCGCCTTGCCAGACTTGTAAGAAGATGTAAGCGGAGGTAGGAGCAATGCAAAGACATTGTTTTTAACGGATCTGATAAGGTCTTCGGCATTTTGAATCGTCTCATCTAAAACAAGGCTTTCCCCGCTTTTTTTCGTTAGGGTGTAGCTGTGATATGCGCGTCTAGTATTTTGGAAATCTACATTGGAGGTAATTATAGATACTTCATCCCAACGCCAAACTTGGATGATCTCATTCCCAGACTTGTAAGCAAATCCATCGCGATAGAGAACCAATGCCTTTGATGTCTTTGGACCAAAGGATAGTCCTGCGCTGTTAAAGAATATTCCTATGTTGTCGTTGTTTCCATAAACAGCAGTTGCAGGTCCCAGACTTGTGACATTGTCAAACTCGACTGGAACTGGCACCCCCTGTTTACGGGTACCGCCCCAAGCAGGAGTTAGTTCTCCAGAAACGTCATTGCTCGATGGTGTTTTTTTCGCAGATCCAAATATTTTCATTAGATCGTTGATCTCATCATTATATTCGTCGTTCATAAATCTCTCCTTATATAGATAGTTGTCCTTGCAGCGGTTTGTGCCATTGTCCATAATAAAGAGCCATCGTCGGGGTGGAAGAGAGGCGAAGACATCCAAGCAGAAAATTGAAAAGATGTGGATAAATGGTTGAGATTTGCGCAGAAGAGAAAAGACGAGATATTCATTGCACCTCCAAAACGATGAGCTCTGTCAATTTTCTACCCGCCTATATATTTTGGAAATAATCCATAAGTCATGTCAAAGATGATAATTTTGTGCTTGATTGCTTGATGGACTACGTTACTAGGCTCTGGGGCAGCAAAGCTATCCGACTTGAAAAATACTAAGGCGTGGAAGCTGCTTGGGATGTGCGCAGAGTCCCCAGTGTCATGTGTGCGCTGCACGCTTTGTTGGGCGTTTTTGTTATGGAAGACTCAATGACTAAAAACTATAACGCTGCCGAATCACTAAATTTTCATATCTAAAAATTGTCGGTTTAAGCTCTTGATTTTGTAGAACATCTGTACTAAACTAAGTTCGTTACGATCATTATCTTAATAATTATCAATTAAACGAAGGAGGCTCGAATGCAAAAAATAGTAACTTTTCTTTGGTTTAACGACCAAGCTAAAGAGGCAGTGGATTTGTACGTATCATTGTTTGAAGATGCAAAAATAATAAATACATCGTATCTCACAGAGTCAGTGGCAAAAGCAGCCGGAAAGAAACCCGGAGATCTATCATCAATAGACTTTGAACTGAATGGCCAAAACTTTACTGCGCTTAATGGTGGTCCAATGTATACTTTTAGTGAGGCTATCTCAATAGCGGTAAACTGCAAAACTCAGGAGGAGATTGATAAGCTTTGGGAAGCGCTATCCGAAGGTGGTGAAGTAATTTCTTGTGGATGGCTTAAAGATAAATATGGCGTAACGTGGCAAATTATGCCAGAAAGCCTAGACATCATGATGCGTGATCCAGACGTCGCTAAGGCTGATCGGGTTAGCGCTGCAATGCTTAGTATGGATAAACTGAATATAAGCGAACTCGAAAAAGCCTACAAAGGCGAATAATAATTTAACTAGATAAATAGCGAAAGGTTTTAATAGAGCCCCAGAACTTCCTGGTGCTCTATCAGTATGTGCTCTGATCCTAATACCCCTTTCAGACTATTAACACTTACATCTGTAAAAGTCTGGTGCCCAACGGTAAGCGCCATCGGCCCGATAGGGGGACCTGCGCTGGGGCGGGGACAGCGAAGCCGCCCAACCAGAAAAATGAAAAGGCGTGTGAAACTGCTTGGGATGTGCGCAGAGTCCCCAGCGTCAGGTGCACGCTTTGTTGGGCGGTTCTTGATTGTCCTTGAGTTTCATAACTTGCCATAATCACTACCTATTAATCGGAAAGCAAAAAACGTACAATGCTGTTATCTGCATAATAATAAAAATGCTGAAACAATGCCACGTTGCTAAGCAAAACAACACCGACTTGTTTTTCGGGGTTGAAAGCGATGAAAGCAGAATATCCTCCAGTAAGCCCATTTTTCCAGATAACTATGTCATTATCTTTCAGAGTTAAGTACCAGCCTAACCCCATTTGTGTATCTTGGGATCTAATCTGGATATTCGTGGGCTGTTGTGTTTGACAGTTTGAGCGTGCAACTATATCGCTACTTTGACATGCGGACATGGAAGCCTTTAGAAAAGATATTCCGTCAAGAATATTACCTCTGAGAGCACCTGTACTTGCGAAGGCTTTGAAATTCCAGTAGTTGCTACTACCACCACTCGAATTCAAGGGAGGTGCAATATTATCGGAACTCCAACCATCAACAGTGGCGCCTTCCATCCCCAATGGGCCAAAGATTCGTTGCTGCACTAGGTTGGCATAATCAACATTTGTTCGCTGGCTGAGAGCTAACCCAAGTAAAGCATAGCTGTAGTTTGATTGTTTCCATTTGTCAATAGATATAATTTTCGTTTCTTGGATGTCTTGATACAACGTTGCTTGATCGTAGTCTGCAAACGGATCAATTCCACGTTCTGCAAGTTGTACCGAACTTAAGCTGGGTGGTGAGTTAGGAATACCAGCAGTATGTGTAGCGAGGCGAAATAATGTGATCGGTTCCCATCGCTGATCCTGGATATCTTCTGGTAAAAATTTATTTAAACTATCATCGAGGTGCAAGCTACCCTCATTAACAAGTTGCATTAAGATGTTGGCGGTCAGAACTTTAGTGATCGAACCATATTCGAAAAGGGTTTCTTCGGTAAATGACTGGTTGCCAACAAAGGCAATTGCTGTATTTTTGCCTTCCACAAAACCAACTGCAATCCCTGCATCATCCGATGGCAATTGGTTTCCCAAATCATTCAGCAGTGAATAAATCTTATCTACTGAACCCGATTGAACCCTCACCAATGGATTTGAATCAACATTGGGTTTTGGTGTATCACAGGCAGCAAGATATAGAAACAGTATGAGAATGGAGAATTTACGAGATAGCATTGAGATGTTTACAGGTTTCAATTTTGTTTTCTGACTAACTGAACAAATTCAGTCCAATCTTTTACATTATGTCGATGACAATCGCCCAACGGGTTTACACCATCGTCCTTGTAGAGGTTACCTGCGCTGGGGCGGGGACGGCGAAGCCGTCCAACCAGAAAAATGAAAAGGCGTAGAAAACTGCTTGAGATTGCCGCAGAATCCCCAGCGTCGGGTGCACGCTTTGTTGGGTGCTGGATATTTGAAATTTATCATTCTTAGAAAGATATACCACAATCATACGGAAGAAGCCAATTGGATTGAATGTCTTGTAGATTTAATGGATTTTCTTTGTCCATGACATAAATATTTTCCCAGAAGCCGCCCCATTTTGTGAAGGCGACAATACGAACTGAAATTGTATCTTCATCTTCTAAAACTCTAGATTGAAAATCTACCTTTTCAATATTGTCTTTTACATCTTGAGGGAACTCAAGGTCAAAGCCAGCCATTTCATTATCAATGTATTGACTATCACTGGGGTCGCAAAGGACTATTTCGTCATGATATAAACCATGCCATTGAAGATAAAACTGATCGCCAAGAAATGCCAAAATTACGAACTCATAAAAGCTCTCTGGCGTCTTATCTGTTTCGATTTGTTCTAAATAATCGAATGCGTGATTTAGTTGGGCATACGAACGTTCACCTGACATTTCTTCGCCATACGATTTCAAAAACTCCTCGTAAGTGTGAAAAGGAGTTGCATTAGTTTTTCTAGCATAAATCAATGGCTTGCCGCCTAGTTCGTCCTGAAAATAAACATAATCCAATGTATAACCCGATTTAACTTTTATGTGCTTGAATATTTTGAAATAGCCATTCGGATTAAAGTCTGTCGATTCTCGGAAAGGATTTTCGGTTGTGAAATGTTCGGGTAAACCTAAATCCGACTTAAGAGAATGCAACCCGTCAATCACTCTGCGGCATTCATCAGTGAATGAAACAGTATTGGGGTCATTCAAGACTGATGTAGGCACCATGATCGGTGTTGAGGTAGGTGATGGAATAGGGGTTGATGTAAAAGTTGGAGATGGAATAGGTGTTTTAGTTAGTGTTGGACTTGGTGTTGGCGTTGGCACTGGTGTTACTGCCCCGCAGCTTGTTGTTCCAGCAACAATTAAAATTATTATGATAGTAACAAAAAAATTGTGAGATAACTTTGTTTTCATAACTAATTCCATCCTTTTGTTATGCGATGTGCAAGCGCCCAACGGTTTGCGTTACCTGCGCTGGGGCGGGGACGGCGAAGCCGTCCAGCCAGAAAAATGCTAAGGCGTGTGAAACTGCTTGAGATGTGCGCATAATCCCCAGCGTCAGGTGCACGCTTTGTTGGCACGCTTTTGACCTTAAGACTCTTTGCCTTGACCTAGATTTGAAAATTCTTGCAAGTCAATTTTCTTTGACTTTCTCTTGCTGTTTTCAAGTGCGATTATATCTTTTAGAACTAAATTTGAAAGAGTTTCTAGCCGAGAAAAATGCTCTTTTGCTTCACCAGAAAGATGGCATGTCACAACATTTAAATCTCGATAACAAAGTCCCAATATTGCAGTTCTCCATAAGTCTAATTGACCATCATTTTTGATGAAGGTTGTCACACAACCAGCGACATCACTATCTAAGAGAACCAAGTCAATCCCTTCAATAGTTTCTCCACCGTAGCCGCGCGGAAACTTACCTGTCATATGAACATCCCAAAGTTCAACAATTTTATGATTCATAATTTTTTTGTTTGCTGACAAAGCCTGAAATATCGCTGGAAGATAAATTTATCTTTTGAAAAACGAAAACCAAAGCAAAACCTTTGTCAATCTATATTTCAGCCCGTCAACTTAATTTACGTTTCTATTGCGATTTTATTTTGTTTTGCACGGGGCGTGCCAACGGTTTGCGTTACCTGCGCTGGGGCGGGGACGGCGAAGCCGTCCAACCAGAAAAATGATAAGGCGTAGAAAACTGCTTGAGATTGCCGCACGCCCTTCGGGCAGTCCTCAGCGTCAGGTGCACGCTTTGTTGGGCAACTTTAAATTGGTTCAATACCAATAAGGATTTCGCTTTGAGGTGTGTAGTAAGCATGACATTTTTGGTCTTGAGGAATAAATTTAGGGGCAAAAAAAGCAATATCAAAGAATTTCTTGGCAATCCTGTAGTGGAGCGTATATCTTGGAGGACGCCCGCCCATTCGCGTGTAGATTTGTTGCAGTGGACCTGAAACACATAAGACTGTACCTGACTGAACATCTTTCCACATTGGTAGTGTTTGACGTAACCAGTAGATACTCCCAAACAAACAGAAAATAACCCAAATCAGCATAACAGGAAAGGGAACAACTTGCGATTGAGTAAAAAGTATCCATATTGCGCCGATAGCAAGTGTAAATAAAATTATGCAGACGCTAAAATAGAAAACCATCATCAATCCTAGCCGTGACCTCTGTAAACCAGACATTTTGCCATGACGATTTAGCTCCAAATCATCTAAGCCAAAAGTGCTGACTTCAATAAGTCTCTCAAGTAAGCTTTGTTCATCTGGAGAGTTGTCAAACATACATCCCTTTATTTACAGGAGATTTTACTTTATTGCAAGGTGTTGCCCAACGGTTTGCGTTACCTGCGCTGGGGTGGGGACGGCGAAGCCGTCCAGCCAGAAAAATGATAAGGCGTAGAAAAATGCCTGGGATGTGCGCAGACTCCCCAGCGTCAGGTGCACGCTTTGTTGGGCAGTGATTTTTCACGAGACCTTTTTGTTGTTTAATACTTTCTCAATTGCTTGACGAATAGAATTGACATGAGCTGCTACTGCAACTGGCAACATATATTTTATTTCTTCGATAACTTGCCCGTTTTCATCCGTTGCGGTTTCAATTTGTGCTGGTAGTAAATGGTAGCTCATATTTCCAACTAGCATACCTATTACCATAAAGCCATCATTAGTTAGTACAGGTGCTCCGCTTGCGCCACGGAGAGCAGGGAAGGAGATTTCAAGGGCGTCAACTAACTCTCTTCCAAGTAACTCAAGCTTTGAGAAGGAACGTATTACATTTCCAATACGGGATGCGGGTGAAAATCGCACATCACGCCCTCTTATTACCGTTGTGCCATATTCTAAGCTGTAAACTGGAAGATTTAGGTAGATATCATCGCCAGATGAAAGTGCTAGGCGTTTTTCAGGTCGATAACCAACAACTTCAAGAATTGCTACATCACTTAACTTGTCTACATATCGAACTGAAGCAGGAAATATGCGTTCTAGATTTTCAACATATATAACGCCAAATTGCACGCCCTCAGCTTCAACGTTGTGAGCGGCTGTGACAAAAAGAGATTCGTCACCGACAAAGAAACCAGTCCCAATAAAACCCGAAAATTTTCCTTTATCGTTTACCGATACAAGAGGTAGGACTACTTGTGTAGGTATCATTTCACCCATAGACAAATTTATTGGCATATATCCTCAACTAAACTGCCCAACGGTTTGCGTTACCTGCGCTGGGGCGGGGACGGCGAAGCCGTCCAGCCAGAAAAATGCTAAGGCGTAGGGAACTGCTTGAGATTGCCGCAGAATCCCCAGCGTCAGGTGCACGCTTTGTTGGGCAGTGACGGATTGAGCAAGACACAAACTTTATGGAAAGTTAGCACAAATTGCTCCGATATACAAGTTATTTTCTTCTTTAAAAATCTGATAATCTGGAAAACCATCGAATTGTCTCATTACTTTCGGTAATGATTCTTTACCAATATTTTCAAAACCCACACCGATTTTCGAAAGAGAATCTAACTCTGTTGACCATTCTTTGACTTCAGGGATGGGTTTGGGTAAATAATCTTCAAACAGTTCTATGCTTTCAATTGGGTGATTCCACAATAATAAATCTTCGGGAATGTAAGGCTTCAGATTGGAAGGTTGGAATTTATCAATAATTTCTACTGTCTGTTCTAATGATTTATTAGGAAAATTTGGGTGGGGAAAATGATAGGTATTTCCTTTCACAATTAATTGGTCAAAGCCCTCTACTTCAATTTTTCCTAATTGAAGTATGCCTGTCCTTTCAATCTCGTCTAATAGCGAATTTATTCCTTCCTGCGCAAGGGCCGTTTCCTGATATTGACCATTTTTGTAAACCACTAATTGACCATTGTCATACAAAATAAAATTAGGCTGACTATATCCTTCAAGGCAGTTAATTAATTCATCGCCTCCATCCACATAAATTGTGTAAGAAACTAATACTGACTTTTCACTCGAACCAGAGTCTGTTGACGTCGGTGAACAAGAAGCCAAAAGACTGATTATGAAAAAGACTGCGCTTAACTTATTTTTATTCATTTGCACCAGAATATCAAAGTCACTGCCCAACGGTTTGCGTTACCTGCGCTGGGGCGGGGACGGCGAAGCCGTCCAGCCAGAAAAATGCTAAGGCGTAGAAAACTGCTTGAAGTGTGCGCAGAATCCCCAGCGTCAGGTGCACGCTTTGTTAGCTGGCGTGTCTTTGGATAGTACGCCTTCTTTTGCTGATTGTAATCTGCCGCAGTTTTTTACTTACTTTGTTTTACTATTGCGATTATAAAGTGATTGCTTGAGAATTGCCTTGAGTTCTTTAGAAGTGACTTGAGGATACTGTTGGAAAAAACAGGCTTCTCAAGGTGACATGGGTTTGGAAGGGGTTGGGTTAATTTGGATATTTGAGGGAAGTTGTCTCCTTCGTAAGAATCCAGAAATACTCCCCCCAGGTGCTGTTGATTCATAGCGAAGTTTTATATAGGGTCTCGCTCCGTCAGCAGGCTGGAATTCGGTTTCAAGATATTTCTTTTCATCTGCTGTAACTTCTCGTGCTGAACCATCTTCCTCAACGTACACATACTGATAACCATCATCTTTAGAGCGTCTTGACCTTGTCTGCCAAGATACCCAAACAAAGTAGGTCATAATTGCAAGCAGCGGTAACCCAATTATCACTACTACGACTGACACTATTACAAAGATAATAGGATTCATAATTTTCTTGTCCCGATTAGATAAGCCAGCTAACGGTTTGCGTTACCTGCGTGTGGGCGGGCGTGGATTCTGTTTGGGAGCAGGAAAAACTCAAAGCGAGGAAAATGCTTGAAAATGCCGCAGAATCCCACACGTCAGGTGCACGCTTTGTTAGACCGCTTTTTGCTTTTAAAAGACCTGACCTAAACATAACATTACTTTTTCTTTGTGTTCGGCTTATATCTTGCAACTTCGATTTTTGATTCACATAATTCAAGATACAAAGATTCTATTTCTCCTAAAATCTTTTCGTCACCTTCGGACTTGTCCACAATTTTGAAACTTTCGGACCAGCTACGGGACATACTGAAGATTTTTGACACGAATCTTTGCACTTGTGCAATATGCCACTTCGTCATACATGAAGCGATTTGAAATATTTTTCCGCTAAGTTTCTTTAGAGATAGCCGACACCAATCCACATACATCAATATCCCATTCTGTAAATCGGGTGCGTTGTGCATTCCTTTGACGAGATGGCAAGAGAACGAAAAGTTGATCGCGGGGTCTGATAATTGAGAACAATGACCTTATATTTGCCTTTCACCTGAACCCAGTGGGAAGTTTCGAAGCGGTCCATTACTAACTGAATCCAGAACGCTGTCACTTTTACACCACGCTGATACTATATCGGGTTACTCACGAGAAGCCCAGCAATTCGAAAATTTTCATCTGCCAGGGCAGGGCGTAATAACGTTACCATTTTTGATTGGAAAAGCGCGACTTTTACCCTTACATCTACAGCAATTCGCGTATACGCCAGCGGGATATTTCAGTAAAGAAACTTGCATCGTGGAAATTCTCCATCGTATGCGGAATAATTCCGCATAAGAATGTAAACGTCAGGCCAATTGATGGAATGGCGCAAATAATGAGCCGTCTATAGCAAAGCTCAATTTGATTATACGTATCAAAATGGCTTTCGCCAATAGGTATAACAACAGATGGAGTGGGAAACATGAAATCGGTCGGGGTAAATATTGCTTAAAGGCGATGAGAATGTGCAGGATTGTGCTAGGTGTAAAGCTAGGCTCAATCGTAAAAGTTGGTATTCTAGTTGCTATTTGGCTGTGGCAATGTTTGAGCTTGCTAATGTCTGATTGATTGAAATTGGTGTAGCTTGTAAATTTAGCAGTCGCCATCTGAAACTCGGATTGTAGCCATCAAATCTCTTTGTTCAATAAGAACAGATACTATTTCTTCGCTACTTGCAAGGGCTTCTTTGCTTCCTACAAGCGATATTACAAGCCCTAAATGGTTGCTAAAAGATGCTATAACTGCAAAAATATCCACTATTGTTTTAGATGACAGTGACCGTTTGGTTTGGGGCTTTTCACCATATCCTTCTCCTTATTTATATGTAGTAGTTTTTTGTCAAATTGTTACTATTTCTAAAACTTTTACCAAGGGTTGCCCAACTTTTGCGTTACCTGCGCTGGGGTGGGGACGGCGAAGCAAATTGACAGAAAAATGATAAGGCGTAAACTGCCTGCGGAATTGCCCGCGGAGATCCCAGCGTCAGGTGCACGCTTTGTTGGCAAGAACTGGCGGAAGAGGACACGCCTAAAACCAAAACCACGCCTTTAACTGACGATTTTACGCACAACCTAATTTTTTACAAGCCCGAAGCTTGTACTTTGGAAAACATAACTGATTAACCAAAACGCAGAGTGAGAACTTGCAGAAGCAAATGCTGAAGAGCGACATGAAAAGTTACTTTGCCAGAAAAAATGAACCTGGCGAAAAAGCCTGAACCAAACTTGCCGAAACTTTCTCTGAAAAAATGTAGCCGATTTCAAGCACGACTTTGCCCAATAAAATGTAAGCCATGAAACCGCTTGCTTATCAAAAACCTAACTGAAAACCAAGCCAACTTTAGAAATTTGAGAAATTTTGAAAAGAAACTTTTGGAACAAAAACCATGAGCCGATTTTTTGAGAAATAAAAACTTGGAAAATTGCCACCGCTAAAAATACCAAATTTTATTGAACCAGAAACTTTGCTAAAAACCAAAACCTGACTTGCAAGACTCAAAAACTGTAGTTGAAAACCAACCCAATTTTGAAAAACTAACTAAAAGATTTAACAGAAAGTTCTTGCCGAACTAGAATTTATACAGCGCGCTGTATATACCCCCGATTTGGGGTGTTATACAGCAATTTTGCTGTATAACACCCTTTATATTACATAACAGCATAGTGACTTGGATTGGATTTGGCTTCAAAAAGAGGGTGGAGTGTGCCATTTCCATGTCCGCCTATGCACTAAAACTCTATAGCCTTCATTATACGCCCCCAGCCTCCCAAAGAGCAATCGTTTTTCTCACCCTCATACCCGTAAGATAGACCCGCTTTCCATAAGAATGAACAAAAAAACTTCATTCCTATACTTGCAACATACTAGCCATCATCCTAAGTACTCACGAAACTGTAATCTTCCTCTCACGTTCCCACCCAAACTTTTATAGGTACTCGTGCCCGTCAGGGTATAATCCCGTCCATGGAATTTTTCTTCCCCGAAGACAACCTAACCCGTGCAGTCCCAGAAGAAACGAAGATTGCCACCCTATCCGCCCAGCCATACCCCGATGGCCGCCGTTTACGCGTCAACCTCCAAGTCACCCCCTTTCAACAACGCCCCTATATCGAAGTCACCCTTCAAAATGCCAATGGTGATGAAGTTGCCTCCACCAACATCGTCGAACCCATGAGCTGGAAACTCGAATTCACCATGCACCTGCGCGGCGAACTCAAAAACCCCTACACCCTCAACGCCCGCCTATACTACCCTGATGGACCATCCGACCAGCCGCACCAGATCACCTTTGAAGTAGAACCTGCGCCTCAAACCCCGCCCGCAGCTGACCCCGAATAACAGACATTATCCATGCCTCAGCATTCTCCCGCTCTCCACACGAGAATATTTGCCGCATTAAAAAAATTGCATACACTCGCGCCCCTCAACCAACAAAATAAAAGAGAGTCCGCACCTCTCCATGCGCTTCGTTTACAAAAGACTCTTTCCCTAACCATTACTGCCCTGCTTCTCTTTGGTTGTTCCCAACCCGCGAACCAAACCCCCGCGCCAAATACATCCCCAGAACCTGTAATCGTCGAAGCCACCAGCACCCCTGAGCCTGTAAAATTCAGCGGCGAAGATGACGGCACCATCTTCCTCTCCATAGAAGAGAACGGATACGCCCATCTCTTCATCATCCAGCCGCAAGGACTTCCCCTCACACGCATCACCACAGGCCAATGGAACGATATTGCCCCCGCACTTAGCCCCGACCGCACCCAACTAGCCTTCGCCTCAAACCGCAGTGGCTATTGGGATCTCTACGTCATGAACTTGGCAACAGGCGAAGTAACCCAGATCACTGATTCCCCCGAATATGACTCAGCCCCATCATGGTCACCCGATGGACAGTGGCTCGTTTACGAAACCTACATCAACGAAAATCTTGAAGTCTCCGTTGTCTCAGTCACAGACCGTTCCACTGAAAGCATTCCCCTCACACAGAATCCCGCCTCCGATCATTCCCCCGTCTGGGCACCTGATGGTCGGCACGTTGCCTTCATCTCCACTCGTGGCGGCGATAGTGATGTCTGGCTCGCCAGCCTCGACCTCGCAGGCGATGACCGCTATCAGAACCTGAGCAACACCCCCTTCGCCTCAGAAGATTACCCCGTCTGGAACAAGGACGGCTCACAATTATTATGGTCTTCCACCTCACAGACAGTCGGCTTCAGCGGCTTATATGTTTGGGATGCGAACGACCCAAACCGCGCCGCACATTGGATCGGTGATGGTCTCATCGGCGCATGGGATGAAACCTCCGAAAGAATTATCGCTATTACAAATGCACCCAATCAATACTACATCACCTCTTACGATGTAAAAGGCAGGCTCTTGCTTGCGCCTTCTCCACTCAGCGGAAGAGTGCGTGGCTTGGCATGGGGCATGGCTGAAATTCCAGCCTCATTGCCAGATTCCTTTACACAAGCCGCTAATGATGTGCCACCTGTCTTATGGTCACCTGCCGTCACTCCTGGCCCCGATGTTCCCAATCAACGCTGGTATGTTGTCCCCGTGGCAGATGTACAAGCGCCATATCCGCAGCTGCATGACCTTGTAGATGAATCCTTTATCGCCTTGCGCAATCGCGTCACCGCAGAAGCAGGCTGGGATGCGCTCGCCAGTTTGGAAAACGCCTTCGTACCGCTCACCACCAGCCTTGAGCCTGGCATGGAAGAAGATTGGTTATACACAGGCCGCGCCATAGCGATCAACTCTCTCATGGCCAACGCAGGTTGGATGGTCACTCTGCGCGAAGACATTGGCGCGCAAACCTACTGGCGCGTCTACATCCGCTGTTGGGTGCAGGATGGTTCAATGGGGGAGCCCATTCACAACGCCCCTTGGAACTTAAGCGCCCGCTACGACCTTGACCCGCGTGTATATGAACAAGGCGGCGAATATGCCGCTGTCCCTTCAGGCTATTGGTTGGATATTACTTCTCTCGCCTCTGCCTACGGCTGGGAGCGGATTCCCGCACTGCCAAATTGGCGTACCTTTTATAACGGCGCTCGTTTTACAGAATTTGCCATGACCAACGGAATGACTTGGTACGAAGCCATGCAAGAACTCTATCCCATCGAAGCCCTCATCACGCCGACTCGTGTGCTCGCCCCAAGCCTCACGCCGACCAATACTCCCACGAATACACCTACACCTCGTCCCACTCGCACCCCGCGCATGACGTTAACTCCATCATTATCGCCGACGGTTACATCTACGCCATTACCGCCTTCCACCACGCCTACACCGCCAACCATCATTCCATAAGCCTGAGTATAGATTCTCGTACTACAACATTTATTCCGAATGGTGATATGGCTTTATCAAAAAATGAAACTCAACAAAACGATCATCCCCGTTTTACTGTTACTCCTCTCTGCCTGCTCAACTGGTGAACTAGGCGGAGTCACCCCAACGCCAGTAATTGTTCTCGAAACAGCAGCCCAGCCCGAGGTCCAGGTAGAAGCGGGAATCACTCCATCGCCTGTACCATTTCAATTTAATCTTCCCACTCCAGGCGCAGAACCTGTCTCGGCGTGGCGTCCTCCTTTGTATCCAATTCCTTGGGCAATGTCTCCCTACGATCATTTTTATTTTGCCCGTCCCATCGCCGCGGATATGGTCAATTGGCCTGCGGCAGATTATCGCTATGGCGGTGTGTTCTTTGGGCGTAACATCGTGCATACAGGTGTGGATATTCCAACTCCTGAAGGCACGCCCATCATGGCTGCTGGCCCTGGTACCGTGGTGTGGACGGGGTGGGGCTTGTTTACCGAAACGCCAGGGAATGAGAGTGACCCGTATGGTTTAGCAGTTGCCATCCGCCACGATTTTGGTTACAACGACCAACAGCTTTATACCGTTTATGCCCACATGAGTCTGATGAACGTTATCAAAGGTCAGCATGTGGAAACAGGTGAGGTGATTGGCTTTGTAGGTTCTACGGGCGCAACCACAGGTCCCCACGTTCATTTTGAAGTGCGCTTCCCGCAAAACTCATTCTTCTATACCTACAATCCCGAGCTGTGGATCGCTCCGCCGCAAGGCTGGGGTGTATTGGTGGGGCGCATGATGAACGATAAAATGGAATTGATCCAGCAGGTGAAAGTGGATGTGCGCTCAGAAGCAACGGGTAAACTATTTGAAGTGCGGACCTATGGCAAAGGCGGCGCAGTTAACTCAGACCCGTATTACCAAGAGAATTTGGCACTCGGCGACCTTCCTGCTGGCATTTATAAGGTCTCATTCCGCTACGCAGATGAAGATAGGGACAGGCAAACTTGGGTGGAAATCTTCCCTGGGCAGGTTACATACTTTAAATTTGATGGAAAGAACGGCTTCAGCACTGAGCGGCCCATAGCCCCCACGCTGGACTTTTTACCGCCCTCCCTCACAGTTACTCCCACGCCTCTTCCTTAGCCTGAAGCCTGCTACCTCGCCCCTGACGCTTTCCCCATCCCTTGACGCACTGAACATCTGTGCTATACTCTCGCAACACACATTTTTCAACCTTTTACACTTGTACTGGAGAATTAAACAATGGCTCGAAAATCCCGCTCAACTGAACAACCCACTGAAACTCAACATTCAAATATGGACTCTGCCAAGCGCGCCATGCTTGATAAAGCCGTAGGAGATATTATCAAGAATTTTGGCGAAGGCTCCATTATGCCTCTCGGCAAGGCGCAAGCCATGGTTACAGAAGTCTTCCCAACAGGTTCTCTCTCCCTTGATATTGCTCTCGGCGTGGGCGGAGTTCCGCGCGGACGCATTATGGAAATTTACGGGCCAGAGTCTTCTGGTAAGACCACACTCTGCCAGCACATTGTTGCCGAAGCGCAGCGCATGGGCGGCACCGCAGCCTTTATTGATATGGAACATGCACTCGACCCCGTGTATGCTGCACGCGTTGGCGTAGATATTGATAACCTTCTCGTCTCTCAGCCTGATACTGGTGAACAGGCGCTTGAGATCGTAGAAACCCTCGTCCGTTCTGGCGCAGTGGATGTAGTCGTCATCGACTCCGTTGCGGCGCTCGTACCCCGCTCCGAAATCGAAGGCGATATGGGCGATGCCACCATGGGTGTGCAGGCTCGCCTCATGTCTCAGGCGCTCCGCAAGTTGAGCGGCGCCATCAATCAGACCAAGACCGCCGTCATCTTCACTAACCAACTCCGCCAGAAAATCGGCGTGATGTTCGGCAATCCTGAAACCACCACGGGCGGTCAGGCGCTTAAGTTCTACGCCTCTATTCGTCTCGATGTTCGCCGCATTCAATCTATCAAGGTCGGTGAAGAAGTCATCGGTAACCGCACCCGTGTCAAAGTCGTCAAGAACAAAGTTGCGCCCCCGTTCCGCGTGGCCGAGTTCGACATCATGTTCAATGAAGGCATCTCAAAGGCTGGTGATGTGCTCGATTTGGCAACCAAGTTCGAGGTAGTCACGAAGCGCGGCGCGTTCTTCTCCTATGGCGATCTTCGCCTCGGTCAGGGACGTGAGAACGCCAAAGATTACTTGCGTGCCAATCCTGAGCTGATGGGCGAGATCGAAGGTGTCATTCGACAGAAATCCATGACGGGTGAAATTGCCCTTCCGCTGGAAATTGGCGGTGAGCCTCTCGCAGGGGCTGATGACGCTGGCGCAGCCGAAGAAGAAGTATAAAATAAGTGGACACGGCAACGTGTCCACTTTTCTTATGACGAAGCAACGCCTCTTTCTTAACCTCAACCTGACCCTGCTCACAAGCATTTTCTCCCTTTGGGCTTGTGCTCCTCTACCTACGCCCACGCCATTCCGCCCGCCGACAGCCGCACCGCCCGTGCAGCCGCTCCCAACTACAACGCCCATCCCATCCTTATTCACTCCCATTCCCACACCAACAGTCACCGTTACGCCTACAGTGGGTCCATGCTCTGACAATCTTTCTTTCCTTGATGATGTCACCGTGGACGATGGTACATCCTTTCTCCCAAACGCTTCCATTGATAAAAAATGGCTTGTGCAAAACAGTGGAACTTGCAATTGGGATGATGCGTATCGCCTAAAATGGGTGGGTGGCGACCCAATGGGCGCTGTGCAAGAGCAATCCCTTTACCCTGCCCGTGCAGGTACACAAGCCACGCTCCGTGTTACTTTTACAGCTCCTGCCGAGTCAGGCTCTTACGAATCCGCCTGGCAAGCTGTTGACCCGAATGGAAATTTCTTTGGCGATTTGATATTTATTAAAATAGTTGTAGCGCCATGATCAAAGGTGATCGTCACCTCTTTATAGTTAGAAATTGGAGCAGCCATGTCCGCACAAACCGAATTTCCCCTTGTCTTTGAAAATCTCAAATCTATTCTTAAGCCGTATGCCAAAAAAATGACCGTCAAGTTTGATACGACGGAGCACTATTATCTCGACGGACCATATAGCGAGAAGTGGAAGAAAGAACTATTCTTTGCTTCAACACAAGTGAAGAAAAATTATGTATCTTTTTATCTGATGCCTGTGTATATGCACCCCCACCTGCTCAAAAATATTTCTCCCGAGCTCAAAAAACATATGCAGGGAAAATCCTGCTTCAATTTTAAGAAGGTTGAAAAATCCCTGTTCAATGAGTTAAGTCAGCTCACAAAACAGGGATTTGAATGCTTTATGAAGGAAGAATATTCCTAAGTGACCTTCATAAACCCAAACAGATTCCACATTCCGCGCATGAATTTGTGACCGCCATCAGGATTCAAATACTGGTTCGGGCATGAGCCTGGAATGACTGCAATTCCATTCGCTTTACATACTTCTACAGCGCTTTGGGAAACACTGGTCATACTGGCTGCCAAACCAGGCTTTGTCCCCATCATGCAATGCATCCATACATGCTTGACACCTAATTCCACGCACTGGCTAACGATCAGGTCTGTCACTTTGGGGTTTGCCAGGATGAATACCGCATCGACCTTTTCAGGGATGGATTTCAGGTCTGGATAGCACTTGTCACCTTGAAAGGTGTCAATGCGCGGGTTGACGGCAAAGACTTGATAGCCACTCTCCTTGAATTTTTTGTACCCCAAATTACAGCCTGTGTCACGTTTATCTGATACGCCGACCACGGCGATCTTTTTCTGTGCGAGAAAGTCTTGGACCATAGAATCGAGCTTTGACATGAGAATTCTCCTTAATATATGCTACGAGAAAAATTATACGATTCCCGAATTCATAAACAAGATGACGAACATCACCTATGTATAAATACGAGCCAGCTTGTGAAGAGTTGTTGATTTCATACAGGGTAAAATAGAAAGATGTCTCCTACAAGCAAAAGACTCGACCAGCTAACATTCACACGATTTATGGCTGCTTTATCAGTCATGTTATTTCACGGCGGGCGATATATAGGCATTCTGGCATATTTTCCAATGCTTACGGCAGGGCCTGTCGCTGTCAGTTATTTTTATGTGCTATCTGGCTTTGTGATGGCGTTGGCGTATTACCGCCCTGGTGCGCGCTTCGATTTGCAAAATTACGGACTTGCCCGTTTCTCACGCATCTATCCTGTTTATATTCTCTCCTTTGTGTTGACTTGTGTCTACTATATTGAACTCATGGCGAAGATCAAACCTGACAAGATACTGGCAAATGTTTTCCTGTATCAGGCTTGGATTCCGCGCTATGCACAGTCTTTTAATATTGCGGCATGGTCATTGTCAGTTGAAGCGTTTTTCTATGTGATATTTCCGCTCTTATTAATTCTTGTCATGCGCCAGCCCGTAAAGAGGCTGATCTGGATTTCTCTTGGCTTTTGGGCTCTTAGTCAGATCATTCATTCGGCGCTGATCATACGCTTTATGCCTGAGAGTGCTGCCTGGCTTGCGTACTTTCCTCTCTTTCACTTGAACTCATTTTTGCTTGGTGTTGCGGGTGGGATCTGGTATGTAGTGATTGGATCGCAAGTGACAGTAAATCAAGCGGTTAATCGTCTCTTTCTTTTGCTGTCTCTTGGGGTTGTGCTTTTATTGCTCAGTGTCCGTGAGTTAACTACATCTTTTCCCACTAGTTTTTCGCTGGATAACGGTCTACTTGCCCCATTCTTTTTGGTCGTTATCTTGTCCCTTGCGTTGGACACTACCCGCTTGGCGAAGAGCTTAAGTCATCCTTGGCTTGTGTTGTTGGGAGATGCCAGTTACGCATTGTATATTTTGCATATCCCATTTCGCTGGATGATGGAAAAATATCTTACTGGCAGCACGATCCCCTATGAGACCTTATATCTAATTTATGTCCCTGTGACTATCGCAATTTGTGTGCTGGTGTTTAAATACATTGAAGTCCCTGCTAGAGATTGGCTACGGACAAATTCCCATATGCTGCTTTTTATTTTTCTTGATGTGGTGCTGATATTCGTGATGACAAGGGTAAGCTTTTCGCTTCGTCTTGGTGACGGGGTTGCTGGCTTTCGACGGACACAAAACTTTGCGCTGCGAGCAGGACTGGTTGTATTCTTTTTGGCTTTGCTTATTTTTCAATTTTATAAAACTAGTTCGTGGCGTTCGCTTGCGCTGGCAGTAGTATCTGGCACGGCAATTCTTACTGGATTAATGTATTTCGCATGGACGAAGGGTTGGGTGGAAGGGTTTCCTCGCCCGATCATTCTTATGATATCTGGTTTCATCTTTTTCTCTATTTATTTATCACGCTATTTGGCTTCATTTGTGCGTTCTAAAATGCCAATAATTAGCGGAGAATAATAGAATAGTAAATTTAATTTTTTAGATCATTTTCTTTTCTGGCCAGGGCGCCACGGGGGCAATGACGCCAATTCCACTTTTGTTGAGAAGCTCTTTGAAAAGAGTCTGTGTATGTTCGTCAAGAGGAAGATATTGATTTAGGAACAGCTCTCCGTGTGGAGTGATCGAGACGGTGGTTGCGGTTGCATATCGTAATGGACCGTATTCATCGTGCGTATATGAGAATACGTCCACATTGGATTCTCGGTCTTGTTCAAAGGAAGAGACTTGATTCCAATATCTGTTAAACAGAGGATATTCCACAGGGTTTTGGAAAGATTTCATGAGATGTTGAAAGTAAGGCGTGGCACGATAGCGCAGGCTATTTTCACGAACGAAGCGCATGGATCCTACCGCATAGTGATCCCAATTCTCGGTGATATGTGAACGCATAGCAAGTTCTTTTCCAAACATCAAGCGAACTGTGTTATATCCACCGACGACGGAAGAAGCAGTAGCTAATAATTCTAACGGGGTATTAAAAAAAGAAAAAGCAATATTGTTGACAGCTAATACGTCTGCGTACACATCCATTATGAAGGCGGGGATGGTCAATTGTTCAACGATCTGAACCATTTTAGACAATATCTTTTCCGAATTGACCGTATCAGTTTTTAATGCTGCAGACGGCTGGCGGACAATTTGCCCATTGGCTATCCCGCTCGCAGCAAGGAAGAATTCCCTGCGTTCAATGGTTGTCAGGTGAAAGGAATTTGCCAGCTTGACCAATAGCTCTGGCTCAAAAAATTTCTTTACCCCTCGCTCCATCTGGCTGATCACTGCTTCATCCAACTGCGCATATTCAGCTAGCTGGAATTGGGTCAAGTTCATATCCTGCCTCAGCATAGAGAGCAGTTTTCCAAACTCTTTGCGGTCCATACCTGTAATCTCCTGAATAAAAGTAACTCAAAAAAATCTTTGACTCGAGTGTAAACCCGTTTGCTGGACATTTCAAGCCCTGTTTGTATAATTATTCTACTTATGTTTAATAACTTCGTTTGATGTAGAACAGGTAAGGGGAGCTACATTGAAAGGCCCCAGCTTCGGCTGGGGTCCGTTTTTTTTAACGATCTAAAAAAAGATATACTGAGGGAAACTATTAATAGAAGGTAGCTATGAACATCCAAAATGCATACAATGACTGGTCAGGAATTTATGACTCGAATGAAAACTTGACGCGAGATGTAGATCAAAAAGTGACCCGCGAGACATTCGTAGGTCAACACTTTGAGTCGATTCTTGAGCTTGGGTGTGGAACGGGAAAGAATACTGCATTTCTCGTTGAGATCGGGGAGAAAGTTCATGCACTTGATTTTTCGGAGGGGATGGTTGAAAAAGCCAGGCAGAAGATCAGGGCTGGAAATATCCGTTTTTCAATAGCAGATTTGACACAGCCTTGGCCTTGTGAAGATGCGGCGTATGACCTCATCATCTGCAATCTTGTGTTGGAGCACATCGAGGACCTGAACCATATTTTCTCAGAAGCCGCGCGGACTTTGCTGCCGCGTGGTAGATTTTTTATCAACGAATTACATCCTTTCAAGCAATATAATGGAACGAAAGCTCGGTTTGAGCGCGGTAGTGAAATTATCGAACTGGAAGTGTTCATTCATCACATTTCTGATTTTATAAATGCTGCCGCAGCCAATGGATTGAATCTGGTAAAGTTGAATGAATACTGGCATGAGACAGATGAGAATAAACCGCCTAGAGTGCTCTCATTTATTTTTGACAAGCCGTAAGTTGTAGATATTTTTCTTACAAAACTCTTACCATTCAGTTGACATACACGCTTTAAAATTTTGCAATAATGATACATATTTTCAGGAGGTAAGCATGACAGAATCAAGCAATACACAACAATATTCATTCAAAGCAGAGACCAAGCAACTGCTTAATATTCTCATTCATTCGCTCTATAAAGAACGGGAAGTCTTTCTGCGCGAACTGCTTTCCAATGCGTCAGATGCTCTCAATCGCCTGCGCTTCGAGACAGTGACCAACCGCGACATCCTGGATCTGAATGCCGAGTTGAAGATTCACATAACAGCTGACAAAGATGCGCGCATGCTCACAATTCAAGATACGGGTATTGGTATGACGAAAGATGAGGTCATCGAGAACCTTGGCACTATTGCACAATCTGGTGCACGAAAATTCATCGAGGCAACGAAAGACAAAAATACAGACCTATCCAAAGTCATTGGTCAGTTTGGCGTGGGATTTTATTCTGTGTTTATGGCAGCTGAATGGGTGAGGGTCACTTCACGTTCCTTCAAGCCTGATGCTGAGGCTGTGACTTGGTATGCTACAGGGGAGGATAACTATCAGATCGGGCAAGCAGATATGAGCGAGAGAGGAACGAAGATCGAGATCAAGCTCAAAGAAGATGCGGCTGAATTTGCGGAGGAATATCGCCTTAAGAATATCATCCACAAGCACTCTGATTATATTGGCTTCCCAATTTATATTGGCGATGCGAAGGAAGCTGTTAACAAGCAAACGTCACTTTGGCGCACTTCGCGGCAGGAAGTGACCGAAGAGCAATATAAAGAGTTTTACCGCCAGACCACTCTGGATTTTGAAGACCCGCTGCTGCATATTCACATGGCCACGGATGCGCCTGTGCAGTTGTATGCGTTGTTGTATATTGCATCCAAGGCCGAGCGTGGGATTTTTTCGCTGCGCAAAGATGATGGACTGAAGTTATACACCCGCAATATCTTAATTGACGAATACAACAAGGATCTATTGCCTGAATATTTGCGCTTTGTACAAGGCGTAGTGGACTCGGAGGATCTGCCGCTCAACGTCTCCCGTGAAACTGTTCAGTCTAGTGGACTGATGCCAAAGCTGAAAAAGGTACTCACAAATCAGGTAATGCGCGAGTTGGAGAACCTTGCCAAGAATAATGTTGAGAAATATCAAACGTTTTGGCAGGAGTTTGGTCTGTACCTGAAACAGGGAATTGCCTCTAACCCCGCGGATGCTGACACGATCAATCCGTTATTACGCTTCAAAACAAATTTGAAACCTGAAACATGGTCTTCACTGGAGGATTATGTTTCGCGCATGAAAGAGGGACAAAAAGAAATCTACTACATTGTGGGTGAGGACTCGAAGTCTGTGATGCGCAGCCCGCATTTGGATTACTTCCATTCACAAGGGACGGAAGTACTATTGCTGACTGACCCAATGGATTCCTTTATGCTGATGGGCTTGCATAAATATAAAGATTTTGAATTGAAGAACGTGGCACAAGTTGAAGTGGATACCACTCAAAAACCAAAGGATCAACCTGAGGCAGAGAAGATCGCGGATGACGACTTCAATTCATTATTGGAACGTTTCAAGCAGGTCCTGGGTGATCGTGTAACAGATGTGCGTGCCAGCACGCGCTTGTATCAGTCTGTTGCGCGTTTGGCAGATGCCGATGCCAGCGTGAACGCAGATCTGCAGCGTGTTTATAAATACCTTGGTAAGGAATATGAAATCCCGAAGAAGGTATTGGAGCTAAACCCGTCACATACCATCTTGAAGGATTTGCTCAAGCTGGATTCAGGCTCTGAATTGCAAAATATCATCATTGAACAAATATACGACAGCGCCTTACTTGTAGAAGGATTACACCCTGATCCATCTAGCATGGCTTCGCGGGTTCAGCAGATCATGGAAGCTGCATTGAAACAGAAATCTGGATAAGCATAAGTCGACCCAAATAATCCAGCCACGGATTTTGCGGATTTTCATGGATGCCATCCATGTCAATTCGTGAAACCCGTGGCTGATTTTTTTTTACCAGTTGAAGTTCAGTCCGCTGCAATGTGGGCAATAGGTAATTCCATCTTCCAATAGATTTTTGCCACAATTGGCGCAGCGAAATTTTTGTTTTGCGATGTGCTTGGCAATAAATTTTGCGTCTTCCACGCCAATCCCAAATTTTATTTGCAAGGTAAACATGGCATCTATATTTCTATTGATGCGGGAAAGCCTTACGGCTTCACTGGGGATCGAGTTGTCTAATGCGTCTGGCAGGGTGATGCTTTGTTGGCAGGGATGGCAGTAGTAAGTCTCAGCCATGATTATTTGCGTTTGACATCCAGTATTGCGATCTTGGTAGAGTGATTGAATGGGCTTGGGTCTGTGATGGGGCTTCCGACAGGGTTATAGCCTGCGAAATCTTCGGGGATGGAGATCAATTCTCGGACTTTCAAATATCCATCCTTGCATAACTCTTCAAGGGTTTGCATATATTCTTTTCCGCTCACATACAATGCATTGTTGATCGCGATCAGATATCCACCGTCATTAATGAGCGGGCGCACTTTGTTGATGAGGCGGGCGCTTTCTTTTTCTTGATCAACCCTGCCTTTTGATGTAGTGGAAAAGAATGGAGGATCGATGATGACGCAATCATAAAAGGTTTTATTGCGTTTCATATTACTGACTTGTTCAAAGAAATCTCTTGAAATGAAATTCCCTTTTTGAATGGGAAAGCCGTTGAGTGTGTACGATGTTTTGGCAATGTTGAGGAAGTCACGGTCGAGGTCAATTTGGACGACGCGGCTGGCTCCGCCTTTTAGTGCGGCAACACCAAAACTGCCTGTGTAGGCAAACGTATTAAGCACAGACTTGCCCTTTATGTTATCGATGAGCCATTTACGTAGATTGCGGGTGTCGAGGTAGAGACTTGCATCACGGTTAAGAGTGAGGTTGATGGAATACCAGACTCCATGCTCTTTTATTTTGCGATCTAACTCCGTGCCGAATAAAATTTTTCCGCGCTTCTCTTCTTGTGTTGAGTTGTTTCTTGTTTTCAAGAGAACTGCTCTCAACCCTGGTAGGGACTTGGTGAGGAAGTCTTGAGCTTCTTGTGCAAGGGATGCGCCTTCTTCTGGAGTATCTGCATAATTGTAGATAACAGCCGTGGCAGCGTAAATATCAATGATGAGACTGGGGTTGCCTTCAGTGAAACCGTTGAAGAGGCGAAAAGCTGATTCGTTTTTTGGGTCAATTATCGGGGCGCGTGAAGCGAGGGCTTTTTCAAGTAGGGAGGTCAGGGGTGTTGAATTCATATTCTGATTGTACTTGATGCGATGGCTTATTCCATCCACGGCAATGTGACGATGAATTTGCTGCCTTCGCCATAGACGCTTTCTACGCTGATGCTTCCACCGAATAATTCAACGAGCAGTTTGGATAGTGCCAACCCAAGCCCTGAGCCTTCGTACTCGCGTGCGAGACGTGCATCTAACTGGGCAAAGGGGTGGAATAGGCGCGGCAGGTCTTCATTTTTGATGCCTATTCCGTTATCCCAGATCGAGATTTTTATTTGCTTTGTCTTTTGATGACCTACGACATCAATTCCAACTTTTCCGCCACTCGGTGTGAATTTGACAGCGTTGTTTAGGAGGTTGAAAATAATCTGTTGGACACGAAGTTCATCCGTCTGGAGCATGATCGTTTCTGGCGTAATTGAGAAGCTAACTTGCTGATGCTTTTTTTCAGAAATATTGGCAGTTAACTTTAAGACCGATTGACAGAGGTCACCTAGTGAACAAGTTGATATGGTTGGCGAAATTTCTCTGTTTTGCAGCTTTGTGTAATCAAGGATATCGTTAATTGTTCTTAACAAGCTCTCACCGCTATTTTCAATGGCTGTGACGGTTCGAATTTGTTTATCATTCATCGGCCCATATACCGCTTCTTCAAGCATTTGGGCTGACCCTAAAATCACGTTAAGGGGAGTGCGTAATTCATGTCCCATACTGGATAAAAATTCATCCTTCACTTTGGCTGCTTTTTCAAGAGAAGCCACGGCTGTTTGTAACTCAGCCGTGCGTTCGCGTACGCGTTGTTCCAGTTCTTCATGGGCGGCACGCAGTTTTTCTTCTGCCTCTTTGCGGGCAGTGATATCTCGCCCGAACATTAATAGACATTGTTCACCTGCGAGATAGGTCAGCCCGATGGACGCTTGTACGAAACCAGTGCGGCCTGTTTTGGTGCGATACTCTCTTTCAAAGCTGGGTACTTTACCTTGCTCACGAAAGGCCATTAAGAGGTTTGCCTTTTCCAAAGGCTCAACCCAGAGATTTAATTCCCTGCCAGTGCGCCCAATTACCTGTCCACGGCTCAGTTCAAAGATCGAACAAAATGCATCGTTGACATCAATATACACACCGTCTGAAAGGCGGGAAATGCTGATAGCCTCCTGGCTGGAATGGAATGCAGTCGAAAACCGTTCTTCGCTTTCAAGAAGTTTTTCTTCTACTAATTTCTTTTTGGTTACATCATGAATGATGGAGAAGAGAACTTGTTTTCCCTTTAGTGTAAGGGGAGAAGCATGTACTTCTACTGTGCGTGTTTCTCCATTGGCAAGACGATGTGGGAAGATAAAGAAATTTCTTGTTTCAGCCAGAGCATTTTTTCGTTCAGCTTTAATTGTTTCTGGGGGAAGCATATTGATCTGGTCAATGGACATGCTTCTTAATTGCTCTATGGAATAACCGTAAAAATTTATCGCCGCAGGGTTTGCATCCAGAATCTTTCCGCTCTCTGGCTCTATGATTGCCATGATCGCCTGACTGTGTTCGAATAACAGACGGAAGCGTTCTTCGCTGTCACGCAGCTTTTCCTCCGCTTCTTTGCGCTCCGTAACATCACGGATAATTAAGTTTGAGCGAAGGGTTCCATCTTGGTCTGCGAAAATCACTATGGATGTTTCACCAGGGAATTTACTACCATCCTTGCGGATAAATGTGATCAGCCTTGTGGATTTCCCTGTGAGGCTGAGTTCTTTCATGGTTTGGGCAAATGACGGATCTTCTGTGTCAACGAGTTCGTCGCGCTTCGCTGCGATGATTTCCTCCACTGGCATTCCAAACATGCGAGCGGCGGCAGGGTTGGCCGAGAAGATGGCACCGCCTGGTGCTGAAATTAGGATCGCATCCTGGCTATTTTCAAAAAGCAGGCGTAAACGTTCCTCGTTCTCGAACAATGATTTTTCAGCCTGCATTCGTTTTGTGACATCACGTGCCAAAGAACGAACACTGTATCCGTTCTTTGTTTTGATCGGGAAGATGATCTGTTCAACGAATTTTTTGGTTCCGTCTGTTCTGAACAATTCGGCAGTAAAGATATGATTGAAATAGGAGGATTGACCAGTTTGAGTTGTTTCGAGCATATCTTTTTTAAAGCGCTCTAAATATTCAGGAGTTTTGTACTCGCTGGTCGTTAATTGCAAATGGATATCCCAATATGGTTTTCCTATCGCATTTTCTTTTTTTATTCCAGTCAAATTTTCGGCGGCGCTATTCCATTCTGTGATATTGCCTTGTTCGTTCACAAATGTGATGGCGTCAAAACTCTGCTCGACAAAGGTTCGGTAATTTTCTTCGCTTTCACGTAATTTTTCTTCCGCTATTTTTCGTTCGGAAATATCTTTTTGTGTCCCTATAACACGGAGCGGTTTTTTATCTTCCGTCCATTCAACGGTCTTTCCGCTGCTTGATACCCATTTATAACTTCCATCTTTACAGCGGATGCGGTGTTCGCTGCTGTAAAACAGGCTTTTATGCTCAAGGTGTTCATTAACCTTTTTGAGCACACCATCCAGATCATCGGGGTGTACGCGGCTTTGCCACTCATCCAGCGTATTGCCAATTTCATCATCGGCATACCCCAGCATGGATTTCCACTGATGAGAGTAAAACACTTTGTTAGTACTGGCGCGCCAATCCCATACACCATCTCCAGCGCCTTCGAGCGCGAATTGCCAGCGTTCTTCGCTTTCACGCAGTTTACTCTCTACCTCTTTCCGCCTCGAAATGTCACGCACTACACTTTGAATATGCTGAGGATTCCCGTGCGAATCACGTATCAATTCCACATTGATCTCAACCGGGAAGACAGTTCCATCCTTTTTTTTGAAGAACCGCTCATATAGTGGGATATGTTCGCCATTCAATAGCTGGTGGATCACTTGGCTGCTTTGCTGTAATTCTGCCGAGGTTTCTCGGAACGAAAGTCCATACATTTCTTCGAGGGCATATCCCATCAAATCGGCAGCTCGTTGGTTTGCTGCAATGTGTCTGCCCTGAAGATCCAAGATAAAGATGGCGTCATGTGATTGATTAAAGAGGCCGCGGTAATGCGCCTCTGCTAGCTCTTTTGCTTCTTCTGCTCGCCTGCGTTCGGTAATATCGCGAATAATAATGCTTGCCCGTGTGTTTCCATCCTTATCCTTGAATAAAGTGGAGGAAAATTCGGCGGGAAACTTGCTGCCATCCTTGCGGATATGGGTAAGTACACCGGTATACTTACCATCGAGATCATGTTTATTTAATGCAGATGAGAAGGACGGATCATTAATGTCAACAAGTTTGCTTCGCCCCGCCAGGATGATCTCCTCTTCGGTCATTCCAAACATGTGGGTAGCGGCTGGGTTTGCACTTAATACAGTGCCATCTGGGGTAGCCAACAGAATAGCATCATAAATATTTTCTACAAGCAGATGGTACCGTTCCTCGCTATCACGAAGTTTATCTTCTGCAAGTTTAGTTTGGGTAATGTCTTGTACACTGCCGTATCGAAACATCGGAAGACCGTGCTCATCAAGTATGGTTGTGAAACGATCTTGAAACCAGCGATATTGATTTGTGAGCTTGTGTTTAAAGCGATATTCGACCTGATACGGTTTGCCCGGGTTGGCTGTAGAATCCAATATGGTTTTCTCTATGGTTGCCATATCGTTTGGGTGCATGTAATCCAACATCATGTCTGTGGTCATGGAGATCGTTTCCTTGGCTGGGAAGCCTGATATTCGCTCTATGACCGGGCTTATGAAATCGTACTTTTCAGTTTGTAAATTACGGCGGTAGGGGGCATCCTGAACATTTTCCAGGATTTCGCGCAGGCGTTCTTCACTTGCCCGTAGTTTCTCTTCATCCTGTTTTCGCTTGGTAACATCCTCAGTATGAACCAAGACCATATCCGATGGGATATAAACATAGGTCGCAATGAGATCCCGTATTTTGCCTGTGGAGCGCAAGGGAATTTTCATTTCGCGGCGAATCGTCCCCTTACTCTTAATGCATTGTGAAAAGTCTGCAAGTACTTCTGGTGTTTCTTTGTAAAGTTCGCTGGCGGTCTTCCCAAGTAGTTTATTGACCTGTTCCTCAGTAATCACCTCAGCTGAAGTGTTATAGTCGATCATGATAAAATCGTTATCTTTGAGCTTCCAGGTATAGGTGGGGATGGGCAGGTTCTTGAATTGGGTTTTATATCGTTCTTCACTTAAAAGTAAAGCTTTTTCAATCTTTTTGCGCTCGCTAATATCATGTATGATGGCTACATTCACCTGGCTGCCATTGAATTGAGCTGGCCCAGCAAAGATATCCACCTCGCGGGTCTCTCCATTTGCGAGGCGATGAGCATGTTGCATATGACTGATTTCACCGATTGCAACTTTCCGTAATCGCTCAAAAGTTCCGTCGGGAGGGAGCACCGACAGGTCAGAGATGTTTAATAAAAGGAATTGAGTGTGTATATATCCGTAAAAGTTACAAGCCGCCTGATTGGCCTCCAGGATGGAGCCTGTAATTGGGTCAACGACCAGAATGATTGAGCTTATTTTCTCAAATAAGTTCTGATACATGGTTTCAGAATTTTTCAGAATCTCCTGAGTTCTCCTAAGCTCAGTACTGTCTTCTGAAAAAACACTTGCGCCAATGACCGCCCCATCTTTATTTTTAATGGGGGCATGTTGAATGTCAAAGAAAGTTTCTTTCCCTGAGACAATAATTGAGTACGCTATTTCTGTGACACGTTCGCCAGCCAGTGCCCGTCCCAGATTCTTTTTGAAAAATTCACGATCTTTTGGTACGGTTATATAGTCCAGCAGGTTATGGCCAATTTCAATTTTGGCGCCATATATTGCCTGCATTCTTTGTGCGTGTATGCTATTAAAAGCTGTATAGTGGTAATTGTGGTCTATTGAAAATAAGCTGCATGGATAGCCATCCATCAGATTTTGCATATTTTCAATTTGAGCCTTTAATTCTTTTTCCCCTGAGTTAGATTCAAAAACGCCAGATGATTTAACCGTGTCTTTTTTAGGTATCGAGGGCATATGCCACCATTTCGAGCTACCTTTTGGATATATAAACTTAATACCCGCCCAATTTACCTAATTATAGTGCGATTAATTAGGCACGGTTTATTAATTTACAGACATATGACAAACTGGTGACGAATGACATTCTAAAAAGCTAGCGGTATTTTATATCTACTCCTCAATGTGAAGCATGGCGACATCTAAACTGTTTTTAACAACCAACTATTGATCACAGCCAGTGATTCTGCAGTGACATTGTGCCCCATGTTGAACTCATGGTATTCGAGGTTCGTTCCCAGTTTTTGCAAGGTGTCGCGGCTGCGGCGTGCCCAGTCCACGGGAAGCATGGGGTCTTGGATGCCGTGGGTGAGGATGAATGGTTTGTTTTTTACGCCTGCCTCATCAATGTGTAAGCCTGATTCGTGTGGAATGTACCCTGATTGGGCGATCACGCCAGCCACACGCTGCGGCTTTGTAAGGGCATAAGACATGGAGACAATACTTCCCTGACTGAACCCGAGCAGGTAGAGCTTGCTTTTGTCCACGGGATAGTTTGCGATGATCTCATCAATAAATTTATCTATAGTGTACAGCGCATTTGCGAGGCGTGTGGGGTCGGGTTTGCCGACCTGTGTTATTTGAAACCACTCGTAAGAGTTAGGTCCAAGGTTGAAGGGGCCGCGCGGGCTGACCCACAGGAAATTCTTTGGCAGATAATCTGCAAGGCCGATCAAGTCGCTTTCATTGCTGCCGCGTCCATGCAGGGCGAGAATGGTCGGGAAAACAGAAACAGCTTCGGGTGAGATCGAAGCGGGGAATTGTGTCATGTGGGGGAGGGATAGCTCCATTATCGGTCAACTCCCGTTTCCGCTGGTTTCCATAAACAAAAGGCGCGCACGATCAAATAAAATGCTGAAAGCACAACGGACATAATGAGCGTGAATGACCATCCGCCCAAGGCTTTGGCCGTTACAAATGTTGCGCCGATCTGTAGCACGTCTCCGAAGAGCATGGCTTGCAGCGCGAGCTTGAGCGCAGGGCCGCGCATGCGTAGTCCTTGTAACAGAAGGTAAACCAGCACAAAAAGCACTACGCCGTACCAGCGTGTCATTTCAATGGCGAGGGTAGGAGCGGTTTCTGTTGTAAGTTGCTGTAAAAACACAGCAGGCATAAAGAGCGCTTGAAAGGCGCTCAAGAGGGAGATGGCGCTTTCAACATAGAAAATGTATAAAAGGTTTTTCATAATGCCTCTGCTAAAGTTTTTTGATATTCTTCACATTAAACACAGATATCTGCCGCACCCCTACGATCAGTTGCGCCTCGGCATTTAACTGCACCCAGTAAAAACTACGGTGCTCGGAGTAGGGATCGATCTTGAACACCGTCCCTTCGTACCAGCCCTCTTTTTCTCCGAATTTCGCGTCTAAATAAATTTTGACGCGGTCACCAATGTGAATTACATCATCCATTATTTATTTTCGATTGGCAAACCAGAATAACCCCGCTCCAATGATCGCAGTGATCGCGCCGTTAATGGCCCATTGCGGGTCGCCAGTCATAAAACTTCCAGGTAGAATGTTGACTCCTTGCAATATCCAAATGCCGCCTGCAATGATGAGTAAGACTGCAAAGATTTTCAATAATGTTTTAATCACAAGTTTTTCTCCATGTTGGATTTTATATTTAGAATTGGATTTATGACATCCCAAAGGATGTGTATCTTACAGGCGACACATTTTCACGCCTCCAACTCCGCTGATATTTGATTCTGTTTCTGAATGATTCCTGCCGCTGAATAATTTTCCCTAATTGAAAACTCCCTGTCAATTTGACAGGGAGTTTTGTTTATTTGCTTTATGGATTAGGTGTTCCTTGAACAGCAACTCCCACCCATGTGAAGACGCGTTTATCGCTTACCGCGCCTGAGGCAACCCAGATCGGTTGACCTTGATCATCCACGCCCGTTTGGCGGACAGGCGTGACCCACCAACGTAATACGTGTGCTACATTGTCTTTTGGTCGGAAGGATGTTGGGACGATGTATTTTGTGTCGGTCACATAATCGGTGAGGCGGCGAGTTTGGCTGGAGGTGACATCTTCCACAGTGATCTGATAAGCTTCACCATCACGCAGCACACCAACGGATGCCCATTGCAGGGTCACTACGTCATTTGCCAGGGTGAAGGCAGCACCGTCCGCAGGCAGGAGCAGGTTCGGGGCGGGGTAGGGAGGCGGAAGTGTCGCTGTGGGTGTTGGCCCAGGCGTGGCAGCACGCATACAAAGCGGAATGCTGAGCGCTTGTCCAAGAAATACGTTGTCTGTTGTCAAACCGTTGAATTGTTTGATGGCATCCATCGGGACAGCATAGTTCAAAGAGATGCTGGAGAGGGTGTCATTTTCCTGCACTGTGATCGGTACGGTTTCACACGCCTGGCGTGTTGCATCTACGGCCAACGGGGTGTTGGTGGCTGGAGGTGGAATGGTCGGTGTGGGGTACGGAATCTTGAGGGTTTGTCCCACGCTGATTGGGCAGGTGGAGGGCAAGTTGTTTGTGATAATGATGCTCTGGACAGAGATGCCAAAGTTGAAGGCGATCTGCGAACAGGAGTTGTCGCCTACGGCAACGGTGTAGTCAAAGGGCGGTTGTGGGGTTGCGGTGGGGATGTCCGTTGCGGGCAGGGTATTGGTTGGTGGGATGGTTGCCGTTGGGGTTTCTGTTGGAGTGCCTGTGATCTCGGGTGCGAGAGCATTTGGGTCTTTCGGCACTGCAAAGAATGTGATGGCTGCAGCAACGATGATGACCGTTGCCAGAACGCCCAAAGCAGCGGGGAGGCTCAGGCGAATCTCCGGCATGCGGCTGGCCTGTACCGATTTTTCAGCTTTCTTGACAACTTTCGGTGCGGGCTGTGCATTGAATTCCGTCCCACAAACGAGACAGCGCGATGCGTTTTCACTTAAGCGCGTTCCACAAGTGGGGCAGATCTTCGTTTTATTACTGGAAATGGGTTCTTGAGTCATACGGGCGAGGATTATACCATTGAACAATTAGGGGCTTTTTATACGCCTTCAATGACAACCATGTTCGAACGGGCGTATTGATGGCGCAATTTTCGGGCTGGCGCATATTCTGGGGAATTCAACCAGCTTTTTGCCTGCTCTACGGAAGGGAATTCGAGAATGACGAGGCGCTTGGCATGCCAGTCTCCTTCCAATGTTTCGTTCTGTCCGCCGCGTGCAATATATTTTCCGCCATATAGCTTTACGGCTTCGGGCGCTAATTTGGCATATTCTTTGTAGCCTTCAGGGTCGGTCACTTCGATATCTACGATCACATACGCTGTCATTTGTTTTTCCCTTTTTATGCTTGGGCTGTTGGCGGTTTGGGCAAGGTGGTGACGAGAACCTTGTCCACGCGTCGTCCGTCCATATCCATCACTTCAAAGCGGAAGTTATTCCACTCAAAATTATCAGCAGCCGTGGGGACGCGTCCGAGCAGAGTCATAACGAATCCGCTCAGGGTTTCATATTCATCCTCATGGGGTAGGGCTGTGAAGTTGAACAATTCTTTGAATTCATCCACTTCCAGCATTCCATCTAAGAGCCAGGAGCCATCTTGTCTCTGTGTGGCTTGCGGTTCTTCAAATTCCATTGCGCCGACGATCTCTTCCAGAACGTCATTGATGGTCAACAAGCCTTGCAGACCGCCGAATTCATCCACTACCAAAAGAAGCTCGGTGTTTTTTTCTTTGAAGAGTTCAAGTGCTCGCGAAGCGAACATGGTTTCGGGAATAAAAAATGCTGGCTTTAGTAGTGATTTCAGGTCAAACTCTTTGCCTGATAGACTTTCCACCAATAAGTCACGTGACTTTACGATGCCGACAATAGTCTCAAGAGAATCCTCACTGACAGGGAAGCGGGAATAATCACATTCTGCTATTTTTTCGCGAATATCCTCTATTGAGTCTGTAATATCCAGCCAGACAATTTCAGTGCGAGGCGTCATCAACGAATAGACTCGTGAATCACCGAGGCTGAAGATTCCCTCCACCATATCCTGTTCAGATTCTTCAAAGACGCCAGCCTGCGTGCCTTGGTCAATCAATAAATGTAGTTCTTCTTCCGTGAAAGGCGGCTCTTCACTTGCTTTCACTCCCAAAAGCTTCAATATTGCTTCTGTAGAAAAACTAAGCAGTTTCACAAATGGCGAGAATACGACCGAAAAGAACGACATGGTGCCCGCGACCATTTCTGAAACACCTTCAGGGTCGCGCAATGCCAATCGCTTGGGAACCAGTTCTCCGAGTACAAGAGAAAGATATGTGATAGGCAATACGCCGACCACAATACCGATCACGTCACTGTAAGCAGCCAAGGCTGGAAATTTTTCCAATTCCATATTGATCCAAGCACCCAGTGTTGCGCCTGTCAGGGCACCGATCAACAAGTCAATGGATGTAATGCCGATCTGGATAACGGATAGAAATTGATTCGGATTCTCAGTCAACTTGAGGACGAGTCCCGCTCGTGCGTCCCCTTTATTAAATTGGTTTTGCAAACGGGTTTTTCTTACCGATAGGAGGGCGGTTTCTGCCATGGCAAGCACGCCGTTCAATAACAGCAAAATGGCAATGGCGATGAGACCGCCGCTAAAATTAGTTTCTATGGGGATTTCAGACATAATGATTTTTTATTTGCTTCTTCTTGTTTCTCTTATTGTACCTGATTGGCAAGCCAGTTAAAGACCAGATTTGCAGGCAGTGCTTCTTGCTGCTTTTTGCGGAGTTCTCCAGAACGATGAAGCATGATGCCTTTTTCTACAGCATTTGGAAGAACTGCGCGGGTTACATCGAAAAAATGATGAGACAAAAATTCCTCACCGCGCTTGAAAAGCTCATACTCAGTATGTAGCGCCACCAGACAATTTTCCAGCACGATGTTTTGCAGTTCAAAAACTTTGAATGGCTTGCGGCTTAAGTAAGGGGTTGTTCCCAGCAAGTTTGTGCTCCCCGCCCACGGGTCACGCGCCGCAAAATGTAGTGTCTTCACATCAGACATATACAACGCACCCATGCAAAGTGGACATGGTTCCATAGTTGTGTATAGTGCAGATTTTCTACATTCCTCGTAACTTAATTCCAGGGAGAGCAAAGCATTGATCTCTGCATGAGCAAGCTCGTTATTGCAAACCTGTCCCTTAGGTGCGGTCTTTTCCATGATGCGATTTCGTCCGCGTGAAACAATATTTCCATTTGCATCGGCCACTACTGCGCCTATGGGAATTGTGCCAGAGCAATACGCCTCCCATGCCATTTCAAGGGCTGCCTGCCAGGGTAGATCAAGTGTGTCCCACATGTTCAATTTTTCTTTTTATCAATTTTGCTTTCAATATTTTTTAGCCGTTTATTCAATCGTGCATATCCGCTGCTAACGATCATGGGGATGATAATCAACAGGGCGACCATCCCGCACGTTAGAGTCAATTCCAATACGCCAATGCGAAACATCTACGCCTCGATCTCCGCGCCTTTGCCTGCTCGAACGTCCCCGATCACCCATACTCGTTGATTCATTTCCTGCGCCCGCTTTTCAAACTCAGCCAGCTTTTCTGCTTGAACGCCAAATAATAAGCCGCCGCTGGTCTGCGGGTCGAATAAGAGCATTTGGGCCGGTTCATCTATTTCATTGATGAAATTCACGGAACCGCCAAAATGAGATTTGTTATCAAATGCGCCGCCAGGGAAAATCCCTTTTTCAGCATATCCACGTGCACCGCTCAAGAAGGGGAGTTTGGAATACTCAATATGAAGTAAAACGCCCGATGCTTCTGCCATTTCCAGCCCGTGACCAAGCAAACCAAAGCCAGTGATGTCTGTTCCGCCGCGCACGCCAAATTCCACCGCCAATTGACTCGCCGTCTTATTCAATCGAGACATCCACTCGATCGCTTCCTTGACATGTGCCTCTTCGGCTTTTTCCTGTTTCAAAGCTGTCGTTGTCACACCACCGCCGAGCGGCTTGGTCAGAACCAACACATCGCCAACTTCGAGGCCGCTCTTACTGATCACCTTGCGTGGGTCTACAAAACCGATTGCAACAAGCCCGAACTTCGGCTCTTTATCTTTAACGGTATGTCCGCCAGCAATCACCACACCCGCTTCACGTGCTTTCTCCGCACCACCGCGCAATATCTCACTGGATATTTCAGTGGGGAGATTGTCAGGCAGTGCCGCAATATTCAACGCAAGGAAAGGTTGCCCGCCCATGGCGTATACATCCGAAAGACTGTTTGCCGCAGCGATCGAACCGTATTCATAAGCCGTATCCACAACTGGGGTAAAGAAATCTGTTGTGACCACAATGGCTTTGTCTTCACTTAAACGCCAAACGGCCGCGTCATCCGGGGAGTCAAGACCAATGATCAGGTCTGGATACGAGGCGGGGTCGAAGATATCTTTAATAGGACGCAGAACCTGCGTCAGCGCATCCGCGCTTAGTTTGGACGCTCAGCCCGCGCAGGCGGAAAGAGTCGTTAAGCGGATTTCGCGTCCAGTTTGTGGAATTGGCATTTACTCTCCAAAAAAATTTGTACACGGATTCAACAGATGCTACGGATTCTTATAAAAGATTTTCCGCGCATCCGTGAATTCCGTGTACAAAAAGAATCGCTACTGAGGTATTGCTGTTGTATCTGGCAGTGGCAGAATGAACTGGTTACCACTCGGAACGAAGATGGTGCTTACACCAGGTGCAAGTTTCAAAACATACTGATATTGCACCAATTGCGGAGTAATGGATTCCGCGATCAAACGGTTGGCCTCTGCTTCGGCTTGCGCTTCGATCAAACGCGCTTCGGCTGCACCTTTCGATGCGATCACGGCCGCATCCGCCTGACCTTGTGCTGTCTGACGAGCCTGTTCAGCTTCCTGCTTCTTTTGTTCAACAACGAATTTCGCTTGTTGAGCCTGCTGTTCAGCGATCTGCTTCTGCTCCACGGCGGCAGCATATTCATCGCTAAAGCGGATGTTGCGCAGCAGGAAATCAGACATGATGATATTGTTGGCATTCAACCCGCTTTGGATCTCTTCGCGGATCTTCGCTTCCAACTCTGCACGTTTGGTGCTGACGAGTTCCTCCACACCAAATTGCGAAACTGCATCACGGATGGCTGCGCGCGAAATGGGGCGCACCACATTCTCTTCATAGCGGTTCTGCCAGTTCGTGTGTAGTTGGATCAACTGGGTTGGGTCCACGGCATAGATTACCGAGGCATCTATGAAGATCTGCTGACCGTCTTTGGTGCGCGCTTGAATGGAATCGTCACCCTGTACAACGCCTTCGCTTGTAGCGGAAGACATTGTGTAAGTTTGCCGCGCAATTGAATACTTTTGCACGCTTTCAACGAATGGAATGATCCAATGCAAGCCAGGGGTTAGCGCCACTTCACGATAGCCCTTTGGAGCAAAAGCCGAAATGACCACGCCGTATTCATCCGCTTGCAGGAAGACCAACCCCGCGCCAACCGAAGTAAGTAACACTGCAGCAACAAGCACAATGACCACTACGGAAGTTAATCCTTTTGCAGGCTGATTGCGGCTGGTTCGTACAAAGATCATGACCAAAATGCCAAAGAACGCAATCCATGCAAAAGACGCAAGTCCTTGTAGTAAAGTTGAAATATTCATCGTTTCCTCCGAAATATAGTTTCGGTGATTATAACTCTCTTGCTTTGACCCCCGAAGCATGTTAACATTTCTCCAATGAAACTTGATAAAGGCATACTCAAAGAAGTCTTTTTAGATGGCTCCGCCCGTATCGATTGCCCTCCTGAATTGATTCCCGCACCTGGGCAGTATCTTCTTGCTCACGCTGTCGCCTCAGACTCACCGATAGCTGTCTCTGTTTTCTTTAGCCATTCCTCCCCTAATGGCTTTATTGCCGCGTCCCCTGTTCCTACTTCGTGGACTCCTGGAGCATCGCTCAACTTGCGCGGCCCGCTTGGGCATGGATTTTCCATTCCACTTGCTGCACGCAAAATAGCCTTGCTCGCCTTTGACGATTCTCCCGCCCGCCTGCAGGGATTAATTCCGTTGGCACTCAAACAAGGCGCGGAGATTGTTCTGCTTTGCGATTCAACAGTCAATGATTTGCCTGAGGTAGTAGAAGTTCAGCCTTTACAAGCTATGCAGGAGATTTTGCATTGGGCAGATTTCGCCGCCATTGACGCGGCGCGTGAGAGTTTGGAGCAATTGAGAGAAAAGATGGGGGATCAGAACCAGGTAAAGGCGTGGTGTGAGGCGCAAGTCTTAGTCCGCACGCAGATGCCATGTGGTGCGCTCGCAGAATGCGGAGTCTGTGCGGTCATGATTCATCATCAATGGAAAATGGCTTGTAAAGATGGTCCCGTATTTGATTGGAAAGAATTGATATAAAAAACTCCCGCAGCTGCGGGAGTTTTTATTTAGTACCAGATTCTGTAGGAAGTCGTTGTGGTTGCATTCAACCCGTTGGATGTACACGTTACATCCGTATAAATGAGGCTGCCGTATGGCTGGTTGGTAAAGGAGAGCGAGATGATGCCCACGCCATTGGTGTTGGTGGCGATGCTTGTGGTTTCGCTATGACCGTCAGGCCAGTGAACAACAGCAGTGCAGCCAGCGTTTGCAACAGGCTGCAGGTTTTGATCTTGAACGATCACGAAGATCAACTGAGTGTCAGTGGCAAGGGTTACTGCCTTCCACGCAAATGCGCGGACTTGCAAGCTGGTGGTTACGTTGGGTGAGTTGTCAATTGGCTTGACAGAAGCCAATAGCCCAGGGTCTTCGCCTAGCTTATCGAAATAAATACGCCCAAGGTCAGAGACGGCAACGCGTTGGCCTTCGGTCTTCCAGGGTTGCCATTCAAGGCGGGTTTTTTGAAAATACTGTACGATCTTATTTTCGTGATATTCAAAGCCTGAGATCGGGTAACCAAATTGCTCAACTCCACCATATTGATCAAAGAATTCGAGGAACGCGAAGCAGACCGAATAGCCTGTCTCTGAATACACACGGCAGGCAAATGAGTTGTTGACATTCAGTGGCCCAGTGGTGGCAAAGGTAAGCTGCCCAAGCTCGGTCAGTTGAACACGTTGTCCTTCGGGCTGGTCACTGCGGAGTTCGAATCGGGCGCGTTGAAAATACTGAACGGTTTTTCCATCCTTGCTTGTGAACTCTTCGGTGATGGGATACCCGTACAGGAATGTTGCATTAGGGTTAGCATTATAAAACTTTAGGAAATCCCCTTTAACGTTGTGCCCAGTCTCGCTGAAGTATTTTGAATCCTGAGTTTGCGCGTGTGCAGACCCCCAACTGAGGCTGAGCAGGCAGATCGCAACAATGAAAGAAAAAGTTCGGCGTAGCATAATTTACTCGTTTCATTATACTCAGAAATTTTTTTCACGACATTACAAACAGTTATCTGCGAAATTGGTGAAAATACAGTGTATTGATAACATTTTTATGCTCTCATTGCAATGGGGGGAAACACTGAATTGTCTAAAGGAGTAGCGCTCGAATGATCTTTTCAGCTGCGTGCCCATCTCCAAACGGATTGCCTGCCATCGCCATTTTTGCATACGCGGATTCATCGTCTAAAAGCCGCTTCGCTTCTATAACAATATGGCTGGTCTCTGTTCCTACAAGCTTGAGCGTCCCTGCTTCCACTCCCTCCGGGCGTTCAGTCACACTGCGCATGACGAGTGTAGGGATGCCAAAGGCGGGCGCTTCCTCTTGGATGCCCCCCGAATCGGTGAGGATGAGGGCTGCATGCTTCATTAAATGGACAAGAGGCAAGTAGTCCAGCGGGGGAAGGAGGGTGATATGTTCCACACCTGCGAGCAGTCGATTGACAGGTTCTTGCACATTTGGGTTCAAGTGAACTGGGTAGACAATTTCCACATCGCCGCGTTCGGCCAATTCCACGAGTGCATGGCAAATATTCTCGATCGGCTCGCCAAAATTTTCGCGTCTGTGAGCAGTTACCAACACAAGACGGCGGGCAGCGGGCTGGTTCTTTTTGATCCCTATCCTAGTTAGCAATTCCTGGATTTCTGAAGGTTCAGGCTGTTTACTGACAAATTGCAGCGCATCTATGACGGTATTGCCAGTGACGATGATGGCTTTTGCTTCCACGCCCTCACGCAGAAGATTTCCCTGTGACCATTCTGTCGGTGCGAAGTGCAAGTCAGCGGTCACTGTTGCGAGGCGGCGATTAACCTCTTCTGGGAAAGGATGCCATTTGTCGTGAGTCCGCAAGCCCGCTTCTACATGCCCGAACTTAATGCGTCGGTAGAATGCCAGAAGGGAAGTGGTGACCACGGTGGTTGTATCGCCCACAGCAAGTACCCAATCTGGCTTGAAATCTGCCAGAACGGGGTCCAGGTGGGTAAAGATGTTCGCGCTAAGTTGTGCGAGAGACTGATCATCGCGCATCAAGTCCAAGTCGTAATCAGGTTTGATATTAAAAAGAGTTAGGACTTGATCCAGCATTTGACGGTGTTGCGCTGTAACACAAACGCGCGATTCCACGCCCGCTGTTTGTGCTAGCAGTCGGACAATCGGTGCCATTTTTACGGCTTCCGGGCGTGTGCCAAAGACAGAAAGGATTTTCAAATTATTCTCGCAAACAGAAGTGTTAATTTTTTTAAGTGATTTTAGGCTATGATATGTTTATCGTGTAGAAACAAAAGGCGGTAATTATGAAACGAGTTACAAAGAAGATAGTCTTAATTTGTTTTATGCTCAGTTTTGCCTTGGCTGCTTGCGGTGCCAAATTCTCTTGTACTTTGCAGGCAGTGGCAGGCGGTTCGCAAGCTTGCGAAGAGACCTTGAGCAAGTAAAACTATTTTCCAACACCTAATCGTATTAGATTGAATCCCGCGTCTTTCCATGGGGCTGTGTCCCAGCCGCTGACGGTGTCAATGAGAATGCGGGACTTTGTTTTTAGGGCAATCTCTTGGGGGGCAAGTTTTGTGAACTCAGTATGCCTGACCAATAGCACAATTGCATCTGCATCTTTTATGGCGTCTTCGAAAGAAGCTGCTATATTGATTCCCTGCATTTGCGCATCAGGTTTGAAGGGCTCCCAAGCGAGCACTTGTGCGCCTTCTTTTTGAAGGATGTGTACTACATCATTGGCGGGACTTTCACGTAGATCATCCACATCAGGCTTGTAGGCGAGACCGAGAGCAGCGATTCTTTTTCCGTTTAATGTGCCGAGCGCACGTTTGACGATATCCACGACAAAATGAGGCTGGGAATCATTCACCTGCCTGGAGTTATAGATGAGGGGTGTTAGCTCTGGAGCAGCTTCTACAAAGAACCAAGGGTCTACGCTAATGCAATGACCCCCGACACCAGGACCAGGGTTGAGGATTTTTACGCGGGGGTGTAAATTGGCAATGGAGATTGCTTCCCATACATCCACACCGAATTTATCTGCGAGGCGGGAAAACTCATTGGCAACCGCAATGTTGACATCGCGGTAGGTGTTTTCCATCAGTTTGACCATTTCTGCGGTAGTAGCGTCGGTTTGGATTATCTGGCCTTTTACGAAGATTGAATACAAGTCTTTACCTGCTGTGGCGGATTCGGGAGTCACACCACCAATGACGCGGGCGTTCTCGATCAACTCCTGCAGTATCTGTCCAGGTAAAACTCGTTCGGGGGAATATGCCAGGTGGAAGTCGCGACCAGCTACCAGACCGGAACGAGCGAGGATAGGGGTGATCAAATCTACAGTGGTGCGCGGCGGGGATGTCGACTCAAGGACGACGAGATTTCCCTTCTTCAAAACGGGCAGGATGGATTCGGCTGCCGCGATGACGGCGCCCATATCCGCTAGTTTATAGGTAATGCCGTTGTATTCGCCGTACTTATCGTGTTGGAAGGGGGTTGGTACGGCGATAATGAACGCATCCGCTTCTTCGGGTTGGGTAGCTGCCTTGAAATTGCCAGATGCAATTGCCTTGGTGACGGCGTCACGCAAGCCGGGCTCGTGGATGTGTATTTCTCCCTTGTTCAGGGTGTTGATGATGTGCGGGTTAATATCCACTCCTAAGACGTTGACGCCGTTGGAAGCGAAAGTGGATGCTGTGGGCAGGCCAATATAGCCAAGGCCAATAACGCAAATTTTTTGAAATTTCACAGGGACTCCGTATAATTAATTTAGCCCGACTATTATACAGCCTGCCTATTCTTTTCCAGAAAGCGACTTTTCGCAGCCATACGCGTATATCTAATTAAGCGTGGTTTCTTGTTGTATAATCAACTGGAGGAACAATGAACTTTTTGCTTGATCCAAACGTTGCCTACTTAATACTTCTGGCTGGTATTTTTCTTTCGTTCCTCGCACTTGCCATCCCGGGCACGGGCTTGGCTGAGATTGGCGCTATTTTTTGTTTTGTATTGGCGGGATACGCAGCATACAACCTTTCCATTCACTGGTGGGCGCTGATCATTTTACTTCTAAGCATTGTGCCTTTTGTGCTGGCGGTACGCAGCCCGAAGAATTGGTTCTATTTGGGTGGTTCTATTCTTTTGCTCGTGATCGGCTCCGTATTTCTTTTTGCAAATGAAGAAGGTTTGATCTCAGTAAACCCAGTATTTGCTGTGATCTCTTCTACATTGGTGGCGATATCCTTATGGTTTATGCTTCGTAAATCCATTGAGGCAATTGCGCACCGTCCCACACATGATCTCTCAGCACTGGTTGGAAATATCGGGGAGGCGAAGTCTGAAATAGGTGATGATGGGAGCGTGTACGTGGCAGGCGAAATGTGGTCAGCACGAAGCGAAGCGAAAATTCCTGTGGGCAGCCATGTTCGTGTTGTAAGTCGTGAGGGGTTTGTCCTGATCGTTGAAAAAGTAGATCATCCTATTTCATAAATAAAAAAAGGAGAGAACATGAATGGTGTAGTTGGTTCAACATTATTTTGTTTGGTAGGTGGCCTGATTCTTGTTGCGCTCATTGCGGTCTTTAATATGATCCGCGTTGTGCCAGAGTATCAGCGCCTTGTTGTTTTTCGTCTTGGACGTGTGTTGGATAAACCGAAAGGCCCTGGCCTTGTCTTCCTCATCCCTGGTGTAGATCGCCCTGTAAAAGTGGATTTGCGCGAACAAGTCCGTGAAGTTCCTCATCAGACTTCTATCACCAAAGATAACGCGCCTATCTCCATCGACTTCCTTTGGTATTACAAGATTTTGGACCCTGCTCAATCTGTGTTGCAGGTGGGTAACTTTGAATCTGCTGCGGCTGGTATTGCGGCGACCACACTTCGCGCTGTGATCGGTGGTATCCCGTTGGATGATGTGCTTTCAGAACGTGAACACATCAATAATATGCTCCGCACCCGTCTCGATGAAGTGACCGAGCGCTGGGGCGTGAAAGTAACCAACGTGGAAATCCGCGAGATCATTCCTCCGCGCGAAGTTCAGGATGCAATGAACCGCCAGATGTCTGCTGAGCGTATCCGCCGTGCTCTCGTTACTGAATCTATGGGTGACCAGCAAGCTGCGATCAACCGTGCTGAAGGTACCAAACAGGCTGCGATCCTTTCGGCGCAAGGCGAGCGCGAATCCAACATTTTGCGCGCTGAAGGTGATAAGACTGCCCAAGCGTTACGTGCAGAAGGTTTTGCTGTAGCGTTGGAAGCCATCTTCAATGCAGCCAAGTCTGTTGACCAGAAGACCATGACGCTTCAGTATTTCGAAACGCTCAAGTCCATTGGCGCAAGCCCATCCACCAAGTACATCTTCCCGATGGAATTTACCAGCATGCTGGATAGTTTCCTCGGCAAAGATAAGAAGTAAGATAAATTTGTAATACAATAAGGTCTCCCAATATGGGAGGCCTTATTTTTTATGGAAATTACCAAAGCGACCATTCTTGACCTCAACGCCCTTCGCAAACTGGAAAACGAAAGTTTTGCAAAGGATGCCTGGCCTTTGTTTGATTTAATTGCCGTATTGACTTTCCCTGATGTGATCCGAATAAAAGCAATGGAAGATATGCAAATGGTGGGATTTGTAGCGGGAGACCCGCGTCCGCGCGAAGGGTGGGGCTGGATTGCCACCATTGCAGTTGATTCACGCTACCAGCGACGCGGGATCGGGCGTGCGCTGCTACACGCCTGTGAAGAGAAACTCGGCGTCCCTCGATCTCGATTAACCGTCCGCCTTTCAAACCAGATCGCAATCTCCATGTATGAAAAAGATGGATACAAGTCCATTGATATGTGGAAGGGATATTACAACGATGGGGAAGATGCCATGTTAATGGAGAAGGAACTATGACAGAGAAAAAACAAAAGCTACTAGAGTTTGAAGCACTGCGCGGCCTGTCCATTCTTCTTTTACTTTCTTTGCACAGCGAAGTATATGACTCGAGTGTTTTTGGTTTTCCAGTGGACCCGCTGGCGCAAGTGGTCGCATCCTTTTTGCTTGGTTCGTTTTTCTTCTTAGCAGGCTTCTTTGCCGAGTTCTCACGTCAAAAACCTGGTGGAAATGCTTTTTCTTTCATAAAGTCTAAATTCATTCGCATCTTTCCGCCGTACTGGATTGCTCTGACATTATTTGTATTTGTTCTTGGCTTTTCGCTGAAGCGGTTTGACGCTTTGATGTATGTCTTTAATTTGCAATGGTTGCTTTCGCCTGTTTTTATTAAACGCCTGCTTACGCTTTGGTATATCAGTGTGCTGGTGGGATATTACATTATCTTTGGAATCTTGTTGTTTCGCGTGAAATCCAACCTTGGGCTGATAGTGTGGTCTTTTATCTTTTTTGTGGGAGCTTATGCTGCCAACTTGATGACTGGTTTGTTCGAACCCCGCTTTTTCCAATATTATTTTATTTTTTTGGGTGGGGTGTATTTTTGCCGTTTCGAAAAAGAACGTAATTTTTTGCTTGGGATGAACTTCCTGTACAAAGTTCTTGCGGCGCTGATTCTATTGCTGCTGTTCTGGAAGGTGGCATCCATTGGGTTTGATGCGCCGAATGTATTCTATATTGTTGCTGTTGACCTGTTCATCTTTAGCTGGGTGTTGATGTGGCTATCCATTTTTCAGATGCGAGTTGGAAGTTGGAAAATATGGGCGTTCCTTTCCACTGCATCCTTTTTTACGTATCTGTTTCATCGCCCGCTTTGGTTTGTTCTTGATAATGCGTTTGGTATCGAGCCTGGGGTTGGAAAGGTGTTTTTCAACCTTGTTCCAGGAGCTATACTTGCTTTGATTCTGGGGTATTTTCTGCAAACTGGCTATGACCGCCTGCTTGCCATCCTGCGCTTGAAAGGATAGGTGGAGAAGGGAATTCTTTCCACTTTATCGGGTTTATAATCAGCAAATATGTCAGAAACTTTGCCGCCGCCCATTTGGGTGAATACAACACAATTTTTGAAAAAAATGGTGGATGACCTTGCCGCACAACCGCGTGTGGCGGTGGACACCGAATCCAACAGCCTGCACGCATTTCGCGAGCAGGTTTGTTTGATGCAGTTCTCGTCTCTCAAAGAAGATTATTTGGTGGATCCACTTGCTTTAAAGGATTTAAGTTTACTGGCCCCAATTTTTGCCAACCCAAAGATCGAGAAGGTATTTCACGCTGCCGAATATGACTTGATCTGCCTGCGGCGTGATTTTGGATTTACTTTTGCAAACTTGTTTGACACAATGCAAGCGGCTCGAGTTCTTGGTTACCCAGCTGTTGGATTGGACCGCTTGCTCGGTGAAAAATTCGATATCAAAATGGATAAGCGCCATCAAAAGGCAAATTGGGCGGCACGTCCATTAACTCAAGACCAGATCCATTATGCGAGGTTGGATACTCATTACCTCTTTAATTTACGGGATGTGCTAGAGCAGGAATTACGTGAAAGAGAACGCTTGGAATTTGCAATGGAAGATTTTTATCGGGCATGTATTCCAGACGAACAAAGACATAGACATAATAGCGCTTCATGGGAAAGATTTGCAGCCCGCAAAGATCTGTCATTACGTGAGTTGACAATTGTTTCTTATTTATGTAAGTGGCGCGATAAGGAAGCTGAAAAATTAAACCGTCCGCCGTATAAGGTGGTGATGGATGATGTTTTCGTTCTGTTAGCGAAAAACCCGCCTGAACAAAAAGTGGATTTATCCGCTGCGGGATTGAGTGAGAAGCAGATAAAACTATGGGGCGATCAAGTTTTGAGTGCGATCAGGCATGGGGCGGATGCTCCGCTAGTTGAACGGAAGCAGACCGAGCGTAAGGAAGATGCGGTTCTTCGTCGCCTTGAAAAACTAAAGGCATGGAGAAAGAAAGTCGGTTTGGAGATGAAGGTCGAGTCAGATATTATTTTGCCCAAGCCATATTTGGGCATTTTGTCTGAGAACCCGCCAGAGTCGTTGGATGAATTGCGAAACCTTATGAAGGATACTCCTACGCGTGTGGATAAATTTGGCGTGCAGATTTTGAAAACTCTTGGAGTAAAACATGCGAATTAATTTTCACGGCGCGGCACATACAGTGACAGGTAGCCAGCATTTGATCGAAGTGAATGGCTCAAAGTTGCTACTGGACTGTGGTTTGTACCAGGGGAAACGTTCCGAAACGTATGAACGGAATTTGAATTTTCGATACGACCCATCAACTGTGAATGCGGTAATCCTTTCTCATGCACACATTGACCATGCGGGGAACTTGCCCAACCTGACCAAACAGGGATATGAAGGATCGATCTACGCCACAAAGGCGACCGCTGACTTAGGCAGCTTAATGATACGTGACTCAGGGCGCATTCAAGAATCGGATGCAGAGTTTGTAAATAAGAAACGTGCACAGCGTCATGAAGAACCGATTGAGCCGTTATACACCGAGCAGGATGCGGAAGAAGTTGCGGGTATGTTCAAGGGCGTGGATTATACAGAAGCGTTCGAACCCATCCCTGGCGTGATCGCACGTTTTTATGAAGCGGGGCATATTCTCGGCTCGGCAGGTGTTTCGCTTGAGATCGAAGAGAAGGGTAAAAAAATCCGTTTGTGGTTTTCGGGGGATATTGGCAGATACAAACTGCCATTATTGCGTGACCCTGTTTTGCCTGAAGCCGCTGATTACATGATCATGGAATCGACTTATGGCGATAAATCGCACGCTGACCCTGATATTGCTTATTCGGAATTCCGTAATGTTGTGAAGTTGACCGTGGAGCGCGGCGGCAAAGTGATCGTCCCTGCTTTTGCTGTGGGTCGCACCCAAGAATTGGTTTACAACCTAAATCAAATGATGGAAGATGGCGACGTGCCGAAAGTGCCCGTCTATGTAGATAGTCCCCTGGCGGTGAATGCTACGGATGTATTCAAACGGCACCTCGAATGTTTTGACGAAGAAACACGTAAATTTGTGGCAGAATCCCGCCACCCTGCACTGGATTTCAAGATGTTGACCTATGTGCGTTCGGTGGAAGAATCCAAGGCGCTGAATGAACGTAAAGAGCCGATGGTTATCATCTCCGCCTCAGGTATGGCAGAAACAGGCCGCATTGTGCATCACATTCGCAACAATATTGAGAATCCCAAGAACACGATCTGCATTGTCTCATGGCAGGCGCCCAATACAATGGGGCGCAGGTTGGCAGACCGCGAACCGCAGGTGAATATTTTTGGTGAAGTGTACACACGCAAATGTGACGTGGCTACCATTGGCGGTCTCTCGGGGCACGCAGGGCAGGATTTACTCGTCAAATACGCGATGGGTGTGAAAGACTCTGTGAAGCAGATATTCCTTGTTCATGGCGAAGAAAAGCAAGCCATGACCTTGAAGGGTCTTTTGAATGAAAGGAAGCTAAGTCAGGTACATTATCCTGATTTGCATGAGAGTGTTGATTTGTAGGAAACTTTTTCGGTTATAATTTCGCCCGCTTCAATATTGGGGAGGTGCCAGAGTGGTTGAATGGGACAGTCTCGAAAACTGTTGTAGGCTCCGGTCTACCGAGGGTTCGAATCCCTCCCTCCCCGCAAGTATAAGGCCTGTCAGGTTTTCAAAACCTAATAGGTCTTATTATTTTTAGTGGTAAGATTCGCCCAATGAAAATAAACCTCGCCCTCGCACAGATCAACACAAAACTTGGAGATGTAGAAGCGAATCTCGCCAAACATCTGGATTACATCAAGCAAGCCAAATCTGAAAAAGCGGATTTACTGGTCTTCCCCGAACTCTCATTAACTGGATATGTATTGCAGGATCTTGTTGCTTCCGCCGCACATCAGCCAACCGAGGATGACCCCACCTTCAAACACTTATTTCAAGCGTCTCACGATTTGGACCTTGTAGTTGGTTTCGTAGATGAGGACTCTCGTCACCGCTTTTACATTGCTTCTGCATATCTTTCAGGTGGCAAGCTGGTACACGTTCACCATAAAGTCTATCTTCCAACTTATGGACTATTTGATGAAGGCCGTTTTTTTGCATGGGGCGATAAAGTCCGCGCGTTTGACACACGCTTCGGACGGATGGGAATGCTCATCTGCGAAGATTTTTGGCACGCCTCGCCGCCATATTTGTTATGGCTTGATGGTGCCGATCTCATGCTTTTCTCTTCCGCCTCGCCAGGCCGTGGATTGAACGACAATGAAAAGCTCGAATCTGCACGTTGGGTAGAACGAGTCAATAAAGCCTATGCCAGCATGTTCACTTCATTTGTGGCTCATGCTAATCGTGTTGGTTATGAAGATGGACTTCACTTCTGGGGCGGTGCCACGATCTTTGACCCAAATGGGGAAGAGCTTGCTCATGGCCCATACAATGAAGAAGCTTTGACTTTTTCTGAACTGGACTTAAATCAACTGCGCCGTACTCGAGCGCGCTTACCTTTATTACGTGATGAACGCACGAACTTGGTGCAAAACGAATTGAACAGGATTCTCTCCCGTGGTTGATCTTAACCTTTCCATAAACACCGATCTTGCCCGCGATATTTTGACGGGTTTCATAAAGTCGGAAGTCACTCGTGTCGGAACGTCCCATGCCATCATTGGCCTTTCAGGCGGACTTGACTCAGCCCTTTCTTGCGCTTTGGCTGTGGAAGCCTTGGGTGCAGAAAACGTACTCGCTGTGCGCATGCCTTATAAAGCATCCAGCAAGGATTCACTTGACCACGCTAAATTGTTGATCGATCAATTGGGCATTCCAAATAAAACCATCGAGATCACGGATATGGTCGATCCTCTCTTTAAACTTGACCCCGATATCTCGAACATGCGCAAGGGTAATATCATGGCGCGTGAACGCATGATCATACTCTTTGATCAAAGTGAAGTATTCAAAGGGCTTGTCATTGGCACCAGTAATAAAACGGAAATCTTGCTTGGCTATAGCACTATCTATGGTGACTCTGCCAGCGCGATGAATCCCATTGGCGATCTTTATAAAACGCAAGTTCGCCAACTTTCCCGCGCTATGAACATCCCCGCGCCGATCATTGATAAAGCGCCTTCTGCAGATCTCTGGGCAGACCAAACCGATGAAAAAGAATTGGGCTTTACATACGAAGAAGTTGACAAGCTTCTTTATCTACTTGTTGACCAACGCTATAGTCCGCGTGAGGCTGTAGAAGCAGGCTTCGATGAATCCTTCGTAAAAACTGTAACCGCGCGTATTCGGCGCAATCAATTTAAACGTATGCAGCCGCCGATCGCAAAAGTCAGCAATCGCACGGTAGGCTATGATTTTCTATATCTTAGAGATTGGGGCACGTAAATGGGTCTTCACATTCCACCTTCACTCAAACATAAAAAGTTTTTTTATCTCTGGCTCGGACAACTCATTTCGATCACAGGAACCCAGATGCAAATCTGGGCTTTATTTTGGCATATCAACCAGTTAAACCACAACCCGATAGCATTGGGCGGCATTGGCGTTGCGCGCATTCTGCCAGTCATCATCTTTTCGTTGATCGGTGGCGCACTTGCAGATTCAATGGACAGACGCAAAGTCATGTTCGTTACTCAATCGTTTGCTGCGCTTCTTGCTCTGACCTTGGGCCTGCTCACCCAATTTGGTCATGTCACCATCTGGCACATTTACTTCATCACCGCGCTGCAAGCTACAGCAGTCGCCTTTGATGGCCCATCGCGCCAGGCACTGATTCCCAATTTACTCCCGAAAAAAGATTTGCCCAATGCCTTTAGCATGACTTTCACCTCGTTCCAAGTTGGTTCTGTGCTTGGCCCCGCGTTAAGCGGTGTGGTGATTGCATTTGCAGGGCAAGCCGCCGTTTATTACTTCAACGGTTTTTCTTTTATTGCTGTATTGCTTGCCTTGGTTATGATTGGACAAGTTCCACAGTCCATTGCAGAGAAATCTGCAGGCGTGAGCGTAGAGTCTATTCGTGAAGGCGTTAGGTTTATTCTTGATAAACCGATTATTTTCTCCACTATGATGCTCGACTTCGTAGCGACTTTCTTTGCATCTGCCAGCACGCTAATGCCTATTATCGCAACCAGTGTCTTGAAAGTAGGAGTTGTGGAGTATGGTTATCTTTCCGCTGCGCCTGCGGTGGGAGCTGTGTTAGCTGCCTTGACCATTTCTCAGATCAAAGAGCTTCGCAAACAGGGACCCTTATTTTTAGGCGCGGTCATCATCTTTGGGTTAGCAACAGTCATCTTCGGTGCGACAAGATCATTCATCATCGCATGGCTGGCTATTGCCACAACTGGAGCCGCAGATGGAGTGAGCACGATCATTCGCAACACCATTCGTCAATTGCAAACTCCCGATCACATCCGCGGACGAATGACCAGCATTAATCAGATTTTCTTCCAAGGTGGGCCGCAGCTTGGTGAAATTGAAGCTGGTTCAGTTGCTCAGTTCTTCGGTGCACCATTTGCTGTCATCAGTGGCGGAATTGGTTGTATCTTGGGAACGCTTTTCATTATATGGAAATGGCCCCACTTGATGAAATATAATGGCGACGAGCCTTCGCTTGCAGGCGCAACAGCGGATTAATTAATTTGTTGGGGCGGGTTTCTCCCGCCCCAACATTTTTATGTAGGTGGGTTTTCGATCAGGTTTTTCATTTCGGCGAGGACAGCTTCTTGAATGACTGCTGTATCGTTTGTCCCCAACTCTTTTACATAAATCGGTCTTCCGATTTGTATTGTCACTGTGACTGGTTTTTCATTGAAGATGATCATGCCAAGCAGTTGTAGGGCTGTAGCTAGTTTTTCTTTTTCTTCTTTTGTCTTTTTGATTTTCAGCAGCCAATGTTTTGCGTACTTTTCTGCTACTACATTTCGTACCAGTACAGGCAGTATTGCTGCATTCGGCGCCATACGAACGAAAACCCCTACACTATCTGTCCATTCTTTTAGGGATTCGACTGCGCCGGGGTAAATATCAGGATCAGGTTCAATATGACCAGCGGGGAAGGTGAGCGTGGCTCCGCCATGTTTCAAATGCGCGCTGACTTGGCGAACCAATGTCATTCTTTTGGCTGTATCGTCATAGACATAGAAAAGCTGTTTTGTGGTTTCGGGCAGTGCATTTAGAAAGGGACGGTCTAATGCAATGATGTGTAGGTCTTTGCGACCTAACGCTGCAAAGAGCGAGACGGTATCAGCCATGCCCGGGTGGTTGGATAATGCTAGAAACGCTGAATCAGGTATTCGGTCTGCGTTGATGATGCGCAGGTCTTTCACATAGCGGTGAACGAGATTCCATCCTCCGTCCACAATGCCACGCGAACCGACAATCTCATCATATTCCACCATGTGACGCGCGAAGGTTTGTGCGGGTTTGAGAAAAAGGATTCTAAGTAAATTTGCTAGTAGTGGTTGATCTTGCCATCCGAATGATGAGACGAGGTCATCAAGGTTGATCTGTGTAAGGGCTTCAAAGTTTGAGGTCATTCGGGTTCCGTTGAAAAGTGCAATGGATAGCCTTCCATGCCAGCAGCGTGATGTGCACGCTGGACTCGTTTTTCAGCTTCCATATGAGGCAAAGACTGAACGTACGCAGAGCCTTTGATATGTGCAACGAGCATGATCTCCGCCGCACGGTCGTTAGCAAGGAAGAAAATTTGCTTGAGTACTTCCACCACAAAATCCATTGGCGTGACATCATCGTTGTGGATGATGACGCGATAAAGCGGTTCGAGGTCAGTTTCAGTGACTTCAATGATCTCGATCTCAGGAATACTCATCACTCATTCCTTATTCCATGCGTTGGAAAGGCGAGACATTTCATCCTTGTTTAATTCAATATCTGACGCTTCAAAATTCTCTTTGATGTGTTGTGGATTGAATGACATGGGGATGGTGATTACACGAGGCTGCATAGCTAGCCATGCCAATGCGACTTGAAATGGTGTGGCTGAATGGGCTTTTGCGATTTCTCCCAAGACCTTGTTGACGCGCATGCTGCGGAATTTTACTGGGGAATAGGCAGTGACCAGAATATCGTTCTGTTGACAGTATTCCAGCACGCCATTTTTAACATAAGAAGAATCAGGTAGACGATATGGAACCTGATTTGTGATGATTGGTGTTTCGGAAACGGATCGCGCTTCTTTGAGTTGTTTGAGATTGAAATTACTAACACCCAAATGACGGACTTTTCCATCCTTCACGAGCTTGTTTAATGCGCGGAAAGCTTCAGGAAGATTCATGCGCGCAGCAGGCCAGTGAATGAGATACAGGTCAATGTATTCCATATTGAGGCGGCGAAGGCTCTTTTCGCATGAATGAAGCAAATCATCGTATGCTAAATGCTCGGGAGAAACTTTTGATGTAATGAAAACATCTTCGCGTTTTGTGTTTGTTTCGCGGATGCTTCGTCCCACCAGTTCTTCACAGTGGCCGCTTGCGTACATCTCAGCGGTGTCAAAGTGAGTGTAACCAGTTTCTAGCGCGGAGCGGAGAGCTATCAGCGAAGCAGCATCCTTTGATGGGTCCGGGGAAGAACCGCCGCCAATTTCCCATGTGCCAAATCCGATTTTGGGGAGAGTTAAAGAGGGGATGGTTTCGTATTTCATTGTCTTATTTTAACCCTACAAATACTTATGTGAATGATTTCAAAGGGGATGTTTTTTCTCTTTGAAGAAAGCGAGATAGATTGGTTCGATAAACCTTGCAAGGATGGGACCGAGGATGGCAAGGAATAAGACATACGCAGCAGAGAGTGCGCCGAGTTGCGGCTCTAGGCCTGCGCTAACTCCCAGCCCTGCAATCACAATGGAAAATTCACCGCGTGCTACGAGTGCAGCCCCAGCACGGAAAGCTTCGAGTGAATTCGTCTTTGCACGGCGGGCAGCCCACCAGCCCGTTAGGATTTTTGTCAGTGTGGTGAAAATGCCGAGGGAAATAGCGAGCAGCAAGACGGGAGGCAAAGAGGCGGGGTCGATCTGAAGTCCAAAGAAGAGGAAGAAGATGGCGGCAAATAAGTCGCGTGAAGGCCCAAGCAGCTTGTGAGTCCGCTCGGCGATGGAATCAGAAATGGCGATGCCCATTAAAAATGCGCCGATGGCCGCGGAGACTTGCAGGCGTTGTGCCACGCCTGCCACAAAGAGCATCAACCCAAAAGTAGTAAGTAGAATTACTTCATCTGATTGATGCGCGATCAGCTTGCTGAATTTTTTGCCGTATTTGACCGCAACGAATAATACGGTTGCAACAGTTGCGAGCGCAATGGAAACAGAAAGGACCGCTTGAGAAATTTCCTGCCCAATTAGTAGCACTGCAACGATGGGCAGATAAACCGCCATGATGAGGTCTTCGAGAACAAGGATGGAAATAATCGTTGGCGTTTCTTGGTTGTTCATTCGCTTCAAGTCAGATAATACTTTTGCGATGACACCAGAGGATGAAATGTAAGTTACGCCGCCAAGCAATACCGCAGCCAGCAGACTCCATCCGAGCAGGAAGCCGAGCACCAGGCCAGGTGGAAAGTTCAGTAGAAAATCCACAATGCCAGCAGGGAAACCTGAACGCAGATTTGCGCCAAGTTCTTCGCCTGAATATTCCAGACCCAGCATGAAAAGCAAAAGGATGACGCCGATCTCTGCGCCGATGTGAATGAAGTCTTCGCTGAATTGAAGGGGGAGGATGCCGCCGTTGCCGAAGGCAAGGCCTGCCAGTAAATAAAGTGGGATGGCTGAAAACCCTAAACGGCTTGCGAGGCGCGTGAGCAGTGCAAGGCCAATGATGGCCGCACCAAGTTCAATAAAAATAAGGGAGATGTCTTCCATACTTGATTTTACACAAGAAAAGTTCCTGTGTTCAAGTACATGTGAATTCTCTTATTTATCATCCGAAAGAATGGCTGTCACTTCGATCTCGACTATCAAACCTGGGCTGATCAATCCCTTCACTTCGATCATGGATGCGGCGGGTTTGATCGCTCTGAAAAATTCTCCGTGCGCCCTGCCAATCTCCTCCCATTTTGAAATGTCAGTAACGAACATGCGGGTTCGTACAACATCTTTCATGGATGCGCCTGCTTCGATCAATGCTTTTTCGATCTTTGCGAGGACGTATTTGGCCTGTTCATAAGGATTATTCAAGCCGACTATTTCGCCTCGCTCATCGACCGCAGTTGTTCCTGCAACTTCGATAACATTCCCAACCCTGACAGCTCGCGAATACCCGACAATATCTTCCCATTTGGCACCTGAGGAAATGTGAAGTCTTTTGGTCATGTTCATAGCTCCTTTGTTAAATGATTATACATTTCCAAACAAAAAACCCGCCTCATATGAGACGGGTTTCATTTTTACTTTTCACTCACTACACAGGAACTTTGTCCCACTCTTTTTGCGCGTGTTCGTACCCACGTTTTAGGGCCTCATAATTTTTTGGAAGCAAATGTTTGTGCCTAGCAGGCAGATGGCCTTCCAGTGCTTTTTCTACATCTTGCACTTTAACTTCGGGCAATGCGCTGAGCAATGCTCCAATGGCAACCATGTTCATGAGCTTCTTATCGCCGATCTCTTCGGCGATCTCGTTGCATGGGACGAAGATGACATGAATGTCATTTCGCCGCGGGGCATGATCTACCATGGACTGATTGACGATCAATGTGCCGCCCGGTGCGAGCATTTCCTCGTATTTGTCAAAAGAAGGCAAATTCAAAGCAATTACCAATGGCGGATTCTTTACAAGCGGCGAACCGATTTCATGGTCTGCGATAACTACGGTGCAGTTGGCCGTACCGCCGCGCATTTCAGGCCCGTAGGATGGGATCCATGTGACATCTTTGCCAGTGTCCATTGCGGCGTAGGCAAGAACTTGTCCGCCGAATAGAACGCCTTGTCCACCAAAGCCTGCGATGATGATTTCTTTTTGCATATATTCACTCCGTTCACGGAAGGTTGGTAGATGGTGAATTAGTAGGTTGGTAATAAACCAATATACTGATTTCCAATATACCGACTTCCACTAGATCTTTATCTGCTTGATCGCGTCACTAATCTTGTAATCACCCAGCGGATAAGCGGGGATCATGTGCTCGTCCACAAACTTCAAAGCGTTTACAGGAGTCATACCCCAGTTAGTGGGACAGGTGGAAAGTAACTCGACCATTGAGAAGCCAAGCCCTCGCACTTGAGTTTCAAATGCCATGCGGATGGCTTTCTTTGCAAGACGAATATTTTTGGGGTCATGCAAGGAGCGACGAACACAGTAACCAACGCCTTCCAATGTAGAAAGCATTTCAGAAACTTTGATTGGATAGCCTTGTGTTTCTACATCGCGGCCGTTTTGTGAAGAGGATGTCTTCATGCCTGGTAGCGTGGTCGGAGCCATTTGTCCGCCTGTCATACCAAAATTGGCGTTGTTGATAAAGATGACGGTCAGGTTTTCACCACGAGCCGCAGCATGAACAATTTCACCCATGCCGATGGAAGCTAGATCGCCATCGCCTTGATAAGTGAATACCACGCGGTCTGGCAAAACACGTTTCACGCCAGTTGCCATTGCGGGAGCGCGTCCGTGTGGCGCTTCCACAAAGTCCACATCAAAATAGTTGTAAGCAAATACTGCACATCCCACAGGTGCAACACCGATTGTTTTTTCAGTGATATTCATTTCTTGGAGAACTTCTGCAACCAAGCGGTGTGCCACTCCATGAGTACAGCCCGGACAATAATGCGTGGGTGTTTCAGTGAAGGCATGCGGCCTGTCATAAACAAGATTATCTATTGATAGAGTTGTCATCATTACCTCTTATGCTCGCGCAGTCATTCGCATCAGCCAGGCGTCTCTCGCGTCTGTATGATCAGTTGTCGGTGCGGAGTTGATGCGTTTGATCTCGTTCAGGATCTCATCTGGGAAGGGAACTACACCCCCTGGACGTCCATAAAACTCGACGGGGACTCGTCCGCGAACTGCTAATTGGACATCGTTCAACATTTGTCCCGTATTCATTTCTGTGACTAAGAACGATCTTGCTTGACCTGTGAGCTGGCTCAGTCTTTCAGTTGGGAACGGGCTGACAGTGATTGGCCTTAAGAGCCCGACTTTGATGCCTTGCTCGCGCGCTGTGCGGACGGCGGAAAGTGCAACGCGCCCAGCAGTTCCAAAACCGACGATCACGATCTCGGCATCATCAATGAAATATTCTTTGTAGCGGACTTCGTTTTCTTCAACTTCCTTCCAGCGGCGGAGCAAACGTAAATTGGTTTGTTCTTCATCCAATGGATTCAAATAAATGGATGTGAGCAAACGGCGTTCGCGTTTTCCCATGGTGGCGTTTGTAGCCCAGTCAAAATCCTTGCGAAGCACAGGTTTCATCTCTGGCATTTCGGCGGGTTCCATCATTTGACCGATGGCGCCATCCAGAATGAGCATGCAGATCATGCGGTATTTTTCAGCGAGATCGAACGAAAGAACCGTAAGGTCAATTGCTTCTTGTACGGAAGCTGGGGCCAATACGATGCGTGGATAATCCCCATGTCCGCCGCCATGTATGGCTTGGTTGTAATCACTTTGTGCAGGGGCAATATTGCCGAGGCCTGGCCCGCCGCGCATTACGTTAACCAACACTGCGGGCACTTCAGTCCCTGCGATGTAGGATAAACCTTCCATCATCAAACTCACGCCTGGTGACGAAGAAGAGGACATTACGCGCACGCCAGTGCAGGCTGCGCCGTATACCATGTTGACCGCGCCAAGTTCTGATTCGGCTTGTACGAAAGCACGTCCGAGTTCAGGCATGCGGCGCGAAAGATATTCAAGCACTTCTGTTTGCGGGGTAATGGGGTAACCAAAATACGCTTCCAGCCCTGCACGAACAGCGGCTTCTGCGATAGCTTCGTTCCCTTTCCATAATTCTTTTGGCATTCGATTCTCCAACTTATGCCGCAACAGGTGCGGCGGCTTTCGTCACTTCACGATAGACAGTAATTGCCGCATCGGGACAAACTACGGCACAAATAGCACACCCCGTGCAACCGTCCTTGAACGTGTGCGCGGGGTGGTATCCCTTTGGTGTGAGGTGTGACATATTTAGTTCTATCACTTCCTGCGGACATGCGCTGATACACAGCTCACATCCTTTGCAGTAGGTGTCGCTTACTTCGATCCAACCTTTTGCTGCCATTCGTTCTCCTATTTTCTTTATTCGAGAAGTTAGACAAAATTAGGCAAATTCCTTTGCCTTCCTCATTATGTCGTTTTCGGAAAAAAGCGAGTAGTGTCAGGCGTCATAAAGGGGAGTGCCGAATATCATCCGTTTTCAAAAGGTATAATCCCTCAAAAAATGGAGGCTCTTATGAATATCATTATTGCATTGATCGTATATGGTGTGCTGGTTTATGAGCTTGTGTCAGGCTACGCTATATCTCGCTCTGGTGCGCAATCGAATAGGGTTACACGTAGTGAACAGCCTGTGAAGTATTGGTCATACCTCGCCTTTCAATTCGCTTTTGCCACAACAGTTCTTTTGTACGGGCTGGGCATTTTTGGTTGATCACTTTCTCTTGTTTGCCTGTAAATGAGGTGTGGATCGTTCTCGTCATTCCTCGGTTTATAGATGGTAGAATCCAAATATGATTTTTTGTGAAGAATTCAAATTTATGTGATGATAATTAAGATCAAGGAGTTCGTCGTTTAATGAAAAAGAGTACATCAGTATTCCTGCTTTTGCTCATATTGGGAGCAGGATATTTTCTTTTGTTCTGGCAGCCAAATTCTACGGGCGCACGCGATTTCAATATGACCTTTATTTTTGAACAGGATGAGCCCGCGCAGTATCCGCATGTTATTCGGCGCTTGGAACTTCGAGATACGATTCCGCAAACTCTTTATCGAGTTTTTGCTTATCAGCATTACTATTTTGGCTTTCCTTATTATGGCTATTCTGCTTTAGTATTATTGCCCGTCAAATTGCTGGTTGGTTTAGAGGACGTCTCGCTTAATATGCTGCTTTTAAGGCAATTTGTGAGCGTTTTGCCAATGATCTTGGGGGTGATGGCCTTTGTGTATTTGCAGACAAGGTTTAAGTCCTATATAAAATCTGCTTTGTTGTTCTTGTTCTTGCTTTCTGTGCCTGCAGTCGTATTCAACAACATGTGGATTCATCCTGATAGTCTAGTATTTCTTTTTATTGCACTTACTTTTCTTTTTCTTGATAGGGACGACCTGCAATTTGGAAAAAATTTTTACTTTGCGGCTTTGTTCTGTGGGTTGGCTGTAGCAACCAAGTTGATCGGTTTGTTTTTCTTTCTCGCGATTCCCTATTACCTTTTTCTTGGCTGGCGTCAGGGACGAATTGACACTCGTAAGGGATTGATCGCGGCAACGGCTTTTGTTGGCATTATGGTTGCCACCTTCGTACTGGCAAATCCATTTCTCTACTGGGCATCAGAAAGAGAATTCGCTTGGAAAACCCAATCTGACTTGCATGATGCGATGAGCAATGGCTTTATCGTTGCTTATAACAACAGTCCATTGCTTTGGCTGCAAGTCATTCAAAAATGGTACGGCCTGCTTGTTTTTGTTCTGTTCTCTATTGTGACGTTGATCATCGCTACATTCAAAGGGGAAAGACAACGGCATAATCAGTTGATCGCCTTTTGGGCTTTCCCGTTTATGGCTTATATAGCCTTTGCCTTGGTAATTCGTGCCAAGCATTTTCCGATTCCAATTTTGCTCCCTGTCTTTTCGGCGATACCAGTCTATTTCACATTGTTTGCTCCCGAGCCATTTAAGAACCCAATAGGCGAGTACCTCAAGAAAAATGGAATACGCTTGGGTTTAACACTGGTTGGAATAGTGATTGTTGGCGCGCAAGTTTTCTTCAGCCTCGGTCGGGATATTTCGCTTTATACAGAAAATATTCACCGTGAAGAGAACAACCCAAGCCTGCAATTTTATACAAAGCTTGAACAAGGCTATTTATCAAAGATCGTTTTGAATCGTCAATTGGTGATCTTCCGAGATGTGATGATGTATGTCCCTAACTTGCCAATGTACGATGACCATTTTAAATGGGGCGTATCCAATTATGATACGGCGCTCAGAGATAACCCTGATGTGCTAATTCTCAACAAGCAGCACTTGTACGATTACACCCAACCTGGGCAGGCAGAATCTGCGTCTGATCCCGATTTTGCATTGACCGTTCAATTTTATAATGATGTCCTAAACGGCACGGTGACAGGTTACACCATGCTCTATCAGGATGATTTTGGAATTGCATATCTCAGTACGCCTTTGTACGATCACTTTTTCACTTCCCCATAACTAGAGGTCTAACCATGTCTAAAGTTGTAAATGCAGTTATTGTAGATGCCGTTCGTACTCCGATTGGAGCATTGGGCGGAATTCTTTCTTCTGTCCGCCCTGATGATATGGCAGCTCATGTCATTAAAGCAATTCTTGAACGCAATCAATTTGACCCTGCATTGATTGAAGAAGTATTTCTAGGATGCGCGAATCAGGCTGGTGAAGACAATCGTGACGTGGCGCGTATGGCCACGCTGTTAGCTGGTCTGCCACTACAAGTTGGGGGTGTCACTGTCAATCGACTCTGCGCCTCGGGCTTGAACGCCATCAACATGGCGGCGCGTGCCATCAAGGCAGGTGAAGGTGACATCTATATTGCGGGCGGAGTCGAATCTATGAGTCGGGCACCCTACTCACTTCCAAAGGCGGAGGCGGGCTTTTCATTTGGCAACTTAACTGCGTATGATACGGCTCTTGGCTGGCGTTATCCAAATCCCAAAATGAAGGAGATGTACGGAACAGACTCAATGGGCGAGACCGCTGAGAATATTGCGGCAGAGCGTCCGCACATCACCCGTGAAATGCAGGACGAATTCTCTGTTCGTTCACATCAACGTGCAATTGCCGCTATGGATGCTGGTCGCTTCAAGCAGGAGATCGTTCCACTTTCTATTCCCCAGAAAAAAGGCGACCCCAAACTTGTAGACACGGACGAACGTCCACGCCGTGACACAACCATGGAAAGCCTCGCTAAGCTCAAGCCTGCTTTCAAGAAGGATGGGGGAACAGTTACTGCTGGAAATTCGTCTGGATTAAATGATGGAGCTGCAGCATTGTTGATCATGAGCGAAGAACGCGCAAAGGCTTTGAACCTCAAGCCATTAGCCCGCATTGTCACTTCTGCTTCTGTTGGCGTTCCTCCTCGCGTGATGGGCTATGGCCCCGTTCCTGCCACAAGAAAAGTATTGGAACGTGCAGGTTTGAAGATCAAAGATATTGGCCTCGTTGAGATTAATGAAGCCTTCGCCGTACAGTCTCTTGCAGTAATGGAAGACTTGGAACTCAACCCTGAGATCGTCAACGTCAATGGCGGCGCCATCGCCATTGGGCATCCGCTTGGATGTTCAGGTGCACGCCTCGTTACAACCTTGGTGCATGAAATGAAAAACCGAGGTAATGTGAAATATGGCATTGCAACTCTCTGTGTAGGTGTGGGGCAGGGTGAAGCGACCATACTTGAGAGTTTGATCTAAAGCCAGCGATTGTTGAATATGTACGGCTTTAGATAAATTTAGGAGAGAGATTAAATGAAAAAAAATATTTCCGCCGTTTCAATGTTGCTTAATGCAGGTTTGCTTCTTTCCCTGCTTACGGCTTGCGCGCCTGTCGCTACACAAAGCCCGCAGCTGCAAAACACAGAGGCACCTGTTGCTACAGAGGCAGCATTAGCAGAGCCAACCGCAACCGAAGTGGAGACTGCTGCGCAATCTGCTGTTGCACCAGTCAATACACCTTTGCCAGCAGTAGCTTCAGCTCCTATTATTGAAAATCCATCTATTATCTTTATTGAAATGATGGATGAAAAATATGGATGGGGAATTACTGAAACAGAAGTAGTCACTACTGATGATGGCGGGGTAACCTGGTATAACGTCACTCCGCCTGGGTTGACAGACGTTGGTTATTCGGTCTTTACAGATTTTCTCGATCAGTCTCATGCCTGGGTGCAAACAGTAGATCCCAATAACTATCCAAATGCAGGCACGATTTATCGCACGTCAGATGGTGGTCTCTCTTGGGAGGCATTCAAAACTCCCTTTAGCGCGGGCGATATGGAGTTTTTGGATGCGAACAACGGTTGGATCATGGCTGACCTCGGAGTGGGTGCAGGGTCAATGGCAGTAGCGATCTTCCAAACTACGGACGGCGGCGCAACATGGACACGTTCCTATACCAATGACCCAAACACTGACGGTGCAGCAGATAGCCTTCCACTTGGCGGTATAAAAGTAATGCTTGTCCCACTTGATATGAATACTGCATGGATTGGCGGTGTGATTTATTCTTCAGGTTCCACCTATTTATTCCGCACAGAAGATGGCGGTAAGAGTTGGTCACAGGTTACTATGATGCTTCCAGGGGAGGCTCAATCTAGTGAGCTGACCATTGAGCAGGTTAAATTCCTTTCGCCTACTCAGGGATTTTTAGCCATTCGATTAACATCTGCTTCTTTGGAGACCATCTTTTTCACAACACAAGATGGTGGGCAGACATGGGATCCCGCTCCTGTAAAGCTTCCGAATTCTGGAATTTTAGAAATCCCATCTGCTAGTGAAATGATCTTTTATTACGATAGTCAGTTCTACATTACAAAAGATGGCGCGAAGACATTTGAAACCGTCACCCCAAATATCGCTTTTGGAGAATCTCTAACAGATATGAGCTTTGTAGATGCGATCACTGGCTGGGTGATCACCACCAGTCCGACCAATCAACGTTCTTTATATAAAACAACTGATGGAGGTTTAACCTGGAGCCCCCTCATTCCATAACTATATATGGTCCGCGCTGGGTGTTGTAAAATAATTGTAGAGTTTATTCGTAGCCAAACAACCGCCAAAGTGCCGTTGTTCTGAATCTAAAAGAGGAGAGTACCCATGCCACATCTTGTTCGCGATTGGATGTCCAGCCCTGTAGTTGTAGTTGACCCAGACTCAAGTGTATCGTACGCTATGACGCTCATGCGTCGCCGCAATATTCACAGTGTAGTTGTGGATATTAGCGAGAAAAACCCCTCGTATGGTATTGTGACTACCACTGATGTCCGCGATAAGATTGTTGTCGAAGGACGCAACCCAGCCGAGACCACTGTTCGCGAGATCATGTCAGGTCCTATAGTTACTGGCAGAGCTGATTGGACTTTGATGGAGTGCTCAAAGGTGATGCAGGAAAGAAAGATCCATCACTTGCCCATCGCAGATGAAGGTGGTTCTTTGATCGGCCTGATCTCTGCAACGGATATATTTATGTCAGTGGAAGAACAGGGTTGGGAAGAAGAAAAGTAAAGTTAATAAAAACAACCAACGGGAAACCGTTGGCTGTTTTTATTTTATTCGCTCATCGCTTTTACAGCGACTTGTTTCATGTGCGCTAATACCCCTCGAAACCCATTGATACGTTGACCTGAAACCGCTTCTTCTAATTTCATGGGCATGTAGAAATCCGCGGGCACAGTGAGGATCTCTTCAGGCTTGCAGCCGTTCAACCCTGAAGCAAGGATGGACGCCAATCCACGCACGGTGGGGGATTGCGGGGGAATGTCAAAGTGAAAGATCAGGCCGCCATCATCTTGCTTTTCGGCGATCAGAAAGACAGGCGTCATGCACTCTGGCACGGCTTCCATTTTGTCGCGCTCTTCTTTATATCTTGCGGGCAGTTCAGGGAAAGACTCGGCGTATCCGATCAGTGTTTCCAGTTTTTCCTCGCGGCTCATGCTCGCGATATCGTCAACGATCTCTTGAAGTTTTTTGGGTAGGGACATAATTTACTTTTCTATCGGCGCATCCACAAGGTTGCCCCATTCGGTCCATGAACCGTCATAGTTCTTGACCGTGGGATAACCCAGCAAATACTTCAACACGAACCATGTCAACGAAGAGCGTTCGCCGATGCGGCAGTACGCAATAATATCTCCGTCAGCTTTGATATTCTTTCCTTCGTAGAGAGCAACCAGTTCCTCGGTCGTCTTGAACGTTGCGTCCGCTTCGTTTACTGCCTGCGACCAAGGGATGCTCACAGCACCAGGGATATGCCCGCCACGAGTCGCACCTTCCTGCGGATAATTTGGCATGTGAGTCAATTCGCCAGAATATTCCTTCGGCGAGCGGACATCCACCATGGGTTTCTTTTCTTCGATCTGTTTGAAGATGTCGTTACGGAATGCGCGAATGGATTTATTCGCTTCTTTCGCGCCGTAGGTTGTTCGGGAAAACGAGGGAACATCCTTCACGAGAGGCCGTTTCTCCTGCTCCCATTTGATGCGTCCGCCGTTCATTATTTTGACATTGTTGTGTCCGTAATATTGGAAGAGCCACAATGCGTAGCATGCAAACCAATTGGACTTGTCGCCATAAAAGACTACAGTGGTGTCGTTGGTAATGCCAAGTTTAGATGCAACTTCTTCAAACTGTTCCTTTGTGAGAAAATCGCGGCGCAGTGGATGTTGCAGCGTGCTGAACCAATCCACCTGTGCAGAACCAGGGATATGGCCAATGGAATACAACAATGGGTCTTCATCAGACTCAATGATGCGGATGTTCGGGTCATCCAAATGTTTGGCGACCCATTCAGTATCAACAAGATATTCGGGATGTGCGTATGGCATGGTTAAGGTTTCCTTATATAAAGTTTATATAAAATAAAAAAGCAGTCAACATAAAAACAAAGGGACAGTGTGAACCATCCTGCGCAGACATATTTTGCGCGCGGGGGCCGTTCCACTGTCCCAAGTCGTTGACTGCTCGTTGATGAAGGTGCGTCTTGGTCGGTGGTTACGAACCCCGCCATAGACACAAGCAAAAGTTAAAAGTGTTCATGTTGAGAGTTGGCGTATTTTACGTGAATAAAAATTTTTGTCAAGACAAAAATTATCTTGCGTTGCTGTATCCATGAGATGGCAGCGTTATGAATTGATGTAAAATTGACGTATGGCAAAGCAGAAATATTACGTGGTTTGGAAGGGACGCAAGACAGGTGTTTTCACTACTTGGGCAGAGTGTGAAAAGCAGGTCAAAGGTTTTGTCGGTGCACAATATAAAGCCTTTGATAATGAGACTGATGCAGATGCTGCGTATCTTGCAAACTATGATGATTACAAAGGAAAACCTTCTACAAGCGGAAAGTGGAGAACGGCCAGTATTCAGCCATTACTTCCATCCGTATGTGTAGATGCAGCTTGTAGTGGCGCACCAGGCAAACTGGAGTATCGCGGCGTGAACACGGAAACTGGCGAAGAGATCTTTCGAGCTGGCCCATACGCCGATGGAACGAACAATGTCGGTGAGTTTTTAGCCATTGTCCATGGGCTGACTTGGCAAGCCAAACATAACGTCCACCTCCCCATTTATTCTGATTCTGAAAACGCGATTTTGTGGGTGACGACGGGTCAATGTAGAACAAAGCTCAAACATACGCCTAAAAATGCGGTTTTGTTTGCCATTATCCATAGCGCCGAGAATTGGCTGGCAGAAAACGAATTGCCCGAAGACAAGCTCATCAAATGGGATACCGACCTGTGGGGCGAAAACCCTGCGGACTTTGGGCGCAAGTAAAATATCAATGATGAAAATTTTAGGCTGGTCGTGGTCAATGGGGCGTTTACGGGGCGTGGATATTCGCTTTCATTTTTCCATGTTGCTTAGTGTCCCAATTGCATATTATCTTTTCAAACCTGTGGATCTGCGCGGGACAGTTGAAGCCTTATTGTGGGTAGGTGGGTTTCTACTTTTTATTTTTCTGCATGAACTTGGGCATACCTTTGCCGCCCAGCTTGTGGGCGTGGAAGTAAAAAGCGTTTTTGTATGGATATTGGGTGGGTTGACCAACCTCGCGTATAAGCCAGAAAAACCGACCAGCAACCTTTTTATTGCAGCAGCAGGGCCTCTCGTCAATATGGTATTGGCCTTTCTTTGTGTGGCAGCATATATCTTGATCTACATGTTTTTCCTGCCATACTCCACTAATGCAGTATTGTTCTTGTGGGTGCAGACCTTTGGTAATTTGTTTTTCTCCCTCGCCTTCTTGAATTTGATCTTGATCGTCTTCAATCTTTTGCCCATCTATCCGTTAGATGGAGGAAATATCCTTCATGCGCTAATGGAAATGTTCTTTGGAAAGACCAACGCAGATTGGATCACTCTTGTTATTAGTGTCCCATTCTTGATCGTTCTGATAGCGCTTGGGGTTTTTACCCACGATTATATTTTGCTCGTTTTTTGTGTCCTTATCGCGTTGGCCATCAGCTCCTTAAACCGAACATTGCTTCGTAAAATAAATCTCGGTGTAAATTATCTTTTCAAACGAGCAGGATATTATTATCTGTTGGGTGATTATGAACGTGCTGTGCAATACTTCACCCGCAGCATTGAAGACGAACCTGCACGTATTGTGAATCACTACATTGCACGCGCAAGCTCTTATTTGTTAATGGGACAAAAAGAGCGCGCTGTAGCCGACATTGAGCGCGTCTTAAAGCTTGAACCGAGTCATGCCTTTGCCTTGGAACTACGCGGCGAAGCTTATGCACTTGAAAAAAATTATGATGCCGCGATGGCATTGTTCACTCGTGTGCAAGCTGCCAGCCCGCATTGGGCTGTCCCATATTTTGACCGTGCTTCGATCATGTTAGATTGCAAGGAATTTAAACCAGCGCTTGATGAATTAAATAAAGCTATTTCGTATCAGGGGCGGATGCCGCTTTTTTATCTGGTACGTTCGTTGGCGCATTTCAGGCTGAATGATCTTGAATCTGCACACAAGGATCAAGACCTAGCTGTGCAACTCTCACCAGAGGATACGCTTGTAATGGCTGATATCAACCTCATGTTGTATGAAGGCAATTTGGATTGGGCGCAGGACTATTACTCGCGCTTTCTCTCAAAGAATCCACGAAATGGACTTGCGCTTCACGGCCTCGCGGATGCCTGCCGCATGAACAATGAGCATGAACTAGCTATTGGCTATTACACTCGCGCAATGGAGATTAATCCTCAAGAGACACGTCTCTATTTGGGACGAGGCAAATCCTATTTGGAACTGAATGAAGTTGAGAAGGCGAAGGCGGATTTTCAGAAAGCCACCACCGTCACAGAAAAGTTGCATTTGAAAAGACAAGCAGAAGAACTTATAAACAAGCTGGCAAGCAGCTAAACAGGAGACCCAATGAAAACTGCGTTACTGGTAATTGACATCCAAAAAGATTATTTCCCTGGCGGCAAAATGGAGTTGGTGAATCCGCTAGAAGCAGGGAAGAAAGCCTATAGCTTGTTGCAATGTTTCCGTGAACATGGCGGATATCACGTCCATATCCAACATATTGCATTGAAGCCAGATGCGCCATTTTTTGTGAAGGGCACAACAGGTTCCGATATTCATGATGTCACTGCACATTTTGAAGGTGAGCCAATCGTTTACAAACATTCCCCCAACTCTTTCCGCGAGACGAATTTACTTGACATGCTGAAAGAATGGGGAATTGAGAGAGTCGTCATCACAGGCATGATGACCCACATGTGCGTGGATGCCACCGCCCGCGCTGCCGCAGATTTCGGCTTTCAAGTGTGGGTAGCGGAAGATGCCTGTGCCACGCGCGATTTGAAGTATGGAGAGACGATCATTCCTGCGGAGCATGTCCACAAGGCGTTTTTAGCAGCGTTGAAGTCCTATGGTCAGGTGATGCCATCCGAACAGATCATTGCTCAATTGGCCGCTGAACAAGAGTAAACGACCTAAGGCCTTACGGGACAAATATAAGATTTGTAATCACAGATTTTATTGAACCCCGCTTTACGAGCTGTCTTTGCAGACGGCTCGTTTCTTTTAAAACAATGCCAACCAACTTCGTTAATTCCATGAGAAAAGGCATGGTCAAGAAATGCTAGAGTAAGAGCAGTAGCGAGTCCATGCTGGCGGAATTCACTGATGGTTTCGATACCGATCTCGCAGCGACCATCTGCATTGTATTCAGAGAGGCACCAACCCGCGAGCTCATTATCATGAACCGCGCACACGCCAAAACTTTTGGAAAGAAAATCCTCTACGCTCGGGCGCTCGGAAGTCATTTCTTCTTTGAGCGTGTCGAGATGTTTCAGGTCGGTTTTTGCCAGCAGCTTTTCATCTACCATTTGAAGTTGAAAGCCTTCGGGCATAAAGTCTTGCCATTTGTGCTTCAATTCCTTACAGGCATAATACTCGCGGTCTGCATGAATAGTTTCTTTGTCTGCAAGAATGGCATCCATCTTTTGTTCCCACTCAGGAGAATCATAGTAAATTGCAAAACCTTCTTGTCCTTCTGCCAATGCTCGCGGGTAAATGACATTTGCAAACAGTTTTCGAATTCCAAGATTGAAACTGTCTATTTCTGGGTCGCCAGCTAGAATGTATCTATGACCTGCCTGTGCAAACATGGCTTTAGGATGTTCGTTATTATCCACGAAAATTTGTGCAGGCGTTTGCTTCGCGAGGATCGAACGTCCTATCAGATGAAAATCCATGCCAAGTAAAAGTGGACGGATGAGTTCGTACGAGCTTTGAGGGAATGCGGTCATTATTGTTGCTCCAATTTTTGCATTTGATCGTGGTCAGGAAGTTCTGCTTCCAAGTTGCGAACGTGATGAACAAATAAATAAGTAAAAATAGCCACTGCCACATAAGCAATGCCTGTTAGCACGAATTGTAGTGCCATACCAGATCCAGCCGTAGTGCCAACCATCCAGCCGAAAGTTCTTGCCAGCCATGTGTTTGTCTGCATGGCGGGCTCGGTGACATAGTCTGCGAGCAAGCCTGCGAGGATGGGCGTGATCGGCCCGACAGACCATGCGATCATACGTCTTGCGGAAAAGACACGGCCTTGCACATCAGGTGCTACTTTTGCTTGCCAGATGGCCTGACTTGCCCCGTTGGTGAAAATGGGAAAGATGCCGCCAATAGCCACACCAATGATCCAGACTGGTAAACTTCGCCCCAGCCCAAAAATGACCAGTAGGAAAAGTCCTGTGAGCGCTTCACCAATGAAAATACTATTCGTGCGTTTTTTGAATCCACCCCACAAGCTGATGAGCAATCCACCAGCAACTGCACCGATTGCATTTGCAGATGTAACGATGCCGAGTATTGCGCTATCTTGATGAGTACGCTCAAGAATGAACGGGGAGAATAAAGAGATGGAAAGCCCGATGATGAAATTCAGGACAACGAAAAAGATGAGTAATCCGAAGAGACCTCGGCGGGCGAATATATATTTGAACCCATACAAGGCCTCTTTGAGAATACCACCATTTTCGGCTTGGCCTTCTACGGTTTTTTCAGGCTGCGGAATATGGACCAGAGTCAATGCAAAGATGGCGAGAAAGAAAGTTGCTACATCAATGAAGAGTATTCCAGTTAAGGTAATGATCGGGAGCAGGATACCAGCTAACAGAGGAGCAAGAACCGCTGGTCCGCTTTCCACGAGTGACATCATTCCGTTAGCGCGACTGTAATTTTCCTTTGGTACCATCGTGCTGATCGCTGCAGAATAAGCAGGCCATTGGAATGTGCTTCCCAATCCATTGAAGACTGCTGCGATGTACAAATGCCAAATTTGTAAATTACCAGTGGCATGCAGAATGAGGATGCCAGCTGTTGCCAACACAGCAGTCAGATCGCTGACCATCATCATTAACTTGCGATTATGGCGGTCTACCATTACTCCTGCAATAGGGGAGAGCAGCAGGAATGGAATTGCGAACGCTGTACTGATGATACCAAGCGACGTTGCGCTACCTGTTTCTTGATACGCCCAGATCGTGAGCGCAAACTGCGTCATGCTGGAGGCAAGCACAGAGATCAACTGCCCTGCCCAGACAATAGTAAAACCTGCCATGCCTGTCGGGTGATTTTTTGTGGGAAGTATATTTTTCATTTTATCTAACTTCTAAAATTCTTTTTTCCATTCTCGTGAGAATTCAACAGTAGAGAAACCAACGTTTGAATAAAACTGTAGTGTCCTTGGCTCTTCTGAGCCAACAGTAGCCAGGGTTGCGCCGCGTTTTTTAACGCGACGCAACCCTTCGTATATGATCGCACGTCCGAGACCTTTGCGCTGATGGTCAGGGTGAACGCCAACAGGCTCGAACGATGCTGTGCGAGTTACATCATCAAACCAGATCGTTGTGAATGCTGCAATTTCTCCGCTTGGCAATGCAGCAACAAGGTCAAGGTCGCGCCTGTATAGCGGACAGCGTTGCACATTTTGATACCATGTCCAGCCTTCGTATTTTTCATCGGGTTCAGTGGGGTGGAACGCTTTCCAAGAAACCCAACTACGTGCGGGATGTTCATCAATGTCACCAAGAGAGCGAATGGTGTATTGTTCATCAACTTCCACACCTGGAATCATATCGCTTATCAAACGTGAGTGGTGGTTGCTTGTTGAATCCTGTAACTTGTAACCACGCTGTTCTAAAAGCACCTGACGAATCTGATTTGCATCATGTGCAACGACCCATAGTCTTCTTTTTCCGTCAGGGAGTGATTTGGAGAGATGCTCTTCTGCAAGCACGAGCATTTCTTCTTCAAGGGCTTGTGTAACAAATTCTGGATGAACTTGCATGAATGCCACACCAGTATTTTCAGGATTCAGCACAGCAGCAATCTTTTTGTCCGAAGTCTCCCAAAGAAAAACCGTCTTCTCCAGTGGACCTTGACCAATATTCTCGATCCCATGCCAACGCCAATAATCCCAGCGATACACCTGCCAATTTATCTCGCGCCGCTGATTAAGCAAATATACTTCACGCAAAAATTGACGAACCCGCCAGAAATCTTCTTCAGTTGTGTAAGGCCTCATGGATAGTTTCATCGTGATTCCCTTGAGAAAAAATATGTTTGACGATTATATCCCCATGCTATAATCTTTTTATGGAAACCACACTTGACCTCGAAAAACAAAAGCAAGCCAGAGAATATGCGCGCATCCACCGCCGCCTCTGGCTGGTGGATACACTCTTTAGTGCCGTGTATGTTCTTGCATGGCTTTTCTTTGGCTGGAGCATTTCAGTCCGCGAGTGGCTGACGACCATAACCACAAACGAATGGCTGCTCGTCGCGCTTTATGTCGCCATCTTTGGCGGTATCGCATCCATTTTGAATTTTCCTCTTAGCTATTACAGCGGATTTGTTCTTCCGCATCGCTTTGGACAATCCAACCAGACGCTCAAAGACTGGATCATGGATCAGATTAAAGGACTCGCGATCGGCGCTCCCATCGGCCTGATTCTGCTCGAATTGTTTTACCTCGCCCTGAGAGCCACTGGCGACTTGTGGTGGCTGTGGGTAGCAGGCGGCATGCTGATCTTCAGTGTATTGATGTCTAACCTTGCGCCTATCCTCATCATGCCATTGTTTAACAAATATGTTCCACTGGGCGATGAGCACAAAGAACTTGCTGACCGCCTAATGAGACTTGCCGAACGTGCCAACACCAAAGTCCGCGGCGTATTTAAGTTTGATATGTCCAAACGCACCAAATCTGCCAATGCCGCGCTGACAGGAATTGGCAACACGCGCCGTATTATTCTGGGCGATACGCTTATTAGCGAATTCTCAATTGATGAAATCGAAACGGTTCTTGCTCACGAATTGGGACATCAAGTCCATCGCGACATTCCACTCTTAATTGCGTTCGGCACTCTCAGCACAACAGTTGGTTTTTATCTTGCATCGCTTGGAATGAACTGGGCTGTGCATTATTTTGGCTTTTCCAGCGTCAGTGACCCTGCTGCATTTCCAGCCCTTGGCCTCATTCTTGGCATATACGGATTTTTGACTTCGCCGCTCGATAATGCCCTTTCTCGTTGGCGTGAAAATATGGCCGATGATTATGCTTTGGAATCGACAGGCAAGAATGAAGCCTTCGCTTCCGCGTTCACAAGATTAGCCAATCAAAACCTTGGTGAGATAGACCCTGAAAAATGGGTCGTCTTCATGTTCTATTCGCATCCACCACTTGGCGAACGAATAGAGAAAGCCAAAAAATTTTCCGCCACATAAACCAAAACAAAAAGGACTTGCAACTCGCAAGTCCTTTTTACTTCTCACTTATTACTCGTTACTTACTTAACCAGATCACTCATCAAATCCATCGGCACAATTCCAGCACCGACAATGCCTGGTCCTGTGTGTACGCCCAAAACGGGAGAGATGCGCACGATTTCCAGTTTGGCTACATTCAATTTTTCTTTTAACTCAGCAGCAAGTGTATCTGCTTTTTCGGCAAAGCGACCATGCAGCACGGTAACCCACACGGGAGTATTTCCATACTTTTCGCGGACAGAGTCAGTGATCATCCCAATGGATTTGCTTAACGTACGTCCATTGCCAACTGTGCTGTACTTGCCGTCTGTATCCACACGAATGACAGGCTTGAGATTAAGTAATGCTCCTGCCATCGCTTTTACACGTCCAATACGGCCGCCGCGTGCGAGATATTCGAGGGTGTCCAGCGTGTAAATAACTTCTGTATTTTCGCGGATTTTCTTCAAGCGTTCCTGAATGGCTTCCATTGCCCAGCCTGCTTTGCTGGCTAAGGCAGCAGCCATTACCTGAAAACGCTCGCCGCCTGAAAGAGTGAGTGTATCCCAGTGACTAACATTTGCTTCATCTTTTACCTGATCCCCGCCATCACGTGCTGAATTGATCGTGCCGCTTAATCCTGATGAAATATGCACTGAAAAGATATTTTTCTCAGTCGCTGCCAATTTAAGATACAACTCTGCGAAGATGCCGCTCGAAGGTTGCGCTGTAGTTGGAATGGCGGGCCGCATGGCCTCAAGGCGATTGTAGAAATCATCTGCTGAAATATCAGCGGAACTCACTTCACCTTCTGGGAACTGAATGAATAATGGAGCTTGTACAACACCGAGTTGTTCCATCTCTTCGTTAGACATATCTGCTGCGCTGTCTGTAACTATTTTCATATTTGTCTCCTGTTTGGCTTATTTTTTGAATTACTTTGATCGATTATTTTTTACTTTCCAAAAACCACTTCACTGCATCGCGAATGCTGTCAAATATTGGGCGCGGTTTGTACCCCAGTTCACGCGTCGCTTTTGCATGGCTGATATTTGAATTACTTTGCAGCACCTCCAGTGAATATGGTGTAAAACGCGGCGTCTCTTTTGCAAAGCGGTAGTACGTTGGGGTAAACATCGCCGCGAACTTTGCAAGGTCAAATGGGATCTTCATCTGGAAGAAATGCTTTCCCGTTATTTCACGTACGGTTTCAAGCAAATAACGCACTGTAATTTTTTGTCCCGATAAGATGTAACTCTCGCCGCGCTTGCCATTTTCTGCGGCAGCGATCAATCCATCTGCTACATCGCGCACATCTACAAAATCATACGCGCCATCCACATACAGAGTCGGTTTTGCCACTGCGGCATCGTGAATAACTGCGCCCATCATTGATCCGCGAAAATCGTAGGGGCCGATCACGCCAGTGGGGCAGGCCACAACGGCTTCCAGTCCAGAACGAGCCGCGTTCAACACTTCCAGAGTCGCTTCTGCTTTCGAGCGGTCATATGCGCCGTATGGATTATTCATGTCATACGGCACGCTTTCATCAATCACACCATCTTCCACACGTTGAATTGCGTGAATGGATGAGGTATAGATCAACTTTTTGATTTTCTTTTCACTAGCAGCGTGTAGAATATTTTTTGTACCTTCTACATTTACTTTTCTAACGAACGGATTCGGTCCAGGCATGATCGAAATAATGCCTGCCAGATGAAAGATACCTTTAATACCCTGCATGGATTTGAATACCGAATCCATGTTGAGGATGTCACCCTCAAACGCTTCAAACTTTAGTCCCGAAATTGATTCACGGCTTTCGCCAGGCAGAATCAACGCCCGAACTTTTTCACCACGTTCCAAAAGTTTTCGCACAAGGACATTTCCAATATGTCCTGTTGCACCTGTTACAAGCCACATTTATTGCGCCTCACTTTTGCGTAGTAATGTATCCATCATCATCGTTGTGATCTCGCGCGCGGTCTTTTCCCATTTAGCACCTTTCGGGTCAAGCAGACTTTGTAGCAGCAACCCCATTGCCATCGAGACAATCATGCGCGCAGTTAATTCTGGGTCTACTGGAACGAAGGAACCTTCATCCACGCCTCTTTTGATGAGCGAGGTGAAGTGCTTGTGGTAGCGGCGGTAGGGAACAATGCTTGCCTGCCAGATCTTGTCATCGCGGCTGGCTTGCAGCCAGAATTCAAGAAACATGGGCAGACCTTCACCTGCGGTGGCAAAGATGTACGGGAATGCCTGTGTGATTTGCGTGAATGTTTCAGGGACTGTTTTATCTTTGGATGCTTCAATGACCGAGTCAATGGTTTCGAGCCAGCTATCTAATAAGGCCAGGAAAAGCGCCTGCTTGCTTTCAAAATGGTGATAGAACGCACCTTTGCTAATGCCTGCTTCTTTGCAGATATCGTCTACGCTTGCAGCGTTGAACCCGCGCGTGGAGAATAACTTAATAGCTGCCTCAATGATCTTCGTGCGAGTTTCTTCACTTCGTTGTTGCATTTTGCCTCTTGAAAATAAAAACCGACTAGTCGGTTTGTTTTTACCTCCTAAAGATTGCACTGTCAAGAGGATGGAAAGCATAAAAAAGCAGGCCACGCTTTAAACGTGACCTGCTTTTGCAAACATTCAATTTGACTGAAAGTTTATTTTCTTCCAATGGCTACAAAGATGCTAAGCGGCTCCGTTTTGCCATCGGGGCCACAGGCGTTGCATGTGCCTTCGGCGCAGTCCACATCAATTTCGGTCAGGCCTGCCTCGGCAAACCACTTGCGGATGTCATCGCGTTCAAAGCCGAGCCAGAGGTCTGCCATTTGTTCGCGCTGCCATTCGTGGTCGTGTGTGTCAAGGTCGGTGATGCAGAGCACGCCGCCAGGTTTGAGGATGCGCGCCATTTCTTTGATGGCTTTATCTGGCTCAGGCGCGTGATGCAGATACATGTTAGCAAAGGCACCGTCTACGCTTTGATCGGGCAGAGGCAGGTGATCGCCCGTGGATTGTTTGAATTCCACGTTTGAATACCCCGCCAGATTTTTGCGCGCCACTTCGAGCATTTCTTCGTTGGCGTCAAAGCCATAGACTCTGGCCACATGCGGGGCGAGTCCCGCCGCGACAAAACCCGTGCCAGTACCGATATCTGCCACGGTTGGGTTCACTGGCAGGTTTGCTTTTGCAATGGCTGAGTCGCGCATTTGCTCGGTGAAATATCCTTCGCGGATCTCGTCCCATTGGTCAGCAACTTTTGTGAAATAAGTTTGCGGATCGTTGGACATAGTCGCTCCTTTTCGTTAAACTATTTTACTGCTGTTACGATCTCTGATGGAAATTTTCCATCGAGGTAGGTTCGGTTGATGTTTTCAAAGCGCGCATCTTTCACCATGCCTTCCATCAACACGGGGCGGCAGCCGCCGAGAATATAAAGCACCAGTTTGGCGGGCAGAACCGAGTAAAGCGTTTCACGCGGGGTCTTTGTAGATGCGTCACGTTTGGACATATTTAGCAGCACGATTCGTCCGCCAGGTTTGAGAACACGGTGAAATTCGCTGAGGATCTTCGGCATATCCTGTTCGGGGATCAGGTCAAGCATGTATCCGTTGTAGAGAACATCGAAAGTATTATCTTCAAATGGAAGCTGGCGGCTGTCCGCTTCTTTGAGTTGGAAATTTGAAAATCCATGTGCGCGCAGGTTTTGTTCTGCGAGTGACAACATTCCCGTAGAGGTGTCAATGCCATAGATTTTCGTGTCCCTGCCCGCGCGTTTGGCGAGTTCAACGATGGTCAGGCCAGGGCCTACGGCCACTTCCAAAATTTTTTCACCTGTTTTGATATGGGCTTGATCCAACGCAGTCAGGTGGTATGTCCATTCCATTTGGGCGACGGTTTTGCTGTACACCCAACTGCGGCGGTTGTAGGCGCGTTTGATGACTTCAGGTTTAAATTCTTTTGCTGCGATCATACTTCACCTTGAGTTTACGCAGGCTTATAAGCAGTGATCTTCGCGCTATACACCGCTTTGTAAACGGCTTCACGCGGATATTGAGTCACATCTAGTTTCATTTCATCCAAGGCGCTATCCACGGTTTCTTTATCGAAGAAGACAGGCTTGATAGAAATATCCGTGAAGCCAACAGACTCCATCATGGCAATGTAATCCTTCGCTTCAACAGCGCCAGCCACGCACCCTGCCCACGCGCTCAGGCTGTCTCGAATAGCTGCGGGAAGTTCACCGTCTGTAACAATATCTGACACGGCAAGTTTTCCACCAGGTGCAAGGACTCGGAATGCCTCGTTGAACACCTTTTCCTTGTCAGGCGAGAGGTTGATAACACAGTTGGAGATGATGACATCCACAGTGTTGCTATCAACGGGAAGTTCTTCAAGATAGCCCTGACGGAATTCGACGTTCGCTGCATTGACGCGCTTCGCATTCGCTTTGGCATGCTCGATCATTTCAGGAGTCATATCTACGCCGATCACGCGTCCTTCGGGACCGACTTTCTGGGCAGCCAACAAACAGTCGAGGCCCGCGCCTGAGCCGAGGTCAAGTACGGTTTGACCAGGTTTCAAAGACGCGAGGGTGATCGGGTCGCCGCAACCGTAGCTCGTGCTGGCAATGTCTGTGGGGACGGTAGTGAGAAGGTCAACAGGGTAGAGAGTGTTTTCGGGACTGCAGCAATTGTCGCTTCCGCAGCAAGAGACGCTGCTCTTGATCCGCTCTGCGTAATGCTCGCGGACAGTCTCATGGATGGGGGTAGGGGATTGAGTCATTTTAGTTTCCTTTTATATAGATGGTTATCTATGGATTTGATTAAAAAAATTTTTTTCTATAAATTCGCTCTGCCCATCTTGCGATGAACAGAGATCGTACTAGCTTAGCAACAACCAGGACCGCAATTGCCGCCGCAGCATTCTTCTTCGCAACAATCGTTGTGGATGACAGGAAGTTCGTTCATGGGGTTACTCCTTTCATATAGAAGTTTGTCTATGGAACTTGCCAAAAAAACGGGATGCGTCCCAGCTGAAGACGCATCCCGATCAGGCCTTGATGGTTTTCAACAGGTTTTCAGTTGCAACAGACTCAGGCGCAAATTTGACCATGAGCTGACCGCAGCAATATGCAACGCGTTCCTGGTTGAGGGTGTAGAAAGTTTGCTTGCCTTCTTCGCGAATGGTGACGAGTTCTGCCTCGCGCAGAATGGCGAGGTGATGGGAAACGGTAGGCTGAGAAACATCCAACTGCTCAACGATCTCGTTAACTGAGAGCGAACAGCAACAACAGATGTTCATGATCTTCTGACGGGTTTCGTCAGAGATGGCTTTTGCGAAGAGGACAGGGTTGAATTTCATATTGACAACTTTCTATTTGATATTATATAGACAAACATCTATTTGTCAAGAGGTAAATTTATCGAACAGATATAGAATTATTCTCTTTCACAAAATATCCAGCAACAGTCATTGTTAACCCAAGTACTGTAAGCAATAAGCCCTGCCAAATGATGGGCGTGAGCAATGCCTTCAGCATCGCAGCGGCAAGGTCACTGCTGTAATCCAGCAAAATAGGGGGGAGGTAGATGGACATGCGATTGACGAGTATGCGTTGGAAGACAGCACCAAACACAGGCGCACCGATCAGGCTCATCACAAACGCAGAAAAGCCAGCAATGGAAAATGGAATTCCCCACCATATCAGCCAACTCTTAAGAGATCTCACTGCGAAGATGGTTAACCCTAACAAGAAGGCAAGTGGAAACATGGGCGTGATGCGCATGACAAAGCGAACATCCAACAACCTTTTGCGCGGGTCATTTTCAGGCGGCGCAGTAATGATAGTAACTTGGTCTGGAATTGCAGACGCTGTAAATTGCAATTGCCCTTGAATGATCGGCGTCAGCGCTGGGTAAAGTTCTGCAGGAGGGTTGCAGAATTCGATCTGCCCGCCAGAAAGAAGGTTGAGTGTCATTTGGGCGATCTGTTCAAACGAACATGTGGGTAGCGTACCTAAAAGCGAGAGAACAGATTGCACACCTGTATCACCAGACAGACTGGCTTTTAATGGAGCAAGGTTGAGCTGTACTGAATCCGTTTTCATGTTGAGGTAGGCGAACGTTGAATTCAATACATCATCGCCCATTACCCTTAATGTCTCAGGCGGGAGCAAGCTACGGAAGAAAGCCTCCCACGCATCTTTGCCCATGCCTTGCATCACAACAGGGAACTGGCTTTGGTCCGTACTGGTTGATACCATTGCATCTGCCATCAACCCAGGTATCTTATTGTAAAAATCTTCGCGCGCGAACGCTTTTTGATAAGTCTCTGCGGTGAATGCTCTTCGATCAAAATTAAAAAAGAAGAGCGCGGCCACGGTTGTGATTACGAATAAGATTGCACAAAATATAGCGAGGGATTTTTTTAATGTGTCCATATTGATAAAAGCGCATTCGGGAACGTGGCCCCCGAATGCGAATAAAGATTTCCTATTTAGTGGTCAATATCTCGATTAGATCTTGCGTCACGGCTTCAGCATCCCCAACGCCGAGCAGGTTCAACAACTCGCTGGCTAAAGCTGCTTTATTGTCAGCATCTTTACGACTCCAGGTGCGGCTCTTTATCTCGAGGTATGTTCCCATTTGCGGTTCTTTCACCTCATCAAGGTTGATAAAGAACTCCGTTTTCTTATAACGGATGTGCCAGCGCAAGCGATTCTTTTCCACCGAAATTTCCTGCTTCGGTTTGAAGTATTCACGATAAAAGCGTGAGGTATGCACGGCGGGCGCAAGGAAGCGGCTGCGTGAAAGCAGTACATCGTGGCCGATTTCGCCTTCGCGTTTTTGCCCAAGCAATGTCAGGCGCGAGCGCACATTCTCTACATCCCCTTTTGCATTGATAAGATTATCTTCGCGGAAGCGCAAGCGTCCTTGGGCTGGATCTTCAAAGAGGAAATAATCATCATATTGATGATACTGTTTGGATGCGGTGATCTCTATCTCGGGTCGCTTCATTTTCTGGACTAGCAAATCTGGTTCAGTTACCTTAACCTTTACCTGCACCTCGAAAGATTCCTGTTCCATTGAGCCACCGAGCGCGATCAACTTCGAAAGGACAGACTGTTCGCGTTCGATCAGGAATTTATCGATTCGTTGTGCAAGTTCACGTGCCTGATTTAAGAGGTCTTTCTCATTCAATGTCAGCAGGTTATGAGCGCGCATTAACCATTTCCCGTTGACCATCACATCCGTCACATCTGTGGATTTAGAAGCGAATACAAGCTGGGCATACGCATTCTGCGGGTCACGACGGAAGCGAGGAGAGTTGTGAATGGGGGAGGTATCTACTAGGATCAAGTCTGCACGTTTGCCTGGTTCCAGTGACCCTGTCAAATCTCCGATGTGAAGAGCCTGTGCGCCCATGCGGGTAGCCATCAGGAGGGCTGTAACAGCGGGGACAACTGTTGGGTCGTTGGAGGATGCCTTCGCGACGAAAGAGGCGAGGCGTACTTCCTCGAACATATCGAGGTCATTGTTCGAGGCAGGGCCATCCGTGCCGATGCCAACGTTGAGTCCATTCTCGAGCATTTTTTGCACAGGGGCAAAGCCCGAAGCGAGTTTGAGATTGGACGATGGATTGTGCGAAACACCTGCGTTTGCATGCTTCAAGGTCTTGATTTCGCCAACATCAATATGAACGCAATGGGCTGCAATGACTTTGGCTTCGAGAATGCCTTGCTTTTTCACATAGGGAACAACAGGCATTCCCTGTTCATTACGCATGGTTTCAACTTCAAATGCGGTTTCTGAAATATGAATATGCAGCGGCACATCAAACTCTTTTGCGATGTCAGTGCAAGTACGCAGGATTTCAGGCGTGGTGGAATATGGCGCGTGCGGTGCAATGGCAGGGACGATAAGTGGGTGGCCCTTCCATTTCTTAATGAATTCACGAGCGTATGCAATGGAGTCTTCAAATGCGGCGGCGTCCGGTGCGGGATATTTCATCACCGATTGGCCGCAGACGGCGCGCATGCCTGCATCTGCGGTAGCTTGGGCGATGTCATCTTCAAAGAAGTACATGTCGTTGAATGTGGTTACGCCGCTGCGGATCTGTTCCGCGCAAGCAAGGGAGGTGCCAAGCCGAACGAATTCAGGTGAAACGAATTCACGTTCCACAGGGAGCATGTAGCCCATCAGCCAGACATCGAGTCTCAGGTCATCGGCGAGGCCGCGTAAAAGAGTCATTGGCACATGGGTATGCGCGTTGACCAGACCAGGCATGAGAACTTTGCCGCCGCAATTAATAATTTCATCCGCTGTATATTCTTTTGTGATCTCTGCTTCTGGTCCAACAGCAATGATCGAATCCCCTTTTACGACAACTGCACCAGGGTCATATTGGTTTAATTTGCCATCCATGGTGAGAACGATGGCGTTGGTGAATAATGTGTCTGCTTTTTGTGTCATTCAGTCTCCTTGTATTGTATTCCTCCGCACTGAGCGAAGCGTAGCGCAGGCGAAGTGTAATTGGTTGTATTTGAGCCTAGTCCTTCGACTTCGCCGCAAAAGCATGCGGCTCCGCTCAGGATGAATAATTAGTTTTCCCAATTCAGTAAAACTTTCAGTGCTTTTACATTTTGCGAAAAGTCTGTTTTTGAATGTGTTGATAATTCCATGTCCACGGAAACAGAGCCGACTTCAACAGCGTAATCTGCCAATGTGCCAGTGAAGACGCAACCTGTGTCAACGGGGGGGAAGGGATAGCCGGTGGCTTTGCCAAGCGCTTTTGCAAATTCAACCGAATTCTTTTCCCACGGTTCGCCGCCAGGGAAAACGCCCAATGCGGCACTGTGATAACTGATGAGCGTTTCCACCGCATGCGATTGCAGAAAATACATCAGCGCGCGCGTCTCAGGCTCGGAGCCTGGGCCGGTGCCGCCCGTAGTGGGGCCATACGCCCAGCAGCCCGTGCGATCCCAGTCCGCAGCCCAATTGGTGGGGAAGTTGCGGTTCAAGTCCACGCCGTGGTCGTTGACGCGTCCGTCAATGCCGTGGTCGCGGGCATCCCCATCAGGATTGAGGTTGCGTAGGATATACAAGGTCACATCGCTGGGCACCACATCAGGATTTTCATAGATGTATTTTATCAATTCATCAGCCAGAGCGATGGTGTTCCATTCGTAGCCGCCGTGGATGCCCGCCACGATCATCTTTTCTTTTTCACCCTGCCCAAACGTGTACACTTCGATCGGGCGGCCAGAGACGGAATATCCAATGGTCGTGACCCGCGCATTTCCGTACAAGGTGGAAATATCCAACACAAAGGGGGTTGGCGTATTGACCACGATCATCGTGGAGCGTGGATTAGGCGTAACGGTCGGTAGATATAGCGAGAGGGGATTCGGGGTGTAGGTGGCAGGGAGCGTAGCAGTATAAATAGGCTGCTCTGCTTGCGGCGCGGCGAGGACGGGTTGTAAAGCCAAATATGCAACCAATACCAGCGCAATTGCACCCAGACCGACGATGTTCAATGTCCATGCAAGAGTGACCCAGGGTGATTCTTTGCGTCGTTTTGGCGCGGGCATTATTCCATCTCCTCCAGCGTGGTGCGGAGCCAGTTCAATGCCAGGTTCATGCTCCAGCGCGGAAGGCTGCGCGGCGGTCCACCGTAGGTGATGCGATGAGTCTTTTCGCCTTTGGATGTGATCATTGCCATCTCTGCGGCGCGTTCTTCGGGGAAGATGGTCACGCCGAGGGCGATATCTGCTTTTGAGTCTGCTTGGGCGGAGCGCAATGCCTGTAGGAGTGTATCAGCAGTCAGATTGGGAAGAGAGGCGGTGTGCGGCACTTTGCGGGTCAACAGCCCATCGAGTCCGCTTTCTATGGCGGTGAGGGTCAAGCCGCGAGCTGCGAGCATATCCAGCACAACTCCATCCAGCGTATCTTCATCCGCGCCAAAGACAACTTTGCCTAGCCGCTCATACACATCTTTTTCTATCTTGGCGATCATTTCATTCGCTTCGGATTCGCTCTTTGCTTTTGCAGCGATGCGAATATCAACGACGCCCGTATGCGCTGCAAGACCAACGGTTGGGTTGCTGAGTGTTTCAAGGTCTGCGATCTTTTCGTCGATCATGCCTTCGCCAAGACCCGAGCAATGCAGCACGCGGACTTTGATGATCTCATCGAGCTTGAATCTCGTTTGCAAATATGGGATGACCGACTCGTGCAGGATATGTTCCATTTCTTGCGGAACACCGGGCAGGGAAATAACCGCGTTGCGCGGCGTTTCAACAATAAAACACGGCGCAGTGCCGACTGGGTTTTTCAAACCAAGCGCACCTTGCGGAACATACGCCTGCCGTTTTTGATTCTCGGATGGTTTGCGCCCGTAGCGAGCAATGGTTTCAACGACCTGCTCCCAAAGGTCTTCACGAAATTCTGTTTCAACACCAATGGCTTTTGCAACGGCTTCACGCGTGGGGTCATCGATGGTGGGACCAAGCCCGCCGGTGGTGATGACGATATCTGCCTGTTCCATTGAATCGCGAATCGCATCTGCGATGCGTTCAACATTATCGCCGATGGTGATGGTGCGATAAAGATCCACGCCCATGCTGCGCAAGGTGCGCGCGATGTAGCGTGTGTTGGTGTCTACAATTTCACCAAGTAAAATTTCCGTTCCAATTGTGATGATCTCTGCTGATGTCATGTTGTCTCGCGTATCGGTCTTCCCGTTAATTGAATTGGGCTTGCACAGTTCAAAATCTTTTAGCCACGAATTTCGCTCATTCACACGAATTATTAAAAAATGAGCGAAATTCGTGGCAGTTCTTGTGGTTTTGAGTAAGTCTTGCTGAGTTTAAACTACATTGTACTCTTGAATTAATCTTCCTTCTTCAAAGCGTTTCAAGTCCAACATCGACACATCCACGCTGGAAAATTTCCCATCCAAAATAAATTCGCTCATGAGCTTTCCAGAGATCGGGCCGTGCATAAAACCATGTCCCGAAAAACCTGTGCAAAGCGTGAAGCCGTTTATGGGCGTGCCGCCGTAGATCGGGTGCGCATCAGGCGTCACTTCATACAACCCTGCCCAGTGCGATGCGCGGCTGGCTTTTTCCACCAGAGGCATGCGCTCAATTGCAGCTTCCAAATTCACCAGCTCAAAATCCTCATCCACATTTTGGTCGAAGCCCGGCTTCTCTTCCTGATTGCTCATGCCGATCAACAAGCCTTCGCCCTCGCGATGAAAATAAAGCGACTTCGCAAAATCGATGACGAATGGAAAATCTTCGGGTACTTCCTTGAGCGGATTTGTGGTGAACATCTGCCTGCGGAGGGGGAGAACTGGAATTTTGATTCCCGCCATGGTGCTGATCTGATTTGACCACGGGCCAGCGACATTAAGTACCGCACGCGTCTTGATTCCGCCGAGGCTTGTTTGCACCTCTTCCACATTCCCCCCGCTGACGGTTATCCCAATCACCTCTACGCCGCTGATGGCTTGCACGCCCATCTTTTGCGCTGCGGTGACATATCCCATCACCACACTGTTCGGGTCAACCGTGCCGTCCTTTTGGTTGAATGTGCCTGCGAGGGCATCATCGAATTTCATCAATGACAATCGTGCGCGGACTTCATCTCCGCTCAAAAGCTGAGTAGGTACACCGAGCTTGTTTTGCATTTCTACATTATGCTTGAACATGGCAACTTCTTTTTCATTGGTTGCCACGAGCAAATATCCACACTGCCTGTAGCTCACGTCCTGCCCGAGCTCTTCCTTGAAGTGCTCGATCATCGGCAGACTTTCGATAGATAATTTGACGTTGATCTCTGTGGAGAACTGATAGCGCACCCCACCTGCACATCTGCCTGTGGCGCCGGTACCGAAGAAATTCTCTTTTTCAAGCAGGACGATATTTTTCATTCCACGTTTTGCAAGATGATATGCCGCGCTGGCCCCCATCACGCCGCCCCCGATAATGACAATGTCTGCTGTATTTGGTATGTTCATATGTGTTTTGCAAAGAGACCCGCTTTCAGCCTTTGGCGGAAAACGGGTCTCGATTGTATGTTTATGATTGATTAATTTCTTACTCTACGCCGAGATAGGTTTTTTGAACCATATCGTTTTTCATCAGCTTGTCGGCTTTATCAGCAAGTACCACTTCGCCCGTTTGAAGTACATATCCGCGATCCGCAATGGAGAGCGCCATGAGCGCGTTCTGTTCCACCAGCAGAATTGTGGTGCCTTCCTCGTTGAGCTTTTTGATGATATCAAAGATCAACTCCACCAATAGTGGCGCAAGTCCCATGGACGGCTCATCCAAAAGTAGAATCTTTGGTTTTGCCATCAAAGCGCGTCCCATGGCAAGCATCTGTTGTTCACCGCCTGAGAGAGTTCCACCTTTTTGAGTGACACGTTCCTTCAAGCGCGGGAAGAGCGCAAAGACATGGTCAAGGTCATCGTTGAAACTGGTGAGGTCCTTGCGGACATAGGCGCCCATTTCAAGGTTCTCCATAACCGTCATGCGCGGGAAGATCATGCGGCCTTCGGGGCTTTGGGCTACGCCAAGGGCTGATATCTCATGTGCTGGGAGCTTATGCAGTTCAACGCCGTCCATTATGATGGAGCCTGTGCGTGGTTTGTTCAATCCCTGAATGGTGCGCAGGGTGGTGCTTTTTCCTGCGCCATTGGAACCGATCAATGTTACGATTTCGCCGTCGTTAACGGTAAGGGAGATCCCTTTTAGGGCGTGGATATTGCCGTAGAAAGTATGGACATCTTTTAATTCAAGCATCGTGTTCCTCGCCTTTTATTTGGTGGATGTACCCTTGCCGAGATACGCTTCGATCACACGCTCGTTCTTTTGGACCTCGGAAGGCGAACCTTCCGCGATCTTTTCGCCATAATCCAAAACAGAGACGCGGTCTGAAATTGCCATAACCACACGCATGTGATGTTCGATCAGAAGAATGGTCAGGTTAAGTTCCTTGCGCAGCCGCTGAATGAAGTTGGTCAGGTCAATGGTTTCGTTCGGATTCATACCCGCAGTGGGCTCATCCAAAAGCAGGAGCTTGGGATTAGAGGCAAGAGCGCGGGCAATTTCCAAACGGCGTTGCAGACCATAAGACAGGTTCTTTGCTGTGACTTCTGCATCATCTCGTCGCAGGCCAACGAATTCAAGCATGTCGAGCGCTCGTGCGCGGGCATCCGCTTCTTCCTTCATGGTGGCCTGGGTGTGCAGTATCTGGCCGAGCAAGTTTGAGGTCAAGCGGCAATGCTGGCCGACCAATACATTTTCAATGGCCGACATGTTTGCGAAGAGACGAATATTTTGGAAGGTGCGTGCGATGCCGAGTGCGGTAATGTCAAATGGACGCATGCCACGCAGGTCTTTTCCATCAAAGGTCATCTCGCCACTGGTTGGCGTATACACACGAGTGATCGTGTTGAAAAAAGTTGTTTTGCCTGCACCATTGGGGCCGATCACACTTGCGATCATGCCTTTTTCAATGTTGAAGTTTACTTTGTTTACGGCAGTCAACCCGCCGAATGTCATTGTGATGTCTTTTGCTTCAAAAAGATTCATGTCAGCCTCCTATCCTTTTTTCGCTTTTTGAGGTGCGGAAGCTTCAACTTCAACAACGGCAGGAGCCTCGTCTGGGTGCATCTCTGCACGGACTTGAGTATTCGGCAGCAAACCTTCTGGTCGGACCGCCATCATGATCACGAGCGTCAGACCGAATAAAAGGAAGCGATACAGAATTGGATTAGCGTTGTCTTTTACTGCCAGTTGCACAACAGGATCACTAATCGAAGGAAGAACAGTGTGGGTGAGGAGAGAGGCGAGGAAATCCTTCAGGGCAGGCAGGAAGAGGCGGTCAGCGGTCATGATCACTAGACCACCGACAATCACGCCGTTGATGTTGCCGATACCGCCTAGAATGACCACGCAAAGGATGATGATGGATGCGCTAAAGTCAAACACGCTGGGGAAGATACCTGCGATGTAGGCGGCATAAAATGCGCCTGCAAAGCCAGAGAAGGTCGCGCCCAGAGCAAAAGCGGCTAATTTTGTTCGCACAGGATTAATACCCATTTGAGCGGCGGCAAGCTCATCTTCGCGGATTGCCATCCATGCACGGCCTAGGCGACTCTCACGTAAACGGCGAATAATAAATACGGAGAGCAAGATGATCGCGATAATCAGGAAATACCAGGGTATGGGGTCAGAAGATTTGAATTCACCTGGCTGGACTACGCTAATAAAGGAATTAAAGAATCCGCTCACGGCGTCTGTGCCCTTGAGCAGGGGGATGGGGATGAACACCAGGGTCAGTGCGAAAAGAGTGGCTACGAAGCCGGCTATTGTTCCTGCCGAGTTTTTCCCTTTATTTATAGTTTGGATAAACAGATAGAGGGCAATTACTATAGCAATGACAAGCAACGCTATTTTGACGATCAATCCGATTCCCATGGGCTCATTAAGTGCGATAAGGGGAAGAGAGGGACGCCCGATGGGGCTGATGCCTTTTTCACCGGCTGTCAGGTCTTCATGCTCAAAGAACGTAATGCAGGCCATGGTGGTTTCCCCGCCGAAGAGGCGGATCAAACTTGGCAGGATCCAGCATGTAAAGGGTTCTTTAACGGTTACATCGATCAGGTTTTTGAAAAGAACAGGGACGATCTCGCCGAATCCGAGTGTAACGATTGCAAGGTAATCTCCCCTCAATGGCAAGGTCGGAGCACCCAACATAAAGCCCCATAAAGCTGCCATGGCCGCAGCGATCCAAATTACGATCCAAAAGTTCATGTAAAGGCCATGTTGTGGCGAGGAGAGGATGCCGGTGGTGTACGCTCCGATCGCAAAGAAAGCCGCGTAACCAAGATCAAGAAGACCGGCATATCCGACCACAATGTTAAGTCCCAACCCTAGAATAACGAAGATCAAGGCGAAGATAATCTGGGCTGTCCAGCGCAGGGCGGTTAGCTTATCGATAAATGGAAAGGCAATGACAAGAATTGCCAAAAGGATCATTTTCCAGCGTTGTTCTGACTTTGCGGGGAGGCCATGTAAGGCTGCCAGTAAAGTTGTGAATATGACGGTGCCGAAAAATGCAATCAGGTTGCCGTTTAGAACAACATTCGCCGCTGCTGGTCGTTTGCCGATGGCTTCCTGAACGAAGCTGTTCTGGTAAATACTAAGCAAAACAAGGATGGTGCCTGCCACGAGCGCAGTAGGAAGAACAGACAATGCTATTTGCCAGGGGTCTTTGCGTTCCAGTTTTCCACTGAGCCCTAAGCCAAGCCCAATACCCATTAAGCAGCCGATCACAGCGACGGACCAACCACCAAAGAGGAAGGTAAGCAGACCACCAATAATGCCGAAGGTGATACCCGATCTGATATTTTTCATGTAGACACCTCTTAGGCTTTTTGGCCCGTCTGTTCACCAAGTAAACCGGTGGGACGGAAAAGCAGAATAAGAACCAGAGTCGCAAAAACGAGGGCATTTGTCCAGCGGGCGTTGAGGTACCCGTCACTAAAGGATGCCAGCAAGCCAATTAGAAAACCGCCCAGCATCCCGCCTGCGATGTTGCCGATGCCCCCAAGTACCGCCGCGGTAAAGGATTGCAAACCTGCGCGGAAGCCCATGAACCACCAGGCCGTGTTATTGTATAAACCAGCCATCATACCGGCTGCACCAGCAAGTCCGCCGCCGATGAGGAATGTGGCAGTAATTACCCAGTCAATATCAATACCGAGCATTTTTGCTGCATCGCGATTTTGAGCAGTGGCACGCATTGCTTTGCCAAGACGTGTGCGTTGAACAAAAATATACAACCCAGCCATCAATACAACGGCAAGGACTATAACAAGCACATCTTTAATGGTAAGGCGGAGTGCTATTCCAGAAGATGCCAACAAGTTGACATCCCATCCAAGGCTTGTGAAAAGTACACCGAGCATGTCGGGAAATACTTTTTGAGAGGCGCCGCCAGTCGTACCAAAGCTTGGTACAAGCCAGGCTTGGGCAGCCCACATAAGCCCAATATTTTCAATAATAAAGGACATACCGATCGCAGAGATCAATGGAGCCAAACGGGGAGCGTTGCGGAGTCTTCGATAGGCAAGGCGCTCGATTGTCGCATTAAGGACTGCGCAGAGAACAATAGATACAATCAATGCCAGAATAAGGCCAAGTACTATTTTTACCGGATCCTTACTTTCCAGAGTTCCTGTCACAGACAGCACCGTAAGGGAAGTGAAGACGCCGATCATATAAACATCGCCATGTGCGAAATTGATCAACTCGATAATGCCGTACACCATTGTGTAGCCCAGCGCAATAATGGCGATAATTGCGCCGTTTGAAATTCCGATAATTAAAAATTGAACCAGTTGAAGGGGATTCGCTTTGATTGCGGCGACAACCACTGGAATATCCAGCCCAACAATTGGTCCGATAAGGAGAACGATATATAGGACAAGCGTGGCGACTGCGAATCGCCTCCAGTTAAACTTTTTTCTGGTGGTTTCCATGGCTATCCTCTTTCAAAAAGATGGGGGGCGGCAATAAATGCCGCCCCCGATTTGCGAGAGACTTACTTGAAGGTACCAACAGAAACGTAGGCGCCATCTTTGACCTGATAGAAAGTCATATCGGTCAAGCTGGTGTCGCCGTTTGCATCGAAGGACCAGGTGCCAAGAGCGCCGTCAAAATCTTTGATGGCGAACACAGCGCTGTTGATGGAGGCGCGGTCGGTGGGATCTCCACCAGCGGCGCAAACATCTTCGATAGCCTTGAGGGCAACGTTCATGGTCTCATAACCATATACGGAGTAGGGCTCGGTCAAAGGACCAAACTTGGCTTCGTAGTCGGTCTTGAATTGCTTGCCAGCGGCGGGGAGTTCTTCGAAAGGAACACCAGCGACGGAAGCATAAGCACCAGCGGCCACATCGGCACCAGCGCCGTCAATGAAGGCCTGAGTCTGGATACCATCGGGACCAACATACTTGACGGTCTCGTTATCGCCCATGATGGCGACTTTGTCTTTGAGCAACTGAGAAGCATTGTTGTCAACGACCATGCCAACGTAAATGGCATCCGGAGCACCACCGTTGTTGCTGGTGGAGATCTTGGTCATCAAAGCCTTGTAGTCAGCGGCCTTGGGGTCAATGCCTTCGTGGCCGAGAACGGTCAAACCAATTTCCTTGGCAGTGGCTTCGAACACATCAGCAATACCCTTACCGTACAGTTCCTGATCGTCGAGGATGTATACGGTGGTGGCGCCGAGGGACTTCACGAAGTTGGCAGCAACCTTGCCCTGAATATCATCAGCGGCAACGACGCGGGAGTAATTGCGGGTGCCAGATGGGTAGTAGGAATCGGTAACGCCAGGAAGATCCTTGTCAGCCTTGGTCAAGCCAGGGTTGGTGTTGGCGGGGGAGATCATGGTCAAGGGGCCGGCAGCGTTCAAAATCGGAATGGAAAGCTTGGCAGCGCCAGAGTTGAAAGTGCCGAGGTAGGCGATGATAGCGGGGTCAGCTGAGGCCTTGTTGGCGTTTTCAGTTTCAACAGCGGGATCCCATTTGCCGAGAGCGGCAGAGGCATCATCCCATGCTTCATATTCGATGGTGTATTTGCCACCGCAAGCGCTGTAGTTAGCCTGTTCGAGGCGTAACTGCATGGCGTTCACAATGGTTTGTGTCTGGGTCAGTGAAGAACCAGTCATGGGAAGGGAAGATACGATCTTCAAAGTTCCAACTACGGCAGCGGGAGCTTCGGTAGCGGCGGCGGGGGCTTCGGTAGCAGAAGATCCTGCTTCAGTGGCTGCGGCGGGGGCTTCGGTGGCTGCGGGGGCACCGCAGGCGGCGAGCACCATGCTGGCAAGAACCAACACGGATAGTAAAGCGAGCAAACGCTTATTCATTTCTGTACTCCTCCAAATTATGTTAGGTGAATTCAATTCCCGCAAAGGTGCGGGTGATTACATACAGTTGACAATACTACCGATTGTCGGCCTCACCTCCTTCTTATGAAGAATATAGTACGAATATACAAAGAAAGCCTTCAAAAACCCTGTTTTTGGATTTTTTTCAGGCTTAAGCTTTCGCCACTAATAAAAAGCCTACTTACTTTTTTGTTAAGCCGTAATAATAAGGGGATTTTTGGAATAGGTCAAGAGTTTATGTTTAGACCTTTAAGGGAATTATGAGTTGTTATTCGGTTTGTATAACAGCTGTTCGCGGATGCGCAAGTCTGTGTTGCGTATCTTCATTGCCAAATCAGCCGCAAGGTTATGCATCAGGCGATACCCGAGTTGAGGGTATGTCTCACATAGCATGATCAGTTTGTCGCGCTGAATCACAAGCAGGCGAGTATCCTTTTGCGACGCGCGTGCCGAAGCCGAACGTAACCCTTCATCCACCAATGCCACTTCGCCGAATGATTGGCCCCTGCGCAGCCGCGCGACTGCGGTCTCTTTTTTTTCAACGTCTCCAGTGGTACTGCGGTTGATCAAAATATCCACTTCACCCTGCATGATCACGTACAATTCCTTACTGCTGCTATTTTCTGTAAAAATGATTTCATCGGAATTGTAAACAACCTCCTGACACAAATTTCCCACCAACTCCAATTGTGTCGGTGTGAACTGATAAAAAATATCGCTTTGTTTCAGAAAGTTGACGATGTTATTCATATCGGAATCATCCTCTGCAAGAGTGTAGCATATTCATGGATGGAGTGCAACGCTTCTTTCTACGGGTAGGCTTGAATCAGCCAATCGAGAGGATCGACCTGAATGCCATTGACCCACAACTCCCAGTGCAGGTGCGCGCCGGTCACACGCCCGGTTCCTCCTACAAGACCGATCACCTGATTTTGCTCGACCATATCACCTACTTGCACCTGAATCGCGGATTGATGCCAGAAGCCGCTATACACTCCCCAGCCGTGATCAATAACAGTCGCGTTACCGCGTACTGTCCAAGGGCCGGCGAACACCACGCGCCCTGCTGCTGGAGCAGTGATCGCAAGGCCGTCTCCGCCGCCAAAATCCAAGCCAGTGTGAAAGCCCGGTACCTGCAATTCAGTTCCCTGCCCAATATAAGTACGACGGTTGCCATAACGTGAAGTGAAATAAGTTGACTCGGCGTAAGCAATAGCGGGGGAAATAAATTCACCAGACCAAAGTTTTTCAGGGGTAACAGGAGTGGTAATGCTGACCAATTGCTGTAATTCTGGCTCTGTGGACGCAGGGTCAATCGTTGCCGGGTCCACATAAAGGAGCGGATCTTCAGGATAATTTCCCGATACGATCAACACCATTTGTTCGTATGATTGGATGCTTCCATCCGGAAGGGTTGCATCCAATCGTAAGGGATACACTCCCGGATCCAGCAGCGCATGAACTCCCTGAAGGGCAACCTGCACACCGCTTTCATCTACAAAAAAGTGCAAAGGATGGTCAACAAGCAAACCGCCCAATGTTACGCTCGGGATGGTTTGTACCTTGATCACTCCGGTGCCGCCCTGCTTGATAGGCAGATCGCGAATTTCCGCGCTGACAAATGCGGAAGGCAAACCGGTTGTTCCCGTTCCGTTGCTTTCACCGGGCGCAAAAAGGGTATCACCGGGGATGCCATCCCATGAGCCGCTCAGGCTATTGATATGTTCAAGTGACCAAACATCGGTATTGTTTTTTACCGCAACTTCCAACAGTGACTCGCCGAGGTCAGGAGATGTTCGTTTGCTGTTTGGGTTTTCACCTTGCCCAGGTAGGATCATGCTCACGCCCACATAAAATTCGCTTGGACTGACCACATGATTAAGCTTTTTGAAGAGACTGTCCGGGACGTGTGTCTTACGCATCAAGCTTCGATACGAATCCCCAAAGTTAATGATCTCTGTACTCAAAACCCCAGTGACGCCTTCAAGCCCGGGGATGATAAGCTGTTGCCCAGCGGTTAATTGGTTCGCGTCAACAATTCCATTTGCTGACATGAGCTCGTTCAAGTCCACACTGAAGCGCGCTGCAATGGAGGAGAGGCTGTCGCCTGGCTGCACCACGTAAATTGGTCCGCTGGCATCCTGTGCGTGGACGGGTTGTGATGAAGCGATTAAACTCGCCAGAAGAAATAGGATAAAAAATCCACGTTTATACATTCTTGAATTCGACCTTGTCACCGATCTCGTAATCCCCAAAACGGTCTGGATGGATCTCCAGTGTATATTGTGCGTCCGCTTTGGGGAAGTAGGCAGGGTGCCATGATTTTGCTATGACCTTGTCCACTATTGTCATATCTGAATTGATCCAAAAGACGGCCAAATCAAACGGCACGAAGAACATGTGGATGGAGGTGTCGAGGCGAGAGTTTCGCTTTTCGACAAGAAGCAGGCCTTCGTTAAGAGAGAGGCTTTTTCGGAACATGAGTCCGCGCAGTTTGCCGGTGAATGTATCGCAGTAGCCCACTTGCGCGGGTTGGTCAATCGCTTTGGTTAGGTTTTTTATGGAGATTATTTGGGGCATGGGTATCATAAAATCGGGCGGCTGGTTGGCCGCCCGGTGAATACAAAACAATTTTTAGGATGATCTTTGGCTAAATACTTTTTCCACACTGTCCATCAACTCTTGCGGTCCGAAAGGCTTGGCAATATAGTCATCTACCTTGGCAATGTGCAATCCAAGAACTTTATCGATGTTTTGTGCTTTTGCAGTAACCACAATGACAGGAATGTTGCGTGTGGAAGTATCCGCTTTCATTTGTTGGTATACTTCCCAGCCATCCATATCAGGCATCATGAGATCGAGTAGAACAAGGTCTGGATGCAGTTCGCGAACCATCTTAATACCTTCTACTCCACCTGCCGCACCATAGACGTCAAATCCACGCCGTCCAAGGATCAGTCTGATAAGGTCGATCATTTCAGGTTCATCTTCAATACAAAGTATCTTTTTGACAGTTGTATTGTTCATAATTCTCCTGTCTTCAAAACAAGTTTACCATAAAACAAATATAGGCTTTCCCGATGAAAATCATTACATGGAACGTAAATGGCATACGTGCAGCACTTGGAAAGAATGCATTGGATTGGGCGTTTGAACAAAACCCTGATGCTTTGTGTTTGCAAGAGGTGAAGGCAAGAGAAGAGCAGTTAAATGAAGAACAGCAAGCTACATTGAGGCTTCCATTTATATGGAATGCGGCAGAGCGGCCTGGGTATAGCGGCGTGACGACCTTCTATAAGAAGAAGCCCGACGAGATCGTATTGGGCATGGATGCGTCCCATTTTGATGTGGAAGGACGCGTCATTCAAACGCTTTGGGCTGGTTTGCGCCTTTTCAACATTTACTTCCCGAACGGCCAGCGTGGACAAGAGCGCGTGAACTATAAGCTGGAGTTCTATTCACATTTACTTGAACTTTGTCATTCGCTTCATAAGAAAGGGGAGAACATCATCATCACAGGCGATTTCAACACTTCGCACATGCCAATTGACCTGAAAAACGCTAAAGCCAACGAAAAGACTTCAGGCTTTTTACCTGAGGAGCGCGAGTGGGTGCAAAAATTTTTAGATAACGGCTTTGTGGATATATTCCGTCATTTGTACCCAGATAAAGTCCAATATACATGGTGGACGTACCGCCTAAATGCGCGAACGCGGGGAATTGGCTGGCGCTTGGACTATTTCCTGATCTCAGAAGCGCTTGTGCCACGCGTGAAGGATGTCATCATTCATGATGGTGTGATGGGTTCTGATCATTGCCCTGTTGAATTGATATTGAAATAAACCCAAGCCAAAAATAGAAAATCAATGTCTCCCGCTGATGGGTGATTGAATTTTGAAGAATGCAATGTATTATGGAGTTAAGATGTAATTCTCTTGTATTCGCAGGTTCACTCATGCTATCATGACGAAAATGCGAATTTTTTGTTAAAGTTAATGCACTACGATCATACTTGGAGGTAAGGATGAAGAATGCAAAAGTTGGAATCCCTGTAATCATTGCGGCTGTTGTTATCTGCCTTGCATGTATTTGTTTTGCAGTGGTTGTTCTTTATTTTTATGGTGATACATTGTTTGGGCTTTCACCTCAGACTGGGATCAATGGACCGTCAGGGGTGATCGTTCCGTCGGATACGTCCAATTTGCCAGAATGGACCGTCATTGTTTATGCAGATGCAGACGATGAAATTCTTGAAGGTGATGTATGGTTTGATGTCAACGAGATGGAACTAGTTGGTTCCACCTCGCAAATGAACATCGTGGTCCAGTTGGATCGTGCTCAGGGAGCGTTCAACGGTGATGGAGATTGGACAGATACTCGTCGTTACCTCATCTCACAGGATAATGATGTGAATACCATTACATCTCCTGTAGTGGAAAGCATTGGCGAAGCAGATATGGGCGACCCGCAAACCCTGGTTGATTTTGTGACTTGGGCCATCCAGAAATATCCTGCAAAAAAATATATATTGATCATGTCTGATCATGGCGCGGGCTGGGCGAATGGCTTCTCTGATCTTAGCTCCAATAACACGCTTTCCCTGCCTGAAATCACAAACTCTGTTGCACAGATCCAACAGGCAATGGGCGGTCAAAAGTTTGAAGTTCTAGGTTTTGACGCGTGCTTGATGGGTATGATCGAAGTGTACGGATCACTATACCCATATTCAAATTATATGGTTGCTTCCGAAGAAGTGATTCCTGCCACAGGTTGGTCTTATACTGCCTGGCTGCAACGCCTTGCGCAGAACCCAACAGTTACTGGGCGTGAGGCTGCTCAATATATTGTTTCAAGCTATATCCTTGAAGATACAGCATTGACAATGACAAGATCTGCGGATGAGATCTCGCAAATTGAAGCCGATACAACTTTGAGCGCCATTGATAGCGCGCGTGTACCAGAACTAATCAGCGCTATGAATCAGTTTATAGCTTCTCTTGCGGCGGTAGACCAAGAGTGGGTGGCGCAAGGACGTCAATATACGCGTAGTTATTATTCTGTGTTTGATGAGAACTTACCTTCGCCTTACATTGACCTTGTTAATTTTGCAGAGATCATGGCTACTACGAATGACCCTGGCCTTGTGCAGTCTAATGAGCAATTGCGTATTGCAGCAGGTAATGCGATCGTAGCAGAAAAACATGGTTCTGGTATGGCTGGTTCATACGGCATCTCTATCCATTTCCCCATTTCGGATATTTACCAATTCACTGAATTCAGCAGCGACGCCCCGTTGCGTTATGGCATTGATGCAGCTAATTTCCTTCAGCAATCTTCGTGGGATGAATTCCTGGCCTATCATTACACAGGTCAGCCATTTGTTCCGCAGCAAGGACAAGCCTTTGAGCCAGATCGTGCCGGCACTATCGTTGCCCCGGGTGCATCTGAGTTAACGCTTGATCCAGTTCAGCTCTCAAGTACTCAAATTTCGGGAGATCAAAAGCTGACATTAACAACAACAGTTAATGGCAACGTTTCATATATTTACTTCATCCTGTATTTCTACAACCCAGATGCGAAAGCATATTGGGTAGGTGATAAATCCTTTGTGATCGCTGACCAAATGACAACTGTTGGCGGCGTCAATGCACCTGATTACGGTCCCAGCCCAATTAATGTGACGTATGAATGGGACCCAAGTCTCTTTGTACTGATGGATGGTCAAAAGGAAGCCTTCGCGTTATTTGAGCCTGATGAATATTACAACGCCGATGGTGTCACAACTTATTCATTATTTGGGCAGTATACACCTGTAAACAGCACCATACCCGTAGATGCAAAGTTGGTCTTTGACCCTGATGGTAACTTGTTGAATGTCTATGCCTTGCCTGACCCCGATGGTGATGGCGTTGCCACAGCTGTTGCTGTTACTCCGCAAATTGGCGATACCTTCCAGGATTATGTCCAATCTTATTATTTCAACGATAACAATCAATCTTATTTCGATAATTCGTTGAGCGGAGATATCTTTACTTATGGCGAGAAAGGCTTCTGGTTTGAATCTCGCTATCCTGTAGATGGCGAATATTCCATCGGTTTCTATGCTGTAGATTTTGATAATAATATTCAGGAAAGCTACGCAAACTTTAACTATACAAGATGATGCTATAAGCGTTTAGTATAAAAAGACTTCGGAGTTTTACTCCGAAGTCTTTTTATTGTGCCAGGATCTTTTTTGTTGCATCAAATGCCAGTGGGGGAAGAGAAGTTCGCTCGAACCATTCCGCTGCGTCTGCATCATCTGCTGGGATCAATTCACCGCTGATGACTTCTGCAAGATAGACGATGATAAAGTCTGCGCCGCGATCGTGCTCCCGCCCGGAGATGACATCCAACACTCGCTTCACACGCACGCTGAGGCTTGTTTCTTCCAAACATTCTCGTGCCGCCGCCTCAGCAGGGTCTTCACCGCCATTGACGAATCCTGCGGGCAAGGTCCATAACCCGCGGAAGGGTTCGTTGGCTCTACGGACAAGAAGGACCTGACCATTATTATTTTCAACTAGCACAGCCGCCGCAACTTTGGGGTCTTGAAAATGAATCCAACGGCATTGCAGACAAACTGGCCGCACCATGCCAAATTTATCCTTGTGCTCAACCTGAGTACCGCAGCGTGGACAGAAATTTATGTCACTGTGCTGAGCCATGTGGAGGCTATTGCCATTTCCTTGACGCGGATTTTCGTATGGCCCACATCACTACCATACCTATAATAAGGATAGCCAGTAGGATGACCTGTAATACGGGTGAGATGAACGGCCTGCCTGGCACACGAAGTTGAAATAGCCCTGTTGGCTCTTCAGGTTCTTTGGGTGTTTGTACTGCATCGGCAGCTGGTTCTGTTTCACGCAGGGTTCCATCATTGGTAGGTGCGGGTTGTATTTCTACAGATGGAGCTGCTGCGGCGATGGCGGGAGTCTCAGTGACAGCAGGCGCTTCCGTGGCGGCAGGTGCTTCAGTTGCTGCTGGCGCTTCTGTGGCTGCAGCGGCAGACTGTAAGGCTTCACCACTACATGGGTCATCGCACCCACCACCGCCGCCATACCCATACGCTTGTGCAGGTGCTCCAGCACCGCCCATGCCTAATGGCGGGAAGATCGAATTGGCAGCGAATGTCAGCATGAGCAGGATAGCTGCAAAAGCTGTTGAGAATCGGAAGACAGAATAGGTACGCGGCAATGGTGGTTTGAGTCCAACCATTTTGCGAGTGAGTGTGAAATTGCGTGGAGCTTTACGAACAGGCAGTTTGCGGAGAATGCCGCGGGTGGCGCGAAGGTCACTTAAAACGGAAGCAAGCTCAGGGTCCGATGCGAGGCGGGTTTCCAGTCGCTTGGATTCATTTGCATTGAGTTGTCCATCCAGATAGGATGAGAGAAGTTCGATCTCGTGGAAATTTTTCATGGGTTACTTTCACCTTCAAGACGGAAAGATGCGGGTAAAAGTTCCTCAAAGCTGCGCAAGCATTCACGCAGACGCAAACGCGCACGTGCAAGACGACTCTTGATGGTGCCAAGTGGGACTTTGGATGCGAATGCTACTTCTGTGTAATCCATGCCTTGAATATCGGCCATGATAACCACGGTGCGGAAATCTGTAGGAAGGGCATCCAGACAGTGTTGAATGGCGTGTTCAAGTTCATCGGCTTCGGATCTTTCGGCAGGGGTCATTTCTGGGTCTGCCATCCATTTGACCGAATCCATTTCTTCGCCATCATTGGTTTCAGGTTCGAGCGGGGTGGTGGGGCGTCGTTTCTGGCGGCGCAACTCATCATAGCAGGCATTGGTCACAGTTCGCATGAGCCACGCTTTGAAAGAGCCACCGCGAAAGGTTGAGATGCTGCGAAATGCAGAGATGAAGGCTTCTTGAGCCGCATCCTGCGCGAGATCGTCATCGCCGAGAATGCGGACGGCGGTGTTGAATACAATATCCTGATAATGCAGGATCAATGTATTGAATGAATCAAGATCACCTTTTTGTGCAGATTGGATGAGTGAGGTTTCGTCCATATATTTCTATTTTACCCGTTCTTTTGTGCGGAATAGTGTATGGGGAGAAAGACGTACCCTGAAACCTACTGCTAATTTACAAAGGATTTAGAATCCACTATAATCATAAAATGCCAAAAGAAAAATCATACGTGGGGCTAGCTCTTCTTATATTGGCTTATTCATTGGTGCACTATATTGTGCAGTATATACCCAACCCTATTGTTCCAAATGCAAATATTGCGATTAATATGATCTTCCCTATTTTGGCTGGCTATTTTTATGGGCCTGTTAGTGGAATGATTGCAGGCGCGCTTGGAACAGGATTGTCTTCCATTATTAACGCTGATATGTATGATGCTCTTGCGATCCTTCCGCACATGGTGATGGGAATGGCTGCGGGGTATGCAGGGAATCGTCATCTTCAGTTTTTGGCCGCGATCAGTATCTTCCTTGGTCATTTGCTCAATATTCTTTTCTTCTGGCGATTTGATCTATTGGTGATCAATAGTCCATACACGCTGCTCTTAGGGTTGTTGACAGAATCCACAGTGGATGTGGTTGCCATTATTCTGTTCATAGTTCTGTTGCAAAAATGGCTTTATCAAGAAGATGGGCGGAGATGGTGAAGAAGAATTCCATTGATCTTTCACAAACTTTCATCATACTTGCTATTTTAATTTGGTTATGTGTAGCGGCATTAGGGGTGATATTTATACCGGGCGAAACTGGCGAAATTCGCGAGATGTTTGCCTATTCTCAAATAGTTCCTATTTTGGTGGCGGCTTTTTACTTTGGACAGGCAGGCGGGTTGTTGGCTGCTTTTGCGGCCAGCCTTGTCAGTGGGTCGTTGGTGGTCACAAACATGGAGAACATCAACACCATCTTTGTGCAACGGGTGATGTTCGAGATCATTTCCTTCAACTCGATCGCTCTATTGACCAGTTTTCTTTCAGACCGTGAAAAGACAAATCGTCGAAAACTTGCCAGACAGTTGGAACGCTTGAGCGCTTTGCGGGCAATTGATAAAGCGATCATCTCTGGTTCCGATTTGAATTCCACACTTTATATACTGCTAGAGAGTCTTACCCGTCTGCTTGAAGCAGAGGCTGCGGCTATTTTTTTATTCAACCCAATAACGAATGAATTGGATTTGAAAGCTAGTTTGGGCTTTTTTGGAGAATATCCAAACCCAACTCCTGTGCGCGTGGGAGATGGTATGACGGGGCGCGCTGCTCTTGAATTGCAGACAATCTATTGTCCCGACTTGGGGCAAATAAACCTGCAAATATCAGATGTTATTCAGGGCGTTGGAGTCATAGATTTTTATGCTGTGCCTTTATTCGCACATGAAAGCTTGAGAGGCGTCCTTGAGGTGTATGATCGCTCGCCTCATCCAGATTCGGAATGGAAGAATTATCTTGAGACTTTGGCTGGTCAGGCGGCAATTGCCATTGCGCAATCCACACTGCTGGATGACCTGAAGTATGCAAACATGGAAATGTCTGAAGCATACGAAGAGACGTTGCGAAGTTGGTCACGTGCATTGAATTTGCGCGATAAAGAAACGGACAACCATACTCAGCGCGTTGTTGAACTTTCACTAAAGCTGGCACAAAGGATGGGATTACAAGGTGAAAAACTGACGCAATTCCAGCGTGGGGCGATCCTTCATGATATTGGGAAGATGGCAATTCCAGATGATATTTTATTGAAATCTGGACCTTTAGATGAAGAAGAATGGGCAGTAATGCGCAAGCATCCAGTCTATGCTCAAATGTTGATCTCCCCAATTCGTTATCTTGAACCTGCATTACCGATTCCCATCTATCATCATGAACGATGGGATGGAAATGGATATCCATTGCGGCTGCGCGGAACCGAGATTCCCCTGGAAGCAAGAATATTTTCTGTTGTAGATGTATGGGATGCGTTGCGTTCAGACCGGCCCTATCGAAAAGCTCTGGCAGATGAGGAAGCTATTCAATATATTTTGGAACAGTCCGGTAAACAATTCGACCCGGACGTAGTCCGGGTCTTCCTCAGCATGATTAATGAAAGGGCTATGCCTCAGTCTTGAAGATGGATTTGTAAATAGTTCTCCATACCAACAAGCCTAAAGAAGTTGTAGTGGTAAATACAGCGGCAAACAAGGGGACCACAGGCGTATTCAGTATAAATCCTCGAACAACAAGCGCGAGCGGCACTGCGAAAAGGACAGCAAAGGGGATACGCCAGAAAACTTTAAATTCCTTAATCACCTGTTGATCAAACAAACCGAACCATGGAGCAAGTACGAACCATGCAACTACAGTGGGGAAGAATACCGCAGCCATACGTGGCAGGAATGATACCCCCTGTTCACCATGAGTGGCAAAACCAATAGTGACAAGGATGATCAGGGAGATAACATCGCCAATAATGAGAATATTTTTCTTTTTCATTTATTATTTGTCCTTTGAAAAGACCCTAAAGGTTTTGAAACCTTTAGGGTCTAATAATTTTTATTCCCTACGGCCCTTTGTGATAATGCGGATGGGCGTGCCGAGGAAGCTATATTCTGCGCGTATCTGATTTTCAAGATAGCGCAGATATGAGAAGTGCATCAAGCTGGGCTCATTGACATAGATCATAAATGTTGGCGGGTCACTGCGAACTTGAGTGCCATAGAACATCTTAAGCGCGCGCCCTGCATGAGATGGGTGCGGATGCGCATCCTGTGCCTTGTGAATGATCTCGTTAATAGTTGAAGTCGTCAGGCGCGCCAAGCGTTCTTCCTGCACTTGCAACGCCATCGGCATTACTTGTTCCACACGCTGACCTGTTTTCGCTGAGATGTACAAGATCGGCACATAATCCATAAAGTTCAAATCGTTGCGGATCTTCGCCGTGAAGGCTTCCATGGTCTCATTGTCTTTTTCAATGGCGTCCCATTTGTTCACCAGCACCACGCAGGATTTCCATTCATCAAGGATGAATCCCGCAATATGCGCATCTTGGGATGTGATACCTGTGGTGGCATCGATCATCAGAAGAGCAACGTCAGCGCGCTCAATGGATTTAAAGGAACGCAACACACTATATTGCTCTACTCCGTGTTCGATCTTTCCGCGCCGACGGATGCCAGCTGTATCGATCAGCGTGACCTCAATCCCGTCAAAGTTTATTTTTGTATCGATCGAGTCGCGCGTAGTTCCTGCAATTGGGCTGACGATTACACGTTCTTCGCCGACTAATTTATTCAACAAACTGGATTTACCCGCATTTGGCTTGCCTACCAAAGCGATCTTAATACTGTCATCAACTTCATCTTCTTTTTGTTCAGGGAAGGAAGCCACAAGTGCATCAAGCAGATCGCCTGTACTAGTACCGTGAATTGCAGAAATGGCAAATGGCTCACCTAAACCGAACTCATAGAATTCGGAAGCCTGTTCTCTTCTATCCCTTGATTCACATTTGTTGACCACTAAAAAGATGGGCGGCCAGAAAGTGCCATCAGGTAATTTCTTTTGTGAGCGGCGCAAGATCGACGCAACTTCACGGTCAGGTTCTGTTACGCCGGTCTCCCCGTCATTGACGAAGAGCACTGCATCCGCTTCTTGAATGGCAACTTGTGCTTGTCTGCGGATATCTTCAATGAAGTCAACTGAGCCAACAGAGAGCGGAGTCTTGCCGCCGTGCGTTGGGTCGATACCACCAGTATCTACAATGCTAAAGCTGCGTCCGTTCCATTCTGCTTCACCAAATAAACGGTCACGCGTGGTGCCGGGGGTCTCATCCACAATGGCAAGGCGCTCACCGGCAAGGCGGTTGAACAAAGTTGATTTGCCGACGTTAGGTCTGCCTACTAAAGCTACAACAGGTTTCATGGTTATCTATATTTCCAATTTCTTAATTATGGTGTGGGAGTTGGCGTGGGTGTCGCCGACGGCTGAATGGGAGAGATGACCACCTCCACCGTATTCGGCAGGATTGACTCAACAATTACATCCGCGATCAAAATCTCCACATCGGGAGTGATCTGATAAGTTCCAGCTGGCAATCCTGTCAAATTTACAGTGGCGCGTACGCCCTGACGGGTAAGTGTATCCAGCAATGATAGAGGGCCAGAGATGATCACATCGACCGTCGTTGGCGATACCGTAGCGGTAAGTCCGTTATCCAAGCCGATGATCTCAACCTTTTCCCCTGCCAGTGTAACACTACTTTCAATTGGGGATACCCCGGCTTGTATTAAAACTGTCTGCTCGCCGATGATGGAAACACCCGAAGGTAAGTTGATCGAAAGGCGTGTATTGATGTCATCTTGTGCGTTCTGTAGATCTAGAGGTTGCGTCTCCAAGACACCAGGAAGAGCATTAACAAGCTGTGGGTCTGCTGAAAAAATAGTAACGACAGGTGGAAACACCGAAAGGTCTGTAAGGCGGTACCCACTCGCAACACGCCCGATGATCGTAACTTTTACGGCCACATCACGATATCCACCTTGTTGGCTTACAGGCAGAATCACATGAACTGACTCAGGCGAAACCGAAACTCCATTCACCTTTTGACCTTTGTCATCCAATGCTTCAACAGACAGCGATTGATCGAAGTTTTCGCGGATGCCATTTAGGTTGACTGAAACCCGCGCGCGCTTCACCTGCTGGACCTGAGACTGGGCGCCAGACACGACAACCTGTACTGGCTCCATGTTTGTCTCTCCGATCTGATACCCAATGGCAGCTTCTCCCGTTAGGCTTAGGTCAACATCAAAAGTTTGCGTGACCAACGGCTCCAGAGTCAATTTGACCAAACTCGGCGCAACAGTAACAATCTGCACTGGCCGTGCATTGACCTGAATCTGTAGGTCAACTTCATGCGCTCCTGAACTCAACCCTGAAAGATCCAAGATCGCACGTACGATTTGAGGATCTGCCTCGATCAATGTCCAAACAGAACGCGGCGCACGTAGAGATACTTCCACTTCTTTTGGCACATCATTGCTCAAGACCAAATTGGGAGATTGCCCGATGATCTGCAATGGTACCGGGGAAGCAAGTGCGCGGGTTTCATCTGGGTCGGCAGAGGTGACAGCAGATATCCATACTGCCATTGCCAATGCAAAAGCCCAGAGAAAGGTTCGGTAATTTTGGGAGATCCAGCGCAACATTATTTATCTTCTTTTCTGTGAAACAAGCCCGGTAAAAGCTTTTCGAAAAAGTTTGGCTTGTATTCCTTGCCATTCGGACGGAAGAAAGCCAGCAAAATATTTTCCAGCCGTTCGGGGTCAAGTCGGCGTAACATTCTACCAGCATGTGCAATGGATATTGCACCAGTTTCTTCAGAAACAACCACGGCAATTGCATCACTGGTTTCAGAGATACCCAGCGCAGCGCGGTGCCTCAACCCCATTTGACGTTCTGGTGTGCGGTTCAAAATTCCGCTGGCTGAAAGAGGAAGCACACAAGCAGCGGCAACGATTAATGAATTGACTACGATCACACCACCATCATGTAAGGGGGTGTTTGGATAAAAGATCTGCAATAATAGCTCAGGTGTAACGCGGGCATTCAATTGCACGCCCGTTTGAATAAAATCGTCAAGATTGTCCAAGCGTTGCAGGATGATCAATGCTCCGTGCTGGCGGGCAGATAACCTTGCTGTTGCCGTCACCACCGCATGGATGGTCTGTTCGAGGGCCACGTCTGTTGATTTAACGGTAACAGGCCAAACAGTCCCAGCCCGACCGAGGCGTTCGAGAGTCCGCCGAATCTCTGGAGCGAAAATCACTGGCAGAGCAAGCAATAGGGCTGGCAATGAGTTCTGGGCAAACCATGAGAAGGCAGGCAATTCCACAAGGCTGGTAAGCAGGATGAGCGACACTACTAATAAGATCATCCCGCGCAGCAATGCCATGGCTTGTGTATCGCGCAGGGAATACAGCAAACCAAAGAAAATCAGCGTGACGAGCATGATGTCGATGACGCTCAGCCAGCTGATTCGTTGGAATATAAAGAAGAGGTTATTTAGGAATTCGGTCACTTTATAGGGTGGTACTGGTCAAGGATCAGTAATCAGGGCGGAGAGGATGCGATCCTAATTACCTGATACAGACCCCTAAACCCTAAATGGGGCGCAGGACTCGGTCCTGACGCAATTGTTTAAAGAAGAGAGCGCTGTTTCCAACTTGAATGGATTCGGTTGCGGCATCCTGCCAGGCTTGTACACCGAGGGTTTCTGGTGTGCGTCGCTCATAACCGAGTTGCTTCCAAAGTTCTTCCTGCGATGCAAGTTCGTCCATTGTGAAAATGAGCGAGGCTTCACTCTGTAATTCGCTGGAGGCGCTTTCCACTTCTTTAATTAAAGTTTCAAGCGCTTTTTGTACATCTACATGTTCTTCAAGGAATATATCACTGGTGCGAGCCACAAGGTTTTCCACTTGCCAGCCTGCAAGGCCAACAAGTTGACCATCTTGCTCAAGGAGCATGTAGGCTTTGTCACCGAAATCTTCCATTACGTCACTGGCGGTCATGGTGCGTTTGCCTTTGCTCAGGCGTGTGATCAATTCTGCGATGGAGGAGGAGTGTTTGGGCTTTCCACGTTTGACGGTAAATTCGCCAGAAGGAGTTGCAGGCTTTTTAATAACGGCTGTTTCTGCAATTGCTTCGCTTGCGCTTGCGCCAGGGACAATTTCCTTCCATGCCTCACTGACCTGTTTCCACAAGTCATCATACGAGCCAGTGTTTGTGATAACAATGTTGGCTACTGCAACTTTTGCGCTCTGCGCAGATTGCATGTGGATTCGTTCGAGCGCCTGTTCGCGCTTCATCCCGCGCTTGCGGATCAATCGTTCCACTTGGACTTCTTCTGGGGCATTTGTGACCCAAATGGAATCACATACTTTTCGCAATTCGCCTTCGAGGAGTTTGATCGCTTCTATTACTACCACTGGCTGGGATGCGCGCTTCGCAAGGATCTCTGTAGCCTGGCGAACCAGCGGATGGACGATAGCTTCCAGTTGCTTCATGGCTTCGGGATCAGAGAAGACGAGGTTACCCAATTTCTTGCGGTCGATCTCGCCATCTTTATTGACCAGCCATTTACCAAATTTATCAATCACTTGCTGATAGCCCGGTGCGCCTTTGGCATAGGTGCGATGAGAGAGCGCATCTGCGTCGATGGTATAAGCGCCCAAGTGCTCCAACATACGGCGCACAACACTTTTTCCAGTGGCGATATTGCCAGTTAGGCCGATCACAAATTTGCCGGGCATGTTGCTCAAATGATTCCTCTTTATTGCTTGATTGATAAGTGCCTCTCTATTTTAATGTCTTTTCTTGAAATGTCCACCTTTCTAACGTTGACCGCCTCCTTTCTTGCGTGTATCATACATTTACCTCAGGTTGGTTGGGCAGTCGCGGTTCTGCGTTGTCAGAATCGAGGAAAGTCCGCACTCTATAGAGCACGGCGTCGGATAACATCCGGGGTGGGGAGTCTCGTCACTTGTGATGGGATGAACCTGCCGGACTAGGGCCACAGAAACAAACAGCCGCCCCTACACCCGCAAGGGTAATGGGGCGGTGATGGTGAAAAGGTGGTGTAAGAGACCACCGGCGCATACAGCAATGTGTGCGGCCAGGTAACCCCCGCCGGGAGCAAGGCCAAGCAGGGATGAAATCGTCTTTTGACGATGGGAGACGGCTCGTCTTCGTATATACTTTTTCCTCTTTGAGGAAAGGGTCAGTCCCGGGTAGGCTGCACCGAGCGATGTGGTGACATATCGCCCAGAGAGATGGCTGCACAAGCGGGGCAACCCGCTGGACAGAATGCGGCTTATAGACCAGCCTGAGGTACTTTTACTTTAGGATTTGTGTGGGGGAGTTATAGTATGGGAAAGAAGTACTCTGTGCCAGTTTAAGCCATGGGGATATATTCCAAGTCGCAAGCAAAATCCTACAACAGAGAAAATCGATGCTTCCCACTAACCCTTCTCAAAAAATAAAACCCATTTGGACGATTTTAGGTATTATGCTCGTACTGGTGTTTATGGTCTGCTTTGGCTGTTTGTTAACCACCGTTCTGCCGACAGCAGGTTTCTTCGCCGCTGCTTTCTTTCATCCCACCAGCACTCCGCGTCCTGTAGTCTCATCCGTTGCCAACCAAGTGATGGCAGTCTCACAGATGCAAAATGAAAAGGTCGTTCTCAACGGTCCAGAAGTGGTAAATCTCGACGCGCAAGGGAATATCTATGTTGGCAACAATGCGGACGGTACCATTAGCATCTTCGATCCATCTGGCAACCTCACACGCTCCGTCCAATGGGTTGATAAAAACGTCAACGATACACATCTCAACGGTATGGCAGTTGCATCAGATGGAACTATTTATGTTTCCTATCAAGGCGATATCCACCGCCTCAACTCAGATGGCAGTCAGACCATCCTGCCGTATGACCAGAACGCGAATCTCACTAGCTATCTCGATGGCATTGTGATGCAAAAAGATGGCACCCTGCTCGCCAGCGATATTTCAGGAAATATTTTGCGCTTCACGATGGATGGGACTGTCAGTGTCATAGCACGAACTCCTTTTGATACATATTTACAATCCTCCGACAACTATTTGATTCTTGCGAATGATGCATCAGGCAATATCTACGCCTTAGGCGATACCTCATGGCAGGTTATAAAACTTGCACCCGATGGAAGTTTTATCAGCCAATTTGGCGGGCATAACCATAATCATGTACGGAATGATCCTGGTGAGCCGCTAGGTGTGGATATTCCGTCCCTCGACCCAGGATTCTTTTTCTTTCCTGGTGCCCTTGCAATTAGTCCAGATGGTCGCATCTTTGTAGGAGATACGGGATGGGTGCAGGTCTTTAACGAAGATGGAACATATATCGATTCTTTTGATGTGCCAGATAATATGTCTTCGTTAACGTTTGATCCCTCAGGCGACTTGTTCATTACTACTGATACACCCCAACTATTAAAGATTAAGGTTCAAGCTCCTTAGGGAATATTTGGCCAATCGGCGCGTCATCTTTTTACAAGAGGCGTAGATAATTTCCAAGCTGGACTATTATTCCGGCCACCAAATCTATACCCTCAGTATGGCAATGTTTGGGATGGTGATTCTCAACCCTTTGTTAGCTTTTTTCCTTCCATTTATACGTAAATTCATTGGGGCCACTATTCTCTTATTTGGAATCGTACTTGTGCTGAACTCTGTGCGCTATCAATATTTGCTTGCATTTTTTGGAAGCTGCGCCTACTAAGATATAATAATTCACTGCCCGAGTTGCCATTGCCTAGCGCATATTGTTCTGTGGGGGAACTTCAAGATTCCTGACCGTGATATACTTTTTACAGGGAAAATCAATTCAAAAAGATCTGATTTTTCAATTCATTCAAGGAGAAAAAGAAGTATATGAAGAACGCCTTACTCAAGGGGTTATCCGTCGCCATGTTGATCGGATTGTTATTGACCGCATGTGGGCAAAGCACCCCTGTTGCGGAAGCGACCACTGCTCCCGCAGCCACAGAAGCACCTGTCGCTACGGAAGCGCCTGCTACAGTAGCTGGGGGTGTACTCACTATTGGCATCCCTGTTGAGCCTGAAACGCTGGATCCCGGCGATGGTGTATATGTGCAAGAACAGTTCGTTGCAATGAACTTGTTTGACTCTCTTCTTTCGGTTGCACCTGATGGCTCAGTACATCCCGGACTCGCCGAGTCTTGGGAACCGAATGCTGATTATTCAGAATTCACATTCAAGCTTCGCAAGGATGTGACCTTCCATGATGGAACCGCTTTTAAAGCGGATGCGGTCAAGGCTTCCTTTGACCATATCATGAGTGACACTGTGCTGGAATCTGGCGGCAAGTCATTGCTGCAGGATCATCAGTATGTTGAAACCGTTGTGGTGGACGATTACACTGTAACCGTAAAGTTCGCGGCTTCCTATCCGTTATTCCTGCGTGATGCTGGACGCCAATGGTTGAGCATTTCCTCACCCGCTGCATTGGAAAAATATGGAACGGATTATGGCCGCAACCCCGTTGGCACAGGACCATTCAAGTTTGTCCAGTGGGATGCGCAATCTCAGATCGTTCTTGAGCGCAATCCTGATTACAACTGGGGACCTGAATTTGCTGCACACCAAGGCCCTGCCTTGCTCGATCAGGTTGTCCTTCGCATTTTGCCAGAGGCTGCCACACGTCTCACCGCATTCGAGACTGGTGAAATCCTCGTCGCTGGCGAACCGCCTGCTCTTGATGCAATTTCCATGGTGGATGCTGGTACCGCTACCATTCAAACGTTTGCTCAACCTGGCATCCCCGCCATTTTAATGATCAACGCGACCAAAGCGCCGACCGATGATATCAACGTCCGCAAAGCGATGATCCTTGCTGTCAATCAGGCTGAACTTGCACAGACTGCATTCCAAAGCCTTGGTTTGCCCGCTACCAGCGTCATTTCCCCGACCACTTGGGGCTATGATGAAAAAGCCGCTAGCTTGTACAGCTACGATCCCGAAGAAGCAGGCCGTTTGTTGGATGAGGCAGGCTGGGTAGACTCTGATGGTGATGGCACTCGCGAAAAAGACGGCGAGAAACTAACAATTGACTGGCCCGATAATCCTGCTTGGTCTGAAGCCTTCAATGAACTCTTGATCGGCTATCTCACCAATGTTGGTTTTGATGTACAGTATCGCTCCATGGACGATGGTGCCGCGTATGAAGAACTCCTCGCTGGCAACTACACTCTCGTGTACATGTATTGGACTCGCCCCGATCCAACTCCGTTGCGCTATTTGTTCCACTCTGAGAACGCCAATGGTGGCGGCGCATGGACGAACTTCGTCAACGAAGATCTTGATGCGGCTCTTGCAGATGGCGATACCAACACTGATGAGAATGCCCGTAAACAGGATTACATCACCGCGCAGAACATCATCATGGAAAACGCTCTCGTATTACCGATGTTCACCGTGAACACATCTTATCTCACTGCGCCCACCGTTCAAGGCTTTAGCTTTGACCTCGAAGGCTATCCGTTCCTCTACGATATTTCCATCGCTCAATAAGCCTGAATGTTTAGTTACCTGATTCGACGTCTCTTCACATCCATCCTGGTGCTCTTCGGCATTTCGATGCTGGTCTTTTCAGTTATCCATCTGGTGCCGGGGGATGTCACCATGGCGATCCTCGGACGTCAAAAAGTAACCGAAGAAAAAGTAGCCGAGCTGCGTAAGCAGCTCGGCTTAAACGATCCTCTCTACGTACAATACGGACGTTACCTAACGAACGCATTGCACGGTGATCTTGGTAATTCGATCCGTACCTATCAGCCTGTCTCCCAATCCATAGGCGAACAACTTCCAAGCACGGTTACATTGGCTCTCTCTGCACTTTTAGTTGCGTTAACGATTGGGGGAGTGTTAGGAATGTTAGCCGCTCTGTGGCATGGTTCCTGGGTAGATACATTTGTGATGGGCTTATCCGTCAGCGGACTATCCATACCAACTTTTTGGATGGGATTGCTTCTCATTCTTTTCTTCTCTGTGAAGTTGAAACTGTTCCCAAGCATTTCTAACGGCTCGACCCCCGCTGATTTATTTCTGCCCGCCCTGACGCTTGGCCTTCCCGAAGCAGCCGTCGTTGCGCGCATGGTACGCGCCAGTATGTTGGATGTGCTCAACAAGGATTACATTGTCACTGCCCGTGCCAAGGGATTACCCGAACGCATGGTCATTCTCAAGCATGCTTTGCGAAATGCATTAATTCCAGTAGTGACATTTTTAGGCTTGCAAATGGCTTACCTGCTTGGTGGTGCTACCATTGTCGAAACCATGTTCGCGCGTCAAGGCATTGGACGTTTAGCCGTGCAATCCATCTTCAATCGTGATTATCCAATGGTGCAGGGCGTTGTTCTTGTTACTGCAACCATTTATGTTCTCATCAATACCTTCACGGACATAACCTACGTTTTGTTGAATCCAAAGATCCGCCTCAAATGACCGCTGACCTGTCCACATCACCTATTCGCTCCAATTCTCCTGGCGTCCGTCTGTTAAAACAGATTCTTCGCAACCGTAGCGCACAGTTTGGCGGCATTCTGTTATTTATATTGATCTTCACTTCTTACGCTGCGCCGCTCTTCACGAATAAAGACCCTAACAAGACTGCGCCTTCCGTGGCCTTGCATCCACCAAGCTTGGAATATCCAATGGGTACAGATGGAATCGGGCGCGATAACTTCACTCGTTTTCTCTATGGTGGACGACTCTCCCTCCGCGTGGGATTGATCGGCATTACCATTGGTGCGTTGATCGGTATCACATTGGGACTCGTCTCAGGCTATTTTGGCGGCTGGCTGGATTCCATTATTTCATGGTTCACAGACGTGTTGATGGCTTTCCCAGATATTCTGCTGGCATTGGCTATTATTGCCATCCTTGGCCCTGGAATTACCAATGCCATGCTCGCCATCGGGATTGCATTCGTGCCATCCTTTATGCGCTTGATGCGCAGCAGTGTCCTCACTCAGCGTGAGATGACGTATGTTGAAGCTGCTCGTGCCCTCGGTAGTTCCGATGCGCGGATTTTAGTCAAACACATTTTGCCAAATTCGATTCGTACTTTGCTGGTATTGCTCACGCTTGGAATCGGTTCTTCCATCCTTGCAGGTGCGGCGCTTAACTTTTTAGGCTTGGGCGCAGAACCTCCCACTGCTGAGTGGGGCGCGATGCTGAACGCAGGGATGAAATTTGTCCGCCAGGCTTGGTGGCTGACCGTATTCCCTGGTGCAGGAATTTTTCTTGCAGTGCTTTCCATCAATTTGATCGGCGATGCCGTTAGCGATGCGGTGGCTGGGACGAATGTTCTGCCCACGCAAGAGAAGAAGTAATATGTCAGAATCTCTTCAAGGAAAAACCGCCGTCATCACAGGCGGGAGCACAGAACTCGCAGCGGCCGTCGCTTTTGCGTTGGCGGGCAAAGGCGTGAACATTTGCTTGTGTGGAAAACACCCAGACCTGCTTGAAATGTCTGTGAATAAAATAAAGGGAAATGGGGGCAATATTTTTTCTCTGGTATCAGACCTTGATACATTGGAAAAAACAGAATCTGTTGTAACGCAAACCAAAGCTGCTTTTGGCGGAGTTGATATTTTGATTCTCATCTCTCCATTTTGGAGCGGCGGCATGATCCACGAACATAATGTCAAGACGTGGGACTTGGTCATGAATGCCAACTTGCGCGAGCCATTTCTGATGACTCGTGCTGCGCTGCCTACATTGCGCGAACAAAAACATGGTGAGGTCATGGCTATTGGCTCTGACTCCGCGATGGGCATTTATCAGCAAGATGGAGCGTTTGCCGTTGCCATGCACGGATTGACCACACTTATGGAATTGATCCGCGCGGAGAATACTGAGCACGGAATTCGCGCTCATATTCTTTCACCAGGCCTTGCGATTGATACGCCTTTCGACGCCGAAGGAAAGCCAAACCTCACAACAACCGAAGTAGCAGAATGGGTATTATGGCTTCTCACTCGCCCATCTCATCTGCGTGGAAACAGTCCTATTTTGATCTAGCCTGCTTGTAAGAAATTTATCGGTAAGGAGATTTATCTTGAATCTTTTTAAGAAGATGAAAAGAAACGGACTGATTCTGTTCGTTTGTTTGGGTTTCATCCTTGCGTGCAACGTACCATCTGTCGCTTCTTCTCCAACCCCTGACCTGTTTGCTACGCTATCGGCATCTACCCCGCTGTCAGTGGACACTACTACTACAGTCGTTGTACCAACTGTCCCTGAGGGGGAGCCGTTTGGAAAGATCGCATTTACCTGTCAGATATTCAAAGCTCAAGCCAGCAATCAAATCTGCATTATCAACGCGGACGGGACAGGGTTTCGCCGATTGACGGTAGATAATACGAAACAACATTACTATCCATCTGTTGCACCTGATGGTAAGAGTGTGATCTATGCGGCCTTTCGTGAGCCTGGCTTTTATGAGATTTATGAAGTGAACATTGCTTCGGGGGTTATCACACAACTGACGGACAGACTCGGCAACTTGAACGGCCCTGAAATTTCACCTGATGGCTCAACCATCGTTTTCAAAATGTCTACAACAGATGCAAATGAATTGTGGTTGATGAACCGTGATGGAAGCAACCCGCATAGAATTCCAGTTATTACAGGATGGGACCCAACCTGGTCCCCTGATGGGAACACGATCCTGTTTGCTTCTGATAGGGATGGCGCAGTTCAATTGTTCACCATTCGCACTGATGGCAGTGAATTTAAAAAGATCAGCAACTTGCCCGCCATCCGCGGACGAAGCGACTGGTCACCTGATGGACAATTCATTGTCACGTATTCAGGTGAGCCGTGGAAGCGTGATGTATATATAATGAACGCAGACGGGTCGAATGCTCGCATGCTTTCACCAACAGGTGGAAACTCGCAAGGCCCGTCCTTCTCACCTGATGGGAAGTGGGTGGCATTCACTTCTTACTTTGACCACTACAACGAAGACAATGGCTGTGAAATTTACATCATGCGTGTGGATGGAACAGACGTTAGACGACTAACAGATAATGATTATTGCGATTATCAACCTCGCTGGGGACCATGATGACACAAGGAGATTTTGATGGATATTAAAGGTAAAGTGGTCATCGTTACTGGTGCATCATCTGGAATTGGGGAAGCAGCCGCACGTCAGTTTGGACGTGAAGGCGCAAAAGTAATTCTTGCCGCCCGCCGCGTGGATAAATTGCAGTCTCTTGCACAAGAGATCAATTCATTAGGCGTAGAGACATTAGTAGTACAGGCTGACCTTTCCAAGCTTGAAGATATTCAAATGTTGGTGTCACAAACGCTTGAGAAATTTGGCCGCATTGATATTCTTGTCAACAACGCGGGTTTTGGACGCTTGGATTGGCTGGAAAAGCTCGACCCTGTCAAAGACATTCAGGCACAAATTGATGTAAACGTGATGGGAGTCATCCAAACCACGCGGCAGGTTTTGCCTGTGATGATAAAACAGCGTTCAGGCAGCATTATCAATATGTGTTCGATGGCGGGATTGGTGGCAACGCCCACATATACGATCTATGCCGCATCCAAACATGCCGTGCATGGATTCTCTGAAGCTTTGCGCCGAGAAGTAAAACCGTGGGGAATTGATGTCTCTTTGATCTACCCAGGCGGTGTTGTGACCGAATTCAATCAACATGCGGGCATTAACCGCAAGACAAAAACATCCACGCCAAAGTTCATGCTGCTTACGGCTGAACAAGTTGCTGAAGCTGTGGTAAAACTGGTGCGCCGTCCACGCCGCATGTTGATCATCCCCTGGTTGTGGAGCCTGACTGTGTTTATGAATAAATTCATCCCTGGCTTTGTGGATTACACCACCATTAATCGTTTTACCATCCCAGAGCGGGAAGATGAGTTGAAAGCAAAATAAATTTTTGGAGGGCAGATACCAATGAGTTTCCTGTCAAAGTTATTTGGGCCATCAGTGCCTAGCCTCAGCGTAACCGAGCTGAATGAAAAGTTGAAATATGGCAAACACCCGATGATCGTGGATGTGCGCCAGCCTGATGAATTCCGTCTGGGACATATTTCGGGGGCGAAATTAATTCCATTGACTGAGTTGTATCGTCACATGAGTGAATTGCCCAAAGGACGCGAGATCATTTGCATTTGCGCCAGTGGAAACCGCAGCAGTTCTGCTTCGAAGATTTTGGCAAAAGAAGGCTTCACAGTCTTCAATGTAAAAGGTGGAATGACAGCCTGGCGAGCAGCAAAACTGCCAGTGCAAAAAGGATAGGATAGAAAAAGAGCACCGCTTTTACAGCGGTGCTCTTTTTCTATCCCGTTGTCGCGGCTCTTATATCCTTCAAGTTCAATTGATAGCTCATGCGCCCGTTATATTCATTTGTTTCGTAGGTAAATAAAATGTCCACTCGCGGGGGCAGGTTGTTGTGCCAGTGACCAAGTTTGAATCCGATGGCATCATGAGAGAATTTGTTTTCATCTTCAAGGGCTAACTTCAAATGCTTGGCATCTGACCCGACCGTACGTGAACTCTTGACCTTCACTCCGCGTGCCACAAAAGATGCTTCACGATTTCCATAACCTGTTGGCTCAAGATACCGCAGACATTTTTCATAAAGGTCGGGGCGGATATCGACAAGTGAAACTTCCGCATCTGCCGTAACCGTGGGCCTGAGGTCTTCATGCGATAGCTTTTCCTTCGCTATGGCTTTTAACCGCTCCACCAACGCTGGAAGATTTTCATTCTTCACTGTAAATCCCGCCGCTGCGGCATGTCCTCCGTGGCGGACGAGTAAATCTGCACATTGATCTAAGGCATCAGTAATATGGAATTCAGGGATGGAACGGCAGGAGCCGCGAGTCTCTTCTGGGCCTTTCGATGCAACGATAGCAGGACGATAATATGAATCTGTGAGGCGGGAAGCAGCGAGGCCAACAACCCCAGAGTTGAACTCTTCATCCGCAGCGAAAAGCAGATAGGCTTCGGGGTCTTCGCTCATGGCGATCTCTTCGGCTTTTTTCTGCATGTCACGAGTGATGCGTTGACGTTCGCGGTTTTGCATGTCCAGTTGTTGTGCCAATTCCCCAGCGCGGAAGACATCAGTGGTCGTGAGCAGTTCAAAGGAGGCGAGAGCTTCTTTTAATCTGCCTGCTGCATTCAAGCGCGGACCGAGCATGAAGCCAATATGTCCTGCATTGACCTTTGCCAAAACCAGCTCGGAAACTGCCGCGAGAGAGAATAATCCCTGACGTTTGGTCTCACGCATTTGCCTGAGTCCTTTACGCACGAGCACGCGATTTTCACCAACCAGGGGAGCAAGGTCAGCGACGGTACCAAGAGCGACGAGGTCGAGCAATGAATCAATGCTGAATGCTGATGGCTGAAGACTGACTAATGCTTCCGCGATTTTGTATGCAATTCCCACGCCTGCAAGGTCTTTGTCGGGATACACATCGCCATGTTGTTTGGGGTTGATGACGGCAAGGGCGGGGGGCAGGTTTTCACCGTCAGGGTGGTGGTGGTCGCTGATAATAAGATCCAGCCCAATGGTCCGTGCATGAAGCGCTTCACTTGGCGAACGGATGCCGCAATCTACAGTGATGACGAGTTTGACGCCGTCTGCTTTGAGTTCATCCAAGGCATTGTTGTTTAATCCGTAACCTTCTTCAAAGCGGTTGGGGATGTATCCTCGAATATCTGCGTTTAGATGTTTCAACGTCTCCACGAGCAAGGCTGTGGCAGTAACTCCGTCCACGTCATAATCACCATAGATGGCGATGGGCTCATTATTTTTGATGGCAAGTTGAATGCGGTCAACGGCTTCACGCATTCCTGTCATTTGAAATGGATCGTAATTGATATTTGGCTTGGCGTTGAGATAGGCACGCGCTTCGGCATCTGTGGCGTACCCACGGTTGAAGAGGATCTGCCGTAAAACGGGAGGGAATTTCGATAGTTCAGAATCAGCTTCAGGTGTGATGAGAGGCGGGATGATCCAGCGTTTGGAGTTCGGTGTGTTTGATGTCATGTTTAATGCAACGGAGTATACCGCTTGTCTTATAAATCAGTAGTCTTTTGAAGGGTGTTGTATAATCCATTCAAAGTGAAGGAGTACCAATGAAGCCGCTGGCACCTGATGAAAAAATTGCTCTGGTAATGTTGTATACCCATAATATGCTTGTGCGTGGGGAGATCGTTATTAAGGAAAGCTTGCGCGTGAGTATCTGGCTTCGTACGCAGGGTGTTCCGAATTATATCCATTTGTTTAACCCGAATGTGATTTTGTTTGGTGGAACGCCGCCAAAGTCTTTGGCGTATTCTGAGGTGTTTATTCCAACAGCAGAGGTGATTGGTTTTCACCTTGCGCCGCCTGCACAAGACCCGCTGGATTATGATGCCAGTGAAGCGAACCGTAGAATGCAATCTGTGGATATGATGGTTGGTTCGTTTATGGTGAAGGCCAAACTACGGATCTCAACACAGACAGATTTGGCCACTTTTCTGGATGTGTCGCGTTCGTCATGGACATCTGTGTATGAAGTGAATGTGACGAACCCATATTTGCCGCAGTTTACTACACAAGTGCCTATGATGTTAGTTAACCCGAATCATGTCAGCTTTGGGATGGCGCAATAAATTATTTTGTTATAGAGAATATAGATGGATTTTACGCTTTCAACCCCTGCTTTGTTATTTCCAACAGTATCTTTGTTGATGCTGGCCTATACCAATCGTTTTTTGACGCTCGCGACTATTATCCGTGGGCTGCATGATCGTTATAAGAGTTCTGATGACGATGACAATCTGCTCGGTCAGATCGCGAATTTGCGCTACCGTGTATACCTCATTCGCAATATGCAGATATTTGGTGTGTTGAGCCTGCTGTTCTGCGTCATTAGCATGTTCGCGTTATTTGCTGGCTGGGTAATTGCTGGGCAATGGAGCTTCGGCACTGCGTTAATTCTGATGATCGTTTCGATGCTGATCTCACTCCGTGAGTTACAGATCTCTGTGGGGGCTTTGGATTTGTTGTTGGTGGAGTTGGAAGACGAAGAGAAGAAGGCATAAACAAAAAAACATTTTTTAAACAGGGAGCAAAACAATGGAAGATGAAAACCGTGACAATAAACATGACTTGAAGATTAATGCTGAATTGCTCGCAAAATATCTGTTCTCTGACCCAGAGATGAGAGAGGAGATTTTTGAAGAGATAGCTAAAGACACTGGGTTACCGATCGATAAAGTGGATCTAATTCTTAAGTCTGCGCTTAAAGTCTTGCGAGATGCAGGCGATGAGAGTGCCCGATTAAATTGATGTAATTGTTTGCCGAAGCATTGAAGTTGAGTTGGAGGGCGCGAAGCGAAAGTAGTTTTTGAACTGCTGGGAGCGGATATGAACCTTGACGACAACCACAATGGCGGGAAAGATGAACTGCTGGCAGACCTGAAAATGAGGAATGACAGGTTGGCCATGCTGTATTCAATTGCGCTAGACCTCCTGAACGACCGTGAGGTAGATAACGTGTTGGAGAGGATTCTGGTCGGCGCTTCTGAATTGCTCGCTGCTCCGTGGGGAGTGCTTGATATTGTTGAAGAAGACATGCTAGTCATTAATTATTCAACAGAATTGGCAAAGCCATTAAAGGGATCACGCGTTCCGATTAGCAGCGCACATTTGACAGAGACTGCGATCAAGACACGCGAACCTCAGTTCGTTTCTGACTATCTCAACCTTGCAGATCGAGTAAAGTTGCATGACCCTTATCAATTGCGTGCAGCTTGTACCTTTCCTATTGTGGTGGATGATAAGGTTCTGGGTGTGATCAGCCTTGGGCGTGTGGAACCTCACAAACCATTCACGGCCCAAGAAGTTGAATTAATGCATTCGATGGCCTATTTGGCAGGGCTGGCACTGGCGAATGCGAATCTTTTTGAGGAAACCAGAAAAAAGTCCATTACAGATGGTTTGACCGGGCTTGCGAACCGTCGTCAATTTGACGTGACTCTGGAACAGGAGTGGCTTCACGCCTCCCGCAGCAAACGGCCGTTGACCTTGTTTATGCTGGATATTGACTCCTTCAAAAAATATAACGATTCGTATGGCCATACAAAAGGTGATGATTGCATCAAGAAGATTGCCGAAGCTCTTACACAATTTGCCCGCCGCTCCTTGGATTTAGCTGCTCGGTATGGTGGCGAGGAATTTGCAGTGATCTTGCCTGGGGTGAAGGCGTCGAATGCGATTAAGATGGCTGAGAGTTTATGCACAAGTATTGAGGCGCTTCAAATTCCACATGAATATTCTGATGCATCTCGTTGGGTGACAGTGAGTGTTGGTGTTGCAACGCTTGTACCCAAGGCTGGCACTTCCTCTATTAAGTTAGTAACACTGGCAGATAAAGCCTTATACAATGCGAAACAGTCTGGGAAGAATCAGGTTTGCGTTAGCCGTAGTAATAATAATGTTAGTAAATAGAAACATTGGCAAATGAATATACAATAAAAAAGTCTCGGAGTTTGGTAAAAACTCCGAGACTTTTTTATTCATTTACTCTTCAGCAATTGACCAATTTCCATCACGGCGCGGATCAACACATCTTCAGGGTAGTGTGAGAAAGCGAGACGGAAGGCATTCTGCGGACATGGCCCAGGGTAAAAAATATTCGCAGGGGCGATGGTGATGCCTTTCTTTAGAGATCGATAGAAAAGGTCAATTGAAGATATGTGTTCAGGCAACCATATCCACACAAAGAAGCCGCCCGTGGGCTTGGTCCAACGCAGGTCTGTGGGGAAGTAGGTTTGCATGGCATACAACAAAGCATCTCGGCGCGAACGATAGACAGGAATAATGCGTTCGAGGTGGCGCTCATACTCGCCCGTGGACAGAAAATCTGCAAGTGCGCGTTGGTTAAGCGTTTCGCCAGGTCCGCTGGAGATGGCTTTTAGGCGCTCAATGTGATCGCGCAAGCGTCCATTACAAAGGACGAAGCCAATGCGCAGACCAGGCATGAGCGAATGCGAGAATGTGCCAATGAAGATCACATCAGGGTCTAGCGCACGCAAAGGTGTATGCGGCAAGCCATCGTATGTGAGATCACGATAGGTTGCATCTTCCACGACGGGCAGGTCATATTGATTCAGCGTCTTTAAAAATTGATGCCGGGCTGGCATGCTCCAGCAAGTGCCGAGCGGATTTTGATGATCGGCGGTGACAAAAGCAAACCGCGGACGATGGTCAGGGTCTTGCAACTGCGCTTCCAGCGAAGCCCAATCAGGGCCGCTTTCAAGCAAGTCGAACCCGCGCACATCCAAACCGAGGTACGAAAAATTTGTCCAATTGCCAAAGTACTGCGGCAACTCAGTCAGAATGCTATCGCCAGGTGCTGCCAGCGCACGGCTAACCAGCGACACACCTTCCAATGCGCCAGCCGTAATGAGCACATCTTCAGGGGCAGCTTGAATGCCTTGTTTGATAAGGTCTGCACAGATAGCCTGCCGCAGCGGATAGTATCCCTGCGGATGTTCATAATTCGCAGTCTTTTTTCCGTCACGCCTCAACACCCGCTGACGGCTGCGATCAAAATCCTCAACGGGCATTAGCTCATCTGACGGAGGTCCGTAACCAAGCGAAATCACGCCTTCTGCCCAATGCATACGGCGTATCTCGCCGATCAGCTCATCCGTTGGAATGATCTCTCGCTTGGGCATCTTTTGAATGGCCACTGTATTTTCGCTTAGCCCTTTTTCAATATAACTTCCGCTGCCCTGACGGGATGCTAGTACACCGCGCGCTTTGAGTTCCTGATACGCATTAATGATTGTGGAACGATGAACTTTATTTTGGTCAGCAAGCGTGCGTGAAGGCGGCAGTTTTTGACCAGACTTCAACTGTCCACTGCGTGCGGCTTCAGTAATGTAATCCGCAACTTGCAAATACAACGGTTTGGTGGCATTGATATCCAGCGGAATGATCAGGGTTTTCACGGATTAGATTCTATCAGCTTGACCCACGGAACAGTGACAGGAAGTCCGCGTTTGTCATTATCAGGCAATATTGCTTTGCGGTCAGCGATATATGCTGTATAGTGACCGCCAGGTTCCACATCTAATGCGATGAGCGGGCTGCCAACACAATCTGTAGGGATTCTGCATTCGGTAAAGCCATAATGATATTCAGTAGGTGCATTGCTCAAACGCGCATAGATCACATACGTGCCTGGCGCTTGCACAGCCATATCCAATGGAGGAGAGGTTGGCAATAACGGAGCTGTGTGCATTCCAGCTGACATGAAGATCGTAAATGTTTTTCCTGTATACACTTCCTGCGCGTACAAGTTCGCAGAGAATCCTGCGCCGCCGCTGCCCATATTCAATGCAATATTGATGATCGCAGGCGCGCCCACCACCGTTGGAGAAGGAACTTGAGTATAGAACGGGACGACTGTGGCCGTTAAATAGTAGTTTGGGTCCACCGTGGGCGGTTTGGTCATACTCACTTGAGATGGGGTTGGAAGGATAGGCGGCGCTTCGGTTTTTGTATCTGCTATGCAAGCGGAAAAGCCGAGAATACTAATACATACAACAGCAATCAATAAAACTTTTTTCATGGGCTCACTCCTGAATTTTCTCGTCATTATAGTAAAGTGACTCTCTTCAATAAAGAACCAATTGTAGACCAATTAACCTACCACTTAAAACTCTACCATGAAGACTCAAAGACAATAAGACATAAAACACGCTGTCTTTTGCATCTTCACAGTTATTTCTTGCCATTACTGTATAATCCTTTCACAATGAACTTCAACAATTCGCTCGCTCAACTTCCCAGTCCATCCGCAAAACGAATTGCCCTACATGTCACAGCTCCCGCAGAACGCGCTTTGCGGCAGGGACATCCTTGGGTATTCGACCAATCTATTACTGAACAAAGTCATGAGGGCGCACCTGGTGACCTTGCTGTCATTTTCGATAATAAACGTCGCTTTCTTGCCATCGGTTTATATGACCCCACATCTACCATCCGCGTGCGTGTTTTGCAAAGCCGTCAACCCGCAACGATTAACACAGAATGGTTTCAAAATAAACTTGGCGCTGCTGTTCAAGTTCGCGAATCACTAGAAGCCACAGATACTACAGGCTATCGTCTTGTCCACGGCGAGAATGACGGTTTTCCAGGTTTGGTTATTGACCGCTACGCTGATACCCTCGTTCTCAAACTTTATACCCCTGCATGGATTCCTCACCTCAAAGAATTTTGTGAGGCGCTCGCGCAGGTTAGTCCCGCAGAGAGTTTGATTCTGCGACTCAACCGCATCCTTCAAAAACAGACGGACTTTCTGTATGGTCTTAGTGATGGGATGACGCTTTCGCTTCAGACTCCCCCGAGCTTGATTCTGTTCAAAGAAAATGGTCTCACCTTTGAAGCTGACCCCATTCTCGGGCAGAAGACAGGCTTCTTCCTTGATCAGCGTGATAACCGTGCAAAGGTAGAAGAATTATCCAAGGGTAAATCTGTATTAAATGTATTTGCCTACTCTGGTGGATTCTCCGTTTATGCTGCGCGTGGTGGAGCAAAAGAAGTTGTCAGCGTGGATATTAGCTCACATGCTATGGAAGCTGCTATCCGCAACATGGAACATAACCAGCATTTCCCAACGGTGGTCGTAGCCTCACATGAAACAATTGCCGAAGATGCATTTGATGTCCTCTCTCGCATGGAGACACAGAACCGTCTTTTTGACATGGTTATTATTGATCCGCCTATGTTTGCCCAAAACGAAAAGCAGATCTCATCTGCGTTGGCGGCATATCGCAAATTAACTCGTCTTGGTTTGAGCGTTTTGCGAAAAGGCGGCACACTTGTACAAGCATCCTGTTCCAGCCGTGTAGATGCTGATTCGTTTTTCGAATCCATTCACCAGTCCGCGAGAGAGGCGGGCCGCAGGTTGATAGAGATCGAACGGACTGGACATGCCCTCGATCATCCCATCAATTTTGAGGAAGGCGCATATCTTAAATGCCTATTTGCTACAGCTGCATAATTTGTCCTTGCAGGGTAGGTAGTTGCCATCGCTTATAATCACCCCATGTTTTCATTTCAGATCACATCCAAAAATAACCGTGCCCGAACTGGAATTTTTTCCACACCGCATGGTGACCTTATTACACCAGTCTTTGCGCCTGTTGGAACACAGGCTACAGTTAAGACTCTGACCCCCGAGCATCTCAAAGATATTAATGCTTCGCTTGTCTTGAGTAATACGTATCATTTATATCTTCGCCCAGGTGATGAACTCGTGCGCGATATGGGCGGCTTGCATAAGTTCATGCAATGGCAGCGCCCTATGCTCACTGACTCGGGTGGCTTTCAGGTATTCTCGCTTGCAAAGACTCGCAAAATTGATAGTGATGGCGTAACGTTCAAAAGCCATATTGACGGTTCTACACATCGCTTCACGCCTGAGAGTTCCATTGCAATTCAGGAAAACCTTGGCGCAGACATTATCATGGCTTTTGACGAATGCTCTGACCCAAATGATGTTGCGTATTCCAAAATTGCCATGGAGCGTACCCATCGCTGGGCGGAACGCTCTGTAGCTGCCAAGACTCGTGCTGACCAGGCTTTGTTCGGAATTGTTCAAGGCGGTGTCAACCCAGACCTGCGATCTGAGTCTGCACGATTCATTGCGTCGCTTGATACACCAGGCATTGCTATTGGCGGTCTCTCTGTAGGGGAGACCAAGCAGGAAATGCATGACACGTTAGATGTGGTTACGCCGTTATTGCCAGAAAACAAGCCGCGCTATCTGATGGGTGTTGGCACTCCTGAAGACCTCATCAATGGTGTCTTGCGTGGCGTGGATATTTTTGATTGTGTTTTGCCAACCCGTTTGGCCCGCCATCACTCTGCCTTCGCGCCCGAAGGACGCTTGAACATGATGAACGCAACCTTTGCAAGAGACGAGCGTCCCATTGATGAGACTTGTGATTGCTATACTTGTAAAACATTCACACGCGCCTATATTCGCCACCTCATCATAGCGAAAGAATTGCTGGCGGGCACACTGATCTCCATTCACAACTTGCGCGCTCTGATCCGTTTAATGGAATCGATCCGCAGCTATATCGCCGACGGGTCATTCGAGTCTCGTGCGCCTGAGTTGTTGGGACAATGGGCGAATAATGCGAAAAGAAATAATTACAATGGATGAGAAGTGAATAAAAGGTAATTCCCTTTTTTTCTTCATAGCCATTTGTGTACTTCGTACTCATAAGGAAACCATGACCATTTTCCACGCTTTTCTCCTTGGTATTGTCCAGGGATTGACCGAGTTTATCCCCGTCTCTTCCACTGCACATTTGCTTATCTTTGAAAAACTTTTAGGGCTTTCTCAAAATGCTCAGCTGTTTTCGTTTTCAGTCATTGTTCAATTGGGAACGGTGCTTGCCATGCTTGCCTTCTTTTGGAAGGACATCTGGCAGATCACGACTGCATTTCTGCTTGGCATTTATCACCGCAAACCTTTTGAAAACTTCCATGCCCGCCAAGGCTGGCTTGTGGTTGTTGCAACCATCCCTGCATTGGTCGTGGGATTTTTATTGCAAAAAGTTGTTCAATCGAACTTTGAACGACCTTTTTTGCAAGCAGGAATTCGGCTATTAGTGACAGCGCTCATTTTGACTGGAGTGGAATATTTCGATAAACGTACACGCACTCTTGAGTCCGCTACTTGGCAGGATGCATTAACTGTGGGTTTCTTTCAGGTGCTGGCCATTTTTCCAGGCGCATCTCGTTCAGGCTCCACAATTGCTGGAGGCATGGTGCGTGGATTTGACCGTCCCTCAGCGGCGCGGCTTGCTTTCTTAATGTCAGGTCCTATTTTGTTGGCGGCTGGTTTATATGAATCGATGTCTGTCATCTTGCAGCCAGGGACTACTGAGTTTTTGCCGATCTTGATCGTTGGATTTGTCACTTCGGCGATCGTTGGATGGGTTGCGGTGCGTTGGCTAATAAATTATTTGAGCAAACATTCCATGTTTGTGTTTGCCATTTATTGCGCAGTGGTTGGGGCTGCGCTCTTAATCTTTGAATGGATTGGATAAATTCTCATGGACATGAAGTCACTGCTAAAGAAATTTGTAGAAACTGAATCCCCGTCACATGATCGTGAAGCTGTAAATCGTGTTGGTGTTTTGGTCGCTGAAGAAGCACGCAGACTTGGCGCACAGGTGGAGGTTATTTCAAACCAAGAGACGGGCAACCATGTTATCGCGCGGTGGGGAAGCGGCAAGGGAAGTATCCTTCTCCTTTGTCACATGGATACGGTCTTTCCTTTGGGAACGTTGGCGAAGATGCCCTTCCGTGAAGCCAATGGAAAGATATTTGGTCCAGGCACTTTGGATATGAAAGCAGGGATTGTCATTTGCCTCGCGGCAATAGAAGAATTAAGAAATGCTGGCGGGTTGAATCGACCTGTCACTTTGCTCTGTACGTCAGATGAAGAGATCGGCAGCCACACTTCCCGTGAATGGATCGAAAAGCTGGCGCAAGAATCTTCGGCAGTATTTGTGTTCGAACCTGCGCTTGTGGATGGTTCCCTCAAAACATGGCGCAAAGGCGGAGGCGGATATCGCATCACTGTGAAGGGGCGTGCCGCTCATGCAGGCGGCGACCACGAAAAGGGACGCAATGCCATTGAAGAAATGGCACATCAAATTCTCGCCATTCAGAAGTTGACTGACTATACGCGTCAGACTACCCTCAATGTAGGCGTTATCACGGGCGGAACAGTTTCAAATGTTGTGCCTGATGAATCATTCATCGAAGTGGATGTACGTGTAATGCAGCCAGGCGAATGGGAGCGCATCGAAGCGGAAATGAACAAGCTCAAGCCTGTTCTGGATGGAACCTCGCTTCACATTTCGGGACACTATAATCGCCCGCCCATGCCATTTGACAACACGATGAGCGCGACCTTCGAAAAAGCGAAGTCCATTGCGACTGGCATTGGTATGGAATTAAAAGCTGGTGGCACTGGCGGCGCATCGGATGGTAACTTCGTTGCTCCATTTCGCATCCCTGTCTTGGATGGCATGGGTGCCATCGGTGAAGGCTACCATTCAGAACGCGAATTTATCTTCGCAGACAGCTTAGAGCAGAAGAGAAATCTTCTTGTAGCATTGTTGCGTGAGTGGTAGTTTTACCAGTGTTGATAAAAGCCTGCGCTATGGTTGTGCAGGCTTTTTAATTTGAAATTTCACGATCCTGTTTTCAGTGACAGGCGTTGTGTACAGATTGTTCTGCTGATCGAAGGCAATTCCGTAATATCCGCCTGAAATATCGTGCAAATATTTACCGTTGGCATCAAAGACCTGTAGATTAAATTCATCATTGATAAAGATGCGGCCATAGCCATCAATGGCAATCCCCATCGGGCTGACAAATTTTCCAGCTTCGAATACTGTGATGTTTTCGGAACTGCCGCCAAATTGATCCATGAACTGTCCTTCGGGTGAGTATTTGATGACCGCAGACCGCGAAACAACATACATATTCCCCAAACCGTCCACGGCCAAACTGGGAAAGCCTCTGTTGTCTCCAGTGATGCTGCTGACTGAATTCGGAATTTCAAGGTCTATGGAATGATTTGGATTAAAGCGGACAATCGTTTCGTCAGAGAATGAGATTGTGTACAACTTGCCATCTGCGCCAAGGACGGCACTGTCGAAGGAGTGCCCAATGTCACTGGTAATGCTTCCAAGGTCTTTGCCGCTTTCATCAAAAATGAGAATGTCACCCACTGCAATGTAAACTGTTCCATCAGGGCTGACGGCTAAATTCGTAATAAACGCAGGCTTTCCGTTTTGCTTGACCGTGAAAGAGGAAATGAAATTACCTTTTGAGTCGAAGGTTTGAACCCGACTATCTTGTGAATCTGCTACAACAATATTTCCTTTTGCATCCACCCCAATGGCACGTGGATTATCGAACATGCCCTGACCAATTCCCTCCGAACCGAAAGTTAGCACTTTGTTGGCAAACAAGAAACTAGCAAATGGATTAAAACCGAAAGCAAAGCTACCGACCACCACAACGGCGACCAGCACGAAAATAATTCTGCGCAACAAAGATTTTGGACGATGTGCCTTGGGTAGTGTGGTTACATAGCCGCCCCTTTGAACATAGGGGTGCGATTCCGTCACAGCAGGTTGCTTTGGAGCAGGTTTTGGCGTGCTGTGTGTTTCTGAGCGCAATGCTGTGGGAATGATGACAGTCTCTCCGCAATATTGGCATTTCGTGGCTTTCTTGCCTTCCTCAATTTCAACTGGCGCACCGCATGATGGGCACTTAAAAGCCTGAGCTGGATTGTCTGCTGTCATAATTTCTCCTGAATTTTGTTGTGTAAGAATACCCCGCTTTTGTAGTGGTGCAAATAGTATACTGGGGTGATACTGGGCTTGTTACAAGTTATGAATTACTATTTGCTTCAATACTATTGTTTTCCCTCGAGGATGAAATTAGCTTGATGAAAAAAATATTTGTGCTTGTTTTCCTGCTTACAGCTTGTACTCCATCTACTCCTGCGAAGACGCAAGTAGTTAGTTCCTATGCTACTTTAGCGGCGACGCCCTGGCTGGCGGACCTATATGCCTGTGCTGAAAAGTCGAATGTAGTGATCAATATCACAGCGCAGAGTCCAGATATTTTTCTGCAAGTAGGTGAACCTGAAGCGCTTATATCTCCTGCATATCAAATTGATGAAGAGGAAATTCTCGTCGTCACGAATCGCGAAAGCTCTGTGCAGAATTTATCTCTCGAAGAGGCTCAGGAATTGTTTGCAGGGCAGGGAAATGCTTCGGTGCAAATATGGGGATATGCGTCAGAAGCGGATGTGCAAATTGTGTTTGACCAGCTTGTTATGAAAGGAAGAAGCGTCACTTCCTTGGCGCGGATGGCTGCCGACCCGCAACAAATGTCTGACGTACTGAATTCCGAGCCTAATTCAGTCGGAATCTTGCCGAAGCATTGGAAGGCGGGGAATGTCCGCGAGGTGTACTCGGCGGGAGTGGTGCCAGTGCTGGCGATCACAAAGCAAGAGCCGCAAGGGATCGTAGGAGAGTTGGTCAGTTGCTTACAAAAGTGACCTGATGAGAGGCCCGTATTAATGCGGGCTTCATCTTTGTCTTGACAACGATGGGGGAGATGGTATTATGCAAACTGGTTTGTAATACAAACCAAAAACCTTTGGAGAGTTAATGGATCAGAATTTTCATGCAATTCAGCAGCGCGTACGGCGTTACTGGTTTAAGGACGGCATCGGCGAGATGATGGTTGGTGGGTTGTTCCTTTTACTGGCTTTGTATTTTGCTGGGCATCGCTGGTTGCCATCTGACACAAACGCTCCCATGTATTTGGATGGGAGTCTGGTTATTATTTTGATCGTGGGGATATTTTTTACGCGCAAGTTGATCGGTATTTTCAAGGCAAATATTACCTATCCACGCACGGGCTATGTTGAATATTATCCTGGCAGTGTAGATACAGTCCCTGCAAGGATTTTTATCTTTTTTAGTGCATTGGGATTTGGACTTTTGCTTGTGGTGATCGGCAGGTATGTGGGAACGTTCCAATGGCTGCCAGCTTTTCTTGGCATTCTGCTGGGGGTGATTCTAATCATCATCCGAACACGGGCTATTGATTTGAACCGCTTTTATTATCTCGCGGCGGCATCCATGATCTTGGGAGTAGCGGCTTCCCTTAGCGGATTGCCCGCACATTACAGCATCAGTTTGTATTATGCCCTCTTTGGCTTTGTGCTGATCTTTCTCGGAGGCAAAACGCTCGCGAAATATTTGCGGGAAAACCCCCTGCCTGACGGAGCGCCAGATGAATGATGATCTGCGATCCCTGACAGACCTCGACCGCCTCATTCATGAGCCAGCGCGTTTGTTGATCGTTACCATTCTTTCTGGTGTGATCAGCGCTGATTTTCTTTTTCTCCAACACGAAACTGGCCTAACCAAGGGCAATTTATCTGCTCATCTCTCAAAGCTTGAAGAGGCTGGGTATGTAAAGATAGAAAAGACCTTTAAAGGGAAGCTGCCGCTGACAGTCTGCAAGTTGACCGTGATCGGTCAGAAAGCATTGGCAAAGTATCGCCAGCAGGTACAAGAGTTCATCAAGAAGACCAGCTAGTGTTTTGTAACGGCAACTGAAAACTCTTTGCAAAGCTACTCTTTGTAATCGGTTGCCCATCAGCGGTAAAATGAAGTCGGATATTATGGAAACTTCACTTATTGAATTAAAGAACGTATCAAAGACCTATTCCACCGCGGCGGGGGATTTCATCGCGTTAAGGAATGTTGACCTCAGGATCAATTCAGGCGAGTTTGTTGGCATTGTTGGGAAATCGGGCGCGGGAAAATCGACCCTGTTGAACATGATCAACGGCGTGGATGACCTTACCGAAGGGGAAGTCATCGTAACGGATGGCGGTAAATCCGTTTCTGTGCATGCCATGAGCGAAGATCAACGCGCGCTGTGGCGCGGCCAGAACATGGGCGTTGTATATCAATCCTTTCAACTTTTGCCCATGCTCTCTCTCATCGAAAACATCACGCTTCCTATGGATCTTGCAGATAATTTCAGACCGCGCGAAGCGAAGGAACGTGCCATGCAGTTGCTTCAGCTCGTTGAGCTGGAGGAGCACGCTCACAAGCTGCCTGCCTTTATCTCTGGCGGTCAGCAGCAGCGTGTGGCCATTGCTCGTGCGTTAGCAAATGATCCATCCATTCTGGTAGCGGATGAGCCCACAGGCAGTTTGGACTCGATCACAGCCGATCACATCTTCGATGTCTTTGAGCATCTTGTGGCTGATCAGGGCAAGACCATTGTTATGGTCACACATGATTCTGGGTTGGCAAGCCGCTTCTCCCGCAGCTTGAAAATTGCAGATGGAGAATTGGTAAAAGAAGTTGACCCTATGGAAGAAAAATTTGACAAAACCATGCGGAGGCGCAGAAAATGAGAACATCGCCTCTTTCTAAACGGACAGTTGATTCTGCCCGAAACCCATCAACCTCTCCTGACGCCATGATCCAACTACACAGTGTTGTCAAGAGATTCTCCAATGCGGCGGGTGAGTTCACCATCCTCAAAGGCGTAGACCTGACCATCAAACGCGGCGAGTTTGTTTCCATTGTAGGGAAGTCAGGCAGCGGAAAATCCACCTTACTGAATATGGTCACAGGCATTGACCACCCCAGCGATGGGCAGGTAGTTGTCAACGGCACAGATATTTACACAGGCGTTACCGAAAGCCAACGCTCGAAATGGCGTGGCAAGAATTTAGGCATCGTCTTCCAATTCTTCCAATTGCTACCCATGCTCACATTGCTTGAGAACGTCATGCTTCCCATGGACTATGTGGATATGTATGACTTTGACGAACGTCCCAAGCGCGCCATGGAATTGTTGAAGTTGGTGGGTTTGGAGAAATTTGCAAATAAATTACCTGTGCTTGTTTCCACAGGTCAACAACAGTTGGCGGCAATTGCGCGTGCTATGGCTTGTGACCCTCCTTTGCTCATCGCTGATGAGCCGACAGGCAACCTCGACACTCGTTCAGCAGATACGATCATTGGGTTGTTCCAACATTTTGTGGAATTGGGCAAGACCATCGTTATGGTGACGCACGATCCGTCATTAACCTCGCGAACACATCGCAATATCATCATCTCTGATGGTGAGCTGATCAACGAGACGATTGCCAGGTCACTGCCGCAGTTGAGGCACCGTCACATGTTGGAGTTTACCAAGTTGGTGGAGGAACGTACCTACCAACCTCACGAGACCATTATCTCTCGTGACGAGCACATGGAATATTTCTTCATGATCCGCGAAGGGGAAGTGGAAGTGATTTTGCAAGACAAAAAGAAGAACGATAATGTTGTTTCGCGCTTAAGCAGCGGCGAATTCTTCGGCGAGATGGAATTATCACGCAGTGGAAAATCCATCGCCAATGTTCGGGCAGGCAGTAAGCCTGTGGAAGTACTAGCTTTGCCACGCGCAGACTTTGTCCGTGTGATGAACGAATCGCCGATCACTGCTGAAGCGGTGGCGAAGATCGTTCAGAAGCGTCTTGAAGCTCATCGGATCGTTGATTACCGAGCAACAACCAGATAGAACTCGCATCTTGCGGATAATATCTTTATGGCAGCATTCGACCCACGCAAACTACCGCAAATACTTTATATAGAAGATAGCGACGAATCCCGTGCTTTGGTGCGGCGTTTACTGTCCGATAAGTATGTGGTGCTCGAAGCTGCCGATCCCTTGGATGGGCTACAACTGGCAGAAGAGACGAATCCTAATTTGATCCTTCTTGACCATAACCTTCCGCACATGACAGGCAGTGAAGCCGCTACTCGTTTGAAGAAGATGCTGCCCAAGACGCCTATCGTCATCATATCGGCAGATACATCTCCTGGTGCGCGCGAACGTGCACTTGCGGCAGGGGCAGTTGGTTTCATCTCTAAACCGATTGATGATGACTTTGTAGAATTGGTTTATGAATATTTGCACGGCAAAGTTGAAAAGCTTGAACATGCCGAGGTACATTTACAAGCCTATCAACAAGAGTTGGTGGAGCGCCTAGAAGATAATATCCGCCAGTTGAGCAGCGCGCTGGAAAAGAACAAACATTTACTTCAGCAGAATGAGCGCATGTTCTCCATGCTTGAACGCAGGCACAGACTGCTTGAAACAGCTGCACGTGTTGGTCAGATGGTCACATCCATTTTGGATATGGATGTGTTGCTGAAACATACGGTCAATATCATTTGCAGCGAGTTTCACTTTTATTATTCAGGAATCTTTCTCGTTTCAGATGACCGTCAATGGGCGGTTCTGCGTGCTGGTTTTGCTGCCGCAGGACGCAAGATGATGGAGCAAAATTATCGTCTTCCTGTGGATGAAAAATCGATGATTGGTTCATCCATCCTTAGCCAAAAAGCGAAAATCGCATTGGATGCAGTAGGTGAAGAGTCGCGGTTCAAGAATCCTTTTCTGCCGAATACTCGCTCTGAAATGGCGCTACCTCTTGTTGTGAATTCTGTGGCACTTGGCGCGTTGACTGTGCAGAGCGATCAGTTGAATGCGTTTTCAGAAGAAGATATCACGTCATTGCAGGCAATGGCAGAGCAGGTTGCGATTGCAATTAACAATGCTCAGTTGATGTACAAGTTGGAAGATGCCAACGCAGAACTTTTACGCACGAAAACATTTGAGGCTATTGCCACGGCTACGGGCGAAGCCATCCATTGGGTAGGGAACAAGGCGGCACCAATTCCCGGCAGCGTTAAGCGAGTGCGCGAAGATTTGCAATATCTGCTGGCATTGATTGGGCAAGTGGATGAATCAGCGTTGGGGAATGATTCTTTACGCGTGGCAGTTCAAACGGTCAAAGAAGAGGCGGAGGCACAGGGCATTGACCTGAACAAAGTCCTCGCTGAGATGTCTGCCATGAAGACGAATCGGTTGCAGTCGTTGGTGAGCGTCGAATCCTTGATGGAAGATTTGGAAATTGCTGAGAGCAGTGCCGTGACAATTCTTAACATCAAAGAAGGTTTGATCGGACCTGCGCGTCAACGTAACGATGTAGCGGTTTCATTGAGCGAGATGATTACGACCACGGTGGAGGGGATGGGGTTACCTGAAGGCGTAGTGGATTTGAGTTGGGATGATGACATGCCTGCCGCGCATGTGGACGCGCGACAAGTGGAGCAGGTCTTTAATAACTTGATCAAGAATGCGTGGGAAGCGATGGGGACGACTTCTTTGCCGAAAATTTTTGTGCATGGCCGCCGTGATGACAACCCTAATTTTGTTTTGGTGACTGTGAAAGATAATGGCCCTGGGATTCCAAAAGAGATTCAGGAAAAAATCTGGGTATCTTTCTTTACTACTAAAGGTGGTAGCGGCGGGACAGGGCTTGGGCTTTCCTCTGTGATGCAGATCGTTAACCAGCACGGTGGAAAGATTACGTTGGAAAGTGAAACAGGTAAAGGTGCAACATTCTTTGTGCGTCTGCCTGTGGAAAAGTAAGCTGAAATCTTTTTTGTAATATTAATTTTTTTGGAGGTTACATGACAACTGTACTTTTAGTGGATGACGAAAAGTTGATCCAGCGAAGCCTTGAGAAGACCCTGTTACGGGCAGGTTTTGATGTTTTGACTGCTTCAGATTGTAAAAGTGGGAGTGAAGTGTTTTCGCAAAATGCGAATGATGTGAACATTGCCGTGCTGGATTTGAACATGCCCAGTTTTGACGGCATGCCGAAAACAGGCGCAGGGTTTGACTTGCTCGATGATCTGAAAAAGAAAAAGTCTGATCTGCCTGTGATCATTCTGACTGCTTATGATGAAGTCAGCCGCGCAAAAGATGCCGTCTCTCATGGCGCGAGTGCGTTCTTCGTCAAAGGCCGCGAGCAGGGATTGGTGGAACTGATCCAGAAGATATTGGGATAATCCATTACATATAAAAGAGGACTTATGACAAACGATATTCAACGACATGCTACTTTATTGAAAGCCGCGGCGCGCGCTGCCAAGAACATCACTACCATCCTTGACCCGTACGAATTGTTTCAACGCACGGTTGATATCATCTGCGACGAATTTGGTTTTTATTATGCAGGTGTGTTTTTGCTGGATGACAAACAGCAATATGCTGTTCTGCGAGCTGGACGTGGTGAAGCTGGCAAGTCAATGATCAACGAGGGACACAAGCTCGCCATTGGCGGGAACTCAATGATCGGCGCATCCATTGCAAACCGTCAGGGACGCATCGCTCTGGATGTTGGGCATGAGGCGGTTTTCTTTGAGAATCCCCATCTCCCAAAAACCCGCTCTGAAATGGCGCTTCCACTCATTGTGGGGGAAGATGTCATCGGCGCGTTGACAGTTCAGTCAACTGAAGAAGCGGCTTTTCATGATGAAGACATCGCCGCCTTGCAGACAATGGCTGATCAACTTGCGATCGCAATTCAAAACTCCAATTTGCATCGTCAGGCAGAACGCCGCTCTCGCTTGCTTAAGGCTGCAAACCGTGTGGGCAAAGAGGTCACTTCAATTCTTGATCTTGAAAAACTTCTTCCTCAGACTGTGAACATCATCTGCGAATCCTATGGCTTATATTATGCTGGCGTCTTTCTATTGGATGAAGCTGGTGAGTATGCTGTTCTGCGCTCAGGCTATGGTAAGGCTGGTAAAGCCATGGTGGCAGACGGCCACAAACTTAAAGTTGGCACTGACTCAATGATCGGCGCTTGTATTGCAATGGGAGAGGCGCGCATCGCTCTGGATGTTGGCGAAGAACGTGTGCATTTCAAGAATCCGCATTTGCCGCATACCCGCTCTGAGATGGCGTTGCCTCTCATTTATGGCGGTAAAGCCTTAGGCGCGGTCACCATTCAAAGTTCTGAGGAACGCGCCTTCAGCGAAGATGACATCACCACTTTGTTGACTATGGCCGAGCATCTTGCAGTTGCCATTAACAACGCAAAACTCATTGATGAACTCAAGGAAGCTCACAACGAAATTCTGCGCAACAAGGTCTTTGAGGCGCTCACTTCCGCTTCCACCGAAGCCATTCATTGGATCGGCAATAAGACGCTTCCCATTTCGCTGACAGTTGCTCGCCTCCGCGAAGAGATAGCCGATGGAAACGTGGATGTCGAATCCTTGAAAGAAGACCTCGATATGATCTCCGAAAGCGCTGCGCAGATCATTCAAGTGAAGGAACAATTGATCGGGGCGGTGCGTGAGATGAAGCCGCGCCCCGTTCTCGTGGCGGATGTTCTGCGAACTGCCGCGTACCAGCGCAATATTTCTGAGGACATGCTCAAAGTCAATATAGAGCCTTCCGCTGCGTACGTTATAGCAGACAGCACCCAACTCACGCGCGCGCTTGGTAATATTTTGCAGAACGCCTCAGAAGCAGGCGCAAAATCTGTGAACGTGACTGTCCGTCCCACAGAAGAACGCGGCATTCTAGAAATTGAGATCGATGACGATGGTGCAGGCATGGACGAAAACACCATGCAGAAGGCTTGGTCTCCGTTCTTTACCACGCATGGCATTACACATCACGGCCTCGGCTTGCCAGCCGCCATGCATGTCGTCTCACAATCACAGGGACACATTGCCCTCGTCAGCGAGCAAGGCAAGGGAACCACTGTCGCTATGTTCATGCCGCGTGGTGTTGTGAACAATGTTCAGGTCCAGGCTGGAGGTGTGAAAAACATTCTCCTCATTGATGATAATGACGATTGGGCCAATCTGTTTGCTGAATTGCTCAAAGATTCAAAGATCAAATTGACTCAATCTACTGACCTGAAGAAATTCCCTGCCGCTGACCTTATCCTTGTGGATGAGAACATCGCCTCTGTTTCTTTGACCGATGTCCTGTCTGCTCTTACAAAAGCAGATCTCGCATCGAAGACTGTGATCCTCACTTCTGCGATCAACCCTGAGCGTGTGACAAAATTTCTGCGCGATGGCGTGAAAGATGTAACAGTAAAACCATATTCTGCAAACGAAGTAAGCGAATTGTTGAAGTAGTAGTTTTGGATGTGACAGGTTTTATAAAACCTGTCACATCTGTGAAAGAAGTTTATGAGACCAAGATGGCGTAAAGTTTTACATGATTTATGGGACAACAAGGGACGCACCCTGTTGGTGGTATTTTCCATTGCTGTGGGCGTGTTTTCCATTGGTGTCATTTCAGGCGCGTACCAGATCATTGGCAATGATATGGGTGTTTCCTATGCAGCAAACAATCCATCAAACATCGAGCTGCGAACTGCAAATTTCGATCAAGATGTGCTGGATACCATTCGCAATATGCGTGGAGTCGCAAATGCAGAAGCGCGCCGAGTAGTAAATTTCCGCGCCCGCACCACCGATAGTGATACCTGGATATCGCTGGATGTGATTGCCTTCAAAAGTTTTAAAGAAAATGAAGTCAACTTATTGAGGCCGATTGCAGGAGCTTCTGAAGCCAATAAAAATGAGATCCTGCTTGACAAACGAGCACTCGAAAAGATCAACTTTAATATCGGCGACTATATCGTGTTGGAGTTGCCTGATGGCACGACAAGGCAATTAAAAATCGTTGGCATTGTGCAGGATTCCAGTTCAAGCGCTGGAGATTTTCTAGCTCCCTCGCTCGGCTTTATCTCCATGAAGACCATGCCAACACTGCACCAGCCTGATGATCTATTCAACCGTGCGTACGTGACCCTCTCAGAAGGCGTGGATGACTTAAATCATATCCACGAGGCGGGTGCGGACGTCAAAGACAAGCTGGAAAGAAACGGGACAGACGTCATTCGTACTCGTTTCTCTGAAAAGAATAAATATCCGCTTGCCGATATCATCAACGCTGTTCTTGGTATTTTGATGGCGCTCGGTATTTTGATCGTTTTCCTTTCGAGTTCGCTGATCGCCAACACGCTTGACGCCTTACTTAGCCAGCACTTGCGCCACATTGGCGTGATCAAACTGGTTGGTGGTCGCAGTAAGCAAGTCTTTGCCATGTACATCACGCTCATTATGTCATTCAGCTTTTTAGCGCTGTTGATCGCAGTTCCTTTGGGTGGGTGGGGCGCGTATCGCCTTGCTGAATTCATGGCAGACAAACTGAGATTTAACCTGCTTGGTTACCGCATTGTGCCGATGGCATTGGTCATTCAGATTGCGATCGGTGTGCTTGTGCCATTGATCGCAGGGATTGCACCAGTGGTAAATGGGTCTCGGATTACGGTGTTACGCGCTCTAAGCGGAGACGTGGCAGGCGATGAAAATAAACCGCAAAAACAAGAAAGCCGTGTCAACTGGTTTGACTGGATGCTGGTGCGTGTTACGAATATTTTAGCTAGGAGAGGTATTCACTTCCCACGTCCGTTTATTATCTCCATACGGAATACGTTCCGCCGCCGTGGACGCTTAATGTTGACACTCTTCACATTGACAATGGGCGGCGCCATCTTTATCGCTGTGTTCAATGTGCGGGTTACTTTGCACGATTATATGAATGACATCGGGAAGTATTTCCGTGCCGATATCACGCTTGACTTTGATAAGTCATACCGCATCCGCGAAGTTGAACAGTTTGCTTTGCAGAATCCTGGTGTGGTTTCTGTGGAAGGCTGGCAATTCCTTTCATTTGAACTGTTGTATCCAGATGGCACCGTTGCTGAGAATGTAAATGCATTTGCTCCTCCTGCAGATAGTAAACTGATCGAGCCGATCCTGGTTGCTGGTAGGTGGATGAAGCCAACAGATGTTCGCAAAATTCTACTAAGTGAGAAGGTACTTGATACGTACCCTGACCTCAAACCTGGCGATTCCGTCTCGCTAAAGGTTAATGGTCGTGAAGAGACATGGGAAGTGATCGGGTTGTTCAAGTTTGTCGGACAGGAAGGTGTGTTTGCGTATATACCGCTCGAGTACGCGGCTCAAATCACCAATTTGCCTGGTCGTTCTTCATCCTTCCGCGTTGTAACTGAACAGCATGGCCGTGTGTACCAAGACGCAATGGCCGAAAATTTGGATCGATACTTCCGTGATGCAGGATTTAAAGTCCGTAAAGCAGAATCAGGTCTAGCATCGTTGGATAGTGCGCTCGAAAGTTTGGATATCCTGGTGACGTTTTTGCTCATTATGGCAGTGTTGACCGCTGTTGTCGGTGCAATGGGGCTGACAGGTACCATGGGTATGAATGTTCTTGAGCGTACGCGTGAGATCGGTATCATGCGTGCCATCGGAGCAGATGACCGTGCCGTCATGAGGACGATCATCGCAGAAGGTTTTGTAATTGGCACGCTTTCATTTATTCTGGCAATTGTTGTTTCCATACCGTTCACGTATGGTCTTTCTTACATTGTCAGTTTGGCTGTGTTTGAAACGCCCATTCAAGTAGTGTTCACATATTTGGGATACGCAATCTGGTTTGGGCTTGTACTGGTTCTTTCTGTAATTGCATCTATTGTGCCTGCGCGCAATGCTGCGCGTTTGACCATTCGAGAAGTGTTGGCGTACGAATAATTTATATCACTGTGAGGATGGAGAAATCTCCTCGCGAATCTAAGAAGGAAACTATGAAAAAAAATATCTTGAAGTTAATTACATTAATCGCAGTCCTCTCGTTGTTTCTGGCAGCGTGCGGGGGTGCAACACAGGCTACTCCTGCGCCCGTGCAAGCTGTCACATCAAATGAAGTGGTGGCAGAGGGACGCCTTATACCTATCCATGCAACGAACCTGACCTTTCAGGCACGTGGCGTAGTGGAAGATGTGTTGGTTACGGACGGTGATACCGTCAGTGAGGGTGATGTTTTAGTCCGCCTCGCAAACGCGGGGGGGGCAGAGGCGCAAGTTGTCGTCGCGCAGAATGCTTATGATACGTTGCTCCGTAATGAAAGCGGTGACCGTGCCAAGCTTTGGCAGGCATATATGAATGCTCAGATCGCACGCGCAGCTGCTGAAAAGGACTGGGAAGGCGTCAATGTGGATGATATTGAAACCAGCATTGAAGACCTTCAAGCGACTATTGAAGACCGCAAGAAAGACCTTACTGATGCTCAGGATGAATTCAATAAGTACAAAGATCTGAGCAAAGACAATGACAAGCGCAAAACTGCTAAGACAGACCTTGACCAGGCCCAAGATGATCTGAATCAAGCTGTGCGTGATTTGGAGGAAGAAACCCGTAAGCGTGACGAAGTGTACGCGGTGTATGAAGCAGCTCAGGCTGCGGAAGCTGAAGCAAAATATCAGTATGAAATCAGCCTTGATGGGCCAAATGCCGATCAGCTAACTTTGGCAAAAGCTCAACTGGATGCTGCCAAAGATACACTTGCAAATTACGTCATCACTGCTCCTTTTAGCGGTGTGATTGCGGATGTGAATGTAAAAGTTGGTGAACAGGTTGGTACGGATACCCGCGCTGTGAGTGTTGTGGATGTCAGCACTTGGACCGTTGAAACTACTGACATCACTGAACTCGAAGTTGTGAATTTAAGCGTTGGCCAAAAAGTAAGCATGATCCCTGACGCTTTGCCTGATGTCGAACTCACAGGTGTGGTTACTGAGATCAGCAACTCGTATGTTCAACAAGCTGGTGACATTATTTATACAGTTACCATCCGTGTTGATAAAGGCGACCCACGTCTGCGCTGGGGTATGACGGTGGAAGCTGTTTTTAGAACAATTGAGTGATTGAACTACGAGCTTAAAAGTGCAATAATAATAGTGCTCCGATAAAGAGCTAAACCGGGGAAACCCCGGTGGCGCAAAACCCTGAATCTAAAGCTGAACTGAGCCATGATTATCAGGGTTGCCGATAAAAGCAAAGCCGCTAAAAGACGGCTGCGCAAAGTCAGAGCGTCTAAAATCAGTGCAAAACACTGGTCATGACCGACCGACTGCCGAAAGGCAAAATCAGGGAAACCTGATGACGCAAAGTCATGGGTCTAACATCACTCTTTATTGTTTGTGATTATGATCGCCAGACTGCCGAAGAGCAAATCTTTTTACAGGGATGACCGAACGCTGGGTCGTCCCTGTTTGATTTAAGCGCTTCTTTCTTACCTGAAAGTTGCTCGGTGGTTTATTATTAGTCTCTACCCGCAGGGTATAATCGCCGCTATGACTAAATCATCTCCTCGCCCTCTCGACCCAGAATCCAAACCCGATGACCGTGTGGATAATGCTCTTCGTCCACAAAAGTTGGACGATCTGATCGGGCAGGATCAAGTAAAAGAGAATTTATCCATCCTCATTGATGCCGCCCGCGGACGTAATGAAGCGTTGGATCACGTTCTCTTCTACGGTCCTCCTGGCTTGGGAAAAACCACTCTCGCACATGTGCTTGGAAATGAAATGGGTGTCAATGTCAAAGTGACAGCTGGCCCTGCCATCGAACGCGCAGGTGACTTGGCTGCCATCCTCACCAATCTACGCGCTGGGGATGTGATCTTTATTGATGAGATCCATCGCCTTGGCAGGGCAGTGGAAGAAGTGCTTTACCCTGCCATGGAAGATTTCTCGTTGGATATTGTTATTGGCAAGGGACCTTCAGCGCGTTCTATCCGTTTGAAGTTACCGAAATTCACCGTTGTTGGAGCAACGACTCGTTTAGCGCTTGTCACTGCTCCGCTGCGAGCGCGTTTTGGCGCGGTCTATCGTTTGGATTATTACGATATTGCCGCCATGCAGAAGATTGTCAAACGCGCTGCAGGGATGTTAAAAGTCATTGCAGACGAATCGGGAATCGAGGAGGTTGCCCGCCGCGCGCGCGGAACTCCGCGTATTGCATTGCGTCTTCTGCGCCGTGTTCGGGACTTTGCCCAAGTTCGTGCGGACGGAGTAATCAACCAAAAGGTTGCGAAAGAAGCGCTGGATCTGTTGCAGGTAGACCCACTTGGATTGGATGACGTTGATCGCCGCGTTCTCAAGACCATCATAGAAAAATACAATGGCGGGCCAGTTGGCCTGAATACTATTGCGGCATCCATCAGCGAAGAGCAGGATACGATCATGGATGTAGTTGAACCATATCTTTTGCAGCTTGGATTTTTAGATCGCACATCACAAGGACGCGTCGCTACTAAGTCTGCTTATGAGCATTTGGGGTACACATATACTGGAGAAGGGCAGCAAAGGCTGTTGTAATATGATCCAGGAAGTTATTGTTCGGACGAATGCGCATGAGGATTTCAAGCCGTTGGTGGTGGCTGCGATCCGTAATCAGATGAAGGTTTTGCAAGATAGCATTGATACCTCTCGCAGACGTATCGCCGAATTTGAAATTCGAACAGGCATGTCGTCAGATGAATTTGAACGAAGGTTGAGAGAACAAGAAATTACAGACTCCCTCGATTATTTTGATTGGACGATGGAGCTTGCCTCGCTGCGTTTACTTGAAAGGCAATACCAGTATTTGAGTGAGGCGGAAGTTAGATAACAGGTGGAAACCTTTGCTCGTATTCTTATGATTGGTGGAATAGCCCTCTTCATCATTGGCGGAGGGATATATATCGCCGCGAAATTTGGAATTCCGTTGGGACGACTACCTGGAGATATCCGTATTGAAGGGGAACATGGAAGTTTTTATTTTCCGCTGACAAGTTCGATTCTGGTTTCGGTTATTTTGTCTGTCATCCTTAATGTTATTTCACGCCTCTTGAAAAAATAAATCCTTTTTATAGGTAAATTATGAAGTCAAACCGTACAGTTATTATCTTTGCTGTTGTTTTTGTGTGTCTGTGCCTTGTCCTGCTTGCTGGATTTGGGATTATCTATATTCGCAATCGTCCGCCTTCCAGCTTTAGTGAAAGCGGTTATTATCTCCGTGGGTCGAAGGTTTACTACTATCCTGGTTTTGGAATTGCAGAACCTTTTGAAATATCGACTGCAGATCGCGCTTCATTTATTATTATTGACTCACAATATGCTTTAGACGCGAACCATGTGTTTTATGAAGGCGCGTTTATTACTGATGCGGATCCGTCCACATTTGAATTGTTAGAACCTCCATTTTCACGGGATTCCAACCATGTCTATGCTAGTGGACTTGTTTTTAGCAACGACCCTGTTAATTTTGAGATACTTGGTGAAAATATTTCGCGTGATAGCCAGCATTTATATTGGAGTGACACAATCATCTCTAATGATCCATCTCACCTCGTTATCATAAGCAGTTTGAACTATTACACATATCTCAAAGATTCGACGACAGTTTATGTAAACGGCGGCCCCATTCCAAATGCTGACCCGCTTACGTTTGAAGTAATATCAGACGCATATTCTCGTGATGCTACACATATTTTCTATTTCAATGAGGCGATCTCCCAAGCGGACATAAACACATTTACAGTTCTCGAACCTCCGTATTCACAAGATGCCTCATCCGTTTTTTGGATGGAAAATATCATCCCTGGCGCTGACCCTGAAACGTTTAGAGTCCTGAATGCAAATTTCGAATGCTCAGCTGATGCTACCTTTGCTTATTATCAGGACCAGATCATTCAAGGTTTTGATGCCAGTACTCTTTTGCCTGATGTGCAAGTAAATAATTGTTCCGCTACAGAGCTTTATACCAACCCATGAAAACTTCCGATTTCGATTATCACCTCCCTGAAACCTCCATCGCGCAGACACCAGCAGAACCGCGTGACTCTTCACGACTCCTTGTCCTTCACCGCAGCTCGGGCGATATAGAACACCGCCTCTTTCGTGACCTTAGCCTGTTTCTCCGCCCAGACGACCTCCTCATCCTCAACAAGACGCGAGTCATTCCTGCGAGAATCTTTGCCCAAAAAGAGACGGGCGGCAAAGTGGAGCTGCTCCTTCTCCGTCGCCGTGATGAATTAACTTGGGAAGCGTTAGTGGGCGGCAAGGGTTTGCGTGTAGGCAAGAAGGTGTTTGTAGAAGGCGGCCCGCAAGCTGAAATTATGGAAATCCTTGATGGGTCAGAACGCCTCATCAAATTTTCTGAACCTATTGAGCCATACTTTTCCAAAGTGGGGAATATTCCTCTTCCGCCATACATCCATGAAAAATTGAGCGACCCTGAACGCTATCAAACTGTCTTCGCAAAGGAAGTTGGTTCTGCTGCTGCACCGACAGCAGGGTTGCACTTCACTCCGCAACTGCTTGAGGAGCTAAAGGAAAAAGGTGTGAGGATCGCTTATGTGACCTTGCATGTTGGTCTGGATACATTTGCCCCTGTGACCGAAGATAACCCCGAAGAACATAAGATCCATACAGAGTGGTGTGAACTTCCGCAAGAAACTGCAGACCTGATTAATACCACCAAGAGGTCTGGTGGACGGGTGGTGGCTGTTGGGACAACATCTGTTCGTACACTTGAATCTGCAGGGCGATCATTATCAGCAACAAGCCAGGAGCGTATAGCTCCCTTCATCGGCCCAACGAATATTTTCATCCTCCCTGGTTACCAATTCAAAGTTGTGGATGCAATGGTCACAAACTTTCATTTGCCCAAGTCCACACTCATTATGTTGGTCAGTGGATTTGCTGGGCGTGAAAAGATTCTTGAAGCGTATAACATTGCCATCAAAGAAGGCTATCGTTTTTATTCTTTTGGTGATGCGATGTTCATCGAATAATATATATTTCATCTCTATAATTTAACATGACACTTGAAAAATTAAACCAACAGATCATTAAATGTCGTAAATGTCCTCGCCTGGTGGAATGGCGGGAAGAAGTGGCGCGAGTTAAGCGTAAGGCATATAGAGATGATGAGTATTGGGGAAAACCTGTCCCTGGGTTTGGCGACCCGAAGGCGCGGGTATTGGTCGTGGGGTTGGCCCCTGGAGCGCATGGCTCGAACCGTACTGGGCGTCAATTCACGGGCGATGCTTCGGGTGGCTTCTTATTCCCAGCGTTGTATCGGGCTGGGTTTGCGAGTCAGGCGTCAGCGGAGTCCCGAAGCGATGGCCTCACCCTGAAGGATATGTATATCACTGCATCTGGCCGTTGCGCTCCGCCAGATAATAGGCCTACTCCAGAAGAATTAAATAACTGCCAGCCATATCTTGAAAGGGAATTGGAGCTCCTTAAACCTAAAGTGATCGTTTGCCTTGGGCGGATCGCTTTTGAGCGGATTTTAAAAATATTTTCTGTGAAAATTTCGGTATATAAATTCGCTCACGGCGCGTCATATCAACTGGCAAATGGAGTTTGGGTCTTATGCTCCTATCATCCCAGCCAGCAAAATACGCTCACTGGCAAGTTGACTATAAAAATGTTCGATGCGATTTGGGAAAAAGCTAAAAAACTATTAAATAAGGATGAATGAAGTTGAAAAGGATAAATTTTAAATTACTAGCCGCTGCTTTGTTGGTGGCCTTGCTTGTTGCTGTAAGTGGGTTTGTGGTTTGGGCAAATGATGCTTCTCCTGCAAGTGATATTGCTATGCAGGCTTTGAAATCAGATTCAGTGGTGACTGTAAATAATGACTCTGGGTATTACACGTTTACACCTACGGGAGTAACTCCTACAACTGGTTTTATTTTTTACCCAGGCGGCCGAGTGGATTACCGCGCGTATGCGCCTGTGTTGCGAATGATCGCAGAGCAGGGATATTTTGTTGCGCTGGTACCCGTGCCATTGAACTTGGCTTTCTTTGATATCAATGCGGCTGCGCATGTGCAGGAACAATATCCTGATATTGAGTATTGGGTCGTGGGCGGACATTCCCTTGGCGGTGTGGCCGCTTCGGTGTATGCAAAGGACCACCAGAATGATTTGGATGGCATTGTGTTTTTTGCATCCTATCCTGCTGATGATTCACTGAAGAATTCAGATCTGGAAATACTTTCCATTTATGGCACGCGAGATATGGCAGGCATGGACAAGTTTGATGAGACCAAGTCACTGCTTCCGCCTCAAACGCAATATGTTGTGATCGATGGCGGCAATCATGCGCAGTTCGGTTCCTATGGACCTCAAGCTGGTGACAATAAAGCCACCATTTCTCCCGAAGACCAGTGGACTCAAGTCTCAACCGCAACAGTGGAATTTTTGAAGTCATTGTCTCAGTAATCTGTTTTTATGATGAGACATTGGAAAAAGCTAATTTTTGCTTCCTTGGTCTTTTCCTGTGTAACAGCTGCTCTTGGTCCATTTTTTGTCCCTGTGGCAGAATTGGATGGCTTGGTAACAGAAGAAGAATTCATTGAACCTGAAAGCAAATTTATTGAAGTGAATCATGTGGAAGTCCATTACAAAGAAGCTGGTGCAGGAGAAACGACTTTCGTTCTCCTGCACGGCTTCGGTGGCAGTACATATTCATGGCGCGAAGTGATGGATGATTTTGCGCAATTAGGTCATGTGATTGCTTATGACCGTCCTGCTTTTGGATTAACGGAACGTCCCATGCCTGAAGATTGGGTTGAAAACCCCTATGGCATGAAAGCCAACGTTGAGCTATTGCGTGGTCTGTTGGATGAACTTGGCGTTGATAAAGCTGTGCTGGTTGGAAATTCAGCGGGCGGTGGTGTATCTGTCGCTTTTGCGTTGGAATATCCCGAAAGAGTAGAGTCTCTTATTTTGGTGGACCCAGGCGTCGGCGGGGGAAGAGGCCCGCAGTTCCCTGCTTGGGCATTGCCGTTGATGTGGACTCCGCAAATGCGGCATCTCGGCCCCTTGATGATGCGCGACTATCTAGAGTCTTTACCTAACACGATCCAGCGCGAGTGGTATGATTCAGCCAAGCTGACCGATGGGATTAAACAGGAATATTTAAAATTATTGAAGATCAAGAACTGGGACCGCGCATTTTATGAATTAACCTTTGCGCCTGCGTACCCTGAATTGCGCCCGTTGTTGCCGAAATTGACTGTCCCTGTTTTTATTGTGGCAGGGCAGGAAGACCGCCTCATTCGTGCATTTTATTTTGAAGCAATCTCCAATGAAATTCCAAATGCGCAACTTAAATTGATTCCACAATGTGGGCATGTTCCTCAAGAGGAATGTCCCGTGCAGTTTATGGAAGCCGTGATAACGTATTTGAAAAAATAAAATTTTGGGTTTGGCGGGGTAAACCTTTCCACTCCCAATGCTAATGGAAACCGATGAAACCTTTCTTAATAGCCCCCGGTGAACTTGCTCCTGATTTTGAACTTGAAGATATAAACGGAAACCCTGTACGCCTTTCCAGTTTTCGCGGGAGCAAACCCGTCTTACTTGCCTTTCTACGCGGCTTTATGTGACCACATTGCCGCGCGCAGTTGGCGCGTATGCGAGATCACTATGCTGAATTCACCGCGCGTGGAGCGGAGATTCTAGCTGTTGGGCCTGATGGATTGGAGTCTTTCAAGAGGTATTGGGCAAAAGAAAATCTTCCATTTGTTGGGTTGCCTGACCCCGAACATAATGTGGCGCGGATATATAAGCAGGAAGTTAATCTTTTCAAACTTGGTCGTATGCCCTTGAATTGCATTGTGGATATGCATGGGTACATCCGTTATATTCACTTTAGTGTATCGCGTGCCGATATTCCTGATAACGAAACATTTCTTAGCGTAATAGACGAACTGAACGCGTCATCCAAGTAACATGACACTTGGACGAATTGCCTTTCTCGGCTCTGGAGAGACATCCCTTGCGGGCGGACGTATCTTCGAGTCTCTTGCTCGCCTCATTCCTGACCCGTTGCGGATCGCCATACTGGAAACGCCAGCTGGCTTTGAGTTAAATGCTTCACTGGTGGCAGGCCGCGTAGCGGAGTTTCTCAAGACCCGTTTACAGAATTACAAACCCACCATTGACCTTGTCCCTGCCCGAAAACAAGGCACAGAATTCAGCCCTGATAATCTTGAGATTCTAAAACCCCTACTGCAAGCCAACCTGATCTTTATGGGACCAGGCAGCCCAAGCTATGTGGTGCGTCAATTACAAGGCACGCTCGCATGGGACATTATCCGTGCACGGCATAGACTCGGCGCGACTTTGGTCTTTGCTTCTGCGGCGACTATCTCGGTTGGAAAATGGGTTTTGCCTGTTTATGAGATATATAAAGTAGGAGAGGACGTCCATGTAAAAGACGGCCTCAATCTCTTCGATGATTTTGGGATGCACCTTTCTTTCATCCCGCATTGGAACAATGCCGAAGGCGGCGTAGATTTGGATACCAGCCGTTGCTTCATGGGTATGGAGCGCTTCGAGCAATGGCGTAGAATGACGCCTGCTGAAAATATCATTGTTGGGTTGGATGAACATTCTGGCATCATTATGGATTGCGAAAAAGGCGTTTGTGACGTGCATGGCGTCAGCTCGGTCTCTGTCTTGAAAAGTGATAGCTCAGAAATGTATGCGTCAGGTGCAAGCTTCTCATTGAGCGAGCTTGGTACATGTACAACACCTGAACCTATCGAAATGGGAATCCGCACTGAGGTGTGGCAAATGGTTTTAAATGCCACTAAACCTGATAATGAAGCGCCGCCAGAAGAGGTGTTGGCTCTTCTGGAGCAGCGTAAACAAGTTCGTGCAGATAAGAACTTTGCCGAGTCGGACCGTCTGCGAGATGCAATAACAGCATTGGGTTGGACAGTGAAAGACACAAAAGAAGGCCAACAATTGGTGAAATCGTAATTAATAGGGTCGAGATGCTATAAAGTATCTCGACCCTGTGTTTTTGTCTGACAAAATGCGTTAAAATATCCGCGCAAGATTTCACAAGGAGAAACATGCGCGCAGTAGATATCATCATCAAAAAACGCGATAAGCAACAACTAACCGCACAGGAGATCGATTTCTTCATACAGGGCTTTACCAATGGGGATATTCCAGATTATCAAGCCTCAGCTTTTGCCATGGCTGTCCTTTTGAATGGTATGACTTCCTTTGAGACAGCAGACCTTACCTTGGCAATGGCCCGCTCTGGGCAAGTGCTCGACCTTTCCAAAGTGGTTGACATTGTAGTAGATAAACATTCTTCAGGCGGTGTAGGGGATAAGACCAGTATCTCTGTTATGCCTATAGTCGCGGCTTGTGGGTTGCCCGTTGGCAAAATGTCTGGCCGCGGACTTGGTTTCAGTGGCGGCACACTTGATAAACTGGAATCCATTCCTGGTTATCGCGTTAATCTGACAACTGATGAATTCAAAAAGCAATTAAAAGAAAAAGGCATTGTACTTACAGGTCAGTCCATGGAGCTTGCACCTGCGGATGGAAAAATGTACGCTTTGCGAGATGTTACTGGAACTGTGCCTTCGATGCCACTAATCGCCTCGTCCATTATGTGCAAGAAGATCGCAGGCGGCGCAAATGCCATTGTGTTGGATGTCAAAACGGGCCTTGGCGCTTTCATGCAGACTTTGGATGAAGCCCGCGAACTCGCTGAATTAATGGTAGATATTGGCCGTCTTGCAGGCCGCAAAACAATTGCTTTGCTCTCGGACATGAATCAACCGTTAGGTGGGGCGGTAGGGAATTCCCTTGAAATGATCGAAGCTATTGATATGCTGCGTGGCGGATCTCCTGCCGACTATCGTGAGCATTGTTATCACCTCGCGGCTCATGTCCTCGTGGCGGGGCAGCGTGCAAAGACCCTCGAAGAAGGCCGTATTATGGCTGAGAAAGCCGTTGCGGATGGCAGTGCATTGGAGACCTTGCGCGTGCTGGTGCAGGCTCAAAGTGGGGATGTTGCTTATGTGGATGATACTTCCAAGTTCGAACGGGCAAAATATGTAGAAGTGGTGAATGCTCCTCGAAGCGGATTCATCTCACAGGTCCATGCAAGAATCGTAGGCGAAGCCTCTGTCGCGCTGGGGGCTGGCAGGGCAAAGAAAACTGATTCCATCGACCATGCTGTCGGGTTTATCATCCACAAAAAAGTAGGTGATCAGGTTCATGAAGGTGAGCCGTTATTTGAGATCCACGCAAATGACAAGGCCAAGTTGGAAGAAGCTCGCAAAGCAGTACTTTTGGCACATCAGTTCAGCGATGATTTTGTGCCGCCATTACCACTGTTTTACGAGTAAAATAGCGTATAGTCTTGCGAATTATTTAAGAATCAGGCATACTTGCTGTTGAAACAGCATTCTGTAACCATAGGACACGGTAATGGCAAAAGTTTCTTTGAGAATATACAATCGTGAAATTGAACGCCTCGTCGAACAGGGACATATCGATGAGGCTATTGCTCATTGTCGTCACATCCTGAAGACATTTCCAAAGCATCTTGAAACCTACCGCATGTTGGGGAAGGCCTTTCTTGAGGCCAAACGGTATGGTGAGGCGGTGGATGTTTTCGGGCGCGTGCTCATGGCCGCGCCAGGTGATTTTGTATCCCATGTTGGTTTAAGTATTATCAATGATGAAGAAAATAAATTAGACGATGCTATCTGGCACATGGAGCGTGCTTTTGAAGCGCAGCCTTCCAATGCTGCCATTCAAGGTGAATTGCAGCGCCTATACGGCAGACGTGATGGCATGGAACCGCCCAAGATCCGTATGACCCGTGGCGCGCTCGCGCACATGTATGTGCAAGGGGAGCTGTATCCGCAGGCGATTGCAGAAATCCGCGCTGTACTTGCGGAAGATTCGCAGCGTGCCGATATGCAAACCTTACTGGCGTTCTCTTATTTCAAGGGCGGGCAAAAATCGGATGCCTCTGATATTTGCAATCAGCTCTTAAAGCGTTATCCCTACTGCTTTGATGCAAACCGCATCATGGTGGAATTATTGCCTGCTACGGCTGGCTCAACAGAAAGCACTCAAGTGTATCGTATGCGTGTGGGTGAATTGGATCCATATGCAAACTTTGCAAGAGGTTCTGTCTTCCTAACTAGCGATGTCCCCGATGCTTCCATCAATCTCGAAAGACTTGAGTACTCTGGTGAAGAAGCAGCTCCAGCAGGGCAGGAATGGACTTCTTCGCTTGGTATTGAACTTGGTTCGTCTTCCGTGCCTGCTTTGGGTGCATCCTCTTTTGATGATCAACCCGACTGGCTGAAGTCTGGCGGAGCCTCCAACGAAGCGCCTCAATCTGCGCCGATGGCTGGTTCTTCCTCCGAATCAAATGACCAAATCCCAGATTTTCTGCGTGCAGCTGGCTGGGGAGAATCCAACACTCCTGAAAAACCAACTTCCATCTTCGATGAAGATGAAGCACCAGCCTCAGGTGAAGGCCTCGTCCCTGCAGATTTGCCAGACTGGCTCAAGGGTCAAGTTCCCACAACTGAAAGCCAAACCCCGCCAACTCAACCTCGATCTGATATGTTGTCTGCAACAGATACACCTGATTGGTTGAGCGGGCTTGATAATGCCGAATCGACTTCTTCTGCATCTTTTGATGCTCCACAAACTAATGCTACTCCTGCCAGCGATTTACCTGATTGGTTAAGTGGTCTTGGTACTGCAGCTGCAACAACTGCGGCTTCAGCCTCACAGCCAGAGCCAGTGCTTCCAAGCAGCGATGCCCCTGATTGGTTGAGCGGACTCGGCGAACCTGAAAAACCAGCCGAACCCGCCAGTACGCCCGATTGGATGAGTGGCACAAATGAACAGGCCGCAGAAGCTCAACCTGCCGACCTCCCAGATTGGCTGCGTGCTGCCGAACCCAAAAGCGAGCCTGTTGCTTCTGTAGAAAGCCTCGGCGCATCTGCACAAGAACAAGATGACGCAGTTGCTTGGCTTGAGTCTCTTGCTGCCAAGCACGGTGCCAAACCTGAAGAACTCGTCACTGACCCGAACAAGCGAAGTGAAACTCCACCAGAATGGGTTTCGCAAGCACAGACTATTAATCAACAACCCGAAGCGCAACAGCCAACAGTGGAAAGCCTCGGCGCATCTGCACAGGAACAGGATGATGCAGTTGCCTGGCTCGAATCTCTTGCAGCCAAGCATGGTGCCAAACCTGAAGAACTCGTCACTGACCCGAACAAGCGAAGTGAAACTCCACCAGAATGGGTTTCGCAAGCGCAGACTATTAATCAACAACCCGAAGCGCAACAGCCAACAGTGGAAAGCCTCGGCACATCTGCACAGGAACAGGATGATGCTGTTGCATGGCTTGAATCCCTTGCAGCGAAGCATGGTGCCAAACCAGAAGAACTCGTCACCGATCCAAACAAACGCAGTGAAACCCCGCCAGAATGGGTCTCGCAAGCTCAATCTATTGGTGAAACGCAATCCACAGAAAAGCAGGAGTGGAGTGAAGGTGCTCAAAATATCGGGGAGCAATTCTTCTCTGAATTTGAGAATGCATCCAAGGCCGAGCCTGCCACTGATGAAACTGGTATGTGGCTTCGTGATTTAGGTGATAAGGAAAAACAAGAAGACCAACCTCTTGAACGCGGCAATATACCTGAGTGGTTGAGTGATGTCCAACGACCGTCTGACGCTGGAAATAAATTTGAATATTCCGAAGAGAAAGAAGCCGCGCCGAGCTCTGACCTGCCCAATTGGTTGAGCGGTATTGATGAAGAAGCTCCCGTTGAAAGCGGCGATTATGTGAGTCAGAATCTATCTAACCAGGATCTTTCTGACTGGCTCAGCGGATTGGATAACGAGCCAGGCCTCAATATTGATCCCGAACTTATCCGCGCTTCTGCGAGACCTCCTCTTCCAAGCCGCCCAGATGCTAAGCCCGTTGAACCTCAGCCTGCAAAAACTGATCTACCTGATTGGTTAAGCGGTGTGGATGCTCCTGCATCTTCTGAATCAGAAGATGACTCCTGGAAAGAATCAATTGAACCTGTCGCTTCAACTCCGACCGATGCGTCTGCTCCTGTTACCCTGACAGCTGACCTCCCCGATTGGTTAAAGGGCGTAGATGAAACTGAGCAGCAAGAAGGTGAAGATGCTCCACCCTGGTTGCATCGTGAGCAATACGAGGCAGAAGCGCCGCAGCAGCTCAAACCCACTTCACCATCCGATTGGCATCCATTGGAACCCAAGTCTGAAGTTGAAGCGCAACAGCAGCCGAAACCGCCTGTTGTTACAACAACTGCATCGCCTTCATCACAAGCCAAGGCGCAGCCAATTATCAAGAATCCACCCTCTCCTGAACCGAGCGAACAGCCTCGTGTTGAGAAGAAGAAACCTGCCAAGCCAGCACGTCAACCCAAGGCTGAAGCGCCGACTAATGTCAATGTGTTGGTGCAGGCCAAAGGTGAGTTGGATCGAGGCGATATCCCCACGGCTTTAGATCACTACGGAAAACTCATCAAGAAAGGCAAGCACCTTGAAGAGACTATCCGTGACTTGACTGAATCTATCTATCGCTATCCTGTGGAAGTTGGCATTTGGCAGACGCTTGGCGATGCCTACATGCGCGCAAATCGCTTGAAAGAAGCCCTTGAAGCCTATAACAAGGCTGAAGAGTTAATTCGTTAAATCCGTAGGGGCAGCCTTTATGGTTGCCCTTTGCGTATATATTTTATTTCGGAGGAAATTTCTGTGGAAAGAACGCTCGTACTTGTAAAACCCGATGGTGTGCAGCGCGGCTTGATCGGTGAAGTGATCGCCCGCTTTGAACGCCGCGGACTTCGCCTTGTTGGCGCAAAATTTATTCAGGTTAGCCAGAATTTGGCTGAGACACATTATGCAGAACATAAAGGCAAACCGTTTTACGATGGCTTGATTTCGTACATTACCTCCGCGCCTGTGATGGCAATGGTGTGGGAAGGCCCTAACGCAGTTGCAGCTGTGCGCCAGACCGTTGGCTCCACAAAACCTGTTGAAGCCGCTCCTGGCACCATCCGCCACGATTACGCCCTTGAAGTGGGCCGCAATCTCATCCATGCTTCTGACAAACCCGAAACTGGGGAGCGCGAAGTTGCCCTCTGGTTCAAGAAAGAAGAACTTGTGGATTGGAAGCGCGCAGTGGATGCGTGGGTTTTTGAAAAATAGTTTGTAGTTGTTGTTGTGAAGCAGCCCGCAGATAAAATCTGCGGGCTGCTTTTTTTATGTGAGTGAGCCAAATGACCTGAATAGTTATATAATGATTTTGTAGGAATACGTTGTTTCTCCCGACTTCCATACCTGGAGGGTGTTATGAAAACATCGCGGTGGTTTGCAACGATTTTTATGCTTGTGTTGGCGGCTTTGGCGTGCAGCATTCCTGGTGTAAGTAGTGGAGATGCTGGCATCCCTCAAACACAGGTGGCGCTGGCAGTTCAACAGACCAGTTTGGCGCTTCAACAGGAAACTCTGGCAGCAGGTGGGACAGTGCCAACTCTTCAGCTTCCTGCAGCGACTTATACCCCATACCCCACCTATACTGCGGCAGCGCCTGATGTAGGGGCCGCTGCTACATCAGCCCCAGTTGATATGAATGGGCTTATTAAGGCTTCTAATATCCTTATTTATGAAGATATTGTGGGATACCCGTCTTTAATGCCCATGGTTAATAGCACAGTAAACTCAATGAATTTTTCTGGCGGCAAAGTGGTGAACGCTGGGGATGCGCTTGGTACATTTAAAGAATATGCTAATTCAGCCACCAATTGGGATTTGATGATCGTAGCCTCGGAAGTTCGTTCTGAGTTTAGCGGTGAAATGTTCGAGATGATGTACGATCATATTGATAATGGCGGAGCGGTCATTATTGAAGTGTGGCATTTGGATAAAATCGCCAATGGGAAGATCGCTCCGATCTTGAGCAAATGTGGGGTCAGCCTGTTTCGTAATTGGACACGGGATAATGAGTATGATCCGTACGACTACTCGATCTACTGGCTGGATAAATCGCATCCATTACTCTCTACCCCGAATATTGTCCAAGCGCCATCGTATCCATACCCTGAGTGGTTTGATGATGCTGGTGATTTGTTGAAATTAAGTTCAGGCGGAGATGCAGTATTGGTGGGAGGTATTCAGCCCAGCCGCAAATCAGATTATGGTGTGCTGGCGGTATGTATGGGTGGGCGTATGGTGATCCAGACTTTTTCGTCTCATGATTATGAATGGAATATTGTTCAACCTTTATGGGAAAATTATATAACCTATACGTTGACCAATCATTACGAATATAACCAGTGACCTGTAATAAAAACTCCGCAGACTGCATAGTCTGCGGAGTTTTCTTTTTTTACTGTACTCTCAGTAAAACTTTGCCATCTTCCCAAAGTTCTTCGAGTAGATAGAAATCACGTTGATCTGGGGAGAAGAGGTGGAGGATTACATCTCCAAAATCCACGATCACCCAGCCGTCACGGGAGAAACCCTGTTGTTTTCCCTTTTTCTTATGCTTTACGCGGATGTCTTCAATAACGGATTTTGCGAGCGCATCGATCATACGGTCACTGGTGCCGGTACAAATAATGAAATAATCGGTAAATGATACGATATCTTTCAAGTCAATAAGGACGATGTCTTCTCCCTTTTTATCTTCAAGGGCGTTTACAATTTCACGAGCAAGTTCTAGTGCGTTCAGATTTCACCTCAATTGTGTTTTTTCAATGTTGCGGAAAATAGTTTTGTGTATACCGAGCCGTTGGAATGCAGCTCGCTTTTATACAGGTGGATGGAGTCTACTCTGGCAGAGCCAATATTGCCAAGTTGAATTGATGCCAAAGTTGTGCGGATCTTTTGCATTCCTGTCTGGTCAATATTTTGGCGGACACGCCCCAACGTAAGGTGCGGAGAGAAGGGACGTTCTTCCGCTTCATAGCCTAAACGAGTTGTTCCTGCTTCTAGGCTTTTTTGCAGGGAGGACAGCTCTGCAGGGGCGTGGATTCCTGCCCATAGGATGCGTGCCTGCTTCGAGTTTGGGAAAGAGCCGATACCGTTGATTTGCATGTCAAACGGGGCGTGGGATTCCACTGTTTGGGTAATGAGTTGCTTCAAGAATTCCAAATGGGAAGCGGAAATTGTCCCAAGGAATTTTAAAGTCAAGTGCATGTTTTGTGTGGGAACCCAGCGGACGAGTTCATCCCCTAATGGTTGACGAAGACGGGTGATTTGTTTTTCGAGCGCGTCTTGCAGTTGATCGGGAAGGTCGATGGCTATAAAGGCACGCAAATTCATTTGTTGTGATTGTTTAAAACTTTTTCCACTGCTTCCTTGAGGTCAAGAAAGCCAACAGGTTTGGTAAGATACATGGAAGCCCCTGCTTGGAGGCCAGTTTTGATGTCGCCAGGCATGCTTTTGGCAGAGACAACGATGAAGGGAATGGCGGCTAAGTCTGGTTCGCGGCGCATGTAGCGTAAAACTTCTAGTCCGGAGATGTCAGGCATCATGATATCGAGCAGAATGAGATCTGGTTTTTCCTGAGAGATCATTGGAATGGCAGGTGCGCTGGAAAACATTTTAATAACACGAAAGCCGTTGACGCGCATCATTTCTGCAAATAATTCCGCTGCATCTGGTTCATCTTCAATGATCATTACAGTTTTTTGTGTGGAAGCCATTAAATTTTTCCTCTTCACTAAAAATAGCATAAAGCAGTTGAATTGGCAAGGGGCTGGTAAATTGATTACGATTTCGTAAGAATTCAAGTTTTATTACAGTCTATTGAGCATAAATCTTATTGGAGGCAGAATGTCGGACTTGGATATGTTTCGTGCGCAAAAAGATGAGTTTTTTGGCAGTCATCCGCAAAGCCCATTGACCCGTGAGCAGCGAAAGGATTTTCATGGATTACAGTATTTCCCTGAAAATGATGCGTTGCGACTTGAAGTAAAGGTAGATGAATTCACTGCTAAACAAAAGTTTGAAATGCAGACTTCGACAGGTGATGTACAGATCTATGAAAAGTTTGGAAAGTTCCACTTTGAGGTGGATGGAACTGAAGCAGAGTTGACGATATATAGAAGTGAACATGGCTTTTTTCTGCCGTTTGTAGATTCTTTGGCTGGAAAAGAAACCTACCCAGCGGGCAGGTATCTCGAACCAGAGCCGCTGCCAGGCGGGTACTTTATTGTTGATTTCAATATTGCATATAATCCATATTGCGCTTACAACGAAATGTGGTCGTGCCCGATCACTCCTGCGGAGAACAGATTGAAGGTTGCGATACAAGCAGGCGAAAAGTTGTTCCACGCTTAACAAAAAAATGACGAGCCAAAAGCTCGTCATTTTTTTCTATTTATTATTCTTTCGTATGTTCCAGTACTGTTAGCAGTGCTTCATATTCTTCACAGCATTCGGGACACATATCCAAGTGTTCGTGGATAAGTGGAGTGATTTTGTCAGCGTCTTTGCCTTGGACTTCATTTTCCACAAATTCATCAAGGCGGGTATACATTTCACTGCAGGAAAGCTCCTCTTCGCGGGCATTTTCTAGCACGCGCAGGAACTTAAGCACAACCTCATCTTTAAGTTCCAGGGAATCCTGCTTGGGATTGAACGTATTTTGAATGCGTTGAATAAAATTTTTTATGTTCATACTAAAATTGTGACGATTAACCAAATATTAATCTTACTTTTGCTCAAAGGCCGTTAACAGATCTTGCGGAGTTAACTCTTCGAGGGCGAGGCGTCTCTTAAGCCTCAGGCGTGCATCGTGGAGCAGTTTGTATAAGGCGTTCCGATTGGTTTTCATGCGCTTGGCTGCTTCTTCCATTGGCATATCTTGCAGGCCAAGTAGTACAAGGGCTTCGCGCTGTTTGGCGGTGAGTTCCTCTTCCAAAATGCGGCGCACGCGGACAAGCATATCTGAGCGCTCTGCTGAGGTTTCAGGAGATGCATGGGGGTCAGCGAGCAGGCCGGGGGGAGGGGGAGCGTCTTCGTTTTCGGTTAATTCGTCGAGGGAGGCATCTCGCCAGCGTTTGCGGCGCAGCTCGGTCAAGGCGATCCGAATGGCGATCTTGTGTACCCAGGTAGTGAATAGACTGCGGCCTTCAAATGTGTCGAGTTGGTCCAGCACACGCAGAAGAGTCTCTTGAGTTACTTCTTCCACGAGAGGTTGAAAGAGAGGGTCGTCTGACGAAAGCCAGCGAGAGAGAGCATAGGGCAAGCCCTTTTGGATGATCTCGCGCAGGTCAGTTAATGCTTCGGCGTGGTTTATGCCCGTGTCTCGCAGGTCTGCCAGCCAGGCTTCGTTTGTACGTGTTGTCATTGTGGGCTGATTATAAAAGAGAATTTGGCTGGAAGCCAAATTCTTATGAAAATATGAGACTTTCTGATAGTTTTGCGGATGAGGATTTAGAAACAAAAAAACTGCTTTTTAGCAGTTTTTTTGTGGTCGCAACAGGACTCGAACCTGTGACCTTTCGGATGTGAACCGAATGTTCTAACCAGCTGAACTATGCGACCTGGAAAGCGACCGAGATTATAGTATAGCCTTCCACCTTTGGCAAGTATTAGGGTGGCGGTAAATAATCCCAGGGATTGACCTTCATGCCTGCCATCAATTCAAAGTGTAAGTGCGGCCCAGAGGAGCGACCTGTAGAGCCAACCGCGCCGATCACTTCTCCCTGCCCGACGCTTTGTCCACAGCCGACGTTGAATGCGCTCAAGTGACCGTACAGCGATTGAAATCCATTGCCGTGGTCAATCATGATCATATTGCCGTAGCCATAATCGTTCCAGCCTGCGTAAACAACCACGCCTGCGTCTGCTGCATAAACACCTTCCCCTAGATTGCCAGCGAGGTCAATGCCGAGGTGGTTCGTTTTTGTTGAATAATCAAAACCAGACAAATAATGCTTGTTAGTGGGATAAACATAATATCCATATCCAATTGCGCCGCCACTAACCGGGTCACATGCGCCTGCGCCAAGCACGCGCGCAGAGGCGGGGTTTTCACGCGTTACACCAAGTGGTGCGCTCCAACTGACGAATTCTCTTTTTCCATGAGGGATGATGAGCCACGTCTCAACAGGGATATTCGCGTTTTCGTAATCACCAACAGCTTTGGGGTCAAGATTATTACCAGGGTATTCGATAATGTCTGCTGCGGTTACGCCATAGAATTTTGCCCATGACCCAAAACTAAGTCCGCCTAGCCATTGCCAATACACGCCATCCACTGGCAGAATGTTCAACTCTTGCCCTGGGCGTAGTGAGTGAGGGTCATCTAAAAGGGTTTCATAATTTCCCCATAAGATAGTTTGTGGTTCGAGGCCAAACTTTTCGGCGATCCCGAAAACTGTATCACCTTCTTCCACGGTGTACTTCGTGATCTCGTTACGAGGGCGGTTCGGTATGTTCGTGTGGATCTGTGCGGATCGGGCTATGCCGTCGATAATGGGAATATCCAAAGAGGGAGTGGCGACGGATGCTATACCTTCGCTCACGGCTTGCGCTGAATTCTGCTCGCTGTTTCCTGCCAGCGGAGAATTGATCTGACGGAAAAACCCCTGCACGAGCGCGATCACGATTCCGATTGCAATGATGGAAAATACGTTTGTCCCGATTCGTAATAGTGGTTCGCCAAGCCCCATTTCAACGAGGCGGTTAATACCACGGGTAAGAAAGCTGCGTTGCCTTAATGGAGAGGAGGGGCTATCTATATCCTGTCCCTTTTTCCCGCTATTATCTGCGGGATTTGGTGCATCTTCTTTGAAGTTGTTTTGCATGCCTGCCATCATAACATGGGTAAAAAATCGAAGTCAAGTTGGACTGGAAATACTTATCCTGTCTTAAGCCGTTGGTTGGCTTTTTTGCAGGAAAAATAGCTGTACAAAGGCTACGCCCAGCAAACAGGCAACCCCGCCTGTGATAATAGCGGTTTGGACATTCCAGGTTTGTGCCAGCCAACCGACCATGATACTTCCAAAGGGCGCTACGCCTTGCAATGCCCAAAAGTAAATGCTGAACACTCGTCCACGCAGGTCGTTGGGGACCTGCATTTGGATCATGGTGTTCATGGTCACTAATTGTGTCACCGTTCCCCAGCCAATAAATGCCAACAATACCAAGGCCAGATTCATATTGGTCGTGATTCCTATGATTATGACGGGGGCAATAAAAGAGATCTGCCCTAATAACAACATCTTTCTTTTATTTGCGGTACTAAGATATGCAACGATAAAAGCGGCAATTACAGCTCCCACTCCTTGAGCGGTATATAAGCTACTTGTTCTTGCAGCGATCAGCGGCTCAGTATCTGCCAGTGTTTTGAACACATCACGCGCAAGAGCAGGGATTTGTTGCAGCAAAGGAATACCAAAGAAGCCCAATAGCGCAGACATGAGAATGGCTGAAAGTACAACAGCGTTATGTCTGATATAGACGAGTCCTTGTTTGAATTCGCTGCGCATTCCCTGTGATTGTGCAGATTCTATTTCGCTATTATCTTCTTTAAAGCGAGTACGCGCGATGAAAAGGCCTATGATTACAAAAACGAAACTGATCCCGTTCGCTAAAAAGACACTGCCCTCGCTGCCTGTTGCAGAGATCAACCATGCTGCGCTTAATGGTCCCAGCACACGCCCAAGGTTGAAGGCTGTAGTTTGCAGAGCAATAGCACTTGGCAAAGCCTCACGCCCAGCCAACTCAATGAGCATCGCTTGTCTCGCTGTCACTTCCACTGAGACAGCCGACCCGTAGAAAAAGGCCAGTAGAACAATATGCCAAACCTGAATTTGTCCCGTGTATGCGAGGTACGCCAGGCCAAATGCCTGAACTGACATGATGGCCTGAAATAATATGACCGTTTTCCGTTTATCCCAATGCTCCACCAACACTCCAGCAGGGAGTGCAAATAGCAACGTGGGCAATGTGTTCGAGAACCCGATGAGACCTAGATCCAGCGGGCGGCCTGAGATGCGATAAGCGAGATATGGAAGGGCAGTGGCTTGCATCCACGTACCGATAACCGAGACGAATTGACCGACTAGGAAGAGAACGTAATCGCGAGAATCGAGAGCAGGGAAGTGACTAATTAACCAGGTTTTTATTGAGCGCATTTTGTAGCTTTGTTATCTTGATGGCGGGCATGAAGTTGTGATTACTGTAGCGGTACTACACACTCGGGTCTGTCATTGCCAGGCTTGTTGACTAATGTTGAAACAGGGTATGCGGACATTTTGTCAGATGGGAAAGGCTTGATGAGGTGGAGCAGGTGATCGGGAGTCTGAGGCGCGGCATCCAGCCATTGAGCATAATCCTTTTGATTTAAGATAACAGGCATGCGGTTGTGCAGAGTCGCCATCAATTCGTTGGGTTCGGTGGTGATGATGGTACAGGTTCGCAGCGTGCTGCCATCGGGCGAATGCCATTCATCCCATAGACCTGCGAAAGCGAACGGTGCACGGTCTTTCATGTGAATAAAATATGGGACTTTTGTTTTCTCACCGCCTTGGGCTTTCCATTCGTAAAATCCATCGGCGGGAATAAGGCAGCGTTTGTATTTGAAACTACCGCGAAAGGATGGTTTTTCTGCGATGGTCTCGCCGCGGGCATTGATGAGGCGGGCAGCGATGGTGGGATCTTTGGACCATGAGGGGATGAGACCCCAGGAGAAGAAGTCTGCTTTGTTCTTTGCGTCATTTGGAATGGCAAGCACAGGTTGAGAAGGGGAGATGTTGAAACGAGGCGCGAATTGATCTGGTAAGATAAAATCGCCAAAAGCATCTTGTAATTGTGATGGGTCAACGGTTAGCGTAAAACGTCCGCACATGGGTTCTCCTTTTTTTATTGGTAAATAAACGTTTCAGAATACAAGTTACGCAGATAATGTGAAATAAAACGTAGAGCCTTTGCCCGGCTGTGATTCCACCCATATCTTTCCGCCGTGTACTTCAATGATACGTTTTACAATGGTCAACCCAATGCCAGAGCCTTGCGAGTTGGTGTCCAACTTGTTGAATAACCCAAAAATTCGTTCGCGGTATTGAGGTTCAATGCCGATACCATTATCTTGTACAAAGAAAACAGATTTTCCCTGCACATCTACATTTGTTCCAATTTTTATGCGCGGTTCGGGTTGGTCGCCCATGAATTTGATGGCGTTATCAATTAGATTTTGTATGGCCTCAACCAATCGAGTCCGATCACCTCGGACGGTTTGATCTGTTTCTGCGATTTCAATTTGCACTTGTTTTGAAGTGGTTTGTCCTTCTACTATCGCTAATGCTTCTTTTACGATCTCGTTGAATTTTATTTCAACAGGGTCGTTCATTAACCTTCCAATGCGCGAAAGCTCCAACAAGTCTTTTAATAGATTTTGCATTTTTTGCACAGCATGTTGGATGCGGTTAATATCTTTGTTGAAACTTTCAAAGTTGCCGCTTCGGGCATCTTTTTCCAGATAGCTGAGAAATCCAGTGATGGTGACCAGTGGCGATTTTAAGTCGTGAGAAACTGTATATGTGAACCGTTCCAGTTCGGCATTCTTCGTTTCCAACTCGTTGATCAGATGCTTTTGTTCGATTTCGGCTTTCTTACGTTCTGTGATCTCACGTGCAATGCCTGTTGTGCCGATGATCTCTCCCGTAGAGTTTCGGATGGGAGTTTTGATGGTTTCGACCCAATACTCCCTTCCCGAACTATCTAGTTGGAGTTCTTCCACTTGTCTGCGGTAGCCGCTGTCTATCACTTCCAGGTCGTCTTTGCGATATTTATCTGCAAAGCTTTTATCCCAGATATCATAGTCAGTTTTACCAACGATTTCTTCCGCTTTCTTGCCACAGGTCTTTGTAAATTGTTCATTTACGGCAATATAACGGCTGTTCACGTCCTTCAGCCATGCCATATCTGGAATATTATCGAGGATTGCATTTTGCTGCAGAAGAGTTTCTTTCAGCAGCTTCTCTGATTCTTTTTGCAAAGTTACATCTTGCACCGCTCCTACAATACCAGCGAGACGATTCTCTGCTGTATTCCATACAGGGTGGGCAAAAATTCGCTCCCAGCGAATCTCCCCGCTCTTCGTAAAGGTGCGGATCTCAGAATTGATAACGTCCTCGTTTCGCATTAACTTTTCCATGTCCTGTGCATCTTGCGCCAGATCATCAGGGTGGACGTGCCCGAGCCAGCCGCCATTTGCTACATATTCCTCGTAGGTGTATCCAGTCATTCTTTCAAATGCGCCTGCCACCCACACCAGTTTGGTATCTCCATTTTTTTCTATTACACTCTCGAATGTGTAATCTGAAATAACCCGAGAGATTAGACGATATCTTTCTTCGCTGCGATGCGCCCGTTGCAAAGCATTCCTCACTGTGCGGGCTGAAAGATATTGCAATGCCGCGCTCATTGGGAAGACTGCAATACTAATGACCCAGGCGATGATGGGAGTATGTCCGTTCGTATGGAGGAGTAAACCATTCTCTTGTGCGTATACCATGAACAGACCAGACAGCAGAGAAAAAATCGTCACAAATAAAGTTGCTCTTCCGCCCAGCAAAACCCCTGCGATTACGATGACAAGCGGGTACCCTAAAAGATAAGCTTCACCTTGCACTCCAATATCGGTGAAAGCAGATATAGTAAAGAAAAGCCAGAACGCTATTACTTGAAGTATGGATGCAAAACGGATGTAACCCTTATTCAACAACACCAATAAAAATATATTGATAGCTTCGCCAATACTTCCCTGATATAAGGCTCGTGCAGCTTCTTCAGGAACGAACATAACGAAATATAGCACGTAGGGAATTGGCACAATGACCAATCCCCATAGGATCATGTGTAGTAAATATGCTTGATGGTTATCCTCTTCACTCTCAAACAATGGAGGTGATAATAATTTTTTTAGAAAGGCAAACATACTGGTTCTACTTTCTCAAGATTCTTGCATCCCCGGCTCGCATGGTCACACCGATCGAGTCCAAATGCTCTAACATGGCTTGGATATACTTTCTAGTTGTATCCAACATGTCTCGGACTTCACCAAGCGTGATTTGTCCCTTTTGCTGAATGGCGGCTTTGATCTTCTCTACTATCTCTTCATAATCTTTCTTGCGGAAAATAACATCCTGCGAGACGGCAACCAGTTCACCGATCTCTACCAACGCGCTGACGATTTCTTCGCCAACTTCCGCTTGACATTCTTTAACGCTAGGCGTGGCGTACGGACTCTTCTCGAACCTTCGCATCAATGTCTGGACCTTGGCCTGTTGACTGGCATCGAACTTGATCTCATATCCAGGGCGGGATACGGCTCCCCTCGCATCCGCAAGTGTGTTTGATTCCACAAGCCGTTTGATGGCTGCATTAAAAATACGAGGCGTAAGTTTGAGTCTGCTCTTTAGTTCTTCACGTGGAATGCCGCGCCGTAATGGAAATTGTGCATGGAATGTATCAAGAATGGTCTCAAGACGTCCACGCAGATCATTCCAGTGGGGCAGGGCAACGGCAAGTGCATCACTTTTTATATCGGCCTTGCCTTCTTCCAAAGGTACAAGCTGACCTGCCTCCAGTAATTCTTTTAACGCGGCTTCCGCAGTGGATGCATCCAAGCGTGATTTGGTGACGATCTCTTTTATTGAGGCGGCATTCAGCGACAAAGAAGCTTCCAGAAGTACATCAGCAGGGGAACCTTGTGCGAGAGATTCAAAGGATTTCAAAACCGCCTCATCAAAGCGTTTATGCCTGCCTTTAGGCTGATGGTCAATAACTACGCCGCCGCCCAGAGTTTCACTGGGCGATGGACGGCGCAGAATATATCGGTCTCCACGCACAGTGACCAGTGGTTCGCGCAATTCAAGTTGTATCCAGCCTTCTTCGCCAGCCTTAAGTTCTTCAACTCCAAGCAGACGCAATGTAGCCATCGTCTCACTTGCGCCAACAAAGAATTTCACTTCATCCCCATGTTTTATGGGTAATTCAACATCGTTAAGTAAACGAAATCGTGCATCAAGCCTGCGAGTGGATTGATACTGATTCAGATGCACAACCACTTCGCCGCGCCGTATCAATTCTGTATCCACGCCCGAGATGTTCACTGCCGTACGGGAGCCAGGAACAGCCATCTCTTCTTTTTTCTTGTGTGTTTGTAAACCTCGTACTCGTCCTTTTTGGCCTGAAGGTAAAATCTCAACTTCATCGCCAATGGAAAGATGTCCATCGCTGAGTGTGCCTGTGACTACGGTGCCGAATCCGCTCATGCTGAAGACACGGTCAATGGGCAAGCGTGGACGATTGAGATCAAGCCGCGCGGGTTTTTCTTGTAGTATTTTTTCGAGAGAGGAAATTAACTCTTTGAGCCCTGTGTTAGTTCTGGCAGAGACTCTGACGATCGGTGCATCTTTTAGAACGGTATCGCTCACAGCGGAGCGAATGTCTGTTTCTAACAGATCAAGCCACCCTGAGTCTGAGGCGAGGTCTGTTTTTGTCATAACGATCAATCCAGCAGGAATTTGCAGAACATCCAAAATCGCAAGATGTTCCTTTGTCTGCGGCATAACGCCTTCATCTGCAGCAATGACGAGTAATGCAGCGTCAATTCCACTGATGCCTGAAAGCATATTTTCGATGAAGTCGCGATGGCCTGGTACATCTACAATGCCCACTTCTTCGCCATTGGGGAGCGTGAGCCAGCCAAAGCCAAGCTCAATGGTCATCTCGCGAGCTTGTTCTTCTTTTAGGCGGTCTGGGTGTGTGCCTGTAAGCGCTTCGATCAATGTGGACTTGCCATGATCTACGTGTCCTGCTGTTCCAATAACTCTCATCTCTTAATTTAACCACACTTTGAAAATAAAACAGTGGAAACCTAACCGATTTCCACTGTTCGCCAAGGGCCATTGTAATTTACTTTTTCGTTGTCTTTTTTCCATGTCCCATGATGCGTTGATAGGATGTCATCCATTCGTGTACCACGTTCATCATTTCCTGCAATTGGGTTTCTGTGGCGTCGGTGGTTTGATGCATCTGATCTTGCAATACCTGGGTGGCGTCATTTAAGACCGTGATGCGTCCTTCGTATTTTTGAACTTCCTTGCGAATATCACGGAAGGATTCTTCGGAAGAAAGGCTATATCCCGTCCAACGTTTTTGGTCATCAGCTTTGAAGCTGATCCATTCCTGTCTTAATCGGTCTTCGGCAAGGCGCTGCATTTCTGTCACTTCGTTGATGCGGCGCTCAAGCTTGGTGTTTAGCTCAAGATACGTCTCTTGGGCTTTTTTCGCGCCACGCAGAGCTTCATCCAATTTTTGGATGTGTGAATCCAAACCTTCAGATTCTTTTAGAAAGGCTTCGTACTTTTCCTTCCATTCTTTCCAGGCACGGTCACGGTCGATTTGTGCGATGGCTTGCTGTTCAATAAAGGCATTTTGTGCCTGCTTGCGTTCCAGTTCAGAGGCGATCAATTCTGTGAAACGGTTTTCTACGTTACGGACGCTATCGGCAGTGATTGTTGTCTTTTCGCGATTCTCGTCAATGCGTTTGCGGATGGAGGTCAACTCGCCTTGAACGTCGGCGATCCGTTTTAGGTCATTTTTGCGTGTCTCATCTGAGGCGCGTAATGCATGTTGCACATCTTCATTGGCCCGTTTAGCATCGTCAATACGCACTTTGATATCAGCAAAATTATTTGCCACCCGCTGAATTTCATCTGCACGTTGTTTGAGCTGCTTTTTTATATCTGTCAGGTCTGTGGTTGTTTTTAATTGAGTCACAGCCTTGTTGATCTCTGAGAACTCGGCTTGAACTCGTTTGTCGGTATCCTTTTCAACCTTCGCATGAGCCTTTTCGTTCTCTTCGATCATCTTGATAATGTCATTGCGCTGTTTCGTCAGCATTGCCTCGAACTGCTCCACGCGCTTGCTGGCGGGAGTGATGTCGGTCACTTGTTTGCTGAGGACTTTGATCTGTTTTGACACAGCATTGACAGAGGTCTCAAATGAATTCAGCCGCTCACTTAACGCGCTAATGGTTTCCTTATTCTCGCGTTGTTGCTTTTCCAGCCAATCGAGCCGCTTGACGATCTGTTCAAATTCCATGTTGCTCTCCGAGGTATGTAAAAATTCCAGTGAATAAAATTATAGCACGCTGTAAAGATGGCTTATTGACCAATGCGATTGAATAGGGAAGGCAGGCTTGCTAAAAATGGCTGTAAGATTTGTGGGAACATCCCGAGGATGAAGAGCCCGATCACTCCCAGCCCAAGCATGGCCATTTGCACCCATGACTCTTTCAACTCCCATTTTTTTCCCTCCTCTACCATTACGAACACCGCCAGTGAGCGGATAGCTGCCGCCAGCAGGCCTAGCATCCCGATGAATACCCACACTGTTGTGCCGATGGATTGTCTCGCCAGTTCCTGCCAGATCGCCAAACGGGCAGGGAAGCCTGCCAGCAGCGGGAAGCCCGTCATCGAAAGTTGCGCAAGAATGAGGGCGGCAGTTGTGATTGGATAACTGCGTGCAATTCCCTGCACATCATTGAAGCGAAGGAAATAAGCATTTCGCTTGACGATGGAGAGCGCTAAGGCCCATACCGCCAATGCCAATCCACGAGGGATGAGGATAAGAAAAGTTAGGTTGACGATCTCTGAAGACCTTAATCCCATGATCAGAATCAATAAACCTGTTTCAGCAATGGTGGTATATCCTAGTATTCTCCCCACATGGCGTTGGAGGGATGCGAATATACCTCCACTCGCCACCATGAAGACTCCAGCAAATTGAATGGCACTGGCGAGTTGAGGAGTTGTTCGAAGCCAGGCGTAACGATCCAAAAAGCCTAACGCAAAGATGACTGTAAAAGTGGGCAATGCCCAAAGCAGGAAGCCTGTTGCATAAGGTGAGGCTTCTTCCATTAGCATCGGTATCCAGTTATAGAGCGGAAAGACCGCGAGTAAAAAGGCAAATCCAAGCCCAAGCATTGTGCCTGCTTGGGTAGTGGTTCCCAAGTCCCCTGGGCTAGCTTCCACACCTGCCAACATCCACCCTGAAAAAAGGATGAAGGGCATGGCAAGCGTTTGATAGATCAGAAAACGCACCACTCCGCGCCCAGGCTTTTGATAGACTGGTACAAGCAGAGGGATAACGAGCATGGCTGCAATTTCAAGTAGAAGTGCCGCGAAGAGGAACGGTTCCACAGCGATGGATGCTGTCAATAAGGAGACAATCATCAGCCCAATAGAAACAAAACGATTGGCTGTGCCAGATGCCTCAGTTCCAAAAAACCAAAGTGCCGCCACGCCATAGATGATGGCGAGTAGCGAACCGTCAGCGGTGCTGAATTCAAAACTACGCCCAAAGAATTGAATGGATGGCGCTATTTTCAACGACACCGACCCTATCAAAAGCGCAGTGTCAATAGGTATGATCAATGCGATGAGAGCAAGGATGGCTGATAAAGTTCCGCCGACCCAGGCAGAATATTTTTCACGTAAAAGGAAAAGGATCAGCACTCCCGCGACGAACGGAACGCCTATCCATAGAATTGGGGCACTCATAGCTCCTCCTCACTTTCAAGCGGAGTTGACCCAGCAATGAGAAGATAAGAACCGACAACGCCCAACCCTAGATTTGTGAGAGCTAGAAAACCCGTTACAAGAATGGAACTTTCCACGGCTGCATATATGATCTCAAACCCTGCAAACATGGTGAGCAGACCCAGTGTCACACGTAAAAGGTCAGAGGTGACACCAAGGTGAACAACCCCTGCGCCGATCAACAACAGCCCGCCTGCAATGACTGGGAACCCCAGCCCTGGAATAGCAGCCTCGATCCGTGGAGTAGCTCCTGCCGCAACCAATGCAACGATAAGCATCAATATCAAACGGAACCATTGTCCACGCGGCCAAAAGGTATCTTCTTCTTCATTGTCGGTGGTGGTAAGGCCAAGGCGAGTCATGCCGAGCGCAGCTACTACCATCCACCCTGCGATCAATTTTACAGAGCCCATTACAAAGGGCAGGTGGCGTGAAACCAACCAGAAAACGGAAATATATTGCACTGCCAGCGCACCAAGGCTTACGCGCCAGTCACGATTGATAAGAATGGTAGTAGATGTTACAAGGATCAATCCAACCGTGATCCATGAGATGATGGTTGCCAGCATGTTATCGGGGACCTTGAGATAGTAATGAAACAAAGAGAGCAAGGAAGAGTAAGGTCCACATGATGCCACCTTCTCCTTCCAACGTTGCGATAATGGATTGGCTTAATCGCGCCAATGTGCGGTACAAACTCCAAAGGCTCTGATAGAACCCGCTCAAGCGTGATGTTGTGGATGTCGTTACCCAGTGAGCACGAATCGGGTTGAGGATGCGAAAACGTGGTGTGGCCCAGACCAGCCCAAAGGTCAAGATTGAAACGATGAGTGCTTGCAGCCAAGCCCCGATCTGAAGCGCTCCCTTCCAGCCGATTAATCCCAGCACTATCTGGACAATTATCAAAAGAAGAATTCCAGCAGGATAGACAGCGCGCGCCCAACCAGGTTGGGAATCGAATGATTCGCGTTCGGCAGGGCGTAGGGCATGGCGGATAAAACCTGCCAGAGTTAATGCTTGTGCTGCGATCACGAATGGAATGAAAAAACCGAGCCTGCCGACCCATGCGCTTGCTGTTAATGAGAATGGAAGTGCTGAAAGGCTCCACGCGCCGATCAGCATGGCGCGATTTAGCCAGGTGATTTGCACAGAAGTTAAGAAGAGCGCACCACCTACGAGGATCAACGCACATCCCCACGCAATAGCGCCAGTTGAACTTCCACTTAACGCAGCGATAACAGAAAGCGCAACGAGACTGATGATCCAATACGGGCGGCCATTCAACTCGTCTGGTGCACGCAGCCACATCCAGCCGCTATAAAGCGTCGCGAACAAGGCCAGTAGTATCAAAAATGGAGTGGCAGCAGAATTTAAACTTTCTGCAGGAGTATGCGCTAGCACGATCATACTGGATGCTGCGGAGATCAATCGTAGTGAAGTTCCAAGTCCGCGGCGTAATGAAGATTCAGAAGAGTAGGGTAGGTGCAGGGGAAACACGCCCAACCGTAATCCCGCCGCAGCCACCAAATACAAACCAGAGCTAGCCGACATGGATTGAAAATCAAATGCACCGCCTTCGCCAGTGCTAAGTATGTTTGCCCAGAGCAACAGGGCAAGGCCAAAGGCACGAGTTGAAAAAGAAATAACAACTTTTTCGTTATTGGATTTTCCATCTACAGAACGTAATTGGGTTAGCAGCTCGGTCAAATCTAAAAACGCCCAAACCAATAACAAGGTAAGTGGGTTATCTGCCGTTACTGCAAGGATGCCAATACCACCCAACGCGAGTGTACCCACCCACGCAAAGTCATTGACAAAAACAGGTCGAACCACAGCTGTCAACAGTGTAGCCAGAGTCAACGCCGCAATACAGATCGAGAACGGCCACGAAATTTCATCAGCACGAAACAGGATCGGAGTTGAAAATAATGAAATGGGTTGCCAGGCAGGCAGCACAAATTCAAATGGCATTTGTGCAAGCCAAAGGAAAACACTTAATAAAGCGAGAATGCCTCCACTTGCAGCCACCAGCCACGCATAACGGGCATTGGGTTGCAGCACACGCAAAATGATCAATGCCAGCGCTGTGACAAATAGTAAAAGGCAGGAAATCAAAATTAACATGGGAGTATGCAATTGTATCAGTTTTATTGCTAGCACACTTTCCCCGTTTGCTTTTGGTACAATCGCACCCATGATTTATCGCTATCGAAGACCCGTTGGACAAAAAATCCTGCTTCTAATTTTAACAATTACCTTGATTACGTCTTGTGCTTCTCCCAGCGATTTGCCAGTAGAAGATGAGACGCTTCTTTCCTCCCCGTCACCTGCATCTGTTTTCTCAGACATTTTTCCCACACTAACGCCATTTCAACCTGAGGCTCAAGCATCCCCGGACCCTTATCTTTCTATAAATACAGCGCAACCTTTACCCACGTTTACTCCTTACCCAACCAAATACGTTTCTAGTGATGGATTTCCTACTCCAATTGCGGCAACCCCCTCTGCGGACGCGAACGCATCCATTGTCAATAACCCGTTGACAGGCTTGCCTGTTGCTGACCCGTCTCTTTTACAGCGGAGGCCGCTTGCCATCAAGATCGGCAACTCGCCAGATTATGTCCGCCCGCAATCTGGGTTAACGCTCGCAGATGTGGTGTATGAATATTACATTGAGTGGGGAGATACTCGCTTTGTTGCAGTGTTTTACAGTCACAACTCTCCGCAGGTAGGGCCCGTCCGTTCTGGCAGATATATGGATGAGCATGTCGCCCGCATGTATCATTCTTTTCTTATGTTCAAAGGTGCAGACCCGCGTGAATTGAACTATTTAAAGGGGACGGATATCAGTCAGTTCCTCATCATCGTAGGAATTGGCTCTTGCCCGCCTTATTTTATTGGTCACTATAAACGTGACTCATACAATAATGTGTTTTTCAATATGGAAAAATGGGCCGCCTGTGTTGCCAAAAAGGGGTTCGATAATTCTCCCCAAACCATCAATGGCGGATTCTTCTCTACGGATGTGCCTGCAAGCCAACAACAGGTAACAAGAATTTACTCCTACTACTCTGTATATAGTTACAACTATTGGGAGTATGACCCATCCACACAAAATTACTTCCGCTACCAAGAATCGCAGGATATGGTCAAAGGTAAAAAGGAAGCATATGCTCCCTTGTCTGATGCGGTAACTGGATTGCCCGTCACTGCATCAAATGTAGTGCTTCTCTTTGTGCCGTATATATTTGCAAATTCATATAACGCACATGATGAAGTCTATAATATTGACCTGATCGATTACGGAAAGGCAATTGTGTTCCGTGATGGAGTTGCCATCCCTGCCTATTGGAATCGCGTTGCAATGGATCAACCTATCCTCTTGACGAATTTAGATGGAAGTCCGATCTATATGCGTCCTGGGCGAACCTTTTATGAAGTGATGGGCGTTACCTCCACTACAGTACAAGATGGCACAAACTGGCACTTCAACTTCCAGACCCCTTAAGTATCAACACGTTGATAATCGAAAAAGTAAAAGTACCACTACGCACGTATGACGCACTATATCCAATAATGGATTAAAATGCTTGCATCCCGGTTGCCCGGAGTCCCTATGACATTTGACCCCGTTTTTCTTAGCAGTCTAACTCTTGTACTCACCGCATTTGGCGGGGCTTTTATCGCCGCCTTGTGGATCAGCCTTGTGGTGTGGACGTATCGTGACATCCGTGCCCGCGCCCGAGACCCATTGGTACAGACACTTGCAGCATTACTTGTTGCGGTCTTAAATCTGCCTGGTGTATTGGTGTACCTCATCCTCCGTCCACCGAGGACTTTGGAAGAAGAATACCAACGCACATTGGAAGAGGAAGCTTTACTTCAAGCGTTGGAAGATCTTCCGCTTTGCCCGGGCTGCGAACGCCGCGTAAAAGAAGATTGGCAGATATGCCCCAATTGCCATACCAAATTAAAGAAGACTTGCCACAATTGCTCAAAGTTCATGGAACTCTCATGGAATTTATGCCCGTATTGTGGAACGCCCGCCCCAGGCATGCGGCTAGAGTCCACAAGTATGGATGATGCCCTGCGCGGTATGCGAATGAACGAAAACCAAGGTGACGTTAAAGTCGAATAGGAATTTCATGAAAATAGAATCAGTTTCCCTCTATCACGTATCCATGCCGTTGATCGCCCCATTTGAAACTTCATTTGGACGTGAGACAAACCGCCAATGTGTCATCATAGAAATTCATTCAGAAGGTATTGTTGGGTATGGCGAGTGCGTTGCAACCTACGACCCTGGCTATAACTATGAGACCACAGGCACTTCCATGCACATCCTCAAGGATTTCATTGTCCCATCCATCTTGGGCAAAGAAGTAAAAGATGCTGCGGATTATCAAGAAAAGATATTACATATTCGTGGACATCACCTTGCCAAGGCTGGCGTTGAAATGGCGATTTGGGATTTACTCGGCAAAGGTGCTGGTAAATCATTAAAAGAGTTGTTTGGTGGCGTACGAAATAAAGTTGAAGTTGGTGTTTCCATTGGCATTCAATCTTCTCCACAAAAAATGGTTGAGACTGTAACAGACTTCGTCAAACAAGGCTATGCACGCGCAAAGTTGAAGATCAAGCCAGGCAAGGACGTTGAAGTTGCATCCGCTGTACGAAAGGAATTTCCAAACCTGCGCCTGCAAGTGGACGCAAACTCCGCATTCAGCATGGATGATGTTCCCAGCCTCAAATCGTTGGACACGTTAAACCTTCTGCTCATCGAACAGCCATTGTTCGAAGATGACATTTGGGATCATCACAAATTCCAAGAACAATTTGAAACTCCTGTATGCTTGGATGAGAGCATCATCACTCCACGGCATGCTCGCTATGCCATTGAAATGAAAGCCTGCAAGATCATCAACATCAAGGCTGGTAGGTTGGGCGGTTTGAGTCAGGGAATTATGGTGCATGACCTTTGCCAGCAAAATAACATGCCTGTTTGGTGTGGTGGCATGTTGGAGACGGGCATTGGACGCGCTTCCAACCTTGCTTTGGCATCTCTACCTAATTTTATTTTGCCTGGCGATGTTTCTGCTTCAGATAGATACTATGCTCAAGATATCACCAACGAGCGATTTGTCTTAAACTCAGATTCAACCATTGACGTTCCTGATGGTGTTGGTTTGGGCGTAACAGTAAATCAGGATGCTCTAAAATCTTTTACTCTTGCTCAAGTAAAATTAGATAAAATCTAATACTTCTCTTTTTTGTAATTGCAAGCACGAGGCGCATACCTTGCTTCGTGCTTTTATTTTGAAACAGTATCGAGATCTGCATGAAAAAACTATTTAGCTTTTTAATTTGCCTTTCCATTCTCGCGGCCTGTGCCCCTGCAACAGCCACCACTATCGCTCCATCCGCTACTCTGCCACCGAACGCTACCGCAACAGAAACCACCATCCCTGCAACACCTGGGTTGTGGGTGAGCCCCGCTGTTCCTGATGATCTGCGTGCCGCCACAAAAACATGGGATATTCCGCTTGTTAATGATGCATCACTTGCCACACAAAAATTAGATGTGACAGACTCAGGCACTTTGTGGATATATGCTCTCGTGGCTCCATTCCCCACTGTGACTGATGGCGTAGCCTTTGCAGATTTATCATCCGCTTGGAAAGGCGCTCCTTCTGGACCTTTCGCTGGGCACGGTTTACTAATGGCAGAATCCACTCTGAAGGCGTTCACTGCCCTTTGGGGTGAACCAGCTTCGGGCGCAGTGAGAATCGTTCCGTCCGATCAATTATTGAATGTGGCATGGAGTGATCTGTCTAATTGGGCGATCATTCCATTTGAAGAGATCCAACCAAAATGGAAAGTCCTAAGTGTGGATGGACAATCTCCGATCCATAAAGATTTTGTAGCGGATGCGTATCCGCTCAAAATAAATTTTGGGCTGACGAACCCAGCGGAGTTTACATTACCAGAGTCAAACCGCGACCCATCAAAATTGGCCACCGTTGTGTTGACAGGTGTAACAGCGTTGGTGCGCGCCACTGCTTTCACCATGGAAACGAAAGGCATAACGCGCCCTGGTGAATTGATTCATGATTGGCTCTATAACGCAGATGTGACTCATATCAGTAATGAAGTGGCGTTCGATAAATCTTGTCCGCCGCCTACACCTGGATATAAGAATTTTATTTTGTGCAGCGACCCAAAGTATATTGAGCTGCTCAAGTACGTTGGCACAGATATTGTGGAACTGACGGGCGATCACTTTATGGATCGTGGCGCACAAGCTCTGGTTGATACGTTGGATATGTATAAGCAAAACAACATTCCATATTATGGGGGTGGCGCAAATGAGACAGAAGCCCGCCTGCCTGTATTGATGGAAGTGAATGGAAACAAGATCGCTTTTATGGGATGTAATGGAAAGGTCTCGTATGTCTTCGTGAAAGCAACTGACTATTCACCTGGTGCAGCAGATTGCAGTGACTATAAATTCTTCACCAAACAAGTCGCGGATGTGAAAGCACAGGGATATATGGTCATCTTCACGTTCCAACATGAAGAGTGCTATCACTATGGCCCGTGCTATCAACATGAAGCAGGCTTTCATGCTGTTGCCGATGCTGGCGCAACCATTGTGAGTGGTAGCCAGGCGCATTTCCCACATTTGATGGAATTCCGCGGCGATTCATTCATTCACTTCGGTTTGGGTAATCTCTTCTTCGATCAGATGACGTACGAATTACCTGATGGCAGTGTGATTGACGGAACACGCCGCGAATTCATTGACCGCCATGTTTTCTATGATGGAAAATACCTTGGCATGGAACTATTGACTGCCATGTTGGAAGATTTCTCTCGCCCGCGCCCAATGAACGATCGCGAACGAACCCAATTCCTCTCTGAGTATTTTGCTTACAGTGGGTGGGCGCCTTTATTACCAACGCCTGTCCCACAGCCAACTGTGACTCTTACGCCGATTGCAATACCGTAGAAATTAGACCGCAGACAGAAAGTCGTCTGCGGTCTAATAATTTACAATCTTTTTACATTCCCACCACACACGCTTAACTCCCTTCCTCTAAAATCACATCGTAACCTGAAGGAGGCTTACGATGAAAAATATATTTACGAAGATTGTTTTGGCGATATCTGCCGCCGCCCTTGTTTTTGCAGCATTTCCTGTCACCAGTGCTTTTGCCGCAGATGATGCCCCAACAGTCCCAACTGATAAGTTGGAAAAGGTTTGGGCGCGCCAACTGCAAGCGTATGAAAAAATCGGCAAGGCTTTTCAATCTACCGATACCAAGCTGACTACATTCCAACAGCGTATAGATAAAGCCGCCGCGAACGGTAAGGATGTTACAGCCTTACAAGCTGCATTCGACGCTTACTCCTCAGCAGTAACAGCTGCCCAACCGATATATGCCAGCATGGAGAGTATTGTCACTGCTCATGCAGGGTTTGATGCAGACGGTAAAGTGACAGATGCTGAACAGGCTACATCCACTGTTGAGCAGATTCGCTCCAAAATGCAAGAATTGAAATCGACCATGAACGGCACCTTCAAGGCATTGCGTGAAGCCTTGAAAGCCTTCCGCGAAGCGAACAAACCTGCTGAGCCCAAGACAGATCGGGATTCGTAACACAACTTTCTAACAGACAGGCGCAGACGTCATGTGCCTGTCTGCTTGATTCTTGCCAGGATGATTTTTGTGATGCGGTTTTACATGTGGAGCGTTCGTAAGGTCAATTCTGCATTAAAATAAGCGTCTTACACTATTTTTTTCGTGCAAAGTTTAATCATCCTAGTGAGGTAATCATGCAAAAGAAAGTAATCCAGACCGATAAAGCGCCAAAGGCAATTGGCCCATATTCTCAGGCCATCCGCACAGACTCAATGATCTACACGGCTGGGCAGATCGCTCTTGACCCCGCAACCATGGAATTGGTACCAGGTGGCATTGAAGAACAAACTCGCCAAGTGCTTACCAACATCCGCAGCGTGTTGGAGGCCGCAGGGACCAGCCTTGATAAGGTCGTAAAGACAACGGTCTTCTTGAAAGATATGAACGATTTCCCAAAAATGAACACCATCTATGCCGAATTCTTTGGCGAGAATCCGCCTGCACGCAGCACTATTGCTGTTGCTGGTTTGCCCAAAGGCGGAATAGTTGAAATTGAAGTAGTTGCACTAGTTTCCTAACTCATGGCCTCTGAACTCATCCTGCTCGTGGACGACGAACCTTCCATTATTCAACTCGCACGCATGTATTTTGAGCGTGATGGGTTCCGCGTACAGGAGATTTCAGATGGTCAATCTGCGCTTGATGCGGTTGCAAAACAACACCCTGCATTGATCGTCCTGGATGTGATGCTCCCCAAGTTGGACGGTTTTGAAGTCTGTCGTAAATTGCGTGCGGGTGGCGATCAAACCCCGATCATTATGCTGACAGCACGGGATGAGGATATTGATAAGATTCTCGGTCTTGAACTCGGCGCGGATGACTACCTTACCAAGCCCTTCAATCCACGTGAACTGGTAGCGCGCGTTAAAGCCATTTTGCGTAGAGGCGATGTTAAAAAGCAGGTGGATGGAAAATCCGTCCAGCGCGGTGATTTGAGTATAGATCCTGTCACCCGAGAAGCACGCCTCGCTTCGCGGACCCTTGACCTGCGCACCCAAGAATTTGACCTTTTACTTACTCTGGCAGAGCAACCCGGCCGCGTCTTTACTCGTGAACAATTGCTCCAGCTTGCCTGGGGTTTTGATTACTACGGCCAAACCCGCACTGTGGATGTGCACATTGCTCATCTCCGTAAAAAGCTGGATGGAGGAAATGTGAAAATTGAAACGGTCACTGGCGTGGGATACAAGTTAGTCACGTAATACTTGTTTTCTTTTCACATTCCTCATGTTCTCTTCCCTTCGTTCTCGTCTTTGGTTAAGTTACGCTTTTATCATCGCCACGGCATTAGGCCTCGTGGCGGTGATTCTGTTTGTGTATCTCATCCGCAACCCTTTGTCCTACCGCCAGACATTGGAACGATTGCAGGCGGTTCAGACTATCGTCGCAGAGCGGGGGAATGTAGCACAATCTCAGCCTTTGTCTGTTTCAGCAGAAAAGGCTTCACGCACATTCAATGTCCGTATTCTGTTGTTTTCACAAGATAAACAGCTTGTTCTCGACACATACGCGGACAATAATGTGACGCTTCCATTCCCGCCTGAACGAAGGACCTTTAGAAAAAATGCCGCCTCTCTATTGGTACGAGATGAAAATAAAGCTGCCTGGCTATATTCATTAGAACAACTTTCAGATGGGAGTTACTTAATGGTGGCGTCTCCTCGTCCGCGTATTTCTATTTTGGCAGTATTTAGTGACGAGTTCCTTCCGCTGATATTGCAAGGTGGGATTTTTACTTTACTACTTTCTCTTGTGGTCGCTTTCTTTTTCTCCCGCTGGATCGCTGATCCGTTGCAGAAGGTTGTCGTTGCGGCTCGGTCTCTCCCGTCAGATGAGATTAAGGCTGTAGAAACCAGCGGCCCGCATGAGGTCCAGGAATTGACGCGGGCGTTCAATGCCATGATCGCGCGTATGCAGGCGAGCCAAAAATCGCAGCGTGAGTTTGTGGCGAACGTTTCCCATGAATTGAAAACACCGCTGACTTCTATTCAAGGTTTTGCGCAAGCAATGTTGGATGGCACGGCAAATACTGATGCCTCACGCGAGCAAGCTGCACAGGTCATTTATACAGAGTCAGGTCGAATGCATCGAATGGTTTTAGATTTGCTAGACTTAGCGCGCCTAGATTCAGGCACCGCTGATATTACGATGGGGCCAGTGAATATGTCTGCTTTGCTGAATGCAATTGCTGAAAAATTCTCGCCACAGCTACAGCGTGCAGGTGTAAATATCGAAGTGAAGGTTGCCCCTGATCTGCCAATTGTCCTTGCGGATGGTGACCGTATGGCGCAGGTCTTTACGAATTTAGTGGATAATGCACTTAAGTTCACTCCGCGCGGTGGGTTGATCACTTTGCAGGCTTCGGCTCAGAATAAAGAGATGCTTATCACGGTGACAGATACGGGCGCAGGCATTCCAGAGGAGGCGCAGGCACATATTTTCGGGCGGTTCTATCAGGCAGACCCTGCTCGTAAAGGCGGCGAACATCACGGCGCAGGCTTGGGGTTGGCAATTGCGCATGAGATTGTGCTTGCTCATAGTGGTAGAATTAGCGTCCGCAGCAGGCTGGGAGAGGGATCATCTTTCGATGTTTTCCTGCCGCTGATAAAAACTAAGTTGTCGAATTAAAATTACGTAATACGCATTTTGTATTACGTAATTTGTTGAAACGCCCTTGCGAGCCAAATAAACCATGCCCCCCTTTGTTTCCATTATTGTTCCCTGCTATAACGAAGAAACCACCATCCGCCATTTGCTGGGTGCTGTCTTTGCGCAGACCTATTCACGTGAGAGCATGGAATTGATCATTTCTGACGGTATGTCCACAGACCGCACGCGGGAATTGGTTGCTGAATTCCAGAAGGAACATTCAGACCTTGCGATTCGTGTAGTAGAAAATAGAGCAAGGACGATTCCTTCGGGACTGAATCAGGCTATTCGTGAGTCTAAAGGCGAGATCATTGTCCGTTTAGATGCACATTCGATGCCGATCGCTGAATATGTAGAGCGTTGTGTTGTGGCACATCAATCAGGTAGGGGGGAGAATGTGGGCGGCGTATGGGAAATACGCCCAGGCGCAGAAACGTGGGTCGCTGAGTCCATCTCTTTTGCCGCGGCGCATCCATTAGGTGTTGGGGATGCAATGTATCGCCTCAATGCCAAAGCAGGTGCAGTGGATACGGTCCCATTCGGCTCTTTCCACCGTTCTTTGATCGATAAGATCGGCGCATTCGACGAGACCCTGCTTTCCAACGAAGATTATGAATTCAACACGCGTGTGCGTGAATCAGGCGGCGTGGTTTGGCTTGACCCATCCATCCGCTCAGTTTATTTTTCAAGAAGCACGCTCGGAAAACTTGCTGCACAATATTGGCGTTATGGATATTGGAAGTTCCAAATGCTCAAGCGCTATCCGCACACTTTGCGCTGGCGTCAGGCACTTCCACCTGTATTTGTATTAATCTTCTTTAGCTTGATTGTGTTATCCTTGTGGATTGTATTGGCACGTTATCTACTTGCTGCACAAGTACTTATTTATTTTTTGGCCTTGGGGTTGGCTGGTTTAAAACTAGCGATCAATAAAAGGAAAGGGTTTTTACTTTGGGGGTTGCCGTTCGCGATCTCAACCATGCATTTTTCATGGGGCGCGGGCTTTTTGTGGAGCGGCATTTTAAGTCTGTTCAAAAAAAATGGCTGATATTTACCGACCTTCATTACGCTTAAGACCCAGCGAACAGCGTTCCATATTAATAGTGGGCGACCTTATCGCATCCGTCAGCGCCATGGGTGGTGCGATTTATTTTTGGTATGAATATTCCCTATACAAGTTAATTAATGATGGCTTATCACAGGCTCGGGCGGAACGCCTGGTTACGTTTGAAGTTCCGTTGTGGTTTTATATCCTTCCGCTTGTATGGCTGCTTTTAATGGTTGAGTCGTACGACACGCACTCGGCAGGAAATTGGCGAAAAACTTTAAGAGGAATTGCTGTAGCGCCGATCGTTGGGCTTTTAGCATACTCTCTGCTTTTTACGATTAATCTAGACCCGAACTCACTCCCGCGTATTGCAGTGGGAGCGTTTCTTGTCATAGCCTCATTCTTAACGTTAGGTTGGCGCGCCATCTATATCAGACTCTACACTTCATCAGGGTTGATGCGCCGAGTTCTTATTGTTGGAGCAGGCAAGGCTGGTCATTCCCTTGCGGATATATACCGCAAGCTCAACCCGCCACCTTTTATTCTGCTCGGCTTTATTGACGATGATTTGAGAAAAAAGAATAAATCCTACTTTGGCTTTGCCGTCTTAGGGACAAGCGAGCATCTCCTTGATATTGCTGAGGAGTATCGTGTTTCAGATATTATCGTTGCGATTAACGGCGAGATCAAAGGTGAAACCTTCCAAACTATTTTGGATACGCAGGAACGTGGCGTAGAAATCTCACGCATGCAAATCATGTACGAGGAATTGACGCAGCGCGTCCCCATTGAGCACCTTGAATCTGATTGGGTAATTCGCTCTTTTGTGGATCAGGTACGTGTTAGCGGTATGTATGAACTCGCCAAGCGAATTGTGGATTTACTCGGCGGATTTGTTGGTACTCTGATCTTTATTGTGACATTTCCCATCATATCTTTTGCGATCATGGTTGAAAGCGGCTTTCCGATCTTTTATTCACAGGCCAGGCTTGGTAAAGGCGGCAGCCTTTTTAGAATTTATAAATACCGCACCATGAAACAGGATGCGGAAGCAGATGGCGAAGCAAAAGCCGCTGCGGTAAATGATCCCCGTGTCACAAAAGTAGGGAATTTCCTACGGCGGACCCGTTTGGATGAAATGCCGCAATTCCTTAGCGTGTTACGAGGCGAGATGAGTCTGGTTGGTCCGCGTGCTGAACGCCCTGAGCTGGTGGCGGCCTATCAGAAACAAATTCCATTTTATCGGGCAAGGTTGCTGGTGAAACCCGGTCTAACGGGCTGGGCACAGATTAACTACGGCTATGTTGCCACGGTGAAAGAGACGGTGGTGAAACTCGAATACGACCTTTATTATATTAAGCATCGCACATTGACCATGGATATAAATATCGTCTTACGAACCATTGGAACAGTCTTAAGAAGGACAGGTAGATAATGAAATATTTAGTGACAGGCGGCGCAGGATTCATCGGTTCCCATATCACGCGCACCCTCTTGGAACGTGGGAACCAGGTTCGAATTTTTGATAACTTCTCTTCAGGCAAGCGCGAGAATTTAAAAGGTTTGGATGTTGAAATAATTGAAGGTGATTTGCGCGATGCCTCCAAAGTTGCTGAGGCCGTCAAAGGTATGGAAATTGTTTTCCACGAAGCCGCATTTGTTTCTGTCGCCGAATCGATGGAAAAGCCGCTTGAATGTCTTGATGTAAACGTGACAGGCACATCCATTGTATTTGAAGCAGCCCGCAAGGCAGGTGTCAAACGTGTGGTGATCGCTTCCAGTGCGGCAGTGTATGGTGACTCGGAAGTCTATCCGCTTTCGGAAGATTCGCCTTTGCGCCAATTATCACCCTACGCCACCTCCAAACGCATTGACGAAAAGTATGCTGAATTATTCACGAATTACTTCGGTTTAGAAGTTGCAGCCCTCCGCTACTTCAATGTATACGGCCCGCGCCAGCGACCTGACTCTATGTACGCCGCCGCCGTGCCGATCTTCATCCGCCGCATGTTGGACAATAGACCGATCACTGTCTATGGTGACGGCGGCCAGACCCGTGACCTCGTCAACGTCCGTGACGTGGTGCAGGCGAACCTGCTTGCATCCGAGCATCCCGCTGCACCTGGCAAGATATTCAATGTCTGCACAGGCGTGGAGACTCGTTTGCTCGACCTGCTCGACATTCTCTACGACATTTTCCCGAACGCTCCCAAACATGTCCACGCCGAACCGCGCGCTGGTGATATTTACCGCTCCATCGGAACACCTAAGAAGATCGTGGAAACCCTCGGTTTCAAACCCAGTGTCACATTAGCGGAAGGGTTGAAGGAAGCCGTGGAAGAAATGCGGAATGCATAATTGGTAATTACCAATTATTAATTCTTTCACCCTTTTCCAAATGTCTTCCAGACCTCACATCCGTAACCGCTTCGTCTTAATTGGCGATGTTGCCCTCATCATCGTTTCGGTGCTGGGCAGTTTCGCATTGCGGTTGGATGTGAGTGAATTGCCATTTTATTTCCCTGCCGCGTTGATGATGTGTGCGGTGGCCTTACTCGTAAAAATCCCCGTTTATTATTCCTTTGGCTTGTATCGCCGCTTGTGGGTGTATGCCAGCACGAGCGAGTTACGCCTCATTACAGTTGCCGTGACTACCGCAACCGTGTTGACTTCAGGCGTCATGCTTCTGCTCATCAACTTCAAGCTGCTTCAACCAGGCATGCCTCGTTCCGCGCTTGGCATTGATTGGCTTTTGTCTCTCGTCCTCATCGGCGGTTCGCGTTTTGCCCTGCGCATTCTCGCGGAGCAAAATACAAATTCACGTGAAGGCAAAGCCAAGCGTGTGCTTATCATCGGGGCGGGAGACGAAGGCGCTCTAGTCGTCCGTGAATTACAGAAATCGTCCCAGCTAAATCTCGTTCCTGTTGGCTTTCTCGATGATGATCCCGCCAAGCAGAAGCATCAAATTTATGGTGTATCTGTCATTGGCAGGGTAAACAAAATTGTAGATATTCTCGATAGTCACCGCGTAGATGAAGTCATCATTGCTATTCCATCTGCGCCTGGCAGCATCATTCGCCTCGTCAATGACGCCTGCCGTCAAAAAGGGATTTCGTCCCGCACCATGCCTGGCATGTATGAATTGATCGGCGGCAAGGTCAGTGTCAATCGTTTGCGCGAAGTGGATATCACCGACTTGCTGCGCCGCGAACCCGTCACGATTGATGATCGTCTCGTTGGTTCCATCCTCAGCGGTAAGCGCATCATGGTCACAGGCGCGGGCGGTTCCATCGGACGCGAGATCTGCCGTCAGGTGGCGCGCTGGTCACCTGCTGAATTGATTTTGCTTGGTCATGGCGAGAACAGCATCTTTGAATCGCTGCTCGAACTCAACGAAGATTTCCCGTCACTTTCCATTCACCCAGTCATTGCCGATGTGCGCGACGCGGGCCGCATCGAAGAGATGTTCAAACTGCATCAGCCGCAGGTGGTCTTTCATGCGGCGGCGCACAAGCATGTCCCATTGATGGAAGCGAATGTCGAAGAGGCGATCACGAACAATGTCCTCGGCACGAGAAATGTTGTAGGAACAGCGAACAGGTACGGGGTAGAAAGACTCGTTCTTATCTCCACCGATAAAGCCGTTCGCCCTGTCAGCATCATGGGCGCAACCAAGCGTCTTGCCGAGATGATCGTCCTCGATACCGCACAACGAACCAAGCGCGCTTATTCTGTTGTGCGTTTTGGAAATGTGCTTGGTAGTCGTGGCAGCGTGGTACCGAAATTCAAAAATCAAATTGCGCGCGGCGGGCCTGTGACCATTACGCATCCTGAAATGTATCGTTATTTCATGACCATCCCTGAGGCTGTGCATCTCGTTTTGCAAGCCGCATCGATGGGGCAGGGCGGCGAGGTTTTCATGCTCAACATGGGTCAGCAGGTTCGCATCCTTGATCTTGCCGAAGACCTCATCAAACTTTCTGGTTTGGAGCCGCATCGCGATATTGAGATCACGTTCACTGGCATTCGCCCTGGCGAAAAATTGCGCGAGGATCTTTGGGAGGAGGGCATGCAGGTTGGCCCAACGCAGCACTCCGAAATTTTCCGCGCTGTTGAAGAAGAAAAAGTGGATGGCGATGCACTTGCGCGTGCCATCGAAGGCCTCGCTCAATCCGCGCTTCACTCCGAAACGGACAGCCTGATTCGCCAGCTCAATGATTTTCTCCCCTCAGGCTCCATCCGCACCACTCCGCCGCCTGACATGACGTCTGTGGTCTAGCACATGCCCGAAGTTTCCCTCGCTGATTGGAATCAATTTATATCGAATCATTCAAAGGCGCATCTCTTGCAGATGGGCGAATGGGGTGAATTAAAAAATGACTTTGGATGGAAACCCGTGCGCCTCGTCCTTAACAACGAAGTTGGTGCGCAGATCCTTTTTCGCCGCCTGCCTTTGGGTTTGACTCTCGGCTACATGCCAAAGCCAGTGTTTAGTAGACAGTGGTCAGTTGTCAGTGAACAGTTCTGGAAAGAAGTTGACTCGGTTTGTAAGAAGAATCGCGCCGTATTCCTCAAAGTTGAACCCGATGCTTGGACAGAAGAATTCATCATTCATCATTCATCATTCCGCATTTCTCTTCATAATATTCAACCCCCACGCACTGTCGTAATTTCCATCAATGACATCGAAGAACAAATTTTGGCAAGGATGAAACCGAAATGCCGTTATAACATCCGCCTTGCTGAGAAAAAGGGAATCACCGTCCGCGCATGGGACGACATCCCAACCTTTCATGAAATGATGACCGTCACAGGCGGGCGTGATAAATTTGGCGTGCATTCACAAGAATATTATCAACGCGCTTATGAACTCTTCCATCCAAAGGGAACTTGCGAATTGCTCGTTGCAGAATTCGAAGGCAAACCTCTCGCTTCGCTGATGGTCTTCGCAAACGGCAAACGTGCATGGTATGTCTACGGCGCATCGAACGATCAGGAACGCAACCGCATGCCAACCTATCTCTTGCAGTGGGAAGCCATCCGTTGGGCAAAAGCACGCGGTTGTGACGAATACGACCTGTGGGGCGTCCCTGACGAGAATGAAGAAACCCTCGAATCCCAATTTGAATCCCGCCACGATGGACTGTGGGGAGTCTACCGTTTCAAACGCGGCTTCGGCGGTGAAGTTAAGCGAGCCGCGCAGGCATTGGACAGAGTGTACAATCCGCTGTTGTATTGGGCATATCTGAAGTTAATAGGAAATAGAGAATAGTGTCCAGCCAGAATTGGAATCAGATCATTTCTTCACTTCCCAATCCGCACTTCCTTCAAACTTATGAATGGGGACAGGTGAAGGCTAAGTATGGCTGGCAGCCGATTTATTTAGTCTGGGATAAAGATGGAAAGATGAAAGAAGAAAGAACGAATCTCTCCTCTTTTGTCTTTCCTGTTCAAGCAGCTTGTCTTGTTTTGAAACGCACTATTCTCAACCGTGGTTTCGCCGCCCGCTTATCCATCCTATATGCTCCCAAAGGCCCCTTGATGGACTGGAACAACGAGTCCCTACGGACTCGCGTGTTGAATGATCTGCAAGCCTTCGCGAAAAAACAAGGCGCGATCTTCTTGAAACTTGACCCCGATGTCGTGCTCGCGCGCGGAGTCCCTCACAGCGAGGAAGATGTCACAGAAAACAGCGGACAGGCCGTGATGTCCGATTTGAAGCGCAGAGGGTGGGTATATTCGTCCGACCAGATCCAGTTCAGAAATTCCGTCCTCGTAGATTTGACTGCTGCCGAAGATGAAATCCTCATGCGCATGAAACCGAAGACGCGCTATAACGTCCGCCTTGCATCGAAAAAAGGTGTGACGGTTCGCATTGGCACAGAAAATGATCTGCCCCTGCTTTATAAAATGTACGCCGAGACATCGGTGCGTGATGGGTTTGTGATTCGAAATGAAGAATACTATATGACCGTTTGGAAGTTATTCATGCAATCCACCGAACCGTCTACCGTCCCGCTGATTGCTGAAGTTGAGGGAGAGCCCGTCGCAGCGATTTTCCTGTTCATGTTCGCTGGGCGTGGGTATTATGTCTACGGCATGTCGCGCAATGCTCACCGTGAAAAAATGCCAACTTATCTTTTGCAGTGGGAAGCGATGAGACACGCGAAGTCCAATGGATGCACAGCCTACGATCTATGGGGCGCGCCAGAAGTTTTTGATGAACGCGACTCGATGTGGGGTGTGTATCGCTTCAAGGAAGGTTTGGGCGGTGAAGTGGTGCGGACGCTCGGTGCGTATGATTTTGCGCCGAACAAACTTTGGTATAAGATGTACACAGACATCATGCCGCGTGTGTTGGATGTGATGCGCTCGAGGGGAAAACAAAAGACGAAGCAAGGATTAGAGTAAGAAGAAAAAAGGTGAGAAGCGATAAGCAATAAGGAAGACCTCTCACTTTTTACTTTTTACGCTCTTAGTTCGTACTTCTTGCAAAACAGGAGACTCCTATGAAACCTATTGCCCGATTAAACTTTGCTCATTTGCCAACGCCCATTGAAGAATTGCCGAACCTTTCCAAAACTCTTGGCGGACCGCGCCTTTTCGTTAAGCGTGATGATCAGACGGGATTAGCTTTTGGCGGGAACAAGACCCGTAAGCTGGAATTTCTGATCGCCGAAGCACGTGAGCAAGGTGCGGACATGTTGATTTCGGGCGGCGCGATGCAATCCAATCACTGCCGCCAGACGGCTGCCGCCGCCGCTCGTTACGGATTTGATTGCACGCTGGTGTTAACGGGTGAGAGGCCCAAACAACCCTCCGCTAATTTTTTACTTGACCAACTTTTTGGCGCGGAAATTGTCACCGTGGAAGACCGCGCCTTTCGTGACCAAACTTTGCAGGAGACTTTTGATAAAGCCGTTGCTGCGGGGAAGAAACCATATCTTGTGCCGTACGGTGGGTCGAGTCCTACAGGGGCAATGGGATATACCTTTGCGATGCAGGAATTCATGCGACAAAGTGTTCATGCGGATTGGATCGTTTTTGGCACATCGTCTGGCGGTACACATGCGGGACTGGTTCTTGGTCAGCGCGTTTTTGCGTTCAAGGGCAAGGTGTTGGGAATTAGCATTGATGAACCCGAAGAGGAACTGAAATCTCACGTCTCTGAATTGGCGTCACAAGCTAGCGAAAAACTCGGTGAGCGAATCAACTTTACCCGTAACGATGTGCTTGCAACGGAAGAATATTGTCAGGCTGGATACGGAGTGTTTGGGGAAGGGGAGCGCGAGGCGATAAAGTTATTTGCCAGCAATGAAGGTTTGCTGCTTGACCCCGTTTACACGGGCCGCGCCGCTGCGGGGATGATCGATCTCATCCGCAGAGGATTCTTCAAGAAGGATGAGACGGTGCTGTTCTGGCACACAGGCGGTCAACCTGCGTTGTTTGCAGATAAGTATTCACAGGAAATTATCAAGTAAATAAAAACTTCGGAGAGGCACTCTCCGAAGTTTTTTGTTAATTCTTTGTCCAGGCTTTGCGCCCCAGTGTCAGCACCGCGATACCAACCCAGGCGACATTCAAGCCTGCGGATGGATACGCCTGCAAATAATACGTGTTGATGATAAGCATAGTCCCTGCGATGATGTTCAAACCCTGATATACCCACGAATCACTCTCCACTTTTTTCGCGGAGACCAGTCCATAGGCGACAAGATACAGAATAGCGCCGAGCCAGCCGAGAATATCCATGATGGTCTTTTCCATTAGAAAATGACCTCCACATTCATCCCAACTTCAAGCCTGCCCTCATTCAATGGAATCACATTCATTCCAAAGATCGCGCCGAGCTTGTGTTTGCGATATCCCCCCAAAGTTTTAAGCGGTTCCTTTTTTCTCTCAAGAGTGACTTGATCTGTGGTGGTCACCTCACAGCGCGCGCAAGGTTTGACGAGTGCCATATCTACGCCGCCGATGCGGATGCGTTTCCATGTGTCTTCTGCGAATGACTCACAATCCTTGACGACAATGTTCGGGCGGAATCGATTCATTGGGAGTGGAGAATCCAGCTTCGAGTTTAAGTCCTGAAGCGATGCTTCAGAGATAATCAGGATCGGGTAGCCGTCTGCAAACCCAGTGTGGTCATCTGGGTTGACAGCATATTCCGAACTCACCTTGCGCAGAAATCCATCCGCGATGTGAACGAGGCGGACAGATGTGCCGAGCCAATCCGAAAGCCATTGTGCGGACTCTTCGCCCTGATCCACGGCTTGCACGCCTGTGCTCTTCCAAATGTTTACAGGATATGAAGCACCTGACTTTTGAATTCCAAATTGAACGGAATCAAAATTCGGCGCAGAGAGTGTGATCGAATCATTTTTCAATGTAGGCGTGATGAGCGCGAGTTTGGGATGTTCACGCTGAGTGAGGAATTCACCTTCGGGAGTGATCACCATCATGCGGCGGTCGTGTTCAAGTCCCATGCGTTCGACATTGGATGATTGCACGTCGAATCCGTGGCAGGCCTTGATGGGGTAGTACGTGAGGTTTGAAAGAGTGGCCATTAATACCTTTGTAATTTTAGATAAAAGATGTTTTGTACGGAGAATTAAACTATAGTTTCGTAAACGATCTTTGAGATTTGTGCCATGCAATTGTGTGCTTGGCTTTCATCCTCTTCGGGAAAGCCGTGCGTGAAAAGCGAGATGGCGTATGGCTTGCGGTCCTGTGGAAAGACAATTCCTGTGTCATGAAAGAATGAACCCGTCCAGCCAGTTTTATGTGCGACCTTCAAAGAGGATGGCAGGAGTGCGGGAATACTTTCGTTGAATTCTTGCCCTAGCATGATCTGTATCATTTCATCACAAACTTCTTTTGAAACCACTTTACCTTCTGCGATCATACGCATCATGTACGTGGAGCTGCGTGCGCTCGCCTCATTGTTGATATTTAATTGATACGCCTTCTTATCTTCCAACCCGCGGATGACAGTCATATTCGCAATGCCAAGTTCTTTGATGAAAGCATCCACGCGTGCGGTGCTAACTTTTTCCATCAATAAGTTGGTGGCAAGGTTCCCGCTGCGTACGATCATCAAACGCATAAGCTCGCGAATACTTTCTGCTTCACCAATACGTTTGTATAACGACAACTCCGAATCATCAATGGGGTCGAGTGAAAACTCGCTGCCGTCCACAATGCTTTTGAACGAGTTGAAAATTCTCAACTGCTCATCCAATGAGAGCAACCCTGCTTGTGCCTGACGAAACACTTCCATCATCACAGGTACTTTCATTGTGCTGGCAGGGTGCATCATCTCATCCGCATTGATGAGGATTTCTTTTTGTGTTTGCAGGTCGTACACTGCTACTGAAATTGTTTTTTCTTTGAATTGGGAAATATAGGTTTCGAGTTGAGTCATGCGCGCAATTTTACTCGAACATCCACAGCCACCGCGCTCTTGCTTAATACTCTTAGTGGGTTGATCTCGATCTCAGCAATATTTTCATGATCCATTGCCAGGTGCGATAGTTTGACCAAAGCATCGATGACAGATTCCTCGTCAACGGGCGGGATGCTGCGGAAGCCTTTTAACTTTCTCCCAGCCCACGTTCTGCGGATCATTTCCCGCGCCTCAGCCTGATTTAGTGGTGCTAAAGCAAAAGCTACATCCTTGAGGCCTTCTACCTCGATGCCGCCTGAGCCAAACATCATCAATGGCCCAAATAATGGATCGCGCACCATACCGATGATGACTTCCTGCCCTTCAGGAACCTGACGTTGTAAATGGACACCGTCAATATGCGGCGGAGGAACGAGTCTTTCAACTTTCTCTTTTATTTTCCTGAAAGCATTTTGCAGGGAATCAATGTCTTTGATGTTGAGGACCACGCCACCGACATCAGACTTGTGCAAAATGTCAGGCGATGCGATTTTTATCACGAGCGGGAAACCCAGTTTATCTGCAATTGAGATGACTTCATCTTCATCTTTTGCGAGCTTGATGGGTGCCGTAGGGATGCCATAGCTTGTGAGGAGCTCATCAATATCGTTGACTGTAGATGACGATCTCTGGACTGGATTGTCACCCGTCCTTGGTTCACGGTTTAGATATTCTGCTCGTCTGGCAAGTACACCCAATGCAGATGCTGCTCTTTCAGGGAATGGATAGGTTGGAACGTTCGCACGTTGAAATGTTTTTCCAGCATCTTCAACAAGAGTGGATCCCATCAATGCAATGACAACGGGCTTTTCAAAGTTACGAATGACTTCAATTACTTTTTCTGCTATTTCCTCAGTTTTGAACATCGGCGGCGGCGGGAGGATCACCAGTGCACCTTCCACATTTTCATCTTGCAACAAAAGACTTAAGCAGGTGGCGTAGTTATCAGGGGATGCGGATGCGAGCATATCCACGGGGTTGTGGATGCTGGCTGAGGGAGGCAGATTTGCAGTCAAATCTTTCAGCGTGGACTCGGCCAATTGAGACAGAAGCAGGCCGTTCGTTTCGAGTGAATCGGCAGCGATGACGCCAGGTCCGCCCGCGTTGGTTAATATCGCCATGCGCTTCCCGCGCGGCAATGGACAATTTTCCAGCGCGCGCGCCCAATCAAACATTTGCTCTGCGGTTTCGGCGCGTACTATGCCAGCCTTTGCAAACGCCGCATTGAAAGCTGCTTCAGCGCCAGCCAGCGCACCTGTGTGCGATGCAGCAGCTTTTTGCCCTGCTTCAAAGCGGCCAACTTTTAACGCAATGACAGGTTTATATTTTGTGACCTCATTGGCAGCTTGAACAAATTTGATCCCATCTGAAACGCTTTCCATGTACAACACGATGACACGCGTGTGTTCATCTTTTGCAACTTCAGGGAGCATGTCCGTTTCGTTGATATCTGCTTGATTGCCGAGGCTGACGATCTGAGAAAAACCGAAACCTTGCTCGCGTGCCCAATCGATAGTGGCTGCGGCAAATGCGCCAGAATGGGATATGAAACCAATACCGCCCTGCGTAGGCATGGGCGGCTGGAGAAATGTCGTATCAAGTGGCAGATGTGTATCGATCGTTCCGATGCAATTGGGTCCCAGTAAACGGACGTTGTGCTTGCATGCAGCATCTACGCATTGCTGTTCGAGAACCGCGCCTTCTGCACCTACTTCTCGAAACCCTGCAGAAACGATGATGGCAGCTTTGATGCCACGTTTTGCGCAATCTTCTATCGTCTGCGGTGTGGATTGGGTTGGGACGATAAGGATCGCAAGATCAACAGGATCGGGAACCTCGCTCAGACTCAAAAGCAGCGGGTACCCAAACAACTCGCCTTTTTTCTGGCTGACAAAATGGATTGCACCTTGATATCCGCTTTGCACAAGATTTCGCGCAACACCATACCCGAGTTTTTCGGTTGAAGTAGATGCGCCAATGACAACGACGCCGCGAGGCCGAAAGAAGGGGGTGAGTGATGGTGTCATCTTGGTATTAAACCATATTAAATAAATTGAAGCACAGCATGTGCCGTGCTTCAATAGAGTCGGGACGTTAGATTCCCAGCCTTGCTCTCATATCTTCAATACCAGCCTTGGCGGCTTCAAGGCTTGAGTTGGTTGCCGCTCGATAAAGCTTGATCGCTTCTATTATATTATTCGCTTTCAGTGCGGCAATGATCTTTGGGTCATCACCGAGACGAGTATCTTCTATAAATGTCACATTGAGATGTTTGTAAAGAAACTCCAGCCGTGCTTCCAACCTGCTGATGCGTCCTCTAAGTAGTGTGATTTCCTCTTGTTCCAACGTTGCCATGCCATGCCTCCATAAATAGGTTTTATTGGATTATAGCCACGAGGAATGGCATGTATATCGTGCGGAGGTACTACAAAGGACGTTTACCAATGATTATCAAGGAACGCCTTCCAGCCCACACTTTCGGCTACGCTGGCAAGCTTTTCCACCTTGTTCACATCGCCCTTTGAGTCATCGAGGATCTTTTGAAAGAGGCCTTCCATTTCCTTTATTTTCATGTGCTCATAGATCTCACGCACATGGGGTTGGAATTCAACGGGATATTCTGCCTTGATCCTCTTTACCACATCTTGCTCTGAGATATTTTCCTGCTGTTTTAGATACAGCATTGCCATAACTACCAGCAATAGACCAATGCCCGTACAGACTTCGGAATTCCCCAGAAAAAGGGAGACCACCAGGGCGCTGACAAGAAAAATGCCTACGTAGTTGAGTAGCCTTCTGGGTACTTTGCTTGAGATCATGGTACACCTCACTTTTGCGGCACTTCATCCAGATTCATTGTAGCAAAGTCGGGATAGGTTTTCTAGTGGGTGTATATCGTTCGCCAAATTGCCAGTTCCCATTTTGGAAAAAAGTGCGATAATATTGAAAACGGATACCCATTAAAAGACACGAGGAGGCATTATTATGAGTGATCTGGCCAAGCCCAAAGTTATTGATGAAGAATATGTACTGAAGCAATACAATGAGAAGATCGATTATTACTGGAGGTCCAGTTCCAGTAATAAAAAAGCGTTTAAGCGCTATCGCACGTGGACGATCATCCTCGGCTCGTTGGTGACTCTGATTTCCTCCATCTCGGCTGCTGAGTTTTTGCAGGATCCTCCCCTGCTAAAGAATATTTTTTCAGTAGCAACCCCATTGATCGCCGCCACGTTGACCGTCATCAGCGGGTTGGGACAGAACTTCCACTGGGGCTCCACCTGGCGGGATATGGTCGTGAATGCTACCCGACTCGAAAAAGAGCGCGATCGTTTCCTCGCGACCAAGCCTGAGAGGCGGGACATCGAAAAGGAACTCGACATCCTCAACTCGATCGTCCTCGAAGAGACACGCAACTTCTTCCAACGGGTGCTCGATAGCGAGATCAAGCCAAAAGATCAGAACGGTTCGGCAGGCTAAAAATATAAACCTCGGTGTTTTTGAAAACACCGAGGTTTCGTTTTAATTCAACTACATTGCCATTTAGACTTCTAGATCTTTACGCACCTTCGGGCTCAGCCATGTCACTACAATCACAAGCGCATCCACAAAGATGAGCGCGGCGGCTTTGCGAAGAAAAGATAATGGTTTAAGGGAATCAAGGTATTGAATTTCAAACGGAGTTAATTGGACCGAGTCCGCGGCGATGCGGGATTGAATGGCGTTCCACAATAAACTCTCATGGTTGTGGTGAATGGATAGGGTATAAACACTGAATACGGCCATTAACAAAAAGACAACCGTTATATTCATGCGTGTCTGCCTTTTTGCAGTGAGCCCATCTCTAGACATCACGAAGCCCATTACAGCCACCGCCACCACGATCTGAAAATTCCAAATATCAAAGTAGCGTTGAGCATGTCCCTGCAATATTGTGATCAATTCCGCATAGGCTTGCATAAGATTCTCCAATCTCAAAAATCATCAATCTTCAATTGCCCTTATCCCTTTAACGAATTTACAGTCTTATTCCTCGCAAGCCATTCCGCGCGGCGGCGGAACAGGTCAGGGACGGCGGCATTCGCATCCGCGATCAACTCGTGAATATCGGCGGTTAACAGCTTTCCTTCATCCACCACGATCTTGCCAGCCACCATGGTCATATCCACGTCACCGCCTCTCACCGCGTGGACGAGGTTGTGATGCAGATTGCCTTCCGAGCCTGTCAGCAATGGAGTCATGCGCGGCGTGTCAGTACGGACGGCGATCAAGTCCGCTTGCTTGCCGACTTCGATCGAGCCGATCTCAGCGTCCAGTCCCAGAGCGCGGGCGCCAGTAATGGTCGCCATGCGGCAAACGGTCCATGCATCCAGTGCCGAAGCGTCAAGTTTCGATAACTTTGCCAGCAGTGAGGAGACTTTCATCTCTTCGAACATATCGAGGTTATTGTTTTCCTTTTCGCCATCTGTTCCCAGCCCAACGGCAATGCCGCTCGCAAGCATATCCTCAACTCGTGCCGCGCCGCTTGCAAGTTTCATATTGCTAATTGGATTGTGCGCCACCCCTGCGCGATATTTTGAAAGTAGTTCGATCTCGTGATCCGAAAGCCATACGCAGTGTGCCAGCAAAACACGCGGAGCATCCAGCAGACCAAATTCCTCAAGCATTTCGACAGGCCGCTTTCCATAGCGTCGCTGTGTCTCCTCCACATCGAACTTGCTTTCATTGCTATGGGTATGAAAGCCGACCTGATATTTTTTACTGATGTCGATGGCGCGCTTCATGGCCTCGGGCGTGGCGTAGAACATGTGCTCAAGTCCCACCCAAACTTGAATCCGCCCGTCCGCTCCGCCATGCCATTGTTGGATCAACGCCTCGTTCGAGTTGAGCGTTTCGAAATAATTGTGTTCTGGGTGTTCGGCAACATACGGCACGAGGACAGCGCGATTGCCAAGCTGCGCTGCAGCCTTGGCACTGCCGTGCATGTGACGCCACATATCCACGATGGTGGTTGTGCCTGATAAGAGTGCTTCTGCATAACAAAGAAAGGATGCGATCTTCGCTTCTTTTTCATTGATCACGCGATGCATCGGGTCGATGAATTGCTGGAGCCATTCCCAAACAGGAAGTCCCTCGGCAGTGCCGCGCAGCAGACCAGAATGGGCATGGGTGTTGATCAGGCCTGGCATCAACAGGCGGTCAGCGAGTCTTTTCACGCCGACAGTTGGGTTGGCTGCGATAACATCATCTGCCTTCCCGACAGATTGGATTCGCCCATCCGCACCGATGAGAACGGCGCCGTTCGGAATGATTTTGTTGTTCTCGTTCATCGAAACAAGGTGGTCTGCATGAAGAATAATAGAGGTCATGAGAATCTCCGTGAGTAATTTCTTTGTTTCGCAAAATTTATCTTACAGTCCGTTTACCACTTCTCCCAATGGACCACATCTTCAAAAGGCGCTCGTCCACCCTTCTTCGGCGGTGCGGACAACCTTTCTTCCTCTTGCGGGTAGCCAAAAGATAGCGCGATGCGCACATGCCATTCAAGTGGAACGTTGAGAATGCCACGCGCTTTTTCATGCTCATACAACGAAGCAGGCACGGAACCAATTCCCAACTCCCATGCGGCGAGCTGCATGAATGCCGCTGCCTGACCTGCATCAAACATCGTCTGGAATTTTTCTGTCGGTTCAGGAGTCAAAATGACAACCGCAAGTGCCGCACCTGCGAGATGCGAGGCCCATTCGCCGCAGGTAGATAGCTCTTTCAAAACAGATTTATCACGTACGGCAATGAATTGCCACGCTTGCGTATTCTTGGAAGATTGCGACCTGCGTCCCGCGTTAAGAATGGCACGCACAACATCATCGGGCAGGGGAGTGTCCTTGAATTTTCTCACCGCACGTTTTAAACGAATAGCATCAGATACGTTCATGGTGTCCTCGCTTGTCTTTATGGAGAATAGTCTAAGTTGATTTTTCTATATCGATTATAGTGCAGCCCTGCACAACCCGAATGATATACTTGCAATTCTCATATGTATTCAAAACTAAAAATAGAGCTCAATGACCTGACTTTCGCGCGCCTGTACTACTTTGCTTTTATGGGAGGTTGGGGATTCATCCTCCCGTTCTTGAACATTTTTTACGTCAGCCTTGGCTTCAGCGGCAAACAGATCGGTTTTATTTCATCCACTAGCGCCATCGTCGGCATGCTGGTTTCGCCCATCTGGGTCAGTGAAGTCAAGAAACATCCACAGGCCCGCCGCCTTTTACAGATCGCATTGATCTTCGGCGCAATTGGTTATTACTGTATCGGCCTGCAAAAATATTTTCCTTTCGTCATTCTCGTTGTCTTTTTGCACTCGCTTGCGGCTTCTGGGATCATGCCGCTTTCAGACTCAATGGCTGTGACAGTTTCTGAAGAAACAGGCAGCGGATATGGAAGCGTGCGAGTCTGGGCCTCTGTGGGATGGATCATTTCGCTTCTTTCTTCGGGATGGCTGGTTGCCCGCTTCGGATATATCGCTGGCTTTATCGGGGTCTGCGTCATGTGGTTCTTCGCTTCAGGCTTGTTGTTTTTTATACGACCAAACCATTTCACTACGCATCATCATCTTGATCAACCAAAATCAAATGTGTGGATGACCCTGCAATTTATGAGGCAGGACAAAGTTTTACTCGGTTTTGCATTTGCGTTGGTTGCCATTGGTTTTCTTAATAATGGCGTTCTTCAATTTGAGAATGTCTTTCTCACAGAGCTTGGCGCTTCCAAACAGTTGATCTCCATAGCGGGTATTCTGAGCGCAATTGTTGAAATGCCTTTTATGGTTTTCTCAGATAAGATCGTCCGTCGTGTGGGCGCTCACAAATTATTAATGATAGCCATGTCCTTAATGATGGTTCAGCGCCTGGTCGTGCTGGTATGGCCATCCATTTTTACGATCATGTTGATTCGCTTTATTGGCGGTGTTGCATTTAGCTTTAATGCAATTGCGTTCATCAGGTTGATCAGCAGCCGCACTCAACCCGCTCAGACAGGTACCGTGTTGGCTTTGTTTACCGTCACCATTGCTGGGTTGGTTAATATTGTCGCCGCGCCAATTTCTGGGGCTGTTTTTGACGTGATCGGCGCGCGTTGGTTGTATGCTCTCTCTGCTACTGGTTATTTGATTGGGGTTTCTTGCCTGTGGTGGACGAGACCTTGGGAATCTTTCTCAAGTAGGGCTAATGAGCCTGCATAAAATGAATATTCCTCTTGGCACTGCCAGAAGGGGATGATAGTCAATAGGCAGCACCAGCCCTTTCCCTGATAATGAATATACCGATCTATGAAACAAAAAAAGAATTATCAGGAGATTTGCAAATGACCATACTTGCCGACGTGGCACAATCGACTCTTTTAGGGGAATACACCTATGAAAAACATCCCGTGGAGCGCGGGTATGCGGGGCGAACGCTCTATATCAATTTGGAAAATAATACTTTCCTTGAAAAACCTGTCACACAACAAATGAAAGACTTGTTCACAGGCGGGCGCGGATTTGCGCTCAAACTGCTCTGGGACGCAGTTACTCCTGAAACGAAATGGAACGACCCACAGAATGAACTGGTCATTGCCAATGGTCCTATTTGTGGGATTACAGCGTACCCCGGCAGTGGTAAGTCCACGGTGGTGACGTTGAGTCCGTTGACGGAAAATGTCATTGATAGCAATGTGGGTGGGTACTTTGCGCCATTCCTGAAATTCTCTGGCTTTGATGCGCTCGAGATTCAGGGCAAGGCGGCTGAAGATGTGATCATCTTTATTGATGGGGACACTGGCAAAGTGACGATCGAGAAGAATCCGCTGGAGGTGGTGGATGCGCATGAGATTGGCAACCAACTCACAGCGCGGTACGGAGGCGATGAAAAGGGGAAGCGCGGCATCTCGGTCTTGTCTGCGGGTCAGGCGGCGGAGCACGTCCGCATTGCGATGATCAACTCCACCTGGTACGATGTGCGCCGCAAGGAAATTCGCCTCAAGCAGGCGGGACGTGGTGGCCCAGGGCGCGTGTTCCGTGACAAGAGGATCAAGGCCATTGTTATCCGTTACACCGACATGGGCGGCGATAAAAACGGCGTGGCAGATATGCCGCTTATCCGCAAGGCGGGGCAACGCATCAACAAGGAAATTACCGACCTCGATGATAAGCAGAACCAGATGCGCAAAGTGGGAACGGCTAACATCGTGGAAGTGATGGATCATTTTGACTTGCTGCCCACGCATAATTTCCGCTACGGCTCGCATCCCGATACACATTTGATCGATTCGAAAGTCTGGAAGCAAGCCTTTACTCAGGGTTTGCCTGACGGCTGTTGGTTGGGTTGCACCATGAGCTGTTCACACGGCGTGGACCATTTCCCGATTCAAACGGGACCGTATGCTGGTCAGTGCGTTCTGGTGGATGGACCCGAATACGAGAATGCCGCGGGACTTGGATCGAACATTGGCAACTTTGACCCGCAAAAAGTTTTAGAACTTAACTTCTACGTGGATACCTACGGCGTGGACAGCATCTCATTTGCCAACTGTGTTGCTTTTGCGATGGAGTGCTATGAAGAGGGCATCCTCACCAAGGAACACACGGGCGGCTTGGAATTGAAATTCGGTAATGGCGCGGCGGCATTGGAATTGCTGCACCAAATGGCATGCGGAGAAGGTTTCGGCGTGATCGTCGGGCAGGGCGTGCGCTATATGAAAGAATATTTTGCACGCGAATTCGGCGGCGACCCTGTCTTCATGCACGATATCGGCATGGAGATCAAGGGCATGGAAATTTCAGAATACCTGACCAAGGAATCCATTGCCCAGCAGGGTGGGTACGGCATGGCGACCAAAGGTCCGCAGCATGATGAAGCATGGTTGATCTTCATGGATCAGGTGCAGAATCTTTTGCCGACTTTCAAAGACAAAGCAGAAGCCTTGCATTACTTCCCGATGTGGCGCACATGGTTCAGTCTGCATGGACTGTGCAAACTCCCGTGGAATGATATTTCTCCTGCGAACAACAAAGAGACCAAGGAACCCGCCAAGGTTGCCGAACACGTTGAGAATTACACATGGATCCATGAGGGCGTGACGGGTATTCCCACCACTACGGATACCTTGCTGCATCAATCGGAACGTGTGTATAACTTCCAAAAGGTGTTCGCCCTGCGCATGGGACGTGTCGGCCGCAAACACGATTATCCGCCATATCGCGCGATGGGACCTGTCACTGTAGTGGAGTATGAGTCACGTCAGGATCGGTACAATGAACAGCTCATACGCCTTGTTGGCCTTGACCCCGCAGGATTATCCACCGAAGAAAAGATGAAACACCTACGCAAGTATCGTGAGAATCAATACGAGCAGTTGATGGATGCGGTCTATCAACGCCGCGGCTGGGATGGGAACAGCATTCCTACTCCTGAAAAATTGCACGAGTTGGGCATTGACCTGCCTGAGGTTCTGGCTGTGGTTGAACAAGCGAAGAAAAAGATTTAATTCACAAGTTAAATGAAAAACAGGCAGGTGAAAACCTGCCTGTTTTTCATTTAAGCAGACCTTTCTTTTTCTGCGTAATTAGCGAAATCTGCGGATAGACTTTACTCTTTACTACCTCGCAATGACTTAATAATTATGAGCGAATTATGTGTTTTTTGTTAACTTGTAAGAACTGGACAAATATTCTCATCTTTACCTTACGCAGCAACCTTATATTTATTAATAGCTGGTTGGGTTGAAATTGCAAATTACTCGAAGTGATCGTGTACGCTCTCTTTTAAAAGGAACGGTGCATGAACGAATCGTCTGGCTCGAAAATGGATATGTTTAGGGGGCGAATCAAGGAACTGGTTGCACGTCTGCGGCGCGGATTGCCTTTTGCCTCAGGTATGTTTGCTGCGTTGCTTGTTGTGTTTTTCTATAATCTCCTCATTGTGAAACCAAATCAATTGACCGTGGAAGATGTCAATGCATCTGTGGCGATTGCCATGGCGTCTGCGACGCCTGCGCCTTCGTATTCTTCGCTTGTCTATCAGGTCATTGAACCTTCGTTGATCTGGATTCAGGTGGAGGAAAAACACAAAGATGCAAGATCAGACTTCGGCTTGGGAAGCGGCGTGATCGTTGACAGCTTCGGTAACATCCTGACCAGTCTGCACGTTGTGGATGGCGCCAGCATTATCATCGTCACATTTGCGGATGGAAACCAATCAGAAGCGCAGATCGTAAACACATTGCCAGAAAGAGATATTGCCGTATTGCAAGCCATTGATACGCCTCTTTCGGTAGTGCCTGCTGTGTTGGGCAACCCCAATTCTATGCGGGTGGGGGATGAGGCTTTTGTAGTGGGCAATCCCTATGGACTGTACAGCTCGATGAGTTCTGGCGTCATCTCAGGATTTGACCGCGTCTTTCGCGTATCGGGCACGGATCTGGAAATCCCAGGCATGATCCAAATTGACGCGGCGGTCAACCCAGGCAATTCAGGTGGCCCCTTGCTCAACCGCAGCGGACATGTCATTGGCATTGTCACTGGACTCATCAATCCCACCGATGATACATTTTTCGTTGGAATCGGGTTTGCCGTGCCGATCAATGTGGCTGTTGGAGGCATTGGTGGCGAACCACCATATTAATTTTGTCTATTATTAGGGCGACTTCAATTCTGTTGAAGAGTCGTTCTTACCAATAATGCGAGAAAACAAAAAGGAGAACAAGCATGGACCAAACCTCAAACCTTGAAAACAAACTCCCAATGGAACGTGTGTTGTACGAAGTAAAAAAGGTCATCGTAGGACAAGACCATTTGCTTGAGAGCATGATCGTAGCCTTGCTTGCTCGTGGACATATTCTTGTGGAAGGTGTGCCAGGCTTGGCAAAGACGATGGCGATCAAGACCCTCGCAGATTCGATCGGCGGTGAATTCAGACGCATTCAATTCACACCAGACCTTGTCCCTGCAGATTTGATCGGTACACGTATTTACAACCAAAAGAGCGGCGAGTTTAATACATCACTTGGGCCTGTGTTTACAAATTTATTGTTAGCCGATGAAATTAACCGTGCACCTGCCAAAGTGCAAAGTGCTCTGCTTGAAGTGATGCAAGAAAAACAAGTCACTATTGGGCGTGAGACGCATAAGGTTCCAAATCCATTTTTAGTGTTAGCCACTCAAAACCCCATTGAAACCGAAGGCACATATGCGCTACCCGAAGCGCAAGTGGACCGCTTCATGCTCAAGGTTTTGGTTGGGTATCCCAGCCCCACGGAAGAATTTGTCATTGTTGAACGAATGACAGGCGCATGGACAGAAGTTCAAAAGGTCTTAACCACTGACCAGTTGGTTGAATTACAAAAGAAGACCGACCAAGTATATGTTGACCCAGCGCTCATCGAATATGCGGTCAAGATCGTCAATGCCACGCGCACTCCAAAGGATATAGGCTTGGGCGACTTGCAGCGTTACATTATGTTCGGTGCTAGCCCGCGCGCTTCCATCAATTTAATTCTCACTGCCAAGGCGCTCGCATTTGTGCGCGGACGAAGTTACGTCCTTCCGCAGGATGTGCTCGACATGGCGTTGGACGTTATCCGTCACAGGCTTGTACTTTCGTACGAAGCGCTTTCTGACAACATCAGCAGCGACGATATTTTGAAGAAGATCTTCGACCGCATTCCGCTCCCTGTGGTTCCTTTGCATGAACATTTCAACGTCCACGCCAACGCCTGAGCGCATTCTGCATCGGCTTGATTGGCAGGTCATCCGCAGGTTGGATGGACTTCTACAGGGCGATTATCGCAGTCTCTTTCGCGGCTTTGGCATGGACTTTGCTGACCTGCGTGAATATCAAGCTGAGGATGACATCCGCTATATTGACTGGAACGTCAGCGCGCGCATGAACACGCCGTACGTCCGCCAATATATGGAAGACCGCGAAGTCATTGCATGGTTCCTGTTGGATTTGAGTCCTTCCGTAGATTTTGGCACGCTCGAGAATCAAAAGCGTACTGTGCTGATTGATTTTGTTGCCACGCTTGCAAGGTTATTAACCCGCCACGGGAATCGCGTCGGGGCGATGATGTTTGGGAGCAGTATCCAGCGCACGGTTCCAGCAAGAAGCGGAAAACTGCAAGTGCTGCGAATCATCAACGACTTGTTGAATCAGCCGCGTCTCTCGCATTCTTCCATGACAGATCTTGGCGCATTGCTCAAAGGCGGTTTGCATTCCATCAAAAAGCGTTCGCTTGTTTTTATCGTCTCTGATTTCATCAGCACTCCAGGTTGGGAACGCACGTTGAATTTGTTGAACCAACGCCATGAAGTCATTGCCATCCGTTTGTGGGACCCGCGCGAAATGGAGTTGCCCGATATTGGCCCAATTGTGATGGAAGACGCCGAAACGGGTGAGCAGTTGTATGTGGATACGCACGATAAAAAATTTCGCAAGCGTTTTCAAGAAGCTGCTGCTCAACGGGAAATTGCATTGACCGATTCTTTCAAACGTGCAGGTGTGGATGTGCTATCGCTTTCCACCGAAGAGGATTTGATGCATGCCATTGCGCGCTTTGTGATGTTGCGGCGTCAACACAAAAGGTAATCATGTCTTTTCTCTGGCCCATATCGCTTTTATCGTTACTAGCGATTCCACTTTTGGTCTTGCTATATCTTCGCATGCAGAATCGCCGCAAACAGTTTGCTGTACGCTATGGCAGCCTTGGTTTGGTGCAGCAAGCTTCAAACGGACGCGCACTCGGTTCGCGCCGCCATTTGCCAGCCATTCTTTTTCTACTTGGGTTGACCATTTTATTTTTCGCGCTCGCACGCCCGCAAATGCCTGTGAGCCTGCCCAAAGTGGAAGGTATAGTTATCCTTGCCTTTGATGTTTCGGGCAGCATGTCTGCAACTGATTTTGAACCCACCCGCATGGAAGCTGCCAAAGCAGTTGGCCGCGAATTCGTAAAGCGCCAGCCGAGCACGGTGAAAGTTGGTATCGTTTCATTCAGCGATAATGGATTTTCGATGCAACTTCCCACGAATGATCAAGAAGCTATTCTCTCATCCATAGACCGTTTGCGCCCCGAACGCGGCACATCGCTTGCGAATGGGATCATCATCTCGTTGAATACCATTGCCAACGCAACAGGACAACCTCCCATCCTCGGCATGGATGTTCCACAGCCAGACGCCTCTTCTTCTGCGCCTGCACCTGCTCCTGTTTCTGATGCAAATGACTCGGCTGTCATTGTTCTCATCACCGATGGCGAAAACAATATGAATCCCGACCCTCTCGAAGCCGCACAATTCGCCGCAGACCGTGGAGTCCGCATCCATACCATTGGGGTTGGCAGCAGTGCAGGGACGGAGCTTGAAGTTAATGGCTTAAAGGTCTTCACTCAATTAGATGAAGCCACTTTAAAGCAAATTGCAGAGATCACAGACGGAAATTATTACAACGCTCAAACTGAGGAAGACTTGCAAACTATTTATGAAAATATTGACCCGCAATTGGTGGTGGTTAATGAGAAGACTGAAGTCACCGCAATTTTTGCGGGTGTGAGCATTCTCATTTTATTGGTCGCAGGGATCATTTCTCTGCTGTGGTTTAGCCATGTGCCGTAATATTTTTACTGGCATCGGAGGTTGAGATGGATCTACTCTGGCCTGGATTCCTTTACTTATTGGCACTGATTCCGCTTCTAGTGCTCGTTTATATTTTCATTCTGCGCCGCAGACGACCTTATGCTGTGCGCTTCTCAAGTTTGTCTCTTGTACGTGAATCCATCGGAAAGCAATCACAGATTCGACGACATCTTCCGTTTGTCTTGTTCTTGCTTGCCATGTCCAGCCTCGTGTTGGCAATGGGACGCCCCGTCACAACCGTTACACTGCCCGCATCCAATGCAACCATCATCCTTGCATTGGATGTATCCAGAAGCATGTGCTCCACAGACATTAGCCCCAACAGACTTGAAGCCGCCAAATCCGCCGCACTGGATTTTATTGCCGCGCAAGAGTCCAATGTGCAGATCGGTATTGTTGCGTTTGCAGGGTATGCGGTTGTTATTCAAGAACCCACTACGGATAGAAACTTATTGCAAGATGCCGTGCACAACCTGACCACCGCCCGAAGGACAGCCATCGGCTCAGGCTTACTCACTTCTCTTGAAGCGTTGTCAGAAATAGACGATAGCATTCCAAGCCCATTCTCAGGCGTAGTGCCAGAGCCGTTGCCCGATGGACAATACTCTCCTTATATCGTTGTCCTGCTGACAGACGGAGTCAACACCACTGGACCCGAACCGCTCGATGCCGCTGATTTTGCCAAAGCGCGCGGTGTCCGTGTGTACACCATTGGTTTTGGCACCGATCAAAATGACTCACCCATGAATTGCGGTGGCTTTCAAGGCGGTCCGAATGACTTTGGTCAATCCTTCTTTGGCGGCGGTGGGGGCGGAGGCGGTGGTGGAAACTTCCGCAGAGGAATCGATGAAGAGACGTTGAAGCAGGTTGCCAGTCAGACGGGCGGCGCATACTTTGCTGCATCCAGTTCAGGCGAGCTACAAGATGCCTTCCGAAATCTTCCTGTTCAGCTCATGACTGTTACCGAAACAACTGAGATCAGTGTCATCTTCGCTGCCCTCGGTGCGTTGCTGGTCTTGCTGGCAATTGTCCTCTCCATGATCTGGCATCCAATCCCATAAATAAACCTTCTTACCACAGAGCGCACGGAGTTCGCTGAGAAAAAACAAAACTCTGTGCTCTCCGTATGCTCCGTGGTGAAAGCTCTGTTCAAGTCTCAGATAGGTCAGGACGGGTATAATTCACTCAATGGATTCGCAGTCACCTACTTTCAAAATTTATCTCCCCTCCGCGATCACACTCATACTAATTGGCTGGGGTGGGCTTGCCGCCACCCTTTATTTTTCGTTGCCTTTTGTTTGGTCGCGCTGGGCATTTTTTGTCTTTATCATCATGGGGCTCACAGGCATTGCCTTGCCCGTTGTTTATTATTTGCACAAGCGTTTTCCTGAAGAACCGCCTGCCGAAGCCAACGTTATCATCCGCCAGTCTCTTTGGGTTGGCGTGTATGGCGCAACTCTCGCATGGCTCCAGCTTGGGCGTCTTGTCTCTCTGTATGTAATTCTCGGGCTCGCGGGCGGGTTGATCGCCGCTGAGTATTTCATTCGTATTCGTGAAAAAGCCAATCGCCGTATGCCTCCCTTAACCGATGACGACCCTTCGTAACCTTCCCTCTGTTGAACAAATGCTCCAAACCGAAGCCGCCGCGTATCTGATTGCGCGATTTGGCAGACCGTTGACCTTAGACGCAATCCGCTTTGTTTTGGATGATATAAGAACCCGCTTCCAATCTGGGCAGATAACTGCTCTGCCATTAAATGACCTGATCCTCGCCCAAACAGAATCCCAGTTAACCTCGTGGACCAAATCCACGTTGCTCCCAGTTATTAACGCTTCGGGAGTCATTCTGCACACTAATTTGGGACGTGCCCCGTTAAGTGATGCTACCATCCGTGCCATGGATATTGTCTCACGCGGCTATTCGACCCTTGAATATGATCTCGAAAAAGGGCAGCGTGGTTCACGTTTGATTCATGCTGAAGCTCTTTTGCAAAAATTGACAGGCGCAGAAGCGGCGATTATTGTTAACAATAATGCTTCTGCGGTATTGCTCATCTTATCTGCATTGGCGAATAAAAAGCGAGTCATCATTTCTCGTTCGCAACTTGTAGAGATCGGCGGTGGCTTCCGCGTACCTGATGTAATGAAGCAATCAGGCGCAAGGCTTGTGGAAGTAGGCACTACTAACAAAGTCCACATTGCGGACTATGAAGAAGCCTTGTCTGAACCGACAGGTCTTGTAATGCGGGCGCATCGTTCCAATTTCAAATTAGTTGGGTTCACTGAAGAACCTGAATTGAAAGAAGTTGTTGAAACTGCTCACAAGTTAGGTGTGCCTGTTGTAGATGACCTCGGTTCTGGTGCATTGTACGATACTGCGAAATATGGCATTGCTCATGAGCCTACAGTGCAAGAGTCTATGCAGGCTGGTGTGGACGTTATCTGCTTTTCTGGTGATAAGTTGCTCGGTGGTCCGCAAGCTGGCATTATCATTGGTAAAGCGGATTTGATCGCTAAGATCAGGAAGCACCCTCTTGCGAGAGCCGTCCGTGCGGATAAGGCTTGCCTGGCGGGGTTGTCTGCTACGCTGTTGCATTACCTCAAAGACGAAGCAGAGCGAGAAGTGCCTATCGTGAAGATGATGTCCTTTACGTTGAAGCAGGTTCAAGGTCGGGCTGAGGCGTGGGTGGCAGAGTTAGGTCAAGGCCAGGTGGTGGAAGGTGAATCCACAGTGGGGGGCGGGTCCCTCCCAGGTGAATCAATGCCGACCTTTTTATTGTCGTTGCAAGTGAAATCTGTTGAGAAATTTTTGCGCGCTCTGCGAAAGAACAATCCGCCTATCATCGCTCGAACTGAGAATGATAGGGTGTTACTTGACCCTCGCACCGTCTTTCCTGAACAGGAAGGCGCTTTGCTTGTAGGTTTGAAGAATTTGTTGAAAAACTATTAACTCTTTGGAGACAAAATGAAATTTGAACTTGACGCCATAATGAAATCCCGCAACCTGGATGCGATCGTTGTATTTGGAAATGCAGAGCATAACCCGCCCATGTATTATCTGACGGGCGGTGGACATGTCAGCCATGCAACGGTTATCAAAAAGCGCGGCGATGATGCAGTCTATTTTTACAACGACATGGAACGTGACGAAGCTGCAAAAAGCGGATTGAAGTTGATACCCTATAGCAAATATGATTATGAAGCGCTTTTGAAGAAAGCCGATGGAAATCTTTTGCTGGCAAGCGCGTTGCGCAACCAATTGATGTTTGAAGAAGTGGGTGTGAAAAAGGGACGTGTGGGCGTTTACGGTACTTATGATTTGAGCGCGATATTCGGGCAGCTTTCTCACCTGCAAAAGTTGATGCCAGATATTGAATTTGTCGGTGAGCCACGCGAAGATTCGATCTTTATGCGTGCGATGGAAACCAAAGACCCGAAAGAGGTTGGACGCATCCGCAAGATGGGAAAAATAACCACCTCTGTGGTTGGCAAAGTTCGTGATTACTTAACGGCCTGTGATGTAAATGCCGATGAGGTGTTACTGAAAGAAGATGGAACTCCACTTACAGTAGGGGATGTCCATTCCAAAATTCGTTTATGGGTTTCTGAACAAGGTGCCGAGTTACCTTCTGGATTTATCTTTGCCATTGGACGTGACGCAGGTGTGCCGCATTCCGCAGGCAACCCCACAGATCTGATGAAGCTCGGCCAAACCATTGTGTTCGATATTTACCCCGCGGAAGCAGGCGGTGGTTACTATTATGATTTCACTCGCACTTGGAGCTTGGGTTATGCCACCCCTGAGGCGCAAGAGTTGTACGATCAAGTTAAGGATATTTACGACAAGCTCATGGATAACTTTGACTTGAATACGCCTTTCAAGCATTACCACCAAATGACCTGTGAATATTTTGAATCCAAAGGCCATCAAACCCCACTTCATACCAAAGCACCCGTAGAAGGCTATGTCCATAGCTTGGGGCATGGCGTTGGGTTGAATATTCATGAACGGCCGTTCAGTGGGTTTACCACTGGAGATGATCAACGCCTTGCGCCTGGCGTTATTATCACATCTGAGCCTGGCTTGTATTACCCAGAAAAAGGCATGGGCTTCCGCATTGAAGATACTCTTTGGATCAACCCCGAAGGGACCGTGGAAAAACTGGCAGAATTCCCTTATGATTTTGTTTTACCAATGAAGAAGTGGAAGAAGAAATAGGAGTCTATCCTTATGCCTAAACGTGCTATAACCTGGTTGGCTATTTCTGGTGTATTTCTGGCAATAATCATTGCTGCTTTATTTTATTATTACCAAGCTCGTACCCAGACCATCATCATTGCTACAAATGAGGAAGGTAGCCAGAGTTATCAGTTTGTCAGTGCGTTGAAAAAAGTTGCTGCCAGTGTGGAGCCGCGTTTGAATATCACAATCGTCCAAACAAATGGTTCTACAGAGATCATGAACTTGTTGCGGCAATCCAAAGCTGATTTTGGAGTGGTGCAATTGGATACCCCCACTGTACCTAATGTTGATACGGTGGCATTTTTATACCCTCAGGTGTACCATCTCATTGTTAATGCCGATTCAGATATCCAATCTCCTGCGGATTTGAAAGGCCGAAAAGTTGCCACTCCTGATATTAGCGGTGGTACATATCGTTCCTTACTGGCTCTGCTGGATTATTATGGGTTGGATACAAAAAACGTGACGATTGTGCCGATCTCAGATAGTCTTGAGCGAGAAGAGGCATTTCGCAGCGGCAAAGTGGATGCCATTTTCCGTGTCACCACATTAGGACATCCCTCAATACGCGAGTTTTTAAAGTCCACAGATGCGCGCCTGATCCCCTTTGACCAATTTGACGCGATGCGCCTCTTTTCTCCCACCTTATTTCAATACACCATTCCAGCAGGTACCTATAGAGCAACTGGACCTGCAATTCCACAAGAAGATATGCAGACAGTAGGAGTGCCTACTGTTCTCATGGTGAGAAATGAGTTGAGTACGGCTATTGTGCGCACCCTGACAAGTATTCTTTTTGAAAACAAAAATGATATTGCAGCTATTACTCCCATTGGCGCTTTTGCAAGCGTGCCGGATGCCAGCCAATCAGTAGTTCCACGGTTGCACCCGGGTGCTTTAGCCTATTACAACCGCGATCAGCCTTCGTTCTTTGAGAAGTATTACAATCAGATCAGTTTATTAGCCACTCTGGTTCCTCTTGTGGCATCTGTCTATTTTGGCTTGCGAGCCTTTTTCCTAACACGGCAAAGAGACCGCGCTTATCGCTACAACATGCAAATGGCATCCTTGTTAACGCAGCTAATGTCTTCTCCCACTGCATCCCGCGCAAAAAAGACAGAACTGCAACTCCTTGAAATGTTGGAAGATGTCATTAATGACATGAACAGCGGTGATGTCGAAATTTCAGACTTGCAGGCATTTTCCTTTGTGTGGGATAAAGCAATAGAAGCCGTGCGTTATCGCGAAGCACGGTTGAGCCCTAAAAAGAAACCTGTACAGCTAAAAGGAAAGTAATGGATCAAAATAAATCTTTAAAAAGAATTTTGGCGATTGAAACCTCGTGTGATGAAACCGCCTGCGCCATTATTGAAAATGGACGAGCGTTGCTTTCATCGGTAGTGGCCTCACAAATGGAAATCCATGCTCGTTATGGCGGGGTGTTTCCTGAGGTGGCATCACGTCAGCATGTGCTGAGTATTACCCCTGTGGTGGAGCAGGCACTTGCACAGGCACACCTCACATTTAACGATATTGATGCTGTTGCCGTTACGCAAGGCCCTGGGCTTGCTGGCTCGCTCGTTGTAGGTATGAATATGGCCAAAGGACTTGCGCTTGGTATGGGAAAACCGCTAGTTGGCGTCAATCACTTAGAAGGACATTTGTATTCGGCTTGGGTGTATGATGCGGGCGAACTCGTCCCGCCGGAGCCGCAATTCCCCTTGATGGTTTTGCTTGTTTCTGGCGGACACACCGAACTGAATCTCATGACCGACCATCTGACATATCAACGGCTCGGCTCTACTCTTGACGATGCAGCTGGTGAGGCCTTCGACAAAGTTGCCCGCCTCCTTGAATTGCCCTACCCAGGAGGACCTTCCATTCAAAAGGCAGCCGAGGAAGGCGACCCGCGCCGCTTCAACTTCGCTCGGGCCTGGCTCGATGGAACCTGGAATTTTTCCTTTAGCGGACTCAAAACCTCAGTACTTTATGAGGTAAGGGAATTAAAGAAGAAAAGTAATTCTCTGCCCATTCATGATCTTGCAGCTTCTTTCCAGCAGGCAGTCATCGATGTCTTGTTCAAGAAGACGATGAATGCAGCACGTGAATTTGGCGCGAAAGAGATCCTTATCGCTGGCGGGGTGTCAGCGAATCGGCCGCTACGGCAGGTCTTCAAGGCGCAGACAGAATTCCCAGTTCACATCCCGCCGCTTGCGCTATGTACTGATAACGCAGCGATGATCGCAGCTGCAGGATATCAGCGTTATGCACTTGGGCATACCTCGGGCATGGAGATCGACGTACTGCCAACATGGCCTCTTTCATAAGTTGAATTAAAGCCAAACGGCCGCTAGACTTTGCCCAAGTCAGCGGCCGTTTGATAAAGGGAGAATGTAATCTTTATTATATTCTTGCACATAAGTGCAAACTGAACCTACATTAAGAGTTACATGAGAGATAAAGCACGTAGAAAAAAGTCGAATATTTAGAAGGTTATTGCAATGGCTATTAAAAACTCAAGCCCCACTTGAACTGCCCAGTTCAATGTGAGGCCTGTAGAGGGGAGAATGTATTTATGATTATATCCATCGACATAAAAGCAGCCTGAATATTATATAAACGCTGGATGAGAATTTATTCCATCGCGGAAAGTAGATCGGCCAGTGAAATTGGTCCTTCTCGCAGGATGACAGGCTCACTTCCAGTGCAATCTACAAGTGTGGAGGGTATGCCGCCAGGTGTTTTGCCGCCATCCAATATCAACGGAATACGCCTATTGAGCTGCGCATACACTTCTTCAGCAGTGGATGGGCTTTGTTGCCCAGAGATATTTGCGGAAGTCACTGCCATGGGGCCAGCGGCACGAAGCAATGCAAGCGCATCAGGATGATTTGGGATGCGAACTGCGACTGTGGAAGTAGCCGAAACTGCTAAAGGGAGAGTCTGCTTTTTGGGAACGATGCAGGTCAACGGTCCGGGCCAGAAGCGAGCAGCAAAACGGAGAGCCATGCTTGGAATGTTCACTGCAACCTTGTCGATATCGCTCAAATCTCCGATCAAAATGGGAATAGCTTTTTCAACGGGACGGTCTTTTGCCGTGTAGATGCTTTCGATGGCGGCGTTGTCAAATGCCAATGCGCCGAGGCCGTAGACGGTGTCGGTAGGAAATGCGACGATGCCACCATTTTTTAAAACGGAGAGCGCTTGTTCAATTTTTGCTGCAGGGATGATGGATGAATTGCTCATAGTTTTTCGATCTCCTGCAGGAAGATGGGTACGATCTGTGGGTCAAAATGAGAACCAGATTGTTCCTTGATGTATTGAATAGCTTTTTCTTTTGACCATGCTGCGCGATATGGACGGTCTGATGTAAGGGCATCATATACATCGGCGATGGCGAAGATACGTGCAGCAAGTGGGATTTGCTCACCTTTGAGCCCGCGCGGGTAACCTGTTCCATCCCATTTTTCGTGGTGGGTGGTGGGAATATCGAGTGCTGGCCTTAAATATTCGATGGGATATATGAGCTCATAAGCGAATTGGGTATGTTTGCGCATGAAGCTTGTTTCTTCATCGGTGAGCGGACCTGGCTTTAAAAGGATGCTATCAGGGACGCCAAGTTTGCCAATATCATGCAGCAGTGCGCCGCGCCGCATGTGAATAAGTTCTTCTTTGGAAAAACCCATTTTTTGAGCAGTTTGGAGTGTGAGTTCCGCTACTCGTTGTGTATGGCCTTCGGTTTCTTTATCTCGCATATCCAATGCACGCGACCAACTATCCAGCGTAGTTTCGTATGATTGCTCGAGCTCTCGTAGGAGGGTTTCATTTTTTTCGAGAGATCTATTGAATTGCCAGGCTGTTATGAAGGCCGCAAATGAAATACCAAATAGCGTAATGATGGATGTGAAGTTGTAGAGATAAAACATATCGTAAAACAGAATGGAAAGCGTATATCCTAGCGATGCAAGGAATGCGAAGAAAAAAGAGGCTGTGGGGGAGATAACAAAACTGGACGCCATGATAGGCAAGGCTAAAATTACCATGGTCGCTTCGAGGTCATCTGGTTTGAAGAGGATCGCGGGGGTAATAATGGAAAAACTTATAAAGATAATTGCAGTCCAGAAGGTATATCCCTTACGGTTGAATACCCATATTATATAAACAACGAACATCGAAGCGAAATCTTGAATGATATATTCCTTGAAGGTCTCCATATCTTCTGCACGGAAGATGAAATTTACGGCGGTAAGGTGTAATAGAATAACGCCACACATTAACAGATACATGGACATAAGCCGACCCCGCCTTTGCTCGAACGGGTCGGTTGTATCAATTTGTGTGAACTGATAATAAAAATCGATTAGTTTGGTTTCAATTTTTCTTTGGGGTTTCATAGAAAAGTGTGCTTGCAATAACTACATATTACCACTTGCCAGCTAGTCTGGGATGGGAGTGATTTCAAGAATACGGTCATGACCTGCCAGATCTTGATGTAGCTGGATGTTCATGTTATTGAAAAAGTCGTACGCGAGGCCCAGAGCTTTTACGCCTTGCGTGGCTTCGATTTCGAGAAGTATTTTTCCATTAGGAGCGAGCCAGTCAGGGGCGAGTTTTAGGAGATGGCGATAAAGGTCAAGGCCATCTGCGCCACCATCTAGGGCGAGTGTGGGTTCATTGCCGTAGATGGAAAGATTGTGTAATGTGTCAGTTGGAATATAAGGCAAGTTGGCGCAAATGAGGTCAAAATGGCCTTCGGTGGAGATCTGTCCAACATGCTGCGGGAGGATGTCGCATTGTAAGAATTCTATTTTGTGATGGACGTGGAATTTCTCGGCATTGTGTTTGGCAACTTTAAGTGCTTCGTATGAGATATCCGTTGCGAGGATTCGGGCATCAGGGACATGCATGGCAAGTGCGACAGCTATGGCTCCCGAACCTGTGCCAATATCTGCGACGGTTCTTCGCTCAGGGGAGGCTTTTAGCCAGGTGACGGCTTTTTCTACAAGCAATTCGGTTTCGGGACGTGGGATGAGTACATCTTTCGTGATATCAAGATCGAGTCCGTAGAATTCCCAGTGGCCGACGATATAGGGAAGCGGAGTCCCTGCCTGGTATTGGCTAACTGCTTCTTCTGTTTGAGCAATTTCGAGCGGGGTAAGAGGCGTTTCAAGGTGAGCGAGCAGCCACGAGCGCGGACGTCCCATCACATGCGCGAGGATGACCTGCGCGTCCAGTTCAGGTAGATCTGATTCAAATTTTGGTGTGATCTGTTTGAGGATTTCTGCGGCGTTCATGCGGATGCTCCGTTTTTGGTAAAACTTTGTTTGCCGCGAATGGCGCGAGTTTTCGCGAATGGTTCTTTGGGTAAAAAAAGGCGGCCGTTACTGGCCGCCTTTTTTTATTCGTCGTCGTCCACGCCAGTGGCTGCTAGTTTATCTGCTTCTTCGCGAGTGGAGAGTTCGTCAATGAACTGGTCAATGTCACCGTCCATCACGGCGGGAAGGTTGTAGCTGGAATATCCGATGCGATGATCGGTGACGCGATTTTGGGGATAATTGTAGGTGCGGATCTTTTCGGAGCGTTCGCCTGAGCCGACCTGCGAACGGCGATCTGCCTCAAGTTCGGCTTGCCGCTTGGCGAGTTCGATATCATACAAACGCGCGCGCAAGATGCTGAGGGCGCGCAATTTATTTTGTAGCTGCGAGCGTTCATCTTGACAGGTGACGATCATGCCTGTGGGCTTGTGATATAGACGTACGGCTGTGGAGTTCTTCTGCACGTTCTGTCCGCCTGCACCTGAAGAACGATAGACTTCGATCTCAATGTCGCTTTCGGGAATGTCAATTTCAACATCGTCCACTTCAGCGAGCACGGTGACGGTGGCAGTGGAGGTGTGGATACGTCCCTGTGACTCAGTGGCTGGCACACGCTGAACACGATGCACGCCTGACTCGTATTTCAATTTTGAATACGCTTTACCACGTACTTCAAAAATAACTTCTTTATAGCCGCCCACGCCGATGGAACTTTCAGACATAATTTCAGTCTTCCATTTTTGATCCTCGGCGTAGCGGGTGTACATGCGGAACAGGTCAGAAGCAAAGATGGCGGCTTCATCGCCGCCTGCGCCTGCGCGAATTTCGACAATGACGTTTTTATCATCACGCGGATCTTTTGGAACCAGCAGACCTTTGATCTGTTTTTCGAGGATCTCAATCTTCGGGGTGAGGTCGTCCACGTCTGCTTTGGCGAGGGCGATCAATTCGGAATCATTTTCGTTGATGATGATGGATTTGGCCTCTTCAAGGCTCTTTACAGCCTGACGATACTCGCGCGCTTTTTCAATAAGCGGTTCAAGGTCAACGCGTTCTTTGTTGATCTCGCCCGCGCGTTGATAGTCAGTGCCTACAACCAGTAGTTCTTCGCCGAGCTGTTCAAATCTCTCTTCAATTGCTTGTAATTTGTCGAGCATATAACTTCCTTTGTAGTGACGGAATCATACCGCCCCTGCAATCAAAAATATTCATAATAAAGCGCGGCTCCAAAGGGCCGCGCGGGCAGGATTATACCATTTGGGGAAGCTAGAACTTGGATATGGCGGAAAGCACCATCGACAGGATCAAAATAATAGCAAATGTTGCAAAGAAGATCTGTGCGGCCCTGTTTTGACTGGGGGCTTTCGTTTCTGCTGATTTAATTTGTTTTTTGTTTTTTGAATTTTTTGTTGCCATCTTTCATTACTCACTTTTTTATATGATTGTAAAAGGCTTGAGACATTACCTTTTCAAGTTCGTCAATTGTAACAGGCTTCATCACGTACCCATCTGCGCCGAGTTGTATGGCTTTTTCCACCATCACATCTGCGGCTTCGGAGGAGAGCATAATGACGGGGAGGTCTTTCCATTCCTTGCGGCGGCGTAAAAATTCAAGCAGATCGAGTCCCGAAACTTCAGGCATATTGATGTCAAGGATCATCAATTCTGGGGTGCCACCAGCCAGCAAAGCCTGTGCAGCCGTGCGTGAATTAAGGTAATGTTTTGTAGTGCAATCAAGCAGATTGAGCATTAAGCTGATCGCACGTCCCATTTCTTCATCGTCGTCTACGATCCAAATCTCTTTCATTCCAGGTGGGCCTTAACGCTTTCTGCTGCAGATTCGTTCATGCCTTTCACTGCAGCCAACTCTTCGATGCTTGCTTCCCTAATCTTATCCATAGAACCGAAATGTTTCAAGAGTGCTTTTCGGCGGTTAGGCCCAATGCCTGGGATGGAATCCAGCTGCGATGCCAGACCCAGCTTCGAGCGCTTTTTCCGATGTGCGGTAATTCCGTAGCGGTGCGCCTCGTCACGGATGCGCTGCACGAGGTACAGTCCTTGCGAATGGCGCGGCAGGATCAATGGCTGGCTATTGTGCGGGAAGAAGATTTCCTCCTCCTGCTTTGCGAGCCCTACCACGGGCACTTTATCAAACAAGTCAAATTGTTCGAGGACTTTGACAACGCGGCTTAGCTGTCCCTTGCCGCCGTCGATGATGATGAGGTCGGGCAAAAAGGAAAAGGACGCATCAGGCTTGGACCCTGGGCCTGACTCTGTTTCCTGTGAGCCTTTCCAACGCCTGAAACGACGGGTGAGCATTTCTTCCATCGAGGCAAAATCATCGGGCTTGCCGATGCTCGTGCTGTCGATGTTGAATTTGCGATACAGCTTTTTGGACGGCACGCCCTGCTCAAAGACGATCATCGCGCCGATGGTCGCCACGCCTTGCGTGTGACTGACGTCATAACATTCGATGCGGTTCGGCGGCGAGGATAATTTCAACTCAGCCTGTAATTCGCTGAGAGCGGTTTCCTGCTTGTGGGCATCCGCCTGCCATTGGGCGCGCAACGCCTGCAATGTCTCGGACGCGTTCTCTGCAGCCATCTGCACTAGATCGTGCGGTTGACCTTCCTTCGGCACAAGCAGTTCCACTTTTCTGCCACCACGCTTTGATCGCAGCCACTGCGAGATGATGATACGTTCTTCAATTTCCTGCGGCAGCATTACCTGTTCAGGGATATTTGCTGCCTCGGTATAAAACTGCTTGACGAATTCAGACATCACTTCATTATCTGCTGTATCTTCCGTGCCTTCAAGAATGAAGTATTCGCGCCCGATCAACTTACCGCCGCGAATGAAGAAGATCTGCACACAGGCTTCTCCGTCTGTGCGGGCCATAGCCAACACATCCGAGTCCAGATAATCAGTGCCGAAGATAACTTTCTGCCGCTCGATGATCGATTGAATGGCTTTCAACTGATCGCGCAGAGCGGCGGCTTTTTCAAAGCGCATCTCGTCTGCTGCTTTTTGCATGTCATTTTGCATGCGCGTGACGATTTCGTCACTATGCCCGCCCAGAAATTCCATCAGGTCGGAGATCATTTGGCGATAGCCAGCCTGCGAAACAGCGCCAATGCAAGGCGCATTGCAAAGTTTGATATCGTAATAAAGGCAGGCGCGTTTGTCCTGTCCCGTGATTTCGCGGTCGCATGTCAAATAGGGGAAGATCTTGCGCAGCACTTCCAAAGTTTGATAGACTGCCCACGCCGAAGTGTACGGCCCAAAGTAGCGCGAACCATCCTCCGTCATTTGGCGCGTGACAGTGACCTTCGGAAACGGCTCGCCCCAACTGATTTTTATGTACGGGTAGCGCTTGTCATCTTTGAGGCGGATATTGTATTTGGGGCGGTGTTTCTTGATGAGGTTCATCTCAAGGATGAGCGCCTCAAGTTCAGAGCCTACAACAATCCATTCAATGTCAACAATGTCACGTACCAGTCGGCGGGTCTTCGCATCGTGGCTCGAATCCGCGTGGAAATACGACCGCACACGGTTCTTCAAGCTGATGGCTTTGCCGACGTAAATAATCGTCCCCTCGGCGTTGTGGTAGATATAGCAGCCTGGCTTGGCAGGCAAAGTGGCAAGGATGCCTTGGATTTTCTCCGAGATTTCCATTGGCGGCAATTCTACCGCTTGTTTATGAAATTAGGAAATTTGTTCTGGCAACTCAATTGTAAAACTTGTGCCTTTGCCCAATTCGCTTTGCGCTTCAATTGTCCCACCGTGTGCTTGAATTAATTGCTTCGCAATGGCAAGACCCAGCCCGCTGTTCACTCGTCCGCTGCGCGATTTATCACCGCGCCAGAATCGGTCAAAGATAAATGGCAGATCATCGGATGGAATTCCTACGCCTGTATCAGTGACCTTGATCCGCACGCCTCTTGCTTCGCCGACAATTGACCCCCCTACGGGGACGATGTCTGCTTCGAGTGAAATTTTCCCGCCGCTGGATGTGTGTCGCAGCGCGTTGGAGATGAGGTTCGAGAGCACTTGATTCAACCTGTCATAATCTGCTGTGATTTCCTGAGATGGGTCGCTGACATGCGTTTTCAGGTCAATGCCATCGGACGCGGCTTGAGAGGAAAAGCTTGAGGTGAGATCCTGCATCAGATCAGCAAGCAGGAAGCGGGTAGGGTGAAGCGGAAGTTGTCCCGTTTCGGCGAGAGACAAAGTCTGCAAGTCGTTTACGAGGCGTGCGAGCAGTTTGGTCTCATCCAATGTGTTGTTGATGTGGTCTGGTGTTGGCTCATACACGCCATCGATCACGCCTTCAAGATTGCCTTGAATGATGTGCAAGGGCGTGCGCAGTTCATGTGCAATATCGGCAGTGAGGTTGCGGCGTTGCTGTTCGGCACGCTCTAGTTCACTAAGCATGTTGTTGAAGCGCTTGAATAACTCGCTGAACAGGTCTGAGTTGTTTTCTGGTACACGCGCAGATAAGTTGCCCTCAGAGACAGAATCAATGGCGTTGAACATTTGCCCGAGTGGTTTGCCAAAGCGGTTGTATAAAGTGAAGGCGGCGAGGATCATAAGGAAAACGACGACGAATGGAGTGCCGCATAGAAGTAGCCAGATGTTTCTGACTCCAGAATATTCTGAAAAGATCAAATAAAGAGTGGCCGCGGTACCACCGATAAAAAGCAGGAAGAAGGTGAAAAAGAAAATTGCAAATGGAAAAAAACGACGCCTTCCACTTCCGCGCCAACGACGTTGGAATTTGAAGTTTCGAGGTGGGAAGTGTGGATTTTCGTGATGATGAGACATGATTATGAGTCGACGATCTGGTTAGCGTTCAAGGAAGCGATAGCCAATACCATAGACGGTTTCGATGGATGGGCTGCCTGATTCGGCTTCAAGTTTTTTGCGGAGATTCTTGATGTGCGAATCTACGCTGCGGTCTATGCTGGAGGCGGCGCCGTGCAAGTCTTCAAGCAATTGCTCGCGAGTAAGGGTTTGGCCTGGACGGCTGGCAAGGATGAATAGCAATTTGAATTCGTTGGGTGTGAGTTTGAATGGAATGCTATTGAACGTGACGGAATATTTTTCCGCGTCGATCTCGAGTCCACCGATGCGAATGATGGACGGGGCTTTGATCTCGCCTTTGGAGCGGCGAAGCAAGGCACGCACACGAGCAACGAGTGCACGTGGTGAGAATGGCTTGGTGATGTAATCGTCCGCGCCGATCTCAAGGCCAGTGACCTGATCCACTTCTTCGGCGAGGGCAGTGAGCATAATGATGGGTACGTCACTTTCGCGGCGCAGGATCTTGCAGACTTCGCGCCCGTCAATGTTGGGGAGCATCAGGTCAAGGACGATGAGGTCTGGTTTTTCGCGGCGGGCAGTTGTCAGCGCGGATTGACCGTCTCCTGCGGTGAGGACGCGGTAGCCGTTCTTTTCCAGATAATCGCGCGCAAGGCGGGCGATCTTGGGTTCATCATCTACAACGAGGATTAATTCTGACATAAGAGGAAGTATAAGGGATGTGGGATGAAAGTGGGGAGTGGAAGGTGAGAAGTGAAAGTCGGATGAGTTGTGGCGAAAACTTCTGCCACAACTCATCCCTTAATACTTCTTACTTATTCCTTTTTACTCTCATCACCTTCAGCAGGCTGTTCTCCATGCGCACGCTTGTGCCACTCGTTGAACATGGGCGGGACGTTGTTTTCCCAGTCCTTACCCCAAGGGCCGTGGTGTCCATGGCGACCCCAACCGTGTCGCATTCTGCGGAAGAAGATCATCTTCATGAAGCCGAAGAAGAAGAATAGGAAGAAGATGGAGCCACAGATGGCGCCGAACGGGAAGAAGCCAAAGTGGTGACCGTATCCGCGCATGCCATAGCCATATCCGTAGGGGGAACCGTAGCCGTACATCATCGGGGGGACGCCTTGTCCATTTTCAGCGGCTTGCGAGATGGCGGTTGCCACAGCAGGAGCCTGTGCAATACCTTGAGCTTCTCCTGCTCTGAAAGCCATAAATCCACCTGCTGCCAGCAGACCGACTAGGAGTAGAGCTCCAATGATACGAAAAACTAAACCGTTACGAAACATTTTTACCTCCAATAGGTTGATTGATTTGGTTTGTTCTTACGCGCTAACTATATCTATCCTTTGTGGAGGAATTATGGACGGGTGGGTGAGAGATTGTGTAGGTTGTATAAGCAAAGTGTTAAACTAGACATTACGCAAAATCAACCAAAGAATTAAGAATTTAACGCAAAGACGCAGAGGCGCCAAGTTTCAAGACCTTTTCTATGTGCCTCCGCGTCTTTGCATTAGAAAATCTATTGGAAGTCCTGCCGATAAATTCCTTTTGCGTAGATCCCAAAATGTGATTTTTTATATCTTCTAAAATATTGTCGAAAGGATATGCTACCTTTCAGGGTCAGGTTCAAGCACTTGGACGTTTTGCCCCGCATATTTTTCATATAGATCACTGCGCCGCTTTCTCCATGCATCGAGTCCGCCACGTAGGTTGGTGATGCGTTTAAAGCCTTTTGCTTTCAAGAAATATGAGACCATCACAGAAAGTCCGCCTCCCGGGCAGTACACTACGATCTGCTTATCGCGGGGGAGTTGCTTTAAATAATTCTCCACATACAGCGGGTTGACCTCATGAGTGTTCGGCAATCCTTTGAACTTTTTTCTGTCATCGGGCGGGCGTACGTCGAGGATATAGGTGTCTTTGCTAAAAAGGATCGTCTCGTTCAGTTGAGCTGGGGCGAGCATGTTTACGAATGAAATTTGACCTTTGAGGTAATCTCGAACCACTTGTGCCGTGTATTGAATATCTCGTGCGGTGGTCTCATGCCCAAGGCTGATTCGAATCGTCTCACGAGCAGCTTGATCTGATAAACCGATCGCTTTCAAAACATGAGAAGGCGCATCTTCACCCGTGCTGCAAGCCGAACCAGCGGAAACCGCAATTCCACGATAATCCAAGATGCCCATCAACCCGGCATTTTCCACGCCGGGGAATGTGATGCTGAGCGTATTTGGCAGGCATTCCGATTCTGCTTCCGGTGAATTGATGACACAATCCGGCTTGATTTCCTTGAAGCGCTGAATTAATTGACCTTTCAATGCACGGACTTGTCCGGCATGTGCTAGAAGTTTATCCACTTCCTGAGAGGCAGCGCCAAAACCAACGATATTGTGGATGCTTTCAGTTCCGGCACGTAACCCGCTTTCCTGGTGACCGCCATGCAGAAACGGTGCAAAAGGACTGCCTTGTTTGATGTACAAAGCACCAATACCCTTTGGCCCATATAGTTTGTGTGCCGAAAACGAAGCGTAATCAACATCCCATGCATGGACGTCAATAGGGATTTTGCCCAATGCTTGCACACAATCTGTCAGCACCAATGCTCCGTGCTTTCTGGCGATTTTTGTCACAGCCTTGATGTCTTGAATTACACCGTTTTCATTGTTGGCTAAAATACAGCAAACCAGAAAAGTATCTTCATCCACCAGCTTTTCCAATTCAGGGAGTTGCACACGCCCTTTGTCATCCACTGGGCAAAACTCAACAGTCACTCCTTGAGTTTCCAAATATGCCAATGTGTTCATCACAGAAGGATGTTCAATTGGCGTTGAAATGATTTTTTTCTTGTGGGGATGAAAGTGCTCAGCAACTGATTTGAGCACAGCATTATTGGATTCGGTTGCACAGGCTGTGAAAATGATCTCGGAGGCATTTGCATGAATGGCTTTTGCCATATTCTGCCGGGCTTCTTCCAATAGCCCTGCTGATTTCCTGCCGATGCCATAAAATGACGAGGGGTTACCATAATGGTATTTCAATGCCCGATCCATTTTGTTCCGAACATGATTGCTGATGGGCGTTGTTGCATTATGGTCAAGATAGACCTGCCGATTAAAGTGGATGAGATGCTTCATAAATTCGAAGTATTTGATTTCCATTGGATCTCCTGGGCAAAATGGCTGTGTGACTTACTCCCAGTATACGTTGTTCTGAGGTAATCGTTGCCAACAACATATTCATCTATTTTATTGTGAGGACGATCTTCCCCTGCACATGACCTGTTCCCAGATGACGCATCGCTTCTACACTCTGCGCCAGCGGATATATTTTCTCTATGACTGGTTTTACTTTACCAGCTTCGATCATGTCCCGCAGGATTGCAAGGTCTTCACGGGTGAATTGTGCGATAAAGAAGGATACCTTTTGGCTTGAACCAATTGCCCCCAAATTAATTTTGAGCACATATCCCAGCGGGCCAATTATGGGATTCCCTTTGGGTGACCCGATAATGACAAACTGCGCATTGGGTTTCAAGATACGCTTATATTCCCGCCATGAACGTGTACCAGCAACGTCTAATAACACGTCATACTGCTGTCCATTTTTGGTGAAATCTTCCTTTGTGTAGTCAACGACATAGTCAGCCCCGAGCGAGCGGACCATATCTACATTTTTCGTGCTGCACACACCAGTTACTTCTGCGCCGAGGGCTTTGGCGATCTGCACAGCAAACGTGCCCACTCCGCCCGAAGCACCGTTGATGAGAACCTTCTGCCCAGCTTGAATTTTTCCGTGGTCACGCAGTCCTTGCAGGGCGGTGATCGCCGCCGTGGGGACAGCTGCTGCCTGTTCAAAGGAGATATTTGCAGGCTTGCGCACCACAGCATTGATGACATGGACATACTCGGCGAAGGCCCCACTTCTCCCGCCGTATACTTCATCGCCTGGTTTAAGATCTTTCACTTGGCTGCCCACTGTTTCCACCACGCCAGCAAAGTCTGTTCCAAGGCGGGGATCTTTTGGCTTGAACACCCCAGCGGATAAACGGGCAACGAACAAACCTACCATGCTGTACCACTCGGCTGGGTTGACCGAAGAAGCATGAACACGGACTAGTGCACCATTCTCAGCGACGGTGGGCTTTTCAACCTCTTCAACCTTCAGTACATCTGGTTGACCGTAGGAGCGATATACAACAGCTTTCATTTACTTTCTCTCCTTGAATAAGTTTACATAAATGTACTGACAAATTGTGGAGGAAATATGGACGACCCCGTTAGAGATTGTGGAGACTGTTAGAGAATTGTTAACTGCAAAAATGGTTATGCAGGCAAATCTGTACTCATGGTGAATCTTTTTACCGACTTGTAACTTTTCACACCTGTAAGCATCTGATACAATGCGGGACGGTAATAATAGACTTGAAAGAGTCGTCTTGACTACGGTTGAAAATAAATCACAGGCGGAATGCCTAAGGAAGATAAATCAATGTCCAACGAGAAGAATGTAAAGGTATTAATTTTAGGGTCCGGCCCTGCGGGGTTGGCTGCGGCTTTGTACGCAGCACGCGCCGAGCTGGAACCGATCGTTTTAACTGGGATGCAGTTGGGCGGTCAGGCCGCTTTGACGCACACCATTGAAAATTATCCCGGCTTTCCTGAAGGCGTCGGTGGGGCGCAGTTAGGTGAGCTTTTCCAGAAACAGGCTGAGCACTTCGGCGCAAAAGTTGAATTCGATCTGGCAAATGAAGTGGATCTTTCTCAGCGCCCATTTTTAGTAAAGACGGACAGCGGCGAATATAAAGCCGAAACACTTATCCTAACTACAGGTGCGAACCCGCTTCATTTGGAAATCCCTGGTGAGGTGGAGTTAACAGGTCGCGGTGTTTCTTATTGTGCCACTTGTGATGGCTGGTTTTTCAAGGACAAAAAAGTTGTAGTTGTTGGTGGAGGTGACAGTGCATTCGAAGAGGCACTCTTCATCACTCGTTATGCTTCATCTGTAACGCTCATTCACCGCCGCGAAGAATTCCGTGCAGGTGCAATTCTGCAGAAGCGTGCCAAAGAACATCCCAAGATGGACTTCATCTTGAACACTGTGGTCACAGAAGTGGTTGGCACGGATAAACTCACTGCGTTGAAATTAAAGAACTTACAAACAGGTGAAGAATCCACTTTTGAGACTGACGGCTTGTTCATCTTTATCGGTCACGCGCCCAACTCACAGATATTCAAAGGTCAGGTCGAAATGAACGACCTTGGCTATGTCATCGTCAATGACCGCATGGAAACTAGCGTGGAAGGTGTGTATGCAGCAGGTGAAATCGCCGACCCGCATTTCCGTCAAGTGGTCACATCCGCGGGTATGGGCGCAGCCGCAGCGATTCAGGCGACGAGATTCCTTGAAGAAAAAGAAGCAGTTCCCAGTTAAGAATGAAGCGACAAAGTTCGCGCATCGTACTTAAGGGACAGATGATCTTGTTCAATGCGCAGAATCCAATCGAATAGATTTTCCCAAAAAAGGACTCGGCTTGCCGCGAGTCTTTTTTTGGGGGTGAAAATATGTGACATTTTGTACTTTTGGCCTGTATTACTTTCGGATAAAATTAGGAAAAATACGGCGTTTTTCGCCGAAAAACCATTGGAGGAACAATGAAGAAAATCTCAATTATCGGCGCTGGTATGACTGGCTCCACAGCCGCGCACTGGATCGCTGAACGTGAACTCGCTGACGTCGTTTTGCTCGACGTGGTGGAGGGGATGCCTCAAGGCAAAAGCCTGGACCTTGCGCAAGCCATGCCGATCATTGGCAAGGATTCGGAGATCATCGGTACGAATGATTATGCTGCGACCAAAGGCTCAGACATCATCATTATTACCGCAGGTCTGGCCCGCAAACCTGGCATGAGCCGTGATGATTTGCTTAAGACCAATGCTGAGATCGTCGGCAAAGCTGCCACTGAAACTTTGAAATATTCCCCCGATGCGTTTTACATCGTGTTGACCAACCCGCTCGACACCATGGCCTACCTGACCATGAAGAAGACGGGCTTGCCTCGCGAACGTGTGATCGGTCAGGCTGGTATTTTGGACTCTGCCCGTATGCGCGCTTTCGTTGCGATGGAAACTGGCGTGAGCGTTGAGAACATCAATTGTTATGTGTTGGGTGGACACGGCGATGAGATGGTTCCTTTGACCCGTCACTCCAATGTAGCAGGCATTCCTTTGAAGGAATATTTGCCCGCCGACAAACTCGAAGCTATTGTTAACCGCACCCGCAAGGGCGGCGGTGAGATCGTCAATTTGCTCAAGACTGGTTCCGCTTACTATGCTCCCTCCATGGCTTGTGTGCAAATGGCTGATGCCATTTTGAAAGACAAGAAGTTGATCGTCCCATGCGCGGCTTATATGAACGGTGAATACGGCTTGAATGATATGTACTTTGGCGTACCTGTCATGCTGGGTGCTGGCGGCATGGAGCGCATTATTGAATACAAGTTCGACGCTGAAGAAAAGGCCATGTTCGAGAAATCAGCAGCTTCTGTGAAGGAAACTCACGAAGCGTTGAAGAGTTTGGTGACGTTATAAGACCTGTCAAAGGTCGAAAGTCAGAGGTGTCAGGCCCGACTTTCGACCTTTGACTTTTGACTTGAAAAAAGTATAGGAGCCTCTCATGATCTTGCATGAAAAAATCTCTGCTCAATTGCCCGCGTGGCGTGAGCGCATCAAGTCCCTCTCGAAAGAACATGCTGAAGTAAAAGTTGCTGAAGTGAATGTTGGCCAGATCGTCGGCGGCATGCGCGACATCAAATCCCTGCTGTCCGATATTTCATTTGTTGACCCTGCACATGGCATCATCTTCCGTGGTCTCACCATCCCTGAATTGTTGAAGGCGTTGCCCAAAGCTCGCGGCGGCAAGATGCCTTTGGTGGGCGGCTTGTATTACCTGCTCATGATCGGCGAAGTGCCCACTAAGGAACAGGCACAGGAAGTGGAAGCCGAATGGGCCAAGCGCGCTATAGTCCCTGATTATGTGTACAAGATGCTCAAGACCATGCCGAAAGAGACTCATCCGATGACTCTCTTGTCTCAGGCTGTGCTTGCGTTGCAGAATGGTTCCGTCTTTGCGAGCAAATATCACAGCATGAAGAAGGATGTGTATTGGGAAGCAGCATTGGAAGACAGCCTCGACCTGACTGCGAAACTTCCTGTCATTGCGGCGTATATTTACCGTATGAAATATTTTGGCGAATCCGCCAAGCCCAAATACAATCCCAAGCTGGATTACGGCGCAAACTTCTCCAAGATGATGAAAATCTCGGATAAGAAGGGTTATTCCGAACTTGCCCGCCTGTATTTCATTTTGCACAGCGATCACGAAGCTGGAAACGTCTCCGCCCATACCATGCACCTCGTCGGGTCCGCTCTCTCCGACCCGTATCTTTCCTTCTCTGCCTCACTCAACGGTCTCGCTGGACCTTTGCATGGTCTAGCAAATCAAGAGTGCCTCGGCTGGTTGTTGGAAGTCCACAAGAAATTTGGTGGCGTTCCTTCACGCGAAGACCTCTACAAATTCGCATGGGATACCCTCAATGGCGGGCATGTCATTCCTGGCTACGGCCATGCGGTGCTGCGCGTCCCCGATCCCCGCTACATGGCGCAAATGGAATTTGCCAAGAAGCGCTTCCCAGATGATGAACTCATTCGCCTCGCTGACCTGGTCTTTGATGTAGTGCCTGCCGTTCTCAAGGAACAGGGCAAAGCCAAGAACCCCGCCCCGAACGTGGATGCCATCTCTGGCACATTGCAGTATTACTACGGCGTGCGTGACTTTGACTTCTACACCGTTTTGTTCGGTGTAGGCCGCGCTCTCGGCGTGACAGCCAACTACGTGTGGGCTCGCGCTCTCGGTATGCCGATCGAACGCCCCAAGTCATTGACAACAAAGATGCTCGAAGAAGTTGTTGCCAAGGCTGCAGCTCAACCTGCGCAACCTGTCTAGTTTATGAAACAAAACTCCCGAAGCTTTTCAACTTCGGGAGTTTTTATTTTAATACTTCATCGATCACATCATTCAATTCTCGCAGCTTTCCCCGCTCTTCCGCCGCGCAGACCGCGGCTTTGCCCATCCCATTTGAAATTTCTGGCATCAATTTTTCGATGGATTGGATCGTCTCAGGGTCTGTCTTTGGATGATTCCGTATCAATCCAATTAACTCCAACGCGCTTTCCTTCTCGCCATTTTTTGCCCGCAACCCTGCAATGGATACCAGTGCATCCAACATGATCAACCCCGAGCGAATATCACGCGCTTCGCGAATGGACTGCCTCAAAAAGTACAACGCATCCTGGTCATTGCCAAGATGGAAGTATGCCGTGCCGACGTTGTCCAGCGCAATCGCCGTGCCAAAGCGATAGCCCGTATTGCGGTGGATTTCCAACCCTTGCAAAAATAACTTCAGCGCTTCTTCGTATTGACCTTCCTGCATCAAAATTCCACCGAGGTTTCCTAACGTGGCGGCTTTGTTGCGGGTGTGATTCAAATTGCCTGTAATCTCAATCGCTTCGTAAAGCAGGGGCTTGGCTTCTTGGAATTTATTCTGATTGAATAAGACTACTCCCAAATTGATAAGGCTCGAAGACAAGCCAGGATAATCATCCAACTCACGGCGCAGCGCGAGGCACTCCTTATGCAGTTTTTCAGCTTCTTCAAAACGTCCAAGTGAGTTGATACAAAGCGCAAGATTATTCAGCGCCATGCCTTCTTCGTTGCGATTGCTCATCGCGCGCGCCAATTCCAATTCTTCACGATAATAGCCAATGGCTTCTTCTTCCTGTCCGAGGAAACGACTAGCGTTTCCGATTCCATTCAAACAGACCGCCAGTTGAACTTCATCTTCCGCCTTACGAAAATAATCGAGGCAGGATTTCAACGCTTGCAGTGACGCTTCAGGCTCGCCCGCGTCCGCAACCAAGATGGCTTTGTACATCAGCAAACGCGCAAGTAAATGTCCGCGCTCATCGGACGGTAACGCATCTGCGTTCGCGGGAGAATCGAAACCATCCAACGCTTGCTGGAACAAGGCAATGCCTTCGCGGTAACGTCCCTGCAAATCCAGGTAGCGTTTTGTGAACGGCGCAATCTCCGCGAGCAGTGCAATCTGTTTTTGTTCAACCGCCCACGCCCACGCGCTGCGCACATTTTCCAACTCCTTGTTCATTGCAGGAAAAGACTTGCGCTCATCCATCTTCCCAAATTTTTTCGACCACTCGGCAAAATATGTAGCGTGTGCGTTGCGGGCTTTTTTCTTTGCGCTTAACTTTTCCTGCGCGAATTGCCGCAGCACTTCATGCAATTCAAAACGCTCGCCGTTTCTTTGCACAAGCGATTTGTCCACCAGCGTTTCGATTTTTCCCGCCACGCGTTCCGCGGCTTCCCGCGTGAATCCGCCGCGAAAAACGGACAATGCCGCAAATGTCTTTTGTTCCGCGTCCGATAATTTATTCCACGACGATTCGAATACCGCCCGCAAACTGCGCTGGCGTTCGGGCACGTCCCGTCTCGTTGACGCGAGAAAATCCAAATTCTTTTGAATTTCATCTCGAATGGATTCGCAATCCATCGAGCGAGTCCACGCCGCGGCAATTTCAATGCCTAAGGGGAGACCTCCGACCAAAGAGCAGATTTCTGTAACTGCGGGATTATCCTGCTCTGTGAGTTGGATCTCCGCCCGCGCACGCTTCGCACTCTGGACGAATAACTGATTCGCATCCATTGAGTTGACAGCCAGCCCAGACAGTTCCACGACCCACTCACCGTCAATATCAAGCCGCTCGCGTGAGGTGACAAGTATCTTTACTTCGGGAGCAATCTTCAAAATCTCGGACAGGAACGTGGACGCATCAAGCAGGTGCTCGAAGTTATCCACCACTAGCAATAATTCTTTTTGGCGCAGGAAGTTGAGCAACTGTTTTTTGTGGTCACCCGTTTGAAATGGGAAGTTGAAGACGTTTCCCACCGCAGGAACAATTCCATCCGCGTCAATCGCTGCCAACGGAACATGCCATGCACCGTTGATGAACATATCCGCGAAGGTGCGTGCTGTTTCTAGCGCGAGACGAGTCTTCCCAACGCCGCCCAAGCCCGTCAATGTGACGAGGCGGCAGGCTGGGTCAGCTAAAAGTTGACGCAGGTGTGTAATTTCCTTTTCGCGCCCGATGAATTCAGTTGATGAAGCAGGGATGTTATGTCGTGCTGCTTGTCGTGCGGAGCGAATGCGCTCGTACAACGCTGTCGTTTCAAGTGAGGGCTGAACGCCGAGTTCTTTATCTAATATTCTTTTGCAGGTTTCATATTGGGAAAGCGCCGCGCTGAATTGACCTGTCCGCGCTTGCAGGAGCATGAGTTGACGGTGTGCTTCTTCGCGCCACGGGTCAAAGGTCAACAGTCGGGAGGCGTAGGTTTTTGCTTCGGTGAAGTTTCCGCGCGAGGTGTGGAAGTGAGTCAGTGTGTGCAGGGTTTGCAGCGCAAGCTCACGCAGACGGGCGCGCTCGGCCAGCATCCAATCTTCAAAGTCAGGCGCATCGCGTACGAAGAATCCTTCGAGGAAATCGCCGCGGTATAGGCTGAGGGAATCTGTCAGAATAACAGAAGCAGGCTCAGGATTAAGAGAAGAAGCGGTTTTTAGTTCCGATTCAAATTTTGCTGAGTCTAGAAAACAATTCCCCGAAAATTCAATCGAGTCACGTGTGATGGTCAGGCAGTCATCGGCAACTTTGCGAAGGTTGGTCAGCGCTTGTCGTAGATTATTTTTCGCGTCCGCGTCGGTCATCTCGCCCCACAGCAGAGATGCTAATTTATCGCGCGTGTGAGGGCGGCAAGTGACGGCAAGATAAGCCAGCAGGGCAGGCACCTTGCTGGAGATGAAATCAGTGATTGGGATGTCGGCACGCGTAATTTGCAGCCCGCCGAGGAGATGAATTTTGAGTCCTGCCACCGCTCTCCAGTAAATGATTTCTAAACGATGACTTACTACAATGAGCGCAAGAATATCACAAACAGAAATGGAGTGCCATGCCAGTTTTGAATAACGCTCGTTCGCCTGTGTATCACCACTTTGTTTTGCTGGTGTGGGAGGAGCGTGACCTGGAGGGCAGGCATGTGACCTGGCGGTTCAGTTTGCAGGACTCGCAAAAGGAGGCGCGTATTGGGTTCAAGAATGTAGATGAATTGAAGGCTTATCTGGAAAATTGGATGAAAAATTCATCCGTAAATATTTCACCAAAGGAGAATTGAAATGAAACAAAATAAACTATATGTTCTTTTTGCCGTACTCGCTCTTGTCGTATCCACCCTGGCTTGTGAGTTTAACGCCAGCACTGCCAACATCAGTGACGCCTATTTGGCGCGTGATGAACAAGGCGCGAATAGAACAACTGTCTTTGCTCAGGACGAGATTTTTTACTGCATTATTCAGCTGGCAAACGCTCCAGATGATACGACTGTCAAAGTGGTCTGGTATGCTGTCAATGCCCAGAATACAGACCCGAATTTGTTGATTGATCAGGTTGAAGCCACAAGCGGAGACGGGATCATTCCGTTTAACCTTACTAACAATGGCTCCTGGCCACTGGGTACCTACAAAGCGGAAATCTATCTTAATGGCATGCTGGATCGGACTCTCGATTTCGAAGTTCAATGATCAAGAGATTGTCATAGGAGAATTGAAATGAAAAAAATATTCAAATGGATCGGTATTGTGCTCGGCTCGTTGATTGTCTTACTTCTTGTTACTGCGCTGGGTTTGTATTTCGCTGGCAATTCCCATTTCACCAAAACCTATGATTTCCCGCCTTCGGGCATCGTTGCTCCCACGGATGCGGCGAGCATCGAATATGGAAAGCATCGCGTGGAAACATTATGCGCGGATTGTCACGGTGAGGATTTTGGGGGAGTGATAGGTTGGACTGCGGTCGGTCCGCTGGCGACAATTGACTCAGCCAACCTGACGTCTGGTGAAGGCGGAATCGGCCAGGAGTTCACCATCGACGAGGATTATGTGCGCGCCATCCGCCACGGTATTGATCCTGAAGGCAAGCCGCTTTATATGCCTGCTGTTGCGGCTTTTCAATATATCAGCGACGATGATTTGGGCGCAATCATCGCCTACCTGAAAACAGTTCCGCCTGTGGATCGCAAAACCAACGGCTCGCAATTCACTATGTTGGGTAAGATAATTTTTGCCACGGGAATGTTTGGGAAACTTCCTGTGGAGGCAGTGAGCCATCAGAATAACGTCACTGCCCCAACCGCTGGTGCCACTGTGGATTATGGTGAATATCTGGTTGCCATTGGAGATTGCCGTGCCTGTCATGGACAGGAACTGGCTGGCGGTTCCTATCCTGATCCTGCGGTGACGTTGCCAGTTCCAAACCTGACGCCTGGTGGTGAACTCGGCGCATGGACGGAGGATCAATTCATCCAGATCATGCGCACGGGCGGGGCTCTCAACCCAGAACTGATGCCCGTAAAAGAAATTGGCAAGTTGAATGATGATGAGCTGAAAGCGGTGTTCATGTACCTGCAATCATTGCCAGCAATGGAACAAGCGGTCAAATGATCGTATTTTCTGAGTAGAAATCAAAGGGCTCACTATTGTTTAATAGTGAGCCCTTCTTTTTATTATTTGTGTTCTGAATTTGCTATCTCAAACTTAACCAGCCGCACGATCCTCGCTTTGTCTCTGAGATACCAAGGGACGATCTGTTTTGCATGTTCAATGCTCTCGGCATCTACAATAGCCCAAGCAGTGTGATCATTGTCCTTGCAGCCCCATTCAAAATGATGCAAATATCCAGCAGCATGCAGGTCTTGTATGGTTTGGTCACATTGCGCAGCCGAGTGCGGCGATTCGATCAGAAAACGTTGCATATTTTCTCCTTTACTCATACCAATAAACGTTGAGAAAATTATAGAACTTTTATAACCTGTTTTCAATTCCTAATTTTGTTTTCCTACTGTCTCAATTAAGAATGCAAAATCCAACACATTTTCTTTGAGCCAGTCATACCGTCCGCTGGCGCCTGCATGACCTGCACTGAAATTGGTCTGGAGCATGGCGAGGTTGTTGCCTGTTTTCGTAGCTCGAATCCTTGCCAGGAATTTGGCAGGCTCCCAATAAGCAACACGTGGATCATTGTAGCCAGTTGTCAGCATTAAGTGCGGATACTCCAGGGGTTTGATGTTGTCATACGGAGAATAAGAGAGCATATATTCATAAGCATCTTTGTGCTCGGGGTTTCCCCATTGATCGTATTCCAAAGTAGTTAATGGAATGGTCGGATCGCTCATGCTGGTGATGACATCCAAAAATGGGACCTTGCAGATAACCGTTTTGAAAAGGTCAGGCCGCATGATCATGCTTGCCCCAACCAACAGCCCGCCTGCAGACCCACCGATGATAGAGAGCTTGGCAGGAGATGTGAAGCCTTCCTTTATTAGATGTTCAGCACAGGCGATGAAATCAGTAAATGAATTTTTCTTGCTGAACATTTTGCCATCGTCATACCAGGCACGTCCCTTTTCCGATCCGCCGCGGACATGACCTATGGCGAAAACAAATCCACGGTCTAAAAGGCTGATGATGTTTGGGTTGAAGTGAGCTTCACTGGATGCACCATACGCGCCATATCCATACAACAAGGCTGGGTTTTGACCATCCTTTTTCAAGTCTTTTTTATAAACAATAGAGATTGGTACTAACTTCCCGTCTGCGGCATTGGCGTGGATGTATTCTGTAATGTATTGTGATTTGTCGTAACCGTTGGGAACGATGTCTTCCTTTAAAACATCCCAGCCGCCTGTGTCCATACTGATATTGACAACAGATTGCGGTGCTGCCAGAGATGAATATCGAATACGGAAATCGTTTTTCTTATACTCCCAATTCGTTTCAACTGTGACTTCATACGTTGGATCTGGAAATTTGACATACACAACGCCGCTAACACCATCTGCATTACTGATGCGCAATTGCTTGAGTCCATCTTTGCGTTCGTGCAGGACGATGTGATTTTCAAAAGCATCCACTTGCTCGAGAAATATATCATCACGTTGGGGGAGGACCTCCTGCCAGTGTTCTATGCCTGGAGAGGATATTGGCGCTTTTACCAGCTTGTTGTTGTAGGCATTGTAGTTTGTGACAATGTAAAAAGAATCACCATGATGGGTTGCGTAGTATTCCAGCCCCTTTTCGCGGGGTTGAATGACTGTTAAAACAGAATCAGGCCTATCGGTTGGGAGGAAGCGCGTTTCCTGTGACAAAGTGTTGTAGTGATAAGTCATGATGAATTTATCGCTGCGTGTTTTGTACAGCGAAAGTGAATACGTATCATCTGTCTCTTCAAAGAGAACAACATCTTGTGATGGGTCTGTACCTAGTACATGACGGAGAAGCCGATACGCGCGATGAGATTCATCAAGCGTAAGATAATAGAAAGTTTTATTATCGTTCGCCCATTCCACGCCTACTGAGAAATAGACGCTACCAAACGTGCGGTGCATAGTTTCAGGATAAAGTATGCCGCTGGTTAGATCCTTGATGTGGATCGTGTACACCTCTGCGCCTTCAAGGTCAACCGAGTAGGCGAGCTTGGTCTCATCAGGACTGATGCTGAAAGCGCTGACGCTACAAAATTCATGCCCTTCCGCGAGACTGTTTTGATCGAGCAAAATTTCTTCGGGCGCATCCAGATTATCTTTTTTACGACAATAAATGGGATACTGTTTTTCGGCTTCGGTGCGTGTGTAATAAAAATAACTGCCGTTTTTTTCAGGGACACTGCTATCCACTTCACAAATGCGCCCTTTCATTTCTTGAAAGAGAGTTTCCTGAAGGGGCTTGGTGTGCTTTAGTGTTTCTTCCAAATATTCATTTTCAGCTTGTAAATATTGAATGGTTTCAGGGTTTTCACGTTCTCGCAGCCAATAGTATTCATCACGGCGGGTAAGGCCGTGCTCATTGAATATGAATTCTCTTTGTGGGGCGATTGGGTGAGATGCCATAGCAGGCCTAAGAAAGGACGGGAAGATATTTTTCGTGTAAGCTCGCCATGTGATGCTCCACGTGACCGACCAACATGTGGATTAATGCTCGTGCACTAACGGCCAATCCACTGGCAGTGCCGAGGCGTGCTACAGCCTCATCACTCATGTTTTTAATGGCAAGGATATTCGCGCGGCGAAGATATTCAAATTCAGTGAGCAAGTCTTCAAGGGCAAGCTCATCGGCGCCTGATTCCAATACATAATCTCCCTGTTCAAAACCAGGAAGCGGAGTTTTATCGTTGCGTGAAATGCGCAATAGGCGATACGCAAAAACACGCTCGGTATCTATCAGATGGCTGACTATTTCTTTGATGGACCATTCCGCAGGTCCGTTGCGGAAGCGAGCCTGGTGGTCAGTAAGGTGCCCAAGAGCTTTTTTCATTTCATCAATTTGCAAAGGTAAGGCTGCAATCACGTCATTTCTTGCGACTGCACGCTGGATATAGTCTTGGTAGAAAGATGCGTATTCTTCCGAGGTAGGAGGGGTAATGTGAGTAGTCATTAAGATATCCTTTATAAATTTAATAGAATAGGTTGATCTTGCACTGTTTTAAAATTATTCATCTGCCATGCCGTGATGCCGCCTTCTACTTGGATTACATTATGAAATCCACGGCGGTTGAGAACTGAGATCGCAATCATCGAACGGTTACCGCTGGCGCATTGAATGGCTAAAGGTTTATCGTGCGGGAATGGTAATTCGTCCCATGCGATGCGGCCACCCTCAAAATGCTTGGCACCTTCAATGTGTCCTGCCTGCCACTCCGATAACATCCGCACATCTATCAGTGTCACTTCATTCAATCGTTCACGCAATTCTTTCACGTTCATGCTTTCAGTAGCTTCAACTTCATACCCTGCACGCGCCCAGGCATCAATTCCACCTTCGAGATAACCGACCAGATCATCATATCCAATGCGGATAAGTTGCCGCGTCGCTTCCATCCGTTGGTCTGCTGACTCAGCAAGGAGAATGATCCTACTTCCAAACGGAATCACCCAACCTGCCCACGTGACGAGTGGCGCATCCACACGGATGCCATACGAGCTGGGGATATGCCCCGTGCCAAACTCTTTTGAGGATCTAACGTCAATGACGACCACACCTTCATCCAAAAGTGATTTGACTTCCTCTGCAATAAGCGGCTTTAGGATGGGTATCCCGCCTAAAAGCCTTCCACCTTTTTGGTTGATGGCACGCATATATTTGTAATAGGTTGGGTAGGACGGCAAACCTGTCAGCGAGCGCTTAATAAATTCTGCTTCGCTTTGTGGCTGCATCAGCGCATTGGTTTTGCGTTCTCGTCCGATGGTAGTGGTTCTATCAGACGAGGCGGGGGCAATGCAAAAGGAACCTGCGCCGTGAGTGGGAAACACATCCAGCTCGTCGGGCAGTTTTAATAATTTGTCGTGAATGGTATGGTAAAGGTGACTTGCCAGAGGGATGGCATGTTCATGGCCGAGCAAGTCTGTGCGCGCTGCCCCGCCTACGATCAATGCGCCGCCGCTGAATAGCGCGGAGGGAGTTTTCCCGTCAGGTTCAACGAGTAAAAAGGAGATGTGTTCAGGCGTGTGACCAGGTGTGGTCATCACGCGGATTTGGAACGCTCCCAAGTCGATGACGCTGTCATCTGTTAGAGGGGTGTGCGTAAAGCCAACATTGGCAGAGGCACTTGCGCCAATGCTCGCGCCCGTTTGAGATGCGATCTCCAGATTGCCAGAGACGAAATCGGCGTGGAGATGGGTATCGAGGACATGTGTCAGTTGAATCCCAAGCTCGGAAGCGGCATGCAGGTATCGGTCCACGTCCCGAAGCGGGTCTATCAATATCCCCTTTTTGGTTTCATGTGATCCAATTAAATAAGATGAGTTGCCGAGGCCTGTATCCACAAATGTACTAATAAAGTATGGGGTTGGCATAGGTTGAATTATAACGCCTCCGAATTTCTTGGGTTTTCAGGTATTTGATGGGGTTACGTTTAGCGGCTGGTACGATTCATCATTTAATAGCGCCCAGCCTTTTGAGAGTACATACTTGAACCATGTTCCTGCGAAGAGGGATGTAATGATGGCAATGGATACGAGGGTTACAAAAAATACTTCGTTAATGATACCGAGGTCAAACGCTACTGTCGCTAGGACAATGCCCGGTCCGCCTCTTGTACTCATGGCGACGCCAAAATTGAAACTCGAAAGCCAATCTTTTTTTAGCAACTTTGATGAGATGACCGTGCCTAGCATTTGGAACAAGGTTGTGAAAGCCAGAAACCAAAGGAAGAACATAGGCGCGAAGTTATGGATGAAGTCAAGTTTTAATCCGACGATAGCGAAATAGAGAGGGACAAAGAGTGCCAGTGAAAAATCTTTGACATTGTTCTTTGCGGGGCGCATGAATTTGCGTGGCATGAGGCCGATCACAATGCCTGCCAGCAGAGCGCCAAAGACTACGTTTACGCTCAACAGGCTTGCAAATGCAGCAAATAGGAAACAAACAAATAGAATGTATCCTGAAACGGAAGAACGAATGAGTAGGTTGTACCTGCTGCGGATAAGGGCCAGCATGGCTTTAGGCATAAGGAACAGGCTCAGACCGAAAAATGCAATAGTCAACACGATAGAAGTGGTAATCCGCCAGATGGATGGAGTTTCTGCGTTGACCAGCCCCGTAGCAACCGCTAGAACGATCCACAATAAGACATCATGAATGGTGGCAATGGAAAGTACGATCTTTGCAAAGCGCGTATTCATGACACCCAAGTCCATGAATATTTTGGAGATGACAGGAATGGATGTGATGGCCGTTGCAATCGCGATGACTAGTTGCAGCGCAACGATGTTATTCTTGATACCCAGATAGGGTGTGAAATCATATACCGATGGCGCAACCCAACCTGCAAGGAAGGGTAGAACCGTTGAGCCGATGATCAGCACGAGAATGATTCGCCTATCTTCCTTGTCCAGCGATTTTTCGATCTCGAAGCCTGATACGAACATCAACAGGATCAGTCCCAGCCAGGACATTAATGAGATTAGCTTCCCTTCTGATTCAAATGCGGAAAATAGCCATGAGTAAGCGTTAGGCGAGAAATATCCCAGTACGGTTGGGCCGAGTAAAAGCCCTCCGAAGATCTCGCCGATCACTCTGGGCAGCTTGAGTTTGTTCAGTAAAAAACCGAATGTATGTGAGAATAAAAGAAGTAGAACAACCGCAAAAAAGAAGCGCGTTAGTTCCATGTCTGTCAGTGTTTGCATTGATCAGGTTTTCCTTGTAGTGGCAGGTGTTAGAGTCATTATAGAGAGACAGTTATGAAAATGTCAAGCACCCGTTATTCGCTGTATAATGTTGTCTTCTGAATGCAGAAACGTATGCAGAAATTGGCGGTTTTTGCCGTCAAATTGCCCGAGAAAAGGTTTTTATAAAGGTTACATGTCCATTTCATCTAATTATAGGGAATTATTTCGAGCAGCTTCCATTGTAGAGAAGCTGGCTCTTTTTCAACGTCTGCTTGAGGCTAGCGAACTGTATGTTGACCTGGCTTTGGCGCTGCTTAAAGCCATCCATAAGCAGTTAAGCCTTGACCCAACTCATGAGAGTGTGGACTATAAGCGTTATGCTGAAACGATCGAGTTGTTGCGCTATTATCGCGCCGATATGTTGAAGGAAGTGATCGATGCATGGAAAGCTGAAAATCCTTCGCAGGATGTGGAGTGGCTTTCTGATGGGGTGATCAAGTAAATGGAATTGGAAAAGTGCGAAGTGGGGTAGTACTAAAGCTCTCAATATATAAAAATCATCATAAAGGATTACATCAATGACTCTCACTATTGGCACAGCGACAGCAAAGCGCGGCGAGATCGTGTATGGAGAATTTTTACTGGTTCAGCATCCTGTTGGCGGTGCAGACTCTTTGCCCGTTATCATCGCGCAAGGACAGGAGGATGGCCCTGTGTTTTGGATCACAGCGGGCATTCACGGTATTGAGCATGCTGGCATTCAAGTGATCCATAAGTTGATCACACCAGATTTGGTGAAGCACATGCGCGGGACGATCGTTGCCATTCCCGCCTTGAACCCCGCAGGCTTGCGGACTTTGAACCGCCAGGCCTATTACCATGACGGCGACCCGAACCGCCTCTTCCCCGATGGGCGCATGCCGAAAACAGACCCAGACAAAGCGCCTCCTTCGGCATTAGAGCAAGCCTATGGGCGTTTGTTTGAAGAAATCAAAAAATCAGCCTCTCTTTATTTTGACTTGCATTGTATGGGCGGTAACGCCTTGTCATTCACTTTTCGTGATCGGCTGTTGTACCGCAAAGGGGATGAGGCGGCCCGAAAACGCGCGGAAGTTGTCAGCACGAAAATTGATGAGTTGGCACGCGTATATGGCCACACTATGACGACAGATTTTGCGGTGAATAAATATATTGATGAAAAACTTAATCGTGCAACTACCGCTTCTGCATCCATGCTGGCGGGCATCCCTGCATTGACGGCTGAGCTGAGCATCTCTTACACGCCTGTTCCTGAGGTGGTGAATGCATCCATGTCTGGCTTGAGGAATGTGATGCGCTGGGCGGGCATGTTGGATGGAGACATGGATCCGATCACTGGTATCAAAGTAGTTGACCCAGGCTATGCAACTCGTCGACGCAGTGTAGCGCGTGTGACGCAGGCTTGTATGGTTCATCATCTCAAAGAACCTGGTGACTTGGTGAAGGTCGGTGACCCGCTTGTAGAAATGCGCGATGCATGGGGCAGAATACTTGGTGTGTTGACCTCGGAGTACGAAGGTTTTGTCATTTCACGCCCAGCAGGAATCTTGTTTTATCCTGGTGAAGCTACCATGCTGCTGGCGATACGTGATGATGAGCCGCTGGTGGGGGAGTATCCTGAAACGTATTTTGATTAAGGTAAAAGTTCAAATGTTCAATGGTGCAGAGGTTGCAAAGGATTCTTGTAACCTCTGCCTTTTTATTGGGCTATCCTTTAGCTGTATAATGGATTTGTAGGACAATTTGTTCTTGAAGAAGGCTTATCTTATGACTAGTAATCACACTCGTAACCCCGGCACGCCCCTCGACCTTGATTGGGTGATGGGCGCGCACATCAACAAAAGCGCAGTAGAGCGACGCACTGCTACGCTCACAGGTCGCCGCACCGTGAAAAAGGATTGGCAGGCAGCGTGGCTTTTACGTGCCATCACCAACATTGACCTGACAACTCTCTCGGGCGACGATACGCCTGGACGTGTGCATCGTTTATGTGCGAAAGCGAAACAACCGCTCCGCCCTGACATGCTTGAAAAACTTGGATTAAATGGCGAGCGGATCACCGTTGGTGCGGTGTGCGTGTACCCCAACCGTGTAGCGGATGCAGTTCACGCGCTTCAAGGCTCTACCATTCCAGTTGCCTCTGTCGCGACAGGTTTTCCTGCGGGACAGACTCCTTTGCCACAAAGAATCCAGGAAATTGAGCAAGCCGTGGAAGCAGGCGCAAAAGAAATTGACGTGGTCATCGCCCGCAATTATGTGCTCACTGGCGACTGGCAAGCCATGTACGACGAACTGCAGCAATTCCGCAAAGCCTGCGGGGATGCGCACATGAAGACCATCCTTGCTACGGGTGAACTTGGCTCGCTCAAACAAGTCTATCAAGCCAGCCTCGTTTCTATGATGGCAGGCTCGGACTTTATCAAGACATCCACGGGCAAAGAGCCGACCAATGCGACTCTCGAAGTCAGTCTCGTGATGATCCGCGCCTTGCGTGATTACCTTGACCGCTTTGGCTATAAAGTGGGATTCAAGCCCGCAGGCGGAATCAGTTCCGCGAAGCAGGCAATGGCGTGGCAGTCGCTGATGAAAGAAGAACTCGGCGATGAATGGCTGAAGAATGACTTGTTCCGCATTGGCGCATCCAGTCTGTTGACCGACATCGAGCGGCAGTTGTATCACTACATCACAGGTCACTACGCGGCGAAACATCACATGCCGATGGGCTAAGAGCAGTTTAAACACGAAGGACACTAAGGGCACAAAGGTTTAAAACCTTAAGACTCCCTCCTTCGTGTACTTCGTGCCCTTTGTGTTTAATTCTTGGAGTACTTTATGAGCAAAATACTTGAAATCTTCAACACCATGGAATACGGGCCTGCGCCCGAAGCGCCTGATGCTGTCAAGGCATGGCTGGACGAGCATGGACGCAAGTTCGGCTTGTTCATCAACAACGAGTGGGTGACGCCGAAGGGTGCGAAATTCTATCCTTCGTACAACCCTGCGAATGGCGAATTACTAGCCGAGACCACACAGGCTGGACAAAAAGAAGTGGATGCGGCTGTGACTGCGGCGCGAGAGGCGTTCAAAACCTGGAGCAAGACTCCTGGTGTGACTCGTGCGCGATATTTATATGCAATTGCGCGCAACCTTCAGAAACATTCGCGCTTGCTGGCTGTACTCGAAAGTATGGACAATGGCAAGCCGATTCGTGAATCTCGCGATATTGATGTGCCTTTGTTGGCGCGTCACTTTTACTATTATGCAGGCTGGGCGCAGTTGATGGAAACCGAACTGCGCGATTATCAATCCGTCGGTGTCGTCGGGCAGATCATCCCATGGAACTTCCCGCTGTTGATGCTGGCGTGGAAAATCGCGCCTGCGATTGCGATGGGCAACACAGTTGTATTGAAGCCTGCTTCGTACACAAGACTCACGGCGTTATTGTTCGCGGAGATTGTCGCCGAGGCGGGGTTGCCTGCTGGCGTGGTCAATGTCATCACGGGTTCAAGCAGCGCTGGCTCGATGATCGTTGAACATCCTGATGTGGATAAGATCGCGTTCACGGGTTCAACCGATGTCGGGCGCACGCTCCGCAAGCAGACAGCTGGCTCTGGAAAAAAACTCTCGCTCGAACTTGGTGGCAAGAGTCCATTCGTCGTGTTTGATGATGCCGATTTGGATGGAGCAGTTGAAGGCGTGGTCGATGCGATCTGGTTTAATCAGGGTCAGGTTTGTTGCGCAGGGTCAAGGCTCATAGTGCAGGAAAATGTCGCAGGGAAATTTATCCAAAAATTAAAAAATAGAATGCAACACATGCGCGTGGGCGACCCGCTCGATAAGTCGATTGACATGGGCGCGATCGTTGATCAAAGCCAATGGGACACGATCGATGGCTGGGTGAAGACGGGCATTGCCGAAGGCGGCGAATGTTTTCAGCCGAATATCGCGCTGCCCGAAAAGGGACTGTTCTATAAACCCACGCTCATCACTGGGCTTGACCCCGCCGCCGCAACTGTGCAGGAAGAAATTTTTGGACCTGTGCTGGTCTCGCTCACGTTCCGCACGCCGAGCGAAGCCATCGAACTTGCGAACAACACGCGCTATGGTCTCGCGGCGAGTGTGTGGAGCGATAACATCAACCTCGCGCTCGATGTCGCGAGCAAGATCAAGGCGGGCTCGGTGTGGGTCAATTGCACCAATCAATTCGACGGCGCTTCGGGCTTCGGCGGCTATCGCGAGTCGGGCTACGGACGCGAAGGCGGACGTGAAGGTTTGTTTGAATATTTAAGACCGACTTGGATGGATCGTCCGCGCCCTGAATTTGTACTGGATGAAAAGAAGAAGTGGGGCGAACACGTGCCTACGCTTCCTTCTCAGCCGACAGTTGCTCGGGCAAATGGACATTCGCTTCCGCCGATAGATCGCACGCCGAAGATGTACATCGGCGGCAAACAGGTGCGACCCGATGGCGCGTACACTTCAAGTGTGTTGAGCGCGAAGGGAAAACTTATTGGGCAGGTCGGTGATGGCAATCGCAAAGATATTCGTGATGCAGTTGAAGCCGCACACAAAGCACGGACATCAGGCTGGGCGATGCGCCACGGATACAACCGTTCGCAAATTTTATATTTCATCGCCGAGAACTTGGATGCCCGCAATGCTGAATTTGTAAAACGCATCGTGGAGATGACGGGACGCACGCAGAAGTCCGCACAAGCCGAAGTGGACGCGTCTGTTGAAAGATTATTCACCTACGCCGCATGGGCTGATAAATACGGCGGCAGCGTGCAAGAGACCACCCTGCGCGGAATCACCGTCGCTGTCAATGAACCTGTCGGTGTGATCGGCATTGCCTGCCCCGATGAAAATCCTTTGCTTGGTTTCATCTCGCTGATGGCGCCTGCCATTGCACGCGGCAACAGCGTGGTGATGATCCCCAGCCAGAAATATCCGCTCTCCGCAATGGACTTCTATCAGGTGCTCGACACCTCCGATGTGCCTGGCGGTGTGGTCAACATCGTCACAGGTGACCGTGACCATTTGGTCAAGACCCTTGTGCAACATGAAGATGTTGACTCCCTCTGGTACTTCGGTTCCGCGGAAGGCAGTTACCACGTCGAGAACGAGTCCGCTGCGAACATGAAGCGCACATGGACAGGCTACGGTCTGCCCCGCGATTGGATGGATCGCGAACAGGGCGAAGGTCACGAGTTCCTGCACGAGGCGACTCAGGTCAAGAATATCTGGGTGCCGACGGGGGAGTGAGTAATTAAGAAGGAGTTTTAATAAAATGAAGAACCAACCCGTCGAAGAACAAATGCATCTCACTCAGGTTCGGCTCTTATTGGAAGAGTTATGTTGTGAACTATGCCGTTTTGAACATTCCCCGGAGCATGGGGCAAGTAGTTCTCATGGAGTGCAAATTGATCGTGAGTACTATCTCGGCAAGCCTGGTGCATATGCTGATATAAAAGTGTCTCCAGGGATGTCTGCTCCTTATATCGTCGAAGTAAAGTTCGGATATTCAGTTGATAAGTTACTTCGCCATCTGAAACGGAAATATGCTGAAATGACCCCTGCCCTTGAGAACATCTCCAAATTGGTGTTGGTTATCGATGCAGAGGATCGCCCGGATTGGCCACTAATCGAATCTCAGGTGATGGGCTGTCTGGCGTCTGGGTTGAAGTTGGAAGTGTGGGGTGAAAGTCGACTGATCCAATTCCTTAGGAATCAATTCCACGCTGAAATTTCAACCATAACTCTTTCCAATCTGCTTGATGCAAGGCAGGCCATTGATAGAGCGCAGGGTTATTTTGCTTTTGGAGGCGAGTCGTTGGATGCTTATGAACACGAACCTTTGAAAGCGGAATTGCTTTGGCAGTTGGGCTTTTGGAAGGTTCGGCAACTACGTGAAGCAAAACAATTGCAGCCCCGTGAAATCCTGCCGCCCGGGCTATACCGAGGGGTAACAGTTCTATTGGCAGATATTTGTTCATTTTCAAGTTATGTTCGTGATACACCGGATGAGCGCATTGTGCGAGAATGCTTGACATCATTTTATTCAAAGGCTCGTTATCAGATCATCAATGGCGGTGGAATGCTTTATCAGTTCGTGGGAGATGAAGTTATTGGCCTCTTTGGTGTCCCCGATAAGGAAGGTGATTTTACTCAGGCTGCTCTTGACACCGCTGAGGCGCTCATTAGTATTGGAAATTCGGTTTCCCATCATTGGCAGCGTCAGATTGACCGCGTGCAGGGATCTGGCGGTGTGCATATCGGTCTGGCCGTTGGCGACCTGCAGATCGTTTCACTGAGACCGTTTGGCCGAACGCATGTGGGCGCTGTCGGTGATTGTATTAATATAGCAGCCAGACTAATGGCGTCTGCGGAATCAGGCGAAGTTGTCGTCAGCAATTCCTTTCTCCATCATCTGGATGTATCCATGCATTCAAAATTTCAGGAGGTTGAAGCGGTGGATGGGAAAAATGTTGGCCGCATCAAAGCGTGGAAATTATGTACGGAGCGACAGCTTTGAGCAGAATTTGATGAATATCTGGGTGCCGACGGGGGAGTGATTGTAGAAAGTAGTGAGTAGAAAGTAAGACCTCCGAGTTATCCGCTCGGAGGTCTTTTTAGAAAGGAACTTCCCAATCTGGTGGCATGTCAAAATCTGGAACTTCATCTGTAAACTTCTTTGTTTTACCTGCTATTTTTATTTCAATTGCTTCAATAAATTTTAATGTGCTGAATAAATTATTGGCAATTAATACGCTTTCATCGTAATTTAGCAACTTGTTATCATGAGCAAAACTTTGATTATTTCTAACGTCGTTGAATGCTTCAAAAATCGCAATCGAAGATTTTAAAATGCGTTCAGTCATTTGTGATTCGATGTGACCGTCTCTTTTTAAATATTTAATGTATTCTCCAAACATGCCATGAAGTGGCTTATTCCTATCATGGTCAATACCATATCTGTTGCATAAATCGCGGACGTACTTAACTGCAAACGTATGAAGCCTATCAATTGCTTCTTCAGGCTGATTGTTCTCAATACTCTTTTTGATAGAATTGATTAGTGGTGAAAAGTCCTGTTTTTCAGATTTCAAGAGAAGTACGTCAATATTTTCAATCGGAAGTTCTTTCGAAAGTCTTTCGGCAATTTTTTCACATTCATTAAATAAGTCTTGTTCTGCGGGAGTAATCTCAGCAGAATTCATAAGTTTTTGTGCTTTCCAATAATCCAGTAAATTTATAATGAGTTTTCCAACGATAAAATTTTCTTCTTTATCCCAAAACGCTCTTAGCCTATTTGCCTTTGATCCACTATCGTAGCTATATTTTTCTTTGTAAATATCAATTTGGACATTGTCAAGTACAAACTCTTGAAATGATCTGTTGGTGAAATCAAGGACGTATCCACCACTCATCCCTAGAAATTTTTCAAGGGTCATTTTTTCAACTGAAGTTAATTTTGCCATATCAATCCCTTTTGAAGAACTCTGTTAAAGATTATACCTTTTACAAGAGACGATTTGGACTTTATATCCTATTTCCTATAAGCACAACGGCAAAAGCAACCCCCTCCGCCTTCGGCACCTCCCCCAAATGCGACAGAAATACCGTCGCATTTGGGGGAGGACGGGTAGGGGTGGTTTTATGCTCAAGGGCGTAGTGTCTCAAAATTAATAAAAAGCACTTGCGTCCGATTTAGGTGACCTGTGGGCGGGTGGGGGTGTTTTTATTTTTCCAGCGCAAACTGAATGACGTGTATCACCCCGTTGATGTCATTCATCACATCATTGTTCCAAAAGCGAATGACTTTATAACCCAAAGACTCAAAGTACTTTGTTCTTTCAGCGTCATACTCGGCTTGTTCAAGGTGTTGGCTGCCATCCAGTTCGATGATGAGTTTCTTTTTGACACAGCAGAAATCGGGGATGTAGTTTCCAATGGCATGTTGTCTTCTGAAATTCACCCCTAATTGGTCATTGCGGATGTATGCCCATAATTTTATTTCGGCGGGAGTAGGTTCTTTGCGAAGTTCTCTTGCGCGTTGATAGCCTTTGGGTGTGGTTCTGCGAGGTGGCATGATTAAATTCTACCCCCTCCGTCGCTATCGCGACACCTCCCCCAAATGCGACAGTAATTCTGTCGCATTTGGGGGAGGTTGGGTGCGGATAGGTTTTCAGGAAGGTAACGATGTCACTTCATTAAGGAAGGTCACCACGGGTGGGGCAATCATTCCGCCGCGTTTGGTCACTTCACGGAATTCTTCAGATTGAAACATCTGCTTTGCCTTTTCAACGCTTTCAAAACTCAGCAGGACGTAAATCTCATTTTTATTGTCCGCTTGATGAAAGGCTTGCGCGCTCATGGATCCATAACTTTTGCGTAAAGCGGCGGCTTCTATAAAGACAGGTTTCCATGTTTCAATATCTTCTACAGTAAATCGTACAAGTGCAGTAATCATAATCTTATCTCCTTTATCCAATAAAGTAACAGTCTTGCATTTGCTTGAGTTTCATAAAGATGGAAGTCAATAAAACTGCTAATCTCATCCCATCGTTAAGTGCTAATTATAATGCTGCTCGATTTAACATCTGCCCCTGTTCGGAGTGTGTTCTAAACGTTGACAATCATGTGCGTCGCCTTCACAAAATTTGAAAAACGCCTCCGAGATTATTCTCGGAGGCGTTTTATTACTAAAGTTTCATCCAACACTAGATCAGCGCGATAAACTCTTCGCGTGACAAAGTCTCTTGCGCGAGCAAAGCGTGCGTTACCCGCTCCACCGCATCCCGTTTTTCAGTGACAATGCGCCTGGCTTCCTGATAACACTCGTCCAGGATCTCATTGATGGCTTGATCGAGTGCTTCAAATGTTTTTTGCCCAGCCTGCGATGTGCCAAATTCGTGTCGTTGAAAAACCCGCAAACCGCTGATGCTCATTCCGAGGCGCATGACCATGTCCTCGGCTAGTTGCGTGGCAACCTGTAAATCATTGGATGCGCCGCTAGTGATGTCGTGGCAGAAGAGTTCCTCAGCCACACGTCCGCCCATTAAGCCAGTGATTCGCGCCATGATCTGGTTGCGGAACATGAGAATGCTGTCCTGCTCGGGGAGCTCCATCGTAAAGCCGCCCGATTGTCCGCGCGGGATGATCGTGATCTTGTAAACAGGATCAGAATGCGGAGTGGCGTGCATCACAACTGCGTGACCCGCTTCATGATACGCAATAGTGCGTCGCTCGCCTTCGCTGATGATGCGGCTCTTTTGCAGAACGCCGCCTATCAAGGATTTTTCAACAGCTTCCTGAAAGTCAAGCACAGAGATGACTTCATTACCACCGCGTACTGCGATGATCGCTGCTTCATTGACGATATTCGCCAGATCGGCTCCGACCAAGCCTGGAGTTGATTTGGCAATATCCATCAGATTCACATCCGCTGCCACTTTTCGATCTTTGACATGCACCTCGAGAATGGACACGCGTCCCTTCACATCAGGGCGGGAGATGGTCACATGGCGGTCAAAACGACCAGCACGGATCAAGGCAGGGTCGAGCACGTCCACGCGGTTGGTGGCAGCCAGAACGACAACTCCATCCGTGGCTGCAAAACCGTCCATTTCAACGAGCAGCTGATTCAGAGTCTGATCCTGTTCCATTTCACCGCCGCCCCCGCCTCCGCCATGTCGCTTACGTCCGACTGCGTCAATTTCATCAATGAAAACAATACACGGAGCTTTGGCTCGCGCTTTTTTAAATAAGGTACGGACACGGCTCGCGCCCATGCCAACGAACATTTCCACAAATTCAGAACCAGAGGTGCTGAAGAAAGGTACGCCTGCCTCTCCTGCAATAGCCTTGGCCAGCAGTGTTTTGCCCGTTCCAGGGTCGCCTGCTAAAAGCACGCCATGTGGCATGCGCGCGCCGATCCGCTCGTACAACTGATTATTTTTCAAGAAGGCAACGATATCGACCAGTTCCTCGCGGTTCTCGTCCATACCCGCAACATCCTTGAAGTTGACGTTCGGGATTGCCCCTTCCACGAATTTTTTACGACCGATGATCCCGCCGCCCATACGTGTTACAGCAAAAGCCATCAAACCGAGCATGGCTATACTTACTACTGTGCTGATGACTTTATCGCTGGTAATTAGGTTGGACTGTACGACCTCATATTCCAGTTTGGCCATCTGGCTTCTGGATACCCCCAGGTATTGCATTTGTTCCAAAAAGGAAGTGGATTGGTCGCGCCGTGTTGTGTCTTGTGTTCCATCTTTGTAGTGGATGATCAGAGTGTCACTATCTTGAAGCTCCTCGATTCGTACCACCCGTCCAGCGGATATTGCCGCTGCGACATTGCTCAACGCGATAGGTTCTTCTTGCATCATAGAGCGGACGAACATCGCGCCAACAGCCACCATCCCAATGATCAAAAGGATCAGGCTGGGTTTGCCGTATTTGTGGTTTTTAAAAAAATCCAATAGTTGATTAACAGATTGTTTCATGTCTCCTCTTGCTTTAAAAATAGTGGGTTGCAGATTGCAGCCGCCTTGAATAGTATCCTGTTATTGTGTGTTGCCCCTTAACAACTTCATTAGAAATGTTGTCAATGTTGGTAGGTGTACGGGTAAGACTTCGATTTTCAAGGAATATGTACTGTATATGAGCTTAGATTTTTATTAACTACGTCTCATTATGCTGAGAGGATTATTGACTTTTACAACAAACCTGCTGAAACCCTTATGCTACAATAGCAAAATTAATTTGTAAAACTGAACGACTGAAAGGATTTATTGAAATGGATTCTGATGCAATTGTTGCAAAAAATCCGATGGCGCGTGTTATGTCCCTGCGTGATTTTCGGCTCTTATTTGCTGGTGCGACGACCTCTTTATTGGGAGATCAATTTGCGCTGATCGCGACTCCGTGGTTGGTGTTAAGGCTTACTGGTGACCCACTTGTGTTAGGTCTTGTGTTGGCTATGGGAGGTATTCCACGAGCTGTATTTATGTTGATCGGCGGTGCCATTACTGACCGTCTCTCACCGCGTGTGCTGATGCTGATTTCAGACATTCTCCGTTTTATATTAACTATCTGGATGACAGTTGCTGTTTTCACCAACACAGTCCAGGTTTGGATGATATATGTCTTCTCGGTTGGTTTTGGTCTCGTGGCTGGGTTTGCGGTTCCAGCTGAGAATAGCATTGTCCCGATGATCGTTGATACCAGTGATCTACAGGCAGGCAATTCGATCATGATGGGGATCGCGCAATTGGTTGGGTTTGTTGGCCCTACAATAGCGGGCATCCTGATTGGGAGTTATGCCAAGTCCACGTTTGGGATCGCGCTTGCGTACGGGTTGGATGCGGTCAGCTTCGCCGTTTCAGGTGTTTGTATATGGCTGCTTCATACGGGAGTTTCCAAATCAGAGGAAAGATCAGACACAAAAGAAAACTTGTTTGGGTCTATTCTGAGCGGGATGAAATATTTATGGCATAACCATACCATGCGGATGATGTTCTTTGTCCTGATGGCTGTTAATTTCCTGTTGACGGGTCCGCTGTTAGTGGGAATTCCCATCCTCGCGGACCAGAAATTAGCAGGCGGTGCTACTGCGTTTGGGATTTTGATGTCTGCTTATGCTGGCGGGAATTTAATTGGCTTTATCATCGCTGGTTCGCTTCCTCGCCTCGGGGGAGCTGGTATCCGCACTTTGATCATTGTCCTACTCTTTGGGTTTGGAATTGTGATCGGCTCACTGGGGCTGATCACATCAGTCTGGCTGGGTTTCGCTTTGTTATTTATTGTTGGCATCGGTAATGGCTACTTGGGAATTTTGCTTTTTACCTGGCTGCAAACGGAAACTCCGATAGACATGCTTGGAAGGATCATGAGTATCCTGTTGTTTTCAAATTTGGGACTCACCCCGATCTCGCAAGCGGTCTCTGGTGCTGTTATTAAATGGAATTTGAACGCACTCTTTTTATCAGCGGGTACGTTGGTGGTTTTGCTTACATTGTGGACTTCGATTCGACCCGAGCTGAAGGACTTTAGTGAGAGTTTGGTGCGTTAACCAGTCTTGGAAGATTGAATAAAAACAGGCGGAGACATTAGGCTCCGCCTGTTTTTTATTTCCTTTATTGAATTTAATTCTGAATAGGTATGGACTGTTCTTCTTTTGCAGCTTTTGCACTCCCTACTGCACTGAGGATCACACCGCCGAGCACAACCAAAGCGCCGAGGAGGGCGAAGGTTCCCATGCTTTCCCCGTAGAATAGAAATACCCAAATGGGATTGAATACTGGTTCCAGCGTGCCGATCAAATTCGCTTCCAATGCAGGAATGTGTTTGATACCTTTGGTAAAGAAGATGAACGCGAACCCAATCTGAAAAATGCCGAGGAATGCAAGGATCGATAAATTGGTGACCGTCCATGTTTCTTTCATGATGAATGGAAAGCCCACTATGGCAGTGAAAAGAAAGGCAATGAGATTGCTCTCGGCAGGGTTGCCATTCTTTTGCGCGCGGAATGAAACCATCATGATCGCACCCGTTACACCGCTAAGGATGGCAAGCAGGTTGCCATAAAACCCTTTGGCGCTGAGTTCGTCGCCGAAGAAAAGTGTCAGCCCTATGAAAATGACCAGCATGGATAGCCAGTCGGTTCGTGTTGGTTTTTCGCCTAGCAGCCAATACGCCAGCAGAACCACGTATATGGGCATTGTGTATTGCAGAAAGATCGAGTTGGCTGCAGTGGTCATTTTGGTTGAAGTGATGAACAGGAATTGCGTCAAAATGAACATCGCCGCTGCCAGCAACTGCCACAGCGTAAAACGAGTAGGGATGCGGCGCAAGTAGATCAAAAATACAATGCTGGCAAAGAAACTGCGTCCCGCCAAAATAGAGATTGGTTGCCAGTCCATAATTTTTACGAACAGTCCGCTTGAGCTCCACAAAATGGCAGCAAGTGCAAGATAAAGAATCGCCTTGCGGCGCTCTGAAAGTGTGTCCATGGATTTCCTCGCAAAGGGTTAGGGTTGATGCCCGATTATACAGTCATCAACTTGACCTTGCCTGGTTTGCTTTCCCATGATTTCAAATTGGACTGATAGTTCGAGATCATTCATGCCTGCATAATCAAATCCACACCTGGCTGGACGAGCTGCCGATAGTATTCGTTCATCTGTGTGGAGGAGTAGGGGGAGTCTGTGTCGAGCCACCAGGTCAATAAGGAGATAAAGGAACTGGAGAGATACTGTGCGAGGATTTCGGGAGGAATGCCGTTTTTTCTTTTTGGCATCGCTTGTTTCAAGTGGGTATGAAGATAGGTGAACAAATATTTTTGAATGTAGGTGATGACGATATTGCCGCCCTGCTTTCCAGCCAACGCCTTATACAGCGGACGCTGTCCCTCGGCGTGTTGGAACATGGACAGGCTCAATGCCCACGGGCTTGTGCTGGTGACAGAGGCACTGAGCAAATGCTTCTCGAACTCTGTCCGCAGGTGCTCGAAGCCGCTTAGGAGTAAATCCTCTTTATCTTGAAAATGTGCATAGAAGGTGGAGCGTCCCACGTTGGCACGGTCAATTACGTCCTGCACGGTAGCGGCGTCGAATCCTTTTTCGAGGATGACGGCGATGAGTGCGTCTTGCAGTAATTGTCGCGTGCGTTGAATGCGGCGGTCAATGATTTTTTCGGGCATGGATATTCTCCTTCAAAGACTCTAAAGGTTTCTAAAACCTTTAGAGTCTCATTCGTTTGTGAACAATTTGCATGGCTTTGTTCGGTATTGAACATTTTTAGCTGGGTTGGTTGTTGACTTTCATGGGCTACAACAGTATAAGAGAAATCGAACATGATGTTCGAAAACATATATAGTGTACAACAGTTTGCTGAAGAATGCAAAGGAGAAAACTAAAAGTGGAAACTCAACTGGTAGATCAGAATCAAACCAAAGTTAAGAAAGAAGCGTTTGCAGTTCGTGAGAGTCAACTGATCGAGCTGCGAAATGTTGTGAAGGCGTACGATGTTGCAGACGGGAAATTCATCGCCTTAAAAGGAATTGATATACAGGTGGGTGCGGGCGAGTTTGTGGCGGTGGTGGGGAAGTCGGGGAGCGGGAAGTCCACGCTGATCAATATGATCACGGGAATTGACAACCCGACTTCGGGCGAGGTACTGGTTGCTTCAATGCCTGTGCATGAATTGGATCAGGAGCAGTTGGCGGTGTGGCGCGGGAAGAACGTGGGCATTGTGTTTCAGTTTTTTCAATTGCTGCCCACGCTGACCGTGGCGGAGAACATTGTGCTGCCGATGGATTTTTGCAACACCTTCCCGCCGCGTGAACGAATGGAACGCGCGATCTCGCTGCTGGAAAAAGTTGGCATTGCGGAACAGGCAGATAAACTTCCCTCTGATCTTTCGGGTGGACAGCAGCAGCGTGCCGCGATCGCGCGTGCATTGGCGAATGACCCGCAGATCTTGGTTGCAGATGAACCGACGGGCAATCTTGATTCGCACACATCGGATGCGGTGATGCAGTTGTTTGCCGACCTCGCCGCAGAAGGCAAGACAGTGGTGATGGTGACACACGAACGTGACCTTTCACGCTATTTCACGCGCTCGATCACACTGGCTGATGGGGAGATCGTGGCGGGTGCGAAATGAACAGCCCGCGTTGGAAAAAATTACTGCGTGACCTGCAAGCTGCACGTGGTCGCATGGCGATGATGGTGGCAGCAATTGCCGTGAGCATTTTCGGCGTGGGAACGATCTTGAGCGCTTACACAATTTTGACGCGCGAGATCAGCCGCAATTATCTTGGCACGAATCCTGCCACTGCATTTTTGGAGTTGGATTCGGTGGATGCTTCGCTTGTTGAAGCTGTTCGCCAACAGCTAAACATCGCGGACGCGGAAGCAGGCTCGTGGGTCACTGCGCGCGTCGAAGTCAAGCCTGACGAATGGCTGCCGCTTTTGCTGTTTGTCGCTCCCGATTTTGAAAACATGCGCATCAGTACGTTCACGCCTGAGGCAGGTGCATACCCGCCAACGGATCAAACGATTCTTGTGGAGCGTGAAGTGCTGGATTTCATCAACGTCAAAGTTGGTGATGTGCTTACCGTGCAAACGCCGAACGGTTCCAAACAACAGATCGCCATTTCTGGCACCGTGCATGATCCGAGCCTCGCGCCTGCGTGGCAGGAACAAACGGTGTACGCATACATCACGCCCGCCACGCTGAAATTTTTAGGCGAAAGCGAAACCCTGCAAATTCTCAAAGTCTCTGTGAAAGACAATCCGCGCGATCTCGCTGTCATCGAATCAACGGTCAGTAATTTGGCGGGCTGGTTGAAAACGCAAGGCCGCACAGTTGAAGAGATTCGCATTCCTCCGCCAGGCATGCACCCGCATCAAAGCCAGATGAACTCCATTCTCGTGTTGCTGCTGGTTTTCAGCGTGATGGCATTGGTTCTGAGCGCCATCCTCACCGCAACAATGATCGGCGGCCTGCTCGCTCAACAGGTGCGCCAGATCGGGATCATGAAAGCCATCGGCGCGCGTTCGGCGCAGATCACCAGCATGTATCTCGCGCTCGTCGTGGTTCTGGGAATTATCGCGGTCGCCCTCGGTCTTCCGTTCGGTGTTGCGGCGGGGCGCGGTTTTGCGGGGCTGGTCGGTCAACTGCTCAACTTCACAATTTATAGTCAGGCAATTCCCGCGTGGGTTTATATTGTTCTTTTTCTGATGGGAGTTTTGGTTCCGCTGCTCGTTGCGTTGAATCCGATTTTGAAGATCACACGCACGACCGTCCGCGAGACGCTCAGCGACTATGGAACGAATCGCGAATCATTTGGATCACGCGGATTGGATGGACTCCTCAGCCGCATTCGACTCTTGGACAATACCTTGATCCTCGCCCTGCGAAACACGTTCAGGCGGCGCGGACGATTGATCCTAACCCTCAGTCTGCTCGCCGCTGCGGGTGGGATGTTTATGACAGGCATCAACGTCAAAATGGGCTGGGACTCTTATATCAAGTACGCTGCATCTGCACGCCACTATGATCTGGAAGTCCGCTTGAACAGCCCGCAACCTGAAGCAGAGATCGCCGCGCTTGTTTCATCTGTCCCAGGGGTGGAACGAGTCGAAGCGTGGAACATCACTCCTGCTGCGTTATATCGTCCCGACATGTTGGATATCGTCCGTACCTATCCCGATGGTGGACATGGCAGTTTTTCGCTGCGTTCCGCCCCTGTTGATAGCAATTTGATCGACACGCCATTGATCAGCGGGCGTTGGCTCCAGGCAGGTGATACGGATGCGGTTGTGTTGAATCAGATGGCGAAATCATTTTTCCCTAATGCAAAGATCGGTGACGAGATTCGGCTGATGGTCAACGGACAGGCGGCTACGTTCAAACTCGCAGGAGTTATCAAACAGATTTTGACTCCGTCCACGGCTTATGTTCTTCCGTCCACGTTTGCGGAAACGACGGGAATATCGATTGAGTCCACAAATGCTGTGCGTGTGGTGATGGCAGATCACAACAAGGAATCAGTCGCTTCGTTGACTCGCACAATCGAGCAGGCATTTGCGTCGCAAAATGTCAGCGTCAAAGTGGCTGTCTCTGAGGCTCTTCTCGATAACGCCACCAGCGGACATGTGTATATCTTCATCGTTTCGCTGATCTTGATCTCAGCCGTGATGGCGGTGGTTGGCGCGTTGGGTTTGATGTCCAGCATGGGTACGAGCGTGATCGAACGCACGCGTGAATTCGGGATCATGCGCGCCATTGGAGCAAAGTCCAATATCATTTTGCGGAATGTCATCAGTGAAGGGTTGTTCATCGGCCTGATGAGTTGGGCCATCTCTGTCCCGCTTTCCATCCCATTGACGTTGGGGATCGGCTACCTAGTCGGCACACTGTCCTTCCGCTCGCCTTTGCCATTGACCGTTTCGCCAGCAGGTTTGGGAATCTGGCTGCTCATCATCGTCATAGGCTCAGTTGCCGCCAGTGCTTATCCTGCTAAACAGGCCTCACAGTTGACTGTGCGTGAGACATTGGCATATGTGTAGGGCTCTTCTAAAAAGAGCGTGAAAGTACTTAAACACGAAGGACACAAGGTACACAAAGGAGGGACAAGTTAATGAATCGCAAGAGTTTTTCCTTCGTGCCCTTTGTGTACTTTGTGTTTGAAAATGATTTTCAGAAAAACATCAAAAAGGAGATTTGAAAATGGAAAAGAAAGTTGAAACACGAAAGAAGATCATGAAAATTGTCATATGGGTTGTTGTCATCGCCGCCTTGATGTTGACCATGCATATGATAGTCAATAACCTCAATATTTTGGATTTGGCGAAAACAATCCACGGAGGATAATAATCAAGAATAAGGAAAGCGAGTTGCCTTTGTCGTAGTCAGGGCAACTCGCTTTTTGTTTTATATTGCTGTGAGTTCCTTGATCGCAGAATAAAATTTGTTGACATAGTAAAATATAACGGCTTGACCGTACAACTACTTTAATGGTTCACAGGAGATTTTATGGGTATGGCTTTGAAACACTCAATCGTTTTTCTTTTTAAGCGGGGCGTTGAAAGTGAGAAACCCCAATGAAGACAGGCATCGTAGGCAGTGGATTTGTCGGTGCGACGGCTGCGTATGCACTCGTGATGCGCGGCGTAGGGCGTAGAGTCGTTCTGGTAGATCAGAATCAGGCACGGGCGGAGGCAGAAGCGGATGATATCTTTCATGCTGTTCCGTTTGCTCATCCTGTAGATGTTACCGCAGGAGATTATTCTGACCTTGCCGATTGTAAAGTTGTGATCGTTTCGGCTGGCGTGGGGCAAAAGCCAGGAGAAACACGTCTTGAATTATTGGGAAGGAATGCAAAGGTTTTTGAGCAAGTTATCCCAAATATTTTGCGATATGCGCCGCAAGCTATTTTGCTGATCGCGACCAACCCCGTGGATGTGATGACTCACATCGCCGCCCATTACGCCAGCCAATTTGGAATCCCTTCCAGCAGAGTCATCGGTTCTGGAACTACGCTGGACACGGCTCGCTTTCGGACATTGATTGGCCGACGCCTTGGCGTTGACTCTCAACACATCCATGCCTATGTGCTGGGTGAGCATGGTGATTCGGAATTGCTGGCATGGTCTCAAGTGGCTGTCGGAGGAATTCCATTGGAAGAATTTTGTACGGGCCGCGAAATTTCGATTTGCTCTGATGATTACCCCGAGATCGATGAAAAGGTCCGCCGTGCTGCATATCATATTATTGCTGGCAAAGCAGCCACGTACTATGGAATTGGCAGCGCTATAGCTCGTATTGTTGAAGTCATTTTACAGGATGAACGTTCCATCCTCACCGTTTGTACTCCCATGAAAGAAGTGGCAGGCGTTAAAGACGTAACGGTTTCGCTGCCAAATCTGGTTGGCGGAGAGGGCATCATTCAGACTTTCTTCCCTAATCTGAACGAGATGGAAACGGAAGCATTAAGCCACAGCGCCCGTGTTGTGCGCTCTGTTATTGATCAACTCAATTTGAAATGACCATGTAAAAGAAGTGCGACGTAAGCATAGGCGGGCATGATATCGTACTTGAATAAAAGGGACGAATCTCACTCTGGGATTCGTCCCTTTGTTTGTATGCAGGCGATAAAATATGTCAAAGGAAATTTCTCATGAACTCACTTCAGAGATTAAATAATCTGCTTTCAGGTAAACCTGTTGACCGCATCCCTAATTTTGATATTTTTATGACGCGCGCCGTGCGTCACATTCGTACGCCGCTCTCGAAATACTATCTTGATTATCGTGTGCTGTGCGAAGCCAACCTTGCCGTGCTAAAAGATTTTGATCTCGATATTGTGCAAGCAATTTCTGACCCTTATCGAGAAGCAGCTGATACTGGTCTGGTGGTGGAGTTTCCGAAAGATAATTTGCCGCTTAGTAAAGTTCCTCTTATCACCGAGCCAGAGAAACTTGCCAAGGTTAATTTCCCTGTGCAGAGTTTTGGCCCGCGAATGACCGACCGCTTGGAAGGAATCCGTGCGTTGCGGGAACTAGTTGGAGATGAAGTCCCTGTGATGGGCTGGGTGGAAGGCGCATTGGCCGAAGCTGCTGATCTACGAGGAATGACCAATGTGATGATCGACTTATTACGACGCCCTGCCTGGTTGAAAGAATTGCTTGAAAAATGTGTAGAGGTGGCTGTCGCCTTCGCCTCTGCCCAAATCGACGCAGGAGCGCACATCATCGGCCTCGGTGACGCTGTAGCATCTCAGATCTCCCCGCGTATGTATCGCGAGTTCGCGCTTCCGTATGAACAACGAATTTTCGAAGCAGTTAAAGCAAAAGGTGGTATTCCACGGTTGCACATCTGTGGAAAAACAACACACCTTTTGAAGGATATGGCGCAAAGCGGCGCACAGATCATTGACGCAGATTGGATGGTGGATTTGCATCAAGCAGCTGAAGCATTTGAAGGCTTGGCTGTGTGTGGAAATGTAGACCCTGTCTCTGTATTTTTGCAGGGAGATGCGGAGCGAGTACGGCAGGGAATCTTTGCCAATGCTGCTGCAGGCGGTTCGCGTTGGATTTCTGCAGGCGGATGTGAAATCCCCGAAGAGACACCAGCCGAAAATATTCATGCTCAGAGCGAGGCGCTTCGCGAGTTGGCGGGGATGCAATCTGCTACGTAAAGAGATAGAATAATGCTTCTATGCTGAATCCAACTGAACTTCCCACTTTACCGTTTGAATCAAAAAAGAAATGGACGGATTGGCTTGCGAAGCAGTATGACAAATCCGCTGGGGTGTGGTTGAAGATCGCCAAAAAAGGGTCGGGGATTCCATCTGTGACATATCAAGAAGCGTTGGACGTGGCGCTTTGTTATGGTTGGATCGATGGTCAGAAGGGGAGTTTTGACGAAAAATACTTTCTCCAGAAGTTCACACCACGCAGGCCGAAGAGCATTTGGTCAAAGATCAATGTGGAGAAGGCGGAACGTCTCATTGCAAGTGGGGAGATGAAACCGACAGGGTTGAAAGCTGTAGAAGCGGCGAAGCAGGATGGGCGTTGGGCTGCGGCGTATGCGTCGCAGAAAAATATTGTTATGCCCGTGGATTTTCAATCCGCGTTGAAGAAGAACAAGAAAGCAATGGCCTTCTTTGAAACGTTGACAGGGTCACGGCGATATTCTTTTCTGTTTAGAATTGAAACAGCGAAGAAGGCTGAAACGCGCGCGAAGCGTATCCATCAGTTTGTAGAGATGTTGGAAAGAGGAGAGACGTTTTAATGATGCGCTTTGTTTTCCTTTGTGGATTCGTCAATTCAATGGCTAGTACAAGCTGTTATTGAATCAAAAGACGACGGTGTTTTTCTGACCGCCGCCTTTTGATTCAATACTGAGTTTGGTTACAAGCTAAACATTTTGTAGCTTGATGCCATTGCTGTCTAGCCGATGATACCGCTGAAAGTCAGTAAAGCAATAGGTGCTAGTACCCAACCTAATATCATGTGAACATATTTGTAATTACGCGCCCATTTTCTTTCGAGGTTGGGCTCCCATTTACCGGCAATGCCCAAGTCAACGTAAGGCAGGAATAGTGCAAAGGAATACCAGATTGGATTGTATTCCACCGGTGCATCATCCTGCTCAACAGGGATCATATCCTCCTTGCGGCGGAAGACGAATGCACCAATAGCAATCACGAGCGCGCTCCAACCGAAAGCGAAAACAGGACGCTTACCATAGCCTGCAAAAATATCGAGGAACCAGGACCAGAGCCACGCTCCCGAAAAAGGTCTGAGGATTTGATTTCGCTCGCGACGACTTTGCGCAAGCTCCACTTCCGATGCCCAATCGGACCGTCCCTTGTCGGATAGGAACTGGCTGAGTGCCTCATAGGCTTGGGGACTATAAGCAGATTGATTAACCAATCCTAGAAGTGAGTAAAAAGTTTCATCGGTGAGACCATGATCTCCAATGTCGATATCTGTATAAGTCATGCCTCGCAGATTGAATGCGGTGGGGTCGGTGGGCCAATTGGGTTGTTCATCAATTTTTAGGAAGCCAATACTGGCATTGCGCATGTCCAATTTTTTGGTGATACCCACCTTGTTCAGGTTTGTAGATTTCCCAATAGTCGCCCCGGTGGCCGCAAAAGTCTTCATATTGATATTGTTTATTGTTAACTCATTCTCAATATCTGTATCGCTTATGTCGATAAACTCGGTTTTGATCTCTTTCTCCGAACTGATAATCAAACTGTCGAATTGACTTTGGGAGAGGAGCAAGCCGGCTGGGGCATCAAAATTCGTGAATAGCACGGACCCACCTACGGTCACCACTGTCACAGGAAAGGATTGTTCGAGATCGCTATAACGGGAATCGGTGATCTCAAAGTCTTCGCTGGCTTGCATTCCTTCGAAATTGACTGGACCATTGAAATTAACATTGTCAAAATAGGGCCAGGCAACGTTGGAATAAATTAATGAGAACTCGCCGTTGAAAGTTGTGCCAATAAAATCACAAAAACGACCAATTGTAATGTAGTCGAATCCTGCAATCTTGTTGAATACGGCATCGTCGAAGGCTATGTCGCGTCCAATGATCGCGTTCGCAAACCATGCTTCGCCGTCAAAATGTGCTTTCTTGAACTTTACAGAATTATCGACATAGAAATCCGTAAACCCTGCTGTTTGCTGGAACTGAGCTTCCGAGAAATCTGCAGACCGTTCCACCATGGTCTCGTTAAACCAGGCGTCTCCCCCGAATGTGGCGCCCCACATATCCAAGTTATAGAAGGTAGATTCTGAAAAATCAGCATCACCTGAAACTACCATGTTTACAAACGAAGAGGGACCATCAACCGTTAATGTCCAGAATTCAACTGGATAGGTTGAACCAGTTACTGACTCCAGCCCTAGAATTTGGGTATTATCCAAAACCAACTGGCCTGTTATGTGAACGGTAGTTAAATCCAATCCACCGTTGATAGTGTTATTGCTAAGGTCAACATTCCCATTAATCGTGGAACGGACGAATGTTAAACTTTCCATTACGTTTTTATAGACGATCAAGTTCCTATTGAAAGTACTAAGGCGGAAGTCTACAAGACCCAGAAACGTATTATTTTGCATGTCAACGGTTCCATTAAACGTGGCTCTGCTTAAGTTGACATTTCCTTGAAAGGTCGAGTTGTAGATCGTAACATCTTGCAAGAGTGAGCTGTTGAAATCAACATCCGCTAGAAACACTATGCCGTTCAAAAAAATATTACTTGGGAGGCTGAGGTCACCCAAATACACAGTGTCCACCACAGAAAGATTCGCAATGTAAATAATGGATTTTTCTTGTACTTGCGGGTCTTTTAAAATGCTGGTTAAGGTGTAACCACTAATGCCCCTTTCGCCATCTGGAAATCCACTCAAGTCTGCACTGCCTTCTGTTCGCAGGGCATTGAGCAGGTATGCTTCTGCGGCGGGGTTGGGGGCAGCGGGTACAGGATCATCAAAGTATGGGCTAGCATGGACTGTAGAAAACGTCGAAGCCGAGAGAATAAAAACAAACAGAATAATTGAAAGGTTGTGGAAATGGGTTTTCATGAGGCCTCCAAAACTTGATGTTTTTGTGTCCGATTCGCCTGCTCATGACTTGAATTGTTTTATGATATTAATAATAACACCAACTTTACTTCGACATTAGTACTTGTTGATATATATAATTACGCAAAAGAGCGTTCGGCTTGCCTATGATAGATTATACTTTTAGGCAGTTATACATCAAAAATAAAAGGAAACCTCATGTCAACTCGTTACAAGATACATCAAAAACTAATCTCCATCGGAGATGATTTCTGGATTGAAAATGAGGAGGGCCAAAAGGTCTTCAAGATAGATGGCAAAGTATTGCGTATCCGCAAGACATTGGTCTTTGAAGATATGAAAGGCAAGAAACTCGCTCAAATTCAGGAACGTTTATTGACCATCAAAGATACGATGGTCATTGAAGATGCTGACGGAAAAGATATTGCTACCATCAAAAAGGCGCTTCTTACTCCATTCCGCGATAAGTGGGATGTGAAGGTCAAGAATGGAGCCGACCTTGATGTGCAAGGCGACATCCTTGCACATGAATATACGATCAAGCAGGGACGCGATAAAGTAGCTGAAGTTTCTAAGAAGTGGTTCCGCCTGACGGATACGTATGGCGTGGAGATTGATCCTGGTCAAAATGATATTCTCATCCTTGCAATCGCAGTAGCCATTGACATGATGGCGCATGGCGATGAAGATAAGAAAGATAAAAAAGACAAAGACAAGAAAAAGGATAAATAAAAGTTTCTGTTGATATGTTGGGCGGAAGACAAAATCTTGTCTTCCGCCTGTTTGTTTTCTACTCTCACACCCGAGCTGTTTATAAAACCTTGTACTTTGATTGCACAAAGCCGTTCTTGAACGATCTTGAGTTTATTAATTCAAGCTTTATATCTTTTTCCAGTGGACCGAATAGCGGCAGACCTTCTCCAATGAGAATAGGAATGGTGGTGATGGTCATCTCATGTACCAATCCTTCCCGCAGAAAACGTTGGATAGTGATACCGCCATCAAGGTAAATGCCTTTCGCACCGCGAATGTCCATTTGGTGGACCAGTTCTCGGGGAGACAAACGAAGCGCCTCCACCTTTTCTGCAAGTTCGGGTGCGAGAGTTAGGTCCCTGCTGGTAAGCACAATCACTTTTTTGTCGTAGGGCCAATTGCCAAAGGAGAGCACTTTTTCGTAAGTGTTTCTGCCCATTACAATAAAATCCACAGCAGACATGAATTCTGCGTATCCAAAATCCTCATCCCCCTCACTTCCTGGGGGAAGCCAATCCAAGCCGCCATCTTTACGGGCGATGAAACCATCCAAACTGACAGCAATATACACAGAAATTTTTGGTGACATAGTTTCCTCTTGTTTGTAATATGACAAATAGATATTCAACAGTAAAACTCCGAAGCGCGCTTCGGAGTTTTATATTTTATTCAATTGTTGAAATTTCGGTTGGGTTAGTTGGGATGGATGAGCATTACAGGAATGTGCGAATAATGCACAACCCGATCTGCAACACTGCCCATTAGCCAGCGTTCAATGCCAGAGCGCCCATGTGTGGACATGGCGATCATATCTGCATGGACTTCTTCTGCAACCTTCAGGATTATTTCAGGAATTGGCCCTTCGCGCATAATGTGCGTGACTTTGGCTCCCTCTTCTGTTAATTTGGCTTCTTCCTTAAGGAGGTATTCTTCTGTGTCAACTTTGGCACTTTCAATAACTTTGTTTGCCAAGTTTGGGCTGCGCGCGAGGAACTCCAAACTTGGGATGACAGGCACGCTCAATAGTATGATCTCTGCACCCTCTGTTTTTGCAATCGCTTGCGCGTGCGGCAGAACGGTTTCTGCCAGTGCTGACCCATCCAACGGAACGAGGATCTTCTTGTACATGATATTTCTCCTTTTACTTGACAGGAAAGACAGTACGAAAAGCTCACTTTCAATGTAGTCCCATCACAAGGCAGCTGCAAGTAACAATTGTCACCAATAAAACTCTATGAAAAGACGCGTATAATTTCAGTATGAATTTATACTTGGGCTGTCCAGTTTGGTCGTTCAAAGGATGGGTTGGGAATTTTTATCCCAAAGGCACAAAGTCCACTGACTTTTTGCGCGAATACGCACGCCGCCTCACTACTATTGAAGGCAACACAACTTTCTATGCTGTCCCTGCGCCAAAGACCATTGAAACATGGATCGAGAACACGCCCGAAACCTTTCGCTTCTGCCCCAAGATTCCAAAAGCTATCAGCCATAATGGAAAGTTGGATGACTATGTAGGACGTGCTCTCCAGTTCGTTGAAGTCATGCGCCCTCTCGCCTCGCGTCTTGGACCGATGTTCCTACAACTGCCTCCCAGTTATTCTCCTACGCTGAAAGATGACCTTGCCAATTTTCTTGCGGCTTGGCCGCCTGAAATTCGGCTGGGAGTTGAAGTGCGCCATTTGGATTGGTTTGATGCGCCGCATCGTGACTCGCTCAATGAATTACTATCTGCACATAATATGGCACGCGTGGTCATTGACACACGTCCCATTAGAAATTTGGCAGGGGACGAGTCTATTCAGGGGAGTTCTTATGAAAGCCTTTTGGAAGCGCGTGAGCGAAAACCAGATGTTCCCGTATTCCTCGAACGCACCGCAGACTTTATCTTCCTGCGTTTTATTGGTCACCCCGAATTGAATCATAACCTTGAATTTGTGGATGAATGGGTGGAGTATCTCGTTCCGCAACTGCAGCAAGGCGCAGATGCCTTCATCTTCTGTCATTCACCTGATAACTTGATCGCCCCTGAGATTTGCCGTGAATTCCATAAACGACTTGCAGCAAAGGTCAAAGTCTCTCCACTGCCGTGGGATGAGACCAAGCCTGATATTCCAGAGCAGCCGAGTTTGTTTTAATTTAATATCGTAGGGTAATTGCTCGCTTCTCTATATTCTTTCCACCCATTTTGCGCGCCAGCTTGGGGCATTAAATGGCTCTGGCCAAAATTCAACCTGTTTCCATATCTTCCCATCCTGAATTGTTGAGACTGTAAGACAGCGATCATTACGCTTGCCATCTGAAACTGAAACATCAGAAAAGACAGTGTCACCTTCAGCTATTAAGTGATTAATATGGAATGTCCATTTCCCTTCGGTGGGATAGTATGTGTTAATTGCGGCGAAGTTATCTCGTCCGCGAATGCGCTCGCCAGACTGAGGCCATTCCAGTATGAAGTCATCGTGTAAGAGTTCAGCTACCGCGTAGAAATCGTTGGATGCCATTGTGCCCCAAAAGTTTTCAATAAGTTGCTTATTGTTCATGAGTATCTCCTGTCAATGTGTCTCCATAACATTATCTGTTACATTGACGATGATAATGGAGAGCGGTGATTTTATGTTGAACTGCTTGGGCTTTGGACTAGCTCATCGAAATGATTCAGAAAAGCATCCACAACTTTCGGATCGAAATGTGAACCACTATTCTCTCGGAGATATTCCAAAGTCGTTTCTGGTGACCAGGCAGGGCGATAGGGACGATCACTGGTCAACGCATCCCAGACATCTATGATAGCGAAAACGCGAGCGGAGACGGGAATATCTTCAGCTTTGAGTCCACGCGGGTAGCCCGTGCCATCCCATTTTTCATGGTGGCAGTATGGAATGTCCAATGCCTGTTGCAAATAGGTGATGGGGACAAGCAGATCATACGCATGTTGTGGGTGTTGACGCATGATGTTCCACTCATCAGCTGTAAGCGGGCCAGGTTTGAGCAGAATGTTATCAGGTACACCCATTTTCCCAATATCATGTAGGAGTGCACCGCGTTTTATATTAATAAGCAACGCTTCATCCAAGCCGATGATCTGGGCGAGTTTCAATGTCAACTCTGTCACGCGCAAGCTGTGTCCTTCGGTCTCTTTATCGCGCAGATCCAAGGCGCGTGACCACCCTTCAATGGTGGCGTTGTATGCGGCTTCGAGATCAAGGTTTGATTGTTGTAAATTCTCGAACAGCAGGGCATTATCAACAGCGATTGCAGTTTGCCAGCTTAGCGAATCTAAAAAGCTCAACCATTCCACATCCACATGTAAAGGGGTGCGGTTGAAAATTTCCAATACGCCTTGAACTTCGCCCTTTGCGATTAACGGTACACCGAAATAAGATACAAACTTTTCCTCTGCGAGCAGATTGGACCGTGCAAATTTATGTTCAGATGAATTCAGGTCTTTGACGTAAACAACTTTTCTGTCACGAGCTATTTGACCTGCGTGTCCTTCTCCAATACTCATAGTGGTAGTGTTGATCTTATTGGTATGGAAGCCTCTACCAGCAGAGAATTCGAGGCGGTTTGTTCCTGGCTTTAACAACAAAACGCAGGCCGCATCCACTTTTAATTGGGTAGTGATCTGTTCCAGAACCACCTTTAGAGAAACATGCAGGTCAAGGCTGCTGCTAATGGCAAGGTCTATGGTGCGCAGACTTCTCAATCGCTCCACTTGTTTCATGGTCTGCTCGAGCAAATACATGCGATGGATGGCATTGCCGCCAATTTCAGCCAGTGCATTCAATGTGCTGGCTTCACTGGGAGTGATCTCACGCGGCAGCCTTACGTTGATGAAGATGACGCCCACTACCTGGTCTTCTGAATAAAGTGGAATACAAGCTCCGCCAATCCCTTTTGGGATTCGATTACGGTTTTCAGGTAAAACGTGTGGGTCTGTGGAGTACTCGTATGAAATGATTCTTTCGCCAGTCTTTACCACCAGCCCAGGGATATCTTCACCAGTGCGAAATGATGTGATGAGATCTGTAACATCCAATCCGCGTTGGATGGAGAGATCAACGGTATCGGTTGCTTTGTCGTACAGCCAAATGCTGCCAATTTCGGTTTTGATCAAGTCGAGAGTTTGGTCCAGTAATTGAGAAAGCATTGTTTCAAGTGTGTGTGCTTTGCGCAGCGCCATACTGATGGAGGCAATTACTTCCAACTCTCGTTCACGTTGGCGTTGTTCCTGACGGATCTTTGCATCTTGAATTTCGCGCTCAATGGCAGGGACCAGCCTTGCAAGATTCCCCTTGATGATGAAATCCTGAGCGCCTGCTTTGAGGGAATCCACTGCGGTTTCCTCTCCGATGGTGCCCGAGATTATGATGAGTGGAATGTCATATCCACTGGACTTTATAAGAGAGATGGCTTGCGGTGCACTAAATTTTGGGAGTGAATAATCGCACAGAACAATATCCCAAGATTGACGCATCAATGCGGAGAGTAACTTTCCCGCCGTTTCAACGCGTTCAAATTCGACTTCGTATCCACTTCGTTTTATTTCGTGAAGTATTAATTGAGAGTCGTCTTCGCTGTCTTCGATCATAAGCAGTTGTAGAAGTTTTCTCACTTTTTCTATTGCCTTGGGGGAGGTTCGTTTAGGATCAACCAATACAGACCAAGCTGGTGAACCGCTTCGATGAATTGGTTAAAGTCCACAGGTTTGCGGATGTAGGAATTTGCGCCCAGACTGTAGCCATTGATCAAGTCCTGCTCTTCTTTGGAAGAGGTTAGGATGACAACGGGTAATAGGCGCATGCTTGGCGTCTCGCGGATGCGGCGCAATACATCCAGCCCACCGATTTTTGGAAGATTTAGATCCAATAAAATGATCTGTGGGAGGTTGGTAATATCACGACCTGTATAAGTACCAGTGCCAAAGAGAAAATCCAATGCTTCGGCGCCATCACGTACTATTACCAGATTGTTGCCAATATTATTTTTCTTGAGCGCACGCAAGGTCAGTAGTTCGTCATCGGGATTGTCTTCTACCAATAAGATCATTTTTTCTGCCATAGTTGTTGTCTCCGTTATAAGGTAAAGAAAAACGTTGCCCCTTTTCCTTCTTCAGCTTCAGCCCAAATACGTCCTCCATGAATGGTGATGATGCGATGGACAGTGGCAAGCCCTACACCAGTTCCTGGAAACTCACTGATGGAATGCAGGCGTTGGAATACTCCAAATAATTTGTTGACGTATGCCATATCAAAGCCTGTGCCGTTATCACGGAGATAAAAGGTGCGTTCTTTATTCTTGCTTTGTTGCCCAAATTCGATCATGGCATGATCTTTTTTTGAGGTGAATTTCCATGCATTGCTGACGAGATTTTCAAGCGCAATGTGCAACAAGTGAGGGTCGCCTTGCACCATCAGATCTGGCGTGATGGAAAGCGCAACATCTCTTTCTGGGTTTTGCTCCTTCATTTCGTTGGAGATGTTTTCCACGATATTGCTCAAGTTGGTCAATTTGGGTTGCAAGGGTGACCTTGTTACACGTGCGAGATTCAAAAGGTCGTCTATCAATTCTGCCATTCGCTTGGCGGCGGCACGGACACGCTCTAAATAATTGATGCCTTCTGGAGGGAGTTGTCTGCCGTAATCTTCAATAAGGATATGGCTGAACCCGTCAATGCTCCTAAGCGGAGCGCGCAGGTCATGCGAGACCGAATAACTGAATGATTCAAGCTCTTTGTTTGCGGCTTCCAATTGGGCGGCACGTTGTTTTAGATCTTGATTGAGTTTTTGAATATCCTCTTCGGCTTGTTTGCGGTCAGTAATATCGCGGATAGCTGCGCTGACCAGCAAACCATCTTCCGATTCCAATGGGCTCAAACTGATCTCAATTGGGAATTCGCTTCCATTCTTTCGCAAGCCGAATAACTGCAATCCAACTCCCATTGGGCGCACGGGATGTTCAACATAATAATCTTCGCGGTGTTTGGAGTGTTTCTTGCGAAGGCGCTTCGGTACCAGGACTTCAATGGTTTGCCCCATGATTTCGGCACGGTCATACCCGAATAATTTTTCTGTCTGTGAGTTGACGAGATTGATGATGCCCAATTTATCCACAACCACCATTGCATCAGGTGCAGATTCTAGCAAGCCTCGGAATTTTTTCTCGGCACGCTGACGCCGTGTCACATCGCGAATGGCAGCTACGGTTAGCAGTCCTTCGGATGTTTCCAGCGGACTTAAGCTGATCTCCACTGGGAATTCCCGTCCATCGGCGCGCAGACCGTACAAGTCGAGGCCGATTCCCATGGGGCGCACTTGCGGTTCATTCGAGTATCTCTGGCGATGATTGGGATGTATGTTTTGGAATCGCTTTGGGACGAGGATGTCGACAGACTTTCCTACAAGCGAATTACGATCGTACCCAAATAATTTTTCTGTTTGTGCATTGACCAGTATTATGACCCCATGGTTATCTACGATCACAGTGGCATCGGGTGTGGCTTCCAATAGGCCATGGAATTTTTCTTCTAGCGTTTGGGAGTACATCCGTGTGGCGCTCAATTCATCTACCAGATGGATTTCGTTGGTAATGTCTTTGGAAATGATAAGGAGGCCGACTTGCTTGTTTTGTTCATCCAGCTTCGGGGTAATGACGAGGCGAGCGGGGAAGGTGTCGCCATTTTTGCGGACTTGAGACAAATTTCCTTCCCATTTGTTTCGACGCGAGACGGCATCCATGATCTCAAGCAGTTTGCCAGCCGCGAGATCATTTGCTGTGAAGAGGATGGAACTTTCTGCTTTCCCAACGATCTCGTCCATTGTGTGGCCGTAAATACGTTGCGCGCCTTCGCTCCACATAAAGATCTGGCCGTCTATCTCAGTACCGATCAATGCGTATTCTGTGGAAGACTGAAGGATGAAGTCCAGGAGTTCTTGAGCTGTGTTGTTCGGGAGGTCTGCCGATCTTTTGTTAATACCGATCTCCTTTTGTGGTTTTAATGGATATTTGTTCGTTGAAGAGGGGATTGTGCTTTTAATAGGATAAAAATTATCCGATTTAAATATACTTTGATTTTCATGAAAAATCAACACAATAATTAATAAAAATCCCCGCATCACTGCGGGGATTTGTTTTGCCTCATTCTTTTGAGTGGAGGTGACCAGATGGGATATGCGATCATTGCCAGTAATAAGAGTTCAATGCCAGCTCCCATCAGCGACCACTCGTAGGTGGTTTTCCCATTTTCAGCGCAAGTATCTTTTACAACCGTTACAAATGGAAATGGGAACCCATAATTGGTGAATTGGAAGGCGGGGTGCCCCAACTCTTTTGGCGCACCGAGATAGGGAGCACACCATCCTCCGCTTGCTGTGAATACTCTGAATACAAATTGTGCTCCAATAAAGATTAATATAAGGAGAATGGAGAACCCTAAAATTGCCTTTTGATTTTTCATTATTCTTTCTTGTTGATCTTGCTCATGGCATATTCAGCAAGTGCGGTGATAGTAAGGCTTGGGTTCACACCAGGGTTGGCAGGCATGATCGACCCATCAATGATGTACATGCCTTCATAGTTGTGTACTGCAAAATTTTCATCCACTACGCCTTCGTTCCCATCTTTTCCAATGGGCACGCCGCCTAAAATATGAGCAGTGGTAGGCAACCCTAAAAGATTTTCGCCGATCGAACCTAATGCCACGCCGTTAATACGTTTTGCAAATTCACGCGTTACTTCGTGTGAACCTTTTACTTGCGCGTTGATCTCATAGCCTGGTTCTTCATCCGCTACCATGCCTGTGCGGAAAAGTGTGAACAGGCTACGGCCAATGCGGAAGCGCATGCGATTATCCGCGTGCTGCATGACTAACAAGATGGTCACATTGTGCGCCCAACCTGGCAAGACGAGCGCTTTCAAAAAATCAATTGGATGGGTGAGTGCCCAGCCAAAGAACTTTAGAATGCGCATTGGCACACTGACGTTATTATCGATCAATGGCGCAGCGAGAAAACGCATCAACGAAGATCCATCAGGGTAGCGGACTGGCTCAATGCGTGTCATTTCATCGTGGTTGTAGATGGATGAAATGGATACGCCTTCTGAATAATTGATATCTGACTTACGAGCCACGCTTCCGAGCAGACCTTCAGAGTTGGTCCTCACCATCGTCCCCAACTTTGCTGACAGTTTCGGCAGCGACTTCTTCACGTCTCGCAGGTTCAGTAATAATTTCATCGTTCCCATCACACCCGCTGAGAAGATGACATTCTTTGCTTGGACGGTTTGGGTTTGCTTGAAAAGTTTTGTGGATGTGCGGTAGGATACTTCGTAGTTGGCGGTTGGTGATTGGTGGTTGACTGTCAACGGTCTCACATCAGTTACCTCAACTTCAGCTATCACCTTCGCCCCGCGTTTCTCCGCAAAATACAAATAATTTTTTGGAAGAGTATTTTTCGCATTGTGGCGGCAGCCGACCATACATCCACCGCAGTGTTGACACCCCGCTCGGTCTGGGCCTTCTCCGCCGAAGAATGGATCGCGCACTGTCACGCCTGATTCGCCGAAATACGCACCTACATCCGTTGCACGGAAAGTGCCACCCATACCGCGTTCTTCGGCCATCTCTTTTAATAGAAGGTCTGCCTTCCACAGCTTGGGGTTGCGCGAAACGCCGAGCATTTTCTTGGCGGTTTCATAATGCTGTTTGAGTGCATCACCCCATTTTACATTTTGATTCCATGCGGGGGTGGCAAAGGTTTCAGCAGTTGGCACTTCCAGAACATTGGCATATCCTAAACTTCCGCCGCCCACACCCGCCCCATGCAGAACCATCACACCTTTGAGCAGGCTGATCTGCATGATGCCATGTCCACGCAGGGCTGGCAGCCAGAGATATTTCCAATATTGCCAGTTGGATTTGGCAAAATCTTTGTCTTCGAATCGTTTGCCTTTTTCAAGCACAAGCACGGAATAGCCTTTTTCCGTCAGACGCATAGCTGAAACACTTCCCCCGAAACCAGAACCAATGATTACGTAGTCGTAGACCTGAGTCATCTCTGTGCCCTCCGTGTTGAATTGGCGTGATTATATCAAGTTACCGAAACGGACATACATCCGCAGGCTCGTAGATGTGACTTTGCCAGCCGTGATAATCGCTGCCGAGGGGAATCAAAATCTCAGGATGCTCCACTGCGTATTGGATCGCCGCCGCGCAGCCATCGTACATCCTCTGCGTAGGCTGGTATGACTCCCAAAATGCAGTTGCCATTTCAATGTACGGAGCAGCATAGGGATCTGCGCCGAAATTCTTTTGCAGGGTTTGGTATGTGGATGCGGCTTCTGTTTCCTGTCCCTGCACAAGGTGGAGGAGCATGATGCGGTAATAGGCGTAGGCGGCGAGGCTGGGGTATTCGGCGGGGTCAGATGGATATGGGGTAGGGGTTACGGTAATTTCTGGGTTATAGCCCCACCCAAGAGATTCACGATAATAAAATGATAGTTGAAAGGAATATGGAAGTAGTTCCTTGTTATTTATGGCCTCTTTGTAAAAGATTAGGGCTTTGTCATATCTTCCAATTAGTGCCAATTGGTCTGCGTCGTCAATTGCTTGAAAACGATACAAAGGCGGATTCATTTCTTTCATGACTGGTGCAAATTCTTTGCCATCCCATGAATAGATTTCAGTAAATTCTCTAAAAGGGCCATTCGATAGGGTGTATCCCGATTGATGGGGGCCTTCATGATACAGAATTTCTATCGTTCCGTTTTTGTCGATATCTTCAAAACTTAATGACAGATCACCCCAAGAGGCATTGTAAGGATATGTATAACTGATGTCCACAAATTCTTTGGAATTCCATTCAAAAATACGTGGTTTTTGACATCTTCCCATTCCCCAACAATTATCTTGAACAACAACAACTTCAGGAACTCCATTATCGTTTAAGTCTTTTATTCCCGCTAGAAACGGGAGATGAAATGGGCTGTCTGAACTAGCAAAACCATATTTCTCATATGTGCCGTTTACGCAAACATATGAAGCTATTCCCACCCAATAACCATTTACGGTTTCATTTAATTGGTTCTCAATTACTATATCTACCATCCTGTCATTTGTAATATCAATAACAGTTGCTTTCATTGGTGCTAACGAACTCGATAATTGACTTTTTATAATTTCATCTATTTGTGCTTTTTTACATTCCGTCTTCTCCGCAGGTGTGACCGTGACAATGGTCGAAACATCAAATGTCGGCGTAAAGGTTGGGATAGTGGGCAAGGGAGTGATGGTTGCTGTGGACGGGATTGGTGTTTGTGTTTCCGTTGGAGCCAATGTTGGCGTGGAGGTCTGAGCAGGCGGCGCGATTTGCGTTTGCGCTGTCCCACACGCGGAGAGGGTGAGACCAATTGTGAAAATCAGGGAGAGAAGTTTTTTCATAGTCCACCTTTACTTTTGCGTGCACATCTATCTTTCGATGGCGTAAACATTTAGCGTGCAATTAGCTGAATAACTTGGTCAGTTGTCAGTATGCGCCCCAATTCGTGGAGTTTTATAAAAGTGTCTCTACCCAATTGCGAGTGGATACTTGACAGAGATTTTTCCAGGAACGTCTCTTCCAGTTTCGGGCGCGAATCGCCAGTTACCCGGCGCGTCGCTTCTGCCCAGCCGATAAGATGTGCTCCAATGCCCGCTTTATTTGTCAACGCGGATAATCCTGCTACGGTTTCGGCAATAAAAACCAAGCCAGTCAGGTTTCCATCTTTTTGGAATTCGCAGGCGCACTCGCTCAGTGTTTCATGAGCAAGATCGAAATTACCTTCATGAATGGCTATATAACCCAATCGGGCACGTGCCCAAAGCTGTTCCATGCGGTTTCCAAGTTTTTCTGCGATCCCTATCCACTCTATCAGAAAAGTGCGTGACTGCTCAAAATCTTTTTTGTTAAGAGCGATGTACGCGCTGGCAGTAAGTACAAACTCCATTTCGTAGAAACCACTTAATCGTTCGCGTAATTTAAGTGCTTCTTCGAGCCATTTTTCGGCACGATCGGGTTCGTCATTCATAACAAGCAGGTGACTTAAAACACCAAGCGCAAACATCAACATTCGTACGTCTCCCACTTGTCGAAAAAACGGGATGGCTTCTTCCAGAAAAGAATAGGAACGTTGAAGGTCGCGTGTATCCCAGGCCAGGCCTACAGCAACTTTTGCCTGCCGCCATGGATCTTGGATATGTTTCGCAAGGCCATAGGCGGTGTTCAAGATTTCGGTCTTACGATCCATGCCTTCCAGATATTGCATAATGGACCCTAAAACGATCAGTGCATCGATCTCGCCTTGTGTGTTTCCCGTAGAGTGGAATATGTTTACAGCCTCTTCTTCTGCTTTTCGTGCCTGATCGAATTGTTGAAGAATATAAAGTAGTCCACCGTAAACATGCAGTCCATTTGCCCGCTCCAATGGAAAATCGCGGGTCTCGGACTTCTGAAGGAATTCAGATAGCCAATGGGCGCCTTCGCGCACATCGAAATTTTCCCAAAAGCGTCTGCCAAGGTTACCGCAAAGGGACAAGCCTGCACACAAGTCTGTTTGTATTGCCCAGCCAAGTGCGCTTCGCAAATTGCTGATTTCTTCGCGCACAATGTCAGTCCATTCTGTTTGATGAGAACCGATCAGCTCACACCCAGCCCTTTCTGAGAATTCAACATAGCCTTTCAGATGTTGGCTGCGTGCGCTTTCCTCTTCTCCTGATTCGACTAATTTTTCATAGGCATATTGCCTAACCATTTCGTGCAGACGGTAACGCGCTTTGTGTTCGCTTTCCTGTTCAAGAGTCACCAGTGATTTTTGTGTAAGCGCGGCATTTAAGCGGGCTACGTTTTTGCCGCAAATTGCATCAGCTAATTCCAGAGTCCAACCGCCTACAAAAACAGAGAGCCGCCATAAGAGAGTCTTTTCAGAGACATCAAGCAGATTCCAACTCCAATCAAGAGATGCGCGGATCGTTTGCTGGCGGGGAAGGGCGGCGCCGTTTCCGTGGCTGAGCAGGTCAAAGCATTGCTCAAGTTGTGAGGCGATCTGAGCAGGAGGAAATTCACTAACGCGCACAGACGCCAATTCTATAGCCAAAGGAATGCCGTCGAGACGGGAGCAGATCTGAGCGACGGAAGAGGCGTTGTCTGCGGTTATTGAAAAATCCGAATTTGTTAATTGCGCGCGTTCTTCAAAAAGACGAATGGCTTCATACTTCCTAAGCCTTTGGGCTGGTTGCTTTGCGTCGGGCAATGTAAGTGAACGAACGTGATAGACGGCTTCTCCCATAACCCCCAGCAGTTGACGACTCGTGATCAGCATCTTTGATTTTGGGCTGGCCTTTAATAGAAGATCAACCAAGTGTGCCGACGAGTCTGATAGATGTTCACAGTTATCTAAAATGAGCAGAATGGATTTCGTTCTTATGAAACTGGCAAGGGCTTCTGTTACGGGCGTGTTCGGTTGAGCACGTATGCCCAGCGCCATGCTCACTGTCTCTGGCAAAAGGTCGGGGTTTTCCAAAGCGGCTAGTTCTACCAGCCAGATGCCGTCTGCAAAGTCTCCCAATAATTCTTCGCCGATATTGATCGCTAAACGAGTTTTGCCAACACCGCCTGCACCAGTTAATGTGACCAGACGATATTTTTGAATAAGTTTAATAACTTCATTCCGTTCTTTTTCCCGCCCGATAAAGGAAGTGATTGCAGCAGGTAAGTTCGTGTGGATAACGGTTTGTACATGACCGTGTGAAGATGGTATACCGCGCAGGCCGCGCGCAAAACGGACCCAGTCGGGATATTCTTCTTTGGGAACATTCAATTTTTTTAATATGACTACGGCTAAATCTTTGGATGGTTTGAGTGCATCGGACTCAATCCTGCGCAAAGTAACCTTTGCGCAACCGATCTGGTCTGCCAGGGCTTGTTGGGTCAAATCCAGATCATGGCGACGTTTTCTCAACCATTTGCCGAAGGAAAGACCTTCGACGAAATTATTATTTTTTATATCACTTTTTGTATCTCTTTTAACGTTACGCGAGTCAGGCATATTTGATTTAATTATACAGATACTTAGTTGACATGAACAGACTGTTACGAAAAGATAATTTGTTCTTGATGCCATGACAGACTGTGAACTTCTTTTAAATTAGATGTAAACACTCCATTTTTTAAATTGTTTCAAATTATTAAATAGACACCCACATATAGCTCAACTGTTAAAGGAGTTTATTATGTTTGGATCATCAATTTTTATAAGGGAAAGAATCAAGTCGAGAGTTCATCTTGCTGTGAAACTATTGGCCTTAATGCTGCTTTCTTTGTTTTGGACTGGATGTCAGACTATTACCACTAATGGATCAGCTCCTACCTTGGAAACAACGGGTGGTTCTGTTTCTGACCCATCTGGTCCAAATATAGTTTCAAGTGGAGGTGTGGTGGGAGGTCCACATGCAGGGTCACTCATGTCCTTTGCAGATGGTAGTGTGCTGGTTTTTGTCCCGAACCCAGACGGTGTAGTGAATAACGGCCAAAAGGGTTTTTGGATGACTCTGAGCCCAATCACGAATTATCAATTTTCGCTGTGTGTGCAGTCAGGCAAATGTCAGTTGCCTGTTGATTCACCAAGCTTAAATGCTTATAACGATCCAAATCAAGAGAACTCACCGCTCATTATGACTGGTATCGATATTGCAGATGCAGTACAAACATCCAGTTATTGTGGATGGATGCAAGGGCGTGCTCCGAACGAAAAAGAAAAAGCACTGTTTGCAGATGTTTTGAAGAATGGTCTTCAAAATGAAAACGTCCATTTTGAAGATTTGGGTCTGTACGATGCAGGTTTTGAAGACCTTGGCCTGCATAATGTTCGGTTTGAGGATTTAGGACTTCATAACGTGCGGTTTGACGATCTAACCCAACCCAGCCTGCGCTGCGTTGTAGATTCTCCCCGCCCAATGCCCATGTTTGTTCAAAGCAGCCCTTCCTATGATCCTGATACGCTTGTTGAAAGTATGACGGCAGAAATAGCCAGTTCAACTCAGTTTTGTCAGGATGGTATTGGTTATCAAACTTTAGATTTGACATTAATTGATGAAGATAATGAGCCTATCTCTTTGGGCAATGTCGCAAGCGTTGGTGAGGCTGAATGCCAGATCGTGAATGGGAACCGCGTGGCTTGTTACGGAACACCGGGAAGCTCCCAGATAAAAGTTGGCCTGGTGTGTGATGGCAAAAACTCACTTGTTTGCCAGCCTGGTTCAACATTAGATGCGGCGGGCTGCCAAAATAACCTGAATCCGGGCGCGGTGGCTGGGTTGGATGATTGGCTTGTGAGTGCGAATGGCGTATTGGTGCCTAGTGATGGCAAACTGGTTGGAGCTGCAATACCAAACCTGATCATCTTTCACGGGGTAATGGTTTCACATGCTTTTGCTGGTGATAGTTTATCCGGCGGGTGCCCATCTGGCTACTATTTTGATCAGGGATCACAGGGTTGTGCAAGCTTGGGTGAGCCATTAACTACGTGTTTGGATGGATATGAACATGCGGCGTACGGGGGATGCAAATCTACCAAGCTGAATGGGAATTATCCCGGCTGCCCAACGGGAGAGGTGTTCGATCCTGTCACAGGGCTGTGTGACCCCACTTCAAAAACTATTTCATCCACCGCGATAACTCAAACAACACTGTTGACCGTTGAATTGCCTACTTGCAACCTCCCAACTGGTAATAACAATAATGGTTCATCTGATGGATCGTCGAACGGCACGGATGGCGGCTCAGCGAGCTGCACATTGACGATCAATGATTGTTACTCCCAAGGGTTGAAGAATTTGGATATGACCACCTGCTCGTGTAATTGAGAAACAATGCGAACCTATCGTAAAGGATATTTGCTTGCCTTCTTTTTTGCATCCCTTGTATATTCATGCGCCTCTCCGCAGCCTTCCGTGCCGACAACTGATTCGCCCGAAGCAAATTTGATTCCGCTCCCGAACGAATTTATTACGGTGGCGCAATTAAATTTTTGGTTTAGCGGACCAGGTTGCGGCGGAGGTTTTGAAGCGTGGGATTGCAGCGGCAAGAGAAACACAGGTCTGACTCCTTATTTGGGGTTTACCTACGATAACGCCTCTTCCTCCGTGATTCGCCAGCAGATCGATTGGGCAGCAGAATATGGCGTGGATGCCTTTTCCATTGAATGGACTACGCCTCGTGGAATTTCTGGCAGCCTTGAAGAGACATTGGATGATCGTTTTCTAAAGGCGCCCAATCTCAATCGAATCCGCTGGTGTATTTTCTATGACCTCGTTCTGCGTCTTGACCAAACCCCAGGCTTAAACGTGGACTTAAGCAAAGGTATGGATTTTGATAACCCAGATGTGTATAACACTTTTGTTTCGGACTTTGATCATTTCGCAAAAAAATACTTCGATCAGCCTGAATACCTAAAGATAGACGGCAGGCCCGTTGTTTACATTTGGGGAACTTGGAACGCAACAGGGAAATATATTGATGCTTTTAAAGAAGCACGCGAGAAAGCGGCAGCGCTTGGCTACGATGTGTACCTTGTAGGTGACATTATTCGCACCGACCGTTTCTATCAGGGTTTGGCCTCGGTATATGATGCCAATTCCAATTTTGTGCTTTTCGTTCCAGGAGAATCAACTCCCAGAGATGTGAGTGAGGCGGTAAAGTCTTTGGATGAAGCCTTTAATAAGTGGGAAAAGAATATCAGCGGACTCAAAGTAATCGGGCGCGATGATCCAGTAATACTTCAACCTGGCTTTTCGCCACAATACGATGACCGTCAATTTGCTTTGGTAAACCATGACCGTACTCCTATTTATGTCCCTGCGTTGAATAAGGAACAGGTTGTTGACCTTGCTACGATGATTCGCGCTCATGCTCAACCTTCTGGCAGTGAAGGATGGAAATTGATCTGGTTGAACACGTGGAATAACTGGCCAGAGACCACGACTTTTGAGCCAACCGCAGATTCAGGGCCGAAATACCCGGCGGGGAACTATCAATTCGATATGGCGGAAATTGTTCGGGATATTTTTGGGGGTGTCACCTTCGACCAATAAAGTTTGAATTTTTTTGCCAAAGGAGAGAGAGTATATGAAACGATTACGCTTGTCCATGTTTTTGCCAGCTCTTTTTGTGTTACCGATCTTAATTCTTTCTGCATGTAACCTCGGGTCTACGCCGACTGATGTCGCTCAGTCATCATCTCAGAGTGTGTCACAAGAAGCGGTGGCAACTACGGCGCCAGTGGATCTGGCAGGTCCGCAGGCTGGGACGCAAATGTATTGGGCTGATAACAGCATTCTGGTCTATGTGCCAGAGACAAGCTTTGTCATGGGCGGTGATAAGGCGGATAACCCAAAGCATAATGTGACACTTTCTTCTTATTGGATTTATCAGAGCGAAGTAACCAACCGCCAGTATTCGTTGTGCATTCAGGCAGGTATTTGTGAACAACCAAACGGAATTTTTGGTCAAACAGAACTAGCCGACCCGAATTTGGGTGATAACCCGGTTGTCAGCGTTACGTGGAATCAGGCCTCTGCGTATTGCACATGGATCAATGGAACATTGCCAACAGAAGCACAATGGGAACTTGCAGCGCGCGGACCAAATTCAAACTTGTTTCCGTGGGGCGATGCCAAACCTTCCTGTGATCTGTTGAACTTTGATAAGTGCATGAGCGGTGTGTCTACCAAGGTGGATAATTATCCAACAGGTAAATCTTTTTATAACGCGTTGGATATGGCAGGGAATGTGCTGGAGTGGGTGAACGATTGGTATGACCCGAATTTTTATGCCAGCTCTCCAGAACGCGATCCTTGGGGCCCGAACACGGGTCAGATCCGTTCGATCCGTTCCAGTAGTTATTTATCCACAGAAGAGCAAGTGCTTCTTTCAAACCGTTTTTATCAAGACCCCGCGAATAGTCAGCGAGACTTAGGTTTCCGTTGTGCAGTAGAAAAACCAACCCTTATGGCGCCAGCCTGCCAGACGAGTGGCATCGCCGCAACGGGTTGTTCGGCTGTACCATTTTCTGGTACAACGAATCCTGCTTGTGGTACCCCTCCCAGAATTGTACAAACTTTTTCAGGATGTAACCAAGGCTCTGGCTTTGGTGGTATTCAAGTTGTAGGTTCTTTTCAATTAGGGCCAGTGGGTACTTCCAGCTGCACACTTAATGAAGATACTGTCACTTGCTCTGGTAGTGGACAAGATGTAACTGTGTCCGTTTGTGATGTGTCGGTTTTGCAGACTCCTCCCGGTGGGGCGGTTGCCTGCCCAATTGGGTATGCACCTGGGCCAGATGGCAGTTGTAGATATGGCGGCGCATGCCCGGTTGGGTTTGCACCTGGTGCGCACGGCTGCGAACCAGTCCCAGCAACTGCACCAGTTCTGGTTCCCACTGTCAGCTGCGAATCTCCTCAAGTCTCAGTGCCAGGACAAGGTTGTGTTGACCCGGCTTCTTGCGCTCCTCCGCAAGTATTCATCCCAGGCGCAGGATGTGTTGATACGCCGATCTGTACTCCTCCTGATGTATATGTTCCGGGCAGCGGATGTGTGAGCACGACCACTATTGAAGTCTGTACACCTCCCGAAATCTTTATGCCGTTCCGTGGTTGCGTGGACCCAATAGCAGACGTGTTATCAAATTGTCCAATGGGTTTATACAATGTCAGCGGTTCAACCCCAGCAGTTTGTTTGCCGCCTGACCCAGTTGGCTGTGCAATTTATAACGCCACAACAGGTAGGAATTGTCTTGAGGATGCATTCAATAAAGATCAGCCGCAACAACAGCAACCTCCCGCTCTAGCTCCAAGTGTCGATTTGGCTAGCCGTCCTATAATTCCACCTGCTTTGGCAAGCTATTTGAACGACCCGCCCAGAATGCCAAACTTATGCCCCGCTGGTACTTACTTTGATACGGGTGCTCAGGGATGCGTCTCACCATCACCGCGCTCAGGCCAGCCCGGACAAATGGGTGCACCAGCAAGTTGTCTTGCGGGTTTTAGCTATAACACCACAGCAATGTGCTGTCAGGGACCTGCTTATTCAAGTTGCCCGGCAGGCCAGGCAATGACAGGTGGCACTTGTGCGCCAGTCAACACCTCAGGTTGTAGTGATTATTCTGTAAGAACAGACTCATGCAGCCCCAGTGGAAATCAACCTGGTGGAAGCGATAATCCCGGTGGTAACAACAACCCTGGTGGTAATAATCCTGGGGATGGTTGTGATGCCGACCACCCATACACATGTACCAATGGAGTTTGCGGCTGCGCCCCTGGCTAATGCGGATATAAACTTATGAAACGAAACTCGCCCATGAAATTCTTCATGGGCGAGTTTCTGGTTATACTGTAACCAACTCATCAAAAAGAGGCGCACATGACAACCCCAACTTTTAACTCTCGTCGTTCCCCAGTGTATAGTCGCCGAGGCATTGTTTCTACTTCGCAGCCGCTGGCAACTGCTGCGGGCATCGAGATCCTTTCCAAGGGCGGCAATGCCGCAGATGCCGCCGTAGCCGCCGCCGCTGCACTCAATGTCACCGAGCCAACTTCCACTGGAATTGGCGGGGATATGTTCGCCTTGTATTTTGACGCGCAGACAAAACAAGTGACCGCCTTGAATGGATCGGGCCGCGCTCCTTCTGCGCTGACAATTGATCGGCTAAAGCACGAGGGACTCTTCGCTGAATCATTGCCTCCGTTCCACGCCCACACGGTCACTGTCCCTGGGGCGTGCGCGGGTTGGTGTGACTTGATCGCAAAGCACGGCTCGCGTTCAATGAGCGAAATCCTTGCGCCCGCCATCCGTCTCGCGGACGAGGGCTTTCCCGTTGCACCGCTCACAGCCTACTTTTGGTCACGCGGCGCGGATAGGCAGTTGAAGTCCGCGTTGAATGGAAGTGAGTTGACCATTGACGGACGCGCGCCGAAGGCTGGAGAAATTTTCCGCAATGCGGGGCTGGCGAAGACTCTGTCCGTTGTTGCCGAGAAAAATGCCGAGGGGTTTTACCAAGGTCAAATTGCAGAATCAATTGTCCGCGTGATTAAAGAGGCGGGCGGATGCATGTCCGCCGATGACCTCGCATCGCATGTATCCACATGGGAGACTCCGCTCTCGGTGGATTATCACGGGCTGCGCGTGTATGAATGCCCGCCGAATGGACAGGGCATCACGGCGCTCATCGCGTTGAATTTGTTGGAAAGTTTTGACCTGACTGCGCTTGATGCGACCTCGCCCGAAAAAATGCATTTGATGATCGAAGCCATGCGCCTCGCATTTGCGGATGCGAAATGGTATGTCTCTGACCCCGTGTTCTCGAAAATCCCGATGGATGAATTGCTATCAAAAGAATATGCAAACGAACGCCGCAAGTTGATCGATTTGAAACGCGCAACGATCGACCAGAAACGCGGTACGCCTGTGGCTTCGTCTAACACGGTCTACCTCAGCGTGGTGGACGGGTTTGGGAATGCGTGCTCGTTCATCAACAGCAATTACATGGGTTTTGGCACGGGCATCGTCCCGAAGGGCTGGGGCTTCACCCTGCAAAACCGCGGACATAATTTTAGTCTCGACGAGAATCATCCGAATGCGCTTGCACCGAACAAACGCCCGTATCACACGATCATCCCTGCGATGGTGACTCGTGAGTCTGATAATTCTTTGTATGCGTCGTATGGCGTGATGGGCGGCTTCATGCAGCCACAAGGACATGTGCAAGTGTTATCTGCCTTGGCTGATAACGGCCTCGACCCTCAATCCGCTCTCGACCTCCCACGCTTTTGTATTGACGTGGATGAAGTAGGCGGCCGCGTCGCCATCGAAGAAGGCATGCCAAAAGAAACAATGGATGCCCTGCAAAAGCTGGGACATCCATTGTATGAAGTGAAAGGCTACGAGCGTGCCTTATTCGGCAGGGGACAAGTGATTCTGCGTGATGCGGAATCTGGTGTGCTATGCGCGGGAAGCGATCCGCGGGCAGATGGGTATGCTGGTAGCTGTTAGCTTATAGCATTTAGCGGTTAGCAATTGGCTAAGAGCTAATCGCTAACCGCTAAATGCTATTTTCAAAAACCGAGGAACTGAAAATGCGACTTGAAGAATTAAACTGGATGGATGTTGAAGGATATTTGGAGAAGGATGACCGACTGATATTGGTGACGGGCGCTTGTGAACAGCATGGCTATTTGAGTCTGCTCACGGATATTAAGATCCCAATGGCGATGGCAGATGCGGCTTCCAATCAATCAGGTGTGTTGGTTGCGCCGCCGCTGAACTTTGGAAACTCGCCGTATTTTCGCGATTATCCAGGTACGCTGACGTTGCGAGTTTCGACTCTCAATGCAGTGATGGAAGATATTATCCGCTCGGCATATCATCAGGGCTTTCGGCGAATATTGATCTTGAATGGACATGGTGGTAATAAAGGATTGAACGTTCATTTGAACGATGTCATCAATGATATGCCTGACTTAAAGCTGAACTGGTATGACTGGTGGACATCTCATTCTGTGGAGAAGGTGGCACTCAAGTACAACCTCAAACCGAAACACGCCAACTGGCTTGAGGCGTTCCCGTTCACCATTGTCAGTGAAATGCCAACAGAGCCGAAACTATCACCCATGGTCCCCAGCTCCATCATGGATTCCAAGACTGCCCGCGAGGTGTACGGTGACGGTTCCTTTGGTGGGGAGTATTTTGTTAACAACGAAATCATGACTGAGATATTCAACGCCGCAGTGCAAGATATTCTGTTGATGTTAAAGTTTGAGTGATCTGGCTATTGACCTCAACTCTAATTCTTTCGTTAAAAATCACTTTAATAAAAAATGGACGTGGAAGCTTTTATGCTGTCCACGTCCATTTTTTATTCACTTTATATTGAGGCTTGGACGCTATCCGTCCACTACAACCCTATTCTTGTAGAAGGTAATCGTATGGAACGTCTCTCCTGTCAGTTGGAAGGCGCCAGTAAATTTCTGGCCGCCAACCCAAGCCACATATACGATCCATCCAGCAGGGATGTCAACATCGATAGTGCCGTTGACAGGGTATTCATTGATAACGGATGTCCCATTCCCAGTTGTGCCTTGCAGCGACACATACACATCCGCTTTGGCTTGGTTAGATAATGTAACATTCCCGTACGGAACATTTCTGGGGGCTTTTCCCCAAGAAAGCGGACCTGGTTCTACTGTAGCAGCGGTAACCACTGCTGGGGTGGCAGTAGCAGTTCCAGCGTAATAGGGAGCGGGGATATAAAGCACCTGTCCAGCGTACAACAGATTGATGTCCCAAATTTGAGGGTTAGCTCCCCAAAGGTCGTAAACGCTAACGCCATAACGACTTGCGATTAGATAGACTGTGTCACCAGGTTGAACGGTGTATGTGCCTGCATTATTGGCAGATGGATAGTAATAATAGTAGTTGTAATAATATAAAGGATCGTAATAGTTATCTACAACTGGGGTTGGTGTGCTTGGAACGCCATAATTGAGGCTGGGGATCGTTAATGTTTGGCCTGCAGATAAACTTGCCCCAATCCCAGGGTTGGCTGCGTAAATTGCGCTGGCAGAGGTGCCGCACATTGCAGCAAGTTTATCAACTGTGTCGCCCGCCTCAGCAGTATATGCGCCACCGCACACTCCTCCCGCTCGCGCACTGGACGGTGTGCCGAGGAATGCCAGAGTGAGCAGTGTCAAAACAAGGGCATAGGCAAAAACTTTTCGGAGCATGATTACCTCTTTAAATAAATCGCTTCGGGTCGTATAGAAACATGATAAAGCAAAAGGTGGTGGATTGCAATTATCAAGAATGATAGGTTCTCCGTGGCATGTTGAATATATTAATACTGATAAAACCCGCGTCCTGTTTTTCTTCCCAAATATCCTGCATCCACCATCTTGCGCAGCAAATAAGCGGGGCGATATTTATCCTCACCCAGGTCTCTTTGCAACACTTCCATCACGAACAGAACCACGTCCAGACCGATCAGGTCAGCAAGGGTGAGTGGTCCCATGGGGTGGTTCATGCCGAGCTTCATCACCTGGTCAATCGCCTCAGGCGTGCCGACATTTTCCTGTAAAGCAAAGACCGCTTCGTTGATCATCGGGCAGAGGATGCGGTTCGAGATGAACCCAGGCGAGTCATTTGCTTCCACGGGTTCTTTACCTATCACCTTGCACAAGTCCACGATGGTCTTTGTGGTTTCATCGGATGTGCCAAGTCCGCGGATGACTTCGACGAGTTTCATCAACGGCACAGGATTCATGAAATGCATGCCGATCACTTTATCGGGGCGGCTGGTCACTGCCGCGATCTTGGTGATCGAAATTGACGACGTGTTGCTTGCCAGAATTACGCCTGCGCGGGCGTTGGCATCCATGTCTTTGAAGATCTTGAATTTCAATTCAGGGTTTTCAGTGGCGGCTTCAATGACGAGGTCGGCGTCTTTCATTGTGCTCATGTCTGTCACGAATTGAATGGCATCTGCCGAGGCTTTTTGTTCCGCGGTCAGCGTCCCTTTTTCCACCAGCTTCGCCGTGGATTTGGCGATGGTCGCTTTGGCTTTTTCGAGAGCGGCAGGCTGCACGTCCATGCAAGTCACTTGGTAGCCAGATGTCGCTGCAACCTGCGCGATGCCGTTGCCCATTGTCCCTGCACCGATGACGAAGATATGTTTAATGGTCATGTGATCTCCTTGGAAAATATAAACTGGTAAACACGCATGTACTTTTCTACGTGTTTACCAGTTTACGATTCTACTTTTTTGCTTTTTGCCACAACGCCACATTATTTTTGATTTGCTCAATATGCCCTGGAATATGCCGCGAATAAATATCAACCCATTTGTCAAAGGTGTATTGGCCTTCCACTTCAGGATGTTTGATCCAGTGAGTGAATACTTCTTCAGGCTGACGTTTCAATAACTCATACGTGGTTTTCCGCGCAATGCGAGTGGCTTCCAGCGCATCTTCAAGATTGTGCTCGTGATAGTTCAACTCTGTAGCCCACTTGTCCTGATCGTAGCCCATCAACGTGCCGCCTGGCTCCACGATCAATTTTCGCGCGCGCAGTGCGGAATTAGTTTCGCTGTCCGCGATGTGGATGATGATCTCGTGGACACTCCATTCCTTCGGCTCTGGTTTCCACTTCATCGCCTCTTGCGGAACTTCAGCCAGCGCCGCTTTCAATAAGTCGAATCCACGCCCGTACAGTTCGATCTTTTCATTGCGTTCTTGCTTATCCATTATGCTCTCCTTTGATCGGTTGCCACAATTCCACCTTGTTTCCATCTGGGTCCATGAACCAGCCAAATGAACCATATTCCATTTTTTCAACATCGCCGACAAGTTCTGCGCCGCCTTCTTTGACTTGTTTAAGCGCCTCTTCCAGATCATCCACGATCAGGTTGAACATATATGCTTTTTCAGATGGATCAAAATATTTCGTGGCTGCTTCAAATGCGCTCCAGACGGTCTGGGAATTTTCAGGCATGTCTTTTGGAAAATAAGCAGTTCCCCAATCGTCAAATTTCATACCGAGCCATTTGGCATACCATTCATAAAGTCTTTTTGGGTCAGGTGACCTGAAGAATACTCCGCCAACTCCTAAAACTTTTGCCATGTCTTAATCTCCAATTACTAATTACCAATAACTCATTCTACTTCCACGGCCATTGCCACCGCTTCACCGCCGCCAAGGCATAACGAAGCGATACCGCGTTTCAGTCCACGATTTTTCAGGGCGTAGATGAGTGTGGTCAGCACGCGCGCGCCGCTGGCTCCGAGTGGGTGACCGAGGGCAATTGCCCCACCATTCACATTGACTTTATCCCAGTCCCAGCCTTGGTCAGCGAGAGCGTAGCCATCCGCGAGGACTTGGGCAGCGAAGGCTTCGTTGACTTCGATCAGGTCAACATCTTTTAGTGTCCAACCGATCTTCTTCAACAGTTTTGGAATGGCGTAGGCACGAGCGGCAAAGAGATACTTCGGCTCCAAAGCCGCCTGCGCGTAGCCAGTAATTGACGCGATGGGATTGAGATTATTTTTCTCTGCATACGCACGGGACGAAATCACAACCGCCGCCGCACCATCGTTCATGGAGGAGGCGTTGCCCGCAGTCACTTTGCCGTCTGATTTGAAAGCGGGTTTGAGTTTAGCGAGTCCTTCGAGTGTGGAGTCTTTGCGTGGGCCTTCGTCTTTGTCGAAGACTGTCACTTCCCCTTTTCGGCCAGGGATTTGGACAGGAACGATTTCCAGCTTGAAGCGTCCCGCTTCTTGAGCCTCAACAGCTTTCAAATGAGAGCGAAGCGCAAACTCGTCCATTGCGGCACGAGTCACTTCATATTCATCCGCAATGAATTCAGCAGCCATGCCCATTCCCCAATTTTCAAATGGATCCCACAAGCCGTCGTTGAGCAGGGCATCTGTCATTTGTTGGTTGCCGAATTTCAATTCGCCCATGCGCCCGCTAACAAGGTATGGAGCGCGACTCATCGACTCCATGCCACCAGCGACGAAGAGCTCCGCATCGCCCGCACGAATGGCCTGAGCAGACATCATGGCAGCTTTCAAGCCTGAGCCGCAGACTTTGTTGATGGCGGTCGCGCTGACGGTGGCGGGTATGCCTGCAAAGATGGCGGCCTGCCGCGCAGGAGCCTGACCGTTGCCAGCTTGCACCACGTTGCCCATCAACACTTCTTCGATTTCTTTTGGATCAATGCCTGCACGTTCTACTGCGGCTTTGACGGCAATGGCTCCGAGGTTGGTTGCATTTATGCCGCTCAACGCACCTTGGAATTTTCCAATGGGGGTACGCGCGGCGCTAAGGATCACAGCTTCGTTTTCTTTGCTCATGAGTTTCTCCTGTGGGTATGCGGCAATTATAAGGCCTGTATGGTTGAAATGCTTTTCACCACAGAGATCGCGGAGTACACATAGGAAAAAAGAAGAAGCTCTGTGCTCTTTGCCTGCACCGTGCAGCAGGCACGCGTGTGTGCTCTGTGGTGAAAGTTTTTTGCTAATTTTTTTACCATTTTCCCATGCACAAGGTAAGGTAAAATTTTGATTATGAATGACTTAAACCTAAATTCCCTCTATGATTTGATGGGCGGCGAGACGGGCATCCGCACACTTGTAGATCGTTTTTATGATTTGATGGATTCCTCGCCTGAGGCGAAGGATATCCGTGCCTTGCATGCCGCCAGCTTGAAATCTTCACGCGAGAAGTTGTTTATGTTCCTCTCTGGCTGGACGGGCGGACCTTCCTTATATATAGAGAAATATGGTCATCCGCAGCTGCGCCGACGTCACATGCCGTTTTCTATTGGTGAAGTGGAACGAGATCAATGGCTGTGGTGTATGAAGCAAGCCATTGACGCAGGTGACTTCCTGCCAACAGTGAAGGAGCATTTGAAATCACGCCTCTCTGAGGTGGCGGATTTTATGAGGAACAGAACAGAAGGATAAGATCGTTTGTCGCAGAGAGCACGGAGGCGTGCCTGTAGGGTAGAAGTCCTTGCTCTCCGTGGTTAATTCTTTTTTGTTTCGTCTATTCCCCGATATTTTTTAACGCCTCGCGCCGACTCAGCGGATGTAATTCCTTTGTCGCTTTTACAAATTTCGTCACGGGCGCGGGATAGGTGTGTGCATATTGCCGCAATGCCCAGCCAATAGCCTTGTTGATAAAGAATTCGTCCGGGCCCAGATTCTCTTTGATGATCTCGCAGAGCAATTCAAAGTCAGTATCTTTTTTATAGCCAAGTTGAAATAGCAGTGTAGTGCGGCGCAGCCAGAAGTTATCAGACTTGCGCCACTTTTTGAGATATTTTTCCTTCACTTTTGGAAAACGCTTGAATTGTGCGCTGACCGCATGGCTGGCAAGAGCATCCACTGTGTCCCACCAGGATTTGGTGGTGATAAGGTACTCAATGGTGGTGATGAAATCTTCATCTACTTTCTGTTCAAGTTTTTCCATCAGGTTCATGGCAGCGTATTGAAACTCGCGCTGAGGCAGGCTCCACAATTCGCGGAGAATGGTATCCACTTTGTCGAGTGGGGGAAGTCCATGCTCTTTGATGTGGCCTCTCAAAAGCACAGTCACTTGTGGTGACTTGATCCCCAAATACTCGAACTGGTCGCGCATGTACTTTTTCATTGGACCCGCCTTGGCTGGGTCTGCATTTTGTTCGAAGAGGGATTTTAGAGAAATAACATAAGGGTGCATAGCTTTTCTTTCATTTTTCTGGATGTTTATTGTACAGGTTGAATTTTGATCTTCTTATTGAAAATCGCGATTACTACTATTATAGTTACCAATAAAATGAAACTACAGGCTGTGGATAGGAAGATTATTCCAAACAAAATTTTTACAGTATTGGTAGAGCCTTTCTGTTGGGACACTACCCACGTCTGCCAATCTTTTTCAAAGTCTTCCAGATTTCGGCCAAATGCTTGTGTAAAAGCCTCATCAGAACTTTTTCCCGCTTGATAGGCAGAGAATAATTTATTCAGCCCGTCCTGTCCATACTTTTCGACGATATAGATGACGGCAGTAGTACCTTCTGCGTATGACAGAGAGACTTTTTCATCACCTTCTGGAAAATCTACTCTTAACTGGTTGAGTGGGATCAATGTATTCTGCTGAATTGCCTGACGAACAAAACCCCAATCTTCACTGTGGTCGCTAAATTCACTATACCCTGCTAGGCCTTCATCCAACCATCTAGGTATGCTCGTTTGTCCACTGCCAACAGCTTGAGCAAAATATAGATGAGAGATTTCATGAGGAATTACTTCATTTACCCAACCTTCTAGATAATCTCCTTGCATATCCTCCTCAAAGATCTGGATGGTTGTTCCAAGATTTGGGAATGCCTCACCGCCGATAGATTGTTTTGCCCGTTCTCTCCACGCGTAAAGTTCATCTTCACTGTTTAATATAACGATTTGAATTGGATGTTCCAGTTTCACCCCGTAGAACTCTTCTTCTTTTTGAAGGGCAGTGGTGGCAGCTGAAAGGATCTGGTTCGTGAATTCAGATGGGTGGTCGTGCCACCAAATGGTTAACTTATCTTCATGGAGTGAGTTCCATTCAAAGTCGGAATTTTCGTAAATAACCGTTTTTTCTGTGCTGTATTTATCCACTGGGCTAGATAATCGCCACTTGTACGAAACAGGTAATTGAGGGGGCAGAACCTCATAATTTAGATAATAAACACAACTATAGTACTCAACATTGTCTTTCTCTTTTTGAAGACAATCCGCTGGGTACGAAACCCATTCATCCTCGCCTAGTCGATAATAAAAATCAATTCGACCTTTGTAATGTTGGACAACGATCTTTACACTAAAGCGAAATCCGTCTGGGAAGAAGTTTTCAACTTTTGTCTCTCCAAAAGTTACGTCAACTTCGTCACCTGCTGCTGGCTGAACGAAACTGATACTAAACAAAATGGCAAGTATCAAGCTGCTAAAAAACTTTTTAATTTGTGCTTGCGCGTTTTTTGCTTTGTTTATCATAAAAAACCCTCCTGTTTGATGTGTACTGCATATGTAGTTGAAATTATATTATAAAAAATTATTTCGCGCCTTCGGGCGGAATATAACGGACTTGCCACACGTTGTCACCTTCATCTGTCACCAGTGAATATGGAGTGGCTACAAATATCCACGTATTACCAGGTTTGAGCGGCATTTGATTTCCACTGGCATCCACAAAGTAGATCGGTCTTGGGCGTCCCGTTACTTTTTCATAGTCACGCGCTTTCAAGCTCCAACGGACATTATATTTTTGTCCATTGCGGAATAAAAAGGCATATCCGCTGTCTCCCAATTCAAAGTGAATGTCCATGTTGGTGGGGGAGATGACATCATGTTCGGCAAACACAACGATCACATTATCAAACTTTAGTTGTCGTCCCGTGAGTCTATCTATTGCGGGATGGAGTTGTCCAGCGGTTTCAACCAAGGCATCATCCACAAAGCGCAACCACGATTCGGAGAGCAGGTCATACGTCCAGCCTGATTGATTAAGCAAGGCCACGCGCACATTGATCTGCTTTGCAGGTACGCCGCCCGCAGGCGCTTCTTCTGAAAACAAATTCCCTGAGTAATCAAAGTCGCTTGGCGTTAGGCGTTTGTTATCCGCCGCAATTTTCATCATCCGTTCCAGCGACATCATCGCGCCGCCACTGGCTTCATCATGCGGCACGAACACACATTGAGGAATTTTGTCCAACACTTCTGGGGAAGCAAACGCATACACTAGACACGAACTGCGGAAGAATCGTCCGAGGTCTGCATATAACATGCGCCCTGAACGGATGGGTCCAACTTGCGCTGTGGGCATTTCGTTGGATTCGTTATCAGGTGGATTAGTTGTCTCGGACGGAATCAAGCCTGCGTCCAGATAAAGAAGCGATGTACTTACTTCCGTCTCAACCCGCCCTGTGGCTTGGTCTGCGTCACTATCAGCATTCTCATCCCCGATATTTTGACTCGTGAACTCCAACCAATCTGGCAGATCAAACTTGATGACATATTTACCAGCATCCACATTGAAGCCATAATAACCATTTGAGTCGGTAGATGTTTGCTGAATTAAATCCCCTGACGAATCATACAAATTGACACACACACCACGGACTCCAGACTCAAAAGGTTCTTGTCGTCCGTTTCTGTTTTCATCCAACCAAACGCGGTTGCCAAGGATATTTGCGGTTTGAGAAAAAATCTCTTCGCGAATGGCGCAATCACCTGTTGCAGGAATTTCAGGTTTGGGATACTCGCCATAAAAAACGGATAGGAAACGAGTGGCGCCTTCGGTGATGTAAAACTCAAAGACCCACGGCGCAAATGACAACCCCGCCTGCGGACGTGCCGTGGTGGGGAAATGCGAGATCGACACCAGCATTGCAGGAGTTTGCAGCAGACTTGGATCTTCGAGCTGCTGTGCAGTTAATGGATTGTAGTCAGCGGGGAAATCTTCTTTGTTTGGTCCGAGAGTTATAGGCGAAGATAATGATTGTGGTGTTGGAGATGCTGTTGGGAGAGCAACTCTTGGGGTGTTGGTGGATGTAGGGAGATTGGGTAGCGGATTGGTATTCGGTAAATTTGCTATATTATTTTTTACACCGCAAGATGTGACGATAAAAACAATCCCTGTTGTAATGAAAAGCGCAACAGCTTTATTCTTTCTTTGTGCCCAAATCATAAATCTCCAATTTCAAAAAGTTAACAGCGAATTGCTAACCGCTGAAAACTATTTGCTAAGCGCATCCCTTACCCTTCGATATGTATCTTCCAATGCTTCAGGCAGTACGCGTGTTTCACCAAGTGAAGACATGAAGTTCGTGTCCCCAGCCCAGCGTGGCACAATATGAATGTGGACATGCCCGAGCACGCCTGCGCCAGCTGCTTCACCAATATTGATACCCACATTGAAGGATTGAGTCCTATACACTTCACGTAGAATGGTGGTACAGCGTGAAGCCAATTCCATCATTTCTGCGCGGGTTTCCGCGTTCAATTCTTCCAAGTTGGAAACATGCTCGAATGGAATAACCATCAAATGTCCGCTTGTGTATGGGAAGCGGTTCAAGATCACGTACGCATTTGTCCCGCGAAAGGCGATCAAATTCTCGGCACTATCTGCCTTGGCTTGTGCATTGCAAAAGACACAGCCTGATTCTTTTTCATTTTTTTCAATGTATGTCATACGCCAGGGTGACCAGAGATGTTTCATAGGATGCGATGATTGTAGCAGAAAAAATTCTCTTGATACAATCCACTCTAATTTCCCATTCACTATTCCCTCGTTTTCGATTATCCTACATCCAATGCAACCTACGCTTTTTTCCTCCAATCATCTCACCGTCTCACAGTTCACCTTTCGCGTTCGTAAATTATTGGAAGGCGATTCAGAATTGCAAGATGTGTGGGTCGAAGGAGAGATTTCAAATCTTTCACGTCCCGCTTCTGGGCATATCTACTTCACGCTCAAAGACAAGAACGCTTCATTGAAATGCGTCATGTGGAAAACAGATGCAGCGCGTTCCCGCCCAAATATTCAAGAAGGCGCTGCAGTAGAAGTGCATGGCAAGGTCGCTGTCTATGAGCCACAGGGACAATATCAACTTATCGTCAATATCATTCAGCCCAAAGGGGAAGGCGCGCTGTTTCAGGAATTTCTTCGTCTGAAAGCTGCACTTGAAGCAGAAGGGCTTTTTGATTCAGATCGCAAGCAGCCTATTCCTGCGCTTCCAAAAAAGATCGGCATCGTCACTTCTGCAACTGGCGCAGCTCTGCGCGATATGCTCAACACCATTCGCCGCCGTCTGCCGTTCGCGCAAGTTGTTCTCGCTCCTTCGCCCGTGCAAGGTGTTGAAGCTCCTCCTGCGTTGGTCAATTCATTGCGATCTATAAACAAACAAAACCCAGATGTTATTCTGCTTGCGCGTGGTGGTGGTTCCATTGAAGACCTGTGGGCATTCAATGATGAACAAGTTGTCCGTGCTGTTGTGAATTCAAAGGCACCTGTCATTTGCGGGGTGGGGCATGAAACGGATTTCACGCTATGTGATTTTGCTGCAGATTTACGTGCCCCAACTCCCACTGCTGCTGCTGAACTCGCCACCCAAACCACAATTGACGATCTCCAGGAACAGCTTGTATTTCATTCTTCGCGCCTCACTTTCTTAATCTCAAACTTGCTCGCTGATCAAAAAGCTTTGACCTCCTCTTTAGCATCTCGTCTGAAATATATTTCTCCTGAGAGGCGCATCCAATCTGAATATCAGCATCTTGACGAACTTTCCCGCCGAGCATTTTCTGCCTTGAATTACCGCATCCAATTACAATCCGCAACCGTAGATGGAATATCCAAGCGCTTGCTAGCATTAAATCCCGAAGGTATATTATCTCGTGGATATGCTATCATCACGCGCAAGGAAGACGGCAAAGTCGTTAGCAAAGTCTCGCAGGCTCGTGGAGAGATGAAAGTCCGCGTGAGTGACGGCGAGTTTGAAGTAAACCGCAAATAGTATGGAGCATTAATGGCAAAAACAAAATCTACCCAAAAGACTGTTGAAGAGCTTACTTATGAAGAGGCTCTTGTTGAACTCGAAGGCATCGTTGAAGCTTTAGAAGGTGAGCAAAGTCCTCTTGAAGATTCGATGAAACTGTTTGAACGAGGGCAGGCTTTGGCGGCGCATTGCAGCGCTTTGCTTGAGTCAGCTCAACTCAAAGTACAAAAATTAGTGGGTGATTCAGTTGTTCCATTCGAGGAAGAGACTGAATGAACCTTGCTGCCATTTTTGATAATAAAGTTTTGATCGCTGTTTTATTGGGCTGGCTGATCGCTCAGCTGTTGAAAATTCCCACTGAATTTTTACGCTCCCGCCGTTGGATGTGGGCTATGTTCTTTGCCCCAGGCGGCATGCCCTCCTCACATACCGCGCTCATGGTTTCAGGGACATTAGCCGTTGCCTTATATCACGGCTTTGATAACCCGCTTTTTGGTATGGCAGTTGCTATCACTATGATCATTGCTCATGACGCTGCAGGTGTCCGCAGGCAGGCAGGCATGCATGCTGAGAGAATCAACGTGCTTTTCGAGGAATTGCTCAAAGGTCACATGTGGGATGAAAACGAATTAAAGGAAGTTATTGGTCACACTCCCTTGGAAGTGGTTGGCGGAATAATTTTGGGACTGATCGTTGCCACCGTGCAGTGGATGGTTTGGCCGTAGTAAATAGAAAAGGCTCCGAGTTCCTAAAGAACTCGGAGCCTTCATTTTTTTAATTTCGCTTCAATCTTCTCATCACTGCATTGGTAACGAATGTTAACTCGGGTACTCGCAAGATCCATGAAGCAGCAAGATATACCAGACCACCAATTGCCACGCCACCAAGGATTTCAAGCCAGGGATTTAATGCCGCTGAAAATTGCATCCAGAAAAATACAATGATGCTCATGACCAGAGTGGAAATGCCAAAGATAACCACACCGTTCAAAATGCTTTTTCCTTCAATCCCTTTTAGACGTTTGCGCATGAGCACAAACAAGGTGACAGCTTCAAGTGCGGTTGCAAAGGAGTTTGCTAACGCAAGCCCACCATGAGACATCCAACCAAGCTTTGTGAACAATGCCGAGAACGCAAAAGAGAAAATGACATTTAATGTCATTGCGGCTGTGCCAACAAAGACGGGAGTCTTTGTATCATGCAATGCGTAAAAAGCACGTGATAGCACTTCCACAAAGTTGTGCCCGATCAACCCCGCCGCGTACCAAAGCAAAGCCCATGCCACTAAATCAGTTGAATGGATGCTGAAATTACCACGTTGAAACAATGCCGAGATCAACGGCGTGCGAAGCAAGATCAGCCCAAAGGTAGCTGGCAGTGAAAGAATCAGTACCCCGCGTAACGTCGAAGCAAGAGACGAGCGCATTTCATTCGTCTCACCACGTGCCACTTGCGCAGAAAATGTTGGGAGAGCGGCAATCGCTATCGCTTGTGCAATCACCACTTGAGGCATGGTCATGATCTGCCACGCGTATTTGATCGCTGAAAGCGAGCCTTCATTTAATCCACTTGCGATGATGGTGTTAACTACAAAGTTAAGCTGCACAATGGCAACGCCTAAGAGGCGTGGCCCCATCAACCTGCCCACTTCACGTACAGCAGGGATGTTCAAGCCCAGCGAAGGAAAATAAGTGCGCTCAGGTAGTTGCAACAACCCAGGAATTTGCACCGCTAAATGTGCCGCTGCGCCGATGACTGCACCCCATGCCAGCCCATACACTCCCATGGATGGCACAAGGAACAACAAGCCAAAGATCATACCGATCCAATACATGCTTGGCGCAAGCGCAGGTAAAAGAAATTTTTGATGTGAATTGAGAATGCCCATCAACAATCCGCTCACACCGAAAATGGCAGGTGAGATTAATAAGATGCGCAATAATGATGCGGCGATTTCTTGTTGGGCAGCGGAAAATTTTGGTGCAAGAATATAACGGATGATCTGTGGGGCAAGAATTGCAGATACAACACTCAATGCACTTAATAGAATCAAAATGATATTTACAATGGAAGAAGCTAGCTTCCACGCGTCGCGTTTTTCGCCGCGCGCCAGAAACCCTGTGAAGGTTGGCAAAAATGCAGAAGATAACGCCCCGCCCGCCACGAGGCTGAAGATCAAATCTGGGTATGTGGATGCCGCATAAAAAGCATCAATTGTGCTGTCGGTGCCAAAGGCGCGCGAGATTAATACCTGCCGCACCAAGCCGATTAGGTTGCTCAACGCGAAGGCTAACATTACTGTCCCAGCCGCACGCGCGATCTGTTTGTTTGCATTGGTTTCTGTCATAGAGTTGCGCGATTATAATCCTTTCGGGAGATTTCCATGAAAAAGATATTACCTTGGCTTATTGCAACTTTGATTTTATTAATAGCATGTGACTTAACAACTGCAACGTCTCCAACTCCGCCGATAACTGACTCTGCTACCGAAACGCCTTCTTCCACGCTGGCAGATATTTCGTTACCCGCAGGCTATGGCGTGGACGGCGGTTGGTATCAGCTATATTTTACGAATCCCGCCAGCCCGCTTGCCTCACAGAGGACTGGTGGCATTGATGGCCCATTTGTAGAAGCAATAGACTCAGCAAAATTGTCCATTGATATTGCTGTATATAGTTTAAGCTTGAATAGCATCCGCGATGCTTTACTCCGTGCACATGACCGCGGCGTACGAGTGCGCATGGTGATGGAAAGCGATAACCTTGATCGCACTGATCCACAGAAATTGATCGATGCAGGGATTCCTATTCTCGGTGACCGTCGTGAAGGATTGATGCACAACAAGTTCGCCGTTATTGACAACTCTGATGTGTGGACAGGCTCAACGAATTACACGGATACGGGCGTATATGATGACAACAATAATATGATCCATATCCGCTCCGTAAAACTGGCAGAGGATTTCACTAAAGAATTTGAAGAGATGTTTCTCGATGATAAATTTGGCGACAATACTGTTGCTGAAACTCCAAACCCGCGCGTGACAATAGATGGTACGCCCATTGATATCTATTTCTCTCCTGATGACGGCGTGCAAGCCAATCTGTTAGATATTATCAACAATGCACAGGAGAGTATTTATTTCCTTGCTTTCTCTTTTACAGCGGACGCTCTTGGTGATGCAGTCCGTGCGCGCGCAGAAGATGGAGTCACAGTTGCAGGGGTGATGGATGCTGAACAAGTAGATTCAAATGTCGGCACGGAGTTTGACCCGTTTCGTCAGGCTGGTTTAGATGTTTATCGTGATGCAAATCCTGGTCAGATGCATCATAAAGTAATGATCATTGACGAGAGCATTGTGGTCTTCGGCTCTTACAACTTCACCAATAGCGCCGAGACCAGAAATGATGAAACTCTTCTGGTTATCTATAACAAAGATATCGCAGCGCAATTCATTGCCGAGTTCCAAAGGGTATATGGACAGTCGCAATAATCTTTTTTGAAGTATTTTTCACAAGCCTCGAACTTGTTGAAAATTCATTGAAAAAGGCCGTAACTTTTTCACCTCTATTTCGACTATTTGGATGTAACCAATCAACAATAAAAAGAGGTGAAAGATGAAAAAATTATCCAAGGTTCTTATATTTGTAATCGCTCTTACAGCTATGCTTATCAGCGCTTGTGGGGCGGCGGCTACAGCCACTTCATCTGCTGGCGGTTTAGGCAAGGCTCAGGCTGCTCTTGTGGAATTCACAGGCGTGATCGAAGCTATCAACGGCGATCAGTGGACGGTCGGTGGTAAGGTCATCACGGTTGACCCTACAGTTCTGCGCGATGGCCCTTTCAATGTTGGTGATACCGTCAAAGTGGAAGTTGAAGTTCAAGCAGATGGTTCGGCGGTGGTCACTCGCGTAGAAGCTCCTGTTGCCACACCTGCGCCTGTTGACAATACGAATTCCAATTTGAACGGCAACGTAAATTCCAATAGCAATACTAATACAAACGGCAATATTAATTCCAATGGCAATAGCAATTCCAACAGCAACAGCGGTGTTGATGACCACGGTGGTAATAGCAACGGAAGTGACGATAACACGAATAGTGACGACCACGGCGGCAATGGAAACGGCAGTGACGACAGCGGAAGTGATGACCATGGTGGTGGAAGCGATGGTGGCGATGACCACGGTGGTAATGGTAACGGATAATCTAGTCGATACTTAGTTGCTCCACGGGTTGTCTGAAGGAAGTGAAAACTTTCAGACAACCTATCTTGATATCAAGGTTTCCATGGAAAAATCAGTTACCAAACGCTTTCTAGTTCCCACACTGTTGTTCATCATCTTTTTTGCTGGCATGGCTATTATCCAATTTGCTACAGCCGATATGCCAGACAATGATGGGTACTATCACATCAAGCTAGCATGGCTCATGCGAACAGAAGGTCTGAAACCCGATTTTCCGTGGTTGCCCTTGAGCATTTTGAACGAAGCGGAGTTTTACGACCACCATTTTCTTTTTCATGTGGCGTTGATCCCTTTCACCTTTGGCAATTTGCGGCTGGGCGCAAAATGGGCGGCAGTACTTTTTTCTGCGATTGCCTTTCTTGCGGTTTGGTATTTGTTTCATCGCCAAAAATTGCCTGCTTCTTGGGCGTGGGCGTTGGCTTTATTAGGAATCTCAGATGCTTTCCTGTATCGTATGTCCATCACACGCGCACAATCTTTATCTCTGGCAGTTTTGGCGCTTGCTTTGATGTGGATGCTTGAAGGAAAATATAAACATCTTGCAGTCTTGTCTTTTCTTTATGTTTGGATGTACGACGCCTTTCCATTGATCCTTGCGCTTGCAGGCTTGCACTTTATTGCAGTGCTACTAATTGAGCGCAGGTTGGATTTTCGCCTTTTGCTGTGGGTTGGCATCGGTATTGTTGCAGGTTTGATTATCAACCCCTATTTTCCAAACAACCTGATTTTTACATATCGTCATCTGCTTCCCAAACTAACAGGCGCAACCTCAGTCAGTGTTGGCAACGAATGGTATCCATACGACACAGCGCAGATTCTGAAAAACTCATCGTTTGCATTGATCGCTTTTATAAGTGGCACATTTGCTCTCGGCATCTCTGGCCGCAAAATGGATTTGCGTACAACCACCTCTTTTTTAATCGCAATTCTGTTTGGATTGATGCTATTCAAAGCACGCCGTTTCGTGGAATATTTTCCGCCCTTCGCTTTGATATTTGCTGTATTTGCATGGTCGCCTCTTTTTTCAACCCGTCAGCCTGATTCACAGCCTCTGAAATTCCCTTCGCTGTTACAAGCGAACTTGCCTGTCATTCTATTGATGTTGTTCATCACTGTTGGAGTTGTAAAAACAATTCCTGCTGCTCAAAAAAGTATTGCTGCTTCCAACCCGTATGACTTGTACGGCGGCGCATCCATCTGGTTGATGCAAAATACTCCAGTAGGGGAGCACGTCTTTCAAACTGACTGGGATGATTTCCCGCGTTTGTTTTTTTACAATACTCACAACACCTATCTTGCCGGTCTCGACCCAACGTATCTTCAGCTCTACGACAGCGACCTGTATGACTTGTGGGTGAGCATCACTCGCGGGGAAGTGGAGAATCCATCTCAATTAATTTTGGAGCGCTTCTCTTCCCGATATATCTTTACCGATTTGCATCATACAAGTTTTCTTCAACAAGCCGCTTCCGACCCAGGTATGACTGAGGTCTACCGTGATGCACAAGCCGTGATTTTTGAAGTAAACGAACCGTGATAACATACTATGAATTGAACGAGAAATGACAAATTTTGAAACCCGGATGTCTATAAAAACAATGTCACTTGCGGATGGGAAACAGGAATTAAAGAACCTGCGCGAGATCAATGCAAAAACGATCGGCGCAATATATGACCAATATTTTTCTGAGGTCTATCGATATGTGCTTTATCGAATAGGTGACCAGACTGTTGCGGAAGATATGGCTAGCGATGTCTTCATTCGCCTTCTGGAAGCCGTCAATGAAGGACGCGCGCCTCAAACCAACCTCAAAGGTTGGTTGATCGGAACGGCTTCACATATTGTGGCAGATCACCTGCGGAAAAAATATCGCCGCCCTGAGGATGAAATCCCCGACTCGCTGCCTGACTTGAAACCTGGCCCCGCTTCCGAGGTGGACCAACGCGAGCAGAATCGCGCCGTGCAAAGTGCGTACTCCCAGTTGACCTCTGAACAGCAGGATGTACTGGCCCTACGATTTGGACAGGGATATTCTCTGGAGGAAACCGCAGAGTTTATGAAGAAGAATGTGAACGCTATAAAGGCTCTCCAATTCCGTGCGCTGGCTGCTCTGCAGCGTGAGCTTGGCGAGGTGGATTATGAATAATATTTTTGATGCACTTGAAATTTGTCTGCAAGAGATCGAGAACGGCGCGGATGTGGAAACTGTCCTTGCACGCTTCCCCAACCTCGCCGCAGAATTACGCCCGATCCTTGAAACCTCTGTGAAAGCAAGCAATATGTCTGTTGCCGAACCTTCTCAAGAAGCCATCCGCCGTGGACGCGCTCGCGTAATGCAGCGCGCCGCGGAGATGCGCGAGTCAAAAGTTGCTCCTCGTAAACGTGTCATCCCAACTGTTCAAAGGCTGGCTCTTTCATTTTCACTGGCGGCCGTACTTCTATTAAGTGGAACGGGATTACTCAATGCCTCTGCTTCTGCCTTGCCTGGCGAAAATCTATATCCCGTCAAACGGACATGGGAAGGCGTGCGCCTATTTTTGATCTTTGATCGACAGGCGCGTACCTTGCTGGAAGATCAATTTGAATATGAGCGGTTACATGAGGTCAACGAATTACTGGTTGAGGGACGCCATGAAACCATCCAGTTCGCTGGCGTCTATATGGATGTGAATGGCCTACCTTATGTTTCTGGTGTGCCTGTCATCCTTGCTCCCAATGTGCAAGTGCCATCTAATGGCGCTGCTGTCATTATCACAGGGCAGACCAACTCACAGGGCGTGGTGCAGATCTTTTCACTTGATCTACTGCCAGAGGGTTCGGTCGTGCCTGTAGGAAACCCTGTTCAGGTCGAGTTGGAGTCCGAAGCGAATTCCAATACTAATGCGTCTGACAATGCGAATCAATCGCCTGTGGCAACACCTCAATATTATTCAATGGAAGGTACACTTCAATCCGTTTCTTCCACAGCTCTTGTTATTAATGACCTTACTGTGTACCCAGATAATGCACATATTAAGGGAGAGTTATGTATCGGCACACGGGTAGAAGTGAAAGGATATTTTGACTCAAATGGCAGGCTGATCGTTTCGGAAGTTGAGGCAAAAGGCTCATGTTCTTCTGGTAACGAGAATGGGAATTCTAATTCTGGCACGAATACGAATTCGCAATCTGGCAATGATTCAAGTTCGAATAATAATTCTGGCAACAATGACAACGGCGATGACCATGGCGGAAACAGCGGAAGTGACGGTGGCGGTGATGATCATGGCGGGGGCGATAATAGTGGCGGTGGTGGTGGTGATTAATCATAAAACTGCGAGGCAATCCCTCGCAGTTTTTATTTCCTTATGAATTAATTTGCCTTTTGGAATAAAATCGATTAAATTAACACCCTAGCACGAACGTTCTATACAAAGAACCCCTAAACCTTTAGGGTCTATAAAGTAAATTTATGGAGAGAGACACATCATGCCCGAATCAAATTTCTACCTTGGCCGCTTACTCGATTCAAAAACTTCAAAGTTAACCACAACCCCCGTTGAATATAATCCTGCTGACTTGACCACTCATGCCGTTGTTACAGGTATGACAGGTTCGGGCAAAACAGGCTTGTGCATTTCTCTATTGGAAGAAGCTGCGCTGCAAGGTGTACCTGCCATTATTATTGATCCCAAAGGCGATCTTACAAATTTACTGTTGCATTTCCCTGAACTTGCTCCGCAAGATTTTCAACCGTGGATCGAACCTGAAATGGCTCGCCGTGCAGGCAAAACAATGGAACAAGCTGCAGATGAAGCTGCTTCTGCGTGGCGTGCTGGCCTTAAGGAGTGGGGCATTGGTCCAGATCGTTTACAAGCCTTGAAAAATGCTGCACAGTTTGCCATCTTTACCCCAGGTTCAGATGCGGGCATTCCTGTGAGCGTGCTCTCTTCACTCGCCGCACCAGACCTCGATTGGGATACCAACCGCGAGACCTTGCGTGAACGAATTTCCAGCACCGTTACTGCCTTGCTTGGTTTGGTTGGACTCACTGACCTTGACCCCATTCGCTCTCGTGAGCACATCCTGCTCTCCAATATTTTTGAATCACATTGGAGCGAAGGCAGAGATATTGACCTCAAAGAATTGATCTTGCAAACACAAACGCCAGACTTCAAAGAACTCGGCGCATTTCCAGTAGATACTTTTTTCCCGCCTAAAGACCGCATGGAATTGGCGATGACCCTCAACAACATTCTCGCCGCGCCTGCCTTTGAAACATGGCGCGAAGGTCAATCGCTTGATGTTAAGTCCTTGCTTTACACCGAAGATGGTCGCCCGCGCCACAGTATTTTCTATCTCGCGCATCTTTCCGATGGCGAGCGCATGTTCTTTGTTACATTGTTGCTCTCTGCCGTTGAAACATGGATGCGCACCCAAAGCGGCTCTACATCTTTGCGTGCTCTTCTTTATATGGATGAAATCTACGGCTATCTCCCGCCCACAGCAGTTCCTCCGTCAAAAGGTCCGTTGTTGCGCATGTTGAAACAAGCCCGCGCCTTTGGCCTTGGTCTGTTGCTCGCCACTCAAAACCCTGTGGATATTGACTATAAGGCTCTTTCCAACACAGGCACATGGTTCATCGGCAAACTGCAAACCGAGCGCGACAAGAATCGTCTGCTGGATGGTCTTGAAAGCGCAGCTGGCGCTGGTCTTCCCCGAGCCGCAATGGACAAGCTCATCTCCTCGCTTGGCAAGCGCGTTTTCGTTTTGCACAACGTTCACGAAAAAGCGCCAGTCTTAATGCAAACCCGTTGGGTGATGAACTTCCTTGCTGGCCCGCTCACTCGCAACCAGATTCCTGCCCTCAATGACCTTGCAGGCGCTCAAGCATCGCTTCAGATGCCGCCCGCACCTGTCTCTGTTGCGAAGACAGCACCCAAGCCTCAGCCTTCAGTAGAAAGCCTGCAGCCTATACAGCGCTCAGCAATCAGCAATCCGTCATCAGCAGATTCCCAACCTGCTATCGTTCAACCTTCAACCAATCGTCAAGCATCAAGCGCGAATCAAAAATCGGATGGCAGCCTCACCAAGCCTCCGCTTCCTGCAGGCATCCGCGAATATTATCTCCCGCAAAACTTTAGCTTGCCCGAAGCTTTCCAATCTGCAGGACGTGCCATGCCTCCACAAGCCATGATCCAAGGTGTGATGTATCGCCCTTCATTGCTTGCAGCTGCCCAGGTCCGCATTCTTGATCGCAAATACGGTGTGGATTCCGAGATGACTCGCGCATCTCTCGTGGACTCATTAGACCGCCGCGGCATTGTCCGCTGGGATGACTTTGCTTATGCGGGTCCCTCCCTTGATAAAGTGGAGACCATGCCAATTGCAGGTGCACGCTTTGGTACGATTGACTCCCCGCTCAACGACTCGAAATTGATGACAGCCTTGCAAAAAGATTTCACTGATTGGGCTTTCCGAAATTCGTCCGTAACTGCACGCGTAAATGCTGCCCTCAAAGTCTACGGCGGACCAGATGTCAGCCAAGCCGAATTCATGAAGGCATGTGCTGATACAGCTCGCGACTCATGTGATACCGAAATTGAAAAGAAGACAGCCGCCATTGAAAAGAAGATCAAGACTCTTGAAGATAAACTAGCCAAAGAGGAACGTGAACTTCGTCAGGATCAGGAAGACCTGCAAAACCGCAATATCGAAACAGGTATCAACGGTGTGGAGGTGGTTGCTGGCCTGTTTGGTGTTGGTCGTAAGAAGAGTATTTCCACTCCGATCTCTAAATATCGCATGGCGCAAAACGCAAAAGCAGAGGTTGAAGAGTCTGTAGATACTATTGCACAATATAAGAAGGATCTGACTGCTCTTCTGCGCGAACGAGATGATGTGGCCGCCGAGATCAAAGACCGTTGGGGACGCGTTGTCAATGATATTAAAGAAGTGGCTATCAACCCAAAGAAGACAGATGTGTATGTCAACATATTTGGTGTGGCATGGAAACCATATTATGTCATTCAGGCTGGTAGTGAAACTATCGAGTTGCCCGCTTTTGGCGCAGAATAATAGTTAGTTATTGCAGGGAATCTCACATCATTAGCCTTTGCAATCTGGTGATAAACGTAATGTAATATAGTGACGACTTGATGTCGTCACTATGCTTTAAAGGACAAAACCATCATTATGAGCATATTCATTATTCTTTTTGCGCTAGCGATTTGGGGCGTTGTTCATTCTTTCCTTGCTTCTCATCTTGCAAAGGATTTGTTTCACTTACGGGCAGGTGATATGGATTTTTACCGCCTTGCTTACAATGTTTTTGCGGGAATTAGTTTTCTTCCTGTTTTATATCTGGTGGCAACCTTGCCTGATGCACCTATCTACCAAGTCTCTGTGCCTTGGAGTTATCTAATGCTGGGCGGGCAGGCGTTTGCGGCAGTGATGCTGATTGTAGCGTTCTTACAAACGGACTCGCTTTCTTTTATAGGTCTGCGTCAATTATTTGAGAAAGAGAAGACTGGTGCACTTGTTACAAGAGGGTTATATCGCGTGGTTAGACATCCACTGTATACATTTAGCTTGTTGTATATTTGGCTTTCATCCAGAGTTTCTCAAAATTCCCTTGTGTTTTATGTTGGCGTTACTTTATATGTTTTGGTCGGCGCATATTTTGAAGAACGCAAACTCTTGCGTGATTTCGGGGAGGCTTACGCTGAATATAGATGCAAGACACCCATGCTGATTCCAGGTTTAGTGTTGGGAAAAGGATAAAGTCTGTGTGAACTGATAAATAAAAAAACTCCCCGCTAGATGCGGGGAGTTTTTTTATTTACTTCTATGGCCTTGTTGATACCCTTCGTTCATTGCTTTGTAATTATCTGCGTAAAACTCGGTGTATCCACAACCGCCGCATATATACGCCGAAAATTGACTTTGCTCAAACTTTGGCATCCAAATAAATGGACGGTTGGCTGGATCAGGTTCTATGATATCGACGTACGGCGGATGACCTTGTCCGCCAAGAATTCGTAATTCCGACATTAACTGATTTGATCCACACTTTGGGCAGATGCCGCTTTTCATTTTTTCTCCTTGGCTTTAATTAGTTGCATCTTATCTGTTCATAAGGAGATTTGCTATCCGCCAAAGGGTGGAGAATTTATGGGGTCGGTGTGGCAGGCGTCGGTGTAGAGAGAGGCGTGGTGGTCGCTTGCGGTGTGAGAGTCATAAACCCGTGTTGATAGTTCAGTTGATTAATATCCCATTTGCTTTTTATATAGGTGATGATGAACTTGACTTCCCAGTTTGCAAGCGTGGAGTTGAATGCTGGCATGTGGATGGGTTTATCAAGGTTGCGACCTTCTTTGATAATGTTGGTGAGATCCTGTTCGGAGTATTGCCAGGCGCTGCCTGTTCGGTCGAGCGGGGGAGGGAGATGCGAGCCATCTTGCAATTCGGTTTGCCAGGCAGGGTTGCCAGCCAAGTCTGCGCCGTGGCATTGTGCGCAATGATGTTGGTAAAGCCATTCACCGCCTTGCACATGCGATGGGATAAGAGTGACGGCGCATACAACTGGCGTGTAGGTTGGGCCAGCGAGAATTTGTGCACTAATCGGCATTTCGTTTTTTAGCAGATAGCGTAAGTCTTTGCTCATTTCGACAGATGAGATTCCATGCGGAAAGCGAAGAGTGTAATAGCCGCTGCGGTCAATCAGGATCGTAAATGATGTGTGATTAACGGAATAACTTCCATTTGCATCGGGTGGGTTGATGGTGTATTTTGCGCCGAAAGCAGATGTCATCAGATCGATCTCTTCACGAGTACCTGTGGCACCGATGAAATTATCTTGAAACATTTTGACATATTTTCCAAGCGCCTCAGGCGTATCTCGGGCTGGATCTACAGAAACGAAAATGACCTGCACTTGAGCCGCTTCTTCAGGAGTTAGTCCGCCGAGCGCCATTTTGATATTTGCCAGGGAAGTTGGGCAAACATCGGGACAAGATGTATAGCCGAAATAAAGGAGAATAAGTTTGCCTTGAAAATCTTCTAGACGGACGGGGCCTGAGTCCGAGCGTAACATTACAGGCGGAACTTTCATGGGTTGTTTCAAAACTTCCCCGCTAAATTTGTGCGTAGCGATAGGTTGATACACAAGGACCGTGATCGCAATGGAAGTAAGAATGATACCGAGAAGTAAAGCCAGCCTTTTCATGATTTTCTCCAATAGATAAAGCAGTGATAAGCTGTTTATACTTACGAGGGGGATTTTGGTCTTTGCGCTGGCGCAAACAGCCCTCGCGATATCGCGAGGGCTGTAAATTTAGCTTCTATGCTGCCTGAGCGGTGACGTAAGCTGTGTGCTATGGCAGGCTTGTGATGTATTGGTACAGCGCTCCAAGTTCTTCATCATCGAGACGGCCCGTGGCTTTCCACGGCATCAAGTCGCTTAGTTCATCGCCAATTGGGTTGACGCCTGTTCGGAGGGTGGTGATGAATTCCTCTTCAGTCCAACCTTTGATGATGCGCAAGCTTGGGCCTTTGGGGCCGATTGGGCTTGTTCCACCGCTCAAGTCATCACCGTGGCAACTGGTGCAGTCTAAATAGCTGATCATGAACTTGCCGTATTCAACAGTTGTGGCTTTTTGAGGTGCGGTAATTTCACCGACGATTAAGTCACGGTCTGGGAATAGACCCGCCCCGAACAATAGCAACGCTGTGAAATTCGCTTTGTCTGGAGGGTTAGGTGTATCGTTCTGCACTGCTCCCTGACTGCGCAAAAAGGCAATGATGGCCTTTATATCTTCATCGCTAATATTGCGGACGTTGGTACCGCCCATAAAGACGAGTCTCTCTCCGTTTTCGTTGACGTTCTCTCGCAAGGCGCGGAAAATCTCACCATCTGTATAGTTTTGTAATGGGCCTGCAGGTGTTAAGTTTGGCGGGACAAAGGAACCTAAGTTGATGGGCAAATCTTTCGAGAGGTCCACGCCGCCGCTTAAGGGTAAGTCTCCTGTGGTGGAGTGACATGCTGCGCAGAAAGCTCCTGTCAGGTGTTTACCGCGGGCAATTTGCTCGGGAGTCCCTTCTACTTGCAAGTCAGGGGCGGGAGTGTGTTTAGGCGTATAAAATTTATACATACCGACTATGGCAATGATACTAACTAATGAAAGGATGAGCATTAGCAATCCGCTAAAAATGGAGCCCGCCCATTTCACAAAGCCACTTTTTCCAAGCCAGGCGCGGCGGGCAAGCCAGCCAAGCCCAAAGACTAATGCGATAAGCGCCAGTAGAATTAAAATATTGATAAACATACTAATAAAATTCTCCTTATTGATAAAGTTTTTTGTTCGTCACCGTCGTAGTTAACGTTAATTTATTTTAAAAGTTCCTGCCAAAAATAAAAGATGACCCCATTGGGGGATGGGGTCATCTTTTATCTAGTGTCGCGAATGTTTATGAAACAGGAGCAGGCTCTTCGGTGGGAGGCGAGGCGATGATAAAACGTTGTTCCATGCCGAGGCGTAGATGAAGCATCCAGTAGGCGAATGCGGCCACGGCGCAGAGAATCCCACCGATGTACCAGAGTAGGTTGGGATCAAAATTATCGAGGACAAGACCTGCAAGCATGGGCGCGAAGGTGGAGGGAAGCAGCCAGGTCAGCCCGAAGATTGCCATGTACCGTCCGCGCATTTCTTCGGGAGCAAAATTGGCGGCGATGGTCTGGCTGGTGGGCATGATGAGCATTTCGCCGATGGTAATGATTACGATGGCAGACATGAACATCCAATACGCAGAGACGAAGCCGAACATGCTAAACCCGATCATATAAAAAAGTGTGCCGAGCGCCATCATGAGAAACGGTGGACGATATTTCATGATGCGCGTAACGCTAAATTGAAAAAGGATAACCGTGATGGCGCTGGTGGTCATTAGGAAACCATAGCCTTGTGGATTGATGCCGTGATTGTCGCGTAGAAATACTGAAAGCGAGTTGTACATCTGTTGATAGACCGCACCCATTAGAATGGCGGCGAAGATGAATGCCATGAATGCAAAGTCTTTGAGCACGATGCGATAGCCGAGGAGGGTATTCCAAACGGATTCGTGCTTTGTCTCTGCGTGCGCTTCAGGTTTTGTTTCGGGCATGGATGTATAGAAGATCACGGCTACGATGCAACTGACAACAGCATCAATGATGAACAGAAGCATAAAGGAGCGGTTCGCGAGGAATCCGCCAATAGTGGGGCCGATGATCCACGCTAGATTACGGACGACGCGCAGCAGGCCGAAGCCTTCCTGCCGTTGCTTCTCGGTGAGGATGTCTGCCATCATGGCTTGATGCGCAGGGCTAGAAACATCCGAGAGCAGACCGATGAACGCAGCGAGCGGGAAAAGCACTGCCAGCGAATTGACCATCCCAAGCGTGAGTGTGCTGAGTGCACTGAACACCAGCCCGAAGAGAATCAGTTTGCGCCGACCGAATTTATCAGTCAATGCGCCGCCGATCATGTTGCCGATGATTCCAAAGATGGAGAACATGGCAAGCACCATGCCCGCCTGTGTCATGCCAACATTGAATTTGTCAGTGATGTAAAGTGAGAAGAAGGGGAAGAGCAGTGTGCCGCCGATGCTGTCAATGAAGAAGGTCAGCACGATGATCCAAAAGCGGGGTGGAAACTCATGATAAAGTTTATTGAGTCGTGTGAACATGGGAGCCTTTCTGCAAGGCTTTGATTATAGAACGGATGTTTTATTTGTCAAGAAAGATATTCCTGTGCCGCGCAATTAATAATAAGAGAAAGACCCTGCCTCTATAAGGCAGGGTCTTTCTAAATTTATGGGATGGTTGTTTCGAGGCTTGGAAGCGAGTCGAGATAAGCCCAAATTGCTTTTAACTCGTCATCGGAAAAATTCTTGAAATGCTCCCACGGCATTTGAGCTGGGTCAAGCTGACGATTGGTCGGGGTTAAGCCTGTGCGAATAGCTTTTATAAAATCAGCTTCTTTCCACGCCACCAATTCACCGCCAGCGGTCAGGTTGGGAGCAGGTATTGCTGAAGGATCGGCGCTCTTTCCGCCAGAAAGGTCAACGCCATGGCAGTCATGGCATCCGCTGACGTTGACAAGATATTGACCGTATTCGGGCGTAACTCCTGCTGCTGGGTAGGTAGGAGTGATAGATGAGTCAGTTATGATTTTTTCGGCAACGAGAACACTATCGCCAAAGAGACCCGCTCCCAGCATGGCTTTCCCAAGCGGGGTGAAATTCGGTTCGCGGACTTCTTTGTCTACGGGAGGAGCAGATTTTAGATATGCAATGATATCGCCCAGGTCTTCGTCGCTAAAGAAGCGAAATGTGTGAGATGGCATGATCAGCAGGCTTTGACCTTCAGGGGTAACGCCATGACGAAGTGCTCGTATCCAATCTTCATCTGTGAATTCGGTTCCTGCTCCGCCTTTGCCAGTTGTTAGATTCCTGGCATCAAATTGCGCGAAAGGAGCTTCAAAAAAAGGTCCGCCTGAAAGATCGTCGCCGTGACAGCCGATACATTCGGCCTTAACCCAATGCTCGCCTCGTGCAATTGAATCCGCATCTGTTGGGATGGAGATCGTCTCAACCTGCACATCATACGTCCTCTTCAACATGGAATTACCCTTCATTGCCAACCCTAGAAAAACAAGGACTACCAACCCAAGTAAGCTACCGATAATTATTCCTAACCACTTAAAAAACTTCTTCATTTGTTTCTCTCCTTATACCAATAAGATATGAGTCGAGTTGATAATACGATAGTTTTGGTCTAATTACAAGCGGTGGCTATTCAATATAAAAAATAAACAGCCCCTCCTTTTCAGGAGGAACTGTTCTAAACTACATTGTAGTCTCTAGCCTTTGTCCGTAGAGTTGCATATACACCGTATCCATATCTTCCACGTGCAGCATCGTGATGCCTTGGTCACTCACAAAGTGATAGTTGGTGTTGAGTGAAGATTGATATACAGCCAGAATTGCTTCGGGATCATCATCTGCAGCGATGCGGTTGATCGAGACGGAATTGCAGTCTGTGCAGATGTGAACCAACATCAATTCGCCTCGCGGATTTAACTGATACTTGTTCCTGCTCTTCTTCAGAGTCAACCCGACAGGTTTCATCTTCGCCTTGCAAGCCGAGAGACGGTCGCCAGCAGAGTACAAGTCCAAGTGACATGACCACAAGCAATACGGACAATGGTTGCGGTTGTTGACCCCAGAGAGCATGTGCATGCTGGAAACAAGCGCGTGACAATTGCCGCATCTGAAATCTCTAAAGGAAGCCATGGTATTGGTTCTCATAGCTCACCTCGCAGGTTCAGATAACTCTGATAGCGGTACGGGCTGACCTGTTCTGTCATGACGGCCTTGCGGATGGCACAGCCCGGTTCGCGATCGTGCTGACAGCTGAGGCCGAATCGACACTGTCCGATAAACGGAGCAAGCTCCGGGAAGAAAGAGGCGAGTTCTTCATCTGCAATGTTCGGCAGACCAAACTCGCGCATGCCCGGCGTATCCACCAGCCTGCCGCCGAAGTCCAGCTCGAACATCTGTAGGTGAGTGGTGGTGTGGCGGCCCTTGCCGATATGCCCCGCGCTGACAGCTTTGACACGCAAGCCGAGTTCAGGCTGGAGCGCGTTCATCAGCGAGGTCTTGCCCACGCCAGATTTCCCTATCAGCACAGACATGCGTCCGTGCAGGGCTTGCTTGAGTTCATCGAGTCCCTCGCCGGTTTCAGAGCAGACCAAATGAATGGGGTAGCCGATGCGGCGATAGACATCGAGATCTTTTTCGAGCGAGTCGTTCTTGTGCGCTAAGTCCATCTTGGTGATGATGATGATGCGCGATGGCAATCCTGCCGCTTCGGCGGTGACGAGGTAACGGTCGAGCAGTCCCCACTTTGGGGTGTGGTTGGCGGCGGCGAACACAGGCAGAACCTGGTCCGCATTCGAGACGATGACCTGCTCAAAGATGTGTTGCCCCGAAAGCGGACGCGAAAGCTTGGAGCGGCGCGGCAGTATCTCGGTAATGATGCCGCGATTCGATCCTGCATCCACAAAGCGGACGTGGTCGCCGATGGCAACGGGGTCGGCATGGTCAAGCTCCTGCACGGCTTGCACTTTATGCCGCAGCGATGCAGATGTGGGGTAGATCAGTTGTTTACGTAACAGGGACGAGAGTTCGCAGTCGAGCTCCTGTCCGTTGGTGTGGACGGTGTAATGTCCGAGCGATTTTCGAAATACGATGCCTGCACCGTTTTCGTTTGTAATGTTCATTGTTGAAAGTTCCTGTATAAAGTAGTTGATAAAGGTTTGAAACGAACTGTCTATGCCTGTGGACAGGGGATGAGTGAATTGGGTGGAACGCACTTGCTGATCGGACCGACATAAATTTTCTCCTTCTTTCTTCTCATTGAGAGTGGCACGTAAATGAAAATAAAAAACAGCCACGGAAATTTCCGTGGCTGTTGGATAAGCGTCCTAATGCTGGGTGGGTTACAGGTGCAGCGAAGAGACGCGGCTGTTTATATGATTAAACAAAAGCCACGGACGTAGGAACGTCCGTGGCAGTAGGGTCTTAATGAAATAAAGACTTGGGGTACTACTTACGCAGAGACGTGCCTATGGATTGTTCGCGAACAAGAACCGATGCTATATTTAACAAAAAACACGTCTCCTTTCTTTAGAACTTTTGTTGTGATGGATTTAACTAACGCTTCATAGTTTATCAGCGCGGGAATTGGATGTCAAGACGCGCTTGTTTCCATCCCGAGGATGGACGTCAATCCCTGAATGAATAAACTGCCGCCGAATAGCAGTACTGTCAGTTTCACATTCCCGCTGACAATAGACCAGTGAATTCCAAATGCAAATGCTGACACGCCGATGATGACGAGGAGCAACCCGCTCTGCAGCAGACGTTTTTGTGAGATGGGTTGGACACTATCCTTGAAAGTTAGGATGCCGAAATAGATCGCTAGTATCCCTGCGCCTGTTTTAAAAGCGATCCATCCCAGTGCTTCCCCTGCTGATACACATGAGAGGATGAGCAACACACCGAAGATCGAATTGAGAAATGAGATGAGAATGGAAATGACTTTCATGACCGTGCCTCCTTGTTTCTTTCTACAAGGATACAAAGAAGTGACTGGCAAAGTCTATTGAGAGTCTGTCAAATGCTATAAAAATGAAGAGATGGCCTAGATTAATGACGGAGGATCCAAAGCCTTTTGTTTAAAAAGCTCAAACTTTGAGAGCGCTTTTTATTGCTGCTATCACGAGTGGAACACCAATATCCTCTGCGATACTGAGCGCCCATGCTCCAATTTGCTCAAGCGTTTGAATCGCTTTGGATTTGTTTCCGTCTTTTACCGCTATTTCGGCTTCCCTGGCTTTTTCAATTTCATCCGCATGGTCTGAATTGTTGGAAAGAAGCTCCATGCGTTCACGAAGTTTTTTTATTTCTTCAGCCAGCATTGCCGTCTCAATGGAATTCTCATTAGTGTTTGAAGTATTATCGAAACTGATGTTGTGTGCTTGTGCGCCTGGCCCTACGGCTCTGGCCTGGCCTATTTTATATACGTCTCTCATGTAATTCTCCGTTATAAATATCTGAGTGATGTATTCCCGGATCTTTTGCGCCACCTGTGGCCTGATTTCAAGTAGTTTTATTTTCTGCAGCAGCCCGTCCAGCCGCCCTGGATTAAGGTTATCCAATGAATCTCGAACAATGGACCCGATTTCTTCTGGTTCAAAAAATCGGTCGGTGAATTTTTGAAGTCTGAAGATTCGTCGTGTGGCTTCGTTAAAATAATATTGCAGGTAACTTAATGTCTGGGTATCCTCCTTGTCGTTATTTCGTCCTATGATTCCCGCTTCGACCAAATTTAGCACAGTCCAAAGCGTTTCTTGCTCTGCATTTAATCTGGTCAGCATGATTCGGGCTGTGCGGCTTAATTGCCTGCTGGTGAGGGAGTTGTTAAGGCATTTTGTGACCCAGACATTCTTTACCAGTTTTTTTTGCGGAGACACATCCCAGTGGATAAGTGCAATATCATTTTCCAAGGGAGATGATATTTGGCGTGAATGGGGGAGCACGGGTAGTCTCTCTTCGGGGCCGAGTTCCACCCAGAATATGGGCTCACCCGCCAATGTCCAGATATTCTTTACCCCTGGTAAATAGTATTTTTTTGTAGTTGAAGCAAGGTAAAGTTTTGCGAGATGAGTTCCAAGGTCTTCAAGCAAGACGAATTTAGTCGATAACTTTTTTGTCTTTGCTTTGGCGTTTGTATCCGTTTGTGTGGGTGTGGTTGGATTCGGAGGAATTGCGATTTCTATTGGCGTTTTAAAGAAATCCAGCATAAATGTGGAAAATGTCTTTGGCGAGAGATCAATATTTGTTGGCGTTGTTACAAATATCATTTCAAATTTGGCAACTGTTATGCCGTCAAAATAAAAATGACGTGATTTACATTTCAGGCTAATTTCGGTGTCGCTTGCCGTTACTTCATTCATAAATTTGTATGCTATTGGTTTGTCAATTTTTATGGCATGTTTTGCATCACAAATTTCATTTTCCCCAACCCAGCCTTGGATTCCACCTTTCCCTCTTTTTCTTACTATTCCAAAAGATCTAATAAACTCCTGATATGGTTTGGGCGATGGCCAAAACGGAGTGTGTAAATGCCCTGTTTGTGCTTCCACAAACAGGCGTAAATCTGCTACTGGAAACTGGACGAAGATTAACATGTCAAAGCTGCCTTCAAAAAAACACCTTACCCGACAAACGGGTAAGGTGTGAAGTGGATGGGACTCGAACCCACAATCTTTACCTTGATAGGGTAATGCCTTCCCATTGGGCTACCACATGCTCGGTCGATAACAGTCCTATGCTGGTTTCGACCTCTATACCACGCAGATTTACATTTACTGCATATCTGCGTTAAATAGCTTCTGCTTTTAATATACATCAAATTAGTTCAGGATTCAATCAGCTCTTTTATTTTTTGTTTGTACCATTTGACATCCTCCCCCTTTTTTGCTACACTTGAAGTTGTCAGACAACTACAGGCAATTCTGGTAGTTTCAGCAGACCGAAAGCTAACCGCTAAAGGCAAACAGCTAAAATGACAACTCTCCTCATAAAAAACGCATACATCGTAACTATGGACGACCATCAGCGGGAAATTCCCGAGGGTGGTCTCTTTATTCGAGACGGCATCATTGAACAGGTTGGAGTAGTGGCGGAGCTTCCCAAAGCCGCCGATGAAGTCCTCGATCTCAAGGGGCATGTCGTTCTGCCTGGGCTGGTCAATACTCATCATCATTTTTATCAAACTCTCACGCGTGCCGTGCCTGCCGCGCAGGATGCTAATCTTTTCAACTGGCTCAAAACTTTGTATCCCATTTGGGCGCGTTTGAATGCAGATGATATTTATATTTCGACTCAGACCGCACTGGCAGAATTGGCCCTTTCGGGATGCACCACCGCATCAGATCATCTCTATCTGTTTCCAAACGGCTCAAAACTGGACGATGAAATTGCTGCGGCTTCCGAGATCGGGGTACGCCTGCAAGCATCGCGCGGTTCCATGAGTCTTGGTGAATCCAAAGGCGGTTTGCCGCCCGATAGCGTGGTTGATAGCGAAGAGAACATCCTCAAAGATTCGCAGCGCCTCATTGAAAAGTACCACGATGCCAAACATGGCGCGATGACTCAGATCGTGCTTGCGCCTTGCTCGCCGTTCAGTGTCACTTCGGATTTGATGAAACAGTCCGCGAAGATGGCGCGTGAATATGGCGTACATTTACATACGCATCTTGCTGAAACCGAAGACGAAGAAAAATTCTGCATGCAGATGTTCGGTCACCGTCCTGTTGGATATATGCAGGAAGTAGATTGGGTGGGGGATGATGTCTGGTTTGCGCATGCAGTCTGGGTCAATGACGAAGAGATCAAAGTCTTTGCCAAACATAACTGCGGCGTGGCACATTGTCCCACTTCAAACATGCGTTTGGCGTCAGGGATTGCTCCTGTCAAAGAATACCGGGCAGCAGGCGTCAACGTAGGTTTAGGCGTGGATGGTTCTGCATCCAATGATGGCTCGCATCTGTTGGCTGAAGTTCGCAATGCCATGCTCATATCCCGAGTCAAAGAGGGGTTGACAGGGTATTCACTATCCAACGATCCCAATCGAAAGTTGATGACTGCCCGTGAAGCCTTGCATTTGGGAACTCGTGGTGGGGCGGCTGTGCTTGGGCGTAAAGATATTGGCAGCCTCGAAGCTGGCAAATGTGCCGACTTCTTTGCGATCAATTTGAGCAAGCTTGGTTACGCTGGTATGCACGATCCCGTTTCTGCGATTGTGTTCGGACAGTCTATGAATGTGGATTACACCGTAGTGAATGGAAAATTTGTCGTGAAGGATGGTCAGTTGGTGACGATAGATCAGGGCAAATTGATCGAGAAACATAATAAAGCCGCAAAGAGATTATTAGCTGGATAGGAGGTATTGAGACGATGGATGTAGTGATCAATACACTGGTGTATCTTTCCAATGGCATTCCTGGATTGGTGATTTCAGGACTTTCGATCATCTTTGCCTTCCTTGCATTAATTAGAAAAGATGAAAGCATGATGGTTATGGCAGCCCTCTTTGCTTTCCCTGTTACATACGTTGCTGGGGCATGGGTGGGCATTTTACTGGTGGTACGGCTGATGCCGCTCTTTTTATTGCTATCCGCTTTTTTCATCAGTCGGCACGAACCTGTATTTGCGTGGATACTGCCCGTTCCGACGCTTGGATATCTCATTTATTTTGTCTTTAGACTTGTTGCTACAAATTTCGGCGGTTAACAAACTGTAGATCGTGGAAATTTTGATCGTTTTCCTATTTGGATTTCCTGGTGCCTTTCTTTCATTATTGTTGTCTGCCGCGGGAATCGTAAAAGATAAATACTGGCTTTCTTTTATTGGTGGGCTCCTCTTCATTCCTTTTACTTATTACTTGTACGGTTCGCCTGGAATCTTTAGAGGTTTCGTCATTCTATTGCCGCTTTTACAATGCGGCTCGGCGTTGGCTATATATAAAAAGAAAAGAACCATGGCATGGCTTCTGCTTGCGCCTTCAATTTTGATGGTTCTCTGGATTCTCGGTGTTGTTCTGATATATCAATTGAAATTGTAGAAGGCGCATTAGATAGCGCACATAGGAAAACTTGGAGTGCTTATGACATCTTCCACAAAACTCACTCGTGCATTGGTTGACGTAGCCATGGGGCGCGCGCCTGCTGATCTTGTCATTCGGGGTGGCAAATGGGTCAGTGTGCAATCGGGTGAGATCATCCCAAATACCGATATCGCCATTGTGGCAGGCCATGTCGCATTTGTTGGACATAACGCGGAACATACCATTGGGAAGAAGACAAAAGTGATCGAAGCCAAGGAACGTTTCCTTGTACCTGGTTTGCTTGATGCTCACATGCATGTCGAATCAGGTATGGTCACAGTGACAGAGTTTGTGCGTGCTGTGGCTGTGCGTGGCACAACAGGAATGTTCATTGACCCACATGAGATCGCAAATATCTTTGGTCTCAAGGGCGTAAAGCTAATGGTAGATGAAGCGCAGAAGCAGCCCATTCATGTTTGGGTGCAGATGCCATCATGTGTACCCTCTGCGCCAGGGTTTGAGACGCCTGGCGCTTCCATCGGCCCAAAGGAAGTTACAGAGGCTATGACATGGAAGGGCATCATTGGCCTTGGTGAGATGATGAATTTCCCTGGCGTATTCATGAGCGATAAAAAGATGCTTGATGAAATGTCTGCAACCCATGCAGCAGGGAAGACGATTGGCGGGCATTATGCTTCGCCAGATTTGGGATTGCCATTCCACGGCTATGTAGCAGGTGGTGCGGAAGATGACCATGAAGGTACACGCATGGAGGATGCGATTGCGAGAGTCCGCCAAGGTATGAAGCCCATGTTGCGTTACGGTTCTTCATGGTTTGATGTGGCGGCGCAAGTTAAAGCTATTACTGAAAAGAAGATGGATGCACGTCGTTTTATTTTATGTACTGATGACTCCCATGCAGAGACGTTGACCACCGAAGGTCACATGGATCGTGTCTTAAGGCATGCAATTGGCGAAGGCTTGAATCCCATGACGGCTATTCAGATGATGACCATTAACTCGGCGGAGCATTTTGGCCTCACTAAAGAAATGGGTATGATCGCTCCAGGACGTTGGGGTGATGTGGTGCTTGTTGAAGACTTGATGAACTTCAAAGCAGATATGGTCATTGCTAAGGGACAAGTCATCGCTGAGAAGGGCGAGTTGCTGGTCAAGCTGCCTTCAGTGAAATATCCCTCGTGGGCAACCAAGTCCATTCATTTGAAGAAGGCTCTCAAAGCTGAAGATTTTATTCTTCGGACGAGAGCAGCTAGCGGCGCAGAGGTTGAGGCGCATGTTATCGGAGTGATCGAAAATCAGGCACCAACCAAACATCTTAGGATGCAGGTCAAAGCCGATAATGGCGAAGTCAAAGCAGATATTAAGCGTGACCTTGCGAAGATCGCCTTGGTGGAACGTCATCGCGCAACGGGCAAAGTCACAGTCGGTTTGATCAGCGGATTTGGATTCACGAGACCGTGCGCCATTGGTTCAACGGTGGCGCATGATAGCCATCACATGATCGTGGTTGGCACAGATGATGAAAGCATGGCGATCGCTGCGAATGAATTGGCGAAATGCGGCGGTGGGCAAGTGGTGGTAATGGATGGCAAAGTGATCGGGTTGGTGGACTTGCAGATTGCAGGGTTGATGTCCAACGAGCATGCAGATGTTGTAGCGAAGAAAGCCGCAACGGTTCTGGATGGTTTCAAGATGTGCGGTAGTGAGTTAAATAATCCGAATATGCAGTTGAGCTTAATGGCGTTGGTGGTCATCCCTGAATTGAGAATTTCAGATAAGGGACTTGTTGATGTGACGCAATTTGACTTCGTGCCTGTTTTGGAAGATTGAGGACATATGGCTAATTTCCCTTTTCAAAGATTGCAAGCTGATCTGGCCGCGCTGATCACACGTTCACCTGCGGGGCAGCGACTCCCATCTGAGCCTGACCTTGCGAAGCAGCTTGGCGTTTCGCGTGCCACCTTGCGAGAGGCAATGCGTTCTTTTGAAACGCAAGGTCTTATTCGACGCAGGCAAGGTTCTGGAACATTTGTGGTCGGTAAGATGCAGGTATTGGATAGCGGCCTTGAAGTGCTGGAAAGTCTTGAAACGATGGCTAAACGTTTGGGGCTTGAGGTTTCTGTCAGCGATTTGAGCATTGACCCGATGATCGCAGATGAAGAATATGCAGCGCTATTGGAAGTTCCAGTTGGCGAAGCGTTGACTCGTGTGCGCCGCGTTGTTCGCACCGATAATCGGCCAGTTGCTTATCTTGTTGATACTTTGCCTGATGCGGTCTTCCGCTCGAAAGACCTGCCTGATGATTTCCACGGCTCTGTGCTGGACTTTTTGCTGAGTCGCGGAGATACGTTGGCATCTTCCCGCGCGAATGTCAGCGCTATCGGCGCAACTGCAGAAGTGGCTAAAGCGATTGAGATCCAACGTGGGGATGTATTGTTGCATTTCTACTCACAATTGTTCGATATCAATGGCAAGGTTGTAGATTATTCATTGAGTTACTTTATTCCAGGGTATTTCCATTTCCATATCGTTCGTCGTGTTGGAAATTAATAATTTTTGAAATCTTCGCAGGTTGAAATATTTCAATCTATTAACTTGTAAACTTCCAAGGAGAAATCTAATGACAGACAAAATTCAGGAAATTCAAAAGCGTGTGCAATCTGCACGTGAAGACATCATTCAGTTCATGCTTGAGATCGTGGAAATCCCATCCATGGATTCGCAGCTCAAGGATGTGGGGGAACGCATCGCCAAGGAAATGAATAAGCTTGGCTTCGATGAAGTCCGCTTCGACAAGATGGGCAATATCATGGGACGTATTGGTAATGGCAAGCGTGTCATCGTCTATGATTCGCATGTTGACACAGTTGGCGTGGGTGACCCGCATGAATGGCAATGGGACCCGTTCAAAGGCAAGATCGAAGATGGAATTTTGTATGCCCGTGGTGCTTGTGACGAAAAAGGCTCTACCCCTGGCATGATCTACGGATTGGCTATGGCTCGTGACCTTGGCTTGCTCGATGGCTGGACTGCTTACTACTTCGGCAATATGGAAGAATGGTGTGATGGCATTGCGCCAAACACATTCGTTGAAGTTGACCCGAAAGTGAAGCCTGATTTTGTTGTTATCGGCGAACCGACCAAGATGCTCGTCTATCGCGGTCATAAGGGACGCCTTGAAATGAAAGTTACCGCTAAAGGCAAGTCTGCTCATGCAGCCAGCAACCACCTTGGTGATAACGCTGTATACAAATTGTTGCCAGTTATCGCAGGTATCCGCGATCTGGAACCCAAACTTGGTGACCATGAATTTTTGGGCCACGGCAAGATCACTGTTTCTGACCTGCATGTCAAGACTCCTTCTATCAATGCCGTGCCCGACGAAGCCGTTATCTTCATTGACCGCCGTATGACCTTTGGTGAGACCAAGGAAGTAGTCAAGAAGCAGGTTGAAGATTTGATCCCCGCTGAATTTAAAGACTCTGTCAAACTCGAAGAGCTTTTCTACGATGAACCTTCCTACACTGGCTTTGTATTCCCCGTAGATAAATACTTCCCAGCTTGGGCATTGGAAGCTGACCACCCGCTCGTAAAGGCTGGCCAAGAAGCACGTACGAAGATCGGTTTGCCCGAAGCTGCCAGCAGCAAGTGGAACTTCTCCACGAATGGCATTTACTGGGCTGGCAAAGCAGGCATCCCATCCATTGGCTTTGGCCCTGGCGATGAAGAAACCGCTCACACGGTCCGCGATTCTGTGTCACTTGAAGATATGGTCAAGGCAACCGAGTTTTACGCAATTTTGCCGAGCTTAATTAAGTAGACAGGTGAATACGTAAACAAGTAGACATGTTTCCTTGGCTACTTGTTTACGTTACATAGTCCTATGAAGATTTTAGAAATACGCAGACACTCCATCCGCGCACAGCAAAGCGATCATTTGAATCAATCAGGCGTGATGTTAGCCCGGTTGGTTGGGCAGAATATCGGTCCGTTTGATCGTGTGGTTACATCCACGCTGCCACGTGCTTTTGAAACAGCAATCGCTATGGGCTTTGCTGTGGATGAACAATCCGAATTATTAAGCACCTATGGCCGTGATGTAGAAAAGGAAGCATCCTGGCCGCTCTCATTTGAAGACTATGCTGGAATAGTAAAGCTCGGCGGTGCGGCAGCAAAATATGCTACTAAGGTTTCCAAGTATTACGCGAGTATCATGAACTTCATTTCCGAAAGCCGCTCTGCGTTGGTGATCAATCATGGTGGGGTGGTGGAATTGGGTGTTGTTGGTTGTCTGCCTGGTTTTGATTTTTCATCCTGGGGTGGCTCCGTGGCGTATTGCGAAGGTGCGAGGTTGTATTGGGATGAAAAATTTGTACGCGCGGAAGAATTGCGCGTTACGCAATAATGAAAGATTGAACTCGATCACAGATCTGGCAGAATTGACATTGCGCCTCTTTCTGACTTGATGCCTGATTCTGTTTCAAGTGAATTCGACTCCATCCAAAGGGATGTCGAGTCTGGCAAGATCATAGTCCAGCCCTTTGCGGGCCAATAAAAGGAGATAAAGATGCAAACAAATTTTCGCGGTCGTGATTTTATAGGCGACCTCGACTTCTCGAAAGAGGAAGTCGAAACAGTTTTAGATGTGGCTTGGGATCTGAAACGTAAGCGCGCATTGGGCGAGTCCCATGCTTTACTGCGTGACAAGACCCTTGCCATGTTGTTCTTCTTCACATCCACTCGTACTCGTGGATCGTTCGAATCAGGCATGGCTCAACTTGGCGGGCACGCTGCTTTTATTGACAGCGAAACCACCCAGATCTCTCACGGCGATACCGCCAAGGAAATCGGTGAGATCTTTGGCCGCTACTTCGATGGCATTGCCATTCGCCAATGCGACTGGAATTTCGGTAACAAATACATCAACGAAGTTGCCCAAGCCAGCCGCACCCCGATCTTGAACATGCAATGCGATGTTTATCATCCCTTCCAATGTCTCGCGGATTTGATGACCATTCAGGAAAAGAAAGGCCGCGATCTCAAGAAGAAGAAAGTTGTTGTCTCTTGGGCGTATGCAGCTTCTTATAGCAAACCGATTTCTGTTCCTCAATCTCTAATTCTCCAAATGACACGCTTTGGCTGCGATGTTGTGTTGGCCCATCCACCTGAGTTCAAACTCATGCCTGATATCATGCAGCAGGCAAAAGACAATGCCAAGAAATACGGTGTTGGCTTTGATGTTACCGATAATATGGACGAAGCCTTCAAGGACGCAGATGTTGTGTATCCCAAAAGCTGGGGGCCGATGATGACTACTACTGGTAAAGATGAAGGCAAAGCCCTTATCGAAAAATACAAATCCTGGATCACAGACGAACGCCGTATGAAACTGACCAAGGATGACTCGATTTATATGCACTGCTTACCTGCAGACCGTGGTCTTGAAGTTACAGATGGTGTGATTGATGGTCCGCACTCTGTTGTGTACGATGAAGCTGAAAACCGCCTGCACGCACAAAAAGCGGTTATGGCGTTGACGATGTCCTAAAAAAATAGGGGCGGGGTTACTTATCAATCCCGCTCCTAAAGTTCCAAAAAATGAGGAGATTTTATTAATGACCAATAAACTCGCAGTCATCGCTATCGGCGGAAATTCGCTGATCGTTGATGAGAAAAACATCTCAGTGGAGAGTCAGTATAAGGCGGCAAAAGAAACCGCAATTCATATCGCTGATATGATCGAACAAGGCTGGGAAGTAGCGATCGGTCACGGAAACGGGCCGCAAGTCGGCTTTATCCTCAGACGCTCAGAAATTGCAGCGAGAGTAGAAGGCTTGCACGAAGTTCCATTGGAAGTTTGTGGCGCAGATAGTCAAGGTGCCATAGGATATGCGCTTCAACAAAATCTCCAAAACATTCTATATCAGCGTGGCATAAAGAAAAAAGTTGTAACTGTTATCACTCAAACTCTCGTAGATAAATCCGATCCAGCTTTCAAGAGCCCCACCAAGCCGATCGGCGGATTTATGAGCAAGGAAGAAGCAGAGCGCCGTCAGCGTGAGCAAGGCTGGAGTGTAGTAGAAGATGCTGGGCGCGGTTGGAGGCGAGTAGTCGCTTCTCCGCAGCCGAAAGAGATCGTTGAATTGGAAACCGTTCAAATCCTCTTAGAAAAAGGCATCGTTACTATCACTGTAGGCGGTGGCGGCATTCCAGTCATTGACCCAGGTGATGGCAATTATGAAGGAATTGCGGCGGTGATCGACAAGGACTTCGCTTCTTCGTTATTGGCGCGAGAGATCAATGCGGACTTGTTCGTCATTTCAACTGCGGTTGAAAAGGTGGCCATAAATTTTGGAAAGCCTGAACAGAAATGGCTTGATAAAATAACTCTCGCGGAAGCCAAAGCCTATCTTGCTGAAGGTATTCATTTTGCCAAAGGCTCCATGGCTCCAAAGATCCAGGCAATCATCTGGTTTTTGGAAGCAAATCCTAATGGCAAGGCGCTTATTACCAACCCTGAAAATATTGGCCGCGCTCTCAAAGGTGAGACAGGTACTTGGATTATTCCCTAAATTAATTAATGTGTAGGGACGGGCACAATACATCCCGTCCCTATTTCATTAGGAAAAGAAAATGCCTCAAATCGAATCAGTTGTAGTGGTACCACGAGCAAATAACAAAGGTAGTATGGATACGTTTTTGGCGAAGCCAGAAGGGTCAGGTCCATTCCCTGGGATGATCGTCATTCACGAAATATTTGGCTTGAACGATAACATCCGCCAGATCAGCCGCGAGTTTGCAGGGCAGGGATATGCTGCATTGGCAGTTGACTTGTTCTCAAACCGCAACCGCGCTCTTTGCATGATGCAGATCTTTTACGGGATGATGTTCCGCCCTTTGAACAATTCCATGCTTGCTGACTTGAACTCTGCATTTGATTTCCTAAAGCAAACTCCAGGTGTGGATGCGAATCGCATTGGCGCGGTTGGCTTCTGCATGGGCGGTGCGTATGCCTTGCAGATGGCGATCACGTCCAAAGGCATGAAAGCTGCATCTGTCTTTTATGGTGCCAACCCCAAACCTTTGGATGCGGTGGCTCAGGCTTGCCCAGTGATTGGAAGTTATCCTGATAAAGACTTTACCACTCAAGCCGCACACGACCTTGAAGTCAAGCTTGAGAATTACAATGTTCCACATGACATAAAAATCTACGAGAATACTCAGCATTCCTTTTATAGCCAACAGCGCACACCTTTTGAAGTGGAAGCTTCAAAGGATGCTTGGCAGCGAATGTTGAATTTTTTTGATGAGCATATACATTGAAAAGAAATTTTGATTTTTTGAAAAAATGGATCTCTCCATCCATTTTTCTTTTGGTGATCGCTGCGCTGACTTATGGTCTGTTTTTCTGGCAGCGCGGTTTTTACTGGGATGAATTTCCCTGGGCGTGGATCTATTTCCGCTTGGGGCCAGACGTCCTAACCAAAACTTTTTCAACCAGCCGTCCCTTTTGGGGCATGATCTACCAGTTAACAATGCCGATCGTTGGTCCAAACCCCTGGGCTTGGCAATTGCTGGCAATCTTCTTTCGTTGGTTAACCGCATTTTTGCTTTGGAAAATTATGCGCGTACTTTGGCCCTCGCATTCAAAGCCTGCGCTTTGGGCATGTTTACTTTTCCTCGTTTATCCCGGTATGGGGCAGCATTTCATCGCGATGATGTACAGTCACTTTTACATCGTGCTGTCATGCTTTTTGTTTTCCGTTTACCTTTCCCTTCTTGCAATAAAAGATGAAAAACATCGTGTGGTTTTGTTTGCCGTATCGTACTTATTTGCAGCGGTCAACCTACTTACGATGGAATATTTTTATTTCCTTGAATTCGTACGAGTTTTTCTCTTTTGGTTTATGTTATCGGGGACAACCAAAGCGCGAATACAAAAATCGATACTGTACTTTTTACCTTACTTTTTTATCTTTGCAGGCGTTACAGTCTGGCGTATGTTCTTTTTTACATTCCAAAACGCCAGCTACGATTACGTCATTTTGGACGCGCTTCGTGCAAATCTTTTCTCTGGCTTGCTGCTTCTGATCAATAACGTACTCTTGAGCTTCTGGCGGACTGTGTTTGATGTTTGGATTTATCCTATCCTAACCGTTGGCGCTACAGGATTGGGACCGCTCACTCTTACCTTGATGCTGGTTCAGTTATTCTCGGTCATTTTCCTCGTTGGGATATATCTTTTCAAATTTGTTCCTGAGGATGGCGATGATCGCGATTTTGCGCAAAAAGCTGGCTTTATCGGCTTGATCTTTTGGGGTCTTTCGGGTGGCTCGGTTTGGATCATCGGTATTGTTCCACAGCTTAACTTTTCAATAGACCGTTTTATGCTGCCATTCATGTTGGGTGCAAGTTTGTTGGTGGCAAGTATGATCGCGCTAATAAAAAGCCAGCGTGCACAAATGATCCTTGTAGCGCTGCTGGTGGGCTTTGCAGTGAGCAGACATTTCCGTTTGGAAGATGTTTTCCGTCATGATTGGGCTACTCAACAAGACCTTTTTTGGCAAATGACATGGCGTGTGCCTGCTTTGGAAAAAGGGACAATTCTGCTTTCAAATGACCTTCCAGTTACATATTATTCAGATAATTCTTTGACCGGGCCGCTCAATTGGGTTTATAGCCCGCCCGGTGAAATGAATGTAATTTTGTATTTTGCATCTATTCGTGTTGGAAAAACTTTGCCAAGCGTGGAGCCTGGTCAGCCGCATCAGTTATATTACATTGGCCCAACATTTTATGGGAATACATCCAACATTCTTGTGTTTGATTATGAACCGCCTGGTTGTTTCCGAGTGATCGACCCTGAGGTGGAGGCATCGAATCGTTTGCTGCCGCCAGCCTTGAAGGATGTGGCGAAGTATTCGAATCAGAGTGTGATTCTGCTTGAGAAACAGAATCAGTTACCAGGTCCGCTTTTTGGAAGCGAGCCGCCGCATAGTTGGTGTTATTACTTTGGGAAGGCTGAGTTGGCGCGTCAGATGGGTGACTGGGAGCAAGTCGTCAAATTAGGCGATGATGCTTTTGCCTTGGATGATTATCCCAATGACCCGTTGGAGCGGTTTGTTTTTATCGAGGGGTACGCTCATGTCGGAGAATGGAAAAAAGCGGTAGAATTGTCAACAACTTCATATAAAATTTCGAAAGACTACGTGGGACCGTTACTTTGCAGATTATGGGCTCGCATTGAACGAGAGACACAAAGTACCCCGGAGCAGGCTTCTGCGCTGGATAATGTACGAAGTAAATTCGAGTGTTCACCTTAGAAATTAATGTAACTTTCTTCACAAAAACAATTGTACCAAGTACAATTGTTTAGACAACTTGGACGAAGCCAAATGAAAAATTGGCTCCACAAGTACCGTCTCAAAACTCATATTTTCAAAAGGAGAAGAAGAATGCGTAAGAATTTAGCTCGTCTCGCCATGTTCGCTGTGGTACTCATGCTCGTCCTTTCCGCTTGCGGAGGACAGCCTGCCGCCACACAGGCACCAGCTTCTGGTGCCACTGAAGCCCCTGCTGCAACGGAAGCGCCCGCCGCCGCTGCAACTGAAGCCCCCGCTGCCAATAGCGGTGAATTGCAGATCCCCGATGTTGAGGATGGCAAGTTCAATGTGGCTATGGTCTTGATTGGACCGCACGATGATGGCGGTTGGTCACAGGCTCACTACGAAGGTTTGCTTTATCTTGAGAAGAACGTTCCCAATGTGCACGTCGCTTACATTGAAAACGTTCCTGAAGGTGCCGATTCTGAGCAGGTGTTCCGCTCTTTGGCCCGCAAGGGTTTCACCTTGATCTTCGGAACTTCCTTTGGTTACATGGACCCCATGGAAACCGTCGCTGGCGAATTCCCAGACACTACCTTCATTCATATCAGCGGTTACAAGACCAATGGTACGAACTTTGGTAACCTGTTCGGTGCCATGGAAGATATGAAGTACCTTGCTGGTATGCTCGCTGGTTCCCGCGCGAAGACTGACGGCAACCCGAAATTGGGTTACATGGCCACCTTCCCGATCCCAGAAGAACTCCGCCTTGGCAACGCCTTTATGCTTGGTGCCAAGCAGACCTGCCCGGACTGCACCATGGATGTCCGCTGGATCAACACCTGGCACGACCCTGTTGCTGAGAAGGAAGGCGCTGCCTCCCTGTTTGATGCAGGTGCTCAGGTTGTTCTCACTGGTGCCGATACCCCTGCGGTTGCAGATGTTGCCCAGGAAAAAGGCAAGTGGGGCATCACCTATGACTATGTTGGTTCCTGCAAAGTGGAACGCTGCTTGACCACCATCTATTGGAACTGGGGCCCGATCTATACCAAAGTAGCCAATGGCGTTGCTGATGGCTCTTACACCCCTGGCTTCGATTACTTCGATGCGGACAGCGGCAGCCTCGGCTTGTTCGGTTTCATGGAAGGCCAGAACCCGACCACCGGCGTCTCCGACCTGCCTGCTGAAGATGTCCAATTGGTTAAGGATACCCTTGCCAAGATGCTCGCTGGCGAATTCACCCGCTTCGATGTCTTCATGGGACCGATCAAAGACAACAAGGGTAATGTTGTTCTTGCTGACGGTGTTTCCCTCGACCAGCTCGACCTTGACCAGTTCAAGGAATGGAATCCTGATGTGAACATCGGTATGTACTGGTGGGCAGAAGGCGTAACCGCCGAACTCCCAGCCTTGCAGTAAGTTTGTCTAAAAGAGGGACTGGATGCCTTGGGCATTCAGTCCCTCTTCTGTAAATTTTGATTTCAGATACGAAGAATATAAAGGTTCCATGCAAGGGGAATAAATGGATGTTCTCCATTTCTCGTCTTTGCAGCCTTTGTATCATGCAGGAGCAGATCAGTGGACGCTACTTCCAATCAAACTGCACCAAATGAGCTTCCGCTCATGATCGAAATGCGCGGTGTTACGAAACGTTTTCCTGGCGTTCTTGCCAATGACCATGTTGATTTTCAATTGCGTCAAGGTGAGATCCACGCCCTTTTGGGGGAAAATGGAGCTGGTAAAAGTACTCTTATGAGCATCCTGGCTGGCTTATATCGTGCGGATTCCGGTACCATCTCTGTGAAGGGAAAGCCGGTTGTTTTTTCATCCCCACGTGATGCCATTCAGGCTGGGATAGGCATGGTGCATCAGCACTTTATGCTGGTTCCATCTCAAACTGTAACTGAGAATATTCTGCTTGGGCTCGATGACCCCAAGTTTTTTATGAATCTATCTGAATACGATAATAAGGTCGCTGAGATCGGGGATAGTTTCGGAATGAAAGTAGACCCGCGCGCGAAAGTCTGGCAATTATCGGTGGGTGAGCAGCAGCGCGTGGAAATTTTGAAGATGCTATACCGTGGTGCAAATGTGCTTGTTATGGATGAGCCGACGGCTGTACTTGCTCCTCAGGAAATTGACGGGTTGTTTGAAACCCTGCGTTCCATGATGGCAAAAGGAAAGTCTATTATCTTTATCAGCCACAAGCTTCATGAAATCACATCCATTGCAGACCGAGTGACCGTGTTGCGCCGTGGAAAAGTCACTGCATCTGGTTTGTCCGCTAAAAACACCACCAAGCAGGAACTTGCTCGTCAAATGGTAGGACGTGACGTAGTATTTCATGTTGATAAAAAGCCGCAACAGACTGGTGATGTTGTTTTGGAAGTCCATGATCTGTATGCTGAAAATGATAAAGGGTTACCTGCGCTTCGCGGCCTTTCCCTCAATGTGCGTCACGGTGAGATCGTTGGTGTGGCAGGTGTAGCTGGCAATGGTCAACGTGAACTTTCACAGGTTATCTCTGGCTTGCGTAAAACCACTAAGGGAAATGTGAGGCTAAATGGGGAAGTGGTCAGTGACCATCCAGCTTTATTTTCCATTCAACGCGGCATGGCCTATGTTCCAGAAGATCGCACCCACGTGGGCAGCGCACCAAATTTGAGCGTTACAGATAATGTCATTATGAAGCATTATCGTCAGCCGCCTATTTCTAAAAACGGCATGATCAACAATTTAGAAGCCACAAAGTTTGCGCAAAACCTCAAAGAAATTTATGACATCATCGTCCCAACTGTGGAAACGCCAGTTCGTCTTCTCTCGGGCGGAAATCTTCAGCGTGTAATCTTGGCGCGTGAAATCTCCGGGCAGCCATCTCTGCTGGTAGCTGTGCAACCAACTCGCGGCTTGGATGTAGGCGCGATCGAAGGCGTCCACCGTCTGCTGTTGGCGCAGCGCGAGACAGGGTCTGCGATCCTACTTGTTTCTGAAGAATTGGAAGAGCTGTTCTCGCTTAGTGATCGTATCCTCGTTATTTATGAAGGTCGGATCATGGGCGAGGTCAAAGTAGAAAGTGGAGAGCCTCCTCAAGAGGTTATTGATACGATCGGTTTGATGATGACGGGCACCCCGCTCGAACAAATCACTGCAGGAGCGCGATAATGACGACAACTACGCAAACGCCTCGCAAGCGGACCTTTCGGCTGGTCTATGAACCCAGGCTGGAGGTGCCCCCGAAGTGGCTCTCTCCAATGCTTTCATTGGGCGCACTTGTCCTCGCTTTGATAATCGGTGGTATTGTGATCACTGCCGCTGGTGGTGATGCATGGAAATCCTATCAGCATATTGCCAAGGCATCCTTTGGAGATATTGGTGTTTTGTCTGATACGATCGTGAAAGCCACGCCCATTTTGTTGACTGCACTTGCTTGTTCCATTGCCTTTCGCATGAAGCAATGGAATATTGGCGCTGAAGGACAATTCATTATGGGGGCATTTGGAGCTGGCGCTGTTGTATTGATCCCGATTTTGCCTGCTGAAACCCCGAGCTGGATATTCCTCCCCGTAATGGCGTTGGCTGGTATGTTGGCTGGCGCATTGTGGGGCTTTATCCCTGGGTATCTAAAAGCCAAATTCCGAGTCAATGAGATCATTAGCTCGTTGATGTTGAACTATATCTCTATTGCGTGGATCAATTTTTGGATCTTTGCCGTGTGGACGGAAGGTGGTTTTCAAATGACCACTAAATTCCCGCCGACGGCATGGCTGCCGCGCTTGTCTGATTATGCAAAGTCTTTCCCTGTTTTCCGTGGTTTGACCACTCATGCTGGTTTATTGATAGGTATCGTCGCTGCTGTTGTGATCTGGTTTATTCTCTATCGCAGCCGCTGGGGATATGAAATTCGTCTCATTGGTGACAACCCACAAGCTGCCCAATATGCTGGCATTAACATTACCCGTAATACGGTTCTGGTAATGATGCTTTCAGGTGCAGTTGCTGGCCTTGGCGGAATGAGCGAAGTGGCCGGTGTTGTTCACCGTTTACAAACATCACCTGTTGCTGCTGGATATGGTTTCACAGGCATTATCGTCGCCTGGTTGGCAAAACTAAATCCGCTTGCAGCGATTTTCGTCTCCATCTTGTTTGGCGCATTGATCCTTGCAGGCCGCGAAATTCAGCCTTCGGGTGTTCCAAAGATGATTCAGGGCATTATTCTGGTCTCTTTGATCGCCAGCGATTTCTTATTGCGTTATAAAGTTCGACTTGTGCGCGAGGAGGAGTAACATGAATCCCATTATTATCCTCCAGGCGGGGATTGGTACGGGCACAGTCCTGCTCTTTGCCACGCTTGGTGAAATTTTTGCAGAACGTTCTGGCGTTATGAACTTAGGCGTCGAAGGTATGATGTTGATCGGCGCAATGAGTGGTTTCAGTGTTGCCATTAGTACAGGGAATCCGTGGTTGGGTGTGTTGGTGGCGATGTTGGTCGCAGGCATATTGAGCCAGGTGCATGCTTATATTGCTATTGCACTTCAAGCGGACCAAGTTGTCAGCGGGTTGGCACTCACTTTTCTTGGAACAGGCATCAGCTTGGTTTTAGGTGAAGGACTGAGCAAGGCAGGCGCTGTTTCTTTGCTCCCAAATTTCAGCATCCCACTCCTTTCCCTGATCCCGATCATTGGCCCTATTTTTTTTACAGACCAAAGTGTGATGGTATATATTGGATACATCCTGGCGCCGTTGGCATGGTATTACATTAACCGCACTCGTCCTGGTTTGCATTTGCGTGCCGTGGGCGAATATCCATCTGCTGCTGATGCGCTTGGTATAAACGTATATTTGACACGATACCTTTATGTGTTTGTTGGCGGTATGATGGCGGGGTTAGCTGGAGCAACGATCAGCCTTGCAGTTTCTCCAGGCTGGTTCAGTGAATTGACCACGGGCGGTCAGGGTTGGATTGCGGTAGGCCTTGTGATCTTTGCCCAGTGGGATCCCTTCCGCGCTGTGGTCGGCTCTTATGCTTTTGGTGCGCTTCGCCGCCTTATTCTTGATATTCAAGGTCCAACACTATTGCTGGGATTTGCCAATCCTTTTTACTACAACCCATACTGGGGCTTTTTCTTGCAGATGATCCCGTATGCTTTCACCATCATTGTGCTGGTGATCGGTTCTCGCGAGGCCATGCGTAAACGCCTTGGTGCTCCTGCTGCATTAGGGAACCCTTATATTCGCGGAGCACGCGGCTTATAACCAACCATACACGGCGGATGAAACTTCCGCCGTGTACCTTTTTGCAGTATATTCAATAAAATAATTTTTCCATCGGTTCGGTGGTCGCTGAACGCAAAGCGTGCAGTGGCGTTGGGTTTACCCCATCGAAAAGTGCCGCCGTCCAAAAGAAAGAGGACACACCACCTATGAACCTTTGGCAGGAATACAAACGCCCAACCTCCATAACGGAGGCCGTTCAATCTCTTGCATCTGCATCTGGTCCCGCATTGCCCATCGCAGGCGGCACCGACTTATTGCTCGATTTAAAACAGGGCAATCATCCCCCCGTCCATACATTAATAGATTTGACCTTCATCCCGGAGATGTCTGCTCTCGAATTGAGAGGGGATGAACTCTTCATCGGAGCCGCCGTCCCAGTCAACCGCGTCGCACTGGACCCGCTAACTGGTACGCACGCCCAGGCATTGGTCGAAGCCTGTAACTTGATCGCCGGACCGCAAGTCCGCAATACTGCCACGCTCGGCGGTAATGTGGCCCATGCTCTCCCCGCCGCAGATGGAACCATCGCCCTCACTGCCCTCGAAGCACAAGCCGAAGTGGCTGGCCTTTCAGGGACTCGCCGAATGCCGTTCACTTCATTGTTCCTCGGCCCCGGAAAATCTGCCATTGATAAAACAAAAGAAATCATCGTTGGTTTCTACTTACCACTTTCTACTTCCTACAGTTCTTCCTGTTTCAAACGCATCATGCGTCCGCAAGGCGTTGCGCTTCCCATTTTGAACTGTGCTGTCTGGCTTGAACGGGCAGGGGATGTCGTCAACGACATTCACACCGCCGTTGGCCCCGGTGGAGCGACTCCATTCCGCGCCACCGAAGCAGAAGCCTCTTTACGCGGACAACCCTTGAACGAAGAAACCTTTGCCCGCACGCTCGAAGTTCTGCTCGGACAAGCCAAATTCCGCAGCAGCGCCCGCCGCGCTGGCGCAGATTATCGCAAGCATATCGTTGGCGGTTTATTCAAGGATGTGTTGGACACCGCGTGGAAACGCGCAGAATAGGATTACTGGTATGTCAAAAATAAATCTTTCAGTAAATGGCAAACAATATACAGTGGACTCCGTTGCAGGCGAAACGTTATCCACCCTGCTTCGTGAACGATTGCGACTGACTGGTACCAAGATCGGTTGTGAAGAAGCTGAGTGCGGCGCATGTACCGTCCTTGTGAATGGCGACCCAATGATGTCCTGTGTTTATCCTGCCGAACGCGCGGATGGAAAGACCATCGTCACCATCGAAGGTTTGGCTGAGCGCATACACAATGAAATGAAACTGCATCCATTGCAGGAAGCCTTTGTGGAACATGGCGCCGTGCAATGCGGATTCTGCATCCCCGGGCAAATTCTTACTGCGTACGCTTTGCTCAAGCGCAACCCGAATCCGAATAGTGATGATATTCGTTTTGCGCTCAAAGATACGCTTTGCCGTTGCGCGGGCTATCCATCCATCGAGAATGCCATCATTGCTGCCGCTCAAGCCTTGCGGACAGGTGAACCCATCCAGAAGCCGAACCACATTCCCGATTCAATTCACGACCACAAAACAGTCGGGCACAGTCACCTGCGCCCCGAAGCAGTTGAAAAGGTCACAGGCGAAGCCATCTACACCGATGACTTGAAATTCGATGGCATGTTATATGCCAAGGCACGCCGCGCCATGATCCCGCATGGGTTTTTGACGAAGTTGGATATTTCCAAAGCCAAAGCTCTTCCGGGCGTTGTCTCTGTTTTGACCGCGGCAGACATCCCTGGCGAAAAGACTCATGGTCTTGTCATTTACGATTGGCCCGTGATGGTAGGCGTTGGGGAAAGAGTTCGCTATGTTGGCGATGCACTTGCCATCGTTGCAGCAGAATCTCAGGAGATCGCCGATCAGGCGTCCGCGTTGATTGAGGCGGAATTTGATCTCCAGCCCGTCATCACAAATCCAGTGCAGGCCCGTCAGGAAGGCGTTCCACAGATCCACGAAAACGGGAATTTGCTCAAGCACATCAAAGTTCGTAAAGGTGACATGGACAAAGGCCTTGCCGAGTCTGATGTGATCCTTGAGCACACATTCCACACGCCGACCACCGACCATGCTTTCATTGAACCTGAATGCAGCATTGGTGTGCCGCTGCCCGATGGCCGCATGGAAATTTATGTTGGTTCGCAAATTCCATATCAGGATAAAACGCAGGTTGCGCGCGCATTGGGTTGGGACGAGTCGCGTGTGCGTGTGGTCGGGCAATTGATGGGCGGCGGTTTCGGCGGCAAAGAAGACATTATGGGACAGATCCATGTGGCTTTGCTTGCGAACGTGACCCAGCGCCCCGTGAAATTATTGTTTGACCGCCACGAAAGTTTGCTCGTTCATCCGAAGCGCCACGCCACGCAGATCCGCGTGAAGATCGGCGCGAAGAAAGATGGCCGCCTTGTTGCCGCGGAAACAGAACTGTACGGTGATACGGGCGCGTATGCTTCGCTTGGCGAAAAGGTGATGACCCGCGCCACCACGCACTCCGCTGGCCCGTACGATATTCCAAATGTCCGCGCCGATTGCTACGCCATGTACACCAACAACCCGCCCGCGGGTGCGTTCCGCGGTTTCGGCGTTACGCAATCTGCATTCGCCGTTGAGTCAATGATGGACATGCTCGCTGAAAAATTAAATATCGAGCCTGTTGAACTGCGCCGCATGAATTCATTGCATGTCGGCAGCATCACGAACACAGGACAGGAATTGAAAGAATCTGTTGGCTTGATGGAATGTATTGACCGCGTGGATGCAGAGATGAGGAAGACGAACCCGCATCCTTTCAAACCGATCACTGATCCTGCTCAACCGAATCTGGTTCGTGCCTGGGGTTTTGCCGCGGCTTACAAGAACACAGGCCTTGGCGGTGGCGCGCCAGATATTTCTGGCGCAGATGTTGAACTTTATGAAGACGGTACTTTCCAGGTCCGCAGTTCTGCTGCTGAATTGGGTCAGGGACTCGTCACTGTGATGCGATTGGTTGTTTCCGAAGAAATGTCAGTTGCACCTGAGCAGGTGCTCGTCCTCGTCATGGATACTGACCTGACTCCCAACGGCGGCCCAACGACTGCTTCACGCCAGACCTTTGTGACAGGCAATGCATCCCGCTATGCAGCAAAGACTCTGCGCGAAGAAATTACCGCTACGATGGCAGAAAAATATGATGTCCGCCCTGAGCAGATTCGATTCGAGAATGGCATTGTCCATGTCAACGGGCACTCGATGACTTATGCCGAAGTTTATAAAGAAATGACTGCTTTGGGCAAACAGCCCACAGTCCGTTACATGTACGAAGCGCCGAAGACCCAGCCCCTCGGTACTGGCGGTGACATGCACTTTGCCTTCTCGTTCGGTGTGCAAGCCGCTGAAGTGGAAGTCAACAAGCTGACGGGTGAAGTGCGCGTACTGAAAGTCATCTCTGCCAACGATGTGGGTATGGCGGTCAATCCGCTTGGCTTGCAGGGACAGATCGAAGGCGGCGTGATGATGGGACTTGGCAACTGCCTCACCGAGGAATTCATCGTTGAGAATGGCAATGTGGTTACGGATCATCTAGCCCGCTACCGTGTCCCTGGCATTATGCTCACGCCAGAGATCACATCCATTATCGTGGAACATCCCATTGCCTCTGGCCCGTACGGTGCGAAAGGAGTGGGGGAGGTGTGCAGCATCCCAACCACACCCGCCATCACAAACGCGATCTACAACGCAGTCGGCGTTAGAATTGATAAGACGCCTGTAGATCAGGAGATGATCGCAAGAGAATTGTGGGAACGAGAAGAAAGTAAGTAGAAAATCGCAAGTGAAAAAATGACTCTCAATCGTGAGAGTCATTTTTTGAGACAATCATCTAATTTATGGAGAAAAAATGAGTGGAAAAGAAAATTTTGCACAGATGTATACCAGACAACTTTATGAAGCCTTGGATCAATTGCCCGAAGACAAGTTTGCCGAAATCAACAGCGTTTTGCAGGATGCCCGTGAAACAGGTAAACAGATATTTGTAATTGGCAACGGAGGAAGCGCATCCACTGCTTCTCATATGGTATGTGATTTCAGTAAAAACACACGAGAAGCTGGGAAAAAACGCATGCGTGCGATTTGCCTTAATGATAATGTCCCCTCTGTTTTGGCATATGCCAACGATGAAGGTTATGACATTATTTTTTCCGAGCAGTTGTCAGCGTTAGGCAGAGCGGATGATATTTTAATCGCCATTAGCGGGTCTGGAAATTCAGCCAATATTTTGAAAGCTATTGAGACAGCACATCAGATGCAGATCAAAGTAATTGGGCTGACTGGCTTCAAGGGCGGGAAGATGAAAGACATGACGGATATATGTTTGGTTGTGCCCAGCACAAGCATGGAAATTATAGAAGATGCTCACTTAATTATTAATCATATTTTGGCTGGTCTCTTGCGCGGCGGCGTACAGTATGGAAATTAGCACGGACTGGTCCATTCAGCGTATGGATGACATCGTACTTGCTCTCGATTTCGGTGGCACAAAGCTTGCTGCGGCAGTCGTGGATTTGGGGAAGGAAAAAATTGTCAGCCCCGTCATCCGCCAGCAGACCCCAGTCTCTGAAGGCGCTAGCGGAACACTCAAGGCTATGATCGAATGCGGCACAAGAGCTATTGAATCTTTTGACCAACCTCAGTTGGTAAAGGCTGTTGGCATTAGTTTTGGCGGACCTGTAAGTAGTGACCGTAAAAGTGTATTGCGCTCTATTCATGTGTCAAATTGGGATAATGTTTCTCTGGTGGATGAGATCAATAAGGCTTTTAAGTTACCAGCGATGATGGATAATGATGGTAATGTGGCTGCCCTTGGGGAATGGTGGTTCGGTGGTTATCGCAATATGACTAATCTAGCTTATGTTCAAACGAGTACTGGGGTTGGCGGGGGATTTATTATCGGAGGCCAACCATATCGCGGCTCCGGACTGGCTGGTGAATTAGGTCATTATGTTGTTGAGCTAAATGGCCCGCAATGTATGTGTGGACGCAAAGGTTGCGTGGAAAGTATTTGTTCGGGTTGGGCGATTGCTCGTGATGGGCGAGATGCTCTTTTAAGCGGACACGATAATTGTCCCACTCTGAAAAAGTTAAGCCAGAATAACCCTGAAGCTGTGAACGCCGCTATGGTATTTGAAGCATGTCGCGCACTTGACCCCGCTTGTATAGCAATTGTCCACAAAGCTTTGGATGGACTTGCTATTATGGTTACGAACTTGGTCACTTGTGTTGATCCACAAGTAGTTGTCATAGGTGGCGGACTTACTCGCTCCAGGGATATTTTTGAGAATTATTTTATGCCAGTTGTGCAAGATTTAATGCATCCTTTTTTCAAGGAACGTTGTAAAATCGAGCTTTCTGCTTTGGATGGGGATGCTCTTTTATTGGGAGCGGCATTGCTTACGCAAGAGAGAAATTAAACAATTGAGCGGATACTATGTCTAAAATTTTTACTCGTACTTTTCGTGTTCGTTGGGGGGAATTGGATGCCAGCGGCTTTGTCAGCCCTGCGAATTATTTGCGTTATCTCATTGAAACCGCTTGGGACTGGGGTCTTGCCATTGGCTGGGACGCAGACTATAGCCAGGATCCCGATGTGTTTTGGGTCATCCGTGAGACTGAGATTCGTTTCTTGCGTCCATTGCGGCACAATGAAGTATTCGACTTCACGATTTGGCTAGTCAACTGGCAGAGAGTACGCGGTACACGCTGCTTTGAACTGACTCTCAAAGACAGTGGCGAGATCGTTGCGCAAGGGACACAACAAGTGGTGTATATGGACGCAAAAACGGGGCGTCCTAAAAATATGCCCGATGACATGATCAATACGTTTCGATTGGAGAACCCACGTGTCTTCCCATTTGAGCGCTTCCCAAAGATTTCCGAGAATGAAACTGCTTATAGAACGCAGCGCCAAGTCGAATCAATGGATTTGGATGTATATGAGCATGTAAATAACGCAATCTATATAAATTATGCCGAAGAAGTTGCGGCACAGGATTTTGCATCTAAGGGATGGTCACCTGCGCAGCTCGCTGAAGCCAGTTTGGCAATAGTTCCGCGCCGTTTGCATATTCAGTACTTGTCCATGGCGGTTTGGGGTGAAGTGTTGAATATTTCTACTCATTCACTTCAAACTAATGATGCTAGTGGCACACGTTATGTTGGTATCACTCATGCGGACGATTCTCTCGTGGCCGAATGTATTATAGATTGGGAGCTAGTTGATCGCAAAAGCGGTGAGGCGAGGCCTTTGCCAGATGACCTGCGCTGATAGTCATTGTCAAAGCCTGACAGTCTATTGGTAGATGCTCTTCAAGCCTCGTGATATACTCCCGCCCATCTAAACTCAAACCTCACCACAATAATTAAATACCTGTATCTGCTGGCGTGAAGAATCCGCCAGTTTATTGTGTTTTCTGTGTAATTGCATGGAGATTATCAGCTATGTATGGGAAGTTGACCGTTTATTTTGACGACCCGTTTTGGGTCGGTGTTTTTGAGCGTGATGACGAGACAGGCTATCAAGTATCACGCGTTATCTTTGGCTCCGAGCCAAAGGATGGAGAGTTGTATGAATATATCCAGCGTGAATATAAAAATCTTGATTTTGGCAAACCCGTTGAAGGTCAGGTACAGATCACACGCAAGAAGAATTTTAAGAGCATGCAACGAGATGTACGCAAAGAAGTGTACGAAGAGGGCATTGGAACCAAAGCCCAGCAGGCCATGAAAGTAAACCAGGAGTTGAAGAAAAAGGAACGCGTAGTCATATCCCGCGAAGATTTGGAAGCGGAGAAAGCTTTGAAGTTTAAACTAAAGCAAGAGAAAAAGAAAGAAAAACATCGCGGACATTGATTTGTGTGTGTCGCACTCTAAAGATTTTTACTTGGAGGCTTTTTTTTCTTGCCCGTTCTCTTATCGGGTAAAATCAAGCGGAGAAAAGGGTCACTATGTCTAAATTCACTGGCTATCGCTGCTCAATTTGTGGAACTGAATACCTGCCTGGGCAGGTTACCTATACTTGCCCCAAAGATGGCGGTAATCTCGATATTGAAATGGATTATGAATCCATTAAAAAGAAATACCATTATGAAGACATCACCAGCCGTGATGATTTTTCACTTTGGCGTTATGAGCCATTATTGCCTGTTAGTGAGCCAAAAGGGGAAGCTACGCCTCTTCACCTAGCTGGCTGGACTCCTGTTTTCAAAATGCCACGTCTCGCGGATAAACTTGGTCTGAAGCATCTATGGCTTAAGGACGAGTCTCGTAATCCTTCGGCTTCCTTTAAGGATCGCGCTTCTGCCATTTTGGTGGCACGCGCACAGGAAATCGGCGCTGAGGTGGTGGTGACGGCCTCAACAGGAAATGCAGGTGCTGCATTGGCGTGTATGTCCGCTGCGGTAGGGCAGAAGGCGATTATTTTTGCGCCCAAGTCTGCCCCTCCAGCCAAGGTGGCACAATTACTTATCTTCGGGGCAAAGGTCATTTTGGTGGATGGCACTTACGATGATGCATTTGACCTGACCGTGAAAGCTTCACAGGAATTTGGTTGGTATTGTCGCAACACTGGTTACAATCCATTTACCGTGGAAGGCAAGAAGACTGGCGCTTTTGAGATCTGGGAGTGGTGGATCGAAGCGCATCGCGACTGGCATAAGAAGGATAGCCCACTAGATGATCATCCGCCGCTGACAGTTTTTGTTTCCGTGGGCGATGGCAATATCATTTCTGGAATTCACAAGGGATTCAAAGACTTGTTCAAACTTGGTTGGATTCCAAACATGCCGCGTATCATTGGCGTACAAGCCGAAGGTTCTGCGGCAATAGCGAATGCCTTCCATGCAGGTACAGAAGTGATCACGCCTGTTTCAGCGACAACGATCGCAGACAGTATTTCAGTGGATTTGCCGCGAGACGGAGTCCGTGCGGTGCGGGCAGCGAAGCAGACCGATGGAACATATATTACAGTTTCAGATGATGAGATCATCAAGTCTATTGCGGAGTTGGGACGGATGGGCGTTTTTGCCGAACCTGCCGGGGCTGCAGCTTATGCTGGTTTGGTCAAAGCGACAGGCTCAGGCGTGGTAGGAAGCGATGATCCGATTCTGGTGTTGAATACAGGTAGTGGCTTGAAGGATGTTCGCGCGGCGATGCAGGCAGTTCAACCTGCTCCAATTATTGAGCCAACTTTAGAGGCAGTGAAAAAATTATTATGAATGGCAGTCAAAAAAACTGGAGTTTACCTTTTCGTTACACCGTTGCATTGATCCTTTTTGCCGCTTTTGTGGCGCTGCTTTTTTATGCGCATGAAGCAGTAAAGGCATTGATCGTTGCGGCGTTTATTGCTTATTTAATATCTCCTGCCGTGGGATATTTAATAACACGTGCAAAGCTCTCGCGAGCAGTGGCTGTAAATATTGTTTATTTTTCTGCGCTGATTTTTTTAGTAGGTGTACCTGCCACGTTGACGCCTATCTTTTTTGACGAGATCAAAATCGTTGCACAGGATCTGCTTGACCTTTCCAGTGAAATGAGTCAAAGCCTTTCCAAGCCTGTTCAATTTGGCGGAATGGTTTTCCATTTTGAACAATTAGGGGAGAGCCTATCCCATGTGCAAGATGCGGTTCTGACTCCTTTACCTGAAGAAGCACTGGCTTTGCTGGAGACCACATCTGTAAGTGTGTTGTGGTCTTTGGTAATTATTGTGAGCGTGCATTTGTTCATGAGTGAATGGCCGCGTATGAGATTGTCGCTTATCAGCCTTGCGCCTGAGGAATATCAAAGCGACATGCATGAGCTATATGCCCGCTTGCGCGAAGTATGGATGGCTTATCTTCGCGGGCAGATCGTGTTGATGGTGGTAGTTGGGATTGTGTTTGCCATTGCATGGTCCATTATGGGAATTCCTGGCGCATTGGTGTTGGGCGTGCTCGCTGGGCTTTTTACTCTCATTCCTGATGTTGGTCCTTTTCTTGCGGTAGCGGTGGCATTTGCTGTAGCATTATTGGAGGGTTCTAGTTGGATACCGCTATCCAATGCGTGGGTGGCGGTGATCGTTTTTGTTGTATATCTTGTTTTGATCAATTTAAAGAATTTTCTCCTGCGTCCGTATATTATGGGGCGCAGCCTGCACATGAATGAAGCGCTGATCTTTATTTCGATCATGATCGCAACTATTCTTGAGGGTATCATTGGAGCATTGTTGATCGTGCCTGTACTTGCTTCTGTGATCGTGATCTATAAATATTTGCAGAGGCGTATTTTGGGATTGACTCCTTTTGAAGAGAATGATGCTCAACAGCTTGAAGTTCCCGTTCAGAAAAGTAAACCGCGCGCTCGTATTTCTACTCGTGAGAAGAAAAAGACTTTATGAAAACAACCTACTCAATCATTGCTCCGATCTATAACGAAATTGAAAACCTTCCTGAACTCTACCGTAGAGTAAAGGAAGTGATGGATTCTTCTGGCGAATCCTGGGAACTCATTCTCGTGGATGACGGCTCAACAGATGGTTCCACTGTGAAGATCCGTGAACTTGCTGAGGTCGATAAGCAAGTGCGGCCTGTTATTTTTGCACGCAACTTTGGTCATCAGGTTGCCATAACTGCAGGTTGGGACTATGCTCGCGGTGATGCAGTTGTCATCATCGATGCAGATTTGCAAGACCCGCCTGAAGTCATCCTTGAGCTTGCAAAGAAGTGGAAAGAAGGATACGAAGTTGTGTATGCTGTCCGCGCTGAGCGTGAAGGTGAGAGTTGGTTCAAGAAATTCACTGCCGCTGCTTTTTATCGCCTGATCTACAGCATCACTGACGTAAAGATTCCTGTGGATACTGGTGACTTCCGCTTGATGGATCGAAAAGTGGTGAACGTACTCAAGCAGATGAAGGAACGTCATCGCTTCCCGCGTGGTATGTCTGCATGGGTGGGTTTCCGCCAGATCGGTGTGGAGTACAAACGCGCGGCGCGCGTGGCAGGAGTTACGAAGTATCCCTTTAGCAAAATGCTCAAGCTGGCTTTGAATGCCATTACGGGCTTTTCCTATTTCCCGCTGCAAGTGGCAACATACTTTGGCTTTGCTTCTGCGGGCGTTTCCATCCTCGCCATTCCAGTAGTGGCTATCATGCGCCTTGCAGGCTCTCACTTTTTTGAAGGCCAAACTACCACGCTTGTTTCCGTTTTATTCCTTGGCGGCGTGCAGTTGATTTCGCTTGGTATTCTGGGTGAGTACATTGGCCGTCTTTATGACGAAGCCAAAGGCAGACCCTTGTATATCGTCAGCGAAGCACCTGAAGAAAAGTAACGAACGAAATTAATCTGTGATCAAAACGGCGGGCGCCCAATGGGGACTGCCGTTTTTTTTCTTCACCCTTATTTATTAATTCGAGACTCAAAGTAGATCTTTCCTTATGAATCTTTCCTTTCTTAAAGATCGTTCCTTTCTCAAAGAAATGCTGGTCATCGCGATCCCCATTTCATTCCAGCAGTTGATCAATGCTTCTCTCAATATGATCGATGTGATCATGGTCGGGCAGTTGGGCGAAAGCTCCATTGCTGCGCTTGGTTTATCCAATCAGGTTTTCTTCGTACTCATTCTCTTGTTTTTTGGCACCACAAGCGGCATGGCGATCTTCACCGCGCAGTTTTGGGGCAAACAAGAGATCGAACCGATTCGCAAAGTGTTGGGCATGAGCATCATTGCCACTTCACTTTTTGCATTGATCTTCACCCTTGCTGCCACACTTGTCCCGCGTACTGTCCTTGGCTTTTACACCAACGACAAAGAAGTGATCGAGATCGGGACTCAATACCTTCGCATTGTTGGTCTTAGCTATATTCCTGTTGCCATTGCTACTTCTTATGTTGCCGTCTTGCGTAGCATTCAACTAGTTCGCATGACAGTCATTGCAACAGTCAGCGCTTTGGTCTTTAAGACGATTCTCGGATATGTGCTGATATTTGGCTATGCAGGATTTCCCGCTCTCGGAGTGCGCGGCGCTGCGATAGGCACCGCATCAGGCTGGACCTTGGAACTGATTCTGCTCCTTGTCCTCGTCTACGCTCAGAAGACTCCCCTCGCCGCCAAAAACTTGTGGACGTTTTTCTCGTTTGACATGGCTTTCTTCATGAGAGTCTTAAAAACCACAATGCCAGCCATGGCCAATGAATTATTCTGGTCAATGGGCATTACAACCTATAACGCTATCTATGCCCACATTGGCACAGACTCGATCGCTGCGATCAATGTCAACGCAACGATGGAGGAGCTTGGCTTTGTCGTTTTTATGGGATTAGGAAATGCTTGTGCCGTAATGGTGGGGAACCGTATTGGCGCTGGAAAAAAGGATGAAGCGTATGAAACTGTCCGCCGCGTTATTATTCTCAGCGTCACCGCTGCGTGGATTGTTGGCCTGATCGTTGTTCTTCTGCGCGGTACGGTAGTTAGTTTTTATGAACTTTCTCCGAGCGGCATTCATAATGTCCGTATGTTGATGTTGATGATGGCTTGCACGTTGTGGATCCGCATGTTCAACTTCTCTACATTTATCGGTGCTCTTCGAGCAGGCGGTGACACTCGCTTTGCCCTTCTCATGGAGCTTTGCTCTATCTGGTTGATTGGAGTCCCAGCAGCGTATTTTGCTGCATTTATCCTGCATCTGCCAGTCTATTATGTATATCTATTTGTTATTCTTGAGGAAGTAGCCAAAGCTTTTGTAAGTGCTTGGCGCTTCAGGTCAAGAAAATGGATTCATGATTTGGTGAATACTTGATGTAAAAAGAGGCTGCATTTTTATGCAGCCTCTTTTATTTAGAATTGAATTTTGATAGTGGTATATCTTGCTTTGCTGCGTATTCTGCCGAGAAACCCAAGAATGCTGAACATTGCTCCATATTTCTTTTTCATCAAGGTTTCTAAGTGCTTGACTGCTTCCGTCGATTCATCTGCTTGGGCACGAGCATCCACCCAGGTCCCCGTGGGGTCACCAGAGCCTGTGGATGGAACAACTCGGACCATGCCATTGTTACGAATCCGCTTGGCTTTGCCGGCCCCGATCGGGGTCCAGATTTGAAGCGTTTCTCCATCCTGCACGAACCAGACGGGAGTTTTGACTCCCTGTCCACTTTTGCGGAATGTTTCGATGTTCAGATATTGCTGTTTTTCAAATTGTTTGAGCATTACGGAAGTCCTTTGTAGTGGTTTGATTTCCAGTCTTGGAATCGTTGTTGACCAATGCTGGAGAGTAAGAGTGTCATCCCAAAAACGACCAGGATGTTAGTGATGAAGAAGAAGACTACTTCTTCCAACGGAAGAATGCCGAAGAAAAGAATCCCTGTGGTTTGGTCTTTTGCAATAGACCAGGTGGTATCTGTGAGAGCAACGATATCCGTCAGCGAGAGATAAATGCCGGGAATGAGAATGCCAAGGAATACGAGCTTGCGGTGATACCAGAGGATATCCGCGCCGTATAGTAGTTGTGGAAAGATAGCGGGGAATGCCCAGAACAGTGTGATGGACAAATATGTGATAGGTTGGTTGTTGCCGAAGAATAAAGCAGTGAAAATAACCCAAAGAATAAAGAGTGCGCTTGCGGATATATAGATAAAGCGTTTATTTGGTTTGAACTCTTGAGTTGGAGGTGCTATCCTTCTTGCGATGAACCACCACCATAACCCTGAAAGGGTGGTTTCCAAAACGAAGAATGTGTACTCTTCGATAGGGACGTACCCAAAAACGATGCCTGTGACGAGCTTGGGGTTGTAATACCATACACCTGTGGCGACTAAATAGTTATCCCACGGCGTGGTGTATACCACTGCAAGAACAATGTGAACAAGAATCCCAAGCCATACTGCACGGCCGTTTTGAAAGCCAGGCGTTGACTTGTTGTTTTTGTTATCCCACCATGTGATCGCAAGAAATATAAAGATGGGAATGACGAGAAAGCGAAGAAGAAATCCAAAGTAGGTCATTTAGTTTGATAGTCTTTTAGTTCAGTAGTATGAGTTGAAATACCAGCTTACCTGCGGGATACTTTCATGATCACCCCAGGTCGCGGTTCTAAGGTTGCACCCATGTGAGGATGAATTTGACTTGCATTCAATGGCTCAAATGAGAATGTCTTTAGTAATCTCGCGATCACAATACGTGCCTCAGCTTGGCCGAATGCCGCGCCAATGCATGAACGTGGACCGCCGCCGAATGGTATGTAGCTCATCGGTGGAGTCTTGCGCCCATGCAAGAAGCGTTCGGGACAAAAATCTTCAGCGTTTTCCCATATTTCGGGGTCGCGGTGGGTGAGGTAGATGGAGTAAAACATTCGCTCACCAGCAGGGACTTTGCCTTCAACAAAATCGACAGCTTCCGCTACGCGGCGATTGCCAATGTGGATCGGCGGGTATAGCCGTAGGGATTCTTTGATGACATTATCCAATAATTGATATTTACCTTCGGCATGGTCAATTTCTTGAATTACCTGTGAATGGATTTCAGGATGTTGACCGAGCAAAGCAAATGTCCACGCCAGCAGGGCGGTGGAGGTATCGTGGCCTGCGATCAGCATCGTCAACATTTGGTCGCGGATAATGTTGTCATCCAAACCTGCATCAATCAGATGTTGTAGAAGGTCGCTTTTACCTTCTTTTTGTTTTCTTCTTTCTTCAATAATCCCGTATAGATAATCATCGATCACTTTCAATGATTTTCCGTACCCCAACCGTGGAATTTTGCGCCATAGTATCCATGTGCCAGGCGAGACATACTGAATGGCTTTCAGAATCGGATTCCAAATATGTGGGATATCATTCCAGGCATCTTTGCTGAATAAAGTTTGCATAATGATCAGCAAAGCGATCTTGCGGCCTTCAATGAGCATATCCACGGTTTGGCCGTCTTGCCAAGTGGACATGACACGCTCTGCCTGCTCGATCATCATCTGTGTGTAGTTAGGAAGCTGCGAAGGATGGAATGGTGTTTCCATCAGGCTGCGATAGTGATCATGTTCCTCACCATCAGTTACCAATACGCCGCGCCGTAGAAGGTTTGTCACTGGGTCTGTGTTACGCCAAAGGAGCTTGTTACGGTCGGTAACCAATACTTTACGCGCAGCTTCAGGCCCAAAAACTACATACGGACGGAAGCCTGGAATTGGAATTTGAAAAAAGCGCCCCACATGTTTTGCCATTGCTTTCAGCGGCCCAAGCGGGGAACGGGTTTTGAAAAATGCGAGTAAGGCTTCGCGGCCAAGTTCAGGAGTGATTGATCTTTTCATGGCAATGTGGAAAGAAATTCGGTCACAGCTTTCATGAATTCAATAGGCTTTTCTTCATGCGGAAGGTGACCGCTTTGAGCAATAACGCTCAGTTTGGCGTTTGGCAATTCGTCAGCAAGCCGCAACGACTGTTCGGTTGGGACGATGCGATCATCATCGCCTGTGATAACTAAAGTTGGCATGGTGATTTCGTTTAATCGTTCCACCAATCTGCTTTCAGCACTGGCGATTGTTAACTCCCAAAGCGCCTTGTCCCAGTTGTCAACTTGAAGCGGCTTTTGATAGCCCTCGAAAACTTCGGGTGTAATGTTTGCAGGATTGTGCCATGCAGTCTTAATGAATTCAACTCCTTGTGCCTGAAGTTGACGTGCAACAAGTGGACCGAGATGCTGCATTTGAGGCGTTTTCAATAACGGCCTGACCCACGATGGCGCGCCACCGCCTGCATAAACAGCAGCATCGACAAGAATTAGCGCTTCAACTCTTTCTGGGTGTTGCAATGCAACTTGGATTGAAATCGTCCCTCCTGCCGAGTTGCCGATCAAAACAGCTTTTTCTATGCCGAGTTTATCCATCAATCCAATAACTATATTTACTTGTGATTGCGGGCTATATGGACTTTCACCTTCCCATTTCAGGGGACGTTCCGTCAAACCAAATGCAGGGCGGTCGTAAGCGAGCACAGTTCCATATTGCGATAATGGTTCAGCTACTTCATGCCATGAAAATAAACTTGCCCCAAACCCGTGCAGCAAAATAAAAGTGGGTTCGCCTTTGCCCCATGTTTTGTAATGGACATTGATACCATTTACGTCGATGAACTTGCTGTCTCCATCTGCGAGTTGCTCCGCAGGAACGGTATTTTCCAGCGGTGGTACTGGCACGAGAAATGGCCCGACCAATACAACTAGAACAAGTATGGCTAGGATGATTCCTGCTGTTCGTAAGATCTTTTTTGATTTCATATTTTTGCTTTTGAAATACTGTAGGCCTTCAATGTTCTATCTTTCACCACGTCACGATCAACAATTGGTACTTGAGGGTAACCGTTTATTTTGAGATCAAAATCCCATGGAGCGTGAATTTCCTTTGCACTTAACTTTCTCAATTCAGGAACCCATTTGCGGATGTAGTCTCCATTGGGGTCGAACTTCGCGCTTTGCAAAACAGGGTTGAAAATCCTAAAGTATGGTGCGGCGTCGGTGCCTGTGCCAGCCGTCCATTGCCAGCCACCGTTATTTGCAGCAGGGTCGCCGTCAAGAAGATTTTCCATAAACCATTTTTCACCCCAACGCCAATCGATCAGCAGGTCTTTCACTAAAAACGATGCAACGATCATCCGCGCACGGTTATGCATCCAACCAGTTTCTTTGAGTTGACGCATGGCTGCATCTACAATTGGCATGCCTGTGCAGCCTTCTTTCCATGCAGTAAATTCAGATTCGTTATTTCGCCAGGGAATATTTGCCAGTGATGCATTGAACGCAGTCTTTGCAACTTGCGGGAAGTGATACAAGATTTGGATATAGAACTCGCGCCAAATCAATTCATTGAGCCAGATCTCAGCCCCATGTTTTGCTTCTACGCTTCTTCCTTTGCTCATAGCTTGTTTCGCCGCACTGACAGCTTGTCTCAGCCCAAGCATTCCAAAGCGCAGATACGGTGAAAGGGATGATGTTCCATCAAGGTCCATGCGATTGCGGTCATCGGCGTAAGCATAAATTCGTTTATGCAGGAATTCTTCAAGACGAGTTAGAGCTTCTTGTTCGCCAGCAGGGAACAGCGGATTCGTTTTGTATTCGGGCAACGCATCTGATTTGATATCAGGCGGCGTGTTGATCTTTTCTGGCGCAGGGATGAGTTTTAGCCCGTTCAACTTTGCTTTCCACGTTTTGGAGTAAGGCGTGTAAACGGTGTATGGTCTGCCGTCTGGTTTGAGGACATGCTTTGGGTGATGGACAGTTTGTCCGTGAATCAGTTGAAGCGGTAGTACTTTTGCTATCAGGGCATCCCGTTCGCGGGCGTATGGGGTGAAATCTTCCTCGGCGATGATGTTTTCTGCATACGTCTCTTCGAATAGTTGGCGAAGTTTTTCCAGTGGTTTGCCTTTGCGAACGACGAGATAAGAATTGCGCTTTCTCAAATCCTTATCTAGAGCAACAAGGCCTTCATAGAGGAAGCTATTTCGACGAGCAGATAAGGAGGAGAATGCCGGGTCGAGAATAAAGACTGGGATGATAAATCCAGACTCCAGCGCAGAATGAAGCGCGGGGTTATCCGTCAATCTTAAGTCGCGGCGAATCCACCAGATCGAAGTCATGTGAGTTGACGCTCCATTGTTTTACCGTTGATTTCAAGGTTTATTTTTTCGTTACGGTCTATCGTTAATTTGCCTATGTTGTTGGCGTTGTCGTTGAAATTCAGGAAACCATACGCACGGATACGAGTTCTGCCGATCAGTGATAGCGCGAGCTCGCTGGTGAGAAGGCCAGTGAGCTGAGCTGTGTAATTGCCAGACTTGAAATTGAATTTGGACGGTGCGGGCATGCCGAGTCCGCGCAGCCCAACGGTGGTGCCTGTGATCTCTTCATTGCCTGAGAAAAGGTCACCGTTGGGCATGGCTGCAGTGTAGGTGATGTAATAACTTGGCGAAGTGGAAATTAATTTTGCATTGACGATCGCGCCCGTGTTTGGATCTGCTTCGCTGATTTCAGAACCTTTGGAGTTGAATTGAGGTTGGTAATAAGCGCGCCCAAAAGAAGTTGACGATGTGGCTGCATACATGGCAACTTGTGCTAATGCTTCGTCACTTCTGTTTTCTGCAAGCAATGCAGGGATAGACACCAGCCAGCGCGTTTTGTGCATGCGGCGCACTACATAGCCGAGCAAGGTAATGCCAGTAGGGGGGAGCTCATAGCGGGTGGTGTTATCAGACAAGGTGTAACTCCTAAAATGGTGCAAAAGCGCGAGAAAAAATTAATCAGCAGCAGGAACGGGGATGGGTTTGTTCTGCTTCAATGTGGCAACGATAGGATGGTTATAGATCTTGATGAAGACGTACACGCTAACACCCGTCATAACAATGGCTCCGAAGATGCCAGGCGCCCATGTGCCGATCTGTTGCAGCAACACGCCGCCCAGAATTGGAGCAATGATGCGCGTGGAGCTTTCGACAGCAGCGGAGAGCCCGAGAATGCCACCGATTTCCTGTGGGGCAACGGCTTTGGTCAATGTGCTCGATAGCAGAGTGTTAAGCAAGCCGCCTGAGAGAGCGGTTGGGGTCATGATGATGTACAGCCAAAGGACGGATGGAGCGAGCGCCCATCCCAATAGGGAGATACCCATTAATGCTACGGCTACGGTGATAAGTAGATCTTCACGGTAGCGGCTGGTGAGGCGGCCAACGAGGAAGCCCTGCACAATAACAGAGAGCACACCGACATACGTCAACACGAAGCCAGTGTCACGCGCTGTGAGGTTGAACTTGGCGAGCGCATATAAAGAAAAGATGGTTTGGAAAATCGCGAAGGCCAGCCCAAAGAAGAAGCGAGTGATCAGGATCGAGCCAGTGAATGGGCGTTGAAATGCAACCAATAGTGCATTCAAGGTAACGGCTGGGCGTTTTTCGGACATCTGGCTGCGTTTCTCTTCAGTGAGAGATTCAGGTAGCCAGGCATAGATCAAGATGAGGTTGAGGAAGGAGATTGCCGCTGCAACAAAGGCAGGGACAGCATAGCCCCACTGACTGAGCAATCCGCCAGTGACTGGGCCGATGATAAAGCCCAGACCAAATGCAGCCCCGATCAAACCGAGGCCCTTTGAGCGGGATTTCTCATCAGTAACATCGGAGATGTATGCTTGTGCAACGCTTAGGTTGCCACCAGTGAGGCCGTCTAAAATGCGGCTGGCGAAGAGCATCCACAAGGCGTTAGCAAAGCCGAGCAGCAAAAAGCCGAGGAAAGTGCCAAAGACGCTGATCAACAAGACAGGGCGGCGTCCGAAGCGGTCTGAGAGGCGGCCAAGAATTGGCGCACCGATCAACTGCATCAACGCGTAGGATGCGATCAAAATTCCAGTAGTGGTTTGATTGGCACTGAAAGTCTTGGCGTAATATGGCAACAGCGGCAGGATGAGGCTGAAGCCAAGCAGATCAATGAATACGACTAAGATAATGGAAAAGAGGCGTTTGTTGTTCATGGGTTCCTTTAGGTGTATTTTGTTATTACCTATCCTTGACTCATTGCAATAGTCAACGGCAGGGAATGTCCTTTGGATGTTTTATTCAGTGTTTCAAGTAATGCGAGAACTTCTTCGTTCGATACGATATCGCTCATGCTGTGTCCATAATGGGCGAAGCGTACAATTCCTTTTTTATCAATAATTATTTGGGCAGGGACGCGCCCAAGTTTGAATAGATTAACTTCCTGTCCATATAGTTTCAGCACAGTGTGCTGTGGATTGGGCAGACCAATAAAACGCAGGTCATGTTTCTTCCAGTATTCCGAAAAAGCTGCTGGAGTTTCAGGACCTATCACAATGATCTCGGTATCCTGTGCTGAAAACTTTTCGTGATCGCGGCGCAACTGCGCCATGTGCTTTTGGCAGAACGGTCAGAAAAAGCCACGGTTGAAAACCAGAATGACGTTCTTTTTTCCTCGGAAGCTCTCGAGGTTGACTTCCTGACCTGTGAAATCTGCCAATATGAAGTTTGGGGCTGGAGTGTTGAGTTCGACTTGATTGACCATGATCAGATAACCAGAATAATTCCGAAGATGATTTCAACGATCAAGCTGATGACGTTTGACTGGGTAACGGATTTATCCACTAACATGGAAATCCCACGGACCAGTGCAACCACCAGATAAGCAATGCCCAGCATCATATAAGCGATGGGTGATTTGAGAAACAGTGGAGCAGCTCCCAATGCGATGAAGAAACCGCCTAGCACGGCACGGATCTCAGTGATACCGCGTCCACCTTCGGGACGGAGGCCCGTAAACCCTGTCACTGACTCTGGCTTTAGCAGTGACACTAGCCCCGTCAGAATGGTTGCCACTGCCGCAATAATTTGAAGTATTTGAACGATCATGTTTCTCCTATTAGAACCCGCGCCGTTGGCTTTGCCACGGGGCAGGGGTATTGTTACGAAATTCGTCCACGCTTGGACCGCTTAATTTAACAAGCCGCCAAGTGCCGTAGAGATAACTGAATACCAATAAGAGAATTGTTGCAGGCCAACCCGTGATGAAATTAGTAAATGCCAGTACATTAACGCGCTCGTTTTGAAAGAGCGAAAATTGTAGTAAAAGACGTGCGCCGAAAAATAACATCCATGCAAAAGTTACTTCGCTGTACGCTGGCCGCACTTGTGGATGCCAATACCAATCCAACGGCCAGCGGCGAGCAATGAAGCTTGTCCACGCCACCATGGGGCGGCGGATCGCTAGGCTTACGATCGTCAGCAGCAGCGTCATACTTCCGCTGATGAGTCCAGGTAGAAAAAATCCTTCAGATTTACCGAGAAACCAGGCTACGCAGATCGCGATCCCTACGCTGCCAATACCAGCTAAGGCATATAGCACTGATTGCTTATGGATAATTCGCGCCATTGCAATGACTGTAGCGGTAATGAGCGCGCTCCACATCGCAGCTTGGAAACCAACCAAGCCGTTTACCAGGAGAAAAATGATAGGTGGGAGGACTGCGTCTAAAAAGGAGTTTCGCCCCGAAAAAACCGTGCGAAGTTCATCCAGTAGTTCATGCCACTTTTGCGTTTTCATAGTGCCGACCCCGCCCACATGCACAACTTGCCTTAGGCATGTTTTCCAAGCCAGAAAGTACGCCAGTCATTTCCGCTGGTTTGCAGGGTAATGAAGGTGTAAAGGCTGCCAGCAAAGAAACCAAGGGTCATCATCGCTATCGTCCATAGGATGGCGATAGGCAGGGATTTTTCACGGTATATGATCCATGCAGAGAAGAGGGTGAAGCCTGTGTACAAATCCACAAGGGAAACAATGCCCCAAGGCATGGCAAACAACTTGCTGCCCTCACCGAAGAAGTCTCCGACAGTGAATCCGTAAATTAGTACAGCAGTCATGGCAAGTACGCCGAGGATGGAAATTGCTTTTGCGAGTCGCATATTTTGTTCCTTTGAAATACAAGCAAACCCCAGCGGCCAATGCCGAGAGACTACTATTTATAGGTTTGCTTGGGCGTGGAGCCACGCCTTGATGGGTGTTCCCGAGCCATTAATGTGTTTATCCACAGCGCGGGAATATTCGTTCATAAAGTCGGCCAATTCTTGGGCAGGCCGTTGATGTGATTGGAGTAATACTTTCAACCACTCCACTTCGTTGGTCACGTGGTCCATGTCACCAAATTGAAGAGCAGCAACTATGATGTCTCCTAAAAAGTTGATGCCTGTGTTCAAGTGTTCAGGGTCAACAGCAAGCGGAGGAATCATTTCTCTGATAGTGCTTTCAATGTGCGCACGGCGTGATGAGAACGCATGTAGTGCAGCGGTGTATTCCTGTGAAACGACTTTTGTCTCTTTGATCTTGTCTTTGTTCTTTAATATTTTTTCAACCTGATCAAGAGACATGTCAATTACGTTGCCAAGGTAGTACCCTGGGATGTATTCCGTCAAACTGTTGCGCGTGATGAAAATGCGCCCGCCATACCCAACTGGAATATTCATTCCCAATAACGAGAAAGCAGTTGTCTGCAAGGTAGCTGCGCTGGTGAGTGATTGTGCAACGAGAATGACCAGACTTGCTTTTACCTTTGCAACAGTTTCCTCAAAGCGTTCGGCAGGAACATTTGCGCCGAGATAGATCACATTCAAACCGCGACGACGCAGAAAGAGCGAAAGCATCAGCGGAGTGAAGGTGTGCCATTCTCCAGGAGGGCATCCGATCAATATTGTTTGTGGGCGTGTCGGAGCAGGAGACGCACTTAACAAGGCGTCAATGCGGCGCATGGCGAGGCCTGATGCAAAATGCTCTTGTTGTACTGATGCGCGGTTTTCATACCAAAGTCCACCGATCTCAGACATGCCCTTTTGAAGAACTTCCATGCAGACTGATTCCACGGGGAAGATGGAGAACGCCTTGTTGAGTGCTTGTTCAGCATTTGATTCGCTAAAGCTCATACAGGCAGTGATCCATTGAGCGCGGATCATATCCAACGTTGTATCTGGCGCGGCGCTGGAAGAATTCACTTGGCTGGAGGGGAATGCCGAAGATGTGTACCCAGCTAACGGGTCCAGTCCTGAGGCGATATGTTCATTCCACATTTCAACAGCGCGTGAGATGGAGAGTCCCTCTGCCTGACGTGCGATTAGCCATTTGATAGTCTCGATATCGTATTGTGAATACAAACGATGACCTCCCGCACTGCGGTTTGGCGTGGGTAATCCATAGCGGCGTTCCCAGGCGCGCAATGTGTCTGCGGCGAGACCAGTTTCGAGAAGAACGGCTTTTAAATTGAAGGCAGGGGATTTACTGAACATACTTACATCCTTAGGCTGGGTTTAGGGTGGGGTTGACCACCTTTTGCACAGCTATTGTACCCTCTTCTTTAAGGATTCGCTCAGTTGTCAGACGAGCTGATAGTAAAACGATAGGCAGCCCCGTGCCAGGATGTGTGGATGCGCCTGCGAAGTAGAGGTTCTTATATTGCTTGTGGCGATTGTGTGGACGCAAATAGCCGACTTGCCAGAAGTTGTGACTCAGCCCGAATGCCGACCCATTTACTAAATTGAATCGTTCTTTCCACACTTTGGGCTGGTATACCATTTCAAACTTGATGTTCTGCTCGAGGTCTGTTGCTCCTAGTTCTTTTGCGAGGCGGGTAAGCACAGTTTCGCGGGCGCGTTTTACAAGGGCCTCCCAATCCTGTTTTGTGCGGGCATCAAGATGACCGACAGGCACTAAAACATAAAGTGTGTCCTGTCCATTGGGGCCAGCGGCTGGGTCAGTGCGCTTCGGCGCATGCACATAGAACGAAGGCACTTCGGGTAGAGTGTGGTCGTTGAAGATTTGGTCGAAGGATGCCTTGTAATCGCCGCCAAGGAAAACATTGTGATGGGCAATCTGTGGGTATTCCTTCTTCGTTCCCCAGTAAAACATAATGGTGGAACAGGTGTAGAGTTTGTCCTCCACGAGCTTCTTTGCTTCGGCACGGTCAGGGAGTAGTTGATCGTAAATGTAAGGGAGGTCTGCATTGCCGACAAAAATATCCGCGTGAAAATTGCGGCCATCTTCCAGCTCAACGCCAACCACTTTGGTTTCGTTTACATGGATCCTTTTTGCAGGTGCATTGTAGATGAACTTCACGCCATGCTTCTCTGCCACTTTGACGAGAGCCTGAATCCCCGCGTACATTCCGCCCATGGGATACCAAACACCTTCAGCCAACTCCGTATATTGAAGCAGGGAGTAGGTTGCAGGAGCGTCGTAGGGGCTTAGTCCCAAATACATGTTTTGAAAAGTGAATGCAGCCTTCAAGCGTTCATCTTTAAAGAAACGGCTGGTGTTCTTGTAATGCTTGCCCAATGCTTTCAATTGAAAGATCAGTGGCAAGTTGGAAAGGCTGAAATATTCAAAGATGTTGAAGAAGTTTCGGCCTACAAATTTCTCAAGTGAAATCTTGTAGTGCTTGCTGCCTTCAGCGATGTAATTCAGAAAGCCAGTAAAGGCGGTCTTTTCCACGCTTTCAAGCTGGGTTTGCATTTTGCCGATATCAGAAGTGAGTTCCAGCGCGAGCCCATCATCAAAGCGGACTTTGTATGTTGGGTCAATGCGGCGCAGGTCGAGGTGGTCGCTCATCTTTTCGCCAAGAGCGGCAAAGGTTTCTTCCCACACTTCGGGCATTAGAAATAGGGTCGGGCCAATGTCGAAGCGATGCCCATCGCGGATGATCTGGTTGCAGCGCCCGCCAGGTGTCTCGTTCTTTTCCAGCACGGTAACTTCATATCCATTTTTAGCAAGTCGGGCAGCGGTGGCAATTCCACCAATCCCCGCGCCGATCACTACGGCTGTTTTTCTTTTGGTCATTTGTTCTCCTTGAATACTGCCAAAGGCAGACTTTTGCTGGTTAGTGCTTTATTGAGTCTATTCTACTGCTTGTCTATGATTTGTCAAGGTTTTATCAATATCTTTGCAAAACCTTGACAAATGAGACAATTCCAGTAAAATTTTAGCTATCAGGAAGTTTGATTGATGGAATACCTTGTTTCATCCCAAACCAAGCTTTCCGAGTCCACCATGCAGGAGAAGAAAAAAATGCAAGCTCATGCCAACTGGGAACACCAATTACTTGATCTCGCTGGTCACATTCCCCATCCGTCCATTCGACCCTTTTTTTCTTATTGGGCTGGCGATGCTGCGCTTCGAAATGCCTACAAACAGGCTGAAGTTATCACAGCTGCTCATAGCAAGTCTTTCTATTTCGCATCCAGTTTGCTGCCCGAAGAAAAACGCTCAGCAGTTCGCGCGCTGTATGCCTTCTGCCGTACCGTGGATGATATTGTGGATGAGGTTGAATCGAAAAAAGATCGAGACTTTGAACTGGACTATTGGCGTAACATTGTTCAAACCGCCTCTTCCTCGACCGATGATTTGGTCGCTGCCGCATGGGCAGATACTCTTACCCGATACCATATCCCGCGCCACTATGCCTTGCAATTGATCGATGGCGTGGCTCGTGACCTTTCCCAAACGCGCTACCAAACCTTTGATGACCTCGCTACATATTGTTACGGAGTTGCATCTACGGTTGGGTTGATGAGCATGTACATCATTGGCTTTAAGAGTCACGACTCTGTTAAATACGCCATCAAGCTCGGCGTGGCTTTGCAAATGACCAATATCCTCCGAGATGTGGGTGAGGACTACCGCAATGGACGTCTCTATCTGCCTCGCGAAGAACTTATCCAGTATGGTATTCGCGAACAAGATATTGCTGAAGGCCGTGTTACTGAAAATTGGCGCCAATTCATGCGCTTCCAAATTGACCGCACCCGCCATCTATATGAAGAGTCGTGGGCTGGTGTGAAAATGCTCGAGCGCGAAGGGCAACTTGCCATCGGCGCTGCGTCCACTTTTTACAGCGGTATTTTGGATGATATCGAAAAACATGATTACAACGTATTCACACGTCGTGCCTCTTTGAGCGCTTGGGGCAAGATCCGTAGAATTCCCTCTCTGTGGTGGAAAATCAAATCCCTGTGATCAACGAATAAACCCTCCTAAGCAAGAAACAAAAACGGGCGTGTATCACGCCCGTTTTTGTTTCTATATACCGTGGAAGATTATTCTTTTCGTTCCAAGCGGCCATCGTCCGCCTTGTATACATAACCGCTGGTGGGTGGCGGCGGTGTGTTTTTGGGAGTTGGCAAATACATGATCCCATTGACGATGGCAAGGAAAGGTAGAATACAGCAAAACCACTGGACGAGAATTCCCAATACCTGCCCAGGCCGAATTGTAGATACATTCGGCAAAAAGGGACTGTAATACACCTCAATGTTGCTGTTCTTCTGATACGTTTTCGCGGAAATCTCATTTGTGTCCGTGAAAGAACCTGAATATTCATGCCCATTTACCGTGTATGTATAATGGACTGTGTTTTTGTAACGATTTGTTTTCAAGCTCTCAATGGCACTGGACTCAGTGACTGTTCCCGTCACTTTTACCCATGTGTATTGATATCCTCCCCATGCGAGGCTGCATAAAAATACTAGCGACACAACAATGGTAATGATCAGGATCAACCTGCGAGCCTTGCCTCTTTCCATAACGCGGGACATAGTAAACACCTCTCCTTTAGTTGGATTTTAATCGCCAAGTATACCGAAGGTTTTGGATTTGATTATTTAACCGCTATAATCTTGGCATGAATCGTATAGTAACCCTTAGTTTATTAGTTTTATTGGCTGCGTGCTCATCCATCCCTCAACCTACTCAGGAGACTTCTGTTCCCATGCCAAAAATTAGATACCTTGCTCTTGGCGATTCCTATACCATTGGCGAAAGTGTCTCTGAAGCAGAGCGTTGGCCTAATCAGCTTGCAGCGCTTGTGAGCCCATCGGGGGACATGGATGTAACCATCATCGCTCGAACAGGTTGGACAACAAGCGAACTCTGGGAAGGAATTCAAGCGGCCAACCCGCAAGGGCCGTACGATATAGTGTCCCTGTTAATCGGCGTCAACAACCAATATCGAGGCTATGACATAAACGAATACCGCACCGAATTCAAATTTTTGCTGGCGAAATCTATCGAATACGCGGGCGGGAAGCCAGAGCATGTGTTCGTTGTTTCTATTCCAGATTGGGGAGTTACTCCCTTTGCCTGGGGCAGAGACACTGCGCAAATCGCTGCTGATATTGATGCCTATAATGCAATTAATCTCGAAGAATCTCAAAAGGCTGGTGTCTATTACGTGGATGTAACCCCCGTTTCTCGCACAGCCATATCTGACTCTGCGCTGATCGCAGGAGATGGGCTGCATCCCTCAGGAAAAATGTATTCTGAATGGGCAAAACTGTCCTTGCCGATAGCGCTTAAGATACTGGAGTAAAATCAATAGGCTTTAGTGATTCTAAAGTGCCTAAGCTTTAGAAAAAGCAATAAATACACTTGGAGAATATGTATGCCCACGATCAAAGCCGTCAATCATGTTGCCGTAGTAGTGGATGATATGGAAAAATCCCTTAAATTCTGGCGAGACGCGTTGGGGATTCAACTGCACGAATTGCGTGACGTCCCTGCTGAAAAATCACAGGTAGCTTTTTTACCCATTGCAGGCGCTGAAGTAGAACTGGTTATGCCTACTACAAATGATTCAGGGGTTGCCAAATATCTTGCCAAGCATGGTCCCGGTATGCATCATCTCTGCCTCGAAGTGGACGATGTTGTAGGAATGATGGCGCAGTTAAAAGCAAAAGATATACGGCTTATCAATGAAGAGCCGCGAACAACAGCTGACGGAAAAAAATATGCTTTTATCCATCCAGAGTCAACAGGCGGGGTGTTGGTCGAGCTATATCAGCTTGTTTAAAATAAGACACTGTGATGTTGGAAAATATTGAAGACATTTTAAAAAATGAATGCGGTTTGTCAAAAGACCGCTCTATTATTGTTGGCGTTTCTGGCGGACCAGATAGCCTGTGCCTGATGGAGTCGTTGCGCAAATCAGGATATCCTGTCATCGTTGCATGTTTTGATCATCGCCTTCGCCCCGAATCTGGGGCAGATGTGCGCATGGTAGAAAAAACGGCCAATCGATTGATGCTTGCCTGCTATGTAGACGGTGCAGATGTACGGGCGCATGCCGAAAAACAAAAACAATCCATCGAAGAGGCGGCGCGGAACCTGCGTTACCGTTTTATGTTTAAGCTCGCACGTCAATACAAGGCTCAGGCGGTAGCAGTTGGACATACTGCTGATGATCAGGTGGAAACTGTGTTGATGCACTTCTTGCGCGGCAGTGGGATCGCAGGCTTGAAGGGCATGTCCTACCGCTCCATACTTCCGCTTTTTGATTCAGAAATTCCGCTCGTGCGTCCGTTGTTGGAATTTTGGCGCGAAGAAACTGTTCTTTATTGCGCGGTCAATGGGTTACGCCCGCATTATGATTCAAGCAATGATTCGCTAAATTTTCAGCGCAACCGAATTCGCCATTTGTTAATCCCTAACCTTGAAACATACAACCCAAAGTTTCGTGAAGCTGTTTTGCGCATGTCTCAATCTCTGAAGGGTGATTACACATTTGTAGTTGAGACCTTGGATACAGCTTGGCGTGACATCGTTGTTTCATCAGATAAGGAATCCATCACGTTCGACTTTTCCTTGCTTTCAAAATGCTCGCTCGGACTCCAACGGAACTTGGTCAAACACGCCATGCAGATTCTCCGCCCAGGCGTGGATGTAACCTTCTCGGTTCTGGAGCGTGCAACCAACCTTATTAAAAACGGCGGAATATCCTCTCGTGTAGATTTGAAAGCTGGCTTGCGTATGTTCCGCGAAGAGAACCATATTTATATCGGTACATTGGATGCTGAGTTGCCTTTTGACCTTTGGCCTCAAATGCAGGGAGAAGATTCCGTTTCCATTACGCCGCCGCAACAGGTTCCGCTTGCAGGTGGTTGGAAGATAGGTTGTGAGAAATGGCATCTCCCTGCTTTAGCGAGGGAACAGGCTGAACGAAATGACGACCAGTTTCAGGTCTGGCTGGATGCGGAGCGTTTGCCAGAAACTTTGTTATTAAGGCCGCGCCGTCATGGCGATCATTTTTCGCCACTTGGTATGAACGGTCATTCACAAAAGCTTTCCGATTTTTTCGTGAATGAGAAGATGCCACAACGTGCGCGAGATCGCTGGCCTTTGCTTTGCGCTGGGGATGAGATCATTTGGGTACCAGGTTATCGTCCCGCACACCCTTATCGATTGACAGATACAACCCGAAAGATCTTTTATCTTTCGATCTCACGCCCGCCTGAAAAAATTTCAGAATGAAAAAATCCCCGTCACTGACGGGGATTTTTGTTTATTTTATTTCGCCATTTAATTGTTTTAGCTTTATGAACAACTCACGCCATTGGATCTTGGATACACCAAGTTTTTGGCGGATCTTATCTACTTCGATGCCTGCTTGATAATCACGCAAGGCGCAAGTCCAGCGGCACATATCGAAAGAGAGATGTTTACTAAGACCAGCCTCTTCACCGATGTCTTCGAGTAAGTATTCAAGTCTGCGTGGTGACCAAGCAAAGACTTGATCTACGGGTTGGTATTGGGCAAGGTATTCTTTGTACGCTGCAATCCAATCATCATCCAAGTCTATTTTGCGTTCTTTGTAGCGATTAGCAGGGCTGGCATAGCGGACGAAAAGGTGCGGCCCGTTCTTGGAATCAAGGTCAATGTGATTGATGTGAATACCAAGGCATTCGCTCTTTTTGATAGCTGTGGTGAGCAAAAGATAGACGAGGGTATATGGACGAGCATCGGGCTTTTGTTCGCGGCGGTGACGATCTGCGGCGAGTAGAACAGCCTCATATTCGCTTTCGGTCAGCACTTGGGGAACGGGGCTGATCGCGGAACGTTGCAGTACCTTTTCAGCGGGGTCAATGACAAGAGCGCCGTGTTGATTTAGCCAGCGGAAAAATGATTTGACCGAGGTGATGCGTCGCGATAATGTTTTGGGGCTGCAGGGAATGCCGCGTTCCTTTTCCATCCATGTGAAGAAACGGTTGAGGTCGTCTGTAGTGATCGCGCCGATGGTTTGATCTGGAGCGACGTATTGGTTGAGTAACCTTACGTCTGAAAGGAATGCTTTCACGGTGTTGGAGGAGCGCCCCTGATCGTATAGGAACATTTCCCAGCCGTTGATGGCGGCGGGAAGTAAAGTCTTTGAATTGATGTGTGCGGAATCAGATGCTTTTGCCATAGGATTTATCCTTACTCAGTAGCGCATAGTCTTTTCGTATAGTTTAGCGAATCTGGCGGGGGTTGTCAACTAGGGATTTTGTGGAAATTGCGAGTAATTAATGCGTGAGTTCCTGCGGTTGGAAGCAAGGTTCGTAATCTGCGCCGAGGATAACGCGATATTGTGCAGTGCTGCTTGCGCCAGGTAGAGAAAGGACATTTGCCGAATACAGGCCAAGGCTGTTGATGATCGTCTGCCGTTGAGTGGCATCCTGCCCAGGGGTGAAGTCCACAAGTACCGAGTTGGCATAGTCGCGGCGGTCAGCAGTCGAAATGATGGTTTGATAGCCTGCATAGTTCAAGCGCGAGGCGGCAAGGGATTCGAGAGTTTCAAAACTGGCGCCGTTTTGTACTTCCACAGTGATGGTTTCGCGGGTAACGGCGTATGTGGATAGTGTTGTAGCTTCCACGAGCATTTGTTTTAACTCTGCGTCGCTGGGGAGGAGAACGGCTGCCCCGCCGGGAGTTGTCCACGGAGTGACAAGAGGTGGGCGGATGAAGTATCCACGAATGTTGGCGTTGGTAAAGTTGACAGCGTAAGGCGCCATGCGGATCATATCTGCAAGGCTGAGGTCGGTAATGACTGTGCTGGAGAAATCGTTATAGAGTTGGGGAATCTTGGTAAAGGTTCCTGTTTGTAGTGCTTTTTGAAAAATGGTTCGGAGCACTTCCTGTTGGCGACGTCCTCGGTCAAAGTCATTGGATTTGGAGCGAGAGCGGGCATACCAGAGCGCAAGATCACCATCCATGTGGACTTGTCCGGGGCCGACCGTATACAGCCACCAATTATTTTCATCGTTCTGATCGTAGGATGGGTCGATAAGACGCCAGTCGGTGTAGGCGCAAGCGACTGGGACTTCGATGCCACCAAGCGTATCTACGATGCGGCGAAAGCCATCGAATTCCACCATTGCTGTGTAATCAATGCGGATGCCAAGGTTGTATGCGATGGTGTCTTTTAGCAAGCCTGGTCCGCCGCCTAGATAGCCGCCTATCTCGCCGCTTTGGTACGCGGTGTTGATGCGCTGCATTCCTACAGTTGGGATGTATATCCATAGGTCACGCGGGATGGATATCAATGAGACCTGTCCCTCTTTTGGCCAGACTATGGCAATCACCATCGTGTCTGTGCGATAGGATGAACCAGGTCTTTTATCTGAGCCAATCAAAAGAAAGTTGATAGTTTCGTTATCTGTAAGTGGAGGCAGGGCAGTGGGGTCTACCAAAGGAGATTGAGCAGGTGGTGCTGCCTGATTAGGGAAAAGTTGATTTAGGGCAAGTGTAGCTGTCGGTACGGCTAGTGGCGTTAATGCAGGGGACGGAGTTTCACTTGGAAGGATAAGCTGTCCCGCAGAACCGTTTATTTCAAATGCGTAAATGGATGGCAGAGTTGGTGTGAACAACGAAGGCTGAAACGGCGTAGGCGTTGGTGTTGAGTTTGGAGCTGAAGTAATGAGAACATAAGGTAATGCGCCTTGTTGAGGCGCAGGGGAATTTGTTCCGCAGGCTGATAAAAGAATGAAAAAAGCCGCGGTTAGTGAATAATACTTAAATGATTTCATCTAGGATCGTGGAGTTTCGGTGAATTTTGTGATGCAGACGGTCTTATGGAAATGCTGTTGGGCTGGCCGTGAAAGTTGGCGCAGGTGTTGAGGTTGGCATTGATGTCGCCGTTGGCGGTACAGGCGTATTGCTGGGCTGGACGGTGATCGTGAATGGCAACGCTGTTTGCGTGAGCGGGTCAGTTGGGTATGGAGTAATTGTCACACCTGGCAGAGGAGTTGGGAAAGGTGTACGTGTGGGGACATTTGGAACCCAAAGGATTTCACCCGGGTAAATCACGTCACCAATGCGGCAGTTGACGCTTTTTAATAACCCTGATGTAGAGCCATAGTTTGTTGCAATGGCATAAATGGTATCGCCAGACTTTACAACATAGTTTTTCACCCAACCTGCTGCGCCAGTAGCACATCCTGCAACAGTGCTGGTAGCAACTGGCGGGACATAGAACACTGTATTCGGAATAAGATTGTTTCCCACCAGACAGTTCCCACTTATCAAGTCAGCCTTATTCACGCGGTATCGCAGCGCAAGAAGATCCAATGTGTCATTGGGGAGAACTGTGATTTGTCCCCAACCTGCGGGATGTGGACAAGTGCTTTGAAGTGCTACGTTCGTATTTGTAGGAGCAGCTGTAAAAGTTGGTGTTTCCGTCCCTGGCAATAATGTGGCCGTAGGTGGGAGCGTTGATGTGGGAGGTAATGACGCGGTGGCGGTAACTGGAAGCGGTGAAGGAAGCAGAACATTTGTCGCTGTTGGAACTGCCTCAGGGACAAATTCCACAAGCGAAATGGATAACGCTCCCACCATCAATCCAATCGAAAGCGTTGCGATCAGAAGCGCGTTGCCAAAGTCGCGCAAGCCCTGTGTCATTTCTTTCCTTTGGCTTCATTGTTCTTTTCAGAGACTGTTGCGCCTGCAATCGGCAACAATACACTGAAAGTTGAGCCAGCTTCTTGTTCGCTTTCCACCCAGATGCGCCCGTGTTGGGCTTCTGTGAGAGCCTTCGCGATCGAAAGCCCAACGCCAGTATCACCAACACCTTGAATGAGAACATTATCAGCTCGATACAAGCGGGTAAAGACTCGCGGCAGGTCTGTGGATGCAATTCCACCGCCGCTATCCGCTACTTGAATGAGGATGTAATCCAACCCGTTTTCGCTTCGGGTCTGGACCTTGAGCCTGACCGACCCCTCAAACGGAGTCGCTGCCCCGGCATTTTGCAACAAGTGAATTAATATCTGCTGCAACGCCTCACGGTCTGCTTGAATGGGTGAGAGCACCTTGGGCAATTCCAAGTGAATGGAAATATTTTTCTCGCGCACCTGAGTGCTCGTATAGGACATGGCATTATCAATGATCGAATTCAAATCCACAGATTCGGGTTTGAGATCATTTAATTCATTTTCTAATGTAGTGATCTGGATCATGTCGTCGGTCAAACTACGGATGCGCTCCGTGGAAGCTTTAATCCTTTCCACGAACTTTCTTTGTAGCGCACCGAGAATCCCCACCGATTCGCCGAGCAGCAAATCTGTATACCCAACAATGGATGATAATGGCTGGCGCAATTCCTGTGAAATGGATGCGATCACTTCGGCCTGTTCGGTGCTCTTTGTGGCAGCACGTCCCTTTTCCATTTCGTGCGCTTTCATGTTCGCTTCTGCAAGCTGGTTTTGTAAACGCGCAATTTCTTGCAGGGTTGTCTTTAATTCCTTCTCTACCTGTGAAGCAGAGGCGGAAGATTGTAGGTTTTTGCCAGTACGAAGCTCATTATTTTCTTGCTGCAACTGCTCAATAATTTGAAGTGATTCTTCTTGTGCAACCCTCAGAGAAGAAGCCTCTGCCGCGCCGCCTTTTTGAATCTCTGCGCGGGCTGCTTCTAATTGTTGAGAAAGCTCCTGCACTTGTCGTTCTAGTTGAATTGTCTGTGTACGAGCCTGATCTGCCTGCGTTTCCAGCTTGTTCAAGTTTTGGCTGCGTTTGATGATGGGAACAAGGGAGGTGGCAATATTAGAAAGGAATGCCTGATCTTCTGCTGTCCAAGTTCGGTCAGAATAAGGCGATAACAAAAGAATACCGCCCATCGATTCTTTTTCAGGGGTTAGAATCGGCACGCTCAACAAGTGACCAGGGTTGGTCAAACCGAGAATGTCTCCCAATCCTTTAATATCGGCAGAAGTGCTGCTGGCTGGCATTCGCAGTGGACGTCCACGCTGCAGTGAGTTCGCCAGCATCGGGATCGAGCCTTTGTTCAGTGAACCGCCTTCGAGGCTGTCTTCACGGATAAGGTCGTATCCTCCTGCGATGATCATCTGATTATTGTTATCCGTCAAATAGATCATAAAGCACAGGTCTGAGAGCATTGTCTGTGCAATGGCTCGAGTGACAGCTTGGCTAACCTTCGTGGGGTTTGATTCTGCAGCTAAGGCAAGCATGGCATGGAAGGTCTTCGGGTCTGTACTGTAGCGTCTACGCTCGTGATTTACAGTGTCTTGTTTTGCTGTGATCGGCCGCGGTGAAGAGGTAGTTACTTGAGCTGGCAATGCAAACCGCTGCGGCAGCGTTAATAAAATAGGATACGCCGCCATATACGCTAAACGGACGATCCCTGAATAATTGCCTTCGATCTGAAAGAATAAATGGCCTATATGACCAAGAAGCCCAAGGAAGAGCAGCGTAACTCCATTCCACATTCCATCTGGTCTGCGAATGAATAAAATGGCAATGCCCACTAACGTCAACAGCAATGAGCCGATCTGCCAGAACCAGTCATCCAGGGTTTGGTTGTAGCTTGAAGAAGCAAATTGGGGATCAGAGATCTGCGCTTGCCATGTGAGCAAACTCACGCCAAGTATCACTAAAATGAGAAGACTCAGCAAAGTAGCTGCAGCATCAGCACCGCGATTTGGTTCAGGGAAAGCATACAGCCATGTGATCCAGATGATGCCAAACGCAATGAAAGCCCTGTCCATAGGGGGGAGGATCGTTCTCGGCTCAATGATCTGCTGCCAGCCTAGTCCACTAAGAACGAACATTAAAATCTGTGCGCCAAGTAGAACACTAAGCCCAACAAAAGCGCGTTTGGCCTGTGGAAACTCGCTTGCGCGCCAGTGATTTAATGCCGATTGTAGCGCGCTCGCCACTGCGAACACTAATACAATGTAGTAGATTAAATCCCCGGGAGGGACGGTGAGTTGTGTGAGAATTAAACTGGTAAATGCGCTCATGCTCTCATGATTATACTGCCAGTTCAAAAAAAGTAGGCGCACCCAACGTATAATTACCATTACGATGTTTAATAAAAAATTGTCCGTCTTTTTTGTAGCGATTGCCCTCATAATCGCCTTCCTTGCGCCTGTTCTTTATACGGGTTATTCTTCCATTAAAAGTGCGGACTCTGAATTCGCTGCACAAAAATATGCAGATGCTGTTAATCATTATCAAAAAGCTGTGCGCCTATTGCCTTGGCGCACAGACCTTTGGGAAAAAGCAGGCATTGCAGCGTATGCCAACAAAGATTATCCAACGGCAATTTCTTATTTAAACCGTCCAACCAAGCTTACTGAGCAAGGTTGGGTTGCATTGGGCAACTCTTATTCCAATACGGGGGAGCTTTCTTCTGCTTTGGAGGCGTATCAAGATGGCTTGCATATTTATGAATCTGCTTCGCTATATGCAGGGCTTGCCTATATTTACCGAAGCCAAAAAGATTGGACTGCTGAGCGAGATGCACTTCAAAATCAATTACACCTTGATGGAAGCGACGCCTACTCTCATTATCGACTTGGGCTGTTGCAGTCATTTCTCTCGCCTGAACGAGCGCTCTCTGAATTAAATCTCGCCTCTTCGCTTGACCCTGAAATTGATTCTGCTGTTCAGACGTTGCGCGCCGCTTTGAATTTATCTTCCACACAGATTGACGCATCAGAGCAAATGTTGACGATTGGCCGTGCTCTTGGTCTTGTGCAAGAGTGGGACTTGTCTTTTGCAGCATTCAACAAAGCCATCGAATTGGATGAGAAAAATGCTGAGGCGTGGGCATGGCTTGGCGAAGCGAAGCAGCAACTCGGTCAAGATGGAAGCGTGGAACTTGACCGTGCATTAACTCTTGACCACACTTCTGTCATCGTCCGCGCATTGCGTGGTTTATATTGGAATCGTCAAGAAAAATATGAACAGATGCGCGCGGAATATGCACTCGCTGCTGAGTTCGACCCGACTAATCCCGCATGGCAGGCATCCCTTGGCGACGCGTATCTTAAATTGGGCGACCTTGCTTCAGCGTTGATCGCTTATCAAAAAGCTACCGAGCTTTCTCCAACAGCGTCAGTCTATTGGCGTTTGCTGGCTGTCTTTTGCGCAGAGAACGGCGTGCATGTGGAAGATATCGGTTTGCCTGCCGCGCAAAATGCTGTGCAGCTTGCGCCAAATGACCCATTTGCGCTGGACGCTTTGGGATTTTCTTATTTCTCTTCAGGAAGATACGCCAACGCAGAACAGACTTTGCAGCAAGTTATCACTGCCTATCCGGATCATTTTCCCGCATACATTCACCTCGCTATGACTCATCTTGCGCAAGGCAATCGCGCTGCTGCTTTCGCTCAATTAACGCACGTCCGTGATGCGGACGTTGGCGGCGCTTACTCTGCGCAGGCGGATGAAATGTTGAAACAATATTTTCCTTAATGAAGTAACTAACTCGCAGTAAAATAAAAACATGCCTACTGTCCGCTTTCCCGCGCTTATGAAATTTTATGTAGACAACCAAAGTGAGTTTGACGTGAACGGCTCCACGGTTGCCGAAGTGATCGACAATGTGCTTCTTCGTTATCCAGCATTGAAAACACACCTGTTCGACTCAACAGGGGTATTGCGCAGACATTTCAATATTTTTGTAAATGGTGTTCATTTGCGCGAACTCAATGGGTTGGATACCTCAGTAAAAGATGGCGACAAGGTCATTTTGATGGCTTCTGCTGCTGGAGGATGAGCGGGGCAGGAAGTTTTTCTACATTGACAAATTGGGTAAGATAAGTAAAATAGCGCACATCTATCAGGATAATCATGAAAACACTTAACTCTTACTTGAACTGCTTGTGTCTATCGCGGGGCTCGTAGCCACCGCCTGAGATAGACACCTTTCCGCAGTCAACGGAATCAGACGGTTGGACGACCCCCGCTTGCAAACTTTTGCATAGTGTGGCGTTTGTTCGCCGTCTTTTTGTTTGCCGTTGACTGCTTTTGATTTAAGAGAATTCATGACCTTACTTGACTTTAGATTAACTGAATCGAAATTGCGTTCGTTGGATGGACTGCCTGCCCATGTGGGGAACACGCCGCTTCTCCCGCTTCGCCGACTAAGCCGCAGCCTGTCTCCACGTACCCAAGTATTCGCCAAAGCTGAATGGTTCAACCCGGGCGGCTCTGTCAAAGATAGGCCCGCGCTGAACATCATTCAAACCGCTCTTCTTAACGGATATCTGGGCAACGGAAAACGTCTGCTGGATTCCACCTCTGGAAATATGGGGATTTCATACGCGACCTTTGGCGCAGCTTTGGGGATTCCTGTCACATTGGCGTTACCAGCCAGTGCAAGCTCTGAGCGCATTGCCATCCTCAAAGCTTTGGGTGCGGAATTGATCCTCACCGATCCGCTCGAAGGTTCGGATGGCGCAATTCTCAAAGCGCGTGAAATGGCTGCCGAAAGACCAGATTTATATTTGTATGCCAATCAGTACAATAACCCAGCAAATCCATTAGCACATTACATATCCACTGGCCCTGAGATCCTTTGCCAGACCGACGAGCAGGTGACTCACTTTGTCGCTGGCCTCGGTACTTCTGGTACCTTAATGGGCACGGGGCGTTATCTGTGCGAGCAATTGCCGCATGTGAAAATTTTGGCGTTCCAGCCTGATGCACCTTTCCACGGGTTGGAAGGGCTCAAGCACATGCCGAGCGCGATCAAGCCTGGGATTTATGATGAGTCATTTGCTGGCACTCCGCTCACAGTTAAGACAGAGGCGGCGCACGAGATGGTGCTCCGCTTGGCACGAGAGGAAGGCCTCTTCGTTGGCATCTCCTCAGGGGCGGCGGCTGTCGCTGCGCTTCAAGTCGCAAGCGAATTGGATGAAGGCGTGGTGGTGACACTATTCCCCGATGCTGGTTATAAATATTTAAGCGATAAAAGTTTGTGGAAAACAGACGGTGAATAATGAATTTGAAACTTACAACAAATATTCTTGATGAAATTAGCAAGCACGTTGAAGCGGCGTACCCTGAAGAGGGGGCTGGTTTTTTGATCGGCGTGGAAGGTGAAGTACAGCAGATTTTGTCTTTGCCGAATGCACGCGAGGATGAAGCGCGGCATAACCGATTTTTATTCACGCCTGAGGACTATCTCAAAGCTGAATTGAAAGCGGACAGCCTTGGCTTAGACTTGATCGGTGTTTTTCATTCACACCCTGATTGCCCGAATGTCCCCTCTGAATATGACCGTGAATGGGCGCAGCCGTTTTTCTCGTACATCATCACACGTGTGGATGCAGGTAAATCGGTGTCTCATCGCTCGTGGCGTTTAGTGGAAGACCGTTCGCAGTATGAAGAAGAAGAGATAACGATCTCTTAACTATTAAAAAACAAAACTATAAAACAGGATTTTAATATGACATCACAAACCTTACAAAAAGTGGATCACTCTGCATTAAAGACAAACCAATTGTTCATCATCTTTTTGAACATTCTTGCTTTTGTTCTCAATCAACCTATTCTTACGGCCTTTGTGGCTTTGGTAATGGGCATTGGTGCTATTTTGAAGACCCCAGGCTTTGGATTTGTATATAAATCCATTCTCAAGCCGCGTGGATGGATGAAGCCCGATGTACTCGATGACAACCCCGAGCCGCACCGCTTTTCGCAGATCGTCGGATTCTCATTCCTTTTCGCTGGTTCGATTGCTTTGTTCCTTGGTTCTACTGGGTTAGGTTGGACTTTGGTCTGGATCGTAATTGCCCTCGCTTCATTAAACGCCTTTGGCGGTTTCTGCGTGGGATGTGCCGTGTATTACTGGCTGGCTAGATTAGGCGTACCAAGCTTTGGAAAACAGCCGCCCGCTGGAACGATCCCAGGGGCAAAACCAAAGGCAGGAGTGACCGCATGAGCTCGGAACTCTTATTGCGTTTTGTCTCGGCAATTGGTATTATATTTTTAGGCGTGGGCGTTTATTGGCTGGTAAATCAGTTTTTACTGTCACGCGCAAAGAATAATGTAAATTCTCTGCTAAGCCCATTGCCGAATAAGCCTGTCATTGTTTATTTCACAACGCCTGATTGCGCTCCGTGTAAGACCGTACAACGCCCTGCATTGGAGAAGTTGACCAGCCTGCTTGGTGAGAAATTACATGTTGTTGAAATTGACGCTACCGAACGTCCCGACCTTGCGAAGACATGGGGTGTGATGAGCGTGCCGACTACCTTTTTACTCAATGCTCGCGGCGAGGCGCGTTATGTCAATAATGGTGTGGCTCGTGTTGAGAAGTTAATGGAACAGATACAGACGTTGTAAATCTATTAAACACCAAGGTTACAAAGTACACAAAGGAGAAAAGAGAAATCTCAGATTTTCCTTGGTGTCTGTAGTCTCCTTCGTGTTTAAGGCTTTTAAATAAAATATTAGGAGACTCTTCATGCCCGTTTTACGAATCCCAACTCCGTTGCGTGCCTACACCAATGGACAAGCTGAAATCAAGGTCAATGGTACGAGCATTTCCGAGGCGCTGACGGACCTCACCAACCAATATCCGACGATTAAACCGCATTTGTTCAATGATGGCGGGGAACTGCGGCCATTCGTCAATTTATTTGTTGGCGAACATAACATCAAGGATTTGCAGGGTGTGGATACTCCCGTCAAAGACGGCGAGAAGATCATGTTGATCCCGTCCATCGCTGGAGGCTGATATGCTGCCTGAACTCAATCACGAAGAAATTTTGCGTTACTCGCGTCATTTGTTGATCCCCGAAGTAGGACTGGAAGGCCAGCGCAAGCTGAAGAACTCGTCTGCGTTGATCGTGGGAACTGGCGGGTTGGGGTCGCCTGTTTCCTTGTATCTGGCTGCGGCGGGGGTAGGTCGCATCGGTCTTGTGGATTACGATGTCGTCGATTCGTCCAATCTTCAACGCCAGATCATTCATGGCACATCCACCATCGGTAAGCTCAAAGTGGAAAGCGCGAAATCCAAACTGTTGGATTTGAATCCTGATATTCAAGTAGATGTTTACAACGAGCCATACACCTCTGAAAATGCCATGCGTATCGCCAAGGATTACGACATCATCCTCGATGGCACAGATAATTTCCCAACTCGTTACCTTACCAATGACGTGGCAGTCTTCCTCGGCAAGCCGAATGTGTATGCGTCCATCTTCCGCTTTGACGGGCAGGTGAGTGTGTTCTACGCTAAGGAAGGCCCGTGCTATCGCTGCCTTTTTCCCTGAACCGCCTCCTCCTGGACTTGTTCCTTCGTGTGCAGAAGGTGGCGTACTTGGAATTTTGCCTGGCACAATTGGGACGCTTCAAGCTACCGAAGCGCTGAAAGTGCTCCTCGGCATTGGCGACCCGATGATCGGACGCCTGCTTTTATATAACGCACTGGATATGTCCTTTGATTTCGTGAAGCTCAAGAAGAATCCCAACTGCCGTGTCTGCGGACCGAATGCCGATATCAAGGAATTGATCGATTACGAAGAGTTCTGCGGTGCCCGGGCACGATCATGGAGATGAAGGTTCTGCTGGCGTAGGCTTGATATCACCGCTCAGGAACTTTCTGAGCGCGTGAAGACCAATCATCTCAAATTGTTGGATGTGCGTGAACCGCACGAGTTGGAAATTTCTGCTTTGCCGAATGCGGTCAACATTCCTCTGGGACAGCTGGCTGGACGGTTGTCCGAGTTGAATAGTGCCGACGACATGGTTGTCTTCTGTAAAGGTGGGACACGTTCCGCGCGTGCGCTGGAGTTGCTGTCCAGTGCGGGGTTCAAGAAGGTGAAGAATCTCAAAGGTGGCATCAACGCCTGGGCAAAGGACGTGGATACAAATTTGCCGATTTATTAGGGGTCGCAGGTTGGAAAGTTGTAGGTTTAAGGTTATCGGGGACATAGATTATTTGGAAAGAAGAAAGAGGAAAGAAAGAGCGATTTTCCACGAGACAAATCTCATGGAAAATCGCTCTTTTTGATGTTCTTCGGCTTATAATCTATGCATTGGGATATTAAACCTTATGCCTCGTCCTCTCCGTGTTTTCCTCTGCCATGCCTCGCAAGACAAGCCCGCTGTGCGGAAGCTTCACCGTTACCTTAAACAGCATGGTATTCAACCTTGGTTGGATCAGGAAGATTTGTTGCCCGGTGAAAACTGGGAAGTGGAAATCCCTAGGGCATTAAATGCCTCTGATGTCATCCTCGTTTGCCTTTCCAAAAATTCTGTCAACAAAGAGGGATATGTTCAAAAGGAAATTTCCTTTGCATTGGACAAGGCGTTGGAGAAACCCGACGGGACTATCTTCATTATCCCTGCCAAGTTGGAAGACTGCGATGTCCCCAAACGCTTGAACCGCTTTCAATGGGTAGACTTGTTCCGTCCTGATAGCAATAAACGCTTGCTTTTAGGACTGAATAAACGTGTAGCTAGCCTTGGCCCCGATGTGTCGCCTGTGATTTTAGAAGATACACGGCAGAAAATATCTACGTCAAGAACACCAAAGCTTGAGAAAACGGAAGAGCAAATTGTTTCGGCTTCAGTTTTAGAAGAACATAACGAAGAATATAAGAAAGAAATTCCTGTAAAGCCTTTTACAAAAATCCTTGACCCGTCTGCTCTCTCTCCCCGCAAAACATTATTAATCCAAGCGGATAAGCAATATGAAAAGAAACGATTGTTTTATAGACTTGGCGGATTTGCGTTGGTTGCTGTTTTTGTGCTTGGATTATATACATTTTTCCCACTATCTCCTGAACAAAATAAGGTAACACTAACCGCTGCTTTTGGGGGAGACACAGAAATGCCTCAACCTCTTGCCGAAAGCAGTGCAACTTTTAGTTCTACTCCTCAATCAACGGAAACTATCATCCCAACTCCAACACTTGGAATAGGCTCGACCATAATTGGTGAAAAAGGCGAGACACTTGTGTATGTGCCAGTAGGTAAATTTACAATGGGAAACAGTGACAGTGACGCGCCAGTTCATACAGTTTATCTGAATGCCTATTGGCTAGACCAAACCGAAGTGACAAATAAACAATACAAGACTTGTGTGAATGCCGGTGTCTGTGAACCGCCATCGTCTACGGGTTCCTATACACACACCAGTTATTACGAAATTCCTGAATTTGATAATTATCCCGTCCTCTATGTGACTTGGGATAAAGCTAATCGCTATTGCGAGGTGTGGACAGGCGGAGATTTACCCACCGAGGCACAATGGGAAAAAGCCGCACGCGGCACGGATGCGCGAACCTACCCTTGGGGTAATAGTGTGCCAGCTAATAATTTGTTGAATTACAACAGCAATGTTGGCGATACAACAGAAGTTGGCGCGTACCCCAGCGGCGAAAGTACTTATGGCGTTTACGACATGGCAGGAAATGTTTGGGAGTGGGTAAACGATTGGTATGGGGGAACTTATTATGATGAGCTGACTTCTTCCAATAATCCGGTGGGACCAGAATCGGGTCAATTCCGAGTTTTGCGGGGTGGTTCTTGGCTTAACCAAGATTACAGTGTCCGTTCTGCTAATCGTGGCAAGTACGATCCATCGTATATGTATAGCTACATCGGCTTTCGTTGTGCCCGCTCACCATAAGAGCAGTGATGAATGTTGAGTGATGAAGGATGAATAAAAACTCTCGTCAATAAATTTGATGAGAGTTTTTCCTTTGTGCCCTTCGTGGTTAAAAGACGGTAAAATACCTCCAACCAAGGAGAGAAAATGATAGGTTTACCCGAATCAAAAGAGAGACGAGTTTTTAATAATGTGCTTGGCGCGATGGGGAACACACCGCTGGTCAGGTTGGAACGAATTGGGCGTGACCTGCCCGTCCCGTTGTATGCGAAATTGGAATTTATGAATCCTGGCGGTTCAGTGAAGGACCGAGTGGGAGCAAATATTATTGAACAAGCTGAGAAGAGGGGAGAGATCAAACCTGGCGGCACAATTGTAGAAGCAACCTCTGGTAATACCGGTGTTGGCCTCGCGATCGCCGCAGCATTGAAGGGATATAAAACCATCTTTGTCATGCCTGACAAGATGAGCAATGAAAAGATTTTATTGTTACGTGCTTATGGCGCGAAAGTGGTCATCACGCCCACTGCTGTTGGTCCCGATGACCCACGGTCTTATTATGAAGTTGCCAAGAAGTTCGCACGCGAAACTCCCAATGCCATTTTGGCGAATCAATATCACAATCCCGATAACCCAAAAACACATGAGTTAAGTACTGGTCCTGAACTGTGGGAGCAGACCGAGGGCAAGCTGACCGATGTCATTATTGGCATTGGCACGGGCGGCACCATTACTGGCGTTGGTCGTTATCTAAAATCCAAGAACCCAAAGATCCAAATTGTCGGTGTGGATATTGAAGGTTCCATCCTCACTGAGATCTGGCAGAACAAAGGCATCATTCCTCCTGGCGCGTATCCAAAGACTTATAAAGTGGAAGGCATTGGCGAAGACTTTTTACCGTCCACAATGGATATTGAATATGTCGATGCCATCGAACGCGCTGGGGATCGTGAGTCATTTTTATGGGCGCGCCAGTTGGTTCGTCAGGAAGGGATTTTTGCAGGTGGTTCGTCAGGCTCTGCAATTGCAGGAGCGATCAAATATTGCCGCAAATTAACTCCCGATCGTTTGCCTGTTGTGATCTTGCCTGACTCTGGCTCACGTTACCTGTCCAAATTCTATGATGATAAATGGATGCGTGAGTTCGGTTTCCTCTCAATGGAATTCGGAGAAACGGCTCTGGGCGACCTGTTGATTGCCAAGCCAAACAAAGCATTGATCACCGCTACGGTCGGCGACTCGATTCGCAAAGTGGTGTCAGTGATGCACCAAAATGCAGTATCCCAGATGCCAGTTGTCGGCGCGGATGGAGCGCTTGTGGGGCTCATCGAAGAAGTGGATTTGCTGAATCACATGCTTGAAAAGCATGAACATAGCAACGAGGAAAAGATCGATTCGCTTGTGCAAAACGCTGGTGCAGTCTTCCCGCCTGAAACTCCGCTTGAAGAAGCCATGCCTTCGTTGACTGCTGGCTATGCCCTGATCGTCGTTGAGAATAGCAGACCGATCGGCATTCTCACCAAGATCGATGTGCTGGATTATGTAGCAGGAAAAATATAAAATAAAAATGCCTCAACTGAAAAATTGAGGCATTTTTATTTTGCAGCTTGAAACAGAACATGCGTTCTGTTATAATGACTTAACAGATCAGCGAGCGCTGGTCAATTTTAAAACTGGAGGCTGAAATGGATTTTGGATCAATTAACTGGCTGGCGGTTGTCGTTTGTGTTGTGGTGAGTATGATCAGCGGGTCGATCTGGTATAACCCAAAAACATTCTTCCCAATGTGGTGGAAGGTGGTTGGCGCAGGTAAAGAACAACCTGGCATGGAAAATATGGGAATGACATGGGGGCTGACAGTGCTTTCCTCAGTTGTTCAGGCAATTTCCATGGCGATCATGGTCAATTTCATGGGCGGTACGAACGCCGCTTCTGGTGCCCGTATCGGGTTCATGCTTTGGTTTGGCTTTATTGCACCCACATATCTGGTGAACAAGCTGTTTGCAGGCCATGGTTTGAAGATTTGGGCAATTGAGGTTGGCAACCACCTTGTCAACTTTCTCCTTTTTGGCGCCATTTTGGGCGCATGGCATTAAACTCTCATCTCCTGTTTGGGAGATAATTAGCTTTTACAAGTAAAATAGGCGGACGGCGCAAGCCGTCCACCTATTTTTTTAAACAGGAGAACAATGATCCGTCCGTTTCGAGAAGATGATTTTGAAGTTGTAACCGCGCTTTGGTTTGAAGCCATGCATGTTGCCATGCCAGATTTGATGGAACGAATGGGCTTTGAACTGGAAGGTGCACGCGAATATTTTCGTAATGCCATTATTCTGCAAGACCAATTATGGGTTTATGAGTTCGAAGGTGTGCCTGTAGCATTTCTGGGTATGGAAAATGATTTTCTTGACCGTCTCTATGTTGACCCCAAGCATCATCGCCGCGGGATCGGGCAAGCCTTGCTTGATTTTGCCAGAACACTCTCACCCAAACACCTTTGGTTATATACACATGCTGCCAATAAAATAGCGCGCGCATTCTATGAAAAGAATGGCTTTGTTGCTGAAAGTTTTGGCGTTAGCCCTGCGCCTGAATCTGAACCTGATGTTGAATATCACTGGCGTATAAAATAAAAGAGCAAGTTGCACAAATAAAAGAATATGCGACCGACTTATCTTGAAGTTAACCTTCCCCAGCTAAAACAAAACCTTGAAAACATTCGCGCTCATGTTCAAGGCGCCAAGGTCATGCCGATGGTTAAAGCCAATGCCTATGGTCATGGCATAGAAGGCGTTGCTCCATTTATTGAACCGTATGTAGATTATTTCGGTGTTGCACTCGTAGAAGAAGCTATTCAATTGCGCGCGCTCGGAATTACGAAGCCGATCCTCGTTGCAGGCGGAACGTTGATCGAACAGCTTCCATTATTTCTTGAACACGACTTAATTCTCACCGCCTCTTCTTTAGACCTGTTAACTGCCGCCGAACAACTGGCAGACTCTACCCGTAAGCAGCTCAAAGTCCACTTGAAGATTGATACAGGCATGGAGCGGGTGGGTGTCCACGAATACGAAGCGGAAGAGTTCATCAAGAAGCCTCTTGCGTGTAGACACTTGGATGTGGAAGGGATTTATACACATCTTGCGAATTCAGAGACTCTGGTATCTGACAGACCAGGTTTAGTGACAGCTTCTCTTCAGCTCGAACGCTTTCAAGAAGTTTTACGTTTTTATGAAAAGAACAGTCTTCCAATGCCCATGCGCCATGTCTGTAATTCGGGCGGGATTCTGAATCTGCCAGAAGCGCATATGGATATGGTACGGCCTGGGGTGTTGTTTTATGGCGTGTACCCTGAACGTGATATTGAAAAGAAGGTCGAAGTAAAACCTGCGCTAACGTGGAAGTCACGAGTGGCTTATAGCAAAGTCACGTTGCCTGGGCGAAGTGTCAGTTATGGGTCGTTGTGGCAGGCTGAGGCGCGGACGAGAATCGTCACTATCCCGTGCGGCTATGCCGATGGATATTTCCGCCGCATGACGAATCATGCGCGGGTGATCATCAATGGAAAATCATATCCACAAGTTGGGCGCATCTGCATGGATCAATTTATGGTGAATGTTGGAGATGATGACGTGAAAGTGGGGGATGAGGTGATTTTGTTTGGCGGCGGAATTGCTGCCGAAGAGCTCGCTGATTGGACGGGCACGAATGAATATGAAGTAATGACAAATATTAGCGCGCGCGTGCCGAGGGTTTATGTCGGTGCGGTACAATAGGCGCATTAATTTGGAGATGAGGTGTGAAGTTGAATTCGAAGGTTAAAGATTATTTGTTATTGTTTGGCGTGGCTAGTGTTGTAGTTGCGTTCGATCAATGGACGAAGTGGCTGGTGCGGGAGAATATCGAGTTTGGTGGAATGTGGCTGCCCGATTGGTTGCAATGGTTAAGCCCGTATGCACGGATCGTGCATTGGTATAACAGCGGCGCTGCCTTTGGCATTTTCCAGAATGGGAATTTGGTTTTTACAATTTTGGCTTTTATTGTGATCGGCGCCATCATTTATTATTTCCCTCATGTGGAAAGCAGTGATTGGACATTGAAAGTAGCCATGGGGTTGCAGCTTGCAGGTGCAGGTGGCAATTTGGTAGATCGCTTGATGAGAGGCAAAGTCACAGATTTTATTTCTGTTGGCGTGTTTCCCGTTTTCAATATTGCAGATGCATCCATTTCGGTTGGCGTGGCTGTGCTTTTGCTGGGCGTCTGGCTTAATGAAAGACGGGAAAAGCGCGAGAAGGCCACTGAAGAAAAAACACTTGAAAGCAATGAAAACTCCCTTCAAGTTGAAACACCTGTTAGCAGCGCAGAAGAAAGATAGTCTGCGATATGGATGAAAAAATAGTGCCTGTGGTGGAGCAAAATCCGCCTCGTAAGAATTATTCCATTTTTTTTCTGCTTGTATCGTTGGTTGTGATCCTCGATCAATGGACAAAGTGGCTGGTTCGTAAGAATATTCCCTTAAATACTTCCTGGCTTCCAGAGTCGTTGAGCTGGCTTTTCCCTTACGCTCGCCTTGCCTACATTCAAAATAGCGGTTCATCCTTTGGAATGTTTCAGAATGGAAAATTGTATTTAACTATTTTGGCTGTGTTGGTGATCGTTGGCGCTCTTTATTATGTATTAACCGTAGATTATGTAGATGGCTGGATGATGGCTGTTGCTGGTTTGTATATTGGCGGCGCCGTTGGAAATTTGATTGACCGATTGACCGTTGGAAGTGTTACCGACTTTGTTTCGGTGGGAACGTTTTATATCTTTAATGTGGCTGATGCAAGTATCAACATCAGCGTGGCAATGTTATTATTGATTTTATGGTTCCATGAAAGAAGAAAACCTGATATGACAACACCAACTGAAGGGGAGACATCATGAATGAACGAGTGGAGAAATTTAAGTATGAGGGCACGAAAGCGGGTCGCCTCGATAAATTCCTTGTAACTTGCCTGCCTGAGTTTTCGCGGGCTCGTTTGCAGGGATTAATCGAGGGAGGTCTTGTTTCTATTAATGGAACTCCTGCAAAAAAGTCAGGTCAATCTCTGGATAATGGCTATGAAGTAGAAGTACGCGTACCGCCGCCTGTGCCGAGTGGACTGACAGGCGAGGATATTCCTCTTGATATTATTTTTGAAAATGATGACTTGATCGTTGTCAATAAACCTGCAGGAATGGTGGTTCATCCTGCTGCGGGACATGCTTCTGGTACGCTGGTGAATGCTGTCTTGGGATATGACCCTGATATGGAAGGTATCGGGGGAGAGGAACGCCCTGGCCTTGTGCATCGGCTTGATAAAGAGACGTCAGGTTTGATTGTACTGGCGAAGAATGAACGTGCGCATAACTGGCTCCAGGAACAATTTCGCCTGCGGAAGGTAGAGAAAACCTACCTCGCTCTTGTAGATGGAAAACCGCCCACACCTGTAGGTCGTGTGGAAGCATCCATTGGACGTGACCCAAGTCACCGCAAGAAGATGGCGATCATGACGCCTGGTAAAGGACGTGATGCTGTTAGTGAATACGTAACGTTGGAGGCATTCAAGGAGCACACTCTGCTGGAATTCCATCCACACACTGGGCGTACACATCAAATCCGTTTACATTGTGAATTTCTGGGTTGTCCGATTGTAGGTGACTCAGTGTATGGCAAGAGAAAATTTACAGTAAATATCAACCGTCACTTTTTGCATGCGTTTCGTTTGAAGATCATTCTTCCCAATGAAAAAGAACCCCGCACCTTTGAAGCTGATTTGCCTGATGAGTTGAAGCGGGTTTTGGAAGATGTGAGAAGGTTGGAGTAATTTTATTTTCCGTACACAGAATTGACAGATTGCACGGATAAGAACAGATTTCTTAAAATGTTTTTTGTGAAACCTGTTCTTTCTGTGTACAAAATAGGAGAGATGTATTATGGAATATACAGATTTGCGTTCTGACACCGTTACAAAACCTACCCCTGAAATGCGCGAAGCGATGGCTGAAGCAGAGGTGGGTGATGATGTTTATATGGATGACCCCACGGTCAATGCGTTGCAGGTGAAAGCGGCCTCCATGCTTGGCAAGGAAGATTCACTTTTTGTTCCTTCAGGTACGATGGGAAATTTGCTGGCGCTTCTCGTCCATTGCCAGCGCGGAGATGAGGCAATTGTTGGGGAAAAATCACACATTTATATGAATGAAGCAGGTGGGATGGCTGCGCTGGGTGGGATTCATCCGCACCCTGTTAAAAATCAAGCGGACGGGACTCTTGCTTTAGATGACATCCGCGCCTCGATTCAGTTTGAGGATGTTCATCACACCATTACGCGACTCATTTGCATCGAGAACACGCAGAATGTTTGCGGTGGTATTCCGTTAACGGCTGAGTACACAGCGCAAGTTGGAAAACTTGCCAAAGAGAATAATCTGCTCTTCCATATTGATGGCGCGAGAATTTTCAATGCCGCTGCGGCCTTGAACGTTGATGTGAAAGATCTGACCGCTCCTGCAGATTCAGTGATGTTCTGTTTGAGTAAAGGATTGGTCTCTCCTGTTGGGTCAATGCTGGTCGGAACGAAGAAGTTCATTGTGCGTGCGCGTCACTTGCGGAAGATGTTGGGTGGGGGGATGCGTCAGGCGGGGGTATTGGCAGCGGCAGGCTTGATCTCGTTGGAGAAAATGACTGGGCGTCTTGGTCAGGATCATATTCGAGCGAAGAAACTGTTTGAGGGGTTGAAGCATGTTCAAGGCTTAAAGCTGGATGCGGCTTCTTCATCCAATATGATCTATTTTGATCTTGCAGATCGAATCAAATTGACTGAGAATGAAATTATCGAAGAGATGAAGAAATATGGGGTGTTGGTCGATTGGGCTGGCCCACGCCGTTTCCGTTTGGTGACGCATTATTGGGTGGATGATGCAGGCGTGGAAAAGGCGATAAAGGGATTTTCAGAAATATTGAAATAACAAATTGAGAATTTGGTTATTGGAGCGTGGATGCGGTTTCGACTTGATCGCGTCCACGCTCTTTTGCTATATAGAGGCGATGGTCTGCGAGATCGATCAGCTTAATAATGTCCACAGCTTCTTCAGGGAACACAGCAATTCCCATACTGACAGTTGGGACGGGAATTTCAACATGCTTACTGTTTGTGACTTTTACAGACGACAATGTCTCGCGGATGCGTTCTGCAACTTGAAATGCTTGTTCTCTGTTTGTGTTTGGGAGTGAGATGGCAAACTCTTCTCCGCCCCATCTGCCAACCGCATCATTCTTTTTGATATGTTGACGAATTGTGTCGCACAGGCTAACGAGAATTTCATCCCCGATGGTGTGACCAAATGTGTCATTAAATTGTTTGAAGTAATCAATATCCAGCATGATCAAGCTAAGATGTTGACTATCCCGTTGACAAGTATCTGCTTGTTCACGTAATTTTTGAATAAAGTAACCGTGGTTATAGACGCGGGTCAGGCTATCTAGCCGTGCTTGTTCTTCCACTAATGCGTGGTGATAAGTGTTGTCCAATGCGAGAGCGGCACGTTGTGCGATATTAGAGAGTAGTTCAAAGTCACTCCGATTGAAGGCATTAGCGCGATAAGACGCGATGACCATAACGCCATTTACATGTATGCCTTTCATGGGTACACCCATCCACGATAAGGATGCTTTTGACTTTCCAACAATTTCAATGGTTACACCTTCAAGAGGCTCGGCTGTGCGTAAATCTGCGAGAAAGAGAACCTTTTGATTTTGTATCACCCAATTAGAAAGAGAGCCTTCTATTGGAAAGCTAAGCCCATTGAAGTATTCTTTGTCATCGTAGAATAACTCCATGTGAAGCTCATTATCCTTTTTTAGACCAATATAATAAGTGTCTGCTTCGATAACATTTTGAAGCTCAGTATCTAATAGTTTGAGAAGCTCTTTTGTTTCCAAAGTAGAGACGATCTGCTTGCTGATTTCGTTGACGATCTCCAGACGGTTCATTTGCTTTTTGGAGATCTTTTTTAATTGCTGAATGGTCTCTACCGCAATAATCGCAGCGGCGAGCAGTGCGATATGCGAGAGCCAACCGCTTATATGCAAGTTTTTATTGATGTAATGTATAGAATGAATTGTAAAAACAATGATTACTAGCAAAAGCGCAGGACCACGGTTTGAGATGACAGATGTGGCTAGTGATGCCATTAGTACGAGCGAATATACAAGGTATTTCAGGTCTTCGGGAATTAAGTGCGGAAATACCCCTAGCGCAATCCCTGCGATGATTCCGTTGATCCAAGCATATTTTGATTTGTTTGGAGACAGAACGTAATTACGGTAGTAAAACCCCAGATAAATGTTGCCAATAATCCCATAGGCAATCAGTACGTTTCTGTGGACTTCAGTCAATGTGGGATAAAGTAATATTGTGGATATTACAGTAATAGATAAGCCGATCATGCCAGCAATTACAGCTGGCAGAATCGATATTAGATTTTCTTGAGGGTCATATCCAAAACTACCAGTAATTTTGCTCATTAATTATTCACGAAAAGTAAAACCGCTTTCATCATTAATTACAAGTTTTTCAAAAATCGGAACAATGTTGGGGTCGAATAAAATGCCAGCTTGTTCTTTTAGATATTCGAGAGTTTCGGCAATAGATATCTTTTCACGGTATGGACGATTGCTCGTCAATGCGTCGAAAGCATCAACTATGGAGAACATACGGGCAAGTATTGGAATCTCTTCTCCGGCAAGTCCGACCGGATACCCTGAACCATCCCATCTTTCTTGATGGTGGCGGATAAGTGGAATCGTATCTTGCAGAAAGGGGATTCCTTCTACTATCTTTGCGCCAATATCTGGGTGGAGTTTCATGATTTTCCACTCTTCTGTATTCAGTGGCCCAGGTTTGTGAAGGATAGTATCGCTGATACCAATCTTACCGATATCGTGCAATAGTGAGCCGCGTTCTAATACCTTTAGTTGCTGATATGTAAAGCCAAGGGTCTCACCTAATTTGGTCGCCATAGAGCTTACTCGTAAACTGTGACCCTCAGTTTCGCGGTCTCGCGCGTCGAGAGCTGAAATAAGGGAAGCAAGAGTTTGGTCGTAAGTTGCTTCCAGTTTGTCGTACGCAGCTTTGATCTCAACCGCCTGACGGCGTGACTCCACGAGTAGGAGTGAGCGTTCAAGAGCAATGGCAGCCTGATTGACCAAGGCTTGTAAATCATTTGGATTCGCAGCAGGCTTATTTCCTTGATCTTCATGCGCATCCATCCAGACTGCGCCATATTTTCGGATGGGAGTTTGAATGGGCAGACAAGTCCGCGTGATGGAATGTCCTTGAGAGAAGTAAATAAGCTGCCCAGAATTCATCGCATCCTTGATGAGTTCCATTGGATGGTTGTTGCCTTTATGCCGCCCTGTCTCGTCAATTTCCAGCTCTGCTTCAACTTCACCTTCAGTGTTCAACAACACAATACCAGTAGTAATGCTCTTCGCAAGTTTATGAGCTGTTTGAGCAATATCTACTGCGGCGCTTTCGAGATTCTCTGCTTGAATGATTTGATTACTTAATCGATAAAGCAGAGAAGTAATTCGCAATGAAGACCGTAATTCTTGTTGTAGCCACGTACTTTCAAATGCACCCGCTGCTTGAATGGAAAGAAGTTCTGCAAGAGCCTCATCGTTTTCGGTAAAGAAAACCCCATCCTGTTTTCCAAAGGCAAATATCACTCCTATGTTCATACGATGCCAGCGAATTGGAATAGTAAGCATACTCCGCAATCCAGCATTGTCGATGGTCAAGTGCGCTGTGGCGATATATTTTCGCACATCTCGAATGCGGAAAGGTTGTGCCGCTTGGAAGGCCATTTGCACAAGTGCTTCCGAAGGGGCTGAATTCTCAAGAGATTCTAGAAGCGCTGGCGCATTACCTGAAGACGCACTTTGCGTAAAATTCCTCTCCTGTCCTAATTGGATATGGACAAACGTGAATCGGGCCTGCATGATTTCTCTGCTGATAGCTGCCACTTCGTGAGCAGTGGTCCCCGGCTCAACCATCGCTGAGAGCTGGCTGCCCGCCTGAATCAGATTCATTAACCGAGAGTGATACCCCGAACGTTCCCAGGAACGAGTCAACTCTGCGCCAACCGCTTCTGCAAGCCCAATATCAATGCTGCCGAAGGCACTCGTCTTTTCGCTGCTAAGAACGATGGCGCCGTTCGCATGTCCATTGAATATAAGAGGGATGACCAATGCGGAAAGATTGGTTTCATTTTCAAAACGGATATAATCCGCATCTTCTCGAATATCGTTAATGATTTGGGTTTTTCGCTGGCGAACAGCTCTCCCGATAACTCCCACTGACACGCTTTGACGATATCCCACGGGCAGTAGGCTGGTCTGATGCCCTGCCGCTGCAAGCAGCATAAATTCCCTTTTATCTGGTTCATGAATATAGATGGATGCTAAGGAACAATCCAACGCGCGCTCCAGAGTGTTTACTGCAAGCTGCGCTGCAACGGGCTGATCCAACTGATTTTCAAGTTGCTGACTTAATTCCAGCAAAAGGGTTAATTGCGCATTGCGTTTCTTTTCATTGCCTACTTGATGGGTGAGTGACGCTATTTGATCTGACTGCGCGTTAATTCGAAAGCGCACCAACTCCTGGGTAAGAAGAAACGGCTTTAGATATAGCGATAACCGCCCGCCCCAGTTCCCATATTCAGGTTGAGGCTCTTCGTCAGTTTCTGTTTTCGTCAATTCGCGCAGGAGACTGTTGATCGTGATAATGATCGTAACGACTTCGTGATGCACAAACAACACGGCGATAGCGAAGAATAAAAATGCGAAACCTCGAAAGGTTCCCATTGAAATATTTTTTTCGTTAAAAGAAATATCCATTAGATGAAGTGTCGCGCAAAGAAATACAAGCAAGATCACTTCCATTGAAGCAGCAATCATCACAGATCGCCGCCCGAGGACGTCTTCTTTGGTTAGTGTTAAATAATCCCACTTCACGATGCCATTAAGAAGTATTGTTACGATCATCAAAACGGGAATTAGCAAAGTGACCAGTGGTACAACGGGTATAAAAATCAAGCACCACCCTAACCAAGGAATGGCCTGCAAACGCATCAAAATACCGCCGTGTTTTACTGATGGAAGGACAGTAACGATTCCTCCAGCAAGCGCTGTCACCAGAAAGCCAATTACCAAAAAGGTCTTGTAATTGACCAGATCATATTGTGCGTATTGAGAGCTTGATACTGCTAGAAATATCCCGCTTGTAAAGCCGATCAACACGAACGTTAAGTTTGGAATATTAACTTGAGGCAACAAATTCCTAAGCGGCGTGATTAAAACTAAAATAACAAGACCGGTATAAAACAGAACAAACCCTTCCAGGTAATATCCTGCCTGCCAATACATCCAGGTATAAAAGAAAAGCTGCACGATGGCCGCCATCTTAATAAGCGTGGAGAGCTTTTTGCCTGAATTTAAAATAATAATGATCTGAAGAGACAGGGCGGTTGCAAAACTTATCAACCCCAGAATGTCAAAAAACCAATTAAATTCAAACGCATTGATGATATTTAATTTGACAGGGATAATTAATAGGGCTGCTCCAATGACCCCTAAAATTCCCGATGAAAATGCAAGGATGTCATATCTGGATGGCTGTTTCATGATGCGTTAGGATAGCATAAGAAGCAGAATTTATCTACCTCTCTCGATGCCCAAAAAGGCCGCAGAAAGTCAGTTCTGATTTCTGATATAATCTCGAACGCAAATAGGCTCTTATGGTGGGGGTGTGCTTGTTTGTAAAAAAAGCAGATACAGGTAATCATAAATGCAAAATTATATTTCCCTCGCTCAAATTGACGAAACCGCACAAAAGATAAAAAGCCGCACTTCAATGCAGCCGATTGTTGGGATCATTCTCGGCTCAGGACTTAACGGTCTGGCTGATTCTGTACAAAATGCAGTTAACATCCCGTATGGAGACCTGCCCAACTTCCCTGTTTCTACTGTCCACGGGCACGTGGGACGATTCGTGATCGGTGAATTGGAAGGCCGCCCCGTTCTTGTGATGCAGGGACGCATCCACTATTATGAAGGCTATACCATGGGACAGGTAACTTTACCTGTTCGTGTGATGCAGCGTCTGGGTATTCCTTCCATGATCGTCACAAACGCTGCTGGTGGTGTGCACCCCGATTTCGCCCCTGGCGATGTAATGTTGATTACCGATCAACTAAACCTCATGGGTATGTCAGGTTTGAATCCATTAATGGGACCCAACTTGGATGAAATTGGTCCTCGCTTCCCAGATATGAGCCAGCCCTATGATCGTGCTTATAGCGACCTTGCTCGTAGTGTTGCAAAGGAAAATGGAATTACCCTGCGTGAAGGCGTATATGCTGGGTTAAGTGGCCCTTCGTTTGAATCCCCCGCAGATTTACGATTCCTACGAAATGCAGGTGCTGATGCTGTAGGTATGTCTACTGTGCCGGAGGTGATCATTGCGCGCCATGGAAATATGCGCGTGCTTGGCTTATCTGGTATTAGTAACAAAGCCAATTTGGATGGATCTACTGTCACAACCCATGAGGAAGTTATTGAAGCAGGTAAGGTAATTACTCCCAAAGTGGAGAAGATCGTTCGCGGCGTATTGCGTGGGTTATAAATAAAGCTGGCAAATGGAAGAAATTTACAGATTCCTCGCCTCTTATGAGGTGCTGATCTATATTCTGCTGGCAATTGGAGGCCTGTTCGCTTTTCGTTGGTTATGGCGTTCGTGGCGAGAGTGGCAAGTGGCTGTTTATAGCCTCGAACGTGAATTTTCTTCCCGCCGCTTTGGGCGGTCCGCTATCATCTCGGCGTTTATTGTGGTTTTGTTCTGTGTCGAATTTTTCATGGCTACATTTATTATTCCAGGCCTGCCCGCAGATGTATTCATTACCACTCCTACTCTGGATTTGATTTCCACTCCAACAGGTACACTGTCTGCTGAAATGATGACACAATTTTCAGGGCAGCTTCCTCAAGTGGCTGCCAGCGCAGCAGGTTGCATTCCCGGTCAAGTCAATATTTCCTTTCCTGAGCCTGGAGATGAAGTGAAAGGTGCGATTGAAATAAGCGGAACAGTGAACATTCCAAATTTTGGCTTTTATAAATATGAAGTAGCTCCAGCTGGTAGTGATACGTGGGCTACCATTTCCGCTGGTCGTGCCATTGTGAATGAGGGCTCATTGGGACGCTGGGATGCAACAGCTCTTACTCCTGGTGATTACCAATTACGCCTTGTTGTTACAGATAACCAGGGACAAAATCTGCCAGCTTGTATTGTGCCTGTGCGGGTTGTTCCTTTGCAATAAACTTACTGGAAATATATATGCCTGAAATTGAATTACGTCCTACTGTTGCTACTGATCTTTCCCGTTTGATGGGGCTGGATCATTCTAATAAAAGCGAATCGGTCTGGCAGCTGGAGTTACGGCGAGAGACTGGGCAGGTGACAGGTACATTCCGTGAAGTACGTTTACCACGCACAATTACGGTCGCTTATCCTCATAATCCCTTTGCGTTGGCTGATGATTGGGTGAGGAAATCCATGATGTACACAGCTTTTATTGGCAAAGACCCTATTGGGTATATCTGCCTTTTAGAGCGCGGTACAGCTTCTGTAGTATGGGTAACAGACTTGGTGGTGGATTCAGCAAATCGCCGCAAAGGCGTAGGGGCAGCCCTATTGGCGGCTGGGCAGGAATGGGCGGCGTCCCGATCGCATCGTCGTCTTATTATGGAGATGCAGGCGAAAAATCTGCCTGCCATCCGACTTGCACAAAAGTTCGGATATGAATTCTGCGGGTATAATGACCATTACTATATCAATCAGGATGTTGCCATCTTTTTTGCCAAGATATTGAAGTAACACCAACAGCACTTTAGCTACGCTGCTGTGAATCATTTATTGGAAGGGCTTGTATGATTAACGGTTGGTCGGTACCACTTCTGGCGGGGATCCAGACGCTCAACCAGATACTAACGGCGGGGATCGCTATTACAGCGTTTTCGCTGTTTCTCTATGCGCTTTCGTTTAATTTGCGTGATAGAGTTGCGCGTTCATTCGCGATTATTTTGCTTTGCGTAGTGATCGTTTTCACCTCTGAAGCCTTGCAAGATAGATCGCTCACCCTGGAAGCGATCGAATTGTTTTTGCGCTTGCAGTGGTTTGGTATTGTATTTCTCCCAGCAGCATACCTTCATCTTTCAGACGCTTTGCTCGTAACCGCAGGCCGCCCATCACGCGGACGCAGGCGAATTGCCGTGCGCGGGATGTATGTGGTCTCTACCTTTTTCCTTATTTTGCTTGCATTTGGATATTTACTCGGCCCAATGGTGCCTGATGGCAAACCAGCGCCTTATCTTTTGCGCACCATCTGGACGGAAGTATTCACTCTTTTCTATATTTCATCGATGGTTTGGGCTGGGATAAATTTTGCGCGTGCCTACAGTTTGATGCTGACGCGCTCAGGGCGCCGCCGCATGCTCTACCTGATGGCTGGTGCAACCGCCCCTGCGCTTGGTTCCTACCCTTATCTTTTGTTCGGTTATAGCATTGCCGCCCAGCATCAATTTTTATTTTGGGGCGTGGCAACATTCATTAACTTGTTAGTCGGTGCGTTGGTGATTCTGATGGCGTATGCGGTGGCGTTCTTTGGCGTATCCTGGCCAGACCGAGTGATCAAGAGCCGTCTCTTCAAGTGGATCATGCGCGGACCTGTTACTGCATCTGCTGCGTTGGCTTTAATGACCATTGTCCGCCGTAGTGGGGAATTGCTTGGCTCTCCTTATAATGCTTTTGTCCCGTTTACCGTGGTAGCGACCGTTTTGCTGCTTGAACATTCCATTACGTTTGCTGCTCCACTTTGGGAGCGTTGGCTGTTTTTTGGCCGTGACCGAAATGAACTGGTTCTTCTCCAGAATATTGAAGAGCGCCTGCTTACACAAGGTGACTTACAACAATTTCTCGAGGCAATCCTTGCAGCAGCGCGTGATCATCTGCGTTCTCCAGCTGCTTTTGTAGCCGCATTGGATGATGAGACATTATCACCAATCGTCGTTGCGGGCAACCGCACATTGCTCGACCAGGATAGCCTGACCGAAGCAATGGAAAAGGTCAATGGCGAGGCTCGCCGCGAATTTCAGTGGGGAAATTTTTGGGTATTGCCTCTGCATCATCGTAGATTTTCAGATATGGATCAGGATGAATTGCCGCCCTTACTTGGCTTAATGGGTGTTGCAAGACAAGAAAATATTAAAATGGAAAATGAACAGCGCGAGGCCTTATGGCTTTTGGCCGACCGTGCTGCGCTTGCTTTGGAAGACCGCCAAATGCAACAGCGAGTATTCCGCTCTCTGGCAGATTTGCAACCACAAGTGGAAATGATCCAGCGGATGCGTGCAGCTGGCCGATATGATACCCGCAGCAATTTAATGAGCGAATCCGCTTTGCAAGAAGCCGATCTTGCAAATTGGGTCAAGGATGCACTCACTCATTATTGGGGCGGCCCCAAGCTGACCAACAATCCGTTGATAAAACTTCAAGTAGTGCGTGACCTTGCCGAGCAGGATGATGGAAATACTGCAAATGCTTTGCGTGCTCTTTTGCGCCGTGCCGTGGATCAAGTCAAGCCGCGAGGCGATAGGAAGTTCACTACCGAGTGGATCTTGTACAATATCCTTGAAATGAAATTTATTGAAGGAAGAAAAGTGCGCGATGTGGCAGCGCGCCTTGCCATGTCTGAGGCTGATCTGTATAGAAAGCAACGCGTTGCGGTAGAAGCGGTTGCAAAGGCTATACTCGAAATGGAAACGAATCTTCAGGAACAGTAAGCTAGCGTATTATTACGCATATTTTATCTAGTAAGATAAGGAGGCCATTATGACTGGCCAAAACCAAAAAAGAAAATATGAAAATCCAATCCCTGAAGTAGATGAAGGCTGGTGGGCATCAGTTCTGGCGGAAGAGAGCCGTGCGTCGGGGCCAGTTCCCATCCGTTCTGTGGCGAGCAAGCCTGAGGTCGGCGGTGAAGAGGCGAAGCAGGCCTCTCCAGATAAAAAGGTAACTGCAAACTGGACTCAGGTTAAAGATCTTTATATGCGCGACCAGATCATTGACTTAATGGTGACTGGGCATAACCGCGGCGGCCTGCTTGTGGAGGGCGAGGGCTTGTATGGATTTGTTCCATTTTCGCATTTAGTGGATTTGGCAGGCAAGATCGAGCTAACAGAACGCGACCATGATCTTGAATCGTATGTCGGTCGCTCACTGCGATTAAAAGTAATTGAATGTGTGCCAGAAGATGGACGCGTGGTTTTCTCCGAACGCGCCGCGCAATCAGAGCCAGGTAAACGTGCGGAATTATTCCACGCGTTGCAGGCAGGTCAAAGAGTTCAAGGTGTGGTTACCAATATTACAGACTTTGGCGTGTTCATTGACCTTGGCGGTGTGGAAGGCTTGATCCATATTTCCGAATTGTCTTGGGGGCGTGTAACGCATCCATCTCAGATCGTAAAAATGGGCAGCACCATTGATGTGCAAGTCCTTGACCTTGCCCCTGAGCGCTGCCGTGTTGCTCTTAGCCTAAAACGCTTGTTGCCAAATCCCTGGCTTACTGCCACTGTTGATTTCCCCGAAGGCAGTGTTCAAAATGGCGTTATTACCAGCGTGCTTTCCTTTGGCGCATTTGCACGCTTGGATGTTGGTGTGGAAGGTCTCATTCACGTTTCTGAAATTCCATTGGCCGAAGGCAAATCTTTGCGTGAGACGCTTTCAGATGGGCAGCGGGTGCAAGTACGCATCCTGCATTTGGATGCTCCGCATCAGCGCCTTGGCTTGAGCATGAAACTTCAATAAACCGAATGTCTGAAACTCAAAAACCTCGTAATAGACAATACGCACATGTAGAACCTTCTTCCACTGGGAATGACTGGCTCGACAGGTTGGCTCATTTTTATTCCCTATTTGGGCGTTACCTGCGTGACATGGCTGGCCTTGCACTTATTGCATTTGCGCTGATGTCTTTGCTTGCCGTTTTTGAGTATGTGTATAACCAGATATTCAATTCAACCGTACAAAACATCGAACCTACATTCCTGAACGGTGCCCTGCTTGTCTTTGTAGCTAGTTGGCTTACACGCTGGTTTGGCTTGGGCAGCTTGCTAATTATTTCAGGGATCGGATATTTTGGATTCTCGATTCTCCGCCGCGACACGGGCGAAATCCGTTGGGGACGTATCATTGCTGTTGAACTCGCCGCTCTCTTAACCCTTGGTCTGTTTGCTGCTTCGAGTGGCAATGACTTATTCCTGGCAGAATCTGGCTTGGCAGGCGGCCGCCTTGGTTGGGGACTCACCACATTAGCATGGCGTTACATGGGTGCAGTTCTCGGAACTCTTGTGATATTTATTTTGTGGGCGTTGACTGTTGCAACTGGCTTTGGCCTGTGGGAGAAGCTGGAAGCATGGCTTTTGCAATTGGCTGGTGAAGCTGCTCCTGTAATTGTTTCCACTCCAGTTCCTGTAGAAGCAGAACCAGTTATGGAAGAACAAGCAAAAACAACCATCGCTCCTAAAAAGAAAGCACAGCCTTTACCGCCTGAATTCCGTACCGCACTAAAGTCATCCAATAAAAAGGAAGAGAAGTCTCTCAAGCCGCCCCCGCGTGGCGAAGATTTACCTCCGCTTACCATTCTTCTTGCTGAGACAGCCGCCCGTGCGGATGAACGCACCATCAACCAGACTGCTGGGCTTATCATGAAGACTCTTTCCGAGTTCGGCATCCCTGCCACAGTGATTGGTTACCGAGTTGGCCCTGCAATTACCCAATTCGCTGTACAGCCTGGCTTTATCAAAAAACCTGGTTCTGATGAAGAAGATGCCCAACAAATGAAAGTCCGTGTGGCGCAGATCGCTTCGTTGGAAAAAGATATTGCATTAGCGTTATCCGCTCAGAGATTGCGTATTGAAGCTCCTGTACCTGGGAAGCCTTATGTTGGCATTGAAGTGCCAAACACTCATAGCTCTGTTGTTCGTATGAAAACCTTACTAGAGTCTGATGCGTTCTATAAAGTAGGCGCGCCGCTTACCGTAGCTTTGGGACGTGATGTATCAGGTCAACCGTTGATCGCAGATCTCGCTCGTATGCCTCACGTGTTGATCGCAGGTTCAACGGGCTCTGGTAAATCTGTTTGTATCACCTCTATTGCAGCTTGCCTTGCCATGAACAACGCTCCCGAAGATTTGCGCATGGTAATGATCGATTCGAAAATGGTGGAGTTGATTCGTTTTAATGGTCTGCCGCATTTATATGGCAAAGTAGAAACCAACCTTGAACGTATTCTCGGCGTTTTGCGCTGGGTGGTTGTTGAAATGGAACATCGCTACCGCCTGCTTGAATCTGCCCATGCTCGTGATTTGGATTCCTACAATCGCAAAATAACCCGCAAAGCGGATGGGAAAGCCCTACCGCGTATCGTTGTTTTGATCGATGAGTTGGCCGACCTTATGATGTCTGCACCAGATCAGACCGAGCACAACCTTGTTCGTCTCGCTCAAATGGCGCGCGCAACGGGTATTCACCTTGTCGTAGCTACACAGCGTCCTTCCACAGATGTAGTAACGGGTCTCATCAAAGCAAACTTCCCAGCCCGTTTAGCCTTTGCGGTGGCGTCTGGTATCGATAGCCGTGTTATCTTGGATTACACAGGCGCAGAAAGTCTGCTTGGACGTGGTGACATGCTCTTCCTTAATCCTGAGGTTGGCAATCCTGTCCGCGCACAAGGTGTCATGATCACCGATATGGAGATCGAACGCATTATTTCACACTGGCAGAAAACTGTGGATGCAGTGGATGATGTTCCACCTTGGGAGAAGCTCTTGCAGGAACCAGGGGAAAACGAGGATGATGGTTTGGTAGAGCAGGCGATTTCCATTGTACGCAGCAGTCAACGTGCTTCTGCTTCCTTGCTCCAACGCCGATTGCGGATCGGATATCCACGTGCGGCGCGGTTGCTCGATCAGCTTGAGGAAATGGGAGTTGTTGGACCCTCTCAAGGCGGCGGAAAAGAGCGCGATGTTTTGGTCAGCGAAGATGATCTGGCCGATGAGGGAAAATCTGAAGAATAGATTGTGTACCCCATCAAGATTTGCCAGTAGGATTTCCAGAGGCTTTGTCAAAAGGAACCTGTGAGTTAATCGATGAATCCAAAACCCACTTTCACCGATAGATTGAGAATTATTTTTAAAGGTATTCTTGACCCAATAGGCGCGTTTTTGAATCGTCTTGGATTAACACCCAATGCGATTACGTTACTTGGTCTTGTTGGTACATCCATCGGCGCGTATTTCATTTCGCAAGGGAAAATGACCACGGGCGCCTTTGTGCTTCTCGCCTCCGTGCTTGTGGATGCATTTGATGGAACGATGGCACGCTTGCGCGGGGAGCCCAGTGACTTTGGCGGGTTTGTTGATTCCGTTAGTGACCGCTACGCTGAACTCATTACCTTTGCGGGGCTTTTGTATTATTTCCTTTCGTTGGAAGATAAACTTGGTGTGATGGTTGCTTTTGCTGCGGCGGCTGGCTCAGTGCTGGTATCGTACGTGAAGGCTCGTGCAGAAGGGCTTGGTTTTACAGCCAAGGTCGGCATTCTGACTCGCGTGGAGCGATATCTTGTTTTAATTCCGCTATTGGTTTTCAATCAACCGTTCATTGCTGTCCTTGTGATAGCTTTATTGGGAAATATAACCGCGCTTCAACGCATTTTGTACGTGCGTGTGCAAGGACATGAGCGAATGCGTAAAGCCAGAGAAGAGAAGAAAGAGTATTTACATTAAATGAGCGAAGGCTTTCAGATCGGTCCCTGGTTAATGCGTTGGAATGGTTTTCTGCTGGTACTTGGCATTGCTGCGGGCGCTTTGCTTATTGCTTATCAAGCGAGACGGCGCGAGTATGACCCTGAAATAATCTATTATCTTTTTCTGCCGATGGTGATCTGGGGAACGATTGGCGCACGCCTTTGGCATATTTTCACACCGCCTCTTTCTTCCGTTCAGCTTGGTCTAACCACCAAATATTATCTCACCCATCCATTGGATGCCTTAGCCTTGTGGACTGGCGGTTTCGGAATTCCAGGCGCAATCATCGGCTGCGGACTCGTTCTCTTTCTTTTCTCGCGTAGAAACGAAATCCCTTTTTGGAACTTGGCCGATTTATTTGCGCCAGGCCTTGCCCTTGCTCAGGTAATAGGCCGTATAGGAAACTATTTCAATCAAGAGCTATATGGTTTACCCACAGAAATACCGTGGGCAATATTTGTTGACCCTGCCAACCGTTTGCGTGGTTATGAAAATGTGAGTTTTTATCATCCGTTGTTTGCGTATGAGTCGGCTTTTAGCCTTGTGAATCTGTTCTTATTATTGTGGTTGGCTCGCAAATTTTCGGAGCGGCTAAAAGCTGGCGATCTTTTTCTTGTATATCTGCTGGTCTATTCTGTCATCCGTTTTTCGCTTGAATTCCTACGTCTTGACGTAGCATTGGTCAATGGATGGAATGTGAATCAGTTGTTCTTTGGCATATTGTTTATCTGTACAGGCGGTGTACTTCTCTGGCGGAGGTTTGCACAGGAATTGTAAGGTCTTTGTGAAGAAGTGGGGGCATGGCGGGTAATAAAATGAAGTCAGCCAATCTCTGTATTTCAAGAGAACTCGGAGGACAACGTCTTTTGACGTTTGCGCACGCGCTTCCATTTTTTTCTAAAGGAAACCTATGATTGAAACCCAAGATCTAAGTAAGCAGTTCCATGACTTTATGGCTGTGGATGGAGTGAATCTGTCTGTACAGTCGGGTCAAATATTGGCATTGTTGGGACAGAATGGCGCAGGCAAGACAACCACCGTCCGCATGTTGACCGCTCTGTTGCACCCCTCCCGTGGATGGGCTCGTGTGGCTGGGTATGACGTTGTAAAGAACGGACATGATGTCCGCGCTTCGGTGGGGGTGTTGACTGAGCAGCATGGCTTGTACATGCGTATGACTGCTGTCGAATATCTGGATTATTTTGGGCAGGTGTACAGTTTGTCGCCATCTACAAGGAAAATGCGCAGTGATAATCTGCTTGAATATTTTGGTCTTACGCAAGCTTCTCGCCGCAGGATCGGTGAATACTCAAAAGGGATGCGCCAGAAATTGGCATTGGCTCGCGCCATGATGCACGACCCTGGTGTATTGCTGTTGGATGAGCCTACTTCTGCCATGGACCCTGAGTCTGCGCGTTTGGTGAGGGATGAGATTGCACGTTTGAAATCCACCAAGCGAACGATTGTCATCTGCTCGCATAATCTCACAGAAGTAGAGGCGCTAGCAGACAAAATTGCCATAATCTACCGCGGACGAATCTTGATGCAAGGGACACTTGAGGAATTGAAGGCTCAGGTTCTTGGTGCGCCCGAATATGAAGCCAAATTTAGCGAAGCATGGAACGTAAGTGCACTGGAAATGCCTGAAGGTGTGGAAATGCTTTCGCAAACGCCGAGTAGTTTGAAGGTCCGTGTGAAGCGACCAGAAGAAATGAATCCGCAGATATTAAAGATGCTGTCATCAAAATCTGCACCGGTCATGGCGTTTCAAGAAGAAGCGCGGACGTTGGAACAGGTTTACCTAAAAGTGATGACGGAAGCAAGAGGGCTTGAGCATGTTCAATAAATTGAGGCTTGTCTGGCTGGTGGCTGGGCGCGAATTGCGTGACCAATTTCGTGATTGGCGCGTGCTTGCGCCGATGTTGTTGCTGACCTTGAGTTTCCCTTTTTTGATGAACGAGTTTGCCAAGCAGACCGTTGACTTTTTGAATCAATACAATGCAAACTTGATCTTGGACAGGCTTGTGCCGTTTTCGATCATGATCATTGGTTTTTTTCCGATCACAGTTTCGCTGATCGTAGCTTTGGAGTCGTTTGTGGGGGAGAAGGAACGCGGCACCATCGAGCCAATGTTGAGTGCGCCATTGGATGATTGGCAGTTATATTTTGGAAAATTATTGGTGGGCGTAGCAACGCCGTTGATGGCGAGTTACGTATCCATTGGTTTATATCTTGTTATGGTGTCAGGCCAGGATTTAAATATGCCGCCTGCACCCGTTATGCTTCAGCTATTTTTTCTGACTACAGCTCATGCATTTTTGATGGTAAGCGCTGCTATTGTGATCTCTGTCCAATCCACTTCGGTGAAGGCCGCTAACTTACTGGCCTCCTTTATAGTTATCCCTGTTGCCATATTGATGCAAGGGGAAGCAGTGATGTTGTTTTGGGGGAATGAGCAAGTGTTATGGTTGGCGGTTGCGGGAGTGATGATCATTGCTCTGCTGCTGATCCGCGTTGGCCTTGCTCATTTTGAGCGCGAATATTTGCTTGGACGTGAAATTGATGTGATCAATCTGCGCTGGATGTGGAAAACATTCTGGCTGAACTTTCGCGGTGGCGCAAACTCTGTGGGAAGTTGGTATCGAAGTGTGCTGGGTTCAACGTTTCGACGCATTTTACCTGCAATGGTTTTTATGACTGTTATCGCTGTTTTTAGCGTTTGGCTTGGTTATGACTGGATCAATACAAATGTGGCAGATGTGATCGCCAAGGCTTCACCTGCGGATCTGCAAAAGGTAAAAGAGCAGGTGCAACAGCTTCCAGATTTAGCTGCAATACGCAACAGTATCAGTGCTCCATTTTTATTTTTAAATAATACCCGCGCAGTGGCTTTGATCTTTGTCGCAGGCTTAGTGTCTTTTAGTGTGTTGGGCATTTTGCTTTATATGGTGAATATTGGCTTGATCGGCGGGATATTTGCTCTTCTTCAATTGTTAGGGATTCAGCCCTGGCCTGTTTTTCTAGCGGGAGTAGTTCCGCATGGAGTCTTTGAAATCCCAGCATTGATGATTGGAAGCGCGGTGGTGTTATACATTGGCGCATCTCTCGTCACCCCACAGACTGGAAAATCAATGGGCGAGGTCATTCTTGAATTGCTGGCAGATTGGGCCAAGATATTTATCGGTTTAGTTATACCTATGTTGGCAATTGCGGCTTTGATCGAGGCGTACATTACGCCAGAGCTGCTTTTGAATGTGTTAGGAGGTTGATGTAATGAAGTTAGATACAAATTCAACTTTTCATTTTTGAAAAGTTGAATTTGTATTATGTTTGATAGAATGTAAAAAATTACAAGCAGGTGGGAAATATATTCTATGTTTTCAAAGAAAAAAGAACTCATCAATCCCGTTCGCGTGTTTCTTGCCATTTTAATTGTGGTAACTGCGACCTGAACCCTACGTTTACAAAAGTAGTTATGCCAACCTCGACACCAAAATCTACTGTAACAGCGGTTCCTGAAGTACAGCGGCCCGAAGAAAAAATTTCTTTTTGGGAGTGGTTTTGGAACCTTTTTTCAGGAGGCAATAAATGAAATTTAAAATACAAATATTGTTGTTGTGCTCATTGTGGAGTTGCCAAAGTCCTTCGGGTGTAGTAACTCCCATAAAAGAAATTCAGCTTGAAAAACCGACTGAAACGGCAACTATCGTATTACAGGAAACACAAACTGCTCCATCACTAAAGAACTTGCCATCCTTATCTAAAAGATGGCCACAAGATGTCACTGTAGTGGAGGAAAATCTTCCATTTCAATTTGAAGATGTATCGGCTGTTACCCCTGGAGCCTATATAGTGTATGGAAGTTCAGACGGGCGTAGTTACACCGGCTATGTTCCGCAAGATTTTACATTTCGTTTAATGTCGTTGGATACACAGCAGGATTACCCGCTTTTTACTTGTAAAGACTGTCCGTATGAATTATTTGATTTGGATGCATATTCAAGCAGGAAATATTTTCTAACCGATTACATGGATAATGATTGGGGATGTAAAGTAATAATTGTTGATATAAAAAAACAAATTACAAATCGGATTCGGTTGGATTTGTCGCGAACCCTACCAGATTCATCCTATCATTTTTGCCTGTCTTCACAACATGTACCTGAAACCTGGTCATACAGATTCCAACCAATATCCCAAGACGGAGACTGGTTGCTGTTTGCTACTTCCTCTGCGGAAAAAGAAGATGATTCTCGCCCAAGTCTCCCGCAGAATTTACTTTTATATGCAGTAGAAAGCGGAGAGTGGCTTACTCTTGATATTGGCAAACTTATAACAGGTATTTTGTGGACACCTAACAATGAATTGATTGTAGAGGTGAGGGATGAAAGTTGTGGTGGCGAGGTTGGTGCATACCTGATTTCCCCTTCTACCTACCAAATACAAGGTCTATCTCCCTTTTTATGTGGTTTTAGCAGACCGTCTCCAAGAATTCAAGGCTGGACGCCGGATGGAAGTCAGATGGTTTTAGTTTGGGATATTTACAATAGCACAAAAGCAATAAATTTAGTGTCTGTGGCACAGATATCAGTTTGTCCGTCACAGACGCTTTTCTCGCGTGATGTCACACAATGTAGATTGGTTTCAGATACTCTCACACAAAAGGTGGCTAACTCAATTCATGCTTATTCAATCACCGATGCGGGTGTCATTATTACTGCGCCTACTTTTAATGATGTAAGCCTTTACTATTTAGTAAGATTTGATGGAGAATTAGATTATGGAGGAGCTCACAAAAATGCCACAGGCTTTTTTAGAGATATTGCCATTGAAAGAGATGATTTGTTGTTGCTAACCGGGGTAGAGCAAAATTTGATTGGAGTGACGAATATTCAAGACATCTTGGATGTTACCTTTTTGCCGATAAAAGTGAAGTGTTTGGTAGACGCTATGTCTGTAGATATTAAGTGATGTTCCATATGAAAAAATACATGTCCATCTTACTTTTGATTGCCATACTGGAAGCAGTTTTGGCAAGGGAGACCCGCAAATGTGATTCATTGGACACTTGAGCCATAAAGGATGATAAACATGAGAAAGCAACCGCAATTCCCGGAAGACGAGCGCATTAGGAAAAACCGTGAAGATCTGGTTGAACGTGTTCAGAGCCATTTGCCCATTGCAAAGTGGGGTTTTAGCCTTTCGTATGTAAGCTTGGACTCTAATGAAGTTATTTTCGACTCGGAATGGTGCCGACTTAGTGTTTACTTATACGGCGGACGGTATTTGATGCCATCGGAGGAGGAATTGAGAATCCGGTATAGTCGTTTACACGCGCCAGACACCTATCCATATATGGATTGGAATGGTGAGCAGTGTCATTGTTGGCACGTTTCTCACTATTTACTTGCTTTTTTCTTGGAAGGATATTTGCCTAGCGAGGTTGTTGATAAGTCTTGGGGTCTTGTGCCTGTTATTGGGCAATATTGGCAATCTGGAGAGGGAACTCAACTACGAAGAGATGAACCCGCAGAGTTTGGCTTCAATATTGAAGCCATGATATGGGAGCGGTATGGGCAGCGTCTGTTCGAGTTGTTTGACCTGCGCCAACCGGAGTTGTGGGAGCAATACTGTCAATTTTTGAAGGAATTTTACAAACATAAGAACTGGCAGCCTCGTCCACTCAGCAAGGGAGAAACTCCCAGGCCGCATCCCTGGATGGTATGTTAGGCGACTATGGAAAATTAAACATAGGAAATGAGTAAGACAAGAGAATTCACGATAATCACATGGTATAAAATGCAAAAATATCTTTCAATCATTTCTGTGTTACTTCTACTGGCAGCCCTGCTCACGATATGGCTTTCCCCAGCAATCAGCCCAGCATTAGGGATGATCTCCCTGTTATTCAGCTTGGCACTCTTCATCCACGCCATCTTTGAGAAACATAAAGGGACAGAAAACGCCCGCCCCAAAATCCTCAAAGAAATGGGCGTGATGGTACTCACGCTCATAATCATCATCTTCCTCGGCGGGATTGTCGCACTGCTGGCGAATTTCTATGTCCGCGCGAGTTTTGGGGAAGTTGTGGGCTTGGTCAGTGCGCTGGGTGCGAGTCTCATCATTGGGTATGTGGTTAAAAAGGGAATAGAAAGGTGGGAGAGGTGAATAAATTTATTTCTATCAAGATTTTCAAGGGCGGAAAATTGAGTTAAGATAAGCTCATGTCTAAGGTTATTATTCTCGGCGCCTCAAATGCCATCCCAACTTCGGAAAGCGAAAATACCCACATGGTCATTGTGGGGAATGACCGTATGTTATTGATCGACTCGGTCAGCAACCCGATTTTGCGTTTAGAGCAAGCTGGGTTGGATTTCAATAACCTTACCGATATTATTGTCACTCACTTTCACCCTGACCATGCCTCAGGTGTCCCGTTGTTATTGATGGATATGTGGCTGATGGGCAGGCAAAAGCCACTCAATATTTATGGGCTGCATTACACGCTTGACCGTTTGGAAGGGTTGATGGGCTTTTATAACTGGTCTGAATGGCCTGACTTTTTCCCTGTTATCTTTCATCGCATTCCTTCAAGAGAAATGTCTCAGGTGTTGGAATGCTCTGATTTCAGAATTCATGCTTCGCCTGTTCACCACATGATTCCCAACATTGGTTTGAGAATCGAATTTATGCAAAGCCAGAAGATCATGGCATATTCATGTGACACTTCTCCTTGTGAAGAAGTTATCCGCCTCAGCGAAGGTGCGGATGTGCTGATCCACGAAGCCACAGGCGAATCGCCAGGACATTCCTCCGCAAAACAGGCAGGTGAGATCGCAAAAAAGGCGGAGGTAGGCAAGCTCTATCTTATCCACTATCCAACGGGAAAATTCGCAAAAGGTGACCTTGTTGCTGAAGCGAAAACCACTTTTCCTGGTGATATTGCGCTTGCAAAAGACTTTATGACCCTTGATTTCAGTAAAAGAATACCCCTCTCCCAATTTGGAAGAGGGGCTGCAAATAAAAGTAAAAGGGGATAAGTTACCAGCCTGAAATATAAGGCTCCCATTCTCCGTTTTCAGAGATATGTTTTCCGAAAATATAAGCGGCGCTTGCTGGCGGCTCTACGGGGATGTGTAAAAGTTGCATGTGCGCCTCTTCCACTTTGCGACCACCTTTGCGGTGATTACAAGCAGGGCAAGCCGCTACAAGATTTGTCCAACTATGTTGTCCGCCCATGTGGCGTGGAATCACATGATCCACCGTCAAACTCACATCGCGCCTGCCGCAATACTGACAGGTATAATTGTCTCGGCGAAATATTTCTCGGCGCGTTAATTTTACGCGTGGCCGCGGACGATGAACCTGGCTTTCCAGCCGAATGACAGAAGGGCGCGGAAGTAGCTGCGATATTGTTCGGATATGCCCGCGTCCATTCGCGATCATTCCAGCCTTGCCAGCAAGGATCAGACCAATAGCCCGCCGTGTTGAGCATACGTGGATCGGCTCAAAATTAGCATTGAGGACCAATACGGGTTCCTGCATTTTGCTCGGCAATTCTGCGTGATTATACATCTACTTACAAAGTATCGCATAAATAAATAATATTGAATCGAAATTATTATCAAAACCTTGGTGATTTATTTTACAAGCGATAATTAAATTCATAAAAGCGTCAAATAGTTACACATTACAGGAGCATTTGAAATGAAAGTTATGATCGCAGGCGGCTCGGGGTTTCTTGGGCGCGCACTGACTAAATCCCTGCTTGCGGATGGGCATCAAGTTTTTGTCCTTACACGCGGCACACGTGTAATAGAAGGCGCGCAAACCGTTCAATGGGACGCAAAGACAATGAGCGGTTGGGAAAATTTGGTAAACGAAATGGATGTGATGATTAACCTTGTGGGAAAAACCCTCGCGTCCTGGCCGTGGACTGCCGTTACAAAACGCGCTTTCTACGACTCACGCATCATTCCTGGACTTTTGCTTGCTCGATCTATCCAACAAGCTACTCATCGCCCAGGCATTTTCATCCAAGCTTCGGGCATTAATCACTATGGCCTAAGCGGCAGCCTCGCTGATGAATCCACTCCACCAGGGGATGATTTTCTCGCGCAGCTTACGATCCAATGGGAGGACGCAACAAAATCAGTGGAAGATTATGGCGTCCGCAGAGTAGTTATTCGCAGTGCGGTTGTGTTGGGTAAAGGGGATGGGCTACTTGGTCTTATGGCTCTGCCAATTCAATTATTCGCAGGTGGCCCGCTTGGCTCTGGCAAACAAGCCATGCCATGGATCCATATTGCTGATTGGGTTGGAGGAGTGCGGCATTTGATCGCAGATGAAACTGCGCAGGGTGCGTATAACCTTATTGCGCCAACGCCTACATCCAATGCAGAGTTCAATCGTACATTAGCGAGTATTATTCATCGCCCATATTGGTTTCCAACTCCCGCCTTTTTGTTGCGGACCCTTTTGGGGCAAATGAGCGTCTTGATACTGGAAGGTAGGTTTTCCCAGCCCAAACGTCTGACCGAGTCTGGGTACAAGTTTCAGTTTTCAGGTCCGCGTGAAGCGCTGGCCGATTTACTAGGTTAATATCTAAGGAGAAAAAAATTCCATGAAGAAATTCATCATCCCTTTGTTGCTGGTATTTGTTACCGCTTGTGCGCCTCAAACACCAGCTGTAGTTTTGCCGCAATTTCTTGCAACTGCCACCCCTTATATTGATGCTTCATCTTACCCAACTGCGCAGGTGCAGTTGGCGTCACCAAATCAATCAGCAAGCGGAATCGATGTACGCATGGAGCGTGCATCTGTGGAAGGAAAGAATGTAAATGCCGACGTTTGCTTTACCTTGCCAGACACCTCCGATTGGGGAATTTCGGCGGCAAGTTTGAATTATGGCGGCACGATTTTACAAGAGTATGGAACCACGCTGGTAAGTGTGCAGGAACCTGCGGGCGGCCAGGCTGGCTTACGCTGTGACACGCTGACTTTCGTGGTTCCGCCCGATGCCGACCTAACCAATGCTACTATTGTGATCGAGTCGATTGCAACGACTCCGCGTGAAGGAGAGTACTGTTCTGTGTATATGCCCAAGATTCAACAGGCTATGTTGGAGCGTGGTATTGGCATTTCACTGGATTGCGTGGATGTGAATGGTGTGTTGACCATGCAGATTCTCAGCATACCGCCTGATATGACGCAGGAACAAGCCGAGCAGATCGTGTATAGCGACGAGTTTTACACTGTGAAGGGCCCGTGGACTTTTTCGTTCAATTTGTCGCAATAAAAATCCTGTTGTATAATAGCGGCATGTTTAGCAAGCCTTTCACCAACAAATATTATTATTACACTGCCCCTTAATTTTCTGCGGTAGTGTGCTTTCAACGCGCCCTAACTATCGCGGGCGCGTTTTTGTTTGCCAATTTATAGGCCCCACAGGTCTTAATAAGGAGAATGTTATGAATATTGAAGAACAAGTTGAATTATTGATGCAAGGCACAGAATATGGCGATGAAGAATTGAAGAAGGCGATGACCAATGAGCTTCGCGAACGCCTGTTGCTTGCCGAGAAGCAGGGCCGTCCTTTGCGCGTCTATTGCGGATACGATCCAACCTCCACTGATCTGCATCTTGGGCATACCATCTCCATGCGAAAACTGCGCCAGTTTCAGGATTTGGGACATGATGTAACTTTCCTTATTGGGAACTACACGGCGTTGGTGGGGGATCCTTCGGATAAGAATAAAGCGCGTCCTGTTTTGACCCAAGAGAAGGTGGCCGAAAATGCTGTTACCTACGCTGAACAAGCTTTCCGCGTGCTTGACCGTGAGAAGACGAAGATTCGTTACAACAGTGAATGGCTTTCAAAGCTTACTCTTGTAGATTTGATCCGTCTTGGCCAGAACTTTACTGTGCAACAATTTTTGGCACGTGAAAATTTTGCCAAACGTTTAGATAAAGGCGAACCCATATACCTGCATGAGACTTTCTACGCTTTGATGCAAGGCTATGATGCTGTTGCCATGGAAACCGACGTTCAAGTTGGCGGTTCGGATCAATTATTCAACATTATTGTGGCAGGCCGCAAATTACAAGAATCACAGGGGCAAAGGCCGTTGGTAGGCATCGTCACAGGAATTTTACCTGGTACAGATGGTAATCAGCGTATGTCTAAATCTACTGGCAATATTGTGCCAATCAACACGGGTGCAAATGATATGTTTGGCAAGCTAATGTCTGTGCCTGATTTTGCAATGGGCACGTACATGCGTCTTGTTACACGCTGGAGTCCGCATGAAATTGAGAAGATCGAGAAAGATGTGGCTTCAGGTGCGTTCCATCCACGGGATGCAAAAATGAAGATGGCTAGTGAGATCGTCAGTATTTTCTACAGTGACGATGATGCTGTCGCTGCGCAGGAGAATTTCGTTAAGACTTTCCAGCAAAAGGAAATTCCTGACGAAATGCCAGAGTTTGATTTGCAGCCTGGACAGACAGTAGTGGATGTCATTTTGGCGGCTAAGCTTGCTGAGAGCAAGAGTAAAGCTCGTTCTTTAATTGATCAGAAGGGCGTGCGCTTGGATGGGGAAGTGCTTGAGCGCGGTGATGCGGTATTTCCACACCCTGGTGTTTTGCAAGTAGGTAAGCGGCGCTTTTTACGTGTGAAGTAGTCTAATGTAAAAAGAAGCGATGATTTTCATCATCGCTTCTTTTTTGTTTTGGCTGCTGCTTTCTTTTTGAAGGGCTTCTCTTTTTGTTTGTGAGGTGGCGATTTCTTTTTGATCAGTTTCATAAATTCATTTACTATACGTGGGTCAAATTGTTTGCCTGAAAGATCGGTAATGTATTTTATAACATCAGCTTCAACCCACGCTTTGCGATAAGGGCGGTCGGAAAGTAATGCATCCCAAACATCTACAATGGCGAAGATGCGCGCGGGAAGAGGTATCTCTTCGCCTTTTAAATTGCGCGGGTATCCGCTGCCGTTCCACCATTCGTGGTGGCAATAGGCTATATCTAGCGTTGGGCGTAAATAGGCGATGGGGTATAGCAAGTCATAGGCGTATTGAGGATGTCTCCTCATTTCTTTTGTTTCTTCTTCAGTCAACGGACCGGGCTTGCGGAGAATATTGTCTGGTACTCCCATTTTGCCAATATCATGCAGCAAAGTTCCACGGCGGATATGAGTGATTTCAGACTCGGGTATGCCCATTTGCCGAGCCAGCTCCAAGGTCAGGTTGGCGACGCGGTTTGTATGTCCCTTGGTTTCTTTGTCTCGCAATTCAAGAGCTTTCCCCCAACCTTCAAGGGTCGTATCGTATGCCAGGGAAAGTTCTTGGTTACTTCTTTGCAGGTTTTCAAATAGCTGGGCATTATCAATTGCGATGGTGGCCTGTCCCGCAAGAGTTTTTAGGAAGTCTTTCCAATCTGTTGTAGGAGTAAAGTTGTATCTGAAATAAGTTTCAATAAGTCCGCGAGTTGCACCCTTGCTGAAGAGTGGCATGGCAAAATAGCCCTGAAACCCTTCATGTAACAGGTATTCAGGCATAAGAATATTTTTTTCATCTTCAATATTATTTATCCATAGTTCTTTGCGACTGAGCAATGTTTGGCTGGCGAGACCATCGCCAATGCCAATGGATTGTCGTGATGAAGATGAATTATTAAACCCAATAGAAGTGTAGCTATCCAGCATTTGACTGTTTGGGTTGTAGACAAGGATACGAGCGGCACTTACGCCCATTTTGCTTGTCAGGTGTTCGGTTAGGATATTTAGCGTGATGCGTAGATCGAGGCTGGACGTGATGGCCGTATCCACTTCACGCAGTGTTGTGAGACGGCGAATTTGCTCCTCGCTTTGCTGGAACAGACTGGAACGATAAATTGCATTTCCTGCTATATCAGCAAGTGTTGAAATCATGCGGACGTGATGCGACTCAACTTTTAGGGGATGCTCTCTGGCAACCATAATGACACCAATAGTGTCCAGTGATGTGCGAATGGGGACGGCAAGTCCACTCCACTTGGTGCTGAGAAAATTTTTATTTTCCAGATCAGAAATTGGGTCTTCAGATATGTCATTGCTTAGGTGAGGTAATCCGCTTGAAAATACTTTTCCAACGATGCCTTCGCCGGGCCTGAAGTTGGGCTTGGGCATATTTTCGGTCCATCCGCTCAGCGTATGCGGAGACAGTATATTTTTTTCTTGGTTGTATATCCAGATGGCCGATGTGTCTGTATCTATACTGGATTTTATTTCGCCGAGAAGAATGGGGATCATCTCTTTTGTATCTTTTGCGGTACGGAGCGCAAAAGATACACGATTGACCATTTCTAGTTCTTCAAGTCTCTTTTTGGTTTCACTATAAAGACTTGTGTTTTCAAGAGCGGTGGCCGCTTGGTGTGCAAAAGTCTGTGCTGCGATTGCATCATCCTGTGAGAATGCACCGGGAGTGCGGCTGTCGATAGTCAGATAGCCGATCACCTGTCCGCGAGAGATGAGCGGTACGCCCATCCAGCCACGTACGTACTGTGAAACACCCCAGTCTTCAAATCGATCATCTTTTTTGCAATCTTCTATTATTAACGTCTGTCCGGTTTCATTAATGATCTTGCAAAGGACATTATCAGCTGGGAAGGAACGATTTAAAATGTTTTCAGGAATTAACGACCCTTTTGTTGCTGATACTCGAATTTGATCTTCTTCAATACTTAATATGGATGCGCTGTCATAAGGCGCAATCTTATATAGCCATTCAAGGATGGCATTTTGCAGTGTGGGTAAGTCCAGTAAATTGGTAAGTTCTGTTGCAGCCCTCAAAAGCGTTTCCGCGCTCTTGAGGCGTTTTTTTTCAAGGTTGAATAATCTGGCTTTTTCAATTGCGGTTGCTGCTTGGTTAGCAAAGGTTTGAATAAGGCTGGCACTCTCTTCTGTGAACGCACCAGGCGTGCGACTGTCTAGGTTGATAAACCCTATCAATTCATCCTGCATGAACATTGGCACGGACATCCATCCATGAATGTACTCAGAGTCTTTCCACTTTTCAAAACGGCTATCTATTGCTGCATCTTCAACGATTAGCGCCTTATGGTTGGCTGCAACATCATTCCATTTGTTTGAGATATTGAAGAGATCTCCGACTTTATATATTTCTGGGAGATCACGCATTCCAGCAAGTTCCAGTACATCCCCTTGTTTGAGCATGATAGATGCGCTGTCATAGGGTGTAAGTATTCGGAGCCAGTCAAGTATGTTTTCAAGCAGACTATTAACATCTAGAGTGTTTGCAAGTGATGATGTGGCAAGTTGAAGATTTTCCGCTTCAGTTCTTCTTCTTTGTTCAAGTTCGAATAAGCGAGTATTTTCTATGGCTATTGCTGCCTGATTGGCAAAGGTCTGAGCAATTGCGGCATGGTCATTGTTGAAAAAACCTTGGGTGCGGCTGTCAAGATTTAGAAAACCGATGATCTTATCCTTTATAAGTAAAGGGATACCCATCCATCCACGGATATAGTTTGTTGGCCCAAATTTTACAAACCCTTCATCATTTTGTATGTCGGCAATGATTTTTGCCTGTCGGAAATTTTCCAGCCCGCCCCATTTACTTAAGTCTGTAATATATTTCTGTCCAATTAATTCCTGAGGAATAAACTTTCCAGCTACGATCTCAATATATCCTTGGTTGATTATTTCAATAGACGCGCTGTCGTAGCGGATCAATCTTGCGAGGGAAGTGAATATGCTCTCGAAAAGTTTGTCTAGTTCAAAATTTGATGTTAGCTCAAACGTCGCTTCACGGAGGATTTCTGCATCCATGCGGCGCTTCTTTTCTGCCTCGAAGAGTTTGATCCTTTCAAGAGCATTTGCCACCCCTCCAGCTATTGTATTAAGGAGCCTTTCGTCCCTTTCTGTAAAAGTATTCAGTTTGCGACTTTCAACATTTAATACACCAAAAAGGGTTGTCCCGCTAATAATGGGGGCGCAAAGTTCAGAGCGAGTACTGGGGGCAATTTCAAAGTATTTAGGCTCAAGGGAAACATCTCCCACTCGTATTGAATGCCTCGTGGATATAGCCTTTCCACTAATACCTTGGTCAATTGACAGGCTGGATCCCATCTTTTCAATATCGGTACCACGATAAGAAAAGTGCGGAGTTAAGATGTCTTGCGCTTCATTTAGAAAAAGAACGCCACAATTATCAGGATATAAAGAATCACTGATGATGTCAGTAATTTGTTGTATTAATTTGTCAGAATCTCGGGCTGTTGTTTCTGCCAGAGCGACCAAGTGAAGGATACTTAATTCTCTAAATTGATTTTGAAGTGCTTCTTCGGCTTTCTTGCGCGCGGTAATATCCTGAGACACGGCGATAATTACCTCTTTTCCAAAATAAGTGCCTTTGAATAGACGGACATCTTTTGGAAATATGTCTCCATTACTACGCTGACCCCAGAATTCAAATTGTTGAGGTATTCCTTCAAAAGCAAGCTGAACGGCCTGTGAAATACTTTTTAGATTGTTTCGTCCAGGCGCACTAAGAAATTCAGGCGTTTTTCCAATGAAATCTTCCTTTGGGTAGCCATACAATTGCACTGCTCCTTCGTTAACGTCTATAAACTTCCCATATCGGTCTTGAATATATATTGCGTCCTGGACGGTGTTAAATAAGCCGCGGTAACTCATCTCACTGTTGAGCAGTGATTCCTCGTTATTTTTTCTTTCAATAGATGTACCAAGTGTGTTTGCTGCAGCACGCAACGCCTCAATTTCAATCTCGCTCCATTCTCGCTCAGTTTTGCATTCGTCAAAACCGATAAATCCCCACCAATCAGCTCCAACCCGTATTGGAATACAGATTATAGAAAGAATACCCTGATCTTCTAGATATTTTTTCTCTTCAGCTGGGAAATCCTTTACGTTTCCAAACACAGGCATATCTTTTTCAAAATTATCTGCCCAACGTGGATACCCATCGTATTTAATTTCGACATTTTGCAAGTTGTTGTTATCAATCTGTGGTTCAGTTTCAATGCTGCACCATTCATAGATTTGTGAAACGAAAGTCCCTTGTTTTTCGTTTTCCTCTTTTTTGAATATATAGACACGACTTACACCAGTTGCTTCCCCTAGTTGGGCAATGACGCTACTAATACTCTTTTCCCAATCTGAGGTCTTAAGGAATTGTTCTGCTGAAAAGCCAACAGTTCTTAGGATTGCATCACGGTGTTTTAACGCCTCTTCAGCTTGTTTTTGTTCAGTAATATTTAGTAACACCCCTTGCCAAAACAGCGGACTTCCATCTTCCCCTGTAATGATGGATGCATCTTCCTTGACCCAAATATAATGACCGTCGCGGTGGCGCATCCTATATTCGATCCGAAACGGCTCTCTAGCTTCACTGGTTCGTTGATCTTCTGCAATCACACGGTCTTTGTCATCGGGATGTAATGATTCTTCCCAAAGATTAGTTTCATTTTTCCATTCATCCACTGTATATCCAAGCAAGTCTTTTATGCGTGGACTCATGTATTGAGAGGATTGGTTGTCGTTGAACTTGTCTAGAAATATGACTGCAGGTAAATTTTCAACCAGAAGACGATATCGTTCCTCAGCTTCAAAAAGTGCATTTTCGAAATTTTTTCGATCTGTGATATCTCTGAAATTTGCAATGACCGCTTCAATGTCAGGATCATTCAGCCTGTTTGTACCATTAAATTCCAGCCACTTAAGGTTGTTGTCTTTGCTAATACATTGTACGGAAAATACGACTAACTCATTAGGATAAGCGATAATTTTCTCGAAGGCTTCCTGAGCTTTCTGTCTGTCTTTTTCGCACACAAAATCGAGATATTTTTTTCCGATCAACTCTCTTGGGGAGTAGCCTAAGATACGAGACGTAGCTGGACTCAGAAAAATTATCTTTCCTTCCAGAGAATATAGAGCAACCGCATCCATGCTGTTTTCGATCAACGCACGGAATTTCTTCTCACTTCTCGCAAGGGATTCTTCCATTAACCTTCGATTGGATATATTCCTTACTATGCCGATTATCATTTTATTGGGCAGGCTTTTTAGGCTAATTTCTACTAAAACCAAAGTCCCGTCTTTTCGTTTGAGTGATTTTTCGTAGACAACAGCACGCCCACGTACAATTTCATTTGAATTCCATATTTGCCCATCATTTGCTGCTAGTAAATCTTCCAGATTGAGCTCAAGCAATTCGGTTCTTGTAAAGCCAAGAAGACCACACATTTGTTGGTTTGCTTCGTATATTTTTCCTGTTATGCCTATTACGAGAATTCCGTCCGATGCATATTCCACGACCATACGATATTGTGCTTCGCTGATCTGTATTTGCTCTTCTGCTAATTTTTGCTTGGTAACATCTATGAGGATGCCCTGCCAGTGTAGGGGAGTATTCTTGTCATCCATTACTAAAGATGCCACATCATGCACCCAAACGAGCTTGCCATCTTTCGTAATCAGTCGATATTCCATATCGAACTTTTCCCCACTTTTTAAAGTTCTTTCATGCTCTTCTTGAACTTCTTTTTTATCCTCTGGATGGATTATTTTCATCCATAAGCTGGAATCATTTTTCCATTCTTCTGCGGTATAGCCACTTATAGAGAATATTTGCTGGCTTGAAAAGAAGTTGGCAAAGCTATCTTCTGTGTCTATATACGCCGCTGCTGGCATCTGTTCAATTAGTGTACGATATTGTTTTTCTGCATCACGGAGTGCGTGTTCTGCGTTCTTTTGCCTAGTGATGTCGGTAATAAAGCCTTCGTAGTAAAGCAGTGTCCCGTCTTTGCCTTTCACAGCTCGCGCATTAGTGGATGTCCATATGATGCTTCCGTCTTTTTTACGGTTTTTTGTTTCGAACTTTTCAATCACTCCGTATTTGTTGAGCGCTTCTGTGAAGAGGCTGCGGCTTTCAGCTGATAGGTGTACTTGTATGCTGATGTCGTTAATTGCTTCGAGCATGTCATCTGGTGATGAATAACCATAAATGGCAGCCATCATTGGATTGACTTTTATATATTTCCCATCAGAGGAAGACTGAAAAATCCCTACCGTTGCCAATTCAAAAATATCTAATGAAAAATTGTTGTCTTTTGTAGAGGATCTTTTGAATCTATATAATAGAAAATAAAGTAAAAATCCTTGTGCAACACCAAAAAGAATAACTTCACTGATCCCTGCATTTGAATAGCCTAATAAATTGACTAACAAATCGGCTATGATTTGTTTTGAAAACAGAATCCATAACGACCCTGATGCGACGCAGGCAATTAGAAATCTTAAGACGGAGTACATTAAAGTTTTTTTCATAGTTATAAATCGAAGAGCATCTTTAAATTTATTATAGGCATTTTCTAGGAAAAAACCATGCCAAATGGGTTGTAATAGTTTTGTGAAATAAAAAAACGAGTTCGCGATTGCGAACTCGTTTTAGAGGCGTCGACGGGATTTGAACCCGTGATGAGGGTTTTGCAGACCCTTGCCTTACCACTTGGCCACGACGCCATGTTTTATACAATGAGGATTGCTGACTGAATGATTTCCAATCGCAATCCTCCATGTTTGAGCGGGCGATGGGATTCGAACCCACGACCTTCTCCTTGGCAAGGAGACGTACTACCACTGTACTACGCCCGCAGAAATCGACCTACTACTTGGCCGAGAGTGCCGAGACCCAGGATCGAACTGGGGACACCGCGATTTTCAGTCGCGTGCTCTACCAACTGAGCTATCTCGGCAAAGTATTTTGTTGTTAAGCGTCCGTGATTTTACACGCAGTTATATATATTTGTCAAGAAAAGAGTTGAGCAATATATACTTTTATTTGTTATTACATTCCAATGCTTGACTTTTTGACCTCGTTTCGATATAATTTTAGGTCGCTGTCCAAAGGGACAGTTAAAATCGTTTCATCACACAGCCAAATAAAAGTCAGGAGAGAAGAATGGCATCTTCTTTGCCCCAAAAAAGTTACGCAAGAATTCCAGTAAAGCTTGATCTTCCCAATTTAATAGAAGTACAACTCGATTCGTTTGAAAGATTGAAGAGGGAAGGACTAGGGGATTTATTCCATGAGATATCCCCAATCGAGTCTTATAACAAGGGGATGAAATTGTTTTTCCCAAGTCGTGGACCAGAATCTCAGCAATGGGGTCTGAAGTATTGGTTTGGTGAACCCAAACACAGTATTGAAGAGTGTGTTGAGCGCGATCTTACATATTCAAGCCCTTTATATGTTTCAGTTTTGCTTGCTGGGCCAGATGTACCTGAACCCATCAAGCAGGATATCTTCCTTGGGGACTTCCCGGAGATGACAGACAAGGGAACATTCATTGTAAACGGCACAGAACGTGTCGTTGTTTCTCAATTGATTCGTTCTCCTGGCGTTTATTTCGAAGCTCCAGCCGATCGTGCCACTGGCCGCCCACTTGCGATGGCAAAGTTGATTCCTGATCGCGGTGCTTGGATGGAGTTTGAAACTCGCAAATCCGACTATATTATTTTGAAGTTCAATCGTAAGCGCACCGTACCAATCACGGTGTTCTTGCGTGCTTTGGCTGCAGTGGGTGATGGAATTAAAGATTCGCCCATCAAACAAGGCTCGGACGAGGAAATCCTCTCCATTTTCAAGGATGTGGACAACAACCCAGACCGTATGTTCATTGCTTCTACCATTAAACAAGAACCGGACTGGGATTTGACGAACCACACTATTGCCGAAGCAGCCTTAATTGAATTTTTCAAGAAAATGCGCCCTGGTGATCCTGCTACACTTGATAACGCTCGTCAGTTCCTTGAAGAGCAGCTGTTTGACCAAAGACATTATGACTTAGAGCGTGTAGGTCGCTATAAATTAAATCAGAAGCTGGATCTGAACATTCCGATCCCGCATCGTAATATTACAAAAAGCGATGTAATTCGATTGATTCGTCGCATGATTCAGATCAATAATGGATCTGAACGCCCTGATGACATCGATCATCTCGGAAACCGCCGCGTCAAGACGGTGGGTGAGTTGATTCAGAACAAGCTGCGTATCGGCTTGCGAAGAATGGAACGTGTTATCAAAGAGCGTATGTCCATTCGCGATCAGGAGCAACTGTCTCCTGTTACATTAGTGAACATTCGTCCTGTGGTTGCGGCTTTACGCGAGTTCTTTGGATCATCTCAGCTATCCCAGTTTATGGATCAGACCAATCCTCTTGCTGAGTTGCGCCACAAGCGAACTCTTTCGGCTCTTGGCCCTGGTGGTCTACGCCGTGAGCGCGCAGGTTTCGATGTCCGCGATGTTCACCACTCTCACTACGGGCGCATTTGCCCGATTGAAACTCCTGAAGGCCCAAACATCGGTTTGATCGGTCGTTTGGCCTCTTTTGCCCGTGTAAATGAATATGGGTTTATTGAAACTCCTTACCGCAAGGTGTATAAGACTCTTCCATCTGATGGTGATAGATTGGAAGGCCGTACGTTGCGTGAGGATGTTTATGACCCCAAATCTGAAGAATTACTCTTCAAATCTGGCACCGTATTAGATGCAAAGGCTGCAAAGAAGTTGGCAAAGTTCGAAATGGATGTTAATGTTGTTCCATTCGTTTCGGAAGAAGTTGTCTACCTCTCCGCAGATGCTGAAGATAAGTACACAATTGCCCAGGCAAATGCTTATTTGAATGAAAACAAAGAATTCTCTCGAGAACGTATATCCTGCCGTTATCACTCAGGATTCTTGTTCTCTGGTGCCGAAACTATCGATTATATGGATGTCGCTCCTCATCAGGTTGTGGGTATTAGCGCTGCGTTGATCCCATTCCTTGAACATGACGATGCCAACCGCGCATTGATGGGCTCGAACATGATGGCGCAGGCTGTTCCTTTGGTTCGCCCTGAAATCCCACTTGTTTCCACAGGCATGGAAGGTCATGCCGCGCTTGACTCTGGTCAGGTCGTAGTGGCTGAGGCGGACGGTGAAGTTGTCTCGGTAACAGGATCAAGCATCACCGTAAAAGAGAAGCGAAGCGGGAACCGTGTCTATCAACTCCGCAAGTATCAGCGTTCCAACCAAAGCACTTGTATCGACCAGCGCCCATCCGTTGTGAAAGGGCAGTTGATCAAGGCTGGTGACATCATTGCCGACTCTTCCTCAACCGACAGTGGCCAGCTCGCGCTCGGACAGAATGTGGTCGTAGCCTTCCTTTCATGGGAGGGTGGTAACTTTGAAGACGCCATCCTGCTTTCTGAACGCCTTGTTCAGGATGACCGCTTTACCTCTGTTCATATTGAAAAGCATGAGGTTGAGGCTCGCGATACCAAGCTCGGCCCCGAAGAAATTACCCGCGACATCCCCAATGTGGGCGATGACGCTATCAAAGACTTGGATGAGAACGGCATCATTCGTATCGGCGCAGAAGTTGGCCCGAACGATATTCTGGTCGGTAAGATCACGCCCAAGGGTGAAAAAGAACTTACCCCTGAGGAACGCTTGTTGCGTGCCATCTTCGGTGAGAAGTCTCGAGATGTGAAAGACACCTCTCTGCGAATGCCTCACGGTGAGCGCGGTAAGGTTGTTGATGTGAAAGTATTCACCCGCGAAGATAATTCTGATCTTTCCGCTGGCGTGGATATGATGGTTCGGGTCTCTGTCGCTCAGCGCCGCAAGATCACAGCGGGTGACAAGATGGCAGGACGTCACGGAAACAAGGGTGTGGTTTCCAAGGTTGTTCCTGTGGAAGATATGCCGTTCCTTGAGAATGGTACGCCCGTTGATCTCATCTTGAATCCGCTCGGTGTTCCTGGTCGTATGAATATCGGTCAGGTACTTGAAGTGCATCTTGGCTGGGCAGCGAAACGCATGGGCTTCCGTGCAATTACTCCCGTGTTCGATGGTGCAACTGAAGAGCAGATCGAAGCCGAACTCGCTCGTGCTTGGATCATGGATCAGGCTTGGAAAGAAGCTGCTGAACGCGCTTGGGAATGGCTCAAGGAACAGGAATACGATGCCAATTCCATCGAAGATGATGATGAAGTTCGCCGCCTCTATCTTGAGCATTGGCTGGATAAGCGCAAGTATGATGTCTATAGCTTGAACGACCCAGAATACGCGCATCATGCCACAGCCAAAGAATGGTTGCGCGAAAAGGGCTTTGCCAACCCTGACGAGATTCTCCTCGAGGATCGTGACTTTGCAAACAAAGATCCTGAACTGGACGAAATTACAGTTAAGGCTTGCTTACGATTGTGGATGGAGACCAATGGTGTGACTCGTCGTGTTGCAGAAGATAAAGTGATCGAGACTGCCCAGGAACTTGCAAAAGAAAAGGGCATTCCTCTTCCAACACTCGGAAAACAAACGTTGCGCGATGGTAAAACAGGCATTCCTTATGATCAGCCTGTAACAGTTGGCGTAATGACCATTTTGAAGTTGCATCACCTTGTGGAAGATAAGGTTCACGCTCGCTCCACTGGCCCATATAGTTTGGTCACGCAGCAGCCACTCGGTGGTAAGGCTCAGTTCGGTGGTCAGCGTTTCGGCGAAATGGAAGTTTGGGCGCTCGAAGCTTATGGTGCTGCTCACACTCTTCAGGAAATGCTCACCGTCAAATCGGATGATGTTCAGGGTCGCGTAAATACATATGAAGCGATCGTGAAGGGTGAGCCGATTGAAGAGCCAAGCATCCCTGCTTCCTTCCGCGTTCTTGTCAAAGAACTACAATCCCTTGGTCTTGCTGTAGAAGCGATCAATGAAGGTGGGGATGTGGTTAAGTTCGGTAAGGACGAGGAAAAGACTCATCCGCCGAAACATGATACCGGCTTGTTGAGCCTTGGCGAGAATCAATCTAGGAAAAAGTAGCATTTCCTATTGACTTGACCAATATGGCATGATAAAATAATCAGCCGTTGCCCAGAAAGAAGAGTGGCTTTACCCCCACTCGCATCGATTGGTAACTACAAATGAGGCCATCAGGTAAAGTTGTTGATGGTCTCATTTCTTGCGAATATAAAAAGTAATCTTGAAAGAATTTGTAATCGGAGGCAAAGGTGCCGACAGTAAATCAAATGGTCCGCAAGGGCCGCAAAAATAAGAATGCAAAAAGCAAGTCCCCAGCTCTGCAGTTCACATTGAACAGCTTTAAGCAGCGTCGGTTCCGTCAGGATAAGGGCGCTCCACAGAAGCGTGGTGTTTGTACTGTGGTTCGCACGATGACACCCAAGAAGCCAAATTCTGCGTTGCGCAAGATTGCCCGCGTACGTTTGACAAATGGCATTGAAGTGACAGCCTACATTCCAGGTGAAGGTCACCAGCTGCAGGAGCACTCGGTTGTGTTGGTTCGTGGCGGCCGCGTAAAGGATCTTCCCGGCGTACGTTATCACATTGTCCGCGGATCTCTTGACACTACTGGTGTCGCAAACCGTAAGCAAGGCCGTTCAAAGTACGGCGCGAAACGTCCGAAGTAATTATTAGATGGAGTAATAAAGCATGCGTAGAGCAAAACCAGAGAAGCGGGAACTCCTTCCCGATATCCGATTTAATAGCATCAATGTCCAGACCATGGTTCAGCATGTGCTTAAGCAGGGTAAGAAGAGCACAGCGTTGCGCTTGATTTACGATGCAATGGACCTGATCAAAGAGCGAACGGAAAAGAATCCCATGGATGTCTTTGATGGTGCGCTTAAAAATGTAGGTCCTGCAATGGAAGTTCGCCCACGTCGCGTGGGTGGTGCTACATATCAGGTTCCTATGGAAGTTTCCTCCGAACGCCGCACTACATTGGCAATCCGCTGGATACTTGCCGCTGCCCGCGATCGTTCAGGTAAATCATTTTCAGACAAGCTCGCTTCTGAATTGATTGATGCTTTTAATGAGACTGGCTCTGCAATCCGCAAGCGTGACGAAACTCATAAGATGGCAGAGGCCAACCGCGCTTTCTCCCATTACCGTATTTAATTTTTTGAAATATCTTAAAGGAAGCAGGAAGTAGTTAGTATGGCGCGCGTTCATCCGTTGGAAAAATACCGAAATATAGGCATTATTGCCCACATTGACGCTGGGAAAACAACAACCACCGAGCGTATCATGTTCTATACCGGCATGACACATCGTATCGGTTCTGTTGACGATGGCACAACAGTGACTGACTGGATGGTGCAAGAGCGTGAGCGAGGCATTACCATCGTTTCTGCGGCAGTGTCAGCAGAGTGGAAGGGGTATCAAGTCAACATTATTGATACTCCAGGCCATATTGACTTCACAGCCGAAGTTCAGCGCTCCCTGCGTGTGTTGGATGGCGGCGTTGTCGTCTTTGATGCTGTTCAAGGTGTTGAACCGCAATCTGAAACCGTATGGCGTCAAGCTGATCGTTATGGCGTTCCTCGTATCTGTTTTGTCAATAAAATGGATCGCGTTGGCGCTTCTTATGAGCGAACTATTGAAACGATCATTGACCGATTGGGAGCTAATCCAATTCCGATGCAAATCCCGATCGGTTTTGAATCTACATTTAAAGGTGTTATAGACCTTTTGACCATGAAGGCTGTAATTTGGGAAGATGATTTGGGTAAAGACCCGCATATCGTTGAAATTCCCGATGATTTGAAAGAACAAGCTGTAGAAGCTCGCGCCAAAATGGTGGAAAAGATTGCCGAACTCGATGATGAGTTGACAATGAAGTTCCTCGAAGCTCAAGAAATTAGCATTGATGAACTCAAGCTTGCGCTTCGTAAAGGTGTGCTCGCTACAAAAGCAGCCCCAGTATTTTGTGGCTCTTCTTTAAAGAACAAGGGCGTACAAGTTCTCCTTGATGCAGTAGTTGATTATCTTCCTTCTCCAGCAGACAAGCCTGTTATTACAGTCTCTGAACCTGGTGAGCCCGAAAATACGTTTGACATCTCTGCTCAAGATGACGCTCCACTTAGTGCTTTAGTGTTCAAAATTGTGACAGATCCATATGTAGGTCGCCTTGCTTATGTTCGTGTATATTCAGGCGTACTAAGCCAGGGGCAAACAGTCTTAAATACAACTAAAAAGGGAAGAAAAGAACGTATCGGTCGTTTGATACGTATGCATGCTGATCACCGCGAAGATGTAGATGAAATTCGTGCTGGTGATATCGGCGCCGTTTTAGGCTTCAAGGAAAGTTTTACGGGCGATACGCTTTGTGATACTAAAGCCCTTGTTCTTGAAACTATCTCCTTCCCGGAACCTGTTATTTCTATTGCTGTTGAACCCAAAAGTTCAAGCGATCAGGAAAAGATGGGTGAGGCTCTTCGTAAATTAGCTGAAGAAGACCCCACACTTCATGTAAATTCCGATGCCGATTCCGGCCAGACCATTCTTCGTGGCATGGGCGAGTTGCATCTTGACATCGTTGTTGATCGTTTGTTGCGCGAATTTAGAGTGCAAGCAAACGTAGGTGCGCCGCGTGTTGCTTTCCGCGAATCGATCACCAAACCTATTAAGGAAGTAAATTATAAGTACGCCAAGCAGTCAGGTGGTAAGGGGCAATACGGCCATGTCGTATTTGCCTTGGAGCCAGGCGAGCGTGGTACCGGTATTGTGTTTGAGAATAAGATCGTAGGCGGCTCCATTCCGAAAGAATATATTAACCCGATTGAGAAGGGTTTCAAGGAAGCTGCTGAGGGTGGCGTGTTAGCTGGTTATCCTGTGGTTGATGTTAAGATCACATTGTTTGATGGTTCTTTCCATGAAGTTGACTCAAGTGAAATGGCCTTCAAGATGGCTGCAATACTTGGCTTCAAGGAAGGCGTACAGAAAGCTCATCCTATTCTTCTTGAGCCAATGATGAAGGTTGAGGTTGTTGGGCCTGAAGAATATCTTGGCGATGTTATGGGCCAGATCAATAGCCGCCGTGGTTTGATCCAGGGTATGGAAGTTCGTCCTGGAAATGCTCAAGCGGTAAAAGCAATGGTCCCGTTGGCAGAAATGTTTGGATATGCCACACAGCTTCGCTCGGCTACACAAGGCCGCGGCGTCTTTAACATGGAATTTGACCACTACGCGCCAGTATCGCAGTCAGTGGCGGAAGAAATATTGAAAGCGTAACCAATCGTTTTTTTTCATAATTCAAGGAGTTTCATTATGGCGAAGGAAAAATTTGACAGAAGCAAACCGCATCTGAACGTCGGGACGATGGGACACATCGATCATGGGAAGACGACACTGACAGCCGCGATCACGAAGGTGGCTGGTTTTGGTGGGAAGGGTGAATTCAAGGCATACGATCAGATCGATAATGCCCCTGAAGAAAAAGCCCGCGGTATTACGATCAACATCGCACACGTGGAATATCAGACAGACAAACGTCACTATGCCCACGTGGATATGCCCGGTCACCGTGACTACATCAAGAACATGATCACGGGTGCAGCTCAGGTGGACGGCGCCATTCTCGTAGTGGCTGCCCCCGATGGTCCGATGCCTCAGACCCGCGAGCACGTTCTGCTTGCCCGTCAGGTGGAAGTTCCTTCCATCGTAATCTTCCTGAACAAGGTAGACATGATGGATGATCCCGAATTGCTCGAGCTCGTCGAACTCGAACTTCGTGAATTGCTCTCCAGCCAGGGCTTCCCCGGCGACACCACCCCGATCGTGCGTGGTTCCGCCAAGCTCGCCTTGGAAAGCACCAGCACCGACCCGAACGCTCCCGAATATGCATGCATCAAAGAGCTGTTGCGTGTAGTGGATGAGTACATTCCTGAACCGAAGCGTGACACCGAAAAGCCGTTCATGATGTCCGTGGAAGATGTTTTCTCGATCAAGGGCCGTGGAACCGTGGTAACTGGTCGTATTGACCGCGGTATCGTCAAAGTGGGTGAGCCGATCGAGATCATCGGTCTGCGCGAAACCAAGAGCACAGTCTGCACTGGTGTGGAAATGTTCCACAAGCAGTTGGATGAAGGTATGGCCGGAGACAACGTAGGATTGTTGCTGCGCGGTATTGAGCGTGAAGATGTAGAGCGCGGCCAGGTATTGGCCAAGCCGAAGTCGATCACCCCGCACAAGAAGTTCCTGGCAGAAGTGTACGTGTTGAAGAAGGAAGAAGGCGGGCGTCACAAGGCGTTCTTCAGTGGCTATCGTCCTCAGTTCTACGTCCGCACAATGGATGTGACGGGTGACATTACCCTTCCTGAAGGCGTGGAAATGGTCATGCCTGGAGACAATGTGAACCTGACCGTGGAATTGATCGTGCCTGTGGCTCTTGAGCAGGGTTCCAAGTTCGCTATTCGCGAGGGCGGTCTCACCGTCGGCGCGGGTGTCGTTACCAAGATCATCGAGTAAGACGAGGTATGATGGCTAAGCAAAAAATACGTATCCGCCTTAAGGCGTATGATCATCGCGTTCTCGACCAGTCTGCGAAACGCATTGTTGAAACTGCAGAACGTACCGGCGCCCATGTTGTTGGTCCCGTTCCCTTGCCAAGTAAGACAGAACGATTTACAATACGTCGCTCTGCATTCATTGACAAGGATTCGCACGAGCACTTTGAAATCCGTACCCATAACCGCTTGATTGATGTTTTGGATCCTGATTCAAAGACCATCGATATGTTAATGCGTTTGAACCTGCCCGCAGGTGTAGATATCGAGATCAAAATTTAGTTATAAATAACTCCGCATATTTTGCGGATTATGAGACAGCGCAAGAGTAGGTCTGTGTTGTAGAACCGACACAAACCGCTTCGCACCAGACCTTCTGACTGCGCTGCACGGAGATGATGCGACCGACGCCCCGGTTGGCAGTCTCGTCAATATCTTCTGAAGGAGAAAATTGAGTATGTTGAAAGGGCTAATTGGAAAGAAGATCGGCATGACCCAGATCTTCGATGAGCAAGGTGTTGCCTGGACGGTGACGCTCATCGAAGCTGGGCCATGTTACGTTACCCAGGTTCGTCTGCCCGAAAAAGAGGGGTATTCATCGGTGCAACTGGGTTTTGGCGAAGCAAACCCCAAACGACTGACAGGCGGTCAGTTGGGACATTTGAAAGCCAATGAAATTTCCCCCATGCGTTTCCTGCGCGAGTTTCGCGCCAAGGATCACGGTTTGAAGGTCGGTGACAAAGTAACTGTTGCTGATGCTTTTGCTGTTGGCGAGCGCGTGGATGTGATTGGTGTAAGCAAAGGTAAGGGCTTTGCCGGTGCTGTAAAACGCTATCACTTCCATGGTATGAATGCCACACACGGTACATCCGACCGCAATCGTGCCCCCGGTTCTCGTGGGTCTGGTACCACGCCAGGGCGTGTTTACAAAGGCGCTCGTGGAGCTGGTCACATGGGTATGGACCGCGTCACCACACAGAATATTAAAGTTGTGATGATCGATGCGGAACGTAACCTGATTGCCATTAATGGCGCTGTTCCCGGCGGCAAGGGCAGTCTCGTAATGATCAAGGAATCGCGCAAGCAGTAGGCGCGTAGGAAACGGGAGCCAGAATAACCATGAAAGTAGATGTTCTTGATTTGAAGGGCAAGAAGGTTCGTGAGGTCGAATTACCTGCGAATTTGTTCGAAGCCCCTGTAAATGTAGATTTGATGCACCAAGCTTATGTGCGTCAGATGGCAAATGCCCGCTTGGGTACCCATGAGACGAAAGTTCGCTCAGAGGTGAACGGTGGTGGCCGAAAGCCTTGGAAACAAAAAGGAACCGGTCGCGCCCGCCAAGGGTCTACGAATGCGGCGCAGTGGGTTGGCGGTGGTCGTATCCATACCCCGCATCCCCGTAGTTATGAACAACGCATGCCCAAGAAAATGCGCTTGGCGGCACTTCGATCTGCATTGTCTGTAAAAGCCGCGGAAGCCTCCATTGTAGTTGTGGAAGAACTCGACCTCAAGGAAGCCAAGACCCGCTTGATGGCTGAAACACTTGGTAATTTGGTAGGTACGTCCACTGCTTTAGTTTTGATGCCTACTAAAGACCAGAATTATGATACTGTCATGCGCTCTACCGATAATATCGAAAGCGCTAAAGTATTGCTCGCTAGCTATTTGAATGTTCGCGACGTGCTTAATTTTGACAAAGTTGTCTTGCCTCTTAAGACAATTGATGCGCTTGTAGCGCACCTCGGATAAGGAGAGAGACATGGCTAATCTTTATAATGTCCTCGTCCGCCCATTGGTAACTGAGAAATCCAGCTTCCAATCTGGCAAACTGAGTCAGTATGTTTTTGTTGTCGCTGATGAAGCGAATCGAACCATGGTGAAGGATGCAGTTGAAACCTTGTTTGATGTCACTGTGGCTCGCGTAAATATCCTCAACGCGCCTGCAAAGCGTGGACGCCGCACACGTGCCCGAAGACTTTTAGTGCGCCGCCCTTCCTTTAAGAAGGCGATTGTTACCCTAGCCGAGGGAAGCAAACCCCTCGAGATCTTTGAAGGGGTGCAGTAATGGCAGTCAAAAAATATAAACCAGTAACCCCTGGTACTCGTGGGATGACTGGTTACACTTTTGAAGAAATCACAAAGTCTACTCCTGAACGATCTTTGTTGGTAGCCAAGGTAAATCGTGGTGGCCGCAATGCTCAAGGTCGAGTTACTGTTCGCCATCGTGGCGGTGGCGCTCGTCGTTTCATCCGAATTGTGGATTTTCTTCGTGAGAAGCATGGCATTCCTGCCAAAGTTGCTGCGATCGAATACGATCCAAATCGTACAGCTCGCCTCGCGCTTCTATTTTATGTAGATGGCGAAAAACGCTACATCGTAGCGCCTTTGGATGTGAAAGTTGGCGACACCCTTGTATCTGGTCCCAACGCTGAGATTCGTTCTGGCAATTCTCTTCCGATTAGCAATATCCCAGTCGGTACCTTGATCCATAATATCGAGGTAAAAGAAGGCAAAGGCGGTCAGCTCGTTCGTTCCGCTGGTGGAGCTGCTCAATTGCTTGCCAAGGAAGGCGACTTTGCTCAGATCCGCATGCCCTCTGGTGAAGTTCGCCTCATTCACCAAGTTTGCTACGCTACCATTGGTCAGGTTGGAAATCTTGATCATGGCAACATCAAACTTGGCAAAGCAGGCCGCAAGCGTCACCTAGGTATTCGCCCGACAGTCCGCGGTACTGCGATGAGTCCTCGAGACCATCCTCACGGCGGTGGTGAAGGTGTCCAGCCCATTGGTCTTCCAGGTCCTAAGAGCCCGTGGGGCAAGCCCACACTCGGCAAGAAGACTCGCCGCAACAAGAAGACCGATCAGTACATTGTGCGCCGTCGTAGTAAGACGAGCCGCTAAGAATTAGACGAGGTACGCATATATGTCACGTTCATTAAAAAAAGGTCCTTTCATTGAGCCTAAGTTGCTCAAGCGTATTGAGGCCATGAACCAGAAAAAAGAAAAGAAAGTCGTCCGCACTTGGAGCCGTGCTTCTGTGATTTTCCCTCAGATGGTCGGTCACACTATTGCGGTTCACGACGGACGCCGCCATGTGCCGATCTACATTACCGAAAACATGGTTGGTCATCGTTTGGGTGAATTCGCCCCGACACGTACATTCCGCGGTCACCAGACCAGCGAGAAAGCGGCGTAGGAGATTGAGAGATGCAAGATATTCAAGCAAAAATCCGTCACCTGTCACTTTCCGCGCAAAAAGTACGTTCAGTTATTGATTTGATCCGCGGCAAGAACGCCAATGAAGCTTTGGAAATCCTTCGCTTCGTAAATAAGCGTGCTGCATTGCCTGTGCACAAACTGGTTGCATCTGCGGTGGCCAACGCCGAAGAAAATTTCGGAGTCAGCCGAGATGACTTGTATGTTGCCAAGATTACAGCGGACGAAGCTCCCACACGCAAATGGAGACGCTTTGGTGCTCGTGGTCGTTTCAAACCATTGTTACGCCGCACTTCACACGTAACTGTCATATTGCGCGAGCGCGGAGCTTAAGGAGATTTTATGGGTCGTAAAGTACATCCCGTTGGTTTTCGTCTTGGCATCAACCAGCCTTGGGGCGGACGTTGGTTCGCTGAAGGAAGCACATACCGCCAGCAATTGCACCAAGATTTTGCCATTCGCAATTTATTGCTTGGCAAGCTTTCAAAAGGTGGCGCAGCTGCAAACGAGAAAGTTCGCGAACTTCGCAAGCAAATGCCTGACGCCGTTAAAGACGGCAAGGCTGGCATTTCTCGTGTTGATGTAGAACGCACTCCTGGAAAGATCCGCATTGCAATTCATACCGCCAAACCCGGCATTTTAATTGGCCGCAAAGGTGAAGGCGTAAAAAAGATTCGCCAAGCACTTGAAACATTAGTTGGTAAGAAAATCGAATTGGATATCAAAGAGATTTCTTCACCAGACACTGATGCCATGTTGGTTGCCAGAAACATTGCAGACCAGCTCGAGCGCCGCATTGCCTATCGTCGTGCTATGAAGCGTGCTATTCAGCAAGCGATCAAGCAAGGCGCTGAAGGTATCAAAATCTTGGTGGGTGGACGCCTTGGCGGAGCAGAAATGTCTCGTGATGTGTGGTTGCGTGAAGGACGTGTTCCTTTGCAGACCTTACGCGCGAATTTGGATTTCGCCACCACTGAAGCCTTAACCACCTATGGTCAAATTGGTATTAAGGTTTGGATTTATAAGGGCGAAGCCACACCTGAAGTTGAAGAAAAAGTCGAAGCAACGGAAGGCGTGTACGTCAGCGAGTAATCGCTGATGATGCCTGAGTGAGGTTATTGATATGTTGATGCCTAAACGTGTAAAGTGGCGCAAGCAGATGCGCGGTCGCATGACAGGAAAAGCCCTCCGCGGTGCGGAGATTTCTTTCGGCGAATTCGGTCTGCAGGCGTTGGAACCGGGCTGGATCACAGCCCGCCAAATTGAAGCGGCTCGTCGTACCATTGTTCGTGGAATGAAGCGCCGTGGCAAGATTTGGATTCGTATTTTCCCGGCCAAGCCGTATACACACAAACCACCTGAAACCCGCATGGGTTCCGGTAAAGGTAATGTGGAATATTATGTCGCTCCAGTCAAACCTGGTCGCATCATGTTCGAAGTCAGTGGTTTGGCGGAAGAAATTGCAGTTGCCGCTTTGAAAAGCGCTCAATATAAGTTCTCCATCAAGACCAAAGTTGTGGCGCGCCACACAGGAGGAGAATAGTTATGAAGGCAATGAAAGTAGAAGAAATTCGCAAATTAGGTGTGGAAGAAATCCGCACAAAATTAGCGGATGCTCGTGATGAGATGATGAAGCTGCGCTTTCAACAGGTAACGGGTCAGTTGACTGACTCCAGCCGCCTGACAGTTTTGCGCCGTGATATCGCTCGCATGGAAACGATCCTGCGCGAGACTGAGCGCGCCGCTGTTGTGGAAGGTGCAAAATGAACAATCGTCGTCGTATGACTGGTGTTGTTACCAGCAATAAAATGACTAAAACCGTTGTGGTGGAAATCACTCGCAAATTTCGTCACCCTCTTTATAAGAAGGTGGTGTTTTCCAGCATGCGCGTGAAGGCACATGACGAGATCGGCTGCCAGATGGGCGATGAGGTTCAGATCGTTGAAACCCGCCCGCTGTCACGCGACAAGCGCTGGGCTGTTGAGTCCGTTTTGAAGCGCGAGACACGCACTGCTGATCAGGGTGTAGGAGAATAAGCCATGATTCAGCATGAGTCTCGATTAAAGGTTGCCGATAACACCGGCGCACGTGAATTACTTGTTATTCATGTGTTGGGCGGCTCCCGCCGCAAGTACGGTTCTATTGGTGATATTGTGGTTGCAACTGTGAAAGCTGCTGCGCCACAAGGTTCTGTGAAGAAAAGTGAAGTTGTGAAAGCCGTCATTGTGCGTTGCACGAAGGAATGGCGCCGCGAAGATGGTTCATACATCCGCTTTGATGATAACGCCGCGGTCATTCTTGATGCTGATGGCGAAAACCCGAGGGGCACTCGTATCTTTGGACCTGTAGCACGCGAGTTGCGTGACATGGGCTACATGAAGATCGTGTCGCTGGCCCCGGAAGTGCTGTAGGAGCAAAGAATGAAAGTTAAGATTCGCAAAGGCGATACAGTGGAAGTGATCAGCGGACGTCTCGAGGATAAAGGTAAACGAGGCGAGGTTATTAATGTGATTTTGGATGACCGCCGCGTGGTCGTACAAGGTGTGAACATTCGCACCAAACATCAAAAACAGGTGCAGACCCAGCAGGGCCGTAACATTAACCCGGGTCGCATTCAGTTTGAAGGTCCGATCAATATCTCAAATGTGATGCTTGTCTGCCCAAAATGCAGCCAGCCCACACGCGTCGCTGTACAACGTGACGATGAAGGTGCGCACCGCGTTTGTAAGAATTGTGAAGCCACAATTGACTAGGCCGCGGAGTTAATAAAGATGAACAGAATGCAAGAACTATATAACAAAGAAGTGGCCCCGGCCCTGTTCAAATCGTTCGGTTTCAAGAACGTGATGCAGGTCCCACGTATTGAGAAGATTGTGGTGAACATCGGCCTCGGAGAGGCTATGGATAACCCAAAAGCTCTCGACGCCGCCACATCAGACTTGATGCAGATCACCACGCAGAAACCAGTTCAAACCAAGGCTCGTAAGAGTATCGCGAACTTCAAGTTGCGCGAAGGTCGTTTGATTGGTGCTAAAGTAACATTGCGTGGCCCTCGCATGTGGGCTTTTTATGACCGCTTGGTCAACATTGCCCTTCCTCGTGTGCGCGATTTCCGTGGTGTATCAGCGAATTCTTTTGATGGCCGTGGAAATTACACGCTCGGTCTTAAGGATCAGTTGGTCTTCCCCGAGATCGAATATGACAAAATTGATAAATTGCGCGGTATGGAGATTACCATTGTGACCTCCGCCCAAACTGATGATGAGGCGCGCGCATTATTGAAATTGCTTGGAATGCCGTTCAGTAGCAAGAAGGAAGCTTAACCTATGGCAAAGAAATGTATGCAGTATCGTGAATTACGCCGCCGCCACGCTGTGCAGGTGCGTAATCGTTGTCAGCGTTGTGGACGTCCGCGTGGGTATATCCGCCGTTTTGGTTTGTGCCGTATTTGCTTCCGTGAACTGGCGTTGACGGGCAAAATCCCTGGCGTCGTAAAGGCGTCCTGGTAGCCCCAGGTGGAGGTAGATCATGTCATTTACTGATCCGATCGCTGATATGTTGACTCGCATTCGCAATGCTGTGCTGGCTGGCCATGCTCAGGTTGCAATGCCCAACTCAAAGATTAAAGTGGAGATCGCCAAGATCCTAAAAGACGAAGGTTTTGTCGAGGGATTCGAAGTGGTCGATGGTGAACACGAAGGGCAAAAAGTTCTGCGTGTAAAGATTAAGTATGTTGGCGAACGTCGCCAGCGACGCGCGGTGATTACTGGCTTGGAACGTGTCAGCAAGCCCGGCCGCCGCATCTACACCAAGAAGACGGACATTCCGTGGGTTCTTTCAGGTATTGGCGTAGCCATTATCTCAACACCCAAGGGTGTTATGACCGGCGTGCGCGCTCGACAGTTGGGCGTGGGCGGCGAGATCATCTGCAAGGTGTGGTAGGAGGTTTATCGTGTCTCGCATTGGTCGTTTACCTGTAGATATTCCCGGTGGCGTGCAGGTGGAGCTAAACGGCTCCAAGGTTCGCGTCAAGGGTCCAAAAGGTGAGTTGCAGCGCGAGTTTTCCAAATCAATTGGTATTGAATTGGAAAACAATCAGTTGAACATCACTCGCAATTCCGAGGATCCAGCAGAACGTGCTTTGCACGGTACTACACGTGCTGTGCTTGCAAATATGATCCACGGCGTTAGCAAGGGTTTTGAAGTGGTTCTGGAAGTGGAAGGCGTGGGATACCGCGCTGAAATGGATGGAAAGAAGCTTGCCCTGTTTGTCGGTTATTCACACCCAGTTAAGATGGATCCACCAGCGGGTGTGTCATTTGAAACAGATGCGAAGACTCGCCAAATTAAGGTGTTGGGCTTCGATAAAGAGCTGGTCGGCCAGATTGCCGCGAATGTTCGCAAGGTACGTCCGCCAGAGCCATATCATGGCAAAGGCATACGTTATCAAGGCGAACGTGTTCGTCGCAAAGCTGGTAAGGCCGGGAAAGGAGCCAAGTAACCCATGGCTAATAAGAGTCGTTCTCTCGCTCGTGAGCGCCGCCATCTGCGCGTTCGCAAGCATGTTTCCGGCACGCCGGCACGCCCTCGTTTGAACATTTTCAAGAGTCTTAGTGGAATTTATGCCCAAATCATCGATGATGTTCAGGGCAATACCCTAGTGTCAGCTTCAACTGTTGATAAGGACTTGCGCGAAAAAATGAAGGGCTTAAAGAAGATGGATCAAGCGAAGGCAATTGGCATGGCTGTTGCAGAACGAGCCAAGTCCAAGGGGATTTCCTCCGTTGTGTTTGATCGTGGTGGCTTTCGTTATGTCGGGCGAGTCAAGGCATTAGCCGATGGCGCGCGCGAAGGTGGCTTGCAATTCTAAAATGTTCCGTAGCGAACTAGTTTCGTTACTACATGGAGAAAGATATGGCAGATAATCAATTTACTGAAAAGCAACAGTATGAAGCGCAGGACGCCTTTGAAGAACGGGTGATCGAAATTGCCCGCGTTGCAAAAGTTGTGAAGGGTGGTCGCCGCTTTCGCTTCCGCGTGACTGTTGTTGTCGGAGATAAGAAAGGCACCATTGGTATGGGTGTTGGTAAAGCCAACGCTGTTCCCGATGCGATGCGCAAAGCTTCTGAGCGTGCCCGCAAGGACTTGCGTGTAGTAAATACTTCTGGCACCACCATTCCGCACGAATCAATCGGCAAAGTGGCTGGCGCAAAAGTATTCCTCAAGCCCGCTTCCGTTGGTACTGGCGTTATTGCTGCAGGCGGCGTTCGTGCCGTTTTGGAAGTGGCTGGCGTACGTGATATCCTCACTAAATCCATGGGAAGTGCGAATGTTCTTAACGTTGTAATGGCAACTTTCGATGCATTAGATGGCTTGCGTTCACCAGCTCTTGAAGCTGCTCGCCGTGGAAAACGTTCTGACGAACTCCTCCCATTCTGGGAACGGAGGAAACAACATGCCTAATAAAGAAACTTCTGGCAAAATTTTGCGTGTGACCTGGGTCAAGAGTGATATTGGTTTTCCCAAAGATCAAAAGGCGACTCTCAAAGCACTCGGTCTGCGCCGTTTACATCAAACTGTTGAGCACAAGGACACTCCCGCGTTACGCGGCATGTTAAACAAGATTGTTCATTTGCTCAAGATCGAAGAGTAGGTTATTAAATTATGAAACTACACGATCTCGTACCCAATGTTGGGTCAAAAAAGAATAGAAAACGCGTAGGACGTGGTATCTCAGCAGGGCAGGGTAAAACCGCCGGTCGTGGTACCAAAGGTGCGGGTGCTCGTTCTGGCGAAGGCGGTCACGCCTATCGTCAGGGTGGCAACCTCCCATTCTTCCGCCGTTTGCCCTTCATTCGTGGTGAAGGATTTACTCCCCCTAACCAGGTTTTCTACAATGAAGTGAACCTTGACCAGCTCTCACAGGCCTTCAAGGCGAATGAGGAAGTGAACCCGGAAGCCCTCGAAAAGGCTCATCTCTTGCGCGATTCACGCAACCCGACAGTTGTTCTGGGCCGCGGAGAGATTACCGTTGCCCTCAAGATTCGCGTACATCGTATCAGCACAGGCGCCAAGGCCAAGATCGAAAAAGCTGGCGGCACTGTTGAATTGATCGCCTAACCCGCACCAAAGGAAACTTTGCATGAAGAGCACCTTTTCAGGATGGCGTTACCTCTGGAAGTCGGAAGATATCCGTCGCAAGCTTCTTATCACATTTGCTATTTTGGCATTGTATAGGCTTGCGGCTAACATCCCCGCACCAGGCGTGAATTTTGAAGTCCTTGCTGCTTTCCGCAACTCTGCAACAGGCCAGGGAAATTTCCTTGGCTTCTTGGATTTGCTTTCGGGTGGTACGGTCTCAAACTTCTCGTTATTGTCGATGGGCGTATATCCTTACATCACCGCCCAGATCATTTTGCAATTGCTAATCCCGATCATTCCTTCCCTGCAACGAAGAATGCAGGAAGATCCTCGTGAAGCACGCCGTTGGCAGGAAAAATGGACATATTACCTTGCTGTCCCGATGGCTGCTCTTTCCGCAATTGGACAGATTAATATCTTCAATTCCCTTTCTATTCAAGGAATTGGACAGGCAATCTTGCCGTTTGGTTTCAAAGCCGATACTTGGTTGACGTCCACAACCGCTTTGATCGCGATGACGGCTGGCACCATGTTTGCTATCTGGCTGGGTGAGTTGATCTCAGAGTATGGTATTCGTGGACAAGGGCTTTCCCTTGTTATTTTTGCGGGTATCGTTTCACGTCTTCCTTCCAACCTTGCTAGACTCCTTGCCGATCAAGACACACGCTGGATTATGCTCATACTCACGATTATTATCATCGTGGCTACAGTATTTGCAATCGTCTATGTACAACAAGGACGCCGAAATGTGCCCGTGATGTACCCTGGACGCCGCATGGGAAACCGCATGTCTATGCCTGTAAAAGGCACTCTGCCTTTGATGGTGAACCTCTCTGGCATGATCCCGTTGATCTTTGCAAGTGCCATTCTGCAATTTCCAACCATCTTATCCAGCTACTTCACGCAAAACTCCAACCAAGCTGTTGCTAACTTCTTCGCAGGAGTTCAGAGTTTCTTTGGCGCCACTGGCACAAGTAACTGGGGCTACTGGACGATCTACTTCTTCATGGTGGTTATATTTACCTTCTTCTACACCTCTGTTTTGTTCGACCAGCAGAATTACGGTGATAACCTGAAGAAAGTTGGCGCAACTGTTCCTGGTGTGCACACTGGCGCTCCCACTCAAAAATATTTGAGTACCGTTCAGAGACGAATTACCTTGGTTGGCGCTTTATTCCTTGGCATTGTGGCGATCATGCCCTTCCTGCTTGGGTTATTGTTGAGCGTATTCAACTTGTCTGCAGCAAGCTCGCAAACTGGTATATTCCTTGTCTCTTCATCAGGTCTTCTCATCGTTGTTGGCGTAGTGCGTGATACATTCCAAAACATTGATGCCGAATTAAAACTTCATGGCTATCAAGACTCGCTGTTGGTCCGTTAGGAGGGAAGATGGCGACCTTTATCGTCCTGCTCGGCCCTCCCGGTGTAGGAAAAGGAACCCAGGCTGAAATTTTAGCCACAACGACGAAGCTCGCTCATGTCTCTTCTGGAGATCTCTTTCGCGAGAACCTTAAAAAACAAACCGAGCTTGGTAAGCTTGCCAAATCCTTTATGGATAAAGGCGAACTTGTACCTGACGGTGTGACTATCAGCATGATCCGTGATCGCATCTCTCGTCCAGACTGCGAAGCTGGTGCAATCCTTGACGGATTTCCCCGCACCCCGACACAAGCAGACGCTCTTGAGAAGATGTTGGCTGAGTTCAACAGTGAAGTCAATGCTGTTCCCTACATTACCGCACCTGAGACAGTTCTTGTTGAGCGTACGGGGGGACGATGGACCTGTCGCGATCATGGGCATATTTATCACGAGAAATTCAGCCCTCCGAAGAAGGCTGGCATCTGTGATATTGATGGCTCGGAACTTTATCAGCGAGATGATGATAAAGTTGAAACTGTTACCAAGCGAATTCGAGTTTATCTCGAACAGACCATGCCTCTCGTTGAGTATTACCGAAAGTTAGGTAAACTGCTTGAGATCGATGGAACGCAAGCTGTTGAGCAGGTAACCAAAGTACTGCTTTCCGCTTTGAAAAATCAATAATTGTGAGTATGCAGAGCGAATGACATGCTCTGTTGAAAAGTAGGTTGAATAAAATGAGTTGGGAACGCCAGGTCAATATCAAAACCCCTGCAGAACTTAGAACCATGAGGGAAGCAGGACGCATCAATGCTAATGTTCTGGCCAAAGTAAGAGAACTTTTACAACCTGGTGTGACGACAGCGGACCTCAACGCGGCTGCTGAGGAAGTGCTGAAATCACACGGATGTGTATCGCCATTCAAAGGTTATGGGCGTCCGCCATATCCTGCATCCATTACTGTTTGTATCAACGACGAGATGGTGCACGGAATTCCCCACCCGAAGCGCAAGCTTAAGGCAGGGGATATTGTCTCAATAGACTGCGGAACCATCTATGAAGGTTACGTCGGCGACTCCGCTTTCACTGCCGGAGTAGGGGAGATTTCTCCTGAAGCGACGAAACTGCTTGAGATCACTGAAGGCGCGCTGTTTGCTGGCATAGAAAATATGCGCAAAGGTAAACGCACGGGTGATGTCTCGGCGGCGATCCAAAACTATGTTGAAAGCCGTGGTTTCCATGTAACTCGTGAATATACGGGACATGGCGTCGGGAAGGAAATGCACGAAGGTCCGCAGGTGCCAAATGTCGGCGTGGCGGGAACCGGGATGTTGCTCCGACCAGGCGTTACCATCGCAATCGAGCCAATGGTACTCATAGGAACGCATGAAACTCGCGTCCTTCCTGATAAGTGGACGGTTGTATCTGCTGATGGGTCTTTGACGGCACATTTTGAACACACGGTTGCCGTTACCGAAGGAGATCCCCTCATCCTGACTGTCTTGTGACCATCACAGACTGACCGTTAATATGGACGATTTGTAAAACAACCAGTATAATTAAACCCTTGGCTGTCAGAAGAACAGCCGTACGTTAGGAGATTTTTCATGAAAGTTTCGCCCTCCATTCGCAAGCGTTGTGCCAAGTGCCGTATTGTTCGGCGCAAGGGAATCATCTTTATCATTTGCGAAAATCCAAAACATAAACAAAGACAGGGGTAGTGTGGTGACTTATGGCGAGAATTGAAGGTGTTGATCTGCCCCGCAATAAGCGGGTCGAAGTTGGACTAACCTACCTTTTTGGTATTGGCCCAACCCGCGCTCAGAAGATTTTGGCACAAACCAAGATCAATCCTGATACGCGCATCAAGGATTTAAGCGAAGCAGAAGTTTCTGCAATTCGCGAAGTTATTTCCAAAAATTTCAAGGTCGAAGGCGATTTGCGTCGCGAAGTTCAAATGAACATCAAGCGCTTGATCGAAATCGGCTCTTATCGTGGCTTGCGCCATCGCCGCAACCTGCCCGTTCGTGGCCAGCGCACAAAGACAAATGCGCGCACCCGTAAAGGCACCAAGAAAACGGTTGCAGGTCGTGGTCGTCGCAAGGGCGCCAAGAAATAATCCTGTCCGAAAGGTATATAAAGAAACATGGCTCAGAGTGTTCGTTCCACCCGCCGCGCCGCTGGCGCGAAAAAAGGGAAGCGTACCCTGTCCTCCGGACAGGTACATGTTTTCGCTTCCTTTAACAATACCATCGTTACTGTGACAGATACCGAAGGCAACACTGTTGCTTGGGGCTCCGCAGGTTCCGCAGGTTTCAAGGGCTCGCGCAAAAGCACACCTTTTGCCGCTCGCCTTGCTGCTGAACAGGCTTTAAAAGCCGCTCAGCAATTGGGATTGCAGGAAGTTGATCTGTTTGTAAAAGGCCCTGGACCCGGTCGTGAAAACGCCATCCGCGCCGTACAGTCGATGGGTTTGAAAGTTCGCTCCATTTCAGATATTACGCCAGTACCGCACAACGGCTGCCGTCCTCCGAAAAAGCGACGCGTGTAATTGATGAGGTTCTTGATATATGGCTAAATTATTAAGTCCGGTTTGTAAACTTTGCCGTCGTGAGGGCGAGAAACTCTTCCTCAAAGGCGAGCGTTGTTTTACGCCAAAATGCTCCTTTGACAAGCGTAGCTTTGCTCCTGGTCAGCATGGCCGCACCGCAGGACGTGGCGGTGGTAAAGGTATGGGGACGGGACGCGCTTCCGACTTTGCCCGACAGTTGCGCGCCAAGCAGAAGGCTCGCCGCATCTATGGCGTGTTGGAACGTCAGTTCCGCCGCTATTACGATACGGCGATTGCTCGCAGCGGTATTACAGGTTTGAACTTGCTTCAGATCCTCGAGTCCCGCCTTGACAACGTGATCTTCCGCCTTGGATTTGCATCCAGCCGTTCACAGGCCCGTTTGCTTGTTTCTCATGGCCACTTTACTGTAAACGGTCGCCGCACGGATGTTCCTTCCATGCTTCTTGGCGAAGGCGATGTCATTGCTATTCGCGAAGGTTCCAGCAAGTTGACTTACTTCAAAGACTTGAATGTTTACACTGAAAAGCGTAACGCTCCAAGCTGGCTCAATCGCGATGTCAAGTCCATGGCTGGTTCCGTGGCTCGCATGCCGGAACGTGCTGAAATTGATGGAAGCCTCGACGAACAGTTGATCGTCGAATATTACTCCAGACGTTAATTCCTCCAATTGCGCTTCGGGTCAAACTGGGAAGCTGGTTCTGACCCGGCGCATTATCAAAAGGGACAGGTGAACCGTGACGGGTATCATTACGAACATGGTTATGCCAAAGATCGAGCGCGAAGCAGAAGCTCGTAATTATGGCAAATTCACAATCAGCCCGCTAGAGGGCGGCTACGGCGTGACGTTGGGCAATGCCCTGCGCCGCGTGTTGCTCTCCTCTCTGGAGGGAACAGCAATTACTTCAGTACGTTTATCGGATGTTTTGCATGAATTTAGCGACATCCCTGGCGTACGAGAAGATGTCATCCAAGTCATGTTGCAGGTCAAACAGATCCGCATCAAGATGGATGGTGTAGATAGCGCTCGCATGCAGCTCGAAGTGCGTGGCGAGGGAACGGTCACTGCAGCGGATATTATTACTCCCGCTGAGATCGAGATCGTCAACCCCGATACGTATCTCTTTACTGTAGACGGTGCAAAGACAAAGCATGATATTGAATTCGTAGTGGAGCGTGGCCGCGGCTATTCTCCAGCCAACGAACGCGCAGGGCACATGCCCATTGGCGAATTGCCAGTGGATGCGATCTTCAGCCCCGTGAAGCGTGTTAATTGGGAAGTTGCTTCCGCCCGCGTTGGGCAGAGCACCAACTACGATAAATTAATTTTAGAAATCTGGACAGACGGAACCATTTCCCCGGAACGCGCGCTCAGCTCCTCCGCTCGCATTTTGATTGATCACCTGCGCTATGTTGCAGGCATCAACGAAGAAATGTTGGCTGTGGCTGTGGAACGCGAAACCTCTGGAAGCCGTTTGAGCAGTGAGCTGGCTGAAACGCCAGTGGAAGCTCTGGACCTTTCCGTGCGTGTCTTCAACTCCTTGAAGCGCACAGGCATCACCACTGTGGGTGATGTGCTTGATCTCCTTGAAAAAGGCGAAACCGCGGTAATGTCCATCCGTAATTTTGGCGAGAAGAGCCTCGATGAACTTCGCGACAAGATGCGTGAAAAAGGCTTCATGAAAAATGATTCATCCTCGGAGAGTTAAGAGATGCGACATCAAGTAGCAGGTTACCGATTAGGACGCACAAAGAGCGCGCGTATCGCTCTGCGCCGCAACCTGATCAAACAGTTTTTTACACACGAACGAATTCAGACCACTGAAGCAAAAGCCGCCGCGATTCGCGGTGATGCTGAACGTTTGATCACCCTTGCAAAGAACAGCGCAAGTGGCACCAACGAGCAAAAAATGAACGCGCGCCGCTTGGCCGTTTCCAAATTAGGCGATAATCAGATGATCAAACGTCTGTTTGACGAAATTGCTCCTCGCTTTGCAACTCGCAATGGTGGTTATACCCGTGTCACCAAACTTGGACCCCGACTCGGCGATTCTGCCGAAATGGTTGTCCTTGAGTTAGTGGAAGAATAAGTAGAAACATCTGGCGTTCAGCCAAAAGCTAATTGCTAAAGGCTAATCGCTATATGGCACGTTACCAAGTTATTCTTGCTTATGATGGCTCCGGTTTTACCGGAAGTCAGCGGCAGGCGAACTCCCGAACTGTGCAGGGCGAACTTGAAAACGCTCTTCGCGAATTAGGCTGGTCTGAGAAGTCGGTCATAATGGCTGGCAGAACAGATACAGGAGTTCATGCAACAGGACAAGTGGCAGCATTCGATTTTGAATGGGCGCACGAGACAGAAAAACTGCTCAAGGCGCTCAACGCGAAACTCCCGCCTGACCTTGTTGTAACAAGCCTGCTCCCGGCTTCGGCAGAGTTTCATCCGCGGTTCGATGCAATTTCCCGGATGTACTGCTACAGGCTGTTTTGCGAACCGATCCGCAACCCGTTGCGCGAAAGATACGCATGGCGGATCTGGCCTTCATTGGATGGAAATGCCCTCAAACAGAATGCAGGCATCTTCCTCGGCACACATGATTTTGCCGCCTTCGGCTCACCGACGAACCCAAAAGGGACAACGGTACGAACGGTGACAAAGACCGAGTGGAGAAAAATGCCAAATGGTGAGTGGCAATTTGAAGTTCAGGCTGATGCGTTTTTATATCGCATGGTAAGAAGATTGGTATTTGTGCAGGTGTCGCTTGCGCAGGGAAAAGTCTCAGTAGAGAAAGTCCAAAATGCTTTATCAAAGCAGGAAAAACTTTTCTCGGGATTAGCTCCCTCGACTGGGCTGGCACTAATAAAAGTAAACTATTGATCATTTGAAATGATATTAAGGAAACGGAGAGACGAAAGTGCAACAGAAGACGTACTATCCGAAAGCCGCTGAAATTCAGCGCAACTGGGTTGTAATTAATGCAGAAGGGCAGACCCTTGGCCGTTTGGCTGCGCAAGTTGCGCGTGTCCTGCTTGGTAAGCACAAGCCCACTTTCACGCCTGGCGTGGAGATGGGTGATTTTGTGGTGGTTGTGAATGCCGAACTCGTAACTGTGACCGGCACCAAGACTCACTCCAAACTTGAATCAAAGATCTACTATAGCCATTCAGGATATCCCGGCGGTTTGAAGAGCATTTCTCTTCGTGACCAACTCAATACATATCCTGATCGTGCTTTGCGTGACGCTGTGTGGGGCATGCTCCCGCACAACCGCATGGGACGCGCCGTTCTCAAGCGCCTGAAGATCTATGCTGGCCCCGATCATCCCCACGCGGTGCAAAACCCGCAAGTTATGGAATAAGAGGTAAGTGAATATGGCTCAATATTATGAAGGCATTGGACGCCGCAAGGAAAGCACCGCCCGCGTGCGCCTTACCACCGGCTCTGGCAAAATGGTTGTCAACGAAAAAGAAGGCGCTGTATATTTCCCCCGCCTCGGCGACCTCGATGACATTCTGCGCCCATTTAGCGCAGTAGGTCAGGAAGCAAGCAAGTATGACGTGTCTGTCATCGTCAGTGGCGGCGGTACCACCGGCCAAACCGAAGCGGTACGCCTCGGCGTAGCTCGTGCGCTCCAGATCATCAACGCAGAGTGGACATCCGCTCTCCGCAAGAAGGGCTTGCTTACCCGCGACGCCCGTGTGAAGGAACGTAAAAAGCCAGGTCTCAAGAAAGCCCGCAAGGCGCCTACTTACACCAAGCGTTAATTCATTTCTGCTTAGATCGTTACAACGTAATGCGTGATACACTTTTGTGCACGCATTACGTTTTGCTTTAAGGATATTGAACCATGGACTTTTCCCTCGTCACCTCCACATTTGACACGCTGCGCCTCACCCCACCCTCGAAACTGACTCTGCTTGATGCACAGGAATTTTCATCTGCGCATTTTCCTCCCACCCCGCCTGATGTAGATATGTTGATCCTTGGCGTTGACTCGCGAGCATTAGCTGCACAGGTGAAATCTGTCTTGCAGGCAAATTATCCTGATGATCATGTCATTTTCATGGCCGATGAAGGAGAAAGGAAAGAAGAAAGATTAGGTACATTGGGCGCAGGTGATTATTATTCTTCATCCACCTGTGTTTATATCCCGTCGTTAGGCGAGGGGACATCTTTTGAGGCATTCGCCGAGATCGTATCCCATTTGCGTGCGCCAGACGGTTGCCCGTGGGATAAGGAGCAAACACACCAAACCCTACGCAAACACCTTCTCGAAGAATCCTACGAGGCTCTTTCTGCTATTGATGTAAATGACGTGAATGGAATGCGTGAAGAATTTGGCGATTTGCTCTTGCAGATCGTGTTAAATGCCCAGATTGCCAGCGAGACTCGCGACTTTTCCATGCGCGAGATCGTCAAAGGGATTTACGATAAGATCGTTCGCCGCCACCCGCATGTATTTGGCGACGTCAAACTGGATGGCGTGGACGGTGTTTTGCAAAACTGGGAAAAGTTGAAAGAGAAGGAAAGAGGCGGAAAGAAAGAGGACAAAGGGCTGTTGGACGGCGTCCCCTCGATTCTTCCTGCATTGAATCAAGCTCAGGAGTATCAAGACCGCGCTGCTCGTGTAGGCTTTGACTGGCCAGAGATCGAAGATGTGCTGGACAAGGTTCGTGAGGAGATAGAAGAGATCAAACAGGCACAAAATCTCGAAGAAGTGACCGCTGAATTGGGTGACCTGTTCTTCGTGCTCGTAAACCTTGCCCGCTGGCGTAAAGTGGATGCAGAGTCCGCGCTGCGGGAGGCTAATTTGAAATTCAAGAAGCGCTTTGGTTATGTCGAAAAAGGCGCCAAAGGGCAGGGACGTAATTTAACAGATATGACTTTGGAAGAGATGGATGCCTTTTGGAACGAAGCAAAGAAATTAGGGATGTAATGAAGACAATAGATGATGGACAGTAACGGTGGTCAATCGTCCATCGTCTATTGTGGATATGTAAGTTCCTCATTTCACAAAACAGTTGTATAATTTTCTTTTGAACGCTTAATGCGGCGCAAGCCGCTAATTTTTTTCAAGGAGAGAGTTATGCACATTAATTTTGCTATGTGGCGCAAAGCCTCGTGGCAGCTCATCAAGATGGATGACAAGAAAGAGTGGGATGCACTTGATGTCATTTCCAAGTGGTTGATCGCCACACGTTCTGCAGTGACCTTGGTCACTGTGTATTCTTGCGTGATCGCAGGAATACTAGCTGCTCGTGACGGGCACTTTGACTGGCTTACATTCCTTATTGTTACCCTTGGCCTGTTCATCGCACACGGTACGAACAACATCCTCAATGACTACACCGATTACACCCGCGGTGTAGATCACGATTATTATTTCCGTACCCAATACGGTGTACACCCCCTTGTTCAGAAATTTTGGGACACTTCCACGTCCATTCGCTGGTTCATTGTCAGTGGCATATTAGCTACATTGGCTGGTGTGTATGCTCTTTTTTACACCGGCTTTTCAATGACCACGATTTATCTTTTCGCCTTTGGTGCCTTAGTGCTTCTTGCCTACACCTATCCCTTTAAATACTGGGGTATTGGCGAACTCATGATCTTCCTCATTTGGGGACCGGTTATGATTGCTGGCGTATATTTTGTGCTTTCTGGCATATGGAATTGGAACGTTGTAATTGCAGGCATCCCTTTTGGCCTGAGCGTTGCCAGCGTTAACATCGGTAAGCACATTGACAAAAGCGAAGCGGATAGAGAAAAAGGTGTTGGCACATTCCCAGTACGAGTTGGTGAAGCTGCTGCACGCCGCGTGAATCAGATTGCAGTTGTACTCATTTATCTTGTTACCTTGTACCTTGTGCTTAGTGGTTATTTCACCCCAGTCATGCTTATTATTTTCCTTGCCTACAAGGAAGCTCTTATGTTGATCGGTGTGATGAACAAGCCAAAACCCGCACAAGCGCCTGAAGGCTGGCCTGCCTGGCCAATTTGGTTCGCGGGCTTTGCTTTCCAGCACAACCGCAAATTTGGCGGTTACCTTATTCTCGGGCTGATCGCGGATGCACTGTTGCGCACTTTCTTCCCGCAATTTTGGCCAGGGCTTTTCTAAGCTAGGCGTAGATCAGAAATTTCCAACCATGCGGGTTCGGGGTTTTCTAAAACTCCGAGCCCGATTTTTCCATCTGGGGGAAACGCTGCAAATTGGTTATCGATCCAGATGACGAGGCCCAGCGGCGAATTCGGGCTTACAGATGACTCAAACACGAGCGCATCATCTACATACCAGGCCACACGCTTCTCACTCCACTCGAGCCTGTATCCATGCCATTGAGTGACATCTACCCTGAGAGTGGATGAATCCTCGGCGATGACCTTGCTTAATAATTTTCTTGCCCTTTTGCGCGAGAAGGGAAGGGATATTCCCGCAGGAATCAATAGCGAATGGAATTTTGGCGAATGAAAGGATTGTGCAAGAAATCCCTGAGCAGGTTTGTCGTCAGTGAAAGAAAGATAATTTTGTTGTGATGCGCCAAAAAACCATGCTGCATTTGGCAATGTTGGCAATTGCCAACGCCTTCCCCCAAACCCAAGTGACATTCCAAATGGATCATTCCACAGTCCAAAACCCCATGTCCCGGGGAGGGAGATATTTGAGGTTTTTGCACGCAGGCTCAAGGTTAGGGATTGATGCGGAAACTTCCTGCGGGAGAGATTGAAATAGTCATCGATCTGGGCGAAGCGATAACTAGATGAATCTCCTTCTGGAATTTTCAGAAGATACCCACCGCTTTCCGTTTTTTCTATGCTTGCGTTTGGAGTTGTTCTTGATTTCATCCTTGCCTGTTGACGAGCCAAATGCCAAATAGGATCACTGCGCCGCCAATAATGGCCGCGAATGTGACTTGTTCTTTGATCACAATGGATGCAACGACCATACTTGCAAGTGGCTCGATAAAAAGAAAAGCGCCTGTTTGTGCAGAAGGAAGTTGGGCGAGCGCATCAAACCATGCGATGTAGGCGAGGCCAGTGGTGAAAATACCGAGGAAGATAAGGGCCCACCATCCACGGGAGTCTAACAGTGCGATTTCTGTATAGCTTTTGCTTCCGAAGAATGCAATGGAGGTGATCAACCAGCCGATGGTCATGACCCAAAATGTGAGCCGCGTCGATGGATGCGTTTTCAGTCCGCGCCGTGAGAGGATGGAAAATACCGCCCAGTTGACGGAACTGATTAGGATGAGAAAATCGCCAATTGTGCCAAAATTACCGACAGAGATGTTAGCTAAATTTCCTTTGCTGACGACGACCAGAACGCCAAGCATCGCGAGCACAATGCCCGAGGATTGAAGAAGATTGAGTTTTTCTTTGAGCACCAGCCAGCCAAGGATGGCAATGAATGCGGGAGACGTGGCGACGATCCAGGCTGTGGTGGTGGCTTGTGCAGTTTTCAAGCCATTCGACTGAAGCCATTGATGGAAGGAAATTCCTAAAAAGCCTAGCAGGGCGAAATATAACCACTCTGTTCCTTTTGGAAATGCAAATTGTTTGCGCATGGCAACGGCAACGAACAAGATAGGAATGCCCATCGCGAAGCGAATCCACACTACGGCAATTGGGGATATTTCTCCTACAGCGATTTTTGTAGCAATAAAGGATGCGCCCCAGACCACAACAGCAAATAAGGCTTCAAGATAAGGGAGGAGTTTCGATTTTAGCAATTTGCACCTTCAAATTGAGATTGCCTATTATAAAGCGGGATTTGCGTTCTTGATTTGGATGAAGGAGTGAGGCTTGGGTATTTTGATTTATCCATTACAACTGCACCATTTGATAGGTTTTATGTATGTACCTTCGTGCAGGTCTGTAAATCACTGAGGTATAATATCCACTTCGGAGGCATTACTTATATGGAAATAACCTGGTTCGGACATTCATGTTTTCGTCTCACAGAGCGCAATTACGCCACAGTCGTGACGGATCCATTTGACCACAAGGCGGTCGGTTACGATGCGCTGAAGCTCAAGGCTGAGATCGTCACCATCAGCCATGATGCGCCTGGTCATAATAATAGTGACGCAGTAAAAGGTACGACCCATGTCATCACTGGCGCGGGCGAATTTGAAATTGGCGAGGTGTTCATCACTGCTGTGCAGACGGGTGTGACTGGCTCAAAAAAGAATAAAGACAAGGTGCGTAATACATTGTATGTGTTCGATTATGATGGCATTACGGTAGCCCACCTTGGCGATATGCAGGAGATTCCTCCTCAAAGTGAAGTCGAAGCACTTGGAACAGTGAACGTGCTTCTTCTGCCAGTTGGTGGAGGCGGCGCTCTTAACGCTGCAAAAGCTGCTGAAGTTGTCAGCCTGCTGGAGCCAAATTTGGTCATCCCTATGCACTACTCCACATCTGATTCCAAATTGAACCTTGACTCTCTTAATAAGTTTTTAAAGGAAATGGGCCTCGGCAAGATCGAATCACAACCATCTTTAAAAGTGACTCGTTCAGGCCTGCCTGATGAAACCAAAGTTGTTGTATTGGATTACCAAAAAGGATAGTGCCCCCAGGGCAAAACATGTCAGTTAAAGTTATTATGACGTGGGATATCGCGGCTGAACGCGATCAGGAATATTTTGAATTTATCATCGGCGAATTTGTGCCTGGTGTGCAACGGCTTGGCTTGCAGCCAGCCGAAGCGTGGGCGACCATTTACGGCTCGTATCCGCAAATTCAAGTAGGACTGCTCGCCACGGATGTCCCTCAGGCGCGCCGTATTCTTGCCTCGGCAGATTGGGCACTCCTGCAGGAACGTCTCTTCGGCTATGTAAAGAATTACTCGCACAAGATCGTTCCCGTACGGACGGGCTTTCAATTCTAGCTGGGTAATTTCAGTGTGCACTAAGCCGTGGTATCCTTGCCACGGCTTTTTATATTAGACGATGAAACTTTCAACAACCCTTCTCAAGTGGTATTCCAAACATGGCCGCACTATGCCGTGGCGTGACCATCCCGATCCGTATGCGGTTTGGGTTTCTGAGATCATGCTTCAGCAAACGCGAGTCGAAACGGTCATTCCATATTTTGAAAAATGGATGAAGTTATTTCCTGATATAGCTTCATTAGCCAATGCTTCAGAACAGGATGTACTAAACGCATGGGAAGGACTTGGCTACTACAGCCGTGCTCGCAATTTACATAAAGCCGCGAAAATTGTCGCCTCAAAATTTAACGGACAGTTGCCTCGTGATCTGACAGAGCTGCGCACACTGCCAGGCATTGGTCGCTACACGGTTGGGGCCATCGCGTCCATTTCTTTCAAAATGGATGAGCCCACGTTGGATGGAAACCTCCGCCGCGTATTCTCGCGTTTGTACGATGTAACAGAGTTTGCGGATTCTCCCGCAGGCGAAACCATATTATGGGACTTGGCCGCAAAGAATCTTCCAAAAGGAAAAGCTGGTGACTACAACCAAGCGTTGATGGATTTGGGTGCAACTATTTGTCTGCCGAAGAATCCACGCTGTTTGCTTTGTCCATTGCTGGAAATGTGCAAAGCTCGCGAAAATGGGACGCAGGAATTGCGCCCTGTACTAAAGGCAAAGAAACAAATTCCGCAATACATACACGCGGCGGCGGTGATCGTGGAACGTGGACGCGTGCTGTTAAGTCAACGGCCTGAGGATGGGTTGTTGGGGGGGATGTGGGAGTTCCCGAACGCGAGAGTTGAGCAGGACCCCGCAGCAGAGTTGGTAAAAGCTCTTCGGTCAGCCAGCAGGATACAGGTTAAGAGGGGAGAGGCGCTTGGAATTATTTTACATGCGTATAGCCACTTTAGGGTGACGGTTCATGTCTTTCGGTGTGTGTCTATTTCAATTCCCAAAGATAAGAATTTGAAATGGGTGAAGCTAACGGAGCTGGAAGATTACCCAATGGGAAAGGTAGACCGACAGATTGCTTGGATGCTAAAAAAATAACCGTCACCTTCAAGGTGACGGTTATTTTAATTTATGCCTTACTCAGAGTAACAAAGACCATTGGCCTTCGTTTTGTTTCCTGATGCAGATAACTCTTTACTGCATTGACGATGTCTTTCTCGTCGTCAAGTTTGCCGTCGTGGACAACATCCATGACTCGTTTTTGTACTTCAGGAATGAGAGTCTCGGCTTCTTCGGGGGAGACAAAGCCGCGGGTGATGATTTCGGGATCGTGCAATAGGCGGCCTGTGAATTTATCCACGCTGATATCAATCAGAAGAATGCCGCTGCGTGCCAATTGGCTGCGCTCACGCATCACATCATGGTCGATATCGCCAATGGATTCACCAGTGACGAAAACGTAATCGCCAGGAATGCGTTCGCCTAGTTGCAGCTTATTTCCGACGAGCTCAATAACTTGCCCGTTTTCAACCACGATAATGTTCTTTTCATCAATGCCAACTTGTTTGGCAAGATCTGCATGGCGCCTTAACTGACGCAGCTCACCATGAATAGGCATGAAATGTCTGGGACGTACAAGGTTGATGAGCAGTTTCTGCTCTTCCTGTGCAGCGTGACCAGAAACGTGAATGGGAGCGACGCTATCATCCACAACTTTCACACCACGGCGCAGCAGACGGTTGATGGTTTTGCTAATGGTTTCTTCATTGCCAGGGATGGGATGAGAGGAAAGCACAACAGTATCGTTCGGCTTGAGATCGAATTGACGATTTGTGCCAGCGGATAAACGTCCGACGATGGAAGATGGTTCACCCTGTGAGCCCGTGCACATAATGGCAACTTTGTGATCTTGCATTTGCAAAGCTTGGTCAATAGGTACGATCATTTCATCGGGGATATCCAAGTATTTTAGCTTGCGCGCGATCTTGACGTTATCCACCATGCTAGGGCCAGCCAGTGCCATTTTACGTCCGTGCTTTGCGGCGGCATCTGCCACCTGTTGAACACGTGAAATGAGAGATGCAAAGGTGGCTACAATAACGCGTCCATTCGCCTCGGCGAACACCTTGTCAAATGCGGGACCGATCACTCTTTCAGAAGGGGTCCAGCCTGGGCGTTCAGCATTGGTTGAATCAGAGAGCAACAAATCCACGCCACGGGTGGAAAACTCGGAGAGTTTTGCAAAGTCGGTTGGCCAGCCATCGACAGGTGTGTGATCGAACTTGAAATCACTCATGTGAATGACGAGGCCAGCAGGGGTGGTAATGCCCAAGCCAACTGCATCTGGAATGGAGTGACTTACGTGAAAATATTCCACTTGAAATGGGCCGAACTTGCTTGTTTCCCCCGCCTGAATGGTCTTGATCTGAGCTTTGTGCTGAGAATTATTTCGCAGCAACTTTCCCTCGATCAACCCGCGGGTGAGCGGAGTGGCGTAAATAGGCGCAGGGATGTCCGCAACAATGTGTTGGATCGCCCCAATATGGTCTTCATGACCATGCGTAATAATGATCGCCTTTACTCGATCAGCCTTGTTCTTTAAATACTCGTAGTCTGGGATGATGTAATCCACACCGAGCATGTCGTTCTTGGGGAACATAATGCCAGCGTCAACCACGATGATGTCACCTGCGAACTCGTAGGCCATCATGTTCTTTCCCACCTCGCCGAGCCCCCCGAGTGGGATAATTCTTAACTTGTTTTTCTTACTCATATACTTTTATATACCTCATGTATTAATAGATTTTATTTTTAAACCGCCTGTGGCGGAAAAGGTCAAAAGAAAAAGACCTCCGCTGACTTGCTCGCGAGAGGTCCCTGTGTAGATTTCAAACACAAATGCCTTACCAAACAACTGCCAACCCTGTGACAGAAAAAGTCAACTCAATAAGAAGAGTATAGCAGGGCGAAGGGGTTTTGTCAAAGCGATTAAACGCCTCCTGCTCCGCTGATGTCTGATTCTATCTCTTTTACTTCTTTTTACTCTGACGCTTCTGCTTTTCCAACATCACGTTGAACTGCAATTGTTTTTCTGCAATGATCTTCTTGATCTTGCTTCTCTGGCTTTCCTCGTATGTAGTAACGAGTCGTTCTTTTAGCGCGGCAATCTCTTGCAACAGCTCTACTTCAACAGAAACAATTCCAGCATTTTGCAGCATGGAATACGCCATGCGCATATCTTCAGGTGTCTCGAAATACGCGGACAGGTCAATTGGCTTGCCCTTGTTTTTCAGGTTATCAAAATCCCCACGTTCCTGTGCTTCTTTAATTATGGCTTCTACTGCTTTTTCAAGACTCATAGTGACTTATCGCTTGTCTATTAAGTGAGTGAACTTTTAGTCAAAACTAGCAAGGAGAAATCAAAACAAATTATGTACTACTCAGTAATTATAAGCAATTTTTATTTATGGAGGCTAACAGAAGGCAGAAGTATAATTTCAGCCATGATTTCCAAATATTTGCTATGCTTGTTGGGTATTATTCTGGCGTTGCCCATTCTTGGCGTGACCGCTTTGGCAGCTACTCTGCCCACATCAATCTCAGGGATTGGATATCTGTTGGCATGTTTGCTTGCTGTAGCTGGATTAATCACCGCTCCATGGATACCCAAACATCACTTTCTGTTGACACTAGCTGGATTGATTGCAGCTCTCTTGATTGCCATCTCCAGAATTCTCATGGGCGGACTGTTTTCAACCTCAAACCTTGAAATGGTTACTCTGCCGAGGGGAAAAGAAACACGCTGGATGAGTTACATACTCGATGAACAGGATGGCCTTATTTTTGGCGAGGCCTTCTTTCATCAAATTGGCGGCGATTCATCCACTGAGCATGAAGGTATCACTTCATCTCTATATTCAGCCTACTCCGAAATGAAAGCAGCCGAAGGTGTTGTGCCATCACCCGTAATTAGCACCTATCTTAATTTACAGCAACCATCGGCCTTTGATGTCATCATGGTTGGACCGAAAAATAATCTCCACCCTGAAACGGGAGTAATTTTCCTGCACGGGTTTATGGGGAACGTTACATCACAGTGCTGGGAAGTCGCCCAGGCGGTCAGCAAATATGGCGCGGTGACAGCCTGTCCATCTACTGGGTGGAGGGGGGAATGGTGGCAGGCGGAAGGTCAGTCAATTCTCAAAGAGACATTTCAATATCTCAGAGATCGAGGCGTTCAAAAATTCTATTTGGGCGGTTTTTCAAATGGAGGCTTTGGCATCAGCCGCATGGTATCTCAAGTAAAAAACGAAAATGGACTTAGCGGTTTGTTCTTCATTGATGGCATTTACGATGGTGTAAGTATAAGGAATACAGGTCTTCCTATACTCATCATACAAGGGGCAAATGATGAACGAATGCCTGCCGTAATGGCGCGCGAAATTTCTGTACTGATAGGAAATTCTGCCACCTATGTTGAATTGAACAGCGATCATTTTTTAATCATAAAAGAACCCGCTTCTGTTCAAAATGCCATCTCTTCATGGCTTGAAGATCAATAACGGTTTGATTCATTCTACGACTTAATATACTTATTTTCACAAGATAAATTGACATCCCTGCTCAAGTCCTGTACACTTCCCAAGTTACTGTTCGACCCAACCTCGCCAAGGAAAAGGGTAATTAATATGGATATCGATCTCGATCTATACCGTCACGAAATCCGCACATCGTCAGATCCCATTGTTCGTCTTTCCGCAATTGATGTTTCACCTGAAAGCCCGCTGCGAACCATTGTTTTCATTCATGGCTTCGGCGGTAAGGCGGAGCAATGGCAATATCAAATGCAAAAATTCGCGATGGACAACCGCGTCATTGCATTGGACATGCGTGGGCACGGACTCTCTGACAAGCCAACTACTGGCTACGATATGCCAAGCATCCAACAGGATATTGAAACTGCTCTGACCCAGTTGAAAGTATCCACGCCTTTTGTTTTGGTCGGTCACTCCTTTGGCGGCGCAGTTGTGACAGAGTACGCACTGAACCATCCTGAAAATGTCGAGAAGCTGATTCTGATCGCTACCGCGGGGGAATTTAAGTTAAATCCATTATTCAAATTCGCATTGAATTTACCCGCCTCTGTGTTGAGGTTGATCGGTCCATTTACGCGCCAATGGCTGCACGCTCCGCCGCATGCCTTAAAGCCATACTATTTACAAAACCTTTCCAAGTGGAACGGCTGGGACAGATTCGCCAAGCTGCAAGTTCCCACCATGGTCATTCGTGGACATCGTGATCTTGTCTTTGACCGCCCGTCTTTCGAGAAAGTGGCCAAGACTATTCCAGGCGCAGAGGATATTGATGTCCGTGTATCAGGCCACATGGTCATGTTGGAGAGGCGCGAGGCTGTGGACCGTGCCATTGCCAGCTTCCTTAAAGGCGAATCAAAAAAATCGTGGCGAGACTCTTCCTTTGTAGCTCCCAAATCTTCGCGGGATGAATTAAAACGTGAACGTGCCTGGCTCAATCATTATGAAGATGGTGTGCCTTATACAGTGGATGTACCGCGTATTCCAGCACATCATTTGCTGCGCTCTTCGGTGCGGCGTTTCCCGAATCAGCCCGCTGTATATTTTGAGGGGGCAAAACTAACTTATCGACAATTGAATCACGAAGCGAATCGCTTTGCCAACGCCTTGCTTGCGTTGGGAATTGGAAAAGGCGCGCGCGTGGTTTTGCTTCTGCCAAATATCCCGCAGATGGTCGTTGGCTATTACGGCGCGCTGAAAGCAGGCGCGGCAGTGGTGTTGATTCCGCCAATGACTGACCCCGCTGAGCTGGCGCACCAGATCAAAGATGTGGATGCGAGCGTGCTTGTCACCATGTCCACATGGTCTGGGTTGGCGAAGCAGATCAAGCAGGAGACTGGCGTGCCGCATGTGGTGCTGACCGACCCCGCGGACTATCTGCCGCTTCCAAAGTACCTTATTTCCCGCTGGCGCAATCGTGGACTTGACCTCTCGAATGCCTTGCACTGGAATCGTTGGCTGGCACAGCAGGAGACGAAATCTCCGATGGTGGACGTGCAGCCCGAAGACTTGGCTGTCATTATGTATACAGGCGGTACCACGGGACAATCGAAAGGTGTGATGTTGTCGCACCGCAACCTTGTGGCGAATGCTCTGCAAACCCGTCACTGGCTGCCTAATGCAGACGAAGGCAAGGAACGGTTCTTATGTGTTGTGCCATTCTTCCATAGCTATGGAATGACCACAGCTTTGAACGTGCCTGTCTCTGTAGGCGCGGCATTGATCTTGAAACCGCAGTTCATTATTTTGGATGTGCTCAAGGCTATTAAGAAATATAAACCGACCATCTTCCCTGGTTCGCCGAGTATGTATGTAGCCATTAACAATTTCCGTGGTGTGCGCAAGTATGGGATCAGTTCCATCAAGGCTTGCATTAGCGGCTCTGCGCCCCTGCCCGTGGAAGTGCAGGAAGCTTTTGAAAAATTGACCAAGGGTCTGCTTGTAGAAGGCTATGGACTTACCGAGGCCTCGCCTGTATCTCATGCGAATCCATTGGATAAGAAAAGCCGCAGAATCGGTACGATTGGTGTGCCGCTGCCATCCACTCAGGCCGCCATTGTGGATTTGAAATCGGGCAGCAGGGAAGTGTCTGTTGGGCAGATCGGCGAGCTTGCCATTCGTGGTCCGCAGGTGATGATGGGGTATTGGAAGAATGAAGCTGCCACCAAGGAAGTATTAACTGCGGATGGCTGGCTATTGACTGGGGATGTAGCTCAAATGGATGAAGATGGTTTCTGCCGCATCATCGCACGCAAAGCAGATATGTGGTATCCCGAAAAAGCTGGCAAGGAACCTGCCTTCCCGCGTGATGTGGAAGAAGTGATCTATGAAATTCCGCAGATCAAAGAAGTAGCTGTGGTGGCTGTGGCAGGCAACCCATTTGCGTTTATCATTGCAGGGAAACAAAAGCCAAGCGCAGAAGATGTGATCGCCTATTGCAAGCGCAGGCTGCCGCCGCACCTTGTACCGCGCTTTGTGATCTTTATGGATGAATTTCCAAGAACATTCATTGGTAAAGTGCTGAGACGAGAATTAGCAAAACGGTACGGAAAACAAATCGCTGGAGAGTAGTAAGGGCTTTGTAAGCGCTAAAGGCTTTCAGAGTCTGGTAAATGTGAATATGATTGCGAATATGAACACACTAATGCCTCTTGACGGGGTTCTGGAAAACGGACAAAAAGTAAATTATGTGCGGCAGGGGACAGGTTCTCCAATTATCCTAACTCATGGATTGGCTGCTTCCCTTCATGATTGGGATGACCTATTGCCCGAGCTTTCGGCTTCGGGATATGCAGGCTATGCCCTTGATCTGCTTGGGCATGGCGAAAGCGAAAAACCAGAGAAGCGCTCTGATTACACCGTTGAAAAGGTCTACGAGCATTTTGAGAAATGGATCGATATGCTTGAGATCCGCGAGCCGATGATGATTGTTGGACATTCCCTCGGCGGCGCATTGACCTTGATGTACGCGCTGCGCCATCCTGAACGGGTGCGCGCTTTGGTGTTGGTCAATCCGTTCTATGATGTTAAACAACTATCGCCAGTGATCCAATCGGCTTTGCTGCGCCAGGTGTTGACCGCTGGCTTTATTGATCTGACGCCGTATTGGCTCTTCCGATTTTTTGTGGATGTGACCAGTTTCAACTTTCACGTTGACCAGCGCGAAGTGCATAACCTCCCTGAACATATTCGCTACCAAACTGCATTGGACTATAAACGTGCCTCTTCTGGAATCTATAACATCGTACACACGATTCCCAACCTGACCTTGGAACTGCCGCACTTACAACAGCCTACTCTTCTGCTGTGGGGCGGACGTGACCAAACTCTTAACCCTGCATCCTTTTCACAGTTGGAAAAAATATTACCGAACGTAACGCACTCACACATTATGCCGATCTGCGGGCATGTGCCGCATCAATGCCATTCTGAGACGTTCAATCCGTATGTGATGGAATTTTTGAAAAGCTTATAGCCAGAGACTGCAAAGGAAAATTTTTTTCTATGCTCTTAACTCCGATGGGGTGAGATGATTGGAGAATTTGGCTTGCAAATGTTTCGAAGCCCGTAGGGATGTTTTTGGATTTTTTATTTATTGAGATGACGAAAAAAACAAAATGGGGGAACTGCAACGATATTTTAAGACTCGCGCATACCAATCACCCCTTGCCAATGCTTATGTAAGATGCTAAAATGCCGAACACTTTGACCATATGTACGGGGATGCAGTGCCGAAACGCCCATATATGGCTATAACATTTGTTCTACAAATTGGAGAAATTCCCTAGATGCGTTGTCCGTATTGCAAGCATCATGACTCTAAAGTTCTCGATACCTCCCACGATAGCCACGGGGGAATTCGACGCCGCCGCGAATGCCTGAAGTGCAGGCAGCGCTTTAGCAGTTATGAAAGACCCATATTAGCCACGCCGCTCATCATCAAGCAGAATGGGGCACGTGAAGAGTTCGACCGTGAGAAATTGGCTCGCGGTATCCGTATTTCCTGCGCCAAGAGACCTGTCTCTGCGGCAGACATTGAGCGCATGATCGGACAGGTGGAGACTTTGCTGCAAAAGATGGGCAAGGCCGAGGTTTCATCTCGTGTGGTGGGTGACCTTGTAATGGAAACCCTGAAAGAAGTGGATCAGATCGCATACATCCGTTATGCCATTGTGTATCTCGGTTTGGACGATCTGCAATCCATTCGTACAGAAATAGATCAGTTACTGGAAGATTAAATTTACGGCAAGGCTACCCCCTTACAAGGGGGGAATGTCTAGCCGTTTTTTTGTCGGACAACCTGTAAGGACGACCCGCCCTTAATAAACCAGCAACATGGTTAGTTGTGAAGGGTCGCCCTTACGATAGAAAAAATTTACAGGAGAGAAAAGATGGTTGCTAAAACAAGTGAACCGAAAGTCAAGAACGGATTGTTGCCAACACCTGCCATTGCCAAAGGGATGCCCAAAGCCGCCCTGACAGACAATGCCCGTCAGGTGTTGATGAAGCGCTACGTGCGCCGCGGTGACGATGGCAAGCCCGCTGAGAATGTCGAAGAGATGTTCTGGCGTGTGGCGTACCATGTTGCCAAAGTGGAAGAACAATGGGGCGCGGATGTTGCTGCGCGTACCGTTGAGTATTACCACCTGCTTTCAAGCAAGAAGTTTTTCCCGAACTCTCCAACTTTTACTGGTGCAGGGACTCCGCTTGGGCAGTTGGCTGCTTGTTTCGTTTTGCCCATTACCGATGATATGGGACGCCACAGCGCGGGCATCTTCCAGACCTTGCGTGATGCGGCTTTGATCCAGCAGACAGGCGGCGGAAATGGATTCTCCTTCTCGCGCCTGCGCCCCAAGGGTGCACTGGTGCAGACCTCCGCGGGACAAGCCACGGGACCTGTCGGCTTTTTGCGCGTGTATGACCATGCCTTTGGTGAGATCGCTCAGGGCGGTACCCGCCGCGGCGCGAATATGGCTGTGCTGCGCGTGGACCACCCCGATGTGGAAGATTTCATCACCTGCAAGATCAATGAGAATTCGATCACGAACTTCAATATTTCTGTGGGCATCACCGATGCCTTTATGCAAGCTGTAAAAGAAGACAAGGAATGGGCGCTGCGTTTCCCTGACCTTGAAGAAATGAAACACAAAGGTTTCAGCGGCACCATTGAGCAAGCCGAAGCCGCTGGCATTACCATCCATACTTATAAAACAGTCAATGCGCGCGAGTTGTTCAATAAGATCGTCAAGCAGGCGCATCACAATGGAGAGCCTGGTGTGCTCTTCCTGGATGCCGCCAACCGCTACAACCCCGTGCCGCATTTGTATCCTTTGGAAGCGACAAATCCATGCGGTGAGCAATGGCTTGGACCGTATGAAAACTGCTGTTTGGGTTCGGTGAATTTGAACGAGCACTGTGGACCCGATGGCTCGGTGGATTGGGAAACGTTGCGCCAGAGCGTTGTAACGGCCACGCGTTTCCTCGATGATGTGGTGGAAGCGAATGCGTATGTGCCCGCTGTGGCCCAGCTCAAGGAAGCCGCTCACAAGGCGCGCCGCATCGGCTTGGGCATTATGGGTCTTGCGGACTTGATGTATCACGCAGGCGTACGCTACGGGTCAGCAGAGGGCCAGGAATTCGGCGCACAGGTAATGGAGTTCGTGCGTTACCACGCCATGAAGACCAGCGTGGAACTTGCCGAAGAGCGCGGACCTTTCCCCGCCATCGAAAGCTCCATTTACGATATGGACGACATGAAGTGGACTGCGCCCAAGGCGTTGGCTCCTTATTTGCATAACTGGAACAGGCCCGAGGTTAAGTGGGATGCGATCACGAGCGGCATCAAGCAGCACGGTATCCGCAATGCGGCTCAGACCACCGTTGCGCCTACTGGCACCATCGCCACTGTGGCTGGCTGTGAAGGCTACGGCTGCGAACCTGTCTTTGCGCTGGCTTATATCCGCCACGTCAACGATAACGGCAAGGACTTGAAACTGACCTATGCCAGCCCACGCTTTGATGAAGCCCTCAAGAAGCTTGGCCTCGGCGAAGAGAAACGCCAGGAGATCGTGGAGCAGGTGATGCGCGAAGGAACCTGCCAGCACATTGCCGAACTTCCGCAGCACGTCCGCGATACCTTTGTGGTTTCGGGTGATGTGACCGCCGAAGAGCACGTCCGTATGCAGGGTGCGCTGCAAGCCTTTGTGGATAACTCGCTTTCCAAGACCGTCAACTTCTCAGAAGGCGCTACCGAAGCCGACGTGGCAATTGCTTACCAGCTGGCCTGGGAACTGGGCTGCAAAGGCATTACCGTGTACGTGACGGGTTCGCGCGATAAGGTGGTGTTGGAGACCAATGCCACTGCCGATAAGAAAGCCCCCGCTTCTGCCGAGCCGAAAACGGCTCCTGTTGCTGCGGCCACCCCTACCATTTGGCATGGGACGAAGAAATCACGCCCCAAGGCGCTTACAGGACGCACACACAGCATCGAAACGCCTGTGGGCAAGGCATTTGTTACCATCAACGAAAACGGCGGATCACAGCCCTTTGAAGCCTTTGTGAACACGGCCAAGGCAGGTTCTGAAATTGCTGCGGTCTCCGAGGCCATTGGACGGTTGATCTCTTACATTCTACGCATGGCATCGCCCGTAGCGCCCGTGGACAGAATGCGCGAGGTCGTGGCGCAGCTCATCGGCATCGGCGGCGGACGTTCGCTCGGCTTCGGCATCAACCGCGTGCGCTCTTTGCCCGATGGCATTGGACAAGTGCTTGACCAGTACCTGCGCGAGAAGGACGGCGTCCCTGAGGAAGAAGTGAAATCCAATGGGAACGGCAATGGACACCACGCCGACGAGCCTGCTCCCGTCAAGATGAAGATCGGCGACATCTGCCCCGAGTGCGGCGAGGCCGCCGTAGTGAACGAGGAAGGTTGCCGCAAGTGCTATGCTTGTGGGTTTAGCGAGTGCTAGAGAAATAAACAAAATCCGCCAGCAGATGTCTGCTGGCGGATTTTGTAAGTGCTGGGGATAAAAGAAAAGGGTAATAATATTAAAAGGGTGCTATAGACAATGAGAATAGTAAATCTTGATTCTTGGTCAGATTTTGAGAAAAATATAGAAAAGAAATTACAAAAAGAAATGGAGTTTCAACTTGCTGGGCCAATTGTATATAGAGGGCATGCTGATGCAAACTGGCCATTGATGACAACATTAGAAAGATATATAAATAAGCATCTCTCCGTGAGAAGCTATTACAATATTATTAAGAGCGTTCAATCAAAAATTGAGACATTTACAGATCGAAAATGGGATTTACCTAGCTATCAAGACTTTATTAAAGCCTATAAGGAACGTCCTTCTGCACAAGATAGTTCAACTTATTTTTATATGACCTACTTAAGACACTTTGGATTTCCATCACCGTTTCTTGATTGGTCATATTCCCCTTATGTGGCGGCATTTTTTGCTTTTAGAGATGTTTCAAGTACGGCTAAATCGATAGCTATTTACGAATATTTTGCCCATGTCGTATCTTTTCAAGAGTGTGTAAGCGAGAAAGTGGAAATATTTCCTTTAGCTAAGTCTTCTCAGAAAAATAGAAGACATGAACTTCAGCAAAGTTTTTATACGGTTTGCCTAAGGGAGGTAAATGGTGAAGTTTATTATGAGAGTCACGAATCTCAACAATTAATGAATGAAAAAAATGGAGCACCAATAACTAAGTATATCCTCCCTGCTAGTGAGCGATTGGTCGCTCTTCAAAAGCTGGAAGCCTATAATATAAATGCTTATTCCTTATTCGGTTCGGAAGAAAGTCTCTTGGAGTCTTTGTTTACAAAGATTTATAAAAACGCAAAAGTGCGAGAGAAGACTACTGCTTTGCGTGACGATGAGATTTGGTAAAGGCGATTGTGGGAGGGAAAAAGCAACAATTTTCATTAGCGCGACTGTCATTTTGGGCTGAAGTAAGTTTAATTTTTGCGTAAGTTGAAATCGGCATGAGTCCCTCGCTCTGTTTGGAAATTGAAGGGTTTTTATGCTCTCGGTTTGTTTGGGTAGTTTTCAAAAAATAATGACTTTGTAAAGGTTTCTGCTTATAATGCAGTACATCAAACAGGGTGGTTATTAGAAATAGGTCTGGTTAGTAGTGGCTTGCTCCTTGTTAAGTAAATGTTGGACAAATTGTCACAGGAGATTCATAGATGGAGTCGCGACAAAAAGATAATAGGTCGGGTGGAAACAACTTTGACAGATCCAAGATTAATATTGAAGGAGATGTTGCAGGGCGCGACATACATAAGACTATTAATGTACCTCCAGAACCTAAGCAAAACGAACTCGATAAATTAAAAGGCGCATTAATAAATGCTCTGGCAAAGGTTGGAATATACGTTTTTGGCTTTTTAGCATTTATTTCTTTAGGGCTATCCTCAGATCCTAATAATAGTGAACTTTCTTGTATTGGAATTCCATTAGCAATTATATTTATAGTGCTTGCTGTGTTTTCATACAATGTTGCAAATTACAACAAATGATGTAAATATTAGTAATTGGCTGGAGGTTAAAATGGATAAAAGGCAAAATGGCGGCGTAAATATAAACAATAGTTCTGTAAGGATTCAAGGTGATATAGTCGGACGTGATAAGGTAACTTCCTTGGATACTGTTCATGAAGATTTTTCAAAATCTATTTTTATATGGGAAAAACAGCTCAGTGATGAAGTTGCGAAGTTAAATTTATCTCCAGATGAAAAAGCTGATCTTTTTAAACAATTAGAACAGATCAAGTCTGCACTTATACAGGATAAAGGTAAAAACCCCGCAAGGCTAGAAAAGCTTGTCAATATGTTGGCTGTTATGAGTCCTGATATTTTTGATGTAGCTATAACTACACTTGCAAGTCCTCTTGCTGGAATTGGGTTGACTCTGCGGAAAATTAGCGATAAAGCTAAATTGGAAAACTTATCCAAGTAAAAACAGGAGAACAAGGTGTAAGAGACTTTAAAGCTGTAGTGTAAAAGTATGGAGTTAGTGAGTTGATAGACATTCACCTTTAAGGTGAATGTCTATCAATACCCCCTCAGCCTACGACACCTACCACTCGCTACGCCTTGGATACTTGTTCCCCAAATACGACAGAAGTTCCGTCGTGTTTGGGGAACAAGCGGGTTAGGGCTGGTACGGCAATTTTGTTTTCCCACAAGGAAAACCACAAAGCATCCCACCAAAGTAATCTATTCCATTTCTTCTGCTTTTGATACATTCACAAATGGATGCTGCTCGACCAAATCATATTTGTGAGATGTCAAATGAAAATCAGAAAACCGTTTTTGATCTTGTGTGTGCTTGCTCTTTTGTCCCTGAATGTCTCTGCCTGTGGAGCCGAACCGACGCCCGCGCCCATTGCCGAAGTCCCTGGTGTATCGGTGCTCTGGGCAGATGTCCCTGCCTTCCCTGGCGCTGTCCCTAACTTGGAATTGAACGCTTTCTTCAATAGCTCAGGGCCAGTGGGCAGCACCATGAATTACTTCACCGATAAACAACCTTCTGAAGTCGCAGACTTTTACACCTACGAAATGATGCATGCAATGGGCTGGGAAGTGCCAGAAGTAAAGCAAGTGACATTCTTCAGTCAGGGCGGTCACGGCGGCGGGCCAGAAGACCAAGTCGGCACCATTGTTGGCTGCTGGACAGACATCTATAGAGATAAACCGCGCTCTGGCTGTTGGTTCAATAAAACGGACGAAACAGGCCATGATGTTGAGCTATCCATCTTCGTCGAGACAGACCGAGACGACCCCTCCCGTTTTAGCATCAGCTACAGCCGCGATATTGGCTCATTGGTCCCCACGTCCACACCGTAAGAGTAGCATGGTGCATTAAGTGGGGTACTAAGGGGCAGAAAACCGCCTCAAAACCTCGCCTTCCATACCCAAAAAGCTTCTAAAAAATTAAGCCAAGTGACAGTCATTTTCACGGTGACTGTCACTTTTGGTAATAGGTGGCTTCATTTTATAATGCTGCCCACCAAGTAATTCATTTAAGCACATTGTTTGCAAAGATAAAACATCACAATAAACATCGTACAAGGTTGAACCATGTCTGAGAAAGTACCTGAAGAAAAAGAAGGCTTGCTTGAAACCCTAAAAAAACTGGCGGCTGCGGTCAGCGGTTTCTTAGGGCTGGTCACATTGATCTATAGTTTTTACAAACTTTGGGTCGGCGATCAGACCACGATCATCTATCTGCTGGCTGGTTTGATCTCTGTAACTTTTGTTCTTGTATTGGGCTGGGCGGGCTTCAAGACAAAACGGATAGTTGAAAAACATACCATACTGATCGCTGGCCAACAATCCAGCCCAGAGAGCGTGAAGATTGTCCTTGCTCATCCGCGCTTTTACATGGCAGCACGCATCGGTTTTTTTGTCACGCTGGGAATGATGGTAGCTGGTTCATTTATCCTGCTCCAGAAAGAGCATGTGCAGTCCGTCCAATCTGCGCAGGGAACACAGTCCGCTTTGGCAGAGCGTGAAAAGAAATTGGTGATCGTCATTGCCGCATTTGACACTCCCGACCACGCTGGCGATATTTATGGCGTGCGCCATCAGATCCTAGAAAACTTGATCGCGGATTTGAAAGACAAGACCAGCGATATTTTGATCGAACCGATCCCCGACGCGATCAAGCCCGAAGACGACATCCCAGGCGGAAACAGCCCTCTGGATCCGCAGCGAGTGGGAGAACAATACCAGGCAGATATCGTCATCTGGGGCTGGTACGCCTCCACTGAAAACCCGAACCTGACAATTCACATCGAGAACTTGTCGCCTAAAAAGCTGATTCCTCTCGATGAAAGTGAAACACTCAGGCCAGATGTCGCTTTTACCGATTTACAATCGTTCACCTTCCAGCAGCAAGCTGGTCAGGAAACCAGTTCATTGATCACCTTTCTGGGCGGCTATCTCCAATACCAAGCTGAAGATTACCCCTCCGCTGCAGACTATTTCGACCAGGTGGTTGCGCACATGCAGGATGAGCCCTTCCTGATGGATAACCGTGCCGAAGTCCTCTATTACCGCGGCAATACGTCCTTTTATTTGAAGGATTATCAACACGCACTGCTTGATTTCGGTCAATCTCTTGAGTTCGAACCTGGCTGGGCGGAAACTTATTACAACCGTGGACACACATATGCAAATTTGGGTCAGTACGATCAGGCTGTCCTTGATTATCAAAAAGCCATTCAACTAAATCCACAGGATGCAGATGCCTACAATAACCGCGGCACAGCCTACGCGGCTCTGAATCAATATGACAGCGCGATCCTTGATTACAACAAAGCCATTAAGTTATCCCCGCAGGATGCGACCTTCTTCAACAATCGTGCGCTGGCATATCATGCTCAAGGAAAGAATGAGGATGCCATTCTCGATTTCAATAATGCCATTCAGATGAATCCCCAATACATCAAGGCTTACTACAACCGCGGAACCGTCTACACGGTGCAAAAGAACTATACGTCTGCGATTGCTGACTTTGAAACCGCCATTCGGCTCTACCCGCAATATGTCGCTGCTTACAATAATCTTGGCTATATTTATGCAGATCAGGGCAAATACGAGGAGTCTCTTGCACAGTATGGTCAGGCTATTGCCATCAACCCAAAGTATGCGAAAGCCTACAAAAATCGCGGCACAACCTATGTCTCTTTGGGAGATTTTGAGAAAGCCATAGCAGATTTTGACACGTCCATCAAGCTCGATGACAAAGACCCAATGGCTTTTTATGATCGCGGCATTACCTATTTCAATTTGGAACAGTATGAGCAGGCGATTGTCGATTTCAGCGAAGCCATTCTGCTCAACCCCAATTACGGAGATGCCTACTACAATCGCGGCAGCGCGTATTCCTTGCTGGATCAGTACGAGTCAGCCGTTGCTGATTTTTCACAAGCCATCCAGCTCGACTCACAGGATGAGACGATCCATGTGAAGCGCGGCCTTGCTTACTTCAACTTGGGAGAATACGCGCAAGCGATTGACGATTTCGATCAAGCCATTCAGATCAACCCGCAATATGCAGATGCCTATTACTATCGTGGCAGTATTTACTCTGCTCTCGAGAAATACGATCTGGCAATTGAAGATTTTTCACAAGCGCTTCCGTACGATCCTCAAAACGAAATGATCTATGCAAAACGAGGGATCGCCTACATTATGCTGGAAGAATATGAACCTGCCATAAAAGATTTTAACGCGGCTCTTGAGATTAATCCTGAATATGCAAATGGGTATCGTTTGCGCGGGCTAATTTATCAACAGCTGGGAAAAACAGCCGAAGCGGAGGCCGACTTTGCCGAATATAAAAAGCTTACAGGGGAAGATGCGCAATAAAATAGCAGAAGGTAGCAAATGATATTACCAAGGAAGCGTGACCCCAGATTTATAACTATACGTCGCGGGGGAACCCTCCAAGATGCAGACCATTATCTGCTGGCAGTATGGGCAGCCGATTGCGCACAACATGTTTTACATCTGTTTGAGGAAGCGCAACCCAATGATGAACGTCCACGCCGAGCTATTGAAGCAGCACGCGCTTGGGCACAAGGCGAGGTGACGATGTCTCAATCTAGAGCAGCGGGTGGTCACGCAATGGCAGCAGCCAGAAACTTGAGCGGTGCGGCACGCTATGCCGCTTTTGCTGCGGGGCAGGCTGGGGTGGTGGCTCATGTGGCAGCGCATGAGTTGGGCGCAGCCGCCTATGCCATTAAAGCAGCCCGTGAAGCGGTACAAGCAGGCCATGCTGAAGAATCTGGTCGCCTTGAGTGCGAATGGCAACGCGCACAACTTCCGAGTAAAATCCGTAAATTGGTGCTTGACGACCAGAAGTTGCGCAACGAAATCTGCTGGTTTGTATTTACTTGCTAACAAGTTTGTTATAAATTTATTTTTAATGGTGAGGTCCCTTTGAAAACAAACTCTGAGACGAAGTCAAAAGTGATGTTAATGGGGGTATTCCATTTTGGAAATCCTGGGCAGGATCTGGTCAAAACGAATCAGATCAACGTGATGACATCTGAAAACCAGCAATATCTTGAGAAGCTCTCCCATCGAATTAGCCAGTTTATGCCAACGGTAGTAATGCTTGAATTCGACCCTGCGAACGGGAAAGTAATACAGGAACAGTACGACCAATATCTGAAAGATAGTTTCAGTTTGCCATCAAATGAAATTTACCAGATCGGCTTTCGTGTTGCAAAAAAGTCCCGATTGACCACAGTCCACAGCTTTGATGAACAAACGATAGAATGGAACGCACAACCTTTATTTGACTATATGGATACGCATGACCCAGTGACCAAGTCAAAGTTCGAAGCGTTGATCGAGCAGATCGCTAAAGAGACAGAGCAGGCGCATGCGACAATGTCCCTTTCTGAGTTATTGCTCGATGCCAATAAGACAGAGAAGGATACTTTTAATAAATATCTATATTTATGTACCAACCTGGTAGGGGCAGGAAATAATTTTGAAGGGGCCGATGCGGCAGCAAGCTGGTGGCATAGAAATTTCCGCATGTATGCCCGCATTCAACAGTGCGCCGCACCTGGCGAAAAAGTTCTGGTCATTGGCGGACAAGGGCATATGGCAATCCTGAAAGACTTATTAAAATTCGATCTGGACAGAGAAGCTGTAGATATTATTCAATACTTGCAAGCATAAAGCAGCCTGTCCGCTTTTTGGAAAACGGAAGCTGACGATATTAATCATCTGGGAATGCTCTGAACCTTGGAGGTAAAGACCATGACGATCAACAAATGGGGCGGGTTGGCATCTTTTTTACTGGCCGTGTCGTTTATCGTTTCACCGTGGATCTACCTGACTGGCAATTTACGAACCTCCCTCGGCGTATTTGCTTACAGCTTTGCAGATTTTCTGTACGGACCGATCTTCTCCGCCAGTTTGATCACTGTAGTCTATGTGCTTCGTGAACACATCGGCAAGAGCGCTTCTCGTCGCATGGATCTGGCGCTCATAGCAGCTGTCCTTTCTGCAGTAGGGATGGCGGCGGTGGCTTTTATCCGCGCATCAAATCGTCAGTACCATTTGACACATCCTGAGTTGAATTTACAAGACTCCACAACAGTCCTCATCGTTTGGGGGACGCTTGTGTCAGGCGTGAATGCAATTGGATTTCATTTTCTAGGATGGGTATATGTTTTGCTTGGTTCCGTTACTTGGACAACCCGCTTCTTTCCCCGCCTGTTAATGGGTCTTTATTTATTGGCAGGAGTCTCGTCCCTGTTCGTGTACCTGCTCCCAGACCTCGAAGGGCTTGCTCTGTTCCTTGGCACGATCATAAGTGTTTGGCAAGGCATCTTGCTTTGGAAACTTGACGTCCGCGAAACTCCTCTGGTTAAATAATAGACAGTCGTAGAGAATAAAGGAAAGGAGATCTCAATGAGTTTTTTCAGAAACTTGTTTGGTAATGGGGATTCAACAGACGAGACTTTTATTCCTACACAGAAAATTTCGGGAATAGAACCAATCGTTGTGTATACGGTAGAACGCCTGTGCCTGAACGTGGAAGAGCAGAAATATACCTTCGCTTATTTGCTAAAACACACCGAAGAAAATGATACGCTTGGTCAGCTTACTCTGCTTAGGATAGGGATTAAAAAGCTGGAAGATCTCATGGCGAAAAACCCATCGTTGACAATTCGCTATGCCATATATTCGGAGAGGTTTCCCAATAGGAAAGCTGCTATAAAATGGGTTAAGTCAATAACAAACTCAATACAATAACATGTCTAATAAAGTCTTTTATTTAGAGGTAGGAGCACCAGCAGATGACGATCAATCCCAACAAACAACAAATCCCACAGCCTGAAAATGCAGTCATTCAGTGGCTTCTTGATTCCGACCCTTCGATCCGTTGGCAGGTGATGTGTGACCTGCTCGATGCACCCGCAGATGAGGTTGCGGCGGAGCGTGCACGAGTTGCTACCGAAGGCTGGGGTGCTCAGCTGCTCGCTCTTCAAGGCTCCGATGGATCGTGGGCGGGCGAGGCGTTCAATCAAGACTTGGACTCTACAATGCATGTCTTGGCGCTGTTGCGTGAGTTAGGTCTCGATCCCTCAAGCGATGAAGCACGCCGTGCAACAGGGCTTGTCCGTGACCATGTCAGATGGAAAGGGTGGGATTGGGAAGGTACATGGAGGGGAATGGAATTTGTGGGCAATCCCTTTTTTGCAGGCGAGGTTGAGCCATGCATCAATGGGCAGGTGGGTGCGAGCGGAGCTTACTTTGGTCATAACATTGAGCGGATCATTGACCGTCTGCTAAACGAACAACTCCCCGATGGTGGTTGGAATTGCGAGGCTGAGAATGGCTCGACGCGTTCATCGTTCAACACCACGATCTGCGTGTTGGAGGCTTTGCTTGAATATGAAGAAGCCTTCGGTTCAAACTCAGCGGTAGCTGGTTCCCGTCTTCGAGGGCAGGAGTATCTCCTTGAGCGCCACCTCTTCCGCCGACGGTCCACTGGCGAGGTGATTGAGCGAGACCGCAAAGGCGATACGGTCTGGTCTCGCTTCGCATTCCCAACCTGGTGGCATTATGATGTGCTGCGTGGGCTGGATTATCTGCGTCACGCTCACGTTATGCCTGACGAACGCATGGCTGAGGCGATTGAATTAGTCACATCGAAACGCGATAAGGATGGCCGCTGGCCCCTCGAAACCTTTTACCCTGGTAAGATGCCAATTGACTTGGGTGAAGAAGTGGGCGGACCGAGTCGCTGGAACACGCTGCGTGCCTTGCGCGTGTTGAAGTGGTATTCTGCAGGAAATGGATAGCTTGCTTGTCTTTAAGGCACATCTAAACGGACTTTATAGGTAATAGAGGATTGAGGTGACATGAATCAGTCGGAAGTGGAAGAATTTGTATCTGGACTCGAGAACGTCCAGCGCCAGGAGAATTACGGATACGTGTTTTTCTTTGTAGGAGATGATCATTTACTGTCATTTGTAACGATCGCCAATTCTGATAATGAGTGGGACAAGGTGTCAAACCTCAGTCGTGAGGGAGTATTTCGGGTTAATATCGGTGTAAGCAGAGAGACGTTCGATGGTCTGATCGTCAAGTCGGATGATAGCCTTGTTGATTATTCAGTGCTGAATACTTTTCTTCCTCATCCTGAATATGCAAAGCAAAACTTTATCTGCATTCTTAATCCGTCTGGCGACAATGTTGAAAAAACGAAAAAGCTGATCGCAGAAGCACATTCTATTGCGGCGAAGCGATCGCTGCGTAAGGGAAAAAGATAACCATTTACTGAGTCAGGCTGCTCCCAAGTTTGTTGCATTATTTGGGATTGGGAAGTGCTTCGAGACCAATGTCATTACGATGGATTCTGCTTATAATGTGGATATAGGCAGGTTCTTCTACCTTGTGGGAAAAGTTGATATTGTTTTGAAGAGGCGCAAAATGAAACGAACTTTGAGGATGGCCGCAATTGCTTTGCTTTTGGCTGTGTCTTGCGTTCAGTGTTCAAAGATGGATGGTCCAGAAGCGGCGGCAAAGAATAATTTTTCAGAGTGGGCGGTGAATATTAGAACCCCATATCGAAATGAAAGCTTTGAGACAATTACTACTGACGGCACTACAGCTACAGTGCGCATTACAGTTGAAATAAAAATAGATGGGAAATGGACAAAGAAAGATATAGAGATCCAATGCGAAAAAGTTGATGCTGATTGGCAATGTGCTCGTTGGATGCAGATCAACTAGACTTTTCCATCATTGTCCATTTTGGCAAGGGAGTTCATCTGTTTTTCAGCAGAGTATAATCGCCCAATGTCTTCTACTACATCCTATCCATTGACACGTACTACACAAGCCGCGCTCAATAATGCTAAGCGCATTGCTGAACAAACTGGACAGACATCAGTTGACTCGTTGGCGCTGCTGTTAGCGTTATTACAACTGCCAAAGTCACAGGCATCTGCTGTGTTGAAGTCCCTTAAAGTGAGGGTGGAGAATCTTGTAGCGCGTGTGTCCGCTACGATCAAGCTGGAAGCGGGGCAGTCCGCTACGGGGTCGGGAGGGAAGCGCGGCGAATTAAATCTATCCGCTGAAAGCGAATCCGTCTTAAATGAATCCCTTGCTGAGATGAATGAGCGTACACTTCGTGCGATTGATGGGCATATCTTGCTAGTAGGCATGCTGCGCAGCCCTGAAAGTAAGGCTGGGCAAATTCTGTCTCAATATGGTGTGACTGCGGAGCAGGTGCGTGAGAGTATGCAAACCATTAAAGAAATACCCAAGGATGGGGATGCTTTTTCTGATTTGCTAAAAGTGTTGGGCAAGGCCATGCGCAATGGCGTTAGCCCGATCTTTGTCAGTCTGGTTGTGTTTACGATTACGATGGCTGGGTTTTTGTGGTTTGATATTGGGAACAACCCGCAATTGTTCATGTTTGCCTTTGTCATTAGCGGCTGGCTTGTTGCGCTTTGCCTGCATGAGTTCGGACATGCGCTTACAGCGTTTTTGGGTGGGGATGAAAGCGTGGAAGATAAGGGATACCTTACTCTCAACCCGCTTAAATATACTCATCCCATTATCAGCGTGGTGATCCCTTTGGTGATGTTGCTTATGGGGGGAATTGCGTTTCCAGGTGGGGCCGTCTACATCAATATTCATGCTTTGAGAAAGCCGAAATACCGCAGTCTTGTTTCGGCAGCAGGCCCGCTGGCAAACTTCATTTGCCTTCTTCTGTTAGGGATACCTTTTAGCAACATTCCCTTTTATTACATCTTCCCAAATGCGCCAATTGAATTTCTCTCTGCGCTGGGTCTTCTGGCGTTACTGCAGATGATCGCTTTATTTATTAATTTGCTGCCGATCCCTGGCTTGGATGGTTTTGGGATTCTTGAACCGTTCCTTCCGCGTGAATGGGCGGAGTTTGCGGGTTTCCTGCGGCCATTTGGATTCTTAATTGTTTTTGTTCTGTTGTCAGCGAATTCGCCGATTTCAGATTTCTTTTGGAATAATGTTTGGTCTGCCATGGAGTTGATCAACTCCAATCTCGCGTACTTTGCCAATGAGGGAGTAAAGACGTTCTTTCCCTGGTAAGTATGTATGGCAAACGATACCATTATTAATAAAATAGTCTATATCAATGCTCCAGCTTCTGAAGTCTGGAAGGCGTTAACGATTCCAGACTTAATGAAAAAATGGATGTCTGAAACAGACATCACCATTCTTACAGACTGGATGGTCGGGAGCTCGATCCAAATCCGTGGGAATTTATCGGGTGTGAATTTTGAGAATAAGGGGACGGTCTTGCAATTTGAGCCTGAGAATACCCTTCGATATAGTCACTTAAGTTCGCTGTCAAGGTTGCCTGACCAACCTGAAAGTTATTCCATTATTGAGTTTACACTGTCACCTGTAGAAGAACAGACGGCTCTAAGTGTAACGGTCAGTAATTTCCCTACAGAGGTCATATACAAACACTTGGCCTTCTATTGGAATGTAACCCCTGGAATATTGAAGAGGAAGCTAGAGGAACAAGTGTAGATATTTATAAGTAAACAGAAAAGGAGACTCTATGAAAGAAAAAATACAAGCTGATATTGTTGATGGGGCAAAATGCAAAGTGATCGGTGGCGTTCATGCGGGGAAGTCTGGCACAATCTGTGATATCAAGACTGGAAAAACAGGTCATGTGTCCATTACTGTAGTACAGTCAAACGGGGAGAGATTTAAAACCCTTGCCAGGAATGTGGTAGTAATCAAAGGTTGATTAAATTCGCTACGATATTCTGCCTCTCCTATTGAGTTTTTCAACAGGAGAGGCAGAATTGTTTCTTGTGATCGAAGAGTGTTAGTCCAACACCTCAAGAGAGATTTCTACAAGTGTGGAGTCTGACTCGTTGAACACATGTAAAAGATTGTTGACCACAAAGGTATTGTGACTTAAGACCGCTTTTTCTGGAGCGATGAAATTTGGGCCGATCACAACCTCGTCCCCTATGCTGGGCGGATTCGCTTCTGTTTCAAATTCTGCAATGTCTTCATCGTCAATAATAAATCGAAATCTGTAGCGCATGGAATATTGTCCTTTTTGTTGAGAGTATCACTTTAATATAACATAACAGTCTCGCCTGTTTGCTACGAACAGAGGAGGGATTTTTCTTGCTTGCTGTTTTTCGTTAAACAGGGAAATGTGTTGTAAGATTATTGTTAAGTATGGTCAGGAGAAACACGGATGAGATTAAAAGGTATCTTCGTTGGGCTGATTGGCGGCGTAGTCCTTTCTGGATTGATGTATTATCCCTGTTATGTATTCCTGCCTGGGAAATTCATCACCTCCTGGTCACATGGGCGAACTGATCTGACGTGCGTCTGCTTGACTTTTTCCTTGATTGTGTTGATAGCGATTGGCGTGCTTGGGGGACGGTGGAGCGGTTTGGATGAATCTAAGACATTTTTAGGCGGAGCCGCGGCGGGCGGAATTGCCATGTTCATTGCCTATGGATTAATCATCTCTCCCGCCACTGGAGTTCTTGGAAACAAGGAAATCTTTCGCTATGGCCTTGTGGAAGTAAAAGATGAATTGTCTTTGTCATGGCTTGTTTTTTATGGAGTCACTGGAACGATCTGGTGGGGAGTAGCAGGTTTTTGGATATCTATACTGTCGGGTTCTATCATAGGCGCCCTTGGAGGCTGGGCGGCTGAATCTGTGCCTGATCTTCAATTCCAATGGTCAAAATTATTTTCATTTATTGACCCATTTATGACCTTTATGGCTATGCTGAATTATTTTATTATGTACGCTATCTTTGGCTCTTTTGTCGGCATTGTTGAGAATGGAATGGTGCAATACAGAATTAGTTCCCAATACCCTATTTCAGTTGCATTGATGATGCTGACTGCGACTCCATATATCTGGGTCTTATTCTGGCAATTGAAATTATGGAGTGATTTGCATTCATTTCAGAAACAATTTGAAATTCAACGTCCGTCTTGGGTATTCTCGTCGTTTGTTGCTTTGATCTTACCCATCCTTTTGTGGCTGATGGCTTTCCCATCCTTTAAGAATACCCCATTCTTTTTTTGGACAGCTACCTTATCTGCTGTAGTTGGCATTCTGACTTTCCGAGATGCTTTTTGGAAGAAGCGTTATTGGAAAATTGCCCCAGTGCAGTATCCATTCTCCGAATTAGGTCTGATACTCCAGGGCGGAATAGTTGCCTCCCTATTTATGTCCTTAACCCTAATGATGGGAAATTTAGTTATTCCGTTAAATCTAGTATTGATAACGGTTACTGCTATAGGTTCATTTTCAGGTAGTGGCGGGGGCGATCCTCAAAGTGTACTTAATATGGTTAATTCGGTGTATACAATGCCTGTGAGCATCTTTGAGATGATCTTCATTGTTATTTCTGTATATTTTTTATTAGTGATCTGGACACTTGGAAATACCATTAACTTTCTGCAAGACTACGGTTTCCGAATTTTGAGCCAAACTCCCAAGCAAGAACCTGATGGTGAAAGCTCTGGTTGATCAAAATGTCCCAATCAGCTGTGCCATGGCACCAACTACAAATAGAATAACCCCCAAATTAAGCAATTGACGACGAAACCGCCCATCATTACTTAGACCTTCCACTATTTTCATCAGTTTTGCTGGCATCCATGATAAGAGTGCGCCAACGATGCCACAGATTAAGAAAATGGCAACGATTTTTTCGGTGGATACGCTATTGTTGACTGTTGGAAAAGCAAGAGACGCTACGGAAGAAACGATCATAAGTATAGGGATCAAGATCCAGAGAAAAAGTAATGAAACTGCCCCTAACAAAGAGATGAAGAACATGATAAATGAGAGTGCTATAAGCACTACTCTTAGATATTTTTGTACTTTGCGCATTCCATTTTCACCCAATATTTCAGGGGCAGCTAGAAAGAATGCCAGAAAATCGCATATCAAACCAACACGTGTGAGGTCAACTGCAATTGTTGGATTCATTTTTAACTCTTTCTCAGCGTTTCTTGTAATTATTTTACTCTATAGAGCCTGATAGTTTTTAATAACACTCTTTAACTCTTACGATGCCCATGGGTACAATAATGGCTATGACAATTAATCAAGGCGACATCTATTGGGTACCTCTGGAAAGAGGTGATGATTTAGTTTCTGAGATTATTCATCCGCATGTAGTAATTCAAGAAGACCTGATCAACCATACTGTACTGGTCTGCGCATTAACCACCAATAGAAGACAGGCCAACTTGCCAGGGAATGTATTGCTGGAAGTAGGCGAAGCGAATTTGCCCAAGCAAAGCATTGTAGTTGTCTCGCAAGTAGCCACGGTTAAGGAATCGCAGTTGGGTGAATACATTGGGTCTCTAACCAAAGAACGGATTACACAAATTCTGTCTGGTATACGCTTTGTCCAACGGATAATAGAACGTTGATCGCAATCTTTTCTGTTTCAAAAAGGGACAGTCACCGTACAGTGACTGTCCCTTTTGCTTTATCTTGCTTTATCGGTCATGTGGATGATTTGTTTTGTACCTTTTGAGAGCATTCTCACTATCTCTGGATGTCCATTCATGTTGGCAGGGACGTTTAAACATGTAAGTCACCTGATTTGAACTTCTCCACCAGGTGGAGACCAACTCCCATCCTTCATGTCCTAATTGTGCAATGGCAATCCCCAGTCGTATGTGTTCCGTCGGGTCTTCAATATAATCACCAGCTTCATCATAAACGAGCACTCTTGTGGTTCGTCCGTCAAACTCTACTTCGCAATATTCCCATTGTGTCATTTTTTCTTCCTGCTTTATTCTTAGATGTGGAGCAAGCTTCACGTGATGTGTAAAGCTGATCATTCCGCTGTCGATTTTACTCCCTGAGTAGAAGTCACTTCGTCACCTTTTTTATATGACGAATCTCAAAAAAAATTGAAGCTATGGGCTTTTTGCGAGGGGTGAGAAACTTTAGAATTATAATTCGCCTAATATTCTGCTTTAAAAATAATGGAAGATGAGGTACGGTAAATGTTAGACGTACGGACCCTGGGGATAATCTCTGCAATGATGCCATTTGTCCTTGGGATAATTATGTCCATCTATTGGCGGGAAAGAAGGACATATGGTGGATTTGGTCATTGGGTTTTGGCTAATTTTGCCTTTGGTGTGGGATATGTCTTAATAACGCTGCGTGGTATTGTCCCAGACCTGTTTTCAGTTGTCCTCGGAAATGCAGCCACGGTATATGCCGAGATATTGATCTTTGAAGGCATCCGTTTGTTTTATGGGCGCCCAGCCTTTAGCAGATGGAACACCTTCGTTTTTATTTTATATTTGGTATTGCATACATACTTCACTTATCCAAGCCCAAATATTAATGCCCGCATTGTTGTCATTTCACTTGCCTTATTTATTCTTATTTGGCGTTCGGGCCTAAACCTCGTCAATAACCCGCTGCTTGAATTAAGGCGTACGACTCGTAACGCGGGTGTTATCTTTCTACTCACTTCGCTTTTGCCTTTGGCTCGCGCCATTCACGCCATTCTGTTATCTCGCCCCATAGATCTATTTACTGACCCGCTGAGTTCCTGGTTCGCCTTATTAGGACTCGTATCCATTGTGACTTGGACCTTTTACTTTTTTCTCGTCAACAGTGCGCGCCTCGAACTGGACCTGGAATCTGCCCGCTCCGAATTGATGCAGCTCGCTATGACTGATCCATTGACTGGGCTATATAACCGCCGTCATTTTTTTGAACGCGCCGAGATCGAATTTGAACGCGCCAAACGTCAGGAACACAGCATCTCGTTTTTACTAATGGATGTAGATGGCTTCAAGGACATCAACGACAAATTCGGCCACGATGCAGGGGATGCGGTCATGCTACACCTCTCGGACATTTTGCCAGGCGAAGTGCGTGTGTTTGACCTTGTTGCTCGTTATGGAGGGGACGAGTTCATCGTCATGCTGGTGGATGTGCCCGAAGATCAATCCTATCAGATCGCCGAACGCATTCGTGAAGTTGTTTCACGTTCCCCTGTGGCTTTTGATTTTCAAGCTATCAACATCCAGCTATCGTTGGGAATTGCCTCCTTTATGGATGAAGATGGGGACCTGAAAACCATATTGCGGCGTGCTGATAGTGCTTTATACCAAGCCAAACAACACGGAAAAAACCGCGTATTTACTGCCTAAGCCTCCTTGCTTTCTAAGAAAAAGAGGTGTTGATAAATATCATCAACACCTCTTTTTCTTTTTACTCTTGTTGCAAACTATTATCGCCAGAATGTCGGGAAGATGGTTCGTAGGAGCGTATCTATCACTAGGGCTAGGACGAAGTAATTGCTGAATACACGGTTATGAACAAAGCACACTGTGGAAAACCAACGCGGCCAGATCGGATAACCAGCAGGCGGTTCGGTTGGGCGCGGTTTTGACATTCGCTGGATCGCTGCCATTGCAGGTTTGTATGCAACAAAAACCAGTAGAAATACAGGCGTGAAGAAGTGTGTCACAAAGACCAAATACAAAGTGATTAGATAGGAAAGCACAATGGATGCAATCGTGATAAAGCGTGCCGCAGGTTCGCCAACCAACACAGGCAGGGTCCGCACGCCTTTTAACTTATCTTCTTTGAGCTTATCCGTATGTTTTCCGAGGTTGATGGTGACCACATTCAAGCCAACAGGAATGCTGGCAAGGGTCACTGTCCAATCCCAAAGACCCGTCAGCACAAAGTAAACGCCGCCGATCATCAGAGGTCCCCAAATAATGAAGATGGATAATTCACCGATGCCGACATATTTTAGTGGATAGGTATAGAACAACAGGATGAATGCGCCAACTGCAAACAGCCAGATCACAGTGGGAGAAAAATTTGTGACGAACAATGCATACACGCCCGAGAGCGCAGCCAACAGCCCACTAACCGCAAACCAACGCAGATGTACTGGCTTTTCCCAAAACCCTTGTGCCAATGGATGAACCCCGTATTGTGTGCGGAAGTAATTATCCTTATCAATGCCGCGGCTGAAGTCTGTGTAATCGTTGATCAGGTTGTTCGTGCCATGGGCAATGAAGAGTCCCAATGTCAGGATGAGCCAGGTTATAAAATTAAACGGGCTCTTATTAGCATATAGATATTGCCATGCCAATAAGCCGCCGATCAAGCCAGAGTACAGTGTGATGGTTCCAACAGCCGAGCGGGTTGCGATAAACCATTTTGAGAAAATATCCAGTGCGTCCCACTCTTTTTTGTCTTCCATCTTGATAAGCTGGGAAAGTGACTTTCGCCACATACCAAACATAGTATTCATAAAGCTCTCCTTTATTTAATAGGTTTTATGAACTATATAACCCAAATCCATTGTAAGGATGCGTGGCGTGTAGAATTCAGTAGAATATAAAAAGTGATTTGGAATGGGGAATTATTGTTTCTTAAGCGCATTCAATGCTTGTGTTAGGTCATATTTTGCACCGAGGTTTTCAAACCCTTCGGCAGCTTTTTGCAGATATGGTTGTGAGGATGCGTGCCTGCCTGACTCAAAATGCAGACGCGCCGCTTCATATTTCATCTCAAGTTGGTTCGCCAGTTTCAAGCCTTTTTCCCAACTGATAGCTGCTTTATGTTTTTTCCCCGTCAGCCATTCATACCAACCTTGGTAGCACAAATAACGCGGCATTGCTATGCGGAAGAGGTTTCCACACTTAAGCAGCCCTTGTAGGGCTTTGCGAGTTTTCTTTTTAAGTTCCTTGTTTGTGGGATCAGCTTCAAGAAGATGTAAATAGGTTTCTGTCACGCCTGCAAAGCCTTCGAGTGCATCGTGTGCTGTGGGGGCAGTTGTTGCAATGAAGTGCAGACCTTTATCCGCAGCTTCGAGAGCAAGCTCAGGTTGACCAAGCCGCAGACGGGCGATTCCGATCATGCCGTAGGCGCGGATATCTTCCGTATGGTCTGTGCTGCCAACTAAGAGCGGAATGGAGGCGTTGATCAAGTCTACTGCTTGATGTGCATGATCCATTCCACCTTGATATAACAAAATGCCCGCCTTTCCATTCAATCCCCATACTTGATGTTGAGGGTTCTCGGCGCGCAAGCCTGCTTGGTATGCACGTTCAAAGTAATTGTGACTTTCTTTGTATTGCCCAAGCCGTTGATAGACTTGCGCCATCGTAGTGAACACTTCAGCCATGCGTGGCCGATTGTTTAGGAAATTGACCGATTCTACAGCGCGGGTCATATTGCGAAGCGCCTGTTGAAAATTACCAACGCCCATGTTGTATAAGCTCAAGGCGGAAAGGGCAAAGGCAAGGTCTTCAAACTGTCCGAGAGAATTGATGATCTCAAGGCTATATTTTTCATATCGTTTTGCAATTCCATGCAGTGGAATTAGACCTGCCACGAAAGCGGTGACACTATACGAGCGAGCCATTTCTGCCGATCCGCCGACTCTATCTACCGAGTTGATGAGATGCAATAAGCATGCTAGGAAGGGCGGCAGGTCGATGGCGTAATAATAGATCTCAGATAAACTTTCGTAGGTCATGATCGCTTCTTGCAATTGAGATTTTTGCCTGGCATTGCCGCTTATCTTATGAGTTGGCAGCAAGGCTCTACGCAATAACTGACCGACCAAATCCAATCCCCATCCCAGTTGACTTTTTGGAATGCTGTATCCCATGCTGCGCAGAGCATCTTTTAAATGACTCGCGCTGGTCTCCATGTTGCCAAGCCCTTTATATGCTTGGCCGAGTTTTCTATGCCAGATCGCTTTTCGGAACGAGTCCGCCGTTGGTTTTTGAGTGTCCATCTGAAAGATAAGATTGAGAAAGTCAACAGCTTCACGGTTGGCAAAGTTATCCAGAGATTGCTGCGCGGCGGCTTCAAGATAATAAATGGCCTTTTCGTGATTGCCCGAATATCGCCAATGATGCGCCAACGCTGGATAGAAGGGAGTAAGGTCGTTTGCGAAATTCTTTTCGTACCAGCTAGCGATGGTCCTGTGTAATTCCTGCCGTTGCCCAAAGAGCATTAGGTTATAAGCCACATCTTGTGTGATGGCATGTTTGAAGATATAGGTCAATTCAGGAGAGACAGATTCTAATGGGATGAGATCGAGCTTCTCAAGTTTTTCAAGATAACGTTTTAGATACTGTCTATCGTTTTGGATCGGGTGAATATCGTTCAATACCTGATAGGTAAAGATGCGCCCAATGACACTGGCAACTTTAATGCACAACTGTTCCTGTGGCATGAGTCTGTCAATGCGGCTGGTGACAATTCCTTGCACCGTATCGGGAAAGGAGAAGGATTTCAAATCCACGCCTTTGACGATGTGGCAAGTATTACCTGCAATTTCGATCAATCCTGAATCACGCAGAGAATATGCCAGTTCCTCGCTAAAGAAAGGATTCCCCTCTGCTTTCGAGCGGATCAAGTTCGCCATATCTTCTGGCAGGTCGTTTACGTTGAGACGCTGCTTCACAAGTTGAATGGCTTCATCAGGTAATAGCGGGCTAAGCGCCATTCGCTGTGCAAATTTCTGTGTCAACAGGCTTTGATATTGAGGAGGCAGTGGGTCGTCTAATGAGCGAGTAGTGATAACCAATAAAAGCGGTTTGACCAAGCGGCTTACTTCAAGAGTTAACGCCCATGATGCCGAGTCTTGCCAATGTGCGTCTTCAAAGGTGATCACAAGGGTTTTATTTTTAGCTTCTTCTTGAAGTAACTCAATGAATAATGCACGCAAATTTTCTGCGCGTACTTCACCGCTCATTTCTTCTACAAAATAGGGTTCTTCAAAATCCATACCTAAAATGGGGTTGAGCAATGCAGCGCGCTCACGCCAACTCTCAGACAGCCGCGTAAGCAAAATATTTTTTCGCTCATTTATATCTTTGGCTGTTTCCACGCCCAACAATTGACGGAAAACATTTCTCCAACCAAAGTAACTCGTATTCTTTTCAACAGCATCGCCTGTGCAAGCAAAATATGTGGCTCCAAATTCTTCTGCCTTTTCCTGTAAATATTCCACCAGACGTGATTTCCCAATTCCAGCTTCGCCTTCCAGAATGACGACTCGTGCATTTCCATCTTTGATTGCCTGCAAAAGCTCCTCTTGAAGAATCTGCTTCTCCGTAGCCCGACCCACAAAAGATGTGTTGTGATGCGTTTGTCTTGATACATCCACATCACGTACAGGATGAAAGGCAAGTACCGCCTCAGACTTCCCCTTGAGCTGAATCGGTTCCAATGAAGAGAATCTCAACTTTGAGCTGGCGCTCTGCTGAGTTGTTGCGTCACATAGAATAGGGATCGAATAGGCACTGGATGCTGCAGCTTGCATAAAGCGTGCCGCTGTGTTCACTGCATCACCAAGGATGGCGTATTCAAGTCGGTTTGCCCCGCCAATCACGCCGCAGAACACGCGGCCAGTTGTGATGCCGATCGAATGCGGCTGACCCAACTCTGTCAGCCGTTTCGAGATTTCCTGCGCGGTCATCACGCCGCGCAGCGGATCATCTTCATGCGCCAAAGGATGCACACCAAAGGTCACTAAGGGGCTTGCCCCTTTTTCATCCATGCCGATCTCATTCAAATGGCCTTCAAAATGATCAGTTGCTTCTTGAATGGCGCGAATAATTTTTGCCCCATGCTCGAGAGATGTTTCGCTGTTGAAGTTTTTGAGGTTGATAAATAGAGTCGTCACACGCCGAAGTTCGGCCAGCCATTCGATCTGTTCTGCAGCCAGCCAAGATTGGATCGCTGGCGAAATAAAACTTTTTAGTGATGCTTCTGAATCTTCAGCAAGAACAGGTGGATTTGCAGGAGTGGAAAATTTTGTGAGCGGTATATTCACGAGGCGGACATGGCCTTTGACATTACTGCCTTGAACACCGCGATCATTTTTTATCAACTCCCAAATACTTTGTGAAATAATAATGTCCCCGGGCTCAGCATTTTTCTCTGCTGCATGTGCTTCTTCAATTGCACTACCTGTGAGAACGAATTCCCATCGCTCTTTAAAGCCGCCCAAATAATAAGCACGGGCATCTCCCATGCCAATTCCAATGCGCATGGTGAGTTTGGCATCTATTCCTGAATCATAATCACTGGCTTCTTTTTGTAACCTTAGCGCACATTGTGCAATAATTTGTGTGAGAGATTCTCGCTCGTTAGAATTATCTACTTTCCAAACAGCCAATAAAGAGTCGCCTGCAAAGTTGACGATGTCACCGCCATGTTGAGTGATCTGGTCTGTAAGCCTGCCAAAATATTCATTCAAAACGCGGCTTAGCATTTCCACCCCTTGGGGTCCGTGGGCTGCCAGCTTCTCTGTTAGAGAGGTAAAGCCAGAGATATCAGCGAATAAAGCCGCAGCTTTAAAATATTCGGTTGTTGGTTCTTTGGGAAAGGTAGGAGTCTCTGCGATCTGAGAGAGCACCATTGCAGGAAGATAGGGAAATAGCCCGTTGCTCTGCGTTGACATTTGATAATTATAAGGCAAACGTTGTCTGAATTTAGGCTTTTGCACGCCCTTCCCAAAACTCAAGTCGGTTGCCTTCAGGGTCGTACAGATAGATTGCTTGCGATCCCCAAATCTTTTTGATAGGTGATACCTCCAAGCAAGCTGTTTGTAATTCAGCGCGCAATGCTTCTACATCTGTAACTTGGAGGCTGATGGTAATGCCTTTTCCTTCCCCGCTCTTGATCGAAGCTCGCGCTTCATTTGCCACGCTCAACCGTGCAGACTCGTTCAGCTTGAATTCCACGAACCAATCGGTGGAAGAAATTTGTAGTAACTTCAGACTGTCTCTGTAAAAACTCACTGTCTCTTGCCATTTTGTACAATATAAAATTGTGTTCGCTGCTTTGATCTTCATTTTTCATCCTTTGCCAATAAATGAGAATTATATTTCGCTTTGAAGTTTTACACATGACTACATTCTTGAATTATGATTATAAAATTGTACTTCTATGGCTATGGAAAGGAAATCACGATGCCGACTAGTATTGACCCTGAACCAAGGGAAAACGAATTTGAATGTGCAAACTGTGGGACATATTTTCACTATGAGCTGACACGCTGCCCAAATTGCGGCATTGATTTATATGAACCTGAGGATGATGCCAAAACAAAAACCGATCCACAAGGCGGTGGACTTTTCGGCAAGATCAAAGACGTTTTTCACCGCACCTTCAATAAGCCTTATGCGGCTGATGAGATATTTGGGGACGCACTTGATGCATCCATTCTGTATAATGACCTACTTCAAAAAGTAGGTGGAGACCGTGTAACCGCCGACCGCCTAATCGAATTTGAACGAAACCGCACTCCCCGATCTACGCGGCGGGAATGGATACAGAATGCAATTCAACATTGGGAACGGGATAATCCAGTGTGATTTGATGTGGCTATTATTTAGGTTGGTTATAATAGCCCGCTGATAAATAATCTTTTTGAAGATGATCAATAAAAGGATGTTCCATGAAACAATATCTGGTCAAACCTGAAACTAAAGTGAAGTTATCTAAATGGGATCCGAACGATACAGGTGATTTTAAGGGCGGTAAAGAGGAAGGACTTGCCAAACTTGAAAAATTAAATGGCAAGTTGGAAGTATTACAGGAATTGTTATTTGCTGAGCATAAGCATAAAGTGCTGGTTGTTTTGCAGGCAATGGATACAGGCGGCAAGGATGGAGCGATCCGACGTGTGTTTGACCGTGTCAACCCTGCGGGAGTGCGTGTGGTAAGTTTCAAAGCGCCAACGCCTGAAGAACTGGATCATGATTATCTTTGGCGCGTCCACAAGGTTGTCCCTGTCAAAGGGGAATTGGTAATCTTTAACCGCAGCCATTATGAAGATGTGCTGGTTGTGCGCGTGCATAATTACGTTCCGCCTGAGGTGTGGGGAAAACGTTTTGACCAGATCAATGAGTTTGAGCGCAATCTGGCTGATAACGGCACTACCATTTTGAAATTCTTCCTGCATATTGATCTGGATGAACAAAAGGAGAGGCTGCAAGCTCGCCTGGATGACCCTACCAAACGTTGGAAGTTCCGCCTCGGCGACTTGGAGGAGCGCAAACTCTGGCCCGAGTATATGAAAGCCTTTGAAGATGTTTTGAGCAAAACAAGTACTGAATATGCTCCATGGTACATTGTCCCTGCCAACCGCAAATGGTTCCGCGACTTGGTTATCTCCTCTGTGCTAGTGGATACCCTTGAAGGATTGAAAATGAAATATCCTGAGTCGGAAGAAAATTTGGATGGAGTTGTGATCGAGTAACAAAAAGAGACAGTCACTTTCAAGGTGACTGTCTCTTTTTTAGCTGTGACGGATTAGAGCTTTCCGAACGCCACACCTTTGTATCCCCAGCCACAGGCCGCAACAGCTTCCTGAATAGGCTTTTTGATCTCGTTCGTACTGAAGCGATAGTTGTAAACGACACCAGGTTTTAGCTCTTCTGTAAAAGCGTAAGCTGCGCCAAATTCCACCGAGGTCATTTGTCCCTGAAATTTTGAGGCGGCAATCGAAAGAGCGGGAACGCCCGCGCGCCATTCCACAGTAAATTCCTCATCCTTGCCACGGACTTCGTGTTTGGTAGGGTCGAACTTCATGTAGATGCGAAATACTTTTGTGATGTTAGCTTTCGCAAACAGCTCGTACCATTTTGCATCCACGATCTTCCACTCGGCGATCAGGTCTACATTTTGAGAAGCCCCATCAATGATCTGATATGGAGCAGTTTCGCGGTTGAGAGTAAGCAATCGCTCACGGACTTCATTCACAGAGAGTACGGGCACATTCTTGTCTGCTTTCTTTCCAAATCCAAAGAGACCCATTTTGTTATCCTTTTATAAATGTACTGATAAATTTTGAGTTTGTAACTACCTCAATTTAGGGAGAACGGCTCCCGTCTTTTTTAGATATTCACTGTATTCGTCACCGAACAAATCCTGCATCATCTTCTCTTCCGCTTTTACACGCAACAAATAGAACGGAACGAAAACAATCAGATTCATAAAACCCGCCAGCCAATTTTGCAGCAATAAAGGTTGAGCAATGACAAGAAGCCATTGCGAAGCGTACATGGGATGGCGAATGAATTTGTAGATACCGTGAGTGATGAGTTCGTGTTTCTCGCGTATCTCTAGTGATGGTGACCAGTTCAAGCCCAAGTCTGCGTGCGCACGCCAGAAAACAATCACGGCTCCGATGGCGAGAAGGATGCCTGCCCAACCCGCCCAAGCTGGTGTTGTATAGTTTGCAAAATCCAGCCAGCTGGTTGCAGAGTAGATCAGAGGCAGTAAAAATCCGCCAATTGAAAGCAGAATAAGAATTATCTTTTCCTGCGATGAAACGCGCTGCTCGCTTATCTTTTCTTGCTTGCGTTTTTGGTTGATCGGTGCACGGATGAAAATCTCCGCAAGCATGGCAGCCCAATACGCAATTTCAAATAATTTCATTTTCTTATTCCGATTTTTCCACAACCAAAGTTGCTTCGGTGACGAGCGCAGCGATTGCGCCAATGGCTGCCAATTGCGGGGCCAGGAGCACGCCAACCACACCGAAGGTCATTGGGATCTCCATCAAAACTTTTCCCTCTTTGTCTTTGATGATCAATTTGCGAATGTTGCCTTCATGGATCAATTCCTTGATCTTGGCAATCAGTCTTTCCCCATCAATTTTGAATTCTCCTGTGTACGTTCTGTCAGACATTTTTCCTCCGATCGTTCAACTATTCAAACCATTTTGCGTCAAGCGGCGGCCATTCGTCGCTTTGATCTGCGCGCTCCTCCCAATTTTCCTTTCCGCTCCATTCTTCGATCTGGATTACGTAGATGGATGTTGCGCGCAGTTCCTTGTCCGTGATCTCGCGGTATTCCTTGCCCACGCTCATGGTGGGGAAGTATTTGCTGATCAGGCCATATAACAATCTACGTGATTCATCTGGATCGGTTACAACTTTTGCCGTACCAAAAACGATGACGCTACGATATTGAAGCGAAAATTCAAGCGCTACATTGGACGGAAGCATCTTCCCCAACTCACTCGCCTCAAGACTGACCTTTGGGTTGGCCTCGATATTCGAGCGGATTCTCCCCGCGATATTTGAGTGGAAGACGATCTGGTGTTGTTCTTCATCATACCAGAACGTACTTGGGTTAAGGAAAGGCTGACCATCTACCGAAGTGGCAATATGTCCAACCTTTGCTTCTTTGAGAAAGGCGCGTATCCACGCATCATCCCTTGTTAGATGCGGTCTTCTTTGAAATGCAGTGGGAGATTGATTCTGGTAGTCACGAGGCATGTTTTTCTCTCTTTTATTTTATCTAAACTTAAAGATTCTGAACTGTTATTGATTATCCACGAGCAGGGACTTGTACCATGCCCATTGAGCGATATACCCTACAACAAATACAACGATCAAGATTAGCCAACCCCATCCGAGGTTGCCAAGATTGAGGAGAAGAAAATAAATAGTTGCTGTGCTGGTAATGGCGCTAAGGATGGAGACTTCGATTGCCATTAAATTCGCAATGCTAAATGGCTTGTCTGTGTTAGGGAGAGTCTTCAGTCTCCACTTAAAGGCAGGCTCGATCTCCTTGTTGTGCTCAATGTAAAAATCTTTGATCTGGTTCATGGCTTCCACAGATTCATGCCATGCTGCACGCAAACGGGCAAGCTGTGCAAGCGTCAACGCGCCAAGAGCGGTGAGGATCGCAAACAAGCCTGCAAAAGCAAGCGCAAAGTGTTTAGTATTTTCTGCTGAAAAGATCGTGCCGAAAATAGCCGCCACCAATGATCCGACAGTGACAAAATAAAAGGAAGCTACACGTGACCGGTCTTCATTTGCCTGAAAAACTGTATTGGCGATGTAGTTGTACTCAGCTTTCAGAATTTCATTTGTATCAAGCTTGGGTTTAACTGGCATGTATCTCTCCGTGAAATCATCTAAGGATTGAATAAGCCTAAAAAATAATCCCGCTTTTGCACGGGACTATTTTTGTTTACGATTATCGGCTAGATCCCATTCTATACTTTGAACGCCCACTCACCCTGGCGCATGACTGGCTCTCGCGAGCCATCTTTGTTGATTCCGTCGATGTCCATTTTGGATGAACCGATCATAAAGTCCACATGTTGAAGGCTGACGTTTCCACCAGCGGAGATAAACTCTTCGTCGTTCAATTCCTCTCCACCCGTAAGAGTGAAGCGATAGGCTCGTCCAATTGCAATATGGCAGGAGGCGTTCTCGTCATATAAGGTGTTGTAGAAAAGATGTCCGCGCTGGCCGATGGGGGAGGATGCAGGCACGAGAGCTACTTCACCGAGACGGTGGGAACCTTCATCAGTATCTACCAGTTTTTGTAAAGCGGCTTCACCTTTCTTTGCAGTGACTTTGGTGACACGGCCGTTCTCGAAAGTGACTTGAAAATCTTCGATCAAGGTGCCGCTGTAGCTCAAGGGGAATGTGGCAGTGATAACACCATCCGCACGATTGCGGTCGGGCAGCGTGAAGACTTCTTCAGTGGGCATATTGGCTGTGAATGCAACGCCGTTCTGCGCCATAGATTGGGCGCTGATCCAAAGATGTCCGCTGGGCAGGCCGAGGGTGAAATCTGTGCCTGGGGCTTTGTAATGAAGAGCTGTGTATTGTTTGGCTTGTAAATACTTGGCGCGTTCCCGCAGGAGTGCGATATGTTTCTGCCATGCGGCGATTGGATCTGGTTGGTCACTGCGTGTGGATTCAAAAATGGCTTTCCACAATTTCTCTTTGGCTTTTTCAATGGGAAGGTCGGGGAAAATTTTCATCGCCCAGCCTTCGCCAGCTGCTGCTACTACACACCAATTGATGGCATTGGTTGTAACCTTTTCACTGACTTTGCTGGCAACTTGTAAATGTTTTGCCTGCATCATGCCTACAACCTCAGGGTCAAGCCCGCCCAGCAGGTCAGGGTTCGCGCCAGCGATGGAGAGCAATGCATCGCCATTGTTGATCATGTTCATGATGGCATCAATGGTGTGATTGGGATATTCATCGAAAGAATCTCGTGGCGCATATTGCGCGCGGATACGCATCATTTCTTCGTCAGCCCAAATCACTTCCACATATTTTGCGCCGACACCATAGGCGACTTTCGTAATTTCGCGCACCAATGGCGCAAATTCATTCGGCACACCGCGGGTTGCCATTAGCGTGATGATCAATCGCTGTCCAGCTCGAATATTCAAGCCGACTTTTACGATCGCTTCCGCGTATTTTGCCAATAATTCCTGATGAGTTTTGCCTGTCATTTTGCCTCACGATAAGGGGATTTCCCTAGTATAGCACGGAGGATATATTTGCGCTTTTCCTCTAAAATAACTAATCTGGCTCGAGGTGTTATATACTGTGGAGCACGGTATTATTCCTTTTTGTAGGAGATTTTTTATGCTTACTATTGAAAGAGTGGACACTGAAAATAAAAAGCAGGTCAGGCGTTTTGTAGAGTTAGCTTATCGCATTTATGCAGACTGTCCGCAATGGGTGCCGCCGTTAAATGTGGATGCCTATAATCAACTTAATCGCAAAAAACATCCTTTCCACGAACATTCTGATGTGGAGTTTTTCATTGCAGTGCGTGACGGTAAGGATGTGGGACGTATTGCGGCAATTGAGAACAAGCCATTCAATAAATATCATAATGAAAGAACAGCGGATTTTTACTTCTTTGAATGCGAGAATGATTTGGAAGCTGCTACCGCTCTTTTTGAGACGGTGTTTAGTTGGGCTAAAACACGTGGTCTTGAAACAGTGATCGGGCCGAAGGGGATGGGCCCATTGGATGGTTACGGAACATTGGTTCTTGGGCATGAGCACCGTCAGACTATGACCATGCTCAATTACAACCACTCCTACTATCAGTCAATGATTGAGGCGCAGGGTTTCACCAAGGAAGTGGATTTTGTATCCTGCTATCTTCCTGCTGATAAATTCCAACTCCCTGACCGTGTGAAGCGTATCTCCGAGCGAGTGATGGAGCGCGGACATCTTGATGTGAAACGCTTCAAGAATAAAAAAGAATTATTGCAATGGGCGGATCGAATCGGAACGGCTTATAACAACGCCTTTGTGCACAACTGGGAATACTACCCGCTCTCACAACGTGAGATTGATTTTGTAGTGGAAAACATTATGACCATCGCTGATCATCGCCTGATAAAGATTATTATTCATGGCGAAGATGTTGTTGGCTTTTTATTCGCATTTCACGATGTTTCTGCGGCGCTTCAACGCGCAAAGGGAAAGTTATTCCCGTTTGGCTTGATCGATATCCTGTTGGAGATGCGCCGTACAAATACGGTCTCAGTAAATGGAATGGGTATTCTTCCTGAATTTCAGGGACATGGCGGTAACGCACTGTTGTATTATGCAATGGGCAATACCTTGTTGGAATTCAATCAATTCGTTCATGTAGAAATGACACAGGTTGCTGAAACCACCGAACAAATGCGCGCCGATTTGAAAAACTTAAATGGCGTAGAGTATAAGAATAATCGTGTCTATCGGAAGAAGATCTAGCATCGTCGACAAGGAGTTTTCCAATGCAGCATCCACTTGAATTCGTTCCGCGAACTCTGCGAAAACCTTTGTTTTATTTTTTTCTCGTATTTACGATCGTGATCTTTGGTGTCTTCCGTCCGTTGGACAAGCCTCTGCAAACATCTGCTGCGCCGAGCGGAATTGTCTCATTTGAACTAGCCCGCACGCTAGCCTCATCTCAAGCGATGATCAACTCTTGGGATGCAAATGCCCGCCTCACCGCCGCCTTTGGGCTGGGATTTGATTACCTATTCATGTTTGTCTACTCTGTAGCACTTTCGCTTGGGCTGTTGCTTGCTGGCAATGGAAAAGCAAATTGGTATTACACAGCTACGGCATGGCTTGGATGGGGTGCGTTCGCTGCAGCACTTTTTGACATGGTAGAAAATTACGGCCTTTGGCGTGCCCTCGCAGGAAGTGTTGACCCGATATTCCCGCAGATCGCTGCATTTTGCGCCACAATAAAATTTACGCTACTAATCGCTGGACTTCTCATAGCCTTATTGAGAAGCTTGGTAAAAGAATAATAAAAAACGAGCGGATGAAATTTTTCATCCGCTCGTTTTTTTATTCTCACTTGGTTTCTGTAACCTTGGCGATCTCAAATTTCATGGCATCGCTGGTTCGTTGCTGTTCACCGTTTTCCAGTTTAGTGAGCGGCAAGATCACATGGAATTGACTGCCAGGGAAATTAATTTCATCGTAGCCAGGGCTTTCCACCCAAATCCGTCCACCGTGTGCTTCTACTATTCCTTTTGAAAGTGCCAATCCCAAGCCAGCGCCGCCGCCTTTGAAACGCGTCTTGCTTGTGGAATGCTTGCCTAATTCCCCAGGCTGATAGAACTTCGTAAAGATAATATCGCGCAGATTTGGGTCCACGCCTACGCCCGTATCACTAACTATAATTTCCACTCCGCCATTCGGGAGGTTGATAATTGCAGGGATATGATGGCCTGTGATGGTGATCTTTCCCTTATTGGGAGTGAACTTGGCAGCGTTGCGGATGATGTGGTGAAATAATTTCTTTAATAGATTCGGGTCTGCTTTGACGTGCGGAAGAGATGGCAGGTCGAGGCTTAGGATTTGTTCACGAGCCAGTATGGATTTTGTATCTTCCATGCAGACTTCTTTGATGAGGTGGCTGAGTTCAACAGGTTGCAAGTGCGGCTTGAGCGAACGTGCATCGATCTGAGCAATGTCAAACATCGAGTCCATAACCTCGTGCAGGCGCATGGTGCCTTCATGGATGCCTTTCATCATGCCTTTGAAGTTCGGGTCGAGGTTGCTATCTTCCAATAGCATTTCTGTGTAGCCCTTAATGACCGTCAACGGAGTACGAAGTTCGTGAGACGCAATGCTAATGAAATCAGATTTTGCTTCATCCAGACGTTCAAGGCTTTGATTATTCTTTTCAAGTGCGCGACGAGCCTGACGTAATTCATTGTTCAAGCGCATAAGGTTATCTACCAAACGGGCGTTTTCCAACGCTACAGCAGTTTGGCTGGCGTGTGAACTTAAAGTAACAAGGTCATCTTTGGTGTAACGATTGCCGCTTAGTTTGGAACCGAACGCCAAAAGACCGATCCATTGTTTTTTTGCAAAGATAGGAATATAGACTTCAGCACGTAATTGGTTGAACCAATCCCTCTCAAAGGGATGAGTCAGCTTGAAGGCGGGGAGCAGGTCCAGGTCATATTGAAGAAGCGGACGTTGTTCTCTGATGAAGTATGAAGCGATGATCCCGTTTTCATCCAACTCCACGGCCACTAATTGTCTCTCTTCAGGGCTGCGTGCTGAACGAAGTTTGTATGTCTTATGTCCATCCGCCTGACGTTCTCCATCTACCAGGAAGAGAAAGCCGCGCTCGATCTGCATTCCTTCGAGAATGATACCGACTGCAATGCTTGCCAGCCTGTCCATGTCTAGGATATTGCTGATGCTTTCGCTATATTGATGAATAGTGAGGCTGGCATCATACTGATCGCCTTTCATCCATTTGTTGATAGTACGTGAGATCAGCGAAGCAAGCGGAGTAAATATCAATGCCAACAGCAGCGAGATGAAGGCTCCCGCCAGTAGCGGATTGAAGTTTGGTCTTGTGCCAAAAACAGCTTGAATTAGTAAAAACCCAGCTACGTAAAAACCAACAACTGTAACAATAATGGCAATGTAAACCAGCACTCGCCGCAAAATCCCTTTCAAATCAGGGACATGATGTGTGCCAACCACATACGCAATGATGACGGCAACAGGCAGGCGCAGAGGCTGACCAACAATGTTGATGCCCGCAAAAAGAATTACATCATTTACGAACATCAGGAAGAGTGCAGGCCACCAATAATTTAAGCGATTCCGAAAAAGTTGTTGGCGTGCCTGTCTACCAGCATTAGCAAGCGCAAGGATTAAACCGATGGCAATGATCAGCCAACCAAAAATTGCCCACGCTGGCCCAAGCCGTGAACGGAACAGAACCAGCGTACCGTTTGTCCAAAGTGTTTCTGGTAAATTGAGTGCATTAGTAAGAATAAGTGCAAGGCCGAGAAGCCATAAAGTCCATAAGCCAAACCATACCCACCACGTCTCACGCTTTAAGAATGTTTTGAGCGCAATGATGGTGACAGTTGCCAGTGTAAATGCGGCATACGTTTGTATTTGCTGGAAGAGAAGCGCGTCTTTTCCGAACGGCCAAATGGCTTCCGTTACGTTTAATACAAGCGCTAACAGGGCATAACCAGCTACAAGCCAGGTTGCAGCTTCGTGGCCTTCGTCCCGCCGTTGAATCGCAAAAAAGATAATCGGCAGATACAGTGCCCCAAGTAGAATAAGATATATGAATTGAGTCAGCGATGTGTTATTCATAATTTCTTTGGAAGATTTTACTCGAAAAATTTCGTAAATCGGTTATCATTGTTGTTATGCTAACCTCTCGCGCATCCCGCCAAAAATATAACTTTTCTCTGGACTTCTTTCGCCCAGACGGGCATGTCATTTTTTCAGATTTGGCATCCGCCCGAGCCTTCGCCGCCCAAATGTCAGCGCTTCGCACGGACCCTGTATCTGCCACTGACCTATATGCACTTTCCCTGCTTGATGAGGCCTATCACATCCTCCTCAAGCATTTTTATAGCCGTTATACAGGCGTGATGGGGCGTGCCATGGGGATGTTACAGTCCAACCTTGGTTCAAAGTATGATCTTACTTTAACCAAGTTCACAGAGGAATTCCCGCCAGTCGCTGTATTTCGCGGGGAAGTGACAGCTGGGGTCTATCTTTCAACCAAAGTCCCGAGCGCATCCGACTTTGGGCGCGGTGTGCGAGCAGCTTCCATTGAAGAAATGCTGTTGATCAACAACTTCAACAGAAACCCTGCCGTCAATCGATATAAAGACTTGATCGATGAAGGCGTTATGAATGGATCGCCGTATAAAGAATCCATGCAATTATTGTTAGACTTCTTCTCACGCCAGCCTGGTTTTGGCAACGGAGAGTCATCTCAAGGGGAAACTCTCACAGATATCCTTGCGGCTCCCATCAAAGCATCTCCTGATTCGTTGGAGGGACAACTGCAGTTCATTATCAAAAAATGGGGACACTTACTTGGCGAATCTTTCTCAGTCCGTATACTTCGCGGAATTGATTATCTGAAAGAAGATATCCTTCGCCAGCAAGGCCCAGTAGATTTTTCCAAGCCCGAAACCTATGTCCCATCTTTTGCATCTCCTGAATATGCCGAATACGAACGCTATAGCGCCGACAAAGATTGGATGCCGCGTTTAGTTTTGCTCGCCAAAAACACCTACGTTTGGCTTGATCAGCTTTCCAAGCAATATCAGCGCAACATTGCCACTCTCGATCAGATTCCTGATGAAGAGCTGGACTTACTTGCATCCCGTGGATTCACTGGCTTGTGGCTCATTGGCCTCTGGGAGCGCAGCCGTGCCTCTCAGCGCATCAAGCAGCGCATGGGACAAGATGACGCTGTCGCTTCTGCATACTCTCTCCATTCCTACGACATCGCCAGCGACCTCGGTGGGTGGGACGCTTTGAATAGCCTGCGTACGCGCGCGTGGGCGCGTGGCATTCGTCTCTCTGCTGACATGGTCCCCAATCACATGGGCATTGATTCCACATGGGTGGTTGAACATCCCGATTGGTTCCTTTCCTCGTCATTTTCTCCTTATCCTTCTTATTCGTTCCGCTCTGAAAACCTGTCTGATGATTTACGCGTTGGTATTTACCTTGAAGATCATTACTATGACAAGACTGATGCTGCAGTAACCTTCCAACGCCGTGATCATCAAACGGGTGACATTCGCTATATCTATCACGGGAACGATGGTACATCCTTCCCGTGGAATGATACGGCTCAGTTAGATTACACAAACCCAGTTGTGCGTGAAGCGGTCATTCAAGTTATTTTGCATGTAGCCCGCAATTTCCCTGTCATTCGTTTTGATGCGGCAATGACGCTCGCCAAAAAACACGTACAACGCCTGTGGTTCCCTGAGCCTGGCGCTGGTGGAGCAATTCCGTCCCGCTCACAATACGGCATGACCAAAGCCGAGTTTGACGACAAAGTCCCTGAAGAATTCTGGCGCGAGGTTGTAGATCGCGTTGCCACCGAAGTCCCAGATACACTTTTGCTTGCTGAAGCTTTCTGGCTAATGGAGGGGTATTTTGTTCGCACACTCGGCATGCACCGTGTGTACAACTCCGCATTTATGCACATGCTTCGCGATGAAGATAACGCAAAATATCGCATGGCGATCAAAAACACCTTGGAGTTCGACCCGCAAATCCTCAAGCGTTACGTCAACTTCATGAACAATCCCGATGAGAAGACCGCCGTTGAACAATTCGGCAAAGGGGACAAATATTTTGGCATTGCGACTGTCCTCTCCACGTTACCTGGATTGCCAATGTTTGGTCACGGTCAAGTGGAAGGCTTTTCGGAAAAATACGGAATGGAATTCCGCCGCCCCAAATGGGATGAAACCCGTGATGATGGACTCGTCCGTGGTCACGAATGGCGCATCTTCCCGCTTCTTCATCGCCGTTACCTGTTTGCTGACGTCGAGCAGTTTCTACTCTACGACTTTTACCGTCCCAATGGCAACGTGGATGAAGAAGTCTTTGCCTATTCCAACCGCTTCAACGACGAGCGCGGGCTGGTCATCTATCACAACAAATTTTCCGATACCAAAGGCTGGATCAAAAATTCTGCAGCCTACATCGAAAAATCCTCAGGCAAAACCAAGCGCCGAAATCTTGCTGAAGGCATTGGTTTGCCTCGTGTGGGACATGTCATCTTCAAAGATTATGTCACCCAGCTAGAATATATCCGCTCCTGCAAAGAGATTTGGGATAAAGGCTTGTATGTGGAACTCGGAGCCTATCAATGCCACGCTTTCATGGATTTCCGCTTCGTAGGTGATACAGAATGGAAAACCATTTGCGATCAATTGAATGGCGCAGGTGTCCCATCCATGCAGGATGAGTGGAAGAAACTATTTGCTGTAGTGGAAGAAGTTGCTTTGGAAGAAAAGCCTGCCAAAAAGAAGCGTGCTTCTCGTAAGGCTCCTGTGAAAAAGAAACCTGTAGCAAAGAAAGCGGTTGCAAAAGCCAAGGCGAAAGCGAAGGCACCTGCTAAAACAAAAGCAGCAAAGGCTTCTCTAAAGAAGGAATCTCCAAAAGCGAAAAAGACCGCCGCAAAGAAAATATCCGCACTCAAAGCTAAACCAATTAAGAAGGTGCTAGCGAAAACGAAACCAGTTGCTGCAAAGAAAGCAGTTAAACCTGCATCTAAAAAGAAAGTGATTGCGAAGAAGACAGTTATAAAACCAACATCCGTAAAGAAGAAGGTTACCAAGAACAAGTAGGTAAATACACATCCGAGACGAATCTCGGATGTGTATTTTTAGCATGAGAATTCCTCATTGACACAACAAAGAACAGGTCAAAGCTTGGAGTAGTGTAATGTTAATTTGGAAGTATCAGCTTTCAGGGTAAGCTTGATGCGTTCTTTTACTTTCGTATAGACACTTCGCACGGTAGTGTCATTCATCACTTAATTGCAACCCTACAAATGCCATACGATTCCATAACATTCTGACATTTGTCATTGACTCGCATTTTGAAAAGTACTATACTCATCTCATCGAGGTAACGCCAACATGCGCTTATTTCAGGAAGTACCCAAGCTCGTTGATTAAACACACGCGGATATTCCCGCGTGTGTTTTTTTATATTCCCTAAAAAAGGAGATTACTACAATGGATTCAGGACTGATAGGTAAGGTAGAAAAAGCAAAACGATACGCGGAGGATAGACATCGCTTCCACTTCAATCAGTTTGAACTTGATTTCCACGGCGACAATAGTGAACATCACGTTTCGTACAATAATGGCATTTTTAACTGCGATTGCGAGTTTTTTATCACCCATAGACGCTGCGGCCACTCCATGGCACTTGAGATCCTGCTCAAGGATATGATCGTCGAATCGGTGGAGTCTTAATAAAAATTGAATATCCAGACTGCCATTCTGAGAAGGATGGCAGTTTTTTTATTCATCTTATTCTCATTAATTCTTAAAGATTATCGGGTAAAATTTTCGGCATGAATTCTTCACTTTCACGACGCGACTTTTTAAAACTAGGAAGCCTTACTCTCGGCGGACTGGCGTTTTCGCCCTTCTTGCCAGGTTTAACCGATTTTGACGATAGCTTTGTGGTGCGAATTGCCACGGCTCAAATGCCTGTGCGTAAAGATCCCACAGATGAAAGCCGTATTGAGCTGACTTGGTATCGCGACGAACTGGTACATATCTATGGACAAGTAACGGCAGAAGAACCACCTCACAACCCTGTTTGGTATAAAGTGTGGGGAGGTTTCATGCATCGTGGACGGTTGCAGCGCGTAAAAACGCTTTACCAAACACCGCCTAGCACCATCCCTGAAGGTACAAGGCTGATCACTGACGTGGCAGTGCCATTCACAACGCCTTATCGGTATTCAAAGATGTATGGCTGGCAGCCTATGTCGCCTCCGTTGTATTATGGTTCCGTCCATTGGGTGGTTGCATTGGAGGATGGTCCTCCAATGGCTGATTACAAAGGCCCTTGGTACCGAATCTTTGACGAGTTAGATTCAAACGTCACGTATTATGTGCCAGCCATTCACATGCGCATCCTTCCGCCTGAATACATGGCGCCGATCTCACCTGATGTACCATACGAGCAAAAGTTCATTGAGATCAACTTGTCAAAACAGGAGCTGTATGCATATGAGTATGGAAACATTGTTTTCCAAACCAATATTTCATCTGGCGTTCCTGGCGATCCCACAGGCGGCACAGGTATTCCGACTTCCACGCCGACTGGAAAATTCTCTATTGTAGATAAAGTGCCAGCGAAGCACATGGGCAATAGTTACTTCAGCAGCGAAACCACGGGTAATCTGCTTGCTGATGTGGATAATTACGTGTTGCCTGGTGTTCCCTGGTCCTCATTCTTCACGACACAAGGACATGCCTTCCACGGCACGTATTGGCACGAAAATTTTGGCGCACCCATGAGCCACGGCTGTATCAACATGCGAACCGAAGAAGCCAATTGGATCTTCCGCTGGGTTAAGCCCGACCATGCCAGTGATGCAGTTGCCAACCGCGGCCTCGGCACAATGGTCGAAGTCCACTATTAATCTTTTTTGGATTTCAACTCCCGACCTCGATTCTTCATCCTAAGGATATGCCTCGCCCATGCCACTCCTAAACTGGAACGGAAAGCATCTTTCTCCGCCCGCGCCTGCCACTCTTATTCAAGATTCAATTCTCTACCCGAATGGACGCGGCTATCCCAAATCTCGCCCAGAAGGCCGGGTAATCCTCGGGGATAATCTTGCCGTCATGACGGCTTTGTTACCTGAATATGAAGGCCGTATTAATCTCATCTATGTTGATCCTCCATTCTTTACCAATCGAAAATTCTCTGCTCGTGTAGGAAGGGGCGAGGACTCTCGTAAACCTTCCAAATGGAAACTTGCTGAGGGATATCATGATTCCTGGGCCGACCTTGACTCTTATTTACAATTTCTTTATGAACGCTTGACGGTTATGTACCGTTTACTCGCGCCAAACGGAACTTTATATCTTCATCTTGATTGGCATGCAGATGCCTATGCTCGTGTTATTTTAGATGAAATATTTGGCGCAGAGAATTTTATCAATGAAATTATTTGGGCTTATCATGGTCCATCTCCTATCAAGACGGCGTTTAACCGTAAACATGACACCATTTTGTCCTTTGCGAAAAATAAAGATTATGTTTTCAATGCAGATGATGTCCGCGAACCATATAACCCGAATACGGTGACTACGTTTAAGTCGTCACGCAAGGCGGGATTTGGTAAAGTCCCTGATTTGGAGCGGGGCAAAGTCCCAGAAGACTGGTGGTATTTTCCAGTTGTAGCGCGCCTGCATAATGAACGAACAGGATATCCAACCCAAAAGCCTGAGGCATTACTAGAGAGAATTATCCGCGCATCTTCTAATGAAGGTGATCTTGTCGCAGACTTTTTCTGTGGTTCTGGCACCACATCCCTTGTGGCAGCAAGAAATGGAAGAAAGTTTATTACATGTGATGAGTCGGAACGGGCAGTTCAAACTGCACGCTCACGACTGGCGGAGACGTCAACCGTTTTTTCTTTTGAACGTGATGCTGCCGTCAACAATGAGATTGCATACAAATCAAAGAAAGTAAAGACGAAACTGGCAGGCGGCTATATCAACTTGGAAACTTCCTTGGATGTTGATTTTTGGGAAGTGGATCCTGATTGGGATGGAAAAATGTTCAGAAGTGTCGCACAGGCTCAGCGTCATGCAAGAAGCGGTGAACTTCCTTTGGAATTGAAAATAAAAATCGGAAGCAAACCCAAGGTCTGCATCCGATTAGTGACGATTCAGGGAAAACAGTTCCAGCTAAATATCTAAACGATAACCTACGCCGCGAACAGTTTTTAGGAATTTGGGATTATTGGGGTCAAGCTCAATAGCTCGGCGCAACCACGAAATATGAACGTCAAGGGTGCGCGTATCGCCAGTGTAGTTTGTTTCCCATGCTTTTTTGAAGAGGGGTTCACGCTCCACAACTTCACCGTGTTTATCCATTAATAAATGCAACAAAGTGACAAGGCGGGGAGTGAGTTTTGTGCTTTTGCCAAGGCAGCGCACACGACGTTTTTCAAGATCAAGACGAATAGGACCAACATGTAAAACATTTTTTCCGTCCCCAGGAAGGAGCGGTTTGATGCGGTTAACAAGTTTTTGTACAGTGAAGGGGAGAGTTAGTATTGCATCAGCAGCATCTTTACTTACTTCTTTTTCGTCTTCAAGAATTAGAATGATGGGAAGCTTCAGATCTTTTTCACGAATAGATTGGCAAATGCGCAAACCGGTGCTTCTTAAGGAAGCTGCATTTATTACAACAAGGCTTGGGCTTACTTCTTTGAGGAGAGCAACTGCTTTGCTGCCGTTTTGAGCAATATGTACATCAAATCCCTTCTTCTGCAAATCGGAAGCAAAGGAAGGGATTTCTGCGTGTTTAACTTCAATAACCAGAAGTGTGGTGGTCTTCATAATAATTTTTTATAATACCTGTTCTTGAAAAAATATTTCTGTCAGCGTTAATTTTCTACATTTAAGCTTGTTAAGGTTTGTTCATTATACACCAATTCATACGATTAATTTCCTACTCTAGTACTATTGTGATTAATGCTGTGATATATATGATTAATATTTGTTCTTATCAATACATCACATTGCTTGACTTTTTTATGTTTACTTGGTAATATCGGCGGGCTCAACTAATCGATGCGGGGTGGAGCAGTGGCAGCTCGTCGGGCTCATAACCCGAAGGTCGCAGGTTCAAGTCCTGCCCCCGCTACTAAAAAAGACCATGATAATTCATGGTCTTTTTGTTTTTAATTTTACACATTACCAAACACAATTTGGCGTAGTGTTGATTCCTGCTGAAACTCCAACACGTTTGTACATGGTGACGTTGGTAAATGGTTCGCCAAGAATCCCATCATGAATGGCCCAGGAGCGTTTGCGAATGCTGTTCGCTGCTTCTGTTGTACGGAAAGGAGTGGAGCTATCTAAATGCGTATACAGATCGCCGCCAGGTTGAAAGCCTTCATGAATGCTATTCATTAGGCGTTTGCCCATTTGATATGTAAATCCATAGCGCTCAAAGATGACAGCATTGTGATAATACAAAGGCTCGACAAAATACATTTCGTGCCCTAGTGCTGTGACAAAGTTCTCGAATGCATCAATAGCCTGACCTAGCAATCTTAGCCCGCGTCGCACCTGACCTGGAGCCAGCCCGGCCTCAAGGGCTTTGGCCTCTGCTTCGATATTTCTCTGCAATGTGCCAAATTTTGTGGGTGTGCCATTAGGCATTTTATCTACATCGAAACGCGGAGATTCAGGGTCGTTGAGAATGTACAGAAGAACGTGGATCTGTCCGTTGAGAGTGTCTGTAAGATGGGCATACAGAATTGGGTCGGGAAAATCCGCTTTATGAAAGAGCCGCATCTCCACATCAGTAGAGCCTGAGGCAAAGCGGAATTGCAGCAGGTTGTAACCTGATGCAGAAGTAAGCGGGGGAACATTATATTTTTCTAGAAGCTGTGTGGGAATGTAGCGGGCGTAAAGTGCACGTTTTTCTGATTCAGGGAGAAGGTTGATTCCGCCTATGGTTGATGGAGGCATGCTGATTCTTCTTTCCTCCTTTTTCTTTTCTGATATGTAAAAATGAAAAGAAAAAGGAATAAGCCATTATCTTATTCTGGTTGCTCTTTCATGGCTGCGAGCTTCGTCACGTTTGGCGATGGTGGCCCGTTTGTCATAAGCTTTTTTGCCTTTGGCGAGGGCGATTTCGATCTTGGCGCGCCCATCTTTTAAGTACACACGAAGTGGAACAACCGTCATACCTTTGATACGGACGTTGTTCCACAATTCAGTGATCTGCTTTTTGTGCAGAAGCAGGCGGCGTTTGCGCTTGGGGTCGTGGTTGAAGTGCGTTCCTGCTTGTTCATACGGGGCAACATGGGCCTCTATAAGCCAGGCTTCTTTGCCTTCCTGAACGTCCACATAGGCTTCTTGGATGCTGATCTGCCCTGCGCGGATGGATTTGATCTCTGACCCTACGAGGGAAAGGCCTGCCTCAAATTTTTCCATTAGGAAATATTCGAAACTGGCTTTACGGTTAAGTGCGATTACTTTGATATCTTCAGTCACAGTATGATTTTAGCATGAATTGGGATTATCCCCATTTGAGCAGATACAAGCCTGCAATAATTCGCAGAACGCCAAAGAGGATAAGTGCGGGTGAAAGCCCCATCATGTCCGCGAAGAGAGGACCGATGATAGAGCTGATAAGGACAGCCAAGTTGAACACGATGGTATACCATGCAAGATGTGGCGGGCGGTCATCTGCGGGGATGTTTTCGAGCATGTAATTGGCATACGCGCCATTGACCATGGCAAATAAAAATCCGCCGAGAAAAGAGAGCACATAGAATTGCCAGACACTGGTTGCAAAGGCTAGCATGATCGGGTAGGCAGCCATGCCAGCCACGCCCAAGCCCGTCACTTTTTTATGTCCATATTTTTGAACGACGCGCCCGAGCTGTGTGGATGCAATGAGGACTGTTAGGTAGTAAAAGGCTGTTCCATTGCCGATGTGGCTGTCGTTGAGTTTGAGGACATTCACGTTATAGAGCGGATATAGAGGCGATGACAGATAGTGCGCGAAATGAAAAAAGAAGAGCGCTACCAGGACATTTTTGAAGTGAGTTTTCCAAATATCGAGGCGGAGGAGGGAGGAGATGCCACGGGGAGATTCTGCTTTTTGCTCAGGAACAATTATCGGTTGGAGGGGAAGCGGGGCAGTGTCATCCTGCACAGGTGTGACGTGATAGAGGTGATAACTGCTCATCGCCGCGCCGAATGCTCCGATCGCAAAAATGATTTGGTAGCCACCGGGAAACGCTAAGTTTTTTAAGATGTACCCCGCGCCAAACGAGGTGAGCATATAGGCTATGGCGAAGGTTACATTACGCGTACCTGCCACTTGCGCTCTGAAACGGTCTGGGACGGATTCAGCGAAGAGTGCGTTGAATCCGACGCCGAGGGGCGTGAGCGGGATCGCCATGAAGAATGTAAGGGTAATGAGCGCCCAGATCTGGCCTTGATCTGTGAAGAGCCAAGGCAGAGGGATGAATAGAAGATAGCCAATGCGGAAGATGACCGATGACCAGAAGACTGCTCGTCCTGTATGTCGTTTGCTGATCCAATGTCCTGCGGGGATGGCAAGGAAGAGGTTGACGACGGCAGACATGGCTGTGAGCAGACCGATCTGTAAGCCGCTTGCGCCGAGGCGCGTGGCGTAGACGTTGAGAAAATTTACAGCAGTGCCGCTGAGGACGCCGTACCAGGCAATATCGAGATACAGGTTTGAGAAGTTGGAACGATATTTTTGAGGGATGTCAGATTGTCTAAATAAGTTGAAACGCATACAAATGATTATAACAACATCCACTTTTTGCTTTTGGATTAATTATTGTTCCATTGCGGTCAACCTTTTATGGCTTTATAACTGTACGTTTTGTTTGCGATCTGTTAGGCTATTGCTTTTCCAGATAATACAGGGCATGCCTCATGATGATGGCAGAAGATTTGTATTCTCGATCTAATACTTTTAGACCTAAATTGCTAAAAACAGACTGCCACTCATCATCACGTTTGTTTGTATGGGGTTGGTCATAAAACTCGAGATTCATGATGCTATCTAATGTGGCAGTGAGGAATTTGTGAGTGGGAGATGTAACGATATCTTCAAATACAAGGATTCGTTTTGATACTCGCTTTGCCTCGGCTAGAATTTCTGTTGGGTCTGGTGTGTGGTGCAACACGAATAGGATCAAGGAAGTATCGAATTGATTGTCCTTGAACGGTAGTTTGTGCCCATCATAGATTGTAGGCAAAACTGTATCAACTATGCTGAAGTTTTCAATATCCGCTGGGATAACTTTTAGACCCTGTTTTATTAATGCTTCGGTTACCGTACAGCTGGCTGGGCCAATATCTAGAATAAGTTCATCTTCATTTAGATAGGGAGAGACGGTGTTTGTCAGGTCTTTTGCTCTGACTTTTAATATTTGGTAAATAAGATTCTTCGAAAAACGATATTTATACAAAACGTCAAGAAATTTGTTGGAATTTTCCATTGTTGCAATGCTCCTTCTGAAGCTTTTCTGTACGATACGTCTAATGGGGCGATGCCTGAATAAATAGGCATCAGTAATGACAATAGCAACATTATGCAATGAAAAGAATTATAGTATATTGTATTCAATGAGTATAACTATTTTAGCGGTAGGCTCTCAGGGAGATGTTCAACCATACCTTGCTTTGGCTGTTGGGTTAAAAAAAGCGGGATATAGCGTAAAGTTTGCGGCAAACTTAAATTTTGCTGGTTTGGCTGCCAGCTACGATTTGGAGTTCTTTTCAATAAACTCGGATTCATTTGAGTTTACGCGAAGCAGCCAGACACAATCCTGGCTCGACTCGGAGTCGATTCCCAATCTTATTTTTAGTACTAACCGTGTTATTCGGCCGATGCTAGCTGGGATCATGGCGGATGTGTTCGCTGCTTGTGCGGGGAGTGATGCAGTTATTTATCATAGTTATGCTTTACCTTTCGTCCATCATTTTTGTCAACAACTGAACATTCCCTGTATTCCTGCAAGTTTGCATCCAATGCCTACGCGGTCATACCCTGCCATATTATCGAACATGAGACACACGCCCAGTAAAACATTGAATTTATTGACTCATTTGCTGGTTCACCAAATCTCATGGCAGGTGTTTTTGCCTGTTGTCCGAAAGTATTGGAACGGAAAAACAGCCCTCCCATTCATTGGACCTTATCGGGAAATTTTGAAAGGACAAGCACCCATATTGTGCGGGTACAGCCCGCTCGTCTTACCAATATCTGAAGACCTTCCCGCACATGTAACCGTCACTGGTTATTGGTTCTTGGATCCTTATCCCGGTTGGCAGCCTGACCCTGCACTAGTTGAATTTTTGAAACTATCCCCAAGACCAATTTATATTGGTTTTGGAAGTATGGGGAACCCTGCTAAAAACCAGATTACAGGAAGCATAATTCTTAAAGCACTAGCTAAGACTGGTCAACGGGCGATCTTATCTACAGGATGGAGCGGATTGGGGAGCGACCAGCCATTGCCCAAGAATATTTTTCTAGTTAAAAATACACCTCACCGATGGCTGTTTCCTCAAGTGGCTGCAATCGTGCATCATGGCGGGGCGGGGACAACAGGGGCTGCATTAAGTGCTGGGGTTCCAAGTCTGATTATTCCTCATTTTGGTGACCAGTATTATTGGGGACGACGCGTTGCTGAACTTGGCGTAGGACCTGAACCCATTGTGCGAAAGAAGCTTTCTGTGGAACGATTAGTAACCGCTCTTTCTACCGCCTTGCATGATTCTGGCATGCGTGAGCAGGCAGCCAGCTTGGGGGCAAAGATCAGTGCTGAAGATGGAGTTAATAAGGCTGTAGAGGTTATTCGTAAATATATTTAGCAGTAGGCATCTTTATTTGTATGTGCTTACATTCCAATCCCAAAGTCTGAAATCTAAATCAAGTCCTTCAGCCGCCAGCGCTCCTGCATAGTTCGGGTTGATGTCTAATGATTGCAATAACCAGCGAGAGGCATCCTGCGTGTTTGGGCGTGTGGCTCGAATGATGGCAGGCTGATCTGGAGATAGAGATACGTCAAAGCAATCTAGCGGTAAAGATAGACCTAATCCATGTGCTTTGACATATGCTTCTTTGCGCGTCCAACAATTGAAGAAACCAATCTCTCTTTTTTCTGAGGGCAAAGCCATTAGCTCATCGACTTCCATTTTCGAGAAATTACGGCTGGCGATGCTTTCCAGTTCCATATCGGTGCGGATGTGTTCCACGTCTACGCCGATTTTTCTCCCTTGAGTTACGGCGAGTAACGCAAAGTCGCCAGAATGCGAAAGATTGAATTCCAGGTTGGAGTTTACCAGTGCAGGCTTTCCATATTGATTAACAGAAAAAGCCAGATTGCCAGGCTTGCAGTGGAGATAACGTCCCAATATCTCGCGCAGGATACCATGCGCTGAGATAAAACGATCTCTATCTGTGGGAAAATGAAAGCGAATAGCACGCTGGATTTCATCTGCTGAAAGGGAGGAAAATAATAATTTAACGGAATCAACTGTCAGGTTTAGGGAGATGCGCCAAATATCAACGTGATGACCTTTCAGTTTAAGAGAGTCGGGTGGGGCAATCCAGTTATCTGTTTTCATACAATGAAGTTACCTCATCAGTAATGGCACCTGTTACTAATTGACGCGCAGCATTGATAAAGAAGTGATCGCCTGGAAAATAATGCGCTTTGAAATTACCACTTGTGTGATATGCCCAACCTTCCAAACGATCCCGTCTTACATGAGCATCATCAGACCCACCGAGGGCAATGACTGGGCAGGTCAGCCGAGGTTCACTGGAACGGTATGCATAATTTCCGAAGGCTTCAAAATCAGTGCGCAAGGTTGGGAGTAGCAATTGCATTAATTCTGGATTGTTCATTGCATCAGCAGGCAGACCGTTGAATTCTTGCAATGATTTTATGAATTCAGAATCGGGCAACAAATGAATGGAAGGATTTGGGTCGGGAAGTTGTGGCGCTCCACATGCCGAGACGAAAAGAATTTGAGGCTGTAATTTTAGTTGGTGAGAGAGTTCAAAAGCAAGTATGCTTCCCATGCTGTGACCGAAGAAAAAAAACGGTTTGTCTAATAGTGGTTGGATGGCATGGCTGATCTCTTCAACCAAAATATCAATAGACTTGATGGGAGTCTCGTTAAACCGTGAGCCTCTTCCAGGATAGTGGACGATATGTGTTTCGATGCTGTTCGGAAATTCAGCAGGCCATTTGTTGAAGGCTGCTGGTGCGCCGCCTGCGTAAGGAAATAGGAACAAGCGCATATCAGCCTTGGGATTGGGCTGCAGACAAACGAACCAACGATTTTTCAGAGACGGAGCTTGATTCACGTCTTAAATGCTTTCTGAGTTTTTTGTATTAAAAGGCGAATCTTTAAATAGGTTCGTGGAGGAATTGTCTGAAGTGAAATATTTCAGATACCTCGAGAGCAATTGTCCATTGACGGGGTGACAGACGATGCCACTTCCGTTCAGTCTTGTGATCGTATTCGTTAGATCGAACTCTGGCATGAAGACTTGTTTTTCTTCCACTTCTTCCAGCAGCGGCAAGTAAGGTTCCCATCCATCCGATGGCAAATATGCAGTCTGCCTGAAGAGCTCTGCACGCCATTCATCGAAAGATAATTTTCTGGCGTTGAAGCCTTGCTCAACCATCCAGTCTGCCAGTTTGCTAAAGTGAAGCGCCTCTGGGTTGTCCAAATGATAGACCTTGCTCAAGTTATCTGGATTCTTGGAAAGATTCACGATCGCGGCACTCACAAAATCTACGGGCACGATATTGACCATGACATCAAGAGTAGGGACGCTTCCTAAAAGGATACAAGCGCGGGTCATACTTGAGATCAAATTGTCGTTGTTCCACGCGCCAGAGATACTATGGCCTGAAACCAAGCCTGGCCGGTAAATGGCATAAGGAATGCCTCGCTCTCCAGCCAATCTAACCAACTTTTCCGCGACCCATTTGCTCTGAGCATACCCACCGAAAGGCGCACCGACTTCATCCAAACTTACATCTTCGCGGATAATGCGCCCGTCGTTTGCGTCGCCCGAATACAAAATAGATAACGTGGAAACGAAGTGAACAGGCTTTAACCTTATTTGACTTGCAAGTCGCAGAACCTCATGCGTGCCCAGCACATTGGACGCTTTATGCGCGTGATATGGATAAACGAAATTGACCATTGCTCCGTTGTGATAGATCACGTCTATTTCACGAGCAAGTTTTTCAAAGACTTCATCGGTTAAGCCAAGTTGAGGTTCACCCAGATCACCTAATACAGGTCTGATGCGTTCTGAAAATGAATCATCCCACAATGAATACTTGTTGAGGTTGCGTTTTAAACGCTGAATTCCCATCTCAATATCATCTGTGCGCAACAGACAATGCACATCCGCGGATGTTTGCATGAGTAGATCATGCAGAAGGAATGCCCCAACGAATCCAGTTGCACCCGTCAGTAAAATATGTTTCGGGTCATTCAGGTGTTCGTAAATAAGGTCGCCTGCCGTAATGCTTGGGTCAAGTTGCACCTCCTCATTTAACTTTTCCAAACTTAGCTGACCATTCTCAATAAAATGACCACGGCTCGCATAAACTACCTCACCTTCTCCTTTTACAGCCACATCAATAATTCTTGCCAGGTTGGCAACTGTCGGTTGTTCAAACAACGCTCGCAGTGGCAACTGCGCAGATTCGAGACCGTATTTTTCACGCAGTTTAAAGACTAAACGTGTTCCCAACAACGAATGACCGCCAAGGTCAAAAAAGTTGTCATGCACGCCTACAGAGTTTATGTCTTTCAAATCCAAAACTTGGGCACAAATTTCTGCCAATTCCTTTTCCAATGGCGTACGCGGCGCAACATACGGCAAACGAAGATCAGGCCTCACCTGTTGTGTTGGCTCTGGAAGTGCCTTGCGATCTACTTTTCCATTCGGCGTTAGCGGCAACGATTCAATGTTCACAAAAATGGATGGAACCATATATTCAGGAAGTGTTTGACGCAGGAATTCGCGCAATTGATGACCATCCGCTTCAACCTCAGCCGAAGCTGGTACTACATAAGCAACCAGACTTGCCTCTGATGTCTTTTCCTTCCAAGCCACCACGACAGCCTGCCTCACGGACGGATGACTCGCGAGGCGTACTTCAATTTCTCCCGTCTCAATACGGAACCCGCGGACTTTCACCTGCTGGTCACTGCGCCCGAAGAATTCAATATTTCCATCGGGAAGATAACGGGCGATATCGCCAGTTTTGTAGATAGTAAAAGAACCATCAAACGGATTCAGAATAAATCGCTCAGCAGTCAGTTCAGGGCGATTCAAATATCCGCGGCTGACTCCATCTCCGCCGATGTACAGATCACCGATCACACCCACTGGAACAGGCTGTAACTCTGAATCCAAAATATAGATCTGTGTATTCGCAATCGGTCGCCCGACAGGAATCGTATTGGAAACGCCATGAGACTCGTTGGATGTGACCCGATACAACGTAGACCAGATCGTAGTCTCGGTTGGACCATAAAGATTCCACAATTCTGCGCCGCGTTCCAATAATCGCTCCGACAGGTCGGAGACCAACGCTTCGCCGCCGCACAGGATCTTGAGGTCAGCTTTCCCCTTCCAACCCGTCTCCAGCAAAGACCGCCAACTGGCAGGCGTTGCCTGCATCACGGTAGCATTGGACTGTGCAATGGCATCAGCCAGAAGCGTTCCATCCGCAACAATCTCTGAACTGGCGATCACAACCCGCGCTCCGACAGTCAGTGGCAATAGCAATTCCAACACAGCAATATCAAATGAAAGTGTAGTGACCGCAAGAAGTGCATCCTCTGCGTTGAGATTCAAACTCTGCCGCATGGAGCACAGGAAATTGATCACCGCCTGATGGTGAATTTGAACGCCTTTGGGCTTGCCCGTAGAACCAGACGTATAAATCACATAGGCAAGATCACCAGGTTTAACTTCTTTCTTCTTTCCTCTTTTCGCTGACACTTGTTCCAAGGCATCCAAACAAATGACCTGCGCCTTATGCTCTGGCATATCTGTTTGAAGGCTTGTTTGCGTAAGAATAAAAGATGCACCTGAATCAGCCAGCATGAAAACAATTCGCTCAGATGGGAATGACGGGTCCAAAGGTAGATAAGCTCCACCAGCCTTGAGGACGCCCAATAATGCAACCAACATATCGAGTGAACGCTTCACATAGATGCCAACCAGAATCCCTGGCTTGACTCCCTGAGCTATCAAGATCTTTGAGAGTTCATCAGCGCGCTTGTCTAATTCTTTGTAGTTCAGGCTCTGATCTTCAAATTGCACAGCAACCGCATTGGGTGTAAGTTTTACCTGCGCCTGAAACAAGTCGTGAATGCAAAGCTCGCGCGGATAATCCGTTTGAGTCTCATTCCATTGAACGAGAATTTGCTTGTGCTCCGTCTCGCTCAACAGAGAATAGGATGAAATTGGTTTCAACGGGTCGGAGACGATATCCCGCAACAAATTGTGGAAATGCTCCAACATGCGTTGGATGGTTGCAGAGTCAAACAGGTCCGTATTGTATTGAAGAGCCGCCGCCAGACCATAGTCCGTTTCTGCCATCATCATGGTCAGGTCGAACTGTGCAGGTTCACCTTTCAACGCAATAGATTCAATAACCAGATCGTTCATCTGCATGCGCGCGCCGTCAATTCCCAGCGCAAATGGACTAAGTGCCTGTACTTCCGCTTCCTGCGCTTTTTGTAGAATGAACATGGTCTCAAAAAGCGGCGGGCGGCTGGAGTCGCGTTGCAATCCCAAACGTTTGGAAAGCAACGCAGGTGGATAATCTTGATGCTCAAAGGCACCAAGCGTCGTCTGGCGGACGCGCTGAAGGATCTCTTGGAATGTAGGCGCACCTGAAAAATCCGCGCGCAATGCAATCGGGTTGATGAAGTAACCGATTAGGTCGCTCAATTCCGAATGGCTTCGTCCAGCCGTGACAGACCCAACCACGAAATCTTCTTGATTCGAATAACGATGCAATAAAGTCTGGAAGGCGGCTAACAAAGTCATAAACAAGGTTGAGCCGTTTTCCTGCGCAAGAGATTTCAACCCCTTGAACAAGTCAGCATCCATAAAGATATGTTCGGAGTCACCGCGATAGGTTTGCATCGCTTTACGCGGTCGGTCGGTTGGCAGGTTCAAGGCGGGCAATTCGCCAGAAAGTTCATTTTGCCAATACTCCCAAAGCTTCTCCCCTCGCGGACTTTCCAGCATCGCAGCCTGCCAGCGGACATAGTCTGCATAGCGCGCTTGAAGTTTTGGCAATTCGATCCGCGCGCCTGATTTGTTCGCTTCGTACACCGCAAGCAGTTCACGCACGAATATCGTCATCGACCAGAAATCGGTGATGATGTGATCCATCGAAAGCAGGAGAATATTTTCGGATTTTTCTTTCGTTTCAAATAACAACACACGCAAGGCTGGCTCATTCTCCAGATCAAATGCACGATGCGCCTCGGCAGCAAGTCTGCCGCGCAATTCTTCCAGCCCAATACCTGATGCATATACGATCTGTAACTTAACGCTCGCCGCCGCATGGACGCGCTGAACAGGCTCACCTTCCAGGACATGGAAAGTGCTGCGCAATGCTTCGTGGCGGTCGGCTACCTGCTTAAGGGCATTTTCGAGCGCAGCCACATCCAAGTCGCCAAGAATACGAACCGCTCCCGCCACATTGAAAGAATTATCTTCAGGCAAAAGTTGATGCAGGAACCAAAGCGCCTGCTGCCCATACGAAAGCGGACTTTCGCCTGAGGGTTCTTGTGCGATGACAAGCTGCGCCTCATTCGCATCCTCAGGCGAATCCAGTTCCCCAAGCATTTCCCTGGCGAGACTGGAGATCGTCGGACCCTGAAGCAGACTTGCAATCGAAAGATTGACTCCTATTTTGGATTCAAGTGAATTCTTGAGTTCAATCGCCATCAACGAATCGAGCCCAACCGTATCCAGTGGTTGATCAAGATCCAGTCGGGCGGCATCCATGTCTAAGATGCGGGCAGCGTTTTGCTGGATGAAATCTTCAAGGACATGCTGGCGTTTCGACAGTTCTGTATTTAATAGTAGAGCACGATCCAGAGTGTTCGCGGGAAGTTCTTTTGCCTTTGGTGCTTTATGACTTGGAGTCTTTCCATTATTTTTTTCAGGTTGAGCCTTTGGAGCAGATACAACTTGAGGTTCTTCCGAAACCACAAACTTCTTTGCAGTAAATTCAAACCAATAGCGTTGACGGTCAAATGGATAATTGGGCAGAGAAACTTTTTGGCGTGGGTAACCTGCATCAAAGGCAGCCCAGTTTACATCTGCGCCTTGGGCGTAGAGTTTGCCGAGGCTGTCTAAAATGATCTGCCAGTCATCCTGTCCCTGACGCAAAGAGGGCAGCCATGTAGCTTTTAATTCTGGCAAACAGCGTTTGCTCATACTCAACAACGTGGGGCTGGGACCGATCTCTATGAAGGTATCAATGCCAAGGTTAGCAAGAGACTGCATCCCTTCGGCGAATTTCACTTCTGCGCGGATGTGCTGCCGCCAGTAAGAAGCGTCAGGCACAGAATCAGGTTCGAGAATACCGCCGAACAGGTTCGAGCTTAGAGAGAGGCGAGGGGCGTTGAATTGAATCCGCCGCGCAGCTGATTCAAAGTCATCCAGAATCGAATCCATCAATGGGGAATGGAACGCATGCGAAACCGTGAGCGGTTTGGACGAAATGCCAAGTTTGGTCAGGGCATCCAAAACATTTTGCACGGCGAATTTCTCGCCAGAGATAACCGTGTTGTCGGGTCCGTTCACGGCAGCAATGGAAACGTGATCTTGATACACCTTCAAAGCATCTGCCACGAGCAAAGCATCCGCGAAGACAGCTGCCATGGTGCCGTTGTTCGGAAGGCTGCCCATCAAACGCGCGCGTTCGACAATGAGACGCAGACCATCTTCCAACGTGAAGACACCTGCGATGCATGCGGCAACATATTCACCGACGCTATGCCCAAGCACGGCTTGCGGCTCGAAACCCCAAGAGCGCCACATTGCAGCCAACGCATATTCAAATGCAAAAAGCGCGGGCTGGGTGTAGGTGGTTTGATTGAGTAACGTATCGTTTTTATCTTGCGGATACATCACGTCCAACAACGGGCGATCTAAAATGAAATTCAGAATTTCCGCGCACTGATCCAGCGCCACGCGAAAGACGGGTTGGGTTTCATAAAGCTGACGCCCCATGCCGATGTATTGTGCGCCTTGCCCTGTGAAAAGGAAAGCGATCTTCGGCTGTGCGCCTAGTTTTGCATGACCTGTTGATATGGCAAGGATGTTCGTGTTGGAAATAAAAGCATCCAAACCAGTTTTTAGTTCGGCGGGGGTACTGGCTTGAATGATCAATCGATGTTCAAAGTGTGAACGAGTTGTATTTGCCGTAAAGGCATAATCACTTACAGGCAATTGCGCCGACTCGATTTGAATGCTTGTTTGTTCAGCCAATTCAAGTAATGAAGAATCCGTTTTTGCGGATAAAGCAAAAATGTGGCGTGGACGTTCCATATTTTCTGACGGCGTTGATGAAGCAAGCAACGGCGCATCGGAAAGAATGATGTGAGCGTTCGTGCCGCCAAATCCAAAAGAACTCACACCTGCAAAGCGTGGTTGCTCACGTCGCCTCCACGGACGCAAATACGTTCCAATTTCAAGGCGCGAGTTTTCCAAAGACAGATATGGGTTGACTTCTTTTAAATGAAGGTGAGGCGGAATGGCTTCGTGCTGCATGGCAAGCACCGATTTGATCAGTCCTGCGATTCCCGCAGCAGACTCAAGATGGCCGATATTCGTTTTTACCGAACCAACCAACACCTTACCATTCGTCTGCCCATCATCAAGAACCGCGTGCAATGACGCCATCTCGATCGGGTCACCAAGCGGCGTGCCCGTGCCGTGTGCTTCGACATAACCGATCTGGTGCGGCGCGACATGTGCATTCGCCAATGCCTGCCGAATGACATCTTGTTGAGCGAGTCCATTCGGGGCAGTGAGTCCGTTGCTGCGTCCATCCTGATTCACTGCCGAACCGCGGATCAACGCAAGGATGTTATCTCCATCACGGATCGCGTCTGACATGCGCTTCAAAATAATCACCCCGCAGCCTTCGCCGCGCACATATCCATCTGCACTGGCATCAAATGTTTTGCAACGTCCATCGGGAGATAGCATTCGCGCTTGCGAGAATGTGATGGTCAATTCGGGAGTGAGGATTAAGTTCACGCCTCCGACTACGCCCAGATCTGATTCGCCGTTCTGAAGGCTTTGACAAGCCAGATGCGCCGCCACCAAAGACGATGAACAAGCCGTATCAATTGCCATGCTGGGGCCGCGCAAATCATAGAAATAGGACAGTCGATTCGCGGCGATGCTATGAGCGTTACCAGTCCCTGCATAGGCGTCAATTTTTTCCGCGTCATCAAATTGCAGACGCGAATAATCATTGCTGCTAATGCCAACGAACACACCTGTGCGAGTCCCTGCTAATGATGCAGGTGGGATAAATGCATTTTCGAGAGCCTCCCAGCTCACTTCAAGTAAGAGGCGCTGTTGCGGGTCCATGCGCGTTGCTTCGCGCGGAGAGATTCCAAAGAAGTGCGTATCAAACAGATCCACATTTTCAAGGAAGCCGCCCCAACGAGAAGTGACCTTTCCAGCCGCAGCAGAATCGGATGAATAAAAAGCGTCCACATTCCAGCGGTCTGCAGGGACTTGGCTGATGGCATCCACCCCGTTTCGCAGCAAATCCCAAAAGGCTTGCGGATTCGCGGCTTGCGGGAAGCGACAACTCATCCCGATAATCGCGATCGGTTCGCGAGTAAATGTTGAAGAGGGTTGAATGGCTGCAGGAGTCGAAACCGTTTTAGTAGGTTGAGAATAGCTTGCCAAATGATTCGCCAATAATTCGATGGTCGGATAATCCCATGCAAGAGTGGGTGCGAGTTTACGACCGAGAAAATCCTCCAGATCTCCAGTGAGGCTGACAGCTTGGACAGAACCCAAACCGTAATAGGTAAACGGCTGACGGGGGTCAATGGATGCAGCATCCATCTCCAACATAGAGGCGATGCGAGTCACCAACCAGGCTTGAAGCACATTTGCAGCCATGCCCGTCTTCGCTGGTGTAGAAGGAAGAGAATCGGTTTTTTCTTTTTGAGTGACAGGAGCAGCGGACTTCTTCGCGCGCCATTCACCTACGACTTCCAACTCGCCATTTAGAAAAGCTGTTTTACAAGCGCGGCGTTGAATCTTCCCACTGGAAGTTTTGGGAATGCTCATCGGTTTGATCAGAACAATAGCGAATATCTGCAGGTCATGCTTGTCCGCCACTGCTTGACGAATAGCTGCGGCGACTTCATTGATATCCGCTTGTCGATTCTGCCGCGTAACTTCTTGAACGATAACAAGCTGTTCTTTGCCGCCATCCGTGATGGAGAACGCCGCTCCACCTGCGGGCTGTAAAGCTGGGTGACTTAACTCAACCGTTAATTCAATATCCTGCGGATAATGATTGCTGCCGTGAATAATGATCAAGTCCTTCAAACGGCCCGTCACAAAGAGTTCGCCGTTGTTTAGAAAACCAAGGTCACCTGTGCGAAGGAAAGGTCCTTCATTTGTATCTGCAATGTAAGCTTGAAATGTTGTACGGGTTTCGTCTTCCAGACCCCAATACCCTTGCGCTACACTGGGGCCAGCAACCCAAATTTCGCCGACCTGATTTGAATCACAGCGCTGCAATGTCGTTGGATTAACAATTACGATCTTCTGGTCAATGATCGCTGGGCCGCAACTCACCATGGTCGCAGAACCTGAATCATTCGCAAGCGCGGGAACTACAAGGTCGCTTTCCAAAGATTTTCTATCAACTGTAAAAGTCCGCGGCTCAGATGGACCATCCGCGCCAGAGACGATCAGCGTGCTTTCTGCCATGCCGAAGCAAGGGTAGAAAGATGCCTTTCGAAATCCGCACCCTGCAAAGGCGCGTGCGAAGCGCTCCAACGTCTCAGGGCGAATCGGCTCGGCTCCACAAAATGCCAGCGTCCAGGAACTTAAATCCAGCGTTTCCTTTTGCTCAGGTGTAACTTTTTCAACGCACAAGTCATAGGCAAAGTTGGGAGCGCCGCAAGTATTTCCACGATAACGGGTGATGGCTTCAAGCCAGCGCACAGGACGCTGCAAAAAAGATGGCGGCGACATCAACGTAGTTGCTCCGCCTAAATACATCGGCTCCAGAATTCCACCGATCAATCCCATGTCGTGATAACTTGGAAGCCAGAAAATTCCCATCACGGTTGAGTCGATATGAAAGCCGCGGCTGATGGCTTCGAGGTTATGCATTAAGTTGCCATGGCTAAGCATGACCCCTTTTGGTTGACTGGTGGAACCAGATGTGTATTGAAGGAATGCGAGCGTATCGGTATTCACATTGGGATCACGCCAATCCGCTTCTACCCCCGCCGGTACCTGATCGGTGTTCAACCAATGTAGCGCTTTTAAATCTGGAGCATGTTCGAATCGCTTTTCGATATTTGAGAGGATCGTTGTTGTAGTCAGCGCAAATTTTGCGTGCGAGTCATCGACGATGGATTGGATACGTGGGGCTGGGCGATTAAGGCGTGGTGGGTAGGCAGGGACGGCAGTTACGCCAGCATATAAACAGCCCATGAATGCGGCTATGTAATCCAAGCCGGGAGAATAGAGCAGAAGCGCACGTTCCCCTTTTGCGCCAAAACTTTCCAACCATGCGCCGATGGCTCTTGCACGACGGTCTAGTTCTGCATAATCGATCGTTATGCTTTCAGATGTATCTTCTGGTAAAAATCTGAATGCTAATGTGTCGGGGTGCTGATCTGCTCTCCAACGCAAAAGGCTGACCAGCGTATTTGTTTTGTACGATTTTGGGGTCAAAAGAGATGATTGCTTCATACGGATTTCACCATTAAAAAAGCAAGATTTTTAAATTTATATCATAAAAACTAAGAGTATCACATTTGTCGTAGAAATCAACATAGCCCATCAGAGGGAGATGATTTTGATATGAAATTTTCAACTATTTGCCGAATACGGATATTTTTTTCTTCATTCACATCTTGTTTGTAGTAAGACGAACTGTTTATAGCAAAATATGCTGAATAAATGCAATTTTTTCGATTATTTTTCTTTATCCCCCATAAGTAGCTTGACATGCATTTTAACAAAAAGGTATAATCTTATCTGAATTATCTAATATTTCTTGTGCTAAATCTCACGTAGAGTTGGTTTAGTCCATTTAAGTTTTCGGAACTGTGCTGAAAATCTGTAACGAAGGAATGATCCCTTGGCCACATCGAACAGTTTCAAGCTAAGCCTTACCAATGATCAAAATGGCACGCCTTCCAAAGAATTCGAACTGACAAAATCAGAGATCATCATTGGCCGTGAAGACAGCGTGGATGTTACCATCCCTGCTTCTGCTGTATCACGCCGCCACGCCAGGCTTATGTTGGAAGGCGAGAATTATGTAATTGAAGATCTGGGAAGTAGTAATGGCACCTTCCTGAATGGTGAAAAACTGAGTCAACGAAGAACCCTTAAATCAGGTGACAAGATCCGTTTGGGGCAAATCATCACTCTGGTTTATTATTCACCCACTCCAGAACCCGATAAAACAGCTTTGCGTTCTGCGTCACCCGGTGAAACGGTAGCGCGTGTATCTCCTGCCAAGCCTTCCTATGTAATGCAAACTATGTTGGGGGAAGAGCCGATCATACAGGCGAGCAATGAAGGACCACGCCAGCTAGTAGTGACCATTGCAGGTGGAATTACACAAACCTATTCTTTAACCCGTTCATCCTTTTCAATTGGACGTCTCGAAACAAATGATATTGTTATACCTTCGCAGATCGTCTCAAGCCGTCACGCACGGCTTGAGCAAGTAAATGGGGGAGGATATAAGTTAGTTGTAATACCCGAAGCAAAAAACCCAGTTCAATTTGAAGGACGTCCCATTGATGGTTCGCATGTTTTGCATCATGGCGATATTCTGAGAATTGGCAGCCTTGACCCTGGTGTTATGGTCACCATGACTTATAACGCTCCAAGCGAGGCATCGCAGCAAGTAGAGCGAGATATCATTTTTGGTGATAAGACGCTGATTCAGATAGGACGCGACCCTGGTAATGACGTTGTAATTCCCTCTCCCAATGTATCACGCTTCCATACCCAGATCGAAAAGGTAGGTCAGCGTTACCGCGTAGAGGATTTACGCAGTTCCAATGGTACATACGTCAACGGCGAGCGTATTGATGGTTCGGTATGGCTAAAGCCCAATGATTCCATTCGCATTGGTCAATATCGATTTGTGATGGGCAAGGACCAGCTTGCCAGATACGATGACGGGAATGGCTTACGGGTGGATGTCATTGGATTGAATAAATGGGTTCGCAAAGACCTGAACATTCTTCAAAACATTTACGCTTCGTTTAATCCCAGAGAGTTTATTGTTGTAGTTGGACAAAGCGGTGGCGGTAAATCCACATTTGTTGATGCGGTTGCGGGCTATCGTCCAGCAACGCCTCCTTCAAAGGTGTATGTCAATGATATTGATATCTATACTCATTTTGACGCGATCCGTAATGAGATTGGATTTGTGCCTCAAAAAGATATCATCCACATGGAATTAACCATCTATCAGGCGCTTGATTATGCTGCTCAACTTCGCATGCCCGCGGATACATCCCTGGAAGAGCGGCATAAGCGCATCATGGAAGTTCTCGAAGACCTTGACCTGACACATCGCAAAGATGTTCAGATCAGCGGCTTGAGCGGCGGACAACAAAAACGCGTCTCTATTGGTGTTGAGCTGTTGACCAAACCAGGCTTATTCTTCCTTGACGAGCCTACTTCTGGTTTGGACCCAGGCACAGAAACTGCTCTTATGCAATTGATGCGCCGCCTGGCGGATCAAGGAAGAACGATCATATTGATCACTCATGCCACCAAGAACGTTATGTTGGCAGATAAGGTGATTTTCCTTGCAAGAGGTGGTTTCCTTGCGTGGTTTGGCCCTCCAGATGAAGCGCTGACTTATTTTGATCAATTTCGCTCAGAGCGTGCTCGCAGGGCAGGCAAGATCGAGTTTGATGAGATCTATGCCATCTTGGATGACCCAAGCAAAGGCAAGGCTGAAGACTGGGCAAAACGATACCGTGAGAGCAAAGCTCATGCGGAATATGTCTCAAAGCCTTTGGCTGGCAAGATATCTCCCGAAAGAGCAATGACCGTTCCTCAACCCGAACGATTACCGCAAAGAGCTGGTAATACTAAGCAAGTTTCGTCGTTGAGACAATTTCTAATTCTCTCTGCTCGTAATATAAAAATATTAACTCGCGATCGTTTTGCCTTGGGGTTGATGTTGGCAACTGCGCCCGTAGTAAGTCTGTTGGATGTGATCCTCTCCTTTGTGATGGGACGAAACATCTTTGATTTTTACAAGGGTGACATGTCTCAAGTTATGATCACTCTTTTCTTGATGACCATCTATGGCATTATGGTGGGCGGAATTTCCCAAATGCGTGAGATTGTCAAAGAGCAGGATATTTATAAGAGAGAGAGGTTGGTTAACCTTAAGATACTGCCTTATGTTTTATCGAAAATATGGGTAGCTGCCTTGCTGGCTCTCTATCAAGCTGTGGCGTACACCGTGGTGCATTATCTTTCATTCAGTATGCCAGGCGGTGTGATCGAGTTCTTCCAAGTCTATATCACTATGACATTGGCAACATTCGCGGGCATGATGCTCGGTCTGTTTGCTTCGGCACTTGCCCCGAACTCCAGTTCCGCTCCGTTGATCGTTATTATTTTGATGCTGCCTCAGATCGTTTTGGCAGGAGCATTGATTCCCGTTCCCAGCTTTGTGAGTGCGCCTTTCTCAACGCGTTGGGCTTTTGAATCGTTGATCGCCATTTCAGGTTCTGGGTCTGACGTCGCGGCAGATGTGTGTTGGGCGCTGCCACCTGATGTGCGTAATGCGATGACTTTGGAAGATAAGCTTGCTAATAATTGCAAATGCATGGGCATTAACATGCTTAAAGAGGAATCTTGCAATCACCCTGGTTTGGGTAAATTCCACATTGCGCTAGTTGATCAACCGTTACCTGTCCCGCCGACACCTCTACCTCCAGAGCCTGTTCGTCCAGTAGAACCTCAGGATCAATCGGACAATGTGGCTATGGCTGAGTTCTTTACCAATCTTAAGGTATATGAGGCTGAAGTTGAGGTTTATAAAAAACAAGTTGAGCAATATCAAAATGAATTGGCAGCATATGAGACTTCGAACGCTCAATTGCGGGTTGCTGTTGCACCTGCAGAAGCGGTAGTAAGAACTTTCTACAATGGGTCAGGTTTTGGTTATGTGGATAAGAATGATCCATTGGCTTACTATTCCAAAGTTGCTTTTACGTGGGTCGTACAGTTCATTATTATTTTGATTTTGTTTGGAGCGATTTTGTACCTGCAAAAACGAAAAGACGTGATATAGGATCGTATGAGAAAAAATCGGTTCGTAATGTTTCTGTTAATTTTACTGTTAGCTTCTCTGGCTTGTGGGGCTGGAGGTAGCAGTGTTGCCAGAGAAAGTACAGTTCAGGCTATTAGTTCTCAAGTGTATGCAACTGGTACTGCATCTACCTCTCAAGAGGCGCAAGTGACTCAGGTGGCAGATTTGGGCGCTGATTCACTAACTGCCACAGCGTCAGCGTTTGCTCCGATCTTGGCAGAGCTGCCCAAGTACGGGGTCGATCCGTCAGAAGGGAAGATAGGTTGGGTGCATCCACCTGTCTCTTTGGATGCGTCTGGATATCATCATTTTGAATATGTGAATTACTACCTTGGGACCTTAGCTCAAGATTTTGTCATTTCTGCAGATATTACCTGGAATACGGTTGGCAGCACTTCGGGGTGCGGATTTGTTCTACGCTCTGATGGAAATAAAGCTGCGCTGGATCAATATGTTGCGATCATTACTCGTGTAGCCAGCGGACATTTTCTTTTTTCGACCATGTCAGATGGCGAAGTTGTAACGGGCAGGGATATTTATGCACGTTACCGCGACAAGAATTTTCATTGGGAAAATGATACAACCAATCGTTTAACAATAGTTGGGCGAGGAAATCATTTTTGGGTCTATACAAACGATGTCTTGATCGGTGAAGTGGATCCAAGTGCGCCTCCTGCTCAACCCAATCTCCCGCCAGAGCCTGAAAAACCTGCCAATCAGTCTGATGCTCAAGCGATGGCGCTTTACGAGCAACAAAAGGCAGAACATGCAGAGATCGTCGCACAAATGAAGGCGGACTTTGCTGCCCGTCAACGAGCCTATAACTCGGCGGATACTGTCTTTGACCGCGGCTTTATGGCTATGGTGGCGTTGAGCGAATCAGGCCGCAGTACAAATTGCAAGTTTGATAACGCATGGTTGTTTCTTATAAATCCACCGCCTTAAGCGGGTAACTTCAACAACGGTGAAATTTATTTTTTTTGATTGTCTTTAATAGCATTGGCGTTTTTTCTTAGGAGTAGTGATGGCTAACAATTTGATCGGAAAGACCATAAGTAATCGATATGTTGTCGAAGAAATGTTGGGACAGGGCGGAATGTCTGCAGTATATAAAGGCACAGACCCCAACTTAAAACGGGTGGTGGCGATTAAGGTCATTCACTCTCATTTGTCGAATAACCCTGATTTCGTTCAACGATTTGAAGAAGAAGCTGCGGCGGTGGCACAATTACGTCATCATGGAATCATTCAAGTTTATGATTTCAATCGTGATGAAGATCTTTATTATATGGTGCTGGAATTCGTGCCAGGGGAAACGCTTCAGGATCACCTTAAGAGACTTAATGATAGCGGACGGAAACTTTCGCCTACAAAGGCTATTGAATACATGGCTGGCATTTGCGATGCAGTGGATTACGCTCATCAGCGTGGAATGATCCACCGCGATATCAAGCCAGCTAATTTGATGCTTACCACTTCAGGTCAGGTCATTTTGATGGATTTTGGTATTGCCAAGATCGTTGGTGGAACGCGTCATACCGCTACGGGGGCTGTTGTCGGGACGGCGATGTATATGTCGCCCGAGCAGATCAAAGGTGAGCAGCCTGATCGTCGCACAGATATCTATTCCCTTGGTGTGACTTTGTTCGAAATGGTCAGCGGCCGCCCGCCTTTTGATGCCAACTCAGCCATGACGCTGATGATGATGCATATAAATGACCCGATTCCAAACATCAAGAGTCTCAATCCTGAGATCCCTGATGCTTTGGTTGCGGTTATCAATAAGGCACTTGCAAAGGACCCGAACAACCGCTATCAGACCGCCGCACAAATGGCGGCCGCTTTACGGAACGCACTTACAGCGGGTTCGTCATCTCCACAAGCAACTATGATGGAAGACGCGACATTGATGAAACAGGCGCGTGGAACAACCATAGAGAAACCGCCTGTAGCTGGAACTTATGTTGAAAACACTCCCATTGTCCCTGTAAGAGGAACAATGATCGAAAGTTCCGCGCCTAGTTCCATCTATTCAACTCCAGCTGCGCCATCCGCTCCACCGCGTAAAAAATCATTGGCAGTGCCGATCATCGCTGCAGTGGTTATTGGCGTACTTTGCCTTGCTGGGGTAGGGATCTTTGCTGCAAGTCAATTATTTGGTGCGTCGGCCCCCACGGAGACGCCCTTCGTACTCGCAACAGATACTCAGTCTGCTGCTGTGATACCTGTCGCAACAGAAGCTCCTACCGAAACAGCAATCCCATTAACTGCAACTCCCTCAGGACCGTACGTAGTAATCACTGGAATAAGAGTTGAAGGAAGCCTTTATGCAGTGGACTATGAAGTTCATAATTTTTCTGAAGGATTACACGTTCACATGTTCTTCAATACCGTTCCGCCAGAGCAGGCTGGTTCCCCAGGCTCAGGCCCCTGGAAATTGACTTGGGGCGCTTACGGTGACCCACCTTTCACACAATATACTATTACCAACCGCCCAGCAAACGCAACCCAAATGTGTGCGTTGGTGGCGAACCCGAATCATTCGGTTCAGCTAAATACAGGAAATTGTATTGATTTGCCGTAAGAATAGTTTCTACCATAAAGTTACATAATCAAAACTGGATAGGCTGTCTGCCTATCCAGTTTTGATTTCCTCGTTATTGAGTGCTGCAAAACTTTCTTCCAACAAGGGATAATTGATACGCCTCAACCACTGAAGCCTCAAGCTGGGTGCTGCTAATGAGCTTGATATAGGCCTTTGAAACGCTATTACATATCCCCGTGCCAGTTGAAAGCTACGTCGTCAGTGATTTGGATAATTTTTTAACCAACGATCTGATGTGATCAGATCATATTAGCTTCCTAGCGAATTCAAGGATTAAGCATATAATTAATAAATGAAAGCTGATACCTCACAATTTGACAACATGATCCTTTTCTTGGGGTTGTTCACTATCTTGCCATATCTCCCACTCTTTTGAATTGACAGTTACGGATTGCGGCATTGCCAATAAATCATCTGGCGCCAAAATCAAATTATTAAATTGACAGAATGGAGTTCGCCATGCTTGAATATGTCAACCTCGACCTGGCTTTGCAGAAAGAGGAATATAAAAAACGATTAAGGCCCCTGCAACAACGCCTTTATGAATTGGAGCATGCCGTTTTTGACGCGAAGATTCCAGTCATAATTCTTTTTGAAGGTTGGGCGGCTACTGGTAAGGGACGTCTGATTAGTTTACTCGCCGAGCGGTTAGACCCGCGTGGTTTTCGCGTCGTTCCGATCACACCGCCGCGCACCGCTGAGTTGCGTTATCCGTGGATGTGGCGTTTTTGGCTCAAAATCCCAGCACGTGGACAGATGGTCGCTTTCGATACATCATGGTATCGCAGAGTATTGATCGACCGCCTGAACAAGACCACTAAAAAAGATGAATTGCGCGCTGCATATCAAGACATTGCAGAATTTGAAGAGATGTTGGCGGCAGATGGAACGGTGATATTAAAATTCTGGTTGCACATCAGCGAGGCGGATCAGCATAAGCGTATTAAGAAACTGCATAAAGATAAGCTGACAGCATGGCAGGTGGGGGAGGAAGATCTGCTCCAAAACAAGCGTTATGAAAAATATGCAGGCTTTGTCGAAGATATGATCGCACGTACCGATTCTCCTCACGCGCCCTGGACAATCGTCGAAGCGACTGATCGGTATTACATGCGTATCAAGGTTTTTGAAACAATAATTGCTTCTCTCGAAGCCCACTTGGGTTTGCCTTCATCTTCGAAGTCAAAAGCCAAGAGCCGTGGTGCAACAAAGGAGATGAAAGGAGCCGTCAATGCTTGAGCGTCTTGATCTTACATTGGCAACGGAACGTGATGAATATGAGAAGCAACTCAAGGCTTTGCAAGCGGAGTTGCATGAGTTAGCCTTTCTAATCTATGTGCAGAAGCGCCCAGTAGTGATTGTCTTTGAAGGTATGGATGCATCAGGCAAGGGCGGTACGATCAAACGGCTGACCGAACGTATTGATCCGCGCGGCTATGTTGTTTGGCCAATCTCTGCGCCATCAGGTGAGGATAGAGAGCGTCATTACCTGTATCGTTTTTGGCGGCGGTTGCCCGAACAGGGACAGATCGCCATTTTTGACCGTTCATGGTATGGGCGTGTATTAGTTGAACGTCTGGAAGGATATTGCACTGAAGGCGACTGGAGGCGCGCTTACAGCGAGATCAATCAGTTTGAGCATCAACTTACAGACTTTGGTACAGTCATTTTTAAATTCTGGATGCACATTAGTAAACAAGAACAATTGCGTCGCTTCCGCGAACGTGTGCGCACAAATTACAAGACTTGGAAGATCACAGATGAGGATTGGCGCAATCGCGGCAAGTGGGAAGATTACATCATCGCTGCAGAAGAGATGTTGCTGAAAACGAGTACGCCTGATGCCCCGTGGACATTAGTGGAAGCTAATGATAAATATTTTGCGCGCATCAAAACCTTGCGTACTGTTGCGGAAAAATTACGACAAGAGTTGAAGTGAAATGTTTAGTATGTAAATAGCGACATAGCTTCTTCACAAAAACACGCTCCTGATTTTTTCAGGAGCGTGTTTTTGTGAAGGATGCGATTGAACTCGTGAAAAGATTTTAGAGAGAAAAATTAAAAGTCGTTTCCAAATTCTTGCATACTTGTTGTAGAAAAAGACCTGATAGGCCATTAGTCCTATCAGTATGAATCACAGTAAAGATAAAGTGTAAAATATGGCGAAACTAAGTTTTAGAAATCTAAAACTGTCCAACAAAGCGCACACCTACTGCTGTGTGGCGTGCACAAATCCTAAACCCTTTCTCGCCTTGTCATTTTTCCAGATGAAACCGAAACTAACAAATAGGATATTTTACATTTTGCTAGCCAGTTTATTGGCTTCAAGTTGTCAATCACGCTCTCTTCTTCCAACACCAACCATTTTTACAACGCAATTACCTGTCACAGTGGTAGCCCCTACGCCATTTATAGCCACTTTTGATGATAACCTTTGCGAAATAAAAGAAAGTTTTACGCTTGATGGTGAACTGTACTTTACTAATGAATTTGCTACTTTAGTCCAACAAGAAATTGAGGGATCGCCTAGTTACGCGATAAGCCTCTTGGGGTATTCAAGAAATAATAATCCTCATTATCTTACTATCTGGATTAAACATCGTTCCTCTCCTGCTCCAAATGAAATGCAAACTTTGCCAAACAAATTTCAGATTAGTGACATAAAGATTTATGCTACAGATAACACTATCCTTCATGGAGATTTGGAACCTGTTCGGCTCAAATTACATGCCATTCCAGCCCAGATAGTGGAACCCAGCCATGACCCGTTGGTATATTGTGACTATGTTGTGGAGGGAATACAACTTCGGTAAATTTTTCAGATGAGTATAAGTTTAAGTGTTCATATAAAAAGAGCCACCTAAAGTGGTGTGCCCTTGACGCTGGGGACTGCTGCAGTGCGGCATGTAGCAATCCCAGCAGTTTTCTACATCTTTTTATTTTTCGAACTGGACGGCTCTGCCGCCCCAATCTCAACAATGGTATCACAAGGTAAGCCGCATACCGTTGTGGACCAAACAAGGATGATTTATGAAATGGTCATTTAGGATAATGCTGCTAGTGACATTGCTGCTAGCCAGTTGTGGCAATCCCACCGAATCAAAGCAGAGTATTTTTGGCAGCGTAGTTGATTCCGATGGGCTGCCAATTGAAGGAATTAATATTGCTGTCATCCAGAAAGAAAATAGAGTAGATGCTTACAGCGCAGCAGACGGCAGTTTTAGTGCTGAACTTCCAACAAGCACGGACCCAAATTGGAATGTAGAAATAGTTGGCATAAATTGCACAAGTAAGGTGATGACTAACTGTGTGTTAACAGGATATTTTGAATCGTTTCAGAATACAGATGTTACAGTGCCACTATCCAAGCCTGTCACCTTTGTTTTTGAGAAAGCGACAACATCCATAAAAGGAAAAGCCCCAGTAAGCGGACTACGCATATTTGCCATTAGAAGTGACGGTGCCAACTCATGGGGAGAATCATTAAATGATGGGGCTTTTGAACTGCCTGCATCTGATGGAAAATGGGATGTGTATGCCATAGACCTGAATTCCAATCAAGAGAGTGAACATGTTAGTTTGGAAATAAATAATGGAATATCAGATTCTGTGAATCTAACCTTCCCTTGATGATATTCTAGCAAATAGCGTCCAACAAAGTATGTGCCTGGCGATGGGATTTGGACAGTGAAGTATTCCGAGTCCTGTCGTCAGGTATGTAAATCGTCAGCTCGCAAGATAGTGATTGTTTTGTGTTGAATTGCTTGATATAAATTTATGACAGTGTCTTAGGAGGTTTTTCATGAGTCCCATGCCTGACTCCACTGCATTTAATGATAATGACAGAGGAAGACTCACTTCGTCCCAAGCAATCAGTTTGCTCCCCGTGATATTGATGTGTGTGGCATTGCTTATCGCAAGTGCTGGATTTGCAAGTGTGCCAATCCGCGAGTTTATGCTCAATGGGGCCGATATTAAATTTGTATTTGACCTTGTTTTTTATGGCCTTATCTCCCTTGCCCTTCTGGTTGTCGGTTTGTTATCTGGTCTGCCACGAGTCATTGATTTGGTACGAGGCAAGGTTCTCCACATTGATGGGATGGGCTTGAGAAATGACATGACAGGTTTCGGTAAAGGTGGAAACGGAGTTTTTTATCTTATTGGCGAGACAAATTTTCGAATGGGCTCAAAAAAGGCTTTGAAAACTCTCCCACAGTACATTAAAGTACGCGGTTATTACACTCCGCTCAGTAAATCGTTGGTAAATGTAAGGCCTTTAGAAAGGTAAAACTTTTCCAAAAGTAGACTATTAAACTTTTTGTATAAGTGTAGGTGACATCATCAATCCAAAACAGCCTGAGTAAACTAATTAATTTTCACGGAGTTATTTGATATCTCTTATAATAACTTGATGTCAAACGTCAAACAACACTTTCTACTCGACCCATCTGTCATTTTTCTAAATCACGGTTCCTTCGGAGCAACTCCCAAGCCTGTTTTTGAAGCGTATCAGAACTGGCAATTGCGTCTGGAACGCCAGCCTGTGCTTTTTCTTGGCCGCGAACTTGATGGACTTCTGCAGAATTCTCGTCAGGTCCTGGGGGCTTATCTCAATGCTGATTCCAATGACCTGATCTACATCCCCAATGCAACGCATGGTGTGAATATTATCGCCCATTCCCTCGCGTTTGAGCCAGGAGATGAGATCCTGACAACTGATCACGAATACGGCGCTTGTGACTACACTTGGGATTTCATCTGCGGTAAAGTCGGCGCAAGGTACACACGACAACGTATTCCTTTGCCTGTTTATTCCGAAGCAGAGATCGCGGACCAGTTTTGGCAGGGTGTCACACCGAAGACAAAGGTAATTTATCTAAGCCATATTACGTCACCAACTGCCCTGCGTATGCCGGTGGAAAAAATTTGTCAACGTGCAAGAGAAGCGGGAATATTGACTGTGATCGATGCCGCGCATTCGCCTGGGCAAATCCATCTTGATCTTCAATTACTGGGAGCTGATATTGTTTTTGGTAACTGCCATAAATGGATGCTTAGTGCAAAAGGTTCGGCGTTCTTATATGTCAGGCGCGAACTTCAGCACCTTATTGACCCATTGATTGTTAGCTGGGGATACAACACTACCCCAGAAACAACCACGGGATCTCGTTTTATCGATATTTTACAATGGACAGGTACCAAAGACCCTACTGCGGCGTTGACTGTCCCGACGGCAATACAATTCATGCAGGACAATAATTGGGAAGAAGTGCGAATTGAATGCCATAACCTGCTTCGTCAAGGCATTGAGCAAATCTGTAACTTGGTAAACATGCCCCCGTTGTATCCACTCTCATCAGATTTTTATAGCCAAATGGGTATAGCTCCGATTCCTTTGTCTAACCTTGCAGCGTTAAAGAGCCGTTTGTATGACGAGCATAAAATAGAAGTTCCCTTGATCCAATGGCAGGACAAACAGTTTGTTCGCATTTCAGTGCAAGCGTACAATTCTCAGGAAGATATTGATGCGCTGGTCCATGCACTAAAGGTGCTTTTGCCACAGGTTTCTGTATAATTTTGATAGGATGTGGCGGCGTTTTTAACTGTCCCGAAGATAATTGAATTTCAACAGGAGCAGGATTGGGGTAAGGGCGAAGCGTATGTCATCCATTGGTTTTAAAGACATGGCAAATGATCAACCAGTTAACGGAATTAAATCCGCTTCATTCCTTCGCTGAAAGCTGGTTCGTCCAAATGATAGTTTCTCCACTGATTGATTGACAAGGGAACAAATTAATTTACCTATCCGTCCAAGGGTAAAACTCGAAGCGGAATATGAAAGTTTTTTCGCTGGTTGATTTTCAAGTATGATATTGGCATAGGAGAGGTTGCATGAAAAAGAACCTGAAAATTGTTTTGACCTTTTTTCTTGTGGCTATATTTGCTGCAGCATGCGGCGCGAATGCTACACCTGCTGGGGAGGATATCAATGCTTTGGTAACAGCTGGCGTTGGTACGATGGTTGTATCTTTTTTTGAGACGCAAACTGCTTTGGTTACGCCTGCAACGAATACCCCTCTGGCAACCCTGACCCCACTACCAACTTTTACCCCGTTGCCAACGAACTCGCCGCTGCCTTTGCCTTCTCCGTTGCCGCTGCCATCTGCTACATTTATTTACTACACTGCCACATTGGGAACGCCTACTTCCAGTGTTTCCACCGTAACAGGGACATTGCCTACTGCGACCATCAACCCCAGTGTTTTGGCTAGTGGTTGCAATAACCTGGCTTTCATTCGTGACGTGAATATTCCTGCAGGAACGGTTCTAGGGAAAAATGAGGAAATCACAAAGACTTGGAAAGTGCAAAATATAGGCACTTGTAATTGGCTCTATCACTATAGGCTGGTTTATCTTTCTGGATATGACCTGAGAGCATCTGGTGATTATATTGATAGACTGGTAACTGTTTGGGACTGGTCTGAGGTCTCTATCAGTTTCACTTCGCCCAGCAAGCCAGGGACGTATACCAGCTATTGGCGCATGGCAGATAGCGACGGAAACATGTTTGGCGCAACCTTGGTCATATCATTTGTTATACCTGAATGACCTTGTATTACATTGGGAATTTTGATCGATTTGTATATGAGAAAAATAGTTCGCTACTTAACTTTGTCTGTGCTTGTTTTAATTGTTTTTTTTGACCCCACAGCAGCAAAAGAAGTTTTTGCCAGCCCGCAAGGCCAGATCACAACGGCCGGACAACTAATCGATGCCGTCAATAATCTACGCATTTCGTATGGGTTGCCTGCCCTGGCTTCGCATCCGATTTTGATGCAATCTGCCCAGTCTCAGGCAGATTATATGGCCGCGATTGGGTATGTGACTCATTCACGTCCAGGCGGAACGACCTATACTCAACAATTGCTTTCCCTTGGCTTTCCATTGGCGGGTGACCTTTCTCTTGGTGGATTTCGCTCGGAGAATATTCTGAACAGCAGCAGCCCGATCATTTGGGATGGAGTCCCTTCTGCATGGCAGGATTCGGACCACATGAACACCATGCTTTCTCAAAACTTCACTAATATTGGTGCAGGCGTTTCTCAGAGTGCCAATGGCTATTTCTACGCAGTGGACACTGCCGCCGCGACTGGTAATGGACAAATGCAAGAAAGCGCATCTTCTGCCCTTGGTAGTTCAGGAAGTTCTGGTCAGGCGGCGGGAGTTAGTCAATATATGGTGGCGGTGATGAAGAGTACAGCTCTGCCAAGTGGAGATGTGATTCACACCGTTCAATATGGGCAAACTCTGTGGAGCATTGCCATTGAATATGGAACAACCATCAAGAATATTCAAGCTTTGAACAACTTGGGTGAGGATCTGGTCGTATATCAAGGGCAGGCGTTGTTGGTTCAAAAAGCAGCTACGCAACCTGCACCAGACCTGCCTACAGCAACTTTATTGCCACCTGTAACACAGACGGCCATTCCCACCTCTACTGTTGTGGTTGTTTCTCCAACGGTGCAAATCTCCACTCCTACAGTTGAAGTGCAAGCTGCTGAAACTTCAACCTCCAAGTCTTCATCATCCCAAATTTTGGTTGCTGTTTTGATCGTTGCTGCGGTCGTTGGCGCGGGGGTAGCGGTCTGGTTGATACGTGACCCAGATTAATTAAAATTTCTGGTAGGTATAATCTTTTTCGTACAAATTGTCTAAAAGTATGCATATAGAAAGGCATTATAGAATTAACATGGATATTACACTGGCATTAGGCGGGGGCGGCGCCAAGGGTAACTCACACATTGGCGTTTTACGCCGCCTTGAAAAAGAAGGATATAGAATTCGCTCGGTCGCTGGAACTAGTTTTGGCGGCCTTGTTGGTATTTTATATGCTGTTGGTAATTCACCGCTGGAAATTCAAACAGCATTTGAGGGCATTGACCAAAAACAATTGTATGGGCGTGCCTCTCAAGATGGCCCATCCTTGCTGGGTATGGACGGTGTTCGGAGACTTCTCGATCAAATGCTTGGCGAAAAAACATTTGATGATTTGCGCATTCCCTGTGCTGTCACAGCGGTGGATATTAACGCTGGAAGCGAAGTCATCATTTCCAGCGGCTTTCTAAGGGATGCTGTCCTTGCTACGATTGCCCTGCCTGGGATTTTCCCCGTTCAGAGAATCAATGACTTGGAATTGGTAGATGGCGGCGTGTTGAACCCCGTACCTGTTACTGTGGCGCGGATTTTATCTCCCGATCTGCCTGTTGTTGCTGTGGTATTAAATGACCCCATGGATAAGCCCGTGCGGCCTTATACTGTTCCCATCCCGAGCATCTTTCCACGTCAAATTGCAGAACGTATCACGCGTATTTCGTTGGCTCAATCTCTTGATATTTTCCTGCGTTCTGTAGATGTAAGCAGCCGTGCACTTTCGTATTATCGTCTTGAGCTTGAGAAACCTGAAGTCATTGTCCGCCCTGCAGTACATGAATTTGGCCTCCTCGATAAAGTAGTTGTCGCAGACCTCGCACAACTTGGTGAGGATGCTCTTGAAGAAGTGTTACCTCAGCTTAAGCGCGCCGTCTCTTGGCAGGCGCGGCTTGGTAAGAAGATATTTGGATAAAAATTATGAATCGTGATCTACGAAAATATGTGAAAGACACGAACACGCGCATTTTGATCGGCGCTTTTGTTTTGTTATTTATCATCGGGATTGGTTTGATCTGGGCAATTTATGGGTTTGGCGCAGCGGTCACTGCTTTCCTTTGCTTGCTTGGTGCTACCGTTCCGATTGGATTAATTTTTCTTTCCCTCTTTGGCTTGGATTGGATCGTAAAACGTGCAAACCGCGATTAATACAGACCTCATATCATTCAACGATTGGACATTACGCGTTCGTCCTTCGTCTGATGAAAATCCGCGCTTGTTGGTCATGATCCACGGTTGGACAGGTGACGAAAATTCCATGTGGGTTTTTACGCGTGGCTTTTCATCAGATTATTGGATCGTTGCGCCGCGAGCACCACACGCCGCGGAATCAAGAGGGTTTTCCTGGCGTCCGCCTCAAGCTGCGACCTTTGGCAGGCCCAGCCTCGAAACGCTTTTGCCCGCCGCTGAGGGTTTGATCCACCTCATAGATGAATACTCAGCTTCGGTTAAGTTGGATGCGCGGCAATTTGATTTAATTGGATTCAGTCAGGGTGGAGCAATGGTCAATGTGGTTGGCTTATTGTATCCAGAGCGTGTTCGTAAGATGGGTGTGCTGGCAGGGTTTCTACCTTCTGGCTTGGAGGATGTAATTGAGAAAAAGCCGCTTACGGGAAAGAATATTTTTGTAGCACACGGTACGCAGGATGAAATGGTGCCAGTAGACCGCGCCCGCGCTTCGATGCAGGAATTGGAACGAGCTGGCGCGCAGATCACATATTGTGAAGATGATGTTGCTCATAAATTAAGCTCAACTTGTTTGCGGGCGCTTGAAGCGTATCTTGCGAACTGATTATTAATCTTGTTCTCACCCTCTGGTTGACGCTCTTTTTGTTTGAAGGTATGCTTGTCAGGCAATCTATTATTTTTTCAAAGGTGAAGTATGAAGAGACCGATCTCACGACGTGACTTTCTAAAACTTGCTGGTGTTGGCTTGGGCACAATGGCGCTCAGGCCTTATTATCTTCCTAAACTTGGGGCATTGTATACACCAAAACGCCTTCCTCAATTTCCAACGAGCGAAATTATCGGACGCGTAACAGACCCTGATGTAGACCTCCGTAACCGCCCCACGAATGATCCAGGCTTGAACACATCTATTGGTAAATTAGGTGCTGACACTTTGGTGGAGTGGAACCGTGAGGTGATCGGAAATGTGATCGGCGGCTTGGCAAACCAACGCTATGTTGAAACACCGCAAGGTTATGTATATGGTTCGGTGGTTCAGCCCACGCGCAATCTTCCCAACGTTCCTCTTACTGAAATGCCAGCAGGGCAGGCGGGCTTTTGGGTGGAAATAACCGTGCCGTATGTTGATTTAACTCTTGACGGTATCGTTGCTTCACCTTGGTTACAAAGCAATATTGAGAATAACTTTCCGCCGCGTTTATATTACAGCCAGGTGGTTTGGATCGATCAGATCCGTCAGACTAATGGTTTTGTTGAATACCGTTGGAACGAAGATGGTTTCGGACATGGCTACGGATACGGCAGTTACGGCGAACTTTTTTGGTTTGATGGTGCAGCTGCGAAAGTGCTTACTGAAGAAGAAATGTTGCCCATCAGCCCAGACTTTAACCCAGATGAAAAGACGATCTCTGTTGATTTGGATTACCAGATATTGTCTTGCTTTGAAGGCAAAAACGAAGTGTTCTTTTGCCGCATTTCGAGCGGAAAAGCGTATGACCCAACCTCTGGTCAGATCTCAGACGAGTTTGCTACCCCCGCTGGAAATTTAATTACCCACTGGAAGATTGTTTCCAAGAATATGACGGCTGGTTCTGCTCAGGCTGGGTATTCAACCCCTGCAGTTCCGTGGAATACATTTATCAGCGGCGAAGGGATTGCTATCCACGGCGCGTTCTGGCACAATGCATTTGGTGAAAAGCGCTCACACGGCTGCATTAACGTCACACCAGAAGATGCCAAGTGGATTTTCCGCTGGACAACTCCTTATGTGTCGTTGGCTCAAAGTGAATTGCGTATGTCCCTTCCTGAGCACGGCACGATCGTGCTGACAAACGAGCGAAAATTCTAATTACCCCGAGGTACTAAAATTTCATGGAAATCTCCCAAATAAGTGTTTGGCTTGCGTTTCTGGCTGGCCTGGCATCCTTCCTTTCTCCTTGTGTGTTCTCGCTCGTGCCAGCGTACGTTGGCTATCTTGGTGGACGCGCTGCTGGGTCTGGCGATCATCCCAACCGTTGGCTGACATTCAGCCATGGTGTTGCTTTTGTGCTTGGCTTTAGCGTTGTGTTCATTTTTCTTGGTGTTGCGGCCTCCTTCGCTGGCGGTTTACTGTATGAACTGCGTTTCTGGCTGGCAAAGATCGGCGGATTTGTTGTCATCGTTTTTGGCCTTCACATGATCGGTGTGTTCCACATCCCGTTTCTTGCATACGACACTCGTGTACAACAAGCTCCTGATCCCAAGATGGGATATCTTTCCTCTGCGTTGATGGGTGTGTTCTTTTCTGCGGGCTGGTCTCCATGTGTAGGTCCTGTTCTCGGCGCGATTCTCACGCTTGCGGTCAACGGCGGCTCTGTGTCCCAAGGCGCAACCTTGTTGACCTTTTATTCGGCTGGGCTGGCAATTCCATTTTTGCTTGCGGCACTGGGTATTGGCTGGGTGACCACCATTCTTAAAAAATACAACAAGGTTATGCGTTATGTTGAGATCGTCATGGGTGTTATCCTTGTGATCGTAGGTGTAATGCTCTTCACTGGTGTTTTTGAACTGATAGCCCAAAAGGGCCAGTTCTTCTATTTCAACTTTGGTATTTAGGCAATCGTAAACGGCAGACCCTAAAGGTTTTCATCAAAATTGTTTGAAGGAAATTGAAACCTTTAGGGTCTTTTTATTTTATAGGAAACTTCCATGCTCAATGTAACCCTGTACACCCGCAAAGAATGCAAGCTGTGTGATGAAGTGAAAGCTGAACTCGCTGAACTTCAAGCTAAATACCCTCACAGACTTGTTGAAGTGGATATTGATACTGATGCTGTCTTGGTCGCAAAATATGGCGTAACCATCCCCGTAGTGGAAGTGGGACCATACACATTACAGGCGCCCATTACGCGCCAAAAACTGCAAATGACCATTGGTGCCGCATTTGACAGAAGGAATCAGCTGGAGCAACTGGAAGACCCTGAATATAAAATGCGCATCAAAAAAGGACAAACCGTGACAACTGGAGACCGCATCTCGTATTGGATCGCAAGACGTTACCTGCTGATCTTGAATCTGTTCATGCTTTTTTATGTAGGCTTGCCTTTTCTCGCGCCGACACTGATGAAGCTGCATGTTGAATTGCCCGCACAAGTGATTTACAGAATGTATAAACCGTTCTGTCATCAATTCGGGTTTCGCTCCTTTTTCCTTTATGGTGAACAAGCCTTTTATCCTTTGGCAGAGGCGGGCTTACCAGGGGTGAAGACCTTTGAAGAAGCCACTGGGATCGCAAACCTTGATGACCCATACAGCTTCACGCGTTTTGATGCTCGTAATTACATTGGCAATGAAACGGTTGGTTACAAAGTTGCTTTATGTGAACGTGACTCGGCAATCTATCTCGCAATTCTTGGCTTTGGCATTGTCTTTGGTTTAACAGGCCGCCGTTTCAAGTCGGTACATTGGTTGTTGTGGCTGCTGATCGGTATCGCTCCTATCGGCTTGGATGGCTTCTCTCAGCTATTCAGTCAATTCAACTGGCCTTGGCTTGCGTCTCTTATTCCATATCGCGAAAGCACACCTTACTTGCGTGTGTTAACTGGCGCACTCTTTGGCTTAATGACCGCTTGGTTTGCTTATCCCAACATCGAAGAGTCAATGAATGAAACCCGCCAATATTACGTCAAAAAATTTGCGGTCAAACAGGCTTCTGAATAATGCCTTTTCATGAAAAAGATGGTCTGCGTTATTACAGCTTTGATATTTTCTCAAGCTCCATAACGCAGGCTGTATTCACTCGACGTGGCGGCGTTAGCCCCGCTCCCTGGCAATCTCTCAATTTGGGCGGATCGGTGGGGGACGATCCTGCCCATGTTGCTGCAAATCGTATCCATATTTTTGATGCGTTTGGACGTGCTCCCGCCTCTATCCACGACGTGTGGCTGGTACACGGCACAGACATTGTCTACGCTGATGCTCCTCGCTCGCTCGAGACCCATCCTGAACGTGCAGATATTCTCCTGACGGATAATCCTGAAGTCTCGCTCTTTATGCGCTTTGCGGATTGTGTCCCTTTGCTTTTTCATGACCCAAAGAAACATGTCATTGGGATTTCCCACGCGGGTTGGATGGGAACTGTAAAAGGTGTAGGTAAAACCACTGTCGAAGCTATGCAAACTCGTTACGGATGTAACCCAGAAGACATCATTGTTGGCATTGGTCCGTCTATTGGTGTGGACCATTACGAAGTGGGTGAAGATGTTGTCTCACAATTCCGTGAGAAATATGGGGCAGATACAGAGCGCATTATCCAATCCCGAACTGGAAGCACCTATCTCGATTTGTGGACGGCCAACTTAATTCAATTGCAAAATGTGGGAGTAGAGCAAGTGCAGGTCTCTGGCGTATGCACGGCCTGTCACTTGGATGATTGGTTTTCACACCGTGCTGAAAAAGGGAAAACAGGTCGCTTTGGCGCGCTGATGGCGCTTGTGTAAACCTTTATCAGAGTGGCAAGTGATTGGATTGTTTGAGCAGATATAAGTTAAGGAAGAAGCGTTTCTGGGCTTCACGCTTCGTTACGTTAGTAAATCATGTTACAAGCGGTAAAATAAATCTATGAGCGAATTAGTTCAATCCATTCGAGAAAGATATCTGGCAACGCTCGATAAAATAGCTGTTGCTGCAAAAAAAGCTGGGCGTGAGCCCGAGTCTGTGAAGTTGGTGGTGGTGACGAAGTCACAACCTGTAGAGATTGTGCAGGCGGCTATTGAAGCGGGGGCGAGAATTTTGGGAGAGAATTACCCTGAAGAAGGTGTCATGAAAATTCAATCTCTTGCCGAATTTTCTGCGGTAGAATGGCACATGATTGGTCACGTGCAGAGCCGTAAGGCGCAGCTTGTGGCAGGGAACTTTAACTTATTACATTCGTTGGACAGTGCGAAACTCGCCAAAAAGTTGGATCGGTTCTGCGGCGAAGCAGGTAGAAATTTGCCTGTTTTGCTGGAGTTCAATGTTGGCGGCGAAGAGAGTAAAAGTGGCTGGTCTGCGTGGGATGAAACCCGCTGGCAGGAGCTGTCTGCTGAGTTGACCGAGGTGTTTGCTTTACCACACTTGAAAGTGCGCGGTTTGATGGCAATGCCTCCGCTTGGTGAAACGGCTGAATATTCACGGCTGTATTTTCAAAAGGTAAAACGATTGCAGGAGTATCTCTCGGGACAGTTTCCTCAAGTGGATTTTTCCGAGTTGTCGATGGGTACCAGTTCAGATTATGAAGTAGCGGTGGAAGAAGGCGCAACCTTTGTTCGGGTGGGGACGGCAATTGTAGGCGCTAGAAAATATAAAACGGAGACGGAATGAATTTTGATGTTTTTGCCCTGGTTGTCTCATCGATTGCACGGCTTTTTATTTATATTGTAATTGCATCATCTCTGCTTTCTTTTGTGTTACCACCCTATCATCCAGTGCGTGAAGCGTTGGACCGCATCGTAAATCCATTCTTGAATCCGATCCGCAATTTGATGCCTCAAAATGGAATGCTTGATTTCAGCCCTTTGATCTTGATCCTTGCCGTTGAGCTTATATCGCGGCTCTTGATCTCCATACTTCTTTCACTATAACGAGGTGACCCATGACCAGAAAATTTAACCTACATAATGGCCAGCGTGGATCTGCTCTGGCTGTCCGTGTAACTCCGCGGGCGAGCCAAAGCCAGATCGTCGGCATGTTGGACGATGGAACCATCAAGGTGCATCTTGCTTCTGATGCGGCAGACGACCAGATCAATGTTGAATTGGTGGCGTATCTTGCAGAAGTGCTCGGCGTGCCAAAATCTCGTGTGGAGATCGTAGCAGGCGAGAATGGTAGGGATAAATTGATCTCAGTCTTGGATATGGATGTAGAGACAGCTCATCAGCGCGTTGTAGCGCACATGGATTAAGTTAGATTTCTAAACATAAAAAGGGATGAAGGATTCTCAGAATCCTTCATCCCTTTTTGATTTATTCAATTATTCTGCTGTACCGTATAAGCGCCTGTAAACAACATGAATTTCGTAAATGTTGCGGATGTAGTTGCGTGTCTCTTCGAAGCGCACTGATTCAAGGAACAGGTCGGGGTCATCTCCAGCGAGATTTTTCCACTCCAGCGAGTTGCCAGGGCCACCGTTGTATGCGGCAAGGGCAGCGTATACATCACCATTAAAGAGCTTGAGGTTTTTAGCAAGATAATACGTGCCGAACTGAACACTGATGATCGGACGGTACAGATCTTCTTCAGTGTAATTAACCTCGCCAAGTTCAGAAGCGATCTGTGCGCCTGTCACTGGGATGATCTGCATCAATCCGTTCGCGCCTGCGGTTGAGCTGACAAATCCTTCAAAGAGACTTTCCTGACGAATTACGCTAAAAGTAAAAAGTGGGTCGAAACCATTTTTTTGAGACTCAGGGATGATAATGTCTAAATAATACAGTCCGTATCGAATGCGGCTGAAATAGGGAGGAGCCATCATGGATTCGGTATGCTCATCCAAGCCTGCCATTGTCAGCACCTGACGTGCAGCAAATATGGCGGAGCGATACAAGCCAAGGTCCGTCAAATAATTCGCAAGACGATAGCTGTTAACCGCATCCTGTGAGCTTTCCAATTCTGTGCGTAAGTTTTCAAACTCGGCACGGGACTTTTCATACAATCCCAAATCCCAGTATTCTTTTCCACGAATTACTCGCGTGTCGGAACTAAGTGCGCCTAACCCTGTCAAGTCTGTTTCGGGCGGAAGGTTGAATGTCAAACGTATCCACGCGTCTGCATCTCTGCGTTCCGATGCGATATCTGGAGTGAAGTTAGTTGAAGAGGGAGACGCAAAAGGAGCACGTTCAGTAAGCATGTCACGAGCACGTTCGCTGTAATAGCCACCTGAATCAACATTTTGTCCCGTCCTCCATGCGTTTAGAGCGGCTTCGTTATCCCCAAGTTTTTGCTGTGCTTTTCCGAGCCACAAATAAGCGCGGGCTTGTCCTGTTGTTGATTGCGAAAGGACACGGCTGCGTTCAAATGATTCGAGTGCCTGTTGATAATTTCCCTGACGGTAATAAATAATGCCCATCAGAAAGACCGCATCTGGAGCCTGTGTGGAGCCAGGGAATTCATTTGCAACACGCGCCCAAGTTTCTACTGCTTTATCGTATTGAGCTCCGCGCTCATAAATGCGCGCTGCGCTCATTAAGTAATCTGTTGTGAGAGTCGTGTTTGGAACGGCTGTCGCGAAATCTAAAAGTGTTTGGGCTGCTGTTGTGTAATCTCCCTTTTGCGACCACTCAATAAAAGCCTTTTCGCCCCAGGCATCTCCCCAATTCGGATGCGCTTGATATCCTGCAATAAACGTCGCGTAATCCTGAATTGCTTCATCATAGAAGCTAAGGTTACGCCTTGCTTGCGCGCGGTAGTAATATACTGTCCCGTCATTATCCGCGGGATTTGATTCGAGATATCTGTCAAATGCAGCGATGGCGACATCATATTGCCCAGCGAAGAAATCCACTAGACCACGATCCAACTCGCTGACCGTTTCGCCAGCATCTAACAGGGCAACAAGGCTGAGATATGCATAATAGGAAAGCGGATAATTCTCCACGGCAAGGCGGAATTTTTCATTGGCCGCATCAGCCTTCGCCTGAAGCTGATACACCTTCCCAGACTCATACGCCGCCTGAGCCTTGATGTAATCATTCGGTGCGCGAGCTGTAATACCGTCATATAGAGCCAGCGCGGAGTCATAGTCTCCTAGTTGGCTGTATGTAGAAGCTACTTTAAAATCGATCGTGATATCGTCACCAAGGGCTGGGGCTTGAATGGCGGCATTGTATGCTGATAATGCTGCCGAATAGCTGTTTGCGCTGAATAAGGCGTCACCACGCAGTTCTTGCACATATGCATCCAGATAGCCTGGGCGCAACACGAGGTATGTCTGCCATGAATCTGCTGCGGCTTGATAGTTTTCTAAGCGATAGTACACAAAACCTTGGAGGAAATATGCTTGCGCAAGGTAAGGAGAATCAGGGTATTCAGTGATCAGTGACTGCAGAGCGGTGAGGGTTTCGTTGTAGCGTTCATCTGAGTAATAGATGCGCGCCTCGCCCCATTTGGCGGATGCGCGTAGTAATACGTCAGGTGAATCTTGTAGCGCAATTTGGTAATCTGCAAGCGCGCTATCGTAATCTCCATTGAAGAAGGCTCTGTCTCCTACGGTCACGCGGGCTGTAATTGGCGGGGTTGGGGTGGTTGTTGGTGTTAGTGTGGCTTCAGGAGTAGGGGAAACGCTCGGGGTTACCGTCCAGCCTGGGGGGATGGTGGGAAGGTTCGGGAGGATGGAACAGCCTGCAATGGAAAGGGCAAGCCAAAGTCCAAGAATGAGGCGAGTGGTCTTCATCCCATTTTTATAACGGCAAAGTACGTGAGCGTCAAGCAAGGTTGTATTCGAGTTGTGTGTGATATATAATCGCTCTCTGCAAGTTACACCCCTTGCGGCATAAATCAAAAGATAAAGAAGAGGAAAAATGAACATACAGCACAAAATTTATCGTTTAGGTCGGTTGATTTTGACTGCGTTTATGTTGTTTGGCGCTGTGGGTTGTGCGGCGGGGAATGCTAATTCATCAGCTGAACATGTCACTTCCAGCGGATTTGTTTGCCCGGAACCAAATCCACGGATTGAATTTGAAAGCAAAGAGATCAATATCTTCACCTGGACAGAATATGTGCCTGCCGACATCATTGATTGTTTTGGTCTTGTGTATGGCGTGAAAGTGAATACGGATTATTTTTCGTCCAATGAGGAACTGTACACGAAAATGTCCTTTGGCCAAAATGTAAATCCGTATGATGTGGTTCATCCAAGCGATTACATGATCGGCGTTTTGATCCGTGAAGGATTACTGAAAGAACTGGATCAGAGCAAATTACCAAACAGCAAGAATTTGGACGCAGGCCTGATCAGTGCGTATGGTGATACAGTGAATTATGTTGTGCCGTATCAAATGGGTACACAAGCGATTGTGTATAACAGCGAAACCGTGGACACCCCGCCGACATCTTGGGCCGATCTGTGGAAGCCTGAATACAAGGGCCGAATTGTCTCTGTGGATGATAACCGTGTTGTGATTGGCGCCGCCTTGCTTACTCTTGGCTATGATGTGAACACGACCGACAAAGCCAAGCTTGAAGAGGCTAAACAGAAATTGTTGGAGTTGATGCCAAACATCCGTGTCTTTGATAGCGATAGCCCGAAGAATCCGCTTTTAGCAGGAGATGTTGATCTCGGTATCGTTTGGAATGGCGAGGCATTTTTGGCTCAACAGGAAAACCCTGCCTTTCAGTATGTGTTTCCGTCAGAAGGTTCAATCATCTTTTATGATGGCATGGGGATTCCCACAAATGCTCCACACCCAGATGCTGGTTACGCATGGTTGAATTACTTGATCCAAGGCGATGTGTTCTGGTTGACCTTGGTGGATTATCCTTACACAAACCCGAACTCTGCAGCGTTGGAGTTTGCGAAAGCAAATCACGCGGATGTATACGATGCGTATATGTCTTCCAATATTACAAACACTCCAGCTGAAATATTCGGCAAGGGACATGAAGTCAGTGATCTTGGCAGCGCGCTTTCTTTGTATGACGAAATCTGGACTGAGATAAAACAATAAATCATCACCTTAGTAGTTTAGTCCAGTATATTACTTGCTTTTAGCCTAAGGATTAAAGTTGTTACTGCTAATAAAACGATAGGGATCTATGTTAAATTTTTCTGCAACTATAAACGAAGCTGAATTGCGCCTCGCGATCATTGAATGCGGACGCATTGCGTATGAACGTCATTTAATGACATCGAATGATGGCAACATTTCCGTGCGAATGGAAAACGGAAATGTTCTTATTACTCCTTCTGGTATTTCGAAAGGGCGCTTGGATGCAAGCGATATGCTGGTTGTCGATTTGAATGGCAATATCATTTCATCACGACCAAACCGTACGCCATCCTCTGAAACACCCATGCATTTGGAGGTGTACAAGGCGCGTTCAGATGTTCGTGCGGTTGTGCATGCTCATCCTATTTTTGCGACCACGCTCACAGTGGCAGGTATGGAATTTCCCGTGGATGTACTTCCTGAAGTGTTGCTTACGCTGGGCGATGTGCCTGTTACTGAATACGCAACCCCATCCTCGCATGAGGATGCCGATGTCATCCGTCCATTTTTGAAGACGCACAACGCTATGTTGCTTCGTCAACATGGCAGCCTCACTTATGGCAAAAACCTTGATGAGGCGCTTATTCACTTGGAGCGTATTGAACACGTCTCTGAGATTTATTGGCGCGCGAGAATGCTCGGCGAAGTGAAGCGCGTTCCAGCCGAGGCGCAGGCCAAGCTCATCACCATCCGCGAAACTTATTTCAAGAGGTAACTCATGAGAACTGTATTTTGGGAAAATAACGAACTGAAAATGATCGACCAGCGCATTCTGCCTGCGCGATTTGAGATCCTCTCGTATCGTGGGCATAAGGAAGTTGCACATGCCATTACGGACATGGTTGTCCGTGGTGCGCCTGCTATTGGGGCTGCCGCTGCATTTGGTCTTGCTCTCGCTGGATATGAATCCGCTTCTTCTTCAAGCTCAAGCCTGCTCGCTGACCTGCAAGCAGCTTCTACCACTTTGAAAGCTGCTCGTCCTACCGCTGTGAACCTTGCTTGGGCTGTAGATAGGGTCATGGCTGTTGTATCAGGCAAAAGCGGAGCGGGAAGCGCGAATGAAATCCGTCAATTGGTATTGGATGAAGCGCAAAAGCTCGCAGATGAAGACGTCGAGATCAACAAACGTATGGCAGAACATGGCGCGGCGCTCATCAATGACGGCGATACGATCATCCATCATTGCAACACAGGTGCGCTTGCCACAGTGGATTGGGGAACGGCGCTCGGCGTTATCCGTACGGCGCATGAGCAGGGGAAAAAGATCCATGTCTTTGTGGATGAAACTCGTCCGCGTTTGCAGGGTGCGCGCCTTACGGCGTGGGAACTGGAACAATACGGAATCCCTTATGAGATCATCAGTGATAACACTGCAGGGTATTTCCTGAAGGCTGGCAAGGTGCAGAAATGTTTTGTCGGCTCAGACCGTACTGCTGCTAATGGTGATGTGGCAAACAAGATCGGCACGTATATGCTTGCCTTGGCCGCGTTTGATAATGGCGTACCCTTTTACCCAGTTGTGCCTACCTCGACCATTGACCTATCTCTTGAACACGGAGATTTAATTCCTATCGAAGAGCGAAACCCGCAGGAAGTCCTCGGCTTGGAGTTTGAAGGTCAGCGTGTTGCGCCGAAAAATGCAAAAGCCCGCAATATTGCATTCGATGTGACCCCAAATAGACTTGTCACAGGGATCGTTACAGAAAACGGGGTGGCGTATCCACCGTTTGAAGTCAGTTTAAAGAGATTGGTCGAAAATAAATCCTAAGAAAATTGCCAGTTCAAAAACTTTACATTCACAAAACCACGTGATAAACTTTTCTTCGCTTGATTAACTATGGCGCACTCGTACGAGTGCGCCATTTACTGCGACAAGGATTAAACATGGATATTTTGCTCACTGGTTCAGTTGCATACGATTACTTGATGACCTTCCCTGGTCAATTCAAAGAACAAATTCTCCCCGAACGTTTGGCGTCCATCAGCCTCTCGTTCCTTGTGGACTCAATGTCCAAACAGCGTGGCGGCATTGCCCCGAACATTGCCTATACTATGGCACTGCTCGGACAAAAGCCACGTGTGATGGCAACAGTCGGCGAAGACTTTGGCGATTATCGCGCCTGGCTGGATTCAAAAGGTGTGGATACATCCTTGATGAAAGTTGTCCCTGGTGTTTTCACCGCCTCGTTCTTTGCCACGACCGATCATGATTCTGCTCAAATTGCTTCGTTCTACCCTGGAGCAATGGCTTATTCAGCAACCCAGTCCATCAAGGAGTTGCCAACCAGACCAGATTTGGTGATAGTTTCTCCGAGTGCGCCAGATGCCATGATGAAGTTCCCTGCAGAATGCCGTGAGTTGGGAATTAAATATTTATATGACCCGAGCCAGCAGGTATTGAGACTCGAAGGCACGGAATTGGCGCGTGATATGGAAGGCGCGTACTTCCTTTTCTGTAACGATTACGAATTTGGCTTGATCTCGAAGAAGACAGGCTGGAGTTTGGATCAGATTTTGGAGCATGTGAAGGTGTTGGTCATCACACGCGGTAAAGATGGCGCAGACCTGTATTCCGATGGCGAATCGGTTCACATTCCTACTGTTCCTGAAGATGAAGTTGTTGACCCAACTGGCGTAGGTGATGCCTTCCGTGGTGGATTCTTGACAGGCTATGCCCACGGTTTTGACTGGAAACTTTGTGGCGAGATCGGTTCACTTTCTGCTGTGTACTGCCTTGAGCAGCGTGGCACACAGAACCATTCCTATACCTCGGTAGATTTTGTAAAACGTTTCCGCCAGCACTTTGATGATGGTGGCAGGTTGGATGTCTTTCTCAAGTAAAATAAGAACTAATTAACAGATAATAAATAAAGGAGAAATAAATGAGTAATAATTATGATGTGAAAGATCTGGCACAAGCCGAAGGTGGACGCCGCCGTATTGATTGGGCGGAACGCGAAATGCCCGTCCTTCGTTCCATTCGTGAACGTTTCAAGAAAGAAAAACCTCTTAAGGGATTACGCCTTTCCTGCTGTTTGCACGTCACCACTGAAACTGCGAACTTAATGATTACCCTGCAGGAGGGCGGTGCAGATATCGTTCTCACCGCTTCAAACCCTCTCTCCACACAGGATGATGTGGCTGCTGCTTTAGTGAATCAGTATGAAATCCCCGTCTATGCTATCAAGGGCGAAGACAAAGTTACATATTTCAAGCATATTCGCGCTGCGTTGGAGCACATGCCCCACATGACTCAGGACGATGGTGCCGATCTCGTTTCATCTCTCTTCTTCATCGAGATGGGACGCTTTGAAAAGCTTGAGCCTTCTCTTGCTTCATGGGCACAGAGCCTCACCGAAGCAGAGCGCAAGCAAATGCTCAAGAATGTCATTGGTGGCACTGAAGAGACCACCACGGGCGTTATCCGCTTGAAGGCGATGGAAGCTGATAAAGTGTTGAAGTTCCCTGTTATCGCGGTAAATGATGCATTGACCAAGCACTTGTTTGATAATCGCTACGGCACTGGTCAGTCCACTGTGGATGGCATTATCCGAGCTACAAACGTGCTGTTGGCTGGTAAGAACTTCGTTGTCGCTGGCTACGGCTGGTGTGGACGTGGTCTTGCCTCCCGCGCACGCGGTATGGGCGCTCAGGTCATTGTGACAGAGATCGACCCTATGAAGGCGCTCGAAGCTGTTATGGACGGTTTCCAAGTAATGACCATGCTCGACGCTTCCAAGATCGGCGATATCTTCTGCACCGTAACTGGTGACTTGAACGTCATTGACAAGCACCATTTTGAAGTCATGAAGGATGGCGCGTTGGTTGCCAACTCTGGTCACTTCAATGTGGAAATCAATATTCCTTCCCTCGCAGCAATGAGCGTTGGCGAACCGAACCTCGTCCGCCCGTTTGTTGAGCAATACCTCACCAAGGATGGCCGCAAGATCAACATCCTCGGCGAAGGCCGCTTGATCAACCTCGCTTCTGCCGAAGGACACCCTGCTTCCGTTATGGATATGTCCTTTGCCAATCAGGCACTCTCTGCTGAGTATATGGCGAAGAATGCTGACAAGCTTGAGAAGAAGGTGTACTCTGTACCGACTGAGATCGATAATGAAATTGCCCGCCTCAAGCTCGAATCTATGGGCGTCAAGATCGATATCCTTACCCCAGAACAGACTCATTACCTGAATTCCTGGGAAGAAGGCACCTAATCTGATTTAGTAAATAAAAAACGACCTCGTGGTAATTACCACGAGGTCGTTTTTTATTTCAAGAATGTAGCTTTACTACGGACATGTGAAGATTACTTCCTTTGTTGCAGATTTCCCTGCATCATTGAAGGCTTCCACGCCGAGTTTCATAGGAGTCCCTGCGACGAATGGTAACGGCGGAATGGCATACACTGTTACGTTTGGACCTACTGCACTAAATAAAGCACCGTTCAGATAAATGTTGAAACCTTTTTCGTTGTTAGATTTATCTTCCCAGGAAATAGTTCCAGTGTAATTGTATGTGGGAAGAACGAGTGGAATACAAGCTTTTGCAGCGGTTAAGTTCTCAACTGCGATGGGAGGCGCAAGTGTCGGCGTAGCGCTTGGGGTGGATGTTGCAGTTGGTGTAGGTGTTGGGGGGATGGCATACTCGGTCAACCCAGCTGTATTCCCGCTGACAGTTGCGTACTGTCCCCAAAGCCAGCATGTGCCTGACTTCCCAGGGTTGTTGATGATCCAATAATTGGTGGATGTATTTTTGCCAACCACAATGGCCGTCTGTCCTACAAGCAGACCACCGATCAGGTCATATTGTGTGCCAGGTCCTGTGCGGCAGTTGGTATTTGTACTCACAGTCACTTCGGGCACTGTGGGGGTTGTGGTGAACTCTGGCGTGGAAGATGGGCCTGTTGTGGGAGTGAACTGAGGCGTTGCTGTAAAGGCTGCAGGCTGTAACAAGAGTGCCTGCGCCGTGACAGTTAACGCCAGATCGGGGACTTCTGTACTGTCTCCGCTGGGGAGGTTACAGGCTGTGAGGGAAATTATCAACAGCACGGATAATAGTAAGAGTGATCTATTTTTGGACATTTTCTCTCCTTTTCCAGTGATTATGACATAACTTGAGGAAAGGTCAAGGAGGAGAATATGCGATTTGTACTAATCAATGACAAATCATTGGTACTATTTTTCAGGAGCAATTGTTTTTTGACACAACGATTTCCACTCTTCGATAGATAATGTTTCTGCACGGCGCATAAAATCAATCCCAGTAGAAGTGAGTAGCGCTTCTGCTTCAGCAGTTGAGATATGGAGACCTGAAGAGATTGAATTGCGAAGGGTCTTTCTCTTTTGTGAAAAACCAGCTTTCGTAAGTTTAAAGAAAGTATTTAATAAGTTGTGGGAAACGAGCGGCTCACCGTAAATATCAATGCGTAGAATTGCTGAGTCTACTTTTGGGGCGGGGTGAAATGCTCCAGCAGGGATTTTGGCGGCGATGCTTGGTTTACCGTAGACTTGGACGCTCAACGCTAGCAAGCTTAAGTCCCCAGGTTTGGCACAGATACGTTCTGCGACTTCCTTTTGAATGGTTAGAACCACGCGGCGAGGTTTGATATCACCTTCGAGCAAGTGGCGGATAATTGCAGATGTGATGTTGTAAGGAATATTCGCAGCAACAATGTAATTAGGTTGGTCGATCAACTCTGAAATAGATAACTTGAGAATATCGCCGTGCACCACACGTACGTTCTGATAAGGCTGAAGGACTGCCTGTAGTGGGGCAAGCAGGTCACGGTCAAGTTCGACCGCTGTCACTTTTTGAGCAGAGGCAGCCAGATAGCGCGTAAGACTCCCAAGGCCAGGGCCGATCTCCAAGACACAGTCATCTTCCAAAATTTCTGCAGCATCGGCAATTTTTTCTAGAACGGTTTCGTCTTGTAAAAAGTTTTGACCAAGCGCTTTATCAGCACGTAGACCATACCGCTTTAGTACAGCGGCAGCATTGAGTGGGGGAATGTTTGTATATTTCATGTGTCTCAATCACAGACTAAGGGAATATCTTCGTTATCGGGAGATATGTCAGAAGGTGCGGGAAGAATAGGCGCGGGCCATGTGCCTGCGTGGAATTTTCTAACGTAATCACTTAAGATGCTGAAATCTGCATCCAGTATGGCGATGCGTTTATCGAAGACAGGATCAAACTCACGAGTTTGAGTAAAGAGCTCTTGTGGAAAACTGGTGAGAACAATGTTTTGCGGAGGAAGTCTTGTGCCAAGACAAGCGAGTTGAGCAATCTGTTCAGGTGTGAAATCGGTGCGGATATTGTCCTTGAATGATTCTATCAATGCTGGAATTTGTGTAACGATATCTGGGCTGGTGAGTTTTTTTCGTAAGGCGCATAAAACAAGATTTTGATTGTCCGCGCGTTCGAAACTCCCGCCGCCGCGATTGCGCGCAACTTTGAGTGCGCCCGCTCCATCGAGATGATGAATGCCAATTGGGAGATTTGTGCTTTTTGAGGCTTGCTCATCTTTGATGTTCACATCAATGCCGCCGAGGGCGTTGATGATATTTTCAAAGGTACGCATGTTGATGGAAACATAATGATCCGTTTGCACGCCAAAGTTTTTATTCAGAGTGAGAGCCAATAAGCCAGGGCCTGCGCTGGGATCGTCCCAATATTTGAAGCCAGGCTGTCCATATAAATATGCTTGATTTAACTTTTCGTGATCTTGCCCGTTGAGATTGTCTGAGATGTTGGGGATTTCAACCCACAGGTCGCGTGGAAATTCAAGCATGGTCACTTTGGGAGTCATAAAATCCACACGCACCACACGGATCGCATCCGCAAGGCCATAGGTATAGTTATCTCCACGGGTGTCTGCGCCGATAAGAAGAACATTCATGATGTTCGGTCCACCGCACATGGCGATAGGAGTCGAAGTGCTGGGGACAGAGATTAATGGAGCAAGAGTAACCGACCCTGGTTGTGTTGGCGATGGGCCTGGGGAGGCTGTCCACGTGGGTGGCAAGGATTGTTGGCTTACTGGCAATGCAGGGCCAAGCGGCTGCGATGCAAAGGTTTGATAATTTGAATAGGTGTAATATCCAAGCCCAACAAGAAGCACGCAGGCAATGACTGAAAGTAAAACGATGATGTACTTTTGTGATTGCGTCATTTTATTTTAAGAAGTATGGAATTTCAGCAGGTGCGGGCGCAAGGAAGTATACAGTCACCCAACCAGATAGGCCGCCAATAGCATTGTCATTGTAACCAAGGTCGATCCATTTTGTGCGCGGTACACCAAATGCGGTTTCGATGATCGGCCCGCCTCCCGTATCGCCGATGGTGGCGCGTCCATACCCAGGGATATACACCTGCATGCCCGCCAGCGATGAGTAAATCGAATAATCTACTGCCACAATGCCATACCCTGCTCGTGCACCGCTTGCCGTGCCATAGGAGCAACTGCCTGTGCCAGAATTACATGGCGAATACCAAGAAGCATACATCTCCGTTGCGTACCAATATTCGTATGGAATTTCACCGCCAGCAGGCGCCAGTACGATCTTCGTTCCGCTTGCCACAACCTGTTTTTGTGGTTCGCGCAAGATAGTTTTATCTTCTGTTTCGCGGCTTACTTCAACACCATCCTCATAACGGATACGCGTCCGCACCATTGCAATGCCGTTCACTCCAGGTTGGATAATATCCTCCTGCCCGAATGCGACATCGACTGAATCAACAACTTCTTTTTCAAAAGGAATTGGCTCCATAGTGACGCTGATGGATTCGTAAACTCGCGTTACATAGATCTGCCCGTCTTCAGGTATCGCCTCATTCTCAAGCGGGGAGCTGGTATCTAGTCCTGTCAGCGGAATCCCAGCCTCAGCAAGAGTCGCACCAACTGTCCCTGCGGCAGAGCGGATGTTGATGGTCTTGTCTCCAGTTGTAATGACTAAGTCCCGCGCAGGAGAATATGTCACCGTGACAGGGTTTGTGATCGCAGTTTCAGCAGGTGGGTTGAGGATGTCATTCATGCTGAGCGAATAGCCCTCTTCACTCAATGCTTGTCCAATTGTTAGTGCAGAGGTTTGAATCGTTTGCTCGCCTTGCGGAGTGACAATAGTAAGCGTCACCGCACGACGCAATTGCAGTTGAATGGCGCCTTTGGTTTCAATAGGTTGATCTAATGCGAGAGATATTCCATTCACAAGCACACGGTCAGTAGGCTGCGGGGTGATGCCCGCCTCTGTCAAAATCAGCAATGGTGTCCGTGCGCTGGCACTGACATTGAGAATCGTCTCTCCGTCAATAATAGTGATGGGTTGAGGTGAATTTGACTGGCATGATAACAAAAACAGAATCAGAGCAAACGCCAGCCAGTGAAATAGTTTCATGTAGATAATTATAAACTACTGACAGTTTTCATCCTCGCAGTCACATTCCAGTCCCTCAGCCTTCTCAAACGATTCGCGACCCTCATTGATCGAAAAATAGATCAACCCCAGCGCGCCAAGGCTATCTACAAAACCAAAGCCAGTGATCTGGTAAACGAAGCTCGAAACCAGCAGAACTACAGACATATAAATACAGACCATTGTGCAGTTCGCATCAGCAAGAATAGGCATGGAATTTAGCATTCGTCCTACTTTGCGCTTGCCTGTGACTAACGCCCACATGATAGCAATGGAAACAATGGAGATTACCAACCCTGGCAAAGTGGTCTCTGGTTTGTGATTCGTAATGATGTTGAAGCCTGCTGAAATAGCAAGACCTGCCGCCAGAATATAGAATGCTGTACCTGTAACCCGCAAAGCAGTGACTTCAAATGGCGTGCGGGATGTATCTGGGTTTTGGCGAATGCGATTTACCATCACCAAAATACCGATACCAGACATGACCTCAATGAACGAGTCCACGCCGAAACCGAAGAGCGCAAGAGATTCGTCGCTTGCACCAAACCCAATGGAAACTAATCCTTCTACGATGTTGTAGAAAATAGTGAAGATAGCCAGCCAAAGTGCATAGTTCCAAAAAATTTTTTGTGCCGATTGTTGGGTAATTGTGGACATAAAAAGCTCCTATTTCTAAGTATGATTGAGTATACCTATATTGGTGAAAAACTATCAACAAATTTTTATCTCGATCAAATAATCATTTACAATGGGGATATGCAAAAACCATTGATCACAAGTACTAGTAATCCACTTATCAAACAGGCGCGTGCGTTGCGCCAAAAGAAAGCCCGCAGCGAAAGCGGTTTATTTCTGGTGGAAGGAATTCATCATGTCGGTGAAGCCGTGGAAGCAGGCTGGGACGTTGAAACTATTCTATATTCGTCAGGTGTGCTGACCAGTCCTTTTGCGCATGAACTAATTACCCGCTTCTCTTTCAAGCCTCAGCCTGTTACAGCACAAGTGATGGAATCTCTGGCTGATAAAGAAAACCCCCAAGGTATTATTGCTATTGTCCACCAGCGCAAGAGTCAACTGAAAGAGACTAAGCCATTCCAGCGTGCGGTTGCGCTTGTCTCCCCGCAGGACCCTGGAAATGTCGGAACCATCCTGCGGACAGTAGATGCTGTTGGTGCAGATGCGCTTTTCCTGTTAGATGGCGGCGTAGAGCTCTATCACCCGACCGTAGTCCGCGCCAGCATGGGGACGTTATTCTGGAAACCCATCATCCAAACTTCTTTTAATGAGTTTACTGCTTGGGCGCGTGAGGGACGTTATCAACTTATTGGTACATCTGCCAAGGCAAATGCAGGCTATGATACTTTCGAACCACAATCCCCATGGATATTGGTGCTGGGCAACGAGCAAAAGGGATTATCTCAAGAGCAATCCACGGCTTGTGGTGTGACGATTTCCCTTCCCATGCGAGGGCGGGTCAGTTCGCTCAATTTAGCAGTTGCGGCTGGTGTATTGTTATACAAGTTTACCAATTAGTTTTTCTGATCATATTATTGATACACTGAAAGTTATTGGTCTTTAACCTGTTTTACGTGATACATGGCATTATCAGCTGCTTGTAATGCCTGAGATCCTGTAGCGCCATCTTCGGGAAAGACCGAGATTCCGATGGTGATCTTAATATTGTTGATGTTTTGATCATTAAATTGCAGATTGATGAGGGAAACATCTTTGCGTAATCGTTCCACGCATTTTTGAGCGGATGTATATGTCGTCTCAGGCAGGATCAATGTGAATTCATCGCCACCGTATCTACAGGCGATATCACTTGGTCGTATATTGTTTTGGATCAATTCTCCTATTTTTTGCAGTACTAAATCTCCTGCTTTGTGCCCAAAGGAGTCGTTGATATTTTTGAAATTATCAACATCGATCATGACGAGGCTTAAAGGGTGTTCTTTGCGTATGGCTCGCTGGGCTTCTTTTTCGAGCGCTTCATCTAAATAGCGGCGGTTGTATAACCCTGTCAGAGAGTCACGGATTGCCTGTTCGCGGAGTTGGGCATGCAGTAATTCGATTTCGATCAATTGCTCCTGTAAACGCTCGTTGGCTTGTTGAATGGCAACTTCAGCCTGTTTGCGCTCCGTAATGTCGTGAAATAAAATGATGCGCCCTTTAAATTGTCCAGCCTGGTCTTTAAGCGACATCATGTGCGCCTCAAAGAGTTCATGTTGTCCTTTAGGCATTTTTACATTGAATTCTTTTTTCAATGAGTCTGCGCTTGTTTGGGGCTGGAAGATCGTGTCAAGGTGAGGGAATGCCACCTGTGTTTCCTGCCCGACAATTGAATCGGCGACTTGTAAATGATCACGGGCAGACGGATTGATGTCAACGATACGGTTCTTCTCATCTATAACCACCACTCCAGCTGGGAGAACTTCCACAAGTGTATTGCGTGCCAGAGGGATGATATCGAGCCAGCGGTATCTAAATATGGCGAAAGCATATAGTCCGCTAGAAATGACGAGGGCATGTGGGGTGAAGTCAAATCCTTTTATCGGGCTGATGTCGATGATACTCATGCCGTTTACAATGAAGAGGATAAATTGGGCGAATAGAATCGCTAAGGATTGTTGTCGCTTGATGCGATTGGTGCTTGCGAGAGAACGAATTAAGAAATAATAAGTAATAAGCGAGATGCCCTGAAATACCAGCATAATGGGCATGTAAAGAATGCCAGTTTTCTTTTGAAGAATTTCCAACGCCCCAACCTGTTTTATTGTGTAGCCATATAGGAATAAGTTATGCAGTGGATACGTCCACACAAGTACGATCATTAGAAAAGTTGGAATTAGCAAAAACACCAAACGCCAACGCGTGATAAGGTGAATGAGTTCGAGGTGATGTAATACAAGGAAAAGGAGGGCAAGCGGGCCAAAACTAACAACCGCCCAGGCAATCTGTAATGACAAGATCTTTATATGAATATCCCCAGAGGCCATTTCGATTGCATACATGAATGCCCAAACAAAACCGATGAAACACACCATAATGAACGACTTTGCGGCAGGTTCATTCCTGCGACTCCAGGCATAGGCGGCCATTAGCAGTTGGAGCATTGCAGAGAACATCAGGGTATAAACTACGACATTGCGCATGTACGTAAAAACTCGCTGCTTCCATGAGATGTTTGGGGCTTAAAACTGTGGACTTTTCATATTATAAACGTGCAGATTATAAGCCAAACTTTTGAATTAACGAAAAAGCCCTCTCGTGTAGAGAAGGCTTTTTCGTTATAGATTCAATTTTCAGTTAAGAATGAGGCGGGGCTAGAATTCATCTTCGTCTTCAAGCCATTCGTCATCGTCTTCGTCCGATTCTTCATCATCCCATTCTTCGGTTTCGTCTTCTTCGTCCCAGTCATCCTCTGCAACTACCGCTCCTTCTGACGGGGAGTAGGTGGCGCAGCCGGTATCTGGGTCTAACTCTACAGCGGCGGCAGAACAATATCCTTCATCAACGAACACACAATCTGCGTAGTGACATTTAATACGGGGCATATTTCACTTCCTCCTAAGATTGGGGGTTTTTTATCAGGCGTATGACGGACATGATAAAGATGAGCGTCATGGCGACCTGTGATGTGAGACAGAATGGGCAAAGGGCTTTTAGCAGCGCAACCTCAACATAGATCAACCAGACCGTGAAGAGGAAACCTGTCAACGCCATGCCGAAGATCATCAACGTGCCATTCTCTTTGAAGAATGGAGTGCGTTTTTCATAAATGAGTACGCCCAGAATTGCAACGTAGCCCAATATGCCGATCACGGCCACAGGGATGCCATTTACTTCAGAGTAACGGCTTGCATTCACAGTGGAACAATCACCTGAGCCAAGGCACATACTGTCATTGGACGTGACCTTGTAGATGGTCATGTAAATTGAAACGAGCAAACCAACGATTACAAGCGCAATTGATGCGCGGTACAACCATTTATCCATGCTTCCTCATAATAGTAAAGCCTCTACTTCCTGTCCAGCAGGCACGCATTTTACACCAGCGGGGATAATAAGTAAAGCATCCGCCTGTACTAAAGAGAGCAGGTTTCCTGAACCTTGGTGCCCAGTCAGGCGGGCGAATTGGATGCCATTTTCTTCGCGGAGCTTTGCCCGTAGATAACTTTCTCTTCCGTCCGACTCGATCTCTTCTTCGCTTCTTACTTTGATCCTGCGCCTGCTGCTACCCAATTTGCCGCTCAGCTGCTCAAGCACGGGGCGTACGAAAACCTCAAACCCAACGAATGCCGAAACAGGGTTACCAGGCAGACCTATGAATTGCTTGTCAAGATATTTTCCAAAAGCGAGAGGCTTGCCTGGACGCATATTCACCCGCCAGAAATTCAACGCGCCATTGGCCTCAATCACTTCTTTGACGTAATCGAAAGCGCCTACGCTCACACCCGCAGAGGAGAGGAGTAAATCTACATCTTCTTTCAGTGCTTTTTGAAAAAGCTCTTCCACCGATGCGCGGGTGTCTTTTGCCACACCGAGCCGCACTACTTCGCTGCCTGCACTTTCAATGGACGCCGCGAGTGTATATGAATTTGAATCACGGATCTTGCCCGATTCAAGTGGTGCATCCACAGCGAGCAATTCATCTCCCGAAGAGAGCAGGGCTACGCGCGGCTTTTTATACACTTCCACCATTGAGACGCCCAGCATTGCCATTAGACCAAGGTCTTGCGGTTTGAGGGTTTGTCCTTTTTGAATGACTACTTCGTTTGCGTGAATATCCGTCCCTCGTGAACGGACATTTTCTCCCACTTTTACTTTCTTCTCGAATGAAACAGTTTCAGGTGCAGAAGTGCCTGCTTCATGATTATGGAAATCTGTATCTTCAACAGGGATGATGGCATTTGCGCCTTCGGGCAATTGTGCACCTGTCATAATGCGCGCAGCTTCACCCTGCTTGAGAATCACTTTCGGCGTGGACCCTGCTGGTATATCTGCGACCACTTTCAAGGTCACGCGTGAAGCGGATGTGTCCTCCGCGCGAAGGGCAAATCCGTCCATGGATGAATTGTCAAAAAGGGGGAGTTCGTGCGTAGCGGCAATGTTCACTGCCAACACACGGTTTGCACATGCAATCAGCGGAACGCTCTCGGTTGCTGTGGTTTTGAAATGTGACAGGATGCGCTCGCGCGCTTCGGTTACGGATAACATGTTGAATGCGCCGCGATTATACCCCATGCTTGTGCTTGAATTATTTTTAAATCGTTAAATTTTAGAAAGCGGATTCCATGCTATCCAGGGTTTGTACGATGCGCCTCCATAACGTTGGGTAAATTTTCAATGCGTGTGAGAATGCGGCTGAGTTGAGTTAAGTCTTTCACTTCGATGATCAAGCTCAGGTCAGCGATGCTGCGGTTGACATTGACCGTTACATTTGCGATATTGATGTTTTCATCTGAAAGCAGGTTGGATATGTCACTCACCAAGCCTTGGCGGTCGTAGGCTTTGATGTTCACAGGCACGGGATATGTTCGTTCTACATGTCCCCAGCCCACTTGTAGGATTCGTTCGCGATCTTTCATTTGTAGAATATTCGGGCAATCCTGCCTGTGGATGGTAGCACCGCGTCCGCGGGTGATGAAGCCCACGATCTGGTCACCAGGCATGGGATTGCAACAGCGTGCCATGCTCGAAAGCATCCCTTTTAGGCCGACCACTTCCACGGCGTCTGTCGAGGTCTTTGGCGATGAGGGCGCATTTGCTGAGAGGATTTCTTCTCTAACTTCATCCTCGGAGAATTGTTTAATGATCTTGCTGATAGACAGGTCACTACAGCCGAGCGCAATGAATAACTCATCGGGTGTTTTGTAGCCGAGGTCACGTGCCAGTTTCTCGTAGTTGACTTCCGTTAACCCAAGCCTTTGCAACTCTCGTTCGAGAGTGTCACGCCCTTGTGCGAGATTTTGCTCATCTTCTTGCTTCTTGAACCAAACCTTGATCTTGGATCGCGCACGTGAGGTTCGCACAAGGCCAAGATTTTGATTCAACCAGTCACGGCTTGGGCCACCGCGTTTGGTGGTGAGAATTTCGATCTGGTCGCCTGTCTTTAATTCTTGATAAAGAGGAACGAGCTTACCGTTGATCCGTGCCCCACGGCAACGATGGCCAATATCGGTGTGAACGTGGTATGCAAAGTCAATGGGGGTGGAGCCAGCGGGCAAGTCAATAATGTCACCGCGCGGGGTAAAGATGTACACACGGTCTTGAAATACATCACTGCGCATGGATTCCACGAATTCGGCAGCGTCATTTACATCCGAACGCCATTCCATCATCGAGCGCAGGGAATTGATACGTTGCTCAAAATTCTTATCGGAGTGTTTCGTGCCTTCCTTGTAGCGCCAATGCGCAGCGATACCATACTCTGCATTCAAATGCATTTCGTTTGTGCGGATCTGCACTTCCAGTGGGCGTTTATCTTCATATACAACGGCAGTGTGCAGGGATTGGTAAAAATTATCCTTTGGTGCAGCAATGTAGTCATCGAACTCACCAGGGATGGGACGCCACGTAGTGTGGATGACGCCAAGCGCAGCATAGCAGGATGGCACATCCGATACGATCAAGCGTACAGCGCGCACATCATGTACCATGTTGAAGGGCTTATCCTTCTTGGCCATTTTTTTGAAGATCGAATAAATATGCTTGGGGCGTCCGCTGATCTCAGCTTTGATGTTATTCTTCTCAAGTAGCTTGACCAGATTTTCTTTTATAGCTTCTAACTGCGCTTCGCGGTCAGGTCTTTTCTCGGCTAGCAGTTCTGCAATTTCCTTGTACTTATCAGGGTTTGTATGACGGAAGCCGAGGTCTTCCAATTCCCATTTGATTTGCCAAATACCAAGTCGATTTGCGAGTGGAGCGAAAATATCCAGCGTTTCTTGTGCAATGCGCCTGCGTTTATGTTCGGGCATATACCCAAGCGTTCTCATATTATGCAGGCGGTCTGCGAGTTTTATCAACACCACGCGCACATCCTCGCCCATGGCAAGGAAAGTTTTTCGCAGGGTCTCGGAGATCATGTCTTCCTTGCGGCCAAGCAAGGACGGTTCTGTTATAGACTCTTCAGGTTCATTTCCGTTGTTGCCATTTTCAGCATGCTGATCTCCACGAGAAACTCGTGGTAAGTGGGTGAGCTTGGTTACACCATCTACCAGGATTTTTACCGTATCCCCAAAATCATGGCGGATATCCGCCAGCGTAACACTCGTATCTTCCACCGTATCATGCAACAATCCTGCCGCGATCACTTCCGACGGCACTTTTAGCTCAGCAAGAATGCTGGCAACTGCAATACAGTGATTGATATAGGGTTCGCCTGAATGTCGCTTTTGATCGCGATGCGCCTCCTCTGCCAATGTATAGGCACGCTGAACCAGTTCACGGTCAGCGACAGTGTAAGTATCTGGAAGTTGCTCCAGAAGTTTTTCAAGAGGAATTACGGCGGATGCAGTTTTCATTTAGATAATTGTACTACTGTGAATTTAGAATCGAAACAGGATGAGCGCTTCGTACTACGCCCATGCCTGCTTCTGTTTACTGACAGTTTTCCAATGCCCTGAAAAATCCCCTTTTTCAAAGGTCGGGGCTGATCACGTACGGGCTAAATAGTTTTCAACAATGCCTGATGGCTATTTCGCAGACGGTCCGCAATGATGACGGTAATGCGCTGCATCACCTTGAACCCCGACTCAGGGTTTTGCTCTAACAGTTTCATAAATGGCGCGGCTGGGATAGTGAGCAGGTTTGAGTCCTCGTCACATTCTGCGCTGGAGGTGTAATGGTATGGCGGCACAACACCAGACCAGCCAAAACTTTGATACGGGGTGGAGATAAAGGAAACCGTTACACTATCTGGTCGTGAAGTTAATTTAACACGCAACGCAATGCTTCCATTGATAAGGAAGTGCAGTTTATCGGCTGCTTCCCCTTCGCGGAAAACGAACTCATCCTTTTTGTATGAGGCTTCTTTACTTATAGCTACGATCTCGTTGAGCAGAGCTTCAGGGAGCCCGTTGAACAAACTGAACTGTGACAGGGTTTCCGTGCTGATCATGTTGCCTCCAAGGTTTGAGTGTGGATAATACTTGTTTTACAGAATCAGGTACGAGATTAAGGGTGAAGCGTTTTCTTGCTATCTATTTTATATGGTCTTTGATCTCGTCACGAAGGTCAAGTGAGTTGCCCATGATCGCTCCGAAAACGATAAACAAAAGGGTTGCCCCTACAGCGGCGTAAATTGCGTATGGGGAATTCCAAAACATCGGGAGGATGAAGATGGTAATGACGCCGAGAATGAGGCCATAGAATGGTGCTTTGACAATGTGGGGGATGTCTTTCCATGCTTTGGACATGGAGAAAGGTTTGCGCATCCGTTTTTCTTTGACGGAGCTGCTATGCTGAAATTGACGTTGTTTGACAAGTGGGTCGCGTGCTTGGAGTTGCTTTTCGCGGAGTCTTTTGAGTCTTTCCTGTTCCTGATCAGACATGACAGCCTCCTTTGTGTTTATAATTGTACAGGATTTTATATCACATGACCATCACGAATAATGTCACAAGATTTTTGGATGCGCGCAAGGTGAAATACACTGCGCACGAAGTGCCCGCCGAAAAGCTCGGCGCGGTGGAAGTTGCCCAGCTAATGAATGTGCCCGTGGAACAGGTTTTCAAGACGATCGTTACCAAGCGTGAGAAAGGTAAACCTGTGCTGACGGTGATCCCTGGCCCGCATGTTGTGGATTTGAAAATGCTGGCGTCTTTTTTGGGGGAGAAGAAAATGCACTTGCCCAGCGAACGTGAAGCTGAGCAATTGACTGGCTTGCAAGCGGGTGGTATTTCTCCGCTGGCGTTGATCAACAAGGGCTTTCAAGTGGTACTTGATTCTTCTGCAGAGATTTTTGATGAAATTTACATTTCGGGCGGCCAACGAGGACTGGATATTCAATTAAGTGTTGCGGACTTGGTGAAGTTAGTCAACGCGAAAATTGGCGCAGTAAGCAGAATGGAATAATTAAAACAAAAGAGGAATGATATTGTCATTCCTCTTTTGTTTTACGACTGAAACTCGGCAACCATTTCAAGATTTACCCAAAGTGTGTATTTCCCTGTAGGAAAACTTCCTAGTGGAATATTAACATCAAATGGCGCGATGACTTGGGTGCATATTCTATCGGGGTTTGAGACAGAATACACTTCTACGAGCACTTTGTTTTCTGTATCTGGCGGGTTTACTGCAACACGCAATTGGCTGCAGGGAGTGGGTAAACTGCCAGTGAGATGAAGTGTGAACTGAAGCGGGGAACTTTCCTGCGTGATGACTTCTTTGAAGTCCAGAAATATGTCACCGCGTGTCAGACTCTCATCTGATTGCTGAGGCGCATAGTCATTTGGTATGACCGAATTTTGTTGAGGCTGATTTGACACAGATGAATTGGGGTAGGAGGCGTTTGGGTAAGAGGGGTTTGTAGCAGGTTCATCCGCTTTTGGCGCACAGGCGGTCAATGTAAAGACAAGAGCAAATATAAATGTAGCTGCTTTTTTCATCGTAATCTCCATACCAGTAGGACGTTCTCTGTGCGGCAAAGGTTTCGCTAATATGTAATGAAATCTCCAGCATAGCGTTCGTTAACCCATACGGTATATCTTCCGTTGGAGTATACGCCTAAAAGCAAGTTAGCCTCAAATTGCTGGAAGACATTATCGCAAGTGACGCCTTTGTTTATTAGGCTGTACACCTCAACGTAGATTTGATAACTGGCGTTGGGCGGGGCAACATCAATACGCAATTCATTACATACACTGGGAACCGAGCCTGAGATGTTCAACTGCACACGAAATGGATCGAGGTCGAAGCGCTCTACCAAGCTTGTGTTATCAACAAGCGCGCCTGCTATTTTTGAACTCACATCCTTTGATTGAGGTCTGTATGGATTTTCCTCTACTTGAATGATGACAGGTGCGGCAACTGTGGCGGTTGCTGGTGGAGTCGGAACGGCTATGCAAGATGTCAAGATCAAAAATGGGATAACAAAAGTGAGGCGCTTCATTTAGTCCTTGAGGGCATATTCCACAGCGGAAACCGCATGTATGGATGTGGTCGGGAAAAGCTGCATGCTGCTGTCACTTTGCTTTACGAGTAATTCGATCTCGGTGCAACCCAAAATGATCCCTTCTGCTCCCTGCGCAATGAGAGATTTCATAATGCGTTTATATTCTTCTCTTGAACTATCTACAATTTTCCCTTGCACCAGTTCATCATAGATTACGCGGTGAATGATCTCGCGATCTTTTTCGTCTGGTACAAGTACATCCAACCCATAATTCTGGATTAAACGCCCTTTGTAAAAATCATGTTCCATTGTAAAGCGTGTGCCAAGTAACCCAATCTTTTTCATGCTTGCTGCCAAAATTTTTTCTGCGGTGGCATCTGCAATGTGTAGAAAAGGAATATGTACATTAGCGACGATCTGGTCAGCAAGTTTGTGCATGGTGTTAGTACATAATACAATAAAATCCGCACCTCCGTGTTCAAGGTCTTGCGCGCATTTGACCAAAATTTGTCCCGCCTCGTCCCAGCGGTTTTCATGCTGCAGTTTTTCGATCTCAGCAAAATCCACGGTTACCATCAAACTCTTTGCAGAGTGCAGTCCGCCCAACTTTTCTTTTGCCGTTTCATTGATAATGCGATAATACTCAATGGATGATTCCCAACTCATGCCGCCGATCAGCCCAATGGTTTTCATGATGCGATGCCCTTCAAGCGTGATGCTTCAAATAGATGCGGTGCGACAACATAAATACCGCTTCCACTCACGGCGACAGTTGAATCGGCCAATTTGATCTCACCTGTACTGATGATTTTTCTTTCGCCAACTTGAGTGATGCGAGCCTCCGCAAGAAGCGGTTGGTGTAAGGGAAGTGGTTTGCGATAGTTGATATCAATATTTGCTGCTACTACTTTATGCCCTGCAGCCCATACCACCAGCCCCATAACTTCATCCAATATCGCTGCAGATGCGCCGCCGTGGGTATGTCCCGGAGGGCCCTGATGGGCTTCATTAAGCGTGAATTCGGATGTAAGTACGCCGTTGTCATCTACAAACATAGTGATTCCAATACTGTGTGGATTTTCGGTGCCGCACACAAAGCACCAGCCATGATAGGGAATTTGTCTTTTCATGTTGAATATTTTATCCTCTTTCGTGCTAGAATCCACAAATGATGATCCGCGTCAAACTGATCGCCAATTATCGTGAAGCTCTGCCGCCTGAAGCAAAGCACGGTATAGTGGAGTTGGATGTCCCTGATGGGACAACGGTATATGAGGCGATCTCACGTTTTGACATTCCCCTCAACGATGAAAGTGTAATTGTGTTAAATGGCTTGACCGTTGACATGAATACGCCGCTCGTAGAAGGGGATATGGTCACTGCGTTTTCTGCGATTGCTGGCGGATAGTTTTTTATCCGTGAAGAAGCACAAAGGAAAGCCTTCAACCTGTAACTTGTAACCTTATATTTCATCTTTTCCCTCAGGAGTATTCCATGTACGGCTGGCACCTCAAAATTTTACGAGTAAATCTCACTACTAAAAAAGTAACACAGGAAGATGTTGACCCCAAAATCGCGCGCGATTATCTAGGCGGGCGCGGATGGGCAATCCATTATCTTTATAAAGAAATGGACCCGATGACCGATCCACTTTCTCCAGAGAATAAGTTGATCTTCGCTACTGGTCCGTTAACCGCGACTCCCGCACCGACGGGGAACCGTTACATGGTCGTTACCAAGTCCCCGCTGACGGGGGCGTTGGCACATTCCAACTCTGGCGGCGAATTCCCGACTTGGATGAAACGCACAGGATTTGATATGTACATCTTTGAGGGGAAGTCCCTCGAGCCTGTGTACCTGTTTGTGAATGAGGATCAGATCGAGGTTAGGTCAGCGGCGCATGTTTGGGGGAAGGACGTGCATGAGACTACAGACATCCTTAAGGCAGAAACATCCGAAGAGGCGAGAGTCGCATGTATTGGGCCTGCGGGAGAGAATCTCGCGTTGATGGCGGCGATTATGAATGATAAACATCGCGCGGCGGCTCGTTCTGGAGTTGGTGCGGTGATGGGTAGCAAGAATCTCAAAGCCGTTGTGGCGATGGGAAATAAAAACCCACCGCTGCATGACCCTGAAGGAATGCGTGCGTTGAGTGTAGACACATCCAAGAATGTGGGTGCGGATGTAAAGAAGGGCTCGAACATGCGCATTTACGGAACATCGTATGTACCGCAGGTTACGAACACGCTCGGAATTTTGCCGACCAGAAATTTTTTGCAAGGTACATTTGAGCATGTTAATAATATTGACGGCGATGCGCTCAAGAACCAATATTTGATTCGCCATACACCCTGTTATCGCTGCCCACTTTCATGCGGACGTTTGACGGAAGTGCCCGATGGAAAATATAAGGGCAAGGGTGAAGGCCCTGAGTATGAAACGATTTCGTCGCTGGGAACTGGCTGTGGCGTAAGTGACCTTGCTGCATTGCTCAAGGCAAATTATCTGTGCAACGAATATGGCATGGATACCATCACAACTGGCATGACGATTGCTGCTGCGATGGAAATGTATGAGAAGGGATATATCCCAGAAAGTGTGATTGGTCAGCCTTTAAAGTTTGGCGATCATGATGCGATGATTGAAATGATTCGTAAGATGGCATACATGGAAGGCTTTGGTAAAGACCTTGCGATGGGCAGTTATCGCCTCGCGGAAAAATATGGTCATCCTGAAATAGCGGTCACCACACGCAAACAGGAATTCCCTGGCTACGATCCGCGTGGGTCACAGGGCATGGGCTTGTTGTACGCAACATCCAACAAAGGCGCGTCCCACATGGAAGGTGATGTAGCATATGAAGAAGTCTTCGGCGTGCCCATTAAGGAGAATCCGCTTACAACCGAAGGTAAGCCTGAACTCGTCAAGCATTTTGAAGATTCCTTTGCTTTGATGGACAGCTCTGGTCTGTGCGTCTTTGTCGCCATCCGTTACGCATTTAATAAGGACCGCATGATTTTGCCCGAGCGTCTCGCCGCAATGATGAACTTATCCACGGGGGCAGGCTATACACCTGAAGAAGCGTTGAAAGCCGCTGAGCGCGTATATAACTTGGAGCGCATGTTCCTTCTCAAGGCTGGCTCTGTGGAAGATACGCTTCCGTATCGTATGTTGCACGAGCCGTTGCCCGATGGTCCTGCCAAGGGCAAGGTTGTTGAACTCGATAAAATGCTGCCCGAGTTTTACAAAGTCCGCGGTTGGGATGAAAAAGGGTGGCCTACCAAAGAGAAGCTGCAAGAGTTAGGTTTGCCGTTGAATTAAATTTTTGCAGGTCACGTCTCAGACGTGACCTGCTTTTTTTACTTCTTTCTTTGTAAATTCTAGGATATGATGCCAGCTATGACCGATACAAATGAAGGACTATCCCCAGCTGATACTTTGTGTGTCACTTGCGGGTTGTGCTGCACAGGACATTTATTTCTCTGGGCTAAACTGAAATCTGTAGAAGTGGAGACTGTTCGCGGTTTGGGGTTAAACGTACTTGGGGTAGAGCCTGAGAATCGTGGCTTCGGTTTGCCTTGTCCGCTTTGGGACGGTAAATGCCCGATCCATACTTCGTCTAATTATCCACATGCTTGCCGTACCTATAAGTGTAAACTGCTCAAGCAAGTTATAGACGAAAACACCTCATTGGCTGATGCGTTGGCTGTGACCGAGCAGGCTAAGACTATGATCAAGGAGTTGAAATTGCTTTTGCCCAATTCACGAAGTAATAATTTTCGTGAGCGATTGGTTGCTTACTTGGAGCATCTTGATGAATTGCCAGCGGTAGACAATCATGGTTTGGAGTTTCAACAAAAAGCTCGAGAGTTGCTGTTGCTTTATAAGAAGCAATTTGGAGTGAAAGATCTATTTGAAAGATTGGAAGAGGAATTTTAATATTTATTCACCGTTAAAGACCACGGTACGTTTGTTTCGCGTCTGTTTGGCTGTATATAACGCTTTATCAGCACGCAGGATGATGTTTCCGATAGTGTCAGTAGGATTGCTAGAAGCAGTTTCAAGTGTGCCTTGAAACGTTACTTGCGTAATCCCTATGCTGACCGATAGCTTGATCAGAGTTTGATTAACTCCAATTTCAATTTTTGAAATGCTGGCATGTATGCGCTCCGCAAGCGGAAGGGCATCTTGAGAACTTGTCTGGGGGAGAAGGATAAGAAATTCATCGCCGCCATACCGACCGATCATATCCACTGTACGAAGTTCTGCACTGGCTGCCTGAGCGATATGCGTTAGCACCTGATCTCCCATTAAGTGACCGTACATATCGTTTATGTCTTTGAAATGGTCAATATCAAACAAGATCACGGAGAGAGTTTGTTGATATCTTGCAGCGACATTTAATTCACGCTCTGCAAACTCGAATAAGGAGCGGCGATTATTGATACCTGTTAACGCGTCTATGCGCGAGAGTTGTTGTTCAGCTACGTATAACCTTTCAAGTTCGCTGTGTAGAATCACCAATTTATCCCTTGTGTTGCGTAATTCCTCTTCAATTCGTTTTTGTTCTGTCAGGTCGGTGATGACTGCTATCGTGCCTTCAAAGCGACCGTCACTTTCATAGGGTGCGCCAGTAATCAATACTTGTGCAATGCTGCCATCCGCGCGCCGTAGGCGTGATTCGTAAGAGGTCGTTTTTCCATTCTTACGTAAATTTCTTTGCTCTTCAAGGGCTTCATGTTCTTCTGGTATGGTTACGTCTTGTGGATATTTGCCGAGCAAATCTTCCGTCTCATACCCAAACATCCGTGCATACGCTGGGTTGACGAATTTAAAACGTCCTTCTGAGTTTGTTACCGTAAGCCCTTGCCCAATTGTATTGATGATCTGCGTGGCAAAGTCACGCTGGGCTTGGAGTTCTTGCTCCAGCTTTTTTCGTTCAGTGATGTTGGCGATGAAACCATGCCACAAAACTGAGCCATCTTCTTCTGGTTGTGGCATTGAATTGCCGTACAGAGTGTAAATTATCTCATCTTTGAACTTTACTCTAAATTCTTGCTTCCATGGCGATAACTCTTTTGCGGATTTCTGAATGGACGCGATAACACTTTCGTAATCATCTGGGTAAATTTTTTCAAATATTTTCGATGCATCTTGCATGGCTTCTTCTGGATAGACCCCAAACAAATCCTTTAGGGATTCGCTAGCAAAAGGAAGTTGAGATCTGCCATCCGCGTATAGCCGATATTCATACACAACCCCGGGGACGCGGCTGGTTATTTTCTGCAGGCGATTTAATGCTTCTTGTTTTACGATTTCAGTTTGCTTACGCTCGGTAATGTCGTACGAAATTCCCGCTAACCGAAACCCTAGCGCTGTCTTTATGCTAAAGATAACGGAATGGATATAGTGCGCTTTTCCGTTCTTCCTTAGAATCTTAACTTCCTGTTCTTGTATCGTTTTTGGGATTTCCCCGGTAGACAACATTTGGCTGAAAAGCCTTTTTAAGTTTTCAATTATTTCAGGTGTTTTTCGTTCAGGAAGCATGGCTTCAAATTGAACATCCCAAAGTGGGCGGCCTATCACTTCACTGCGTGCTAGACCTGTAATATGTGAATGCGCGGGATTCCATTCTACGATATTTCCACACTCGTCTGTCATGACAATACCGTTCGTTGCATATTCGATAATGCTGCGAATCTTTTCTTCACTTTCGCGCAGCGCCGCTTCCGCACGCTTGCGCCCAGTGACATCATGAATGATCGAAAAAAGCACCTTTTTTTCTTCTAATTCAATTGGCGATGAATGTACTTCTACGATCCGCTCCTCTCCATTTGATAGTTTATGTGGAAAAATAAAATAATTCCTCTCCTCGCGAAGTGCTTTTTGATATTCCTCATCTACCTGCGCTGGTGGCATGGTGTTGATTTCACTGATTAACATGTGACAAAGCTTCGTTTTTGAATACCCATAAAAACCCACTGCTGCTTGGTTGGCGTCAAGAATAAAACCGCTTTGCGGGTCGATCAGCAGCATAACCGCTCCATGTTTCTCGAACATAAGCTGAAATACCGAATCTCTCCTCTCGGTTTCCTTATTATTTTTTAAATTCATTTTTCTAGCCTTCATGAATATAAGCCCTCGAGATTTGTTTAATGTGCTTGATGTTTCTGACTGATTTGCGACTTTTATATCCCCCGATTGTTTTATCAAAGTCTTGATGGAGGGGCTTTGGAAAAGTAAAGTATGAATTCGTAAAAAACGTAAATTGCCAAGCTGTAACCATCCTTAAATAAGAATGGTAATTCTCCTTGGCAAGATTGAGTCTTATGTATTTAGGACTGCGCAAGGCTAGTTTAACCGCTTTTTGTGAATTTGTTTTAGCCTATCTTAAATGATAACTTCGATTATTAATTTCAAATCTGCTTGTTTATTGGGCCTATATAATCGGGTATACTCGCGATACAAATTTTTTTGGGAGAGCTCTTATGGAAATTGACCCGATCTGCAAAATGGAAGTTGACCCCGCTACTGCTCAGTGGAAATCTGAATATAAGGGCAAGACCTATTACTTTTGTTCCCCAGGCTGTAAAGCTACCTTTGAAAAAGATCCTGAAAAATACTCAAAAAACGCATCGTAGCGCTGTGTCCATACCTTAATAGAGGTCGTGCATGCTCGAACGATTTAAACAATGGATTCCGCTGCGTACTGGAGAGTCGAGGTTGGTATTTTCCCTCGGCTTTATTTTATTTGCCAATTATGCAGCCATGGGCATTACAAAGGTTGTGTCTGTTAGTGGCTTCTTATCGGAAGTAAAAGACCATTATATTTTGTTGGTTTGGGCAATTGATATGGTGCTGCTAATTCTGGCGACAGGCATTCAGTCCCTCATTGTGGATCGATTTGACCGCATCAAGCTTCTGAGTGGGGTTTTGCTCGTCTTTGTAATTCTGTATGCGGTCCTGCCTCTGACCTTTCTCTCGAAATCCTTCCCCGCTTCCATCAGTTACACACTTATATATCTTTTGAACGACCAACAGTGGCGCTTCTTCCCAGTTGTATTCTGGATCCTCGTCAATGACATCTACGATCCTGCGACAGGACGTCGCGTCATGCCGATTATTGCAAACTTTGCATTCCTTGGCACCATTGTTGGTTTGGGGATTGGCGCGCTCGATGCCAAGCTGGGGTTTGGTCCTGTCAAATTGTTATTGCTCAACGCCTCGATATTTTTCCTCGCTTATTTGATAGCACAAACCCGCTTGCGGACGGTGAAGCTGCCTCCGCCCATTGGCGCACAATCATCTATGAAGGAAACACTGTCAGAAGGATGGGAATTCATTAGAACAGTGCCTGCTTTTGCTTGGTCTGCCTTAGGAATGTTAGCCGCTGGCAGCGTAATGACCATCCTCCTTTATGATGTCCTTTCTGATGCAAAGCTTGGGCTTGGAAGCGGTTTTCAAGCATTTTATGCTCAATATAACCTCGCAATAGCCTTTGTTTCAATCTTTGTACAAAGTATTTCTGCAAAGATCATTGAGCGTATTTCTCTAAAAAGAAGCTTCCTGATTCAGCCTTTTGTAATGCTTGGCTCTATCGTTGCGAATTTTTTCATCCCAGGTTATGTAAGCAGCGCACTTGCTCAGGGTGTGTCGCGCGTAACGTACGACACTGTAGATTTGTCAGCACGTAAAGCTTTTCAAGCCATGGTCCCGAATGAAAAGCGTGGACGTGTCAGCATGTTTATTGATAGCTATCTGCCTTCGGCGGGTACGATCCTGGGGAGTTTGGTGGCGTTTGCCATCATTTCCTTAGGATTAAAGTTTGGCTTTGTCCGCGAACAATATTCTTTGGTCTATTTAGGCGTTGGTATTGCGGTTGCTTTGCTGGCTGTATTTGCTGCATTTCGAGTGCGAGCTACGTATGAACAGAGTATGTTGAGCTGGCAATTAAAACGCCGTACGCGCGGGGCTAGTGTGTTAGATAAACTTGATTTCGGAGGGGATGAAAAGTAATGTTGTTGAATTCAGTGAAGCAGGTGGGGAATGTCGCTATTTATGAGTTGCTTGGCTCTGGCGATACGGATCGAATCGAGAGAATGCTTGGATTGTATGCAAAGCTTTTTCCGCAGTATCAGCACTACGTTCCGAGAATGAGGCGGCGTGCTCAATTTGGCAATGAATGCCGCGAGGGTCATATCGTTCATTATTGGCTGGTCGAGGTGGATGGTCAGCCAGCAGGGTTACGCACCTTTCGATATGTTCGTGATCGGCGTTGCGGATTGGCTCATGCTTTAGCAGTAGACCCCGCCTTCCGCGAAGTGATGGCGGCAGACCATAGGTTAGCCGTGTTTATCATTTATGAATGTCTTAATCAGGTGATCCAGGACGCGAAACAAATGGGAGACTTGCCCGTTTATGGAATGGTGAATGAGGTGGAACCTCATCGTCTCATGGAGCATTATATGCGTAACGGTCTTGTACAATTACCGTTAAAATATGTGGAGCCGATCTTTCCCCCAGAAGTGGATGGGCGAAGCCGCTTGGAAGAGTTGGCGATCACACGTTTTTCTCCCATGCATATTGGCTTCTTGCCAAACCCCGAAGCGAAAGTGGAAAGATATACTCGTGAGATGATCTCTGATTTTGTGAAGGCCTTTCTGGTAGATCATTATGGCTTGCCTGAGCAACACCCAGCAGTTCTGGAAGTTCTTGAAACTATTGAAGCATAGGATGAATTATGATGAGCGAACAAAAGACAGAACCAGTAAAACCTTCTGGGAGGTTCTTTAGCCTGCGGTTGAAGATATGGATTGGGTTTATTCTTATATTCACGCCGGTGTTTGTTGCCAGTTATTATTGGTTTTATCAATATACAACTGCCCGCGTTTTTGAGACAATTACAACTGACCTTCAAGAAACTTTGAACGGCGCGATTAAGGGAATGGACAAGGAATCCTTTGTAAAGCTCTATGAAGAGGAAAGCACCGATAACCCAGCTTGCCCGCCTGAAAAACCCACGGCTGATACACCCAAAGACAAAAATGGATATTATCCTGAGGATAATCCGCTTTATATGGCGCATGAAAATTGGTTATTGGCGGTTCAACAAGTGGAGCCTAAAACGCGTATTTATACGTACATCAAAGGCATTGAGCCAGGCGAAATTATTGCAATTGGAAGCACGGGATATTTCCGTGAGCCCCGCGGTGGATTTAGATTCTGTCAGCGCTATACATCGAAATCTTCTAATATTTATAATGGTTTGACAGCGCAGGTTGACGCGTGGGATCCTTACAAGGATGATTTTGGTAGATGGATTACCTCATATGCCCCCATCATTGACGATAATGGAAATGCCATCGGCGCAATTGGCGTGGATATTGAAGCTAGTTATGTAGATGAAGTCAAGTCAAATATCCTGCGTAACGGGGCGATCGCTTTCGTTTTGAGTTACATTCTTATCTTCCTTTTGGTGTTCTGGCTTTCGGGCTTTTTGACCCGTCCCATTATCGGTCTTGCGGGTGTTGCCAAAGAGATCGGTGAAGGCGATTACAGCCACGAATGGAAGGATGATGACAATAATCCGAACAAATTCCGCGATGAAATTGATACCCTCACAGGAGTGTTCAAGGTCATGGTGGGCAAGGTGGCTCAACGTGAAAAGTCTCTGCGCGCTCGTGTGCAGCAGTTGGAGATCATGGTAGACCGCTCCAAGCTTGATAAGCAGGTGAAAGAAATCGTGGAAAGTGACTTCTTCCAGGATTTACAATCCAAGGTGCAGGGGATGCGCGACCGTTTCAAGAAGGAAGATTAGCCTAAATACGCTCAGTGAAGGGGCTTTTTCCTTGACGAAACCCCTTCCTGAGTATAAAATGCAAGCCGTTCTTAATGTTGCGCCTCCGTGAGGAGGCGCGTTTTCTGCCGAAGATACAAAGGCAAAATGACAGCTACCAACGAAATTGATGAGACCAAACAGCCGCAAGTGACCAATCTCTCCGAAGTTGATGTGGAGATGGTAAAGGCTGAATTGGTGCGGATGCATGAAAGTTCTGCTAGCGTAATCCAAGCTGAAGACGTGGAACTGAGCCAAAGTGCTGGTTTTAATGTCAATGCAACTAATCTGAAGACTCATCAGTCTGCGGTGGGTTTTGTGCAGGCGCAAGAAGTGACTGCACAGAACAGTGCGATAGTGCTGGCCCGAGCTGAGACAATGTCCATTAATGGGCAAGCAGGCGTGGTCGTAGCAGGAAGCGTCGAATTTGGGAATGCGTATGCAGGGCTCGTGGCGGGACGCGAAGTCCGCAGCGAAAAAGTTGAATCGGTTATCCTGTTGGCGCGGAATGTTAATGGGAATGTGACCACAGTCATTGACACTCGCGGCGCGTTGATCGCGGGGTTGGTTGGCGGTTTGTTCGCGGGCATCATACTTTTGTTGGGGCGCATGTTGTTCGGTAAAAAATAATTGAATGTTCAGCGGCGCGGCCGCTTTGCAGAATATCATTTCATAGGGTGAAGGTAACCGTGAGTCGCACGGTGAGAGGCGCCCGAGGAGTAAAGATGGATAAAGTAGTTTTAAAAGCTGTAAAACGTGATGTTACTGGTAAGCAGGTAAAAGCCCTGCGACGCGAAGGCCAATTGCCTGCGGTGATCTATGGCCGCCACTTGGAGCCGATTGCGATCTCATTGGAAGCACATGCTGCCACTCTCGCAATGAGCAAGTTAACTTCCTCCAGCTTGGTCACAATTGACCTGAATGGAAAGGAATATCCCGCACTTGTGCGCGAACGTCAGCGCAATTACATCAAGGGCAATCTCACACACATCGATTTTCTGGCTGTTGACCTCACCGAGAAGATCCGCGCGACCGTTCGCCTCGAATTTGTGGGCGTTTCTGGCGCGGTGAAAGATTACAACGGCGTGTTGGTGAAGAACATCGAAAAGCTTGAAGTAGAATGTTTGCCCACCGATCTGCCCGAGCGCATTGCAGTGGATATTTCTGCATTGGCGCAAGTTGGTAACAGCATCCGTGTTCGCGACTTGGCAGTCTCTGGTTCCATTCGCATTTTGAATGACGAAGACGAAACCATTGCCGTTGCCTCTGCTGCAAAGACAGAAGCTGCTGATACAGTGGCCGCTGTTCCTGGCGCTGAAGCTGTTGCTGCTGCTCCTGGCCTTAGCGTGGAACGTGGTAAGAAAGAAGAAGAAGGCGCTGCAAAGAAGTAAGCCCCTTCGCAACCTTTATGAAAAAAATCGCCATCATTTTGATGGCGATTTTTTGTTACAGAAGCTCCAACGTTTTTAGAAAATTTATGGTCATTCTTGCGGTGGCTCCCCAAAGCAATTCGCCGTCATATGGATGATAGGCGATTAGTGACCGTTCTGATTCGCGAAGAGAAAATTCCCAGTAGTTGTTTCGGTTTGCAAGCCACAGAAGTGGGATAGTGAAGACGCGCGCCACCTCAACCCCTGCAACGCGAAAAGCATAAGGCCAGGGGATGACGCCCACGATCGGACTTACCCGAAAGCTGCTGATTGTTATCAATCGGCTGAGCCTCCCGAGGACTTTTACATGGGCGGGGTTCATGCCGATCTCTTCATCAGCTTCACGTAAGGCAGTTTGTTCGGGTGTGGTTTCTCCTTCGTCACATGCGCCACCCGGGAATGAGACTTGTCCTTTGTGAGATTCGACACGGTCTGTACGGCGGGTATATAAGATATGCCACTCGTTTTGATAATGCATCAGCGGCAGAAGCACTGCTGCACATTTTAGCCGTGTCTCTGGGTGGACAGGAATTTCAGCATAGCCATCTGAGTCTATGGTGTTTTGTTCAGCTTCTGCTAATTTTTGGGTTATGAATTCTTCCGTTAGGTGACTCATATACTAAAGGTTATGACTCGTTACGTACCGGGCTTCCACAATAGGAACATTCAGCCGTGACATCATCGAGCCATTCAACTTCATCTGGTTTTACTGTGGCTCCGCAGGATGGGCAGTGATTTGGCAAAGTCGGTCTTTTGGCAGGAGCGGAAGGTGCAGATGCAATTTCCTTTGGAAGATTGCCGTTCAATAACGCTTGGATCTCATCTGCTTCAGCGGTTAACTTCCTGGCGCGCAATTCATTGATGATGCGCTTGCCAAGAATCTGCATTCTGGGGAAACGTCCCTGGCTGGCGAGGATGGTTAATCCGCGGCGAAGGTCAGCAATGCCTATCTTGTTATCACCAGCAAGGATGGCGGCACGTCCAGCTTCCACATATAAAAACGGCGCGCGATGTGGGAAGCGCTCCTCAGCTCCTTGTGCAAGAGTGTGATAGGACTGGGCTGAATTTTTGTAATCGCCATTTTCCATCATCTCATTGGCTCGCTGCAGAACTGGTGGAATATCATCCCGCCTTGCCATTCTTCGAACCATACGTTGTGCTCGACGTCCAAACATGTTGCTCCTCCGTGTCTTTTATTCTATGCCCGCTTCGTTTGCCAATTCCACGGCGCGGGGATCGAGAGTCTCTTCAATTTTTCTGCCAAATACCAAGAAGCCAGTGTGCGCCACCATGCGGTCGGTAGGGCGGAGGCGGCTGGCATCTGGTTTGTAATAACGCAGGATAAGTTCGCAGACTTCGATAAAGGCAAATTTGTTTTTTCTCAAGGCCAGCAACGTCTTTTCCACCTGATTGAAGGTGGGCAGGATGCTGCCGAAGAATCCACCAGGTTTGAGGGCATTGCGTACTTGCGCGATATAGTCAAATGGATTTTGCACATCGAGGAAGAAGGCGTCTGCGTCAGTTTCGTCAAAACCTTCTTGGATGTCGCGCAGCTTGAAGGTCACGCGCGAAGCGAGGCCAATACGTTCGACATTCTTTCGCGCCAGATTCTGAACATCAGGTTTTTGTTCGTACGAGATAACTTTGCCATCAGCGCTGACGGCAGTTGCCAGTGCGATCGTCATGGAGCCTGAGCCAGTTCCAGCTTCCATCACGGTTTGTCCAGGCGCAACGCCCATTTGGATCAGAATATAACCAATATCTTTTGGATATAAAATCTGCGTAGTGCGTGGGAGTTCATTCAGAATGTCTGAAAGTGAAGGCTGTAATAAAAAGAAAGGCGCGCCCGTGTGGCTGAAAACTTGCGAGCCCCAAGGTTTGCCGATAAGATCGTCATGCTTTAGCACGCCGCGGTGGCTTTGAAAATCTCCGCCGGCTTTAAGAGTAATGATGAAATGTTTGTGGGTAAGACCAACTAGTTGAGCAAGGTCGCCGTCTTGTGCTGTAGATGAATATTTCATGTGGTTAATTGTACTTCCTCTTTGTTATCGTCTTTCGTGATTAATGGTTTCTGTATGTTCCGTAGTTTTCGGTTGGAAGCAAGCAGCACAATGAACATGCCCACGCCCATGACGAGCAATCCGCCGATGAAAGCTGGGGCATAGTTAAAGAGCCATTCAGGCTTGCCAATGGATTGCCCTAACGAGGCAATGCCTACACCTGCGGCGGAAGCGTTCCACGTCCCGTGGATTAGCACGGCTGTAAAGTAGGCTGCGAAAAAACGCCCAATGCGCTTTTCTTTGAACATGGAAACGATGCCCCAGCCGACAAGCCCCGAAGCTGTCATATGCAGAATGCTTGTCCCTGCCCGTACTGCAACAATGGCCACCCAGCTGATCGTTCCATCTGCGCTTGCGTTCAAGCTTTCTACGAGCGCAAAAGCGGCCCCGCTTAATAATCCCATCACAAATCCCTGTGATGGAGTTTCGATCTTCGTTGCAAATATCCAAACCGCCAGCGGCTTTAGCAGTTCCTCAATGAGAGGAACCAAGAGAGCAATGTACCCAATCCCTGTAGCAATGGCAATTGGATTTGCGATATAGGGTGCAAGCAAATTTAGGATAACTTCTTGATCTGTTTCCGTTTGTACGATCTTGGCGAGTCGCATCACATCTTGAAAAGTAACTGGGTCCAGTATCGAAAGCAGTGCAACCGCAATAATGGCGACGCTCAGGAGCGTAACTAGTTCGAGCACGATCATTATTCCTGGGCCAACTGTCATGCCAAGGCCGAGGGTGGCGAAAACACGCCAGCGTGGACCTGTTTCCAATGCGCGTGAGCCATAGCCAAAGATCAGCCAAATAGGCGGTACGATCACAAGGATGGTTGCGGCAGGCATAATGAGCCAGCCAAGCCATTGAATTTCTGTGTATGCAGCAAGGCCGCCGCTCGTTATACCGACAATTGCCAGCACGAACACCAGAATAAGCTGCCAATCTGCAAATGGCTGGCTGAACGGCTGGTCGGCTCCTACGCGGTTCATTACCTTTTGTAGAACGTACCATCCGCATACAACCAACAGAATGATGACGAACCCGAAGGCTACTGCACTGATCATCTCAACGACGGGGTCGCCGCCTTGGCGAAACAGGTCAACTATTGAGCTAATTCCCAGAATCAATACGATTAAGAATAAAAATAAAAGGCTTACACAAAAAGCCAGCAATGTTAAGATGGAAGCCCAGTGAGTTTTTTTTGTTTGCATTATTTCTCTTCGATCGTTACGCTGATTATCTTATCTCCAGGCGGCAGGAGAAGACCCTGGTCTGGGTTGCGTGGGGTGAGATTTTCAGCAACATCCAAGCCACTAAGAACATGACCAAAGATAGTGTAGGAGCCATCTAAATGTGGCGCAGGCGCAAAAGTAATAAAGAATTGACTTCCGTTCGTGTCGGGACCAGAGTTTGCCATTCCTACTATGCCTGGCTTATCAAAAAACAAATTGCTGATTTCATTTTTGAAAAAGTACCCAGGGTTGCCTTTCCCTGTACCGCTTGGGTCACCTGCCTGTGCGGCAAAACCAGGAATAACGCGGTGGAAGGTTACATCATTAAACCAGCCCTGTTGCGCGAGGAATATAAACGAATTCACGGCCAGCGGCGCCTTGTCTGGATATAGCTCGATCACGATGTCGCCTTTTTCAGTTTTGATGGTGGCGATGTATTGCTTTGTGACATCAATGTTGAAAGGCGGACATTGAGTAAATTGCTTTTGTCCAAGCGCAATGATGCCGATTGTGTCACTCATGTTTTTGTAATCAAGCAGGAAGAATTGTTCTCCATTCAACAGGACGAGAGGCACAGCAGCGATATTTAATTGCTTTGCCGCATCATACATGGACATCATTCTGGTCGTTGTTTCAGGAGCATTGATCGCCGCTTTGAGTTGGTCCCCATCCATGCCCGATGCAATGGCTTCCTTTATGACCCAATCATTGAATTTTGAAGGAGCGAGAACTGTCCATTCGTTGTACTTGGCGAAGAGCAGGTTGTACATGCCCCAGAATTGACCTTGTTCATCTGCTGCGAGAGCCGCAAGGACTGCCATTTCGGATTTATCGAGTATTCCAATTAATGGAAGTGGGCGAAAGACAAAATGAAGGTCTTCGTGATTTTTTATTAACTCAGTGACGACGGTTTCCATGCTTTTACAGCCCGGAGATTGAAAGTCGCAATACAACACTAGAGTCACAGGTGCATCAGCTGGCCCAATGGAAAAGTCTACGCCGCTGACGGGTGGGTAAGGGGAACTTGCGCCGAGGGCAGGAGTAGGCTCAGCAGAAATGCTTGAGCAGCCAATTACTGGGGTTGGCGTATTCACAATGATCGGCACACTGACGATGGTTGGTGTTGGGGGAATTTCTGTCTCTTTGGCACATGCACTGAGAGCGAAAATACTTCCAATGGAAAGAAATAACATAATCAGGATTCGTTTCATTTACGGATTGACTGCCTTTTGCAATTGCTCAAATTTCCACATCCATGAGATGGTTTTGATAAAGCCCGTCAGGGAATCACTTTGCTCTCTCAATGCACGGACGGCTGGACCAACGGGATCTTCACCTGCTGCACCGCCGGGGGAATCGGCGTATGCTCCGTAGAATGCAAAATATGCCTGATTGATCTTGCGAAGTAAATATCCATGTTGTAGGAAGATGTGCCGTTGTTGTTCCATATAGGCTTCTGCTTCATCTATTTTTCCTTCGGCAAGTAACGCATCTGCTGTGACGCGCGTTTCATGCATTTGAGCGCGGAAGTCAAATGGAGGGCGCAAGAAATCTCCAGGCGTTGGATGTTCAAAAGGAAACGAGATCAAGCTTAAGCTTGAGGAAGAGGCGGTGCTTGGGCGCGGATCCACTTGATATGCAGCTACTCGTTCAGGGTAGAAACGCTTGATGACGAGCGCTCCAATTTCATCCCCAGCAATGGATGCGGTGGTTTCGTTCATGGTGCGAAGCTCAGGGGTTTCGTTATAGGAAAGCCCCAGTGGGCGAAGGGTGAGGTAGTTATGAATCCATTCGTGTGCAATGGTGCTGAGCATCCAATTAAGGTCTGTTGTGCGCATAACCATTGTTGGGTATACACCAACTCCGCCGATATTCACAACCAGTGAAGAGGTGCCAAGTCCTTTATCAACATTGCTTTCAAGCTGGGCTTGTTGATCAACGGTTAAATCTGTGTTTACGGAGATGTTTGCGATCTGCTCAATGTGATCACGCGGGGAAACGATAAGCGCCATCGGCAGCGGTGTGGAGTGATACCAAACGTTTGGTAGTGGTTGCCCTGAAGCAGTAAGCCCAAGTTCTGCAATGACCTGCGTAACTTGTTCTTGTAATATTGCTTCTGCCAGCGGAGCAAGTTGACTTTGCCTTGCATAGTATCCATCAAGCTCAGCACGTAAATTTTGTGATGCAAGCTCTTTATCCGCTACTGCAGGGTCTGCGTAGATTTGGGCTAGTTGATATTCTTTTTCTAATATAGTCTGCGTGACTTGCAGGTTTTCATTGACAATTACTTTTTGAGATGCGTTGTTGAGATTGTACGGAATGCCAGCTGACGCAGCGCGAATTTTGATGATCGCGGCGTTTGACATCCACGAAACGTAATTGAATTCGATTTGGCGCGTATAGGCGCGTACCTTTTCAATGGGATGTGTAAGCGATGGATTGCTGTAGCCGACTACAAACCCAAGGATGAGAAGGGCGAGAGTGATTTCGAGTCCGCGTATGATTCGTTGAAACATGGGCTGGATTATACCCAGCGCGGTCACAAATTGCACTTTTTCAAATGCTGAAAATTATGATCATGAGTACTTTATAAAACGGTGAAGGGCGGAACCTTTCGGTCCCGCCCTTCGTTACACCCTGCCCTCACAACAGGTTATTTCTTGTTTTTCAAGTATTCGTCGATCGCAAAAGCTGCTTTTCTTCCGCCAACCATGGCTGTGACAACAAGGTCGGGGCCTGTGACACAATCTCCGCCAGAGAATACTCCTTCGCGGGATGTCTGTCCTGTTGCTTTGCTCTTTACGCTTACCAAGCCCCAGTCATGAGTTTCAAGGTCTGGTGTGCTTTTGCTGATAATTGGGTCAGGCCAATAGCCAAGCGCAAGGATGGCTGTATCTGCTGCAACGCTGAAGTTGGAGCCTTCTACTGGGACAGGCTTACGGCGGCCTTTTGCATCTGGTTCACCGAGTTTCATTTCAATGCATTCTACAGCGGCAAGTTTACCGTCTGCACCTGCGATGAATTTGACAGGCTGGGTGAGGAAGCGATATTTCGCACCTTCTTCACGTGCCATTTTGCGATCTTTCTTTCCACCAGGCATTTCCTTTTCTGTGCGGCGATATAAGCAAGTAACATCTTCTGCGCCGAGGCGGATCGCGGTTCGTAAGCAGTCTGAGGCAGTGTCTCCGCCGCCGACTACAACGACGCGCCTGCCGATTTCAAGAGGTTTGCGCATACTCTCAGGCAGCTGATCTGATTCCACATTGCCACGGATGAGGAAGTCTGTTGCTTCGTAAACGCCGGGCAAGTCTGTGCCTGGGGTGTCTTCCATTTTTGCGTCTATTTCAGAACCAACGCCAATGAATACAGCTTCAAACCCTTCAGCAAAAAGGCCGTCAATTGTTTTGTTTTTTCCAATGTAAGTGTTTGGAACGAATTTCACGCCAGCTTTTTCAAACTGTTCCCATTTTTCCTGCCAAACTTCCTTTGACAGCTTGAAATTGGGAATACCGTATACGAGCAATCCGCCAGGAGCAGGTTTAGATTCGAAGATGGTTACATCGTATCCTTTTTGCACGAGGATGTCTGCGCATCCTAGTCCAGCTGGGCCAGCACCGATCACAGCCACTCGTTTATTTGTTGATGATCCAACGGGAATGCCATAGCCGCTTGTGCGTCGTTCGTAATCTACGGTGAAAGCTTCAAGCTCTCCGCAAAGCACAGGTTGGCGGTGTTTATTCAAAACACAGGAACCCTGACATAGTGCTTCATGCGGACAGACTCGTCCGCATACTTCAGGCAGGGAACTGGTCTTGTGGTAAATACCAGCTGCTTCCACAAAGCGCCCCTGTTCAATTAGCCACATGGCAGAGGGAATGTCATTTGCTGTCGGGCAAGCTGTCATGCAGGGAGCAGGGTCTGGACAGTGAATACAGCGTGCAGCTTCCACCATGGCGCGCTCTGGGTCGAACTCAATGACAACATCGTCAAAATCACAAGTTCTTGCTTCTGGTGGACGGAGGTCAAGATCAAAGAACGGGCGATTGGCGCGTTCTTTTCTGTCAATAGCTAAAAATTCGCTGGGTACAGCCTGCATTATGCCTCCGAATCAATATCTATACCGTACATATAAGGTCTCGAGTGATGATACCCAAACTATTTGGACAGACATAGGCGTAAATGTCACAAAAGCAAACGACAATCGTCACAAGTTTCTTAGACAAATATTAAATGAGTTGTTTAACAAGGCATAATTCCATGAACTTGAATTAAAATAAACCTCCACAATTTACGCACATTTGTTTGATAAACTAACTATCTCTGCCCGTAAGAATGTTCAGTCGCGGGCTGACTGTATTTTCGGAGGATTTCCATAATGAAACAATTTTTTTCGAGATTTTCCCGCAGAACGTGGATCATCGCGGGAGTTGTATTACTTATCGTAATACTGGTTGCTGTTTTCTTGAATTCACGCGGCAGCACTGAAACCGTTGCTTTTCAAACTGTCCCTGTTGAACGTGGTAATCTTGTTGCATCTGTTGGTGCGACGGGCAGCGTGCGCGCCAGGCAAAGTGCAACGCTCATTTGGCAGACAAGTGGGATTATTGATACTGTAAATGTAGAAGTAGGCAGCCTCGTTTCTCAGAACGATGTGCTTGCTAGCCTTGGGAAATCTTCCCTTAACCAAAACATTATTCTTGCGGAAGCAGATTTGGTAAGCGCCCAGAAGGCTTTGGAAGATTTGCTTTCCTCAGACACAGCACGATTAGAAGCCCAAAAAACTGTAGACAGTGCCGAAAAAGCCTATGAAAAAGCTTATAACTGGCGCATGAAACTTAACGGAAAAATAGAGATCACTGACTACTTTTTTGAATTTGGTGTATTAAAGGCCAAGCAATATAAAGGATATGCCAGCGAAGATACTATTGCCCAAGCTGATAAAGATTTGGCGCTCGCTGAATCTCGTTTGGATGATGCGCGTCGTGCGTACGAACGCTTGGTTGCTGGCCCCGACTCTGCGGACGTCGCTGCGGCCAAAGCCCGAGTAGCTGCTGCCCAATCTACATTAAATATGGCTTACTTGATCGCTCCCTTCAATGGAACCGTTACTCAAGCGAGCCCTGCTATCGGTGACCAAGTAACCACTGGGACAGTTGGCTATCGTATTGATGACCTATCCCATCTGCTTGTTGACGTCCAAGTCTCGGAAGTGGATATCAACAGTGTTTCAGTTGGTCAGACTGCCACTCTCACATTTGATGCGATCCTGGGCAAGGAATATCACGGGAAGGTTGTTCAAGTTGGACAGGCTGGCGATACCGTACAGGGCGTAGTCAGTTTTACTGTCACTATTGAATTGACAGATGCCGACGAGTTGGTAAAGCCCGGTATGACCGCAGCGGTGAATGTTGTAGTTGAAGAGGTGAAAGACGTTATCTTGATCCCCAACCGTGCTGTCCGTTTGGTAGATGGAAACCGTGTCGTGTATGTATTGGTTGATAATCAGCCTGTGCAGGTTAAAGTGCAACTTGGCTCTTCTTCTGATACAGAGAGTGCAGTTGTAAACGGTGACATAAAGGAAGGCGATCTGATCATTCTCAACCCGCCCTCATTTAACGGTGGTCCATTTGGAGGCTAATATGGATTGGGTGATCGAAGCACGAAACCTGACCAAAACCTACATGATGGGCGAGTTCGAAGTGCGTGCATTGCGCGACGTTTCATTTACCATTGAGCGCGGTGAAATGGTTTCAATTATGGGACCATCTGGTTCTGGGAAATCCACTATGATGAACACACTAGGCTGTTTAGATCGTCCTACCTCTGGACAGTACATCCTTGATGGCGAATCAGTGGCAGACATGAACGATGATCAACTTGCCAGTGTCCGTAATCGCAAAGTCGGCTTTGTCTTTCAAAGTTTCAATCTGCTTTCTCGGTTGACTGCTCTTGGAAATGTGGAGTTACCCTTACGCTACGCTGGCATAACCGAAGGACGCCGTGAACGTGCTCAATCAGCTCTTGAAGCTGTAGGCCTTAAAGAACGCATGTCACACCGTCCCTATGAACTTTCTGGCGGTCAGCAGCAGCGTGTGGCAGTAGCCCGCGCCTTGGTGAATAACCCAGCCATCATTATGGCAGATGAGCCGACGGGTAACCTTGATTCCAAGGTCGGCAAAGAGATTATGAATCTTTTGCTCAACCTCAATAAAGATCTAGGGACAACTCTCGTCATCGTAACACACGACCCAAATATCGCTGAACAGACCCAACGCGTTATCCGTTTACGAGATGGCGAATTGGATACCTCCTTTGACGATAAAGGCAGGAAGAAATGAGCTTTACACAATCCATCCTTGAAGCGCTTGAAAGCTTGAACGGCAACAAGATGCGTTCAGGTCTTACTGTACTAGGAATTGTAATTGGCGTGGCGGCTGTGATCGCCATGCTCGCCGTAGGAAATGGCGCACAAGCATCTATTACTGGTTCTATTTCAAGCATCGGTACAAACTTGCTGTTTGTTTTTAGCGGCAGTCAAAATGGCCCTCCCGGTGGCCCTGGTAGCGGACGCAGTGGTAACAATGACCGCCCATTGACCTTATCTGACGCGGAGGCGATTGCTGACCCCTTTGCTGCACCATCAGTAGAATTAGTTGCGCCAGCCATTCAGGGCAATGGCACACTGACATATGCTGGTGAAAATACCACCACGAGCATCTCAGGAGTAACACCTGATTATGCAACCGTTCGCAATATGGAGTTGGCTGAAGGCGAATTTATCAATGAAGAACATATCCTTGGGCGAATGTCTGTTGTAGTGATCGGACCAGAGACAGCCAAAACAATATTTGGACATGCCGATGGCGTCGTCGGCGAGACGATTCGCATTGAAGGCCAGCCTTTCCGCGTTATCGGTGTGACAGTTGCTAAAGGTGGTGGAGCATTTGGCAGCGAAGATAATGCAGCGTACATTCCATTCACTACTGCGCAGGCAAGGCTTATCAAGAAAGGCACTCGCGATGAAGTGGATGTTATCTTCATTCAAGCTGTTTCCGCAGAAGCTGTCCCTTCCGCGTCTGATGAAGTTTCAAATATCATCCGTCAACGCCATCGTACACCGATCGGCATTGATGATTTCACAGTATTTACCCAGCAGGATTTTCTCTCAACTTTTGAAACCATCACAGGCGTGCTTACCATCTTTCTTGGTGGTATTGCAGGCATCTCCCTGCTCGTGGGTGGCATTGGCATTATGAACATTATGCTTGTCTCTGTTACTGAACGTACCCGAGAGATCGGTTTGCGTAAGGCCTTGGGCGCACGTAAAAAAGACATTCTGCTTCAGTTTCTTACCGAATCTTCCCTGCTGAGTCTTATTGGCGGTGTCATTGGAATTATGTTTGGCTGGTTGATCGCCTTTGTCGTTGGTAAAGTTGCCACGGCAACGGGTAACAACTTTACGCCTATTGTTGGCACGGATGCGATTCTTCTTTCCACAAGTTTCTCAGCCATTATTGGCTTGTTCTTTGGAATTTATCCCGCCAGCCGCGCCGCAAACTTGGAACCAGTGGAAGCGCTCCGCTACGAGTAATCATGTCAACTTTCAGGAAAGTATTGATTTCCCTGCTGCTGATCATTTTTATTCAGGGATGTATTTTGACGGGCGGGAGAAGGCAGCAATTTAGCCGAACGGAGCCAACTTTGACTCTACAAGCGGCTGCTGTTTTGCAAGATACAGCAACTGTACTGCCTACAACAGCGCCCCTTGCCGCGCCGACAGTTGCCCCTACGGCAACTGTAATTTTGCCAACGTCTTTGCCTTCAGTCACCGTCACAGCGTCGGATGGGAACCTCTACATCCGCCGCGGGCCGGGACTGGCTTATGACGCCGTTGGCTTTCTTATGAAAGGTGTCAGTGCTCAAGTAATTGGGCAGGATGTTCTTTCCAAATGGGTGCAAATTAATATCCCAGATTCAGGAGCGACGGGCTGGGTATCTATTCAAACCCCTTTCTCCAAAATCAATGGTGATATCAGCCAAGTACCTAATTTCACCTTCACAGAATGGCCAGAGCCAGCCTATCTCAAAAACTGCACCGAGCACGACATGTTCATCGTTCCTGGGAACATTTACTTATATTCTTTGTACACAAATCCAAAATATCTGAATGAAGTTCAAGTTGACCCAGATACTTACACTGCCTATGACATGTTTTACCCAGATGAGCCAGAAGCTCAGATGCTTCAAGTCCATGAAGGGATGACAGGATACATCACTATCAATGGAGTTGGAGAAGGGCATAAGTGCCCATAGAGTTCAAAATATTTTATAAAGTTTTGTGATTGTTACCAAATCCCGAAGAGATTGACATGGTTTATAGCCAAGCTCTCTCTTCGGGATTTTTCCCATTCAGAGGGAGGGTGCAAATAAACTCTGATTACGATACAATCATATTGCAAGACGCAATTCGTCAAAGCGGAGAAGATGCTTGAGAAAACAGAATCGGGCGTCCGTTGGCGGGAGGCGTTTTGTCGCGTTGTACTACAATTTTTTGGTTGCGCGGGTCCACAGCTTGCGCAAATCCTCTGGAGGTTTCCATGTCCGAAAAGCTGAATCAGCTTAAGCAAATCCTTGGTGAAGTTTCTGACCTGAGCCATGCTGCAAGTGTGTTGAGTTGGGACGAGCAAGTGAATATGCCGCGCGGCGGCAGCGAAGCACGTGGGCAGCAACTTGCCACTCTTGGCAAGATCGTACAAGAGAAATTCACTTCTGACGAAGTCGGCGGCTTGCTGGAAGATTTGAAGAAAGAATATAGCGATGCTGAGACCGATGATGGCGCGATGATCCGCGTTGCTTCACGCAATTATGATAAGGCCAAGCGAGTGCCCCCATCATTTATTGCGGAGCAGGCTATCGTTTCGTCAAAGGCGTTTGAAGCATGGGTGGAAGCAAAATCCAAATCCGACTTTTCTATCTTCCAACCACAGCTTCAAAAAGTTGTAGACCTTGTCAAGAAATATGTTTCTTTCTTCCCGCCCGCTGATCATCCTTATGATGTTCTATTGGATGATTTTGAACCTGGCATGAAGACTTCTGAGGTGCGTGAGATCTTCGGAAACTTGCGTCCAAAGCAAGTGGAACTGCTGAAGGCAATTGCATCAACAAAGCAGGTGAAGGACGATTTTCTGCACAAAAAATATAACGAGCAGAAGTTGTGGCACTTCAGTGAAAAGATCATTTCAAAGTTTGGCTATGACTTCAACCGTGGCAGACAAGATAAGGCCCCACATCCTTTCGAGACTTCCTTTAGTGTGAACGATGTCCGCATTACAAATCGTTTTGAGGCGGGCAGCCCAATTGCTACTATTTTTAGCGCCATGCACGAATCAGGCCATGCCATGTACGAGCAGGGTATCAACCCTGCTTACGAACGTACTCCGCTTGCGAATGGTACATCGTTAGCGGTGCATGAATCACAATCACGCATGTGGGAAAATCTCGTAGGCCGTTCGCTGCCGTTCTGCGAACATTTCTTCCCTGAATTGAAAAAAGCATTTCCATCACAGTTGGATGGTGTGACGGCAAAATCATTCTACAAGGGCATTAACAAAGTAGAACCCTCTTTGATCCGCGTGAATGCAGATGAAGCCACCTATAACATGCACATCATGTTGCGCCTTGAAATTGAAATTGGCATGGTGGATGGCAGCATTGCCGTGAAAGACCTGCCCGAAGTTTGGAATGCAAAGATGAAGGATTATCTTGGCGTCGTCCCGCCCAATGATGCGAAAGGTGTTTTGCAGGATGTTCATTGGTCTGGTGGCATGATCGGCTACTTTTCCACATACGCGCTGGGCAACATTGTCTCTGCGCAATTGTGGGAAGCCATTAATAAAGATATTCGCAACCTTGAAGAACAGATCCGCAAAGGCAAGTTCGATGAACTGCTTGGCTGGCTGCGTAAGAACATCCATATTTATGGTCATAAATATGACCCGCAGGATCTTGTGCAAAAGGCTACTGGCTCACGAATTGACTCTGCTGCTTATGTCCGCTATTTGACGAAGAAATTTAGTGGAATTTACGGGTTGTAATTAAATAAACTGTCCCGCAGGTTTGGATTGTTTTTGAATTATCCAAACCTGCGGGACAACTGATTCGAATCCTACATGAAGAAAAAAATATTTATCCTCGCCTCTTTTCTTACGCTTTTAGCTGCCTGCTCACAAAGTATAGAATCCACACCGACGAGTGTGCCGCCTCCATCTCTGCCAACCGTTGTAGCATTGACTGGGCAAGCGGCTTTTGCCACTGCTGATGCGTTGACACAATCTGTTCCACCAACGTTGATGCCTACCCCGACCGAACTCTCAATTCCGCTAACAGAGCTTCCCAGCCCTACACCAACTTTCGCAGCAGGTTTCACCGACTTCGCACAAATCCGCTTTTTATCTCCAGGGCCAGCATCCAGTGTCGTATCTCCAATAATTTTACAAATGGAGGTGGTCTCAGGTGAAAGTGAAGTGATTCAAGTGGATTTACTGGGTGAGGATGGCCGCGTTCTTTATCGTGACCTTGATAAAGTCACTAGGAATGAAAAAGGCATTTACCGCCGGTTTGAACTACGCTTTGAGATTCGGGCTGTTTCAGAAGCTGGGTACATTCGCGTGAGCAGCAAGGATGATTTTGGGCGGCTTCAAGTCCTCAACACCATGCCTGTTCTTTTGTATTCCGTTGGCACTAATCAAATCAACCCGACCGGTAACATGATCTATGAACGTATCATGATCGAAGGAATGAAAGAAAAGGCGAACTTTTACGCAGGTGAGGTTGGTCTCAAAGGCCGCATTTGGCCATTCAACGACCAACCCATGGTGGTTGAATTAGTTCTCCCGAACGGCTCGCCAATCTCCTCACGAATACTCAACTTCAACGGCATTGATACTCAATCTTTTGAAACCACCTTGCCATACAAAGTGACCGAGCCAACCCTCGCACGCCTGACTTTCAAGCAGGAAAATCCGCTTCTTGGGGTAGTGGACTCGGAATTACAAAAGTATATTTACGTTTATAGCATTGAAGTAATGCTGAATCCTTAACAGGCTTGCCAAAATAAACCGCAATGGTATAATTCGCAGGCTTTCGGGGTGTGGCTCAGACCGGTAGAGCGCACGGTTCGGGTCCGTGAGGTCGAGAGTTCAAATCTCTCCACCCCGACAGAAAAGTTCATCACCGCCTTACCCGAAGGCGGTAAAGTTTGGTCGGTAAGGGTTTTGAATTTTTCAGCTCATCATTTGGAAAAAACATATCCGCCCGACACAATAACAACAATAGCTTCAGGCAGCTGCCTGAAGCTATTGTTGTTTAACAATTTGGTACTTCTAGTTAAATAGACAGGATATTACATATCAGCCACAGTAAGAGGCACAACGATTGCTTCGCCCGTGGAAGAAAAGAACTTAAGAGCTTTTTTTCCGCCATAATGATACTCGTGATTGTGCCGTGTTTAACCCGCTGCATGCGGTGTGGGTTACGCATTGGTGAGGTATTAGGGTTGAATAATAGAGAGGGAAGTCTAACGGTAAGCGCCATCGTCCCCGATAGGGGGTACTGCGCTGGGATGGGGACGGCGAAGCCGTCCAACTGGAAACTGATTGGGGAATGCGCATGCCTTGTGGTTAGTCCCAAGTGTCAGGTGCAATATCCGGGTGATTGTCCAGGATGCTTTGTTGGGTTGCTTGCCTGCTTACTAGAACTTTGCCTGAAAAAACTACAAACGCCAAAAAACTTAATGCAATTTTTTCAGGCGTGATCCTTGACGTAGTTTATGCTGAGATTTTTCGCCTTTTACGAGATTGCTTCAAAATCTCGGCTTCTCGTTCTTTACGAAACTGAAGTGCTTCTTTCAGAGCTTGTTTACGTTCTTGCGGGTCATGAAAATAGAATTTTTTACTATTCAACTTGTTTGGCGGGTTATACCAACTGACATTCCAGCATGATATTTTCTCGCCTTTTCGAGTACGGCTAAACGTCTCACAAATGCCATTGTAGCCAGAAGTATTATTCCTAAGTGGCGTTTCCCGAAATGGTGGTTTTTCGATGGGCGGGAATTTTATTTGCGCCTGCCGATGGTAAGCCTGTGCTGCTCGTAATGCTTTATCGGAGTCACCATAAACGCCATCGCTAAAGAGTTTTGTGATCACTTTAGCATTTCGATACAACCTGACTAACCAGCCAGCCCCCTTTGAGTGTATCCTGCTGACACCCCTCAAAGAGTAATTACTCATTTGTTTGTCAAATTCCTTTCATAAGTAGAGAGATGAAAGGAATTATATCTGACAATTATTCATGATTCTTTATGTTTTGCATGGGGCAACCAAACGGTTTGCACCATCGTCCTCGTAGAAGATCCTGTGTTGAGGCGGGGACGGCGAAGCCGTCCAGCCAGAAAGAGTTTCAGGCGTAGAAAACTGATTGACGCGAAGCGTGCCAAGCGCCCTACGGGCAGTCCCCAGCGCCATGTGTACACTTTGTTGGACACTGCTTAATTTAGAGTGGATTCTATTTCTACAGCAGCTTCTACTTTTGGCGTTGCGATTTTTGCAGTTAATGCCCCTATTCCTGCTCCAAAAAGAATTAATATTGCCCCTATTCCTATTGCAGCTATCACAATGATGCCTAATCCAATTCCGACCCCTTGTGAAAACGAAGATGGGTTTGCTTGTGCTTGGGATGTAAAAGAGGCAAGTATGCCTGTGCCAACTATCCCACCAATAAGCCCGCCAATTAACTGGCTGACCAAATTAAGAATACCAACAATTGCTCCAGCAACACCTCCTGCTTTTGTTGCCTCACTAGATGGTTCTTGCTGGGCACAAAAATAGCCTGCTATAGCCGCTGCTATTGCAACGGTCACAACAGATAGGCAATTATTAATTGCCCCCATCAAAGTGCCGCCACAAAGATTTAATAATGCGACTCCTGTGCCTGTAATCAAACCCCATTTTATACGTGGTGACATTTTATTCTCCTTGTTACAGTGATGAAATTAAATAGCTTCAAGCGTCTAACGGATTGCGCCATCGTCCTCGTAGAGGATACCTGCCCCGCCGCGTGGACTTGGCGAAGCCGTCCAGCCAGAAAAAGGATAAGGCGTATGAAACTGCTTGGGATGTGCGCAGAATCCCCAGCGTCAGGTGCACGCTTTGTTGGGCGGCGGGCTTATATGTGAGGTAGCCTTTGGCTTAGCCAAGCATTTAATCTTTCTTCATTCTCAGTAGTAATACTCAGATCAATATCATAAATGGGTATCCAAATCTTTTTTGCTAAATTTAGAGTTACTTTTTGAAATTTCTGATTGTTAGTATCGCTTGTAATCAAATATGAATGGAAATCTGACCACTTCCATAGGAAGCCATCAAAAGTAAATCCTTCCTCATAAATCTTCACTATTTGAAGAGTATGCAAAAGAATAAAAATTATATTTGCAATGGCAAGCAAAGATATTCCGTAAGAGTAAATAAAATATTCTATAAGATTTTCAAAATCATTGATCAACAGTTCTTTTTGTTCAAAGAGATTTCCGCCAATCAGAAACAGCCAGGGGACTATCAATAAAATAGCATGTTTTTTTAATTGCGTATGTAATGTGAAGTGAAATGATTTATCCTTAAGTCTGAAAGAATTGATTATGCGGGCAATAATAAAAGGTAGAGGAAAAACCCCGACGAAAGAATAAATAAAAATTGAGTGTTCGATTCTCCCTTCATAAATATTAAATCCTGCAATTATCTCGATAATCGCAACAACGAAATATGCAAAGGTGAATTTTTGCCTAATATACTGATTTGCAGACGTTTCTGCATAAAGTATCAATATAAAAACAAGGATTGAAAGCGAGAGAATAATTAATGTGTTCATATTTCACAAATAGCCTGCCCAACGGTTTGCGTTACCTGCGCTGGGGCGGGGACGGCGAAGCCGTCCAGCCAGAAAAAGGATAAGGCGTATGAAACTGCTTGGGATGTGCGCAGAATCCCCAGCGTCAGGTGCACGCTTTGTTAGCCTGCGACTTTTATCGCGAATACGATTTTGGACAGTATTCACGGTATCCATTCCATTGCATTTTTATGCTGTCACTCCAAAGTATTTGAAACCATTCTTTATCTTTAGGAGTCCAAGATGTACCAATGATAAATCCACTAATAAATTGATCGCCTTTAACACCGACAGATTTTCCTGCAGCCAAGTATAAAGTAACTTCTAATCCAAGTTGTGGATAAGATATAAATGCTCCATCACATTTTGGCGGATTGCCAGAAATGACTAAATTTACAAAATCAGGTTCGCCAATTGATGTTAGTAAGTTTTCAACCATGACTGTTTTATCAGAAAAGTAAACATGAATTTTATAGACCTTATCATTCTCGATTTGTACTGCACCATCACGCGAAAAATCTGTACTATTTGATTTCCAATGAATCCATACAACAGGCGTGTTGCTCACAAATATATTTTGAGCGTCATAAAGACGGGTGAGCATATCTATTGCGACACTCTTTGTGGTGGTTTCAGGACTTATTCCCGACCAACAACATGTACTGTGACTAGATGGCATTAGATATTTTTTCAAGTCATAATCTGGCATAGGCATTTGTACAATTAGAAATAAGACTGAGAAAGTAAGCGGTGATAATTAATTTTGCTAAATAGGAATACATTCTACAAAGCGGGCTAACGGTTTGCGTTACCTGCGCTGGGGCGGGGACGGCGAAGCCGTCCAGCCAGAAAAATGATAAGGCGTAGAAAACTGCTTGAGATTGGCGCAGAATCCCCAGCGTCAGGTGCACGCTTTGTTAGCCGCCTGCTATTTTCTCCCAACATTTCATTTCTTTAAATTAATCATTAACTCGAGATATTTTGGAAGTGCTTCGATTTGTTTTTCTGGGATTGGTTTCGCCCAAATTCTATTTACGTTTTCGATTAAGGGCTTAATTTCTTTTGCCTCTTTTACAAAAGAAAACATATACATTATTTTTCTTTTTGTCCACCAATGCTTCAAACCTTCCAGCGGTATGGTTAATAAAGACTTTGAATATGATGTTGGATCTAACGGACTTGCGATTGGAGAAACGAGTGCTTCAGAAAATGATAACACTTCATTAATATATTTTGTAGATAAAACGTCCGCTGCTTTAGACAGCTCAGCAACTGCCTCATTAATTTTTTTTCTAGTTACCAAGGCGTCTTTCAAAGTTTTTGCTTCTTTTATCGAATGTTCATAACTTGAAAAGACTTCTCTGAATTTTCGACTTTTATGGCGTTCCTCTAGCATTAATTCAATAATATCTTCTGGCTTAGATGCTTTATTGAGAATGATCGACAACATATATGGTATTGGCGCTGCAAACGGAGATAAATAATCCTTGAGTTCTGAGATATTGCTATCCAAAGAATCTGCCACGACTCGATAAGCTTTTTCGGTCAATGAAGAATGCAGCTTTTGATTAATTAACTCAGTTGAGTGAAGCCTATCGAAGCTCGGGTAATAGGAAATGGAGAGATTGTCCCATAGCATCCAATAAGTTAGTACATGACTATTCCACACAATGTTTATAAACAAGCCCGTACTATGGTGAGTTTCAAAATTGTGCGCAGCATTATAAAAATAATCTGGGCTAATGGGTTGAAGGGTTTCAATCGATTTAATAATATCTCGGTTATAAGGACTTAAATAAGACTTAAATTCATCATCCCAGCTTTTAATATCATTCCGCAGGATTCTCCCCATTTTATTAATTATTTCTTGTTTTTGATTATCGTCGTATCCTTCGGTAAGTACATCTTTTACCAATTCCATAGATTGTGGATTGACATTTTCGATTTCGACTGGATGGGTATTATATAGTATCCCTTCCTGTGATAATTTATTATAGAAACTTTCGTTTTCACCAAGAGGCGAGTCGTATGGATGAATGAGCAGGCGATCATGCAATATTACTGCTTCCAAGAAGTTTCCCAAGTCAAATAAGTGCCCAATTTCAATTTTATCTTGTATAAGACAGGCTGCGACAGCCTTAAGCATAGTGTTTGTAACAAGAACATCATTAGGACGATAATCGTCTACTGTGGGTACTGTTGTTGTGTTGCTAGGGCTATCTATATTTTTTTTCATAAACCATTCCCTTCTTAGTTTAGTGCTGCAATATCTTACTTAGGCTTTGAAAGGTGAGCGGCTAACGGTTCGCGTTACTTGCGGGTGGGCGGGTGTAGATAAAACTTTGAGAGCAGGATTCTGTTCGGGTGTAGATAAAGCCCGAAAATGCCGCAGAATCCCACCCGTCAAGTGCACGCTTTGTTGGCACGCTTTTGATTTGGAAGACTCTTTTCTGTTTCATTTTACTCTTGCCAATCGAAAATTTATGTAAAAATCGTCGCTCCAATCAGGATGCCCCCTCATTGCGGACATTTTATCTTTAGCCGATTGCTACAACTTGTGTAACTGCGTTTCCAATTATCACGCGAAACACGAACTTTATATTCATCAAGGATTTATCGTATTCGCAACTGCATGCATAATCGTTCTGGCTAATTACTTTTTGGCATCGTTGAACAACTCGCCATCCACCATCTGCAATTGAATAAAATTTTTCTCATGCTACTTTGACTTCTGAGTTCGGGAAATGAAACGATTTCAAATCGAGGGCGTAATTGACACATAAGAATATCAATCGCTTTACTCGAATCATTGTTTTCAATCGAAGGTAAACGATACCTGTAACTTTTGGATGGTTGCGTTCTCGTGACCATCTTTATTTACCGCTGGAATTGAGTAAATTTAGCGCTTGGTCAAACCACTATCTTTTTAATTCTTTTGAGCGCACCAATAAAGCCCAATTGCCACAAAAGCTTCGTTGGCTTGTTTGCCAGTTGCTATCTCGTAAATCGCCAGAAATCATTAATGGCGCACAATATCGAACAATAATCGTACGCATGAACTAAATTTGCTTTTCTCTTTGTCACCTAAATGCTTACTGCGTTGGGGCGGACGCGAAGCCGTCAACCAGAGCTAAGGCGAGAAACTGTTTATCCAGCGTCAGTGCACGCTTTGTTAGCTCTTTTTGTCGTGATTTTTTCCTGATCTTGCTCAAATCTTGCTCATGACTCTAAGTTATCTTCACTTGCAACTTAATCTTCCTTTTTCAATTCCTGATTTTCGGCAACTCATTACTGAAAACCGACTTTGATTCTTCATCGGGAGTATGTCATCCTCACAACAGGAACTCAATTTTCCTAGCAACATTTGGTGAATTCAATCATAGGAAATAGGCGAACTGATTTGTGTTTCTGCCAGCAAAACCTTTTTTCAATAGGTTGCTCACTTTTCAAATTTGAGTTTCTCCAGTTTCCGATCGGGATCAAAAGGACCTAACTTTGAGTAAATATAGAACTCAGTCCCTTCTCAATTCCTTGATACAGATAATCACTATTACTTTGTCGAATGCGCAATTTTCCTTAAGTATTTTCGGTCATAAGTACATCCTCTATTCGATGTGTGATTTTACAATTTTAGATTATGGTTCGTAAGTTCTCAGCTTCGAGTAAGGCATCAATCATACAGTTTGGAATATCCGATTTCTGGCATCAAGCATTTTCGATTATTCTTTGTCGATAACTCATGTTGTCTTGATCAAGTTTTCAATAAGAGCGCAAATTCACCATCGCATATACTTTGACTACTGATAAAGACCTAATCGATTTGTGATCTGCACGCGGAATTCCATGCCCTCATACGCCCATTTTGAAAATTGATGATAATTTCAAGCTTCTTTGGCGAAGGATCAATAACTGTGCGGAAAATGGTTCATTGACTTTTGCATGAGTTGTGTTCTGCCATTCACGCGCTTGATTGCAGAATCAATAACCGATCTAAGTGTTCGCAATTCTGTAAAAGCCAACGTTTTTTTCCATGAGCCGTAAAGAGACTCTTCTTGCTTTTCCATCAGTGAATTTGATTGTTCAACTTGTCAGGCAGTAACCGCGCTTTTTTCCTCTTGAAAGACCCAATTATTGAAATAATTAATCAGCCAATTTGTACGGACTTGGATCATACCGAACCTAAATCGCAGTCCTGCAACTAAGCCAGCAAGCGCTAGAATACAATAATTATCGTTGTAATCCGTATGGAGGTTATTCTGCAAGAAAATCTTTTAGCCAATCTTCCAAAGTTAACACTTTGAGTCTCCATATTTTCCGAAAGTTGCCAACTATATAAATTCAAAGCAGCCAACGATGTGTTCCTGCGTTGGCGACGCACCGTTCAGCCAGAAAAATATAAGCAAGCGGATGTAGAACAGTCAATGCACGTTTGTTGGCTTTTTACGGATTTCAGACTCATCATCTAGCATAAAAATAAGGTCCGCTAAGCTCATAATAGTTACCGTTTTCAAGTAACTCTTGTATATCCATTTTTTCACCCATTTATCTTCTTGTCTGGCATAAGCCCCATCAAGGTCATATATCACTTGGCAAGACAGTCAGTATTGAAGGTATTTACGACTCGAAGTTGAATCCCAAAATTCAACTTTTATTTCATATTTCAGATCCTCAGTAACCAAGGTCCAATGATATTTTTTCATCCAATATTTGCCAATTCCAGCAATTTTTACGACGGATGTATCTTTTATTTTACCTTTTGAAGGATTGCACGTATCGTGAAATCGCGGGTAAAGTCGACACATAAACAATCTAATAATGGGATGATATTGCGATAAGAATTGTTACCGAAAGTTTTCTTAAATTACATATTTTTTTCTTGATGTTTTGCAAGGAACGCCTAACGGCTTGCGTTACCTGCGCTGTGGGGACGGCGAAGCCGTCCAACCAGAAAAAGCTAAGGCGTTGAAAACTGCTTGAGATGTGCGCAGAATCCCCAGCGTCAGGTGCACGCTTTGTTAGCCCGTGATTATTTTACTCACGGCTCTTTGACCAGAAATCGAAACGCTCTTACCAACCTGACAACGAATTTTCCAACTTGGTATAGATATGCCATGAGTCAATATGGAAAATAAGCATTAATGGATTCATTTAGAACTTACACTGCTAAGTTTATTCCAAAGATTATGCCTGCTACGAACCAAAACGAAAACCAACTAAGATACCAATACATCCACTTGTCTCTTTTTCGGTAACTCAAGTAGACCATGCATGAGTCCAATTGGAATTCTTCGAGAAAAAATACGCTCTCGAAAGGCGAGATGGATTCAACTTCCCTAAACACAATTTCGGGCAAAACGAACCGTAAGGTAGACTGACTGAAAAAGGAACTCCGTCTTTTAGTTCTGAAAGGAACCGGCAGCTTTTTCAAGACTCGGAAAATGAACGGTAACTATTGCTAACCCTTTCGTGAGATAAACGATTCATGGCTTGCAATATTGTCAATGCGGAGTTAGTACACCTGAATAAAACAAAAATCATCAAATTGCCGAATGTAAGACATATAAGAAATCCTTCGAATCGTTTCTTTACGACCAGCGCCCAACTAGGGTATATACAGCGCGCTGTATATACCCCCGATTTGGGGTGTTATACAGCAATTTTGCTGTATAACACCCTTTATATTGCATAACAGCATGGCGGTTTGGGGTGGATTTGGCTTCGAGAAGAGGGGGGGAGTGTGCCATTTCCGTGTCCGCCTATGCACTTATACTCTATATTCCCGATTATACGCCCCCAATCTAATAAAAAGCAATCGTTGAGAAAAACAAGAGTGTCTAATTTGGAAATTATGGAATGCAATAATTAGCCACGAATTACATAGAGCTTACGAATAGAAGGCAAAAATCAGTGAAAATTCGTGAGATCCGCGGCAAAAGATTTTGATATTTGTTTTCTGTTTTAGCCACTTCCAGAAAAACGATTACTTCTAAATTTGCGGTCAAAAGGTTCTGTATGTTTACTCAAGCTCTAGCAAATCCCACTTATTTCCATACAGATCCTTGAGTACTGCCACAATGCCATACTCCTCATGGCGTGGTTCTTCCAAAAATTCTACCCCCTGAGAGCGCATCGCTGCATAGTCCCGTTCAAAATCATCGGTATGTAGGAAGAGAAAGACCCGTCCGCCAGTTTGGTTGCCGATAAATTTCTCCTGTTCAGGCGTGGCGGCTTTAGCGAGCAAGAGAGCCGCACCTTCCATCCCGCGCGGGCGGACGAGCACCCAGCGCTTATCAGCGCTCAATTGCGTATCAGAGACCAGCTCAAATTGCAGTTTGGTAGTAAAGAACTCAATAGCTTCATCATACTCGCGCACAAGATACGTCACTGAGTGGATGGATTGTCTCATGGCTAAATCCTTTTATAGGAGTATGAAAATGCTGTTCGTAACAGAAACAGCTTCCAGTTAAGCAGGAAGCGCGTCGCGGGGTTGAGAAATGTTATTGAGGATGAACAATCCCACAGTGCTGGTCAAGCCTATCAGCAGACCTCCGACCCAGATTGCACGTGGAGAAATTGTATCGTTCAAATAACCACCAAGCAGCGGCGCAACGGTGCGAGATAAACCCCATCCGACCCAATAGATGCTCATATAACGGCCTCTTAAATCTGCAGGCGCAATATCAGCCACGTATTTACTTGCAGTTGGGATGAGCGTCAACTCGCCAAAGGTCAAGATCACCATACTTAGCCAGAATCCCCAAAAGCCAGACATCAACGCCACGCTGCCCGTGCCAAGCGCATAGAACAACATGCCCATTGCCGCTACTGCCAGCGTTTTGTGGTTGCGTGTGACTTGTGTAACCGAATATTGAATGAACACACACATGAACGCGTTCGTAGTTGGGATCCAACCGTACATCGCCTCAGGCACGTGAAAATTTAAGTTCGTGTACACAGGCATCAAGATCCACAGCATGGATGGAGCGATAAAGCCCAGCCCGATCAACGCGACGAATGCCAGATAACCTTTATCTTGGAAAACACGCCCATAGCCGTTGGAGGATGAAGTGCTTCGCTCTTTCTCCGCCTCAGCCTGCTCGATGAACGAAAGGCTTTTTGTTTCGCTGAGAGCTTTTCCGAGCGTCTCCTCTGCGAGGAAGAACATCAACAAGCCGTAAATAATAAATCCTGCTGACGCTCCATAAAATGCCAGGTTGTAGGATGTAGATGCCAGAAACCCGCCCACGGCTGGGCCAATGCCAAAAGCGACATTATTCGCAATGCGGTTAATCGCATACGCATCTGTGCGCTGCTCAGAAGGGATGATATCTGCCAGCATCGCATCAGCTCCCACCTGATACAACGGATTCGACAACCCGATCATCACCATCAACATCGCAAATTGCGGATACGTCCCCGCCCGCATCAAAAAGAAATATGCGATGCCGCTCATCACAAGGCTAAAGACCATCACAGCCTTACGCCCAATTTTATCTGCCAATGTGCCAGCGAGAAAAGACGCCAACAACCCTGTCCCCGCATTGATGGAGATCAGCGCGGCTACTGTACTAAGCGGCATATCCAATTTTTTGCTGGCATAGATCAGCAGGAACGGCCAGATCATGCTTCCGCCTGCCGTGCTGATGACAATGCCCGCGATCATTAACCAATACTGGGGCGGGTATTGGTTATAAAGCGCTCTGAGTTTATAGATCACTGGTTTACCTGAGGAAGATACTTTCAGCTTTAAAGTACGGTTGGAAGTTTAATGACCTGGCCACATGTTGTGAGCTTGTGTTGGTTGCATGATGCCGATATTGCGCGATCATGTCATGTTCATTTGCCCACTTGCACAGCGCACCGACGGCAGCTTTCCCCAATCCCTTTTTGCGGAACTCAGGATGAGTGATTACGCCGATATCTAGAAAACCTGTCCGCTCATATCCGCTCGCCGCCGCGGCAAGTTGCCCTCCCAGAAAACATCCGAATGCGACCTGATGAGTCACTTCCACAAAACCTTCGTCCACATCTTCGGGTGTATTCGCCGCATTCAAAGCAGACATGGCCGCTTCATCCGCTTCGCTCAATTGGCGCAGCTCGAAGGGCGGCATGGGCAGGTAAGCTGGTAAGTCTTGTGGAAAAAGATAATTTAATGCTTCGTCATCACGCGAGAGCAGCGCGTCTTTTCCCCACGCGAATTCGATCTGGCTGCCTGTAAGTGAAGTGCCTGTAGGCAGTTCCTTCACCAGCGTATCGAGTTGTGGAAAATATGCAGGGTCCAGTTGAACAAACGTGTGCTTTCCGATGTACCAGAGTGCAATGACCTTATCCCCATCATATTTGCTTTCTGGAAAAAGAGTGGTTCCGCTCTGCTGTGCAGTCTCTACTGGGCATCCAAAATAACTTGTCCAGTTTTGGTAAATGATGTTTTCAAAAGTGTTTTTGTCCATGGGATGAGGAGTTTAACATAAAAATTCTCACCTTTTTCCCCTCCAAAGTGAAATGAAATTCCTCGCTCCAAAGCGAGGAATTTACCCCTTCCTACTACATTTCATTCATTAGCCATTCAGTAGCAGATTGAATATCCTGAAACAGCCGTACTCTGATCATTCGGTTTTGAGTGACTGTTTCAAAAAAATGAAGATCATCGATCACATTCTGGCGTGCGCTTGGCGCTATGATAGCTTCTTTGATGGTCCAGTCTGCTTGCAGGCTCTCAAGAAATTGCCCCAACTGATAAATATCCATCGTTGCGCCTGTTTCAGTGAGCGCTGTACAGTCACCAAGGAACAGGTTGGTTTGTTTCTCTTTGGCGAATGCCAGGTTAGCTACAACCGCCTCCAATAATTCTTCAAGTTTGGCTGGTTCGGTATAAACTGTCTTGACGATCTTTAATTCTTCAAGGTAGCTGATTTTCCAAGGCATCTGATCATTCCAAATTAGATTTGATTAACCTGCTTCTGCAGGATACTATCACAGAACAAATATTGGATACATTTCTAACTCTTTACAGAATAAGTCTAAATGCAACCAATTAGGTCTTAAAAAATCACCCACAAAGGATTTCCCTTGTGGGTGATTTTTATAATTTAGTAATTCTTGTGCTATCTGCGATTGCGGTCGCCACCACGGTCACCGCCATTGTTGCGTCCGCCGCGATCCCCACCACGTCCACCACGGTCGCCGCCGCGCCCGCCGCGATCTCCGCCACGTCCACCGCCGCCGCTGCGTCCGCCCTTATCCTTCTCGCGGGCTTCTTCAGCTGACCAGCCTTCAAGCACAGCCTGGCGTGACAAGCGGATCTTGCCTTGCGGGTCAATGTCTGTCACCATTACGGTCAACTCATCGCCGAGTACGCAAACATCCTCAACAGAGTTCACGCGTTCACTGGCAAGCTGGGAGATGTGCACGAGACCGTCCACACCAGGCAGCAGGTTCACGAATGCGCCGAATGCTTCAATGCGAACCACTTTGCCTGTGTAGATGTTGCCAACCACCACAGACTCGCCGAGTCCTTCAATGCGTTCCTTGGCGATCTTGGCGCCCACGCCATCAACAGAAGCAATGTACACAGTGCCGTCTTCTTCGATGTCGATCTTGACACCAGTTTCTTCCTGCAAAGCGCGGATGTTCTTGCCACCAGGCCCGATCAATGCACCGATCTTGTCCACAGGGATCTTCACGGTGATGATGCGCGGAGCATGCGGTTTCAAGTCGGCACGCGGTTCAGCCAATGCAGCCAGCATCTTTTCCATAATGGACATGCGAGCCACGCGAGCCTGTTCGAGAGCTTCTTTCATCATCTGCGCGCTCAAACCAGAGATCTTGATGTCCATCTGCAAAGCAGTGATGCCTGCAGCGGTTCCAGCAACCTTGAAATCCATATCGCCGAGGTGATCTTCAGTTCCCTGAATGTCGGTGAGGATTTGATAGCGACCAGTCGCATCAGTGATGAGTCCCATTGCCACGCCAGATACAGGAGCCTTGATCGGCACACCTGCATCCATCAACGCGAGGGTTGAACCGCAGACGGAGCCCATTGAAGTGGAGCCATTGGATGACAACGCTTCGGACACCACGCGGATAGCATACGGGAAGGATTCTTCGGCTGGGATGACGGGCTCAAGAGCACGCTCTGCCAACGCTCCATGCCCAACCTCACGCCTGCTCTGTCCACGAAGAGGCTTTGCCTCACCTGTAGAGAAGGGCGGGAAGTTGTAGTGGTGCATGTAGCGCTTGGTCTTGATGGGGGAAAGGTTATCCAACTCTTGCGCTTCGCCCAACGTGGCGAGGGTCGCAAAAGATAAAATCTGGGTTTCGCCGCGGGTGAAAAGGCCCGTTCCATGTGCACGGGGTGAAACACCAACGTCGCACCAAATGGGGCGGATCTGAGTTGGGGTACGTCCATCGGGACGTTTGCCCATGCTCAAGATTCTCTCGCGCACTACATCCATTTCAGCTTGGTCGAATGCTTCTTTGAAAGTGCCAACTGTCAGGTAGGCTGAGGCGTCTGCGCCCTCAGGAACGGTGCAAAGCTCGGCTTGCGCTTCTTCTTTGATCTTATCCATGCCCGAATAAAATTCCACTTTGGAAAGCGGCTTGTCGAGCAATTCGTTCATTGCAGCGCTGACGCGGTCAAATACTTTCTTCTTGGCTTCTTCGCTAGGCAGATACAATTTCACTTCGCGCTTCGGCTTGCCGATTTCAGCGGTGATCTTAAGTTGCAGATCGATGATGGGCTGTATGGCTTGGTGACCGAGGTCAAGAGCCTGCGCCATTACATCTTCAGGGATTTCGAGCGCGCCGCATTCCACCATGAGGATGGCATCTTTTGTGCCAGCGAGTCTCAGGTCGAGATCAGAGATTTCCATCTCAGCAAAGGTTGGGTTGATGACGAATTCGCCATTCACGCGGCCAATGCGTACTGCGCCGACAGGGCCACCCCAAGGGATGTCTGAGATCATGATCGCTGTGGATGCCGCGTTGATCGCGAGAATGTCCAACGGATTGATGCCATCGGAAGAGAACGAGTACATGATGACCTGCACTTCGTTACGCATTCCGTCTTGGAAGAGCGGGCGCAGTGGGCGGTCAGTAAGGCGCGCAGTGAGAATTGATTCAGTGGAAGCGCGGCCTTCACGTCGGAAGAACGAGCCAGGGATTTTGCCGCCTGCGTATAGCCGCTCTTCGTATTCCACTGAAAGTGGGAAGAAGTCGATGCCGTCACGCACGCCACCCATGGTAGCTGCTGCGAACACGATCGCCTCGTCAATGCCAAGGGTTACCGCGCCGCCAGCCTGGCCTGCCAAACGGCCAGTTTCAATAGTGACCGTTTTGTTGCCAACAACGGTTGAAAACTTTTTACCTTCGAAATTCATTTTGTCTCCTTTATTAAACTCTGGGCGCATAAACATGCACATACGAAGGCCTTGCCTTCGCGTTCCAGATTTTCCCGCCTCTGGTCAGGGACTGAAGAGTGGGAACAACCTTGTTGTTCGCGCTATTCAATTCCTGACTGCGGGTGCCTAAAATCTTGTATTACTTTGTGCCCTATGTAGAAAAGGGTTTAAAAAGACCCTAAAAGTCTCGCGACCTTTAGGGTCTAACTAACTTACTTGCGGCGCAGGTTCAAACGCTCGGTTACGCTGAGGTAGCTCTGATAATTGCTTTGGCGCAAGTATGTGAGCAAACGACGGCGGGAACCTACCAGTTTGAGCAAACCACGACGGCAGGATTGATCCTGCTTATTGCTTCGCAAATGCTCGGTGAGCTGAGTAATGCGATTGGTCAGGATAGCGATCTGCACTTCGGGCGAACCAGTATCCTTCTCATGGCGATGAAAATCTTCGATCGCCTTCGTCTTGACTTCCTTCTGTAAAGGCATGACGTATGCTTCCTTTCTTTAGAGATTTTGCAGGTCTCCGTGCCCATAGCTTAGTCCTCTAAAGAGGACATATACCATAAGGCAGGACCAGTCACGGAGGAGGATTATACCAGAGATTCCCGCCTCATTCTGGCCCTGAAGCTTGCTCGGCCACCCCGTACGCACTCGCCGACGCTGATACAGATTACTGGAAAAGATACCAAGTTTTTCTCCAAACAGAAGATTTTGTCTTTTTTCTTGCATCTGATTTCTGATTGTGATAAACTATTTTTACGTAATTCAAATTGAAAGGAGGCTGCTTACAATGAGAATATTTATGACAACCACATCATTGTTTTTTGCGCCTCCCAGCGGAATTGGTTTGTAATTTAAGGACAAATCTTCTTGCCGCAGGCGCATCCATGCCCTGCGGTTTTTTGTTGCCAAGGGGTGGAAAACGTAAAAACCATTTTAGGAGAAATACATGTCTTCTGTAATTTCAATATCAAAACTGGCAAAACACTATCAAGTACCTGAACGTGAAGCAGGTTTGAAAGCCGCCGCCATGGGGCTGATCAAACGCCGTTACAAAACCGTCAAAGCCGTGGACGAGATTTCCTTTGATATTCAACCAGGTGAAGTGGTCGGCTTTTTGGGTCCAAACGGTGCAGGTAAAACTACCACCCTCAAAATGCTTAGCGGACTCTTACACCCGACTTCGGGCAGCACTTCCGTCCTAGGGTTTGAGCCTGCCAAGCGATCGCACGACTTTTTGCGCCAGATCACCCTCGTGATGGGTAACCGCAACCAACTCTCATGGGATTTGCCCGCTCTCGACTCCTTCGATCTCCAGCGCGCCATCTATAGTATCCCCATGGATGAGTTCAAGCGCACCCGCGATGAATTCATCGAACTGCTTGAACTGAAAGAGCTTGTCCAAAAACCCATCCGCAACTTGTCTTTGGGTGAGCGCATGAAGATGGAAATTGTTGGTGCGTTGCTCCACAAACCGAAGATCCTCTTCCTTGATGAGCCGACCCTCGGCTTGGATGTGACCATGCAGAAGCGCATCCGTACTTTCGTGGCGGAATATAACAAACGCTACGGTGCCACTGTGCTGCTCACCAGTCACTATATGGCAGATGTAGAAGCCTTGTGCAAACGCGTCGTTGTCATCCATCACGGCAAACTGCTTTTTGATGGCGAGCTTTCTGCCCTCGTTGAAAAGTTCTCCGCATTCAAGACCGTTGGCTTTACCATCAACAGCGCATCCGTGGATTGGAGTCAGTATGGCGAGGTTGTCTCAACCGATGGCGCACGCATGGTGCTGCGCGTCCCGAAAGAAAAGACTTCGGCGATCACGACCCGTTTGCTGAACGATCTGGCAGTCGAAGACCTAACCGTTGAAGCCGCGCCCATTGAAGATGTGATCGAGTCAGTCTTTGCTGTCAAAGAGGAGGCTGTGGAATGAAGCGATATTTCGACTACTATCGCGCCACCATGAAGCTCTCCGTTTTGGAGCAGCTTCAATATCCCGTTGCCAATTATTTTTACATGATCGGCATGATCGCCGAACCTGTCATTTACATGGTGGTCTGGTCGGCGGTGGCACGTCAGCAGGGCGGCATGGTCGGAGGATACACGCCTGGCGCATTTGCCGCCTATTACATTGTGTGGACTCTCGTCCGCAACATGAATATCGTGTTCACTCCATACGGCTGGGAATGGCGCATTCGCGAGGGACAGCTTTCGATGAGTCTGTTGCGCCCGATCCATCCACTGCATGGCGATGTAGCCTATTTCGCTGGTTGGAAAGTGGTGGTCATTTTGTTGTGGCTGCCGCTGGCCTTCATTCTCTCTCTGATCTTCAAGCCCGAGCTGAATCCGACCTTGCTACAAGGTGTGGTGTTCTTCTTCGCGATTTGGATGGCGTACCTGATCCGCACGATGACATTGTCCCTGCTGGGCATGGTCACGTTTTGGACAACGCGTGTTAGCGCCTTGTTCGAGTTGTATTTCGCAGCAGAGTTGATTCTCTCTGGTCGCCTCGTGCCGCTTTCGCTCATGCCTGATTGGGTGCAGAAACTTGCCTGGTTCTTTCCCTTCCGTTGGGCTTTCGGTTTTCCAATTGAAGCGTTGGTGGGGAATCTTTCCACAAGTGATCTGCTCACTGGCTTGGGTATGCAGTTGGCGTGGATTCTGTTCGGCGTGATCTCGGTCAGCTTGATCTGGAAAGTCGCCATTCGCAGGTTTTCTGCGGTGGGAGGTTAAGATGCACGGACTTCGCCTTGCTTTCAACTATTTACGAATTGGCGTTCTCAACGAATTTCAATACCGCGCCAATTTCTACATTCAAATTCTCCAAACCTTTATTGCGCTTGCTACAGGCCTCATTGGCTTGAATCTAGTATTCAGCCAAACCGATCAACTGGGCGGTTGGAGCAAACCCGAATTGCTCGCGGTGATGGGCGTTTTCATCACGATGGGTGGCGTGATCCGCTCTGCCATTCAACCGAATATGGAAAGGCTGATGGAAGAGATTCGCGAAGGTAAGTTAGACTTCGCCCTCACCAAACCTGCTGATGCACAGTTGCTTGTCAGCGTGCGTGAATTCCGTTTTTGGCAGATCGTGGACGTTGCCACAGGTATGATCGTAATGGGCGTTGCACTTTCAGAGATGCACTGGGTCATTGGGGCGTGGTCTGTACTTGGCTTTTTCTCTGCCATTGCAATGGGCGCGGTTATGATCTATTGCTTTTGGTTGATGATCACAACTACTGCATTCTGGTTCGTACGTGTGCATGAGATCGCAAATCTCTTTGAAGGTCTCTACGCCGCTGGCCGCTGGCCGATTGATATTTACCCCAATTGGCTGCGCATTGGCCTCACATTCCTCGTGCCTGTTGCATTTGCAGTGACAGTCCCTGCTGAGGCGTTGACAGGCCGCCTCACGTTCCAGACCTGGCTCGGTGCTTTTGCGTTGACAGTCGTTCTCTTTACTGTTGCTAGAACGATTTGGAAGATCGGGTTAAGAAGTTACTCTGGCGCTTCGGCGTAATACTGAATGGCCTGCGTTGTATCAGCGTAGGCCATTTTTATTTTTGAGGATCAATTGCGGGGTAAGCTAGAGGCGGACATGTTGTAAAATCAGGGTATGTTCGTGTCCAAGGTATTATGACTTTAAAGAGGTTTGATATGCGTAGGTTCCATTTCGTGTTGGCGATAGCGATCTTGTTGCAGTCCTGTTCGATGAATGATGTTTCATCGGTTTTGTTTCCCACGACAGAAACGCCCACTCCTACAGCTACACTCGCTACATACACTCCATTGCCAACATGGACTCCGTCCATCACGCCTTCTGTTACAACATCTCCAACAATTGTTCATATCCCAACTTGGGATCCGAATGTGCCGACTTCTACCTTTGCACCCGTTCCGATCTTTGTCGGTGAATATACTGCCACGCCTGCCACACCGCCAACACCTGTGCGACCTGGGCCTGGATTTCTCTCTGTAACGGTTTCAGATACCCGTATTTTTTGGGGAGAATGCACACCGAATAAATCAACGGTTATTGCAAAAGTAACAGACCCTGAAGAAGTAACCAGTGTGGTTATCTTTGTGCAGGTGAAAGCAATTGATAAGGAAGATTACACCCCTTGGACAACAGGTGACGTGATGTTCAATTACAATGATGGCACCTTCTCTTATGTACTACAAGCTACAGAGATAGAAGGACATAATCATTATAAGAAATCATGGGTTAGGATGCAGTTGGTGGCTACTAATAATAAGGGGGAGGAAGTTGGCCGCACCAAGATATATCCTGAAGTCACCACTCTTGAACCTTGTATGTGCTATGAGCCTTTGAAAGGATGCCCGATCGATACACCAAAAGTGCCATGAAAAAAATAACCTATCTTCTCATTTGCGCTGTTCTATCCTTTGCCTGTTCTGTAGGCGGATTCTCATTGGGTTCTGCTGCTACGCCCACACCGCCTTCTACACCTACTAATACATTTACACCTATACCAACCGCCACGCCTGTAACGCCCACGCTCACATTTACATTAACGCCCACGTTGGTTGGTATAAAATCGCCGACGCCTACTTTGGAAGATACCGCTACGCCAGTCTTCAGTGCCACACCTCCTGTGGTGTTTATCACACCGAACACTGCAACGGCCACTACGCAGATGGAAGGGTTTATCAGTGTGATTGCTTCTGGTAGTGAAGTGTATAAAGGAAGAAAGTGTGACCCTGCCTCTGTAAAATTCACTGTACAAGTCTCAGACCAGAACAGAACAAAATATGTTTTGCTTTTTGTGCGCTTCCGCGGTGTTACCTCAGGCAACGCCAGCGAATGGACAAGTATCTCCATTGATACTATTGGTGCAGGTACATATGTCCATGATCTGTATCCAGAGGAAATAAAGAACGAACCTTTTTATATGACGGCATGGATCGAATATCAGTTTGTGGCAACTACTGCTGACGCTACTGAGATCGGGCGCACAGCCATTTACAAGGAAAGGTTGAAGTTACTTCCTTGTACAGCCACACCCACGCCAACATCAGGGACGATCACCCCGTAGAATTTCGCTGAATGTTTTTTGTAACTGCATAAAGATTTTGAGACTCAATGGATTTTCCATCTGAACTGATTCGATTCTTGAAAAAAGCTGACCGCGTCTCTGTCTTAACTGGGGCTGGAGTTTCCCAAGAAAGCGGACTCCGCACTTTTAGAGACGCTCAAACTGGACTTTGGGCACAGTACAAACCAGAAGACCTAGCTTCCCCTGAAGCATTTGCCCGTGACCCCAAACTCGTGTGGGACTGGTATGCATGGCGACGTGAAGCCATCAAGGGCGTGCGTCCTAATGCTGGGCACTATTCTTTGGTTGAAATGGAAAATAAAATCCCATCATTTACGTTGATCACTCAAAACGTGGATGGACTTCACCGCTTTGCGGGAAGCAGGAATGTGCTTGAATTGCATGGCAACATTTTAAAGGTCCGTTGTGCAGACTGTGGAGTTTTTGCTGAAATTTGGGGAGATGATACCGAGTCTGTGCCGCGCTGTGAAAAATGCGGTGGCATGCTGCGCCCAGACGTTGTCTGGTTCGGGGAGGCACTGCCACGAGCGGAATTAGAAGCGGCTGTCAGCGCGGCGCGTGAGGCGCAGGTTTTCTTTTCCATCGGCACTTCGGGAGTCGTTCAGCCTGCCGCTGCTCTGGCTCATGCTGCCAGAAATAAGGGGTCCGTGGTGGTGGAGATCAATGCCGAACCAACGCCATTAACACCGAAGGCTGATTTTGCCTTTCATGGAAAGTCAGGCGAGATCTTGCCTGAGCTAGTGAAAGTGGTGTGGGGGTGATTACCCTTTGACGTAAGAAAATTTTTCGGTGATGAGGCCTTCTCGAACTTGAAATATATCCACACCGCGGACGTGCCCTTTTTTTCCTTCGGTGTCTATCCATTCATATTTCCAACACATAACACATCTCATACCGAGGCCGAAGACTTCTTCTATCTCAATATGTGCGTGCGGCGATTCTTGGAAGAAGTTTTTCCAAAACTGGGTGACAGCTTCCTTCCCTGTATATCGGGTTCCATCAGGAGCGGGATCTGTGTTTTCAAACACGCAATCATCACTCATGAGTTTCATCATCCCTTCCACGTCATGTCTATTGAAGGCTTTATTGAATTCAAGCACAACGCGAGAAGCGGTCTCTATTTTTGACATACGGATTGGGCTCATCACTGCACCTCTTTCTATAAAATATAGTTGATACCGTTAAACACTTCCCATCTGTGTTGCATTCTTTTCGAATGCTTTTTTCATTAATCGAGAGATGGGCAAAAGCATTAGCCAACCAAGCACTCCCTTACAGTACATCGTAATACTTCTTGTTATCTCGGTTCCATTGTTGGATGGGCTAAATTTCCATGTTTCAATAAAGTGAGTAGCAAAATTCTTGAGCGGGGAATCAAATTCTTGGAACTTTAGCGCGATTTTATTTTCAACATCCCATTCGATGATCTCTTCCACGTGGGACGACCCATCTGTATTTTGTACTTTGATCCTCGAACCTATGATAGATGGAGTTTTGCTTTCAAAGCTGGCCCTTTTTATTCCTGGCAGAATGAAATAACCTTTAAAGTCAGACCAGCGCTCGGTATCCAGAAATTCGGCACATATTTCCTGCGGGGATCTTTTTGTGTGGCCGTGGATGCTTATTTCAATCGGTTTCATACTATTTTTTGCCCTCAAGTGGATTTGGGTTGAGATAGCTGCATAAAAGAGTATCCATATATTCAACGCCACAGAAATAACGGCAAATAGAAATGTTCTTTACTGCGCACTTATGCTCATTGGTGTTTTCGGCAGCATTCCAAGGGCAACCATCCTGTTCCCATGAGATTGTGCCCGTAGGCGTTGCCAGATCTATATCCATGTTTGCCCCGTTAAGCTTTCTAATTATTTCGCTCATTTTTTGTTCCTTGTGACGCTGCTGCCGGCACATATATATATGTCAAAGTCAACTAACAACACCGAATGCATCAACTTCTTATAAATTATATTGTAGTCAATTTATATTTGCTATTCGTGGGAGTGTTGCGGCCCAATATTATTTTACTAGCATGACGTATATAATGCCGTCAGATTGTGGAATAATAGATACAGTGAGGGTGGCCGTGCCTTTCATGAAAATCAATAAAATTGCATTTGTTTCACCTTGTCCACTTGCGAAGATGTTCCAGCCAAGTTTTGCCAATTCCTTTTCGTAGTATGTCTGTATATCTTCAGGCAAAGCATTGATCGTAAAGGAATATCCAGTGCTGTCGCCTTCACCTGCTATTGCATCGGGCATAACGGGAATGCCTTCCCACTCGTTTAGAGGTTTTCCAGACGGCATAGGCAAAACAGGTGCAGATGGTGTTTCTGTGGATGGCACAGGAGTGTTTGTTGGCTCTGACGTATTGGTAGGAGTAGGCAAGCTTGTAGCTGTAGATGTTGGCGTCTCTGTTGGTTGGGGTACGAAAGTGCTACAAGATGTCAATGTCACAAGTAGCACTGACGCTATGATGATTTTGCCGATGGCTTTCATATATTTCCTCACTTTGTTTTGATTTTTATATCTTTCCTTACGGAAAGGATGAAGCATAGAATATAACTAGGGATATATATACTCGCAAAGTTGTAACTCCTGCATTGCGTAGACATAGATTGGATATATTTTTATTGATCATTACGAATAACTCTAATGTTCAGGCATGCGTCCTTAACACAGTAATACTCATTTCATAAGTAGAAACTAGATTTAGGGTGTTTCATATAGTTGAACTTTCCCACCATAAAATTCACGTGTCCGTACTAATTTCATTTTGGATGCAAGCGTCTGTGGGATGATGCCTCTAGGGTCAGTGTATGAGTCGTGGCTATAAACCAGCCATACTCTATTATGTCCCTTTATCAATGAAATTAAACCAGGTATATCCTTCATTGTCATTATGGGTTCTGAAACCCCGCTATCGAACAGATCTAAGGGAACTCCATGCCTTATAACCTGTAGAGAATACTGCTGTTCAAAGGGCTTAAAATAATAGTCAAATGGAATTTCTACGAAGTTGGAGTTGAAAAGGATCAAATCATCTTTTTCAGTGTAATTTGCTACATAACCTGCAGCAGAGCTCCAATCCTCTTTTTGAAAGAACTTATAATAATCACTAATAGAGAATAGGTAGTTTGTGGCTAAAATTCCCAATACTGCGATCATGAGAAGACGAACTCTTAATTGAGAGATGCCAGCCGCAAATGCCAGAAATAATGGAATCGTTATCCAGATTAGAGTTTTATCTAAGAAAATTGGCCGTCTCATACTGACAAGCAGTTCGCCCAGTACAGGAACAGCAAACAGGGTAGTCAGAAATAAGAATATCGAAAGTTTTTTTCGGTAATAGACCAATCCCAGACAAAGCAAAGCGCACATGATCCATATCATGACTTGGCTGGTTTGGCTCGGCGCAGATGGATTTAATAGAGATCGAAGCGTCTTAGTAACGGTCTCCCAAGTTGGTTTGGGAATCCAAAACTCCTGATTAACCCTGCTGGCTTGCTTGATAAAGATCAATAGCCATGGACTCCATAGTAGGAAGATACCAAACTGAGCCTTTATCCAGTTTCCCAAGGAGGGAGCTTGGAAAGCATGTAGTGACTCTGATTGTTTTTTTCGTTGAACAAGCATCAGACCAAGCACAAAGATGTTGATGGCTATAAAGAAAAAGACAGCCGTGTTGTGAGTTAGAAGGGTTGCGGCTGAGAACACAATAAATATAGCCCAAGATAGGTCAGTCTCAATAGCTTGGACAGGTATCCAGCGATAGCGGAAGAGCCAGCCTCTCCACCCGGTTTGATCGAGGTTTTCATCCTTATAGCTAAAATCATGTTGAGTTTTTGGTTCAGATGGCACACCTGCTGGCTTGCCGTGCATGTATTCCAGCAGTTGGCTGCCAATAGGCTTGGTGGATCGTGAATCTGTAAGTAGCCTGACCAATGCATAAATTGCCACGGCTGCATTGAATGACAGGAGAGTGTACATTCGCGTTTCTTGGGCAAAGTAGATGTTGAAAAGCGAAAGGGCTAGAAACATTGCGGCAACTAGTCCCATCACTGAACCAGATATACGTTTGCCGATCAGGAAAATCATCGGGATTGTACCTGCACCGAATAGCGCAGATAGCAGGCGAACGTCATAGGGTGAAGCGCCATAGCGCATTATCCAGTAATGGAGCAAGAGATAATAAAGAGGTGGGTGTTGGTCAATTCTGGCGATCCATTGCAGCATATCGGTAACACTGTGGTTGGCAATCCACACGCTGAACGTTTCATCCAGCCACATCCCTTTATTTGCAATCAGTAAAACTCGTAACCAACCACCAAACAATGTAATGAAGATGACTACCAACCAGGCTGCCATCTCGTCAATTTCAATTTCCTCTTTCATCTTCGGTATAGATCCTCCAATTGAAGACGCAATCTCTGTGCATTACCTGATTACAACAAGTATGCTGCAATTGCCGAGAGTAGTATTAACCATAATCCACTCAATACTCCAAGTATAACAAGGCGTATAGGGCTACTTTCGTTAATTATAAAGTTTGCTCTCTCATTATTGCTCATTTCGTTAAGACTGTCTGCGTTGAGTAGTTGAAATTTGTCCCATTCTTGACCCGCAGCATAGCGAGACGAAGTTCCTGCGATGATCAGTAAGCAGCCAGCTACAAAAAACGCGTTGCTGTATACAATCGACGAATTCCACTTGTTGATATAGCCAATAATGCAAACTATGCTTCCGATAATAGTGGCGATAACAATAGATTTCACACACATCTTGATTATTACTTTTGTGACTAAGTGTTTCATCTTCGTCCTTGTTAGCTTCTTTCAAACGAGTTCTAGACGGCCTAACTTTGATAGCGAAAGCACATGCCCTCGCCATCTCACCTTAATTCCTTTAAAGTCTGGTTTTCGAAATTCTATTACACTAAATATGACATTTCCTTCAAAATCTCCCCTTAGGATTAAGTATAGAGTAAATTTTGTAAAATTTCAATTGTTATTAAATCTACTGCCTACCCAGCATGCTGATTTTCAGGAACGTTTTGGGCAAGTTGTACGTCACTTTAAAATAAGGAGCTATATGAAAAAATCACTTATGTATATGATTGTATTGGTTGCCCTGACGATTTCTGCATGCTCATTGCAACCGTTAACAACAGAACAAGCAGTTTCTACTCAGCAATCTGTTGTCACGCCCACGCTAGTTCGAAATGACCTTACTTGGGAAGAGTCATTGCTTGTTTCGCAGCTTTCCGATTCAACAGGCGCCTCTCCTGATGAAATCTTGGTTGCTAGTACCGAAGCCATAACATGGCCCGATCATTGTTTGGGAATTGTCCGCATGGACGTAATATGCGCCCAAGGGGAAGTGCCGGGGTTTCGATTTTTGTTAATTGCTCATAATAAGGAATATGAATTTCACACCAACAGGGATATGACTGTAATCTTTCTAGTTGACGGTGAGTAATTTCAGACGCAGTTTGCGCTGATTAGTGACGAGATATGCCGGGCTAGTTATTAAAGAGATTAAACTCTGCCATAGCCGTTTCTATTTCTTTTACGGTTTGTTTTATATCACTAAGAACTAAATCGTAGGAACGGGATGCATTGGTGTCTTCAATATTTTTTGCGTAATGAAAGCCTATTACATGAGAAGTACTGGGGTCCCTAAAGAATTTAAAGGCGTCAAATTCGATATATCCTTGGCGAGTTGATGTGGGATAAAAAAAGTCCAAGATGGCTTCGTTGGCGTTGTCATTTGTGAGGAGCGAATATTTCATGTCTGGATACTGTTGTGTAAATGCTTCGGCGGTTCGCTTGGCAAAATCTGCTGGTTGATTGCCAGCGGAATTCACAGGATAATATTGAATCTCAACCAACTCAAACCAATCAGATGGGGATTCGTTTGGAAGATAGTATTCATAAATTTGGACTGGTTGATCCGAAGACTTAAATTTGAGTTCAAATTTCTTGCCAATAAATTCTATTGTTTGAATATCACTAACCGATGAAACTTCATTTGAACCAGAAGAATTATTGTCGCTGGTTGTTGGGGTATTTGGTAGCACAAGATTTGGTACTGTGAAAAGGGTTGGGGTTGGTTCGGGAGCTAATGCGGGAACTAGTGAACATCCAATGCTCCACATGATCAAGAGTATAAATATAAGAAGTTTTTGCTCAATTAACTTTTTCATGACATCAATTTCTCTCTTATCTGAATAGTCTGAATATTATTGAACAAAATATATCAAACTTTAATAATTCGGCTATAGTAATTTAGTAAGGTGTTATTTTGTTTCTATCTTCCTGCGGTTTGTGGCTTACCCTGTGGATATCTGTGTTGTGGCTAGGGTGGCGGAGTTATCCGAATAGAAAAATGAAAAGGCGTTGTAGAATTTGCTGGGATAGCTATACGGCAGCAGTTTTCAGCGTCAACTTTGTTAACAACTGTACATTAATTAAATGCCTTTGCTGCAAGCAATGTCTGCTCTGGATCAAATCCTTCTATCCTCAATAATTCATCCAGCCCATCTAATAACTTATCCAATTCTTTCAATACAATCATGTCTCCAACCGCAGCAGACTTAAAAATACTGTCTATTAATTGCTCAAGATTTTTGGGAATTAAAGAACATTCGGCTTTCACAAACCTGAGTATTTTTTTCTCCCCTGGATTCAAGACTTCATTCAATGCAAACAATACATCAAAATAGCTCGCCAGCAATGCCGCTAAACGGTGATTAACGCTCACCAAATCTTTTCGCACAAGCGCTTTCTTGATCTGACCGTGATACGACGGAATTACTGTTCTCAAAACAGGGTGATTTTTTGCCACAATCGCTCGTTTTAATTGCGCAGGATAGGGGCGCTTGCTTTCTGTTTGTAATTTCGTGAACCAACCATTACGGTCAAACAAGATTTGCGAGTTCTTCACTGTGCGCCAAAAGCAGGTCGTGTATCCCATACTGGCTTGATGCTTGACAAGAACTCTATTTACTTGCTCTTCTATCCAGCTCGGCCGCCAATACATTACATCGACTTCTAGACCTGTTGTCAAATCAAACCATTCATCCCCCGTGTCCCAAAATGTGAGATTCATGTCCGCTTTGCTTGCCTTTAAGTTTTTTACAATCTCCTGGCGTTTTTCTATAGGAACAACTTCATCGGAATAAACATAAAGATCAATATCCGAATGTTGATCTAATACACCACTGGATTGAGAACCGCCAAGAGTAACTGCTTCCACGTTTGATATTATTTCAAATTGCTCCGAAACTTTATCTGCCAAACTTGTATTGTTCATAAGCGCCTTTTCTCTTAATGGCTAGCGATACGAGCCTTACCCTGCGGATAACTATGTTGAGGTATGGAAGGCTAAGCCATCCAACCAGAAAAATTAAAATAAGTGGAAAATGTCTGAGGTTATCTTGAATCCTTAGCGTTAGGTGCACGCTTTGTTGGGCAGTTTTTTGCTTACCAGATTTTTGGCAAGAGTCGCTTTGTTCGATTTGCATATTCTTGATATGCAGAGCCAAAGTAATCCAATAATACGCTTTCTTCAATGTGGATACGATATAAAATTCCTAAAAGTGGAAACATCACCAATATTGCTAGACTAATCCAATTTCCTAAAACTAACCCTATGCCAAACAATGAAATCAGGTATCCGAGATAAGCGGGATGACGTATTACCTTGTAAATGCCTGTCACTACTATCTTGTGCGCTTCAATGATTAATACTTTAGTAGTGAATTGCTTCTTAAGCGTGGTAACTGCAATAAGCCTGATTGTTACACCAAATGCGATAAATAAGCAGCCCAAGTAACCCAGAAACCGAAATTGTGTGGGGAAACTTCCAAATCCTTCGGGAAAGATAAACTGCTTCTGTATTAAATATGCAAACAAAATTGGCGGGATGGTTGAAAGCCAGACGATGATGAAACTAAACTTGTCTGCCTTGGTAGATGAAACCGTTGATTTATTTATAGCACTTATTAAACTGATGGCGATTTCACTACCGCACCATATCACGAACAGAGTTATCGTCAAATATTCCAAGATTTTCATAGGTTTACGTTTTGAACTTGTGCAGGAAACTGCCTAATGGATTGTGGTTTGCCCTATGGGTACCTGGGCTAGGGCAGGGACGGCGAAGCCGTCCAGCCAGAAAAATGCTAAGGCGTAGAAAACTGCTTGAGATTGCCGCACGCCCTACGGGCAGTCTCCAGCGTCAGGTGCACGCTTTGTTGGGCGCTGGCTGAATAGAAGACTCTTCATGCTGCCAAGACTTTCTTCTCGTTGTTTTGTTGGGAATGTGAGAAAGAGTCATCAAACTAGGCTCGCACTACTACATGATAAGCGAGAAAACTCGCAATAATTTGCCATACGAAAGAAAGCGGGTCTTTGATATTTTCAGGAAGCAAACCCTTTAGTGATAAAGGCACGCAATAAACTAAATAGTAAACAAAAACTAATACCCATCTAATTAAAACAGAAGGAAATTTTATGCGGTTAGAGTTTATAACAGTATTATGCTTTTGCCGATATAAAGGCAATGCTATCATGGAAATCGATAGGCCAAATGTGGGGAGACTAACAAAGGCATACGACGCCAGTAAAACTGAAATGCTGACATAAGGAATGATTATTACCCCAACTAACCATTGGAAAAGCCATGTTGAGAGAACAAAGCTTAACCAGCCAATTAAGAAAGGAAATCTCTTTAGTAATTGCATATTACTACCCAATTGACAACCATAGTATTATCTGAAATATTCTACTGTTGCTACTATGACAAGCACCCAACGGTTTGCGCCATCGTCCTCGTAGAGGATACCTGCGCTGGGGTGGGGACGGCGAAGCCGTCCAGCCAGAAAAAGGCTAAGGCATAGAAAACTGCGTGAGATTTTCGCCAGAATCCCCAGCGTCAGGTGCACGCTTTGTTGGGCAGTTTTATTGCCAACCAATAACATAATTTATCGAGTTGCCAAAACCATGAAACAAAGATTCACACATGACTTTATTATGCCGCAACGGAATTACTGAGTTATGCATTCGTCTGTATGGGCTTCGTAGATTTACGAGAAATAAAATAACCTATGCTAGCACCTATCGCACTTAAAACTATGCCAAATCCAATAGAAATTGCAAATGATATTACGCTGGCAACTACCCCAACTTCAAGTAGAGCTGGATTAATCATATAACCAATTAGGCTTGCAATGACTTCTATGGCAATAGCAATAATACCTGCCCATAATCCTATACCAAATGCTTTTGCATGGATTGCTCCAGCCAGACCACAAGCCACATTCAAAGCAAAGGATAATAAAAGCCCAACACAGGCTAATGCCGCCATGTTAGGTGATGAAAGATATATACTCATAACCAAAGAAATAATCGCTTGCGATATTCCGAAAATCGCACCCCACAAAACAGCAATCTTCATAATATTTCCTTCCTTTTGTTTTGCCGAATATATTTTATTTGGTATGCAAAGTTTTTAGATTTTGCAAGGAACTGCTCAACGGATTGCGTTACCTGCGCTGGGGCGGGGACGGCGAAGCCGTCCAACCAGAAAAATGATAAGGCGTGAAAACGGCTTGGGATGTGCGCAGAATCCCCAGCGTCAGGTGCATGCTTTGTTAGGCGCGTAAGCGAATGAGGCAGATTTCATGCACTTGCTCATTGGCCGGTAATAATGAAAGCGAAGGGATATTGATTAGGTCGATTCATATAACCACGAGCGTCACGCTCAAGAACCTTCCAAACATAGGAGCCTGCTGGAAGATTAGGCGGTAGCCAACAAGTGTCACTGATCCAATCGCTATCCACATTATACGGCCCCACTATCTTGACTCGGAATTCAATAGGTTCTTTTCCAACATTTTCGGGCATACTCCAACATAGCAGGGGTGTTGTTTTCCAAAAGCTATAACTTGATGGTCTAATAATCTCAGGGGCTACCATCAGAACACTGTTGGCAGACGTTAAATTTACCGATTCTGTTACTTCATATTGCAGACGAAAAGAATTCAAATTGGCATGCGGCGAATCCGGAAACGTTAAGCGTTTGTAATAGCCGGCCACCGAACTGAACGACTCTAATGACACCTTAAAAAGAGCACCCTCCTGCGTTCGACGAATCAGTGTGCTCAATTGTCCTGTCGGCCCACGCAAACTGGAAGAATCACTTAAAATACCAGTGAGAAGCACCCAGAGATTAGCGCGCTGGTTGGGAGTTAAACGAATATGGGTGTCCAATATTTCGCCAACATTAGATGCTTCAATGGGCGGTAAAGTATCTAAGAGTTCCTGTGGCGGATTCGTGAAGATGATTTGAGACCAATCCTTATTATATGAAACCAGTACATTTTTTTCTGCCTTGATGGCATCCAAGTTTTCAATAATTATGCAATTTCGGGCTACTGGATTGGGCTGGACAAAAAAGTGAAGTGTTGCATCTGCACGCTTTGAGGTGTCAATATAACCAACCACTTCGCCTTGATCTACATGCTGATCTATTCCGACAACAACTTTAGTTATTTGATAAAGCACACTCATTCTTCCATCAGGATGCTCAATCACAAGGGCACTTCCTGGATATGATGCGCTAGCTCGTTGACCACTGAATATTATTCGGCCACCATATGGAGCCAAGATTGGTATTACCTTCGAGCTGCCTGTTTTGGGCGCTATATCGTAACTACATCTTTCTTCATAATAATTGCAATTGTGCGTCTGACCTGTTTCACCGCATGGTCCTCTAGCAATCTGCCATTCACCTGCGGGCACGGGCCAATGCCATTGATCAAATGCAGCAGGCATCCTAGAATCTAATCTATATGCATTAGCACTTAATCCTGTCGAAAGAAACAGTAAAGCAATTGATAAGAAAAATTTATTAGTTGTCTTTTGTATCATAATTGTTTTATCCAATACTCTTTCCATATTTCCTCCTTATTCCCGTGATGAAATAATCATTTGTTTGCTTGATTGCCCTGCAAATAAAAGCACTACAAGAATCGAGATGAAAACAAAACGCCAAGCGCCCAACGGTTTGCGTTACCTGCGCTGGGGCGGGGACGGTGAAGCCGTCCAGCCAGAAAAATGATAAGGCGTAGAAAACTGCTTGGGATGTGCGCAGAATCCCCAGCGTCAGGTGCACGCTTTGTTGGGCAGCCTCAACCTAAAGTAAATACTTCTAAGCTCAGCAAAATAATTCCTAACACCATTCTATCGCTTAGCTCTCTTAAACACTTCTACTAACCATCTAACACCATCAACCACGGCTCCAACAGCCGCGCCACCAACTCCTCCTACTACAAAAACGGGTAGATTCCAAGTTACAAGTCCCGCGTAAAACCCAGCAGTGGCAAGGCTAGCTGTCCATGTTGGGTCAAACTCAGGTAATTTCGCAATATGCCTTTTTATTTCCTTTTGTTGTTTGTCATTCAGCTCAATTGGCTTCGGTGTTAGAAATCGTTCTCTTGTCAGTAAAGGTTCTTGAATTTCATCAACTACTTGTGGAACCTGGGTTTCCAGACTTGTTAGTCTATTCGCTGTTGCCAAAAAAAAAGGCAACGCCCCAAAATTTGAAATTCTAATTATTACTTTTGTATATAATTCGCCAAGCCACAAGCGCCCATCTGGTGTATGGTCAAAGATGTTGCTTACTGCAACTGTAGGTATGCGTTTTGCAATATCTTTCCCTGCATAATCGGAAATTTTCTCAAGCAAAACATCGGTTCTCCCTTTATATGTGCGTGCGTAATCCATGGGGTGAACCAAGTCTGCCTTCGTTAGAACTATAATTGACCTTTCCCAAATCTTAGAGCCAAATACTTTAGTGATATGGGAAATTCCCATTAATTCATCACTCGCAACACGAGGCTCAGACAGAGGCGTTGTAAACCAAATACAATCAATGTCCTTAACATTCGTTTTAATCTCGCTTAAGTAAATTTCATCCTTACTTTTTTCAGGAAGATCATCGCAAAGCCCTGGTGTATCCACTATCGAGAATTTAATACCCTGTACTTCGGAACGATAGTATTTCACAGTAAATGTTGTTGGTCGAAAATCTCCAATAGGGGCAACTTGTTTACCCATCAAAGTGTTAACTATGCTTGATTTACCAACGCCTGTTTTTCCTAGTAACAACAAAGTAAATTCACGCTGACTGGCTTTATTGAGCATATTCGCCAGTTCCTTGAGAGACTCTGTTGCTTCTTCTTGCGACACAATAGGCGAATCTTCCTCAAATACTCTCTTAACCTGAATCGCTGTTAGACCTCGAGGAGTATCTTTGGTTCCAAATTCTACGCGCTCTCCTTTTACTAATCGCTGGTTTGAATCCAAAATGTCAGAAAAGTGAACAAAGATGCTCTCATCTTCCTCATCTCTGGTGATAAAGGCAAAGAATTTTCCGATTGGAGCTGACGTCACTGTTCCTTGAAATCTTTCACCAACCAATTTAACTTCTTGATTGTTTCTTCTGCTAACTGGAGTTTCCGAATTTATTACTCTCGCATTTGGCGCTTGTGGTTCTCCGATACTTGTTGGAATTCCTAAACTCTCTGCCCGAGCACTTAACGCTTGTAATAATCGATAAAAAGACTGAAATTCTTGCTTTGCTGGAAAATAATCAACGTATTGCCACTTCTTTAGGCGTCTCGGAACTGTGCATTCATCTAGTCGTATCGGTATTACAAAAATCTCTTCCTCTGGCTTTTCATCCGCAATATCTAATACAAAGCGCAATTCCTTTTGAACATACCCCGTTTTTGTTACCGAGTTATTAGAAAGACATACTATCACGGCGTCTGTGGTTTCAACTGCTCTCTCAATCTCCATATCCCAATCTTGTCCAGGCAATAGCTTTTCTTTGTCTAGCCAAGGGTCAACCCATCCTTCAGCAAGGAGGCGGTTGTATAGGTCATCCACAACAGGATTATCTTGCGAAGCATGACATAGGAAAACACGCAACTTACGATAAAAAGGCATGACTGGTCTCCCTAAAAAACTATTTACCGACGATATGTTTACGAGATTGCTGCCCAACTAGGGTATATACGGCGCGCTGTAAAGTCCCCTTGGGGGATATACCCTCAAATTGGGGTGTTATACAGCAAAATTGCTGTATAATCCCTTTTATATTCCATAACAGCATTATACAGTTACCGTCAGAAAGGGGCAAGAAAATGGCAGAAACCTCCACATCTACAACTTCATCAACTCCAAAAGGGAAAAAACTGCTCGACCAGTTTAGGGATAATATTCGCCTAAAGCAGTACTCTCCCCGCACCGAAAAGACCTACATCCACTGGGTCCGCGAATATATCCTTTTTCACAACAAACGCCACCCTCGCGAAATGGGCGTACCAGAGATCAACCAATTCATCACCCATCTTGTTGTGGACCGTAAAGCCTCCGCCTCCACTCAAAATCAAGCAATTAGCTCCATCCTTTTCCTATATCGCTACACCCTAAAGATGGAATTGGATGAAGCCTCCCTAAACTTCATCAGACCTAAAAAAGGAAAGCGCGTTCCTAACGTACTTTCCGTGCAAGAAGCTCGGGCTATTCTGGCAAATATGACAGGCCCATATAAGCTCATGGCTCAGATCATGTATGGCAGCGGACTTCGCCTCATGGAATGTTTGCGTTTGCGCGTCAAAGATATTGATTTTGAAAATCACCGCATCATTGTCTACGACGGAAAAGGCGGCGACGACCGCGTCACCATGTTACCCGATAGCATCATAGCCCCCATGCGCGAACATCTTGCACTAAGCAAAGCCATTCACCAAAAAGACCTCGCTGCTGGCCTTGGTTCAGTTGTCATGCCTTTTGGGTTGGATAAAAAATACCCCGCAGCGCACAAACAATGGATTTGGCAATATGTCTTTCCGGCATCTACACTTTACACCGATCGCGAAACAGGAATCACTCGCCGCCACCACATCCATGAAACGGCCCTGCAAAGAGCCATAAAAGACGCCGCAAAGCTTGCCAAAATAAACAAGCGTGTCACTCCTCACACCTTCCGCCATTCCTTTGCAACACATCTTTTGCAAAACAATTACGATATCCGCACCGTTCAGGAACTTCTTGGGCATAAAGATGTGAAAACCACCATGATCTACACTCACGTCTTACAGCGTGGCGGACTAGCCGTCAAATCGCCACTTGATAACTGATTATCTTCAACTCAAATTAAATCCCAAGTAGAACAATAATCCGTAAAAATTCGTGAAATCCGCGGCAGCAAAATTTTTAAACTATCTTATTTTCTGCTTTTGTCACTTCCTATGCCTTCCAATCACTAATTCTCTCGCTTAGTTTTGAGATCCTCTCGCGCAGTAGCACCGCGCCCACGCCCAGCATCAACAAAAGGATGCCCGTACAACCGATCACAAAAATAGCCGCACCTTCCAGCGCCTTGCTAACCACTGTGATCACACCCAGCACCACAAACCCGATCGGGAAAAGCGTCAGGCTGCGCGAACGGATCACAATGCCATACGCCAGCACCACCAGCGATTGGAAGAACAACACTAGAAAATAAATGAAGATCTGGTCGTTCTTATTCAGCATCTCAATATACGTGGTGCCGAGCAGCACAAATTGCGAAAGCATGCCCATCACGAACGCCCCCGTTTTGCTCTCCGCGCGCACTAGCAAATAATGCTGTATCAACCCCAGTAGTGCCGCACCCATCGAATAAAACTGCGGCTCGTTCACGTTCAATTCAAACAGAATGATGAAATACGCCAGGAGATAAAGCCCATTTGCAGGGAAAGCCAGCCAGGCATTTTTCTTCGCGAAAGCCTCCACAGCAAATAGCGTTGCGGCCACTGCCACAGGGATTGCCGCATCTAGCCCGCCGAGAATTGGTGCCCCTAACGAGACAACAACACCCAGCCCAAGCCCGCTGTATAACAGGGTTAAGTCCCAGCCTGTAGCGCGTTGCACCTTGCGCAAGAAATACCCCGCCGCATAATACACCACCGCAACCACAATTACAGGGTGTATCCACTTGGTCAGCTCAAAGCTGCGGAATAGGAAGGCCACAAAAAGTGGCAGGGTCAAGGTAAAGGTGTAAAAAAGATTCGGTTGGCTATAGAGCAGGCTGATGATTAAGAAAAGAAGCGTATAAACTGCGAAACCAATAGCCGCAGTCGAAGCATCGTTTTCCATAAATAGAAGCGCATAATTGATCAGTGCGAGCGCTCCGCCAAAGATCCGCACCACCCACATCAGCGGACGCGGATTTGAGAATGTAAAATGCGCCAGCAAGTCTGTCAGCAGCCATACCATGCTATATGCCAGCAAATGGTATGCAGGCTCATCCACTTTGAAGTCGCGCAAGACTAGGAAAGTCCCAATCGTGAATAAGATCGGCACGCCGATCTCAAACCAACCGTTGCGGCTTAGGTACATTTCTGCTATGAAGAGCAAACCGATCACGAGCACATACCAACCGCCAGTTTCTTTTAGCAGGAAGAGCGCGCAGAACGAAACGATCGTTCCAAGAACCAACGCACTGTTCCGCAGCACCATCGCCCAATCTTCCTTTGCTCGCAAAAATACGCCGACCCCAAAATATAAAACAGACAAGACCGTAAGAGCGGGTAGCCACGCATCCAGTTTAAAGAAATTCAGCGTAAAGAGAATGGTAAGCGGCAGGTATGCAGCGGGCAAATAGCCAAAGATGGCTTTGCGCTGTGCAAAGGTATATGCCGCAAAGAACAAGGTATAGACCCCAAAGCAAATGGCAATAGGTCTGGCTTCGTCATAAAAAAGGATCGCGACTGAAGTAAAGATTGTGAATAACACACCATATAGGCGTGGAGGTAGTCGCCATTCTTTGTTTGCCGTCAGATCCTTTTTCAAGAAGAGGTCAGGCAACAGGAAGAGAATGCTAAGAACCAATGTTTGATACCCGAAGAAGATATCCAGCTTTTGAATGGCATCCAGATTGAAGAACGCGCTATAAGCGATGACAAAGTTAAGCAGCGCAAGAGTCCATAACCACCACCGCGTTCGCAGCGTGTGTAATACCGCATAAAGGAACGCCACGCAAAGAGCAGCGATCATCCCTAGTGGAACACTGTACGAAAAGCCTACAATGACTGCAATGGTAAAAATTGGCATGGATGCCAGCAGTACAGGCAGGCTGTACTTGCGTGTCAATTCAATTCGGTAGGTTGGGTCACTGGCTATCGAGAGCATGGCTCCCCAGATCAACAACACAATGCTTAATCCGCGAATTTCCATTTCAAATGCCGCGGCAAGGAAGAACGGCATCAGAATGAGAGTTCCTGCCGCAAGCCAGGGGAAGAATACGAACGGTACCAACACATTCGAGAGAATGTAGAAGACAAAAGCCACAGCCCAGGTGAAAAGCGCTCCCAAATGCCACAGCGCTGGAGTGGATGAGTTGATGGTGCTGACTCCAAAAATAGAAACAGAAGCGATGAGGATGATCCCTTGCAGCCCTTGTGCTGTTAGGAAGAGCGGGAGTGCGAAGTTTGCACCCTTCCATTTTTTCAACAGCCAATAACCAGCCAACCCAACAATGGGAGCCAGCCCAGTTGCGCTTGTATAAAACTCAGGCTTGGCATCAAATACATCACCAAGGCGTAGTAGGGAAAGTGCCAGCGAAATAAAAGCAGTAATGCTGAACAAGCGTGATTCGTAAAACCAGGTACTGCCGCTCCAAATGACCGCCATGATGAAATACACGAAGACCCAATATCCCGCGCTGAACGCGTTGGATAGGTCCAAACTTTGGTTGAGCGTATCTTGAATGGTATTTGCAGTGATGGGCAGCAGAAAAGAGAAAACGATAAAGAGCGCAAAGCTCGGTTGCGGCAATCTCTTTTTGATTGCTACCGCCAGTCCGCCGAAGATGAAGGTTCCTATCAATAAAATAGGCAGTCGTAGTTCTGGCACAGCTGCACCAACAATGGCAGCAGAGGCAATGACGAAGAATGCACCGAGATATAGATATATCTTAATGCTGGCTTCGCTGGTGAGAGTCTGCAAAAGAGATGGGCGTGGCCCTTCAGGTTCGCGGCGTGGAGTGGGGGTAGGTGGAACTGGGGCTGGAGGTGTTCCTACTTGCGGCGTAGGTGAAGTGGAAGCGACAGGCGCAGATGTAAAGTCAAAATCGTATCGGCGGCGGATCACTTCTGCATTATCGGCAGGGAGCAGGCCGTTCTTTTCCCACTCATTGATTTCTTGCAAAATAACATAACGGTCGCCGCGTTGTAGTTTATTTGAGCGTCCGCGCACATTCCGTTGTTGTGGTGCACTGAGCGCAGCGAGCGCATTCTTGCGGATATCCTTGTTGTCGCTCTGAAGCGAAAGCCTTTCCAACTGCCGCCGTATCGCTTCACTGCTGAAATTTTTTTCATTCAATGATGCAATGGCATTCAGAATGACAACATCATCTTCATCTTGTAAATTTGCTAGGATCGTATTGAGAATATCTTCAGGCTTAAGAGGCTCAGTTTCAGACATGGTATTCTCCGCAAAAAAATTGATAATCGCTTGGTAAACAAAAGGTCAGGTTATTGAACCTGACCTTGATATTCCTACTTTATCACAACTCCATTACGCGTGGGAACCCGATGGTACTGATGGCTTACATAACAAAGATGCAATATTCCCAGGGCTTCAATTCCAACTGGAAGGATGCAGTTAGCTCAACTTCTTGTCCGCTTATATAGTTTGTATATTTCCCTTGGTAGAGGCCATCCTGAAAACTCACATTTTGCGGTTCTGCAGAGAAGTTGAAAATCGCAAAGACTTTGTCGTGTTCATTACGGCGCACAAAGCTGAATACTTGCTCAGGCTTGGTGTTGGGAACTTTGATCATTCTCGCTCCCCATTTTCCATTCCATAAAGCGGAGTTTTTCTTTTTCAACGCAAATAGCTTTTTGTAGAACTCTCCTATCGGATGAGATTTCCATTGGATGGGGTCTTTCTCAAAGAATTCGAGTCGCTTGGTGTTGCCCGCTTCCTGTCCGTTATAAAGCAGCGGCATTCCTTCACTGGTGGCAGAGAGAGCAATTACAGCTTCGAGCGCATCACCAAACTGCTCGAACTCGGTTCCTTCCCACGAATTTTTATCGTGATTGCTGACGAACAACATTCTCATTACATCTGCGGGGTATTCTTTTTCATTGTGAGAGTAATAGTAGAAGAGGCCATTTACATTCTCTTTGCCTGTGGCGATCAGGTGCATGAAGCTGTACCAACTCCATGCATACGTCATGTCAAAGGCTTCGATGTGTAGATCGCGTGCTTCCCATTCTGCCAGCATAAAGACAGGCTTGATCGCATCTAACTCACGTCGCACTTGATTCCAAAAATCCAGTGGAACAAACCCTGCGACATCACAGCGGTATCCGTCTATATCTGCAACGCGTACCCAATATTTCAAGGCATCTGTCATGTATTCGCGCAGGAACGGATTCTGATAATCCAGATCGATAATATCGTCCCAATCACGCCAGGGAGACGGACGGAAATCTCCTTTCCAATCGCGTTCATACCATTCAGGGTGTTCGTTCACAAGTGGGTTATCCCAGGCAGTGTGATTTGCCACCCAATCCAGGATCACATACATGCCCATCTTGTGTGCTTCCTGCACAAAATGTTTAAGGTCCTCCAGCCTCCCAAACTCGTGGTTAACGCTGTAATAGTCCCTCACGGCGTACGGGCTGCCCAATGTGCCTTTGCGGTTTTTCTCTCCGATCTCATGGATGGGCATTAACCACAAAATATCCACACCTAGTTCTTTGAGTCTTGGCAAATGGGATTCAGCTGCTTTGAAAGTTCCTTCCTGTGTGAATTGACGCGTATTGATCTGGTAGATCACAGCGTTTTTGCTCCACTCAGGGTGGATGAGTTTTACAGACGGGGCTAGTTGGTGAGAGGTCTTCATGTAAATTCCGTTCCTACTTTATTACAACACCGCTGCGCGCAGAGATGGTTACGTTATTACCTGAAAAACGCGGATCGCCAAACAAAGCCTTGGGCTTTTTGCCGAGGGGCAGTTCCAATGTCTTTTCTTCGTTCGAGGCGTTGAATGCAACAAAGAGAGTTTCATCTTTATATGTCCGTGAGTACGCCAACACTTCACCTTCTGCATAAAGACGTTTGTAATCACCACGGCGTAATGAAGCTTCCTTGGTTCTCAAGGATGTGCAAGCCTTCGCATACTCAAGTAGATTCCTGTCCCATTTACCTTCATCCCACGGAAAGGATTTTCGACATTCGGGGTCGTGTCCGCCGTCCAAGCCGATTTCATCACCGTAGTAAATGCATGGCGCGCCAGGGATGGTGAACATGAATAGCCACGCGAGTTGAAGAGCGCTCTTATCACCGCTCACACATGAAAGAAAACGCGGCATATCATGGCTGTCCAACAAGTTAAGTTGGGCGTAGGTAATGTCTTCAGGGTAAAGATTCAAAATGTGGTCTAGTTCATTAGCACAATCATGCGCATTGATCGGACGAGCACGGTCTTTTAACCCGCCTGCAGGTTCAAGAACCTGTCTATTTAAATGATGTGCTCCAAAAAAATTCATAGCAGTCGAAGTGACGAGATAATTCATCACTGCATCGAATTGGTCACCTTGCAACCAACGCTGTGCCTCATGCCAGATCTCGCCGACAATATACGCCTCGGGATTAATGGCACGTACGCGGCGGCGAAACTCACGCCAAAACTCATCGTCATTAATTTCGCCTGGCACATCCAAGCGCCAACCGTCAATGCCGAGCTTTAGCCAATATTCTGCGATATCAAAAATGTATTCACGTACCACAGGGTTATCCGTGTTGAATTTTGGAAGCGCGGGCAAATTCCACCAGGCACGATATCCAATCGCCGTGAGGCTGTCTTCATGCCGCAAAGCACTCTCTTCATTTTGTGTTGGAAAAGCTCCCCAACGTCTGTTTCCATTTAGCCGCTCTTCATCAAAGTGGAACCAGCCGCGGTAGGGAGATGCCGAACCAGTTTCCAGTACATGGTTAAACTGCCAGAAACCGCGTGAAGCATGGTTAAACACACCATCGAGAATGATGCGAATGTCACGCTTGTGCGCTTCCTTGAGCAGCTTCTTAAACGCATCGTTTCCGCCCAAGAGCGGGTCCACATTGTAGTAGTCATATGTGTGGTAACGATGGTTACTTGCAGAAGAAAAGATCGGGTTGAAGTAGATCGCCGTAATGCCAAGATCTTTCAAGTAATCGAGCTTTTCGATCACACCATATAAGTCACCACCCTTAAAACCATGAGTGGTTGGGGCAGAGTCCCAAGCTTCAAACGGTAAGTTGCCTGCAGGGTTAAGCGCACTCCTAGCAAAACGGTCAGGAAAAATCTGATAAAAGATCGCATCTTTTACCCACTTCGGAGTAGACATGAATGTATGAACCTCGTTTATTTTGGATTGATTTTCAAAACGTACATGGCGAACGGATCCAGATTCTCAAACGGAATATATTTCTGGAATGCTTCGCCGCTTCCTTCTAGACCTGTGGCCTGCCCAGTCCCAAAAACAGTTTCCAAACCGTAAGCGGATTCTGCCAACCCAGAGTCGCTAAGGTTGATATAGTAATCGCTAACGGCTTGGTTTCCAAGGTTGGCAAGTATCAGGAAGCTGCCATTTTCATCCGTGCGTATAGCCGCATAAACTGATGGCTTGTTCGATTTTAACGGAATTAAGCTGCCTGTTTGTAGCGTGATGTTATTGTTACGCAATTGAATCAAGGCGCGATAATGTTCCAATAGCGAGGCAGGTGCGCCGCTTTGTGCTGCTACATTGACGGCTTCGTATTTTGCATCTGGTGCGCGCCAAGGCTTTCCTGTAGTGAAACCCGCGTTCGCGTCTGAGTTCCATTGCATGGGGCGGCGGATATTCTCATCAGGTTTTTTCCCCTGCATGCCGATCTCTTCACCGTAATAGATGAATGGCGTCCCAGGGGAGGTGAGTAGTAGAAAAGCTGCCAGTTTGGCCTTGTCCACATCTCCGCCTAATTGAGACATAACACGTTCCTGATCGTGGTTGGTCAGGAAGCTTGCATATTGGTCATCGGGTATTGCCTTGCTGCTGACTTTGAGTGTGCTGGCTAAAGTGCCAGCCTTACCAGATTGGGCAGCAGAGATAAAACTGTTTGCAAGTTGAAAATTGAATGCCAGATCAAATTGATCGTTCTTGACGTATGCAGCAATGGTATTTAATCCATCGCCAAATAGTTCACCAACGGTCATTGCTTCTGGATTGATCGCTTTAGTAGCGGGATAGAATTCATCTTGAAACCATAAGTGCGTGGCTTGGGTATTTTGTTGTACAGTACCTTCTTCGATTAAATGCTTGGCCGCATCCAAACGAAAACCATCCACGCCAATATCCTTTAGCCAGAAAGAAGCAACTTTTTTCATTTCTTCTGTCACAGCGGGGTTGTTGTAATTCAAGTCAGGCATAAAGGCTTCAAAGATTCCATAATAGAAACCAGTAGTGGAAGAATGCCAAACTTTCTCTCCCCACGGCCCCACATATTTTGGGTCTGTATCACTCCAGATATACCAGTTGCGGTAAGGTGAGTTGACATCCTTTTTTGCTTCCTTGAACCAGGGATGTTTATCTGATGTATGGTTGATGACAAGGTCGAGGATGATGCGGATGTCCCGTTTATGGGCTTCTGCAACGAGGTTCTTGAAATCGTCCATCGTCCCATACTGCGGATTGACATCGTAGTAGTCCATCACGTCATACCCATGATAGGAGGGAGATGGAAAGATGGGCATCAACCAAACAGCGGTAATGCCGAGCTCTTGTAAATAATCTAATTTTTGGGTGATGCCATTAAAGTCGCCGATACCGTCGCCATCACTATCATTGAAGGAGCGCACGAATATCTCATAGAAGACGGCGTTGCTCCACCATGTTTCAGGCGTAGCTTCTGCTGTGGGTGTAGGAGCAACCGTCGGCGCAGCAGGAACGCAGGAAGGGATGAGCAGGATAAGCAGAAGGGTGAGAAATATTCGTTTGGACATAAGTGTTGCCTAGAAAAAAATATTCCCTTCCTTCTGATGAAGGAAAGGAATATTGGTTGGTGAAAAAATTTATCCTTTGACGCTGCCGAGTGTAAGACCTGAAATGAGCCACTTGGATGAGTAAAGGAAGAGTGCCATGACGGGAATGGCGATCAGTACCGATGCGGCGGCAAACTGGCCCCACGAAACGGTAAATTGCTGTGCAAAGGTAAAGATGCCAAGCGGCCAGGTGAAGATCTCGTTCTTTTGCAAAACTACGCGCGCCACCAAATATTCACTCCATCCGCCCATGAATGAGAAGAGGAAGGCGATTGCCAACGCAGGTGTGGAAAGCGGGAGAATGATGTTGGTAAACACCGTGAAGCGGCTGGCGCCATCAATGAGGGCTGCCTCTTCGAGGTCAACAGGAATGGTGTCGTAGTAGCCTTTGAGCGTCCAGATGGTAAGCGGAACGGATGTCACCGCGTAGGCGATGATAAGGCCAAGCGAAGTATTTATCATTTTCAGCTTGGCTATCATAATGAATAGTGGAAGCAGCAACATACCTGCGGGGATCATCTGTGTCGTCAGCAAAAATACCAACCCTGCCGACCTGCCAGGGAATTTGAAGCGGGAGAACGCGTACGCACTAATGGCGGCAAGGATGACGCTGATGACGGAGGTAACAGCTACCACTGAAACTGAGTTCCAGATCCAAAGGAAAAAGTCAGATTGGCGATTTTTCTCTGGGGCGCCAAACAAAACTTCTTTATAGTTATTAAGAGTAGCGTTTTCTGGAATGATCCTCAAATCTGTCGTGAGGAGCGTGTCATTGGGGCGCAGGGAAATTGTCACCACACGCAGGGCAGGGTACACGGCGATTACACATGCGACAATCAAAGTGGCATGGATGAGAAGAGTTTTGAAGGGGCTATCGCCACGTGAGCGGAAGAAGAACCAGCGGAAGAAGCGGGAGATCGGATTTGTGGACATGTAGGTGCTCCTTATTCAGTTGCAGACTTAAGTCCACCGCTGACCCTGAGGTAGAAGAGGGTGAACAAGAATAGAATGGCAAAGATCACGAGAGCGAACATCGCAGTAAAGCCATATCGATAAAACTGGAATGCCGCTTTATACATGGAGGAAACAAGAATGTCCGTTTTCTCTTGCGGCCCGCCTTGCGTGATGAGGTAGATGATGTCAAATTTGTTGAACGTCCAAACCACACCAAGAATAATGGCTGGGGTGAGAACAGGGCGAAGTAATGGCAATGTGATGTTGCGGAATTGCTGCCAGCGGGTGGCACCGTCAATTTCAGCGGCTTCGTAATATTCCTGTGAAATGCTCTGCAGGCCGCCTAGGATAATGACGGACATGAATGGAATGCCCAGCCAAATGTTTGCCATCAACACAGAAACAAAAGCCCAGAATGGGTCTTGCTTCCAACTTACAGGTCCAACGGTGGCAGCCAGCCATGCGAAGGTATTGCCAATTCCTACAATGTTCGCCGTGCTTGCACTTATGCTTGTAAACCATGCTTGCAGGTTGCCCAAGAGGATGTTGAACAAACCATAGCGGCTGTCAAACTCGTTGCGCAATGCCATGGCGGCAATGGTTCCAGGAATAGCCCAGGGAATAACAAGCAATGTGCGGTAAAGCCCTTTGAATTTCAGCGGTCTATTCAGCAGAATGGCTAGCCCCATACCACCGAGTGTATGGAAAGTGACGTTGATCGCTGTCCACAGGATGGTGCGCCAGAAGACTTCAAAGAATTTCGCATCTTTCGCAACGCTGCCTGTAAACAACGCTTTGAGATTTGCCCACCCGAAAGAGAGGCCGTATTGTGCATTTTTTGTAGCTTGTGTTCCAAGAGATGCATTGGAGAAGGCAAGTTTGATCTCGAAAAGGAATGGGTAAATGATGAGGAAGAGAACGCCAATGAAGGCGGGGAGGATCAAAAGATAGGCAAGGCCCACACGGTTATTTTGGGGCTTGCTTGTAAAGTGGATGACAGCGTAAAGACCCAGCACGATCAGAGCAACAATAATCCCTGAGAACATCTTTACAGATTCTTTTGTTGCGAATTTCGCTTTTATAAGAGTGCTCTGTAGGCTGGTTAAGGTATCCATTGGGAAGTTTACAAACTTCGCCATGGCAGAATCCCCAAGTTTGATCAAATCAGTTAGGTTGAAGAAATAAAGAATGACGATCAGAGTTAGGGCGCCAAGGATTACCTGAATGGTTCTTGCAATAATATTCGTAGTGGGGTTGGTCGGCTGGCGAAAGAAAATTTGATAAAAATAAATTTCGATGATGGCAAGTCCGCCCAAAATACCGAATAGAAAACCACCGATCTCTTTAAGACGGTCGGTGATGATTTGGCTATTTAATGTTATTCCACTTGCAAAGGGGGTAATAAGTGCAGATAGTACAAAATAAATTGAGGCAAGTACGGCAATCCATAGGATTGTTGGAAGGTTTCGTCGTAGGAAGTTATCGTTTTCCATATTAACCTCTATTATTTGTTAGGTAATTTTTATAATAAGATGGGGAGCGTATGCTCCCCATCTTATTATTTATTGTAGAACTAAAAACTACGGAGCGGTGCCGAGGGTGGCAACACAAGCGTCAGCGGCTTCCTGAGCAGCAGGGCCAGCGTCAGCAGGTGTGATTGTGCCAGCCATAACGCCTTCGAGGTTCGGGCGCCAGGCATCCCATGCGCAGCGCATTTCAGGAGCAGCGGGTTGGCCGCGGCCAACAGCGAGGTCAGCCATGGAGCCGGCGAGGATTGGGTCGCTGGCGATGCTGGGGTCCTTCGCAATTTCGGTGTTGGAGGGCAAGCGCTTGAATTCATCAAGCCATTTCTTCTGAACGTCAGCGGAGGTCATAAAGGTGATGAACTTGGTGACGGCGTCCTTGCGGGCAGCATCGTCAACAACAGCCTTGGAGACCATGAAGTACTTGCCAGCGGTCATTTCGGTGTAGGGGTTGCCATTGATGGTAGGAACAGGAGCAACACCGAGATTGTCACCAAGAGCGGTGGTGTAATCGCCGAGAGACCAGTCACCATTGATGATCATGGCAGCTTTGCCTTCCTTCATCAAGGTGTCGGCGCAAGCGTAATCGCATTCAGCGGGTACAACGCCATCGGTCTTGAGGGAAGCAACAAAGGTCAAATAGTCAACGAAAGCCTGATTGTCGAAGGTGGGCTGATCGTTCTCATCAAGAGGCCAACCACCGAAAGCGCCATAGAAGCCAGCGCCCCAGAAGGGCTCATTGAGGTTGTAGGCGAAGCCCTGAACATCACCCTTGGTGAGTTCCTTGGACTTGGCGATCAAATCTTCGAATGTGGCAGGGGGTTCTGCGATCAAGGATTTGTTGTAGATCAACATCAGGTGATTGCCATAGTTATCGGGGACGCCCCAAAGGGTGCCTGCGACTTTGGCGGGATCGAGGGAGCCAGGGAAGAACTGACCGAGGAAGGCATCATCGAACAAAGCGCTTGCGGGAGCAATGATGTCGAGGGTGCTGAAGGGGCCAGCGAAATCGTTCGGGACGCGGACGACATCAGGGGCAGCTTCGGCGAGGGAAGCGGTCTGGAACTGGTCGCGGAGAGCTTCGTTCTCGTAGTGAGTGCGTTCAACAGTAATGTTCGGGTTGGCAGCCTGGAAATCGGCGATCAAGCCATCAATGAACACGTCAACATCTTCGCCTTCCTGTTCCCAGAAAGTGATTGTGATGGGTTCAGCAGCAGGAGCTTCTGTAGCAACAGGAGCTTCAGTAGCAGCAGCGGGGGCCTCGGTGGCGGCAGCGGGGGCTTCAGTAGCAGCAGCAGGGGCGCCGCAAGCAACAAGCACCATCGATGCAACGACCAATGCGCTTAATAGGACGAACAAATTCTTTTTCATTCTCTTACTACTCCTTAGAAATTTTGAAAAACTGATTTATTTGGAAGTGGAAATAACATTTGGCGTTTTAACTACTTTCAAACCACCTCCTTTCAAGAGGTTTATCGAATTGCTTCTTCAGTGTTTGCATCAAAGATATGGAATTTATCCATATCGAAAATCATCTCGGCGGAGTCGCTAACGCGAAGCTTGGAGCGCGGATCTACGCGGGCTACAAAAGTATTCTTCCCGCTCACCAGATACAGCAAGGTTTCATTCCCCATCAATTCAGTGACATCAACCTTTGAAGTAACTTTTTGGTCGCTGATGTTCGAAGGTGCAAATTCTGGGTCATGAATATTTTCGGGGCGAATGCCAAAGACAACACTTTTTCCGTCCATGCCTTTGTAGGGGGCGGCATGTTTGGCTGGGATTTGAACCTTGAAATCGCCGGTATCTACTGTCACCTTGTCACCTGAAACAGATAACTTGGCAGGGAAGAAGTTCATGGCAGGGGAGCCGATGAAACCAGCTACAAATAGATTGTTGGGGAAATCATACAGGTTTTGCGGAGTGTCCAACTGTTGCAAATTACCTTTGTTGATGACTGCAATTCGGCTGGCCATGGTCATGGCTTCAGTCTGATCGTGGGTCACATAGATGAAGGTAGTTTGCAGACGCTGATGCAACTTGCTAATTTCGGCGCGCATCTGCACGCGCAGCTTTGCATCCAGGTTGGAGAGGGGCTCATCGAACAAGAACACTTTTGGTTCACGCACGATGGCGCGGCCTACTGCCACACGCTGGCGTTGACCACCAGATAGCTGGCGGGGCTTGCGCTGGAGAAGGTCAGTGATGCCAAGAATTTCGGCAGCCTCACCTACGCGGCGCTTGATCTCATCTTTTGGAGTTTTGCGCAGCTTGAGCCCAAAAGCCATGTTGTCGTACACAGAAAGATGAGGATACAGAGCGTACGACTGGAAGACCATGGCAATATCGCGGTCTTTCGGAGCTACGTCGTTCACAACACGATCACCAATGATGATCTCACCATCTGTGATCTCTTCCAAACCAGCTAACAAACGCAGGGCGGTTGTTTTACCGCAGCCTGACGGCCCAACCAATACCAAAAACTCTTGATCCTTAACTTCAATGTTGAGGTTCTTGATGATCGTTAGGTCACCGAATTTCTTTACTACGTTTTTGTATGTAACGCTTGACATGATAATCCTCCAGTCGTAAGAATATAGTGACATTATTATAACCACAAGCTCAAAAATGACCTATGATTTTTGAAAACTAGTTAGTTGTGCGAGAGAACTAATGTGTCCTTTTTAGAGGGAAACGGGATTTTTCTGGTTCACAGAGTCAATAAATGCAAGAATGACTGCAATATTGCCGCGACTATCTCCCAATGATATTCGGGGTGGCTTATTTAACAAGATCGAATCGCACATATCTTCCACCTCGCCTAAATACAATTCCGTTCCGTTAATTTTTATTTTTTCTTCTTTGTCACCTCGAATTAAAATCAACTCACTTTTTTTGCCAGGCTTAAAAGGGTCTGGAATTTTGAGAATCCCTTCGTTGCCTACAATTTCCAAAAAGGAGCGAGATGGAGATTTGAAACCAGAATCAAATTGCGCATGGATACCATTTCCAAAACGCATTTGACCGATGAAAGAATCATCGCTTCCCCCCGCACCCTCAACCTGCCAGCCAAAAACTTCAACAGGCTCCTCCCCGGCAATTGTTCGAGCGTAGCTAATGGGATAGCAGCCCACATCCCAAATGCTGCCGCCGCCCATTTCTTTTATCTGACGATAATTCCCTTCACGTGTAAGCATAAAAGTAAATGCGCCTTTGATAAGCTGTAACTTTCCAAGTGTGCCACTGTCCACAATTTCTTTTACCTTTAATGTCTGTACATGATGACGATACATAAATGCTTCGGCTAATATCTTTCCCGTTTGTTTGGCAACAGTGGTCATTTCATCTATTTCTGTAAGAGTGAGAGCAATTGGCTTTTCACACAGAACATGCTTGCCTGCGCGTAACGCTTTGATCGTCCATTCGGCATGAAGGTTGTTTGGAAGAGAGTTGTAGATCACGTCAATTTCAGGGTCAGCGAGCAGGGCTTCGTAGCTTCCATGTGCGCGTGGGATTTTCCATTCGCGGGCGTATGCATCAGCGGAGGATTGGCTTCTCGAAGCAACGGCCAGCAAACGGGTCCGTTCTGAAGCGTTGAGTGGATTGATCAAAGCTCGATTGATCTTTGCTGTGGAGAGAAGTCCCCAGTTAAGCTGTTTTTCCATTGTTCACTCCTTTTAATAAAATTGATACTGACACAACTAGCAATACTGTGAAAACAGCGTCAAATGCAAACCCAAAATTTAAACCAAGTAAATCGCTCGCCCATGCAATGATAAATGGGCCAAGCAGCCCACCGATGCCTGCGAATGTAAATAAAACTCCTAGAATGGTGTTCGTGTTTTCTTTTACATTTTCTGAAACAGCGGCTGTGAATGTGGGGAATATGATTGAGAAAAAGAATCCCGTGATCGGGAGAAATATGGAAAGGCTTGTAAAAATCCCTAGCGAAAGGCACATAAGGCTACCAACGGAAGCAAACAATATGGAACGCAAATACCCAAGTCTATGAACGATGAAACCTCCAACAAGGCGTCCAAGCATAAGTAAGGCAAAGAAAAGGGATAAGTTTTGCGTGCTGCTAGCTACGCTTGCTGCACGAGTTTCTTGAAGGAAGGTGACAAGCCAGGATCCCATACCGATCTCCGCTGCTACATAAAATGCTATGGCTGCGTAAAACCAGGGAAGGTTTCCCTTAAATGCAATGTTGGGAATGTTGCGAAAATCAATACTGTTATTTTGCCCTTCGGCTTTTGGAAATTTAAGAAATATAAATAATAAGACAAATAAAGCAATGAGAGGAATATCCCAGCGATAGACTGTGCGCCATGTAACGTTTAGACCAAGCAGCCAACCTGCAAATAGAGGGGCGATCAACGAGCCAAGCCCATGCAAAACCGCCATAAGATTTAGATATAAGCCTGTTTTTTGCGGGTGGATCTGTACAATTGTGGCATTTGTCCCCAATTCAATAGCGCCGAGACCAAGTCCCACCGAAAATAGTGATGCTGTTAAGATAACGGTATTGCTGAAAGTACTATACCCTGCAATGCCTGCCGCTAGAAGAACGCCAGCGAAGATCAGGATTGTTTTTAATCCGAAACGGTCAGCGAGAAATCCTGCGATCAATGAAGTGATGGTAAAGCCAAAGTATTCCCCAAAAAAAATGTTCCCGCTTGTGCCATAATCAATTCCCAATTCATGGATCATGGCTGGGAGGGTTGGGCCCTTGAGATTATCAGTAAAGCCAAATACAAAGAAGGAAATGAAACAGGCGGCAGTGACCAGGAACACAGTTGTTTTTAACGATTGATTTTTCATAAACGGATTGTACTTTAAAACAAAAGAGACCTGATCGAGGTCTCTTTTGTAGTGTGTATGAGAAATTAATTTCCTTTGGAACCAGATGGAAGTGAAAGAATATCGTCCGCTACGATAGCAATTGCACCGATCAAACTTGCGTCAGGTCCGAAGGGAGATAACAGCACCTCCACTTGCTGGTCTATTTCAGGCATGGAATGACGTTTCATTGTTTCTTTGATGGAGGGCAAAAGATATTCTCCTGCTACACTGAGCGGCCCGCCAAGGACGATCTTGTCTGGGTTGAAAATGTTGATGAGGCCTGCGAACCCCTGTCCCATAGCATGACCCGCTTCTGCAAATGAATCGATCGCTTCTTTATCACCAGCATCTGCTGCTTGTTTGATAAGTGGAATGGTGAGCGGTGAATTATGGTCCGCCATAAGCTTGGGGATAATGCTGGTACGCTTGACTTCCAGACGTGCCTGAACGCGTTGAATGATGGAGTATTGATTTGCGTATGTTTCCCAACACCCACGGTTTCCGCAATGACAAACTGTGGAGGTTGGCTCTGCCATAATAGGCGAATGCCCGATCTCACCAGCGTAGCCATTCTTTCCACGATATATTTTTCCATTAAGAAATAGTCCGCCGCCAATTCCCACTCCTGCGAACACAAAAAGAAAATCCTGGCATTTGCGCGTGGTGCCAAATAAATGCTCGGCAGTTGCCGCAGCGTTTGCATCATTTTCAACGAAAACTTTTAGCTTGGTTTGTTCAGAGAAAATTTTTCCAAAAGGAACATTGCGCCAATGCAGGTTTGGAGCAAAGATCAACATCCCTTCTTTTATGTCTACAGTTCCTGGAGTTGCCAAACCCATGCCAAGGAAAGGAGTGTTTTTCTTTTTCCCAGCAGTCATTGCTTCTTTTGCAATGCGCAGTGTTTGTTCGATCATTTTTTGTTGGCCTTCATTTGGGTTGGCGTCTTCGCGTCTGCGCCAAATGATGTTGCCAAGAAAATCCGTAACAGCCACAGAAACAAAATCTACGCCGAGCTCCACGCCAATGATCAGTCCAGCTTGTGAGTTGATCTCAAGCAATGTTGCTGGGCGGCCTGCGCCGCTTGAATTACTGCCTGCTTCGTGAACCAGATTGCGTTCTATCAGCTCATCCACCAAACTTGAAACAGTGGATTTGTTCAACCCAGTGATCACTGCCAGTTGTGCGCGTGATATCGGTGCTTGACTATGGATCAAACGCAGTACAGATGAAAGATTAGTTTCGCGAATATAGTTTTGGTCTGTAATGTAGTGTGACATGGTTAATTAGTAGGTTGGCGCAACAAATTTATTATATCTCTCGAAAATGATTTGTCAACATAACAGCAAACAGGCCTTCGCTTCTTTATCAAGCTTGGGCCTGTTTGCTATTAACTTCCAGAGTACTACGTTTGAATTTTTCTACATTAAGCAAGTGAAACACCGATTAATTTACCTACACCAAAAGTGAGTGCAGCCGCTGCGAGGCCGACCAATACCTGTCTCGTACCAGAGAACAAAACTCCGCGCCCTGTCATCAATGTGATGGCTGCTCCAATGATGAACAATCCCACTCCGCTAATTGCAAGGCTGAGATAGATCGCTGTTGCCCCTGCCCAAAAGAAAAATGGGAAGATGGGGAAGATGGCTCCAATGGCAAATAGGAAGAACGATGTGAATGCTGCTTCAAATGCAGAACCACCCAATTCTTCAGGGTCAATACCGAGTTCTTCACGGGCCAGTGTATCAAGGATGCTTCCTTTATCTGCCATCATATGAGATGCAAGCTCGCGCGCGCGATCTTCAGGAAGTCCCTTGGATTGGTAGATCAACGTTAATTCTTCCAACTCTTCTTCAGGACTCTCTGCAATTTCCTCTGCTTCGATCTTTATCTGATTCTCGTACAATTCACGTGAGCTTTGCACTGACAGCCATTCGCCTAAAGCCATAGACCCTGCACCTGCAAGCAGACCAGCCAACCCTGCAATCAGAACCTGACTGTTTGAGCTGGTTGCGCCAGCCACGCCCATCACCAAGCTCAGAATGGATACAAGTCCATCGTTTGCTCCAAGCACTGCTGCACGCAAAGCATTCCCGCCGCTCGCACGGTGACGTCCTTCAAGCTGGGCCACGGATGCGCCAGGCAACCCAGAGGAAGATTTTGACGCCATCGATAGTAAGCGTGCATGAGATTTTTCATCTTTGGCGAACATCAATGCTTCTGCTTCAGGTTGACCATCATACGCCTGACTGTCCGCATTCTCATTGCCTGTAATCGTTGGCAATATAAACTGTGGACCAAATTTCTTGGCGAGCCAGATCATTACTTTTGCTCGCCAGCTTGGGGTGCGCGGTGGAATATTAACCTTTAGTTCGCCTAATTTCTTTTCCCAGAGTGCAGCGTGTTTTTCTTCGCTGGCAGAGAGACGGGCGTAGATTTCCTTCATTTGAGGTTGCGCTTCGGTTTGGGCGAGCACATGGTATAGCGCCGCACCGTCAATTTCTTTTTGCCGATTGCTGAAATATCTTTCTATATCTTGTTTGTTTGACATTGGTCCCTCCGAAATAAAAAGGGCAGAGAAATGTTTTCTCTGCCCTCATTGAACTTACTTTATTCTCAAGGCTTCCCAGCCTGCATACTTTGCTTCCGTTCCCAACTCAGCTTCGATGCGAAGGAGTTGGTTGTACTTTGCTACTCGGTCAGAGCGGGCGGGTGCCCCAGTTTTGATCTGCCCAGTGTTCAGAGCAACTGCGAGGTCCGCGATGGTGGCATCTTCTGTTTCGCCAGAGCGATGAGAAGTGACTGCTCTCCATCCAGCACGCTGACAAAGTTCAACAGCCTCGATTGTCTCGCTCAAGGAACCGATCTGATTCACTTTGACGAGCAGAGCATTCGCAGCATTTTCAGCAATCGCCTTGCGGACACGTTCGGGGTTGGTCACCAAAAGATCATCACCAACGATTTGACACTTGTCGCCAACGGTTTTGATCATTAACTTCCACGCATCCCAGTCATCCTGAGCGAGGCCGTCTTCAATTGAAACGATGGGGTAGTCCTTGACCCACTTAGCCCAGAATTCAACCATCTGTTCGCCAGTCAACTCTTTACCTTCCTTGCGGAGGTTGTACTTCTTAGTCTTCTCGTCATAAAGTTCAGAAGCAGCGGGGTCGAGAGCAATCGCAACCTGCTGTCCACGACCAGCTTTGAAGCCAGCTTTATCAATAGCAGAGAGTATCAATTCGATGGCTTCGTTATTTGCCTTTAGGGCAGGAGCGTAACCACCTTCATCGCCAACAAGAGCGCCATAGCCTTTTTCTTTTAATACAGATTTCAAGGCGTGGTAGATTTCTGCACCCCAGCGCAAACCTTCAGAGAAGGAAGGAGCGCCGAAAGGCATCACCATGAATTCCTGCATGTCAGTGCTTTGCCAGCTTGTGTGGGCGCCGCCGTTCATGATGTTCATCATTGGGACGGGGAGAACATGCGCATACACGCCGCCGAGATAGCGGTACAAAGGCATGCCGAATGAATTTGCAGCGGCTTTAGCAACTGCCAAGCTGACGCCCAAAATTGCATTCGCACCAAGGTTAGACTTGTTAGGTGTTCCGTCCATCGCGAGCAATTCAGCATCGATGGCTTTCTGCTCGGAAGCATCCCAACCGAAAAGGGATTCTGAGATCACACCGTTAACATTTGCAACGGCCTTCGATACGCCTTTACCGAGATATCGCTTCTTGTCGCCATCGCGCATTTCCAATGCTTCGTGCTCGCCAGTGGATGCACCTGAGGGAACTGCAGCGCGTCCCCAAGCGCCATCCATTAAGACCACTTCCACTTCAACGGTGGGGTTGCCGCGTGAGTCGAGAATCTCTAATGCGGAGATGCTTTCAATTGTTGTATCCATATTAAACTCCTGAGGTTATTATCTAAAACCAGATGTCTCTGATTTTGAAATTTACTAAGCGTGAAGACCTTTTTTTGTCCCGTGCTCGCTTCAAGTATAATCCCAAACATTGGGAGCCGTCATCTTGACAGAAGTCACCTTTTTTGACCCACGCGATAAAACGCGATTTGTTTTCCACGCAACTCCATTTCGGCAGTTTGCCATTTTTTTGCTTCGCTCTTTGTTTAAGATCGTGATGAAATTGCGCGTTGAAGGATTGGAAAATTTTCCATTAGATGGTGCAGTTGTGCTGGCGGCGAACCACGTCACTAATTTTGATGTGCTGCCCATGCAGTTTAGCTTGCCGCGTCCGATCTTTTTCATGGGCAAGGCCAGCCTCTTCAAGATTCCGATCTTGGAAATTGCTTATCGCGAATTAGGCGCATTTCCCGTTAACCGTGGCGAAAAAGATGAATGGGCACTTCAACATGCCGCTAAAGTACTTGCCCATGGACAGACCCTCGGCATGTTCCCCGAAGGGACGCGATCTAAAGGAAGGGGATTGGGTGTCGCGAAAACAGGGTCCGCCCGCCTCGCTCTTGACGCAGGCTGTCCCATCGTCCCCATGGCAGTCATCGGCACTGACAAATTTTTCAAACGCTTTCCCTATCGCACAGATGTGACCATTCGCATTCTTCCCTCCATTTTGCCCAAGCCTGGCGAAACCCCACTCGCTCTTATGGACAGAGTCATGTTCGCCCTTGCAGATGGTCTCCCAAAAGATATGCGCGGAGTATATGCCGAAGTCCCCAAGGGATTTGGGTAATTGATTCGGTAACACGAGATTTATCTTGCGCTTGTTCTCAAACACGTGCAACATGAAAGTTGCCGCACATTAGTTCCTGAGGAAAAATTTATATGTATATTCCAAAACTTTATCGTGAAGAAGACCGTGAAAAGCTCATCGAATTCCTGAAACAGAATAATTTTCCAGCCCTCGTCAGCCATGATGGGGAAAAACTGACCGCAACCCATCTGCCTGTGGAAATTATTGAGGGTGAAGATGGCACGCTAACAGTTTTAGGACACATGTCCCGTGCGAACCCGCAGTGGAAGAGCTTTGGTGAACAGGAAGTACTGCTCATCTTTCAGGGAGCGCACACCTACATCTCTCCGCGCTGGTACAACCATGTTAATGTGCCGACATGGAACTATATGATGGTACATGTCTATGGAAAAGTGCGACCCGTTGAAGGGGAGGAATTGCAATCGTTGTTGAGTCGGCTGGTCGGTAAGCATGAAGCGAGTACTTCTTATCGCTTGGAAGATCTGCCAGAGGAATTTGTCCAAAAAGAAAAGAAGGGCGTCTTTGGATTCGCTTTAAACGTCACACGAATTGACGGGGGCTACAAACTGAGCCAAAACCGAAACGATGAAGACCATGAGAACATCATCCACGAGTTAGAGCAACGCGGGGATGAGAACTCGCAAGTGGTTGCCAAAGAGATGAAAAAACAGCGTGGGGAGTTATCATAACTGTTGGTTTCTGCACGCTGAACTTGACACAATGAATGCCATGTTCTAAAATAGTCCCACGATTCTTACATTGACGTCTCTCACGTTTTTGAGCGTTAAATTCCCCCAGGAGGGTTGGCTTGTCTAAAAACCGTACGCAACAAATGGTGGACCGCCTGCGTGAATTACAGGCTTCATCACCTGATATTGAAGCCTCCGCTGTGGTTAGTGTTGATGGCCTAAGCATTGCGTCTGCTCTTCCACAAGGCGTGGAAGAGGATCGCGTTTCTGCTATGTCTGCTGCCATGCTTTCGTTAGGTGAACGTATTGCAGGCGAATTAGGACGTGGCTCTCTTGAACAGGTTTATATTAAGGGGTTAAAAGGATATGTTGTTTTGATGTCAGTTGGTGAAGAAGCAGTTCTTACCGCACTGGCACGCGAACAGGCCAAGCTTGGCCTGATCTTCCTTGATATGCGTCGCGCCGCCGAAGATCTGGCGAAGTTGATTTAGTGGAGTTTTTATGGCCCCCCTTCAAAAAAGTGGATTGTACTACCCTAATAAATTTGGATTGATAACCATCAAATCTTTGGAAGAAGTGATGGGAAAGAACGGCTTAAACGCCATTTTGAATCTTGGCGGTTTGAGTCATTATGTTGAAAACTATCCGCCAGATAATCTGGATAAAGGTTTTGATTTTTCTGAACTTTCCGCCATTGGTTCCTCGCTTGAAGAAATGTATGGACCTCGTGGTGGACGTGGCCTTGCCTTACGCGCTGGCCGTGCAACTTTTTCAGATGCATTAAAGAATTTTGGAGCCTTGGCAGGCGCAGCGGATCTCGCATTCGTTGTTCTTCCGCTTCAATCCAAGCTGAGAATTGGTCTGCCAGCCTTTGCAAAGATTTTCACCCAATTAAGCGACCAACAGACCACAGTCGAAGAAAAAGATACTGAATGGGTGTGGACCATCCACAAGTGCCCATGCTGCTGGGGACGTACAGGCGTGGATAAACCCGTTTGTTTCATCTCAACTGGTCTTTTGCAGGAAGCACTTAAGTGGGTTTCCGGTGGCAATGAATTCCGTGTAAATGAATCCAAATGCGTTGCCATTGGTGACAGTGTTTGTGAATTCATCGTACAAAAAGAGCCGATTTCCTAACCGAAAAGAAACCGCATGACAGACACCAAGTCCAAAATACTCATCGTTGAAGACGATCTTGATGTGGCTGAAATGCTGAATGCATATTTTCGCGTTCAGGGATATGAAGTGTTTACAGTCAATTGGGGAGAAGATGGGGTTCGTTCCTCTCAACAGGATCACCCCGACCTCGTTATCCTTGATATCCGCCTTCCAGATATTGATGGATACGAAGTAGCTCGCCGCTTGCGATCTGACCGCCGAACATCCGATATCCCGATCATTTTCCTCACAGAAAAACGTGACCGCTCAGACCGTCTCCAAGGCTTGGAGATCGGTGCTGATGATTACATTACCAAGCCTTTCGACGTCCAGGAATTACGTCTGCGCGTTCGAAATGCATTAAAGAGAGTCAGCCAGGGCTCATTGACCAATCCCGTCACTGGGTTGCCTGAAGGCGCCTTGGTAGATGAAAAACTGTCTGAAGTAATTGGCAGAGATGGTTCTGCTTTATTATTTGTCCTCCTTGAAAACATGGACGCGTTCCGTGAAGCGTATGGTTTCGTAGCCTCGGATGATGTTCTGCGAGCAATCAGTTTGATGATCGTTAACACCATGCGAGAAGTCAGCCGCCCTGAGGATTTCCTTGGTCACTTAACTGGAACAGATTTTGTGCTTGTGTTGCCTCCATCCAATCTGGCAGCATTGAGTGAAAAGTTAAAGACAAGATTGGATCAGTCTATGGAGTATTTCTATCCAATTAAGGATCGCGACCAAATGGCCAAGCGGTCTGACAAGCTGGGAGCAAAGATCGTAGAGATACATTCTTTGAAAACCCAGTTTACGAACGTGGAACAGGTAAGGGCGGAGTTGTTTCGTAACAAGCGATAGAAGTTTGAAGGGAATAGTTTGCGTATTACAGTTGTTACACCTACATATAACGAAGCGGAGAACCTGCCCAAACTGGTCTCCGCTTTATTTTCGCTTCCATTGGATTTGCATGTCCTCGTAGTGGACGATAACAGCCCAGATGGTACTGGCAAAATTGCTGAGGAATTGGCTACAAAATTCCCTGGCCGTATTGAAGTGCTGCATCGCCCTGGAAAAATGGGATTGCGTTCGGCTTACCTGAACGGGTTTCAGAAAATATTGGATGGTGACTCTCAAGCCATCGTCCAGATGGATGCGGATTTTTCTCACGATCCTGCCGCGCTCGTACAAATGGCCGAGCTTCTTAAATCCTGTGACGCTGTTCTAGGCTCCCGTTATACAAAGGGTGGTTCAGTGGACCAACAATGGCCTATCTGGCGAAAAGGCCTTTCCGCTTTTGGTAATTTTTATGCAAAGACCATTTTAGGGCTGCCTCTGCACGATGTAACCACTGGTTATCGCATGTGGCGGCGTGAGACTTTAAATCAAATGCCTTTTGAGCGCATTCAATCGAATGGTTATGTGTTCCTTGTGGAAATGGCATATCTTGCTCATTGCTTGCAATTCAAGATTGGTGAAGCTCCGATCTATTTTGCTGATCGACGTTGGGGAAAATCTAAAATGTCTTTTAAAATTCAAATGGAAGCAGCAATGCGTATTTGGCAGGTTTTATGGAATTACCGCGACCTAAAAAAGGCAGGTAAGTCAGCAAGATTGTAAGGTGTCGAGGCAATCCCTACCCAAAAACACCACTCTCTGATAATATACAAGCCGCACGCCGAACTACTGATTTCAAGCCCTCGGCTCCCCGTCGGGGGTTTTTGTGTGTATAGGCGGAAAGCGCCAGAAATTTTTTTTGACACCTCAAGAGTAATCTCATTTTTTTAAGACTGTAAAGTCTTTACTGGAAGAAGAAACCATGCAAATTGAAAGAACCGACCTCCGAAACATCGCTATCATTGCCCATGTAGATCATGGCAAAACTACCCTTGTGGATGGACTGCTGGGACAGTCTCATACGTTCCGTGAGAATCAACACGTTGAAGAACGCGTGATGGATTCAAACGATCTTGAACGTGAGCGTGGCATTACCATTTTGGCGAAAAATACAGCCATCTCTCTGGTTGACCCTGTAACCAAACAGCCTGTCAAAATCAACATCGTTGACACTCCTGGACATGCTGACTTTGGTGGTGAAGTAGAGCGTGTTATGAACATGGTGGATGGTGTTTTGCTGCTTGTGGATGCTGCGGAAGGTCCCATGCCACAGACACGCTTTGTGCTCAAGAAAGCGCTCGAGATGGGTCACAAGGCCATTGTTGTTATCAACAAGGTAGATCGCAAAGATGCAGAGCCTGCTCGTGTATTGAATGAGACGTTTGATCTCTTCATTGAACTCGGCGCTTCTGAAGAACAAGCGGATTTCCCTGTTGTGTATGCACAAGCCACTGCAGGTAAGGCTGGGTTAACTCCTGAGCTTGAATCGAATTTGCAGCCTATGTTCGATGTGATCCTCAAGCACATCCCATGCCCAAAAGTGGACCCAGATGCTCCGATGCAAATGTTGGTCACTACACTTGGTTATGACGATTATCGCGGTGTGACAGCCATTGGCCGTGTCTTTGCTGGAACGATCAAAGCTGGCCAAAAGATGGCGCGCATCAAATTGGATGGAACCATTCTTCCTGAAAGCGCACGCTATCTTTACACCTTTAAGGGCCTGAACAAGATCGAAATTGATGAAGTTAAAGCAGGGGACATTATTTCTTTGGCTGGCCTTGAAGGTATTGCCATCGGTGAAACACTTGCTGACCCGACAAATCCTGTTGCTTTGCCAACCATCAAAGTAGAAGAGCCGACAGTCCGTATGACTTTCGGAGTTAATACATCTCCTTTTACAGGCAGAGAAGGTACTTGGGGAACTTCACGTAAGATCCGTGAGCGCTTGTTTGATGAATTACGCACAAACGTTTCCCTCCGCGTGGAAGAGACAGAATCCGCTGAAAACTTCCTCGTCTCTGGGCGCGGTGAGTTGCATCTCGGAATTTTGATCGAAACCATGCGCCGTGAAGGATACGAATTCCAGGTATCACGTCCTGAGGTTATCTATCACAAGGCTGATGATGGCGCTTTGCTTGAACCGTATGAAGAAGTACATATCGAAACCAGCAATGAGACAGTTGGCGTCGTCGTGGAAATGCTTGGGAGTAGACGCGGCAAAATGATGGATATGCAGGATAACGGTCAGGGAATGACGCGTATCGTTTATGTTGTTCCAACCCGTGGCTTACTTGGCTTCCGCTATCAGTTCCTCACATCCACTCGTGGGGCAGGTATCATGCATACGATCTTTAATGGATATGATGAACTCGCTGGGCAGATTTCCTCACGCACTCGTGGCTCCATTGTAGCTTGGGAAGCGGGAACCACTACTGCTTATGCCCTTAAGAGTGCTGAAGAGCGCGGACAATTGTTCGTTGGCCCTGGCGTGGAAGTGTATGAAGGTATGGTCATCGGTGAAAATGCACGTGGAAGCGACCTGCCCATCAACGTTTGTAAAAAGAAGCACTTGACCAACATGCGCGCATCAGGCGGCGATATGGAAATCCGCCTCACGCCTCCTCGCACCATGAGTTTGGATGAGGCTATTGAATATCTCTCTGACGATGAGTTGTTGGAAGTAACTCCTGAGAATTTCCGCATTCGCAAGCGCATTCTTTCCACAGACGAGCGTGGCAAGCAGACAAAGAAAGCCAAAGAGCAATTTGGCGAATAGTAATTTAGAAATTCAAAAAGCCTCACATCAAATGTGAGGCTTTTTTGTTAGCGATTTAACTTAGCAACTTAATGTGATTGTTTTGCTGCTGTTCGAGCCTGCGCCATTAAATACTACTATGCTATATCCCACACTTTGGCCTGCCAGCAACGTGATGGTTTCCTTAAACTCGGTGCTATTCGCTGCAAGTTCAGCAACCTGCTCATTGTTGCGGATAACACGATAGCCGGTTTCGCCATCTTTGTCTGCCCAGCGAATGACAACACTGGCTTCATTCTTCACGTAATCGCAAGAGATATCCCATTTTTGTAAACTTATGTTATCTGGTGAACCGCCTTGCGGAGTTGCTGGTGCAGGGACTGTTGGCACTGCCAAGTAACTGCCAACAGGTGTAGTGAACTCTCCAGAGACCCAGCAATTGCCAGCGGAGGTGGAGACGATCCAGTAGTTAGGTGGAAAAAATCCGACGATATCCACTGAAGTCCCTGGCAATATTTGAGTCACTCGCTCATAATTTACGCCTGGGCCTGTTCGGCAATTTGTAACATCTCCTACGCTGGCTACTGGTTTGGAATACGTAGGTGTTACCGTAATAGACTCTGAGCCTGATGAAGCAGGGCTTGCCAGTGGCTGTGTAGCCTCAGACGAATTGATTGCAGCTTGTACCGTTAGGGCGGCGGCGGTGGCGACTTGAGGATCTGGAGCACCTGCTGCAGGCAAGTTGCAGGATGAAAGAAAAATCCCTGCTACAAGCGCCAGACCAAGTATTTTTTTCATGATGTTCCTCCGTAATGGATTTAATTTCAGTTTGTTGATACCTTATCGCTGCAACCGTTCTAAGTGTTTGAAACACTTTTTGATGTATTACTTGATATTCTCAGGTTTAAGCTGAAAAAAGAGTTCCAACAGTTTGGGGTCATAAAACCCTTCTTCGTGTTTCATAATTGCCGTGGCTTGTTCAGGCATGTATGCAGGGCGATACCCCCGTGGACTTGTGAGGGCGTCATACGTGTCTGCAATTCGCAAGATGCGTGCTTCAATCGGAATTGCATCCCCTTTGATTTTATGAGGATAGCCAGTGCCGTCATAATTTTCGTGGTGATTCAAAATAGTTAAGTGAATAATAGGGTCAAGACCCAGAGTTTCAATTAATTTTGAGCCTAACAGGGTATGTTGCTGTATCGTTAGATATTCAGTTTCAGTGTAACGCCCAGGTTTATTAAGCACATAATCACTGATGGCGACTTTGCCAATATCATGAATCTTTGCCGCAAACTCCAAGTTTGCGAGTTGTTCAGCAGAGAGACCAAATTCTTTCCCCAACAAACAGGCAAGTACGCAGACGTGGTCTGAATGCCCGTTCGCGTAAGGGTCCCGCATTTGCAGGAGCTTTATGATGAAGGGAATCAGGTTTGAATCTCTCATGGCGCTTTGTTTTTTCCTTTTGGCGAAAAATACCGCGCTTAAGAATGTTTTGGTGATCAACTCGCGGTCAAGATATTTTATTTTAATTCGACATGGTTTTTGGCAATACCAACGGATTTGAAATTATTCACCGTCTCCTTCGAGCCAGGTGGACATGTATTCGGGTTTTTCCAGTTCCATAGCGTGTCCAGTGAGTTGTAGTGGGTGGAAGGTGTCTACCATCACAGCAAGTTCCTTTGTTTCGGTCTTGCCAATGCTGGCTTCTGTCATCCCAGGCTGCGGACCGTGCGGTAACCCAAAGGGATGCAGGCTGATGTCACTTCTGTCAATGCCTTTTCGGCTCATAAAATTGCCTTCGGCGTAATACAGCACCTCATCCGATTGGATGTTGGAATGGTTATATGGCGCAGGAATGCCTTCGGGATGGTAGTCAAAAAGGCGCGGCACGAAAGAGCAGACTACGAAATTGTGCCCTTCAAATGTCTGGTGGATGGGCGGTGGCATGTGCAGACGGCCAGTGATAGGTTCAAAATCTTCGATGTTAAATATCCACGGGTAGAGATAACCATCCCAGCCAACTACGTCAAAAGGATGGTGATCCAGCACATGGCGGGATAACCTGTCTCGTACTTTCACACGGACTTCAAACTCGCCACGTTCTGTGTGGCTTTCCAACTCTTCTGGAAGGCGAATGTCCCGCTCAGAGTATGGGGCATGCTCAAGTAATTGTCCGTAATTGTTTCGATAGCGTTTGGGAGGTTCAATTTGGGATGGGTTTTCAATGGTGAAGAATCTTGCTTCACCATCCAGGTGCATTTGCCATGTAACACCAAATGGAATGACGATGTAGTCGCCTTTATGGAAGGGTAAATTTCCAAATTGGGTTTTTAGAACTCCTTCGCCTTCATGTACCCACCAGGTTTCGTAGGCTTGCGAGTTGCGATAGAAAAAGTCCATGCTGTCTTTGGCGCGGGAGATGCCGAGGATGACGTCGTTATTGCCGAGGAGTGGAATCCGTGCGGTGAGTGGATCAGGCCCGAGCGGAGCTTGATCCGTTGCAAAGGCGCGGTGACGAATGGGGCCAAAGTCCACATATTCGGGTTTTGCAGAGCCGAGGTCTTCTGTCAGCTTTACGCGCGGCGGTAAAAAATGATGATATAGAATGGATTGGATGGATGAAAAGCCTTCCAGCCCCATAACTTCTTCGCGATAAAGTTTGCCATCTGCTTTTTTAAATTGGGTATGGCGTTTGTGGGGAATGTTGCCAAGTTTATGATAAAAGGGCATATCAATTCTCCTTCTCTAAAATTATTTTGTTATCAGAACGTATGTATGGGGGCCTTTAAGTTTTGACTGGATGAGCGCTTCCTCTGCTTTTTGAATGAGAAATTCTTCTAAAAGTGCTGTTCCACCTGGGTGACAGCTTGCACCGATTTGCAGAGAAAAGGTCAGTGAGTCATCGATTTTGTTTTTGAAGATGGCTAGCAGGCGTTCACATACGGCACGAACGCCTGCTTCATCTGTGGTGGGCAGCAAAACGTTCAGGCGGTTGCCTGAACGTGATGGAATATCAATAGAACGGATATGGGCGTTGATCTTTGCAGCAAAAACGGAAGGGGCGTTTTGAAGCGCTTCTTCACTTAGTGCTGAAGGCGTTGTTTCGATCTGAAGCAGAGCCAAAGGAGTGGGATATCGTTTGGATCGAGAGACTTCATATTGAAAGAGGATCTCGAATACGTCTGGACTATATAACTCATCACCACGGGAAATTATTTTTCTCATCTTGCGCTCCAGTCTTTATGGATTATAGACGATAACGCTTTCCTGTTCATTCGGGTCATTGCGCGCCACCACGGCAATGACTTCCTCAGTCTCGCTGAGATTAAAAGGTTGGTGCGGGAGATTTGGGGGAATAAAGAGAAAATCTCCCGCTTCGTTAATGCTGGAGTGCTCCAGCTTTTCACCGTATTTTGTTTCAGCCCGACCTTTGACGATGTAGATGGTCGTCTCATACCCATTATGGTAATGTGCAATTGCATGGCCGCCAGGAGGGATGACAACCAAATGCATGCAAAGGTGTTTTGTCCCTGCGGTGTGTGCGGAGATGCCTTCAAAGTTCGGTAGTTGCTGTTTTGATGTAAATGTTTCTTTTGGTCTAACAGTAATGATCTTATCTGCGGACATAGGCTCCTTATTATGGGCTAACAGTAATGGATTGGATTAAGGCGTCTAGTAAAGTAAGGGATGGCTGGAATGAGTCTGCGCTGGCAGCGGTGAGGGTATCGGTAATACCTTGGTAATATGCCGCTAGCCCTGCAGTATCAGTGATGTCGTTTGGGTAAGGGCTGGGGAGGCTATCTGCGTTGGGGTTCTCTGCTGTGGATTGTAACGGCAAATTGACTGGGAATAAGGCAGCTACAAAGTATTTCCCATCACTGGTCAAACCTTCATAATGGTAAAAACTATTATCTTTCAATATTGGCCCAGGGAATTGGGAATATTGAGAGATCATGCTTAAACCATTTCCGCTATTGAAAGAAACAAATTTTGCTTGTGCAGCATATTGCTGTGCAGCTGCCCCATTGAATGGGACGGTGGGTAGGTTGTCATTTGTGAGCGGGGTAGCTGGGCTGGCTAATAGCGCCTGTAAGCGTGTGAAGCTGCTCTCAGCCCAGGAATTGACCGAGGTGTATTCAGCGGCTGGGTAAATATTAACCACAGCTTTGAAAAAATTATCTTGCCGTCCCGTGTAGTCTGTTAGCGTAAATGAAATATATTGTGGAGCCACGCCCCACGGGCCACCAGTTGACTCATCTACAGCAGGGACGAGCTCAGAAGTAGCTCCGCTTGCCAGCCCATCAGGGATGATGAAATTGACATTCTGAAATGAAACAGGAATTCCACTGGGTTGCTGTGTAGCAGTTGGCACATCTACAACGGGCGCTTCAGTGCTTACGGCTGTAGGTTGGGCGGCGATCCCAGGCATGTTGCATGCTGAAAGGAATGTTGCTGTAACGAGTACGAGTGCAAATATTTTTTTCATTGTTGTCTCCGATGTTAATTAATATCCAGTCACTTGCATTGATTCGATCATCGCATCTAAATAATCCAGATACGGGGTGAATGAGAATGTGTCAGTGCTGTTGAGGCGTTGAGCTACGGCATCGAGATAGCCTTGGAAGTTGTTCATGTCGAATGGAATTCCATCAGCAGGTAATGGCGTATTTATATTATCGTCCGCTGCGAGGAAAGATGCACCGATGGGCAAAATAGCTTCAACATAATATTTGCCATCGTCTGTTATACCTTGATAATAATAGATCAAGTCACTGTTATTTACGGGGTTGAAATTTGTAAATACCTGCGTGAGATAACGAACACCATGTCCATTCTTGAAATTGATAGCATGGGTTTGGGCCATAAAATCGCTGCCCAATGATTCTGGGAGCGGCTGACCATCTACATATTGTAGAGATTGCATCGCGCTAATGATATTTGCTGTGTTTTCGGTATATTGTGCATATTCATCAGAACGGAATATCAAAATGTGCGGCTCGTATAGTGTCCCGTTCAATGCATAAAGATTTAACAAAACTTTCACATGCTGAGGCATATCTCCATTGGATGGATTGATATATGGAAATTCCACCTCTGTGGTCATGGTTGAAGACGCATCATTCGCAATCCCATTTGGAATGAGGAAAGAAACCTCTGCCATATTTACGGGTGTTCCATCTGGCGTAAGTTGCCCGCTGTCTTGTGTAGCTTCTGCTGGCGTTGTTGCAGATGCTTCTACTACAGGTGGGATGGCAGTAAGCGCTTGAAAGGTAGCTGCTACAACCGTTTCCACGCTCTGTTCTGCTGGCAAAGGAGTTGATGGAGTTCCCAGCCCGCACGCCAGTGTAAAAAATAAAATTCCCACCAAACCCAAAAACTTTTTATTCATTCTTTCTTCCTCCCGACAATATTTTTTAGAATTCCTATCCGTTCAATTTCTAATTCCACTACATCGCCTGCATTCAGCCACGGGCCTTGCGCCTTGGTCAATTCCAACAAACATCCCGTTCCAACAGTCCCCGAGCCGATCACATCACCAGCCTGCAATTCGCAAGTGTCTGATGCTCTGTTAATTATCTCGCCAAATGACCAGTAAATATCCTTGAAGTTTGCTTTGGATATTTCCACACCGTTGACTCTGGCGACCATATTGAGATCGTACACACCCGGTCTGTTTACTGATCTATCGGCAAGCGCTTCACTTGTCACGATAACGGGGCCTAAAGACGAAGCAAAGTCTTTCCCCTTGGCAGGACCCAAGCCCGCCTTCATTTCGGCGCGTTGCACATCCCGTGCAGACCAGTCATTGAATATCGTATAGCCAAAAATGTGATTAGGTGCATCTTCGGGCTTTATATCGATGCCAGCTTTGCCGATGATGACTGCGATCTCCAATTCAAAATCAACTGCTTCAGTGTAGTGTGGATATGGGATTTCGTCACCTGACCCATAGATACTATTTGGATTGGTGTAGTAGAAAATAGGGAATTGATACCATTCCTTCGGGACATCACGTCCACGGTTTTGGCTGGCGGTGCGAACGTGTTGCTCGAAGGCGTACGCATCTCGCAGCGCGGTGGGTTTGAGTGGTGCATGAAAACGGACTTCATCCACAGCGAAGGACTTGTCCGATGCGCGGGAGGCGGCTTCACTTGCGCCAATGCGAATGACCTCATGCATGTCTGCAAAAGGCAATGGGTGGATTCTGCCATTTGATACCAGAGCAGGTGTCGGTTGTGAAAGAAGCGTGCTGATCGTGGCGAATATCATGATGATGAGGAGGCATAAGTCGAAGGTCAAAAGTCAACTGCTATTAGACTTTTGACCTTCGACAATTATTATAGGTTGCCGCGGCGATCCTGCTCGAGTTCAAGTGACTCGAACAGGGCTTTGAAATTGCCTTTGCCAAATCCTTGTGCGCCGTGCCGTTGGATGATCTCAACGAACATGGTAGGACGGTCTTGAATTGGCTTGGAGAAAATTTGTAGCAAGTAGCCTTCATCATCCTTGTCAACGAGGATGCCAAGCTCCTGAATGGCTTTGTAATCTTCTTTGATCTGGCCAATGCGGTCAGGAAGCATTTCGTAATAGGTGTTGGGCACGCGCAAAAATTCAACGCCATTCTTGCGGAGCTGTTCGATGGTGCTCAGAATATCACCCGTGATGATGGCAATGTGCTGCGCGCCAGGGGTGAGATAGTAATCGAGATATTCTTCGATCTGGCTCTTCTTTTTTCCTTCAGCGGGCTCATTGATGGGGAACTTGACGCGGCCGTTCCCATTTTGCATCACCTTGGACATGAGCGCAGAATACTCTGTGGAGATGTCTTTATCGTCAAAGTGCATGAGCTGACGGAAACCCATCACCTTGTGGTAAAAATTGACCCACTCATTCATTTTGCCAAGCTGCACATTACCAACGATGTGGTCAATAGCAGCAAGGCCTGTAGATTGAGTTTCATAGTTAAGCGGCTTGTAAGTTGGGGCAAATGCACCTTTGTAATCAGCGCGATCTACGAAAACATGCTGGGTTTCGCCATACGTGTAAATTGCGGATGTGCGGTAAATACCGTAATCATCCTTTTCTTCTCGAGGTGCCCATGCGGATTTTCCTCCGCGGGAGGTTGTGGCCTGCCATGCTTTTTCCACATCGTCCACTTCCAGCGCAATGACTTTTACGCCGTCACCGTGTACCATGTGGTGTGAAGCAAGCGGGCTGCTCGGTGAATAGGGTGCGGAAACAACAAACCGCGCCTGTCCCGATTCGAGTACATACGAGGCGAAGTCTCGGTTGCCAGTTTCGAGCCCTGAATATGCCACGGGTTTGAACCCAAATGCTTTCCACCAATAATACATGGCATGTTTGGCATTCCCCACGTAAAAATGAACGTGGTCTACAGATTTAATTTGGAGGAAGTCTGCTTCCTCGGTCATGGGGCGGGAATCAGTATTTGTTTTTGTAACCATATCTTCTCCTTTGGTTGGTTTACGGGATTGTACGATAAAGGATAGGCTGATGCAATACAAAAAATATTTCCAGAGTTACTGAAATTATGGCTAAATATTTTGATAATGATGTAGTCGTTGTAAACGTTATTTCAACTGCTGCCTTATGAATTTTTTATTAAGAAGTTCATAGAGATGTTGAGTTACGAATATAATTAGTTTAGGAGAATTTGAGATGAAAAAGCAAAAATTATTGGTACTGCTGCTTGGATTGGCGGTTGTGGTTGGGGCGGCTTGGTGGTTTATAAAAGTTCGCGGGAATGATTCTGGCCCTGTCACGCTCAAAGAGCAAGCCGTAACTTCATTGCCGCTTTCAGGTCCATTGACGAAGAAGAAGGCTGAGGTTTCAGGCCTTGCGTGGTATGGAGATAATTTGATCTTCCTGCCTCAATATCCTAATTTTGTAAAAGATAGTGGAGATGGTTTTCTGTATTATCTGCCCAAAACGGAGATTCTTGCCTATTTGGATGGGACAAGCAAGAAAGAGTTGGATCCGAGGCCGATCCCATTGACCGCGGCTGGAATTGATCATGTTGTCCCCAATTATCAAGGCTTCGAATCGATCGGATTTTCAGGCACACAAGTTTTCCTTACCATTGAAGCAGGCAAAGGAACAGATATGCAGGGATACTTGATCTCTGGAGAAATTAATCCCGATCTTTCTTCCATCCATCTTGATACAACAAAACTAACTCCCATCCAGCCTCAGGCAGTTTCTGAAAACCATACTGACGAATCCATGCTCGTTTTTGACGATCAGATTGTTACATTTTATGAGGTGAATGGAGAAGGTATCGTAGCGGAGCCTGTAGCGCATGTGTTTGATTTTGACTTAAACCCACTAGGAACGATTCCCATGACCAACATTGAGTATCGCCTAACGGATACAGCTCTTTCTACAAATAATGAATTTTGGGGAATCAATTATTTCTTTTCAGGCGACAGCGAGTTGAGCACAACCAAGGATCCAATAGTGGATGCTTATGGAATGGGTAAGACTCAATCCGAATCAGACCATATTGAACGTCTCGTGAAATTCAACTTTTCCGAGCAGGGAGTTACCCTTGCCGATTCTCCCCCCATTCCTTTTGTGTTGACGGAAGATGCCCGTAATTGGGAAGGATTAGCCATTCTTGATAATAGAGGCTTTTTAGTTGTTACTGATACACACCCAGATACTTTATTTGGTTTTGTGCCATTGCCGTAATGTGAATTTCTAGCAAACGGGCTGGCCTATCAGACCAGCCCGTTTGTGTTAAATCTATGCTGTTTGCACAGGAACTCTTCGTTTTTCACGCCAATCTTTTATTAGAAAGGGAATGTATAGGATAAAGAAGATCGCGAACGCTAACGCTTCCATCTCAAAGATGTACCACGGCCAGGGCGCGAGCATATCGAGAAGGGTTGGGAAATCGGGCTTCCCCGCTACGAAAAGATAATTGCTGCCAATGGCAAGGTTTATGAAGAACACAGGAATCATGTAAATATTCGTCCATATAAAGACTCGTTTGAAGGACTGTAAAGTGGGGCGAAACCCTTCTACTACGGTCATATATATGGCGATGTTGATCAGTAGCCCATGGGCGATGAAGGTTTGCATGATCCGATAATGTGGGAAGTTGTAAGCAGCAGCATCCGCTGGCGTAAGCACAGCTTGCATGGCGCCGCCGAGCCCCATAAAGTAAACGAATTCATATATTGCATAATTTTTTGTGACAAGCATATACGCGGAAAGCCAGATGAGCACAGCGCACATGTGCAGCGGAAGCATGGTCTGGATATTCCAAATTCCCCAATAGGCAGACCAGATGTGCAGGGATGTCTCATTCACCACAATTGCAATGGCAAAGATCCAACGGACAATATTCCTTTCCTTTTCACCCCATACATTGCGGAAGTATAGATATGAAAAACAGCATAAGGTAATAATGGAGAGCGCGATCAGGTGCGGTGTGCCGAAGAGCACAAATGGTGTTCCCTTATATTCCAACGCAAAATATTGTCCCATACTGAATATCTCCTTTTAAGGTTTTGGATGTGCTGCAAAAAATTCCCAGATCAATTGTGAAGCAGAAATGGTTTGAGTTGGCTGATCTGCATCTACGCGACCAGCTTCTCCGCCAGGCCATGCATGCCCGCCGCCGTTGATCGTATATAGCTCAACTGATGTGGAAGCAGTACACCCTGTCCATACATCGTGTTGGATATCTTCAAAGGAATTACTTTGGGGTTGAGAAGCACACGCATTGGCTGTGACCCAGAAATTGACCGAGCTTTGTACCGATGCAAAATCTACATCTACAAGAGATTCGGGGCCGAATCCTCCAGTGTATGGGATGTGCTGATCGCCCGTTCCGTGAAACTCAATAACCGAGATAGGCTGAGATGGCGTACATGGTGAGAAGTTTAGAGTTCCAGCCACGGGTGCGACAGCTGCAAAAAGATCTGCAGCTTCACAAGCCAGCCGTTGAGACAAAATTCCGCCATTAGACATACCCGTAGCGTAAACGCGCTTCGCGTCAATATTTGCCAGTGACTGCATATCAGTTACCATGGCACGTACAAACCCAACATCATCTACATTTTTTTCTTGTGCAAAGCCACAACAGTCGCCGCCGTTCCACGTTAGGAGTTTTTCATCACTCAAGCGGCCTGTCCCATTCGGATAGACGACAAGAAATCCATTTTGGTCTGCAATTTTACTAAACCCGCTCATGCGGATCGCGCTTTCTGCGTTCCCTGTTCCACCGTGAAAGACAAAAACCAATGGCACGGGTTGATTCCAATTTATGGATGAAGGTATGTACAATATGTAATTGCGCTCAATCCCATCATGCATCAATGTACGGGTAATTTCCCCCACAGGCAAGTTAGACTGTGCGGTTATGGTTAAAGTTGGGCTGGGTACGTTTCTAGTTCGAGTGCAAGCCAACCCAACGAGCAATAACATGCACGCTGCTGCAAAAAATCGGAGATTGTGTTTCACTTTACCTGCACTACTTGCCCATCTGTCATTTTTTGCAGATCACTTGTTTTCAATTCAAAGATGGCATTGGGAGTCCCTGCCGCCGCCCAGATGGTTTGATACGGTAGGAAATCTTCGTCAATATAGGTTTCCATCTTTTCAGCATGACCGATGGGCGGCACGCCTCCAATGGCAAAGCCTGTAACTGTTCGGACAAAATCAGCATCCGCCCGCCCGATAGATTCACCAGCATAGCTACTGATGCGTTTTTCATCCACGCGATTTACTCCGCTGGTTAAAACTAAAATAGGCTTGCCGCTGGTCTTGCCGCGAAAGATAAGGGATTTGACGATCTGTCCAAGCTCACAGCCTGCGCGGTCTGCGGCTTCCTGCGCCGTGCGCGTGGATTCAGCATGTTCGATAACCGAATAGTCATACCCAAGAGATTGGAGTAAGTCTTGAAATTTTTGTGCAGTGGGGGAAATTGTAGAAGGCATCCGCCAATTATAGCGGGTTACTTTTTGCGCGTGTAGTGAATGCTCCACATAACTCGCCAGGTCTTCCCGCCATCGTCAGAGCGTTCCCAATTCCATTCAAATTTATCTGGTTCAATATCAAACCAAACCATGCGCTGCTTACAAGCCTCGCCTTTTACGATAGCATCCCGCTCTAGGGTCATTTTCCCGCCATCAAATTTGCCTGTAAAATCCAAATAGCTACCGCTATTATCAACCCAAGTTTGACACCATAGCTGGCGTTCAAAGTCAAAGCAGGATACGCTCATGCCGATCAAATCTGGTGCGGAAAAATTCTCCTTCACCACCTTGCCGTTCAATATCTTTTCCACGCGATTGATCCCCTCTCCGCCATCAGCCCACTTAGCGTCCCAATCACCGAGCCAGAAATCAAATTGGTTTTCAGGTTGAATATTCATGAGTGCCTCCTTTGGTCTTCAAAAGGATAGCACATGAACTTTTCAGTCAAACCCTTCCAAATGACTGTTTTGTTTTACAATAAAGTATGCCTACACAAGAAGAAATCTACAAAACTGAAGGGGATAAGTACGAGGCGTTGATCGCACGCGAGGATTATCAGGGAAATATCTTGAAGTCGCTGCGTGAGATCACTCCTCTGGAAAACCGCATCGTTCTGGACCTCGGAGCTGGCACTGGACGATTGGCCTGCATGCTCGCTCCACACGTGTCCCGCATCCGCGCCTTCGATATTTCTGAGGAAATGCTGCGTGTCTGTCGTGAAAAGTTCGTCGCTAGTGGACTTTCCAATTGGCAAGTGGATGTTGCTGACCACCGCCAGTTGCCAGTGGATGATCATTCCGCTGACTTGGTTGTCTCTGGTTGGAGCGTGGCTTATCTTGCTGTGTGGAACCCTGAAACAGCGCGGGATGAATTGGAAAAATGGCTGGGCGAAATGAAACGTATCTTAAGGCCGAACAGCTATATCGTCCTGTTTGAATCGTTGGGCACTGGGAATGAGTCGCCGATCAAATTGGAGCATCTCAAGGATTATTATCCCTGGTTGGATGAAGTTGGTTTCCAAAACAAATGGATTCGCACAGACTATAAGTTTGACTCGCTTGAAGAAGCTGAATTTCTTTCCCGCTTTTTCTTTGGAGACGAATTGGGGGATAAAGTGAAGAAAAATAATTGGGTGATCTTGCCCGAATGCACAGGCGTTTGGTGGAAGAAGATATAAAGTAGGGGCGCGGTGAACGCACCCCTATAAAATTATTCCTGTTTCCTGAACCCATTCTTGATCGCCATCACAAGACCAACTAGTATCAATAAGATACTCGCACCTGCAAAGGCCCATTTGATTGTAGTAAGCGCCATCAACAGCCATGCAAGTGCAACTGGTTTGGCAGGGTACATGAAAAGCATGGTTACAATATTGATGTTCTCTAACAAGTCAAAGAACCATGCGCCGAGCGGCATAATGTTATATTTTCGCATTGGGCTAATGGGCGCAAAACCGCGTTGGAACAACCACGAGATGAGCAGCCCAAAGAAGAACAGATACACGATGGGGTAAATAATGTCCACTGTGAGCTCTACATTGCGGTAGAACGGGCGGCCAAATTCACCATAACGTTCTATCATTGCAAATGTCTTTTCAGGAGTGGCGAAGAGCATTAGATCTAACGGCTGAACGCCGCCTTTTCCATCTTGCATCATGCCTTGAATAAGCGGAAGTAAAAAGCCTGAAAAGAAACCGTCCAAGACCAGCATAATGAGAACAAGCCAGCCTTTTGTCCATTCGTAAAACTTTCTCGAAATCTTACTTATCATAGGAAATGTCTCCTTGTCTAAGATGATAATTCGTAACACTTAGTAGCTTTTAATTGACTGACCAAAGCATTGGAGTCATGAAAGCAACGATCAATGCTACTATTAATGTAAGAGGAATGCCAACACGCATAAAATCTGAGAACTGATACCGACCAGGACCATAGATCAGTAAATTTCCATGATGTCCTATGGGAGTGAAGAACGAGGTGACAGCTGCCATGGCAACGGTAACAACAAATGCCTGCGGTGGCAGATGCAGCCCCCTTGCTAATGCGATGGCGATTGGGCCAAACAGAGCAGTAGTAGCCGCATCTGACATGACCTGTGTAGCGACACCAACCGTCAGAAAGAGTGCGATTAATATCCAGTGTATATCCCAATTGATCACTAATCCCTGCAGCCAGCTTGCTAGTCGATCGGCTGTGCCAGTTTCCTGCATTGCCAACCCGAGCGGGATCGCCCCTGCAATGAAGACATAAATGCGTGTGTCAATGGATTGGTATGCCTGCTGTGTAGAAATACAACCGCTGAGGATCATTACCATTGCCCCAGATAACAAAACGATTTCGACTGGAATGACATTGAGTGCTGCAATGACAGTTGTCAGGATCATAATGACTGCTGCAAGCCGTGCTTTATGAAGAGGTTTCGGCTCCCCACTAAAAGGGACCAACATCAAAAAGGATTGATCTTTCGAGAGGCGTTTAAGTGAATTGTCATCCCCTTTCAAAACAAGTACATCTCCTTCTCGAAGTTTGACACGAGATAATTCTGTCCGTAACCAGCCTTTGCGCCTCCATACACTGACGATGATCACACCATATGCCTCGAGAAAATTGATCTTCCCAATGGTCTTTCCGATCAGCTCTGATCTTGGAGCCACGACAGATTGAATCAATTGGGATGGTAAATCTCCCGAATTATTTTCGTTTTCCTGAGAGGTTAAGAACGTCTCTTTGTATTTCTCCAGTGGTTGGAGTGCGATGCCGGGTTCTTGTTCAATGGTGGCCAGTTTATCTGGACTTGTGCGGATGACAAGAACATCGCCAGCCTGAGTTTTCTTTTTGCTGTAGGGTTTTGCGCGCAGGCGTTCCTTGCGGTACCAGGCTGAAACTTTAAGGACATCTTTTTGCATCCCTTCGATCTCGGAGATCGTCATGCCGTTCAGCGGCGAATCTGGCAGGAGTACCAACTCGGTGTAATATCCATCGAGGCGAAAGTGATTGATGGACTCATCTTCATTGTGGTGAGCTGGAAGTAGAATTTGTGCGAAGAGCAAAAAAAAGATCGTTCCTGTGAGCGACAACAATAGTCCGATCGGCGCAATTGAAAAGATACCTAAACCGCTTTGTCCTGCCTGTTTCAACAATCCATCTGCGATCAGGAATGCAGGTGCGCCGATGATCGTAATTGTTGTTCCAAGGGATGCCGCAAATGATAAAGGAATTAATAGCTTGGAGGCTGGGATATTATTTTCACGGGAGAGCTTTAACATGGGCGGCAGCATCAGGCCGGTAATAGTGACATGATGCGTGAATGCGGATAATAGTGCAACAGATGGCATAACCACAGCAATTGCTTGTTCAAGGCTTTTGCCTGCCAGTCGCTTTATCCAATCTCCCAACTTTTCAGAAAGCCCGGTATGAAATAAAGCCCCATTGAGCACGAATACTGCCGCGAGTAGAAGAGCTGGTTCACTGCTGAAACCTGAAAGAGCTTCATCCGGAGCTAGTACGCCGGTCAGGCTGAGCATGAGAATGATGAGGATCGCAGTCAGGTCGATGCGTATCCATTCAGTGAATAGCAGGACTACGGCGCCTGCAAGAATCGCAAGTAAATAAAGTTGATTCGACTCGATACCATTAAACATTTCATCTGTTCCTTGTTTGCGGCGGGATACTAATAAAGGATGTTTAGCCGCACTGAGAATGAGTCTCTTCTTATTGCTGTTATTTTATCAGGGCTTCTAGAGAATTACTTAATGCATCTTCCACGCGGGCTTTGTGGTTCGCATGGATTGGCATGGTTCCCATTTCTTCGAGTGAAAACCAACCGAAATTAGTCGTTTCATCGCTTAGTCTGAGTTCGCCTTCCAACACCTGAACCTCGAAATTCAATACAACAAAGAAAGCTTTGTTACCGTCTTTGTAAATGACCAGTTGGTCTGGATTGCTGTATACACCCAGCAGACGCGTGGCACGGACTTTCAGGCCTGTTTCTTCTAGCACTTCGCGTTCACAGGCTTCGGCTGCACTTTCTCCAGATTCCATGTGTCCGCCGGGCAGGCACCAGCGTCCATTATCCATGCGCTGAGTGAGCAATACCTTTTCGCGCTTTTCATCAAAGATAACTGCGCTGCATCCAACTCGTAATTGACCTTCTTTGCCCAAGCGTGGGCCGTATAAAACTTGTGTCATTCAAACTCCATTTCAAGGTTTGTATAAAAAAAGAGACCATCAGATTATATCTGACGGTCTCTTTTGCAAATTATTTGCTTTATTTGATGAATGTTCCGTTACGCAGTTCTTGAATGGTTTGTTGAATTTCTTCCACAGTGTTCATGACGAATGGCCCGTAGGGGACAATGGGCTCTTTGAATGGCGCACCAGCGATGAGCATGAACTGTACACCCGTCTCGCTCTTAACCTCGATCTGGCTGCCATCGTCATTGAAAACTGCCATGCTGACGGATTCCACGACCTGGTCACCAAATTCGCCTGCACCTTCAAACACATACGCGAGGACGGTGTGTCCGATTGGGATGGGGAGAATGAATTTCGAACCGGGTGCCAGCTTCACATCCATGTAAAGAGGCGCGGCGTTGATTTCTGTTACAGGGCCGCGAGTCCCATTCAATTCACCTGCCACGAGACGGACTTTAACTCCATCTTTTTCAACAACAGGAATTTCGCCCGCGCTGACTTCCTGATATCGAGGCTGACTCATTTTTTCTGCAGCAGGCAGGTTTACCCAAAGCTGAAAGCCGTAGATATTTCCGTTCTCGCTGCGGCGGGGCATTTCTTCATGGAGAATGCCGCGGCCAGAGGTCATCCATTGCACATCGCCAGAGCCGATCTTGCCCGCGTTGCCGAGGCTGTCGCGATGGTTGACGGAGCCTTCAAGCATATAGGTGACAGTTTCGATGCCGCGGTGCGGGTGAGTGGGAAAGCCGCGACTGGGACCTTCGAGCGGATTGTTGAAAGCAAAGTGGTCAAAAAGCAGGAAGGGATCATATTCGTTGCTAGCGCGTGGCGAGATGGAGCGCTTTAATAAAACACCTGCGCCTTCGATAACGAGTTGAGGTTCAATAATGTGGGAAATGGTTCTGTTAGTCATGTGAGTTGGACTACCTGTAGATGAAATGTATTACGCAGTTTATAAATTTCTAAGATATGCATCAGGGTTACTCAAAAATTCCCTTGTTAAGGTTACATGCTCAAGATCTTCGTATTTCACCTCGCGTATCTCTCCATTAGAAAAGCTTAATATCTGTGCTTCAGGGAAAGCTAAAATGATCGGTGAATGGGTGGCGATGATGAATTGCGAATCTTGCGCAATCATTTGTTTTAGCGCAGAAAGAAACGCCAGTTGGCGTAAGGGCGAAAGCGGCGCTTCGGGTTCGTCCAAAAGATATAAGCCATTTGGAACAAAGCGAGATTGAAATAGCGTTAAAAAACTTTCTCCGTGCGAACGTGCATCCAAGCCTTCCCCATATTGGCGCTTGAGCGCACCCACTTCGTTTCTATATGGCAGCTTTGCCAGGTCTTTTGCAAGCTGCGAACGGCCAACATATTCGTCATCTACCTTGCTCAAATCATCTTCTAATTCTTGCCGCGTTTGTGCGATCTGTTTTGCGTAGCCAAAGAAATCTTCGGCGCGCAGAAAAAATCCTCGGAGCGTGCGCTTCGTCCATGCAAGGCGCAGGTATTGTGCCAGCTTGCGTATCTTGGCTAGCGACGGGTCGGTATTCACGCTCTGACTTCCCACTGTCACTGAGCCGATCGCGCAAGCGATCGCTTCCATCAATGTTGATTTTCCCGAACCATTCTCGCCAACAAAAAATGTGACAGGCGCGTGAAAATCTATCTCGTTCAATGCGCGAACAACAGGCACATTGAACGGAAAAACATCCGCTTCACGGATCTCTTTTTTCTGAATGGAACGCAAATGGATCATTTGTTTATTTTATCAAGGATAAGAGGAACGCTGAAAGAATACTCTGAGTTTTCTTGGGAAACGTTCAACTTAATGATCTTTGCCTCAGGAATGGATTCCAGCCACTTATTGACATATTGCTCCAGAAGATACGCATCTTCACTCGACGCAATATTGATTCTGTTTCGAGCGGCTAATCTCTGGCTGATAATGTGTGAATCCGCGGTCAGGGCAATGACCAAGTCTGGTGGCGGAAGCAAGCTGCGAGTGAAGGAATAGAAACGATAGCACAGGTCAAATTCTGCATCATTGAGAAATCCACGAGTGTGAAAGAGACGGGTGAAGCCGTAGAAATCCAGATCGAGGCCGCCATCCATCAGAGCAGGGACATCGCTTTTGCGAAGCTCACGTTCCTGTTCAGCACGATATAGCAAGTAATCCATTTGATTTGCAAGCGCATATCTGGCATCTTGCTTGAAAAGTGCCTGAAATGGTCGTTCGCTGTGTTGTTCCAGCGCGACTGCAAATTTTCCTTTATTGCTTAAGGCGCGAGCCAGCGTGGTTTTGCCCACACCGCTTGCTCCGACAATGACAATGAGTTTATTCATGTATTCCTATTAATTACAGAATGCCGGCGCATCAAAAAAGTTAACATTTGTAATGAACCAGCCTTGATCTAACTTTTGGATGGTTATAGTCTGCGGCAGAAGCCGTGGGTCGGTGTTCTGGACGAGTATGCCATTTGAACGTTGATAGATATTGGTGCTCCATACCTCGCAGGTGTCTACTTCGATGTTGGTGTTGCTGATAACGCGGATATCGTTGATCTTGCTTTGGTAATAGTCGATTTCAGAGATTTGAACAAGTCCCTGTTGGTTGAGACTTGAAATTTCACTTTCGAGTACGTTGAAGATATCTCCTGCCATTATGGGAGCAGCAATATTCGCATCGCCTTGTCGATAGGCTTCGATTTGTAATTGAATGGCTTTGGTAAGAAAGTCACTGACTTCTTTGCTGAGTTCAGGTGAAATATTCGTAGCCTGATCTGGGAAGAAGGGATCTGTGCCTTGCGCAACTTCCTGTCCGTCACTTACGCCGTCTTTGTCCATATCAGGGTCAAGTGGGTTCATGCGGTAATAAACTTCAAGGCCATCGCCAATGCCGTCACCATCTGTATCTTTGTTTTTCGGGTCTGTGCCTGTGCGCAAAACTTCATCGTTATCAGAGATACCGTCGCTGTCACTGTCTGTGTTTGCGCTGGGAGGCGGGGTGGCGCCTTGTGGCGGCGCTTCAGGAGATTCCGCTGGTTGGGCGGTAAGGCCGTATAAGGATTGCACACCTGCAATATCATCATTCGCAAGGAAACGATGCGGACCTGAGTAGGAAGGGAACATGAGTGCGTTGGGGTCGTCACTGTGGTCGAGTCCGAGATTGTGTCCGATCTCATGCGCGGAAACAGTAAGTAAATCCACATTTTGGGTTTCGCTGTTTACCCATCTTTCAGCATCGTCAAAATGCAGGAAGACTTGCTTATCATTGTATGGATTTGGATACGAGGCGTGCGCGAGAACATTGCCTGGCCCGTCAAAGGGATCTCCGTCGCCATGTTCGCCTTCCGCCCACCCGATGAGAATGTCTGCTTGAGCGGAATCAGCTACTTCGTTAAAGGAAAGAGGCGTTTTATCTGCCCATAATTGAAATGCTGCGCGGATGAGGTCACGTTCGGTTTCGCCGTTAATTTTATTTGTCCCGTTCACAAAGAAATAACTGATATTTGTTTTGCCCCATTGTGAAATGGCACGATATTTTGAGATGCTTTCATCCTCTTTGCCAGCATTGGGCAGGTTGTCGTAACGATAGCTGAGTTCAGCTTCTGCGGCAGGTGTTATGCCTGAACAGGCGAGTGAAGTAAAAAAGAGCAATATGAAAATAAATACCACATGTTTTATAAAAGAGTTTCGCATCAGGGCACCTCAAATTTATAAATTTGTTCACTTATAGCATGATGACGATGGCGTTACAAGAGGATAACCGAAGTTACCTTTGGCCTATTTGCCATTACAATTTCTTGTTTATAATACAGCCCACATGGAGAAAATTAACTATATGGAAGAACCAATAAAGATATCACCAGATGACCCAATCATTAAGACTTTGAATTTTCAGCCTTTTCGTAACATGGTTAAAAGAGGTGTAACTCCGTTTAACCCTACAGATAGAGAACCACAGACAAAGGAAGTCTCCACTCCTTGGGGTACACAATTAACAATGAAAAAAGGGGATATGCTTGTATTTGAACTGGATCAGCCCAATGACTCTTGGCCCGTGGATGCACAAATATTTGAAGATAGCTATATGCTGCTTGAACCTGGAATTTGTGTGAAGCGCGCAATAACCTGGCTAGTGCCGCTTATTGATGTGACAAGTGGGAATCCTAACCGTATGGTTATGGTTCAAACTTTGGAAGGCGAGGAGACCGTGCGGGCTGGGGATTTCTACTTAGCCAAAGGGGTTCAGGGAGAAATTTGGCCATATCCGAAAGAAAAGGCCGATGAAATAATGAAACCCGCTGAGTAACTCAGCGGGTTTTTTGTTATTTCCCTTTTGTCTTTGTCGGGGTCTTATCTGCCTTCTTGATTATCTTGGTCTTTGAGGCACTGGGTGCTGGTTTGCTCAAGTCTGGTAGACCGTCAAATTCTCCAGGTACGAAACCGTGAATATATTTGGAGGTGTTGATGGTTTCGGTTTTGCCTCCTGTTTCACGCATCAGCTCTACCATGTGGCGGGTGAGGCGCGCATCGCGATCTTTGGGTCTGCCGCCAAGTCCGTTCCAAACTGCGATCAATGTGACTTTGTCTGTTCCGCGAATGAGGGAAGAGTAAAGCGCCCAACGATTATTGCGCTCGTACGGGTCGTACCCTTCTTTAACCTCACCAACATTTTCCAGTTGGTAATACTCATCTACAAGCGGGTGGCTACGGATCTTATAAAAACGATCGATCCAACCTTCTCCGCCAGGTGATACAAATTCACGAATGTAGGCAGCTTCTGGTAGGGGAAGGTGAGCATCCACATGAATACCTTTTTCAGCACACACCTCTGCGAAGATGATTTCGCTGCCAGCCGAGAGCCCAGCAACGATGGCAATATCATTTGGACCTGCGTTATATTTTTCCAGTTTCTTGCGGATTTCGGCGCGAATTTCATCTTCCTTGCTTTCAGGGAAGGTTTTCTTTTCCTTGCTCGGATAATCAATCATATATCCAGCGAACAAGAATACTTGTCCAGCAGTAGAGCTGCCAGATACTTTCTTTGTCTTGGACTTTGTGACTACTTGTTTATCATCCTTGCTGACACGGCCAACTTCCTCTTCAAGAATATTGATCGCAGCCTGAACAAACTCACTTCGCATTTCAAGCGCTTGGAGGATCTCTAATTGTGAGAGAGAAGCTTGCAGGAAGAATAAATTGCGACGTGAGGCTGTCAAAGCTTTTCTGTAAGAGCGAACGACATTGGCAATGTTATCGGCTGTGAGCGCGCGCAATTCTGCGAGGGAGATCAGCGTCCAATAGTCTGCGTTATCGACATCCACTTTTGTTTCCAACGCGAAAACGAGAGCGCCTTTGAGCTCGGGCAATTCCTGGCGGATTCGCGTAATATCTGGGTCTGGGTCCTTTTTATCGTCAAAGCGATCTGCCAGATGAACGGCAATCGTTGAAAGAGTTAGCGCATTCACGCCAGGGTAATAGTTGTTTAGGTCAATGCGATACCCTTTGAGATAAATATCAATGGCTTTTATCAGCCAGTGATATGAATCAAAGGCGGCTTTCAATCGTTTTGTTTTGTCAGGTATGGATTTCCATGACTCAGCCCACATTTCCTTGTAGATGCGTCCGAGGTAGGAAATGGCTTCACTGTCATTGGGGAAATCGCCCATCAAGCTTTCAATTTTTACGATGGCTTCATCGACGCGACCAAGGCGATTGAGGTGGAACGCTTCTTCGCGGCGGAAGCCCAGGTTTGCTGGGTTTGCTTCCAATCCTTTGCGGTACTGTTCAAGCGCTAATTCATTGCGTCCCATATTGGCTAGCGCTTTGCCAGCTTCGCCGATAGCTTCTTCCTTGATGAGTGGATTGCGAATCTCCTCAGTTAGCAGGAGAATATCGCCGATGCGCTTTTGGCGCTGTGCAACTGTGACGCGCTGTTTCCATTCGTTGTATTCACGCCAGAAGCCTGTTGCCAAAGGTGTGCGGAGAGTTTTTCGGTCTGGTTCTTTCAGGCCTGAAAGCAAGTTGAAGACGGGGCTATGTATTGCATCACGGTCAGATGCCCAGGTGTCTCTCGTCATACGTGCAATGGCTTGAATGTCATTTTTTAGGAATTCAGGATCAGGCACGCCATCTGCTGTGATGTGATAGGGAAGTGTGCGAACATTGAAGATGTCAAACGGCATATAGGCGCGCCCCGCTTGAATGTGTACCACGCCGCGTTTGCGGAACGCATGACGAATACCTAATTCATAATAGACATTGGCATTGTCAATGCTCAGGTCGCAGAGACAAAGGTCAGCGAGCAAGAGTTCCTGGAACATGTCCGTCAGAATATCGCCAGAGGACGTTTCTTCATCCGCGCGGAATGGTTCAAAGCCTGCTTCTTCCAACGCGGGTTTGATCATCAGTGTGTAGATCGCGTTGAAATCGTAAAGCGATCCGTCACTGCCTTTCTTTTTTCCGAATGGCATCACTACAAAAGCATGCGGGCGAACTTGAGGACGCACCGGGGTCGCGCTTTCAGTTGCTTCTTCTACTGGGGCAATTTGCAGCACTTTGGCAGATATGTCTTTTTCAGCGGTGGTTGTTGGTGCAGGTACGGTTGTAGAAGCTGCTTGTGTGGTTGGAACAGGAGTCGGCGCGGGAGAGGCGGCTGTAGCATTTTCTTTCGGTGCGGAAGCTGTGTTTTGGTCAGTCATAGTGAATATCCTCTGCGATTATCCTTTTGGCTCTTGGGTCTTTGGGTAACGGGTTAGCAAACTGTTCAAAACAGCGGGCGGGGTGTTCGAGCCAATTTCTACGCCTGCAAATTCCTCGGCAATTGCTGCCAATGTTGATTTGAGTCCGCCAAAGCGTTCCATCAAACCTTTTTGCATGGCTGCCAATTCAGCTTGTACCAGATCGGAAGAAGCTTCTTTGGAAAGTTCATTGAGTGCATTTTCCACTTCCTCGGTAAGCACTTCTTCAGATTTCACCAGTTTGTCATGAGTGAAATCTACCATCACATCTTCAATGGATTGTTTGAGACGGCGGTCCGATTCGCGGGCTTCCTTGATGACGCGGTTGATAAGGCTGGCTTCTTCCTCAAGGTCTGACTCTTTGAGAGCTTCTTGCATAGCCTTGATGTATTCTACATTCTGACTCCAGAGGATATCTTCGGTGGAGCGAACCATATTGAAGAATTCTGATTGAGTCTTCTCTTCATCCTGCAGGTTTTTCCAGTGATCTCGAATGATGCCAAGCTCCATACGGACCTTGCTGTAGTTGCGGATAACAACGTCAAGGCTGCGCAATTCCTGCCAACCAATCATGGCAGCAGTGAGGGACGCAGTGAGCGCAACCCAGATCGGCAACACGGCTGCCAGGAATACACCTGCACCACCTGCAATAAGAATATATGCGCGCAATCTTCTGCGCTCATTTTTTCTTGTCACTACCTTGTTATCATGCCAGTTTAGTTGTTGTTCAAGCCTGTAGCGGAAGTAATCATCACCTGTGATGTCGTTGAAACCCCAATCACTATTTGGGTTTTCAGGGTTGTAGTGCGGCGGAAGTTGACCAGTGTAGGCTTCCATAGTCAGTTCGCCATTCATGCCTCGGAACACTGACCTTTGAATCTCTACCAATCTTTTTTCGAGCCAAACGCGGCGCGTTGATGATTCTTGTAATATGGTGCGGTATGTGTAGATCTCTTTGAGTATTTCTTCCGCACCTGCACGAGAGATGAGCCAATCTCCATTGGAGTACTCTGTGCTTGTGAATGCAGCAATACCAGATGCCAGGATCGGTAGGATGATAAGAAGCCCTCGAATGATTAATCCCACAATCCCAGCAGTTTCCATGGGAAAGCTTTGGGAAAGAATGGCAAATAGTGTTGCGAGTACACCAAGCGTAGCGATCAAGCGACGCATCGTTAGGTGTCTTTTTGTCCTTCTTGAGGAAATTGCATCCAGTTGCGCAAAGCGGGTCCACGCGATTTCAAGGATGGGCGTTGGTTGTTGAGGTTGTGTATCCATAGAAAATCCTCTTTGATGCTAGGGTAGGTTGGGGCAAATCAGCCGATATTCATCTTCTTTGAAGAAGAACGTCCATTGGCTTGGAGTGAAATTTCTAATTAAGCGAGAGCAGGCTGTTTCTGGAAGTTTTTGCTGTGAGGTCAAGGTAAGCAGGTTTACATCCCAGATCTGCACAGACTTCCTAGAAACGGTTGACAGCAGGTTTCCATCTGGTGAGAAATTAAGCCCTGAAACGGCGTCACCGTGAGGAATACGGGCGATCTCTTCACCTGAATTAAGATCCCAAAGATAGACGAATCCATCTGCGCCGGCAGAGGCCAGCCAGTCTTTTTGTGAGTTGAAGTCCAGGGATGTTATCCGTCCATTTTGAAGGAATTGATAGGTTGGATTGGAATAATCTTTTTTATTCATATCCCATAAATAGATGCTGCCATCGACACTTGTAGTTGATAACCAGGTACCTTCCCTGTTGAAGTTGATCGATTTGATATCACCAGCTTGTGCCAACTCCGCTATCTTTGAGTCAGTGGAAATATCCCATAATACGACTTTGTCAGTAAACCCGATTGCCAGTATGGGGTCTTTGGAGCTGTATGCAGAAGTAAACGCCACTTGATCAAACTTGAGGACTTTTTCCTGCTGTCCCGATTCGATATTCCAAATATAAACTTCGGTATTGCCCTCATTAGTGGTGGCGAGAGACTTACCATCCGGGCTGATTGCCAGTCCACTGATATCTGAACTGTGCGGCAGGGAATATAAGACCTTGGTTTCAAGGTTATATAAAATTGCCTTGGAGTTGGAGACTTCAGAATTCTCTGAAATTGCAATCCACTTTGAATCTGGGCTGACCTTTAACTGGGCTGTTAACTCTTCAAAGGAAAGTACCTTTGTCCCGAGTGTGCCGTCATGGATTGTTGTTAATTCGCTGGTGGGTATTTGCCAGAGGTTTTTGTCGTCTGTGTTGATGAGCATCCATTGCCCGGCTGGGTCAAATTTTGCTTTATTTACGAATTCTGTAAAGCCAATATAACCAATTCTGGCTTTTAACAGAGAGATATCCCAGATGGTGATATTTCCGTCACGGTCACCAACTATGATCTTGGTTCCATCCTGGCTAAATACCAGTGCAGAACCAATTCCATCTAGGGAGGCTTCGAACATTAATGCGCCTGTATGAGAGTCCCAGAGTCTGGCTGTCAAGTCGTAGCCAGTGGTCAGGATCCAATCGCCGTTGGGACTTACTTCCACGCGTTGCACGAAGCTTCCATGTTGCATGCGTAGTTTTTCAAGCCCGGTTTTCGCATCAATGACCCGCACGAACTTGTCATCGGAAACGGTGGCAAACCAGGAACTATCGGGGCTAAAGGCTACATCTTCCACCCAGTCTGGATGTTGAAAGACAATAGTTTGTCGTCCGGTTTCGGCTCGGGCCACGCGTGCTGTACTATCTTCGCTTGCAGAAGCGAGAAGTTTCCCATCTGGGCTGAAGGCCAGATTGAAAATTTCTGCTTCATGAAGTGGACCTGGTTCCAATAATCCTGTCATTACTTTCCAGATCCGCACCCCACCTGTTTTTGTACCGACACCTAACCAATCGCCATTGGGATTAAATTGGACAACGCTGACTGGCCCTTTAGAAAAATTGAAATTGTATACATTCTGCTTGATGTTAATATTGACAATGGACACAAAACCGTCTTTGCGGCCTGCAGCAACGAGACTGCCATCTGAATTAAGGTCAATATCTAAGACCTCAGTCCCATAGTTGAAGACTTCTCGCGCAGATCCATCGTTCATGTTCCAAAGACGTACGGATCCATCCAGGCTGGATGTAATTAGAAGGCTATTGTCATTTGAGAGGAACGCGTCTGTGACATCTTCATCATGCCTCACGCACAGTACTTTTTCTCCTTGTAATGTCCATACACAAGCGGTGTGATCTGTGCTGGACGAAACGATGTACTGCCCATCCTTGCTAATGTGGAGATTCCAAATCCTGTTTTCATGTTTGAACTGTTTAAGAGGAGTTGGCATTAAACTGATGTTGTAGCGCAAGATGTCTTCTGCTTCATTAACAGTTGTTGGTAAGTTATCCCAGGCATCCAATGCTAAAAGGGTGCTGGTATCCAGTTCACCTGGGCGGTCTTTATAAGCGCCAGCCTGAGCAGCGCTCCGTTGTGCTTTGGCTTCGATCTCTTTTTGCACAGCCAATGCTTCTTTTTCTTCTGCAATGGCCTTTTGCTCAAGTGCTGTCTTTTCGCTGACTGCGGCTTCAATTGCACTTTGTTCGGCAGCTTTTTTATTTTCTACAGCAGATCTCCATTGAAACAAAGCGAAAATGCCAAGAAGAACACTGACTACCATCACCAGTCCGATACCTATGGTTAGGTTTCTTTGTCGTTGAATGGCATTCTTCCGACTGGTGCTAATGTACTCTGCTTGCAAGGGGACGACTTCACGGCTTTCATGCTTTGTGGATTCAGTCATCCACTTTTCGCCGTCCTCCAGGTCCTCGCCTTGCAGAAGGTAACTTTTGTTTTTATTTTTTCGTTCCCATTCAGTAGCACGTTCGAGCAAGCGAGTATGCTGTTGCACCCATCCTAGGTCTGTTTGGATGGCGTTTACGAGTTGTGGAATGGTTGCTTTGAAATCGTCTTTGCGCGAGCGCATATACACCCAATTGGTGGATGCCAACTTGGGATGCATCTTCTGCCTTTTTTCAGGCTCGCGATAGAGAACAGGAATGATCTTTTTGTTATTCTTGATGCCCAGTTCCAACTCATTTTGGCAAATTTGAGATTTGAGCGAATCTGGGCTGATGACAAATACAAACGCGTCGCCACCTTCGATGGCGGCATTGATTTCTGCCATCCAATCTGAACTGAGAGGAATTCCTTCCCAATCCACCCAGGCATCAATTTCGGCCGCATCAATTGCATCATTCAATTTGCGGACGAATTGTTTATCTTTGCGTGAGTAGGAAATGAAGATCTTTGTCTTGCGTATAGCTGTTAGATCGGGCATATTTTATTGCCTTATCTAGTAACAAACCATGCAGCGACATATCCTTCGTGAGTTGCATCCTTTACTTTGAGCCATTGATTGTTTGCACCGATCTTTGCTTCACCGCCTGTTTCTGCGATGGTGAATTCATAATTGATCGGGACACGTTTGATTAGGGATGCATCACTAACGATAGGTTCCTTTCGCATGGAAACTGATTCGGCGGTAGTTCGTACTTTGATGGCACCGCCCGCAGCAGGGGCAGGTGCTGCTGCAGTGGTTGCCTGCGCGGTAGAGCCGCCTGCATATTTCACATACCACGCTGCAACATATCCATCCTTTTTATTCTGGTCGCGGACTTTGAGCCATTGGTTTTGAACGCCAACCTTGGGAATAGCCTGATTGGGCGGCTCAAGACAAACGAGTTGTTCTGTTGGTGGTACTTTGCGAATCAAAGTTTCGTTGGAGATGGTAGGCTGGCTGCGGAAAGATAGTTCTTCAGTGGGGACGAGCGCCAAGGCTCCAGCTGGAACAGGTAATGCAACGGGAGCAGGAGCGACACCAGGTTTCGGAGCTGAGGCGGCGCCTGGCTTCGGGGCAGCGGCTGTTGAAGGTGCAGAAACAGTTATCGGCGTGGATGAGGCGGGCTTGTCCTTTGTTTCAGATACATACCAAGCTGCAACGTATCCTTGATCGCCCTTCGGGTCTTGTACTTGAATCCACTGGCCTTGGACACCGATCTTTGATTTCACCTGAGCTTTTGGTTCAAGACAAATCAATTCTGTGGTGGCCACCATACGTTTCCACAAATAGCCGCCAACAGAAGGTTCGGCGCGCAGTGAAAGATCATCTTCCGCTGCGTAGATGATAAATTTCTCAGCGGGTACATCCACCTTGGTGACCTTGGGAGGTTCGGGAGGCATTGAGCTATAAGCGTTAAACCAAATAACACCGCTGATCTCAGAAGCGAGTTTCGCGCCGTTGTATTTATAGCGCGTGGTCAGCAACACTTCTTTATCGGGGCCGTCGCCACCATATTTGTATGGGTCATAAAGGGAGTAATCCTCGCCTTTTCTTTCTTTTACCAACACAAAGTGGGTTTGAATGCCCGCCTGCTTGTTCCAGTCCACCTGAAGGATGACAGGTTTGCCTTGTGCAACCGCCGCATCAATTTGGGCAAGGGGAGCGGGGTACGCTTCGCAGGCTTGTACATCTTGAAATGCGCAATTTGGCCAAACATACGGGAGCACGCTTGGGATAAAAAACGCCCCCTGAAATCCGCCCGCATTTTTCATTTTGTCGTTGACGGAAACAGGGGTCTCGCTATAACCAATTCCATTAAGCATCATTGTCACAGATGTGAGTAGGCACCCCCAGCCGCCAATGGTTTCGCTTGAGTTGCCCAGAGGAGTTTTCTTCCAGGCGTCATCGTTCTGGTAAAGGTTTTTCGTGACAAACATAAGTCCTTACCTCCTGCAATGCAATAAAAATTTTAGATTGATTATGACGATTTTACCCGATATTACTTTGCAATGAACTTGCAACTTTTTAAGGTTGGAGGGTGTAAACTAGCCTCACTTTTCGCTCTTAGCTGCCAGCCCTCTCGGTCATTTATTCATCTGCAGCCTTATCCACAACAAACCCACGCGCCAGCCATTAGTTCCTCAGGAATGCCCGTATCGCTTGCAAATTGACGAGCTACAAACTTGCCGCCTTGCATCACATATTCGATGTTTTTCCTGTCTGCCAGAGTTTTCAGATCTTCCAATGGATTCTTTTGCACTACGATCAAATCTGCCAATTTACCAGTTTCCAGTGTGCCGAGCTTTTTCTCCCAGCCCAATGCGCGTGCGGCAGTCTTTGTAGATGCGACAATACATTCCATTGCAGAAAGCCCCGCTTCGGCCATGTAGGCCAGTTCCATTGCGTTTTCGCCGTGGAAGTTATACGGGGTGGCTGCATCCGTTCCCATTGCGATTGGAACGCCCATTTGGTGTGCCTTGCGGATGGAAAGCAGCGCATCTTCCTGAGTTTCCTTGCTCTTTTCCATGATCCAATCTGGAATGCCAGGCTTGTTTCCATAGATTACATCAAAACCTGCCTTCAACGTTGGCACAAGAAAGATCTCTTCTTTTGCCATGCGCTCCATTACACGAGGGTCTTGATTTAAATAAGTGCCATGTTCAATTGTCTTCGCGCCTGCTTCCACAGCATTACGGATGCCATCAATACCATGGGCGTGCGCGGCGACAATCTTGCCGACCTTTGCAGCTTCCACTACAGCTGCGCGGATCTCTTCCATTTCAAATTGGGCTGCGCCAGGTTTTTCGCCAGGTGCAAGCACAGCTCCTGTTGCCAACATTTTGATCAAGTCCGCGCCAGCTTTCAATTGTTCCCGCGCCGCCTTGCGGACTTCATCCACACCATCTGCTTCGCGATACATTCCGTCATACCATTCGCTTCCAGTGGATGTGATTGAAAGTAGTTTGCCCGCGAGTGACATGCGTGGCGCGGCAAACATGCCAGCCTCTACTGCTTTCCGCAACGAAAACTCAAGGTGATGCCTACCACCCACGTCGCGGATGGTGGTGATACCTGCTGCCAGCGTATTCTGCACGTGCTTCAACATAATGAGCGACGTCCAACCCCACGGACCATTCATTGTGCTATCTGGCAGACATTCCGCGGCAATATGCACATGACAATCGATCAGCCCTGGCAAAATATATTTACCAGTCATATCCATCTCGTTGACAGCTTTTTCAGTGGGAGCTATCCATTTCTCTGAAATGCCAGCGTATATGATCTTGTCATCTTCAATGACAACAATTCCTCGTTCGATAGGCTTGTTTCCAGTTCCGTCAATAAGAGTGGCGTTTTTTAGTACGGTGGTGGTCATGGCTTATTCCTTTTTGCGGGTCTTGAAGGGTTGTCTTTATTTGTGCGCAGTATAGCATGTGGAATCAAAATGCGGCATCCTTGCCGCATTATTTTTGAAGAGATATTTCGGTTTTTCTATCAATACTGTTTGAGCCACCAATCCGTGCCTGGTAAGCCGCTTTCTTTTACAACTTTTAACAGCGCATCTATATCAAAATAAATGCGGCGCAAATCCACATTAAAAGTATCCCCTAATTGGTCAACGATCGCATATTCAGCCCAAGGCAATAGGCGAGGTGGATTGCCTGGTGAGAAAGCAAATTCAAAGGCGTTGCCAACGCTGCCCGAGTTGAGTATCAGTTTTTTTCCATAGCGCCGTAGCATTTGAATGTGAGAATGTCCACCAATGAATACAGAGGCAGATTGCCCTGCAAAGTATTCATCCAGCAACTCTGGAGATGTGGTTGCTTGAATGATATCTGTTGTTGAAACAGGCGAACCGTGAAAAGCCAATAACTCTATTCCGTTCGGAAAGGTGATGGAATGGGTTTCGTGGAAGGATTTTAAAAATTCAAAATTATCTTGTGAGAGTCGGTCTCGACACCAATAGAGGTCAGGAACCAAATGTTCCGTGATCTCAAGGTCAGGAGCTCGTTCAGGGTCTAAGATCGCTTCGTCATGATTCCCCATGATGTAAATACTATTCAATTCCTTTAATGCATTCAATGTTTCCACTGGTTGCGGGCCAAGGCTAATAGTGTCTCCCAGACAAATAGTTTGATCTACACCGTACTTTTTAATATCAGCAAGAACAGCTTGAAGTGCTGTGAAATTGCCGTGAATGTCCGAGATAAAAGCAATACGCATCATATTCCCTTTCCATTCACCATTGTACACGAGACGGATGAATAATTGGATATTTACAACCGAATTAGAACTTTTGGGTGATGCTTTGAACCCCTCGCTTCGTTTCTGCGCTTCTTCCTGCTCGCTGGCCTATGGACATTCCTTACTCTGTGTGAGAATGCACAAGAATTTCATTTGTATTAATCTCAATCTCTATTTCATCTCCATATTGGATTTCAGGAATGTGAAAGGTGATCACTTCAATAAGGGATGGGTTTTGGAAGTGCGTTTTCTTTGTCTCTGGGTGTGGATAATATACCCAGCCTGTATATTCCACGTTTTTGAAAAGTACACGGCAGCGTGAGAACGAGAACGTTTCAGGGGGATGCAAATCTGTCCATTCCACCAACTCAAACGTGAATTCGGGGTGTGCCATGGTGAACTCAAGCGGCGCTATGGAGATGTTCAACGTCCCATTGAAATACTCCTGCAGATCGAGTCCTAACGCTTTGAAATATGGCTTTTGCTTTTCGAGCGAGCTATATGGGTAATCTTTGGATGGACGCGAAGCGACTTGATGTCCGCGCATGAGAATGCCTGATAATCGTCTGTTCATGGTAAGGGAAGTATACCTGCTGTGGCGTGCTATGTATCAGCGAAGGAAATGCTTGTAGGTTGGCTGGGCAGGTTGGGGGTGAGGGCGAGGCGTTGAAATTAATGGTCGAACCGTGCTACAGTATAGATGTCCAGAGTTGTTTTGCCTCTGAGCAGGAGTAAGGCAATGGAAATCGAAATTGGAAAAGTGGTGCATTTTTACGATCACATCAATGTGGCAGTGCTCACCTTGAACGATAGTTTGAAACTAGGGGATCGAATTCACATTGTTGGGCATGCAACAGATTTTACCCAGCGAATTTCTTCCATGGAAACGGATCATCACAGTATTGTTTGGGTAAAGCCAGGGGACAATGTGGCGATCAAGGTTAATCAACCTGTGCATGAACATGACGTGGTGTATCGAGTCATTGAAGAGTCGTTGGAGCCCGTTAGCTAATATATAAAGTTTGTTGACCAGAGCGGGCGTGTGCTAAGAGCCGCGCTCTGGTTTTGCGTGCGTAAAAACTATTTAAGGGATGTTGTAAGAAGTAAGTTCAACTGTGCTATCAAGGCCTTCCCCTGTGGAGACTGTTTTTAGCAAGCCGATCTTTTCAGCGTACCAGTTTGTGGCATTGAACGTGACGGTGGTTTCGATGGGGTTGTCATTCATAGTAATAGTGATATTCATGGTGGTCTGGCATTCCACGCGAAGAGCATCAAAGGTGCCAGCTTCCACGGTGACAGATTCAACTCCAACGGCTGTGCAGGTATTGGAAAATTGATTTTTGGCTGGCATCTGACTTCCATTGATGGTCTCTGTTCCTTCGAGCGTTGTCGTTTGAGTCCAGGTATCGCCAGCGTTGATAGTGCCTGGAAGGGTGGCGCCTGTTAGTTCGGTAGTTTGAAAATCAACAGAAACATTTTCTGAATTAACACTGGCGGAGTCTCCGCTGGGCGGGTTGAGGGCGGTTAAATTTCCGTTCTCGCAATTCCATTTTCCCTGACGGGTGACTCCTGTTCCAAAGACATCCTGATCGGTGAAACTGCCTGCATCCGCCGCGATAATGCTGCGTGTAAACGTATCAGGTACTTGGCCTGTGAGTTTGTAATTCCATGTAGCACCTACAACTACAGGTAAATATGGATTTACGCACGCGCCTGTTGTGGTGTTTGCAGAGGACTCAGGTGTAACTTCAGTGCTTTCAACTCCTGCAGGTTGGGTTGCATTCGTCTGCGGTGTAGAACTGCCAAGAGTACAAGCCAGCATGGAAAGTAGGAGAGCAACTGCTGCAATAAATGTTGTTAACTTATTTAGTTTCATTTGTATCTCTTTTCCTATTAAAAAAAATAAACGTTCATGCGCAGTATAGCATTTTGCATGGACGTCTATTTAGATTTAGGAATTAAGAGGGATGCTTGGCTTACATACCTTATGCTGGGTACGGTAAAACATAAAATAGCATCACCAAAAACATAAAGGTGTTGCCCGCCAGCACGCAGATGTGCCAGATCTCATGGTTCCCAAAATAGGGAGGGAAAGGATTTGGTTTTCCATAACCAAAGATCAATGCACCGATCGTGTACGAGAGTCCGCCTGCAATGAGCAGGGACATGGCTCCCATACCAAGCTGGTTGTAAATAGGCCCAATGAGAAAAACGATGATCCAGCCCATGAGCAGGAAGCTGATGTTCGACATCAGCACGGAAATCTTTGTGAAGAAAATAGATTTGATGGTGATGAAAAACACTGCCAGACTCCAGATGATGCCGAACAGCACCCATCCTGTGGCTCCGCTGAAGATGGTGAGGCAAAACGGGGTATACGTCCCTGCGATGAGAATGTAGATGGCATTGTGGTCGAGAATCCCAAAGACTCGCAGATACTTATTGAAAAGCAAAAAGAAATGCAGGAGACAACTGAACAGGAATGAGAGAAATAGACTGACACCGTAAATGGCGAACCCCACCACGTGAGCAGGTTTTCCAGCAATTGCTGCCAAGGTCACTAGCACGGCGAGCGCTGAAATCGAAAGGATCGCGCCAATAAGATGACTGATGGCATTGAAATATTCGTTGCTGTCTGGGGCGGAGATGAGCGGGTCGAGGGCGGGTTTTTGTAAGGACATGAACGCGAGTATAACGTATGTGGAATTAAAAGAGAGGCCATTGATAAGCCGCTCTGTTCAGAGCATACAATTCCACGCGGGGCAAATGGGATGAATGGAAAAATCTTGTTTTTTATTTCCTAGCAGGCATCCACAATTTAACTTCTTTCCGCAACAAAAAGAGCGGAGGACCCCAAAATATGGGTGCTATGATAAGTAAACTCCAATCTGGGGACCAAAAAACAATGGTCATAGCAACGGCCAATAGGAGCGCAACCCCGACTGCCCATTCGTAGGTTAAGAAGGGGAGGTAGTTTACTTTTCGATCGGCTATAAATTTACGTAGAAGGAAATTCCCGACTATGATGAAAGGCATTAGCAATCTTCCTGTTCTCGATAGAACTGAAATAGTATTATCGTCTACAAGCAAAGACAATAGCTCCATTGAGTAGGAATACAAGAGGATAGGAAACAGAATTGAAAACAGACTGAGTACCAGCTTGATCGGAGTAGGAAGAATGGTTGTGCGGACGGGTAAAACGCCAAGCCTGGGTATTAATTCATGCGGCTCATCCAGCAGATTTGCAACTGCATCTATGGAGAGCTTGCCATAGCGCAAGTCGATCCGCTGTAAATGGGAAAGGTGATCGGCAACCCTGCATTTTTGAAGCAGTACAGGGAATATTACCTTCTCCTGCGGATCGAAAATTGAATCTGTTTTATATACAGAAAGCAAACATAGGACAATTTCTGCCTGCTGAAGGTCATCGGTAATGTGATGACCAGCTTTTTTTTCGATCGAGCTTTTGAACTCTTCAGCGTAGCGCCTGTCTTGTGGGGCGTATTCAATCCCTACCAACATTGGCGTCCCATTTTCTGTGTGCCCCATGAGGTCTGGTTTGTTAGGGCGGATAATGACGCCCATCTTCCCTGCCCAACGATACATAGCGTTGGAGTGTGCGATATATAACAGCGCTAGGCAGACCACTAGATTTAGTAGACTTAACCGGGGGATGTAGTTGTCTCTGTCATCAAACGCGATATAAACGATGAGCGTAGCCACAGTACTATAAAGCGTCATATACAAACTATTTCTTATGGCTTCTCCCTTGTGCGTGCGGTTAAATACGCGCCATGGGGTTTGTATTAAATTCCAAGTGGTCGGAAAGGAGAGGAGTATTATAGAAAAATACAGATCCAATGCGAAAAATTGAAAACCTACCAGCGGCCCTGTAAATGGCTTTGCTCCTTCGCCGAGCCCTATCTGTCTATCGACGTAACTTAAAATTAATTGAATGTTTATGCTGAATGTAACGAACATAAGCATGCTTAGCGCAATGAACCATTTTATTGCTCCCGGTAAGCGTTTTCCTTTTTGCGGGATGGCGGAAACTGTCTCACTGCTGTGCTCTTGTTCTGTTTTTGAGAGCTTCGAGAGCAGGGAATCTATTGCTTTTTCAAAATTGCCAGTAAAGTCTACCCAGTCCAAATTTTTTTCGGCGAGTTCCTGCGGCAACTTTGCAGGTTCAAAGAGAATTAGGATAACCCTTTTGTTCCATATTTGAAGCGCTTTTGTCCACTCCTCTTTGACTGCGTGTGACTTCATTGATTCTTTCGAAACAATAAGCAGTACGGTCTCTGCACCTTTTAATCCCTCATCCAATTGTTCCTGCCAACCGCGGCCAGGGACAAGGTGGCGGATATCCACCCAGGTTAGAATGCCATGCATAGCTAATTCAAGTGAAAGATTGTCTGCAAAAGCAACTTCTTCTCGACAGTAGCTGATGAAGGAATAGGGTTTGATCTTCTGGTATGGTTGGTTGCTCATTGGTATGCTTTTGCCTCCTGGATTTTTCCGATTTTACTCTAACCCAATCTTGGAGAACTTGGTTTGAGCCTGCCTTTCTTTATCTCTTTGCATAATAACTATTCCATGTGATTCACTTCGGTAAATGTCCGCCAGCTTCGGCTTGGTCGAGCACGGCAAGTATGGTGCGGACCAATTCACGCGCGGCAGACTCGCTCAATTCCACGGCCACGCGCGCCGAAGGACCCTGAGTCTCATTCACGAAGTCAATGTTCAAGGCGTGTTCGTATGGGGCGTTAAAAGGATGGTCGTAGGAAACATTGGCTTGATTCAATGCAAACCATCCGCTGCTGCCTTTTCCGCTGCCTTCGACTTTTACTTTTTCAACGATCATTGTGCACATGCTGATATCTCCTACGCTAAATTCTTTTCAAGGAAAGCAAAGACTTTCTTCCAACCATCCACGGCTTGTTCTTGTCGGTAGTTGGGACGGTCATAATAGAAGAAGCCGTGTCCCGCTTTGGGGTACATGTGGAACTCGTAGTTCTTTCCATGCTTTTTGAGTTCTTCTTCGTGCAGCTTCACTTGTTCGGGCGTTGGGCTGGAGTCGTCTTCGCCGAACAAACCTAAAATGGGACAGGCCAGCTCACGGGTATAGTCCAGAGGCGAGACGGGGTACTTATCATTCAGTTGGTCAGGAGTCATCACTACGCGTCCGCCCCAGCAATCAATGATCGCATCAAAGCTTGGAGTTTGGCAGGCAGTGAGATAAGCATGACGTCCACCAGAGCAGGTGCCGAAGATGCCGACCTTGCCATTGACATAAGGTAGCGCGCGCAGATGTTTCATTGCGCCTGCAAGATCGCCCACCGCCTGAGCATCGGCAACGCCTCCATCCGCACGGACTTTTGCTGCTACATCTTCGGGAATTCCGTGGCCCGAGCGGAAGTACAAGTTCGGAGTGATGGTCACATAGCCGTGCAACGCGAATTTATAGGTTGCTTCACGGTACCATTGATCCCAGCCTGGTATGTGATGCGCCAATACCATGGCAGGGAATTGACCTTCGCCCAGTGGGCGTGCCATATAAGCATTGATCTGCTCTCCGTTCGCTCCCGTCATGGTGACGGTTTCAGCGAGTACACCTTCGTATTTGTCCGTTGTATACATGTAAACTCTCCTTGTTCGTTGGCTGAGGTGATTATATTCAATAAACTTGCTGCATGTTGAAATTTGCCTGTAAAAAAATCACCTGCCGCATGGACAGGTGATTTTCGATAATAAATGTTTAAGCGTTGCGAGTTTAGCGCGCAGCTTGGTAATAGGCAGGACCAGGGTTGTAATTGTGAGAATCTGGCAGGACACTATCACGGAATATATATGGATCTCCGCTGTATGTGCTGATATCTCCATTTTTAGCGGGTTTATCCTGGCAGGTGCTTCCCAATTGATTCCAGACCCAGCCTGCTTCTGGCCCAGCTTCCAAGTTCCCGTTAAGTTGCGAAGGTTCGTAATAACCGTAGCAATAGGAAGTTTTTACAGGGTTTTGTTCTTCGGGGATTTGTACCCACGCTTTGACTCCGTTAAATTCAACGGTCACTTCGCTGCCGCTGAGTTTTTTCGGGGCGTGGCAGACTACGGTGGTCTCATCTTGTTGGACGCAGGAAATCGGGAAGTCACCTTGATATTCTCCCTGCACACTATGGACAACGCCACTCAAGTTGACGGGGCCATCCACCCGAAAGATAAACATGGGTCCGCCGCCGCCATTACTGACACCCACGAAAGTTACGCTGGACGCCATAGGCGCAGCCGCGATTGTTGCGAATAGTGCAACGATAACTAACACAACGGGCAATATTTTTTTCATAGTCACTCCTGATGTTTTGGTGATGAAATTTGAAGCTAACGCACGCATATTATTGTCCCGCTTGCGGATTGTACGCATACGGGTTTCCACCCATTCGAGAAAAGTCTGAAAGGTTTTTGAAAGCTGAATTTTTTATGTGATTTTTATTGCGCTTTTGATCTTCGTTCTCTTGGAGCGACTACGCCTGCGGGTTTGCCAAAAGATTTAACCACGGCGCACACTGAGATCACGGAGGAAAGCTTTTCAAAATCTCTGTGTGCTCTGTGGTGATAGCTTTCTACATCCTTTGGGGGAGTTGCTGATTTTTTTGTGAGTTATATAATCACGCAAATTCTGCATAACAAGGAGATCGGATGCATACATCAAAGCACGTATTCACAGCATTCTTTATTGCCCTGCTTGTTTCCATATCACTGGCTTGTAAAGCCAGCGATCTTACTGTCCCTGAGTGGACGCCCATGCCCACGCCTGAGCCTCCGCCCGCTGATGTTGGCACGCCGACTGGCAGTTCGCCCATGTCTGGTGATTGGGGCGCAATAACGGAATTTGGCAGAATCACCTTCCGCATTAGCCCCGATGGAGCGCACCTTGAAACCTTGTATGTTGAAATGAATCGTTGGACATGCGGCGGTGTGACTATCACCACGGGGATTAGTACTTATTCCGACCCGCTTCCTACCGTAGATAATGGCCGTTTTGCAATGGGACTCAGCCTGAACACCGCGGGCGACCATTATCACGATATCTCAGTCTCTGGTGATTACGATCAGGATGCCAATAAGTTTACAGGTACATGGAGCGAGAAAGCCTTCGATACCATTTGTGAAGGGACATGGCAGACGGTTTCGAGAAATTAAGGTCCTAACCACTGAAATATGAAGCCGCAGAGTTTTAATTTTCTTAGCATCTTCGTATCAACAACATTCATCCTTTATCATTTCCATTTTCCTCCCTCCCCAAAACCCAAAGTGACCTGTATAATCCCAGCCATGAAACAAACCCTCAAACAAGCCGCAGCAACTCGAGCCGCCGCCGCTACATGCGCGACCTAAGAACCTGCCACGGCTTGAGACGGATGAAGAAATCCAGTCCCGAAACCAACAGGTTCGGGACTTTTTCTTTGCCCGCATTTGACCTTCGACTTTAGACTTTTGACATTCATTCTTCATCACTCATCCTTCATCATTCCGTTGGTATAATTCGCCAGCCATTTCAAACTTTCGGAGCCACACATGAGCAAAAAACTAACAGGCAACCAGATCCGCCAGGACTTCATTGACTTCTTCGTCGAGCACGGGCATACCGCTGTGCCGTCCATGTCCCTTGTGCCAGGTGGAGATGCTACGCTTCTCTTCACCAATTCAGGCATGGTGCAATTCAAAGATGTATTTGTTGGCACTGACACACGTCCCTACACCCGCGCCGTTGACTCGCAGAAGTGTATGCGTGTGGCAGGCAAGCACAACGACCTCGAAGACGTAGGCCGTGACGACACGCATCATACATTCTTTGAAATGTTGGGTAATTGGTCCTTTGGCGATTATTACAAAAAAGACGCCATCGCTTGGTCGTGGCAATTGCTCACCGAAGTGTGGGGACTCCCCAAAGATAAACTCTACGCCACTTGTTTCAAAGATGACAAAGGCAATGTCCCGCAGGATGATGAAGCAGGCGATATTTGGAAGCAGCAGCCAGGCTTCGATCCTTCGCATGTCCTCTTCTTTGGGCGCAAGGAAAACTTCTGGCAAATGGCAGAGTTCGGCCCCTGCGGCCCGTGCTCCGAAATCCACATTGACCTCGGCGAAGAGCGCGACAATCTGCGCGGTACAGACCATGTCTGCGGTGTGAACGGCGAATGCACACGCTACCTCGAACTTTGGAACAACGTTTTCATTCAATACAATCTTTTTGAAGATGGCCGTCTTGAACCATTGCCTGCCAAACATGTTGATACAGGCATGGGCTTCGAGCGCATTGTCTCTGTTCTGCAAGGTGTTGACTCCAACTACAAGACCGACCTCTTTGCAGGTTCGCTCGAAGTGTTGCGTTTGCTCACGGGTCACACCGAAAAAGAAATGCTCGTGAACTTTACACCTTATCGTGTTATCTGCGACCACGCCCGTTCTGCTGCCTTCCTCATTGCCGATGGCGTTGTCCCTGGTAACGGCGGACGTAACTATGTCACTCGTATGATCATCCGCCGCGCCGCACGCTTTGGAACAAAGATCGGACTCACCGAACCCTTCCTCGCCAAGGTTGCCGAGTCGGTGATCAATTACTACGGCGATTTTTATCCCGAACTCGAAAAGAACAAAGCGACCATTTTAGATAATCTGACTCGTGAAGAAGTCCGCTTCGCTCGTACCGTTGAAGCTGGTACTGCTCACTTACAGAATCACCTCGACGAGATTCGCTCCCAAAAGAAAACCTCTCTCGATGGACACATCGCTTTCGACCTGTACGCCACCTATGGCTTGCCCTTCGAAATCAGCCGTGACATTGCCCGCGAGCAAGGTCTCGACATCGACGAATCAGGTTTCAACGCTGCGAAGAACGAGCACGCCAAAGCATCAGGCGGCGGTAAAGCTATGGGTAAACTCGGCGGTGAAGATTCTGAATATTTCGCCAATATCCTGAAGGACTTGCAAGCCAAAAAGAAACTTGGCAAAGACGGCGTTGAATATGACCCATACAACAGCCCCAAAGTGGAAGGTGAAGTCCTCGCCTTGGTGGTCAACGGTGAATCGGTTTCCTCTGCTTCCCTTGATGATGTCGTTGAAGTCATCCTACCCAAGACAGGTTTCTATATTGAGTCTGGTGGTCAAGTCAATGACGAAGGCTACATTCGCGGCGCTGATTGGGAGATAGAAGTGACTGGCGTCCGCCGTGCTGCGGCTGGGACCATCACACACATTGGGCAGGTCATCTCTGGTCAGCCGAAAGTTGGAGATAAAGTTGTCGCCGAAGTGGACACCGTCCGTCGCCATAACATCATGCGCAATCACACTGCCACACATTTGCTGCACAAGGCATTGCATGAAGTCCTCGGCGACCATGCCCGTCAGGCAGGTTCGCTTGTCTCTCCCAAATATCTGCGCTTTGACTTTACCCAACCCGATGGCATGACCTCGGAGCAAATTGAGCGTGTCGAGAAAATGGTCAACGAAGCCATTGCGGCGGATATGCCCGTGGTCAAAGTGACCAAGTCTCTCGATGAAGCCAAGAAGGAAGGCGCGATGGCGCTATTTGGCGAAAAATACGGCGAGACCGTCCGCACTGTTTCCATTCTGGACTCGGATGCCTTACTTGCAGAAAACGTAGAAGCCAAATATTCCTATGAACTCTGCGGTGGAACGCACATTGACCGCACCTCAGATATCGGCGCATTTATCATCGTCAGCGAAGGTTCCGCTGCGGCTGGCATTCGCCGTATTGAAGCGGTCACTGGCCGCGGCGCGTACGAACTCATCAACAAGCGCTTCAAAACCCTCAAGCAAACAGCAGGTGCGTTGAAAGCTTCTGTGGAAGAAGTTCCTGTAAAAGTAGAATCCTTGCAAGATGAAGTTTCCGAACTCAAGAAGGAACTTGCCAATCTTCGCATGCAACAGGCAGTATCAGCCTTTAGTAATCAGCTTTCAGCGGTTCAAGTAGTGAAAGAGGTAAATGTTCTTGCTGCAGAAATTCCGAATGCTGATACAGACACACTGCGTTCATTGGCCGACAAGTTCCGCGAGAAATATCCCAAAGCGGGGGCGGCTGTCCTAGTAACAGGAGCAACTGTCATCGCAGTGGTAACCGAAGACCTCGTCAAGCGCGGACTCAAAGCTGGCGATCTCATCACAGGCATCGGCGGCAAAGGCGGCGGGCGTCCTAATCTTGCGCAGGGCAGCTTGCCTGAAGGCAACGTCAATGAGGCTTTGAATAAGGTCGCGAAAACAGTTGAAGAAAAAGTGAAGTAGATAAAACAACAGGGCGACTAATAATCGCCCTGTTGTTTTATCTTTGGATAAATTGTAAGATAGGGTAGATCATGGTTACGTCAACGTTCGCTGAGCTCGGCGATAAGTTCTTTCGCTATAAACGGCAGACCTATCTTTTTGCTTTTCCTGTGGGGATTGCTATTTGTATTATGTATGTTACGGGGGCATTAGGTCATTCGAAGTTGGGGATCTATATTGCAGACGGGTTGATCGTGCAGCTTTCAATATTCATTCTGCTGTTGATATTTCGCCCGCATCTGATGCGCCTGATCGAATATATATTTTATTTTTCTTTCGCAACTTCCTTCTTTGCGTTGACCCAAGTTTCCATCTCTGCCTATCAATTGCAGGATGGACTTTTGCCAAGCGAATTGGCGGATGTGCTAAATAGCCTGTCGATGTGGTTGATCGTTTTCATCCTTGCGGCATATCTTACGACAGAGAGAAAGTTCTTGAGGATCTTGATCATTTATATTTTTGCTGGAATGACAGTTTTAGCAACGAATAATTTTTGGTTTCTTGCCTCTGCTGGTATTCTTAATTTCTCTTACATTTTTCGATGGATCAATGCCTTCTCAAGTATTTCCATGGCCACTTTGCTTGTCCAACGGATGGGGGTGCTGCAACAGAACTACGCTTCTACCGATATGCTGACGGGGCTGTTGAACCGCCGCGCGTTGTATCAAATTCTGACGATGGAAGTAGAGAGGTTTATTCGCTATGGAAGGCGGTTCTCCATCATTATCTTTGATGTGGATCATTTCAAAGGAATTAATGATGAATTTGGACACATGAAGGGTGATGAGGTCTTAAGCGACCTGGCAAAGCTGGTGGAGAAAACGATCCGCCATGTAGATTATGCAGGGCGTTGGGGTGGAGAGGAGTTCCTGGTCATACTGCCTGATACAGAATTGCAGGCGGCACGCATCCTTGCTGAGCGTTTGTGCGAGGCTGTTCGGAAAGGTTGTGACGGGAAGGCTTATCATGTCACTGCGAGTTTTGGTGTTGCTGCTTATCAAGAAGGACAACACTTGGAAGAAATGCTTCACGCAGCAGACAATGCCATGTATCGTGCCAAGCAAAATGGACGAGATCAGGTAGCCTTAAGCAACTCTTCCTCTTCCTTGGAAGTTGGGCAACTGGAATAAATCAGCTTTTTATTTGGATTTTAAGAGCACTCCACCATAGCCGTTGAGATGCACTGACGTGCTATTTGCATTGTCGTTGAGGGTTAACTTAAAGAGGCATTCTATACTTTCTGTTTCAAAGTCCAATGGCTGTTGATTGAAATTTAAAAATACGCTTATTTTTTCAAAATTGAATTTTCTTGTATATCCTAGTATGCCTGCAGGGAGGCTTTTTATTATTTCCAATGAACCTTCCTGTAGGGATATTTCATTGTTGCGAATTTTCATCAGTCGTTGAATCGTGTTGAGCAAAGATGAGGCATCTTTGCTCTCTTGTTCCACATTAATAGACTTGTAATTTCCATGCACTGGCAGCCAGGGCTTATCTGCGTCTGAGAAGCCTGCGTTCTCGGTCTCATCCCATTGCATCGGAGTGCGGACTTCATCACGGTTGATGAGCAATCCGAGCATGTCAAATATAAAGCGTGGGATGAACCTAAATTTATGGGGAATTGGGTCGAATGCAGAGTTGAAAGACTGTTGCAAGTTGGTCATGCCGATCTCTTCGCCATAATACATACATGGCACTCCGCGAATGGTGAGTTGAAGCATGGCAAGCAGTTTTGCTTTGCGGATATCATCTCCAAGCTTATGAATACTTCGATGTTTGTCATGGTTGCTGAAGACATAAACTGGCATGAATGGCTCAGGAAAATGAGTTTCGATACGTTCGATCAGGTCACGGAAATAGTCCGCATCGAAGTGGAAGCCGAGCATTTCAAAGTCGAAGACCAAGCCCAACCCGTTGTTGGTTTCATCTCCCAGAAATTTGCGGATGATGGATTTGTTCCCACTTACTTCGCCAAGCAGAATCCTTTCGCCAAATTCGTCGCACACGCTGCGAAGTTCTTTGGCGAATTCGAAGCTTTCAGACTGGTTCAGAGTGTACTTTGCTTCTTGAAAAAAGCTGGAGGGGTCAGATTCTGTAGGAATGAGCTTGAACGAAAAGGGGTTATTCCGAAACTCCGCATCCTTATAAATGACATTGAAAATATCCAGCCGAAAACCATCCACGCCTTTGTGTAACCAAAAGCGGACAGTCTCGAACATGGTCTTTTTAACTTCAGGGTTGCGGTAGTTCAGGTCGGGTTGGAAGGGGAGAAAACTAGACCAGAAGTATTGTCCACGTTCTGCGGAATAATGCCATCCATTTCCACCTGTCATGCTTTGCCAATTGTTGGGTTTGTCTCGCCAGATGTACCAATCTGCTTTGGGATTATCTCGTGATGAACGAGACTCTTTGAACCACGGGTGTTCGCTGGATGTATGGTTCATGACCATGTCAAAGGCGACTTTCATTCCGCGCTCGTGGGTTTCTTCAATGAGTTGAAGGGCATCGTCCATGGAGCCGTATTCGGGAGCGATGTCCGTGTAGCTGCTGATATCGTAACCAGTATCAGCTTGCGGCGAGGAAAAGAACGGGGAAATCCAAATAGTTTCAAACCCCAGCTCGTGGATGTAGTCCAGTTTTTGGATGATGCCTTTTAAGTCGCCGATCCCATCGTTGTTTGAATCGAAGAAGGATCGTGGATAGATTTGGTAGATGCTTGTTTTGTGATACCAGGGTTTGTTCATGTTGTTATCCGAAGATATCTAAAAAGCGGAACCAGATTTTGCCAGCATTAACCACCCAGGAGTTTTCCTGAAATGGTGAGGCGAACGGGACGTGCAGATCAGCAAACGGATTGTTGCTGGGTTTTCCGAGAATGCCATTTGCCATTTGCTGGCCGAGATATGTACCAAGAGTGACGCCATGCCCAACGTAGCACATCGAATACCACATGCCGTCAATTTGACCTGCATGGGCGTTTTCGTCGAGCGTAATTCCCATCGTCCCGTTCCAGAAATAATCAAGCTTGTAGTTTGCGAGTTCGGGAAAGATCTTGTTCATTCCGCGCTGCAAGGCTTTGATATTCATTTGTTGGCTGGCATTGGAAAAAGTAAGTTCGCCGCCCCACACGATTCGATTGTCAGGCGAGAGACGATAGTAGGCGAGAGTCTTTCGCGTGTCGTACACGACGCGGTTGTTGGGGATCAATTTTTGGGCGAGTTCACTTGGCAGTGGTTCGGTGGCGATTACAAAACTTTCCGCGGGCAGCACTCGCTGACGGAATTGCGGCACGATGTTCCCGATCCACGCGTTGGCGGCGAGCATGATCTCTTTTGCGAGGATGTCACCTCTTTCGGTTTTGACAAGGAATCGGCTGCCGTCGCTAGCGGGTGAGTTGCTTATCTTTTCGATCGCGTTGACGCGTGTGCCTTCATGAATGTCTGCACCTGCACGTTCGGCTGCCATCCCCATACCGCGCACGAATTTGGCGGGCTGAACCGATCCGCTGCGTGAATTGATCATCAAGCCGTGATACGAGTCAGTGCCTAGCTCGGTTGCTGTTTCATCCTTGGAAAGAACCTGAACTTCGTAGCCTGCCACTTCGCGCAAAGTTTCCTGTTCGCGCTTCAGCGCTGCGAAATGAGCTGGTTTGTATGCGGCCTCGATGTTTCCCCTACGCTGATAGTCACAGTCGATCTTTTCTTCGGTGACGATTCTTTCGACCGTATCTGCGGCATGGGTGGCGGCGAGGAACATTTCCTTTGCGAGTTCCCGTCCGTGCTCTTTTATGGCATTGGTCAAGGTGTGATGCAGGCAGGATAGCGCCTGTCCGCCGTTGCGTGAGCTGGCTTCAAAGCCGATGGTTTTTGCCTCCAGCAAAGTGACGCGCGCTCCGCCTTTCGCTAATTGCAGCGCAGCGGATGTGCCTGTGAAGCCACCACCGACCACTACTACATCCGTTTTGGCGGGCAATGGTTTATTTTTGTATGACTTTGGCGTTGGGGCGGTCTCCCACCATAAGCAGGTATTTTGAATCATGCTATTTTCCTTGTTGAGAGTTTGATGTGTGTGGATTGTATATCACCACTTATCAAAACTACAAGTTGATTTTTGTACTTGATTGTGTCAAAATGATTTCATCGTTTCGAATGGGGGAACTTTCCCCACGAACGATACGTCCATTTAATACTTTAGCTGATGAAGAAAGGAGGGCTTATGACGTAATATATTTTTTGAAGCTCAGTGGGACGCCGCCTGCTGTTCTTCTTTAACTGTCTAAAAATAAAACTTTAAATTTCATAGGAGAAGAAAATGAAAACCTTACGCAAGGCCGCTGGCCTTTGTGCTCTATTATTGCTGCTCTTTACTACTGCCTGTGGCGCTTCTGCCGCTGCAACTGAAGCGCCCGCCTCAACAGATTATTCCTACGAGCCCGCTTTCGCAACCGAAGCGCCTGCGGCCACGGAAGCTGCTGCTTTTGGCGCACCACAGAACGCCCAATCCCCATCCAGTCAACAACCGTATGATATGTTCTTTCAAGACTATGGCGTCAATCCGTCTATAGACACTGAAGATGATAACCTGTCCACTTTTGCTTTGGATGTGGACACAGGCTCATACACTGTGATGCGTAATTACTTGAAGGACGGCAATCTTCCTCCGCAAGACTCAGTTCGCGTGGAGGAATACGTCAATTATTTTGATAATGGATATATGTCACCGCCTGCTCATCAAGCCTTTGGCATTTACATTGATGGCGGTCCTTCACCGTTTACAGAAACCGAACGCTACGACATGATGCGCGTTGGCATTCAAGGCTATCAAGTGAGCGAAGAAGATCGCAAAGATGCAGCCTTGACTTTTGTGATCGACGTCTCTGGCTCGATGGATATGGATAACCGTCTTGGGTTGGTTAAGCGTTCTCTTGAAATGCTGGTTGACCAATTGCACCGAAATGATACTGTCAGCATTGTGGTTTATGGATCAGACGCCCGCGTCGTTCTTGACCCGACACCTGGTTCTGATTCTGACATAATTCTTGACGCGATCTACAGTCTTCACCCCGAAGGCTCCACGAACGCCGAAGCAGGTATTCGCCTTGGCTACAACATGGCAATGGAAGCCTTTGATTCAGAGAAGATCAATCGGGTGATCCTCTGCTCGGATGGTGTAGCAAATGTCGGTCAGACCGAAGCGGATGCAATCCTTGAGGAAATCCATCGCTATGTTGATCGTGGTGTCACGCTCACAACCATCGGCTTTGGCATGGACAATTACAACGACACTCTGATGGAACAGCTTGCCGATAATGGTAACGGCTTCTACGCCTATGTGGATGATAAAGATGAGGCTCGCAAACTTTTCATTGACCAGATCACGGGCACATTACAGACCATTGCATTGGACGCAAAAGTACAAGTTGAGTTCAATACCAATGTTGTGATGCGCTATCGACTTGTTGGGTATGAGAACCGAGCCGTTGCTGATGACCAATTCCGCGATAACTCTGTGGATGCGGGAGAGATCGGTGCGGGACATTCCGTCACTGCATTGTATGAGATCAAGCTGTATCCTGAAGCACGCGGAAAAGTTGCTACTGTCTTTATGCGTTGGGAAGATCCTGATACACATCAAATCGTTGAGATCTCGCAGGATTACGACACAAGCCAGATCGCATCTAACTTTGAAGATGCTGACCCATATTTCCAACGAGCCGTAGTGGTCGCTGAATATGCCGAGATATTGAAAGGCAGCTACTGGGCTGAAGAAAGCTCCATGGACAATGTCTATGACGAAGCCCGCCGTATTGGTGAATATATGTACCGTGACGATGCCATGGAGGAATTTGTGGATTTGGTCCGCGAAGCGAGGCGTTTGATCGACTAAAAGCTGTAAATTAAAAAAGCTGGTAATCACTTGTGAGTGATTACCAGCTTTTTATTATGTTTCTACCTGGGCTATTTGAACTTCCAGTTCTGTGCGCCCCAGCTCATGCTACCCCATGTGTTGAGGGTGTAGCCTGTCAGGCTATCGGCGATGCCGTAGTTATCCTGGAAGAGATAGAGATACACTTGCGGAAGATCATCAAGCACCGCCTGACCAACTTCGCAATAGGCATCCTTGCGGACTTGTGTGTCAAAGCTGCTACCAGCCAGTTCAAGGGCGGCATCTACTTTAGGATTCACCCAGCGGAAATAATTTCCGCCGTTGGGTTCTGCTTCTGTGGGGATGCGTGAAGAATGATACGCGTCAAAGTTGTAGCCCTGTGGCTCGGTAGTAAAGCCCCGGTCAAAGATGAGCATGTCATAGTCGCCGATGGCGCGAGGGGAGTTATCAGCATACGAGCCGAAGATGATCGAGAAATCATAATTCTGGATTCTTGCTTCCACGCCGATGGCTTTCAGGTTTTCAACGATAAATTCCTCGGTGAGTTGCAGCGGATCGAAAGCCGTATACCCTTGCAGTTCGAGAGATAGGCGCGTTCCATCTTTAGCATATTTCGCACCCTTCGCTACGCGGATGCCGTCATCGCCCATCACCCAGCCCGCTTCATCCAACAGCTTGTTTGCAGCATCAACATCATAGCCAAACTTGCGCGGCAGATCACACTTATACCAGCCATACGCGAATGGATTGGTGGAATCGCTGACGCTGCCTTTCAAAACATCCTGCTGCAAAGCCTGATAATTGATTGCGCTGGCAATCGCCTGGCGCACACGAATATCGCCAAGGATGGGATGTGGTGTTGCAGCTGTTGGGTCGCCATCAAAAGGCGCGCTCAGGTTGAAGTCAATTGCCATGTTCCAAATGCCAGGGATGAGATACTGCTGAGCTTTGCCTTTCAGAAACTCATCATAATCGGCTTTGAATTCACCAGGCCACAAATGCACCTGCGCTTCACCGTTCAACATCATCGCGCTTTGCGCCGCAGGTTCAGGGACAATATCGAACACGAGCCCATCTAAATATGGCTTACCTTCTTCGTAATAGTTGGGGTTGCGTGTGAAAGAGATGCTTTCACCCGAAGCCCAATTGCTCAACGTGAATGGCCCTGCAGTGACAGGGTTGCGGTTCCAATCCCAGTTCGCCATATCAGCAGGCTCGCCTGTGGCATGGCGCGGGAAAAGCCCATACGAGAATTGATCGAGATAACCAGGGTATGGCTCTGAATAGGTCAACACGGTGGTCAGGTTATCGGGCGTCTCAACATTAGTGATCAAGTCGAAACCGCTCGTGCCTACCAACGCCCCAGAATCAGGGTTAGATAAAACTTCAACGGTAAAACGTACATCATCGGAAGTCAGCGGCTCACCATCTGACCATTTCAAACCTTCGCGCAGTTTCCACGTCACCGTCAGATAATCTTTTGAAAGGCCGCCATTATCGAGAGTTGGCAATTCTTGTGCAAGCACAGGGGCAAAATTTCCATTCTCATCAATCGTCGCCAACCCAGTCATGGATGTGGCGTCTGCAACCTGGCGGACAATAGCGGCATCCGCAAGGAAGAAATTGAGTGTGGTCGGTTCTTCAGGAATGATCAAAGTAACCGTACCGCCTCCACCTCCGCTCGCGGCTGCTTCTGTTGCTGTGGCATTTCCTCCGCCTCCACACGCGCTGAGGATGAGTCCCAGAACAACAAACAGGGTCAATAATCTAATTTTCATTCTCTCTTCTCCTTTTTAATTGACATACCATAGGGGCGACCTGCCCAGTGGGAACAGAACGCCTTTTAAACCCTGACGGGTCGCCCCTATTCAGTATGGATCACATACGGGTCAAACGCATCGCGCAGCCCGTCACCGATGTAGTTGATCGCCATCACGGTGACGAAGATCATGAAGCCTGGAAAGAATCCCAGCCACGGGGCGCGGAAGACTTGGTTCTGAGCGGTAGCTAAAATGCTGCCCCACGTTGGTGTGGGTGGTTGCACGCCAAAGCCCAAATAACTCAAGCCTGATTCGGTAATGATCGCCGAGGCCATTTGCAATGTCCCGCTGACGAGAATCGGTCCTATGCAATTCGGCAAAATGTGCTGGATGATGAGCCGTGTGTGACTTCCACCAAGCGCGCGTGACGCGGTCACAAATTCCTTTTCACGAAGCACGAGGAATAGTCCGCGCACGAGACGGGCGGGCCACATCCACGATAATGCAGCGATAATGACGATGACGACAACAATACTGTTCTTCAGCCAGGGGACTTGCTGTTCGCGCAGAAACGCACCCAGCAAGATCAACACGAAGATGGTTGGGAAGGTGAGGAAGGCATCCGTGATGCGCATGAGAACAGAGTCTACCCAGCCGCCGAAGTATCCGCTCAATGCGCCCACCAAAACGCCCAAAGCAATGGAAAGAAAAGTTGAAAGCAGACCAACTGTCAGGGAAACGCGACCGCCGTAAAGAATTCTGGTGAATACATCACGTCCCAGTTCATCCGTCCCAAAGAAATGAACGCTGTTTGGTTTTGCAAAACTATTTGTCGGTTCTTGCGCTGTTGGGTTATACGGGCTGAAGTTTGCGAATATAGCTGCGACTACTAATAAAGCGAGAACTGCAATCGCAATACCTGCCAGTTTGTGTTTGAAGAAACGCCGTACGATCAGCGACGCCATGTTTTGTTCTTGTGAAGTTGTGATGGCGACCTCACTCATATTTCACCTGAGGGTCAAGCCAGCCGTACGCAAGGTCTGCAAGAATGTTGCAGACGATGATAAGTGTGGCAGTGATCATCACCACGCCGAGCAGCACGGGATAATCACGCCCTTTGGCGGCATCCCAAAAGAGACGGCCCATGCCAGGCCAGGAAAAGATCGTTTCAACAAATAGCGCACCTGCAAAGAGACTTGGCAGGTCGAGCGCGATCAACGTGACAAGCGGAAGGATCGCATTTCGGAGCGCGTGTTTGTAATGCACCATTTGCTCTTTCATGCCTTTTGCGCGCGCCGTGCGGATGTAATCCTCGTGCAGCACATCCAGCATACTGGAGCGTAGGAAGCGCGAATACCACGCGACCCATCCCATGCTCAAGGCGGTGACGGGCAGCGCCAAATGCCAGAGCGTATCCAGCAATTCGCCTTCCTTACCGCGCGTATTCATCCCGCCGACGGGGAAGAACGGCTCGCCTGAGATCGGATTTTTCAGCATCACATAAAAAATAACGATCAGTCCAAGTCCCAGCCAATAGACGGGAATGGACTGACCGATGAATGTGACGGTGGTTACGATGTAATCAAAAGGGGAGTACGGTTTGCGCGCCGACCAGATGCCGATAGGGATTGCTATTAGCAATGTGACGAGAAACGAAACACCAACTAGCAGTAGTGTGTTGGGAATGCGCTCATTGATCATCTCAGAAACAGGGCGGCGGAATTTGATCGATTTGCCCATGTCGCCTTTGAGCATGGCGCCCAGCCAACGCCCGTATTGCACAGGCAACGGATCGTTCAGCCCAAGCTTTTCTTCAATAGCTTCGAGTTGCTCTTTCGAAATGTTAGGATTTCTGCGCGCAGCAGTCAACGGGCCGCCTGGCGCAGAACGCACCATGATGAAGAGCAGCACGCTGATAATGAAAAGAATTGGAATAGTCTGTAATACGCGGCGGATGGCGTAAGTGGTCATGGGTTTTATGTACCTTGGTGGTCGAGTAGGGCGAGTGTTCTTCTCGCCCGTATCGAGACCACATGATTACGCCTCAAACACAACCTTGCCATCCACGATGGTCATGACAGGCTTTGCGGTCAGAATATCTTTGGGATCCAGCGCAAACAGGTCATGTGAGAACAAGACCATATCAGCAAGATAACCTTCCTTGATCTGGCCTTTTTCATTTTCCTTGAATTCAGCATACGCCGCATCACGGGTGTAGCCGATGATGACCTCTTCCAAAGACAAAGTTTGGTCGGGGTCATTGGGATTCCATTTTTCGCGGTTCATGCCAACATGCAGGTTGATCATCGGGTCGTAGGGAGCTACGGGCCAGTCACTGCCAAAGGCAATATTGTTGCCTGCGTTTTTGATGTCTCGCCATGCAAAGGACAGCGGCCAGCGCTGCTCGCCGACGCGCGTGGGCCACACGTCACCTTCGGCAACGCTGAACGGAGCATGACTAGTCTGCATGGACGGGAGCACGCCAAGCTGCTTGAAGCGCGGCAGGTCATCGGGATGATAAACCTCGATGTGCTCTACACGGTGGCGGCTGTCCCGCTTCCCGTTTTTCTTTTGAACTGCCTCGTATCCATCAAGCGTTCGCCTCACGGCGCCATCTCCACAGCAATGGACGAAGATCTGCAAGCCCATTTTGTCGCACAACTCTGCCATGCGGGTGAAATGTTCAAGTGAATAGATGCCGTCAGGATTAGCTTCGGGAACATCGGCATACGGCTCCACATTGAGTGCCGTGTATGATTCCCAGACGCCGTCCATGAAGAATTTGGCCGCACCGCCGCGGGCGAAGTCGCCTTGCACCTTCGCCATTTCAGCAGCTTCTTTTTTGACCATCTCTTCGGTTGTCTCAGGTTTGATGTGATATGGAACGTACACACGCAGAGTCATTTCGCCTGCGTCTTCAAGTGCGGCATAGACCATCAACTCTTCCATATCTCCGTTCATGTTGTGCACGCCCGTCACACCCGTTGCGTTGATCTTTTTGATCGCCATCTTGAGCAGTTCACGCTTGCGGGCATCGCTGGGTTCAGGGATGAGATCGGAGACAAGTCCCATGGCTGTTTCGCGGAGTTCGCCTGTGGCGAGTCCGTTCTCGTCACGGACGATCACGCCGACGCCGGGAGCATCCACACCGGGTTGTAAAATGCCTGCAATCTCCAATGCTTTCGTATTCGCCCATGACGTGTGCCCATCATACGCATTGATATAAACGGGTTTATCAGAAACGATCGCATCCAATTCCTGACGGTTCGAGATAATGTCATACTTAATGCCGCGTCCGTCAACCCATTCGTTGGTTTTATTTTCAGCGGCAAAGGTTTGCAATACTTGCTTTACATCATCGAGATTTTTGGCATCATACAACTGCGCGCCGCCAAGAGATATTGCTCCCCACAATAAATGAAAATGCGAGTCGATGAAGCCAGGGGTCACGGTACGTCCCTGTCCGTCGATCACTTGCGTGCTTGAGTCTTTGAATTGCTTTACTTCTTCGTTTGTCCCCACAAAAATGATTTTGTTGCCTTTTACAGCCAGCGCTTCTGCGCGTGGCTTCCCCTCGTCACTGGTAAAAATATTTGCATTTTCAATAATAAAATCCGCGATGGTAGGCATGCCTCTCTCCTTGTTTTCGTTGTTTCATCGAATATACATTAACTAGGGTGTGAAGGCAAGTGGTTTATAATCGCATCCATAATGGTAAAAGAAAAAGTTGTTGTCGCCATGTCTGGCGGTGTGGATTCGTCTGTTGCGGCGGCTTTACTCAAACAGCAGGGTTATGATGTTACTGGTATGATGCTGCGGCTTTGGTCTGAACCTGGCAAGGAAGAGTCCAACCGTTGCTGCACGCCTGATGCGATGGCGCAAGCGCGACGGGTGGCGGGCATCCTTGATATTCCCTTTTATGTGATCGATGCAAAGGATGTTTTCAAGGAAACCGTTGTGCAGTATTTTCTGGACGGATACGCGCGTGGCGAAACACCCAACCCGTGTCTGCTGTGCAATCGTCAGATCCGTTGGACGTTTTTGTTAAATCATGCGTTGGCCTTGGGGGCGGAATATATGGCAACAGGGCATTATGTGAGAATTCAAAATGCAGAAGGTGGAAGGCGGGAGTTGTTGCGTGCGGTCGATCATTCCAAAGATCAATCGTATGTTTTACATGTCTTAACTCAGGATAAACTTGCCCATGCGCTTTTTCCTGTGGGGGAGTATCCCAAGCCCGAAATTCGGCGCCTCGCTGCGGACTTTGGCCTGCCGACTGCTTCGAGAGCAGATTCCCAAGACCTGTGCTTTTTGGCTGGGGAAGATTATCGCGGTTTCTTACAGCGCAACGCCGCAGAGATGTTGAAGCCTGGTGAGATCGTCACACAGGACGGCAAAGTGATCGGCGAGCATAACGGCTTGGCGAACTACACTATCGGTCAACGCAAGGGACTTGGCGTTGCATCACCTGTCCCTTTGTATGTCATCAAAAAGAACGGACAAAGCAATGCGCTCGTGGTTGGCACGCAGGATGAACTCGGCGTGACCGAGATCATCGCGCGCGATGTCAACTGGATGAACGGTGTAGTGCCGAGTGAACCTTTCCGCGCAGAAGTGAAGATCCGCTACACGGCGAAAGAGGTCGAGGCGTTGGTCAGCCCGCTGGAAGGGAATCAGGCGTCGGTTAAGTTTGATGCGCCTGTTCGGGACGCGACAGCAGGTCAGGCGGCAGTTTTCTATCAAGGCGAGTTGATGCTCGGTGGCGGAATCATCATATAAAAAAAGTTTGCGTGTAGTCAATTTGGCGAATTAGTTTAGTAACGAGAAACAAACCAATTTCAATAAGAAAGGATTTCCCATGAACTATCGAATTGAATCACTGATGTCTGCTCGTTTGTTTGTTGCACCGCAATTTGCGGATGAACGTATTTACTTTTTGAGTAATCTATCTGGACATTTGAGTTTGTATGCCATGTTCTATGGTGGCAGTGTGCCAGAGCCGTTGCTGCCGCCAAATATCGCTTTGCAAAACCCGCATTTGATCGGTGGACACTCTTTTTATGTTTTTCCCGAATTGGAAAAAATTCTTGTGATGATCGACAACAATGGTGATGAAAATTATCAGCCAATGTTGATCTCACTGGATGGCGGTTTCCCTGAACCCGCTTTCAATAATTTCTTCAAAGATTACCGCGTACATCTCGGTGAATGTGACCGTGATAAGGCTGTTGTATATCTTTATGCTGAACGTCGCGACAAGCCCATGAACGAAACTTATCGTGGTGACTTGAAAACTGGCAAACTGACAAAGATCGCCGAGAGCGAATGGGGCTTTGGTGTTTCCGCTCACAGCAAAGATCATTCCAAACTTTTAATTGGTACAGGCTATGGAGTGGGGGATAGTGTGCTGTACTCATGGGTGAAGGGCAAGAAGACCCTGCTGTATGGCAAGCCGCTGGAGAAGCGCAAGGAAGGTGAGCAAGTTCCGCTGAACGGACTTGGCAACGCTGTGTTTTCAAAGAGCGGAAAAGGCGTTATTGTGACATCTGCCGTATTTGAAGACACATTTGGACTTGGCTACATCAACCTCAAGAAACCTGGCGAGATGCAGCCGATCAAGTTGAAGGGCGTGGCTCATACAGGCGCAGGGGAGATGGAAAATATTGCTCATCTGAAAGACGACCGCTATCTTATTACTTTCAATATTGATGCCTGCTCATGGGCATACGAAGGGATCTTCGACGAAAAGAAACTCGTTATGAACCTCAAGTATGTTTTAGTGGGACAGGAGCCATTTGACGGCGGTATGTTGGAGCATATGGATTACGATGCCAAAGAGGATGTCTTCACTTTCTCATTCTCCACGGCTACGTCACCGACCCAAATTTACATGATCGAAGGCTCGAAGCGCAACGACCTTTCATTGCACACCAACGAAAAGATTCTCGGCATTCCCGATGCGCATCTCTCCAAGGGTGAAGATGCTTCATTCATCTCTCACGATGGACTTCGCGTTTCGGCGCGCATGTACCTGCCTGCCAAGACGCTGGGCTTCAAAGGTCCGCGCCCGATCGTGTATTACATCCACGGTGGGCCGCAGGGACAGGAACGACCTGACTTTGCGTGGTTCTCCATGCCATTGATCCAGTACCTCACCCTGCGTGGATTTGCCGTCTTCGTACCGAACGTGCGCGGCTCCACGGGCTATGGCTTGAAATACGTTAAGCATGTAGATCGTGATTGGGGCGGTCAGGATCGCCTTGATCATGTCCACGCGATGACAAAGGTTCTGCCCAAGGACAAGCGCGTGGACGTCAAACGCGCGGCTGTAGTGGGACGCTCCTACGGCGGTTATATGACTTTGATGCAGGCAGGCAAGCACCCTGACCTATGGAAAGCCTCCTGCGACATGTTTGGGCCGTATGATTTGCTCACATTCTCCGAGCGCATTCCTGAAACATGGAAACCTTATTTCAAGATCGCCATTGGCGACCCATCCATTCCCGCAGAGAGAGACGATTTGATCGAGCGCTCACCGAAGACCCACCTGCATAACATGGCCGCGCCGATGCTTGTCATTCAGGGACGCAATGACCCGCGTGTGGTAGCGGCAGAGTCGGAAGACCTTGTCCGCCAGTTGAAGGAAAAAGGCAAGCAGATCGAATTATTGGTCTTTGAAGACGAAGGCCATGATGTATTGAAGTACGAAAACCGCGTCACTTGTTATAACGCTATTACGGATTTCTTTGCAAAGCATCTTAAGCCGTAAATAAAAATGCAGCTTCCAGTCGTTCTGCTTGGGTTGGTCATTGCCCTGTTGATCGGATTTATATTTCACATCCTGCGGGATGGAAACGGGGTGCGCTTGCTAATGTACTTAGGACTTAGCATATTAGGCTTTGCCCTCGGACAATGGCTCAGTATGGCAAGCGGTTGGAAGATATATTCTCTTGGAGCGTTGGATATTGGCATGGATGTGATAGGCAGTATTCTCCTTTTGATTGGTGGAGACTGGCTTGGCCGCCGCCAAAGCGAAAAATAAAAGTGATGTATAATCTGCGCCCGTTGACAAAAATAGTGGCAGGTGTCAAAAGCACCTGCCACCTTACTAAATTAGAAAGCGAGTAACGATATGGATTTTCTGAAAGGCCTTCTTGACCTCTTCCTGCATTTGGATGAGTATCTTGCCCAGATCATTACAGATTATGGCATGTGGACCTATGGTATTTTGTTCTTAGTGATCTTTGTGGAAACAGGCTTGGTGATCATGCCCTTCCTGCCTGGCGATTCACTCCTGTTCGCTGCAGGCACATTTGCAGCCCTTGGATCGTTGAATATTTGGGGTCTGATCGGCTTATTGATTGCGGCAGCATTCCTCGGCGATACGGTAAATTATTCCATCGGCCATTATCTGGGTGATCGTGCCTATAACATCAAATGGATCAAGAAAGAATATCTTGATAAGACCCACGCTTTTTTTGAAAAGCATGGCGGCAAAGCTATTTTCCTTGCCCGTTTTGTGCCCATCGTCCGCACCTTTGCGCCTTTCGTGGCGGGCATTGGGCGAATGTCTTACAGCTACTTCATCACCTACAATCTCGTAGGTGGTGTCACATGGGTATTGCTTTTCACTATGGCTGGCTATTTATTCGGTAACATTCCGTTTGTGAGAAACAATTTTGAATACGTGATCATCGTTATCATTTTGATCTCTGTTCTGCCGATGGTGTACGAATGGTTGAAGGCAAAGCGAGAAGCAAAAGCCGAAACAGCTCAGGCTTAATTCACGCAAAACATGGTGGGTCGGGTTCAAAAGCCCGACCCATTTTTTATGAAATTTATCAGTGTACTGTTTTTCATTTTTATTCTCGCCATTATCATCCTTGCGGATAATGGCAGTCTCCCGCCTTTTATTCGCGCAATATATGATTTTCAAAATGGGGATAAGCTCGGACACTTTATCCTTTTCGGCCTCTTGAATTTTTTCATCACCTATACATTTCTCTCTGCGCTTCCTCCCAAACCCCGAAGCTGGGTGACTCTTTCAGTAGGTTTGACTTTAGCCCTGGCAATTGCTCTCGAAGAATATTCTCAGAGATATTTTTCAACACGTACTTTTGACTTGATAGACTTGTTGGCAAGTTATTTAGGATTGATCGTTGGGGGATGGGTGGCTTTTAAAATAAAAAAACCCTAAAGGCTATTAAACCTTTAGGGTCTTCGTTCCTATATATTTACGGCACTAACTGTAAATGTCCTTCGCTGTCCTTGATGACGGATTCCTGCTCCCACCACATGGGATAGTATTCCACTTTAGCCCACATTGGTGCCATGTCATCGTAATGGACATAATAGGCATGACCTGATTCGCCTGTCGTATGAATGGCGATGGAGTTGTTCAAGTTGCTCAAATCCACGATCTCGCGTTCGGACGGAAGCCAGTTCACTTCGAAGGATTCTCCTACTGTCCAACCTGTGGCGTTGACTACGCTCTTGCCGCCGCCTGTCACGAACGGCCCTCGGTTGAAGAGGTCTTCGATTAGGCTGATGCCTGCATTACCCAATGTCTGGTTGCGGAAGGTGGCGCTATGCAAATCACCCCAGATGGGCAGCTTGGCAATATCTTTACCATATTCTTTCTGGATTTGCTCAATCGTCTCTGCGAAAGCTCTGGCGAAGATATCATCACGAGTTTCCACTTTATCGGCAGTAGTTGTGTCATCCCACCACGGGCTATCTGGCTGTTGGACAAGGTTGCGCATTACCACGTACCAGCGTGAGCCGCCACCCGGTAAGTATGCTTCTGGAAGATCATCCTTGAATGTGTCAGTGAGTAGGTTTGACCAGAACCACTCAAAGAGAGATGCGGCTTGTGAATCAGCGATTTCCTGAAAATCCCAATCGCTGAGGTACTGATCTCGGACGGTAGCAAGTTCAGGGTCCAGTTTGATCGAGAGCAAAATAGGCGTGAGGACTTCAGCGTTCAAGTTCTTTGAGTCGCCATGAATACTTTGAATGTAAGCCGCATTGATCTTGCCAGGAGCATTTTGGATCATATCCACAATACGCGCAGCACGTTGACCATAATCCCAATCTTTGGTGATGAGATATTGATAATCACGCGGGTTTGCCTGATTGTTTGCCGTAGCAATGAATCCGCTTTCGGGGTTGAGAACGTATGGCAGTTCATCAAAAGGAATGTATCCCGTCCAGTCATACTCACTATTCCAGCCAGGCACGGGAAGTGTGCCATCACCCTTTTTACGAATTGGAATAGTGCCAGGGGTTTGATAAGCGATATTGCCATCCACATCCGCATAAAGCAGGTTTTGGGCTGGCACCGACCACATGCGAGCCGCGGTGCGGAACTCTTCCCAGTTTTGGGCCTGATCGAATCCCCAAATCGCTTCGAAGGGTGTGTTGGGCGTTAGCGCTGTCCACGCGAGAGCAATGACATAATTTTCAGGAACTTCCACGCCTGTCTTATCTTTGAACGGCGTAGCCTCAGGGTCTTTGGGGTCAACATTATCTTTGAGCGGACCATAGGTATCCGAGATGACTGGGCCATGTCTGGAGATGCGTACTGTAATTTCTACAGGGTCATCACCAACTACGCCAATAGTTTCTTTGCGGGTTTCAAAGTCAACCCATTTGCCATCCACTTCATATTGATTGGGGTCTTCTGGATTTACTTTTTCGATGAACAGGTCTTGTACATCAGGGCCAAGGTTGGTGAATGCCCAAGCGATACGGTCATTGTGTCCCGCAACAACACCAGGAACACCAGCAAAGGAAAAGCCTGTTACATCAAATGGACATGCATCTGATTTCGGCATGCAGTGTAGGGAGTTTTGAATCCAGATGGAGGGCATTTGAATGCCAAGGTGCATATCGTTGGCAAGCAGCGGCTGACCTGTTGTGGTGAGCTTGCCTGAAACTGCCCAACTGTTTGATCCGATGTCTGGGCCGGTTGGGCCGAGAACACTTGTGAGAAGGTGAAGATTATCTGCTACGGCGGTTAAATCTGCTGCGGATAGAGAGGAGTCTGCGATGGTGCTGGCTGCATTATTAGCGGGAGCTGCTGCTACGTTCTCGCCGATGGTCGGCACGATGACAGGGTAGTCAGCTGGATATTCTGGGAACAAGTCCGCTAGTTGTTCTGGAGTGAGGGTCTTGAGCAAAATGGCACGCTCGATTTCGTCATCCATATTGCCGCCCAAATCCCACGCCATCGCCTTACCCCACGTCAGGGAATTGACAGGAGTCCACGGCTCGATCTTGTAATCGGGGCTGAGCAGACCAAGAACAGCATACTCAAGGCTGACAGCTGTGTCATTGTGATCTTTCAAGTATGCGTTGACGCCATCTGTGTATGCTTGTGCAATGGCTTTTGCTTCAGGAGAAAGTTGCTCCCATTCCTGCTCGGCTACTTGCTTCCAGCCGAGTGTGCGGAGGAAGGAGTCAGTCTTTACCTGACCTGCACCGAACATTTCGGAAAGCGTGCCCGAACCGATGTGACGCCAACTGTCCATTTGCCAGAAACGCTCCTGTGCGTGAACATATCCTTGCGCGAAGAACAGATCATGAGATGTGCTAGCGTAAATATGCGGAATGCCCATGCCGTCGCGATACACATCCACTTTTGCATCAAGGCCGTCTACTTTAATTTCTCCGTCAATTTGTGGAAAAGATTTAGGTGCAACGGTGTTTGGTAAATAGCTCTTGAAGTAGAACACCCCTCCCGCCGCTGCGATGAGTACCAAGATTAATCCCCCGATCAGAATCCGACCGATCAACTTGCCTGCTCTTTTCATACGCTCTCTCCTCTGGCGAACAAAAAAATATATAAATCTGCAGGTTGCTCAGAACATTGTTTCTGATCACCTGCAGATTTTTTAGTACGCTTGATAATTTATTACTTGATCTTTCCCAACAGCCTTGGATACCAATACCAAAGAATATCCGCTGCGGGTTTGCTGTGGATGGATGATGATTTATCTTGCAAAGCGACTGGCATGTAATAGCCACGGCTGATGAAACCAGAGACCCATGAACGTGCATTCACTGCTGTTAGAACAGCTTCATATACATCAGCTTGTGTTTGCAAATTCAGGCTTGCGGCTGAGATGTCTGCATTGGGCCTGTTAAGGGAGTTCCAGTCGAGGCATTTGCCTGCTCCGTCAGGGACACATCCACTTGCGGCGCCTGTCGCAGATGGGTAATTGACTGCAAGGATGAGAGGCTTGTTCAGCACAGATGCAAGCGGCGCAACTTCATTATCCAAAAGACGGCCAGCTTCATTTGTGTAGTCTGCTTTGGTGGCGGTTTGGCTGGTTGAAAGTGAAGCAGACCAGAGCAAGTAAATTCCATCTACATCCTGAAGGAAGTTTAAAGGAGTGGTTACAACAGATGGGGTGAACTGTGTAGCCCAGAAGATCTGTCCCTTGAAGTGTGTGCGAACATCAGCGATGATGGCTTTCCATTGCGTGTCTGCATCTGCAGGTACGTTGGATGGAGAGCCATCTGCCAATGTGCCGCCTGGTAATGCAGGTGCAACCCAATCTCCGCCGAGGATGAGGGTCTGTGCGCCTGTTTGGGAAGCGAGGTCTGCGTAGTTGATAGCAAATGCTCGGTAGCGGGTAAACCATGTCTGCCACCACTGTGCATCCCGTGGCGCACCCAGCCAAAAGCTTGAAGAAGGAGGCGTGGACGCATCCAAATTAGTGGGGAAGTTGGGTGTTGGGAAGATTGCAACATTAAGACCCAGAGCGCGGGCTTGTGAAACCATGATCGCCGAGTCTATCCAGAGCGGGTCTTGCCCGGGGACGGTGGTAAATTTTAATGGGGACGCACTGGAGAAAGTCCAAGTTGGTGTGAGAACGGCGAGATTGGACCCAAGTGCTTGGGTGTTTGCAAAGGCTTGCGGACCATAGTAAGACCAATTTGGACGATAGGTGGGTTGATATTCAATTCCTGCCACGAACCCGTTTGCACGAGCCGTGATGTTGGCTCCTACCAATGTGACAGGCTCAGGGTTTTCAAACCATTTCCAAACTCCAACCGTATCTTGCAAGTCTTGTGCAAGCAGACTAGTTTGCGCTTGTCTTCCAGTGGGTGCTATACCTACTGTTTGACCATCATCAGCACTTCCGCATTGTCCATTGCGACAGTAGCGATAGGAAAAATTGCCGAGAAAATTAAGCGGGCCATATAGCTTATATGCCCAGCGATAATTTCCCAACGGCCACATGGGAATGGGTTCCATCCAACCACTGGCATTGAATTGGATGTAGACGATATCACTTGGTGGTGTCACTGAAGGCACGGTGACTTCGAACAGAATCGGTGCAGAATCACCAATTGCCCATGTAGCAACTGTATCTTGCACCGTAAGGTCCTGCTCAGGAACAACGAACTCACGCAAGAATAATTGCCCGCCGTCCTTACGCTCTGCATTCCAGAATCCATCGCCAAGCGTATATTTGTATTGAATGTATGTACCTGCAGGCAAGCCCAGCGTGACGGCGTATCGTCCGTCACCTTGAAGGCTTAGGATGGGCATACGATCTGTGCTTGTGCTTACGCCACCTTGCAAGTCAGCAAATGTATTGCCAAGCTGTAATAAATTCCCTGCGATGCGAACAGGCACGCCAGGTACGGTCGTGGATGGAACCGATACAATAAAAGTAACATTTACAAGTTTTACTGGCCTTACACGCAAGTCAACAATCGTGCTTTGTCCATCTGCAACGACAGCGCCTTGCTCGAAAGGTTTGTACATGCCATCTGTGCTGTAGGCCATTAAATTTTGCGTACCCACAGGCAAGCCGCTTAATTCAAAGCGGCCAAGCGAATCGGTGATTTGCTGTATGCCGCCTGCAGTTACCAACAAGTTCGGGAGTGGCGCGCCAGTGTCTGCGTTATAGACTTGTCCCACGATGCTGCCAGTTGGACGGGAATACGCTCGGTCACTCCAATCAGCAACAATATCCTGAATATCGCCAGGCACAGAAACATAATGCATACGATAACGAATGGAGGAACCTAATGTGGTGTCTTCCATCGTGAGTAACGATCCACGGCGCGCGTACCGATACTTTACAACCGTATTGTATGGCAGCGGCAATGTGGCTGTATACGTCAACGCATCACGAGCGCTCATTGGATATTCTGTTGGGTTAAGTGGCAGGCCGGTAACTTCATCCATTACGATGAGAGTCAGCGATTCGTTCGCTTGAAGCGGTTCAGGCAACGTAACAATGAAGTTCGTTTGGGCTACAGGTTGAGGTGTAGTAGTCGGAACAATCGCCCCTGGTATTGGCGTACTTGGTGTGGGATTAAATGGATTACTAAATAGTGATAATGTGCAGGCCTGCCCAAACATGGCGAAAATAACCGTCATGATCAGAATACGGCGCAGTGCTATGGACTTCCTTTTCATTCTCTCTCCTCTGATGATAACAGCCGCTTCGTGCGGCGCCCTATCCTGTTGACTCACCATCAGCAGGGACTTCATCCTCGGCCTTCTCTTGTTTTCGCCCGGCGTAGGCGATATAACTTAAACCGATGCTGACAAAGTATAACAAAATCATGGGCAGCATCACCAACCCCATATTGACAGGGTCAATTGTGGGGGTGACGGCAGCGGCAACAACAGCAATAATAACAATGGCAATTCGCCAGTTCTGTGCAAGGAACGATGGATTTACCAGTCCAATGGAAGATAATACGAAGATAACCAGTGGGAATTCAAAAAAGACACCGATCCAGATCATCAACCCTGTCACGAATGAAAAATATTCATTCGCCGTCCAGAACTGGGATATTTTTGTAAAGCCGCCCAGGAACGGGAGCGCAGCAGGTAGCAACACATAATAAGTGAATGCCATACCTGTGATGAACAATAAAGAGGCAAGGGGAATCCCGATCAACCCTAATTTTTTCTCGCGTGGTTTCAGCCCGGGGGCAGCAAATAACCATGCTTCCATGGCGATCCAAGGTGAAGATGCGGCGATGCCAACCATCATAGCCACACGCATGAAAACGCCAATTTCTTCGGTTACTTGAATGGCTTGTAGTTTTTCAAGTCCGCCAACGGGAATGGTCAGAAATTCCATTACGCTTTCTGAAACCCAAAAAGCAGCAATCACTACAATGGAAAGAACAACCACTGCGCGAAGGATGTGCATGCGCAGTGCTTCAATCTGATCCCACAGCATTTGGCGGGTATCAGTGTTGGTGACAAGGTCTGAGAATACTTCCGCAATGGGGCGCTCTTCAGGTTCCGTGTTAAGGAATTTGACGAATCGACGAACCATTCGGAATGGGAACGTGACAATACCAAAGACAAGGCGGAAGGGAAAGGTGATCACTTTCCAAACGCCCTGAAAAAATTTACGCATCGTTTTGTTGGCCGCTTTCGTTTTCTTCAGGTGTGGAAGGATCTACAGGCTTTTCGGCTGGTTTTGCGATTGGAGCTGGAGGAGTATAAGGCTGAGAGCGTGGCGGCATGTTTGGGGTTGCGAGCTTGCTTCCCGTAGGAGAAGAGGCGCCAGTAACTTCTTTCCCAAGTTGATTGCCGATCTGGTTCAATTCTTCATTCGCTTCACGCATCAATTTGTTTGGCAGTGTTCGCAGTTCACGTGAAGTCTGTTGGAACAGTTTCCACCCGTCTGAGGTAACAATATTGCGCATCCATTTGCCAATGGTTTTACCAGCCTTTTGCATATCTTTCGGGCCAAGTACGATCAACGCAATAATAACTACAAAAACAAGTTCAGGCATTCCAACGCCAAGTATTTCCATGAGCTACGATTCCAATTTTTCTTCTTGAGCAATTCTATTCTTTATGATCTGCTGAATTTCATTTTCGTGTTCTGCGAGCGTTCCTAATACACCATTGACAAAGCGCGGCGCGGAATCAGAGCCGTATAACTTTGCAAGTTCCACGGCTTCATTGATGGCAACCTTTACAGGTGTTTCGCGAGATACTGAAAATTCCCAAAGTGCAATGCGTAGGATGTTGCGGTCAATGGCAGCGATCTGGTCCAACGGCCATTCGGGTGCATATTTTGCGATCAACTGGTCGAGGTCTTGTTTAAGGGGTAGCACGCCAAATATGATGACTCTGGCAAATTCAGAAAGGTCATCTGCAAGCAAAGTATCTTCCAGACGTGTTTTCAATACATCGCCTGGAAGATGGTTATTCGCTATATCGGTTTCGTAAAGCACTTGCAGAGCTATGGAACGCGCTCTGGTTCGGGGTTTCATGGTCAAGCCTCACTGTCCTCATAATCAATATCTTCAATATGGATGTTGACATGACCAATTTCCATACCGACCATTTCCTGAATGGCTCGCGCTACGTTCTGCTGAACGTTTCGGCTGACTTCGCGGATGTTGACATTTTCCTGCAAGATGAGGTGCATATCCACAAAGACTGTATTTTCTTCCGTTTCAATACGGACCCCGTCACCTGCTCCTCGTTTAAAAAGGCGGTTTACTCCACCTGAAACGGGTGCAAGTCGGCTGACGCCAGGCACGCCCAATGCAGAAAGGCGGGCAATGGTAGTGAGTACCTCAGGGGATACGGTTGTTTTACCTTGTGTAGTTTCAGACATATTTTTTCTCCTGCCATTGCGAGGAATGTTCTCCTTGCGATGACGTTATATGGTTACATCATTGCCATGCCGCCATCCACGCCGAGGACTTGGCCAGTAATGTATGCGGCTTCGTCGGAGGCTAAGAATGTGGCAGCGTAAGCGATCTCTTCGGGTTTGCCTTTTCGAGCAAGCGGCACCATTTTGAGGGCAGCTTCGAGGGTTTCTGGGGTCATTGCGTCGAGAATTTCCGTATCTACGAAACCAGGTGCAATGGCATTGACAGTGATGTTACGTGCGGCAACTTCACGGGCAAGGGCCTTTGTGAAGGCAATCTGTCCGCCTTTGGACGCTGAATAATTCGTTTGCCCGGGGTTGCCCATTTGCCCTGCTACAGATGCAATGTTGATGATCCGTCCAACACGTTTGCGCATCATGTGTTTGACTGCGGCTTTCGAGCAGTTGAAGGTGCTCTTCAAATTTGTATTGATGACGGCGTCCCAGTCTGCTTCGGGCATCATCATAATGAGCTGATCACGAGTAATGCCTGCATTGTTGACTAGAATGCTCAGATCGCCAAATGTATCGACTGTGAATTTGACCAAGGCTTCTGCCTGTTTGAAATCAGAGACATCCGCTTGGGCTGCGGCGGCTTTTCCGCCTGCTTCCTTAATTTTATTAACAACTTCTTCAGCAGATTCAGGTGATTTGTTGTAATTCACCACCACTGCTGCCCCGCGGGCGGCAAATTCCAAGGCAATAGCGCGGCCAATTCCGCGTGAACCACCAGTAACTAAGGCAACTTTGTTTTCTAAAGATAGAGAGGATGACATTAAGAGACTCCTATAATGAAATTATACCCGTTACGGTTGCAATTTGCGCTTTTTATAAGTGGAAAAGGGGAAATTGTAACCGCAGGCATTATATGAACCCATTTCCGTCTCTTAGGAAACGGGTTTATGAGGGCGGAATATAAAAATCAAAGCCAAATAAATGGCGGAAGCCGAACTGGGCATATAACCCAAACCCTGCTTCGCTGGCTGTTAATGCTATAACTTCATGCCCCTGTGAGGCCGCTTCGCGCATTAAACGGGAGAGGATGGCTTTTCCATAACCTTTTCGATGCTGGTCTGGCAAGGTTGCCATAACATACACGCCTGGGATTCCATCCCCATCAATCACTGCTCCGATGGACACAGGTGCCGCTTTGTTCTCACCCGAAAGAAAGAGTTTTACACCTTTATTCTCCAACCAGTCTGACGCCATGTCTTCAAAATAGGAAATAGCCTGTTCATCGGGAAATTCAAACGCCAGCCTGCGGATTCTGCTTGCAGCTTTTAGATCTTCAATGGACTTTGCTTGCCACACGCAAATCTTTTCAGGATATGTCGGGAAAGTTGAAAAATCTAACTTTAGCGAAGCAACCATGGCTGGAAGTGGCGGATCGTCGTACTCCATGCCATGATTTTCTAAAATGGAGCAGATGTTATTTGGGGATGGATTTGCATTCATCCACCAATACCAAGAGACATTCCGATTTGCGAAGAAATGTTTTACAGCCTCAACTTCGTCATCGATCTCTTTCTTTGTGGCGTTGGTAGGAAAATCACATCCAAGCGCCAGATTTAAAAGCGGAAGATCGAAGCCAGTAGATGAGGCTTTTACTCCTTTGCCTTCAAACTTTCTCGCCTGTGGACTGCGAGAAGACAGCCATCCTTGCACTGTCATTGTGTGACGACTTACGAGCTTGATTAATTCGTCTCGTGTTTTGCCAAATTCGCTGAGGATTAATTCATCAGGATAGGTTGGCTGCATGAAAGAATTACCCCTTTTGTTTTATTCCAAACGCGAGTCCTAACCCGCCGCCCAAAGCGAGCACAGCGGCAGCCAAAAACGCATCTTCCCAGAAGCGCATAGGGAAAAGTCGAATAAGTGTGTCAGAAAAATAGAATATCCAAGAGTCGCCTGTAAAGAACAGACTATGAAACCAGGCGAAGAATACCCAGAAAATGTCTGGGTTGATCAGGATGCCCGCTCCTGCAACAACGCCAAGAGCCACCGCGAGTCCGATCATCCACCAGCCGCCGCGCTGTAAAGCCAGGATATATTGGGACATCCATTCTCCACGATAGGCAATCACTGCGATCAAGATAAGAATCGCAAGGGAGATATACCAAGTCCGTAGCGCGCCTTGCACCACGCCTTTGACATCGGCCATGTGGCTGAGTTCACGATCTCCATACAAAGGAGCGCCGCCTGGGAACTTCAAATCGCCAAGGTAGGAAATATCCGCGCTGTTGACGAGGTACTCAACTGCATAGGGTGCCCACTGTAAGCGATCCTCTTTGGTGAAGCCGTATTCATCAGCAGGGAAGTAAGGCATGCTGTATTCAATGCTGTAGAAAAGTGGCGTGAGGAGAATGCGTAATGCCAGCCCAATGAGAGCAATGGGTGTGAGGAGGGAAACGAAAAATGAGAGAATGTTGGGGAGGGTAAGTTTCATAATGTAGTCTTTTATTGCAAAAGGTCCAGCCCGCCTTGGAAGACAAAGCTTACAACCATGTTGTTTACGATCCATTCAATAGGGGCAAGATCATCGGTGAATACGGTGGTGGTATCGTATCCAGGTTTCATATTTGCATATGTGGTTGCTATGGTGTTTATGAGCAAAGGATTTAGGGTTGTGTCCTTTGAAAGCCTCATCATATTGGCCGCAAAATCCTCAACCGAAGTTGGCTGCTTGGTGGCGAAGAGCATGGTGTTCAAGGTGCCAGGGATATCCATCACATGCACGGATGGAAAGATTTGCGCCATTGTGGTGGCGAGTCCGTCTATTAGGCGGCGGTCGCCTGGGACGGAGCCAACGTTGAGGGTCAGCACCCCATCGTCAGTTAAGTGAGAGGCGCAAATGGTGAAAAATTCAAGCGTGGTCATGTGCGGAGGAATATATGGCGGACGATATGCATCGATGGCAATGATGTCATATTTAAGCTGGCTGCGGTCAAGATTAAGCCTGCCGTCACCAAGGTGAACTGTTAAGTTTGGCAGATTCATTCCGAAATATTTTTTACCCACTTCTACGATTTTTTCATCCAACTCAAAACCGTCAATGGCAAGGTCTTCGCCATAAATGGCTGTAGCCTGTCTTGCGGCTGTGCCCGCAGCTAGACCAACAATTGCCATGCGGTGAACATCATCTGGAGAACGGTTTGCGTAAAAATATGGGCCAACAGAAAACTCTTCCCACGGGCCGTTATACGCCAGCGTATCAGGATGATAAATGGAATGAACACCTTCTCCGTCGTTTAAACGTAACAGAGTAAACCCGTTGACCTGCTGCACTTGAATATAGTTATATGCAGACTCGGTTTCATACACCTGTCCTGTATTATTTTTCAACGCCCGACCAGTGAAGAGAATGGCGATGATCGCAAGCACGATGGGCATCCAGATAAATTTGAGCATTTCGTTTTTGCTGGCAAATTTTCCAAGACCTGCCAGTGCAACGAATAGCAAAAATAACCCAAAGACTAAAAATGTTTTTGTTGTGCCGATCGTGGGAATTAACAACAAAGTGGGAAGGAATGTCCCAATGAATGAGCCGAGAGTTGAAATGGCATAGATTTGTCCAGAGATCTGGCCAGCCTTGGCGGGATCATCTACTGAGAGGCGGATTGCGAATGGGGAGATGGCGCCTAACAAAGTAATGGGGACGATGAAGAGAATCAACACTGCGACGAATGACCCTGCCATAATGCCAACGCTCAAGGCCTCAAACGCGCTCGCAGCAGACCTGAGAACTGGTCCTGCGATATAGGGCACTAACGCCACTGTGAAAGCTCCCCACGCAAGAATGCGATACATCGCCCCTGGTGTGGGGTTGGCATCTGCCCATTTGCCGCCGAGGAAATATCCCAAAGTGAGATAAATAAGAATGAGGCCGATGATGCTAGCCCAAACAAGGTTGCTCGTCCCGAAGACGTTGCCAATGAGGCGGCCAGCCGCAAGCTCGGCAGCAAGTGTGGTCATACCAGAGACGAAAACTGTGAAGAGTAGATAGCGTTTCATTGTTTGTCCGTTGAATAAGATGGGCGGATTATACACGTAAGGGATGAGGGATAAATGAGGAAGGAGAAAATAAAAAAACGCCCCGAAAGCAAGTTTATGCTGCGGGGCGTTTCGTTATAGCTCTATGCTGTTCAATAATTCTTTCAGCGCCAGCAACTCTTCTTTTGAAAGGGTAACACCTTTTCCCATCTTCTCGTGGCCAGGTGACCAATCGCGGAGATCATACTTAGGCTCGCGGTCATTCCAACTGATGAGGTTAAGTTCCTTTGCCCAGCCCGAAGCAGATTTTGACAATAAGCCAAGCGCGGCAAGAATTTCATATTTGATCTCAGACATGGTTTTTTACTCCAAAATAGCCAAAGACTTTATACACAGAAGGTACAAGTTTTGCAAAAATCAAAAACATGATTGACTATGTTATTTACTCGATCCGTGTATAAAGGTTAATCGCGTTATATGGTCTTACCCAATGCTAAGCGGTGGCTTAGTCCCTGCTGGAATTGGGGAAATATATTTGGCAGCTGCGCGTTTTTGCTTGAATTCTTCTTTTGCCTTTTCGCGAACTTCTTTGTTTTTCATGAATTCCAACGCACTGAGCGCCATTACCTTTCCAGCGTATAACATGCCGCGTTGACCAATACCCATTTTGCCTTGTGCCACGATCTGCCATGAGTGACCTGGAGAACCCAGCGTCCAGCAGGTTGTGAATATTTGCCCCGTAGGCACAACCCATGAGACGTCGCCAACATCCGTCGAACCAGGTAGAACGATCTCGGATTTGAAAGGCGGCAAAATATCCTCGAACAGAACCAATTTCTTTAACTCAGCAACGGCCTTTGAATCCAGTCCATAAACGTAAGCACTTGTCTCTAGGCTTTCGGGTGGAATGGATTTGGAAAGTTCACGCGCAAAAGCATGTTCTTCTTCGGAGAACTTGGGCGCGCCGACCTCGATCAACTTGGAATGCAAGACTTCGTTAACCGTCTCGTTGGGGAGCATGTTTGACATGCCAGAGATCACGGTGATCTCTACTTCGGTGCCAGTCATCATCGCTGCGCCGTGAGCAATTGCTTTGACGCGTTCAAACAACGCGTCGAGCTGGTCGGTGCGCGGTGCGCGGACGCTATACAAAGACTCTGCGAAATCAGGCACTACGTTCGGAGCCATTCCGCCGCCATTGATGGTTACATAATGAACGCGGGCATCAGGGATCATGTGTTCGCGTAAATAGTTCACGCCTACATTCATCAGTTCGACTGCATCCAGAGCGCTGCGTCCATTGAATGGATCGGCTGCTGCATGTGCCGTCTTGCCACGGAATTTGAAGGTCACACGATAATTTGCAAGGAAGTTTGCGTACAAAGTTCCGTTGAATGTATCAGGGTGCCATGTGAGACAAATATCGGAATCGTTGAAGATGCCAGCATTTGCCATGAAGGCTTTTCCTGCACCGCCTTCTTCAGCAGGGCAGCCATAATACTTGATCATGCCTTTTACTTCACCAGAGTCAATCGCTTGTTTGACGGCCATCACTGCGGCCAGCCCCGCCACACCCAGGAGATTATGTCCGCAGCCATGACCTGGCGCGCCGCTTTCGAGCGGCTTTCGATACGGGACACAATCCTGACTCAACCCTGGAAGCGCATCAAATTCTCCGAGAATGCCGATCACAGGCCCATCTGAGTTTCCGTAACTGGCTACAAAAGCTGTAGGGATATTTGCTACGCCGCGTTCCAACTTGAAGCCCGCTTCTTCAAGGGCATCTTCAAGTGTCTTAGATGATTCAAATTCTTTGTATCCTAATTCTGCATATCCCCATACCTCGTTACTGAGTTCAATGAACATCGAGCGGTTTGATTCGATCCATGTATTCAGATCCATTGTGATCTCCTTGTTGTGTTGTGGATTTTTTGATTGAGGCTATTTTTCTTTGGTCGCTTCTTGCAAGTCTGAAGTGTTATCTTCCTCGTCCCAGAACTTTTTCCAATCCTTTATCCATTCTTCTTCGGTTATGACCACTTCTTCTGCGTTTGGATTGAGGCGTTTTACCATGTTTTCGATCCAATCTTTGAAGGCTTGCAGAGATTTATCCCTTGGACGTGAGTAGTGCTTTTCTGACATATTGTCTCCTTTTGCGTTCTTTCTCAAAAGACAAATAACATTTTCTGTTTAAAACCAACTTTATATTTTCAAGTATACCCGACGCAAGTTTGGCTATAAATGCCTGAAAATAAGGAATTATTGGTCACTGCTGTAAAATATGCGGAAATTCCAAGTTGGGAGTGATACACCAAGATGCCTAGCGACACTAAAGATACGAATAACAATACAGCAGGCGACAACAGCATTATCATCAATGGCGACGTGAAAAATTCAACCATCATCATTGAAGATAATTCAAAGTTGACGGCATCTGTAGATTCGCGACAGTCAGAAAAGTTTTCTGCTGACGCGCCTAAAACGATCGTTGAAAGTGAAACATCGAGTTCCAAGTTGATTCCTTTCCTTTGTTATGCCAAGGAAAACTCAACAGGGGTTCGCGAATTTCGTGAGCGGTTAAAAGCTGAAGCTTGGATCGACCCGTGGTTTGACGAAGAAGATATACTCCCAGGTCAAAAATGGGAAGGGAGTGTGGCAGATGCTGTCCACAATTCCCATGCCGTGATCATTTTCCTGTCCTCAATCGCGGTCAGGACAGAAGGCTTTTTCCATGTGGAATTGAAGCTTGCGCTTGACGCGGCTGCTGAAAAGCCAGATGGCACGATCTTTATTATTCCCATTCGGCTTGATGATTGTGAAGTGCCTGAGCGCCTAAAGCCGTATCAATATGTGGATTACTTTGGAGATGCGGAGCAAAAAGACCGCGTCTATACCAGCCTGATCAGGGCGCTAAAAGTCCGTGCAGGGGATTTAGGGATAAAGCCTTAAAAAAACTCGGAAGTCGAAAGACTTCCGAGTTTTTTTATCGATTATTTTTCTTGCTTTTTCATCCGTTCTTTTGCTGCTTTGGTTAACCCTACAAACAATGGGTGTGGTTTCATTGGGCGGGACAAAAATTCAGGGTGGAATTGACTCGCTACCATGTAAGGATGGTCTGCAAGTTCAACGATCTCCACCAAACGTCCATCAGGAGAAAGACCAGAGAAGACCATGCCTTCCTTCTCAAATTGCTCACGATATGAATTGTTGAATTCAAAGCGGTGACGATGTCTCTCGTCCACTTTGGGAATTCCATAAGCGTTGGCGGCTTTCGTTCCTTTTTGAAGCAGGCATGGGTAGAGTCCGAGGCGCATGGTTCCGCCCATATCTGTGATGGAACGCTGATCGTGCATCAGATCAATGACGGGATGTTCAGTGCTGCGGTCAAACTCAGATGAATTGGCTTCTTCCAGATTGAGCACATGGCGGGCAAAGTCAATGCACATTACTTGCATTCCCAAGCATAAGCCAAGGTACGGGACTTTGTTTTCGCGAGCGTAACGTGCGGCAAGAACTTTGCCTTCAATGCCGCGCGAACCAAACCCGCCAGGAACGAGAACTGCATCCGCTTTTTTGACAACATCCCAACCTTTGTCTTTTTCAAGGTCGGCAGAATGAACCCAATTGATTTCCACTTCCACGCCGTTGGCAAGGCCCGCATGTTTGAGCGCCTCACGGACGGACATGTAGGCATCCTGTAATTCAACATATTTACCAACAAGCGCCACTTTCACAGTTGGCTTTGGCGCACGGACTTCTTCCACCAACTTTTTCCACGGGCGCATGTTTGGCTTGCGTGTGGATTTCAAACCAAGCTTTGTAAGGAACAATTCACCGACACCAAGATTTTCCAGAAGTAATGGAACTTCATACAACACTTCGGCGGTTTTCATCGGAATGACAGAATCTTTTTCCACATCGCAAAAGAGCGCGATTTTTTCGCACAGACTTTTATCCACGTCTGCGTCTGCACGTGCGATGATGATGTTCGGTGAAATACCGATGGAACGCAAAGCCGCTACAGAATGCTGGGTAGGTTTGGTTTTGATCTCGCCTGTTGCGCCGATGGTGGGCAGCCAAGTCACATGCACGAAAAGACAATTCTCACGACCCACTTCGTTGCGGAGTTGACGTAGTGCTTCGAGGAATGGCTGTGATTCAATGTCTCCAACGGTGCCACCAACTTCGAGGATGACAATGTCGGCGCCTGTTTCTTTTCCAACTAAACCGATACGGCGTTTGATTTCGTTAGTGATGTGCGGAATGACTTGAATGGTTCCGCCAAGATAATCACCACGCCTTTCGTTTGCGATGATTTCCGCATACACCTGTCCTGTAGTGAAGTTGCTGACTCGACTCAGGCGGTTGTCGATGAATCTCTCGTAGTGACCAAGATCCAAGTCCGTTTCTGCGCCGTCATCCAATACATACACCTCACCATGTTGATATGGTGACATGGTGCCAGGGTCCACATTGATGTACGGGTCCAGTTTTTGAACTGCAACCTTGAAACCGCGCTCTTTGAGCAGTAAGCCCATAGCTGCAGCGGTTACACCCTTACCAACCGATGAAACAACACCGCCAGTGAAAAATAAATATTTTGTGGTCATTTGATTTTCCTTTTCCCCCTCTCCCTCAAGGAAAGGGTAGTGTGAGGGTATAAATAGACAAAGAGAATGGGGAGGGCTTTAAGCCCTCCCCATTTGGGGTTACGTACTTTTTGAGGTGAATGTCGTATCTTACTCATCCAACCAGTTTCACAAGGTCTTCAGCAGCTCGCCGCATCTCAAGGAAGATCATACCGAGCTTCCCGTCTTGGCGGGACATCGCAGTCAATACGGCTTCGTCACCGATAGCCGTCAACACAATAGAACCCTTATCGCCTTTAATATAGACCTGTTCCAAACCACCGCGTCCGAGTTCGCCTGAAATGCGCTCGCCAAGGCTGAGCATGGCCGCAGACATGGCCGAAACACGATCCTCTTCCACGCCTTGCTGTAAGGCAGAGGCCATAATTAAGCCGTCCACCGATACAACGGCTGAGGCTTCAATGTCTGGTGCGGCGGCCTGCATATTGCGAAGGCGTTCCACCATTTGGTCAGAGCGGGAAAGTGCCATATACTCAGTCTCCTAGGAAGCGGGTTTCCCCGCCGTAAATGTGATTGAACGGCTAGAGTTTACCAGAAAATGAAACAATCGAGAATTGCCTTCGCGTTTCAATATCAACCTGATATGGCAAAAAAGCTTTTTGCGCTTTTCTTCATGGCAATTTCCTCTCATATTTGACCCTCCTTTCCCTTCATGTTAGACTTAACGGTTGCCATGTTAAAGTTGTTTTTCGCCTTCCTGCTTTTTTTGATTCAGGACGCACCTGTCAGCATTAACTCGCCCCAAGCTGGGCAGGAATTGCGCGGACAAGTGCAGATCACTGGCAATATGGCTGCCCCGAACTTCGCATCGGCTGAGCTGGCTTTTAAATATGCCGCCTCAACCTCCGCCGATACTTGGTTCACCATCCAAACCTTCTCTCAGCCCGTAGCAGACTCTACTCTCGCCTTATGGGATACAACATCCGTGACAGATGGCGACTATGATTTACGTTTACGTATCACACTCATTGATGGCACTTCTCAAGATGTGGTCGTTTCAAGCATAAAGATCCGTAATGATTCTCCTGAGCCGACTGTGATTGTTCCAACTGAAACAGCACTTCCTCAATTCGGTGTTTCAACAGCACTTCCTGTTCTAGGGCAAGCAACCTCCACAACTGTTTTTACCTTTCCTTCCTCAACGCCACTTCCATTAAATCCAGCTTCAGTGACAACTTCTTCCATTTACACTACATTTGCCCGTGGTTCTTTGATTGTTCTCGTTTTATTTATCTTCTTTTCTTTGATTCTCCGTCTTCGAAAAAATAACTGATATTTGGAATCTGACACCACATGACCGACACTTTTCTCATTATTGGCCTTGGCAATCCTGGCCGCGAATACAAAGACACTCGTCACAACATTGGATTTATGCTCATTGACCACATTGCCGTCCGCTTGAATGCACGCGGGATGAAGTTGCAATCGAAAGCCATCGTCATTTCTGCGCTTCACGAGGAGCGCAAGATTATCCTCGCCAAACCGCAGACGTTTATGAATCTTTCAGGTCAATCGGTGCAGGGATTGCTGCACTTCTACAAGATTCCTTTTGAGAACTTGCTTGTGGCGCACGATGACTTGGATATCCCTCTTGGCACTCTTCGCATCCGTCCCAGCGGCGGGCCAGGTGGACAGCGCGGCATGGCCTCTACAATAGAGCAACTTGGTACAAAAGACTTTCCACGCCTGCGCCTTGGCATTGGACGTCCTCCAGGCCGTATGGATGCAAAGGATTATGTCTTGCAAGACTTCTCAAAGGACGATATGAAACTTCTTCCTGAAGTTTTAGATCGTGGAGTTGACGCCGCGTTGACCTTCGTCACACATGGTTTGAATAAAGCGATGAACCAATTCAACGGAACGATTGATAGTTAGCAATTAAAAATCACGATCTCCATGCAAATCCTTTCTTCTATTCAAGATTTAGCAGAATATAAAAAACTGCTGGCTCATCTCAACACTGGTAAACCTGCCGCTGGTCTGGGTTTGCCGCGTGCTGCACGCTTGCCAGTGCTTGCCTCTTTGCATACAGACTTGAACCAGCCAGTTCTGCTCATTACCGACCGTGCCGACCACGCGCTAGCTTTGTTCGACGAACTCGGTTTTTGGACAAAGTCACCACGCTATTTGTTTGCGGAACCGAATCCACTTTTCTATGAAGAAGCCGCGTGGGGAATTACAACTCGCCGTGAACGTCTGCAAGTGTTAACGGCGCTCTCCGCATATCATTTACCGTTCGCAAAAAAGCCAGATACGCCGCCGATCATTGTTGCCTCCGCGAGATCGTTGATGACGCGCACCTTGCCGCGACGAGACTTTCTCAAAGCGTGTAAAAAACTGTCAGTAAACCAGAGCGTTCAACCCGATAGCCTGATCCGTGAGTGGGCGAGGATCGGCTACCAGCGCGTGAACACGGTTCTTGAGCCAGGTCAATTTTCCCATCGTGGCGGTCTTCTTGATGTTTGGCCTTCCATTGAACTGAATCCCGTGCGCTTGGATTTCTTTGGCGATGAGATTGAAACGATTCGCAGCTTTGACCCAGCTACGCAACGCACGCTGGAAAAACTTGAGACAATTCTCATTACGCCTGCGCGTGAATTTTTAGCTGAGACCGTGGACGATGAGATTCAACTTTCTGAATTTCATATTCCGTTGCTTCACCCGCAGCCAGCTTCTTTGCTTGATTACTTGCCGCAAAAGACTCTTATGATCGTTGACGATTTGAGTTTGGTAGAGGTGATGGCAAATGAGGTGGAGGAGCAAGCAGTTAAATTCAGGCGCGAGAGTATTGAAGAGCAAACCCTCTCTGCGGATTTTCCTGTACCGTATTTGCCATGGTCTGAATTGAACGATAGCTTAAGTGAGTTCTTATTCCTTGAGTTGGGCCACTCCACTGAGCTTGAACAGGAACTTGATCTTTCCTCTTCTTTTGGCCACGATGAAAGATTTGGTGGTAGGCTTAAACCTTTTATAGATTATCTTGCTCCTATTGTTGAAAGTGGCGAACAAGTTTTTATTGTTTCGCGTCAGTCGCCGCGCCTGCTTGAAATGTGGAATGAACATTATCCAGATTCAGATCATCCGAATCTTGAGTTTATCGAAGCCTCACTTTCTGAAGGTTTTACTCTCATTCCTGATTCGCTGATTCCTTCTCACCTTATCACCGACTCCGAAATTTTTGGTTGGGAACGTCCCCAGCCGCGTACGCGTCAACGTAAGGTTGCCGATACGCCAGAAATGCTATATGCTGATTTGCAAGTGGGGGATTATGTTGTCCACGTGGATCACGGCATTGGACGCTTCGCAGGTCTGATTCAGCGACAGTTGGACGGCCACGAACGGGAGTTCCTCACCGTTGAATACGAACGCGGCGATATTCTCTACGTTCCCGTCCATCAGGCAGATAGACTCACTCGCTATGTTGGTGCCGATGGCGGCAAGCCTTCTCTCGATAATCTCGGCGGACAAGCTTGGGCTGAGACGAAGTCCCGTGTCAAAGAGGCCGTGCAAAGAGTTGCCGAAGACCTGCTCGACTTGTATGCGTGCCGCCAAGTTGTGGAAGGTTTTGCATTTTCCACTGACACGCAGTGGCAAAAAGAATTGGAAGATAGTTTCCCATATGTGGAGACGGATGACCAAAAGCGTGCTATTGCAGACATCAAGCGAGACATGGAGCGTGCCCGTCCGATGGATCGTTTGCTCTGTGGCGATGTAGGCTACGGCAAAACTGAAGTCGCACTGCGTGCCGCATTTAAAGCCGTGATGGGCGGCAGGCAGGCGGCTGTGCTTGTTCCAACTACCGTGTTGGCACAGCAACACTATGAGACCTTTTCGCAGCGCCTTGCGGCTTTCCCTGTTAAAGTAGAAATGCTTTCGCGTTTCCGCACCCAGCGCGAGCAGACCGAAATTTTGCATAAGCTTGCGATCGGTGAGATAGACATCATCATCGGCACGCATCGTTTGATTTCAGCCGATGTGCAATTCAAGGATTTGGGCTTGGTTGTCATTGACGAAGAGCAGCGTTTCGGCGTCACCCATAAGGAACACCTCAAAAAACTCCGAACCGAAGTGGATGTGCTGACCCTTACTGCCACACCAATTCCACGAACGTTGTACATGGCTTTAACAGGCGTGCGCGACATTTCCAACCTCAACACGCCGCCCGAAGAACGCCTGCCAATCATTACCCACGTTGGCCCGTATTCTCCGCGTTTGGTTCGTCAAGCCATTCTGCGCGAACTCGAACGCGGCGGACAGATCTTCTTTGTCCACAACCGTGTCAATACCATTGAAGCGATGAAGGCGCATCTCAACAAACTTGTCCCCGAAGCGCGCGTGGATATTGGTCACGGTCAAATGGCCGAGGGGCAGCTCGCCAGCGTGATGCACCGCTTCAACATGGGCGAGATCGACATTCTGCTTTGCACCACCATCATCGAATCTGGTTTGGACATCCCCAATGCGAACACGCTCATCGTTGACCGTGCGGATACTTTTGGTCTTGCCCAACTCTATCAACTGCGCGGACGTGTCGGGCGCGGAGCCATGCGCGCATACGCGTACTTCTTCCGTCATAACAAAATGTCGCCCACGCAGGAAGGCCAGCAGCGTCTCGAAGTCATCGCGGAGAATACGCAGCTTGGCGCAGGCTATTCCATCGCCATGCGCGATCTTGAAATTCGCGGTGCGGGTGAATTGCTCGGTACTCGTCAACACGGCTTTATTCAATCCGTTGGCTTTCATCTCTATACTCGTATGCTCGCGGACTCTGTCCGCCGCATCCGCGTGCTGATGAAAGACAATCTCAACATGGAACTTCCGCCCGCCTTCATGCCGTCCACATTCAGCCTGCCATTATCCATGCCTGTCAACGTGGATCTGCCTCTCGCGGTTGGCATCCCCGCCGATTACATCTCCGATCAGGATTTGCGCCTACGTCTCTATCGCCGCATCGCCGACCTGCGCGACGAAACCGAGATCGATGCGCTTGGCTCCGAGTTCCGTGACCGCTTCGGCCTCATGCCCGAGATGACTCAAAACCTGCTCTATCAAATGCGCGTCAAATTGCGTGCTGAAAAAGCGAGCCTCGTTTCGGTCAACTGGGAAGCGGGGCAGATCCTGCTCAAGTACGCGCCACCAGCCGAAGGCGCGGAAGCGAAGCGTCTGCCTGACCTCCCGAACGGCGTACGCGGCGGCAAATCCATGTATTGGATCACCATCGCAAAAGATGAAGTGTGGACGGCGAAGTTGTTGGATGTGTTGACGCAGTTGATGAATACTCCCGCTTCATAACAAACCGACAGTTGATTCTGTTCCAATAAAAAAAAATTGCCCCGACAATTGTCGGGGCAATTTTTACATCTATCATCGCGAGCTTTCTTTCTGAAGCAGTCTCACACTATTGAAACTCACTACACTTCAGATCATCTTTCAAGTTGGTGATCGTATCATCGCGTTCTTGTGATGCAGGCGCACTTACAGACAATCTGTCCAATGCGCTGCACAGACTTGGTTCCAACCCTGCCGTGATCTTCTTTGAGAACTTTGTCAGCGATTTGACCTGCCCCCAATCTTCTGTGTGGCCGAGGCCTTCAATGAATGGGATGTATTCAAAACCATTATCTGCTCGCTCTCCAACGGTTTGTGATTCGTTCCACAGCTTTACAACGTCGTCCCATTGACCATATTGGCGCGCCAAGTCAGCCTTCTCAAAGTAATAGCACCATGTTTGCGTATTTTGCTTTCCATAGATATCTTCGGGTAATGTTGGCTCTTTACCTTCTGCCTGCTTGATCAAATTGATATCTGACCCCGCGCTAAGCTGACTCATGTCATTACTTACAAGTCGCAAATTCATATCCTGTGGCTGCATCACCCATAGACAGCGATTAAGTTCTGGGTTGAAGGATAGCAAAAGCATTTGCTTGCTGTTGCCTGCAAAGTTCATGCTTAGCTTTGAATACTCCAACGGGACTCCTTGTAGGAGCGCATTTACATCAGGGTTGGTGTAATAGAAGGGAAAATACCAATAAGGTGGATTGTTTCCAAAATCTTTCACTTGGTATGTGGTATTGATGGAAAACGAAACTGCATATTCACCCATCACACCTAACACCTCTTCATCTGTCAAGAAAGTGGTTCCCTTCTCAACAGAAGGTGCGCGCCATAATAACTGCTGTGCCAATCGTTCCTGTTTCTCCCAGGAATATTGGAATTCTTTTGCGTTATCCAAATGGAAATTGATGGACAGCGCCAGTAAAAAAGCGATAAGAAGTAGTTTTTTTACTCTTTCCTTTACGAAAAAATCAATCGCTAAATAACTTAAGATCGCTGCACCAAACATGGCTGGTATCCCAAACCGTGAAGCAGACAAAAGGTTTTTGCTTTCTACGATGGAACGCCCGATCAACCAAACAGGTAGTCCACCTGTAAGAAGCCCTGCAACGGCAAGAGTGAGGCTTCCCATTTTCCAGTCATCTTCTGGTTCATCTGGGTTGTGCGGCAGTCTGTTGAGATATAAAAATATAACCCCAAAAGATAGCACACTCACTGCAAGCCTGAATTGCACAAACGGCGATTCAAAATTAAGCAGACTCACATCGGTTGCTTTTTGCCATCCCATTGTCATTACAGCAAGGGCATCTTTAATGGATGTTGTGATCAAATATCCAATGGCCTTGACTGGTTCACTAAGGAGCTGCTGCAGGATCACAGGTTCGTTGCGAACCACATCTGGTGGGTTTACATAAATAGCCACGCGCCAATAGAAAAATATTCCGAGCACAATGAGGTATGGCAGCCAATATATAAGAGATTTGGTGATTCTTTTTGAAGTAATGAGCTCCGTGCGTGAAATTAAGATCCACAAAATAAAAATGCGGATCAATTCCAGCCCTGAAAAATATTCACTTGTAAATAAATGCGCGGCTTCAAGAATCAGCGCCAGAATAGTAAGCGCGATCATTTTTCCACTGCGCACATCCACAGCATGGATCATCAACAGGATGGAAATTGTAAAAGCAAGAAATCCAAACCAGTGGTGCGTTGACCCCACTGCAAACGGCTGAAGCATAAAAAATGGATAGACCGCAAAGAATAGCCCAACATAAATGGCTTCTTTTTTACGCTCAGGCCATAGTGTTTTGAAGATCATCCAGATTAAGACAACAGTTCCCCAGCGCATCAACAAAGCAAAGATGTGCCAAGCCAGCGGTTTGAAGCCGAGTACATTGAAACCAAGCATATACAGCCAAGCCGCATTTGGTCTGCTGTCAAAGACCAGCATTTCGCGCAGGCTGTCAATTCCCTTTAGTTTTGCGTAAAAAACATACGGCCAGTCATCCATGTAAAAGCCTAGGCTGGGGATGAGCAGCCCAAAGCTAAAAATGCAGGTGACTAAAAATGCAAGAGGTGCGCTTTTTTCTGTGAAGACGAATCGTTGAAAGAATGACCTGACTTTGTTCATGTTGCCCGTGATTATACCCTCGACATAAAACCTCGCTTCACACTTAATCTCCTGGTTGATTCTGCCAATTGAAATCTTCTCATCGGGAGCAGATTACTAAAAAGCTCTTAGACCAATTTACGCGAAAAAAATAATGGCAATTGGTGAAATTCGCGGCTAAGGTTTTTAGGACTTACATTAGCTATGGAAGAACCTCTAATTTTGGTACGGTGCCATTCAGGATTTGGAGTAAAATAGAACACACGTTCCCCTTATCAACCAACAGAAAAAAACTATGGACTTCAAACTTCAAGCACCCTTCATTCCCATGGGCGATCAGCCCGAAGCCATCCGCGGACTTGTGGACGGCGTAAATAAAGGACTCAAACATCAGGTGTTGCTCGGTGCTACAGGCACAGGCAAGACCTTTACGATTGCGTCTGTCATTCAGCAGTTGCAGAAGCCTGCCCTTATCATGGCACACAACAAAACGCTGGCAGCGCAGTTGTATGCGGAGTTCAAAGAATTCTTCCCAGAGAACGCAGTTTCATACTTTGTGTCTTATTACGATTACTACCAACCCGAAGCATACGTGCCGCGCCATGACCTTTTTATCGAGAAGGAAACTCAGATCAATGAGGAGATCGAACGTTTGCGCCTTGCAGCAACGACAGCGCTTATCTCGCGCCGTGATGTGATCATCGTCGCTTCTGTCTCCTGTATTTATGGCTTGGGCTCGCCTGAAGAATTCGGCAAAGGGACAGTCACCATGAAAGTGGGTGAGATCTACCGCCGCAACGCTCTGCTGCGACAGTTGATCGAGAGCCAATACCAGCGCAATGACATGGAGCTTCGCCCAGGCACTTTCCGTATTCGCGGCGATACCCTGGAGATCGTGCCTGCCTATGAATCCAAGTTGGGCTATCGCGTTACCTTCTTTGGGGACGAGGTTGAACGCATCATGCAGTTTAGTCCGTTGACAGGCGAGATCATCGAGGAACCGAACGAAGTTTCCATTTACCCAGCCAAACAATTCCTCACAGATGCAGACCGATTAAAAGAGTCTATTAAGAACATTGAACAAGAGTTGGAAGAACGGCTTGCATATTACAAAAGCAACGGTAAATTTTTGGAAGCGCAGCGTATTGAGCAGCGTACCCGTTACGACCTTGAGATGTTGAAGGAAGTGGGTTACTGTTCCGGTATTGAGAATTACTCACGGCAGCTTGATGGACGTCCGCCTGGATCACATCCGTGGACAATGATCGACTTTTTACCGAGTGATTATCTGCTCGTCATTGACGAAAGCCACATGACCGTGCCGCAGATCCGTGGGATGTACAATGGTGATCGTGCGCGTAAAGAGACATTGGTGGAGTATGGCTTCCGTTTGCCCTCAGCAATGGACAACCGCCCCTTGAAGTTTGATGAATTCGAGCAGGTGATGGGAGCAACCATTTACACGTCCGCGACACCTTCTGCTTACGAAATGGAACATGCGGAACAGGTTGTAGAGCAGATCATCCGTCCTACAGGGTTGATAGACCCTGAGGTTGTAGTGCGCCCTACGAAAGGCCAGGTGGATGATCTGGTCGGAGAGATCAAGCAACGGGTAGAAAGAGGCGAGCGCGTTTTGGTCACGACTTTGACAAAGCGTATGTCTGAAGATCTGACGAAGTACATGAAAGAGCTTGGTATTAAAGTCAATTATTTACACTCGGAAGTAGAAACGCTTGAACGCGTTGGCATTCTGCGCGACCTGCGTTTGGGAACTTTTGATGTGTTGGTTGGTATCAACCTTTTACGCGAAGGGTTGGATTTGCCAGAAGTTTCATTGGTAGCGATCTTGGATGCGGATAAAGAAGGATTCCTGCGTTCAGATACGGCATTGATCCAGACCATTGGACGTGCAGCCCGTAACGTGAATGGACGTGTGATCATGTATGCTGACCGAATGACTGACTCGATGAAACGTGCCATTGACGAGACCAATCGTCGCCGCGCGAAGCAAATGAAATATAACGAAGACAATGGCATTCAGCCGATCAGTATTCATAAAGAGATCCACGACCTTACGGAAGGTATGACTGCAAAAGCTGTGAGCGAGATGCGTGGCGAATATAAAGTGAAAGGTGCGGATGGAATGCCGCGTACTGAGCTTCGCAAGATCATTGCAGAAGTGGAAGTGCACATGAGGGAAGCGGCTAAAAACCTTGAGTTTGAACGAGCTGCTGCGCTGCGCGATGAGTTGTATGAGCTAAAGACATTACTGGCTGAAGATGAAAGCTTGAAACCTTGGGAGCGCATCAAGTTGATGACTGGGGATGAGTAAGGTTGAATAATAAAAGTCCCAAGAGCGAAGCTCTTGGGACTTTTTGTTTGGTCTAATGAGTTGAAGTTGGCTTTGGCTTATGATGAATACAGGGGTAAAGCTCGCCATCAATGATAAGAATGTGATTGACTATCCAATCAGTAATTTCCTCGTGAATTTTTAGTGCCAGTTCTGTAGTACCACCTGAGTTGGTAAATTCACGATGAAACTTGTCGAATTTCTCAATGAAAACCGCATGGGCTTTTTTATTTTTTCCTGCAGCGGGGCAATGATATACCTCCATGCAATCTTCTTCTTTTCCGAAGTGCCAGCCTGCGTAAAATCTAAGGATCCCTAATATTCTGGCGATATTGTCACTACCGTGACCCTCGTTGATGGCTTCCCCAAGTTTATTTAGTGTGTCTACCAGATATTTGTGTTGGTTATCAAGCCCTTCGTCACCGATACTGAGGGCATTATCCCATTCCAAATGTTTAGGTGTATACATTAATTTGGCTCCTGAAAGTAGGGCAATTATATTTGTTTTTTCAGCGGCAGAACCTTGCAATATCTTTATAGTTCCCCTCGTATGACCTTTTTTTACTCTTTTTATATTCTTTATACAACCTTTACATTGCGGTTGTATCCTTTGGGCATATTCAGGAACAAATCTGAAAATTCACTCAAAAGGAGTATGAAATGAAAAAGACTATTTTGATCGTAGGGTTGGTAGTGTTGGCGCTAGGTGTGTTGGGTGTTGGAGTTGTGTTGGCTCAGGATGAAAATCCGCCAGTTCCTTATGGATACGGCCAGATGATGAACAATGGCGCTTCAGGCCCGATGCACACCTTCATGGCTATTGAATTTGCCAAGAAGCTTGGCCTGAACGTGAATGACGTCAATACCCGCCTCGCTTCAGGCGAGACCATGTACAGCATCGCCCTCTCAGCAGGGATCACCGCTGACGAATTCCCCGCCATAATGACCGAAGTCCGCACTAATGCTTTGGCAGAGGCTGTAAAGGCGAATGTCATCACCCAGGAACAGGCCGATTGGATGCTTTCCCACGGTACTATGGGATATGGCAATTGCACAGGCACAGGACAGCAGGGGAATTACGGCAATGGCATGATGGGCAATGGATACAGACATGGCGGAATGATGGGCGGTTGGGATGCTGGTCAGCAGACGAATCCGTAACAAGTAATTTATATAAAAAGGAGTGGCTGCCAGACGGTAGCCACTCCTTTTTATTTTGTACTATCCAAAATGTGGAATCACTTCTGATGCAAATAGCTCCAGTGTTTCCATATCATTTTTGTAGCTGCTAAAAATCATTATTTGAGAACCAGCATCTTGATAATTACCAACAAGGTCAATAACCTGTGGAATGGTCAACGCAGAACCTCGGAATGGATCTGGCAGCTTCAAACGCTCTTTCTTAACCTTCAAAGCGGATTCATCCTTGGCAATTAATAATGTGGATAAATTAGTGCGCTCAATGGTGTTGAAGTCACGCCCAATCTTGTCACAGTGTTGGCGCAGAACATCTAATTTGCTTTTCACCATTGCAGGGTCACCGAAGAGATTGCAAGCATCAGCCCAACGCGCTACGGCACGCAAAGTCAATTGCTCGCCACTGCCGCCGATCATAATAGGTGGATGCGGTTTTTGGACGGGCTTCGGTTCTAGGATCGCTTCGTTGATGTGAAAATATTTCCCGTGGAAAGTGGCGCGAGGTTCACTCCACATCTTCAGCGCGACTTGGATCGCTTCTTCCATCTGGGCAATACGAACAGCGGGCTTCTCTGGGAATTCCCAACCATATTGTTTATATTCTGGGATGTGCCAGCCTGCACCAATTCCAAAAGTCAATCTACCACGGCTGATAATATCCACACCTGCGGCGATCTTTGCCAAATGAGCAGGGTTGCGATACGCAACAGATGTGACCAATGTAGCGAGCCGAATCTTGCTTGTGACAGCGGCTAATGCAGCGAGCGTGGACCATCCCTCCATGAACGGCTCCTCTTCCATGCCGACGAAGGGAATCTGGATCAAGTGATCCATTACCGAGAACCAACTGTATCCATTCGCTTCTGCCCATTGTGCTTTTTTCTTTAACTCTTCAAAAATTTCGTGTGGGTCCGACCCAAACATCCAGGATGGGTTGTGTATACCAAATTTCATGGTGGCTCCTTTGTTTACTGGGATGAGTTAATTATACGCTTCTTAAAAAAGCGAATTGTTTTATAACCGTGTGATTTTTGCTAATGAGATAGTTCGTAAATCGAAAACTTTTCCATTCCTATCCACAGACGTCTGATACTCATCTTGTAGAAATTCCCCAAAGGCCTCAACAAATGCGTGCGTGAATTGTTTGCGATTGATCACAGCATCGGTGATCAGCCTTTCGTTTTCGCTTTGCACATAGATCTGCAGACGGAAATTTTCAGGCTCTTCTGCATTTGTGGCAATGAGCCGATATTTGCTTGCATATCCCTTGACCGACGAAACCAACTTGCCCAGTAGGGAGAAATACAAATCATTTATGAAATTGAATTCTGCGGGGAGAGTGAAGTTGGCGATTTTGTCCAAGAAATCTATCAGGCTTGGCCAGAATGGGCTTGTATCTTCCAGACTGACGTGAAAGGTGAAATCATCTTCTATCCAAAGTTGCAGGTTGATGTGGTCTTCTGTGAAACTGGAAAAATAGCTGGGGAAGATAACAAAATCCACATGGTTAGGGGCATGTGGGTCAACTATAAGTGGCAGACCTTTGGCAATAGTGTCATGAACATGTTCCAAAACTCGGCTTGGTAGCTCCCATTTTTTATCAACGATGTTGTTGTAGTTTCGTGAAAAATCTAAAAGGGGATCGAGAAAAGCTTGGACGACCATCTCGCGCTCAATATCTGCATCGAACCAGGTCTCTGTTGTTTCGCCTGTATGAACGATCTTTAAATGCACGAGAGAGGTATTTTCAAGGACTTCGGCTACTTCAAATTTTGCGCCGTAGCCTTCTTCGTCCCAGAAAAATGAGTGTGGGAGTTTTTCCCCTGCAGCGGCTTTAATGAATTGCATCAAATGCAAAAAAGGAGGGAGAGCACTGCTTGCGCTCAAGTGATGCGGAGTTCCATTCACTATGATTTTGCAATCGATCCATCCATCTTGTTCGTGGGCATAATCAATTTCAAAGCTGAGAGCATGTACTTGGCTTGTCACTTAAGCTCCTTTTGCTGATGCAAATCGCCGCGAGTTGATCCGAAAACTTATAAGTGATACAGCTTTCCGTTCCTCAATTCATCCAACGTTCCTGCGCCGCATGCAAACATGGTGACTTCGATCTGGCGTTTGGTCAGCTTCATCATCTCCACGGCTTTTTCAGTGGAAATTGCTGCAGCTTTGAGGAATTGTCCCGCCATGCCGCCGAGGGTGGCACCGAGAGCGACGCACTTGGCGATATCGAGCCCGTCCTTGATTCCTCCACTGGCGAAGACTGCCATCTCAGGCACGGCTCTTTTCACGCCGACAACTGATTCAGCAGTTGGGATTCCCCACCCGACAAATGTTGCTGCGAGCTGGCGAGTGAATTCATCTGGGGCTCGGTGCATTTCTACTTGTGACCAGGAAGTTCCACCAGCGCCTGCCACGTCAATAGCTTGTACGCCACAATCAGTAAGGACTTTTGCCGTACGTTCGGAAATTCCCCAACCTACTTCCTTGGCGATGACTGGCACTTCTAGCTTTTTGCATATCTCTTCTATTTTTTTTGCGAGACCTTCAAAGTTCGTATCGCCTGCATCTTGTACTGCTTCTTGCAATGGATTCAAGTGAAAGTAGATCGCGTCAGCTTCAATCATATCTACGGCACGGCGGCATTCGTCCACACCGTAGCCATAATTGAATTGCACTGCGCCAATATTTGCGAACAATAAAATATCAGGCGCTACACGGCGTACTTGAAATGTCTGTGCCTGTTCTGGGTGTTCAATTGCAGCACGCTGCGAACCAACTCCCATGGCGATGCCGCATTCCTGTGCAGCTTCTGCAAGGCGCAAATTGATGGTCTCCGCTTCAGATGTGCCGCCCGTCATGGAACTGATAAGGGTAGGAGATATAAGTTGTTTGCCGAACAGGCTAAGGCTTGTGTTGATGCGGTTCAAGTCCAATTCAGGTAAAGCTTCATGAGTGAAATGATACTTTTCTAACCCACTCGTCAAAGCAGATCGGACATCCTGTTCTAAGTTGATTTTAATGTGGTCGGATTTTCTTTGGTCAATTGGCGCAACTTTTGTCATGGGGTAGTGTTCCTGAGTGTGATACTGTTGGCTTGACAGGCTTTGTCAAGCGATTACAATAAATACATCAAATATAAAAATTGGAGGCTGTAATGTCTGACACATATACTGAACTTAAGGCGATCGTAAAGGATTTGCTCGGTGCGGATGAGGCGAAAATCACGATGGATGCTCGCTTCCGTGAGGATCTCGAAGCTGATTCATTGGATCTCGTTGAATTGATCATGGCTTTTGAAGATAAATTCGGCGCCGAGATCTCTGACGAAGATGCCCAGAAGATCACCACTGTTGGTGAAGCTGTAAGATACATCGAAGCCCGTAAGTAATTTATTGATTTGGATTATAACCGTAGAGCCGCTTTCAACAGGCGGCTCTACGTGTTTCTGATAGGATTTGATTGCATAAAAAAAGCTCGTTCGAGAGTTTGCCTCGAACGAGCTTTTTAGTTAAATCAAAAGGGTTGGAATTTCTTCTGGGTGCTTGGCTACTTTTACACCAGCGGCTTCAAGGGCTTTGACCTTGTCAGCGGCTGTGCCTGCACCGCCTTCGATGATAGCGCCTGCGTGTCCCATGCGTTTTCCTGCGGGAGCAGTCTGGCCAGCAATGAAGGATGCGACGGGTTTGGTCATTTTGGAGGCGATGTAATCTGCAGCCTTTTCTTCTTCGTTGCCGCCGATCTCGCCGATCATAATGACTTTCTCGGTCTTGGGATCGTGCTCGAACATTTCCAACACATCGAGGAAGTTCGTGCCGTTCACCGGGTCGCCGCCAATGCCAACGCAGGTGGATGCGCCCATGCCGAGATTCTTCATGGCGTAGAGCACTTCATAGGTCAATGTGCCAGAGCGGGAGACCACACCAACATTACCAGGGATGGCGATGTTGCCAGGGATAATGCCAACTTTAGCTTCACCGGGGGTGAGCAAACCTGGGCAGTTCGGTCCAATGAGGCGAACCTTTTTCTGGTCAAGATAATTGCGCACGCGCATCATATCCTGAACGGGAACGCCTTCGGTGATGCAGATGATGAGGGGAATGCCCGCATCGGCTGCTTCAAACATGGCGTCTGGTGCAAATCTGGCAGGGACGAAAATGATAGTGGCGTTTGCGTCCGTGGCTTCCTTCGCCATTTTGACCGAGTCAAAGACGGGGAGTTTTCCATCCAAAACCCATTCGCCGCCCTTGCCGGGGGTTACGCCGCCAACAACGCTGGTGCCGTAGGCGACCATTTGTGTGGTGTGGAATAAGCCTTCGTTGCCAGTAATACCCTGAACAATAAGGCGAGTGTTCTTATCAACTAAAATGCTCATGGTTATTTCCCTTTCTTCGCGGCTTCAACAGATTTCTTCGCCGCGTCGGCGAGGGTTTCTGCGGTGATCATATTTGCATTTTCGAGCAAGCGGCGTCCTTCTTCAGCATTTGTGCCAACAAGGCGGACAACCATTGGGACGGTCGGTTTCACTTCATCCATTGCAGCGAGAATGCCCTTGGCAACTTCGTCACAGCGGGTGATACCGCCGAAGATGTTGAACAACACGGCTTTGACGTTCGGGTCGGTGAGAATGATTCGCATGGCTGCGGCAACTTTCTTGGCGTCTGCGCCGCCGCCTACATCGAGGAAGTTGGCAGGTTCGCCGCCGAAGAGTTTAATCACGTCCATGCTGGTCATGGCAAGGCCTGCGCCGTTGACCATGCAGCCAATGTTGCCATCCAACTTGATGAAGGAAAGTCCATACTTGCGGGCTTCGATCTCGGAAGGAGCGTCTTCGTCTGTGTCACGCATTTCTGCGAGGTCAGGGTGACGATAAAGCGCGTTGTCGTCGATCATCATCTTGCCGTCGAGAGCAACAAGCTTCTTATCTTTGGTGATAACCAGCGGATTGATCTCGGCGAGGGACGCATCGGTATTCTTGTATACTTCATAAAGTCCCATGGCGATCTTGGTGAAGTCACGCCAGTATTCACGCGGAAGGTCAATGGCGGCTGCTACATCACGCGCAATGTATTCGCGCATGCCGAGCAGCGGGTCAATATTCACCTTGATGATCTTTTCCGGTGTCTTGGCTGCCACTTCTTCGATATCTATACCGCCAGCTGCAGAGGCAATGATCACAGGCTTTTTTGCAGAGCGATCATCGGTGATGGCGAAATAGATTTCCTGATCTATGGCAGAGGCTTCATCGACAAGTACCTTACGAACAGGCAGACCTTTAATATCCATACCCAAGATCTGCGTGGCAAGCTGTTCGGCTTCGATGGAATCTTTGGCAAGTTTTACACCGCCCGCTTTTCCGCGTCCGCCTACCAGCACTTGTGATTTAACGACAACGCGGCCACCAAGCTCTTCAGCGATTTGCTTCGCTTCCTGAGCGGTAGCCGCAACCCGTCCCTTCGGAATCGGGATGCCATACTTTGAAAAAATTGTTTTTGATTGGTATTCGTGGAGTTTCATTATTCTCCCTCGGGGGATATTTTATTTATCGCCTATGCCTAACTAGTTTGAATTGTTTGCAATATGTTCTTGCAAAAAAACAGTTTCAGCTTATTAAAGCATGCGATACTTTTTAAAAGCATCGGCATTATACCACCATAAGATTTTATACCGACAATAAAAATCCCGTGAGTATAGAACTCACGGGATTTTTATTGTTTATTCTGGAAGGGTAAATCTCATAATGCGGTTGAACGCACCATCTGTTACCCACACGTGACCTTCTGCGTCAACAGCGATGCCTGACGCCAGACCGAAGTTTGAATAGGCATCCCCATATTCACCCCACGTGCGGATGATATTGCCGCTTTGGTCAAATTCCATCACACGGTAGCCTTCTGGATCAGTGATGAAGACATGCAACTGGTCATCCACAGCAATGAATGGCTTGTTATCCAAAGACTGTCCGAACCATCCAAACACGTCCCATTGCTTATCAGGGGTAAACGTCAGAGCACCTTCAACTTCAGAGGGTACAAAAGTTTGGATGCGTTGGTTCCATGTATCTACAACATATACGGTGCCATTCTTGTCTACTGTAATGCCGACAGGTTCATCAAATTGACCGGGGTCCAAGCCTGCGCTGCCGAATTGCGTGATGAAATTCCCATCCGCATCAAACACAACGATACGCTTGTTACCTGTATCTGTAACATATACTCGTCCTGCGGTATCTACCGCAAGTCCACGAGGACCGTAGAATGACTCAGGTGTTTCGCCCTGTCCAAATGTGCCCCATGCCTTGATAAATCTTCCAGTGGAGGTGAATTTTTCGATGCGGTGATTCCAAGTGTCAGTGGCGTAGACCGAGCCGTCTGGTCCAACAGCGACGCCCCATGGCTCATTGAATGTACCATCTCCAATGGGAGTGCTGGCTCCATCCGCAAAAGTGCCCCATTCTTGCAAAGTTTTGCCCTGTAAGTCGAGATGTAGAATGCGGTGGTTGCGAGAATCAGCAACATACACAGTGCCGTCTTTGGCAAACGCCAGCGAGCGCGGCGCATTGAGAACGACAGGGTTTGCTTGAGTTGAATCAAAAACCAGATCTGAGGAAAGTTGAATGAACTTTCCTTCAGTTGGGTCTTGCACTGTTTCAGAGGTGGTAGGTGCAACCCCATAATCCCAAATTTGTGAAGCAACATCTTGACGGATATAAAGTCTCATTTTATCGGCAGGCTGCCAGGTGGAGAGCGTTAAGTCTGGGCGGCCCAATGCTTGCGCATACGCGGTGTAATCACGGTTGAGCCAAATTTGGATGATGCCTGCGCGTATGGCGGGGTCGGTAAATCCTCTGCAGAATAAGGAATAATCCTTAGACTTGCGCAGCTTGAGGAAGCTCATGACGCCCTTGCAGGCGTAATCATCGGGGAATGGCGCACTGGGGTCACGATCCATGACGAGGTTGAAGTAATCTTGCATCGGCCACCACATGCGGATGTAATCCACACGGTAGTAACTAGGGCCGATGGCAGCTTCGATCTTATCGAAATTCTTTTCATCCACAATAATGACAACCGAATCGCGCAAAGAGCGCGTGGGCTGGTCAAAGGAACGTTGGTTGGTGAAATCACGCAAGTACCAAACGAATGGCCAGGAGACGCCCGTATCGGGTGCGCTGGCATCGTATGCAAGAGCTACTCCCATCCCGCCTGTGGTGCGCTGTGAGATTTCTTCCGCCTGTTTGATAATGTCCTTAATGCCCGTTGCACCGTGTGCATAGACGAGAAATTCCGTTGCTTGGTCGTAGGTAATGTAAGAGGCGCGGAAGGCTGTGCGTGTGGTAAGGACTGCCAACAGGGCAAAGAAGATCAAGATGAACACGCGGCTCATCTCTTTAAATGTCCACTCGCGGAGAAAATAAATAAGTGCTCCTGCGCTCAGGATGGTAACGATCAGCGGCAATAGAAATGCACTAGTGGCTTGTAGCTGTTCCAATCCCTGACCTTGGAAGGGGGGAGTGGTGCCATTAAGAGCAAGCACCATGCCTGCCGTGCTGGTAATAAAGATCGCCAGAGATACCGTGGTAAGCATGATTCGCTGTTCTTTTATTTTTTCCCAGTTGGTTGTGTCAATAATGTGCCCGATCGCCCAACCTGTGATGAGGATCATAGGCAGAGTGATATGGACGGTCAACCAAGGCATGCGCTCTCCTGCAAAGGAGAATGCAATGAAGCTGATCACGCTCCACCACGCCAACAGACTGAATGTGTTGGGGAAGTTTCTTTCTTCGGTGTTGGTTTCATCGTCAAGCAGGGTTATGACTTCTTCCTGCTTTTCATCAGCTAATTCGACAACTCCACTTTCTTCTTCGACAATTTCTGGTTTGCGAGCAGGTCTTCTTCGCAGCCCAACAATGACAGCGAGGATAAAACCCAGTGCGGGCAAATATTCATAGATCGGGATTTGGATAAGCAAATAGTAATACCAAGGCTGGCTGCCACGCTCCACACCCTGCTGGACGATCCAATAACCAAGGGAACCAATAGTGCCTGTGAAGAATCCACTGCTGTTGGTGAAGACGGTTGTGTACAAAATGGTGAAAGGAACCCAGAAGACAAGTGCGGTCTTCCACCATTTTTCTTTATTCCATAAGAGACCGATCACAATGGAAAGAATAAATGTTAGCAGAAGAAAGCCGCCGATTATTAGAATAGCACGCATATCTGAACCCAGGGCTTGTACCTCAGGCGCAGTCGTAGGAATGGCTACGTGTAAGCTTTTCTCGAAAATTTTGAGTAGAAATGGAGATAGTTGCGGCAGAACAATTGTCCCTGTGACCATCAGAAGGTCAAAGGAGCGGTCGTTGCGAATGCGGTCCCAGCCATAGCCGCGGATAAGCAGATAAGCTGTAACAAGAAGGGAGACGAATGCGATCCCAGCGAGGATCACTGTCACCGAAGCAGTGGCAGATGCGGGCGGGGTTAGAGGCGATGCTTCCGCTGTTGGGTTGCTCGGCAGCGCCGTCTCTGTCCCAGAGATGACCTGTGCGTCTCTAGAAATAAGTCCATAGCCTGCTGCAGCGCCAACGAGAAGAACAGTTATGCCGAGGGCGATGATGAAGGAGCGATATTCTTTTTCCGCACCAGCCCACGGACGGCGAGTTACTTGTGCAAGAAAATAAATGGCAAGGTAAATGAGTGCTTCTGCGGCATAAATAAAAGAAGTTTCTTTTGACACAAAATGTAATGCAAGTGCTGCCGCCATCATTAGCAGATATTTTTTTCCGCCAACTTCAAGATGACGAAGCATCGCGTATAGCATTAGAACGCCAGAGAAACCAACGAAAGACTCGTTGCGAACATAGCGTCCGTAGTACAGCATGTAGGGTGAAATGACCATGAGGAATGCGGCAATAAGCGCACCCCATTTTCCAAGATAACGCCGCCAATACCAGATCAACCAAACAATGCCGATGCTGAATAACGCAGCAGGGATGCGTGATGTGAAATCGCTTGCACCAAAGAGGAAATAGGTAAGCGCTACAATATGGAACTGAAAAGGCCCGTGCATCATGGGCGAATGTTCATAGCCCTGTCCGCGATAGAGCAGCCACGAGAAGTATGTGTGTAAGCTTTCATCATGACTCATTACGCGAGCACCAAGATTATAAAAACGCGTAATAATGGCAAGCAAAATAACGATCGCAAAAATTGCGATCTCATTGGTTAGCGCGGGCAACAGCGGATGAACGGGGCGTTCGAGCCAGTTTTGTTTTTGTTCCATTGAGTTTCACCTTTGATAAATTAAGAGCAGCCCGCCAGAATATCAGCGATAATGAATAAAGTGGGTGGCCTCTCCAACTATACTTTAATCAATTTCTTATTGCAAATGATATTCGCAAAAGTTTAATTAGATGTGAGAAGTATTATAACAAGAATGTTACTGGTTTTCGTGTAGGCATGAAGGGTTTTTTTATTTGGATGCTGCCCCTGCAAGTTGGCCACAACCTGCATTGATATCAATTCCGCGACGCATACGGATCGTGCACGGTATCCCAGCTTGCTCCAATGTTTCTTTGAATATAGAAGCACGCTGACGGTCTGTCGCTTGGCCGTCGAATCCTGCTGTGGGATTGAGCGGGATAGCATTGACATGACACATGAGTCCGCGCAATTTGGAGGCGAGTTTTTTTGCAACCTCGGGTGTGTCATTTACACCGTTGATCAGCGCCCATTCAAAAGTGATGCGGCGACTGGTCTTTGCAACATAGTATTCACATGCTTCAAGAACTTCTTCAATCTTATATCTTTTATTGACAGGCATCATTGCTACGCGGGCGTCATTATCTACAGCGTGCAAAGAAATGGCGAGGTTGACTTGTCTCTGCTCGTCAGCAAAACGCCGAATTTGTGGAACCAGCCCAACGGTCGAAATGGTGAAGCGCCTAGCTCCGAAGTTGTAACCATCGGCATCGTTTAATCTATCAATTGCTGCCATGGTGTTTTCATAGTTGTGAAATGGTTCTCCCATCCCCATGAAAACAACGTTGCTGACAGTTTCATCCTGCTTCTTGAGTATCTGCGCGTAATACATTACCTGCGCGACGATCTCTCCGCTGGATAAGTGACGCTTGAAGCCCAGTTGACCTGTGGCGCAGAATACACATCCCATGGCACAACCTGCCTGAGTAGAAATGCAAAGTGTGCGGCGCGGCTTGGTGGTACGTGCATCGGGACCATCATGTGTATCAGCGGGGTCGCCATATCGCATCAATACAGCTTCGATCAAGTTTGTATCAGGCAGTTCGAACAAAGTTTTGCGCGTGTGCTTGTCTGAAGAATCCTGATAGACCTTCACTGAGAAGGGCATAAAGGTGAAATTTTCTGTCATCTTCTCGCGCAGTGATTTGGATAAATTCGTGAATTGCTCTGGCGAGCTATACAGATGTTGATAGAGTCCTTGCCAGATCTGTTTGGCGCGATAGGTAGGCTCATTCCATTCTTTGAGAAGTTCTGTAAGAGAGGGGAGGTCTAGATCGTAGATGAGTTTCATTGTTTCTATTTTAGCAGACCACAGCGGGAACTTCTGTGCAAAATTTTTCGTTATGGGTTAGTATAAAGTCATTCCAACGTATGGAAGGCGTAGGGATTTCGTAGAGAAATTTTAGGAATTTCTCACTTTCCTCATAATATAATCCCTACCTTATGAAAAGGAGAATTATGCAAGGCCAAAATATCACTATTTCAAGAACAACACTTATTTGGATCCTGGTCGGTGTCTTGGGCGTCGCTGGGGTCGTGGCGTTGATTCTGGCGTTTCGGGGCTCGAACAGCCCTGAAGATGATGTTAACGCTATTTATACCAATGCGGCACTGACCGTTGAAGCACAGCAATTGACTTTGCTGGCTGCTCAGCCGACTGCAACCGTAACTCCCTTTGTCACGCTAACACCACTTTCGACAAATACTCCACTCGTCACCGCGACTTTACAGACACTCCCGCTGTTGGCGACAAAAACACAATCTGTTTCTGTTGCCACAGGCTGTGATAATTCTGTTTATATCAGCGATGTGACCATCCCTGATAAGACTGTGGTGACACCTGGACAATCACTGACCAAAACCTGGCGTGTGCAAAACAATGGCACCTGTACATGGACAACAGCTTATAAAATCGCTTACGTGGCAGGGAATGCCATGGGTGGTGCAACGACTGCCCTCACTCAGTCGGTTGGCCCTGGTCAGTCCATTGATATTTCAGTGGCAATGGTTGCGCCTACCGCAGCAGGGGAGTCTGCTGGAACATGGCGGCTCAACAATGATAAGGCGCAGCCTTTTGGCACCAACTTGACGATTGTAGTGACTGTGAGCGGCAACACTACTGGTACACCAACAAAGACAGTTACCCCTGGCGGAGCAACTGCTACGGCTACGAACACCTTAGTGGTTGTGCAGCCAACAAACACACCTACTGTAACACCAACTAGTACACAAACCGAGACCCCGACTTTGTCTAGCCCTTAGTTCATATAGATAAATAAAATAACAGACCTGCAGTTTTGCAGGTCTGTTATTTTATTTATGCCACTAACTCAGCAAGGTCATCGGCAATGATATCCATCTTTGGCTGCCATTTATCTGCTTCCTCTCTGGTGGAGACTCCGCTCAAGACGAATGCGGTCGGGCATCCTACAGACTGGCCTGCGGCAATATCTGTCTCCAGCCTATCGCCGACCACGAGGGTTTCTGATTTCTTCGTCCCAAGTTTTTCGAGAGACAATTCCATCAAATACGGAAATGGTTTTCCCGCCACTATCGGTTCCACGCCCGTAGCAGATGTGATGACCGAGAGCCACGAACCCGACCCTGGTATCTCTCCACGTGGGGTGGGGAAGGTTCTGTCTGTGTTGGTGGTGTAGAACGGAACACCCGCTCGCACGAGCAAAGTTGCCTCAGCAACTTTTTGGAAGCTGATCCCGCGGTCAATGCCCATGACAAACACTTGCGCCTCAGGAGCTCTTTCCACTGAAAGAACTTCAAATCCCTTTTCCTCCAATGCCACACGAATACCAGCTTCACCGATTATGAAGACCTTTGTTCCACGTGGATATTTCTGCTCAAGCATAAAGGCAATTCCCAATGCAGAAGTCACTATCTGCTCTGCGTCAACTTCCACACCAAGCTCAGCTAGTTTCTGTTGATATTCTTCGGGAGTCTTTGTTCCGTTATTCGTAGCAAAGACAAATTTCAGTCCGCGCTCGCGGATACGCTTGAACGTGGCAGGCAAATCTCCGATTGGCGCATCGCCTTTCCAGATCACGCCGTCCATGTCCAAAATAAGGGCTTTTATATTAGATGGGATCATTTTTTAATTTACGATTTTCGAAGTTAGATTTACGCAGTGCGCATTACGAATCACGTTTTCAGCGCCTCATTATAAACGCAAGACCTCGAAGATTTCTCTCCGAGGTCTTGATTATCGTCTACTGACAACTGATTACTTTAAGATTTTCTCTGGCATGTCGATCACTTGATCCACCAGACCATATTCCACAGCCTGTTGGGCATCGAGGTAGTAATCGCGGTCAAGGTCGCGCTCAATCACTTCAAGTGGTTGGCCTGTGTGCTTTGACATCACGCCGTTTAATAACGCCTTCAAGCGCAAAATCTGCTTGGCTTGAATTTCGATATCTGTCGCCTGGCCTTGTGCGCCGCCGAGAGGCTGGTGCATGTGGACGGTGGCATGTGGCAAGGCGTAGCGTCTGCCTTTCGTACCGGCAGTCAACAACACGGTCCCGAAAGAAGCGGTGACGCCAACGGCCACAGTGCTAATCGGGTTCGAGATGATCTGCATCGTGTCATAGATCGCAAGTCCCGCGTAGATCACGCCACCAGGGGAATTGATGTACATGCGAATTTCCTTTTCAGGATCTTCATGATTGAGGAACAATAATTGCGCAACGATCACATTTGCGACCTGATCATCGATCGGCGTACCGAGGAAGATGATGTTATTGCGCAGCAGCAACGAATAAATATCATAAGCGCGCTCGCCGCGGCCTGTGTTTTCGACGACCATTGGAACTACATTTTTGAAATCAGGGATCATGTTTGTCTCCTTTAAGTTGGGACAATGGTACACAATTTGTGTTGGATTTTTATTAAAGTTTGATAGGCGATGTAATGGCGTTGGGTCTTGATTTGGACGCCAACGCCATTCGCTTCATTCAAATCTGATGCCTGTTTATCGCTAAAAGGCATTTGCTACTCTGAGGCTTTTTCCTGCTCATCTGTTGCGGGAACGGATTCTTCCTTGGCTTCTTCGGTTTTCTTTTCTTCAAAAGGCTTGTATTCGCCCATTGCAATAGATTTGATCATATCCAGCGCCTGGCGAGTCATCACTCGGCTTGCAGATTCCATGGCGATGGCCTCGCTCAATTGCTTCTGGCCTTTCTTGCCGCCACGGATTTTGCTAAAGTCCATGCCTTGCATGGCAAGGCCGTTTAGAGTGTTGTTGTACTCTGCATCCAGGGCTTCATTATCCAGTTGGATTTTTTCCACACGCACAACTTCATCGAGCAATAAACCGCGCTCAAGGCGTTTCTTAGCAACAGGCTTTACTTCATCTTCTATGAATTGTTCGCGGGTGGTACTGCGAACTTTGAAGTAAGTGTCCAAGTCCATGCCTTGTTGGCTGAGGCGGTTCGCCAAGTCAGAAAGTACATGTTCGCCTTCATGCTCAAGGGTGTGTTCATGGTATTTGATGGTTGCGCCTTCTTTGATTTTTTCGATCAATTCGACGAAATATTTATCATCATATTCAGCCTGTGAACGTGTCTCGACATCTTTTTTCACAGCTTCCATCAACGCATCGACTGTCTCGCCTGCACCACTCATTTTGGCAAGTTCATCATTGACATCGGGTAATGTCACACCGCGCACGGTCTTGACGGTTACTTCGATTTCAACACTTTTGCCCTTCAATTCTTCCACATCCCAATCTGCTGGGAAATCGTGTTTTACAGTTTTGCTCTCGCCAGCTTTCAAACCGACTAATTCCTTGGCGAAGCCGTTATAAGGCCATTCGGTGTCGCGATCTTCTTTGCGAACGAAAGTAGCGAAACCTGTGCGATTCAATTCAGTGGTTTCAGATTTCACATCAACCAAAACATAGTCACCAAGTTCGATGGCGCGTTCTACGTTCTCTGTGGTTGCGTACATCTGGCGCATATCTTCGAGGGCCGCATCCACAGCCTCTTGGCCAGGGGCTTGCCATTCGTAGGGTAATCGAACGGAGTGAAAATCACCAAGGTCTACTTCAGGAGCCAACGGTACGCGGAAGGTGAACTTCGGCGGTTCAAGGCTGTCAATTGATTCCAGTGAGCCAGCGGCACCAGGATTTACATCCGCTTCTTTCAGGACGTTGGAATATTCCTGATCAATGAACAAGTCAACGGCCTGTTCTGTGATTGCACCTTCTCCATACGTACGCACAACTACATCATACGGGGCTTTGCCGGGGCGAAAACCAGGGATGTTGCCCCGTGACGAGATTTTCGTCGCAGCGCGTCGTTTGTAGGTATTCATTTTGTCCGGATCCACTTCCACGATCAATTTGACGGAGTGGTCTTCTTGGTATTGTTTTTCGATGTTCAAAGTTTCCTCTTTTTTTCAAACCCTAAATATCTTTAGGGTCTTTAGGGTTTTATTGTTTATTTTCAGTGAGGATGGTGGGAGTTGAACCCACACGCCTTGCGGCACATGATCCTAAGTCATGCCTGTCTGCCAATTCCAGCACATCCCCAATTGCGATTTGGTGTGCAATGAGCGGCGGAATTATACCGTAAGGTATGTCTAATTTGTGGATTTTTGGGCAACTATTTTCTTTGGCGGCTTTCCTCAGGGTTGCGGTAGGTTAGTTGCGTAAGATAGGAGGGTAGGTTTCCGTCAAAAAGATTGCCACTAGGGCAATCTTGGTCCGTTATTATCTTATAGGAGAAATTTATACATGCCCATCTCATCTGGAATTCCCGCCCCTGATTTTGAAATGCTCGATGATACTAATACACTTCGTAAACTTTCTGATTATCGCGGAAAGAATGTTGTTCTTTATTTTTACCCGAAGGATGATACTCCAGGGTGTACAAAAGAAGCCTGCAATTTTCGTGATGATTACTCAGCTTATGAGCAGGCTGGGGTTGTTATTTTGGGAGTCAGCCCCGATTCAGTTGCATCTCATGTGAAATTCAAGAAGAAATTCCAACTCCAGTTCCCATTGTTGGCTGATGATGATCACAAGGTCTGTGACTTGTATCAAGTATGGGGTCCTAAGAAGTTTATGGGGAAGGAATATGAGGGCGTGTTGCGCACTACTTTCCTAATTGATGTGGATGGGAACATTAAACGGGTGTTTGAAAATGTGCGTCCGTCTGAGCATAGCGCTGAATTGCTTGCTGATATAGCAGTTAAGTAAAAATATTTCGTTCAGAAAAATTTTAGTATCTAAAATCAGGCTGATGGTGTTATGAAAACACCGTCAGCCTGATTATTGCTTGTTGAGGTGATACAGCTTTCAGTTAAGGAAGAAGCGCACAATGTCCCTAAAAAATAGTGACAAATGTCAGGGAGTTTGGTATATTGGTCAGGTTGTGAAAATAGTGACAATTCACACATAAATAGTCTTGTTTCAGTTATCAATAAGTGGAATTTGGGGCGGTTTCCCCTTTGATTTTTTAAATTAGGAGAGAGCTATGCGACACTTTGTAATTGTGGGAATTTTGGTCATTCTCGTGGCCAGTCTCACTTATATCGGGTTGAACTCGATTGGGCTGATGCCGGTAGAGGCAAGCGCCCAGGCTATACCGATCGATTGGATGTGGAATTGGCAAGTGGTGGCGATGTCATTCCTGTTTGCATTGATCACCGTTCCAATGGGATATAGCCTTATTGTATTCCGCAAGAAAAAAGGTGATAACACCGATGCGGCTCACATCGAGGGAAATACCAACCTGGAAATTGCTTGGACGGTACTTCCGCTTTTCCTTGTGATGATCTTTGCTTATATGGGAGCATATTCGCTCGGCGAGGTTCTTCGTGAAGACCCGAATGCAATGATCATCAAAGTGAAGGCACGTCAATTTGCTTGGACGTTCGAATACCCGGATTCTGGGGTGGTTAGCACTGAGTTGCACCTGCCAAATAACAAGCAGGTTGTGCTGAAAATGGAATCTGAGGATGTGATCCATTCATTTTGGGTCCCTGAGTTTCGCGTTAAGCAGGATGTTGTTCCTGGCCGCGTGACCGAGTATCGTATTACGCCTACATTGGTTGGGTCTTATAAAGTCCGCTGTTCAGAGTTGTGCGGTACTTCCCATTCTTATATGGAAGCTCCAGTGATTGTGGATGATACTGCCGATTTCAATGCGTGGATCGTTGAACAACAGGCGTTGGCTGAAGCAGCCAAAACTCCTGAGGGACAGGGTCAACTATTGACTGTGTCTAACGGTTGTGTAGGTTGCCATTCAGTTACAAGCACAAGCTTGCCGACTGCTCCTACGTGGTTTGGAATTTATGGTGAGAAAGTGGACTTGGCTGACGGCTCGACAGTTACGGTTGACGATGCTTATATTGCCGAGTCAATCCTCAACCCGAAGGCAAAGGAAGTGGCTGGATTTTCTCCCACTATCATGCCTCCATATACTTTGACCGATGAGCAGATCGCAAACATCATCGCGTACATCAAGACTTTGAAATAAGACGGCGGAGGATTTTGAAATGAAACGTTTCTTTTCCACAGCCCTGATGCGCGGTTTGCTGTGGCAATTCCTTGGCACTCTGTTTGGTGCGGGACTTGTTACTGGCATTCGCGCGTTAATGGGTTTGAGTGTTACAGATAAATTCTTTTTTACAGAGCCAGCATGGGTGCTCGGTGGTTTTTTTGGCGTGTTAGCGTTTTTGGTAGGGAACGGTGTTACTGGAGATTGGATCAAGTGGGCTCGCGGTATTGACACGCCAGAACATCACGAAGAACATTATTCCGGTTGGGAAAAATACTTCAACGTATCTCTCGACCATAAGGTGATCGGTATTCAGTATACGGTCACTGCTTTGGTGCTTATCTCTCTGGGTGGTTTGTTCGCTCTTATTTTCCGTACCGAGTTGGCTCAGTCACAGTTGCAATTTTTGACCCAAGACTTGACCTTGTTTAGCCAAACTGGCCCGCAGTTGTATAACACTCTTATGTCGTTGCACGGCATGATCATGATTGTCTCGATCTTGCTTGGCGTTGCTGGTGTAATCAACTATGTTGTGCCGCTTTTGCTCGGTGCACAGGATATGGCCTTCCCGCGCTTGAATGCATTTTCATACTGGATTGCCGTTCCTGCAGCTGTCCTTTTGGTGATGAGTTTGATCCTTGGCGGTTTTGATACTGGTTGGACTGGTTACCCGCCACTTTCTGCTCGTGCTCCTGTTGGTATGCAGATGTTCTTCCTCGGCGTATTCACCGCTGGGTGGTCTTCCATTTTGGGTGCCTTGAATGTGATCGTTACTGTGGTGCGTATGCGTGCCAAGGGAATGACTGCGATGCGCATGCCGATCTTTGTTTGGGCTGCCATTGCTACTTCTTTGATCTCATTAACTGCTACACAATTGATCGGTCTTTCCTTCCAGTTGGTTATGTTCCAGCGTTTATTTGGAATGGGCTTTTTCGACCCACCCAAAGGCGGTAACCCGATCCTCTTCCAGCATTTATTCTGGTTCTACTCACACCCTGCGGTTTACGTATTCGTTCTGCCAGGCTTAGGTGTGATTTCTGAGTTGCTGCCAGTTTTCGTTCGCAAGCCCTTGTTTGGTTATCGCTGGATTGCCATGTCATCCCTGGGTATCGCATTGGTGGGCTTTGTGGTTTGGGCGCATCACATGTTTACCTCAGGTATGAATGAATATCTGCGTGTGCCTTTCATGTATAGCACCTTGCTGGTGGCCATTCCTACAGGCGTAAAATTCTTCTCTTGGGTTGCAACTTTATGGGGCGGTAAGATCACAACTCCTACACCCATGTTGTTCGTGCTTGGCGGCATTCTTGCGTTTTTGCTTGGTGGTCTGTCTGGTCCTCCAAACGCCACAGTTTCAACCGATTTGCATTTGCAGGATACATATTGGATCGTTGGACACTTCCACGATACGATCTTCGGCGGTTTCCTCTTCCCATTTTTCGGGGCCATATATTATTGGTTCCCTAAAGCGACTGGACGCCGTATGAATGAAACCTTAGGTAAGGTTCATTTCTGGATGATGACCCCTTCGTTCCTCGTGTTGACCCTGCTTATGATGCGCGTTGGACTATTAGGTATGCGCCGCCGTATTGCGGATTACGACCCTGCCCTTGGTTTTGATACCTATCACCTTATCATGACCATTATGGGTTATCTGATTGCGATTTCTGTGGCGATATTCCTTTACAACTTCTTCACCAGCATCAAAAAAGGTGAAAAGGCTGAAGGTAATGTGTGGAATTCCCGCTCTCCTGAGTGGCAGGTTCCTTCCCCCATGCCGACACACAACTACGACCAGCCCTTTGAAGTTATCGGTGAGCCGTATGATTACGGTTTGCCTAACGCTGAATATATTCGGTTCCTTGAACCTGAAAAAAGCAAGCATAAATAGGGGAGGAGCAACATGTCTCATACAAACGATAAATCTTCTGCTTTGACACAGGGCGTAGTCATCTTTGTCTATCTCACTGTGTTGACTGTGATCGAGTACCTCATTGCTGTTACCTTCAAGGCTGTTTCCATCCTAGTGCTGGTGGCTGTCATTAAAGCTGCATTGGTTATGTATTATTACATGCACATTTACAAGCTAAATGAGGATAGCGAAGGCGACGAAAATTCCTATAGCTATAAAACGGATACCAATCGACTTGGTCTTTGGTTGTTCCTGCTCTCCGATGCTTTTGTGTTCGCAGGTTTAATGACCGTTCGTGTTAACTTGCTTGGTTTGACACGCCCGCATCTCAACCAGATCCTCGGTGTGACCGTAACAGCTGTTCTTTTGCTCTCCTCATTCTTCATGAACCGCGGTGAAACTGCCATGGCTCATGGAGATAAAAAAGGCTTCATGAACAATGTTGTGATTACCTTTGTTCTTGGCCTTGCCTTCTTGCTTGGCGTGGTTTTGGTCGAGTGGAGACTTGCTGCCGCAGAAGGCGTGATCGCGAGCAAGGATGTCGCTGGTGCAGTCTTTTATATGATGACTGGTATGCATGCCTTCCATGTGTTTACAGGGTTGATCTTCCTCGGCGTTGTCTGGAATAATGCTCGCAAAGGTGTTTACTCTGCTGAAAAACATTGGGGCGTGGAGGCGGCCGCCGTCTACTGGCACTTCGTAGATTTGGTGTGGATCTTCTTCTATCCAGCCTTGTACTTGATCGGCAAACTAATTTAGAAAAAAATACCCGCCGCTATCTCTCAGCGGCGGGTATTTTTTATTGGCAACACTTGAAATAGTTTGGTATAACAAGTGTAGATGCTTATGTGATCATCGGGGTGGCTTGTATTCGCAAGTCACCCCGATTTTGGAGCCTGTATTTATGAATAAGAAAATTATGATTGTAGGAATATTGGCGCTTCTTTTAGTGGGAATTGCATTTTTATTTAATATAATACTTGCTCGCCAGGCCAGCTTTCGTGGCACCGCCTATGAAACCCCCTTTCCTGCTGCGCCAGACTTCACATTGACAGATGCCAATGGAAAGCCTTTTACACTCAGCAAAAATGACGGAAAAATCACTCTTCTCTTTTTTGGCTATACTTTTTGCCCTGATGTTTGTCCCACCACGTTGGCAGAATTAAAACTGGCAACAGAAAAATTGGGAAAAGATTCTGAAAATGTTCGAGTTGTTTTTGTTTCTGTAGACCCAGGCAGAGACACTTCTGAACTTGTGCAGAAGTATGTGGAGCGCTTTAATCCTGCTTTTACAGGCCTGAGCGGAACGGAAGAAGAACTAACGCCTATTTGGAATGAATATGGAATATTCCGCGAGATAGTAAAAGGCACTGCTGAAACGAATTACATTGTTAATCATACTGCTCGCGTGATCCTTGTAGATGCAAACGGGAATCTTCGTTTGTCTTTTGGCTTTCAAACCCCGCCCGAAGATATAGCTCACGATATTGAAATCATTCTTGGCGAATGACCATGTCAAAAGACCTCATAAGAATCCGTATTTTTTATTCCATGCTTGCAGGCCTTTTCTTCGGCCTGATTTTCAGTGAAGCTACTTTTTTTGTCCTTGGGCAAACTGCTCGGGAACCGAAAGTGATTCAAGTTACTGTGCCTGTGGGAACTGCAGAACTTGTTGCACGCGGTGAACAACCTCCGTCCATTCCAAAGGACATGACCTTTGTAGTGGGCGATACATTGGAGGTCATCAATCAAGATAATGTTGACCACCAGATTGGCCCGCTATGGATTCCCCCAGGCACTTCTGCCAGCCTTGTATTGGGTAAACCTGAGAACCTCGCATTCGAGTGTTCCTTTCAGGCAGGCAAATACATTGGCTTGGATGTGCACGAGCCACTGACACTTTTCACCCGCATTTACGGGATACTTTTTGCAGGCATTCCCATGGGAATCTTGCTTGCCATTTATATAGTCATCTTGCCTTCAAAGAAAAAAAATGATGTTACTAAAGAAAATGTTCAGCCTTAAGTGGCTGTTGACGACTTTGCTTGTGTTCTTGGGTACCGCTCTTTGTGTGCGGCTTGGTATTTGGCAACTGGACAGACTAGACCAACGCCGTACTTTCAATGGCCAAGTCTCATCCATGCGCGCCGCTGAGATGTTGGATTTAAACGAAGATGTTCCTGACGATATTGCTACTATGGAATGGCGCGCTGTTACAGTCATTGGCGAATATGATTTTGAAGACCAGATCGCTTTGCGGAATCAATACAACGGTGACCAATATGGATACCATCTCGTCACGCCGCTTCTCTTCAACGGGACGGCTGTTCTGGTAGACCGAGGCTGGATCCCCGCTGACGGAAATTCCACTCCCGCGGACTGGCGCAAGTATGACGAGGATGGAACGGTCACTGTTACGGGGCAGATTCGGCTTGGGCAGGGCAAACCAGCCATCGGCGGAGTCGCAGACGCGCTGCCTAAGAACGGCGATCCACTTTTTGTGTGGAATAATTTCAATTTGGAGCAGGTTGCTGCGCAGTTGGAATTCCCTATTTTAGGGGTTTATGTGCAGCCGAATGTGGAAATCAGCGATACAATACCGCCGATCCCGTATCAGCCTGTTGTAGAGCTTACCGAAGGCCCGCATTTTGGATATGCCTTGCAGTGGTTTGCGTTTGCAACGATTTTGTTTTTCGGTTATCCATTTTATTTAAGGAAGCAGAAATAGTGGACATGAAGTATTCTCTTAAATCCTCATTTGCCCGTATCGTGTTGGGGTTGTTTGTGATGGTTCTTTTGTTGACCATCGTTGGGCGTATCGTAACTGTAACTGGTGCTTGGGCGTATTGCACTGGTTGGCCTGTATGTATTCCGACGCATACGTTGGGGTACTTGAAGCTTTTGCATCTCACATTAGTGGGGCTGGCTTCAGTGGTAATGGCGTTGGTATGGAGAAAAGCCTGGCGCGAGCAACGTGACCAGAATTTGCTTTTGCCGTTGACCACAGTGACTGGCATTCTATTTTTTGGACAGGCATTGGTGGGAGCTGTTGAAGTGACGCGCTCTTATCCTTTGCACTTGATCGTGTTGCATGGCTTAACTGCGGCTGCTTTGTGGATTTCGCTGGCGCTGCTTGTTTTTTCATCGGGCGTGCTGGCGCAGGATAAAACAGAAGTTGAAAAATTTTCATTTGGTCAGCGGGTAAAGGATTTTTACATCCTTTCCAAGCCTGTGATCGTGGCATTGCTTTTGGTAACTACGTATAGCGGCCTTGTAGCTGGAAGCAAAGCGTGGCCTTCCGCTTCCCTCACATTTTGGACTTTGTTAGGTGGAACATTGGCTGCAGCGGGTTCCAGCGCATTGAACCAATATATTGACCGTGAGTTGGATAAGAAAATGCAACGCACATCTAAACGCCCGCTTGCAGATGGACGCTTGACAGCGGCAGAAGGCTTGTCTTATGGCCTTGCTTTGTCTTTACTTAGCTATTATGTGATGGCAGGCTTTGTTAATTTGCTGGCGGCTTTGCTTTCACTGGCTGGTATTTTTTATTATGTGCTTTTTTATAGTGTTTGGCTCAAGAAAGCTACTGTACAGAATATCGTGATTGGTGGCGGCGCAGGGGCTATTCCTCCGATGGTGGGTTGGGCAGCGGCGACGGGACATCTCGGCCTTGCAGCGTGGATTCTGTTTGCGATCGTATTTATGTGGACTCCTCCACATTTCTGGGCATTGGCGATTGTCCGTATGAAGGATTATGAAAAGGCAGGCGTGCCCATGATGCCCGTGGTTCATGGCGAGGAACGGACACGTAGACATATTTTAGTGTACACGATCGAATTGATTGCTGTTACTTTGCTTCTTCCCATTTTCAACCTGGCAGGGACAGTGTATCTTGTCTCAGCAGTGGTGTTGGGTGTCTTCTTGCTTTATGCAGCTTTTCGTGTTTGGAGGGTTGGTGGTAACAAAGTAGCGTGGACGATGTACCGTTGGTCGAGTATGTATTTGATGTTTATCTTTCTCGCGTTAATGATTGACGCTGTAGTGTAGCAATAGTAGTTATAAAAAACAGCTCACCTTATTTTCAAGGCGAGCTGTTTTTTATAGACTGGTTTGTAGGGTTAGGATTTATTTCCTCAAGATAATTGCTGTTTCATCTTCATACAACACTGTCCATTGTTGATCTTTTATGAGTGTATCTGCGAGAGCAGAAGTAGAAGGAATAATTGCCCATTCAATATTATATTTTTGAATGACGTTTTTCCACCCAGGCAAAAGTTCAATGACAGTTTCGTATTCCATCGTGACTTCACCTGTTACATCTGCCACACTGTCTACAAAGGCAAGCTGGTCAGGATACATATTAAAGGTTATATATCCACCCCAATTTAGGTAGTTGAACATCTTTCCCTCTTGTGAGTTTTGCTTCAGCCATTCCACGGCGCCAACGGGAAATGCCGTGCTGTTGAATTGATACAATCTGTCCGCTGCTGTGGATGTAAGAATAAGTATGCTGAAAATTATAGTCGAAGCTATAACCCAAAAGAATCCTGTGACCTGGCTTTCGATTCGCTGAAGGGTGGCTTCAAGCCTAAATAAAAGAGGAATATTATCGAAAATGCTGAGTGTTTCTGCTAATACAAATGGAGCAACAATGCCATACAAGTGTACATTCCGAAAAGCGATTAGGCTCATGGCAGTGAAACCAGCCAACAATAATCCCTGCCCTGATGAAATCCGTTCTCTTTTGACAGATAATAAGAATATGGAAAGTACTATCAGCCCTAGCAAGATCCGCATCTCGGGCATTTGGAAGTTGGGTGGATTGGCTTCCAACATGCGGGACATGAGGTACTGGTTGTTTACGAATCCAAGTATGCTTTGCCAGGATCCACTGCCTCCAGGGTTGGCAAGACTTGCTATTACTGAAAGAATGAGTGCCAACCATAAGTTTTTCCCAACAGTTGTGTTGATGTTTTTATTGTCTAAAATGCTGTCAACTACCCAGCCAACTGCGTAGGCAAATAGAGCCAAAATTCCTGCAATAAAGACGCCATGCATATTACTCCATACCAGCATGAATGCAGGGAATACCCAAAGTGGCATTCTTTCACCACGCCGAAGTTTGTCTGCCCAAATTAGCCAGATTGCTAAAAACAGCATGGATATTAGGTGCGGGCGTGTGGCCCAGTTTAATGAAGTGGCAAGCGCTCCCCATACCACTAGGAGGAAAGCTCCTAATTTATTCTGAAAGCGGTTCGTAATATACTGATAAATTAGAAAGAAAGTTGTAGCTAATGTAATTGCGCAGAAAAGAATGATCCCCTTTAATCCTGTGAAGCTATAAATGCCAAAGAGAATAACGTCTGCCAGCCATTCATGCGTGACATAGTGTCTTCCTAGGTATGGGTAAATAAATGGTTCTGCGCTGGGAACATTACCAATGTGCAAGATGTATTGCCCCATTGATAGATGGCGAGGCAGATCACCGTCCAGGTTCAGCATACGGTTTCCAAGAATTAGAACCGCAAAAAATAATGCTGCAAAGAATATATCCTGAATACGTGGTAAGAGATGGTACTGAATGTTTTTTTTCACTTTTACTCCACGTTAGGGGTTATCTTTGCTAAAAAGGTAGATGTTCAAGTCGCCTTGTCTTTTTATGGATAGAAGCGTTAACTCTGATTCAAGATATTTTAAGTGAGGGTGGTTTATATCCCCATTAGCTATATACTCATCAATTGATTCTTGATAAATAATAAACCATATACGCAAGGGTCTTTCAGTTGCCGATGCAATATCTTTATACTCCGTCAACCCTAATACTTCACGGGTAGCTGGAGCAAGAGTGTCAATTGCGGAACCTGGCGTATCAATAATATATGCCTGAGGTAATTCATTATTAAAGTATAAAGACGGCAAGTAGGAAAGTTTATTCGAATGAATGACGACATCTCCTTTTTTGATCTCACGTAGAATGTTTGCGTCTATATTAGAAAAATCTCCATATGGAAAGCCTTTATATGTAATATGCTGGTAAATCCCGATGACTGAACTGACAGTAATAAAAATTGCCATTAAGATTTGAATTGGATATGGTGCTTTTGTTTGGGTAAGCGCCCATGCTAACCAGATGCAAAAAATAGCATTGGACGGTAGGAGTGCACGTTCAATATAAACTGGAACGTATTGCGAAACTAGCCAAAGCAGGAGAGGTGGTGTGAAAGCAAGGTATGCAAGCCAAAGTCCACGGTTTGATGCGGACGTTTTTTCCCTTGCTGCAAGGAATGTTTGAAATGCTGCCAAAGTGATCGTGAGGGTTGCGATCAACAGTCCTGCCATAAGCATACTGCTTGGCAATGGCATATTGGGAAGATAGTAAAGAAAAAGGGTGAATATTTTTTCCAAGCCAGGTCGTTCTACCCAATATGATGTGCTTACTTTTGAAAACTGTGCTGGCAGATTAATTGCCCAAGGTAGGTATAAGATGATCGAGACAAGACCAGCTATGGCTAAAGAGCGAAGCGTTTTCCAATCCCTTTGAATGAGCGGAGTCAGAGCGAGTGGAATTAAATAAAATGCAGCCAGGTTATGCGTGTATTGCGCTAACGCACTTGACAAGGCGAAAATTCCCCACCATTTCCAACTACCTGCACGGGCTCGAAGGAATGATAGTGTGGATAGAAGCAGCCATAGCGTCAATAAACCGTACATTCGGATCTCCTGCGCAAAGTGGATTTGGAATGGCAGGATGGCAAAAATGATGCATGCTATCAGGGCGGTTCTTTCGTTGAATAAAGACTCTGCTATTTTGTAAATCAGCACAAGCGAAACTAGGCTTATTGCAACGGAAAGCATTCTCGCCGCAAATATGGAATTCCCGAAAGTGTTTATCCATACCCATAATAGGCTGTAGTACCCCAGCGGGTGAATATCTGCTGAACCTGTACCTGTTTCACTTAAGGTTCCGTAGATCATGGCACTTGGACCTTTTTCAGAGAACAGGATGGAAAATGCCTCGTCATACCAAATTGGGCGGGATATGATCCCAATGCTTCTGAGAGCAATTGCGAGCAAGAGGATTAATGCAAGTTTTTTCCCAGTTTTGGACATTGAAGTATTTTACCTTTAACAGAATCAAAAAAGCGTCACAATTCAGTGACGCTTTTTTGAAAATTCTATTCGCCTAGATAATCACGCAATTTTCTGCGGATGGATGGGTGGCGCAAGCGGCTTAATGCCTGTGCTTCGATCTGGCGGACACGCTCGCGGGTGACGCCCATTTTGCGTCCCACTTCTTCGAGTGTGTAAGCCTGACCGTCAAGAAGACCGTAGCGCAATTGCAGAATGCGGACCTCTCGGGGAGGCAGACCGTTTAACACTTCGCCGAGATGCTCGCGCAGAAGGTTATAGGTAGCTGTGTCATCAGGTGGAGGAGCTTCATCGTCTTCGATGAAATCGCCTAGTACCGAATCTTCTTCATCATCGGTTGGGGTTTCCAGCGAAAGCGGACGGCGCGCCACTTGGATCATGTTCTCAACCTTCTTGGGTGGAACATCCAAGGCAACAGCTAATTCATCCACGCTTGGCTCACGGCCAAGGCGCTGAGTCAGCTGATGCTGTACGCGCAAAAGCTTATTGATCTGATCGCCCATGTGTACAGGCACGCGGATGGTGCGGCCTTGATCGGCAATGGCGCGAGTAACAGCTTGGCGGATCCACCAGGTAGCATACGTGGAAAATTTATGTCCGCGGCGATAATCGAACTTTTTCGTAGCGCGAATGAGACCAATATTACCTTCCTGAATTAGGTCAAGGAAGGGAACACCACGTCCCATATATTTCTTGGCGACGGAAATTACAAGGCGGGAGTTAGCCGTGATGAGATGTTCACGAGCGCCCCAGCCATCTTCAATAGAACGGCGCAGGTCGAGCCTGCGTTTAGGAGTGACGTTGCCGTGGGCAAGTTCTTCACGAGCAGTACGTCCGCGCTCGATACGTTGGGCAAGTTGTACTTCTTCTACAGCCGTCAACAGGGGCACACGGCTAACCTCTTTGAGGTACAAGCCAATAGTGTCGTCTGTATCGATATTTGCCAAATAATCGTCAAGAGCAAGGTCTGGTTCGGGCTCAGCTTCGCCACTTTCTTCCACCGCAACCAACTCATCTTCGGTTGGTTCGGGCATCACGGTGTCTTCCATGAAAGGAATACCCGCGCTTAATAAAGCTGAGAAGGCCTCTTCCAGTTGCTCTACATCCTGCTCTGCTTCAGGGAAGAAGTGCAGAATGTCATCCAGGGTTACGTAAGATTTTTGCCGCCCAAGTTCAATGAGCCGCGCTATAGCAGGAAATTCTTCTTCGTCATCAACAATCAATATTTTCTCTACATCCATTTACCAATCCAACTTTCAGTTATATTTGCCTGAATTAGAATACACTTTTTTGAATCGAAAAGCAATACCCATACAACTTTCAGATGCTTTGCAATGTAATTGTATTACGGCTGTCCAGTCATATTCTGGACAGCCGTAAAGTTCCAATATCCTTGTGTATAACGCTTTTACGGCGTGGGAGTTGCGCTTGCTTCGGGAGCTGATTCAGCTGTCGGCGTGGCAGGAAGCGCGGTTGGGGTGGGGGTATTCAAATAGGGAGGAGCAGCAACCAGGTTGGTGAGAGCGTCGATACTGCTTAAACCAACGATAACCATTTTTTTGCCATCCACGCGCACGTAATACCCAGTATTTGTGGGGGTGGGGTCACCAACTTCGAGTTTGCTGGTCGTTCCATCCGTAAATGCTACGGTGATCAAATAGGATGGGGAATCAAACCCGAAGATGGAAGGATCGGCATCAACTTCGTTGGTGATCTTTAGGGCTGTAACTTGTGACGCTGCCGCCTCAACCAAGCCTTGGTTTGCTTCTGTTGCGAAGGGCAATTCCAACGCCCAGACACCATCTTTGTTGCGCGACACTTTCACAGCTTCTCCATCCGCCGGTTTGACCTCAATGCTGGAAACAGTGCTGGATGTGCTAAAAATGAAAGAAGGTTCTGTTGTAGCAGTAGCTTCGGCGTCGGCAGAGGCAGCTTTATTCTTATTGATATAGTATGCACCGCCAATCAGGATTACCAGTAAAAGCAGTGCGATCCATGTTCCCAAGCGGAAAACGGGCTTTGTTGGCTTTGGGGTAGGCGCCGTTTTGCGGGGAGTTCTGCTTTTGGTGGCAGTTGATTTCTTTGGTGTTGATGTTGTTGTTTTGCGAGCCATAATACGTTAGCCTCTCTTGCGGCGGGAGAACCATGAATACACACCGGCAAAGACCACCATGCCTGGCACCACGATAACAACTATGAGCACAAGAAGCAGGAAGCTTCCTTGTGTGGGGGGGAGGAAAGTACGCTGGGTGGATTCGCGTGGAGGAATGCTGAGCAGGTCTTCTTGCTCTGCTGCCCAGTCAACAGAGTTGATGAACAGATTGCCGTTCCCATATGCATCAAACGCATCATCGGTGGCGAACACGGAATTGCCAACGACTACGACACGACCTTTTGTGGTAGTGTTCTCACCAGCCGCGGCCATTGTTAATGGGCCAGGCACATCGGTTGTTTCATCGAATTTAGGGTTCTCATTGGTGACCAGTGGTGAGGTTTCACCCCATGATTTTTCTGAGGTGCTGATGAGTGGTGTGGCGGTGATGCCTTCTGCTGAGGTCCCGATGGTAATGCTGCGTGCCTGAGGCAAGATAACAATGTACTGTTGATTCAGGTTTTGTGTAATGGGGTGGCTGTTGTATTGCAATGAAGCCGCCTCAAGAGCATTTTGTGTAACTCCAGAGAAGTCAATGATTACATCTTCGTCCAGAGAAATACCCCAGTCTGTAAACAGGTATTGAGCCAGTGGATCTGGTGCGTCACCAAATTCAGTAAAGAAGCGAGGATCTTCCATAACCACCAGAGAGCCGCCTCCATCTACAAAAGCCTTAAGCAGTTTCACTTCATTTGCGCTTAATGGCTTTGTTGGACCAGCGATGATGATGCTAAGAGCATCTTCAGGGATGGTTTTGTCGGTTAACAAGTTGATCGTGCCAACCGTATAGTTCTTTGATTCCAAAGTACTTTTGGCAATGGAATAGCTCAATTTACCGCCAGCCACGATGTCTGGTTCACCATGTCCTTGCAGGAAATAGACTGCACGAGGAGTAGGGCTGATTAGGCGGATCATAGTGCGCGCAAGTTCTTCTTCGGATACTGAGGAAGCGATTTCCTTAGTGTCTCCCATTTGAAGCATGACTTTGCCATCCCCAGTGACGCCCGCTTCACGTGCGGCTACAGGGTTGGTATCCGGGTCAACGAAGGTGTAATCGAACATGCCTTTGCTGTTTGTTTTGAACTTAAGCAAGATTTCGTCTGCGCTGGTTTTGTCCAAGTTGGCAGAATAAAAGGCTGTGGCGGTCACTTTTTCTGGAAGAGTTGCAAGGATTTGTAGTGTCTCGTTAGAAAGAGTGTTGGACTTGTCTTCGGTCAGATCCCATGATTTGGGGTTGTTGAAGACAAGGTAATTCACTACGAAGACGATGCCAAGCATTGCCAAAGTGAGGATCAATGAGTTGGAACCGTAGCGTGCTTGGCGTCCTGTAAGGAAGCGGCGGATGCTATCAGGTGACATGATGGCATAGGCTGCCAGCCCAAGCACGAGCACACCGACGCTGATCTGTAGTGCCAGATCAAGTCCGCTTGTGCTTTCCAAGGTGAACATCTTCATTGATATAAAAACTTTTGCCATGCCAACCAAGCCTGTAGAAACACAGGCAAGCAAGGCGACCAGAAGCCCGATGAAGGCGTATTTTGTGTAGGGGTTTTTCTGTTTACCGGCCATTATCGCCATCTCCGAATTTCAATTGCAGTCGTGCCAACGAACAAGCCCAACACGGTCAGGCTTAGGTAGTAGGCAATATCTCCCAAGTTGATCGTGCCAATGTTCATGGATTGCGAAAAGTGATTCGACAAACTGAGGTAGTTCAAAACCTCGCCGCTTTCCTGCAAATAGCTGGCAGGAAGGCTGATCATGAACCAAAGGAAGAAGAACAAGCCAAGTGTGGTGAAGAAAGCTGCAAATTGATTTGTAAAGACCGCTGAGATTCCCACACCGATGGCGATGAGAGCAGAAATAACCAGAATCAGACCGAGATAGGAGGAGATAATTACCATCCAGTCGATGCTGGGTGTAACAAAGTTGTTGAGGATGATTGGGTAAACCAATGTGACCAGTGCCAGTGAAAGCACAAACAGCATGGCACCCAGCCATTTTCCAGCAACCAGCTCAAAGTCGCGGACAGGAGCCGTGAGCATTAATTCCAAGGTTCCCATACGGGCTTCGTCTGAAAGCGCGCGCATGGTGAGAGCAGGGCTGAGGAAGATCATCAAAAAGACGAAGAGCCAGTTGATGGGTGTGGCTTCTGGTGCGCCGCCGCCCATGAAAGACTGTTGGGCGCTGACCCACAAGATCAATGCAAAATAAATGCCCAGCGGCAGGAGAATGGCAAATGCCACCACATAGGCCAGCGGGCTGTTGAAGTAGTTATCGTATTCGCGTTTTGCGATAGTCCAGATGTTTCTCATGAGTTCCTCTTATTTCTTCTTGGCGTCGGAGCCAGTGAGTTCGAGGAAGATTTCCTCAAGGCTCATACCGAGCGGGCGTAACTCGAGCAAGTCGTATCCCGATGTGATAACTTGTTTTGCAACTTCAGGGCGTAGATCCTTGCCCGAAGCGAATTCAAATTCAACGGCGCCGTCTTCCTTGGTTTCCACTTCGCGCACACCCTTGACCTTTTTGATGGTGTCAGCGAGTTCGTCTGATTCGCCACGTACGCGTACAACAACGCGCTCTGCGCCGATCAGGCGAGCTTGCAGGTTTTCGGTGGTATCTTCTGCGACGATCTTGCCTTTGTTGATAATAAGCACGCGGTCGCAGATATTTTGCGCTTCATATAGAAGGTGGGTGGAGAGGAGGACTGTACGTTCCTTGCCTATCTCGCGGATTAGCTCACGGACTTCCACAACCTGCCCAGGGTCGAGACCAATGGTAGGCTCATCGAGGATCAACACTTCGGGTCTGTGTAGAAGTGCTTGGGCAAGCCCTACACGCTGGCGCATGCCTTTTGAAAGATTGCCGATGTATCCATTGGAGCGTTCCAACAAGCCAACCATGTCCAACACTTCATCGACACGGTCATCCACGTTTGGGATATGGCGCAGCTCGCCCATGAACTTTAGATAATCGAACACGACCATGTCTGTGTACAGCGGTACAGTCTCTGGCAAATACCCAACCCGTTTACGAACTTCCAGTGACTCTTCTACAACATCGTATCCAGCTACGATCGCCTGACCATCTGTTGGCGGCATGTAGCCTGTTAAGATGCGCATGGTGGTGGTTTTTCCTGCACCGTTTGGCCCAAGAAAACCGACGATCTCACCTTGCTGTGCATCGAAGCTTAGGTTTTGAATGGCGCGGCGCGCACCGTAGTCCTTCGTAAGACCACTGACTTTGATCATTGCCTCTCCTTGCAATAAAGTAAATAAAAAGGGATTTTTTACAAACAAAAGACACAGCCCGTGGGCGGTGCCTCAATTTTGATGCCGATGATTACTATACAATATCTGAAGTCGCTAAGTCAAGCGTGTATATCACTTCTAATCCAACGCTAATCTGATAAGCCTTCCGATATAATTACTGCATGACCCAATTACTTTACCAAACTGATGCATATCTCAAAGAGTTTGAAGCAACCATCACTTCAGTGGAGGCTTCAACTCGTGCTGTGGTGTTAGATCGTTCCGCTTTTTATCCAGGCGGTGGCGGCCAGCCATGTGATTTTGGGACTCTGGAAGTTGCTGGCGTTACCTATCTTGTGGAAAAAGTGAAGAAACAGGGCGATGATGTTTTGCATATTCTAGGCGGGACTGAACCTTTGCCAACTCCCAATTCCGCTTCGCACGGGACCTTGAACTGGGCACGCCGACACGAGCTGATGCGCACCCATACAGCGCTGCACATCCTCTGCGGAACCGTCTTCCGTGATCATGGAGCAAAGGTCACTGGTGGAGACATGGATCCGCTCAAAGGCCGCATGGACTTTGAATTTGAAACAATGCGTGGGGAGTTGGTGCGTGATATTGAAAGTGCAGTCAATTACGAGATTAAGCAGGGACGCGAGATTCGAGTGAACATATTGCCTCGCGAAGAAGCTTTCCAGATTCCCGACCTTATCCGCACAAAAATCAATCTCCTTCCCGAAGGGATTATGCAGGTGCGAACCGTGGAGATAGTTGGCCTTGATTTGCAAGCCGATGGCGGCACGCATGTAATGAACACATCCGAAGTGGGGAGAGTAAAGGTTGTGGATTATAAAAGTAAGGGCGCTATCAATAAACGAATTTATATCGAGGTCGAGTAGCCCAAATTGGGGATGAGTTATTTGTAAATCATTGCACTATAATCGCGGCCTACGCGTTGAGTTTTTTTAATAAAAGGAGAATGTGCAAATGAACAAGAATAAAATTTCCATTTGGCTTGCCCTGGCTGCGCTGATCGTTTCAACACTCGCCTGTGCTTTGGGTGAGCCTGCATTAAGTAACGTCCGTACCGCAAAGGATCAGGATGGTACTGAGTTAACCAGCACTTTTAGCCCAACGGATACAGTGTATGTTGTGAGTGACCTTGCCAACGGCGTTGCTGGTAATGTTGTTACTTCAAAGTGGACTGTAGTTAGTGTGGATGGATACGACTCAGGGTATTTGATTGACAGCGCTGATATCACCTTGGATAAAGACCAGTTAAAGTACACAATTTACTTTTACTTTGAGCCTCCGGAAGGCGGTTGGCCTTTGGGAACATATCAGGTTGAAGTTCTTTTTAATGGAACTTCAGTAAACACGGTTCAGTTTTCAATTCAATAAGAACATTTTATAGTTGTGCGGCTTCCCAATTTGGGAAGCCGCATTTTGTTTATAATGAATAAAAAGGAGGCTGGAATGGAGTACAAAAAACTTGGCAGAACAGGTCTCAAGGTTTCGGCATTATGTATGGGGACGATGCAGTTTGGCTGGTCGGTCAGTGAGGAAGATACACACCGCATTCTTTCTGCAATGTATGAGGCGGGGATAAATTTTATTGATACCGCAGATATTTATTCCAAATGGGTGGACGGTAACCCAGGCGGCGTTTCTGAAATCTACATTGGCAATTGGATCAAAAAGAATAGAATTCCCCGTGATAAATTAGTGATCGCAACCAAGGTCCGTGGTGAAATGGGCAAAGGGCCAAATGACCAGGGCTTGAGTCGCGTCCATATTATGAAGGCTGTAGAGGCATCTCTTCGCCGCCTTCAAATAGATTGCATTGATCTCTATCAATCCCATTGGACTGATGACGACACTCCAATAGAAGAAACCTTGCGCGCTTTTGATGATCTTATTAAACAAGGGAAAGTTCGTTATATTGGGGCATCCAATTACGCTGCTTGGGAAATGATGGAAGCCTTATGGACTTCGGACAAGTACAACCTTGCCCGCTATGATAGCCTTCAGCCGCATTACAATTTAATCCATCGTGATGAGTTCGAGCGGGAAATGCATGCTGTGTGTGAAAAGTACGGACTCGGGGTGATTCCGTACAGTCCGCTGGCAGGTGGTTTTCTTACTGGAAAATACCGTAAGAACGAACCGCTGCCTGAAAGCAAACGCGCCGAAGGACGAAAACGCGCCATGACTGAAAAGAACTTTTCACTCTTATATGAAATGGAAGCAATTGCTTTGCTTCACAAAGCCACCATTTCTCAAATTGCCCTTGCATGGATGATGGCAGATCCCATCATTACCAGCCCAATTATTGGAGCTACTTCGATCGATCAGTTAAACGAGAATCTGGGTGCATTAAATATTCATTTAGCCGCTGACGAGCGAGCTACTTTGGATAAAATAACCGAATGGAAGATCGAGGATTGATCTCTAATTAGAGAAACTCAATCATCCATTTAGTTTTTTGTAGACGCTCTTCATTTGCTTGTAAATCGTTTTGAACGTATCGAACCGCTCATCGTACAGTGAGCGGTTTTTGTTATCTGGAATGTAGGTGCGCTTTATCTCAACCAGTTTGGGTACATCATTAAACGAAATCTCACCAAGCCCTACTGCGCCAATCCAGGCTGCACCACGTGCGTTGGCGTAGACAGGTTCTGCAACCTGCTTGATCTCCAGATTCATCACATCAGCAAATATCTGGCACCACACATCAGATTGCGCTCCGCCACCGACGATGTTGATCGAAGCCACTTTTTTACCGAGGAATTTCTCGACAGGAGTCATCAGCCACTTTGTGTTGAGCGCGATCCCTTCCAAAAATGCACGAATGATATCTTCGCGAGTGTTGTTCAAAGATAAATTGTATAAGCCCGCCCGCACAGTTTTATCGTCCACAGGCGCGCGCTCGCCCCAGATCCACGGCGTGTAAATCACTCCATTCGCGCCAGCAGGTACGCGTGCGGTGATTTGGTCCAACACCTTGAAGATATCAGGTACGTCTGCTTCTTGAAGAAGTTCATCCTTGTGATAAATAATATTGTCACGCAGGAAAGTCAAATTTCCACCAGCGGTTGCCTGTAATGCCGTCAATAAATATTTATCTGGCACCGCGCACGGAATGGATGCAAGGCTGGATCCGATATCCGTTTTCTTGAACGGCACATGCGCTGTGATCCATGACGATGTTCCGATGTACAGATGTGGATGATAATCTTCCACGGCGCCAGAACCTATCGCGGAGGCAGTATTATCAATGGAGCCAGCTACGACTTTCACATCATTTGAAAGTCCAAGCGTATTTGCGACATCGGCTTTCAAGTTTCCGATCACCGCAGAGCAAGCCACCACATCAGGTAATTTAGCACGGTCAATTCCTAAAATAGAAATCAAACCATCGTTGTACCGAAGCTCATTTGGATTGCGGTTATCCGTCACCCAGGAAGTGACGATCGAATCGAACGAAGCTACGAACTCACCTGTGAGGCGCAAATTCAAATAATCCAACACGTTCAAAAACTTGTGCGTCTTCGCGTAAATCTCAGGCATCGTATTGCGGATCAAAAGCATATGTCCCGCAGGGTCTTTGCCCGCGAGGTTCGGCATTCCGCCCGTCAGGCTCACGAAGCGCAACACCTTGAACACATCCGCGCCGTCGATGTTGATCAATCCACTCAATTGCTTTTTGAGATGACTCGCTCCGCGCATGTCCATCCACAGGATGCAATTGCCAAGCGCGTTTCCATCTTTATCGACAGGGATTGTCCCTTCGCCTTGCGTGGAGCAGCAAACCGCGCGGATCAGACTCGCCGACGCCTGATTCTTACCGATCAACCTTTTTGAAGCTGATAGAAACGCTTCCCACCACTCGTCTGGCGATTGTTCCACACCGCCATCAGGTGTGAGCATTAGTTTAATTGGCTCAGCTTCCCAGCCCAACACTTTCCCGCTGACGGTGATCAGCGCAACTTTCATGCCAGACGTGCCAAGGTCTACTGCAAGGATGATGGGTTCGGTCATTGGTGTGCCCAATTCTTCACTTCGCGAATGTGGTCAGGTGTTGTTCGGCAGCATCCACCGATGATACGGGCACCGTTTGCATACCAATCCTTTGACTGCATACCGAATTCCTCGCAGGATGTCTCTCCATGCCAGGTATTGGTCTCAGGGTCATACACTTCGCCTGAGTTCGGGTAAACGATGACAGGTTTATTTGTATTCTTTTTGATCTCACGAATGAGAGATGGAATGTAAAGCGGCGAGGTGCAGTTGATGCCGATTGCAACTACCTGTTGGTATGCATCTAACAATGCGGCACAATCTGCTATTTTTTCGCCATGGCAGATATGTTCATTGTCTTTTGCACTGAAAGTGAACCATGCACTTGTGTTTGGAAATTCACTCAGCAGTTTTACCAATGCTTGAGCTTCGACCATGCATGGGATTGTCTCGCAAGCCAAAAGGTCCGCACCTGAGGCGATGAGCGCTTCCACACGCGGACGGTGGAAGTCAATCAATTCCTGTTCGGTCAAATTGTAGTCGCCGCGATATTCTGAACCGTCTGCGAGAAATGCACCGTACGGCCCAACAGACGCAGCAATGAGCGGACGAACTCTGCCAGCGTGGTTGCTTTCATTTGACCAAAATTCATCGCGAGCATCCTGTGCGATCTTCACAGATTTTTGCATGAGCGCAAGCGATTCTTCTTTATTCAATCCACGCCTCGAAAAGCCTTCTATCGTAGCTTGATAACTTGCCGTGATGGCAAAGTCCGCACCTGCGTTGAAATAATCGAGATGTACCTGATGAATGAGTTCAGGCTGCTCCATCAAAATTCTCGCAGACCAAAGATCATCATTCAAATTGCAGCCGCGATTTTCAAGTTCGGTTGCAAGCGCACCGTCTAAAATTGCAATTTGTTGTTTTTCTAAGATGGTTTCGATTGGGTTCACGTTTTCTCCAGAAGTAAGGGCGGTCCGCCTATATTAATCGAGTTCATTTTTGGTAATGTATGGTCGCCTTACAATTATTGCCACGGCAACTTTTTCAAATCCACATTTCCGCCGCTGATGATAACCCCAACTTTGAGTCCGCGCAGATCGATTTTCTTTTCCCACAGCACGCCAATCGCCACAGCGGACGACGGCTCAATAATGATCTTCGCGCGTTCCCAAACAAATTTCATCGACGCGATGATACCCGCTTCGCTCACCGTCACAATCTGCTCTACATTTTTTTGAATGATCGGAAATGTCAAACTACCAAGTGAAGTCAGTAAACCGTCCGCAATTGTTTTTGGATTTACAGATGGAATGATCTCGCCCGCTTGCATTGAACGAAAGGCATCATCCGCCATTTCAGGTTCGCCCGCGATCACGCGAATTCTTTTTTTTGTTTCCGTTGCCGCAATGGATGTGCCGCTCAACAGTCCACCTCCGCCGACGGGAGCGATGATCACATCCAGGTCAGGGACATCTTCCAGCAGTTCCAATGCTGCCGTGCCTTGACCTGCGATCACGCGCTCATCATTATATGGATGAACAACGCTCGCACCCGTATCGAGCCTGATTCTGTCCAATGTACTTTCTCTCGCTTCGAGTGTTGGCTCACAAAACGTGATCTTGCCGCCGTATCCTGCAACGGCATCTTTCTTCACTTGAGGTGCATTGCTTGGCATAACGATATACGCAGGGATTCCGCGCATCCGCGCTGCAAGTGCCAATGCCGCTGCGTGATTGCCTGAAGAATGTGTACACACGCCTTTGGCAGCTTCTTCATCTGTAAGTGAAAACACTGCATTGCACGCACCACGAAATTTGAACGCGCCTACTTTTTGTAGGTTCTCACATTTGAGAAAGACCTGTGCACCCACTTGTTGACTTAGGCTCTCATTGGTCAACACAGGTGTGCGATGTGCGTATGGTTTGATTCGCTCAGCGGCTTGACGAATGTCTATTATGGTCGGTGCCATGCATCTATCCTTATTTTGGAGTTGATAATTCCTTCGGATCTTTCATCTGTGAGACGAAAAAACCGCTGACCAATAGTAACCCGATTGCGAGCAAAAGTGCAGGTGTGAAGGAACCGTCTGCGCTTTTTAGGGCTTCCATAATGTAGACGAAAACCACAGCGCCCTGACCGAAGAGTTGAATTAATCCATTGGATGTGCCTTCGGGGGTGGGATGCGTCACCTCGGCGGCATATTGCATGGCGATAGGCATAGCGCTGGTGAGGAAGAATCCCAAAAAGAAAGCAGAGACAAATAACAGCGTGGCATTTGTCGCGTAGGTCAGACCAACCAATCCTGGGATAGCGCCGAAGAAGGCGATGTAGAGATAAAGTTGGCGTTTGTGTTGCTTATCCGATAAAGCAGGCATGACCACAGCACCGATCACGCCGCCGACGATCATCAATGCGCCGAGTGTGCCTGCATCTGTGGGGGTAAACCCGCGCGGACGGATGATGTTCTCGATCCATGTGGTGATGCCGTTGAAGATTCCAAGGCCAATGAAGGAAACCAAAAGGGTGAACCAAAATGGTTTGACCGTGAATGAATGCTTGAGGCCATCCAACATCAACGCGCGGACTTCGCCTCCGGGCGGGCAGGGTGGGGTAGGCGGAGTTTCGCGAGCAAAGATGAGGAAGAGAACGGCTGAAAATGCGGCGATACTTCCATAAATTAATTGGATGGTGGGAATGGGCATGCTTTCAAGCAGGATGGGAGTCAATACCATGCCAAGCGCTGTGCCGACGAGATTGCCAAGTGTGACGATGCCGACGGCGGTGGCGCGTTCTTCGATGGCAAACCAATTGGCAGGAACTTTTGTCCACGCATTTAGCAGAAACGGCTGGGATGCGGCGAGACCGAAAGTGCTCCATAAGACGAGCGTGTAATTCGCGCCAGCGAGTCCGCGCAGGATGCCGAAGATGCCCATCAGGATCACGCCGATGCCGACAGCGATGCGGAAGCCGTAGGTGTCAATAACCCATGAAACGGGAATGGATAATGGAACGAAAGCGATCATGAACGACATGGCAAAGAGTCCAATTTGCAAGTCGGTCACGCCGTAGAATTTTGCGGCTGGGCCAGTGATGGGAGCGTACGAGATCCACAGGATTTGGATGGTGAGATTGATGAACATGAATACTGCCAACACCACCCAGCGGTACGGATAAAGCTTGTATTGTGAGGTCATGAATGCTCCTTTAGTAATTGGTAAGTAGTGATGATTGGTAATTGACGGCTTCGTTTACGGCCAATGAATTACCAGTTACTATCTAATACCCTTTTTCAAAATCAACTTGATATTTTAACGGCTTGCCTTCAATAAACAACTTGTAATTCTCAAAAAATATCTCGACGATATCGTCTGCCAGACTCGGCGCGGCGGTATGGAAGGTGACGAGTAGATTGGGTGTCGTCCAGAATGGATGATCGTTGGGGAGGGGTTCCTTCTCGAATACATCCAACACCGCACCTGCGATTTTGTTCTGATTGAGTGCCTTGACTAATGCAGATTCGTCCACTGCGGAGCCGCGACCGACGTTGATGACGAGAGCATGTGCAGGGAGTACGTTAAGCAACTCTGCGTTGATGATCTTGCGGGTGTCTTTTGTATTGGGGAGGATGTTGACGAGGTAGTCGATTCCTGTGGCGAAATCAAGTAAATCATTGCCGTGATAATACTTGTTTACGTATGTACTTGTCTCACTACTCCACGTATATCCACGGACATTCATGCCAAAGAACTTCGCCGTGCGTGCCACTTCTGCACCGATGGAGCCGACGCCGAGCAGGCCGATGGTTTTGCCGCGCAATGTGCCTGTGTCGGTGTCGTCCCAGCGTTTGTTCTTTTGATCTTCGAGGCGTTGAAATATTTTGCGTTCGTGTGCAAGTAAGTAGCCGAAAATATATTCAGACATAAGTCCGCCGAAGACGCCTCTCGCATTGGTGAGGATGTAACCACGGCGTAAAGCGGGATCAAGCAAAGGTTCCACTCCAGCCCAAATGGACTGTACCCAGCTCACAGCGGGGAGAGAGGCGAGCGCGGCTTTGATTCGACTGGGTTCGCCGAGAACGATGTCCACGTCATCAGTGGGTTGAGTTACCAATTCCAAATTAGCAAGCCGCGCTTCTTCAATCAAAGCGCGGTATGACTTTTCTTCCTGTGAAAGAATTAATAACTTATGCTTCACTGACATTCCTTCAAAACATTTTCAAAACGATTGAGAGCGTCATCGATCACTTCATCGGTGTCTGCCATCGAAGTATACATGCGCGAGCCAGCAAGAGTGATGAGTCCATTCGCCATATACGCCGCGCCCATTTCTTCCATCATATGCTTGCGTGGTTTGAGTCCTTTTGCCAGCCGCAGCGGATTTTTAAAATCGAGCAGCATGGTGCCTGCGGTTTCCAAGTGTACGATGGAACCCTGATTGTATGCAACGAACGGCAACGAATATTTTTCAATGATGGCTTGCAGACCTTTTGTGAGTCTGTCGCCAGCCTTGCCCGCAATGACCGCCGCGTTCGTTTTTTCCATTTCAACCAAAGCATAATAACCCGCCACGCACGAAAGCGGATTCGCAGACAGCGTGCCACCGACATATGCGCGTTCGCCTGTGCCGCCGATGCCCGCTGCAAAAGTCATGATGACATCGCGCCGTCCGCCAACTCCGCCCGCCATCGGGTAGCCACCCGTGATGCATTTGCCGAACACGGTCAGATCAGGCTTTACGTTGAAATACCCTTGCGCACCGCCAAGCCCTAAACGAAAGCCCGTTACAACTTCATCGAAGATGAGCAGCGCGCCAAATTCATCACACAACTCGCGGACTTTTTGATTGAAATCTTTTGGAACGGGACGCGTGCCGCTTTCGGGACCAACTGGTTCGACAATGACCGCCGCGGTGCCGCCCCGAAACCTGTTCAAAAAAAGCTGACGCTTTAACGCCGCTAAAGCATTTGGGTAAAACTCTCTTGTCTTGCTTGTTGCGCCACGCGGAATACCCGTGGACTCTAATCGTCCCGTGCCTGGGATGTGAAGCCCGTACACCATTTGGTCGCTCCAGCCGTGATATGCGCCTCCGACCTTGATGACGTATTTCTTTTTGGTGTATGCCCGCGCCGCACGGATGGCCGCCATGACGCTTTCCGTCCCAGAGCCGAGCATGCGGAACATTTCGACCGCAGGCATGTACTTTGAAACTAACTCTGCGAGCTTGAGTTCATATTCATGGAAGAGACCTGTCACAGGTCCGCAAGATTGCAGCATTTCCTGAACTTTCTCACGCACAGGTGCGTAATTGCTTCCCAAAATAGTTGGCCCGCCTGCTTGTAGGAAGTCAATATATTTGTTTCCATCCGCATCCCACAGATAAGCGCCTTCCGCTTTTTCAATGGCAATGGGGAAGGGATAGTTGAAAGCAAGGTTGTGCTGCACACCGCCAGGGATGTACTTCTTGGCTTCGTCTGTCAATTCCTTCGAGCGTTTGCATTTTGTGTCGAAGTAATCGAGATATTCCTTCATCTTCTCGCGATTGACAGGGCGGGGCGGCTGGGCGATGAGGCGTTCCAGTTTGGCGTAGACTTCGTCTACGTTGGGGTATTCAGAGATGGCGTATTCCATGTGAGTTCCTTTAACCGCAGATGAACACAGATAAAAAGGATGTGCGCAAATTTTTTATCAAAACATCTGTGTTCATTCGTGTTTATCTGTGGTTTTAATTTATTTCTGCAAATTTCTTTTCATCGGCGCGGAGTTTGGCAAAAGCAATCTCGCGGATAGGCAATGGGATCTTCGAGACTTTTTTCTCGGTCATGAGTGCAAGCAAATAAGTGAGCGCGCATTTTTCGAGTAATGCCATATTGTGAATGGCTTGTTCCATCGTCACACCGAAGACGAGCACGCCGTGATTTTGAAGGATGTAGGCGTTGGCATTCGTCTTCACTTTGGCTTTGACCGCGTTCTTGAGAAAGCCAGTACCAGAGGGAGCGTAGGGGATAATGTCCACGCTGCGGCCCAAAAAGCGGACTTGTTCATCGAACAGAGCGGGGATGGGCATTTTGATCAAAGCCAGTGCGCTGGCGTAGGGCTGGTGGGTGTGGATGATGCAATGCACATCTGCACGATTTTGATAGACGACCGCGTGCATTCCACTTTCGATGGACGGCTTCATCGTCCCTTCAATGGCTTTGGTCTCGTAGTCGAGGATGCAGATGTCGTCCGCTTGCATTTTGGCGTAGTCGTAATTGGATGGAGTGATGGCAAAGGCGTTTTGATCTTTGACCCGCGCGGAAATATTTCCTTCGGTAGCTTTGAGGTACCCGCGGTTGAGGAGGGTGTGGCAGGTATCAACCACTTCCTGTTTGTAGGTTTGATAATTGGACATGGCGAAATCCTTTTCTGTTAAACTTGACAGTACAATTATTATTATCTATAATCTTTACACTGTCAAGATTGAGAGACGAAATGCCTAAAAAGAAAACTTATCATCACGGTGACTTGAAAAATGCGCTCATCAAAGCGGGTGTTGAGATCCTTGCCAAAGAAGGAGTGGGTGGATTGTCCCTGCGCAAGGTGGCATTGAAAGCGGGGGTGAGTCATTCCGCGCCGTATGCTCATTTCGAGGATAAACAGGCGTTGATCGCGGCGATTTCCACGGAAGGGTTTCGTCAACTGTATGAGCGGATGAGTGCCGTGGCTGAGGAATATAAAAGCCAACCTGATAGGCAGTTGATCGAGGTAGCTTGGGCGTATGTCCAATTTGCGATGGATGACCCTGACCGATTCAAGGTCATGTTTTCGGGGGTGTTGGAGAAGGAAAAGGAATACACTGAATTCGTGGCGGAGTCGCAGAGAAATTTTCAGCTGGTTAGAATGATTATCGAAGCGAATCAGGCATCAGGCAGGTTAAGAGGCGGGCCGTCTGATTTGGTGGCGCTTTCGGCTTGGGGCGGAGTCCATGGGTTTGTTATGCTGTTGCTCGAAGGGCAAATATCCCACACGATCTTGGAACAAAAGAGTCTTCGCGAGTTGGTGGAGTTTCAACTTAAACAGATCATGTTGAAATAAAAAAGTAAGTAAATATGATTTGGGTCTGTCTGGTATCGCGGACCTTCAGGCGAGGGGCTAATAAATCAATCGGAGAATTGTAGTGAGCAATCGATGGACACAAAATGATATTCCAGATCAAACTGGAAAGTTGGTGATCGTCACAGGTGGGAATAGTGGAATTGGTTATGAGGCGGGGTTGGCTTTGGCGGGCAGAAATGCTCAAGTTATATTGGCTGTGCGCGATGTGAAAAAAGGCGAGGAAGCTGCACAGAAAATTCGCCAAGTGCATCCGCAGGCGCAAGTGACTGTGATGCCCTTGGATCTCTCTGATCTGAAAAGTGTACACTCTTTCGCGCAGACCTTTCTTGCAACGCATGAGCGCTTGAATATTTTGATCAACAATGCGGGCGTGATGGCATTGCCCGCTCGCAAAACCGTTGATGGGTTTGAGATGCAATTCGGCACGAATCATTTGGGTCACTTTGCACTGACGGGTTTATTGTTTCCTGCGTTGAAGGCGACCCCGAACGCTCGTGTCGTTACGGTGAGTAGCAATTTGCATAATTCGGGTGATATCCACTTTGACGATTTGCAGTGGGAGAAAAGCTATGACCGATGGGGAGCGTATTCACAGAGCAAACTGGCGAATCTGTTGTTTGCTTATGAGTTTCAGCGTCGTTTGGTGACCGCAGGTATAGATGTGAAGAGCGTAGGTTGCCACCCTGGGTATGCGGCTACGAATTTACAGTCTGCTGGCCCACGGATGGAAGGTTCAGTGGTTTCGCTTTGGATGATGAATCTAGCAAACTTGGTTGTCGCTCAAAGCCAGACGATGGGCGCATTGCCGACTCTTTTTGCTGCAACGGCTCCGCAGGTCCAAGGCAGTGACTATATCGGTCCGACAGGCCGGGGCGGGATGCGCGGATATCCTGAAAAAGTACGCTCGAGCGGCAAGTCTTATGATGTGGAAATGGCAAAGCGTTTGTGGAGTATTTCTGAAGAATTAACAGGGACAACTTATAGTTTCTAATTTGTACTCTTTGTAAAATGAAGTTGATTGCAAAGGTGAGTAGCTATGATCGTTGGCTGCTCACCTTTTGCGTTTTCCTTGTTGTAAATTTTTTCGGACTATAATTATCTTATATGATAGATAGTCTGAAAGTATTTTTGTATCAGGTAATCGATTATGCAGGGTTGTATCCGCCTGCCAATCTTCCACTGGAAGCGGCGTTTTCTAATTTTTTAGAATATCAACAAGTAGATGATGCATGGATGCTCTCGAGGTTTATTATCCCTGCAAGGCGACTGAGTGAATTACCGAGATTTTATGGGGATTTGTCTTTTTCGATTTTAGGACGCGGAGGCAAAGACACGAATGAATTTCTTGAAAACCTAAAATTGGATATTGAGGATATTCGTACATTTCGTGAGATGTATGGCACCAATATGTTGGCTGATATGTTCGAGGTGGCACTTCCCGCATCTTCATTGGACGATAATATAAGCGTGCGTGATGTAGTCAATAGTGCAGCAGATATGCTCAACATGAACGGCTTGACGGTTTTCTTTGAAGTTCCGTTTGGCGATGAGTGGCAGACACGGGCGGAAAAACTAGTTCGAGTTTTGCGGAAGTTCAAAGATAGGCACATTGGTTTCAAATTACGGACAGGCGGCGTAACTGCTGACGCATTTCCATCCACGGAGCAGGTGGCTTGGGCGATTGCTTCTGCGCGGGATGCAGGCGTACCGATGAAATGTACTGCGGGGTTGCATCATCCTGTGCGACATTTCAATGAAGGTGTGCAAACCAAGATGCATGGATTCCTGAATGTGTTTGGCGCAGGCGTGCTGGCGGTGGCAAATAATTTGTCTGTTGAGCAAATTGAAACTATTCTTGAAGATGAAGATCCTGCCAGTTTTGTATTTGATGAAGCAGGTTTTGTTTGGAGAGATTTGCGTGTAGGCACTTCGAAGATAAAGCTTGCACGTCAACAAGTTGTTTCATTTGGCAGCTGTAGTTTTGATGAGCCGCGTGAAGATTTGCGGTCAATAGGATTGTTGAAATGAATGCGTCACACTAAATAGGAAAAATTATGTCTCTCAAATCATTCATCGAAGTGCATCCAGAATCAGACTTTCCAATTCAGAATCTGCCATATGGTATTTTTTCAACGCAGACCAGGCCAAATCCACGGGTGGGGACGAGGATCGGGGATTTTGTTGTTGATTTATCCATTCTCGATGAAGAAAAATTATTTGATAAACAATATGGATTCTTTTCTGACTCCACTTTGAATCGGTTTATGTCTGCGGGGCGTGCGGTGTGGCGGGAGATTCGTCAGCGGCTGATTGGCTTGTTGAGCAGTGGCAGTTCTCCGATTAAGAAAGAGGCGTTGATCCCTGTTCAAGAAGTCCAAATGCATTTGCCCGTCGACATCGGCGATTACACAGATTTTTATGCGTCGCGCGAGCATGCCACGAATGTTGGCACTATGTTTCGCGGCAAAGAAAATGCGCTCATGCCCAATTGGCTGCATTTGCCCGTTGGTTATCATGGCCGCGCGAGTTCGGTCGTGCTCTCTGGCGCGGATGTAATTCGTCCGCGCGGACAGGTGGCCTCGAATGGCGTACCTGAATTTATTGCCTCGCGTTCGCTCGACTTTGAATTGGAGATGGGATTTTTTATCGGCACTGGAAATAATTTGGGCGAGCCGATCTCCATTGAAAATGCTCATGAGCATATTTTTGGAATGGTGCTGCTCAACGATTGGAGCGCGCGCGATATTCAGGCGTGGGAGTATCAGCCGCTCGGACCGTTCCTTGCGAAAAATTTTGCAACGTCGATCTCGCCCTGGGTGGTGACGATGGATGCGCTTGAACCTTTCCGTGTGGATGCGCCAATGCAGGAGCCTTCGCCTCTTCCGTACCTGAAAGTTGATTCAGCAAATGGACTTGATCTCACTCTGGAAGTGACTCTGCAAAGCGCAGGCATGGACATACCGCAAACTATCAGCCGCTCGAACATGAAATATTTATATTGGAGCATGGAGCAGATGCTCGCACATCACACCGTCACGGGCTGCAACATGCGGACGGGTGACCTGTGCGGCACAGGCACGATCAGCGGTCCAACGGAAGACAGTTACGGCTCGATGCTTGAGTTGACATGGCGCGGCGAAAAACCGATTGTGCTGACGAGTGGCGAAACGCGAAAGTTTTTGCAAGATGGCGATGCGGTTGTGATGAAGGGATATTGTCAGGGGGATGGCTACCGCGTTGGGTTTGGTGAAGTAATGGGAAAAATATTGCCTGCGCGAAGGTGAAAAGTAAAAAGTGAAAAGTGAATAGTAAGAAATAGATAGTGAAAAGTCCTCGCCAACTGACGAGGACTTTTGTTTATATGGAATTTCTATCCCCAATTTTCTTTGTAGTCGTTGGCAAACTCTTTGAATGAAATTGGCTTTTGGCCAGTCAGTTTTTCTACTTCGTTCGTGATCGGCTCTGCCATGCCAAAGCGGGTGGATGTGTAAAGTCCTGTCATTACGAGTGCGAACATGAAGGGTGTACCGCGCCGCATGGTTTCGAAGAGGAAAGAAACTGGGTTTTTGTATTGAATTTCCCTTCCCAAAACTTCACTTAATATTTTTGCAGCTTGCCAGTAATCCAGCCCTTCGCTGCCTGTCAGATCATAATTTTTGTTTGCATGGCCATCCTGAGTCAATGCAATGGCTGCTACTGCTCCAATGTCGCGCGCGTCGATGAAGCTTGTTTTTGCTTTGCCAACTGGCACAAATATCTCGCTTCGTTCCTTGATCTCTTTTCGGTGGGTGGTGCTCAGGTTCTGCATAAAGAAGCTGCAACGCAAGAAGGTGGTTTGCAGGTTTATTTCCTTCAAATAGGTTTCCACCTTGTAGTGCGGGACATATTTTGCATTCTCAATTCCAATTAGCGAAAGAAAGACAACGTGTTTTACTCCCGCATGTTTGGCCGCGTCGATGGACGGGTACATGTCCCGTTTGATGTTGGTGATGTGCGGCGGGCGCAGGAAGAACATTTTTTCCACGCCTTTGAAGGTTGCTTCATATGTTGTCGGGTCAGTAAAGTCAAAGCGAACTGCTTCGACGGACGAACCGAACCTTGCATTGATTTTTTCTTTGCTCATATCCGCCGCACGGACTTTGACGCCTGTGGTTAGTAAGTGCTTTACAACTTCCGCGCCCACGTTGCCGAGCGCGCCTATGATGAGAATGGGGGATGACATTGATTTTCTCCTTCTTGACTATATATAGACCAGTCGTTATAATAACTGTGTTCGTGAAAAATGGATAGAGGACAAATATCATGTCAAATGCAAGAGAACAGATATTACAAACCACATGCACTTTGCTTGAAAAGCAGGGCTACCACGGCACAGGCTTGAATGAGATCGTCAAAGAGAGTCATGCGCCGAAAGGATCGCTGTACTACTATTTCCCAGATGGGAAAGAGCAGATTACAGCAGAAGCAGTTTTACAGTCTGGGAAGGATACGGCAGAGCGAATCCGTATGGGGTTAGGTGAGAGCAGCAGTGCGTCCAAGGCGGTTTCTGATTTTGTGTTGAAGGTTGCAGATCATGTCGAGTTGTCGGGCTTTGCGGCGGGAAGTCCTTTGACGGCCGTGGCAATGGAAACTGCGACCCAATCCGAGCGGATCAATCTGGCATGCCGCGAAGCGTATGGGATGCTGCAATCTGCCTTTAATGAGAAGTTGTTGGAGTGTGGATATACAAAAGCTAGGGCTGATGAAATGGCGACGTTTATCGTGGCGTCCATCGAAGGTGGGATTATTCTGAGCCGCACATCCCACACAGCAAATCCGCTGCGGTTGGTGGCGAAGCAGTTGAAGGTTTTACTTTCATAATCACAGGAGCAAAAATGAAAATTGTTGTATTTGGAGCGTCGGGTGGAACTGGCAAAAAAATTATTGAGCAGGCCTTGAGCGCGGGACATATTGTCACAGCATTTGTAAGGTCGCCGTCGAAACTTAATATGCAGCATCAAAACCTGATCGCATTTCAAGGGGACGTGATGGATGCGGATGCAGTTAAGAAGGCCATCGCTGGGCAGGATGCAGTGATTAGTGTATTGGGTCCCGTGCGCCCGCCAGTACATGGAATGATGGAGAATGCGGCAAAAAATATCATTGCCGGAATGCAGGTGCATGGATTGCGACGAATAATTTCAACTACGGGCGCAGGAGTCCGTGATCCGCAAGACCAGCCGAAATTGATTGACCATATTATGAAGGGTTTGTTGACTTTGCTCGCGCGCGATGTGCTTGCTGATTCGGCAGCAAATGTGAAAGCGATCCAATCCTCTGGTTTGGACTGGACGATTGTGCGTTATCCAAGATTGCTGGATGGTGCTCATACTGGCAAATATCGCGTAGGCTATGTTGGCAGAGATTCTGGTTCTCAACTCTCCCGCGCGGATGGAGCGGATTTTGTTTTGAAGGAATTGACCTCTAATGAGTGGATCGGGAAATCACCGATTGTGAGTTATTGAAATTAAATTGATGAGATGTCTAGTCGATGGAAAACCCCCGCCTTGCGACGGGGATTTTTGCATTTTAATCTTCAACAAGTGACTTGATCGCTTCGTCGATCACATCTTTGACGTTATCGTAATCCCCATTTTTCTTGTCCCAGCGGTTGTTTAGGATCGCGACGTAGTTAATTCCATCCGGGCGTTGGACGACGAGGGAAAGGGTTCCATCCAGACTGCCATAGAATGTGTATGTGCCACATTTTCCAGGTCCCGATGAAGGATTACCGTCAATGCAGTAGGCATCGAGGAATTTTGCTACGGAACTAGCGGAGATAAGAAGTCCACCGTGGGAATCCATAGCTTCAATGGAAAAACGTCCATCAGGCCAGCAGACTTGTTTGCTTGGGTCGTAGACACTTACAGCTTTACCCATACACTCATAGTAGGGTTCATTTGGTTGACGGCTCTCAGGGAGTGAATGGGCAAGGTATACATCGGTCACGCCGAGAGGCGCGAATAGATCTTCTTGAATATATTGAATGTAGGATTTGCCAGTTACTTTTTCAATGATCTGGCCAAGCAGGGAGTAGCCAAAATTGGAATACGCCTCTTTGCTGCCAGGGTCGAAGTCCAATTTTTGGCCAAGCATATATTGCGCGATCTGATATTTATCAGGTGGAGATGATATAGCTAGCCCATCTGCTATTCGGATAGAGGCAAACATCGGGTCGAATGAGGCGTCTCTGTCCCAGCCGCCCGAATGATTAAGTAGATGCGAGACCATGATCTTATTTAGCCTTGGGTCAATTGTCGCACCTGTATTGGGCTCAATTGTTAAAAGGCAGTCTTTTGGGGAGCTTTCCAAACAAAACACATTCTGTATGGAAGAAAGCTTGCCTTCATTCATGAGTTTTCGAATGGCTGCGTTCGTGATCGGTTTGGTGACGCTGGCGATGCGCATGACACCATCTGTAGTGAAGGAACGTTTGTGCTCGGCATCATACCAGCCGTAGGCATGATTCAAAACAACAACTCCATCCTTGACGATAACCAACTGTGCCGCGCCGATCTGCCGAGCTTGTAAAAATTCAAGGAAGTCTTGATCGATGCTTTCCAGCTCGGGAGCATAGGCTCCGCTTACGGGAAGTGTTGAATTTAGATATCCTTGCGGAAAAGCGAGTGTGGCTGTGGGGGTGGGGGTTGGTGTGGGAATAACTTCTGTTGCTGTTGCAGTAGGTAGTGGAGGTGGTGCGGTGTCGGTGACTTGCGGAGAATTTCCGCCGCCGCATGCCGAAAGCAACAAAGCAAAGACACAAACAAAAAGCCAAAGCTTCTTCATGGAAAATCCTCCTCTATTTGTTGGTTGAATAGCGACAAAATTATTATATTACTTTGTGTAAGTTTTCACTAGTGGGTTGTTTATTTATATTGAACTTTAAGCGAGAATCCGATGAAATAAAAAGAGCCGCGCACCATTGCGCGGCTCTTTTTATTTGTTTTGCTACTTTATCGTCTGCGTCCGCCACGGAGCAAGCCGATGACGTATAACAGCACCACTGCGCCGATAATAGCCACGACCAGACTTTGCAAGTTGAAGCCTGTGATGCCAGCCGCGCCGAAGAAATTCATAATGTAACCACCAATGAAAGCGCCGATGATGCCAACAACGATATTGGCGATGGCACCCATCTGCTTATTTTTGTTCATGATGATGCTCGCGATCCAACCAGCGATAGCACCAAAGACGATCCATACAATGATATTCATTTTTGCCTCCGTAAGTTTTAAAAAGTTTTTGCTATTTTATCATCCTGTAACCAAATGCGCAGGCAAATGATTTGTGCGATTCATGTAGGAGATCAGGATGTTATCACTGCGAATATCGAAGCGGCTGATGGAACAATTGTTGAGCAGGAACCATGAAGTCCTGCCTAATGCGCCTTGCCGCCATGGGAGTTTCAACATGGCAGAGACGAGACGTACGAAAAATCCGCCGTGGCTTACAAAGGCGATCCGTTCTTCGGGCTGGCCTTCTTTATCTCCATGTCGTTCCATTAATTCGGCAAGGACTTTATCTGCACGCGCTTGACGTTCTTCCTCAACTTCAAAGGGACGATTCCACCAGCCTGTTTCATTCAGCTCATTGGGCAGTTTTAATTCGGGAAAATTCTTTTCAAAAAAAGATCGCGGCTTGCCTGGCAGTCCTTGATATCTTTCATCTTCTTCACGATTATAGATTCCGCCTTCTTCGTGGATCTCTGCCCAGGTTGTGAACGGAATTCCCAATGCGCGGGCTGTGGGAGTGGCTGTGTTTACGGCGCGTTCCATTAAGCTGGTGTAGATGTGTGTCAGCCCGAACCCGTATTGGTTTTGGATATTCCAATTCTCGTGCTCAACGATATTCTGTTTTTCCTTGAGATATTTTGCCAGATATTGTGCCTGTTCAAGCCCGATCTCCGTGAGATACGGGTCTGGGTTTTCTTTGTAATCGGGTTTGCGCGCGTTCGCGTTGTTGATGGATTGTCCATGGCGGATGAAATAAAGCTGCATGATTTGCCTTCTGATTGAGATTTTTCCAAAAAATAACAGCCATTCTTGTGAAATGACTGTTATCTATTTTGAATAATGATTTGATTTTACTTTATCTGAAAAAGGATTTTCGTCTCGGAATTATCGTCGTAATCCTGTCTCTCCCTGTGGGTGGAGACTCTCGCACTGATAATGCGGACAGTGTCTTCGGTTCTTGCGATGAAACAGGTCAGCAACCTGGAGCGCGGACCTGACCTGCCGATAGCCAGTTCACGCTTTTCCTTTTGCGAGTGTTCTTCATCATCATGAAAAAGCACATGCGGGTCTTTGAATATCGTGACGGCCTCATCAAAGCTGACACCATACTTTTCATCGTTCTTCTCCGCTTTGGCGGGGTCCCACTCAAATTTCATTGGTTTTATTTTTGCCATGCGGAGAGTATAGCATACCAAATTATTAAAAACATTCACCACGGAGTACACAGAGACCACTGAGAAAAATCAAAAAATCTCCGTGTTCTTCGTGCGCTCTGTGGTGAGAATCTTTATCTCCGTATCGTTGCTTCTCGCTCCGGACCCACCCCAATCCACTTGACGGGAACTCCTGAGGCCTCTTCGATCATCTTCACATAGCTCTGCGCATTAGCGGGCAGCGCTTCAAATGACCTCGCCTTGCTGATATCTTCCTTCCAACCTGGGACGGTTCGATAGATCTTTTCCACTTTATCGAGGCCGTAAGCATCCACATCTGCATAGCGGACATCTACCCCGTCCAGCTTGTAGCCGATGCAGACTTGCAGATTGTCCAACCCGCTGAGGGTATCCAGCTTGGTAAGGCAGAGTTCGGTGATGCCGCTGAGTTGAGCAGCAGTTTTCACAACTTCCAAGTCCAGCCATCCCACGCGGCGGATGCGTCCCGTAGTGGCCGCGACTTCACCGAACTGTTCATATTCAGCGCTCTTGGTATCTAAGATCTCGGTGGGTAACGGTCCCGCACCGACGCGAGTTGTATAAGCCTTCGTCACGCCGACCACGTTCGTGATATAGCGCGGAGGAATACCCAGCCCAGCCGAAGCCGCGGATGGTATTGTGGTTGAAGCCGTTACGAATGGGTAGGTTCCCCAATCCGTATCGAGGAATGTCCCCATCGCTTGTTCAAGCAAAAAGTTTTTGCCAGTCTTCAAGCCGTCCTGCACCAAAGAAAATAATTCCTTGATGTAGGGCTTCAATTTCAAATAATATCCGCGATACTCATCTCGCACGGTTTCGTATTTCAACGCTTGGCCGCCGAGCGCAACGATGATCTTATTCTTCAATTCGAGCTGCACCTTCAAACGACTCTCGAACGCGTCACTCGTAAAATCCGTCCAGCGGATGCCGTTGTAGCTGACCTTATCTGCAAACACGGGGCCGATGCCGCGGCGCGTCGTCCCGGTTGCGCCAGCGCCTTTGGCTTCTTCATATAGCCCGTCCAAAATTTTATGATACGGCATGATCACATGCGAGCGCGGCGAAACCCAAAAACGTCCGTCAATGCCAACGCCAGCCTTGTTGAGCATCTCGATCTCGTCGATCAACACCTGCGGGTCAATGACCACACCGCCGCCGATCAAGCCAGTCGTATTCTGCGCAAAAATTCCCGATGGCACTAAATGAATTTTGAACGTCCCAAACTCATTGATGACCGTGTGCCCCGCATTATTCCCGCCGTTGAAGCGCGCTACATAATCCACTTGCCCCGCGAGAAAATCCACCACCTTGCCTTTGCCTTCATCACCCCATTGTGACCCGATCACTGCTGTAACTGTCATGATTTCTCCTGATTTGAATTCCAATGCTCAAATATGTTCAAAGCTGATTCGTCGCTTCGTACTTAATCTGCAACCTGCCTCTGTTTCGTGTGCATCTCCACCGCTGGGATATTTCACAGCGTGGCTTATGTCTATTTTGAAATGAGCAGACGGAAGTTAAGAATGAAGCGGTTTACTTCCTATGGATTCATCGTCACGCATTATAATTCGGGCGGTTTGATTCTGGATAACAGGAGTTCCCATGAAAATATTGCAAGAAACTGCTTTAACGTATGACGATGTTTTACTTGTGCCGCAATATTCCGACGTGGATTCGCGCCGCAAGCTTTCTACACTAACAAAATTGACGAAGGAGATCACGCTGCAAATCCCCATCGTTTCTGCGAACATGGATGTGGTGACCGAGAGCGAGATGGCGATTGCAATGGCGCGCGAAGGCGGCATTGGCATCATTCACCGTTTTCTTTCCATTGAAGAACAATCACGACAGATCCAGCGTGTGAAAAAGGCAGAATCGTTCATCGTTGAAAATCCGATCATGATGAATACGGCTCACACAGTAGGTGACTTAAAGAAACTTGTTGACGAAACAGGCACAGGCGGAATTTTGATCCTGAATGGTGACGAAAAGTTGGTGGGTATTGTTACCACGCGCGACCTGTTGTTTGAGAATAACGATAGCAAACCCCTCATTGAGATCATGCAGAAAAAAGTCGTCACTGGCCCTGCACAAATTTCCTTGAAGGATGCAGAAAAACTACTGCATGATAATCGCATTGAAAAATTGCCATTGGTAGATGCCGATGGCCGCGTGGCTGGGCTTGTGACCTTGAAAGATATTATGAAGATCACACAATATCCGAAAGCCACCAAAGACTCTCGTGGACGTTTGATCGTGGGTGCGGCCGTCGGCGTGCGAGACAAGGAAATGCGTCGCGTGGAAGCCGCACTACAAGCGGGGGCAGATTGCATCGTAGTGGATATTGCTCATGGCGACTCGAATCTTGAAATTGATATGATCAAAAATATCCGCAAACATTTTCCGAAGACTCAGATCATTGGTGGGAATGTTGCCACGGGCGACGGAACGAAACGATTGATAGATGCGGGCGCTGACTCGGTGAAAGTTGGTGTTGGCCCTGGTTCTATCTGTATTACGCGCATGGTTGCAGGTTCAGGCGTTCCGCAGCTATCCGCAGTGATCGAATGCGCTGAAGCAGCTCGTGATGCAGGCATTCCTATTATTGCTGACGGTGGTATCCGTCAGCCTGGGGATGTGGCGAAAGCTATTGCAGCAGGCGCACAGACGGTCATGATTGGCTCTATGCTGGCTGGAACAGATGAAAGCCCTGGCATGGTCATGACCCGCAAGGGACATCGCTACAAGGCATCCCGCGGCATGGCATCTCGTGAGGCAAACATTGCTCGCAACCGTAAGGAAGGTAACGACCTCACACAAGAGGAGATCGAAGAGTATGTAGCGGAAGGCGTAGAAGCGGCAGTTCCATATCGTGGCAAAGCGCGTGAAGTGCTCACTCAGCTGGTTGGTGGTTTACAATCGGGCATGAGTTATAGCGGTGCACATGATGTGGTGGATTTTCAAAAGAAGGCGATCTTTGTGCGAATGACGGGTGCAGGCTTGCGAGAGTCTGGCCCGCATGATGTGGAAGTTTTAGGTTAGAAAGTTGATAGGTTTGAACGTTCCAACCTGAAAACTTTTCAGCTACATTTGGAGGCAAACATGACAAACCAGGAAACACAGAATTGGATCGAGAAAGATAAGAAACAGCTTCACCCAACCTATCACCCGAAATCACATGCCAACCCATTGGTGATCGAACGCGGAGAGGGAGTATGGCTTTACACCACTGATGGACAGAAGATCCTCGATGGCATGGCTGGTCTTTGGAATGTCAACGCAGGCTATGGCCGCGAAGAACTCGCCAAGGCTGCCTTCGACCAGATGAAAGATTTGGCGTTCACCTCCAACTTCTCTGGGATGACGAATCTTCCATCCATCACATTGGCAGATAAACTTGCAGGTTTTGCCTATGAAGGATTGAACACAACTCTGTTCACATCGGGTGGGTCAGAAGCGAATGATTCAGCATTTAAAACCGCTCGCTATTATTGGAAGCGCAAAGGCAAACCAGGCAAGTACAAGGTTATTGCTCGCAAGGGAGCCTATCACGGCATTACAGTCGCAACCACATTTGCAACAGGTCTTGAAAAATATCACACCATGTTCGGCCCTGCCATGGAGGGATTTATTCACATCCCTGCACCGAATCCGTATCGTTATGAAGGGACGTTGAAAGCAGGTGAGACAGTCGGTCAGGCGGCAGCTCGTGAACTTGAAGAAGCCATCCTGCGTGAAGGACAAGATACCGTTGCTGCGTTCATTGCGGAACCTGTCATGGGCGTGGGCGGCGTGATCGTTCCTCCTGCTGACTATTTCCCGCTCGTCCGCCAGATTTGTGATAAGTACGAAATCCTTTTCATTGCAGACGAAGTCATTACTGGCTTTGGCCGCACAGGTGAATGGTTCGCGCTTAAACATTGGAACGTCAAGCCTGATATCCTTTCCTTCGCTAAAGCCATCACCAGTGGATACGCTCAACTCGGCGGTATTCAAATCTCTGATGCCATCCGTGAGACAATGGAATCTGCGGCAGATACAGAAGCATACATGCATGGCTATACCTATTCAGGCCACGCAATGGCATGTGCGGTTGGCCTTAAGAACATTGAGATCATGGAACGCGAAGAATTCCCCAAGCGCGCCCGCGAATTGGGCAAACGTCTGCTTGAAGGCTTGCAAACCCTCAAAGAATTTTCCTTCGTCGGTGATGTGCGTGGCATCGGTCTGGTCTGTGGTGTGGAAATTGTCTCCAACAAGGAAACAAAGGCCGCCGATGCAGCCAAAACCACACAGATCTTCAAAGCTGCTCAAGAGCGCGGCCTCCGCACCCGTCCACTTGGAAATACCCTCGCGTTCTCACCTCCGCTTTCCATCAACGAAGAAGAAGTGGACGAGATCATCAAACGCCTCGGCGCGGCAATGGATGGGGTCGCGTAATTTTGAGAATTGCGCCATGAATAGGTTGTCTATCATTTGAATTTGATGACAATACTATAAATTCCATTGCAGGCTGTTCTCAGGGAGAGTATACTCATTCAAGTTACTGGGCAATCTCTTTTCGCCTCTTTTCAAACTTTTGCCTGTTCGCATATTCGAGAGGCAGTATCTCAACTGAAACATTACAACCTGTCCGTGGTGGATATGGTTACTTTGGAGGACTCATGTCAGAAGGCTTAATCATCGACGATAATAGACAAACTGCGGATGCTTTGCAGCAAATGTTGGAGGTGTTGGAACTGCCTTCAAAGGTTGCGTATGGCTCCAGCCCTGCAATGGCTGTTTTGGGGACGCAAATTCCCCGTTTTGTTTGTCTCGATATCAATATGCCAGGCGTGGATGGAACCGAAGTGCTTGCCTACATCCGCCGCGAACCGCGCTTGATGAAAGTACCAGTCATTGTCATCACCTCTGATGACCAACCCGAAACCCGTCAACATGTATTAAAAGGCGGTGCACAAGCAATGTTGATCAAACCTGCCACGATCGACGCGCTGGAAAATGCGCTGAAAAAAGCAGGAGTGATTTCCTGAAAAAATAAAGCGGACGCTACCCAGCGTCCGCTTTTGATTTAATGAGCTATGGCTTTGGCCACGGAATTTCTGCAGGTTCAGAAAACCCGTGTTTTTCCACTGTGTATATTCTTCCGTAGGATTCTGCAGCACATCCCGCTTCATCTTTTACTTCATACTCTGTCGTGAACTGGTCTGGATATGAGAATGTCCACCAAATATAGGCGCCATCCTGACAGACGAAGGCTTCGATCAAATATCCACGATCCTTATCATCCGACATGAACATTTGGTCCCACGTGATGACAACGGTATCTCCATCACGATACGCATCTACGTTTTGAGGAGGTCCATATTGATTGCTGCCAATCGATTGCAGGTTGGGCTCAATCTTTTTGATGCCGCTAATATCGCCGACAACATCCACTACAGATGGCGCAACCCAACAGTAATAATTGATCTTATCAAACTTGATGTAAAGCCAGTTGCTGTATAAAGCTCTTCCACGTACAGTGCCAAAATCACCAGGATATAGATCTGCAGCATGCAAGTAAGCAGCGGAAGGGCCATAACGACAATGCGCCTGTTTATTGACTGTTACGGTGGGAAATTCAAAAGTCGGAGTAGCGGCAATCGTTGGAGTAAGCGTAATTGTTGATGTCAGTGTGATCGTGGGCGTGAGTGTGAACTCTGGTGTATTGGTTGCTTCAGGGGTAGGCGTGAAAGCTGGAGTTTCAGTTTCCGTTGGTGGCAACGGTGTGGGCGTTGGGCCAAGGATCGGTGTATTGCAGGCACATATTAATAAAGCGAGAAGAAGGTAGCTGTATTGTAGTTTTCTCATTTAAAGTTCTCCAATAAAGTGATGACGTTCGTACCGAGTGCTTCATTTGCATAACCGCCCTCCATAATAATAGTAGTAGGCAGTTTTAATCCAGAAATCCTTTTTCCTATTTCAGCAAAACCATTTCGCGTAACATGGAATTTTCCAAGAGGGTCACCGTCAAAGGTGTCCATACCTGTGGAAAGGACGAGATAGCTTGGCGCAAACTTTCGGATCATTGCCAAAGCCTCATCCAATGCGACCAAATAACCTTCGTCTTCTGTATCTTTTGGAAGTGGAAAATTCTTGTGAAAGCCAAGCCCTGCACCTGCGCCAGTTTCATCTGCGAAACCAGTGTAATGCGGATATTCGTAATCAGGGTCACCGTGTAACGAAATGGTCAGTACATCATTTCGCTCATAGAAAATATCTTGCGTGCCATTCCCACCGTGATAATCAATATCAAGCAGGGCAACTTTTCCTTTTGAAGACAACCAGTTCGCAGCAACAGAGGCATTGTTGATGAAACAATATCCGCCCGCATAATCTTTTCCTGCATGATGCCCAGGCGGGCGGCACAGCCCAAACGCTGAACGCTGATTGTTGACCACTTCTTCTGCGGCACTTAATGCGCAATTCGCCGAGGCCAAGGCTGCTTTATATGTCCCAGCTACAATACAAGCTGAAAGATCCATCATGTAATACCCACCACGTCCATGCAGGGAGCTTGTTGGACGCGTCTTGCGCCGTATTGCAAAAGTGGCAGGCAGGAAGGCGTGTCGCTCAGGCGTAGCAGCTATTTCAGGGTCAGAGGCTAGCCATTCGGTCCAGCATGAGGCGAGGAAGTTGATGTAATCTTTGTCATGCACGGCGAGAATCGGGCCTAGTCCAAAATCTGATGGCTCGATCAATTCATACCAATCCGTTTTTGCAAGTGCAGAGAGAATCCTGTCCATGCGGTCAGGATTCTCAAAATATTCTACACGTTTGCCGCCATCAAAAACTTCATAAGGCGGATAATGGTTGCGATGTTCTTCAGAATAAAATATTTTCATGGTAAGACAATTTTACCCGTAAGCGTCATGGAAGACGGAGGAAACATGGATCTATTTGATGCAATACATGGAAGACTGACGATCAGTAAGGTAAAGCCCGATGCTTTGCCTCGTGAAGTTGTCGAGAAATTATTAAGCGCTGGTGCACAGGCTCCGAATCACCATAAAGTGCGCCCCTGGCGTTTTGTTGTATTGACTGGGGATGGGCGTAAGAAACTTGGCGATGTAATGGCCGCCTCTTTTCTTGAACGTAATCCTGCCACACCGCCTGAAGGTTTGGATAAGACCCGAGCTTTGCCGCTCCGCGCTCCTGTTGTCATTGCAGTTGGCGCAGATAAACCTTCTGACACGAAGATCATTGAGGTTGAGAATATATCAGCAGCTTCTGCAGCGGCGCAAAATATTTTACTGACTGCGTATTCATTAGGGCTTGGCGCTATTTGGCGCACAGGCGAATGGGCGCGCGATGCCAAGGTAAAAGAATTTTTAGGCTTTGCTGCAGATCAACACATTGTTGGCTTTATTTATGTGGGCTATCCTGATGTGACACCTGAGCCGTACGTTCGGCTAGGATTTGAAGACCGCGTAACTTGGATTGAATAAGAATGTAAAAGTGAAAAAAGCGGAGAGCTGCAAAGCCCTCCGCTTTTTTATTCATGATATTTCAGTTCGCCTGCTTCGATCTTGATCGGCAGGCGATTTTCTTTTGGTGGGATGGGGCAAGTTGCGTATGGAGTGTATGCGCAAGGCCAGTTTTCAGTGAGATTGAAATCAAGGACGATCTCATCTCCCTTGGGTTTTGGCAAGTAGAATTTTCGTCCACCACCGTAGGTGGTGTCTTTGTTTGTCCCATCGGTGAAGTTGAAAAGCAATTCATCACCGCTTTTTTCTGCTTCAAGTGTGCAATCCACGCCATTCAGAGTGAATTGAGCTTGCCCTAAAAGAACACTGTCAACTTCTGTGCCGATTACTTCCATCACTTTTATCGGCTTGGGCGGATTGTAGTGAATGAATTTTGCCGTAACGCGGTATTCAGGTTTGGCGGAGTAATAATGAAAGCCTGTGAAATTCCTGCCCGCAGGAGATTCTCTATCCCAAATTCTCACGAGTGGAACTCCGCCGCGGATGATGATCTTCATGGTCAGTGAGCCAATATTGATCAGGTCTGGTTTTTTATCTCGGTCTGTCAGCAGCGGGCGGAGATTAGGCGCCGATCCATTAATGGTAATGTTCGTATCTTTGGCTGGATGAAGTGTGACCAGTCCGTCTTTGAAATTGAATGAACCACAATTCGCATGAGGGAATTCAGTCAAGACAATTTTATTGGATTCGTCACTGCCAAATGAATTTTCGCCCTCTTCCAGCCAAAACAAACCCACGAGGTTAAGCCAATGTAATGGGTCTGAAGCAGTTTTCTTGTCCCTTGCTGCGCGGATGTTGGTTATGTTTTCTTCATATTCTGTCATGGCTTTTTTCTACCTAATACTTCCAGCATGATGTCGGGTCTGTCGGTGATGATGCCGTCCACGCCCCAGTCAATGAATTTTTTCATCGTTTTAGCGTTATTGATGGTCCACGGTTCCACTGCGAGGTTACGTTCATGCGCAGCTTTGACAAACGTAGGAGTCATTACAGTAATTCCACCTGATTCTTCTGGAACCTGTAAAGAGAAGAATTTCGGCGAGTAGAAACTACCAAGGAAAGGTTTAGTGAGCAGAACGAATACCGTCGTCTCGTTCTTTGCGCTGGAAGTGGCTACTTCAGGGCATGTCGCACGGAACTCTTTGAGCTTGTCATCGTAAAAAGAAGCTACCAGTACCTTATCTTCCATTTTATGTTTTCGGATCAATTCGCAAAATGGTTGCGCCATCGAAGTATTTGTTTTCTTGATTTCGATGGTCATGTGTTTGTCTGGAAAAGCGGTAAAGATTTCCTCAAGAGTTGCGATTTGTAGACCTGTTCCACGGAATGGAAATGTGATGCCGTTGTCACTTGACCAATCGTAGCCAGCGTCTAATTTTTTCAGCTCTTCCAAAGTCATGGATTCGATTTCGCCGCTGCCGTCTGTAGTTCTATCTACGGCTTCATCGTGCATAAGAACAAGAACTCCATCTTTGGTAATGTGGATGTCCATTTCAAGTACATCTACGCCGAGCTTTACAGCATTTTGGTAGGCGAACATGGTTTCCCCCGGCCACAGGCCGTCTCCACCTTGGTGGGCGATGACAAGAGGATGGTTTGCGTCTGCTGCATAGTAGGGGTGTTCCACCGCAGGTTTGGATAATATGCGGATGATAACAAGAAGTACGACCAGAATAGCTACGATCTTTTGCCATGTTTTGAGTTTCATGAATTCGCTCCAAAATAAGTTGGTCTATTTTACCCTTAAGAATTGACATGTCCCATTTTTTCACTTATAAGTAGAAAAAATACTTTTGGAGGCGGATATGCTTGCAATGCGTTTGTTGTCTGAAGGTGGGGAAGGCCCAAATACGGAACTTCAGTGGTTACTGCTGGTTGGAATTGCTTTCTTTTTCTTTATCATAATTGTCGGGTGGTGGGCAAGTTCGAGAAAACAGGAGCAGGTTGAGGTCCAGGCCGAGTCGAAAAAGTCCACGAAGAAGGATGCTGATGACTTGACAAAGATCGAGGGTATCGGTCCCAAAGTTGTCAAAGTCTTGAAAGAGGCTGGGATAACAACCTTTGAAGAACTTTCCCATGCCAAAGTTGGTGATTTGCAAAAAGCGCTTGATTCATCAGGCTTGCATATGATGAGCCCTGAAAGTTGGGTTGAACAGGCAAAGCTCGCTGAAAAGGGTGACTGGCAGAAATTAGAAAAACTACAGTCGGAATTAAAAGGCGGGCGAAAAGCTAGGTAATACTGTGTAGTATTCCTTTGATGAGTGTCACATTTAATGTGTAACTTAAGTCACTGTATATAATTTCACAAGGTCAATATAATATTGCCCGCTAATCGATATAAATAACAACTGGAGGTATATGATGAAGAAAGTCTTGTTTGCTGTTTTAGTTCTCTCCGCCCTCGTTCTCGGTGCTTGTGGCGGCGGTGCGGATGCAGTTGCCACTTTGGCTCCTGTTCCTTCTGATTACGCTGGTAAAACCAATCCTCTTGGTGCAGATGCTGCCACCGCTGGGGCTGAAGTTTTCAAAACAAATTGTGAGTCTTGCCACGGTCCTCAAGGTCATGGTGATGGTCCTGCAGGTGCTGCTCTTGACCCTGCTCCTAAGAACCTCGCTGTACTTCAGGCCACCGCAACTGACGATTACCTATACTGGCGCATTAACACTGGTAAGGAAGGCACCGGCATGGTTGCATGGAAGGGCACTTTGACAGACGATCAGATCTGGCAGGCGATTTCCTTTATTCGCACCCTGAAGCCGTAACGCAGCTCGGTTTTTGAACGTAAACAAAAAAGACATGCCCTAACAGGGCATGTCTTTTTTGTTTAAATAATTTCTTTTTTCAGTTAAACCCCTACCTTATGAGTTCTTTGATCCTTTCCGCAAGTTGATCGGGGTGAAAAGGTTTGGTGATGTAGTCGTTTGCTCCTGCTCCGAAGGCTACTGCGCGGCTGTCGCTATCATCCAGAGCCGTAATTATAATAATGGGGGTCAGAGCATACTCTGGAATCTGCCGGAGCATTCTGCAGAGTTTGAAACCATCAGGCTGAGGCATCATGAGATCCAAGAGGAAAAGGTCAGGTTTTACATATCCTGCAATCTCAATTGCTTGTGAGCTGTCGTTTACTGCTGCAGTTTCATAGCCGTCAATGGTGAGAAGCTTTTCCAGCAGTTGCGTAACAAGCTTGTCGTCGTCCACGATCATTATTTTTGTCATTTTATGTCCAAGTCACTTTTCGGAATTTTTCCAATCATACAATTAAAAATAGGGTCTGGCAAGTTATAAATGGTATGTTGTGTCAATCAAGAGCCATTCATTGCTAAAGGCGGCGTTACTTTATTTCCCCCAAACGGGGGAGAATGAAATAAAAAGCCTGGTGATAGAATTTTTATAAATAAAAAATTCAAGGAGCATTTGTATGGAAATAGTAGGCGGCAGTGTTATAACAATTATTGTACTTTTATGCAGTTGTTTTGCTGGTCTTATTACATTAGGCGTATCTGGCTTTTTCATTTATAGAATTTTCAAGAATATGTCAGGGAACAGCGCCGTTCTTAAGACGGGCGTCTCTGCTCCTGCTGTCATTATTGGCGTTTCTGACACAGGTACCACCATGAACGACAGTCCGCAAGTTCGTTTGACTTTACAAGTCACGCCTTCGGGGCGCCCGCCTTTTCAAGCAGTTGCAACTACATTCGTTGGTCGCCTGCAAATTGGTATGATCGTTCCTGGTGCTTCAGTGACTGTCAAATATGACCCGAACGATATTAGCAAAGTTGCCATTGAGTCATTGGGCGGGCCTGCAATGAATCCTGCTAATATAGCCGCGGTACAATCTGCCATGCTTGCACAAGATCAATACTATGCTCAACTCCGTGCGACAGGTGAGGAAGCCTTGGCAAAGATACTAACCGCCGAGGACATGAACATTCGCGTTGAGGGCGGTGGGTCCATGTTTAAGTTGACATTTGATGTCACCCCAAGAGTTGGAGATCCTTTCAAGGCTGAAACTCAGGTTGCTATTGCAGATGCTTCGCGCGAGAAGTATTCTGTGGGTAAAATGGTTTATGTTCGTTACGATCCTACAAATAAGGCGCAAGTCGCTCTCGACCGCGCTGCTTGATATAACTTTCAATTAACAACCCAAAAGGGACGCGACTTTGGCCGCGTCCCTTTTTCATTCAAAACGGAGAAATAACATGGCAAAACTCATACCAGCTGCAGAGCGCCTCATCCGCGCCCGACAATTGATCCAAAAAGCCCGAGAAATTCCCTTACCTCTGGAAGCAGGACGAAATGACCTATCCTATATTGCAGGAGTGAGAGATTTTCTGCGACAGGCAAAAGACATGATCAAATTTATTTCCATGACCCCAACTGCAACTTCTGAGATGAAAGCAGATGTAAAGAAGATTTATGAAGAGATCGAGCTAGTAGATCGTGAACTCCTGGGATGACCTTTCCGTGCTGAAATTCAAAAGGATGTAAAATGGAGGTATGGAAAGATCCATAAAAATCTCTTAATATCTCAAAAGGAGTGTGCTATATGCCAAAAACTAAAATTCGGGAGCTCCTTGAACAGCTGCAAGGAGAGTTGGATCAAATAGGCCCACAGGATGCAAAAGGCCGCGAACTGCTGGAGAATATTACTACGGATATAAATAGTCTTTTACAAGACCCAAATATTCAGACGGATGAATCGGTTCTTCAACGCCTGCAAGATTCGATCGATCATTTCAATATTGAGCACCCTAAATTAACAATGGCGCTTTCGGAGATCCTGTCTATTTTGAGCAATGCAGGAATTTAATAGAATGCGATGACTTGGTTGTGAATTACACAGGTTACATGAATGGAACACTTTGGGTTGATTTTCCACGTGTATAATCACTAAAATTATGTTTTCTAAAAGAGGCGCTCATGGATAAAAAAGTTTCCTTTCTTTGGTCATTTGGGGTGGGACTATTAATCCTCGTTTTGAGTTTCGTGATGTTTTTGCTTGGCTTTGGCAATTCAGACACTGGGGCTTCGGTCATTGATTATGTGATGATATTTCTAACAGGCACATTGATCGGCCTTGTTCTTGTGTATTTTTTACGACGCAGCGAGAAAAAGTCTATTTATAATGCTACGCTGATCGCTTTTGTAATCAGCCTGCCATTTGCGCTGTTTGGAGTTGTGTTTGGCAGCGTTGTAGGCGGAATTGGTATTCTTCTGTTAGGTGTTTCACCTTCGGTGTTTATCACTGGTGTAGTCTATTACATTGGACGAGCTTTTTCAGGAAAATAGATAAGTAAATGCTTTCAAGTAGTAGTAAATAAAAATGGACAGGAAATTTCCTGTCCATTTTGTGTTTGTAGATTGAATAATTTAAGTTAAGGTGTATTTGTCGCTTGTGGGGTGATGCTTCCAACCAATATATTGACCGACAAGGTGTCTCCAAAAAAGTTTCCATTCTCATCGGCCATACGCCATGCGCTTTGGATCAGTCCATTTTGCCCGCTTGGAACGACAAGTTGAACGGAAATTTCACGCTTTGAGCCAGTTTGGATCGCTTCCGTTAAAGTGACTGTATTTCCACGCATTAAGTCTCCGCCTACATGCTGGAAGGTAAAGCCAGGTTTCCAGGCGCATCCGCCGATATTTTGCACAAGCCAAGTCTTGGTAAAGGTTTCACCAGCTTTCATTTGAGTGTTATCTGGGATGGTGACATCTTCAATATAAAGCAGGTTGTAGCATGGATTGGCGGTTGGCGTAACTGCCACTGTTCCTGTTACTTCCAAAGAAGTGGATGTCGGTTCAACTGTCAGTGTGGGGGATGTTGTAGGTACAGCGACCAGTGTTTTGGTCAGAGAGGAGGCGAATGTGGCTACTGCTTCTGTGCGAGCCAAATTTACATCCAAGTTGTCAGTCGGATTCTCGGAGTTTGTGCCGCATGAAAATAGCAGAGTTAATAGAACGCCAATAATGAGTGTGGATATTATTCTTGTTTTCATGGTTTAAGTATACAACTTTTTGATTTCCCCTTTGTTGAGAGAATCTTTAGTCTTTTGTGAGCCATTCTTTTGCTTCTTGCTCGGTGTTGAAGTACATAAGCGGCTGGCCTGTGATTCTGGAAAGCAGATCACCAAGTGTGCGTTTGACGCCTGTAATGCCAAGCACGGCTGTCTTGCGAACGTTGGTTTTTGTCTTGCTGGATGCCTCATTTAAGAGCGGCATTAGATTTGCGGTGATCTCTGTGTTTGAAAAGTTTGAGAGCACTAGTACGGAATTTTCAGGTTGGCTAAGGACGATGTTTTGAACTTCTTTCAACTCATCAATAACGGCTTTTTCGTTAAAGAAATAGTTAGAGAAATCTTGATAAAAGACTTGCTTCCCGTTGTGCTCTACCCATTTGGATTTCATGCCAACCTCTGCTTATTTCTTTTTATTCTCTGTGTATAGTGCGATGCCAGTTGCGATTGCACCTGTAAACTCCCAAAGACCTACGCCAATGAACTTTAGGGGAGCGACGCCGAAGATTACCAGACTGGTGAACACGATAAACGTAATGATGCGATATGGAACTGTCCATCGGTAAAAGGCTCGGATGTCATTCAATGCCGCAAGCACATAGTAAACGCCCATGTTGAATGAAGCCATCGAGGATGCCGTCATAAAGACAATGGTGTAATCGCCTGCTGCACGTTGTGCGCGATCGATCACTTCAAAACCGAGAATGGATAGAAGAATCTCTGGGCGAATCAGACCAACAAGCCCAAGGATTATCGCAAGAATACCAAATACAAAAATAGTCCAGCCAGCTGCGTTGTGAATTTTCATCAATATAGGCTCCTTCGCAAATTATACTCGCAATCTCATGCCATGATAAAATACGAAACAATTATGGCGAAACATCTGGTTTTAGTAGCTGGAAATATAGGCGCAGGCAAAACAACCCTAACCGAAAGGATCGGCGCGCGCTTGGGTTGGTGGACTGGATACGAGTCCGTAGCGGATAACCCATATCTATCCGATTTTTACGGAGATATGCATGCGTGGTCTTTTCATTTGCAGATATTCTTTTTAGGCCATCGCGCAGATCAATATCTGGAAGCGGCGCGCGATGCACGCTCGGCAATTTTAGATAGAAGCATTTATGAAGATGCTCATATCTTTGCGCGTGCGCTTCATCACATGGGGAATTTGGGTGAGCGTGATTATCTTGCCTACCGCAGATTGTTTGAAGTAGTGGTGAATGGCCTACCACGCCCAGACTTGTTGATTTATCTCAAAGCGCCTGTTTCCGTATTGATGGATCGTATTCGTAGGCGAGCAAGGAATATGGAAACGGGGATCACGCCCGAATATCTTTCCCTGCTGGATTCTTTTTATGATGAATGGCTCGGCTCGTTCGACCTTTGTCCTGTTCTAACCATCCAAACAGATGACCACGACTATGTGAATCATCCAAGTCATCTCGACCTGGTGGTTGAACGGATACAAGATAAGCTTGCTGGTAAAGAAGTTATGGATTTGAGTAAAAAATAATTTATTAATATGAGCAACAACCTGTTGTCCAAAATACCCTTGTTCGCTGAGCTGCCTGCCCACGAACTGAACGAGATCATTTCCAGCCTCGATGTAATTGAGATGGAAGATCATCAGATTCTGTTTCGTGAAGGCGACCCTGGCGAACATTTTTTTGTGGTTCTAAGCGGGGTGTTGGAGGTGTTAATGGCAGAAGATACGCCTGAAGAATTGTTGCTCAATGTTTTGTATGAAGGTGAATACCTTGGGGAAATGAGCCTTTTGATGCCTGGCGGACATCGTACTGCCAGTGTGCGCGCAAGGGGAAAATCTACACTGCTTTCCTTGAGTCGTGCCCAATTTATGGATATTACAAAGAAGCATCCTGAGCTCGCTGTCGGCATGGTACGTGTCTTAAGCCAGCGATTGGATGCGACCAATACCGCCACATTTCGTGACCTGACCGAAAAGAACCGTCAACTGCAAACAGCATATGATGAGTTGAAAGCTGCGCAGGCACAATTGATCGAAAAAGAACGCCTCGAACGAGAGTTGCAAGTTGCTGCTGATATTCAACTAAGCATTCTGCCCGATGTGCTTCCTGACTTTGATGAATTTGGTTTTGGTGCGCGTATTCTCCCAGCCCGACAAGTTGGTGGAGATTTTTACGATGTCTTTGTTCTCAAAGATGGACGGGTTGGGGTGTTGATTGGTGATGTGGCAGATAAAGGCGTTCCGTCTGCTTTGTTTATGGCGCGTGCCCATGCCCTCATCATGGCTGAAGCGGATATTGGCTTGACGGCTGGCGATGCACTCAGGCTGGTAAATAAGCACATCACACGCCTGCAAAAATCCACTCAATTTGTGACCGTTTTGTATGGCATATTGGATATGCAGACCCGTGAGTTTTCTTTTGCTCGCGCAGGCCACGAGCCACCTCTACTTCTTCACCTTGATGGCAGTGTGGATCGCATCCCGCATAGCTCTGGCATGGCTCTCGGTCTTTGGGATGATATAGTGTTGGATGAGCGCAGTCTTTTCCTTGCTCCTGGTGACACCTTGCTTTTATATACTGACGGTATGACAGATTGCCGCGACCCGAAAGGTGAGGCCTTCGGTTTGGAGCGCATCAAAAATACGTTGAGCAGTTATGCAAATCTCAATGCCCAACAGGTTTGCGATAATTTACTGGAGACGTTGAAAAATTATCAGGACGGTTCCAAACAGGACGATGATGTAACTCTGGTCACTGTCAGTGCTGCCAGCGATGTATCTACGATACGAGTAAAGAAATAAAAAAGTGCCTCCCGTACGGGAGGCACTTTTTTATTTCAACGCCTGTTCAAGGTCTGCGATCAAATCGTCCACATTTTCAATGCCCACTGAGAGCCTTACAAGGCCAGGGTCAACTTCCAGCTTTGAGCCTTGCGTCGAGAGATGCGTCATCGCGGCAGGGACTTCGATTAGCGATTCAACTCCGCCGAGTGATTCTGCCAGTGTAAATATTTTTGTAGATTCTGCCACTTTGACAGCGGCATCCTTCCCATCTTTCATTACGAATGAGATCATGCCACCACCGTTTTTCATTTGTCGCTTCGCTATCTGGACCTGTGGATGGCTCTCGTGAAATGGGTAGATCAGCCGTTTGACATTTTTCTGCTTTTCTAGAAATGCCACAATTTTTTCCGCGTTCTGTGCGTGCCTATCCATGCGGATGGGAAGGGTCTTGATTCCTCGCAGTACGAGGAATGAATCCATGGGGCCTTGCACTCCACCGATTGCATTTTGTAAATAAGCTAGCTGTGCGCCAAGTTCTTTATCCTTACCGATAATTGCGCCGCCAACTACATCCGAATGACCGCCGAGATATTTTGTCATAGAGTGGACAACCAGATCTGCGCCTAATTCCAATGGACGTTGGAGATATGGGGTTGCGAAGGTATTGTCCACAACGAGTAATGGCTTGTTGGGATGGCTCTTCACGATCTGCGACACGGCGCGGATGTCGCTCACGGCCAATAAAGGATTTGTGGGAGTCTCCAGCCACACAATTCGCGTGGACGGGGTTAATGCTTCAGCTAGATTCTCTGGATCGGTTGTATCTGCAAATGTAAAGTCCAGACCGAAGCGGCGCAGCACTTTGTCAAAGAGGCGGAATGTTCCGCCGTACACATCATTACCTGCAACAACATGGTCGCCCTGGCCGAGCATTCGCAGAACTGTATCCGTCGCTGCCATGCCAGAAGCGAAAGCCAACCCCCACTGGCCGCTTTCGAGTTCGGCGAGACAATCTTGTAATGCCTTGCGCGTGGGGTTCAACGTGCGTGAATATTCATATCCCTGTCGCGGTTTACCAATTCCATCCTGTTTGTAGGTAGAGGTTAGATATACGGGCGTCATCACTGCGCCGTTGTTCGGGTCGGGTTCCTGGCCTGCATGAATTGCTAAAGTTTCAAATTTCATTCAATCTCCTTTGACTGTAATGAATTTATTTTACCCGTTTCAATTTCAAACAAGTGCATGGATATCCATTATTGTCGCCTTCAAAACGACTGACTTCCTGAAAGCCTTCGCTCTCGTATAGGGCGATGGCTTTCTTATTTCCTTCCAACGCAATTGTCCATGCACCTTCACCGATCTCGCGGATACCAATGCGGAGCAGCTCACGCCCGATGCCTTTGCCGTAATAATCTGGATCGATGTAGAGCCACGCTAAATAGTCCTCATCCACGCCGACGAAACCTACCACTTTGCCGTCTTCACATGCGACAAATTTTTTGTGTTGTTTCAGGTCTTCCACTTCCTCATCCTGCTCAATAGGGACAAACCCGCGCGGGTCACACGAGCCGACTAGTTCGTCTGGTCGCGCGCGGTCGTGGATCTGGCAGATGGCTTTCCAATCTGTATCTTGATAATCGCGGTATTCTGTCATGATGTTTTTCCTTCAATTCGGTCTTTTGTGTATTGAATGAATTCAAGGGTTTCACTCAGTAGAATATTTCCTTTTTCATGGTTTGAGACTGCAACTGCTTTATCAATCAACTGATTCCACTGGTTGTCTAATTTGGTTCTTGTCCATTGAATGGCTTTTGGCTTCGAGACGATCTCTCCACTTTCTAAACCATGCAGAACTCGGCACATTGTGATCACCGCAAATGCACGATCTCCATCTTCTTTGTCTCGCAGCCAGGAGGCATCATTCAACATTGGAAACCACCATTCATTTAATACGCCCATGATGCAGCTTCGAATGTCATCAGGAGATACGAAATCAATTAATGTTTTTGGGTCTGGACCTTCCAGCACAACTCCACATTCTCTTACAACATGCCTTTGAATCACCCAGTCACTTCCAGGTGTATCTAGATAAAACTTTCCTTCATTAATGGTTGGGCATGCTGAACCGTTTGGGTTATGTCTGCGAATTAATTCCTTTGGAACGTACGCGCCTTCTAGTTTGCCAGCTCGTTTCAAACTAGTAGCCCACGTTTGTTTGTGCATGGTTTCAAGCTTAGATATTATTTTTTCTGAAAGATAGTCTGCTGTAACCACGAGAAAATCGACATCACTGGTTTCAGGATTGAAATCTCCGCTGGAGAGAGAACCATAAAGATACATGCCTACGAATTGTTCTTTCAAAATTTCTTTCACATTTTTGATCAGTAAATTCAATATTTCATTTACATCATCGTATGAAGTATATTTTTCAATAAACATGCTATGCCTATTTTGTGATCTTTCCATCTTTTGCCACCCATACATCAGATGCGAAGCGCTCGATGAAATTTCTATCGTGGACGACCGCCAGAATTGTGCCGTTGAAGTTTTCTAATGCTTCTTCAAAACGTTCGCGTGAGGGAATGTCAAGATGGTTGATGGGTTCGTCCAGAATAAGGAAAGTGCAGCCTTGTGCAACGAGAATGGCAAGTTGCAAGCGGGCACGTTCTCCAAAGGACAGGTCGCGTGAAAGCCGCAGCGAGTCATCTCCTTTGAAAAGAAAATAATGCAGGAAGTTGCGTGTGTCCGTTTCGTTCATGGCCGAAATGCTTTGAATACTTTGAACTGCATTGAAGTTTGGGTTGAGCAATTCTTGTTCCTGTGTCATATAACCGAGTTTAGTCGCACCGCCCAGACGGAAGGAACCTGCAAGTGCTGGAATTTTGCCGACGATGGTTCGGATGAAGGATGTTTTTCCCGCACCGTTTGGTCCCGTCAACACAACGCGTTGACCTGAGCGGATGAAAAGGTTGATATCTGTCAGCAGTGGGCTGTCTGGCGTGTAGCCAATAGATAAGGATTCAGTGACCAGCACATCTTTTGATTGATGGTCAGGTTGAGCAAAATCCAATTTCATTTTCCAGCTACCACGTGGTCGTTCAACTTTCTCGTCCGTGAGTAGGGTGTCAATACGGGCTTCGATGTGTTTGGCGCGGCCAGCCACGTTCTTTGTAGCGCGGTTGCCAAAAAAACCTTTTGCGAATTTATCGCCGCTATCTGCTTTGCCGCCTTTTTTCATAATTGTCATGCTGCGGATGTGTTTTGCAGCACGGCGCAGTTGAGCGAGCTCATCTTGTTGGTCTTGGTATTCTTGCATTTGTTTATCGTATTCAAGAAGCTTTTGGTCAAGGTAGTCACTATAGTTGCCATCAAACTTGCGGATGAGATGAGTTGCTGAATCCAGTTCAAGAATGGAGTTGGCGGTGTTATCTAAAAACGCGCGGTCATGTGAGACGATGAGCGCCGCACCACGAAAATGATTAAGCCATTCTTCCAGCCATTCCAGCATTTCGATATCGAGATGATTTGTAGGCTCATCCAACAACAAGAGATGCGGGTCTTCAAGCAGGACGCGCGCGAGCATGAGGCGCGTCTTTTGTCCTCCACTGAGATGAGCGATGGGGGTGTCGAGTGGGAAATCTGCGAGGCCAAGCGGTTCCAAAATTACGGAAGGCTGAACGTTGTCGGCTGAAAGTTGGCGCAACGCCTCGTCATATTGTTCGTGAAGAGATTCGTTGTCTGGATCTTGGGTCAACGCGAGGGCTAGAGACTCTACTTCAGCGGCGGGGTCTGTTTGGGTTGTGGAAGCAGGTGTGAGCGCGGTGCGAAGCGTCTCTTCGGGGGAGAATTCTGTTCCTTGGGCAAGATATCCAACTCGCAGATTGATGCGCGTTGAAATAACATTTCCCGAATCAGGAAGTTCGAGACCTGCAAGAATTTTCATGAGCGTGGTTTTGCCTGCGCCGTTCGGCCCAATGAGGCCGATGCGCTCGCCCGCGCTGATGTTGAAATTTATATTTTGGAGGATTGGCTGAATACCATAATTTTTATTTAGGTTATGAATGCTAAGCATAGTGAGTCCTGTAGTTAAAAAGAAAACCGAGGACATGCCTCGGTTAATGAATCAAAACAGAAGGGGATGTCCTAAAAAGATTGGTTGACTACAGAGTGTCCGTCATTCGCTGCGCTCCTTTGATTAGCAATTAAATTTTATCACATTGGGGTAAACTTGTGCGTCTGATATGCGTCTACATCAAAGAGGAAACAATGACCAAAAAATTATTAGCAGTTCTTGCACATCCTGACGATGAGTCGTTTGGTTTGGGAGGCACGCTGGCTTTGTATGCGCAGCGCGGCTATGATACGTATTATGTCTGTGCTACGCGCGGTGAGGCAGGCACGGTGGATGCCGAGCATCTAAAAGGTTTTAAAGATACTGCCGAGATGCGCACTGACGAGTTGATGCGTGCCGCTAAGCATTTGGGCTTGAAGGAAGTTATCTTTTTGGATTACCGCGATTCGGGCATGCCTGGCATGGAGGATAACAATCATCCCAACGCCCAGATCAATCATCCTGTGGAAGAAGTGGCAGGTCGTGTCGTTAAATATATCCGCCAGATCAAGCCTGATGTTGTCTTAACTTTTGACCCCATCGGTGGATATAAACATCCTGACCACATTCATATTCATAAGGCGACTGTGTTTGCTTTTGCCAATGCAGATAACGCTTCTTTCTACCCCGAAGCTGGTGAGCCTTTCAAGCCGCAGGCTCTGTACTTTCAGGTTTTTCCAAAGGGCTTGTTGAAGGCTGCGGTATTCCTCATGCCGTTCTTTGGCAAAGACCCAACGAAATTTGGGCGTAATGGCGACATTAATATCAAGGAACTGGCCGAAGTGACCTTTCCCATTCATGTGCGTTTGAACACCCGATCTGCTGCGGAGGCGAAGACCAAGGCGAGTGAATGCCATGCTTCACAGGGTGGCGGACAAATGCGGCGCGGATTAATGGGCTTTGTCACCAGAATGTTTGGCGAACGGGAAGATTACATGCGGGCATACCCGCCTGTAACTGGTGATTTCAAGCGAAAACGAGATTTATTTGACCTTTAGATTGTGAAGAAGTTAAAATGGTTGGAACAACTCCAGCCATTTTTTCGTTAATAGGGGGGAGGCATGAAATTTGGAAGCATGTTAGAATTTTTCATATCCCTATTTGGTAAAAATTATGACTGAAAACATCGAATTGCAATCGAAAAGCAGGTTTAATTTTGCGCGCATCTCCGAGGTTTTGTTGCAGCCTCAACGTACATTTGCTGTACTGGCTGAGGAAGCGCGCCCAAGTTGGTTAACGCCAATGGCCTTGTTGAGTATATCTGCAGCTCTGAGCGCTATTATTGGCGGATATTTAACCTCCCGTGCAGCGTTGATGGGGGAAGTGCAGTTACCAACTGATTGGCAGTACTGGACCCCAGATATGCAAAGCAACTATATGGCGGCGCAGCAATCCATGCAGGGACCAGTATTTACGTATGTGCTACCGCTTGTCTCTGCGTTGGTTGGTTTGTGGCTGGGCTGGCTACTTATGAGCGGTTTGTTACATCTTGGTTCTACACTGCTCGGCGGACGGGGATCTATGCAAGGAGCATTAAATATTACTGGTTGGGCATATTCTCCCTTTTTGCTCAGAGATGTGCTGCGAATCGTTTTTATGCTGTTCGCTGGCCATGCCATTAATAGCCCCGGGCTTTCTGGTTTTGCTGGGGGTGCAGGTTTTGTCGGTCAGTTACTCGCCCGCGTTGATATATTTTTTATTTGGAGCTGCGTTTTTCTGGTGATTGGCTTCATTGCAGGAGACAGCCTTCCTAGAGTTAAGGCAATTACCAATGCACTCGTGGTAACTCTTTTGCTTTTGTTTGCGCAAGCAGGGATTGGCGCTTTAATTTCAAATGTCAGTGGGTTGGCAATCCAGCGTCCGTTCTTTTAATTTATGAATTCTTCATTGATTCAAATTACTGGTTTGAAAAAACATTACCTGATGGGCGGCACCACTGTCCGCGCATTGGATGGTGTGGATGTTGAGATTCCTGAACATACGTTTACGGTTGTGATGGGGCCTTCCGGTTCTGGAAAGTCCAGCTTGCTTTATCTTCTAGGTGGGTTGGATAGGCCGACGGCCGGGGAGATTACTGTCAACGGCGAGCGGTTGGATCAAATGGATGAAAATGCGCTGGCTCTTTTTCGCCGTAAGACAATGGGATTTATTTTTCAGTCGTTCAACCTTGTTTCAAATATGTCTGCTTTGGAGAATGTTGCATTCCCGATGCAGTTTGCAGGCGTCTCTGCATCTCAACGCAATGACCGTTCTAAAAGTTTATTGGAGCAAGTCGGGCTTGCAGACCGAGGCCACCACAAGCCATCTGAGCTATCTGGCGGACAGCAGCAGCGCGTGGCAGTGGCAAGAGCACTCGTCAATGATCCCAGCTTGATTTTGGCCGATGAGCCAACGGGTAACCTTGATACGCAAAGCGGCGTTGCTGTTATGCAATTGCTGTCCGATCTGCATCGTTCGGGACGGACTGTTTTGGTTGTAACTCATGACCCGCGTATGACGCGTTTTGCTACGCACAAGATATTTTTGTTGGATGGAAAGATCGTCAGTGAAGCAGAGTATCAGTCCGCAGCGATGGATGCGGCGCAAGTTTCTCATGGAGGTTAAATGTTTTTTGTTCGAAAACAACTGACTGCATTTGGCTTGACTCTGGCCTTATTGATGGCAATTGTGCCATCTTCTGTGCTTGCGGCAGGAGTTAATACAGTTACCCCCAGCAACATTGTGAATGATGTCGCGACGATTATTACTGTGACTGGAGATGGCCCTTTTGATGCAGCCACTTCAAAAATATTTTTGGATGGTGTTGAGTTACCTGGTACTGTCTTTATCAGCGCTACTGAATTACGGGTAACAGTCCCTGCTGGGACTGCTCCAGGCGCACACATTATCACTGTTTCATCATTGGGAGCATTGGTGAGCGGGTCGGCTGTCTTGAATGTCTCTGCACCTGTGCCTCCTGCTCCGACTGCGACGTTGCCTTTTGCTCGTCCACAGATGGTTGTCAATTCATACGGCGCAAATGTGGAACAGATTTCTTCTGGAAAGAATTTCAAATTTTCTGTCAATTTCAATAACGCAGGAAATATGATGGCGTATAACGCCCAAGCAGTATTTTCATCAGCAGATCTAGTTCCGCTTAATACGGGTGGGGTTGCAGTTATAGGTAATGTCGCTGCAGGTGGTGGCGCTTCTATCGATCAGCGATTTACTTCGGATGCTTCGGCATTGTATGGCAAGTCATTTGTTGTGATCGATGTTACGTTGACATATTATGACGATAAGGGAACATCATATTCAGATAAATTCACCCTGAATGTGCCTGTGGCCGGAGGCGGAGGAACAGGCGTCTATGCAACAGCAACTCCGACCGGAGTCCGAAGCGGGCAGTTGATCATCCCTTCTTATGGGACAACGATAGATCCATTACAGCCTGGCTCACAATTCACTTTAACTATGACTGTTCAAAATGCGGGTAATGATAAGGCCCAACGAGTTACTATGATCGTAGGCGGTGGGTCATCTGGGAGTAGCAATAGTACTCCTCAGCCTGGTGGAGTTTCCGGTGGGGGCGGTGAGTTTACAAATTTTGCGCCGGTGGGTACATCCAACATTAAGTTTTTAGGAGATATTCCTGCAGGTGGCATGATGCAGGTTTCGCAGGAATTGATCGTAAATGTTTCCACGAACCCGGGTGCTTATCCCGTGAAGATCACTTTTTCATATCTGAATAGTCGTGGCGAAACCGTGAATGATGATCAGGTAATTACACTGTTGGTGTATAGCCTGCCAAATGTTGAGGTCAATTTTTACCGCCCGCTTGATTTATTTTTTAGTAGTCAACCAGGTGCGCTGCCAATTCAAGTTGTAAACCTTGGAAAACATACTGCAGTATTGGGCAATATAACTGTCACCTCTGATGAAGGAACGTTGGAGAACGGTTCTTCTTTAGTGGGCTCCATCGACCCTGGTGGTTACTTCACAATGGATTCAATGTTTACACCAGATGTCACTGGAACTATTAAGTTAAAAGTTGTGATCGAGTATACCGATGATTTCAATCAGGAGCGCACTATTGAAAAAGCTCTTGAGGTAAATGTAGAAGAGGAATTTATCGATCCTACGCCTGACCCATCTATGGAAAGCGGAGGAGGCGGTGGAGAGTTTATTTCGACTGACGAGACTTTCCTTCAAAAAACATGGCGCTTCATTCTTGGACTTTTAGGTTTGGATAGCGCTCCCCCGGCATCTTCTCCCGATATTCAGATTAACCCTGGAGAAGAGATCCCTGCTCCAATTCAAGGTGGCGGCGGTAAAGGTTAACCTTTGCAATGAAATTTGTAGACTTGTTCCGCCTCGTTGTAAATAACCTAAATCGCCGCAAAGCGCGAGTTGGCCTGACGGCCATTGGAGTCGTCATTGGGACAGCTGCGGTTGTTATTCTGGTTTCGCTTGCTATCGGCTTACAGATGAATGCGACCGAACAGCTTTATGGAATTGGTGACTTAAGCCAAATCTATGTTGCGCCGAGTTACGGAGGTGGTGGCGGAGGCGGTGGTTCAGTTATGGTGGGTGGCGGAGGAGGGGAAGTCACGACCAGTCAGGATATTTTGCTGTTGACGAATAGTGCATTGGATGACCTACGTGCCATTCCTGGTGTCGAGTCTGTGATTCCCAGAGAATATTTGATGACGTCCATGTTCGTATCTTATAGAAAGATGATGGGCTATAGCAATATTTATGGCGTAGGCACTTCAGACTTGGCAAATTTAGGGTTGGAAGCTGAGCAAGGTGGAACTGAGATCTCCCGCGCTACCGTGGTGATTGGTTCGATGGTAGCTCAGAATTTCTCAGACCCCAACCTCAGACCAGGGCAGGAAACACCCCCACCGCCTGATTTGTACGATCAGCAGATACAAATCACGATCAGCAAATGGGATACGGAAGGCCATGAGATCCGTAAAAATGTCAGCGTTCGGGTAGCAGGCGTTCTAAGTGAATCAGGCTCTGAAGCGGATTGGTCCATTTATATGCCGTTGGAGCAAGTCAAGGCGATGAATGAATGGGCCAATGGAGTGAAGATCAATTACAACAAAACAGGGTATAACGAAGTCATTGTCAAAGTGGCTGATGTAGACAAAACCCTTGAAGTTCGTGACCAAATCATTGCTTTAGGTTTTCAGGCAAACACCATGCTCGATTTTGTGCAGGGTATTAACAACTTTTACAAGATTTTACAGGTTGTACTTGGCGGTGTCGGTGCTATTGCCTTGTTGGTAGCGGCAATCGGTATTGCCAATACGATGGCCATGTCCATTCTGGAGCGCACTCGTGAGATCGGTCTTATGAAAGCGGTTGGGGCAACGAATCGCGATGTACTAACTATCTTTTTAGGCGAAGCTGCGGGGATAGGTTTTATTGGCGGAATTGGTGGGGTACTGGTCGGCTGGCTGGCAGGGCAGTTGCTAAATGTGGTTGCAGTAGTGTATCTGGCCCAGCAGGCCGCTTCTCAGGGCGGAGTTCCTCCGAGTGTGGCGGTGTATACTCCGCTTTGGCTGCCGGTCTTCGTTTTATTGTTTTCCATTTTTATTGGTATGGTTTCTGGGTTGTATCCTGCTTTGCGGGCAGCGACAATGATCCCTGTGTTAGCTTTAAAGTATGAATAATAGGGGCGTTACAAAATATTTTAATCAAAAGTATAGTTGTATAATTAGGAAAGTTTGTGAAACTTTTTCATAAGATGAGGAAATATGCCTGAGAGACGGACTGTACCACGTAAAAATTTTTCCTTTTATATGCGCGTCCTAAATGATGACACGGGAGAGATTTTGGGGCACATGGTGGAGGTAAGCGCAATTGGATTGAGGTTGGAAACCGTTGGCCCCTTGCCGATCAACAAAGATTTTTACCTGCGCGTTGAATTGACGCCTGACTTGGGTGATTTGCCATACATTGTATTTATTGCACGTTCCAAGTGGTGCAAAATTGATGATATTCAACCAAATTTATTCCGTGTTGGCTTTTCGATCGTTGAGATTATGCCTGAGGATAAGGAAATCTTCCTCCGAATTCTGGCTAAGTTTGGTTCTTGAGAAGCTCGGAATTTTCAAAGTCCCTGCAATCTGCAGGGACTTTTTTGTTTAAATGCTAAAGAGGAAGAATAAGTTTGGGTGGCGAGGCAGTTGAATGGTTCGCGGTGGAGGCGTGTAATTGGACAGGTATATCTGGTGGGGAGATAAAAATATTGTCCATATCTGGCGCTTGAAGAAATAGAAATTATGTTCTAAAATGAACTATGTTTATTCACCCAACCAAAGGAGAATATTATGTCTAAAAGAAACATTGTTCATATCGAAATCCCTGCGGCAAATGTGGAAGCAACGGGTAGTTTCTATGCTGATTTGTTCGGGTGGAAACTTCAGCCCATGCCTGAGATGAATTACACCATGTGGGAAGCAGGTAATGGTGATGAGTATGGAGGCTTTCCTCAAGTCTCTGATGAGAATCCTGCTGGTCAGGTATTGGTTTATATCGCGAGTGATGATATTGATGCTGACTTGAAAAAGGTTGAAAAGCTTGGCGGCACGGTGTTGCACAAAAAGTCTGAGATTCCAGGAAATGGTTGGTTTGGAGTCTTTAAAGACCCAACTGGAAATGTGCTTGGCTTGTACACCAGCATGAACCCTGTAAATAATTAGGTGCATTATGACTTCAGATGAATATATTGTAACGATCAATCCTGACCCAATGCAGCAAGGCATTTTGGTTGAAATGGCTAAATATGATGTTGTCCGTGATGTTATTCTTGCAAGTTTAGATAAACATGGTCCGATGACACCTGCTCATCTAACTGAAATGGTGGAAGACCAGCTAGGCGCTGAATTTGATAAAGCTTTGTATAAGGCGGTGAAGTTGGACATGGAGGTGCGTGGCGAGCTCCGCCGTGCCTTGAGATCAAGGCCGCGGTTGGTAGGCTTTAGCGGTTTGCCTTGTGCAATTTAGTGAATATATGCCGTACTATACACAGTACGGCATATATTTTGGTATATTACTAGAACGAATTTTATAGTTTTATACTGGAGAGACTATGTATGCAATGACTGGAAAACTTGTTGCTCAGAATGGAAAGCGCTCTGCGCTTGTTGAAATTTTGAAAAAGGCCGCGGTGTTAGTGGGTGAAATTCCTGAATGTCGTTTATACATCGTCCATGAAGATATTGCCAATGAAACCCATATCTGGGTTTATGAATTATGGGATGATAAACAGGCACATGATGACTCTTTAAGCGCCGAGCAGATTCGTGCTCTGATCATGCAAGCAAGGCCTTTACTTGCTGCTGCGCCCGATGGCGCTGAATTGAGGATGGTCGGCGGACATGGAGTTGATGTTTAATAACACCAAGCTGAAATAGGGGAATGATTTCTGTAACCCGCTTGACGCATATACCTCGCGGTGGTATCCTTGCGCGCAATGTTCAAACAATTTGTTCATGATACTAATAATACCAATCGTACTACTCGCACCGATGTGGTGACGGGGCGTTGGTATTTATCTGGTGAGCATGAACGAGTTTATTCAGCCTAGATAGGAAAACCAAACGCCCCGAGTTTCGGGGCGTTTTTCTTAAACCTGATTAAGGAGAAATCATCATGCCCATTTCGAACACTACCCCTGTTTTTGCTGTTGACGAGAAGAACCTTATTCCTGTCAGCGAGCATCTGAAACAAATGACGGATATTCCACCTTCCCGAATGTTCCTCATCAACAAGTCTTTGAAAGTATATGTGGAAAAGAATCCAGGAGCGAAAATATTTGACGCTTCTCAGGGCGATGGCGGCGCGTCTCTTCCTGGAACTCCGCGCGCGATTTTGGAACGAGCGGCTCAACTCCAGATCGAACATGGTACTGCTTACGATATGCCATTCGGTACCGACGCATATCGCAAAGCTGTCATTGAGCAGTATTGGAAGTTGGATGCGAGTAGTGGCTGGGGACCAGCGAACGTGATGGGCACCACGGGCGGACGTGATGCTCTTGTCAAGGCATATCAGGCTATGCTTGCCCTCGGGCACGGACGCCAAGGTGACATTGTGATGGTGTCTCGCGTCCCGTGGATTTCGTACAACTGGGGGCCGTATGGTGTCGGCGCAAACGTCTTATGGACTCCTGGTGACCCTGCCCAAGGCTGGGCCTATTCCGAAGAGGCGATCCGCGAGAGTGTAAAGTTTGCCGAATCCAAGGGACGTAAGATCGCAGGAATTGTTATTACCAACCCAGACAATCCCACAGGCTTGACCATTGCCATTGAAAAGCAGGTTTCCCTTGCTAAAGCTGCGTTGGAAGCGGGTGTAGCCTTCGTGCTCTTCGATTGGATGTATCACTACGTCACTGACGAATCACCAATGGACTTGAATTCCTTCCTCAAGTTCTTCACCCCTGAAGAACGCAAACGCCTGATGTTTCTGGATGGAATCACAAAATCTCTCGGCGGGTCGAATATCCGCAACTGCCATTTGATCGCGGACGAGAGCGTCATTAAGTTCATTGTGGCTCGTGGCTCGCATGGCGTTATCCCGCCATTTTATTCTCTCGCTGTTGCAATGGCTGCCTACGAAATGGGCTATCTCGAAGCGGCAAAGACTATCATTGAGCCGACCAATGCCAGCCGCGTTGTCTTAAAGAAGTTGCTCGCTGAAAGTGGAATGCAGCATATTATCGGCAAAGGTTATTATGCCTTCATGAATGTAGGTGAGTTCATCAAAGCCAAAGGCTGGGCAGACAGTGAACCTCTCGGACAATACCTCGCCGAAAACCACGGCATCGCTATTGTTCCTGGCGCGTTCTTCTCTCCTTTTGGCGCGGACTGGATTCGCTTCTCGTATGCCACGCCAGTTGAAAGAACCGAGGGCGCATTCAAGCGATTGATTGAAGGCTTGGAGAGTTTGAAGAAATAACTGAAGAAAGAGGAAAGAAGAAAGATGGAAAATTATTTCTTTCCTCTTTCTTCTTTTGCATATAGCACTTAATACTAAATTTCTAAATCTTAGGACTAACCCATGCCCTCACAAAAATTCCCCGAAAAATATCACCTCGCTCTTGAGCAGGCCGCGAAAGAAAAACCACAAGGCGGACTGAATGGCTTTGAACAGGAATGGAATCTGCTGGATGAAGAGCTGCGCCCTCTACTTACAGTCGGTGCAGGCCCAAGCCAGCATTCCTTTGTAGATTACCTGCTCGCCGAATGTGTCCCTTCATGGCAGGCGCAATTCAGTCAGCTTGAAGTATTTCACTGGATGACTGAATGGGCTACGCGGCCATACTACAGTCCGCGTGGTGCGATCTATGAAGCGCGCCTCATGGAGGCTTCACTCATCAATGCACTTCATCAGGCTGGTTTGAAATTCGGTGAACGTTTGCATTATTGGCATGGAAACCTTTTGTATCTTACTGATATTGGTCATCAGTCGATCCCTGGGAATTGGAGTATTGCCAAACGTCGTTATCTCGAAAAGTGTGTGGATCTGTATGGTGGTGGGTTGGCAGTCGCTGGCATTCACAGCAACCTATCTTTGCCTGATCCGCTTTTTGCATGGGATTTTATGCACCTCTCTGCAACAGAGCGCGGCGACCAGCATCTCGATGAATTCAAATCCGAGTTCTACATTACGGCCACACGACTTTTACGTGCGTTTGCTTCTCTCTTTATCGCGACCAGTGCGTCTACGCCGATGCAGGCTCAGGTCAAGGATGGACGCGCTGTTGTTGTCCTCACTGATTATGATTCAATTCGTAACCTCACTTTCCCAAATCCGCGTGAGATCGATCTTCCTGATCTGTATCGTTCGTATGATGATTATTTGCAGATCTCGTACGACCTTGTCCGCCGCGGCGTTCGTTTTGGAAATAACAACTATACGCCTGTCCGTGCGCGCTCATTTTCTGAGCCAGTCGAGCGATTGATCTCCACCACAAGCGATGAGCTTACGCATCTTTATACCCGTGGCCTGTTTGCCGCAGGCGAAGCGACGCCTCCCGAGGAGATGGCACTACAGATCGAAAAGCAAAATCTCATGGCTCGCATCAACCTGCCTATGGGACGTGTTGAAGTCCGCACCGATGAAGGCGCGCACAGCCTCGAACTTGACATTGCGAATCTAACGCTAAAGCACCTATTACTTCTCCACATTTACTCAGATTCAAAATTTGCGCGCGGCTTCCGCTATGACCGTGAGGATATCAGCCGTGCCCGTGTGAATGAAAACCTTGCCGCCAAATTCAGCATGCGTGCCGATATCGAGAATCCGCTGACTGGTAAGCCGATCGGCATGCGCGATTTCCTCAAATGGACTCTCAACGAAATTAAACCATTGGCGGAAGCATTAAATCTATGGAAAGACTTAACGCCCCTCGTTGAGATCTCTGAGGGCGCACATAATACGGCAGAAAAATTCCGCGCGCGTTTACAGGGTCAATTGGAGAATGGGAACGAGGTTCCGTTTGACGCATTGAAAGAATTGCATTTTGAGCGTGAAGCGCAAATAAAAGGCGACGTAGAGCGCGTTGCCTCTGAATATGGAACATTGGGTGCTGATGCTCCCAAGATCGCAGAGTTCCTGCAGCGTGGACGTGACACGGCCAGACAGATACCGCAGTCTCCAATTCAATTCCGTTCTCGTCCTCAAGCTGTAGTTGAAGTTTCTTATCAAGATAAGACATCTGAAATTTTGGATCTGGCACAACAGTTAATTCGCATTCCATCTGTCACTGCTTGCCCCGATGAACGTTACGATGAAGTTCACCGCGCAGGTTCGTTAATCGATGACTATTTGCGAAATGCTGGCTTGGAAGTGAAGTACTTTGATGGTAAATACCCAGCAGTGTATGCAACATTCCCTGGTGCAACGAAAGATAATCCAATTCTATTGACAGGCCACTTTGATGTGGTCGAACCTGAGCCTGACGATTCACAGTTTAGTCCGCGCATTGAAGGAGATTATCTCCACGGCCGCGGTGCAGCGGATATGAAAACCGTCGTCGCCACTTATCTGGTTTGGATGAAAGATACGATGAAAGCTGGTGCACCATATCCCAATATTGCGTTGCTATTGGTCGGTAATGAAGAGAATGGAGAGTCCGAAGCATGGGGTACGCCGCATGTTTTGAAGGAATTGAATCTCACCCCGTCCCTGTTTGTAGCAGGCGAACGCACCGGCGAAAAAGGCAATGAACTCTTTGGTGAAATCTGTATAGAAAACCGCGGTGTGATGCGCTTTGACGTGATCGCGCGTGGAGCAAAAGCTCACTCCGGCGTGGCGGGTACAGGTGATTTAAGCGAAAAACTTATTTCTGCCCGTTCTGCATTGAACGAAATTTTTGCAAAGCATCTCACGTTGAAATCCCCCGACGGATGGCAGTCTCAGGCGAAGTTCCCATTTATTACGGTGGGTACGCCGGGCGTGTACAACGTCACTGCGGCGGAAGGAATTTTGGGCGTGGAGATCCGTCCTATTCCGCAGGATGATGTCGTTGGATTGAAGTCTGCTGTGGAAGCATATTGTGCAGAAAATGGTCTTGAAGCGAGCTTCTCTGTGATGGAAAATGGCGTAGCCTGCGACCCGAATAATCCAGCGTTGAAAGCGTTGATCGAAGCGGTCAAACAGGCGTCGGGTGGGGAAGAGGCGCGGATCGGACGTAAGCTCCCTGGTACCAGTGCAAGATTCGCTCCGGGCGGGCAGGCTGTCGTTTGGGGACAGTCAGGCGTCGGTCCACATGCGAAGAACGAGGCGCATTACATTCCAAGTATTGAGCCGTATTACAAATCGTTGAACGAGTTGGCGAAGTTGTGGAAATAAAAATCAGGTCACGCTATTAGCGTGACCTGATTTTTATAGGTATGAGAATTACTTTGAGCTTTGTTCCATTGCTGGGACAGTTTGCACGTACATCCAAATTGCTTTGAGTTCATCATCGCTGGAGAGGCGAATTTGTGGCCACGGCATTAATTCGGCGTCCAATGGATGTCCAGATGGGTTGATGCCTGTACGAATGGTGGCGATGAATTGTTCTTCCGTCCAGGAGCCTACTTCGCCTCCCGGTGTAATGTTGGGCACGATAAGTGAAACGCCCGGTTGTGGATAAGGCCCGCCAGAAAGATTTTGTGCATGACAATCCTGACAGCCGCTTATGGTGACGAGGTATTTACCGTATTCAGCACTCACGGCTTTTTCTGGTGCGGTCACGCTGGGACTGTGGCTTACGATTGCTGCAGGCAACTTGATAACACCAGCACCGATCAGGATTTTTGCCAAAGGAGTGAATTGCTGTCCGTTCGTTTTATGGTCTACAGGCGGAACTGTTTTTAGATAAGCGATCAGTGCGCCGAGGTCTTCATCGCTTATCCCTTGAAACGCTGCTACAGATGGCATAAAAATGGGCTTTCCATCTGGGCCTACGCCGTGACGGATAGCGCGGACGTAATCCTCATCGGTTGTAAATTCTTGGCCAATCCCGCCTTCGCCTGAAGTCAAATTTGCTGAATCGACTTTACCTGCAGGTGGAAAGCTGAACCAAAGTTTGCCGCTCAAGTCAATTGTGTGACAATGTGTACATAATGTTTCGGTAAGGTGTTTCCCTCTTTCAATGCTGGCTGCATCGGTTGGGATGGCGATATTATCTGCGGGAACATTATAGGTTTTGTTGAGGCGGGAACTTCCAATAAAGAAGAGAGCGCCTGCAATTACAACGACCAATCCTAATAGTGACCCTACGATGATGCCGACCCATCTAAGTATGTTTTTCATTTTTTCTTCTCCTTTAGAAATTGATAATGTTTATTTCCAATTGATCATAATCACACCGCTCATTGCAATAAAAATGCCTGCCCATTGAAAGCGTGTGAATGTTTCGTTGTAAAAAAATACTCCTGCTGTTAAAACGATGATCGCGTAGAGTGCAGTTTGCAAAATTCCGATATTTGTTAAATTCCAGCCAGCAATGAATGCGTACATAAAGAAACAGACTTGGAGCATATATAGACCAGCAGCTCCAGCAAACCATGGGCTGCGAAGTGCATCCAGAAGATTGGAGTGTGAGGCTGCTTTTTTTAATAGGACATCTGCGATGGCCACTGAGATGACTGCTGCAAGAATTGCGATCCACTGAAACGGTTTTGATATAGCTAAATTGTTCATCATCTTGTTCGCCTCATATATTGATTAATTATGGAAGTCTGTAGGAATATCCACATGGTATACTTTTTCTGATGATCTAAATTTACTAGGTATTGGAGTCGGTTGGGTGTCGCTTAGTGACACAAAAGTGACACATTTACGGAGGAGAACGTTGGTGGATGTATCGTTTGGCGAATGGTTGAAGCGGGCACGTAAGGCAAGAGGACTAACCCAGGAACAACTTGCTTCACAGGTCAATTGTTCGATTAGCGCCTTGCGTAAGATTGAATCGGAGGAACGCCGCGCCTCAGTTCAATTGGTAGGTCTATTTGCCGAACTTTTCAACGTTCCTGCCGATGAACAAAATTCGTTTCTGAAATTTGCACGCGGTGACTTGCTTGTTTCAGAAAATTTCACTGGGGAAACAACATCTCATACTCCGCTTCCTCCTCGTTCAAACCTGCCATCGCCTGCAACCTCCCTGATCGGGCGTGAAAAAGAACTCGCTTCTATTTGCGAATATTTGCTAAAGTCCGATATTCGACTTGTAACCTTGATCGGCCCGCCTGGAATTGGAAAGACGCGATTAAGTATCGAATCTGCACATGAAACCTTATCGAACTTCGCTGACGGCACTTTCTTTGTCCCGCTTGCGCCGCTTGATGACCCGTCTCTTGTCGCGGCTGCCATTCTTCAAACACTTGGCTATGTCGAAACTAAAAGCCTATCAGCCCTTGAACAAATTATTGATGGGATCGGCACGAAGCAGATGCTGCTTGTGCTGGATAACCTTGAACATCTGATAGATGGAACCGCTCCGCTCGTCTCAAGACTCCTTTCGGCCTGCTCCAAATTAAAGATCATGGTCACCAGCCGTGAATCTTTACGCATCCCAGGTGAATGGCTTTATCCTGTCCCAACACTTCTTATCCCTAAAGAAGATGCAATTATTGATATGGGGACAGCGTCGGATTTTCCAGCTTTGAAGCTGTTTGCTGAGCGTGCCCGTGCAGTACGTTCAGATTTTTCGCTTCGTACTGACAATATTCAAACCGTCGCTTCTATTTGTGCACAATTGGACGGGCTGCCACTAGCAATTGAATTGATCGCAACACGTATTCGTTTAATGTCACCCCAGCTTTTGCTGGAGCGTTTGAATGATCAGTTTGTATTATCTGCAGATGGAATGCGCCCAGAAACGGTACGGCAAAAGACATTGAACAGTGCCATCGACTGGAGTTATAGCTCACTCACTGAAGAAGAGAAAAGCTTGTTTGCTGGTCTTTCAGTTTTTTCTGGGGGAGTGACATTAAGCGCGATTGAGACGATTTTTTCTGAAAAACATACTAAAAAAACTATACCTGAGTTAATTGCTTTGCTCTCAGATAAAAGTCTGTTGCAGCGGACTTTGGATGCTCAAGGTGAGACGCGCTTTACGATGCTGGTGACCATTCAAAAGTTTGCACTTGATCGCTTGCGTCAAATTGGTGGAGAGAGTGAAATGCGAAATAAGCATCTCGCTTATTTTCTTGACCTGGCAGAGCAAGCTGATAAAGAAGCTCATGGTCCATCCCAGATCGAATGGATGGATCGTCTGGAAAATGAACTTGATAATTTCCGTGCAGCTCTTAATTGGTGCTTATCTTCAGAGCAAACTCAATATGGTTTGCAGTTATTTGCCGCCTTGGCCTGGACATGGAATGTGCGCTGGCTTCCGAGTGAGGCGCGTAATTGGTTTTATAAGTTACGCGCTATGCCAAACGTTGATCAACACCCTGAAAATTATGCGCGTGTCCTTAATAGTGCCGGGTTGCGAGAATGGCGCACGGGAAACTCTGGCGAAGCGCATTCTGTTTTAGAGGAAAGTCTGGCAATCTGTTTAAGGCTTGAAAGAGACAATGAATTAATACACGCAGAGGTCCTGAATCGGTTAGGCTTGCTGACGCGTTGGGGAAATTCAGACCTCAATATCTCAGAATCTTATTTCAATCAAAGTCTTATGATCTACCAAAGGCAAGAGGATACGTGGGGTATCGCCTGGAATTTGTTTCTTTTAGGTGGCGTAGCCATTGGCCGCACTCAGAACGAGACAGCATTGTCCCTTTTGCATCAAGGTCTGGAGTTATTTCAGGAATTGGGTGATCCCTGGGGAATGGGCAGAGTATCCCAGTTTTTGGGAGAGTTATATTTTAGACAAGAGAATTATAAAAAAGCGCTTTTTTATTTTAATCAACATTTGCTTAATGATGAGAAACTTCACTTTATGGATGGAGTTTCAGTTGCTTCGGCTAATTTGGGCGATTTATACCGCTTTCAAGGAGAATACACTCAATCGGAAAAATACTATAACAAGAGCCTGACGATAAATCGTGATTATGGCATGAAGGCCGATCTTGCGGGTAATTTATATAATCTGGGATTGTTAGCATTGCAGCAGAACGATTACCCAGAGGCGTTGCATTACTTTTATGAATTTTTTGAAACAGCCCGAACTGTAAATGGGAAAAAGAACTCGCCTGAGCTTTTTATTGGCTTATCGGCTGTGTCAGCAGGAACAAACCAACCTGAGCGTGCTGCGAAATTATTTGGTGCGGCTCAGGAAATGCTTGATGCTGCCAGTAACCGCATTTTGCCTTTTGACCGCGCTGAATTTGACCGTCATATTCAAATTGCACAAAACCAATTAGGCATGGCTGTTTTTGATGCAATCGCCGCAGAAGGGCGCAGCATGGAACTTGAAGCTGCTGTTTCGTTTGCGCTTGAGACCAGTTGACAAGCAATAAGTGATACTGTTTTTGAGCATTATTTATGTAGTAGGTTGTAAAGAAACAGGAATCAAAAGTGGAGCATGATTCATGCTCCACTTTTGATTTAAAGATTCTATTGTTTCTTTTTTTCTTGCGGAAGAAAATCAAATGGAGGGCGGTGGTTGAGCTTTATCAAGTGTGCACCCATTTCTCCAGCATGCAGCGCGGTCAGTGAACCAGTGTCACAGCTGAGACGTTGAAAATTATCAAGTGGCATACCCAATAAATGCGAAACTGCAAGTTTGATAGGGTCCGCGTGAAAGACTACTGCGACAATATCCTGCGGCTTGTTATGCTTTTTGATAATGCGCTCAAGCACATTTGCAATTCGAGTTTGCATTTCAGGAAAAGACTCTCCATCAGGAAAGCGAAAACGGGACGGCGCATTTTGCACAACTTTCCACGCTTTTGTAAGGCTCAACACCTTCCATGATTTACCTTGCCATTTGCCAATGTCTGCATCCATAATATCGGGTTCTTGACCGATCTGTAAATTACGGGCAGTTGCGATGGGTGTCGCCGTTTCAATTGCCCTTTCCAGCGGACTCGAATAAATAGCCTTGATCGGCACATTCTTTAGCGCTTCCCCCAACGCTTGTGCCTGCTTCTGCCCTCGTTCATTCAAATGTACTCCCGGCAGTCTTCCTGCCATTTTCCCTGTTTTTACAAAATCGTTCTCACCGTGACGGATAAGTAGTAAAAGTGGCATGTTTATTGACTCTATTCTTTCATTGATTCAAATAAAGGATTGAAAATATCACTGATCACTTCTGACGCAAATACTGAAAGATGATCATCATCATTGTAAAGCGGAATACCATCAATGGCAGCACGACATATCCCATCCTGACACAGGAATTTCCATGGCTCAATTATCTGTATCCCATAACGCTCTTCAAAACTCTTAAAAATAGTAAATGTCTTCTCGTTTCTGTTCAGGTATTCATCAATAGTGGGAGCAATGATTTGATTTATATCACGTCCTGTTCGGCTTGCAATAAAATTCGCCGATGGAACATCGTATCCGATTTCAGGGGCAGGTGCGATTACAACAATATCCCTTCCCATTCCTTTTAGGGTTTGGATGGTTCTTTCCAGCCCAAGAGTGAAAAGCTCTTCTCCGTTTGCACTGTCTGGGAGTTCGTTCAAAGTGTCAGTGAGGTAAGACACGGCCCCTTCTTCTTGCTTGTAACGGGTCTCTTCTATCCAGATTGTCCAGCGACTGGCGAGAATGACAGTCTTTATTTCAGGGTGCTCTTTAAGATATTTCAATACCATTTCATGATATGCAAGGCATGGGATATCTCCGACTTGAGGATTAGGAGCCATGTGGAGAAGTGTGGGACATCCCTGACTGTACGTCAATATACCCGAGACCCCAGCTTTTGAAGCTGAACTGTGAATTGCCTTGCCATACGTAGGTGCATGAGAATCGCCCCAGATCAAAAAGGATGGAATTGAGGTTTTTTTACCAATTTGACAGGGAGTGATTCCTTGTGGGTCGTCAGACGCATTAATGTTGCACTCTGTAAATCTCCAAGCCTCTTCTTTTTTACTATTGTGATTTAGATACTCAAGCCCTTGCCGTTCTGGAAAACCGTGTAGAAAATAGATCGCTGCTCCAGTTGTAAGCATCATAGTCATACCACTGGCTGCAAAGGCATAGATTTGCCTGGTTGACATAAAATTTTTGGTTCTAAACGGATTTTCAATAAAACGCCATGAAAGTGTAGAGATGATCAACGTGATTATAAGAACACCGATTAGCTGGAGAGTTGTCAGTGGAAGAATTGAATAATATTTGGAAAAAATTATTATGGGCCAATGCCATAAATATAATGAGTAAGAGATCTTACCAACAAATACAAGGGGAGGCAGGCTTAAGAAGCGACTTACAAATGACTTCTCCTCCAACCCACTGAATATGATAAATGCGGCTCCAAGCACTGGTAATAACGCGGAAATTCCAGGAAATTTTGTACTTTCAGAATATTGAAAAATTGGGAGTAACACCATTCCCAGACCAAGTAACCCAGTAGCATTACCGTACTTTTTGCTGACACCTGCTGGAATTAAGTGCAGAGCAAGAATAGCTCCAATGAGTAATTCCCAAGCGCGGAGATGAGCAAGATAAAATGCAGCTGATGGGTCTTTGGATACACTTACAACGGCGAATCCAAATGAAATAATGGCAATGCTGAATAAGATGGCTGGTGCAAATTTTCTGACATAGCGAAAAATTAAGAACATCAAGATAGGGAAGAATATATAGAATTGTTCTTCCACAGCAAGTGACCAGGTATGCAGGAGCGGTTTCAATTGGGATGGAGCATCGAAATATCCAGACTCGCGCCAGAAATTTATGTTTGATGCAAAAAGTGTGGTGGCAATTACGCTTTTTCCAAACTCTTTGAATTTTGCAGCATCATATATTAAGGCACATACCACAACAGTAAATGCCACTATGCCAAAGAGAGCAGGGAGAATTCGACGAATCCTTCGCTCGTAAAATCGAATGATCGAAAAATCATTCGATTCGATCTCCCGTACGATTATCGTTGTGATGAGGTAGCCGGATATCACGAAAAATATGTCCACTCCTATGTATCCCCCGGCAAACAAACCGATTCCCGCATGATTTAGAACAACTGCTAATACTGAAATTGCTCTTAGCCCATCTATATCTTCCCTGTACTTTAACTTCATTTTTTCACTGCCTATAGAGAATTTATTTGATCTTCCGTTTCATTTCTACGATTTGTTCTTCGCTTAAGCTGGGAACAACTTCCCTGCGTTCGATGTTCAGGGCTTTGCGTTGGGCTTCACGCCACATTTCCAGCCGTGCAGTGATCTGCGCTTCGTTTCCCTCTTGTGATGGTGCGTAGAAATAAGTACCAAGTAATCGCTTAGGCAAATATTGCTGTGGAGCAAAATGTCCTTCACTGTCGTGTGGATAGACATAATCTTTGCCGTGGCCCATCGCGGCGGCGTCACGATTGCCGTCCATGAGATGGCGTGGTACAGAGACTTGCCCCTCTTCTTCGATTTTCTTCATTGCTTTGAAATACGCCCCTGCAGAATTGGACTTGGGTGCAGTGGCAAGGTATAGCGTCGCTTCAACGATGGGATAAATACCTTCGGGCAAGCCGATGTAATCAAATGCTTGGGCTGCAGAGGAGGCGACAACCAGTCCCATTGGGTCTGCGAGGCCAATGTCTTCACCAGCGAGGATGATGAGGCGGCGGATAATGAACTTGGGATCTTCGCCTGCGTAGATCATTTTGGCCAGCCAATATAAGGCTGCGTCTGGGTCAGAACCGCGGACGGATTTGATGAAGGCCGAAATCGTATCGTAATGAGCGTCGCCATCTTTGTCGTATAGCACAGCGCGGCGTTGAATGGATTCTTGCGCAACGTCCAGTGTGATGTGAATAACGCCATCTTTATCTGGTGCGGTAGATTCAACTGCCAGCTCAAGAGCGTTGAGAGCATTTCTTGCATCGCCTGAGGCAACTTCAATTAAGTGGGAGCGTGCATCAAGGTCTAGCGTGATGCGCTTGTTGCCGTAGCCACGTTCCTTATCGGATAGAGCGCGGTCGAGGAGAGTTCCTGTTTCGGATTGGTTCAAATTGCGGAGTTGGAACACGCGGGAGCGCGAAATTAGAGCCTTGATAACTTCAAAATATGGGTTCTCTGTTGTTGCACCGATGAGAGTGAAGGTGCCATTTTCAACATGCGGGAGAAGTGCATCTTGTTGGGCTTTATTCCAACGATGGACTTCATCAACAAACAAAATGGTGCGAATATTGTGAAGACGTCTGCGTTCCAGCGATTCATCAATAACGACACGTAAATCTGCTTTGCCTGCGAGGATGGCGGAAATAGTAGTGAAGTGACTCTTCGTGGTGTTGGCGATAACCTGCGCTAACGTGGTTTTGCCTGTGCCTGGAGGCCCCCAGAGAATTATGGATGAAAATAGTTTGTCCGCTTCGATGGCGCGGCGCAGGAGTTTGCCTTCGCCAATGATATGTTCCTGCCCGATGTATTCATCCAGTGTGCGTGGACGCATGCGTGCAGCAAGCGGCGCTTCTGATTTTAAGCGTTCAGTCATGGCGTGGTCAAAGAGATCGTTGGACATGCTTGTGATTATAGCAAACTATATCCTTGTGAGGTGCGAAGAGCGGATTCAGCTTCAGTGTAGCAGCTGTTTTTTGGAACAGAATCAAGTTTCAGGGCAGAAAGCGGCGATGTAACTTATTTCCTGCAAGCTTGTGACATCCATCCATGTCGAAAAGAGGGGAGCTTTGGAATAATAAGGTCAACCATAACATTTTTTAGAAGGTAAACCTTATGACAGTACTGCAGCTCAGCGAAAGCACAGAAATGTATCTCAAAGCGATGGTGGAAATCAGTGACCGTGATGTGGTGACGATTGGCCGCCTTGCGGAGCGTTTGGGGGTAACGCCTGTTTCAGCGAATGAAATGGTGAAGCGTTTGGGCGAGCAGGGGCTTGTTTCGCATACGCCATATAAAGGTGTAAACCTGACAAAAAAAGGACGAGAGGTGGCGTGCAATGTGGTTCGTCGCCAACGATTGTGGGAATGTTTTTTGTATGACCATTTGAAGATCGAATGGGCTCAGGTATATGAGTTCGCTTGTTCTCTCGAACATGCCACCGCACCGGAGGTAACCGAGGCTTTGGCTGGGTTTCTTGGTGACCCAAAGACTTGTCCGCGCGGAAACCCTATTCCTGCTGCGGATGGTTCGTTTAAGCCTTTGGATGCAATACCGTTGAGTGGGGTGAAACTTGGGCAATCAGCTCAGGTGGTGGCAGTGAATGCTACAGTAACGGATGTACTCAAATATTTGCAGGAAAAAAATATTCTGCCAGGGCGTGATTTGACAGTTATTGAGACCGCACCGATGAACGGCCCATTGACATTGCATCTGGATGGAAAAGATGTTGCGCTAGGCTTGTCGATGGCAGAATTTGTATTAGTGAAAATCAAAAAGAATTGAGGAATTATGTTCATGTCTGATTCTATTCAACTTCATTTACTTCAGCCTGGTCAACGTGCGACCATTACTCGGATCAATGGCGCGAGCGCGTTACGTAGGCGTTTTATTGAAATGGGTATCGTCAAAGGGGAAACGATATTAATCGAGCGCAATGCACCGTTGGGTGATCCTGTGGAATATTTCATCAAAGGGTATCACCTTGCTTTGCGAAAAGAAGAAGCTGCACAAATTGATGTGATCTTGCACGAAGGCGCAAATGACTGACTTTACAATTGCTTTAGCAGGGAACCCAAATGCTGGCAAGACAACCATCTTCAACGCGTTGACAGGCTTGCATCAACATACGGGCAATTGGCCCGGGAAAACGGTTGAAAAAAAAGAGGGCGAAATTAAGTTTGGAGATTTGAATATCAACGTTGTCGACCTGCCAGGTACTTATAGCCTTACAGCTTATTCTCCAGAAGAAATCGTTGCGCGTGATTACATTATTGAAGAGCATCCAGATGTTGTCATCAATGTGGTGGATGCGACAAATCTCGAACGCAATTTGTATCTAACCGTTCAAATTTTAGAGCTGAATGTGCCTGTAGTTTTGGCGTTGAATATGACCGATGCTTTACAGAAAGATGGCGCGAAGATAGACCTTGAAAATCTTTCGCGGCTGTTGGGTGAAATTCCAGTTGTATCTACTACTGCGAATCGCGGCGCGGGAATTACTGAATTAATTTCAATGGCTGTTGAGGCGGCAGGTAAAAGAGTGACGGCATGAGAAATACTTTTTTTCAGCTTGACTATGGCCCAAAGTTAGAGCGTGAAATTGCATATTTGCTTGCTTTGTTTGAAGAAATTAAATTTGATGCTGGACGTTATCCTCAACGTTGGTTAGCGATCAAATTGCTTGAAGGTGATACGGATATTCTTTCGCGCGTACAAAATATGTCCAGTGGTGAGAAAGTAATTGCGGCGGCGCAAAAAGGTGCTGAGAAGTTAAAGTCCATGTTAGGGGATGATGTGGATTTGCTTACTGCAGATCGCCGCTATGGTTACATCAATGGCGTGGTGCGCCAGTCACTGCATCGTCCGCTGATTGACCGCATTACTTTTACAGACCGCATCGATAACATTGTCACTCACAAATGGCTTGGTTTGCCATTTTTCTTTGCGATCATGTATATCATGTTCAGGCTTGTGATCGATGTGTCTGCGCCGTTTTTGGATTGGACGGATGCGGTCATCAATGGCCCGATCGCAAAGTTGTTCTCGTTCATTCTTAATCTGATAGCTGCTCCAGCTTGGATGCATTCTCTCGTCATTGACGGAATCGTCGCTGGCGTTGGAGGCGTGTTGGTCTTTGTCCCTGGGCTATTGATCTTGTACTTTTTCCTTGCCTTGTTAGAGGATTCTGGCTATATGTCTCGCGCCGCATTCGTGATGGACCGTTTTATGCGCGTGGTTGGGTTGCATGGAAAATCATTTATCCCGATGATCCTCGGTTTTGGCTGCGCTGTCCCTGCCATATACGCCACACGGACAATTGCCAGCCGTCGTGACCGAATCCTGACCGCGATTCTCGTCCCGTTGATGTCTTGCTCTGCACGCTTGCCTGTGTATGTTGTCTTTGGTTTGGCGTTCTTTGGCGCTCGCGCTGGCACAGTCATTTGGGCAATGTATGCGTTAGGAATCATTGTGGCTATGTTGGCTGGTTTAGTTTTTACTCGTACCATTCTCAAGCCTGACGTTTCGTCTGCTTTTGTTTTGGAACTGCCTCCTTATCGTCAGCCATCCTTGAAGAGTGTAATGATCCACATGTGGGAGAACACGCGAGAATTTGTCCGCAAGGCTGGTACGACGATCCTGTTTGCATCTGTGGTAATGTGGTTATTGCTAAACCTCCCGTGGGGAGTGACAGACCAACGTAATTCTTACTTTGGAAAATTAAGTGCAGTGATCGCACCTGTATTTTCTCCGCTTGGGTTTGGGAACTGGGAAACAAGCGGCGCTTTGGTGACAGGCTTTATGGCAAAAGAGATCGTGGTCAGTTCCATGAGCCAGATTTACCTCAAGGATACGATTGAAGGAAATTCTGCTGAAGCCACCACAATAAGCGAAGACTTGGTTGGGATTGGTAGCGGCTTTGTAAATGCAACTGTTAGTTCGGGAAAAATTTTGCTTAGTATTATCCCTGGTGTGAACTTGGTGGATGAGCAAGTTGATAAGCAGGATACTGCTCTTAGCCTTGCTTTGCAAAATAACTTCACTCCATTAACTGCTGTGGCTTTGTTGGTCTTTGTTCTACTGTACGTTCCATGTGTAGCGACATTGGGTGCTATCAAGCATGAGTTCGGTTCTTCATGGGCTATTACTTCGGCGGTATATCAAACCGCTGTGGCATGGATCGCGGCGTTTATCGTATTTCAAGGCGGCAAGCTGCTTGGCTTGGGATAGTAGAAAATGCTAACCCAATTGATTTCTCTGTTGGAAAAAAATAAGGATGGGCTAAGCTTGTTTGATATTAGCCGTATGATGAAGTCTCAACCATCTGCGGTAATGTCCATGCTTGAGTTGTTGGTGCAAAAGGGGAAATTGCTTGCGATCGGACCTGATGGGAAATATTGTGCAGATTGCGGACAAGTATCGGATTGTAATTTGCTGGCTGTACATGGAAAGCGATATGTGCTTTCTTCTCAATTCACTACTCAAGTGGAATAGGTTTGAAAACAAAAAAGGAGTTGGGAATTCCCAACTCCTTTTTTGTTGATTAACTATGATTACTTGTTAGGACAGAATTACATGTCCGCAATACTCACATTTGTCCATGCCTAGCTCGAGAGTGCCTCCGCAGTTTGGACAGGTGAAGGTTTCCACCTTGATAGTGTATCCCGCGGTTTTGTATGCGGTTTCATTGTCTGCCAGGTCAGAACGCAGTCGCTTAAGGCGGGCTAGGTAGGCTTCTGCACTCATTTCACCTGATTTGCGTAGGCGTTCCACATCCGCAATGGATTCTTTCAACATGCGGCGCTGTGCTTCGAGAGATTCCTTGCTATTATCCTGGAAGGAAACTTTCATTTCAGGCTTGGGTGGAATGGATGCGAGGATCGCTGCAATGATCAAAAAGACTGCCGAAACGACAAGTCCCACTACAAGCGGTGTGAATTGGAAGCCAGGAATGGAACTGAAATTCACCTTGTTGACTTGTACTTCGTTGTAGTCCGCAATGACAACATAACGGTCACCACCGAGCTTGCCAATATCCACGCGGGTGATGCCGCTGGAATGTTTGGGCAAATTGTTGCGGGTACCATTTTCAGTGAAGACTGCTACATTGCCTGAATCATCTCCAATGACTGCTTCCTGCTTGCCGTCATCATCGATATCAAGCCCAGCAATTTCGGTTACTTTGTCGGAGAGGGAACCTGTCCACATTTGTGTGGCGGTTGCGCCGTTGAAGGAGAATGCCCAAATGCCGCCTTCCTTCCCACCGACTACGATCTCGCGCGAAGAAGGGTCGCCATTTAATTCCACTTCGCGGACTTCGCTAATGGCTTGCCCAAGGGATTTATCGAACAAAATGCTGCCATCTACTGCGTTATAGATTCTGAAGGCGCCATACTCGCCGCCTGTGATGATCTCGCTGTTGCCGTCACCGTTCAAGTCGAAGGCGCGCATACGGCGCAGTTGTTCTTGTGTGGTCTGCCAAGTGACATTACCTTGTGCATCATATACAGCAATGGACCCATCATTTGTGGCAATAGCAACATGCGTTTGACCACTGATCAGCGCATCGTCCATACCACGGACTTCAGCAGAGCCGAGGTCTCCGCTCCACAAAGAAGCTCCATCCAAACCAACAGAGAGGAGTCCGCCTGAGTTATCGCCTAGCATAATTTGAGGTCCAGAAGGGAAGCGAATAACTGCCACGCGGGAAGGAAAACCGACATCAAGAGTTTGTGCCAGCGGTGTCACTTGTCCTTTGGAAATAACATCTACAGACATGCCTGCTGAGCCGATGTAGTACACAACTATATCTTCAATGCCATCCCCATTTACATCACCAAGAGTTGTTTTTGGGGATTGATAGGGCAGAGTCCATAGAACGTTGCCACTGCCATCATACGTGGAGACATCGCTTGCATTTTGAATAAAGAGATCGTCCTGTCCATCGCCGCTCACATCAATAACCTTCATGCTTTCGGCGACCCCGTACGGTTTGTTCCAAATGATATTGCTTCCAAATTTTTCGGCAGTTATTGCTCCGCTGAAAGCGAACACACCTGCCACGACCATCACGAGACAGGAAAGTACGATTGCAACAATAAAGGGAATGATTTTGCGACTCATTTAGGCAGCCTTTCGTTGTAAGAGAGAGTAAGCAGATTTTAGAAAGCCCAGGATATGTTCCTGTTCCACGTCTTCAAAAGGAGATTTGGCAAGGATATTGATGATGCCGCCATCTGTATTAAGTTCGGCCACTGTATATTTTCCGATATTTTGACCTTTTTTGAAACTGGTACTTGGTTTGATCTCATACGCATCGGGATTTACAACGATGCGAACTTTTAATTCCTGTTCAGCACCTTTGAATTTTTCAGGCTTCATTTTCATTTTTCCACTGATGCGGCTTCTTTTCCAATACGATTTTCTATTCTTGGATTTCTGTGTGGCGGAAACACGTAAGATATTGCCATCATAAAGCTTGGCTTTCAGAGAAAGCCATGTATCGCTAAAGTGCTGGGTGGTGCGGTCACGCGTGTCTTTTGTTTCGCGAGCAACCTTGGTTTGAAGCATGGCTCCTGTCAGATCAAGATGCCCTAAAAAGGTAGCACCAGGTTTCAGGTCGTCGCGAAGCGTACGCAGCATCTCCTTGGTGCCGAAATAGCGCGGCGAAAAATCTTTTGAGTCGCTTTTTCGCAAACTGCGAGCCATGATAAATGCGGCTATCCATAAGCAGATTGCACCTATGGTAAAGATGAAGGAAACATATCCGAGTACAAATAAAAGTCCGTCTATCGCCACGAGCCCCACTCCAACAATAAAAATGATCATGGGAATCCAGCGCCATTTATCGCCAGCTGACTCAGTCTTTTGTACTTCTTTTACAAACTTATCCATGCCGCGCATAATTGAATCTGGTTTATCGGCAATGGAAATATAAACAGGGGTGTAATCCTTTTTGCCCGTTGTGCTGGGTGGGGGTGTCTTTTTGCGCGCCGTATTTAATAGGTAAAAGAACAGCAGCACAATGACAAGGATGATTCCGCAAATTACAACCATTCAATCCTCCAGTAAGACAAGCGATATAATTCGAGCAATGCCAAACATACTCTATACAGCCTTCGATATTGTACCAAGCCCAAAGGGCGCATCAACCCATATTTTGCACAATATTCGCGGACTGGTCAACGCTCAATTTGACGTCCATCTTATCACCCCAAACGATGGACTGCTCCCCCCCGAAGATACTATTGATGGAGCGCGCCTCACCCGCATTTCACAGGATCTTTCGCAAAATTTTCTGGCCCGTGCCGTGCATTTTGGAAAGGCTATATCCTCTCACCTTGCTCTCCATCATGACTATGATGTTGTACATTTTCGAAATATTTGGGATGGATTTCAGATCGCGCAGAACAAAAGGAAGTATGGCTATAAAACGATTTTTGAAGTGAATGGACTTCCATCCATTGAGCTTAAGTACCATTACCCTGGCTTGGATTCTGAATTGCTTTCAAAAATAAAGGAACAGGAAATTGCGACTCTGTACTTAAGCGACGCGATCATCTGCCCCTCTCGAGTGACTCGTGACTATATCGCCTCGCTCGGACTAAACCGAAAGCTGGTGACTGTTATCCCGAATGGGGTCAGCCCTTCAGATTTTTCTGCAACCCCATTGCCGCCCCGTGGTGAACGCGTTCCTACTTTGCTATATATCGGCACCCTTGCCGATTGGCAGGGCTTGGAAATTGTCATTAAATCGCTGCCGCGAATTCTCGAACAGCAGTTAGTTCGTCTTCAGATCGTTGGACGTGGACGTTCACGCCAACGTAAAATGCTTGCCAAGCAAATTCGAAAATTAGGAGTTGAAGATCATGTCACTGTGCAGCCAGCGGTGCCGCACCATGAAGTCCCTGCTTTGATCGCCGAGGCGGATATTTGTGTGGCGCCACTCGGTTTGAATGATAGGAACGTCACTCAGGGGGCATGTCCCATAAAGCTATTGGAATATATGGCTGCGGGCCGCCCGATGTTGGCTTCAAATATGCCAATCGTGCGCGAACTTGTCCACGAAGATGTGGATGCCTTGCTCTTCTCTCCAAATGATCCTAATGACCTTGCCCGCCAAACCCTTGCTTTGTTAAATGACTTTGAGCTTTCGAAACGATTGGCGAATTCGGCTTCTGAAAGAGCGTTGGCAAAATTCACATGGCACGAATCGCAAAAAAAACTGGTAAAGGTATATGAAAAGCTGCTATCAGTATGAATTTTGCAGGCTTTAAAACGGGCTCTTCAAAATATTTGCGCGTATAATCTCCATAAGGAGGAATACTCGGATGATTGATTTCATTAAAGCGGCTGGTTTCCCTGCTGTTGCTTTGCTAATAGGTGGTGGAATGGTTCTCCTTGCTATTATTAAAAATATAGCCTTGGAGAAAGTGAAGATTCAACTGACCCCAGCGCAATCGACCCAGTTAGCGGTTGTGGGCGCCTTGTTTATTGTTGGTGGTTTTATTCTGCAATATTTCCCTCCAAGTTCCACATCTTCTACTATAGTGAAAGAAACATCTGAAGTAAACCCCACCCTATCTTTTTTAGAAACACAATTGGCCCAAATGACAGCATCTCCAAGCATAACTGAACAGGTTTCTATCCCTCCTGAACCGACTATTACACCCACAACTTCCTTGTCTTTATCTACCATTATTACAAGCAATCAAACACAAACTCCAACTCCGCTTCTACCCACGGGAACTTCTTCAGTGGAAGTATCAACTGAATTGTTTTGCGCCAATTTTTATAGCATTATGGTCAGGGATGGTCCCAATGAAAATTATCCACTGCATTCAATTCTTGAGAATTTGAATAATTTAAGTAATCCAGATTGTTTGTTATTTGATTATCGAATGCCAGATAATTCATGGATAAGAATTGCGCCAAATCAAGAGAAGGAAGAATATGGTCAGCACGAACTTGGCTGGGTGGCCGCGGAGCAATTCCGTCCACTCGATTTTGAGAAATTACAAGTCTATATTCCTGAAAGTGTGCAGAAAGGTCTGTATTGCGTCACTAACCGATATGGACTGAATGTTAGAACTTGTCCAAATAATAGTTGTAATGCTGTAGGGACATTGCAAATTCAAGACTGTGTCATTATCGATGCGCGGTCTATTGATAATCAATGGGTTAGGATATCGGGTAATCAAAGTGAAGACAAGTATGCGCCTTTGGAAGGGAATTGGGTTAGTTCCTATTTTCTAGCTCCAGTTGAATTTACTGCTGGCTACTTGCCGTATTTTCGCTATTATTTTGAATTACTGCCTGCTGTAAATATGGCCCCGACACCTGAAGGATGATATTTAATCCTGACTGGTGGAGAATGCATTTATCACTCGTTCCGTAACTGCCCGCGGACTGCCTGTTTTTATATCCAAAAACACCCAATCGGTTTCACCACGTACTAGCGTTTTGCCATCCACTTTGCGGATGAATTCGTACTTTCTGAGAGACCGAACTCGGCGGACATTCTCTACCCATGTTTTGATCTCAATTTCTTCATTTTCGAATGCGGGTAAAAGATATTCGATCTTGTGTTCGCGTACCACCCAGGTAGCCTCTGGCCCTTGAGCTTCAATACCACCAATGGATGCATAATGTTCCACAGCGATGTCCTGCATCCACTGCACATAGGTCACGTTGTTAACATGTCCATTCTCGTCAATGGCAGAGTTTGGGACGTTTATGGTCTTTGCGTAAACAGAAGAGATAGGCATAATATCAGACTTCAATGTGGTGCTGATGTCTTCTTTCATCAAAATCGCAGTAGAGCAAACCATGCGCACATCCTTCGCATTCGATCTGTAAAGTAGCATGTTGGATATCGTAGCCATGTGCAAGTAATTCGTTGATGTTTTGTTGAATAGATGTGCAGTCTCTTATGGAGATGTCATCTGTAACGACATGAGCGGAAAGCATGCGCAGGTTTTCATTGATACTCCAGACATGCAAATCATGAACTCCACGCACGCCTTCCACGGTTTCGATCTTTGTCACCATTTCCTGCATATCAATATTTTCTGGGGTGCTTTCCAACAAAATGTGGATGGATTGCCGTAGGATGCTCCATGCGTTCCACAGAATGAATCCGCCGATCAATACACTGACAAGCGGGTCGAGCCAGTTCCATTGGGTGAAATAAATGATTACACCTGCGATTACAGCTCCCAGCGTGGACATGACATCTCCCATCAAGTGCAGGAAGGTACTGCGTAAGTTGAGGTCATGTTCACTTCCTTTTTGAACAAGCCATGCAGTACCAGCATTGATGAAAAATGCTAAAGTGCCGACTCCTATCAGAATAACTGAATCAACTTCGGGCGGGGCAAGGAAGCGGCGATAGGCTTCATAGAAGATCCCAAGTGCGATCAAAATCAGTGTTGTGGAGTTGACCAACGCGACGAGAATCCCAACGCGATGATAGCCAAACGTTTTGCCTGCGTTGGCAGGTTTGGTGGCAAGCCTCAGCGCGTACCAACTTAACCCAAGCGCAATCACATCAGTAAAGTTGTGCGCGGCATCTGTAAGCAGCGCGAGGCTGTTTCCGAATATGCCTGCAATGACTTCCACAAGCACAAAGCCTGCGGTAAGCGAGAGGGACAGCATGAGCCGTTTGGTGGTTTGGTTAGCGAGGTCGCCAATGTGTGAATGAGTATGATTGTGCATAGTTTATATCCAGCGGCGAACTTGTTTTTGATATGTGCGGTAGAGTGTACCGTGGGAACGGCTTAGAAATTCCTCTTCGAGGCGGACTTGAATTTGGATAAGCAAGTCACCAACGACGAGAATGACAAGGGTGGCTGCACTTGGAAGGATAAGAAAAATGCCCAATAACATGACTCGCATTCCTAAAAAGATCGGATTTCGTGAAAACTTATAGAGTCCATTTTGGATCAATGGAGTTTTTACATCTTCGTCGATGCCAATGCGCCAGGATTTTTGCATATTGATTTGAGCGATGAGCACCCATACGATTGCAATGATCAATAAAATCTCGCCTAGGCTGATAAGTATTCCACTGCTCAAATAAGAGATTGGCACGAGATATTTGTACAAGTTTGGCAGAAAGACAAATAATGCCACAACAAGAGCAATGGCGACCAAGGCGAAGCGAAAGAGGACACCGATGTAATCATGCGCGGACTCGGATTTGCCGAGCTTGTAAGGATTGACGCCTGTTGTTTTCCAAACACGATAGGATGGCAAGATCATTGCCAACCCTAAAAATAAAATTAAGTAGGTAATGAGAAAGATTTGCATTCTTGTTTATCCGTGCTGAACATGATCGAGGCCAAGTGAGAATAATCGTGAGACATGGTCATCATCCAAAGAATAAAAAACCTGCCTGCCAGATTTTCTCGCGCGCACGAGATGCATTTGTCGCAACCCGCGTAGCTGATGCGAGACAGCAGACTCGGTCATTTTGAGGTCTTCGGCCAGGGAACTGACGCTCTTTTCACCTTCCATAAGAAGGGAAATGATGCGTACACGGCTGGCATCGCTGAGGGCGCTGAATAGTTCAGCAAGTTGGATGGCTTTAAGTTCAGTAAGTTTCATGACATATGAATATATGAGCAACTGTTCATATATTACTTGAAAAGATATGAATCGTCAATAGTTGAATTTTGTATTAAATAAAAATTTGGCGCTGGGTACCAGCGCCAAATTTACATAAGATACTTGAATATTCCTAATGACTTCCATCGTGATGCACCTCTTCGCCTGTGCTTGAGAGCCAGGGGAAGAGCGGTTCGGACGCGCGTGCTATGCGGTATGTGGCTACGCTTGATGCAAAAGAGAGCAGCACAATTAGCACGGCGATTAGCAAGGCAATAAAGTAACCTGTCTTTTGGGCTTGGCTGCGAAAGATAAGAATAAGCAGAGTGAACATGGCCATAAACTCAAATAGCTCGCATACCAGTCCTATCAAATCTACTATTTCAGGCCAACCATCGCTGAAAGGTGGTGGAAACAAGCGCGTGATTGCATATAGGACGATCAACCAGCCTGACATCAAAGCACCTATGTAATACAATGTTTCGGATGGTTTCCGCCAGACAAAAATGCTCCAGGTAATCTGAGCAATGCTTACGATCAGGAAGAATATTCCATGAGCGGGAGCGTGTTCCAAATGCTCGGGTACGACCCATAGATGGATTATTCCCGCAAGAATTGTCATCACGGCACTCAAGGCTATCAGAATTTTTGTGAGCGTGTTTTGTTTCATTTCTTTTTCCAATGAAAACACTATTTAATCAGTAGACCTGTCACCCAAAGCAGACACATACCAGTAACTACACCACTAAAGATAAACCCTGGCATGGGTTGTTTTGCGTTGTCTTTCTGGATCATCTTTGCGATTTCAACCGCCACTTGGAAGATGGCACCAGTGCCAACTGCTAGGAAAAGGACTGCAAGAAAGGGTGAGGGCGTGTATCCGCCGATCCATGCGCCGAGGACGGCTGGACCACCACCAAGCAAGCCCAACAACGCGAGTTGGCGAATATTTGGTCGATCACGCAAGATGGGGGAGATGATGCCAAGCCCTTCGGTGATGTTTTGAATGATGAAGCCAACTACAAGGAACGTGCCTAAAGAAATTTCTCCTACGTTGTAAGCTGCGCCAATTGCAAGACCTTCGCCAAGGTTGTGGACACCAATACCCAATGCAATTCTCCATGCAATATTGAGTCGTTGGGACACTTCGGATCGGTCAGAAGATTTTAAGTTGCCGATCATATCAAGAAGCAAGTAAGTGGCAACTACACCAATGCCAATCAGCCCAATCCCTTGGAATGTAGAAGGAACATCTTTCGCTTGATCTAGCGCCTCTACAAGAGTGTCTATGCCAAGGAATAGCAGCAGGCCTGTTGTCACGGCCATCAGAAAGGTCATCCACTGTTTGCCAAGGGCTCGAAGTGCTGGAAGCCAGAAAATCCCAAGGAATATCGGGATGACGCCAACGTATAGACCGATAAGAGTGAAGCCCCAGAAAGTCTTTGTTTCTGGCGCAGGTGTTGCAAATGCGACAGGGATTGCCACATCAAATGGAATGGCGTTACTGGTGAAGATACGCACGCCGTATGCTTCGCCTGCAGTCCACGCGTAGTTGATCATGATGAACGCTTTGCCGAGTCGGGGAATGGTGGCGTTAGGAGAAACTTCGAATGGCATGACTGCATCATTGACGATGACTTGCGCAATGGTCAATGGAGCGGGGCCGTTATTTTGAACGTGCAATTCAATATGTCCCCGCTCAAGGTGATATCTTTCGATCGTCAGGTTTTCAATAGGCGCAGGAGAGTGGAGCTCAAGTCCACCGCCTGTTTTTAGAAAGAGGACAATAACTCCAGCGAGGAGAATGATTGGGATCAGAAGCAGTATAAGGGTCTGATAAGTGAAGCGGCTCTTTGTCGTAACGGATGATTGTTCGGTCATTGTCGGCATCTCCTTACGCTGGAAGCACTTCAAACATACCGTTCCAGCCGAGTTCTGCGAACTCGGTCACATGAGCGTGGAACATATACATGCCAGGATGTTTGTAGCTGAATTCCAGAATGCCACGTTGTGCCTGACCTTGAATGATAGTATCTGTAAAATCTGATGGCGTTAGGCTGGTGCCCGTAGGATAGTAGTGAAAGAAATTCGCGTGGAGATGAAAGGAGTTTATGATATCGAATTCAAGAATGTTGACGAGATAAATACGAACTGTTTCACCGACTTTGATTTGAATGGGATGGTTTTGATAATAAAAAGGAATTCCATTAACTGCATAGAAGTCGTTCACGTTGTCAAAGTCTATATCAATCCCGTTCATGACCATGACCATTTCCTTGTCTACAGGCGGGCGGCCATCTTTTGGGTCAACGATGAACGCGCCGTAAAGTCCTTTAGCGATGTGGCGTGCTAATGGGAAAACATGGCAATGATACAAATGCAGCCCGAACGGTTCCGCATCGAATTCATAAATAAACTCTTCGCCTGGGTTCACCATTCCCCCGGGACCTGTGCCTGGCACGCCATCCATTTCACCGGGGTGAAATCCATGAAAGTGCATGGAGTGCGGATGGTCGCTCCCATTCTTGAAGTGGATGCGAATTCGGTCGCCTTCGGTGGCACGAATCGTGGGACCTGGGATGCGTCCGTTATATGTCCATGCGATGAAATCAATCCCTGGAACTACTTCAATATTTTTATTGACCGTGACGATTTCATACTCACGCAAGGTTTGGCCGTTGGGGAGTGTTGAAACAGAACCATAGTCAAAGTCATAAAGAGTCTCGCCTGGGTTGAAGCCATTTCTTTCATGGTTCACATCTCCTGTTCCAGGCAGAACTCCATGATCCATTGGAGTGGGAGTTTGTAATAAATGTGATTTGTGGTCTGCCTTTTCGGCGGGTGTGAGGTTTGTGAGAGCCACGCTTCCCGCCGCTGTTAAAATTCCAAACCCACCTAATTTGATAAGATCTCTTCTTGAAAATTTGTTCTTCATAATCACCTCTAAATGTAACTAATAAATTTGAACTAACAGTCTCGTGCAATTTCAAGTCACAAAGACTGTTAGTTTTTGTCTTGCTATTATGCCCAACCTAACAATCTTGCGACACTTGCAGTTAAGAATGTAACTAAAAATGCAGTTCCTAAAGTCATTACAACGCTTAATGTCGCCCACTTGAGTGATTTGGTTTCTTTGTAAATCGTCATGATCGTTGTGGCGCACGGATTGTGCAGCAGCGCGAACAACATCAAATTGACTGCTGTAAGCATGGTCCAGCCATTGCCGTTGACAAGCAAGTCAAAGATCGCATGGTTTGAAGTTGGCCCATTAACCATCATGCCAGCGCCCATGTACACCATCATCATGGTCGGGACGACAATTTCATTTGCAGGAATGGCGATGATGTATGCTAAAAGGATCACGCCGTCTAATCCGAGCAGCAAGCCAAAGGGATTGAGCCAATCTGCGATTGCACGTGCAAGATTTGAGTCTCCAATGTGGATGTTCGCAAGGATCCAAATGATCGCGCCCGCAGGAGCGGCAGTTTGCATGGCGCGCCACAGTACGAAGATGGTACGGTCAATGATGGATGTATACAGTATGCGGCTGACGTTGGGTCTGCGGTAGGGAGGTAGTTCCAATGTGAAGGCGGATGCTTCGCCTTTCAAGACAGTTTTGGATAATACCCACGACGCGAGAAATGTGAACATCACACCGATCAACACAACGCCGACAACTGTCCCAGCGGCTACGAAAGAGGTCAATGCTGGGGGGAAGGACGCTGCCACGAAAACAGTAGCAAGCATAATCAAAGTTGGGAAGCGCCCATTGCATGGGACAAAGTTATTGGTCAGGATGGCGATCAATCGTTCACGTGGAGAGTCGATCACGCGAGTCGCGATCACACCTGCTGCGTTGCATCCAAATCCCATTGCCATCGTCAAAGATTGTTTGCCATGCGCACCTGTTTTCTTGAATAGCCAATCCATATTGAACGCCACACGTGGCAGATAGCCGAGGTCTTCCAAAAATGTGAAAGCTGGGAAGAAGATCATCATCGGCGGCAGCATCACACTGACAACCCACGCAAGCCCAAGATACACACCATCCCAAACGAAGCCTGTGATCCACCACGGCATACCGATCTGGTTGAAGAGCGCTCGTCCATAGTCACCAATGCCGAACAGCACGATGGCGATCCAGTTTGAAACCACGTTGGCGCCTGAGACTGTCAGCCAGATAACGAGGCCGAGCAAGAGCAACATAATGGGCAGTCCCGCATAAGGCGAAGTGACGAGGCGGTCTATTTTTTGGTCAAAATCATATTTTTTATCTGAAGCGGTTTTTACGGCTCGTCTTGCGATGGTCTCTGCTTCTGTGTAAAGTGATTTTACGATTTCGTCGCGGAATCCCGTGGAGAGGCCGTTTCTTAATGCTTCTGCTTTTGCTAAAATTTCATTTGCTTCCATAAATTATTGCCTTCCTTCAACTGACATCTTCCCGCTAAATTGCACATCTGCCCGCTGTTGACGCGAGACAATATCTCCCAACTCACCAGTGGACAATGCTTTTTGTACGCGTGCGTCACCATCCAAAAGGCGAATCGCAAGCCAGCGTGCATTCGGAATCCCAGGTGCCATTTGTTCGATCATTGGCACCAGTTCATTTACAGCCTTTTGAAATTCAGGTGTGCCATTCACGCGTAAAGGCTTGGTCTCAACTTTTCCTTCGATCACATCTGAAACTGCACCCAACAGAGTATGAATCCCTTCGCCAGTTCTAGCGGTGATCGCAATGGCGGGAATGCCGAGGTCACGGCTCAAGGAACGTGCGTCTACTTCGAGACCTTTTCGTTTTGCTTCATCCATGAGGTTGATTGCAACAACAACATGTTCGGTAATTTCCATAACTTGTAAAACGAGGTTTAAATTTCTTTCCAGCGATGTTGCATCACATACTACAATCGTGCAGCTTGGCTGTCCGAACAAAATAAAATCGCGAGCCACTTCCTCATCTTGTGATGCAGAAAGCAGCGAATAAGTCCCAGGCAGGTCAACTAACTTGTAACGCATCTTGTTAAACTCAAAACCACCTTCAGCGCGCGTCACAGTTTTGCCTGGCCAGTTGCCAGTATGTTGCTTTAACCCAGTTAACGCATTGAATAGCGTGGATTTTCCTGTATTCGGGTTTCCTGCTAGCGCTACTACTCGGTCAAAATCTCCAACTTTGATTCCCATCTGCTCCAGCTGAGTAAATGCAGGACAGGTCTCACAATGTTCGGTAGGGAGTACAGTTTTTGTATTTGTCATAGTTTCTCTTTTCAAAAGTTCGTAAATAAATAATTGCGTACACGTTTTGTGTTTGTCTACTTGTTTCCGCGTGTATTACACAGGCTTCACCCAGATCTGCGCCGCCTGATCTTTTCGCAGTGCTATCAATGTTCCACGCACACGGTAGGCACGCGGGTCGCCAAAGAAATTTTGTAATTCAGGGTAGATTACCGTACCGGGTGTCAACCCAAGATCCAAAAATCGTCTGCGCGTAAACCCTTGCACAGCTTCATCCAGCACTACGATCTCGGCACGTTGGTCATACGTCAACTCAGCCAATGGGATCGAGTTCGCTTTAGCAACTTCACTTTCAGGGAGCGGCGCCACACTCACATTGGCTGCAACAGCAGGTGCAAGACGGAATTCGGTTTCGCCGTCAGTCAACAATATTCGTTGAGGACTTCGATCCAATATGCGGATGGTTTGCCCCAAACGGAGTCCTGCTGCCAAGATTTGTTCAAACGCTAAGGCAGGCTCATCTTCAAGGTGCACGATCCGTGCTGGACCTTCATCCTGCCACGCCGTCAACGGCATTCCCTCCGCCTTGAGCAGAGTCCCCTCACGGGTAGGGATTGGATCGCCATGTGGGTCACGAGTCGGGTGGCCCAGAGCCGCATCCAGATCATTAAGCTGTGCTTCCGTGAGCGAGTGTTCGCGTCTTTCCGATTCGCCATGGATCTTTCCCAGTGGCATGCGCGCTTCGTCTGTGAGATAACGTTCCCATAAACGGTGCGCACGGACAACATGCAGCGCCCATCTTTCACCTTGTGTGGTGAGGTGTAGATTCATGCCGCGTGATTCGAGCAGGCCTTGAGTTTCCATATCCTCAATTAGGCGGGTAACTCGGCTTCGTTGCAAGTTCAATGTACCTGCCAATGATTCGGGAGATGCCTGCCTTCCATGTTGTTCACGGTCAAGCAAATGTTTGAGCGCATCTTCCACTAATTCACGTTCTCTAGCAGCGCGATAGGTTTTATAGATCGCGATAAGTCCTACGCGCGGGATGAAAATTGCGGAAATCAAAAGGATTGCCAGTACGAGCCAAACGGTCATAGTCATAATTATTTGCTTCCTAGTTTTGGTAAAAATCGTCCTGTGTGTTTCATGTATTCCTTGTATTCGTCACCAAATTTTTCGATGAGATTGGCTTCTTCTTGCGGCGTTCGTTTTGCCATAGCGATGAAAGCTAAAATTCCCAAGACTGCGATAAACCAGTTGTCGGCCATCATTCCAAATGAAATGAATAGCACGGCCCCCACGGTGTAAAGCGGATGCCGAACCCAGCGGTACGGTCCGCTAGTGGATAGTTTATGTTCTTTGCGGGTGGCGCTGGTGGGAGAGATTCCGCTGCCGATGCTGCTAAACAGCCAATACAGTAACACATCATTGACAATTGCAATGCCAATTCCTAGCCAGCGCATGGATTCTGGTAGCCCGATCTTGGACCAAGCCATCCACTTTGGGTTTATCAAATAAATGATCGGGCTTAACCATAAAGCCAGCCCAAGGAATTTAATGATGTTCATCATGACAGAACCGTCTACTTTGCGGGAGATTTTCTCGCCTGTTTCTTTATCTGCTTTTATACGAAAGTAGCTTGAGATGCCTATTCCAGTAAAAAGAGTCAACGCGGCTAAAGTACGGAAAATGTTTTCGTTCATTGGTTACTTCTAAAAATATTCTTTTTGCTAACTTGTTTGTTTTTCTTTTACATATATTTTGCTTGTGATGTTCAATCCGAGCACAACAGACTTGCGCCCGATCTTGATGGTCAGGTTATGGTCAAAGGGGGAGTAGTCTTTTACTTCTATTTCTGTTCCAGGAATCAACCCGAGATTCTCAAAGTATTTGAGTAGATCTGCGTCTGTGGCTTTTACGTATTGGATCGTCCCACATTGATTGGTGCGAAGCGAGGAGAGCGGAGTCGAATCATCCAACGGCATCTTAAGATCGGCAGTGGGGATCAACTCTCCGTGTGGGTCGCGAAGCGGATGTCCCATGGCGGCGGCGATGCGTCTCTCGAAATCCTCCGAGATGACGTGCTCCAGCTTTTCTGCCTCCGCATGGACTTCGTCCCATGTGTAGCCGAGTGTTTGCACGAGCCATGTTTCCAATAATCGGTGGTGGCGGATCACTTCCAGTGCTGCCTTTTTTCCATCATTGGTCAATGTCACGCCCTGATGTTTTTGATACTCAACGAGTGCAGGTTTTGCTGATGCTAATTTTTGCACCATGCCAGTCACAGATGCAGGTTTGACATTAAGCCTGGATGCAAGTGCATTGGTGCTTGCACTCTCACCATTTTCAGTGAGTTCGTAGATATTTTTCAGATAGTCCTGAATGGAGTTGGTGAGGGTTTGTTCCATTTTTATTTATGCGCTCCAAAGAGTGATGGTTGTGCAAACAAAAAATACAAAGTAAGCAACGTTGAAGCCTGCACCTTCAAGTGGGTCTGTCATGAAGGCTGGCAGAATTCGTTTAAGTAAAAGCCAGACAATGGTCATTGTGACTGGGTTGATCGCTGCCATCCACGCAGGGAAAAGAGTTTGACTTGTAATGACTGCCATGGAAAATAACCCAGATGCAATGATGACCATGATGAGCAGGGGAGCATAGGTGATGATAAGCACCTGGCGGTGGCGGTTGAATAATTCAACGATCACGTTTTGTGAATCTTCACTGACTGCGTTCAGCGCTTTGACATATTCGCCTGCATAAAAGAATGAGCCATGTACGAATGCGCCGGTCACCGATGCGATGACAAACAGGAAGAAAATAATTGCTCTAAGTATCTGATTGGCTCCTGATAATCCTTCATAGATATGCCAGAAACCTGCCATTATGAGTGGTGTTGAAAAGACACCGAGTAGCGCACCCCACATCATTTTTCCGGAAGGGATGGAGACGAATTTTTCAGTATCTGAAAGCAATTTTTTAAACGGCACAAGTTTTGGATAGTGGTTGATGTCCACTTTGTTCGCGAGGAGAAAGGTATCACCAATAGCGTAGAGGATTGCACCAAGAATTGCGAGCAGACCAGTAATTTGGATTGCATTCATAGTTCACCTAAAATTTAGTCTAAGCTAAATTTATTTTAGCCAAGACTAAATTTTTTGTCAAGGATTGGGCCTTGACTTATTGTGGGGGAATCTGTAAAATGAGTTTGTTAGTCCAGTGAATTTACAAAGTATTTTATGCTAGTTAGTAGTTTTGGTTCTGCGTGTAGACATAAATTCAAGAAATTAGGTTTCAAGGATTTTTCGTTAGCTATGAAAAAAGCAACTCACCAACAAACCAAACAGCATAATCGCGATCTTGTCCTGCGGACGATCTTTGTCAACGAGTCGATCAGCCGTGCCGAAGTAGCGCGTGTAACCAATCTCACACGCACTACGGTCTCGGATGTGGTCAACGGCTTGCTTGCTGAAGGTTTGGTGGAAGAAGTTGGACGCGGTGAGTCTATTGGCGGAAAATCGCCCATCTTGCTCAGCATCGTAGCTGACTCGCGCTATTTGATCGGCTTGAACTTGGCACAAGATAAATTCATTGGGGCAGTGGTCAACTTACGGGGCGAGATCAAGGAACTTGTCGAAGCGCCTGTTCATGATGACAATGGCGAAAATGCGCTTGAAATTGTTTACAAACTCCTAGACCAGCTTATTCGGAAAAAATTAAAACCCATCGTTGGCATTGGTGTGGGCGCTCCAGGCCTTATCAATACCCGTGATGGGATTGTGGTCAATGCAGTAAATCTTGCTTGGCAGGATCTGCCACTTGGTCAATTGCTCCAGAAGAAATACAAACTCCCCGTTTCTGTTTTGAATGACAGCCAAGCGACTGCCATTGGTGAATACGTATATGGTGGCAACCATGTGCCTGATGAAAACCTGATCGTGGTTAACGTCAAGCATGGTATTGGCGCAGGTATTTTGATCGATGGACAGCTCTTTCAGGGAGATGGCGGCGGCGCGGGCGAAATTGGTCACGTGGTTGTGCAGGAAAATGGCGAGCTCTGCCGTTGCGGCAAACGCGGCTGTTTAGAAACCCTCTCCAGTGCGCGGGCGGTTGTTCAGCAAATGAAAATGGATTCCTTGGACGATGTCATTTCATCGTTTCAATCTGGGAATTCCAAGGCAACCGCTGTTGTTGGAAAAGCAGGTCATTACCTCGGTACATCGCTCGCGAATTTGATCGGTATCCTAAATATTCAAAAAATCGTCCTCACAGGCGATATGACACGCTTCGGCGATGAGTGGTTGGAAGCAGTTAGCTCGTCCATGCAGACAGGTGCATTGACACGCATGGCTGAGAGCACAAAACTTGAGATCGGCAAATTGGATTATCGCGCTTGTATCCTCGGCGCTTCCGCATTTTTGCTGCTTGATGATTATTCCCTTTTATTCAACGAGGAAAATTAATGTCTTTGAAGTTGGTTCTTCCGCAAGTGTTACCTCCATTGGATGAAGATTTTCGCCCTGCGATTTTGGCGAATCAAAATTTTCAGCGTGAGGTTGAGTCTGTTGGTGTGCGAACAGTGATCGGCGTGGAAAGAAGCGGCGGCGAAGTGTCTCGCTTTGAGACCAAAGTTTATCCTGAAGGTCATCCGAATTTCGAATCTAATTTTCAATATATTGAACGCATCGTTAAGTTTTTGCTCTGGCAGCGCGGCGGACATACGTTGCATGTCGGTGGTTCGCCAAAGATTGCTGAATATTTGAAGAGTGTATATAGCAATAATGGTGAGCAAAAATTTGATTTTCACTTTATGGGGACTCAGGTGTACGAAAAGGAATTTTCCGTTGTCTCTTGCGGTGTGGATGAAGTGCCCGCTTCGCGTGAGACGGGGAAACTGCTCGGCCGCAATTTGCAGGGTCATCGCATTGGGTTTGACCTCGGCGCCTCTGATCGCAAAGTTAGCGCCGTAGTAGATGGGAATCCCATTTATAGCGAGGAAGTGATTTGGGAGCCGCGCAAAAATTCTGATCCCGAATATCACTATCGCGAAGTGATGACTGCACTGAAAACTGCTGCGAGCAAAATGCCGCGCGTGGATGCAATTGGTGGCAGCTCTGCAGGTATTTATATTGATAACCGTCCGATGGTGGCTTCGTTGTTTCGCGGAATTCCTCAGGAGCAATTCAGCGAAATTAAAAATATGTTCCTGCGCATTCGCGATGAATTAGGTGTGCCTTTGGAAGTTATCAACGATGGCGATGTGACTGCGTTGGCAGGTTCCATGTCTATTGAAGATAACGGGATTTTAGGAATTGCTCTCGGCTCCAGCGAAGCGGCAGGTTATGTGAATATGGAAGGTCACATTATGGGTTGGCTGAATGAATTGGCTTTTGCACCGATTGATTACAGCCCGAAGGCTCCCGTGGAAGAATGGTCTGATGACAAGGGTTGCGGCGCTTCTTATTTTTCACAGCAGTGTGTTTTCCGCCTTGCACCTAAAGCGGGAATTGAAATTCCAGTGGATGTGACCGATGCCGAGAAGTTGAAGTTCGTGCAGGAAAAATTGGATGCAGGTCATGAAGGCGCGTTGAAGATTTGGCAGAGCATGGGCGTGTACCTTGGCTATGGCATTGCTCACTACGCGGATTTTTATGATATCAAGCACGTTCTAATCCTTGGCCGTTGTACCTCTGGCCGTGGTGGTGACTTGTTGCTCGAAGGCGCGAAGAAAGTGTTTGAGGCGGAATTCCCTGAGTTAGTTGGGAAGATCGAATTGCATTTGCCTGATGAAAAAATACGCCGCGTGGGCCAGTCTGTTGCAGCGGCGAGTTTGCCAGTTGTTGAATAGGAATTAATGATGAAGTTTCACTTAGATACTGCCGAAATTTATGTTCCAGATAATACGCCTGTGGAAGAGGCGCTTGCACGCACCACGCACTTGTGTATTGCCGCGCATCAGGATGACATTGAGATCATGTCTGCTCAGCCAATTCTTGAATGCTTTCAGCAGAAGGATAAATGGTTTACGGGTGTCGTTGTGACTGACGGGCGCGGTTCTCCGCGAGATGCTCTGTATGCGGATTACAGTGACGATGACATGCGCCTTGTCCGCTTTAAGGAACAGCGCAAGGCTGCTTATGTGGGGGAGTTCTCCGCACAAGTGATGCTGGATATGCCCAGCAAGATCATCAAAGATGTTTCGAGAAATGAACCTGTGGAAGATCTGGTTGCGTTATTGCGCGCCACGAAGCCTCAGGTGGTGTACACGCATAATCTTGCAGATAAGCACGACACGCACGTTGGTGTAGCTCTCAGGGTAATTAACGCCCTGAGAAAACTGGATCAGGTTGAACGTCCCGAAAGAGTCGTTGGGTGTGAAGTCTGGCGTGCACTGGATTGGATGGTTGATCCAGATAAAGTACTGATGAATGTCTCTGATCATGAAAATCTGCAGTTCGCTTTATTAGGTGTGTTTGATTCGCAGATCGCTGGGGGAAAACGCTATGACCTTGCTTCGATGGGGCGCCGCCGTGCCAATGCCACGTACTTTGAGTCGCATGGTGTGGACGCCACGACCGGGCTGTCTTACGCGATGGATATGACGCCTTTAATGAATGACGCTGGGAAAAATCCCGCTGAGTTCACGCAGGAGTTTATTCAACGCTTTGCACAGGATGTAACTGCACGTATCGGCAGGATGAGTTAACCATTTCCTGGATTTTTCAATCATCCAGCAGAAAGGAGGATGAGGGACCGATACGTTGCTTACATGAAACAAATTTGCTCGAAAAAATATCGAATTAATACACAAGGAGAAGAAAGATGCAAAAGAAAATGTTAGCCCTGCTGTCCATCATTATTTTGGCCAGCCTCGTACTTTCGGCTTGTGGCGCTCCTGCTGCTGCAACCGAAGCTCCCGCTGCTGCTACGGAAGCCCCTGCAGCAACTGAGGCTCCTGCTGCAACCGAAGCCCCTGCTGCTTCTGGTGAAGCTACAACATTGAAGATCTACTTGCTCGATTACACCCCCGACACAATTGCCTGGCTCAAGAGCGATATCAACCCTGCTTTTGAAGCAGCTCACCCTGGCGTAACCGTTGAGATTACTGAAGGTACTTGGTCTGGCTGGGACACCACTTTCAGTGGTTTCTTCGCTGCTGGCGAAGGCCCTGACATCATCAACCTTGGTTCTGAGATGAATACCCTTTACGGCCAAAGCCTTGCGGATATGGATCCCTACCTCGGTGCTGGCGCTTGGGATGAAATCTCGAATTTCGGACCCGCACTTGAAAATGCCAAGTATGATGGCAAACTTCGCGGCCTCCCGATCTTCACTGCTCCTCGCTATGTATTCTGCCGCACTGACTTGGCCAAAGGCACCGTCCCTCAGAAGAACTTTGCTGACTGGATCACATTTGCCAAGGAAAACAGCGTAATTGACCCCGCTACAAATTCCTTGACTCAGCAAGCGCTTGTTCCAGTTGATGCCGCTTCCATGGCTGACTGGCAATGGTGGTTGTTGGTGTACTACTCCCTCGGCGGCGAACTCTACAAGGCCGATGGCACCCCCAACTTCGATTCCCCCGAAGCTTTAGCTGCTACTCAGTTCCTTGCTGACATGCGCACCGCCACATATGGTCCCGCTGCTGATGCAGTTGGTTCCCTCCCCACTGGACAGGGCTCTGTTATCGATAAGGACGATGCTTCTGGTAAGGATAATGGCGCAGTATGTCTCGCTCACTCTGGTTGGGCTGCTCCTGCCTTTGACCGCCCGATCTGGGACAACATCACTATTGAACCTTTCTATGGCGATCCTGAGAACTTCCCCAACAGCAAGCCTGTTGTGCTCGCCTTCAATGACTGGTTGGCTGTTGCTGATTACAGCCCCAACAAAGAACTCGCCGCGGAATGGTTGAAGATGGCTTTCTCCAAGGAAGCGAACAACAAGTGGAATCAGACCATGGGCCTGATCCCTGCCCGCAACGATTCTCAATATGGCTTTGTTGCAGACTCCCCGCAACTTCAGCGCGAAGCTGAATTGGCCTCCAAGTACGGTGTTGGTTTCGCAGGTATCAAGGAAGCTGCCAAGCTCTCCACCATCATGCAGGATGCCCTTGGCAAGTTGATCACCGAAGAACTTACTCCCGAAGAAGTTGTTGCCAAGATTCAAGAAGAATACAGCGCTGCTCTCAAGTAAGCTGCTGGCTTATACTAAAGGTTGGGTGGAGATTTCTCCACCCAACCTTTCCTTTATCTTTTGGAGGAAGTGCCCATGCCTGAAAATCCATATCTGAATGTGTTGGTCACTGCTGTTTTGGCGGTCGTGTTTATTGTTGCAAGTTGCTATGGGTTGGGGTTTCTTGCCCGGACGATCGTAAGGCTGCGTGGTGCATCCCCAAAAAATCAGGAAAATACGTTTGCAGGTTATTTCTTTGCTGCGCCATGGATCGTAGGTTTCATTATCTTCGTGATCGTCCCGATGGCTTTTTCTCTGTATTGGAGCTTTACGGACTATCGGGTGACATCCAATGAACCTGCAAATTGGATCGGCTTCAAAAATTATTCTGACCTATTATTTAATGACGATAGTTTTCGTGCATCTATTGTCAACACACTGTATTTGACCGTGATCGGCCTGCCTTTGCAAATGGCCGTGGCATTATTTCTTGCAGTCATGCTTAACCAAAAGATGCGCGGTGAGCGTGTCTTCCGCATGGCATTTTATCTCCCTGTTATTCTTGGTTTTAATACCGCCGTTTTGTTGTGCTGGCGTTTGATGTTGAACACAGGTACTGGCATCATCAACCAGATAATCCGTGCTGCTACAACTGCATTTCCGCCGCTTAATTATGTGAACCGCTCAGTCATCTATGTGCAGGAACTTGCTTCTGCTGTCTTTTTGGGAATCAATACTGGTAAATTCAACTTGCTTAACAAATTGTTGGAGGCAGGCTTTCCAGCGGATAACCGCGTTCCGCTCTGGGTACAAAGTCCTTTATGGACAAAGATGTCCGTTGTCTTGTTGATGGTTTGGGGTTGCGGCGCCATGATGTTGATCTTCCTTGCAGGCTTGAACAATATTCCCAAGGAATTGCATGAAGCCGCCGAGGTGGATGGGGCTACAGGTTGGCAGCGCTTCTGGAAGATATCCTTCCCGTTGCTTACGCCATACATTTTTTACAATCTGGTCGTTGGCATGATCAGTTCCCTGCAAATTTTTGAGCCGATTTTTGTGCTTTATCGCGATAATCAACCGCTCGTCTCTTCTACCATTTCCATGGTCTATTATCTATGGCAGAAGAGCTTCAGTCATTTTGAGATCGGTTACGGTTCTGCAATTTCGTGGGTGATTCTCGTTATTATTTTGATCGTTACAGTGATCCAGTTTAGACTTCAGGATCGCTGGGTTACGTATGATGTGTATTAGGAGAGCAAAATGAAAAAATATTTACCCATGCTCAAAAGCATTTTGCTCTATGTCGTTCTCACAGGTGCCACTGTGTTGATGAGTTTCCCCCTCTTCTGGATGATCTCTTCCTCCTTGAAGACTTTGGAAGAGACAAACTCCCCTGGCATCGTCTTAGTTCCTAGTCACCCAACTCTCAATGCCTATACAAGCATTTTCCAAAATCAAGATTTCCTACGATCCTATTTCAACTCTGTCTTTTATGTCACTCTCGCATTGGTTGGGACATTGATCTCCATTGCCGCAGTGGCATATGCCTTCAGCCGTATTGAATGGCCAGGAAAGAATGTTGTATTTTTCCTGATGCTCTCCACGATGATGATTCCGCCCCAGGCGCTCATCGTTCCTCAATATGTTTTCTTCAACAAGCTGAATTGGATTGGAACCTTCAACCCGCTTATTATCCCAGGCTATTTTGCGGGTGGCGCGGCTATGATATTTTTACTGCGGCAATCCATGGCGCAAATACCCAAAGAACTGGATGAGTCTGCTTTTGTGGATGGAGCCAATCACATTCAAATCTGGTGGGAGATTATTTTGCCGCTGGTCAAAGCTCCACTAGCTACTGTTGCCACTTTCCTTTTTGTTGGCTTATGGAACAGTCTTCTCACACCGTTGATGTATTTGCAGACCGTTGACCTTTACACACTGCCTGTTTACGTATCAACGTTGTACAACATCAACAACACGGTGCAGCAATGGCCGACCATTATGACCGCAGCTGTGCTCACCACCGTTCCCCTTATCATTGTATTTTTCTTTGCCCAGCGCTTTATTCTTGAAAGTGTTGTTGTTTCTGGTCTGAAAGGTTAATGTGGATCTCGAACATCTTGTAGGACAAAAACTTTTACTCGCATTCCACGGCAAGGAAACACCCTCGCCCGAAATCGTAAACGCGTTTAAGAAATATTCTCCGAGCGGAATTTCACTTTTTCGCAGTCTCAATATTGGAACGCTTGCACAACTCAAAGAGTTGAATGCTTCTCTTCAACGCCTTGCTCGTGAACTTGGTCTGCCTCTGTTGATCATCGCTACGGATCAGGAAGGCGGGCAACTCATGGCGGTTGGTGATGGCACGCCATTGCCAGGAAATATGGCGATTGGCGCTACACGGTCAAAAGAGTTGGCACGCAAAGCAGGGGAAGTGCTTGGACGTGAAATGGCCGCTCTGGGCATCAATGTCAATTACGCGCCTTGCGCCGACGTCAACGTCAACCCAAATAACCCTGTCGTTGGTATTCGTTCATTCGGTGAAGATCCCACTTTAGTTGGCGAACTGGCCGCCGCCATGATCGAGGGGATTCAATCTCAAGGTGTGGCTGCCACTGTCAAGCATTTTCCTGGTCATGGAGATACGGCCAGCGATTCACACATTGGCCTGACAACTGTTCCACACTCGCGTGAGCGACTCTCCTCTGTGGAATTGCCTCCGTTTCATGCCGCCCTGAAAGCAGATGCCAAACTGGTGATGACCGCTCACCTCGGCATTCCCTCCATCGATGGCCCCGATGCCCCGCCTGCTACTTTATCTTCAAATATTATCAACGGCTTATTACGCCGAGAACTCGGTTTTGACGGCGTTGTCGTCACTGATGCAATGGACATGCACGCTATTCGTCAAGGTGAATTGCTGCGTGAAGACTCATTGCGTGCTGCAAAAGCAGGCGCAGATTTGCTGCTCGTCACCAGTGACCCAATGGACCAAACTCGTGCTTATGAAGCACTCCTGAGCGGAGCACAGTCTGGTGAGTTGGGGATGGAGGAGTTGCAAACTTCTGCAGCTCGGATTGCGCGCCTGAAAAAATGGCTGGCAGAAAATTCTTCCACACCTGACTTGAGTGTCATCCAATCTGCTGAACACATGCAGGTTGCTAATGAGATTGCAGAAAAATCCATTACCCTAGTTTGCGACCAATATAAATACCTGCCCATCAAACTAGATGCTGACAAGCGTATCGCTGTTGTCATCCCTGTCCCACAAGACCTTACACCAGCAGATACATCTTCCTACATTCAACCTAAGCTGGCCGAATCCATTCGTGAATTCCATGCACACACCGATGAATTCAAGATTCCATACGCACCCAGTGATGAGGATATATCTGTAACGTTGAAGCGTATTCGCAGCTATGACCTGATAGTTATTGGAACGATCAACGCATGTGCAGAAGAGAAACAAGCAGAATTTGTTCGTCAGTTGTTGGGGTTGGGCAAGCCAGTGATTGTCGTTGCAATGCGTTTACCGTATGATCTTGCAAAATTTCCAAAGGCACCTACCTTTGTTTGCACATATAGCATTTTGGAACCATCCATGCGTGCTGTGGCACTCGCGCTCTTTGGCTTCGGGGAGATGACTGGTCAATTGCCAGTATCAATTCCCGGGTTGGCCGAAGCGGTTGCTTATTCAAAATAGAGAAATTTATGTCTTTATATTCTGAAATTACCGAACAGCCAGAACGTATCGAGTCGTTGCTTAGTTCGCAAAAGAAAGCAGTGGAGAAGATCGCCATTGCTGTTCGTAAACGAGATATTCAATATGTCTTCCTTGCAGCACGTGGCACCTCCGATAATGCTGGCCGTTATGCCAATTATTTACTTGGTGCATTAAATGGTCTTCCGCTGGCGTTGGCAACTCCATCATTGTTTACATATTACAAGCAGCCGCCAACGTTGAAAAATGCGCTGGTGGTCGGGATATCACAATCAGGTCAATCCCCTGATATTGTCAGTGTGTTGGATGAAGGGAAGAAGCAAAATTGTTTAACGCTTGCGATTACGAACGATTCAAAATCGCCGCTTGCAAATGCTGCAGATTTTGTTTTGGATATTCAAGCTGGTAAAGAAAAAGCTGTTGCGGCGACAAAGACATACACAACTGAGTTGATGACTATTGCCATGCTTTCCACAGCTCTGAATGGGAATAAAGCGCGTTGGGCGGAATTGGCAAAGGTGCCGCGTTGGATGAAGGCAATGTTGAAGCATGATGCTCTCATATCACGATCAGCTGAACGATACCGTTACATGGATCAAACCGTTGTGTTGGGCCGTGGCTTCAATTATTCTACTGCTTTTGAGTGGGCGTTGAAGTTGAAGGAATTAGCTTATGTGAAAGCAGAGCCCTATTCTTCGGCTGATTTTCAGCATGGTCCAATTGCCATGCTCGAAAGTGGCTTCCCAGTGTTGGCGATATCTCCAAAGGGTAAAGTGTTTGATTCAATGTATGAGATGTTGAAGCGCTTGCACAAGGAGTTGCTCGCTGAATTGGTTGTCATCTCGAATGATAAACGAGCGCTTTCTTTGGCGACCCTTCCATTGAACATTCCATCTGATGTGCCTGAATGGCTTTCTCCGTTGATTTGTATTCTTCCTGCCCAAATGTTTGCTTATCATCTAACGCGGGCAAAAGGCTACAACACAGAGCGGCCTCGCAGCATCCGTAAAGTGACAGAGACGAAGTAAACAAAAAGAGCGGCTAATTACCGCTCTTTTTGTTTAAACATTGTGTGGATGTAGATTTTATATGATAATGTTGCAAACGAAACGAGGTGAACTGATGCGTCTTTGTGTTCTTTCCGATGAAGTGATTGCTGATTTTGACCCATCCTCATTTTTAAAAGATTATGAATGGGAAATGGTTACCTTGACCGCGCCCGTGATGGATAAGATACGTGCGTTGGCTGAAAGCAAGAAATTCGATCTTTTTCTGAATGTCTGTGAAGGATATGAGTTTGAAGATCTGGAAGATGATGAATTTGGGTATGAGGCTATTGAAGTAGTGGATGCTCTGGAGAAGCTCAAGCTTCCCTTTACCGGTGCAGACTCGAATTGCTTTGACCCTACCCGTGAAGAAATGCAGGCTGTTGCAGACGCAAATGGAATTGGTTTTGCCAAAGGATATCAAGTTAAGACTGTGGAAGAGGCAGAAAAATTAGCGAAGAACCTGCGCTTCCCGATTATGGTCAAGCATCCGAAAAGCTATGGCAGCATGGGGATGATAAAGGAATCTCGTGCTGAGAATATGGAACAGGTTCTCGCGCAGGTGAAGCGAATTTGTTCCGAATTTGGGGCCGCCCGCATGGAGGAATTTATCGTCGGAAAGGAATTCAATGTGTTAGTGGTTGAGAATTCCGAAAATCCAGATCAGCCGTTTGCATATCCACCTGCCGAATTGATCTTCCCTCCAAATGAGGAGTTTTGGCATACAGATATCAAATGGAATTACGATGTGCCATTTGATTTTAAAGAAGTAACCGACCCCGAACTGGTAGCGCGCTTGCAAGATACTGGCAGACGCATGTTCCTTGCTATGGGAATCGCAGGTTATGGCCGTTGCGATATCCGCATGAATGCTAAGGGCGAATTATTCATTTTGGAGATTAACCCTAATCCAGCAATCATGCTTCAGCCCAAGGAGTATGGCCCTGCGGATTATATGATCTTGTATGATAAGGACGGCTATAAAGGCTTCTTCGAACGGATATTTAGTGCTGCCTTTCGCAGGCAAAAAATGCGCCTGGAAAGTTAAATAAAAGAAGTCCGCTTATTTAGCGGACTTCTTTTATTTTGTACAAATTTATGGTTGGCTTACGATCAGATTATCAAAGTGGACTTCGGCTGTCTTTTCGGCATCTTCAAATGAAATTGCTGAGAAAGCAAGTGCCCCAGTAGTTGCGCCGCCTGCAATTGTGTTTGCTTCTGCGACCAACTGGCCGTTCACTTCAAGTTTTAGCTGGTCACCATTACAAGTGGCTCGAACATGGTTGAGCACAATACCTTGGTGGACCGCATCTGAATAGGTCCAATCTACCAGCGGACTCATATTGCTGGCGGTCACGCTGCGGATGGTGTAATACCCATCACCGCTGATTGCTAACATATACCCATCCACAGAGGTGTCTTCGCGCTCTGTGAGACGGCATACGATACCAAAACCTGCGTTGTTGTTTGATGGGCCGCTGATCATGGTTACATCAAACTCAGCTACAGTATTTTCGAACTCACTTGTGGATTTACCCCAATGCCAGAGGTCGCTAATGGCACGCACCAGGTAAACGCCGTCTCTTGTTTCAACGGTTCCGTTTTCATCGGTATACGTCTCAAATTCAGGGCTTTGAACATTAAAGTCGTCAGTCAACAAAACATTGGACGAAGGCGGCACAACGGCGACGGTGGGAACAACGGGAACAGTAGGGATAACAGGAATGTTTGTTGGGAAGGGTGTCGGTGTCTGATTAAGCATGGGCAAGCTGCTTACAGGACATGCGCAGGCCAGTAAAAATACGGCGGCAAGTACACTAACAGTGAGGCGGGTTCTTTTGTTCATCTATTCTCCTTGTAATTATTTTAAATTGTAGCAGGGAGCGCACTTTTTTCTAAGAACCCTTTAGTACTAAAAATGGCAATCCATTTCAGGATTGCCATTTTTGTTACAAACTATTTAGAAATTCAACAACTGCTTTTGCTTCTGCGCCACCTGCTTCCGCGTGGTCGATCAGCGGAATACCATGTGGGCCAGGCGTGTCAATAGCATCTGGGTATAGCGACAATGCTGCTTTGACAATTTCCAGTTTGCCAAGCATGGCGGCCGCAAAAATATCAATACGGGCACCATTTTCCAGCAGAAAATTGGCAATGGCTTTATTTCCCATGTGAGAGGCCGCGCCCAGAGCGGTTTCAAAATCGCCGCCACCCCAGTCCCACGTCGCATTGACGAGTGCAGGTTCCTGTGCCAGCAGCTCCTTTACTCGTTCAAAGTTTCCATGGGAAACGCCTACAAATTCTTCAACCAATTTCAAGTCCAAAGCGGGTTTCGTAGCCATACTATTTCCTTTCCAGAATAAATATTACTAAAGCAGTTTACTGAAAATACGTTAACTCAAGATGCCTTAATACGTTTTTGTTTCTCTTCTTCGATCAACTTCTTCACATCTTCCGCGTGTTCAATTTCATGCGGGATAAAAATATTGGCCATATCTTCAAATGAGCCATCTCCTCCCCAGGGAAGGATGGATTTTTTCTGAAGTGCTTCGTCAGAAGCAGATTGTATTAGTGAGATCAGTTTGGCGCGTGTCCCAGTGTACTCCCGTAATATCTGCTCGTAATTTAACCCTTCACGGGTGCTGACCGTTTCGTCATTATAAACAGTTGTCCCCCGCATGGCGGGTGTTGGTGGAACTTCGCCTTTTAATATTGCAGTGAGATAGCCAATGGCCGCATCGTCCCACCCTGAAAGATGAGCGATGATCTCGCGAATTGTCCACAGCGGATAAATTTTCCTGTTCTTATCAATCTCGTCAAGCTGTGCCATCATGATTGCGCGCGATTTTTCGTACGCTTTTAGAATTTCTTCCCGTTTTCCCATATCGTATCCTTTTATTGTTTATTTGAAGCACTATCTTTTTCTTGGCCTCATCCAGCGCCCGCCCAATAAGAGAGAGGTGAGTACAAAGAGCACTGCCGCCCAACTGAAAGTCGTATTATCTGTGGCGAAGCCAAGAACTAGAAATGTCATTCCCAACAGTAAGAACGCACCTGATGCTTTACGTTTGTCTATTTTCATTTTTATTCAATTCCCTGTTTATATCTTCAAGTATGGGATATGCATCCCGAAAATCACTCTGGTGATTTAATGCCCGAGAAAGTTTCTTTAGTCTGTCCATATCGCCTTGTGCGATCTTTAGCATATCGAGATGGATATTATCTGCTTGGTAACCTGTAAATCCGTCAGTCAACAAATTGATGACCTTGCTTCTAGATTCAACAGGAAATAACTTTGCTATTTCAGTTTCCACAGTTTCGCCAACTTTGGGAACGGGTGCGAATTGTAACAACCAACACACTACTGCTATTACAAACAGAACCACACCTATCAACAAAGGTTCAGAGCTTCCAATCACGAATCCGCGATAAATAAAAAATAACCCGCCAATTCCTAAAAGGGCCATATATAAAAAGTATGGCGGCTGGAGTTTGAACCGTTTGTTGAACATTTTGATCTTCTCCAACTATTTCAGTAATTTCACTTCTGGGAATGGGCTCGAACTCCCGAATAGGTTAGATGGAGTATTGTTCAATGTCATTTCAAAGAAATCGAGCAGGTACGTATTTACGATCTTGATCACAGTTTTTCCATTCAACGGCCCTTTCAAACCAAGTTGAGGGGCAATGGGCGAAAGCAAGGGCAAGTCGCTAAAATCAAAATGTTTTGTTCCCTCGATCTTTATTACACCTTTGTTATTAGAGGCGTTTGGGAAAAACTGATTGAAAAGCTGGTTATTTTTGCTATCGGTGAGGTCGGCCCAGCCTTGGCTAAACATAAAAAAAGATGGTTGCGATAAGCCATTTTCGATCACCTCTGCCGAAACAGGGCGCATGAAAGGATCCATACCGAGCACGGCTTTGCAACGCGGGTCGGTGCCGCAAAATTGGATGGCTGCACCGCCGCCTGTGGAGTGACCATAAACTCCGACGCGCTCCAAATCTAACTTGCCTTCAAATGAATTGCCCGCTTCACTATCCCAATCTGACAGTTGATCCAATACAAAGGATAAATCTCCAGCCCATTCATTGACCAGCTTTCGGGCTACCACTTCATAGTTTGGGTCTTCTGCATCTTCTGGCAATGCTTTAGGGTTGTTCGGTGCAATCGTTCCATCAGGGAAAACAGTGGTGACTGCACCATAAGTATGCTGAACGCCAACCACCACATATCCATGGCTTGCCAACTCAAGTGCCTGACCTGTATTTTGCGCGTTGAATCCATTCCAGCCATGGGAGAAGAGAATGACAGGGAAACCGCCATCACTTGTTGTAACTTGCGCATCTTTGTATGCAGGGATTTCAACCAATGCAAGATGATCAAGAAAGAAAGATGGCAAACCGATATATGTTGCAATGGCAGGAGCATAGATCGCAGCGTTAGACATCCACGGAGCACGGACATCTGAACTTTTCACTTCGGCGGGATACCAAATCTGGATCATAAAGCGGCGAGCTTCATCCTTGCCAGAATAAATTTCCTGGCGAGAGGAATCAGTCATTTCATAAATAGCTGTGCCGATCTGATAAGGTCCACTGGGGGTAGGGATTTTAGGAACAGGTAACAGATAGGGAACTGCTGTTGAAAGCGCAAGCAGGATCAAAGTCAAGTAAGAGGCGAGTGGCTTCCAGTCCGCGGTGCCAGATATCTTGCTCAAGCTACTGATTGTGAGCAGAGTCGTCAGCACGTAGAGTGGAACCATCTGCCAGCGATAGCCTTCCAGACCAAAGTGAAGGAGAGTGAAGACTAACGCCAAAGCAGGCGCAAGGCGAATGATAAATGGACGCGGATGTGGCCAGATTAAATAAGCTACAAGTAAAACAGATATAAGGATTTCAAGGGGGCGCATAAATTTATAAAGTTTGTGGGGTAAGTTCGCTTTGAGAGAGTTTAACTTTGCCATCTCTGTAGGCGATGGCGGAGGTAGCATACATGATCAGGGTCATATAGATCGTCATGGCGGGGATGAGGACAATCATGAGGCAGGCAAGGATAAAAGTAGCGGCAATGATTTGGATCACGATCATCAAAGCAAAAGAGACTACGTAATAAATGCCAAAGGCAACGATGAAGCCGCCAAGGTTTGCGCGCAAAACAGGCCACCATTCCTTGAATTGAAATGCTGCTGTGAAATCATTTTTTTCGATCACATGCATTTCGGAGGCAGGAATAATGACTACCAGTGGAATGGAGAGCGGGATAATAATGCACATAGAGCCGACCATGAGCACAGAGAATAATGCAAATAGGGTGTCGGCGTTTCCGCTATCCATATTTCCTGCAATGAATGGCATGGCCATCCCACCTATCATAAGAGGTACCGCGAAGATCAGGATGGGAAGAGAGTAGATTATACGGACGCCAAAAAGCTTTGCGCCGTCTTTGAACATACCGCCCCAATCCTCCCAAGGAACCATATGTGGCTGTTCGCCTTTCAACACTTGCCTTGCAATGATGACGGCATACCCAAGTAAAAAGAAATAGGGAAGGATGGGAATGAAAAATGCTGCGATTGAGACCAGCCCGCCAATGAGGAGATGCTTGCGTGATTCCTCATCTTTGAATGGGAACATTAAGATTTCTTTGAGATCAAAGCCAAAAAACATATTGAAAACTCCCTGCGTTTTGTGCGTTGTACTTTTCTATTGGCGAGGGTAACGCCCTCGCCAATAGATCAAAACAAAATTAGAGTGCCACTCCAAGCACTGCTACAAAATGAGCTGCTGCAGCCAGCAAGACAAAGATGTGCCAAACTTCATGAAAGCCGAATACGCCAGGTTTGAAGTTAAAGATTTTTGTAGAATACACCACCGCACCAAGCGTGTACACCACGCCACCAATGATCAACCAGACGAACACCCAGGTAGGCAATGCGGCAAGCAACTGTCCACTGGCAGTGACACAAAGCCAGCCCATGAACACATAGATACCCGCATTCAACCAGCGCGGCGCACCAATATAGAAAACCTTCACCACGATCCCAATAATCGCCAGCGACCAAATGATGCTCAACATGCCCCACTTCCAAAAGCCAGTAAAGGCATTCACGCAGAATGGGGTGTAGGTTCCTGCGATCAGAAGAAAAATTGCGGCATGGTCAACTTTGCGGAAGATCTCGAGTACCTTGTCCTTGACTTGCACCATGTGATACGTAGCGCTGGCGGAGAACATGGCGATCAGACTGATGCCGTAAATTGTCAACGAAATAACCTTGGCTGGAGTGCTCCAACCGACAATAAGAAGGGCGATCAACCCAGCAAGACCAAGGATCGCGCCTGCCCAATGGGTGAGACTGTTAACTGGTTCACGTAATTTCTTTAGCATTTAAATTCCTTTCAATCCTTCTGTGCAATAATAACCAACAATGTGCTCGATTTTACTTCAACTATTTCAACTTCTGCTTGAAACCCTGCATTAAGAAATGGTTGCAAGCTTCTTGTTTTGATGGACTCTGTCAATTCGGCTGGGCTTTCGCCTGTGACTTTGTACAGCCATTGGAGGAATCCACTCTTTGGGAACGCCACAGGCAGAACGATAAGCCTGCCTCCGTCCGAAAGGCATCTCTTTACCTCGGAGAGAGTCTTTTCTTGAAAGATGTACTCTGTTGGGAAAGTTGAGATGATGGTATCGAATATCCCGCTTTGATAGGGCAAGGCCTGTGCGAGTCCACGGGTTAGCTTTTGGGATGCGCCGAGGCGGCGCTTGGCGATCCTGCCCATTTGTGTAGATTCGTCTATCGCGACAGTGGCCAGTCCACTGTCTAGAAGGAGGCGCTGCAGATGACCGGGACCATGTCCCATCTCTAGAATGTATGTACCTTTGATGAATGGAAGAATGCTATAGACCCAGTTCTTCCAATTTCCAAATGAGACTGTAGCGGCTACGAGGTCGTAGGTGAATGCAAATGGATGATAGAGCAGGTGGAAAAACAATCGCATAAAGCGCGGGATGAGTTTCATAAATAAAACAAGGGTTTGACTTGTTCGTCAAACCCTTGCCTGTGAACGGTTTTGCTTATGCAGCAGTTGCTTCGCCGCTGTCTTTCTTGGGTTTGCGGACAGCTTCGATTGCGCCTTTGCCACGTTCACGAACTTCGTTGGCAAGCTCTGTGGCGCGTTGGCGGGCTTCCTTAGTGAGTTCATCAGCTCGCTGGCGGGCTTCTGCGGCGGCGGCTTCTGCGCGGGCGAGAACTTCTTCGGCCGACTGAGAGGCGCGGTCACGCAGCTCAATGGATTTATCCTTGATCAGCGCACGAGTTTCCTCTCCAGATTGAGGTGCAAAGAGCAGGGCTACCACAGCGCCTGTAAGGCCGCCGACTACAAATCCTACAAGAAAGGCTCCAAATTCATCATGGTCAGACATGGTATTTCTCCTTTGATATTTTATGATTGATTCAGGTGAACATCACCTTGTTTGTTACTTAGGCTTAACGCCTAATAATTCTAACATACGCTTGAGACCAGCTAAATATCCATTGAGTTTGATAACTGGCTCAACTACATTTTCACCAAGGAATTCAGCAGTGCCTCGCAAAGTGTTTACGGTTTCGTTGGTGGCGTTGAGAATGGGACGAACTTCATTTTGGAGTAGGTTGATGAGGCTTGCAAGCTGTACGATAAGAACAATGAGCGCAACCCCAATGATCAGGGATTCCAAAGCTACAACAATGATAAAGACATCACGTATCTTATCGGTTGGGGCGGTTGGTTGCATCAAAAAGTAGATTGCAACGCCTAACAAGACAAGAATAAGAACGACACCGCCAATAATGCTTGCGATAAGGGTCTTCTGCTTGCGCTCTTGTTCGCGCAACTCCGCAATTTGTTCAGGAGTGAGCTGTGGAGGAGGAGGGGGTTGTTGTTCAGGTTGTGGGAGTGCCATATTTTTATTATACAAGGAAAAGTGCAATTTTGGGCTTGTTACCCTGAGGTAAAAGCTGCTATTTAGGGCGTAAGTGGCTTTATTACGCCGAGATCTGATGGAGCGCCGCCGAAGAGCCCAATATCTCTACAGGACTGTTTGTCTAAACGAAGCAGGGTTGTTTCATTTGAATTCACATCGACTTGGATAATGGTATCTACTTTGTACTGCGAATCGACGGTCAATTTTAGGTTTACTTGATTTTGAGCTGGGAGGTTACTCACGCAGCCTTTTTTGTCTGGGTGTTCCCGATCTTCATCAATGGCTCTGAGGATGGCGCAGGTGTTGGGAAGGTCTATTGTGCCGTTGTTTTGTACAGTCACGAAGGCATTTGTTACTTCGCCCATGCCGTGGACTATGTCAATGCTTGTGTTACAGCCTAAGATGACAAGATTCACAGATAATACAGGGGCAGATGTAACTGTTTCTGTGGGAGGAGCAGCGGTAAATGTAGGGGTAAAGGATGGTGTAACTGAATTTTCAGGAGTTACAGGTGAAATGACGGTTACATTTGAAGATGGAGTTGAAGTTGTTCCAAAAATGGGGGGAGGTATTATGAATGGTGTGGGTGTAAGAATACCTGGTGTTGAGGAAGAAATAGCCGTCCAAACTGGAAATGGTTGAGGAGCAACATTCCAACCTTCACACGAGCTGGTACATAGCGCTAAAAAAAGAAAGAAAATTAATTTCTTCATTTTTCTATTATACACCTGTGAATAATGCTGAAGAAATAAAAGCATTTAAACAAAAACAGTCCCAGTAAAAAATGTGGGACTGTTTTTGTTTCCGTTATTTTGAAGGAGTAATTTTTTCTATCACTTCACGAAGTTCTCCCCAACCTGGTTCAACCAAAATTGAGCCGTTTGGAAATACTATTGTAGGAACACTTTTGTTTCCATGGTTGATTTTCATAACGAAATTTGTAGCTTCTTCGTTACCTTCTAGCCCAACTCGTAGGTACTCGATGTTGTTTGCCTCAAAGAATGCCTTTGCTCGATGACAGTCTGGACAGTATTCTGTTGCATACATAACGATCTGCGATGGGTTTGTATTGTAGAGGTCGTTCAAGAGAGTTCTCCTAAATTGAATTGTTTTATGTCAGTTCGGGTATTTTACCCGTTCACTGTTTTTAAATATTCCCGAATTGCAATTGCAGCGGAGGCTCCTTCACCAGCAGCAGAAGCAGCTTGCTTTGTCGCTCCTGATCGCACATCTCCAGCGGCAAAAATGCCTGGGATACTTGTCATCAATTGGGTAGCCTTTATAAAGCCCCAATTATCCAATTCCGCTTTTTCTCTTAATAGATCGTTATTTGGGGTTAATCCAATAAAAACAAATACGCCATCGTAATTAAGTTCTCTAATTTCGTTGGTCGAATTATCCTTCACAAGAAGTGACTCGAGTTTTTTCGTTCCTTTTAACTCAAGGATGGTTTGATTAAGTAGAACGTTCATGTTCTCTTTTTCAGCAACTTTATCCTGTAATATCTTACTGGCTTTGGGTTCCTGAGAATTCACCAATATATCCACCTGCGTTGCAAACTTTGTAAGGAAGAGGCCCTCTTCAAATCCGCTATTTCCCCCCCCAACAACGAGGACTTTTTTGCCTTTATAGAATGCGCCATCACATGTAGCACAGAAATGAACATTGATGCCGATCAGTTCATCTTCCCCTGGGATTTCGAGGCGGCGATAGCGAGCTCCAGTGGCTAACAAGACTGCTTTGCTATGATAGTGGTCTCCAGAGTTGGTACGGACAATGTGAAACTCATCATCTTGTTCAATTTCATTTATTTCTTGGGCCTGCAAAACTTCAACACCAAATTTCCGTGCTTGCCTTCCTAACCTATCAGAGAATTCTGCTCCTGTAATCCCTTCATCGAACCCAGGGAAATTATCCAAGATCTGTGTGATACCCGCTTGTCCTCCAAGGCCAGCCTTTTCAATTACCAGCACATCAAGTCCTTCACGGGCAAGGTAGAGCGACGCTGTAAGCCCCGCAGGGCCACCACCAATAATGATCACATCATAAAATTCACGCTTGGCCTTCGTTTGTAATCCCAGTTTTTGTGCGAGTTGCGCATTGGATGGCTCTACTAAAATCTCTCCATCTGGAAAAATAATAGTGGGGATGATACGCATTCCATTATTAATGCTTTCCACAAATGAAATCCCCTCTGCGACAGCTTCGATGTCAATGCTTTCATATTGGACACGATGTTCGGCAAGAAATTTCTTTGCGCGCTTACAGTCTGGGCACCAATTTGTACTATATACACTTATAACGGAAGGGGTTAGACTAAATAGTTCGTTTTGGTCGGACATTTTTTCGTCTCCTAGCGGTTTGGACGGAGTTTTTGAAGGAGTTCTTACAAAAAGAACGAACCTTTTACTGGTTTTTTAGCGACTTAATGTTCCAGGAATGAAAAAATGCACCTGTAAAGTGGAGCCAATCTGTCTCTTTCATGTTAAAATACAAAAATTATTGATATTTTTATTTCTTGGTTGTATATTTAGCCTATTATTAGTTGTGCAATTATTTACAATAGCTGTTTTAATTACATTCACTTGCTTTACAAATACTTTTTTCTGAGAGAGCCAGCTTTAAGTGTTACGATTTTGTGATTGTAATATTTTTTATTAAAAGTTGCTTCTCTCATCTTTGAATATTTTTGGCTGCAATACTACTTGTCAGCTATACGATTAATTTCGCCGAAATTTTATTGCTTCTATTATTAGGAAAAGGAAGGATTTGTTGTGAATATACTGATAACGGGAAATCTTTCTTCTCTTGCTGTACCTCTGGCTAAAGAATTTATTAAAGAGAAGAACAAAGTTGTGTTGGCTTCATATAATGCGAGCGATTTGGACATTAAGGTGGATAGTATAGTTTTGCATTCAATAAATCCATCTGAAAAGATTTTCCGTGATGCGCTTTCTTCCTATAAATTCGATATTGTTCTCTACCTTTCCACTAGAGAAGAGTTGCTTGACGGTTCTGAAGATGAATTTCATGTTGGACAGCAACTTGATGGGTTGAGAAATACTTTAGAGCTTTGTAAAAAGGGCGGGATACGCAGATTCTTTTTCGTTTCGTCTACTGAAGTCTATGGCGATGCGCCAGACACGCTTGAAGAAACCATGCCACAGCCTTCTTCGATCAATGGCTTTACTTTGTCTGTCGGTGAGCGATATTGCAGGATTTATCGAGATGAATTCGATATGAATCTCACCATATTGCGCCTGCCATATGTGTACGGACTCGACGAGAAGGCTGGTTTGTTTTATCGGCTGATAAGGGATGGAAATCAGAAAGGGGAGATCCTACTTCCGGGCTCCCCAGATACTCTCTGCAGCTTTGTACATGCAGAAGATGTTATCGATTTTATAAAGCGCGCTATTGATGATGAATATTCAACTGAGTCTTTGGTTGTAAATTTGTCATCTTCTAAATTGATAAAGTATTCCGAACTTGTTGGATTACTAAGCAAGCATTATGAAAATGTAACTTATGCTGATGATGTAGATAAAAAGGCTGCTTCTACAAAACCAGTAACTGTAGCAGCTGCAAAGAGATTGTTTGATTGGTATGAGGTTCATGACCTTGCTACTGAACTGGAAGACTTTGTTGATACAACTCCAAAAGGGTTAGTAAAGAAAAAGTCTGCAATTTTTAGATTGTTTGATCGACTGTCTGAACACCCAACTTTTCTAAAATGGACAGAATTAGTTTTGGGCGGCTTAGCTGCCATGTATTTAAGCCAATTAACTGGCACTCTTATTCAGTTTCAATATGTGGATTTTCGTTTGGTGTATGTTGTGATTATGGGATCCATTTATGGCCTTCAATTCGGTCTATATGCATCTGTGCTTGTAAGTATTTTTGTGCTTTATACATGGCTAGGTTTAGGTGTGGACTGGAAGTTGCTTGTCTATAATGTAGGAAACTGGTTTCCTTTTGTGCTTTATTTTGCTATAGGCTTGATCACGGGCTATAACCACGATAAGACTGAAAATAATATTCTGTACGGTAAGAAACAATACGATCTCGTTTTGGAGAAATATTCCTTTTTGTATGAAGTCTTTAACGAAGTCAGAGATCTTAAAGATGAGTTTCGTGAACGTTTGATTGGGTACCGTGATAGTTTTGGAAAAATATTTACTATTACGCGTGAACTTGATGAACTACAAGAACACGCAGTTTACTTCAGAGCGCTAAATATCCTTGAAGAGCTGATGGATAATAAAAATATTGCAATCTATTCGTTGGATAGTAACCGGGCCTTCGCAAGGCTTGAGGTGAATTCTGCAGAGATGAATGTAGCTGTTGCGAAGTCGTTAAAGTTATCTGATTACCCTGAAGCACTTGAAAGTATTGAGCAGGGAAAAATATTCCAAAACGCAGCCCTGCTAGAAAATTATCCTGCATATATCGCCCCGGTCCTAAATAACTCTTATCCATTTAATGTGCCTGTGGCAATGGTTGTGATCTGGTCAGCTGATTTTGAGCAATATTCCACATATTATTACAACCTATTTAAAGTGATTTGCGGAATGATCGAAGCCTCTTTGGTGCGGGCGACTTTGTTCTTAGACGCGAATTATGAAAGAATGTACCTGCCTGCCACTAGAATATTGAATCATAATGCTTTTATTGACACATTAAGAGTTCGCCTTGAAATGAAGAAAAATAAGATATCTGACTTTCAGGTAATTATGCTTCAAGAATCTGAAGTTGATGTTCAGAAAAAATATTCCAAAATTTCACTTGGAATACGCTCGGCAGACGTTGTCGGAATGTTAAAAAATGGTATTTCCTATATCTTGTTATCGCAAGCTGATAAACAAGCTTCTTTGGAAGTGGTCGAACGTTTAGATAAGTTGGGTGTTAAGAGCAGGTTGATAGATGCCTACGAGATTCCGCTAGAGTAATTAATGGAATTGCTTTTTGTAACTTTTTGGAGAAGAGATTGGTGAAAATTCAAATTGAATTGATTGTGCTAAGTTTTCATATCCTACTCACCATAGGATATTCTGTATTTATATATTCTGGAAAGTCTCACCTTCGAAAAGAGCAAATTCTTCTTATATTTTTTGTCCCCATATTTGGTCCTGTTACGGCTATAGTGATCGAGGCATTGAACATTTGGAATAAGCAAGCATCCAAGCCTGTAGAACTTGAGCCCCTTACTTTGGGAGACGATATTTTGTGGGTGACCTTGAAAAGTTTTCATGAGAATGGAGACATTGTGCCATTGGAAGAGGCAATTTTAATTAACGATGTTAAAGTGCGTCGAAGATTCATGCTTGAAACTCTGTATACTGACCCTCTTAAATACTTGGATATTTTGAATATAGCAAAGTACAACGACGATGTAGAAACTTCACATTATGCTACGACCACGATTTCAAAGGCGCAAAAAGATTTTCAGTTGTCCATTCAAAAGCTGGCAGTTGCAGTGGAAAACAATCCTGATGATTCAAGCACATTAGATGAGTATATCGATACGTTAGAGAAATATATAGAAAGCGGCCTCTTGGAATTACATTTATTGAAAAATCTTCGCATTGTTTACTCCAAGGTTCTAGATCAAAAGCTTGAAAAAGCGAAAAACGACAGAAATATAATAATAAAGAAATTACGGAATTGTATTGAACTTGCAGAATTTAACTCTGCATTTGAAATTGGGGATTATTTGATACTAAATTGGCCAACGGATGAGCGCTCCTGGATCGAGTCTATTCGCGTGTGTGTTAATGGTCGGGACGGTAATAAATTGCAGGAGATTATTTCGAGCATGAGAAATCAAAAGATCAACTGGACTAGAGATGGAAAAGAACAGGTCAAGATTTGGACAGAGGAGATAGTGTAATGAAGCACAGCTATAGCTTTTCTCTTATTCTTTTGCCATTAGTTTTGTTGGTTGCGTTGGCTGGAACTCTGTTTATTCAGAGGACTGGTATAACTTATGAAGTCAGTTCTAAATATTACCAATCAAAACAATTTTTACCGGATGATATTATTGAAGTGAAGAACTTTTTTCCTGATAAGCCGGTTGACGCTTTGGTGATAATAAACTCACAAAATACTGATAAATATATGGGGATTTTGGTCGATGATGTATTTGCGGTCTTGGATAGTATGCGGGTTAAGTATGACGTTTATGATGTGGACGCACCCAACAAGATCGATTTGTCAAAGTACAAAACTGTAGTTTTTGCAGTGTTGGATATATCTAATTTGGAATCACAAACAGCTTCCATCATGAATTGGGTAGATAGCGGTGGAAAAGTATTATTTGCTATTCGCCCAGACCCATCAAGCACCTTCACGTTAAATTATCGAAAGTTGGGTATTGTAAGCTCGGCTGGTGAACTAGCATCAGCAAAGGGAGTCGAGTTTGTCACAGACTTGTTCCCTGGGGCGAAAGGCACGAAGCTTGGTTTGCAGTTTATTAATGGTACCAGTTACCCCGTCGAATTGAACGATGCTTGTACAGTTCATTTGACAAGTGCCGACGGCAACAAGATTCCCCTTCTCTGGCAGTGCGATAATGGTAAGGGACGTATTGTATTTATTAACTCTGATCAGTTTGGAGATAAGGCTGCCAGAGGCGTACTTGCTGCATCTTATAGTCTTTTGAGTGATGTTTTTGTTTATCCGGTTATCAATAGCTCTATTTTTTATATTGACGACTTTCCTGCTCCTTTGCCTGAGGGATCGGATGATTACATAACACGATTCTATGATATGGACACCGCGACCTTTTATAGAGAAGTTTGGTGGCCAGATATGGAGAAGCTAGCTACCAAGTATGATATTAGGTATACAGGGGGGATGATAGAGACATATACACAGGTAGTTACGCCTCCGTTGGTGAAACAGTTAGAACCTGAAACTCATAAATATTTTGGTAGATCCCTGCTTGCGGCCGGCGGTGAAATTATTTTCCATGGGCATAATCATGTTCCATTCTGTACTGACGACAATGATGTAAATGCTTCAAAGGGTTACCCTTCTTGGCCAGACACAGAATCAGAACAACTTTCTTTGAGTGAAGTCTTTACTTATGGAAATTCTGTATTCCCTAATTATAAATTCCTTGGATATATGCCGCCATCGAACATTCTTTGTTCGGACGCTCGTCGTTGGCTTCCTTTGGTCATACCTGACTTAAAATATATTGCAAGTATTTACATCCCAGATGAAGATGCGCAGGAGTATGTGCAGGAATTTACTGAGGCATCAGATGGAATTATTGAGTTTCCACGGGTTATTTCTGGATACAATATTTATGATGATGAATATATGCAGTGGGCAGCTATAAATGAGCTTCGTATGCACTATGTTAATACCCACTTTCTCCATCCTGATGATCTTCTTGATCCTGATCGTGGTGCTGAGAAAGGTTGGCCAGACCTTAAGGATCAATATGATAGATTTTTACAATGGCTTAAGGATTCTGCACCTGGCTTGCGAAACATGACCGGGCGAGAAGGTGCGATGGCTGTCCAACGTTTTGCGCGTCTTGCGATGGAAACACATGATAATAACGGGAACCTCGAAATAACCTTCGGTAATTTTTATGACGAAGCCTGGTTGATGTTACGTTCTACAAAAAATCCTTCGTCAATTGAAGGCGGCGTTATTACTCAAATTTCTACAGATCTTTATTTGGTTCAAGCTACTAAGTCGAGCGTTACCATATTTTTTGAGGAGTAAGAGTTGAAGATTTGTTTTATTCTTGAAGGTAGTTATCCGTATGTTCGTGGCGGAGTTTCCACGTGGGTTGATGGATATATCCGCGCTTTGCCAGATCATGAATTCGTTTTGTGGACGATAACGGATCAAGAAGGTCAGGCAGGAAAGTTTGCTTATGAGCTCCCCTCAAACGTGGTTACTGTACATGAAAACTTTTTAAGTGCTTCATTTAACTTGCGTATTAATAAAAATCCAAATTTAAAATTCACCGCGGCGGAAAGAGAAGCGATGTCCAAAATGATCCGAAGTGGCGATCCGGATTGGCGAGTGATACTTGATAGTTTCAACTTGCAATCAAATAAGCCAGTGGAATTTTTCTTGAGCGAAGAGTTTTTAAAAATCCTAAAAGACTACACAAGAGATGATTATCCTTTTGCTGGTTTTAAAGACCTTTTCTGGACAATTCGTTCAATGTTTTTACCTTTGCTTTATCTAATTGGCCAGCCTATGCCCGAGGCAGACCTTTACCATAGCCCTTCAACTGGCTACGCAGGTGTTTTAGCTGCTTTAGCCTCTATGAAATACAATAAACCTTTTGTTTTAACAGAGCATGGTATTTACACAAGAGAAAGAGAAGAGGAGATTTTACGGTCTGATTGGGTGAAGTCATATTTTAAAGATTTGTGGATCTCTATGTTTTTTATGTTTGCACGGCTTGCCTATACGCGAGCTCATAGAGTTACCAGTTTGTATCGCCGTGCAAGCCTTGTGCAGCAGGAGCTGGGCTGTCCAGAAGACAAGTGTGATGTGGTTGGAAATGGCCTTCACCTTGAATCTTTTATTTCTATTCCTGATAAACCGAAAGATGGTTGGATAGATATTGCGATTATTGCACGGTTTGCTCCAATCAAAGATCTCAAAACCCTTATCTATACCTTCTCACGATTAAAACAAGATGTCGAGAATGCTCGTTTGCACATTATTGGTGGCGTGGATGATGAAGAATATCACCAAGAATGTTTAGATTTAATTGAGTACTTGCAAATTAAAGACATTATCATTCCAGGCACAGTCAGGACAACGAGCTATCTTGAGAAAATAGATTTTACGATTTTAACGAGTATTTCAGAAGGTCAGCCTTTTGCAGTCTTGGAATCCATGGCGGCGAAGCGACCTGTAGTTACGACAGATGTTGGTAGTTGTCGTGATCTTATTGAAGGTGATGTTGGTGATAATTTTGGGCATGCTGGAATTTGTGTTCCACCCATGCATCAATCGAAACTATATCAGGCCTTGCTTGAGATGTGCTTGAATGAAGAAAAAAGAAAGCAGATGGGTGAGGCAGGACAAAAAAGAGTTAAGAAGTATTTTGATATCAACAATATGATCGATCAGTATTTAAACGTATATGAAAGGGCAATTTCCCAATGGCAGGAATCGGATTTGAGTTAAAAAAGCTCTTTGCAAAGAAAGGCTTATTGTTGCAAGCCAGGGCAAATCTATATGCCAGCTTGGTAGTGGCCGGTCCCATGTTGATGGGAGCGCTTTTTCTTTTAGGCGCAAGGTATATTTCGACTTTTGGTGGCGCATCTATACATCAGCAAGATCTGATAGTAGTAATCATTACATACTCTTTGTTGTTTTCGCTCATCCTGACCAGCTCTCTTCTTTTTGTGTTATCAAGATTTGTCGCTGATATGCTCTACATAGATGCCCATGAAAGAGTTTTGCCATCTATGTATGGTGCGATTTCGTTTTTCCTGGTTATTGGCTCAGTGATGTGGGTTGCATTCCTTATAATTAGCAAGTTGGATTTTACATATGGCTTATATTCCTTTATTCTGTTTTGCGAAGGAGTTGTAGCTTGGATTCAGATCAGCTATATATCTGCAGTAAAAGAATATCGTGGAATCTTACTTGGCTTCTTGATAGGAATAGTAAGTGGCTTATTGGTAAGTCTTATTTTTATCTTCTTGAAATACGAAGTTGTCGCCTCTTTACTCGCTGGTACTTGCGTAGCCTACGGGGTCTTGATCGTTGACTTTACAATTGTGTTACATGAATTTTTTCCCATGGGATCAGGAAGCCCATTTAAGTTTCTTGAATGGATAGATAAATACCCTCAACTGCCCTTTGTTGGCTTTTTTTCCACACTCGGCCTTTTTATTCATCTATTGTTGATGTGGACAAGCCCATGGGGCATTCAAGTGGATGGGCTTTTTTACCATGCACCCAGGCATGACATCCCCGCGCTTTTGGCGTTTATGACCAGCCTTGTAACAACAGTTAACTTTGTTACCTCAGTTGAGGTGAATTTTTACCCCAAATATCGTTTGTATTTTAGCTTGTTAAATGGGGATGGCTCTTTAAGTAATATTGAAAAAGCTTATGATGATATGTTGGATGTTCTTAAGCAGGAAATTTTCTTTTTGGCAATACAGCAGATTTTCATAACACTGTTCTCAATTACATTAGTTGGTGAAATGTTGTCATATCTCAAGCTGGGTTTTACTGCCAGTATGATTGAAATGTTTCGCGTTCTTTGCGTCGGGTATGGTATTTACGCGATAGGAAATGTGCTAATGCTTTTCCTGCTTTATTTTTCAAGTAATACTGATGCTTTATGGGCTGTCTCCTCTTTTTTTGTGGTCAACACCTTGGTGACTTTATATACGATTTCCTTATCACAAGCTTATTATGGCTTCGGTTTTGTTTTAGCTGGAGTTGTATTATACATAGTAGCGTTACGCCTTTTATTCTCTTATACCGACCGTCTTGATTACTATATATTTACGAAACAACCAGTGTTTTTTGTGCAGAAAAAGAGCTTTTTAACGCGTTTGGCTGATAGGCTTGATTCTTAAATGGATTTTATTTTCAATGAGGTACCTTGAATGAGACGTATTTTTCGTATAACTATAATAATTCTTGCTGCATTATTTCTGATATATGTTTCAGTCAATAGTTTGCCTTCTGGTGCAGCTATTGATAAGAACTTGACGGTTGCTACGTTGATCGCCACACCCTTATACGGGGCACCTGTTGAAACTGCTGGGAATATTGATGACCTTCCGTTTCAGGACAATCCGGTTGTGTACCAAAATGATAGCCCTGGTTCAGTGGTGACAATGTATTTAACAATAAGAAAAGGGAACTCTTCTGATAAGACGGATTACACATGGCAACAGATCAACGACTTTACTAAGTATTGGGAGTTGGAAGATAAGGTTGTTGAGGTAGGGAAAGCAGAGGCGATTGTACAATTCGGAAATGAGACTGGTCCATTGCCAGGGGAAGTGGGGTACGGTGCTTTAACACCAAATGGTACTATACAGATTCGGGGTGCAACTACTTCACTTGCGCCACAGAAATCTTACAAAGTAGAGCTGTTTAATAATGCGGGTACGTGGCGCGGTCAATCTACGATCAATCTTAATAAGCATATATATGATGGCTCAAGATTTAGAAATAAACTTAGCTTTGACTTGTTGAAAGATATTCCTGACATGATCAGTCTTCGCACCCAGTTTGTTCATGTTTATGTAAAAGATGAGACTTCTGATCCAGTACAAACTGAATTTGTGGATTATGGTTTGTTTACTCAGGTAGAGCAACCGAATAAGCGGTTCCTTGAAAGCCGCCATCTGGACCGTGATGGCCAATTTTATAAAGCGAATGATTTTGAGTTTTATCGATATGCTGATCAGATACGTTTGGTAACTGATTCACTTTATGACGCAGACTCTTTTTCTTTACGATTAGAGATCAAGGGGAATAAGGATCATGCTAAGCTTATTCAACTTTTGGATGACGTCAATAATTATGACATACCAATAGAGCAGACTTTCGAAAAATATTTTAATTCAGATAACTATTTTACTTGGATGGCTTTTAATATCCTTGTTGGTAATATCGATACACAGTCGCAGAATTATTTTCTTTATAGCCCTAAGAATGGAACTAAGTGGTATTTTATTCCATGGGATTACGATGATGCGTTCCCATTACAGAATCAACCCAACCTTGTTTCATATAGTATTGCACCGTGGGAAAACGGGGTGTCAAATTACTGGGGAGTGGTTTTACATAGAAGGGTTTTGAGCGTCGAAAAATATAGAAAGACCCTGGATGAAAAAGTCCTTGAAGTGAAGGAAATATTAACGCCTCAACGGATAGAAAATTTAATTAAGCTTTACCAGCCGGTGGTTGATCAATATACGCAGGTGTTACCTGATAATTATTATATGCCTTCAGATCCCTCACAATCCCATCTGATAGCAAATTTAATACCAGGCGATGTCGAGACTAATTACAATTTATATGTTGAATCGTTGAAAAAGCCCATGCCATTTTATCTTGGAGAGCCGACACTTAGCGATGGAAAATTATCATTCGCTTGGGACGAATCCCATGATTTTAATGGGGAGGATATTTCCTACCATTTTCAAATAGCGAAGGATTGGGCATTTAATGATGTTGTATTTGATCAAGTTTTAACAAATACGACAAATATTCAGGTTGATATGTTAAGTCCTGGAGAATATTTCTGGGGCGTAGTAGCGACTAATACTTCCGGATATTCACAATATCCGTTTGATAAATATTATGATACCGACTCTCGATCTCACCCAGGCGTAAAACGATTTTACGTAACTCCAGATGGTGAGGTGCTAGAATGATACGAATATCAAAAATAGCATTAGGCATGCTGGTGTTATTTTTGCTGTTTGTTTCTTTAGGCAGCCTTGTCACTACATCGGAAATTGTTAAAGATAAAGCTGCCACCCCGATTACTCCTGTCCCTATTGCCACAACTCCTGTTGCATTTGCTCCGATTGTTAATATTAATGACCTGCCGCTTCAGGATAATAAGAACGTATTTCAGTATGATGACCCTGGTTCAGTGGTAGTTGTATATATTACGGCTCGAAAAGGGAATTTGTTGGAGAATACTAATTACACTTGGACAGAGGTAAACGCTTTTAGTAAGTGGACCAATGGTTCTCGTTCAGCAAATGATATTGTTGGCGAAGCAGAGGTAATTGTTCAGTTTGGAGATGAGAGTGGACCGCTGCCAGGTGAATTAGGGTATGGGGCTGTGGTGCCAAATGGAACCATTCAAATTCGTGGAGCTTCCTCTTCTTCTTCTAAGCATCAAAAGTCTTACAAAATAGAACTGTTTGAAGGAGCAGGTAATTGGCGTGGACAAACTACGTTTGCGCTTAATAAGCATATTTACGATATCTCCCGCATAAGAAATAAACTCAGCTTTGATTTGATGAAGTTGGTTCCTAACATGCTTAGCCTTCGAACACAGTTTGTGCATTTGTATGTAAAGGACGAGACTGCAACTCCAGTAAGTACAAAATTTGTGGACTTGGGCTTGTTTACTCAGGTAGAGCAAGTTAATAAAACGTTCTTGAAAAATCATCTGCTTGATCGTAATGCTCAATTATATAAAGCAACCTCATTTGAGTTCGATCGCTATGCTGATCAAATTCGTATGGCAGATGACCCACTTTACAATGAAGCAGAATTTTCACATCGATTGGAGATTAAAGGAAGTAGGGATCATTCTAAACTTATTCAGATGTTGGATGATATTACCAACGAAGAAATACCTATTGAACAATCGTTTGAGAAATATTTTGATTCGGATAATTATTTTACGTGGATGGCGTTTAATATTTTAGTTGGTAATGTTGATACTCAGAATCAAAACTTTTTTCTGTACAGCCCTCAAAATAGTGAGAAATGGTATTTTTTACCGTGGGATTATGATGATTCTCTTTTTCGCCAGAGGCGGACGGAAGCTGGAGAGTATCCTTACTTACCTTGGGAAGTAGGGATTGCAAATTATTGGGGTGGGATTCTTCATAACCGCGTTATGAGATCGGATGTATATCGTCAAAAATTAACGGATAAGATGAATGAATTGATAACAATATTAACACCCGAAAGGATTCAAAGTTTACTAGATATTTACAGACCTGTCGTCGAACCGATTATATTTAGTCTTCCAGACGTAAGATATTTACCTGGGAGCAAAGCTGAATTTAATTCCTCATACTCTTTAATTCCTTCAGAGATTCAAAATAACTATAATTTGTATTTAGAAACGTTGAATATGCCGATGCCTTTCTATTTGGGTACTCCTGTTGTCTCTGCAGGTGTATTAACGTTTGAATGGGAGGAGGCTTACAATTTCACACCTCAGAGTATTACATACCATTTTGAAGTGAGTCGAGATCCACGTTTTACTAGTATTATTTACCAAGCAGACACAGTCAATGTGACAACTCTTGATGTCCCTCTTTTTGATCCGGGAAATTATTTTTGGCGTGTATTAGCTGTCAACGAAGCGGGTAAAGTTCAATACGCCTTTGATGATTATGAAGACGCTGATGGTTACCCTTATGGCGGCCTGAAATTGTTTACTATTACGCCTGATGGGGATGTAACGGAAAATTCAAAATAAATTGAGCTTGGTATGAGTATATGTATGATAAGCTTTAAAGCTTTGTGAAGAAATTATAAGGACATACTTTGATGAAACTGCTTAATGAATTTGGTAGAATACCAATCCGATTTAATATATATTTGGGTGTTGGATATTTACTTCTTAATGAAGCAAAGTATTCTTTGATTAAGATAGGCAGGTTTTGAAGATGGCATATCGACATGAAATGAAATATATTATCAATTATCAAGACCACGCTTTGATCAGTTCCAGATTAAAGAGTGTACTTTCAAGTGATGCTAATGTGGCATCTGATGGATCTTATACTGTCCGCAGCTTGTATTTTGATGATTACAACAACAGTTCATATGAGGATAAGTACGCTGGCATTCTAAAAAGAGCGAAACATCGAATTCGAATTTACAACAATTCGGATAAAAGAATAAATTTTGAGAAAAAGAATAAGATTGGCCAATATAACCACAAAATATCATCATTGATGACAAAAGAGCAAGTATATGGTGTTATTCAGGGCGACTACAGTGTGCTTCTGAAGAATTCTAGTGATTTGCTGAAAGTTTTTTATCATGAATGTGTTTCTAAATTGATGCGCCCAAGGGTTGTGGTTGATTATGAGCGCGAGCCGTATGTCATGGCAGCCGGGGATGTTCGAATAACATTTGATAAAAATATTCGAGCTGGTGTGGATGGTTTTGATATTTTCGATGCAGATATGCCTACGGTTGAAACAATGGACCCAGGGTTACTAGTGATGGAAGTGAAATTTACGGAATTTTTGCCAAGCATTATCCGTAGAATATTGCCCTCCAATGCTGCTAATTATACAGAGGTTTCAAAATATATACTTTGCTGTGATAAGACAATTCACCGAAGATATTCTCACGTTTAATAAAAATCTTGAAAGGAATAAATTATGGAAAATCTCTTAAAGTTTTTGCAGGTTGATCTTTCGGGGGCGTTGGCTACATTGACTCCCATCATTGTAGCGTTGTTGGCATCTTTTGCCGTCGGGTTATTAATATATTATGTATACCAATTGTCGTTTCGTGGCGTTGTGTACAACCAGGCTTTTTCAGTTTCTCTGGCTCTCCTGACGATTCTAACTACGATGATTACATTGGCTATTAGCTCCAATATCGCACTATCATTAGGCATGGTTGGTGCGCTGAGTATTGTCCGTTATAGAACTGCTATTAAGGATCCTGCAGATATTATTTTCCTTTTTTGGGCTGTAGGTAGCGGTATTACTATCGGCGCTAAGCTTCATTATCTGGCTTTGACGGGTGCAGTTATAGTTATTCTTATGCTGGCGACAATTGGCAGGAAATCCGTCTCTCGTGAAATATTTATTCTGCTTATTCATTACTCTGGTGAAGATGCAACGATTGGAGATGAAGTGCGCCGAATCTTACGTGCGAATCGGTTTCAGATTAAATCCAAAACAGTTCGCAAGGATAGCGTCGAGCTTGCCGTTGAGATTGTTGTAAAAAATAACAACACTTCTTTTATGGACACTTTGAAAAACTTACCTGCAGTAACTGATGTAGCTCTGATTCAGTATGCAGGAGAATATAATGGCTAAAAATCAAGCCGCTTTATTTAAATAAAGCGGCTTGATTTTTTGATGTTCTCTAAATTTTGTTCAGATTAATTTCAGGATACCATGTCTCGTTTTCAAAAAATTTTTACGTTGATTCTTGCGCTGGTTCTTGCAGCTTGCGGCTCAAATGTTACTCCGACACCTGCTCCATTGCCTACTGATACAACTCTTGCCCCAACTAACGATGCCCCACCAGTAGATGGGGCATCTGAGTCTAAAGCACAGGTGCCAAATTTTGATCATATTGTTATCATTATTTTCGAAAACTGGGCATCTGATGAAAGTCTATCTAGTCCACTTATGCCTACTTTTAATGGGCTTGCAGACCAATACACTTTACTCACACATTATTATGGCGTTAAACACCCAAGCCTTCCTAATTACATTGCTTTGATGAGTGGAGAAACGTTTGATATTACTGAGAATTGCACAGATTGTTTTTTTAATGCTACCAGTTTGCCAGACTTGATAGAAGCCAGTGGGCGGACTTGGAAGACATATCAGGAGGATATGCCAGAGCCTTGTTATATTGGCAGCGAGGATAGCTACGAACAAAAACATAATCCCTTTGTTTATTTTGACCCCATCCGCTTGGATAAACCTCGGTGTGAAAAGAGTGTGGTTCCATTCACTGAGCTTAAAGCAGATATTGATGCCAATGCGCTTCCAAATTTCATTTTTATCACTCCTAATATTTGTAATGATGGACATGATTGCAGCGTAGGTGTTGCCGATAAATGGCTTTCTCGTCAGCTTGATGTTCTTATTCCAGCTCTGGACGCTGATAGTAGCAACTATCTTGTCGTGCTTATGTTTGAAGAAGGGGATGGTGACGAAGGCTGCTGTGGGTTGCCCGAAGATGATGCAGGTGGTCGTGTACCTGTTGTCTTTATATCTCCTGAAGTAAAAAAAGGATTTGAAGACGACACACCTTATAACCATTATTCATTGCTCAGGACCATGGCTGATGCTTGGGGCCTTCCTTATCTTGGACATGCAGCTGATGCAGAAACACCCTCCATTATTGCACCATGGAAATAAATTAAAAAAACTGATTATGAATCGTAATGGTGTAGGTAGAAAACGCACCTTTGTTGGCGCTATTTTCTGCTTAATGATTTTGTGTTTATTGGTAACGCCTTTGGCTTTTAATTCATATACCAAGTTGAATAAACAAACTTTATACTTTAATTCGGCCGCCCATCCCATCATAAACCCTTTGATGGGGTGGGCACCGTGGGCGAATTCAAAAGATATATACCAGCCTCACACCCTTGTCTATGCAGATTTAATATGGAGAGATTTTGAGCCTCAAGAAGGGATATTTGATTTCGACACATTTGAGAAGGGACAACAATTAGCTCGTTGGCGTCAGGAGGGGAAAAGGGTCGTTTTTCGATTTGTTATTGATGTTCCAAGAGGAGATGCTCATATGGACATCCCTGATTGGTTATTTGAAAAAATAAATAAGGATGGGGAGTTTTATGATAACCAATATGGAAAAGGTTTTAGCCCCAACTATTCAAACCCAATATTGATTAAGTACCATCAACTAGCTATAAATGTGCTGGGTAATCGGTATGGAAAAGACGGCTTTTTTGCCTTTGTAGAATTAGGGAGTCTTGGACACTGGGGCGAATGGCACATATCTTCTGAGTTAAGGCAATTGCCTCCAGAGAATATTCGGAATATATATGTTTATCATTACCTAAATGCATTTCCTGGTGTACATCTTCTAATGCGGCGTCCATTTACGATAGCGCGGGACTTAAGTTTAGGGTTGTTCAATGATATGACTGGAAATGTTGAACACACGAATGGCTGGCTGCATTGGATTGAAAATGGCGGCGTGTATTTGCCAGGTGAAAATAACACGATTGTGCCAATGCTTGGTGGATGGGAATTGGCGCCTGTAGGTGGTGAGCAAGCGCCTGATGTCAGTAATGAAAAGATGTATGGCACTGACCTTGAAACAACACTTCAGCTATTGCGTAAGTCACATACAACCTTTATTGGGCCAGGTGGTCCATATGATGTCAAGTTAAGTGGAGACTTACAAGGCGGAATCGATCAGGTACTTTCTACGATTGGATACCGTTTATACGTTCATCATGTTGAAATGCCGCTCTCTGTAAGGTTTGGGAAAGAAGCGCAGATCAAGATTAGTTTTTCAAATGATGGAATTGCCCCATTTTATTATGACTGGCCGACTATGGTGTATTTATTTGATAAAAACGGTATGGTTGTAGGTTCATATCCATTGGAAATGGATTTACGCAAAATACTTCCGAACCAGATATATTCTACTGAGCTTTTATTACCGATAGTGGGGCTTGAAAATGGAAAATATACAGTGGGCTTTGCCATTATTGATCCCTTGACTGGCTTGCCAGGTGTTAAGCTTGCAAATGAAATTTCTCGTGATGATTTGATCGTGGAAGTGGGAAAATTTGAAATTGATCGAATTTTCAAGTAAAAATTTCTGCAGTACAAAGAAATATTTACCTGATTTTCTCTTTTGCTGCTTTTTCAAGCAAAACGAATCCCAGATCGATCAAACGTTTCAACTCAGCCCCAGAAACTGGGGTGTCATTTTCCAGCATTTCTAACATCCTCAGCAGTGATCCGCGGACTCCGCTGGCACGGTGCGCCCAATATGAATCGGCGGAGATACGCTCAAGGCGCTCGAGCAATTGTCGGAGGAGGGGGGGGCGATTCTTGATTCATCAAAGTTGATTGAATTTTATCTTCTTAAGTGAATAAATTGCTTTGATATTTTATTAGCTTCCTATTTTTTAATAGGCTGGAAGATTGTTGAGTAATATTTATACTTGGTTCTTGTTTGCATCCGTCCCAACAAAACCTGTTGGGATAGTTTATTTTAAGGCAGAAATTCTCTTGACGCGTTTGTGGGAGAGGGGTAAACTATCCCTACCTACCGTTCGGTAGGGAAGGAGAAGTGATGACCAGAGATGACATTCTCGATGCCGCTGCGCAGGTGTTCCGCCAGAAAGGTTTTCATGGCGCTTCCATGTCTGCCATTGCGGATGCGGTGAACCTGCAAAAGGCCAGCCTGTATCATCACGTCACGTCCAAGCAGGAAATTTTGCTTGCGCTTCTTGACCGCGCCCTCGTGATGTTGACCGATCATATCGCCGCCATCTCCACTCAAAATATTCCCGCCGACCAAAAACTCCGACAAATGATCCGCGCTTATTTATCTGCGCTTGCTGAAAACGGCGATCTCACTGCCGTCCTTTTATTTGAACATCGTTCACTCGATAAAAAATCACATGCCCGTCATGTCCCTCAACGCGACAAGTTTGAAGGATTATGGCGGGATGTTGTTAATGAAGGCATTCAAGCCAAGGTCTTTGAGTTGAAAGACCCTGGCCTTGCCGTGCGTGCCTTAATGGGTGTAATGAATTGGACACTTACCTGGTACAGCCCCGAGGGCGGCAAAACCATTGAGCAGATTGCAGATGAGTATTCTGATTTTGTGTTGAAGGGCATGTTGAAGTAAATGAATCTGGAAACGCGTAGATACGAAAACAAGGACTTGAATACTTGTTTGCATGTCTACTTTCACCAAAAAGGAGAGCAGAGAAATGTATTCGTTTGAACCAAATGAAGAGCAACAAATGTTGGTGGACGCGGTGGGGAAGTATGCCGCAAATGACCTTCGCCCTGCGGCTCATGATGCCGAAGAAGGTCACGAGTTTCCGAAGAAGCTGGTCAGCAAGGGTTGGGAGATCGGTTTGTTGCAAGCCTCAATTCCTGAAGCCTACGGTGGCTTTGGTGACCGTTCTGCGGTCACTGGTGTGCTGGCGGTGGAAGAGATGGCCTTTGGTGATCTCGCGGGCGCGCTTTCCGTTATGACTCCTTCTCTTTTCGCCACGCCTATTTTGCTTGGCGGCAGCGAAGAACAAAAACAGCTATACCTTCCTAAGATCGTCGGCGGCGAATGGGCACCCTACACGTCCGCGCTTATGGAAATGAGTTTCGACTTCGACCCAAATGCGCTCAAGACTACAGCAAAATCTGATGGCAGCAATTACATCCTCAACGGTGAGAAGATTTTTGTCCCCTTTGCGAAAGATGCTGAAGCCATGATAGTCTACGCCAACCTCGATGGCGAGACGCAAGGCTTCATTGTTTCAAAAGGAACCTCCGGATTGAGCGTTTCAGAAGAACGCGAAAAATTGATGGGATTGAATGCTTTGCCCATGTACCGAGTCAAATTAGAGAATGTCTTTGCCAGCCGCCTTGGTGGCGCTTCTGGACATAACTTTGAATTGATTCTGTCTTCGATGCGCATTGCCTCTGCTGCAACTGCTTTGGGCGTGGCAAGGTCATCCTTTGAATATGCAAAGAGCTATGCAAAAGAACGTGATGCCTTCGGGGTGAAGATCGCCCAGAAGCAAGCCATTGCCTTCTTTCTTGCGGAGATGGCAACTGAAATGGAAGGTATTCGTCTGCTCGCTTGGGAAGCCGCGTGGAAATTGGACAATAATAAAGAAGATGCCAATGTCGCCGCATACCTCGCCCAAACAGGTGCAGCGGACATGGCTCTGATGGTCACGGACCGAGGCGTGCAAATCTACGGTGGACATGGCTATATTCGTGAGAACCCCGTTGAGCTGCTCCTCCGCAACGGCCGTGGCTTTGCGATGCTTTTAGGGCTGGCAATCGTTTAATTCGTCATTGCGAGGAGGGCTTTAGCCCGACGAAGCAATCTCATACAGAGTAGGAGATACAACCATGACTATTGATTTCGAAACCCCCAAACCGATTTTGCAGATGCAGACCATGCTACACTCTGTTGCCGAAAATATGATGCGCACCACCTCCCGTGAATTTGACGAGAACGAACACGCTATTCCATGGGACTATGTAGAATTTATGCACTCTGCCATGCGTTCCATGGGCGGTGGCGGCGGATTAACCGTGACAGAAGAAAAACCAAAGGAAGGCGCCGAGAAGCGACCTCCAATTGGATATCAGAAATTAGCATCTCAAATTGAAATGCTTTCATGGGGCGACGTAGGCTATTACCTTATCACTCCTGGTGGTGGACTCGGTGCAGCGGCTGTTCAAGCTGCTGGTTCCCCAGAACAGAAAGCCAAGTTTCTTGCCCGCTTCAATGATGACAAGCCGACCTATGCGGCCATGTGCATGACCGAACCTGGCGCAGGCTCGGACACTTCCGCGATCCGCACCCGTGCTGTGTTGGATGAAGCCACAAAAGAGTGGGTCATCAACGGCGAGAAGATATTCGTCACGGGCGGGGATAAATCATTTGTTGAATATGAAAAACTTGGCAAAGGCTTTATCGTTGTCTGGGCAAGCATTGACCCGTCCGCAGGACGCTCTGGAATGCGTGCTTTCGTTGTCGAGAGTGGCACGCCTGGCGTGACGATCACCAAGCTTGAACACAAGCTCGGTATCCGCGCCAGCGATACAGCCGCGATCTCACTGGTGGATGCTCGCGTGCCGTATGAGAACGTATTGGGCAGCCCGACAGTTGAAAAGACCACGACAGGCTTCAAGGGCGCGATGGCTACTTTCGATGCGACTCGGCCTCTCGTAGCAGCATCAGGTATCGGTGTGGCAAGAGCCGCGCTCGAATTCCTCAAAGAGAAGTTGAAGGAAAACGGCGTCGAAGTCCGCTATGGGCTGCCACGCAACAAGCTAACATCCATCGAACGCGACGTGATCGATATAGATATCCAACTTCGCTCTGCATGGTTGATGGTCTTGAAAGCGGTTTGGATGGCGGACAATAAAAAGCCGAACGCGCTTGAGTCTTCTATGAGCAAGGTAAAGGCTGGCGATGTGACTACGAAGGTCACGCAGAAAGCCGTTGAAATTTTGGGACCGCTTGGCTACAGCCGCGATTTCCTACTTGAGAAATGGTTCCGCGATGCCAAGATCACAGATATTTACGAAGGTACAGGTCAAATCAATCGTCTCGTGGTGGCTCGTCAGATTTTGGGTTACACGGGCGCAGAGTTGAGGTAATCATGAAATATCACATCCACAAAGCAGTTGTCATCGGCTCGGGCACAATGGGTGCAGCCATTGCAGCGCACCTTGCGAATATCGGCGTGCCTGTGACCTTGCTCGACATTGTCGCGAAAGACTCGCCTGATAAAAATAAGATCGTCAAAGAAGGTTGGGATCGTTGTATCAAAGCCAAGCCCGCCAACTTAATGGGTGCGGACTTGAAAACTCTCGTCACGCTTGGAAATCTTGAGGATGATTTCAGCGCGGTTGCTGATGCGGATTGGGTCTGCGAAGCCATTGTCGAAAACCTCAAGATCAAACAAGACTTGATGGCGCGTATTGACGAAATTCGCAAGCCGAACACAATTGTTTCGACAAATACGTCTGGTATTCCTGTGAAGGCGATTGCTGAGGGCCGCTCGAAGGGCTTCAAGCAGCATTTCCTCGGCACACATTTCTTCAATCCGCCGCGTTATCTCAAATTGTTGGAGATCATTCCAACCGCAGACACAGCCAAGGATGTCACTGAATTCTTCATGCATTTCGGTGAATTTGACTTAGGCAAAGGCGTGGTGCTTTGCAAAGACACTCCGAACTTTATTGGGAATCGAGTTGCGTTTGGAACGGGTGCCTTCGCAATGGACTTTATCCTCAACAACGAATATACCGTTGACGAAGTGGACGCTATTACTGGACCTTTAATGGGTCGGCCCAAAACGGCAACGTTCAGGCTGATAGATCTGGTCGGTGTGGATGTGTGGGATCACGTGGGTAAGAACCTTGCGCCGTTGATCGCGCACGATAAACTCGGACAGAAATATCTCGCCGCTGAAAAGCCTCGCAAGTTGATGGACACGTTATTGGAGCGCAAGTGGCTTGGCAATAAAACCAAAGTTGGCTTTTACAAGGAAGTGCGCGACGCTGAAGGAAAGAAGCAATTCTATTCGCTTGATCTGAATACGATGGAGCATGTCCCTGCGGGCAAGCCGCGCTTTGACTCTGTCAAGGCGGCGAAAGATGTCGAAGGGTTGGGTGACAGGCTCAAGGTCATGCTTGAGGCGGATGACAAAGCGGCGAAGTTAGTCAAGGCGTTGACCTATCAAAGTTTCCAGTACGTCTCCACTCTCATCCCCGAAGTCGCGGATACTGCCAAGCCGATTGATGATGCGGTCCGCTGGGGTTTCATGCACGATGCTGGCCCGTTCGAGATTTGGGACATGCTCGGCGTGAAAGAGACCGTGAAGCGTATGAAGGCCGAAGGATACCCCGCCGCGAAATGGGTGGACGAAATGTTGAAGAACGGTGTTGAGACCTTCTATCAATACAAGGGCGATAACAAAGTTGGCGCGTACGATGTGTCTAAAAAGAAGTATGTGAAGTTCAAGGCCAGTGAAGGCTTTGTGTTCTTGAAGGATTTACGCGGTACGAAGAAAGAGATCAGCAAGAATGCGGGCGCGTCGTTGTATGATATTGGCGATGGCGTTGCGCTGGTTGAATTCCACACCAAGATGAACGCGCTCGATGACGATATCTTTGCGGTCGCTTCCGAAGCGTTGGATAGACTTGAAAATGAATTCGATGGTCTGGTCATCGGCAGTGAAGCGGATAACTTTAGTGCGGGTGCAAATTTGTTCATGGTCGTGGTCGCTGCTCAACAAGGCATGTGGGATCAGCTCGATGGCGCGATCCGCAGATTGCAGGGTTTGAATATGCGGATGCGCTATTCACCCAAACCTGTGGTTATCGCTCCTGCAGGACTTGCTCTCGGTGGTGGTTGTGAAATTACCATGCACGGTTCGAGAGTCGTTGCGGCTGCTGAGACTTATATCGGTTTGGTGGAACTTGGTGCGGGCGTGATCCCTGCGGGTGCAGGCACAAAAGAATATATGCGCCGCATTATCAACCCCGCTGCCAAAGTTGAAAGCGCTGAGACATTCCCGTTCATTCAAAAGGCGTTCTTGCAAATTGGTCAAGCCAAAGTAGCTGTGTCTGCCGAAGAAGCGCGCGGCATGGGAATTTTAGGCCCGCAGGATCGAGTTGTGATCAATCGAGATCATTTGCTGACCGAAGCCAAGAAAGAAGCATTGCACATGGCCGCGTCTGGATATCGTCCGCCCGCGCCAGAGTTGATCTATGCGCCTGGTCGTGACATGTACGGTGCGATGAAGATTGGCGCATGGGCATTCAAGGAAGGCAATTACATTACCGAATACGACTCGTACATTGCCTCCAAACTTGCGTATGTTATGGCTGGCGGCGACTTGTCCAAGCCGACCTGGGTGAGCGAGCAATATATTTTGGATTTGGAGCGTGAAGCATTCCTGTCTCTGTGTGGCGAGGAAAAGACTCAGGCGAGAATGTGGAGCATTTTGCAGACGGGTAAACCGCTTAGAAACTAGAAAGTTGAAAGTGGTGAGTAAACCTACTTTCCACTCTCCAAAGGAGATAAACAAATGACAACTCGAGAAGCAGTTATCGTTAGCGCAGTACGTACCCCTGTTGGAAAAGCAAAACGCGGCGGACTTGCAACGGTTCGTCCCGATGAAATGGGCTCGGCAGTTCTTCAGGAGTTATTGAAGCGCACACCGAATCTTGACCCTGCTCAAATTGAAGATATCGTCTTTGGTTGTGCATTCCCCGAAGGTGAACAGGGCATGAATGTGGCGCGCACAATTTCCATCCGCGCTGGTTTGCCAGACACCGTGCCCGCCGAAACCATCAACCGCTATTGCTCGTCAGGCGTGCAGTCCATTGCGCATGTGGCGAATGCAATTCAAGCGGGACAGATCGAGATTGGCATTGGCGCGGGTGTTGAATCCATGTCCATGGTGCCGATGATGGGCTACAAGTTTTCGCCCAATCCGCAGTTCGCGCAGGATCTGCCGCAGTATTACACCAACATGGGTCTCACCGCGGAAAATGTTTCAGTCAAGTATGGCATCACCCGCGAACAGCAAGATGAATTCGCACTCAAGAGCAATCAGAAAGCCGCCCATGCTGTTGACTCTGGCATCTTCGATCCTGAGCTCATTCCGCTTGATGTGGAAGTCGTTGAATATGTGGACGGCAAAGCCGTGAAGCGTGCCTTCACTGTGAAACGGGATGAAGGCCCGCGCGGCGATTCAACGCTCGACGGTCTTTCCAAGCTGCGGCCTGCTTTCAAAGAAGGCGGCATGGTCACCGCTGGGAACTCTTCCCAAATGTCTGACGGGGCTTCGGCTGTGATGGTCATGTCGGCAGAGAAGGCTCACGAGTTGGGACTCAAACCATTGGCTCGATTCGTTTCCTTTGCCGTGGGAGGCGTCCCACCAGAATTAATGGGAATTGGTCCCATTGCTGCCATCCCGAAGGCTGTCAAAATCGCTGGTCTTTCGTTGAACGACATTGACCTGATAGAATTGAATGAAGCCTTCGCTGCTCAATCATTAGCAGTTATGCAAACCCTTGAAATTGACCCCGAAAAAGTTAATGTCAACGGTGGCGCAATTGCCCTCGGACATCCCCTCGGCTGCACAGGCTCCAAACTCACCACCCAATTGATCTATGAAATGGGTCGCCGCAAGTCTAAGTATGGTATGGTCACCATGTGCATTGGCGGTGGTATGGGTGCTGCAGCGATCTTTGAGAATTTGCAAAATTAATAATATAGGGGCGAGGTCTCCTCGCCCTTATGATGTAGTTATAATAGATTTGGGTGGGAAAACCCCGCCTCTACAAAAAAATAGGAGAAATAACAATGGCACTAACCGTAGCAGATCTCATGTCCAAAATGCCTGGCGCATTCATCCCAGAAAAAGCCGCAGGCTTGGACGCCACAATTCAATTCAAGTTCACAGGCGCAGAACCTGGAGAATGGTACGCCACGATCAAGGATGGAAAAGTTGAAGTTGCACAAGGAACCTTTGCCACTCCCAAGATGACTCTCACCGCCGACTCTGCTGATTATGTAAAAATCTTCACTGGCGAGCTTGACGGAATGCAAGCCTTCATGGCTGGTAAGTTGAAGCTCGCAGGCGATTTGAATCTTGCAATGAAACTTACGCAGATGTTCAAGATCAAGTAACTAGACAAATTTTATCGTAAAATACACTCAATCGTTTCGATTGGGTGTATTTTTTTATGGAGATTTATTAATGGATAATTCAATTTGGTCAACAATTGGCGCTTATGCTTGCCTTGCTGGGATTCTTCTGGTTTTTGCAACTCCGATTTTTCTTTTGATCACCGCTTTTACAAAGAAAAGGGCGGCGACTGCAAAAAAAGCACAGGCGGAACATAAAGCCATTCTGGATGGAGGTGGATTATTAGCGCCCGCCACTATTCTTTCTGCCAAGCGTATTGAAGGAAGTGACGTAACTCATACCGTTGATTTTGAAGTTGAGGTTCAGCCAGAAGGACGTGGCCACTTTCGTGCGGGTTTTCGGAATTTGATCCATCAAAAACACTATGCTGTTGTGGGAGGTGAGTTGGTTGGATTTGCAGGGCAGAAAATATGGATTGTCTACGATCCAAACAACTTGTCGCGTATCGCTTATGACCATGACGATAATCAGCATGAAGAGGCCATGCTCAATCATCGCCGAGGCGAATTTAATAAATTGACCGAAGGTAATGAAGAACTTAAAAAACGCGGTGAGCCCGCAGAAGCCGTCATCACCCGTGTAGATGACCTAGATCTTCCATATCCGCTAAAACAATCACGTGCTAAGCACATGGTTTTTGATGTCACCCCGAAAAGCGGTTCTGTCTTTCAAGCCGAAGGTGATGTTTTGATCGTGGATTCTGCCGTTGAAAAATATTCGGTTGGTAAAAAGGTCTACGTCCGTTTTGACCCGCTAAATTCCAAATGGGCGGTTTTAGATACAGAACGGAACAAGTCACTCAGTTGATGTATTGAAGTTGGTACGTAATCAATGACTTATTCAACATTAAGTAGACTAAACTCGGAGGTTTTACCTTCGAGTTTTTACATACCCAAATCTTCAAAATCCAATTAAAATGAAATTATTCTTTTTGAGGAGTGTAGAACGTGAATTTTAGTTGGATATCTTCACCAGAGTCTTGGGTTGCCCTTGTCACTTTGATCGTACTTGAACTGGTCCTTGGGGTGGATAACATTATTTTTATATCCATCTTGGCAGGGAAATTACCCAAGCAAGACCAATCGCGTGCTCGAACGACGGGTATTATTCTTGCGGTTTTTTCTCGTATTTTGTTGCTTCTTTCCCTTTCGTGGATCATTAGCCTCGAAGAACCTTTGTTTTCAATATTCGGTTTTGGCTTTTCAGGTCATAACCTGATCTTGATTGCAGGCGGTTTATTCCTTCTTTATAAAAGCACGTCAGAAATTCATGAAAAGCTTGAAGGTCAGGAAGGACATGCTTCTGCAAAAGTAGCTGCTAATTTTGTCAGTGTGATCATTCAAATCATGTTGTTGGATGTTGTTTTTTCATTGGATTCAGTTATTACCGCAGTGGGAATGTCCAAGGAACTTATGATTATGATCATTGCTGTGATCGCTGCCGCGGGCGTTATGATCTTCCTATCAGGTCCGATTGGCGAATTTGTGGAAAATCACCCGACCGTGAAAATGCTTGCGCTCAGTTTCTTGCTCATGATTGGCCTCACACTTATCTTGGATGGATTTGGTCAGGAAGTCCCGAAGGGATATGTCTACTTTGCAATGGGTTTCTCTATTTTTGTTGAAATGATCAATTTGCGAGTACGCGATTCTCATGTGAAACCTGTCAACTTGCGCGAACCATACAAGGAGACAAAGGCGGCAAAAGTAGAATTACAGCCAATCCCAGTTCCAGCAAAAGTTAACCCTGCTGGAAAGACCAAGCCAAAAGAGAAAAAGAAATAAATTAGCTTAGAAAAACTTCCGACCAATTTGGTCGGAAGTTTTATATTCTGTGAACTCCCTTTATGGTGGGAGATGTAATCAATTCTCTTGTTTCGATTCCCCGTTCTTGAAACACTCGTGCAATAGCCTGGCAAGCTTGTCCTGCTTTTTCGGATGGTACAAAGTTGATGATGGAAGGACCTGCCCCCGAAAGTGCCGCCGCACCAAAGCTTTTGGCGGTCTTATATGCTGCCATACCGCCTGCAATATGTTTTAGCCGATAGGGTTGGTGTATGCGGTCATCCATAACTTTTTGTAGGAGATCAAAATTACCATCGCGTAACGCGTCAATAACCAGAGCGGCACGCCCGATGTTGTGAATAGCATCTGCGCGTGAAACGGATTTTGGAAGTACAGCGCGAGCTGTACGAGTTGGCCAATCTACGAGCGGCTTTACAATCACCACAGTAAACTCAGGGACTTCATATCGCTTCGTAATAATTTCTTCGTGTGCCATGACCGAAACTACCAATCCACCAAGCAGAGCAGGCGCCACATTGTCTGGGTGGCCTTCCATACTCGTCGCAAGTTGTAAAAGCTCTTTGGTGCTCAGCGGTTTCCCAAGCATTTCGTTGGCGCCAAATAGTCCAGCTACAATCGCTGCTGCACTGGAGCCGAGGCCGCTGCTCATCAGAATACCGTTGTCAGCGCAAATTTGTACTCCGTTCATCTTGTGTCCACAAGTTTCATGCAGGAACGCATACGCCTTTGTTAGCAAGTTTCGAGTGCCTTTATTTAATTTTTCTGCACCCTCACCAGTGACATGATAAGACAGTTTTTCGGCAGGTTCAAAAGAAACTTCATTCCAGATATTCAAAGCGAGGCCCAGACAATCAAAGCCTGGGCCTAAATTGGCAGAGGTGGCGGGGACTCGAATTTTTATCATGGGGACATTATATAATACCTGCGCTACAAATTGCATATTTAATGCAATTTGTGACCGCGATAGGTATAATCGCCTCATTCTTAACTTTGGAGTAGACATGACTTATCAAGGCTTGATTCATCGCTATGGGCAGTATCTTGACTTGCCCGCCTATACAAAAAATATTTCCCTGCTCGAGGGAAATACCCCATTAATTCCCATGCCGCGTTTGAGCAGGGAATTAGGCTGTGAATTATTCATCAAATTCGAGGGATTGAATCCCACTGGATCTTTCAAAGACCGCGGTATGACCGCAGCCATCAGCGAAGCCGTTGGCCGAGGTGCACAAACGGTGATATGCGCATCCACGGGCAATACAGCAGCCTCTGCAGCGGCTTATGCAGCTCGCGCAGGTCTTCGTTCTATTGTGTTGATTCCAGAAGGCAAGGTGGCCGTTGGCAAGCTTGCTGGAGCTATTGCCTATGGGGCTGAGGTGATTCAAGTGCAAGGTTCTTTTGATGATGCGTTGACTTTGGTAGTTGAGATCACCCAAAAGACTCCGATTGCATTGGTCAATTCAATCAATCCATTCCGGATTGAAGGACAGAAGACAGGAGCCTTTGAAATTTGTGATGATCTCGGCTCCGCGCCTGATTGGCTGTGTTTGCCAGTAGGGAATGCGGGAAACATTACTTCTTATTGGGCTGGCTTTAAACAATACCAAAAGGGATTGCCGCAAGTATTGGGCGTACAAGCTGCAGGCGCCGCTCCGCTTGTGTTAGGACATCCTGTTGAGAAACCAGAGACGATTGCGACTGCTATTCGTATAGGCAAGCCTGCTCGCGGCGAACAAGCACTGGATGCTGCTTCTGAGTCGAAGGGCAGGATCATCGCTGTATCAGACGAGCAGATTTTGTTCACACAGAAGATTTTAGCTTCGGAAGGGGTTTGGGTTGAGCCAGCGTCTGCTGCAGGGTTGGCTGGCTTGTTGGCAGAATCCGCTGTCGGGAAGTTTGATGCGAAGGGCAAACGGGTTGTTGTGGTATGTACTGGTCATGGTATGAAAGACCCCTCTGTCATCACTGAATCGTTCAAATCCCCAAAGGTTATTCCTGCAAATTATGAAGCATTGATCGGCGTGATCAGGAAATAGCGCCTGCTGTTTATGTTTGGAGGTTGCAGTGTTTTTTCATGAGTGGAATATTCTGGTTGTGGATGACGACCCTGATGTACTGGCGGTTACGCGGTTGGCATTGCGCAGTGTGACGGTTTATGGCCTGCCTATAAAAATCCATACAGCTGGCAGCAAGGCGGAGGCGATCAAACTTTTAGAAGGACCTCTTACTTTGCAGGGATCTATTGAGCCAATTGTGGCAGTGGCCTTTATCGATGTCGTGATGGAAAGCGATAAAGCTGGGTTGGAGTTGTGCGAATATATTCGTAATGAGGCGGGAGGGCACTCCGTTCAACTATATATTCGTACGGGGCAGCCTGGGGTGGCGCCAGAGCGCAAAGTGATCGATGATTATGAGATATCAGGCTACTTCACAAAGTTGGAATTGCACGAGCAAAAATTGTATTCACTTGTGAAAAGTGGTGTGCGTCAATGGTTTACAGGCTGGTATGCCTTGATGACTGAAATGTCTAATACACGGATGTTGATGCACTCTGCTTCTCGAAGAGATTTTTTAGCTGGAATTGGCTGGTTTGGAGAGCCTGGCCCGCAAGAGGGTGAGGCTGTGACGGGATTTATTTTTGATAAAAAGCTTGTGGTGAGTGATTATCCTGAGCATTTAAAACCTCTTGTTGGTCGTTTGGATGTTTTAACGCCGACCATCCGAACACCTGAGGGGCATAAGTTGACTGTGGATGAAATGGGGAATTTATTAGTAAAGACTGTGAAGACAAAGACTACAGCAGATTATGTTTATGCTGCGGAATCATCCATGGTAATGCCGCGCCTCCTGCTAGATTTGACCTTTAAGAGCGGCCTTGTATTTTCCACGTTGTGGAAGAGAATTACAGATGAAGAAAAAAGGGCTGCAATTCTGCAGAAGAAAGTTGTAAAATCAATGGGAAAGCAGAAATCAAGAAAGCCTGTTAAGAGGGTTGCAAAGAAGGCAGTGGTAAAGAAGAAATAATACAATACGTGTGAAGTTATTTTAGAAATGATCGGTTCAGGCCAAACATGCAAACATTATCCAAAGAACAAAGCGCTCTTCACCTCGGAATTTTAAGACAGTCCCCGTTTTTTGCCTCTTTTTCAGAGAAGCAATTAGCTGTGATCTCTGAAAATGCAACAAGTACTTGTGTACATGCAAATTCTGTTATTTTTCGGCAGGGGGAATATTCGGCGACGATGTATTTGATTCTCAAAGGCAGGGTAAAGATCGAGCGTGAGGATGTTTTGGATGGAGAGCATGTCATTATGGCTGAATTGGCCGACTGCGAAATATTTGGGGAAATTGCCATGTTGAGTAAGGAGCCGCGACAGGCCACAGTGACGGCCTTAGAGGATTCAGACCTCCTTGCTATTGATCGTGACTTGATGCTTGAAATTATCCGCAACTCAAACCCTGAAGAAATTATCGAGATTTTTTCTTCTTTGAGTGAACAAATACGCGCAGCAAATGACCGTGAATTTGAGCAGACGTTGACACGGCGAACTCTCGCTTCTCAGATGGAAGCTGAAAAACAACGCGCATTAACTGAGATGGTGGCAGGTGTAGCGCATGAGATCAACACCCCTTTGGGAATTATCAATACTGCAGTAAGCATTATGGCTCGAGAACTGGCTTCTCCTAAAGAAGTCACCATTCAACGCGCTGCCGATATTGCCGAATCGCTGGAGTTGATGCGGCGCAATGTGGAACGTGCCCACAGATTGGTACAGGACTTTAAGAAAATATCGGTCAGCCAATTGACTGATCAAAAGGAATTGTTCGATATCTCTGAAGCCGTGGAAGAAACTGTCAGTTTGGTGCTGGTCAGCTTGAAGCGGAGTCAGATCGGCGTGAACTTCGTCAATAGGTTAGCCTTTGAGCAAAAGAGCTGGGCTGGGTATCGCGGTGTGCTTTCTCAGATTCTGATTAATTTATTGACCAATACCGAGCGGCATGCCTATCCCAATGGAATTGGCGGGGATGTAGATGTGACCATTGAACTTGCTGATGATAAACATTACCGTTTGACTGTACAGGATTACGGCAGGGGAATTCCAAAGGAAGAACAGTCTCGTATTTTTGAGCCTTTCTTCACCACGGCTCGCGCCAGCGGCGGGACAGGACTTGGGCTGGCCATTGTCCATAATTTAGTTGTGAATGTTTTGAAAGGTGAAATTCGCCTTCGCCCAGATTTGCAGAAGGGGACTGCGTTTCAAGTTGTTTTTCCAAGAGTATTGCCTGATTGAGTTATGATATTTATATACATTACATTGTATAATTGAGAAGTATTTAATCCAACTTATATATAGGAGAGTGTCGAATGGATAATAAAGCTTTGCAGGTAATTGCAGCAATTTTTATTCCCCCGTTAGGTGTTTATATGAAAAACGGTAAGATTGATAATGCCTTTTGGATCAACATTGTTCTGTGCTTCTTAGGTGGCATCCCTGGCGTGCTGCACGCCTTGTATGTGGTTTTGATGTAATTTTTTTCTGAAAGAGAAGCGCCCTACCATTTGGCAGGGCGCTTTTATGAATAATAATTGAGCCTAAAATGATGGTCTAATCTCCTACTTGACAGTACTATTTATTGTCTTGATAATAGGGGCTGGAATTAAGAATTCAAATAAAACTGAGAGCACTGACCCCACCCATGAGTGAGACTCCCCTCGTAGTTGAAAACCTATCGTTTAAGTATCGTACCCGCCCCGAGCTTGCGATCGAGAACATCTCGTTCGAGCTTAAGCAGGGCGAGTTGCTTTTAATTGCTGGTTCAAGCGGATGCGGCAAGACTACCTTAGCGCGCTCTATCAATGGCCTCATTCCCCGCAGTTACCGTGGAGAGCGCAGTGGAAAAGTCCTTCTTCATGGAAAAGATGTAGCTGAGCTAAAGATTGCGGAAATGTCGCAAACCGTTGGTACGCTTCTTCAAGACCCAGAACGCCAGATCGTAGCCAGCAATGTGTATAACGAAATTGCTTTTGGACCAGAGAACCTTGGTTTTCCTCGTGCAGAGATCGAAACACGTGTTGATCAGGCGATGAAACGCTTGAAGATCGAGTATTTGCGCGCGAGAGAAACTTTCAATTTATCAGGCGGCGAGAAGCAAAAGGTAGCATTGGCAGGTTTGCTTGCTATGAATCCTTCCATTTTGCTCCTGGATGAACCCCTCGCTTCTTTAGACCCTGCGTCTGCCCATGAAGCTCTGGAAATTTTCCGCAGTTTGGCAGATGAAGGCAAGACCATCATCTTGGTGGAACATCGTGTGGAAGATGCCATTGAAACCCGTCCAGACCGCTTGCTTTACATGGAAGATGGACGTATAAAGTATTTAGGTGGCATTCGCAGCCTTCCAAAAGAGATCGATCATACACAGGTGAAGCTGCCTGCACAATGGGTGGTACAAAGAGTCAAAGAACAGAAAAAGGCTGTGGAGGCCCCGCACATTCATAAAGTTGATGAAGGTGGCGAGCCGCTGGTTGTCTTTGAAGATGTCAGCTTTCGTTATGACGAGGAAAATCCTTTCATCCTTAAAGATGTCAACCTAAAGATTCACCGCGGCGATTTGGTTGCAGTGCTTGGCCCAAATGGCGCAGGTAAGTCTACGCTCGTAAAACATGCCATCGGTTTGCTAAAACCCACTTCCGGCCGCGTGCTAGTGCAAGGCGAGGATACGCGGAAGATGAGCGTCGCTCAAATTGCCCGCGTCCTCGGTTATGTGTTTCAAAGCCCAACTCACATGCTTTTCGCTCCTACCGTCCGTGAAGAGTTGGAGTTTGGCCCAAAGAACCTTAACTTTGAAAAAGAGCAGATGAACAAGGCTGTGGCTGAAAGCCTTTCAACTGTAAATTTAAATGGTTTTGCTGAATACCCGCCCTTGGGTTTATCTTTTGGACAGCAGAAACGTACAACTATTGCCGCTGTACTTGCAATGCAGTCAAAGATCATGGTGATGGATGAGCCGACCGCGGGGCAGGATTTTGCAAATTACACCCGCTTTATGGATGCGCTCTGCAGTGCTTCGGCTGATGTCCGCTCGATCCTTTCTGCCAATTTCGAGTCCACTTTGTTTATCACGCACGACCTTGACCTTGCAGTAACCTATGCCAACCGTGTGCTTCTCTTCGGAGATAAACACGTCGTTGCAGATGGTAAACCAGAAGACGTTTTGAAAGATGTTGACCTGTTGCTGAAGTATCGTGTACGCCCCACGTCGCTTCTTCAACTTAACCTTGAACTGCTTGCAAAAACAAAAAGGTTTTTATCAGCCGAGTCATTGGCTGAATATACAGCGTGATGTTCCCTGAAACGTATTAACGAAGTCAGGGTTTATCTATATAGGGTCAGCTCGTATCGTAAACTAATCAAAAGGAGAGAATCATGAACGACAAAAGTACTTGGGAATTTGGAACCCGCCAGGTTGTATACGGTGCCATCGGCGCGGCGTTATACGGCGTGTTTTCGTGGGCTACCAACATTTTCCCCCTGCCTGCAGCTGGTAATGTTACCTTCCGCCCTGCTGTAGCTGTCTTGATCTTTTTTGCGTCAGCCTATGGCCCTTGGGTAGGTTTGCTGGCTGGTTTCATCGGCAACACCCTCGGCGACGCACTGAGCGGTTGGGGTTTTTATTGGAACTGGAGCCTCGGTAATGGTTTGATGGGCTTGGTTGCTGGTCTGGTGATGGCTTCCATTAAAGACTTCCGCGCTCGTGGCGATATTATGAAAGCAGTCGGCTATGGACTTGCTGGTATTGTAGTGGGTATGCTGTTCGCGTCGCTCACTGAAAAATTCATCGGCGGGCTGGACTGGAACACAGCATTGGTTGGCTACTTCACCCCTGCCTTCATTGGAAACGCCGTAGTAGTGGTGATTTTGTTGCCGATCTTGATGATCGCATTTGCCGCCGTAGCTTCACGGAGAGGTCGCTAAGTTTATGTTGGTCACCTGGAAGTATCGCCTCCGCGATACATTCATTCAACGCCTTGATCCACGCACCAGACTTATTTTCATGGTCTGTATTATTTTTGCCATTACGCTGCCTGATATTTGGGACTATCGCGTCATTCTTCCCCTATTCTTTGGTTCGCTGACCCTGTATTTGCTTGCCCGAATAGAGTGGAAGGATGTCAAGCGTATCTGGATGTTCATCGCAGTTTTGGTGTTTTTTATCGTAGGCCTGAATGGATTATTGTCTGGGCGGGGCGGTCCTTCCACGGTGACCGATATTGTTACTCCTGTTCTATTCATTGTTCCCATAAAGATACCATTTACTGATATTGGTTGGGATGTTCCTGTTACGGTCTCCAAGTTGTGGTTTGCCATTACTCAAATCACTCGCATGCTGACTATGACAATTCTGGCTTTGCCTATCCCGTATACGGTTGACCCTAATTTATATGGGACAGCCTTCAAAAGAATGGGCGCGTCAGATAACGTATCTTTTACCATGGACCTTGCGTTCCGCTTTCTGCCCACCTTTGCCCGTGACCTGTTGATCACAATGGATGCTCAACGTGCCCGCGGCTACGAAATGGACAAGTTGAAAGGTGGATTGGTGGCACGTATTCAGAAACTTGCGCCATTGGTCATTCCTGTTGTGATGCAGTCCACTGTAACTGGTGAAGAAGTTATTGATGCTATGGATCTACGCGCCTTTGGCACTGCTCCCCGTACTTGGCTAAAGGAACTTAACTATAAACCTCAGGATTATGCGATGCTTTCCTTGGGAGTTATTATTCTGATCGTTTGTTGTATATTGAAGTGGGGTTTTGGAATCGGCTATTTCTTTGTGCCTGATTTCTTCATGAACTTGTTTGTCTGATAAAAAAAACGCCGCTAGCTGCGGCGTTTTTTTTATCCTTCGCGATTCTGGTAGGTTTCCCCTGCTGTTACTCTAAAGTCTAAGTGATTTTGTTCTGGGGCAAAGACACAAGTTGCAAAGTCTGTAAAGGCGCAGGGCGGGTTATATGCTTTGTTGAAATCGATAAATATTTTTTTGTCTGGTTCAATGTCTGCGATAAGATATCGGCCAGTAGGGTAGGTCTCTTCCTCGCTGGTAGGGTCCCAGAAACGAACGAAATAAGTTTCTTCGTCTTCTTTGTTGATATCTAGTTTATAGCTTTTACCACCGAATTCAAAGGAAAAATATCCATCCACTGGGAATTCAGATTTTTCGCCAGTGAGATCAGGGAAGTAGGCCATTTTGGGGCGATCGTAAGCGGTATATGTTACAGCGATGCGAAAATTCTCGTCGATATCGTACCAGGTGCGGGCAGGAAAAGAGCGTCGCTTTTCGCGTTGATTGTCCCACATGCGAACACCCATCCGATTGCCACGCTGAATGACTACGAGTTGGACATCTTGCAGTTGAATAAAACTTGGGTTCTCAGAAATATCGGGTTGAAGAATAGCGAAATCTGCCTGTTTGCCGTTAACTTCGATATTTTGGCCAGGTGTTGCGCGGAAACTGACAGACCTGCCGTTGTATTCAAAGAAACCAATGTTGGCGGGGATACGGTCTGGTAGTTGAATTTCGGCTTTTGGGTCGGACCCAATTTGATTCTTTCCGAGTTTTAGCCAATATAAACCAGAAAGAGCAAGCCATCCATTTTCCTTGCGGATGGTTATATCGCGTTCTTTACGCCATTCATCGAGTGTGTGCCGATATGTTTGTGATGTCATACTCTGTCCATTATACCAATGTAAGGCGAATTTAATCTGATAAAAAAGCGAACCTTTTAGGTTCGCTTTTTTATCAGACATTTTTGTGTTGGTTAGACTGCGGCTACAACAGCGGGAGAAATGAACATGTAGAAGACGTAAAAGCCAATTCCTGTGATGAAAGCAATGAGCCCAAACAGGGAGAACATGGCCCGCAAGTTGCTTTCTGCGCCAAGCAGGGAGCCCCAGGCAGCCAGGGCGAGGCCGAGAGCCATGATGAGCATAATGAGCTGGAGCTGGTCACCTTTTTCGTCATACTGGGAGCCAAGCTCGAAGTTTGTGTCTGAATCTTCCCATGATGCATTTGCATCAGCGTAAATGGCTGTTGCGTACTCTTCATCCATTGGGTATTCATCTGCGCCATTGCGCGCGATGGCGGTGTCTAATTCTTCGGTGAAGTTACTTTCATAATAGGCTGCAATTTCTGGGTTGGTATCACGGTTGATGTACCAGTTATCGTAATTGCCATCGTCTTGAATCCAAGTTTGATTGGCGCTCAGGTATTCGGCGTTGCCGTCATTAAGTGCTTGCATTCCTAAAATTTCGTACTTGTTTTGCTCTGAGTCGGCCATGGCGCCTTGGTAGCTGGCGACAGCGGTGAAAACACTCAAGAGGGCGATCATGGTGCCTAAAAATACTTCATTTGCAAGAAAACTAAAAACCTTTTTCATTATTTTTCCTCAATAGATTTGGATTTGGCCTGTCGCTGGAAAGGCTGTGGGCGGATTATATATGGAAATTGTAATTAAAACTTTACAATTTTGTTATAAAATCATGCCAGTATTTACCCAATCTAACGAGGTTAAGGAGAAGAAAATGGGATTGAAGCCAGATCATTGGATTCGACAAATGGCGCTTGAGCATAAGATGATCGAGCCGTTTGTTGAAAATCAGGTTCGAAACGGGGTGATTTCGTATGGCGTGTCTTCATACGGTTATGATGTGCGAGTTGCAAATGAGTTCAAGATTTTTACCAATGTTTTTTCTGCCACAGTGGACCCAAAGAACTTCGACACCAAGTCGATGGTGGATTTCGTGGGAGATGTTTGTATTGTGCCGCCTAACTCCTTTGCATTGGCTCGTACTGTGGAATATTTCCGTATACCTCGCAAAGTATTGACGGTGTGCCTTGGAAAGTCTACGTATGCACGCTGCGGGATCATCGTCAATGTGACGCCGTTTGAACCTGAGTGGGAGGGATTTGTTACTTTGGAGATATCCAACACCACGCCTTTGCCAGCGAAAATTTACGCGAATGAAGGATTGGCGCAGGTATTGTTTTTTGAGGCAGATGAGGAATGTACCATCTCGTATGCTGATAAAAAGGGAAAATACCAAAAACAGCAGTCTATTGTGCTGCCGAAGTTATAATTACAGGATCGGGAAAATTATTTAAACGGCGAATTGTTGTCTGGAGCATGGGATTTGCGTGCAATGGTTTTATTTGGTGATTTTGAAGCTAAAGAGGAATGACCGAAAATGAAACAACCATCTGAAACGAATATCGTTCAGGACCAGCTTTGGGAAATTGGAAATTTGTTGTCGAATGCGATGAAGTCCATTGCGCAGTCAGGCGACGGCCAGAATTCCCAAGTTCTGAGGGATCTGACACACGCTGCCAGCACCTTGAACAAGGTAAAAAGCTCAGTATTAAAGCAGACACAAATTCATGAATCACAGTTTGAGGCTTTGGTTCAGATCGGTAGTACGATCAACTCTTCGTTAGGCTTGAACCGCGTCTTGTCTGAAGTAATGGACCGGCTCGTCAAGTTGATGCGCGCTGAACGCGGCTTCCTTATGCTTCGTGAACCTGATGGAAGTCTCAAGGTACATGTTGCGCGCGGGTTGGATCATGTAGACCTTGATGAGGATCAATTCGCTGTTAGCAAAACAGTCATTAACCGCGTGGTGGAGACGGGGAAACTCGTCCTCACCACGAATGCTCAGGAAGACCCTCGCTTTGAAGCGCAATTTAGCGTAGCAGCTTATCATTTACTTTCCATCCTTTGTGTTCCGCTCAATATAAAAGATAAATTGATCGGTGTGATCTATGTGGATAACCGTGCCTATACGGGCGTGTTCCAGCAAGAGAACTTTGACCTCATCACAGCCTTTGCTAACCAGGCGGCAATCGCTATTCACAATGCGCGTCTGTTCGACGAGTTACAGGCAAGCAATGAGGAATTGGAAATCGCGTATCAGGCCACGCTGGAAGGATGGGTCCGTGCTCTGGATTTGCGAGACAAGGAAACGGAAGGCCACACAAGGCGGGTTACGGCATTAACGCAAACTCTCGCAAGAGGGATGGGGTTGAAAGAAAATGAGATCGTTCATATCACACGTGGCGCACTTCTGCATGATATTGGAAAGATGGCGATACCAGATGGGATTTTGCTCAAGCCCGGAAAGCTCACTGATGATGAGCGGGCACTGATCGAAAAGCATCCACGTTATGCGTATGAGATGTTGAGCCCGATCAAATTCCTTCACCCTGCGTTGGATATTCCGTATTGTCACCATGAAAAATGGGATGGCACGGGCTATCCGCGCGGGCTGAAAGGTGAAGATATCCCATTTGCAGCCCGCATCTTTGCCATTGTAGATGTGTGGGATGCGCTTGTATCTGACCGTCCTTATCGCAAGGGAATTCACCCAACAGAGGTTAAGAAGAGCATCCGTGAACTGTCTGGTTCGCATTTTGACCCCCGAATTGTTGAAGCATTTCTTTCTTTAGATGACCTGTCTTCCATCCTAAAGAGATTGAAAGTGGGATGAGCTTTACAACACTACGCCGAAGTGCTCTTTCAGCAAACTAGTCCGTTCCTTTTCAGTAACCGCAGATCTGACTTGCTTGCCTTCAGATGTGACGATCAGTTCGTTGTCATTTAATGTAATTCGACTATCAATGTTAGTGGCACGGCTGATGATACGTTTTTTAGTAAAAATGGAATCAGGGGATGTTTGATGATACACACAAGCCGCCTCATACTCAAGCGGGAAATTGTGTGCTGTTCGATCGAAATAATACTGCCTTTCTGCTTCTCCTCCATACCCTTTTTGCCACAGTTGATAGCCATTCTGAAATGGTTCCAAACGATAAGCTCGCAGACCTTGCACCTGCCAGTTGACATTATCCATGTCTAAAGGCTGTATGAAAGAATCCCCGAAACCTACATCAGCTAACCAATGGATGGAACTGTTCGGAGTTTTGACTAGGAGGGCCAGGTGGTCAAATTCAATTCCCAGGGTTCGATCTCTTTCACTATAAACACGAGCGTTGAGGTAGGTCACATCAAAGCCGAGCTGTTTGAGTAGCCAAGCGAACATGCCGTTTAGTTCGTAACAAAATCCCCCACGCCTTCTGATGATTATTTTGTCCCAAAGACTTTCTTGATCCAACTGGATTTTACGCCCAAGGGAAATATCTAGATTTTCAAAAGGGACAGCTTTCATGTGGGTTATTTGAAGTGCGCGCAATGTTTCGATTGATAAATCAGCTTTATCCTCAAAACCAATTCGTAAAAGATAATCTTGAGTGTTCATTTTGCAAAAATTTCTTTTACCGTCTTACTGTGTAAGTAGAATGCGATTCCCATCATTAGTAACCCAACGACCAGTAGAAAAATGGGGTTAAAGATTATTCCTGAAACAATTCCTGCAACCAGTATATAGGCATGTATCAGAAAAGGAACCCAAAATGCGATTGGGTGTACAGGCTTTTGATAAAACTGTGGGCGTTTTAACACAATAAGAATGAGTGCAAAGGACAATGTAACAAGAATTAGCCATGGGCGGATGTTAGCTGGCACTATAAAGGCAATAAACGCATTTGTCCCGAGCACACCGAACAAACCAACCAAAAATGCCATAGGTGCGGATAGCCACTTTCCAACCCAGCCTATGTTTCGTGCAAAAATACGATACCCAAGCGAGAAAGAGAAGATTACCCAAAACCACGCCCAGAAATTGGCATAGGGCACACCGAAGTACTGTAAGCGCAAGCCCTGTCCCCAGTCCCAAAAGCCGAAGCGGATAGCGACGGCATCAAGGGCTAGATCAATGTTCAGCGCTAATAGGCCATCTAAAAAGGGGCGGAACCAGTAGGGCAGGCTGCTAGAGTCGGAAAATTCCATGACGCTGTAAATGATGCAACTCCACGCCACACCGATGCACAGCGGCACATCCCACACCATAAGCAGAAAACGCCCATATTCATAGGCGTTTAGTTGACGAATGGTTGCAAGCTCCAACGTCACCCCAAATAGAATGCCAAAACTGAGTTTAAGCAGGTTTGCAGTTCCATGTTTGAGTGCGTGACGTAAACAAAGTGCAAATTGAATGTATATGATTATTTCAAATAAGATGAAATAAAGATTTGGCATATACCCTCGTTAAGAAATTAAAGGTTTCTTTTGTTTTTAGGGAGTTTACAGAATTACGTCCCCAGCCATTGACCCGCCATCTTGGCGAGACCAGCAGCTGCTCCTTGCCTGGCTGTGCATTGTGGCAATGATTCGAGGAAGAGGCGCCCATATTGCTTTGTCAGCACGCGCCTATCTAAAATAGCGACGATACCACGGTCAGATGCAGTACGAATGAGGCGTCCAAATCCCTGACGGAATTTCAAAATGGATTCAGGAAGATAATATTCGTGGAATGAATCTTCGTACAATTCGGAGCGCGCCGCAATGATGGGGTCAGAAGGCACGTCAAAAGGCAGTTTGGTGATAACGACAACCGAAAGCGAGTCGCCTGGCACATCTACGCCTTCCCAAAAAGAGCGTGTACCAAGCAACACAGCGCGGTCGGTAGATTTGAAAGACTCCAAAAGGGCATTGGGCGAAGCACCTTCACCTTGTTCAAATACAAAAATATCTTCTCTCGCCAGTGGCCCCGTAATTGCTTGTGCTGTCTTCTTAAGTGCTGCATACGAAGTAAATAACACGAGCATTCGTCCGCCAGTAGCCTTGGCGGTGGCAATGATGGTCTTATCCAACATTTGCTGGTAACCATGCACGTTTGGTTCAGGGATGTCATTTGCTACATATAGCAAAGTGCTTGATTCGTAATCGAATGGCGATCCAAGTGCCACAGTATCTACTTCTTCAGCGGAGAGGGTGTTGCGGATGTATTGGAATTCACCGTGAGTGGTCATAGTGGCAGATGCCATAATGACACTGGCTTTTTCATACCAGAGGTGCTTTTGAACGAGCGGACCAACCCGCAAAGGCGCAGCATTCAGTGACAATCTTTCACCGCGCGGGTTTACTTCCACCCAATAGATTAATTCATTGGATGGCTTGTGCATCAATCCTGAGGCAGCTGCTTCCGCTTCGGTCATGCGACGGATGACGCTGCTCATGTTTCCCATAATATCTTCCACGCTGTCGTGGCCCTCTGCAACCAGCTCTCCAAGCCCTTTATAGAGCTCTTCAAGCGATTTGACCAACAAAGCCAGCGTTTCGCCCGTTTGTCCCCACATATCTTCTACATCATCCCAGCCGGGCAGGGTACGCGTGGCTGGTTGAATACGCATCTGCCATGAATAATTGCTTTGTGGCTGCCCTTCACGCTGTACAGATATGAAGTCACTCAGCACATTGAAGAATTGCTTTGCTAATTGTTCCACGCGAAATGCCTGGTCAGTGGCGTGTTTGATCTTTTGTTGCAACAAGCCAAAGTCTGATGGGCGAAGCGAGTTGTGCAAGTCTGTCAGAATGCGGCCAAGCAGCCCAGCAGATGATCCGCCTAATTCCTTCATCATGCGTTCAATATCGTTCTGCGTCAAACGAAAAGATAGTGCACCTGTGATAGCTGATTCCATGTGGTGCGCTTCGTCGACAATGACATAGTCATATTCTGGCAATACTTTACTGCCTGAAGCAACATCTGAAAGCAGAAGTGCGTGATTCACAACGAGGATGTGCGAATTGAGCGCAGCTTGTTTTGCGCGTTGGAATGGACAGGTGCCGCCCATGCGTCCCATACAAGTTTCGGTGGTGCAGTTATCGTCTTCGGCGGAGAGGCGCATCCATGCGTCGCGTTCTGTTGGGCCTGTGAGGTTTATTTCGTTTCTATCGCCACTGGTGTTTTCCAACATCCATACCAAAATTTTTGCCAGCACACGCATCTCGGTTGCGTCTTTAGGTCCATGGGAGCGCATGAAGTCCAGCCTGCGCGGACATAGGTAGTTGCTGCGGCCTTTCATCACAGCCGTACGCACATCTAAATTAAGCGCAGCCTTCAAGTTGGGCAAGTCTTTCTTGATTAACTGGTCTTGCAGGTTAATAGTATTTGTAGATACGACAATGCGGGTGTTGTTTTGCGTTGCGAAATATGCTGCAGGCACGAGGTAGGCAAAGGATTTACCTACACCGGTTCCAGCTTCGACCATGAGATGGTTGCCAGTCGAAAGGGCTTTTGCCACAGCTTTGAGCATTTCTACTTGCTCTGGGCGATGTTCGTACGATTCAAAATATTGCGAGAACGGCCCGCCGTATTCCAATACCGAGGCGATTTCTTCGGGATCAATGGGCGTAGGCTCTTCGGTCTTTTGTATCGGCGTGGACGATTCTTTTTTGGGAGAATCAAATATTGGTCCAGAAAAAGAGGCGGTTTTTACTCGTTTCGCTTGAGTCCCTTGTTTGACCTTTTTCTGCAAAGCTTGTTGAAATACCCAGCCCGCATCCCAATCTACAAAATCGCCAAGCTGAACGATCTCTGTCAGCGTTTCTGTTGGAAGTTCACAAGCCATGTCGAAGAGGCGCACATAAGCAGCTTGTGTAACGCGTGCATCATCCAATGCACGATGGGTGGCAGGTAGTGGAATGTTGAGCTGCTGGCCGAGTGAACCAAGATTGTAGCGGCTTGCTGTTGGCATTAAGACCGAGGCAAGTTCGTAGGTATCCAGCGTTTGTTGAAACTCAAATAAACCCGCTTTGCGGAGAAAACCAATATCGAACCTGACATTGTGTCCAAGAATGGGTGCATCACCTACAAAGGCTGTAAGTTCGTGGGCAATGTCACGCAGCCGTGGAGCTTGGCGTACCATGGCATTGTCAATGCCCGTCAGCCCAGTGATAAAGTCAGGAATTTGCTTGCCTGGGTTAATTAGCGTGGAAAATTCATCTTCAATGCGGCGGCCATTAAATTTAACAGCGGCAATTTCAATAATGGCCTCGCGATTTTCGTCGAGGCCGGTGGTTTCAATATCAAGAGAGACGATAATGGTCATATTAGAACAAGTGTACCATAATTAAGGGACGGAAATTTTGGGTGAGATCGGTCGTTTGTTCTGGTCAAGCGCGATGTCTATGATGACAAAGGAGAAGATCCATATGAACAACCGATAGATCATTGTTGAGAATAATGCATGGCGGTTTAGCGCCCAAGTATCCCCTAAAATGGTGGGGATGAGTGTGATGCTGGCAGTTAGGAAGAGCCAAATCCCCAGCCATGCCCAAGGCTGACTGGTCTCTCTTGAATTACTTTTTGCAAGCAGGAGCAGCCCAATGGTAAGGAATGAACTTAGCAGCAATGGTGTTGTGTTTTCAGGGTGAAATGCATCCCCAATTGACATTAATATTTCACGGATTTGCGCATGTTCAGGAACATGAAAATAAGTTTGCTTGATCTCCGTAAATGATTGTGGCACATCCTTAATTAATTTTGTTACTGGATATCCTGGGTGTATGAGCATGAACTTAATTAGCGCTGTGGTTGAGTTTTTCTCGAACCAGGCATCGTATTCAGGAGTGCCCAGAGGCGGCATTCCAAGCTCTGTGAGAGTGGCAATCCTTGCTGGGCTTTGAAGTAAGTCATCACCATATATGTTGATGATCTGTACAAGCGAGCGAGTGCTATTGCTGGAAGTATATAGCCCGATGATTGAGATGGATACTAAAAATACCAAAACCCCATATAGGTAACTGCTTTTCCGATACCTCACAGAGAATAACACTGCTAATATCATTCCAATAGTCACGAAAGAGGCAAAAAGATTTGTGTCTCGTAAAAATGTCCACAAGAAAAATGTAACTACCCACGCCACAAGATAGAGTGCATTATTCTTTGTATTTGGATTTTGATAGGTCGAGAAAACAAGTTTGACCAATAAAGCCAACTGAAGCGCAAATAATGAAAACGTAAGCGACTCAGACATTAGGATGCTATCCCAGTCAGCCATTTGAGGCGTAAATGCAAACAGAATAATGGCGAGAGCGATTAATGATTTGAGTAAAGGGTTTTTGATCTGCCCAGCTATAACAAAAGCCAGAAATCCCCAACCAAGAACAGACATCACCAATTGCAGGATGGCAATGCGGTCAAACCCTGGCTGTACAGCTCGTCTTGTTGTGTCAATAGATCCGTTGACGGTTACTTTATATCCATTTTCTGGCTCTAAAACCTTGTAAATTAGGTTTGTACTTAGCAGGCGCCTTCCAGTCATCATTTTGCTGGAAAATAATGGGACCTGGGATGCCTCAACGTAGCTCATCGTATCATTCCCCGCGATAGATAGCTTGGGGTCCCCATACAGCCAGATCCGTCCCGCTGCAGCCAGTATGATAATTATGAGTACCCCAAAACGGGTAAAGAACTTTTCTATTGCATGTACATTATTATTAATAATGTTCAATATGGTCTTCAACATTACTGGCTGCCTTCGGGATGATAGTTTCTATTCTTTAGGGAATAGCTGGGTGATTTCGTTGATCTGAGCGTTTGACAGAAGACGATTCTTTGAATTCTGACGCATGAATTCCTTGAATTGCTTGAGCTTCATGGCAGGGATGGGAGAATCTCCTGCATCTACTTCTACCTCGTCGCTTGTGAATATCAAAACAGCCTTTACATCAGGTACGGCAGTTTCGCCCAAGTTCTTACTGAGGAATTTTCTTACCGTATTGATCTCATTTTCTGCGTCTAGTTCTGGACGGCCAATGCCTTCCTGTCCAAAGATACGCATATAGCCTTGGATGAAACCGCCGCCTTTTAATTTCCATCGATTCTTTTCAAAAAAGACCTGCCCACGTTGGTGATAGGGCAGAATAGCCCACACACCAGATGGCCCCACCAATAGATGAGACGCGGGTGTTGTATAGTGATATAAGGTAAATTCGCTGTGCATCCCTTTTAGACCACTGTCCAGTTTTTCATCTGGCCGAGGTGAGCGTCCCCAACGGTTGCTCATAAACATTCCAACTTGCGTCATAAGAAAACCGATTACAAGACAAATGAGGGAGTAAGTGAATAAAGCAGGCTTTGTAAATGAGATATACATGCCCAAACCTAATACCACTAAAGCTCCAAGGCTCAACCACTGACCGATAACACTGTTTCTCTTAATAAGCTTTTCATTCTTAATGATTTTCATATCTAATTCTTTAAACTCTCTTCTATAGCAGATTTCATTGCATCTAATACTTTTACATCCACGGCATGTTTTGCCACGCGGACAGCATTCTTAATGGCGAATGCATCCGAGCGGCCATGGCCAATAAATACCAACCCATTTACGCCTAACATGGGAGCTGCGCCTTGTTCACTAGGGTCAAGCAATTTTTTGATCTCACCCAACGCTGGTTTGACCAACAAGCCGCCAATCTTTGTAAGAATACTTCCATTCTTGATGATCTCACGAATTTTATCCGTGATCAATTTGGCAACCGCCTCAGATGACTTAAGCATGACATTGCCAGTGAAGCCATCTGTAACAGCCACATCCACTTTTCCACCAATCACTTCCTTACCTTCCACATTTCCAAAGTAATTCAGCTTGGATGCCTTGAATAAAGGTGTAGCACCTTTCACCAATTCATTTCCTTTGCCTTCTTCTTCGCCGTTCGAGACCAACCCTACTTTTGGATTTTTTACACCGCGGACTTTCTCAGCATAAATACTTCCAAGGATCCCAAATTGATACAAGTTTTCAGGCTTACAATCTGGGTTCGCGCCTATATCAAGGACAACGCATGTGCCAGTCGCAGTAGGGAAAATGGGCGCCAAAGCAGGACGATCCACTCCGCGAATGCGGCCAAGCCGAAATAAAGCAGTTACCATGCCAGCGCCTGTATTTCCTGCGCTCACAAATGCATCCGCTTCACCATTCTTCACAAGGTCAATGCCAACTGCCATTGAATTTTTTGCATCTTTACTGCGAGCTTTTAAAACAAGCTTCTCGCCTTTATCTTCCATAGACAACATCTCAGGCGCGTTAACAATGCGGATGCTTAATCCATCCGTGTTTTGCTTTCCAAGCACTGGCCTGATGAGCTCCTCATCTCCAACCAAAATGATTTCAACACCATACTCACGCGCAGCTTGCACAGCGCCTTCTACATCTGGTACTGGATAACTGTCACTCCCCATTGCGTCTACAACGATACGGACCATGATATTTCTCCTGTAATTTATGTGCTTGATAAGTGCTTGACAAGAAAAGCAAGCCGATTATAATACTGCCTGCTTGCGCTGGTGCTGGAATTGGCAGACAGGCACGCTTGAGGTGCGTGTGTCGTAAGACGTGGAGGTTCAAGTCCTCTCCAGCGCACAAACATCCCTGAACTGGTTTCGGGGATGTTTTGATTCTAGGCCTGAGGCTCATCGTGGAGGCGAATTATACCCGCCTCACATCTAACTTTGAGGCTGCTACCTCACCTAAACTTTTCTTTGGCTATTAGCTCTTTTGGGTCGCCTCTGGTAGGGTAAAGAAAAAGGTAGTTCCTTTGTTTTTTCCCTCCGAGCTCGCCCAGATCCTTCCTCCGTGAAATTCAATAATGCGTTTGGCTAGTGCAAGACCAATACCAGTACCCTCTGACTCGGCGCTCAATTTTTCAAACAACTCAAAAACCCGCTCGATAAACTCCATGTCAATTCCAATGCCATTGTCGCGGACAAAATAAACTCTTTCGTCATTTTGAAATAGCGAACCGATCTCAATAAACGGGTTGGCTTGATTTCCCATGAATTTTGCAGAATTATCCACAAGGTTCTGAATTACCTGCACGATACGAGCTCGATCAACATGCACAGTCGGAAGGTCTTTTTCTACCTTTACCTTGACGTTATTGGCAATTAGACGGCCATGTAGAAGACGAATGGCGTCTTCTACAATATCTCCGAACTTTGCATCCTCTTTTTGATTGAGAAGCCTGCCAATACGTGAAATTTCAAGTAGTTCATTCAGCAGCCGCCGCATTTTGTGGACTGCATCCATCACACGTTGAATATCTTTTTTAGCACTGGGAATATTTCCGCTATCTATATCTTTTTCAAGGTAGCCAAGAAATCCGCCAATCGTGATGAGAGGCGCCTTTAAATCGTGAGATGCAGTATAGGTGAATCGTTCCAATTCATTGTTCTTGCTTTGTAGCTCGACTAAAAGTTTTTCCAACTTTGTAATATCGAAGAGCGAATATAAAGCACAATCTTCGCCATTTACAACAATAGGCGCTGTTGAAACAAGCGTTACCCCGATCTCACCTGATTTATGCCTAAATCGTGCCTTGAATTCACGGATGCTTCCATGCTTATTTAATAGCTCGCTGTGACGTTTATGTTCTTCTTCGCTGGCCCATAACCTCAATTCACTTGCTGTTCGCCCCATAGTCTCTTCTAGTGAATATCCAAATTGGTCGCAAAATGCTTGGTTTGCATCGAGAATTTTTCTGTCCGATAGCCGCCCAATGACCATGGGAATCAGCGTATGATGAAAGGTGGTATGGAATTTGTTTTCTGAGATACGCAGCGCCTCATCTACCTGCTGACGCTTGATAGCTGCTCCCAACATGCCTGCCGCCGCCTGTAACGCATCCACCTCCGCTTGTGACCAAGGCATTTCTCGGATGCAGTCATCAAAGCCGATAATGCCCCACCACTTGCCGTTCACAAAGATGGGCACATCCAGCAGGGTCTTAATCTCTTCGCGGCTTACTGAATTTGCCCAGTCCGCTTGAAATATTTTTGTAGTGTTGTAGAAAGGCCTGCCATTGCTCAATTCACGATGCCATTCTACAAGACCATCTTCTAGAACAGGAACATTTTGAAAATCAGGGTTATTCAGTTCAGCCTTTTGTCCCGATCCCACCCATTCATACTTTTGGCTGGTTAAAAGCATTTGATTTTCACCCAGGTGATTTTCAAACAGATAGGCATGACTTGCGCCTGTGGCTTCCCCCAATAGCTTTAACAATTCGTTTATTTCTGTTCGCCAGTCTGGTGCTTCCAACAGCTTTAACGCAGATTGAGCGATAGCACTCAGGAGAGCATCGCTTTGGTTCTTATTCATTTATGAGCCTTATTGATGATTGTTCCACGGCAATAAAAAATCTCCGTCTTTGCTGACGGAGATTTTAACCTAATTAAACTCATTCGATGATAAGGCTGCAACAAGTTACTGCGCCTTCGGCCTTTGCTAATTCATCCAATTGGACGTTCAATATCTTGAAACCTTTTTGCTCAAGTTTTTTCTGCGTTTTAGGAAAAGTCGTCGGGTAGACGACAACGTCTCTAATAGGAAGACAATTGGCTGCAAAAGGTTCTGATGGATCTACTTCGATCAATTCATACCCACTGAAATTGCTGGCATCAACCCATTTAGGGTTGATTAGAAGAGTTTTATCATCTATACGTGTCACAGCGGTTTTCAAATGCAGGCAATCTGTTAGTTTAAGGCCGACAACCTTATATCCGTAACTTTCCAGTAGATTATTGAGTTGGGTAACGGCTTCCATCGTGCTGCGTGTGGATAGGCCGATGTAAATATTCTTTCCGAGAATGAGTACATCGCCACCATCTACTGTAGCGGGGGCAGAAACGTGTACGAGCGGGCGGTGGGGGGATAATGCTTGGATGATGGATTCTGTTTCAGGTTTACGTGAATCAGCTCCAGGTCGGGTAATGACCGCTACTTCTGGCAGGATAAAAGCTGTATCTTCCACGAAAACAGAGTCAGGTAAATTTCGTTCTTCAGGCAATTCGATCACCTGACAGCCAATTTCGGTGAGCGTGCGAGTGTACTCGTGGTGCTGCTGACGTGCGACGTTTATGTCGATAGGTGTGCGGTCAATGTGCGTGATTTCGCATTCGTTAAATCTGGAGCTGACCTCACGAGTGATAGCAATGACCATTAATTTCCACCTGTTCTATATCGAACAATGAGCGCCTCAGTGCGCGGGTCCTGAGGTGAGTTGAAAATCTCTTCGGGCTTATTGTCTTCAATCAATTCACCTTCGGCCATTACAATGACACGATCTGCTACTTCTCGGGCAAACCCCATTTCGTGAGTGACCACGATCATGGTCATACCTTCCAATGCGACCTTTTTCATTACGTTCAAAACCTCACCGATCAACTCAGGGTCAAGGGCAGACGTGGGCTCATCGAAGAGCATCACGCGCGGTTCCATGGTGAGAGCGCGGGCAATGGCAACGCGTTGTTTCTGTCCGCCAGAGAGGCGCATGGGATATTCATCTTTTTTGAACAACAAGCCCACACTATCCAGGTTTTGTTCGGCGAGTTCAATAGCTCGCTTGCGATCCATCCCTTTGACGATGACTGGCCCTTCGATCACATTTTCAAGCACCGTCATGTGCGGGAACAGGTTAAATTCCTGAAAGACCATGCCTGTTTTTAGGCGCACATCATGGACAAGTTGGCGATGCTCTTTGCCTTTTTCACCACCTGCTACTTTGATACCGTCAACTTCGATGGTTCCGTGAGAGGGTTCTTCCAGAAAGTTGATGCAGCGTAGAAGTGTACTTTTTCCTGAACCGCTGCGGCCAATGAGACAGACTACCTGTCTTTCTGGTACTTCGATGCTGATGTTTTTCAAAACATGCAAACGGCCAAAATATTTGTCGAGGTTATCTACTTTTACGATAGGCAAGCTGTTCATTTAGCGATCCCCTTTGGCGAGTCTGGTTTCGATCTTATTTTGAACAAAGGACAGGATGAGGGTTACAACCCAATAGAAAATTGCAGCCATGATCAACGCTTCCAAGTTGTGGAATTGGGCACGCCCAACTTTAGTAGCGCGCCACATCAGTTCGTGGACGAAGCCTGTGGCGGATACAAGGGCTGAATCCTTGGTCATGGCGATGAATTCATTTCCAACAGGAGGGATGGCGAAACGAAGCGCCTGAGGCAGAACAATACGCCTCATGGTCTGACCTGGAGTCATACCAAGCGCCATAGCTGCTTCACGCTGACCTTTTCCTACAGACGCAAGGCCCGCGCGGAAGATTTCGGACATATAAGCACCGTAGTTCAGGCCAAGTGCAAGTACACCTGCAAACACACCGGAAAGGATGATACCAAGTTGTGGCAAGGCAAGAAAGAAAAAGAATATCTGTAAATAAAGAGGGGTTCCGCGGATAAGCGAAACATAAAAAGTGCTGATCGCGTAAATTGGTGGGATCGTGGAAAGTCTGCCCAGGGCTGCGAGCAAGGCTAGCACCATGGCAAACAGGATTGATAAAACAGAAATTAGCAGAGTTTGGCCGAGTCCCCCAGCAATAAAATCGATCTCGTTTATGATGAATTGGCCATCAATCTTAATTGTGGAAAATGTTTGGGAGCCGATCGTGATTTCCTGGCCGCTGAAGAGGAATACCAACACAAGAAGCAAAAATCCCCAAGATAATGCAACATTAGCGCGGAAATGACGTTCCTTGCGAAGCTGGGCGTCATACAATAGCTCAGCTTGCGATTTTGGTGCATCCTGACTTTTTGTAAATGCAGTCATGTTATCTCCATTCAATACAGAGTCATCCTGCTAAGATTTTTAGTTCATAACATAAACAAAGAAAGGGAAGCGACGCAGGGGCCGCTTCCCTTTTTATTTCAGAAAACTTTATTGGTTGGGAGCAGTGGTGATATCCATGTCGAACCATTTATTGGAGAGTTCGGACAGGGTGCCATCTTTGTGCATGCCAGTGATGATTTCATCCACTTTTGCGCGGAGTGTGGCGGTATCGAGGGAGGATGACTTGTCAAATGCAGCAGCGAGGTCTTCAGAGTAGACAGCGCCATCGAGCTTGGTAACAGGCATTCCAGCGGCGATATTTGCATCCACAACGGTTTCAGAGGTTACGTAGGCCACGAAATCCTTGCGGCCAGCAGAAATGGCCTGAGCACACTCCTGATCTGTTTCCAAAGGAACAACGGTCACACCATCGGGTACGGTGGCATAGATGGAAGAATCGGGCAAGCCGAGGCCAGCCTTGTCATTATTCAGCCAGAATTCGTAGGTGGTGGCTGTGCCAGCGCAAACAGCCTGACCAGCGAGACCATCAAGAGAGGTGATACCAGAGTCAGCGGCAACGGCTACAACTGCGGGAGTGTAGTAGTAAGGCACGCTGAAATCGAGGATCTTCTGGCGGTCGGTGGTGACTGTCATGGAACCGACGCTGATATCCCATTTGTCAGCCCAGTTACCAGCAGTGATCGCATCCCAAGAGGGGGTGGCGAAACAGGTTTCAACGCCGAGGCCATCACCAATTGCTTTAGCAACGTCAACATCGAAGCCTTGCATTTCGGCTGTGGTCAACGCGTCTGAAGGGCACTTGGTGTCAGAGGGGCGGGAACCTTCCGTGTTGAGGAAGGACTGAGGTTCATAGTTGGGATCTGTGGAGACGAGGATGTACCCACGTTGCTGAATTGCACCCAACAAATCAGAAGCAGTGGATGCACCAGCGCCCCCGCAGGCAGTAAGTACAAGGGAGGCCATCACCATCAGGCTGGCCAATGTCAGAAGTTTTTTCATTATCTCCTCCAAGAGACATAAAAAGATGTGGCGATTGTTAAATCGCCACGGGATGATCTCATCCCGTCCTTTAAGCATAGACTATTTTTTTCATTTGTGCAAGGATTTTTTTATATATAATCCTCAATGGCACAATTACTTGAAGGTTTTATTCATCAATGCTTTGACTTCCACCTCTTGTTTTTTTGATCTCGCTTCGTTTCTTTTTTCCTTGCAGCCTTTTTTCTTTTGATGCTTTTGTTGGTTTTGTTTTGTGACGCGGCTTTGGTTTCTCCCCAGCTTTTTGAATCAATTCATAAAATCTCTGGATGGCATCTTCACGGTTTTGTTCTTGTGTTCGATATTTCTTTGCTTCGATGATGAGAACTCCGTCAGCGGTGATGCGTTTACCAGCAAGTAGGATCAGCCGTCCCTTTAGGTCTGAAGCGAGAGATGGAGAGTTGATCACGTCAAAGCGCAGTTGGACAGCCGTCGCAACCTTGTTGACGTTCTGTCCGCCTGGACCTGAAGCACGAATATATTCGAGCGAGATTTCTGAATCGAGATTGTTCATTTCCCCAATTATAAAGGTGACAGCCGCTTTAATAGTGACTGTCACCTTGGAGTTTCTTATTTAACAACTCTCGGCGCAAAGAACCACAAAATTGCGAGTATCAATCCACCAACAAAAAATGGGATAGGCCCGCCGAACCATTGGAAGAGTGCTCCGTAAAAAAGAGGAGCAACCGCATTTGCTGCGCTATATGCTGCAGTAGATACACCCAGCGCGCCGCCGACTTCACTCTTATCTGCTGTTTTTGTGATGAGGCTGTTAACTGCGGGATGCAGTACGCCGCCGCCGAGCGCTGCGGGCAAACTAGCAACCATTAACCAAATAATACCAAACCAGCTTTTGGATGCTTCGTCAGGCAATTGAATGTTAATGCTTTGAATGGAGACGCGGAAACTTCCTTCTCCTGCCATGCTTTCGAGAACTTTTGCTTTTTCATACCAAGGGACTGGAACAGCAGGCGTGAGTGCGGTTCCCATCAGACCGATGGCAAGCGCACCAAGCCCCATGAGAACCAGCCAGCGGTCGCCTTTTACTTTTGACCAACGACCAACCAACCCGCCTTGAACAACGATGATTAAAACACCAGCGAGCGCAAAGAGCCCTGATGTGTCGCGTGCATCCATGCCGAGGCGGGTGAGGGTGAATAATGAAAAGAGTTGTTCATATCCACCGAACGCGACTTGGTAAAAGAACATAATGATAAGGAGAAAACCGATTTCAGGACGGTTTAGAGCATCTCGTAAGGCACTGAAAGAGAAGGGACGACGTTTGCGGGATGCTTCGGGGTTTTCAACTTCCTGATATGTTTCCTTGAACCAAAATGTTGTGAGCAAAATTGAGATAAGTGAAAATACCGCAGCTGTAAAGGCAACGGCGCGGTAATTTTGTCCAGTGGCAGCGAGGACGATGAAGGCAATGATGGGCCCCATCACGAAGCCGACGCCGAATGCTGCACCTATCAAGCCAAGACCTTGTGTACGAGTCTTTTCGGTTGTGCTATCTGCAACGGCGGCTTGAGCGGTTGCAATGTTCGCGCCTGAAAGACCGTCTATGATGCGGGAGACAAAAAGCAGAAAGACCGAATCGGCAAACCCAAGCAGAATGAAACCTGCCAATGTGCCGATCTGGCTTGCGATCAAAATTGGCTTGCGCCCGAAGCGGTCGGATAATCTTCCAAGGATGGGTGCGCCGATAAATTGCATGAAAGGGTATGTGGCTTGCAAAATTCCAATCACCAATGGTGACGATCCGAAGCGTGCAGCGTACAAAGGCAAAAGCGGAATGATTACGGAAAGCCCGATCAAGTCAACTAGGACGATGACGAGAACTGGCAGGACTCTTTTGAAATCAAGTTTTTCGTTAGTGTTTTCTGTTGTCATATTTTTTCCTATTAAAACCCTCCCCCAATTGTGATTTTCAATTGGGGGAGGGCAGGGTGCGGGTAGTAAAGTAGTTAGAACATCAAAGCGTTTACTTTGTCGATCATAGCGCGATCAGGTCTCAGGTCTACTTCAGTGAGGCGGTTGAGAGGAGTGTCTACTAAATTGTAGATAGAGGTCAAATTCGGCTTAGTGGTGTTCACATACAGCAAACCAGTCACAAGCCAATTGTTGCGCTGGGCTTCTTCCATCACGCGCAAAGCTTCGTAGCGGTTGGTGGGGTCATATCCCTTTTCAAGATTCTTCAAGATGACCGTTGAACCATCATGCATGGCAACTTCTCGGACTTCGCCATCTTCCATTTCGCGTTCGAGAATGATCTCATTGCGCGGTGCGATGTAGGAAATCTCGTGCAGAGGTTCTTCGTGATCTTTACCCCATGCATAGGAATGGAAAGCATTTTCCTGATTGTTGAAGGTTACGCAAGGGCTGATGATATCCAACACGGCGATGCCATCATGCGCAAGTGCCACCTTGAGCAATTCCTTCACTTGCTTGGGGTTGCCAGCAAATGAACGAGCTACGAAGGTCGCATTGGAAACCAGTGCTTCCATGCAAATGTCAACAGGCATGTAGGGGTTTTCGCCTTGCTTCTTGAGTTGTAAGCCCTTTTCAGCAGTGGCCGAGAACTGGCCTTTGGTCAGGCCATACACGCCGTTATTTTCAACGATGTACACCATATTCACATTGCGGCGCATGATGTGCTTAAACTGACCCATACCAATGCTGGCAGAGTCGCCGTCACCTGAAACACCAATTCCTTTCATGCGCGCATCAGCGAACAACGCTCCAGTCGCAATGGACGGCATGCGTCCGTGCAAGCTGTTGAAGCCGAAGGTGCGGTTTAGAAAATAAGTTGGTGATTTGGATGAGCAGCCGATACCGCTGAACTTCATCACATCTTCAGGCACGATATTCATTTCATACAGCGCGGTCACGATCTGATTAGAGATCGAGTTATGTCCGCAGCCCTGGCACAAAGTGGTGGGCGCGCCGCGATAATCATTCTTGGTGAGGCCAGCGAGATTGACATTTGTCGGTGCGCCAGCCATGGGGAGAGCTTCTGTCATTTTATTTGCTCCTTTTTATTAATACCGATAACTACTTCCGCTTCGCCTTCGCGGTTGACTTGGACTTGGCAACGGCCTTCTTGGCAGGTTTCTTCGTCGTTTCTTTCTTAGACTTGGAAGCTGCTTTTGCTTTCGTCGTCACTTTCTTTGCTGACGGTTTCTTCTGCGCAACTGCCTTCTGCTTTTTGCCTTCTGCTTCGTACTTCGCAAGGATTCCTTCGCGGACCCACTTGGCAGCTGCAGGCAAACCATCATGATACGCCACAGACTTGAACTTGCCAGCAAACTGCGGATATTCCGTCAGCAAAATCTGGTGCATCTGTCCGTCGCGGTTCATTTCTACAATGAATATCTGGTCATATTTCTCAATGAACTTGGTGACTTCTTGTGTGAATGGAATGGCGCGAATGCGCAGGAAATCTGCATTGATGCCGTCATCCTTTGAGAGATGATACTGCGCTTCAAGCACCGCATTTTCTGTTGAACCAAATGCAATGATGCCAACCGTTGCGCCCTTGATCGGGTGGTTGACAGGCTTGGGCACATAGCTCGCTGCGTTGTAGAATTTCGTCTTAAGACGTTCCATGTTGCGCATGTAAGTACCAGCATCTTCAGTGTACTTGGCATATTCATCGTGGCCTGTGCCGCGGGTGAAGTATGCGCTCAGAGGATGCTTGTTGCCAGGGAATGTGCGGTAAGGGATACCATCACCATCTTTGTCGAGGTAACGTCCCCAATTGCCTTTGATCTCTTCAAGGTCTTTTTCCCAAAGCACTTTGCCGCGATCCATTGGAGTTTCAGGATATTGGAACGGCTTGCTCATCCATTGATTCATGCCCATATCGAGGTCGCTTAATACGAAGATGGGAGTTTGTGCGCGTTCAGCGATGTCAAAAGATTTCCAGCCAAACTCAAAACATTCGTACACATCTCCAGGCAGGAGAATAATGGAGTGCGAATCACCGTGACCGATAAAGTGTGTGAAGGTCAAATCACCTTGTGATGTGCGCGTGGGCAAGCCTGTGCTTGGACCAATGCGTTGCACGTCCCAAATGACCACAGGAACTTCAGCATAGTATGCCAAGCCAGCAAACTCAGTCATCAAGGAAAGGCCAGGGCCGGAGGTGGAGGTCATGGAACGTAAGCCAGCCCAACCTGCACCAATTGCCATACCGAGGGCAGCGAGTTCGTCCTCCGCTTGTACAATGGCGTATGTGTGTTTGCCGTCTTCACGTTTGCGAAGCACGGGCAAATAGTCATTCAAGCCTTCAGCTAAAGAAGTTGCAGGAGTGATCGGATACCAGCCTGCAAATTGCACTCCGCCAAAGATGGAGCCTAGTGCACCAGCTGTATTGCCGTCGGCCATGATCAAGCCATCGGTCTTGTTCATAGCTTCGATGTAATAAGGGTCTTTCTTTTCGAGGTTGGTCTTAGCCCATTCTGCGCCAGCTTTCAGGGCGTTGAAGTTCATATCAATGGGTTTCTGTTTCCCTTTGAAGTGGAACGTCAAAGCAGCAAGGATCTTTTCCATATCCAAGCCAATCATTTGAGCCAACACGCCTACGTAAACCATGTTGCCCACAAGGTCACGAAAATCTGTGGGAACATTCGGGTCATTCTTCACAATAGTTTTGATCGGCATCGGATAGACAGCCACGTCTGTGCGGGTGATGGGCTGCTTGATATCGTCAGAGTAGAAAAATGCCCCGCCCGGCGTAACAGAAGCCAGGTCCCGAACGAACGAGTCGGGGTTCATCGCAATTACGATGTCATTGGCATCCTGTCGTGCAATAAATCCATCCTTATTCACTCGGATGGTATACCAGGTTGGCAAGCCTTGAATATTGGAAGGAAAAAGATTCTTGCCCGAAACAGGAATACCCATCTTGAAGACAGAACGCAGGATGGTGTTGTTGGCCGTGGAACTGCCTGAGCCGTTCTTGGTGCCAACGGTGATCGAAAAATCGTTCACTATCTTGTTCATGAAACTCCTCTATGATTAACCGTCATTGCAAAGTGACTGCCGAAGCGATCTCTTTGCGTTGACTAAATTTTTTTTTACGGACGATGATATAAAAGGTCAGTATGTTTGACGAGCGCCTCATACCCAACCTCGAACTTACCACTGCAAATAGACTCAACCATCACCTGATGGTATCTCCACACTTCCTGTAAATACTCATACCCGCCCGCGAAGACATTCAGACCAACGCCTTCATAGGCTTCCCAATATGCTTCCAGCACGCCGATAACGAATGGGTTATCAAGACGGCTGAAAATGGTAAGGTGAAGTTTGCGATGTTCTTCGTGTGGAACTTGGACAGGGGTGCCACGGATCTTGTCCCATGCTCGGGTGATAATGGCTTCGAGTTCATGCTTATCGGATTCAGTCAGCAGCTTGACTGCTTCATGCCAGTATGCTGCTTCCAAGTGGTTGCGCATGTCTGAAAATTTTCGGAAGTGTTCGTTATTCATTGCAAGCGCATAACCGAGGCTTTGGCGTATGGCTGGCGTAAATGAATATTTCAACCTGCGAGTTCCCGTTTTCTGACGAACTTCTACAAAGCCAAGAGCGCGAGCAACTTCAAGTTGTTCACGCAAGGACGCTAAGCTAATGTCCAATTCTTTGCTAAGTTCAGTTAATGAGGGGAGGCCGTTCTCAGCTTCTGGGTGTGCAGCCAGATAGCGAAGAAACTCAGAGATATTCGGGGTAGTACGCTCGCGGAGCATAAAATGTGATTAATCCGATTAATCACATTTTACGCCTGTGAGTAAGGAGTGTCAAGGAATTTAGGTTAAGAATTTAGTTAGGGTTTTATAAAAGGAATTGTGATATTTGGCTAAATACAAAAAGCGTTCTCAATTGTGAGAACGCTTTTTGTATTATTCAATAATTCTTACAAACTTATACTCTGCTTTAGCACCACTTGGGTCTGTGAGAGTGAAGGAATCAGGGAAAACGGGCGTAGGTGTTGGGTTGGGGTCTGTGATCTCTTTGAAGTTTTCACAAATGGGAACACCTTTGTGAATATAGGCCATCCAACCGCGTTCAGCTACATTGACTCCATCTACTGAAGTGACTTTAAGCCATTTATCGCCTTTTTTCACTTCGCTGCCATCTGCAGGGGCTTCCCAAATTTCGTCGCCGACGATCAACTGTCCGCGTGTGTAGGAGGCGATAACGCTGGAGAAAGTGCTATGGTCAGCGCGCATTCTTGTTCCGCTTGTAATGGGGGTCATGCTGTATTGGGTCATGAGACTCTCCTGTATTCCACCAGAGTATTACCAAATTTAGCAATAAGGGTGGCGGTTTGTTGTACGGTTGGGTATCGTGCGAGAAATTCTGCTTCGTTGCCTTTGAAGTAGCTTAGGTCAATGTTTTTACTTTCCACACCAAATAAGGTTCCATCACCATTGTCTGTGAATTGCCAGTACGTCCAATCATCCCAAATAGGTGGGACGCGCGGCGCTTCGGTGTTATAAGCTGCGATCCATAATGGATATTGAGCGAAGTATGTAACGCCTGCTGCAAATTCCAACCAGTAATAGTAACCTGTGTACACGCCCAGCTTTTTATTGGGCAGCAAGACTTTCAGTCGTTCCATGAAGTCGAACCAGTTTCGCCAGCCTGAGTATGGTCCGCCATAGCGTTCTTCAAAGTCACACCATAGTTCCATTTCACCGGGGTCATTCCCAAGTACCTGTACCCATTTTTCAGCTTGGCGCTTTGGGTTTCCGCGGCTATCGTAGAACCAATAGGATCCACGTAGCAAGCCTGCGGCTTTTGCACCTTGCCATGAGGTCTTGAATTTATTGTCTTCGTATGTGTTTTGCCCTGCGCGGACGGTGACTCCACGAGTCATTTGGGCCATTTTTTCAAAGTTGATGCCACTCGGTGTCGTTGGGTCATCTTGCCAGAAGCTGATATCAGGCAGTTTAAATGACGTTAGGAAATATTCCTTTGGCGGCTGGATGGAGGGGGTGGGTTGGTGTGGTGTATCCATGATTCTGTGAGGTTATGATAGACATTATAAATGTACTTAATCGAAAAAGCGACCTCATAGCTGAAGTCGCTTCTATAAGTTGTTTGGTTTTAGTGGATTAGTTATTCAACGCGCCCTGGTTGACCCAATCAATAATGAGTTGAAGTTCTTCAGGGGTCACAGGTTCGCCGCGATCTGGCATTTCGCCATCAACGATCTGCTGTACGAGGTAGCTATTCTCTGCATCGCCAGGTTCGATCACGGAACCATTGCGTGAGCCAGCCATGATCTTTTCATAAGTTTGCAGGTCAAGGCCTTCTTTGACGCGCTCCACGCCGTGACATTGAATACAACGATTATCAAAGATGGGTTTAATATCATTTGCAAAGCTGACTGTGTTGGTAGCAGGTTGGGCAGCAGCCGGTGTATCTGTTACAGCCGTAGGAACTGCGCTTGGGACTGCTGTATCTGTAGATGTGGGAGCTTGTGTCGGCGGGACAACTGTGTCAGTTGACGCAGCAACTTCGGTTGCAGGAGGAGGCGTTTGTTGTGCGCTGCAAGCAGAAAGTGCGATGGCGCATGTCAGTGCTGTGATGAGTAGAGTCTTATTATTCATATTTATCCTTTGGTTTGTTGACGATGCTAACGCGTCAAAATTTACTATGGCAGGTTGGGAACGAGGTGAAGAAATTGTGTGTTTTTATTTAGTAGAGTATTAATGTGCTTTTTTTCGCAAAGTATGGGAAGTCTGTACAAGGTAAGGTATAATCAATGCGCCGCGCGATAGGCGCAAATTCATTACAAGGCTGAGTATGGCAGGCGCATTTAAACTTCCCAACGAATATTGGTTGTCCGTTCAAGTCACCCCGCAAGACGTTGAAAATCTTCATACCTTTCTCTTTGAGCGCGAGACACCGTTAAAGACGAGTGATCTTGCTTCTGAGTTTGTTGAAGCACGTATTCGCGCAGAACGAAAAATTGCAGAGAGCAAACAAAAAGCTGCAGGAAAAAGTTTTCTGCCGAAAGAAGCGTATGCGGTTGGTGATGAACTTATATTTCCCGCGCTGGATTGGCAGCATGGAACTGTTACTGCTGTGCGTGCTGGGGTAAATCCATCGTTAGATAATTTTGATGTTCTTACTGTTGAGATGGAGGATCGCACCAAGCGTATGTTTGCGGCGCGACTCACATCTCATTTGTTGAATGATGCTCCAGTAGTAATTCCCGAAAGTGATGAAGTTAGTTCTGCCGCGATTTTGAAAGATCACGGCGAAATGATCGAGAGAAAACTGGAAGCCGCATTTGATCAGGATAGCGGGCTGGTCAAGATCGCGGGGCGTTGGTTCCCGCGCGCGTTATTGGTTGATATTAATCAAGGACAACTGAATCTTGCCGAGGCCGTTTTGGATATGTCTGGCGGTGAGCCTCTCCAAACTGATGCTTTGTTGAAAGATATTGAAATTCCCAGCGGCGTGAATCCAAAGCTGGCTGAATTTTCCCTTAACTTTGCATTGCAAGGTGATGACCGATTTGACGAAGTTGGCCCCGCTGGACAAGTGCTTTGGTGCTTGCGTCGCTTGGAGCCTGATTTTGTGCGGGATGTCCCAGCGCCGTTGCAATACACTGAGATTGAACATGACCGCGCTCAGTTGACGCCTGCAATGAAAAGCCTCGAATCACAATTAGATGACGAGCTGACTCCGTCCGAGGATCTTGATCCTCGCGAGGAAGTTAACTCGATCACGATCTCTCTCATTTATCCCCATCTTCGCGCAGGGACATTGCCCATGTCGCCCCGTGCCCGCAAGCTGTTTCCTACGGCTTACGAGACTCAGCGAGTGCGTTTCACTCTTGTAGACGGTAAGACCAAACAACGCATTCCTGCTTGGGTTGTTCTCACGCATGGATATGTCTTTGGTCTGCGTGAATGGTATAAAGCTCATTCTTTGATCCCTGGCTCTCTTGTTCAACTTCGCAAGGGCGAACAGCCCGGTGAAGTGATCGTAGAAGTGAAGAGCCAGCGCTCCTCAAAAGACTGGGTCCGCACTGTGATGGTCGGCACCGATGGCGGATTTGTGTTCGCCATGTTGAAGCAGCCTATCACAGCTGAATTCAATGACCGCATGGTAATCCATGTGCCTGATTTCAAGACCCTCGATCCCGTTTGGGAGAAGAAACGTTCGTTTGAAGACTTGGTATTGCTTGTGATGCGCGAGTTGACAAAATCCAACCCGCAAGGACATGTGCATGCACAAGAGTTATACGCGGCAGTTAACCTTGTCCGTCGTGTACCGCCTGCGCCCTTATTTGCCCTCTTAGCTACCAACCCGGTTTACAAACACGTAGGCGATCTGCACTTCCGCCTAGACACGGAGGTTGAATTATGAGCCTGCTAAAGCCAAATACAAAAACACCTTTCCACATTGATTTTGAATGGTGGAAGAAAAGCGAACGTGATTGGCACGTATTTCTGCGCACATTATTGTGCCAGGAACATCAAGAAGCCTTCGCGAATGTTGAAGAAGGCGAGATGATCGACTGGATCGACCCTCAAACCGCAGAAGTCAAACCTGTAGATGGCGTTCAACACGCATTGATGAGTCATTGCGCGTTGCTCCCGGGTTTTACGAGCGAGCGCACAGCAGTTGTGGAAGCGATCTTTAGAACTTTCCTTGTGAATGGGAATGTGCCAATGTCTGCTGAAGACCTTGGGAAGCGCTTGGGTCGCCCAGCAGATATTATTTTGAAGACCATTGCAGGTCCACGCGTATATCGCGGCTTGAGACCCTATCAAGCTCAGGAGCCTGCTGTAATGCCGACAGGCGAGTAAAATGGTGTTATTGCCCCCGTAGCTCAACGGACAGAGCAACTGCCTTCTAAGCAGGAGGTTGAAGGTTCGATTCCTTCCGAGGGCACTAAAAAGAAAAAGCGAATCAGAAGGAGAAGGAACATGCCGACCGTTATTCGCAAAACTGGTGAAACGCTTACAGATTTCCGCCGCGAGATCCTGCAGGCGGTAAGCTGGCAAGTGCGTTCGAATATCTGGAGTCCTCCAACTGACGCATACGAAACAGAAGAAGCCTACATTGTACGTATGGAAATAGCGGGGATGCGCGAAGAGGATTTTGAAGTCACGCTTGAAAACGATACACTGCTGATCATGGGTTCACGGTCTGAACAGCCTGAGAGGCGGGCTTATCATCAAATGGAGATCAGGTTTGGCAAATTTGCCACAGCTGTGAGCGTGCCAGGACCGATTAGCATTGATGAAGCGCAGGCGGAATACAAAGATGGCTTTTTAACTATTAATCTCCCGAAAGCAAAACCAAATCATATCAAGGTTGAATAAAAAAACATGCCCGCACAAAGATGGCAATCTGGCATACAAGAATTCTTTCAAACAATTGGAGAAACCGACGAGGAATTGATGAATACATTTATGACGTCGGTCTTTTCGCGTTTTCAAAAGAAAAATGACGCTTCATCCGACCCGCAAGCTGATGACAAAAACGAGGAGCCGAAATTCCCCGATGTACTTCCCATCCTGCCGTTACGCGGAGTAGTAGTCTATCCCAACACTGCAGTCCCGTTGACAGTGGGACAACCTCGCTCCATCAAACTTGTGGATGATGTTGTTGGCGGCGATAAGCTGGTTGGCTTGGTGGCCGCGCTTGACCCTGAGAAGGAAACCCCTGGTCCTGACGAACTGTATCGAATTGGCACAATTGCAACCGTCCATCGTTTATTGCGCGCTCCTGACGGGACTGTACGCTTGCTTGTTCAAGGTATGCAGCGTTTTCGTCTTGGAGACTTTGTGGAAGAAGAGCCATATCTAAAGGCTCACATTCAATTACTGCCTGAGAACGACGAGAAGAACATTGAGACAGATGCCCTTGCTCGCAATGCGCGTGACCAGTTCCAGCAAATCACCCAGATGATTCCGTCGTTTCCCGATGAATTGGTTAATTCGATCACTTCATTGGAAGACCCGCTTCAGACCGCATATACCATCGCAAATTTCCAGCGCATTGAACTGAAGGACGCGCAGGAAATCCTTGAATTGGATTCTGTTTACGAAAAGCTCAAGAAGCTGATTGGCCTGCTTGTGCGTGAAGCAGAAGTGCTGCAGATCGGGCAAAAGATCCAGAACGAAGCGCGCGGCGAGATCGAAAAAGTACAACGTGAGTATTTCTTGCGCGAGCAGATGAAAGCCATCCAGCGTGAGTTAGGCGAAAAGGATGAACAATCTGAAGAGACCGAGGATTTTCGCAAAAAGATCGAAGAGGCGAAAATGCCCGAGGAAGCGTTGAAGCAGGCCAAAAGGGAGTTGGATCGTCTTTCTCGTTTGCCGACTGCTGCTGCCGAGTATGGAGTCATCCGCACGTATTTAGATTGGCTCGTGACTCTTCCGTGGTCAAAATCTACAGCAGACAATTTAGAAATCGACCATGCCCGCAAGATATTGAATACAGATCATTACGGCTTGGAAGATGTAAAAGACCGTATCCTTGAATTCCTTGCCATTCGCAAACTTCGCATTGATCGCAAAGATGAGCAGAAGGAAGAATCAAAAGATGCCATCCGCCGTGAACGTGAAGGCGTTATTCTTTGCTTTGTTGGCCCCCCTGGTGTAGGTAAAACTTCATTGGGACAATCCATTGCACGTGCCATGGAACGGAAGTTCATTCGTGCATCGCTTGGTGGTGTACGCGATGAAGCTGAAATTCGAGGCCATCGCCGCACCTATATTGGCGCCATGCCAGGACGTATTTTGCAGTCTCTGCGTCGTGTTGATTCGAAGAATCCAGTCTTTATGCTCGATGAAGTGGATAAGCTCACCAACGATTTTCATGGTGACCCCGCTTCTGCTTTGCTTGAAGTGTTGGACCCTGAACAGAACAGCGAATTCCGTGATAATTATCTCGAAGTGTCGTACGATCTTTCACAGGTATTCTTTATTACTACTGCGAATACTTTAGAGACAATTCCACGTGCATTGCGTGACCGAATGGAAATTATTTTCCTTTCAGGGTATACCGAGAATGAGAAGATGGCAATCGCTCGCGGATATCTCATTCCGCGCCAAATCCGCGAGAACAGTCTGCGGGATGACGAGATCAAATTTACTGATGAGGCTTTGCAGATGATCGTGCGCCAATACACGCGCGAGGCTGGCGTCCGTAATTTAGAGCGTAAGATTGGTGCTGTATGCCGAAAAGTTGGCACAAAAATTGCCGAAGGCAGTGTTGAAAAATTTGAGATCACGCCCAAACTTGTTGAGGAATATCTCGATCATCCCATCTTCCTTGGGCCGGAGGAATTAAACAAGCGCATCTCCATTCCAGGTGTTGTCCCCGGTTTGGCATGGACCTCCTTTGGCGGCGATGTGCTGTTTATTGAAACAACTTATATGCCTGGCGGACGTGGTTTTCAAGTGACAGGTTCCATTGGAAATGTTATGCAGGAATCAGCGCGCGCGGCGCTTTCTTACGTTCGCTCGCGAGCAGATGCATTAAATATTCCGCGTGATTTTTTTGAGAAGCATGATATACACATGCACATTCCTTCTGGTGCTCAGCCGAAGGATGGCCCATCTGCCGGAGTGACAATGGCTACTTCATTGGTGTCGTTGATCTCAGGACGTAAGGCCAAGCCTCAGGTTGGTATGACCGGCGAGATCACATTACGAGGTCAAGTTCTGGCGATCGGTGGCGTCAAAGAGAAAGTGCTGGCTGCTCATCGGAATGGATTAACTACCGTAATTCTTCCCAAGTTTAATGAGCCTGATATTGACGATGTACCTGATGAAGTCAGGAAAACCATGAAGTTCATTTTCGCTGAAACAGTGGATGATGTGATCAACGCAGCGTTGGAAAAACCAAAGGCAGTAACGAAGCAGGCACCGAAGCCCGCAACGAAAAAAATAAAAAAAGCAAAGGCGAAGAATAATGGCACAAAAAGTACTGCTCGCAGAAGATGATATCACCATGGTTTCTCTGTTGAAAACACTGCTCAAAATGGAGGGCTTTGAGGTAGTGGCTCTTCAAGCAGATGCTGATGTTCCCGCCGCAGTAAGAGTTGAAAGGCCGGATGTCCTTCTATTGGATGTTCATCTTTCACGCCAAAGTGGGTTGGAAATTTTGGATGAACTTAGACAGTCAGAAGATTTACACGATGTGCGTGTAGTGATGTCCTCTGGCGCAAGCGTGAAAGAAGAATGCATGCGCCGTGGAGCAAATGGCTTTTTGCTCAAGCCTTTCATGCCCGATGATCTTATTACCATCCTAAAACAAACTATTCGATCTGCATGACCAATCTTCAACCCGCCATTCGCGAGTTTTCTTTCCCGAATGATTATGACCGCACTGTGACATTCTGGCGTGGCATTGAAAAGGGGATGAACGTTGGTCGTTCAGACACCCCTGAAGAGATCCAGAAAAAACTGGAGCGCGACCCAGACCTTTTCCTTGTAGCCGAAATTGATAATGAGATCATTGGCACAGTGATTGGTGCGTTTGATGGGCGGCGCGGCATGATCTATCATTTAGCAGTTCACAAAAATTTTCGCGGTCAGGGCATTGGCGCCGCGCTTCTCTCAGAAGTTGAGAAACGCCTGCAAGCCAAAGGTTGCCTAAAATGTCTGATGCATGTTCTGGATGACAACACCGAAGCCATTCAATTTTACAAAAATAAAGGATGGCGCCACGCAACTGAAGATGTAGTATTTGTAAAAGAATTTTTTGTATGATTCGATTTGGGATATTAACCCTCTCTGACCGTTCCTCACGAGGCGAACGAGATGACGCTTCTGGGCCAGCCCTTGCGGCTCAGATTCTCGCTCAAGGCTGGTCAGTCGCCAAGCAGCAAATTCTCCCTGACGAAGAATCCACTATTCGCGCCACATTGACCGAATGGGCTGATAGCGGCGAATTTGACATCATCCTCACTACTGGAAGCACAGGCTTTGCTCTTAGGGATGTAGCTCCCGAAGCCACACGAGCCGTTATTCAAAGAGAAGCACCCGGACTTGCAGAGACAATGCGAGCAGAAAGCCTGAAAAAGACTCCACATGCCATGCTTTCACGCGCCGTTGCAGGTATTCGCGGACGGACTCTCATCATCAATCTGCCGGGAAGCCCGAAAGGTGCGGTTGAAAACCTGCAAACGGTTATGTCTGTTCTTCCACATGCGGTTCAATTATTAAAAGACGATCCGTCATCTGAAGCATCACACTAAAAGCCAATAACCGTCCTTCGTGAGGTACGCTTCTCACTGGACACTGCCTGAAACTCATTGGTATAATCCGCCCGCTCTACATAAAAAATCATTAACCAAGGAAAGCAAGCATGATCGATGTAAATGAACTTCGCAAAGGCGTCACATTCGAATTGGATGGCAATCTCTTAAAAGTGTTGGACTACAGCCATAACAAAACTGGCCGTGGAAATGCCAATATTAAAGTGAAAGCTCGTAATTTGTTAACCGGCTCGACAATTGAACGCACATTCAGCTCTGGTCAGTCTGTTCAGGATGTCAGCCTTGATTTCGCCAATGTGTCTTATCTCTACAATGATGGCGACCTGTATTATTTTATGGACAATGTCACATTTGAGCAGCCTGGCATCAAACAGGAATCCCTCGGTGAAAGCGCTCAATTCCTCAAAGAAGGCATGGAAGTCAAATTGACATTCTACAAAGGGGAAGCCATTGATATTGAACTTCCCACTTCAGTCGATCTAAAGGTTGTAGAAGCTGAAATGGCCATCCGCGGTGATACTGCCACAGGTGTGACCAAGAAAGTCACCACTGAGACCGGCGTAACGGTTCAATGCCCGAACTTTGTTAACGTGGGCGATGTTATTCGTGTGGACACACGCACAGGCGAGTACGTAACCCGCGTGTAATTTAAATCTATGAAAACTCCTGCTGGGCGTGAATGCCCGCACTTCTACGGCGATTATTTTCGTGGTCGCAATGTAGAGGAATGCCGATTATTGAAGGCACAAGGGCAGGCATGGACGCGTGATTTGTGCGCTTCCTGTCCTGTGCCTACTATTACGCGTGCCAATTCCTGTCAGTTCATGCGGTTGAAAGTGAAAGTGGGGCGGCCAATTACGGCTGTTTTTCAACGCCGTGTGCAGGTGAGCGCGTATTGCGAAAAGTCGGAGCGGGATGTTTCAGAACCGGAGATAGGTTGCGGCGATTGTCATGAATTGCCGTTCAAATTTGAGGTAAAAGAATAATCTCAGACTCCGGGGGAGTCTATATTGCCATGACTTTAACGCTTCTGCTTGACCTAGACGATACACTTCTAAATACAAATTTAACGGCTTTTGTTCCCGCATATTTTCAAGCGTTGGCGAAGGAGCTTGCTCCGCAGTTGGCACCGGACATTATGTTCCGTGCCTTAATTGCAGGAACAAGCTTGATGAATGAAAGCGATGATTTCTCCCGTTCTCTGCGGGAGGTTTTTGATTCAGTGTTCTATTCTCAGCTTACTATTTCTCGTGAAGCGATAGAACCTGCGATTGAAAATTTTTACGACAATGTTTTCCCTACTCTTGGCAGTTTGACTACGCAGATACCGGAAGCCAAAGAATTTGTGGAATGGGCAATTGCAAAAGGATATCGCATTGCTATTGCTACAGATCCGCTATTCCCTCGTAAGGCTACATATCATCGCGTGCGTTGGGCTGGGTTTGACCCAGAGCAATTTGAGCTGATCTCGTCTTACGAACATTTTCATTTTTCAAAAACGCACCCTGCATATTATGCAGAAGTCCTTGGGCGAATGGGTTGGCCTGAAGGCCCCATTCTTATGGTTGGAAATGACCTTGAGCGAGACATTGCTCCCTCAAAAAAGCTTGGGCTGGCTGCCTTCCATGTAGATGTAGAATCAACTTCCAGTTTAAGAACAGAGGCGGAACCTCGCGGCAATTTGACGGACTTGCGTCATTGGCTTGAGACCATTGACTTCGCTTCCCTGATGCCCTCCTTTAAGACACGCGAGTCGGTTCTTTCGTTGCTTAGCGCAACCCCTGCTACGCTGAATGGAATGCTGCGTGACTTGGATTCGACATCCTGGTCCCTCAAATCTACCCATGATGAATGGTCATTGACGGAGCTGATCTGCCATTTGCGGGATACGGAACGAGAAATCCATCATATGCAGATCAGGCTGTTCAAGGATCAAAATGAGCCCTTTATCCCACGGCCAGACACGAGCGTGTGGGCCAGTCAGCGTGATTATTTACATGAGGATGGAGCGCTGGCACTGAAGGAATTTAATGATGCCAGACGTGAAACGATTGATCTTTTGAAAAATATTTCTACGGATGATTGGGAGCGTAAGGCGCGCCATGCCATTTTTGGGCCTACTAATTTCTTGGAAGTGGTCAGTTTTTTTGCGGACCACGACCGAATGCATGTGCAGCAGGCTTGGACTACCTTGAGAAAAATGTAACAAACAGCGTGTCTTCGCGCTCATCACAGGGTTATATGGATAATAAGGACAAGTTTAGCTTGTCCTTATTTATTTGAAGCAGACACTATTTTAAGGAGAACACGAATGAGAAACCGTGTGGTTGTAACAGGGCTGGGCTGTGTGAGCCCAGTTGGAAATAATGTGAAAGATACATGGGAAGCCTTGCTCGCAGGCAAGTCTGGCGCGGCTCCCATTACCGCTTTTGATGCGAGTGCGCATAAAACAAAATTTGCTGCGGAAGTAAAAGGCTTTGACGGCGCAGCGTTATTTGGCTCACGCGATGCCCGCAAGATGGATCGCTTTACTCAGTTTGCAACTGCTGCAACACTAGAAGCAATGGAACATGCTAAATTCAAGATTGATGAGTCAAACCGTGACCGTGTTGGTATTTTAATCGGCACTGGTATTGGCGGGATCATCACTTTGTTGGAACAATATGATGTTTTGCGTGAGCGTGGGCCTGAGCGCATCAGCCCATTTCTTATTCCCATGATGATTTCAGACAGCGCGGCTGGAAATATTGCCATACGTGTTGGTGCTCGTGGACCTAACATGTCTTTGGCAACAGCTTGTGCTTCTGGCACAAATGCACTAGGCGAGGCTTCTGAGATGATTCGCCGCGGCTCAGCGGATGTGATGATCGCAGGTGCTTCGGAGGCGGCGATCACAGCTGTCACTATGGCAGGTATGAATGTGATGACCGCTCTTTCGACACGCAATGATGATCCTCAAAGAGCTTCACGTCCGTTTGATAAGGGACGCGATGGATTCTTGATGGGCGAAGGTGCGGGCATCTTGATTTTGGAATCACTTGAACATGCTCAAGCGCGCGGTGCGAATATTCTGTGTGAGTTCAAAGGTTATGGCACATCAGACGATGCGCATCATATTTCAGCACCCGCTGAAAATGGCGCAGGGGCGGCTATTTCCATGCAACTTGCTCTCGAGAGCGCTGGACTCAAGCCAGCCGATATTAGCTATATCAATGCTCATGGCACATCTACTTATTTGAATGATAAAAGCGAAACTGCGGCGATCAAGACCGTGTTTGGAGAGCAGGCATATAAAACTCCCGTTTCTTCTACAAAGTCTATGACTGGTCACTTGCTTGGTGCTTCAGGTGCGTTGGAAGGTATGATCAGTGCGCTCGCTATTATGAACAATACTCTGCCGCCGACCATCAATTACGAAACGCCAGATCCCGTTTGTGACCTGGACTACGTCCCCAACCAGCCGCGGAAAACCACAGTTAATAATGTTATGTCCAACTCGTTTGGTTTTGGCGGACATAATGCAACCCTGATCATGAGCCGCTACCAATAAAGGAGCAATAATGCCATTCGCGCATATTACAGGTTGGGGCATTAGCGTGCCGGAGCCTGTTCTTACTAATGAAGATATTTCCAAGATGGTGGACACCAATGATGAATGGATTCGCTCTCATACTGGTATTCGTGAGCGACATATAGCTCGTGAAGACCAATTCCCATCTACACTGGCGGTTGAGGCTTCCATTAAGGCATTACAGGTGGCAAACCTTGCTCCAACCGAGTTGGACTTGATCATTCTAACAAGCTCCTCTCCTGAATATATTTTCCCGGCCACAGCCTGTATTATTCAAGATCAAATTGGCGCTACAAAAGCTGGCGCATTTGACCTTCTCGCTGCATGCTCTGGATTTATTTATGCTACAAACATGGCTGCACAGGCCATCCGCAGCGGGTCGATCAAGAATGCGTTGGTAATTGGTTCTGAGACTCTTTCCCGTTTTACCAATTGGAAAGACCGCAACACTTGCATCCTCTTTGGGGATGGGGCTGGGGCTTTTGTTCTTCAGGCTAGTGATAAGCCTGGCGGTCTACTTTCCGCTGTGATGCACTCGGATGGCTCTGGCGCAGATGCACTGACGTTGCTTGGCGGCGGCGCACGTTACCCCGCTACAGAGACAACCATTCATGAAGGTAAACACTTCATTCAAATGGATGGCAAAGCCGTATTCCGATTCGCCACCCGCGTGATGGGGCAAGCCGTCAAAGAATCGCTTGAGCTGGCTGGCCTAAAGCTGGAGGATGTTCAGTGGATCATTCCGCATCAGGCGAATTACCGCATCATCGAAACGGCGGCAAAATACCTAAAGACTCCGCTTGATAAATTTGTGATCAATATCGAGAAATATGGAAATACTTCTACAGCTTCCATTCCACTTGCTACAGTAGAAGCTATTGAGGCTGGACGTGTGAAGCCAGGAGATAAAATTGCCTTTGTAGGCTTTGGGGCAGGGTTAACTTGGGGCGCCATGGTTGTTGAGTGGACGGGCCCAATTCCTGCAAAGAAGCAAGTACATCCCGAACAATATCGTTTATTCGCACGGTTGCGATCCTTTATCCGCCGCGCCTTGCGCTACCTCGAGGGTCTTATCTCACGCAGGGAACTCTAACCATTTTTTCATTTAGTTTGTGGTACGATTTGATTGAAAATAAATCAAGGAGTTTTCTATGGGTCTTCCACGTGGTTCAGAATGGATCGTTATTCTCGTTATAGTAGTCCTGGTATTTGGCCCGGGCCGAATCGGGAAAGTAGCAGGTGAGCTTGGTCGAAGTATTAAGTCGTTTCGTGAAGGTTTGAGCGGCGACGACGAAAAAACAGACAAGTCCGAAAATACAGAGAACAAGTAAACAACCAACAAAAAAGACCTCCGAATTCGGAGGCCTTTTTTGTTGCGAAACAGCCTTAAGATTTTAATTGCTCCGTCATTGTTTGAACCTCAGTAGTAGGTAACTTGCATACAAACCCTTCACAAACATACGCAGTGGATTTGTTTTCTATCATTTCACGATTGTGTAATAAAGCAGGGGAGCCATCTTTTATCGGATAAGGAGAAGTGACAGCAACCAAGTTTGGCCTGTATTCTGCACGAAGGATTTGAAGCATCTGCTGGAAGATTCCATCGCTCGCTTCGCCCAACACCACTACCTGCTTCATCGTCCCCGTGGCATTTTCCGCCGCTGACAGCCAGTTCGCAAAACCGAGTGGGTAGCGAAGCACAAAGCTAGTGATCAGCGTAAGAGACTTCTCTGCAATATCTCGGTATTTTCCTTCGTCTGTATAGGCTGCTAGTTTTAATAGGGCTGTGCACGCCAACGAATTTCCCGAAGGAGTGGCGTTATCCTGTATATCTTTTGGACGGACGAGAAGTTCTTCGCCATCGTGTGGGGTGTCAAAAAAGCCACCCTCAGGGTCGCTAAAGCGTTCAATCATCTCGTCCGCAAGTTCTTTGGCAGATGTAAACCATTTTGTGTTGAAATCTGTTTGATACAGCTCAAGTAATCCCAAAATTAATGCGGCATAGTCTTCAAGAAAGACTACATTTGTGGTTTTTCCTTCCCGCCACGCACGCTGTAATTTTCCATTTGGTCTTAGTTCAGTGAGTAAAAACTCTGCATTACGGGTAGCTAGGTCAAGATACTTAGTAGAGTTTGGGAGAACTCGTGCAGCTTCTGCGAATGCTGAAAGCATCAATCCGTTCCACGCGGTGAGGACTTTATCGTCTGTGCCAGGGCGGATACGCAAGGAACGCGCAGCCAAAAGCTTGAAATGAGACTCTGCTAGTTTCGAAGAAACAACTTCCAGATTAAGTTTGAAGCGGGTGGCAAGGGCTGCATCATCCATTTCGCGGTGAAGCACAGTTTTGCCTTCCCAATTTCCATCGGAGATGATTCCATAAGCCGCTTCAAAAAAAACAGATTCATCTTTCAGAACTTCCCGAATTTCTTGCAACGACCAGACATAAAACTTGCCTTCTTCACCTTCTGAATCTGCATCAAGCGAAGAATAAAAGCCACCTTTTTCGTGAGTCATTTCACGTGATACAAAATCAAGCGTCTCTTCAACGATGCGTTTGTAGTCTGGCTCTTTCGTGACTTGCCATGCGTGAAGATATGCGCGGACGAGCAGAGCGTTATCGTACAACATTTTTTCGAAATGGTGTACCTAATCGTACAAGGGGTGTTGTGTTATCTGCCCGATTAAACCTTGGAATAATGCGTCAACAAAGTTCATACACTGCTATTGCCCGCTAATTGACCTTCCATTTCATAAGGGGTATTGACAGGTCGTAGACAGAAAAAGCCTTGGCAGACATAGGCAGTTGATCGGCCATTTAGTAATGGCCGATCAGTAAGTAAAGATGGCGACCCTGGTGCGGGCGGATAGGCAGAGATGGCTGTCACTTGTTTAGGACGATAGCTTTTCCATAGTGTTTTTAGTAGCTCAATTGTATCTTTGTGGCTGGGTTCACCAACTAATGCTACTTCATGAATCGGTCCGACTTCAAAATCTGCGGCACACAACCATTGCGCGAAAGCAGTTGGGTGACGAAACACAAACTCATATACGGATGAAAGCATACTTTCGGCAATATTACGCCATTCATTGCGATCGCCATATGCTGCGAATTTAAGAAGAGCGATGGCTGTTAATGCATTCCCTGAAGGTGTTGCGTTATCTTGTATTTCCTTGGGTCGGATTAGCAACGTTTCATGGTCAACACGCGTATCAAAAAAGCCACCGTTAGGATCGGCAAAGTTAACTACCATTTCATCTGCTAATTTCAAGGCGGTTACGTACCAATATGAATTAGGGTCAGATTGGTATAATGCCAACAATGCATTAACCAGTCCCGCGTAATCCTCCAGATAGGCATTATGCTTTGCTTGTCCATTTCTCCATGATCGGAATAATCTATCATTCACATAAAGATTATTGATGAGGAAGTTGGCATTTTGTATTGCAATATCTAAATAATCTTTCCTGCCTAAATAACGACCTGCTTCTGCAAATGCGGACAACGCTAATGAATTCCACATAACTAAAATCTTATCGTCAGTGTTGGGGCGAATACGGTTGTTTCGGAACTCCAGAAGTTTTGAGTGGCAATTCGCTAATTTTTGGGAAATATCCTCGGTTTCCAACTTAAAGCGTTTTGCCAAGGTTTCATCATCAAGTTCACGGTGCAGAATGGTTTTTTCTTCCCAGTTCCCTTGTTGGGAGATATCATACGCGGTTTTGAAAAATTCAAAGTCTGAACTGAGTACACTCTGTATCTCTTCTTGTGTCCAAACATAGAATTTACCTTCTACGCCTTCCGAATCCGCATCTAAGCTACTGTAAAAACCCCCGTTAGGATGGGTCAGTTCACGCTTTATGAAATCAAGGGTTTCCTCGCAGATGGTGCGGTATCTTTCTTTTCCGGTTACGAGAAAACCGTGCAGATATGCAATGGCTAGTTGTGCGTTATCAAATAACATTTTTTCAAAATGAGGCGTTTTCCAGAAGTTATCTACACTGTAGCGTGAAAAGCCACCTCCTACAACATCGTACATTCCTCCTCGAGACATTGCATCGAGAACATGTGTGACTGCTTTAATAATTTGATCTCGTTGAGAGGAGTTAGATGTTGTCTGTCGCAACAGATATTCAATAGTCATTGGCTGTGGAAATTTTGGAGCATCTCCCCAACCACCATATCCCCAGTCATAAGACTTAAGAATGGAGGTTGTTATTGCTTCCAGGTTATCCTTGGTAAATATATCTGAGTTATTTTTGGTGCTTGGCTGATGTTGAATATGTTGATATACCTGGCTTCCAACTCTATTTACTTCTTCCCTGTCCTTTATCCATGCATTGGAAAGACCGTTTAAAATATCTTTGAAAGCAGGCATGTTGAAACGACGCACAGGCGGGAAGTAGGTGCCTGCGTAAAAAGGTTTCAGGTCTGGCGTAAGGAAAACAGACATGGGCCAGCCACCTGAGCCAGTCATAGCAATCACGGCTTGCATGTAAATACCATCAAGGTCGGGGCGTTCTTCCCGGTCCACTTTGATGTTGATGAAGTGTTCATTCATCAAGGTGGCGGTGTCAAGATCCTCAAAGGATTCATGTTCCATCACATGACACCAGTGACAGGCCGCATACCCAATGCTAAGAAAGATAGGTTTGTTTTCAGCTTTTGCTCTTGCAAGGGCTTCTTGTCCCCATGGATACCAGTCGACTGGATTATTTGCGTGTTGTAATAAGTATGGGGAATTTTCGTTCATCAAATGATTGGGCATGGATTACCTTTAATGTTTATCAACAATTATGAAATTTTGAGCGCCATTTGTTGTCTTTTTACCTGTAAAGATTTTACCTGAATCTGGTAAATAATGAGTATTCTATGTCATTCTCTATCCTGCTGTGATTCCAATGTTCCTACATTTGTTTTGTCAATAGTCTCGCATGGACTAGTACTTTTTACTCATATGTGTAACTAAAGTTGTTCAGGAATATAGTGAGAACTGTATGTGTCGTTTGGTATTCCCTGAATTAAAGCGGTACTTTATATGTTCCTTTCGGGTTTGTCGCTAGGAAGGAACGAAGGTCTTTTGACAAATCTGGGATTTACACCTTTTTTGTATATGCTGGCGCGGAATTAATTACTGGCGCAAGCGCTGACAAATTAAGTTGTCTCATGGCCGGACATCAGGCTCTGACCTTCGGGTTGGAGGCTGCAAAATTACCTTACCTCTTCGATGCGCATGCCTGCATTACAAACCACATCTTTCGCTTATCCATTGGAGAAGCGTTTGTTTTAAATATCTCTGGAAGTTCGCACACGTTTGCGGATGAATTCGCTTGATTCGCCCAGTCTGTCGCTGCTAAGTTTCTCGTAATTGACTCTGAGGACTTCGATATGGATGTCAATGCGGTCAAGGAGTGGGCCGGAGATGCGCTTCTAATGTTTGGTGATGATGGCATGCGCACAGGTGAGGGCTTTTTGGGAGTCTCCATAGAATCCACAAGGACATGGATTCATGGCTGCGATCTTGTTGATGGCGCTGGCATTGCTAAGCGTGTCCACGTCCATTCTTGGCTTGTGCACCCGTCTCATCCCTGCCTGGATTACCTGGCTCGGAATCATCCTCTCCTTTGCCCTGCTGCTTGGCGGACTCAGCTTCGCAGTTGCAAACTCCATGCTTACCTACATCCTGTTCGCTTCATTGCCCATGTTGCTTCTGTGGGTGGAAGCCGTGAGCGTAACAGTGATGGGACAAGCTGAATAAAGAAAAGGATGAAAATGAACATAGACACAAATACTCCAATGTCTGCACGCAGAGAAATTATCATCGAAGCACCAATTGAAAAAGTATGGAACGTTCAAACAGATATTGAAGGCTGGCCCGCATGGCAATCTGATATCACCTCTGCGATAATGGATGGTGAGCTCAAAGCAGGAACTATCTTCCGCTGGAATGCAAAGGGATTGGGGATCGTTTCTACTCTGCACACAGTGGAGAGAAACCGTCAGATCGGCTGGACAGGTCTCTCGTTAGGGATGAGCGCCATCCCAACTGGACATTCGAATCGCAGGGCAATGGCACACGCGTCATCACTGAAGAGTCCCTGTCTGGCTGGCTCACACAGTTGATGAAGCTATTTGATCCACATTTTCTGGAGAAATCGTTGGAGACGTCGCTGAAAACTCTAAAAGACAGAGTCGAAGCCCAATGAACGAAAAATATCTTCTCCGAACCCGTGATATAGAATCAGACTGCCCACGAAAATGACCTATTCAAATTGCCCTGCAATTTGTACTTCATCTGCATACGGGCACGGGCGAGACGACTTTTTACCGTGCCAAGTGGAATATGCAGGATCTGCGCAGCTTCGGTGTAATCCAGGTCATACAGGTCGATCAACGTGATCACTCTGCGATAAGGAGAGGGCAATTCATCCAGCATTTGATATAAGCGGCGTGATTCTTCACTTCTTTGAACAGTTGGTTCCACAGACGCGTTTGGATCAACGATCCAGGCTGGGGATTCGACCTCTTCTCCATCCCGATCTTTGGGATACAAGGAGACTGTGGCGTGCCTGCTATTCCATCTTCTTTTGTCATGGGATGTATTCTTCACGATCGTGAGCAGCCAGGCGCGAAACGAACTGCCGCGAAACGAATTGATATGCTGAAAGGCTTTGATGAAGCTTTCCTGTGTAATGTCTTCTGCCAAAGCTGGGTCGTCCACCAGAGAATTTGCATAGCGGAAGGCGATATTCTGATAAGACAGTACCAATTGATTGAAGGCTTCCAGATCGCCGTTTGAAGCGCTATTGATTAACTGTTCTTCAAAAGATTGCGTCATTTGCATCTCAACCTCTCACTTTCTTTCAACCTACCGATAAACTCGAAATGCTAGATCACTGCTTCCACACCCAGCGCAATGGCTGTGACGATCCCGCTGAGAATAAATGTAAATACGATCCCATTGAGAAATTTACGGAAGTGAAACCTGTAATTTCTATAACCAGCCATGCCTTCGGTGCCAGGCAGGATCATGAAGCGCGGCTTCACTGTCATAAGCAGGAGCCAGTCCAGTAAAACGAGGTCGAGCAGATTCCATACTTGGAAGATCATCGTCGTGACGATCAGCGTGTTCAGGAAGGTCAGCTCACCAGTGATGCTTCGGAGTTGGCTGAGTCCAAAAACGATGATCAGCCCAAGCGCAGATAGAAGCAGGAGACTGGCGAGATTCGCCTGTTTGCGGGTCTTCTCGCTCATCGGGCCAAACTTCGCTCGAACATCGGGTGGATAATCGTTGAGGATCATCTCGGCATTCACACGCCCGATGATGAGTATGGCAATGCTAAAGACCACACCGAAGACTGTTCCCCAAATTAAGCCAAGTTGAAGCAATTGAAAAATGTTCATGTGAAAATCCTTTTCTACTTTTGAAGGAATTCAAGGATTGCGGACTCGAAGGCTTTGGTTTGTGACTTCACTACAGCGTGGCCGCCATTTTTGAGCAGGCAGAGTTCTGCGTTCGGAATAAGGCGAGCTGTTTCACGGATGTTCTCTGCACCGTAGAATGGATCTTTCTCGCCGCTGATGACGAGTGTGGGCTGGCGAATGAACGGGAGTTTGCCCGCCACATCCAGGTTGATATCCGAGTCGAGGACGATGGCAAAATCAGAGCCGCTTTTCGGTGTGCCAAGCAGCATTTTGCCGAACAGACGCATCATCAGGCGCGTGAGCCATTCGGGTGTGGAACCTTCGGCAACATCCACGCCCATTCGCTGATATAGCGCATGCCAATTCTCTTTCAGCGCAAGATCACGCCAGATTTCAGCAATCAGCTTCCCGTTAGAGTTGAGGCGGTAGCCTGTCATCGCTAAAACCAGCTTGTTGACCAGGTCAGGATGGTCGGCGGCCAAATGCATTGCACTCGATCCGCCGCTAGACATGCCCATGATGTGAGCGGGATTGCCGATATTTTTACGGATGAACTCGGCATAGTCGTTACTCATGTCCTGTGCGGTATAGCCTTTGGGCAGGTTCGGTTTGCGACTCATCAGATAGACATTGTATTGCGAGACCAAACGCTTAAGCCCAACATAATATCCCTGCTGAGTCATTTTGGTTGGTGCGATATGTTCTAGTTCTGAACCAGTGAAGATTACGAGATCAGGACCCGACTTGCTAAGGCGGGCATAAGGAATTCCATTCGTTGAATAACCAGTAAAGATAGCCATTGCTTTCTCCTTGTAAAACCTTTTACGAGATTGCTTTTTGCACTTGTCGGGTATGGATAAATTTCACACCAAAATACACAGCGGCATCGCAGACCAACATCCCGATCACGGCAGGGACGAGTACCGCCCAACCTGATTCACCACCCGCAACAACACTCCAAACAATCTTGCCCAATGCAGCGAGATTGATAACCGCTACACCCCACCACCAGGAGCGTCTCCAGAATGCCAATGCGAGGAAGTAGAAAAACGCGGGCACGGTCAGCGAACTCAAAACTTTTGAAAGTGTCCAATCGCCGAGAATGTAATCTTTTTCGGCTTGCAGGAACTGTTCCACGGCGGGGTCAACAGTTGCAGGTGCAGGGAACCAGAACATGCTGGTGAACAGTGCAATGACCGTGACAATGAGTCCCTTCCAGTTGCGTTGGTATGCGAAAAAGATGAAGGGCAGAATAAACATAGGGCGGATGTACCAGCTCAAAACGTTGTGATGACGCGCCCAAGCCCATGAGAGAAAGTCGGATAAGAATTCCATAGTTGTGTCTCCTTTTGTTTGATGATGTCCACAGGATACAACTCCCGCTTCCCGTTGCCATCTGAGCAGGCTCACCAACCGCGCAGGAAATTTTCCTAGGCAGAACGGGAGTACGTTCCCATCACTTTGGGAATAAAATAACGTATGCTCCGCGACATGATCGCAGATCTTTCAGCCCCGCAACTTCCCGCCCGCTGGCAACGTGCCGCGCAATCCTTATGGATACTGGTCACATTGCTAGCGTTAGCGTTCTTCGTGTATGAAGTCAAACTTTCGTACAACGAATGGCTGGATGCGCCCCTCAATTTGCAGGAAAACCTTGCCGACCACGGAGTTGGGCTCCGCGCTTACGCCAACTTCCTAACTGGACTTCGTTCCATCTATATGCTCGTTCATCTGATAATTGCGGGCATCATCATTTTCAAGCGTCCCAATGAACGTATCGCTGTCTTCACAGCCTTCTTCCTTGTTTTTCTCGGCACAACTTTTTGGCCCCTTGCGGAACGGGTTGCGAATCAGCCCGATTTCTGGCGCTTGCCGCGTGCGATTGCAAACCTGTTAATGTCTAGCAGTTTGTTAATCTTCTTCCTAATATTCCCCGATGGACGCTTCAGTCCGCGTTGGACAAAACCCGTTGCCTTGGTCATGCTTGGTATATTAGTGATCGAAAACTTTTTTCCTGAAAGCAAACTCAACCCGCAAAACAATAGGACAGTCGGTGCAACTCTTTCATTGATCACGATGATCATCATGGTTTACGTGCCCGTGCATCGTTATCGCAGCATGGTCAACCCAATCCTTCGCCAACAAACCAAATGGGTGGTGTACGGCGTCTCTGCTGCGATCATCGGTTTCTATCTAGTCACATTGCCAGCCGCATTTGGTCTCTCCATGGAAGAGGGCACAACCTACGGATTGATCTCGATCACAGGCATGATGCTTTCCATCTTGTTCATTCCCATTTCCATCGGCATCGCCGTCACCCGCTCCCGCCTGTGGGATATCGACCCCATCATCAACCGCACACTCGTCTACGGCGCGCTCAGTTTTCTCACCATTCTTTTTTATGTTCTCACTGTTGGCGTATTTGCGTTGTACTTTCGCAGCAACGAAACCAACCTAGTTATCTCTTTCATTGCTACTGGAGTCGTCGCCATTCTTTTTGAACCGCTGCGCCAAAGATTACAACGTGCCGTAAATCGACTCATGTACGGCGAACGCGACGATCCCGCCACCGTCCTCGTCCGCCTCAGCCAGCGCCTCGACTCCGCCCTTGCGCCTGATTCTGTTTTGCAGACGATCGTCGAAACTCTCGCGCAGACTTTGCGGCTCCCGTACGCTGCCATTTCTTTAATAGATGAAGCGCAAGCGCCTCGCTTCGCATCCACCCGACAACTGCCTCCGTCCGAACTGATTCATCTCCCTCTGACATATCAAACCGAGCGCGTCGGAGAGTTGATCCTCGCTCCGCGCGCTGCTGGCGAATCCTTCTCCACAGCAGATATGAAACTCATCAATATCATCGCCCAACAAGCGGGCGTCGCTGCCTACACCGTGCGCCTGAACAATGACCTGCAAAAATCCCGCGAAAGACTCGTCACCGCACAAGAGGAAGAACGCCGTCGCTTGCGCCGTGACCTGCACGATGGAGTGGGACCCACATTGGCAAGTCTCTCCCAACGCATTGATACGGCTTCCGAGTTCGTCAAAACCGACCCTGAGAAAAGCGTGCAACTTCTCAAAGAGCTCAAAGGACAAGTCAAGGAAACGGTTTCCGAAATTCGTAGATTGGTCTATGCTCTTCGTCCGCCCGTACTGGATGAGTTTGGGTTAGTCTCTGCCATCCGTGAGTATGTAGCGCAATATAGTGGACCCAACGGCATGAGCATCACCTTCGACGTGACCGAGCCGCTCCCGTCTCTGCCTGCAGCTGTGGAAGTCGCTGCTTATCGCATTGCACTGGAATCGTTCATGAACATTATCAAACACGCCGAGGCCAGCGCCTGTCAGATAAAAATAAAGATCGAGAATAAAGCTTTATTGCTGGAAATATCGGATAATGGAAAAGGCTTTTCAGCAGAAAGCCGTGCTGGAGTTGGGCGCACTTCCATGTACGAACGAGCCGCCGAACTCGGCGGCGAATGTGTCTTTGAAAATATTCCGACGGGCGGTACACGTGTCAGCGCGCGGCTGCCGATTGGAAAGGAATAGTCCATGCCGATCAAAGTGTTAATTGCAGACGACCATGTCTTTTATCGTGAAGGTGTCCGTGCACTGTTAAGTTCTGTCCACGAAATTGAAGTCGTCGGAGAAGCCAATGATGGAGAAAAAGCTATTGGCCAAGCCGATGATCTTAATCCTAACGTCATCCTCATGGACCTGAAAATGCCAGGCATGAACGGCATTGATGCCACGCGACGAATCCACGAAACGCATACGGACATTGGCGTACTAGTCATCACCATGTTCGATGATGATGACTCCGTCTTCGCCGCCATGCGCGCAGGCGCACGCGGTTACCTGCTTAAAGATGCGGATAAAGATGAGGTCGTCAGAGCAATCGTCGCCGTGGAAAGAGGCGAGGCGATCTTTAGTCCCGCCATTGCCAAGCGCATGATGCAATATTTTTCATCATCGCCGTCTGCCCAATCCAAAAAAAATCAACCTGATGAATTCGCCGAGTTGACCGAACGGGAATTGGAAATTTTAGACTTGATAGCGCAAGGCCATAATAATTTGACAATCTCAAATAAGTTGTCGCTGAGTATCAAGACCGTGCAGAACTACGTTTCAAGTATCCTCACCAAATTGCAAGTCGCAGACCGCTCACAAGCGATTATCCGCGCACGAGAGGCCGGGCTGGGGAAGGCTGGTTAAAAAAATAATGTTGCCATTGGGGTCGAGCAGAGGGCTAGAGGCGAACATAATCAAATATTTATTTGCAATGGCTGAAAGTGGGATGGTTTTCACCAGATTTGTAACACTTGGGCGTAACTTTTATGTTATGCCCAAGCGCATTTTTATATAAGTTTGCATCTACTCTGTATCGGGATTCTTCCATCCGTACAAAAGATAAATACCGTAGATCATCAGCAGGGTGACCTGCACTACATCCAGCGGAATGGCTGGGAAGTTGGTGTATTTCAATGCTAGGTCGTGCAGTCCGTGCAGGATGACGGGGAACCAGATGGTGTTCGTGCGCAGGCGGATGGCACCTAGCCCTATGCCGTGGACGAAAGCTCCGATCATTTGAGCAAAGACAATGATTGGGTTGCGATACAGCAGGTTGCCGATGTGCATGAGACCGAAGAGCAAAGCTGAGACAAACACGCTGCGGGTTGTGCCTGTAGGTTTGAGCACACGCATCACGATGCCGCGCATTAGACCTTCTTCCATGAAACCCGTCAGGGTGTAGCCGATTAAGAGATAAATAAACGTGCCTGCATCACTGGGTTTGATTCCCATCAAGAAGGGAAGTCCCAAAACGATGATGAATGGCACGATCATCAGGTTTGAGTCGCGCCATTCGGTTGGGAAGTTGAAGCCAGCCGCTTTCCACCATCCCAACACGGATAAGGCAAGAGCAACCATCACCGAAAGCCCGATCAGGGCAATGAATTCGGGTTGAAAATGTGGAAAGATCGCCTTGGCGGCTAGCCCGAACCCTGTTGTAAAGATCATGTAAACGATAAAGATGAAAACCGCCGCCAATGTAGGGCGCTGCTCAAAGAACGATAATAATGATGTGCGCGATCCGTGTTTGGAAGACGAAATGGAAATATTGGTTTGCATGGATGCCTCCGAAAAAATAAGTTTTTGAAATCTTGAAGTGATTGTAGTCATCGTCTGATTCTTTATCTTCGGTCTTAAGGCGGAGATGGTTGACCTACCTTGGGCTGATGAATAAAAAAACGCTCCATTCATGGAGCGTTTTGAATAAAAATCTTTTGTTTAGCGGGGCAGGCGTATGGTAATGACTGTCCCAACATTGGGCTGACTTTGGATATGGAATTCTCCGCCAATTTGAGCGGCGCGCTCTGGCATGGACTTCATGCCGAGATGACCAGGGTATTTGCGGCTGGGATCAAAGCCTTTGCCATTGTCTCTAATTTCCAACACGAGTTGACCTTCTCTTTCCTGCAAGGTCAACTCGGCACGTGTAGCGTGTGCATGTTTAACTATGTTTTGCATGGCTTCCTGTGTAATACGATACAGGGCTTCTTTCGCATCTAGAGAAATATTGGGTTCGAAATCAAATTGTGTGACAACATCCATCTTATGACGGGCACGTGCGGCGTCCGTTTGCTTCGTCAGCGCGGCGACCAGCCCTTCGTTTTGCAGCGATTCGGGGCGCAGTTCAAAGATAAGAGCACGCATTTCAGAGAGTCCGGCTTCGGCAAGGGAAAGAATGTAATCGAGAGGTTCTGCCAGTTTGGCAGGATCACGCTCCAGTTGAGTCTGAGCCGTGCGTGCGCCCAGCGCGATTCCGTATAAGGCTTGCGAAACCGAGTCATGCAATTCGCGCGCCAGTTTTTGTCTTTCTTCCAACGCCGCAACTTTGACCTGCGCTTCCTTGATCTGTAATTCCGCGCTGGTCTGCGACAATTCTCGTGTGCGCCTATTAAGTTCATCGGTCATTCGATTGAAGGAGGATGCCAGTTCGCCTAATTCATCGTTGGATGTGACTGGGACTGACACGCTTAAATCCCCCAATGTGATCGCGCGCACGCCACGCATCAACTCTGAGATGGGGCGGGATAAAAACCGTTGGCTGAGAAAAACGCTGACGATGGCTGCCGCCAGAAAAAGAATTGTTCGGATCCACAATGTATTTTGGACCGTGACGGCATTATCTCTTTGAATGGAGTTCGCCAAGTTCTGCGCTTCGGCTGTGACTTCATTAAGTGGGACAACAATGGAAAGGGTCCAACCCAAATCGGGAAGCGGTGCGGAGGTGACAAGCGCAGGCTGACCATTGATATCCACTTCCATTACATTATTATCTGATGAAGAAACCGCTTCGGTAATCCTCGCCAATTGCGGATTGAGATCGTTGAGCGCCGAGCCCAACAATCCGTTCGGCAATTTTTCCTGAGGTGTGAGGGTACGGCTGGCGAGCTGTGCCGCGTGTTCAGTAGGGACGGCGATCAACCGTCCTTCAGAATCCATTAGAAATGCAAAACTGCTGGGCGTTGGGTTCAGTTGACTGAGCCGTTCGATCAGACGCACAAGCGATACATCGATGCCGATAAACCCTTGGAACTCATCGCCATAATAAATGGGCGTGTTTGCGCTGATGAGCAGTCCCTGCCCAGCATCATCAACATAAGGCGGAAGCCAGATGGTTTTCCTTTCAGAATTGTTCTGCGGCGCGACTGCAAAATTCTCGATCCTTGCAGATTGTGCCGCTTTCGCTGCTCCATTTTGCAATTCAAGTTCAGGCAGGCCTCGCACGGGATAGTACCTAAATGTTAACTGTGGACCTTGAAAATAAATCCCTGTGCCTGTATCGGTTTGTGCCAGCAGGGATGGAAATAGATCCTCCAAAATGGCGGAATCTCTAAGGCTTCGATCTGTTGTTGCATCAGGTGTGATGCTGCCGATGTGCAAGATTTCAGTGCGGCGGTTTGGATTGTCATCGTAATAAAGGAGTCCATTCGAACTCAATATCAATTGTGATGATTGATAGACAACATCTTTCGTGGTCGACCAATCGATTTGTTTATTTGCATTATGTGACTGCACCATAAAATCCGCTGCGACCCTGGTGACGCGCGCCGCTTGCTCTAGTTCCAGGTCGTAGAGTTGTGCTTCCTGTGCCGTTAACTGGATCAGTGTTGCGCGGCTCTGTCGTTCAAGACTCTCTGTGCTGAATTGAAGAGCCGTTTGTTCTGTTTGACGAAATCCACTCGTCATTGTCCAACTGGTTGCAACCGCCACAAGAAAAAGGAAGACCAACAAGCCCGCAGTGATCTTGACACTGATACGATTCATCTTGAGCATAAAATCTATTCCACTCCTTTTGTGGAAACCAACCCAATGCGAACGGCGTGCAGCGCGGCTTGCGTACGGCTGGGCACATTCAGTTTGCGCAGGATACTGCTGACGTGCGTCTTGACTGTTTTCTCACCGATCACAAGTTCAAGCGCAATTTCCTTGTTGGCACGTCCCAACGCGAGCAAACGTAAAACATCCGTTTCACGTTCAGTTAATTTTTCAGGACTGTCAGGCCCTTTCACTTCCCGCATCAAGCGTGCCGCTGCCTGTGGTGAAAGTTGAACTTGTCCCGCCGCCGCCGCTTTGATCGCACGCCGCAACTCCTCCGCCTGTGTATCTTTCAATAAATATCCAATAGCGCCCGCACGCATGGCTTTGATCACGGATTCGTCTTCAAGCACACTCGTCAAAGCGATGACTTCGGTCTCGGGAAAATCGCGGCGGATGATGGCAATGGCCGCGATGCCATCCATGACTGGCATGAGCAAATCCATGAGGACAACATCGGGACTTAATTCACGCGTCAGGCGGATGGCTTCCTCCCCGTTTTCCGCTTCGCCTACGACCTCCAGGTCTGGATCCAGACCGAGGAACATTTTTAACCCCTGACGTACCACCGCGTGATCATCTACAAGAAGAATATGAATAGCCATAATTATTCTCTCCTCATAATAAATATTATAGCTTTCAACTCATAAATTGATCTCCGACTAAAGGCGGAGATGAATGAGAGACCTTCTCCCGATGTGCATTTTATCCCATCTCGTTAAACTGACGACATGATCAAAATCTTACTTGTGGACGATGACCCCAATATCCGTCGCGGGTTGCGAATGCTGCTTGTGATGGAATCAGATTTCTCGGTTGTCGGTGAAGCGAACGATGGGTGGGAGGCGCTGCGTCTCGCACGGGAACTTCAGCCTGACGTAGCCGTAATGGACATCCGCTTGCCCAGCCTCGACGGATTAAGCGCGGCGGAACGTCTGCGCGTATCACAACCCAATTCCAAAGTGATCATCCTGACTCTGTACGATGAACCGGCCAACCGTGAACGCGCTGAACAGATCGGCGTAGCGGCATTTATCCCCAAACAAAAGACAGACGGCGAATTGGTGAATGCCATTCGAAACGCAATTTTAGAAAAAGGAGAAAACAAATGAACACAGGACGCACAAAATCTGGTATTGCAGGCGGCATCTTTTTGATCGGTCTCGGCATATTGAGCGTGACAGGCTTTTGGTGGCCCGGCATCATGTTCGTGATCGGGCTGGCGATCGGTGCAGACCGTGCTTTTCGGGGAAAGTACATACAGGGTTTGACCGCGTTTGCATTTTTCTCAGCTATCCCGATCCTTTCCACAGTTGATATTCCATGGAATATTTTTGGACCCTTCATTCTCATTTCCATTGGCGCAGTGGTTTTGGTGCAAGGCGTTTTATCGAATTCGAAAGAGAATTAAATCATAGAGGATTGACCATGAGCAAAAAATCACAGGTTCATCATCTAGAAAAGGATGAAATGGGCATGGAACGCCTCGTCTTCTTCAGCGATGCGGTCTTTGCGATTGCGATCACATTGTTGGCATTGGAGATTCGCCTGCCAAAGGATATTACCCACGCAAGCAACACCGAACTTCTGCAAAGCCTGTTTTCCATCTGGCCCAAATATCTGGGCTATATGATCAGCTTTCTGAGCATCGGGAATTTTTGGGTCATTCACCATCGACAATATCGTTATATCGAGCGCTATGATACCCGCCTGATGTTCATAAACCTGCTCGTTCTGATGTCAGTCGCATTCATCCCGTTCACAACCGCGGTGATCAGCGAGAACGGCAATTGCACCGCTACCATCCTGTATGCATTGAGCGCCTCGGTTGTGGGATTATTATCCACTCTGCTTTGGGTTTATGTCTCTTATAAGCGCCGCTTGGTTGCGCCAGATATGGAACCTGCTGTGGTCCATCGGGGCGTGGTAAGAAACTTGATTGCCCCGGCTGTCTTTTTTTTCTCCATCGGTCTATCTTATGTAGACCCAGACCTGGCTAAATTCTCATGGATATTGATTGTCCCAGTCGTTTTTCTGATTAAGTAAAATCATGACACCATACAACCATATGCTATACAGTAGCTGATGGTGACGACTTTGTCTTCCATCGGCTGACGCATCACTTCGAGGACTCGGGTACCGAACTCGGGAAATTCATCGAGGAAGAGTACGCCGCGGTGGGCGAGGGAGATCTCTCCGGGTTTTGGGATGTTCCCACCGCCGACGAGTCCCGCGTGGGAGATGGTGTGATGCGGCGAACAAAATGGACGATGCTTGATGAGCGGCGTCCTTGCAGGGAGTTGATCTGCCACTTTCGAAGAAGTTGACACTAACATCAACGCCAGCATGAAAGAGTTTGGGATTCCCGGCGCGGCGCTTGTCATTGTGCAGGATGACCAGATCGTTCACGTGAAAGGGTTTGGGGTTGCCGATGCTTCAGGTCGCCCGGTCACCCTGCAGACGCCGTTCTTCACCGGTTCGACTGGTAAATCCATTACCGCACTCGCCATCATGCAGTTGGTCGAAGCCGGCAAGATCAAATTGGATGCGCCGGTTCAAACCTACCTCCCGTGGTTTCGAGTCGTAGATGTCGAAGCCTCCGAACTTATCACAGTGCGTCAGCTATTAAACATGACGAGCGGAATCCCCAAATCGATTGGCCAGACACAGTTATCAAGCACGGATCTGAGTGATACTGCGATTGAGAACAATGTGAGAGCCTTGGTAGAAGTTGAACTGATTGCGCCACCAGGCGAGCATTTCGAGTACTCCAATGCAAACTACGTTACCTTGGGCATGATCATTCAAGAAGTTACCGGTCAATCTTATGAGACCTACTTCAAAGAAAATATTTTTCAACCTCTTGATATGCAGAACAGCTTTACATCAAAGACCGAAGCCCAACAAGACGGACTCGCGGTAGGGCACCAGAAGTGGTTTGGCATACCCGTGGCATTTCCCAACTTGCCTTTCGCGCGCGGTTCCCTCCCAGCAGGCCAACTCATCCTGAGCGCTGAGGATTTCGGGCATTATCTGATTGCACAGCTTAACGATGGGAGCTATCAAGGTGTGTCTTTGCTGTCGACTGCGGGTATGGACGAGATGCATCAAACGCCCGTCAATACCTCGTATGGGATGGGCTGGGAAGTACAACATTTTCAAGATGTGCAGGTGCTCTCTCACGATGGGGCGGTCCCGGGTTTTACGACAGTGATGTTCCTTGTGCCTGAAAAAAACATGGCGATTGCGATGGTCATGAACACCTATAGCCCCATGTTGGGGTTCCGTGTATCCAGACTTCCCGGCAATGTATTGCGAATGTTACTGGGTCAGGATACCGTTCAATTGAATGAAATCCTTTTTAGGCAGGTTATCTATGTTCTCGTGATGTTGATTCCGCTGCTGCATTTCCTCTCGGTCGTAATGACGGCGCGCCGTGTTCATTCCTGGCGGAGCGGCGCGTCCTTTTCACCACAGACACAGATCGCACGGTATGTCGCCCTGCCATTGATGTGGAATGCCGCTATTGCCTATGTGATGCTTGTGACCCTGCCAAAAGCATTCGAGGTCGACATCTCGACCATGATTCTTCTCCAGCCGGATGTCAGTTGGGTGGCTGTCATCAGCGGCGTCTTCGCGATTGTATGGGGACTATTAAGAACTGGCGTTGTTATTTCAACCCTGCGGCAAACCTTCGAAAGACAAAAGAGGCATTAGCGCTCATGTTTCGCCATTTAAAACAATCGATTTCCATTCGATTAGGGATGGGGAAGACCATGAACGCCGGGGTGAACTTCACTTACATCTGATTGAAAAGATATTCTTACTTATTAGAAGACCGATGATCAACAATGCCATTGGGTGCAACATCCATTCTTCAAAGTAAACTGATGATATGACAATCGCGATCGCCCAAGCGAATCCGAATATTGCGTTGGTGATGTAATCAATATTTGGTTTTTGCAAAGCTAGTTTTATCTAAACATGGTGGTAGGAAAACCTTAAATAGTAAAAATGAAAACTCCTCTGCGACTGCAGAGGAGTTTTGCCAGGAAGATAAGATCACTTATCTTAACCACTCCCTCTGGAAATGGGAGTGGGATGGGAGCGTGCCCCCGCGGGGGCACGCTCCCAAAAAACGTTCGTTTCAGAACACCTCCCATGAGTAGAATGAGGGTACCAACCAACCATTCTGCAACACAGGAGGTGTGTTCATGCTATCGGAAATCGAAGGTTTCGTCAATTGGGTGCGGAGACGCAGCCCAGCCGCGCGGACGTGGAAGGATTACGGCTATGATCTGCGCTTTTTCATTTCGGTGGTGGGGGATCGTCCGCCGAAGGAAATCACGTTTCGGGAGATAGATCGTTTTGTGGCTTGTCAAGTGGAGAAGGGATTCAAACCCAGCACGATCAATCGCCGTTTGGCGTCGGTGATCTCGTTGTATGGTTTTCTGGCAATAGAGGATGAGGAATTGGCGTGTCCGGTCATCGTGAGGAGACATCATGTACGCGAGCCGCAGCGCTTGCCGCGTCCGGTGGAGGAAGAGGCGTTGAAGCGCTTCTTTTCGGTCATTGAAGATAAGCGAGACCGCGCGATGTTTTTGCTGATGTTGCGGTGTGGATTGCGCATCGGTGAGGTTGCCAGCTTGCAGATGGGGGATCTCTTTCTCGGCGAGGAATATCCTCGTTTGGTGGTGCGCGGTAAAGGGTCAAGAGAGCGAGGCGTGTATCTTTCCAGACAAGCAGAGCTGGCTTTGCAAGAGTATCTCGCGGAGCGTCCCGCCTGTAAGAGCGAGTTCGTCTTTTTGAGTTACCTGGAAGAGGGGTTATCCACGACTGCCATTCATGATCGCTTGTTGAAGTATCGCGAGATGGCAGGGATTCAAATCACGGCTCATCGCTTGCGGCACTCCTTTGCCAACGATTTGCTCAATGCCGATGCGCCGGTCACATCCATACAAAAACTCATGGGACATCGCTGGATCGAGAGCACACAGACGTATGTGATGGCAAACGACAAGCAGGTTTGCGCGGACTATTATACCGCCTGTGCGAAACTGGAAGGATGGAATAACCATGCCTCCGCATAAAGCCATCACCATACGAGAAAAATATGATCAGGCGCTGCATTATGCTCGCGACCAACGCTTGCCCGCTGATGCACCCCGCCCGGTATCCACATCCTCCTGGCATCCAGACAATATCGAGCTGCTCGAACGCTATGAAGGATGGTTGTGGGGAGGCGGCCTCAGCGCGCTGGTCATCCGCAATTATCACATTCCCATGGCGGGACATGTCTTCGGCTTGACCCTCAAACATCACTCGCAACTCGATCTCGACCACGATTTGGATTGCGCGCTGGAATATGTCAAAGCAAAAGGACTCAGCGATGAATGGGTGAACAATTGCAGGAATTCGCTCGCCAAGTTCCGCCGCTTTTTGCGGTTGGAAAGGGGGTTGGGCGAGGAGAGCCATGCAGCCCCGTTCGATGTGGCGCGTGCCACACTGGGTCTGCCTATCTGGCTGGGAAATGAACTGGAGCGCTACCAACGCGTCATGCAGCGCAACTGGCGGGGTGCAAGACTGGACGGCAGCATCCGTTGTTTTTGGTCGCGTTATTTGCACATCTGGCGTTACTTGGTGGAGCAGAAACATGTGCAGGAACTGGCGGACCTCAAACGTCAGCACGTGCTGGATTACATCGATTATCGGTTGGGTAAAGGCTGCTCGGTCAATGGGGTGAACAACGAATTGCACAACCTGCGCGCCTTTCTCGTCTTTCTGCAGGAAGAAGGCTACCATATCCCGCAGTCGCTGCTCAAGATCCCCGGATTAAAGCCGCCTGAACCACTGCCCAGGTATCTCACCGACGAACAAATGAAGAAATTGCGGGAAGAGATCGAACGTAACGTGCGCGAAGAGGTGTTCCACAGCCGCCGCAGGGTGGCATTGCTCATACGTGCCGCTTTTTACCTCCTCTGGCAAGGTGGTATGAGGTTGGGGGAAGTTGAGGAAGTGCGCCTGGAAGACCTGGATTTCCCTCAGAAAAGGCTTTCTGTGCGGGTTGGCAAGGGCAAAAAGGACCGCACGGTGTATCTCACAGAAACCGCCATCCATGCCTTACAGGAGTATCTGGCAGTACGCGGCGAAGGCAGTGGCGACCATATTTTTCTGTACAACAATGCGCCCGTGAAGAAGGATTTGATCCGCGCTCAGTTGAAGTATGCTGGGGAGCGGGTTGAGGTGAAGGTCTTTCCGCATCGGTTACGTCACACCTGCGCCACACAGTTGCTCAATGCAGGTTGCCGTATTACGTCCATTCAGCGTTTCCTGGGTCACAAGGATTTAGCCAGCACGATGATCTATGCCAAAACACACGACCAGACGGTGGCGGATGATTATTTCACCGCCATGCAACGCGTGGAGCAAAGGCTGGAGATTGTGTCAACTCAGGAGAAGGAAGATATGGAAAATGTTAAGGTGCGGATGGTGCAAGACAGCGCAAAGATTTTGTTTTGGGTGGAACGCCTAGCGTTGCCGGAACTTTGTCACGAGGAAAGATTGGAAATTGCTGAGACACTTAAAAAGGCATTAAGATTGCTACCAACTTTAAGAATTATTTGATCATGGTCCACCAACCCAAATAAAATCACCTTCTTTATTTTGAGTAAACTGTGCGTGCTCATATGTAAATTCAGCATAAGCAATCGGGAGTTGATCTGTATTAACTAAAGAAGAAAAATCTCCGTCGCTCCTAAAATAATCTAACGATTGAACAATTTCTCCTTTTCGAACAAAAACAATAAAAACGACCCCATTGTTTGTATCAACAGTTGTGCCTAGCCCCCAAGAATGATTGATACTTAATATAGATTTTATGCTTTTCTCAGATGTATAAGGAATAAATATGTAAAGCTTTTCCCAGCTAAATCTGGCAATTGAACGAAAATCTAGCACTTGAATATCTTTGTTTTTTAATTGTTCAACAGAAGTTCTTATATCTGATGCAAGGATTTGTCTATCGAGGAGTTTTTGTTCTTCAAACATCGAACTTCGTTTAATACATGAATAATACTGAGCGAAGAAGATAATTAATATTAAAACAGAAAGTATAGGGAAATATTTTTTCATGTGTACGAGACCTCTTTTCTTGTCGGCGATATTTATGCTTTCCAGCCTTTTATGGGATGATAATACAGCTAGGACAATTGTTGCTGTAATAATGGTAATCGTTAACAATTACAACTAGGTCACCATTATTAAGCGCACTTAGAACTTTCTCCGAAACCACCCAATCTGATTGTCCAGCATAGCCTGGAATATGATAATCAGTATAGTTTGCTCCAATATTTCTACCAACCTCATTGTTGTGCAAATCCATGAATTGGCTAGTTGCATTGTTCCCGGCTTGAGTTTCATGCGCAGTTGCAAAATTTTTAGCGAATTCTTCGCCGTATCTAATAGTCATTAACGCATTCCAATACGCATGCAAAAATGCGTTAGCTTGTGACCCATCAGTGAATCCTTCGCCAAAATAAAACTCAGTACGCGTAATTGCTTCTTGCCTAGTTAGGAGCATGTGTCCCATTAATATTTTATTTTCCGACCCATTTGAGAATAATAGTAGCTTGTATTCAGCTGGCGAAATGTAGTCATCAGCCCAAATCTTGTCTCCATTAGGAGGAAACCTTATATATATCATTTGATCACTGGACACAGAATCAATAAAGTCAAAATCCTTAAACTCTCGATGAAGTTTAACTTGTTTGCTTAACAAAGAGTTTGAATTGTTTAAACATTTTGGCCCATCATCCCAATTTGCTCCTTCGCAGGTGGCATGTCCTGACGGATCGGTGTATCGCATGGGATTATTTCGGGCATAGGCGTAGCGGTCGTAGTCTTGTGAATTGTACGGGTCTGGTACAATCGTGTCAGGTTGGGTCATGTGGTTAAGATAAGTCAAGCACAATATATCTCCGGAGACCGTGGGAGAAGATGATGGTCCGGAGGGATTGGTACCGAAGACTTTGCGGCCACTCCTGGAAAAGCGCCTGATGTTGAAGAGTATCCTTTCAGCACTACACCCCCGTGATTGCCGAGTAAAAGTTCTCAAGGCACGAGCCTCGGCACTCAAGTGGTTATTGGTGGTGTGCTTTGGCTATCTGGGGTATAAGAATGCGCGCTTTGGGAAGATCGAATCCCACGAAGCAGTGACTGCCATGAGCCGTGAGTTAATGCTGCAGGCCAAGGAAGTCGCAGAGGATATGGGGTTTATAGTTCTGCACATGTATGTGGATTGCCTCTTTGTTCAACAGGAGGGTTTTCACAGGCCATCTGACTTTGCACCTCTCATGAATGCCATTGAAGAAAAAACGGGAATTCCCCTTGCCTTGGATGGGGTCTTTAAGTGGGTGGCATTTTTAGCTTCCAAAAGGGATGCGCGTGTACCTGTGCCCAATCAATACTTTGGAACATTTCAGGATGGTACGCTTAAATATCGCGGGATCGAGTTGCGTCGAAGAGATACAACCTTGTGGGTGAGAAAGATTCAATTGGCTGCATTAGAAATTCTTACGCAGGCAGACACACCGCAGGAATTCGAAAAATATATTCCCAGTGTAATGAAGTTGGTAGATCATGCCAAACAGGAACTCAGAAGCGGCCATGTTCCATTAAGCGAATTGATCATCCGTCAAAGGTTAAGTCGGGCAATGGAAGCCTATAAAAATCCATCATCGGCAGCTCGTGCTGCCTTGCAGCTGCAGGCACGTGGGAGGCAATTTTCTCCTGGCCAATCGGTTGAATTCCTGTTTGCACGCAATTCTTCCGGGGTTCATGCCTGGGAATTGGAGGAGATGCTGAGTCTCGAAAGATTGGATACAAAACGATATTTCAAGCTGTTGGATCGCGCCATACAGACTGTGATTGCTCCATGTAAAGTTCCGCCTGTCCCAGACTACCTGCTCTTTGTGTGAACTTTATACGGGATCGATGGGCAATTCCGTACTCGATCGCCCTGGATCTTTATAAGCAAATCCAAACAGACCTAATACTGCTGTATAGATTACAACACTAAAAACACTAAAGCGCTCAAATATGCCAAAGTACTCTTTTGGAGCAGCGCCAGTACCAATTGACCCAAAAAACATTGAGATCAGCGCAATAAGACCCAGGATTGCTATTACCTTCGTCTCCTTGTTCCGCCGCCCACCGATGAATATTAATATCAAAGAAGCAATGGAGAGAAGTACCACAGCAATTGTTACAACATAAAAATGCATTATGTCTTGAAAAGTACCTTGATAACCTTTTCCGCTCAGTGGAAACAAGGTGTAGCCGATACTGGATACCCAATTCATGATTGTATAAAGATAGATGCCAAGTCTAAAGGTCTTGTTTATCTGATTTGTGACTATCAGACAAAGGAATGTGCAACCGAGAACAGCAAACATGGAATAGAGCGCCGAAAGCCTTGAAGCAATAACAAAGGAAGGTGCGTCTGTTGCAGTGAGATCACTTACTGCTTGACTCAAACTGCTATAGGCAGGATAGTTTTGTATGCCATAATATATATGAAGAAAATAGAATATGGCTGCAATGACGCCCGAAAGGCAGAGTAGGCGGATCAATTTTGAGTTCATGTTTATCTCCGTGTTGAAAGATGCAAAATTATTTTGGATTTTCTGAAATGCCGATGTGTTTTCGAAAGACAAATGTCCAGAGACCAAGTGTGGTTTTTGGGATATTTTATGCTGCTAGTTTTATCGCAGAAAAGAAGCAGCTTGAGACTGGAACTGCGTAATTGCGTCAAATACACCCAGACCAGTACCGTCAAAAAGTTGTTCCAGCTCAAGCATATTGTGCGCGAGAAAAATCAGCACCGAGTTATTGTGCGCGCCTTTTTAGCCACCCTTATTAGGAATGGGCATAATAATCATATCGAGGTGACTTGAACAATGTAAAAATGATAACAGTTATGAATAATGTTGTGAATGACATAAACATTGGGTTATATGACGAGCCATAGTATGGCATTAATGAAAAGGCGGCATTGTATGTTGCATGTGCTGCAATCGTACTGAAAACACTACGATTCGCCAAAATGTAGATTTTGATAAGCAAGACACGGTAGATGATGGAATACATACACTGCCAGAAAATCCATGGAAGTGTATTGTGTGTTTGGATGAAAGGTATGATATGCCACAATGCCCCAGTAATACCAACAATAAGCCCGCATAAAATAACAGCACGACGTTCAAGCAAGATATCGGTCATTAAAGCTGTCCAGCCAATTTCTTCACAATAACCGCTTATTCCATAAACAAGTAAAAAAACTGGAATACTTGAAAGTGGTGTCATTTTGTCAGGAATGGTCGCGCCACTCCATAATATTAGAAAATACGATAGCAATACAGTGAGCGGCATTAATAAGAAAATACCTACTTGCCATATAGGACTCTGGATATTCTTAATATCAATACCGCGTAGTAACAAACGGCGGATAGAAGCCCCACTTTGACGAGTAGTAATTACTGCTGCGAAGAGAACAGAAAGAAATTGAAGTGCACTAAAAGGCAATTTGACAGGGATAATTTTTGTTGCGTCGAAGAAGCTGGCAGCTAACCAGAGTGGTATTGAAAAAAGTAAGACTAACCACAAAAAACGGGGCAATGTTTTCATATCGTCTACCAGTTTGCGGCTTGCCCACTAGGTGCCTGTGCTTGACAGGAGAGGGCGAAGCCCATAGTTCACATCTGTACAATGAGACTTCACCATCTGAATGATGAACTCCCAGCCTAAGGGTTCTAATATGCCTGCTGCTTTAACAGTTGTTGCAGAAACCGTCGAATATCCTTGTTCACGAGCTAATTTCATGCCTGCTCGAACCAATTCTGTACCTGGGATACCAGCGCTGAGGCTTGAGATATGTGCACGCCGCACAGAGGCAGGAGCATGCTTTGTTAAACGGCTCTAGCATTTTTGGCATACTGATGCTATTGGAATTCCCCAAATGAAATTCTGTAAAAATCATCAATGGAGATGGTTTCATCACCCCATATCACAATATCAAAAGACCACCTTTTGTCGGACCATTTTTCTCCCAATGTTATATTGTAAATAGCACGATGGGTTTCGTCTGTAGGATCCCATACTACTGCCAAAAACCTTTCGTTTTTGCCTATTGCCATGAGAATGTTATACCAAGTGTCAGTTTTTAAACTTAAATTCCCGCGCAAATGACTTCTGTCAATCACGTCTTTACCTTGGGTTAGCTCAACACGTGGGTGTGTGGTATTGATGATCCCAAACCCGCGATCACTATCTGTTCTCCAAACGCCAGTATCAAAAGAGAAACCGGAAACCTCATTAGCATTTTGCAACTTAAACATCAAGATGATACCATCACCATATGTGAGTCCTTCACCCCAAGTAGATGTCTCTTTCAACTCAAGTATGCCAATAGAATTATAGTTATCAAATGAGTTGTGAGAAAGAATTTTGACGTCTGTTAAAAATTCTGTCATTATTACTGGAGGCTCAATTGTCGGAGTAGCTGTAATTGTTGGCAGGCTCGTTAGTGTGGCAGTAAATATAGGTGTGTTTGCAGGCGGAATTAAGGCAGGTGTAGATGTGAGCAGAATCGGCGTAGGCGCGTTAATTGGTGCACACCCATTCATCAAAGCTGTTAGAAAAGTAAGCACATGAAAAACCAATTTAATTGTTTTTTTCATATCTTCTGTATTTTTGACTCTAATGTAGATTACGACCGCATAACGGTTTGTGCTATTTTCCCAGTAAAGGATACCTGTGGATGCCGAAGCAGTCCAACTGGGAAATTGCTAAGGAGTAGAGAACTGAGTGCAGTGTGCGCACACTGCACAGTGGCAGTTTTCAGCGTCATGTTTATTAGCCTGTGATTGTCAAGGACGCTTTGTTGGTCGGTAGTTTAGCAAGATGTCTCTGTGTTAATCAGTTTCATAATCTTTTCGATATACAAGAATATCTTGTATCACTTGAAAATCAAATGACTCGTAAAGCCGAAAAGCAGTATTTCGATAGTTGTCTGTTTCAACTAAAATATTCTGCACTCCAAGTGACTGAAGACGGCGCAATCCTTCTGAAAGGGCGACTCGCCCTAGCGCATATTGCTGAAAATCTTTATGACTACCTAGTGGTTCAACATGTCCTGTCATTGAATTCTTGTCAAACCAACAAATACAAAAGGCAGCCAAATTTCCGTTAGATGATTCGACAACAATATCTAACTCGGGCATGTAATTAGGATGTTGAAGTGTGCGCATTCGCCAATCTATTGTCATATTTTTACTTTCAAAAACAGATTGGTGAAGTTCAACATAATTCTGTACTTCTTTTTCTCCTGCCAATGAGCGAACAGAAAAGCCTGCAGAGCGAGGTTTGTACTCTTTTACAGGTGTTTGAGATGAGCGGCCCATGAGAACTTTTGACCAAGAATCTTCGCCTATGTCCGATTGACATTTGAAACCTGCATCTTCTAAATCGCGAATTCGATTATTTTGCCCAGAGAAAACCATGACAAACCATGCAGGACGCGCATACGGTGTATTAAGTGTTGCTTGAGCGCGTTGGTCTGCCCATGAAAGGATTTCTCGGCGCAAATGTGATTCTTGCTCAGGATGACATACATAATCAATTGTCCAAAAGGGCGATTGAAGCACCGCCCAAGCAACAAGTTGTTGATTTTCATCAAACCATAAACTGATATTTTCGGGATTATCGAATGCCCACGAACTAAACCGGTAAGGCAAGTCTACAACATGGAGATTGTTTTCTGAAAATTGATGAGCAAGAGCAGACATTAGATATTTATCCTGCTCAGTTGAAAAAGGGCGTTGAGTTATAGCCATACAATATCATCCATAATTGTTCTGAAATTTCTACTGAGTGAACAGCCCAAAGGTTTGTGGGCAGTCCCCAGCGTCAAGGGCACGCTTTGTTAGGTACGTTTTTTGATTGCGTTTTTGTCATTTAGGAAAATCCAAAATGATATTGCCTGAATTGTCGATAAAGTTGTCGTTATCAAAAGCTGCCAAATTATACAGAAAATCAATGTCTGATTGAGAAAGATTGTACCATTCGCCATCATCGTTTTTATCGCTCATCCAATGGAGTAAAGCCATCTCTGCCTTTCTCATGTTGGTTGTTTCAATTTGGTGAATTACTTCAACTTTATCAGGTAACTTAGTTCTAAATGCTATATAGCTTTCTTTTGGCTGACGGCTTAAGCCAATCTTGTATACTTTTTGTTCGTGATTGCCTATGAGATAAACAAAACCTTCAAATCCTATTACACCTTTCTCTGTTCTTGCACGCAGACATTCACCACAAATCCTGGTCTCCCCGAAGACACCACACAAGCTGATTTCGCCATTATTTTTGCCGATGCAATTTTCACTTTCATTGAAATTGCATACTGCCCATGTGTTACAACGGTGTATACCTGGAAAGAAGTGCTCAATCAGATATTCAATTTCAAAAGTTGTTTTTTGTAATTTTAAATCCGTAGACATGGTCATAGTAGGATAGCTTGGTATCCTATATTCGAAGGTTTTGTGTCGAAATTCTCGTGACGCTCCCTCGAACATTCGATAATAAAGGGAACGATTACTTAATGGGGCAATCGAGGCGATAATTTCCCAGTTGGAACGATTCCACCCATATTCCAATTCGTGACAGAGTACTCCGTAATTTTCCCCGTTTATGGCAACCATATAGCCCAACCAATAACGAGCATTTGAAAGCCAGGTAAAAATTTCATTCCTTATTTCGTCGTCCAGATAGGATGGAGATTCAACTTCAAACGACATATTTTATTTCCCTTAGTTCACAAGGAAGCACCTAACGAGACTGTCGAAAAACTCATTGTTCGAAAAACTATTCAAAAGAAACTCCCACTACAGGCTAAAAAATACCTATTTTTTGCAAAAGTTTTGTGAAGAGCGCCAAAAAACTAGGTGCTTTTTAGCGCTTTTGTCCCACTTTTCAAATAATTATTTTTGAAAAGAGACTTTTTCGACAGTTTCAACGGATTGCGCCATCGTCCTCGTAGAGGATACCTGCGATGGGGCGGGGACGGCGAAGCCGTCCAGCCAAAAAAAGGCTAAGGCGTAGAAAACTGCTTGACGCGAAGCGTGCCGCACGCCCTGCGGGTAGTCCTAGGTGTCAGGTGCATAATCCTGACGATTGTCTAGGACGCTTTGTTGGCTTGCCATTTTGAATACAGGATCTTTCACTAAAAAAATAATAAGTGATTTCACTGAGTAGGTGTAAAGTCAATAAAGGGAATGTCAATATATATTGATTGACCGTTGATTGCCCCTGAGATAATTCCAGTTTTTCCTTGATAATCTTGAAAGGGTAGAAAACTAGCATTTTCAACAGGAAATGTACTGGTGATTGCCGCTTCCAATGGAAAGAGAATCATTGATTTGAATATTCTCTCCCTTTTATCTTTGGGCCGCACAAGTTCCTCTTTTAGCCAATTTGAAGGAGCAATAAAGACAATCAGTTTTCCGTCCTTCACTGTTACTTTTAGATAGTAGTCTTTCAAGGTGCCGCTTGACAAAGAGACAATCATTGTGGGGTCATTCACTACCATAGATTCATCAATCCAATATATTTCATAACCATTTTTTGGAAGCCAATTTTCATTTCCAACTTTTATTATCATTGTCCCATCATTAATTTCTCTTATAAAGGACTGTCGGTCATTTGCGTATTTTTCTGCTCTCTCTCCTGTCAATTCACCACCAGGATAATAATAATCATTTATTAATAGTTCTTTTCTTTGGGAGGAATTATTTGGAAGCAGATTTATATATCGGAGGAATAAATCTGATATTATGACGTGAGGTAGTGATACGGTAGAACATGACATACCAACCCTGCCCGATGTGTCCGTGTATTTATTCCATTCCGCCTCTCTGTCGGGACGAAATAGATAGCCAATTTTATCAAGGTCTGCTTGACCCTCAACCGCATAAACACTCATATTAAGAGCGAATGGTTTTTCCCACATTTCCTTACAAGTTTCTTCATATTCTGTTAGATTAATTGATCCATTTGCCATCCACGACTTAAACCAGTGACCAGCAATGCCATTTTTTGCGTCGTCACCAAACTGAAATTGTTTCCAAATATAAACTACAGTTTTGCCATTTTCTTTGACATTTTTTGTGTATTCTCCAGTTGATAAGTCTTTGTCTGTTGCGTCAATAGGCTTATTTGGGTCAGGGGTTTCGGTAGGAGTAGAAGTGATAGTGGGCGTTATGGTTGGAGTGAATGTAGATGTTAAGGTGAACGTTGCTTGCGGAGTGGCAGTTGCATTTAATGAAGACAAATTAGTACAGGATGCTAGAAAGACAAACGAAAGAAAGATGTAGGTAATTTTCTTCATAACTATCCTTTTCAAAGGGCAAGCTAAAGAATTGCGTCATCGTCCTCGATAGGGGGTACCTGCGCTGGGGTGGGGACGGCGAAGCCGTCCGACTGGAAAAATGCTAAGGCGTAGGAAACTGCTTGAGGCGTGCGCACGCCCTGCGGGCAGTCCCCAGCGTCAGGTGCATTATCCTGGCGATTGTCCAGGACGCTTTGTTGGGCAGATTTCTTGGAAAAGTACGCCTGCTTTCAAAATAGATTACCTTACTCGATACTTTGCTGTAAACCTTGAAGCCAATTTTCGGTTTCTCGTTTTTGGCTAAACCTATAAATTTTTACTTCAGATAATTCGGCAAGCCATGAAGGATAATTCTTCTTTTTCTTTGAATACGACTTGATTGTATGTCGAACTCCTGAAATTAGTCTTTGAAAAGTCACTCTATTTCCAGACCAAATTATTTGACGAGTTATTAGCCATTTTATATTGCGAGTTATGACTTGCCATAGAATAACAGGTAAAGAGTAATCAAGCCAAATAATGCAATCCGACTGTTTCCACACTAACTCGCGCTCTGTTTCAAAATTCCCATCAAGTACCCATTCCTTATGAGAAATTACACTTTTGACTTTTTCAAGTACTTTATCATAAGGAGTAATTTTCCAGTCCGCTTCCCAATAAAATCTATCTGACGGAAAGTATTGTACATCTAAAATTCCTGATAGTTGTTTTGCCAAAGTTGATTTACCAGAACCTGATGTGCCAATGACCAAGACTTTTTTCATTAAAGTAAGCCCACGTTGTTCTCTGCCCAACGGATTGCGCCATCGTCCTCGTAGAGGATACCTGCGCTGGGGCGGGGACGGCGAAGCCGTCCAGCCAGAAAAATGACAAGGCGTGGAAAACTGCTTGGGATGTGCGCAGACTCCCCAGCGTCAGGTGCACGCTTTGTTAGCTGGCGTTTATGAATGCCAAACCTTCTTGCTTCCCTATGATAACCTACCTTCCATCTAATCCATGTGTAAGGTATCGACAGTTTTGGCATAAGATTGTTTGATTATAAACACCCTAATTTCTCGAGAACGATTTTTATATCCGACGAGGCGTACAAGTGTTTGCTTATCTGACATCTTTCGCCATTGATCAACCAAAAAGAGTAGGATAACAAGTTCTCCAGATTCCTTTTGGGCATGTATGATAGTGTGCGAGTTTTATCTAATGTTTGTGGAGAAAGAAGCCTAATACCTTTATAAGAAGGGATTTGAACGTAACTCTCGGCTACGATAAGGGTGAATCTTTTAAATTTGGTGATTACACCATAATAGAGCCAGGACAAAGGAACTCCTAACCATACTCCTATAATTCCTCCATAAGCAAGTGATACATCTTTATATATTAGTGAAGACGATAGAAGCAGACCAATGCTTAAAATGAGGGCTGTTCGTGCAGAAGACAATAGGTATTTGTGGGTTTGGGGCTTAATCGTGATTGGAACTTGCATGTCTTTTTCCTCCTCACTTATTTATAGCCAGCTAACGGTTTGCGTTACCTGCGCTGGGGCGGGGACGGCGAAGCCGTCCAGCCAGAAAAATGATAAGGCGTAGAAAACTGCCTGAGATTTGCGCAGACTCCCCAGCGTCAGGTGCACGCTTTGTTAGCCCGCTTTTGTTAGGATAAACGCAAATCATGAATTCTCTCGTTTGTTTATCAAGGAAATAGCGTTGTCTATAAATTTTACGGTTTCTGGGGAATATATTAATTTTATAAATGCTTCAGAATTTATTCGGCTTTTTAGTGTCTCTAAAGACTGAATATCTTTTTTACTTCCGATGCGCCCAAGCGAATCGCAAGCCATACTTGCAAGTTTTGGAATGTAGTTTTTGTTAGTGGGAAAACCGAATTGGTAAAGCGTGTCAATTAACTTTCCAACATTCTTTGTTTTTTCCATCTCGCTTATGTCAAAAAAAGAAGGAACTATCAAGAACCTTGAATACTCATTTGACGTGCATAGATAGTCGAATCCCTTCTTGGAAAGTTCTTCTTTAGAAACAGTAATCGCAATTTTTGACCCCATTGTTTTCATGTCAATTTTCTCGGCTGGAAATTGTACGGTAAAGAAGACAATGAAAAGTGGAATTATTACTACTACTACAAAAAATTGGAAAAAATCTTCCCAAAAGATAAAGCCTATTGGCGCCCCAAGTGCGACGACTGCTAGTATATAATAAATATTGTTTCGTATTGAGTACAAGAAATTGTTTCGTTTTACTTTTTTTGAAACACAGGAATTGCAAATGGGAACTTTGAATGTTTCGGGGGCAAAAGTTGTACCAGTTGTGGTCGCAATAGTTGCTCCTTGCGGTATGGATATTCTTAAAGACGAAACAGTAACCCCATAATGAAATTCATACATGTCTATATTTTCGCTTTTATTGCAGACTTTGCAGATAGGCATAATTTCCCTTTCTTTATTTTTGTGCCTGCCTTCATTATTAGCGCGGGCGGGCTAACGGATTGCGTTACCTGCGCTGGGGCTGTGGACGGCGAAGCCGTCCAACTGGAAAGATGCCAAGGCGTAGGAAACTGCTTGAGATTTGCGCAGAATCCCCAGCGTCAGGTGCACGCTTTGTTAGGCGTTTTTATTGTACACAGGATACCCTAAGCACGTACATGGCGAAGGATTTCATCCACAACACTGACCAGCGGCTGTGTTGCATCAATGACTATGCCGCTTCTGGGTATGTCTTCTTTCGTCCGATGCAATCGCGCCACGAGCTCCTTTTCCTCTGGTTTTCCGCCAAAGTCAGTTGGATCTCGCGTCACGCGCTCATCAAGTCGCCGATACAATGTTTCAAGGTCGTCGACCTCAAGAACAAAAACGTTATCCAATAAATCTATGAATTTTGAAAAATTCCTCGAACCACCGCAGAAGAATGAAATTGCTTTGCTGTGGTCAGCGATTACGGATTTAACTTTGTCTATATCCCAAATATGATGTTCTTGTTGCCATACTGCCTTGTCTATCTCGCTCTCATGGATAGGTTCATTTACAGGTTCCCCTGTCTTTGGGTTGCCCCGATATTTGAGCTCACGGTCACCGTGGATGACGTGAAAACCGCGCCGTTGTAACTCTTCAGCCACTGAGGTTTTGCCCGTGCCAGAGACTCCCTCAATGAGATAATTTCGCTTACCCATTGTCCTTACCTTTGAAGCATAGATCTGGTCTTTCCATAGATTTTGCTGAACGCCTAACGGTTTGCGTTACCTGCGCTGGGGCTGTGGACGGCGAAGCCGTTCAGCCAGAAAAATGATAAGGCGTAGAAAACTGCCTGGAATGTGCGCAGAATCCCCAGCGTCAGGTGCACGCTTTGTTGGGCTGCCTTTTTACAGCGTAAGACAAACATCTGCGCATAACCAAAACAGACTCTCGCGAACTTCTTTTCTTGATTGCCATCCGCGATTGTCCCAATTTGTCCCACTCAAATCATCGCCACCATACAAAACTTGCCCAAAGACTACATCACGAAATTGAGCAACTGCCATCATTCCCGCGCATTCCATTTCTACTGTTAGACAGCCTTCATCTTTTCTTTTGGCAATCTTAATAGGAGTTTCACGATAAGGCGCGTCCGTTGTCCAAGTTTTTCCTATGTGATATGGAATACCACGCTTATCTAATTCGCCAACTAGAGCATTTATTCCTTTGGAGTTTGCTAAAACTTCCCTGTCTGGTGGTAAGTAATGATACGAAACACCTTCATCGCGAATCGCACCTGAAACAATAATTAGGTTTCCAACAGCGATTTCTTTGGCAAGAGCTCCTGAACCACCACAAGCAATAAATTTCTTGCAACCGAATGCAATGACCTCTTCCAGAATTGAGGCACTTAACGATGCGCCAATTCCTGGGTGAAAGAAGGCCAAACGTTTGCCATTATGTTCAATTTCGTAAACAGGATGTGCGCCATCTTCCCAACGATTTTCTACAAGTATTTTGGCGTTATGATTTTCAACAACTTTATCTATCACATCCTTGAAAAAGCAAATAACGCAGTGTTCAGGCATATCACGAGGACGGATTACCTTTGATGGCTCAATAAAGGCTTCGCGAGTCGTATCGTGTTCAATGATTGGATATGTCATGTGTGTATACCTTTGTCAGCCCAACTAGGGTATATACAGCAATTTTGCTGTATAACACCCTTTATATTGCATAACAGCATAGCGGTTTAGGTCAGATTTGGCTTCGAAAAGGGGTGGAGTGTGCCATTTCGATGTCCGCCTATGCACTTAAACTCTATATTCTTAATTATACGCCTCTACTCTTCAAGATAGCAATCTGTATGAGTGCCTGGCCTGCGCCTTAGAACTTTTTACCAAGCAGTATCTAAAGCCAGGGTATTTATGCTTAGAAAAATGATTTCCGAAGCCAAATAGCTTTATGTTGATTCGTAATTTTCTCCAATATTGCGATCTGCAATCTCGGGAGGATGCTTGAAACATAATTTTGTACGGTCTTGATGCTCAAAGACAAATTGTTCGAGATCGTCAAGTTATTATGTCCCTGCGCGATCAAGTCCAAAATTTCCAACTCACGTTCGGTCAACCTAGCGAATTCGCTAGGTTGATTTTTTTTGGATTGGGCATACGGTGATGATGAAAAATATTGCATCATGCGTTGAGCAATGGCGGGATTGAAGATTGCCTCGCCTCTTTCCACGGCGACAATTGCTCTGACAACCTCATCTTTATCCGTATCTTTGAGCAGGTATCCACGCGCGCCTGCGCGCATCGCCGTGAAAACGGAAGCATCATCATCGAACATGGTGATGACTAACACACCGATATTTGGATGTGTTTCATGGATGCGCCTCGTAGCGTCGATGCCGTTCATGCCTGGCATTTTCAAGTCCATGAGAATGACATTTTGCTGGAAAATTATCAGGCGGCCAGACCATTTCCTGATAAGAAAATATAATTTGACCTGATCTATTTTTCTTACCAGTCCAAGTCTTTTTCATAGCCCCATTCGATTAATTGTTTCCCTGCGATTTCTTTGAAAATGGCGCGGTCACGTTCGGTAAAGAACTGTTTCCAATTGCCGGGCTGGCCTTTGGTCAGGATCGGCGCTAGGGAATGATTCCGCTGTGCCTGCCATTTTTCATCGGGGTTTTCGGCAACTTCATCAAGTAATTTTTGTTCGAGCGTCGGGTCTACATCTTTTACACCGAGAAACAGCCATAGTTTTTTCAGCTCTTGAAACGGATTAGACAGAATGTCTTCATAACGAATAGGGAAATAACGATCTCCATAGAGGCGTTTTCCTTCGGAAGCCGATTCTTTCAGGTTGTCTGCCCAGCTTGGAGCGCCCTGGTTTTTGTCGCGCAGCCAACTTTCAGTGAAGATAGAGTGTCCGCCGCCAGTGAACAGTTTCGGGTCGGAGCGCAGAGCCGCGATGATCTTGTCATCCCCTTTACGCAGGAATTTTTCTTCCACAAAATTTCGAAAGCGGTCTGAGACCATCACATCGCGGCCATCTCGTACGATGTACACCATGCGCGCATCAGGATAGACCTGATACATATCGCGCACTGCTTTGCCATGCGTCACTGTGGTGGGACTTTTATCTCCAACGATGTGTTTCGTTGACCCCGCATAACGAGCATCACTTTCCATGATGAAATCCGAAATGGCACGCAGTACGCGCGGAGAAAGATCGCGCCCGCGATTCCAACGATTGGTTCCACGTGTGAACCATTCTTCCACTTCGGGTGTGTTCACTAGAGATGCAAGCCCAGGTGGTCGCGAGAAGAACGTACCTTGATAATTTGCGTGAACTTCAGGGTGAAGGCGTACGAGGCGCATCAATAAGGTGTTACCCGAACGCGAATGACCAAGGATGAAAAACTTATCCATAGGGAAAAACATTTTCGCGTCGGCGATATCCTCCGTACTGATAGGTGGAATGGATTTTCTTTTACGCGCGACTTTGGCTCCATGGGCTAACACATCCCAGGCATCTCGAACTCTTTTCTTTATGCTCATAATCATCCTAATCGTGGACAAACCATGTGCCGGTCTCGCCACGCAGAGTTCGACCTATATTTTCAGGGTTAGTTATAAACGCCTCTTTGCCACCATTTTCCAGAAACCAGATGATGGCATGGATCTTTGGAGCCATCGAACCTTTTGCAAAATGCACGCCATCTGCGAGATATTGTTTCGCTTCTGAGAGAGTCATGCGATCAAACCAGACTTGGTTAGATTGGTTGAAGTTAATAGCTACTTTTTCAACTGCTGTGGATACTGCCAATAAATCAGCTTTCAACTCTTGTGCGAGTAAGCTCGCTGCATAATCTTTGTCCACTGCGCCAGTGATGCCTGTATGTTCGCCGTTGCCTTCATCGATGACAGGAATACCACCACCTCCTGCTGTGATCGTTACCACGCCTGCGTTGACCAAGGTACGGATAGTTTCGATCTCAAGAATTTTCTTCGGAAATGGCGATGGTACCATTCGACGCCACCCACGGCCTGCATCTTCTGCTACAGTCCAGCCCCATTGACTGGCGAGTTGCTTTGCTTCTTCTTCAGTCATGAAGCTTCCAGTTGGCTTGGTAGGAGGGAGACGATAGGCAGGATCATCTTCATCTACAAGGGTCTGCGCAACAATGGTCGCGACCTGTTTCTGAATTCCGCGTTTGAATAATTCGTTCTGCAAGTTTTGCTGGAGCGCATACCCAACTTCGGCTTGATTTTCTGCAATGCAAATATCCATTGGGAAGGGAGGTACATTATCTGATCGATAAGCAATTTCAGAGCGGCGCAGACTAAACCCCAATTGAGGACCATTTCCATGTCCAATTGCCATATCCCAGCCTGCTTCGATCATATCGGCGATGTGACGCGAGGTTTCCTTTACCACCATGTATTGATGTCTCAGGGATTTTCTTCTTTCATCTTTTACCAGTGAGTTACCTCCCACGGCAACAACAGCGAGCTTACGGTTTGTCATTCTATTTTTCCTTTAATAATTTTTATCGCTAAACAGCAAAATCTTCTTGGCGCCCAGGTTCCAGTTATCTTTTCAATTTTGTCGAATTCCCTTGACTGATCGGCTCTCCATTTCAGGAGAGCCGATTGATTTATTTTCTTTCAAAACTAAAGAGTTGGTTGTGCTTCTGCGAGGTCCGCAAATAATGCAGTACTCAAATAACGCTCACCGAAGGATGGGATGATTACCACGATCAACTTACCTGCATTCTCAACACGGTTTGCCACTTGCAAGGCAGCCCAAGTTGCCGCACCAGAAGAGATACCTACCAGCAGCCCTTCTTCACGAGCAAGGCGGCGAGCGGTTTGGAATGCATCATCGGCCTTTACGCGGATGATCTCGTCGTAAATTTTGGTATTGAGAATATCCGGCACGAAGCCAGCGCCAATTCCCTGAATGGGATGCGGGCCTTTTACTCCACCCGACAGTACAGGAGAAGCATCAGGTTCAACAGCAATCGCTTTGAATGATGGCTTCTTTGCTTTGATGACTTCGCCAACTCCTGTAATCGTTCCGCCAGTGCCAATGCCAGAAACAAGAAAATCAATTGAACCTTCAGTATCCCGCCAGATTTCTTCGGCAGTCGTCTTGCGATGAATTTCGGGGTTTGCAGGATTTTTGAATTGCTGAGGCAAGAAATATTTCTTCGGATCGGAAGCCACGATTTCCTCTGCCTTACGGATCGCTCCACCCATTCCATCTGGGCCAGGTGTCAGCACTAATTCCGCACCATAGGCACGCAACAAAGTACGGCGTTCCTTGCTCATGGTCTCGGGCATTGTCAATATGATTTTGTATCCACGAGCCGCAGCGACCATTGCCAGCGCAATACCTGTGTTTCCGCTAGTTGGCTCAACCAGAATAGTATCTTTGTTGATGAGACCTGCTTTTTCAGCAGCATCAATCATGGAAAAACCGATTCGATCTTTCACACTGTGGGCTGGGTTGAAAAACTCCAACTTGGCAACCACTATGGCTTTTGCCCCTTCTGTAACGCGGTTCAATCGTACCAGCGGGGTGTTGCCAATCAATTCTGTGACATCATTTGCGATTTTCATTTAATTCTCCTTTGAGGTACTTTGATTTTTAATTGGAATGATCATTTATGCTATTGCAGCAAGCTCACGAGCTGCTACTGGACTCAGATTCTCTATCGCCCGAGGTAATGCTTGGATAAACGTATCAACTTCAAGGTCTGTAGTGAAGCGGCCGAGTGTGATTCGCAGTGAGCCGCGCGATCGTTCACTATCCATACCCATTGCCAGCAAAATGTAAGAAGGTTGCCCAGCGTGATGTGAGCTGCATGCACTTCCGGTTGAGATTGCAATTCCATCTTCATTCATTAGCAGCATAAGCAGGATTGCATCCGCCTCATGCCCCGCAACGCCAAGACAGATATGGCCTGGCAAACGCTTTTGAGGATGACCTATAAGATATACATTTGGGACTTGTTTCTGAATGCTGGAGATAATCTTGTTCCGAAAATTTGTTAGGCGAATGGCTTCGTCGTTCATCTCTACCTGGGAGAGATCGGCTGCTTTCCCGAATCCGACAATGCCTGCAACATTTTCTGTAGCAGAGCGAATACCTCGTTCCTGCCCTCCACCATGAATGAGAGGTTCAATTGTGACGCTCTTACGGATATATAAAGCGCCAATTCCTTTTGGTCCATGCAGTTTGTGCGCAGAAATAGAAAGCATATCAATAGGCATAGTGTCCATATGCAAAGGAATTTTGCCCACAGCTTGTACTGCATCCGTGTGAAACAATGCACCGTGTGACTTGGTGATCTGCGCTAATTCAGTAATTGGTTGTAGTGTGCCAACGACATTATTTGCAGCCATGACAGATACCAAGCGTGTATTTGGCTGTAATGCTTTCCTAAGCGATTCAGGCTCTACAATGCCTTCTGCTGAAATTGGTAAATAACTAATTGCATAACCAAGTTTTTCCAAATACTTGCACGTTTCAAGAATGGCAGGGTGTTCGAATACAGAGGTAATGATGTGGCAGTCCTGCGGTTTATATTGTGTTGCGACCCCGATCAGGGCCATGTTGTCAGACTCTGTTCCGCTGCCAGTAAAAATGATCTCGTCAGGGTTGGCATGAAGCAAGTCAGCGACTTGACGACGCCCCTTGTCAATCGCTTCCTTGGCTTCTTGACCTGCCGAATGAATGCTAGAAGGATTTCCAAATTTTGCTCCATAAAACGGGAGCATGGCTTCGACAACACGTGGGTCGAGTGGAGTAGTGGCAGAGTGGTCAAAATATATTTGTGTCATTTTTTCTCCTTTGTCTATTTGGATGAACTAGGTTGAAGTTCAATATATCCTATTGACTTAGTATGGTTTTGAGATAAAAAAATTAAACTAAATCGGCAAGAGATGTTTTCGTTAGTTTTTCAATGATCTCTTCCTGAATATCACTGAATAAGTCTGTTAATTTTTCCTCTTTTTCCATAGGTGCAGGTTGGTACCCTTTTTCACTGATGGGTTCCAAGGGAGCCAACGCACCATCAAACAAGCGGATGATATTGATCACTGGAATTTTTTCTACTGGTTTGGCAAAGTGAAAATTCCCCTTTGTCAGACGCAAATATTTTGCATTGACAAGCGTAACTAGAATTTCATGCAACATTTCCAGAGGAATCTGCAGAGCTACCCCGATTGTCGCCGAGGTAACTGGCGCACCTGATTGTCGGGCAATATGGATTAGTGAGAGAAGAGCATATTCGCTGCGAAGTGAAATTTTCATTTTATCCTACTAACTCAATAGGGATTATAGTCAAAAATTTTGTTTTGTCAATATTCAGCGGCTGAATTATGGAAGTGACATAAAGGCCAAATGCCTTATTCGGCGAGAAAAATAAAACCGACCGTTTTTCAGGGCCTGTTTATTTCAACATTAATTGCAGCATATGTGTATTAGCTCATTACATCTGCGAGGGTGGTCTTCTCCAGCTTTTGAGAAACATAATCGCGTATATCCTTGAAGACATGGGTCAACTTCTTTTCTTTCTCAATCGGGGTAGACTCATAGAAATTCTTGCTGACCGATTCAGTTGGCGCCAGCGCGCCATCAAATAACCGAATCACTTCCGCTAGTGTGATCTGAGAAGGATCTCTGGCAAGGGCATATCCCCCATGTTGTCCTTTTACGCTGCGCACAAAATGTGCACGCTTCATGGAAAGCATAAGTTGCTCTAAAAATTTTGGCGGAATTCCCTGTGCTTTGGCAATAACTTCAATTGAGATAAATTCATTTTCTTTTTGGCGCGCCAAATATACCAGTGCCAGAAGGCCATATTCACTGCGAGTGGTTAACTTCATATATATCCTATCGTTTTATTCTCCAATAAGGAGTATGGTAAAAAAAGATTGGCAAGTTTTATGAGGACGGGAAACGCTTCAGACTCGCTCAAAGCTGATTCTGTTTCTATAAAACTACAACCCTGACAAGTTTATAAAACTTGTCAGGGTTGTAGTTTTATTTTGGTAATTTATATGCTTCTTTGGTCGGCTTGAGCGGACGGGTCAACCAATATGGTCTGCGCGTTCCATCGGGACTGAATTGCTCGGCAGGACGTGCCAGTGCCACCCACTCGCGATATTTCTCCATAGACTTGTTCGTGTCCACAAACACATCGCCTGCTTTTTCATCTGCGTATGCCTTGCGGACGTTCATCGCTTTTTGCAGCCAGCAGTGTGCTCCGCTGACAGGATCAGGATGTGCGACATGTGTGAGGTTTTGCGTCACACCCACATCACTCCACCAGATGCGGCTTGTATCGGGATCAGAAGATTCCCATGCCTGCGCGCCATGAATGACTCGCAGCAGGTATCCGCCTTTGCCGTCTTCATGCAAATCCACCAGATTGGACGAGCCGCGGCTAACGCCTAAATTTTCCTGAAAGCGGAATCTTCCAAGGTGATGACTAACGGCGATCACGCCAGGTTTGATTCCTTCGGTGACCCAGACCGTATCCACGAAGTAACCGATCTCGGTGTCCACGCGGGCGAGGTCGCCTGTTTCAATGCCGAGGCGATTCGCGTCACCAGGACTCATCCAGATTGGATTCTTGTGGCTGATTTCGTACAACCACTTTGCATTTGCGCTGCGCGTATGAATCAATGTGGGTAATCTGAAATTCGGCAAGAGAATCATCTCGCCTTTTTCGCGGTTGATGTTCGTTGGGTCAACGTGACTCTTAAGCGACCACGGAATGACATTTTCTTTTTCAGACCAGCCCCACTGGGAAAGCGTTTCACTGAAGAATTCCAGTTTTTTGCTGGGCGTATCAAAGCCTGCTTTCACTTCACCATCAACATTTAAACCGACTACTTGATTATCTTTTAGAACGCGGTCATGCTCATCTACTTGGTAATTGGTAACTGGTAATTTTCTTTCCAAATCATTACCATTTACTAATTTACCAATCACCTTTTCAAAAGGTGTGTAATTTTCATTCTTGACTTCGAATACACCGTACTTGCGCATGTACGCCAGCGGAGTTAATCCTTCTTTCGCGGCGGCTTCGGGCAAGCCTGGCACGGAGTTTTCAAAGATCCATTGATAGTATTCGTCAACGGTGATGATCTCTTTCGGTCGGTAGGGACTTTCAAAATACTGGCGAATGCCGAGTGAGCCATCGGGGTCCATACGTGCGGAGAGTTGAATCCAGAATTCGTTTTCCTCCCATACCTCGCCTGGGTTGGCTTGATAGGTGAAATCCACTTTGATACCTGCGCGTTCCATCGCCACACGTCGCACGGGTTGGCGGAATGCAATCCACTGACTCGAATGGGTCTCCTGACTCATCAAGTCATGACGCTCGGAGGCATGACCTGTCGGTAAAACATAATCGGCGAACCAAGCGGTTTCATTCCATGTGGGCGTCAGCGCAACATAGCATTTGATTTTTGATTCATCCTTGAGTGCCTTGAGCCACATGAAGCCATCGGGGTTGATCCACATCGGGTTGTAGACGCGCGTGAAATAAACGTCAATATCGCCGCGCCCTTCTTCGAGCATGTGCGGGAGGATGAAAGACATTTCGTAATGCGCAAGCGGCCAATCATTGGGGAAGTGCAGTTCGTTCCATGTGTTATTCGCAGGTGCAGACTTGAACGGTTTGGGAACAAACTTGTTCCATACATTCAAATTCGTGCCGCCTTCGTTAGCGACACTACCCGTTAATACATTTAGAAAGAAAATACAACGAGCCACCTGCCATCCACCAAGGTTGCCGATGCTGGCAGCGCGCCAAACATGAGTAGCGAGTTTGCCATCACAATTGGCGATGTATTTTGCGGTTTGTTCAATACGCTCAATGGGAACATCCGATTCTTTTGCAGCGCGTTCAAATGTATATTCGGAATAAAGTTGCTTGAGAACTTTATCGAATACATCGTAGGTGATTAGGGTTTGAGAATTTGGGATTAGAGGACGGATTGAATCCCATTCGGTGGATGTTGATGATTGAACGTATTGAAGGAATTCCTTCCAATTTGTCCACTTGCGGACAAATTCCTTGTTGTACTTACCTGTTTGAAGCAGATGATTGGCAATTGCCAAAAGAACCGTGCTCTCGCTGCCAGGCCAGGTGGGCAGCCAGACATCACTCATGGATGCAGTGTTCGAAAGACGCGGGTCGAAGGTGATAAGTTTCGCGCCTTCGTTCTTAGCATCAATGATGCGCTGTGCGTGTGGATTAAAGTAATGTCCCGTTTCGAGATGACTTGAAATTAAAAGAATGACTCGCGCGTTTGCATAATCTGGACTGGGGCGGTCTTGTCCCGTCCACAAGTTATACCCAACGCGGGCAGATGCCGAGCAAATGTTGGTGTGGCTGTTGTGTCCATCCACACCCCAAGCCTGAATGACACGGGTGGCATATCCATCTTCCCCAGGGCGACCCACGTGATAGACAATTCCATCGCGGCGTTTTTCACGGCTGGCGCGCATTTTCTCCGCGATTTCAGATAAGGCTTGCTCCCATGAGATTCGTTCCCATTTGCCTTCACCGCGTTTGCCGACTCGTTTCAGCGGATATAGAATCCGTTCAGGATCGTAGATTTGATTATGGGTGGCAGGTCCCTTCGCGCAATTGCGTCCGCGACTGCCAGGGTGAACTGGATTGCCTTCAAATTTGCGGACTTCGTACGTGTCTTTGTCCACGTAGGCGAGCAGTCCGCACGCGGCTTCGCAGTTGAAGCAGACCGTTGGCACGAGCGTATATCGGCGCGCAACTTTTCGGGGCCATTCCTTGCCATCATATTCAACCCAATCATCCCAGACGTCAGATGGCGGGTATTGGCTGATGCGTCCATCGGGGTGGACAACTTCGGTTAATTTGACAGGCTTTCGGTCAGATGCTGTGAATTGGGGAACAGCGGTGCCTGCGGAGGTTTGTGGAATATTTTTTGTCATGTTTGCTCGATTTATGAATTCGGGATTCTTTGCGGCGCCATGGTGAAGGCGTATTCATAGAAGAAAAGACCGATGACGCTGGCAAGGGCAATCGGAAGAATCGACGGGATAAAGAAGAACAATGCGAGCGGAAGTGCATGTCCCAGGCCGATGCCGCCCCACCAGAAGTGATTGCGATAGCGTCCATGAGTCATCTCGCGGGAGGCGAGCAAAGCAACTTCGGTGGCGAAAGGCATGAATTTTCCAGCCAGAGTCAGCACCAAGTTGATTATCAAACTGGCGGGAAGTACTATATGCAGAAATTCATTTGTGGGATTCAACGTGAAAAAGACCGCACTGCCAACCAGGAAAGATTGCGACAGTAATTGGAACGGAAGCAGGCTGCTCTGCCACATATCACGCCCTTCGGCTTGACCGAGTAGGAAAGCGGTGTAAACAACAACGCCCAACGCAAATGGGAAAGTAATCCATGCGGCGATGGGTCGAATGGCTGATGCAACTCCCGTGGGCAACAAGCCGAGGTATGCACTACCCTCGATAAGCCACCATAAGCCAGCAACTGTTGTGAAGATGACCATGATGTACGCGCCGCGCGCGACCCATGATTTCCATTGTGGATGCAGGAGAATATTCAAAAAGCGTTTGGGCTGCGACAAATCTTGAATGAGCAGGATGGTCGTGATGAGCATAAAGACCATTGATGTGAAGCCAGCGGTCAGGAAGGTGCGCGAATCGAAGGAAAATAATCCAAGCCCTGCGCCAAGACTGAGCAACATGAACAATCCACCCGCGATACTCTTCGTGACGAGATACGTTGGCAGTTGCCAATGCCATTGGATTTTATGCTGTGCGTTATAGGCAGTCTGCACCATGTGCTCGGCGACAACTCCGCCAATTTGGATAGGACCGTTTTGCGGATGTCCCTGTTCTTGAGGAGTGCGAATTGGTGCGCCAGATTTCGAACGCAGAACAGGCAATGCAACCGATGTGGCTTCATACGCTAAAACATTTTGCTCGGTGATTTTGTCCGCCCACATGTATGTTTCGGATGCGGACGATGCCGAAGGGTGAAGCGACCAATCGTTGCCGTTGATGTAAAAGAGTTTGGGACCCGTACCCTGCTCGGGCTTGAGAACTGTTGCTTGAGCAGTTGCCAATTTTCGGCTTAGTTCCGAAGCGGGGTTGTCCATGTCGCCAGCGAGAATCGCATGTTCGGGGCAGACAATCACGCAGGCGGGTTCAAGTCCCATTTCAACCCGATGCGCGCAGAATGTGCATTTTGCGGCGGCATTGGTTTCGGGGTCGAGATAAACCGCGTCGTAGGGGCAGGCTTGCATGCAGGATTTGCAGCCGATGCAGATGGATGGGTCGAACTCGACGATGCCGTCGTTGCGTTGATACATGGCAGTGACGGGACAGATGCGCACGCAGGGCGGGTTGATGCAGTGGTTGCAGCGCGTGACCTGAAAGTGGCGGCGCACATCAGGGTACGCGCCCGTTTCAACATACTTGACCCATGTGCGGTACACGCCAAGCGGCACTTGATTTTCAGACTTGCAAGCGGTGGAACAGGCGTGACATCCGATGCATTTGCTTTGGTCGATGAGAAAAACGTAATTGGTCATAGAGTGAAAAAACCTTTTAAGCACAGATGAACGTAGATAAAAAGGATATTGTTTCGTTCACCAAAAATCAGTGTTCATCCGTGTTTATCTGCGGTGAATTATTTACGCGGCTTGCGGAGGCGTGACCGCATTCATGATGGCGGTTGTGAAATCGGCGGGCGTGACGCCAGGGGATTGAATGTTCAAGCGATAATACGCTTCTTCAATTTTTGATTTCAATGTTTCGGGCGTGGCACGTGTTCCTCGGATGGATTGTTCCAACGCACCCAATGCGAAGGATGGAAGCAGCGTGAAGTCGCCAGAGATGGTGACATCATCAATGCGTCCTTCGCGCAAACGGGCGATGATGCGAATCAAACCGCCCTGCGCCTTGAATGCCGCTTCGACGACGTGTACATCCTGATGAATTTTTACGCCCTGCTGTTGCAGACGCCCCTTTTGATACAGCCATTCATCGGAAACAAAACGCGCGTCAATCTCCTGCGCCATCGCTTCTTCTTCGGCAGTCCATTCGCCTTCGTAGACTTCCGCGCCCAAGGCTTCGGAAACTTTCTTGAGATATAAATCCTTGGTCGCCACACGGTCAGGCGAGGAGCCGAGTTGCTCGGTCATCGTGGTCATGTAGGCTTCGAGGGATTCGAAAATCTTGTCGCGCATTTTCTCCGAAGAGACTTTGAGTACTTTCGACATGGTTTTCTTATCGAAGGTGTACATCAAACTGCCGACCACCACTTCCGCGATTCCCATTTGTGCCGCACCCGTGCCGCCGATTTTCTTCCCGTTGACATGCACGTCGTTGATGGGACGCAAGTTGGCATTGATGCCTAATTCATGATAAGTCGCAACGAGCGGGTCAATATAAAGTTTGAAACGCTCTTCCAAAGATGATGGCAAGTCTTCCTTGTGGAAAATCCACTGTGTGAAGAGTTGACCGTTATCCAAGAACACCGCACCGCCGCCGACTTCACGGCGGTAGATGGGCAGTCCGTGTTCGGTGCAGTAATCTAGGTCAACTTCTTTTTGAATATCCTGATGATAGCCAACGCACACATATGGCGCATTGGGCGAAACCATGATGATGGTGTTTGGCGAATCTTCCTTCATCGCATACGCAACCGCGTGATAGACAGTCTGCGAGCGGAGCGGGGATACGCCTTCCATGTAAAGTACTCGAATTTTTTTGGACATTGGTCACCTCTATGAATTAGTCGATACATCTCAAACAATTGATTTTTAATTCTTGAATTCTTGCCTTATATTTCTCTGTTGCTTCCTGACCTGTCACCAGATGAGCGTGTTCATTTTCTAAATTCGTCGGTCGCACTTTGACCAGCCAGCCATCGGTGTACGGTTCTTTGTTCGCCAGCAAAATATTTTTAGCAAAACCGCTTTCATTCGTTTCGACAATCTCGCATGTGAACGGAGCAGGGAATGCTCCAACCCACTTGGCACTTTCAATGGTCGCCAGTGCCTTACCTTGTGTAACCTTCTTTCCGACTTCACGGAAACTCAGTGCAGCAAATTTTCCACAGCGAGTCTGCGCGACATCGGTCATACCGAGAGTTGCAAATTCACCTTCAAAGCGTATCCACACATCGCGTTCGATGTCATAGTACAAATCTTCGGGGATATCACAGGCGTAATAAATCATAGTAATTGGCAATTAGTCATTACTAATTATTCAAAATTTATATTCTGCTCTTCCATAAACTTCTGATACGCCGACACAGCCGCGTCACCAGTGACCAGTACCGCACCTTCGCCAGCCCAGTCCGCTGGCTTGATGCGGACAAACCAGCCTTCGCCGTATGGGTCAGAATTAATCAGCGATGGCTTGGCTTTCATCGCTTCATTGACTTCAACAATTTCACCTGTCACAGGGGATGTGACAGGTCCCACCCATTTACCGCTTTCCAATGTCCCAGCGGACTTGCCCTTTTGCACCGTGCGCCCAATATCCTTGGGGGTAGCGTTGACAATACCCTTCGCCAGATGCTGCGCTACATCGGTGATTCCAATCGTTACCATACCGTCCGCTTCGAGCCGCGCCCAGGCGTGTTTCTCGACCCAGTAATATCGGTCTTCAGGAATTTCACATCCACGAATTTTTGCCATTTTATTGCTCCACAAATATCAAGCAGGGATAGCAAGAGTCTGTTCCGCATGTGGGACATCCAACTCAATCGCTTCGGCGATTAATTCAATCATCTCGCGTACTTCGATTGAATGTTCATTATGACTGGTTTTCACTGCATACGAGAACATGACATAGTCCTTGGGGCAGGTGACCACTAACAAATGCTTCTTGTCCTTTTGGTCTTCGCCCAAAGCCTTTACGGCTTCGCGCACGCGGACTTCCCCTGGGCGCACGCCAGGGTTGTTATTGCCCATCCACAAATGACCGCCGCCCGCGCCGCAGCAAAAGGAGTTCTCGCAATTGCGGGGCATTTCGACAAACTCCACACCGAGCAATTTCAATAGTTTGCGCGGAGCAGCAAATCCGCCGTTGTATCTGCCGAGATAGCAAGGGTCGTGGAAAGTCACGCGGTAATTCGAGAGCGGATGTTTGATTTTCAGCCTGCCTTCATCAAACAGTTTCGCCAACACGGTTGTATAGTGTTCCACTTCATACGTGCCGCCAAATTGGGGGTATTCGTTTTTCAACGTATTGAAGGAATGCGGGTCAGTCGTGACAATTCGCTTGAATTGAGCCTTATTCAAAGAGTTCATGTTTTGCTCAACCAATTGTTCGAACAGACCTTCTTCTCCCACACGGCGGACTTCATTTCCAGCGTTGAATTCGTTTTGGTAGAGAATGCCAAAATCCAAGCCCGCGGAATCGAAAATCCGCGCAGTGGTTTGGGTAATCGGAACAAGCCTGTCGTCGAAGGAAGCGGTATCGCCGACGAACCAGAGCGTGTCCACAGATTCTTCCATTACATTCTTGACGGGCTTCTCCAATTCCTTTGCCCATTTTCCGCGCAAGCGTTTCCCCTTGCCCATCGAATTTCCATTGGTCGCCAGCGATTGCAGAGCTGTTTGAATCCCCGAGTCAATTGCGCCATTGACAACATGATGTCTACGAATGTCAATGATATCCTCTAGTGGTTCATTATTCACTGGGCAAATATTGACACAGGCTCCGCAAGTAGTGCAGGACCAGACCGCCTTCGACGTAATGAGATGATTCAAAGGAACGCTCGTATCGCCGCCGAGTTTGAGATAGTAACGCTTGTTCACTTCGTATGCTGCTGGCGAGAGCGGTTTTCCAGTGTTGTACGCGGGGCAAACTTCCTGACAACGGAAACACATGATGCAGGCATAACTATCCATGATCTGTTCCCAGCCGAGGTCTTTCATTTTCTCCGCACCATGACTCGGTCGTGCCTGACCAATGGAAGGTCGCTCAGGTTTGAGCGCATGATTCAACGGGGCAAAAAAGATATGAATATGTTTGGAATATGGGAAATATGGAAGAAAGGCAAGCAGCGTGCCCATTGAAATCCAAAATGCGACATGCTGCGCGGTGATTAATATCGCAGGGTCAAACTTGCTCCACAATGAAGCCAGCAGGGAAATCGTGGGCTGCCACGAGTCTGCTTTTCCAGCCAGTGCAACAGCAAAGGACTCTTCCAAATAGCGCAAGCCGTTATGGACAAAAATAAATGCCAACACAATTGCGGAATCGCGGGTGATTCCATAGCGGACTCCAGTCACAAGTTTAATACGGCGGCGGGTCGTGAGAACTTTGGGGCGGAAGACAAAACGTCGGATGCCCATGAACACCGCGCCCAAAACAAGACCAATATTTAGTATCTCCGCGAGCAGGCGATACGCGTCGCCGAACAATCCCAAGCGTTCCAGAATCCTTATCCCAGTAAAAGCTTTGATGAAATCACCAAGTAGAATGACCAGAAACCCAATGAAACCCCAGCCAATAATCGCGTGGACGATACTTGGCACCAATCTCTTTTGCATTCGGAATAACGGCTTGAACAAACCGATTTTGATGATCAGTTCGCCTAGGCGTTTTACCGCAAGCGACCAGTCCACTTTCCCTTGTCCGCTCGAGATTTGCGCGACAATGCGCTTTACTCCAACATAAGTGAAGTAAAACGAGAGAACACATGCCAGTATGAAAATAATTTTTTCTGGTAACGAAAGCATACCTGTTTCCAATTTTTAGATTTTGGGTTAAAGCAGTTCCAGCATTGCTTCAGCGACTTCAAATAAATCCGCAGTCGCGCCGTAATGAGCGTAGTTGAAAATTGGCGCTTTCTTGTCGGTGTTGATGGCGATGATTAACTCCGCGCTTTTCATGCCTTCCAAATGTTCAGGCGCCCCTGAGATTCCCAAAGCGAGATACAACTTCGGCTTGACCTTGCGACCCGACTTTCCGACTTGACGGGTGGGCGGCAGCCAGCGCGCGTCAATCACGGGGCGGGAAGCAGACACCACCGCGCCCAACGCGTCCGCGAGTTCTTTCGCCAAGCCGATATTTTCCCTGCCGCCAATACCGCGTCCCACCGAAACGAGTTTTGTCTGTGCGGTAATGTCCACATCACCAGCCGCAGGCTTGACTGATTCAATAAACTTAATTTTCAACCCATCCAAGGCAACAGGTGAAGCGATTTGCGTCGCTGCCGTTGAACCTTGTCCCGCTTCGATTGGGAACGAACCAGATAACACTGCAACGATTGCCAAATCACCTACAGGCGCTATCTCTGCTATCAACTTTCCGCCATAGGCTTGGCTGCTCACAACAAGCGCGCCGCTTTCGACGCTCAATCCTTTGGCATACGCCACACACGGCTTGCCGAGTCGCGCTGAAAGCCACGCCGCCAAATCCATGCCCGCCGCTGTCCAGCCAAACATTACCAGCCGCGGAGATTTGTCCTTGACCAAAGCCTCAACCACTTTGCCATACGCTTCGGGATTGAAGTTTGAAAGCGCCGCGTCATCCACATGAATTGTGGAATCGGAAGCGAACACATTGGATGTAACCCCGCCTCCGACTACGACCGCAACTGCTTGCCCACCCCAAGCAGACGCCAACTCTTTGGCTTTTCCAACCATCTCAAACGACACGTCGGAAAACTTCCCATCCATGTATTCGGTGATAACAAAAATATCATTGCTCATGATCACGCCAATCCTTTACTCTTCAACAACTCAACGATCTTTGCGGCAACTTCCTTCGATGAACCTTTTATCATCTCGGCATGACCCGTAATAACAGGCGGCGCCATTTTTTTGAAAGTCAATTCCGCACTGGTTTCACCAGAAGGAGCGACTTTCTCTATCGTCGCAATCTGTGCAACTTGACGAACCTTGCTAATCGGCGCATAACGCGGCGGCTTGTTAGAAGCCTGTACTCCAATCACCGCTGGCAAATTGACTTCATATTTCGCACCAACTCCGCCCGCGAATTCTTTATTGACCGTCGCTACATCTCCCGCAACATCCACCGAACTGACACCGCCGATGTACGGCAGGTCGAGATACGCCGCAATCATCGCACCAACCTGACCATCGATATCATTGGAAGCCTGCACGCCAGCAAAAATAATATCTGATGATAATCCCTTGATTGTTTCCGACAGCCACTTGGCTTGTTGATGCGAATCCGCGCCTGGCTCATCAGCAGTGATTTTGACCGCTTTGTCCGCACCCTTGGCAAGTGCGAGATGAAGCACGGTATCGAGTTCGCCAATCAAGTCAACTCCAATAACAGTCACTGTTCCACCGACGGCTTCTTTTATAAGCACTGCCTGTTCAATGGATTGTTCATCAAACTCGTTGAGCACGAAATCGACCGAGTCAAAATCCACGTTGTTGCCTTTGATGGGCAAGTCATCGGCAGTGGAAGGGATGTGTTTAATTGCGACAATAATATTCATGAAAACTCCAGTTTGTATTGCGATTAGTAATTAGAGATTGGTAATTTCAGACAATCTCCAATTACTACTTACTAATTACTACTCACCACGCATTGACCTATCCAACAGTTCCAAAATATCCAGTACATCCACATGCTCATTGGCCGTAGACTTGACCGCGTCCGTGAAGCGCGAGACTTCAAATGGACAGGCAACTGCCAGCACATTCGCGCCCGTGGATGCGGCTTCCATTGCGCGTTTTTCGGAGAGGCGCATGGTTGTGTGCTCGGCTGTGAACGAGTCCATCCACATGCCGCCGCCACCGCCGCCACAGCAGTATCCGTTTTCGCGGTTGCGTGGCATTTCAACCAACCCCACGCCAGGGATGGCTTCGAGCAGTTTGCGCGGGGCTTCGTATTCGCCATTGTGACGTCCCAAATAGCATGGGTCGTGATACGTCACTTTGACATTGACTTCATGTTTGAGCAGCGGCTTGAGTTGGTCAAGGTAGCGAGCAAGGAAAGTGGTGTAGTGCAGAACGGGTCGGTCAAAACCGTATTGCGGATACACATTCTTGAAAGCATTCAGTTCATGCGGACCCGTGACAACCATTTCCTTCCATTCATATTTATTGAAGGTTTGGATGCTGTGCTCGGACATCATCTCAAAGAGACCTTTTTCGCCCGCAAGTCTTTGCGTATCGGCGTCATCTTTTTCTTCCTTGCCGAGAATGGCGAAGTCAATGCCGAGCGCGGTGAAAATTCGTGCCGCCGCAGATGCCGCGTCAATGCCGCGTGGATGATAGGACGGATAGGAACCGACATACCAAAGCACATCCACAGGACGCGCCACATCTTTAATGATTGGCACACTCACACCCGCTGACTGAATCCACGCGTCACGCTTGCGTTGCGGCTGTCCGAGCGGATTGCCCGACTTGGCGGTGTTCTCGAAAGCGTCCTGCAATTCTTTCGGGACGAAGTTGCCATTTAGGATTGCCTGCTCTCGTGCGGCGGGCATGATTTTTATCATGTTCACTTCTTTAGGACAGACGCGCAGGCAGTTGGAGCACGTAGTGCAAAGCCAAAGTTCAGGGGATTGGGTCAGGTCAATTCCTGTTTGAGTGTGCTTGTAAATTTTTCGCGGACCATAGTCACCAACAATATCCACAGGGCAAACGCCAACGCATTTGGCGCACTGATAGCAATTTGCAAAAGATTCGGCATTCGGCAGGTCGGTGATTTGTTCAATCAGTTCGGGCGTGTACTCAAAGATGACACGCTGCTCGAACATGCGGCTCCAGTGACCTGAAATGTCCACGCCATCTACAATGGCGTTTTCTTTTTCGATTGATTTTGTCTTTTCAAATTTGACAGTCATTAATGATTGTCTCCTGTTTATTAGTAATTGGTGCGTGGTAACTGGTAATTACAATTTACCAATTACTAATTACTTACTTTCTTCAATCCCAACAACCTTCTCGCCATGTTCGGCAACTTTGGGAGCAGATTATTGAACTCGCGGCTCAATCTCCAACTGGTGGTGCCGTACATGTAGACGCTGTACGCGCAAGCCAGAAATGCACTGTTTGCAAATGGCGCGCGTTTCTCGTTACTTGTCAACTCATCCACAAACAAACCAGTGCCTTCGCCGAATTTCAAACTCATGGCTGTGACCGCGCCGACTCGAGCGTATCCATCCGCGAGGTTGGTGGCGACGAGATTGCGCGTACTGCCTGCCAGCAATGGAAGAGCACCAGAACCTGTGGTCGGATCCCATAACCAGCGAGTCCAGAGCCAGTTGTCTTGGGGAGAGATGTTGTGTAAAAGTCCAGTGGCGAGTTCAAGGGCGAGTCTGGTGTCGAGCGCGGATAACTGTTCAACGAACATCGCTACTCGTACGGGAGTTGGTGCTTCGTCGTTTAGTAATTCATCGAAGATTTTGTAATTGCTGTCAGCGAAATAATTTATCAGAGTGTGAGCATTCGCTTTGGTGTGGGTGACGGCGGCGAAAATATCAGCGGAGGAAAATGCCAGTTGGGTTGAATCAACTTTCAAGTTAAGAAAGAGGCGCGCTTGTCGTTCAGCAAGTTCATCGGCAATGGCAATCACATCCGCAGGCGAGACTTGTCCCAACGCATCCTGTAAAGTCGTTTGAAATTCAGGGTCGTCGGGTCCCGTCTCTTGCTTGATGATGTGACTCTTCCACATCGGTTGCATTACACCAACACTTTGCGAATGGACGCGACGGCGCGCGCGGCGGCGAGACCTGCCTGCGCGATGGAGTCGTCGAGGTCGGCGGGACCCGATGCGGCACCCGCGACAAAGATGCCTGCCTTCGATGTGGCGACGGGGTCGATGCCCGATGCACCGCCCGCTTCAACGAAGCCATATTTATTTTGTTCGATGCCAAGCAGTTGCGACACGGCGCGTGTGCCTGCGCTCGGCTCCATGCCGACAGACAAAACAACCAAGTCCATCGTCACTTCCATCGGGCGGCTCATGGTGGTGTCTTCGCCGCGAATCAAAAGTTGATTGCCTTTCGGCAGCACTTCGCTGATGACGCCCTTCACATAATTGACTTTATGTTTTTCCTGCGCGACCCAATAAATGTTCGGCTCCCAATAACCATACATGCGCATGTCGATGTAAAAAATAAAAACTTTCGAGTCAGTGATTTGTTCACGCAGTTCGATGGCTTGCTTGCTCGCCACACCGCAGCAAACTTTTGAGCAATACTCGTTACCCACTTGCCTGTCACGCGAACCCACGCATTGAATGAACGCAATCTTCTTTGGCGTCTCACCGTTCGACGGGCGCACAACTTTATTTTCCTTCAACATTTTTTCGAGGTCGGTCAACGTGATGACATCGGGAAAAGAATAATAGTTGTAGTATTGAGTCGCGCGACCTGGGTCGAAATGTTGAAAGCCTGTGGCGACGATGACTGCACCGACGTTGAGGGACTCGGCTGCGCCGCGCGCTTCAATCTCAACCGTGAAGTTGCCAGCGCTCCCAGACAGTCCCTTCACTTCGGCTTGAACCTTCACTTCCACATTGGCGTTGCTCGTCACCGCAGACGCGAGTTCTCCCATGGCTTCGGACGCGTCGCGCCAGTGATGAGTTAATTTTGCATAACCTTCGCTATCAGGCGTGCCGCCGAGTCGTTCGCGCTTTTCAATGAGAATGGCTTCCCCGCCAAGTTCAGCAACAGACCGCGCGGCTTCAAGCCCAGCAGGTCCACCGCCGATGATTAATACTTTGTTTGATGACATATTCCTCCGAAGTTCGTAATTGGTAATTAGTAATTACCAGTTACTAATTACTTTTTATCTGTACACCACAGGCTTATCCGCGTCTTCCCAAGTGACACCAGATTTCGTGCCCGCGCGAATCGCGTCAAGGTCGCCTTGGAATTCGTCCCAATATTTCTGCCAATTGATTCCGAGTTTTTCCAAGAACGGGCGCCAGTCCGTGGAATGCCAGTGGAACTGCACCACGCGAAAGGGATGCGCTCCCATCGCCAGCGAGGCAACTTGCGCGTCGGAAAGAACAGGGATTCCCACGTTGCGATTGTGTGCCTTGCCCGAGAATTGACTCTTGTCCAGTGTGGTCACACAGCCTGTGTCGTGCGTGACAAGCAAGTCAGGATTGACTTCGTTTTTCATCGTTTCAACTTTGCGCTGCACTGCATACGAACGGGTGAAGTCGCGCTCCACCAGAATGTGACGGAAACCAAATCCACAGCAATCGAACCATGTCGAATAATCCGCGACATTGATACCTAACGATTGCAGCGTGGCAGTGACCGTCGCCATACGCTGTCCGCCGTAAATGTCGGGGTCGTAAATCGCGTCTTCGGCGATAACTTTGTAATAGTGGCAGGCGGGATGAACCGTCGCAGTGATTGCGCTCAAGTCCACGACTTGACGAGTTGCGAATCGGTCGCGCATGATGTGAATCCACTCGCTGTAGTGGACAATCTCTTCGGGGATAACCAGCGGTTTGCCGAGTTTGTCCATGATGCGGCGGACTTCATCGCGCAGTTCCTTGTTATGAATCAGTTGTTCACGGACTTCCTTGTAGTGTCCAAAGGATGTGCCGCAGTGGATGAGCGGAAAATATCCCGCTTCGTAGGCAGTGGCAAAGTTGCGAATCATCACCGCCGCTTGCGCCGCCATATTAGATGTAGCGGAAGCATAGTAATTCCAACCTGTGCAGGATGTCTGGTCAGTGGGGTCGAGGTAATCCAGTCCAAATTGACGATGAAGCCAGAAAATGGAGGATGTGTAGCCAGGGATATGTCCGCACTGACCACAGGATTTGTGGTGCCAGGTATGTTCGATGGGAATCTTCTTCGTGCGCCCGTACTTCGTGATCACTTCCACAAAAGGCTCGGGCACGCGCTGGAGGATAATCTCACCTTTGGCTTCGAGTTCCAATAAAAATTCGTGGATGTCATGCGTGTGCGCCAGTTTCGGGTCACGCACCACCGCATGGGATTTTCTTTCCAAAATTTCTTCAACAGTCGTTGTCATAAGTTCTCCAGTAAGGTCTCAGGTCAAGGGTTACAGGTTGAAAGTCGAGATGATTTCCTTCATTCTTCACAATTCATCCTTCATCCTTTCACTTACCCCTCCTCCAACTCTTCCTGCATAATGTCCGCTAAAAGTTCGTACAAGCCTTGATCAACATCCTTGATGATTTCCATTGCACCCGTCTCGAACCAGATGGTATAAAGTTCAAGCAGAGTCTTGCGGTCAACTTTCCATGCAGCGTCAGTCACACCACGGATCGAATCCACAGGAATTGCTTTTTTCCAAACGGGCATGTTCGCGGAGAAGTTCTGAACCCACGGTCCCCAGTCAGCAAAGTGGTCAGGCTGGAGCATATCGGGCGAGACTTGATTCCCCTTAAGCATGACCTTGTAAATCACTCGGCTGTATCCCCGCAAAACATCTTTTGTTTCTTTCAATCCGCTCTTGACTGCAACTTCTCGCAGCAATGTGACCAATCCCCCTGGGTTATTTCCACGTGGACAACGCACACACGAGAAGCATTGCGCGCAATTCCAAATGTCTTCGGAGATGATGTCATAAATCCGTTCCACATCTTCACGCGCCATTGCCTGCGCAATCACACGCGGACTGTAGTCATAGAAGCGCGCCGTTGGGCAAGCCGAGACGCAAATTCCGCACTCGTAACAGCCATACAAATATTCGGGGTAGCGCGGGTCGCTTTTTGTTTCCTGGAAGAGACGTTCTTTCACTTCATAGGAAACCTCAGGGTGACGACTTTCAATCTTGCCTGGATTCCAATTTTCAATCGTAGTTGGCATTATGCTTCCTAAAAATCTCGTTTGCTTTAAAAAGAAATTACCGCATCCGCGTTGACAGCCATATCGTTGAATGCTGCGCCGCCGATCATTTCGACGCCTTCAATCAAGTCGGTCAGGACATATCCATGCAGATCAAGGGAAGGCTGGCAAACTAATAGACGAATGCCCAAGTCCAACGCCTGGTCAATGAAAAACTTTAATTCCTTGCCATTGCCGCCTTTGCGCGGAATGATGATTTTTTCACCGTTGCCTTTCGCAAGACATTGAGGTCCGTTCATCGTGAAATAGATACACACTTCATTGTCCATTGCTGCACCAGCAGTGGCGAGAAAAAATGGGGTTGCCGTGCGCTCGGGGTCTTTTTCTCCGTGCGTTTGCACGTATAGTATTCTTTTGGTTTCAGGGTCGTTCGTCTTCCAAAGACTCATGTTGCCTCTTATTTTCTGATCTAAAAATTCATGATTGCGTTTTCAACAGTCAAATATGATTTGACCTTATCTGAAATACCAACTGTATATAAAACGGACTCTATTAATTCGGAAGCAGCCGCCAACTTGAGCGCACCTCCGCGCTGTTCGGCAGCTTGTGCGGCTTTGACCACAGCGCGAATCCCAGCGGATGACATATAGTCCACATGCTTGAGGTTCAAAATTAGTTTAGGACTTAGTGCAACGGCTTTTAGTAATTCTGTTTCCAGGGTTGGCGCAGTTTCCGAGTCAACCCTGCCGCTGGCATGCACAACTACAATGTTTCCCTTTGGTTCAATCTGACTTGAAAAGTTATCCATAACTCTCTCTTCTAAAACGTAGGTCACGCCCTACGCGTGACCTACCATGTTGATTATATAAATAACTGCACATCCGCCTCAGATGCATATTCAAGGAAGGTTGCTGCGCCGCCAATTTCAGCTTCCTTGATAAAGTCTTCGCGTTTGAAACCGAAGACATCCATTGTCATTTGACAGCCGATCAGCCGTACATCCAAGTCCACACAGGTCTGGCGCAATTCTTCAATCGAAGCAACGCCTTTATTTTCAAAGGTCTGTTTCATCAAAGTGGTTGCAAGGGCATTGAATCCTGGCACGTTTGTCATGATCATTTGCGGGATCGGCCAGTTGATATTTTGGAAACTCTCGGAGCCGAAGGGCATTTTCATCGGCATGGCAGGGTTTCCCACAGGTGTGACCTGAGTTGTTAGGGTTGGCTTAAGCAAGGTGAGCCCGAAGAAGGTAAAGAAAATTCCTACTTCCCAGCCCATCGCTCCAGCGGCGCTGGCCAAAATGAATGGGGGATAGGCCCAGTCAAGCGTTCCTTTGCTTGCTATAAGAGCAAGCCTTTTTGGCGCATTCGCATCATATTTTGGCATGGCGTTTCTCCTTATTTCTTCTTCAAGTAAAAGACGAATTTTTCATTTTCGGTTGTGGAGCGCAATAGCTCATTACCTGTTTGGCGGCTCCAAGCTTCTATATCTGGTGGGGAACCTGGGTCGGTGGCAATTAATTTCAGAATCTGCCCTGATTCAAGTTCTTTGATGGCCTTGGAGGTTTTGACGATTGGCATGGGGCATAGCAATCCTGAACAGTCTAAAAATTGATCTTCCTTTATGATGTCTGTCATAATTAGCTCCTTTGAATTTGGGCAAAACAATATTAAGATAATTTCATATAATCCTACTAACTCAATAGGAATTATAGCTAAACTTCTAAAAATGTCAATATTCAGCTGCTGAATTATGACATTCGATAAGTAGACTTATGACATTGGTCATTAAAAATATATCTTGTGCAAAAGAATACTCTTGAAGTGGATACTTAGAAGTGTGCTTGTGTTCTTTTCATAAAGGAGGAATTTGTTTATATACTTGTTGTTAAAGAAATGGGGAAAATTATGGATAACGACAGTCAGCCTGGAAAAAAGTAATCGTCTGCTATATGAAAAGCATTGTTGCCGGCGAAATGGTGCTGACCAGCGGAGGGGAGGTATGCATAGCTGCAGTGATCGCCATTGGCGCTGTATGCACTTTGTGTTTCGACCGATTGAAAATCGATAGTTTCCTGTCTAAGTGCCTCCGAGGTTTATTTCGCTACGATATGAGAGCCTTCCTATCCTTTGATCTTTTCGTGTAACCAATAAATTCAATAAAAAACAAGTAAAGAGTATTGATTAATCAGGAGCTTCACACTAGGTAGATAACAAGTATTCAATATTCAAAAGAAGTTTATTGATGATTTCTATTCTTGTTCTTTTTGAAACTAAAGGATTTTCTGAGCATTCACGACCTTTGCGGATGCGAGGTACGTATCAATTTTTTCATGCCGCTCAAATATACGATCCACAGTCAATTACAAAAACTTAGCTGGATCGGTTTGGCGAATCAATCCGTGCATATGGGGAAGGGAATCTATGCTAAGTTTATGATCAGGTAATTACTCGCTATAAAGGCACGGGATTAAGAGTTTGATAAAGTGCTTGACGAAACAATAAAAATCTTTATAATGAAAGATGTATTGACATCTATATATCTATGATAGCCAACCTTTTCAAAATCGATCTCAAAAGCAAGCTTCCCCTTTACGATCAAATCGAGCGCAATCTGCGAGATCTGATCGTAAACGGGCATCTTAAACCCGGGCAGGCGGTTCCCGGCGAATGGGATTTGGCAGATTATTACGGCGTGAGTCGCCTGACTGTACGACGTGCATTAGATGGCCTCGTCCACCAAAACTGGCTGGAAAAAAAGCACGGCGTCGGCACCTTCGTACGCCAGCCTAGCATGGCATCTATTGTGGCGGGTAAATTAAGTTTCACCGAGCAGATGCGCTCCATTGGTCGCGAACCGAGCAGCAAGTTCATTAGTCAGCGCGTCACTGCTTCCACCGAAAAAATTGCACGTGCTTTGCACATCCAGGAGGGTGATCCGATTATCGAGATTACTCGCGTCCGTCTGGCAGACAATGTCCCCATCCTGCTTGAGACGGCCTGCCTCTCAACGAAACAATTTCCCTCTTTGGAAGACCATGATTGGTCACAGGATGAATCGCTTTACAAAGTTTTAGGCGAAGAATATAAGGTCATTATCTCGATCATGGATCACACCATCAAACCTGTCGCGTTGACTGAAACAGAAGCTCGTTATTTGAAGGCCCAAGCTGGCACTCCTGCGCTCATGAGTCAGATCATTGCGTATACACCAAACGGCGATCCTGTTGAATATGCATGGTCTGTTTCCAATGGCGATAAAAGTGAATTCTATTTTCACTTTCAGCGAACAGAGTAAAAAATAATTAAGGAGGCGCACGAAAACTATTCACCTTGTTCGTCCTGTATACATATCTATTTGATCCTAAGGAGAGAAAGATGAAAACAGTCCGTACCATGATTTTTGCGCTCATTGCCCTAGTGTTGATGGCTAGTATCGTTGGCTGTCAGCCTAAACAACCTGCTGGTCCCGTGACCATCCGCGTGCTGTCCATGGAACAAGCTGGCCCAACTGTTGACGAAATGAATGCGATTGTTGCAGAATTTAACCAGGCCAATCCTGACATCAAAGTTGAGATTGAATATGTGGCCTACGATGCCTTGCACGACAAGATCACAACGGCTATGGCGTCCAACCCGCCTGCTTACGATGTATTCCTCGCAGATGACATCTGGTATGCAGAATTTGCCAAGGCTGGTTATGTATTAGATGTAACCGACCGCATTAGCAAGGACACGCATGATAAGATCTTCTCCGCTGCATGGGACATCACTACTGTGGACGGCAAAGCCTATGGCATGCCCTGGCTGTTGGATGAAAAGTATTTCTTCTATAATGAAGACCTCCTCAAGCAGGCTGGCTTCGACGCTCCGCCTGCGACATGGGAGGAACTGATTGCCCAGTCCAAGGTCTTGAAGGAAAAAGGCATTGTGGAATATCCGATGGTCTGGTCTTGGGGACAATACGAAGCAGCCATTTGTGATTGGGTCATCCTGTTGTACGGTAACGGCGGCTCACTCGTAGATGATAAGGGCGCTCCTGCTTTCAACAACGAGACTGGCGTGAAGACACTGAGCTGGATGGTTCAAAGCATTGACGATGGATACACCAACCCTGCATCCATCTCTTACGTCGAAGAAGATGTCCGCAATGTGTTCTCGCAAGGTAAAGCTGCCTACGCAGTGAACTGGACCTACATGTACGATCTGGTCAACTTCAACAAGGATGAATCGCAGGTCACAGGCAAGATCAAGATGGCATTGATGCCAGCTTTTGAAGGATCTGGAGCACAGAGTTCATCTATCAACGGTTCCATGGGCTTCTCCGTCGCAGCTACCTCTCCCAATGCAGATGCCGCCTGGAAGTACGTTGAATTCCTCACATCCGAAAGTATTCAGAATAAATACTCCGCTCATCTTCTGCCGATGTGGAGCACCAGCTTTGAAGGCGACAGCCTGACGAAACTTCAGGGCTACACCCCCGCCAATGCTGTGACCGTGCCAATGTTTAACGAACAATTCCCGTTCGCTCACGTCCGCCCGAAGGTAGCTTATTACCCTGAGGCTTCCAAGGCCTTGCAACTCGCTTTGCAGGAAGCATTGACCAAGCAAAAGACTCCCGAGCAGGCACTGAACGATGCCGCTGCGAAATGGGTCGAGCTGGCCAAGTAGACCATTCATTCCAAAGGATGGGGATGCAAATCCCCATCCTTTCATGGAGAAGTCATGCGACGAAAGCGAACCCTGGCACAACAAGACGCGCTCATTGGATTTGCGCTGATCCTTCCAAGCTTTTTGATCATCTTGGGAATATCCCTTCAGCCGATCCTTTCCACTTTATATTTAAGTCTATTTGAAGTCCCTCGTGGAATCAATTTACAGAATACATTCGTCGGGTTCGGTAATTATGTTGCTCTATTGAAAGAACCCATTTTTTGGGAAACTATTAGCCGCACGTTTTACTTCACGATTGTCTCAGTTGGCATTGAACTTGTTCTCGGACTTGCCATCGCGCAATTGATTCATGCTCACCCGCCTGGCTGGCAATTCCTGCGGACGAGTCTCATCATTCCATGGGCTGTGCCAACAATCGTCAACGGCACGATGTGGCGCTGGATCTACAATGCAGATTACGGTGCATTGAACGGCCTTTTATTTCAACTTGGACTTATTGACAAATATATTCCCTGGCTCACCCTGCCAAACACGGCGATGAACCTGGTCATTCTTGCAGACATCTGGCACAGTGTCCCCTTCATTGCCTTGATCTTACAAGCCGCTCTTGCCACGCTTCCCCCTGACCTTGAAGAGGCCGCCGCAGTAGACGGAGCCAACTCATTTCAATATTTTTGGCTTATACGCCTCCCACTCCTTCGTCCTGCAATTCTTGTCGCGTTGATCATTCGTACCGTGGAAGCCTTCCGCGCTTTTGACATTGTTTACGTCATTACCAATGGTGGCCCCGCCAATGGAACGGTAACCATCTCCTACCTCACATATCTTGAAATGTTTTCCTTTGGACATGCAGGGCGCGGCTCCGCGCTTTCTTTCCTTATCTCGCTTTTTACTCTTACGCTTGCATTCATCTATATCCGCATGTTATATCGGCCTGAGGAAAAACTGTGAAAAAGATTCTACGTACTTCACTGCTTTCAATTTTGGTCTTAGTGGCATTGCTATTTGTTTATGTGCCAGTGGCATGGCTGATCATCTCTAGTATTTCCTCGCGCTCAGAACTTCTATCAACTCCTATTCATTGGATTCCGCAACATCCAACCTTGGAAAACTACATCAGTATTCTTTCTCCATCAGAAGGCACTTCCGAAGTCGCAAAAACCTTCCGCACCACATTGTGGAACTCCTTGATGGTCGCATCCTCAGTCACCATCATCGCATTGACCTTTGGCTCGATCGCAGCCTACGCACTGATTCGTTTGCGATTTCCATTTCGCAATACTCTTCTTATCGGCATACTCGGCACGCGCATGATCCCCGAAATTTCACTCGTGATTCCACTCTATCTTTTTGCCACGCGTGTGGGACTATTCAACTCTCCCATTATCCTTGTCATAACCTATCTGAGTTTTGCTTTGCCCTTCGCCATCTGGCTTATGGCGGCGTTCTTTGAATCCATTCCTGTAGAGCTGGAAGATGCGGCGCGTATTGATGGCTGTACTCGTCTCGAAACACTTTGGAAGATCATCATGCCCATCTCCGCGCCTGGGTTGGTCTCAACTGGCCTTTTTGTCTTCCTCACCGCTTGGGATGAATTTTTCTTCGCGCTCATCCTCACCAGCACCATCAGTGCAAAGACCGTTCCTGTTGCGATTGCCGAATTTACTGGCCGCCATGTTGTCGATGTCGGTGGCATGATGACAGGCGGTGTATTGGCTGCAATTCCTCCCGTGCTTTTATCGCTCATCTTCCAACGCTACATTGTCAGTGGATTAACGGCAGGAGCAGTTAAAGGATGAGTGGAGAGATTGCCATCGGCATGGATATTGGTGGGACTCTCGTCCGCGTGGGAGCTTTTGATGGGGCTGGTCAACTCCTCGGTAAGAATGAAGCGAGCATCGCCTCCATTGGCCCTGACAATGGACTTCACTTAATCGAGCAGTTGATTCACGAGACGCTTGATTCTGTCCAAGCCTCCGCCCTTATGGGAATTGGCATCGGCTGTACAGGCCCCTTGGATACGATTCGTGGACTTGTCAACAATCCATACACGCTTGAAGGTTGGAGCAATGTTCCAATTGTTGAAAGACTTAACAAAACATTCAATGTTCCCGTGCATCTTGAGAATGATGCGGATGCTGCCGCGCTTGGTGAATACTGGCAGGGCGCAGGGCGTGACGCGAAGCGTTTATATGCGGTGACTGTCGGCACAGGTGTCGGCACATCCTTGATCGTGGATGGAAAAATTTATCGTGGCGTGGACGGCTCGCATCCTGAAGGTGGACATCAGCTCATTGATCCTGAAGGTCCCGAATGTTATTGCGGACATCGCGGGTGTTGGGAAAGCCTTATTTCTGGACTGGCAATTTCAAGTGCAGCACGCAGTGCAAAAAATAATGAGCATCTCAGCGCTCTCGCTCTTAACGTTCCAAACCGTATGACTGCGCATTTCATTGCGGAGGCCGCGCGTGCGGGCGACCCTGTTGCCAGTGAAATTATGCAAAAAGCGGCTCGTGATTTTAGTTTGGGCATAATCAACATCATTTCTTTTTTTGTGCCAGATGTACTTGTCTTAAGCGGCGGCGTGATGAAAAGCGCAGACCTGTTCTTGCCAACACTTGAGAAAGCTCTCTTAACTCCTAACCCCATGGTGCCGTTTGACCGTGTCAATATTTTACCTGCAAAGCTTGGTTATTACGCAGGCTTATACGGTGGTGCTTATATGATTCTCAGCGAGGCCATATGACAAACAATCCCTACATCCTTGATATTCTCAGCCAGCCAGATTCGCTGCAAATTGCGCTGGAAAAATTTGACGCAGCCCCGCTCGCGCCAATTGCAAAAGCCATTCACAACAATGAGTTTGACCGCATTCTCATCACAGGCATGGGGGGCTCGTTGTACGGTTCCTATCCCATATGGTTGACTCTTGCAAATGCAGGCCTTCCCGCTCTGTGGGTAGACACCGCAGAGTTAATCCATCACACCCGCAATTTGATCACGCCAAAAACCTTGCTCTGGATATTTTCACAGTCGGGCAAATCTGCCGAGATCGTTTCAGCCATTGACTTTGAGCGGATACAAAAACCCGCGGCATTGATCGCCACTGTGAATGATCTCGAAAGCCCGCTCGCAAAGGCGGCGCAGGTTCAAATCCCCATTCGCGCAGAAGTGGAAAAAACCGTTTCGACTCGTACCTTTGTCAACACTCTCGGCGTGGGTCAACTTGCTGCATTGGCTTTACTTGGCAAAGATGTTGAAGTTGCACGCGCTGAACTTTTGCAAACAGCAGCGGCAATGAAGGGTTATCTTGCAAATTGGGAAAGCGTCACAAAGCAGCTAGGCGCGTCTATTGGATTCCCCAAACGTCTCGTGGTATTGGGACGCGGTTCATCAATGGCGGCAACATATACAGGCGCGCTCATCCTCGGGGAAGCCTCAAAATATATGGCAACACCGTTTCAGGCGGGCGAATTTCGCCACGGTCCACTGGAGCTTGCCACACCCGATTTGACGGCATGGCTATTTGCTGGGCCTGAAGAAACCAAGAGCCTGAATCTGCGCCTGCTCAATGACTTGCGCGGATACCAAGTCAACGCATTTTGGGTGGGTTCGGAGAAGAATGAATGGCAAATTGAAATCCCCAAGGTTCCATCCATTGGATTGCCGTTGATGGAGATCATTCCGCTCCAATTGCTGAGCATCCATTTTGCAGAGCAGATCGGCGTGGAGGCTGGCTACTTTTTTAGGTCAGGAAAGATCACACTGGCAGAATAGTTTATTAATTCCAAACGCAGAAGCGCATATTTTACAAAACAACAGACTTGCCGCTCTTTGCGGATGCAAGCAAAGCCGTGATCACGGCAGTGTTTTTACGGCTATCTTCCAGACTTACAAGTGGTGCTGTATTGTGCAAGACTGCATTGCACATATCTTCCACCTCGCCCATATACAATTCCCCGCCAGTGATCTGGATTGTTTCAGTTTTCTCATTTCTTGTCAGGTAAATTTCGTTTTCGAATCCAGGTTTAAATGGATTGGGAATATTTAGCACGCCCTCTGACCCAACGATTTCTATCATCGAACGCAGCGGGGACATGAATCCACTGTCAAATTGAGCGTATACTCCATCTTTGAATTTCATCTGCCCAACAAACGTCAGGTCGCTTCCGCCATTACTCAGATTTTGCCAACCAAATACTTCGACAGGTTCCGCACCCAGCATGGTTCGCGCATAGGAAATAGGATAACAGCCTACATCCCAAATACTGCCGCCGCCTGCCTGAGTTAACCAGCGGCCATGGTCTTGCGGCTCAAGGGTGTATGTGAATGTGCCGCGAATAAATTGAATTTTTCCAAGTTCTCCACTGTCAATCATTTCTTTTATCTTCAGTGTTTGAGCATGGTGGCGATACATGAATGCCTCAGCCAATACAAGCCCGGTTTCCTTTGCCGTTTGTACCATTGCATCCATTTCAGTTAACGTCAATGCAATTGGTTTTTCACATAATACATGTTTGCCTGCACGCAAAGCTTTGATTGTCCATTCTGCATGCATGTCACTTGGCAGGGAGTTGTAAATCACATCAATTTCGGGGGTGTTAAGCAAACTATCGTAGCTCGCGTGAGCATGTGGGATATTCCATTTAAGAGCATAGGAATCAGCCGTAGATTGACTCCTGGAGGCAACGGCGAGCAGACGAGCTTGTTTTGATGCGATTAAGGGAGGAATCAAATCTTGATTGATGCGTGCCGTAGAAAGTAATCCCCAATTCAAGATCTTCTCCATATTATGCTTCTCCTTCTGTAAATTTATTGAGATTAAGTAAAAGACAAAAGGCTCGGTTTGTAAGTGATCCGAGCCTTTTGTATCGATTATATATGAACAACAAAGCGTTTCAATACTTACTCAATGGAACAATATCAGAAGAGGAATTCAACCTGCTCAAAGATTGTCCATATTTCAAAAAACTTACCAGGCGTAGGCTTTGGGTGCTTCACCGCCAGGACCTGGGAAGATTTCATCCAGTTTCTTCAAGGTTTCTTCGTCCAATTTGATTTCGGTTGCGCGGACAGCACTTTCCAACTGTTCCATCGTGCGTGGACCAATGATTGGCGCGGTCACGATGGGGTTGTGATATAGCCAAGCCAGCGCTACTTCTCCGGGCGGGTGTCCAATTTCACGGCAGAGCGCTTCGTACTTTTCCAACTTCTCGCGGTTCTCTGCAACTTCTTTTTCAAAATCTTCGCCCATGCGGCGACCTGTTTTCATTTTTTCCAATGCACCGCCCAGCAAACCACCTGCCAGCGGACTCCACGGGATGAGTCCCAGTCCATAATGACGGCATGCGGGAATTACTTCCAATTCGATGGTGCGGTTATTGAGATGATAAATACTTTGCTCGCTGACCAAGCCTAACATGCCGCGCTTGGATGCTTCCTGACAGGCGGTGGCAATATCCCAACCTGCAAAGTTGCTAGAACCAACATATACTACTTTACCCTGATCGATCAAACTTCCAAAGGATTGCCAGGTTTCATCCCACGGGCAATCACGGTCAATGTGATGCATTTGATAGATATCGATCCATTCAGTTTGGAGGCGCTTGAGGCTGCCCTCACAATGCTTGCGTATTTTGTATGCGGACAAACTGCGCCCGTCGCTGTTTACTTCTTTCATATTCACTTTGCGTGAAACTGGATTGTAGACTTTGGTCGCAAGCACGGTCGCGTCACGTCGTCCACCGCCTTGCGCGAACCAACGCCCAATTATTTCTTCGGTATGACCATGCTCCACGCTCCAGCCATAGACATCGGCCGTATCAAAGAAGTTGATGCCCAATTCTAGCGCGCGATCCATGATCTTGAAACTGTCTTCTTCGCTGGTTTGCCAGCCGAAGTTCATTGTGCCAAGGCAAATGTTGCTAACGAGTACACCATGCCTGCCGAGACGTTTATGTGTGATTGCCATAATGTATTTCCTCTTGATTCAAAAAGGCATGACCACGAAGGGTCACAAAGGTACACAATGGGTTTTTCTTCGTGATCCTTTGTTCCTCCGTGGTTGCCAATGTTTTACGCCGTCACTTCAAATTCAGCGTGGAGAGATGCTTGGGAGTCAGAACCAGCCCAAAGGTCGAAGGAGGCGAGGTCTTGAATCCATGCGTTGGCGTTGGTGCTCCAGTAGGTCAATTCATCTTTGCCAAGTTTGAAGGTCACCGTCTTCTTTTCGCCACGTTGCAGCGTGATGCGTTCGAAGCCTTTCAACTCGCGCATGGGACGGGTATCGGTTCCATATTTCTGGTGAATGTAAAGTTGCGCCACTTCGTCGCCCGCGAGTTTGCCAGTGTTGGTCACATCGACAGTGACGGTGAGGCTCTCGCCCACTTTGATTTTCGCAGATGAAACTTTGAGATTTGAAAATTCAAAGGTGGTGTAACTCAAGCCGAAGCCGAAGGGATAAAGCGGCACGGGCAAGCCATCCCAATAGCGCGGGTTGTACATCGGGCTGCTTTCGGGCGAGTGCGTTGTGTTGCGCGCGTAATACAGCGGCGCGTGGCTGCCCTTGCGCGGGAAGGTGACGGGAAGTTTGCCGCCAGGGTTCGCGTCGCCAAAGAGAATGTCTGCCACGGCGTTGCCGCCTTCGGTGCCAGGCTCCCACGCTTCGAGAATGGCGGGGATGTTCTCTGCCGCCCAGTTGATGCTCAACGGACGACCATTCAACAAAACCAAGACAACGGGCTTGCCGAGCGCGGCGACGGCTTTAAGTAATTCCTCCTGTCGCCCAGGCAAATCGAGCGACGCGCGTGATGCGGCTTCGCCTGCCATGATGTCGGTTTCGCCGAGCACCATGATGACTTGGTCGGCAGCCTTGGCAGTTTCCAACGCGGATTGAAAAGCCGCTTCAGACTCCGTTGGAGTTTGCTCGGGCTTCCGTTCCTGACCAGCCATCAGGCTTTCGAACCACGAAGGGATGTCGCGTCGAATCTCGGGACCCGATGCATACGCCACTTCAGCGTTCGGCAACTTGGCACGGATGCCTTGCAGCACGGTCACAGCCGCGGGAGTATGACCGAAAACCATCCATGAACCTTCAGTGGCTTGCATTGAATCCGCAACGGGACCAATGACGGCGACCTTCTTCACGTCTTTGCTCAATGGCAAAAGTCCGCCTTCGTTGCGAAGCAAGACCATCGAACGCTGCGCCGACCATCTTGAAGTGGCACGATGTTCAGGTAATGCAATCACTTTATCAAGCAAGGTTTCATCGACATACGGCTTCTCGAACAAGCCCATCTTGAATTTGATGGTCAAGATCGGGCGCACGAGTTCGTCAATCTCCGCTTCGGTCAAGACGCCATCCGCCACTATTTGGGCGGCGTTCTCGGTATAGGTGTAACTGGACATATCCATGTTCATGCCAGATTTGAGTCCGCGCAGTGCGGCTTCGCGTCTGTCTTTGGCATGACCTTGTATGACCATGTTCGCAACCGCGAATGCATCGGAAACTACAAAACCATCGAAGCCCCATTCTTCGCGCAAGACTTTGCGAAGCAGGAAGCGATTGCCCGTCGCGGGCACATCGTTCAAATCCATGTACGCGCTCATGAAAGTTTCCACGCCCGCATCCACGGCGGCTTTGAACGGCGGCAACACCGTATTGCGCAGTTGTGACTCGGAAAGATAAACAGGGTCATAATCGCGCCCGCCTTCGGAGTAGCCATAGCCGGCGAAGTGTTTGGCACATGCCAACATACGCTCGGAATCAGTGATGTCATCGCCTTGGAATCCGCGCACTTGCGCCGCCGCCATCGCAGAACCCAAATATGGGTCTTCACCCGCGCCTTCGACGATGCGTCCCCAGCGAGCATCACGGCAGATGTCGAGCATCGGACCAAAGGTCCAATGCAGACCCGCCGCACGTGCTTCCTTCGCCGCCACGGTTTGAGATTTCTCCGCCACGTTCGGGTCCCATGAAGCCGCCATCGCCAAAGGCACAGGGAAGATAGTGCGGTAACCGTGGATCACATCCAACGCAAACAACAGCGGAATGCCTGATGGGCTTTCTTCAATGGCGATCTTCTGCAACTCGTTGAACTTCTTCGTGTCATTCAACCACAAGACCGAGCCCGCCCCACCTTTGCGAATTTGATCCTCGGCGGCTGGTCCTGGAGAAAATGCTGCGCCGCCAACTTGATTGAGTTGACCAACTTTTTCTTCGAGACTCATTTTCTTCAAGAGCGCATCGACTTTAGCCGTAACTTGTTTCTCTTTTCCTGCATCTTTTCCCTTACTCATGGCATTTTCTCCTTATTCAAAATTGGATAGTAGTGATTAGAGGTTTTCATTCATCGTTCTATATTCATTATTTTGCATTTCGCGTTGCCAGCATATACAACCCAAACAATCCAGCGTACACTCCCAACAACATGACTGGGATCACTTCCAGCGAAACCTGACGGGCGAGCACGCCCATTAAACCAGGGATGACCACCGTACCTAGCCCAGTTGCGGTCATCTGCATCCCGATGGTATTTGCAGCAAAATGGTCGCCCACGCGAGAACTTGTTCCTGACATCATGGCAGGGAAGATTGGTGCGATGGAAAAGCCAATGACCGCTACTGCTAATAGGTTCACCGCTTCAGATGGATTCCAAACCAACAAGACCGCGCCGATCAATGCACCGATCAAGCCGCCTGTTACCAACTTGTTAATGCCGATTTGTTTAGCAAATAGACCTGCGATAATGCGTCCAACCGTAAAGGTTGCCCAATAACTGCCCGCCCAAAATCCAGCAACGGTTGGGTCAATTCCGCGCGACTCAGTCAGCAGAGTGTATATCCATGTGCCAAGCGCACCTTCCGCACCGACGTACATGAAAAACAGAAAAATGCTGATCCACACTTGCGGTTGACGAAGGGTTTCGCTCATCGGCGTTTTGTAATCAGTCAGTTTCTTAGGTTCATCCTGTGCGGCAGGCGTGTCGTTATCCGTCCACATGGGTAAAGTCAACACAAAGCAAACCGCCAAAAAGAGTTGAAAGCCGCCAACGATTCGATAGCCAGTGTGCCATGTATCCGTAGCGCCCAAGCCAAGGGTCATGATGATTGGTCCCAGCGTGATACCGACACCCCAACTTGCGTGAAGCCATTGCATCAGTCCTTCACTGAAGTGCGCCGCGACATACGTGTTCAAACCTGCATCGATCGCACCTGCACCCAAACCAGCCACTACGCCCAAGAGCACCATCATTGACCATGCAGGGACAAAGGTGTAACCAATGAGCGCAATACCAGTTAGAGTGCAACTGATCGCCAACACCCTGCCTACACCGATGCGCGTCACGATGGGTCCGCTGAAAAAGCTAGACGTCATATAACCAATCACCACAGCGCCCAAATATACGCCGAGCGCATCCAACGGGATGGAAAATCCGCTGCGAATGGAGGGCCACGCCACGCCTAATAAACCATCTGGCATACCCAAAGCGACAAATGCTACAAAAGACAAAATGACCAGACCGAGTTTGGGATATTGCTTTAATTTCTTCAAAAAATTCATAAATTTTATATGCCTCTCGTCTTCTGCAATCGATTGCAAAATGAATTAAAAAAAATCGGTCAATTACGCCGATTTTCGTATTACCAATTCTACAGGGGTGGTTACGTTGGTAATCTCACCTGTTTTGATATAACGGATCAAGTTTTGTGCCAGCAGGCTGCCCGCTACAGGAACATTTTGTCGGATGGTTGTCAGGGGTAGGTTGTTATACATTGCAATGGACACATCGTCATAGCCGACTAAAGCCACATCCTCAGGAACACGCCGTCCACTTTCGAGAATGATCTTGATTGCTGCAATTGCCATTAGGTCACTGTTCACAAAAACAGCATCCAAGTCGGGAGACTGTCGTAGCAAGCGCTGCATGGCATCCAAACCAGAGGCGTATGAATAATCGCCATAGGCTATTCGCTTCGAGGCTGTGCGTCGTTTGTCTGCCACTAATGCCTTCTCAAATCCACTGAAGCGATGCTGTACCGTCTGATCATCGGGTGGTCCGCCCAAAAAAGCAATGCGCTGTCTGCCAATCTGGATCAATCGTTGGGTTGCCAACATCCCGCCTGTGATGTTATCACCAGTGACCGAGCAATACTTGAATTTCGGCATCGGAACTCCCCACGTGATAAAAGGAGCGTCCAATTCGATCAATTTTTCAATGGTAGATTGGCTGTTATTAGAAGTCAGTAGAATAAAGCCATCCACGCGCGCGCTGCCAAAATAGGAGTTTAGGCTTGTGGTGTCGAGTGGATTGACATTTGCTATCAAGAGGTCGTATCCTAACGAACGCAGTTCGTTCCCAATTCCTCCAAGTATTTCAAACCCAAATAAACTCTCAGGAGAGAAAAAATTTGGCTCACAATCGGGGGTTACAAAAGCGATCGTATGGCTTTGACGCACTCGAAGATTACGTGCAGAAGCATTGATTCGAAAATTGTGCTTCCTGGCGAGTGTTTGAATCTGTTCTTTTGTCGTTTGGTTGAGGAGGGGGCTGTTATTTAAAGCGCGCGAGACGGTTGACTTGGAAACTTTTGCCAATCGGGCAATATCATCAAGAGTTTGAATGGTCTTTTTTCTCAACGGAACGCTCTTTATTGCAATCGATTGCATTATACGCACTTAAGAAATTACAGTCAACAAGATAAGGCCTAATTAAACATTAGGAGAAAAAAGCTAAGGTTGTGGAAAATTTAATAACCACTTCGTAAGCGAAGTGGTTATTAAATGGAATTTCCGCACTAAAAGCATTAAGCCTCACGATGAGGTCGCCACGGCTCGTCTGTATGTGTGAGCCAGACTAGCTCAGGGTCGAGAGAGAGCACCCGCAGCTGGCCTTCGGTTTGCGGCTCGTCAAGCTCGCCGAACCAAACCGCCACATCGCCGCCGACAACGATCGGACGCTTACCAGTCTCGATGACGACCATCTGCATCCCACGCGTGTGACCCGGTGCTGGGACAAGCCGAAGCCCGGGAAGCAGTTCAAGTTCGCCGTTTACTGGCACGTACTGCACGCCTGGCGCATCGACCCACTCGCGAATAGTGTACTCGTCCTTGCTGCGGGCGTCGTCGAGCTCCTGACGCTGGACATAAATTGGCTTGCCGGCGAAGAGGTGGTTACCACCGCAATGGTCGAAATGCAGGTGGGTGTTGACGACGATATCAATGCTGGCAATGTCGAAGTCTTGCTGGTTCAGTGGAAGGAGGCGGGGATCAAGATCGGCCACCGCCGGGTGAAGCTTCGTCATGCCAGTGTCGACCAGCACACGTGCATCGGGATGGTCAATGACGTGCACATAGACCGGCATCCGCTCTTCCTCGGCAAGCAGGTCTGCAACGCGGATTGGCGTGATGGTGATTTTCTTTTTCATGGCAATTCTCCTTTACTGAACAATAGAACATATTTTCTGTTTTGTCAAGACGAGAATGCCACTTTTTTCGAATCTGGTGATCTGCTCAAAGGCTTACACCAACGTCCCAGTAAGGATGCCTGCGTTGGACGGGGATGGCTTTGTTGAGTGGTTGGTTGACTTTTGAATTGCTTCATTCCTGCTGAGACATTTCTGCTTTTAGCATTTGTTCAGCCCCTGATTGACTCAATGCAGTCTCAAAAAAATCTTTTTCTTTCCAATTCTTTTTCTCTAACAGATATTCAGCTAATAAGTTATAGCGTAGATACGGTATTGAAGGTGGCAAATTCATTTTTGAAGAATTATTCATGAAGGCGTACGCAGCCTCGTCGTAGTTAAAAATACCTTGACTTCCGATATATTCAGCATATCCTTCTTTGATCCAAATTGGCTCATAATGAAATTGAATCCAACCTATAGCTTTTCCATTGAGAATATGGGCAATTTCATGAGCAATAAAATGGTCGAGTTTTCGGCCTAATACATCCGACATCCCAGAGAGAGAGATTTTACGATTCTCTTCAATGTCACCGCCGTTGATGAATACATTTGAAGATAATGGGTAGTAAACGATGCCGCCTGCATTCTCATCTCCGATGAAAAAGATTGACCGCCTCCATGGTGAATTACATATAAAAATTGCATACTTTTCATCAGTTGAATACAGTGGCGATGCTGATAACTTCGATTGAACTTGTTTTAATAATTTTTCTCCTGATTCTGCGGAAAAGGGTTCGTCAGAATAAAGGGAAAGATTATCAACTGTTGTAGACCACTGAAAAAAATATTGGGGATGGAAAAATAACGACAAACAAAGGATGCTAATCCCCAATAAGGTTATGCTAATTTTTAACCAGAATTTGCGGGGACACCTAATTTTCTTTTGCTCAATGTTGTAACTCATGAATGCTCTTTATCAAAGCTTGTTTGCGATAGTCGCACGCCTTACGGGCAGTCCACAGCGTCAAGTGTATTATCCTGGCGATTGTCCAGGACGCTTTGTTAGGTGCGGTTTGATTTTGTGATATTGGTATTGTTGCAAGGTGCCAATATCTGTTGAACTAATTTTTGTCATCATAGCTGATTGCGGTGAAGATGCCATTCTCCGAAGAAGTATACCGATTGATATGGCGTTCCAAGTACTCTCGGTATTCTCGATTTTGGAACTGTTGATAGTACTCCTTGAGAAGTTGAATATCTGAGTCGTGCTTTTGGGCAACTCCTGTTGCAAATACCTTCATCCGAAAAAGCATATCAACACTGACGATTTTGTAGTTCGTTAGCTCAATTGCCCCTACCGAATAATGAGCATAGTCTAACCTGTAAATACTGCGAAATAACTCAAAGCCATTTACCTGTATTCCGAAGTCACCCCAAATGTCTTTCCGATTATTCGGAAATTGGACTTTTAATTGTTGATAGTCACGATTTGTGACAATGAAGTCGACATCATCTCCGTGCTTTCTTAGTCCATAATATTCCATTGCCAATCCGCCAACAATCACAGGTTTATCAAGAAACTTGTAACCCAGTTTTTGGATATTGATCGCCATTTCCAATTCGAACTCGTTCAATTTTTTTCACCTCAAATTCTTAAGTAGAACTAGCACCTAACGGATTGCGTCCTCGTAGAGGACACCTGCGCTGGGGCGGGGACGGCGAAGCCGTCCGACCTGAAAAATGATAAAGCGTGTGAAACTACTTGGGATTTGCTCAGACTCCCTAGCGTCAGGTGCATGCTTTTGATTCTAAGATACGAATTAGATAAACAGATCATGACATTATGGTATCTGTATGGACGCCGCTATACTGTCGAATAAAGAAACATCGTCTGGTGTGAGTTGGGCAATTTGTGAAATATCACCATCGGTAACGTGTAAGCCTAGCGCGTAGAGCGTGAAAACGAAATAATTGCCATTTCGTTCAACTACAATCTTCTTAAATTGTTGAGGCATATACCCACCAACAGAGCCAATATAACCTGTTAGCAATTTGGCAGGATAACCTGAAAATTGAACACTAGAAGTGTTTTCAATAACTGCTCCATCCCCACGTGGTGCTGTTGGATCTAGGTTCATCACCTCGACCGTAATTTTGTCTCCGATCTCAACATATTCATCACGTACAACAGTGATGTTGGAAATGTTTGAGTAATTCAAAGAATAACCATACTTTGAGTTGTTATAGACATTTTGTAATGAGACCTGTGTAGTTGGAACGGAGGTGTTGGGATTGGTAGTTGCAATGGGTGACTGGGATGAACTAGAAACTGGCAAATTATTACAAGCAGAAAGAATAAAGACTAGCAACATTGCGACAGAATTTTTCATAGACCCTTTTGAAAATGCGAATAATTATTTTTCATTGATTCTAATCTGCTTTGCAAAGGGCATGCCATCGTCCTCGTAGAGGATACCTGCGCTGGGGGAGTGGACGGCGAAGCCGTCCAGCCAGAAAAATGATAAGGCGTAGAAAAAGGCTTGGGATTTGCGCAGAATCCCCAGCGTCAGGTGCACGCTTTGTTGGCACGCTTTTGGATATAAGACTATATAACTATTTATAAGCGGTCATAATCTGGCGGCTCAACTTTTGCCACCTTTGCCATTGCTTTTTGAAACTTTGCTTTACTAGCGCGTTTTGCGCGAACTTCTAAATAATCCTCTGCGCCTAATGCAGAAAGTTTCTCAGCCAATGCTAAAGTAATAAGTTGGTTAATGGAAATATTCTCTTTTTCTGCTAACTCGCGAGCAGATTTATGAAGCGACTCTGGAAGTCTTAGACTCAATGTACTCATAATTCACCTACCAATTCTAGAAATTCCTTTGGCGTTATTGCCTTGATACCGAATTTTTCTATTCCTTTGAAATCTTTCACATTATAAGTAATGATGTAGTTGCAACTGGCTGTAACTGCTAACTCCAAAACCATGTCGTCGCCAGGGTCTTTGAGTTGAGGTCGCCATAAATAATAGATTTGCCAATGATTTGAGTTGCTAATGACGAAGTCAAGGATGTCATCAATCTCGGTTTCGCTCAACGCGATTTCATTAATCATTCTTTTTGCAACTGCTTCATATTCAAGTGCTAAAGGAACAGAAAGGTTCAATTCATAAACATCTTTATCAATGAGTGATAAAAGTTTATAAGATGCTCCAAACTGCGAGCGTAAAGCCGTAACGAAAACATTGGTGTCAGCGACGATTTGGTGTTTACTCATTGCGGTATTGTATATGATACCTGATTTTCGGTCAATCCCAACCTGAGAAAAATAACTTTATTATGCAAGGGTCGTGCCAACGGATTGCGTTACCTGCGCTGGGGCAGGGACGGCGAAGCCGTCCAGCCAGAAAAATGATAAGGCGTAGAAAACTGCTTGAGATTGCGGCAGAATCCCCAGCGTCAGGTGCACGCTTTGTTGGGCGATCGTCATTGTGAGAGGACAACTTTGTTCCTTCCACGGTGCTTGGCATCATATAGAGCTTTATCAGCCAATCCCAAAATATTATCAAACGAAGATACTCCATTTTCGAGACTGGCAATACCAATGCTGACGGTGAAGCGCACTTGAGACCCGTCATCAGAATGGACAGCGGTTGAACACTCGATAGATTCTCGCAACCTGTCTGCTAAAATAAACGCTCCCTCAGAGCCGGTATTTGTTAGGATAACGACAAATTCCTCGCCACCCAGACGTCCCACCACATCAGTATTGCGGACGTTTGCAACGATGCTATTGGTCAAAGATTGTATCACCCGGTCGCCAGTGGGATGCCCCCAAGTATCATTGATCAATTTGAAATGATCGATATCAACCATCAACACAGACGCTTGATGCTTGTAACGAACAGCTTTTGCAATCTCAAACTCACCAGACAAGATCAGTTGGCGTCTATTCGCCACACCTGTTAGCGGATCGGTAATCGCGAGCCTTTGCATTTCATCACGTTGGGCGAGCGCTTCAAGTTCTTTATTAAGCGCCAATCCTAACAAAAGCAGCAAAGTGAAGAATCCTACTAACGATTGCCATGCCCGTAGTTGCCATTCCCGTAGAACATGTGCCTCATCAAACCCGACAATTATGCTCAGCGGAATATCTTCGACCTTGCTCACACCATAGACGCGCTCACGCCCATCGCGTGGCGAGACAGCGATGAATGATGCGCTGCCACTCTGGTCGCCAAAACTCGGCTGACCGGTCAAGAACTGCAACGTGCCAATTGCATTGGACTTCGGTGGATTAGAAGCCAGCAAAATTCCGTCCTCGTCAACCAGTGCCAACGTGTCATACTCCCCGATGTTAAATGTCATGATCCAATCCTGAGCCGAACTGACCATGATGGCGGCAAGTGCGCCGCCTTGAAAATTTCCTTCGGGAGATAAAATTGGGCGTGAAATTATAATGGCAGGTTGTTTATTCGCAGACTTGGTGGCGGGGATGTACTCAATATAAGCCCGGCTTTCCATGGACTGACCTTGCTCCACATGCAGCTTTGAGTTACTTTGAATCCCCACCAACTTCTCGTCTGCTGCCGCTACGAAGATAGCTTGATCGTCAAGAAGTCCAAGCCCATATACACCCGGTAAAGTGGATAACTTTTCTCGAAGAAATGCGGATAGATGTTTTTGAACCGCAGGGTCTGAGCGAGCTGAATCAAGTTCGGCAACCGTCACCTTGGTTGTCACATCACGCAGCACGTAATCGGTGGTAATGATGGTCGTCCCAAACTGCTGGCTCATGAATCGACTCGTTTGGATTGCCAAGGCAGACCTCTCCGCGATTATGGAAGCGCGGCTGGTCATTAAATCATTGACTAACCAGATTCCCACACTGAGGAAAACAAGACCCAAAGTGCCATAAATAAGAATCACAGAAACGGGTACACGGAACTTGGCACTGTTTGGTTTCATCATATAAGTATCACTATATATTATAAGCCTCACCAAACCATGCAAGCGAACGCCCAACGGTTTGCGTTACCTGCGCTGGGGCGGGGACGGCGAAGCCGTCCAGCCAGAAAAATGATAAGGCGTGTAAAACTGCTTGGGATGTGCGCAGAATCCCCAGCGTCAGGTGCACGCTTTGTTAGGTGGCGTTTGTTTTAACCAGTATATTATCTCTTAATTTCAGACCAAAATTGATAACCTGTTAAGTTTCCCAAAATGGTAAATTGCTTATCTGCGATTTGCCAGGCAATTTCAGGTTTTAAATAATTTTCAGCATGGATATTGTGAAATATACACAAGTTTGACTCATTACTTTTGAAGTTCAATAAAGCAATTGCGCTGACAACTCGGTTGTGATATGGAGTAAGTTTTCGATTTCCGCCAAATTGATGCCCGATTAATTTGGATTCGACATTACTATCTTCGGGAAAATTTATTGTTACCGATTCGTCTCCATACATTCCATTTAGCACATCTTCATAATCAAGATAAGAAAGACCTTCGGTATTGTCATACACCACAATAATGGCGGGAAGCAATCCATCGGAAGAATTTTTCAATTGAGAATGTGCGCTATTAATGATATTTCTGATTCGTATGTGACCAGTAGCCCTAAAACCTGATGGAACTTCTTTCCCTTTACGGACATTTTCCATGAAATGCAAATCGTCTTTATTCCAATCCATCTGCTTTATTTCAACTATAACTTCTTCTGTATCAGATAGCCATATCTTGTAATCGGCAGTTCGTAAATTATTTATGCGAGGTATTGGCTTGAACCGAACACCGCGAACAGAGCAGAGTTCTTCAAATAGTTGTTCGGATAACGTTTTTTCGTTTTGCATTTTTAATGCCTATTTTGCAAGGAAGCCACCTAACGGTTTGCGTTACCTGCGCTGGGGCGGGGACGGCGAAGCCGTCCAGCCAGAAAAATGATAAGGCGTAGAAAACTGCTTGAGATTTGCGTAGAATCCCCAGCGTCAGGTGCACGCTTTGTTAGGCATTTTTGGTAATCAGACTAGCTAGTTTTTCTTAAGATATTAGAAACTTTTTTATCCATTTCTTCCGATTGTATCCATTCAAAATCAAAGCTGAGACCAAACTTTACTTGAGAATCGGCAGGGTTTATGCACATTCCAAACCAGCTTTTAGCTTTTTCAACATATTTTCTACGCAAACAATGCTCTCTTAAGTTCTCTAACGCTATAGAAGTATTATCACTGTTGCAGTGTATCGTTATACCAGTGGAGCCGTCTCTTATTCCTAAAGTCAAATCATGATGTTTTCCATCTCTCTTAGAGAGCTTAATAAGCTTTGAGACTCCTTTGTTTAATTGTTCTATAGTTTTTCCGTCTAGTTCTAATAGTAAAAAGCCTAGGTCAATAATTCCAGGATTATCACGTTGATCAATTTGACTGATTAATCGACCAAAAAATGTGTTTTGATATTTAGTTAAAATACCACTTGGGGTCATTTTGCCAGGCACATTATCTCTGCGTGCCATCATTGCTAAGTCGAGGTCTACGCCAATGTCATCATCAAAAATCGCCATAGCATTTTCATTATCTACCCATAAATTATTCTTGAGATGATACGAAAGAATTGTTAATTCGTGACCCGATAATATTTTATCTCCATACATGACGCGGCGGTTTATGTAGCTAAAAAAACGTAATGGAGATTGTAACATTTCGCAAAGCACATCAAGGAAGAATATGTCCATTACGAATGGGGGCATGATGGATTTTGCTGTCTGATATTTTAGGAAATGACGTGTCTGAAAACTTAGGGATGGATAGTGTTCAGAAACAACACAGAATGGATATATCTCTTTATACTCGCGATTTATATCAAGTGTGCTTCCGTCTGAATCAACTAAGATATAGTTTTTGTCGTTTAGAAAAGTCGCGCTTAGAAAGGCTTGGTCGTAAGCGTCTTGCACAGCTTTCTTGAAATCATCTTTAAGGCAGTTGTCGTTTCCTTTTCGCGCTTCGATAGTAAGTTTTTTTGATTTTGCTTGTAATACGATTGCGCGATTTGAAAACACTACTAGAACATCAATTTCTCCGACAATGTTTTTTTTATCGTATATGTTAATGTTGCTAAAAACTCGATTTTCGCCAAATACCTTCTTTAGATTGTCTTTTGAAAATTTTTCAGTAAACCCGCCGCGATTTTTTAGGGCAATATCCTTGTAGGACTTATCTTCAATAAGCCAGAAAAATGGAGTTTCATATAATGCCTCCATTAGACTGTAGTTTTGGAATAAAAGATATTCATTTTTTGCTACTTGAATAATGGGATAAGCGTTTAGATAGTTAAAATCGCTCAAGGCTTTAAACTGACTTTTATCTAGACTTTTAGGCGCGATAAAGGATGTAATAAAAGACTCTACAACTGATTTATCTTCATTGGCTTGAGTGGCAACTTCATCAGCAGTGAAAGTATAAACAGGTAAGCTAGTCCATTCTTCTGGATGCTTGTTCATTATGCTAGGTATAAATTCATTAATTTTTTGATTTTGGACGCGAGAAATCGCAGAAACAATTGTTGTTGCTTGTTGTATGGAATACCCTTTGTTTGCTATAAACCATGCATTATCGTCTTTGTATTTTTCAAGAAGTAAATCTCTGTATTGGAAACTATACGCCGCTTCACCACCATAAAAAATCGGTTCGCGCAAAGCAGATCCAGTGGCAAAAGGGTTTGACATGGATTTGCTTAAGAGTTTTAATGTCGGTTGCAACAAAGAATGATGCAATTCGTCCAACAATTTCTCCGTTTCGTCAATGTGCATTTGAGTAATTTCTGGACGAGGTAGCCTAATGTCAAATTCACTTTTGCAAGCCAAACCAATCAAGGTAGAAATTTCAGACCGTACAAGATGTTCAGGGGAGTATTGCTTTAGTAGATTTTCAACCTTCATCTGCTTGGCGTACCCAACAGTGTTGTCTCTAAAACAAAAAAATGCTATTGCATGTATATAACCTGGTGATGTACATAAGGCTTCCAGTTGAGTAAATACTTCGGATTCATCACGTGGATTAGGTTTCATTGTTTTTTCTTAGCTCTGAAGACGTGCAAATGCCTAACGGTTTGCGTTACCTGCGTGTGGGCGGGCGTGGATTCTAGCCGTCCAGCTGGAAAAATGCTAAGGCGTAGAAAACTGCTTGGAATGCGCAGAATCCCCAGCGTCAGGTGCACGCTTTGTTAGCGGCGGTCTGAATGACCTTACCTGACTGTTTGCCAAAACTTACATAAACCTTTGCATTACAATCCACAACTCAGACTATGTTGGCGCAAACCTTTCAATAAAAGGAAAAATCTCGGAGTTCTGCTTTCTTCGTTGACCTAGAACGCCATACTGATTGACAATCTTTCATGCCTAGTATACATGAGTGTGAAATATTTTTCCGCTGTTTCTTAGGTGCGAACAAAATTCCAAGTGTTTGATAAACCGACAACCAAGTGTCCATCGGCTACTTAAAAGAAGCAATTTCACCAAACTGTCGGACAGCTGAATAACTGTTGGGATACCTTTCCAACAAGCATAATAGAAATTAGGAACCCCCATCCCCACTTGAGAAGTGTCTTGGCATTATCTGACGAGGTTCGAATTAAATATGCATTTCCTATTAAATCCTTTGCCTTTCACCAATTCAGCTGACAAGCCCAGTGGGAATTTCCAAGCGGTCCGATTGATGGCCTGCATCATCATCAAGAGCACTATATCGGGTGCCAGATTCGTCAGCAAATTTTTGTTGATTGGAAAAGCCGATACCTACATCTCTAGTATACGATTCCAAAGTAAACTAAAATTCCATTGCATCGAATTGTCAGGCAAGATAGCTACTGAGTTCATAATAAGCTCAATTTGACGAGGAGTTGTATCAAAATGGCTTTCGTCAATAGGTATAACAACAGATAGGGAGAAACATGAAATCGGTAGGGAAATGTTGGCAGCGCGATGAGGTAATACTTGGGATTTGCTGGTGAAAGCTAGGATCAAGCGTAAAAGTTGGTATTCTAGTTGCCATTTGTGTGTGGCAATGTTTGAGGCTTGCTAATTCGATTGATTGAAATTAGTGTAGCTTGTAAATTTACTTTTTTGATCGCCATCTGAAACTACGGATGTAGCCATCAAATCATCTTTGTTCAATAAGAACAATAATTTTTTTCGCTACTTCAAGGGTTTCTTGCTTCCTACAAGCGATATTACAAGCCCTATAATGGTTGCTAAAGATGCTATAACTGCAAAATATCCATATCTGTTCTTAAATGACAGACCGTTTGAGTAATATCTGGGGACTTTTCAGCTCATATCCTTCTCACTCATTTATATAGTAATTTTGTCAAATTGTTACTATTTCTAAAACTTGTAAGCGTTGCCCAACGGTTCGCGTTACTTGCGGGTGGGCGGGTGTAGATAAAACTTGGAGAGGTGATCTTGTTCGCGTAGATAAAGCCCGAAAAATGCCGCAGAATCCTACGTCAAGTGCACGTTTTGTTGGCACGCTTTTGATTTGGAAGATTCTTTCGCTTCATTTACTCTTGCCAAATGCGAAAATTTATGTAAAATACCGCCGTTCCAATCAGGATGCCCTCATCATGGCTGGAGCATTTTTTATATCTCATTAGCCTTGATTGCTACAACCTTTGTTAACTGCGTTTCCACTCATCATGGAACGAAACACGAACTTTATATTCATCACGGATTTTATCGTATTCGCATACTGCAATTGCATAATCTTGATTTTCTTGGCTTCAATTACTTTTTGTTTCCATCGTTGAACAACTTAACGTTCCAAAATCCACCATCGCAATGAATAAAAGCCATTTTTTCTCACTGCCTACTTTGACTTCGTGGAGTTCGGGAAGATGAAACACGATTTCAAAATCGAACGGCGTTTATATGTTTTGAACACATCACAGAGAATACTGGAATTTTGTACAATGTCTTCGAATCATTGTTTTCAATCCGAATGGCTAAAACGATACCTGTAACTTGTTGGATGGTTTCGCCGAAATTCTTGCTCGTGACCATCTCTTTACTTTACCGCCTAATTGACGCTACCCTCAGGCGGCTTGTGAGCAAACCACTTCATCTTTTAATCCAATTTGAGCGCACGTGCAAATAAAGCCCCAGGGATTGCCACCAGAAATGTTCAAATATAGCGTTGGGTCTTGTTTGCCAGTTGCTATCTCGTAAATCGCCTCAAGGAATTCTTAGCACTTTAATGGCGCAAGCAATATCAGAACAATAATCAGAATAAATTGACAAGCATGAACTACCCTAGTCTATTTCTCAATTTTTGGTTTTTGATCTGCCTTCCAACTATGGTTTATACAGCGCGCTGTATAAACCCCCAAATTGGGGTGTTATACAGCAATTTTGCTGTATAACACCCTTTATATTGCATAACTGCATTATACAGTTACCCCCAGAAAGGGGCAAGAAACGCGGTCTATAGCCATGGATTGTCAACAGAATGGAACCGTTGTATATTAAACAAGAGCATAGGGGATTTTGAGGTTCTTTTTAAATATCTTAATGGTGGAAAATGGTCCGGAATACACTTCACAGGTAAGTTCTAAAATAATTCCCTGTTAGGAAAGACACTCACAACTCCAAAAGGACTCCATGCAAACCTCTCCTTCCTCCACACTCTCCTCTCGCACTTGGTTCGTCATGTTCGCCCTCGCCCTCACAGGACAGATCGCCTGGGCTGTTGAAAATTCATGGTTCAACACTTTTGTTTACGACACCATCACGCCCGATCCGCGCCCCGTGGCGTGGATGGTTGCTGCCAGCGCCATCACCGCCACATTGACCACGCTCTTCATGGGCACGCTCAGTGACCGCACCCGCTCACGTTGGGGCAGAAGGCGTCCGTTTATTTTGATCGGCTATGTATTATGGGGACTTTCCACCGTTCTCTTTCCAACGGTTGCCTATATCAAAACTACCAGTATTGCCATCATTATGGTCGTCGTCGCAGACTCAATTATGACATTCTTCGGCTCCACCGCGAATGATGCCGCCTTCAGCGCATGGACAACCGACATCGCCACCACCGAAACCCGCGGACGAGTGGAAGGCGTGCTCAACTTGAGCGTCTTCCTTGCACAAATCGTTGCGATGGTTGCAGCAGGCATGTTAATTGATAAGCTCGGCTATTTCATCTTTTTCTATTTGCTGGGGGGCATTGTTATCGTGGTTGGGCTTTTTGCTGGTAGCTTGCTTCAAGATGCAAAGCTGCCAACCGAAAGTGAAGCGCCGAAGCGCTCCTTCCTTTCCGAGTTCGCCGAGTTGTTCGATATCAACACCCTGAAAGAAAATCGCGAACTTTTCATCATTCTTATCTTTATTATGTTGAGCAGCATCGGCATGCAAGTCTCATTGCCATATCTCATCATCTACCTTGAAAACTACATCGGCGTCACAAAAACCGAATTCAGCATCATCGGCGGCGCGGTCATGTTGGGCAGTGCGGTCTTTGCCATTCCCTTCGGCTTGCTCGCAGATAAATGGAACAAACGCAATATGATCTTCTTTGCCACCATCGTCAGCAGCCTCGGCGGCATTTTGCTTTCACTCGTCAATAGTCTGCCCATGCTTGCGCTCACAGGTTTGCTCTGGCAGGCATTCTCCGTTGCGATGGGCATCGCATCCGTTGCGTGGCTCAAAGATTTACTCCCCGAACAAAATCGCGGCAAGTTCCTCGGCATCCGCATGATCTTCTGGATCGCCATCCCCATGGTCATCGGCCCGTGGCTCGGCTCAACGCTGATTCAAAACTTCGGCACGCCGACCACCCTCAACGGTCAAGCTGGCTTCGTCCCCGCTCCGATCATCTTTCAAGTCGGCTCGGTCATCAGCCTGCTCGCGCTCATCCCGCTCTTTTTCATCAACGATAAAAAATGAAAACAAAAATCACATCAGGTTTCTGGCGCGACCGTCTTGAGGTCAATGCCCAGCGCGCGATCTTCCATCAATGGGAGCAGCTTGAAACTTCGGGCTGCATCGAAAATTTCCGAATCGCGGCAGGAGATGTGGATGGTTTCCGCGAAGGTTGGTTCTTCGCTGATTCAGACGCCTACAAATGGCTGGATGCGGCGTCCCGAATCTACGCCTCTTTTCCCGCGCCTGAGCTTGCTTCCGTTATGGACGCATTCATTACGCTGTTGGAGCGTGCCCAACGCCCTGATGGTTATATCTTCACCTACAATCAGATCCATTTCCCAAAAGATCGCTGGAAGAATCTACAGATCGAACACGAACTCTATTGCCACGGACATTTAATTGAAGCAGGCGTTTCGCATTACGAAGCCACTGCTCGCACAGATATGCTTACGGTTGCCCGCCGTGCCGCAGACCGCATCGTGGAAGATTTTCTTGGCAAAGGCACGAGCCATACCCCAGGTCACGAAGAGGTCGAGATCGCATTATTGCGATTGTACAAAATCACAGAGCATCAACCATATCTCGAAATGGCGCGTCAATTCATCGAACAACGCGGACGCAATCCACTGTTTGCGCTTTCGCTCATTCGCCAAAACTCCAGTGTAGGTCAGCGCCGTAATTTTATTAAACAGAAAAAGCAGGAATATCTTTCCGCACATCCTGAATTCAAGCCTTTCCAGCTCCCGCCTGACAACGCATCAAAACAACCTCGTTATTCGAGATTGCGCTGGCAGATCAACGCCTTGAGCGGAAAATACTTTCAACAGCATGCCCCTATCCGCAAGCAGACTGTGCCAGTCGGTCACTCTGTCCGCTTTGCATATCTCGAAACAGCTGTTGCCATGCTCGCCCGAGAGAACGGAGACAAGGCTCTTATCCCCGCATTGGAACAGGCTTGGGAACACATGGTCACGCGCCGTATGTATGTCACGGGCGGGATTGGTTCTCTACCTGGCTCAGAAGGCTTTGGCAATGACTACGAACTCGACCCCGAATACGCCTACGCTGAAACCTGTGCCGCCCTCGCCAGCATGTTCTGGAATTGGGAAATGGCACGACTCACGAATCAAGCCAAATACAGTGACTTGTTCGAGTGGCAGCTTTACAATGCTGCCGCAGTTGGCATGGGGTCAGATGGCACGAGTTATTTATATAATAATCCGCTCACTTGTCGCGGCGGGGTCACGCGCAAGCCATGGTATTCCGTTCCCTGCTGCCCATCCAACCTCTCGCGCACATGGGCAGAATTGGGTAAATATATTTGCTCGTCCAATCGAGACGAGATATTCGTTCACCAATACATCAGCAGTGAATATGATGGCAAATTAGCCAAAATAGAAATCCATTCCGAATTGCCGTGGATGGAAAAAGTGAAGATCACAGTTGATCCTTCAGTGCCTTCTGAGTTCACCTTGAACCTTCGCCTGCCTTCCTGGTGTGAAACAGATACAACTCGTATTACTTGTAACGGAGAATTCCAGCCTGTTTCTCCTGCACCTCAACAAAGTGAGCTCACCGCTTCTGGTTACGACCCACGCGAAGGCAGATGGCTGAACCTCAAGCGAATTTGGAATTCTGGTGATATTGTTGAATTGAACTTTGACATGCCCATTCAATTGCGCCAAGCTCATCCAAAAGTCAAAGGGCATCGAGGCAAAGTCGCTATTACTCGCGGACCGTTGGTCTACTGTCTCGAAAGCGTGGACAATCCCAATGTGGACATTTTCAACGTCGCGATAGATAAATCTTCCTTAGATTCTGTGTTTGACCGAACTGCATTCGGCGGAATTACTAAAATAATCGGTCAAACAAAAATGGGGCAGCCGCTTACGTTTATTCCTTACCATTTATGGGGCAATCGCGGCGAATCTACGGTGACGGTTTGGGTGAACGGATGAAAACTCCCTGGTCTCCTGCTACACCGATTCCCTTGCCTGAATATCCCCGCCCGCAGATGACTCGGCCTGATTGGGTCAACCTCAATGGATTGTGGGATTACGCTATTCTGCCCAAAGAAAACTCTGCACCTAAAACTTTTGATGGAAAAATTCTCGTCCCATATTGCGTTGAATCAGAACTCTCTGGCGTGCAGAAGCCATTGCTTCCAAGTCAACGCTTGTGGTATCGATGCACCTTTCCCCTCTACCTTAGGGAGAGGAGTGCCGAAGGCGGGGTGAGGGTTTTACTTCACTTCGGCGCAGTGGACGATGAGTGTAATGTCTGGGTCAATGGAAAACATGCAGGCGGACATTGCGGTGGTTACCTTCCCTTTACATTTGATATCACAGATTCTCTTGTCGATGGCGAGAATGAACTAATCGTCTCTGTTTGGGATCCAACTGACACTGGCTTACAGCAACGCGGAAAGCAGGTGCTGAATCCCAAGGGAATTTGGTACACGTCCGTCTCTGGAATTTGGCAAACGGTCTGGTTGGAAGTTGTGCCTGAAGTGAGCATTGAGTCACTCAAGCTAACGCCCGACTTGGAATCCCAGTCGCTAACAGTGGAAGTTAAAGTTCGGGGTGAGGGGAATGGTCTCAGCGTGGTGGCAGAGATAAGCAGCAGCGGAGAGAAAATCTCCTCGGTCAGCGGGCAGGTGACGGGGCGGTTAAGAGGCGCGGTTCCACATCCGCGAGTGTGGACTTCTGACGATCCATATCTGTATGATTTAAAAGTCCAATTGATTCGTGATGGTCAAGTTGTAGATGAGGTGGAAAGTTATTTTGCAATGCGTACGTTTGGGTTGGTGAAAGATGCAAAAGGGCATCAGCGATTTGCGTTGAATGACCAGCCCTTGTTTTTGTACGGCCCGCTCGATCAGGGGTATTTTCCTGATGGGCTTTATACGCCGCCTTCGGAAGAAGCGATGTTGTTTGATATCGAATATACAAAGCAAATTGGCTGCAACATGATTCGCAAACACATCAAGGTGGAGCCGCTGCGCTGGTATTATGCCTGCGACCGATTGGGCATGATCGTTTTGCAGGATATGCCCAACGGCGGTTTGATCGATGGGGAAGTGGTTGCTCCGCTTGCCCTGCTTCTTGGTTTTCACCGAAACGATACACGCCGCTTGAGTCGCTTCGGACGTGATGATGTAGAAAATCGTTCGCGCTATCGAAGTGAATTGCAAGGCATGATCGATTATTTGCATAACGCGGCATGCATTGCAGTGTGGGTTCCGTTCAATGAAAGCTGGGGACAATTCCAATCTGCGGATGTGGCGAAGTGGGCCAAAGAGTATGATCCAACCCGTTTGGTTGATCATGCTTCGGGTTGGTTCGATCAGGGCGCTGGAGATTTCCAAAGCAAACATATTTATTTCAAAAAATTGAGGAAGCCCAAACAGGATAAACGTGCTTTTGTGATTTCAGAATTTGGCGGATACAGTTTGAAGGTGGCTGGCCATCTTTGGGATGAGGATAAAAAATTTGGTTATCGTTTTTACGAAACATCTGAAGCGTTGACAGAGGCATATTTAGCATTGTTGGAAAAAGAACTCAAGCCTCTTATTTCACATGGACTTGCGGCTGCGGTCTATACCCAGACTACAGATGTAGAAATCGAGATAAACGGTTATCTAACCTATGACCGCATGGCTGAAAAGATGGACGCACAAAGACTCAGACAGGCACATGCAATTCTGCTTAAGCTTTTTATGGAATCTACTTAAATCATAAGTTGGGTTTGACTAACTGTTGACCATCATTTCTTTAATGATGGTTCCTAATTTTTCCACAGACTGCTCTGTTGAATATTTAAATTCTGCTGCGTTCAATCGAATAAAGTTTGCATATTGATTGGTTGCTGAAAATACATACCCTGGCGCAAGCGTGATTTTTTCAGACAGTGCCTTTTTGTAGAGTTCGAGGGAGTCTACTTTTTCAGGTAGTTGGACCCACAACACGAATCCACCTGATGGGCGGGTTAGACGTACGCCAGCTGGAAAGTGACGGATGACTGAACTGGACATCAATTCAACATTGCGTGCGTATTCACGGCGAATGCGCCGCAAGTGATGATCATAGCCGCCACTTTCAAGGAAGTCTGCGATTGCATATTGTGGAAGAGTCGGAGGGGATGCGCTGATGGTGAATTTCAACCACTCTAGTTCGGTTTTGAATCTGCCAGGTGCGATCCATCCAATCCGCAAGCCAGGGCTGATATCTTTTGAAAATGCGGAAACCAGCATCACCAGACCTTTTTTGTCGAACGATTTACAAACCAGAGGACGTTTCTCCCCAAAATAAAGCTCACCGTACACATCATTCTCGATCAAAGGAATCTCATGGTGTGCCAGCAATTCTACTAATTCTTTTTTCTTTTCGTCTGGGATTTGGCTGCCAAGTGGATTATTGAAATTTGAAATGACGATCACAGCACGTACAGGGTTATGCTGAAGTGCAAATGATAATGCTTCAAGGTTGAGCCCGTCACGTGGATGGGTGGGAATTTCCAGGACGCGCAAACCATGCACCTCAAGCGTCTGCAAAGTTCCAAAATACATGGGTGATTCAATGGCTACAATGTCACCTGGGCGGCAGACTGCATGAAGGCAGAGGTCAATTGCTTCCAGTCCACCAGATGTGATGAGAATATCATTGGGCGAAATCTGACAACCCGAACCTACTGCACGTTTTGCGATTTGAACCCGTAGCGCTTCCAACCCTGGTGGAATGATGTATTTGTGTCCATCTACAGCATATTGCCGTGCAGCTTTGATCAAGGCGCGGTTGATTTTTTCCGTTGGCAAATAATCAGGGTTGGGGAGTGCCGCTCCAAACTGCACCAAGCTTGGGTCGGTTGAGTCGCGCATCAGCATCATTGCTAGTTCATGTAAGCTAACCTGGCTTGGGTCTTTGGCAGGAGACGATATATCAGGTTCTGGTGCCTGCTCATGGCCTTTTCTGCATACATAATATCCAGATTGAGGACGAGCTTCGATCCACCCTTGGTTTTCCAGCCAAAGATACGCTTGTAAAACCGTACTTATACTTACTCTTTGTTGCTTGCTTAACTGTCGCACCGAGGGGATGCGTTCTCCCACGCGATAAGTATCTTTCTCTATTAATGAGATTATGTTGTTTGCCAGAGAGCGATACAGTAGCGGTGTGTCTTTGTCAGAGTTAATTTTCATGGAAAAAACAGTTTTTGGTAGATTCGATCAGTACAGTGGATTATAGCATCGACTGTACTGGTCACAACTTCATGCTTTTGCATCTGTACCTGCCTAAGGATACTCGTACAATAAAGCTATAACGAGAGGAGTTCGTATGATCGCAATTGAGCACCGCAAACAAATAGATTTGAACTTGCATCTGCATGAAGTATTGAATCTGAGCCACCTACATGCTGGCATGTCAATTGAATGTGAGCATGACGTTTTGTGGGTCACCAGCGCGGGAGATATCAACGACTACACGTTGACCCCTGGTGAAAGTTTCATCACACACGATTCAAGCTCTGTAGTGGTCGAGGCGGTGGAAGATTCAGTGCTTAATTTGAAGGACACCGAGCAGGAATTTTCGATTCACGTAGCCCCATAGTGTTTGTCAATCCCAACCTCTGAAAATTCTCCGTCAGTGAGGAATGCACGGAGAATTTTTATTTAGTATATAGGATAATAAAATGGATATTCCCTCAGTTCTTGGATTTTTCGGAATGTTGATCGACCTTGTGCGTGCGGCGCCTCAATTAGTGCACCTTTTACGAGTGCGAAAATCTTTTGGTGTGTCAGTGGATACATCGGGTACAAGCAGTATTGTTAGCTTTGGTTGGGCAACTTACGGATTTATTACTGGACAGCCTTACGTCATGCTTGCTTCTGGATTGATGGCGACGATCTTTTTCATCAACACAGTGATCGCGCTGCGCCTTGGGCGGAGTGTACGCGAGTTTCGAATAGCCCCCTTTTGGCTGGTAGTCTTACTTTTATCTGGCTTATTGTTCGGAAAAAGCGGCTTAGGTATGATACTTTCTGTCAGTGCGTTGGTATCTAGCATTCCCCAGATTAGAGTTGCCTATCGCGAAAGCGACTTGTCGGGTTTGTCACTTGGAACTTGGCTGTTATCTTTATCTGGCGGGCTTGTGTGGGGAGCATACGGACTGCTCAAGCGTGACCTTTCAATCATAGCTTCTGCATTTTTTCAGATTACCACCAGCGTAACTATTATTAGCCTTAAGATATCTCGTCAGCCGAAAGATAACCTACCGGTAAGTGATCTTTTGCCTGATTAAGTGCGCTAGCAAGGAAGAGAGTAATTACTGGCGAACTATACTGTATGGGGGATTAACATCATTCTTCAGTTGACTATAATAGCCAATAAAACTATTTATTCATAAGGAGATTGAGATGAGAAAATTTAGTATTTTATTTGCAACCCTTTCCTTGCTTTTGGCTTCCCTTGCCTGCCAGACGGTGATGGGCGGCGGAAATGATATCAATCAAATTGAGACCCTTCCACCCGTTGACACTACCGTAATTACACCTGAAGCGCCAAATGACCCAGGGAATTCTGGACTTTCGGTTGGTGGTGATTCTGAATTCCCGATGCCAGATGACGCTGTAAATGTTGTCAGTGTATCGGGGACGGTGAATTTCCAGACCAAACTTAGTATAGATGAAGTGATGGCTTTTTATCGTGACACGTATGGCAAGCAAGGCTTTACGGAACGCGATACATTCACAACTATTTCAGATGGCGTTTTTAGCTTTGTTTTCGACGGTGACCCGAGCGGGAAAGCCATTCTCATTCAAGGTTTTGATGTCGGTGATGGCACAACAAATGTGTCCATCACTTTACAAGACTTATAGCCTTTGTGATAAAAAGAGCTGATGCTGCTAAAGCATCGGCTCTTTTTATATTTTAACTTCTACCCATTCTCTGAGGGAATTGATTAGAAATACCTTCGCACACTTTTGTAGTTCGCTTTTGAGAATAATACGTTCTTTTATTTGATTTGCTTCAAGCAAATGAGCGCGGAATGTGCCAGATAATAGACCGCATGATATTGGAGGGGTAAATAGTTCATTGTCTATTTCTACAACAAGATTGCCAATCGTGAATTCGGTCAGTTCATTCTTTTCGTTGAACAGCAAGACATCATCGAAGCCGTTTTGTGGGGTGGGGTAGATATCTCGGCGTGTTGTTTTATGAAAAAACAATATATTACTTGAATCAATTGGGCGCTCTGCCAAGTGGACTTTAAATACTTTTTTCCCTGAGTTAAAATCTTTGGTCTCTTCTGAAAACTCTCCAAGGCGATTTAACAAAATCTTCACGCGCTTTGGAGATGTAAAACTACCAACAAGGCTGTTGAGGAAATTTTCCAGTTTCTCTTTTGAAAACGGAAAATCAAAATAGCCTGCAGAATCTTCCATCCGCGTGATGTGCTTATCTAACAGAAAAAATACTTTATCTGGAGTCCATAGCATAGTTTCAAACAATGAAAATTCCCGCGGATGTTCTGTCAGCACGCGAGCTTTGAGCAAGGCTTCACTGTATTCATCTGCACTTGTTGAATCCCATACAATACCGCCGCCAACTCCATATTCGGCTTGTTTCTTTTCTGTGTCTATTAAAGATGTGCGTATAGCCACGTTGAACTGGGCTTTACGATTTGGAGAGATAAATCCAATACTGCCAGTGTAAATATTTCGTGGAGTAGTTTCTAATTCCGAAATGATCTTCATTGTGCTGACCTTTGGCGCACCTGTAATGGATGCGCAAGGGAACAGGGCAGAGAAAATATCCGTCAGTGAAGTGTCTGTTTTTGCTTGTACAGTGGATGTCATTTGAAAAAGTGTTGAATATTTTTCGATCTTAAACAACTCAGGTACATGCACACTGCCTACTTGGGCAATACGCCCAAGATCATTGCGGATCATATCCACGATCATTACGTTCTCGGCGCGGTTTTTCACTGAGTTATGCAGCCATTCAATTTGCTTTTTATCTTCTAACGTTGTGCGTCCGCGCTTGACAGTTCCTTTCATTGGATTGCTGAAAATTCTATCTCCATCCAATTTGAAGAACAGCTCAGGTGAAGCAGAGCAAATAACATAACGACCTGTATTTACAAAAGCTGCATATTTATTTTGGCTCTGCGTCAACTGTGCAAATAGCTCCCACGGGTCTTCAGTAAAATCCGTTTTTAGGCGCATCGTGTAATTAACTTGATAGGTATTCCCGCTTGCAATTGCATCTTTTATTTTTTGAATGGCAGTGTTATAACTCTCGCGCTCAATGCTTGGTTGCCATTTATAGGAAGCTAGACCTCGGAGATTCGTAAAAACCTCCGAGGTCTTTAATACCTGTGGCTTTGGAAATAACCCAAACCATAGCAATGGAAAATCACTGGATTTTAAGACATGAAGCGCACCATCAAAAGCGGGTGCAGCTTCATAGCTGATAAAACCTGCCGCATACCAATCATTCATGTTAACAAGATTTTCAACTTCCCTTAAAGTCTCGCGTACTTCGTCAATGTTTGTAGCTTGCAAAACTTTATGAGGGTTTAAAAAATACATCCATTCGTTGTTGCTTTTCAATAAAACTTCGCTTATTCCGATCAAGGCTACCTCAAAATGAAAAAATTCCTTTCAATTGTACCTCGCTGGCTTCCATCTCTTCTGCTCATGTCGGTTATCTTTGCGTTTTCGTCTCGCACGAGTTCTGAATTGCCCAATTTTCACAGTTGGGATTATTTCATAAAAAAAGGTGCGCATGCATTTGGTTATGGGTTGTTGGCTTTGTCCTATATGCACACTTTCAAGTGGGATGAAAAACGATATTGGCTTGCTTGGCTGTTGGCTGTACTTTATTCCGCCACCGATGAATTTCATCAGTCCTTTGTGCCTGGGCGGCATTCTGCTATTTCAGATGCACTGATCTTTGATAACCTTGGAGCGCTCATCGCGCTAACATCTCATTACTTCTATTGGAGAGAACATGAAAAAGAAAATAAGCAGGCGTGACTTTTTGCATATCGCATCCATCGGGACGGCATCAGCCATTGCTCTGTCTTGTGGATTCATGGAAGATACGCTTCCTTCTCTTAACGGTGCGCCTGATTCTGCTCCGAGTGGCATTCCTCAATCTGACAATAGTGTTAGCGAGGCTAAGGTGCTTGTCATTGGTGCGGGGATGTCTGGTCTCGCTGCTGCCCGTACTCTCGCAGATAAAGGTGTCAGTGTGATTGTCCTTGAAGCCCGTGACCGTATTGGTGGCCGCACGTGGACAGACTCATCTCTTGGTTTGCCTCTTGACTTAGGTGCATCTTGGATTCATGGAGTGACAGGCAATCCCATCACCAAGCTCGCTAAAGAATTTAATGCTGACACCGTACCAACAGATTATGAGAATGGTATCTTGTATGATGCTGATGGATCTGAAATTTCAAATTCTGACTATGCTGAAACCGAGGATTTGTTCAACTCCATATACGAAGAAGTTGCAGCTATGCAAGAAGACACGGATAACGATATGTCTCTTCAACAGGCTTTCGATGAGGTTGTTGCAGATCGCAATCTTTCTGAGGATGAATTACGCAAACTTCAGTTTTATGCCTATCAAGAGACTGCTTTAGAGTATGGGGCAGACCCAGCAGACTTGTCTCTTTGGGAATGGGATCAGGATGAGGTCTTTGGTGGCAAGGATGTGGTCTTTCCTCAGGGTTATAGCCAGATCACGAACAGACTTGCGCAAGGCTTGGATATCCGCCTGGACGAGAAAGTGACACGTATCTCCTATGGTGTGGACGGCGTGGAAGTGGAAACTTCGTCAGGCACGTTTGGTGGGGAAAAGGCTATAGTTACGCTTCCGCTTGGAGTGTTGAAACATGCGTCGGTTAAGTTTGAGCCGTCTCTTCCTGAGTCGAAACAAGCTGCAATAGATCGACTTGCTATGGGCGTGTTAAATAAAGTTTATTTAAAATTCCCTGAGGTTTTTTGGAACGAGGAGATTGAGAATTTTGGGTATTTAGGCGAAACGTTGGGAGAGTGGTGTGATTGGATGAGTTTTGTGCCGTATGTGGGCGCACCAGTATTGATGGCATTTCACGGTGGTGAGAAGGGTTTTGCGCTTGAAAACCTTTCGGATGATGCAATTATTGCGGGCGCAATGAAAACGCTGCGAGTAATTTATGGAGATGCGATTCCCGAACCCAAGGGGTATCTTATTACGCGCTGGGGTCAAGACCCATTTTCGTTTGGCGCGTATTCTCATATCCCGCCTTTTGCCAGTGGCGATGACTATGATGCGCTCTTTGCGCCTGTGAATGATGTTTTATATTTTGCAGGAGAAGCTACATCGCGTGAGTATCCCGCCACTCAACATGGCGCATATCTGACAGGCGTTGCAGCCGCGACAGAACTTTTGTAGCCGCGTTCTCAGCTTGGTACATTTGGAAAATAAAAAGGTCACACTTCAAGTGTGACCTTTTTTACTCAAACTCAATTTCGATCTCTTCGTCTTCTTTCCAGTCATCCATTTTTTCAAATTCGATATCACCGAATAGTTCATTTTGAACGGCTGCAATTTTATAGCGTTTGATCAACTCAAGCATGGCAAGGAACGTCACAACAATCTCAACACGAGTGGATTTATCAGTGATCAAGCCGCTAAACGTCATGCGTTGAATATTGCGCATTGTCTTGGTTATGTATTCAATTTTCTCGCGGATGGTCACACGTGGAGCAGTAATGATAACGCCGAGCGGCTTTTTCTCTTTTCCTTTGGAAAAGCCTGATTCAGCGGCGGCGAGTAAACCTTCCAGTGTTAAATTAGAAAGGTCAAGTTTAGCTTCCACTTTTGGTGGTGGAGCAATGCGCAGGTACGTACGTAAGTTGTTTTCCTGTCTCTCCACCAACCAGCCTGCAATTTCCTTGTAACGCTTGTATAACTTGAGCTGGTCGATCAATTCCGTGCCAGGGTCTTCTTCACCAGGTTCACGTTCAGGCGGACGTGGCAGGAGCGCCTCAGATTTTATCTGAATCAATTTGGCTGCGATAACGAGAAAGGATGAAATCTCATCAGGCATGAGTTGATCTAACCCATGCAAATACGACAGATACTGATCTGTCACAGTGGCAAGAGAGATGGCAGTGATATCCAGCTCAGCGCGTTCGATCAAGCTAAGCAAAAGATCAAGCGGCCCCTCATACACTGAGGTCTGCACTTTATAGCCGCCAATTTGATGTCCTAGAATACCATCCATAGCGGGCGAATTATACCAGTGTATAATCCTCGCCATGTCAAAACTAACTCATATCGATGAACACGGCCAAGCCAAAATGGTGGATGTTGGCCACAAACCTGACACCGAACGTACTGCTATTGCGCGCGGCGAAGTCCACATGAAGAAAGAGACATTTGACTTGATTCGCGCTGGTCAGATCAAGAAAGGTGATGTGTTGACTGTGGCGCAAATTGCAGGCATCACCGCATCAAAACGAACCTCGGACCTGATTCCGTTATGTCATCCTCTTCAACTCTCGAAGATTGATGTGGATCTCTCCCTCGATGAATCTCTCCCTGGCGTTGTCATCACTGCCACCGTCAAAGTGACTGGCAAAACAGGTGTCGAAATGGAAGCACTGACTGCCGTTTCGGTTGCTGCGCTTACTGTATATGATATGGCCAAAGCAGCAGAAAAGACGATGAAGATTCAGAATATCCGCCTTGTGGAGAAACATGGCGGTATGAGCGGTGATGTGGTGAATGATTGATTAAAAAATGAAAGTCATTTGATTGTGAGATAATTTAATGGAATATAGTTCAATCAACTTTAAAGAAAAACTTGAGAAATTCTCCGAACACTGGTCACCGAAGATCATTGCCCAGTTGAATGATTACCACCTCAAATTGGCAAAAGTGCAGGGAGAGTTCGTCTGGCACGATCACCCTGAAACTGATGAAGTGTTTATCGTAGTCAAAGGTCATCTGGATATCCTTTTTCGCGGTGGTAAAGTCTCATTGAGTGAAGGGGAGATGTTCGTTGTGCCTAGAGGCGTCGAGCACAAACCTGTTGCAGAAAGCGAATGCCATATCCTTTTGATCGAACCTGCGGGAACGGTCAATACGGGTGATGTAAAAGATAACCTGACTGCTCCCAATGATATTTGGATTTAGAGAAAAATGAACCATATCAAACTTTTATTCTTTGCAACCATACGTGACCGGGCAGGGACCAAATCCCTTGAAATGGATATTCCAGCGGATATGACAATCCAAGGATTGAAAGATAAACTTTCGACCGATTATCCGAACCTGAAAGATTCAATGAAATCTGTGCTAATTACCATCAATCGTGAATATGCATTTGACGAGGCCATTGTCCCCACTAATGCCGAGATCGGCATGTTCCCGCCTGTCTCTGGAGGGTGATTTTCAATATGGAACTTTCAGACCTGCCAACCGTTTATTCCATCACTGAAGACGAAATTGACTTGAATGATCTGCTCGAAAAGATTACGCTGACAAGCACAGGTGCTGCGGCTATTTTTACAGGTATGGTGAGGGGGGTAACCACTCGTGGCATCGCTCATGAGACGGAATTCCTCGAATACGAGTCTTACATCCCTATGGCTGAAGCCAAGATGAAACAGGTCGCGGATGAAATCCGTGAGAAGTGGCCTGTTATCGAAGGAATTGCCATTGTCCAGCGGATTGGGAAGTTGTACCCGAAGACGCCGACGGTTCTCATTGCCTGCACCGCCGCGCATCGAGATACAGGTGTCTTCGACGCCGCTCGCTATGGTATTGACCGTCTCAAGGAAATTGTGCCCGTCTGGAAAAAAGAAGTCGGCCCTGGTCATGTAGAGTGGGTGGAAGGTGATTACATCCCCAAGCCTGGTGAATAGTCCATGTTTTTGCATTCTAAACGATTGATACTTCGCAATTTTAGGGATGAAGATATTGACTCATATCTTGTTTATCGTAATGACCCTGAAGTGGCAAAATACCAAGATTGGGATATTCCATACTCCCGCGCTCAGGCAGAGAAATTTATCTCATCTGTAAAAGATATGAACGCGCCCAAACAAGGCGATTGGCTGCAGGTTGCTATTGCTCTGAAAGAGACAGATGAATTGATCGGGGATATCGGTTGCTTTATCAAAACTGAAGATGCACGTCAGGCGATCATTGGTTATAGGCTTGCTTCTGCTTATTGGCGAAAAGGTTATGCCTTTGAGGCCATAAGGTGCTGGCTAGAATATCTTTATGAAGATATGGATATTCACCGTGTCACAGCGGATTGTGATGCTGAGAATGAAGCATCCTTTGGATTATTGGAAAAACTTGGTTTTCGCAGGGAAGCTCATTTTATAGAGAGTTACCCCGTCAACGGTGTTTATACAAGTGAGTACCATTATGGGCTCTTGCAGCGTGAATGGCGAGTAAAAATAGGGCGGGAAAATACCTGTTGAGGCAGAGCAGGTGTCAGCGGGGAGTGAAGCGAAGGGTATATCCAGCGTGACGATTTTTATCTTATGGGGTTTTATATTGAACTTCTGTTTGTTTTATTAAAAATTGCTGGAGGAGAAATGCAGGATCGTATTGTTATTACGGGAATGGGAACAGTCAACCCACTTGGTTTGAATGTGGCTGGAACTTGGAACAACCTGATCGAAGGGGTTTCGGGGGTTGGGCCGATTACACTGTTTGATTCTCGTGCAGCAAACTTGCAGGTGCATATTGCTGCTGAAGTAAAGGGATTTAAGCCTGAGGAATTTATGGAGGCAAAGGAGGCTCGCCGCCGAGACCGTTTTGAGCAGTTCGCGGTGGCTGCAGCTAAAGAAGCTTTGCAGCATTCTGGTTTGGAAATCACTGAAAAGAATTCTGGCAGAATTGGTGTAATGATTTCTTCGGCGATCGGCGGTTTACATTCATTGCAGGAAGCAATATTGACCAATTACACCGAAGGCCCAAAACGCGTTAGCCCGTTTTTGATCCCCATGTTGATGGCGAACGGCGGCGCTGGTATGGTTGCAATTGAGTATGGAATTAAAGGCCCATGTTTTTCTGTAGCTTCTGCCTGCGCTTCAGGCTCTGATGGAATTGGCACTGCGTTGATGATGTTACGTACGGGTATGATCGATGCGGCGCTGGCTGGTGCGGCTGAAACTACGATCACATCTACAGGTGTAGCAGCATTTGACCGTGTTGGTGCAATGTCTCGCAGGAATGATGATTATTCCATGACACCTCAACCATTCGACAAAAATCGTGATGGCTTGGTAATGGGTGAAGGCGGAGCTGTATTGGTGCTTGAGCGCGAGTCGGATGCGAAGGCGCGCGGGGCGAACATCCTTGCTGAGTTGGCAGGTTATGGTGCCACAGCCGATGCGTACCATGTCACTGCGCCTCACGAACATGGCGCAGGCGGTGCGGCGGCTATGGTCATGGCCTTATCTTCAGCCAAGGCAAATAATGAGGATGTTGGTTATATCAACGCTCACGGCACAGGGACTTTGCTGAATGACCAAGCAGAAACGCGTGCCATCAAGGCTGCATTTGGAGCACAGGCTTATAAGCTCCCCATCTCATCTACCAAATCCATGACGGGGCACATGATGGGTGCAACTGGTGCTTTAGAAGCCATTTTCTGCGTGCAGGCTATTCGAGAAGGGATTTTGCCGCCTACCATTCACTATGAAACTCCCGACCCCGAGTGTGACCTCGACTACATCCCTAACAAGGCGCGCGAGGCCAAAATTTCACTTGCCATCAGCAACGCCTTCGGTTTTGGCGGCCATAATGCCGTGTTGGCGATCAGAAAATACAGCTAGAGTTTGTCTTGTGATATGAGAAAATGCGTGCTATAATCCGCAGTCGCGAATTTTGGAAACCCATATCATAAGTAAGGAAGAACGAAGATGGCAGATCTTATCAAGGCCGTTGAGGCCAAAATCAACGAAAAAATCCCGCAATTAAACCCTGGTGATACGGTCAGTGTGCACGTCAAGATCAAAGAAGGTGAACGCGAGCGTATTCAGGAATTCAAGGGCATTGTGATTCGTTTGCGCAAGAGTGGCAACGACGCCAGTGTCACAGTCCGCCGCATGGCCTCTAACGGTGTCGGCGTGGAACGTACTTTTCTCCTTCGCTCGCCGCGCATCGATAAGATCGTTGTCGAACGCCACGGCAAGGTCCGCCGCGCACAGCTGTACTTCATGCGCGAACGCACAGGCAAGAGCGCACGCCTCAAAGAAAAGTTCGACTAGTAAAATATTCACCCCACAGGGTTTCTGAAAAGCCCTACAGGATAAAACCCTAAAGGTCTTCAAAGCCTTTAGGGTTTTTCTTTTGGAGAAATAATGTCAAAACCTCTTATTGGAATTACAACACGCAATAACAAAGATAGCGATGGACACCCGATCACCTCGCTTCAACATTCATATCTTAATGCTGTCATACAGGCGGGTGGTATCCCCGTTATGATCCCTAATATTTTATCGGAGGAAGATTTCCTCGATTTATATTCCCGTCTTAATGGTGTTCTCTTTTCTGGCGGCGGGGACGTCTCTTTGAAATATTTCAGCGGCTCTGACCACCCGAGAATTGGTGAGGTGGACGAATCGCGGGATACTACCGAGATCACCTTGATGCGCACAGCTGTTAACGATGGCAAACCAATTCTTGGTATTTGTCGGGGCGCACAGGTAATGAACATTGCAATGGGTGGTACTCTCTATACCCATATTTACGATCAACTTAAAGGCGCGCTAGACCATGCTTACCCTGGTGATTTGCGTAGAGCCCTTGTCCATCCTGTGAATGTGGACGAGACCACGCGTTCTGCGGAAATTTTCGGTGAGACCCTTTTGAACGTCAACAGTTTGCATCATCAGGGTTTGAAGGATATTGCGCCAGGCTTGAAAGTTGCAGGACATGCTCCCGATGGACTTGTTGAAGTTATCGAGATACCAGATCATCCCTATGCTGTCGCTGTGCAATGGCATCCCGAGTGGTTGACTGACCAGCCCGCCATGCAGAGATTGTTCAAATCTTTTGTGGATGCTTCAGGAAAATAGCCAAATTTAGAAATGAATCTACGCGAACGTATTCTTGAAAAATTTATCAATATATATCCGCCGCTGCTTGGAGCGGGAATTCGTTCCCGCTCCATTGATGAGCGTACAGTTGATGTTGAAATGAATCTGACAGCCTTTAACCGCAATATCGTTGGCGTTCATTTTGGCGGTTCTCTGTATGCCATGTGTGACCCATGGTTTATGTTGATCTTAATGCGATTGCTTGGTCCTGATTATGTTGTCTGGGATAAAGCCGCGAGTATTCAATTCAAGCGGCCAGGGCGTGGAAAAGTAAAAGCGCATTTCCATATTTCCGTAGAACGAGTGGAACAAATCCGTTTAGAGGCTGACCAGAGCACAAAAATTGAGCCGACCTTTTCTGTGGACGTTCTTGATGAGCAAGGGGTGGTGATTGCTCAAGTCGAAAAACTATTGTATGTTCGCAGAAAAGATAAGCGTTAGTGTAAATCACGATTTTCAAATCCCATAGTATCATTTCCAAATGACAAACTCAAATAATCCCATAGGTGTGTTTGACTCAGGTGTGGGCGGTCTGTCTGTACTGCGTTCCATTCGCGAGCAGATGCCGCATGAAGATGTACTCTATTTTGGTGACCAAGGACATGTGCCATATGGTCCGCGTTCGATGAGGCAGATCCAGGATTTTTCAGAAGGTATCACCCGATTTCTGCTCAAAAAAAACGCAAAGATCATTATTGTGGCTTGCAACACCGCGTCAGCTGCAGCGTTGAAGTATTTACGCGAGACTTTCTCGGATGTTCAATTTGTAGGGATGGAGCCTGCCGTCAAGCCTGCGGCGGAGAAAACGCAGACTGGTAAAGTAGGTGTGCTGGCAACGCCTGCCACTTTTCAAGGTGCGCTATATGCTTCCGTAGTGGAGCGTTTTGGTGCTGGCGTGGAATTATTCCAGCATACATGCCCAGGGTTGGTTAGTCAAATCGAAGCTGGAGATTTAGATTCGTCTAAAACTCGCGCAATCCTTGAAGATGCTTTATTCCCTATGTTGGAAAAAAATATTGATACAGTTGTGCTTGGGTGTACACACTATCCGTTTGTAATCCCACTTATCGAACAGATCGTGGGAGAGAATGTTCGGGTGATAGACCCAGCTCCCTCGGTGGCGCGGCAGGCTAAACGTCTGCTTGAGGCGGATGGGTTGTTAAATCCTTCTAGTGCAAATGGTGACGTTCAAGTATTTACTTCAGGGGATGTAAAAATTGTTGAGTCGGTTTTGCCCAAGTTGTTGAAAGAATCTGCTGTAGTGAAGCCTGTCGCTTGGAAAAATGATAACGAGATACTATAGAGCTATTTTTCAGGCTTTACTGCTAATAACATTAAGTTCTTTCCAAGTTCGCGTAATTCATCTTCATCTTCGAACTTCATCCCAGCCATTGCCATGACGGAGCGTGTGTAAGCTGGTTTTTGTCGATAGAATTGGACAAGCAGGTCTCCAGAGCCTTCGCTGGAAAGTGCGCCTGCTTTTGCCTTGAACTTTCTACGCCCAACCTGGCCTTCAAATATTGGATTACTTTGGATATTCTTGTACCAATCTGCTCGCTCCCCATATGCAGCTTCGATGTAATAAGTGTCAGTTGCCTTGTCGTAATCCATCACGTCGACCATAGTTTGGCGAGGTTTGCCTGTTTTTCGCCCAACAGTTGTGATGAGCATCCATTGCGCACCGATTAATCGTTCCCATCCGCCGAAACCAATTTTGTGAAAGAAGAGCGGCACTTTGAAGAAAAACTTGAGCAATTTACTTGGGCGTTTTTCTAACCCTTGCATGGATTATCTCCCTGTGAACAAAAATTTAAAAAAGGCTGGCAATTTGGTTATCTTTGGCCAAAAGGCGGGAGTGTTCTTGCGATATTCAGCATAGTCTGGAAAGCGCTCAAGCAGCTCTTTTTCTTCTACGAGCCGAACCCAACCAGTAAGGCCAAGCGGTAGTAGGACGGCAAAAGAAAGAGCGTAAATGCCCATGTTGAGGCAGGCCAATCCAATGCCGAAACGCAACGCACCTGCATATATCGGGTGGCGAAGTACGTTATAAATGCTGCTATTTACGATGTGCCCTTCTTCGGGAAAATATGTGTACACCATGGTGATGTAATCAAGGCTGAATGTAAAAAGGGAGCGTACAAATAATACTGCGCCGACAATCACACACAGCCAGCCCAGCACCGAGAGGACGGTTGTGATGCCAGGCTGTGTGAATTTCGGCCCGTTCATGTATGTGATATGAGCTACTGCCGCAAAGATGATTGCCAAACCCGGGATTGCAAACTTCACAAAAGCCTGGCGATATGCCATTTCTTTATATTTTTCAACAAAAATTTTTTTCTGAGTGAAAAAGCGGCTGAGAATGAGATAGCCCAATGCCATGACTACGATCTGGCTGTCTATTGTCCAAGTAGGGATCTGGTCTGAAATAATGAAATAAGCCGTGGTAAGAATAAAAACGCCCCCGAAGCGTAAAGCTAATTTGGTTCTCCCTCCCGTGAAATTTAAATCGGGCACATGCTTGGCAATTTTATCGAACCCATTGAGTTTCATATTGCCTCCTCCACTAGTATAGTACTCTGAATTGCACTGTCAAGCGAGTAACAGGTTATAGGTCGGCGGGCCTGATCTTTAAATCATCTGCGGTGATGCGGACAGATTCCAGTGCTTTAAAGCTTAGGTCTGCTGATTTGAGCTTGAATTTTTCAGCAACTCTATCAAACAACGCATGATAGCCAGCCTTGACCATTTCGTCCCAATTCAATCCGAGCAAGTCTGAGATTTCACGCAAAATTTGGATATCTTCCCCTTCGATCTCAATAAACATGCCATACGGTAACTCATCCAGCATGATATGTGCACCTTTGAGTTCAAGGGTCGTACGGAATTTCTCGTAGAAGACAACGGGAATATAGCCGAGCGATTCAAGAAACTGTTTGGCGCTTTCAAAATCGTTAACAGTGAACTCGATCTCTTTGCGGCTCATAACCCCGCCCTCGCGTTCTTCGCTGGGACCTTTGAAAGTGAGTTTCGCTTCAGCATCCTTTCTTAATCGCAGCACTTTGAAATCTCTGCGCAGACTGCCATCGGGAAAATCGAAGCGCAGATTGATTTCATGTACACGCGGCTGAATCAATTGCGCCTTCAATTCAAGAAGGCGCAATTCGACTTTTTTCAAGTCGCGAACATAGAATTTAACTTCAGTTTCCTGCCCGTTCGCAGACATTAGTGCAAGCTCAGCATGGACTGTTTTTGTTCTACGCTTTCGCCAGCCTTTACACGGACACGTCCGATCACTCCGTCTCGAGGGGCCTTGAGTTCGTTCTGCATTTTCATGGATTCAAGGATCATCATCACTTGTCCCTTTTTCACAGCCTGACCTTCTTCCACGAGAACGCTAACTACCAGACCGGGCATAGGCGCTTTGAGGTGGAATTCTCCACCTTCCGCTACACCACCACCCGCAGCGGCTTTCAGACGCTTTTCGCGTTCATCTTCGATTTTTACTTGGAACTGCCTGCCGCGCAAAAGCACTTCCCAATCCTCATCGCCTTGGTATACGAAGGATTCGTAAGACTTTCCATCCAAAATAAGAGAATAGACAGGATGCCCGCTGATCGACTTAAAGTCCACGGTTAGAAGACGATCACCGATGCGGATGTGGTGTTCGTCTACAATTTCGATCTCAAATTCTTTATCGTCAACTGTTGTCACATATTTCATACAATAACCTCAATCGTTAATCGTAGATCTGAAATTATTAGCGGTGCATTCGTTCCCAGCGACCGACCCATTTCCAGTTGCTGGTATCTCGTTCGTTGCGGCGGACAATGTGCGCCGAGCGTTCTGTTTGTTCATGCGCAGCCAGTGTGGCTAGGATTGCTGCAATTTCGCTTTGCTTTTCTTCAGCTTCAGAAGCGGCTTCCATGGAGAAGCGTTCTTCCACGAAACGTGTATCAAATTGCCCACCCATAAAACGGTGTGAATCCATCAATGTCTGGTGGAAGGGAATATTCGTTCGTACGCCTACGATTCGATATTCTTCCAATGCACGGCGCATACGCAAAATAGCCTGGGCGCGAGTTTCGCCCCAAACAATTAATTTGGCGATCATGGGGTCATAGAACGGCGTGATCTCAAAGCCAAGATAAACACCCGTATCCACGCGTACGCCTGGCCCAGTGGGGAGGATGCTGTGTGTGATCCGCCCAGTGGACGGCATAAAGCCGTTGAAAGGGTCTTCCGCGTTTACGCGACATTCGATCGCATGCCCCTTGATTTGAATCTGCTCTTGTGTGTAGCTTAGTTGTCGGCCGCGTGCGATGCGAAGTTGTTCCGCAACGATATCCACGCCAGTTACCATTTCCGTTACGGGATGTTCCACTTGCAAGCGAGTGTTCATTTCTAGGAAATAAAAATTACGATCCTTGTCTACCAAGAACTCGATGGTGCCCGCGTTTACATAATCCACAGCCTGCGCAGATTTGACAGCCACGCTGCCCATTTTCTCGCGCAATTCATCATCGAGGAAAGGGGAAGGCGATTCTTCCAAGAGCTTTTGATGACGGCGCTGAATGGAACATTCACGTTCGCCAAGGTGAATTACATTGCCATGTGAATCTGCCATGATCTGGAATTCGATATGGCGAGCGCCTTCAACCAATTTTTCGAGATATACATTTCCATCGCCGAAGGCAGATTCTGCCTCGCGTCTTGCGGATGCAAGCAGGGTCGGCATTTCCTCAATGTTTTTTACTTCTCTCATGCCTTTTCCGCCACCACCTGCGGTGGCTTTGATGAGCAGCGGGAATCCAATGGTTGGCGCAATGTTCAATAGGTCATCATTCGTCATGTTGCCGACGTCTTCAGTACCTGGCACAACAGGAATACCTGCCTTGATCACAGTGGCGCGGGCCTTGCCCTTATCTCCCATAGCTGCAATGGACGATGGCTTAGGACCGATAAACGTGATGCCCATTTCTGCGCATTTCGCAGCAAAGTCTTCGCGCTCCGCCAAAAAGCCATATCCAGGGTGAATTGCATCTGCGCCTGATTTTTTGGCTACATCTAAAATTTTATCTGCCCGCAAATAGGACTCGCGTGATGGCGCAGGCCCAAGCAAATATGCTTCGTCCGCATAGCGGACGTGCAGGGCATTGCGATCAGCCTCCGAAAAGACGGCGACGGTTTCCAGTCCCAATTCGCGGCAGGCACGAATAATACGAACTGCGATCTCACCACGATTTGCAATTAATACTTTATTGAACATAAAGGCTCCATCCTATGGCTAGGTGTCTTATATTTTTGCTTCCACTGTTAACTTACTATCTTCTACCACGTGCTCAAGAAACTTGATCTGAATATCCAATTGTCTGTTGAACAGTTTGTTACCTGTAACCGTTCCCTGGGAGTTTGCTTCACGATACTTCCGCAATACAGGTAAGCGGTTTTTTGCTTTTTCAACCAACGCTTCGTAATTCTCTGCAAGGTCTTTATACTGAAGCAGTAATCGATATGCTCCAAAACGATCTATGTTATCTGCATCGTTTACGATTTTCGATTCCAATGTGATTGGATGCTCGAAATCAGCCTTGTCATCTACATGGACTGCAATGGAAAAGCAAATGTTGTTAATTTGCTCCGCTGGATAGCCAAGGGATTCCAGGAGCGGACGAGCAATCCTTGCGCTAACTCGTCCGTGCTCAACACCATATTCCTCATCATCAAACTTGGAAACATCGTGGAGCAGGCAGGCCGCCATTACTACTTCTACGTCTGCATCTTCCGCTTCAGCGATCTGCTTTCCGTATTGAACAACACGCAATGTATGCTTCCAACGATATTCATAATCGAACGCACTAAAGTTTTTGCTGCCTTTTGCTTCTGTCTCAGCACGGCGTTCGAGAATGAAATTGGTGATCTTACGCAGGCGCTCGTTCGCGTCCATGAGACCTAATTACAGCGGAATGTTGCCATGCTTTTTGGCTGGATTAGAGTCGCGTTTATTGCTGAGCATCTCCAAGGCGTTGATGAGACGCGGGCGTGTTTCCTTCGGTTCGATCACATCGTCAATATAGCCGCGTTGCGCAGCAACATAAGGATTGGCAAATTTTTCTTTGTAATCTGCTACCAATTCTGCTTTTTTCTGCACAGGGTCTGATGCCGTTTCCAGCTCTTTGCGGAAGATAATGCTTACCGCGCCGTCTGGTCCCATCACTGCAATTTCAGCGGTGGGCCATGCAAGATTAATATCACTGCGGATGTGCTTGGAAGACATCACGCAATAAGCTCCGCCATAGGCTTTGCGGGTGATAACTGTCAGCTTCGGTACCGTCGCTTCGCAGTAGGCGTAAAGCAATTTCGCGCCAGAGCGAATGATGCCGTGATGTTCTTGGAAAGTACCAGGTAAAAAGCCAGGCACATCTTCAAAGGTGATGATCGGGAAATTGAATGAGTCGCAGAAACGTACAAAGCGTGCGGCTTTTTCACTTGCGTCAATGTCCAATACGCCAGCAAGAACAGCAGGTTGGTTGGCAACAATGCCCACGGAATGTCCTCCGAGGCGTGCAAAGCCAACGACGACATTCTGTGCGTAATTCTCGTGGATTTCATAGAACTGACCATTATCCACGATCATATTGATGACTTCCTTGATGTCATAAGGTTTGTTTGCATCATCAGGGATAATGGTATTCAAACCTTCTTCCATGCGCAATGGATCATCACTTTGGACAAATGGTGCATCTTCCATGTTGTTCTGTGGCAGGTATCCCAATAATTTGCGGATGAGATAGAGCGTGTCAGCTTCACTGTCTGCGGCAACATGGCACACACCCGATTTTTCTGAGTGTACATTTGCGCCGCCCAGTTCTTCTTGAGTCACTTCTTCGTGGGTTACGGTCTTTACAACATCTGGACCTGTAACAAACATATAAGAAGTATTGCGTGTCATAAAAATAAAATCGGTGAGCGCAGGGGAATACACCGCGCCGCCTGCACATGGTCCCATGATTGCAGAGATTTGTGGAATAACACCGGAGGCCATTGTATTGCGCAGGAAAATGTCCGCGTAACCACCCAATGCCACAACGCCTTCCTGGATGCGTGCGCCGCCCGAATCGTTTAATCCGATGATAGGTGCGCCATTCTTCATGGCCATGTCCATGATCTTGCAAATCTTTTCGGCGTGAACTTCGCCGAGGCTTCCACCAAATACTGTGAAATCCTGTGAGTACACATAAACAAGGCGGCCTTCTACAGTACCCCACCCTGTTACAACAGAATCACTCATAAACTTCTGTTCATCGAGTCCAAAGTCATAAGTTCGATGAACAACAAAAGGGTCAACTTCGTGGAACGAACCTTTATCTAACAATAAATCAAGTCGTTCGCGGGCAGTCAAGCGTCCCTTTTTGTGTTGTGCGTCAATACGCGCCTGTCCGCCGCCAAGGCGTGACTGCGCTCTTTGGTCATTCAATACTTGGATTTTCGATTTTTCGCTCATAGGCCTCTCTCGAAAGTGATTTATTTGCAAAATAGGTGATGACAAGCAGCCCCAGATTTACTATAACAGCAAAGATCGTATTTGGTCGCGGATTTTGGAAAAAAAGGCGCTCGCTCCAATACCAGACCGTATAACCTGCCACAGCTCCGAGGAGCATTTTCCCAGCCCAAGCCTTTTCTTGCCCAATGCTCCAGTAAAGGAGGCAGCCAACCACCACCCATACTCCGCCGATGATAGCGCTGACAATTGGCGAAATACTCACAGAAAACTCAACTAAAACAGCACTCCAGGCGAGGGCAGTCCATATACGGATAATGTTCCACATTATGGTGATTAACACCAGCCATTGTGTGAGGGTTACAGGGAATGAACGTTTCATGGTTATGGGGTTGGGGTTGCGATTCCAGGGTGTCTGAAAATTCTTGGCTCCACCCAGACTGCAAAGTCATTAGATGGGTCGCCATTATCGCGTACGACTAAAGTCAATTGCACGGTTTGTCCCGCGAGCACATCCAGCGGAAAGTTTATCAATCGTGGAGCTTCTGTGTATTTATATGGCCAAGCGGGAAACGGCTCTTGGAATTTCCCATTGCCGTCATAATAACCGAGCGAGAATGTTACATCACATTGCGAATTGGGCATGCAATATAACTGAGCGCGGAAAAAATCTGCAAACTCGATTTTTCTGGCGGGGAAAGTTCCAAAGATATCACGGAAGTTTCCATCTTGAGCAGGGATGGTTAGCAGAGCGTTTGCCATGTAGGGCAAGTTTAATTCAACTTGGCTGAGTGAGCCAACATAACCAGAGCCATTCTGTCCTTGAACACTAGGGCAGGGAATATCCTTCCCGTTATTAGTCCATTTGGCGTTGCATACGTCTAATGCAAAATAATAGACTGTGTTTGTTGCATCGTCTAACGGAGAGACGGAAAAGGTTGGGGTTGGCGGAGGAACTGTCAACGTGGGGATGGCTGTAAAAGCAGGAGCAGGTGCAGAGTCCATGCTTTGAGGCGCTGACTGAGATGTTGTACATGCCGAAAGGAAGATAACTACCAATAGAGTTGCAAATCGAATTCGCAAGAGGTCCATCCTAATATTTAGGTTCTTCTAGAAGATAAAATAAGCCCTTGCCACCATATTCATTGTACCGTTCGAGATATGGCGAAAACTGACCAAAGAATGGCGGGACAGACATCATTTGTGCGTTAGCGAAAATCACACTCATGCCGCGTTCATGCAAATAGGCGGGAGCTTCGCCGTTTTGAAGAGCGTGGAAATAATCGTTGCTGTTGATCAATCCATCCATGTTGACGATAGTGCGTTCACTTATGAAGTAGCCGACATTGCCACCGCCCGTCATGCCAATCACAGTGCCTGGCTGTGTATTTGCTTCGAGGAACAGCAATACATCCAGTGGCCTGCGTGTTGGACGCTCGTTTCCGTAGGGCATGGCGAAAGCGATGAAGTCGTACATGTGATACGCGAGGAATGCACCGAACACAAGGGCTGTAACTTGCATGGCAAGGCGAGGGTATTTTATTCTCAGCAATGGACGAAGGATCAAATCCAGGTAGAAACTGCCTACAAGAGTGATGAGCACCAATTCACTGGTCCAATACCATTCTTTCAAACCCCCATACGCTGTAGCAGAGTAGGAAAGGATTTGAATTCCGCTGCCGACAACCAAAGGGAGGAAGGCAAGTTTAGAGCTTACCGCGACCGCACGGCGCTTGTTTGCGAAAAGCAAAACCAGCCCGAGGATCGCAAGGATAAGCATAGCAATGTAATAGCGTTCGCCAACCATGTCCGCACCACGGATGTATGGACGTAGCAGATTAGCAAGCCAGGTAACCAGGTCAGTTGCGGGGTCCCATGCGTTGAAGGTGCTTCTGCCAATTCCGAAAAATGAATACCAGTTTGAAGGCGGCTCTTCATAGATGGTGTTTGGCATCGTTCCCCACCAGCGTTTGATCTGCCCGCTGACTGGGCTGGTGGTGCCAAACATGAACTTATTGAAAAGCATGTAAAACAGAAGAAAACCACCCAGCACTCCGTAATATCCAATCCCTTCGGTGAGCCAGATTGTCCAATTTGCTTTTAACTCTGAGAGTGGAGATTCCACAGCGGCGGTTTGTTTGGGCGTACTGAACCAATACGCTGTAAGCCGAATGATGAAGATAAGCGCGAAACTGAGCGCAAAATCTACCAGAATGGCAGAACGCGGGAAGTTAAATTCTGCACTTTGTCTTGTTAGCACTAAAACAACAGCAGAAATAACAACGGTGCTAGTGGTTAATGCAAGGAATGTTTGAAGGAATATTTTCCAAATAGAAGCGATGCGAGGATGTTGATATGTGCCAAAGAAATAAAGAGCAACAATTTTGATGCTTAGCGCAGTGACAGTGACTTTGACCGTGGCAGCGGCATACATTGTGTTGTATGGAGTGATTCCCGTTCGATATGCTGCGGAAGTAACCATGGATGCAAAAATGATGAGCACATCCAATGGCAGCAGATAGCGGATAAGCTTCCCACGGAAGACAACCCAAACACCGACAATGACTGCCAAAAAGATGAGGTCAAGCCTGCTGAACATAACCAGCACCGCAAGCAGAGCGATCTCAACCAGTTGACGCTTTGTCACTGCGTCTGTTCGCCATTCTGTTTCAAAGATGGAAAGCCTGTACACTAGATATAGGATGGTGAAAATCGCGAGCGGAGTTTCTAATCCATACTCATACACGGTGGAGTGAATATATAAGTTGAACGCCCAGAAAGAAGCGGCCGCGATCGCAACGGCTTCTGATAAATGATTCTTGACCAACCTGTAGATAAGAACAGCGCTGGCAGACTGAAAGATTGCCATTACCATTAACAATATTCGTAACGGCAGAATGAGGTCAAAACGGGCGAGTGCAAAAATGGGAATACAGACGATCATCCATAGCGGATGATAGCCATTCGATAAATTGATGCCATCAAATGTGCTGCCGTGGCCTTCGGTAATGTTCTGAGCCACTTTGAAATAATAATAGGCATCGTCGCGCTTGAACCAGGCATTTGGGAAGTTGTATGCATCTGAAAACGCTGCATAGAGGTGAATGCTGAGAATAACAGCGACCAGCACAACTTCGAAGAGGGAAAGTCGTTTTATAAATTTCATTTTGTTAGCATCGGCAAAGTGCGCCGATTATACATATCCTAGGAAATATTGAGTACGATCTTGCCGAAATTTTCGCCGCGTCCCAAGCGTTCCTGGGCGGCAGCCGAGTCTTTCAGCGGAAAGGTTTTGTCAATAATGGGCTTGAGTTTACCAGTAATCACCAAATTCATGACTTCGTGAAAGTCTGACAATGTGCTCATGGTGGAGCCAATGATCGAGAGATGTTTTGCAAAAATAAAGCGATTGTCGATCTCAAAGCGAGGTGCGCCACTGTTTCCAACTGTCAGCAACCTTCCGCCTTTACGAAGCGCGCGCAAGCTCAATGGAAAGGTTGTGCCCACGTTATCAACCACCACATCCACGCCACGCCTATCCGTCGCAAGAAAAACGGCTTTTGACCAATCTTCATTCTGAGAGCGATCAATTAGGGTGTCCGCTCCGAGTGCCTCTGCCTGCGATAATTTATCCGCGTTGGAACCGATGACAATAACACGTGCGCCGAGATATTTGGCGATCTGAATGCTGGCAGAATTTACGCCTCCTCCCGCGCCGATAATTGCTACTGTTTCTCCAGCCTTTACTCCACCGCGCTTGACCATTGAATGCCATGCAGTCTGGTAGACCAATGCTGCAGCAGCGGCCTGTTGAAAATCGAAACTTTCAGGCAATTTATAAAGCTGGCGTGCGGCCACGCAGACAAATTCTGCGTATGTCCCACGGATGGTCTCGCCGAGCAAATGCCAGTTGTTACAAAGATTATCTTGTCCTTTTAAGCAGAACTCACACGTTCCACATCCAATATTTGGATTGATGACGACTCGCTCTCCAACTTTGAAATCAGATATGTCACTTCCAAGTCGAGAAACTTCCCCTGCGCCATCTGCGCCGTTAATGTGAGGAAGCTCTAGTTTCAAACCTGGCCAACCATTCCGCACAAATATATCCATGCGGTTCAATGCAGCGGCATGGAGACGTACTTGAACTTCTCCTGCTTTCGGTTCAGGAGTTGGAAAATCTGTGTATTCCAGAACCTCAGGTCCGCCATGTTGATGGAAGAGAATAGTTTTCATATCGGGATCAGGCTTTCTTTATGGGGAGATGGAAAGATCGATGGCATTAGATTTTACTGGTGTATGCCCGAACATATCTACGAGTGGGGTGTTGCTAAAGGCTTCTGCATAACAGACATACGAACCTGCTTCGAGTTGCGGAGCAATCTCGCCCTGATTTTGTTCTTGTGAATAGAGCATAGTTTGGGCGAGCAGATACTGGTTGACATTGTTGGCAGGAGTGAAATTTGGGTCAGTGGTTATTGTTATTTCATCCACAAAGATTGCCATGAATTGTGTAGGATCATCCTTGTAGGGCCTTTCCAGTGAAATGATCTGTGTTCCTTTTGGAATATAGAATGGCCCTACTCGTTCCCAAATCCATTGGTTTGTTTTTTCGTACGATATTGCGCCAAAGGATAACGTTTGATTATTAATTGTAATCTGCACAGGAGAATTGTCAGGCACTCGTTTGTAATACCGAATCCAAAGATAAACGGGATTCTCTTCTTTCAGCTCGAACTCGAATAAAACAGGGCTACTGCCAAAATTATCCATTAAAAAGCCATTTCCTTCCCAGCCAGGCGCTACTGCGGTTTCGATGTTCCAGCCTGGGGTGAATGGCAGTGTTTCTGCTTGAATGAGATGATGGATGCTTTTTTGGTTTTCACATTTCAAGGTAACCTTATTGCTGGTTCCTTGGTCTAGTGCCCAATGTATGTTGTTGTTTGAAGTAACTTCTAAGGATAAGCCTGTACTCGTACATGCCGTGGCCGATAACGCTTCTGCGTTGATATCCACTCGGTCAACGAATGTGCCTTCTACCCATGAGGCTTTTGGGTAGCATGTGCGTAATGCAGACTTGAGATCGTTCCGCAGGGCGCGGCTGTCTATGCTGACTTTATCGAGAATGATCGAAAGATTAGGCCGCTCGGTTAAAGTTGGCAAAGAGGGAAGTATGTTTTCCAGCGCTATATACTTGTAAGAGTCTTTGATCAACTCGTTCGGTAATTTGCCGAGCATAAATAGCTCGACCATTTGAGATTCGTTGTTGAGTGGTTCATTTGCCTGTGGCACAGAAGCAAGCACGATTAATGTGTCTGGGCTGGCGACATCTCCTGCTAGTTCTCCTATCTCTCGTCGCATTTGACTGTCATCGTAGTCATATACTTCGTTGAAATAAATATAGAGATTAAAAAGTGGAATCCATATAAGGATTAGAAGTGATACTGTAATAATCAATGGTCGAAATTCATTACCTAGGGCGCGCAGACTTTCTTTCCCGAAAAGATACAATCCAATCGCAACAAAGATATACGCGGCAGGTAAGGCAGGATAATAGATACGCCCAAATGGAGAATGAGCAGCCACAGGGATGGGAATGATAAAGAGCAGCGCCCAGATCAAGGTCCAGAAAGAGAGACGGCGGCGTGGATTTGTGAGAGCAATGACCAAACCGAATGTCATCCATGGCAGTAGAAAAGCGTTGAGAAGTGGCCCTGTGCGGTTGTAAAGAAAATCGTGGAAGCTTCCTGTGTACCAGCTATACGCTACGTCTGAAAAATATCCCCATAACGAAGCAAGGTCGCCCTTCCTGCCATCGAATTGATAGTAGCTCATGCGGTCTGCGATGTAAGGGATGAGAAGTGGAAGTGTTAAGATGGAAGGTGTGAGCAGCGCGCTCAGGTTGCGAATGGTGTCATTGACGGTATCTTTGTGTTGTTGCGCTTCGATAATCACCAACAAAAGCGAAACCAATGCGAGAGGCCAGACGGTATCATAAGTTAACATGCCAAAGGCAAGGGCAATACCTGCAATAGCATACACTTGCCATCGCTTCGTTTTGATGGCCCATGCCAGAAGCGCGAGAGTCAGTACAACCCATATTTTGACATGGCTTTCAACATGCGCAACACGGCTTGCTCCAATATCAAAGATGGATGCGCTCAAGAACCAGGCTGCTAAAAGAGACAATGGGACAGTGGCAATTTGCCGTACAAGCAGGTAAAAGATTAAGGTTGCAAGAATGCTAAAGAAAGCTACTTCAAAGCGTGCCGCGAATATGGATGGCCCTAAAATTTTATGAAAGAGAGTTTGCATGTAAAAACTGGTAGGGAGGGCATCACGGTGATACAAAGCAAGTTTTGTTGGTTCGCCGCGAATGTTAAGGGATACAACTTCTGCCGTCCACTTTGCCTCATCTCCTTCAATGCCATAAGGAATGGATTTGAGGAAAACCATACGCCCAAATGTAGCAAGTGCTAGCACAAGAATTACAAGACTGATTTCAGTGTGCACAGCGATGGGGTGAGGCTCATCCATATTCTCGTTTATGGATTTTTTTGCAAGTTGACTCCAAAGCATAAAACCAGATGCTGTAAGAAGATAAAGAATAATGCCCGTATTAATTTGGCTTTTGTTGGAGAGCATCCATTGCGCGCTTCCTGCTAAACTTAGCGAGCTCCACAACAGGCTGAAGCGGGCTTTGAGTGGAGAGCGGTGGGCGGATGCTGTTAATGTAAGAAGCAAGGCAATTAGCCCGCAGAATAAATTACAAAACACTGCTGCCAAGTTGTAGTTTGTTTTTAAAAAATCTCTGATGGAATGCAGAAAATAAAATGGACGACCTGGCTGGTTTGGCTCAATAGGTACATTTCCCGTCAATTGTGCTGGTGCAGATAAAACTAGATAGATCAAAAGGAACAAGGAGAACCCTATTAGCAGGGTTTCCAAGTAATGGGCAAATACGAACTGCCGCATTTGCGACTTGAAATCATTTGCCGCGAATTTGTAGTTTTCTTTTTTGGGTTGTTCAGGTTTGAAAGGCGGGTCGCTCCACATATGAGAGCGACCCGAAAGTAACAGCGCCAAAGCAAGCGCAACCGCCAGTGGAATTAAACTCCAAAGTGGTATGGTTTCCATTCGTTATTATTTGATGCCTAATTCACTTCTTGAAATAACCATTCTTTGAATTTCACTTGTGCCTTCGTAGATCTCTGTGATCTTCGCATCGCGGAAGTAACGTTCCACGGGCAATTCCTTGCTATAGCCCATGCCGCCATGTATTTGTACAGCTTGATGTGCAACGAACATGGCGGTTTCAGAAGCGAATAATTTTGCCATGGATGCTTCAAGAGAGTAGCGTCCGTTGGCTGCTTTGGCATTTTCTTTTGTGATCGCGGCGTTGTAGATCAATAAACGGGATGCTTCGATTCGGGTTTTCATATCTGCGATCTTGAAGCCTGTCCCTTGGAATGCGCCAATTGGCTGCCCAAACGCCTCTCTCTGACCTGCATACTGTCTCGCGGCTTCGTAAGCAGCTTCTGCGATCCCAAGCGCTTGTGTTGCAATACCAATGCGGCCTGCATCCAAAACGGTCATGGCGATCTTGAAACCTTCGCCTTCTTGTCCGAGCCTGTTTTCAACGGGGATGCGACAATTCTCAAAGATCAACTCGCTTGTTGCAGATGCTCGAATGCCGAGCTTTGGTTCCTTCTTCCCGCGGATGACCCCAGGAGTATTGCCTTCGACCATGAATGCAGAAACACCTTTTTGCTTCTTCTCTGGGTCTGTCATCATAAAGACAACAAAGTAATCAGCGACGGGTCCGCTGGTGACCCAGGATTTGCGGCCGTTCAGGATGTAAAAATCGCCGTCACGTGTGGCGCGACTTTTCATAGTCCCTGCATCTGAACCGCTTTGGGGTTCAGTGAGCGAATATGCTCCAATTGCCTGACCAGATGCGATCGGGGTGATGAATTTTTTCTTTTGTTCTTCTGTGCCAAATTTTAGAATGCCGTGACAATATAAGGAATTATTCACGGACATGATGACCCCGTGCGAGGCATCCACTTTGCAGATCTCTTCCAGTGCAAGCACATAGGAGAGAGAGTCCATACCAGCACCGCCATATTGTTCGGGAACCTCAATTCCCATGAACCCGAGCGCTCCCATTTTTTTGATAGTTGCGTGCGGAAATTCACCACTTTCGTCAAACTCTGCGGCAACAGGCGCAATTTCTTTTTGCGCAAAATCCCTTGCTGCATCGCGGATCATCTTATGTTCTTCGTTGAGAGGGTATATTGATAGGTCTGTCATTGGGTCTCCATTGTTGTGTAACGCTGCTTACTTTGTAAATTATACCGCCAGCGATGGATGAAAATTTGTCAGTGTGAGAATCTGTTGATGGCGGGCTGGCAGTTTGGGGCGTGGAGCGAGGCGCGTATCCCTTTCGGCAATCTGTGATTGACTTTCAATCTTCATTTCATATAATTGCGTTAAGATGACGTTTCGTGTCTTATTTTCACGGAATGTTGCTTACTAAAGTCTGAAAGGAGGCGAGTTCAGCCCGTTACTATCTTTTGTCTGTTCGAGTAGGAAAACCAATTAAATAAATCAAAGGAGAGAGTGATGAAAAAGTACGCTGTTAGTTTGTTGGTTGTTTTGGTTGTGGCTAGCTTTGTTCTTTCAGCTTGTGGCTCTGCCCCGGCCAAATCAGAAGGTGAAGTGGCAATTGTTGCCTGGCCTGGTTATATTGAGCGCGGCGCAAATGACCCCGCGTATGACTGGGTGACCTCTTTTGAAAAGGAAACTGGCTGCAAAGTGACTGTAAAAGATGCAGCCACTTCTGATGAAATGGTGCAGTTGATCAACAGCGGCGGGTATGACCTGGTGACTGCTTCTGGCGATGCCAGCCTGCGCTTGATCTACGGCGGCTCTGTTCAGGAAATTGACACTGCCAAAATCCCCTCTTATTCAAAAATCGATGAACGTTTACAGAACGCTCCCTGGCATACCGTTGATGGAAAGCATTATGGTGTTTCCTATCAATGGGGTCCAAACGTTTTGATGTACAACACAGATGTCTTCCCTGAAGCGCCCACTTCATGGAATGTTATCTTTGAAGAACAAAATCTTTCTGATGGTAAGTCCAACTCTGGACGTGTTCAGGCTTATTCTGGCCCGATCTATATTGCTGACGCTGCTCTCTACCTGAAGGCTCACAATCCTGAATTGGGCATTACCGACCCATACGAATTGAATGAAGCACAATTTGCTGCTGCCATTGAACTGTTGACCGCTCAACGCAAGATCGCTTCCAAGTATTGGGGTGACTATCTGGTTCAGGTGGAAGACTTCAAGACCGAAGGCTTCGTTGCTGCTCCTTCATGGCCTCTTCAAGTGAACCTCTTGCAAGCTGATGGCGCTCCCATTGCCAGCACTATTCCTTCCGAAGGTGCCACTGGCTGGGCGGACACTACTATGATGGCTGCCAACGCTCCTCATCCTGCTTGTGCCTATCTCTGGCTTGAGCACTCCATTGATCCGAAGGTTCAAGGCGACGTTGCTTCCTGGTTCGGTTCAGCTCCTTCCGTCCCTGCTGCTTGTGATGGCGCCAGCGAATTGCTTGGCACCGAAGGCTGCAAAGCAAATGGCTTCGACACCTTCGACCAGATTTATTTCTGGAAGACGCCTGTAGCCGCTTGCGGTGATGGCAATGACAACTGTGTTACTTACGACCGCTGGACTGAAGAGTTCACCAAGATCGTTGGACAATAGAAATTGAGTTAAAATCCAGCCGCGCCATTATGGCGCGGCTGGAAATTTGTATCTCTCATGGGTAGACCAATGACCCAAATTTGGATTTGTATCATTGGTCTATTGATGATAAACGTGCGGAAAAAACCACTTTGAGGAAATGAGATGAGCGATTCGGCAATTCTATTCAAGAACGTGAGCCGTCACTTTGGGGATGTGAAGGCAGTGAATGATGTTTCCCTTGATATCAAAAATGGCGAATTCTTTTCCATGCTTGGGCCTTCTGGTTCTGGAAAGACAACTTGCTTGCGAATGATCGCAGGCTTTGACCGCCCCACTTCTGGACAGATATTCCTTTACGGACAGGATGTGTCGCACCTTCCTCCGTATGAGCGTTCGGTCAACACAGTATTTCAGGATTATGCTCTCTTTCCACACATGACCATTGAAGAGAATGTTGCGTATGGATTAATGATCAAAGGCGTTCCTAAAGCCGACCGCACAAAACAGGTGAATGAAATGCTTGACCTTGTGCAATTGCCTGGTTTTGGACTTCGCAAACCATCCCAACTCTCCGGTGGGCAGCGTCAGCGCGTCGCCCTTGCCCGCGCCTTGATCAATCATCCCAAAGTTTTGCTTCTTGATGAACCGCTCGGTGCATTAGACTTGAAATTGCGCCAGCAAATGCAAGTGGAGTTGAAATCCATTCAACAGCGTGTGGGTATCACATTTATCTTCGTCACTCACGATCAGGAAGAAGCTCTCACCATGAGTGACCGAATTGCAGTATTCAGCGAAGGGAAGATCGAACAGGTTGGAACTCCTGCTGAGGTGTATGAGCATCCATCCTCTACGTTTGTGGCAGGTTTTGTAGGGACATCTAATCTCGTATCTGGTGAAATTGCCCAACGTATCACAGGCTCAGCCGCACGTTTCTCCATTCGCCCTGAAAAGATTCACCTTGGTGCAGCCGACCAAAAACCTGAAGCCGATATGTTCTATGTGGATGGCAAAGTTCGTGATGTCATTTATCTGGGCTTATATACCCGCTATCTTGTGGAATTAGATGGTGGCGGAGATCTTGTGGTCGTAGAACAGAATCTCAAAACGACATCCATGGATGTGATGAAAGTGAAGAATCAAAGAGTCCGCCTGCTCTGGAAAAAAGAGCACGCCCGCATTGTAGGAGGTTGATAATGTTGAATCGACTTTCTACTTATTTTTATCTTCGCCCCAAAATGGTGTTGACGTTGATGTTGCTGCCGCCTTTGTTGTGGTTTTTGGTGGTGTACATCGGCTCGTTATTGACTATGCTCGTCAACAGCTTTTTCTATTTGGATGGTTTCACTGGTAAGGTGGTGCGTGAATTTACCCTTCGCACCTATGCCAAACTGCTTGACCCATCCAACTTACAGATTTTCACTCGTACTACTTTGATGGCGATTTCTGTCACGATAGCCTGTATCGTGATTGCCTTCCCCCTTTCATATTACATGGCACGGTTTGCGTCTGCGCGGATGAAGACCTTTTTATACCTCGCTGTAACTGTTCCTTTGTGGTCAAGTTATGTGGTGCGCGTGTATTCATGGAAGTTGATCCTTGCACAGGAAGGTATCATTTCCTGGTTTGCAAAACTTGTTCACTTGGATGGCTTGTTGAATTGGTACTTGAGTCTTCCAGGTGTCGGCGGAACGTCGCTGTCCCTATCCACTACGGGAGTTTTCATCGTCTTTGTGTATATATGGCTGCCGTATATGATCATCCCGATCCAGACTGCACTGGAGCGTGTGCCTAAATCACTGATAGAAGCCGCAAGCGATTTAGGAGCAACTTCTGCACAAACATTCCGCACAGTGTTGCTTCCACTTTCTTTCCCTGGCGTAGTTGCTGGCTCGATCTTCACCTTCTCGCTCACATTAGGTGACTTCATCGTCCCGCAGTTGTTTGGTGATTCAAGCTTCTACATTGGCAAAGCTGTATTGACTTATATGGGCACTTCAGGAAATATTCCCCTTGCTGCTGCTTTTACAATGGGCCCCATTGTCATCATGGTTGTTTATCTTTTGATCGCCCGCAAGTTAGGAGCATTCGATGCCCTCTAGATCATCCACTCCCACAGGTGAGCGTGCTTCCTGGTTTTTAAAGTCGGGCGCTGTTGCGGCTTTGCTTTTTCTTCATATTCCCATGTGGCTGATCTTTTTGTACGCGTTCACAACGGAAGAATCGGCTTATACTTTTCCGCCTCCAGGTTTAACTCTCAAATGGATTCCGCAAGCGCTGACAACACCGGCCATGCAGGATGCCTTATTTCTCACAGTGAAAGTTGCGGTGCTTGCTACGGCTATGGCATTAATCCTTGGCACGCTGGCTTCAGCAGCAGTATATCGCTATGAGTTCTTTGGCAAGGAAGCAATTTCGTTTATGCTCGTTTTGCCGCTTGCATTGCCTGGCATTGTTACAGGAATTGCCATGCGCTCTGCTATTGGATTAATGAAGATCCCATTTTCATTCTGGACTATTGTCATTGGTCATGCAACGTTTTGTGTAGTGGTTGTATATAACAATGTATTGGCACGTTTCCGCCGTACGAGTGGTTCAATGGTTGAAGCATCCATGGATCTGGGCGCAAACTCATTTCAAACTTTTTGGCATATTGTTTTGCCGAATATTTCCACGGCTTTGCTTGCAGGCGCGATCCTTGCTTTCTCGCTTTCATTTGATGAAGTTATCGTTACAACTTTCACGGCGGGCAATCAACAAACTCTGCCGATCTGGATCTTCAGCCAAATGCTTAAGCCGCGCAATCGTCCCATTACTAATGTCACGGCCATGCTTGTTGTGCTTATCACTGCGCTCCCGATTTTGTACGCACAGCGCATCACCGCAGGTACATCCGATACAGAAGGCAGTAGTAAATAAGATCGCTTTCATCAGACGAGCGATGTGCTTTTCTCATCGCTCGTCTTTCTTTGTATAATGCATCCCATGCAGAATTCCATCTGGAAATTTGAATCGGACTTAACCAGCCGCTTACCCGTCTGGAGCGCTCTTTCGCTTCTTGCTGGACTTTATTTCTGGTTCGCCGCCATTGAGTTTGGACGTGGCTTTGGCATTCAGCTTGTTGCATGGGGTGCTGTAGATGCAGCCATTGCAATCATCGGTGCAAAAACTTCTGCTCGACGCAAGTCCACAGCTGACCCGAAGAAAGAGGCGCTCTTTATCCGCAGAGTTTTGTGGATCAATTTTGGGGTGGACATGGTTTATATCCTTGGCGGATTTTGGGTCATTCGAACCTATTCTGAAATGTTCTGGCAGGGGACAGGTTATGGAATTATTCTGCAAGGTGCTTTTCTATTTTTGTTTGATCTTATTCACGCCTTGCGCGTGCCAACAGAGGTGATATGACTTTTTCGTATCTAAACCCAAAGTGTGAATCGCGTCCGAATAAATGGGGCGGATGTAGTGTGTACGCCCTCGAAAATATTTCGAAGGACGAATTGGTATCGTTGTGGGGCGGCAAGATCATTCGCCGAGAAGAGTTAGACCCGTCTATGCCGCGCTTTACCGAGCGTGTTTTGCAAATGGACGAAGACTTATTTTTGTTGACCGCTGAGCAAAAGGAACCAAATGATTGTTTCAATCATTCTTGTGAACCTAACTTGGGATTCTTTGGTCAGATAGGTTTAGTTGCCATGCGAGACATTACCGCAGGCAGTGAATTGACTTTTGATTACGCCATGTCTGACGGCAGTCCATACGATGAATTTGAATGCCATTGTGGAAACCCCAACTGCCGTGGCAAAATGACTGGCAATGATTGGAAGCTGCCTGAGTTGTGGAAAAAATACGACGGTTACTTTTCACCATACCTTGCGAGAAGAATAAAATCTCTGAAATAATTGATGAAGAAGTCGTTTCTAGTTCGTATTTATTTTGTCGCGTTTGTCTTGCGTTTGATCCCGATTTTGCTTACTCGCCATCTTGGTATTGGCCTTGATGATATGTTCCAATATGACATGCTTGCACGCAGCATTGCTTCAGGGCACGGCTATCGCTGGTATGCGCACGTGGACCTGCTTCGATTCGAGCCTTATATAAAATTTGATCTCTCCACAGCTCATAATTACGATCCACAGTACGGACTTTACACCTCCTTCCGCGCACCGCTGTACCCAACTTTTCTTGCTGCTGTTTATTTTTTCAGCGGCTTGGAGTTTTCCCGTTTCTTTGTGGCTCGCTTGACACAAGCGATTCTTTTTGGCGCGTCGCTGGCTCCATTAACTTATTTTGTTACAAAGCATTTAATCTTATTTCCTCTTTCTTCTGATGAAGCACAAGAGGAAAGTAATATGAAAAGAGAGCAAGTTGCTCGTGCTGCGGCTTGGCTTGTGGCCGTATATCCGACGTTGTTGCTTTACCCAATAGGGCTAGGGACGGAGAACCCTTTTCTCTTTCTGCTGCTTTTTTCTTTTTTCTTTATTCTCAAGACTATTGAGACTCCATCCACTTCCCATCTTCTGCTTTCTGGGCTTTTTCTCGCTCTTACTGCTCTTACACGTTCAGTTATTCTTCCTTTCGTAGGAGTAGCGATTCTTTATCTGTTTTATTTGCATGGTAAGAAAACCTGGTTGGTTGTAGTTACTTTTGTTCTATTGATATCCCCATGGGTGATTCGGAATTCTCTTTTACATCATAAATTAACAGGTATTGAAACATCAATGGGATATAACTTGTACCTTGGTTACCATCCACAAGGAAATGGGTCTTTTGTTTTTGGTCCATCATTGGATTTGCTCACCATAATGGATGATGCCGAGCGTGATGAAATTGGGAACCAGAAGGCATGGGGATTTATAAAAGGTCAACCCACGAGAATTATTCCACTTATGCTGAATCGTTTTGGCTTTTTTTTCGGATTAGAAAAACGAACACTGGTCTATCTATACTCCAATAACTTTTTGGGCTTTATTCCTTTACCGTTGTTGCTGATTATCTCTGCCATTTTGCTTTTACCGTTTACGATCATTTCGACTTCGGCTGCGCTGGGGTTGTCTCTTTTGCAATGTAAACCACAGACGGTTATGTTGTTTCTTTTGTTTGTTTCTTACCTTTTGCCGCATATCTTTATTCTGGCGGAGGACCGATACCACATTGCGCTAATTCCTTATTTCGCCATCCTCGCGGCACATTTTTGGAATAATGGTTTTCAAAGTATTACAGCTCGATGGAATGAATCTAAGTTTGGCAAATTGGCGGTTACCTTTGCCGTCCTTGGTGTTTTTCTGCTTCTAACCAACTGGGGCGTTGAATTATTTCGCGATGCAGATAAAATCGCGACCTTGCTTGGTCCGAATGGCAATAACGTCTATTACCCATATTGAGAGAGTGTATGAAATATTTGCTTGGAGAAAAACTGGATTTTGATTGGAAGCTCGTCGCAGCAACCATTGTCAGTACCTTATTGTTAATGGTGGATTATTACCGTACACTTACAGCCTATAAGTATGTCGATCGTTTAATTTTGTATCTAATAATCCCGCTTTTCATTATCCTCATCTTGTTCCGCGAAAATCCAAAGGAATATGGCTTCTCATTGGGCGATTGGAAATTAGGATTGATATATACATCATTGGGTATTCTTTTCATGGCCCCTGTCATATACTTGCTTGGCAGCGGAAATGCTTCCATGCGGTTGTTCTATCAGCACTTTTTACCAGGTTTGCCTTGGACTACTTTTCTTGATTTGATCGGTTGGGAGTTTATCTTTCGTGGTTGGCTTCTTTTTGCCTACGCCCGCAAAATGGGACATAATGCCTTGTGGTTGCAAGCTGTCCCTTTTGCGTTGGCACATATGGGCAAGCCTGAGATCGAAACCCTTTCTACGATCTTTGGTGGGTTTTTATTTGGTTGGGTGGCTTATCGCACAAAATCTTTTGTCTGGCCATTCTTGATTCATTGGTTTATAGCCACATTCATTATTATTGTGGCTGCTGGAGTAATTTAGAAAATGTCTAACTATACTATTCGCCCTGCGTTGGAATCAGAGTCCGCTCAAATTAAGGAACTAATTAATGTAGTTGGTATCAACCCCACAGGGTTGGATTGGAAGCGTTTTATCGTCGCAGTAGATGACAATGGGCAGGTCATTTCCTGTGGACAATTAAAGCCTCATGGGACAGATGTCCTAGAACTTGCTTCTATTGGGACTTTACCTGAATACCGCGGGCAAGGGCTTGCGCGCGCGGTCATTGATGAATTATTGCGTAACAGTCCGCGGCCTTTGTATTTGATGTGTATCGCTCACAATGGACCAATGTATGAGAAATTTGGCTTTCGAGTGCTTGAAGGAAAAGATATGCCGCGATATTTTCAGCGCATCAAAAAATTATTTGATGTTACAGATGTGTTTCGCCGCTCAAGCGAAGAATTGCTCGTCATGAAGTTGGAGTAGAATTAACTTTATGAAGAATGTTTTGTATGTGTTGTTGGGAGTGATGGCAGGCTTTGTTCTTGCAGGTGTGTTGATATTTGTTTCACGCGCGCCTGCAGGCGAACCCATCACCTTGCTGCCAGCTCCAACCAAAGTCCCTGTTGCGGTGCATGTGATCGGCGCAGTACCGCGCCCAGGTTTGTATGAATTTGCAGAAGGTGCACGTGTGCAGGATGCGATTGATGCTGCAGGTGGGTTGCTTGCTTCCGCGAATATGGATGCGATCAATCTCGCAGCCTTATTGGTCGATGGTGAACAGTTGAATATCCCTTATAAAGATGGTGCTGCTCCTACAGAGCCACCAAATGCTTTAGAATTGCCTGGGGCTACGGAGACTACTAATTCTGAAAACACAGATTTGATCAACATCAACACTGCATCTTTGGAAGAATTGGACTCTCTCCCTGGTATTGGCCCCACTACGGCGCAACGCATCATTGACTACCGCACAGAGAACGGCCCATTCACTACGATTGACGAGATCATGGATGTTTCTGGTATTGGGCCTGCTACTTTCGACGAAATAAAGAATCTCATCACAGTATAGAGACTTCATGCCTGTTTTTGATCACTTTGCCGTAATCGCACCACTGTATGCACGTGTCACATATTCCAAAACAGATATGATGCGCGAAGTCGGGTCTTTGCCTGTGCATGGAAATTTATTGGACGTCGGTGGTGGCACAGGAAGAGTTGCTTCAGCAATTCGTAATTTGGTAGATGAAATTGTCGTAGCTGACGTTTCTTTGGGGATGTTGAGAAAAGCGCCTCTTTCCGTACTCAAACCTGTGTGCGGTGGTTCTGAATCATTACCCTTCGCTGATAACTCTTTTGAGCGCGTTATTATGGTGGATGCACTTCATCACGTGATTGACCATGCTCACACCGCCCATGAAATGTTCCGCGTGCTAAAGCCTGGTGGTGTGCTTGTTGTTGAAGAGCCAGATATTCGCACTTTCGGCGTAAAGTTGATTGCCCTTGCTGAAAAACTATTGCTGATGCGTAGCCATTTCCTTGCACCAGACGAAATCGTAAAGTTATTTGCAAACGGGGAAAAACAGATCAAAACCGAAGATCGAACGGCTTGGATCATTATAAAAAAGTAGGTCACACTCAAGTGTGACCTACTTTTTTATTTATTATTATTCGCTCGCAAGGACGTGTCTTGCGATTACCAATCTTTGAATTTCGCTAGTTCCTTCACCGATGGTCATCAAACGTGCATCACGATACATTCTTTCTACATTGTATTCGCGGCTGTATCCGTATCCGCCGTGGATTTGGATAGCATCATAGCAAACCCGTTCAGCCATTTCAGTCGCGTACAGCTTTGCGATGGCGGCTTCCTTGTTGTAGGGACGTCCTTGATCCTTGAGCCATGCGGTTTTGTGGATCATGGTGCGTGCCAACTCAATTTCCATTGCCATGTTGGAAAGCTTGAACTGAATCGCTTGGAATTCTGAGATCGCCTGACCAAATGCCTTGCGTTCACGCGCGTAGTTGACTGCGGCGTCCATCGCAGCCTGAGCCAACCCAACAGAAATCGCACCGATACTGATTCGTCCTGCATCCAATGTGGATAACGTCTGTTGTAAACCGCGTCCTTCAGCGCCAACCAAATTACCAAGCGGCACACTGACATTGTCATACGTGATGCCATGCGCAGGGGATCCGCGCAAGCCCATTTTCTTTTCAGCAGGACCGATAGTTAATCCCTTTGAGGCAGTCGGGACAAGGATCATGCTCAACGATTTGGAACCACCCCTCGGGTCTGTGCGAACGAGGGTGATGATATATTCTGCGATGCCTGCATTCGTGCACCACATCTTCGCACCATTGATGACCCATTCATCACCTTGTTTCTCTGCTTTAGTGATGACGCCGCCTTGAATATCAGAACCAGCGCCAGGCTCTGTGAGAGCCAGCGCGCCAAGTTTATTTTTTCCGCTGGAGACAAGCGGTAACCATTTCTTTTTTAGTTCTTCCGTTCCATACAGTGCAATAGGGGCAGTCCCAAGCCCATTGTGTGCGGTAAAGGCTAGCGCGGTAGATCCGCAGCCCCAACCCAACTCTTCCATCGCGATTGCATTCGAGACTGCATCGACATTCGAGCCGCCATACGCTTCAGGAATGCTCATTCCAAGCAAGCCAACTGGCCCACCTTTGCGGACAGCTTGCCAGTTGAATTCTTCCTTTTCATCTACTTCTCGGGCTTTCGGCCTTAATTCTTTTTCTACAAATTCGTGTACGATTTTCTTCCATATTGCTTGTTCTTCAGTGAGATCGAAATCCATAATACGTTCCTGCCTTCTTATTAGATTGTGATTACTTTTGAAGCCTTCATTTGGGCTTCGATAATATCGGGCATTCCGCCAACGATACCTACTTTAACTTTATCGGCGAGTCTTAATTCATCAAGACATGTAGAGCAGATGATGAGCCTCACACCTTTGGCTTCCAACTGACTCAACTGCTCCACAATGGGTGAACCTTCTGTTACAAGCTGGACACCATCTGTGTAGAATGTAATGGCGGCTGGTAATTCATTTCCTTGTAGGAGGATATCGAAATATTTGGTGATCAACTTCATGTTCAAGGAATGAATGTTAGTTTGACCCATTCCAAATCGTGTGCATTGTATGACGGTGTCTTTCATTCTTAGTCCTCTGAATTAAATTTTTCGAGCAATTTCTTAGCGGCTTTCACTTTTTCTTTTGGGATGAATACTTGAACATGACCCAACCCGTCAATGGTAACTGGGTAAATATTATGACCAATAGATTCTTGAATCAATTCAACATCAATTCCATTGGCTTCAAGATAACTTTCGAGCAGGTCAGCTTCCATTCTGCTGTGCAACTCGGTCAATAGCTCGTACTTCATATCGTTCATGGTGTTCTCCAAAATATGACGAACAGAACTGTCCAAAGGAGGCTCACGATCAATTGGCGAGTGCCAATTTTTATGGGCTTCCATCCAACTGACGGGTGAGTTATACCCCAAATCGTCTCCAGCCATTGCAGCAAAAATGGGACAAAGATAAGGCGGGGGATGAGGTTTAAGATACCTAACCCAAATGATAGGACTAAATTAAATGACGTGTATGCCAATGCGCGGATTCCCATCTGCCACCATGCGCTTCTACTCATAGCCGAAGCCTGATTCTGTTTCAAGTCGCGTTGTTCCAGCCTGAGATACGCGTACACAATACTAGCTGCGGATTGCAACCATGTGAATGCCCAAAACCACCAGCCTGTTGCATCATACCCGTGGATACCGATCCAATACGCGGCGGGTGCTGTCAGCGATAACACGCCTGTCGCGATGATCTCCACACCGATCTGCCTTCTCTCGGAGCGTTTGCTTACCAACCATAAGTGCCATGCAAAGATGGGCGCACTAGGAATTGCAAGAAAAAGGAGATACCCAAAGCCTTCGAGCACCAGCCCAAGTAATGCCAAGGCGGTGATAGTGCCATAGATCAGTAACCAGAACCGGGCGGGGGGTAGATCCGTTTTTGGGCGTCTGCCAGAGTATGCTTTGACGGCAACTGTCATCGGTTGGCGAATCATAAATGCAGACATCGCAGCAATTATGAAGTTGAGAGTCGCGTATGTGAAACTTCCACCAGCAATGATGCCTACGAGTAGCGGGCTAAAGATAAACACCCATGAGCCGTGGTCTTGAGGTAGGGCGATTTGTTTTTTAAAGTATTGTTCCATCTGGCACAAGCATACAAGAAAAACATTGTGCGCGCAAGGTTGCTGCAATGGCCAATGAGCGCAAATTGTGGCGCGATGGGTATAATAGACAAAATTATTTCAAGGAGAGATTTTAAATGGCTAGCAATAAAAAGAATTCAAAAAAGGTGGAGGTAGAACAGCCTGATAGAACTGTTCAATATGTTGGAATTGCTTTGATAGTTCTTGTGGTTGGGTTCTTTCTCTGGAAGTATGTGCCGTGGGCTTCTTTTGCGCCGCAAGCGGAAACATCGTCATCTGGTGGACCCAAACAATATGATGCAGCCCCGTCGATGACGATCGATACGAATAAAAAATATTTTGCAATGGTTGAAATGGAAAAAGGCGGCCAGTTTGTAATTGAGCTTTATGCTGATAAAGCACCGATCACTGTGAATAGCTTTGTCTTTCTTGCTCGTGACGGATATTTTGACGGTGTCACTTTCCACCGCGTATTGGAAGGTTTTATGGCACAAGGCGGTGACCCAACGGGTACAGGCATGGGTGGCCCTGGTTACTCATTTGTGAACGAAGACAGCGACCTGACTTTTGATAAAGCAGGCGTTGTCGCTATGGCGAATGCAGGCCGTGATACGAACGGAAGCCAGTTCTTCATCACTTTTGGCCCCGCAGACTTTTTGAATGGTGGTTACACCATCTTCGGTCAGGTGACCGAAGGCATGGATGTAGTCAATGGAATTACTCGTCGCGACCCTGACGCAAACCCAGACTTTACGGGAGATGCCATCAAGACAATTACGATCACGGAGCAGTAATAAATAAAAACCCCTAAAGGTATTACTTGCAAATAAAACCTTTAGGGGGTATCTTTTAATAAGATAGTGTTATTGAGTTTATAGTTAATATGCTACTGGAGGTTGAATATGGACGATAAACATACCAAAGGCGAAATGCACGGATGCATTGTTTGTGGCACGCTGTATCAGTTGTATGTTGTCAGTGATGCGCAGGGGAAATTTATTGATTGCAAAGTAATGACCGCAGGTGGCAAACGGGTTCGTAACTCGCATCGTCCGCTGGTGGCTTGTGAAAAGCATACTGAGGCAGAAGTAGAAGCAGCAGTAGTGCGGGCGTATGGTCAACAGGATGATGACGATTAGTTATAAGTGGTCGTAAAAGATCAACAGAGTGCTTCCATACCTTCTCTGTTCGCCCTCAACTAGATTTTTCAATTCAACTTCTTCGTATTCCGTCGGGTCAATTTGCACGATGACTGTCCCGTCTTCTGTCAGCCATCCCATATTTTCATCTACTAATCTGAGGGCAGTTAGCCACATCTGTTTGTATTGTGGCGGCGCAATGTAAATATATTCAAAAGCTTTATCGGCTTTTGCGGCTAATAGATTGAATGCATCACCGCGCCGAACTTCAGTTTGCTTGGTAAAGCCGCAATGTTCTACATTTTCCTTTATGGTTTCAACAGGAGCGCGATTCAAATCTGTGAAGCGTACAAAAGATGCACCACGACTAATAGCTTCAATACCAATCGCACCTGTCCCACCAAATAAATCCCACCAATTCGAATCAATCACATCGTCTGCAAGAATATTGAATAACGCCTCTTTTACACGATCCATTACGGGGCGAGTAGTATCACCAGGTACCGACTTTAATTTTCGCCCTCTGGCAGTTCCCGAAATCACTCTCAAAGTCATTCGACACTTTTCCTTGCAGCCATATAATTTTCATGAGATGCAGTGATTGGGACAACGCATCCCGTGCCGAGGATGAAGCGTTTGCCATCTGTTTGCTTAATGGCATCTTCCGCCTCTTTCTTGACCTGGTCAGGGAATTGCAACGTGAGAGAATCCTGTCTTAGGCCGCCGCAAACCGCACCTTTGAAGAGACTCTTTGCTTCGGAAAGGGAGGGATAGGTCTCACGGTCATGCCAGTTGACAATTTGAAAATCCAACAGGCGCAACAATGAGAAATAAACATCTTTGCCGTGCAGGTGAAGCATGTTACACCATAAGTCTTTTGCAGGTGCCAGGGTGATCTGGTCATAGGGCAGGGCGATGGTTTTATATTCATCAAGCTCAAGCATATTTCCCTGAGCGTGTTGTATCGCATAGAAGATACCATCCACGCCGATCTCGCAGACTGCTTCTACAAATTTGACGGCAGATTTGGTAATGGTCTCCAACCCTTTCATCACAGCTTCTGGATGTTTGCGGATGTGCTCCAGCAATAGGTCATTACCCGCGAGATTTTTTGCTTGTGAGAGCGGATTGAAAATGGTTTGGATGATCGGGGTTTCAAGGTCGAGGCTTTTCTTGATCAAACGAAGGCAATCCAGTTGTCCAGCAAGATGCGGGGAAGTTGGATCCAGAACGATGAGCTTCTCCCAATCCTCAGGATTTTGGATGATACGTTTTGTGTATCGGCGAGAGCCTTCTGCGTCGCCCATCCAGGCATCGTCCACGCCCCAATCTTTGACAGCAAACGATGAAGATGGTGTGACTTTGACAATGTCAAATTCATAGGTGCTTTGGTGTCTCAGTGTAGCGGCGGCAAGGGTTTCAGGATTTTGATCATCCACAGGAAAATGGCGCCAAAGGGCGATAGGTGTACGGTCTGTGGATTCGCCTTGGAGGCAGGCTTGAATACGTTCGCGGTGAGTAGTCATTTTATAATTTACTTTCCAGGCGGTGCCTGTGGTACTTCCCTTCGCGGAAAGTTTTTGCAATTGTAAATCCATTTGCCTGAGTTGCTTTCAGGCTGGCTATGTTCCAGGTTTCAATGCTGGCGAATATTTTTTTGTAGCCGCGTTTACGGCCTTCATCCATCAATGCCTTTTGAAGTGCGCGTCCAAGTTTCTGACCGCGAAATTTAGGGTCAACAGTGAAATAGACACATTCAATGGCGCTTGGATCATTTTCCATCTGGCCTTTTATAGTGATGCTGGAAATGACCATTTGCAAAAAGACAAGCGGACGAGTGATGAGCACTTTTAGGATTTGTTTGATGAACCATGTAAGGTCATTTGTTAATTGTGATGTGAGCGCGGAAGGTTCTGGGGAGGCGAGGCTAAAGCCCATGACCTCGCCTGTCTCATTTTCTTGAGCATAAAAGCCAAAGGCACGTTCGTCCTTAATTGCTATTTCAAAATACCGCAGTACGAAGGGATAACCAAGTTTTGAAAGAAGCCCAGCATCTCCCATGTGGATTTCGGCAATTCGTGAAAGCTGGCTGGGATCGATTTCTTTGAGCGGGAGAAGAGAGTAACTCATTGGTAACTTGAAATGAATAGAAAGTTTATGCCAAACCGCGGATGAGATACGGCCCTATGGGACGGACGATGAAAGCAGGCAGGCGTTTCCAGATCGCGATGACTAATTGGAATTTAGGATTTTTTTGGTTAAGTGAGGGCAGTTCATGTCCTGGGGCAAGCCAATACCAATATGCTAGAAGCTGTTTACGTGGCGACCATTTCACTTTAAATACTTCATTACCAGATCCAACCAGACTGCGTCCCAGATCGAAAGTTTTTAAACCCTTTTGAATGGCACGCTCAATAACAGCCCAATATAGGAATTCCCCAGCGTATGCGGAGCGCGCATGACGCAAGATGTTGGCATGGAGGTTGAAAATAGTGTCATTTTGGTAGATAAAAACGCCGCCACCAGAAATTTTCCCTTGGGCATTATATAGCACGGCAAACTCAAGCGTATCACCTAGTAGTTCGGCCATTTTGCGAAGATATTTTTTTGAATGATAAGGCGAGCCAAGTTCATGCATGCTTTTGGCAAGAGCGTCGTATGCATCATCCAATAAGTCGAGGTGACCAAAACGGATTTGGAATCCCTTTTTGAGGGATTTACGGACATGGTTGCGATGATCGGAAGAAAATGTTTTTAGTAATTCGTCAGATGTGGTAGGGAGATCTATCAGGTAGGTAAAGTAGTTGGGGCTTTGTGACCAATTATCAGGTGGAGTGGAGGCGCCTTCATCAAAGCGGATGGAAACATATTCGGCTTTGATATCCTCTGCTAGGCGGCGTGCTGCTTCTAGTAAAAGGTCGCGAGCTTCGGGTGTTTCAAATGCAAGTCCTCCGTAACTGCCGAAGGGTGCGGTAGCCAGATAATGTCCAAAGACAGGATGTTGAATCTCCACCAATCCGAGAGCAGCAAGCGGCTGAGAATTTTCTACCACTGCATAGCGATAAGTTTTGTATCCATACATTTCATGGACGAGATTCAACCAGCTATCAAGTCCAGCAAAACTTAATTTCTTTTCAAGAGATGCAAAGTTTAACGAATCAACAAGCTGGGCTTTCATTGGGTAGCCTCGTTTACATACGCTTCGACAGTAGAGATGGGGAAATTACGTAAGAGGTCGTTCAGGAAGGATGATTTGTTCAGGGTGAATGGATATAAAAGCGGGTTAGCGAACAAGTCTCGTGCAAAACGGGTCGGCCAGTGTGCAGGTGAAACGATTTCGTATGGATGTAAAAAGATCACGGGGCTTAACCCTGCCTTGAATTCTTTTTCGATAATTTTGAAAACGGTTTTGGTAAAAAGTCCGCTCATAAAACTGGAACTATATGGAAATTCACCGCCCAAGATCAAGGATAAATCCATACGGCGTGGGGCGTGAAACGTTGATGGTTTTCCAAGCAGAGGCAGGGTGCTTGCTGGAATTTCCCATATTTTTCCTTTTTGTAAAATCGTCCCTGTTGGCGCATAGACGGATGAACTATAGCTGAAGCCATATTTTTCGAGCAGCGGATATACACCTTCCACTGTGTTGATCATAGGCGCACGGAAGCCATGTACATTGTATTTATTTCGCCACTGAGTTGAGCTTTGTAAATCATGTTCGATATCTGTGAGGACCGTTAATGGGCGGTGGACCTGACAGTGAAAGCCGACTTCATGTCCTGCGTTTGATATTTTTTGTGGCAGTTCAGGATACCATTCTACAAGCTCGCCAACGAGATAAAAACTTGCCTTTGCATCTCCTAGCTTTTCAAGAATCGGGTCAATGGCATCTCGTGCAAAGCCATCGTCGAGTACATGGCGTTTTTCTGATGTGAGTAAGTCATATCTGCGGGAGGGGGCAAACCATGATTCGTAATCAATGGTGAGTAATAAGCGCGGAGACAGTGTCATAGCGGGCAGATTATAGCAGGGTTGTTAAATGTGTTACGGCATTTGCTTGATGGCACAAAATAACGCCCCGTTGCGCGAAATTTCTATGAAAGGAGTTTGATCTTTTAGGATTTTTCTATCTTCATTCGAACGTGAATTGACGAGAATATAGTCACCTGACTGAATATTTTTTACTTCCGTGCGATGGTCGCGGATCGAGACGTTGGAACTTGCATAATACGCGGCGATGTACGGTTCGCGCATGACAAAAAGTTGCGCACCCGCTGGCGCTTCATTATTGAACTGTAGAGTTGCTTCTCGATAACAAGTAAGCCAATACTCCGTTTCATATTGGCGAAATGCCCCTTTTGTTCCACCGACGAATGCATTGTAATAGGCATATTCGTATGGATGGAGTTGTATCGAAGGGATGACTCCAAAGGCCAGCACTACAGCAACAATGAGACCTTTTGCCCATGTATTTTTTATTAGATCAAATAATCCCGCAAACGCGAACCCTGAAAAAATGAAGAGAGGAGGTAGGATGAAGAGGAAATGACGAAAACCGTCGTACATGGGTGGTTTTCGCAGGATAACATATCCCGCGGGGATAACAAACCACAACAATGTGAGAGCCAAAGCGATCCGCTGGCGATTATTTGCTTTCCAAAATCCCATAATGAGACCAGCGATAAATAAGAACCAAACAGGTTCAGTGAGTGTGTAGCCAAGAAGCGTGGGGAGGTAACGCCGCGGAAGTTCATCTGCTTTGTATTGCTGTCCCATGAACAGAACGGTTAGTTGGGTTGGGTTATCGGATGAGAAGCTAAAAACTTCAATGAACTTTTGCAGGGGACTGGTCCACAAGTACGGCCAGGTGATGAAGGCAAATAATAATGTGAGCAGAGCATAAATGGAAAAATGCTTGACTAGCTCGATAAACTTTATTTTGTCCAATTGACTGAGAGCATATAAGCCAGTCAATATTGCTGCTAAGGGGCCAAGCACGCGGATTGATGTGGCGATTCCTAGAAAGAACCCCGCAGCAAGGATCGTTGTAAATTTTGATTTTCCATTTTGAGCAATCTCATCAACCATTTCAAAGCCAAAGCACATTGACCCAATGAAAAAGACGAGGAAGGGGATATCTTTAGGGTTGATGAAGGCATGTCCCCATAAGAGCGGCTGCCATGCAAATAGCGCACTCGCAGCAAGAGCTGGAACTTGGTTCATCCATTTAACCGCAAAGCGATATAAAAGATAAACGCCTAATTGAAAGGTTAGGAAGTTGATGAGATGCCAGGCCGATGCGTTATCCACACCAAGGGATTCGACTAACGAAACGAAAGGACGTGCGATCAAAATATAGGCAGGGCCACGGTTGGCATGGTCTGTGCCGCTGGGGCCGTAGGCATTTTGTAGATCAAAATGTCCACTGAACCATTCGCTGGGGGTGTAAGCATAAGGCAAAGCGTTGGCGTACTTGTAAAAGAGCGGCTCATCCCAGGATAAGCCAAAACTTCGAAAGGTTATTAAGCCGACCACAAGATTGACGATCAGCAAGATAAGGATGGGATATTTACGAAGGGTTTGCAAGGCGAATGATCTAAGATTTTTGTTTCTGCGAAATACGATATGCCTGACGCTTTTGTGCTTGAACCATGCGCGCTTTTTCTGCTTCTGTTTCGGTTATCAACCCAGGAACATTTGTCGGATGGCCTTGGTCATCAAGGGCAACATAAACGAGATAGGCAGTATTTGTGTGTGTCTGTTCACCAGTAACGGGATTTTCGGCTACCACTTGAACTTCCACTTCCATGGAGCTTTTACCAGTGTAGGTTACTTCTGCGTTGAGGACGATCAAATCACCGATACGAATCGGCTGTCGAAAAGTCATCGAGTCAATTGCAACGGTGACTACTTTTTTTTGGGCGTGCCGCATACAGGCGAGTGCGCCTGCTTCATCCACTAGTTTCATGATCCAACCGCCATGAACATTGCCGAGTAGGTTGGCATGTTCGGGGTGCATCAATTGAGAGAGAGTCACCCGCGAAGCACGGATGGTTTTTGGAGCCATTTCACTTGTCATAATAATAAATTAATCCAAATCCTGTCTTTGTTCACCAGTGTCCACTGTGTGTAGGCGTTCTGGTGCTTCTTGTAAAACATCAATAACGGAATGGCTGAGATCGCCCATCAAACGCGGGAGCGGAACGGTAGCAGGCGGGTACACTTTTTGAGGTGGAGGTGGCGGGCTAAGGCGGGGTTTGAGCGTTGACGTCGCCCGCTTGCGGATGATGCGCGGGTCATTTGTCAGAATGCCTACAAAGTCACCGATCACGGAATAGACTTCCCGCATGGGGGTTACAAAGCCGATCCAATCTCCATTGCGATTGAATAAATACGGATATTGCAGGAAGGCGTCAGCATCGCCTCTAGTAGTGTAGATCGGAATTAACGTTGACTGTGTCATTGACGCACCTCGTTAATTTTTATCTATATCATTATACGTCCAATACCTATTAACAAAGAAGTTCCATAGCATAACTACTCCAACGGCTATGGCAAGGGTGAGGTTCTTTGCGTAGAATTCTGTGGTGGCGTAGGTAGTATGGAATACTTCTTCAAAAAAACGGAGAAGGGGCGGTTCGAGATAATGCAGAGTTGGAATGCGGATGATGACGCCAGCCACATTGACCAGGAAGAACATGCCTAATTGCCCGAGCAGTGGCCGTGAGCGTGATTCTGGGTATGTCCATAACCGATTCCAGATGAAGTTGCTGATCACTGCGCAGGTGAAAGAGATCGTACCTGCAGTGACGAGGTTCATATCTGTGGTGTGCGTAAGCAGATTCATCACGCCAAAATCTATTGCTGCGCCAATGGTTCCAACCATGGCGAATTTGAAGAAACGAGTTCTTTCTTTTGAATTTGTTACGATCATGCCAGCCCCAACTTTTGTTTGAAGAATGGAATGGTACGGCGAACGCCTTCCTCCAAATCTACATTTGGATTCCATTTCAAGACCTCTCTTGCGCGTGTGATATCTGGCTGGCGCATTTGCGGGTCTCGTGCGCTTCTTGAGTTTTCTTCATAAACGATTCCCGCTTTGTTGCCTGTTACACGGTTAATGGTTTCTGCAAATTGCAAAATGGACATTTCTACAGGATTACCAATATTTACGGGAAGGTGTTCGTTTGAATAAAGGAGTTTAACAATTCCATCTATCAGATCATCTACAAAGCAGAAAGAGCGGGTTTGGCTGCCATCACCATAGACAGTGAGAGGTTGTCCGAGTAGGGCTTGTTTTAGCAGGTTTGGCAAAGCGCGACCATCTTCAAGATCCATGCGTGGACCGTAGGTATTGAAAATGCGGACGATACTGGTGTTAACATTGTGGAAGCGGTGATACGCCATCGTCAGTGATTCTGCAAAGCGTTTCGCCTCGTCATATACTGCGCGGGTTCCAACGGGATCAACATTCCCTGCATAGGATTCGGGTTGAGGATGTACCAGTGGGTCGCCATAGATTTCACTTGTAGATGCGATCAGAAAACGTGCATTTTGCGCACGAGCAAGACCAAGACAGTTGTGAGTACCCAACGCACCTGCTTTCATGGTCTGGATAGGTAAATTAAAGTAACCTGACTTTGATTGCGGGTTTGGGCTGGCAGGAGAAGCGAAATGTAAGATCGCATCCACTTTACCTGGTACAAAAATATAGTTCGATACGTCACGCTTGTAAAACTCAAAGCGTTCGTTATTCGCAAGATGCGCAATATTATCTGGGCTGCCTGTGATGAAATTGTCCATGCCGATGACTTGATGCCCGTCGGCAAGCAAGCGGTCGCTTAGGTGAGAGCCTAGAAAGCCCGCTGCGCCTGTGATTAAAATTCTCATTGATTTATCCTCTTTCGAAATTTATTTCCAGTCCATTTTACTTAATAACCCATCGCCAGTGACCTGATACGCCTGCCCGCTGCCACTGTCAACAAGCCAAAGATTACCCTGATAAATTACAGCAATAAAATCATTTACCTGTCCATCAATTGCTGCTGGTGCCCAAACGGGCGTTTGCGGCTCAATGCCATTCGCATCACTTGGAGGGAAAAGCATTTTTTTATTTGAACCATCACGGTCCATTACCATTAATCGGTATCGGCTTGTATCGCTTTGCTCAATAAAGATAGATTGTAAATATGCGATCTGATAATTCTTCTCGTTCCCATTTGTGTGGATGGGAGAGACAGATGGGTAAGCGAACATGCCAGCAGAGTCAATAATAGAAACACTAGCCTCATTACTGAACGAAGCAGCTGAGAGGTCAAAATAAGGAGACTCTTCGCTGGAAATAGGTGCTGGCGCTGGAGCATGGCTGACGAAGTATAAGCTGTTGCCATCCGTACTCCAAACGAGTGGTGGAATCCACGCCCAATCGCTGTGCGTATTCAGTGGAGTTATCTCAAGCAGCGGTTTGAGATAACCGCCATCTTGATCTACCAACCCAATGCCATCAGGACGAGAATAGGCTAATACACCGCTTGGTGAATAGGAGAAGGACATTCCCCACCAGCCGTACACACCGCCACTGTTTGCACTTAATAATTTGCGCGGACTTCCACCCGTAATGCTGACACGGTACAAGTCATTATTCGCTTGCCAACCTGGCGCTGCGCTGCGTGGTTCCACAGTGGAATAGGCTACTGAGTTCGTTCCTGGAATCCATGAAGCAAAGTGAACCACGTTCTTTGCTTGCAGTGAAATAAGTTTTGGGTCCAGATTTCTGGTGCGAACTGCCCATAAGGTGTTGATCTCTTCGTCTGCTGGCTTTTTTGACTTTCGTGTGAATACCAAATATTCGCCATTCGGAGAAAGGGTGAATATGCGCCCATCCAGATCCCCTGTGCTTACGATGATACGGCGATTCGCTGTGGAGCCCTCTAATATCCAAGCATTGCCACCAGCTAGATAAGCAAGCGTCCCAGGGATGTTCAAAGGCGTATAAGAAGATTGAGCGCCGACCATAACGATCTCTGGCAGCGCTTCATTTATTACTACCGTTTTTACTTCGGACTTGCTGACTTCTACATTGTCTTCAAGAATTCGGCGATAGGTGGTTTCTTCCAATCCATTAACGCCAGCTTGGACGAGCCTTGTCTCCCCTTCGGCGAGGGTTTCGTTGCGGATGATCTGTCTTTCAAAGGGAACGACAACTTCTTCCGTCTCAAATACTTCTGAAACGCGTGTTAATGTAATGAGATCGCCAGCACTGAGCACTGTGTAAAACGGAGGCTCTGTTCTATCTAAACTGCCTGGCACTATGCCTGCGGCTTGGAGTGCTTGTGCTACCGTGCTGCCTGCTGTGATGCTGATGTCTCGGGTTGTTCCGTCTGCACTAACGGTGATAACGATTTCTTCGCCAACCTGCGGAGAGCGGCACGAAACTATCAGCATGGAAAATGCTAATAGTAAAGCGAGCAGGCGTGAGCGGAGTCCGAGGCGGGGCATGTCGGGTATAATCCAGCCGCTATTTGATGCGTCCAGTGAGTGTCATAATACCGTCTGCAATGGAAATCGATTCCAAACGGAAGCCGACTGCAACGGGACCAAGCGAACCTGTGAATGCTTCATTGATAATAGCATTGATAGCGGTGTTTATTCCCTCAGGAGTGGGGAGCGGACCGAAGTCTGCTGAAGTGATTTCGATCTTTGGCTGCCCTGTGACATCATCAATGCCAACGTTCATTGTGATAAGAATATTGGCGTTGAACATGCTTTTTTTGACTTTTCCATACATTTGCATTTGACCGTTTCGCAGTAAGACCTGTGGGTCAGTAAACGGTGGGTTGGCTTGTTGTTGCAGCTTTTCGGTCATGTAGGAAGTAAGCTGGCTTTCGGTGATCTGTAAAGTAACAACACCAGTCTCGGCGCCTGCAACGAAAGCCTGTTCGATCTGCGTTTGCATGTTTGTGACTTCGTCTGGTGAGTAGGGGATGGTCTGGGTTGGATAATCTGGACCGCCCACAAAAATGGAGCAGGCTAAAGATGCAAATGCCAGAGATAAAATGGATAGGTAAAGTTTTGAAGTTTTCATGATTTTCTTTTGTAAGTGATTATAAATTTTAAGCGGAGTAATTATAGCATGAGCGACTCTCAATCCATTTCAGAACCCGAATTCAGCCTTGCGGCAAAAATCGAGGCGATGCTTTTCGTTTCGGCCGAGCCTGTGCCTGTGGCGCAGCTTTCGCAGGCGTTGGATGTAACTCCTTCGGTGATCGAGCGTGGACTTAAAGAATTAGACGATTCTCTTTTAACCCGAGGCTTGCGTCTGCAACGAAGTGCAGGGCGTGTGCAACTGACGACTGCTCCAGAGCTGGCTTCCATTGTTGAACATTTTCTTGGCTTGGAAGCAACGACTCACCTTAGCCGCGCTGCGCTCGAGACGTTGGCGATCATCGCGTATCAGCAGCCTGTTACTCGTCCGCAGGTGGATTCGATCCGCGGCGTGAACAGCGATGGGATGTTGAAGAGTTTATTGAGCAAGGGACTAGTTCAAGAGTCTGGCCGTGCTGACGGCCCAGGCCGACCGATTCTTTATTCTACGACTCCTGAATTCTTGCAGCATTTCGGCTTGAGTTCGATCATTGAATTGCCGCCCTTAGCAGTTCAACAGGAAGTGGAAACTGTCCACACTGAGTTGTTGAAGGGATAAGTCAACGGGAAATTGGAAAAGCGCGAATTTGATTTCGCGCTTTTTTTGTTTATGCATAGATTTACTCTATAAGAAAATTAAGATGCCTTTGCCTCAGAGGGAATAGGAATTGCTTTTATAAAACCTTTTGCGCGAAACTTTTCTACATAGTCTCGAACCGTCCAATAATCCAAACCAACTTGTTCAGCAATGTCAAAGACTGTGTGTTCACCTTCGAATTTCATCATAATCTTTTCGATGGCACGGTTGAGATCCCAATTCTCGCGCCAATCCACCCAGAGACCGTTGCCGCTGAGAAAAACTGGCCCACGGAATGTACGTTTTGGAATGTAATTACTGGCATAAATGCGGACAATTTCTTCGGCTACATCAACAGCGTTGAGAAGGAGATCTTCGTGGATAATTTCGAGATTATCATCGCTTGTGTGATATTCAGGGTAAGGGAAACGGCTGAGTGAAATGCATGGAACGTTGACCCCAGGTCCGTTGATGATGCGTTCATCATTAGGCGCAACTTGAGCGAATTCACCTTCTCGAAATTCTTTATTTTGTTTTGAAATTATATACCTCGCTATACGGTCAAGTAAATGCGAGTCTTGTAAAGTCCTTTGTAATGCCAAAGTGTTTTGATTGCCTGTGCTATCGAGAAAGATTCCACCACGTAGGTTGGGTATGAGGTCTTCGTGATTGGCAAGATAAGCAACCGTGCCAATAGTCTCTGGCCCAAACCAAAAACGGATGCTCATCGAGCCAGCAGGCAAAGGCTTTTCGGCAAGCCGCCTTGCTAATTCAATTTCACAGACTACGCCAGAGCCATCGTCATTTGCCTGAGCGGGATGACAGGTATGTGATTGGATAATGAATTCGCCTGCTTCTGGGTTACACCCACCTTCAGGGTGAATTACTCCTACGCCAATCTTCATCCCATTTGTTGGATCATCTGAAAATTCAGAACGGATTACGGCATGGAATTTCTTGTCTCTGGGTAATTGATCAAACGTATTTTTTGAGAGACAGAATCCCCAACTGCGCTCGTAATATTTAAATTCCCACGGAATAGCATCTGGTCGTTTTTCGCTATATCTTAAATGAGGGACAAGTTCATCCCATGTGAGGAATTTGTCTATTGGCAAGGAATATGAAATGATATGCAGAGGGTTGTTCTTGAAATCAACGATTCTTTCACCGTCTTCAGTTTCGAGATAAGCCTCATGCACGATGTAGCGCTCTGGAATTTTCCATGTCCATGCTTGGGAGAAAGGGACATAGTTCTCCGTTGTGTAGTTTGCATTGTCTGGCATATAAGAGTCGATGATGGCATAGGTTTTATTCATGTCATCAGAGGCGAGGGTACGGTGGAGATGCAGGAATTCAGCGAGAACAGATTTTAGGGAAGTATAGAGTTTCATGGGCTTTCTAGATTCAATGTTGTTAATGAGGGTCGCGTCCTTATTTTATTGTGAATTGTAGGAATTCAACAGTGGTAAGCGGAGACTATGCCCAATCATCGCCAATTGGTATCAGTTCCGTTATAATGATTCGTTATGGAAGAAAGACTACAAAAATTACTTGCTCAAGCGGGATACGGCTCTCGCCGTGCCTGTGAGGTGTTCATCACCGAAGGCCGTGTACGCGTTAATGGAAAAGTTGCTGTGTTAGGGCAGAAAGCCGATCTTTCTGTTGACAAGGTCATGATTGACGGAAAAGCTCTGCCTAGGGCCGAATCTTTGATATATATTGCCTTGTATAAGCCTCGTAATGTGCTTTCAGCAGCTGAAGGACAGGATGACCGCCAAACTGTGCGCGATCTGGTTCTTGTGGAGGGACATTTGTATCCTGTGGGGCGTTTGGATTTTGACTCAGAAGGCTTGATCTTGATGACCAATGATGGTGAGTTGACAAACAAATTGACTCATCCGAGATTCGGCCACGAAAAAGAGTACCGTGTTTTGGTTGCACGTCGTCCTGATGAAAAGCAATTGGAAGCATGGCGTCGCGGTGTTGTAATGGAAGATGGCGACAAGACCAAACCTGCGGATGTTAACTTTATTTCCGCTTCGGGAAAAGGTGCCTGGCTTCGCATCATCATGGGTGAAGGCAAAAAGCGTCAAATTCGTGAGGTGGGTAAATTGCTCGGATTGCCCGTAGTGAAAATTATTCGTTTGCGAATTGGCACATTGAAATTGGGCAGTCTCAAGCCGCGTCAGTGGCGTTACCTCACTGGGGATGAAATAGCTGAACTAAAAGGTGATAAGGTGCCAGTCATTAGTGAACGGACTCGCGCAAGAAGACCTAATTTGAAAGATGAATCAGCTCCACGTACAAACGATAGACCACGAGGCGGAAAGCCCGATTTTAAGAGCGATAGGACGCGAAAGCCTAGCGAAAGGCCACGAACTGGTAGGCCTGAGTCAACAAGTGGAGATGCTAAAAGGTTTGACCGGAAACCACACGTAAAAAGGACTGAGAGATAAAAAAGGCCGTTGCTAAAAGCAACGGCCTTTTTTTATAGTTTTTCAACTAGCTCTGTCGAATGTCCCAAAATTTTTGTACATATTTGGCTAATGCGTTCTTGACTTCTTCTTTCTTGACGCCAGCCACCTTGAAAGTGAGAATTTTTGTGCTGGGGTCGTCACCTGCAAACTGACCAAAAGCGACAATGTTTCCGCCTACATCAGAAATGGCTTTAGTGATTTTAGCCAATGTTCCTGGCTTGTCGTCAACTACGGCAGTGATGCGTAACGCTTTAGTGCGGGCACCCATCAGCTCAAGGAAGATCTTGAATAGGTCAGTTTCGGTGATCATGCCAACCACTTTGCCATCTCGCATGACGGGCATACCGCCAATTTTCAGGTCAGCCATGATGCGTGCGGCTTCTTCGATGGGAGTGCCGACATCAATAGTCTTTACCTTTTTCGTCATGACTTGTTTCACAGTCACCTTGCTCATGAGGTAATTCATTTCCCATACGCTTAGGCTTGTGACAGGGGAGGGGGAAGCGTTAAGTAGATCGTTTTCAGTTACGATGCCGATCAATTTACCTTCCTTGCTGACCACGGGGGCACGGCGGATGTGTTCTTTCTTGAACATGACAACTGCATCATGAATAGGAATTTCAGGCGAAACGGTAATAACAGGATGGGACATTCTTTCACCGACAAACATTTTTGCCTCCAAATATGTAGAAAAACTTGACTTGTGAATTTTGTTACAAACTGATTATAAGCAGAATTTGAAAAAAGAACGTCACTAATTCGGAGTGAAAAAGGTCACTTTATAGACATGGCGACATGAAAATTTACTACTTTGAAAACTCCTTTATCACACGTACCATGTGCTTGGCATGCTGGACGTACAGGTCAATGCGAATGTTTTCGTTAGGGGCGTGAGCTTTTGTGTCAGGGTAGCCATGGCCCATCGTCACAACGGGCAGGCCTAGGTCATGAACGAACGGGTAGTTGGGGCCAGATCCACCGATCATTGGCACAACTTCCATTTTTGCGTCAAAGACATCTTCTGCTGTATCCAAAACGATCTTTACGAACGGGTCATCGGGATCTGTGCGTGCCGCGGGTTCGCCGCCAAGGAATTCGATCTGAACATCGCTGAAGCCTTCAGCATCTAGATGTGCGCGGAGTTTCTTCAAGATGTCCTGCGGCATTTGGTTCGGCACAAGGCGGAAATCTACTTTGGCAGAAGCAAATGCAGGCTGTACAGTTTTTGAACCAGCACCTTGGTAGCCGCTGGTGAGGCCGCAGATGGTGCAAGTAGGCGTGAAAACTTCTTCTATCTTCAAGTCTGTTCCGCCTGTAAGCCCTTTGATAAATCCCTTCGCGCCGTAACGTGTTAGATATTCATCCGCAACTTCGGGAAGTGCATCCATTAACTCGCGGTCGCGGGCAGATGGGGGAATCACGTCATCATAAAAACCAGGGATACGAATCCGCTCATCGACGCCTTTCAAGCTGGCCAATGCCCAAGTGAGTCGCCATGCCGCGTTAGGCAGGATGCTGCCACCTAAGCCCGAATGAACATCTGTCCCGAGCGAAGTGACCGATAACTCAACATAGCAGATTCCGCGCAAACCAAGATATTGCACTGGCTTGTCACGATGATCCACGCCGCCGAATTCCCAAATACAGGCATCGGCTTTTAAACGGTCAAGATTTTGGGAAATGTAGTCATGAAGATGCGCGCTGGCAGTTTCTTCTTCACCTTCGATGATGAATTTGATGTTGCATGGCAATTCACCTTCATCTTCAAGAATGGCATCAATGGCGTGCAAACGTGCAGTGAGATGACTCTTGTCATCGCTCACGCCACGCCCGAACATTTTTCCATCACGGATCACGGGTTCAAATGGCGGGGTTTCCCATAACTCCAGCGGTTCAGGGGGTTGAACGTCGTAGTGGTTATAAATGAGCAGGGTCTTATCGCTCTTACCTTTGCGTTCAGCGAAAACGACAGGTGCGCCATCGGTTTCCATTATTTCTGCTGCAAAACCGCGCTTTTCCAGCATTTCTTTCACCATGGCTGCGCATTCTTTCAATCCCAAATTTTGTGCGCTGATACTAGGTTGAGCGACATAGCGTTTGAGTTCTTCAAGGCTTTTATCGAGATTTTTATCAATGTATGAATCAAATTTGTCGAAGTTGCTCATGGTTTCTCCTTGTTTTTAATTGCAGTAGGCCACGCGAATAGCGTGACCTACAAAAATAACTCACTTATATAAACTGGCGATCCAGTCGATTGAGTATGCGCCTGCGTAAGCGAACATGGCCATTTTGATGAGTTGTCCAACCCAGCAGAAGAGCAGAAAGCGCCACGCCTTCATTTTTGTCATTCCTGCCGCAATTCCCGCAATATCAAAAAATGGATTAGGAATGGCAGAAAGAACAAGAATTGCCCAACCGCCGTACTTTTGAACCCACGGATTGATCTTGTTATACGCTTTGGTGTTCTCAACAACAGCTTGTCCGCTGAAGCCAGCGAGATAGCCTGAAAGTTCACCGATTGCACCGCCTGTCCCAGCAGCGAGAGCTACGCCAAGTGGATTGAAAATACTTCCCATTGCAAAAACAACAGCCACACCTGGTGCAGGCAAAAAGACAGTCGCATTTGCCATCAAGGCGATCAAAAAGATGCCAGGGTAGCCATACCCTGCAAACTCCTCAACGTGATCACGGATGCTGTAAATGTAAACCGTGATTCCAATGACAGCCGCAATCGCCAGAATGCGCAAAAGGTTCGTGCCAATTTTATTGGCAGGTTTTGAATCCGAACCTTCTGAGTCTTTAGCTTTCTTCAATGGTGACACTGATGATCTTCACCGCTGGTGCGTTCACATTGCTTGGGTCACGCTCAGGAATGGACATTAACACTTCTTCACCTTCCACAAGCTGCCCAAAAACGCTGTGTCTGCCGTTCAAATGGGGAGTAGGACCATGAGTGATAAAGAACTGCGAACCATTGGTTCCTGGTCCTGCATTAGCCATGGACAAAATTCCACGCTTGTCATGTTTTAGGCTGGGGTGAAATTCATCCTGAAATTTATATCCAGGGCCGCCGCGGCCAGTGCCTGTGGGGTCACCACCTTGCACCATAAAGTTTCCGATCACACGGTGGAAGATGACACCATCATAAAATCCCTCGCGGACAAGGAACACAAAACTATTTACAGTAATAGGGGTCTTGTCTGCGAACAACTCAATGACCATTGTTCCTTTATCTGTTTCCATGCGAGCCTTGTATTTCTTGCTCGGGTCGATCTGCATTGCGGGTGGGGTACTCCATTGTTTTGCCATTTATCTCTCCTATTTAAGTAATGTCTCTATTCTTGCAACAACCATATCCAATGCGGCTTTGTTGTGTCCACCTTCAGGGATGATCACATCTGCATACCGCTTGGATGGTTCAACGAATTCAAGGTGCATAGGACGCACCGTCGCTTCATATTGCTTGATGACGGATTCTGTAGAGCGGCCACGTTCAGAAATATCGCGGCGCAGACGTCGAATAAAGCGGACATCTGCATCTGCGTCTACAAAGATCTTTACATCAAACAACTTCCGCAATTCAGGTTCTACAAAGATCAACACTCCCTCCACGATAATGACACCACGCGCCGCCACCGTAAACGTTTGTTCAGTGCGGCTGTCAGTGGAGAAATCATATATCGGGACTTCAACAGGTTGAAGGTTCCGCAATGATGCGATGTGTTTAATCAATAATTCAGTTTCAAGGGAGTTGGGATGATCAAAATTGACATCTCTGCGCAGTGTAGGCGGCAGACCAGTAAGATCTTTGTAATACGAGTCATGTTGAAGGTATGCAATTCTGTCTGCTCCAACTCGGTTGAGAATTTCCTGAGCGACTGTTGTTTTGCCGGAACCTGATCCGCCGGCAATGCCAATAACCAAAGGGACATTGTGACTCATATTTTTCGATTATAGCCGATGAATGACAAAACGGCTCCGGGCGCGGCCCGGAGCCTACTTGCCAACGAGAAGCATTTACTTACGCTGGAAGATTCCTGTGACCGCGTTCCAGATCGGGCAGCGATCATAGATCCCTAAAAATGCGAGAATAGCCCCAATTACTGTTACGACCCAGTTACTTGTAGAGATGCCTATCATAATGAATACACCTCCACCGCCAAGCCGAAGCATTCTATCGAAAGTTGTCATAGGGACTTTAACTTTTTGCCCTTTCGTCAACGCTTCGAACAGGCTGCGGTACCCTGCTTCATTTTGAGCACCTGTTATCCGGCCAGCCTCTTGACCGTTACGCAGGGTGATAACTGTTGGAATGCCATACACGCGGAATTGTTCAAGGATTTCTCTTGAGTCATCTGCGTTGACCGGCATGAACTCAACTGTGTCACTATATTCCTTTGCAAGCTTTTCAAGGATGGGCTTTGTTATCATGCATGGCCCACACCATGTTGCCCAAAAATCAACGATGATAGGCTTTTCTGATGCTGAGACCTTTTGTTGGAACTCTGATTTGTTCATGATTAAATAATTAGAGCGGACAATTTCTCATCCGCTCTATGAAAAGACATTAGCTCTTATAGGTGCTGAACTTGAAAGGCGCATATAACGGACAAAAAGCAACTACCGCCGTAAGCAGGAAGACTGCTCCAAGCACTAGAAGTACGATGCCAAGTGTACCTGTGACGATACCACCAAAATATAAATAGGCGAAAACTGCGGCGAGCACGACACGGACAATGCGATCAATGTTGGACAAATTGCGTTTCATTGGATATTTCTCCTTGGGTTGATTAGTTTGATATCAACAGTATAGGAGCTTCACCAATTTTTGTCGGTGACATTGTCACATAAGGGACCGAGACTCTAGGAGCTCAAAATCCAGTACTTCAACCGTTCCTCGCCCAGACCGAATGCTTCCATCGCTTACGAAATCTTCTAACAGGCGGCTGATCACTTCGCGGGAACTGCCTAACTCAGCAGCAATTTCCTGATGGGTAACACGCATAGGGTTTTGCATTTTTGCTCTCTTCAACAATAGCGAAGCCACACGTTTATCCATGCGATGAAAAGCAACCTCTTCTACTATAGCCATTACAGTAGAAAGCCTCTGGGAAAGTAATTCAAAAACGAATTCACGCCATAGATCGTGACGTCGTACCCAGTCACGGAATGTATCGGCAGGGATCATGATCGCTTCTGCATCTTGTTCGACGGTTGCAATAGCAGGAAAAGTCTTTTGGCTTAATATTGCATTGGCAGTCAGAATGCAAGAGGAGCCATTTCCAAATCGGTATAGTGTAATTTCACGACCCGTTTCACCGATCTTATAGACTCGAACAACACCTGAAATTAACAGAGCAATTGCTTCTACTCGATCACCTTCGAGAAAAACATCCTGTCCAACAGGAATGTGTGCAAAGGAAGCTTTTTGTTGAAATTCACGAATGAATGCAGAGTCCGCCAATTTGAGGATAGGTAATGATAATGCGGCGTGATTGTATTGAGTGGTATCTATCATTTTATTTCTCTAGTAGTTTGCTTCGTAATAAAAAATAGCCACAAAGGGCACAAAGAAAATCTCTGTGATCTCTATGGCTATTTTGTGTGTTTACTTGATTACTCGAAACTAAATGCCAAGCCTACAGTTCCAGGACCAGTATGTGTCCCCACGACGGGGCTTAATTCAGAGAGGATCGTCTCAACGGGTTTGAGATCGTTCGCAGCGCGGTCAAGAAGCGATTTTGCGTCATCAATGGCATTGGCGTGCAAAGTAGCGAGGCGGATGTTCGACTTTCCTTTTACCTGTTCTGCAACCAATTCAAGAATGCGGTCATGTGCTTTACTCTTTGTACGAATTCGTTCCACGCCCTCTACTTTACCTTCTTTCAGAGCCAAAATCGGCTTCAAGTTAAGTGCAGAACCAATGAAGCGTTGCGCGCCGCCAATACGTCCACCGCGGTGCAGGAATTCGAGAGTGTCTACTGCAAAGAATACGCCTGTTTTTACGTGGGCTTTTTCTGTGAGTTCCACACATTCCTTAAGGCTTGCTCCAGCTTCTCGCGCTCGCGCAGCACCAAGAACTTGAAAGCCGAGAGCCATTGCTGTGGATTGGCTATCTACCAAGCTTACCTTTTCTGCAGCTGTCCCCATCATTTCCCTACCTTGAACTGCAGATTGCAAAGTGCCCGATAATTTCGAGGAGATAAAAATACCAAGCACATCAAAGCCTTGGTCCACCAAACCTTGAAAGGTCTCATGCATGGTAGCTGGCGAAACCTGAGATGTAGACGGCATTACCTTGGCTGTTTTCAGACGGCTATAATATTCAGACGGCTGAATATCGATTCCATCACGAAATGTCTCATCACCCCAAATTAAGATCTGCGGGGCGACTGTGAGGTTGTACTTCTGAATGATTTCACTTGGAATATAAGATGTACTATCCGTGACAATTGCAAATTTGGACATAATCTCCTCCGAGAACATAAATTTTAGTTGCCGCCTATTTTACCCCCTGTGGGGGATTGTGCACTGGCAAAATAGTATTTTCTGCTCATGGTATAATAGCGGTCGGAAGTTGATTTGGAGCAAACATCTCACTTAGGAGCCTATTTTGGCCTTCAACCCTATTAACTGGCTGTTAGGCCTTTTTTCTCTGGATATCGCCATAGACCTTGGCACAGCGAACACTCTGGTTCATGTTCGCAATAAAGGCATTGTTATTAATGAACCGTCCTGGGTAACTGTTGATAAGAAATTAAGACAACCCTTGGCGATTGGCCTTGAAGCTAAGGAAATGGTCGGGCGCACACCTGGAAATGTTGTGGTGGTACGCCCAATCCGCGATGGTGTTATCGCGGAATTTGATGTTACCCAAATTATGCTTGAGTATTTTATTGGCAAGGTTCACGAGCAAAGCATCGTTCCTTTGCCGCGTCCACGCGTTATCGTTGGTCTTCCCACTGGTGTTACAGAAGTTGAAAAGCGTGCCGTTTATGATGCTGTAATGGCCTCTGGCGCGAGGCAAGCCATGTTGATAGAGGAACCGATCGCGGCCGCGCTAGGAGCTGGTCTGCCAGTTGGAGAGATTCGCGGCTCGATGGTAGTTGACATTGGTGGCGGTACTACTGAAGTCGCAGTTATGTCTATGAGTGGCGTAGTTGCATCCCGCTCTCTGCGCGTGGCAGGTGACGAGATGGATCAGGACATCGTGCAATACCTTCGTAACAAATACAACATGTTGATCGGTGAAGGCATTGCAGAGCAGATCAAATGGCAGATTGGTTCTGCTTATCCATTGCAGCCCGAAAAGACGATGGAAGTGCGTGGCCGCAACTTGGTAACAGGTTTACCTGAAACTATTGAAGTTTCTTCTGTTGAAATCCGTGAGGCACTTTCAGGTTCGGTGCAAGTTATCATCGACACGGTGCGTGACGCCTTGGATGAAATTCCTCCTGAGATCGTAGCCGACCTTATGGACATTGGTATATGTCTTGCGGGCGGTGGAGCCTTATTGCAAGGCCTAGCTGAGCGGTTAACCGACGAATTAAAATTGCGTGTCTGGGTTGCGGAAGACCCGTTGACTTGTGTTGCAAGAGGCGCCGCAATGATATTTGAAGACTTGGACTCTTTGGGCCGTTACCTGGTTGGCTTGGAGCGCGGCAGCACGCGCCACGTTATTTAGTGAATATCTGGCAGCCTTCTTTTCTGGAGGCTAAATTAAAATGAACTCTCGTTCTTTACAAACAACAATTATATTTTTGGTAGTGGGGGGGATTCTCGCCTTATCCCTTGGTGGTTTTTTTGGTTCAGCATCAAGGCAGTTTAGCTCCGTACTAATAGATGCTCAGACTTGGTTTTCCTCTCGTTTTCTAGGCTTGCAGGATTTTGTTACTGCGCCGCGTGATATTGTTTCATTGCGTACTCGTAATGCCGAATTGGAGACACAAGTCTCTCAGTTGCAGGCTCAAGTGATTGAGCTTCAACAGCGAGTAAATGAAACTGAAATCCTTGCTGCTCTCGTAGATTTTTCCCGTTCGAACCCTGAAAGTACATATAAAGCAGCTGCAGTGATCGGGCGTGACCCAAGTCCATTTTTGCATTACATCATTATCAACCGCGGTTCAAATGATGATATTCGCCGTGGTATGCCAGTAGTGACCAATCAAGGTTTGGTTGGCCGCGTGGATGCCGTCATTGCAGATGCGGCGCGAGTGCAGTTGATCACAGACCCTGCCTCTGCTGTCAATGTTTATTTGCAAAATGCAGAGACCAGCGCGGTGGCGTTTGGTTCGGTTACTGGTGATGTGTCTCTGGATATGATCTCACAAAATGCTACAGTTGAATCAGGTGACCTTATCCTCACTTCAGGTTTGGGGGGAGGATTTCCTTCGGATTTGATCATTGGTCAAGTCGTCACGGTGCGTAACCTTGAATTTGAATTGTTTCAGCAGGCTACTATTCAACCCGCTGTAGATTTTTCCCGACTTGAAATTGTCTTGGTGATTACTAACTTCCGCCCAGTGGATATTACTCCGCTTGAGCCTTTGCCTTCCCCATAACTTTTTGACATGCGAAATATTATTGCTTTTCCCTTGCTTGGGCTGGCAGTTATCCTGCAGTCATCTATTATTAGTCAGGTGCGCTTAATCTCTGGCTATGCTGACCTACCTTTGCTTATTCTTGCGGCGTGGGCCTTACAGAAGCGTGTTAAGTCGGCCTGGCAATGGGCGGCACTTGCTTGTTTGATGGTAGGATTTATTTCCAGTATGCCGTGGCCAGTTATTGTAATTGGCTATTTTGGTGTAGTCTTCGTTGCGCAAATTTTACAGCGACGAGTATGGCAAGCTCCTTTGCTCGCCATGTTTAGTGTTATATTCATAGGCACGTTGTTCATGAACATGTTGTCGTTTGTTGCATTGCGTGTTCTTGGTACGCCTCTTCCGTTTGATGATGTAGTCGGTTTGATCACCCTCCCCAGTTTGCTGCTAAATATGTTGTTCTCCATACCGATCTATGCTTTCATGCGGGATATGGCGCAATGGGTTTATCCTCTTGAGGAGTATGAATGAGTTCTGGAACTTCATCACGCCCCGTTCGATTTGAAGCGTGGCGCCTTTATACAATTTATATTGTTGTGTTTTTGGCTCTGAGTGGCCTGTTTTTCAGGCTTGTCAATTTACAGGTGTTTCAGGCATCCAGCTGGGCAGCAAGGGCGGTTGAGAATTATACAAAGCAAGTTAGTGTCCCTGCTCCGCGCGGAATCATTTATGACCGTAATGGCTTTATTCTTGCCAGTAACTTGGCTTCCTATAATATTGTGATCACTCCAGCCAATTTGCCTGCCGATGATTCTGATATTCAACGTGTTTATCGCGAGCTTTCTGATCTGATCGATGTTCCAGTAGGCGGGCCAGTGACAGATGAGTCACTCGAAGAGGCAAAGCTGTTTGCTGCATGTGTTGAAGGGCCTGGAATTGCTCAAATGGTTGCCTTGCAGGATACGCTTGCTCCTTTCAGCCCAGTCAAAGTGAAGTGTAACGTTTCGGAAGAGACTGCTCGGATCGTGGAAGAAAAATCGGTGGACTGGCCCGGTGTAGAGGTCCAGGTTGAACCGATACGTGATTATCCAACAGGTTCGCTGACCGCCCATTTAATTGGCTTTCTTGGCCCAATCCCCGCTTTGTTTGAAGACGAGTTTCGCGCCAAGGGTTTTATTCCCAACCGTGACAAGATCGGTTACGCGGGCGTGGAAGACTCCATGCAAGACATTCTTGCAGGCAGGAATGGGTTGCGTGTCGTGCAGATCGATGTGGCTGGACAGGAGATCCGTAACCTTGAGCCGCCAATTGCGGCGGTTCCCGGACATAACGTGTACTTGACCATTGATACCCGTTTACAAGCCGCCGCTGAAGCCACTTTGTTGGAAGAGATTCGTTATTGGAATACGTATTTCAATAAGATCCGTATTTCCAGCGGAGTGATTATTGCGATGAATCCGAAGACAGGCGAAATATTAGCCATGACTTCTTACCCAACATACGAGAACAATCGGTTTACAAGAATTATTCCCGCATATTATTATGAGCAGTTAAGTCAAGACCCCCGCAAACCGTTGTTGAATAATGCTATTTCTGCCGAGTACCCGCCTGGTTCAGTATTTAAACTGGCAACAGCTACAGGCGCGATCAATGAAGGCGTGGTCAGTCTTGGAGACATCATACAGGCTCCCGGACAATTGTTGCTGTGTGAAAGATTCAATCCGAATGACCCCTGTACGGATAGTAACACCCGTCCGTTCGTGGACCATATTTTTGATAAACGTCCTGAAGGTTTTGGCGCAATAAATTTCTTGCAATGTATCGCGTTCTCAAGTAATGTGTGTTTTTATAAGCTTGGCGGCGGCTATGAAGACGAGATAAACCCCGGGCTGGGTATTGAACGTCTCGGTCAATATGCGCGCGCACTGGGCTATGCAGAACCGACTGGTATTGAATTAAAAGGTGAGCAGGATGGCCTGATCCCAGACCCACAGTGGAAACGTATCAATACAGGTGAGAACTGGTCTACTGGTGATACATATATTGCGAGCGTGGGGCAGGGCTATGTGTTGGTTACACCTTTGCAGGTATTAATGGCAGGCTCTGTGATTGCTAATAGCGGCAAGATGATGCAACCGACTGTTATCCGTGAAGTGACGGATGGTAACGGAAACGTCGTTCCCATGTGGTTTAACCCGAAAGATTTTACGGTCACTGAATTTGAGACAGATGGCAGCTATCAAATTTCACCTTTTACTCCGAACATGCGATGGGATGTGACAGTTGACCCGATGATACAAAGCTATTCCTGCGATGATGTATATTGCAGCCTCAACGAAGATGTCTTGAAGACCGTCAGGCCTGAGTCAATACAGGCGGTTCGCGAAGGCACAAGACTGGCTGTGACAGCATCCCTATTTGGTACGTTGCATGCTCTCTTTAATGATTTTCCGATTGCTGTAGCTGGTAAAACTGGTACGGCAGAATACTGTGATGACGTGGCTCGCGCCGCAGACCGATGTAACTTCGGTGCATGGCCTACACATTCCTGGACGATTGCGTATGCGCCCTATGATGACCCTGAGATTCTTGTACTTGCATTTGCCTACAATGGCGGCGAGGGCGCCAGTGTGGCTGGTCCAATGGTAAAGCGTATGATCGAGTCGTACTTCGAGATCAAAGCTATTGATATTGCACAGGGAAATCAAGCGCCCTCTGCGCCATAATGGCCGTATTTTCATCAGGTATAATTCAACGTATCAATTTGCTTAAGCTTACGTATGGAACAAATAACATCTCTTGTCCAAATTAAAGGAATACGTGACGGACTTCTCGCGACATTTGTAGATGCGCCTTGGGAAGATCAACGTACTGCCTTGCTTGCGCAAATTGATGAGCGCCCAACCTTTTTTCAAGGCGCGCGCTTGGCTATGGATGTTGGCTCACAGATATTAAAGGTCAATGACTTGGTTGATCTGCGTGACCATCTTTCAGAACGGAATGTGACACTCTGGGCAATTGTCAGTGAATCGCCAACTACTGAGCAAACCGCACAATTGCTTGGCTTGGCAACCAGAATTTCAAAGCCACGCCCTGAAGAGCAAAGACAGTTTGCCGATACTATTACTGACGATACGGCTTTGTTCGTCTCCAAAACCATTCGCTCTGGAACGCGCATTGAGTTCCCTGGTCATATCGTGATTTTTGGAGATGTGAATCCTGGTGCAGAGATCGTTGCTGAAGGGAATGTTATTATTTGGGGACGAGTGCGTGGCATGATCCATGCAGGCTCAAAAGGTGACCGTTCAGCATTTATCTGTGCACTCGATCTATCTGCAAATCAATTACGCATTGCGGACGAAGTATCTGCGACGCTCAAGCCACAAAAAGACCCAAAGCCTGAAATTGCCAGCATTAACAGTGAAGGACGATTACAAGCCGAACTCTGGCATACCGGCTAATTCATCGATTAGGACTTAATATGACTGCTCAAGTGATTACTGTAACATCTGGAAAAGGCGGCGTGGGTAAAACTACTGCTGTTGCAAACCTCGCCAATGCGCTCGCAATGGACGGTAAAAAAGTCGTCTGTATTGATGGCGATATTGGGTTGCGCAATCTTGACGTGGTCATGGGTCTTGAAAATCGTATTGTGTATGATATTGTGGATGTTATCGAGGGGCGTTGCAAATTAAAACAGGCGATGATCCGTGACAAGCATTACCCTGAAATGTATCTGATCCCCGCTGCGCAGACTCGTGACAAAAATGCAGTTTCGCCATCGGACATGATTCGCATCTGCAACGACCTGAGAGCTGATTCTGACTTCGTTATCATTGACTCACCTGCGGGCATCGAACGCGGTTTCCGAAATGCCATAGCGGCGGCAGATCGGGTTCTCGTAGTGACCAACCCTGAGGTTAGTGCGGTGCGTGATGCAGATCGCGTAGTAGGTATCCTGGAAGCAGAAGAAAAAGGGAGCCCGAGGCTGATTATTAATCGGTTGAATCCAGTATTGGTCAAAAATAATGACATGCTTTCTGCAGAAGATGTGCTGGACTTGCTTGGTATTCAATTGATCGGTATTGTTCCTGAAGACGAATCTGTCATCATCGGCTCAAATCGCGGCGCGCCAGTCGTCACAGACGGAAAGAGCCGTGCTGGCCTTGCTTTTCGAAACATTGCCAAACGACTGCAGGGAATCGATGTCCCATTCATGGACCTCGATCAACAAAGCGGTTTGTGGGGCGCCATTCAACGGCTGACAGGGAGGAAGTGATATGAACTTCTTCACACGAAAGAAAAGCGCCTCAAGCGCAAAGGAACGCCTTCAACTTGTATTGGTTCATGACCGCACTGATTTAACGCCCGCTCAGCTGGAGGCGTTAAAGGATGATCTTTTGAAGGCGATCTCTAAATATATTGATATTGACCCCGAGGCTGTGCAGATCGGGTTGGAACGCGATGGACGTGAACAGCGCCTTGTAGCGGATATTCCTCTGCGGAGTGTATCGCGCCATCGCGCAGGATGATCTTTTGTACTTTGGAGACACGGATCAGCCTGACGTAAGTCAATGGTTGTTTCCGTGTTTTTTATTATGACTCGTGGACTTTCCTGGCGTACCTTTGACTTTATTTTATTAGGCGCGATTGTGCTTGCGTCATCTTTTGGCACGGTTATGATTCGTTCTGCTGTAGCGGGAAATGAAGTGTTGCAGCCGCTCATCATGCGTCAGGTGTATTTTGCTATTCTTGGTGTTGTGCTTATATTTCTAGTTGGTTCAGTAGATTATCGCTACTGGCTGGCTCTATACCGCCCGATCTACCTTGTCATTATGGGCTTTCTGGTGACCCTGACTGGTTTTGGGCAATCTGCTTTCGGTGCACAGCGTTGGTTCCAGGTGGGTGTGCTGTTCCTTCAACCTACGGAGTTTGCGAAGATCGTGGCTATTGTGATTTTGGCTCGGTATTTTGAGGTGGCGCAGCATCAGCCGCGTGACTTAAAGTGGGCCTTTGGTGCCATCCTTTGGGCATCTGGGATCGTGGTTATGATCCTCCTTCAACCGAATTTGAGTAATGTACTTGTCCTTTCTGTTATTCTAGCGGTTATGTTATGGGTGAATGGTGTGCAGATCAAGCACGTGCTTTATGCTGTTGGCATAGGTGTAGTTGTTGTATTAAGTTTGGTGATCCTCTCTGTTTTGGGAGTTCGTGTCCCATTTTTGCAGGCATATCAACAAGAGCGTATTGTTAACTTTGTTGTGCCTGACCCAAATGATACGTACGGTAACCGTTACAATGTGCAGCAGGCGTTGATCGCTGTGGGTACAGGTGGTGTATTTGGCGAAGGCTATGGACACGGTACCCAAACTCAACTGCGCTTTTTGAAAGTCCGCCACACTGACTTTATCTTCGCTGCCAGTTCTGAAGAATTTGGTATGGTCGGTGGTGCATTGATTATTTTCACACTTGGCATCATCGTTTGGCGCTGCATCCGTGCGGCGCAAAAGGCGCGTGATGTGGCAGGCTCTATGATTGCTCTCGGTGTGGCAACTCTGATCTTTTTTCAAGGAGCGGTCAATATCGGTATGAATCTCAACGTGCTGCCTGTTTCTGGGTTGCCGCTCCCATTCGTCAGTTATGGCGGTAGCGGTCTTACTGCTCTTATGCTTGGCATTGGATTGGTTGAATCCGTCGTTATGCGTCACAAGCAAATGGAATTTTAAAACTAAGACTATGAGTAATAGAACTAGGACTGTGATTACTGCCTCCGTTCTGTCATCCATGGTCAAAAAATAGGAGACCTCATTTTGTCCATTAAACCTGCACGAACTCGTATCGCCCCTTCGCCAACGGGACACATGCACCTCGGCACTGCACGAACTGCGCTATATGATTATTTGCTTGCTAAAAAGACAGGCGGGCAGTTTATCCTTCGCATTGAAGATACAGATATCAAGCGCACTGTTCCTGGCGCCGAGCAAGAAATTTTTGATGGCTTACGCTGGCTTGGACTGCAATATGATGAGGGTCCTGATATTGGCGGCAAGTATGGCCCATATCGCCAGACTGAACGCCGAGAGATTTATCAACATCATGCAAAAACTCTTGTAGAAAAAGGTTTTGCATATCCTTGTTTCTGCACACCTGACCACCTCGAAAAAGTGAGGCAGGAGCAGATGAAGCGCAAAGAAAACCCGCACTACGATGGCACTTGTCGCATGCTTTCACCTGATGAAGCCAGCCGTCGCATTGCCAACGGTGAACCTTATACCATTCGTTTCAAAATGCCGCATGAAGGTGTTACAGTCGCACATGATCATCTTCGTGGTGACATTACCACTGAAAACAAACAACTCAACGACCAAGTCATTCTCAAGACTGACGGTTTACCAACGTATCATTTGGCGGCTATTGTGGATGATCATGAAATGGAGATTACTCATGTCCTGCGCGGCTCCGAATGGCTGGGTACATTTCCGTTGCATGTAAATATTGTCCGCGCCTTTGGTTGGGATGAGCCTACTTGGGTGCATCTCTCTGTCTTCCTCAAGCCTAGCGGTAAAGGCAAAATGAGCAAGCGCGAAGCTGCGGCTGCAATAAAAGATGGTTATTCGATTTTTATCAAAGACATGCAGGAACTTGGTTTCACTCCTGAAGGCGTAATGAATTGGAGCGCATTAATGGGATGGGGGGTCGCTGAGGATGATGTGATGGTCATTGATCAAATGATCGACCGTTTCACTATTGATTCGCTGACTCCGTCTCCCGCTGCGATCAACTTTCAAAAATTGGATCACTTCAATGCGACCCATATTCGCCTCTTTACGACCGAAGACTTGGCAGCCCGCCTCAAGCCTTACTTCACCCGTGAAGGACTTAATGTCAGAGATGATGTGTTGCTGAAAATGATTCCCCTCATCCGAGAGAGATTAACTACGCTTGATGATTGTCTTGCTTTTGGTTCTTTCTTCTTCAAAGAGGAAGTGACTCCAGCTGCAGAAGACTTGATTGCAAAAGGACTTGACGCAAAACAGTCTGCAGAGATTGCTCGCAAAACCTATGAGATTCTTTCCAGCTTGCCCAGTGTAGATCATGCGACTGCCGAGCCGCCGATGCGTGCTTATGTTGAACAGTCAGGTTTGAATGTAAATCAGGTCTTTGGTATCTTGCGTGTAGCAACGACAGGCCAAAAAGTAAGCCCACCCTTGTTTGAATCCATGGAGATCATTGGCAGAGAGAAATGTCTGCAACGAGTACAGAATGCTATTGATATTTTGGCAAAGATATAACATCAGGATTTCACCATATCGACCTTATGATGCAAGAAAATTGATAAGCATAAGCAAATGCCTACTATTTCTATAGTAGGCATTTGCGTTTAAATGAGAGATTCACTTCCCTGCTTTACTTTGTGTTTCAACTGTGTACAATGAATTATGGGAGGAACTTCTTATGAAAAAGGCAAAGAAGCAACAAAGTGATGGTGCGGCAATTGCAGCTTGGATAGCTGGGGTATTTGTACTTCTGTCAGCATTGGTAGCTGGTTTATTTCAAGTGGAATCTTTTCGAAATTGGGTCGACGAGGTGGTTTCAGGAGGCTATCATTGCCCACCAGAAGTGGGGGATACCGTCCATCTGGAATCTTATACTCGTATATGGACTGAACCTGATGTGTTCCATGGGGATGTAGCGCGTGTTTTAGATGGTAATGGCTTGGATGTTTATGTGATTGAAGGCCCAACTATGGGTATTGTTAATCGATCCATGCCAGATGTACTTGCCGCTTGGTGGCGCGTACGTGCGAAGAATGGAGAAGAACTTGGTTGGGCCTGGCAGGGAAATATGAAAGGGTGTAATAAGGAGTAGGGATATATTTTATTGCTGTTCTTCCTCAGCATTGGTTCTATATATGATTGAAAACGCAGGAATGCTTAATCCGCTGATGCTTACTTCGATCGGCTTGCCCTGAATTGCTCCTTCTTCGGGAATTAGGTCCATGGCTTCCTTCGTGATCAAAATTTCTCCAGCTGCACCAATATCTTCACCCATCTTGCAAGCACGGTTAACGGCATCGCCAAAAATATCTGCGTCGTTCACGATCAACATTTTTCCATAATCAATGCCAATAGAAACTTGAATATCTAGCTCGTCTGCTGTCAAAATATTAGAGGCGGCGAGGGCATGCTGGATGGTGATGGCGGCACGAGCGGCGGAAAGTGAATCTGGCAAAAGTGCAAAACAATTATCCGCCTCGAACTTGATTACCTTCCCGCCATGCCCCGTGATGATCGGTTCCACGGTCAGTTGCATACGACTGATCATGGAAAGATAATGAACAATGCCATACTTGCGTGTGAGTAAAGAAAACCCAAACATATCCAACACTAATACGGTGTTTTCTGTACCGTATTCTTGCCAGATCATATCTTCCAGTTTTTTTCGTTCCACAGGGTTTGTTTCCTGTGAATAATTTAGTAACAGCTCTTGGAACTGATCATTGATAAATGGCATGTGAACCTCTTTGAAATTGATAAAACCATTATAACGAAAACAAAAGAAAAACAGGCTTTGTAAGCCTGTCTAAAACATTTCATTATTATTAAGCTAAATTCTATTTATGTAGGCCGTGTGTGAAACACGGCCTACACTTTTAAATATCGCCAGGTTCATCGGCCATTCTTACGATGCGTGGTGTGAACTTACCCAGCACTTCCACAAGGTCGTGTTGCGCGGCAATGACTTCTTCAATGGGCTTGTACGCCTGCGGCGATTCGTCCATGCCTCCGCCGAGCAGAGTGACACCGTTCTTCTTGAGATACTCGTCCCGTGCTGATTTGCTGATTGAGTTCAACGCATTTCTGCGGCTCATCAACCGACCTGCTCCATGAGAGGCGGACGAAAGAGAATTCCCTACGCCTCTGCCACGGACAACGTAGCCTGCGTCTCCCATTGAGCCAGGGATGACGCCTAGCACGCCTTCGCCTGCGGGAGTTGCTCCCTTGCGGTGGACAACAACCTTGCGCCCGTCTGCAAGAGTCTCGTGCCAGGCGAAGTTGTGGTGATTTTCGACCACGGCGGCTTCCTTCAACCCAACAGACGCGGCGACCCGCTTGTGGATGATGTAGTGATTCGCCGAGGCGAAGCGTCCTGCTAATTCCATCGAAAGCCAGTATTCCTGACCATCTTCTGAATCGAGCGAAAGCCATGCGAGGTGCTTCACGCTGGGGTCAAGATCAGGGTGTTTCTCTCTCGCGAGCTTGCTGAAGCGGTCTGCGATCTTTGCACCAACTCCCCGCGACCCGCTGTGTGAAAGCAGAGCGAGGTATTCACCAGGCTGCAAGCCAAACATGGGCTCATGCAAAGTGAACGATCCCCATTCGACGAAGTGGTTGCCTGTGCCGCTCGTCCCAAGTTGATTCATGGCGGTGTCTTTCAAGGTCTTAAGTTGGCGAGTGGCATACCATGCATTGTCGTCCAACACCTCGTGTTGAGCCTTCTTGTTGCCTGTCCACTTTGCGCCCATGCCGAAGGCTGTTTCTTCCCAGAGGGAGTTTTCAAACATGCCCTTCTTTTGCCCAAGCAGGTGAGGCGAGACTTCATAGATCGAAATTCTCATGCGGCAGGCAATGTCCACGCCAACGGCGTAGGGGATGACAACATTCTCGGTAGCGAGCACGCCGCCGATGGGGAGTCCGTAGCCAACGTGAGCATCTGGCATCAATGCGCCAGTCACGGTGACGGGCAGGCGCATTGCGTTCTCCATTTGCTTGATGGCTTCGGGGTCGATCTGGTTCTCGCCCCAGATAGGGAATGGGATGGCGCTTTCGAGAAGTGTATCTTCTGAAGGTTCATCTTTTTGAGCCAGCCGAATGCACTCGCGGGCGAGGTCTGCGAGTAAGGTATCGGCGAGGAAATTGCCTGGGGCTTGCCGAACAGCTTCTAGTTGAGAAAGAGCCGCGTCGCGGTCCATGCCGTTGGAGATCATCTTGTTGCCCGCATCCTTTGCGAGGCCGATGATCTTCCCATCTTCCCAGTTATTTAATTTCAGGATCTTTCCTGTAATGATGTCCATTTCTAATTCCTTTGACAACGGACAATGGTTTGTTGTCTGTCGTCCATTTATTTATATCGGATCAGGCGGTGCGCAGGCCTCGTCGAAGTTTATGGTTGTGAAAACTTCGGTCTGCAAGACCCATGCGCCTGTTGTTGTGCGCTGCCATTTAGCGGCGTAAACGCCCGAAGCGTTGACTAAAACTTCTTTGGCAGTGTAGGTGCCCTGCCAGTTGCCAAGTTCTTCTGCCAGCCCCCAGGCTTCGTTGGTGGTGATCTCCCGTGGGGTTCGACGATAGACGGCGGTTGGGTCGGCTTGGAAAAATTCGGCCCAACGTATTTCTTCCTCGTCTGCTCCGTGGAATTGGTCGCTGCGGCCTGTAACCAGATGATAGCTCGGCGCCAGCAACAGGCGAATGCCTTTAGCGTTTTTCTCCGCGATGGCGATGTTGAATTCTTCGCGTGCGGAGCGGATGAGGTCGGAGGAGGTAGGTTGGGTCATGATGGTTTTCCTTTTATGTTCTGACGATAGACGATTGACAACGGACGACGGAAAAGCTTTGGTAGTCTATGGTCTGTCGTCCGCCGCCCATCGTCAATAATTATTCTTCCAGCTTCCACAACTCGCGCATTTCTGGGCTGGTTGTGAGAAGTTCATCTAGCGTGCCTTCGGATTCGACTTTGCCATCTTTCATCACGATGATGTGATCGGCGCGTCGCAAAAGAGGACGGCGGTGGGAGACGACAAGGCAGGTCATTTTGTTATTGGCAAAGATACGTTCCCAAAGTTGACTTTCGGTTTCGACATCCAGTGCGCTGGAGAGATCGTCGAAGACGACGAGTTCTGGTTCGCGAATGAACATGCGTGCAGCGGCGGTCCGCTGTGCCTGTCCGCCTGAGAGTTTTACGCCGCGTGCGCCGACCATGGTTTCGAGGTCATCATCGAGCTGCTCAAGATCACGATCCATCACAGCAAGTTTCGTGGCTTTATAAATCTCGTCGTCGCTATGGTTGAGTCCGAGTAGGATGTTGTTCCGCAAGGTGTTGCTGAAGAGGCGCGGGACTTGCGCAGTGTAGGCACAACGCGGCGGGACGAGGAAATTACCGGGCGAGGTCAGTAAGGTTTCATTCCAGCGTATCTCGCCTGATTCAAGTGGGAGTAATCCGAGCAGCGCACGTAGAAGAGTTGTCTTGCCAGAACCAATACGGCCAGTGACCACTGTCAGTGTGTTGCGTTTCAGGTGGATGTTGATGTCTTCGATGCCATTCACTGAATCAGGGTAGTGAAATGTCAGGTTTTTTGCAACCAGCTCATTCAGTCGGTCTGAGGCGGTTTTTGTTGGGTAGGTCACTTCGGGCAGCGGTCCGGTCAAATCCACATGGCTGTGTTCGACGAGCGCGTTCAGCGGAGCGTTTTCCATGAGGTGATACATGCGCTGGACGGAGACATCGAGCTGCTTGTAACGCGCGGCGAGCATTCCACCAAAGGTGGTGAGATCGCCCATGCTTTGCAGCAGATAAACGAAGAGCGAAAAATCGCCGAGGGTGAAGTTGCCCGTGCGCATGGACTGACCAACGAGTACAAGAATGACGCCCGTGCCGAGCGTGGACGTGTTGCGATAAATGGAGCTGAGCACTTCGTCAAAAAGTTTTTCGCGGATGGTTAGAATGCGACGCGTGTCGTTAAGTTGATGAAAGTAGCCGATGACATTCTTTTCAGCGGTCGCTACTTTGACAGCCTGCACCGCGCCGAAGAATTCACCGATGAAGCCAGTGACCTTACCGCCAGCCTGTCGGGATGTGCGTCGATAATGTTCGATGCGCCCCGTGGCAATGTTGGCAACGATGCCAACGATGACCAGCGGAATCAACGCCATCACTGTGACGGACGGGTCGATCTGAGTCATCAGCACGATGGAAACGCCGATAATGATTAGCCCAACCATAATGTCGTTGATCAGAATCACGAACATTGGAATTTCGTTCACGTCCGTTTTGAAACGGCTGACCGCTTCGCCGGGAGAGTCTGGCAGTTGCGATGCACCCGGGCGCTTGAGGATGTACCTCAAAAGATTTTTGCGCAGCAGCATGGACATATCCGCGAAGATGGGCACATCGGCATAGTAGAAGCCGTAGCTTGCTACAATGCGTCCGATCCACAGTGCTGTGAAAGCTGCGATGATTGCCCAGATGCCAAATGTGAGTTGTGCGTCGCCTGTGACAAAGTCAAAGAAGGCTTTGATAATGAGCGCGGGGCCAACCTGCCAGCAGAAGCGGATGAGGGCTACGCTGACTAAGTCCACGAACCAGAGCCATGGACGGAATTTCAACATTTCCCAAATGACTTTCCATGTTGGGAGTGCAGGTACTTTTTGTGTGAAGGTTGTTTCGGCCATAATATTTTCTTTCAAGTTTCATTGTGTAAGGGTGAGAGAACCTCGCCCCTATGTTGACCAGGCGCGGGCAGGGAGACCTCACCACTACGTGATAATTACGCCAGCACTTCTTCCAGGCCAGTTTGCAGTAATTGATAAAATCGCGAGTTTTGATTCGCGGCCAATTGTTTGCGGTCGCCGTATTCACTGGTTTGACCCTTATCGAGGATCATGATCTCATCCGCGCGGTGGACTGTGTCCAGCCGATGAGCGATGATGATAGCGGTTCGGCCTTTGAGCAATTTGTCTATCGCGCGTTCCAGTTTCTGCTCCGTGGCAGGGTCAAGGCGGGATGATGCTTCGTCGAGAATCACCAGACCAGGATTTCGTAGAAAGACTCTAGTGAAGGCTAAAAGTTGCGCCTCTCCCGCGGACAATGATCTTGATCCTGTGTCGAGTTCAGTGTCCAAACCTTTGGGTAGGTTTCTGTACCAGTCACCCAGTTCCAGTTGTTCGAGTGTCGCGATGATTTTTTCATCGGCTATCGAGCGGTCAAAGAAAGTCAGGTTGTCGCGTATGCTGGCGCGGAAGAGCTGCACATCCTGAGTGACGATGGCGATATTACGTCGCAGGGATTTGAGCTGTGCTTCGCGCAAGTCTGTTTTGTTGATTTTGATACTTCCAGAATTCACGTCGTAAAGACGGAATATTAATCGTCCAATGGTGGTCTTGCCACTGCCAGTGCGACCGAGCAGCCCAAGAATGGAACCAGGCTTCAGGTCAAAGGAGAGCGTCTTGATCACATCGTCATCTCCGTTGTAAGAGAAGGTCACATCTTCAAAAGACAATTCCAGTGGCGTGGACGAAATTTCTGGGCCAGTGCCGTCGATCACTTCAGACTTGAAATTGCGGAACTCCGTCAGGCGTTCTACGCACGCGCCAATGGTTTGGAAACTTTCGATCTCGTGCGTCATCGCCCAGAACGGTTCTTCGAGTAGATTGATATAGTGAACAAAGAGATACACTGTACCGATGGTGATGATGTCCAGCGAGAACAGCCAGTAACCGCTGACAATGGCGAGCAGGTTACCTGCGGTCAGTGCAAAGCCCATCGCGTTTTCAATGATCCAGCGTTTGAAATGCGCGCTGCGGTTGTGGCCGAGGATGATGCTTTGATGGCGAAACAATTCCCGAAGGGAAAAGTCCACTGCACCGCTGGAGCGGATATCTTCCGTGCCAGCCAGTTGCTCTTCGATAAATCCGTAAAGCTGTGCCTCGGCCTCACGCCTCGCTTTTTGGTGCGGAACAGCGATATCCTTTAATTTTCCAAGCACGCCGACCGTGACGAAGGAATAAATTGTAAAAGCCAGCCCAGCGCGCCAGTCCTCGATGAATAACGCAATCAAAATGCCGATGAGGAGCAGTCCGTTGGCGATGAGGTTGAGTGCGAATTGCGAGAAGAAAGTGGCCAATTCGGTTACATCACCGTCAATGCGTTCGATCAATTCGCCTGGGGTGTGGTCGTTGTGAAAGCGCATGTCTAAATTGAGCGCGTGCCATGCCAATTCAGCGCGCAAGTCGTTGGTCGCTGTCCATGCCACATTTTCGCCGAGATATTTCACAGCAATGGCAACCACTTGTTGGATCAACGCAATGCTGATGAAGGCAATGGCGGTTGTGGTTAAAGTTTGCAATGCCTTTCCTGCAAGCGCCTCGTCGATGAACTGGCGCATGATCTGCGGGGCAATGATTCGCAGACCGATGCTTCCGAAGAGCAGAACGGCAAGTAAGATGAACCGTCCCTTTTGTGGGCGGATGTGGTCGGAGAGTAAGTTCCAATAAGATTTAAAAGATAGGTTCATAATATTTTTCCATAAGTAATGACGTGAAGACAATGCAATAAAAAAGCCACGGTGCTCAAGTGCACCGTGGCTAAAAAGACACAGAAGGAAGACCTTTAACGGTCTACAGGCGCACTTCGAGAAAGTATTGAATTTCGCAGGTGTATGGCTTTACGTTTGGTCATTTGAAGTGCGTTCCTTTCGTTAGAATAAATTACGTTTGCAGTGTACAACATGACAGGCTCGCTTGTCAAGAGAATTCATGTCACATGATTCGAAACACGCAATATCATTGATGTTCGTCACGTCAATGAAAGCATGAAACAGGCTACAATAAGTAGCTCACGGAGGCTTCATGAAATCGACGATTTTACGAATGCGCTACTGGCGCATTATTCTATTTTTTGCGCGCGTTACGCTAAGCATCATTTTTTGGGATATTTTCTTACGACGCATCGGATTGGGTTTTATCGGGAATAACTCACGGACCAAGCGGCTACGTGCCATTGCCATCCGTTTTCGCGCGCTTGCTATTCGCATGGGCGGGGTGATGATCAAAGTTGGGCAGTTCCTTTCGGCAAGGCTGGATGTGCTGCCGCCTGAAATCACAGATGAACTGGCAGGATTACAAGATGAAGTACCGCCTGTGGATTTTGCATCCATTCGTCTCCAATCTGAACTGGATCTTGGTGCTTCGTTAAATAACATTTTCCTTACTATAGAAGAATCTCCTCTCGCTGCCGCGTCACTGGGACAAGTTCACCGCGCTGAGTTAAACCCGAAGGAGGCTGAGGCGCTTGGCTTCAAGAATGTCGTGTTGAAGGTGCTGCGTCCGCACATTGAGCAGATCGTGGACGTGGATATGTCCGCTATTCGCGTGGTGGGTGGCTGGCTTAAGCGTTACCGCCCCGTCAGTGACCGTGTCAACGTCACTGCGATTGTGGAAGAATTTGCCGCCACATTGCGCGAAGAGATGGATTATCTCGCAGAGGGGAAAAATGCCGAAGTTTTTGCAGCCAACTTCAAGGATGATCGAAGCGTACATGTCCCACGTGTGGTTTGGGCTCACACCAGCCGACGTGCGCTTACCTTAGAGGATGTATCTGCGATCAAGATCACAGATTATGAAGCCATCGAGGCGGCAGGTATTAATCGCGCAGAGGTTGCGCAGATTTTGTTTAAGTCTTATCTCAAACAGATATTTGATGACGGATTCTTTCACGCTGACCCACACCCTGGAAATATTTTCGTCACCCCACTGGCAGAGAAAAATAAAGATGGCACTACGGCCTTCAAGTTGACTTTTGTAGATTTCGGTATGGTGGGTCGCATGCCCGACCGTCTGATGGAAGGATTGCGCGAAGCGGTAATTTCTATTGGCTTGCAGGATTCGCCCCGATTAGTGAAAGCATACCAAACGCTTGGGGTACTATTGCCTAGTGCAAATTTGAAACTGCTGGAAGAAGCGGGGGCGCAATTGTTTGACCGCTTTTGGGGGATGAACATGAACGAGCTACGCAACATCGATCACACGGAGATGATGAAGTTCGGTCTGCAGTTCCGCGAGTTGATGTTGAACATGCCTTTCCAATTGCCCGAAAATCTTTTGCTGCTGGGCCGTACTATTGGAATCCTTTCAGGGATTTGCACTGGGCTGCACTCGGAATTTAATATGTGGCAGGAGCTCACGCCATATGCCAAAAAACTTGCCGAAGGCGAAGGCGGTTCGCAATGGGATGTGTTCATTGACGAAGCGGGGGCTCTGGCGAAGACCTTGATCGCTCTCCCCGGCAGAACGGAGCGCGTGCTCGGCAGGATCGAACGTGGAGAGCTGAATGTACAAATGCCGATGGTCAATATTCAGATCAGCTATCTGGAACGTTCTTTGAATCGTTTAACGGGTGGTATCGTTTTTCTGGGTTTGTTAGTAGCGGGTGCAATCCTGTACGATGCACATCTTATGCTGGGGAAAATCCTGTTAGGCGGTTCGGGGTTGGCTCTTTTTTATACCCTCTTTTTGGTCAGGCGTAGCCGCCGTCCGTGGCAGTAGAAAGGTAAACCACAGAGATCCTCTTAAGAACTTCTCAGTGTTCTCTGTGACTTCCATGGCAAAAGTTTAAAAAAAACTCGCCTCAGAAATTGAGGCGAGTTTTACTTTTTCTTTCTCTTACGCGGACTTGCTTTTTTCTTCCGTCTTTTCAATAGCAGAATCTATCATGCTGCGGAAAGCCATCAACATTTCTTTGCGGGCGGCACGGCGGTGTTCCAAAAGGCCAGGAGGCAAAATGGTTTCCATGCTCTTGCGCATTTCCTCGCGGGCGGCTTTCATGTGTTCCAACGCTTCAGGCGGAAGTTTTTCTTTTAGGGATTTTCTTTTGTGTTCGGTCATGGTAACTCCTTATCTTTAATGATTATAGCACCACTGTGAAAAGACAGGATGTGAACAGTATTAATTTTATATATCAATTCTGTATTGTTTACACTGCTATTATGTATAATGAATTCTGTAGGGTTTGTTCGATTCAAATAAAAAGCGAGAGTCTCATGAAAATCGTCACAGTCTCACAAATGCGCGCGATAGAAAAGGAAGCCGATGCAAACGGCGTCTCTTATGCCGAATTGATGGAAAATGCTGGCCGTGGACTTGCGGAAATTATCCATGCACTGGGGCAGGAAAATGGTTGGGATGAGGTCACTGGGCTAGTTGGGTCGGGCAATAACGGCGGCGACACCCTCGTTGCTTTGGCGTGGCTTGCGGAGGCAGGGTGGAGCACTCATGCTTACCTTGTCAACCGTAAAAAGGATGATGAACTCATTGCGCGTTATTTATCTGCAGGCGGTGAGATATACGAATTCGAGATGGATGAAAATGATGGAGCATTGGATGCTTTTCTTAACCAGTCCGATGTCCTTTTGGATGGACTGCTTGGAACAGGGATCAAGCTTCCGCTTAAGAAAGAGGCGGCGCAAGTCCTTGAGAAAATCAATCTCACTTTATCCGAGATGGATCCACCAATGTTTGTCATCGCAGTTGATTGTCCCTCAGGCGTAGATTGTGATAGCGGTGATGTTGCTGATGAAACTATCCCTGCTGATCTCACCGTCACAATGGGGGCAGCCAAACAGGGGGTATTGAAACTGCCTGCTTTTGAGTTTATTGGCGAATTGCAAGTTGCGGATATTGGTTTGCCCGACAATCTGGAAATGTGGACTGGGCTTCAAACTGAAGCCGCGGATTGGGACTCTGTCTCTGCACTCTTACCTGAGCGCACGCTCGCTTCACATAAAGGGACATTTGGTACGGCTTACGTTGCAGCTGGTTCGACCTCTTATACAGGGGCTGCACTGCTTGCAAGTTCAGCAGCCTACCGCGTTGGCGCTGGCCTTGTCACAATGGCTGTCCCTGAACCTTTACATAATGCATTGGCTGGCCATTTGCCTGAAGCCATTTGGGTCTTGCTCCCGCACGAAAATGGATTCATCTCCGATGTTGCTGTTGATGATGTCTTGCAAAGTTTGGAGCGCGCTACTGCGTTCCTGATTGGCCCTGGCCTAGGGGACAAAATTTCAACGCGGGCGTTTGTTAGCAATTTGATTCCCTCAATAAAAATTCCTATGGTGATAGATGCCGATGGACTGCGACATTTGTCGCAGGTTACTAATTGGCATAAAAATATTTTTGCTCCTGCAGTTCTAACTCCGCACCCAGGTGAAATGTCTGCTTTGACAGGGCTATCTAAAGAAGAAATTCAATCTGACCGTGAATCAGTTGCAACGAAATACGCAAAGGAATGGGGGCATGTTGTCGTTCTAAAAGGTGCATTCACTATTGTTGCTTCACCTGACGGACGTTCCACTATTATCCCTGTAGCAACGCCTGCTCTGGCACGCGCAGGCACAGGAGATGTGCTAGCTGGCCTTATCGTTGGCCTTCGTGCTCAAGGTCTAGAGGCTTACGATGCTGCCGTTGCAGGCGCATTTATCCATGCGCAAGCAGGTTTATTCGCGGCAGATACAATGGGCACAACTGCCTCTGTGTTGGCAAGCGATGTTCTTGATGCCATTCCAGATGTTCTAGCAGAGTTGGAATACTAATTTTGAACGGGTTGAAATAAAAAGAGACTTTCCGAAAGGAAAGTCTCTTTTGCTAATTTCTGAGAACTAGTTACTGACTGCTAAAACCTAACTATTCATAAAACTTTCAAGATTATCCTTGCTGATACGGAATGCCTTGCCGACCTTCTTGGCCTTCAAACTTCCGTCACTGATGGCAGCCATGATGTCTTCTTCAGTCACCTTCATGATCTGAGCTGCTTCAGCAGGGGTCATAATATCGGCCATCTTTGCGCCGCCAGAAGAACCACCCTGAGAGTTATTCTGCATGCCGCCTTGAAGGGCTTGTCCCATCAAATTACCGATGCCCATACCAGCACCGATGCCCGCTGTGAGTCCTGCGCCACCGTTCTGGTTGTTGGCTGCATCGCGCATGGAATCTGCAGCTTGCAATTGGGTGTAAGTAGCCATGTCCAACATGCCCATATCGCGCAGTTCCTGAGCAGATTTGTCGGAGGGTTTCAAGTTTCCAATATAGAATGTTTTGAGAGTCAAACCAAGGGCTTCGAAATCATCCTTAGTCTTCGCACGAACTGCCGCACCGATTTCTTCGGTCAGGCCGATCATCTCAGGTACGGAATTCTTTGCCGCAGTTTCACCGAGCGCATCCTGCAACTTGGAGAGCAGCATGGTGCGTAAGCGTTCTTCGATCTCAGAGGTGCGATAGGTCTGTTGCACGCCGACGATCTGCGTCACGAACTGTTGTGGATCCTTTACCTGGAACGAGTACGTTCCAAAGCCTTGCAGCAAAGCTACGCCAAGCCCCATGCCCGGGTTACGGACAATGATCGGTTGTGGAGTGCCCCACTTCTTATTCGCAAATTCTTTCTTCGATACAAAATATACTTCCGCAGGGAACGGTGTACGATCATTGAATGCCTTACCAATGAAATCGATCAGCTTCGGGATGTTCGCGGTTGCAATCGTGTGACGGCCTGGCTTGAACACATCCAACGCCTGCCCGTCGCGGAAGAACACCGCGCTCTGGCTTTCGCGTACGATCACCTGTGAACCGATACGATAATCACCAATCCCTTCTTCAGGGAAGCGATGTACGATCTCATCAGACATTTCATTTGGGTATTCAATGACGTCAAAAATTCTAGCCATATTTCTCTCCTTTTAGTGGATAACGGTCAAATTATAGTCGAACTGACTTTCAGGTACAAGAACCGTATTTCCTATTCCCTTTACGAATTACAAACCGATTCGTTTCACATCTGAATGGATAGTTTCTTCAGCTTTTTTGATTCCTGCAACCTAAAACGCGCCTCTTTCTTAATCTGCGGCTTGTTTCACTTTCATTGGCATTCCCGTCGCTTTGGCTTTGAGCATCATCACCTCAGCCATAATGCTGACTGCGATCTCTTCAGGCGTTTCAGCCTGTAGCTCCAGCCCAATTGGCGAATGGACACGTTCGATTTTTTCCACGGAAACGCCTTTTTCTTTCAACGCTTTCACCGTCGTTGCCCAACGGCGGCGAGAGCCGATAACGCCGATATAACCCGCAGCGGAGTTTAGAAGCGGGACCATACCTGCGGCGTCCACGCTGGAACCGCGAGTGGTCAAGATCAATATGGTTCTCTTATCAATTTTGATCTGGTCGGGGAGTTTATCCATCGTGATCGGATAGTAAACATCTGCACCCGGTGTTGCTTCGGGTGTGCAAAATTCGGCGCGGTCGTCGTTTACGGCTACGCGGAATCCCAACCATTTTGCCAAATGGACAACTGCTTTTCCCACATGCCCTGCGCCAATGACGACGAGCAGTGGGGGAGGAAGGATCGGTTCCACAAACACCTCCACTTGACCACCACACACGCCAGGGTCGCCGCGTGAAGGGTCAGCCATGTTGTAATGTAAAAGACGAGATTGGCCTTCGCTGATCGCCATCCACGCCTCGTCAAGTACGCGGTGTTCCAAATCGCCACCGCCAACAGTACCGATAAATATCCCATCGGGATATACAAGCATTTTGCTGCCCACATGCCGTGGCGTGGAGCCTTCACTCTTTGTCACTGTACAAAGAGCTGCGGAGCCAAAATTCTTTTCAAGTTCGGATAGAGCTTGATAAATGGAATTATTCATATTTTTTACACACGGATGATGCTTTGCTATATCACTTTCAATTAACTTTCCAATAAACCTAATACGGCAGGCAATAATTGTTTCTTTCTTGAGACCACGCCTTTTGCGTCGCGGGTCTGGTCAGGGAGCGGGGGATAAGGAAGATCATTCAAGATCGTAGGTGCATTTGAGGAGACAAGCAAACGGCTTGTTCCTCGGACAACATCAGTTACCAAGAGCATGGCAAAGTCAAGACCACGTTTGTCGCGCAGGTCATTCAGCGCGGTTTGGAGCGGGGCGAGGTGATCGGTTAGTTGCAGTAGATCTGTTACTTCGGCTTGGGCAACAGCAAATTTATACCCTCCGCCTTCAAAGGGTTTGATGTCTGTGCTGACAATTTCTTCAGGCTTACGGTTGGAGAGTCCCGCGCCTGCGCTGAGCACAGCTTTTCCATAAGATTCAATAGTCTCGCCCTTGAGCGGACTTCCACCTACAAAGGCCCAGCGGGATAGGCGCTCGGCCGCGTCTTTGTCACGTTGTGTGGTGGTAGGAGATGTCAGGATCAGTGTATCAGATACCAGTCCAGCAAGAAGTGTGCCCGCTAGCTGAGGCGGCATGGAAAGTCCTGCTTCAGCGGTTAGTTCAGTCACAAGTGTGGAGGTTGATCCGACTGTGTCCACTGTAAAGCGGATGGGCTGATGGGTGTAGGGATTTCCGAGGCGGTGATGATCAAGAATTTCAAGTAGTTCTGCTTCTTCGAGTGCGGCGATGGCCTGACGTGACTCGTTATGATCTACGAGGATGATCTTGAGGCGCGGGGGATTAAGGACCTCGCGCTGATTTGCAATTCCAACGTAAACGCCGTGCTCATCCACAACCCAATAATCGTTGAATTCGTCACGCAATAGTTTATTGAGCGAATCGCGGATGTGCGCATTGGCTTGATATTTGGGAACAGTAATATCTGCTGCGTCGCGGCATTGTGCTGACATCATCTCGCGTACAGTGGCATCGCCAGGACGAGGGCCTAGGGTGTCGGTAAAATATTTGAAGAGACTCATGCCATTGATGATGCCATACGGAGAGCCATCATCATTGACGACAGGAGCAATACCCCCTGTTTTACTGGCAAGCGTCCATGCGCTGCCTAGCTGTGAATCAGGGCGAATGGTATCGAGTCGCTTCATGACTGAGCCGAAGCGGGGAGATGCATCTGTAAGCAGAGTTGGCGCTTCAAGATTATTTGTCTTTAGTACCCAGGCTGTTTGTGCGTTAAGGGCGCCAGCGCGGGCAGCGACGGTGTTCAATCCATCACGTTCGCGCAGAAGCCAGGCATAGCCCATCGCGGACGCGATCGAGTCGGTATCGGGGTTGATATGGCCAATTACAAAGATTTGGTCGGACATTTGATTCTGTTTTCTCCAGCACTATAATTAATATTGCAAACACTCGCCTGATTATATCTCGCCTTTTTCGACCATTCCTAAAAATAGGTTAACAATGTAAGGGTCGAAATGCTTACCAGATTGTTCGATGAAGTATGCGATGATCTTCTCTCTTGACCATGCTTTGTTATAGGGACGATCTGAACTGAGGGCATCCCACACATCGGCCACCGCGAATATTCTTGCAGAAAGGGGAATGTCTCTGCCTTTTAAGCCCATTGGATACCCAGTGCCATCCCATTTTTCGTGATGAGAATACGGAATTTCCAGAGCCTTTTTCAAAAACGGGATCGGTGAAAGCAGGTCATGTGCTGTTTGCGGATGCTTTTGAATGATGAGCCGTTCTTCGTCAGTAAGTTTACCTGGCTTACGTAGTATCTCGTCCGGGATGCTCATCTTTCCAATATCGTGCAGGATGGCGCCGCGGCGAATATGTTCAATGTCCTCTGCGGGCAACTCTAATTTGCGAGCGATCATTAAAGTAGATTTCGTCACTCGACGTGAGTGACCTTCGGTTTCTTTGTCTCTTAATTCTAACGCGCGCGCCCAGCCTTCAAGCGTTGTGTCATACGCTTCAGCAAGCTCGGAGGTGCGGGAGCGGACACGGTCTTCTAGCTCGGTATTTAATTTGCGTAACTCTTGTTCTAATTCCTTTAATGCGGTGATGTCGTGTGAAATATAGATACGCCCTGTCATTTGCTTGCGGGCGTTGTATAAAGGCCATACAGTCAATTCGTAGTAAATGCTTTTCGACCCGAGATTAAATGTCGCTTCAGCGCGTGCATAGGATACGTGCATATACATTTTTATGGGAATGGGAAAGTCATCAAAAATTTCTCGTGCAGATCCGCCGACCACTTCCTGTGCCGTCTTGCCTAGCAGTGCCAGCATGGACGAGTTGATGTCTACTACATTGCTTTTGTTATCTAGAATTACCACGGGTTCCACCATGGCTTCAAAGACTTTGTCTCGCCCGATGGGCACAACTTCAAAAATACGGAAACGATAAAAACCCCATGCCAAGATGATATTGCTAATAGCGGTTGTTAGTGGAGATGCATCGCGTAAGGGGATAAGGTGGACACCCATTAACGAAAAAATTGCTCCTAAGATCGGGATGAGTACTCCCACCGAGATAATAATGACTTGCCCGCGGTATAAGTGATGGGGGTCAAGGATGCGTATAAAAAGCAGTGCGCAGCAAAAAAATGCAAGGATATAACTATATATGGCAAATAGAACAACGACAGGGGAATAATCGTATATCAGTTCCGAGAGTAATGCATTGGGGACAACACGTGGTGCCAGGTAGATCCAATGATGCCAGGCATCGGTCAGTACGAGTAGCGAGAAGAGAGTTGGTACAACTGTTGATAAGGTAAATATCTGACGGGGATACTTAATTTTATATTCTGTATATTGCACCACAAAAACGGGAAACGCGATCATTGGGATAGTCAGTGCCAACCACTGAAAACTTTCCCAGAATATCTTTCTTTCAACTGACGGGGCACTTATTTCAAAAATATAGCCAAGGATATACAGGCTTTCCCCAAAGATATACCAGAGAAATGCTATTGAACCTTGCGCTCCGCGTTTTGTCCATACATACCACAAAACCCCCAGAGATATACATAGGGATGCAACGTAAGGAAGGAGGTAAATGATTTCTTCGTAGTTCATCAGTGCGATGTTATTTTACCTCTGAGAGGGACTGGGCGGCAGCTGTATACAACTGTCGCCCCTTTATTTATTTTTTCATAGCCTGCCACACTCTTTCGGGTGTGACTGGGTTTTCATCTACATTTGCACCAATAGCATCGAGAATGGCATTGCCAACTGCGGGAGCGACGCCGTCCATGGGAATCTCCGCTACAGCTTTTACGCCAAATGGATGACTTGGCTCAAATGTCTCGACAAAAATAGTTTCTAACTCGGGCATTTCATCAGCACGGAAGATGTGATATCGATCAAAGTCACGTTCGATGGCGTTGCCTTTGTCGTCATAACGCATCTCTTCGGTGACAGCATAGCCGAGGGCCTGTGTCATACCACCTTCGATCTGTCCTGAAGCAGTGAGCGGATTCACGATCACGCCTGAGTCTACAGCCATGACGAGCCTATCTACGGTGACCTGACCTGTTTCGGTGTCAACTGTCACTTCGGCGAATTGTGCAGCGAAGGGAGGAGGTGAAACGGGCGAGACGTAACTTGCTACACCCATGATCTGTTCCTGATTATTCTTGTGAAGAGTGTCAAGTGCGATCTCTGTCAGCGAAACAGATTTGCCGTTTGGCGCGTGAGCCTGACGGTCTCGGAGAATGATCGTGTTCGGATTATCCACGCCGAGCATGGTTGCTGCACGAATCTTGATTCTCTCCGCTGCGATTTTTGCAGCGTTGGTTGCGGCTGTACCTGAAATATATGTTGTGGAGGAGGCGTATGCGCCTTTATCGAATGGCGTGAAATCTGTGTCGGAGGAATAGCAAATGATGTCTTCCACAGGCACGCCCAGTACTTCAGCGGCCATTTGAGCGAGAACGGTGTCTGAGCCTGTTCCCAAATCGGTGGCTCCGACTAAAAGATTGAAGGAACCATCGTCATTCATCTTGATGGATGCGCCGCCCATATCAAGATAAGGAATTGCTGTCCCTTGCATGACCATTGCCACACCGATGCCTTTTTTCTTATGTGGGGCATCTTTGACTTGTTTCCAAACATCGTTATTGAATTTATCATCCCAATTAATTGCGGCACGGCCTTGTGCAACACACTGTTCCAACCCAACGGTGTGGATGATCTCTGGGCGCGGCTCACGGCCTTCGTTCCATGCAGTAGAGAAGGGATGATATTCGCCTGGGTGAATGGCGTTCTTCAGGCGGAAGTCGATCGGGTCGAAGCCCATTGCGCGGGCGATCTTTTCCATGTGGCGGTCGAGTGGCCAGTAACCTTGTGGGACGCCGTACCCGCGGAAGGCGCCAGCGGGCGGGGTGTTGGTATAAACCACGTCAGCATAAAAGCGGATGTTGGGTGCTTTGCGATATTCTCCATCGCCAACATACAATGCCATTGCCTTGTGACCTGTGTTGCCTGTGACGGTCAACGCATGGCAGCCATACGCGCCTGTGTCTGAAAGTGCATACATGGAGTTGGCGGTGATGGTACCGTCTTTTTTCACGCCAGTCTTCATCCGCACGCGCATGGGATGGCGTGAACGTGCTGCGATGAATTCTTCTTCGCGGGTGTATTCGTAAATGACAGGGCGCTTGGTGGCAATGGTGAGATGTGCTGCCACATCTTCCATCAACACCTCTTGCTTGCCGCCGAACCCGCCGCCGATGCGCGGCTTGATAACACGGATTCTTTTCACAGGTAATCCCAACACGGGAGCAAGCATTCTTCTCACATGGAAGGGAACCTGTGTGGATGTGCGAATCACTAAACGATCATCCTCATCCCAATACGTGACGGCAATGTGTGGCTCGATGTGCGCCTGTTGAACTTTTGGTACTTCATACTCTGCTTCGAAAATTTCGTCGGCTTCCTGAAAACCCTTTTCTACATCACCAATATCAATGCGAATTTCGGCGGCGAGATTCTTTTCAGGGTTTGAATCTGCAAAGTTGACATATTCTGGCTCGTCGTGAATTCTGACTGCGTCGGCTTTCATTGCTTCGCGTGAATCTAGGATCATTGGCAAAACTTCATATTCAACTTCGATCAGCGATAAAGCCTTCTCAGCTATTTCTTCCGTCTCTGCTGCAACGAACGCAACACGATCACCAACGAAGCGGACTTTGTTATCAAGCGAGAACGCATCTAATGGACCAGGGATCGGGTCAGATTGACCTGCAGTGGAATACACCACCCGCGGAATATCCTGCCATGTCAAGACTGCTGCTACGCCTTCAAGCGCTCTGGCTTTGCTTGCATCGATCTTTTTGATTCTTGCATGTGCGTGCGGAGAGTGTAAAACTTTTGCGTGCAACAATCCGCGCTTTTCGAAGTCACCTGTGAAAGCGGGCTTGCCTTGCACGAGTTTGATCGCATCCACTTTGATCTCGGGCTTGCCGACAGTTTGCCAGGTCTGGCTTTCGGGTGTGACAACTACCTTGGGTCGAACCAGCACACCCGTAGTCGAAGAAGCGGGCGCGTCTCCTTGAGGAGCATCAGGCTTGGGTGTTCCAAAATCCCAATTGATGGAGGTAACGTCAATTGGTTCATCGCCGCGCATGATCGCTGCAGCTTTCAACACAGCTTGGACGGGTTTGAGATAACCAGTGCAGCGGCAAAGGACGCCAGAGATCGCCTCGCGGACTTCCGCCTCGGACGGGTTCGGGTTTTTCTCAAGCAGACTCTTGGCTGCGAGAATTTGCGCAGGCGTGCAGTATCCGCATTGAATGGCGCCAGACTCAACGAAAGCCTTTTGCAGCGGATGCAGGCCGTCGGTTTTTTTCCAGCCTTGTTCGGGATGTTCGCCAAGTGCTTCAATGGTGGCGACGTTGTGACCTTCGGCCTGCGCCGCAAGCAGCGATCCCGCGTTGACGGGTTTGCCGTTCAGCAAAACCGTGTCCGCGCCGGAGAGCCCGCCCTCATCGCCAAATTTGACTCCATGATATCCAAGCCCACGCAACGCGCCGAGCAGGGTGGTGGAGGGAGCTGTGTCTATTGCGTGTTCAATGCCATTGATTTTGAGTGTGATGTTCATGTGAACTCCAGTTCCCTCTCCCCAGCGGGGAGAGGGCTAGGGTGAGGGGGATTTAATATCAAACTTGATTTATTGTTTCAAGTCTTTTCTCAATAACTTTTATGATTTCGCTTACAACTTCATTGATGTTATATCGAACGTCATTGTTTGTAAAGCGAATTACTTTGTAGCCGAGTTCTTCAAGATATTCTGTCCTTGCCTGATCATATTCCATTTGTTCTGTTGCGAGGTGGGATTCACCATCAATTTCGATAAGTAGTTTTACTTCGGCGCAATAAAAATCAATGATAAAGAAGTCAATAGGATGCTGTCGTCTGAATTTGAATTTTAGATTCCTGTTTCGCAAATGTCGCCATAGAGTTGTTCAGCAGGAGTCTGTGGTTGACGCAGTTCTCTTGCAAACTCACGAATGACTAGAGGAATCCGATGACGTTTTTCCATTCCGTAGGTCTGACCCTCACCCTGCTCTTTCCCTAAAATGGAGAGGGACTACAAGACCTTCGTAACGTTCAAACCAGCATTCGCGCCTTCAATGGCAGCCTGTGAACCGACCACGACCACCGCATTGGACTGTGCCACCTTCTCGAGCACTTCGCCGAAAGCGATGAAATCTTCACCGTTGGTGGACAATACTTCGTCGCGGATCTTCTGGCGAATCTCGTCCGTTCGGCCAGTGACGTATCGCATCATCGAAGTATATCCCTTTGCATCAGGAAGTTGGTAGGCATCAAGGTCACCAATGGCGGCGATGATGGATTTCTTCAATTCGTTGTCCGAAAGACGCGAATCGTCAAGTCCTTTCAAAAATGCGGCGGCATCATCGTAATTTTGAATCGTGGCAGTGATGTTCGGGTCGCGGTACGAGAGGAAGGTCAGCACGCCAGTGCTGTCATCAAATTGCACAAACGCGCCATACGCGCCGCCCAGCACGCGGATCTTTTCCCACAAGTGCGTCATGCGCAAATAACCTGTGATGACTTCCGCCGAGCCGTCATATTCGTAGCCAAGCTGGTACAAATCCGCGCCTTTGCCCACATAATTGACCTGCGCAGGAATAGCAAGCCCTTCCTTTTCGATATTCGCTGTAGTCTCAAATGGCTTGACTTCCGTATCCTTCACGGGCATCGCAAAAATGAAATTCTCCAAATGCGGACGCACGGTTTTCCAGTTTGTAGAATCAAGCGTCACATTGCACAGCATGGTCTTGCTGTTGATCAACGCATCGCGCATGTCTTCAAGTTTCTTCAAAACCTTCGGCCATTTTTTATCGATGTCATTCGCCAGTTCGCGCAATGCGAAGAGATAACCAATGCCTTTGGTCTGGTCATTGACCCAGCCCGTACCGCCGAATTGTGCGCGCAGACGAGTGTTCGCGAAGCGATGTCCACCAGGTGCGAGACCCGACTCCATGCCCGCTTTTTCTTCGAGCACCATTTGCTTGAGACGTTCTTTGTTGTCAAATTTTGTGGTGAGGAGGACGTCCCTGAGGATATTGAACATCTCTGTGGATTTTTCCACTGTGGACTTACCTCTGATCATCAGCATTGCCACGCTCTCTCTGGACTTTTGAGTTGTCACGCTGACCGACGAGCCGTGGATTCCGCCTGTGCTTTTTCCGATCCGCTGCGAGAGTTTGACGTAATCTTCGGTCTCCGTTCCCAACTCAAACAGGGCACGCGCGAAGATCTCAGTGAGCGGCAGAAGTTCCTGTGGCATGGCACGCAGGTCAAAGCCAAGGTCGAGATAAACAATGCCATTCGTGAAGATGTCGTGATACAGAACTTTTGCATCCTGCACCTGAATCTCTTCGATGGGTATTGTCCGCACTTGTTTATCGAGGTCTTTCAAATCCAGTACGGGAAGTGTCTCCAATGCCTCGGCAGTATCAGGAGTCTCTTGCATGAGTTTGAGCTGCTTGGCATTTTCGATCAACTCTTGTACTTTGTCTTCGCTCATCGCTTCGCGCGCAGACTTTAATCGGGTTTGCTCCTCTTCCTCGAAACGGCGACCAAGTTCAGGGTCAGGTTTGAAGCGAATGACTGTCTTGTGGACATTATCCAGCAAGTAGGTCTGGATCATTTTCTCAAAGTAGCGGCTGTCATTCGCGAGTCTGGTCTTGATCTCGTTGAGCGGTGCTTCAAAGGTGAGTTGGCTGAATGGGTCACCATCGTGCAGCCAGGTGGTGAGTGCGCTTAACATCACAGCAATGCCGCGCGGGAACGAGCCTGTGTTGTATTCGCGCAATTGGAATTCGAGGGTATTGATGGAAGCGGCGATCATTTCCGTGTCAATGCCATCGCGAACGAGGTTCTGCAATGTTTCGATGATCAGGTTTTCGATCTTCTTTGCATGGCGGGCGCGCGTGCCTTTGAGCCCTGTGGAGAAGATCATCTCGCGCAGATCAGACTCGAGACCGAGACCAGCCAGGTCTTCACCGAGACCCGAATCCATCAATACTTTGCGAAGAGGCGAAGCGGGCGTGCCAATGAGCGTATGTTCCAAAATGTGGAAACTGAAATTTATTACAGGGTCGGACGTGTCGGGAAGTTTCCAATTGACCGTGAGGTAATGCTTCTTTTCAATATCGTCCGCATCTGAGCCAGCGTCATACGAATATTCGATCTTCTTGGCGCGCTTGAACGGCTTGACAAGCGGCACCGCTGATTTGACCTTCTTCCGCTTATAGGTTTTGAGATAGCCTTCCATCAACTTCAAACGCTTATCGGGGTCATCATTGCCGTAGAAGAAAATGAAGGCGTTGGACGGGTGATAATACGTTTCCCAAAAGCCTCTAAAATTTTCATATGTGAGGTCAGGGATGTTGGCAGGGTCACCGCCAGAGTCCACACCATAGATGTGCTTAGGGAAAAGCGATTGTTGAATGACACGTGCCAGCAAATTCTCAGGCGAAGAATACGCGCCCTTCATTTCGTTGAAGACAACACCTTTATAGGTCAGCGGTTCATTGACGTCACCGATCTCGTAGTGCCAGCCTTCCTGCATCAATGTCTGCTCGGTGATGCGCGGATGCAAAACCGCATCCATATATACATCGATCAAATTGTAAAAATCTTTTTCGTTCTGGCTGGCAACGGGGTAGCAGGTCTTGTCAGGAAATGTGAACGCATTGACGAATGTGGCAAGCGAACCTTTTAGCAATTCCACAAATGGTTCTTTGACAGGGTACTTCTCCGAGCCGCCTAAAACAGAATGCTCCAAAATATGTGCCACACCTGTGGAATCCTTCGGCGTGGTGCGGAAGTTGATTGAGAACACTTTGTTCTCATCCTCGTTGATGATGGAAAGCAGGCGCGCACCTGTGCGCTTGTGCTCGTAAAGTTTTGCGTCACAATTTAATTCAGGGATGTTCTGTTCTTTGATAAGGGTAAATGCTTTAGACATGATTCTCCTAATTGTTTTCACGTTGAAACGTTTGAACGTTCTACCGTTTCAACCGTATTTTCTCTCTCAACTCATCGATCACTTTCAACTTGCCATTCTCTTTATAAAACCACATATCCCAGCCGTTAGCGGGAGTGTTCGTCAATTCCTTCGCCACCGAGTGGATCGAGCCAGTGACCTTTCCGCATTTGAGATGCCCATTGGAAAGGATGATCGCTTCGCGTTTGCCTTTCGCGAAATATAACGTTTGCCCCGCCTTGAGGAGTCCACACTCAAGCAGCGCTCCAAACGGAATCCGAGCCTGGTTGCGCTTCTCAGGCAGTTCCAATGCCTTAGCAGGGGACTGGGTCACTGCGTCAATGCGCTTCTGCGCGACCTTGATGTATTTCTTGTCACGCTCAATGCCGATGAAATTGCGTCCCAACTTTTTTGCAACTGCACCCGTTGTGCCTGAGCCAAAAAAGGGATCGAGCACAACATCGCCTGCGTTCGTGCTGGAGAGCAAAACCCGATAGAGTAGTCCCTCTGGTTTTTGAGTTGGATGAGCCTTTGTCCCGTTGGATTTGAGGCGCTCTTTTCCAGTAGCCAATGGGATAACCCAGTCACTACGCATTTGCAAGTCATCGTTCAGGGCTTTCATCGCCTTGTGGTTGAACGTGTATCTTGTGCCTTGTTGCTTTTGCGCCCAGATCATTGTCTCGTGTGCATTGGTGAATCGCACGCCGCGGAAATTCGGCATGGGATTGGTCTTCAGCCAGATCACATCATTCAATATCCAAAATCCCAAATCCTGCATGATCGCGCCAACGCGATAAATATTGTGATACGAACCGATGACCCAAAGTGTACCCGTTTCTTTCAATACGCGCCGTGTTGCGGATAGCCATAAGCGGGTAAATTCATCGTATGCCGCGAAGCTGGAGAACTTATCCCACTTATTATTAACCGCATCCACTTTAGACATGTTTGGGCGGTAAAGATCATTTTGTAATTGCAGGTTGTAGGGTGGGTCGGCAAACACCAAATCCACCGAGTTCTCAGGAAGTGTGTTGAGAATCTCGATGCAATTACCGTTGAGGATTTGGTTGAGAGGGAGGCTGTCCACTAGGGAAATTATACTTTTGTCGGACTCAGTAGTATAGGTAAAGATTCTTCCAGTTCTTTGACTCTGATTAAGCCCGAACGTGGTTTTGTCCAACGATAACCCATTTATAGGTTGTAAGTTCTCGCAATGCCATAGGCCCGCGCGCATGCAATCGCTGGGTGGAGACGGCTACTTCCGCGCCCAAGCCGAGCTCTGTGCCATCGGTGAAGCGCGTACTGGCATTGACATACACTGCAGCAGAATCCACTTCGGCGATGAAGCGCTGGGCGTTGGCGTCGGTGCGAGTGAGGATTCCATCTGAGTGAGCAGTGCTATGGGCGGCGATGTGATCAATCGCTTCATCAAGACCATCCACGACTTTGATGCCAAGAATGAGTGAGAGCCATTCGGTATCGAAATCGTCAGCGCCTGCGGGAGATACACTGGGTGGTAAAGGTTGAAGCATAGCTTCAGCACGTGGCTCCGCTCTGAAGGTGACGCCAGATGGAGCAAGATGTTCGATCACTTTGGGTATAAATTCACGCGCGATCGTTTGATGGACGAGGATGGTGTCGAGTGCATTGCATACGCTGGGACGTTGGGTCTTTGCGTTGTGAATAATTTTTAGAGCGGCAGTTTGGTCTGCGGTGTCATCTACGAAAAGATGGCAAATGCCAATGCCGCCTGTGATGACGGGGATATGGCTGTTCTCGCTGCAGAATTTGTGCAAGCCCGCACCGCCACGTGGAATGATCATATCTACATAGTCTTTCAAATGAAGGAGCTCAAGCACAAGAGCACGGTCGGGACTGTCTATGAATTGGATGGCATCAGCAGGGACAGCACTTTCAGCGAGGGATTTTTGCAGGGTGGCAATCATTGCGCGATTCGAGTTCAGTGTTTCACTACCGCCGCGCAGGATGACGGCGTTTCCGCTTTTGAGGGCGATGCTGGCAACATCCACTGTGACGTTGGGACGCGCTTCATAAATGACGCCGATCACACCCAATGGGACGCGTTGCTTGCGGATGTGGAGTCCGTTTGGCTGGGTTGATTCTTCAAAGATCTCACCGACTGGGTCAGGGAGGTCGGCAACGAGACGCACGTTGTGGGCGATATCTGCGAGACGAGCTTCGTTGAGCATGAGACGGTCGATCATCGCTGCGGAAAGACCCGCGGCTTTCGCAGACTCGATGTCGCTCATGTTGGCGGTGAGAATCTCTTTCTGGTCAGCGACCAAGGCGTCGGCTAGGTGATGAAGCGTGGCGTTCTTTTGAGTCGTGGTCAGACGGGCGAGTCCACGCGAGGCGAGGCGAGCACGTTTTCCAAGTTCAGTCAGCATAAATGATTCCTTTATAAAAGCACAAGATCGTTGCGGTGGATGACTTCATCACCATAATCATAACCAAGCAGAGATTCAATCTCATCAGAGTGACGTCCTCGCAGGCGGGCGAGATCAGCACTGGAATAATTGCTAATGCCGCGCGCGAGTTCGCGCCCGCTTTCATTGAGGATGCGCACGGTATCGCCTCTGTCAAATTCACCCGAGACTTGAGTGACGCCAATTGGCAGGAGGCTGCCGCCGCGATCGACTGCATCTGCTGCGCCTTTGTTGACGGTGATCTGTCCAGGAGCCAGCCGACCCGCAAGGATATATCGTTTACGGCTCTCCAGTGCGGAGATGACAGGAGAGAACCGAGTTCCTACTCTTTCTTTGTTGGCAATGCGCGGCAATATGTTCGGCTCAGTTCCTTGCGCAATGACAACAGTTGTTCCAGAACGGCGTGCAAGGTCAGCAGCTTGGAGTTTGGTGACCATGCCGCCTGTGCCGAGTTTTGTGCCGCTACCGCTTGCCGCTTCCCAAATCTCTTGTGGAATTTCAGGCGTGCTTATTTCTTCAACGAGCTTTGCATCAGGATTATTGCGTGGGTCAGCAGTGAACAGACCGAGCTGGTCAGTGAGAAGAATGAGCAAGTCCGCTTCAACGACATTGGCGACGAGCGCGGAAAGATTATCATTATCTCCAACGCGAATTTCTTCTGTCGCAACTGTGTCGTTCTCATTGATGATAGGGATTGCCCCATGTGATAGCAGTGCCGTAAGCGTGTTGCGTGCATTGAGGTAACGGCGACGGTCGGCGAGGTCAGTGCGTGTGAGCAGCACCTGCGCGAGTGTGAGCCCATATAAGCCAAAGACCTGTTCGTAGATCGCCATCAAGCGCGGTTGACCGATGGCAGAAAGCATTTGTTTGGCGGGCAGGTCTTTGGGTAATTGAGGAAAGCCCAGCTTTTCACGTCCCGCGGCGATTGCGCCCGAAGAGACTAAAATGACTTGATGTCCCGCAGATTGCAACTGCGTGACCTGCCGTGCGAGTTCAACAAGAAAAGTAGGCGAGATTTTAGACGTGCCAGAGGTAAGGGAGGAGGTGCCGAGTTTGACGACGATGAGCATAATGGATCGATTTTCTGTTAGGTTAATTAGGCTGATTCTTTTAAAGCACGTTGAAGCAAATCGCTGACTTTAAGCTCTTTTGCCCAAATCTGCATATAGTCTTGGTCAAGTTCCCCTGCTCGCGTTTTTAGCACACCAAGAATATCGCGCCATTGACGGTCTGAAACCTCGCCACCCATTCGATACCATTCAAGTTTTGAGAGAATTATATCTTCGGGGCTGGCGAAGTTCGCACTCAGTTTATTTTCAAATTCAAAGGTCTGTCTTTGGGCGCGGGTAAATTGAGATTGTTGAAATGGGCGCTGGCTGGGAATAAAAATGTCCACCTTGAACATGCTGTCGCGATGAATGATGTTGAAACTTGAATTGTGCAAAATGGAGTCTATTATCATTTCTTCATCAATAAAAAACTCCCCTTGTAACGATGCAACAAATCCTTGAACATGCTCTGGTTGCATTTCTGTAATGACATCCGAGTCTTGTGTTGTGCGAATCATTCCATAAAGTGTGCTTGCGAGTGAGCCGCCGATGACATAGGGTACGCCAAGTTTTTCAAGAACCCCAGTCACTTTAAGGGTGACTTCAATGGGTTCATTTTGCATGAGGAATTTCTCCATACACTTTGCGTGCCAGCTCTTCACCAAGTACCAGGTTTGCCAGTCTGCGGCGTAATTCAGCCTCGCTTGCCTGTGGAAAGCGGGAACGTAAACCTGTCAGCGCCAATGTGCGTGCAGAGGCATTGAGTTGTGCCAGCATGTGCATTTTACGTGTTGGGCTAGCCTGCCGCCATAACTGAATTTGCAAGGCTTCCATTTTTGGATGTGTATCAGAAGAGAGAATACTCATGGTTGTTGGAATTATACCCTCCCCAGACTCGAGACAACATCCCAATTAATCGGCTACAATTCGGCCTCGATGAAACTTTTGCCGCAAAGGAATTTCTTTACATGGCGTTGATCAGTTTACAGGACGTGAGCCTGGGCTTTGGCGGGCCACGCCTTTTGGACGGTGTTAATTTACAGATCGAGCGTGGAGACCGTGTCGGTCTGCTGGGGCGCAATGGCATGGGGAAATCCACTTTATTGAAATTGTTGAACGGTGATATTTTGCCGCATGAAGGAACTGTTGCCCGTCAGCAAAATACGCGCGCAGCGTATCTTCCGCAGGAAGTTCCGCAAGGCTTGAGTGGATGCATCGCAGATATCCTTGCAACGGGTCTCGAAGAAGTGGATTTATCCAAACTGGATGATGAACAGTTATGGCAGCGTCAACATCAAGTGGATAAGGTCATCTCGCTCATGGACTTGGACGCTGATGCCCACTTCGAAGTTTTATCGGCTGGCTTGAAGCGCCGCGTCTTTCTTGCCCGTGGCTTGGTTCGCAACCCAGACCTTTTGCTGCTCGACGAGCCAACCAACCATTTAGACATCAAAGCCATTGACTGGCTCGAAGATTTTCTCAAACGTTGGGGCGGCACGCTGGTCTTCGTTACGCATGACCGTGTCTTTTTGCAAAAGCTCACCACGCGCATCGTGGAGTTGGATCGCGGGCAGTTATATGATTGGGACTGCAATTATTCCACTTTCCTGCAGCGCAAAGAAGCCATCCTTTCTGCGGAGCAGGCACAGAATGCCACCTTTGATAAAAAGCTCGCGCAGGAAGAGGCGTGGATTCGTCAGGGCATTGAAGCACGCCGCACGCGCAACGAAGGGCGTGTTCGCGCTTTGAAGAAACTGCGTCAGGCGCGAAGTGAGCGGCGTGACTTGCTTGGCAAAGTGAAAATGCAGATCGGCACTGAGAACCGTTCGGGCAGGCTTGTGCTTGAAGCGGAGAACATCAGCTATTCCTACGATGACAAAGTCATCGTGCGGGATTTTTCAACCACCATTCAACGCGGCGATAAGATCGGTATTATCGGCCCGAATGGTTCGGGCAAAACAACTTTGCTGCGGGTTCTTCTGGGTGAGATCCAACCGCAACAGGGCGAAGTTCGTCATGGCACGAATCTCGATATTGTGTATTTCGATCAACTGCGTTCGCAGCTTGATGAAAGCAAATCCGTTTTGGATAATGTCGGCGAAGGGCGTGATACGATCACGATCAACGGCCGTTCTCGCAACCTGATGGGATATCTCGAAGATTTTCTTTTCACGCGCGACCGTGTCCGTGCGCCGATCAGCGCGCTGTCTGGCGGCGAGCGCAACCGCCTTTTGCTTGCGCGTCTTTTTGCGCGCCCCGCCAATTTGCTCATCCTCGATGAACCCACCAACGATCTCGACATCGAAACCCTCGAAGTGCTCGAAGATCTTCTGCTCGATTACGAAGGCACTTTGCTTTTGGTCAGCCACGACCGTGCCTTCCTCAACAACCTTGTCACCAGCACCTTGATCATGGACGGAAGCGGCAATGTAAAGGAATATGTCGGCGGATATGATGACTGGCAAAAACAAGTGGATGTAACTCCCGCTTCAAAACCTGAGCCGAAACCTGCTTCAACATCCCAAACAGAATCCAAAGCTGATTCAAAATCCGCCGTCCGCAAGTTAAGCTACAAAGAGAAACGTGAGCTGGAAGAATTGCCAAAGCGAATTGAAATGCTTGAAGAAGAACAGCACCAGCTAAACGTTAAGATGGAAGCGCCATCCTTTTATCAACAGGAAGGCGCGATCATCACACAAGCGGTGGAGCGGTTACAGGAAATTCACGAAGAATTATCCCGCGCGTATCACCGCTGGACAGAATTAGAATCGTAAGCTCTTATTCCAAGAATAATCCGCTCGTATCCTCTTCATCCATTGGGATGGGGGGGGCTGCATTCAAGGGGAAAGCCCAAGCACCGCTTTCATTCATTAAAGTGGCAACTTCATACGGAGTGAGCATAATTTCAAGCTGCTGTGCTTCAATGAATTCCAGAATCAATTGATGGGATGGTTTTTCTTTCTTGAAACTTTTCTGAACATGATTCAGAAAATATTTTGCACTTTCTTTTGAGATCTGAAATTGGGCGGCGATCTTTTCGAAGGGTTTAACCTTATCCATTTGTATTACTTCAAGCCAGCCAAACATCGCTTTGCCAAAGTCGCAGCGACATCCATTCTATATTCTGCGGAAGCCCAATCATCGTTGGCTTCGTGATAGGCATTTTGAGCAGCGGTATCGAGACCATCTGCTTCAGTGCCGTCCATCGCGAGCAAGGGACTTTTGCCATAGCCGCCGAGTGCCAAGCGGGTGCGGCCAGAATTCCATTGAGCAAGCGCGGCGCAGATGATGGGCTTATCTGCTGGAGTGCGGGAGACAAATTCAAAAGCGATCTTGGTGTTGAGGGGCAGAGCAATTTGGGTGATGAGACCTTTGGGGTGTGTCAACAGGAATTCGCCAACACTGACCACTGACGTCTGGCCACTGACCACTGTAACTTTCGCATCCATCGCCAAAAGCGTTGTCGCAAACGGGGAACGGCCATCAGCGGAGACAAGAGTCCCTGCCACGGTGGCGGTGTTGCGGATGTTGATGGGAGCTTCGAGTTTGATGGCAGCCTTCAAGGGTTCGGGGCAATGCTTGGATTCAAGTAGGGACTGTAGCGTGCAGGTTGCGCCGATTTCGAGATCGTTGCCTTTGACGCGGAGCGAATCCAGGCCGAGGCGTTGTAAATCCACAACGGAGACAGGAGCAGTTGTCGGCTGGGAGAGAAGCGTGCCGCCGCCAAGGGGAAGAGTATTTGGTTGAGTCAGAAGCGTTAGGGCTTCGTCTAGAGTCTTGGGTCTGTGATAGGCAGTTATCATTTTGAATTCTCCGTTCTGATTATACAGGGTTAAGGCGCGGGTAGGGTCATCTTGAATCGTACCGCCGCAATGCGCAGTGTAAAGATGACAGTGGCTGCAACTGCGGAGGCGATGAATGAGTCAATGTGTAACCAGTTGAGAAGGATGAATATCCACGTGCCTATGAATGAGCATGTGGCGTAAAGTTCGGTGTTCTGACGAAAGACGCTTGGGATTCGGTTGCAGAAGAGGTCGCGCAGCACGCCACCGAAAATGCCTGTGACCACCCCCATAAGGACAGCAACAATAGGAGAGAGATCAAGCTGGAGTGCGTATGTTGCACCGAGGATGCTGAAGAGGCCAAGCCCAATGGCATCTGCAATGGCAAGAAACGAGTTGGGGATTCTTTCAAGACGATAAAAGGAAATTGCACCAACAATAAATGTGATGATGACCAGCCAAGGAGCCGTGACCCAAAAAACGGGTGTGCGCCCGAGTAATAGGTCGCGCACGGTGCCGCCGCCAAAGGCAGTCACAAAAGCCGTAGTTGTTGCGCCGACAATATCCATACTATGTTTGCGAGCTTCTAATGCACCAGAAATAGCAGAAGCTGTGACTGCAATGTATGTGAGAATGAGTAGAAGATTGTCCATTTGAAGACGACGAGTTTAATATCCTCGCCTTGCTACTCTTATTTTTTGAACGGCAGGCAATAATATCCCTACAATCAAAAATAAAATCAATGCGCCAATGCCTGCTCCAGGTAAAACACTTTGTGCCACAGGAATGGGTGTGGGCGTTGGAGTGTTCGTTGATATTGGTGTATTGGTAGGCGTTGCAGTATTTGGGATTTCTGTAGACGATGGCGTTGTCGAAGGCATGAAGGTTGGCGTAAGGGTCGGCGTGTTCGTAGGGGTAGTTGTAAATGTTGAAGTCCGCAAGACAGGGACGTTTGTGGACGTTGGTTCCTGTTCTTGCTTCTCTTCAGTTGCAGGGCATGGGATCGACCCGCCGGTGGCATCAAAACATCCGCCATCTTGGGCGCGAACAAAATTTTGTGGCAAACATAAAAACACAACTGCAAGAATTCCACTTGTAAGTACCAATAAAAAGTATTTCATGTTTTACCTAATCGGGGTAAACCTTCCAGCCGAGTTCTTCCAATTTCGATGTGTCAAATTGTTGATTCGGAACATCGATGTGCATGCCTGTACCTTCAGCTAGTAACTCATTTGTCTCTGCATCGTAAATTCCCGCCCACGCTTCGGCGATCTTGCCTTTGCTCTTACCAGCTTTGCCGATGATCTTCAATATCTTTCCGATGGGCACATTCTTACGATATTTCACTTCGAGCTTGCCTGTGAACATAAAGCGCGGATTATCTAACGAGCTGCCCATGTGGGCGCGTCCACTTACTTCATCAATGATGGCTGCCACAATCCCGCCATGTAATACACCAGGGTACCCCTGAAAATGATCTGGCGCAATGTATTGTGTTTCAACGATACCAGGTTCTGTTTCATAAATATGCAAATGCAAACCAACTGGATTTTCCACCCCGCAAATAAAGCAGTGACGTGAGTTCGGTTGTTTTATTTTTGTCATGATGCGGATTATACTCTGGACATGACTCATCCCAAAATCTTTATCTCACGCCTTATTCCTAACCGAGGGTTGGATCTCGTCAAAGAGCATTATCAACCCGACACATGGCCCCATGAAATGCCGCCGACCCGTGACGAACTGCTTGAAAAAGTCCGCGGTGTGGATGGTCTGCTCTGCACCCTCACCGAAAAAGTGGATGGTGAGTTGATGGACGCTGCGGGCTCACAGCTCAAGATTATCAGCAGCATGTCCGTAGGCGTGGATCACATTGACATCGCCGCCGCCACCGCTCGTGGAATTCCCATCGGCAACACACCTGGCGTGCTGACAGATGCCACTGCAGATATGGCTTTCGCCTTGCTGCTTTCCGCTGCTCGCCGTGTGATGGAAGGTGAAAAATACATCCGTGCTGGCAAATGGAAGACATGGCATCCGCAGCTTTTGCTCGGTGCAGACTTGGTCGGTGCTACGTTGGGAATTGTCGGTTTTGGGAGAATTGGTCAAGCGGTGGCAAAGCGCGCGCAGGGCTTTGATATGCGCGTTATTTTTTACGATCCAACCGCGCATCCCGTCCACGGAGCACAGTCCGTGGACTTGGACACTCTTTTGCACGAATCGGATTTTGTGTCTGTTCATGTCCCGCTGACACCGAACACGAAGCGCATGGTCAATGCTGATTTTCTATCGAAGATGAAACCGAACGCGATCCTTGTCAACACCGCGCGCGGCGGAGTTGTTGACCAAGTCGCATTGTATAACGCGTTGAAATCCAACCAGATTTTTGCGGCGGCACTCGATGTCACTGACCCAGAGCCTTTGCCGATGGATAGTCCCTTGCTTGCACTGGAAAATTGTCTCATCGTTCCGCACCTCGGCAGCGCCAGCCAGCGCACACGAGATTTGATGTCCCTACTTGCGGCGGAGAATTTGATCGCAGGGTTGAAGGGTGAACGCTTGCCGAATTGTGTGAATCCAGAAGTATATAAGTAAGCCAAGCGTTCTTAACGCAAAGACGCCAAGTCGCTAAGATTAATGTTTTTTCTTTGCGTCTTCGCGTCTTTGCGTTATTTTTTTTTGCAAGAAATCTTGTGAAAACTACTTTTCTCCCCAATGAATTGCAATCGTCCCGAACATAAATCTCTTGAAACCCACACCTTTGAATCCCGCTGCAGTCATGCGCGAGGCAAGTTGTTCAGCGGTGAGGAATCCTTCGGTGGTGTCGGGTAAATAATTGTAGGCATCGCGTTCACCAGAAAGCAATCCGCCGACCGTGGGGATGATGACATGCATATGAATCCAGATGAACGGGGAGAGGATATTTTTCTTCGGGCGTGTGGTATCGAGAATGACGATTCGTCCGCCAGCTTTGAGCGCGCGGTATTGTTCCTTCAGCGCCTGCTGAATGTCCGTCACGTTGCGCATCAAAAATCCTGAAACGACCGCATCGAATATCTCACTTTTGAACGGCAGGTTTAATGCATCCGCGGCAGACCATTCAAGATTCCCATTTTTATTTCCAACGCGCATCATCTCAATTGTAAAATCTGCGGCAGTCACTTTGGCCTTCGGCTCCTGTGTCAGCGCCTCGCGTGCCAAATCGCCAGTACCAGTTCCGAGGTCAAGCAAAGAGGCGTTGGATGTTAATCGCGCACGGCGGATCACATCCTTTCGCCAGCGGACGTCCTGTCCGCCTGTCATCAGTCTGTTCATCAGATCGTAACGGTGCGCGATCTTCGTAAACATGGATTGCACATATTGTGCGCGTTCCTGTCCTGTTAGTTGGGTCATGGGTCTCCTGAAATTTTGGCAATTATACCCAGTGTAGGCGCGTGTTATACTGCGGCTTCTATGGATAACAAACCGTCTCTTTTTCAAATCTGGTGGCTGGCCATTCGTCCCCGCACATTGCCCGCCGCTGCGTCAGGTGTGGTGATGGGTAGCGCGCTGGCATGGCATGATGGCTCGTTTCAACTAGGGCCTGCCTTCGCAGCGTTGCTGGTCGCACTGCTTTTGCAAATTGGCAGCAACGTGGCGAATGACGTTTTTGATTTCGAGCGCGGCGCGGACACGTCCGAGCGACAAGGTCCATTGCGCGTGACACAGGCGGGATTGCTTTCGCCTGCGCAGGTCAAGCGTGGGATGTACATCATCTTTGGATTGGCAGCACTTTGCGGTTTGTATCTCGCCTCGCTTCGCAGCTGGACCGTGATCCTGATCGGCGTCGCAGCCATTATCTCCGCTGTGGCATATACGGGCGGGCCGTTTCCGCTTGGTTATTATGGACTCGGCGATGTGTTTGTCTTTATTTTCTTCGGTCTTGCTGCCGTGGCTGGGACGTATTATGTGCAGGTCGGCACGGTCAGCACCGCGGCGTGGTGGATGTCTGTGCCTGTTGGTTTGATCATCACGGCAATTTTAGTGGTCAATAATCTGCGTGACTTGGAAAATGACCGCAAAGCTGGTAAGCACACTCTTGCGGTGAAGTTTGGTGAGAAAGCAACCAAGATCGAATATGTCTTGTGTGTGGGAATTGCATATTTAATTTTGTCAGTTCTTGTCTTTTCTCAGATCGTTCCTGTCGCTGGGTTGTTGGCTTGGCTTTCTTTGCCGATTGCCATCAAAACCTTGCGGACAGTGTTTACTCAAAAAGGCCGTCCACTCAACGCCGCCCTCGCAGGCACGGGACAGGTTGCATTAATTTACAGCGTTCTATTTTGGGTAGGGCTATTATTTTCGTAAATTGACCTCTTGCAAAAGTACAAAAGCTTAACCACTGAGGCACAGAGACATGGAGAAAACAAAGAGGGAATAAATGTCCGTTGTCTGTGGTCAATTGTCCATCGTCAACCCACAAACTTCCACTTACACCACTTTCGCTCCAACCAATCCACTCCGAAGTACATTCCCAACCCCAATAGACTCATTGCCACCACACCTGCATACATGGCGGGATAATTGAACAGCGTACTCCCGTTGTAGTAGATGTAATATCCAAGCCCGTATTTTGTTGCGAACAATTCAGAGATGTATAAAACTGCCACCGCCGTGCCAATGGACTGGCGCAGTGCTGTCAAAATTGCGGGCAGGCTCGCAGGTAAATAGACGAAGCGAAATAATGCACGCCGTCCCGCGCCGAGGCTTTGCAGGCTTTGTAACAACTGAGGTGGAATTCCAACGGCCTGGTCACGCACAAGCACAATGATCTGAAAAAACAGGATAAGCACGATGAGTGTGATCTTTGCCGTGTCGCCAATTCCCAAAAATAGCAACACTACAGGAACGAAAACAACTTTTGGAATTGGGTACAGCAAATAGATAATGGGGGAGAGCAATCGGTTTGCGGTTTTAGATGCGCCAATTGCCAATCCCGCTGGGGCGGCAACTAGGACTGAGATCAACATCCCTGCTGTGACTCGCCACAAACTGACTCCAAAATGGATAAACAGCCCGTTGCTCAATTCTTTGACGAAGACAACCAGCACATCCCACGGCGCGGGCAAAATGGGACGGTTGACGATCATCGCGGCAATCTGCCAAACGATGGCCAATCCCAGAGCAGCGAGCAATACGTCACGCCGTTTCATTGGCTGCTCCCTCGCCCTTTGGGAGAGGGCTGGGGTGAGGGAATTTGCATTTCCTTCCAAAGCGAATTGCACAATTCACGATATTCCAGACTTGTTCGATATCCGCTTTGACCTGCGTTTGGATTCTCGAAAACTTTCGCCGTTTTGTTTGGAGCATCGCCAAGCAAAAGGATTTTTTTACCCAATGCAGCTGCCTCTTCAATGGCGTGTGTGACAATGACCAGAGTCAAATTCTGTTCAGCGCAAAGTGAGAGGGTTAAGTTCTGCAAGTCTTCGCGAGTGATGGCATCAAGAGAGGAGAACGGTTCGTCCATCAACAGCAGATCAGGTTCGAGGGCGAGGGTGCGGGCAATGGCAGTGCGTTGACGTTGTCCACCTGAGATTTGAGAGGGGAATTTTTCAGCGACTTCGCTCAGCCCCAATCTTTTCAACCAATGCGTCACATTATCTTTTGGCAGGTAATTTTCGGGCGTGTGTTTTCCGTCTGCGCCGTAAAATTTGCGGACGCGTAAACCAAGCTCCACGTTTTCGCGCACGGTTGACCAGGGAAGCAGGCCGTAATCCTGGAGGATGAGTCCGCTGTGAGGGCGTGGACGGGTGAGAATTTCATCGTCAATTTTGATGTCGCCCGATGTCGGCTTGCGCAGCCCTGCAAGCAAATACAGCAGCGATGTTTTACCGCAACCCGATGGGCCGAGAATCGAACATGTCTCACCGCGGGCAATCGATAGCGAAAATTTCTCGAAGAGCGGAGAGTTGTGTGGGTAGGAGAAGGTGAGGGAGTTGATCTGGATCATGATGGAAAATTGACAGTCACTCTGTCAGAGTGACTGTCAATTGATTATAACGGTACCAACTATCAGTTAAGGAAGAAGCGAGCCGTTTACTGAATCCGCGTAGGAGATATCAGTGGTCAGCATCCCTTTTTCTTTGGCCCATGCCAGTGCGTCATTCCATTCTTCTTCGGTGGGGATGCCCTTGGCAGGGAATGGCGGGACTTTGAACGTCTCAAGCAATGGCGGTGGAACGAGACCCTTGTCGCTCAACAGCGAGGTGTATTTGCTTGCATCAGCATTGATGAGATCGGTAGCTTCTTCGATGGCAGCAAGGAATGCTTTGATCGCTTCGGGATTCGTGTCGATCACTTCCTTGCGGAAGGAAATGACGCTGAAACCATACTCGGGGTGAAGCGAATCGTCGAGGACTTTGACGGCGCTCTGCGAAACAGCGAGCGAAGCCAACGGGTCGGGCAGCACGCCTGCGCTGAGTTCGCCAGAAGCGAGCAGCGCCATGCGGTCTGGGATCTTCGGCACGGCAATGGTTTTGATTTCATCCGCGCTGAGGCCTTCCGCTTGCAAGAGACGCTCTGTTACATATTCGATGACCGTTCCTTGCGATACGCCAATTTCGATCCCTTTGAGTCCTTGTGCATCGGTGATGCCGCTCTTGGCAGAGGCGAGGATGAAGAAATGTCCAAAGCCTTCCACGGGGCGCAGCGCGTAACGGACAGCCTGCATTTGCAGGGCATCTTTGTTGAAGAGCATGACTGAAAGGGTTTCATTCACTGTTCCATCCGCCTGGCCTGCGGCGAGCAGTTGATCACGTTCTGGGGCAGAGGCAACAGGTACAAATTCAACAGTGACACCGTGCTTGGCGAATAGGCCTTCTGCATCAGCTACATACATTGGAAGTGTATCAATAATAGGGAGGACAGCGATTTTCAGCGTGACAGGTTCAGCAGCGGCTGGGGCGCACGCTGTAAGGATCATCGCCAGAGCGATAAAAAGGATAAAAATAGTCTTTCGCATATTTGGATTATCTCCTTGGGCAAATGTAGAGTTCGCAGATTATTACCCAGCAAATTGAACATTGCCAGTGATAATTGTCTATTATTTGGTGTGACTGTGTTTACGTGGACAAAAAAACCTCGGCAAATAAACTTGCCGAGGTTTGTGTTTCTTTGAAGTTATTTTACTCTTGCGCGAAGGTGTCGATCAGTAGTTTGAAATTTCCGCCAACGGGGTAAAGGATCGGGCAGGTGCATCCGCGTTTGACATATTCCGCAACTTTAGCGCGTGCTTCGGCCGGGGTGCCAGATGCGGTGATCTTGTGAACCAATTCATCAGGGACGAAGTGCTTGGCTTTGTTGATCTGTTCCTTCGTGGCAGGCCAGCCCAAAGTAGCCTGAATGTTATTGATGACGTCTGCTGAGACGTTTGAAGCCTTGGCAATATGCGGCTGCTGGGCAAGATATTGGCAAAGCAATTCTTTTGTGTACTCAATAGCCTTGTCGTGATCTTCGTCAACCGAGCAAACGATCAACTGCGGTCGGTCAATATCTGCGAGGGTGCGTCCAGATTTCTTTGCGCCTTTTTCAAGCAGCTCAAGCGCCTTGTCATTGTATTCAGGGGCTACACAATAATTCATCACGCAGCCATCGGAAATTTCGCCTGTCATTTCCATCATCAAGTCACCAGTTGCGCCAATCATGATCGGAATGTTGCGCGGCTCGCGGCGGCCATGAACAACATCCAATTCGATATTGTCCACATGATGGAATTCGCCATGGAACGTTACGCGTTCCATATTCAACAAGCGGCGCATTACTTCAACAGTTTCACGCATCGCAAGCAAAGGTTTTCTTCGGTCAATGCCCACATTCTTTGCTAGTGGGTCCCACCAGGCGCCAATACCGCAAATGACGCGGTTCGGGGCAAGATCATCCAATGTCAAAAATGTTGCAGCCAGCAAACCAATGTTGCGCGTCCAGTTGTTGATCACACCTGAACCAACTTTGATCTTATTAGTCACTGCGGCGTAAGCAGCCATTGGAACAATTGCATCCCGAACCAAACGTGACTCTGCTTGCCACACAGCTTCAAAGCCTTTTTCTTCTGCGTATTTGGCATATTCCAATCCGTCACGCAGGTCGTGAGAATCCTGTAAATAAAGTGCAACGCGCTCTTTCGTCATGGTATTCTCCTTGATGAAATTTTTTGTATATAAAAAATTTTGCCACAGAAAGTGTAAACTTCATAGGGTTTACTTTTCTGTGGCAGGTTACATGTCTATACTTTTGTCGCTTCCAATTTTCTTATCATCTCTAAGTCTTCTGGAAGATCAAGGTCAAGGCCTAGTGATGGAAGCTCAACGATCTCAAGATTTGCTCCCTCTTTTTTTGCTCGTTCACAATGACGTTGAAACGAGCCTTCCCCAAAATCATATTCGATCAACCCCGCAGGGACCATTAGCAAGGCATTCGTTCCTTTACCGTGCCTGTCTGGCGCAATCACTACAACGGGTGGTTTTGCTGCGCGGTCGATCAATGTAAGCACATCATCACCAGTTAGTAAGGGCAGGTCTGCGGGTAGAACTAATACCCCTTGTGTAGCATGGACTTGTGCAACGACAGTTGCACGTGCCAATGCCGTATTCAAATGCGGCTGGCCATCTTCCTGTACTGTCTTTGCACCGTGATTCCGCGCAATGGTTAATGCATGCGGGTCACGGCTGACAACCAATACCTGATCTAATTCTTTTAGCGATGAGAGCGTTTTCAAAGTCCGCTCTAATAGCTCCTGATTTAATGCTGTTCGTTCATCTTCAGTAAGCGCTCCCGCAAGGCGGGATTTTCCTCGGCGGAGGGGTTTTACAGGGACAATAGCCCAAAGTGACATAGTTATAAACTCCCAATGAAGTGTAGCACATCCTTCGCTAGTCGAGTACGATCTGTAAGGTTATTCATAAGTGTATCCGTTGTCAGTGTCTTTATGCTCATATTTTTCACATCAGTTTCCATTGATAAATCCAAATTATCCAACACGAAACCAGTAAGAATGTTGCGATAATGCTTTGCAACTGCCAAAGCCGAAGGTTCGATGCCTAGCTCAGTATACATCTTTGCCGCAGGACCCTTTACAGTTTTTCCACCGATGATCGGAGAAACCGCCACGATCGGCTTATTAATTTTTTTGATGACTCGCAAGATCGGGTCAACACTCACCCAGGGATTGGATGGGCAAATGACGACTGCATCCGCTTCTTCGATCGCCTCTTTCGCGCCGACAACTGGTTCTGCAACTTCGACTCCGTCAAACCGAAAGCCTTTTACTTTTGGTGCGCATTGTCTGTGAACAAAATATTCCTGAAAAGCCAGTTCGCCTTCATCTGAGTCCACCATCGTCCGCACAGGAGAGTCGGACATTGGCAATATCGTATGCTGAATTCCCCATGCTTTGCAGAAATCCTTTGTGATCTGTGAAAGTGATTGACCCTCTTTCAATCGTCTGGTTCTTTCAAGGTGGGTGGCAATGTCCTGATCGCCTAAACGGAACCAGGTTGGTCCGCCAAGTTTTTCAATGTTTGTGATGGCATTCCACGTTTCACCCGCTCGTCCCCAGCCTGTTTCAGAATTTGCCAACCCTCCTAATGTGTAACAGACCGTGTCGAGATCTGGACAAATGTACATGCCTAGGTGTTCAAAGTCATCACCAGTGTTAACAATAATGGTCAATTCTTCAGGGGCAAGGATTTGGGCGAGTCCATGTGCTAGTTTTGCTCCACCAACTCCGCCAGCTAATGCAGTAATTTTCATGGTTTTATTTTGGGATCAAAAATCTTCTGATGTTTGACTCCACCTCACTACTTCCTCAATTGGTTTTCTTCCTCTAAATTCTGGGATATCCACTGGATAGCCCAATAAGAACATAGCCTGCGGCTCCCACATCTTCGAGATGTTCAGCGCTTTTTGCACAGTCTCTTGTGCGAACATTGGACTACACACCCAGACCCCACCAAGTCCTTCGGCATGAGCAGCGAGCAGTAATTGCATGCCTGCATTCGCCGCGGATTGTATGCCGATTATGTATTCCGCTTTTTTACGGCGCTCGTCTGGATAGTTGTCCATCTCGCTCATATCCACACAGAGGATGACGACAGCGGGCGCGCCTGTTATTCTTTCTCGTGATTTATTTACGCGCTTTGTAACATCTTCAGGCGCGAGTTTATCTTTTTCAAGATCACGCTGAAATTCCTCTGCCATTGCATCGGAGAGATGTTTTTTTGCAGAGGAATCTGTCAGCACGATAAATCGCCAAGGCTGGCGGTTGTGCGCGGAGGGGGCGTATGTGGCAGTGTGGAGAATGTCTCTTAAAACAGAATCAGGCAGAGGGTCCGTTTTGAAGCGACGAATTGAGCGTCGGGTCCGCAGGAAGGTTCTGAGATTTTCCACAGTTGATTAATGTGTTTCAATCTTTATTGGTTGGATCTTGTAAGTTACCCGCTGTTCGCCTGGTTTTCTGTTTCCGTATTTTTCAGTGCCTCTGTATTTGAATGACAGCTTGTCAATGTGCTCATCTGCACCGTTGGTGGTGTACTCAACAACTTTCCCCTTGATCTGAAGGTAGCGATACGGATTTTCTGGGTCTGTAATGCAAAGTGCAATGGTGGGACGAGCGCGCATGTTCTTGTCTTTGATACGCCCTGCGGCGGAATTAATGAGGATGTGTTCACCGTCGGTGTTGAACCAAACGGGAGTGACTTGTGGTGTGCCATCTTTCATGGTGGTGGCAAGGTAAAGATATGCCTTTTTTTCGTCAGAAAGAAGGTCTTTGTATGTCTCTGGAACGGTTAGCATGTTTAGTCCTCTGGCTTTTGAATGTAAAGTATCTTCATGGCTTGATCGTGGAAATCGATAATGGTTTCCACGTCTTCTGCGGTGCAGCCTAAAAGAATTTTGATTTCTGCATCGCGTTTTAGTGTATCAAACGTGCATAAGATTCCTGTTAGCATTTTTGTTTGGAGAGAACCGATCCAGACATCGATTCCACCTCTGTCACTTGCGGATGTATTTTCGATGTATCCATAATCTAGCGGGTAGATCATTTCAGAGTGACGAGGATGTGGCTGACCTTTTGGCCTGTCTATAACGATGGGATGGGAGATTGATAATTGCATCATTTCCTCCCAAAAGCCATGGTCCGTGATTTTCATCGGAACATATCCTGTTCCTTCGGGCGGAGCAGTTCTTTAAGAGAGCCATCCTGTAAAGGATATGGAAAACCGCGTATGTGTACAACAGGTCTGCCTTCAGAAGCTTGCCCCATCACGAGGGATGCAGCCGCGGCGAGTTCATCGGCTGCCCCGATGACAGTGACACGAAGAGTGTAGCCGAAGAGGTCTTTGTCTCCACGCTTGTCGATAATGCCAGGGACTCCTGACATGCCAATTGCCACACCTACGGTGCCATTGCGCCAGGCGCGTCCATGCGAATCGATAATCACAATGCCGATATGTTTACCCGTTTTGGATTCGATCTCGCTTCGAAGCGTAGCGCAAGAGTGATCTGGATCTTCAGGGAGAAGCAATACCCACTCTTCAGAAGAATTTCCATCACCTGCTACATTGGAATGGTCTATCCCTGCATTTGCGCAAACGAACCCTAATTTGTGTTCAACGATAATCGTGCCAACACGGGTGCGCAACACTTCATTGCTTTCCTGAAGCATAAGCTCCACAACACGTGGATCTTTTTCGGTTTGCTGTGCGAGTTGTATGGCGCGTGGAGATGGGGTGACCGTTGCAAGATTTACTTTGCGTCCTTCGGCTTTGCTGATTACCTTTTGAGCGAACACGAGAATATCATTATCTTGTAGATCCAAGCCCGTGTCTTGCAATGACTTAAGAACAATATCCGCCAAGTTGTCATCTCGGCGGATTAGGGGAATATTATTTAGTGAAGTGAGAGTAAGTGACATTATATGTGTTGCATACATGCTTCGTAAAAGCTACGGAGTATGTATCGATATATTACGAAATATTTTTTGCGCCTGTGATCTGGATACCTGCATGAGTAGAGCCATATCTTTTGTTGATGCCGATTAAAACGCTTGTTAAGCCTTCTACCACCACTGAATTTTCAATGGGGCCAGCGTCCCAGCCTTTGAGACCAGCAGCTTCTACCAACTTGATCGTCTCGGCGCGGGCATCTTTGCTTGTGCCTGTTACCAGAACATCGCATTCTACATCGGCGTTGTCAAGTAAATGTTCGTACGAAATATTTTGGAATGCCGCGCATACTTGCACGCCCTCACCAACGATCTCTTTAGCTTCCTGGGCAGCAGAGCCAGCAGCAGGCATTTGCACGGTGGCGACTTTTGGAGGAACAAGCGGAACGGTTACATCGATCAGAATTTTTCCCTGCAATTCGGATTTGACCATCTCAAGCGTATCGCGGTGTGCAGAATATGGCACGGTCAGCACGATGATATTCGCTTCTTTCGCCGCTCTTAAATTGTCCATTCCAATGACAGACGCGCCTTCCCCAAGCATTTCTCTCAGTTCATTCGCAGCAGTAATGGCTTTTTCTTCTGCACGCGAACCAACGAACACATGGTAGCCTGCACGCGCCCAGCGGTAGGCAAGTCCCTTGCCTTCTTTTCCTGTTCCACCCAACACTGCAATGGATAATAATAATTGTGAGTCTTTCATGAACACTCCGTTGTTGAAAATAGTTACAAAACTTTTGCTACTTCTTCTTCATACTTTTTCCAGATACGCGGTGAGATCTCTCGTGCGCGTGCAGCGATTTCAGCTTCATCCAATGTCAGCAGTTCGCGGTCTTTCATCAATACTTTACCTGCTGCAATTGTTGTTGTGACCATGCTTTGCTGGAAACCAAAGATGATGTGCCAAGGCAGATTTCCATCTGTGAGAGGAGTGAAGGGGTGGTAATCTACAAAGATTAAGTCGGCAACTGCGCCAGGGACGACCTGTCCGATGGGGGCAGAGGGGAAGAACATATTGGCAAGTGCAGAATTGTTGTAAATTGCCATTTGCGTCACATCATATCCACCCATGCGGCGTGGGTCACGATTTTCAACCTTGTGTAAAAGATAGGCTGTTTTCCATTCATCCCACATGGAGTTGGTGAAGCCATCATTGCCTAAACAGACTTTGATTCCCAAACGCATCATGGATTCGATCTGAGCTACACCAACAGCATTGTTCATGTTTGAGCGAGGCTGGTGACTAAGCCAGGTTTCAGTTTCTTTCAAAATTTCCATTTCGCGTGCATCAAAACTGACACCATGTGCTGTGATTGTTTTTGGTCCAAGAATGTTGTGCTTGAGCAAACGATCAATCACACGCATGTTGGATTTTGACAAACTATCATATTCGTCTGACTCATGTTCGGCGGTGTGGATGTGAAAGCCCGTTCCTTCGGGGACGGCGGCTCGGCAGGCTTGCAGTGTTGCGCCAGAAAGTGTCAGACTGGCATGAAGCCCGAAAGTGGCTGCCAGGCGCGGGTGTGGGTCTGAGGCGAGACGTTTTAGGAAGCGGACATTCTCGTTGATTCCAGTATTCGCTTTATCATTTCCGTCACGGTCCGTTACTTCATAGCAAAGCACACCGCGAAGGCCGCTTTTATCTATGGCGTCGGCAATCAGGTCAAGCGAGCCATCAATAAAATTGGGCGAAGCATGGTGATCAATGAGTGTGGTTGTACCATGTTTGATGGCATCCACAAGACAGACAAGGGCGGAATATCGAACTGCTTCGGCATCCAACGAGCGATCTAACGGCCACCATAACTTTTTTAATATCTCGGGGAAGTCTTTTGGAGCAGGGCCAGGAATTGCCATGCCGCGCGCGAAAGCTCCATAAAAATGTGTGTGCGCGCAAATTCCACCGGGCATCACATATTGACCGTTTGCATCTGTAGGCTTTGCTTTTGGGTACTTGGCGGTCAATGCTTTTGTAGTGCCGATCTCCTTGATGTGGTCGCCTTCAATATAAATAGCATGGTTTGCGAGGATGCGATTGGGCGATTCCCATGTGATGACATTTGCATTTGTTATAAGCATGATTAACCGAATCCGTATTGACTGGGATGTGGAAGTTTGACTCCGGACAAGCCGATTTCCCAAAGGGTGTTATATGCAGCTTCGCGAAGTTCAGTATCTTCGTTGTAGATCGCGCTATAGAGTTGAGAAAGGACGCTTTCAGTAGGCGTATATTTCAAGAATGGTAATGCGGCAATGCGTGCATCGGGATCCTCGCTTTTAAGGGCAGAGAGGAGAATATCGGTGGCAGGGACGCCGGGGGAAATTCCCATACCTTGTTTGCCAGCAAATTCAATAAGCCAGGGAGTATCTGATGGCGCGCGGAGTTTGCTTGGGGCAAGAGCGGAAAGATTCGCTTTGGCATCCAACACTTCAGTCGCTGCATTGCGGACAACCCATTGCTCGTCATGCACTTGTAACTTCTTGAGAGTGTCGATAGCCCAAGGTTGGTGTATACGTCCAAGGCCATAGACAACTGCTCTGCGCAGGAGAATATCGTTGATAGTAGTTCCATCACGCAGCATGGAATAACCTTCGCCACTGTCATTTGCCAATGCTTCGCCAGCGGCACGACGAATATCCTCGTCACCTGTCAGCAGAGTCTGTGCGACGATCTCAAGGGATTCGTTTGTACCAATGGCAACCAGCGCCATACACGCTGCTCTTCTTACAGAAAGGCTTGGGGCTTCCAATGCATTTTCCAATGTGCCGATGGCCTTTACATCACGCATGGCACCAGAGCCGAGAATTGCCAAATGAATAAGTTCAAATGAGCTTGAGGTTGTGAATTGTCTGAATAATGTTGCTGCGCTTGGGTCGTTACTTGCTACAAATGCAGCCATGGCTTGCCCACGCAGGCTCAGTGGAATTTTTTCTGTTTGCAAAACGCCAGCAAGAGCGCCAAATAGTTTTCCGCGCCAGGGAGCGTTTTTAGGCGCGTCTCTTAGCCAGCGTGCTGCGGCAAACAATGGGCGATGGATGGGGAGCCGTGATGTCTCAAGCAGTGATTGCACAAGCTTACTAACATCTCCATTTGCTGCGAAATAGCGCAGGGTAAGGTATTTACCAGACCAGTCTGGTTGATTGATGAGAGTCTCATCTGCGTTATAGGATGTGAGAGCATGCCCTGCAAGATATCCCGCAAATACAGAATGCGAGAATCTCATTTTGTTATTTGGGTGCGCTATTAACAATCCACTGGCTGCCATTTTCCCAAGCAGACCGGAAGTAGGTGTAGCAACTGCCTTTTCGACTTTCTTTCCCTTTTTGGGCTTTGTGACTTCTTTGGTCTCTTCTGGAAGTTGTTGCGTAACAGCTTCGCCTTCAGGAGTTTCTTCGGCAACTTCAAATGATTTCACCCAAGCGCGGGCCTTACGCGGGTCGAAGATCGGCTGTGTGTTGAGCATTGCTTGCATGCCCAATGTTTCAAGGGCAGCAAACGGAGTGTTTGCTGGTGCAACTCTACGGATGTGGGTTGCAATGACCTCAAGAATATGCGGGCCTAAGCTGTCTCCTGCGTATGCGCCCCATGCTTTGAGGGTCAACTCAAGGGGAGTCAAATTTACATTGTCAGCACCCAGCCAAATGTTAAGTAAGATCGGGTCTACTTGTTCAGGACCGTTTTGCGTCCAAGTTTCCATCGCAACGGTTTGAGTCCACAATTGGCCCCATTGCTCTATGAACTTTTCTGTTTGAGGTTTGGACCACGTGCAAAGAGTAAGCGGAGCAAAGCCAATTGAGATCAAGCCATCTAAATATTCTGGCGCGCCTGTGGTTACGATGCGAGTTTGTGGATAGTTCTGGTTGATGATCTTAAAATATTCCGAAATGATCTGCTGACTTTCGGGTGGAATTTCATCAAATCCATCCACAAGCAAAAGAGCTTTGCCGCTCTTGAATGTGTTTTTGAAAAAGTCTGGGAGTTTGCCTACATCGAATAAAGGTGCATGTTCTGAAGCTGCATTGATCAACGGCATGAGTGCATCTTTGGGATCAGCGATTGGGAGTTGCAGATCGGCGACATGGACCAAGAAAGGAACATGGCCGCTCAATGATTCCAGTTTTTCGCTTCGATTTGCGACGAGAGATGCGACGTGGGCGAGTGCCACTGTCTTGCCGACACCAGGTTGTCCGATAATGGCTACGTTTGCATTACCACCCAACGCTTGTATGAGAGTTAAAGTTTGAGGTTGATAAACCGCAGCGATCTCTGGCCATGCAGGCAGGTAGGGCAGAGTTTGCGAAATAACATCTTCAAATTTTGGTGGCATTCCAGGCTCTACGTTTTGTAGAGGGGCAATGACCATGGGTTCTTGAATGATCTCGTCCAGCGCAAAGAGCTGAGCCGCAAGGTGCATCCCTTGTGCGCGGCGTAAGGTGATACGGCGATGATTTTCTTCAACAGAATTTGTTTTTCGGCTTTCGGCTGCTTCACGTTGTTCTTTGAAGTTGGCACGCATTTCATCCCACAATGGGCGTGCGCGCGTAATCAGAATCCAAAAAATGGTGGCAGAGATGAAACCGAGGAAGAAGGAAAATGGATAAATTTCGATCTGGAACATATTTGTTGGTTAGTTCACAAAAAGAATGCGCCCGCATGAGGGGCAGTTGACAAGTTGTTTTTGGGAGCGTGCATTTTGTTGAAACGAAGCGTTGATGGTTGTTCCACAAGCCGTGCAGGCATTATCTGCGATCTCAACCACGGCCACGCCGCGTTTTTGCTGACGAAGCGCTTCGTATGTGTGAAGCAATCCGCTTTCAATGGGGGCAATGGCGGCCTCGCGTTCTTCTGTTAATCTTTCAAGTTGTTTGAAAAGAGTGGATTGTTCATCCAACAATTTCCCATGTTCACTGCCTAAACGTGCCTGCACTTTTTCAAGATCGCTCTTTGCTTTTTGAAGTTGGCCTTCTGAGTCTTCTGCCTTCATCATCGCTTCAAGCTGCCGTTCTTCCAAAGTAGCGAGGTGCTTTTTCAGCGAGACAATATCTTTTTGCAGGTCTTGCAATTCCTTTGGGTTTTTTACATTGCCACCATATAAACTGGATTCGGCTTGTTCTATTTTTATCTTTTGAGCTTCTACTTCTGCTTCTGCCGTTTTCATCTCATGGCTGGCGCGGTGATTCTCAACCTGTGTGATCTCTGCGTTTTGTAAAGCTGTTTTCAGCTCTACATCGTTTTCAAGAGTCTTTCGAATAGTTTCAAGCTGGGTGCGGGCGCGGTCTATTTGGCGGTCAACCTGCTGCAGGCGGAAAAGTCCTAGTGAGGCGCTCATAAGTTGAATTATATACGATGTACGAAAAAAAGACCCGTTTTCACACCCTTGGTGGAAGACGGGTCTATCGTTGTTATTGAGTTGTAACGTTGAAGTAGTTGTACACGGCTTGGGTCAGGTTTACGAACAGCGGATTTGTGATCTCCCAAATGTTTTGAACGGGGTGGTAGGTGTAAATGGAGAGTACAAAGTTGCCGCCGGGCGAGTACACAATGCCTGCGTCGCTGGTGTCGTGCATGATGCCGTCCCTAGAAAGAACGTATCCGTGCTTGTGAGGTACGAGCGTGCCATCGGGTACGCCACCTTGGATGAGAGAGCCAAGCTTGTCCTGCGCCATAAAGTCAATTAGCAATTGGCAGGTTTGTGGATTAAGTTTATCTGGGAAGGCAGCAACGAGCGCTCCGCCGCCGCTTTGTGCACATTGATAAATATCTGAAAGAAGGGAGCCCATTTCGGATGGAGTAGTTTGAGAATATGGATCTGGGTCAACGAAGATGTCAGTTCTCTGGTTGCCTGGGGTGAGGCGTCCCGGTAATAGGTTGGGAGCTCCTAAGAAGAACATACCTCCCAAAAAGGTGCTGTTCAACCCAAGTGTTTCCATGTTTTGGGTCACAATGATCGGCCCGTTGGTTGTATCAATACGTTCGAGGAGTTGATCTGTAGCGGAATTATCTGACTTTGCTAAAATGCGCGAGATGATATCAGTTGTGGCTGCATCGAGATTACTTCCACGATTGATCAAATAAGAAGTGACAATAGGGACTTTTATGGTGCTGGATGCAGTGAAGGCTACATCAGGGTCTGCTGAAATTTCCTGTTTGTTATTGATCACAAAGTGGATTTCTTGTCCATTTTGCAGGTCTTTCATATAGAAACCGATTAGGCCATCAAAATCAGAGACAGTAACGATCTGTTTGAGCAAGATCGTCAGGTTTTCCATTGTAGGTCTGGATGCGGAACTTCGGGTGAAGGAAAGAGCAACCGTACGATTGTTTGGAGATTTCAACGCATCGGTTATGAGTTGAACAGCACGGTCGAGGTCAAGAGTCTGACCGGGCGCGCCGGGCAGGAACGAGGTCCCGCCTGGAATCGGCTGTGCAGGTGCAGGCGGCTGGTCGTAGCGCAGTGCAATCTCATTTTGTAAATAGGCACGTAAGCGGTCTTCTGAAACGGAAGAGCTTAGCGGGATTTGTGTTTCGGGTGGCGTGCGGTTCCAGATCGAGTCCCAAAATCCGCCCCAGAATGAACCGCCTGTTCGGCTGAGGTCAGCAGCGGCGAGCATGGTTTCTACATCGATTTCAAAGCCGACTGCGTTCGGTTCAATGTGAATGACCGCGTCGTTGTACTTTGCTTCAATTGGAGAAGTATATACTTCAAGCAAGCGTTGAGACGCCTGACTGGGCGAAAGACCACCGACAGGGATGCCGGCAATAGTCATATTTGCGGGATAGTTATTTCGTTGACGACTGTAACTTATGAGGGAAAGGATCGTTAGTACGAGTGCAACGGTTAGGAAAAGAATGGACACACCCCGAAGGATGGTGTTTGTATTGCGGTTTCTCACACGGCCTCCAAAATCATGACGAAAATCACGTAAAAAGTATAACATACCAAAATAGTGCGCCTGTGCTAGAATAGATTTGCCAGTACGCTGGCGCATCTCTCCTCAAAGGATGGATATGTTACGCTCTTTTATTATTTACCTTTCTAAGGCTGCATGGGCGCAGAATCTCGTTACAAATTGGGGATTTGCATGGCGTACGGCTTCCCGCTTCATTGCGGGAACAAAGCTCGAAGAAGCAATGCGCGTTGTGCGTGAAATGAACTCAAAGGGGATTAATGTAACACTCGACCACCTAGGCGAACATACGAATACACCCGAAGAAGCTCAGCAAGCGACTGATGATATTTTCGCGACTCTTGATGCGCTGGGAGCTGACCCTGATGCGAGGGGGAATGTCTCCATCAAGTTGACACAAATCGGGCTTGGTTTGGACGAAAGTATCTGTGCTCAAAATCTTGAGCGAATCCTTGCGCGCGCTAGAAAGAACAATACATTCGTTCGTGTTGACATCGAAGATACTCCCTATACTGATAAAACCATAAACCTGTATTACGCAATGCGCGAAAAGGGATATGAAAATGTCGGTATGGCGGTGCAGTCTTATTTATTCCGCTCTGAGGCAGATACACGCCGTATGGCACAGGATGGTGTCCGCATTCGTTTGGTGAAAGGTGCTTACAAGGAACCACCTGATAAAGCCTTCCCGAAAAAAGCTGATGTGGATGCAAATTATGATTTGCTCGCAAAAATATTGATCGACGCATCTATTGCTTTCAATACGCAGTTATCCAAGAACGGACGCATTCCTCCCATCCCTGCGATTGCTTCGCATGATGAAAAGCGAATTGCTTTTGCTAAGTCCTATGCAGAAAAAGCAGGTCTGCCAAAAGACGGCCTGGAGTTCCAAATGCTGTATGGCATTCGTAGAGACTTGCAGGAAAAGCTTGCTAAGGAGGGGTATCCTGTACGTGTGTATGTCCCATTTGGTACACATTGGTATCCATACTTTATGAGGCGTCTTGCGGAGAGGCCAGCGAATATCTGGTTTTTCGTTTCAAATTTCTTCAAGGGATAAATAAATAAAAAACGGAGGTCGCAAGACCTCCGTTTTTTATTTATTTTGTTTGCATTGCTATGTAAGCAACCAACCCAATGACTGTTAGGAATATCCCTGCCACTCCGAGTGGACCAGGAAGTGCGCCGTGCAGTAAAACGACTTCCCCCGCCAGCGAGAAGATAACCTCCATGGATTGAGTCGCATCTACGGCGGCAATCTCATAAGGCTGTTTGCAAAGATGCCTTGCGTAAAGAAAGAGCGTAGTTGCGATCACGCCTGAGAGTAGAGCAACTAATGCAGTGCTTATCAACTGTCCCGAAGAAGGAGGCGGTGGTTTTGTCACGAAAAGGAGAATGATCCAAAACGGAATGGAACCAATCGTGAGCAGCAGCACGCGTGCAAATCCATTTTCCAAAATGGGTTGTTGAATATGAGGAAGGTGTTTATGCTCGCCAAGACGTGCTTCCCAAACGAGTTGATTCCCAATAGGATAGGCGAATGCTGCAACGAGGACAGGGATGGCACCGATAATAACGGTTTGCAAATTGGTGGCAGAAGCTTGCTCGATATTAACCAGAAGAATTCCTGTGAAGATGAGTAAAGTGAGTAATATACCTTTGGTTGGAACTTTTCTGCCAAACAGGATTAGCACAATTGGCGTTGCCAGAATGGTGGTTTGCCATGTCGTGGCAATGACCCAGCCTGCAGCATGTGTTGCGCTGAATGTGATGAGTGAGTAAAAAACGCCGAAGCCTATGCTGCCTGCGATAATCCAAAAAAGCCAGTGTCTTATAAAGACTTCTTTTACTTGCGCCAATGCATTTTTGCCCTGTGTAATAAGAAGCAAAATAGCCAGGAAAATAAGCATGTATCCAAAGCGAAGGCTGGACGTCCATGCCCAGTGACCGCCTGCAAGACTCATAGCTCGGTTAAGGATGAATGTGCTGCTAAAAAATAACGCCGAAAGAATTCCCAGTGAGATTAAACGAGTCATGAATTTGCTGGAGCCTGTTGTTAGTACCTTTCGTTTTTGAGTTCTTCCAATATGAGGTTGCTCAGTTGATTGACTTGCTCTTCGGCATACGATAGCTCAAGCCATAACAAAGCGTCTTTGAGTTGATTGAAAACGCCAGTCTTGATTGGTAGGTTATCTGCCATCAAGTGAAAAAGATTTTCAAGGGTGGTCATATAAGAGTTGAGAGAAAGGATGGCAGTTTGTTCAAGGGTGTGCCCTTCTTTGAGCAATTGCTTGTTTAGCGCGATTAATGCTCGTAAATCATCCAAGTCCACGTCCAATTTTGCGTGTCGTAGATCTAGAATAACTTTCATGTTCCTTGCTCGTAATGGGTCATTGAATGCAATTCGTTCTGCTTCTAAAAACTCCTTACTGTCGCAAAAGCCACACCCAGCATAGTATATGAGATTGAGGTTTGATTCGATTTTGTAAGTTACAGTCATTTTTTTCTGATTAATATTCGTTTTCAGGAAAAAGGATGGCCCAGCATGTATCGTCCCCAGCTAGCAGGCCGAGCCCGTCTCTTGACGGTCTTTGACAGGGCTCTGCTTCAAAGGCATCTGCCAGCTCTGATGCGGCAGGTGAGAAGTAAACGATTACCTCGCAGTGTAGTCGTCCTTCTGATTCATGCCTTGTAAATACTGCCATGCCCGCAGGTTTTCCTGTGGGCTTGAACGTTTGGAGAAACGCTTCGCGAATTTCTTCGGAAGGTCCGTTTGCCATGATCCCATCTCCAATGGGAAGGGAATGCCAAGTAGTAGATGCCATTTGTTGTGATAGCCTCCTGTGTAAAAATTCCACTTGAATGTGCTCATGAAAGCGGAAACGTACTCTTTAACCCTGGTTGTCGAGATCGATCTATATTTCTGTTCAACGAACGTTTACCAGCGTTCAAAAAAACCTTCTGCTATGCCCAACTTTTTTGATAGTGTCTGATGTTGTTTAATTACATTGGGATGGATGGGAGTTTGTTTTTCTTGAAAGAATTCCATTAGCCAACCACATTGAAGCAAACTGGCTTCTTCTGCTTTCCCAGCATACACCACGCTCTTGAACCGATTAATTCCGTTCCATATTGTAATGGGTGCAAGCAAATCTGCGAACCGTAAACATTGCGATAGCGGCGCGTTGAAGTTTTTCATTCCAGCTGAGAAAGAGTGTGCAGCAATGGCGTCCAGCACCAGTGAGTCGTTGACATTTAGCTTTTTCTCCGCGAGATATGCTCCAACTGGCGCGTGAAGGTAGATCGGATATTTTTCACAGGGGTCAAGAAATTCAAGTTTTGCTTCTTTTGCCAATTCCAATTGTTGCTCGTGAGGGAGATCCTTCGCCGCATCATGCAGCAGACCAGCAGTCATGGCTTGTTCTGGGTCAAGAGAATAAATAGCGGAGAGCTCTTGCATTACTTCCATTACACCTAGTGAATGCTGAAGCCTGGCAGGGGTAAGCGCCTTTTCCAGAAAACCCAGATAGTTTTCATAGCTTTTTTCGCGTATCATGTTGAAGTGTTTTGCGCCTTATATGTCAATCTCGATTAAAATCCAAGCTGGTTATTATAAACGTGTAATTAGGATGCAATGTCTTCTTCTCTCGCCCTTGTAACTGGTTCTGCCCGCAGACTCGGTAAAGCCTTTGCTTTGTCTCTTGCCCGTATGGGATATTCCATCGCGCTGCATCATCGCGGCTCGGTAACTGAAGCCGAACAAACTGTGGAAGAGATTCACGCCATCGGTGTGGATTGTCTTCCGATTCGTGCCGATCTAACGGTTCCTGAAAAAGTGGATTTTCTCTTTTCAATGGTAGATGAGTTTCATGTGCCGCTGAAAGTAGTAGTCAACTCGGCCGCAGTAATGCCCGTTGGAAATCCTCGTGAATTAGAATTACATGATTGGAACTCAGCATTAGATCTTAACTTGCGTGCTCCGTTCCTGATCGCTCAACAAGCCGCCAAACGCATGACTGAAGGCGGACTCATCGTCAACATCTCAGATATTGGCGCACAGAAGGCTTGGAGCCGTTACCCGTCCTACACGGTCAGTAAGGCTGGCTTGGAGTCGCTTACTAAGATGCTTGCTCGTGCCCTCGCACCTAAGATTCGAGTCAACGCCATTGCACCAGGGTTGGTACTTCCATCAGACGTAGTTACTTCGCAAAAATGGCAGAACCTTGTTGAGAAGCTTCCCCTAAAGCGTGCCGCCACCTTGGAAGAAATTACATCCACTCTCGAATTTCTCATCAAAAACGAGTATATTACTGGCCAGACCATCGTCGTGGACGGTGGATATTCTTTAGTCTAATTGTAATTAATTCCTACTCCTTAGCCTCCCTAATGTCTTCCTCCAAAAAATTCCTCCCTGACCTTCTTATCTCTTTTCTATTAATCGCCTCTGTTTTTTACTACGCTTTTAACTTTGTGGATTTTTCCATCCCGCCGTTTGAAGATGCCGCCATGCTCATGCGCTATGCTCAGCACCTGGCTGGCGGGCATGGTATTGTCTGGAATATTGGCGGCCATCCTGTCGATGGTGCGACAGACTTTCTTTTTATGGCGGCATCTGCTGCGCTTATCAAACTTGGGCTTACAGTCGGTCAGTCTGTGCGTGGAATTGGCTTTGCTTCGCACATTCTGACAGTTCTCATCATCTACTGGACAAATCGCCGTATCAACAACGGCAGCATTCCCCTTTCATTTTTAAGCGGACTATATCTTGCCGTGGGCACTGGCCTCTCTTATGTCTCTGCCTACTTTGGGACTCCCTTCTTTGCTCTCGCCGCCGCCTCTACTTGGACCTTAGGCCTGCTTCTGATCAATAGGCAGGATTCTCCCTTTTGGCTTTCTCTCTCCTTCGCCCTGAGCGGACTTGTCACTGGATTGATCCGTCCAGAAGGTGTCATCCTTGCATCGTTGATGCTACTTGCCGTCATTGTTATGCGTGGGCTGAAGAACTCGATTTCCATTGTTGTGATTTTTGGCGTTGTATTTGCAATCCTTGGAGGAACATACTTCCTTTGGCGTTGGAATTATTTTGGATACCCACTTCCAAATCCGTTCTATAAAAAAGGGGATAGCGGTTGGAAATGGGATTCGTTTCAACACTCTGTACAGAATGCATTGCGATTATGCCTGCCGATGGTGTTTGCGTTCATTTATGGCTTCCGCACTAATGAAACAACCAAAAGGACAGTTGCATACCTTATTCCAATCATCGGCTTTGCGACAGCCTTTGGCATGATCTCTGATGAAATGAATTATGGTGCACGTTTTCAATATGCGATCGTGCCGATTACGCTCATGTCGTGGATTCCGCTGGTGGGGAGTCTAAAGTTTGAAGCGCTGAATCAATTGTCAGCTAGGCAGAGAAGCGTGTATGTTGTTGGCTTGGTCAGCCTTGCTATGGGACTTGTCTATTATTCATGGTTTCAGACTTGTTTCCTTACTTCATACCAACAATCTTGCGATCGCCCTTATGAGCGTGATGGACGTCTGGAAATGGCGAAGCTGCTGGCAGAGTATCGTGGAAAGGGTTATGTTATTGCTACGACGGAAGCGGGATTGCTTCCATATTACTCAGGCTGGGATGCGGTGGATACCTGGGGCTTGAATGATCAATATGTCGCTCACAATGGTGCGTTGACTGTGGAGTATCTTGACCAATATAAACCGCAGATCATTATGTTCCATGATTATTACTCCACACTTGTTCCGCCAAAATTAACCGAAGCCAACCTTGCCCAACGTTGGTTTAGCATGACGATTTTGATGAAGACGTATGCGGAAGAAAATGGATATGTCCTTGCTGCCATTTTTGGTGACAGTCCCTACGATACACATTATTATTATGTGCGGACTGATTTTGAGGATAGCCAGGAATTGATCGATAGAATTTCTGAAATGAAAAATTATTATTATCCAACAACTGGCAAACGCTCGATCAATTATGCGGGTTATCCCGAGCCGTAGCCTATACAAACTTTATTTTGGAGGACTCAACCATGTCTGAAACTGCAGAACTTGCTGAAAAGCTTAAAACCGAAGGCGAACGAATGCTTCAATTCTTTTCTGAATTAAGCGAAGCGGATTGGACGAAAGAGGTTTATACGGAAGGCACAACATGGAGTATCCGTAATGTTCTCTCGCATTATGTCACCTCAGAGCGTGGACTTATTAAACTGTTTGAATCCATTCGGCAAGGCGGCACAGGCGCTGCTGACGATTTTTCAATTGACCGTTACAATGCCGCGCAACAAGAGAAGACAAAGGTTCTTACCCCTGTGGAATTGATGGAACAGTATAAGGAAGTTCGGGCGAATTCAGTAGCTTGGGTATCTGGCTTGAAGGATGAAGAGCTGGAGATAAGAGGACGGCATCCGTTTTTGAATGAGACGGTTATCCGTGAGATGATAAAAATGTTATACATCCATAATCAGTTACATTATCGAGATGTAAAGAAGGCATTGAAATAAAAAATGTTTTTGGAGAATATATGAAAGAGTCTGTTTCGAATGATAAGTTTTCTGTAAAGTTGCTGGATACACATAACCTTTTTGTCGCAAAGACTTCCGAGTTTTCCCAAATGCGGATTCAGTCTGAGCCTTTGTTTGGTGGGGAAGCAGCTTTGTTTCTTATGGTTTTTCTGGCGGGGTTGATGGGCCTTTTGGCTGGGGCTTTTGATAAGGAAGATTTGACTGGCGTTGGCGCATACATTGTTATCCTTGTACTGCTTTTGGTTGCCGCTTCTACATTAAGAAAGAGAAAGCTCATTACTACGTTAAACGCAGTTAGTAAAGCAACCGTTTTGGATAAAGGTGGTGTTTTCGGCACAGGTCTTTTGGCTTCAAAGAAGGGATTTGCCCAAACTGAAATTAAGCAGCTCGTTGTTGAGCGCTTTGCAAAGGGATATTTTGGCGGCTACGGTGTGAAAGTGATCACCCCTACAGGTGATAAGGTTTTTATTACGAACCAAAACCTTGAATTTGACGATGCCAAAAAATGTGCAGAAAGTGTTCGGGAATTCCTCAATTTAGAAGAAAAAGTTGTAGTTACAGGATAATTGATATGCATCTCCCTCCGTTCAAGTTGGAACGCTACTTTGCTAAGCACGAATTTAACACCGAATTCCTACTTTGCTCCTCAGACTGTGAAGCCATGTCTGTTGCGGATCTGCTAGCCTTTGAAGAAGGCGCAGCAGAGAAATTCCAAAATGTGTGGCTGGGGTATACCGAGTCGCAGGGCAGCCCTGCTTTACGGAGGGAAATTTGTAACCTTTATACATCTATGCAGCCAGAGGATATCCTCGTTCATACAGGGGCAGGTGAGGCTATTTATCTTTTCATGTATGCTGCATTCCAACCTGGAGATCATGTTATTGTGCATTCTCCTGGGTATCAATCCCTTGCGGAAGTTGCGCGCTCGGTTGGTTGCGATATCAGTCCGTGGGTGGCGCGTGAAGAAAACGGCTGGTCGTTGGATATGGATGAACTTCGCCTCCTCCTCCGCCCAAATACTAAAGGCATTGTTATTAATACACCGCACAACCCGACAGGTTTTTTGATGTCACATGCAGATTTTCTAGCGCTCCACAAATTTGCGCAGGAAAATAATCTGATCTTGTTTTCAGATGAGGTGTACCGTGAATCAGAGTATGACCCCGCTGACAGGCTTCCCGCTGCTTGTGATATGGGAGATCATGCTGTTTCACTGGGTGTTACATCTAAAACATACGGATTGGCAGGCCTGCGTATTGGATGGATTGCCACGAAGAACAAAAAGATATATCAGAATATGGCTTCACTCAAGGATTACACGACTATTTGTAATTCTGCACCAAGTGAGCTTCTCGCAGAAGTTGCCATGCGCCACCGCCAGAAATTAATAGGCCGAAGTGTTGGCATTATCAAACATAATCTCACAGTGATCGATAGCCTTTTTGCCCGACACGCTTCCCTTTTTACCTGGGTTCGTCCGAAGGCTGGCTCTATGGGCTTTCCCAAACTGCTCCGAGGTAATGTAGATGAATTTTGCGATGATCTTGTCAACGAAGCTGGTGTTATGCTTCTCCCAGGCTCAAACTATGATGACTCGAATAATCATTTCCGTTTAGGCCTCGGCAGGAAGAATCTCCCGCAGGCGGTGGAACGCTTGGAACAGTATTTGCAGACTTATTAATCATCGGTAATTGCTTATCGGTTCTGCCGTTATTTGGAAAATTTAAATTGAAAAACATCTTAAGGCTTTCCCGTCCTATTAACTTATTACTAACCGCATTGACTTATCTTCTTGGTGCAAGTGTGCCTGGATATCTCGGCATAGTTGTTCAGCCAGGCTCATTTGTAATTGGGCTGGCGAGTGTCCTTTTGGCGCAAACAGCCATGGCCTTGTTTGGCGAAGTCTTTCGTCCGCACAACGAGCCGCTTGTAGAAGGCGAAACTCCCGCACAAAAAGAAACTCTTCGCAACAATATGCTTTATATCTCAGTTGGCCTACTAGCAACTTGTGGGTTGATCATATTTATTATCTACCTAAATCAAAACTTAACTCTTTCCACTTTTTACTTTTTATTGTCGTCCATTCTTTTCGTTATTATGTATGCTATTCCTCCCATCCGCCTTGTTGACCGCGGGTTTGGTGAATTAATCCTTGCTGCGCATATTGCGTATGTCGCTCCCACTATTGGATTTTTACTTCAGGCAGGTGAAAATCATCGTCTGCTTTTCGTGCTTGCTACGCCGCTGATCGCGCTTGGGCTTGCATATTTCCTTGTTCTTAATTTTGTTACATTCCAAGCTGATCAGAAATATCAACGCGGTACGCTTTTGCGTCGTCTAACATGGGAGCATGCAGTTCCACTTCACCATAGTTTGGTAGCATTTGCGTACGTAATGTATGCTCTTGCTCCAATGCTTGGATTTTCTTTTAATCTCATCTGGCCTGCTTTCTTGACTCTTCCATTTGCGCTTTTTCAGATCATCCAGCTTCGTGCCATTGCCAATGGGAATTCTCCCAATTGGCGTTTGCTTACTTCAACGGCTTTGGCGGTTTTTGGGTTGACAACATATTTCCTTACCCTTACCTTCTGGCTTCGCTAGCAAATTGTAAAAGGATATATTGATACTATGGAACATAAAAAAGACAAATTCACGATTTCAGATGACCCATCCCGCTTGGATATTGATGCCATTTGTGATTTTCTTTCCCGTGCTTATTGGGCAGACCAACGCCCGCGTAATTTGATCAAGCGTTCCATTGAACATTCGCTGAACTTTGGTGTTTATGATAACGAGAGACAAGTTGGATTTGCACGCGTCGTCACTGACCAGACAATTTTCGCTTACCTTTGTGATGTATTTATCCACGAAGATTACCGCGGTCACTCCCTTGGTAAATGGATGATGGAATGTATTATGGCACACCCTGATCTTCAAGGACTGCGCCGTTGGTGTTTGTTAACCCGTGATGCGCACGGGTTGTATAAGCAATTTGGTTTTACTGAAATTGCTGACCCATCGCGTTGGATGGAAAAATTTGACAGCACTGCGTGAGTGTTATGTTTGATTGAGGGATTTCATTGTGATTATTAAACTAAATTACATGAGATTTATCCTGCTTTAGGATAAGGTTTATACTTTGCATGCTTACTATCGAATAAGGCTTGGAGTAAATTTACATGTTTAATCGATTAAAAGAACTCCTGATAGGATCGCCTCTTCCCACCCAGCGGATGTTTGAGGAAAAACTAAATAAAGTGCGTGCGCTGGCGGCATTTTCACCAGATGCCTTGTCTTCCATTGCATACGCTAATCAAGAAATATATTTAGCGTTGTTGATCGCTGGTAGTGCAGGCCTTTCCATGGCTTGGCCGATCGGCTTGGTGATCGTGGTGGTATTGTCTATTGCTGCTGTTTCCTATTACCAGACGATTCATGCTTATCCATCAGGCGGCGGGTCTTATATTGTTGCTCGCAGTAATTTTGGGACTTTGCCTGGGTTAATAGCCGCTGCTGCACTTTTAATCGATTACATCTTAACAGCTGCTGTGAGTCTTACGGCAGGCGTAGACGCTTTTGCTTCTGCGTTCCCTTTTATTTGGCCATATCGCGTAATCGTTGCCTTGGTGTTACTTGCACTGATCACTCTGATCAACATGCGTGGGCTGCGTGAGACTGGCACGATTATGTCCATTCCAGTTTATTTGTTTTTGTTTACCTATCTACCAATGTTGGCATATGGGGGCTTTGTTTTGTGGAGAGATGGCCCAGGGGAATTGACGTCGGTTGCTCCCATTGCAGCTCAACCCGTAACTATTTTTCTGCTCTTACATGCTTTTGCTACTGGCTGTACGGCCTTGACAGGAATCGAAGCCATAAGCAATGGCGTGCCTGCTTTTAAGCCTCCTGAATCCGATAACGCAGGTAAGACATTGATCATCATGGCTTTTCTAATGGGTGCGTTGTTTCTTGGAAGCATTGGTTTGACCCAGTCCCTTGCTGTGGTAGCTAGTCCGCAGGAGACCATTCTCTCTGCATTGGCGAGCCGAATTTTGGGGCACAATAGTTTGTATTTCATTATCCAGATTTCAACCATGTTAGTGTTGACCGTTGCTGCCAATACAAGTTTTGCAGATTTCCCCCGTGTGGCTGCCTTATTGGCAAAAGATGGATTTTTACCTCGTCAGTTTAAAGGATTGGGAGACCGTTTAGTTTTTGCAAATGGCATTCTAATTCTTTCAAGTGCGACAGCTTTGTTGATTATTTTATTCCAAGGCGATACGCATTTGTTGGTGCCGTTGTTTGCAGTCGGTGCTTTTCTGGCATTTACACTTTCACAAAGTGGAATGGTGTTGCACTGGTGGCGTGAAAAAGGAAAACATTGGCAGTTGAAGGCGTTGGCAAATGGCGTAGGGGCGCTTGCAACTGGCGTGACTTTATTGGTCGTTGGCATTACAAAATTCCTTGATGGCGCGTGGGTTACGATCTTTGTCATTCCGCTCTTGGTGATTATGTTCCTGCGAATCCGAAAACATTATCAGCATACGAGTGACCAGCTTACTATGCATGGAATGCCGCCCAGTTTAAGGCCGTTCTCTCAACTGCGAGTCGTGGTTCCTATTTCAGGGGTTCACCGTGGGGTTGTGGATGCGGTACGATATGCGTTGACCATTTCAAACGATGTGACAGGTGTGTATGTAGAATTAAACCCTGGCGATGCGCTGGAAGTTCAGGAAAAGTGGAACATCTTTTGGCCTGACATCCCTTTGGTGACAGTGCCTTCCCCGTATCGTTCGGTGCTTCAGCCTTTGTTAGACTTTTTGGATAAGACCGATACCGAACATAATGATGGTCAGCAGGCGACGGTTGTGCTACCTGAATTTGTCCCTGCTCATTGGTGGCAATCGGTGTTGCATAACCAAACAGCTTGGCTGCTGAAGGCTGCTTTACTTTATCATCGGCGCAACTTAAGATATCAGCGGGTAATTATTGATGTCCCGTATTACTTACATGACTGATGCATACTGTTATTTCAAAATAAAGTCGAAGAACTCGATGGTTCTTCCCATGGCTGTATAAAAGTTAGTGGCAATGTTGTGGTTATCGCCTTCATAGGTATATAGGTCAGCTATTTTGCCAACCGCGCGCGCTTGTTCCGCAAGCCGAATGGAAAAATCCAAAGGGACGTCTTCATCTTCAGTTCCGTGGTGCAGTTGCAAAGGTCCAGAGAGATCCGATAAGTAGGATGTCGCAGAGACGGAATTCCAAAATGTTGGATTCTGCTCAGGTGTGCCAAATGATTCTATCCAACTTGATCGCCAGCCTACTCCGCGCGAACTTGGTGACGGAGTGAATGAACCTGTTCGTCGCCAGTTATATAAAAGGTCAGGATATGAGGCGACTACGCCCGCCCAAATAACACCCACTTTTATATCTTTTGAAATGACCATGGCCCGCAGAGTAAGATAGCCGCCCATGGAGTGCCCCCACATACCGATCTTTTCTGGATTCACTTCAGGATATTGTTTGATGGATGCTACTGCATTGAGTACATCGATTTGATAGCCAGGGTCGCCATACGCTCCCTTTGCTTCTCCTTCAGAAGCATCATGCCCTCGATAGTCGATGCGAAAAACAACATAACCTGCTTTGGCAAGTTCATCTACATAATGGATGTATCGTTCAGTTGTGCGATATACCTCTGGAGGAATGTACCCATGATTGAAAACAATGGCAAGCCAGCCGCCTTCAGGTGGTATGCCATTAGGAACAGTGAGCAGAGCGTAAATTTTCAACCCCTCTGATAAATAATAAGAATAATAACGATGATAATTAATTCCGCTATCTAGTTCTTTGACGATGGTGATCGCGCTACCTGGATACTTTCCTGCGCGTAGTGCAATGATGCTCATCGGATGAGGAACAGGCGTTGCAGTTGCAGGCGGCGTTAAAGTAAATGTGGATGTTGGAGCAAAGGTGTTTGTGCTGAGCACTGTGGTCGTAGGCGTAGTCGTTTGCGAACTCATAGGTGTAATAGCTTGCTCGGTGCATGCAGTTACTAATACAATCGTAATAAGAATTACAGATAAAGCCTTCTTCATTTTTGTTCCTCTAAAGTTTGATTTCTACAACCTGTGTTATTAAGAAAACAACAGGAGGCAGTTAATTACTGCCTCCTGTTGTTTTGATTGGTTATGTTCGTGTTATTACGCTTTTGCTGCTGCTTCTGCTTCGCGTAATTTTTCGGTTGCACGGAAATATTTCAAATAACGCATTGAATTTGCGTCTTTCCCCAACAACAGATCTGTTGCGCGGATAGCACTACCTAGCTTGATCGGGTCAGTGATAGAGCAGGTAACGCCTGCTTGCATGGCAAGCGAAAGAAACGCCGCGTTGACAGATTGGCGATCTGGTAAACCAAAGGAAACGTTACTTGCGCCCAAACTCATATTTACGCCAAATTCGTTCTTGATCAACTCAATGGTTTTCAGGGTAATGGTAGCGGCTACGCTGTTGTGCCCAACTGTCATCACGAGCGGATCGATGATGATATCTTCGATCGGGATGCCGATCTTTGCAGCACGCTCAATGATCTTGGCTGCAGCAGCGAGACGTCCTTCAGGTGTAGGTGGGATGCCTTCATCGCCAATGGTCAGGCCAATGACTGCTGCGCCTCTATCCTTAACAATAGGCAGGACACTTGCCAATTGCTTTTCCTCCCCGTTGACAGAGTTCACCAACGGCTTGCCAGGTGCGACCTTCAACCCAGCTTCAAGGATTTTGGGCTCATTCGAGTCGATGCAAAGCGGAACATCCACAACTGACTTTGCGGCTTCTACAACCATTGGGATGATCTCGGCCTCGTCAATCTGGGGGTGGCCAACATTTATATCCAGCACGTCGGCCCCCCAATCTACTTGGCGCTTGGCAAGGTGTTGGACATATTCCATATTTTTGTCTACTAGTGCCTGACCAAGTTTCTTGATACCCGTTGGGTTGATCTTTTCACCGATCATCACAAAAGGTTTGTCGATCCCAATGATAACTTCTTTGCTGTTTGATTTCAGTATGGTATGCATGTGCCCTCCGATTTGTTGTATTTGGTGGTCTAGTAGGGCGGGTGCTTGTCCCGCCAGTATCGAGACCACGTTACTTCGCTAAAAACCTTTTTGCCGTTTCTGCCAACACTGCCGCGCCTACTGGCAATGCGCGCTCATCCAAATCAAACTTGGGATGATGAAGTTCGTATACGGGGCGTCCTTCGATCATTGTCCCAAGTGTGTACATCGCACCAGGCGCATCCCTGAGGAATTCGGGGAAATCCTCCGCGCCAAGAGACTTGTGCATCGGGCGGACATTTCCTTCACCCAACAAATCCGTCCCGACCTCTGCGATCATATCCGCTACCTGTTTATCATTGACCAGCGGCAGACCGCCGAACAGGAAGTTGAGTTCGTAATCTCCGCCAAGGGCTTTGACCATGTCAAAGATTTTTGTCACTTCTTCGCGGATCTTCTTTTGCGTCTCCAGAGAAGTAAAGCGGAGTGTTCCTGTAAGTTCCACTTTTTCAGGGATGACATTTTCAGCGAACCCGCCATTGATCGAGCCAATGCTTACTATGGCAGGCTCAAAGGGATCGAGTTTGCGAGAGGTGATCGTATTTAATCCCATGATGACATGCGCCAGCAATACGAACGGATCCACGGTTGTGTGTGGATACGCTCCATGCCCGCCTACGCCTTTGATGGTGGCGAACCATGAATCCACGCCGCCGCCGCTGGGACCTTCGCTGATGGCGATCGTACCTACGGGGCTGGTCGGGTCGACATGCTGCGCAATGACATAGTCTACGCCCTTCACGGCGCCTTCTGCGTACATGCGTTGTGCGCCGCTTTTGCCTTCCTCATCGGCAGTTTCTTCGGAAGGTTGAAAAAGAAAACGCACGCGACCATTCAACTTTTGTTCTGCAAGAATACGTGCCGCTCCCAATGCCATAGCTGTGTGTGAGTCGTGCCCGCAGGCGTGCATTTTGCCTGAATTTTGAGAAACGTACTCGGTCTCGTTCTGTTCAAGGATCGGCAGTGCATCCATATCCGCGCGGATGGCGACCAACTTGCCGCCTTCGCCAATATCCGCCACCACCCCAGTCTTGCCAACCCCGCGTGTGACGCGATATCCCATCTTCTCCAATTCATCTGCCACGATCCCAGCCGTGCGGTGGACGTCAAATCCCGTCTCTGGGTGCATGTGAAAATCGCGCCGCCATTCGATCAGTTCTTCTGAAATTGCATGTGCCTGTTTGAGCATGGTATTCTCCTAAAGTGTAATTGTGCGAAAAAAATACGTATACACGTAGATAAGTACACACGTACACACCTGTCTACTTGTTTACCTGTTTACTAGTCTACTTCTTCCTCGTCATCTCTTTTTCAGCAGCCGCCATAATTCTATCAAGTTCCTTCTCTTGCTGCGGCTCCAATGGTTGCACCTGATGTTCGCGCAGGATTCTTTCCGCTTCATCCGTGGCATAGTCTGCCATTTGTTTCTTTTTCAATTTATCTTCCCAGGTTTCCCAGGAATTACGCTCAGCCAATTTTGTCAACGCCAGTTCGCCCGCGCGTAAATGTTTGAGCGTGTGCTTTTGACCAAGGAAATTTCGCGTGCCGTCCATTACATTGCCGATGATCTCAACCGCCAGGTGTTCCACATCCGCAGAGAGGCCGCCGCGTAAGCGCATCACACTTCCGACCAATTCATTATCCAAAACCATTTGCGCGAACGAACCCATAACACCCGCTTCCATTTCGCCAATGCCAGAAAGTTCATCAGCACCAGCCAGTGCAGGGATGGTGGCATTCAGTCCGCGCTCGAAGGCGTTTTGGGCATCGAGAGTGTGTGCATTCGTTGAAAACCCATACACATTGACACTGAACCCGTAATAATGTCCGAGTTGAACCGTACCCGCAGACGATAAGCCAAGTTCTACGCCGCCCCAGATCAATCCCGTGCGCGGTTCCAACATCCCAAGTCTTCCGCAATACACAACGCCGCAGCCAGGGTTGACAATTTGTGCGAGGACAAGCAATGCAAGCGTTTCCGCGCTTTGTTGAACAAGGCTGCCAGTGATCGTCATCGGTGACGTGGCTCCTCCAGTAGGGGCGGGTAGGTTCGCGCAGATTACGCCTGCTTTGGCCATCTCCACAATTGCGGCAGCAGCAGGGTCGTGGATGGTAAGCGGGCTGACGGGAGAAAGCGAAAGCGTCAATTCCTCTGGCGGTGTACCGACTACAGCTGCCATTTCCACAGCATATTTCACTTCATCGGCAAATTGAATGCCAGGCCCTTGAACGGGTTTGGTGGTGTACGGCAGGCAGTGCCGATACATGTAAAGAGACATCAACTCGCCAGGCACATCCTGTGGTGTGAAGAACGGAGTAATGGTGTGCGCGTTTGGGAGTGCATCCAACACACGAGTAGCGTTGATCACATCTTCATCGGTGGCAACTCGTCTTGTGCCAGTTCTAGAATCGAACACATCACGAGCACCGCCAAGGTTGTGGAAATATAAATTCCCGCCGCCCAATTCATTGACCGTTCCATTGCGCCCGCGAATTTTGGGACGTTTGTTTGCTTTTGCAATGCAATCCATCACCAGATCAGCAGGCATACATACGCGGTTGCCTTTGAGCGTGCAACCCGCGCCGAGTAAAATATCCAAACTTGGTTTGTGCGTCCAGATAATTCCCACTTCGCTCATGATGTGAAGTGTGGCTTCGTGCATGGCTTGTACTTCATTGTCTGATAAAAATTTCAATCTCTCCATGTTGACCTCGTTGCTTCTAAATTATTGTTTTCGACCACAGACCACGCGCTGTCGTCTGTCGTCTATCGTCCGTTGTCTCTTTCAAGTACCTTTGCCAAAAACTCCACTCGCTTCACTTCTGCATCGATCACATTCTTCACATCCAAAAACGAATGCCCTTCATCTTTATACAAAAGCAATTCAACTTCCTTGCCCAACTCAACCAGTTTATCATGCGCATCAATTGAATCCGACGCAGGGCAGCGTTGGTCATTTCCTCCACAGATCATTTGCACGGGTGCATTGACTTTATCCAAAAAGAAATACGGCGAGCGTGCGTGCCATAACTCTTTATTGTCTTCAGGGTCGCCCATGTTTTCGATGTTCCAATGCTGTAAATCTTCACGCGAGTTTTTATGAGATTTTATCCAATTCAAGAATGGCACAACTGCCGAGCCTACTGCAAATAATTCAGGGTAGCCCGTCATGCAGGTCATCGTCAAATATCCGCCGTGGCTTCGGCCTGTCACGCCAATTTTATTTTTATCGGCCAAACCATTCTCAATTAAATAATTCACGCCCGCTGCGCAGTCATCATTATCCACACCGCCCATATCAAACAGACTCGCGTTCTGCCATTTTTTTCCATAACCCGTTGAGCCGCGATAATTTGGCGCAAGGACTGTCCAACCTTGTGACGCCATGTAGCTCAAAATCGGATTCCATGAAAACTGTAAATTCCAATTCGGCCCGCCGTGAATATCGATCACCGCGCACTTGCTATCCTTTGCGCGGTACAACAAGGCAGGCACTTGCACGCTGTCTTTTCCCGCATACCAAACTTCCTCAGGCTGTGGAAAATTTGCACCTTGTAATTCCTCAGGCAATGAGTTCGTCAATTGCTCAACAGAACCATCTTCCAAATTCATCTTCCACAGATCACAAGGATGACTTGGATCTTCATAAAGAATTACAACGCTATTATCAGCGAACTGCGGCCAGGCATGGACTCCCGCTCCGACCCTCGTCTGTTTTACAGCATCGCCTCTTTTCTTAAACTGGAAGCTGGTCTGTGCGCCTTCAGAATGAACCCACCCGATAATTTCTCCGCTTCGCGACCACGCAGGCTGCGAATCATCCCCAACTGACTCGTTGACCCATGTGATCTCTTTTGACTCGACGTCGAACAAACCAATATCATGCCATTCGCCGTTCTCACCAGAGAATGCAAGAAATTTTGAATCAGGCGACCAGGCTGGTTGTTGCGCATTCAATAATTGACCATTGATCTTAAGTTGTATCGTGTGAACCCGTTCACCTTTGCGTGGACGATTGATTGGCATCACATAAATACTTCGGTCACTTGCTGTAGACTCTGCTTCGATGGCGATCCATTGTCCATCAGGCGACCATTTCGCATCCCATGTGGGGTGAAAGACATTCTTCAATAAACGGCCAGGTGTGCCATCAACGGGGAGGCGGTGCAAGGCAAATTGCCCGTGAATGTCGGAAAGCACAGCCAGCATTTGGCCATCAGGCGACCACGAGAAATTTGGCTGATGCGCGTAGGCAATCTGGGGCGTTAAGTCCGTATGCGTGTTCTTTTCAAAGTCATAGATGTAAACGTGATATGATTCACTACCGTCAGGGTCCAATGCGTAGACAAGGAATTTGCCATCGGGAGAATGAAGCGGGGAGAACTTTGCTCCTTGTTTTTCAGAAACAAGCCGAAGTGAGTCTGAGGCGTTGATCTGTCGCTCGTATAACTCCCATCGGCCTGATTTGTTCCATGAAAAAATAATTCTCTGCCCATCGGGGGAGATGTCAAATCGTAAACCACTATCCACTTGCGGTGTCCGTAAAAGTTGTTCAATGTTCAGCATTTTATGCAGGTTGAAGCTCCTCAAGGATGGGCAGATGTTCGAGGCCCGCCTGTTTGGCGAGATCTAGAACATAAACGTGAAGCATTTTTTCTTTTTCTGGGTCAAGCTCGGGCCGCTTGTAGGAAGCGAGAATTTCCTTCACGCGGATTTTGGCGCGGTCGAAGGTATCCATCGAACCTGATTCTTTCCAACCGCGCATCGAGTCGCGGTCGATGACTTTGCCTGGCATGTGCTGTTCCTCGCGGAAGAGCTGCATGGTGATCTTTTGTTTGAGGAAGTCGCCGCCTTTGAAGTTGACGCCTTCGTAAAAGCTTGTGGCAAGTGTTTCAGTTTGGATCTTCATGCCTTGCAACATACGCTGCGCCATCGCAATGCCTTCTGCATCGATGACAAGTTTTTCGGGGCTTTGGCAAAGAAGTGAGTCAACCATGCCTGAACCAGATATCATGTTGATTCCGCTTAGCGCGCCGATCATGGCGCCCATGCCGCTTTCAAGACCTGCCTGCATGTCGAGCACTTTTGATTCAGTCGAGCCGAGATACGCATGTGTTGGCAGACCAAGCGATTTTCCAACCTGTGCATAAGATGAATCGATCATCGCTGTTTCTACTGAACCAAATGGCGTGCCGCCTTTGCGCATGTCAAATGTGGATGGTGCGCCACCCCAAACGATGGGTGAACCTGCATGTGCAAGTTGATGAATTGTGATGCCCGACAAACATTCCGCGGCGTGTTGTGTGACCGCGCCAAGCAATGTCACTGGGGCCGCTGCGCCAGCCAATGGCATGGATACGATCTCGGCAGGTACGCCTGCGCGCGCGAGTGAGATCAAATTGCCCGCGCCAAAGTTTGACCAGATCAGCGGAGGAGATGGGCAGGCATCGAACACAGCACGCGGATACTTGCGTAAATTTTCGGGGCTGCCCGCAAAGATGGCGAGCATCTCGATCATCTGATGCACGGTTTTGTTTGTGAATGCGCCCGTGACGATCGGCTTCTTTGAATATAGCATGACCAGATATAAACGATAAAGGTCATGAATATCTTTTGGTACATCATGGCACACAATTGCCGTGGATTGTGCGTCGTACTGCGGCAGGCTTTCGGCAACTTTGATGACACGAAGTAAATCTGCGGTTTCAGCGGTCTTGTGCTCAAGCGTCTCTGGGATGAGGATGGAAATACCCGATGAGCCTGGGTCGAATTGAACCGCATCGCCTCCATACTGGACCTTGGGATTGCCATCGTAATCGTACAGAAAGAACTGGCGAGGGACAGTTTCCAGAGCCTTCTTGATGATCTGCTCAGGAATGCGGACGACCATTGTTTCTTCATCCACTTGTGCGCCTGCGTCTGCGAGCAGTTGTCTGGCTTCGGCATTTTGTACCTTGATGCCAGGCTTGAGCATCAATTGATAGGCTTCATCGATGATTCGTTCGATCAGTTGATCATTCAACAAAGACAGCTTGGGTTGCATATTGCGCCTCCTGGGTAGTGAAAGTTATGAGATACAAGTAACGAGCGATCTCGTTTCTTGTTGCTTATTACTTACTTCATTACCCAGGCTGCAGAATAAAATTAGGCGGATTGATAATCTTCGAGTCTGGGCAATTCTTCGATGCCAGCTTTTTTCGCAAGGTCTAATGTAAAGGTGTGGAGTCTGCTTAGTTTTTTAGGATCAATTTCAGGTCGCTTATAAGAGGCGATTAATTCAGTCACGCGAAGCTTTGCGCGTCCAAAGGCATCCAGACTGCCAGCGGCTTTCCATGCGCGGGTTGAGTCGCGGTCGATCACGCTACTTGGTAAATGCTGTTCTTCGCGAAAGAGTTTCATAGTGATCTTTTGCTTTAAAAAGTCACCACCTTTGAAGTTGATGTTGTGGTCATAGAAGCCAGTGGCGAGCGTGTCGGTGTGAAGTTTCACACCACCGATCATGCGCTTTGCCATTGCAATGCCTTCTGCATCAAGTACGAGTTTTTCTGCGCTATGGCAGGCGAGAAAATCCAACATGCCTGAGCCAGAGATCATATTGATGCCGCTCAACGCGCCGACCATGGCGGAGATGCCGCTTTCGAGGCCAGCCTGAGCATCAACAAGTTTTGAGTCGGTTGCGCCGAGGTACGTGTGTGTGGGCATACCAAGTGTTTTTGCTACTTGGGCATAAGAGCAATCAAGCATGGCAGTTTCGACTGCGCCCATTGGTGTTGCACCTTTGCGCATATCGAAGATGGCAGCCGCGCCGCCCCAAACGATGGGCGAACCTGCGTGCGCAAGTTGATGGATGACGATGCCCGCGAAACACTCCGCCGTGTGCTGAGTGACCGTCCCGAGCATGGTCACAGGGGCGGCTGCTCCTGAGAGCGGCACGGACACGATCTCTGCGGGGATGCCTGCACGTGCAAGAGCGATGAGATTCCCTGCGCCAAAGTTAGACCAGATCAATGGTGGTGCGGGACATACATCAAAAATAGCACGCGGTTTTTTGCTTGCCTCTTCTTTGCTGCCCGCAAAGATCGAAAGCATTTCGATCATCTCTTCGACGGTTTTATTTGTAAATGCACCTGTGACAATTGGTTTCTTTGAATGAAGCAAAACGAGATACAAGCGGTACGAGTCTTGTATTTCTTTGGGAACATCATGGCAAATGACCGCTGTGGATTGCGCATCATATTGTGGTAGCTGCTCTGCGACCTTTAGCAGACGGATAAGATGTTCAGTTTCAGTTGTGTCATGCTCCAGTGTTTCGGGGTTGAGCATGGTGATGCCTGATGAGCCTGGGTCAAAGTGCACAGAATCTCCACCGTAGTGGACAGTGGGGTTTCCATCATAGTCATAAAGATAAAATTCGCGCGGCACACTTTCCAATGCTTTTTGGACAAGCGATGATGGAATTTGTGCAACGTGAGTCTCAGGGTCTATCTTTGCACCTGCTTTGGCAAGCAGGTGCCGTGCTTCTTCGTTCTGGACTTTGATGCCAGGCTTGAGAAGCAACTCATAGGCTTCTTCCAGAATACGGGCGATGATCTCATCGCTTAGAAGAGTAAGTTTTGGTCGCATGGGACACCTCTAATGAGATACGAGTAGGGAATATTAAGATTTGAGAATAGGCAATAAGGGGTGAGATGCGAGATGGTGAATACTTCTTTGGGCGACACGTAACGAGTCTCGTATCTCGTCACTCGTTACGTGTCACTGATCCCTTATTGCTTTTCAACTGACTTGATGATTCTTTCGAGCTCCTGGCTGATTCTTTCATCCAGTGGATCGGGTTGATGTTCTTTCAATATCTTGCGTGCTCTGGTTAGTGCCCAGTCACGTGCATCGTCTTTCTTTGTTTCCCATTCGGAGTATGGACGTCTGTCCATAAACTTGGGCATGAATAACTCGCGCATGTGATTGCGGGTATGTTTCTGCGCAAGGTAATGTCCACCTGGGCCAACATTCGCAATGGATTCCATTGCCAGTGTTTCATCGTTGACTTCGATGCCGCCCATCATTTTGTGAACAATGGAGAACATCTCGCAGTCCATCATCATCTCTGCGAAGGACCAAATCCGGCTGCCGTGCAGGAATCCGCACCCAAGCAGCATATCGGACATGACCACGCTTGCCATAAAGCTGGACATGGCGCCCTCAAGCCCAGCCTGCCAGTTCGGTTCCTTTGCACCTGTGGCAAATGCGCCCATTGAAAGTGGAATGTTGTAAAAGTCCGCAAGTACGTTGGTAGCAGCGCCAAAGAGGAAATCTTCGGGTCCGCCGCCAGTATATGCGCCTGTACGTAAGTCTGATGCGGTTTGTGCCGCCGCATAAAAGACAGGTGCGCCTGGAAATGCGAGTTGTAAAAGAGCCGTCCCAGCGATCACTTCTGCATTACCGACCGCAAGGTTGCCAGCCATGGTTGTAGGGCCTGTGGTAGCACAGGCTGCCATGGTCATAAAACCTGTTGGGATGCCAACTTCTGCGGCGAGGAGTGCAGCATCTAAACTTCCGCCATCGTGGCCAAGCGGGGGAGCAGTGCACTGCATGAGTGAAAGTACAGGCCGATCTCGGAGTTTATCTTTTCCGCCGACGATTGCCGCTGCCATTTCAATTGCAGCTTTGGCTTCCTCCACGTTATAGATGGACTCAGTCTGCACATGTTTGGTGGAGTTTTCCCAAACCGCTTTTAATTCATGAAGTCCACGAGCTTCTACGGGCGTATCTTGCGCTGAGACAGGAACCCAGTGAAATGCAACTTCTTCTGTTGCGTCGGCGATGCGCGCAATATCGCGAACATCCTGCAGGCAAGAGGTGCGTTTTTCACCAGTGTTTATATCTAGCACCTCTACGCCGCAGCCATCTGTGCCGAGGTTGACATGATTGCCATCAAGCTGCAGGTCTTGTTGCGGGTCGCGTGCTGCAAGCTTATAAGCGGGCGGCGCTTTCTTGATCGCATCTTCGATGATCTGTGGTTTGACTCGTACGATCTTCTTATCAAAATCCACTTCTGCACCATTGGCTGCCCAAATATCAAGTGCGCGTTTGGATGGAAATCTCACGCCTACTTTTTCGATGATCTGCAAGGTGGCGTTATGGATCTTTTGGACTTCTTCAGTTGTTAATATTTCAAGTTTCAGCTTTGGATTGCTGATGGTTTTTATATTTTTATGAGACATAGAGCCCTCCCGAGGCCATGTCTCTCTTCTCTCTCTGAGAAATATTTTCTACTGTTCTGCCTTGCCGACTAATTCCTTGGCAATTTTCACAGCGCCAACTGCATCTTCAGAGTAGCCGTCTGCCTTGATTTTTTGGAACCAGTCGCGGGTAATGGGAGCGCCGCCGACCATCACTTTGATGCGCGGGCGCAGGCCTTCTTTATCCAACTCTTCGATGACTTCACGCTGGCGGACCATGGTGGTGGTGAGCAAAGCGCTCATACCAATGATCTGCGCGTCGATTTCAATGGCCTTGCCTATGATCTTATCGGCGGGTTGATCGACACCGAGGTCTGTTACTTCAAAGCCAGAGGCGCTTAGCATTGTCCCGACTAATGTCTTGCCGATCTCGTGGATGTCGCCCTCAACAGTGGCAAGCACAACGCGGCCTAATGTCTCACGGGCAGAGCCAAGTTTGAGCAATTCAGGCTCAAGGGTGGCCACTGCTGCTTTCATTGCTTCGCCAGCCATCACCAACTCAGGCAGGAACGCTTCACCCAAGCCAAATTGATCGCCGATGTAATTTACGCCCACCACGAATCCTTTGGTGATCGCTTCAAGCGGGTGCATATTGATTTCGATGGCCTTTTTTGCGAGTTCAACAGAAAGATCTGAATCGCCATCAATGATGCTTTGTGCCATCTGCTTATATAGTTCTTCCGACATACTGCCTCCTGGTTACTTTGTTTTTTTGATTAAGTGCGTGATTTGTTTTTCCTGCTCTCGAAGCAGCTTGGCTGGAACATTTCGATACGTTTCCAGCCATCTACCAGATTCCATTACATGTTCAAGGGAGACCTTTACTGCCAAGTCTGCATCTTGTTTTCTGAGCGCATCCAAAATGGAAGAATGTTCATCATGAGTCTGCGCAACACTGCTGGATACTAGTTCGGGCTTTCGATAAAGCGCCTCGTACAGCAGCCAGTCAGGGAACGCGTTCGATACGATAGTGTACAACTCGATCAGTAGAGAGTTCCCTGAAGCGTCCGCAATTGCTGCATGGAATTCGCGGCTGAGCTGTCTTTCCTGCGGCATTTCGTTGAGCTCAACATGCCTGTCCATTTCATCCATGATCGCTTGTAGATTGACAACCTGCTCAGGCGTGATATTGGTTGCAGCTTCGCGGGCAATCAGCGCTTCTAGCATGAGGCGCAACCCATAAGCTTCAAGAATCTCTTTCGGAGTGATTTCCCGAACACGAACACCTCGATACGGAACTCGTTCTGCAAGACCTTTTGCAACCAGTAAGTCCAGCGCCTCTCGGACAGGGGTCATGCTTACGCCCATCTGGCTGGCAATATCTTCCTGCCGCAACCAGTCGCCAGGTCCATATTTGCCCGCAATGATCTGACGGTGAAGAGCATCGTACAGTTCTTCTTTTAGCGGTTTGTGTGTAAGTTCTTTTTCTGCAATTGAAGCCATGATTATATATTATATATAATCACCCTCGATTTCGGAAGTCCTTCATGTCATGAAAAATGTCATTATCACAGATTTGAGCTTACTAAGGGTGATACTAAAATGAGCCTGTCAGAGTACAATCTAGCCTGTTTTATTTTATGTCAAAGCCTTACTTGATCCCTCTCAAAGAAATTCGCCGTGAGCAAAAAGTGCTAAATTCACTTTTTATTGCCACTCTCGCACCTGCTTTCACCATTGATGAAGCACGGACATTCATGGCTCGCATCCGAAAGGAATTTGCGGATGCCTCTCATAATGTGCCTGTTTACATTATTGGTGGTGGAAACACGGTCACTGAATATTTTTCAGACGATGGCGAACCTTCAGGTACTTCTGGTAAACCTGCGCTTGCAGTGTTGCGTGGAAGCGGATTGGGTGACGTAGTTATGGTAATAACCCGTTATTTTGGCGGCACGTTGTTGGGGACAGGCGGGTTGGTTAAAGCATATACTGAGTCAACACAGTCTGTGGTTAATGCCACCGAGCGTGGAAGGCGCATTCCTGTCAATGTGATCATGCTTGCAATACCGTATAACCTATTGGAACGGGTACGCTTGATTGTGCCGCGTCATCATGGGGAAATTCTTGGCGAAGACTTTGCAGGTGATATCACCATAACTTTGCAATTTCCCGTTGAAAATTATGATGCTTTTAAAGATGAATTACGTGAACTTTCATCTGGCAAGATCGTTCCTGAAGTAATCGAAACGAAAGAGACGATTGCAGTAATCACATAGTTTTATTCCTTTCTATTTTGCAAGTTTTTCTCCTCTGTAATACATTTGAAAGTTAGTTTCATGCCTTCACTCATTAGAATGAAGGCATGAAGATTCTATTCCTAGGGACTCATGGACAATTCAACCTTGGCGACGAGCTTTTGCTCGAAACCTTCCTTGCTCAACTAGGCAAGCATCATCACTACGCGGTCAATTCGTACGACCCTGTTTTCACTCAAGGTATGCTGGCTTCACAATTCGATGTGGAGTCATTTCACACAACAAAAGAGTTGCCGCGTTTTCTGAAGAACCTCATTACTTCAAATCTCATTTTCTTTGGTGGTGGAAGTATCATCAAAGAATTGTATGCAAGCGTGGGACGCAATCCATATTCCACCTTGTATATGATCCTTGCAACCGTCACATTTGCAAAACAGATCGCACGCAAAAAAGTTGTGATGAGCAATATCGGCGTTGGGCCGATCATGACGCCAAATGGAGAGCGTCTCGCTCGTTTGATTTTGAATCAGGTGGATATTCTTTCTGTGCGGGATGACAAATCGCTTCAGACTGCCCTCAAGCTTGGTCTATCCCCAAATAAAATTAGACGAGTTCCAGATGCTGTCTTTGCCAACTCTCCCGAAGTGTTTTTACCAACCCCTGTTTCAAAAACTAAGTCTGATCATTTGTGCTTGGCATTAAATCTCAATTACGATATCGAGAACCGCGAAGCGTGGGATGGGTTTATCACAAGCCTCGCGGAATCACTTCGTCTGTTGAATAAAACACGGAAACTTGAAATCCATGCTCTTCCTATGCAAAGCAAATTCAAGGCTAATGATGACCTTTCCGTTCTTAAGGAATTTTCCACCCGTATCCCAGAATTAAAAATGATTTTTCACGACCCGCAGACTGCGCAGGACGTGGCCGCTATTGTTGCAGGATGTGACATTGTTCTAGCAGAGCGTTTGCATACCCTTGTCATCTCCTCGGTGCTGGGCAAACCCTTCTTTGGTTTGATATATGATGTCAAAGTTCGCGAGTTGATCGATTATCTCGGTATGCTGGATCACTCCCTTGATATTAATCACCCGTTTACCCCACAGACCTTAACGGATGGAATCCATCAAGTTGTGGATGATTCAGACAAAATCCAAACCCATTTGATTGAGCGCAGTACCTCTTTACGAAAAGAATTGACGGCTTATTTCGATGACCTCCGCTCCAAGGTCCTTGCCTGATAAACCATCTGGCAAATTTTTAATTTCCTCAGCTATACAGCGACTCAAGGTTTCTTCTCCTACACGTCGAATCGCCATCTGTGTAGCGGCTTTGTATTTGCTGTTATCGGTGGTCATGTTTCGGAATGTGATCGCTAGCATTCCAATGATCTTAAGAGGGGAAGCTGTTATTAATGCAGATGAACTGGTTCCATTTTTCAATCCGAATAGTCAGTTAATAGACCAGGCAGCGGGGAAGTTTAACCAACTTACCAATGGATATGAATTTCGAGTCCGTTACGCGTTTCATACTACTTGGATGCGCTACTACAAGGTTCTGCCTTTTGCGATTGTGTTCGTAGTTCCTATGGTCGCATATTGGAGCTATCTCGCAGTCGCTTGGTTTCTAAGTAAGGCACTCCCTCAGTTTAAAGCAACCACAATTTATATTATTACTGCTGCGCCTGTTCTTGCTATTTTTTTGATCATGACCTATGCCAAGGTTACACATTTTTACACGCTCATTCTTGGCTTTTCCTTATATGCGGTTGCAATTGCCTTAATGACCTATGGATTAATTTTTCCACAGAAGAATCCATATCGGCCGATCATTGCTGCTTGTTTGATAACTCTTTTTAATCCCGCGGTACATTATTTGGTCTTGTTTGGTTTGTTTATGGCGTTGACTGTCGCGACGCTCTTTCTGTTGGATGGAATTACTGCCATCCGTTCTGGTTCGTGGCGGAATATCTACCGTCCACGCTTGTGGTGGGATGGTTGGAAGATTCTAAAGAAGGATTGGAAGCGCCTATTCGTGGAAATACGCTTTTGGCGTAGTATTGGCGCTTTTATCGTGCTTGGGCTATTGACTCTGGCTCCATATGGCGCGTTCGTGAAGTTCTATGCTTTGCGCGGGGTAGCGAATCTGTCGGAGACAGTTCCTGCAGATTATTACTTTATAGTAGATGCCTCCATTTCTATTGGACATTTGCTAGCTTTTGATATGGCTGGCATTATGGATAAGTTTACAACAGGAGATTATTTGTCCAAGGTGCCGCGTTGGGCGAATATGACTTATACGATTTTGATGTTCGTTCCGTTGTTCTATAAAAGAGCGCGGGACAAAATCTTTAACACAGAGCCCTTGCAGGCTTTCATGATCATTGCTTACACGGCCACATTCTTTTCGATGTGGGCGACCATGGGCTATTCCAATCCATCATGGTTCCCAACCTTTCATAGGACGATTGCATTTATCAGCAATTTTGCTAACGGCACACGAACCACAATAGGCGACCTTGTTGTTAAGTTGCTCGGAACGGTGGTGCAGGTTTTGCGTTTTCCGCATCGTTTTCAATTCATAATGTTTGTCACAGGCTGCTTGCTTATTCCTGCCACGCTTGTATGGATGGAGGATGAGCTTGCGGAGTGGTCGGAGAGTAAGATAAAGGGGAGAAACAAGTTTATTGATTGGAGGCAGATAACAGCGAGTTTGAAGCGGGTGGGTTATCTGCCTTTGTTCGTTGCGTTGATCGCCCTTATCCCAATGTTTTCAAATACAGCTTATGACAAAGTCTTCTTCTCAGGAGATTTTAGTCATTTCCTTACTCCCTATCCCGTAGGGCCGTTGAAAGAAGTGAAAGAGGCTTTGCTGAAACTTCCGCCTGGTAAAGTGGTGGTGTTGCCACCGACGGAGACGGCGAAGGCTATTATGGATATCAACGGTGTGGAACATAAATTTATTGATAAGTTTCATATTTATTATCTTGACCTGCCAAGCTATTACTATGGTCTGACGGGTGATTCGGATAATAAACATGAATTCTTTTTGTTGTTGCGTGCTTTGTATTATCAACAAGGTTGGTGGGTAAACATTGCGCGCGACCTTGACCTGCGTTATATCATCATCAATAAGGAGTTGGTGGCTAATGGCGTGGGCGGACAGGAATATTTGCGGGAGGTGGAGCGCATTCTGATCCCTGAGATGGATCGCCGCAGCGAGTATGCGACAAAGATGTTTGAAAACGAGAGTTATGTTTTGTATCAATTCAATGACCTTCCCAAAGCTGAACGTGTGCCACTTTATATTGATACAGATTGGAACACCTTCATTCAAGTTCTCTCCAGTAGTCTGGAGCTGACACGATATTATGATCTGCGTTATCCGATGGTGCGCGATGATTTACAGAACTATGATCGTTTGTCTTTGCTTACAGATGATGTGCATCAGTCTGCTTTGAATTTATTTATCAAAGAAAACCCGACGATGTATTTTCGTCCAAGCAGTACCATCATGCCTTTCAATCCAGATTTGATCTCAAGCTCCTATTATCTTTCTCCGATGTTTCGACTGTTCCAATTCTTTTCAGACAGTAAGTGGAATCGGTTGAATATGATCACACCTGGATTGTGGGGAACCATTGAAGGCGGATTTATCGGAGTCCCTCGCCCCACTCAATTTCGTATTGATGTGACATTGCCTGAAGATGGCACATATTATCTTTTGATGCGCGGCGCAGCTTCTTCTAACGATGTGGAGATGGCTTCGAAATTGCTAAAGGAACCCGTCAACTTGCATTTTGCCTCAGACCCTTCCAATCTGGCGTTCTTCGATAAGTCACAAGTCTTTGCTACTAAGCGTCAGCCAATGGATGTGAGTACGTATTCACAAGCCGAGTTGGATTTGTTGATTCCGAACGATGTAGTAGTGGTCAACTATCAGTACCAATTTTTTGAGCTTGCTACTGTAACGGCAGCGAAAGGAAAATATACACTCTATTTTGACAAAACTGACGGTTCTCCATTACTGGTGGAAGGGGTTGTCGTTATCCCCGAAGATACTTATTTGAATTTGACCTTACCCGAAGGAGTTCAGGTCATACAGGCTGGTGACTTGTGCTGTGGAGCGTTGATTCAGGAGACCCAACAAGTGCCATAACTCTCTACCTCTCAATTTCGTAAGAACTGGTCAATTATGACGAACTTGTAATCTGCAGCATTAACTTAAATACTAAAATCAAAATGATGAAAAAATTATTTAATCGCATTTCTCCCTTCATTGAACGCATACGCCTGATAATCGCCCGTTATAAGCAGTTGTTTGTAGCAGGTGGAATTGTCTTTCTGGCTGTTCTTCTATTTGTAGCTATTCAGCTTGTCCTTGGGCCAGATGAGCCAGTTACTACATACACGTTGCCCTATACCCAGAACTTTGACGATGTGAATCTACGCCGTTGGTATACAGCTAACGGCGTTTGGACAATTCGTGATGGTACCCTCGCTCAGACCGTGGGCGGCGAGGAGTTGGATCAGTTGCATATCCCGCTCAAATTGCCCGAAGATGTGCCGTATCACATCAGCACTTTTATTACGCTTAAGAAAGGCACGAAAGCCGCAGGGTTGGTTTTCAATTCGCAATATCCAGAGCTTTCTCAAAAGCAGCAACGGGTTTATTTACAAAGGCCAGATAAAGACACACTTCAACTTGTTGCAGGTTATCTTGATGAGACAGGTAGTTTCGTTCCGCAGGCAGAAATCCCCCTTTCACTTAACACTGAAGAATTTCGACTGGACCTTTTTGTTTATGAAAACACCTATCTTGTTCAAGTGAATGGTCAGCGAATTATTGAAAAACGTCCATTGTTTTATAAGAACGGTATGGTCGGTTTCTATTCGGTTGGCGCGGCAACCTTTGATACTTTTAAACTTACTGTTGCTGAAAATGAAGACCCTGGCGACATGGTTTACTCAAGCGACTTTGACCAGGAACCAGGTGGTGCAGGTTGGGTTCCTTTCAGCGGTGATTGGCGTGTGAGTGAGGGACGAATGCTCCAGAACGATGCCACGGTTCATGATGCTGGTATTGGTTATGAAGTTAGTACGTTCCAAAATTATGTTTTGCAAGCTACCTTTAATCAGATTGATGGCGCAGGCGCAGGAGTGCTCTTCAACATGCCTTCTCCCTATCAGATTAATGGCGCACACCTCGTCCGCTACTCGGATGAAATTGATGCGTTGCTTTGGGGATATTACGATGGTCAGGCTGTCTTTACCCGCCAGGGATTTGTGGAACTTCCAGCGCCCTCAACAGATGAGCACACCATAAAAGTTTATTCGGGTGAAAACAGCTACGATATTTATTTGGATGACAAGCTCATTGCTCGCGATATTCCATTGATGGAAACCCGTGGGCACATTGGTTTGATCACATCTTTATCTACTGCAGGCTTTTCAAACGTGGATGCTTTTCCGCTCTTTGGTCAGGAGCAGGGCACGGTTGAACCGCTTACGCCGCTTGCATCTGTGGCAACGGCCACACCCGCTCCTGCTTCAACCACACCGACAGTTGCTCCTACATCAATAAAAAATATTCTTCCCGCAGCTACTCCTTTGCTTGCCTCAGATCCACTAATTCATGATGGAGGGAATGGTGGGTATCAGGGTGTATTTACTGGGGATATTACCAAGTCTGGCTGGAAAGCTATTAATGGCAGTTGGGCTTTCACTGAAGGAAATCTTGTTCAACCCAATGCGCAAGGCTCGGATTTCGCGATCGTTTATCAGCCAGAAGCATTTCGCAATTACAGTCTCACGGTTGGTTTAAGCCATCTTCAAGATTCTGGCGGCGGACTGTTATTCAATATGCCTTATGCAGACCGATTGAATGGTGCTCACCTGGTCCGTTATTCCGATAACCGCCCAGATGCGATCTTCTGGGGTTATTTTGACGACACAGGTAAATTTGTTGGTGAAGGCTATGCAGATGTCCCCGCCGCAGGGAGTGATCATCATGTTTTGCAAATAATTAGCAAAAGTGCAACATATGATATTTATCTGGATGGCAAATTGACCGTGAGAGATCTGCCATTACAACAAAATTACGGTCACATTGGTCTGCTTGCATCTAATAGTTCGGTGTCTTACGATCAAGTGGATGTAGCAGACACACAGCAATCTTCCACATCTCAAAGCGTAGCAAATGGTGTAGATGCATTAAGCAACCTGATCATTCTAAGTGGCAAGTGGGATATGCAGAATGGAGTTCTAGTTCAGAAAGTTCCTGATGCGGGTGATTACATCATCAATTCTGGAGTTTACACGAATGACTTTACTATTGAGGCCAGAATCAGTGTGCCAAAGGATAGTGAGGTCGGTGGCGGTTTCATTTTCAATATGCCAGACCGCGGCTCTCGCAAAGGTGCTTATATTCTACGCCTTATCAATGGCGGCGAAGGCCTATTTTGGGGGTATTACGATAGTACGAATAAATTCCAAGGTGTAGGGTCTGCCACTCTTCAACCTGCTGATGCTTATGTGGTGATATTATCAGTTACCGGGGATTTGATGAGTGTAACCGTGAACGGCTCACCAATAGCAAGCGATGTAAAACTGAATAGTAAAAGCGGTTGGCTGGGCTTGCTTGCATACGGCGGCGAGGTCAAGTTTGAGAATTTGCAAGTGACATACACTGAAACAACGGAACCCTAACATGATCGCGCGCATCCGTTCTTTTTCTATACAATATCGCTGGTTGGCTTATCCTCTGCTTGCTTTTGTGCTGTCTCGTGCATTAATTTTCGGCGTGGGGTTGTTGGGCGATACTATGTTGCCAACAGAAGAGGGGCATTGGGTGGCGGATGCAGAGAGTCCTTTTTTGAGTATGTGGGCTAAATGGGATAGCCAATATTATGTCGATATTGCCGCAAATGGATATTGGTTTAAGCCCGAACAACAAAGCAATGTAGCATTCTTTCCCTTATACCCAATGGCAATGCGATTCTTTTCCATCTTTACAGGTGGAAATTTGATACTTGCAGGGTTTATTGTCAGCAACCTGGCATTTTTTGGGGCATTGATTTATTTGTTTTTGCTCGCCAAGCTGGAGATCGACGAACCAGCTGCAGAACGGGCTGTTTTTTATCTGGCTTTGTTTCCCACAGCTTTCTTCTTCAACAGTGTTTATACCGAAAGCTTATTCCTTGTGCTTACGATCGCGGGTATGTACTATGCTCGGAAACATAATTGGGTTGTAGCAGCAGTGTTGGGACTGTTGGCTGCATCCACCCGCAACCTTGGAATTTTGATGTGGCCTCTTATCCTGTGGGAGTGGCTCAGAGTGCAAGGTTGGCAAATACAGCGCATTCACAAAAAAGAGATGTGGTTGGGATTGTGGAACGGCGTTCGTGAAAACTGGATGGAGGCGGTGATCGTTTGTGTCATACCGCTAGGGATGGCTGCCTATGTATTCTTTTTACAAAGAAACTTTGGCAGACCTCTGGCATTTATTGAAACTCAGGCAGCATGGGGACGTGTGAATGTCGGCCCTGCAGCTGTTTTGAAAAATAACATTTCCAAAATATTGGAAGGTGGTATCAGCAAAGGGTGGTTGACTATGTTTTGGAACACCATTGCTCTGATTGCCTTTCTCGCCTTTGTCCCATTTATCTGGATTCGCTTTGGTGAGGGATATGCAATTTATGTGCTGATCCAATTGTTAATTCCATCTTCCAGTGCTACGGGGAGCATCATTCGTTACGTGTTAACCATGTTCCCTGCGTTTTTATTACTCGCTTATTGGGGAAAACGTTTATGGCTCGATAGAACGATTACATTGGCGTTCACGATTTTGCTTGGCGTTTTTGTAACAGTCTTTGTTAATTGGATATTTGTTGCCTAAATTTTACTTTGCATAATTGTTTGAAATCCTGCAATCATAGTGTTACTGAAGATTGCATTCAATGTGGATAGAATGCAGAAGAAAGGCAAGGTGGATTATGTCGTATGAAAATTATGAGAAGTGGAAAACAACAGTTATTAACGGGGAACCTCATCTGTCTATTGTGATACCAGCATATAACGAGCGGGAACGAATAGTTGCTACGATCGGTGCCATTGCATCCCATGTCTCTGACCTTGGTTTTGATTGGGAATTACTGATTGCTGATGACGGCTCAAAAGATGACACGGTGGAACTAGTGGAGGACCTTGGATTAGTTAATTTGCATCTTCTCAAGACCCCCAAAAATGGGGGCAAGGGGAATGCTGTCCAACGCGGTATGGATGTAGCCAAAGGTAAATACATCCTGTTTGTTGATGCTGATAATTCCACGCCGATTGAAGAAGTGACCAAACTTCTCAATAAATTGGAGAAAGAAAATTACGATGTTGCAGTTGGCTCCCGTGCTGCGGAAGGTGCCGAAGAAGCTCACAAATCGTTCTTCCGTCATTTGCTCAGTGGCGGACTACGTTTGATTGTGAAATATGGCTTGCGGATCAATGTGCGTGATACTCAGTGCGGATTCAAGATGTACACCCAAAAAGCTGCAAAGGAATTACATTCCAAACAAACAATTATGGGCTTTTCGTTCGACCTTGAAATCCTTTTTCTTGCTTCAAAGTATGGATATCGGATCGCAGAAGTACCTGTCTCATGGGTAGACGCTCCTGGCTCCAAAGTGGATACCAAAAAAGAAGTCCAACGTTTTTTGCGCGACCTGTTCAAAATTCAGATGAATAACCTCAAAGGCGTGTATAGGAGAAATTAAAGTGCGAATTGCAATAGTTACCACTCATCCGCCTGGTAAAGGTTCCTTGAATGAATATGGTTATCATTTTGTTCGGTATTTGCGTACAAAGTACGAAAATGTGACAGAGATCGTATTGTTGGTGGATGAACTGCCAAAGGGTGAGGAATATTCTTTTGAGCAGCAATCAAGCTTGATACCGGTGCGAAGCGTTGTCGCTTGGAAGTTCGGTGCATGGAATAATTTCCTCCGAATCCGCAAAGTGGCACGTGAAGTGAATCCAGATATCGTTCTTTTCAATATTCAATTTGCTTCTTTTGCTGATGGAAAAATTCCTGCTACGCTGGGGTTATTATCACCTTGGCTGTTGAAAGTCTCTGGGTATAGAGTGGTTGTGTTACTGCACAACATCATGGAAACAGTTGACCTTAAGTCGGCAGGGTTTGGTGGTAATACGCTAGTTGAAGGTGCGATCCGCTTGTTCGGTAATATCATTACGCGGTTTATTCTTGCGGCTGACCTTGTTGCGGTGACCATTCCAAAATATGTTGAGATTCTTGAGGAGAAGTATGGCGCCAAGAATGTATTGCTAGCGCCACATGGTTCATTTGAAGATGCAAAACCTGAGATCCCTGACCTTTCACCTAAAGGATCGCCGAACATTATGACGTTTGGAAAGTTTGGGACATATAAAAAAGTGGACGTGCTCATGGCTGCATTTGAGATCCTTCAGCCCACACATCCAACTGCGCAGCTGGTGATCGCTGGGACGGATAACCCGAATGTGAAGGGTTATCTGGATAGTATGAAGGCTCGCTATTCTCATGTACCAAACATCAATTTCACGGGGTATGTTTCGGAAGAAGATGTGCCGCGTATTTTTGGAGATGCATGGGTTGTAGTTTTTCCATATACGAGCACAACGGGGAGTTCTGGGGTGTTGCATCAGGCTGGTGGTTTTGGCAGGGCTGTAGTTTTACCAAAACTTGGCGACTTGGAGGAATTGGTTGAAGAGGAAGGGTATAGTGGCGAATTCTTTGAACCTGAAAATTCTCAAAGCCTTGCGGATGCGATTTGCAGAGTGATCGACGACCAACCGCGCATGATAGAGATCGGGTCACGCAATTATTTGGCAGCCAATGGGTTGCCGATCACAGAAGTTGTGGATTGGTATTTGATTCATTTTGAAGAACTTTTATCAAAGAAATCGTAAAGGAATGGTCCATGGATATTACACATAAGCTTTCTGATTCGGTACGTGTGCTCGGTTTGGCTGGGCGCTTCGACGCGCATGAGACTCAGGCGGTATCTGCCTGGTTTAAGGAACAGACCGATGCTGGAAATGTTCACTTGGTTGTTAATCTAAGTGGCGTTAATTTTGTTGATTCCACTGCGCTCTCTGCCCTTGTGCAGGGATTGAAACACTGCCGCGAGAAAGGCGGCAACCTTCATCTGTGCACCTTACAGCAGCCAGTCCGCGTTATCTTTGAGTTGACCCGTCTTGACAAAGCTTTTTCAATATTTGTTACCGAAGACGAAGCAGTAAAGTTCCAGTAAAAATGTTCTCTGAATTAATTCAGTTGCACCAAAATGATTTTGAGGCTATTGCTCAGCCATGGCTTCATATAGGCGCGCTGGGTGTTCGTTTGGTGGAAAACGGAAAAACGATTGCGGCTACTCCCATGAATGGTAACTTTTCTATTGCTGGGACGGTTGGGCATTCCACATTTCCTGCGCTTGAATTGCATATTCACGGAGTGAAACAGGAAGCATGGCAAACCGTGGCTGACGCAATGGCTGAATTGCTTGGGCGCGTCTTAATGGCTGAGTCAGAGATGGAGCAACTGACAGGCACTCTTGTTGAAACTCAGGATCGTTTGGTAGCGCTTTATGACCTGACCCAATCGTCTCGTCGCACTTTAGACATTGATGCGCTGCTTGACTTGCTCATTTCTGAATCTAAAAAGCTGTTGAACGCAGGTGGCGCATTTACTGTCATGTATGTTCAAGGACAGTCTCCGCAGATTAGGCAATCTGCTGTTGTGCCTTTGCCTGAGGCTCATCTAAACGCTGCTGCATTGATTTATCGCAGAGATACGCGCCGACATAATTTTAAAGATAGCATGACCCTTCCGCGCGGTTTAAACAACATCATCATGACAACGCTGCCTGTCCGTGAAGATATTTTTGCTTGTATCGGTGTTTTTAATAAAGGTGCGGAATTCACATCTCACGATGTAAAACTTTTGTGCGCCATTGCCGATCAGTCTGGCGCTCAGATCGATAATGCTTTGCTCTATCAAGAAGCTCTTGCTCGAACCCGCCTTGAAACTGAAATGGATCTTGCCAGACAAGTGCAGTTGGCGCTTCAACCTCAATCTCTGCCAAGTGTTGAAGGGTTGGATATGTACGGCGTTTCCATCCCTGCCTTACAAGTGGGTGGAGATTTCTTCGATATCGTCATGCGTAAAGATCGGCCAATTGTTTTTATGGTGGGTGATGTTACAGGAAAGGGCATGTCTGCTGCACTGCTTATGTCTATGACGCGCATGTCAGCACGCTCAGCGGCACGGAATATGCCCTTCGAGGCTCCACATCAGATCGTGAATCGTCTCAACACAGATCTGCTTGATGACTATTCAACTGTGTCCATGTTCTCGACTGCATTTGTAGGGACCTTCGATCTTTCTACCCGACGCCTGCTTTTTTCCAACGCTGGGCAGAGTCCAGTCCTTTACATGCCCGTGGATGGCAGTCCCGTACTTCTTGAGGCACAAGATATCCCTGTAGGTGTGTTTGAGGGATACGCTTATTCGTCTCAGCACATGGATATGAAGCCAGGCGATGTTTTAGTAGTCGCTACAGATGGATTCAACGAATCAAGAAATGATGACAATGAAATGTTTGGGATCGAGAGAATGTTACAAGCACTCGCAGCTATGCGTACGCTTGATGCAAAAGGAATTGCGGAAGGAATGTTGAACTTGGTGACGCGTTATTCAGAGTCGCATCTACAAGATGATGACCGAACTATTATCGTATTAAAGGTTGAATAAAAAATGGAATCGGTTTCGTTTCAATTGCCTGCTGGTTTTGAGAAGTTACGCAAAGCGTCTGCTGCCTTGCGCGATTTGTTGATTCATCACAATGCAAAAGAGGAAGTGGTTAACAGCTGTGAGTTGGCTTTGCAGGAGTTGCTCGTCAATATTGCAGAACATTCTTACAGCCAGGATGAAAGCCGTTTTATTAGTGTCAACTTGCGGGTTGTAGGGAAGCGTTTCTTTATCGAAACTGAGGATAGTGGTGTGCCTGCAAATGTCAATTTGGAAAAAGTTGCCATGCCAGATCCATTAGATTTACAGGTTCGCGGGTATGGGATGGCATTAATTATGGAACTGATGGACTATGTGGACTATCAGTATAGGGATGGAAAAAACCTTTGGGTTTTGTCGAAGGCGATTTAAGGAGAAAAAATGGCAATCGAAATTAAGACACAAGAATATATGTTGAAGATCATTTCCCTCGCTCCACAAGGCAGGTTGGATGCCTTCGAAGCGCCTGCGCTACGAAGGCTTTGCGATAATTATTTGGAAGAGGGCGTGACGCACTTTGTGTTTGACCTTTCAGAAGTAACCATGCTCGACTCTGCGGGATTGGCTGTGTTGGTGAGTGTGTTAAAGCGCACCCGCTTAAAGGATGGGGAGGTTCGTCTTGTGTGGCCAAAGGCGGAGGCTGCTTCACGCATTTTGAAATTGACAAAATTCGACCAGGTATTCATGTCGATCGAGTCGTCTCAGATCGTGCCAAAAGGATTTTAGGAAAGGCAGCTAGTATGGCAATGATCCTTATTGTTGAAGATGACCCGAACAATCAGCGCATGTTGAGTTACACACTTCGCAAAGCGGGTCATGAAGTTTCCATTGCTCAGAATGGGGAGTTGGGTTTGGTTGCTTTGGAACAAAACCACCCTGACTTGATCATGTTGGATGTCGCAATGCCGCAAATGGACGGGTTGACCATGCTGCGCCATGTACGTTCTCATCATCTATTCCATTCCATCCCAGTCGTAATCCTTACAGCTAGTAGCGATGATCAGGAAAGATTGATCGCAGAGGCTCAAGGTGTCAGCGGTTTTCTTACAAAGCCTTCCAGTTCGCGCGCCATTCTCGATCTTGTAACTGAGATCGTTGGAAAAAACAGCTAATGAATTTTATAAAGAAACTCGCCAATAAGTTTGGTGCACTGGCTTCTGCCAGCCTGTTGTTAATGTTCAGCCAAACCATTGTCAATGCAGGGAACTATGTTTACAACCTCATCATGGGGCGTTGGCTTGGGCCTGCTTTATTTGCTGATGTTTCTTTGATCGTTACTCTTTTGCTTGTGGTCACGTTCATCACTGCTGCACTGCAAATGACTGCAGCACGTTACTCAGCTATTCACACCGCAGACGGTAACATCGAACAACTTGCCTCGATCAGAAAATATCTCAATTGGGTTGGGCTGGCATTTGGTGTTTTTCTAGCACTTCTTTTTTCACTGGCTTCTTCATTTTGGCAAAAAGTTTTCAATACCTCTTCCTTTATTCCGTTTATTATTTTTGGCGTGGCACTTCCATTTAGCTTGATTCAAGGCGTCAACCGCGGGATATTACAAGGCCAAACACGCTTCACTACGCTGGCAATCACATATCAAGTGGAAATGTGGTCGCGGCTTTTTCTTGGTCTATTCTTTGTCTGGATGGGACTCTCTGTGAATGGGGCCGTTTTAGGGATTAGCTTATCCTTCATCGCTACATGGATATCCACTCTGCCAGCCCGCCTCGGACTTCCTGAAAGCGGATTACCAGAAAAAGGCATTCGCAACGCTGTGACATTGTTTGCACTGCCTGTACTGCTTGCGCAAGTTGGACAGATATTAGTCAACAACAGTGATATTCTCCTTGTGCGCCGCTTTTATGATCCCACCTCCGCAGGACAATATGCCGCACTCGCCCTGATCGGACGTATCGTCTTTTTTGCTACTTGGTCTGTAGTGACGACTATGTTCCCGATCGTAGCGCAAAAACAAAAACGCGGAGAGTCCCACCGTCACTTGTTATGGGTTTCTCTTGGCATTGTTGGCGGGATTTCCCTGCCAGTTGTACTGCTTGCTTTCTTTATCCCCAAGCTCATTATTGGTTTGCTCTTTGGCAGTGCATACCTTGGAGTATCGGATCTACTCTGGCTTTATGCACTTGCGACAACCATGTATGCGCTTGCAAATGTAGTTGTGAATTATCGTCTTTCCCTTGGTATGGGGCGTGAAACTGGCATGGCATTGGCAGCAGGCGTGACCCAAGTGCTCGGTATTATCTTCTTCCACAAAACTCTTGCAGAAGTGGTTTGGGTGCAGGTCATTATCATGGCGGCCTTGTTCCTAGCCTTGCTCATTCGTGATCTTGTAAGTGAGGCAAAACTGGAGCACGTGCCTGCAAAATGAAATTGCATGAATTCTTTCTTTCGCAAAGCGCAGACGCTATTCTTCTGGTTAACTCACACGGGGTTATCGTTGAGGCAAATGAAGCAGCATCTACGATATTTGAGTATTCAAAAGCCGAGATTATTGGCCAGACCTTGGGTCTTTTGGTGCCAGAGAGATTTCATGGCAATCATATTCAATTCTTTAAAAATTATTTGTTGGCTGAAAGTAGTACGCGACGCATGGGGGAATTCCGTGATGTGTATGCAAAAAAGAAGGGCGGTATTGAATTCCCTGCTCAGATCGCAATTGGCAAAGGTGATCTTGAGGGTGAATCACTTTTGATAGCGATAGTGCGAAATACAAATAATGAGAAAAATACGGATATGCTAATCCGTTCACTTGCATTGTTTCCAGAGGAGAATCCCAATCCTGTAATTCGTATACAGCGAGACGGCAAGGTCTTATTTGCAAATGCTTCAGGGGAGAAACTGCTGCGTTTGAGTGGGCAAGTTGCGGTGGGGTTTGCCTCGAGTGATTGGTTAGAAGAAGTAGTGCGTGCGTTAGCATCTGGTTCTCAATTCCAATCCCTGAAGCGTTATAGCTCATCCACCTTTTCATTGGTTTATGCGCCTGTAACTGACATGGATTATGTAAATATTTATGCATTGGATGTAACTGAGAGAGAAAAAGTTACAGCGGAGATGGAGCTATCTGACCAGATATTGAAATCTATTGGGAACATGGTGCTGGTGGCAAATGGCGAAGGCAAGGTTGTGTACATCAGCGAGTCAGTGAGAAATATTTTGGGATATGAACCCGAGGAAGTTCTCGGAGACGGTTGGTGGAATATTGAACGAATTTCAGGCGGGGATATTGAAGCGGAACAGGCATACGTTCGCAGTGCGGCGCGTGGTGAAACATTTGTAGATGGAAAGCCGTATGAGCACCGTGTCAAACATAGGGATGGCACTTGGCGCTGGTTAATGCTTGGCGATGCCAAGGGTCCGCGTGATTTATTGATCGGTATTGGCACAGATATCACTCATTTGAAGTCGGTTGAGAACGAGCTGCAGGAGCAGCGAGATTTTGCCTATGCTTTGATGCAAACCATGGGGCAGGGGTTGACAGTGACCAACTCCAGCAATGCATTCGAATATATAAATCCAGCGTATGCAACGATGCTGGGATATACACCGGAAGAATTAATTGGAAAAACTCCGCTGGATGTTACCCTTGAAGAAGACCGTGAAATTTTGTTGAATGCCAAGCGGCGGCGACAATTGGGAGAGGTGACAAGCTATGAATCCCGTTTACGCCACGCTAATGGGACAATTGTATATGTGTTGATCACAGGCGTACCGCGAATTGAAAATGGAGTGTTTGGCGGTACGGTAACGGTTGTCACCAATCTAAATGAGCGCCTAACCATGGAGGCTGCGCTTCGTCAGAGCGAAGAATCCATGCGTTCCTTATATATTATTTCTTCCTCACAGGAGCATTTTTATAACAAGATCAATAAATTGCTAAAAATGGGCGCCGAACGATTTGGTTTGGAAAATGGAATGCTTTCCAATATCGTTGAGGATATTTATACAGTTGTAGCATCTGAATCACCTGATGAAGAAATCACCGCTGGAACCGTTTACGACCTTGCGGAGACATATTGTTCTCAAACGATCCAGGCCGGCGAACCGATTTGTTTTGAACACGCCTCAGCGAGCGAGTGGAAGGATCATCCATGCTTTACTCGGACGAAGCTCGAAGCATATTTTGGAGTGACAGTCACCGTCAATGGACGGGTATATGGCACTCTGAATTTCGCAAGCGCAAAACCTCATGCAGAAAGATTCACTCCAGCTGATAATGAGTTTCTAAAGCTAATGTCTCAGTGGGTGAGCACAGAGTTGGAGCGTCTCGAGGCAACACATCAACTTGAAGCGTATGCCAGTGAGATCGCGAGAAATAACAAGGAGCTTGCCGTTGCCCGCGACCGCGCTCTTGAAGCTTCGCGTTTGAAGAGCGCGTTCCTTGCAACTATGAGCCATGAGATTCGCACACCCATGAATGCCGTCATTGGCATGAATGAGATTTTGTTGGAGACAAATCTGGATAAAGAACAACGTGAACTTGCAACAGTCGTGGAAAATTCTGCCCAGTCTTTGTTAACGATCATTAATGACATTCTTGATTTTTCAAAAATTGAAGCGGGTAAGCTGGTTCTGCATCCAAAGCCATTTGATGTCCACGAATTAGTGCGAGAAGTTGTAAATATGTTTTCATCAAAGGCCCAGGAAAAAGGTCTACGTCTTGATGCTGATGTTGTTTCAGACCTTCCGCATACTCTCATTGCTGATGCAGGGCGTATTCGTCAGGTATTGATCAATTTATTGGGAAATGCTTTGAAGTTTACTGAAAGTGGTGTAGTTAAACTTTATGTCAATGGAACATTACTTCAGGATATTGCCCATGTTGTTACCTTCTCTGTTAAAGATACAGGCATTGGAATTTCTGAAAAACTAAAACCCATGTTGTTTGAGCCATTCAGTCAGGCGGATGGAACCAGCACGCGCAGATATGGCGGCACTGGGTTGGGGTTGGCTATTTCACACCGTCTTGTTGATATGATGGATGGGGAAATGGGGTTTGATTCAACGGAAGGGGATGGTTCCACATTTTGGTTCTCGCTTCCACTGGGACATAAACCACTCGGCTCGCCATCTCCCCGTAATCTGTTTCAAACAAATGGACAGATTTCCACTCTGCAGCAGTTCAACTTGAAAAAGCCTGTATTGATCGTAGAGGATGATGAAGCGAATAGAAATTTGATCTCTGCTCAATTACACGAGTTAAATTTGAGTTCTTACTCTGTATCCACAGGGCGAGAAGCAATTGAACTGCTCACCATTCGCCCGCATGACTTTGCTCTGACTTTGATGGATGTCAACATGCCCGAAGTGGATGGCATTAGCGCAACGCGTATCATCCGTCAGCATGAGACGAAAACTGGTAAGCATTCCGTTATTATTGCTGTAACAGCCAACGCCATGATGGGAGACCGTGAAACCTGCATCTCAGCTGGCATGGATGATTACATTGCCAAACCTGCTGGGCTTGAATCTGTGTCCAAAACACTTGCCCGCTGGGTTTCGCGCATTTAGTGGATGGCTGCGTTTCTACTTGCCTTCTCTACCAAATACACAATGGACACATAATCCTTCTCTGTTGCTTCTTTCATGCCGATCTCGCAAGTGATATTGGAGGAATAATAACCGTCGTAATCTTTTTTGAGGATTTCGGCGGTTTCTTTTTCAGTGGCGGATGCGGTCAGCTCGGGGTGAGTTAACCCGCGATCACCAGCGAAGGCACAACAACCCAGCGCAAGCGGCACAACCGCAGACTTGGCACACTGTTTGGCGATGGCATACATCTTCGTGTCAAGATTAAGCTTGCGGGCGGAACAGTTAGGATGCAAGATGACTTCTTCATCCAAGGGTTGGATTTTGAGTTTGGGCAAAACGTAGTCGTGCAGAAACTCCACACCGTCTAGGATGGTGAGTTGATTCCAGATTTCTTTGTCTTCGAGTGTTAGGTCATCGCCATAGGTTTTGAGTGTGTGCGTGCATGAAGTGGTGTCGATGACGATTGGATATTTGCCATGCTCAGACCAGTCCCACATTTGTTTGAGGGTTTTGTGCAAGGCTGCCTGATATGCAGATTTGTACCCTTTGGAAGAGAAAGGCATTCCGCAGCAGTGACCGTCGGCATTGGGGGGAATGTGGAGGTTGATGTTGGCTCGCTTGGCGATGGTGAGGAACATTTCGCTGAGTGCCATGTGCGAGGCGTCAGGTGTCAGATTGGAAGCACCTGACACTTGATGCTTAACACTTGGAACTCCCAACTGACGCGAGATACAAGACGGGAAGTAGATGAATTCTTTTTCACCATGGAGGACACTGAGTTTTTTGGGAGAGTGCGGGATGGATTTATTCCATTTCGGTAGTCTTAAGCCCGTCACGTTTTCAGCAATCACAGAAACGGATTTAACTCCATTCACGCCAATCACTTTCTCAGCAGCATGCCCCAGCGAAACTCCAAGTCCAACCGTTTTTTCCACCGCACCAAAATTCTTTACAACCCACTCCGCCGACTTATTACTTTTTACTTCTTCCGCTCTTAATCGTTTAATAAACTTCCCCGTATCGATCCCCACTGGGCAAGCCGTTCCGCACAGACCGTCGAGGGCGCAGGTGTCGATACCAGCGTATTCATAGTCATTCAATAACGACATCAGTTCGACTTTATCGTCTGCGGTCTCCGTAACATTGGCGAGTCTGGTTGCTTCTCGCTGAACGACGATACGCTGTCTGGGGGTCAGAGTCAGTCTGCGGCTTGGACACTTCGACTCGCAAAATCCACATTCGATGCATTTATCAATTTCAGGCGCGACGAGCGTGAGCGACTTCAAATGAGTCACATGCGCTTGCGGGTCGTCGTTGATGAGCACACCGGGGTTGAGCATGCCATCGGGGTCGAGCAGCGATTTGAGGTCGCGCATGATGGCGTATGCTTCGGCGCCCCATTCGGTTTCGACGAACGGCGCCATGTTGCGCCCCGTGCCGTGTTCGGCTTTGAGCGAGCCATCATATTTGCCGCTGACGATGCCCACCATCTCGCGCAGAAATTTATCGAAGAACTGAATTTGCTCTGGCGTGTCAAACGCCTGATTGACGAGGAAATGCAAGTTGCCATCTTTCGCGTGCCCGAAGATCACACCCTCGGTGTATCCGAAATCATCAAAGAGATGACGCAGGTCGGTGACGGCGTCGGCGAGATGCTGAACGGGAAAAGCAACATCTTCATTGACCGAGGTCGTGCCGCGCGGACGCATTGCGCCAACCGATGCGATGATGCCTTTGCGTGGTTTCCACAACGCCGCTTGTTGGATCGGGTCGTCGGTGAATTCGACATCGTGAATCAATTTGAGTTCGTGGATGACGCGCCCAGCCTCTTTCTTAAACTGGAGCAGGGTCTCTGAATCTGACGCTTGATACTCGGCGAGAATAGCAGTTGCACCCGCAGGCAGTTCTTTGAGAATGGCAGGCACACCTGGTAAATGTTCCACCGAACGAAGAGACTCGCGATCCATCACTTCGACAGCACGTGCGCCTGATTGCTTAATGGGATACACTGCCGCCGCCGCGTCGCGGATGTTTTTGAAATACATCTGCCCCGTGTATTTGTAGGTGTAATCGGGCAAGGTATGGAGCACGCCCTCGGCGATGAATCCGAGCGTGCCTTCGGAGCCGATGAGCAGATGGATGAGAATATCAAGCGGATGCTCGAAATCAAGAAAGGCGTTGAGCAGGTAGCCGTTGTTATTCTTCATCTGGTAACGACGGCGAATTTTCTCTGCAAGGGTTTCGTTTTTATATTTTGCGTTTGAATTCAGAATTCTCTGCTTGAGTTCAAGCAGGCCTTTTGCGATGTGCGGTTGTTCATTTTCAAAAATCTTGTACGCGTCGGGTTGGGATGTATCGAGCGTAAATCCATTCGGAAGGACAAACGTCATCGAATGGATGGTTTTGTATGAATTCTCCGTCGTGCCGCAGCACATACCGCTTGAATTATTGGCAAGGATGCCGCCCATCATGCATGCGTCAATAGAAGCAGGGTCAGGGCCGATGCGCCTTCCGTGCGGTTTGAGCACGTTGTTGATGAACCCACCTACGATGCCAGGCTGGAAACGAATTTTGCTTGCGTTATCTTCTACGTTGTACTCGCCCCAATGCTTGGATACGTCCACCAGAATACCATCCGTCACCGCTTGCCCCGAGAGACTTGTCCCTGCGGCGCGGAATGTCATCGGGATTCTGTTTTGCTGGCTGAATTGGAATAGCGACTGAATCTCGCCGATGGAATTCGGCTGCACCACCGCCTGCGGCACCAGCCGAAAATACGAGGCGTCATTGGCGTAAGCGATGCGGTCAATAAGACGATCACGAATGCGCGAGGCAGGGAGAATGGAGGTGAGGTTCATGAGCATATTATAAGACCTCGAAGATTTTCAAAATCAAATGTAATCCTGCCAACTTGCAACCTTTACCGCAAGTTTACACAATCTTCATGATTCGTTCGCAATTCATCCACCTACTTTGTTCTTCCAAAATATAGAATGTTCATCGTTGTACTAAAGAACATAGGAGAACAAAATGTCAAAACAAAATTTAACCAAACTATTTATTGATCTTACCGCGTTCATCGCGTTGTTGATCGTAAGCGCTCCGCGTTTTACGGGGGTAGCCATTCATGAATGGCTGGCTATTGCCTTGAGCGGCGCCATCGTCGTCCACTTGTTGCTGAACTGGAATTGGATCGTGGAGATTTCATCCCGTCTGTTTAGCAAATCTGCGAAGAATTCCCGTTTCGGCTATATTTTGAACTGGGGCTTATTTGCCAGCGGAATCATGATTATGCTCTCGGGCTTGATGGTCTCAAAGACAGTTGTCCCATTCTTTGGCTTGTCTTTGCCACAAAATATGAGTTGGAGAAGCTTGCATGAATTATCGACCAATATCACCATGGTGTTGATGGGTCTGCATGTAGCCCTGCATTGGAACTGGATCACTAACATGTTCAAGCGCTTACTTGCTCCTCGTAGAGTTCCTCAGGCGGTTACAACTCCTGCGTTCACTACAATGCAGAGAAAGGATGCCTAACCATGAAAACCATCTTTAGAATTATCGTCATCTTGTTGGTAGCAACTTTGGTGGGTGGGCTGTTTTACGGAGCGGTAACATCTGGCTCTTCATCCACCGGCCAGACTAATTTTTCCGAGAGGCCAGGCGGTGAATTTGCTCGCCCAGATGGTGATAGAGAGCATGGAGGCGGAGGTTTCCCAGTGGAGGCTGTCAAAAACCTTGCAATCATCTCGATTATCTGTGCGGTGTACTTGAATGTCTTCAAGAAGTCTGCTGTGAACAAGCCAATCTTAAAGCCAATTACATAAACTCCCCATTTTGCATTGCCCCTATCCACGAAGATGGGGGCAATTTTTTACAACTTCCTCACAATTTATCTATAATTTTCGCACCACGGATTTTCAAAACTGCATAAAATAGCTGGATTGTAAATAAGGAGTAGATATGACCGATGAAGTTTCAAAGAGTACGTCGAGTCAGACCAAGTCTAAGTTGTGGGTGGATATCTTGATCTTTTTTGCCTTCCTCATCGCTATGGACCCTCACAGCAGCGGTCTTCCCATTCATGAATGGTTGACATTGTCCATGCTGGCTGCGATGGTTGTACATCTGCTTTTGAATTGGGATTGGATCATTCAGATCACCAGCCGTTTCTTTGGCAAGTTGGGTGGAGTGAACCGCATCAACTATATTTTGAACTGGCTGCTTTTCGTAGACGGAACGCTCATTATGATCTCTGGCATTATGATCTCGGAAATTGCCTTACCCATTATGGGTATTCAACTGCCGCAGGGATTTGGGTGGCGCAGGCTTCATGATATGTCCGCAAATATTTTCTTGATCATGCTTGGTGCCCATACAGCCTTGCATTGGAATTGGATCGTAAACACTTTCAATCGGTACTTGGTTCAGCCCGTAGCGCGTTTGTTTGTGGCGAAGCCCAAGAAGGATGCCTCCGTATGAAAACCCTTGGGCGAATTGTTATTATTTTATTTGCTTTTGTCCTTCTTTCTGGTCTGATGGTAATGGCTGTCAATGCCAGTGGGATGAATCAGCCAAATTTCAACGGCGGTGGAAGAACGGAATTCCGCCCACAGGGTGGAGATAATGACGGGCCTTCCTTCCGTCCTGAAGGCGGTGGATCCGAAGGTCGTGAGCGAGGTGGACGTGGCGGCGCAGGCTGGATATTTGGTGCAGTCAAAAACATTGGCGTGATCGCTTTGCTTGTTGTGGCAATTGCGTGGCCGAGGAACATCGCGAAGAAGAACAAGAAAGCTGGCGTAATATCTTCTTAAGAAATTTGGAATAAAAAACGCACTCGATCATTGAGTGCGTTTTTTTGTTATTTGTAGTGGTTGAAGTTCTCGTGCTAGTTTTAAACCGATCTTATAAAGCGTCAACATCTTTTGTTCATTAGGTGAAGCGGACATGTCGTAATACGAAATTGTCATTGTATCGCCGCCGACATGGATGTTTAATCCAGGGTGGGAAGCTAGTGCGCGCAAAAAACCATCAGGCAAATGAATTTGCTCTGCAGATGATGCAGGCGTGGAGATCAAGTACAGTTCATCCAGATTGGGAATATGTGGAGATTTGATCAGTTCGAACTTGATATCTAATGCGGCCTCGGCGGCCTTATTGCCAAGTTCTGAAACTTTCCCATCACCAAGCTTCGGAAAAGTTTTAAATAGAGGCAGGTTCCACATTGGCGAGACAAACCCCAGCACAGATGCTTCTGTGGTATGGAAGCTACTTTTTCTTTTTCCGTTTCCAGCGTGAGCCAGGCTGTGTGATAACAAGTCAAAATAATATACTTCTCCACCTTGTGCGTGACGTCGGTAAAATACTTCACTAAGTAGATAAATGCCTGTATTTGAATAACCGTTTATGTGTAGCACTCTACCCAACAACTTGTTTGTATCATCTGTAATGGAGAGGCCTAGTGCTTTCGCAATTTTCTCCTTCTTTTTTGTGGAATTGCGTGCGAAAGATACGACCAGGGCGATCATTCCAAGGACGATCAAACCAAAGATGACGATAACTGTAAATAAAATAATTGGATTGGATTGCATATTTTTTCTGTGTATGCCTTATTGAATTACATTCCAAAATCGTACAGTTCCATCTGAAGAAGCAGTGATCATCGTTTTATCATCTGATGTGAAAATGATGGCGGTCACGGCTCCGTGGTGTGCCTTCAAGCTTGAAAGCAGAAAGGCGCTGTTAGTTCCCCAAACCTTCAAAGTTCCATCCGAACCGCCAGTGACCAAGAGCTGCCCGATTTGAGAAAATGCAAGAGTCTCAGTTCCTAGCTGTCCGCTTTCCCATTCGCGAACCTGTTTGCCGTCGGCTGTATTCCATAATTTTATTTTACTAAAGTCACCTGTGGCAAAGATTTCATTCGTAGGGGAGAGCAGGCTGAGGATGCTAAAAGTAAATTCATCCACAGAATAGATCTCAGTAGCAGTGGCGATATCCCAAAATTTCAATTCTCCTTCCACCGAGCTGGAAAGTAAATGGGTTCCATCTTTCGAAAAAGAGACATTGAGCACTTTTCCCGTGTTTCCACTGAGCGTGCTGGCTGCTTGCCCATCCAGAAGGTTCCACAAGATGATTTTCTTGTCTTCAGAAGCAGAGGCAAGCATCTTGCCATCAGGCGAAAAGGTGATGTCAGTCACATCTTCTTTGTGCCCGCTCAGTGTGTAGATTTCAGCGCCGCTTGCGCTATCCCAAATTCGGACCGTATCATCTTCAAAGCCAGCTGCGACCATTGAACCATCTGGAGAAAAACGCACACAAGTGGCAGCGCGTTCAGTGGTAATCAGCGTTCGCACCTTCTCGTGCGTTGTTAGATCCCATAGATTAACTTCTCCGTTATTTGATGCACTGGCAAGAATTGCATTGTTCGGTGAAAGAGCGAGGTCGTTTAATCTGTCACTGTAATTGTTGACGGTTCCCAATTCCGTACCGCTGGTTGAATCCCACACTCGCAATGTGCCATCCGAAGAAATGGATGCCAACTTTGCGCCATCAGGAGAATATGCGATGCTGCGTACCGTAGAGCTATGTCCTGTTAGATTTAGGATTTGATTTCCAGTGGCGACTTCCCAAATAGAAAGCTCGCTTCTTCCCGCGCCGACAGCTGCTCTTGTTCCATCGGGAGAAAATACTACCCGTCCGGCTCCGCCTTCCGTAAGCTTGATTTTCTTCGCTTCCTTCCAAGTGCTCGTATCTACAAAACTTATAAAAGAATCAACAGTTCCTTTTGTAATAGATACTGTTGCTCCTGATATTGCCAACAAAGTACCATCGGGTGAAAAGTTGACACTCACCATGGGACTGCCTTTGAACGGCAACTCTTTGACCATCTCTCCATTCTCCACATTCCAAACACGGACTTTCCCTTCAAAGACCGCAGTGGATGCCAGCAGTGTTCCATCAGGGGAAATAGCAATGCCTTCAATGGAAGTTTCTGAAGCTTTGATGGAGCGGATCAATTGCCCTGTGGCAGGGTCCCAAAGATGAACTGAGCCATCTCCGTGACTTGAAGCGAGCAGTTTTCCGTCTGCTGAATATACTATGTTGTTGAGTCCATCGGCTGTGAATCGAATGGTGCCTTCAGATTCCACTTTTAAGGTTTGCAAAAGTTTTTTTGTTGCCACATCCCAAAGCCCAACACTTCCATCAGGGTACCAGGCTGCAATTGTTTTTCCATCGGGAGAATATGCCAAGCTGGATATCCAATCGTCAGTTGCCAACTCGCTGATTTCCTGCAGTGACTTTGCATCATAGATTCGTACGCCATAGGATGATGATACGGCAATTTGATTTCCACTTGGCGAGAAGATTACCTGCCCAACAACACCTTTGCCAAAATATGAGGTTTCTTTTATTTGACCTGCATTGAGGAGGTCAATTTGAACAGCGACTGGTTCAGGCGTTGCTGTAAAAGTGGGCGGGAGAGGAGTGCTCGTTGAAGTAGAGCTTGGAGTGATGGTTGGCGTTAAAGTAATCGTCGGTAATATAACTGTTAGTGTGGGCGGCCGTGTTGAGGGCAGAATACCTGGAATCAAAAAGATAGCTGCAGCCATGCCTGAAAGCACTGTACAAACAAGAACCCATATTCCACCCACTAAGATCGTGAGCCCTACGCTTGATTTTTGGGGTTTTGACGATTTATTCTTCATATATCCCGAATCTCCGATGATGTTTTGACCCACTTCTGGTCTTGTTATTTTATGTGCGACGATATCCAGTTTATTCTGCAAAGATATCTGAGACTATATAACATAAAATCGCTGAAAGTAGTTCAGCGATTTTATGTTACCAAAGAATGGAAATCAAATCATTTCGATTTGGTGACAGGTGTTGTTCAGTCCGCCATTTTTGGGAGTTCGATCACCATTTTCAAGCCTTTGCTCTCTTCGCTTTCGGCCCATATTTTCCCGTGGTGCATTTCGATAATAGACTTGGCAATGGCAAGGCCCAAACCAGAGCCGCCATCGTTACGGTTGCGGGCTTGGTCGGCGCGATAGAAACGGTCAAATAGGTGAGCGGCTACGCCTGGCGATACACCTTCGCCATTGTCTTGAATGGATATTTGGATTTTATCTTTGACTTGCAAAGTTTTCATATCAACACTTCCGTTTTCAGGGGTGTAACGGAGTGCATTGTCCAAAATGTTGTTGAGGACTTGAGTGAAGCGGCCAGGATCAAGATTTGCTATCAGGATAACAGGAGCAGGTTCGAGATTAAGAGTGATGCGATGTTGGTTGAACAGGTTCATATAATGAGTGTAGATATCGCTCATTATGTCGTTAACATTAACGGGTTGGTAATCAACAGAAAGCTCTCCAGCATCTGCAAGGGATAATGTGCGCAGGTCGTTGACGAGTTTTTCAAGGCGCTCGGCTTCTTCACGGATGATCTCAAAGTTTTCATGTGTAGGCTCGAGGACACCATCATGTACGCCTTCGGCATGCCCAATGATGAGGCTTAGTGGCGTGCGAAGTTCGTGTGCGATATCGGCGGTCATTTGCTTGCGGAGATTGAAGGAGCGCGAGAGGTCGCTGCTCATTTTGTTGAAGGACTTGGCTAGTTCGCCGATCTCGTCATGCGAACGGACATTTACGCTTTGGTTTAAATTCCCATCGGCCATTGCGTGTGTGGCTTTGGTTAATTCGCGGATGGGACGTGTGATACTACGGGAAAGAATGATACCAAGAATAAGCGCAACGATAATTGTGCCTGCTGCACTTATAAAAATAAAGCCATTAAGACGACGTAGGAATTCATATTCCTGCGGACTTCTTTCGGGTGTGTCAGCAAGCAAGAGTACACCGACTGTTTTATTTTCAACTTGAATGGGTGTGCCCGCTTTGAATTCATCAGCGTTGCAGGTGTCACCGATCTGGTGCCCCATGCCTGCAATTACGATGACTCCATTTTCATCTGCAATGGAAAAGAAGAGTGGCGGATTGTTGGGATTCGAGTTATGACCAAAACGGCCAAACTCTTTTTCAACGCCTTCCCAGGTTTGGTGCTGACTGTAATACCAGGAGAGTTGATCCACCAAGTCTGCTTCGTAGCGGTTGTTGACGAATTTTTCAAACTCGCGATTAGTAGTGACGCGCGTGAACAGCACAATTAAGCCTGTGCTGCAAATGCTGACCAATAAGAACGCGAGGATGAGTTTGGTTGTTAGTTTCAAGATTAACCTTTGTGCAGGCGATAACCTACACCATAAACAGTTTCAATATAGCGTGGTTTGCGCGGGTCTTCTTCGATCTTTGAACGCAGGTTTTTGATATGTGTATCAATGGTGCGTTCGTAGCCTTCGTATCGCACGCCTTGGATGACATCTAATAGGTCGAGCCGTGAAAAGACTCGGCCTGGCGATCCCATAAGAGCAGCAAGTAGATCAAATTCGGAAGGGGTGAGGTCAACAGAGCGTCCACCTGCAAATACTTCACGGCTGTCACGGTCAAGTGTAATATCCGAGACTTTTAAAGTTTTGCCTTTTGGTTCACTTTTTCCCATACGCCTTAGCACATTGCGGACTCGCGCCATTAATTCACGCGGCTTGAAGGGTTTTGTTACATAATCATCTGCACCGAGTTCAAGGCCAATGACTTTGTCATCATCTTCCACTTTGGCTGTGAGCATGATGATGGGAGTGTCTTTTTCTGCACGATGGGCTCGCATGAATTCATACCCATTCATTTCGGGCATCATAATGTCAAGAATGATCAGATCGGGATTTTCTCTTTCCGCGACGACCAGCGCGTCGCGTCCATTGTGCGCAGTGACGGCACGATAGCCTTCCTGCTTCAGGTAACTTTCCACAAGGGAAACGAGCCGTTTTTCATCATCTACAACAAGAATAGTTTGAGACATAGTTTTTCCAGTATACCAATTTTTATATTTGGCGGAAATTTTGTGAATCAGACACCCGCCTCACACGAGACGGGTGTCTGATTCTGATCACTTCGCTTTGTATTACACTTCTTCTTTTTTCTCTTCACTGGCCGCTACTTCAGAAGCCTGTTCCGCTGCTGGTGCAGCGCTTGCATTGACCTTCACTAATTTCCAGCCACTGTTCTTAATGAGCTTATAGCCAAGCCAAGCGAGCAAGCCGAGAATGATGAGGTGCAAAAGCCCGAAGAGTGGGGAGAAAAATCCGCCACGGTTTCCGCCGCGTCCACGATCAAATCCGTTCGACATATTGCCGTGCTCCATGTGATTGAAGCCGTCCATCCTGTTGAAGCCATCGTTCATGCCTTGGCCGTTCATACCCAGCCCGTGATGGAAGAAAGGTGCTTGGGCTGATTGACCAGCTTTCAAATTAGCGAAAGAGGCGCTTTGCATCATTCCTATGCGGAAGCCGAGTCCGCCGACTGCAGCAAGCACAATGAGCGTCAATAGAATGCCCAGCGTGTATGTTAACCATTTTTTGTTTTTCATAGTTTCTCCAGTAAAAATTGTAATGTGCTTGTCCTTTTGAACAAGTCAATAAAGCCTGTGCTTTATTGACTATATTATCGCGCTCTGTAGTTACAGGCAGGTGAAGGAAATGTGTGGAATTTGTGTGGACGGTGAAATTCGGTCCGATATTAAAGCAAAAGTCCGCAAGTTATGCTTGCGGACTTTTTGTTATTCATACGCGAGGGTGTCTCTCACTGTCAACCTAGATGCGCGCCTTGCAGGTAACGCGCTGGCCAGTGTGCCCAGCACGATGGTGAAGATTAACCATGCGATTACTCCGCTTGCTCCATATACAGTTGGCATTGGTGCAGTGAGTATTGCTGTGCCGACCCCATAACACAATACCTTTGTGATGGGGATGGAGAGAAAGATACTAATAGCCCAACTGAGAATCCCGATCACCATTCCTTCGGTGATCACAATGGCTTGAATATCACCGTTGCTTGCACCAATTGCTCGCATGACACCGATCTCACGGGTACGTTCCAGTACGTTGATACTCATTGTGCCCATTAATCCGAGCCCGCCTACAATGGCGATTAGGCTTGCCATCACCAGCATGAAATAGACAAGCACATCTGTCTGTGATTTCTGGCTTTCAATGAACTCTGATCCCAATTGCGTAGAGCTGATCTGAATGCCGCTTTTTTCGAAGGCAGCTTGAATTTGGTCATTGATCCGTCGCTGGGTTGCAGCATCGTGTTGTGAGGTGATAACACGCAGTGAATATGCCATTTCTGGTTCGCCGACCAACATGCTCAGATATTCGTAGTTGACATACAACAGCGGCGGGTTGACATTTCCAGTAATACTATACGTACCTACGATCAACCATTTTGTTTTATTACCGTTTGTCTCAATCGTCAGCCAATCGCCTACTTTCAAATCAGGAAAAATTTGTAAAAGGTGATTTCCGATGACCACAGCGTTTTCGTCACCAGGCTGTAGCCATCGCCCGGACGTGATGATGGGATCGATCAATTTGGATGTGGATGGGGGAGCCACAAAAAGGATTTGTGTTCCAGCTTCATCTTCTCCCATGTCTAGCGTGCCCGTATATTCGAGCCAGCCTTCTGCTCCTTCCACGCCTGGGATATTCTTTGCAATGCTGGCTACTTTGTCGTAACGATAGCCGCGGTCAAACGCAATGTTGATGTCTGCGAGAAAATAACCTTGAATATCTTCCATCACTTTGTCGAAGGATGCCCACAAGTTATACACACCAATAAAGACTGCGCCGCCCAGCACCAGAGTAAACAAGGTAATGCTCAATCTTGCTTTGCGCCTGAACGTATTCCGAAGGGAAATGCGGATGGGACGGGGGATCAGCACTGCATTTTCGCGAACTGAATCATCCTTTATCTTGGCATTACCGCCAAGACCATAATCACTCAATGCCTCGCGGACGGTGATCTTCACGCTATTATAGATTGGGAAGATCGCTGCAATTAAAGGAACCACCACAGCAACGATGAATTGCTGCACAAATGTTGAAGTGTATCCTTTATACGGCGCCGTATGAAAGTTTAACCATTGTGCCATTCCGCCGCCGATCATAGATGCTGCTGCGTTTGCTAATGGAATGGCTATAAACAAAGACCCAATTCCAAACGCAAGGATCAACACCATATACATGCCGAATATCTGGATGGTGCTGCCGCCTGTAGCTTTCATAATACCGATCTGCCGCACATGTTGAGTCATCAAGGCTGTAATGGTATTGACGATCAAGAAACCGCTTAATAACACTGTCAAATAGCCAAGAATGGCGAGTACAAAAAATACACCTTGTGTAATGTTATATGCAAAGTGATGCCCAGGTTGGTACACACTTACAAAGTAAACAGTCGCGCCAGCTCGCTCCATGCGGTCTGCCACAGCTTGTGCCACAGCGGTTACATGTTCTGCATCCGTTTGTTTTTCTGTGACGCTGACCGAAAGCATTGCATAGTTATCGATGTTACCGCCAAGCCATTCCAGAGTCTTGGGTGTCACATACGCATTGACAGTCTGCGCGAGGTTATATGGAAACCCCGTCACTGCATGCATGTAACCTGTCAACGTGATCTCACGCTTCTTTCCGCTTGCGAGCTCCAAAACAATTTTGTCCCCAGGCTTGTATCCTAAAGACATTGCACTTGCATCCAGAATGGTTTCTTTTTCACCATATGTTGGGATGATGGTTTCACCAAGCGCAGGTTTTAGAGTATTCAAGGTTAGCTGGCTTGGGTCTTCAACGGCTGTAAAGTTAATATCTACATAAGTCCCATCAGGTCGAAGGATTCGCGCGCTAATAGACGAAAAGCCTTCAACAGTGTCAACGCCTGGAATAGAGCGCGCCATCTTCACCATATCGTCGTTCAACGGCGAGGCGTACACTTCTGCTTCCGATGGATTTGCAGAAAGAAAATCAGTGTCCATACTTTCGTTCATGTATAGACCTAGATTGCTATTAAACCCAACCGCGAATGCTCCGACCGCGATGGTAATGATGGTTAGGAATGTTCGTCCTCGGTTGCTCCAAAAATCCGCCCAGACTTTTTTCCAGCGACTGTTGATCATCATGAGGAGACTCCCCGCCAGGATGCATTTTCACCTGCATGCTTATTCGCCATCTGACGCAGCGCTTCATGCGTCGCCTCTGATTGATCCAGTAATTCTGAAAGTTGGTCATACCCAATGGCTAGTACCTCAACAGGTCCCGCTTCCGAGGCGCGGATGGAGGCGCGGTGTTTTGTCTCGTGGAAGAATTCCATTTCACCGAAGCATTTTCCAGGTCCGAGTTGAAGCGCAATTACATCCGATTGATTAGGGCGTGGCAGGATCACTTCCACGGTTCCTCTGGAGACGATATAAAACGTATCTGCATTAGAGCCTTCTGCGAGGATCATGGTCCCAGCTTCATAGGTAAGAGTCTTTGCAGTCTTTGTCGCTTGTAATAATTGGGCTGCTGTCAGTGTAGGCAGAACCTTTGCTACATACTCGTTGACGATTTCACCGTCTGCAATTAGGGCGGTGCGATGCGTTCGTTTTGCCAATCCACTATCGTGCGTGACGATGATGATGGTCTTGCCCTTCGCTACAAGATCATTGAATAATGCGAAAACAGATTCTGCTGTTTTCGAGTCGAGATTGCCAGTGGGCTCATCCGCTATGATGACGGGCGGGTCGTTGGCAAGGGCGCGTGCAATTGCCACACGTTGCTGCTGACCGCCTGATAATGCAGTGGGGAGTTTGTGTGCGTGCTCTGCGAGTTCAACCAACTCTAACAAATCCATGGCGCGTTTGCGGCGTTCATTGATAGGATAGGTGCGGCAGAAGTCCATTGGCAGCATGATGTTTTCAATAACGGAGATCATCGGCAGGAGTTGAAAGAATTGAAAGACAATGCCGAGATTCTTTCCGCGCCAGCGCGCCATTTGGTTTTCATTTAGCTTATGAACACCCGTCCCATTGACCCAAACTTCGCCAGTGGTGGGGCGATCAATGCCAGTGATCATATTGAGCAGTGTGGTCTTGCCGCTACCCGATTTACCGATAATGCTGACAAATTCACCTGCATTGATCTGTAAGTCCACACTTTCCAGCGCGTGATAATCGCCTATTGCTGTCTTGTAATATTTGTTGACATCGTGCAAGTCAATGATGGCGTGGTTTTCAACCTGTTCGTCATCGGTCTTTTGTTTGAAAAATGGAATAGCCATGGTGGTCTCTTTCTTTTGCCGTAGAAGCTCTGCGCCTTGGATAAGTATTAATAGATTTGCAGTGCCTCTGAATATCTGTGGCCTGGTTTTACTTGAATGTAACCACAGCGGTCATGCCCCAGCGCATGGCGGCATCTTTTTCAGTCAATAGGATGGTGACTTTGTAAACAATATCACCTTGATTTTCTGTGTAGCCCTGCCCAATGGAAAGCACTTTGCCTTTCAATAGCGCATCAGGAATGGCATCTAATTTCACTGTGACAGGCTGCCCTTCTTTCAATTTGACAACATCTATTTCAGTCACGTCTGTAGTGATAACTGTCCAATTCGAGGTGTCCGCGATTGTTACGGCGATTTCACCTGCATTAATTGAACTGCCAGTCCTTGCATTCAACTTAGCTACAACACCATCGAATGGAGCAATGACCGAGAAAGCGGCTACACCTGCTTTGGCGGCATTTAACCGTGCTTCCAACAAAGGCAATTGATCTGCATCAGGGCCGTCTTTCAAGCGGTCATAAACCAGCTGAGCCTTTTCCAACTCAGCCTTTTTCAGCGCAAGGTCATTTTCGGCTTCTACTATCCAATCTTCTGGAGCAGGACCTGTAAAATTTTTGGTTTTAATTTCATATTGGTAGCCAAACGGAGTGTTGGTTAAAACTCTACGAGATTCTGTCTGCGGGATTCTGTGATCATTTTTCAGATACACAAGATACTGATAGGCTCTATCACTTGCTTCTTTTGCATCTTTTAGATCAATGACCGCTTGTGCAAAGTCTGCGCCACGTGAATTGATAAGGTCGTCCCATGCACGCTGTGCATTGACCAATTCCACCTGTGCAGCGGCATAGTTTGTGTCTGATTCGTCGCCAAGACGAATCAGTAGATCGCCTTTTTTTACAAATTGCCCTTCTGTTACCAGAACTTCACCAATAGCTCCACTGGCATTGAAGGCAATCTCGGCGTATTGAATAGGTTCAACCCGACCTTCTGCAATAACAGTATCGTCTGCAATAACAGTGGGGATAGGGGTTGTTTCTGCAGCAGCGGTTGGCGCACTTCCACATGCCACGATGGCTAAAGACAAGAGAACAGGGATGATAAGTTTTGTGATTTTCATAGAATATTCCTCTTTTGGTTTGACCAGCAAAATTCAAAAAAGTTTCCGCATTTATCAAGTGGAACTTTTCCTGTTTATTTACGCGGGTTCCATAAAATGGTTGCAAACTTGTGATAGGTGAATATGTTATGATTTTGAAAATTCACTGTCAGGCGAGGCTTTATCATGATCCCATTTGCAATTAATGTTTTTCTTTCTGCGTATCTAATATTTCAAATCCAACCCATGATCAGTAAATTCATTCTGCCTTGGTTCGGTGGGACGCCTGCTGTGTGGTCAACTGCCATGTTATTTTTCCAGGCTCTTCTCACAGGCGGATATGCGTATGCGGCTTGGCTTGTGAAGCAATCTCGTCAACGGTGGATTCATTTTTCTCTTTTGATAATGTCTCTTGCGCTTCTTGCCGCCCTCGGAGCTGTGTGGCGATCCCCTATCACTCCCTCCGCTGATTGGCGCCCCACAGATGTAAATTCCCCCGTTTTTCATATTTTCGTAATTCTCAGCGTCGCAGTAGGGTTGCCCTATTTTGTACTTGCATCAAACGGCCCTTTAATGCAGGCATGGTTTAGCCGCTTGCAGCCAGGGTTTTCTTATACCCGCCTATATGCGTTATCTAACTTTGGTTCTTTGTTGGGATTGTTAGCCTACCCAGTTTTAGTGGAGCCGTCACTAACGCTTCAGCAGCAGGGATGGGGGTGGTCACTAGGGTTTGTTCTCTTTGCATTTGTCTCCATCTCAATTGTCTATCGCTTGAAAGATGGAGCGGTTTCCATGGTTGAACAAATTGCGAGCGAGCGAACTCCCGCTTCGATGCCTACTCTTTGGCTGATCTTAAGTGGAGTAGCTTCTCTCTTTTTGATCGCAGTAACGAATCAGATATCACAGGAAGTTGCTGTTATTCCGTTTTTATGGGCTTTGCCTTTGGCAATTTATTTGTTGTCTTTTATTCTGGCATTTTCGGATTCTCGCTGGTATGAACGTCGACTTTATGCATTGTTGTTCAGTTTGGCCAGTCTTGCAACGTTGTGGGTGTTTCTCAACACCAGTGACTTGAATGTTATTTTTCAGATTTCTATCTATTGCTTGCTGTTATTTTTTTCCTGCATGATCTGTCATGGAGAACTATATCGTCTACGCCCTCCTGCTGAGAGATTAACAACCTACTATCTGATGGTTTCTCTTGGTGGCGCGGCGGGGGGCGTGTTCGTAAATTTTGTTGCCCCTTTAATTTTTAATGGATATTGGGAATTCTACCTCGGCTGGCTGATGGTGGCGTTAATATTGGTAGTGCTGCTTATGCCAAAATGGTCAGGCTTGTATGCGCTTCAGACTCGTGCCATGCTTGTTTCTTTTGCTCTGAGCACTACCCTTATTTGGCTGGCTTTGAACTCAGGCGGTAACCATCTGCTTGCGGAGAGGAATTTTTATGGGGTGATTCGTGTGAAGGACTTGGATGGCAAGGCGAATGCCATGATTCACGGCGTGACGATTCACGGACTGCAATTTCACGACGACCCACAGCGACCATCCACATATTATGTGGAGGACAGCGGGGTAGGGTTGCTTTTACTTAATCATCCAATGCGTGGAGAAGGGATGCGTGTGGGGGTATTAGGTTTGGGGGCTGGAGTATTAGCTGTATATGGTGAACCAGGTGATCAGTATCGTTTCTATGAAATCAATGACATTGTGATTCGTCTTGCGGAAGGGGATGGCGGTTATTTTACTTTTCTAAAAGATAGCCGCGCAGCTGTAACTGTTATCCCAGGCGATGCGCGACTTTCCCTTGAAAACGAGTTGAATTCTGGCGAAGCGCAGAATTTTGATGTGCTTGTGCTGGATACATTCAGCAGCGACTCGATTCCAGTACATCTTGTAACCCGTGAGGCGTTTCAATTGTATTTGCAGCACTTATCACCTGATGGGGTGATTGCGGCGCATATCTCCAACCGTCACCTTGACCTTCAGCCTGTGTTGTGGAAATTGGCACAGGAATTTGGGTTGAGCGTTATTCGAATTGATAAGTCTCCTACGGCATCTGGCGAATTTCCTTCTATTTGGATGCTATTGTCTCGAAACCCCACAATTCTGGAAATTCCTGAATTGAAAGACCACGCTCAAGATCTATCTGGGTACAATACAGACTTACCACTCTGGACTGATGATTACAGTAACCTGTTTCAAATTCTCAAATAAAAAAGAGGCGCTTCTCAAAGAAGCGCCTCTTTTTTATTTTTCCAGCATTTGGCTGGCTTCTTCATTGAGCCAGCGGCGGCCATCACGAGCAAGCAGGTCGTATGCTTCAGGTGGACCCCAACTGCCGGGTTTGTACCCAGCCAACGGCGGGGTCTGATGCGTTTCCCAGGTTTGGAGAATTGGGTCGATCAGCGACCAAGCTGTTTCCACTTCATCTGCGCGGGTGAAGAGCGAAGCATCCCCTTGAATGGCATCGAGCAAAAGCCTCTCGTAAGATTCAGGAATCGCAGACTGCCCAAAAGAGTCGGAGTAATGGAATTCCATATCCACTGAGCGAGTTTCGTTGACGGTGTCTGGTGCCTTTGCTTCAAAGCGGACATGCAAGCCTTCATCGGGTTGTAAGTACAGCACGAGCATGTTCGGCTTCATTGTTTGCATGGGGAACATGGCAAGTGGCGGCTCTTTGAACTGGATGATGATCTGGGATTGTTTTTCGGCGAGGTTTTTACCAGAACGCAAATAGAACGGCACGCCTTTCCAGCGCCAGTTGTTGATGTAAAGTCGGAGGGCTGCATAGGTTGGCGTAGTGGAATTAGGGTTGACTTGGTCTTCCTTGCGATAGCCCTTGTACTGACCACGCACCGTATTTGCCGACACCTGTTCGGGAGTCATTGGCTGCACAGCGCTGAGGACTTTTACTTTTTCATTCCGCAAGTGACTTGCGCTGAAGGACGCAGGCGGTTCCATAGCCACGAGGGTGAGTAATTGCAAAAGATGATTCTGGAACATGTCTCGCAGCACGCCGACACTATCGTAAAAGCCTGCGCGGTGCTCAAGACCGACTTTTTCTGCCACAGTAATTTGGACGTGGTCAATGTAAGTGCGGTTCCAGATCGGCTCGAAGATGGTGTTGGCAAAACGTGTGAACAAAATATTCTGCACTGTTTCTTTGCCGAGATAATGATCGATGCGATAGATCTGGTTCTCGTTCAGCGCTTTGTGGACTTGCTTATTCAGCGTAACCGCTGAGGCGAGGTCTGTGCCGAATGGTTTTTCAAGCACTACGCGCCGCCAGGCTCCATTCTCATGCAACTGACCTGAGGCATCGAGGTTGTCAATAATGGCAGGGAAAAGAGTGGGCGGCAGCGCCATATAAAAGAGGCGATTCGCATCACCGTTTTCAAGACTGGTGAGAGTTTCGGCTAGTTTTTGAAAATCACTTACTTCGGTGTATTTGCCCGCAAGGTAATGTAAGTTGGGCGCGAAGATATTCCAATCTTCGTCAGTGAATTCGTAGCCTGCATGGTCTTTCATGCCTTTGTATAAATGTTCGCGGAACTGTTCGTCAGTAAATACAGTTCCGCCGAAACCAACGATCTGGAATTTTTTGGGAGTGCGTCGCTTGCGGAATAAATTAAAGAGCGAAGGAATCAACTTGCGTTGAGTTAAATCTCCAGATGCGCCGAAGATGATGATCGTCGTTAATAAACCATTATTGGGTAGGTTGTTCATGAAATGCCTTTACCACAGAGATCACGAAGTACACGGAGAAGACCAATAAAATCTCTCTGCTCTCGGTGGACTCAGTGGTTATATTCTTTTATTCAGCCTTTTTGATAGCGTGGCCGCCGAATTGGTTACGCAGGGCCGCCAACATGCGGGCGGGATAATTTTCCTCGTCACGGCTGGCAAAGCGCATTTGAAGCGCAAGCGTGATGATCGGAGCAGGAACATCAAGGTCAATGGATTCAAAGACGGTCCAACGGCCTTCGCCAGAGTCAGCGACCCAAGGCTTGATGTCTTTTAGTTCGGTATCTTCATCGAGGGCATTGGCCGCGAGGTCAAGCAACCACGACCGGACAACGCTGCCGTTCTGCCAGATGTGTGAGATCTGGGAAAGGTCGAGACCGAATTCTTTCTTGGCTTTTAAAATGCCAAAGCCTTCAGCAAAAGCTTGCATCATGCCGTATTCAATTCCGTTGTGGACCATCTTTACATAGTGACCTGCGCCATGCGGACCGACACGTCCCCAGCCTGTTGCTTTGCCTGGCGCAAGAGTTTCAAAGATGGGATTCAATTTTGTAGTGATTTCTTCTTTACCGCCGATCATCAAACTGTAACCTTCAGTGAGACCCCAGATCCCACCGCTGGTACCGCAGTCTACAAAGTCAATGCCTTTGGCTTCGAGCATGGCAGCATGGGCGATGGTGTCTTTGTAGTTTGAGTTACCTCCGTCGATGATGATGTCACCCTTTTTCAAAAGGGATGCAACCTTTTCAATGGTCTCGGTGGTGGTTTTGCCAGAAGGTACCATTACCCAAACGATTTTTGGAGAAGAAGTCAATTTACCAACTGCTTCTTCCAAAGAGGCTGCGCCTTCTGCACCAAGTTTTATGGCGGCATCCACTGTCTCTTTTGTACGAGCGTAACCGACCACACGATGTCCACCGCGCACGAGGCGGGTAGCCATGTTCAAACCCATTTTTCCTAAACCAATCAATGCTAATTCCATTATGTAAAGCTCCTTTGGTGTGATACGTCATTGCAAGCCGCGTATTTTTGCGGCGAAGCAATCTCCGTCATGATATTGGAGATTGCTCACTTCGCTTGCAATGACAAAATTGATTATTACAAAAGACTTGCCGCTTCTGCGTCGATCATCCAGACTAGATTTCCATCCACTGGTTTGATGCGCTGGGCAGGATACTGCTTTGGCTTATATTCGCCATCCAGGACATTCAACAGAGTTTCGGCTTTGTTTTTGCCAGCCACCATGAACCAGATCTCACGCGCGTCGTTGATGACAAGCTGCGTTAGCGTTACACGATTGGCGGGGCGGTCTTGATAGTTGGCGGTGACTGCAAGAGTTGAGGTGGTCACGTCCACGGGCGAGTTGGGAAATAGCGATGCGGTGTGTCCATCGTCACCCATACCTAGCAAGACTAGATCAAAGCGCGGCCATTCGAACGGAGGTTCGGAGAAAGCTTTCAAAGTGTTGGCATAATCTGTCGCGGCAGAAGCAGGTGCGAGGTCCGAATTGACGCGGTGAATGTTCGTTTGCCCAATTTTGTCGAACAGAACTTTTTTCGTCTGTCCATAGCTGTTGCCTGCATCATCCACAGGTACGCAACGTTCATCGCCCCAAAAGAAATGCACGCGGCTCCAATCCACATCGTTTTGAAATTGGTTGCCGAGCAATTCGTACAAGCGCATGGGGGTGCTGCCACCAGAAAGCGCAACCAGAAAACGTCCGCGCTCTTCTATAGCTTTGTTGGCGAGGCCGATAAAGGAACGAGCCGCATATTGGCTAAGTTCGCTGATGTCTGTAAAAGTTGTGACCATTTCCTATCGATTTTATCCTACTTGAGCCGTTGTGTGTTTCATTTGTACAATACAAGGCCAAAAGTCTTTGCCGCGAATTGCGCGAATAGGTTTTAGTAATTCGTATAATTTATGGCTGAGATTTTGTTTTTTTGTTTGTGTTTTATACGATAGCATGTAAAATTTGACTATGACCCAAATTGACTTGAAGAAACTGCAAGCGCATCGCACGCGGACTTTTGGCCTGCCTCCCGCCAAGAGACTTTCCTCTCCATCCCAGGCATTGACCTTCGTCAACGCTCGCGGCTTTGTGTATTTCTGGCCCATCAAAGATATTGACTTGCCTTCATTGTGGACGGCAGTTGCAGGGAACCGTCCCGTGGCTGATAAGCACGATGACCCAGGCCATATCACATGGGGCTGGAAGGATGACGCCCTCGATAAGAAGATATGGTATTACGGCAAAATATTACGCGGCAAAGCCACGATGATCTCGCTGGAGATTGCGCCTTATTTTTACGCACTCTCCGAAAATTACGGCTCACCCGAAGAGGATTATCTGATCGCCTATCACGAGGGACGCTTGACGCAAGCCTCGAAGCAAGTGTATGAGACCTTGCTCGATAACGGCTCATTGAATACATTAGATTTGCGCAAGATGGCAAAACTCTCTAATGCGAAAGATTCTGAATTCAATAAAGCGCTGGAGCAATTGCAGCGAGACTTCAAAATTCTGCCTGTCGGTGTGGCACAGGCAGGCGCGTGGAAGTACGCGCACATCTACGAGATCGTCACTCGCCATTATCCCGACCTCTCCGAACAGGCACGCGCCATCAAAGAATCTCAGGCGCGTGCAAAACTGCTGGAGCTATATTTCAACATGGTCGGCGCGGCTCAACTGCGAGATGTACACAAGCTATTCGGCTGGGGGAATGAGGTGGTGAAGAAGGCGGTGAATAGGTTGGTGGAAAGTGGAAAGTTGGTGAAGGCGGAACATCCCAAGATAGATGGAGAATGGGTTACATTGTCGGTGTTAAGTAAATAGTATAATCATCATAATATCCGAATCCATTTTGTATAACAAAAGGATGAGCCATGTTTCAGCCTTCGGGTGAGGAGTACCTGATTACCTTGTTTGAGTATGCACCAATCTCTCTTTGGGAACAGGATTTTAGCGGTATCAAGCGCCTGTTTGATGAGTTACGACGAGTAGGGATCGAGTCGCTTGCGCAGTATCTGGATGGACATCCAGCCTTTCTGGATGAATGTATGCGCCAGATCAAGGTGCTAAATGTCAACCAGAAAACCGTGACCTTGTTCAAGGCGGAGTCGAAACCTGCCTTGCTCTCTAATTTAGACCAGGTCTTTCGCGATGGAATGCGTCACCACTTTCGCGAGGAACTGCTGGCGCTTTGGAAGGGGGATGTGAATTGGTCGGGTGAAGGAGTCAATTACACGCTGGATGGCGATCCGCTGGACATTCAGCTTCATTGGCGCATTTTGCCTGAATATGAGTCCACTTGGGAACGAGTGCTTGTCACTATAGAAAATATCACCGCCCGCAAACGAGCCGAGCGCCGCTTTAAAGATCTTTTTGAAGCGTCGCCCATTTCTTTATGGGAGGAAGATTACAGCGCCATCAAGGCTTATTTTGAAGTGCTTCGCGCACAAGGGGTGACAGACCTGCAGGAATATCTAAAAAAACAGCCTGACCTTGTCAGTCAATTTTCTAGGTTGATCAAAGTCATCAATGTCAACAAGAAAACGCTTGAGTTGTTTGGCGCTTCTTCGAAAGAACATCTCGATCAGAATCTACATCTCGTTTTCCAAGAAGAAATGAAGGTTCATTTCGCAAAAGAACTCGTTGACCTTTGGAACGGTAAACTGGCTTACGAGCGCGAAGGTATAAATTATTCGCTTGCTGGCGACCCGATTGATATTCAATTGGATTTCCGCATTATGCCTGGCCACGAGAAAGATTTTAGTTGGGCGCTCGTTTCCATTCAAGATATTACTTCCCGCAAAAAGGCCGAAGACTACCTGCGTTATCTCGGCACGCATGATGCAATGACGGGGCTGTACAATCGCGCCTTTTTTGAGGAGGCTGTTGTTAATATTGAAAAACAGCGTAAAGACCCCGTCAGTGTTATTGTTCTTGATCTGAATTACTTAAAGCATACCAATGACACATTCGGTCATCAAGCAGGTGATAAATTGATCCGCCGTGCAGCCGAGGTCATTCAGGCTGCATTTGGTCATCAGCATGTCGCTGCGCGTATCGGCGGTGATGAGTTCGCCGCGATCCTTCCTGATGTGAATGCAGATGGAACCACAGAATATCTCAAACAGATTCGCGCTCTTATTGGTTTGAATAACAAATATTATCGCGAGCCCGAACTAAGCATCTCCATCGGTGCGGCAACCAGTCAACCTGGCATCTCGCTTGAAAAGGTCATCGGGCAGGCGGATGACGCCATGTATCGCAATAAGAGCGAACATCATCATCGCCGCAAGGACGATCGCTAAGTTTGTTCACTCCGCAACGATTTCTCTCAAGCAATTTGCGTAGTCATCCTAATAGTAGGGAGGTCGCGCAGATTTTGTCCTATGCTTTTAATGCTGTTGAGCCTGGGGCTGCAGTGAAGAAATATCTGCGAGAAAACCCTATCGCCCATAATAGAAAAATATTTGCTTTTGGATTGGGGAAAGCATCTTGTGCGATGATGCAAGCTCTAGCGGATGAAGTCCCGCTTGTGGATTCACTAATTATTACTAAGCACGCTTCGCCTTTAACCTTTGAGCCTGTTACTGTGATCGAGGGAAATCATCCCATCCCGGGCAGCGCCAGCGTTCACGCGGGGAATGCTGCCATAAATTTCCTCTCTCAAATAACAGAAGATGACTTGCTGATATGCCTTATCTCAGGCGGCGGCTCAGCCCTCATGGCTGCTCCACGAGTTTCACTCGGAGATTTGCAAGCGCTCACGTCTGCTTTGCTGGCGTGCGGTGTACGTATTGATGAGATCAACACACTGCGACGTCATCTTGATAAATTAAAAGGAGGGGGATTTGCCAGTTTGGCAAATGGTGCACAAGTCATTTCCCTGCTGCTTTCAGATGTTGTTGGTGACCCATTAGAAGCCATTGCCTCTGGTCCTACCGTCCCAGACCCAACGACATTAGACGATTCGATTTCAATTCTTGATAAATATGGTTTAAAGGATAAGATTCCCGCCTCTATCCTTCCAGCGTTGATTGAGACTCTAAAACCTGAGTCCCCACTATTTACAAAAATTCAAAACACGATTGTTGCCAGTAACGTCGTTGCGTTGCGAGCAGCAAGAGCTCAGGCGCAGTTATTAGGTTTCGATACAGAGATTGTCGATGCCAATTTACAAGGGGAGGCAAGCGTCATTGGGAATGAACTTGCTTCACGGCTAAAGAATAGCTTGCGAACTATGCGTCCTCCGTTTTGTTTATTGGCAGGTGGCGAAGCAACCGTGATGATTAAGGGAAATGGAAAAGGCGGTAGGAATCAAGAACTTGCTCTCGCCGCCGTGAATGAGTTGGCTGGTTTACAAAATGTAATGCTCATTTCACTTGCCACGGACGGCGAAGATGGTCCCACTGATGCGGCGGGCGCATTTGTAACGGGTGAAACCGCCAAATGGGCTGAGTTGCTTGGGATGTTTGCCTCAGACTTTTTGTCAAATAATGATGCGTATTCTTTTTTTGAAAAGATCGACCATTTGGTAAAGATCGGTCCGAGCGGAACAAATGTCAACGACTTGGTCCTCTGTTTTGCTTTTAAAGATTGATCAACGCAAAAATCCCAAATAGAATGATAATCGTTCCTGAGACGCGATTGATCCATACCATGTGGGTTTGATTTAATTTGTCGCGCATCAGACCAACCCCGAAGCTGAGTGCCAGCCACCAACTTGCCGACCCTGTGAACACACCTGCCACCATTACAAGTGGTGAGCCAACATTTTGGCCGATCATTGTGCCAGCAAAGATTGCCGCGAAAGAAAAGATTGTGAGTGGGTTGGTTATGGTTAAGAAAAAGGTGGAAAGATACATGCTGAAAAAACCACCTTGTTTTGCTTGTGCTGCTTGTTCGGCAGGTTTTTCAAGAAATGTCTTTATGCCAAGATATAAAAGAAATAAACCGCCAAGTAGTTTGAGCCAGAAGGCGTTTTCCACCAAAAGGTTGGTGATGACGGTTAATCCGAACGCGGCAATTGCTCCATAGAACATATCTGCTGTGGCTGCGCCCATGCCTGATAAAAAGCCAGCAAGCTTGCCGTTAGATAAAGTGCGGCGGATACATAGTACGCCAATTGGGCCGACTGGCGCGGCAATTGAAATGCCGATAAGGAATGCTCGAAAAAATATCATGATGTTTTCCCTTCAGGATATTGTTATATGTGGGTTGCCCCGTTTTGAAGTGTTAATTACATATTTCGAGATAAGCGTTTAGTGACAAATTCTTGCGGATGGAATTGATACCCATTTCTTTTGCCCGTTTGCAAAAGGCATATCTTGGTAGCCTGTATTCTATATCAAAAACTGGTTTTCCTGCTTCTATGAATGGGAGCAGCGATTTGCATTCGTTATATTGAAAACATTCCTCGCTGAGCTGCCAGTCAAAATATGGAATAAGGTCATGGATTTGTTCCAGATCATTTTTCAATCCAATAGAAAGCCCGCGTGCGTGTGCAGACTCAGCCAGCCAGACATTGAATTTTAATTGGTCTTGATAGGTGATTTGGAAGCCTGTCTCGTTTACAAAACCGTTTACGTTGTCTGGGTCCGCTCCATCGCACCCTTTTTGTGCGGCAAGGTCAAGGCGGGCAGCTATGATCGGCGCAAGTATATCTATCTTTCTAATATCAAGCCATTTTTCCTGATGCCACCATTTGTATTTTTTGCCAATAACTTCAGCAGGGAAATCAGCAGCATCAGGACGCCATTCTTCGAAGGAGCCAGCATCAAAGTAACACATGACGAAAATGTGACGAGTATGTAAGTCTGAGATAGTGTCAGCTTCGGTTTCGAATAGGTCAAGGTTGTAAATATCAACATCGAGGCTGGTGTTGATGTTACCGTCATATTGAATTTGCCAAGTCCCGTTGGGTGGGATGACAACATTGGATGGAGAAAAGGAGGGAGGAGGTAGGTGCGGTGTATATTCTTCTATCGGCGTAGTGGATGATGGGGAAACAGAAGCAAATGCGGGGACGCAAGAGGCGAGGAATAAGGTCAGAAAAATGACCCAGTGCTGAAATAATTTCATCAATGGATAAAAAAAACGGGGCAGACTTCACAGTCTGCCCCGCAAGAGAGTTAGGCTTCGGCTTTGCGCCCGAACCAGGTCTGCCATTCACGCTTTTCCCATACTACAAGGATGGGAGCTGCGTTGAAGATGGAGGAGTATGTTCCACTGAAGATACCCACCAAAAGAATGATAACAAAATGGCGGGTGCTGTCGCCGCCGAATAGAACGAGGGCAAGCAAGGTGAGCATCACGGTCAACTGTGTGGTGATGGAGCGGTCCAGTGTTTGCACAATGGAGTGATTGACCATGGTTTCGTAGTCGATGCGGCGAAGGATGTTGGAGTTTTCGCGTACGCGATCGAACACCACGATGGTATCGTGCACGGAGAAACCGATCACGGTCAGCAAAGCGGTTAAGAAGAGCGCGTCAGCTTCCCAGCCAAGGAAGTATCCTAAAATAGCTTCTGTGCCGAGAACGACGAATACATCATGCAACATCGCGAAGATTGCGGCTGTGCCGTAGCGATAGGGATGTTCAACACCGCGGAAAGCCCACCAGATGTAAAGCAAGATGGCAATGGCTGCCAACAAGATGGCAAAGCCTGCTGCGCGTGTCACTTCGGCTCCGATGGATGCGCTCACGGAAGTGAAGTTCAACACAGTCACTTTTGAACCAAAACGGGATTCCATTTCGGCTACAAGCTTGCCTTTGGTTTCATCCGTCATCGTTTTAGAGCGAATGGAGAAGGAATCTGCGTCAAGCGGTTGAATGACGGGGTCGGCAATGGGTTCGGCGTCACTGGAGAATTCGGAGTACAACGCGTTCACATCTTCTGTTGAAGGACGTGTGCCGTCAAATTTCACTTCAAGCAGTGAGCCACCACGGAAGTCAATGCCGAGGGGCAATGGACCAGTTTTTGTCTTTGCCCAATTGAGTCCCATGAATACAATACCTGGGATGATAACCAGTAGAGAGATCAAAAAGTAAACGTAACGATTTTTGATGATATTCATTGCGCGCTCCTAAAGACCAAACCAGCGCGGATGGTCAGCAAGATTGATTCTGTCAAGCACGGTGTGCAAGAATGTGCGTGTGACAATGATTGCGGTGAACAAGCTCACGCCTACGCCCAATGCCAGTGTGATGGAGAAGCCTTTCACGATGCTGGCGCCGAAGGTATTACCGAAGATGAAGAGAATGAAACAGGTAATAAGGGTGGAGGTGTTTGAGTCGCGGATGGAAGGCCAGGCACGGCTCCAGGCAAGATCGATAGCCTGACGGAGATTTCGTCCGTGGCGCAATTCTTCTTTTAGACGTTCAAAGATGAGCACGTTTGCATCTACAGCCATACCTACGCTCAAAATAAAGCCAGCAATACCAGGCAGTGTAAGTACAACGGGGATGACTTTGAAAAGCATCACGGAGAAGAGAGCGTAGCAAATCAAAGCCAAATCTGCAATGATGCCAGGCATGCGGTAGTAGATGCCCATGAACAAGATGATGACAACCAAGCCGATAATGCCAGCTGTTACGCTTTTGCGAAGGCTTTCCTCACCAAGGGTTGGGCCTACGGTGCGGCTTTCCACAACTTTGATCGGGATGGGCAACGCACCAGAGCGTAACTGCACGGCAAGCGTCTGAGCGGTATCTTGTGTGAAGTTACCCGAGATCTGTCCCTGACCATCTGTGATGGGGTTTTGAATGATCGGAGCAGAAATTACCTGCTTATCCAAAACGATGGCGAGGTATTGTTTGACGTGAGTTGTTGTGTACTCAGCGAAAAGGTCGGTTGAATCAGAGTTCAACTCAAAAGAGATGGCATACTTGCCCGTCTGGCTTCTGGAAACGGAAGCGGTCTTTAGGCCAGCGCCAGTCATCACGGTGTGATAAATGGTTTCGCCGCTATCAGTTGTTGCGGGAGCATTTTCAATCCCGAAGTCGGTTTGAATTGTGCTTCCTTCAGCAACTGGGGCGGTGCCCATGTCCACAAATTCCAAGAGAGCGGTTTGCTTCAAAGCAGCAACAACTTCTTCAGGGTTCGTTACCCCAGGGAATTCCGCCACAATGCGGCGATCACCTGCGGTCTGCATAACCACTTCGCTTACGCCGAGGGCGTTTGCGCGGTTTTGCAAAATATTCTTGGCGTTTTGCAATTCCTCAGAAGAAACTGTTGTTTCTGCGGGAACATCTGCTTCAAGCAAAGCCTGCAAGCCGCCGCGCAGATCGAGGCCAAGTTTAGTATCCACATTGCGCTCGATCATTGGCTGATCGTTAAAAGGGTTGCGGATTAAAAGGACTTTGCTCAGGTCCACCCAAAGCGAAAAGGCGACCAAAATAACTATTATGACTAACCAGGTATTTTTATTACGCATATTTCTACTCCATCCACGAAAATGCCAGCCCTTGGCTGGCGCGGACGCCATTATACTCCCATTAAATGAATTTATGGGTATATCCACTCAGTAAATAAGGAGGAAAGGTCACATTTGCAGTGATTTTCGGCCTCAGCCCGTAGGGTTTCCGTAGTGGCGATTCCCCAGGCATTGTCTGTTGTGTAACTTTTTATGAACTCATCAAAGGTTTTTGTTCCTATTTTGTCTCGTAGTGCTTCAAAGAAGAGGGCACCACGTCCGTACACAATTCCACTATATTCTGCATCGGAATATTCGCGCACTGGCATGCCAACAGGAATTGGGCTGTTATCCAAATAGGCCCATCTTCCCTCTATATCCTGGCGAAATCCTTTACTGCCAGCCTGCCCATATTCGTCTATGAAATATTGCAGGGTGACAAATTGTGTCAATGATTCGTCCAACCACGGTTCATCCAACTGATCGTTGCCTACCAGATTATAGAACCATTGATGACCAACTTCGTGGGCGACAGTAGCTTCCAAATATCCATTGTTTGGGTCAATGATCCATTCAGTGATTGCAATCATGCCTGGATATTCAATTCCCAATGCATAGGTGGGCGTGGAGACAAAATCGAGCTCAGTATATGGATAAGGTGCATACCGTTCCCCATAATCTTTAATGGAACGCGCCGCTACATCCAATGCGTATTCCGCGCCTTTTTGTAAATCGCTGCGCGTATAAAACCTCAATATGACCCCATTGGACTCTTTTGTAAATTCTTTATAGTCTGAACTCGCAGCCAGATAGAAATCACGTACGGGTCCAGCCTCTACCTTAATCTCTTGACTGTTCCCGTTATCCTGATGGCTGATCTCCCGCCCAGATACAACCACTGTTACACCTTTAGGCGCATCTACCGTTATGAGAAAGAAAGACATGTCTGCATAGGTTACGTCACCAGACTGCGGCGGGATTTCCGAATTCCAGCCTTCATCGTCATAGACAGCGATCATGGGATATGCATGTGCGAGCGCAAGGACATTTTCGTAATAGGCTTGTACTCCATAATTTAAATCAACATTTTGCGGGACAGTGACACGAAAGTCCATGCTTAGGGTGAGAGTCTCTTTAGGGGCAAGCGGTTTTTTTAGCGGCAAGATGAGCAGGCTGTTGTTGAGCTTGTATTTTGGCGTGAGATTGTTTCCGTTCACCTTCACGTTATCAACAGTCATTTCTCCGCCCAAAATATTCGGAAATAGCCTAAGTTGTATTTCGTCTAAGTCCACTTCTTCGTTGTTAGTGTAGTTGACTTCTTCACTACCCATGATGTGATACATATCGTCAGCGATGATGAACTTGATGGAATACAAACTGGCATCGTCTAATTTCTGGACGATACTTCGATATTCAGACACAATACCTTCTTCAAAGCTGGGTTGATATACAGGCGTTGGACTGGGTGGGATTGGCTCAGGTGTTGATTCTGATTTTTGGCTAAAGAGCAGGCATGAGGATAGAAAAAGAAGCGTGACGATCGAGAGAGTAAAAATCTTTTTCATTAGATTCTTTCCTTGAGAAAATTCAATGCTTGGGCGAGGACATTTTCTGAATCAAGAATGTCAGTGTTGATGATCAGATCTGCATGCTCGCGAGCATGAGAGAGCCTGCGTTGTTGCTCTTCGTAATCAGCTGGACCCCAATTTAATTTTCTGCGATTGGTGGAATTCTCAAACGAAGATTCTAGAAAAATAAGAATATCTGGATTGGTGATGACCTTCCACATATGCTTGACGTAGGAGTGTTCCTGCGCGATGTGGCGGCAGCGATAGCCGTGTTTTTCAAGGCCTGCGATAAGCGTGGATTTCCCAGACCCGCACGGGCCGACGACTCCAATTAGCGTACTACTGTCGTCATCCTTCATTATCGTGGAGGAGTAAATTTAGTTGTTCGGGCACACCCAACACTGCGAGTACATCGCCAACGTGAAGCGGACTCTTATCTGTGGGGTGCATTTCCGATTGGTGGTCGTGCCGCAGAAGAACAATATTGAGGTGGTAATTATCTTCCACGTATCCGACCGTTTTATTCGCAAATGGTGCATCTTCAGAGATAGTGAGGCGTGCAAGGCTGAGCAGTTGGCCTTCCACTGAAATGGGATTGGTTACATCTGCACCTGCAGCAGCAGCCGCGAAAACTGGCGCCGCCATTTCCGTGGCACTCAACGCGATAAAACCAAATTGCTCCTGAAGCGCGTGTGCAAAATCATCGTCAAAGATACGGAGGACAACATTGATCTTTGGGTTGATACTTCGGGCCTTTAGTGCGATCTGTAAATTCATTGCGTCATTTTGGCTGGCCATGATGATGGTGCGAGCATCTTTGACATTGGCTGCCTCAAGCGCAACAGGGCGAGTTGCATCATCGTGAATGACTGGGATGCCAAGATTACGGGCTGCATTCAACGTATCTGTATCTGCATTGAATTCGATGACGGCGATCTGTTCGCCCATTTCATGTAGTTTGAGCGCGACACGATAACCGAGATGTCCCAGCCCAACGAGAATGATATGTTTTCTAAGTGTTGATGCCACTGCCATTTCCCATTCCTTGGTGCGCGCACGTCGATTGAAGAGTAACACGCTGAAATCTGCCAACCCTTGTGCCAGCACAATAAGCCCGATCACGGGCATTAAAAAGTGAAATAATTGCAAAGCAATATGATGTGGAAAAGTACGATTTGCTGGCTGTAAGAAGGTAGCAATTAATACTGTATAGATTGACTCTACCAAACCATCCATTGGTTCGTTGACCAAGTTGGCAATGAAGTTATATAAAAATCCTCCGCCAAGGATCGCTACAGAGAACCAAAGCAAAGGCGCTTTGAACTCCCTAAGCAAGATGGTTGTATCTCTAACAGAGGCTTGAAAGTGCCTCCAACGATGTTTTGCCGCGAGGTTTTTATGTTTAAGCATTGATCGGAAGCCTAACGCTCATACGGCGCACATCGTCGCCATTGCGTGCGGATACTTTTAGTACCAACACACTAATATCGTCTGCAGGACGGTTATCATCCAAACGGACTGCATGCGCAAGCAGCATATCCGCAAGTTGTTGTGGGGGAGGGTCTTGGTCTTCAATAAGCGAGCGGAGCGTTTCACCAACATTCATAGGCTGGCCGCGGCGTTCACCTGAATGGCTTATTCCATCGCTAAAGATCACAATAGTTAACCCAGCTTCAAGCCCAACTTCGGTAATTACTGGTCGGACATTGCGAGAAGTACCTAATGAGATACTCTCCTCACTGTGAGAGTCAATTTGCTCGCCACGGCAAATGAACAGAGGAACTGGGTTGTTGCGTGTAAGCACAATCGTTTTACTATGCAGATCCACTGAAGCAATGTTCAACGTACAGGTGACTTTTCCAGCCTTATCGGCAAACAGAGCATCAGACGCTGCACGTGCCGCCGCGCCATCTCGTACGCCTTCAGCGATCAAACCGATCACTTTACGGACTACCAACATCGAAACTGCTTTTGCGCCGCGTCCGCTGGTTTGGCCATCTGCGAGAACTACGGAAAGCCCTCCAGTAGGGCGCTCGATTACCTCAAGCGTATCGCCGCTTTCAGAGACTGCATATTTGTTGATTTTGGCGACTGCGATCTGAATTTCCATGAATTGGATTTTACATCGGATTCGTCTTGACGTCACTGCCTCATGCCGATATAATCAGCGGGCTTCATTAAAAAACCAATCCAGACGGGCGCACGCCCGTCTGATGTATGTATAAAGGAGAAAGTATTCATGACCCCACATCCAAAGCGCAAACATTCCAAGGGACGCCGTGATCGCCGCCGCTCACAGGACGCCTTGACCGCGGTAAACACAGTCGCTTGCTCTAATTGCGGAAACAAGCGCTTGCCCCACACCGTTTGCCCCAATTGCGGTTACTACAAGGGCCGCGAAGTCATTCAGGTCAAGAAAGAAAAGAAGACCGCTGAATAAGGTCGTTTTATTTCGCCCGCAAAACGGGTCGTGACATTCACGACCCGTTTGTGTTTTAATAACCACACGGAGGCACAATGAAACTTAATTTACAAGACACAGCATTTGTATTTCCAGGCCAAGGCTCTCAAACTGTTGGAATGGGTAAAGACCTTGCTGCACAATATCCGATTGCAAAACAAACCTTTGAAGAAGCCGACTCCATCCTTGGCTTTTCTCTTTCAACGCTTATGTGGGATGGACCTGACACCGAATTAAATGACACAGTGAACACTCAGCCAGCTCTTTACGTGCATTCATTGGCTGCCTTTCGGACTTTTTCGCATCTTTTCCCTGACCTGAAACCTGCTTCACTGGCCGGACATTCGCTAGGCGAATTATCAGCTCTGGCCGCCTCTGGAGCATTATCCTTTGAGGATGGGCTTCGTCTTGTACGCAAACGCGGCGAGCTGATGAAGCACGCAGGTACACTTGCTCCTGGAGGCATGGCAGCCATTCTTGGCTTGGATATCCCAACGCTGGACAAGGTCTGTTTGGAGGCCAGCACTTCCGATGAACTTGTACAAGTAGCAAATGATAACTGTCCAGGGCAGGTTGTTATTTCAGGCGCAAAACCTGCTGTGGAGCGTGCAATGGCAGCCGCGAAAGCAGCAGGAGCAAAACGCGCTTTACCTTTGGCTGTTTCCATTGCTGCACATTCCCCATTAATGGGTTCCATTCAAGAAGAATGGAATGAAGCAGTAAATAAGGCTAACTTTTTCCTTCCGGAGATTCCTGTTATTGGCAATGTTTTCGCTGCAACATTAGGCGATGAGGCTGCCGCTCGGTCTGACATAATCTCTCAAATGCAGTCTCGTGTCCGTTGGACAGAGTCTGTGAGGTTGATGGCTGCTCAAGGTGTCAGCAACTTTGTGGAAGTGGGTACGGGGACGGTTTTAGGAGGCCTTATCAAACGCATTGCGGATGGAGTTACTACTTATCCGCTTAGCAATCCTCAGGATTTCACAGCGCTGGGATAGTGTTGAGTAAACAAGTGAAGAAATTAATTACCTCACTTCTGTTTATATCTGTCTTGCTTGCTGCTTGTGAGCCAGTGGATTCGTCTTACACACCGGTTACACAGATTCCTTTTTTCGCATCTGAGACTCCCGCTCCATTTATCATCCCTGTGACGGATACGCCAGTTTTCATCCAGCCTGTTACCGACACTCCGCTTGTAATTCCAGCGGTCACTGATACCCCAATTGTTGCAATAGAACCTCCTGCTGTTGCTCCAGTGGATCGCTGGTGGGATGTGTATTTTACAGACCCATTAGCATTTGGCAATCCTGATGTGCTTACTGGCTCTATCGAAGAGAAATTGATTGGGTTCATTAATAATGCTCAGACAAGCATTCATATCGCATCTTTTGAATTCAATCTCACACCCGTAGCCGAAGCGTTGATCGCCGCCAAAAATCGTGGTGTGGATGTGAAGTGGATGACGGATGATGAGAACGGTCTGGATTATGACACACAGCCTGGGCGTGGACAATTTTCATTGCTAATGGGAGCAGGTATTGAGGTTAAGGATGATGCGCGTTCTGCGTTAATGCACAACAAGTTTTGGATATTCGATCAGAAAATAGTATGGACTGGGTCTACGAATATCACAGTCAACGGGATATTTAAACAGAATAATAATGTCTTGCTGGTGCGTTCACCTGAGCTGGCATATGCATACGAACGTGAATTTCAAGAAATGTGGAATGGACAATTTGGTCCACGTGCGCCGTCAACAATTAATAATCAATGGGTAATTTTGGATGGTGCGCCTGTGCAAGCCTTGTTCTCACCCGAAGATAAGGTGGTTAGCAATTTGATCGCTTTAGTGAAAGATGCGCAGGTGAGCATCCGCTTTTTGGCGTTTAGTTTTACAGATTATCCCTTAGCTCAGACAATGATCGACCGCGCAAAGGCAGGTGTGGACGTGAAAGGTGTGTTTGAAACCTTTGGCAGCACTAGTCCGAATTCGGAGTTGCAAACATTTTGGTGTGCAGGTGTGCCCGTGCGGCAGGATGGCAACAGTAGTTTTTTACATGATAAGTTAATCGTTGTAGATAACAGTATTGTGGCAACGGGTTCACTCAATTATTCATCAAACGCCGATGAATCGAATGAAGAGAACGTGGTGATTGTTGATAATGCCGAGATTGCGGCGCTGTATTTACAGGAATTTGACAAACTCTGGAATCAAGCCAAAGACGTTGACCCAACCTTGTTCACTTGTCAGTGAGTTGATTGATCTTGTTATAGCAAAGACCGTAAAAGTATGGCAACATTTTGTTGCCATACTTTTTATTAATAACTAGAAGTGTTTGGTGTAGATTTTCAAGTCGTCGCCAATTGCATAGAAGCTCTTAATAGTTGCTTCGTTTATATATCCCATGCTTACATAGAATTTGCGTGTTGGTTCGTAATGTGGTGTTCCTGATGTTTCAGCAATAAGAATTCGTCCACCCAATTCGCGTACGGCTTCTTCACTTGCAGTTATTAATTTGTGCCCAACTCTTTTGCGGCGGGCATTTGGATCAACTGCAATCCAATACAGATCGTAGGCGCCGTCGGTCAGGTCGCGTGGACCATAACAGGCAAAGCCGAGAACCTGGTCTTCTTCTTTTTCTACAATGAAGTTATACCCGCATTGTTCCGAACCTAAAGTAAGGTATTCCTGCCAGAGCTCGCCAACGCAATCAACTTCTTCCTGACTAAATACGCCTGCTCTGGCTGTGATATCTTGAATCTTCGAGCCATCTGTTTCTGTTGCTATCGTGATCATGGTCTTCATCCTTCGTGTTCAGATGTGTAATGTAGAGTTGCTGCCATAAGAAATTTTTAATGCCTCTTTCCTGGCAGCAGAAAATCAAAAGGCCGCGTTATTTTCCCACTTTCCATTCATGCGTGCAAGTAGCGTGGTACGCTTTATGAGCGTTTTTTCGTAAGGCGTTACATATATCCTAAAAATAAATTATCTTCGTTCGAGTTAGGCATTTGGGACGTGGAGTATAATCATTTTATGAACGCCTTGTCTGGCAATGAAATTGTCAGCGCCGCTTTCTTTTGCGGTTGTGCAAACGTATCTGGTTGGCAATTGTGCTGACTAGATTTTTTATTTAAGGAGAAAAATGAAACTCAGCAAACTTGCTAGTGAAATTGTAGAATCTCCGACTCTAGCTTTGAATGAAGAGGCCCGTTTGTTACGTGAGCGCGGAGAATCAGTTATTAATTTGGGGATTGGGGAGCCAAAGAATAAAACCCCCATTGCTGCGATCCTTTCTTCAGGGGCAAAATTATCCAGCGGGGAAGTGAAATATACCCCGCCTGACGGATTACCGTCCATGAAGAAAGCAGTAATCCGTTATACGGAAGAAAACTATAACCGCCTAGTTGCTCCTGAAAATGTGATTATCACCAATGGAGCAAAGCAATCTCTCTATAATATTTTTTATTCAATTTTAAACCCGCAAGATGAAGTGATTGTTGTTGCGCCATACTGGGTGTCATACCCCGAAATGATCAAAATGTGTATGGGTATTCCTGTGATCGTAACACCAGAAGATGGAACCTTTACTCCACGATTTGAAGATATCGAGCGAGCAGTCACTTCATCTACTCGTGCGGTCATTATTAATAGTCCAAATAATCCTTCCGGAGAAATCTATCCTCCCGAATTGGTCGCAAAGATTGTGGAGTTTTGCGAGCGTAAGGGAATTTATATGGTTTGCGATGATATTTATCACAAACTTGTTTTTGACAGAAATGTTGCTGTTCCGGCATATTCATTTACGAATAAAGATGTTGATGATTCTCATATCATCGCGGTGAATGGCGTTGCGAAACTGTACGGCATGACTGGTTTTCGGATTGGTTGGGTGGTCGCGCCGCGTCAATTAGTAAAAGTGATGACCAATGTTCTTGCACAGACAACTTCCTGTGTTTCGCCGATCGCACAGGCGGCGGCTGAAGGCGCATTGAATGGGTTGCAATCCGTTGTGGATGCGCTACGCTTACAAATACAAAATAACTGTGAAGTTGTCTTGCAAGAGATGAAGACTTTTAATGGTGCGCGTCTTATTGCTCCAAAAGGGACGTTCTACGCTTTGCCTGACTTGCGTGCATTTAATACAAATTCAGTGGAGTTGTCAAAATTCTTGTTGAAAAAGGCGCTGGTAGTTACCGTACCTGGAAAAGAATTTGGCATGGAGGGCCATATCCGCATCTCATTTGCGGGTTCGGTAAAGGATATTACTGAGGGTATTGCCCGAATTAAGTGGGCGCTTGATGCTACCTCGCCAAATGAAATCTACATTGGCGATAAGAAAATGATTCGCGATTGGTTGTAGGAGGCGCCATCATGAATAATCTACTCAATATCAAAACTCCCGCCGAATCTATCGCGCAGACCCGCAAGGCGGATTACAATCTGTCCAACCAAGGCGTAAGCAATTTACGGTTGGCGTACTGGAATTTGACTACCGAATCGCTGGTGGAGGAGGCGGTGTTTCGTGGGGAAGGCGCCTTGGTGGCTGGTGGTGCATTTGTCGCCAATACTGGGAAACATACTGCCCGCAGCGCCAATGATAAATTCGTCGTCCATGAAACGGATTCGGAAGGAAATATTTGGTGGGGCGTTTACAACCGCCCATTTTCGGCAGACAAGTTTGAGGTCCTGTATGATCGTATGTTGGGATTTTTACAAGGACGCGATGCCTTCATCCAGGATGTATACGCAGGCGCAGACGAATCCTATTGCCTTCCTGTTCGCATTGTGACAGAACTTGCATGGCATAGTCATTTTGTGCGTAATATGTTTATCCTGCCTCAGTCATTGGAAGAATATAAACGTTTCGTGCCTGAATTTACGATTGTGGCGATGCCTTCATTCAAATCTGTCCCTGCAGTGGATAGTTCGAATAGTGACACGTTTATATGTCTATCTTTTGAGAAAAAGCTGGCCATTATTGGAAATACCGCCTATGCAGGTGAGATCAAAAAATCGGTCTTTACTATCTTGAATTATCTATTGCCGTTGGAGGGTGTCTTGTCCATGCATTGTTCCGCAAATGTGAATCCAGAAAATGCGGATGATGTCGCTTTATTTTTTGGATTAAGCGGAACGGGAAAGACTACGCTTTCGGCTGATCCTACACGTCGTCTCATCGGGGACGATGAACATGGCTGGAGCGATAATGGCGTTTTCAACTTTGAAGGTGGATGCTATGCCAAGGTAATCGGTCTTTCAGAATCTGCCGAGCCTGAAATTTACGCAACTACCAAACGGTTTGGCACGATTTTGGAGAACGTCACCTTTGACCCCATTACACGTTTGATTGACCTTGACGATGATACTCTCACGGAAAATACACGAGCTTCATACCCGCTAGAATTTATAGCGAATGCCGTCCCTGAGAAAAAAGCTGGGCACCCAAAGAACGTCATCCTTTTGACGTGTGATGCGAGCGGCGTGATGCCACCTATTGCTCGCCTGACACCCAACCAAGCCTTGTATCAATTTATTTCTGGGTACACGTCCAAGATCGCAGGTACTGAAGTAGGGCTTGGGAAGGAACCCGAGATCACATTCAGCGCATGTTTTGGTGGACCGTTCATGGTGCATCATCCTTACAAATATGCTGAACTTCTTAAACGCAAGATCGAGCGATACGGCGTTACGTGCTGGCTTGTCAACACAGGCTGGGTGGGCGGCCCTTATGGCGTTGGGAAACGCATATCCATTCGCTATACGCGTGCTTTGCTAAATGCGGCATTGAACGGAAACCTTGCGAACGTGGAATACAAAACTGACCCCATATTTGGGTTTGATGTTCCAGTTACTTGCCCTAACGTGCCTGAAGAAGTTTTGAATCCATCGTCTTCTTGGGGAGATGCGAAGGAATACGATAGGCGTTATAAGGACCTCGCTATGCGTTTCAAACAAAACTTTGGCAAATTTATGGATGGCACGCCGCGGGAAGTTATTGATGCGGGGCCGAATATCTAAGATACGCGTTAAACAAAAACAGGACACTGGCAGTGTCTTGTTTTTGTTTAACGCGATTTTTTATGCTACTGAGCTTGTATCAAATTGGCTGTTGTGCAGTTCGGCATAGAAGCCTTTCCGTGCCAGTAGTTCTTCGTGATTGCCTTGTTCTACAATGTCGCCATCTTTCATGACGAGGATCAGGTCTGCATCGCGGATGGTAGACAAACGATGTGCGATGACAAAGCTGGTGCGGTTCTTCATCAAGTTATCCATGGCACGTTGAATGAGAACTTCGGTTCGAGTATCAACAGAGCTGGTTGCTTCATCGAGGATCAGAATCTTCGGGTCAGCAAGGACAGCACGTGCAATGGTTAGCAATTGCATTTGCCCTTGAGAAATGTTTGACGTTTCTTCATTAAGCACCATATTGTAGCCGTCAGGCAGTGTGTGGACAAAGTGATCCACATGGGCAGCCTTGGCTGCGGCATACACTTCTTCGTTGGTTGCGTCAGGTCGTCCGTAACGGATGTTTTCCATGATGGTGCCGTTATAAAGCCATGTATCTTGTAGCACCATGCCAAAGAGTTTGCGAAGATCGCGGCGGGTGAATTCACGGATGTCATGTCCATCCACGAGGATGGCGCCTTCATTCACATCATAGAAGCGCATAAGCAGTTTGACCATAGTAGTCTTGCCTGCGCCAGTTGGCCCAACAATAGCGATCTTATGACCAGGTTCGGCTTCTGCTGAGAAATCATTAATGATGATCTTGTCGGGATTGTAGCCGAAGTGAGCATCCTTGAATTCAACATGACCTTGAACGTTTTCGAGCTTGATTGGTTGAGCAGCTTCGTCAACTTCTTCATCTTCTTCGAGGAATTCAAATACGCGCTCTGCCGCCGCTGCAGTCTGCTGCAACACATTGGAGATGTTTGCCAGCTGCATGATCGGCTGGGTAAATGAGCGGACATATTGAATGAACGCTTGAATATCACCGACAGTAATAGTGCCCTTGATGGCTAAATATCCACCAAGGATCGCAACTGCAACGTACCCGAGGTTGCCGATGAAGGTCATGATCGGCATCATTAAGCCAGAAAGGAATTGTGATTTCCAGGCTGCTTCATAAAGCATGTTGTTCGATACATCAAGCTTCTGAATACTTTCTTCCTCACCGTTGAAAGCCTTCATTACGATGTGACCACCGTACATTTCTTCTACGTGGCCGTTAACGTGACCGAGATAATCCTGTTGCTGTTTAAAGAATTTCTGCGATTGCTTAATGATCAAACCGACGACCACCATCGAAAGTGGGATGATGACTAAAGCTACCAGCGTCATAATCCAGCTGATTGAGAACATCATCACCAGCACACCCACGACCGTCACGAGGGATGTGATGATCTGTGTCAGGCTTTGACTCAAGGTTTGGTTAACCGTATCCACATCATTGGTGATACGAGAGAGCACCTCACCGTGGGTGGTGGTGTCAAAATAGTGGAGCGGCATGCGGTTGATCTTCTGGGAGATATCGCGGCGGAAGCGGTAGGCGATATTGGTCGAGACGTTCGCCATAAGCCAGCCCTGGACATAGGCGAAGATTGCAGATAGCGCATACAAGCCAATCGTCAGGAGGATAATTTTGCCGATGTAATCGAAGTCAATTTCGCCAGATCCACTTAATTGAGCAATTACACCTTCGAAAAGTTTGGTCGTAGCGTTGCCGAGTAGTTTTGGTCCAGCGATATTTGCCGCTGTGGAAGCTACAGCGAATATAAAGACAATAATCACTGCCGCTTTGTATTGACCAAGGTAAGCAATTAACTTGGTCATTGTGCCCTTGAAGTTACGGGCTTTTGCGCCAGGCGCACCCATCATGCCGCCCATGGGACCACCCATGGGACCGCGACGAGGTTGGCCGGGTCTCTGTTGCATCATCATGATAATTCCTCCATGCTGAGCTGCGACAACGCAATCTCTTTATAGGTTTCACAATTTTTCATAAGTTCCTGGTGTGTACCCTTGCCTGCAATTCTGCCTTCATCAAGCACAATGATCTGCTCAGCATTTTTGACAGTGGAAACGCGTTGGGTAACGATAATTAAGGTGCTGTTCGCTGCTTGAGTCTTTAAGGCTTTGCGAAGTGCGGCATCTGTTTTGAAGTCAAGCGCGGAAAAGCTGTCGTCGAGAATGTAGATCGGTGGTTTTTTGACCATGGCACGGGCGATGGAGAGGCGCTGTTTTTGTCCACCAGATACGTTCACGCCGCCCTGTGAGATCTCCGTTGCCATTCCTTCAGGCTTCGAGTTGACGAATTCCGCAGCTTGTGAAATTTCGATAGCTGACTTTAGCATTTCAGGGCTGGCATTTTTATCGGCGTACAGTAGGTTGCTTTCAATGGTGCCAGAGAACAGAGCGCTTTTTTGTGGAACATAGCCGATCTGGTCACGCAGGTCGTGTTGGGTCACTTCGCGGATGTCAACGCCATCTACGAGGATTGCTCCGTTGGATACTTCGTAAAAGCGTGGGATCAAGTTAATAATGGTTGATTTACCCGCGCCAGTAGAGCCAATGAAGGCGGTTGTTTGTCCGGGCTGTGCGGTGAAGTTAATGTCATGTAAAACATCTTCTTCAGCACCGGGGTAACGGAATGACACATTGCGGAACTCCACTGTGCCTTTGAAGGAGGTATGGAATTTCTTGGGTTCTTTCGGGTCATGGATCTTGGGCTCGATCTCAAGAACTTCAGCGATGCGGTCGCCAGAGACAGATGCGCGCGGCAGGATAATGAACATCATGGATAGCATTAGGAACGACATCACGATTTGCATGGCGTACTGCAGGAATGCCATCATGTCGCCGACTTGCATGTTTGCATCCGCTACTTGTTTTGCACCATACCAGATGATGGCGAGAGACAAGCCGTTCATGATAAGCATCATCATCGGCATCATCACTACCATCACGCGGTTGATGAACAAGCTGACTGCGGTTAAGTCTAAATTGGCTTTATCAAAACGATCTTCTTCAAACTCTTGCATGTTGAATGCGCGAACCACCATCATGCCCGAGAGATTTTCACGCGCAACCAGGTTGATTCGATCCACAAGTTTCTGAATGATCTTGAATTTAGGCAGGGAGAGCGAGAACACTACCATAATCAAGCCGATGAGCGTTATAACCGCAACAACGATGAGCCAGGATAACGGTGAGTCTTTGGAAATTACCTTAATCAAACCACCAATGCCAAGCAATGGAGCGTAAAACACCATGCGCACCATCATGAAAATCACCATTTGAATCTGTGTGACATCATTAGTGGTACGAGTGATCAGAGAGGCGGTTGAGAATTTATCAAACTCAGTACTGGAATAGCTTTCAACCTTCTTGAATACATCACGGCGGATATCTCGTGCTATGCCTGCTGCAATCTTGGCCGCTAAATACCCTACAATGATCGTGCAAACTACTGAAAGCAAAGTCAGTTCGATCATCCAACCGCCTGCATTCATAATGTAGTCGTTTTGGAGTTTATCTGTGTCCACGCCGAGAGCTTTATACTCAGCCTTCACTGCCCCAACCGCAGCTTGGACAATCATCTTATCGCCCAAGGCTTCGAATTTTTTATTGATGGCGTCGGTGATAGCACTTAGTTTATCGGCGGGGAGTTTCCCAAGAACAGTAAATAAATCCATCCCAGGCGGCAGCTTGGATAGATCCATGCCACCAAAAGCTGCGCCCATTTGCGAAGCTTTGGATGGATCAGCTATGACCTGTTCGATACCTGAAACTGTCAAGATTGCTTTGCCAAATATCGGGTTGATGCGATCGAGTTCTGTTTGGTCAATTTTATTCAAAACGTAAATGGATTCTTTTTCGAGGATGGGATATTCCGTGACATACTTATCGTAGTCTGATGAATTCTTATCCACTAAAGTGAAATCTGCGAGCACGGAATCTTTATCCTCCGCGCTCATGAAAATGAGCACTCGATTCATTTCGCTCTGACGGATGGCCGATGGAACGGCATTTTCAACACCACCTTGCTGAATACCTGTGTTGACAATTCTTGAAAGATAATCAGGCAGCGCCAGGTCCAGGTTTGCTTGTGCAAACAAGAGGACAATGGCGAGTAGGATCATCAACAAGTAAGGCTTTGTAAATTTAGCCAGTTTTACCATGGTTGATTTTTTGCTCCTTGTGTAAGTAATTTCTGATGATTTTAATTTTTATGTTATTGATTTATCAAAATAAAGCTGATGAAAAAAGAAAGCTCTGCTCTTCTGTTCTTAATCTCCACTGACGGCTGACTCAACGGATGTAATATTCAAGTCTAAAAGTTTTGCGGGGTTACTAAACAATTTACGAAATGGCAGGGCAATTATTCGCGATAACATGAGTTGAGTGGTTAATACATTGACCATTAATCCACTTTTTCCATCGGTTGCGGATGATGCAAGCCATAAAGCTTTTTGAGATGGCACGTCAACATCATTTCCCCAGAGCATGGCGACGAAACGTAGAGGATTCAATTGCGCTTCATAGCCACTGACTGCATGAACGTTGCTCAACATCTCAGTCCGAACAAGACCAGGATTAAAGCCAAAGATATCCACACCGCTGCCTTTGTATTCTTCAGCTAGTGCTTTTGTAAAATTACGCACCCATACCTTGCTGGAACTATATGCATTTTGTAAGGCAATAGCACCCTTATCTCCACGACCCAGCAGGTTCAGCAACTTGCCGCTTTTTTGAGCAAGAAAATAACGCATTGCCACGGCAGAGCCATTGTATGTGCCAGTGATGTTGGTGTTGATAACAGACAGAAATTCTTTGCTCTGAATGTGCGCCGTGGGACCATACGGTGCAGAGAGCCCTGCATTATTGACCCATATATCAATATGCCCAAATGTACGAATTGCCAGTTCGGCTAAAGCTTCCACTTGTTGTATCTCAGCCACATCACAGCCCATGCCTGTCACCTGTGCGCCGCCTGTTTTTATTTTTTTGATTGCTTCATCTACTGAATGTAATGAGCGTGAAGCGATCACAACACTTGCGCCTTCCCGCGCGTAGGTCTCAGCGATTGCATACCCCAATCCGCGAGAGCTACCCGTAATCACTGCAACTTTATCTTTTAATATTCCAGTCATTATTTTTCCTTGTAAACATAAAATTTTTAGCTAACTTTTGGCTTTACTTCCAAGTTTTCCATTTTTTGGGTTGCTTGTGTGAGTAAAGTTAATGCTTCAGCTACCTTTGTTCGTTCATCCGTGTTCAGGTTTTCTGCCAGATCGTTCATCCAGCGATATCGTTCCTCGAATCCTTTTTCGATTAAGGTTGCGCCTTTTTTCGAGAGGCTCAATTGCTTGGCGCGGCGATCGTGGGTATCTTCCACTCGCTCGATCAGATCACTGTGCACGAGCTTATCTACCAATTGGCTGGCCGCCGCAGCAGTGATGTCAAAGCGGTCACTGATCTCGGACATTCCACATGGACCTTTGTGATGCAGCTGCATGAGAATGCTAATCTGCGGCATGGAAAGGCCTGTGCTTTTGGCAAAGTGACGCCATCCACGCATTGAGCGATGCATAAACATGTCCATCCATTGGCGGGTGATTTGAGTAAACTGGCTTTGGTCCATAGTTAATCCTTCTTGATAGTTAAGCGTCCTTGAATATAAGCAGTGCTAAAACTTTTGTCAATGCCAGGGAGATTATAGATTTGTAAGAAAAAATCCTACATTTCTACACATTCTTTAAAAACAAAAAGGACACTTTCGTGTCCTTTTTGTTTTCTTATAAAGCAAAAGCTACATACTTATTCGTATGCAGGAGCCTTGATGGGTGATGCATACTTTGGCGCTTTGCTCATTGCACGCTCAAAAGCGCGCTGTGCATCGATCTTACGTTGAACATGAGGCGCAAAGTAACCCGCGTAACGCTTCTGGAGTTCAGGGCGCTGCCAGTCATTGCCGCCAACTTTGCCACGGCAGGTGGAAGCACCACATAAACAATCAAATTCATCATATGCCATTGTGTCGCTCATGGCATAGTCAAAACAAACTTCCTCGCCGATTTTAATGTCTCGCATTGCAACGAGCCCAATCTGGCCCGAAAGACCTGCATTCGGATTGCACGAGTGATTGACATAATCTCCCTCACCAATGGGGCGCGGCACCAGAAAGTGACGATCTTCAACCTGGATGCACAACATACGCTCACGTTCGGGTAGGTGGATAAAGGTCTCCCATTCATATACAACGCCGCCGAAAACAGCAATAAGATCGCCCTTTTTAATGGGTTCAATGGCGAAAATGCTGTTTCCGCTTTTGTCGGCTTTCAGGCGACCTTCCACCTTAGAAGACAGATAGGAACTTGGTTGCTTGGACATTCATATAACTTCCTTTCAATTTATGGATTAAAGATTAACAGCGCCTCCCCCGGTGGTCGAGCCGGGAAAAACGCCATTGATTTTTTAATAATACATTAAATGTCCTGCATGTAAAGGTTTTAAGCCATGCGAAATGTACTTTTTTTGTTAATGATTTGTTACTGATTTTCCCCATACAATACATAATATAACTTGTGCAACCGTTTTGACATCAAAAAATGTTATGGATATTACAAACCTAGATGAAGCGCGTCGTACTTTGCTGATAATAGCTTCAAACCATTGAAAATTTTCATCCGCTTGAAACTATTCGATCCACCGTGGTCCCCAATCTGGTTCAGGATGATTGGTCAATTGGACCTGATTTGTCCCATCTGCTCGCATGATATATAGATCAGCTTGATCATTATTTCTCATGGAATTAAAGACAATATACAATCCATCAGGTGAATAGGATGCGCCTGCATTGTTGCCGCCATTAGTGAGTTGAAATGATTTTCCAGTAGCAACTTCTATTTTATAAATATCTTTATCTTCAAACGGCCCCGCGTAAACTAAAAGAAAGTTTCCGTCAGGAGACCAATCAATGCTGCCACCAATGCCTTGCAAATCCTGAGAAATGCGGACATGGTTTCTGCCATCTACATCCATAGTGAATATTTCATATTCCTGTGGAACTCCAAGAGACATGGCGTAAGCGATCTTTTCACTGTTTGGTGACCATGCTGTTGCCACAATTTCACCTGTCCCTGTATATACCAAGTGAGGATTCAGTCCATCAGCATTTACCATCCAAATCGAAGTAGGGCCATCACCAGCTCGGTTCGCGAAAACGATTCTTCGCCCATCTGGAGAATAATCAGGTGAGACAACATTACCAACGTTATTCGTGATCTGAAACAATTGCTTTTCGCTGAATAATAAAAGATATAAGTCAAATGCACCATTACGGTTGGAGGCAAACAGCAATGAGCCACCATCGGGTGTGAAAACAGGATAATAGTTACTGGCTTCCATGTTCGTTAATTGCGTGAGTTCGCTTCCATCGCGGTTGACCATACACAGTTGGTTGTAGTCGCCTCGAGTGCACGTGAATGCAATACGCCCACCGTGGGGGTCAGTAGGCTTGGGGACAGGCGTAAAAGTGGGAGGTGGAGTAAAGTCTGCTGCGAAGGGTGTAAATTGAACGGGCGTAGGAATAACAACTTCCTCGGGACGCACGAACCAGAATAGCGAAAAAGAGCCTGCAACCAATATAAAAATGAAAACTGGCATTACGCCGATGCGTGATTTTTTCTTTTTAGGGACTGATACATTGGCAAGGCGGTCTTCCAGCGGAGGAGTATCTGAGGTGAGGATATTTGGTTTAGGTGGCGGCAGGAATTGCCATTCTTCAAGAACTGCTAAGGTGACAGAATTTTCGGTTGAGGATGAGTCAGCTGTCGGTTTGATGCGAAACGGAATCGCGTCCACCGAAGTTCTTGCAGCGAGAGCAAGCGATGAGAGCAACTCGGTCGTGGTCTTTAGTCGATCTTCTGGCTTTTTTCTAAGTGCCCAAAGAATCATGCGCGAGAAATGATCTGGAATCTTTGAGTTGAGAGAAATTGGCGCAGGTGGCGTTACTTCAAGATGTGTTCTTGTAATGGCTTCATATGTTTTTGGTGCACGTTTTCCGCTGATCCATAGCCCTGTGACAAGCTCGTATAAAATCACGGCTAGTGCGTAGGTGTCTGCGGCGCTGCTAAGAGTTTTTCCTTCGATCTGTTCGGGCGAGTTATACAGTGGAGAATATTTGACTGGCTTTAAATTGCGCGGCTTGTTTGCTGGCAGAGCATATGCAATGCCGCCAAGGAATACCTCGCCCTGTTTGTTGATGCGGATCAATTCTGGAGTAAGGTTGAGATGCAAGTAGCCTTGTTTGTGAAGTGCTTCTAGAGCGTTGCAAATTGCTTTTGCAAACACAAGTGCTTCTTCCACTCCAGCAGGGGCGTGGTTAAGAATCGTTTGCAGGGATGGACCATCAATCCATTCTTCCAGTAAAAAGGCAAGCGTGGGTGTTTGGAATACACCTAGAAATTTAATTAAGTTTGGATGGGAAATGAGCTGAAGTTTTTTCGCGTCCGCTTCAAGCTCTTTGAAGGCTTCTGCGTTGTCTGATATTGATTTTGGGAGAAGAGTAAGTGCGAGTGATTTGTTGCTGCGTTCATCAGTGGCACGGTAGAGTTCGCCAAGCGGTGTGCGCGTGATAAATTCTTCAACGTGATATTGGTTTAAAAGTGATTTTCCAATAATCGCTGAAGCCATGTTCGGGATGATTATAGTGAAATGACTGCGAGATTAAAGTGCCCAGGACAACATGAGTCCAAAGATGGCGATGATCAGGCCGAGGTGAAGGAAAATGTTACTCAAGGCAAGTGGACTCATGGGAAAAATAAATTGCACGATTAAATTAACAATGATAAGTATGATGCCAGTGATCGGCAGCAAGCCTTTTCGATGTGCCAGATATTCAGACATGCGGTCTAGCAGTTTTGAGATCATACTTCCTCCATGTCCTCTTCGATTTCTTGATTGACGTGATTGGGCTTGACCTGCCATTCGGAAAACTGGGCAAGGAGTCTGCCAGGAATGCGTCCTTGAATGACCACACCGCCTCGTTCATGCTCAACCCGTTCTACTTGGCCAAGTTCGTGGAAAAGAGAGATGAGCGCACCTTGTTTATAGGGCAGGCGGACGTGGACTGGAGAATACGCTTCAAATAATTCCTCGCGGACGAGATGGAGTAAATCTGGAATGCCTTCGCCTGTCAAAGCAGAGATAGAGACTGATTTGGGAAACTCTTTTAATATTTCACGTGCGTTTTCTGGATTTTTCAGCATATCTGCTTTATTCAATGCTGTCACCATGGGGATATGGCTAGCATCGATCTCGTCCAGAGTTTCTTGAACGGCTTGGAATTGTCCAAGGGCGTTGGGGTGTGAAATATCCACTACGTGTAATAGCAAATCTGATTCTGCGATCTCTTCCAACGTAGCGTGAAATGCTGCGATCAATGAAGTAGGTAATTTTTGGATGAATCCAACCGTATCAGTAAAGAGAGCCAATTCATCGCCAGGGAGTTGGACGCGGCGGGTAGTGGGATCCAAGGTGGCAAATAATTGGTCTGCAACATAAACATCTGATTTGGCGAGGCGATTGATCAATGTTGATTTGCCAGCGTTTGTATAACCGACCAACGCGACGGTGGGTATACGGGAACGTTTGCGCTGTGCACGATACCTTAACCGATGCGCTTCTACTTTTTCCAATTCGCGTTTGATGTGTGCAATGCGCATGCGAATAGCGCGGCGGTCTACTTCGAGCTGGGTTTCACCAGGGCCGCGCAAGCCAACACCGCCTGTAGAGCCAGCACGTCCACCACCACCGCCTGCCTGTCTTTCAAGATGTGTCCAGGCGCGAGTAAGGCGTGGCAGGTTGTATTCGTATTGGGCAAGTTCTACTTGCAGCATGCCTTCTTTTGTATGTGCATGTTGTGCGAATATATCTAAAATGAGCGCTGTCCGATCGATCACGCGGATTGTTTTGCCGAGAGCCTTTTCCAATTCGCGTTGGTGGCGCGGAGAAAGTTCATCATCGAAGATGACGACTTCAGACAGGGTTTCTTCTGCGAGGGCTTTTAGTTCTTCAACTTTACCAGGGCCAATATATGTGGAGAGATTAGGCGCATGAAGTTTTTGGGTAAGTTCGCCGACAACATCCACGCCTGCTGTATCTGCAAGCAGGGTTAGCTCTGCGAGTGAATCTTCAAGTGTAAGGATCTGTTTTTGACCGTGGATTTCAGCGCCTACGAGAAAGGCGCGCTCACGCGGTGGGTTTGTTGGTTGGGGAATTTTTTTTGCCACTGGGGTCCGTTTCTAATTCTTTTTTATCCACTTCAAATTGACCGAAGAACTTGGTCATGCTTGGGTCTGTTGGCTCTGTGCGTGTAGGCAGTAAGATGTGAAATGTTGAGCCATTTAATTTTACTTCGTCATATCCATCTGATTCAACCCAAATCGTGCCGCCGTGTGCTTCTATAATTCCACGGGTAATGGGGAGTCCGAGACCTGGACCACCGCCTTTGAATTTTGTTTTTCCGCTGGAGTGTAAATCTGTACGGCCAAGTTGACCAAATTTTTCAAAGATAATGGCTTGGTGCTCAGGTGAGATGCCGATGCCTGTATCAGCGATGACGATCTCTACGAAGCCAGGTAACAAGCGTCCGTTAATGGTGATCGTCCCTTTGTCTGGTGTGTATTTGATGGCGTTAGTCACAACATTGTGCAAGGCCTGATACAGACGTTCTGAATCTGCATAGATCATGATCTCGCTGCCTTCAAAGGATTTTACCGTGAGAGTTTGATGCCGCTCTTCCACGGTCTTTTTTAATTCATTGACAAGCAGGTTGAACATGTGGCTCACCCAAACAGGTTGGAAGTTTAAGGTGAGCAGGTTGTTGTCGATCAGAGAGACATCGATCATATCGTCGATGATATGGCGTAGACGGTGGATGCCTGTTTCTACTCCGTTGAGATAGCTGTTCATTTGGGGCAGCTCGGAGTTTTGTGCAATGTCCACCATCATAGATGTGTAGCCTTCGATGAGAGTGAGTGGTGTTTTTAACTCATGTGCGGCCACTGAAATGAAGTTGGATTTGTTGCGGTCAAGTTGTTGTAACTTTTCCTGGGTTTTGCCAAGTTCGCTGGAAATGTGTGCCACTCGGGTTTCCATTTCATACCGAACAACTACACTGAGGCTGTGGGTAAGGATGGGAATGACGGCCACAAGTAATTCGAGCGCATCTTTTTTATTGAGGATATCGCGCGCAGTTTCAATTGTGAGCGCGATCATGCGGTTGACCACGAAGGAGACGTAATAGTCACCTTCTTCCAAATTTGTTTCGGTGGGGGAGCGTCCCCAATCGTAGAGGATGGGGTCGAGCCAGGCGGTGTCACCCGTCATGACAGTCTGTTCAAGCAATTCGTAAAAACGTACAAGCTGCTCAGAGAAGCCAGCGCGAACACCTTCACCGCTCGCAAGTTCACGAGAGATGCGTTCTACCCAAGGGTCGTGTAGTTTTTGCAGCGAGGCCTGTAATGTCATTACGTTAAGTGTACGCCGAGTTTAAGGTTTTGGCTATGGTTTAAATAATTGCCAATTAGAAATTGGCAATTATTAGTTATTGACGACCCAGTGCCAAAGAGTGTCACCGACAGCTTGCAGAGATTCGGGAGATACTTTGTCGGGGGTGTCTTGCGTCGTATGCCAATAGGGATAATCGAAATCGATGATATCTACGGCAGGGATGCCAGCTTCAAGGAAGGGGGTATGGTCATCTTCCATGCTGTATTTTTCTTGATCGATAAAAACATTGCCATAACCAAGAGATGCCGCGGTATCCCATATTTCAGTTCGGATGGTGACATCTGAATTTCGTTCCAGATAAATATTAAGGTCCGCATCGCCGATCATGTCAATAATGACGACAGCTCGTGGCGCAACCTTTATTTCTTCAGTAAAGGCGCGCGAGCCGAGGATCCAATCCCAGCCATCAATGCGACCATTATCTTCAGTGTCAAAGAATACAAGCCATGTAGGAGTCGTGTCTGCTGGGAGAGAGCGGGCAAGCTCAAGGAGAACGGCAACGCCTGAGGCTCCATCATTTGCACCAGGGACGGGTTCTGTCCATTTGGTGAGGTCGGAGTCGTTATCTGCGATCATGCGAGAGTCATAGTGGGCGCCGAGTAGGATTTGAGGTGGTTCAGCATTGCGTTTGGCGATAATGTTGTAAATGGGATGCCCCATGCGTTCACTTTGATGGACTTCCACCTGCCAGCCCGCTGACTCTAATTCTTTGCGCATCCATTCGCGGACTTGGGCATGCCCAGCCGACCCAGGAATTCGCGGCCCGAAAGCAACTTGGGTTTGCACATCTGCATAGGCGTGAGCACTATCAAAGGAAAGAGAAGCAGGTTCACGGTTAAGAAAGGAAACGATGTACCAGCCTGCAACCAAGGCCAGAAGAGCGAAGATCAAAGAGAGATAGATAATGGCGGAGCGTTTGGTCATATGGTTTGGTGGTGATTTAAGTATTCGTTGAGAGCATTGGTGGCTCTGTCGGCGTAGAGTTGACCGCGTTCACGTTTGCCAATTTTTTTGGGGAGATTTTCCAGTGGCGGGAGGAGGCCGAAGTTAGCTTTCATGGGTTGAAAGTCTTTGAGGCTGGCATGAGTGACATAGTGACAGAGTGTGCCGAGCATGGTTTCTTGAGGAAGTGTGAGTAGAGATTGATTCTTGAGCAAACGGGCGGCGTTAATCCCTGCAAGCAACCCTGTGGCAATGTTGCCCATGTAACCTTCTACACCAGTGATCTGACCTGCAAAGAGAAGATCGTCACGAGTGATGTGCTGAAGAGTGGGACGTAAAAGCTTTGGCGAAGCGATGAAGGTGTTACGGTGCATTTGACCGTAGCGTTCGAACTCGGCATGGTCAAGACCAGGGATCATGCGCAAGACGCGGCGTTGTTCAGGAAATTTGAGGTTGGTTTGAAAGCCGACTAGATTGTACAAACTGCCCGCAAGATTATCCTGACGAAGCTGAACCACAGCATAAGGTCGCCTACCCGTGCGCGGGTCACGCAAGCCGACTGGACGCATGGGGCCAAAGGCGAGCGAGTCTACGCCGCGCTCGGCAATGACCTCAACAGGTAGACAACCTTCAAAGAATTGACCTGCTTTGATTCCTGCTTTGATCGCATCTTCAAAAGAACGAAGCTCGATTCGTTCAGCAGTTTGAAGCGCATCTACGAAGGCATAATATTCCTCTTTGGTAAAGGGACAGTTAATGTAATCGCCTTCGTCTTGATCACCTTTGTCATAGCGGGAGGCGCGGAAGGCAACATCCATGTTGATGCTTTCTGCATGGACGATGGGAGCGATGGCATCAAAAAAGAATAGATGATCTTCTCCGCTAAGTTTTGCTATCGATTGCGAGAGACTATCAGAGGTGAGCGGCCCACTCGCGATAATAGTGGGAGTATCAGGAATTTCCTTCATCTCTTCGCGAATGACCTTGATGTTGGGGTGATTAGCTATCCGTTCGGTAGCCATACGCGCAAAAGACTCGCGATCTACGGCGAGGGCTGCGCCTGCGGGCAGTGCTGAAGCTTCGGCGCATTCAAGGAGCATGGAGTTAAGCACTCGTAGCTCATTTTTGAGAACGCCTGAGGCACGGTCTGGTAGGTTGGAGCCAAGCGAGTTGGAACAGACCAACTCTGCCAGGTCACCGCTAAGATGTGCGCCCGTGGGGTTGATCGGACGCATCTCGTAGAGCTTGACGTTGAGTCCGTGCTGGGCGGCTTGCCAGGCTGCTTCTGTACCTGAGAGCCCGCCGCCAATGATAGTGAGGTCTGTCATAAGGAGGTTATTTTACCAGTTGTGAAAAGTGGGGAGTTCAGTAATCGGTAAAATTGAAAATTGTGTGGTTAATTTTTTCTCAAATAGCGTGGGAGTATACTTGGTGAAAATGATAATTTCACTAATCTATGTAAGTACAGCTGTTTATTTGCTAGGCAGTGAGGAACTGCTCGACATACTACGTGCCAGCCGCATAAATAACGAAATGGGCCCTGTGACGGGGCTTTTGCTTTACAAGGATGGGAATTTTATGCAGGTACTCGAAGGACCTGAAGAAGCGGTTATGAACATTTTTGGCAAGATTTTAAGGGATGTTCGTCATACGGACATTATTGTCGTCTCAAAGGAACCGATCATGGCACGCGAATTCTCGGATTGGAGAATGGCATTCCTTAATCTGGATGATGAAACCTTTAAGAATGAGAGCGCTTTGAGCGAGTTTCTAAAGGAAGATTTCAAAGCAGATGAATTCCGTAACATTCCAAACCTTGCTTATAAAATGTTGTTGAAGTTCAAAGAGAATATCCGATAGCGTTTGGTATTTATTTATAAAACAACCACGAAATGGCTTCTTCGGTATCTGTAAAAATCTTAACTACATGTGAACGATTGACAGCTACATTCTCGAAGAATTTATATTTTTCAAAATCATCCTCAGGGACGACCATTGCCCGTCTGAACTTGTAATAAGGCACATCCAGCTCGTGCGATTGCAGGATTTGTTTGATAGGGATGGAAAAAATGTCCGCCGCCGAAAGGTCGAGCGTCATTTTTTGAAAATCACTTAACACTCGATAACAGTTTTTTTCTTTTGCAATCGCCACCCCATGATTTATCACTTCCCTGATATACCTTAAGTCAGCTTTCCCCTCGTACTGCAGGCAAATGTATCCTTTGTCATCATAGGAGATAGTGTGTGGCATGCTTTGTTCCCTTTTTAGGTTGATTTCTTCGAAATAATAATAAATTGTCTAATTTATCGCAAGTAACGTAAATCACTCGAAGACCCTGACGCTCCTTACTCAAAGTTCAGAGAACGAAAAGGGCAGGTTATAATTCACCCGATTAGCCATGCAGACCGAAAACGGTATTGAATCTCAACTCAAGGATGCAGCGCAACTTTCCGAGGCGTTGTGGGCAGTTCTTGCGGAGCGGGTGGGAGGAGCGTGGTTGCTCCGATCAGTACATAAGCTTACCAAGCCTGCCCAGAATGAATTAATGGATATGATGGCATTGCCCACCATAGATGCCTGGCTGTGCGGCGCATTAAGTGGGGGCTATTCCCGTTTTACTTCCACGCCTGACGATAGCAAATTAAATACAACCCGTGTGTACGCATTCCCGATTAGTGGGACTTCCCAATCCATACTTGTTGGTTCAGATGAACTTTCTGCCAATGGGCAGAGGATTTGGAAATTGACCGCTTCGCTGCTTGCTGGGCGCTCGGTTTCACCCAGCCAATCGTTCCTTCCTGACCTGCAATCTGGTCTGGCTTTCGATTTACCCCTTGCACTCGAAAGGGTTCTCGGCGCTTTTGTACAAGCAGTTTCCTGTCAGGGGGCGTGGCTGGCAATTCGTCGTGGGGAGTCGTTGGATATTCAAGCCGAGTGGAATGCGCCAAAAGCCAAAGGGACGTCAATGCTCATAGACGAGAACCCTATTCTCCGTAGAGTGAATCGATCTCTGGCCGAAGTGCTTATTGTCCGTGGACAGCCTACTTGGGATAATCTTCCCTATGGTTCTTTAAAGTCAGGCACCAATGTGTGGATATGTCTCCCGCTGATTATCGGTCATCGCTTGATCGGTATTATCGCATTGTGGCGACAAAAGGAATTTGACCAATCAGAGCGTGGACAGTTGCGAGAGCTGGCTGTTCGAGTTCCACAATCAGTGGAAGTAGTGGTCACTTTTTCTGAAATGGCTTCCCACTTGCGCAGACTTGGCTTGCTCAACGACTTTGTGCTTACTGTTTCTTCTGCCCAAAATTTGGATCAAATTGCACGGCGTATGTTTGGTTTATTGACTCGTGCCTTCAATACTGAATTGATTGCTCTTTTCCTTCGCTCCAGTGATGGCCGTGTGCTGCGTGATTACCGTATGGTGGAAGGTAAGTTGAGTGTTATCAGTGTGTCGCTGGCTGGGCATCCCATGCAGGCGGTGTTGAAGGAAGGGCGAGTTCGCCGTGTTGCAGAGACAACCCATGAAGGATTTATGGGGATTCATAAAGGCGCACGCTCTGAGCTTGTTGTTCCGTTGAAGTATCGTGGTCAGCCGACAGGGGTACTCGTTATTGAAAACACGTATGCTGAAGCCTTTAGCCAATATGATGAACATCTTATGGTTGTGATCGCCAGTCACCTTGCAGGCTTGATCGAATATACCCGTCTGCGTGAAGAGGCTGAAGGTAGAGCTCGCAGCCTTGGTTTGATCCATGAGGTTGTTCAGCAAGTCATTGGCTTGAACGATAAAAAGGAAGTGGCCGCTATCAGTGCAGAACTAGTTGCTCAATATTTTAAGTATGAGCTTGCAGTCATCTTGCTAATGGACGACACGCGTAAGTACACCATTCAAGGTATTGGCGGCACGCATGCTGAAACAGTCCGCGCTGCGCTGGCTGGGAATGAATTTATTGTAGAAGACGGTGTCACTGGTCATGTAGCAAGGACGGGTGAGAGCATTCTTGTCAACGATACCTCGCAGGACAACCTGTATCGACCCATCAAAGGATGGGAAGCGCGTTCAGAAATTTGCGTAGCAATGAAAGATGGCGATACTATTCTTGGCTTTATTGATGTGGAAAGCAGAGAACAGAATGCTTTTTCACATAATGACCTGATTGCCATGGAGTCTTTGGCGGGTATTCTAGCTTCTGTTATTTCAAGCGCGAATCAATATCAAAAATTACAGGAAACTGTCCGCCAATTACGTTCCACCGAAATAGAATTAAATGCCAGAATGGAAGCGCAGCAATCTGCAGAGAATAGATTGTTACAAGCCGCCAAACTCGCCGCAGTTGGTGAAATGGCTGCAGGCATTGCTCACGAGTTGAATAACCCGCTCACAACCGTAACAGGCTTTTCTGAGATCGTTTTAGACGAACTTGCTGAGGACTCTCCGCACCGTACTGAATTAGAAATGGTTCTTCAGGAAGCTCGCCGCGCGAGTGGTGTAGTCCGCCGCTTATTAGACTTTTCTCGCCAGGGTGAGCGTCTTCGCGCCCGTGCTGACCTAAACGAAGTAGTCAATGATGTCATTGCCTTGACGCGACATCTTATTCTGACCAATGATGTCGTCCTTAAACTTGAACTTGATGATAATCTTCCCTGGATATCCATTGATACAAACCAGATGAAACAGGTTCTGCTTAATTTAATACACAACGCCTTACAAGCCATGAAGAGCGGTGGCGAATTAAATGTCAGAACTTATCCTGCCCGCCGCGAAGATAGAGACTGGATCATTATGAGCGTTAAAGACAGCGGCACTGGCATTCCTCCCGAAGATCAAAGCCGAATCTTTGAACCATTCTTCACCACGAAAGGAGACCGCGGCGGCACAGGCCTTGGTCTTTCCGTCACCTATGGCATCGTCACTGACCACGGCGGCTCAATAGAAATATCGAGCATACCAGGCAGTGGTTCCACCTTTGATGTCTGGCTTCCGCTTTAAACAAAATCATCATGGACAATCCTTTTGTATATGTAGTAGATGATGAACCGGGCATTGCCCTCTTATGCAATCGCCTTTTGTCTCGCGCTGGTTACAAAGTTGAAACAGAAACCAATCCGCGCAAAGCTATCGAATATCTTAAAGAAAATAAGATCAATCTTCTGCTTGTAGATATTCGTATGCCCGAAGTGGATGGATTTGAAGTTATTCAGCATGCCCAGCGTTTACAACCTGATGCAGCTGTGCTCATTATGACTGGGCATGGCACTGTTGAAACCGCTATTCGCGCGCTCCGTCAGGGTGTGGATGGGCTTTTAATGAAACCGTTCAGCCAGGGCACCGAGTTGATCGAAGCTGTCAAACTTGCTCTGGCAGACAGCCAAACAAAACGCGATGCCGCTCGCACACAAGCACTACGTCCTCTATTTTCCGTCACCGAGTCTTTGCTTTCCGAAACCCGCCGTGAGCCATTGCTTGACCTCATCGTCAATGCAATTTGCGGACATATCCAATGTGGTCAAGCAGCTTGTTACCAACAAGATTTTGAGACAGGCACTTACTCTTTGCTCGTCTCGCGCGGTTTTTCATCTTCTCAAACTCATTTGGATATGATCTCCCATTTAGGAGATTCCACCACGCCATTGATGGTCAATGCCGATGGACCTGGTGACTCTGCTATAAAGTCGAATCTTTCTGCGCTCGGGCTTGGTGCTGTTATTCTTGCGCCAGTCGTTCGCCCCAATCTGCGGATGGTTTTGTTTGCTGCAAGGTCAGCGAGTGAACCTCAATTCCACGAATCAGATTTGGAAATGTTCCAGATCTTGGCCCGCCAATCCATCGCTGCATTGGAAAACGCCCGTCTCTATGCTGAGCAGTTAGATTACGTCCGCAAGGTGGAAGAGTCTCAAAAGGCGCTTTTACAAGCGGAGAAAATGGCTGCTGCGGGGCGCCTTAGCGCATCCATTGCGCATGAAGTCAATAACCCATTACAGGCTGTTCAAAATTGTTTGCACCTTGCAGGTCGTGAAGATTTGCCCGAAGAAAAACGAAAAGAATATTTCGATCTTGCACGTACAGAGCTGGAGCGGCTTATGCTCACAGTTCGCCGCATGCTAGATTTCTATCGTCCCGGTGCAAGTTCACTTGAGAGGGTAGACCTGGCTGAAATGCTGCAATATATCATTGCACTCATGTCAAAACAGTTAAACGAATCAAAAGTGAATGTCATTGTAGATTTCCCAACACAAACTCCAACCATTAATGCTGTCGGCAGCCAAATGCAGCAGGTATTTATCAACCTTATTCTGAACGCAGCAGACGCCATGCTTGATGGCGGAGAATTGCATATCTCTGCGCGGACATCAACCGATGGAGTAGAAGTTCTGTTTCAGGATAATGGAAAAGGTATTCCTGAGGAAAAACAGGCCAATATCTTTGAGCCATTTTTTAGTACCAAAGATGGAGGTACAGGGCTAGGGCTTACTGTGAGTTACAATATAATTACCGCACACGGCGGCGTTCTGGAATTACTTCCTGAGCGTGGCCCCGGAGCCTGTTTCCGTATATTTTTACCCATAGGAGGATAACAATGAAATCGAACATTCTGGTTGTAGATGATGAGCCTGTCGCACGACAATCCCTCACCGATATTCTAAAGCTGGAAGGCTACACCGTCGCCTCTGCGCCCAATGGACAGGCAGCAGTTGAACATGTCCGTACGCATAATGTGGACTTGCTGATTGTAGACCTTAAAATGCCTGGTATGGACGGCCTTGAGGTAGTTCAGGTCGTAAACCAGGTTTCGCCAGAAACGGAAGTGATTTTGTTGACGGCGTATGGGTCTACTGAAACAGCCATTCAAGCACTGCGTCTGCGTATCCATGATTATCTGCTCAAACCTGCATCTCCAGCTCAGATCATCGCGACTGTAAAAAAAGGCTTATCCCGTCGTTCTGCCAAGTCACGCTTGAACAATGTCTCTGTTGCAGATACTGATGGCGGTCAGGAAATCTTCAGCCTGAAAGATGGTACAACGGTTGATCTTTCTCGTCGCCAGATAAAATTCAAAAGCAAAATTGAGCACCTCACTCCAGCTGAAGGCAGACTCTTGCGTATCTTGATGGAGAATAAGGGAAAGGTGTTTTCTCATCGTGAGTTGGTGCTGCTAGTCCAGGGATATGACACATCCCAAAGAGAAGCACCTGAAATATTGCGTCCCCTTGTTAGTCGTTTACGGCATAAACTAGACCAGTTCCCGTCTTTATCTGAGCAGGTTGTCAGTGTTCGTGGAACAGGATATTTATACGAAGGCGAAAAATAGAATTCAATAAAAAAAGCCACAATGCTGTGGCTTTTTTTATTCATACGGTCCAAAGATATCTTTTGGTAATCCAGGTGCGCGGATCCATGAAAGCCAACCCGTCCGTCCACTATGTGTTGGAGGGGTAGGACGATCATACATAACTAGAATCAGGCTGATGCCGAGTCCGAGCGCGCCGAGCCATTGAAGAGAGGAAAGATTTTCGCCCAGCAAAAGCTTACTAAACAGAATGGCGATCAATAGTTCAGCTAATCCCAGTAATGCAGTTTGCATACCACCGATCTTTTTCACCCCAAGGAAAAGTGCAATACGCGAGAATACTGTTACAAAGGTTAATCCTGCTACGGGTAACCAAGGAACGTTGGCAGCAGGCCATACGCGGTCGAAGATAAAGTAGGCAGGGATAACAACCGCACTCATGGCCAATAATGTGTACAAGGCTACAGTGGGCGCAGGAACTTCGTAAAGTACACGCTGGTTAATTGGGAGGTGCATGGCGTATAGAATTGCCGCACCGATCATCATCATGACTCCAGTTACATCCACGGAACGCCCTGGTACGCTTGTTAACAACAAGACTGCAATCGTCGCAAGTACGATGCGGAAAAATGTCAGGCGGCTGGGAGGTTGATGGTCAAGAATCAGCCAGAGCGCAACAAAGAACGGATAGAGCGAGTAAAGCAATTGGCCGAGGCTTGCATCTAATCTATCAAGTGCAAGATAATAGAGCAAAGATCCAAGGCCATTGATGGTTCCTGCTAACAGACATCCAACCAAGCCTACTGGAAAGATATATAAGTATTGTCGATAAAAAATGGATATCACCAGAAAGAGAATTGCAGCAGCAAAACCTGTCCGTAGAGCCACCACAGCCAAAGGCGAAAAACCTTCAGTGATGGCGAGCTTTCCAAAAACAGGTGCAAACCCGAGAAATACTGCTGAGCTGAATGCCGCTGCTATTCCGGCTGTTTGTTTTTTAGGCAAGGATGCTAGCCTTTATTGGTTCCGTTCTGGTAATGGAAAAAGTTTATTTTATTAATGACTTTACTTCTTCCAAAAATTCATCGTTGAGGAAATCCCCTTTTTGCATCAGGGATTGAATTTGTCCGCCAAGCCTGCTCTTCTCGTCTGGGGTCAATTCTTTTGCTGTGGCCACAATGACTGGGATAACAGCCGTCTCTGGGTGCGAGCGCAAGGCTTCAATGACTGCAAAGCCGTCCATTTCAGGCATCATCAGATCGAGAATAATGAGGTCAGGTAGTTCGTGTTGAATAAGCTCAAGTCCTTCTCGTCCGTTGGTTGCCTCCATAATAGTGAAATTTCCCTGCGATTGCAGAATGCGCCGGATAAGTCGGCGCGCTTCGGCTGTGTCCTCCACTATGACGATCTTGGGGAAACGCTCAGGTGCTACTTGCGTGAGAGCTGAGAGCAAGCCTTCCTGTGGAGTTTCTTCAAATGTTGGGAATTTAATATCTCTTGACCAGTTATCGCCAAGAATCCCAGGTTCTGCGGGCATGGTGTGACCCGTGCAGTTTACTACTACGGTATCGCTTGGTTTTATAACCCCTGCACGGATTAGTTTAAATAAGCCCGCAAATGCTGCTGCGGCGGCTGGTTCTGCAGAGATGCCTTCCATTTTTGCCAAAACATGCATGGCACGAAATGCTTCTTCATCGGTGACACTTTCAAAGGCACCATTTGTGCTGTTAACATGCTCGCGTAGAAACTCATAAGATCTTCCTGGGTCGCCAGTTGCAAGAGTTTCAATACGCGTTTTGGGTGATTTTACTGGCTCGGCTTTATCTAGCCCTTTTTTCCAGCTGTTCACCATCGGTGCACAGCCCTCGGCTTGAATAGGGCCGAACGATGGAATGCGGTCCACCCATCCCATTTGTTTCATTTCACGGAAGCCTTTGTAAACTCCTAAGGGTCCCATCCCTCCGCTAATTGCCTGAACATACCAATCTGGAGTCCGCCAAGGAGAATTTTCACCTGGCCCTTGAATAGCCGTGAGTTGTTCGGCAATTTCAAAGGCAATGGTTTTCATTGCCTCAATGGATGTAATCGTGCGTGCTCCCATATCCTGATACAAACGACGCTGGCGCGCAAATTCAGATGCGACCTGTTTGCATTGATCATAAGAACCCGTGATCTTAATAACTTGACTTCCGTATAGCGCGATTTCACGCATCTTTACTGCTGGAACCAGGCTTGTTACGAAAGCCCATAATTTCATCCCAGCACGAGAGGCGTAGGCAGAATATGATATTGCTACGTTCCCCGTAGAAGCAGCTACCATTTCCGTGATGCCAGCTTCTTTCAATGCAGCAATAGTTACCGCTGCTTGTCTATCTTTAAATGAGGATGTCGGTCCCTGTCTTTCATCTTTAATATAAATATTTGGGCATCCTAACATCATGCCCAAATTTCCCGCGCGGATGAGTGGCGTACTTCCTTCCCCCAGTGACAAACTGATATTGGGGTTTCGGACAGGTAGCAATTCCCTGTATCGCCACAAATCTCCTGGTCTCGTTGCCAGAAGGGGAGGCAATATCTTTCCGATACGCTCATAGTCATATTCCGCTTCACGCCATTGACTGCCGCACTTTGGGCACGTGGATGATGTTGGATAGTAAGGGGCGTTGTGCCCACAGTCAAGGCACTTGATAATAAATGACACTTTGTCTCGTTCTCCTGTTTATTTATTGGCCTGGAGACGTTCCAGGGAGCGTTGAATGGATGTCAGCAGTTCTTTTTCGCTGAAGGAGCCCTTGGTTAGCACGCTCTGTCCGAATTCGTTTAGTTGTATTTTTTGTTCAGCGGTAAGTTCCATTCCGCTGATGATAATGGTTGGAATATCTCTCAGTCTTTTGTCTGACTGCATCTTTTCCAAAATTTGGAATCCGTTCATGTCTGGCATGAAAAGGTCAAGAATGACGGCGTGAGGAGGATTCCCTGTTGAAAGAATATTCCAACCACTGTGGCCGCCTTCCACGAGAACCGCCTTATACCTTCCATCATCACTTAATATTTTTCCGATCAAACGCAAATCATCTGGATTGTCATCGATTACGAGCACGTCGCGGATGGAGCCATCCGTATTTAATCGGTCAAGCGCATTTACAAGATCTTCTTCAAGGATCGGTTTGACAAGATAATCTGTTGCGCCAAGGTTGAATCCTTTTTCAAGATCTTCAATAATACTGCAAACTATAACAGGGATGTGACGAGTTACAGAGTCACTTTTTAAAGCATCCAATACCTGCCAGCCGTCAATGCCAGGCATCATAATGTCTAGTGTAACGGCAAATGGCTTTAATTGTCTTACACGTTCTACTGCGCGGGCTGGGTCAGTTAATGGAATGACTTGATACCCTTGTGGCTGGAGATAACGGTCGTACAAACCGATCACTTGTGGGTCATCATCGATAGAAAGGATAATTTTATTGCCTGTAGGAGAGGTATCTCCATCTTTTTCTTTGCGGAAGAGCGGAAGGGTAAAGTAGAACGTGCTGCCTCTGCCAACTTCACTATCAACCCAGATACGTCCGCCATGCATGTTGATCAATTGCTGACAGATTGAAAGACCCAGTCCAGTACCACCTGTCTTGCGTGTGGGGGAGTCGTCTACTTGTGAAAAGGCCTGGAATAATTTTTCCTGATCCTGCTTTGAGATGCCAGGGCCAGTATCGGTTACGCTTACTTGTATTTCATTACGCCCTGTTGAGCCGGGCTTGAGGCTAACATCCACTACGATATCGCCTTCTTCTGTAAATTTGGCAGCATTGGAAAGCAGATTGATCATTACCTGGCGGACACGGATCGCATCTGCCCGCACCGTAGGCAGGTTTGGCTCAATAACACGCTTTAATTGAATCGGACGATCTTTTACCAACCCACTCATAGTGGAAAGCACGCTGTTGGCAACATCCGCAATATTGACTTCGTCAAACGCCAATTCCATCTTGCCTGCTTCGATCTTAGCAAGATCCAAAATATCATTGATCAGGCCAAGTAAATGCTGGCCAGAGTTGTAAATGGCGGTAAGGTCCTGTTGTTGTAATTCTGTAACTGGGCCGTCAATTCCTTTGAGAATCACGCGCGAGAAACCAATGATCGAGTTGAGAGGCGTACGCAGCTCATGGCTCATGTTTGCAAGGAACTGACTCTTGAGTCGGTCAATCTCGCGCATTTCCATAACTGCTTGTTGAGAGAGTTCAAAGGAACGGGCGTTATCGATGGCGACTGCGATTTGGTCTGCCAAGGTTTGCATAACAGCGATTTCATCTTCTGTGAACGCACCAGCTGTTTTTGATTGGATGTCAATTGCGCCGATAATGCGATTCCCAATACGTAGTGGAATCGCAGCTTCTGCTTGAGTTTCAGGGAGCAGTGGATTAAATTTGTGCGTTGGGTCGGAATGAACGTCGTTTACGATAACGGCTTGTCCATTCAGCGCCACCTTGCCAACGACAGATTTCTCGTTGATCGGCAGCATGTGTCTGTTTCTCTTCATTTCGGCGCCAGCGACGCCCGTTGATTCTCGCAAAGCAATATTGAAGCCTGTTTCTTCTACAATGAAGATGCTGGCATGATAAAAACTAAAACGGTCAATGATCAGATTCACTGTTCGGGTGAAGATCGTATTTAAATCCAACGTAGAGGTGACGATTTTTCCAATTTCTGAAGACGCCGCCAGATAATCATTTCGACGGCGAAGCGATTCTTCAGCAATTTTTCGTTGAGTAACATCCGAGTGTGAGCCTGCCATTCGGATCGCTTTTCCAGAAGAATCACGCAGTGCTTTACCTCGATCGCGGATCCAAAGCCATTCGCCATTTTTATGCCGAAGCCTGATCTCAACATCGTATGTGTCTGCTTTGCCGGTGAGATAGTCATCCAACGCGTTGATCGCATAATCATGGTCGTCGGGGTGGATTAGGTTTTCCCAATCCTCGAACCCTTTTGTGAGTTCATGTACTTCATACCCAAGCATGGATTTCCAGCGTGGTGAATAATAAATCTCGTTATTGGCAATATCCCAATCCCACAAACCGTCGTTTGCGCCTTCTGCGGCAAGGGCGTATTGTTCCTGACTTTTTCTGAGCTCTTCTTCAGACTTTTTACGTTCAGTAATATCACGAGCCACCCAGAAGACTTTGTCTTCATCAAGCTTTGTTAGATTCGCCAGGAACCAAAAAGACTCATCCCCAACAGGTAACTCATACTCCAGTTGAACTTTTTCTGAGGTCGCAAGTGTTTGTTGAATGGCTGCTACAAACCTGTCGGCAGTGGTTTTGTCCATTACTTCATGCATAAGCTTGCCGAGCAATTCTGAAGGTGGGCGGACAAGTCGACCTGGGTTTGTGGGTGCAATGCGCTCATAGCGGCCATTCTTGTCCACTACGATCACCACATCTTCCATGGCGGCAAACAGCGCGCGCAAATCCGCTTCTGATTTTTCAAGTGCTTCTTCGGATTTTTTTCTTTCGCTGATATCTTGGTGCACAGAAAGAAAACCGAGGATCTTTCCGTTCTCATCGAGAATGGGGCTGTTTGTTCCAGATATATAAAGTAAACGACCGTCCTTGGCTTTATTAGTAATTTCGCCAGTGATCGTTCCACCGTCTAAGAGTGTTTTCCAGAAATCTTTATATTGATCATTTGGGATCAGACCAGACTTAATAATTCTTGGCGTGTTCCCTAAAACTTCTTCAGCCTTATATCCGTAAACCTTTTCGAATCCAGGGTTTACATATTGAATAATGCCTCGTGGGTCGGTAATAAATACGGCATTATCCGTTCGATCGATTCCCAATTTAAATTTTTGAGCCTCTTGAAATAGGCGGGCATTTTCAAGAGCAAGCGAAAGTTGATCAGTGACTTGCCTGATCAATAATTGTTCGTCGGCTGTCCAAGTTCGGCCTTGAGTTTCATCCAATAAACGCAGGGTTAGCCAATCCTGCTCGCCAGTTTGAATATTTACTGAATAAACTGAAGGATCGTTTTCGTTCTTTGGGGAAAGCTCAGGTAGAAATAAGGATGATGTTTGACGTCTTCGAGTCGGCCTGGGGGTGGCAGCTGATTCGCCAGTTGGTGCAACAGGCGCGGGCGCAGGAGGAGGCGCTTCTTCCTGGACTTTGGGCTTGGCAGCTGATTTCGAGGCATTCTTTTCGGGTTGAATGTCCTCGAAGAGCTTATTAAGCCGCTTGTCTATTTTCGGTTTCTTTGGCATATTCGATTAACTCCTGAGCGAGGACGCGGTATTGGGTTGAGCCGCGCGCGCCGGATTTGTAATGAGTAATGGGCAGTCCAGCAATGGGGCTTTCGCGCAATTTAGTATCAATTTCGATCACGGTATTGAAAACACCATCGCCGAATGTAGTGCGTAGCTGTTCGTGAATGTTGCGATGGGTTCGGTTTCTTTTATCCAGCATGGTAACGAGGATGCGGTAAGCGAGATTAGGGTTATCCTGTTCGCGAACATTTCGGATAAGAGCCATCATGTTGCGAAGCGCATAGGCTGAAAAATACTCCGCCTGAGTTGGAATGAGAAGAAGGTCGGATGCGGCTAACGCATTTTTTGTGATTGCGCCAAGTGCAGGAGGGCAGTCGAGAATAATATAGTCATAAGGTAAGCTGGTCGCTCGAATGGCTTTTTGCAAAATAGTGGTGTAGCCTGTACGGACAGGCAGGAACTGCTCAGATATTTCTATGCGTGAGCTCGATGGAACGATATCCAGCCTTTCGACTTCAGTCTTTTTGCAAACATCAAGCAGGGGGACGCTATCCAGCATCACATTGCTGGACGTGTTTTCAGATTCGCCAGGTTCAAGACCAAGTGCAAGAGTAAGGTTGGCCTGTGCGTCCAGATCAATTAACAACACACGGTTTCCTAACTCTGCTAGGGCAGCCCCGAGTGATAAGGTGGTTGTGGTTTTTGCTACGCCGCCTTTTTCATTTGAAATAGCTATGGTCTTTAGCATTGCTTTTCCTCGTTTCCCTAATTATCCGGGGGAGTCATTTTTTGTGGGATGATCTCTATTTGAGTGACGCCTAACGCTCGCTTAAGTTCGTTTACGGCAGTTTGGATCATTTCTTGTGGATCATTGGTGGTGCGGATCTTTGTTGTGATATCGGTAACAAGACGTTCTCGTTCTGCACGCGTGGAGGTTTCTTCAAAGAGGCGTGCATTTTCTGCAGACAGAGCGACACGTTCTGCAACGGCCTTGATGATATCCATTTTATTTCTTGTTACACGTTCTTCTTTAGGAAGACGTATTGTCATTACGCCCACGCTTTCACCGCGCAGATCAATGGGTATTGAAAGTACATTGGGTGCTTTGTCGGCCTCGGTCAATGACGCTGCTTGATGATTGTTGGAGGCTTGCAACTTAATGTTTACATCAGCACCGGGGAAAGCGCTTCTTAACTCTTCACGAGCTGTTGACAAGATTGTATTTAGGTCGATTGATGAACTGATTTTCGCAGTGACTTCGCTGATCGCTTGTTCCTTGGCAGCGCGACTCTGTGATTCCTGGATGAGGCGCGAATTTTCAATAGCAAGGGATAGACGCTCAGAAATGATTTCTACAAGATTGATCTCATCCCTCGACCAGTTTCTGTTCTTTTCTGGTGCTTTGACCTTGAGCGCACCGATGACCTGACCACGTAATTTGATCGGAATAACGATTGAAGCTTCTTGTGATGACGCATCTGCACTATGTACCAAAGCTTCGCCGCGATTCATAACCTGGCGGATTTCATCTGATTCCAGTGGCGCAAATAATTTATTGCCACCAGTTAATGTTTGATGATAGCCAATAATAGATTCTTCATTGCTGAATTCTTTCCAGCTTTCCTGAGTATTCTGGCGGTATAGTGCTTCTGCTTCTGTTAGTGCTTGTTCTGTCTGTTGGAAGAGACGCGCATTTTCGATGGCGATCGCAACTTGATCCGCGAGAATGCTCATTGTGTTTAGTTCATTTTCTGTGAAAGCACCTTGCTTTGTGCTTTGCAAATCAAGCACACCAACGATTTTATTTCGTACAGTTAACGGCAATGCCATTTCTGAGCGCGTCTCTGGGAGGTCGGGGTTGTTGAAGTAAACAGCATCATGACCAACGTCTAGTGCGATGCGTGGAGTGCCAAACTTTCCTACATATCCTACAATGCCACTTTCACCAATCTCTAATTTATGCTCGCGGGCAAGCATTACTCTGCCTCCTTCGCTGCTGGCAGCTTGTAGGACGGCATAAGTATTTGTGTCATCAAGAAGGAATATGCCTGTGTGGTAAAAACCAAAGCGGTCGCTGACGAGGCGGGTAATCAATGGGAGCAGGGTGGAGATTTTTTGTTCCCCAGCGATGATCTTGGAAATTTCACTGATCGCTTGTAGTTCACTTGCACGTCGTTCGCTTTGCATGCGCGATTCTTCAAGTTCCAGAGTTCTTTCTTTCACCCTCTCTTCCAGACTTTCCAGAGATTGGTTTAGGTTAAAAGCCATTTGGTTGTAAGCGATTGCGAGGTCTTCAAGTTCATCTTGCGTTTGAATTTGAATGGGGTTTTGTAACTGCTCCCTGATGTTTTCTGGATCACCTGAGGCGATTTGCCCTGCGGCAAAGGTTAATTTTCTTAATGGTTCAGTGATGGATCTCATGAAAAGGTAGATCACTCCACCGAAGATAAGGGCGGAAAAAAAGCTGTAAATAACAAGCGTAAGCTGAAGAGAGGTTGTTTTCTGAAGATTTTCTTCTCTGGGATATGCAAGCCCAAGCGACCAACCCGTATCAAGACCAACCGGCGCGTAGGAGACATACAACGGCACTCCGTTTATATCAGACACTTCCATATACCCAGATTCGCCATTTGTCATGCTTTTGATCAATTCGGCCCAGTTGATCGCAACATTTGAAGTCCCAGCAGTGACCATGGAGTCTTTCATGGCTTCAAGGTCGCCACCTTTTTCTCCAATTCCTAGGATAGTGCCCTTTGAATCGATCAAGAACGCGTAGCCGCCTTTGCCAAGCTTTGCATTGAAGAATATTTGTTGAATTTTGGAGAAATCAATATCAGCGGTTGCAACTCCTCTAAAGTTTCCATTCTTATCTAAAAATGGAATACTCCAGGTGACCATCCAAATTTCGCCGCCACCTTCGTCAAAATACGGCGCAGAGAGTGTTGGAGCAAGAGTCTGCTTGGTAGTTGAATACCAATCTTTATTAAAGTAATCGTACTCTGGATTACCTAATTGTGTAAATTTAAATTCGTTTTCGGATGTTCGATTGAAATAAGGCGACCAGTAGTAAATATTTTTATCGAATTGATAAGGCTCATAAGCTACAGTGGAGCCGAAAATCTGTTGATTGTTTATCAATGTACTTTGGATGATTTGATTCAGGCTGTTCTCGTCGAATGAGCCAGATTCCACTGCGGTGGCCAGGTTGATGGCAATTGTTTTGGCCTCAGTCAGGGTCCTTTGTATTAAATCGATATTTGTTTGCGTGTCAGCAAGTAAGTCTTCTTTAAGGTTTTCATTTAAAGACCCCTGACTTACCCGTATGCTGATATACGTATAAATTAGAAATGCAAACAGCATAAGCCCGATCACGATCAAGGGCAATTTGATGCCGATACTTGTCCGTTGAGGGGGAAGGGTGTTTTCTGTGTCTTTTGTGACGGGCTGTTTTGGTTGATCCATAAAGTTCTCTTTTAGTTTTAACACGATTAAAAGATCGCTACGTGTCCATTTTCATTGCAATCGGTTCTATTTGTACGATCACTTCTCCGCCTAAGGCGCGGCTCAGTTCCTGAGCCGCAGTTTGCAGAATTGTCTCGAACCGAGTGGATGAACTTACCTTGGCAGAAATATCAGTTGTAATTCTTTCGATATCGGCACGTCGTTGTGTTGTTCGGAGCAAGGTGGACGTCTCGATAGCAAGAGAAAGACGCTCGGAAATGGCCTCGGCAATATCCACTTCATCCTGTGTGATAAGGATATCGCCGTTGGTTTTTAAGTTCATTACTCCAATTACTGTGTTACGCAGGCGGATGGGGATTGTAAGATTGGCAGTTTTATTTTCTATTGTTGTAATGACGGTTTCGCCCGTTGTGAATGCTTCTTCAATTTCTGGGCCTTCTAGTGCCTTGTCCAACCGTTTTGCTGTTTTTTCTGTTAATTGGAAGCCTATACCTACTGTTTCTGGCCTCATGATCTTCCATGATTCTTGTGTCAATTGCCCGAACGCACTTTGCGCTTCTGCGAGGGATTTGCGAGCTTCTTCAAGAGTACGGGCATTTTGAATAGCGATAGACACTTGATCCGCAAGTGTGGACAATACTTCAATGTCACTTTCAGTAAAGGCGTTAGACGCTTCGCTTTGTACATCCAATGCTCCAACTACCTGACCACTAATGAAGAGGGGCAGAGCAATCTCTGAGTGAGTGTTTGGGAGGAAGGGATTATCAAAGTAAACAGCATCAGATCCAACATCAAGGGCGATGCGGGGCTGTGCTGTTGCTGTTACGTATCCAACGATGCCTGTTTGTCCAACAAGCAGTTTGTGTCCATTTTTCAACATGCCAAGTCCGCCCTCACTGTTGGCGGCTCGTAAGACAGCATATTCACGATTGTCATCAAGCAAAAAGATGCCTGTATGGTAATGTCCAAATTGTTCACTGATCACTTGTGCAATACGAGGCAAAATTGTATCTATATCTTGAATGGACGAAATGGCACGTGTAACTTGAGCAATAGCCTCAAATTGTTTGGCGCGTCCTTCATTGTTTCGGTTAGCATGATCAAGCTCAAGGGTGCGTTGCTTGACCCGCTCTTCGAGGGACTCGCGCAGTTCATCAAGTTCGATGTTTTCAAGTCTTTGCAGTTCTTCGCTTTTGCGAGCCCGTTGAAGGCTGTCATTCAAACGATTGGTCAATAACTGAATGATGCCAGCACAACCAATGAGCAAAACTGGAATAATGATTGCATCGTCCAAGCCTACGGGGACATACTTGATTTGCTGACGTAAATCAAAAAAAGCGATAAAGATCGTTGCAAGAACAGTTAGAGGCACTACTAAATAGATTGACCGCCTGCCTAGTAGAATTGCAGAGATAACGAGAATAATTGGCAGCCCGGTTATGGATGCGTTTTTTAATCCATTTGTAGTTAATGAAATAACAATTACTGCTGCGATCAAAGCGAGCGGTACGATCAGTTTGGACATCCCCACTTTGCCGCGAAACACGTTTATGAGCGAGATGATTTCTAACACTAGTGTGATGGAAAGTGTTACCAACGCGCGTGGATTTCGCGAGGTTTCACCCGTGAGTCCCGTTACAAGAGGAATAAGCGCGACGTTTACAAATATTACAAAGAACAAAATATTCCGCGTCAGCCGAATAAATGACGGGTCATTGTCTTCTTCATCTGTAAAATAATCAACAATTTTTGAAAACATATCGTATCGGTCTCCTGAGCTTTAATATTGCTCGGGTTTCGGTGGGGTAAATTGAATTGCAATCTCGGTTCCAGGGAGAGTGCTGCCAAGCTCTTCGATCGTGGTTTGGACGATGTTCTCAAGATTTACAAGGCTGCCGATCTTGGAAGATATTTCACCGATAGTGCGTTCCTTCGCTGCGCGTTTTTGGGCGTCTTGTAATAGACGGGCGTTTTCAATTGCTAGTGCTGTGCGGTCTGCGGTGGCTTGAGCGAGAGAGATTTCTTCGTCTGTCCAGATGCGGTTTGGATCGGGGGCGTTAAGTTTTAATGTGCCGATCTTTGTGCCGCGTAGAATTAATGGAATTGACAGACTATGGGGCGTTGTCTTTTCTGAGGTGGGATTGATCTGTTTGGCGTCTACACCGTCAAAGTAATAGCCGCCTATAGTTTGGCGTGTTAGGAATTTACTCCATTGCTGTTCACTTAATTGCATTGAGATAATCTCTGCCTGTGCAAGAGCTTCCTGGCTTTCTTGGTAAGAACGAGCATTTTGAATAGCCACACTCACTTGTTCAGCCAGCGATGAAAGAATGCTTACATCCTCTTGTGAGAAGGCTTGTGCCTTTTTGCTTTGTACATCAAGTGCACCGAAGACTGTTACACCAATACGCAATGGGAGGGCAATTTCTGAACGTGTCTCTGGGAGGTCCGGGTTGTTGAAGAAAACAGCATCCAAACCCACGTCTAGCGCGAGGCGGGGTTGTCCCGTTTTCGCAACATAGCCGACGATGCCTGTTTCACCTACTTGCAAGCGGTGATTACGTTCGAGCATCTTTTTTCCGCCAGCGCTGTTGGCGGCTACGAGTACCGCATATTCCCTGTGGTGGTCCAAAAGGAAGATGCCAACATGATAAAAGCCAAGCCGTTCAGAAATTGTTTCAGCAATTTGCGGAAGCAGCGTGTCTAATGTCTGAGTTGAACTGATGGTTCGTGATATTTGGGCAATGGATTCAAATTGTGTAGCCCGATACGCATTGCTCTCATTGATTTTTTCAAGTTCCTGGGTTCGCTCGGAGATGCGTTCTTCGAGGCCGAGCAACGTGTCGTTTAGTCTCTCTGCCATGGTGTTGAAGGCTCTGGCGAGAACACCAGTCTCATCTTGTGATTCGACTTTTACACGGGCTGATATATTTCCGCTTGTAATTTCTTCAACCGTTTTTGTTAGGCGGTACATTGGCCTTGTGATGATGCGTCCAACCCACAAACTGATGACAAGCGCGCCGACAAATAAAACGATCAGGATCGCACTTGCAAAACGTAAGCTGGTTTGAACTTCACTTTGAATTTCGTTGCGAGTTTTAATGATCTCGCCGTTCAATTCTTTTGAAGGAGCAAATATTGCCAGGCGATAGTTTGTCGTTGGCAGAGGCGCGATAGCTACATAGTTATCCACTTGGTTAACAGGTATGGTCATTACGCCGGCATTGCCGCTCACAATGCCTTCTGCAATGGATTTAAGAGCATCAGACTTGGCATCGAGAATGGTTTGTTTTGGGGTTTCATTAACCGGTGTTTCTTCAGGTTGCAAACCAAAAATAGAATAGCCTTGCTCGGGCATGGCTAAAATATGGCCGCTATTATCGACAAGGAAAGAGAAGCCAGTTTCACCCAGCTTAATATTTGAGATCGCATTGGAGATTTTTGAAAGCTGGATATCTGCACCAATCACGCCTTTAAACACTCCAACACTCGAATATATAGGAGAGGAAAGTGTTACGATCAATCCTTTACCAGCAGGGTCTTGGTAGGGTTCAGTCCACTTTGGACTGTGTTCTGGGTCGTTTTGAGGTGTGACGATGCTGTAAAAAATTTGTTCTTTTGGGTTGAAGTTTGCGGGCACATTCTCTGCCAAGCTGATGTTTGGATAGTATGTTGTATATCCACGCTCACTTATGTAATAGACAGCCACTACTTCGGGATGAGCATTAAGAAAGCCCGGAGCTATAAAATCCAGGTATGCGCTGGCATTTAAGTCGGCTATCATGGCCTCGTCCAGCGTGAACAGGTTTGGGATAAATACTGAAGATGGATCGAGATTAGAGTTGCCGTACTGGCCGCCCGGCAATTGTTTTATCTTATCGATTGAGTTCCAATATGTGCCAGAGTTGAATAGGTAAGACTGATTTTCAATTCTTGTTCGATATTCTGCAATACCAGACAGGTCATTTTGTATTTCCAGAAAAACGGTATCTGCTTTCGCTGCTTCAGTGTTAATGACATCAGTGATTTGAGCTTCTGTCTGTTTTACAATGCTTGTCTCAAGCCTTTGAGATAAGGTGTTTACAATGGCATTTGTTCGGTTTAGGCCAAATGTCAGTAGGGTGATTACAGTAATACCGCCAGTGAGAAGAATCCCTAACGTGATCTTGACTTGTAAGCTGAATTTTCTAAACTCGCCAGCCAACACAATGAATATAGGAATCCCAATGGCAAGGACAATATAGGTTGAATAAGTTCCAAGCTGCGGAATTTGGATTCGATCAGTTCCAAGTAATGAATCGGCAAGAAGTGCTGCAATTCCAAAAATAATTCCCAGCACAATGCCAGTGGATGAATAATTTGGCGACATGGAAAGACCAGCAATGGCTATTGTCACCACAATTGCTGAAACCGCCACAATTGCACCCAAACCCTGTACAAGAAACGGAACGATCAGAATGTTGGCATTGAATACGATGATGATGATGGTCATGGCTCTATTAATTTGGCCACGACGAATCAAAGTTAAAGGCAGAAGATCGAAGATCGCACTCGCGATCAACGTAGCTGAGACAAGATATAGCTGCGGTAAATGGTTGAAGTAACCAAAGTATCCAAACAGTGCAGCAGATGGAAGTGCTGTGATCATCAAGATCGCAATGATGATCCGTCCATTGCGTGCATATCGTGTATCGTTAGCTGCTGAGCTGGTGGGGGAGTTCGATGGAGACATATTCATGATCATTCGTGACTATTCGTCACCGCCTCCAATCTCGACGGTGACTTGGGCGCCGCTAATTTGCGCTCCCAACTCTCTGACAGCGGTTTTTAAGATCGTTTCTATTTCTGTTCCCTGACCGATCTTTACTGAAATATCACTGATCGCACGTTCCTTTTCAGCGATCTTGCGGCTTTCGTCAAGCAGACGTGCATTCTCAATTGCGAGTGCAGCACGCTCGATGATTGCGTTGATGATATCCATCTCGTCAGCGCTCCACTCGCGGTTGGTATTCGACTTGAGATTCAGAATGCCGACCGCTTCGCCACGCAGCTTGACAGGCATGGTGAGTTGAGACGTTTTGTTGTTTTCTTCTCGCTCCTGATAGATGCTTCCATATTGGGCTTCTTTCATGCCAGATACTTCCATTGGTTCGGCAAGGAAACTTGATTTCATGTTTCGCCTGCGGATACCAGCAAGTTTTTGTGAACGAGAAAATTTATCCCAACCAGTTTTTAGCTCCTGGCGGTATACCATCTCTGCTTCAATGAGCGCTTTTTGTGTTTCCTCGTAAAGGCGAGCATTGGCAATGGCCACAGAGACTTGATCTGCAAGCGTGGTAAGGATTTCGATATCTTCCTGATAAAAGGCGTTTGGAACTGTGCTTTGAATATCGAGCACTCCGATAATTTCTCCATTTGCCTGTATCAATGGCAATGCCATTTCAGATCGTGTATCTGGAAGGTCTGGATTATTAAAATAGATGGAGTCTGCGCCAGTATCGAGCGCAATGCGGACCTTTCCTGTCTTGGCTACATTTCCTACAATACCAGTCTGCCCGATACGAAGCTTGTGAGCACGTTCAAGCATTCTCTCTCCGCCCTTGCTGTTGGCTGCACTAAGAACAGCATACTCGTTGTTTAAGTCAATCAAGAAGACGCCGATATGGTAAAAGTCAAATTGGAGGCTAATAGCCTGTACGATTTGAGGCAATAAATCCTGCAGGTTTTGGGTGGAGATAATGGCTCGCGTAACCTGAGAGATTGTTTGAAACTGCTTTGCTCTTTTTTCTATTCGCAAGTTCGCATTTTCAAGTTCTTTGGTGCGTTCTGCAATGCGCTTTTCAAGATTATCTGTCAGGTCGGTTAATTCCTGGTTACTAGCTTTGAGATTTAGATCATCTTCTCTGGTTTGTTTATCTAAATTTTGAATACTTCTGGATGCAAGATTAATAGTGCTTGAGATGAGCAGGAAGCCGACTGCTAAAACGAAAATATTTGTAGCTGGAGAGGATTGTGCATTTACTGGCTGCATAATCCCGCTATTTACAAGGCCGATAATTGTGGCTTGCAACAGAGCAAAATAAACGGCTGTTGCAGTTGCTGCATTGCTTCCTAGCAGCAAACCAGCGAAGATGATGATCCAGGCAAAAAATAAGATATACGGACGAGGTTGAGCCGCAAAGCTTATGCTTACAAAAGTAATTATTCCTGTCAATGAAAGTACGAAAATAATGCTGGCTATTCTTAGGTATCCTCTACGAGCGAGAACGGACACAACTAAGTTGATGAAAATGATAATAACTGCGGCAGGAATGCTTCTGGATTGGAAAGTAGGGAACACGAGAGGAATTAAGATCAAACTAAATGGGACCAGCCACGCTCCAAGCGTAATGGTATGAAGCAAGTTACCAAGTCGGTTTTGCTCTTTGTCTATATATACTGGCGGTTGTAGTAAATTGCTAAATACCTTTAACATATTTCTTCCTTGGCATGGCAGTTACTTATCTTTTTCCAAACGAGATGTGCTCGTATTAAATTGGAGTACCACTTCAGAGTCGCCCAAGACTCGTTCTAATTCCTCGGCAGCGGCCTGAAGGATGTTCTCAATATTTATCGCAGATCCGATTCTTGCTGTAGATTCTAGGATCGTGCGCTCCTTTGACGCGCGTCTCTGGCTTTCATCAAGCAGACGGGCATTTTCCAGTGTAAGGGCTGCACGACTAGCCGCAGCTTGAGCAACAGCGATTTCTTCTTCAGACCAAGTATGAGAAGAATCTTCCTGTTCAAGCCCAATGACGCCAATAACTTGGTTGAATACCATTAGCGGGACCAGAAGTGTGTTGGTATGTTTCTCGACTTCATCTAAATTTTGTTGAGCTTGTGGCTTTACAACAATGGGAACGCCGTCTGAAAGTTTCTTTAGTAGGTCAGGGGCAAGATCCCGCGGAACTGCATTGATTTGAAGGCCATCATACTCAAATGTTGGTGTATTTCTTTCATCAAGGGTAGCTTGCCATATTTGCTGAGTCTGAGTACGGTTGGCCCTTGTGAGTTCAGCAAGAGTACCTTCAACTTGTTGTACAAGCTGGGCATTTTCAATCGCAGCTGCCAATTGGTCGGCTAATATCTGGAGCGTTTGAATATCCTGCTGATTGAAGGCATTTGGGAAGTTTGCTTGAATGTCCAATGCGCCAATAGTGATGTTGCGACTACGAAGAGGAAGCGCGATTTCAGAGCGCGTATCAGGCAATAGTGGATTTTCAAAATGAACTGCATCCAAGCCTACATCCAAAGCGATATAAGCCTGACCTGTTCCTGTTACGCTGCCAACCAACCCGGTCTTTCCTACCTTCATCTTGTACTTGCTTGCAAGCATTTTTTCAGCAGCAACGCTACTTGCTGCGCGTAGGAAAGCGTATTCGCCGCGTTCGTCCACAAGAAAGATGCCAACATGGTAGTACTTCAGTCTATCTTGGATAAGATTGGCTGAGACATTTAATAGGGTATCCATATCTCGAATGATGGCAATTTCACGCGCAACATCAGCAATGGTTTCCAACTCCAATTTATTTTTTTGAAGTTCTGCTGTACGTTCGTCGATACGTTGTTCAAGCCCAACCAGTGTAGATTGAAGTTGGTCTGCCATGGAGTTGAACGCTGCTGCCAGGGATCCGATTTCGTCAGATGAACGAATAGCTGCGCGTGCGTTTAAGTCGCCTTGAGAAATGGAGTTCGCCGTTTTTGTCAGTGAGAGGATGGGGTTTGTCAGTGCACGTGCTGCTATGGTGGCAATTATTGCCACAAAAATGGAGGTGCTGATTACCAGGATGGTATTAGTTCGAGTTTGTTTTTGAACATTAGCAAGGAACACGGAAGTCGGCTGGCTGTAGGCAACGATCCAAGGGCGGGTTTCCATAAAAGCCACAGCAACAGTGTCATTGCCAGGTATGTTGGGGGTTATATCTACACTAAAGAATGGCTGTGAATTAGCCTTGTCAAGCGCGTCTTCAAATTCTGTAAAATTTGTAGTTTGCTCTTTAAGTGGAATATCTAGGAAACGCTTATTTTCAACTGCGAGCAGATAATCCACTGGAGTAAGAGGAGCAATTGATTTTTGAATGAGACTTGCGTTTCTGCTATCTGCCAAACGTATGTACGTTGGATCCAACAGCAAGACCAATGAGTTCGTGTTTGTCTTTGCGCTATCCACTACGATGGACTGTAGTTTTTTCGAGTCATATTTTACTCGTAGCACTCCAATAAACTGGCCGTTCTGTCCGAGCACCCTGTTCGCGAAAGTGATCGTAGTCGCACCAAAGTTGTCATAAATAACTTCAGTCAAAATCGGTTTGTTGCTAAATTGAACCTGTGGAAAATAGGGTTGATCCGTCTCGAATTGTACGGCGGCATGAGCATCTGAAGAGTCCAAAATAACTTGCCCGTGTAAATCTACAAGCGCATAGGAGATAATATTTTCTGGGTCTTTGGCGCTTAACTTAATGAGCAAATCTTGAGCTCGTATTGTTTCCTCGCTGACGGGGCGCTGTTCAGGCCTCAGCATAAGAAAATCTGTAAAGTCTGAAATTTGGGACTCGATGGCGATCGATTCGAGTGTTGTCTGGATGAATGTGTCGAGGCTGTTAGCTGTTTGCTCAGCACTTGATCTCAAAGACGCTTCAGATCTGTCTGTAAGCGCTTGCTGCGTTTGTAAAATATCACGGAATGAAATAGCGATCAATGGAACAAATGAGATAAGAAGAGTCAATAACACAAGGCGCGTTTGGAGTGAGACGCCTGTGCTAGTCCTTTTTTTATCATCTTGTTTAAATTCGTTCTGTGTCATCTTTGCCTTTTATAAATCAACCGTGATTACTGGTCGGTTGTTGTTTCATTGCCGTTTTCAGAGGGAGTAGCCAACTGAATAAATGTACGGGTTGTGCCGAGTGCCTGACCAAGTTCCTGAATGGTGGTCTGCAAAATGCGGTTGAAATCGCTGGATGATCCGATTTGTGTTGTCACATGAGCAATCGTCTCTTCCTGCTCTGCGCGGCGTGTAGCATTTTCAAATAATTTTGCGTTTTCCAGGGCCAACGCGGCTCGGTCAGATATTGATTGCACCATGGCAACTTCTTCCTCTGTCCATTTTCTGCTATTTTCAGTAGATTCAATATGAATAATGCCGATTACTTGGTCGCGGAGTTTGACTGGGATTGCCAGGGTGGGGGAGGTGCCTTTCGAAGGCTGATTCAAGATCACAGCTTCGCCTGAAGCGATGGCTTTATCAGCAGTGACGCTTTTCTTGGGTAGAACGTTCGATATCGTTCCATCTGGTGCGAATAAATATCCTGCGTTTCTTTTTTTGCTGAACAGTTGAATGCCAGTTCGTTTTTCTCCACGACTTCCAGATATTGAATAGCTATCTCCTTTGGATATTTCTAAAGCCCTAATGACAATTGCGATTTGATTTGCAAGAGTACTTAATGTATTTAAATCTTCCGCATTGAAGGCGGATGATTGTGTGCTTTGCACGTCTAGAACGCCAATTGTGGCCGTTCCATATTTCAAAGGCAAAGCTGCTTCTGAGCGTGTTTCTGGAAGATCAGGGTTATTGAAAAATACTGCATCTGCGCCAGTGTCGAGTGCAATACGAGGACGGCCGCTTTGAGCAACATAGCCGACAATACCTGCACCTCCAACTCGTAACTGATGGCGGCGTGCAAGCATTTGCTGTCCGCCTTTACTGTTGGCAGCGCGCAACACTGCATATTCTCGGTTTTCATTAAGTAGGAATACACCTACATGATAAAAGCCAAATTTTTCACTGATACTACGTGTGGCTCGCGCAAGTAACTCAGGCAGAGAATCATTGATGTTTGACATGAGCTCCTGAGATATTTCCGAGGCTGCCAGCAATCTCATGGTTTTTAATTGCAGTTGATCGTTCGCCTGATTCAACTCGATTGTTCTTACACGTACCTGTTCTTCAAGAGTATGGTTAATTTCTTCAAGACGTTGTGAGTTAATAACCTGCTCAGCTCTGCTTTTAATGGCAACATTTAGTAATGCGCGGTGTCTGTGAAATATTGCTGTAATCGCACTCATTACAGTAAGGAAGAAGAACGAATTTAGAATAACGTATTCAATGCTTGTTCCATAGGGATTGGGCAGGATGTTGTTAACTTCTGCAAGGCCAGACCCAGCAAATAGTGCAATCGTAAAAATTCCATAGATAATAGCAGGGCTGCTGCTTTTTCTGCTATACACATTTGCAAGCAGGAACAATCCCAAGTTTCCCATCCAGATCAGGTCATGAACACCCTGACCTTCAACAATAGAAACCAGACAAATTGAAACTGCTGTTACAGTTGGGAATAGAATTAAGTAGTTGTATTTTCCGCGAATAGCCTGTACAAGCGTAAAAATGGCAACAGCATTTGTAATTGCAGATGCAACAACAACGATCGGATTCTTGTATGCAAGAATGGCAAGCGCAGTTGACAGAAAGCCAAGCGACATCGTAATGATCGCTTCTGCTCGCTGTCCAAATTCTTCACCAGGGCGGTCTTTCAATAAATAGTCGCGGAGATTAAAGGTATTCATCGCTGTTATCTCTCGGAAAGACGATTTGCGCTTCTTCGCGCATCGTCAACTTGATTCTGGCCATCGGGCTGATCCAACAATTGGAAAGAGACAGATGTATTCTTGAGAACCTGTCCAATTTCTTGAACCGTTTCTCTCAGAATTGCATCTACATTGGAGACACTGCTAATACGCGTGGAGATATCAGATACGAGTGATTCGCGAGCCGCGCGCTGTTGAGATTCTCTGTAGAGGCGCGCACTTTCCAACGCACCACTTAATTGATCTGATAATGCGATTGCGAGGTTGGTTTCTTCCTGTGTCCATGCTTCAGAAATTTCTGATTTCTTTAAGCGGATTGCTCCAATGGCTTGACCACGTATTTTTATAGGCACACTGATCGTTAATCCATCGATTCCGAGAATAAGGTCGCCAGTCTCAAGTGCCTTGGCGAGGCTGGGCTCCATTTCTGTACCAACTGTCTTCAAGGTTGTTGGCTGAGTGGCAATATAACCAATACGCGGCTGGTTGGTTAATATTTTGCTCCAAGCTTCACGGCTGACTTCTCCGTAGGCAAAGCGAGCCGCTTCCACTGCATTTTCTGCCTCGCTGAAAAGGTTGGCGTTCTGAATCGCAATTGCTAATTGTTCAGCAAGGATTTGCAGGATCGTAATGTCCTCTTGCTTGAAGGCCCTAGATTGCGTACTTTGAAAGTCAATAACTCCGAGGATTTGGCTGTTGACCACGAGAGGAAGTGCCAACTCAGAGCGAGTTTGAGGCAGGTCTGGGTTGTTGAAGTAGACCGCGTCGTGCCCTACATCCAATGCGATGCGCGCTTGTAAAGACTCAGCAACATAACCTACAATGCCGGTCTCTCCTATTTTCAGCTGGTGGCCCCTATCAAGCATTTTTTTCCCGCCTTCGCTGTTCGAAGCTACTAGAACAGCGTATTCCTTCCGTTCATCTAGAAGGAATATGCCAATGTGGTAATACCCAAAGTTCTCATACACCAGATTTGTGGCAGTAGAAAGCACCGACGAAAGATTTCGAATAGAAGTGATTTCGCGTGCCACTCTTGAAATCGTTTCAAGTTTTTGAGTTTTGTCTGTCAGGTCGTCGCTGCGCTGTTTTAGTGCATTTTGGTTAGCTTCAATTTCCACTGCCAGTCTGTTGAAGGCTTCAATCACTCTGCCTGCTTCATCCTTGGAGACATAGTCGATGCGAGCGGTCAAGTTGCCAGATGCAAATTGGTCAGCGGCATTAATCGCTTTTTCCAATGGGGCACTGATGGATTTCATCAATCTATTCCCAATAAGGAAAGCGATCAAAACACTAAGCACTGACAGCGTGATATATATAGTTACTCGAAGGCTAAATGCCCGGGTACGATTTTGGATGCCAGCTTCCAATCCCTGAGAACTCAAGAGATAGAACTCAGAACTTGAGCTTGCAGCCAGAGAATATAAATTATTCAGCTCTTTTATTTCGTCAGAGCTGACATTGTTGTCTAAACTCTTTTGAGCTGCTGTCATATAAGCGTTTAGACTATCTGTGTATTTCTTGAGGGTGTCTCTCAAAGAGGAACTTACAGCATTATTTGAATCGTTTTTTGCTGCAACTAACAAACCTCTATTTATTCCTTCTAGGTTTTGGTTGATAATGCTCAAATTGTTCTGAAGTTCGTTTTCTTCGCTCGGAGTCAAACCATTATTTAATTCTGCTTGGGCTGTTAAGAGCTGTATTTTGAACAATGAAGTTTGATTCTCAGGAAGTCTTAGCAGAACAGCGTCCATGAGATAGTAAGTGTCCAGGTCAGGATCCAGAATAAGGTAGGACTTGTCTCCGACTTCTCGAGTCGCTGTTGCGATACTCTCGAGCAGCTGGGAAGTTTCCTCAGGTGTTTTTATCGTGTTCCACTTCGCAGCCAGGCTGTTAGCACTAAAATTCAAGCCAAGAGTTACTGCTGTTGCATTATTGTTCTGTAGCGCTTGAAGATCTTGAGTCACCTTTGCTTTGGCATTATCTAAATCTTGCTGTGACGCCTCTTCCATTTGAAAACTTGCATCGGTTGAACTGTAGGTTTGTAGACTGTCTGTCAGGTTCCAAAGACCACGCAAATATAGAGTTCCCGCAGCTTCTTTCACACCATACCTGTCTATTCTAAGTATCTGTTCATATACAAGCGGCGCAAAGGCAAGCAAAGGCAAAGCGAAGATCAAGGTGATGATCGTAAACTTTTGCGAATAACTTAATTGTGCCCACATTCCCATTCGGGAAGGGACATTTTTATATTCCGTTGCTTTTTTGTTTTCTTGCATGTTCATGATCAATAGGAACCTTAATGCTCAGCTTATCTTTTGCGGGGTGTCCACTGTTCTCTTACTAATAAAAAGAAGGCTTATTGGGAAGCGTTCATTTTTTTACGTTATCAGTTTGTGACGCACCTATCAATATCTCTGCTTCTTTCAAGTCAAATGCACGAAGAAGCTCTGTAGCCGCGGTCCTTGCAACAGATTCGATCTCCAGAGTTTCGCGGACACGGGTGGAAATGTTGGCTATCATTTGATCGCGTAAAGCACCTTTTTGAGCTTCGTCCACGAGGCGGCTGTTTTCCAGAGCAAGGGCAACCTGGTCAGCGATCTTTTCTACGAGGACGCGTTCCCTTTCTGACCATTGAGAAATGCCACCTTTCCTCTTAAGCTTTACTGTGCCAATCTTTTGTCCGTGAAGGATAAGTGGCACGTTTAGCCCATCTGTGCTGCCTTTCTTGTTCGTTGAGAAGATGGGGCGGACACCAGCTGGTGTGTATTGGTAGGCAGGCCGTTGGCGGCTTGTTAATTTTCTCCAGGTTCTTTCTGTCTGAATGGTTGTATTTACCTCTAGCTGGCTTACAAGGCTTTTTGTCTCATTGATCAAACGGGCATTATCAAAAGATATTGCTACCAGATCAGCAAGGGTTTGCAGAACTTCAGCATCTTGTGCGTCAAATGCCCTTGGTTGGTCAGAGTGCAGATCTAATATTCCAAGAATATTTCCGCGAACTGCAAGCGGAAGGAGCATACGAGAACGGGTAAGTGGGAAATTCGCTTCACGTACGAAATTTGTGCCGTCCACATCAGTGGAAATAACGTGTCGATTTTGACTTACTACAAGATTAATTGGGTTCCGCCTATCCTGCTCAATGCGAAATCCTTGACCGATGATTTGCTTTCCAATGGCTGATGATGCCGACTGTAGGAATGCCGTCTTTTTTTGTTCGTCTAAGATATACAAGCCTACATGATAGTATTCAAATTTTTCAGAAGTGAGTTGGGTAACAGAATCTAATAGCTCTGATATGTTTTGTATTTCAGCCATTACCTTAGCGACTGTAGATGCTGTGCGTAATTGAGCTGTTCGAGCTTCAAGTTCATCTGTCCGTTCACGGACTTTTTCTTCGAGATTGGAGCGTTCAGTTGCAAGTTCACCAAGGGCGCGTTGCATATCGGAGACAACTCGTGCAAAAGCACTCTTAAGTTGACCGAGGGCTGCTACGAGTATTATCCCGGTGATGATGTAATCGATGCAATAAACAAACCAATCAGCTGGGGCAGTTGCAGGGACGTCTGATGCGGAAAAGTGATAAATACCAGCTTGCTGAAGAATTGCGATTGCAATTAGAAAAATAGAACTTATGCCCAGTAAAACGATGTCTGCACGCCGATCAATTAAGAGCGAAGTTAATATGACGCAAACCAAAAAGAAGATATTTCCGTCAGCCCATGGCCCCCATGAAAAGATTGCGTTTACACCAATCGCGAAAGGTATAAGCAACAGTACATATTCTCTAATGTTCTGAGAAATTGGCAGCACGGTAACAGCGACAAGGCCAATATACATGCCAATAAATAGGAACTTGTCACTGAGTGAAGCGGTCGGGAAGGAAAGAACGATCATGGGAATTGCCACTACACAGGTGACCTGTAAAATGACTAAAATGAATCGTTCCCGCCAATCTACATAGCTGAAATTGGAGGTTGGTGCATTGTCCTGGGTGAAGTTCGAATTGTTGCTATTCATTGTCGCTCTTGTCCATGGATATTTCAATTTCAACTTCAGCAGCTTCGAGGGAGCGACCCAGCTCGCGAACGGTAGTTTGAAGGATACCTTCCATGCTTGTCGAGGCCCATACTTTTGCAATAACATCATTCGCGAGTTTTTCTCGCGCAGCAATAGACTGACTTTCTTCTACAAGACGCGCATTTTCAAGCGCCAGAGCTGCTTGTGTTACGATGGCTTCTACAAGGTTTCTCTGCTCAGGACTCCACTCGGTGGCATTCACCAGCTGAAGCTGACCGATCACTTGTTCTCTTAGTGCGATCGGTATTTCTATTTCAGCATCTGTGGACGAGTCTGCATCCCCAAGAGCGTATGCCAGATCCTTTTCTTCTGTAATAGCCTGCCATGCGCCTTGCAGGTATTGTCTTTGAGTAGCACGCATTTCAGACAAGCTTTGTTGTGCTTCCTGGAACAACCGTGCATTCTCAAAAGCGATGGCAATTTCATTTGCCATATTTTGAAAGGTATTTAAGTCTGCCTGCTGAAATGCGCTTTCCTGTGTGGAGTGAATTTCCAAAGCTCCAAGAGTTAAGTCGCCGACGATTAACGGTAATACGATTTGCGAGCGCGTGTATGGGAGTAGGGGATTATCCAGTTGCAAGTGCTCTGCTTTGCTGCTAAGCAAGATTTGTCCATCTCTTGTTCGAATAGCCCGTGCAACTGCGCTATTTCCATTCACATCCAATCGATGCTTGTTTTCCCTTAATACTTTACCAGCTTCACCCGTAGCTACTTTCAACTCAGCCCATTGCCCAGTGATATTGACGAGGAAAAAGGCCATGTAATAAAACTTGAATTCTGTTTCAATAAGTTGCAAAGCACGAGGCAGTAATTCATCAGGATCAAGAATGGCCGCTACAAAACGTCCAATTTCGTTGATCTTGCGGAGTTGCAGAGTACGTTCTTCTACATTGCGCTCAAGGTTATTTCTCTCGGTCTTCAAAGTACCTAATGTTGAATCGATTTGTTTTTGAGCCTCTATGAATTCTCTTTCCAGTCTTTGAAAACCGAGAATTACAACAATACCGAACATAACGACCACACCAATTGCGCTAAACCAGTCCGCGAGTTGCGCTGGTGAAGCATGCGGATTGAGAGGCAAAATTTTTCCGCTCAGGAACAAAAATGCAAAGAGAATAAAGGTAAGGATATTGATAGCAACTGTCACAATCCCTATTCGTGGAGAAAGCAAAATTGTGGCGAATACAATTAATGCATAAAAGAAAATGAGGCTGTCACCAAGTACTCCATGTGTGATCATTTCCCCCAGACCTAACACATAGACACCTAACAAAAACACACTCATCCGAACATTGTAGGGAAACCGAATGACGGTTACAAGCCCTGTAACTACATAGGTCGTAATGAATAACGCATCAACAACCAAGCTGCTTGAGGCATTGATCGCTGGAATAAGGACAACTGCCCCAAATATCAATACTCCTATAAGTAGTGGCAAGGCAAAACGTTCACGCCAATTTTGATAAAGCAGGCGTGTGGTCTCTTCAGGAGTAGTAGTGCGCGAAGTTGAAGAAAAGCTATCCATTAAGACTCTTCAGAATTGGTTGGCTTAATATTAATTCTTGCATATCGTGAACCTGTAATTCTTGTCACTTCACTTGCTGTAGTCATCAGGATGGATTGAATATCGGTTGATCTTCGAATCTTGCCTGCTACTTCATTGATGAGTCTTTCACGCTCGGCCTGTACTCGAATTTGTTCAAGCAACCTCGCATTAGCAATGATCGCTGCTAGGCTGCCACCAAGTGTGCCAAGCATTTCTTCATCATTTTCAGTATAAGCATCAACTTGTTCACTTTCAACATTCAATACGCCAAGTAATTCGTTTCGATAGATCAGTGGAATAGCCAATTCAGATCGTGTATTGGAGCTGGCTTGTATATAACGCGGATCTATGTTCACGTCTCGGACTCTTAACGTACGCCTGTGTTCTGCAACCCAACCAGTGATCCCACTCCCGAACCCAATTTGAGTACGTGAAATTTCATCAGAGTAACCCATGGATGCTTTTACTTCGAGAACCTTTTTGTCACGGTCAGCCAATAGAATGGTAACGCGGTCTCCACCGAGAGTAACCTGTAAGCCGCTGACTGCGCTCTCAAGAGCTTCCTCTAATGTCGTACCTGATGCAGCTGTGGTAGTAATGTGGTGCAAGAGACGGTGTTGTGAAAGATGCTCTTGTGTCTCTGCGAACAATTCTGTATTGACAACGGCTACTGCTAATTGGTCTGCGAGGATTTGCAAACTACGAAGGTTATCCTCAGAGAAGGAGTAAGGCTTTGTGCTCTGGATGTCCAGCACACCTACGATTCGGTCTCCTACTTTAAGTGGAATTGCTGCTTCTGCGCGTGTGTCTGGCAAAAGTGGGTTGGCATAGTATGTAGCATCCTTGGATGTGTCGTTCACAACCAACTGTTCGCCTTTTCCACTTACAAAGCCGACGATGGATTTTGATCCCACACCGATTTTGTATCCTGCCCTTTTCATTTGTGTTCCAGCTTCGCCCGTTGCTTCGCGGATCATTGCGAATTCGCCTGGAATATCATGCAGGAATATAGATGCGTGATAAAAGTCGAAACGTTCTCGAATGAAATTGACGGCTTTAATTAATAGTTCATCAAGATTGAGTGAACCGCTGATATCACGTGCAATTTCTGCGGCGGTTTCAATTTGTATTGCTTTACTCTGGCTTTCACCTAATAGACGAACATTATTGATCACACCTGCGACCTGACTTGCAAGCGCTGTAAAAAATTTCAAATCATTTTCATCAAAGGCATATTCGTTTTCAAGATCCTGAATAATCAATGCGCCAACTGGAGCGTTCTGTACAAGCATGGGCGCGCCCATCCATGAGCGTGCGGGCTTTCCTGCCACCTTTGCCCCCAATTCGTTGGCTCTTTGCTCTGTGTTCTCAACTAACATGAGCGGCTGGCGAGTACGAATCAGTATGGATGTTAAACCCTCTCCTAGCGGGAAAGGATCGATAGAGATAATTTGCTTGTTCTCGTAGCTGAATGGCACGCTGATCGTATTGCTTCTTTCGTCATATAGAGCAACTATCATGTTGTAATCGCCAATGATCTGTTGAATCTTTACCAGCAGTGCTCGGAAGAAGCTGGGCAGGTCAGAAGCAGATGATATTATTTCATTGATCGATGCGAGTGACTCGACTTCGCGTAAATGTCTTTCTGTTTGTTGGACAGCATCTGCTTTCTCGAGAGTAATTGATGTTAAGTCAGCAAGATTTGAATATAGTTGAATGGCCGCATTCGTAAATATTCGATTGCGAGAGCCGATCATTATCACTGCAATTAATTCGTTTTGCTTCTTTACAGGGACAAATGCAGCGCTTATTAAGTCCAGCTTTTTGATCAGATCACGAAATGCCTTTGGAGAAGAAGCTTCTGTGGAAATTGTGATGACGGTTCCGCGTGAGAGATAACTGTTGATTTCGACATAATCTGCTTCAAGACTTGCAGGGATGTCATCTATAGATTTGAGGTTTCGAGTAGAGTCGGATGAGGAGATAAGGTGGAGTTGGTTTCTTTCTACTCGAAGTAAAACAGTCGGATACGGAACCTCGCTAAGGATCTGGCCGCTGATATTTAATATATCAGCTTCACTGTTGGCCTCTGCAATCAATCGACTTGACCGATATAGGCGTTCAAGTTCTTCGAAATTAACCTGGCTTGTTTCGATCAGCCCTGCTGTTTGGACGGCGGTTGCTATCTGACTTGCAAGTGTTTGCAGCATAACAACACCGTCTTTGCTAAAAGCCCCAGATTGAGTACTTTGTACATCAAGCACCCCAAGGACAAGGCTGCCAAGCGAAATTGGAATAGCGGCTTCTGAACGAGTGTCTGGAAGCAGCTCATTCCTTAAATGAAGAGGATCTTCTGTTACATCAGAGGCGATACGTGGCTGATTATTTGCTATTACCCAGCCAATAATAGAAGGTGAGCCGACTTCAATTCGATAGTTTTTTTCTTTTAGGCCATTGGTCGCAGAACCAGACCCAGCTTTGAAGTCAATAAATTTTCCGCCTCGGTCCAACATGTAAACACTGGCTTGTTGGTAACCGAATTGTTGAACGAGCAGTTCAGTTGTTTTCTTCAGCATTTCATCCAAGCTGGAAATAGTAGTGATGCTTTGTGCAACTTCTGATGCTGTTTGAATTTGCCGAGTGCGCTCTTCTACTTTTTGCTCAAGTGACCTGTAGATCTCACTGATTTGGTTTGCCATGAAGTTGAAGGAATTCGCTAGAACACCAACTTCATCATTGCTATGTACATCTGCACGCAAGTTCCAATCGCCACCAGCAAATTTCCGGGTGATTTCTGATAACGATTGCAGAGGACGAATCACTCTTCTGGTTCCAATGGTAATAGCCAATCCAATGCCTGCAAGAGTAAGTAGAGCAAGCAGAATAGTAAATGGAACGAGGCTGGTAACCTGACCATATATCTTATCGTTGCTGATCTCCAGAACAACACCACTCTGCATTCCTGAGAACCATTTAAGTTGAGCAAGTGATGCTTTGCCGTCAGGTGAAGTTAAATCTATTGCAACTGTCTCGTTGCTATTAACTTCAATAAGTTTTGATAAGCTGGTAGCTAGTTTGTCTTGATCTGGAGATGCTTTGACTTTCGTGAACTCCCCAGTCGATGGATTGCTAGCAACAACTTGATCTTTTGCAAGAATAAGATAGGTGTTTGCAAAAGGGGAGAGGCCATTTAATGGCTGAAGCAATTGCTGCAAATTTTCTTTTTCAGTAATGCCTACAAGAGTCCCCAGCGTTGACCCACGTTGTGTTTGGTAATTAACCGCAGTAACCAGGATCAATTCATTCTCGTAAATGGGCGAAAGCCCATAAAGCGCGTGCGACTCGGTGCTGTTCATATTCTCGAACTCAGAAGTATCAAGCACCATGCCTTGCCAATCTGCATTACTTGAAACCTTGATAACTCCATCCTTGCCAACAAGGAAGAATTGATCAAAGGCTGGTTTATTATTTTGTGTGTCTGTTGGTTGAAATTCGTTTATAAAACTCTGGCGGATTTCATTAAATTCTCTGTTCTGTGGATTTGCATGCAAAGAAAGTTCGATAGTGTTTGCAAAACTACTGGAGTTGAGATGCTCTTCCAACAACTTTTGCTTGGCAGTTATTTCCCCGTTAATCACCTTGAGCTGATTGCTTAATAGGTTTTCAGATTGTGAAATTGCCTGGTCACGCAACAATGTGCGCGCACGAAAATAAGCAGCCCCTGCCATTAATGCAAGGGGAATAAAGGTAAAGATAAGGAGCGTTCTTACAAGGGTACCTGTCAGACTGCCCTTATATCTTTTTTGTTGTATAGCAACTGCGGGCGGTGCTGGATTTGTAGTCATTAAAAGGATTAACTAAACTCCCAGACAGGTTCTCCGCTTAATATGCGGCGTATCTGATCTGGGAAACGATCAGGATCAAGTGGCTTACCTAAAAAGCCGTCAAATCCAGAGTCCTGGGCTTTCTTCATTTGTTCCATGCTGGCTTCAGCAGTGACGGCAATGATCGGAACTGATTTGAAGCGTTCCGAAGCGCGAATCTTCTTCAAAGCTCCATAGCCATCCTCATATGGAAGGCGAATATCCATTAATATCAGATCCAATCGCGGGAGAGTATCAGCGTATTCGAGGACTTCATATCCCGAAGTCTTCCATTCGCAATGGACACCAAGATATCCAAGCATACGCGCGATTAATACGAAATTTGAAACGTTGTCCTCAACCACCAGCACAGCAGCATCTTTCGGGATTGTAGGTTTGCGAATAGGCTGTGTATCGGAAACAGCAGGGGGTTGGTTCTGATCAGACATTTGAGCTCCTTGTCATAAAACGCTCGATCTGCTGGGCAAGCGTATCAATATCAATTGGTTTTTGTATATAACCGTCGCAACCTGCTTCAAGCGACTTCTCACGATCACCGCGCATTACATTAGCGGTTACCGCCACAATGGGTATCGCCGAAAACTTTTGAATACCTTTGATCTTTGTTGTTAATGTATACCCGTCCATATCGGGCATATTAATGTCCATTAAGATCAGGTCAATCTTGCTTTTTTCGAGTTTTTCAATTGCCTGACCCGCATTAACAGCGTCAACGACAGAATAATTTTCCGCCTCCAACACCCTGCGGATCAATGTTCTGTTATCGGAGTTATCCTCCACGTACAAAATAGTCCCTTTGTTCAGCTCTGCCATATTCAAGTCAACTCCGGACTGAATTTTACATGCAAGGCCAAAACATGCGCATAACAGCTACCTTACAAATAGTATAGCATAACAAAAAGTCGAGGCGGTCGTTTCCTCGACTTAGATTTGAGCGGGTGATGGGACTCGAACCCACGATATCTTGCTTGGGAAGCAAGCGTTCTACCACTGAACTACACCCGCGTTATTAATAAAGGTGATTATAAGCCACGCTGAAAACGCATGTCAAGCCTGATAAGAAACGACGTCACTTTCTTAATTTGATTATTGCTTCCGCTTCAGCAGCATATTCGCTAACTCAAGCATTGCTTCGCCAGCAACACCCTGTGGATTCGCCTGCTTCAGATAGTCCAACGCCTTTTGAGTCTCTGCCTCAGACATTTTTTCAGCGAATTCTTTGCCGCCTTCATCTTCAAGTAAAGCAGCAACTTTGCCGACTTCATCTACAGTGATGGGACCCTGCTTCCATCTGCTGGCGAACTTTCCATTTTTGCCCAGTGCGAACAAGACTGGTAATGAATTTTTTCCTTCTACCAAGTCACTTGCGGCAGATTTTCCAGTCAATGACTCGTCGCCCCAAATCCCGAGAATATCATCTTGCACTTGGAATGCCAGCCCTAAATGATATCCAAACAATCGATAAGACTCCTGCTTTTCTTCATTCGCGTAACCAAGAAGGGCGCCAATATGGGTACAGGCAGAGAGTAGGGCGGAGGTTTTACCGCCAATCATCGGCCAATAATCTTCGATACTGAGGTCGTTGCGTTCTTCATAAGACATATCCAGGAATTGACCACGTGTTAAATCGAGGCAACAGTCATTCAAGATACGAGCTGCTTTGACAACCATGTCTGCTGGATAGTGTTCAGCCAAATCTAGGATGGCTTGATTAGCGATTACAAACATGGCGTCGCCGACATTAATAGCCATCGGTGCGCCCCATTTGACCCATACAGTTCGCCGTCCACGCCTAAGGTCAGAGTTATCTTGAATATCATCATGAACAAGCGAGAAGTTGTGAATAAGTTCAATCGATGCCGCAGCTGACTTTGCGTGTAGCCAATAAATTACATTATTATCATCTATTTCCCTATTACTAGAAGCAACGGATAATAAAGTAATAAGCGGACGAATCCGCTTTCCTGTTGCAAGCGAACCAGCGCCTTCGCCAGTCCAACCCATATGATAGGTCAGCATCTCGTGAAATTGCTTTGTTCTTTGTTGGTCAAGCCTTGCAACCTGATGTTGTAATTCTGATTCAATTGCTTCAAGCATGGATTGTGTGATGGAGGATGACATGAGTCTAATAGCCCTTAATCGATAATTGATTTAGATCCCTCTTCAACTGAGCAGGGGATTGGTAACGAATAGTAATGAAACCCATTTTGCGCGCTGTTTCGATGTTTGCAAGAGTGTCATCTATAAATAGACATTCTCCTGCTTTGCGGTTGATTCTCTTAAGTGCAATTTCAAAGATAGCTGGGTCTGGTTTAATCGTGTTGTGCTCGCCTGAAATGATCGTATCGTCAAATATTTCAAGGAAGTCATGTTGCTCTTTCATCAAAGCGAATTTCTCCACAGAGAAATTGCTCAACATATAAAGCGGCCAGCCGTATTGTTTCAAGTTTCTTGCTATTTGTATGGTTTCGTGCAGGGTTTCTGTAATGCTGTCCATCCAATGTGTATCATATGCTTGGATGAGCTCTGAATACTGGGGGAATTGCTTTGACAGTTCTGCAACTCCATCTTTGAACGGACGTCCAGCATCTTGGTGGGCATTCCATTCAGCGAAATGAATCTCTTCCAAAAAAGAGTCAACAGCTTCCAGATCAGGGAAGAAGCGTTTGTATAAGTTGCGGGCGTCCCAATTAACGAAGACGTTTCCAAAGTCAAAGATAATGGCGGTGATTGGGGATTCCATGGTCTATATTTTATCTCAACATGGACAGTATCCGCAGGACGATGTCCGAAGCGGTATAATCGCGCTTCTGTAAATAATCTGACTTTGGAGAAATTCCCGTGAGCCGCGTGATCAACCCTGATTCTGTAGGAAAAGAACGAACCCGTTTGACGAAGTCCATAGTGCTGTGCATTCGAGAGTTGGCAAAGCAATCAAATGTAACGGCTGAGACAAAAGACCAAGCTGCATATATTGCTCTAGCGCTACAGGCCATCGCTGATGGCATTGATGTTTCTGTGGCAGCCTGGGAGAAGCGTGATTATTGGGTAAAAGCTGATAAATTTCGCATGGAGTGGATGTGGGCGGGGCAACTTGCTGCAAAAATGAAGGATGCAGTCCTTTCAGATGACTGGGCAACTATTGCAATGTTGATGCCGCAGATCGCACAACGATTTAGCAAGATCGTAGTTTCTGACAATCACAGACTGGGGAAACCCTGGTCAAGTGCGTATAAACTTTTGGCGCTTCACCAGAAATTGTAAATAAAAAAACTCCGAGGTTTTGAAAGCCTCGGAGTTTTGATTTAACGATCTTACAGATTTTTCAAATGTAACTTAGTGTTCTTGAGCAGCTCTATCATTAGATCGCGAATATGCGGATTGAGATAGTGATTTTCCAGAGTAGATAGTGGCAAGAAGCGTGCGCCTGCCACCACGTGGATACAGTTTGCAGAACCACATAGACAGATGAACGGAGCTTGCATTTCCCATTCTGTGGATGGATAGAAAAAGGAAAGTTCTTCGCCTTTCTCAATATCACGACGCGCGATCATCACCATTTTTTCTGTGTCGAGAATTACATTGGGGTCGCAAGAATGATTCAATGCAGCAAGTTTGCCGACATGAGTATGCCTGTCACGTGCGATCTGCACTGTGAAGCGATTTGGTTTGTCTGTGATATTCTCGCTTGGCATGGCGCAGATCACTTCACCTTTTTTGTAGGATTGCTTTGTGATCAAAGTTCGAAATTTATTTTCTGTTTTGATGGAAAGCGATTCCATTGTTGTCGTTGTCATTTGATTAACTCCTTTTTGTTTTCATTAGTAAACTGTTTGTTTTAGTATAGTCGTTATAAATTTAATTACAAGGCATTAATAGATGATCTCAAAATATTTTAAGGTTGAATTATTAGTTAATAAAAAAATATCATCAACTAAATGTTGATGATATTTAGTAAATTTTGAATTTTTTTATAAAATCAAAACAGATTCATTTGCAACACAGCTTTGCGTCCATCTAATAAAACGTAAGGCGCTGCACGTTCGGCAATAATACCGAGTTTTTTCAACGAAGAGAGGTCGCGGATTCTTTTATTTCTTCTTGCATATAAAATTGCGTCTGCACCTTTGATGCCGATGCCTGGGATCTTTATCAAATCATGTTTGTCGGCTTTGTTCAACTCAACAGGCTTGTGAATCAAATTCATTTCCGCCCATGCTTGCTTGGGGTCGGCGTGCAGTGGAAGATTACTGTCTTTCGTGAAGGGCATATCTTCAATATCGAAGCCATAATCGCGAAGAAGAAATGATGCTTGATACAGCCGATGTTCGCGCATAGGATCGACTGCAGGCTTATTTTCCAATGGTGTGTTTCTGATTGGGTGAAACGCAGAAAAATAAGCACGTTTGAGTCTTACATTTTTATTCAGCCAGTTGGTGATGCTCAATAGTTCCAAGTCGCTTTCATCTGAGCCGCCCGCTACAAATTGTGTCACAGTGGATGGATAACGACCATTCCAAAATTTGTAAGCAGGCACCGTTCTGCGAATTTCTTCCACCCATTTGAGAGAACGCAACAATTCTTCAAAAAAAACCTTATGTGGCGCAAGCTTGGCAAGACGCTCGGTGCTGGGTGCTTCCAAATTTACCGAGACACGGTCGGCCAACTGCATGGCGCGAAAGACTTGATCTTTCTCTGATCCTGGCATGATCTTTAAATGGAGATATCCACGAAAATGATGTTTCTTGCGCAGGATTTCGGCTGTGTCGAGCAGTTTATCCATCGTGCGGACTCCGCCTCCTGCCAGCCCAGAGCTAAGGAATACACCTTCAGCCATTCCACTCTGATTCATTTTACTGAACAGCCCTGCAAATTCATCGGGCTTGAAGGTGGCGCGGCGGAAATCCCTGCCAGCGCGGAATGGACAGTAGAAACAGTCCCGTTCACAGGCGGAAGAGAGCAGAGTCTTGAGGAGGACGATCTTCTGCCCATTGGGGAGTTGGGCGGGATGAGCGAAGGCTTGGTCATGCTCCTTTGGACTGAAGCAGACCGGGGTAGGGGAAGAGAGGCGCGGTTCTCCATCTGCCTCGAAGGACATTTGAGAAGACAACTCTTTCAGGGTGTCGAGTGAGTCCATATATTCATTATAGAATATATGTTCTAAATTATCAAGGAGTTTGGATCAGTTGGTTGTTCTCAAGGCGGAAATGCCATGTTTCAAGTTGACTGGGACAGCACAACCCGTCATTGGGCCCCAAAACTCGAACACTGAGGGTAACAGTTCCAGCTAGGATCTGCATCTCATCGACAGCAACCATAAAGCCAAGGTCGACAGTGGCGACATTGTAGATAGTGTCGCCTTGGTTTAGGACGATCGCCAGCTCTTTGTTGTTTCCATTCCCACCGTTTTGAGTTTTCAAGATCACTGCAGCATCATCAACGCCATCGGAGTTTAAGTCTCCGATGGTCGGCAAATATAGCTGTGTGGAGTAAAGTTCTGGAGTTTCACCAGGCGCAGCGGTGGGGCGGTAAAAAATTCCATCGACCAGTTGAAAATCTCCCCATGTTTTGGAGTGATATTGAGCATTTTGCAACATCACTACCGTAAGGGATGAACCTCCAATGGGGCGCAACGTAGCAGTGGGGGAGGTATTACCTGTTTGTGGGATAGCTACAGGTACATTCTGTAAAGCGGCCATGGTTTGCACCACTATAGCTTGTACTGTAGCCTGAGAATTAACGGGTTTTGCGCTAAAGGGTGCTACTAAAAGTCCAACTGTAATAAGGGCAAGAAATCCCAAAATAACTGCTCCGAGAGCAATAATGATCGTGTTTGTAGATAGTTTCATGGACTTCCTTTCTCTCTTGATTGTAAACGAATGCTGCAGTCGAAAAGTTCCTTTAGGTCTGCGGCACAAATACTCTTCCCGATGGAGCAATCTGCTGTTATTATTTTCTTCGGCGAATGGGTTGTTGGTTTTGCCCATGACAAATCATTTTATTCAAGAATCAACCCCGTTGGTTTTTGGAAAGGAGATAATTATGGCAAACAAGGAACAAGGTAAGAACAAGGAAAAGAAAAAGAAGAAGAAAGAAAAGCCAAAGTAGTCATTGGTTTTCACAGTTTGAAAAGTTACACAACCCCCAAGTCAGGCTGACTTGGGGGTTGTGCGTAATTAATGGGGTTTCGATGTTGCTACTAGATCCATTTCAAGAATCCAGCAAAGACAATTAAAAATAGAATGTCCAGCGCCCACAGCGTGCTAACCACCTGAATCTTCTGCTTGAATTCTTTCATATCAAATACCCAGAACGTGAAGACGAAAAACCACAAATAGCCGAAAATGAAGATCAATAGGGGAGCGCCACGGTTCCACCACGGCCAGTCCCAGGTGAGGGCATTGGCAGAGTTGAGAAAATACTCAATGATCACCGAAAACAGGGACCCGCCGACAGCCACCGCCCAGCGATTTGGAATGCCGAGGTATTTGAAATTTTTATCAGGGTGCAGCATCTTCGTCCATATGATGCCTGCCGCAGCGAACATGAACATGGTCTCGATGTTCAAGCCGACCAGGATCAGGAACGCACTAGGACCAGGCTCCGCCCAAAAGGGAGCATGCCCATTGAAGTGGAAGAACAGACTATTGAGGATCTCATTCAACCAGTCCGCGCCCCAGAAGGCTAGCCCTGCCAACACCAGATTCCAGTTGCGCTTCTCTGCTTCCACGGTGTAGACGTAGAACACAAATGCCAGCAGTGGAATCACGTACCATTGAAAATTACTCCCATCCCGTAAACGTTCAAGTGCTTGTTGTGCAAATTCAGTCATGCTGCCCTCCGATTTATTTTGCCGCCATATTAATTAAACCCTGAAGAGTAAAATGTCCAACGCGGCAACTAACATCAAAAATGCGCCAACCCCGAAAATCCACGCCGACATTTTGACAGTTTGATGTTTATTTGTCAGTAGTTCTTCAAGAAGTTTTCGCTTAACTGTCAAACTAGCACGAGGAAATCCATACCTCTTCGGCGAGACAACTTGTAAAGCAAAATATAAGGCTGCCATAAAAGAGATTAGTGCCAATGCGCCTATTAATTTAATCTCAAAGAACCCAAGAAAAGCAGGTGCATCTTTGAATGCCATTAATCCAAAGAATGCGCCTAGCAGAGTAGTGGACAATGTAATTATCTGTCTTGCTGCATCCTCCAGCGTTTTTAGCGAGTCTTGCTCTATCTGGTCGAATAGTTTGTCCAACCGTTCGTCATCTAGCGAGAGGGGAGCGGACTCTACAAAAATCTCATCCTTTTGTGACAGCTTATTTTTTCTTGCCATCTTTACTGCCTTTCACTGTGAATTTGAATTTTCTGCCACAATGCTGACAAGCCTTTTCAAATTCTTCCCCTTGTTCCTCTTCGTCACGATAGAAGACATCTTTGACAAAGACACCATCTTCTTTTCTTAATTCAGCCAGGTCAAAGCGGTTTGACTTTTTGCAATTAGCACATTCAGTGTTTACAAAAGGTGGCATAAATTACTCCCTAAATCTTACGAGTTTCAAACAAATTCCCGCTTCACTTTTCATGGACATATTGTACAACTTTTTGAAGGGATAGTCATTGGGGCAGGGGAGGTGGATATCTATAACGCGTAAGGAATAGCGAATGTTGAATTGACCGCCCCCGTAAACGTTGTAAAGCATTTTTGTTTACACAGCTTGTGATTCACCGCTTACAGTCAAAAAGAGAAGTGGGGGAGCTTGTTTGAAGGAAAAATACCAAAACCACTCTTTTGATTTCGATAAGTATTATTATCAAAAACATTGACAAGACTGTGAATTTTCGTATAATGACACCTATGGCAACTAATGAGTCCAACTCTGTGACGATCGCGGATGCAATACGAAATTATCTGGACACTGTGAAGCTCTCTCGCAGCATTCATACAATGCTTGCGTACAAGAATGCCCTCAAAGTTTTTGTAGATGTTCTGGTAGAAAAAAATCTTCCGCCGCAATCCACCCCTATTGAGATACTTACAGAAGATCTCATTTCGCCATTAGCTGGGTATCTCAAAACTTACTCTCCGCCTACCGAACAATTATATTTGCAAGCTGTCAAAGGCTTTTATGAATATGTCGATTCAGAACGGTTGACAGAGATAAATTTATCTCGTGTACGGGTGCTCATTCGCCAACGCTCGCGCCGACCTGGTATTCGCCTCCCCCAGTTTCCAGCTGAAGATATTGAGCGTATTTTGGAGTATGTTGATAATGCAGAAAATATGGCTGTAGCTGTTGATGGCGAGGATCTTCAAAATGTTCGGTTACGCGCATATAGAGATCGTGCATTTCTGCTCACACTAGCCGACACTGGCTTACGTGTCCACGAGGCATGCAATCTGCGTCGTGGCGATGTGGATTGGAACGAAAGCCGCGCAGTGATCATAGGCAAGGGCGACAAACAAGCCGTTGTGCGATTTTCTACTCGTTCTACAAAAGCCATTAAGGATTATCTATCGCTTCGTGCTCAACTTGATGGCGGGTCGGGAAAACAATTAGCATCCCTGCCCCTCTTCGCCCGCCACGACAAAGGTGCAGGCAAAAAGATAAAACCTGTCACGCCTACAACAGGCAGGAATATCGTCAAAGAGCGCGTAACCCAAATTTTAGGAAAAGAATCTGTTGGCAAGATCACACCCCACTCTTTCCGCCATTATTTTGTCACTACTGTACTGCGAGGTTCTGGCAACCTCAAACTCGCGCAAGAACTTGCACGTCACAGCAATATTCAAGTAACACAGCGCTATGCCCACTTATCTGATGATGAATTGGACAAAGGTTATCACGACATTTTTGAAAGTAAGAAGAAATAAAAAAACGATCTACAACACAAGAATGCTTTCGCTTCTTTTCTGAACGTACGCCTGATACGCTTTCGAAAGAGTTTTTGCCCAAACTCCAACCCTCCCCTGCCCCACTGACTTATCATCAATAGAGACAATTGGAACCACCCCTCGCGAACTGGAAGTGAGGAATGCTTCATTAAACTTCTCAGCCACAAGCGGTGAGCGATATTCAATGGACATCCCCTGCCCTCTTGCGATCCGCAACACAGCACGGCGCGTGACGCCAAGCAAAATCCCTTTTTGTGCTGTGATAAGGGTATTACCTTTAATGCCATAAAAATTGGATGTCATTCCTTCGAGAATTTTTCCATTGTGCGTCAACAGGATCTCAAAGATTTCCTTGCCGACCAGCTTACGTTGCTCTGCACTTTTGGTGATGAAATCTGTCCCTTTGATTCGTGGGTCACTGCGTTCAACCGTTGAGGTGATGACATGAACGCCATCTATATACACATTTTCAGGCAGAGATTTGAAGAATTGTACAAGCACGAATATTTCCCCAGAGTCTTTGGCGAGGATCAAGCGCACGCGAGATTCATGTGGAAGATTGTCCCTTATGATGTCGGCAATTCTTTTTCGCAAAGTACCTTCTGGCACAGATGGATGTAGATGGAGTTCTTTTGCAGGGTGATATAACCTGTCCAAGTGCGCTTGCAGCCCGAGGACTCTTGTCCCCTGTGAGAGGGTACTAAAGGTGGTGTAAAAGCCTTGGGGCAAAGAGCTAGTGATTAGGTCTAGAGAAGAGGCGATGTTTTGAATCGGTGTATTACCATCAGTGTGAATACAAAAGGCTTTGATTGTCATATCCTCATTATACTTTTGTCCTCTCACCTTACAAAAATGATAAATCTGTGCAGCGGGTAATCCAATGGGCTATAACATATAATTAATTCGTTAATCCCTATGGAAGATAAAAAGCCCAGCTTCGAAAAAGCATCTCAGCTCACGGCCAATGACCTGCGGACGGTAACCAAGACCATCTCTGTACAGGAATTGTCGCGTCTCTCTCTACCTGAGGTAGAAGCTGTAGTGGATTTGATCTCGAAAATCGTGCCTGCGGGGAATGTCCCTGGGATGATCTTGAGCGGCTTGTCTCGCCTTCCTGGTCGGCGTATTCCCATTCAAAAAATGCAGCAGGATGTGAACGCGCTTTTTAGCGGCGTGGAACAGATACTTGACTCGGCTGTGTATGGGGCATTTTTCGCTGGGCCAGCTGCTATTATTTGGGGGTATCAAAATTTACTGAAACTGGCTGGCAAAGACCCTGACTCGGCATTTCCTGAAGGTGCATGGCAATTTTATGCAGGATATGCATTACGGGAAGACACAGCCCGTCATACCAACGAAACCCATGGGTTCGATACCCTGTTGAAACAAAATGATATTCAGCTTAGCCAGGCAGATCGTTTGACAGCCTGGGTAATGGCATCGGTCTCTTGTTTACATCAATATAATTCGCTACTTGAAAATGAATGGCGCGAGCGGGTTTCCATTGCCTTGTTGGAAGAAGCGCTTCGCACTACACCTGGGCAGACTCTACGAATGCGACGTCTCTATCGCGAATGGGAATTGCTCCGTCCCTATCGCCGTGACGAAGAGGCCGCTAATTATGATTATCCAGCGTACAGAAAAATAAAGCTGGATAAGTTTCTGCAAAGTGTTTTGAAATCCATGCCTGAAGCGGTTCGTGATGCATGGGAAGCCAAGCTCAAACAATCATCACAGCAAGATTTGGGTGCTTATCAACGGCAAATGTCCATTCTGGCTTATTTGGAACCAAGCCAATATGGAGAGACGAGAATCCCGTTCAATTTGACAGATGCACAAATAGGTCTTATTTATCACGATAGTTATTATTTACTGCCTGCATGTGAACAAGGTTCCAGCAAACCTTTGGATGTGCTAACAGCTCGATCTCAAATTGCAGCCTTGTTGGATGCTCCATTCTCCACGCCTTCACAGCTTTCTTCCCTAGCACGAGTGAAGCGCTCTGCACTACCAAACTTACGGGCAAAATTAAGCCCCATGCTTGTGAATGACATTGACAACTTGCGTTTCGCGCCCATCCTTATTTCAGCCGACGAGCATACGCGTTCACTGCCGCTCTCAGAACTTCGCCAAACAGAACGTGGAATTGGGTCACATGCCTTGACGATCTTTGATACAGGTGAAACTTTTGTTTTTGACCAATCACACATCTTTTTTGATGGTGCATGGGGAACGGCTCTCTCTGAGATCATGACGAATGAAGCATTATCTTGGGCACGCTATCTAAGCCTGCTCCCCTCCCCCACTCCAGCAGATGCCAGAATGTACACATCTCTGACACTGCAATTGCAACCATCAGATATTGACCTGGTACAACAAGCACCGCACATTTCACCCGAATCAGGCGCAGAGACCGATAAAGTAGATATCAAAGCCTGCTTTTCTTTGCGGAAACAATTCAAGCAAAGAAATGACCTGCTAAACCTTACTATCAACGACCTGTTAGTGCTGTATCGTGCCATTCACGCAGCTACATATAAACCGTCGGAGAAGTTGATGGAGAAAATCCATAAACTCTCTGAAACCAAGCCTGAAGTTTCTTCTTCTCTCCGACAAGTTGTGGAAGAAGGAAGCCGCACAAATCCTTCTATTCTGATCCCAGTAGATGCCAGCCTCAAAACGCCACGAGAGCGGATCTACCCACTGAACGTGGAAGTTCCACTCATGGAATTAAATCTGCTCAGTCTGCACAGCCAAACCATGCGGATGTTGGATGCCTATGAAAACGCAACGGAAGAAAAGACGGTTGTGTATGAAGGCTTTGACCGTTTACAACGGCTATATCTTGCATCCATTGCGGGGTTTGGTGCTTATCTTTCACGCGCAAAAGACATAGCCACACAAGGTCAAAGTGCAAGTGTCGGAGCGATCAAACTGCTCGCCCATCTGCCAAGCCCGATCCAAAAAATGTTGGATAAGGTACCTGAAAAATTTGAACTTCTGAATAACCTGCTCAAAGGACGTGAGGTTTTCTCAAATGTCGGCGCGGTGGTATCCAGTAGTACACTTACCCGCTTCATCACTGCGAAAGATGACAATGCCCAGAAGCAACTCGCCTGGGGCGTTATGACAGATGCAAAAAATGTCATGCGCATCCATCTCCGTGATTTTCGTCCACACGTTGCCACGCTCCTTTCCATTGGGCGCAAAGACCTTGCCAGTTTAATCACTCAGGATTATCTTGATGCGTACGCTGAAGGACTGAATGCTTACGTGCGAGACCTTTCACGAATTTCAACTGCCAGCAGGCAAACTATTCCATCCTCAAAAACCAGAACCCTGAACCGAGTAAAAAGATGAAAGATCCTTTAATTGGTCAGCAATACTCAAACTATCGCATCGAACGCTTGCTTGGACAGGGTGGTATGGCTACCGTGTATTACGGCCATGACATAAAACTCAACCGTCCTGTAGCAATAAAATTTATTGACAAACGTTATAAGAATAATCCTGTGTATGCCAGTCGTTTTGTCAACGAAGCACGTATGATGGGCAAATGGCGGCATGAAAATATCGTCCAGATCTATTATGCAGACGATACACAGGGCTATTCCTACTACGCCATGGAATATGTGGATGGGCAGGACCTCTCCAAGATTATGGAGTTGTATCAAGAGCAGGGAGAGCTCATGCCCATTGACGATGTGCTGCGCATTGGCAAGTCCATTGCAAGCGGACTTGATTATGCCCATCGCCAGGGCGTCATTCATAGGGATATCAAGCCATCTAATGTGTTGATCGCAAAAGATGGGCGTGTGCTTCTTGGTGACTTCGGCATGGCGCTGGATGTACGCGATGGTTCGATGGGAAATATTTTCGGTACGCCTCATTACATTTCGCCTGAGCAGGCCCGTCGGTCGGCAGATGCGGTTCCTCAATCCGATCTATATTCGCTCGGCGTCATCATGTATGAGATTCTCACGGGCTCTGTTCCATTCAACGACCCTTCTCCAGCCAGCATAGCCTTGCTGCACATTTCTGAACCACCACCTTCTCCGCGCAGCATCAACCCCGAGTTAAGCATTGAGCTTGAAAAGGTACTGTTAAAGGCGCTAGAAAAAGACCCGCAAAATCGGTATCTGACGGGTGCAAAACTGATGGCCGCCATTGAAGGTGCGCTTAAGCCTGGCACTGTGGCAAAAATATCGCTGCCACCTTTACCCGTCGGCGTGCCTACTGTCCGCCGTAGCAGCTTATCGATTCAACAGATTTCAAACCGAGAAAAACCAATACAGGAAAATCACGAGCAAAGCCCAATTGCAGGCTGGCCAGCCACAGTAAAATCCAGTAATCGGTTTAATAATAAAAATAGATGGCTCTATGGCCTTCTTTTGCTTTTAGTTGTGGGAGTTGGAGGCTGGTATTTGGCGAGCAGAAGAAACCAACCAGCAGCAGTATTGCCAACATCAACGATATCTTCTGCGCCTCTTCCTTCGACCGATCAACCTGCTTTGCCGGCTGAGACATTAGCCCCTTTGATAGATACGCCGACACCACAGCCATCACTTCCCACAGAAACGCCGACCATTGAGGCCTCCCCTACCCCAACTATATTCATTACTCCAACCGTCAAATATCCCGACGGAAACCTCTTTTCACTATTCTGGAATGAAAACAGCTTCTACATGCTCAATCGTTCAGACTTAAAACGCAGCCTGTCGGCCTTCACTTTTGAACGTATTGATGGCGCAGATGTTTCAGAACCCAGAAGAGACCGTTTTGATGGTTATATCTGGGAAGACTACAGTTTAAAGTTAATGCCGCCAAACTACTGCGTAAGCATTACCATTTACGGTGACCAGACTCCCCCATACATGAATCCATCGGACTGTTCCTGGGGAATTATCAGCGGCTATCAACCACGCTTTGATAATGATGAAGGAAAAGTCTTCTGGAGGCCTGAAGGTAATTCAACGTATTTTCGAGTTCTCTGGCTCGGTGATGAAGTAGCACGTTGTGAGATCGCGGCTGGCTTCTGTAACTTCCGCGTGCCATAAGAATTATTAATTTTCTCTCATCCTTGACACATTCCGCAAGCGGGGTGTAAACTACAAAACATAGCAAGAAAAATTCCAAAGAAAGGAGCGCACTCTTGATGTTCAGCTTGATCTTCCAAACCCTTAACGCAGTTGGCTATTTGCCTTCTCGGAGTGCGCCTGTAGACCGAAACTAAGTAGGTCTCCTTCTGTCCCTTGTTCTTTATGGGCTGTGGCGCAATCGCCGCAGCCTTTTTTATTTAATTTTTGAGGAAACCATGACCACACTTCAATCCGCACACGAACCATCACTCACATTTGACTTCCGCCCCACCTTACAGGAGAACCGCCTCAAGGGCCTATGGCAAATGATGTCCGACTACCGTATGTCCTATATTGCGGCTACGGTTGCGCTCGCCATCTCTGCGCTTTCCAAGACCTTTACTTATCTGCTCCTGCAATTCTTCGCAGACGATGTACTTGCGAAGGGTAAATATATCGGCGGCACATTGACAACATCCCTGATCTGGATTGCGGTTGGATTCGTTGGCCTTGCAGCGCTTGAAGGTGCCTTTGCGTTTCTTTCTGGACGTTTGGCTGCTTATACCGCCGAAGGCATTACCCGACGCCTTAGGGATTTTCTCTTTGACCATATTCAGCGTCTGAATTTCTCTTATCACGCCACCACTCCTTCAGGTGACTTGATCGAGCGGGTCACTTCAGATGTAGATGCCCTACGTCGTTTCTTTAGCGAACAAGCCATCGGCGTGGGACGTATTATCCTACTATTCGTGATCAACTTCATTGCGATCTACAACCTGAACTCAGAGCTTGCCTGGGTGTCGATCGTAGTGATCCCATTCATTTTGCTGGTTTCGCTTTGGTTCTTCAAGAAAGTAACCAAGGCCTACGAAGAGTACCAGGCCCAAGAAGCTGTCCTCTCAACAACCTTGCAGGAGAATTTGACGGGTGTGCGTGTGGTGAAAGCCTTTGCTCGTCAAGATTATGAAAAGACGAAATTCGAGAAGGACAACTGGGGCAAGTATTTGAAAGGCAAAATATTGCTTCTCATGCACTCCTTGTTCTGGCCACTCTCGGATATTGTACTGGGACTCCAAATGCTCTTTGGTTTTGTCTATGGGGCCACGATGGCAATTGACGGAAAAATCACCGTCGGTACATATATTGCTTATGTGGGGCTTGTCGTCTGGCTCATCTGGCCTATCCGTAACTTGGGACGCATTATTGTCTCAACATCAACGGGTATGGTTTCGTATGCACGCTTGATGGAATTGGTCAAGCAGCAGCGTGAGCCGCTATTTGATGGGAAGCACCAGCCTGAAGGTCCAGTACGAGGCGAGTTGCAGTTTGAAGATGTCTCGTTCATGTATTCGGACGGCAAATCGGATGTGTTGAGAGGCGTTTCATTCCATGCCCAGCCTGGTCACTCTATTGCATTGCTTGGCTCTACAGGGTCGGGTAAGACTTCTCTTGTGAATTTGTTACCGCGTTTCCATGAGTACACTGGCGGACGCATTCTGCTTGATGGCGTGGAGTTGAAGGATTACTCACGCTCATATCTACGCAAGCAGATCGGCATTGTGGAACAGGAACCGTTCTTGTTCAGCCGCTCGATCCGCGAGAATATCTCTTATGGTGTAGGACGTGATGTTTCACAGGAAGAGATTGAGCGAGCCGCGAAGGCTGCTGCAGTGCATGACGTGATCGTCGGCTTCCCTGATGGGTACGATACTCTGGTCGGCGAAAAAGGTGTAACCCTCTCTGGCGGACAAAAACAGCGCGTGGCGATTGCGAGGACCTTGCTCAAAAACCCGAGCATTCTGATCTTTGATGACTCCACCTCTGCAGTAGACACGGAAACAGAAGCTGAGATCCGCGGCGCGTTGAATGAGCTAATGCAGAACCGCACGACTTTTATCATTGCACACCGCATTCAGTCCGTGATGATCGCCGACCTCATCCTTGTTTTGGATAAGGGTGAAGTTGTACAAATGGGAACTCATGCCGAATTGTTGAAAGACCATAATGGCATGTATCGCAGGATTTACGACATCCAGACGAAGATTGATACAGAACTTGAGCAAGAAATTGCAAGAGTTAATTGATTTTGTAGATGCGCAGCCATACTGCGCATCTACGGAGAATAAAAAATGTCTGAAGCTGAACTTATAGAACTCGAAGAAGAAGAATTTACTTCACAATTAACCACGCCTGTGCTGAAACGCATTGGCGGCTTACTGCTCCCCCACTGGAAATGGGTCGTGGGTTTTTTCTTCACGATCGCCATTGTCTCTGGGTTGGATGCGTACTTTACGTACGTCAACAAACAATTCATTGACCAGGGTATTTTGCTCCACGATAAAGCGCGCCTTATGCAGCTTGCCACTATTTACGGTAGCTTCATTGTGTTACAAGCCGCTGCAGTGTTTATATTCATTTATCTGGCAGGTGTGCTGGGTGAGCGGATTCAATATGATTTACGCAAACTGCTCTTCAATCATTTGCAAGAGCTGTCTCTTTCGTATTATGCCCAAAATGCGGTGGGACGCCTCATTGCACGTGTAACCTCGGATACAGGCCGCGTCTCAGACTTACTGACATGGGGTATCGTGGATACAACCTGGGCAGCCATGAACATCATCTCGTCCACGATCTTCATGGCCATCATCAATTGGAAGCTGGCACTGATCGTATTCACCATCATCCCAATTATGGGGTATGTGGCAGTTGAATTCCGCAAGAAGATATTGGCAGAGTTTCGTGTGTCACGCCGCGCCAACAGCAAGATCACTGGCGCGTTCAACGAGAGCTTTCAAGGCGTACGCGTGACCAAGGCTCTTGGACGCGAAGACGCCAACACGCAAGAGTTTCAAGGTCTAACGACCAAGATGTATAACGCATCTTATCGCGCGGCATGGCTTTCGGCTCTCTTCCTGCCGACGGTGCAGATCATTGCAGCGATTGCGTTGGGTGTCATCGTGGGATATGGCGGCAATCAAATTAGCATTGGGTTAATGACGATTGGCGGTATTCAAGCCTTCGTCTCATACCTGACCTTTATGATGTGGCCTATTCAAGACCTTGCGCGTGTGTATGCGGAAATGCAGCACAGTATTGCGTCAGCGGAGAGAATTTTCAAGTTGGTGGATACCCCGCCTGAGGTCCATAATAGAAGCGGTGCCATAGAAGCGAAGACTCTGCTCGGTGAGATCGAATTTGATCACGTGGATTTTTTCTACGAAGACCGTAAATCCGTTTTGACAGATTTCACGCTGAAGGTGAACGCTGGCGAGACCATCGCTCTGGTCGGGCCGACAGGTGGCGGCAAAAGCACGATAGTGAATCTACTCTGCCGCTTTTACGAACCGAGCAAGGGTGTGATCCGCATCAATGGCATGGACTACATGGACTACAAGCTGGAGTCCATCCATAACAAGATCGGTATCGTACTGCAGACTCCGCACCTGTTCTCAGGCACCGTGCGGGACAATATCCGCTACGGGCGTTTGGAGGCGAGCGACACCGAGGTTGAGGAAGCTGCGAAGATCGCAGGCGCGCATGATTTTATTGTGACCTTGGAAAAGGGCTACGAGCAGAACGTGGGTGAGAGCGGTAACCTACTTTCGGTGGGACAGAAGCAGTTGATCAGCCTTGCGCGTGCGGTGCTGGCCAAGCCTGAACTGTTCATCATGGATGAAGCCACTTCCTCTGTGGATACGTTGACCGAGTCACTCATCCAGCGCGGTATGGAAGCCTTGATGAGAGGGCGAACCTCCTTTGTAATTGCGCATCGTCTCTCCACCATTCGCCGTGCGAACCGCATTCTCGTCATCGAGAATGGACACATTGCCGAGCAAGGCACACACGCCGAACTCCTACGCCAGCGCGGACATTACTACCGCCTCTACACCCAGCAGTTCCGTCATCAGTTGGAGGTGCAGTATGGAGTGGTGGAGGAGATTGAGGGGAACGAGCGTGAAAGCGTAACCGCAGATTCGATCATGGTCAGGCGCGAGAAAGCTGGCGAAGAAGCAATTGCGGCCGACTAAAGTAAACAGTAAGTTGACCACCGAGGTTTTATGAAGTCCCGCCTCGGTGGTCTTTTCTTTTTATTTATTCGCGTATAATTTCTAAATGTCTTCTACATCCGCAAAACGAACCTATTTTGGCGTAGCTGCATTTTTCACAAGCCTGCTTGCTGTTGCAGCCATCGGGTCTAACCTTGGTGTTTCACAAATGAACATCACGCCTGAGGAATTCAACCAATTGAATTCCATCACGGCGTTGTTTTACTGTATTCTTACACCATTAGCATTTGCACTGGGTGTACTTGGTTTGTTCTTGAAGAACGATTTCAAGATCCTGTCAGGGGTGGGAATCGTTATTGCTGCAATCCCATTTTTGGTGATCGCATTCCGTTTGTTTTCTTCCCTTACTGTGAATTGAAATTAAGAAAGTATCTGAAAAGAAAGCCACGAAGTCTTTTTTGAGACTTCGTGGCTTTTTGATTAGGTTTTCAGCCGAATTGCCTTATTTCCCCTTAGCGTCTACCAACACTTTCAACACTCCAGGCTGGGCGGCTTTTTCAAAAGCCTTGAGTGAATCTTTCAAGCTATATTCATTTGCGATCAAAACGGTAGGGTCAACTTCTCGTTTTTCCATGAGACGTAAGGCTGGTTCAAAGGGACCACAGCGCGAGCCGATTATATTGATTTCATCCACCACAATAGAGGAGAAGTTCACGGTTACATCGCCTTTATAAGTGGACTTCATAACGATCGTCCCGCGCGGGCGGATAGCTTTGCGGGCAAGATTGAATCCATCGGAAGAACCAGTAACTTCAACGACAATGTCCCATTTGTGAGGATGAATCTCCGCTTCAGAGGTGATGCAGATCCCTCGCGCTGTGAGCAGGTTCTGTTGCAGAGAATGACGCGCCACTACGTGCAAGTCGCAACCAGTGAGAGCAAGAGTCTGCGCGATCAACTGTCCCAGCCTGCCTGCGCCAACTACCAGAACACGGTCTGTCGGCTTGATCTGGATCTGCTGTTGAATTTCCAATGCAGCAGCAAGCGGCTCAGTGAAAACGGCTAGTTCATCAGAAACAGAGTCTGGTACACGGTGCAGGTTTTCTAGCGGAAGAGTGGAGTATTCGGCGAAAATCCCATCGCGGTTAGCAATGCCCAGCACTGTACGATTCTCACAATGCGTAGGGCGTCCATTCAGGCAAGCTTCACATTTTCCACAAACCGCATTGATGTCTCCCACCACGCGAGACCCGATCCAGCTTTTATCAGGTGCATCTGTTACTTCGCCTACAAATTCATGTCCCAGTACCCCTGTGTATGGGTAATACCCTTTCACTAATTCCAAATCGGTACTGCAAATGCCCGCCTTGCGGATCTTGATCAGAGCTTCATTTGGTTTCTTTGGCTGGGGTACATCCCGCATGGAAATTTGATTATTTTCAAGCCATAACGCCTGCATACCTATTCTCCATTCTTCCAAACATTAATTCTGTTCCGTCCTGTCTTTTTTACAGAGTACATGGCGCGGTCAGCATGATCCATCAGCACATCTATATTCTTGCATGACTCATCATACATCGTTACGCCTACACTTACAGTCACTTTCAATTCATTTCCTTCGAGCTTTTCTCCAGTAGATAGTTCAAACAGGTCAATAGCTTCGGCGAGATTTGCCTCCTCCACCAGCCTGCATAAACGAGTGGCCACTTGTATTGCCTGTTCAAGGTCAGTTCCAGGTAGCACAACGGCAAATTCTTCTCCGCCCAGCCTGCCAAAAATATCCATGTCACGCAGAGATGATTTGCAATAAACCGCTACCAGTTTCAGGACCAAATCTCCCACTTGATGCCCGAACCTGTCGTTGAATTTCTTGAATTCGTCTACATCCAACATAATGACGGAAAGATTTTGCTTATAGCGTTTAGCGCGGTTAAATTCACTTTCTGCAAGTTCAAAGAATTTGCGTCGGGTAAGTGATCCCGTTAATGGGTCTGTATCTGCCAGAGTTTGGATGGTACTGAAAAGACGCGAGTTCTCAATCGCAATAGCCGCATGAGACGCAAGCAATTCCAGCAAGTATTGGTCATCGCGGGTGTATGCGTTCTCCTTATAGGATTGTGCGGAGATCATCCCAACCACTTTTCCATGCAGGAGCATAGGCACTGCCAAAATGGATTGGGCTTGGTCCCTACTCGCGTCGCTTCCGTAATACTCGAAGTCAATTCCACTTTCGTTCATTTGTGCCACGCTGTTGAAGCATAATGGCTTTTGAGAATGAACGATCCTGCCAGCCATGCCGTGGTCTGCAAAATATTTTTCAGTTGTCACACGTTTATGGGGAAATTCAACAGCGTAGATCGGTACTATCTCATTGGTTAGGTCGTTGTACCCGTCAATCACAAAATCATCACAGGGCATCACTTGCTCCACAGTGTTGTGGATGGCTGCACAAAGTTCTTCCATATCCAGGCTGGCACTAATAGCACGAGCAGCTTCATATAGCACCTTCAACCGTTCCACCAACTGGATCAATGCCTCCTGCGCCCATATTCTCTCCATGGCGCCAGCACAGTGATTGGATAATGTCTTCAGGGTTTCAAGTGAAATCTCATTATAGGCGTGCCAACGATAGCTTTGAATAGACAGCACACCGATAGTTCGTGCGCCGCTTCGGACAGGGACGAATAATTGAGATAATGTCCGCTGCCTTCTATCTCCAAATGACAGGGATGGAGATATTTCAAAAACATCTTCATATAAAGATAAAAAACCGTCTTCGTGGATGGCCTTCAACATATTTTCAGAAGGCTTTTCTGGAACAACATCATATTCGATCACACGCTCATTGTTGATGGTATCAATTGCCAGCAATGGGCGCGGTCGTTCTCCCTGCTCAGGGTCATACAAGATCAGGTAAGCAGCTTCCCATCCGATCAACTCATCAGCTGCAGTTAAAATGATCTCAGCAGCGGCCACTGTGCTTGAAGTGGTACTTAATTCCTTGCCCAAACGAGCAAAGACTAATTCTGATTGAGAGATAGGGTGAGAACTTTCCATAAATTTTATCGTTCAATTTTAACCCCTTGTCGACCTAAAATTACTTGCTATTTCTTTGCCTGACAGATTCGTATGTTATTAGAGCAGTTGCAATGGACACATTTAAAGAATTAACACTACCCAACATGGGAATCTTTACTTTGAGGTCTGCATTTTGCATCCAAAAATCAGTCAGCCCCTCATCTTCTGTGCCAACAGCGATCGCGACAGGCTCACTTAAGTTGACGTCTGTATACAACACATCAGCAGATGGTGTGGCTGCCAACACTCGCATCTTTCTGGACCTGAGCCATGCCAGCGCATTTGACGACTCAGCCTCGACAGTGGGTACTGCAAAGACCGCGCCTCTGCTGGCGCGGATCACATTTGGGTTCCACAAATCCACGCGCGGGTCGCAGACGATAACTGCATCGACGTGAGCGGCATCTGCGGTACGCAGAATAGCGCCAAGATTGCCAGGCTTTTCAACAGACTCAGCCACGATCACTAATGGTGATGCAGATAATTTCAAATCAGCCAGCGTTATTTTTGGAGTGGGGAAAATTCCAAGCCAGCCATCAGGGTTATCTCGATAGGACATCTTCTCGAACACGGCACGGCTGACAGTGGTAACTTCAGTGTTGGGAATGTCAATAGGTCGGCTGACAAGCTCAGGCGCATTCAGAAGCGATTGCGGTTTCAGGCCAGAACCAAGAGCTAGTGTCAACTCATCGTAGCCTTCTACAAGAATTACGCCATCGCGTTGACGTTGGCGTTTATCTTCTCGGAGTTTTACGATGTATTTAACCTTTGGGTTTTGAAGACTGACAATATCCACTATTTCACCAAAAGAAGACAGGAAGCCTGATGGGTTTTGCTAAGGGTCGCGAGCGGCGGGTCGCTGACTTTGCAGGTGGCAAACGCTACTGGGCAGCGAGGATGAAAACGGCAGCCCGTTGGAATGTCGATGGGATTGGGAGTTTCACCTTGCAAAATGATACGCTCGCGCCGCAAGCGCGGATTGGGAACAGGAATGACAGAGATAAGCGCTTTGGTATAAGGGTGCTGTGGCTTTTCCAGAACTTCAAGCATCGTGCCAATCTCAACGATGCGGCCAAGATACATGACAGCTACACGGTCTGCAAAAAAGCCAACAGAGCCAAGATCATGCGTAATAAAGATCACTGCGATTTGGCGGGTGATGCGTAGCTCTGCCAGCAAGTTGATGATCTCAGCGCGAATGGAAACATCCAACATGGATACGGGTTCATCGGCAAGGATGATCTCAGGCTCCAGCACAAGCGCGGCTGCAATAACTACGCGTTGACGTTGTCCGCCAGAGAGTTCGTGTGGGTGTCGATTTAAATAAACCTCAGCAGGTTTTAGACCTGCATCTTCCATAGCTTTCTTTACTCGTTCTTCGCGGTCTGGTGTGTTGGCAAAGCCATGCACAATTAGTGGCTCGGTGACGATCTCTTCAATGGTTTGTGTGGGGTTCAAAGACTCATAAGGATCTTGGAAAACCATTTGTATTTTTCGACGCAGGTCTTTGCGCTGACGGTCATCCAAATGAGTGATGTCACGCCCTTCGTATTTGACAGTACCCTCTGTTGGATCTTCCAACCCCATCAGCAAAAGTGCAAGGGTGGATTTTCCACAACCACTCTCCCCCACCAATGCAATCACTTCGCTGCGTCTGAGGGTGAAATCAACACCATCCACTGCGTGCAAGCTGCGAGATTGGCGTGAGAACAACGAAGGACGGCCAACTTCAAAGTATTTTTTTAATCCTCGAACTTCTAAAAAGTTATCTGTGCTCATTTTGAAACCTCAACGAGGTAACAGCTAACAATATGTTCATCACCTAATTTGTGAAGGGCAGGCTGTTCTGTCTGGCAGCGGGCAATTGCAACAGGGCATCTTGGAGCAAAACGACAGCCCGCAGGCAAAGCTTCCAAACGCGGAGGATACCCAGGGATGGATGATAGCTTTTTCTTGGGTTTGGTCAGGTCTGGGAAGGCTTTCAGTAGTTCCTGAGTATAGGGATGTTTCGGGTTGTTATAGATGATGTCCACATCTGCATATTCAGCTGTAACACCGCCATACATTACCAAAACTTTATCGCACATTTCTGCAACAACACCAAGATCGTGGGTAACAAAGATAATGGCTAATCCCAACTTTTTGCGGAGGCTATCCAATAATTCCAAGATCTGAGCCTGAATCATTACATCCAAGGCAGTGGTCGGCTCATCTGCAATAATCACTTGTGGATTGCAAGCCAGCGCCATCGCGATCATGGCACGCTGACGCATACCACCTGAATACTGGTGAGGATAATTGTCCTTATGGTCGGCAGCAATGCCAACTAAATCCAGCAACTCGACCACTCTGTCCTGTAAGCGTTGGTCATGTGGAGTATCAGGAATGTGTTTGATGATCGCTTCTGCGATTTGATCACCAACCGTCCGTACAGGGTTGAGAGCATTCATCGCACCCTGAAAGACGATCGAAATTTCCTTCCAACGCACAGTGTTGATCTCTTCTTCACTGAGTGCGGTCAGGTCTTTACCATTGAAGAACACTCGGCCATTTGCGATCTGCCCTGCAGAAGGTAGCAAGCGCAGAAGCGCAAGCATCAAGGTGGTTTTTCCGCATCCACTCTCGCCGACCAAGCCTATCAACTCACCTTGCTTCAAGGTGAAACTGACATTTTCCACAGCCCGAGCAGGTGGTTTACCCTCATTGACATAATTGACTGAAAGGTTTTGAACTTCGAGCAGCGTCCCCTCTTTATGATGCACTTCACCCGCTTCACTCTGGACGACGGGTTTGCCGGGCACTAAATGGTGGGTATTTAGCCTTGGGTTTAGGATCTGCTCAAGCCCCTGCCCAAGCAGGGTAAGACCAAGAACCACCCAGATAATCCCAATACCAGGAGCAACCAAAGCCCACCATGCACCCGTAGACATGGCTCCGCGAGAAAATGCGTAGTTGAGCATTTGTCCCCATGAAAGCGCAGTTGGGTCACCAAGTCCAAGGAAGGAAAGGGTGCTTTCATTTAGTACAGCCACAGACACAACCAACACGGCTTGTACGACAAGAATAGGCATGACCAACGGCAAAATATGTTGACGGATAATATGTCCACGCCCCGCTCCGATGGCACGTGCACGCAAAACGAATTTACGAGATTTCACAGCCAAGGTTTGCGAACGCACCATACGCGCAGTGGTAGTCCAACCGAATATTCCGATGACGAAAATAATATTAAGCAAGCTGGGTTTTGTGAGGGCTACGATCACAACGATAAGAGGCAAGTCTGGGATCACAAGCATCGTATCTGTAAAGCGCATAAGGGCGCTTTCAACACGGCCGCCATAATATCCAGCTACAATACCGATTGTCCCGCCAATGCCTACTGAGATAAATGAAGCAAAAAAACCAACGATCAATGAAACTCGAGCGCCAAAAATAAAGCTAGAGAACACATCACGGCCAGCATCATCTGTCCCAAGCCAATGCTTGGCGCTAGGCGGGTTGTATATCTCATTTGAGCTAACTCCCGCAGATGATTTAGGATCGTACGGCGCGATCAATGGAGCAAAGATCGCTATGACAATGATCCCAAGTAGCAAAATAAGCCCAACAATGCCCATCTTGCTCTTAAGGTAGGTTTGCCAGAGATTTGCTGAAGGAGAAGTTGTAACTGGCTTTATTTCAACAGTTTGGATGCTCATAATTTATTCTGTCTGCACACGGGGATCGAGATAAGAGTACATGAGGTCGGCAATGAAATTTGCAAGAATTACGCTAATAGCGATCAACAAGAAGCCACCCTGTAAAATCGGGAAATCTCTTCGGCTGACTGCTTCATATAGTGCACCACCCAGCCCAGGCCACGAAAAGACCGATTCGATCTGGATGACACCGCCGACTGTAAAGCCAAGGTTGATAGCAATGATCGTGACCAGTGGCAACATTCCATTCTTAAGGGCGTGGTCTTTTAAAATTTGGAAAGTGCTCAACCCCTTGGCCTTTGCGGTCAAGATGTAATCTTCAGATAGCACATCCAGTAGACTGGAGCGCATGATGAGCATGTACTCGCCCATAAAAACAATGGTGTACGTTAGAGTAGGCAGAATAAGATGCCAACCCATATCTGCCAGTTGAGTTAGGAATGGATATGAACTCATACCGGGCGTGGCTTTTCCACCAATGGGAAAACCGTGATTGCTGCCCCAAAATAAAAGAATAATTCCAAGCCAGAACGTAGGCAAACTCCAAGCCACGAGGCCCGTGATGAGTGTCCCGTAATCAATCGGAGTTCTCGCTTTCCACGCAGCTAAGATCCCAAACCCAACGCCGACAATGATGGAAAGGATCTGCCCACCACCGATCAGCAAAACGGTGTTCCAGAGGCGTTCCCCGAGAATTTCTGAGACAGGGCGATTGTAGTAAAAGGATATCCCCAACTCACCACGAAGAAGATTTTTTACATAAATAAAAAATTGCGTATCCAGCGGATTTACACCGCAACTCCCAAAACGCAGCGGATTAATAGTCTGTATGCAATTGATAACGGGTTTGTCCAAACCAAAACGGACCCGTATCGCATCAATCGCTTCCTGGGTCAGGCGTGGGTCGCGAATTCCTTGCCGCGCTGGGTCACCTGGCAGGACACGGAACAGAAAGAAATTCAATACGATCACGAAAACGATCGTAAAGAGAGAACGGCTTGCCTTGTTACGAATGAAAGACCAACGACTCAATTTCCACTCCAGCTTCATCAGAGGGGCGGTTTACCGCCCCTCTGAATATTGAGATTACTTGACAGGCTTGATCACGGTCAGAGAGCTTGGGTCTTCAAGTGACAGCTTGGTTTCACCGTCGAGCCATCCCGTAAAGCGATCGGTGCGATAAGCTTGCACAGCAAGCGGGTAATACGGAATGATATAAGGCGCATCGTCGTGGATGATCTGTTGCATTTCCCAAACCATCTTGAGGCGATTCTCTTTATTCAACTCTGAACCCTGTTGCAGGAAAAGCTCATCATAACGCGGATTTGAATAGCCCGTTTCGTTGTATCCTGTTGGGATCTGGTCTGTTGTAGGAATGATCAACAGTGAGTTCGGGTCTGGGTCAGCAACCCAACCCCAGATCATGATGTCATAGTCCAACGTCGGGCAGCATTTGGCTGTTAGCGCATCGCTTTCAACGGCCTGCATTTCAAGGCTGATGCCCAATTCTTTCCACATCTCAGAGAGCAACTCTGCAATTCTTGGGGCTTCTGCGTCACTGCTTGGCCAGTTCAAACGGAACGTGAGTGGACGTGAGCCATCGGGCATATCACGAATTCCATCGCCGTCTGCATCTTTGTACCCCGCTTCATCCAAAAGCTGGTTGCCCTTCGCAGGGTCGAATGCAAAATCTTTTACATCAGTATTGAACCATTCGCCCATACCACTTGGAACCAGAGCAATGCCAGGTTCAGCAAGGCCGAGCTTCACAATATCAATGATCTTCTGCTTGTCAGTTGCGTATGCCATCGCTACGCGGACTTGCTTGTCGCGCAAAGCTGGGTGACCTGTGCAAAGACCGCCATCCGCTGTTGGGCAGTTCGCTGGGTCCACCATGTTAAACACGATATCTTCAAGGTCCGGGGAAAGAGGCGCGCCAGTTACAACTTTTACATTTTCAACAGTCTTCAGAGACTCCACGCTTGTATTGGGGACACTGTTGATCATGTCAACCTGTCCCGTCTTCAAAGCTTGTATCAAAACATCGGGACTGGTGAAAACCTGGAAGATAACTTCATCCACACTAGGGACCTGGCCATAATAGTCTTTGTTCACACCAAGGCGGATAAACTCATTTGGCTTGTACTCAAGCATCTTGAAAGGACCGCTTCCTATCATTTCAAGATTTTCAAAGGCGGCAGCAGCATCGCCTTCAGAGTGATCCTTCCAAATATGCTCTGGCAAAATATAAAGAAAAACCAGCTTGCTTGCGATGTTTGGAATTGGCTGATCTAATGTCAGAACAACCGTGGTGTCATCAGGCGCTTCTACTGAAACAAAATGATCCACATAAGAATGTAAAGTTGGGAAGTCTTCGTGGGCCATGACAAGGTTATAAGTAAAAGCTACGTCTTTTGCAGTTAACGGCTGCCCATCATGGAACTTCACACCATCCCTGATTTTATAAGTGTAAGTCAGACCATCGTCTGAAATTTTTTCCTCTGTGCCAAGGTCTAACGCCAGAGAGCCATCTAATTTAAACTCATACATGGAACTATAAGTAAGCTCGGAGATCGTATAAGCAGATGCCAACCAAGCCACACCAATGTTCAACGAGTCAGGGCCGCTGGCCCAACCAATTCGCACAACAGAAGGCTGACCTCCTCCTAAATTACCACACGCCGAAAGGATGATGGCAGCCAGTATTAATACACTTAACGCTTTCTTTTTCATATCTTATCCTCTCCAAAACTTATGGTCTAACGTTCCCTAAAAAACAATATGCGCCGTGACAGAACAATCTGCCATGGCGCAGGTACTTAAGGAGCAAGGGTGCGTTTGGAACGCAACACAGGAATATTCACTGATTGAGAATTTTACTGTAATTTCAGAATTAGTGAAAGTGGATTTGTTGGTAGAATCGATGCAGGTAAAAAATTATGGACAACCCCATCAAACTCACAGAAAAATATGAACGGAATGGATGGCCGTCACTCAAACGACCTGACCTTAATCCACCTCCTGGATTAAACCTCTCGCTTCTCACTTCCCTTGAGCGGGTTCGGTCTCATGCACTTTCATCGCAGGGACAGATTGCCTGCATCAAAGATGGCGAAAGCCTGTCAGATGTGTTCACCATGCCTGTGAATGGCGGCTGGCTCTCGCGCATTACCACAGACCGTCCCCTGGCCCCTTCATGGGATGATGAAATCCCTGAATGGTCACCCGACGGAAAATGGCTTGCTTTCGGAATTAAAGGGCATGTCCATATCGTCCCATATGATGGTGGCCTGCCCAAAAAGATCACAGACTTTGCAGTTGCAGCAAGCGGCCCGCGTTGGATGCCCGACTCACATGGATTGATCGTTACAGTCGAACGAAATGATGCTGATCAATTGCTCCTTACTGATCTTGATGGCTCCTGGCCACGCGCATTAACTACAGATGCTCTTGGCGACCACTGGGATGCACGTCCATCCCCTGATGGAAAATTTATTGTCTTCAATCTTCGGCGTTTTGATGATCTCAACCGCCTTGATATCGTCCTGCTTGAAATTGCCACGGGCAAACAAGTGACGTTATATGGAAAGCCTTCAGTGCGTTCCATGTCACCAAAGTGGTCTCCAAAAGGTGATTGGATTTCCTTCATCGCGCAAGACGGTCAATATGAGGAACTATATCTTATCAAGCCAAATGGCGAGGGATTGTATCAACTTACCAAAGGTGGTCAGGATATTTTTCAATACGAATGGTCACCGTCTGGGAAACAGATTCTTGCAATATCAAACAACAAAGCTTCGTTTGAGCTAATGCTCATTGAAACAGAATCAGGTTCAACGTCCAGACTGCGAAACGAAGCAGGTGTTCATTCAAATCCTAACTGGGCAAAGGATGAATCATTCATCACATTTGAATTCGAAGGTCCAACCCTGCCTCCTGAAATTTATCGCATGGAATTAAAAAGCAGAGTGGTTACACAGCTTACGTTTTCAAATCCACCTGCCTTGCAGAAAAATAAATTTATTTCACCCGTTGCTGTTTCTTACAAAAGTTATGATGGTTTGGAAATTCCTGCATTCTTGTATCTTCCCGAAAGGCCCAATGGGGCGGCAATTCTTTACCCGCACGGCGGACCAAAAGACCAATACAATCTGGCATGGGATGAAGTTGCACAATATTTTGTTGCGAAAGGGTATACCTACATTGCTCCAAATTATCGTGGCTCTACAGGGTATGGAAAAGATTTTGAGCGAGCCAACTACAATGATTGGGGTGTTGGCGACACCCAAGATTGTTTGCATGGAGCAAAATATCTACGCACCGTAAATGGGGTCAAGCCTGATCGAATTGCTATCGCTGGTGGAAGCTATGGAGGTTATATGACAACCTGTTCACTTTCACGCGACCCTGAATATTTGTTTGCTTGTGGCATCGCTAAATACGGAGATTCAAATTTAGTGAGTTCCTGGGCTCAATGTGAAAAACGCCTGCGCCTATATACAGAAGTATTTTTAGGTCATCCTGCTGACAACATGCAAACGTATCTGAAAGGCTCCCCCATCACAGAGGCAAAGAACATCCAAAAACCTGTGTTGATACTACATGGATTGTTGGATACGATTGTCCCGCCAGAGGCTAGTGAAGAATGGGTTGAAGCATTACGCCGCGAGGGGAAGACGTTTGAATATAAAACCTACGGCGACGAGCCGCATGGTTTTCTGCGGCGGGAAAATCTTTTCGATGTGTACGAGCGTATGGAGAGGTTTTTGGATTGGTATTTGCTTCCTAAATAAAAAGGAAAAAGAGGTATATTTTGGCTACACGAAAGTCTACTATTTTCAACTACGATGAACTAACCTGGGATGTTGTTGCAGAATTACCAAGAGACACTCCACTAGTTCTACCGCTCGGCTCTGGATACAACCTCGAGTTGCTTGCTGACCAATTGAGCAATCCACCCCGCATCGGACTCCTGCCAGCTTTTCCGTTTGGCTGGCGCGGCAGTGGATTAGATATACCAGAACCGATCTTCTTTCAATACATATACAACCTACTGGATAGCCTACGAGATGATGGCTTTACAAAAGTCTATTGCCTTGCACCACAAGGGATTGACCCACAATCCAGTTTTTTGCGTAGCTATTCAGCAAATATTCTACGTCAACAAAATCCATCTCAAAATGCACAGCCACCATTTCTACCTCCAGATAGTGAACGTGGAAAAGTCATATTGATTCCAATTGGTCACACAGAACAACATGGCTACCACCTCCCTCTTTCAGTTGACACTATCATTATTGACTCAATAGCAAGAGGCACAGCCGACTTAGTGCCTACACGCAGCTGGGCAATACCCGTGATGCCGTATGGAGTTAGCACACATCGATCCTCTTTTGCTGCAACATTAAACGCAGGCGGACGAGCCTTTGAAGATTTCTGGGTGGCAGTCATCGATATTCTAGTAGCGCGTGGATTTGACAGGTTTTACCTAATGAGTGGACATGGAGGCAATACATCCTTCTTGGTTAATACCGTTAAATATGCAGGCGAACGTCATCGCCGTATTTTTTGTGCCACTGCCTTTCTACATACTTCAGGTAGGTTTGGTGCAGAAGCGCTGGAAAAGTATCGCACCACAAAAATCGGTGGTATGGGGCATGCAGGTGAATTGGAGACGTCCTATCTATTGCACCTTCGCCCAGACTTATGCCAAATGGAACGTGTAGTGGATGAAACTGATTTTGTAAGCACTCCCGATTATTATATGGACTGGATCGAAGGTGGAGCACTCGTTGCCAACCCACCCTGGGATGATGATACAAAAACAGGCGCGTATGGAGCAGGAAGCCACGCAACCGCAGAAAAGGGACGCTTATGGCTTGAAGCTGCTGTTAAAGAAAAGGCTGACCACGTGGAACAAATCCATGAGCAACATGAGCGGCGCGAAAAAAGAAGAAATGAAGGCTATGGGTTATGGGGTAAGTACAAATAATAAAAAGAGACTTCCATAATGGAAGTCTCTTTTTATTTGATATCTTCAATTATTCTTTATGCAAATTGTTTATTTTGGCACATCAAAGGACATCTTCATCCCACAAAAAAAGCGGCTGCCCACCTTCAGGGTCCAGATGGATGCGTAAGAGCCTGGTGACTTTGGAGCTTTGAACAAAACTTTAAATGTAACCAAGCTTCCTGGCCCAACTGTTGACGATAAATCTTGTATTCTTTGATCTTCCTGCTTTAAACCACTTTTATATAGAAAATCGACGGTGTTACTCGTCCACACCTTTGTTCCAGTATTAACTATTGTGAAATATGCGTAGAAACTAGTGCCACCTTTGATAATTCCACCTCGTGGAGTGATAGACCTAAGTCCACATGTCCACGGCTGACCTGTATACTTAACATAATCTGGGTCGTTTAAATTACCAAGACCAGTTGCACCAGCTGTTACCGCATAAGAAGGGTCTGTTGTCTCTAGTGGAATTACAAATTCAGATGTGGGAGTGAAAAGCGAAAATGGTGTAGCAGTAAGTGGGGCAGCAATAATTGTAGATGTAGCTTCCTTTGTCAGCGTTGGAGTCAAGGTTGGCGGAAGAAAAGCTGCTGTTTGTGTCTGTGCTACAGCAGCAGTCTCAACAATGGCCGTTCCGAGTATTTGAGGGGAAAACGGATCTAGTTCCTGTGTGGGCTCTTGTGATGATGGAAAAGCACAAGCGAACAGAAAGAAAGCCAGCAGAAAACTACCAACAACTTTTTGAAGAGAACCAAATCTCACAAGCACTCCTTCTGGATTAATAGTAACACATTCATCAGGATAAGTATTTTTTGATAAACTCCTCGCCTTTGCCAATGAAATCGTCAAAATCATCGGGGGCGGTTGTAGAAGCCATCAAATCTTGAGTTTTTTTGCGCAAAACCTGGCGAGCTGGCGGCGCCCCTGCGTCCTGCCATTTTTCCATACTGTAGCGTGGATACACACCACTAACATAATATCCATTCTTATAATTTTTAAGTGTGGATGGCTGGTTTAGGAAGCTTCGGCCTGGACCAACCTTGAATATCTCGTCCACTGCCGAGTTGACATCATCCAATTGAAAGCCATTATGAAGACGTAGCGCCTGGTCAATGATCTCATGAGCATGAACGAAAGTGGTCGGTGAGATCGATTTCGAGCCGAGGGAATCTCCAATGAACGGAGCCAAGTGTCCGTTTGAGAGAAGAAGCGCAAGAGTATTCATCCAGTATGTATCTGCTGCAATTAGATCCATTCCCCAACCCGTGCCACTTCCTGATGTTGAGCAATGCGGTATACCGTAAAATTTCATCATCTCAGAACAGGCGACGCTGATAAGAATACTCTGTGGATCATAAAAGTTGAGCATGGTACGCATGTCAAAATAAACAGGTAACATACCAAGCAAAATTGGAGCACCCTTTTTGATGGTTTGGCTGATCACCAAGCCCGCGAGCAATTCCGCCATGAGAAGCGTTAGTGTGCCAGCAGGAGTTAACGGCGTGGATGCACCTGCCATACTGTAATTGGAGAAGATGATAGGCAAGCCGCGCTCGATGGCAACTTTCATTTTATCCACAGTGCCTGCATTCATTACCAATGGACTCACTGGGTTGAAGTAAGGAATGATAAATGGTTTATTACCGAGATCACCATGAAGCATTTCGAACATTTGCAGCACATCAGGGAATTTATTTTCATCTGAAACAAGCAGCACGAGCGGCTTTGTGGTATTTGCAATATGTTCAAGAGAGCCGTACAAGTCGCCCAATTCCTCAGGGACATCACGCACAATGCCCACCGTGGAAATCACATCATAATGTTTGAGGCTGGATCCTAAACGCACAAGGTCTCTAAAGTTTTGGCGCTTAAAAATATCCAAGGTCTCGTCCACTGGATTCTGATAGAACAAGGCTGTGACCCCTACTCCAAATCGCAGACGGTCATCGCCTAGTTTTAGTTTATGTTCTCCGCGGCGGTCATAAATATCAATCGTTTTAGGTGCAGACTTAATAGCCTCTTCCACAACTTCAGGAGGGAATTTAATAATTCGATCCTGAGATTTCAAGCCGAGCTTCCACTCCAACATCTGCAAAATGGAAGGGGAATCCACTCTCACGCCTGTCTCGCTTAACACTTTTAAGACATTGCGATGGGCTTCCTGTATTTGTTCTTCACTCATCATGGTCAATCGTGGGCGGACATTATTCATAGGTGCTCTCCTTGAGAGCTAATTTTACAGTATAAAAACATCCCTCGATGAAAAATCGAGGGATGTAAAGCTACTTCTGTTTTTCCCAGGCACGCCGATCTTCTGGCTTTTCAGGGTCAAGATATTTTGGGTCCATCTCTTTGAAAATCTTATGGCCATGTGAAGACCATAATTCGGCAGCAAGTTTTGATGCATTACAAACAACTCCCTGCGACGAAAAATATTGACAGACTCGAATCACATCCCGCTGAAAAATATTCCATGAAGACGGATTGGACTCAGGCAAAACTACTTGCGGGAAGTCGATCAACTTAATATCGCCTTCCCAATACAGAATATTATAGGCAGACAAGTCGCCATGGATGCGCTGATGTGTCAACATACCATCAATGTTACGAACAACACGTTCATAAAGTACGTTGGCCTCATCTACATCCAATGACACAGAACTAAGTGGAGGTGCAGCAACAGCCTCATCGCCGACAAACTCCATTAGAATGGCGTTCTTTTCCATCGCGTATGGCTTTGGCACATCTACCCCTGCTTCATGTAACACTTCCATTGTCTTGAATTCATACGCAATCCACGACTGATGACGAAGTTCCTCACCATAGCTCGTGCGCTTCGCTATGGCGTGTACATCCGCGCGTTTGACTAACGCATTTCCGTCTTCATCCAAATCCACGCGGCCGATACGATACTCTGCATCATTTTTAAGATTGCGAAGCGACCTTGGACGATATACCTTCGCAGCGACCAGTGGCGCATCCACCTCCGCTCCAGGCTGGCACTGATATACGGATGCTTCTTTTCCGCCTTTAACTCTCCGAAGGACATCCGTGATCCACTTGTGTTCATAGAAGCTTCCGAGAGAATCCAAAAGCCACCATTCCTCAAAACGGGCCGCTTTATAAGTAAATTTGAAATTACTCTTCGAGTCATCCTGCTCGTGGACAAATAAGCGGTCTGCTGTCGAAAGCTTTTTGGGGTGCTTGCCAGAATTCCGTGGCGGACGTTTGCCAGCGTTCAGCACCTTGTCGGTCTGCTCTTCATTATCGAGTTCATCAAAAAAATCAATATAATCGTTCGTGTTCATTTTTAGATAGTTACCTTAAACAAAAAACCACAGGGAACGGCATCCTGCGGTTTGGTTTTGAAATAAGAATTCCAAGGTAATAAAAAACCGCAGGCGGAGCACGCCTGCGGTTGAAAAGTCGAGGAAACGACGAAAGCCGTTACTACACTTCACCTGTAAGAGGCGCGCTGAACAATTGTGTGGCAGATACCAAGCTGACTTGCATGTTTTCGAGCCTCCTTTTCTAATAGAATGAGATAGTGGACAAATTTTATGCGAACATAAAATACTCGTCAAGACATAAATGAGCTGCAAAAAGTTCTCAAATTCTTACTACTTTTCAATATTCAGTCCCCAGCCCGAGGATGAAATCTACTTTCAGCCATGCGCCAAGCAGATTAGTTTGTTCGGATTGCAAGCCCAGTCTCTCCGCCAGAGGATGACTATCTAAATGAGTGAGACTCAGCGTGTAGGATTGTGTCAATTTGGCGCCTCCATAAAAATCCTTGATCTGCAAAGGGGCTTCTATTATTCTCTGGTAACTGGCTTTCTTTTCACTTAAAGCCGAGCGTACCTGCTTGAGAAAGACCAACGGAATATGGTTCACAAGCCCTTGTGCTACAAAGCCTATGATCGAACCACCCAAATCTGGTCGGATGCTGTCCATGATTTCATTTGCAAAGAAATCACGTACTGAACTCCAGTCACTCCAATTTGCTTGAGGCTGTACATCTGTAGAAATACTAACATCCAGCAACCTCTCTTTTTGGGCAATCGCATCTGGCGCAAATTGTTTGAAGCCAAGCACGTCAGCGGTAAAGTGTGGAGAATAAATTTCCTGCGGCTTGTTGAACTCTCCCGCTTGTTTATTGAAACCATATACTTCCCGCCCAGTTGCTATAGAGTTACTCTCATCCACCAATAGGGTTGGAAGGAACCATGCAAGATGATGTGGGACTTCCCCGTTGGATGTCTTCTGCATGGCAACCGTTAATACCCAGAAACCAACTTCCGTCTCGGGGATAAAACCTACTTGAGCATCTCGCTCATCCAAGGACGAAACAAGCATATCCGCATAGACCAGCATGACATTGGATGTCAGCGGCACATAGCGATATGGAGAGGATGGAACAACATTCAATACTTGATCGCACAGCGTTATGAGGACATTTACGTCCGCGCGATACAAGAGCACTGCGAGGCTGACATCCTTTTGAAGATATGGCCCGCGAAAAACTGGCAGACTCATTCCCCCATCTGCATAGTCAGGCGATTCGTCATTAGGCAATGAATCTGCTTTGCTGGTGAAACCAAGATAATACGAAAGAGCGGAAATACTCATGGCACCACCAATCACCTTGAAAAAATCCCTTCGCCCTACAGGCTTATTGTTCAACAAAACTCCTTTTGATACTCGCATCGCCTAAGGGCAGCCCTTCAATAGTTATCGGGCTACTCTATTTTGAGATAGTAGATCTTCCAGCGACCTGAATGAATACTAAGGCTTTACATATTTATCAAAGAACAATTGAGTGCGCGCCATGAATACAAACCACGGCTCCCCAATAAAAGAGTGTTTCTCGCCTTGATGCGCGAACAGTTCTGCATCTTTGCCTGCTTCGATAAAGCCTTCATACATTTTTATCGACCATTCAGGCGGCGTGCCTGATGAAACCTTCCCATCTTCAGTGCCATAGACAATCTGCACGGGCGCAGTCACGTTCTTCAAATGATATAGCGGAGAGACAGCTTGCAGCATAACAGGATCAGCACTAACGTTAAAGTAAGAGGCGGTTAAGTCTTGTGGGAGACTCAGCGGGAGGACATCCGATGAGTTACATCCATAGGTTGCTTCCCCAACAAGCACATCGCCAACGCAACCAGGTCCCCAGCGCCCAATGATGTCTGCGAAATCGGCGCTGACAGAAGAATAGATAACTGCGGCCTTAATACGAGTATCAATGGTCAACACTTTCAGTGTAACCCCGCCGCCCATGCTATGGCCCCACATACCGATTCGCTTAGTATCGGCCTCAGGGATGGACGGAAGCGCGTTCATCAAATTGATCACGTCAATAGCGAGGCCAGAATAAAAAAGACTCTCGGCAGTATCAGAGTCACCCCAAGTGCGGTAATCAGAAGAGATTGTGAGATAACCGCGACGGTTGAGAAATTCAGCAGCGCGGTCAGTACCATCACCAGAGTGGTAGATATAACGCGAGAAGAAACCATGATTCATAACAATAACGGGATACGGCGGCTCGCCAACAGTGGGGATTTGAAGAATCCCAGTGATAGTGATTCCATCACTGGGGTATTCAATGAGGTAACGCGTAAAATTATCTGTTTCAAGCAACGTCTCGCGGATGGTAATTGGCCCGCTCTCAAAATCATGATTACGCAAGCCCGCAATAGTGTAAGGCTGGATCGCTTGTTCGGTTGTCAGAGTAGCAGTTGGGGTCGGCGTGTTCGTAGGTGTTGATGTCGCAGAGATAATGGTCACGCTTGGAGTCGGCAATGTAGCTGTGGATGCAGCAGCCTGGCACGCGGATAGTAGAAGAACGATAAATAAACTTCGTAAGGTGGGTTTCATTTTTATTTCAGTTGCTCGTCAAAGAACTTAACAGCGCGCTCCATAAACAAGAACCACGCATCGCCTGTGAAAGAATGTCGTTGACCTTCATATACATATAGCTCCACATCCTTACCTGCATCCAATAAACCTTGATTTAGTTTATACGACCACTCAGGTGGCGTGGAACCAATATAATCTCCATCTGCTGAACCAATGTGAATTTGAACGGGAACAGAGATATTCTCCAGATGATAGAACGGGGCGATCTCACGCATCCTCTCCGCGCTCGTAGCGGACTCAACATAAGCGGCAATAACTTCCTCTGGCAAAGAATCTGGAATGACATCCGCCGAGTTACAGGTATCTAAAAGCTCGCCAGCGGATATATCACCGATGCAGCCATAGCCCCAGCGTGCGATCAAATCAGCATCGTCAGCAGAATTAGGTGCATACAACACCGCCGCGCGGACAGGCGACTCAAGCGTGAGTATCTTTGTCGTGATGCCGCCGCCCATGCTGTGCCCCCACATACCGATGCGCGAAACATCCGCCTGTGGGATGGATGGTAAAGATGCCATCAGATTCATCACATCAATAACCAGACCCGTATGAAAGAAGGACGAACTGGTATCTGAACCACCCCAAGTGCGGAAGTCTGATGCAATAGTAATGTAGCCATGCTCCACAAGATATTTAGCGGCGCGGTCTGTTCCATCTCCTGAAGTGTAATCGCTGCGTGCGGAAAAACCGTGGTTCATAACAATAACAGGAAAAGGTCCCTGCCCTGCTGGGATCTGGAGAATGCCTGTGATGCGCAATCCATCCGAGGGATAGTAAATAAGATAACGAGTGTAAGCGTCCGTCAGACCGAGGACAACATCTAATGAAATCTGGCCGCCAGCGAAAGTCCGCTCGCGCAGACCAGCAATTGTATAAGGATACATCAAATACGGGAGCGGTGTTGACGAAGGAAGAGCGGTTGGAGCTTCAGTGAAAGCAGGCGTTTCGGTTGGATGAATGACAGTGACGATGGGCGGTGGAAGTGTAACAGTAGGAGATGCAGGTGCGGGAGAACAGGCAGAAAGAACAAAACAGAGACATAAAACAATAAGAGTGGTTCGAAGCATCCGAGAATTGTATCTCAACAGTGGCAGTTCCTTTTTACAAGCTCGGTGTTTTCCATTTCCTGATCACATCCGCAAAGGGCGGGAGGATCTTCTTTGCATTAAACGGATACCAGCCGATCTCACTACGCACGGCTTGCTCCTTCAATTCGGTGGAGCCCCAAATCAGGGATGCGCCGAATGCACCCAGCAAGGCCGATGCCCAATTATTTGAAATGAACAATGAGCTAATAATACATAACACCCCTGCCCCCATCACATACGGCCACCACAAGTGACCGAAATAACATTCTCCGCGAATGACCCACACAAAGCCCAACCCAATAATGAAGAGAGTGACAAGGCAAAGCCAAAAACCAAACCAGTTCATTTGACACTCTCCTTGATGGATGCCAGTTCGGCAGATGAATATGGAATACCACGAGGTTCAAATGCAAGCCAGTCAATAGTTGTGGCTTCGGGATAGCCGGCGAGGATTCTTGCATGGCGCGGATTGTTTGGGTTGGCAGGGGCATGTCCGTGTTTGATGCGTTTGGGCTGGCGGACAGATATTTCGAGTGCGGCCCAGAGCAAGGTCACACCGAAGATGCTGCTGATCGCAGACAGAGTCAGGCTTAAGGTTAAGAAAGAAGAGGTCTCCAAGGCAAGACCAAGGATAATCGCGATCACTGTCGGCTTCCATAGATGGATAGTTTCGCGCTCGATCTTGCGGACAGAGACATGCCCCAGCCAAACACCAAGGAAGGTAGCAAAAGCAGCGGCTGAGCCGATGAGGTTTATGTGCATGGTAACTCCTGAGGCAGAGATGATGCATTATAGCCCCACCCCCCTCCGCCCTAACCCAATACGACCAAAATACGTCGCATTGGGAGAATGCTGGGGAGACGCAATGATAAAATAACCCGCCATGAAAATTTCTCCGACTGAATATTTTGGAAACCTATCCCTACTTCTTGACCTTGAAGCTGAGGCCGAGAAGCAGGAAGCATTACGCGCACGGACGAAGCTCTCGCCTATTGAAGCAGAAGCGACGGGCAACAGCATCATCAATCTCGTTATCCGTGAAGAGGGCTATGGATTGGGTGGGCGTTTTCTACTGGGATTGGGCAAGCGCAATGAGACTCTGCCCCTCCCGTGGACAAGGCTTGGGGTCGGCAGCCCAGTCATTCTGTCGGAAGAGAGGCGGGATGCCTCCAGCGAGGAAACAGGCTGGAGAGGAATCGTCAGCGCCATTCGCAGAGATGCCATTCAGGTGGCGGTCAGTCAGTTCATTGAGACGGAAGCAGAGCGGCCCACGTTTCGAGTGGACCGTGCCACAGATGAGATATCGCGCTTTCGACAGAGACAAGCAATGGAGTTGGCGCGAGGCGCAAGCGGGGGCAGTCGGCTGGAAGTGCTGCGCGATGTGCTGATCGGTTCTGTGGGAGCTGTCTTCGAGAAGATCGAGCCCATTGATATATTCAATAAAAATCTAAACGCTTCGCAAATCGAAGCGGTGCAATTCGCATTGAGCGCGGAGGATGTGGCAATCATCCACGGGCCGCCAGGGACGGGCAAGACCACCACACTGGTGGAACTCATCCGCCAAATTACGCGCAAGGGACAGACGGTGTTGGCAGTAGCGGCGAGTAACCTGGCAGTAGATAACCTGCTGGAGCGGTTGATCGACGCGGGCGAGCAAGCCATTCGGCTGGGTCACCCCGCACGCGTTACGCCTGAACTGCGCGAACACACGCTCGACCTGCTGGTGGAAAATCATCCGAACGTGATGATGGCGCGCAAGCTGACCCGCGAAGCCTACGCCCTGCGCGACCAGTCCGTCAAATGGACGCGCGCCAAACCCGAACGCGGCGCGAAGCAATCCATGCGACAGGAAGCGAAGGACATGCTCAGAGAGGCGCGTGATATCGAAGACCAAACCGCGCAGTTGATCCTCGGCAGAGCGCGGGTGGTGTGCGCTACCGCCACGGGCATCGACCGCGACAGGCTCGACGACAACGTGTTCGACTGGTGCATCATGGATGAAGCCAGCCAAAGCACTGAACCCAGCGCGTGGATCCCCCTGCAATTCGCAAACCGCATCGTGCTGGCTGGCGACCATTGTCAACTGCCCCCCACCGTGCTCTCGCCAGAAGCCATCCGCGGCGGCTTCAACATCAGCTTGATGGAACGTCTCTTGGAAAACGGCGGCCCGCGCAAAATGCTGAACGTACAGTATCGGATGCATGAAGAGATCATGTCTTTCTCTTCGGATATTTTCTACGAAGGAAATCTAAAAGCGGACGCAGCGGTTCGTACCGCCCTGTTAGCGGATCTGCCCGCTGTGACATCCACCCCGCTGACAACGACAGCCATCCACTTCATCGACACGGCAGGCGCGAGCTACGACGAAGAACCCGAACCAGACGGTGATAGCCGCCTGAATCCGCTGGAAGCGGAACTCGTCCTCAAGAAGGTGGACGAGTTATTGGAGTGTGGCGTCTCGTCCGCAGACATTGCGGTCATCTCGCCGTATTCAGCGCAGGTAAAACTACTTCGAGAGAAGATCAAGCGTCCCGAAATAGAGATTGACAGTGTGGACGGATTCCAGGGCCGCGAGAAAGAAGCGGTCATCGTCAGTTTGGTGCGTTCGAACCGTGAAGGTGAAGTCGGCTTCCTCGCGGACACACGCCGCTTGAACGTAGCGATGACCCGTGCCCGCCGCAAGCTGATCGTGATCGGTGATAGCGCGACCATAACGGCGCATCCGTTCTACGAAAAGATGGTGAAATATTTTGAGTCCGTGGGTGCGTATCATTCGGTGTGGGAAGAGTGACCCCCTCCGCCCTTCGGGCACCTACCACTCGCTACGCTCCGGGTACGCGTTCCCCAAAATCAAAAACCGATTTTGGGGAACGTTTTATTAATAGAGTATTTAGGTTTATACTGGCGAGTATAGGGCAAGAACGAGGGATAAACATAAGATTAACGAAGGATGAACGAAGGATCATCGAGAGATAGAACTGGGGCTGATAGGCCTAAGGAGGAATAACAAATGGCAAAAGTACGCAAGAATGTTTTTGTGCAAGGGTTAAGCGGCACAATAGGTGGACAGTTTGTAGTGAAACAGGGTAGGAATGGAACGATCGTGAGCAAATACCCCGTATTTGATGAGAACCGTACCTTTACTGAAGCACAGATGAATCGACAAAGCAAATTCTGCGAGGCGGTGGCGTATGCCAAAAAGGCCAAGGGGCTGGAAATTTATATAGAGAAAGCAAAGCTCACCAATCGGCTGCCCTATCATGTAGCCATCTCAGATTTTTCCAACCCGCCTGAAATCCGCGAGGTGGATGTATCTGCATGGAATGGGCAGGCTGGGCAAGTCATTCGCATTTTGGCAGTGGACGACGTGCTCGTGACTCAGGTCCATGTATCTATTATGGATGACATGGGAAGCATCCTTGAAGAAGGTGCTGCGGTACAAGCTGGCTATTCGTGGTGGAGCTACGTCATAACGGAGGCGGTTGAAAGTAAAGCGCATGTGATGGTAACAGCGCGCGATCTGCCTGGGAATGTTGTGAAGTGGACAGCCTGATTTTGTAAATTACCGTAGGGTATACTTGGAAAATAATGGGGAGAACCCATGCAAACAGAAGACGATACTTGTAGAACTTACATAAATTATCTGGCGCAACATACTACGGAGAAAGAGTTATCCGTGTTGAACAAGGCATTTAAGGGAAAAATGTGATATGCCCGTGAAACTAAAACCCACTCAGTTAGTGAAATGGAATAAAAAAGACGAGCCTTTGATTGAACGTTATTTGAAGGAAGTATTGGATATTTTAGATATCACTGCAGATGGGAGTGTTGAAACTAGTAAAGGATTCTCTCTCATGCTTTTTCGAAAAATCCTTGTACAGAACATCGAGTTACTTGGAATAGATGCACTTGATGTGAGGGAAGGATTGGTTTATAAAACCGTATTCAGATTGAAAAAGCTCAAAGAACAAAACATTCATGGCTTTCGCAAATCGCTAGCCTCTGAAGTCAAAAAGTATCTTAACCGTCCGATAGAAAAATATACTATTTTGTTTCTTCTTCATGCTTCATCAAATAATCTACCATCTATAAAGCAGATAAAGATTCTGGGTGTCCAATTGCAATTTAGCAACTGGGAGTATGTACGAAAGAACTTTGAATTTCCTAAATTCTTGAAAGAAGCCGATATATATTTAAGGCGGCAGAATGGGGTTATCGATATTGAGTCACGTTTTATACCTATTTTAGTTAATGTAGAATCAAGAAATGGGCGAGAGGGCTTTGATAAAGCCTCTCCCTCATTTGATTTAATGCGAGCGATTTTCACTTTGTATCATCACTATGGTGTGTACAACGAACAATGGGGAGGCTACCCGCGACCTCTAGCAAAAGTATTACCACCACCTGTGTATTGTGTTTTCAGGGAAACTGGCGAGTTCGAGTTTCTTCTTAATAGCGTACTTAAGATTGAAGAATTTCAGCGGAACACAATTAGTGCTCAAGAAATTAAATATCTGCGGAAATTGTCTAGCAATTTCAAAGTTGTTCCAAAAGAGACGGAAACGCTTTCCCTTATTGTTGAAGCCTTACAAAAATATTCCCAAGCACATGAGACCAATGAGTGGCGATTAGCATTTCTTTTATTATGGCAAATTCTTGAATTAATTACATTACAAACATCAGAACAATTCACGATGAAAAATGTTATCAGCCGCGTTGGGATTTTACTCCGTCATGACCCACAAGCTGCCGACTTGCTTTCAGCACTTTATGATACAAGAAATAAATTTGTTCACCAGGGTAACTTCCCAAACGAACAGGGACTTCAAGAGGTAAGCTTAATTAAGAACATAGCAGAGAGAGCTATCAACCAAGTTTTTTCAAGAGCAAAGAAGTTTCCCACAAAGTCCAGTTTACAAAGATTTTTTGATAATGCCGGCATAAATGATACTGAACTTTTAGACCGCCAGAGAGTTATTGGAATGATTCTTCGAGAGCGAAAAAATAATAAATGAAATCGATTAATAACAAAAAATCGTGCATCATGGTATATCTCGATAGCGTCCCAGCACGGCTAGCGTCCGTGCTGGATAGGGCTTTCAAAAGAGAGTTGTGAGGAAATTATGCCTACTACAAAAAAGACTGAGCAAAAAGAAAACAAAGTGTTACTTAATGTCCACGTTGACGAGAAATTCTTACAAGATCATCTTAGGGATGTGCGAGGAGAAATGTCATGGCGCAGAGAATTAGAATTTAGGTTATTACAATTCTTGTTAGTCTTTTACCCAATTATTGGCGGCGCTTTAATTACACTTTTTCAAAGCCCAACCATTGGCAAGCAAGCGTTTTTTATTAGCGCTTCGGGTGCCGCCCTATTGATCTTAATGGCTACAATTTTTGTTACAGATCGAATTAATCGTGAACATCAATCTTACGCAGATTTAGGACGTGAAGTGCAAAAGATATGGGCATATTTTGGACTATTCGAGCCTGGCGCATATGTAAAAAACGACACAGTTATTCCATCGCTTTTATATGATAAGGATAGAGGATTTGGGCAGGGTCAAGGGCACAAGAAAACGCTTGGGTTAATTTGGCTAACTGCAATTGCCTTGCTTTTGGTTCTTCTTGCACTCTCTGTTCTGAAAACCTAAAATGTTTACTATTGGTCGATTAGATTGTTCGATTGCGAAAACGAACGCGCTGCGGGAGTTACAGTCTGCTGCGGAGGAGGAATTGTCCGCGCTGTTGCCGTCAGTGCTGGATAAGGCGTTTAAGGGAAAGTTGTGAAAAACTCTAAAGGACGCATATATGAATATTCAATCCTTTTATCAAGACATTGCTAGTTTCTGGAGCGATATTTCTCCAATTATAGTAGCGCATTTTCTTTTCACATTCGCCCTTTTGTGGGTTACAAATTATTCCACCGAGAAAATAACGGAATATTTCTTTTCGTTTTTCAGGTCTGCAACTTATCTTAAGTGGAAACATATATTCGGTGAATTTGATTTAATGCCAAAAATCCCGTTCATAGTAGTAGTGCTTTTACTGGTATATTTTGTGGCGTTAAGTGGAATTCTTGGTTTTATAACAAGTGGTGAGGGCAATCCTTTAGCTTTTTCTTATGGTAATGATGAATTCTGGCTCGAAACCAATGAATCTTCAATCCTCAACAATCTTATCGATTTAGCTTCTTATCAACCAGATACTGAAATTCAAACTTATCAAATACTTCAATTTAAAGATAAATTGCTGGCAGAATATAAGATCAAATATTCGGAAGAATATCACTCTTGGTTTGATTGGCTTGGGCATAATCAAACCAAGTGGAGTAAATACTATGAATATTCGATCATTATCTTTATTATTTTCTTGACAATTCTCATACGTTCATTTTTAAAGAAACCAAGGGGTATAAATTATCAAAGGATAATTTTGGTGTTTGCTGTAACACTTATCTCGACAATTGGCACTAGATATATGGCAGAGCAATACATCGAAAAGCAAATCTCTACTGAAGTCTTTTTTTCACTTCAAATGATTCTACGCGATGATGATTTACGGATGGGCAAGCTTAACGAAGATGAAATCCAAATAATTCAATGTGAATTTGCTAATGAAAGAAAAAATCCTGGGCATTATCTTGTTCCGCATTATTGGGTCTCGAGATTGCTTGATGGGTACCTTCCAAGAGTGTTTACTTCTCATTCAAAATACCCTTGGTCTCCGCCAGAAAACTGTCGATAATCCCATGGATGATCCAAAGATGATGCGAGCAGGTTGTGACTCGCGAACGAAGATGAGTTCTCCCCAATGCTCTAGCTGTGGGGAAATTCGCCTAGCGAAAATCGATGCGGTGCGGGAGTTACAGTCCGCTACAGGGGAGGAGTTGTCCGCGTTGTTACCGTCCGTGCTGCGACCATCGGGAGTGGGCGTTTAAGGGAGAGTTCGGAGGATGATGTCCCTGCGGAAGTCAGCCTGATAGGTTTCCGCGAGAGTCTTGTATTCAGAGTCTCATGTCTATGCACGGGTTAAGGTTGACTCGCGTCACGACAAAACCTGTCATGTCAGAAATGAGCTATGTCAATACACTGTAGCTGCTCATGTTTTTGGGCAGCTACAGTCTGCAAACAGTAAGGAGGTTGCGTTAATTCTATTCGCTTCCATTCACTGAAAACCTTTTATAAACCAGTTGCCACTTTTTACCGAAACTACCAATTTTAGAAAGAGGAGCCAGATGGAAAATCCACAACAAAAAACCCGTACGAAAAGACCCATTACGCTGATGATCGGCATTTTGATCCTGATGTTTGCCTGTTTATCTTTTAGCGGCTCAGTGATGTTGGACATAGTCGGTGCCAAAGCCGTCGGGAAACTGTCGAATGTGTCCAAGGGGTGTTCTTCCGGCGAGTCCTGCTGGACAGGAAAGATGAATTTCACCACCGCAAATGGTCAACCTGTCTCGTTCTATCCCCTGACAAATCCCTTGTTGTTCGATTTCGACCCCGCCTTAAGCGGCAGGTCCTATGCAGAATATGGCAATTACCAGGTCCGCTACCTTGAAAGTTATCCGAGGGTGGCTAAAGTCAAGCTGGCATTTTTTCTCGAATACATCAATATCGTTTGCGGGTTGGGTTTGGGAACCTTCATTACTTTAATCGGTTTCCTGAGCGCACGTGGAGCTAACCCAGATAAACCCTATAAGCCACTCGTGCTTGACCTCAGCAAATTCGGTAAGAGGTAAGGTCGGGTATGGCAGAGGTCAATACATTGGAGAAGTTACAATCTGAAACGCAAGAGGAAATGGATGTGTTGCTACTGTCCATGTTACGACCATCGGGAGGGGTGTTTAAGGGAGAGTTATAATATGGCAAATGAAGAGCAACTGTCTATTTTGATTTAGTGCCCAAGGGCAAGTTAAAGAGCGATCGTTCAAGAAGTTTATTGTAAAGGTCTACCCCGAAAAGGAAAAACGATGACTACCAATGAAGAATGGGTTACCAACTGGCTAAAGACTGTGGAAGCGGGATTGAATACCATGAGCCAACGCAAACTGAGCTCCATTGAAAAGCATGCAGGCAGTCTGAAAACTGTGACTAAGATCGCGAAAAGCATGAGAGTCCATCTTCTACTGGTGGAAGATGATGAGGGCAATGAAGTCGTGGCTGCCAGTATGAAGCCTTTCAAGGTGCTGTGTTGATAAACGTCCGTGCTGCGACCATCGGGAGTGACGTTTAAGGGAGAGTTGTAAGGACGAGTGGAATTTCATGTCGAAACTTATACTTGCCATTTGTGTTCAAATTCTTGCATTCGGTATCTATTTCTACATTGATGCCCGTCAAACCACCGCGCCTGATTGGTCAAGTGTTGTCAGGTTTGGGTTGCATCCATTGGCTTTACTATATTTCGCGTTCTCCGTCTTCCCCGTCTGGTGGAGTTATCGCGCCATGTATGAATTCTACGAACAGCGCTTCTGGGCAGCAGCCATGTTGCAGGGATTTGTCATTCAAATCACTTATGTACTGGCAAGTTATTTCGGTTCAAAGCAATTACCAAATCTGCGCGAGAGCATTGCAATCGGTCTCGTTTTCGTTAGCGTCCTTGTGGCAGGCAAGCGGTGATGCCGTACATACTGGATCGGGCTTAAGGGTATGGTCAGTATGAAAAGAGAGTCAACTTTAAAAAGTTGACTCTCTTTTCACTTGCTTCTACAATGGGGGTCAGAGAGGGTTAAGGCTTAACCTTACCGCTCGTCACCAGTCAACACACCAACTTTGGAGAAATCATGGAAACTGCAACGCTCGAAAAATACCCTGTCAACTGGCTTGAAACGAGTCTCAAAAAAAGAAACATTCCTTGGTTGCTTTTCATCCTTTTGCTATGTGCCTTTTTATTTGCCATCGAAGCTTCCTATAGTCTGCGCCGTGATGTGGATAACTTTGTTGGCATCGCCGTATATGATGTTGTGATTGAAGCCTATGCATTGGGTGCGTGGGCGGTCATCCGCTCTTTCTTAACGCAGGCCTTGGCAGCCATTTACCCGCTGATCGATGATTACAAAGAGATCACCCCCACCCCGCATCGAGAATGGCAATACATTTTGGGCGTGGGTATCGTGCTCACCGTGATCGCCATCACTACAAATCCACTGGTAAGCAATACACTCAGCGAGCCGACCACCTGGCTTTATATCCTCAGTCAATTCATCGAAAACAGTATTCTCGGCTGGATTGTCTTCTCATTGCTTGCTAGCGTGGGTGTGATTTCTCATTTCATCTCGCAGGTGAAAAACGCCAACATTTTCGATGCGGCTCCTTATCGCCCGATTGCACATTGGTGTCTGGTCGTAGAAATCTCCATCATGGGAGCGGTGACCATTGCCATGCTGTTCCTGCAACAAGACATGATGAGTAGCATCAACATGATTACATATATTGTGATTGGTATATTGGGCGTGCTTATCTTCTTTGGAGGCATGTGGAGTACCCATCAACATATGATGAATAACAAAGAAAAAGAGATCAGACTCATCAACCAGGAGTTACACAAGCTTCACCAAGAGATTCTTTTAGCAATCAGAGAAAAAGACTTCGAAAAATCCCATGCCTATTCCGAAACCAGCGCTGATTTGGTTACACATCGGGAAAGAATAGAAAAAGTGCCCGATTGGCCATATACCATTGGAAGCATTGGTGGGCTGGCAAGTTCAGTGGTCATTCCCGTAGCGATCAATTTCTTGTCAAAAATCATCTAGTACAGGAGTGCAATGGAAATAGTTCGCTTCCGTCTGCCTTCTTCAACCGATTGAGCACTCCCATGCCGCTCTTCGGAAAAACAAATCTGAGATAAAAAAATGACACTTCCTCTGAGTCCGCTCACCCAACAAATAGTCGAAACGCTTTTCGAGCCAGCTGACCGAACCGAAGCCACACGGCGTTTGGTGGAAGAGTGCGGAAACAACATTCCCTTTTGCAATGATTATGATGAATATCAAATGGAGCGTATCCGCTTTGCGGCATTGCGCATCAGCATTGGATATCTTCACGACCTGCAAACCGCCATTGACCTTGCGAAAAGTGATTGGCGTGACCTGTTGGTTTGGGCAAGGTTCGCCGAATCGCTGACCGCACATCAAGAGTGGTCCGCGCAGGTGATCAAAGGGTACGATATGCCCATGGCGATCATCCTCATAGGGCTACCTGGTTCGGGAAAGACCACTGTCGGCAACTGGCTGGCTCATAATTTAGGTTGGATGTTTTACGAAATCGATAATTTTCATACAACAAAAAACTTCACCAAGTTTATGCAGGGTCAGCCAATCGATGATGAAGACATGTCCACATGGCTGGCAAAAGCTCAAGAACTGGTCGAAAAATACATTACCAAAAAACAAAGTGTCATTTTTTCTTGCTCAGCTTTAAAGGAGTCGTATCGGCAAAGCCTTCATATCAATGATAAAGTTTATTTTGTATATTTGCGCGGCACCTATGCTCAACTTGAAGAACGGCAAAAGAATCGCAAGCACATCCTGCCGCACGTGGAAAGACTCGCCTATCAATATTCCATCTTTGAAGAACCCCACAATGTATGGGCAATCGATGTCAATCCCCCCGCGCAAGAAATTGCCGATGCGATTTGCAAAGAATTGGAAATATAACGAAACGATAAAATATATTTATATAGGGGCAAGGTCAAGTCAGCTATGAACAGCAACAGGCATATAATACGATGAACCGCCTTACAGGAGACTTTATTTAATGGAATACACTTTTATCAGTTACTCACGCAAACAATTGTATTTTGCCGAAGCGATCGCACTTCATCTACAAAAAGAGGGAATTGAAATCTGGTTCGACCTCCAACAACTTGGCGCAGGCACAGATTGGGCCTCCACCCTGAAAAACGGATATGAGAAATGTACGCGGCTCGTGCTGGTGGTTTCACAGTCCGCGCTGGCTTCAAAATATGTCGAAGTCGAATGGGATACAGCTCGTCAAAATGGACGGGAAGTGATTCTTGCCGTGATCGAAGATGTCACTCTTCCTGAGAAATTGCGCGACTGCGCAATAATAGACTTTCGTACAAACTTCAAATCTGCGATTAAACGCCTCGCCTCGTACTTAAACGGGAAGCTGTCCCGCCCCACAGACAGAATCTCAGCCCAAGGCAAGTTCCCCTACTCTCTGCACCTGCCTCTTCCGATTTGGTTTGCGATCATCTCCTTGATGTGGCCTTATGTGTGGATGCTAGCCCTGACCCTTTCTACATTGAAACAGTTCCCAAATCAGGCACAACCATATTTCATTGTCGGCTCCATCATTATGGGCATTCTGATATTCGCAGCAGGAATCGACCGTTTTTGGAAACACAACCTCGAACATCAGGCCGTCCGCAATTTGGGAGCCATCGCCATCATTGTCCAAATGCTTTTAATGGCATCGGCCGCTGCGATTCAGAGTCCATTGGCTGGGGCGATCACCGTCAGCTTTGTTCTAAACGTATATTTCTACTTATGGTTTACCAAAAGATCGGCAGCACTCTTACGCTGGTACGCTGCAGGGCAGGCTCCGCAACAACTACGCCGACACTGTCACGCCAGATTATTAGGTAAGGACGCAAAACTTGGCGAAGAGCTATTACAGTCACAACCCGTAGATTACTTCCTAAATAGCGATTCAGCAGATCAGCCCATGGCAAAGCACGTCGCACAGATTCTTAGTCAGGCAGGTCACCGCCAAGTGACTGATATTGGTAAGTCGCAAAAACACCTGTATCTCATCTCCAACCGCACTTCGCGAAAGTTGGTAGAACAAGCCAGCAAGGATGGAATGGAAAACGACATCTTCCTGCTGGGTTCCAGTATTGACTGGTCCGAAAATCTCGACAATGCAGGGAAAACCCAATTCGTTGACTTGCGCGAACACGACGCCAATGACGTGAAGGTACTTGCCAGCAGTCTCTCCAACATGGATGCCTGGCGCAGACAATATGCTCTCGAGGCCACCCCCACAAAGTTTGAAGCCTTTGCCGCCCCTGCAAGCGTACAGGCGTATCGCTTTCTGGCTTATCTGCAAGTTGCATCGTTTCTGTCTACTGCGATTCTTCAGCTTTATGTAGGCGCATGGGTTGCCGTAGTAGTTCCGCTCTTATTTGGCATAGTGACATTTTTTGCGGTGGAACGTTCTCTACAACGCAAGATCCCGGCATTGATTGCCTTTGGAGTGTTAGCTGGGCTCCCCTTGTTGTTTGCTGCACTCAACGGTCAACTTCTTGTTGCGCTTCCCAATGCTGCGATCGTGGGAGCTGTGCTATACAGTGGACGCTTCTGGTTCCCAGCATTTTCACCACTCGCAAAGGATGCGCTTGGCATGGATAAAGACGGAAGAAGCAAAGCCTGGGGACGCGTGTTTATAATCGCTGTAATTATCATTACCGTGGTATTTAACTTTCTTAAGGTGCGGCCTAATTCATAGGAAAATTTATACTGTACAAAAGGCTAGCCTACAGGAGAAGTGAATTATAAAGAAAGGAATGTATGACTGGAAAATATACTCCCCTTGAAAATTACTTGCGTGCTATCCCTGCAAAGCAAAAAGATGTTACTCTTTCTTTTAAGCAAATCGAAAAATTATTGAATAATAAGCTGCCAGCTTCTGCGTATGAAGACCAACGATGGTGGGATCATGAGACCGAAGGCAACCATGTCAATAAGCGCGCTTGGGCAAATGCTGGTTGGAAAATTCAGAGCGTTGATTTCAAAAAGAAACAGACGAGCCTGGTACGAGTACGATAGAGAGTGCAATGTGCTGAAGAATAGACTGTAAAAGGAAAAAACTATGCGTCTTGGCAGAGTCTTCTATATCATCGTCATTTTGATCTGCGTTTTTGAGGTTGTGCGGCTTTGGTATATCACCCCAGCGCAGATGGCTGCACACTTTGATATACAAGGAAATCCCGATCGTTTTGTTTTGAAATCCGAGTTTTTTGGATATCAGCTTCAAACCATGTTAATCGTGGTTGGCACCAGTCTCCTGCCGCAGCTTTTGCTTTTTGTCCTGCCCGTGAGCTTCATCAACATGCCCAACCGCGAATACTGGCTCTCCCCTGAGCATCGCGACGAGACAGTAGATCGACTCAGTGAGTTTGCAGCAATCATGTTTGGAATCATCCTACTGACGATCCAGATAGGGTTTGAAATTTCTGCTTATGCAAATCTACAAATGCCGATCGTATTCAATGCCAAATTGATGCTGACAGCCATGATCATATCCTTTATCCTGATCGGCATAATGCTAGTTCAACTGACGTTCTCCTTCCGTCTGTCTGCATTAAAAAAGGATTGAATTCCGCTTTGTCTATAGCTGACATGCTTGAAAAAATAAAGTAGTACCAAGGTTTGATTTAGAAAAAAAGGGGCAAAGAATAAAATGGCTTGCGTTATCCGTACACGAGGATTTAAAAGCGTGCTTACGGATCAAAAAGCCATCCACAAAAAATTTTAGAAATATCACATTCATAAAACCTTAGCTCTGTGTTCTGGCGGCTTTAATACTTTGAAAGATGATCTATTATCATCACACGTTTTGCACGCCACAACTAAAGGAGCTATGTATGGTTCAGGAAACAAACAAATCAAATGAGCGTTACAACACCTTAAAATTGGTACTTATTGCGGGTATAGCAACACTGGCGATATGCATAGTGTGTGCCATCCTGTCCGTAGGCAGTATGACATATCCCTTGATAGCTGGCATAATGGCCCCTACCCGAACTCCCTTCCCAGTCACATCAGAATTCGCCCAGCAAGTCATGGTGATCCAACAAGATGAAGACCGGCCAGTACAACTCAACTTTCCACGTTACCTTGATACCGACCAGAACGGAAATATTTATGTAGGAAATGCTGGCGATGGCAACATCATTATTTTTGACCGATCAGGAAACTTCCTGCAGTCCATTCCTGTGCTGAGTGAAGGAAGCACCATGAATGGGCTGGCAGTGACCTCGGAAGGAACGATCTATCTTTCCGCCGATGGCATAATCCGCCGCATCGATACCCACGGGACAGACAAAACCCTTCCTATCGATAGTACCATCGCTGGAAGTGTGAGCGAACTTATTATGAACAGGGACAACTCCCTGCTTGCGACAAACAAAGCGGGTGACATCCTCCGCATAGAGTTGGATGGAACTGTCAAAGTCATTGCTTCCAAACCTTTTAAGAAATATCTCGATGAAACCGAACATTGGATCGGCATTACAGCAGATAAATCAGGGAATATCTATGCAGTTGGTGGAAGTACTTGTGTTGTGTTAAAGTTCAGTCCAGATGGAGAATACCTGAGTCAGTTTGGAGGAGAGAATCGCAACCATGTTGTTCGGGATTTGAACGACCCTCCAGGTGGCTTCCCCAGCATGGACCCTGGTTATTTTTATGAGCCGATGGCAATCGCCGTTGATAAATATGGACGCGTCATCGTCAGCGACAGCACCTACAATGTGCAGGTCTTCGACTCAAACGGGCAGTACGTTGATTCCCTGGCAACTCCCAATATTATCCGGTGGGTGATCTTCGACCATGACAATAACTTATACATGTCCAGCGATGAACCAGAAGTGATAAAGTTAGATGTAAGCAATCCATAACGAAGCGGCAGCCCTGCAAAAAGGAAATCACATGTCAATCAACAGCATCATGATCAATTACTTGTTCTCCCAAGGGGATAAAAAAAGAGACAAGGGTCTGCAATCCCCTGCGGACATCGTGCGAAAAGATAACCTTTCGTATGGCCAACACGGGAAATGGAATCTGTTGGATGTGTATTCTCCAAAGGGAATTCAAGGCAAGTTACCAGTCATCGTCAATGTTCACGGCGGCGGCTGGGTATATGGAACAAAGGAAGTCTATCAGTTTTACTGCATGAGCCTCGCGCAAAGAGGATTTGCAGTAGTGAATTTCAATTATCGTCTAGCGCCTGCCAGCAAATTCCCTGCCCCTTTGGAAGACTTGAATCAAGTCATCCACTGGATTTTTGAACATGCCGAAGAGCATCCATTTGACATAAAACGCATCTTCTTCGTTGGCGATTCCGCAGGTGCGAACATCGCAGGGTTGTATAGTTGTCTCTGTACCAATTCAGCCTACGCACAAATGCTTCCGATCAAACCGCCCGCAGGGTTCGTACCTACTGCAGTAGCGTTGAACTGCGGCATTTATGATATTCATAGCCTGCTAAAAGAAAACGCTCAAGGGATCGGCAAACTGTTGAACGATTTTCTTGGGAAGAAATATACACAAGATGATCTCGAAAAGATAAATGTATGCAGTTTTATCACCGAAGATTTCCCGCCTACCTACCTAATGACATCAGAGTATGATTTTCTTAAACCCCAAGCGCCGTACATGCTGGAAAAGCTGGAAAAGGTTCAGGTCAAGCACCAGTACAAAATGTACGGCATAGGCAACAAAGAAATCATGCATGTATTTCACTGCAATATGAAGCTGCAAGAAGCTACGTTATGTAATGATGAAGAATGCAGTTTCTTTTCCAGTATAGGGTGAACGCAAGACAATTACTAAACGGGGTAAAAATACCGAACCCAAAGCCGTCATTGGTAAGACGTTAAAACGTCAACGCACTCTCCTCACACAGACCGTGCAATACAACCATCAAAGGTGAATCATGACTGAAAGTTCAAAGCAAGAAACCGTCCTGGTCACGGGCGGCTCAGGGTTTATTGGGGTACACAGCCTTTTACATTTGCTACAAGCTGGATATCAGGTACGCACAACAGTACGCTCATTAGCCCGCGAAGCGGACGTCCGTGCAATGCTAAAGGAAGGCGGCATAGAGCCGGGTAATCAGCTCTCATTCTTCGCTGCCGATCTCAACTCAGATGCAGGCTGGCCTGAAGCAGTAGCCAACTGCGATTATGTTCTTCATATCGCGTCGCCTTTTCCCAGCACCCAGCCAAAAGATGAAAACGAATTGATCGTCCCTGCCCGTGAAGGGGCATTACGTGTTTTGCGAGCTGCTAGAGATGCAGGAGTAAAGCGCGTCGTCCTTACCTCCTCGTTTGCTGCTATTGCCTATGGGCAGAAGCCTACCGACCAACCCTTCACCGAAGAAAATTGGACGAACCTAAATGCCAATGTCAGCCCATACGCAAAATCTAAAACTCTGGCAGAGCGCGCCGCTTGGGACTTCATCGCCAAAGAAGGTGGATCACTGGAATTGGTGGTCATTAACCCAGTTGGCGTGGCAGGTCCGTTACTTGGTACAGACTTCTCAAGCTCAATCCAATTATTACAGCGCTTGATGAACGGGGACATTCCACGTTCACCACGTATTTTTTTCAATCTGGTAGATGTGCGTGATGTGGCAAACCTGCACCTGATCGCTATGAAACACCCAGCAGCCAAAGGACAACGCTTCCTCGCCACAGTCGGCGAATGCTTGTCAGTGCAAACTGTTGCCAATATCCTGCGAGCACGCTTTGGTAAAGCAGCAGATCGCGTCCCTACCGCAGAGATGCCAAATTGGATCGTCCGCTTTGGGGGATTATTCAGCCCAGCATTAAAAGAGATGGCACCGAATCTGGGGGTAATCCGCAAAGCGAGCAACCAAAAAGCAACTCAAGTGCTTGGTTGGTCACCACGCTCGAATGAAGAGGCCATTCTCGCAACGGGTGAAAGTCTGCTGCGCCTTGGGTTATTATCCAACAAAGGTTAATCCGTATCAGATAATATTGCCGTATAATAAAAATGCACGGTAATAGCGATATCAAGCCCACAAAATCAAGGAGATAAAATGGCATATTCATTGGACACTACAGTTGGCGATATTATGAAGGACACACACGCACTTGAGATTTTAGAAAAACATGTTCCTGGCATTTCCAAGAATCCCATGATCGGGATGGCAAAAGGATTTACTTTAAAGCAGATCATCGCTATGCCGCAGGCTAAAGAAGCCGGTCTCACAGAAGATATGGTTAAGAAAGTACTGGCCGAGATCAACACCGTCAAGAAGTAATTTAAACCGTCTCGCTTAGAAACGTTAAACGCAAAAGGCTTTGGGAACAGAAGTGTTTCCAAAGCCTTTTCAATTCCAAGAACAATGAAAAGAACACTAAGGACCTGTAATCTTGATCTTATCCGCTGAGACTGTAAAAGTGGTTTTATCAGGTCCTGTAATACAAGCGGGACCACCTGTAGCACGGCTTGGTTTTTTGGGGTCATTTACATATGCAGAAGCGTAATAGCAGCCATAAGGTAATTCATTCACAACAGAAACCGACTGATTCGGGGACAAAACATACGAGACAAACCCACACTGCCCAAAATCATTTTTTGATAAATACAAAGAAACAGTAACAGGTGCCTTTGTATTATTCTTGATGAAAATACTCGCTCCATTATTCATCTTGCCCGCATCCGCAGCACCGACTGGGTTGGCCAGCAATGGCCCATCACAGGGATCACCTGTTGCTGTCGGCGAAACTACAACGACGGTCGGCACAGGCGTCTCTGTCGCTGTCGGCAAAGGTGCAGGGCTGGGCAAAGCAGTGTTTGTCGGAGCCATAGTGGGAGTATCCACAACAGGGGAGGCAACTGCTTGAGGCTGGTCAACAACTGGAGTGGAGGAAGAGCCGCAGGCAACAAGTACAAACGCAAGAAAAACAAACCAGATACTACGCTTCAATTTTTATATCCAACTTTCTTTTTTCCAAAACACCAAACAGGCTTACAACGGTATCGTAAAGAAGAACGAACTACCTTGCCCTGCTTCACTCTCAAACCAGGTTTCACCATCATGCAAGGAAATAATATGCTCAACGATTTTAAGCCCCAACCCAAAGCCAAGACGCGGGTCATTTTTATCATCGAGGATGGTCTCGAAAGACTCAAACACTTTATCCTGATCTGCCTCAGAGATACCAATGCCCGTATCGCTAACTTCAAAAAGGATCTGGTTATGTTCATTCACCACGGTGACAGTAACCGTTCCACGCTCGGTGAATTTTACGGCATTGTGAATGTAATTCAACAAAGCCTGAGACAAACGTACGGGGTCCCCTTCGATGGTAGGAAGATCTTCTGGAATTTCCTCTTCGAGAGTAACCCCTTCCTTTTGCTCGGCCAATCGGTCAGCGATGGTCATCACGCCATCAAGCAAAGCGTAGATATCTACGTCTTGCAAGTCCAGTTCCATGCGGTTGGTAACAGTTTCAGCATAATCCTGAAAATCATTTACCTGACCGATGAGCGGAGCCAGTGCGGCCTGAATATACTCAATTGGAGAATCTGCAACTCCAATATAATCCTCCAATTCTTCCACACGATACAAATCATTGACCTTGGACTGTACTTCGACCAATCCTTTGCGCAAAGTGGAAGACATTTTGTACAAGAATTCGTTATTACTTTCAGAGACTGTCATGCTTTCCTCCTGATAAAGATAGCGATTGAAATCGTTTTACTTTATTCCACCAACCTCCAGAACAAAACTTTATCTATTGGAGGTTTGGCATTATCTTATCAAAATATCGCTATGGCGCAGGCCAAGCCAATGTGACGGGAGTGGAATAACCACGTTTGCCCGCCGAGTATAACAGTCCACTGGAAGGTTCAGAACAACCTGACTGATCCTCGATGATAAGATTGGTGGTATCCACTATCCCAAGGACAGTAAACTCAAGCAAGCTATCCCTACAAACCCATGCCTCCACTATAAATTGAGGGCTGCGTCCATTCTCGCGTTCACTTAAATCCAAAAGGTTTGGGTCATCCCAAACGATGTTCACGAAATTATCAGTTCGCGAGATGCGTACATTCTCTGGCGATTTGTAGTCCTTCCAAAAGGGAAGCTGATATTTGCCAGGGTAATAGTTTTCAAGGCTGGCAATATTACCACCGCCCAAATCGATCGGTTTTGCTTCCACCCAGCACTTTATCGCTTCCCCAGTATTGGATTCAAACCCAACATAAAGCCAGCGACTTGTCACATCTCTGCCAATGACAGAGACGTGATTATTCCTGAACAGGTCAACATGGTCAATATAAGGACCAGGTCCATAGCTACAATTCAGCCTATCCACATTCACTCTGCCTGTCAAAATGGCAAAAGTTGGGGTGATGGTCGGAATGGGAGATGGAGTCTCTGTAATTGCAGGAGGTGTTTTTGTCGCTGTAGAAGCAGCAAGTGGAGTGTGAGTCTCTGCCTGTTCAACAGCCGCCTGAGTGGATTTTCTCGAATCATCAGGTGAATTTGTAGATGACGCACCTGATGATAGTTTGAATATAAACAGCACCACAACGATCAACAAAATAGAAACGCCCGCCAAAATCTTTTTAGTTTTCAAATCAGCCATTCGGGAAGTATACAGAAAGAAGGAAGCAAAGGCAAGTCCCTAAATTGTTTGCACACAGACCTCATTTGCTATCTGAAATCTGTGTGCAAACGATCAACCTACTCTTGAAAGCCTGTCTTGTACAATTCATAGTACATCCCCCGATTTGCAAGCAGCTCGGTGTGTGTACCTTCTTCCGCGATCTTCCCGCCCTCAATGACCACAATACGATCTGCGCTCGTGATCGTGGACAAACGGTGTGCGATCACAAAGGATGTGCGTCCTTTCAAAAGCTTTATCAAGGCACGCTGAATGATCTGTTCCGTCTGAATATCCACAGAAGAAGTAGCTTCATCCAAGATCAAAATTCGCGGGTCTGCCAACAAAGCCCGCGCAAAGGAGATAAGCTGGCGCTGCCCAACACTCAAGGTCACGCCGCCTTCCTCCACTGAAGTCTCATATCCATTCTTCAAACCAAGGATGAAATCATGAGCGCCAACCGCTTTTGCTGCGGCAATCACTTCTTCATCACTTGCACCCAAACGCCCGAACAAGATATTTTCCTTCACGCTGCCGTTAAACAAGAACGGGTCTTGTAGCACCATGCCCATTTGTCGGCGCAGCGATTGCTGAGTCACCTCACGCAAGTCCACACCGTCCACCCGCAAGCAGCCGTCCGTTGGGTCATGGAAGCGAGTGAGCAATTTGATGATAGTCGTTTTGCCTGCGCCTGTCTCCCCAACCAATGCAACTGTCTCGCCCGCTTTCACATCCAGATTGATTTGATCAAGCACCAGAGTTGGGTCATCTGAATAATGGAAAGAGACATTTTCGAATCGGACCCCGCCGACAATGGATCCAAGTTCTTTGGCATTCGCCGCATCTTGAACATCCACAGGAGTGTTGAGCAATTCCAAGATACGTTCACCACCTGCCATCGTGGATTGAAGCGTATCGAAGCGTCGGCTCAAATCGCGGATTGGCTCGAAGAAGCGATCCACATACAGCACAAAAGCGATCAACACTCCAGGCGTAATAGACTCGCCCAACACCGCCGTCCCGCCAACATACACGACCAGCGATGTTGCAATGGCACCAAGGATATCCACAACTGGCGTAAACACCGAAGCGACCTTGGCCGCGTCCAAACTTGTTTCATAAAAATAACGATTGACGTATTCCTTGAACGTTTTGTAATTCCGCTCCTGACGCGAAAAAGCCTGCACCACGCGCACACCGTTGACACTCTCCGCCAGCACAGAGTTCGTCCATGAAACTGCAGCACGTACTCTGCGGTAATTCTTACGCGCCACTGAGCGAAAGAGCACAGTAGCAAAGATCATCACAGGAAGTACAGCAAAAGTCAGCATGGATAACTTCACATTTAATGCGATCATCGCGATCAATGTCCCGACAATTCCAAGTAAATTTCGGACAATTGCGAGCACTGCCCAAGTGATGAATTCACGCAAAGTTCCAACATCGTTGATAACACGCGTGATTACACGTCCCACGCTATAACGATTATAAAAACTCAACGAGAGTTTCTGTAAATGTGCAAACATCGCCATACGCACATCGTACAGTACATGCTGCCCCACACGAGACATGATCAAGACACGAAGGTAGTTCAATCCCAGTTGAACAATGGAAACGCCGAGAAAGATCAAAACAGTCCGCTTCAAAGAAGCGATATCATGCACTGCGATACCATCATCAATTGCCAGCTTTACAAAATACGGTCCTGAAACAGAAGCCGCTGTTACAAGGATCATGAAGAATAACGCCAACAGCAACTGTCCCATATACGGCTTTACGAACTGCAAAAGTCCGCGCGCTACTTTGGGGTCATACATCTTATCGAGGATTTCCTCGGATTGGGTGATAAATATCGGTGGAATGATTTTGGTAGCCATAATTAATTATCCGACTTTCTTTGCATCAATGTGTTCTCATGCTTTTCACTTTCAGGTCTGGATTCAATAACCTCTTCCACCATTTCATCTGAAAACTTGGCCTGTCCTACCAATTGCAGGTCGTGGATTTCCTTATACAAACCGCCTTCTTTCAACAGTTCGTCATGCGTACCGCGTTGAACAATACGGCCTTTGTCCATCACAACGATCATGTCTGCACGCCGCACAGTAGAAAGGCGATGCGCGATCACAAAAGTAGTTCTGCCTTCCATCAATTTATCCAATGCTGCTTGAATGAGCTTCTCCGTTTGTGTATCCACACTCGAAAGTGAATCATCCAAGATCAATATTCGCGGATTCATAAGCAATGCCCGCGCAATCGCCACACGTTGACGTTGCCCGCCAGAGAGAGTTACACCTCGTTCGCCAACCACAGTCTCATACCCGTTTGGGAAGCCCACAATGAATTCATGAGCCTGTGCCGCATTGGCAGCTGCAACAACTTCATCCATGCTTGCATCAGGCCTGCCGTAGGCAATATTATTTTTTATCGAATCGGAGAACAGCAAAGATGTTTGTAATACGATACCGATCTGGTTTCGCAGCATCGCCAAATCCAGCTCACGGACATCATATCCATCTACCAAAACTGCGCCTTCGCTGACATCATAAAAACGCGGAATGAGATTCACGAAAGAAGTTTTTCCTGAGCCTGTTGGGCCAATTAATGCGACCAAACGGTTCGGTTCAACCTTCAAGTTGATTCCATCTAACGAAGCATTTTTTCCGTTTTGATATTTCAGTCCTACCTCACAGAACTCAATCTCACCGCGAAGATCTTCTAACTTGATAGCATCCGCCTTTGACTGTATGGTAGGAGCAACATCCAACACTTCCAACACACGTTGCGCACCTGCGGCAGCTTCACCACCCGCGTTGACGAGTCCCGTCAACGCTTGTGCAGGTTCTGCCATCATTAATATGTAAGCGTTGAAGGCAACAATCGCACCAATGGTGAGTGTCCCATTGATTACCATCTGGCCGCCAAACCAAAGGATCAGCATGGTACTGATCAAGGTTAGCCAGCTAGTGGTTGGCATGATCTTGGCCCACTCATCGATCACCTTCACCCAAGTAGTAAAGACTTCTTTATTGGCATTCTCAAAGCGTTCAGTTTCATACCCCTCACGAGCAAAGGCTCGTACCACTTGTACGCCTGTTACATTTTCTTGCAAACGATTAGACACTTCTCCCACTGCAGTGTCAACGGCGAAGAACAATTTTCCAATTTTCGTACCAAAGCTTGAAGTCATCAGAATCAACGGGATGATCGGCAATAGGGAAATAATTGCCAATCTCGGGTTGACAGAGAACATCACGAACAGAATACCGAAAGACAGAAATACAAATCGTACCAACTCCGCTATGGATGAACCTGCAAAACGCTCAATGGAACGCACGTCCTCGATACAACGTGAGATCAATTGTCCGCTTTGGGCGTGGTCGTGATAGGAGAATGGCAGATATTGGATATGGTCATACAAACGGTTGCGCAAGTCATAACCAACGTTGACCGCGATCCATTCGGAGATGTATCGGTTGGATAGATTCAATAGTGCAGAACCAAGCCCGAGCGCAAAAAGAAGAAGCGCAGAACGAATCAGGTCTTTTGTCTTACCACCGACGAGTCCGTCATCGATCACAGATTGGAGAATACGCGGCACGAGCAGGTTCAGGCCAGTCAACGCTAGCAATAAGACAAGTGAAGCCAGTACCTGCCAAAGATAAGGTTTGAGGAATGTGGAGATGCGAAGTAGGTTTTTCATAAACGGGAAATTTAGGATACCACAAAAAAAGAAGCAGAAATATGACTCTGCTCATCTTTTTTATCTAGTCCTAAAAGTTAAAATAAAATTGGGCTGATGTGCATCAGCCCAATTTTATAAACATTCAATTTTTCTTAAACATCAACAGCAAGGCAGGTGAGAGTTTGCTCCACACCTGGGATGGGTTGTATTTCAAGAGCCGTGATGGCTCCAAGAGCAGCAATATCTGCTGCTTCTACAACAGCAACGGCATCATACGGACCGAACGTCATATGGGCTTCTACAACGCCCTTCAGCTTTCGGAGGTGACCAACAACGTCTTTCACATCACCAGCATGGATCTTGATCATGATATATGCCTTCATAGCTTCTCCTTTTGGTTAATCTTTTTTATTTCGCAAGAATACAACCCAATAGATGGCAGCTACGAGCAAAGCGCCGCCAATGATATTACCTATCGTCACGGGCAATAGGTTATTTAGGAAAAAGGCCTTCCAAGTGAGCACCTCAAGCCTTGGGACTCTATCTGCAACCTTGGCTGTGTACTCGGGGTCAAAGCCCTTCACTAATAAAGCATACGGGATAAAGTACATATTAGCAATACTATGTTCAAAGCCTGCAGCCACAAAAGCTGTGATTGGAAAAATGATGGAAAGAATTTTATCCAATGTGGTTCGGGCACTGTACGTGAGCCAAACCGCAAGACAGACCAGCGCATTGCACAAAACCCCAAGTGCAACCGCTTGAAGAAATCCGAGGTCACATTTTCCAACTGCGATCCGTAACGCCGTAATGCCTACTGCATCCGCGCCAAATGTATATTGCTTGGTAAAAAACATTAATATGGCAGTTGCAATGGAACCGATAAAGTTCCCCAGATATACAACTCCCCAATTTCGCAAGAGCGCACGCCCAGTGACTTTACCGCTTGCCCATGCCATCACAATGAGGTTGTTGCCTGTGAACAATTCAGCGCCGCCTACGATCACGAGGATCAAGCCAAGGCAAAACGCCAAGCCCGTCAGTAAGCGGGTTACACCAAATGGCAACCCTGTGGAGAAAGCTACACTGCCATCCGCCGCAGTGACAGCCATCCCCCCCGCAGCAACAGTGGTCGAGAAGATCGCCCCTAAAGAAATAAAAGCACCTGCAAGGATCGAAAGCATCAACATTGTAAAAGCAGGCATCTCTGCCTTTTTTACGCCCAGATACTCGGCACGGGTCGCCATTTCTGCTGGGAGTAGTGAATCAATTCGCATCTCGCTCATAAGCTGCTCCTCTTCACTTATTATGTTTTATCTTGCAATTAATGCATACTCAAAATCTCTTCAAAAGTAGTGGCAAACAAACTCTTCAAACACTCTCTTAGTATAGCTATCGGCCTAAAGAGAAAAAAGCTGGTTTGTAATCAATAGTAGGTGATGTTATTCCATTGATGAGTTCGACTTTTTTCTCCCGAGCCAGGCACCAATGCCAGCCGCAAACAAAGCAGCTAAAACAATGACGCCCACCACAAATCCGCTGCTTTGACGGGAAATAGGCGGCGTGGGAACAGGCGTTGATGTTGATGTAGCTGTCGGCGTTACAGGGAGTGTAGGCGTGGATGTTGGAATGCCCAAAGTAGCAGTCTCTGCTGGCGGTGTAGGTGTAGCAGTATCAGGGGCTGGCCGAAACACCAAAAGTTTTTGGCCCTCAAATATCTCGTCAGTTGCAAGGCCATTCAGCAATTTAATCTGCTCAACTGTAGTGTTGTAAGCAACCGCAATGCTCCACAACGCTTCGTTCTTTTTCACCACATGAAATATTTCGCCGCTCTCCAATGGAGTGCTAAGCGCCACCACAATTGCGGGAGTCCCAAATCCACCTGCGGTTGCAATCACAAACTCCAAGGAAGACGGAGTTGCAGTAACAGTTGTAGCAGCACTGGTAGCTGACAAGGCATCTCCTTCCAAGCCTGCTACAAGGACATAATATGTGATGCCAGTAGCAGTAGATTCCCCCACCCCAATATCTTCAAAGGTCGGCGAAAGCATTGTTATCGAGTTGGCAGAGTCACTTTGCCAGAAGGTCACAATGTCTTTCGCAGAGAGGTTTGCACCTGAGTGAACGTTTTCGGCAAAAGAACCCCCTGTAGAAAGGTCACCAGCAACCAAATAGCCAGCAGCGAGTGCGCGCTGATATGGGCGCGACCCATCTTCACTGAAATGCGTAACGACACCTTTAGAAGCAATATAGTCTGCGTGACGCTGGGCAACATCCATCAGAATAGAATTCAGTTTATATGGCGGAAGTCCACTTGAAGTGCGCAAAGTATTGACTTCATCCACAAGTTCCTGGGCAACAAGGTTTGGAGAAAACACCCCAGGTTGGGCAATCACCTGCTCGGACGGAAACAGGCTCACGATTAAAGCAAGAAGCGGAATCAACATCCAATAAGAAAATCGTTTCATGATTTAGAAATTATACCCAGACAGCCAATTTACACCTTTCCAAAAAAATCGAGTTTGAGTAAAATTATATATAATATATAATCCTAGGAGATAGTTCTCATGCCAGGTTTCACCCCAGGTCGTCGCTATCAACCCCCATTCATGCCGTTCAAACGCCAGCCGTTCAAAAAACGTGTGCTTGCGAAAATAGAACTTGCGGTGAAAAGCCCACTTTTCGGATGCCGAATGTGCGGCAACTGTCTCCTTCAAGAAACCGCCTTCATCTGCCCAATGGAATGCCCAAAGGGATTGCGCAACGGCCCATGCGGCGGCTCGACTCCTGAAAAGTGTTACGTGGACGAATCGCGTCCTTGCATTTGGTATAAGATCTACGACCGTTCATTCAAGCTTGGCCGCGAAGCATTATTACTTGAAGTATTACCGCCAATGGATTGGGAGAAGGCGGGAACAGAAGCCTGGAGCGATGTTTTTGTACAGGCGCAAAAAGTTGGAGTGAAAAATATCGTAGTGGGTCTTTCTTCGAAGGAAGCTGGTTCTGTTTCGAAAACAATGGATTCCATCTTTCGGCCTGTTCGCCAACCAGATTGGTGGCAAGGCGATGCAGAATACCATGCTCCCAAATATACCGAACCTGTTTCTGAACTTGAACGAAGACTCAAAGCTGGTGAGTTTGTCGTCGCAGCCGAAGTTGCCCCACCCCTGTCTGCCACTACCGATAAATTAAGACAAAATATTGAAATGATCAAGCCTTACGTAGCTGCAATCAACTTTACAGATAACCCCTCTGCGGTTCCGCGCATGTCATCCATAGCTTGTAGCAAATTTGCATTGGATATCGGTGCAGAACCAGTCATGCAGATCACGGGGCGAGAAAACACAAGGGTAGGTTTGCAGTCGAATGTAATGGGTGCAGCGACATTGGGTGTGCGAAACATTCTCTGCCTCACTGGCGACAGCATGGTGCTCGGCCCTGGTCCGCGCGCACGAATGGACATTGTGGATATAGACGGAATCCAAATGCTTTGGATTCTGCGGCGATTACGAGACGAAGGCAAATATTTGGATGGACGTGAAATCAAAGTGCCTCCTAAATACTTCCTTGGCGCAGCGGCTTCACCATTTGCTTCCAACATGAAATTTCAAGCGTTACGTGAACAAAAGAAAGTAAATGCAGGCGCACAGTTCTTCCAAACCAATGTCGTTTTCGATGCAGATGCAATAGATGAATGGCTGAACGAAATGTCCAAGCGCAACGTATTGGACAAGGTATATATCATGATCGGCCTGACACCGCTTAAGAGTTATAAAACAGCCGCCTATATGAACAATAAAGTGCCCGGGGTATTCATCCCCGAGAAAATTCTAAAGCGCATGGAAGCAGCGAAAGAAAAAGGAAATGAACAAGAAGAAGGTGTGCAGATCACGCTGGAACTGATAGAGAAGGTCAAGAACAAGCAAGGCGTACACGGTATTCACATAATGGCTGTTGGCTGGGAGGAGATCGTACCGCGCATCGTCCAGGAAGGGCTGGGACGCTAAGAGTTGGTATATACTTGGGCGAACCATGCCCATCTCAACCTTTGAAATTCGAGTTTGTTTGTCCTGTGGATTACGTTATCCGATTACCGAAGGACATTCCTTCGGTAATCGTTGTCCACAATGTTTGGGGGAAACAGAAATTGCTTTAACCAAGCATATTGATACAGAAAAATTTTCTGCAGATGATGGAAATTCTGCAAAACAACCTCAACTTGCCGTCCTGCTTGACAATATTCGCTCTGCCTGGAATGTTGGTTCGATCTTGCGAAGCGCAGATGGTTTCGGATTCGAGCATGTTTATTTAGGTGGAATAACACCTTCTCCCAAAAATGAAGCAGTGACAAAGACTTCACTTGGTGCGGAAGTCTTTGTCACCTGGTCTGAGCATAAAAATGCAGTTGAATTGGTTAAAACATTAAAGAGTGAAGGATGGAAGATCTACGCATTGGAAGAAGCAAAAAAGACGACTGACATCCGAAAGATAAAAACAAACCCCAAAAAGAAAGCAGTGCTTATCCTTGGCAGCGAAGTAACAGGGGTAGACCCCAGCCTGCTAACGTTGGCAGATGAAGTCATCTCCATTCCAATGCAAGGCGGGAAGCGCTCGTTCAATGTTTCGGTTGCTTTTGCGATAGCAGCCTACGCACTTCGATACGGTACAACAAAAAAAACTACTTCAAGATCGAAGACAAAACCTCGAACCACTTCTGCGCGATAATGTCATAGCCTGCTTCATTTGGGTGGTTGCCGTCATTGTATAAGGTCGCGGGGTTGGTAAAAATATCGGTCGAATAGAAATCTACAGTTAGTGCGCCGTACTTATCCGCTTTTTGCGTTATGGCTTCGTTATAGCGCTGCACCTGCACAGACATGCGCTCAAGCTCATCTGCAGTGATGGAGGTGAAAGCCTCTCCTTTAAGCGCAACTGGCCGCTTGGACTGATCGTCCAGCAGGGCAATAATAACCTCCGCACCAGCAAGACGCAGGTTTGAAAGAATAGTATCAAGGTTGGCTGAAAAGCGTTGGAGGTCTTGCACTTCAGCTTCATCATTAATATCGCCTCCATATTCATACAAGTACCAAAGATCATTACTGCCAATCCACACAAAGACAACCGAGCCTCTGCCTTGCTCCTTTGCAGACTTGACCTCAGCCATCGCACGTTCCAGTTGACCAGGAAGTCCCTGATCGCCATTAATTAATGCATCGGAACTCCAGCCTGACTGACCAAAGTTAGTAACTGAAGAATTGGGTCGAATTCCATTCACCATTCCAATAAGCCGCCCAGGATAACCAAGTCCTAAATCATCTCCGTCGCCTTGGGTTAAGCTATCGCCAATGGCAACCATGCTGATCGGTCCAGCAGGAAGCGCAGCTGGAGGGTTATATACAGGTTGGGGTGTGAAAGTCGGCAAAATGGGAGTTGGAGTTACCACTGGCGTTTCCGTCACTACTGTGGGAATGGTAATCTCGACTACTTGGGGCGTGAAACTCGTAGGCACTTCTTGTAAACATGCGGTGAGGAACAAAGCTGTTAAAATGAATATGCGTTTCATGCTTTTACATCGCTCCGTCTCTGAGTATCTTGGGATGAATATTTCGTTGATACAGATCCTGATCCAACTCAAACCCCATGCGTTTTAAATAGGATTCGTGACGCGGGCTGCCAGGCGCGGATATCAGCCGCTTAATTCCCTTTTGCCAGAAATAATCGGCGCTTTCATCAAATATGAATTTGCCTGCACGAAAATCGCGATAACCAGGGATTACAAAATCCAGAAATATTTTAGCTGTGTCGCCCATCGGTTTTACAATAACCAAGCCCACAGGAACCATATTCCGTAACACAAAAAGCACCATCTGGTCTTCGCCTGGCTTGAAAAGATAAGTTGGGATCAACTCAGAAATTTGCTTTCGATAAAACTCAAGAAATCGCTCCAAATATGCGCTGTCTGGGCGGATCTCCATCAAAGTGAAATAATCCTTTTGCTGCAGCATACGCCAGAGGTTGTAAGCATTAACACTCAAGGTAAGCGTGTTTAGAAAAGCAATTGGGAACGCTCTGATCAACAAACCGTAGACGATAAAAAAAATGGCGCCGATCATGTTGATGATTCTCAGCTTCTGCAGAGATTTCATTGTCAGGGAAAAGGCCACCAACAAAGACCCCGCGTAGCCAACCATTTCATAAACGAGAGATAAGTTCATTTTTCTTCCTATTCAAGATTTCAAGCGGGGCATTATACCCCTTTTGTATAAGCGCGATTTTAATATTACCCTCGCAACTTTATAACACAACTTCCGTACATCTACCTGTAAAAAGGAGTAAAAATGACTGTACAAAGACAAGCTTTAAGAAGATCAAAAAACAATCGTATGATCGCAGGTGTGTGTGGTGGGCTGGCAGAGTTTTTCGGAATCAGTTCCTTTTGGTTTCGCCTCGCCTTTTTCATTGCATTCTTACCAGGCGGTGTGCCAGGCATCTTGGTTTATCTTATCGCCATGATCATGATCCCATCTGAATAGTCCCCAAAACATAAACAGACCCTCTCACGAGGGTCTGTTTATGTTTTCAATATCTTTTCTCAAATGTAGTTATTTCACGCGAATGACCTGTCCTGCATAGATCCAATTCGGGTCGTAGAGCTGCGGGTTGAGAAGTTGTATGCTATAGACAGATGTGCCGTAGTACCCAGCAATTATGCGAAGCGTCTCGCCGCTTTGAACCGTATGATAGACAGGAGCAGAAACAGGCAAGTTGATGACCTGTCCACCGTAGATGACGCTCGGATTCCAGATTTGTGGGTTAACGGCAAGGATGTCATAATAACTTACTCCCATCCGCGCCGCGATAGTGCCAAGGGTATCACCCCACTGTACTACATAGGTTCCACCTGAGGATGGATAATTCACGGGTGGGTATGAATATCCAGTTGGAATATATAACACCTGGCCAGCATATACCCATGAACCGAGACCTGGGTTGGCGGCTTGAATGGCATACGTTGTAGTACCGCAGAGGCGGGCAATGCCACTCAGAGTATCTCCCCACTGCACCGTGATATATGTGCTGCAGGTGTATGCACTAGCTGTACCAGTAAAGCCCATAGATGCAAACAAAACTACAATCAAAACAATAAACTGAACACTTTTTTTGAACGACATGGTGATCCTCCTTTTAAAATTAATCCAATGGAACGATTGGATTTGGTTGCCTAAATAAAATTTGAAAAAAACTAAACTGGCCTCATTATTATGGCACGCTAAAATTGAAAAATCAACTGCTTTGTCAGGGTTTGAGAAGGCTGGAATTCTGCTCAAACATCCTATTACTCACTTCTTTTTTATCGACAACAGGTATAGATCTTCTACCTTTTTCCTCGCCCAAAGTGTCCTTCGTAAAAACTTTAAACTAGATTTGATACTTGGGTCATTTGTAAAGCACTTGATCGGGATACGACTCCCCATCTCCTCCCAGCCATATTTTTCCACAAGGTGAAGAAGGATCGTTTCAAGTGTGATGCCGTGTAATGGGTTTTGAGGTTGTTCGGTCGTCATAAGTTTATGGCTTGGGCTCCAATCCGATCAACTGAGAGACAGTTACTAGGGTAAATCCCTTATTTTGTAAATATTCAATAATGGAAGGCAGGGCTTCAGCAGTGTGCCCACCACGTCCATTAGCATGCATGATAATGATAGAACCTTTCCGAGCTGTGCGCTGGACCTCACCTAAAATGGTCGCAGCATCAAACGTAGGGTCAGGGTCACCAGTGACCGAGTCCCATTGAATGGTATGCAAGCCATGTTCAGCAATGACCTGCAGGCTTAGGTCATTATATGTACCTGACGGCAGGCGGAAGAGGCGGGAGTGCCTGCCAGTGAGTTGATAGAGCATATCTTCTGTCATCTCGATCTCACGACTCATTTCTTCAGCAGTTAAAGTTGTAAAGTCAGGATGACTCCAAGAATGGTTGCCCAGCTCAAAGGTCGGGTTTGAGGCGAGGGCTTTGGTCTCATCAGGATGCGTCCGCATCCAATCGCCTCCCATAAAAAATGTAGCAGGGACTCCATATCGCATGAGTACGTCCACAATAGCTGCATCATAGCCTGCTGGATATTGCGGGTCCTGACAAAGATCAAATGTAAGGGCAACATAAGGCTCAACCCAATCCCCGCTCGTGATAAGGACAGCAGGAAGTGTAGACGTAGGAAGCGGCGCGGGAGTAAATGTTGCTGTTGGGTTTTCCGTCGCTGTTGCGCTTAAAGTTGGCATGGTAGTAGATGCAGCAGAGGCAGAAGTACAAGCAGCTACAAAGAATAGCGATGCAAACAATATGATGCGATAGAGTTTCATTTTTTAAGTAAACAAAGGTTCCATCTTGAGGCGGTCTGTTAATTCTTTCATTTGTTCAACTGTCGGGCGAGTTTCAAAACGATGTGCTGCGCTCAAGGTGCGAGGCAGAATGTTGATATCACCTGCTGTATTGAGAAAGACTTGCGGGTTACCCAAAACCCAATGTACTGCAAGATCAATATCAGATTGCTCCTCAAGAGGCCGATACCAAGTTGTGCGGGTTTGCTGCACATCATTCCAAGGTGAACGCGTAATTCCTTTGATGGTCTGCACTGCGATGTTCCGTTCCTTGCAAACAGCCAATACCTTATCGAAGTTTTCTGCATAACGCGGGTTTTGCATCATGACATGGTTATATGGCAAAAGTACGGCGTCAAAATCGAACTGTTCGAGCGAGCGCAAGTGAAACTCTGGCACAGGGACGCCATGCCCAGTGACTCCAATAAAGCGCGCCAATCCTTCATCCCGGGCCTGAGATACAGCTTCAATAACTCCGTCGGGTGCGAACGCTGTTATCCAATCAGCTTCTTCATGCAAAGCATGGATCTGGATCATATCTACGTGATCGACATGAAGTAAATCCAACGAGTGACGAATCTGATCGTATGCGGCTCGCTTCGTACGTTGGTCTGCTTTAGTTGCGAGAAAAAATGGTTTACCGTTTCGCCGAATCCAATCGCCCAAAACCTGTTCAGCCTTCCCGTAGCTTGCGGCGGTGTCAACATGATTGATGCCGTTTTGCAGAATCAAATCCATTGTGGCATCCACATCTTTTTGGGGAGTATCCCAAAATGCGGCTGCGCCAAAAATAGTACGTGTGCTAACGTGACCAGTACGACCGAAAGGTTGAGTTGGTATCATGTATTCCTCCAGAAAATAATTTATTTATCTAAAAGCTGATTTCATATTCAAATGATACCCTTAGAGCAGAAAATGTAAAGTAAGTTGTAAGCATCAGAATAAGATTTTGAGTTGTTTTTATTGCCAGATCCTGTGAGCTTCCTATTCATGACGTTGAAAAGGCTGATATTGTTCCAAACAGGTAGTCTGGACATTTTAGACAATTATGTCAAAACGACTCCACTCTATCCGAATTTCCACTTAAATATTTGGTAGACATTGTCAAACTTGTTGGTTTGACAATGTCTACCAAACTCCTTCTGGCTTGATATTTCATATATTTTCAACGAAATTACTTATCACAATACTCCCCCAAAGAACCTATCATGGCTATACAAATCAGGTTTCCTTATTATCCTCTACGAAACGGTTACGGTCCAATTGAAATTGTCCTCAATTTCCTCAACATCATGCCATCCAATAATCAAGTATTTTCTTCTCGTACCATGCCCTGCCAGATAAAGTTTCAAGGAAACCATTATGCCCACCATGGCGATGAACAAAAAGGTCAGTCGTGGGATGTAATTTTAAATTGTAAAAATCTTCAACCGGGATGATCGGGTCATCTTGCGCAGTAATAATAGCGGTTGGGACAGTAAGATCCGCAAGTGCATCACCTAATACTGCATAATGGCGAAAATAATCTGACGAGCTCTCGTATTCGCTGTAGCGCTGGATCATTACCTCGGTCATTTCTGCAATCGTCTCGAGCGTCAATACGTTACTAAAATCGTATAAGGCTGGGAAATAAGTTTGCTTTTTGAGCAGCGAGCGTGACCATTTCTTGCGAAAATACTTTCGGAGAAGGGGATAATTATCAATGGCTTTCGTAGACTTTTCTGGGTCGAGAACGGGGCTAATACTGACTATGTGTTTCATGTTTCTGATCGGTACTTCAGCACATTTACGAGAAACTCGTAATGCAAAGTTACCGCCCATTGAAAAACCGATCAAATGAAATGGGAGTTCACTCTCATAGTTTGCAATTTGTTGAATCGCGCCAAAAACCTCATCCAATAAAACTGCATAAAATAATCCTGAGTTTAAATGGTAGGTGTTTCCGTGATCCCTATAATTCAAGCGAAACACAGAAAAACCATGCCCATATAAGACTCTGCCGGTGCGTAGAATATATGCAGAATTGACGCTGCCCTCCCATCCATGCAAAAGCATAGCCATGCCACGCGACTGTCCATTCGGCTGTGGTGAATAAAATCCTTGAAGTTTGACATCACCGATTGGATTAATAAGCACTTCCTTGGATACATTCAACATGGGGTTTTTCCCCCAAGTACGCATCTTGCTGCTTGCTAGTAGAGTTTGGGTAAAAGTGTTACTGATATAGAAAGGTGGATTGAAAATATCATTCATAAACAGATTTTACTGAAGAGCGTAATTGCATGCCCGTCCAAATGGCTCCTAATAAGTCTATTACCCCAAACAACATGAGCAGTGGCTTGGCATAACCAAAAAGAACTAATACAGCAAAAAAGAAAATGACTGTTGAACGGAGATAAACAGTCCATTGAAAAAAGTCAATCATTTCTTTTCTCGCAGCAAGAATATAGTAAATGCCCAAAAGAAACACCAGCATCCCAACCACTCGAATCCACACTTCATTTGTACTGGGAAGTTGGAAAGCCCCAAGTAAAATATTGGGAATTACAAGTAGAACAATCCCAAGAATATCGAGGTACAAACCAAATATAAAGACACTACGGGCGCTCTTACTCATTTTTACTCCTCATTCAAACAAACTCATCCTGTCACAAGGTGAAATCGGTCATCTTCCCATTTAATCGTGGCTGATTTTGCCATTTGCTTGCGGACTTCTTCTGCTACAAAATCCATTATCTCTTTACGGCGTCCCGCCACCCAAGGTAGCTGAGCATTCCATTTTTCTTCGGTTGGGAACCAGACAGTAGCAAGTGTTTCATCGCCGCCGCCGAATTCCCAATAGAATTCGCATGTCTTTGAATTAAAAAATGACCCTTCACTATATTGAACTTTACCAGAGCGACCCTTTTCAACAACTTTAACTTTTGCCATTTCTAAATCTCCTTTGCAATTTTTAAGACCAATCAAATTTAAAAAATTCTATCGCGCCTCATGCAGAGAGGTGAATCACTATTATCTCTGTCTACTTCAAATGCATTACTCAACAACCAATTGAAGCACTATCTCCAAAAGCCTATGCTCAATATCCTGCCAACGCCTTGTCAAATCAACACTTTCAATTCGCATGACATGATTCTCAAGTTCGATCTTTTCAGAGAGCTGCTTGCCATGAACCAACGGGTATAGCAAAATACCAGCAGCCAATTGGTGCCTTTCAGATAAATGTTCTTGCGTACGCAAATAGGCATAGATCTGGTAAAGGTGAGACGAGTCAAAGGTTTGGTTTCCCCACTGATTTTCAACCAAGCTTTGCGCAGTAAATTTGGTATCGAGAATAACAAGTCGACCCGTCGCATCTTCTTCCATAACTAGGTCTGGACGCAAGGATGGCATCAGTGGACTTCGAGATTTATCATGCCAGTTCAATTGCTTTTGACGAATCACCTTCCAGCCGTGCAAGTGGATACGGTAAAAGTTCGCGACAAAGCGCTCGTAGATGTTATGTAAAACAAGAGTTTCTCGGTCAATAGCAGGTAAGGGAAATTGCTCCGCCTGTTCAGATGGCGTTTGGCGTAAAAGAATCAATTCGCAAACAGAAAGCATCAGACGATAGTCCGCATCATTTCGTCCAAACTGTTGTCTGCGAATGAAATCAGGCTTTAACTCTACGAGGTTAATTCCATCCAAGGCTCTCGTCAGTGCTCTCAGCGTATGTCGTAATTCATTTGCTTTTGCTTGGTCTGGGCCTAAATTTCCTATCTGTACCAAACGGACCAGTGTGCTTCTAATGATCTGATTCTTGGGCGAGTTTGCGCTATATTGCTGGAACTCACAATAGGCCTGTCCATGCTCAAAGGCTTGTCGCTTCAGGCTTTCGCCAAAGTCAATACGCCCGCGGATGCCACGAATTAACTGAGATTCGTTTACATAATCACGGCCCAATCCAATGCGAAGTCGTTGTTGAACAAGCCCGGCTAGAATGGATGCAAGCAGAGCATCCAGCGTTGGCGCATCCTCCGCAGCATCTAACGTCCAATGGCTGTTGAATGGAACTTCATTCCACGCGTAGAGACACATGTGCCACAGGTTGCGGATTGGGATGCCGTACTCAGTATATCGGACAGAATCAGCTTCGAGCGGAGAAAGAGAGGCCTCTGATTTCATCAAGCTAAAAGCCTTCGTTCGGCATCTTCCGCTTTGGTTTGGTTATCAAACCAATATTCTTTTAACAGCGGGACAATCTCTGTGCGGATAATTCCCTGATACCAGTTTTTATCCAGCTCAGCAAAGTTATCACCTTTCGGGCAAAAGAAGCTGTGACCGATCTGATAATTCTCCCCTAACAACGGGTCATCTTTTATTTGTTTATTGAGAGCTGTCATTCGATTAATAATCAGGTCAACAAGCTCAAGCTGCATGGAACGACCCGAAAGCCATTGACGGTACAAGTCGCTTTCATACTGTGCTGTCAAATTGACAAATACAAAACGGCGACGAAGCGCGTAATCTACCATTGCCAGCGAGCGATCTGCAATATTCATCAAGCCAATGAGATACAAATTAGGCGGGATATAAAATCGCGCTTCATTTTCATTCTTATAAATTAAAGGAACAGCAAATTCAGAATCCCGCTTATCGGATTCGATCAACATAAGTAGTTCACCAAAAATTTGGCTGAGGTTGCCGCGATTGATTTCGTCAATAATAAACACATATTCGCGATCTGGGTCATTGATGGCTTTTTGACAGAACTCGTAGAACACACCATTTTGCAAGGCAAAACTACCCGCCTTGCCTGCTACTGGACGATAGCCACGTACGAAATCATCGTAAGAATACGATTGATGAAATTGAACCATTTCCAGGCGATCTTTATCGACTTCCTCCATCAATGCGTATGCAAGTTTTCGGGCGATGAAAGTTTTACCGACTCCTGGCGGTCCCTGCAAGATCATTGCCTTTTTAGAGCTTAGACGAACGAGCAATTGTTTTATCTCGTCTTCTTCAAGAAAGACTCCTGAAGCTATCAAGTCGTCAATGCTGTAGGGTTGAGTTTCCCGCGCGACTTCAATCTTTTCGTCCTTCAGTTCATTACCGCCCCACATGGAGAGGAACCAATCGTAATTCTGCGTTTTGCCATACCAGACAAAATCTCGCAGCTTCGATGAAAGTTCAGGATATTTATATTCCTTATCCAATCGCAAGTGCCACAAGGTGCTTCGATTAGTATAGAAATACCAATCCTTCTCCTCAAAATTCTGCTCCCATTCCACTTCAATAGTTCGCCCGTCATTTCGATTGGCGACAATTGTGCCAATGGCTTTGATGGTCATGCGTGAGATGGTTTGATTCTTATTATTGAAAGGCAAGCCTTTCCGCTGGGTTGAGGCGGCTTTTATCGCAATTTTGTCACCAACTTGCATGGCTCTGACATCCGCCTGAAAGCGATTATCGTATCCATTTTCCCAAATGCCCTCTTCCAAAAAACGTTTTGTCTGATCGGCAGGGTCGCGGTCGCTCCAATACGCCCCGACAAGCCAGTAATTTATATCTTCAGTTCGGTAGGGTTCTTTGGCGTCGGCTATCAGCTTTGCTCTTTCGCTTCCAACTCCCCAAGCCTGCAAAGAAATTTCAGGAAAAGACTTATTAGCTTTTCGGGTTTTCTTCACCACATCTACATAGAATTTCACATTCAAACCACCTTTAGGCAGCTTGATGTCCAAAAGAGCACGGTTATTTTGATCGAGACTCAGAAAATTGTTGGGACGTATCCAAAAAAGTCCCATCGTCAGATTAACATTTGTTTGTTTAACAGAAAGCGCCTCATCAAATGCCTGCTGAAAGTCCCTGTTATCCAACGGAGCTTCCCCCAGCCCAAGCTGAAAGACTCTCCACAACTTTTCAACATCATCCGAATTTCTTGCAGTTTGGTTTGGGAAAAACCATGACTTTAAATTGTTGAGTATCGGAAGCCCATTAAAGTCTTCAGGCAGATCACTCTTTAAGTCAAAGAGTTGTTTTATTCTGGCAAGAATGGCAATACGCTGGTCTTGACGAATGCCCCGATTGAAAACCCCAAAGAAAGTGAAAGGATCAATTTCTTTCAGCAGAAAACGCGCCCCATCATTATCCTTATCATTTAAGGGAGTGACCACATATCCTTCGTTGCGCAAGCCCTCTAAAAACGAAATAAGCTCAATCTGTCGGTTTTGCCAACCTGAAAGGCTATCTGCCAATTCCTGATATATCGGAATCCATGAAAAGTTTTCTGACATTGTCGCATCCATCTCCGCTAGCATCTATTGCTTTGCTGTCACAAACACAAATAAAGATGGACAAATTATATCCTTGAATGTTTACCAATCAGAGCATCTCGCACCAATTCCAATGGATGCTTCGATGCCAACCCCGTTCCCTGCTTGATCTGAATCCGACAAGCAGATCCAGTCGAGACAATCTCTCGATTCCTTATCCCAGCTTCTCTTATTTTCGGCAACACACCCAACTCCCCCACCTGCATCGAAAGTTCATAATGTTCGTCATCATATCCAAATGTGCCAGCCATACCGCAGCAACCAGCATCAATCAATTCCACATCATAACCAACCATCTTTAATATCGCTACAGTAGCAGAGGTCCCAGATGGCAGTCCATCATCTGCAAGACCTTCGGCCCGCTGATGACAATGTGGATGAAAAGTAACTTTAATTTTTTCCTGACTAATTTCGTTTTGATTTACTAAAGTGCCTATGCGCAAAAGAAACTCATCCAATAACCAGACAGTTTTCGTAATGGATTCAATTTCCGCACGACGCTCTGGCAGCAAGCCCACATACTCATGCTTGAGACAATACACCTCAGGTGGTTCGCATCCCACTACGCTGACATTTGCTTCGCCACTCAAAGATTTAATTTCGCTGAGAACTTTTTCCGCGTGCGTGCGTGCCTCATTAATGAAACCCTTTGAAAGAAAAGAGGCCCCAGCCCCAACCGTTGATAGCACCTTCACATCGTATCCAGCAAAATTCAAAATATCAAAAGCCGCCTGTGCAACCTGTGGCTCCAGATATTGAGAAAACACATCCGATAAAAATAAAACCGTCTTTCTCTTTTCATTTCCGTGTTTATGCGGTTTAGCTTTTATCTTAGAGAACACAGGGAACGGACGTTTATCCGTAATCCCAACAGTCTTTGCGATCAACTTGCTTGACCATTTCATTTGCATGAACATATTCGCAAGTGGTGCAACAGGCTGCATCCATTTTGAGACCACATGGAAATATCCAAACAGATAATCATGCAGGGGTCTGCGGTGTGTTTTGTAGTGCTCATTCATGAATTCGTATTTCAACTTCGGCATATCCACGCCGCTTGGGCATTCCGAAGTGCATCCCTTGCATGCAAGGCAAAGGTCAAGAGCAGAGTAAGTTGCCGCCTCAAACTCCGAAAATCGAATGTTCGATGACATCAAAGCCCGCAACAAATTCGCTCTGCCCCTCGTCGAATTCGACTCATCCCTTGTCGCCTGAAAAGACGGACACATCACTCCTGTTGTCTTTCGGCAAACTCCCTGGCCATTACAATGCTCAATCGCGCCAGCCAAACCGCGCTCATGCTCAAAATGCAAAGCGGATGTCCATACCTGCGCATGATATGTTTCTCCATAGCGCAAATGCGTATCCATCGGCGGCGCATCCAGCATCTTTTTCGGGTTCAGTAAATTGTGTGGGTCTGCGGCTTGCTTTAACATTCGCATCGCCGCAGTAACCTCCGCGCCATACGTTTTTTCGATCCACTCGCCCGACGAAATTCCATCCCCATGCTCACTGCTCATCGAACCGCCGAGGCTCATCACCAAAGCAAAGACTCGCTCGCCAATACTCCGCACCGCACGCACACCTTTCCCACTTTGCAAATTCAAAATCGGGCGAATATGCAAACAACCCGCAGAAGCATGGGCATAGATCCCGCCTTCTGTTTTATGCTCTGCCAAAATCTTTTCGATCTCGCGCACAAAATCACCAAGCCGTTCCACTGGCACTGCACAATCTTCAATGAAAGCTGTTGGCCTCGCAGCCTGCGGACGCGAATCCAAAATCCCCAACCCCATCTTACGGATGTTCCAAACACGGCTCTGCTCTTCTGCGGATTCCGCGATAGTAAGCACATCTCCAAGTCCGCGCACCGCCTCTTTTAAAGCTGAAGGTTGGTCGCCACTAAATTCAATTACCAACACTGCGGCAGGATCTCCCACGATCCACCCCATCTGACGGCCATATGCAGGGACGCTTCGCGCAAGCTGCAAGATCATGCGCGGGACCAGTTCAATTGCGCTTGGGTGAAATTCCAGCAAACGTGGAACATCGTCACATGCCGAAGCAATGTCGTCATAAGCGAGTACACCCATAATTGTATGCTTCGGCTTGCGGACCAAATTCACTTTTGCACGCCGCATCACTGCCAGCGTACCCTCACTCCCCGCCAACAAGGAAGCCAAGTTGACCGTGGACTGAGGGTGATAGACCGTGGAAGACAGTCCATAATCGTCCGTACTCCATTGTGGCGGAATAGATGGACTCCACGGCAAAAGATAATTCAAACGGTAACCTGCTGAATTGCGCCATGACCTAGGGTAAGTCTTCTTTATTGCGTCTGCATATTGCCCGCGGATTTTTTCAGCGGCTGAAAGAACTTCCCCCATCATGCCAACTTCTTTTTTATTTCTTATTTCTTTTTCACTAAAGATTCCCCATTGTGCCAACGATCCGTCGCTCAAGATCACATCCGCTTCGATCAATTGATCCGCGGACATGCCGTATAAAATCGAATGTGCTCCTGTTGCATTATTACCGATCACGCCACCCATTGTGGCACGTTCCGCCGAGGCAGGATCGGGACCAAACATTAATCCATGCTTTGCGGCTTGGCGATTCAGAGTAGCGAGAATAACTCCTGGTTCAACAATTGCAGAATGTGTTTCAGAATTAATTTCAATAATCGAATCGAGATACCGCGAACAATCCAAAATCAACGCTTCGCCGATGGCCTGTCCACCAAGAGAGGAGCCTGATCCACGGGGCAAAATAGGGATTTTGTATTTCGCCGCAAGTTCAACGGCAACTTGCAGGTCATCCTGTGTCTTGGGGATTGCCACTCCCAACGGCTCGACCTGATACATGGATGCATCAGTGGAATATAAAATTTTCGAAGCGGAATCAAGTCGAAGGTCGCCAGTGAAGCGTTTTTTTAATTCATGAAGAAAATCAGGAGAAAGGGTCATGTTGAGGATAACGCATCAAATCTACTCGATTTGAAATATCGCAGCAATGAAAAAATCAAATAGACAAAAACTAGTGAGTGAAAAAGGCCAAGTATTTCAAAAGGCACTTGCCCAAATTGAATATTCAAACGGGTAAGATAGCCATACAAGACTGCGCCGTAAAATGTTGCGCCTGCCATCAACAGATAAACAAACCCTCGTTTGAAGAAACTTAGCCCAAGGCAAGCTATGATGATAAACGGATAAAAATGATACAAGTACCTCTCATGCGTTCCTGTAAGAAAGAGATTAAAGCTTAAGTTCACAAGCGCAAGATGTAATAGCAGCAAAAGGATATTTTCAGCACTAAAAAACCTGATTCCATATGCATATTGCCTGTAAAAATATTTAGTGTAAACAAACAGCAGGAAGACATTTAACAGCAGGAATAAAAATATACCCGTTGAGTAAGGAATAACAGAGAATAGAGTCGTGGAGCCAAGATGAAAACCGAGGGGAATATGCGAAGAGCCACGCGGGTCTTTTGCAAGAAATGTCCAAATATTGAAACCAAAAGATGAAATAGTGTCTCCATGCTGGCTACCAGTAGCTAGTACATATTGCAAGTGAGACAGATATGGCGACTTTAAATTTAGATTCAAATCTATCAATAAAATAGGAATGACAAAAGCAAATGCAAAAATTAAAAGCGAGGATATAACAGTTGCAGGCTTACGTGAATAAAGCCATATATTCACCAAAACCATAAACCCTAGGGAAATTAAGCTAAATAGGATTAGCTGTTTTGTAAGAGCCGCCATGGACATTAAAAGTCCAGCAGCGATAACGAAAAAATAATAGCGGGCTTTATTCTCCTTACTACTTGTATTGAACCAAACGATCAGAATAATAATCGCCATGATCAGCATTTGCCCTACACCATCTATCTGTCCCCAAGCAGATGTCCCCATCCATGAAGATGGAAGCAGGCCGATCAACCCCGCCCATAAAGGGGCATATTTAATCTTTAGTCTGGTCATAATAAAATATGCAGCGAGCACATTCAATGCATCTACCATGGCAAGATAATAACGAAATGGTGCTACGATATACTTAAACTTTGAAATCCCCATCCAATGCATTATGCCAGCTGAAGCCAATGTGCCAACAAACGGATAATTACAACGGTCACAATTAATATAAATATCTCTCCAACTGGCTCCCCAAGCTTGTGACCAGCGCCAAAAGTCGTCCATATCACTGCCATGAAAAAGCTTAGGGAATAAATAAATAATGAACACTGGAGCAATTAGTCCAGCAATCATTACGAGCCAAGCTAAAGTCTTTTTTATATTCATCTTTAGTTTCGATTACTTGCAAAAAATTTACACTCGATTCCTATACAAGGAATGGCTTGGTACAGCCCGCATCGCATCAACATTGAGTGGGAGTTTCAAAAACTCAACAATTGACAAACTAGTCAACGCAGGAGAATTTACCACATCATTATACTTGACATAAAGCACACGTATATTTGGCTGGCGAGCTAACCAATATTTTGAGGACTTCAGATGGGAACGAAAATGCACATCCATTTCTTCATCTGAAATGACAATAGGTTTATCTCTGCGGGTTAGCATTTTCTTTTGAGATGCCAAAATTTCATCGATTTCGCGATCCATAAAAATGACGTCGTATTCAAGGTTGTTGGGTAAAAACTCGAGTAAATATGAAATTACCTTTACAGCTTTACCTTGTGCGCCATATATCCAATTGATTTCGCCATCTTTTAGTTTCTTGCTCAATTCAACTTCAAAATAACCATTAGGATTATCTTCATCAGCCTCGCGTTGCTTGTCTGTTAATATATCCATCCCGCCATCTGAAAGCATCTTCATCATCATGGAAGTACCTGAACGGGGTAGCCCTGAAACAACAACGACCTTGCCTCTCTTCTCAAGAGGTTTGGAACGTGAAAATATATTCTTGAACATTTAGAGATATCCCAACCCCTTTAATCTTTCTTCAATATTATCCTGCCCCTGACGAGATTGCTCAGAAGGTGGCTTAAGATGAGATTGATCCAAATTTTTGTTAATCATTAGTAAGGGCATATCGCGAAACGACACCTCAGGGATATTGGCAACATCACGATTCGCGAACAGGACACCTGGTACCACCTCAGGATCAATGCAATGGTCAGCACCCCAATGATCATGGTTAGCTTCTATGGAGAGCTTGGGAGCCTTGCCTAAACCTGTTTCAGCAGAAGCACGGTAATTGGGAGCATAACCCACGACCAAATCGGGTCCTAAGCGAAGGTAAGGGCCGCTATTAAAAGCTTCATGTTTAAGCAATAGAGAGGAAACTACGTTAGTACCATCTGGGCCACGCAAGGCAAGGAGTTTTTCTTTAATCTCAGCAAGCATTGGTTCAATCTGGTCAGGGTTAAGCGTTCCTTTACCTTCACGGCCCTTAACATTCAAATATATGCTATTCAAACCAAGTGCATACGCAGAAGATTGATCCCAATTGGCATTGCCCAAACCTGCATTGTTATCGTCAGAATATTTGATGTAATTGTTTTCAGCCAACCAACGATTTAGGTGGACCTTATGTTGAAACAACTTAAATCCATGATCAGAGGCAACAATAAAGCGAGCCTTATCCATGCCTAGCGAATCCATTTTGGAGCGGGTTTCTCCTACAAATGCATCCAACTTTCGGTACCAATCGAGAACAATGTCTTCACGGTCTCGAAGGAACATGTGCTGAACCCGGTCTAGGCAGTCAAACACTCCACCCAACACACCTTCTTTCATATGAGAAAGATGATAGTAATAAATCTTTTTACGTGATTCAAAAATAGAATCACATAAGTCAAGGAACTGATCGTCAGTAATGCAGCCTTCTTCAAGCGCAGTTGTGTCTTGAGGCCAGCCTAAAGTAAGAAAAGGGCCTGCATTACTCCACGTTTCCTTGAGGAAGGATTTTGGTGTCCCATAATGCCAAATAGAGTGCAGTGGGTGGATCTGCAAAGGCAAAAAGTAGATACTAACTTTTCCACGAGTCTGTGTAAGAATTGCCTGTGTAATCGCCGTAACATTTACGAGAAAGCCAAGCTTGAACTTAATTTCAAAGATAGGACTCCACTTTCCGAATGACAGGGGCAGTTCCAAAGTCCCGATACGAAGCGTTGCCTGAGAGGCATCTATAAGATCAAGCGAAAACTCCAATTTTGCAGGCTGGATCCCATCACGGTTTTTTGTGATAGGTCCCTCTAAAGAGCCGACAAATCTCCCCTTCGAAGCCTCACGTAATGCAAGTACTCGAGTCTTATTTTTTGTTTCAGATGGATCAGATGTTGCATAGGAACCAACGCCTAATTGCCCACGCACATCTGGTGTGCCCAAACCTGGAATAGTAGAAATGGGAAGCTCAAGACGTGCTGGAAAAAGCGCAGGCCACCATAAAGCAATGGCAGGATATCCCATATCCGCTGCTTCCGAAAAGAACGTTTTGGCAGTGTATGGCGGGACAAACTGCTCGCCAATAGCACTCACCTTTGTAGGAAGGATAGATACGTAAGGCGTATATGTAGCAGGGTCGCGGTGGACAAAATCAAAAATGCCATGAGAACCTGGGTCAGATCCTGTGGCTATGCTCGTCCAAGAAACCTCAGTTTGCGGAGGGGCACATACTTTTAAACGCGAATAACCTGACTTCCCAGAAAGAGAAGTCAGGTTAGGCATTTGACCTTTTTCGGCCAATGATTCGTATATGCCTGGGTCGAAGGAATCAAAACCAACAAGCAGGCTTTGCATTATTATTTAGTTTCTTCTTGATTGCTTTGGTCTTCTTTATTACGCCTGCGAAGCTTGGCAATGCCTGCACGAATCTTCGATGAAAATACGAGAAACACACCAGAGAACACTGCAAACACAACTGCTAAAACTTGAAATAACATACCACCAGTATTTGGATCAATATACATTTTTCTTGTTCCTATTAGTTATAAAAATTATAAAGAGGTATTAACGGCTTGTCTACAATCGGAGAGTGTCTAAGAGTTAAACAGTCTAAAATTATCCAAAGTGTCAAGCGAATTTGAAACAGTAAGAAGCAGATTGGAATTCACCAGGAAACTAGCGCTATCGACGTAATGAATATATACACCACACGCCAAGCAACATGGGTGCTCAGAAGAAACTCGTCTGCTAGCCATCCACACGTATGTGGATGGCTAGCAGCATGAAATGCGAATATATAAACAGGAAACCTACTCAGTCGAAGCAATCAATGCTGGTTTGCGACATGATCTAAAGCGTTTAGCCACGGATCTCATTTTTTCAGAAGAATACAGGCTTTGATGAAAACTATTCGCCTATTTAACAATTTCTACATTCACAGACAACTGGCTAATTGCCTTATTCTAAATCATATTTTTTACTTGATCGATTTTATTTATCCTTTTTTAAGACAATTTCAACAATCATATTCTTACTTTGCCTTTGCCTGATTCGCCACTGCAGCAGCTTTCTTTGCAGCTTCTTCAGGGTCACCAAGATAATAGTTCTTGATAGGTTTGAGGTTCGAGTCCAATTCATAAACGAGGGGCAAGCCTGTCGGGATGTTCAGTTCGGTGATGTCGGCCTCAGAGATGTTATCAAGATACTTCACCAATGCACGGATGGAATTTCCATGAGCAACGATCAATACACGCTTGCCTGATTTAATTTCAGGCGCAAGTGTGGAGTGCCAGAAAGGCAGAACACGATCCAACGTAATCTTAAGCGATTCGGTGGCTGGCAGCTGCTCGGGAGTCAAAGAGGCGTAGCGACGATCAAATTTGGGGTGGCGCTCATCGGTCAATTCCAATGCTGGAGGGGGAACATCATAAGAGCGTCGCCAAACTTTCACCTGCTCTTCACCAAACTTCGCGGCAGTTTCAGCCTTGTTCAATCCCTGTAATGAACCGTAGTGACGTTCATTCAATTGCCACGCACGAATGACGGGAAGCCAATTACGATCCATTTCATCCTGAACGATACCAAGGGTTTTAATAGCACGCTTCAATACGGAAGTATATGCAACGTCAAAATCATATCCACCTTCGCGCAGTAACTTACCAGCTTCGGCAGCTTCTGCACGGCCAAGGTCAGTGAGGTCAACATCTGTCCAGCCAGTGAAACGGTTTTCAAGATTCCAAGTGCTTTGTCCGTGACGGACGAGAACAAGTTTATACATGGTTCAATCCTTTTTATTGCTTGCGCAATTTAATTTTTATTTCCCGATTGCGCGGGAGATTTGTTTTTGAGGGCAAAAGCCTGCAACGACCTGAGATTATAGCCCAACTCCCATCCTCATAGTAAAATTGGAGAATGCCCAATGATGACGTCACTCCAGTACGACAGCAATATTTAGATATCAAACGCGAATATCCTGACACAATCGTTTTCTTTCGCCTTGGCGATTTTTACGAAACCTTTGATGAAGACGCCGAGATCACGGCTCGTGAACTCGACATTGTTTTAACCTCACGTCCCGTCGGCGGTGGCACCCGTGTTCCGCTGGCAGGCATTCCCTATCACGCTGTTGAAAATTATCTCGCACGCCTGATCGAAAAAGGGTATCACGTTGCGATCTGCGAACAAGTCGGCGACCAACCCGCTAAAGGAATTTTTCCACGCAAAGTAGTCCGAGTGGTGACTCCTGGGACTGTAACTGAGCCTGGCCTCCTGCCTGGGGATGCGAACAACTACCTTGCCTCAATCTTTCTTAACGAAGGGCCTGCTTCTGTTTCCTATACAGATGTCACCACTGGAGAATTCGCCGTCACCGAACTTCCGCTCGAAGCCTTACGCGCCGAATTGACCAGACTCCACCCTGCTGAAATCATTTATCCAGATAATCAAACTTTACCTGACGGGATCACAGGCCATTTGACCGCTTTGCCTTCGTGGAAATTTGAAGCGGGCAAATGCAATGAAACTTTACTAACGCAATTCAAAGCCTCCACGCTGGATGGATTCGGTTTGAAAGCTAATAGCCTTTCGGTCCGTGCCGCTGGAGCAATTGTTCTATACCTCAAAGATACTCAACCTGACGCTTTGAATTTGCTCAACTCTCTGCGTTCATACAGCTTGAATGAATTCATGACATTGGACGCATCCACGCGTCGCAATTTAGAATTGGATGAAACGCTGCGCGGCGAACGCAAAGGTTCTCTACTTGGGACGCTTGATTTCACAATCACACCAATGGGCAAACGGCTTATCCATCAATGGGTCAGTCAGCCTTTACTTCACGTGGAAAAGATCAAAACCCGCCAAAACGGTGTGGAATATTTCGTTCAACAAGGAATGATCCGCGCTGAATTACGCGCCGCTCTCAAACCACTGGCGGATTTGGAACGTCTCGTCAATCGCGTCATTGCTGGTCAGGCTCAACCACGTGATTTGGTAGCAATGCGAAGCACATTTGAACAACTTCCTACTATCAAAGAAGTGATCAGCCGTCAGTCGTCCCCTACGGGGATGGTATCCATTGTTAGTAGCCAATGGTCTGTATGCGAGAATGAACTTTCGCTTTTACAAAGCTCCATTGACGATGACCCACCTGCCACTCTCCAAAACACAGGCATCATCCGCGCAGGATACTCGCAGGAGTTGGATTCCGTCATCGACGCATCTAAACATGCTCGTGATTGGATCGCCAATCTCGAAGCGGTTGAAAGAGAAAAGACGGGTATTAAGACTCTCAAGGTCGGCTATAACAAAGTCTTTGGCTATTACATTGAAATCTCACGTGGAGCGGCAGAACGAGCACCAGAGCATTACATCCGCAAGCAAACGTTGGTCAATGCCGAGCGCTTCATCACTCCAGAGATGAAGGAATATGAAACGCTGGTATTGAACGCGGAAGAACGCATCCGCGAGATTGAGTTACGTTTATTCAAAGAAGTCTGCTTAGAACTGACAAAGGCCGCGAACAAATTATTATCCACAGCCAGAGCACTCGCGGAACTGGATGTATTGTCTGCTTTGGGCGAGGCAGCTGCACTCGGAGGATATACCAAGCCCGAGGTCCATGAAGGAAGCGAACTGGAAATCCATGAGGGACGTCATCCTGTTGTGGAACAGTTATTGAAATCTGATAGATATATTCCAAATGATGTCATTTATGAAAAAGGTGAGATCGTACGAGTCATCACTGGGCCAAACATGGCCGGTAAGTCTACTTATCTTCGACAAGCCGCACTGATCGTGTTGATGGCACAAATGGGTTCGTTCGTACCTGTCGCATCCGCTAAGATCGGGCTCGTGGATCGCATCTTCACCCGAATCGGCGCGCAGGATGAAATTCACGCAGGACAATCCACTTTTATGGTTGAAATGGTGGAAGCTGCAAATATTCTCCACCACGCAACATCACGCTCGCTTCTTATATTGGATGAGATCGGCCGCGGTACATCCACATATGATGGTCTCTCGATTGCATGGGGAATTATTGAATATATTCATAATCATCCACAGTTGCGTGCAAAGACTCTCTTCGCTACGCACTACCACGAACTGACACAACTGGCTGAGTTGTTACCTGGTATCCGCAACTACAATGTGGCTGTCAGTGAAGCTGACAACAAAGTTGTCTTTCTCCACAAGATCATCCCTGGCGGTGCAGACCGCTCGTATGGCATCCATGTAGCACAATTGGCTGGGCTGCCATCCCCTGTGGTTCAACGCGCGAATGAGATCATGGCTGAGCTTGAAAAAACATCAGGACGTGCGGTGAAGATCAATCCCCAGTCCGCGCAGCAGGTGGCGTTATTCCCTGAAACGAATCCGCTCTTGGATGAAATCAAAGGGCTTGATATAAATTTGCTCTCCCCTATTGAGGCATTAAACAAGCTGTTCGAGTGGCAAAAGAAGTTTACGAAATAGTCTATGAAAAAACAAACATTAAGTACTGATGACATTGCAGTATTAATACTCTTTTCTGCAATTATATTCGGCACTTGGCTGCGCATTATGCCTGTCTGGATGGCAGGTTTTCCAATCAACGATGGCGGCATGTTCTACACCATGATCCAGGACTTGCAAGCCAACCATTACACGCTTCCTCTTCTTACAACATACAACCAATTAAGCATTCCTTATGTATATCCACCTTTGGGCTTTTATATTGGCGCTGCAATTACCAATCTATTAAAGCTCTCATCACCTCTCTCTGTTGTTCAATGGCTCCCTGGCATCTTAAATGCATTTTGCATTCCAGCATTCTACATGCTTGCAAAAGAAATTTCAGCTAACAAGCTACAAAGTGCTGTTTCTACTCTAGTATTTGCCTTTATCCCTCACTTGACAGCTTGGTTCTCCATGGGTGGAGGTCTAACACGCTCTCTCGGGGCATTTTTTATGTTACTTGCGATTACTAACATTCACCGAGTATTCGCAAATAATAGCAATAAAGATATTTGGGGCGCAATTATTTTTAGCAGTCTTGGCGCGTTAAGCCACACAGAAGCGCCTATTTATACGATTGCAATCGCTGTATATGTTTGGGCGATGAAATCGCACTCCATTGAAGGTATAAAAAAAGGATTACTAATATCAATGGGAGTGCTTATTTGCACTTCCCCCTGGTTGATATGGATCAATAACAATCATGGGCTTGCACCTTTAATCTCAGCTGGGCAGACCAGCTTTCGTTCGATCTGGTCCATACTAAAGCTATTGAATATTGACCTTTTGACAGAGGAACCCTACCTAGATATCCTCGGGGCAATAGGTATTCTCGGCATGGCATTTCTAGTTACAAGAAAAAACTTCTTTCTTCCTGGAATGATAGTTGTTATTTTCTTATCCCATCCGCGCAGTGCGCATACTATCGGAAATATTCCATTAGCAATGGCTGCTGGCTACTTTGTTACAGATGTTTTACTTCCATCTATCACAAGCTCTCAAGTTAATCCTGCTAATCGTAATAAAATCAAACAATACACCTTACCAATTTTCTTTGCGATATTAATTCCTTATGTAATAAGTAATTCTCTCTATTATGAAATTACACTTTCACAAAAGCATGTCTCTGAATCTGACAAAAACGCCATGGCATGGGTTGAGGAAAACACAGCCAAAGAAAGTAAGTTTCTTGTCATTACTGGGGAAACAAATGGCTTGTGCGATTCCACAAGTGAATGGTTCCCTGCGCTGGCAAAAAGACAAAGTCTCGGAACACTCCAAGGAAACGAGTGGTTGAAAGGTAAAGAGTTCACACAATTTGCAGGAAATATTCAAACTGTTCAAGCTTGCAGTGGCGTTGGCTTTGATTGCATCATGATGCAATCAAAGCCCTTTGCCAAGGATTTTGATTACCTCTACGTTTCTCTCTCTTCTCCTACAGTTAACTGCGAACTAACAAACGCCTCAACCGTACCTCGAAGCCTGGTTCATGACATCAAAGATTCATCCACACTTCAGGTTGTTTTTTCTTCTGACGATGTAGTTATTTTCGGCCCAAAATAATTGCCTGACAACTAATCAATAATGATAGCTCCAAAATTCTGTATTCAATCCATACGCCAGTTATAATGAATGCGGAATTACAGTTACTTATTATTCTGTCAAAGCGAGATCATATGTCATCATCTACTTCTTCGCAGGTACGCGCAAAAAAAACTACCCTCATCGACAAAAAAAACAATTCAAAAACAAGGAACAATGAAAAAATTGAACTAAGTATTGTGCTACCTTGTCTAAATGAAGAGCTGACGGTTGGAACTTGTGTTTCAAAAGCGGTTGGTTTTCTTAAGCAATTCAAAATTAACGGGGAAGTCATTGTAGCGGATAATGGCAGTACCGACCGTTCCCAAGAGATTGCCACTACGAATGGGGCAAGAGTAGTGCAAATACAACAAAAAGGCTACGGAAGCGCTCTACGTGGTGGCTTCGAAGCTGCGAAAGGTAAATACATCATTATGGCAGATGCAGATGATAGCTATGATCTTGTGAGTTTAATGCCGTTTGTAGAAAAACTTCGCGAAGGCTACGACCTTGTCATGGGTAATCGCTTCAAGGGTGGCATCAAAAAGGGAGCCATGCCTTGGCACCACCGCTATATTGGAAATCCCATTCTCTCATTTCTTGGAAAATTATTCTTCAAAACCCCTGCCAACGATTTTCATTGTGGGCTACGCGGCTTTACAAAAACCGCCATCGAAAAAATGGACTTACAAACGACAGGCATGGAGCTTGCCAGTGAAATTGTGATCAAGTCGTCAATCCTTGGAATGAACACGTGTGAAGTCCCAACTACGCTTTCCCCTGATGGAAGAGACCGTCCTCCCCATTTGCGAAGCTTTCGCGACGGCTGGAGACATTTACGATTTTTGTTGATATACAGCCCTTCATGGCTATTCTTTTACCCAGGAATGGCGCTGGCTATTTTAGGCAGCTTGTTTAGTCTAGCTTTATTTTTTGGGCCAGTAAACATTGGTTTTCGATACATAGATTTTCACAGTTTTATTGCAACGGGAACCCTTATGTTTATGGGCTTTAATATGATTTCATTTGCCTCCATAACAAGGGTGTATGCATATTACTCAGGCTTATTGCCAGTTGCTCCAAAAATTTTCTCGTTTCTGAAATTTATAAACTTAGAAAAAGGATTAGCAATTGGTTTTACAACACTGATCATCGGTGCAACCATCATGGCTAGAGCTGTGCTTCTATCAGAGAATTTTGCTCAAATTGGCTATGATGCAAGTGTACGATTGGTCTTCGGAGGTAGTCTTGCCTTGATTTTAGGCTGGCAGATCGTCCTGACCAGTTTCGCCTTAAGCATGTTGGGGTTAAATATCAGCAAGGCAGTTCACCAATGACAAAAACCCAGAGTACAAAAGTAGCAATACTTGCTGGTGGTCTAGGGACGCGCTTATCAGAGGAGACCAGCATCAAACCAAAACCTATGGTTGAAATTGGCGGCAAGCCGATTCTATGGCACATCATGAGTATGTATGCATCTCATGGTTTCAAAGAATTCGTAATCGCTCTTGGGTATAAGGGAGATGTTATTAAAGATTATTTCCTGAACTATCATCACCATGCGCACAGCCTTACGGTTCAGCTAAAAACTGGCGGCGTTACCACACACAGCCGCGATATCGAAGACTGGACTGTACACTTAATAGATACAGGCTACGATACTCAAACTGGCGGACGCGTAAAACAAATTGCCGAGTTTATTGGAAATGAGCGCTTCATGTTGACCTATGGGGATGGCGTTGGAAATATTGACATTTCCTCGCTTTACGAATTTCACGAAAAACACGGAAAACTTGCTACACTGACAGCCGTCCGCCCACCAGCCAGGTTTGGCCAACTGGCATTTGATGGAGATCAAGTTACACACTTTGAAGAAAAGCCGCAAGTAGGCGAAGGTTGGATTAATGGCGGCTTCTTTGTCTTGGAACCCGAAATAAAAAAATATATTGAAGGCAATGCTACGTACTGGGAGCGCGAACCACTAGAAAAAATTTCATCAGAAGGTCAGCTAGTTGCATATCGTCATGATAATTTTTGGCAATGCATGGATACCCTACGAGATGTTCACTTACTAGAAAAACTTTGGCAGGAAGAGAAAGCGCCGTGGAAATTATGGAAATAAATCGTGAGTTTTGGCTAGACCGCCCAACTTTCGTCACTGGAGGAACTGGGCTTGTAGGATCGTGGTTGCTCAAAAGATTAACTGAAGCTGGTGCAAACATAACTTGTTTAATTCGCGATTGGGTACCGCAGAGCGAATTAATTCGCTCAGGCATTATCGAAAAAGTAAACGTGATCAGAGGTGACATTCGTGATCGTGACATGCTAGAGCGTGTGTTAGGTGAATATGAAATCGAAACGGTGATTCATCTGGCTGCACAAACCATCGTCACAATTGCCAACCGTAACCCCATCTCAACTTTTGAGACAAATATCGCAGGCACGTGGAATCTTATGGAAGCATGTCGGAGAAGCCCTAAAGTAAAGCAAGTTATCGTTGCTTCTTCGGACAAGGCATATGGCGATCAGGAAATTCTGCCCTACGATGAAAACACACCACTTCAAGGGCAACACCCATATGATGTTAGCAAATCTGCAGCAGATCTTATTGCACACACGTATGCAGTAAGTTTCGACCTACCCGTTGCAATTACCCGCTGTGGTAATTTTTACGGAGGTGGTGACCTGAATTGGAATCGAATTATCCCTGGCACAATTCGATCAATCTTACGTGGTCAACCACCAATAATCCGTTCAGATGGCGAATACATCCGCGATTATTTCTATGTTGAAGATGGAGCTGCAGCCTATATGCTACTCGCAGAACAATTAGCTAAACGGCCAGAACTAAAAGGGCAGGCATTCAACTTCTCCAACGAGATACAAGTGACTGTGCGAGAAATTGTAGAGCGTATTAAATCAAACATGAATTCAAAGTTCCCGCCTGAAATTCGCAATGAAATCACAAACGAGATCCGCCATCAATATCTAAGTGCTGAAAAAGCGCGTACAGAGCTAGGGTGGAAACCAATGTTTAATCTTGATGAAGGCCTGCAAAAAACTATTGAATGGTATAAAGAGTTTTTTAAAAATGAATGATAAAGCAAACAAACTAAGAGAACAGATCCTTGAGCTTGTTGCAGAATACACAAGCGAAGCATTCCCTCAAAAAGATTTTATTCCAGGGGAAACGCACGTCCCTGTTTCAGGTCGCGTTTTCGATGGGACAGACATACAATCGCTTGTCGATTCTAGCCTTGACTTTTGGTTGACCACAGGAAGGTTTGCAGCCAAGTTTGAGAAGGAATTTGCAAACTTTTTCAACATGCGGTTTTCAATTCTAGTGAATTCAGGTTCATCAGCAAACCTACTGGCTCTCACCTGTCTTACATCTCCCACGTTGGGTGATCGGCAGCTCAAGCCGGGTGATGAAGTCATCACTGTTGCAACAGGCTTCCCCACCACCGTCAATCCAATGTTCCAAAACAATCTTGTTCCCGTTTTTGTGGATGTTGATATTCCAACTTATAACATCAACACATCGCAACTCGAAGCAGCATTGTCAAAAAAAACACGCGCTGTCATGGTTGCTCACACTCTTGGTAACCCTTTTAATTTAAAGGTGGTCTCTGAGTTTTGCAAACAAAACAATTTATGGTTAATCGAAGACTGTTGTGATGCTGTTGGCGCTAAATATGATAATCAATCCGTTGGAAAATTTGGTGATCTCGCCACTGTCAGCTTCTACCCAGCTCATCACATTACCATGGGCGAAGGCGGTGCAGTCCTTACAGACAATCCAGTTCTAAAAAAACTAGTCGAGTCTTTTCGCGACTGGGGCAGAGATTGCTGGTGTGAACCGGGAAAAGACAATACTTGTGGAAAACGATTCGATTGGCACCTTGGCAGTCTCCCTCACGGCTACGATCACAAATATACATACTCACATATTGGATACAATCTAAAGGCAACAGACATGCAGGCGGCAGTTGGAGTTTCGCAGCTAAAAAAGCTTCCGGGCTTTATTGAACGAAGACGCGAAAACTTTAACTATTTAAAAGAAAGACTTGCTACTCTGGGAGATTTTCTCATCCTACCAGAAGCGACGCCCAATTCAACCCCAAGTTGGTTCGGTTTCCCTATCTTTGTTCGCCCCGATGCGCCTTTCACGCGTGATGAGGCTACTCGCTGGCTAGACGCAAATAAAATCGGGACACGACTCCTATTCGGCGGGAACCTCATTCACCAGCCTGCATACAAAGGATGGAACTATAGAGTTATTGGCAGCTTAGAAAAAGCCGATGAAGTAATGCGTCAAGTTTTCTGGATCGGCGTATATCCAGGACTGACCCAGTCAATGCTTGACTATGTAGCTGATAAACTTGAACAACTAACAAAAGGTAACCGATGATTCAGGGTGTTCTTATTCTTCCCTTAAAACAAATCCCCGACGAGCGTGGCAAAATCATGCATATGCTCCGTGCAGATGATGAACATTTCGAAAAATTTGGTGAAATCTATTTTTCTGTGGTTTATCCTGGCGTAATTAAAGGCTGGCATATCCATACAGAGATGACTCTAAACTATGCAGTTGTACAAGGAACAATCAAGCTGGTTCTTTACGATGAGCGCACAGATTCACCAACCCATGGTGAAATTATGGAAATATATCCTGGCGAGGGAAACTACTCCCTCATAAAGGTACCGCCAAATGTATGGAATGGCTTTAAAGGTGTGGGCACCACAGCTGCCATAGTAGCAAACTGCTCAACCATTCCACATCGTCCCGATGAAATAATGCGGCTGGATCCATTTCAAAATCATATTCCATATGATTGGAATCTAAAGCACAGATGAAGCAATTCATGGTTATTGGTGCCTCAGGCATGGTCGGAGAGCATATCACCACTACGTTGAATTCGCTCGAACGAAATACCATTGCGACCTATAACAAAACTGCTATTCCACTTGCCAGTTATTTGGATGCTACAAATGAAAAAGAGGTCAATAAGCTTATAGAGGGCACAAACCCGCAAGTTGTCTTCATGCCAGCTGCGCTCACAAATGTAGACTATTGCGAGATGCACCCTGAAGAGGCATACAATGTGAATGTAAATGGGGTCAAGAATGTAGTTAAAGCATCAAATTCAATTGATGCAAGACTTATTTATTTCTCCACAGATTATATTTTTGATGGAGAGAATGGCCCATATGACGAGGAAGCACCAGCTAACCCAATCAGTATATATGGTCTTCAAAAGCTTGAAGCCGAGCATTACATAGCACTTTTCGCAAAAGATTATCTAATAATCCGTACCACGGTTGTGTACGGATGGGAACGCCAAGGAAAAAACTTCATCTATCGGCTTGTAAACTCACTTTCTAGTGGAACGCCAGTTAAAGCCCCAACAGATCAGGTTGGCAGCCCCACCTACGCAAACAATCTCTGCCAAATTGCCGTACATTTGTCTGAAACTACATTAAGTGGTGTCATCAATGTCACTGGCCCAAACCAGATAAGCCGTTACGAATTTGCCAAAAAAGCTGCGAATATCTTTCATCTTGATGAAAATCTTGTCGTTCCTGTGCAAACAGAAGCTCTCCATCAGCCTGCAAAACGGCCTAAAAAAGCAGGTCTGCTAACAGACAAAGTTAATGCCATTTCAACTATTCCAGTTACAAACTTCGAAGAAGGTCTTGCACGTATGGCTAGGGATAGGACTTTAATTTAGTGCATCTTTAGCCAAAAGAAAGGAGAAGAAAAATTGAATTCGACCTTCCAATTTTCACACCCAGTAGTAAAAAACCTAATCTCAGTGTGCATAGTTACAAGAAACGCCAGAGAATCCTTGCAAAACTATCTAAATTCGCTTGAAAAAAGTGTGGGAGAAAAAGAACGCTTAGAAATCATTGTTGTTGACAATGCATCAACAGACGACACCAGAGATATGCTTGAAGAATATTTTCCTCAATCCAAATATATATATTGCCAACCAGGTGTGGGGTTCACCAAAGGAATAAATTATGCTGTAGCTGAATCCAGTGGGGAATTCATTCTAATTGCCACACCAAGTACAGAGGTCAAGGATGATGCGATTTTGGTATTAAAAAGTTACCTAAACCAATTCCCTGAGATCGGGGTTGTTGGTCCAAAAATTATCAACCCAGACGGAACGACTCAACACTCATCAAAAAAGATGCCAACCCCAAAAGTGGCGATGCTTCACACGCTTTATTTATTTGGTCTCATAAAAACAAACGACCTATTAAATAAATACTTTTTATACAATTACATATCGGATGATGCAATTGAAGTTACATCATTAACTATGTCACTGCTGCTTGTTCGCAGAAAGGTGTTTGAAACTGTCGGACTCCTCGACGAAAATCTGTTTGTATGGGCGTCAGATGTTGACTGGTGCTATAACGTCGAACAAACTGACTGGAAACAACTATTCGTTCCAAAAGCAGTAGCGATACATCGCAGAAACTCTGTCAGCAAAAAACAACCTTACAAGAATTTGATGTATTATCACCAAGATCTAAAATTGTTTTATAAAAAACATTTCTCAAAAAAGAACGGTCTGATAATAAATACACTTTGGGCGATTATGCTCCAGATCAGATTTATTCTACAAACGATCAGATATATTATCAAAGGCGGAAAGGATTATTCGTTCTACTAAACAGCGCCATGAAACAAAACAATTTCAATACTATTTTAAAAAACTCCTTCTTGATTGCATGGTCGCTTTTATGCATTGGTGTGTTTTTAGTTCTTCCAGGTAGAGAAGATTATTTACACTGGATATCACTGGGGTATCCACTGCCGATACTCGAAAATTTTAGGGAAATTTCGTTTCCTACTTATCTTCTTAAATTTATCCTATCTCTTGGAGAATGCGCTATTTATGCAGTTTGCTGCATTTCTCTTGGGTTATTTATCTTTAAGCTCCTAAGAATCAATTCTTCAGACAATGAAGAAGTCAATTCAAAACTAGCATCATTGGCTACCCAGTTTTTGATCGGCCAATCTCTTTTTTCTTCATTCTTTTTATTTTGCGCCACAATGTCTCAGCTTACTCCACAGATTGTCTTGGTTTCTTTCGTCTTGGGCTTCATCTCTGGAGCAGCATGGATAAAGGATAGCTTTACCAATCTAGGCGTCTTTACAAATACTGTTGGAACAAGGAAAATTATCCTTATATTATCTGTATCAATTCTGTCAATTACAGTTCTACAATCAACATCACGCATCAGTTATGACTCAACTGCCATTTATTTTTCTGATGCGAAACTAACAGCAATATACGAACGTGCAAGTTACTTTACAGACGATACTTTTGTAATTAGCGTGCTTCAGTCAACTACACAGTTCACAGCACTCATGCAACTGTTCGGTGACCAGCCTGCACGCATGATTTCCTGGTTTTGTGGCATAGTTATATGCGCATTAAGCTTATCACTTGGCAAAAAACTGAGCTTATCTAAAAATGCTTTAATCATTTTGCTCGCTCTGTTAGCCACATCAACAGCTTTTTTAGACTTAATGGGAGATGGCAAAGTTGACTTAATTAGTGGAGCCTATGCAATATCAGCTGTCTATTGGGTTAATTTGGGTATTACAGATAAATTTCCAAACAAAACAGCGCTGCTTTTAAGTGGCTATCTGGCTGGGTTTGCATGTGTAACTCGCCCCTTCAATGCTTTTCTTATTATTCTATTGATTCTATTTTTTTACTTTCAAATCATTATATTAAAAAATGGCTTCAAGCTTCAAAACTTTAAACTACTTATAGCTTCATTGATTTGGGTAGGGCTTGGCGGAATTGGATTGGGGCTATATCACCTTTTCTTAAATTGGGCACTGTTAGGTAGTCCGCTTGCTTTTATGTCAAGCGTCTCAAACATAAATCCATCATCTGGCCCATGGGACTTTGACCCAAACACCATCTTGTTGTCTCGCTTGTTTTATCCATTTATGGTGACGTTTAAGAACAATCCTCAAAGCCTCGGAAACATATCCCCCTTTTTCTTGGCGTTCGTTCCAGCTTGGTTGGCGATAAAAAAAATAAAAGGTAGCCAACAGCTATTTGTAAAACTGCAAAGCCTTGTAATTGCAGCCTTAGCGACTTTGATACTCTGGATATTTTTATTTTTCACCATTATTGAAATTCGATACATATTTTTTCTTTGGATTATCATCTATTTACCAACAGCAAAAATTATAGACGGAGTACTGAGTGCTGAGGATAAACTTATTAAGGCCACTACCAATATTTTAATAATCTCTACACTATGCTTTATAGCGCTACGATCTTTAAATATTTCATTTGGGGCATATTCTCTTCTTGACAAGACAAATACCCCTCAATGTTTCAATGCACCTTTTTGCGAATACCTAAAACCTATCAACAAACAAGCAAGCTCGGGGGACCGTATTTTGACTCTTGGGGCATACCGATATTATCTTCGTCCTGACTTGTTCGCCTGTTCTACAAACCATGCTGAATATATTCAACTTCGAGAGTTATCTAGCAGCAAAGATATGGAAGAGTTTTGGCGCGAAGTTTATCGACTGGGATTCAAGTACATAGCTTTTGAAAAGGATTATACAGTTCGTCATTTGCAATTCAACCAAGTTCCAGGGCCAGAAAACACACCAGAATGGATGACTCTGATCCCTTTGTATTCTATATCTTCTAATGAACTCGCTGCTTATCAAATCCAAGTCAAAGCCCCACCTATTACCTCAGAAGTTTTCTGCACAAAAATGTCAAATAATGGCATATGGGCACTGCAAAAATAAATCTTTAACACCTAACATAAGTATAAAAAACACTCCCAGCCATGGCTGGGAGTGTTTTTTATACTTATAGAGCTAAACTACTTCTTCTTGCTAACCTTCTTTGTTGCTTTTGCCTTGGGTACTTCAACTTCTGCAACCATCGACTGGGCAGGAGCCTTAGAGCGAATTACAGCCCAAGCTAGAACACCGATCAAAGCAAGTGCTACAAGCCACACGCCAACTCTTGCGCCAACTGACAAATCAGGCTGAGCATATTGCACCACGATCGGAGCAATAATAACCGCAACCAAGTTAACAACCTTGATCATTGGGTTAAGAGCAGGACCAGCAGTGTCTTTGAATGGATCACCAACGGTGTCGCCCACAACACCAGCCTTATGGCGTTCCGATCCCTTACCCAGATTGTTCTTGGGGTCTTTAGGTTCATCTTCAATCAGCTTCTTAGCATTGTCCCATGCTCCACCAGAATTGTTAAGGAAAACGGCCAACAATTGACCAGAGACAATGATGCCAGCCAAGAAACCACCAAGTGCTTCCACTTGAAGGGTCAAACCGACAACAATGGGTGTGACGATGCCAAGTAAAGCGAGGGAAACAAGTTCCTTCTGGGCAGCTGTTGTAGAAATGCTGACTGCCTGTTTGTAATCAGGCTTAACCTTGCCATCCAAAACACCAAGCTTGAATTGACGGCGAACTTCCAAAACGATAAGTGAAGCAGCGCGAGTTACTGCCTGAATGGCAAATGAAGAGAACAGCCAAGGCAAGGCGCCGCCAATCAACATACCCACAAACACTTGCGGAATATCGACACGAATGCCGATAGATTGAATTTGATTAGCAACCGAAACACCAAAGCTGGCTTGAGCGCGAGAAACATCTACGAGGAAAGAACCAAATAGAGAGACCGCTGCGATTACGGCAGAACCAATCGCAACACCTTTTGTAATAGCCTTTGTGGTGTTACCAACCGCATCAAGGTCAGCCATGATTTGCTGAGCATCTTTAGTAGCTTTATCTGTCTTACCAGACCATGACATCTCACCAATGCCGTTGGCATTGTCAGCAATTGGGCCAAAGGAGTCCATGGCCACATTGTTGCCAGTAAGAGTCAACATACCAATACCAGTCATCGCAACGCCATAAAGAACAAAAGTAGCGCGGACAGTACCATCAACACCTGGGATTGTGCCAAAGATGAAAATGGAAGCGATGATGGTTAATGCAATAACAAGCACTGACCAAACAGAAGACTCAAAACCAACGGAGATACCGTTCAAGATCAAAGTAGCAGGTCCAGTGTCTGCAGCTTTTTTGATGTCATTTACTGGAGAAGCATGTGTTCCAGTGAAGTACTCGGTCAAGCGGTCAATTACAATTGCAAGGAGAACGCCTACGCCAACTGCTGCGGGCATACGCCACCAACCGCCCCATTCGCTCATGGCTGGGTTATTCAAGTACACAAATCCAGCAATAAAGAATAAAGCAGCAGAGATCAAAGCAGAGGTAATGAAACCACTGAAGATCGCCTTCATCGCATCTTCGCTCTTGCCAGTTTCACCACCGCGCACAAAATATGTACCAATGATGGAGGAGAGAACACCGATACCGCGAACGATCAACGGGAAGATGATCCACTCAAGGCGGCCAGTTGCGTGCCAAAGGGCAAGACCAAGAATCAGGCCAGAAACGATCGTTACTTCATAGGATTCGAAAATGTCAGCAGCCATGCCAGCACAATCGCCGACATTGTCACCAACGAGGTCAGCGATCACAGCGGGGTTACGCGGGTCATCCTCAGGGATGCCTGCTTCTACTTTACCAACAAGGTCTGCGCCTACATCAGCAGCCTTGGTAAAAATACCACCACCCACGCGCATGAATAACGCAAGGAGAGTTCCACCAAAACCAAACCCAAGCAAAGCATCTGGTGCTGCAATACCGAGGATAATGAAGATGATGGTGCCGCCAAGCAAACCGAGCCCATCAGTGAGCATTCCAGTGATGGTACCTGCGCGATAAGCAATGCGAAGCGCATCACCAAAGGACTTCTTTGAAGCAGCAGCAACACGGACATTACCTTCAATAGCCATGCGCATGCCGATTTGTCCAACTGTTAGTGAAAAACCTGCGCCCATTACAAATGCAAGGGCGCGAGCGATTCCGATAATAAAGCGAACCTGGTCAGGGGTTTGTCCAGCAAAGCGTTCAAGTGCTTCTGGAGACGGCGGGACAATATAGACGGAAAAGAAAAGAGCAAAAGTGAGAATTACTATTAATGGAATGATCGAACGGATCTGCCTCTGCAAATAAGCGTTGGCACCATCCTTGATCGCACCCCACACTTCCTGCATTTTTTCAGTACCTTTTTCTTCACGCAGGATCTGAGAACGGAGAAGAAGCGCATACAGCAAGCCGACAATAGCAATGCCGAATACAACCCAAATGGCTGTCGCCTCCAATGAAGTAAGTCCTTGCATATAGTACATTGAGTATTTCCTTCCGAAGGAATAAAAATATAGGCTTTCGCCTTAAGAGCAGATGGATTTTACAGTCGCCAATTGATTGTGTCAAGAAAATGAGTGCGTATTAATCTTTGTGCCACATAAGTTGACAACCCACATCAAACCTGATAATATTCAGCGGAATTAGTCGTATTCAAAATCAAAAAAGGAGAAACAAACATGCTCCAAGAAATTGAAACTCAACTTTTTACAATAACCCCAGCTGCAAGCCAGGCTGTAAAAGATATTCTTTCCCAACGCAAACTTGAAGGATATGCTCTTCGTGTCTATGTTGCTGGCGGCGGCTGCTGTGGTGTAAATTTTGGCATGGCTTTGGATAATAACTTCCGTGATGTGGACACTACCTTCGAATCTAACGGCGTAAAAGTCGTTGTTGATGAAGTTTCCATTGACTACCTGCGTGACGCAACTGTTGACTTTGTAAATGATCCTCAACACGGTGCTGGCTTTGCAGTCAATAGCCCAAATGCTAAAGGCCATGAAGGCGGTAGTTGTGCTTGCGGCAGTAACAGTGCAGAAAGCTCCTGTGGGTGTGGCGGCGGTGGTGCCTGCTCCTGCAGCAATTAATTAGATTGAAAGATAATGAATAAAAAATGACCGGTGTTGCCGGTCATTTTTTATTCTATTGCCCACGAAGGAAAGATATCAACGTGCCAAATCCGCCAATAAAGCCTAGGCCAAAAATAAGCAAACCAAGAGGCACGCGACTTGTAGTTGAAGCGTCATCCAAAAAAGTAGCAATTACCAGCGGGGCTGGCTGAGTAAATGTCGGGAGCCGTGTAGGCATAACTGGCGTCACGAAAGCTGCGGCTAGGGTTGGGTCAATTGTAGGTGTGGAAGCTGGGGTTGGTGTAGATGGTGCTTCAAGGACAGGTAAATTTCCAGTCTTCTTAATTGTCACATAGGGACCAAACACCCACGCAACAGATCCTTCCACACCGGGGTAACTTACTTGTATCCAGTCACCATCTTCGGAAATACCTAAAGCGGGTACTTCCTGGCCTTTAAGTAAAATGCCAATTGCGGGATACAGATAGGAACTAGGTCCAGAATAAACATCCACTGTTTCAATATCTAAATTTACACCGACAATCATGCCAGAAGGTGTCCCTGTGACTGTAGGGATTGAGCCAGTAGGTTGCTGAGCGTGAACTGAAGCTGGGCTGGAAAAATAGAAAATACTAGCCATACCAATAAAAATAGCCGCAATTATTACAACGAGTCTTAATTTAAATGAAAGCATCTTTCCTTATCTTCGTATCCATGATAACGGTAAACCAATTAACCCTAATACTGCAAAGGCCAAAATAATCACGCCGAGAGGAATAGTATTGTTCGAGTTATCTGTAGAAGTTTGTGCATAAACAGGTAAAGTCAATGACGGGGGTGGCGTAAATGTCGGTAGGCGTGTTGTGGTTGGGGCGATATTAAATTGAGCGGCGAGTGTTGGATCAACGGTAGAAGTAGCAGGTTGAACTGGCGTAGGAGGTGAATCTACAATTTGCAACGTTCCTGGGGAAACCTGTACTAAAGGAGAATAGACCCAACCCTTATTATCAGGGGCACCAGGAAATTCAATCTGAATCCAATCACCACCTTGTGATCTACCAAGAGCTGGTGCAGTGGAGCCAGTTAACAGAGCCCCAACAATAGGATACACATAAGAACTTGGCCCCATACGTACATTGATCTGGGGTTCTTCTGTAATAACAGTGATGAACATGTCCGAGGGTGGAACATTTGTCGGTTGTTGAGCCAATGCCTCGGTCGATGAGGAAGCGGAAAACATTCCAAATAAGAATAAGGTCGTTAGAAGGGGTATGATAAATTGAAACTTGTCTCTAGTCATTTCGTATTACTCTCTAAGGAGAATCGCAAAGGCGATTATAATCGACTTCATGGAACGAAAAATTTTTCACGGAAATATCAATCCAGTAGATGTTGCACAATCATTGCTTGGTGAATTCAACCAAGGGAATTTGCGCGCTCAAACTCTGGGCCATAGTGACAAAATGATCGTGCAAGTAAGTACCCGCCCTGATGCAATGTCTGGCGGGCAAACTGCTGTGACTGTAACTATTCAAAAAACAGAAGATGGCATTATTGTAGAAATTGGGCAGCAGGCTTGGCTTGGGGTAGCCGCCAGCTTGGGAACGACTGCTCTCGCTGCGCTTCGTAATCCTTTTAGCTTGCTCGGTCGTCTTGATGATATTGCCCAAGATATTGAGCATCTCCAACTTAATGAACGGATATGGAAAGTGATTTCTGATACTGTTCAGTCCGTCGGAGCATCCACTGATCTTTCTGATAAGCTAAAACGAACTGTTTGTGAATACTGTAACACAGCAAACCCAGTGGGAGAACCTTCTTGTATTTCCTGTGGCGCGCCTTTGGGGAAAGTTCAGCCAAATACCTGCAAAAAATGTGGATATGTAGTGAAAGCAAGCGATAAAACCTGCCCAAACTGCAAACAACCCTTATTTCTTTAGTCCCCCCGTTGCAATATCGTTGTGGACTTGCATAATTATCTGCCACACCCTATAATGACCCCTAGAGTAATTAATATTATGAATATAAGAGAAATTGAAACCCGCCTCCAATCTTTGGTTGAAGTAGATTTATTAAAACTGCTCCCAGGGAAAAAAGTGGAAGATGTGATCATCCAAAAGTTGGCTGCGGCAATTCATCAAAACACCCTCGCACTGGAAAATGGCAGTTTGGCTGCCCCAGATGTCTACACGCTGGTTATGCACCCAATTACTTCTGGGAAGTGGCACGATCAACAGTTACTTACGATCCTGTTACATTCAATAACCACTGTAGCACAGGAGGCGGGATTTAAGTTTTCAATATCACCGACAATTACCATATCTACAGATGAGAAAATATCATTAAATGATGCTGAAGTTATCGCATCACATCGGATCGAATCTATGGCCGAAACTAACGCAAAACCTCTGGACACTGGAAATCTTGACGAAAATAATAAAATTCCAGAAAACGCCTTCCTCATTGTTGAAGGCGTAAAAGTATTTCCGCTTGTTCTTCCCGTTGTCAATATTGGCCGAAGGTTGGACAATCAACTCATCATTGACGATCCCCGTGTCTCCCGCAATCATGCCCAGCTTCGCACTATTAAAGGAAGATATGTAGTGTTTGATCTGAATTCCACTGGCGGCACTTTTGTAAACGGACAACGCACCAGTCAAAGCGTAATTTACCCTGGTGATGTTATCTCACTTGCTGGTGTAGCCCTTATATTCGGTCAAGATAACCCGCCGCCGCGCCCAGATTTGAAGGATACATCCCCCTTCCAAAGCGCTACATCTGACCGCCCGACTGCAATTCTTAAAGAACACTCCACAGCAAAACTCAGAAAAAAATGAGCGGCTCAATCGTTTTGGCATTGCGGCTTCTAACCGCTCTGTCTCTATTTGTCTTTCTAGGGTGGTCATTATTTTTTTTATTCCGCGAAGTTAACAGACAGGGCTTTTCGCTTGCGAATCGCCGAATTCCTGGAATCAGCCTCATGGTCAAGCAGGATGCGGTTCCTCCATCACTAAAGTATTTCTCTCAATCGGAGATCGTTCTTGGACGCGACCCTGGATGTGATGTTCCATTAACAGATGATACTATCTCAACTCGCCACGCCCAATTAACATATCACCATAACCAATGGTGGCTTGAGGATTTGGCCTCTACGAATGGGACCGTATTAAATGGAACACAGGTTAATATGCCTACTGTGATCACCTCTGGGGATGAAATCAAGTGCGGAGCAACAAGGCTGACAGTAAGTCTCTCAGAAAATATTATCAACGAACCCACTCAAAGAATAGGGAAAAAACAATGAATAAAAAAGCTAGCATTGCCATCATCGGTGGTTCAGGGCTATACCACATGAGCGGACTTGAAAACACAGAAGAAATCACCGTGGATACTCCCTTTGGGAAACCAAGTGCGCCGATCACAATTGGAACTTTGGAAGGTGCAAGAGTCGCCTTCCTTGCGAGGCATGGTATTGGTCATCACATTACGCCAACTGAAGTGCCTTATCGCGCAAATATTTATGCCCTAAAGTCAATTGGCGTAGAGCGTGTTGTCAGCATTAGTGCCTGCGGATCCCTACGTGAAGATTACGCTCCTGGCCATATTGTTATTCCTGATAATGTGTTTGATTATACAAAAGACCGTAATCGCTCTTTCTTCGGGGAAGGTCTTGTCGCGCATATTAGTGTGGCAGACCCATTTTGCGGTGATCTCTCAAATCAACTGGAATCAGCAGTCCGCGCAACGGGAGCGACGACTCATCGAGGTGGTTCCTTTATCACGATCGAAGGTCCACGCTTTTCTACAAAAGCCGAATCAAACACTTTCCGCGCATGGGGAATGTCTATTATTGGCATGACCGCATCACCAGAAGTATTTCTCGCGCGCGAAGCAGAACTTTGCTACTCAACCATGGCGCATGTCACAGACTATGATGTTTGGCACGAAAGCGAATCTCCTGTGACAGTCGAAATGGTGATCCAAACTCTCAACAAAAACACGGAAATCGCACAGGATGCCATTCGCAATTTAGTGCGCGCATTAAAAGATGAACGCGCTTGCAGCTGTGGACAGGCTCTAGCGACCGCATTGATCACAAACCCCAAGGTTATTCCTTCTGAAACCCGCAGCAAGTTAGACCTGCTTGTTGGTAAATATCTCACTTAATTTAAAAACTCACTTGGCCATTCATCCTTCAAATTTTCAAAATGAATTACCATTGAAGCATGCATGATCTAACCCAGAGCCGCTTATTACGCTGGGCGGCGTTCTTTTTATTTTTACAATCCAGTGTGCTCACGCTTTCCCCTGCGGTACGGGAAAGGAGCTGGGACGTGGACTATAGAATATCCCATTGGGTGGGTTTTCTAGCATGGATTGTTTTAATCAACCTGTTGCACCGCGTCACCGTTAAATACCTTCCTGAGCGCGATCCTTACATTTTGCCCGCTATGGCCCTGCTTACTGGTTGGGGGTTGCTTACCATCTGGCGGCTAGATGAATCATTTGGTGTCCGCCAAATGATTTGGCTCGGAATAAGCACAATTACTCTTATCCTCGCAATAATTTTTCTAAAAGATTTACATTTCCTCAGAAGATATAAATATGTTTTCCTAAGCGGCGGCTTATTTATCACTGCTCTCACTTTACTCTTCGGGACCAACCCGTTAGGGTACGGACCGCGACTTTGGCTGGGATGTTGCGGAGTTTACTTTCAACCATCTGAGCCGTTAAAGTTGCTACTGGTAATTTACCTCGCAGCCTATCTTGCAGACCGTGTAAGCTTTCAGTTATTTTCGTTTCCACTTCTTGTTCCAACGCTCGTGGTCACTGGGCTAGCACTAATGTTACTGCTTGTTCAACGCGACCTCGGCACTGCATCGATTTTTATCTTTATATTCACCACATTGATCTTCCTAGCAACCGCCAAACGACGTGTGCTAATTAGTACAACAATATTTTTATCGCTGGCACTCTTTCTCGGGTACTTCTTTATTGACATCGTACACATCCGAATTGTTGGCTGGCTCAATCCTTGGAACGATCCGTCGGGCAACTCGTATCAGATCGTCCAATCATTACTCGCAGTAGCCAATGGCGGCACAATTGGGCGTGGACTTGGGGTCGGCAGTCCATCTCTCGTTCCCGTTGCGATCTCTGACTTTATTTATGCAGCAATAGCAGAAGAAACGGGTCTAGCTGGGACTTTAGGCTTGCTTGCCCTCATTTGGCTGATCCTCGCTCGAGGCTTGATCATCGCCCTACGTGCAACAGACAGGTTTCGCCGATATCTTGCAGCTGGTATCGTAGCCTATATCGGTATTCAAAGCTTACTCATCATAGGTGGAAATGTCAGATTACTACCACTCACTGGTGTGACTTTGCCATTTGTCTCATACGGAGGGTCTTCCCTGCTGACATCTTTCGCTGCGGCGTTTCTCCTCTTAATGATCAGCAATGTTGAAGATGCTGAACCAGCTACGCTACTCGACCCCAAACCCTATACCATCCTCGCAGGCATTCTAGCCTTGGGGCTTGCCGCTGTAGCATTAAGCACTGCATGGTGGTCAGTCATCCGCGCACCTGATTTGTTGCTACGAACTGATAACCCCCGCCGTGCTATTGCAGATAGATACGTGCCACGCGGTGAACTTGTAGATCGAGACAATCAACCTATCAACGTCACAACTGGTGAAAGCGGTTCATATGAAAGGATATATCTTTATCCTAACCTCGCTCCAATCACTGGCTATACGCATCCGATTTATGGACAAGCTGGTTTAGAAGCCTCTCTCGATAATTATTTGCGAGGGTTACAAGGCAACCCATCCAGCCTGATTTTGTGGAATGAACTGCTCTATGGCACTCCCCCAGATGGATTAGATGTTCGTTTAAGCATAGATATTGATCTTCAAGCTAAAGCAGATGAACTGTTGCAAGGAAACCCTGGTGCGATCATTTTAATGAACGCAGAAACAGGTGAAATATTGGTGATGGCATCTCATCCTACATACGATCCAAGTAACATGGATGTAGAAGGGGAAAACCTTGCACAAGACACATCTTCTCCGCTATTAAATCGTGCAACACAAGGCTTATATCCAATTGGCTCAGCATTAGGCCCACTCATCCAAGCAGAGTTTGGCGCAAAGCAACCTTCAAGCTCTGAACTGCAAACGTTTTATGAAAAACTTGGTTTGTTAAAAGCCCCTGTGATAAACATACCAATTACAGTAGATGAGAAAAAAGCCTCCATTCAAAATTTGAAGGTCAGCCCTCTGCAAATGAGTATCGCAGCTGCGACGTTAAGTTACAAAGGCACTGCACCTTCTCCACGTATTGCCACAGCAGTCAACACACCTGAACAGGGATGGGTGGTATTACCAGCGTTGAGTCAACCTGTTGAGGTGATTCAAACATCGGCGGCAAATGAAGCGGCATTATCCTTCATCAAAGAAGGCAAACCATATTGGAGTCATATCGGGCAAGCGAGTATAGACAAGACCAATGTCACATGGTTACTAGCTGGGACGTTGCCTGATTGGAAAGGGGCGCCGTTGGTACTGGTTGTAACATTGGAAGATCTAAACACCTCTTTGATAGAAAATATTGGAGACAGTTTGCTGCGAGATGCAGGACTAAGCCAATAACATCAACGTACTAGAATCAAAAAGGTCAGGCTAATCGCCTGACCTTTTATTATTTTGTTTACGAACCCTGATCACTATCTTTGGCGCCGTATCCTGGGCCGCTCTTGTAGAACTCGTAGTTGGGCTGAACATCAGCGGTGAGGTCTACAACTTCACCAGCGCTGAGCTGCTTTGTGGATTCCAAAACAACTGCTTTGCCGTGGTGGTTTGTGCCTTCATAATGACCAGTAAGACCGACTTTGCTGATAAATTCGCCACCTTTAGCGGTGTAGGCAGCAGGAACTTCATCTTCAGGGAAAATTGCAGCGTATGGGCATTCAGGGACACAGGCACCGCAATCAATACAGGTGTCAGGGTCAATGTACATCCAAGGCCATTCAGCAACAGGCTGGCCAGGGACAATGCACTCCACTGGGCATACTTCAATACAACCGCGATCACGAACGCATAAGCTGGTAATAATGTGGGTCATGAGATTTTACTCCTTGTGAGATAATGGGCAACTTAATAAGGCTATTATAACTTTGTTTAATCTTGTGGCAAGGGCAGTAGAGCTACCGTGGGAAGTTTTTTAGCGACCGAGCATAGCAGCTGGGGCGCGAGTTATTCATAATTTTTACGCATTATCTTAAAAATAAAATCACCCACAAAATGTAGGTGATTTTATTTTTCGTAATTAAGCTTTACTTCGCGGCGAATTTCTCAGCCACAGCATCCCAATTGATTACATTCCAGAATGCGGTGATGTAATCAGGGCGGCGGTTCTGATAGTTCAAATAGTAGGCATGTTCCCACACATCGATGCCGAGGATAGGGGTTAGTCCGTCAGAAAGTGGGCTATCCTGATTGGCAGTGGAAACAACAGCGAGGCCGCTGCCTTTCTTGACCAACCAAGCCCAACCTGAGCCGAAGCGGGTTGTAGCGGATGTAGTGAACTCAGCTTTGAAATTATCAAAGGAGGTGAAGGAAGCATCAATAGCCTTGGCGAGTTCGCCCTTGGGGGCGCCGCCAGCCTTGGGTCCCATAATCTCCCAGAAAAGATTATGGTTATATGTGCCGCCACCATGATTGCGGACTACGTTGCGAACACCTTCAGGAGCGGCGTTCAAATTGCTGAGCATTTCCACGAGAGATTTGCCAGCGAGTTCAGGAGTCTTATCAACAGCGCCGTTCAAGTTAGTAATATAAGTCTGGTGGTGCTTAGTGTGATGGATTTCCATTGTGCGCGCGTCAATATGTGGTTCCAACGCGTCGTATGCATAAGCGAGCTTGGGAAGTTCAAAAGCCATGAGAGTCTCTCCTTGAGTAAACTATTTAATGTATGAAATTTCGTTTCATTGAACGTATAATTCGATTTTACCTCCTAACCAGTGCACATGCAAGAATTTAGACAATTTTTATACAAATATCATATAAATCAAGGACACCACATGACTGACACTCGTGCCCGACTATTCCTCCCTTTTGCCATCGTTATTGCCATTCTCGCGGTTTCAACCGCGAGCATTTTTATCCGTTTCGCGCAGACCGATGGAGTGCCTTCGCTGGTAATCGCAGCCTTGAGATTAACATTTGCCACCATGATTCTGACTCCTGTTGCCCTGACCCAGCATCGTGATGAAATTAAACGCTTCACTCGAAACGAACTCCTGCTCGGTGCTGCTTCTGGCATTTTCCTCGCTGTCCACTTCGCCACATGGATCACTTCTCTTGAATACACAAGTGTAGCCAGTTCGGTTGTATTTGTTGCAACAGGCCCGCTATGGGTGGCAATGCTTTCGCCAATGCTACTGAAAGAGCACCTCGCGCGGACAGCAATAATCGGGTTGTTGTTGTCCATTGTCGGGGGAGCAATTATCGGCTTGTCTGATGCGTGTACGTGGCACGCAGGCCTATCCTGCCCTGCATTGCAAGATATCATGCAAGGTCGCGCCATGTGGGGTAACTTCCTCGCACTGGCTGGCGCATGGGCCGTAACTGGTTATCTCATTATCGGCAGGAAGTTGCGCGCAGGCATGTCTCTCGTGCCGTATATCTTTCTGGTTTATGGCATGGCCTCTATTGCTTTGATCATCATTATGTTTATTTCTGGAAACACCCCGTTTGGTTACGCCCCTAAAACATACGGTTGGATTCTTCTGTTGGCAATTCTTCCACAATTGGTGGGGCATTCTACATATAACTGGGCGTTAAAATATTTACCTGCTGCGCTCGTAGCTATAACAACTCTTGGAGAGCCGATCGGTTCAGCGATTTTGGCATTTTTCTTATTAAGCGAGACACCTGCCATCACAACGATCATTGGCGGCGGTTTCATTTTGACAGGGATATATCTCGCATCAAGGAATAAATAAAATGACACCATTAAGCCCGCGTACGGTAAAACTTGTAGAAAAGATTTTTCCACGGCAGGTGAAGGAAATCTCAATTGTGCTTATGGAGCAATGTGGCCAAAATCTACCATTTTGTGAAAAAGGGACGCCAGAATCCCTGGAGCGATTACGCTTTGCTGTATTGAAGATTAGCGAGGGACAATTAGAAATTTTCAATAAAGCAATCTCGATTGCAAAACAAGATTGGCGCGACTTGCTCATGTGGGCGGGATTCGGCCATGACGTAAAAGCCCATGATGCTTGGGCGGAACAGCTATTAGGACCTCAATAAATGATCGTTGTCATTATGGGCGTATCTGGCTCTGGAAAGACTACCATCGGTTCTTTACTGGCAAACGAACTCGGCTGGAGCTTCTTTGATGCGGACGATTTTCATAACCAAGCCAATCGCGATAAAATGTCAAAAGGTATTCCGTTAACGGATAAAGACCGTTCAACATGGCTGGCATCTCTGCGTGAGCTAATTCAAGAAAGTATCAACTCTGCAACATCTATCGTGCTTGCATGTTCAGCTCTAAAAGAATCATATCGTGCCATCCTGAATGTTAGCGGGCAAGCTAAGTTCGTTTATTTGAAAGGCACATACTCTGAAATTGAATCTCGCATGAAAAATCGAACTGGACATTTTATGCCAGTAAAATTATTAAAGAGTCAATTTGAAGTACTCGAAGAACCCATACATTCACTCGTTATAGATCTCACTCTTTCACCCGAAGAAATTACTCAACTCATCCGCAAAGGACTCGCATTATGAAACTCCCCGCACATTTGTATCTCGACAAAAACAACATCCCATACGAAGCCCGCAGTTTTTCGCCTGAAACTGAAAAAGGCGCTGCTAATGTTGCTCATGCACTTGGTTTCTCTGAACGGCAAGCGGTAAAAACTCTCATTTTTCAAGTAGATACTGGTGAGCGCGTACTAGTAATGCTCGGCGCAGATCAAAACGCAATTTCAGGAAATCTTAAAAAAGCAATTGGTTCTCGAAATATTCAAATGGCAAAGCCTGAAGTAGTTAAAGAAACGACAGGCTATGTGATCGGCTCCATCCCTGCGTTTGGGTGGCAACCAGAAGGCTTTAGAACATTCCTCGAAGCAAGTCTTGTCAATGAACCCATCCTTGGTACAGGAGCAGGACAATGGGGTGAAGAGATCATGATCACACCTGAAAATCTGATCAAGGCAAGCAAGGCGATCGTCGTCAATTTGACCGAAAAAATAAATGAGGCGTGAGTTATTGTTGACCAGCACTACTTGGATGCGTATAATTCACTTTATTGAAACAGTGCCTGCACTGTTTCAATAAAGTGAACTCCCAGAGAAATTGGGGATTAAAAAGGTAGCTTTCTTTTTTCTAATGAGGAATATTTAATCCTATGGAACACGCATTAATTTGTCCACAATGCAATGCTCCGCTTAAAGCACATCGCTTCGCACGGTCTGTCGTGTGTTCTTATTGCGGAACAACAGTTCGTCTGGATGAAGAATCCGTTTCAGCAGAAAAGTTCCATGAGGCATTTCGTGTGTGGAATTCTCCAGAGTCGTACCAAATCCCAACCTGGATATCAATTGGCAATCAGCACTGGGAACTAGATAAACACATTGCACATGGCGATATTTCAGACGTATATACGGGGCGGCGAGCAAGATGGCCCACAGAGCTAGCAATCATAAAGCTGCTTCGAGACCACCAAAATTCTGAAGCTTTTGAAAACGAATGGAATATTATACAAACTCTGCAAAAAAGTGATTCTCCTGGAGCAGATACTTTTACAATGCTTATTCCAGAGCCCATCACCCATGGCGAGATAACTATCGGACCATATTCAGGTAGGCATGTTAGCATACACCGCTGGGTAAGTGGATTTCATCATACGTTTGAAGATGTTATTCGAGTATATCCTCAAGGTATTCCCCCACAAGCATCAATTTGGGTCTGGCGACGGGTGTTGGAAACTCTCTCCTTTATTCATGCCTCTGGAATAGTTCATGGTGCAATCTTGCCACCACACTTGCTCATACAGGATAATGAGCACGGTGTGCGCTTGGTCGGATATAGTAGCGCTGGAAAATTTGGTCAAAAGTTACATACAGTAACACATGAGTATGACTCTTTTTACCCTCAACTAAAAAGGTCATGGTCCACACTAACAGATCAGTTAGATCTAGTAATGAGCGCTAAATGTGTAATTGCTCTCCTTGGTGGGAATACTGCCACAGCACTTTTGCCAACCTCTGTTCCAGAACAATTGGTAAAAATTTTGCAACGAGTTGCCCTATCCAAACCTGATGAAACGGCAAGTGAAAATGCTTGGGACATACGAGACGAACTTGGGGAAATCGCCAAGGAAGTATTTGGTCCGCCTCAATTTATTCCAATAGAAATGCCGCACTCATCATGATTCTCAATCAAAACTAATATTCAAAGTTAAAGGAGATTTCGAAATGGGAAATGGAAATTATAGCCAGGCTGCTCACGAAGCACTCCTCCGTGGTCGAACAAACATTCCTGCACAACAAGTATTCAAACAAAGCAAATGTCACCCGCTAATGAATCCAAAGGGTGTTCGCCTCCGCGAAAGTCGGGATGGTTCTGACCACCCTCAATCTTTAGGAATTGTTTTTGCGCTAGATGTCACTGGTTCCATGGGAGAAATTCCAAGGCTCATGGCAACCAAACAACTCCCCGTCTTTATGAAGACACTAATGGATTGTAAAATCGATGATCCTCAACTTCTCTTTATGGCTGTTGGAGATGCTGTAAGTGATAGCGCGCCTCTCCAGGTTGGGCAATTTGAATCTACAGCCGAATTAATGGATCAATGGCTAACATGGTCATATCTCGAAGGCGGTGGTGGCGGCACAGGGCAGGAATCGTACGAGTTGGGCCTGTATTTCCTTGCCATGCACTCTGAAATGGACTGTATGACAAAGCGAAATAAACGTGGTTACCTTTTTATGACAGGCGACGAGGTACCCTACCCCACATTGTCAAAACACGTAGTAGAAGCAGTCATTGGAGATAGGCTGGACGAAGACTTAACTTGTGAAGAAGTTGTTGCCGAGTTGCAAAAATCCTTTGTCCCATTTTTCATTATTCCTGATCGCACCCGGGCAAAACGCTGCGAGCGAAGATGGCGAGACTTATTCGGAGATCATGTGCTCTGCCTTCAATCGCCAAGTGATGTGTGCTTCGTAACGGCCGGAGCTATTCTTCTTAGCGAAGGACGTGTTTCAAGCCTCAGGGAACTCGCTTCTCTCTTAAAAAATGCAGGTATGCCATCTTCACGACATAGTTATGTAATCCAGTCCTTAACGCCATTCGCAGAGGTAGCGTTAAAGTCGAGTGACAATTGGCTCTCTCATTTCATTGGACAAATTCGACGCGGCAGAAATTAAGAATAATCTCTAAACCGTCACAAGGCTGAATAAGCATTAATTCAGATCAACTGGAGTAATCTATCTTTGCGTGCATATATCGTTGTAGATCTTGGTTTCGGAGATGCAGGAAAAGGTCTCCTAACCGATTTTCTCGTCCGCAAGTTCAATGCAGGGGTTGTCGTACGCTATAACGGTGGAGCACAGGCAGGTCACAATGTTATTACACCGGATGGGCGGCATCACACGTTTTCACAGTTTGGGTCTGGAACCTTTATCCCAGGCGTAAAAACCTATCTTTCAAAACATGTTGTAATCCATCCTGGAGCTTTACTTATTGAAGGGGATGTTCTGAAAAGGAAAGGTGTTCAAGATGTCTTTTCGAGATTACGAGTAAGTGATCAAGCTCTTGTTATAACTCCCTTCCATCAAGCTGCTAACCGCATCCGTGAAATTATGCGTGGTGAAAATTGCCATGGGAGTTGTGGTGTAGGAGTAGGCGAGACCGTAGAGGATTCACAATTATTTCCAGAAGACTCTATACTAGGTGGTGATCTATCAAACTCATTAATACTAAAGAAAAAATTATTATCTATTCGTAAAAAAAAGCGTGATCAGCTTTTTGGATTTTGGAAAGATAAGACACTTAGGAATATGCTTGAAAGAGAAAGGGATGTTTTCGAGAGGGAAGAAGTTATTGATAATTGGATATCATCAATTTCCAGAATCAGAGAACTCGGAATAATAGTATCTGACTCCACATTAAAAAGTTGGTTACATGATGCAGAATTTTCTGTATTTGAAGGTGCTCAGGGAGTTCTGCTTGATGCAGATGCAGGTTTCCACCCTTTCACAACATGGTCAAATTGCACTTCAGATAATGCTCTTGAAATCATCGCAGAGATGGCACCAGAGTCAAACACAACTAAAATTGGTGTTATACGATCTTACATGGTACGGCACGGGCCAGGACCGCTGCCGACAGAGACAAACGAGTTAAACTCTGTAGTATCTGAGCATAATAAGCATAATGAATGGCAAGGTTCGGTACGGTATGGATGGTTCGATACAGTTCTGGCACGTTATGCTTTAAGCGTGATTGGTAATGTAGATTCATTAGCTGTAACCCACTTGGATATGCTTAGACATCAAAAGACATGGGACTACTGCCTTGGGTATCAAGGTCAACAATATTTCGATGCGATATCGGGTGACTCCGACGAGGCCAACGGGTTTTTGAAAAGCTTCAGGCTATCACGCCTTCTGTCGCTTGAGCAACGAACCCAAATCACTCAAGCGCTTTTCTCTGTAGTGCCACTGATTAAGTCTTGTAAAGCCAATGAAGAAATAGTTATTCAAAAAATAGAGGAACTCATTGGACAAACTGTTGGAATTGTTTCACGAGGACCAATTTCGGGAGATGTGCAAATAATAAAACCTATTTCATAAAAATAAAACGCCTCTTTCGAGGCGTTTTATTTTATCTCTTGGAGAGCCAATTCAAATCCCTTAAACCTGCAGCGTAATCTTCGCGCATGTCATTATCACCCATACGCCATTCCCAGTTACCGCCAAGCTTACTGGGGAAATTCATTCTTGCTTCGCCGCCAAGAGAGAGTACGTCTTGCATTGGAGCAATGGCAAAAACTGCAACCGACTTCCATACAGTGCGGATCAAATCCCAAGCAAAATCATGTCCATCTATACAAAGATAGCGATGGGCAAAGTCACGTTCGTGGTCTGGAGCGGATGCGTACCAACCCATTGCTGTGTCATTATCATGTGTACCTGTATAAGCTACACAATTAGGTACATAGTTATGAGGCAGGAAGGGATTATCAGGTCCAGTGAAACCAAATTGCAACACCTTCATGCCAGGCAGATCGAAGGCAGCAAGTAGCTCCAATACATCAGGTGTTACCAATCCTAAATCCTCCGCTATAATCGGCAACCCCGTGCCTTGCGTTACCAAACCATCACCAAGGTATTTATCGACAGCCCGGAACAAGTCCTTGCCTGGCCCTGGAGCCCAACGCCCATTTTCGGCAGTTTTATGCTCGGCAGGGATTTCATAATAACCAGCAAAACCACGGAAATGGTCAAAACGCAAAATATCCATGAATTTCAAGGAGGCACTTACACGCGAAAGCCACCATGCATAATTTTCTTTTTTATGCACTTCCCAGTTATACAATGGGTTACCCCATAACTGTCCTGTAGTAGAAAATAAATCAGGTGGAACCCCCGCAACAACTGTCGGGTTGCCGCTTTTATCGAGGAAGAAAAGATCAGGATTAGCCCACACATCGGCTGAGTCATACGCCACAAAGATCGGAATGTCGCCAATGATCTGAATTCCTTTTTCATTAGCATAAGCGTGAACTTTATTCCATTGCTTAAAGAAAAGGAATTGATAAAAAGAATAACGCATGACACTTTCAGCCAACTCTTTTCTTGCTTTTGTCATTGCAGTCTTTTTTCGGGAACGCAACGCTTCAGGCCACCCGTTCCATGCTCCACCACCATTGGCCTCTTTCAACGCCATGAAAAGCGCAAAATCATCCAACCAAGAGGCATTATCAGCGCAAAAATAATCAAAAGCTTCGCGTAAATTCCCTGGGTTGGATTGAAAGGTGGAAAATGCCTTTTGCAAAAGATCAAGCTTTTTTGGAATGAGCATGCCAAAATCCACGCGAGAAGCGGGCAGACTTTTTAATTCTTCCAAGTCCGCTTGAGTTACAAGCCCATCAGAGAGCAATTCGTCTGGGCTCAACAAATATGGATTCCCAGCAAATGCAGAAAAGCACTGATAAGGAGAATCACCATATCCTGTAGGGCCTAAAGGCAAAATCTGCCAAAGCTTGCAACCCGTAGATGCAAGCCAATCGACAAAGCGGTAAGACTGTGGGCCAAGATCGCCAATACCATAGGGACCAGGGAGACTGGAAGGATGAAGAAGAATGCCAGAAGAACGATTGAATGCCATAATGTAAATACACCTTCGAGAAATATTTTTGCTTTAATTGATTTACTTTACAAGAGATTGATACAACTCAAGATATTTTCGCGCAGAGTTTTCCCACGAGAAGTCTTGAGCCATACCTGCTTGTTGAATTTTCTTCCATTCATCTTGCTTTGAAAACACTTTAATACCCGCTTTGATAGCCGCCATTAAAGACATGTGATGAGCCTTATCGAAGACAAAGCCTGTTTCGCCTTGTTTGACAGTGTCGTTCAAGCCACCAGCTGCACGGACAACGGGAACACATCCATACCGCATAGCGATCATTTGAGAGAGGCCACAGGGCTCATATCGAGACGGCATTAGCAGCATATCGGAACCTGCATAAATTTGGCGGGCTAGCGCCGCATCATAACGAAGTTCTATTTTAATTTTATCGGGGAATGACTCATTCAAACTACGAGCCGCTTCCTCAAGTTTTGGGTCGCCTGTTCCAAGAATAATTGCTTGGAACTTTACAGACTTCATACTCTTCAATGCAGTGAATGCCAGGTCAACACCTTTTTGTACATCCATACGCGAGACAATGGCAAGCAATGGAATCTCAGGATCCTGTTGAAGACCAAGCCTCTCTTGCAACAACGCTTTATTCTTTCCGCGTTTCTCCAGTGAATTGATATCAAAGTTTGCCCCAAGCGCTGCATCATCTGCCGGGTTGAACGAAGCAACATCAATTCCATTCAAGACACCACTCACCGTATCGCGGCGCACTTGCAAAAACCCATCCAAGCCACAGCCATATTCTTGTGTGAGGATTTCGTTTCCGTATGTAGGCGAGACAGCGACAATAGCATCTGACGCCCACAAGCCCAAAGGCAAAGGCATTACACGTGCCCAATCAGGCAAGTCAGTCTGCGCAAGTTTGATTCCATAACTATCAAGGATATTGCTGATATCTGGCCCCATGAATGGAAGGTTGTGCAAGGTAAGTACACCTGCCACATGGCGCGCGCCTTCTTCCCAGCGTTTGGTCAATGAGACATAAATACTTAAAGCGGTGTGCCAGTCATTGGCATGTACCACGTCCGCAAGCCAATTGATCTGCTTTTGTAAAGCCAATGCCGCAATAGAAAAGAAAGAATATTTTTCAGCATCTAGTTTTGCATCGAGAGAATAAACAGAGCCGTTTGTGCGAATTGGGTCGCCATTTATCAAATAAACAGGCATGCCATGTAGGGTAGTCTCAAAAGCTTCCACGCCCACTTCCGAATCACCACGAGGTATGGAAAACATTCCCAAAGGTTTGAGCCCATCGGCTTTAACAGCTGGGTGATACGGCAAAACAAGCCGTACATCAAGCTTTACATCATCATTGGAAAGCGCTCGCAGGGCACGCGGGAGAGACCCCGCAACATCCCCAAGGCCACCGACTTTCACAAAAGGGTCGGCTTCCGCCGCGAGAAAGAGAACGTTAATGGTTTTAGACATGGGTGCTATTTTACTATGAGAAAAGCATTAATTTTTTATGAAACTATTTGAAAGTAAAAATATTTATACAAAAAGAGCCTCCCTATTCGGGAGACTCTTTAGGGTGCCTGAAGGGTTTCGAACCCTCAACATCCACATCCACAGTGTGGCGCTCTGCCATTGAGCTACAGGCACCGTATTGCGCGCAATATTTTACCACAACTCAGTACAAATTTAGCAACACCGAGGATATGATCAACTTAAAATTTTGCGGATTTCTTCCAAAACCGCTTCGCTCTTAACTGTAATCTGCTCGCCGTTTACTAGGTTTTTTACCGCCACCTGACCATTCGCAGCCTCGTCTGGGCCAATAGTAAGAGCAACTTTGATCTTCATTTTGTCAGCAAATTTGAATTGTTTTTGCAGCTTGGCAGGTTCAGGATACACCATCGTGTTAAGCCCTTCAGTGCGCAACCGACCAGCTAGCTCAAAAGATTTCATCCACATGGATTCATCAAAGACTGTCACCAAAACAGACGCTGGCGTTGGCAAAAATTCTGGCACAAGTCCATTCTCTTGCAAAATGATTCCTGCGACCACATCACCCATTGCAAAGCCTACGCCAGAGAGAGGCTGTCCACCTACATCTGCAAGCAGATTGTCATACCGACCACCACCAAGAATGGCTCGCTTTAGAGAACCGCTTGTTTCAAAGGCTTCAAAGACAGTGCCAGTGTAGTACAAAAGTCCTCGCATGATGTTTGGGTCAAACTTGACATATTCTTTTACGCCAAGGGCTTCCAATGCCTTGAAAAGACGCGTCAACTCATCGCTCTTCTTCCAAAGGTCAAAGTTTCCGAGAATGCTTTTCAGACCATCCACTTGGGCTTGGGTCATCCCTACTTCCAAGCCGTACTCTTCCCACTTGGCAGATTCCATTTTTGAGCGACGGTCTACAAGATTGGATACATCTATTCTTTTTTCTGAAGTAATGCCGAGTGCGTCGAATTCGGAGTCCATCAGGCGGCGGTTATTTACATAGATGGCTGCCCGCTCCGGACTTAGTCCGACCGAACGTAGAAATGTTGCCGCAACAGCAATTAATTCTGCATCCGCTTCTGGTGAATTGACGCCGAGCATGTCAATATTCCATTGGAAGAATTCGCGTGAACGTCCCTTTTGCGGCTGTTCATAACGCCAGAAAGGACCAAATGACCACCAACGCACCGGGAAAGTAAGCGAGCCTTGTTTCGCTGCAATCATGCGCGCAAGGCTTGGGGTTAGCTCAGGGCGCAATGTTACAAAGTCTCCACCGCGATCTGTGAAGGTGAAGGATTGCTTCTTAACTAACTCCTCCCCCGACTTCGCTGCGTAGAGATCGATAGATTCAATAAAAGGCGCATCCCATTCCTGATATCCGAATACCTGCGAAGCAGCTCGTGCTTTCGCATATAGGTAATTCCTTAATGCCATTTCTTCAGGATAGAATTCGCGTGTACCTTTGACGGTTTGAATGGTTGGTTTCATGTTGAACTCCAAAGAAAAACTGAACCGCATTGTAGCATATTCTTTTCCTGATTGTATGACAAACAGCATCCTAGCATGGGGACAAAAATACTGGTAAATATTTGTGAAAATTAGTACAATCATCACAATACCATTCTTTTCCCGTTCTGAAGGAGGTCGCTCCATGGATACGTTGGATGAGTTAAAACTGGAATTGTTAAAAATTCCATGGTTCCGAGACTTAAAGATTAAGCACTTGGAATCAATTGCCGGTATCACGCACCTGCGCCGCGTTAAAGCTGGCGAGGTGCTTTTTCGTGAAGGCGATAAGGAGGACAATGTATATATCGTTCTTGAAGGTCGTGTTGCACTAGATATGCTTGTATTGCCGCGCGGAAAAGTGCGGCTATACACCGCCGAAGCCTTGGAGGTCTTCGGTTGGTCAAGCGTCACACCGGTAGTTCATCAACGCACTGCAGGGGCTACAGCCGTTACCGATGCTTATTTGGCCGCTGTAGATGCAACCAAACTGAGAGAGCTTTGTGAAGAAGACCATGATCTTGGGTATGTTGTTATGCGGCGACTAGCCAATGTAGTGGCAAGCCGTCTTCTAGTAACACGCCTGCAATTGTTGGATATGTTCAGTCATCCGGAGACGAACAATGCAAAATGAGACCCGATTGGAAGTTGGTGCAACTATCGCCATTCAAAAGCCGATTTTCAATTCGCTATTGAAAAATTTACATGAGCAAGGATATGAAGTAATCGGCCCTCATGTAGAAAATCAAACCCTTGTATATGCTCCTATTCAAAAATTGGAAGACCTGCCACGCGGATATATTACCGAACAAGAAGCTGGGCATTTCCGCCTTATCTATTCAGGTCACTCACGTTATTTTGATGTAATACCAGGCGCGCAATCTTGGAAGCAATTCCTGTTCCCACCGCGTGCGGAACTATTTGAACTCTACAAATCAAATAATCATTGGGAATTGAAACAACCAACTTCAGAAACTCCAGCTTATGCATTCATTGGTGTGCGCGGCTGTGAACTGGCTGCTATTCAAATTCAGGACAATGCTTTCATTCGAAATGATTTCACAGACCCCATCTATCGGGCAAGGCGTGAAAAAGCATTTCTATTAGCAGTGAACTGCCTGCATCCTTCAGGAACTTGTTTTTGTGCGTCTATGGAAACGGGGCCACGAATTGATGAAGGCGCAGATCTGATTTTGACTGAGCTCGAAGATGTATTCCTTCTCAAGATCGGCTCCGAACTCGGGCGGAAAATTTTGAGCGGACTACCCATTGAGTCCGCAAGCGCATTCTTGCTCAACGCTGCCAACAAAGGTCTGGAACGTGCTGCGCTACAAATGGGCCGCACGATGGAAACAGAAGATTTACCAGAACTGATCTTGAATAACCTTGATAGCCTGTATTGGCGCAGTATTGGTGAAAGATGCCTTTCTTGTGCAAACTGCACACAGGTTTGCCCAACTTGCTTCTGCTGGGATGCACTAGATAACGTCAGCTTGGATGGGAATCAAACTACGCGCACCCGTGTTTGGGACTCTTGTTTCAACCCAGGGTATTCTTATCAAGCTGGCGGCAACACTCGCCCCACCCTGCACTCCAGATATCGTCAATGGCTTTCCCACAAATTAGGCACATGGAAAATTCAATATGGCACGCTTGGCTGCACGGGTTGTGGACGTTGTATCACGTGGTGTCCTGCTGCAATTGACATCACTGCTGAAGTAGCAGCCTTACGCAAGGAGACGCGCTGATGAATGCTCCCACTTTAACTCAATCTACAACTTCGCACACAACCCAACTCTTGGAACCTGTTTGGGCAGAGATTACGAATATCACGCCAGAAGCTGAAGGCATTTCAACATACTGGATCAAATTTATTGAGCCGACAGTTCAAGCTTCGTACAGTTTCCTGCCTGGGCAGTTCAATATGATCTATATACCAGGCTATGGTGAAGCGGCGATCTCCATCAGCTCAAACTCTGAAGATCCAAGCATAGTTGGTCATACCATTCGTTTTGTAGGGAATGTCACCCGTGCCATCAGTCGATTGAAGGTTGGCGATCTAGTAGGCGTACGTGGTCCGTTTGGTGCTCCCTGGCCCATGCAAGATATGATCGGACATGACGTCATTATCGCTTGTGGTGGTGTCGGGCTCCCCCCGTTACGCCCTGCGATCTACTACATCATGAATCATCGTGAGAAATTTGGAAAAGTTCATTTGCTGTATGGCGCCCGCACTCCAAGTGACTTAATTTATCCAAGTGAATTTAAAAGCTGGGAAGCTGCTGGCATTCAAACTCAAATCACAGTAGACCGCGCCGATGAAGATTGGCAAGGACAGGTCGGCGTAGTGCCTATGCTGTTCTATCGCTTCCGCATGGATGCCCCCAACAGTGTCGTGCTCACCTGCGGACCCGAAATCATGATTCGCTTTGTTGTATATGAAGGGCTGGCACGTCGAGTCCAAGCAGAAAATATTTACGTTTCACTCGAGCGCAACATGAAATGCGGACAAGGTTCTTGTGGTCACTGTCAGCTTGGACCCTATTTCATTTGCAAAGACGGGCCTGTCTTCCGTTTTGATGCGCTGCAACCCTACTTCAATGTGGAGGAATTCTAATGAGTCCCCGCAAACCAACTGTCGCCATTTTTAAATTCTCTTCCTGTGATGGCTGCCAGTTATCGCTTCTCAACATGGAAGATGAACTACTCAACCTCGCCGACGCCGTGGACTTCGCATTCTTTCTTGAAGCCACACGTGCGACTCGACCTGGCCCGTACGATATCGCCTTAGTAGAAGGTTCGGTCACTACACCGCATGAAATTGAACGAATCAAAGAAATTCGCCACGATTCAAAAATATTGATCGCGCTTGGCACTTGCTCAACTTCTGGTGGCATTCAATCTCTTCGCAATTTTAGTGACCCAAACGCATTAGCGGAAATGGTCTACGATCATCCCGAGTTTTTACATTACCTCCCCACCGCAACATCCATCGCCGAGCATGTTCCAGTAGATTTGGAGCTTTGGGGTTGCCCCGTGAATAAGGGACAGGTGCTCGAAGTCATCACAGCTCTGCTCAATAATCGCAGACCTAACCTGCCAGCATACAGTGTCTGTCTCGAGTGTAAAAGAAATGGAACCATTTGCGTGCTAGTAGATAAAGGCATCCCCTGCATTGGCCCAGCTACACAAGCTGGCTGCGGCGCTATTTGCCCAGCAAACGGACGAGGTTGCTACGGTTGCTTTGGCCCTACTCGTTCTACAAATCTTGATTCACTCACAAACATTCTGCAACCATTGGAACGCATTCCAGGCGAGACCATACGATTATTCCGTGGAATCAGCGGTTACGCTCCCGCCTTCCGTGAAACTGCCGATGCATTGATCGCCGAAAAGGAGACCAAAAAATGAAAAATATTGAAGTCCCTGCTTTAGCTCGTGTAGAAGGTGAAGGCGGTCTCTTTATTGGATTACAAGATGGCAAGGCCATTGAAATTCGTCTCGATATCTACGAACCGCCGCGATTCTTCGAAGGCTTTCTTAGAAATCGCTTTCTACAGGAAGTGCCAGATATCACCGCGCGCATTTGCGGCATTTGCCCGGTCGCTTATCAAATGAGTTCAGTATATGCGCTTGAAAATGCATTGGGTATCAAAATCACTCCGCAGATGCGTCTGCTGCGTCGCCTAATGTACTGCGGCGAATATATTGAAAGCCACGCCTTACATATTTATCTTTTGCAAGCGCCCGATATGCTTGGAAAAGAATCGGCTTTAGAATTAGCGGCCATCGCTCCAGATGTTGTCAAAAATGCGTTGCACTTAAAAAAGATCGGCAACGAAATTCTCAAAGCAATCGGTGGACGTTCGGTACATCCTGTCAGCGTTCGTGTTGGAGGTTTCCACCGCTGGCCTGAAGCAAAGAAACTGACTGCTTTATTGCCAGAGCTGGAATGGGGACTCACAGCCGCTAAAGACTGTGCTGCATGGGCTGCTACGCTTCCTTATCCTGACCTGGAAATTGATTACGAATTTGTAGCACTTCACCACCCTGACGAATACGGTGTGATTGAAGGCGAAATCCTTTCATCCAAGGGGCGCAACCTAACCATCAGTGAATACGAGAATGGTTATATCGAAGAACACGTCAAACACTCCAATGCGTTGCACAGCCACACCGTTGACGGAAGTACATATCTGGTTGGGCCACTGGCACGCATCAACTTAAATCATGGTCAGCTCTCGCCGATGGCAAAGCAAGCACTGATAGACGCGGGCGTGGATTTGCCGCTTCGCAATCCATATAAGTCTCTGCTGGCACGTGCAATTGAGCTAGTGCATTTCTATGAGGAAGCGATTCAACTCGTCAAAGCATACAAACCTGAAGGAAATTCCTTTATCGAATTGAAACTCAAAGCTGGTGAAGGTGCTGGCGCCACCGAAGCCCCACGCGGACTGTTGTATCACCGCTATAAGATTGACGATCAGGGCATGATTCAATTTGCCAAGATCACGCCGCCCACTGCACAAAATCTGCCACGAATCGAAGCTGATTTGTTCGAATTAACTCCCAAACTCATCACCATGCCTGAAGCGGAAGCGACTCTCACCGCAGAACATTTAGTACGTGCATATGACCCTTGTATTTCATGTGCTACACACTTCCTAAAATTAAAGGTAGAAGAAAAATAATGCAGGTCGCGGTAGTTGGCGTTGGGCAAAGCCTACGTGGTGATGACGCTATTGGCTTAGAGGTGCTGCGTCAGTGGCAGGGAAATTTCCCTGAAACTGCAAACAGACCCGAAGTCCGAGTTGAAGCGTGTGAAATGCCAGGCCTTGCCCTGTTGGATTTACTTCAAGACGTTGATGCCGCGATCTTCGTTGATGCCATTCAAGGGACATTTCCAATTGGCACAGTTCACCTTCTCGATGAAAATGAACTGGCGGCTTTTCTTTCTGATGCCAAATCAGCACATGGATGGGGTCTTGCAGAAACCCTGAAGCTAGGCAGTGCATTGACAGGTGTGAAGGTCAACGTCAGAGTGATTGGTATCCAGATCGAACAGACTGCTATTGGCGCATGGCTAAGTAAAGCAGTACAGGATGCCATCCCTATTGCTTGCGAGGTACTTCAAAAAGAAGTTGATAAATTGCTTCATTAATAAAAATAATCGCCTGTTTGCAGGCGATTATTTTTATGTTTTCAAAATTCAGCGAGTGAATTTTGGTAGAGATTTTGGTATAATCACGACACTATTTACAAAGGAGAGACAAATGAAAATTGACTATCAGGAACCCAGCAAAGATCTGTTGATGAGAATCGACATTCACGAGAAATATGGCTCGGCCAACATTGATGTTTGGACGAACGACCTGCTCAAACCTCAAGCAGGTATGAGCATTCTCGATGTGGGTTGCGGCGCAGGAAAGCTCAGCTTTTTATTTAACGATTATGTCAAAGGCGGAGCAAAAATCACAGGCGGTGATTTTTCTGAAGAGTTGTTAGATAAGGCACGCGAGAAAAATAAAAAAATCGGCGCTAACATTGACTTCCAATTTTTGGATTTCAACGAGAAATTTAAGTTTGCAGACAACACCTTTGATTTATGCACCAGTGCCTTCGCGATTTACTACGCTTCAGATTTAGACTTTACGTTTGGCGAAGCCCATCGCGTTTTGAAACCAGGTGGACGACTCTTCGTCTCTGGCCCATTGCCTGAGAACAAGCAAATGTTCTATGAAATCATCAAAGAGGCCACAGGCGCACCCATTCCGCCTATGCCTGGTTCTTCCCGCTTCAAAGGCGATATCTTCAACACCATTGACAAAATCTTCGCCAAGACCGAATTGCATAAATTCGAAAACCACCTCACCTTCCCTGAGGTTGCGCCTTTCATTGACTATGTCCGCGCTTCATTGGGTGAAGACCGCAGACTGTGGACTTCCATGTTCAATGGCAAGGACGAATACGAAGCTCTAATTGGCAAGATCGAAGCCGTAGCCAAGAAATGGTTTGACCGTGACGGCAAATTGGTAATGACAAAAGTTGTCGGTGGAATTCTGGCGACGAAATAATAAATTTGCCACAGAGAGCATAGTTCGGAAAAAAGACACTATGCTCTCTGTGCGCTCTGTGGCAACCTCATGAATTTTTTCGGTAAGCGAATCCTATTCCTCGGCGCGCACCCAGACGACATTGAAATCGGCTGTGGTGCATTTCTTCATCACATTATCCAAAAGACAGAAGTCTTATGCGTCACTCTTTCTGATAATCAGAAAAATCCCGACTTATTGCACGTCAAAGGAGAGCACCTCAAATCCATGAAGGTGTTGGGAGTGCCTGAAGAGAAGATTATGTTCGGGCCGTTCAGCACGCGTGTTTTCCCAGATTCACGTCAGGATATTCTTGAGTATTTTCTCAAGCTGCGCAAAGACTTTCAGCCTGACCTGATCCTCACCCACTCCAAACAAGATGTCCACCAAGACCATAACACCATGACCGACGAAGCCTTGCGTGCATTCCGCGGTATAACCGTGCTGGGCTTTGACGTGGTCCGCTCTTCTTATGGATTTTTCCCCCACTTTCTTGTGGAAGTGACAGAAGAAGATGTAAACAAAAAGATCGAAGCGCTCTCTCAATACAAAACATACCAAGACCGCTACTACTTCAATAGTGAATTGACCCGCTCCATCATGGTGCGCCACGGAGCACTGGCAGAACGCCCCTTTGCAGAAGGGTTTGATATTTTGAGGATCGTGGGAGAGTTTGAAAAATAATTAAAGAAAAAAGGTAACAAAATGGAATTTCGAACGCTTTATCAGGAACTCACTCAAAGCACCGAAATGATCCAGTCTTTGCTGGCAGGCATCGGCGCAGAAGAAGCGCGGATGAAACCTTCCAAAGGGACATGGTCTATCCTTGAAGTCACTTGTCATCTCTACGATGAAGAGCGAGAAGACTTCCGTGAGCATTTGGATTTCATCTTGCACCGCCAGCACGAGGATTGGCATCCCATCGCTCCGCAAGCATGGGTGAAATTACGAAAATATAACGAGCAAGATTTCAAAGCTATGAAAGCCAAGTTCTTCCGCGAGCGGACAAAATCGTTCGCATGGTTGAAAGAGTTAAAGAGCGCGGACTGGAATATTACATACAAGTCAAAATTTGGATCCATGCGTGCAGGAGATATGTTTGCTTCGTGGGTCGCACATGATAATTTGCACATTCGCCAATTGATAGAGCTGCGCAGATGGCATATCGAACGAAACACAAAGCCGTTCAAGATCCGCTATGCAGGCGAATGGTAAATAAAAAGAGTGACCTTCAGCTGAAGGTCACTCTTTTTATTTAGATTTGGTTATTCTCTTGGCACACCAACAAAAAGAACGCCGTCTCGCACCTGCACAGGGTATGCTGGGATATCCACCACCGCAGGCATTTGTACAGCCTGCCCAGTGCGGATATCAAACTCTCCACCGTGGCGTGGGCAAACAACATTGTTTCCTTCGATCATCCCATCCCCCAACGGACCTTCATCATGCGAACAGATATCACCAATGGCATAAAACTGTCCCGCGATATTAAAGATGACGATCGGCTTATCGCCAATATCCACAAACAGCCGTTCCCCATTAGGCAACTCGGACGCTGGCGCGATCTCTGCAAACTCTACTTTTGATTCGTCAAAGGCTGTGTAATTAAACATCATCTTTTTCCAACTATCAGCAACACTTCCTAATCAACCAGCGAGTCACTGGCTTCGCCCAAGCCGTAAACTCCTGCCTTCAAGACTTTCAAGGAAAGCAAGGCACACTTTAAGCGCACAGGGCCGAGGTCAATGCCAAGCAATTCAAGCACGTCCTGCTTGTTGAGTTTTTTCAATTCTTCCAAAGGTTTGCCAATAATAGATTCCATCAACAAATCGGCGGAAGCTTGTGATATTGCGCAACCGTGGCCATCAAAAACAGCCTCGGTTACATTGCCGTTTGCATCAACGCGCAGATCAATTTGGATGTGATCACCGCATAGTGGATTATTATCCGCAAAGGAAATATCATGCGGGTCGAGTTTGCCACGATAGGATGGATTCTTATAGTGCTCGATAATAACTTCGCGATACAGATCGTCCATGGTTATCCAAACATTTCCTTAACTTTGTATATTCCATTCACAAGCAAATCCACTTCTTCTTTTGTATTATACAAATAGAAAGAAGCACGGCTTGTAGCAGGGATTCCGAATTTTTCATGTAAAGGCTGGGCGCAGTGATGTCCCGCACGAACTGCAATTCCATCGCGGTCTAAAATTTGAGCTACATCATGCGGATGCACACCCTCCAGTGTGAAAGCAGCAACTCCACCTTTTTTATCGGCAGAAGGACCAAACAACTTTACACCAGGAATTTCTTCTAAACGATCCAATGCATATTCTGTGATCGCATGCTCGTGTGCCGCGATCTTGTCCATGCCGATAGCTGAGAGATAATCTACTGCCGCACCAAACCCGACAGCTTCTGCAATGGCTGGAGTGCCAGCCTCAAACTTATGAGGCAGGGTATTTGCACGGAAAGAACGCAATTTCACTTCTTTGATCATATCGCCGCCGCCTAAAAATGGAGGCATTGCTTCAAGCAACGTAGTCTTTCCATACAGTGCGCCGATCCCAGTCGGACCGCACATTTTATGAGCTGAGAAAGCATAAAAGTCTGCATCCAAGGCTTGCACATCCACTTGCAGATGTGGAACTGATTGTGCGCCATCCACAAGAACGACTGCACCTACTTCATGCCCCAGGCGGATGATCTCAGCAGCAGGGTTGACTGTGCCGAGGACGTTGGACATGTGCGTAAACGAGATCAACTTCGGGTGGCGGGAAAGAAGCGACTTATATACTTCCAAGTCCAGCAGGCCATCTTCTGTCACAGTGATGAAATCAAGCTCAATGCCCCGTTCCGCTTGCAGCATGTGCCAGGGTACAAGGTTGCTATGATGCTCCATCTCCGTCAAAATCACAAGGTCGCCAGATTTTAAATTTGCGCGCGCCCAAGTGTAAGCAACAAGGTTAATTGATTCGGTTGTGTTACGCGTATAAATGATCTCGCGTGAAGAAGAAGCATTGATAAATTTTGCGATCTTCTCGCGTGCACCTTCATACATGGATGTGGCTTCTTCAGCAAGAGTGTGCACGCCGCGATGGATGTTCGCATTTGAGTGGCGATAATATTCGTTCATCGCCTCAATGACCTGAACAGGCTTTTGTGAAGTTGCTGTCGAATCTAAATACGTCACGCGCACGCCAGGGCGAGTTTCGCGTTCAAGAATAGGGAAATCGTTGCGGAGTTGTTCTACATTAAGGGTCATGAGAAAGGTGTATAGAAAAACAAGTAGACGGTCACAAATTACCTGTCTACTTGTTTATATGAACTAATAATCTGGGATGAAATCTTTCTTCATCGCAGGCTTCTTGCCAGGCAATGGACGGATATGCTCGGAAGTCAGCGGGTACCAAAGGATACGGTCAGGTACCATCCAGCCATCTGTGAGATACACATTCGAGCGGAACTGTACCGCCACCATTTTATTATCCACTTGGACAACAATGCCTTTGATCCATCCGCGAATACGTTCGCGGCTTTTTTCGTGGTCGCAAAAAACTTCCACGGTATCGCCCACTTCAAAAGCATGTTCAATGCCAGGTGCTTTCATAAAAGCGAATTGATTCACACGGGTTGAACGCTTGATCGGTTTGTGACGATCCACCAATGGGATCAATGTCCGCTTCACCACAGGAGGAACAGTTTTCGCAGCCACATTTGACTTCGCAGCAGCATTCACCATCGCGGCAGCAACATCGATCTTCGGCTTTACTTTAGGCTCACTTTCAGAGCTGGCTTTTACACTTGGTTTTGCCATCGGTTTTTTCAAATTTTTCGCCTTTGCAGTTAACTTTGAGTTTGGTTTTCCAGCAGGCTTCGCCTTAACCACCGCCTTGGATTTGATAGTTACCTTTGCCCGAACACCAGTTTTTGACTTTGGTTTGGGTTTCGCTTTTGATTTCACTGCCATAACACACATCCTGTCTTGAATATTGAGACGCCCTCCGCCTCATTAATGTACTCTTGAATTACTCCTGTCCAACCACCTTTATCCTACGCTTCAAATTTACTACTGAAAAACCTGACATGCATTTTATGGCATGTCAGGTTCAAAAAATCTAGGCGGATAACTTATCCTGAATTGCCTGCTGAAATCTTTCGCGAACGCCCTCAAATGGAATACGCTGCATGATCGGGTCGAAGAAACCTTCCACAACCAACTGTTCCGCTTCGCGCTGCGGAATTCCACGCGACTTCAAATAGAAAAGCGGTTCGGCCTCAAGTTTACCAACCGTCGCGCCGTGTGTACAGCGGACATCGTCTGCGAGAATTTCCAAACCAGGGATAGAGTCAGCTCGAGACTGGTCATCAAGAACAAGATTGCGATTAGCTTGATAACCATCTGTCTTTTGCGCGCCAGGAGCAACATAGATCATGCCCTGCCAAACGGAGCGGCTCTTTCCTTTTAGTGCACCTTTGAAGAGCAAATCGCTGGTCGTATGTGGAGCGAGATGATTCTGCTGGGTGTCATGGTCGAGGTGCTGAGTCCCGTTCGTGAAATAGAAGCCAGACATACGCCCAACTGCGCCTTCACCAGCTAGGTCGAGATCAGAGAAGTTCTTAGTCAGACGTGAACCAACCGCGCCAAAGATCCAGTCTAAGTTACCGCCGCGTTCCACACGAGCACGCTCGTGAGAGAAATTCCAAACATGGCGTCCCCAGGATTGTAGTTCGACGAAGCGCAGATTTGCATCCTTACCTACATGGATTTCAACAACGCCTGCGTGCATTGCGTGACCAACTTCATCGGGTGAAGCGGCCTCATGGACATAAGTTACTGAAGCGCCATCTTCCACATAAACAACCAAGTGGGAGAAATGCGCCAGCTCAGAGCCCGGTCCCCATAATACGGAATGAAGTGGATAATCCACTTGTACATTCTTGGGGACATAAAGCAATACGCCATTTTGAGCCAAAGCAGAAGCCAAAGCTGCAAACTTCCCATCTTCAGGCTTCACGATTTGGCCTATCAACTTTGCGAGCAGGTCAGCGTGATTTTTTTCAGCTGTGCTGAAGTCGGTGAAGACAACGCCTTTTTTTACAAGAGATTCATCCAACTGGATTTGCGAACCGCCAGGAAGCAAGGTGATTTGTCCACCATGTTGGTCGCCCGTCAATGACTTGAGTAGATACTCAGGAACTACAGGCAAATCCTCAAACGCGCCATCTTTCGGAATACTGAAATCAGATGCGGGGAGCAAACGCAGATCGGTGCGGCGCCAAGCTTCGTCTGTGGTGACAGGGAGGGAAAGCCTCTTGAATGAGTCCCAGGCTGAGGCGCGGAAAGATGCGAGACCATTACTTGATACGGGAATATCCGCCTGCGTAAAGTTAAATTCCTTGGCGGCAGAGTCACGTCGTGTTCGAGTTACAGATACTTTTGGTTTCTCTTGCATGTTAGCCAATCGATCCTTCCATTTGAAGTTGGATCAAACGGTTCATTTCAACTGCGTATTCCATGGGTAGTTCCTTGACGAGAGGCTCAATGAAGCCAGAGACCACCATGGTGGTAGCTTCCTCTTCGCTGAGGCCACGGGACATTAAATAGAAGAGTTGCTCCTCACCCACTTTGCTGACGGAGGCTTCGTGACCGATGGTCACATCGTCTTCGTCAATTTCAATAGTGGGGTATGTATCAGAGCGAGACTTGGGATCGAGCAAAAGCGCATCGCAAACTACGTTTGACTTGACGCCCTTAGAGCCTTTATACACCTTGACCATACCGCGATAAGACGCGCGACCGCCACCTTTGCTGATGGATTTGGAAACGATCTTGCTGGTAGTATTAGGTGCAAAGTGCATCATCTTGGAACCAGCATCTTGAGTTTGACCGGGACCAGCAAATGCCATGGAGAGCATTTCGCCATGTGCGCCTGGTTCCATCAAATAGCAGGATGGATATTTCATGGTGAGCTTCGAGCCGAGGTTCGCATCCACCCATTCGTGCGTGGCATTTGCGAAAACTTTGGCACGCTGAGTCACAAGGTTGAATACGTTAGTTGACCAGTTTTGAATGGTGGAATAACGAGAGCGTGCGCCCTTCTTAACAATGATCTCAATCACGCCGCTGTGGAATGAGTTAGTGGTGTACTGTGGAGCGGTACAACCTTCCACATAATGCACGGATGCGCCTTCATCAACAATAATGAGGGTGCGCTCAAATTGACCCACATTAGCTGTATTCAATCGGAAATAAGCCTGCAAAGGCAAATCTACTTTTACACCTTTCGGCACATACACAAAAGAACCACCAGACCAAACGGCTGAGTTCAATGCAGCGAATTTATTGTCTTCTATCGGGATGACTGTACCGAAGTATTCCTTGAACAAGTCAGGATATTGCTTGAGGCCGTCTTCAATGGAAAGGAAGACCACGCCTTGTTTTTCAAGATGTTCCAAAATGGAGTGATAGACCATTTCAGATTCATACTGTGCACCGACACCAGCTAAAAACTTTTGTTCAGCTTCAGGGATGCCCAGTTTGTTGAAAGTGTTCTTGATGTCATCGGGGACATTATCCCAATTCTTTTCGCTTTTCTCGGTCGGCTTGACATAGTAAAAGATATTGTCAAAGTCGATCTCATCAAGAGTAGGTCCCCAGTTTGGCATAGGTCGATTGATGTAATGTTCGTATGCCTTAAGACGGAAGTCGAGCATCCATTGAGGCTCGCCTTTCATACGCGAAATATTTTCAACGACTTCACGGCTCAAACCACGTTCTGATTTGAAAACGTAGTTGTCATCACGGTCGTGAAAGCCATATTTATAATCACCAATCTCTTCAAGGAGCTTGGTGTCATCAGGTTTAGTTTCTTCAGCCATTGGAATCTCCAAATACTATAACCACTAAAGGTTACGCAACTTCCTCATACTTCTCGCGTACCCAATCGTAGCCCTGCTCTTCGAGGTGAAGTGCGAGGTCGGGACCACCCGATTCAACAATACGGCCATCCAGCATGATGTGGACAAAATTGGGTTTGATGTAATTCAACAAGCGTTGATAATGTGTAATTACCAGCACGCCAAGATCAGACCCAGAAAGAGCGTTGACGCCTTCCGAGACGATGCGAAGCGCATCAATATCCAAGCCTGAATCTGTTTCATCTAAAATGGCGATTTCTGGCTTGAGAGCTGCCATTTGCAAAATCTCAGCGCGTTTCTTCTCGCCGCCAGAGAAGCCATCATTAAGGTAACGGCCAGCGAAATTATGATCCATCTTGAGGGTGTCCATCTTTTCCTTTAACATCTTGCGGAATTCGGGGATGGGCATACCCTTATCTTCAGGGTTTTCTGCTCGGCGGCGGGCGTTAATAGCCGAACGCAGGAAGTTCGCGACAGTCACACCTGGGATGGCAACCGGGTATTGAAATGCCAAAAAAATACCAGCCCGGGAACGCTCATCTGGCTCCAGCTCAAGTACGTTCTTACCTTTAAAGATGATCTCGCCTTCTGTTACCGTGTAATTGGGGTGCCCCATTAACGTGTAGGCTAATGTGGATTTACCCGTGCCATTCGGCCCCATGATTGCGTGAATTTCACCCTGATTAATTGTAAGTGAAAGTCCTTTTAGAATTTCTTTGTCTTCGATACTTACATGTAGATTCTTGATCTCAAGTTGCGACATTCGTTTTATAGCTCCTCAGAAATTACCGCTTAGCGGCACGATTTAAGCCATTCCTGGCGTTTTTATCAGACTGAGGCCGCATTATAGCAGGGCTGAGGGGATTTGTCAATATTTATGATATTTTTCTAGTATATTCAGTGGGATTTAATACTTATGCCCTGCTCTCTTCGTCCAGAACACGCAGAACTCTCCCGCTTCGGTTACGGTTAAGCTCTACAAAAATGATGGCTCTCTTCAGTGCACTTACTCTCAGTCCATCAATCCTTACGCCTCTGCTAATTTCTGGTTCGAAGACCTCACTTGCCCGTAAACAATTCAAGACATAATGATGACTTGTCGAATTCTTCTTCCCAATAATTGGGAAGAAGAATTCGACTCTCATTTAATAATAAATTGGCAAATATGGTTTATCGCTATTTTGATGACATTTATCATTGACTCTCTAACATTAAGATGTAAAATAACAAAAATGCAAGGTAACGAATTTTTATCACCAAATTAGGAGGAATAAAAGGTGACCCCCAAAATAAAAACACAAAACCTACTTAATGCATAACAAGCCTCCATGACTTCTAACTAGCATGAAGGTATTTTTAATCACCAAATTCTACGACCAAGTAAAAATATAAAGATTCATAGTTTTAATATTTATAAAAGGGAGATAGTGAAATGAAAAAAATGCCCAGTTTTTTATCCAAATTTATTACTACAGTAATACTTATCTCGATATCAGCTCAAAATATTGTATTCGCGCAAGGCTTTCAACAGGAAGATAAAACACGGATCGGGTATAGCGATACCACAGGAAAAGTCTCCTTTATTGGCGCAGACCCTTCCAATCCAATAACCGTTCGTTCTGCTCAGGTAGCAGGTTTAAAGCAGGAAAGTAGCGCTTTGGCGATGGTCTCGCAATACGCTGCAGACTTTGGCTTGAGGAATCCTTCTAATGAGTTGAATCTCATTTCAGCTGATCAAGCAGATGGTCGGAGCGTGACACGCTTTCAGCAGGTGTACAACGGTGTGCCGGTTATGGGTGGGGAAATGATTGTTAATGCCACCAATAAAGCAGAACTCCTTTCCTTATCTGGTGAAATGTCTCCAAGCTTATCTCTTGACACCAATCCATCCATTCCACCCAAGCAAGCGCTTATTACCGCGCTGGAGTTGACAGCCAAACATTATCAGCTATCAAAAGACGATCTTGAAGGCTCCGCTCCGGAGCTATGGATCTATGATTCGCGCTTGTTCGAGCCAGATGGAACACAGCCGTCATTGGTTTGGCGATTGGAAGTAAAGAGTAAAAATATGAACATCCCAATCAATGAGCTCGTCCTCGTAGATGCTATACGCGGCAATATTGCACTGAATTTCAACCAGATAGACACTGCTTGGAATTTAGACGAGGATCCCCCTACTCCCTTACCTATACAAGATATCCCTACCCCTACACCAACCCCATTTGATCTTAATAGTTCAATTGCTACCGAAACAAAAACCCCAGACGGAACCGAGACGTCTAGCCCACAACTACCCACATTATTAAATGAGGTTTCACCAGCATCAGGAACTGGCTATTATGTAAACATTGTTACTGGGAATAACAGCAATTCTTGTACAGCCATTGCATCCCCATGCAAAAACATCCAAGAAGCCATAAATAAGGCAGGTTCTGGAGACACAGTATATATAACAAGTGGAACTTATTTATTTTCGACAAATGGAACACCGAATGTAATTATTATTAATAAAAACATTACGCTTTCAGGTGGATGGGACACTAGCTTTAATTCTCAATCCGGTGCATCCATAATTGATGGAGCAAATATCAACAACGGAATTCTTATGATTTCTGGAGTTGCAACAGTAGAAAATTTTATTATACAGAGTGCAAAATCTGCAAATAGCGGCGCGATTTATATTGTAAATGGCAATTTCACTCTAAAAAACAGTACATTAAGAGAAAACTCTGCTATTGACAAAGGCGCTGGTATATTCATTGAAACTGGCACTGTCGCAGTAATCAACAGCACGCTTACTGGAAATTCTGCAGGTGGCTCTGGTGGCGGAATCTACGCCTCGAGTAGTAACGGGACATCCATTACAATCCAAAACTCTACTATTGCATATAATATTGCAATTACAGGCGGTGGAATTGTCCAAGCAAATAGCACATACACAATTACGAATTCGATCATTGCAAACAATTCAGCATCCGTATCCGGCCCAGATTGTTTCGGAACAATAGCAGCGGCGAACTTCAATATTATTAAAAACATAAGCGGGTGTAATATTACAAGCGGGGGAAACAATTTAAATGTAGACCCAGGCATAGACAGCAACCAAACCACAAATATGTTCTTACATTCATTGTTGATTGGAAGCCCTGCCATCAATGCAGGCACTTCCTCAGGATGCCCTGCAACTGATCAACGAGGCTACCCGCGCCCACAAGGTAACAACTGCGATATTGGTTCAGTCGAGTATTACGGAAATGGCACAAAGACTATCTTTACCCTTGGCGGAAAAAATCAAACAGCAACAATTAACACAGCATTTGTACTGCCATTATCAGTTTTAGTTGTTGATGCGAATGATTTACCAGCAAGTAATGTACCAGTCACATTTACATCTCCTGCATCCGGAAGCAGCGGGGTGTTTAGCGCAACAGGTACAAATACAACTACAATTACTACAGATGTTAATGGAGTTGCCACCACATCAATATTCACAGCAAATAGCATCGCCGGAACATATAATATTAATGTATCAGCATCAGGGTATAACTCTACAGCATTCCAAATGGGAAATACTGTCAATGCAAGATATGTGTCAGCTACCGGGACAGATAGCGGAGGCACCACATGTAACTCAAAAGATTCTCCATGCCTAACAATGAATAAAGCTATTCAAAATGCACTTGCTGGTGACACTATTTATGTTGCAGCAGGTATATATTTTGGAAGTGGCACAGAGGTAGTATTAATTAATAAAAATATTACCCTGTCTGGAGGATGGGACTCCACCTTTACCACGCAGAACGGGGCATCGATAATTGATGGACAGGGTTCGCGAAGAGGAATTACTGTTCAATACAGCTATCCTACAATTGTAGTTACTTCTACTATAGATCACTTTACTATTCAGAATGGATTTCATTCCACTCAAGGGGGGGGCATTCACATTCAGGGAGGAACAATAACTTTAAGTAATAGCATTGTAAGTGGGAATGTAAGTCAATGGATGGGTGGGGGTATTTACAAAGCCTCCGGCTCACTAACTATTACCAACACTACTATAAGTGGTAATATCGCCGGTAGCGGTGGAAGTGGTGGCGGCGGCGGCGGTATTAAGAATAACAGCGGCACTATAACGTTAAACAATAGCTTGGTTTCTGGGAATACCATTATCGGTGGATTCCAAGGTAGCGGCATTAACACTTTTGGCACCGTAACATTAAATAACAGTACAGTAAGTGGCAATATAGGTGGAGACGGTGTAGGCATTTATACAAATAGCAGCATGTTCCTCAACAACACCACAATTACCAAGAATCGGTCTTATGGTTTTATGATTCAAGGCAACGGCACTATTACTTTGAAAAATACAATTGTTGCCAGAAATGGCGGCATTACTGATTGTTATAATGATTATCCCTATGGAGGAGTCATTATCAGCCTAGGATATAACCTTATTGGTCGCGGATGTGGTTTCACTGCAACGACAGGAGACATAATAGGTAGTAGTGCGAATCCGGTTATACCTCTCCTCACCTCATTACAAGATAATGGCGGCGCAACCCAAACTCATGCTTTGATGAGTGGTAGTCCTGCAATTAACGCTGGTAATCCTGCCATTCCAGGGAGTGGAGGGGATGCTTGTCTAGCAACAGACCAGCGTGGGATTTCAAGGCCAGTTAACACAAGATGTGATATTGGAGCATATGAGGGTTCAGTGCCTTTTACTACAATTATGTCAATCAACACATATACAGTTAATAATTATACCGATGAAAGTCTTTTACCTGGCACATTTCTTTGCGACGAAGCTAAATTAAGCTGCACAAATGGAAGTAATGTAGATGCAGACAAAGCCCATACTTATGCAATCGGAACATACAACTTCTACGTTTCACATCACAATCGGGATAGCATTGATAACAAAAACATGACCATTACTTCCTCCGTAGATTACGGTTTTAACTTTCAAAACGCCTTTTGGAGCGGAACCCAAATGGTCTATGGAGATGGGTTTTCATTGGCAGATGATGTGGTAGGGCATGAACTCACTCATGGTGTCACACAGTATGAATCCAACTTATTCTATTACTATCAATCCGGCGCCATCAACGAGTCCTTCTCAGACATCTGGGGAGAACTATACGATCAAGAAAACGGGCTCGGCAACGATACATCGGGTGTCAAATGGCTAATGGGAGAAGATCTGCCTAGTGGTGCAAATCGTTCCATGAGCAACCCGCCTGCATATGGCGACCCAGACAAAATGACCAGCGCCAATTACTTTACTGACAGCGGAGATAATGGTGGAGTTCATTACAACAGCGGAATTAACAATAAAGCTGCCTATCTTATGGTAGATGGCGGCACTTTCAATGGAAAAACCGTTACTGCTATAGGAGCTAATAAGACTCTTGCTATTTACTATGAAGTTCAAACCAACCTACTTACTTCTGGCGCAGATTATGCTGACCTATACAACGCTTTGTACCAAGGATGTCTAAATCTTGTAGGTGGCTCCTCGGGAATCACCGCGGGAAACTGCCAACAGGTTCGCAATGCAACGGACGCAGTTGAAATGAATCTCCAACCTGTTGCCAATTTCAACCCAGATGCCCCGTATTCCTGCTCAGACGCTTCAAAGATCGTAAGTTTCTCAGACAATCTGGAAAGCGGTTCTTCAAATTGGAGCTTTGGCGGCTCTCCCCAACGGTGGGCAACCTCTTCTTCCTATGGGCCATTTGCTCACTCAGGCAGTGGTTTCCTATATGCGGATGATTATCCTGCTTCCATTACCGACACCTACGCTCAAATCACAAATGCTATCGTTATTCCAACCAACGGGTATTTAACATTCCATCATGCATATGACTTTGAACAAGTGTACTACTATGGTCTTAACTACAATTATGATGGTGGAGTAGTGGAATATTCGACAAATGGTGGTGCCACTTGGCAAGATGCAAGTGCGCTCATGGATTACAACGGTTATAAAGGCACTATCTATAGTAATTGGAATAATCCACTTAAAGGTCGTTTAGCTTTTATAGGAACAAGTCATGGCTATGTCAGTACTCGCTTGAATCTGGATTCACTGGCAGGACAGTCTGTCAAATTCAGATGGCGTATAGGGCTGGACGACTCTGGTTCTATGTGGGGATGGTGGCTGGATGATATAGAGATATATCGTTGTGACAAGAACAGTATGGGGGGAGCGATCATCACATCTTCACAAGCACTCGCTGGAACAGGTCGCCTGCATCTGGACGGTCAGATCACCGCTTACAACAGCGATACCACCGGCGATCTCAATGTCTCCGTTCCCATGCTCTTCAAAAACCAATTCGGCGGCGCCTACGACTCCGCTCTCTATGTCCAGAATACCTCCCCCTCCAACCCCGCTAATATCACCATCAACTTCTTTGATGTCTTCGGCGACTTCACCTGCGCCGTCTCCGACTCTATCCCACCTCTCTCCTCCAAGAGCTTCTGGCTCCCCAATGTCTCCTGTCTCCCTGATCCCTGGTCCGGTGGGGTCAATATCTCCTCCTCTCAACCCATCTCTGCTGTCGCTCGTTCTCATATCGGTTCCGAACTCACTTCCTACAACGATTTCGCCTCCGGTTCCAATACTATGTATGTCCCCATGCTCTTCAAACATCAGTTCGATGGCTCCTATGACTCTGCTCTCTATGTCCAGAATATGAGCCCTGCTAATCCCGCCAATATCACCATCAAGTTCTATGATGTCACAGGCGCTTTCTCAGGCCAGATGACCGATACCCTCCAGCCTCTCTCTGCCACTGGTTACTGGATCCCCAATCGGGATATCCTCCCCTATGTCTGGTCCGGCGGCGCTGTCATCACTTCTGATCAACCCATTGTGGCCATTGGTCGTCCTCACATCGGTTCTCAGGTCACTGCCTACAATGGCTTTGCTTCTGGCTCTACTTCCATCAATGTCCCCATGCTCTTCAAGAACAAGCCCGGTGTTGGTGGGTCCTATTCCTCTGCCATCTATGTCCAGAATGTCGATCCTCTCAATCCGGCTACTGTCACTCTCAGTTTCTATGACGATGATGGTTCCTTCCGTGGCTCTCTGGCTGGGGTGGTGCTACCTTCTTTCTCTTCCACTGGCTTCTGGCTTCCCTTCCGCGATTTCCTCCCAGATGACTGGTCTGGCTCTGCTGTGCTTACCTCTGATCATCCCATCGTCGCCTTGGGTCGTCTCCATGTCAATAATGAGATCATGACTTACAACGGCTCTGCGGGATCTTCCTCCATGTATGTCCCCATGCTCTTTGAGGATGATTTCAATGGCTCCAACTATGACTCGGCTCTCTTCCTCCAGAACACGCAGAACTCTCCCGCTTCGGTTACGGTTAAGCTCTACAAAAATGATGGCTCTCTCCAGTGCACTTACTCTCAGTCCATCAATCCTTACGCCTCTGCTAATTTCTGGCTCGAAGACCTCACTTGCCCATAAAATACAATTATTAAATAGCAAGTAGATTCTTAAAAACATGGCTGTCTCAATAGAAGACTGCCATGTTTCTATTTAAGCGAAAATCCTTTAGGTATATTCTTTTTAAGCGTACGAAACAAACAACAAATATTCATATTAAGTTCATTCCACAGTACGGTAAACCTTTAATCCACACCTATAATCAAATCACCAAACACAGGTATGGAGTCCCATGAAAACACTTTTTCGCCGCACAACATTTCTAATTATATTTCTGGCTATCCTTCTCTCAGCCACACAATCTCTGCCTGCGCAAGCACAAAGCGATAAGATTGTCTTTGCAGTCATTGGAGATTATGGTCTTGCTGGCCAAAATGAAGCAGATGTTGCAAATTTGGTAAAAAGTTGGAATCCAGGGTTTATCGTAACTCTTGGAGACAACAACTATGACAATGGTGCCGCATGGTCTATCGACCAAAATATTGGACAGTATTACCACGATTATATTTATCCATATACAGGGAAGTATGGCGCAGGATCTCCAGTAAGAAGATTTTTTCCTTCACTAGGCAATCATGATTACGGTGGAGATACAGATGCCAATGCATATTTCAAATATTTTGGTTTTTACAAACAAGAATCTTTTTACGATGTTATTCAAGGTCCAGTTCACTTTTTTATTGTAAACAGCAATAAGGAAGAACCAGATGGGTACACATCAACTTCTACACAAGCAAAGTGGCTGAAAAAGACCATGCTTGCCTCAACCTCGCCTTTCAACGTGGTGGTTTTCCACCATCCGCCATATTCTTCTGGCAGGCATGGTTCAAATGAGTATATGCGCTGGCCATTTAAGGAGTGGGGTGCGGATGTTGTGTTATCGGGTCACGATCACATATATGAACGCTTACTCGTTAATGGGCTACCTTACTTTGTGAACGGAATCGGGGGAGCGGAATTATACAATTTTGATGTTATCGTGCCAGAAAGCCAGGTTCGCTATAATCAAGATTTTGGCGCAATGCGTGTGGAAGCATCCAGCACCACTATGAAGTTTCAAATGATCACACGCACTGGGGTAGTAGTAGATGAGTATGTCATTGGACAAAATTATCCAAGCGTCACATCAATTTCTGCGATCAATCCGTCCTCAACCAATGCAAGTACTGTCAATTATCAAGTCACATTCTCAGAAGCAGTGACAGGGGTGGATGCCTCTGATTTCTTACTTTCAACCAACATTAATGGCGCAGCGATTCAAAATATAAGTGGGTCTGGAAATACTTACACGGTTTCAATCAATACAGGGCTTGGAGATGGAACTCTTCGCCTCGACCTAACGGACAACGACTCAGTCACGAACAGCATGGGCGGCCCATTAGGTGGAGCAGGCCTTGGTAATGGTAATTTCACAAGTGGAGCAACCTATTCAATTGATAAATCTGCACCTGGCATTATTTCCATTACGAGGGCAGGCGCAAACCCAACAAACACAGCAACTGTAGATTTTTTCGTGACATTCTCAGAAGCAGTTACGGGCATAGATGCTTCTGACTTTAGCCTAACAACCAGCTTAGGTGCTTCTATTAGTAATATCAGTGGAACTGGCAACACCTACGTGGTGACTGTACTAACAGGTATTGGTGACGACACAGCCAAGTTGGATTTTATCGACAACGATAGTGTCGTTGATATGGCAGGCAACAGTACTAGCGGCGGGTTTTCTAATGGGGATTCATATTCAATAGACCGAAGCGTGCCACGAGTTACGTCGATCATCCGCACAAATCCAGGTCAGACAAACACTGCCAGCATAGATTTCACTGTCAGTTTTTCAGAAGTAGTGACCGGCGTAGATGGAAGCGACTTCCTATTATCTACAACAAATGGCGCAACGGTCAGCAGCGTTTCGGGGAGCGGAAATACGTACGCTATTTCTATATCCACAAAACCAGGCAACGACACCATTCGGCTTGATTTGATAGACGACGATAGCATTTCCGACAATATCGGAAATAAGCTTGGTGACATAGGGATTGGAAATGGTAATTTTACGAACAGTGAGACATACACTGTCAGCCAGAATGTACCGATCGTAACGTCTATTGTGCGTGCAAGCCCAACGCCCACAAATGCCGCAAGTGTAGATTTTATTGTCACTTTTTCCGAAGCTGTAGATGGCGTAGATATATCTGATTTCATATTGACTGGTGTGCCAAATGCTGCAGTTTTAAATATCAACAATATGAATCCCTTTTTTGTTGTCACAACCAGCACAGGAACAGGCGATGGCGAATTAAGGCTTGATCTTGCAGACAATGACAGTATCCACAACGTATTAGGGATCAACCTTGGCGGAGTGGGTTTGGGAAATGCGAACTTCTCGAATGGCGAAAAATTCCTGATCGAAAGAACAGCTCCACGAGTCACTTCGATCGTACGTGCAAGTAATAACCCAACCATCAACCCCAGCGTTGATTTTATTGTGACGTTCTCAGAACCTGTCACTGGTGTGGATGCTTCAGACTTTTTTGTAAACACAGCAAATCTCAATTCCGCTGTTTCAAATTTTCAAAACGCAAATCCGTTTTTTGTTATCACGGTGAATACAGGAGCAGGCTCTGGCGCTCTTCGTCTTGATTTGCTTGATAATGGAAGCATTACTGACCTTGCAGGAAACAAACTGGCAGATAACGGCACAGGCAATGGAAACTTCACAAATGGCGAAGCATTTACCATCGCAAAGATAACCATCAATTTTCCTGCGCCAAATATTTTGGACAAAAATAGTAATTCAATTACGAACAACCCCAAGCCAATTTTTTCGTGGGGCACAGTCCGCAACGCACAGGCGTACGAAATCTTTATTGCACGGGATGCCAACTTCTCACAGATTGCGCTGATACAAACCATCAACCAGACGAATTTCACTCCCGCAACACCGCTTGCAGATGGAGTTTATTTTGTGCAAGTGCGTGCTTACAATGCAACCCTATCACCAGGAAAATTCAGCAAACCATATTCCTTCATAATAGACACCACGCCTCCTCCCCCGCCGACACTTGTCAGCCCGACAAATGGGTCAAAATCTGCGAATTCACTCCTCCTCCAATGGAAAGCTGTAGATGGTGCTTTGCAGTATCAAATTGAATTAGACAATAATGCTGATTTTTCCAGCCCAGAATTTAAAGATGCCTCAAGCAAATCTTCGATCCGCAGCAAGGCTCTTGCCAAAGGTGCTACATATTATTGGCATGTACGTGCAAAAGATAAAGCTGGAAATTGGAGCAGTTGGTCTACAAGCTTCTCATTTTCAGTTCCGTAGTGCAAAAACTACTGATTAGTAGCACATAAAATATTTATGATATTTATCTAGTATATTGACAAGAATATGGTGGACAGGTATACTGCCCACCATGAAATCTACGCGAGACAAAATTTTACAAACTTTATTGCGAAAACCACGTTCAACCATCAACGACCTTGCTGAAGTGGTCGGCATTAACCCCATCTCAGTACGCCACCACCTGACCAACTTACAAATGGAAGGCCTTGTTGAAGGACAGGAAGAACGCCATGGTGTAGGGCGCCCACGCTTGGTGTATGTGCTCACTGATGAAGGAATGGAGCACTTCCCCACACGCTATATGAAATTGACTACACGACTACTCGCCCAAATGAAAGAAACCATGCCTGGGCCAGTTGTGGCAAAACTGTTTAATCAGATAGCCGAAGACCTTGCCAGCGAATATACAGAAGACATGAAAAATCTAGGTATGGAAGAACGTCTAGACTTCGTCAAAAGTATGTTGGCTCAGGAAGGTTTTACTGTGGAATGGGAGAAAAAGGATAATGGTCAATACCAGATCCATGAGATCTCCTGCCCATACTATCAAATTGGGATCGCCCATCCTGAAGTATGCACAGTAGACCAAACCCTGATCTCAAAAATGCTTGCAGTGCCAGCCAATAAGGTTCAGTGCATTTTGGACGGTGGAGCTCACTGCACGTATGTTGTCCAATCGACAGAAGTGAAAAGCAGATAAATACTCATTATTTATAAGAGGAACTATGAGCGAAGAAATAAAAGAAATTCAGTGGACTATCCATACTACCCACCCAGAAATTGTAAAGGAAGTCCGCGCAAAATTATCAGAAGTGATCGACCCTGAAATTGGAATGAGCATCATACAGCTTGGATTGGTACGAGACATTGAAATTGAAAATAACATCGCCACGATGAAGATGATCCTCACCACACCGTTTTGCCCATATGGTCCCGCGATGATCGAAATGACAAAAGCCAAGGCCACCGAAGGTCTCAACATGCCAGTCACCATCAACATGGGCATGGAAATGTGGGACTTCTCTATGATGGAAGACCCATCTGCGTTAGACTGGGGAATGTACGCGTAGAACTCGGCTAGTTCCCTAACAGCTTAATAATAATGAAAAGACGCCACCCTTCTGGGTGGCGTCTTTTCATTTGTTCGATTCTTATTACCCTTTTTTCCAGTGCATTGCATGAGGTTGTTCCCCTTCCGCAAAGCCTGAAATAATGATCAAAGCGTTCGTTACGTTCGTGCTGGGGTTGCGCCAACGATGGCTCAATTTAGTAGCAAACAGAAGGCTGTCCCCAGCCTCAAGGTGAAAGGACTCCTTCTCTACATAATAATCCAACTGGCCTCGCAGGCAAAAGACAAACTCATGTCCGCTGTGTACAATGCCATGCGGTCCGCTGGCAGCTCCACTCTCCAAAGTCAGCATAAACGGCTCCACCCTGCCGACAAATTGCTCGCCTCCCAAGGCTTCAAACACACCACGCGTAAAGGACATGCGTGTTCGTTCGTCCGATTTCAAAAATACTACCTGCTTCTTTTCAGTTTCTTTATCAAAAAAGGCAGTGATCGAAACCCCCAAAGCATCAGCTAATTTATAAAGTGTACTGACCGAAGGCGAGGTTTTCCCGCGTTCGATCATCGAGAGTGCATTAGCCGACAAGCCGCTTTTCGTGCCAAGTGTTCGCATGGAAATCCCGCGCGATTCGCGTAATTCGCGCAAACGGGATGCTACATCAACCGACGCTGCTTCTCTTTGAAATGGTTCCATGCTTCCTCCGTAAAATAACCGCTGTAATTCAACTCAACTATGTCGAATTATACCCAATTTTTATATTACATTAAACGAAAGTTAAGATGACACACTTCACTATTGTACAAAGTGTCACAAATGTATGATGGAGGTATAACATTCGTTTATGCACATATAAGCAGGTAATCATGGTCACCCCTACCCTAAAACAAGAAATAACTCAGCTAGAAGCCAATTTCTGTGCCGCACTCTCAGACCCAAACCGACTTCTCATTTTATATGCCCTCGATGAAAGCCCGCGCAACGTAACCGAGCTCGCCAATGAAGTTGGGTTGAACCAGCCAACTGCGTCTCGTCATCTCAAAGTCCTGCGTGAGCGAGGGCTGGTAGATACCGTCCGCACAGGCACAACTATTACTTATCATCTCTCAGATCCAAGACTCATTCAGGCGCTTGACCTTTTGCGGAGTGCAATGCGTGACCGCCTCGCATATCAAGCAAGCCTGGTTAATGAAGTAACACAGGAGAATGTATGAAGAACCGCTTCCCTTCCTGGACCTTGGGATTGGTCGGCATCTTATTGCTGATTCTCGTCCCTGTCCTTTACTATCTGCCACGCGCCAAAGCAAGCAACAACCCTGCGGCACACATCCCCACCAAAGCTGTGCATGTTGATCATAAGGACATCGTAAAAGGCGATTTCAAAACAGGTCAAGATGTTACTCGCGCCTGTCTTGAATGCCATGAAGATGCCGCAACAGATCTAATGAAAACAACACACTGGACGTGGGAATCTAAGTCCTTTGATGTCCCCTGGCGTGACGCTCCCGTCACCATCGGAAAAATCAACCAGATCAATAATTTCTGCATCGGCACACAAGGGAACGAAAACAAGTGTATGTCTTGCCATGCAGGGTATGGCTGGGAAGAAGGCAAGAAAGCCGAACAAGCCAACCCCGAAAATGTAGACTGCCTCGCCTGCCATGCAGATACTGGCATTTACGGCAAAGGCACATTTGGAAACCCAGCCGAAGGTGTTGACCTTTTAGCAGCAGCCCAAAGTGTGCGCGCTCCAACCCGCGAAAACTGCGGAAAATGTCACTTTGACGGTGGCGGCGGCAACGGTGTAAAACATGGCGACCTTGATGAGAGTCTATACTTCCCAGATACATCTCTTGATGTACACATGGGCGGCGATCTCAACATGCAATGCACTGATTGTCACGTTACTACAGACCATCAAATCCTTGGACGCATGGTCGCAGACAATTACACCATCGACCCCAAGGAACAGGTATCCTGTGAGCAATGCCACGTGAACCAAAAGCATGAAGACGAACGCATCAACACTCACCTTTCTGCAGTGGCCTGCCAAACTTGTCACATCCCTGCCATAGCGCTCGAAGACCCCACCAAAGCCACATGGGATTGGTCACAAGCTGGCCAAGCTGGACGCGAAGATGATCACTTCACCTATCTCAAGATCAAAGGTGAATTTACCTACGAAAAGAATTTCAAGCCCACCTATCTTTGGTTCAATGGCAACAACGAATATCGTTACATCCTCGGCGACCCGCTAGGCAAAGATGGCATCACCTACATCAATAAGCCAGCAGGTGGCATTGATGACAAAACAGCCAAGATATTCCCCTTCAAATTGCACGTTGCTAAACAACCATATGATGTGAAAAATAATTACCTGCTACAACCTGTCACATCAGGCGAAGGCGGCTTCTGGACAACATTTGACTGGAACAGCGCCTTTGAACTTGCAGCTCCCATCACAGGTCTTAAATACAGCGGCCAGTACGGATTCACTGAAACTTATATGTACTGGGCAACCACGCACATGGTTCAACCTTCTGAAAAAGCCTTGCAATGCGACTCATGCCATTCCGCTACTGACGAACCTGGCCTCATGGATTGGACAGCCCTCGGATACCCAGGCGACCCGATCAAATGGGGTGGGAGAAAATAAACATGAAACGATACACACTCCTTTCACTTGCAGGACTCCTCATCGTAGTACTCGCCATCGGCATTGGAACGGTTCTCGCCTCACCCGAACCTGCTCCTACACAACAGGCATCTGCCCTACACCCAGACTTTGCGCTGCTAGATACCGATGGTGTAAACGTGTTGGAAAGTAACAAAGCAGTTTCCACCATGCAAACTTGTGGACAATGCCACGACACTAAATTTATCGAGTCTCACGCCTTCCATTCCGATCTTGGATTGTCTGACTATGCAGCATCCACTGAAACATGGGACGCCAGCACAGGTACCTTCGGCCAATGGGACCCGCTCACCTATCGCTTCCTGACACAGAACGGCGATGAACGTCTCGACCTATCCACCGCAGAGTGGCTAAAACTCTACGGTGAGCGAGTGGTTGGCGGCGGACCTGCTACTACATCCCGTGAAGGTACTCCTCTCACAGACTTAAAAACTAGCAGTGAAAATCCCGAAACAACCTCTCTGGATAAGAACGGCAACGTTACAACTTGGGACTGGAACAAATCTGGCACAATGGAAATGAACTGCTTCCTTTGCCATCTTGAAACTCCAAACACTACCGCCCGAGCAGAAGCCATTCACGCTGGTGAATTTGGCAAAGCCAACACAGCCACCTTATCTGGCTTACAGATCGTTGAAAGCTCTGCAGACGGTTGGGTATGGAACACAGCTTCCTTCAATGAAAACGGTGAACTGAAGAGCGCTGTTATTGGTATTCAAGACCCCACCAACTCAAACTGTGCAGCCTGCCATGGCGAAGTCCATCCTTCAACGGATGAACCACTTACCGTCAACGCATGCGACTTGAACTATCCTCAAACTGCAACCACTGGACAGGTTGTTTCATCCCAGCGCATAAACGAATCAGGCATTAACCTAAGCAACAAAGATGAACTGGCTCGTTCATGGGACATTCATGCCGAACGTCAATTGCAATGCACAGATTGTCACTATGCACTTAACAATCCTGCCCATGCCAGCGAAGCACAAAGTAACAACCCTGCTCACTTGATCTATGACCCACGCTCTCTGGAGATCAACGAATATCTCCAAATGCCAGACCACAATTTCGCACGCGGACAAAGCGCACAGTTCAATGTTGCTCCTGAATATAAAGGCACCATGCGCCGCTGTGAAAACTGTCATGACGCGAAAGTGGGGCATGCGGACTGGCTTCCTTATGTCGACACACACATGGAAGCTGTTGCTTGCGAAACCTGCCACATCCCGCAAATGTACGCACCTGCCATTCAAACATACGATTGGACAGTCATCAATACAGATGGCACAGCCATCCAATCCTGCCGAGGTGTGGAAGGAACGCCCAATGATGTAACCTCTCTGGTTACAGGCTATAAACCTGTTCTCCTCAACCGCACCAACATTGATGGGAATACATTATTAGCCCCATACAATTTGATCACATCCTTTTATTGGGTATACGATGACTCCAATGGGAACAAACGTCCTGTACGTCTTGTTGACCTTGAATCTGCGTTCCTTAATAATGGAAAATATGCAAATGACATTGTGACAGCTTTCGATGCAAATAAGGACGGTTCATTAAGCACAGCCGAACTCACAATTGACTCTGCAGCAAAAGAAGAAGCTGTCAAAACAAAACTCACAGCACTGGGGTTGAACAACCCGCGTATTGAAGGCATGGTTCAGCCTTACAGCATTAACCACAATGTCACTCGTGGCGAGAATGCGGTCAATGACTGCAAAGCCTGCCATGATGAACAATCCCGCATGACACAACCCATCAAGCTGGCTGATAACGCTCCTGTGATGCCCGTCTTCGATGCGAACAACAATGTAAATGGCTCAGGTGAGATCGTCAAAGGTGATGATGGAGCACTGTACTATCAGCCCAAACCCGCTAATGACAAGTTATATGTCTTCGGTTCCAGCCGCGTAAGTTGGATCGATTGGCTTGGGGCGCTAGCCTTCGCAGGTTCGCTCTTGGGTGTGATCGGCCACGGGACGTTGAGATTCCTTTCGTCGAAGAAACAGTCTCACGGTCAAGCACGAACCGAGCGCATTTATATGTATGATGCCTATCGCCGCTTCTGGCACTGGCTGCAAACCGCATCCATCGTCATCTTACTATTCACAGGGTTGATAATTCACAGGCCCGATATCTTTGGAGCATTCTCGTTCCGCGGCGTAGTAACCCTGCACAATGTGTTGGCAGCCATCCTGGTGATCAATGCCTTGCTTTCGGTCTTCTATCACATTGCAACAGAGCGAATGCAGGAATATATTCCACGCCCATACGGCTTCTTTGATGATGCCATGATACAGGCGAAATACTATATCTCTGGGATTTTCAAAGGAGAAGGACATCCCTTTGAGAAGCGGCCAGATAGCCGAATGAACCCGATCCAGAAGATCACATACTTTGGAATTTTGAATGTACTGCTTCCCTTACAGATGTTCACTGGCGCATTAATGTGGAGCGTGCAAAAGTGGCCGCAATTCGCAAATGCACTTGGTGGGTTACCCTTCCTTGCTCCATTCCATTCGCTGGTTGCCTGGCTGTTCGGAACCTTTATTGTGGTGCATGTTTATATGACCACCACAGGCGCAACCCCGCTGGAGGCGACCCGTGCAATGATCACTGGGTATGAAGAAGTGGAAGTACACGACCATAAAGATGAATGATGGATGTTGAAGGATAGATTGGTTGAGTGGTTTACAAAAAATCACTCAACCACCTTAAATCTGCAGCGTCTATCATGTAAAAATGGCTTTAACAAAAGGAGTAACAAATGGCTACTCAAACAAGAAAATCAATCTTCAACCGACCTGAAAAATCATATGTGCACCCATACTTTGGCGGCATCATACTGGGAGTTGTTCTATTCCTTGCGATCCTGCTCACTGGTAATGGATTGGGTTCATCAGGCGGCACAACACGACTTATCGCCTTCATCGAAGACAAGATATCCCCCGCACATGTGGACCGAACTCCCTATCTGCTCAAGATGGCAGGCGGCGACAAGAATCCATTGGATGATTGGATCATCCCCGTCTTCTTCGGTGCGCTGCTGGGCGGCTTTTCATCAGGCCTCTTCAATGGACGCTTGAAATTCACCACCACCAAAGGCCCCAATATCTCGAACCGCACTCGCTGGCTAATGGCTTTTCTTGGCGGTGTGATCTTCCTGTATGGAGCGCGCATGGCTCGCGGATGTACTTCAGGGCAGGCACTCACAGGCGGTGCAACTCTTTCCGCTGGCTCATGGGCGGTAATGTTCGCCATCTTTGGCGGTGCTTACGGGCTGGCTTATTTCGTCAGGAAGTTGTGGTTGTAAAAAGAGTTGCGAGGTATATGTTGCAGGTTGCAAGTGAAAAAATTAACCTTCAACATTGAGCCTTACACCTTCAACCATCTTTATCAAGGAGAAATATAAAATGAACTTTCCTCTCCCCTCTCTTATTGCAGTCAGCGCAGCGCACCCGTGGTCTTATGTACTCTTCGGCGTGATCGGCTTTGCGTTCGGCTTCACGCTTGAAATGTCTGGCTTCGGCGATTCACGAAAGCTCGCCGCGCAGTTTTACTTTACCGAACTGACCGTGCTCAAAGTGATGTTCACTGCCATTGTTACCGCTATGGTTTTGATCTTCGGTGCAGTTGGCTTGGGCATTTTAGATTTTAGCCAAGTTTGGGTGAACCCCACCTACCTTGCCTCTGGCATCCTCGGCGGATTGATTATGGGCGTTGGCTTTATCATCGGCGGGTTCTGCCCCACTACCTCCCTTGCCTCTGCCTCAACAGGCAAGATCGACGGCATGATGTTCATGCTCGGTGGATTTGTCGGCGCGTTTCTATTCAGCGAAACCGAAAAGTATTTTGACAACTGGTATACCAATGCTGGTTACTTTGGGCGTCTCACTCTTGACCAAGTCTTTGGTATTCCTGTTGGTGCAGTAGTTGTTATTGTGGTGCTTATGGCGCTCTTCATGTTCTGGGGCGCCGAACAGCTTGAACGCATCTTCGGCAAGAAAGACCTGAGCAAAGAACCGAGAATTCGCACAGCTGGCGCAGTCGCCTTGTTTGCTGGCGCTCTTGTAGTGCTTGCCATCGGCAGCCCATCCCTACAGGATAAATACAATAAGGTCACTTTCACACGCACCGAAACTGTTCCACAGCTGAGCGGTGACCCAGTCGTCAACACCTATGTGTATACTGCGGACCAAATGCTTGAAAAACGGCTGGTATTCACCTCCCCTGCTGAAGCCTATAAAGCCAAGTACAACCAAGCCATGAACCCTGTCTACCTTGATGTGCGCTCCGAAGCGGACTATAACTTGTATCATATCGATGATGCAGTCAACGTACCACTGGATAGATTGTCAGAGGTAGTCCCCGTCCTGTTGACGGAACCGCCTGCGAACACAGTTTTCATTGTAATGAGCAATGATGAAACTGCTGCAGTAGATGCATGGAAACTACTGGTTGGTTCCAGCGTCCAAAACGTGTATATTCTGGAAGGCGGCATCAATAACTGGATCGCTTTCTTCGGCAAGAATGACAAGGCGCTTCAACCCAACCCGAATGCTGGGGACGACCAATTAGGCTACACCTTCCCTGCAGCATTGGGCAGTCGTTATGAATCGTGCTCACCCAACCCGATCGAATACGAAAAGCTTGAATTTGAACAAAAGATCATCCTGCAACTGAAACGAGATAAATCTGGCGGCGGCTGCGGATAAGAGCAACAAGTAAAAAGATAAAAATAGTTCTCGTAAGCTTACGAGAACTATTTTTATCTCATTCGGTTACGAAACAAGCACCTGGTTCCGCCTTCTTGATGTCGGTTATACTTAAGTAGAATCGTCAATAAGATATAAAAAAACAAGAGGTACTATGAAATATCGTGTTCTTAGTTTGATCATTTTAGCGGCAGTTGTTGTGTTAGCTGCCTGCGCACCTGCCACACCCACCCAGCCCTCCGTGGACGTGGTTGGGACAAGAGCCATGGAGCTGGCATATCTCATGCTGACCCAAACTGTGGCTGCATACACCCCCACCCCACAACCGACCTTTACTCCTGAACCAACGGCTACCGAAACCCTAGTGCCGACGGCCGTTGAGATCCGTGAGCCGATGATCATAAATGGCCCAGCTACATGTTATGTAAAACAAAACCCAGCCCCTGGAGCACCGTTTACAAGCAACATTTCAGACGGCAAGGTTGTAGAACTGCTTGCAGTTGGCTCAACCCCAGGTTGGTACAAGATCATGGATCCATATTTCAACTCCCCTTGTTGGGTATCTAAAGACTTCATTGATATTGACCCAAATATGGATTTATCTGCCCTTCCCGTAGAGTAAAGAAAAACCTTTCCTACATTGAAAGCAACAGTTCTCGAAGATGACTTCGAGAGCTGTTTTTGTTTTGCAACTAAAAGGGACTACTTCCCACCAAGCTGATGGACGCTGCCTGCACCGCTTACGTTCTCATCCACCTTGGGGTCACCATAATAGCTGATACTACCAGCGCCGCTGATGCGGGCATCGAGCGTGTCATCTGCCCAGACGGTGGCGCTGCCCGCCCCCGTTATGCGGACATTGGCATCTTGGCTATGCAGGTCGCCACCCTTAAAGCTACCGAAGCCGCTAATGTTCACATCCACTGACTTGGCTGTGCCATCTGCGGTGATGTTGCCAGCGCCGCTCAAGTTAACATCGAAACTGGTGACATCCAGGTTTGGCAGGGAAACATCTCCAGCGCCACTCACTATCAGTTCAAGTGAATCAGTTTTCAGGTCCTGAGCGAGAAGCGTGCCTGCGCTTGACATGTGAATCTTGCTAATATCCTTAAGAGTGATCACAACCTTTATCATCTTTGTCGGCTTGACGCGGTCACTCCAGTTATTTTCAGCATTGGCAATGGTCAGAACATCGCCTTTGATTTCAGAAGAGATCTGTTTGAGCAGGTTGTCATCTGCGGTGATGACGACTGAGTTGGACGCGCCCTGCTTGATGGTGACTTCAGCAGGATAATCCAGAGACAGAGCGTTGAAATCTGCAAGTTTGCGGGTCTGAGACTTAATGACGCCAGAGCCTTGGACTGCACCACCAAAATCATCGCCGACGTTGATATTCCAATTGACCGAAGCAGGGTCGGCCCAGCCTAATTGCGGGGCAAAGACGATGGCCAGCACTGCGCCGCCTACCAACAATACAGACACAAGCACTCTTCCATACTTCCAAAAGGAGCTGAGGATGAGACCAAGCCCCCAGCCAATAAGCAGGAAGGGCCAGAAATGCGCCAGCGCCCACAAGTTTTCAGTGGGAATAATGCCCATGCCATTCAGCAGCCAAATGCTGCCTGTGGCAATGAGAGCGAGAGGGAAAAAGAAAGATCGTTGTTTCATAATGGTTCTCCAAAAAGTTAAATATTGAAGGGATTTGCCTACTCAGCGTCTTTGTTGCGCAGGCGGGTGATGACAAGGTAAAGGCCAAGCAAGATGAGGCCGACAGGGAAGAGGCCTTGCCGCATACCGAACTGCCTGCCCGCAAAGAAGACTAATTCAAAGAGACCGCCAAAGACGAGGAAGAGGATGGCGCCTACTTTAATAACGCTCATTCCTGAGCTGCGCTGACCTTCATCTCCACCATATGCGCCCATGATGTAAATGCCAAGGCCGACACCGATCAGAATAATAGTCCATGCGTAGGACCAGCTCTCCCAGTTATGGGTAATGTTCTGATAGAACAGGATCAGCCCAATGGTGGTGATAATGGTGGCAGGGACTGCCAGCCCAGAGACCGATTTACCACCCGCGAACATGCCGATGTAGAACAAGCCGCCAACGCCGATGATAAGGAAGGGCCAGATCATGCCCCAGAAGTGATAGCCGCTAAAGACCTGCCCCAGCAGGGACAGGATGCCGACGGCAATGAGAGCCGTCCCGCCGATGAGGGCGCTTGTGTTACGGGGTGTGGACATGGGGTACTCCTTAATAATGGATGGTGATCTCGATACGCTCCGCAAAAGGCAGGCAGAGCTACTCGACCAATGTTGATAATAGCGTTATCTACCTTTACTATACGCTGAAAAGGCAAATTGGTTGATTAATGATTCCCTACTGAAGAGCGGTTTGGGGGAGATTTGAGGATAAGTAAAACAATTGGGGTTTTGTATTCAGACCCGAATCAAAATGCCCCGTACTAAAAAGGTTACAGGGCGCTTTCTTTTTAGCTACTTGAATTACCGTGGGAAATTCTGTATATTGATTTTACGCAATTAAAACAAAACAAATAAACAAAGATCAGCCTGGAACTTTTCTTGCAAGGTCATCGTTCTCTTCTCAAAGAGCAGCATCATGAAAAAAGAGACTTCACCAACCAATCCGATCATCACCAAGACAAAAAACATCATTGAAGTTGCCGGGGCTGCTGGTGCGCTGACAACCTACCTGTTGGCTATTTTTGGCTACGGTAATACCACTGCCCCAAAGACTCTGTCATTAATAACCATACTTCTTACATCCTTGTTCGTTGTGGGTTGGCGTTGGACCAGACTGAGTCACAAAAAGAAATCTGCGACAGAAAGAAAAGTGGAAAAACAAAACCTGTTCGCAGGTACATTAAACACGATTCTCGCACCGATACAGGAAAGACATCGCGGTGATTTTTCGATGCCCATCCAATGGCGGCGGGTGGAGTTTAGCGGCATTTTTATTATCTTAACAGTCACAACCGGGTGGACAGTGCGAAACCTGCCAGCAGCGATAGCAGAATTTCAACCAAAAAGCCCATTTCGAGCCTGCAGCTTTGAAGGGGCAAGAAACGAAGATTCGTTTTTAGTGCTGGTTGCAGATTTGAAAACCGCCAAAGACAATCCGGAGTTATTCATCTCCGACAAGATATATGAATCTCTGCTAGACGAGAGAGTTAGCAGCTTGTACGAAGTATGCAGCCTGCCCAAGATATTCGATGTGAATACAATGGCAGCTCAGGAAGCCCAGACGCTGGGCGCCGATGTCATCATCTGGGGACGCAGCAGCAGCACCTCTTATGAAATTTATCTAGAAGCCCCTTCCCTTAGCGAGGAAAACCGCAACGCCTCGAACCTGGATCTCAAGGACGCTGCATCTCATGAATTTTCGGACATTGAACCCAAGCACATCACCTTCATTACCCAATTCACATTAACCGAACTATTAGTGTTAAAGGGAGAGTTCGATAAAGCTCGCGATGAATTGGAAAGATCACTTGTGGAAGCACGCCAGGCAGGTGTCGACAAAAAAGATTTAGCAAGCGGATATTTCTTGCTTGCACTCTATTACGATCCCTATTTTTCACCTGACCCAGACATTGAGCTTTCTATTTTGAAGTATTCCAAAGCCATTGAAAATAACCAAGATCTATTTAAAGCAAGGCTAAATCGGGGTTATTTGTATACAGATCTGGAAATGATAGAAGAAGCCATTTCAGACTACACCTACCTGATCGAAAATGGGAGCGATGACTATAAAGGCATGGCTTATATCAACCGTTCCTTGCTTCAAGAGGATGCAGATGCAGAGATGAAAGATCTGGATGCCGCCGTAGAAGCAGAGCCCAACCTGGGCTATATCTATCGAGGGTATGCATACATGGAAAGAAAAGACTTCTCCAAAGCAGCCGAGGATTTTGAGCAGTCGATCATTTACGACCCGGAGAATTCCGATAACTATAAATGGCTTGGATTTGCACAATTGAACAATGGTCAGTACGATGCAGCCCGAGACACGTTTAAAACTATGCTTCCATATATGACGGCCGAGGATCGAGACCTTTATATAAGCGAGCTCGACATGCTCGTGAAAGAGAAACCAGAGGTTAAACCCGCTGTGAACGATATCAAAGCTATGTTGTTAGAAGCCGCGCCAAAATAATCAGAAAAAGGAGACCATATGAATAAACAGATCGAAAGGCAAAAAGATGGAAGCGTACCTGTCGAAGCACATTATGAGATCTTCAAGAATATCGAAAAAACCATTCAAGATTCGTTGAGGCGCAACGCCCATGAAGAACTTCTCATTGGGTTACGTGTGGCGTATGACGACAAGGATTCAAGCAGCGAACCAGGCGTATTCCCCTACTCCATTGAAAGCGGCTATTTGGGATTTGTAGACCTTCTATTTCAATGTCCAGTCCAAGAGAAAGATCGGGAAAAGGAAGTGGGCGAAGAAGACTGGAACTTCCCCATTTCTGCCGAACTGATGGATGAGTTATACGATACTGCCAGAGATTCCCTAGAAGCTGCAGCCGGGGAGGGTGTGGAATTAAGAGTAGGCGTCTTTTATACCTTTACCGGCTCGCCCACCAAGGCAGGCGGCGTGCGGTGCGGATGCGGTAACTCTACAACCAAACGTGATTCAAAAACCGGTAATTCATTGGTCGGTGTTACCAGCGCAAAGTGCGATAGTAAGTGTAAATAGGTAATAAAGTTACCATCCCAAACTCGGATGAGGTAAATGCATTCCATGGATAAATGTATTCTTCCATCAACTCTTTGAGGATGTAGCCTCTGAAAAAGCAGAGAGAAAAAAGGAAGCCAGCCGAGCAAAATGCTCGGCTGGCTTTTTGTACTATGGAAATGATCCGCCGATTATGGCGATCCGTTGGAGTTGCTGTTTGGGTCTGGGTCGGGGGATGTGTTGGAATTATCGTTGGGATTATCCGCTGGTGTTGCTATTGCCATCTACAGGGGGTTCGGTAGGAGCTGGGGGTTCAACGCTGTTGTTGTCATTACTGTTATTGTCATTGTTGTCGTTGCTGGGCGGGATGACGGGGTTGCAGATCTTGCCGCCGTTGAAATCAAATTCGTTGACGAGTTCTTCGCCGATGTAGACTTGAATGCCTGCGGGGGGATTGTAGGACACAGGCGGGTAGTTGCATGTGAGGATCTTGGGGTTGTTGGCGGCGGGGGCGCAGTTGGCTTCGTACCCATTGAAGAGGAGCTTGAAGGTGGCGGGGTCGTAGGCGGGGGCGTTCTCGGCGATGGTGAAGTTGACGTAGCGGGCGGTGTTGTCGCAGGTGGTGAATGCGCCAGTGAGATAGGGGTTCAACGGAGCAGGGTCCGTTGGCGGTTCGGTGGGAGGCGCGGTGGGTTCTTCGGTGGGGGGTTCAGTAGCGGAAACCTCGTTGAGGGAGGGCTGGTCCACCGTCTGTCCGAATAGGTCTGTGCAGGCGAGGGCTTTAAGTTTGGCTGGGTCTATTCCTGTCAATTCGTGAGATGACAATTTACCACTCGAATATGCCAAGCCATCTATTGGACAGTAGCATTGATATTGGGTTCCGATTCCAAATAAATAGCCTTTATCTATACAGGAGACTTCGCCGATTTTTCTTTCTGCGCCAGGGATGCAGGCGAGGCTGGCTAAAATAAGAACGAGCAGGGCGAGCAAGGGACGGGTATGTTTGTGGTGCATTGATTTCTCCTTTGGGGGCGAATAATGGATGTTGATAATAGATAATGGTGTGGAGTAGGGCTTAGTCGCTGCTGCCTGGTTCGCCAGTAGCGGCGGGAGGTTCGGTGGGAGCGGGTCCGTCGTTGTTGCCGTTGCTAGGGGGGACAGGGTCACAGATCTTGCCGCCGTCGAAATTGAATTCGTTGACGCGTTCTTCGCCGATGTAGACTTCGATGACGGCGGGAGGGCCATAAGGCGCGGGCGGATAAATGCAGGTGAGGGTTTTGGAGTTGCTGGCGGCGGGGGTGCAGGTGGCGGGCTGCCCGTTGAAGAGGATCTTGAATTTCGCGGGGTCGTAGGCGGGAGGGTTCTCGGCGATGGTGAAGTTGACGTAGCGGGAGACGTTATCGCAGGTGGTGAATGTTCCAGCGAGGTAGGTGTTCAACGGAGCAGAAGCAACTGGCGGCTCGGTTGCGGCGGGTTCTTCTGTAGGAGGTACTTCGGCGGGCGGTTCGGTGGCGGCGGGCTGGATGTTTTCATTCTGCGATGAATGCTGTCTGTTATATTCCATACAAGCTGTGGATCGGATGGTAGAGGAGTCAATCTCCTTCAATTCTCTGGTGGTGAATTCTGCCGCATCTGAGGTTGAACCGTCCATGGGGCAGGCGCAGCGATAGACAATGCCATTGGTAGATAAATAGTACATGCTGCAAGCCACATCGCCACCGACCACGATCGTTTTCTGTGGACCACAGGCAAGGCTGGCAAGGATAAGGGCGAGTAGGGCGAGCAAGGGACGGACATGGTTTCGGTGCATTGATTTCTCCTCTACTGATATGCGGTGCTTTTGAAAATTAGGCGTTAGTATATCTTATTTGGGGTGTATGACTTTTGGGGGAAATATAAAAGGGAGAAGGCGGAAGGCCGAGTGCAGAATGCAGGGATGTGAGTTTACAGTTTTTTTAGGTGGGTTGATTTTTGTTCTTTCTTTTGTATACTAGGCGGAAATGGCGGGACAGTTATAGCAATACAAACTCCACTTTTGTTTGGTTTTGAGTATTTGAGTCCTGCCATGTTGAGCCCTGGGGATGGGGGAAGTCCGTCCGTTGGGGATAGGTATTTTGCGTTCTGGGGACGCGGAAAGGTGGGCCTATTGGGCAATTACTAGATATAGGGCAGTAAGAGGATAGTAAGACCAGAGTAAGACGAGAGTAAGACAAATATCAAACTAAAAATAGGAGCTAAGAATGGCTAAAATTCGCAAAAACATTATCGTTCAGGGGTTTAGTGGAACTTTGGGCGACCAACTGATTATCAAGCAGGACAAGGCGGGGCGCACAATTCTTGCGGTGCCACCCACACTAGACCCGAACCGAACTTTTAGTGAGGCGCAACAAGCCCAACATCAGAGGTTCCGTGACGCGGCGACCTATGCCAAAGGAGCAAAAGATGCGGAAGAGTATGTCGATAAGGCGAAAGGCACACCACAGACTCCATCTAACGTGGCAATGGCGGACTGGTTCCATGCGCCTGAGATCAAGGAGATCGATGTGACGGCGTGGCATGGGACAGCGGGAGAGGTGATCCGCATTCTGGCTGTGGACGATGTGAAGGTGACGCAGGTGAACGTGGTGGTCACGGACGGCGCGGGGACAGTGCTGGAACAAGGCGCGGCGGTACAGGCGGAGGGGGCATGGTGGAATTACACGGCCACGGTCTCTGACCCGAACGCTTCGCGCATTGTGGTGACAGCGCGGGATTTGCCTGGGCATATCGCTGAGTTCCAGTGGAGTGATTAGTTTGGTGGTTGAGTAGTTAAGTAGTTTGATAGTTGGGTGACAGTCGCCTTGCAAGGGGTATACAGGTGGCTGTCACCCATTTTGGGTGCGGTATACTTGGAGAAAATTTAGTTAATTCGTTCTTAGTCGGAGAGTTGGGAATTATTCATAACGACGATCACAATACATAATGAGTGTATAAACTACCAATGACTGAACAACAAATCGAACTAGACTTGATAAAAAAGCTGGAAGATCTGAAATATGTTTACCGTTCAGACATCCACGATCTTGACGCGTTGAAGAAAAACTTTCGCGAGAAGTTTGAGGAACTCAATCGGGTTCATCTCACGGATAGCGAATTTGCGCGGCTGATGGATAAGGTCGTGACTGCGGATGTGTTTGCTGCATCGACAACCCTGCGCGAGCGGAACACGTTCGAGCGCGACGACGGCACGCCCCTCACCTTCACCTTGATCAACATCAAAGATTGGTGCAAGAACACCTTTGAAGTGGTGAATCAATTACGCATTAATACTGCTAATAGTCATCACCGCTATGATGTGATTTTGCTGATCAATGGCGTTCCTGTGGCGCAAATTGAATTGAAAAATCTGGCAATCAGCCCCCGCCGCGCCATGCAACAGATTGTTGATTATAAAAACGACCCTGGTAACGGTTATACCAACACGCTGCTATGCTTTATGCAACTCTTTATTGTCAGCAATCGCACCGATACACTGTACTTTGCCAATAACAACAACCGCCATTTTAGTTTCAATGCGGATGAACGCTTTTTGCCCTTTTATCGCTTTGCGGGGGAAAACAATAAAAAGATCACTTTGTTGGATGATTTCGCAGATAACTTTCTCGCCAAGTGCATTCTAGGCGAAATGCTCAACCGTTATATGGTGTTGGTTGCCAGCGAACAAAAGTTGTTGATGATGCGCCCATACCAGATTTACGCCGTGAAAGCGATCGTGGAATGCATTCATCAGAACAATGGCAATGGGTATATCTGGCATACGACGGGCAGCGGCAAAACCTTAACCTCCTTCAAGACTTCGACCTTGTTGAAAGACAACAACGATATTGAAAAAGTGCTGTTCGTGGTAGACCGCAAAGACTTAGACCGCCAGACCCGTGAAGAGTTCAACAAGTTTCAAGAAGGCTGTGTAGAACAAAACACTAATACCGCCGCGCTGGTGAAGCGCATGCTTTCAGATGATTATGCGGACAAAGTGATTGTGACGACCATCCAAAAATTAGGACTAGCATTGGATGAAGGAAACAAGCGCAACTTCAAAGAACAACTCAAAGCACTAAGCAATAAGCGCGTGGTCTTCATCTTCGATGAATGCCATCGTTCGCAGTTTGGCGACAATCACGAAGCTATTAAAGAATTCTTCCCCAAGGCACAGTTGTTTGGGTTTACGGGCACGCCGATCTTTACGGAAAATGCGAGCTATACAAAAATCGAAGGCGAGCAGGCTTCGTACAAAACCACAGCGGACTTGTTCCAAAGACAGTTACACGCCTATACTATTACGAACGCCATCGAAGATAATACCGTGCTGCGTTTCCATGTGGACTACTTCAAGCCTGAGGGCGAGCATATTCCACAAGCGGGTGAACCACTCACCAAGCAAGCCGTAGTGGAGGCGATTTTAGACAAGCATGATGCCGCCACCGCTGGGCGTAAGTTCAACGCGATTTTAGCGACTGCATCGATCAACGATGCAATCGCTTATCATGATTTATTCAAGACCATACAGGCAAAAAAACATGCAGAGAATGAAGCCTTTGAGCCTTTGAATGTAGCTTGTGTATTTTCACCGCCCGCCGAAGGCAATAAGGACGTGCAACAACTTCAAGAAGATTTACTACAAGAAAAAGAAGACAACAAGAAAGAACCTGACAAGAAAAAAGCCGCGCTCGCGTCCATCCTGGCAGACTATAACGCCGCCTATGGCACGAATCACAGCATCAATGAATTTGATTTGTATTATCAAGATGTTCAAAAGCGCATCAAAGACCAACAGTATTCCAACCACGATTTGCCACATGCCCAAAAGATCGATGTGGTGATTGTGGTGGATATGCTCTTAACAGGCTTTGACTCGAAATACCTGAACACACTGTATGTGGATAAAAACCTCAAACAACACGGCTTGATTCAGGCGCTTTCACGCACCAACCGCGTGTTGAACGATAGTAAGCCCTACGGCAATATTCTGGACTTTCGCCAGCAACAAACGCAAGTGGATGAAGCCATTCAACTCTTTTCGGGTGAGTTTGCCGAGAAAGCCAAGGAAATTTGGCTGGTGGACCCCGCCCCTGTGGTGATCGACAAATTGAAAGAAGCAGTCAAGAAGTTGGATTTGTTCATGCAGTCGCAAGGGTTAGGATATGCTCCCGAAGAAGTACCCAATTTGAAGGGCGATGCAGCGCGTAGTATCTTCATCGAACGATTCAAGGATGTACAACGCTTCAAGACCCAATTAGACCAATACACCGACTTGACGCAAGAAGATAAAGCCGTGATTGAAAGGGTACTGCCAGAAGAACAATTATTGTCCTTCCGCAGCGCGTATTTAGAAACTGCCCAGCGTTTGAAGGAGAAGCAAGATAAAGATAAAGAGAAAAAAAATCAAGAAGTGCAACAACTTGATTTTGAATTCGTGTTGTTTGCCTCTGCAATCATTGATTATGATTACATCATGAAGCTGATCGCGCGGTATACGGCGACGAAACCTGGCAAACAGAGCATGACCCGTGAACAATTGATCGGGCTGATCGATTCAGATGCCAAATTCTTAGATGAGCGCGAAGACATGACCGAATACATTAACAGCCTACAAGTGGGCAAGGCGTTGGATGAAGCAGCAATTCGGGCGGGTTATGCGGCATTCAAAGCTAAGAAGAACGCCCGCGAACTGGCAGATATTGCCCTTGTCTTTGGGCTGACTACCAATGTGTTACAAGTCTTTGTAGACGAAATTATGCAACGCATGGTGTTCGATAGTGAACGCCTGACCGACCTGCTTGCCCCGCTGGAACTGGGCTGGAAAGCACGCGCCGAAAAGGAACTGGAATTAATGAATCGCCTGATTCCGCACTTAAATAAGCTCGCGCAGGGACGCGAGATTTCAGGATTGAATGTATATGAGCAATAGGATGGATGCTGTGAATTTGCCCAAGTTACGATTCCCTGAATTTTACGGTAAGTGGGAATATCAAAAACTTGCTGATATTGCCTCCGTTATTACTGAAAAAGCAGGGAACGGGAAATACACTCTAATGAGTATTACCTCTGGGGTAGGGCTGGTTTCCCAAATTGAGAAATTTGGACGAGAGATAGCAGGTCAAGCATATAAAAACTATATTGTTATTCGCGAAAATGATTTTGCTTATAACAAAAGTTCAACCAAAGATGCCCCCGAGGGTTTCCTTGCTATGTATTCTGGCAAGGAAGCGGGAGCCGTCCCCAATAGTATATTTACTTGCTTTAGTGTTCAGAAGGATAAAGTTATTCCCAAATATTTAAGTTATCTATTTTTGGGAAACCTACACGGTAGATGGCTTAGAAATTTTATTACCGTGGGCGCTCGCGCTCATGGGTCACTCAATGTTGACGATGAAGATTTAATGTCATTGCCAGTTCCATTACCTCAAAAAGAAACACTTGCCGAACAGCAAAAAATAGCGGACTGCCTGACCTCCCTCGATGAATTAATCTCTGCACAAAGCCAAAAAGTGCAGGCGTTACAAGCCTATAAAAAAGGGCTGATGCAGAACCTCTTCCCCCCCGAAGGCGAGACCGTGCCAAGGTTGCGCTTCCCTGAGTTTGAGTCCGCTGGGGAGTGGGAAGTAAAGAAGTTAAAAAATGTTTCTCCCGCTGTTTTCGATGGCACTCACCAGACACCAACCTATACAACCGAAGGAATTCCATTCTACAGTGTTGAAAATATAGTAAGTGGAGCCAAAAATAAATTTATTTCTCCTGAAGATTACGCTATTGCTACGAACAAAAACAAGCCAGAAAAAAGCGATATTCTGTTAACTAGAATTGGAAAAATTGGCTTTTCCCAAGTAGTTACTTGGGATTTTGACTTCAGCGTATATGTTACTCTTGCTGTAATAAAAAGTTCAAAATCCTTTGTATCTCATTTTCTGCACTATTATATGCAGTCCAATCGTTATCAAAATGAACTTTTCAGCAAATCTCTTTTGAACGCCGTTCCTCCAAAGATTAATATGGATAGTTTGAGAGACACTGAAGTTCTTTTGCCAAAGCGAAAGGAAGAACAACAAAGAATTGCGGATTTTCTTTCTTCGATAGATGAAGAAATCTCCGCGCACAGTGAAGCGGTGGAATTGCTAAAGTCCCATAAAAAGGGATTGATGCAGGGATTGTTCCCGTCGGTGGAGGAGGTGCAGAAATGAGCGTAGATACTTTTGCCAGCCTTGAAACATTGGCTACTCATTTTCGGCAAGAACTAGAAAATAAAAAGTTCATATTACTTTATGCTTATAACGGCACGGGCAAGACGCGCCTATCTGTAGCGTTTAAGAATGCAGGAAAAAATGGTGATGAACGCGATACCCTCTATTTCAATGCTTTCACTGAAGACTTATTTACTTGGGATAATGATTTAGAAACCGATAGCGAGCGTGTGCTAAAAATAAATTCTGCCTCACGTTTTTTCTCTGGCTTTAAGGATTTAGCACTTGAAGAGAAAATCTTTTCTTTCCTAGAGCGTTATGCTGATTTCAATTTCAAGATAGACTATGACAATTGGACAGTCAGTTTTTCTCGAACAATTAGAGTAAAAACGGGTGAAGGCGGTGAGGAAGAAACTGAAACTATTGACAATATTAAGATTTCACGCGGTGAAGAAAACATCTTTATCTGGTGCTTATTTTTGGCGATTGTTCAATTAGCAGTAGATGAGGCAGAAGCGTATAAATGGGTCAAATATGTTTTTATTGACGACCCTATATCTTCCTTAGATGATAACAACTCAATTGCGATAGCAACTCATCTTGCAAAACTTCTCAAAAAAGAAGAAAGTAAATTAAAAACCATTGTATCTTCACATCATACACTCTTCTTTAACGTAATGTGCAATGAGCTTAACCGCGCAGATAAGTATTTCTTGAGCAAAGATCAGAAATCTAATGGATATATCCTTCGTAATACTGGTGACACTCCTTTCTTTCATCATGTAGCATCGCTTGCCGAATTACATAGGGCATCTCAAAGCGGAAAGCTATATACTTATCATTTCAATATGTTGCGCAGCATCCTTGAAAAGACCGCCAGCTTTCATGGGTTTAGGAATTTTTCTGCGTGCATCAAACAGGATGACAATGATATTGACGGTGTTTTACATACGCGAATCATTAACATTTTGAGTCATGGAAATTATTCGCTTTATGAACCTCAAGAAATGTTAGAGGAAAACAAAGAGTATTTCAGAAAAATACTTTCCGACTTCATGGGTCGTTATGCCTTCAATCCTGAATTATTTCCGCAAGAAACCGAGGAAGCCTAAACCTTATGAATGAACAAACCCAAAAACAACTCGGCGCGACTCTGTGGAGTATCGCCGATCAACTACGCGGGGCAATGAACGCGGATGACTTCCGCGATTACATGCTGTCCTTTCTCTTTTTGCGTTATCTTTCGGATAATTACGAGTCCGCGTGTAAAAAGGAATTGGGAAAGGACTACCCTACCGAAAGCGAAGTAGAGTCTGTGCGGGAACAGGCGGTAGCATTAGCGGAGAAAAAGAAGAAGGCAAAAACAAAAGCAGGCTCGGAAGATACAGAAGTTCAAGATGCGCCCATCGTCACGCCGTTGCAACTGTGGTATGAGCGTAACGCAAGCGATATTAAAACCTTTGAAGAACAGATGCGCCGCAAAGTGCATTATGTCATTGAGCCACCTTTCTTATGGGATAGCATTGTCGAAATGGCACGCACCCAAAACAGCGAATTGTTACATACCTTGGAACAAGGCTTCAAGTATATTGAAAACAAATCCTTTGCAAGTGCCTTTCAAGGGTTGTTTTCCGAGATTAACCTCAACTCTGAAAAGTTAGGAAAAAAATATTCCGAACGGAATGCCAAACTTAGCAATATCATTAAAACAATTGCAACAGGATTAGCAGGCTTCTCCACCGATAGCGATACACTGGGCGATGCCTATGAATATCTAATTGGTCAGTTCGCGGCGGGGTCTGGCAAGAAGGCGGGCGAGTTCTACACCCCGCAACAAATCTCTAGTATCTTGTCTGGCATTGTAGTCTTGGATAGCCAGGAACCCAGCACAGGAGCAAGAAAACATCTAAAGAGCGTGCTCGATTTTGCCTGTGGGTCAGGGTCACTGTTGTTGAACCTGCGCAAACGGCTTGGCTCAAATGGCATTGGTAAAATCTTCGGGCAGGAAAACAACATCACGACCTACAACCTCGCCCGCATGAACATGCTCTTGCACGGCGTGAAAGATTCAGAGTTCGATATTTTCAACGGCGATACCCTCGTCAATGCGTGGGATATGCTGCGCGAAGACAACCCCGCCAGAAAACCGACCTTTGATGCGGTGGTTGCCAATCCGCCCTTTAGCTTGCGTTGGGAACCCACCGATGCACTGGGCGAAGATGTGCGCTTCAAGAATTACGGACTCGCGCCTAAGTCTGCGGCTGATTTTGCCTTCCTCTTGCATGGCTTTCACTTCCTTGCACAGGAAGGCACGATGGCAATCGTCCTACCGCATGGGGTCTTGTTCCGTGGCGGCGCAGAAGAGCGCATCCGTAAAAAGCTGTTGGTAGATGGCAACATTGATACTGTGATTGGTCTGCCTGCCAATTTGTTTTACTCCACGGGCATCCCCGTCTGTATTTTGGTATTGAAGAAGTGCAAAAAGTATGACGATGTATTATTCATCAACGCCAGTGAATATTATGAAAAAGACAAGCGTCAAAACAAGCTATTACCTGAGCATATCCAAAAGATTATTGACACCTACCAGTACCGCAAGGCAGATGATCCGCGCTATTCCAAGCGCGTCTCAATGGAAGAGATCGAAAAGAATAACTACAACCTGAACATTTCCCGTTATGTCAGCACTGCCACCGAAGAAGAGGAAATTGACCTCGGCGCTGTGCATGGTCAATTGCAGGCATTGGAAGAGAAGATTGCGGACGCGAAGAAAAAGCATAATGAGTTTCTCAAAGACCTTGGCTTGCCGCCTTTGCCGTGAGAGATATACATGAGCAAACAGATAGATACAGAGCAGGTTAAATCTTTATTATTACAAGAAGAAAGCTCAATTCTTGAATTCAAGAGACAGCAATACTTAATTGATGATAAAGACGAAACAGTTAAAAAAGGTCAAAGGGATGAGCTTATAAAAGATATTCTTTCTCTGGCAAATGGTAATTCGATTACAGCTGGAGATACAGCCTATCTTATTATTGGAGCCGAAAACACAAAAAATAATGATGGTATCCGTGAAATCCAAAATGTTGAGCATATCCTAAACACACGCAGGATACTTGACATTATCAACCCGTCATGTTCCCCCAAGCTAGAAGAGTTGGATGCTTACGCCGTTGAACTAGAGGGGAAACAACTTAATCTAATTGTGATCAACCCAAGTCCTCATCTCTATGAAACTACAAGAAAGCTAAACCCTACAACCGCAAAAGACCCTTTCACGGAATACACCGTCTTTGTTCGGCACAATGAAAGTATTCGTGTTGCATCTGGAAGAGAACGAGATGCCATTGCGAAACTAAAAAAAGTCCGCTTCAATGAAGCTAACAACCCTTCCCCAGAACCTTTTGGGGCAGTGGTTGGGGCTACTATTGGTGGTTTATCCTTTGGAGCAGCAGCCGAAAAAATACTGGGCAAAAAAGAAGGTGCGAGAACCGCTGGCACCATTGCAGGGGCTTTATTTGGTGGTTCGATTGGGTTCATGTTTGGTAATACATTCAAAAACATGGTTGAAATACGAAGGGGCTGGAATAGGTCAACACCAGAACAAAATTTCATTGCTGTAGTAATCTCTGGTTTTACAATGCTTATATCAATTACAGTGATGCGTTACTTCTCAAGAAAAAACAAACGAAACGCCTTAGCAAAGGAGTGAAGATGCAATATAAATTTAAAGACGCTGCAGAAGAAATTCTACGTCAAGCTGGAAAGCCACTTCACTACAATGAAATTACCAATGTCGCCTTGAAAAAAGGCATGCTGGAAACAACTGGACAAACTCCACATGCCACTATGGGAGCACTACTCTATACTGACACTCTCAGGGATGACTCAAGGTTTCAGCGCGAAGGTAAAGGCATCTTTGCCCTGAAAGAGAAACTTCCAACAGGGCTGGAATATCATGTAAAAGTTGCCAACAAGAAAGCCAAAGATGAAGTCCGCCAGCAAATTCTCAAAATGCATGCAGAAAAATTTGAGGAACTGATTGAGGCACTTCTTGAATTGATGGGGTTTGAAGAAACAGGAACAACCCCGAAAACAGGCGATAAGGGTATTGATGTGAAAGGGGTATTGAAGACCAACCAATTAACCCCTATTAAAGTAATTATTCAAGCCAAACGGTGGAAAGGTAATGTTGGTTCCAAGGAAGTGAGAGAACTACGAGGTTCTCTCACTAATGGCGGAGAACATGGCATTCTCATCACATCCAAAGACTTTACATCCGAAGCTAAAGCCGAAGCGGAAAACCCAAATAAAATACCGATCACTCTTATCAACGGGGAAACATTTACCAATCTCCTTTTTGATTTCAAACTTGGAATAAAAGAAGAAAAGCATACAGTTCAGTCCATCGATGCAGAATACTGGAAGGATGCATTTGGTGTTGATTTTAGCGAGCCAGTAAGCGCACCCTCAAAAAAGAATTTCAAATTTCCAATTGCCATAGAAGCTACGCACAGCGGACAAATATTTTCAGCCGAGCTGTTGGATGAAAATTGGACTGTCCGATACAACGGGAAAGAGTATTCAACGCCTTCTGGTGCAGCAAAAGCCGTTGCCACCAACTGGAAACAGGTCAACGGCTGGCGGTTTTGGAAGTTTAGCGACCTCAAAACAGGCGAATGGGAATATATCGACAACTTGAGAGAAGAGTAAAAGGACGGTAACTCGTGAATCGCTTAGACATGGCGGAAAAGATCAAAACAAGAGTACCATTTCTGGTCAAAGAATTTGCCGAAGACCTAGAAAATGGAGAAAAGCTACGAAAGAAGTTTGTAGCTGATTTTCCAATTTCCAAGATTCGCGCCATGGGCATTGATGAGTACGTGATCGGAAAGGGTGCTGATAACCGATCCTTTTGTTATCGGATTGAACGCGAGATGGATAGTTTGGGACGTATTCTCGGCGCGACCGCGTTCAAATTTGGAGTGTATTTCGGTAGAACAAAAAGTGACACTTCTCATGAATACAGAGCCAGCAACATTTGGAAAGCAAGTGGTAAAGAAGCATTTCCATTTGTAAAGGAAGCAATTGCAGAACTTCTCGAAGCAGCATATAGAGGAGACCAAACATCAATCGCAAAAAACCGTTTATCCCCTATGTTCAAGGGCAAGATACTTTTCCTCTACTTTCCAGAACAGTTTGTACCAATATACTCAATAGTACATTTGAAGTTTTTTATTGCACAGCTAGATATAAACGGGTCATTCAAGAATCCAACTGATATGCAACGTGCGCTTATGGAATACCGAGCAACATGGCCTGAATTGGTAGAGCAGCCCATTCCGCTTTTTATGCGCTTTCTCTATGACGTTTTTGGTCATCCAGAAGATGAAATTATACAAACAGGCATGACTACTACGATCCCCTTATTGGACGATGCCATAAAAGGTGCTCAATTTATTCCTCAACTGCCTGCCATGTCTTTTACGTCTGACACAGCTCAAACAAAAAATGGAAAATCGAAAAAAACAGATTTCGATAAGCATCAAAAACAATTGAAACGCACTGGAGATCGAGGAGAGTTAATAGTTATTGCCTTAGAACAGAAACGTTTAATCCAAGCTGACAAGCCTGAATTGGCAAGCAGAATTAAGCATGTGTCTCAAGAAACTGACAGTGCTGGATATGACATTCTTTCTTTTGATGAGGACGGAACACCTCGGCAAATTGAAGTGAAAGCAACTCGTGGAAGTAACCTTGATCGTGGTTTTTATATAAGTATTAACGAACTTGAACAATCAAAAGCGCTGAATAACTACTTCATTTATTTTGTGTTTTCGACGATGACAAATAAGCCACGTGTTTACCCAATCAAACATCCTGAATTGTATGGGGCAGGTTTTGATCTCCAGCCAATAACATTTCATGTAGGGGTTCGCACACTCGTGAATTCGTGAAATATTCGTGGACAGTCTTCTTCAAGCACAGATGGAATTACGGGGCTGGTGGATGTACCTGAGAAAAAGAATGACCTGGTCAATGGGAGGTATGTTGTGGAAGCAAAAAAGGGTGCAACCGTCGCTGTCAAGGTGACGGATATGTTGGACGAAGAAGTATTGGTGGCAAAGGCTGTGTAATATCTTTATTAATATAAAAGAGAGGAGCTTTAGTCATGAGTAACGAAGATGAAGATGTCTTATCGAACCCAGAGGTCGAACCAAAAAGACGGCTTGCTGCTTTTATTGAGGATGTTAAAAGTCGTCTTGACGAGATCGTCCCTGCAAAACATATCCTTTTTCATGAGGAAATTCGCGACCCTATCCACGCTGCCTATGATGAGGAAATCAGAGAAGTACGGTTGTTAGATCTTCAAAGAGATATTGAGAGACTGGAAACAGATACGGCTCTTGAAAATGCAGGGTTGACGAAAAAGAGTTTGCACGCGAAGCTGCTTGAATATAAGCATATCCGAGATAAATTCAAGAAAATAGGAAGCGTCAAAATAGCAAAACAACTCTTAGAGTCTATTCATATCATTCTTGGAAGTTTATTGGATATATCCAATGTGGCCGAACCTATCAAAGAATTCATTGAACTATTAAAACTTGCCATCAGCGAATCTGAGGAAGCAACAAGCTAGTATGTCCCGTAAAAAAGCCGCCAAAGAATTACTTGTCGCCCTACTGCCTAAAATACCAGCCCTCGATATTTTGAAAAGCGAGGGCTGGTATCACATCCCTTTAGAGAACGCCCCAAAACGCTGGCCGCCAAAGTCAATGGCGTCCTATCAAGAGAAGGTATTTGGTGAAGAAAGCTATAAAATCTGTCACTTTGGGGAAGTAAACAATATTGATATTGTCTCGTGCAAAGAACTCTTCCCGAATGACAAAAAGAACCAAAGTAAAGCCGAGAATTTATATTACCGTGTGCAATTGAAAGAACTGCAAACACGCAACAACCCGATTTGAAAGAAAAGAAGGGGAAGTGAAAGAGAAGTATATTATCGATGGCGAAGAGCCGTTGTAAAAACAAGGAGGAATTATGCAATTCAAAAACATGAATGAATTAGTAGAGTATTTGGGGACGCTGGAAGAACGCATTAAAACACTGGAAGCCGAAAATAGAAGTCTGCGGGCAATACAGCCCAAAAATGACATGGATGGAAATGCCATTGCAAGGGCTGTGTCCCGTTATATTCCTCAAACAGATTTGCTTAGCCCAGGATTCTTAAAGCGGGCATTCGCTGTTTGGGGTCATTTCTTTGTGGCAAATTTTATTGTCAGTTTGATTGCTTTTCTCATCTATGCTTGTCTGATGATGGTAATGTTCGGTTCCCTTCTTGGAAGTGTATCGCAACTGGGTAGATGAAGAAAAAAGAAAACTTTTCAGGCAAGGAAGATACAAATGGGAATACTGGATGTTTTTGCATCAATTGGCATGTTCATTAACGACGTGATGGCTGGGCTTAGCGTATTGGGCAGTACCATTCTTTTATTTGGCGCATTCTCAAAAACACCGCTTCGGCGTTATGGTCCGTTTGCAAATTGGAGTTTTGCAGGCTTGGCGTTTGGGCTGTTATGTCAAATCTCAATGGCGATCACGGGTACAACCCCTGAACGTATCGGGTTTCTTATGCCAATGTCCGCGCTAATGGTGGATGCGCTGTTGGGTGTGTCCATTTTGATGTTGACTGGTCGTTGGTTGATACGAAAAACGTTGAATAAAGCGTAGTCAACGAGTAAGGCATCCCCCTCTGTCCGTTGGACATCTCCCCCTAATGCGACGATAAGGCTGTCGAATTAGGGGGAGAATGGCAAATTGAGACTGTTTATGAAAACTGAGAGCCACTCTAAAATTTACTTTTCAAGAGCACCAGTCCCTCCCCAAATTCGACGCGATCTTCGTCGCATTTGGGGAGGTTAGGAGGGGCCAAATTGCCGCGTCCACCCAGAAGCAACCCAAAAACCAGAACCCGCGCTATCGAATTAAGAAAAGAACTTACCCCCGCCGAACGCAAACTATGGGCAGTCATCCGTAACGACCAACTGGGCGTCAACTTTAGAAGGCAGCACGCCATAGGACACTACATTCCTGATTTTGTCTGCATCGAGAAAAAGCTTATCATCGAACTCGATGGGAGTCAGCATATAGAACAAGCCGAATACGATACAGAACGCACAAAATATTTTGAAACATTAGGTTATAAAGTCATTCGTTTTTGGAACAATCAAATTATGAACAACATCAACAGCGTTATCAAAGCTATTCAATTCGCGTTGGAAAATGAAATGCAAGCATATAGAGACCAAAACACGTAGAGGAACAGAATTGACTAATATCCCTTAAGAGGAAGATGTTCACTGGTAGTAAATGGTCAAGTAAAGGTATTATATGGAGAACACTACCTAAAACTAACTTGTTACCGTGAACCAAAGTCAACGAAATGATGAATGACGAGTATCCTCAGGTAATGGTAACGGAATAAGGAAACAACATGGAAAAAGAAACCAAATTCAACTGGAAAGTATTTCTAACGTTATGGGTTGCGTCGGTGCTCGGCCTTCTCGCCGTCCTGCCGTATGCCCTCAAGCTGCAAGAGTCGGTCATCAAACAAGTCACAGCCACCATTCCGCTTGGCGTGCTCATCGCGGCACAGGTCATCCAAAGCATTTTGCTGTTCGGCGCCGCCACCTCCCTCGGGCTATTGCTGGCAAAGCAGGTCGGGCTGGGCGCGCCTGTCCTTGAAAAATTCTTCGCAGGCGAAAAGCTCGCAGACCACGTCAGACCGTTCTTATTGCCTGTCATTCTCTTTGGGGTGATCGGCGGATTGCTCATCTTCGGCCTGGATAAATTCGTCTTTATGCCCGCGCTTCAATCCGAACTCGTACAGGGCAGCGCCGCGAGCGGCAGCGCCACTACGCCTTTACAGGGTTTTCTGGCTTCGTTCTATGGCGGTATTGACGAGGAAATATTGCTGCGCTTGTTCCTCATGTCCCTGCTGGCTTGGCTGGGGAAATTCGTCAGCCGCACCGCCGAAGGCAAACCAACCACTGGCGTCCTATGGACGGCCAATATTCTTGCAGCAGTTTTCTTCGGGCTGGGGCATTTGCCTGCCACCGCCGCCCTCATGACCATCACCCCGCTGGTCGTCGTCCGCGCCATTGTGTTGAACGGCTTGCTTGGCGTCGGCTTTGGCTACTTCTACACCAAGTATGGCTTGGAATCCGCCATGCTCTCGCACTTCTCCGCCGATATCATTTTGCATGTCGTGTTTTCTATTTAGGGGAGAGCTTATACTTTGGAAGTTTTCTGTCACTACGGGAATTGTTTTATATAATCAGGATTATGCAATAAAGCCTCCCCTTTAGGGGACGCGTACCCGAGAGTACTTCGCGAGTGGTAGGTTGGAGGGGTTGGGCTTAAAATAACAGGAGAAAACGATGACAGAAAATAATGTAATTGCGTGGGTCGAAGTAAACGAAATGATGAACGACGAATACCGTCAGATAGTGGTAGCGGATGCGCTCAGTCACTACCCGAAGGCTTCATCGGAATTGAAAAGTTTTGCATTGGATATTCTCAAGAAGACCATTCACGTCAATGGGTTCCGTTCCTTCCAAAGCATTCCGCCGCAGATCGCAAAGATACAAGTGGCAAAGGAATTCAAGGTCAACGACCTGCTGGCCACAGCGATCATTTGTCTATGGGCAGAAAAGCAGCACGAGATCATCGCGTCCCTTGCCAAGGCGGTGCGGGAAGCCAATATCCCTTTGAAGGAAACATGGAGCTGGCAGGAAGCGCAGGATGGCTTTTTGCAGGGTGAAGACACACCAGAGTTGGATAAACTTGCAAGTACACTCGCCGCACAGAAGGAGAAGCCCGAGTCAGACCATTATATTTTGGCGGCGCTATGGTTAAGCAATAGTTTGGTTACGGAGTAACAGCAATCCTTTATGTTTTCAAATTCCAATGACCCGTACATGCAAGGCAACACCCTGCGTCCCTCCGAGCAGCAAAGGCTCGACGAAGCATATCAACTCTACAAAGAGGGGAAACCAAGCCAGGCGGCTCCGCTGTTCGCAAGAATAGCCGAGGTGCTGACCGAAAATAGGCAAGCCCAGCGTGCGGCCAACTTGCACGCTCTGGCGGCCCAAGCCTTTGCAGAAAGCGGCAACGAGTCCCTTGCGCTGGTGCAGGCGCGTGCCGCGTTGAAAATATTTCTTCAGCTCAAGATGGAGAAACGAACCCAATATTTTTACAACAGCATCAGCAAAGAACTGACCAAACATGGCATGGATCACGCCGCTGAAAGCCTCAAAAAAGAATTTGCAGCCAAGGTTTCCCCGCCCGCAGAGTCGTCCATGGCGGCTCGTTTCCCCACCAACTGTCCGCAGTGTGGAGCGCCTGTCCACATTAGCGATGCACATGGGCTGAATGTTGCCGAAGTTGAATGTGGCTTTTGCGGCACGCCCATCCGTCCTTCGGCTTGAGAGAACACATCAGCAAGTCCGCACCCTGAAGAGCGTTCAAGGAGTTTAGGAATGATCGCAAACTTGTTATTCGCTTCCTTCTACCTTTCTGTTGGGGGTATGCTCGCCTTCGCCGCATGGACGGGCTACTTCGATGTCCCGTCCCTTTTAGTGTGGGTCGGCGCGGGCATCTTTCTCATTATCGGTCTCTGGCGTCTGCTGCATCTTAGCAAGGGCTAAGGTATTAAAAAGATACCTGTAAATTAATGTGTAGACTCCATAGTTGAAGCCATACAGATATAATAAATACAAATAGAACTGCGGCAGACGCAAGGGGGAAGAATAGACCTGGGAGGGCACGTTTGTAGCAGATACGGGAAGCAAAACCGCGAATCAACTTTGCTGCTGGAGGGTGTCATGTCTGAAGAAGGATTGGAAAAGGAATCTGAACATCAAGGAAACGATAAGCTAGATCTACAATTCAAAGAAAAAGAAAAAGTAGGGGTGCAAGAAAAAATCGCCAATATCTTTGGTCCCATTGGCGGTTTTATCAGTGCCATCATGCTGGCCGCAAGTTTCTACAACGAATTAAGGGGCGATAGAACTCTCGGATACTTTTTTGTGGGTGGCAGCCTATTAGTGCTCATCATCGCCCTCGGAGTGGTAGGATATTCGAAACGTCCACCCATCCTGGGAGAACTGGATACAACCGACAAAGGAAACACCAGAGGCGTCCCCATCTACCCGCGCTTCTATAAGCTGGCCCGTATCGGGTTCTTCCTTACGTTGGCAGGGTCTCTGGCTGTGGGCACTTTACTCTTCCAAAAGAATAAAACGGAACAAGCGCAGGCCGAGCAAAACATGGCGCAATCCACCCAGCAGATGATGGCAACCGCCACACAGCAGGCATTGCTTGCAGATAAAAACCAGGCCATAAAAACCCAGGCTACCCAGCAAGCCATTGCCACTGCCAGCCAACAAGCGATTGAGAATGAACAGGCGCTGCAAGCCAGAAAAGATAAGCTCATCATTGTCATTGCCGCCTTCGATGGCCCCGAAGATAAATACGGAATGCGCAATCAACTCATCGAAGAATTGAACACCAAGTTCTCCAGCGATGAGAGCATTGAGATCATCCCCATCGATGAAGTCGTCACGTCTCTGCAAGGCTCGGAAGTCGCCCGTCAACTGGGGGAAAGCCAGCAAGCCGACCTGGTCATTTGGGCCTGGTATAAGCCCACCGAAAACCCTAACATCACCATTCATATTGAAAACCTATCTACCGAATCGCTTGATTTCATGGAAGATAGCAAGACCTACAATCCCAATGCCACGATCTCGGCGCTTGAGTCTTTTGAAGTCCAACGCCAGCTTGGCGCAGAAACATCCACCCTGATCTCATTCGTTACAGGGGTGTTGGAATTCAATAAAGAAAAATATAAAGAAGCCGCTGCCCACTTTGAAGACATTCTCGTAGAGCAAAGTCTACTTACCTACATTAAGCCAGCCATGGTCCAGACCTATCTTGGCAAGGCTTATAGCGAGCTGGGTAATTCCACTCAAGCCATTGCAAGTTACAATGCTGCTATCACAGCTGACCCTCAATATTCCGATGCCTATTTTAGAAGAGGACTGGAATATTACTATATCGGGGAAAAAGAGAAAGCATTCAAAGACCTCGCACAAGCCATTGAACTCGCCCCTACATCCATTAACTTCTATCTTGTTCGTGGCAGCATGAATACATATTCTGATAATTACGAACAGGCCGCGCAGGATTTTGATAAAGCAGCCGAGTTAGACCCAAAAAACATTAGTACGCTTATTCGGCGTGCTTACATGTATGCCAACCAAGAAAAGTACGCTCTTGCCATAGAAGAAATAGACAAGGCGTTTGAAATTGAACCGCAAAGCGCTAATATATATGCAAACAGAGGAGATCTCTATTTCATGATGGATGAAACAGAGAAAGCAATTGCTGACCTGAACAAAGCCATTGAAATCGACCCAAAACACTCCTGGGCAAACAATCTTCTTGGCGATATCTATTTCACGGAAGAAAATTATGATCTAGCCTTGGAAAAATTCAAGAAAAGCCTTGAAATAGACCCACAGGATACCTACGCACACTATAGTATTGGTGATATTTACAATTACCAGGGAAATTATGAACTCGCTATTGAGGAATATAATAAAGTTCTTGAAATAGACCCAAGCAGCACTTATGTGTTCAATAGCATCGGCAATGTTTATTATTATCAAGGAAAGTATGAGCTCGCCTTAGAAGAATATAATAAAGTTCTCAAAATAGACCCACAGGATACCTACGCGCGCAACAGCATCGGGGATGTCTATTTCGCCCAGGAAAATTATGATCTCGCCCTAGAAGAATATAATAAAGTTCTCAAAATAGACCCACAGGATACCTACGCGCGCAACAGCATCGGGGATATTTACGCTGTGCAAGGGGATTTCAACCTTGCATATGAAGAATATAATAAAGCCCTGAAAATCGACCCACAAGATGAGTATGCCATATCAAGTATTGGCAATCTGTATTATATGGTAGGAGAAAATGAGAAAGCCATTGAAATCTACAATAAAGCAGTAGACCTTGATGTGGCGAGTGCAGGTACTTATTGCAACCTTGGAGATGCATATGTCAAGCTGGGTAAATTAAAACTTGCCCAAGAAAGCTATGATAAATCACAAAAAACGGTACCAAGCTATGAATGTCCACAGAATGGATACGGGGACATCTATATCGCACAAGGGCAATTTGAACTCGCCATTCAAAAATATGAAAAAGCTCTTGCCCTGAACCCTGACTATGACTGGGCATACTATGGTCTCGGCAAAGCATATGCAGGGATGAAGAAATACGAGCAAGCCATCCAGGAGTACAACAAAGCGCTTGAAACTGGCGGGTATGTCACTCAATATGCATGGTTCTATCAAGACCGCGCGGAAGTGTACAAGGCTCTGGGCAAAACCGCCGAAGCAGAAGCCGATCTGCTCACCTACCAACAACTCATTGAAAATAACAAGAAGCTCCCATAAAAAAACGCAGTAATACCAGTAAAATACAGCCATGACCTCCAACAAAGTTCATGGCTGTTATCTTCTTAACCTTTCGGCATTTGCATTAAGAGTATGCTGGGCTCATTACATGAGATCCATGTACTTGAGATCTGCCCCCTCACTTGCATCCCAAACTAAATTGAGTATGATATAAAAGAAATTTGCAATACCAAAAGACATAGACCGACCATCTCTGCCCAAGGTAACCTGCCATGAAATCATCCAATCGAACGTTTTTGCTCGCATTCGCTCTGACCCTTATCGCTACTCTCACAATCTTTATGCTCGGAGCCTGTTCAGGGGGACCAACCTCAAGCAACCCCATACCCACTTCCCAACCGCAACCTGTCCCCACCTCACTGGTGTACCCGCCATATCTCCTGCCAATGACAGGCGAAGGCGTTGGCCCTGGTTTGGTCGAACTATCTCCCGAACAAGAACTGCTCCAGGTTGATCAGGCCATGAGTGATGCCACCAAGGGCAACATCGCTTACAACGCCCCTAAAGAAATGAAGTTGAACGAGACCACCACGGTGGAACTGCTGCTCAACCCAAGCCTCTCCGAGCCTGAGTTAGTTCAACAACTCGAGCAAAGCGACTATGTCTTTAGCGATCAGGTAGAGATCACCCCGCGCATGAAAGCCGAGATCATCTCTTCTGATAAAGACGCCTTCGTCATTCAACAACTTCACGACCAGCCCGTGCAGATCATCAGCGGCACAGATACCACTAAATGGGCTTGGTACGTCACCGCCAAAAAAGGCGGTACGCAACATCTCACCATCGTGCTTTATCGCTATGTCAAATATCAGGGCGAAGAATACTGGCGTGAAGTGGAAACCTATCGCTCCGATATCACCGTCAAAGTGACCCTGCTCAACAAACTGCAATCATTAGATTGGTATTGGCTGGCAGGCATTCTTCTGACGGCCCTGCTCATACCCGCCTTCTGGCGTTGGATGGATCTGCGCAACAAGAAGAATGCAAGAGGAACATCGCCTCAATCCACGCCCAAGGCGGATACAGTCACAACGGTCACAGGCCACGCCTTTATCTCCTACCGCCGCTCTGATAGCGCCGATATCGTGGGCCGCATCTACGACCGTCTCGCCGAAGACTTCGGCGATGAGCCCATCTTCAAAGATGTGGATGATATTCCGCTCGGCGTGGACTTCAAAGAATTCCTCGATCAAAAAGTGAGCGAATGCACGGTGCTTCTAGCCGTCATCGGCAGCGGCTGGGTCAACGCCGCGGATGCGGCAGGTAACAAACGCCTCAATGACCCGAACGACTTTGTCCGCATTGAGATCGAAGCGGCACTGGCTCGCAACATTCCTGTCATTCCGCTCCTTGTGCGCGGCGCATCCATGCCTGCCGCTGCAGAGCTGCCCTCCAGCCTGCAAAAGCTAGTCTATAAGAACGGCATTCCCATCCGTCCCGACCCAGACTTCCACAACGACATGCACCGTCTCATCAACGCCTTGGAAGAATACCTGCGGTAGTGAGAGTAAGAAAAAAACATAACCTCAAACAAAGCGCCTTGAGATTGCTCAAGGCGCTTTGTCATGGCAATATGTCATTGCTTGTAAATAAAGACGTTCCCCCAGTTTTATAATGGAAACCACTACATTGCAATCAGGAGGAATGATGAAAAAATTATCAGAGAACCCAGCCGTTGTTATCCTGGGGATTATTGCATCCTGCATCAGCGTCTTTGCATTTTTTACAGACATCAATAGCATCAAAGATTTCTTCACGCCCAATGAAGTTGTGCTATCCGCTGGGGAAGCCACACAGAAAAGCGGCAATGGCATTCCTGTTCAACCTCCCACAGCAGTTCTTTCACAGGGCTGGAGCGGTATTCTCAAAGTTCGCATGCCCACTCTCAATGAGATCCGCGCCGATGACCCGATCAGCCTCTGGGTGGAAAATCACGTCACAGTCAGCGATATGCGTACCCCTGGCATTGATCAATACTCAGGCGAAGCCATTCATGACCATGAATATTTATTTCCCGTCTATTGGTGCGCTAACACTGCAGATTTGCTCCAACAAAATATGGATAACATCGAAACCGTATTCACTGTCAACGGTGAAACTGTCCCAGAGAAATACATCTTCAACTACAACTATGATACATCCAATGGATGGAAATGCAGCTATCACGCCGTCGTATTCAGCGGCTGGAATCTCAACGCACACTATGACTTGCAGGCTAAAAGAACGCTCAAGATCGATCTGAGTGACGGCGAATCCTCGTACAAAGCGGGAGAGTATATCTTTGCCCTATCAGTTTCTGTGAAATAAGACACTGTCCCTTGCAGGAAGAAAAGCAAGGCACGTTTGTAAACAATTTCAATCCAGGATGGAATGATGAAAACAAAATCCGCAATAATGATTTGGCTTATCAGTATGATTCTTATTTCTGGATGTGGCGGTCAAGGCAATACTACATACTATGCTGGTCCTTCCATCAATGTCGCAGATGTCGTTGAAGTAAGTTTACATTTAAATTCACGCGGTGAGTTTGTTGTTAGCGGCCAGGTCTCGATCCCTTTAGCAGAAGAAGGGGTACTGGGAGATGTCAGTGTGGATTTTGGTTTTGAAACAGTCCTCAATCAGGCGGCCAGTAAAAGCAATTACCTCATCATTCTTTGGCAGGATGAAGACGGGAACATTCGGCAAAATGATTATTCGGTCGGCCAGCCATTCGATATCACATTTGAGCACGACCAATGGGTGCAGCGGATCAAGAACACGGAGAACGGAAACATTATTGTATACGTTCAAAAGCAGGCTATTCCAGTCAGCGCAGCACCTCAAGCAGACACATCCTCGCAACAAACAGATTCCAGCAGCTATTGGTGCGACGATCTGAGCGGCGTCCATCTTGCTATTGGCGACGGCGCAAGCATCGTCTGGCCAAAGGTCAACCTCAGGTCCTCCCCTGAAGTGCCGCAAGACTTCTATGCAAATATAGTAACCGAATTGGAAGAAGGCACCTACGTCACGATTGTCGGCGGCCCAGAATGCGCACATGAGGGCACCTGGTGGGAAGTCCGCACTGAAAATGGAGACTCAGGCTGGGTGAGGGAGTTTACAAGCAAAGGCTATCTCATGCAGCCATAGTCTGCAAGCAACCAAAGGCAGATGCGCTCTTTTTCAATTTAAGGTATCATCAAATTGGTACTGTCGCTTATTTATGAAGTCTTATTCTTATAAGGAGAGCACATGAAACCACTTAATAGTACTGTTACCAAGGCAAGCCGCTATACATCCATGCGCGTGCACGGCAACTCAGCTCATGTGGAATACACCTCGCCAGAGCCAGGCAAGATCGTAAAAGTTAGCAGACATACCAAAGGGACGTTGATCCAAAGCAATTACCCAGCTCAAGTGGAGATCTATTTCTCCATTCCCAGCCCATTGATCGTAGATCGGAAATTCTCACTGATATCCATTTTTCAACGTCTCTTCTCTGGCTCTGTAGAGAAAGTATTTGATGGTTCCCATCTGCGCGTGGTGCGAGTGGAAGTGTATATCGGTGATAAGAACGCCGTCAACCTCGGCCAGATCCGCGTGATGGATGGGGATCGGTATCTGGCAAATTCGCAGATCTCTACACTCCCAGCCGTGGATGCAAATACAGACTCCTATCTCGAAACGCCTGCAGGTTATTTTATACTTGAACTCAATCATGAAGTGCACACCGCGCTCGGCATTGAGTTAACTGCCACCTTTACGAATTTTGAACTGGAAGAAAATCAATTGCAGATCATCGCTGCAAAAGCCGTCTTTGCAACAGGCGCATAATTCAATAGATACGTATGGAGGAAACGTGGATATTTTTCAACAATGGCTGCTATTAAGAATTCAAGAGTCCTTCGGAGGCGGCGCCAGCCCGATGGAGAACGAGATCTCCTTTGAGGCTGTGGTTGCTCTGATCAAACCGATCTTCGAGCAGGAAGGCGCTCCCTTGGATGAAGCAGAGGTCAGGCGCAATCTTGAGGCGCTGGCATCGCTAGGCTATCTTGCAGCTAAAAATGGAATGTATTTCCTTACGTTTCGTGCCATTGTCTATTCGCAAACATCCCCGTCCCTTACACAAGCGACCAAAGACGAATTTGAGCAATACGTCCGCAGTCATTGGGTGAAGGCGCTCGGCATCCTGATCGTACTTGTCACAGTCATCTCCGTCCTTGCATCCGTAGTGACGATCAACATCATGGCAAAGTAAGTAACTTTTGAGCCTTCCCAGTTTGTTATAAATAATGGGAAGGCTCAAATACATGTATTTCTGTATTGAAATGGGGATATGAAAAGTATATACTAATTCAGACGCACCAAATCAGTTACAAACTAAAACAACGAGGAGCCCCCATGCCAGACTATAAAAACATTGATAGCAACACGGAAGCAGGCAGGCGCACCGCTCAAAGATTGCGGACGCTCAAACTCGAACTGGATAAAGTCATTCCATCCAAAACAGTGGACCCCACCCTATTGCTTGCCACTTGGAATATCCGCGAGTTTGGCGGCACCAAGTCCGATGGCCGCGAGGATGAGCCGCTTTTTTATATCGCCGAGATCCTTTCCCGTTTTGACATCATCGCCGTGCAGGAAGTGCGTGACGACCTTGATGCGCTCGATAAGTTAATGTCCATTCTGGGCAACTGGTGGAGCTACATCGTTTCAGATGTCTCTGTAGGCGCGCAAGGCAATAATGAGCGCCATGCCTATATATTCGACACACGCAAGATCAGCTTTGGCGGCATGGCAGGTGAATTGGTGCCAGAGATGAAAAAAGTAGGCGGCGTACTACAATCTGACTTCGCCTTCGCTCGCAGTCCCTACCTTGCTGGGTTCAAAGCTGGCTGGTTCAAGTTTACGCTCTGCACCCAACACTTCTTTTACGGCGAAGAAAAATCCGATGATCCACAACGCCTCAAGGAAACCCAAACTGTTCTCAAATTGCTCAAGAAACGCATGGAATCCAAAGATGCGTGGGCTGGCAATTCGATCCTCTTAGGCGACTTCAACATTTTCTCCGTGAAAGATGAAAGCTTCCAGGCGATCGAAAAAGAGAAGTTCCAGATCCCCGCTTCCCTCAAGGGCAAATACACCAACGCCGCCAAGGATAAGCCATTCGATCAGATCGCTTTCATGGCACGGGATGTGGAAAAACAACTCGGGCTGGCTCGCGCAGGCACCTTCCCCTTCTTCGATCACGTCTACCGTGAAGAGGATTGGAAAACCTACCTGCCGAACAAAACGCTGAATGAATACAAGCAGTGGCGCACCTTCAAAATGTCCGATCATTTGCCGCTTTGGGTTGAGCTCTTCGTAGACTTTGGAGATGCCTATCTCGAAAAGAAAATGGAAAAGCCCGCTGGTTAGAAACAGCATTCAAGCATAGCGCAATTCGCGGCAAATATCCTTTTGAATTAGTAATAAAAAATAAGGAGGTAGTCATGCCTGCTGCAAAGAAAACCAATACACGCCACACGCAAGCAGTTGTGATCATTCATGGCATCGGCGAACAACATCCCATGGAAACCGTCCGCGCCTTTGCAGATGCCGTCCTGCCTGAGCCCGCTGATGGAGGTGAGAAATACTTCGTCCGCCCCGATCCGCTTTCTGAATCGTTCGAGCTGCGTAAGCTACAGAACCGTACCCAACCACGTACTCATTTCTTTGAATACTATTGGGCCTATAAAGTAGAAGGTACCAAAATTAGCCACATCCTTTCATGGTTAAAGCTGCTTCTCTTTAGAAGGCCATCGAAAGTACCCAAGCAAATGTTACCCTTATGGGCAGTCTCCTGGTTGTTGATCGTGTTGGCATTGGCTGCTGTCAGCTTCGATGTGTTCGGTCCGCTCAAGCAACTCATTCCTCCGCTGCCGCCCTTCATTGTGGAAGGATTAAGTGCACTACTTTTCTCTGTAGGTCACTTGGTTTTTTATCTATATATTGGAGATGCCGCCCGTTATCTAAGCCCCACACCTGATAACATCAAACTCAGGCAAGCCATCCGCGCAGACGGTATCGCCCTCCTTAAGAAGATCCACGAAAGCGGTGAATATGACCGAGTGATCGTCGTCGGCCACAGCCTGGGCAGCGTTGTTGCGTACGACATTCTTAAGCATCTCTGGCAGGAGTACAACATACAGTACAGGCAGCCGAAAGCGTCCACCCAACCCGCGCTCGCCAATCTGGAAAAGCTCGGCGAGGAATTGCGCAGTGGCAAGCAAGGCACCAAGCTTGATCAGTATATGCAAGCGCAAGTGGCGCTTTGGAAGGAAATGCGCAGCCTAGGAAACCCGTGGCTGGTCACCGACTTTATTACGGCTGGCAGTCCACTAACCCACGCCGCCATCCTATTGGCAGACGATGAAGATGATCTGCGCGCCAGGCAGCGCCAACGCGACCTGCCGACAAACCCACCCGTCCCTGAAGTGGCGAAGACAAAAACGGAAGAGCGCCGCTTCTACTCATACCTTGTTTGGGATGGTTATGGCAGCAAACAAAATATCAAGCTCAGGGCTGTTCATCACGGTGGTCTCTTTGCTCTCACGCGCTGGACGAATTTATATTTCCCTGCAATTGCAGGAATGCTCGGCGACCTCGTCGGCGGCCCGCTTGTCCCTTGGTTTGGGCCAGGCATTCGTGATATTGCCGTTGGCTCCAACGATAAATTGAGAGATCGAACTCTTCTTGCTCATATCTCTTATTGGAATAAAGGATTAGGCAGATCCAACGACCCAAGGCTGTCTGTTGCGCTTGATGAGATCATCAAAGCTCTCGACCTGAAAAATACAGAATACTTTAATTAAAGGAAAACAACCTTTTGGATGCAAAGATCATTGAGCGCTTCAACGACACAATCTTACAAGAAGCGATGCAGCGCTATGGCATCGCAGAAGGAACTGTCCAGCCAATAGACACCTTCGAGAGCTTCATCTATAAATACGAACGCGAAGGCAATGGCTACATTTTGAGAATCGGTCACAGCCTTCGCAAAAGTGAATCCCTCGTTCAAGGTGAAGTGGATTGGATCAACTATCTGGCTCGCGGAGGCGTGTCTGTTGCACGGGCGATTCCTTCCCTAAAGAATAAACTGGTTGAAGTAATAGATGACAACCAAGGTGGGCAGTTTCTCGCTACTGCCTTCGTGCAGGCACAAGGTCAGGCGCCGTGGGAAGCGGGCTGGTCCACAGCGCGCTATGAAACCTATGGAGAGTTACTCGGTAAAATGCATACCCTCGCCGTGGACTATCATCCTGTCTCTGGCTGGCGGCGGCCTGAGTGGGATCAAGATAGCCTGAACTTCATCGAACAATATCTGCCAGCATCCGAGATCATTGCCCACAAGGAATTCAAAAAACTGCTTGAGCATATCTATTCCCTACCAAAAGATAAAAGTTGTTATGGTCTCATCCATCAGGATGCCCACCAGAATAATTTTTTTATGGATGAAAACGGTGCTCTCACTTTATTTGACTTCGATGATTGTGGCTATAGTTGGTTCATGAATGACATTGCCATTGTCCTCTTTTACATCTCAATGGACTGGGAAGAATTTGGTTATTCGTCGCTCGCCTCTTTCACGACCGAATTCATGCTCCACTTTCTTCGGGGCTATTCCCGTACTTATACAGTAGACCGTTCCTGGCTGAAAGAGATACCGATTTTCCTAAAGCTGCGCGAGTTGGAACTATACGCCGTTGTCCACCGCGATTTTGAAATACACGGCATTGACCACAACTCTCTTGAAGAATTCACCCACACCCCAGGCTTTGATGTGAACAACTCAGGTCACATGTGGATCGCGAACTTTATGCGCGAACGCAAGAATCGCATCGAACAGGGAGTACCGTTCATCGAGTTTGATTTTGAAGCACTTGCATCTAGTTTGTAATAATCTCACAACTAACAAATATGCAAAGAAGGGTAAAATGGTTTCATGGAGACAAATAAAGGTTACCTGCTAGTCGTGGAAGATATCCCCGATATCCTTTCTTTGTTGGATACTACACTGAAATTCAAAGGGTATCGTGTGGCCACCGCCCGCAACGGGGAGGAGGCCTATGAGTTGATTCAAACGGAACGCCCTGACCTTGTCATCACCGACATCCTCATGCCTAAAATGGACGGTTTTAGCCTTGTCCACCGCTTGCGGCTTGAGCCAAAGACGCGCACCATCCCTGTCATCTTTCTCTCTGCCACGTATGTGGCCCCCGAAGACAAGGCTTTCGCTCTTACCATCGGCGCGACCCGCTTTCTTGAAAAGCCTGTGGTGCTCGAAGAATTCCTCCCAACTATTGATGAGCTGCTCAATAAGCCGTCCATCCACACTGTTACCAAAGAACCGCTCAGTGAAGAGGATTTCTACACAGGCTATCGCAAACGCCTTGAGATCAAACTGGCTGAAAAGAATACCCAGATCACACGAGCGGAAGGTTTGCTCAAGACCGTTTCTGAGCATGAAAAAGAATCCTTCAATATGTCTTTGCACCAAGCCATCAACGAGCGTAAAGAAATCCTGCGCCTGTTGGATGAGATCAACGAACTGTTGGCAAAAGAAAAAAGCTCCCAAAGTACAGACTCTTGACCCATTTCTGTGCATATCTAACACCCTCAAGGTCCTATAGGCTTTGAGGGTGTTTTTTTGCGGGGAGATACAGGCAACCGAAGCACATCCAAACCGTAGATACCACTGAACAAAATATCAACTCAAGGAGTCGTTACACATGAACGAAAACAATCCCCAGATCAGTTATGCTGCGCCCATGTTACCCACCAGCACTCTTGCCATCATCAGCCTGATAGCAGGCATTATGGGTTTCACTGTTTTCCCAGTTATCGCCACTGTTGTTGCACTGGTCACTGGTTACGCAGCGCGCAAAGAAACACGCGCCATCCCGCCACAAGCCGCAGGAGATGGCCTCGCTACAGCAGGCATCATTATGGGCTGGCTCCAAGTTGGCCTGACGGTGGTCGGCATTTGCTGCGTGGCCGCTTATTTCATATTCGGAATTGGCGCCATGGGTTGGTTTGCAAGTCGTCAATAATCCAAATTGAAATAGAGAGCGTTGACAAAGTATTCAGCGCTCTCTATTCATTCTATGTTAAATCTCAAGTAGGCACATAAACAGTCTTATAATCATCATTGGAGGCTGGCTTATGAATTCACTGGAAGAGATGATCATGGAGGAAATTACCACCCTGCCCTATATGCAGCTGATCGATGTGCTGGGCTTCATCCGTTTCTTGAAATCGGAAGCATCCGATAAACCTGAATGGATCGAACAATGGTATGACGGCGCACAAAAATCTGTGCATGCCAGGGCTGTTGAATTCAGGCTCACTCAGGAGGATATTGAAAAGCAGGTGCAAAAAAGGTACAAAGCGAAAAAATAATCAATACGCCTCATCTCCAGCCTAAAGCTGGTTCAACCTCAAGCAGGCAATCGCTACCCCTCATCCATAATCCCCAAATAACTGCCATGACATCCGTTTAATCAGCGGAACTTTTCACGTTCCAGTGCAGCTAAACCTCGTTTCGACTTTGCATAAATATCGGTGGGACAATGAAACCGCAATACCAAAATTACGCTATTTTGCTACAATGCAAGGAAGCCGAGGAATACTAGTTCCAATGGGTGAAAAGTCCATCTGGATGTGCATGATAGAATCAAACTCGAGACTATCCCATGACAACGATCCGTACTCCCGCAAAAATCATCCCTCGTGCATTTCCTGGCATCAAGCCAGATGAAGTGCAGGAAATCATCATCAACAGCCGCATCAAGACATACCCTGCGGGTACTGTTCTTTGTGTAGAAGATGCTTTCGAGCAGACCTTCTATATGATCCTCGAAGGTGATTTCGAAGTCACCAAGAACATTAATAACTCCGAACAACGTTTGCTCAAGACACTCACCGCAGGAGATTTCTTCGGTGAAATGGCTCTCATCCATAACGCGCCTCGGGCTGCCACGGTCAAATCATTGACGAGCGTGGTTGTCCTTGAGTTGGATAAGGAAGGCTTCAACCGTGTGCTGAAACACAGCCCAAGCGTAGCAATGGCTATGGTCGGAGAGATCAGCAAACGGCTGCGTCAGAACGATCAGCTTGCCATTGAGGACTTGCGATTACGCGCATCCGAATTGGCAGACGCCTATCAACAGCTCGCCGAGCAGGAACTTGCCCGTCAGGAATTCCTCTCCAACATCGCGCATGAGTTACGCACTCCGTTGATGGTGGCAAGTGGATATTTACATGTTCTCAAAAAAGGAATGTTGAGCGGAGAGCAATTAAAGACTTCGGTAGATACCATCTCCCGCAGTGTGGACCAGATCGTCACACTCACCAATGATATTTTGTTCCTGCAAGAGATCGATTTGGTGATGCCTGAGTTTCAACCTGTAGATATTGTGGAAGTGGTAAATAATGTAGTTCGGAAGTATGAAGCCAAAGCCAGAGAGAGACGGGTGCGGATCGAGCTGCGAGATATTCGCAATATTCCAGAAGTGCAGGGTGATGCCCAATCATTGGAAAGAGCGGTTACAGCGCTTGTAGATAATGCCGTCAAGTTCAGCGCCCCAGGTGGCGTGGTGGAGATTCGTTTCGCAAGCCACGATAACAAAGTAAGTATCTCGGTTGAAGATCACGGCATCGGCATTGATCCAAAGATCCGCCCGCGTATCTTTGATAGATTTGTTCATTTGGAAAGAAGCGGTGACGAATTGTTTGGCGGGCTCGGTATCGGCCTTTCCATTACACGTCAGGTCATTCAACAGCACAAAGGCTCATTGGACGTTGAAAGCCAATTAGGCAAAGGTAGCAAATTCACCATTACCTTGTTGAAATGGCTGTGAATTACGCCTTTGCCATGTAGAACGTTTTTGTTAATAACTGAAGACAAGTTCATATCGGGGTCGGATTTTCGATCAATGATTGATATGCTCTCGGAGAAAATTATGCAGTCCAGCCGAAAAAAAATAAGCCTCATCATTACAGCCTGTATGCTCGGTCTGGCCGCGTGCAGCAGCCTTGGAGGCGGCACGGAAGCACAGCAAGTTATACTTCCGTACACCCAAGTGCCTTCAACTAGCGGCATTCCAAACACGGGTGGGCTGTGTGACAATCCTTTATACCCTGTTCGTGAGGGTGCGAGCTGGGCGTATATCAATTCAGGTGGACCAAACGGGACATTTGCTTATAGCGATATGATCAGTGCTGTCCGCGCGGATGGATTTACTCTTACATCACAGATCGGTAATCTCGTCCGAACTCAAGAATGGGCTTGCGAAGCAGATGGATTGAAGGCGCTTGAATTAGGCGGCGGCACAACTGCAAGTATTACAGCCCAAGGATTAACTGCAGAATTCAGTACATCTGATATTACAGGTTTAAGCTTGCCTGTTGTAATATCCAGTGGCCAGCAATGGCAATACAATTTGACAATACACGGCACAATCCCCATGCCTACAGGCGAACAGGTGCAATCGAATGGCACTTATTCAATGGTTCTTCAAGAAATGGGAAAAGAAACTGTCACCGTCCCAGCAGGTACCTTTGAAGCCGTAAAGATTCAATCCAGTTCCACAGTAGAAATTCTTGTACCATTTGGAAATGATCAGGTCCCTATGAAATACAGCGGTACCAGCATCACGTGGTATGTGCCTGGTATTGGTTATGTTAAATCAATAGAGAATTGGGACTTGGGAAGCACGCCTTATACTGCCACCACGGAATTACAAACCTATGTAATTCCGTAATTAGCTGAACACCATTTTCAAGTGATCCCCTTCGTAAAACGAACGTGCCGAGAACGGAGCGTCGCCTCTTTTCATAGCATGGATGCGGTCCAGTAGGATCGGCAAATCTTCCACCACGGGAAGATGAAATACCGCCTCTTTCTTGACCCATTCCACTGCCCCTTCTTTTGAAGCATTGATCTCACCCCGTACATTTTCCCCACATACTACAAACAAACAGACCCCTACTTCGCCAGTATCCACCAGCACGGTACCGCATAACCAAAGGTCAGCGCGGATGCCTGCTTCTTCCAACAATTCACGTGCAGCAGCAGAAAGCACATCCTCACCGCGCTCTACATGGCCGCCTAATCCATTATATTTCCCCGCCCATAATCGTTTGGTTGGGGCACCCTTAATTAACAAATATTCATCCTCACGACGGACAAAGATCGCCGTACGAGGGATGAACATATATCTATCTTTAGTGATACCTTGGTCTGAAACGGGCATAAGAAGAGAATATCTAAAAAAAATTCAGCACAGAGACTAGGTCTCTGTGCTGAAAGCAGTTACTACTAATCCGCGAGGTCGCTGACGTCTTCTGCGAGAGCGTCCTGCTTCACATAATCTGCGAGAACAGGTTTTACTTTGGCGGACTTGATATATTTCTCAGTGTAATTCTTCGTATCCTTTACACCGAGTAAGTTGAACAACTTGTCGAACTGTGCTTCCCAAGCTTTGACGAGTTTATCTTTGGCTTCCTGAGGCAGCGCATAAGACTTGGCCTTGAAAGGACCAACTGCATTCTTGCGAGTCTTGTAATAGAACTGCTCATCGGTCATGCCAGGTTTGCGGTCTGCAGCAGAGTTGACATCCAACCATGCATACATTTCCTTCTTGAACTCAGCAGGAACATTATCAAAGAACATGGTGGTGAAGTTCGTGGCAAGATGCACTTCGATGGCTTCGTGCTGGACGAATTTATTGAAATTCTCTTCGGCAACGGTTGAAGCGCCATGTTGAACAGTTCCGCCCATGCCATATTCCTTGCGAGCCACGCGGCTGAGGTCGCGCAGAACATCGAAAGCGATGGTAACTTCCGCGAGAGAACCATCAGCCAGCACGGTTCCACCATGGGAAGTGCCAGTGAGAACGCTGATCTTGCTTAAACCTGGTTTGCCGGGGGCAAGCTTTTGCAAGTTTGCGTTGTAGGCATCCATGTAAGCGCGCAATTCAGGTTCGGTAGAGTTGACTGTGCCAACTTCGCCGATCTCACCGCCGATGGAAATGGTCACGCCAGCAGGTTCGTTGGCGCGAATAAAGGCAGAGAGTTCAGAAGAGAGCTTGCTGTTCAAAGCCTGCTGTTCTTCCACGGTCGGCAAGTGAATGTCCACGAGAGTGGATGTGTCCACATCGATATTATAGAAGCCTGCGGCCATCGCCTCAATGGAGAGATCGCGTACGGCCTGCAATTCCGCTTCGGCATCCGCAGCGTAGCGTTTGGCAGAAACCTGGAAGTGGTCACCTTGAATGAATACGGGACCGACAAATCCCTCTGCCACAGCGGCAGCGAGAATATTGGTGGCATATTCCGACGGGCGTTGAGCTGAATAGCTCATTTCAGAACGGGCTAATTCAAAGATAAAAGCACCGCCGTTGATCTTATTCGCAGCACGGAACATGGCGCTTGCTGCGTGGAAAGACAATGCCCGCAGGTTGAATGCGGGGGTTGTGAAGGTCATGGGGGCATCTCCCCGTCCACGAGCCATATATAGATCGTGAATGGAAGCAGGGTAAACACCTAATTCCAAAGCGGCGGCGCGGATCAGGTAGCGAGACCAGCCCGCAGATGAGTCAGAGGCGAGCGCAGAGCGTTCCACCAGTTTGCCGATATGCTTTCTGAATTTGTTTGCGTCGAGTACTTTTACGTTCGCCCCATCAACAGCCAGGCTGTTGTCAACGAGTTCAAGTAATTCTTTAATTGGTTCAGACATACTATGCTCCTAAAAAAATGATAGCTTGATTATAACTGGAAATAAACGATATAATTGAAATGTTATGAGACGATTCGAGCACTACCACGTATATTATGCCAGGAGGCTCAAATGAGTGATTTCTTTGAAAAAGTAAGCAGTCAGGTCGACCCATTTAAAAAGCTTGGTTCGTACATTCCCGGTTTTAGTGGCTATATTGAAAGACAGAATCGCCGCGATGCAGATAAACTCTTGCGTGAAACGGTAGCGCGCCGCTTCGAGGAACATTGGAGCCGCGCATCCAACCTGCAGGTAGAATTGGTAAGTAGCGGCATGATCAAGTACGTGGACGATATGGAAAAGGCAGTTCTTGTCTTGCGTACATTCATCGACAAGATCAGCACCGCTTCACGTGGCTACTCTGGTCTCTTTGATGCTGTAAAGATCAATGAAAAGGAGCTACAAGCGATCTACCAGTTTGACGCGGCTTTCTTTGATCTTGCCACCCAGATCGGCGATGCATTAAACAACGTAGAAGCCAGCCTGAGCGACGAAACGGCATTGCCTGCCGCTATCCGCAATCTAACTACCCTCTCCAGACTGTCTGTTGAAACTTTCGAGCGCCGCTCGGAAATCGTTACAGGCAGCGGACAATAAGTTGTATTGGAATTTATAGGGACACAGCGAAGCTGTGTCCCTATAACAATAAATCCTATGTGGCAAGAATATATAAACGCAACCTCCACCGATGAGGTTATAAAAATTCTGGCGGATAAGAAGGAACATGCCCGCGTAGTAGCAGGCGGAACTGATCTTATCCTCGAACTAGAACGCGGCGTCCGCAAGGGCATTCAAACGCTCATTGACGTATCGCGCATCCCCACCCTTCAACAGATCACAATTGACGAAGACGACGTCATTCACCTTGGACCACTCGTCACACATAATGATTGTGCCGCATCCAAACTCATTCGCGATAAGGCCTATCCGCTTGCGCGTGCTGCTTGGGAAGTCGGAGCACCGCAGATCCGCAACCGCGGCACAGTTGCAGGTAACCTTATCACTGCATCCCCTGCCAACGACACGATCACTCCTCTGATGGCGTTGGATGCCAGCGTCACCCTGCTTTCATCTCGTGGTGAACGGGTTGTTCCTTTAAAAGAATTCTACACAGGCGTTCGCAAGAATGTAATGCAGCCCGATGAAATGCTGGTGGATATTTCCTTCCAGGCGTTGACAAAGAAACAACGCGGGACCTTCATCAAATTAGCATTACGACGAGCGCAAGCCATCTCACTTGTGAACGTAGCGATCGTTCTCGAGCTGAAAGATGATACTGTTAAATCAGCATCTATCACGCTGGGAGCTGTAACCCCCATCATCGCACACGCGGTGGAAGCGGAAGAATTCCTCGCGAAGAAGAAACTGACCGATAAAAACATTGCCAAAGCTGCGGAACTTGCCATGCAAGCCGCGCATCCCATTGACGATGTGCGCAGCTCTGCCGCTTATCGCAGTGAAATGGTCAAAGTCATCACCGCACGCGGCCTCACCGCACTCCGTGATGGAGATGAAAAAGCGGGGATGCCCAAGAAACCAATTCTATTACGCAATGAAACCTCAAGCAGTGAGTTGAAGTCCACCAGCGCATTCCCTGAACAGGCCATTGAAACAACCATCAACGGCAAGAAATATTCTTTCAAAAGCGGGCATAACAAAACATTGTTACGCTTGCTGCGTGAAGAAGGCATGTTGACAGGTACAAAAGAAGGCTGCGCTGAAGGTGAATGCGGTGCATGTACTGTGTTCCTCGATGGCGTCGCTGTCATGTCCTGCCTGGTCCCTGCTCCACGCGCACACGGCGCAGAGATCATCACCGTGGAAGGCCTCGCAAATGGAGATCAACTTCATCCCGTCCAAGCAGCGTTTATTGAGCATGGAGCTGTCCAATGCGGATATTGCACGCCTGGCTTCCTTATGTCTGGCGCAATGTTAATGGAAGAAAAATCCAACCCAACAAAGAACGAGATCGAACAAGCTATTACAGGTAACTTGTGCCGATGCACAGGCTATTACAAGATCGTAAAGGCACTGGAAGACGCAAGTAAAACAAAAGCTTAAGAGGTATGTATTATGGGCAAATATAGAAGTTCAGCCGTACGCAGGCAAAAGCCAGTAGATACGGGTCCGCATTTTATTTGGCGCGGACTAGGCTGCCTGATGATGATCATCATCCCTGCCATTTCGTTCGCCTCAGCGTACGAGTTGGTTAATTATGGTTTGAAACATAATTGGAGCATTCCTTATCAACTGCTCGGCACCCCCAAGCTGCCCGAGATCATTTATAAATCGAATGCTCTTTTGTCTATCTTTGGACGGATCACACAGATACAAAACTTCTACGCCTACCTTGCGCTTGGAATTCTGTTCATGATCGTGTTAAGCGGCATGATATCCGTTGGCTACGCCTTCATCTATCGCTTCCTCGGACCTTCCCGCTGGGGGCCCATGGATATGCCGCCGCCAAAATTCAAAACAAAAAAATATACACGATAAGCAGCCATGTCTGAAAATTCAGTTGGAAAATCACTAACTCGAGTAGATGCGCGCAGTAAAGTCACTGGAGAAGCTCTGTACTCTGGCGATCTAACCCGTGCAGACATGCTGCACATGAAAATCCTCATGGCAGAGCGACCACATGCCCACGTCAAAAGTGTTAATGTGGAAAAGGCTCTGTCTTCTGAGGGCGTTGTAGCTGTATACACAGCGAAAGATGTACCAGTCAACGAATATGGTCTGCAAATTCCAGACCAGCCTGTTTTGTGCGGGCCAGGCTCCAGCAAACCTTATACAGATATCGTCCGCTTTGTTGGTGACCAGATTGCAGTAGTGGTTGCAAACTCGGAAGAAGAAGCAGCCAAAGCGATCAAATTGATCGATGTCGATTACGAAGATCTTCCGCCTCTTACCGACCCGAGAGCTGCGATGCGCACCGATGCGCCCATCCTACACCCAGACAGGGGTGATACGAACGTCTGCGTTCACTACAAGATTCGCAAAGGTGAAGTGGACGAAGCGTTCGCAAAAGCAGATGTAATTGTAGAAGGCGAATATCACACTCCTGTTCAGGAACATGCCTATTTGCAGCCCGAAGCTGGGCTTGCTTATATTGACGATGAAGGTCTTCTCACAGTTGAAGCGGCAGGCCAATGGACTCATGCAGATCGTGAAGCTATTGCACATTCATTGGACTTACCCAATGAAATGGTACGTGTGATCTACCCCGCCATTGGCGGCGCATTTGGCGGACGTGAAGATATGTCTGTGCAAATCGTGCTTGCGCTTGCGGCATGGAAACTACAACGACCTGTAAAGATCATCTGGTCTCGCCGTGAATCCATGATCGGACATGGCAAACGCCACGAGGTATATCTCACTGCCAAATGGGGCGCCACCAGAGACGGGAAACTCATCGCAGCAGAATCAACTTTGGTCGGAGATGGAGGCGCATATATGTATACCTCCAACAAAGTATTAGGGAATGCTGCGATCACATCCACTGGCCCATACTTCATTCCCAATGTAAAAGTAGATGTGTATGGTGTGTATACGAATAATGTACCTGGTGCAGCCTTCCGTGGTTTTGGTGCGCCGCAAGCGTTGTTCATGGCTGAATCACAGATGAACAAGCTGGCCGAAAAGCTAGGGATGGACCCAGTAGAATTCCGTTTGATCAATGCGTTGCGAAACGGTGACACGTTAGGCGTAGGCACGCCTGCTCCCAACCCCGTCAGCATTGTGGAATGCATTGAAGCTGCACGTGATAATTTTGGTTGGAAGAAAAAGAAAAGCAGTGCGGCCAAGTCCAAAGAGCAAAAGAAATCATCCATTGTTCGCGGGCGCGGTTTTGCGGCTGGCTTTAAAAATGTCGGTTTCTCCTTTGGTTATCAGGAACATTGTTGGGCCAAGGTTGAAATTCACGGCAATGGAAAAATTGAGCATGTGGTTTTGCATCATGCTGGGGCTGAAGTTGGTCAAGGCCTGCAAACTGTGTTGATCCAAATGGCGGCTCATGTTTTGGGCGTTTCTGAAAGTAAAGTAGAAATGCGCACATCAGATACTGCTACTCAAGGCAACCCTGGCTCTGCTTCTGCTTCGCGCCTGACCTTTATGGCTGGCAACTCTGTCAAAGGGGCAGCAGAAGCAGCTTTGGCAAAATGGAACGCAGAAGAACGCCCTGCCATTGCTGAGTTCAAATATCTTGCGCCGCCTACAACCCCATTCAACAAAGAGACAGGGTATTCGACACCTAACTTCCAATATGCGTATGTGGCCCAAGCCGCTGAAGTAGAAATTGACACAGACACTGGTCACTTACGCGTGATTCGCATTACCTCTGCAGATGATGTAGGCAAGGCGATCAATCCTGATCTGGTGGTTGGACAGATCGAAGGCGCAGTAGTACAAGCACACGGTTATTCTGTAATGGAAGAGTTCAAATCAAAGAACGGCAAGGTCCTCACTGATCAACTCAGCACCTATCTCATTCCTACCATTTGGGATATCCCTGAAAAAGTAGATGCTGTTGTTGTCGAGGTTCCAGACCCAAACGGTCCCTGGGGAGCAAGAGGAATGGGCGAATTGCCCTTCCTGCCAGTTGCACCAGCTATTGCCGCCGCCATACATGATGCTACTGGTGTATGGATGAGTGAATTTCCGTTTACTCCTGAGCGCGTTTTGAAAGCCCTTGGAAAAATATAATCTTATCGTTGGGGCGTAGCAACTACGCCCCAACGCAAAAAAATGCCCTTCCCCTTTTTTGATGAAACGAAAGAATTAAATGAAAACACCCGCAGGGCGGCGACGGGTTCATTCATTGCGTTATCAGATGGCACTACACATTATGAGCTGGGCGGTCCGAAAGATGGAAAGCCCGTGGTGCTGGTACATGGATTCTCCGTCCCATTTTTCATCTTTGATCCACTTTTCGATTTTCTGACAAGCTCAGGTTTTCGAGTCTTGAGATATGATTTGTTTGGACGTGGTTATTCCGATAAACCGAATATCCGCTATGATATCAATCTGTTCGTAAAGCAGCTAAAGGAATTGTTAGACGCGCTTGGAATGAGCGATATCACTTTACTCGGGCTTTCCATGGGTGGCCCTGTTACGACTTCTTTCGTCAATACGCATCCACGTTTTGTTCGCAATCACGTCATGATCGCTCCATCAGGTGCAAAAGGCGTGGGGTTGACCTGGCTGCTAAAAATAACCAGACTTCCAATCCTTGGAGAGATTCTCATTGCACTATTTGGAAGTAAAAACATGATCAAAGGCATTGCTTCTGACTTTTTCGACCCCGAGCTGGTGAGCATATTTCAGGAAAAGTACAAAGTCCAAATGGAATTCAAGGGCTTCAAACAAGCCATCCTTTCCACCATGCGAAATGGCATGTTAGATTCATTTCTTGAGACATACAAAAAGGTTGGAGCTTTGAAAAAGCCTACTCTGATATTCTGGGGTACGAATGATGAAACCACCCCTTACGCAGACCACACATTAATTCTACAAGCATTACCCCATGCAGAGTTTCATGCCATCGAGAATTGTGGTCACATTCCACACTATGAAAAACCCGAAATATTTAACCCGATCTTATTGGAGTTTTTAAAAAGATGAACACAAAAGACATCCAACTGCTTTACAAGTACAACTCTTGGGCCAATACACTGATTTTAAACACAGCAGCCAACGTGACTCAGGAGCAATTCACTGCGAAAGTATCTCACCCGCATAATGACTTGCGTCATGCATTGACTCATACCCTTTTCGCTGAATGGCTCTGGCGTAACCGCTGGATGGGGCAATCACCATCAGCACCCTTTCTCAATGAAGATTTTCCTACATTCGCTTCTCTCAAAGCACGCTGGATAGATGAGGAAAAAGCGCTGAATGAGTTTGTTGCATCTCTTACCGACGAAAAGCTCAACTCCACGTTTCAATATAAGACTATGAAAGGCGTCGCTCACGAAAATATTCTATGGCAGGCGATGACACATGTGGTCAACCACGGGACACAGCATCGAAGCGAGGCCGCCGCCATTCTGACAGAGCTGGGGCATTCCCCTGGCGATATTGATTTGATCGTATTCCTGCGTGAACAAAGCTGATGTATAACAAGATCAAGAACTTCACATATCGAAACCGACACAGCATTGCCGTATTCATTTTACTTAATATTGCCTGTCTGACCTGTATCTTTCTAGTGGCTGCAAGGGTGGCATATACTGACTCAAGACGTCACACAGGCTTGATCTGGAATCTTTTCCTTGCGTGGATCCCGTTCATACTGGCGTACATAGCACATGCCATTTCATGGAAGCGTATTTGGGTTTTTCTCGTCATTCCCATTATTGCTGTGCTCTGGCTGCTATTTTTCCCCAATGCTCCTTATATGCTGACAGACCTACAAGACTTGGCTCGTTCTGGTGGCGTAGGCGCCCCACTCTGGTATGACGTGATCATCGTAGTTTGGTGTTCGTGGACTGGGATGTTGCTCGGAGTTATCTCTCTTTACTTGATTCAAGATATTGTTCTGCGAACCTTCGGGCGCTGGGTCGGTTGGATATTCGTCTTTGTAATCTCTGGTTTAAGCAGTTTTGGGATTTATATCGGGCGATTCGTGCGCCTCAACTCATGGGATATCTTGCAAGACCCCGCTGAAACCACTATGGAAATCCTCGGCCTCGTGATTGACCCAAGCATGCGCCTAGCCGCCTTTACCGTCCTGTACACCGTATTTTTTCTTTTTGTCTTTGTGCTGTTATATTCGTTCAGCCACATGCTTCAAGAGCAGGCCATTCGTGCACAAAGTACACCCGAAGAACTTGCCAGCACTCAGCCAACACAGGTCAATTCTCATCCATAGTGTGTGTTTTATAACAACTGCGAGTCTTTGCAAGGGATTGCAAGCAGGAATCGCTACAATGGATGATAATTACTGGAGGTTTATATGATGCAAAACATGTATGATAAATTACAGCCGTTCAAATTCCGTTTAACAGTCTTCGGGTTGTTATGTGGGTCAAGCTTGCTCTCCGTAGTTCTCTTTCGCGTCCGCACGGTATTGAGCGGTTCTGAGGAATACACGTTCCTAATTTGGAATCTTTTCCTCGCATGGATTCCGCTTGGGATGGCATACGCAGCTTCCAGCTTTGCGAAGAAGCGCAGAAATCTTTTTATCACCATGCCGCTGGCAGTTATCCCGTGGTTGTTGTTTTTTCCTAACTCACCTTACATCCTGACAGACCTTCAACACCTCAGCCACCCACACCCATATATCCCTGTGTGGTTCGATACGCTACTCATCAACTGGTTTGCATGGACAGGCACATTGCTCGGTGTATTTTCGCTTTTCCTCATGCAGGATATTGTTCGCCGTGCATTCGGGCGAGTCGCTGGCTGGCTTTTTGTTCTGATCGTTGGTCTTCTCAGCGGACTCGGAATTTACATCGGTCGTTTTCTGCGCTGGAACTCATGGGATATCATCCTTCATCCCTTTGAACGCTTGAGTGACTTCTTGTATTACGCAACTCACCCGAGTCTGCAATCCATTATCTTTATCAGTGTGTTCTCAGCCTTCTTCATTTTCATTTACATCACGCTTTATGCATTTGGGCTTTTGTTTCAAGAACAAACACATCAAGTTTCACAGGACATCAAATGAACCCTCTTATTCTAGTTCGCGGCGGTGGGGACCTTGCAAGTGGCGTGATTCTTCGTCTGCATCGGGTCGGCTTTCAACTTGCTATTCTTGAACTCAGTAAACCACTTTCAGTGCGCCGAAGCGTTTGTTTTTCAGAAGCAGTGTATGAAGACGTACAAACGGTTGAAGGTGTGACTGCGCGTCTCGTTTCTGCTGACCAGTTTCAGGTAACGCTGGAGGCAGGAGAAATTCCCGTTTTGATCGATCCAAACGCAAACATTCTTCACAATCAATTTCTGACAAGCCCAAGAAATACGTTTATAGTAGATGCAAGACTTTTGAAAACTGAACCTGACATGTTAGGCGAAGATGTTCCGCTACATATCGGGCTTGGGCCTGGGTTCCGCGCAGGTGAAAATTGCCACGCTGTGATAGAAACCCGCCGCAGCCATACTCTTGGCAGAGTCCTCTGGAGTGGAGAAGCCCAAAGTGACAGTGGTCAGCCTGAAGGCGACCCACGCCGTGTGCTGCGTGCTCCAGACTCTGGTCACCTACTACCCGTTGCAGCAATTGGTGACAAAATAAAAGAAGGCCAATTGATCGCAGAGATTCAAAATGCAGCTGGTGTCAGGTCAAAGCTTGTCAGCCCATTTGATGGAGTGTTGCGCGGGTTGATTCATCCTCGCGTTGAAATCACTGAAGGCATGAAAATTGGTGATGTAGATATACGCAACGACCCATCCTTGTGCAAACTTGTTTCAGATAAAGCGTTATCGGTTGGCGGTGGTGTGCTGGAAGCGGTGATGATAAAGTTGAATGAGATCAATAATTCAGTAAGTCTTTTCTAACCCATTCCCCTAAAATATAAAGAAACGCCTGCGAAAAAATTTTCGCAGGCGTTTCTTTATTATTGCAAACAAATTGCTCTTCTATTAAGAGCTAAATTTCAACTTCAGTATTCTTTCCCAATTCTAACCAATGTAGTTTATCGCTCAAACCTTCTGCAGCAAACTCCTTTTCGATTACGGCTTTGCCTTGGCTAAAATGTTTCCAGCCTTCGTAATGGATGGGAATGATCGTGCGTGGATTCAGCGCTCGTGCCGCTTTGACCCCGTCTCTCGCATCCATCGTAAAGCGGATCGGCCCCGTAATCGGGAAGCTGGCTCTGCCCAAATGAAAAATTCCCACGCTGACAGTAAAGCGCTCCGCGACTTCGTCAATGCCGTGATAATAGATCGTATCGCCTGTGATGTACAGGGCGCCATGCTGCTGACCTTCCCACTCAAGCATGAAACCAATTGTCTGCCCTGCAAATGGGCGGACAATTAATGGTCCATGCTGGGCAGGTGTGGCAGTCACTTTGACTTTGGTATCACCAGATTCAAGTACCGTGCTGTGCCAATTCGCCAACCCTTCAGCATTGCCGCGCAAACGTTTTCCACCTGAGGTTGTTGTCAGCACGCGTTTTACTCTCGGCAAGAATGCACGTCCTGCTTTATCGAGATTGTCTTCGTGGTGGTCATGACTTAACAACACTGCATCAATACGGCCTAAGGACTCTGTTGAAAAAGGAGCATTTGTCAGCTTTGTGGAGCCAGTGCCCCATCCGAAGGAATATTTTCCGCCAGCAGGATCAAATACGGGGTCAGTTAGGATGCGCAGTTTCCCAACTTCCAAAAGCATGGTTGCAGTGCTAATGTGAGTCACGTTGAATTTCATATCTATTTCCTTCGCAAGTTCCTGAGAATGGTGCTGCCATCATTGAAGCCAAGTGGAAGAAAGATTTGCAAAGTGTAAACGAATAAATTCTCGAATAGGGCAAACATGCCTATCCAGAACCAATCTCCGCGCCAAACAGGAAGTAGTAAGAGAAAAATAATGGAAAGTAATCCATTGATCATCGGCCCGCCCAAAGCACGGCGGATGTGAATAGATGGAGATAATTCTGGTTCATCTTTTGGATAACGTGTAAGCGCAAAGATTGCCAACGTACCAAAGGTGATACCTGTCATTGGGTATCCCGTCCCATTTGCAGCAAAGGCATGGCCAAGGCTGTGAATCAACTCAAAGGCCCAATGGAGAAGCGTTGCAATAAATCCAAAAAAGACCGATTCCCCAAAAGGAAGGCCAACTCCATAATGAGCAATCGCAGAGAAGCCAACCCATAAAAGAGATGAACCAAGAAAAGCCAGCGGCAGAATGCTGATCTGAAGACCAAATAATTTTCCAAGTTGGAGTGTTTTCATATATTACATCCCAAGCAATTGCATTTCATGCTTCAACGTTTCGGTAAGGCCGTCTTTTAGTGGACGCGGGTTATACCCAAGTTCTCGCACCGCTTTTGCATTTGTGCCTATATAAGTAACACCTGCAATAATGCGCAAGCCTTCGCCTGTGTAGCTTTCAGGCAAGGGGATGAATCTATCGAACAAGTACATCATCGCAGACATGACGCGAATCATCCCTGCAGGGACAGCCATTGGCAAGCGCACTCCTGTAATCTCTTTTGCAATTTTCAATGCATCAATAAATGTATAGGTTGGTCCGCAAATGTTGTAAGTCTCACCAACCTTTCCCTTTTCCATAGCCAGCCAGTGTGCATGAGCGATATCATCTACATGAGCCCACGAGAATGCAGTTTTTTCAGGCATTACAGGCAATTTCTTGGTTAAGTATTGAATGAGTGATGTACGAACGCTGCTTGTATCGCCAGGACCATACACAAGACCAGGTTGCACAATGACAAGCGGCAAGCCCTCCTTAATCATTTTTACTGCAATAGCATGCGCCTCGGCCTTTGTAGCATCATAGACACTAATATGTTTGCCAGTGAAATGATAGGTCTCATCGGCTTCCACCCCATGCGTATCAGAGTTGACCGCAAGCGTGCTGGTGTATACACCTTTCGGGATGTTCAGTTCCTTCATCAACTCGAGCACATTGCGCGTGCCTTTCACATTGATTGCATACGCCTGGCTCTTATCCCGCACACCGACTTTATACCAACCCGCTACATGGAAAACACCATCTACGCCTGTCATTGGCTTACGCATGGATTCCTTTTCGGTGACATCGCCCTGATGCAAGGTCACACCCAATTGAACAAGATCCTGCGCCTTGGCAGGGTTTCGCACAACGGCGATCACTTCATGTCCTGCTTCACGCAGTTGACGGGCTAGTCGTCCGCCAATAAATCCTGTTGCACCAGTGATAAAGTATTTCATGATTCCATTCCTTTTTATGACTTGGATTGTTTCTCAATGCCATACAGCAAAGAGGTTAATACATTTTGAAATTCGAGATTAAAGTCCAACTGGAAGGCAGTTAACCCTTCTTCCTCAATCACCTTACATGCAACGGGAGTTGGATCTGCAAGATGCCATAATCCCACAACCAAAGCCTGGCATTGCAAAATAAAATGCGCTCCCTGCCCAGCTTGCAAAAATGGAAGCAACCTTTCAAGCCGCAAACCCGTCTCTGTCAGTCGTTGCATAATTAACTGCTTATGTCTGAAAATCGATTCGTAACTTACATTCTTTTCCAGAACCGTGGAATGGATCGCCAGCAAACGAGTGAATTCCTCTCGCTGGTTAAGTGAGCCTGCCAATAAAACCGAAATTTCTGGGATGGAGGGTTTCTTTTTGAGTGCATCCAGCTCGGCATCCACCTCATCAAACCATTCTATGAGCTGTTCTTCCATCAAGGCAAGGAACATTTCCTCCTTGGTTGGGTAATACAGAAAAAGTGTGCCTTTTGCTGTTTTTGCTTTCCCAGCTACAGCAGACATTGTCACTTCGTTATACGAAGTGCTTTTGAAAATCTGCAAAGCAGCAGTCAAAATGATCTGCCGCTTTTCGAGTTTGTCTTCTACATTTGTTGCGCGTTGTTTTACCATAAATAAATGACCTGCGGTCAGTTATAACTGACCGCAGGTCATTTTGTCAAGAGCAGAAGCAGTTACTCCAGACACTGACTTTTACGCTTTACCAATTATCCCTAAATGAGTATTTTGAAAAGCATCAGGATACTTGAGTCCATACCCCAAGATCCGATCCATGCTGGAGTGGCCGAAGAGAATCAATCCAGCGAACTGAAGAGGCTGAGACATAAGAATAGCACCAAAAACAAAAACGCTGACACCAAGCGCTTTATGATGAATAAAATTATATGTTCCAGCACCCACCCGTGGACTGACAACATAGCCGATCATGCTAAGGTCAGGCGTGAACAAAAATACGGGGTACCACCACCAGGCAAAATCTAGTCTCGTAAAGAGAAATATGCTGAGAGCGAACATAAAGAATTCTTCAAGCTTTAGTAAATTTTTCATTCGGTTCTTCCTTTCATATTAACTATTAAGAGTTCATTATTCAATTACTTTATCCAATCCACGGCGCGGACTAAGCAATGCATCCTCAGTGGGATAACCTAAACGGAAGGGCATAATGGCGTGCCAATTTTTATCGCCTACCAACTCTGCAACGGCATTTCCAATCACAGGTTCAATTCCAAGCTGACGTTCGCGGTCAGTACGTTCGGTCATTTGGTTGAGTGGCTGCATGGCGAGACCTTGCGTAGTTGCCCATAAATGAATACGCTGCCAGATTTGTCCGCATTGCAGGCGATAAGTGAAATCCATACCGTCAGGCACTGCAAAAATGCCAAACGCGGCGGCAGTGGGAACATAAACATCGCGTACATTTTTTACAAAAGATGCATCATTCGATTGGCGCGACATATCAGGGAGGAATTTTGCTGCCCCTGAAATGAATGAACCCAACCCCTGCGCATCAAGTGTGATGCCATCTGCTTGGGCTTGCAGCTCATCCCAATCTTGCCGCCACCATTTGTGACTATCCATACTTTGCTGCTCGTCGGTGATCAAGGCTTCAGCAGCGGAGATGGCAACTTCGCCAAATTTTTTATGGGATGAAGAATCACGCATCCAAAACAAACTGACAGTTGGTTCTGTAATCAGAGCATTGATTCTGCTGAAAACAGATTCGTCAACACTGCGCGTTGTGTCATATGCGGCACGGTTAGTATGACGGTGTGGAATCGCTTCATAGAGCGCAGAGGTGGCGGGCGATGACTCGGCAAGGGAAATGCTTGCGGCGTGCAACTCAGTTGTCAGGTTGGGCATGAGGCGGATATCCGCTTTGAATCCCTCTGCTTCGGCGGCGAGTCGCATATTTTCCACGGCACACCCAAGTCCAATATACATCTCACGGCGGAAGGGATCAATCACGCCGATCTGTCTTTCAGGCACAGCGAACAAATCTACGCTTGAGTCTGTGATATGAAAAAGCCACGGCTGTGAATTGTGCGGGTTGGCGGCAAGAATTCCCGCAGCAACGATACGCTCAACAGGGTTTTTTGCATCACACCAATTCTTCCACGGCTCGTAAGCAACACCTTGTCCAACGCTAAACACGCCTTGGTCTGTGGCACGGAAAACACTTCCGCCCGCCACGGCGATCAATGCGGCGCCGCCAAGTTTGAGAAAATCGCGTCTTGTTATCGCTTGTTTTATAAGTAGGTTAACCTTTTGTTGAAATTTGTGAATATAATTTTTTGTAACTACTGATTGCGATCCTGTGTAATTTCATAAATGATTCTTTTTGTTATGGTTGAAGCGATAACCATGTGAAATGGTTTGACCACCGCCATGTATAAACGTCCAAGCAAGTTATGTATTTTGACCAATGTTGAAACTATGAGCATGTTCGATTGCCTGTCGAGAAACAGCGATACACTGAAGTCAAGATGTTTGTCATTTTCGCCAAAGATGACTTCATTCTCGGTTTTGGAAATTACCTTGAACAGCGCAACAGACTCGCCGATTTCACATTTAAAATTTTGTAGCACTTCTTCTTTTGTGCCTGCACCTGGAACTTTCAAGCCAACAAACGCAACAAGCTGATTTCGAAGAACGAGAAGCCGATCCACCCACGCTGGGCTGGCAGTAAAGAAAGCTCTGCCAACTTGTTCGATGGAAATGTCACTTGCATTCAACGTAGCGGTGTAACTATCGAGATAATCATTTGGAAGGTTCTGCAATGCAGAAGCGGCAGGGAGTGATGTTTTCATGACTCTACCTTCAGGACTTTTGACATGTGTTTGTCTAGCCTCGCGCCAACGCCACCGTGATTCTTTTTATTTATCATTTCTTTCGCCTACAGCTTTTCCGAGCCAAATAAATAAGATTGGCATTCCAATCAACTCTGCAAAGACTGAACCGATCAGGTCTGCACTGAAGATGACCTCGAAGCGCATTTGTCCCAGTCGTGCCAGCCCGCCGATGAAAATAAATACAAACATCGCCTGCAAAACGCGAAGATATTTTTCCAGGTCAAGAGTGGAGAGGATGAACAACAATCCCATTCCAACCCACACCCCGCCATAGAAACGTGTGTGACTATCACGAATAAGATAAGCATGTTCATTAGTGACTTTTACAAAGTCAGATGTACCCTGCCAACCCATCGTCATCACACCACCTAATGCCACATTAAGCCCCGTAAAAACGATGAACAAACCGGAAAGGATAAGGACCACGCGTAGAATATTTTTTCCCATTGTTACTTCACCTCTTTGAAAATATAAGATTTGTAATGGAGCAACATCATTTCCACTGCTTCATCGAGCGCAGATTTGTCCACATCTCTACCTGTGCTTTCAATATAAGACAGCCAGGTATTTCCCAGCACCCAGCCGATCAAAACCACATTTCTGGTTTCCTTTGGATCCAACTTGATCCTGTTCTTTTTAGCCACCAAATTAACAAGCGCTTCCTGTTCTGATACTCTTTGTTCTTGAATTTCTCGAAAGCGCTTGCTTAGCGTTTTATCGTGTCGCAGCAAGGCTGCGTATTCGCGATAAAAGAAGCGATATTTCCAAGTCAGGTCAAAGTTCTTTCCCAGAATTACCCGCAGAACATCAAGGTTGAAAGACTCGTCCATGCCTGTATAAATTTCCTGCCAGTCAAAATACATCACTTCGTAAATGGCGCGAATCATCTCTTCTTTATTCTTGTAGTGATATTGTAAATTTCCCGCACTCATGCCCAGCGCTTCTGCCAATGCACTCATGGAAACCGAAGCTGTCCCCGATTCGTTATACAGCTCGATCGCCTTTTGCAGGATATTGTTTTTGGTCTGTTCAGATGCCTTGTATGCTCGTGGTGACATAAGTCACTCCTTTTTAGTAAGTATTTACTAATTTAGTATATTTATACTAAATTGTCAAGACGTAAAAAAACGCAGCCTTTACAAACTGCGCTTGACTGATGAATTCTCTAATTACACATCCAGCACGATCTTTCCACTCACAGCACCAGATTCCAAAATGGCATGCCCTTGCGCGGCTTCGGTCAATGGCATACGCTTTGCAATAACAACTTTCAATTTTTTCTCTGCAACCAAGTTAAATAACAGCTCTAATGTTTTTCGATACCATTCTGGGTCTTTTTCCACCATCGGCGGCAGACTCCCCAAATACACTATTTTTTTCTTTGGATTCCTAATCGACTGTATGACTGTGCTCAATAAGCCTCCCAACATCTGAATCGGATTCTTGTCCTTGAGCGATAAGCTTCCAACGAACGTTAGTCTGCCTCCGTTTCGAAGGGCATTTAATGCTTCTGAAGCCTCACCCACTAGATCGATCACTACATCCACACCACCACCTGAAAGTTGACGAACTTTCTCTGCAACATCGTCCGCTTTGTAATCTAGCGGCATGACCCCCAACTCTCTGACCAGGTTCAGCTTCCCCGTTGAAGTTGAACCGTAGACTTCCAATCCTGCGAGCTTCGCCAGTTGAATAAGCATCGTCCCTAACCCACCTGCTGCGCCTGTAATCAAAATCTTTTCGCCTGCCTTGATCTTCGCAATGCGATGCAAAGCGGCATAGGCAGTGAGGCCGTTAAGAACCACACTCACAGATTCGGCAGAGTCGAGGCCTTCAGGAACGGGAACAAGAAAATGCTCTGGTACACAAATATATTCGGCATACCCTCCCATGTTTGGCATAAGGGCCGCTACACGCTGCCCAACAGATAAAGTAGCGCCGTCACCGACTTTTTCAACGATGCCAACAATATCATATCCAGGGGCGTAAGGGATTTTATTTTTAGTAGGATACTGACCGCGTCGAGCCATGGTGTCAGCCCAAGCAATGTCTGTGACGATAACCTTAACGCGGACTTCTCCCGCTTTGGGTTCAGGTAAGGGCACTTCAATAACTTGAAGCATTTCAGGTGCGCCGTGTTTGGTTATGACTACTTTTTTCATATTAATTCTCCTCCTGTTCTATACGCGGGAACATAATGTTCGATGCATTATCGGCGATTCTTTTCAGACCATTCCTTCAATGTAACACTCGGCGTTCCAAGGAGACGGTTGGCTTCATCAGGTGACCCATCTTCACCCCAATTTTCATAATGTTTCATCAGCACAGCCATGCCCTTCCACTCAGCGTTAAAAGTCAACATCCCCAGCAAAGACAACATCTTGATAGAAATTGGTGAGACCTTCACCTTCGGCGCAGCAATGTTTGTATAAATTTTCATCGCGTCACTCATTGTATATGCTTCGGGACCAAAGATATAAAATTCCTTGTTCAGTGCTTCATCAGTCTGATAACTCTTAGAGACCATGCGCGCATAATCTTCAGCAGCTATCCAATGCAACGGATGGATTTGGTTTCCGATCAACGACATACTTTTACCCTGAATAAATAACGGCAGAGTCTCCATAAACCACGAAGCGCGAAAAATAGTGTATGGCACTCCGCTGGACTTAAGAGCCACTTCTCCTTTAAACTTTGATCTGCTTTCTGGCGTATCAGCCTTTTCCTCGCTGACTGCATACGCCGAGAGAATTGTCACACGTCCGACGTCCAGTTCTTTTGCGGCTAGAGCAATTTCACGCGTGGCAAGGTGGTCCATGCGGTCAAATTCCGCCTCACTGGGGCCACCCTTCAGGCTGATGTGGACACCATCCACACCAGTGAGTGCCGTTCGCAATGTTGCATCGTTATCAACATCCCCTTTTATGATTTCATATCCGTCGCCTAAAAGTTTTTGTGCTTTTTCAGGGCTGCGTGCCAACAAACGGACTTTGAATCCGTCCGCTTTGAGTTGTTGCGCAACAGGCTTACCAAGCATACCTGTTCCGCCAATGACGAGAATTGTTTTATTTGTTTTTATCATGCCGTTGCCTTCTTTTTGCTCATTAAAATTACGGATGTAATAATGACTACATCTTGTACAAAGTGAATCGCCCAGGCAATGAGAAGCCCCTGTGTTTCAATAAGTGACATGGCTAATAGCCAACCGAGAAACCCAGCCATCAGTGCACCGACTATGCCGCTTGGTAGCCCAAAATAATGAGGCGCACCAAATACCACGGCAGAAATTAGAACAATGACCGATACCGAAAAAATCCCATACAACGGAGAGATAATCCCGATTCTGAAAATGGCTTCTTCTGAAAAGGCGTTTGCCATTGAAAATGGAATGGACCAAAGCAGGCTGAACAGAAAGTAGCGATAATCCGCGCCAGCTTTTTTCAACTGAAAAAACATGAAGATGGCTGTGCCGAGGGTAATAAATAGTCCAATGCTTGTAGCGATCTCCAGCCATGTTTCATTTCCCGTAACACCCAGCCATGCAATTGGGCTTATGTGCGCGTTGATATCACCTACGCGGAAGAAATGGGCAAAGTTTTCAGGGTTTAGAAGATAGACGAGCAGCAAGACAATCGTGGTTAGAATCAACTGTAGAGATTGAAATTTGATTTGATAATCGACGGTTGAGTTTTGGTTAATCACGGTTTTGATTCTGGCAACCACAGGCCGAAGTGCGAAAATGCCTGCGCCTGCCAGAATGATTAAAATGAAAGTCAAGGTAGCGATCATATTTTTTATACCTTTTGTAATAATTCCAATGCGTGACGTTCTGGCTCACTGCCTTGATATGTCCCGACCATGCCACCTTGTTCGTTCAACACAGCGAGACCCACAACTTTGCTCGTATCACCTAGTCCGAAACCCTTGGTGGTTTTGCCGTCCCAATCGGGAAGAATAATGACATAGTCTTGCGGATCTTGTCCCTGCGGAACAGTCTTACTTGCATTCTCAAAAGACTCATGCATGGATTTCTCTGCAAATCCACGAAATAACTTGGGCACAGAGTGCAAATCCACAACATTCGCAATGGCAATGGAGGAACAAGCTGTATATTCCTGAACTGCTCGAATTGCTTGATTTATGCGCTGGGCACCTTCAGCAGTCTCAGCAGTGTGGAAGAGTAATACGGCAGGCTTGCCAAATGTATTAAGCGTCACTTCACGGCCAGAGCCGATGGCCTTGATAGTAGCGGACAGAGTGGCTGAAGAGTTAGTCACTGCTTGTTTGACAGGAACAATTATCGGCGGATTTGGATGCGGGGTCTTGTCTTCCAACTCTATATTTGGGGCAGTCATCAAAATAGCTTCAGTGCCGTTCAAATGTCCAAGCACTAGGCGGGACGTATCGCGGCCCGAAAGCATAGCCGCGCTCATACCGCCGCCAAACGTCCATGCGCCAGTGAGGAAAAGATTCTTGATAGGTGTCTTTGCGTTCAAGCGGGCAGAGTACATATTGTCCACGGTTTGCTCGGTGCCATAAATGGCACCGCCTACATTGCGGCTATAACGCCAATTAGTAATGGGCGTACCAACTTCGATGTACTTGATGGACTTGCGCAAGTTGGGGATGATCTTTTCAACGCGGTCAAGCAGCACTTCAGCAGCGGCATTCTTCAATTCGTTGTATTGCGGGTTGTCGCTATACTTTTCGAGGTTGCCGCCTGTACCCCATTGATTGTCTGTATTCCAATCAGCGAGGGAAAAAATATTTAAAACTGAGCCGCCTTCAGGTGCGCTATCGCGATCTGCAATGCTATAGTTAGTGATCGAAAGTCCCGTGTGGTCAAAATCGCCATCCATCGCAGCTTTATAACTTGCATTGTTGTCGTAATTGTCTTGCACAAATATTTCGTGGTCGGTATAACCTTCGGCCTGCAGATCACGATCCAAACCGAGGTACAAAACGAGATTCGAAATGGACGGCTTGGCTTCTTCAATTTCACGGACATAATCAGCAGGAAGATGTTCACGCCCAACAAACTTGAGCAATGTATCGGGAGAATTAGCGTTGCTTATGATGACATCTGCTTCGACGCGTAGCCCTTTTTCGGTTTCGAGAGCCACCGCGCGTCCATCCTTAATCTCGATCTTGTTGACTGTTTGCTTATAGCGAATTTCGCCACCATATTTTTTCAACGTGGCTTCGAGTGCGCGACTCATAGCCATGCTGCCACCTTCTGGATAGTATGCGCCTACAAGATGATAACTGATCCACGGAAAAATAAACGCAGCAGCATTAAGTTTTTCTGGCGGCAATCCATAGTATCCCCACAAAGTAGAGAAAACCGCTTTGAGTTCCGCATCTCGAATGAATTGGTTCATGTATTCATCCCAAGAGATTGACATAGCCGCCAACATTTTTGGATATAAGGTTGGCATTTTCTCAAGCGGCGGACGAATACCCGCATCACCTTCTGCACCAAAGCGGCGAACCTGCCAATAGGTTTCCACCATATCCGCGATCATATTGTGGATGCCTTCACGTTCATTCGGGAAGAGGCGAACTAATTCAGTTTCATACTCAACGATATCCGCATAAGCAGTGACTTCATGCTTTGGGAAGCGCACGGTATAAAATGGGTCCATACGATGGAAGTGAACTTGATCAAGAACTTCCAAGTCTCTAAGAACAGGGTATGCCCATCCGCCTGGAGCAGCACCATCGAGTGCGTGCAAGGCAACTTCGAAGCGAAATTTTCCACGCCGAAACTCATGAGCATATCCGCCAGGGACGGTGTGATGCTCGAGTACAAGAACCTTCTTCCCCGCTTTTGCGAGGTATCCTGCGGCACTGAGCCCTCCCAGACCTGCGCCGATGATAACTACATCAAACTTTTCCATTATGTTTTCCTATTATTCTTTTGGTAATTCCAATTTTGGTAATTTGCGAACGCGCGGCAATGTCTTCTTCAACCACTCGACCTCATTCTCGTAGTAGTCTGTGCCATAATCCAAAGTCAATTGCCAAAGGTCACGCAGACGCTTAATTCCTACCTGTTTATAGTTTTCATCAATATTTGCTTGCGCAACCTGGCACTGCTTTAAATATTCTTGAATAGCTTCTATTCGCTTTTCAAACAAAGCAACGATCTCTTCATTCGAAATTCCGTGAGCAAAGAAGACCTGGATAAGCCATGCTTCTCGTGTAACCTCTAATGGCAGCGGAGTAGATACCCAGCGACGCAACTCGCCTCTTCCTTTGTCTGTAATCTGATACTGTTTTCTGTTGGGTTTTCCTTCCTGCTGAATTACCTCTGATTCCACTAAACCATCTTTTTCAAGACTCTCCAACGCTTTATAAATGTGACTTTGCGTAGCAGACCAAAAATGGGTAATGGATTGGTCGAAGAATTTTTTCAGGTCATAACCAGACATGGGCTGGTATTCCAGAAAACCGAGAATGGCATGTGATAGAGGCATTTTTCACCTATTCCTTTCCAGTTTATTGAAACAATTTCGGAAACAACAATCCAGAGTGCTTTTTATAATCTGTAAATTGCGGGTACCGTGAAAGTGACTTATCTTTCGAGAGCATGTTCTTTACAAAGAAACCGAAGACCCATCCACTGAGCACTAGGAAAGGCAGCCAATGCATGGACATGGTGGCGTAGGCTGCATAGATCATGATTTCGCCAAGGTAATTCGGGTTGCGGGTGTACTTGAACAAGCCATCCTCAATGAGTCCCTTCTTGTTTTGCAGGGTGTAAAACTTCTGTGCGTCACTAACGTAATGCAGGAAAATGCCAAAGATGTATAGAACAAGCACGAGCGCGGTCAGAGGCGGCGTCAAGGTCACATGGCGGCTGATGAGTAGATAGGGCGCAGCGTAATATCCAGCCAATGGAAGGAAGATAAAGATAAATCCAATTAGCGGATGAACTTTTTCTTCGAATCGCTTGTCTGCATAAAGCGAGTCTTTGATAAGCCAGAGGATGCTATATGAGCCGTGTATGGTGAGGTAGATAAAGGCTTCAGTTGACCAATTATTGAAAAACCACATCATTCCGAGAACAACAGGTGTAACGAGGGCTTTGTGAATGTTGATGAAGGTAGCGGTTTTCATGTTAGCCCCACAGAGTAGGTTTGGTGACCATGAAGAAAGTGATGACAAGGGTCAACACAACAATCACAGTTCCAAGAACAATACCATTGCGGGCAACGCGCTGATATTCAGCGTCATCGGCGCCCTTAGTTTCAGCAAGAGTTTGCTGTTTTTTGAGCATTGGTGCATAAATGAACAGACCAAGTATTGAAATGACCACATACAAACTTAGGGCAACGGTCATCCACGGTGTGGAATAGTGAACCACCCCACCCACGCGCATCATGATTTCACCAGTGATATACGCTAGCACATATGACGGGTTGGCAATCCAATTATCTAGTACGCGGATAGTGCTGAGAGTGAAAACAAGGGTCTCGCGGTTTTTTGGAACTCGCATAAACCAAGGGAAATAGGTAAGGTTCGCTCCGAGCGAAACGATCGCGCAGAGAATATGAATCCATTTGACAATTGCATAGATTTGCATGGTTTTTGCTCCTAGTTATTTTATATACCTATATAGATATATTACTTACTAGTCTTATATCTGTCAAGGGTTAAAAAGAAAAATTCCCAATTTTGGGAAAGTGCAGCACCATGCTGATAAGAAAACCGCTGCCAAGATAACGCCCCTACCCAAAAGACTGACTTGCAAAGATGAGGTTTCCTCAAGTATCCTTGGGAAATTCCCATCAAAGAGATCAATTAAAAGGTGACCAATGAGTAAAGGGCGTTTAGAAGCATTTAGTGATGGAGTCTTGGCAATCATCATAACAATCATGGTATTGGAACTGAAAGTGCCTCACGGAGCAAATCTTGCTGACCTTCGACCTTTGCTGCCTGTTTTTGCCAGTTATTTGCTAAGTTTTGCCTTTATTGGAATTTATTGGAACAATCACCATCATTTGTTTCAATTTGTACATAAAGTGAACGGGAATGTCCTCTGGGCTAATTTACACTTATTATTCTGGCTATCGCTCATTCCATTCTCCACTGGCTGGATGGGTGAGAATGAGTTTACAGCCTGGCCTGTGGCTACGTACGGAATCACTTTATGGATGGCAGGGTTGGCCTATTATGTTCTAGAGAAAGCATTGATCGCAATCCACCCAAGTGACACTCCCCTCGCAACTGCAATCGGAAAAAATATTAAAGAGATCATCTCGCTTGTGTTTTACAGTATCGCTATACCGTTGGCTTTTGTTTCAGCAATTGCTGCCTCTATTTTCTATGTGGCTGTGGCGATAATTTGGTTCATTCCAGACCGCAGGCTTGAGAAATTAACAAGGTAAAACTAAAAGGAGGGCATCATTGCGATGCCCTCCTTTTACATTATTTCAAACTTTAGACAACTATCCCGCCGTCTTCAACATTTCCCTGTCAAATATTGCAGGGCTGGTATATTGCCTGCCTTGCAGCAAGACACGAGCACGTTGAATGTCTTTTAGGATATGCTGAATGTCGTCATAATCTGAATCGCACAGTAAAACTCCCAAGTTCGTGCGCAAGCCTAATCCTTGGTCATTCTCTTCGAGAAACTTTTTCATTCCATCTCGAACACGGCCAGCGATCCGAAGCGGAGCTTCGGGGTTGGGGATTTCCTCTATCAGCGTGAGGAATACTCCATCGGTCGCCGACCAAGCCATGGTGTCCGTAGGTCGAAGCGTGATCTTGAACTGTTCTGCAAGTTTACGATAAAACTTATTGAACTCTTCTTCACTCATATTCTTTTTCAATGCTGCGTATTGGGCTACTTCCGCAAACAAGACACCAAAGCGACGCAAGCCAGTTTGTTTAATACGTTCTAACGAAAAAGCAAGACGCACAGTAAAAAAGGAAAATGTATAAAGCCCAGTTACGGTATCGTGAGAAGGCTCGTGCATGGCACCTTGCGTAGCCTGCAAACGCTGAACAAGGCTGCTAAGTTGATTGATATCCACTGGCTTCAATAACAACAAATCTGGCTCTACTGGCAAGCTATCAGCGTATGGAGCATACGCCGTAATTACAACAACAGGGATACGACTCATGATTTCATCAGAGCGCATTCGCTTCAAAATTTCCACCCCAGACATGCCCGGCAGCTGCAAATCTAACAAAACGATGTTGGGTAATAATTTTTCGATCCGCTCCATGGCTTCTATGCCATTCAAGACAATCTCTGTATGGTAGCCTGCAATATCGAGCACATGCCGAAACAGTGCAACAATATCACGGTCATCTTCAACGATCAAAGCAACTGGTTTTTCCATAACGACACCCTTTAACTTCAGAACTATGAAAATAAAAAATGCAAAGAAAATTACGTGATGATTATACGATTCTTTACACAAATACCACAGACAATTTTCATTGCAATTATGACTTACAATTGAGGTATGGATCTTTCTCATGCGCTTCGACTTACATCCCCCCAGACAATAAGCTTGGTCGGCGCTGGCGGAAAAACCACCGCCCTGTTTCAGCTTGCACGCCAACTTTCCAAGAAATCATCTGTCATTGTCACGGCAACCACTCACCTCGGTGTTTGGCAAATCCCACTAGCTGACCACCACATCATTGCAAAAAGCGAAGATGATTTTCCGTCACTGCCTAGTAAGGGTGTCATTCTAGTAACTGGGGAAATTGAAAACGAGCGCACAAAACCTGTAAGTAGCGCCACAGCCTATTGGCTACGCGAAAATTCCAAAAAGCAGGGCATTTTCCTCCTAATTGAAGCAGATGGTTCGCGCCAAAAGTCAGTCAAGGCGCCAACAAGTTATGAACCGCCCATCCCAGAGTTTACAGACACAGTGGTTGTCCTGGCTGGCTTATCGACTATTGGAAAGCCACTTGGGAAAGAAAATGTCCATCGATCTGAAATCTTTTCTCAACTCTGCGGCACGCCAGTGGGAGAAACCATCACACCCAAAGAAATAATTTCTGTGCTCACCCACTCCCAAGGAGGATTAAAAAATATTCCACCCCACGCGCGGCGAATCGCGCTCTTAAATCAAGCAGATACTCCTGAACTCCAATCCTTCGCTGGCGATATGGCGCGCGAGCTACTAGGTCACTTTGATTCTGTGCTCGTTGGTTCTTTACAGCAGAACTCACTCCGTGTTGTAGAACACACTGCCGGAATTATCCTCGCCGCAGGTCAATCAACGCGCTACGGTGCACCAAAACAATTACTAGATTGGAAAGGCAAACCCTTTGTAAGACATGTTGCTGAAACTGCGCTTCATTCAGGACTTTGGCCTGTAGTGGTCGTTACAGGCTTTCATTCCGCTGAAATCGAATCCTGCTTAAAAGACCTACCCGTGAAGATCGTCCACAACCCCGAATACAAGGAGGGACAAAGTACTTCTATCAAAGCAGGCGTTGCATCGCTGCCCAAAAAAGTTGGTGGTGCAATATTTCTGCTAGCAGACCAACCACAAATCCCAAGTGAGGTGATCCGCGCTCTAACAGAAGCCCACACAAAGGAATTACATCCTGTCATTGCTCCGCTCGTTTTGGAAGAACGTCGCGCCAACCCTGTCTTATTTGACAAAGTGGCATTTCCCGATCTTCTGCAATTGACGGGAGATATTGGAGGGCGGGCGATTTTCTCTAAATACAAAGTAGAATACATTCCCTGGCATGATGATATATTATTATTCGACGTAGACAAACCCGAAGATTACCAAAGATTGGTCAATATTGAAAAACTTTAGAGGCAATTTATGATTACTGCAATTATTCTCGCCGCAGGCGAATCCAAACGGATGGGCGAACCAAAAATGCTAATGCCTTGGGGCAAAAGCACAGTACTACAAACAGTCATTTCTACATTTCAGGCTTCAGGCATTAAAGACATTTTAGTTGTCACAGGCGGAGCACATCAACAGGTTGAATCCTTGGTCGGCAAAACGGCAGAGACGGTTTACAACGAAAATTATCAAAACGGTGAAATGCTGAGTTCCATTCAATTGGGTTTATCAGTAAAAAAGCGTGAGGCGAGTGCTGCTCTCATTTGTCTTGGCGACCAGCCCCAGGTCGAAGAAAGAAGCGTGCGGAGCGTCTGCAATGCTTTCCTAGCCAATAAATCCCAAATCGTTGTCCCTAGCTTTCAAATGCAGCGCGGACATCCCTGGCTTGTGGCACGCCCAATTTGGGAAGAACTGCTTGCTATGAAGCCACCTAAAACCCCGCGTGACTTTTTAAAAAAACATGCCAGCAAGATCCATTACGTAATTGTTGACAATGCCAGCATTCTTGCGGACCTCGACACCCCAGAGGATTACGCAAAACATAATTCCTAAATTTGATTGACAATCGGCCTTACAAAAGATAAACTCGCCCCATTCCATATCGGGAGTGGTCCATGAAATATTTCGTCATTGTTAACCCAACATCAGGCCGCGGGCTTGGTGAAAAGTCAATTCCGCATATTGAATCCAGCCTTCGTGAATATGGGCTGGATTTTACGCTTGTTAAAACTGAGCGTGTCTGGCACGCCGCAGAATTGGCAGAAGGTGCTGTTCGTGATGGTTATGATGTGATCGTCTGCGCAAGCGGAGACGGTACCGTAAATGAAGCCATCAACGGTATTATGCGCGCTCGAAAAGACGGGCACAAAAGTACCGCATTCACCGTGCTTGGGATTGGAACAGGGAATGACTTTGCAGGCGGCACAGGCATCCCCACCAATTTGAATGACGGTTTACAAGCATTAAAAGAAAACAAACGAAAAGTGATCGACCTCGGCCTAGTCAAAGGTGGTGATTACCCCGACGGCAGGTATTTCGGTAACGGAATTGGAGTTGGTTTTGATGCAGCAGTTGGTAATGAAGCCATAAAAGTTCGCTGGACGCGTGGTCTGATGGCTTATCTCATCGGCGTGGTCAAGACCGTCTTTCTTTATTACAATCCTGCGCAGGTTGAAATTGTTCTGGATGATAGTGAAACTATCAAGCAAGTTTCTTTGATGATATCGGTGATGAATGGGCGGCGTATGGGAGGCGGTTTTCAAATGGCTCCAGAGAGTCTTCCCGATGATGGTCTTTTCGATCTCTGTATTGCAGAAACTGCATCCAAAGGACGTATTCTGCAAATGATCCCGCATTTCATCAAAGGGTCTCAGTCCTCCCTGCCCGAGATTCAAATGAAACGAGCGAAAAAGGTTTCGATCAAATCCTTGGATATGACATTCCCCGCTCATGCAGATGGAGAATTTATCTGTCTTGAAGGTTCTCACCTAACTTTGGAATTACTACCCAAAGAACTGGAAATTGTCTGCGCTTGATTCTATGTCTTTCACTTCCTGGTTAATTAACTTTCTCATTCGTGTTTATACACGAATTACCTGTCGCATTGATGCGCCTGACTTGGATAAATTCCCTGCACATGGTCCATTGATCGCTATTGCAAATCACACGGGGCAAATCGAAGTCCCAATGCTATTTGCGCACCTTCAACCGCGTGAACTTACAGGCTGGGCTAAAGCTGAAACATGGAATAATTGGTTTCTACGCTGGGTTTTTGGAGTTTGGCAGGTCATTCCCGTTCACCGTGGCGAAGCGGATATGAAAGCGCTCAAAATGGCGCTGAAAGCACTAGAAGAAGGAAAAATCTTCGGGTTAGCTCCTGAAGGAACGCGAAACAAAACTGGAAGACTCATCCGCGCCATGCCTGGGACAGTATTAATCGCACTGCATTCAGGCGCACCGATCATCCCTATTGCTCATTGGGGCGGAGAAGTATATCTAAAGAATTTAAAACGCTTGAAGCGCACTGATTTTCATATTCGGGTTGGCGAACCATTTACTATCAACGTTGAAGGCGTGAAAGTGACTGGCGAAATCCGTCAACAAATTGTTGACGAAATGATGTATGAACTTGCGAAATTGCTCCCAGAAGAGTATCGCGGTGTATATAGCGATATGAGTAAAAACAAAAAGCAATATATTCGGCCGATATCATAATAAAAAATCCCGCAGTAAGTGCGGGATTTTTTATTATTTCAACTTCATCTGGTATGCATTCGTTTCCCGTTTTACAAACCCTACCCGTAAATACAATTTATTCGCGGCCACTCTCATAGGGTTGGACGTAAGTGAAATATTTCCAGCGCCCTTTTCGCGTGCAAGTTCAATGCCGCGCAACATTAATGCTTCGCCAATCCCTTGGCCGCGCGTGGAAATATCAACAATTACGTCTTCAATGACAGAACGGATTCCTGTTGGCACACGATAGACTGCGAGAGTCAATGCACCTACGATGTCGCCATTGTCGTTACGGGCAATTATCAGCGTGGAAGCAGCGTCTCGGACGAGAGCCGTTAAATCGTCGAGGGAAGGAGGCGGATTGTTGTTAGTCAGCTGAGGGACAAGGCGATGAAACGCCTCGTAGAGTTCCTCATCCGCTTTTGTGACAATTTCAAGCTGCATTGGATTTTTTCGGAAGAATGCTCAACACAAGATAATAAGCGACATAAATGAAAGAGGCCCACACCACCCACTGCGGCTGATTGGGATATTGGATCAGGCCCCAAATTCCAACTGCGCCGTAAAGATAAGTTAGAGCGAGAGTAAGGTTTCGCAAATAACTATTGCGGCTTGGATAAATATATTTTATTGGGATAAAGACCATAACATTGAACAACATCAGAAAACCAAAATTGACCCATTGTGGCAAATTCATCAAAAGCATATAAAGTGCAGCAACATTCCAATAGGACGGGAACCCCTTAAAATGATGGTCATCCGTCTTGGCGTCTGTCTGAGTAAATTGATAGGCCGAAGTCAACAAAATGGAACAAGCACCCAAGAGGCGAACACTCGCAGGCAATACATCAGCCTCTATCAAGAAGATCGCAGGCACAAGTACGTAATTAAGATAATCAAGGATATTATCCAGCAGAGCTCCATCAATTCCATTGGCATATTTTTTCACATCCGCCCAACGCGCCAACATGCCATCAAAACCGTCCACCAACATGGCAATGATCATATATACGATCATCGCCTTCCAGTCTTTTTCAAAAATTGCCAAGATCGCAAGCAGCCCAAACACTGCGCCACTGGCCGTAAAAAGGTGCACGCCCCACGCAGCGATCACGCGCAGGAGATTTGGTTTGTGTTCCGTCATTTCAGAAGTTGACATGGTTATCCTTTGAGCAAATTAGTTTACATTGTTAAACCCATAGAATTGAAAACGGGTCCGCCAAGATTATAAATTAAAACAGACTTCGGCATTTTTCTCAACCGAAGTCTGTTTTAATTCTTTTTCTAAACTAGGCCTTTACCAACCCGACCTTCACTTTTTCGCCATCAAACTCATCTTCTACAACGGATGAATTCGCAGGAGGATTCGCAAAGGACAGTTTGGTCGTCAGCGTTTCAGCCTTGATATACCCCTCGTGCGCCTCAATCGCGGACCTGAGGCCTGCTGTTGCTTCGACGAAGAGTTCCACACGATCGGCCACATCCAAGTCCGCAGACTTGCGCAAGTCCTGTACGCGGCGAACGAATTCGCGTGCCTGTCCTTCGGCGATGAGTTCGGGCGTCAAGTCAGTGACGAGCGCAGCCACATAGGCACCATCTTCTGCAACAGCAAAGCCTTCCTTTGCCAGCGCTTTAACTTCCACCTCTTCGGAGATGATCTGGAAGGTTTCGCCGCCAGCATTTACTTCAAGGCTGTTTCCTGCTGCGAAGGTTTTGGCTACTTCTTCAGCATTCATGGCAAGGATCGCCTTTTGGATGGCAGGGAACTTGTTGCCATACTTCTGCCCTAACTGCTTAGGGAGTGGCTTCACTGTATGCAAGAGAGCTTCCGTGCTTGAGTCCAACAAGCGGACTTGCTTCACATTCAGCTCATCCTGAATGACATCTAGATTATTCATGAGTGCGCTTCGCTCGGTTGTATTTCCAACCGAGAATGCCGCTTCGGCAAGAGGCTGGCGCACCTTGCGGTTCGCTTTTTGGCGTGCAGCATGTCCCAAAGATACAAGCTTCATCACCAAATTCATGTCGCGATTCAGCGATTCGTCCATAAACTCTTCCATCACCTGCGGCCATTCAGCAAGGTGAACTGATTCTGGCGCGGTCTCATCCACCGAGCGGACGAGATTCTGGTACAACTCTTCCGCAAGGAAAGGCATGGCAGGTGCGATGAGCTTGGCAACCGTGGTCAACGCCGTGTACAGCGTCGAGTACGCTGCCTGCTTGTCTGAATCCGAGTCATTCTTCCAGAAGCGGCGGCGGGAACGGCGCACATACCAAGTGGACAAATTCTCAACGAACTTTTCCACAGGGCGGGTCGCGTTGGTGACATCATATTTTTCGTATGCTTCGGTCACGTCCCGTACAAGCACATTCAACTCGGAGAGCAACCAACGATCAAGATCGTTGGTTGCAGCGGTCACGGTTAACGCTTGAGGCTTGTCGAGGTTGGCGTATGTCACAAAGAATGAATACACATTCCAAAGCGTTAGTGTAAAGCTGCGGATGACATCGCCAACCAGATCGGAAGAGAAGCGGCGTTCCTGTCCAGGCGGCGTGGCGGTGTAAAGATACCAGCGCAGCGCATCCGCACCGTGGACGTTTAAAACATCCCACGGCTGAACGATGTTACCAAGCGATTTGGACATCTTTCGTCCCTCGCCATCTTGGATATGTCCAAGGCAGATGACGTTCTTAAATGAAACTTCATCATTCAGCAACGTGCTGATGGCGTGCAACGAGTAAAACCAACCGCGGGTCTGATCCACGGCTTCGCAGATGTAATCCGCAGGGAATTGCTGCTTGAATTTTTCTTGATTCTCAAACGGATAATGCCATTGAGCATACGGCATAGAACCAGAGTCAAACCAAACATCAATGAGGTCTTTGACGCGAGTCATCTTGCCTCCACAGTCCACGCACTTCCAGTGGACATTGTCCACGTGCGGGCGATGGAGATCAAGTTCGGTTAAGTCCCTGCCTGCTTTTTCAGAAAGTTCGGCAACCGAGCCAACACACTCGCGATGCTTGCAATCGGAATTTTCGCACTCCCAAACAGGCAGCGGTGTACCCCAATAGCGTTCACGACTCAACGACCAATCGATGTTGTTTTCAAGCCAATTTCCGAAGCGTCCCGTTTTGATATGCTCAGGAACCCAATTGATGGTGTTATTCAATTCAACCAGACGATCCTTCTTTGCGCTGGTACGGATGTACCAAGACTCACGTGCATAGTAAAGCAAAGGAGTCTTACAACGCCAGCAGAAAGGATAGGTATGCGTAATCGTCCCAGCTCGGAACATAAGTCCGCGCGCTTCAAGGTCTTTGATGATGAGCGGGTCGGCGTCTTTGACGAAGATTCCGCGCCACGGGGTGATCTCAGGGATGAACGTGCCGTCAGGCTGCACAGTAAGCATGATCGGCAAATCATGCTTCTTCCCAGACTCCATATCCTCTGGGCCAAAAGCTGGAGCCGTGTGGACTAACCCCGAGCCATCTTCCGTTGTGACATAGTCAGCAAGGATCACATAATAAGCAGGCTTATCTGCGGGAATAAAAGTGAAAAGTGGTTTGTACTTCACATCCTTCAATTTTTTACCTTTGAAGGTGTCCACTACTTTCACTTCTTCATCTTTGAAGACTCGCTCAACCAGATTCTTGGCGAGGATGAGCTTTTCTTTCGTGCCATTGTTATCACGTTCAACTGTCACATAATCTACATCGGGATGAGCAGCAACGGCAACGTTAGAAGGAAGTGTCCACGGAGTCGTGGTCCATACCAACAATGAAGTATCTGGCTTATCTACCAGCGGGAAACGCACAAAAACTGACGGGTCGACAGCGTCGTCGTATCCTAGGGCAACTTCATGGTCAGAAAGAGGCGTGCCGCAACGTGGACAATACGGTACGATCTTATAGCCCTTAAAAAGCAGGTCCTTTTCCCAGAAGTTTTTCAGAATCCACCAGACCGACTCGATGTAGTCGTTGGTGTAAGTCACATAAGCAGTATCTAGGTCAACCCAGAAAGCAATGCGATCTGTGAGCTTTTCCCATTCCTGAATATAGGTGAAGACAGAGTTCTTGCAAAGTTCATTGAACTTATCAACACCATATTCTTCGATCTGGTGTTTGCTATTGAAACCAAGCTGCTTTTCCACTTCGATCTCAACAGGCAAACCGTGTGTGTCCCATCCGCCGCGGCGCGAGACATGATATCCGCGCATGATCTTATAGCGCGGAAACATATCTTTGAATGCGCGCGCTAAGACATGGTGCACCCCAGGGCGTCCGTTCGCAGTTGGCGGCCCTTCATAAAATACATATTCTGGTTTGCCCTCACGCTGCTCAATGGTCTTCTTGAAGATGTCCTGCTTCTTCCACATCTTGAGGACGTTCTCTTCTAAAGAAGGCGCATCGAGTTTTGGGCTTACTGATTTGAACATTCATACCTCCACAAAATAAAAAACTCTCGTCTCTACAGAGACGAGAGCCATGCTCACGCGGTACCACTCTGGTTTCTGCGCCAATCAAGGCTCGCAGACACTCATTGGATGACTAACATCATCCTGTTCTGATAACGAAGAACAATATCGGATTCCCTACTCTCAAACAGGATACAATTTGATTTCAGTTCACAGCTTCGGGAGGATTTTCAATCGTCTACGCGTATCCGCTTCACACCTAACCTCGGACTCGCTGACCGTTTCGACGGATTTACTCGTTCCCATCAACGCTTTTTATTAATTTTTCAAATTATACACACGGAAAAGGTAAACGACAAGAGCAAAAGAAGAGAGTCGTCAATGCCCTTACAAATAATCTGTGCATACCAATTTCATGTTGACGTATTTTTGTCAGACAGGTATAATCTTTTTTCGGCATTATTTCAAACAGCAGGAGTATAAATTATGACTACACCCGACAGCGCGCCCGCCGTAGCGCTTGAACCAAAAACCAAACTCAGCGGCAAAGTTTTGAAGACGACACTCGCGGGGGCACTTGTTGACATCGGACAGAGTTTACCTGGTGTCATACACATCTCACAACTCCAGACAGAAGCGGTAAACAAAGTCGAAGACGTTGTAAAGGAAGGACAGTCAGTGGATGTATGGGTTCGCCGCGTGAAGAAAGACCGCATCGAACTCACTATGATCGAGCCATTGGCTTATGAATGGAAAGAAATCCAGCCTGACCTAATCGTTAAAGGCAAAGTTGTCCGCCTCGAAACATACGGCGCCTTTGTGGATTTCGGTGCAGAGCGCCCTGGTCTTATTCACGTCAGTGAATTAACCCACGGCTATGTTAAAACCGCAAGTGAAGTTCTCAAGGAAGGCGAAGAGATCGAAGCCAAGGTTTTGGATGTGGATCGCCGCAAGCGCCAGATCCGCTTGAGCATGAAGGCACTTCAGGCAGAAGTTATTGAAGAAGCAAAGCCTGAACGCACAGACCGCCAAGGTAAAGGCAAACGCAAGGGCAAGAAGGAAGAAGAAGCTTACGAAATGGAAGCCGAAGCCTCCAACGAACCACAGTTCACTGCAATGCAAATTGCGTGGGCTCAGGCACTCGAAAAGTCCAAAGGCAAGAAGGTTCGCCGCAAGTCCTACAAATCGGCGTCTGAAGAACAAGAAAAAATGTTCAACAGCACATTGGAAAAACGACTTCCAACTGGTGGATAAACAAAAAGAGCGGGTTTTAAAACCCGCTCTTTTGATTCTACTTTGCAGTACTTTTTAAATAAGCTTCCATAAATCCGTCCAAGTCACCATCTAAAACAGCTTGAGAATTTCCAGACTGAAAGTCCGTACGGTGATCTTTAACCATTTGGTATGGATGTAATACATAGGAACGGATCTGGCTACCCCACTCTGCCTTGGTATATTCACCTCGTAATACAGCCCGCTCTTCTTCTCTTTCAGCCTGACGTATTTCCAACAAACGTGCCCTCAAAATACGCATGGCAAATTCGCGGTTCTGATTCTGAGAACGTTCATTTTGACATGTCACCACAATTCCTGTCGGGATATGCGTAAGTCTCACTGCAGTGGCATTCTTCTGTACATTCTGCCCGCCTGCACCAGATGAACGAAAGACATCCATTTTTACATCACTAGGGTTGATCTCAATATCTGCCTCTTCCATAGAGACCTGAGGAAGAACTTCAAGCAAGGCAAAAGAAGTATGCCTGCGATGTGCCGCATCAAATGGAGAAAGGCGAACCAAACGGTGAACACCTTTTTCCGAACGCAGATATCCAAAAGCATAACGGCCACCCACTGCAATAGTGACACTCTTAATACCTGCTTCTTCACCAGGCGTAGAATCTAATATTTCTGTCGTAAAGCCATGATCTTCTGCCCAGCGCAGATACATCCGAAAAAGCATATTCGCCCAATCCTGCGAATCAGTGCCCCCAGCCCCCGCATGGATCGCGAGAATAGCGTCATCATGGTCGTAAGGTCCCGAGAGCATGGCAGCAAAAGAACGCTTCTCAAGGTCTCCTTCAACCTTGTGGATTTCGCCTTCTAGGTCAGCCCTTAATGAAGCATCATCAAGTTTCGCAAGTTCTGCCAAATCATGAATTTGCTGCTTTAAAGAATTCCACGACTCTACATCCAAACGCAGACTGGAGACGACCTTCATCGTCTTCTGTGCATTTGTAGAGTCATTCCAAAAATCAGGATGTTCTATTTCTTTTTCAAGTTGGGATAGTTGAATTTCTTTGCCCGTCAGGTCAAAGACGCACCATTAATTGCTGAGTCAGGTCATTCGCGGCCTGCAAGCGTTGAAGTAAATCCTGCATAACTTCTCCTAATTATTCGACAAAATTCCATCTACAAAGGCATCGGGGTCAAAGGGAGTTAAGTCTTCGGGCTTTTCGCCCAATCCTGCAAAAAGAATCGGCAAGCCTAACTCTCGCTGAATTGCAAAGGCCATCCCGCCGCGTGCAGAGGAATCCAGCTTAGACAGGATCACGCCGGTCACATTTACAGCTTCTTTAAATGAACGTGCTTGCTGCAAAGCATTCTGTCCTGTAGTAGCATCCAACACGAGCCAAACTTCGTGCGGTGCCCCCGGCAAAGCCTTCCCCACTACGCGATAAACCTTCTTTAGCTCTTCCATTAGGTTGAAACGGGTATGCAAGCGACCAGCGGTATCCACCATAACGATATCAACACCGCGAGCGACTCCTGCCTGAACAGCGTTGAATGCCACCGCACCAGGGTCACTCTCTGGAGCACCAGAGATCACTTCTACTTTTAGCCTGTCACCCCAAACTTGAAGTTGGTCTACCGCTGCAGCACGAAAAGTATCAGCTGCACCAAGTAATATTTGCCTTCCCTCCCCAGTGAAACGGGACGAAAGCTTTGCAATGGTCGTTGTTTTTCCAGAGCCATTAACTCCAACAACCAAAACGATCGTCGGTTTGCTGGTAAAGTTTAATACAGGTGGAGTCATGAGGCGTGAACGTAACTCCTGCTTTAGAGCAGAAGAAAGCTCATTGGCGCGAATCAAGCCTTCGGTCCGCGTGAGGCGCTTTAATGAATCCAAAACGCCTGTGGTGGTCTCAATTCCCAAATCTGCTTGAACCAGAAGAGTTTCAAGATCATCCCACGTTTCGTTGTTTATTTCAGAAGCGCCAAGTACAGATGCAATTTGCCCAAATGCCGCCTTGCTTGTACGTGAGAGGCCATCTTTCCAGCGTGATAGGAGGCTATTCATGAGCCGCGATTATATCAGGGATTTCATGTTATACTCCATCGGCTAAATGTAAAAAACGATAAAGTTGTTGAACAATATAAAGGAAAAAACATGTCCGGAGAACCAATTCATATCACCGATGAGTCTTTTGAAAAAATTGTGATGCAATCCGCCCTTCCTGTGATCGTGGATTTTTGGGCGCCATGGTGCAATCCCTGTAAAATGATTGCTCCAACCCTCGATAAACTTGCTCAGGAAAACGACGGCAAATTAATCGTTGCAAAGGTTAATACTGACGATCACGCCGAGTGGATGCAAAAATTCGGTATTCAGGGGATTCCAACACTGCTTTTCGTCTCTGGCGGCAAAGTTGTACACCGTCAGGTTGGCGCACTGCCTGAACGAATGTTGCGCGAAGTTGTAGCGCAATTCATGGATGTGATTAATCAGAATTAATCGTCATCTACATAAGGAGTTGGCTATGAAAAAAACATTTGCCCTGATCATCATGCTTAGTTTTTCTCTTAGCGCATGTATACCAGCCGTGTTTCAATCACAGCCTGCCAGCCCAACACCAATATCCGAGGAAGCTTTACAAGCAACGGCGGCTCTCCTTTCACAGCAAACACTTCAAGCACTACCAACGCCAACTTCTGCGCCAAGCAGTACTCCAGTTGTAACAACACCAACCAATACACCCACTCAAGCAACACCGACGGAAACTCAGAATCCAATTTTGCTCACATTAACTGCAACATTGGGGACAGGCACAGTAACACCTGGTAATGAAACAGCTGGAACTCAATCTATAACAAGTAATGGAACGCTCCAATCTACGGCTTCAAGTTTGACGCCAAATCCATTTGCGACCGCCACAACACCCCAGCCTCAATTTTTTGGAACTTTGCCACCAGACCTTCCATATGGTAGCATTGTTTTGACGAATAAATCTGAGGTTGAGGTGTACATCTCCCTACGGTGTGAAACCAGCAAAGGGAATGTAACCATTCTTGAGTATCCTGTCAAAAAATATGTTGATGCGGAAGCTCCAATCGGGCAATATACCTATGTCGCCTGGGTTGGCGGCAGAGAATTCACTGGTGCTTTTTCATTGTCGGATACCCACATAGTGAAGATAGATTTTTTCAAGAACAGAATTACGATAAAATAATAAATGCAAAAACTAGAAATGGAGAGATTTATGATCAAAAAATTAATTCCCGTATTGGCAGTGCTCGCCGTATTTATCGCTGCCTGCGGGCCGCAGGGGACTCCTACCATGTCCCCAGCAGACGTTGAAGGCACAGCGGTTTCATCTGCATGGACAGTTGTAGCCATGACTCAATTGGCTATTCCTACAGCAACCCCTATTCCACCAACCGAAACACCAAGCCCCACTCCTCTTCCAACCTTTACTCCACTCCCCTTGCCGACACAGGATACTCAAATTATTATCCCAACGGCAACACAGCAGGCAGCCGGTTCTTCCAGCGGATCTTGTGACGGAATATTAAATGTCGCAGAAGCTGGTCCTAGATCAAATGTAAGATTTGAAAACGAAACTGGCGGAACTGTTACTTTTTCACTCTGGATGTCTCCGCCTAACGCATTTGCTCAGTGCGGGTTTATGCCTGGCTTGCCTGTTTTAAGCAAAGGCCAGAAAGTTGTACTTTCACTTCCCAAGGGCGAATACTACGCTTATGCCTTGATTGCCTATCCTGATGGTTCCTCAGGTGGTGCATCTGGTTATGTCAACAACCGCGTTGGGGATCAGCATCAATTTGCAGTAAAGATCAAACAAGAAGTAATTGTGGTTCCATAGCAAACAGCAGAATAATAAAAAAAGAAGCCGCTTCTGCGGCTTCTTTTTTATTCACTCTCGCGTGTAATCTTTGCGCCGAGCATTCGAAGTTTTTCATCCACCCGCTCATATCCTCTTTCGATTTGGACAACGTTTCTAATTTTCGATGTTCCTTTTGCCGCCAAGGCAGCCAAGAGCAACGACATGCCTGCACGGATATCTGGGCTTTCAAGTTTCTCGCTATAAAGTTGGGTCGGCCCTTGAACAAGACAACGGTATGGGTCGCACAAAATGATCCTTGCGCCCATCCCTACCAACTTATCTGTAAAATACATACGACCTGAAAACATCCAATCATGAAACAACACAGAACCTGAAGCTTGTGTCGCCATCGTAATTGCGATGCTTGTTAGGTCAGTTGGAAAGGCTGGCCAGACATTTGTCTTAATCTCTGGCACCGCGCCATCAAGGTCTGAAATGACGGTTAAGGATTGATCAGATGGAACTACCAAATCATTTCCATCCACCTGCCAATGGACTCCCAATCGGTGAAATATCTGTCCCACCATACCAAGATGCTCAATCCCAGCATTTTTAATGCGGATATTTCCGCGAGTAACAACAGCTGCCCCAATATAGCTAACCACCTCCAAGAGGTCAGGCCCAATCGTATACTCCCCGCCATGCAAGCTTGGTACGCCAGTAATAAGAAGGGTGTTCGAGCCAACACCATCTATTTGTGCACCTAATAAATTCAGGAAATTACATAACTCCTGAACATGTGGCTCAGAGGCAGCATTACGAATATGGGTAATGCCTTTTGCCAACACAGCCGCCATAACAGCATTTTCGGTTGCTGTTACACTTGCTTCGTCCAATAATATATCTGCTCCAACAAGGCCATTTGCAGTTATATCGAATATACGGTCATAAACTATATTAGCACCCAAAGCTCTCAACGCCAAAATATGCGTGTCGAGTCGGCGGCGACCAATAACATCCCCACCTGGTGGAGGAAGGCGCAAACCGCCAGCCCGTGCCAAGACTGGCCCAGCAATGAGGATAGATGCCCGTATGCGGCGACACAGATCTGGATCCAAGTGCGAAGCGACAAGTTCTTTGGTAGTGATACGCCAAGAGTTCGCATCCACCTCCTCTATCTGGGCGCCAAGGCTCTCAATCAGTTTCCGCATGGCAAGTACGTCACGTATCAAAGGCAAGTTGTGAAGTATCACAGGCTCTTCTGTCAACAAACAAGCTGCAAGCAAAGGCAAAGCCGCATTTTTATTTCCTGAAGGAACTATCTCACCCTGTAATGGCACCCCACCTTCAATTACAAATTCTTCCATATTTTATTTTCTCCTTGAACCTACAAGATTGTAAGGCAGTTTGAAAAATCCGCCAAGAACATTGCAATTGACTTACACCAGATATCAAATTTGTCGCACACTCTAATTGGAATTATAATAATTTTAATGTCAATCATGCTAATCATCCCCACTATCCTCGGTTTATTCGCTGGATTAATCGTGAATTACCTTTCGGATGTCCTACCAATCACAAGGAAATTCAGCCAGCCAACCTGCCCACAATGCAACGAACCTTTTACCTGGAAGGATTACCTACTTGTCCAACGTTGTAAAAATGGGCACCCTAGAACGCTGCGTGTTTGGATTGTTTACATTCTGATTTTAGCGATCAGCCTTTACATATGGCAGTCTCCTCCATCCAAAATTGGATATTTCCTTGGGTTGATAGTAGCAACTTATTTCGGTCTTATATTCACGATTGACATGGAACATCGACTAATTCTCCACCCCACCAGCATATTCGGTTCACTTCTCGCGCTGATAGTTGGTCTTGTTTCTCATGGGATTCAAGCCACACTGATAGGCGGTTTAAGTGGGCTGTTGATTATGCTTGGCTTCTACTATTTAGGAGTTGTCTTCGCAAAAGTTCGGGCTAAAAGAATGCGCGCCATGGGACAAGAAGCAGATGATGAAGAAGCATTGGGCGCAGGTGATGTAATTCTCGTTACCATTATCGGCCTCATGCTGGGTTGGCCACTGATCTGGTTTAGCCTACTCTTTGGAATTTTACTTGGCGGGATTGTTAGTCTGTTCCTCGTTCTTGGGCTTATCATTACCCGCAAATACAAAACAAATGCGCTGATGGTCTTTATACCTTACGGACCTTACTTTATCACAAGCGCATTCCTGATTATATATTTTCCGAGTTTCGTTCAAAAACTCCTACCAGGCTAGTATCTTGCAAGAACAGCAACTTATGTCTCCCACACGTATTGACCGCAAAAGAAAAAGTCAAGCCCAGGCAATGGTTGAGTTTATGCTTGCGTTACCTCTTTTGGTCGTGCTTATTTATGGCATTATTGAGGTTTCACGTTTGGTGTTTATATTTGCTTCTGTTGCAAATGCGTCTCGCCAAGCTGCACGCTACGGAGCGGCAGCCGGGGAAACAGAAAACGGTTACTATTATCAAGATTGCGAAGGTATTCGTGATGTAGCCAATAGATCTGCGATCATTGTTGATTTTGACGAAATCAACATTACGTATGACCGCGGCCTTACTCCAGATGGAACTCAGATCCAAATAGCTGATGATATTGATCCAAACCCTGATGCAAACACCTGCCCCATCGATGACAATATGATTCGCAACGGAGATCGCATCATCGTTAAGGTGTCTGCTAGGTATGAGCCGATTCTTCCTCTTCTTCCCTTTGACCCATTTACTGTGGTCTCCGCAAGTGCTCGTACTTTCTTAATCTCGGTTCCGATCGCTGGCTCAGCTATGCCACTTTCATTTGCAGCAGAGTCTGCCACTCCCTCAAGGATACCAACTGGAACCCAACCTGGGTTTGAAACGCCAACAGCAACTATTGCTCCTACCTCCACAAATATCATTCCAACAACAAACAGCGGAGAGCTAAGTACACAGATATCAGGATTTGCAACAAACACACAGCTTGCATTAACAAATCAAGTTAATGGAAGCCCATTGCCAGCCACATTAACATTCACTCCGTCGAGGACACCTTTACCAACCAATACTCCTTCTATCACACCATCAGCCATTAGTTGCAATGGTCTTACGGGTGTGTCACATGGTCCGCTCGTAATCAAAGATAATGTTATGGAAATGGGCATTAGAAATCTCACGGGTTACACTCTTTCTGCAGCCCAAGTATTTGTAGAATGGAATCACGACACGGGCCATCAACCTGGAAGCGATCCCTCACTGCACCTGCGGCAAATCCTTCTTGCATCGCAATCATGGAATGGAGATATTTATAGTCCATCAGCGTATATTCCAACATTTTATCCATCCATTCCGCCTGGAGACTCTACTGTTCAATTTGTTTTCAGTCAGAACTACACCCAAGCTGACGGTACTGAAAGAATTATCATCACTCTCGGCACGCCAGGCTGCGTAAATTACCCAATCGACTCAGATCATTAAATCTATGAAGAACCCAAAGGATAAACTGAAAAAATCTCAATCGGAACGTGGACAAAGCCTCGTTGAACTTGCAATCAGCCTCCCTGTCATTATATTGATATTACTCGGCACAGTTGATTTTGGGATGGCGATTTTTTCCTACGCGATCATTAGAGACGCAGCACAGGAAGGAGCTCTCTATGGTTCTTTCAACCCTGGCAATAAAGCTGAAATTGAAAACAGGGCTCGAAATATCTCGCCAGAAGGAGAAGATGAGATATTTTCTTCTCCTGTCGAACTGACCGATAAAAAGCTTGTTCAAGTTGAAGTGAAAGCCATAGGTGGTGCGTGCCAAGGATTTACAAACAGTGAAGCCAATAGTTTGCGCGTCCGCGTAAAATATCAGTACCACATTCTCATGCCGTTCATTGGAACAATTATCGGTTCAGACACGATTCCATTAACTGGAACCGCTACCAATGTTATTCTTCAACCCCCATGCCCATGAAAAAAACAAATAAATTCTTATCGATAAATCAAAAAAACGAAAAAGGCCAAGCCATGATCTTGGTTGTTTTCTCGATCATTGGCCTGATCGGAATGGCTGCCCTGGCAATTGATGGTGGAAATGCGTATGTGGATAGCCGCAGAGCCGAAACTGCAGCATCCGCTGCAGCTCTGGCAGGAGCAACTGCACGAATTGAGGGAAGGAATTGGAGAGATGCAGCGCTTACTGCCGCCAGTGACAATGGATATAACAATGACGGTGTTACAAATACAGTTGAGTTAAACACTCCGCCAATCAATGGAGATTATGGCGGAAACCCTGAATATATCGAAGTTATCATTACATCCCATCTTAAAACCTATTTTGGGTCGGTAATAGGGATAAGTGAAATAACCAGCGTCTCTAATGTAGTATCCCAGTCAAAGCCATCCATCCTTGGCCCACTTTTTAATGGATATGCGCTTGTCAGCCTTGCTCCACACAGCCGATGCGATTCCCACATGTCCTTCTGGATCCATAGCGAAGCAACTATTAATTTAGAGGGTGGAGGATTGTTTATTAATTCAGATAATCCTGAATGTGCCTTTATCTCTTTCGGTAGTGGGAGCGTGCGTGTTCGAGACTCAAGCCCGATTTCTGTAGTTGGAGGCGCACAGGTACAAAAGACAAAGTTGATTACTCCTTTTCCAATGCAAACTGGGGTGGCTCCAATTCCTTATCCTCCCCCCATTAAACTCCCTAAGATAGACTGCGGCACAAAAATGGCTGCTGTTGATGAATTTGACAGTAGCACAATGAGCTCAGGTAATTGGGAAGAAGATATTTTTCCGCCTGATGGTGTGACCACTCTTGGAAGTGGGATTTACTGTATCACTGGTGATTTTATTGTAAATGCCGGCAAAGAACTAACAGGGCATAATGTACTTTTTGTAATTGATGGCGGAAAGGTGGGCATTAGTGGAAACGCAACAGTCGATCTAGGAGCTCCCACTGGTGGAGACCATCAAGGATTGTTGTTCTATGTTCCGATCGGAAATCATAGCATTATTGCGTTGAACGGAAGTGATGACTCTAACTACAGAGGCACCATCCTTGCCCCAGGTGCGGACGTACGCATCAATGGATTAGATTCAGGGAGAGGTGCTGCATACCACAGCCAAATCATTGGTTATTATATAGAAGTGGACGGCACTGACGATATTTACATTAAGTATAAAGACGAGCAAAACTATGACGCATTAAGCATGCCAGAAGTTCGGCTTATTCAATAAAACTACCAGATTAAACCCAGACACTGGAATTTCTAACAGAAATGTAAACGGTACGAAATAGTCAAGTACACTCATCCTACTGCAATAGGATATAATATGTCTATAAAAGTTATTCTGGCCGTATCGTCGCAGAATCCTCCCCCACTGCCAAAACAATTCATCGCGAATACATTACAGAACCGGTGGGTGATTGTTAAAGTTGCAGGAAAAGATTAAAATGAAGAATATGTCAAATTTACTGCAAAAACTTGTGTTTTTCAAACAAAATACAAAAAAAGGCCGTCGTAAATCAAAGGCTCAAAGTCTTGTTGAGTTTGCTATCACCCTTCCAGTATTAATTTTACTCTTCTCTGGGATGGTTGAATTCGGCTTTATGCTTAATACCTACCTTTCGCTTCAAGATGCCCTCCGTGTTGCCGCTCGTAAATATAGCATTGAGAACCCGCTGGTAAAAGACTCAAATGGAAATGTTGTAGATGATTTAGCCTTTTATCAAGGCGCTGCACAAACTGTTGTTGATGAACTTATGCCTCCTGATGGAGCTAGGCAAGTCCTAGTAGACCCATCCCGAGACAATGTCTTGGTTTCAGCTATTACAATTAGTGTGGACGAATCAACTACCCCAGATTCTATTCAAAGTATAACAAGGCATCCAGAGGACTCAGAGTTTTACAAACTTTATCCCGATACAAGTCCTACCACCTTATTTGGGGATACAGAAATAACAAACTATGTGACAGCTAACGGATCCGTCCCCGTGGATGCTGGACTCCTCATTATTGAAATCTATTATAGCTATGAAGGAGTTCTTCACTTACCATGGACTAATCCGTTCTTCTCCCAAACCAAGCCTGCCATGCTATACAGTTCCACGATCATGCCTTTAGTGTCAGCCAAGCCATAATAAAATTCCAATGAGCTTGCAAAGTATCTATATCAGGATATTAATATGAAAAAACGTTTTGAAAAATTTCTAAAAAGAAGCGAACGAGGACAAGCTATTATCCTCATCGCTTTTGCGTTTGTAGGCTTGGTTGCTATGGTTGGATTAGTTACAGACACAGGGATTATGCTAATCGAATACGGTAAGCTCAAACGCAGCGTAGATGCAGCCGCAATTGCCGCAGCACAGGAGTATCGCCCTAGAGCAGGAAATGCAAATCTTGATTTAGACAGACTTCAAAATGCAGCATTAGGTATTTTGCATCTCAATCAGGTAACGAACATAAGTAATATTGAAATCCATACCTGCGAACCAACCGACACAGCTCGTCCAGCACTATGTAACCCAAACCCTGTAACTAATCCTATGGCAAACAGGAAATTGGTAAGTGTGACAGCCTCGTCCAATGTAGGCTTTGGCTTTCTAAGAGTAATTGGTATAAGAAGCGTCACCCTTACAGCCTCTTCTATAGGTGAAGCAGCCACTATTGATCTCGTGCTAGTAGTAGATACATCTGGTGGCATGGCTTACGAAACTGGAAGTGAAATCTATAATGACCCAAATCCAAGCAACAACACTTTTCTTCGATCAGACGCAGACGATGATCCAAGCGTATGCAACGCAAATAACACATGCGAGCCAATGCGGGCTGTAAAGAACATAGCTTGGGATTTTGTAAGTCACTTATATTTCCCTTATGACCGCGTCTCCGTTATTGCTATGACAAGCCAAAATCCAGGTGGCTTACGTAACCCCATGGAAGTATTGCCACTGTCTTCAAACAGAGGCGATGTACAAACTGAAATTGAGGGACTAAAGGTATTTGAACCTCGCGATTGTGATGGCTCTGACACTGAAGGATCTTGTTTAGCCTACGTAAATGGGACTTTCGATGGTGAGATCTGCGAAATTTACGAAAACCATTCTAATGAAGCAATAGCCAATCCTTCTTCTTGCCCATCCAGTAATATCGGCGGCGCTTTGAGACTGGCACGTGAAGCTCTTACTGGAAGCGGTAACCCAGCTAACATGCGCGTGAATGCGTTTTGGGTAGTTGTTGGGTTATTCGGTGGTCCTGCCAATGCTACAGATGGGAACTCTTCTTTCCCAAATGGCTTTTGCCCACAAAACACCTGGTTGTTATCTCAAGGACAAAGCCCTTGGTGTCGCGACCCAAGACCTTCTACTAGGCATTACGACAGTGACCCACTATTTAATTACACAAATCCAATGAACGGCGACAGCATGCAAATTTCATTGTATGATGCAGATGATTATGCCAGAGATATGGCCGATGATTTAGCTACCTTAGTTACAGGAAATGGCGTTACAATTTATACTATTGGCTTGGGCTCTGGAGTTCAGACCCCAGCAAAAGGCGGCGGTGTAGTAATCGCTGGTGAACCGCCTCCTGGTGAAGACTTACTTCAGTATATTTCTGAAGAAGCAGGTGGCTCAAGTATAAGCCACGGCCAATATTTTTTTGCATCTAACAGCACAGCACTCTCAGGTATTTTTGAAAGAATTGCCCAAAATATAGCAACTAAGATCTCTCAGTAACTTTTTATTATCTTTTTTCGGAGAAAGCTGATGAACATAATTCCAGAACACAATAAGAAATTTGGCCGCCCACCAAAAGGGCGCGCGCAGTCTATGGTGGAGTTTGCGCTTGTTCTGCCAATCCTTCTTCTGGTACTCATTGGGTTGCTGGAATTCGGACGCCTTTTCTATGCATGGTTGGTGCTGGAAAACTCCACTCGCTTTGGCATTCGCTATGCAACCGCAGGCACATATAACTCTGCTTATTGTGCAAGTTCCACGCCATGTGCAGGCGACAATGAGGACCAGGAAATTTTAGACGCACGTCTCCCTTCCATCAAAGATGAGACCAGACGATTAATTCTAGGATTTTTCTATAATGAAGGTTTAACCCTTCATCAAAAAGAGTACTTAAAGATTACTGTTTGCTCGGATGAAAACAACTTCCACCGCCCAAGAATGGGAGGTACTGCAGATGCAGACTATGCAAGTTGCACAGGCGGCGAAAATGCAGGTGAACCATCCAACCAGGTATTTGTAGCTGCGGACTATAATTTTACTTTTATAGTTTTGCCTGCTTTTGGCGTTAGACCAGATATGATACACCTTGCATCATATCGTTCTGGCGTTAATGAAGCATTCAAAGTTGTTGAAATCGTCCAACCTGCTGAACCGCCCAATCCGGGCGGCGGCGGCGGTGGGTTCGTTGATTATTCTCCCACCCCTACTCGTACACCTACTAATACCCCAACAAATACATTCACCCCGACGGTGACGAATACTCGTACGCCAACCCGTACACCAACCCAAACTCTTACACCGACGATCACACGTACATCAACAATTACCCGTACTCCTACAAATACAGCTACTATTACGAGTACACCAGTACCATCATGCTCGGATATTAGTATTAACCGTACTCGTTTCAGCGGCAACAATTTCGAAGCACGTGTTATAAACAATAATTTCCAGAATGCTTACCTCACAAGCTCAACTCTAACTTTTTCACCGTCTCCATTGTCAGGCAGGTATTTTGATTATGCCTCTTTCGGCACAACTTACTATGATCCTAATGTGACAACTATTGTTGCATCTCCAATCACCACATCCTCCACTCCCCCAGCGCTACCTATAGCAGGCAACGGGACACAAGTATCGTGGATCGCAAGGTTTAGCAATTCAACCTTTAACGGTATCTGGAGCGTTAGCCTTACTTTCAACTTCCCGGGCTGGGGTAACTGTGTAGTGACTGGAAGTATCGATAACTTTACTTCTACACCAACAAACACGCCAACAGTTACCAATACACCGACTATCACTACTACACCGACCATCACAAGAACGCCGACAATCACACGAACGCCGACAATTACGCCGACAATTACAAAAACACCGACAATCACACAAACGCCGACAATTACACAGACGCCAACCAAGACTCCGGTATACACACCGACGAACACAGCTACAGCAACCAGCACGCCAACTCGTACACCGACGATTACACCAACGGCAACTAGAACGTCCACGCCGACTAGCACACCAACGCCGTCAAGGACGCCAACGCCAACCAATACCCGATGCTCTGCTGACGGTTGTTAAAAAAATCACCCGCCACGAATTCGTGGCGGGTGATTTTTTATCTACATATTTTTTACGGTATAATCCCGCCAATCGTAAAAACACGGAGGTGAAACGAACAAACAAACGGGAAAGACAGCGCATGGACTTTGACCAATATAAGTCAAAGTTGACGAGGACAAGGGTTCTCCATTGCAAAATGGAGCCAAGCTTGCTGATACACGGCAGGCGAAAATCGAAAGATCAGCGGAAGCCCTTCGGGTGTGCCACACCCGTCATTCTTTCCCTCCAAAGATAATCTTGCCAATAACACCGCGTGAGCGATCACATGGACAATAAGCAAGGAATGGCAAAACAGAAAATGTCGTTGAAATAGTATGTTCTCCTAAATCAAAAAGCTTTAGGAAAATTCGTTTACAACGGCATCACCAAACCAAAAAAATCGGAGGATTCTCAACTATGTGTGGAATTGTAGGTTATGTCGGGCCGCGTGATGCGACACCGATCATCTTGAATGGCCTGAAGAGGCTTGAATACCGCGGCTATGATTCAGCCGGGGTAGCTGTTATTAATGGCAACCAGATCGAGGTCAGGCGTGATGCGGGCAAGTTATCTCAACTTGTAGATTTGGTGGCCAAGTCACCGCTTACAGGTGCGCCAGGAATTGGTCACACACGCTGGGCAACACATGGAGCGCCTTCTGCGCGAAATGCACACCCTCACCTTGGGCAGACTGGCCGAATGGTAGTGGTTCACAACGGTATTGCGGAAAACTTCCTTGAGATCAAGGAAGAGCTTGGCGCAGAGGGAGTGACTTTTCTATCCGACACAGATACAGAAACCATTGTGCACTTAGCGGAGCATCACCAAGCGACAGGTATAACATTCGTGGAAGCAGCGCGCCGCACATTCAAAGGGATTGATGGCGCAAATGTTGTGCTTCTTCTCTCTGCAGATGAGCCTGACAAGATCGTTACTGCACGCATTGGCAATGCTGGTGGTGTAGTGATCGGCTTAGGTGATGGCGAAAACTTTATTGCATCTGATATCCCTGCCATTCTTGAACACACTCGCAAGGTCATTTTCCTTGAATCAAGACAGATGGCAATTGTAACAAAAGACAGTGTACGCATTGAAACATTGGATGGCGTGGAAGTAAAACCTGAAATCCACACCATTGCGTGGGATGCCGTTGCTGCTGAAAAAGGCGAGTACCGTCACTTCATGCAAAAAGAAATTCATGAACAAGTGCGTGCATTGACAGATACACTAGCTGGGCGTGTGGATTTCAAAGAAGGACGCATCCGTCTTCCAGAATTGAACCTCACTCCCGAATTGGCAAAACGTATACAACGTATTTACATTACCGCTTGTGGGACAGCTGCCTATGCAGGCATGGTTGGTAAATACATGATCGAGAAGATTGCTCGCATCCCAGTAGAAGTGGTGATCGGTTCCGAATTCCGCTATAGCGACCCAATTGTGGACGAAAATACAGTCGTACTAGCTATTTCTCAGTCCGGTGAAACAGCAGATACTTTGGCTGCGATGGAAGAAGGGCGCCGTAAAGGCGGTATTATCTGGAGCATTGTCAACGCCATTGGCTCACAAGCTATGCGTGTTTCGGACGGATTTATTGCCATGCAGACTGGCCCTGAAATTGGTGTTGCATCAACAAAAGCATTCACTGCGCCGCTTGTAGATCAATATATGCTAGCGATCCTACTCGCAGACTTGCGTGGAGTGATCGACGACAAGACCCGACGAGAACTCGTCTCTGACTTGCGTCTCATCCCTGACCTGGCTGGCCGCGTGCTTGATACTGAAGCAGAGATCGAGAAAGTGGCACATGCATTGAAAGATATTCGCAGCTGCCTTTACCTTGGGCGTGGCATCAATATGCCTATCGCGTATGAAGGTGCATTGAAGCTAAAGGAAATTTCTTATATTCATGCAGAAGGATATCCGGCTGGTGAAATGAAGCACGGTCCCATTGCTCTTATTGATGAGGAATTACCCGTGCTATGTATTGCGCCAAAAGACCCGTGGCATGAGAAAATGATCTCACAGATCCAGCAGGCAAAAGCACGTAACGGAATGGTGATCGCCGTCGCAACAGAAGGAGACGAACTCGTTAAAGGAATGGCAGACCACGTGCTCTGGATTCCCGAAACGCCTTGGATGCTCTCCCCCATCATCTCAGTCTTCCCATTGCAAATGCTTGCGTATCATATCGCCACAATCCGCGGGTTGGATGTTGACCAGCCGCGAAATCTTGCGAAAAGCGTAACTGTAGAATAAGATAAAAGAGACAGTCACCATAAGGTGACTGTCTCTTAATTTTACGGAGGAAATCATGCGCCCTGATTGGGATTCCTACTTCATGAAGATTGCCTATGCCGTTTCAGAGCGAAGTACCTGTGACCGCGCCTTTGTTGGCTGTGTGCTCGTGCTAGATAAACGCATTCTCACCACAGGTTTCAACGGCTCTCCTGCAGGACAGGAACACTGTGATGAAATTGGTCATTTAATGGTGGATGGGCATTGCGTCCGCACCATTCACGCCGAGACCAACGCCATCATTCAGGCAGCATTGCACGGAGTCTCTACTAAGGGTGCCACCTGCTACGTCACTCACTTGCCGTGCATCAACTGCACCAAAGCGCTCATCAATGCGGGCATAGTCAAGATAGTTTACAGCACAGCCTATCGCACAGACGAAAACGCGCTGAACTTTCTCAAAGCAGCAAACATCGAAGTGGAACAAAAGGAATTCAAGATATAAAAAGACCTCCGAGATTTTGAAAATCTCGGAGGTCTTTTTATTTAGGCCAGCCTCTCGAACGACATGATCAACTCGATCTGCCCGACCTTACCATAATAAATACAGAACTTTGATCCTTTGGGGAAAGTGTGCTCCATCTCATCAGGGAAGCTAAAGCGTTTTTTACCAAAATACACATAATACGATCTAAAACCCGCACTCGGCGCATAGTCTGAGTCATGCGAAATGACACCCTCTGCAGAGAGCACGGGCGCCACCTCTAACTTAGCAGCCTGCCTGAATGAAAAGAAAATACTGACGCTTACGATCACAAAAATAGCAGCGACCCCAAAACACAGTCCAGCCAACATCTGCGGGCCTAGTACGCGTAACTTTTGTACGTCTATTCCCTGCATGAACACCGCCCCTGTAATGCATGTACCAAGAACTAGAAAAAAGAGAATCAGCCATATTCCGCTTTTCCAGCTTGAGCGCATACTGCCTGCCATAGACTTCAGGACTTGCTTTTGCCTTTCGCTTAGAATTCCTCTTTTATTAAGTTGTAGTTCTTCCTCAGTGAAATCAAATTTTGTCATACACTCCTCAACCTACCTGAAATAAAAAGGGACATAATCCCCGTGTGCCTGTCTCATTTTTTTGTAACTGAGCAATAGGACGTCCTAAAGCAACCTCAAACAAAGCTGCGTCCATTTTACATAGCACGGGATGAGTTGCAATCACCTCTGAGTACGGGCAACGCCCAATAATTACTCGTGGGCCTTCTCCGCCAGCCTCCCAATGAGCTTGATAATGCATTTCATTCAATTTATCTACTAGTAATGCTAATTTTTTAGCCATTGGTTGATCTATAGGTACAGTCAATCCTTGAGACTGCGCGATTTGCCTTCCAATTCTTTCAGGGTTAATTTTTTCTTTTAATAAAGCATCTACCAAAACTGCCAGATTGTCTCCTAATGAAGCTTGAGAGAGGGAAAACAATTTTTCAGGTCTACCCCTGCCGCCACGCGAATTAACAGAGACGAAATCTACCCGCCCATCGGAACTCAATACAGACAAATGATGCCGCACATTTGGTGCAGACATCTTCAGTGCACGCGCAATTTCGCGAGCAGAGGCAGAACGGGTCTTTTTGAGATGTGCAAGGACTTTTTGTCTGGCAGTGATCATAGGAAGGAACTCCAGTCTACTTTAGTGGATTGTCAATGGTTTATCGCCACACTAGGTAATAGCGCAGGCAGGTGCAACTCGAAGCTGAATCAAGTTTCGGCTAAGAATGAGGCGTAAGCTTGTCATTCACTGAGCGTGATTATACTCACTTCTTTATTTATGCAAACATATTTTTGCATAATTCAATTGACTTATCCCGCCACCCTGCTATAATTCCTATTTGTGACGAAAAGTACCGCATGAATCTAAATTGGGAATCCACGTACGCAATCGCAATGGAACTTCGCCGTCAACACAAAGATGTAAACATCGAGGAAGTTTCACTGCAACAGATCTACAAATGGACGCTTGAACTTTCGGAATTTGAGGATGACCCCGCTCTCGCGAACGATGACATCCTTTACGCAATCTATCAAGACTGGTTCGAGGAGAACATTCATGGAAAATGAAAAATTAAGTTTACCGAACTACAGCATCCCTGAAGACATTCAAAATGTTGTAGCCATCACAACACTAGATCGCCTGTATAACTGGGGGCGTCGATCGTCTGTGTGGCCGTTGATGTTTGGTTTGGCTTGCTGCGCCATCGAAATGATCGCCGCGCAAACCGCCCGCTACGATATGGCCCGCTTCGGTATGGAAGTGATGCGCCCCACTCCGCGTCAGGCAGATATGATGCTTGTATCTGGAACCGTTACCAAGAAAATGCTTCCTTCCATCATCCGCCTTTACAACCAAATGCCCGAGCCGAAATATGTTGTAGCTATGGGCGCGTGCGCTTCGAGTGGTGGACCTTTCAAGGAAGGCTACAACGTAGTCGCAGGTATTGATAAGTTCCTGCCCGTAGACGTGTACATTCCAGGCTGCCCCCCCACTCCTCAAGCGTTGATCGCAGGCATGATCAAGCTGCAAGAAAAAATCGACAAGCAATCCATTAAGACCGTAACCTGGTACAACAAAGAAAAGAAAGATGGCAATTATGTTCCCATGCCAATTCTTGGTCCTGATTTGATTGACGTGCGCCGCAATGCGGAAATTAAGCAAGCCGCCGCAACTTCACAAAAGGAAGGTGCATAATGGCTGCTCCCGCTTCAACTCAGACCGTTGATCTGGTTGCCCGTTTCCCGAACAGTGTCTCCGCTGATGCACGCCCCGGCTACACTGGCTTTATTGTCAAAAAAGAAAACCTCGTCGAAGTTGCAACCGCCATCCGCGATGAATTTGGTTATGACTTGCTCACTGCCGCCACTGGCGTGGACTATCTCGCCGAAAACAAAATGGAAATGGTCTACCACGCTTACAAAACAACAGGTGGTGCGGGCTTAATTTTCAGAGTTCAAGTGGATCGCGTTGACCCTGTTGAAATCCCGTCACTCGTAAGTGTTTGGTCTGGCGTCGATTTTCAGGAACGCGAAGCCTATGACTTGCTTGGCATCCGCTTTACTAATCACCCTGACTTGCGCCGCATTTTGATGTGGGAAGGTTACGAAGGCTATCCGCTCCGCAAGGATTGGAAAGAACCTTTCTTTGAAGAAGAAGCCAAGCCTTTCAAGAGCCGCTGGCCCGATGGACAGCACACCTTTGCCGAGAACAAGAATCCCTTCCGCGATAATTTGAGTTTCCCCGAAGGTTTCGACCCCGAAGCCTACAAACCCGAAAATGAAGATGATCTGTACGCATCTCTTGAGCGTTTCCGCTCCAAGGGAGATGACGAGAGGCTCAAGACTGACCACATCGTCGTGAACATGGGTCCGCACCATCCGTCTACGCACGGCGTTCTTCGCGTCGCCGTCACACTGGATGGTGAAACCATTACAGGCCTCAAGCCAGTTATGGGCTACTTGCACCGCAATCATGACAAGATCGGCGAACGTAACACCTTCCTGCAAATCATCCCTTACACTGACCGCCTCGATTACTTCAATTCGATGAGCAATAACTTTGGTTATGTGACCACGATTGAAAAGTTAATGAATATCAAAGTGGCGGAACGCGCTGAATACATCCGCGTGATCATGGCTGAGTTAAGCCGTGTTCAAAACCACCTTATCTTCATCGGCATGTTGATGAACGATCTCGGCACCATGTATACTCCGTCACTTTATGCTTTTGAAGAACGTGAATTGGTTCTTGATATCTTTGAAGCTGTTTCTGGCGCGCGTATGATGTGCAACTACTTTCGCTTTGGCGGCGTGGTGCGTGATATTCCAGATTTTGCTATCCAGAAGATCAAAGACCTCGTCCTTGAGCGTTTACCAGCGAAGACAGATGAAATGGAACGTTTCCTCAACGAGAATGAAGTTTTGGTTGCCCGCTTGAAGGGTATCCATGTTCTCAATGCTGAAGATGCGATCAAATATTCTGTAACAGGTCCTGTTCTTCGCGCTGCTGGTGTGCCGTACGACCTGCGCCGCGCCGACCCCTACTCCATTTATGACCGCTTCGATTTTGATGTAGCTGTCCGCCACAATGGCGATATGATGGATAACTATCTCATCCGTTTTGATGAAATTCGCCAGTCTCTGCGAATATTGGAACAAGCTCTTAAGCAAATTCCCGATGGGCCGATCAACTCACAGAAACCAGCGTACCAGGTTAGGGTCCCGGCAGGTGAAGCGTATGGTCGCATTGAGTCACCCAAAGGCGAATTAGGCTTCTATGTTGTATCCAACGGCAAGCCGAATCCATATCGCTATCATGTGCGCCCTGCATCTTTCGTCAACTTGCAAGCAGTCGAAAGTATGTGTATTGGCACAAAGATCGCTGACTTCGTCGCGCTCCTCGCAATGTTCGACATTGTGATGGGTGAACTGGATCGCTAAACAGGAGAACTTACTATGTATGGTAAAGGCATTCTTAAAGGATTAAGCGTCACCTGGAAGCGATTCTGGGATACGTATACAGAAGATATTTCCTGGATGGTTCGCGGCAAAAAACGCTATAACACCCAGGAAGGTATCGCTCATCGTTCCAGTAAAAATACAAAAGGTATCTTCACGGTGCAATATCCTGAAGAACAGTTAATTCAACCTGAGGAATTCCGCTACGTTCCATTCCTTGTGTACGATGAAGGCGAAGAAGGAAAGAAAGAGGTTCGTTGTACATCGTGTGGGATTTGTGCAAAGGTTTGTCCTCCGCAATGTATTTGGATCGTGCGAACAAACGATCCTTCCACGGGTCGGCCTGTTCCTGTTCCGACCGATTTTTACATCGACATGGACATTTGCATGAACTGCGGTTTCTGCGCCGAATATTGTCCCTTCGACGCGATCAAGATGGATCATGATTTCGATATTGCATCCTATGAACGCAATGTATACAACTTGAATAAATTGCTTAAGCCCGCTTCTTATTACAACAGCATTCGCCCTGAGAATGCTGCTCGTGAAGACGAAGCCCGCCGCGCAAAAGAAGCATTGAAAGCCGCCAAGGCCGAAGCCAAGCCTGCGGCAGCGTAATTGGAAACACATACATTAAGTACACAGGTAGATAGGTAAACAAGTAAAAAGACTTCTTGTTTCCGCGTCTACTTGTGTGCAATTCTTATATAGGTAAATCAAAATGACAATTACAAAAGAAGCCGTGCTCACCGCTTTAGGTAAAGTGCAGGAACCTGATCTCGGCCAAGACCTGGTTACACTAAATATGATCCGCAACCTTGAGATCGAAGGAGACAAAGTTTCCTTTGGTATCATGCTTACCACCCCTGCTTGTCCCTTCCGCGGAAAGATTGAAAAGGATGCGAAGACAGCCGTGGCTACAATTGCAGGTGTAAAGACAGTAGAAGTCAAAATGGAATCCGATGTGCCTAATGATGGGCGCATGCGCGGATTGGTCAATATGCCTATCCGCAACGCAATCGCGATTGGTTCAGGCAAAGGTGGGGTTGGAAAATCAACAGTCTCTGTGAATGTTGCTGTGGCATTAGCGAAAGCAGGCGCACGAGTCGGTTTATTGGATGCAGACATCTATGGTCCCAACACACCTACCATGCTTGGCGTGGAAAAACTCCCCCCTCCCAACGGACAACGCCTCATCCCTGCAGAAGCACATGGTCTGAAAATGATTTCAATGGGTTTGCTTGTTAAACCAGGCCAACCTCTCATTTGGCGTGGGCCTATGCTCAACTCTGCCATCCGCCAGTTTTTAGGCGATGTGGAATGGGGCGAGTTGGATTATCTCATTGTTGACCTCCCGCCTGGCACAGGTGATGCTGCACTCTCATTGGCGCAGGCATTGCCTTTAAGTGGCGCAGTGGTTGTGACCTTGCCTCAGCTTGTCTCTCTTGAAGATGCAAGCCGCGGCTTGAACATGTTCAAACAGTTGGAAGTTCCTATCATCGGCGTAGTCGAGAACATGTCCTATCTTGAACTTCCCGATGGAACCCACATGGATCTTTTTGGCTCAGGCGGAGGAGAAAACCTTGCCGAAGCCACGAAGACACCATTCCTTGGAAAAGTGCCCATCGACCAAAATGTCCGCATTGGTGGCGACAGTGGCAAGCCGATCGTGGTTAGCTACCCAGACTCTGTCGTGGCAAAAGCCTTTACAGAAATCTCACAAAAAATCGCGGCAAAGGTTTCAGTCGCAGCGCTCGGTGTAAACAACGCCCTGCCGATCAACATCGTGGAATAAACTCAACGCCCCGACAGCCTCAAAAGTCGGGGCGTTTTACTTTTAGGGTTTATTCCTGTTCCTCTTACTTCTTTACTCCCTACGGTATAATTGTCCTTATGAACCCTACTATTATCGGTGTACGTTTTACCAAAATTGGCAAGATCTATCACTTCAACTCTAACGCTGTGCCTGATGTAGGCGTCGGCGAGCACGTCATCGTGGATACTTCGCGCGGAAAACATCTCGGCGAAGTGGTGCAACGAGTGCAGGAAACGCCTCCGCAACCCGAGGGCGGCTGGAAATCCGTGGAGAGACGCGCCACCCCGCGCGACCTGCTCCTCCAGCAGTCATGGCAAAATAAACAGACCGAAGCTATGATCAATTGCCGCGCCCGTGCCTCAGAGATCGGCTTGAGTGACGTGAAGATTGTTGCTGCTGAATATAATTACGACGGCTCACGCCTCGCTTTTCTATTCAGTACGGAGAGTGAAGACAAGGTCGACCTGAAATCACTCAAGAAGGATATGCACGAGCTGTATCCAAACACTCATGTCGAGATGCGTCAAATCGGTCCGCGTGATGTAGCGAAACTGCTCGGTGGTATGGGCGCCTGTGGAATTGAAACCCGCTGCTGCTCCAAGTTCCTGACCGACTTTTCCCCCATTTCCATCAAGATGGCTAAAGAACAGGGAATTTCCCTCACGCCGAATGAGATCACTGGCATGTGCGGACGTTTACGCTGTTGCCTCATCTATGAATATGAGCAATACGTGGAAGCGCGCAAGACTCTCCCCAAGCGCAACAAACGCGTTGTCACCCCCAAAGGCGAAGGCAAAGTTATCGACATTTTGCCAATGAGTGACAAAATCATGGTGCTGATCGAAAGCGGTACAGACCGTCCGCAGCAAATGACCTTCTCTCGCGAAGAAGTGGAACCGTGGGACGAACTCGAAGCCCTGCGCAGAAAAGCCCAAGCCCCATGTGACCGTCACGAAGGCGGCGGTTGCACCTGCGGCAAAGCTCGAAACAACAAAAACTAAATCACCATGGTAGAGCGAGGAGGAAAAATTCTCTCCTCGCTCTACCATAAAAAAATCCCATGACCCTACAACCTGAAAACTGGACATCCCCTCAAAACGTTCTCGTTATACTTGCCCACCCTGACGACCCCGAATTCTTTTGCGGTGCAACTCTGGCGCGCTGGGCACGTGCTGGCCATAATATCACCTATGTTCTTTTGACCTGCGGTGACAAAGGTTTCAACCCGACTACTCACCCCGAAATGACCCCCGAAAGCTTATGCGGGATCAGACATGTAGAACAAGCGAACGCAGCAAAAGTAATCGGAGCAAACCCGCCTCAATTCATGGACCTGCCAGATGGCTACCTCGTCCCAAGCCTTGATCTCCGTCGTGACGTTGTCCGCGAAATTCGCAGATATAAACCTGATATCCTCGTCACCTGCGACCCGCAAAACCTTTTCGCGCTCTACGGCATCAACCATCCAGACCACCGCGCCTGCGGACAAGTCGTCCTCGATGCTGTTTTTCCTGCCGCTGACAACATCGTCTATTTCCCTGAATTGCTCGCGCAAGGCTTCCAACCGCATATGCCAAAGGAAGTCTGGTGTTCGCTCACGAATCAACCCAACACCACTATTGATGTTACCGAAACTTGGGATATCAAACTCAATGCTATTCTTGAGCACAAGACTCAGGTTCAAGATGCCGAAAAGCTGATTGAGCGTTTCAAATCCCGCCGTGCTGAAGATAGCACGGAAGAAAATCCGAGATACGAAGAGAAGTTTAGAGTTGTGAAATACGGGTAAAAAATAGTCAAAGGTCGAAGGTCAGAAATCCGAGCCTTCGACCTTTGACTATCAACCTTAGGTTATGTAGAAATGAACATTATCAACGTCGGTTATCAATCCACAAATTATTATGCTATAGATATCAAGGGCGGAAAATTATTGGTTGATTGCGGCTGGCCAGGGACGCTTGCCCAATTTTCTGGAGAACTGAAAAGAAAAGGAAATTCAATTCAGGATATTAAGTATTTCCTTGCTACTCATTATCACCCAGACCATGCAGGCATGACGCAGGAGCTAAAAAATCTTGGCATCAAACACATTCTTTTGGATGTGCAGGTTAACTTCATCCCACAAATGACAGAGTTCTTTGCGGACAAGAAAAACTATCCCTATGTGCCCATTTCAACGAATGACAGTATCAATTTGCAGGTAGGAAAGAGCCGAAAATTTCTTGAGGGCATTGGCCTTGCTGGAGAGATAATTCACACACCAGGGCACAGCAATGATAGCGTTACCCTTATCCTAGATGAAGGGTTTGCGTTCACAGGCGATCTGCATCCAGCATTTATGCTTCCCGAAGATGACACTATCTCAAGAGCAAGTTGGGATACAATCCATAAACATAAAATCAAAACCATATACCCAGGACATGGAAGATAAAACAGGAGACAACATGACAGACTTTTTGAAAAAGGCACAAGAGCTATTCCCATACACACAGGCCATGCGTCGCGATTTTCACATTCATCCTGAGCTTGGATTTAAAGAAGTTCGCACAGGCGGAATTGTCGCAAAGGAACTTGAAGCACTTGGTATCGAAGTGACAAAAGGCGTAGGCAAAACTGGCGTGGTGGGATTCCTCGAAGGCGCAAAGCCTGGCCCCACTGTTTTACTGCGCTTCGATATGGACGCGCTTCCTATCACTGAAGATACAAATGCAGAATACACGTCTGAAAATGCTGGTGTCATGCACGCTTGCGGACATGATGGTCACACGGCAATGGGCTTAACGGTTGCAAAAATTTTGAACGAATATAAAAACGAATTGGCAGGCAATATTAAGTTCTGCTTCCAACCATCTGAGGAAGGTTTCAACGGTGAAGAGTGTGGCGGTGCAGAAATGATGATGCGTGACGGCGTGTTAGATTCTCCCAAAGTGGATATGACCCTCTCCATGCATCTTTGGAATGAAATGCCACTCGGTTGGGTAAATGTTGCTGCGGGGCCAGTCATGGCAGGAGCGGAAGAATTCCATGTCAAACTCACTGGGAAAGGCGGCCATGGTGCGGCGCCTCACACCACCATTGACCCTGTTACAGCAGCCATGCAAATTATCAACGCACTGCAAACTATTGTCTCGCGCAACGTTTCTCCGCTGGCTACAGCTGTTGTAAGCGTCACCAGCGTGGATATCGGTACAGCTTTCAACGTCATCCCGCAAGAAGCAAAATTTGGCGGCACCATTCGCACCTTCGATCTCAGCGTTCGCAAATTAGTAATTGAACGGATTGAAAAAATTGCACACGGCATTGCCGAAGCAATGGGGTGTAAAGCCGAAGTAAAAATCGTCCGCGTTACACCTGCAGTTGTAAATAACGCAACAATTGCTGAAAAAGTTCAATCCACTGCACGCCAAACTCTTTCAAAAGCAAATCTCGACACATCAGGCTACCTCACCATGGGAGCCGAAGACATGGCCTTCATGCAGGAAAAAGTGGATGGCTGCTATTTCTTTATCGGCTCGAACAATAAAGAAAAGAATTTAGATTACAGTCACCACCACCCTAAATTCGACTTTGATGAACAAGCCTTGGTTAACGGTGTGGCATTGATGGCCTCCGCCGCAGCAGACTTGTTAAAAAAATAGAAATATCGCTTCGTACTTAACAGACAATTGCTTGCGTTGCAGCTACATTTACCTGCGCTGAATCGGTGAACGCTTAACCATGAAACACAAACGGAATTGGGTTATCGGAATCATTCTATCTGCAACTGCAGCTTTTGTTGCTTTGCAAAATGTTTCTGCGCCAACACATGAAGATGGTGCAACAGAGGCTGCAATTACGATCACAGCCTCTGTTGCACCATCGCCAACGGTCATCGTGGATAGTTCAGGCGGCTGCGGCTATATGTGGGCATATCATAATGACCCTGAATTAACTGCAAAAATTGATGAAGCAATTCAACAACTTGACCCGTCCGCCAGAGCCTTCGCCCAGCAATTCGGCGAAGACTGTGTCTATGCTGATGGTCATACAACCTTCAGTGCGATGGAAACTGATTTTTACATCCAGCTCCCTACCGAAGATCTGACTCTAGAAGATGACTTTGGGAATTGGGTCAAGCAGGTTATGGATATCATCACCGCATTATCCGATGACTCCATTCAAGGCAAAAAAGGTTTTGTGGAATTCTCGTTTACTAAAACTGATATTGACCACATTATCTTCCGTGTAGATATTGTTGATTACATGGCTAACGTATCCACTTTGGCAGGCGCAGAGCTTTTCCAAAAATATTACCCACCGCCAACTTCCCCAACACCCTAATCCAAATTGCACACCAAAAAGAGACGGAAATCCGTCTCTTTTCGTATCTTGACAAACTAGTCGCGCGTGCGTATACTATGTTTAGTAATTACTAAACGTTCTAAAGGTGACATACATGACAACCAAACTATCTCAACTCAAACAAGATTTTACTGAAGGCCTCAGTGAAATCAGCCGCTTCTGGGGCTTCCCCAAAGGCATGGGTGCGATCTTCGCTGTAATTTATCTATCCCCCGCCCCCATTCCGCTGGACGAAATCGTTACCCAAACAGGCCTTACCAAAGGCGCAGTTAGCACCGAGGTGCGTACGCTGGCGCGCATGGGACTTGTCCACCGTTCTTCCAAACTCGGCGACCGCAAGGACTACTACGAGGCCGAGTCTGATTTTTACAAGTCCATACGCTCGATCTTGAAGGAACGACAAAACAGCGAATTTGACCGCGCCATCCGTTCGGTGCAGGAAACTCTTGAGAAGCTGGAATCAGGCTCCGTGTCTGGTGATGAAGCGGAAGTCGCGTTTGTGCACGAACGCATCAAAGCGCTTCAGGAATTCTTCAACGCTATCGATAATCTTGCCAGCGCAGTGATAAAACTTGAAAGTTTGGGATTTGGAAATGTCGCCAAAATTCTATCCGTATTGAAATGAGGTAAATATGAACACAATCCTTTTCTTCCTTTTAGAAGTAATTCTGACTCTCTCGATCAGCATGTTAGTTTTTAGATATCTACGTCCTTTTCTCTCCCGCATCCTCGTGGACCTGTGTGGTACAGAAGAACGCGCACAATTTTGGACGGTCTTCTCCAATGTTATTTTAGTAGGCCTGCCGCTTCTGATCTCACTTACCTATCAGCCCGAATCGGATCAGGCAGAAGACCTGTTCTTTGAAATCACACACCGCATCAGCGGAAATATGCTCGGTTTCCTGTTCGCATTATTTGGTGTTGGGCTGATCATTTCTATCTTTGCACTGGTTACTCCACGCCAAAAGGAGACAAAATGAAAATCGCAGTCACAGGTGCATTTAGCTATTCAGGCAAATACATTACCAGCAAATTGCTGGCGCGCGGAGAAGAAGTTATCACACTAACCAATCATCCCAATCGTCCCGATCCTTTCAATGGAAAAGTGAAGGCATTCCCATTAGACTTTACCAAAAAAGAAGATTTGGTGAAAAACCTTCTCGGCGTAGATGTACTCGTCAATACATATTGGGTACGATTCGATAAAGGCAATAACACCCAACCAAAAGCTGTGGAAAACACAGGCGTGCTGATCAAAGCTGCAGTGGAAGCAGGTGTGAAGCGTATCGTTCATATCAGTATTACAAATCCATCCGCAGATTCACATTTGCCTTATTTTTGGGGCAAAGCTGCCAATGAAAAATTTGTCATGGAGTCTGGAGCAAGCTACGCAATTTTGCGCCCGACAGTTTTATTCGGCAAAGAGGATATCCTCATCAACAACATTGCATGGCTTTTGAGAAGACTGCCCATCTTTGGTTTGCCAGGAAATGGCTCGTATAAGCTCTCCCCCATTTACGTGGATGACCTTGCGGAACTCGCCGTGGAAGCCGTTTATAAAAAAGAAAATTACATTTGGGATGCGGTCGGCCCTGATGAGTTCACCTTCAAAGAGATGACAGAATTGATCGGGCAAACTGTCGGCAAAAAACGCCTGCTTCTTTCCTTTCCGCCGCAGCTCGCGTTATGGGCAGCTCAGTTTCTGAGTCTGTTCGTCAACGATGTGATGCTTACCCCCGAAGAAGTAGATGGCTTGATGGCAAACTTACTCATCTCCAAAGAACCACCACGCTGCAAGACCAGTTTGAGAGACTGGCTAAAAGAAAACGAAAACACTGTTGGCGCAAATTACGCTTCCGAATTAGCAAGACATTTTTAAAAAATAAGACCCGCTCATTAGGCGGGTCTTATTCATTTACTTATCAATCTATCGCAACCACTCCTGCACAGCGCGGGCTATCCATACAGCCGTAATATTTTTTCCCCGAGTTTTCACCGTTTCGATGGATCCTCAAGACCATCATCTTCCCACAGACAGGACAATTAGGCACCGTATCTGACGGCAGGTCAATACGCAACGAACTTGTCCCACCGATCTTTGCCACAGCTAGTTGGAACAAAGCAATGATGTCGCTTGCATCATATTTTTCACTGGATGAAATGTGAACTAATGGAATACCCGCATCGGTAAACAACTCATCCATAAACTTATCAGCTTCACGAGCTGTCTCTTTTGCAATGGGCTTTACGATCTCTACACCAAAGGACGGGGCAAATGTCCTTGAATCACACAGCAAAAAGTCTACATGCTTACGGAAAAACTTATTGAAGAAATGTACATTCTCGTTCGGGCGCAAAATGTAAAAAACGTCATTTAAAGAAACTTTCGGGCAGATCACATATCGATTTCCCATCATCTCGGTAAGCACACGAAAAAGAGCCAATTCCGTAGACGTCAGAAATGGCTCTCGTAAGCGATAAGGCAATCGTGTGTTTTCCGCCTTGATATCTGTCATGGTGATATTATAAATTACGATGCGGACATGGTACAGGATGAAATGATATTAATATCCTCGCATCAATTCCATAACCTTGGGCTTGATAGCTGCATTACAGGCAATTCCCTCCCCGTGAGTATGACCTTCCACTCCACTCCATGAACCAAAAAACCCCCCTGCCTCACGAAAAATCACTGGATACGGGCCGCAGTCATAGACATCCAAACGTGGATCAAGCGCCACTTCAGCGCGACCCGTTGCCACAAGTAAATATCCATACGCATCAGCCCAGGTACGCATAAGTGCCTTTTGCTTTGCAAAGCGCTCAACAACATCGGGCATTTTTGCGGTGAGGTGCTGAAAGTCTGAGCTAACTACACACGCTTCGGATAAAGTACTCACAGTGGAGACTCGTGCTCTTCGTCCATTCCACCAACAACCAGCGCCGTCTGCGGCGCAGAGCATTTCATCCAACGGGGGAAAATACGCGGCACCTACTTGAACCACGCCTTCAATCTCAAGCCCGATCAATACGCCATATAAAGGCACGCCGCGAATAAATGAGATTGTGCCATCAATAGGATCAACGATCCAGCGGAAAGGATTCCCGTTTCGTTCCGTTTCCCCATATTCTTCACCCACAATTGCATGGTCAGGAAATTTACGTGCCACCTCTGCACGGACAAAAGCCTCCGCTTCCCTGTCTGCAATTGTTACAGGGTCATTATTTTCTTTTAGTTCTGTTTGAACGCCTGTATTGAAGTATCTTAAAGTAATCTTCCCTGCCTGATAGGCCAGGGAAGTTGCGAATTCAAGGTAGGGTTGAAGATTCATGCGCCCAATTTTATTACAAGTTCGTTCTTTGAACAGCCCTGATTTATAACAACTGTAAAAAAAATCAGCGTTCTTCTGATAATAATTTTTCTACCAAAGCGTCCTCTTCTGTTTTGGATGATAAAACTCCATCCAACCATGCAGAACGGATTTCGTGCAATATTTCTCCATACCGTGGACCTGGCTGCAAGCCGCGTGCTTTCAAGTCATTGCCTGTTGTGTGCGGTTTAACATGACGCCAGATGGAGAGAAAATCCAAAAGTGCATCTTCGCGTGAGACAAGATAAACCACGTAAATGGAAAGCAATGGTAGTTTTTCCAATGCATACGTCCACACACTTGGGCTGGATCCGACTAGGAAAGGCAGGCTTCGTTTTAATTGGGATACTGCCCAAACAGAATAGGTCAGATCTGATGTGAAATCCAAGCGCTGCCCGATGGACATAATCTCATCTTCAGTTGAGTCTATTAACCAAAGCATATAGCCAATTTCAGGTTTGCTGTTAGGAATATCCAGAGTGGGATCCATTTCAAGAAAATAGGAATAATCTGGGTTAAACAGCGGAAGCTTTGGATGGATCATCTTAAACAAGCCAAATTCACCTGCGCGTAGAATCATTTGCGAAGAATTTTCCTCTTCAAAGATCAAGTCCAATTCGTGGCGGATTCGTTCGCCGCTCAAGCGTGGAATAGTATCAAGCGCTTCTGAGCTGATGAGGGCTAATGTTGATGGCTCAAGGTTGAAAGAATAACGGGCTTCGTAACGCACAGCACGAAAGATTCTTGTAGGGTCATCAACAAATGAGCTCGGATGAAGGATACGAACCAAGCCTTCCTGAAGGTCGGCTTGTCCATTGAGGGGATCGAGCAGTTCGCCGAAGTGGTCACCGTCCAAACGGATGGCCATGGAGTTGATGGTGAAGTCGCGGCGGCGCAGATCATCATCAATTGTGGAAGGTGTGACGGTAGGCAGCGCGCCTGGCATGAGATAAGTCTCTTTGCGGGCGGTGATAAGGTCTAAGGTGTCAGGTGTCAAGTGCCAGGCTTCAGGAGTGTGCCAGATGGCGGTGTGGAATTTGTCGTGGAAGGTGAGTTTGCCGCCGAATGTTTTGACAAGGGATTTTCCGAATTTGATGGCGTCGCCTTCGACAATGACATCAAGGTCGTTGATGGGTTTGCCAAGCAAAAGGTCACGCACGAATCCGCCGACGATGTAGCAGGGCATGCCCATTGCAACGGCTTGGGCGGCGATGTTCGAGAGTAAAGTCTGCTTTTCGGACGGAAGTAGGTTTGGGTCACGCAGGAGGCGGAGCAAGTCATCCTTTTGCATATTTTCAATTTTACCCTTATAATCGACAGCATGTTAATGAACCCGAACCCGTCCCCTCGAATGGATCAATCTTCCAGGTCTGGCTAGGTTCGCTTTTGCGTGCTCAAACGGCTCCCAGACTTGGCGAGCCGTTTTTCTTTGTTAGACATTGGAAGGTAGACTGTGGACGATAAAAGATTAACTATCTCAGAGCTAACCGTCAGAATGCATGAGTTGGTGAAGTCGAAGGGCTGGTATGAGAAAGACAGCAAACGCCCGCAGACTCCACGCAACTTGGCTGTGTCGCTTTCCATTGAAGCGGCGGAGATTTTGGAGCATTTCCAATTTGGTGAAGAGATAAAAGATAAAGATGAATTGGGAAGCGAACTGGCAGATGTGACTTTGTATCTTTTGCAACTGGCTTCGGTCTCTGGAATTGATCTGGAAGAAGCAGTGTTGAAGAAAATTGAAGTGAATAAGACGAGAAATTGGGATGCTGAAGAAAAGTAAGTAAAAAAGTAAACATATAGACAGGTAAACAATGAACATAACTGTTTTTGGCGGCGCACAACCTAGGGAAGGAACATCGGCCTATGAAGAGGCGCGTGAACTTGGTGCGCTTCTTGCCCAGCGCGGACATGCTGTGTTGACAGGCGGATACATGGGCACAATGGAAGCTGTCTCACGCGGAGCATGTGAAGCGGGCGGGCATGTGATCGGTGTGACTTGTATTGATATTGAAGAGTGGCGAAAATCCAAGCCAAATCAGTGGGTGAAAGAAGAAAGACGAAAGCAAACCTTGATGGAACGATTACAAGGTTTGATCGAAGGCTGTGACGCGGCGATCGCCCTCCCCGGCGGTGCTGGCACATTAGCTGAAATTTCGTTGATGTGGAATTTGATGATCGTGGAATCCCTGCCCCCGAGGCCGCTGACACTGATCGGGCGCGGTTGGCAGTCCACGTTTGATCAGTTCTTCAACGAGTTTGATACGTATATGCCCGTACATCAACGAGAGTTGTTATACTTTGCGGAAGATATAAAAACTGCTGTAAGAAAGTTAGAAAGTTAACAGGTTTGAACGTTCAAACGTTTCAACCTGCAAACATGCGAACCTAAAAAGAGGACAAAATGGCTGAAGATAAATTAACAACTCGCGCGGAAGATTTTTCAGAATGGTACAACCAACTCGTCATTCGATCGGACATGGCAGACTACGCCCCTGTGCGCGGCTGCATGGTCGTAAAACCCTATGGATGGGCATTGTGGGAAAACATCACATCCCATTTGGATAAGGAATTCAAGGCCACGGGGCACGTTAATGCAGCGTTCCCAACCTTGATTCCCATGTCTTTCTTTGAGAAAGAAAAGGAACACGTGGAAGGTTTCGCGCCTGAACTCGCAGTGGTCACACACGGCGGCGGCGTGGAACTCGAAGAAAAGCTGGCGGTTCGCCCCACCTCCGAAACCATCATTGGTTACATGTATTCCAAGTGGGTCAAGTCTTGGCGCGATCTTCCTCTGCTCATTGTGCAATGGGGTTCGGTACTTCGCTGGGAATTGCGCACCAAACTTTTCCTTCGCACCGCGGAGTTCTACTGGCATGAAGGTCACACCGCACATGCATCCGCTGAAGAAGCCAAAGAGGAAATGTACCGCATCCTCGATATTTACGAAAAGTTCTGTCTTGAAGAAGCAGCTATTCCTGTCATCAAGGGAACCAAGAGCGATACCGAAAGATTCGCGGGCGCACACACTACCACATCCATTGAAGCGATGATGTGGGACAAGCGCGCCCTGCAATCTGGCACGTCTCATTATTTCAGCACCAACTTTGCTGAGGCGTTCGAGATCCAATTCCTCAACAAAGACAACACCCTGCAATTCTGCGAAACCACTTCGTGGGCTATCTCATCCCGCATCATTGGCGCGATGATCATGGTGCATGGCGACGACCAGGGACTCGTGCTTCCTCCCCGCCTTGCGCCCATTCAGGCAGTCATCGTGCCCATCTTCAAGAAAGAGGATGAGAAAGCCAAAGTGATGGAAGTTGCCGACCGCGTTTTCATGGAACTCAAGGCTGCCGGCATTCGCATCAAAATGGATGACCGCGACAATGTGAGCAGCGGATTCAAATTCAACGATTGGGAAATGCGCGGCGTTCCTGTCCGCGTGGAGATCGGTCCCAAGGATGTAGAAAAGGGAACCGTTGCCCTCGCCCGCCGTGACAAACCTGGCAAGGAAGGCAAGACCTTCGTCTCACAAACGGGTCTGGACTCCGCCGTGAAAGGGTTGCTGGACGATGTTCAGGCTTCACTCCTCAAGCGCGCCACCGAATATCGCGATGCTAACATTCACGATCCCAAAGATTATGAAGAACTAAAGAAAGTAGTTCAGGATGGCTGGGCTTTCTCCTACTGGTGCGAATCCCGTGAGTGCGAAACCAAGGTGAAAGAAGATGCCAAAGCCACCACTCGCAACATTCCTTTCAACCAACCTGAAACTGAAGGCACCTGCATCGTCTGTGGCAAACCTTCCAAGAGAAAAGTATATTTCGCAAAGGCGTATTAATCTCATGTAGGGGCGGGGTAACCCCGCCCCTAAAACATAACCCATGCCCGCCATAGACCTCGCCCGACTTCGCAAGCAAGCCAATCGTTTGGCAGATTTTTTCTTTCTGCCAGATGAGTTCATGAAGCATTTACGCGAGATATTGGATTTTTATGTCAACTACACTCTACGCACCAAAGAGAACGTCGCCCCTGGTTCCAACCTAAAAACATATCGTACGCCGACTGCTGTGCTCACGCATATTGAAAATGAATTGCGTACTGTTGCAGAAGCCAATCCACATTTCGCACTTGAACTTGCGGATGTCCTTTGGGATGAAGGTGCACTCGAAACCCGTCTACTAGCGGCATTCCTGCTCGGACGAATCCCTCCGCAGGAAGAACGCCTGCTCCCCCGCTTAACCGCGTGGACACAACAGATCCGCGATCCTGAAGTACGCTCGGCATTGCTATCCACCAGTCTTACACGTATGAGAAAAGAAACACCCAATCAGTTTCTTGAACTCGTTCGTGAATACCTGCACCCCGAGCGCACACGCACATGGACCAATGGCATTCAAGCCTTGCTGCCCATGATCGCGGATACTTCCTATACAAACCTGCCCCCCATCCTCGACCTCGTCGAACCCATCATCGAGGCAGCGCCGTCCACGTTGCAGAACGATCTCACAGATTTGATCGTAGCTTTGTATCGTGCCTCCGCAAACGAAACCACCTTCATGCTCAAGCATATCCTCACAACATCTGAAAACCCAATGACGGTGATCACCATGCGGCGCATTTCAACATCCTTCCCGCCGCCACTGCAACGGGAATTGCGCGAGTTGATCCGTCCGCAGCCACTAACAGTACAGCGATATGTTCCAGAAGAGCCAGATGATTTTGTAGACGAAACCGCAGTTGTGGAAGTGAAACCAAAAAGACCAGCGAGGCAAAAGAAAATGGACAACTCACGCATCATTTATTTGCATGGCCTCGAAAGCACCAGCCAAAGCGGCAAGGCACGTCAATTCGCCGAAAAATTCCCTGGTATGGTCACGCCTGATTTCACTGGCGAATTTGAAGAACGCATGAAGCAGCTCAAGCCAATTTTGGGACGCAAGAAAAACTGGACGATCATTGGCTCATCTTTTGGCGGTTTGATGGGAACTGTCTTCACCTGCCAACACCCAACTCAAGTGCGGAAGTTGATCCTGCTAGCACCAGCATTATTACGCGACCCATTCGGCTCTTATCTTAATCTGGAAACTGTTTCTGTTCCAACCATCATCATCCACGGGACTGCGGACGACGTCGTCCCGCTGGAACCTGTCCGCGAACTCGCGGAGAAGTTATTCACCAACCTCCAATACATCGTCGTGGACGATGGACATCGCCTGCAAAAAGCGTTTGGCGAATTGGATTGGGATGAGATTCTAGAATAGCAGCCCAAAGGTGCAACATGAAACAACAAATCTACTGGCACACCACAGTTCAAATGCCCGATGAATCAAATCTCACTCCCATCCCCACAGATGTGGATTTTGCGATCATTGGTGGCGGGTATACAGGTTTGAGCGCGGCGAGGACATTGGCGCAGCAAGGTGCAAAAGTTGTTGTTCTTGAAGCTGAGACCATCGGCTGGGGCGCAAGCTCGCGCAACGGCGGTATGGCGTTGACAGGACTCAAAGTGGGGATGGCGACGATTATCAAAAAATACGGTCATGACCTGGCAAGGACCTTATTTCAATATTCGCTTGATTCGGTAAATACCGTTGAACAGATCGTCAAAGAAGAAAATATCAATTGCGGCTTTGAAAGATACGGTCATTTATTGACAGCAAACAAGCCCAAGCATTATGAAGCCTTGAAAGATGAAGTAGATTTCATGGCACAGGAATTCAACCACAAAGTGCGGTTGGTTCCAGCAAGTGAATTGAAAAACGAAATCGGTTCAAATGTCTATCACGGAGCACTGGTAGATGAAGTAAGTGGCGGGCTAAATCCTGCCCAATATGTAGCGGGTCTTGCAGCGGCGACTGAAAAGGCGGGGGCAATGCTCTGCGCGCGAGCGAGAGTCAACAAGCTGGAGCGGGGCGAGAAGCGATTTGTCGTCGAAACGGAACGCGGCTCGTTAAGTGCAAAATCCATTTTGGTGGCAACATCTGGTTACACGGGAAATGTCACAAAGAAATTGCAGAAGAAAATTATTCCGATCGGGTCGTTCATTATTGCCACAGAAAAATTATCGGATGAACTGGCGCATGAACTCAGCCCGCATAACCGTATGATCTTTGATTACAAGCATTTCCTAAACTATTTTCGGCTGTGGGATAACCGTGTGATCTTTGGCGGACGCGCGGCATTCTTCCCTGAAAACGAAAAAACCATTGAACAAAGCGCAGAAATTTTGCGGCGTGAGATGGTGAGTGTGTATCCACAGTTAAAGAATGTAAACGTAGAATATGCTTGGGGCGGTACGCTGGATTTTGCATTTGACCAGATGACGCACGTTGGCGAAGTGGATGGGATGTATTATTCGCTTGGCTATGCAGGACACGGTGTCGCAATGGGAACGCATTTGGGAATGACGGTTGCAAATGCGATGATAAATGGGAATATCAAAGAGCACCCGTTTGCGCAGTTTGATTTTCCGAGTGCGCCGCTGGGGCTTTACAACGGGCGTCCGTGGTTCCTGCCGTTCGCTGGAATGTGGCACAAGGTTTTAGATTGGGTGGAATAAAGTTTTACTTGCTGGTCGTATCCTGCTGTAACACATATTCAGGGGGAATATTCAAAGGGAGACGGCTGACCGCCAAAATGCGCACAGCGGGGCAAGCGGATAATACAGCCATGGCAAATTGTGCGCATGCACCAACAAGATGTCCGCAATGACTGACCAGCAATAATAAATTCTTTTCATGCATGGCTTCGATCAAAGTGACTGCAAGAGGACGGTTTGGTTTTTCTGTTACACCGAGAATTGAAACGACCGTCTGCAACACCATTGAAGGCTCTTGCACAGAATCTAATGAAATAAGCCATACACCATCTGTAAATTGAGAAGTTAGCTGAGAAGCAGCCGCGAGAGCTAGTTCTTCTTCATCTCCCAATAAAGTCACCAACTGATTTACTGCAAGTGATTGAATGACTTTCTCAATTTTTCCTTCATGACCAACGTAGTTTACTTTAGGTAAATTGCCTTTTGTTTCTCTTCCAGAGGCGAATACAACCTGGTTGAGCGCATCAAGGACTCCTTGAGCAGACGCAAAACGATCTTTGGGATTTTTCTCTAGTAAGCGTAAGACTATTACTTCTAAGGCTGGCGGCATATCACTTCGTGATTGGCTAGGCGGAGTTGCAGCTTCATTCAAATGCTGCGAGAGAATATTCTGCTCATCAATATTGAAAAACGGAACGCGGCCCGTGATCATTTCATAAAGAAGCACGCCTAGCGCATATAAGTCTGAGCCTATATCAGCAGGTTGTCCATTGATCAATTCGGGAGCAAGGTAAAAGGTTGTCCCTGCAAGGTTACTCTCATGGGGTAAGTATGCTTCACCCCGCGGGCGTGCCAGGCCAAAGTCCAGCAGTTTTACAAAACTTTGAAAACCACGTCTTTCAAGAATCACGTTCCCGGGTTTAAGGTCACGGTAGACAAACCCTTGTCTATGTATGTAATCAAGAGTCTCACAAATCTGTTTGCCTATCTCAACAATCTGAACATAAGTAAAACTATGCACATCCTCTAAACTTGTGCCTTGTGTTAATTCCATTACGATAAAGGGCAGCCCATCCCCAGAATCTGTAGATACACGCCCAACCTCATATACAGCAATGATGTGAGGATTGTCGAGGCTTTGCATAATCTCAGCCTCACGCAAAAACTGTGGAATTGTCAGCGCATTTGCTGTTTCGGGGTTAATAGCTTTTATTGCAACATCGCGTTCATGTAGGATGTCATATCCGCGATAGACGATTCCCATTCCCCCACGGCCAATTTCCGCATCGAGCCGATAATGCCTATCAATTACCGCACCGACGCCAAAAACTGGCTTTACAACAGGCGTAGCTTTATTAACTTGTAGAGCGCGTGACAAGCGGTCTAAAAACTTAGCCATATTCAGATTATATTCCGCCCATCGTTTCGCGCAAGTGGTTTTCCACTTTTAAATACGCTATAATATTTTTGGGAAGAAACATGCAAATTCTTGTGATCTCAGACATCCATGCCAACTTCATCGCACTTGAAGCCGTGCTCAAAGATGCTGGCAGCTTTGAAAAAGTTTGGTGTCTTGGAGATGTGGTCGGGTATGGGCCTGAGCCAAATGAATGCATTAATCGTTTACGCGAACTTGACTTAACTTGTCTGGCTGGAAATCATGATTTGGCAGTAACGGGAAAGACCGCGCTTTGGGATTTCACTCAGGACGCACAGGATGTCATCTTTTGGACTCGTCACTGGCTAACCCCGTCTAATCGCGAATGGCTGGAAACATTACCTGCTACAACTCTGGATGTGGGATATGGCATAACGCTCGTGCATGCCAGTCCACGTGACCCAGTGTGGGAATACATTACAGATACAGCCGTGGCAAAAATAAATCTCGATCTTATTACTACGCCGATCTGCCTAAATGGACATACTCATATACCAATTATTTATACCAAGCCTTGGGATGACTGGAGGTTAACGGAAGAGTGGCCGCGCATCAACTCTCCCCTTCAGTTGAATCTCAACCGACAGTTTATCAACCCTGGAAGTGTAGGTCAGCCACGTGATGAAGATCCGCGCGCTGCATACGCCATCGTAGACACAGACGCAATGACTTTTACACAGCATCGTGTCATCTATGATGTGTCCGCTGTACAGAAGCAAATGAAACAAGCCAGATTTTCCAACCGCCTAATCAGACGGTTACGTTTTGGACAATAAAGATTGGAGGCAATAACATGTATAAGAAGATCCTAGTTCCTCTGGATGGTTCTAAAGTTGCCGAAGGTGTTCTGCCGCACGCAAAATCGCTGGCATACTCTGAAGGCGCCGAACTCATCCTGCTAACTGTCGGGGCGAACCCTGCTCTAGATTTTGCCTTCTCAGACCCAGGCTTGGCTCAGAATGCAGTAATTGAGCAGGAAGAGAAAAGTCAGGCATATATATCCAAGATCGAAGATGAGTTAAAGTCGGCTGGATTCAAAACGTCGTTCCTGTTGCGTGTTGGCGCTGTGGCAGATGTAATTCTCGGTGTGGCAGAGGAAATGCAAGTGGATGTCATTGCAATGTCAACTCATGGGCGCACTGGTCCAGCGCGTTGGTTGCTTGGAAGTATCGCAGAGCGTGTAGTGCATAATTCAAAAGTGCCTGTGCTGTTGATTCGTGCCACAGGTTAATAAGTAAACTCAAGTAAAGAATTTTCTTTCACAATAAAAGGTAAAAAAGACTACCTTTTATGTCAGATTTGTTTTAAAATCGCACCTTCTCTGAAAAAAACGTGTTATTAAAAAATATCTTTAGCGAGCTTATTTAGAGGTTATTGTCCGTTATTCCAACCCAAAGATCTCAGAGGTAGGTATTGGATATGGACAAACAAAAGTTTACTATGCTGGATTGTGTCCCCTACCGTAGTGGGACTCTTTCTTACGCAAAGCCAGCATCCCTGCAAATAAAAAAGTTCATAGCGCCACCATGTTCAAAGTCAGAGACCGCATGTTTGTGTGTCTCTTTTTTGATTCACAAGAAGTTCTTATTAGGAAGGAGGCAGATATAAGTTTATATCTTCTCTCACAACAAATCGGGTGTCGGTCAACAAGATTGTGATCTACCAAATACAGCATGATCCAAAAAATAACCAAGGAGAAATTACATATGGCTCAGGAAGAGAAAGCCCAAGGTTTGCCCCGTATTATTTTTGCCTCCGCTGCAGGAACAATGATCGAATGGTACGATTTTTACATTTTTGGTAGCCTCGCCGCAGTTATTGCGAGCAAGTTTTATTCGACAGGTACACCCATCGGCGACATGATTGCCTGGCTGGCAACATTCGCTGTAGGCTTTATCGTGCGCCCCTTTGGCGCAATTGTATTCGGACGTGTCGGCGATTTGATCGGCCGCAAGTACACATTCCTTGTAACCATGACACTGATGGGCCTTTGTACCTTCGGCGTTGGCCTTCTTCCAACAAGAGATGTGCTTGGAGATTGGGCAGGCATTATTCTTATCAGCTTGCGTATTCTGCAGGGCCTCGCGCTTGGTGGCGAGTACGGCGGTGCAGCGACTTATGTGGCAGAACATTCCCCGAACGGACGACGCGGCTTCTTCACCAGTTGGATTCAGATCACAGCAACACTTGGCTTGTTTATGTCGTTGGGCGTGATCTTAATCACCCGTCAATCTGTTGGCGAAGATGCATTTGGAGCATGGGGTTGGCGTGTTCCCTTCCTCATTTCCATTCTGCTCGTCGGTCTTTCCCTTTACATCCGCTATTCATTACGTGAATCACCCATGTACGACAAGCTCAAGAAATCGGGTGGCATCTCCAAGAATCCGCTTAAAGAAAGCTTTGGCAATCCTTATAACCTCGGTTATGTTGCTTTGGCTCTCTTCGGCGCAACCATGGGACAGGGTGTTGTATGGTACACAGGACAGTTTTATGCCCTCTTTTATCTGCAAAAGATCTATGGGGTTGACCTGGTCAGTTCCAACCTGATCATGGGTGGTGCCTTGCTCTTTGCCACGCCGTTCTTCGTCTTCTTCGGCAACCTTTCGGACAAGATCGGCCGCAAGCAGATCATCCTCTGGGGCATGATATTGGCTGTTGTCACTTGGTTACCGATCTATAAAACCATGGAAGGTTTTGCACCTTATACTACCTTTATCGCCGCCAAAGACCCAGGCAATATAGTAAACCCTGCTTATAGTCCCTTCATGCTTGGTGTGCTCATCTTCATTCAAGTGATCTATGTGACGATGGTCTATGGGCCAATTGCAGCCTACCTTGTGGAATTATTTCCCACCAAGATCCGCTACACGTCCATGTCCCTTCCATATCACATCGGTAATGGCGTGTTCGGTGGATTGGTTCCTATTATCGGTTTGTCAATGCTTGAAGCTGCAAACACAGGCAAAGGCGCTCTTGCACCGATTGCAGCACCATTCGGGCATTACGCAGGCTTGTTGTATCCAATGTTGATCGCAGCAATCTGTGCTGTGGTCTGTTTCTTCAAAATGCCCGAAACCTTTAAAGTGGACATTTCATCGGATGCGTCTGTGGCTTCCATTGGAACTGGGAAAGTATCCTCTGGGGAGTAAGCAATTTATACAGCTTGAAATTGAGGCGGGGCGTAATACGTCCCGCCTCAACCTATAGAAGGAATTATTATGAATCTCATTAGTCCAACAGTTAATCGCTGGATACAGGAAGGCAAAGAAAATCCCGAGGCCTTCTGGGAACGAGCTGCAAAAGAGTTACATTGGTTCAAGACCTGGGATAAGGTTTTTGAATGGAATTATCCGAACTTCAAATGGTTTTCTGGCGCACAGACGAACCTAGCCTACAATGCACTTGATCACCACGTAAAGCGTGGATGGGGCGGACATACTGCACTCATTTATATGAATGAACGCGGCGAGCGCCAACTATTCACGTACGCTGTTATGCTGTATGAGGTCAAACGCATGGCAGCGGCATTACGAGGCATGGGCATTAAAAAAGGTGACCGCATTACGATCTATATGCCAACCTGCCCAGAAGCGATTATGTTAATGCTGGCAACAGTGCGCATCGGCGCAATCCATTCCGTAGTATTTGCGGGTTTCGGTGAAAATGCATTAGGGGACAGAATTCAGGCCAGCGGATCCCGCCTCGTATTTACTACTGATATCACCTACCGCAAAGGGAAGGATGTGCCCCTAAAAGGAATTGTGGATGGTGCCTTATCAGGCACAAAAACCGACGTTGAGCATGTCATTCTGCTAAAGCGCGGCACAGAAGATATACCTATGGAAAGTGGGCGCGATATCACCTGGGAGGAGTTTATCAATTACTCCGCGGGGCAAAGTAGTGACTGTACACCTATGGAAGCGAACGAGCCTGCATTCATTCTTGCTACTTCAGGGACCACAGCAAAGCCCAAGCTCGCAATCCATACTCATGGCGGATATCAGGTTCACATTTTTAGCATGGCCCGCTGGGTATATGGACTCAAGCCTACGGATGTCTGGTGGGCAACTTCAGATATTGGCTGGATTGTTGGTCATAGTTACATTGTATATGCTCCGTTGGTAACAGGCTGCACAACGATCGCATTTGAAGGCGCATTGGATCATCCACATGCCGAAGCAAACTGGAGAATCGCAATTGAGGAATTTGCAGTAAGCGGCGTCTTTACTTCTCCTACCGCAGTTCGGCTGTTAATGCGCTACGGTGATGAACCGCTGAGCCGCGTCAACCACGATTACCTTGAAAGAATCTTCTGCGCAGGCGAAGTGCTGAATGCTCCCGCGTGGGATTGGCTGCAAAACAAAATGCTCGGGAATAAGATCCCTGTTATTGACCACATGTGGCAGACAGAGACGGGCGGGCCAGTCTTTGGCAATCCATACGGAATTGGAATGTTACCTACAAAAGCAGGTTCTGCGACCATTCCATTGCCAGGTATAGAAGTAGCAGTATTAACTCCCGAGGGAGAGCCATGTGCTCCAAACGAAAAAGGGATCATGGTTATCAAACGCCCATTTCCTGGACTGACCCCTGCGCTTTGGGGCGAGCCTGAGCGATACGGTAAAGATTATTGGTCAAAGATACCGAATGTGTACTACACGGGCGACTCAGCACATATTGATGAAGATGGTTACGTCTGGTTTGCAGGACGTGCCGATGAGATCATCAAAATCGCAGGTCACCGTATCGGGACGATCGAAGTGGAAACTGCATTCCTGAAACATCCTGATGTTGCCGAGTCTGGAGTGATCGGGCATCCTGATGAGTTACGCGGCGAAGTTATCTCTGCTTTCGTATTGCTAAAAAATGGGAAGACCCCGTCTGCGGAACTCAAGAAGGAATTAATCGACACTGTCCGCCACGAACTCGGCCCCATCGCCGTTATTGGTGAATTGAACTTCGTCAGCATGTTGCCCAAGACTCGCAGCGGTAAGATCATGCGCCGTGTGCTCAAAGCTGTCACTTTGGATAAAGACCCAGGCGACATTACCACCATCGAAGATGAAGGCTCGGTCACTGAAGCGCGTGAAGCCTGGGCGCAGATGAAAACAGAAATCAACGCAGGAAAAGATGCTTAAGTATTTGCCCTCCAAGGCTTTTTCCTGTATATTAAGCCAATATTCTACCCAATGAGCAATGAGCTCAACCAAGTCAAAGGAGCAGAAGCAAATGGAAGGTGAAGTTTATTACCCATCAGAGCAGGTAATCTCACAGGCACGTTTGAAAGATTGGAGTGCGCTCGCTGAAAAAGCAGGCAAAGATCTTCAAGGCTTCTGGGCGGATGAAGCCTCCGAGTTAGAATGGTTCAAAAAATGGGACAAGGTATTGGATGACTCCAATAAGCCATTCTTCAAATGGTTCGTTGGGGCGCAGACCAACATCGTCCACAATGCCATTGATAGGCATCTCAAAACCCATCGCAAGAATCAACTTGCCTTGATTTGGGAATCAGAAGACGGCAAGCTGGAACGCACCTTCTCCTATTACGCCATGAACCGTGAAGTCTCACGCATGGCAAACATCATCAAATCGATGGGCATCCAAAAAGGAGAGCGTGTCACCATTTATATGGGCCGCGTTCCTGAGATCGTTTTTGCCATGCTCGCTTGTGCCAAGATCGGCGCGATCCATTCCGTCGTGTTTGGCGGCTTCTCTGTAGATTCTCTGCAAGGCCGTATTGATGATAGTCAATCCAAATTGGTCATCACTTGTGACGGATCATACCAAAACGGCAAAATCGTTGAACTCAAAAACATTGTAGATGAAGCCATCAAGCGCTGCCCATCGGTAGAGAATGTGATCGTCGTCAAGCGAACAGGCCAACCCGTGGCAATGGAAGCGGGTCGCGATCATTGGTATCACGATATGTGCTCGCTCCCCGTCGCAAATGGCAAATGCGCAACCGAAGTCCTCGATGCAGAAGACCCTCTCTTCATTCTTTACACATCAGGTTCTACGGGCAAGCCAAAAGCCATTCTGCATACGCATGGCGGTTACATGGTTGGCACATACTCCACGCTCAAATATGTCTTCGATGTTAAAGATGAAGACCGATGGTGGTGCACCGCGGACCCAGGTTGGATCACTGGACATTCTTACATCGTATATGGCCCAATGATCGCAGGCGCAACTTCGATGTTGTTTGAAGGTGGCCCGACATTCCCCTACCCCAACCGCTGGTGGCAAGTTGTGGAACGCTATGGAATTACGATTTTCTATACAGCGCCAACTGCCATTCGTGGACTCATGCGCTTCGGAGAAGCATGGCCAAACAAGCACGATCTTTCTTCCCTTCGACTGCTCGGCTCTGTCGGTGAGCCGATCAATCCTGAAGCATGGAAGTGGTATTACCGTGTCATCGGGAAAGATAAATGCCCAATCATTGACACTTGGTGGCAAACAGAAACTGGCGCATTCCAGATCGCCCCAACACCTGTTGTGCCTCTCAAGCCAGGCTCTGGCACTCGTCCATTCTTTGGGCAGGAAGCTGAAATTGTTGATGAACAAGGCAATCCAGTTCCTGACGACACTGAAGGCTATCTCACTTTGAAGAATCCATGGCCCGCCATGTTGCGCACCATTTATGGTGATGACGAACGCTATGTCAATCAATACTGGTCGAAGTATCCTGGGCGCTACACCACAGGTGACTCTGCCAAGCGTGATAAGGATGGTTACTTCTGGATCATTGGCCGCGTTGATGACGTGATCAAGGTTTCTGGTCACCGCCTCGGCACCGCAGAAGTTGAATCTGCGTTGGTCAGTCACCCCGCTGTTGCAGAAGCTGCTGCGATTGGCTTGTCACATGAGGTCAAAGGTCAGGCAATTCATACCTTTGTGATCTTACGCTCGGGCTTTTCTCCATCCGCCGAACTGGCAGAGGAATTACGTCAACATGTTGCAACTCACATGGGACCCATCGCCCGCCCAGAGGATGTGAAGTTCCTCGACAAACTTCCCAAGACCCGTTCAGGCAAGATCATGCGACGCGTGCTGAAAGCTCGAGCACAAGGCTTACCTGAAGGTGATATTTCAACGCTGGAAGAATAAAATCATTTATAACTAAAAAGAGCCGCGAGATTTTGAAAATCTCGCGGCTCTTTTTATGCTATTTCAGTTTGACTACAACTTGCGTCAGCTTCCCAACTTCCACATTTACGATGCGCTCATATAGATTCCCAGAATCTCCAAAAGCAATTCGATATCGCCCAGGGGGGAGTCCATTTATTGCCCAATCTTCATTATTGTGTTCAAAGCTTTTAGGGTATGAGGAGAAATAATACTTCTTCGCGATCTTATTCTTTCCAGGTACATAGCGATACAAAACCAGTTGACGTTGCAGTTTGGGAGCATTCCCAGCATCAATCTTGAAAGCTATCCCGCCCATGCCTTCCACCAAAGGAAGCCAGAGCTCGGGGTTCTCAGTGGAATAAAAGTCTGTTCCATTGCCGCCAATACGAACTTCAAAATGTAGGTGACTGCCAATTGCCACACCCGTGTGGCCTACAGCACCCATAACATCTCCAATGTTCACCTGTGTCCCCACTGAAACATTGATCTGAGACAAGTGCCCATATAAAGTGAATAAGCCATCCTCGTGCTGAAGAACGATCAGATTGCCGTAATAATCATCCCATGGGGTATAGACACGATCATGATCTCGCCCCGCAAATATTACTGTCCCCACAGCTGGAGCGTAGACAGGTTCTCCTTCCTTGCTTTCAAGGTCAACTCCGCGATGTGGATCCCGTTTTCCATTTTCCGTGGAGCCATAAGAATAACTGCGCGCAATAGTAAGCGGGGAATCCAAACCAAGTGGGTTTTTGAAGGTAGCTTGCCAATCCATAAGGCAAAAATCTGTTGTGGATGGATCACACGCAATAGTAATTGGTGTTGAAGTTGGAACAAGAACAGAAACTGGTGTAGAAGTAAGCGTTGAGGCAACTACGTAAGGAGTCTCCGTAGCTATATTTTCCTTTGGACGAACTGGCTGACAGGATGTGAGAAGCAGAGCTCCTGACGTGAATACAAATAGTAATATACGCTTCATGAAAACCTATGATGGAATGGGAGGAGGTGTCTCGTTGCGGAAACTGGCCCGCATCAGAGAAAGGCTTACCGTTGGAAGGTTGCCTGCACCAGGAAAGACCAGATAGCGCGGTGACCATTCAGGGTGAAACTTCTCTTTAAATGCATGCAAACCTTTGAAATTATAAAAACGATCAATATTCTCATACATAAAGTGCAAGGCGCGCTCAAGCGGAGGGTCATTTGGGCCTTCACCGACACCTGACAAAGCGCTTAGCCCAAGATTGAAAGCAACGATATTTTTTTCTTTAGCCCACTGAAAAAGTGAGACAAAAAGAAAGTCCATGATACCTTTTTCAGAGTAGCTACGATGGCGCATAAGATCTACTGCCGCTTCATTTGCATGAAATTCAGTGACAATGTTGGCAAAAGCATCAATAAATCCTTCTGCGTCTCGCACCAACAAGATTGGACAGGTATTAAGATACTCTTCATCGAACCATCCAAGGGAAAACCCCATCTCTTTAACCCCGCGTGAAGCCAGCCAATCACTGCTGATCGAGCGAAGTTCTCGCAGCATACGCGGCGAGTGCGGCGGTTCCTGAACAGAGGCTTTATATCCGTTGCGAATCATTTTATTATAGGAGTTACGAAGGCTTTTGTTTTCACTACCTTCCAAAGTGAACTTTGATAAATCAACAATCGCTTCATGCCCTATCGGGAATTGATCGAACCCTAGCTGTTCATAATTTTTGAGAAGATCAGGTTTGACCTGATAAAAAGCTGGTATCCAATCATTAATGGCGCAGAAGTCCTTGAATGCTGAAATGGCAGGCGCAGCGTCGCTTTGCGGGCCAATCGGGTCGCCAAGAGCCAGGGCAACCCGAGTTTCTGCAACGTAGGAAATTAAAGAGCCGCCATCAGTGAAAAAATGAAGTTTGTCATCCAAGAGAGTGTAGCGCGCAAGGGATGATTCACCATACGCACGGACAATTTTCCAAGCGCGGGATCGTTCGTCTGTTGAGGGCAGGAGTCGCGCTAATACAGGGCGCAGAAGCATCCACAGCGCATATATCCCTGTAGCAGCCCCTACTACATAGATAGAGTCTGCAAAGTATTTTCCGAATCCTGTAATAGGTTCGAGGCCAGGATCGTAAAACTCTGCAAACATAACAATGGTCTGGCGGATAGCTGCCCAAAAACCAAAGTTAATTTGAAAATGTCTGTCTAATAGATAGAAACCTAGTACACCATAAGCGAGGGTAAAACCCAAAGAGGCAAGAACAGCAAAAAGTCCAGCGCGAACTGAGGGAGGATCGGAGCGGGCTTGAAAACTTCCTCGGGTAGCGATCAGAAAGATAAGAAGAATCGCCGCAAGAGATGCTTCTTCATAATCCAATCCCTTGAAGAGATGAGTTGGAATGGATAAACAAAGAATGGCGACTGTCAAAATCCATGCAACGTGTTTACGACGCCATAGGCTGCTGGCAAGTATTAATAAGGCGAAACCTGCTATAGCGGAAGTAAGGTGACCTCCCTGACTGACACCCAGCGGAGAATATATCTCCAATAACTTCAATCTTTCTTTTAAAGATGGGGTAACCGCCGAAAGGACATTTACAATGCCCATTGCGGCGGTTAATAGAGAGATTATTTTGACGATGGTAATCTCAGAAACAGAGAATTTAGGTTTCATGATTCTTGAAAGAGCAGCGGACTAAGCTGAACAAACTGAGTTTGAAAAATTTTTCTTCAAGTTAAATTCCACCGCGTTCTTTCATCACCTGGCGAATTTCCTTTTCCAGATTATCAGCTTCCTTTTCCAATTCAATGAGTTCGGCGAGCATCTTTTCACCAGCAGATTTATCTTCCAGCGTATTGAGGTTGATACGGACGTTATAGCCTGCCGCAGTAAGGGAGGCACGCGCCATGGCAAAACCAGATAGGGAGTCGCTGATGGCGTTGACATTGCCGTGTTGGGCGCACTTGAGAGCAAGCTCCATCACTTTGACGGCATCGGCTGAAACGTGAAGGGGGATATGTGCGGCGTTAAGGGTGGCCTGTGCAATCGCTGCGCTGCGTTTGGATTTTTGCTCTTCTGTTTCCTTGGGCAACTTGAAGGTTGCCATCAAAACTTCAAACGAAGAAGCATCATCGTCTACTGCCTGCGTCAGTTCCTGACGGAGGTTTTCAGCAACGACACGGATAGCCTGCATTTCAGCTTCAACCTCGGCATATTTCTTTTTTCCGATGGTAAGACCCGCAACCATGGCAACAAGACCTGCCCCCATCGCGCCTGCATAAGCGCCTGCGGAGCCGCCACCTGGGGTCGGCGTCGGGGCAGCTAATTGTTCGATAAAAGAAGCAGGAGAAGGCGGAGTTTGAGCGTTGCTTGTCGCTTGTGATTTGCCGTTAAATAAACGTGACTCCAATATCTGCTCTTTGTCAAATTGGTCTAATTGGGTGTACCAAACCGCCGCATCTACCAAGGCGTCCTGCGGGATCAATCCAACCAACTCGCTGTGGTGAATGCCGACACCATAGCGCTGTGCTTCGCGGCGAATGAATTCGACCACGCGAGCAATAGGTGTTTCGCGGAAGTTGGTAAGGTTCATTGAAACTTGAGCACGTCCATCCACGAGCAAGCCAAGCCCTTTTACATATCGCAGACCACCCGATGATTGCCGAACAGCTTTGGCGATCTTTTTTGCAATATCCACATCTTCAGTGGTCAGATAAACATTGAAAGCAATTAACGGGTTGCGCGCCCCAATCACCGTGGCGCCTGCCTCGGGAAGTTTGGAGGGCCCAAAATCGGGCTTGCGTTCAGGGTGGGTTTCAACTTCGGCCTTCAAGCCTTCATATTGCCCCTTGCGGATATTTTCGAGGTTGGTGCGTTCAGGGCGAGTTGCTGCCGCCTCATACAAATAGACGGGGATACTGAGTTCACTTCCAACACGCTGACCCAAGCGTTGGGCAATCGCAATACATTCTTCCATCGTTGCGCCGCTAAGCGGGACGAAAGGAACTACATCTGTTGCGCCGATGCGAGGGTGCGCGCCAGTATGCACATCAAGATCAATTAGTTCGGCAGCGGTTTTGATAGCACGGAAAGCCGCCTCTTCCACGCCAACGGCAGATCCTGCAAATGTAAGGACGGTGCGGTTGTGATCAAGATCAGAAGAACGGTCGAGGAGTTTTACATCACTGACAGATTGGATAGCGGCGACGATCTGATCAATGACCTCAGGTCGGCGTGCTTCGGAGAAATTGGGGATGCATTCGATGAGTTGAGTAGTCATATAGTTGGTTCCATGAATAAGTAGAGGTTTCAATTGCTAAATGTGATTATAAACCTTGCAGAATGAAAGGGTGGAATTGGGTTTACTTGAGTGCATCAAAGACGTTGAAAGTTTTCATGAATTCAGCCATGGCAAGATACTCCTCGTGGAAAGGTGCCTCGTCAGATTTCGAATCAACTCCAAACCGCATAACAGGCTGCGTTTCGGAGTTGAACAAGGGCCAGGTCGGAAGAGACGCACCATTGGGGTCGCCTGTCTTCGCAAAATTGACCCAGGCAGACATCATCACATTCGTCAAGCGTTCGCGCACAGCAGCATCTTGAGCATCGCGTGTCACTCCAATAAAGTCAATTCCACTGGCTTCGTTGGTCTTCCCAAAGACAAAAGGTAGCTCAGAGCCATGCGGTGCGTGGCCATTTTGACAGGGATAATCGGGCAGGTTAACGGGATACTCTGCTCGATATACATAGGTATTTGCGACCTTCGATTGTGCCTCCGCTAATTGCAGGGCTGGGATGCGGAAAGCATAATCATCACCCAGCGTTAAGACCAACTCCCCTTCTGAATATCCAGCACGTTCGGGGTTCTGTTTGTAAAGGTTGTAAAGTTCTTCGATCTTCGGCGCTTGAGCAGGGTCGATGGAAGTGAAGATATTATCAGTTACAGTCTGCTCGCAGATGTGATCTGTCTCCGTGTCATAAAAAGTCCAATAGGAAAGCTCATTCCCCATTGTGCCGATCATCAAGTCGATGCCCTTCGTGTTGCCTTGTAAAACAGCATCCAATGGACTTTGCTTGATGATGTTCTCCTTCCCATAAGTTGGAGCGAATAGCAAATCTGAGATTGGTGACCCCACCGCATCAGCAACCTGACCTTGAATATAGGTGACACCTGCGGTGGGCATATTCTTCCAAAGAAATGTGGATTTGATGCCTGTCTCGTCGCGGATCAGGTTGGCGATCGAACGTGACTCTTCGGCGGTATGCTGAGGTGAGCCGCTCATGATAATGACACGATTAAAGTATTGCTGTGGGTTATCCACTGCCAATAAGGCTGCCACGCTGGACCCACCCGCCGATTCACCAAAAACAGTGATATTTTGCGGGTCGCCGCCAAAGGCTGCGATATTCTCTTTTACCCACTGTAGAGCTAGGAGCTGGTCACGCAATCCGTTGTTGGCGCTATCGGTATATTCGGGTCCGCCAATGACCGAAAAATCAAAATAACCAAGCAAGCCCACGCGGTAATTCAGGCTGACAAAGACCACGTCGCCATTCTTGGCGATCTCATCTCCGTGATACAAATTACTCTTGCTCGCGCCTGCCACAAATCCACCACCGTGGATGAATACCATCACTGCTTTTTTCTCAGCGCTCGGCGCAGGAGACCAGATGTTGACTGTGAGACAATCTTCTTGATTCACATTCTCATTGGGGTCATCAATTTCCACAGGGTCGTACACCTGCGGACAGATCGCGCCAAATTCATACGCATTGAAAATGCCATCCCATTTGGGTTGCGGCTCAGGCGCTTTGAAACGCAGCGAACCCGAAGGCGCTTTGGCATAAGGGATGCCGAGGTATACATTCAGTCCATCCTGCACAAATCCGCGCAGGTCACCTGTACTGGTGGAAACCACTTCCGTGAATTGGTCTGTAGGAGCTTTTTTCTGATGCGGCCAAAATTGCCAAATGCCAAAGATGATTGCCAAACCAAGAATAGCTGCAAGAATTCTATTTTTCATGGATTTTCCTCTACCTGGAATTAATTATGTCCGACTTAAGGGGCAGTGCAAAATTACAAGATTTAATTATAAGTGCCTGTGAAGAAAGAGAAAAGAATCAAATCCATAAATATCTTTTATACTTACAAACGAATAAAGGAATTTCGAATGCCAAACACCCGTTTCAAAAAGCTGCTATTCTTTTTATTTGCGCTAGTCATGCTTTCAGCTTGTAAACTCTTCAAAGCAGACCCGCCAGGAGTAGGCGAAAAAGCAGAACATGGGTATGCCGCGCTTGAGCCTGCCATAAAAGCGCTGGAACAGTATCAAGCAGACAAAGGAACATATCCCGAATCGCTTGAAGAACTGGTGCCTGATTACCTGCCCAGTGTCCCTACTGAAGTTAACGATGAGTCGATCCTGTACACAAAAATGGGTGAAAGCTATTCGCTCGCATTTCATTACGTTGGCCCAGGGATGAACACCTGTACATACACCCCTGAAAACAAGTGGCAGTGTTCAGGTGCATACTAAGAATCCTAGTTCTGAGGTTTTATGGAGGTTGGTTATGGAAATGAAAAACATTCCTTTTGGTACAACAAATTGGGCAGAAATCATCCCTGCTGAACATAAAGGGGAAACTGGAATGGCGCAGTGGCGCACACAACAGTTTGATGCTATACGCGTGCGAATGGTGGAATATAGCGCAGGGTATCTCGCAGACCATTGGTGCACCAAGGGACATATCCTTTTGTGCATTGAAGGTGAATTACATACCGAACTGGCCGACGGAAGAAAGTTCACCCTTACGCCAGGTACCAGCTATCAAGTAGCAGATAACGCCGAACCGCACCGTTCCTATACCGAAACAGGTGTAAAGTTATTCATTGTGGATTGACACTTACAAGGAAATTATCTCTTAATGTCCCTCATTCTATTTGACTTTGACGGTGTTCTCGCAGACACATTAGATGACCTCCTGCAATTCGGGCAGGAGGTTTGCAATGAGCTTGGCGTCCATCATTACGTCGTCAAGGAAGATCTGAACAACCTTGAGGTGATGTCCTTTGCCACGTTTGGGAAGCAATTGGAAGTACCTGATGCGCTGATAGAGAAATTCGTGCAAAGGTGTTTGGAAAAAGTTGCAGAGAAAGAATCTCCGCCTGCTATGTTTGCAGGGCTGGCGGAAGTCGTTAGGGAGCTTTCCACAAGGCATGTGCTTGGCATTGTCACCACCAACTCAACGCAAAACGTAAAAGCCTTTCTCGCTCAACACGAACTGGAAGATTGCATCCGCGTGATATACGGGGTTGACCAGCCAGGTACAAAAGCGGAGAAAATTGTACGCGCACAAGAGCAATTTGCAGTAGAAAGCGAAGCGGTGTTCATGATCGGTGACGCAGTGAGCGATATCCTCGCAGCAAAGCAAGCTTTGGTAAAAAGCATCGCTGCCAGTTGGGGACACCAAAATCTGGACAGGCTAACAAAAGCAAAGCCTGATTACATTGTCCACTCGGCAGGTGAGATTATAGAGATTGTTAATCAAGCCTGATGAGCAGGGATTCGGCTCCTCATGTATAATCCCGCACCTATGAAAAATTCATCCTTTGATCTCGCCATTTTCGATTGTGACGGCGTGCTGGTCAACAGCGAGCCGCTTGCCAATCAAGTCTATGTTGAAATTTTGGAGGAGCACGGTCATCAAGTCAACTCCGAAGAATACTTGCTGGAGTTTTCGGGAGCGTCCATCACGCAAAGGCTCGAAGTCACTTCACAAAAATTGAACTGGACTCCGCCATCCAACTTCATATCCACATTTCAAGAAAGACTTGCGACATTATCCAAACAGGAATTAAAGCCCGTGCCTGGGATTCATGAACTGGTTGAAAGCCTGAACGTGCCAATGTGCATCGCCTCGAACGGGACCCGAAACGAGATTCTGCTTCGACTAAAACTCGCCAACCTGACAGAGTTTTTCGGTGACGCAATCTTCAGCGGATTGGAAGTTTCCAGGCCCAAGCCCGCACCAGATGTATTTCTCGCTGCCGCCCAGTCCTTCAATATTCCTCCTTCACGCTGCATTGTCATTGAAGACAGCATTCCTGGAGTAACAGCGGGTGTTCGCGCAGGGATGACGGTGTATGGTCACGCAGCCTTCACTCCAAGTGAGTCTCTCCGTGCCGCAGGCGCGATCCCATTTGCAAATATGTGGGAACTCAAGGAAATGCTTTCTAAAGATAATCGTGCGAATTAGCGATCATTGCTCCAGATAAAATCCTTTCAACATTTCGACATCGCGTTCGGTAAGTCCAAGACCATTCTGCATATAAGTAATGAATGAGCCATGTTCACGCTCGATCGCCTCAAAGGATGCATTTAAGTATTCAGGCCGCACTTCTAAAAAGCCTTTCACCACCTCCGCAAACTTTTGGCCCTTTATAAACCGAAGCAGTTTCAAATTCATTTCTTGAGATGCCAGAAAATATTGATTGGAGATCAGATAATCCTCCATCACCACTTCCATAGGGACGCCGAGTATTCGCAAAAGTACGGCTGCCGCAAACCCTGTCCGATCCTTCCCAGCTGCGCAATGAAATAAAACAGGATAACCCTTCGATGACAGCAATTCCTGAATAAACTGACGCATTTTAGGCGTAAAGCGGGTGGCAAGCTCAATATTTGTATTCGTCATAAACTTGACTGGATCAATATTTTTCATGTTGTCACTTAAGAACTTGTCACGTGAATTACGCCATACCTCGGTGCTTACATCCAATATTGGGATATGAACAAGAAGAACATCCATATTTAAAGGGATGCGGTCAGGCTCCGCATCCCTTTCATGTTCAGAGCGAAAATCAATGATCTTGTCGAGGCGCATGGCTTCTATATATCTAAGGTCGATCTCATTTAGCTTATGCAGGTGATCTGAGCGATAAAGTGTTTTCCAACGGATTGCTCTGCCATCCGTCGTTTGATATCCGCCCAAGTCTCGGAAGTTATGTGTGCCATAAAAACCCAAATAACGTTTTTTTTCTTCAAGATACCGCTCTACTGCTTTTACTTCAACATCTAATTGATCGAACATTTTCACACTCTCCTTTCTATAATTACAAGTTGCAGTATATTCTCGGTTATACAAATTGGATTAACAATAGGTTATTCCAACGTAATGCTTCTATTAACTTTTCAAATCCCATTTAATCCTTTTGGAAAGCGAAAAACAACATGTATAATCTCTGCCTATGAAAAAATATGTGGCTTTTCTACGCGCCATTAATGTTGGCGGTACAAAGATCATCAAAATGGAAGATTTGAAAAAATATTTTGAGTCTTTCGGGTGCGTCAACGTGCAAACGTATATCAACAGCGGGAATGTGATCTTTGAGGCAAAAGAGTCTGCTGGGTTGGAAGAGAAGATCGAGAAGCAGCTTGAAAAAGCCTTGGGCTATAAGGTGGAAACTTTTTTGCGGTCTATGGACGAGTTGATAAAGATCGCCAGCAAACCCGCCTTTGAACCGCAAGGTAATGAAACTCTGCATGTTGTTTTTTTGAGAAACCGTCAGAGTGTGGAAAAAAGTTCGGAGCAGAAGCTGTTATCCATTAGGAGCGAGGCGGATGATTTCGCCATTCAAGGCGCTGAAGTGTACAACCTCCGCCGCGACAGGGATAAATCCATATTCAGTAATAATTTCATCGAGAAGACTTTAAAGGTTGAAGGTACGACCCGCAACATCACCACTGTGCGTAAGGTCGTTGAAAAATTCAAATAGGAGGAAGCATGCTGAAAGAAGCAATTGCATTGGAAGTGTTTCGGCAAAAGATCGAAAAAGCAGAATACATTGCAGGGGATAGGTCTGATTTCATTGACCACGGAAGGCCAGATGCCAGCCAACTGAAGGCTGCGCAGGATCTTATTACCCAGAAGTTAAGCGAAGCAGAAGTGTTGAAGAAAGAATTTCACACTCTAATAGAACAAAGTCCTAAAGAAGCTGTGTTGGAATGGGTGGATTGGCACAGAAATATTTTGCAGGCGATCTTGCGTGAAACGCCAACAAACACTCATGGCAAAACTCGGTTATTCACTGCCCGTAACACATTAGCTGAATGGGAAAAGGTGCTCACGAGAGAACAAGATTACGTTGGAATCAATTGGTATTACTTGAAAGATTACAAAGCGAAGGCCGAAAAAGAATTTAAAAATAATTGGTGGAAGTTCTGGTAACTAACAGGAAAGAGAGTTGAAATGGAAAAACATTTAACGACTAATGAACTGGAAGCAGGGCTGGATGCTATCTATCAATCGCCAAAAGACAACGGCGTGTTGGATATGATCGTGCGTAGACCGCAGGTGGAAGAGCGGGAAGTTCTCACCGAAGGCAGATTGAATGTGACTGAAGGGTTGGAAGGCGATAATTGGAAGGCGCGCGGCAGCGCCAGCACATCCGATAAATCTGCTCATCCCGAAATGCAGATCAACATCATGAACTCGCGTGTGATCCAACTGCTCGCGCAAGAAAAAGACCGCTGGCAATTAGCGGGTGATCAGCTATTTATTGACATGGACCTCAGCGCTGAGAACCTGCCTGCTGGCACAAAATTATCCATCGGGGAAGCCATACTTGAGGTGACGCCCGTTCCACATTCTGGGTGCAAAAAATTCACTATGCGCTTCGGGTTGGAAGCCATGAAATTCGTAAATTCACCATTAGGGAAAGAACTCCACCTACGTGGGATCAATGCAAAAGTGATACAAGCAGGCGCTATCCGAACTGGTGATGATGTAAAGAAGATATAACATGTTCACACTCGCGCCCATCGCTATCGCAAAAAATATTCGCACACAGGTCGAAGATGACAACTGGGGCAATGTTGTTTCGGTCATCGAACTTGATAGCGCATTTCACGAAGAAGCCTTGTACCAAATTGAAAGTTTTTCGCATGTGGAAATCTTTTTTGCTTTTCACCTTGTGGAAACAGGAAAGATCGAAGCTGGTGCAAGACATCCGCGCAACAATAAGGCTTGGCCTAAAGTAGGGATTTTTGCCCAGCGCGGAAAGAACAGACCAAATCGGCTTGGTGCTACCATTTGCAAGGTTATCAAGCGCGAAGGGCGTCAGCTATTCGTCCAGGGGTTGGATGCAATTGATGGCACTCCCGTGCTGGACATCAAACCTGTGATGAAAGAATTCCTTCCAAGGGAAGAAGTGACTCAACCTGCATGGGCAAGCGAGTTGATGAAGAACTACTGGAACAGCGAATAAAACATCACATTGTCAACACAATTTTTTCATCTATCCATTAATATCAGCATATAAACTGAGACAACTTTAGAAACAGGAGAGAAAAAATGGATAATGATGACAAGCAGGTAGGACAAATCCTTAACCGTAGAGATGTGCTCAAAATTCTTGGTTTTGGCAGCGCCGCAGGCATTTTGGCCGCCTGCACACCACAGATCGTAGAAACGTTATCACCAACAATTACCCCAGCCACATTGCCAAGCGCAACACAGCTTGCACTCACAGGCAGTACCGCTATTCCCGCCTGTGTCGTCCGCCCCGCTTTGACCGAAGGCCCATACTTCGTAGATGAAATGCTCAATCGTTCTGATGTGCGCTCTGATCCATCGGATGGGTCTACTGTTCAGGGCGCACAGTTGGATCTTGCATTTAATGTATCGCAAGTTGGATCAAACGGCTGCGTCCCGCTTCCTAACGCTCAAGTGGACATTTGGCATTGTGACGCGAACGGCATTTATTCAGATGTGCAAAATGCCAAAGGCAAAAAATTCCTTCGCGGATATCAAATCACAGACTCGAATGGCCTTGCAAGATTCGTCACCATTTACCCAGGCTGGTATCCAGGCCGCGCGGTTCATATCCACTTCAAAATCCGAATCGACAATTATGAATTCACATCCCAACTTTTCTTTGATGATACATTCACAGACCAGGTCTATTTGCAGGAGCCCTATTCCCAAAGAGGCGAGCGCAACCCGCGTAATACAGGTGACAACATCTACAATGACGGTGGCAGCCAATTGATGCTCAATGTCACCCCAAGTGGAAATGGCTACACTACAGCTTTTGACATTGGAGTACAAATATAAAATTCTTGCTTCTAGTTCTTTTACCCAAAGCTCCTGAGTATTCAGGAGTTTTTAATTTTCCCCTGTATAATCTCACAATCTTATCCCCACCTTCGGAGAGAATACATGAAAGCTATTCGCTTTATCGGTGTTCAACAACCTTTGGAAATGCAAGAAATCCCCATCCCTAAGATCGGCGAACGTGATATTTTAGTTAAAGTCAAAGCCGCAGGTATTTGTCATTCGGATGCTCATTATCGAGCAGGCATTTCACCTGTCCGTCCAGTACCGTTAACTTTAGGGCATGAAGTTGCAGGGGTTGTTGAAAAGGTTGGCGAACAAGTCACCAACACAAAAATTGGCGACAGAGTTGCATTGCATTACAACATTTCCTGCGGAGATTGTTATCACTGTTCTACAGGCAATGATCAGTTCTGCGAAAAAGTATTAATGCTCGGCCACTACACCAACGGCGGCTATGCCGAGTACATATCTGTGCCCGCACGCAATGCCATTCAACTGCCCGATGAAATCCCATTCGAACAGGGAGCAACACTGATGTGTGCGTCAGCAACTTCGTTTCATGCTCTGCGAAAAAGCAGGCTTAAAGGCGGCGAACGGGTTGCCATTTTCGGCGTTGGCGGGCTTGGGCAATCTGCCGTGCAGCTTGCAAAAGCCTTTGGTGCTATCGAAGTTTATGCTGTAGATATCAACGAAGATAAACTCAATCTTGCAAAACAATATGGAGCAATTCCCATCAATAGCAAAAAAGTAGATGCCGTCGCCGAGATCAAAAAACTCACCCACGGCAAAGGCGTAGATGTCGCTATTGAAATGATCGGCTTGCAGCAATCCATGAAACAAGCCATTCATGTTGCAGGTGTGTTAGGACGCGTAGTCATCGTTGGTCTTTCCAACAAACTGATTGAGATCGATACTTACAACGAACTAATCGGCAACGAGGTGGAGCTCATCGGCTCAAACGATCACCACTTACAAGAACTTCCATTGCTGGTTGAAATGGTACGTAAAAAAATTCTAGATACTTCGCACATCGTCACAAAAACGGTTCCACTGAATGCAGACATAGTTAACCAAGTGCTGGATGAATTGGAAAACTTCAGCAGCGACGTTCGTACCGTCATCGTTCCCGCCTCCAACTAATCTGACGCCTGATTCTGTTTCAAAGATATAATCTCCCCTAAAGTAAATCTCAAGAGGTCACTCATGTCCAACTCCACACCTATCGTAAAGATCAATCCAAAAATAATCCTGATCACTCTGCTCGTCATCAGCGCACTACTGGTAGGGTTAAGCATCTGGGGAGAATATGTAAAATATTTCGGCGCCGGCGATATCCACGGCCCTATTCACGAATTCCTCATTGACCTGCTCATTCATTCCTTCTACACAGATTCCGAAGCCAATGTTCCTACATATTTCAATACAATTATCCTTTTCATTCCTGCCTTGTTGTTTGCAGCCATCGCAGCATGGAAATCCTCCATAAAAGACAAGTTCAAATTCCAATGGCTTGGTCTGTCTCTTGTCTTTTTGTATTTATCCCTTGACGAGGCATCCGTCCTGCACGAAAAATTGATTCCTCCCATGCGTGCCATGTTTAATTATGAAAGATTTGGCGGCATTTTATATTTTGCCTGGGTCATTCCTGGTATGGCGGCTGTTTTGATTTTTATGCTGGCTTATCTTCGCTTCTTCCTAAATCTTGAGAACAAGTATAAATTCCTCTTTTTCCTTTCCCTTGCTGTTTATGTCAGCGGCGTGATCGGCGGAGAAATGCTCAGCGGACATTTTGCAGGCACTATTGGTCTCAAGAACTTTACCTACTCAACCTATACAAGTCTCGAAGAATCGCTTGAATGGATCGGTTGTACGCTTATCATTTATTCTCTTCTCACGTACATCCAGGAATACCTGCCTGATGGAATTACGATCAAAGCATGAGCACTCCAGATAGGGTCATCTCGCTGGCGGAACTAAAACGTAACACAGGCGAACGCGGCACACGTAAATTCATTGCTGTTAATGGCATTGTATATGATGTAACAGATTGCCCAAAATGGCGGCTGGAGATGCATGAATGGCTGCACTTCCCAGGGCAGGATCTCACCAGTGAACTGCCTGATGCTCCTCATAAAGAAGAAGTTTTCAAACATGACTGCGTAAAAGTCATTGGCAGGCTGGAAAGTTAGTCACTCAATATAAACAAGGAAATCGTTCTGCATGTCTTCTCTCAAATGGTGGCAAACTGCTGTCTTCTACCAAATCTATCCCCGTTCATTCGCCGATGGAAACGGCGATGGGATCGGTGACTTTAAAGGCGCAACCGAAAAGCTGGATTACCTCGCCTCTCTCGGCGTGGATGCGATCTGGCTCTCGCCTCATTTCCCTTCTCCCAATTGGGATTGTGGGTACGATATTTCCGACTACTCTAGCGTTGCCCCTGAATACGGGATGATGGATGATTTCAAGACCTTTCTAAACGAATCACACAAACGAAATATCCGCGTCATTTTGGACCTCGTACTGAATCACACTTCCGATGAACATCCCTGGTTCATTGAGTCAAAATCCGGTCGAGACAATCCCAAAGCAGATTGGTATGTCTGGGCAGATACTCCCCCAAATAACTGGCAATCCTGCTTCGATGGCGACGCGTGGACATACTCTTCTGAACGCGGTCAATACTATTATCACTACTTCATGAAGCAGCAGCCTGACCTGAACTGGCATAATCCCGCTGTCAAGCAAGCCATGTGGAATGCCGTTCGCTTTTGGTTGGACATGGGCGTGGATGGATACCGTTTGGATGCCATCGGCACGATCTACGAGGACCCACACCTCACACCTCACACAATCCCATTGACGTTGGCGCAGATTCGCCGTGCGCATGAATTAGCTGCAACCCCCGAAGAAAAAGAAAAAATCGGCAACGATTGGATCAAAATGTTCGAATATCAAAACGGTCAACCTGGACTTCATGAATTAATGAAAGAACTCCGTGCTGTCCTTGACGAATACGATGGCGACCGTATGCTTGTTGGCGAGGATGACAACATTGACTACATGGGCAATGGGGATGACGAACTTCATCTTGTCTTCAATTTCCCATTGATGAAAGTAGAAAAACTCACGCCAGATCATATTCGCAAGAATCAAGAGGAGCGCCTCAGTAAACTGAACTCACTTTCTGCAACACAGGGCTGGCCATGTAATACACTCGGCAACCACGACACTCCAAGAATGTACAACCGCTATGGGAATAAATTACATGGGCCTGAACTTGCTCGTTTACACGCCGCTCTTGTATTGACGTTGAAAGGCACTCCATTTCTATATAATGGCGAAGAGATCGGCATGAGCGATTTTATGCTCACCGACATCTCACAGGTAAAAGATACAATGGGTTCCTGGTATTACCATACCATTGTGACAGAAATGGGCGTCCACCCAAATGAAGCCATGATCCGCACTGCCGAAATGACTCGTGACAAAAATCGCACACCCATGCAATGGAGTAACAGCCCAAATGCTGGCTTTTCCCCACAAAGTGTGTCCACCTGGCTACCCATCAATCCAAATTACAAAGAAGGCATCAATGTCCATGACCAGGATAAGAACCCAAGCTCTCTCCTCCATTATTACAAACACCTGCTACGAATTCGTAAAGAGTCTCCAGCACTAAAAGCAGGAGAGTTTTTTCCCTTGAACAATAATGCAGCAGACCATTTAGCCTTTCTTCGTCAATCATCCGAACAAACAGTTTTAGTCGTGCTTAACTTTTCAGAGAATCCGCTTGAAATGGACTTTGCCAACACAAAAGAGATCAAAGGTGCAAAGATAAATCCCCTCTTCTCTAGCGCCGAACGACGGACAGGTGAAATCACCTCAAAGTTCAAAGTCAGCCCATTTGAAGTATTCATCGCGGAAGTGATTCGTGAGTGAAGAAAAGACAAAACCAAAAATATTTGCTACGCTCTGCGGGCGCATCTACCGCGATGCCGATCCGCAATATTTTCCTTCCGCTGAGTATCATGGACGTACTCTATACTTTTGTACGAATGCCTGTCTGGGAGCCTTTTTTGCAGACCCCGATCTTTTTTGTAAAGTTCATCGAAATTCAGAAAAGAACAAGCTGCATGTAGAAGCCAGTTGATTTCGAATTGATCCATAAACGCCCCAAAAAGGCGTCTTTTTCTGTTATACTTAATTGTGAATTTTGTCACTAAAAAGAAGATAAATATCCCCATAAAGCATGAGCAATGAAACTTACCAAACAAGATAAGGTAGGGAATAATTACGTTGCAGGCTTATTAATGGCAAACACGAAACGCTGAAAGGATAATCATTTATTATGAAGCTTAACGAGATTATTACTCTTGTAGAAGGCACCCCACTAACCCTTGAACTCAATTTAAATATCAATATCCACGGCGGATATGGCGCAGACTTAATGAGTGATGTGCTTGCTGCAAGCCGTCCAAACGCAGTTCTCCTAACAGGACTCACCAATCCGCAAGTAGTTCGTACCGCTCAAATGGCAGACTTTCGCGCCATTATTTTTGTGCGTGGAAAACAACCACAACCAGAAACTTTGGCACTTGCCAATCAAGAAAACATGCCCTTGGTCACAAGCCCACTAGGGATGTTTGAACTATGCGGGCGGCTTCACAAGGCTGGCTTGCCGAGCTACGAATCAAATGTCTCCCAATAGAATTCGCACCGAACAAGAAATCAACGGACGCCGTGGTCGAACGATCACAGACCAGGACGCACATGACATCAATCGCGTGGAGGAATTATCCTACGATCTCAAAATCCACGAGGTGATGACAAAAAACTTGTGTACGGCCAGCCCTGAAATGTCATTATCCGATGTCCTGGAATTATTGCGCATCAACCGCATCTCTGGTGTTCCAGTGGTTCAGGAAGAGCAATTGGTAGGTGTATTAAGTATCGAAGACATCGTACGTGCCATGGAAAGAAATGACTTGACCGAAACCGTTGGTCAATACATGACTCGTAACCTCGTCACAGTTGCAAGTTATGACACTATCGTCAAGGCAATGCAAACTTTCGCAGAAAGCCATGTAGGGCGACTCCCCGTTGTTGATGAACAAAATAAGCTAGTAGGAATGATAACAAAAGGGGATATTACACGCGGCGTACTGATGGCGCTTCAAAAAGATTACAAAGAAGAAGAAGTTCGCCGTTATCGAGCCAGCCACCTCTTTGAAGATATCGTCTCAGACCGTACAACACTTGTGCTGCGTTACAACATCAAGTCTCAAAATTTCACCCATGGCGGAACGGCGTCCAGTTATATCAAACGCGCCCTACTACGCCTCGGCGCCGACGCACAAGTTGCGCGCCGCTGCGGAATTGCCGTGTACGAAGCAGAAATGAATCTCATTATTCATTCCACCCACGGTGGCATTCTTAAATTGGAAGTGGAGCCGCATCGCATTACCATGTCAACAACAGATGACGGGCCAGGTATTCCGAATGTGGAGCAGGTAATGCAGCCAGGTTACTCCACTGCCACGGACCAAGTCCGTGCAATGGGCTTTGGTGCAGGTATGGGGTTGGTCAACATCAAACGCTGCGTGGATAGTATGGAGATCGAATCAACCCCTGGCAAGGGAACAAAGCTTATCATGCGAATCCACATCCCGAATGAAAACCTAAATGGGCGAAAAGAGGAATAACCCTATGAATCTTCAACAAATCATCGACCGCCTCGATCTTAACGTTTTAACTGATCCTCGCGATTTTACAGCAATCCACCCTGAGGGCGGCTACACCTCGGACCTGCTTTCATGCGTTATGGCTGGAGCAAAAAGCAAATATATCTGGGTCACCTTGCAAGCGCATTTAAACATCGTTGCAGTAGCAGCTTTATTAGATGTCGCCGCCATTATCATCACAGAAAATGCACAACCTGATTCTGCCACCATTACAAAAGCTAACGAACAAGGCGTAATTTTGCTTTCCACTCCCCTACCAAACTTTGATGTTGACGGAAGACTTTGGGAAATGGGAATTCAAAACTAAACAAACCAAAACATGAAAGCGTTTCGAGCTGACCTGCATGTCCACACCGTACTTTCGCCTTGCGCCGAAGTGGAAATGATTCCACCTCTCATCGTGCAGGAAGCACTCGAACACAATATAGATATCATCGCCATCACAGACCACAACGCCAGCGCCAATGTCGTTGCGGTGCAAAAAGCCGCAAGCGGTAGTTCCCTAAAAGTATTGGCAGGCATGGAAGTGCAGTCTCGTGAAGATGTACACCTCCTTTGCTTGTTCGAGAATGTAGAAACTCTGCTGCACTGGCAATCAGCTGTAGATAAAGCTTTGCCAGATACGCTAAACAATGCCGAATATTTTGGCGAGCAATTCATAGTGGATGAAAGCGGCGAATTCATTCGTGCTGAGCCACGCATGTTACTTACATCCACTCATTTTTCAATTGAAGAAATTTTTGAACGGGTCAACACATTAGGTGGACTCGTCATACCAGCGCATATAGACAGAAGCAGTTACGGCCTCTTTCCTACCCTCGGCCTGCTCTCTGACCAATGGCCAATCATCGCTTTAGAAATTTCCCGCCACCTCACACCTGAAAAAGCAGCCATCACATATCCATCCATAAAAGGGATTCCACTCATTCAAAACGGTGATGTGCATCAACTGGATCAATTTTTAGGTACAACAATTTTCACACTTGCAGAGCCAACCCTGGCGGAAATCAAGATGGCTTTTAAGGGTCAAAATCTGCGAACCGTCAATATTGAATCGTAATAAATTGACTGACATCGTACACCCACCATCATGTGACATTGGTCATTGACGGTTTGAGGGTGAATGATTAAACTAATCTTGTGAAATTTATCACAATACTTATCGAAGGTAAAAATTATGACGCAATTACAAAAGGAAATCCCAGCCTCTGACCCGCTTAGCATCGCCGAACAAAAGCTGATCATAGACAATGCGATAAAAGATAATAAAGAACGCCCAGGCGCGGTGATGCTCGTTCTAAATGAAGTGCAGGGCAAAATCGGCCACGTCTCCCCTCCAATGCAAGGCTATATTGCCCGCAAGTTGAATGTACCACTTGGGCAAGTACACGGTGTAGTCACTTTTTATTCCTTCTTTAAAACAAAACCACGCGGTAAACACACGATCAAATTCTGTCTCGGTACGGCTTGCTATGTGGCTGGCGTGCCGCAGTTGATCGAAAAAGCCAAACAGATGTTGAACGTCGAGCTTGGCGAAACTACAGCTGATGGCGAAATCACACTAGAGGAATGCCGCTGTGTAGGAGCATGTAGCCAAGCGCCTGTAGTAGTTGTAGATGATGAGGTTCAAGGGCGCTTGAAACCAAATAAATTCCCACAAGTTTTGAAGAAGGTACAAAAACCATCATGAGAGAGATCGCTCTGCATCTGATGGATATTGCTGAAAACAGCGTTGCCGCTGGGGCAGACAATATCACCATTGAAGTCCATGAAGACTTGCAAAAAGATCTGCTGACAACTTGTGTTACAGACGATGGATGCGGCATGGATGCAGAGACAGCTCAACATGTCCTTGACCCCTTCTATACCACGCGAACAACCCGCAAGGTGGGCTTGGGGATTCCACTCTTGAAGCTGGCAGCAGAGATGGCAGAGGGCGGATTAAGCCTGGTAACAGAAGCAGGCAAAGGGACAAGGGTCGAAGCGAGTTTTCGTCACAGCCACATTGACCGTATGCCTCTCGGTGATCTTTCATCCACTTTTTTAGCGCTGCTGGTATCCCACCCGAAAATCCACTGGATATTTGTTTATCAAACAACAGCCAAAGACGGAAATAACGATCGATTTGAATTTGATGACTTGGAATTAAAAAACGAATTGGTGGACATGTCGATCACTGAACCTGAAATATTGAAGTTTGTACGCGGATTGATCGAAGAAGGCATTCAAGCCTCAGCGTTTCAAACAACAGTCTAGAAAAGGAGTAACAATGCCTGCGATTAAATCACTGGAAGAATTAAAACGCGTCCGTGAAGAAGCGTTAGAAAAAAAGAAAATGAAAGCCGCAACTGGCAATATACAAGTAATCGTTGCGATGGGAACATGCGGCATTGCCGCTGGCGCACGCGACACAATGAAAAGCGTATTGAAGTTCATTGAAACTAATAATTTAAGCGGTGTGACAGTGACTCAGACGGGTTGCATCGGCAAGTGTGAAATGGAACCGATCGTGCAAGTTGTAATCGGTGACCAACCAAAAGTAATTTATGGAAAAGTGAACGCAGAAGTAGCAGAACAAATCATGAAGCAACATGTGCAGAATGGAATGCCTGTAAAGGATTTTGTTTTGCCGAGCTAGCATATACGAAACCGCAGCATTGACTTTAGTCTCTGCTGCGAAACTGAGGTTTGGAGTTTAATATGGCGTTTTACCGTTCTCATGTTTTAGTGTGCGTTGACCCAGAGTGCCTTGCAAAAGGCGCCCACGAAATCGTTGACGCATTACAAGATGAATTTGTGGCACAGGGATTGATTGATGAAATTCAGGTGCTGGAAACTTCCCGCATTGGTGGCTGTAGTGATGGCCCAGAAATGATGGTGTACCCCGAAGGAGTTCATTATCATGGAATGACTGCGGATGATATTCCATTTTTGGTGGAAGAACATTTCCTAAAAGGTCGCATTGTAGAACGCTTCCGCGAAGTGGTCAAACCTGTAGTGGATGAAGAACTTGGTCCGCTGCGCCCGAAGGAAGTGCGTGTTGTTCTTCGAAACTGCGGTGAAATTGACCCCAATAATATCGAAGACTATCTCGCAACCGATGGCTATCAGGCACTAGGCAAAGCTCTGTTCGAGATGACTCCTGAAAAAGTTATTGAAGAGGTGCTTAATTCTGGTCTGCGTGGACGTGGTGGTGCGGGGTTCCCTGCTGGCAAAAAATGGGGACTCACCCGTCAGGTAGCTGACAGCCCAAAGTATATGGTCTGCAATGCGGATGAAGGCGACCCAGGAGCGTTCATGAATCGCCGTGTGCTTGAAGGTGATCCGCATTCGGTGATCGAAGGAATGATCATTGGTGCGTATGCAATTGGCGCCAGTTATGGATATATCTATTGCCGCGCCGAATATCCTGTCGCAGTGGAAACTTTGAACATTGCAATTGCTCAAGCACGTGAATTTGGTTTTCTTGGCAAGAACATCCTCGGCACCGATTTCAATTTTGATCTGGAAGTACGCGTTGGTGCTGGCGCATTTGTCTGCGGTGAAGAGACAGCCTTGATGGCTTCCATCATGGGCAAACGCGGTGAGCCAAGTCCTCGCCCACCATTCCCTTCTGTAAAAGGCGTATGGGGAAAACCAACTAATAACAATAACGTTGAAACATATTCCAATGTGCCACAGATCATTCTAAAAGGTGCGCCGTGGTATGCAAGCATGGGGACGGAACGTTCCAAAGGTACAAAGACATTTGCCGTTGGCGGCAATGTTGTCAAACCTGGTTTGATCGAAGTACCGATGGGTATTACCCTACGCGAGATCATTTTTGAAGTAGCTGGCGGAATAAAAGACGGAAAAAAATACAAAGCCGTGCAAACGGGCGGCCCGATGGGCGGATGCCTTACTGAAGAACACCTCGACTTGCCCCTTGATTATGAAGCATTAACTCAAGCTGGCTCCATGATGGGCTCTGGCGGTCTCGTAGTGATGGATGAAACCTCCTGCATGGTAGATATTGCCCGCTTCTTTATGGACTTTACACAGGCTGAGTCCTGCGGAAAATGCACTCCCTGCCGCGTTGGCACGCGCCGCATCCTTGAACTGCTGCAAAAAATATGTGATGGCAAAGGTCAGGATGGCGATATTGAAAAGCTTGAGAATCTTTGCTACGAAGTAGCACGGAATAGCCTTTGTGGACTTGGCCAAGGCGCGCCCAATCCTGTCCTTAGTACGCTCAAACATTTCCGCCATGAGTATGAAGCGCATATTTACGAGAAGCGTTGCCCTGCAAAAGTTTGTCGCCCGCTTATCCGTTACGAAATTCAAGCGCCGACTTGTACGGGCTGCATGGTATGTGCAAGGAACTGTCCGGTAGAAGCGATCAGCGGCGAACGGCGTCAGGTACATCATATTGACGTTGAAACCTGTATCCGCTGCGGAATTTGTATGCAAGTTTGCAACTTTAATGCAGTTGCTGTGGAATCCTAATCAAAACCGCTTTCTGAATGGATCTCCTCCAAAGCAGAAACTTAAATTTATAGAGGACGTTATGGTGCAATTAACGATTAATGGAAAACAGATCGAAGTTCCTGATGGAACAACGGTTTTGCGCGCTGCAGAGACGGCAGGAATCTACATTCCAAGACTTTGCGATCACAAAGAACTTACCCCTTACGGTGGCTGCCGCCTGTGCATAGTAGAAGTTGAAGGTGCTCGCGTGCCAATGGCTTCCTGCACATTGCCAGCTAGCAATGGAATGGTAGTTCGCACAGAAACAGAAGCTCTGAAAAAATCGCGGGAATTCGTTCTTTCGATGCTTTTTAGCGAGCGCAATCACTTCTGCCCATTCTGTCAGGTAAGCGGCGGCGATTGTGAACTGCAAAACTCCGCATACCATGAAGAAATGACCCATTGGCCTATTCAACCGGGATGGAGCAATTTCACAGTAGATACATCCCATTCATATTTTGTGCTGGATAATAACCGCTGCATTTTGTGCCGCCGTTGTGTCCGTGCATGTGGAGAGATGGCTGGAAACTTCACTTTGTCTGTTGCCGAACGTGGAGCTGCTAGCATCATCGTGGCAGATACTGATGTCCCACTGGGCGAAAGTACCTGCATCAAATGCGGAAGCTGCGTTCAAGTTTGTCCAACAGGCGCGCTGATCGACAAAACGAGTGCATACCAAGGACACGACAAACATTTACAAGAAATCAAATCAGTTTGTGTAGGATGCTCAGTCGGCTGCTCCATTAAAGTAATGGTACGCAATAACCGTATCGTGCGCATCGAAGGTGATTGGGATGGTTCTGTAAATCACGGTGTCTTATGTGAGCACGGCCGTTACGATACAGTCACAGAAACGCGTAAGCGCATAATAAATCCGCAAATTCGTAAAGACGGTAAGTTGGTGGAAGTCTCATGGGATGAAGCTCTAAAAACTCTCACAGAAAAAATGAAGCCAACGGCAGGTAAACAAAATAGCGTTGCAGCAATTGCCTCAACCCGCTTATCCGCGGAAGCATTATCTGCCTTCAAAGAATTATTCTCCAAAAATATCAAGAGCGATCTTGTCACCAGTGTTGAAGAAGGTGTCCCCACAGCGGTAGTTACTAAATTCGCGGAGAAAAGTGGTGCCTTTGAAGGAAAGATCGATCTTCTCCGAACAGCAGATACCATTCTATGCATTGGCGCAAACATCCATCGCAGCCACATGGTTGCAGGTTTCATGTTCAAGCGCAACCTCGCCAAGGGAACCCGCTTGATCAACATTGATCCCGAAGCGAGTGAGTTGGATTATCTCGCAAACCTTTCGCTCAAAACCAAACCTGGTTCAGACTTGGCCCTCCTAAAAGGATTGCAGGCTTTCATCGTAAAGGAAGGACTAGGACGCTCGCCTCTTTCCCTACCGAACGCAGAGGCACTCATCGACGAAGCCATTCAAGCTACAGGCATTTCTCTGGAAGAACTCGCTCAAACAGCAGAAATGTTAGCCCATTCCATCACACCTGTCATTTTGTTTGGTAAGGGAATTACTGCTCAGCGTAATGAAAGCCTTATTGAGGAATTGCATCGCTTAGCTGTCCTCGTCGGCGCAGTGGATAATGAGCGGGCTGGCCTGCTCTCGGTCAAGGGAGAGGCAAACAGCGTAGTAGCCACCCTGCTCGGAATGGATATTCCGTTCAATCTAAACGGGCAACAAGTTGTATTTGCCGCCATAGGTGATGACTATGTTTCAAGATCCTTGATCGAACGAGTTTCCAAGGCACCCTATCTGGTAGTACAAGCCAGTTACGAATCAAAGCTCACTGAAAAAGCCGACCTTATTCTTCCCGTCACTATTTGGGCAGAACAGGAAGGTCATTACATCAATTTTGATGGACGTACCCAAAAGGCAGTACAAACACTCGCCGCACCTGAATCTGTGCGCGATAACTTAACCGTGTTGAAAGAACTCGCCAAATATATGAACATGCCTCTGGATGGAAATTGGAAAGATGCCATCCGTGAACGCAAATCAAGCGTGGCATTGAATTAGAGGAATCATGGATAAACCAAAAATTGCTTCTGACTGGATTTGCGGCTGCGCAGGCTGCCACATGTCCCTGCTGGATATGGACGAACGGATCTTAAAGATCGCCGAACTTGCAAATCTACGCGCAACCCCAATTACTGACTTAAAAGAACCTGATGAAAGCGGTGTGGATGTCGGCGTGCTGGAAGGCGGCATTAACAATAGCGCGAATGAAGAGGTTGCACATAAAATGCGTGACCGCTCCAAAATCCTTGTTGCATTAGGTGATTGCGCTGTATTTGGCGGCGTGCCAGCCATGCGTAACCTATGCGGCGTGGAAGCCGCCCTCAAGCGCGCCTATGTAGAAGCGGAAAGCAACGAACCTGGCAGCCAGATTCCTAACGACCCCGAGCTAGCTACCATGACACAAACACGAGCAATCCATGAAGTTGTGCCAGTGGACTATAACGTCCCTGGCTGCCCGCCAGACCCAGATGTCATTTTTTACATTCTTTCTGAACTGGCCCAGGGAAGAAAGCCTGAACTTAAAGACGATCTGTTGCACTGGCACTAGGAGAATTTAGAGATATGACTACCCAAAAGATTACCATCGAGCCTGTTACCCGTATTGAAGGTCATGCAAAAGTTACCATCCACATGAAGGATGATGACACCGTTGACCATGCGTACATGCACGTCAACGAATTTCGTGGTTTTGAAAAATTCTGCGAAGGCCGTCCCTATTTTGAAATGCCTCAGATCACCCCGCGCATTTGCGGTATCTGCCCAGTTAGCCACCATTTGGCTGCTGCAAAAGCTAGTGACGCGCTTACGGGACAAACCCCGCCGCGCCCAGCGAATTTGCTGCGTGAGCTGATGCACATGGGGCAAATTGTCCAAAGCCATGGTATGCACTTCTTTGAGCTTGCTGGCCCAGACCTGTTGCTCGGCTTCGATGCCGCACCAGAGATTCGAAGTGTGGTCGGCTTGATTGGAGCCAACCCTGAATTAACGGTAAAAGCTGTTCAACTGCGCAAATTCGGTCAAGAGATCATTAAGACTCTCGGCGGGCGTAGACTTCACCCCGTGTTCGCGGTACCAGGCGGCGTCAATAAGGCGTTGACAATCGAAGAGCGCGATTCCATTCTAAAAGGTGTGGATATAGCTGTAGCGACGCTTCAGATAGGCCTGCAGATCATGAAAGAGTGGGCTGAAAAGAACATGGAAGATATCAACAAATTTGCCGTGTTCCCAACAGGCTACTTTGGGCTTGTCACCCCGCAAAACGGATTGGAACTATACGATGGCGATATTCGCCTCATTAATCGTGACGGCGTTGAGATGGAACGTTTTCAGGTGGCAAATTATCTGGATATTATTCAGGAACATGTTGAACCTTGGTCTTACCTGAAATTTCCCTACTATAAGAAATTAGGATATCCTGACGGAGTTTATCGCGTCGGACCGCTCGGGCGGTTGAACATAGTCGAAAAAATTGATACGCCGCTGGCAAATGACGAGCTTAAGATCTTCAAGAGCTTGAACAATGGCAAGCCAGTGGAAAATACTCTCTATTACCACTACGCTCGTTTGATCGAAGCCTTATTTGCAGTAGAGCGCGCACGCGTTCTTTGTGAAGACCCTGATATTCTCAGCAATGACATTCTCAATACACTCAGGAACTACACAGGACATGGCGTAGGCGTTCTCGAAGCTCCACGCGGCACCCTCATTCACGATTACACAGCAGATGAAAGTGGCAAACTACTCAAAGTCAATTTGATTGTTTCAACAGGGCACAACAACTGGGCAATGAGCAACGCCGTGGACAGCGTCGCTAAGACATACGTGAAGGGACCTCTCATCCACGAAGGAATGCTCAATCGCGTAGAAGCAGCTATCCGAGCATATGATCCATGTTTGTCCTGCTCCACACATGCGGTTGGGCAAATGCCCATTCAAGTAGATTTCATCAATCCTGATGGTTCTTTACGCCAAACTCTAAAAAGAGATTAATCGGAGTTTGTGTTGAAACCTATTCTTCTTATCGGTTACGGAAACCCAGACAGGGAAGACGATGGTGTCGCCTGGCACATCCTGCGCGCAGTTGCGATCAGGCTGGGTTTACCTGCACCCGACTCGTACGAGGATGAGTTTCCAACCAGCGAATTGATCGACTTCACATTCTACTTGCAACTCACCCCCGAATTAGCTGAGGATGTGAGCGCCTATCAATATGTTTGTTTCATAGATGCACATACTGGCAATATACCTGAGCCAGTGCGCTTGATAGATGTGGAAAGTGAGTTTCAACGCTCGCCCTTCACGCATCATCTCACACCGCAATCTCTGCTTTCCATTTGTGAGACTGTTTACAGCAAAACGCCAAACGCCGCATTGCTCTCAGTGCGCGGATACCGTTTTCTCTTTACACGAGAACTTTCAGAAGAAACTGAGGAACTAGTTCCGCAGGCAGTTGAATTGACCATGAATTGGCTAAACGAAAAAAACATTGTGGAGCCTGCCATACCTGCTTCCTAATTCCTATCCCCAAAATCACCGCTACGAAAGTGGAATTGGTATAATGCGAGGAAGTGTCTCGCTTTGTAAACCATACAGACCCAAAGGAGATTGATCAAATGACCACAGTTCGCAAACTTCTCGAAGCAAAAGAAACAGCTAAAAACTTTTCTGTGGAAGCGTCCCAAACCGTACTGGATGCCCTTAAAGTAATGGCAGATGCTCACATCGGAGCAATTCTGGTGACGGAAGGCGGCAAGATCATCGGTATTTATACCGAGCGCGATTACCTGTACAAAGGTGAGATCGAAGGCCGCAGCGCAAAGGACACAAAGATCAAAGATGTGATGGTTTCAAAAATGATTACCGTCACGTTCGAGACTACTGTTGAACAGTGCATGGGCTTGATGAAACAGTACCGCATTCGCCACCTGCCCGTTGTAGAGAAAGACCAGCTTGTCGGCCTGGTTTCGATGCGCGATGTGATGCTTGCCGCGATCGAAAACAAAGAAAGCGAAATCCGCGGGCTGGAAAACTACATTCTCGGCTCAGGCTTCCAATCGTAACCGCAACCTTGCTGCAAAAAGGACACGCGCCAAACGAGGCGGTGTCCTTTTTTATTTCTGAAGATAGTATCTACTGGTAAAATCGCACCCATGTCTTTGAACAAGCTTGTCTTAGCCGCGCTCCTTTCTACGCTTCTACTTTCATCATGCGCATCTGCTGCGCCCACTCAGGTAGTTTTTCCAACGTATGACCCTTTTTTACCGCTTCAAGGCTCAACAACAGGACAACCCACCATACTGACGACAGGCACAAATTCGCCTCTTGCCCCAACTTCGACACGGCAGCCCACTCCAACACGCGCACCACTGAGTGTTTCACCTGTATCACCAATTATGGCAGGTGTAGCAAATCAGATCATGGGCACACCTACGCCAGATCAAGCCCGTGTCCTTCCAACCCCCAGGCAAGAATCGGATGAGTATGTAGTGCAAGCCGGCGATACCCTTGGTGATATTGCCCAACGCTATGGCATTAGTGTACAAGAACTAATGCAAGCCAACAATATCACCGACCCTAATGCATTGAACATCGGGATGGTGTTGAGTGTTCCAGCACCCAACCCAGGCGCGATCGGTCTTTCCCTTAAAGTTATTCCAGACTCAGAACTGGTCTATGGTCCAGCCAGTGTTTATTTTGATATTGGAGATTTCATTCAAAGCCAAAATGGATACCTGGCAAGCTATACACAGGATGTGAACGGCGTTATTTTATCGAGCGAAGAGATCATCCAAATTGTTGCCCAAAATTACTCGGTCAACCCACGCTTGCTTTTGGCACTGTTGGAATATCAAAGTGGATGGGTCACAAATCCCACACCATTCAACACATCCTATCCTATGGGGCTGGCAGAGGAAAATCATTATGGCTTATATCGTCAACTCGCATGGGCTGCAGACACTTTAAATCATGGCTATTATCTTTGGAAAGCAAATGCCCTTTCCACCTGGGTGTTGACAGACAACACTGTTATACCTATTGACCCGACCATAAACGCAGGAACTGCCGCGGTACAATATTTCTTCTCAAAGTTTGATGACCGCGCCACATGGGACAAAGATGTTAACGAGACGGGTCTCATCCTGACATACTTCGTTTTCTTTGGAAATCCGTTCAATTACGCTATTGAACCTCTCATTCCTCAAGGGCTTTCGCAGCCTGCAATGAGCCTGCCCTTTGGCCCAAACGAATCCTGGTACTTTACTGGCGGCCCACACGGCGGTTGGGATGCAGGATCTGCATGGGCAGCGCTTGACTTTGCTCCGCCTGGCGACAATGGATATTGTTATACAAGTCCGTTATGGGCTACAGCCATGGCTGACGGCCCTATCGTCCGTGCATCAGGCGGCGCTGTGATCCAAGACTTGGATAATGACGGATACGAACAAACTGGCTGGGTGATCCTCTATATGCACATCGCATCCGAAGAACGCGTATCCCCCGGAGAGTATCTTTTTACAGGCGAACAGGTTGGGCATCCTTCTTGCGAAGGCGGCATATCCAATGCAACGCATGTCCATGTCGCCCGAAAATATAACGGAGAGTGGATCGCAGCAGACGGATCCCTTCCATTCAACTTGAATGGCTGGATCTCAAGCGGCGACGGAAGTGAATATGATGGTTTCCTTTCCCGTGGCTCCCAAACGATCGAGGCTTGGGACAGCGCGAACGACCTCAATCTCATCTCTCACTAATTCATACCACCTTAATCTAAGTGGATATAATTCGTTCAACCATGCATCGCATCATTGTAGTGCTCACAGCAATTTCGTTGACTATTTCTGCGTGTGGAACATCTCCCTCAATTTGGGGAATTGCACCAACGCCCACACCGTACCCATCCTCCCAAACAGCGCCTCTGTTCGACCCGTTTGCTGTTCAAGACGACCCGATTAATTTTCCCACCTCAACACCTCCTGCCACTATCCCTGTAACAGCTGAAGTATCCAGCACCCCAACACCAAATGGCGCCGCCCCATTGATATTGCCAACCTATACTCAATCCACTGATGCTGCTCCGTTTTTATATTACGCCCAAAGTGGTGACATGCTCTCTGCTGTTGCTAAACGTTTTGGCGTGGAAGAATCTGAAATCACCTCGGATGCAGATCTTACAAAAACAACTTTGATCGACCCCGGCACATTACTCGTCATTCCAAATAAAATTTACGAGCCCACCACACCAAACATTCAGATCATGCCTGATGCAGAGATCGTTTTCTCTGTCACAGCTGCAGATTTTGACACAGAAGCATTTGTCAAAAAACAAGGTGGTTATCTCGCCAGCTTTAAAGATTATCTTGGCTCCACAGGCTCAATCGCTGGGTACGCAGCAGTAGAAAGACTTGCCTATGAAAATTCCATCAACCCGCGAATGATTCTTGGCTTGCTGGAATACGAAAGCCGTTGGGTAACCAGTCAACCGATCGACTTGCTTCATGTTGATTATCCAATGGGATTCAACGACTATCACTTTAAAGGCATGTCTGTGCAAATGGTGTGGGCTATCAACAATATGTCCATCGCTTATTATGGCTGGCGTGCTGGGACTCTTACCTATCTTGACTTTCCTGATGGCTCCAAACTTCGTATCGACCCGCGTCTCAACGCAGGTACAGTTGCGATTCAATACCTTTTCTCACGGCTATATACCCAGGCAAGATGGTCTCAGATTATCGACCCCGCTTCGGGCTTCCCTGCAATGTATACAAAAATGTTCGGGGATCCCTGGGCACTTGCAGATGAAGTTAATCCATTATTTCCACCTGCATTAACCCAACCTCCATTAACACTTCCATTTGAGCCCAATGTGCAGTGGAATCTCACTGGTGGCCCGCATAATGGCTGGGGACAGATCAACCCCGATATTTACGGGCAATCCCATAGCGTGTTTGCTGCCATCGACTTTGCCCCACCAACCAAATCAGGTGGATGCGGCACAACCGATACCTGGGTCGTTGCAGCTGCACCTGGACTCGTTGTTCGCGCAGATAATGGCGCAGTTATGGTAGATTTGGACGGAGATGGCTACGAGCAAACTGGTTGGAACATTCTCTACATGCACATTGCCAAGAAAGACCGTGTCGCAGTTGGAACATGGCTTGAGCAAGATGATCACATTGGTCATGCGTCTTGTGAAGGTGGTGTCTCTACAGGAACCCATTTACATTTTGCGCGAAAATATAACGGCGAATGGGTTACAGCAGATGGCCCAATCCCCTTTGTTATGGATGGCTGGCGCGTTATCGCTGGTGAAGCTCCCTACAAAGGCAAACTCGTCCGTGGCGATAAGGAAGTTATCGCAGACCAGCTCGGACAAAGCTGGTCAAGTATCATACGCGACCCAAATGAATAAAAAAATCTCTTATAAAATTTCCACCTTCTTTACAAGCTTCCTGTTCTTAATCACATCCTGCACTACAGCAAAATCAGTACAGGTTAATAACTCAACTCCCGAAGCAAATTCTTCAAACGGATTAAGTTCCGCCTTCAATCCCACACCGTTGCCCACTCGTACTACATTCACACCCGGCGAATTAGTAGATTACACGGCTCAAACAGGAGATTCACTTCCTGCTCTAGCATTACGCTTCAACACAACCGTGGATGAAATCTTGCTTGCTAATCCGCAAATTCCACGGGATGCTACTACCATGCCTCCCGGCATGCCCATGAAGATCCCGATCTATTACCTTGCACTATGGTCTAGTCCGTTTCAGATCATCCCTGACCATGCATTTGTAGATGGTCCAACAACCACAGGCTTTAACACTGCCGCTTTTGTAGAATCACAGCCTGGTTGGTTACGAGATTATCGTGCATACGTTGGCAGTAAATGGCGCTCTGGCGCCGAAGTAGTGGATTACGTTGCAACCAATTACAGCATTAGTCCACGCCTGCTTCTGGCAATTCTGGAATATCAGACAGGCGCACTAACAAATACTGAAATGCCAGAAACAAAAAAAATATTGGGACTCTCACGAAGATTTTGGGAAACGCCCTATCTTCAACTTGTCCTTGCAGCTAATATTCTTAACAATGGCTATTACGGATGGCGAAGTGGTAGGCTACTTGAATTCGAAGATATTGACGACATTCTTATCAGGCCTGACCCCTGGCAAAATGCAGGATCCGTAGCAATGCAATATTATTATTCAAACATATATAGCGGAAGTGACTATGCATTCGCCACTGGACCTCAGGGACTGTTTCAGACATATTCGAGTTTATTTGGCGATCCGTGGACAGACCCTTTTGCACACATCCCCGGCAGTTTACAGCAGCCTGATTTTATGCTTCCTTTTCAGTACGATCAGGTCTGGTCCTTTACAGGCGGTCCACACACTGGCTGGGGCACAGGAGAACCACTAGCAGCCATTGACCTTGCCCCGCCTAGTGAAAAATCAGGCTGCGTCAGTGTGAAGCCTGAAAATTATGTTACCGCCATGGCAGATGGACTAGTCGTCCGCTCTGGTGTTGATGGCGTCGCACTCGACCTTGATAAAGATGGGAATGAAAGAACAGGATGGGTGATTTTCTACCTTCATCTTGCGCCCGACCAACGCGTTCCACTCGGAACTGAAGTCCAAGCTGGCGATAAGATGGGATATCCATCCTGCGTAGGTGGACATTCCACCGGTACGCATGTTCATATCGCGCGAAAATATAATGGCGAATGGATTCTGGCTGACAGTGCCGTGCCGCTCACCATGAACGGGTGGACAACTCATAATGGAAGCCGCGAATATTTAGGAACGCTGACAAAAGGCGGCGCCGTTGTCACTGCCTGCGACTGTGGAGATACCTACACAGCTATTAGCGGCACCTATCCATAGATATACAAAAAGAGACAGGCTAAATGCCTGTCTCTTTTTGTATATACTCGCCTTCTTTTACAACGTGTCTCGTAACTTCATCTAATATTTTGTATACCAAGTGCATTGGGAACGCTTTGCCCAACATCGCCTGCGCAGGACAATATTTTTCCGCTGACAGCTCGATGGCTCTCAATAGTGCAGTTTCATCCACATCACGGCCCGCTACTTGATATTCAATAATTGCTTGCGTAAACACTTTTGGGTGCTCTGTTGCTCGTTCGGCATGGAAGTTTACTTGAAAATCTTTCACTGGTTGCTGCTTCTTTTGTAAGATGGAAATGACATCCATTCCAGTGCAACCAGCAAGCCCCATTGCAATTAATTCCATTGGCCGTGGGCCGCTATTTTCGCCACCAACTGCAACATCAGAGTCGATCTTTTGAACAAATCCCGATTCTCCTACCCCATCAAAAGACATTTTCCCATTCCAAGTCATAGCTACGTTCATATGTTACTCCAAGATCAAATCTGGCACAAATTTTTCAAGATTCTTTTTGGAAATTCCACCAATCCACATTAAACGCACCACCCCATCACGGTCTACAACATAGGAACTTGGCAAATTTGCAGTGTGAAATTTTTGCTGAGCAAGGTAATCCAGATCAAGCAAAACAGGGAAAGTTAAACCAAATTCATCCACAAATGGCTGAACAACATCAGAGGTCTCTTCTTGGTCAATAGCGACAAGAACAAAACCATCTTGCTTATATTTCTCGTAGAAAGTCTGTAGAGCAGGCATTTCCTCTCTGCAAGGAGGACACCAGGTAGCCCAAAGGTTTACCAACACCACAGACCCACGGTAATCGCTGAGAGCAACCTGATTCCCTGAGAGATCTGGAAGATTCAATTCAGGCGCAGGAAAATTTACTTCTGCAGGAACAGCTGAAAAGTCCTGAGCTGAGGCGTCTCTTTGATTCAAAAGCAGGATGAACATTGTTCCGGTTGCAAGAAGCCCAGCACCAATCAACATCATGGACAGGATACGAACGCGAGAGGAAGGGACACTTATCGTCATTATTTTTCCAAATCATTATCTGCCTGAAGCGAATATGGATTTATGAGTCAGACATTACCTTTGCATTGTCAAACAAAAGTTTGACGTGACCCAAGTTAGTGATTTCAAGCAGCATTTTATAAAATTATGAAGAGTTTTGTTTGTGCTATTAGGAACAAACCTTAATAAATTATCTATTTCACAAAGTATACCCGATGAATAAATCCGTTCTTATAATTACAGGACAAATGTCATTCACATTAGGATATATGATACTGGCAACTTGTCCATACGTTGGTTAATATGCAATCAAATGTTAGATGTACTTCCTACCATCTCGCTCTTTCAGGGATTCGACAACAGCCAAATTGCCTTGCTGAAACCCATTTTTGAGGATTTCAGTTGCGCTGCGGGAAAAATAATTTTTGAGCAAGGGGATCCTGCGAAGTATTTATATCTTCTCATTAACGGAGATGTTGCGATCCGCTACAAACCGTACGATGGGCCACCTCTTACCTTGACCCGCCTTCATGAAGGAGATGTATTTGGATGGTCTGCTGTAATTGGAAGCACCAAATACACTTCCAGTATTGTGAGTGAAACAGCCATTGAGGCTATCCGAATTCGAGGGAGCCATCTTTGGGATTTAGTTGGCAAGCACCCAGAAACAGGGCGAGCTATCATTAACCGTCTGGCGCGTATCGTCTCTCCCAGATGGGAAAATGCCCACAAGCAGATTCAGGCTCTTTTGGATTCGAACCGTTCTCAATAAAAGGAGAAAAAATGGCAATTCCAGAAGTAACCAGTCAGGAAGTACAGTTACAGCATCTTATTGAAAAATTAAATGCTTACATCGAGCAATATCATGGCGGCACAGTCGACTTTGTTTCATTTCATGAGAATACATTGGAAGTCAAACTTGGAGGGGCATGTTTAAATTGTCCCCTTTTACCTGCCACCTTGCATGGCTGGGTGGCGGGCACTGTCCACCAATTCTTTCCAGATGTGAATGTGGTGGAAGTTAAATAAAAAATACCTGAGGGCAGGTATGCAATAATGAACATCCCCGCTGTTAGCGGGGATGTTCATTTATTATAAGAGATTATCCTTGCTTATTGCGGACAAAGTATCGGACTAGTAAAAATCCGCCTGCCGCGATCAACGCAATTGCCCATATATAATTCGCAAAATCTAATAAAGATGCAATTCCCAGAAAACCCATAATTCCCAAAACCAATGCAGGCCAGTAAGCCCATTTCATGTTGGCGAGTATAGCAACCAAGAGGAAGGTTAAAGCAAGGCCAAAGAAGAAAAAGCCAGCCGTTTGAAATTCACCAAATTTCTCAGCAGCGATAGTAACTCCAGCCAATGTAGTGAGAACACCGCCAGGGATTAACGCCCACCAACGTTCGGACATGCTAGTGAGGTACACAACAAAGAATGCCAGGCCAATACCACCAAGAAATACCGCGCCTGAATATTCTTCAAATCGTTCAGACACAACAACCATAAAAGCTAGCGTTGTCAATATACCTGCAGGAATGATCGCCCACCATCTTTCTGTACGGTTTGAGAAATATACATACCAAAAAGAGAGTGAGATTCCGCCGAGGAAAATTGCGCCTCCAAAATTATCAAGAGAGAATGGTAGCATGATCAGCACACCAATTGCAACCAGTGTAAAGCCTGGGAAAGCAGCCCACCAATTTCCGTCGAAAAGAAGTGCCAGGAAAGCCAACCCAGCAACTACAAACACACCGCTCCAGAAAATATCGGAAGCATTTTCCAGGTAGCCCATTGTCTGCATTAGCGCAAGCGCACCGCCCAAAATGAGCATAATCCCGAGAACAATTCGCAAATCTATACGTTTCATTTCATGCCTCTTATTATCTGATTTTTATAGAAGCCGCACCGCCATCAATCGTGATGTCTGCTGCGTTGGCAGCGGTTTCGTAATCAGGTGATTGATAATATCCACCGGCACGTGGAAAGCGGGACTCATCCACTTTCATATCTGCGGCACCGAGCGAGGCTTTGATTCGAGCGGAGAGGCCATCAGGGATGGTAATGGTTAATGAGGCAGCGCCAAGATCGAGATCCGCACGGAAGCGGCCTTGTGAAGGCAGGGTCAAGTTTGTTTCACTGGCACCCGTTTCCAGTTTCAAATCGGTAATACTCAAGTCATGCAGATCGATCACAGATTTATTCGCTCCAAGATTCATTTTCAATGCGGTTGGGATATTTGCATTCAAAGCAACATCCCAATCTAGTTGATTGGATGGCCCGACGAAAGGAATGCTCATAAAATCTTGTGCGGGTCGCATCTTAATCTCGAGCTTGTCACCATCTCGATTGACCTTTTGCTCCACTCCACCAGTGATCGTAGCATGGACCATTTCATTCATGCCTGCACCGCTATGGACTTTAAATTCACCAGCACCATGATTTAACTTCACGCTGGCCTCACGAGCACCTTGCAAGTCAATGGAAACATTTTCGGTTTCGATGGAACTGCGGAAGAAAATTCCGAACAAAATCCACCCACCCAAGATGATCAACAGGACAGGCCAGAAAAGTTCGGTGAACGATTTTCCATTAGGCAAGCGAATGCCCATGGAATTAGCAAGCATTAACACGCCAAGGAGCAGAAGAACTACTCCCCACACAACCTGATTGCGACGCATATTATTCTCCTTTATTGCGGAACGAGCGATACAATCCGCTGCCGAGCACCCAAACGCCCAGCAAAATGAGAAGGATGGCAGGGCCAAAATTACCAAGCAATTTCCAGCCACCGAGGAACGAAGAAAACACAAGGAACAACACAGCACTCACTACCATCATATTCAAACCCCGTTTGAGGTTTTGAGCCGTGTTATCGCCAAGCAAGCCTTGCAAAACAGTCCCCACCCCAATGAAACCAGGGATAAGCGCCCACATGTAAGACCAGGAATCGTAATTACCAGTCAGATCCTGATAATAGAAGATGCCGCCCAAACCTGCGACAATTGCTGCAGGTACTGAAAGTCCGGGTGAGCCAAGTACGAGGCCAACAATGAAAATACCGCCTCCAATCAAAAGCATGTTCGTTGGCCATTGGGTGTACTTATCAAATAAAGTGTGAAACGCAGGGACTGTCCTATCCAAAAGGAACCAAGCACCCAGCAAGATGAGGATTACTCCAAGGGCAAGTTGAGAACGACCTTGTCTGTTCATAATACATTCTCCTATGTTAAGATTTTAATAGTAGTGTATAACTTTTCAAGAAAAATTCAAAGTCCTTTGAAATATACGAATAAAATTAAATTTAGTTTCATAAACACGCTCCCACCCACAAGCCAAATTCGGCAGGTTCACGCCCGCCGCGCAAGCGTTCCCAAAACGGACGAAGCGCCCAGCGCACTCCATAAAACGGGCGGATGTGTCGCCAAACAATTTTCAACTCTTCGCCCAGTTCCTCCAAACGCTGGTAGGTAAGATAATTTTCGCTTTTGAGCGAATCAGAAGCAAATCCATAGCGCGAGAGAAAAGCGGACTTCCGCTCTGCAACCATTTGTTCGCCAGAATCGGCATTGTGATAAACAGGCGAATCAATAATGATAATTTTTCCGTTCAGCGCAAGCACGCGCAGGGATTCAACCAATGTTTCTTTATAGCCTTCTGAATAATGGAAAGAAGCGTTAAAGATCACGGTTGAAACTGATTTATCTGGAAATGGCAGCTTCACAAATTCGGATTGAACTTTGGAAAACTGGCTTTGATAATGAGACCATGCGCCCAGCCCATCTTCAGGATTGAGAAGCAGGTCGACTGCACAGACGTTGTATCCGCTCAACGACAGGCGATTCGACAGCCAACCGTTGCCTGCTCCTACATCCAAAATAGTGGACTCCGCTGTGAGTATTTTCTGCAAAGCCCGAAAACTCGCAGCGCGGATTCTCCAATCTGTGGGGAATTTTCCGCTGGTGTCTTTGAATGGCAAAGCGTGGTAGTAGGATGAATCGGGAGAGAAACGCCCTTCGGAACGGCGAACAGTTTCATAGTCCGAAATGAAGCGCGCATAATGGGTTTCGCGTTCAGGCAGGAGAAATCTCCAAATCCCATTTTCCTGTTTAAATGTGAGATTATCCCGCGCACAAAACAATTCAAGTTCAGAAATTTTTTGCAAATCCTCACGGCAACGTGGACAAATGAAATTCATATATCCTCATTAAGCACATCAATGGCAGCCTTATACGCAACCTCAAAAGATTGATTAATCGCTTTCATATCCACAGGAGATTCCCATTTGAGGTTTGCGAGCCGATCCGCGACAACGACAATAGACGCAGCTTTCACACCGCGGAATTGAGCAAGCGCAAACAAGCCTGCAATTTCCATCTCAACTGTTTGGATACCTTCTGATTGATACTGCAAAACTTCGCCCTTCGTTTCGCGATATGGAGCATCGGTTGTCCATGTAGCACCCGTAGTGAACTTGATATTTTGGGCGGTCAAATTGCTTTTCAGTTTTTGCAGCAATGAAAAATCGGCAGGCACATATTTTTCAGCGGGGAGATAATGATGCGAAGCGCCTTCATCTCGAATGGCGCGGTCATTGAGAACAATGTCACCTGCATCCAAATCCTTTTGCAGCGCACCACCCCATGAAAGAAGAACAAAACGCTTCACACCCCAAGCAATCATCTCCTCAGTTAGAGATACGACCACGGGGGCACCAATTCCAAAATTGGAGAGCACACCAACCCGTCCACGCGTGCGCTTGACGAGAAAGAGGTCACCCATTACTCGCCCTACTTTTTGAACGGGAGTTTTCCAGCGCAGTTGATACGGCAGATCATTTTTCAAACACAAGACCAGTCCCTTGGGTGGATCAATTGTTGGGAAGCGCCCAAATTTTCGACGCATTTCAATCGTATCTTCAGGCTTCATGATGGACTCGCCTTGTTTTTTATTCGGGAAGTTTGGAAATGACATGCACTCTCCATTGATACCACAATAATGCAGCATGAATTATTTCAGCAAATAAAACTGCCCCCGCTGCGCCATTCAAACCGAATGCGGAGTTGAGAACAATGAGTGAGACCAGCAAAACAGCAAGCGCAGCGAGAACAGATGAGAGGACAGGCTTTTCAAAACCAAGCGCGATCAATCCGAGCGATGTGTATGTTACAAAAACATAAGGTGAAATAACCCAGATCATAATCCGCAATGGCTGAACGGATGGCATGAATTCTGCGCCAAACAGAATACTGATCATTGGCTTCGCGAAGAGGAATATAAAAACAGAAATAAAAAAAGCTGCAACCAACAGCGGACGAAGTCCTTTCATCTGTTTGCCGAAGCCAGTATCCCGAGCCATTTCGGGGTACATTGCAGTGAATGCAGAAAGGTGTCCGAGCTTACCTGCGTCCGTCAAACGGGAAGAGACGGAGAAAATGCCCGTCATGGAAAGTCCCGCCAGAGCTGGAAGAATGGCAATTGCTATCTTTTCGTACACGAGACGCAGAGTTCCGATCACTGCCATGTGGGCGCTGGCTTTTAGCAAGGCAAGAGCGCGTGAAAGAGAGAAATACCAGTGAGTGAAACGTGATGAGTGAAACGTAAAAGCGGCAAGTGCAGTTGTGATTTGAACGAACAGCATAAAAATGGCAAAAGCAGTTATGTTGGCATGAAAAATCCACAGGGCAAAAACTGCCAACAACTGCAAAAGTGCAGCCACAAATTGAATGAATGAAAACTTTTTCATTTCCTGACGGGCGCGCAGGTCTATGTTGGAAATTGTAAAAAAAGCCAAGGGAAACAATGCAAAAATATAAATCTTCAAAGATAAAGGAACTGAAACGAATAATTCAGTTGTAAAAACGCCAATGACGTAGAAGAGTGAAAGCAATAATTGAAGAAGAAGTCCATCTGCCAGAGTGAATGATCTTTCGTCGGATGCCAAACTGCGGATCAAGATCATATCCGTGCCGAAGGTGCTAAAAGCATTCCCGATCAACAAGATGGACGAAATGAAGGCATATTCGCCAAAGCCATCCCTGCCCAGATAACGCGCCAGCAACACATTCGAGAGCACCGCAATACTCTGTATACCGATACGGGAGACAACCGTCCAACCAATATTTTTTAGAAGGCGCATAAAACTTGTCCATCAATTCATCCGATGGACTCCCAAATTGACTACCGAAGAAATGAACGCAAGCGCATTTCTGTACGCGCCATGCCGAGTAAATAATATGGCGTGCGGACAATGCCACGCAGGTCATTGTTACGCCATGCACGGCGCAGGCGAAACTCGTGATGGACTCGTCCATGCAGAATGCGATAAAACTCTTGTGGAAACGGCCCGCGATAGAGCATGGCGAGATCATCTGAATCAACCCAATTTTGTTTTTCGCCAAGTTCCAGTTTTACACGCTCAAAAAATTTCGTCCCAGGCAATGGATAAGAAACTGAAATACCAATGTCATCTGGTGCACACTCGCGCACCATTTTCAAAGTCTTTTGCACATCCATCCACGCTTCGCCTGGATAACCGAATTGCAAAAAGAATCCAACTTCAATTCCATTCTTATGCAGCAATTCAGCGGCGCGATAAATATCTTCCACCTTGTCGCCCTTATCCATCGCATCCAAAATTTTCTGCGAACCAGATTCCGCGCCAAGCCAAACAGTTTTACAGCCTGCATTCGCAAGGGCGCGTGCAGTCTTCTCTGTTACCAAGTCCGCGCGCTTCAAGCACTTGAATGGAATCACCGCATCATGCTCGTGCAACAACTCAGCAAACTTCTCCACCCAGTTTGGCTTCAAGCCAAAAATATCATCAGCAAACCAAATGTGGTCAGGCGCAAAATTTTCCTTTAACCACTTCATTTCGGCTGCCACATTCTCGGGTGAGCGCGAGTTATAGCGTTGCCCCCAGATCGGTTTGGCACACCAATTGCAGTGATACGGGCAGCCGCGCGTGGTGACCATGTTCATCGAATAATATCCATGCCGCTCGAGCCAAAGCTTTTTATATTTCTGAATATCCACCAAATCCCATGCTGGGAATGGAAGCGCATCAAGATCTTTGATGTCAGGTCGACGGGACGGTTGAAGAGTGAAACGTGACGCGAGGCCAATGACATCTTTCGCCTCCCTCCCCGCGAACAGCTGATCCAGTAATTCTGCGAGAGTTTCCTCGCCCTCGCCAAGCAGAACGTAATCCGCGCCATGTTCGAGATATTCGTCGTAATGATCGGTGGCATCGGCTCCACACAAAATGACTGTACATCCACGGGACTTTGCCATCGAGATCATCGTGAACGCCGCTTCACGCATTCGCAACAGGCACATCTTGGAAAGATAGTTGAAGTTATCTTCGAAGATGACAGCATATTGCGGCTTGTGTTCATCCAGAGATGTAGCCCACTCCTCTTCCGAATCTGCAAGCATGGCATCGAAGAGCGCAACATCATAGCCTTTCTCGCGGATATAGCTCGCAGCATACAATGTCCCTAACGGTGGATAAGGCATCATCGCGTCCCAAAGCTTGGGATCAAAGCGCAAATAGTAGGATTGGCCGAAAAGGATCTTGTTCATTTCAAACTTTCAAGTCTTTCATTGTAAGCTTTCAATGTCCATTGACCATGATGGTCAAAGTTACCCTGGCAGACATCGGCAGAGAAATTTGTCTCTGCGCCATAGCCAGCCTGTTTTTGGAAGCGGGCGATCTTGCGATCCATTTCCCAAGATTCAAAAAGATTGCCAAGCTTATTATTTAGGAAAAACTCAATGACATTTTGTACTGCATTACTTTCAGCGTCATCTTTCACTTCGTTCAAGATGACATGGTTTGGTAAAACATCCTCAGTCCACTTATTGACTATGCGCAGTTTGCAAAAAACACCTTCCCCACGGACAAGAATCATTTGGGCGAATTCGCGGGCTGTGTAGAGATTTCTCTCGTTCCATTCCAGCGCATTTTCCGAAACAATGACATTTGGACAAATGACATCGCCGAACAAGCGCGTGACTCTGGCGAACAGCAAGGCAAAGGCGCGGGCTGTCCACACGCGGCCAGGTTTGGCGACAAGCATGTAATCCATATCTCTATTTTTTGAGAGGTTGAGCATGACGAGTGAACCTGTCAATGCCACCATGCGTATGAAGGGCAATCTACCGAGGATGCGTCCATAGAACATGGCGCGGCGAAAGGCTTTGCGGGAATTCTCTTCGCGCTGCTTACGGATGTCCACGATCTCGCTGCGGCCTGCAAGAAAATAATATCCATTTGCGAAAGTAATATTTTTCATGCCAAGCATACATTCTTGAATCTCAGTCACCGTCGCAGGGATGGTAAGAAAGCGATGCAATTCATCAAGGGTCAATGGATAATCAAAGACATCTGAATACGCGAGGGTTTCGAGAATGGCTCGTTCGAGCGGAGAAATGTTTACGAGCGCGGGTTTGGTAGCAAATGCCAGAGACAAGGTCAATGTCCTTTAATCAGAAGCAGGCTTCGGGTCGGGGGTGAAGCGGGCAGAGAGTGTTTGCAGGAGGGTAAAGCCCGAAGAGAAGAATAATCCAACAGCGAAGAGAAATGCGAAGATCATAATCAAATAATGACTCGTGCTCCATGCAAACCATGCCGTCCATAGATTGAAGCAGGAAAGCAGCATTTCAAAAAAGACGAGGGAGTCGATCTTGACCCGATAGCGGCTTTCAAGCCACGGTTGTGCGCTGCTGGTGATCGCGTACTTGGGGGTGCGTTCGAAAGGAACAACACGCTTTTGTAAAATCTGTAACGCGGCACGAAGCGTGTTCAGAATCATGCCTGAAGAAAAAATGGACATCAAAAAGATCAGCGGCAAAGACGAAAACCAACGCCTGCGAAGCAACTGCTGCGCGACGATAAAATACATGGCTGGCGCGAAAACGAGAAAGTTCATGATGAGGCCGATGCCGATGGGTGCAAGCAAGGTTGGATATTTTGTTGCAAATAAAAGCAAAAATGGATAGAGAAGAATCAAAACGAATGTAAGCAAATGAAGTGCGTAACCTGTGAGATGAAGGGTAGCCTGAAATTTGCGGGCAGGCGAAAAATCGGAATTCCAAATAATTGGAATGTAGCGAATGGCACATTCCAAACTGCCGCGCGCCCAGCGATATTGCTGACGACGATATGCAGTGAAACTGACAGGCAACTCAGCGGGCACTTCCACTTCCCCTGCGTATCGTGCAGACCAACCGCGCAGAAATGCGCGATATGATAGATCCATATCTTCGGTGAGGGTTTCTGCCTTCCAGCCGCCTGCATCCTCAATTGCAGTTTTGCGCCAGACGCCCGCCGTGCCATTGAAGTTGAAAACATAATCTGTGTTGGCGCGCGCAAGTTGGTCGATGGCAAAATGCGCGTCGAGCGAAAAAGATTGAAGCAAGGTCAGCAAAGAGTAATGGCGATTCAAATGACCCCAACGAGCTTGAACAAAAGCGATTTTTTTATGGTCGAAATGAGGCAAGACCCTGCGGAGAAAGTCAGGCTGGGGCAAAAAATCTGCATCGAAGATAGCAAGGTATTCACCCTTCGATTTCTCAAGTCCATTGGCGAGTGCACCTGCTTTGAAGCCTACGCGACTCTCGCGATGGATATGAATCACGTCAACGCCTCTTTCCTGCAATTGCTTTACTTTTTGTGCAATGAGGGAAACCGTGTCATCGCTCGAATCGTCCAAAACTTGAATTTCCAACAGCGCGCGTGGATAGTCCAACGCAGCAGCAGATTCAATTAAACGTTCAGCTACATACCATTCGTTATAGATCGGCAATTGGACTGTAACAGAAGGTAATTGTTCTACCATGGTTGGAATGGAACATAAAAGCTTTTTGCGTTCTTTCAAACCTGTCAACGCAAGATACGCCATATTAGAAATGTAAATCAACAAAATCAACATAGCGAGCGAATATGTGATTAACACAGGCGCAAGGATGATCTGAATAATATTCATCTAGTCCGCCATTTGTAGTGCAGCAGAATATATCCCCCACCCAAGCCATTGCCATGCACGCCCATACACATACGACCAGGTGTAGTAATCAAAAAAACCAACCACAGTGATCGCAAGCAACAATGCAAAGACTCCCAGCATTACTGGTTTTTGCAAGAATATTTTCCAGTTTGAAACGAATGAAACAAACGGAATTAACAATAGAAGTAAATAAAAAATTCCACCCAACACGCCTGTCTCCATCGCGACAACCAGAATGGCATAGTGTGGAGGTTGAAAATTCAACGGGAAATTATCAAAACGCAATTTCATCGCAAGCGGTGCAGCACCGAGCCCAACACCAATGGCAGAATGTTCAACGAAAAGCGTATTGCCTGCATCCAGCAAAAATGCGCGTTCCTGCATTTGACTATCCTGCGCGACATTGCCAGAATTCACGCGAGTTTGAAATAAGAATATATTTTTTATGACAAATGGAAAAACGGTAAGCAGACTCAACACTCCAAGCAGACTCACCCATTTGACAGAATCCCACCTACGGGCAAGCGCCTCACACACGACCATGAAGCTGCCAGCCACAAAAAAGCTTACCCAAGCTGACCGAGAGAATGTCATCACCAATGCTAAAAAGCATGGCAGAAATACAATGGCTGAGATAATCTTTACACGGGTATTTCCATGAAGAAAGGCTGCCAACAAAAGGACAAGTCCGAAGGTGATACAGCCGCCGAGAATGTTTGGGTGGTCGCTCAGGCCATAGCCGCGCAAGAAGCGAATTCCATCAGTAATGATAACGCTGGTCCCTGTATCAGCTGGGGCTAGTGTTAATTCGCCCAAAACATGTAATCCCAAAGAATGTTGAAAAGTTACTTGCAAAATAACAATGATTGATTGAAATAGGATTTGAAAACTAACCGGTATAAGCACCCAATTCACGGACCTGATTTCATTGACAATGAAAAGGTAAAGCATAAGCAGAAAGACAAAGCGCACTACTTGATAATGTGACAAAACCCCGTCTGCACTTTCAAGTATAGATATCCACCCAGCAAACGTCAAACCAACAAGGCTAATAAAAACAAATATGCTGCCAAGCTTCAATTTGTGCGGAAGCAGAATCAAAGAGCCTGCCCAGAAAATAAGCGTGTAAACCATGGTGATATCGCTCGCGAAGAGCAGGAAATTTGTGTAGTCTGAATAGAGCGGGGTAAAGGGGCGATCCCAAATTTCTAAACGCCAGCGGAAAGGAATCAGAAAAACTGTCGCAGCAAAAGCGATTCGTGCAGCAGTTGAGAAATATTGAGATAAACGTTCCTGGGAGAAAGATGCCATTAACTTGACTGAAATTATCCTATTTCTAATTATAATCTCTGAATGTCTGTAAAGATTGCCATCAATGGACGTTTTCAGAGACGCCGTATAACGGGTGTGGACCGCCACGCCCACGAAATCTCAAAACGCCTGACTATCGAAAAGTATTTCATCACGCCCAACCGTTCTCTTGGACAGGTCACTGGGCATCTTTGGGAGCAGTTCTTTCTGCCTGCAAAAATCCAACACGGGGATGTTTTATGGTCACCAGCCAATGCAGGTCCATGGAGCGTAAGCAATCAAGTCGTTACACTTCACGATGCTAGTGTATTTGACCACCCTGAATGGTTTAATCCTACCTTTGCAGCATGGACTCGCCTTTCCTGGAAAATATTGGCAAAACGCGTAAAAGCAATCATTACCGTTTCTAACTTTTCGCGAGATAGGCTGAGTTTCCACCTAAGAATTCCACGAGAGAAAATTCATGTCATCCATAATGGAGTTGGCAAGCCATTCGAGCCGCAGCCACAGATGACAATTGAACGGATAAAGGAAAAATATGGGTTAAGTAAAGCCTATTTTCTTTTTGTCGGAACGGATGAACCAAGAAAGAATTTAGCGGGGTTGGTGCAGGCTTGGGAAAGTTTGAATTTGAAATCACATTCGTTGTTTATTGCGGGCGCAGCAGGAAAAGTGTTTTCCAAGGAAAGGGGTCGGGAAACCCGTCCCCTACAAGTTTATGCCTCTGATGAAGAACTCCCTGTTTTGTATTCTGGCGCGACTGCAGTGATTGCCCCAACTTTTTATGAAGGTTTTGGATTAACCGTGCTTGAAGCAATGGCTTGCGGGACACCTGTAATTGCTTCGGACATTCCTGTGTTTCAGGAATTATTTGAAAAAGCAGCTTTATTTATCAACCCGTTTGCGTCAAAGGAAATTGCAAACGCAATGCAGAAAATCATTGAGGATAAATCATTAGCGATGAAACTACGGGATCAAGGATTAGCACTTGCATCTAAATTTTCGTGGGATGAGTCCGCACGCAAGATACAGGATGTAATTAAGTGATAGCAACTTATGGAAACCTATGAAATTAGCAATCGTCCATGAATGGCTGAATATTTATGGCGGGTCCGAAAGGCTACTTGCTGAAGTTCTTGGTTTGTATCCACAGGCTGGTCTGCACGCGCTTATTCACAACAGGCAAAATCTGGTCGGCACGCCGCTGGAAGGCGTGAATGTCAAAACGTCGTTTTTACAAAACATCCCGCGCGTGGAACACCTGTATCGCGGGTTGCTACCGCTCATGCCATTTGCCATAGATAATCTAAACTTAAGCAAATATGATGTGGTGCTGTCCATTTCGCATGCGGTAGCGCATGGAGTAAAAACGAATAAGGAGCAAATCCACATTTCATACGTCTGCACACCGATGAGGTACGCCTGGCATATGCAGGATGACTATCTGCACTTGCATAATTTGGATAAGCCTCTGGTCGGGGCCGCCGCACGCCTGACCTTGGGCCTGCTCCGCCGTTGGGATAGGGAATCGGCATCCCGGGCAGATCACCTGCTCGCCATCTCACATTGGACAGCGCAGAAGATTCAACAGGCTTGGGGACGAGAGTCGTATGTCATATATCCGCCAGTGGATGTGGATCGATTTTCGCCAACCAAAGAACGTGAGGATTTTTACATCCATGTTTCAAGACTCGTGCCGTACAAAATGACAGCTGAAATTATCCGTGCGTTCAATGAATTGAAACTGTCGCTTATTGTTATTGGCGATGGACCCGAGATGCCTCATTTACAAAAACTGGCAAAGGATAATGTCAAACTGCTTGGTCATCAACCTGACGAAGTTGTAGCAAACTTATTAAACCGAGCCAAAGCCTTCGTGTATATGGCTGTCGAAGACTTTGGTATCGCAATGGTAGAAGCACAAGCAGCGGGATGCCCTGTCATTGCATATCGAAAGGGTGGCGCAGCGGAAATTGTTCAAGATGGAGAAACAGGCTTATTGTTTCAGGAGCAGACGTCCCGTAGTTTGAGCGAGGCAGTTCTTCAATTTCAAACAATGAACTTTGATAGCAAAGCATCCAAAGAAAACGCTGCTCGGTTTTCATCCAAAAAGTTCCGTGTAGAGTTTTTAGCCTATATGGAATCTGTTGGCCTGATTTCAAGGTGATTTTTACAGTTTTTTAGATAGAAATATCAAGGAAAAAATACTGAAAAAGACATGCTTTTTTTCGTCAGTACTTATGTTATATATAGTAGCGCTAATTTGTGAAAAATAATACTTGTTAATAATAACAAGTAAATCTCAGAAAGAAGATACTATGGACCCACTAGTTACCCCCGGATTTGACCCGGCGCATGATGTTTTACATTATGGACGCCAACCTTTAGACTCGATCTTTGCCCCTAAGAGCGTTGCAGTTGTTGGTGCAACAGAGACAATTGGTAGTGTTGGACGCACGATCGTTTGGAATTTAATGAGCAGTTCTTTTGGCGGGACAATCTATCCCGTCAACCCAAAACGACCGAGTGTGCTTGGAATCAAAGCTTACCCAACCCTATCTGCTATTCCTGAACCTGTCGAACTGATCGTAGTTGTTACCCCTTCCCCAACTGTTCCAGCCATTATCAAGGAAGCAGTTGACCTTGGCGTGAAAAGTGCCATTATCATCTCGGCTGGTTTTAAAGAAACTGGCCCCGAAGGTGTGGAATTGGAACGCCAGGTGATGGAACATGCTCGCCGCGGCAACATGCGCATCATCGGCCCGAACTGTCTCGGCGTGATGAGCCCAACCACTGGCTTGAACGCCACATTTGCCAGCACCATTGCAAGACGTGGCAGCGTGGGCTTTATCAGCCAGAGCGGCGCCTTATGCACCGCAATCCTTGATTGGAGCTTGCGTGAGAATGTCGGCTTTAGTTCTTTCGTTTCCATCGGCTCGATGTTGGATGTGGATTGGAGCGACCTCATTTACTATCTCGGCGATGACCCGCATACCAAGAGCATCGTCATTTATATGGAAACCATCGGTAACGCCCGTGCATTCCTTTCCGCTGCCCGCGAAGTAGCGATGACTAAACCGATCATCGTCATTAAACCGGGCCGCACCGAAGGCGCAGCAAAAGCTGCCGCTTCTCACACTGGTTCATTGACTGGCAGCGACGAAGTTCTTGAAGTAGCTTTCCGCCGCAGCGGCGTCTTACGTGTGAACAGTATTGCGGAATTGTTCTACATGGCCGAAGTTCTCGGCAAACAGCCTCGCCCAAAAGGACCACGACTTACAATCCTAACCAATGCAGGCGGACCAGGTGTTCTTGCTACCGACGCACTCATTACTGATGGTGGTGAATTGGCAAAAATCTCTCCCGACACAATGGAAGAATTTAATAAGCTCCTCCCTGCTGCCTGGAGTCATAACAACCCTGTTGACATCCTCGGTGATGCCAGCCCTGAACGCTACGGCAAAGCGCTTGAAATTGCAGCAAAAGATCCAAATACAGACGGCATCCTCGTGATTCTTACTCCTCAAGCGATGACTGACCCGACCAAGACAGCCGAAGAACTTGCACCTTACGCGCATTCACTTGGCAAGCCCATTATCGCTACATGGATGGGAGGCAACGAAGTTGCGCCCGGTGAAGCGATCCTCAACAAACTTAATATCCCAACCTTCCCGTATCCAGACACTGCTGCGCGCGTGTTTGATTACATGGCTCACTACTCCGAAAATCTTCGCAGCTTGTATGAAACGCCAATGTCAGTTAACGGAGAAGAAAATGACCAAGTGGATCGCGAACGTGCCGCTCAGATCATCAAAGATGTACGCGATTCTGGCCGCACCATTTTGACTGAATACGAATCAAAACAACTGTTGACCTGCTACGGCATCCCAACAGTGGAAACCCGAATAGCAAAGAGCAAGGAAGAAGCCATCAAGGCGGCAGACTCCATTGGCTATCCCGTTGTGCTCAAGATCCACTCAGAAACCATTACCCATAAGACTGATGTTGGCGGCGTTCAGTTAAACCTCGCAGACTCCAAAGCAGTAAAGAAGGCATACGAGAGCATTGAAAAATCTGTTACTGAGAAAGTTGGCGCCGAACATTTCCTCGGTGTAACTGTTCAGCCGTTTGCAAAAATCGACGGTTACGAATTAATTCTCGGCAGCAGCATCGATCCACAATTCGGACCTGTGCTCCTATTCGGCCTCGGCGGTCAATTGGTAGAGGTGTTCAAAGATCGCGCACTTGGCCTGCCGCCGCTCACAACTACTTTGGCGAAGCGCATGATGGAAAGGACTCGCATCTATACCGCTTTGAAAGGCGTCCGTGGGCGTGACCCTGTGGATCTCGTAGCGCTTGAGCGCTTGCTCGTACGCTTCTCTCAACTTGTCACAGAACAACGCTGGATCCAGGAACTGGATATCAATCCGCTAATGGCCTCTCCAGAAAAGTTGATCGCACTCGATGCACGCGTTTTGGTGTATGACAAGGAAACTACGGAAGAAAAACTTCCGAAGCCTGCAATTCGCGCTTACCCCATTCGCTACGCTGGAACATGGGTTGCGAAGAATAACGCCAAAGTTTCCATTCGGCCCATTTTGCCTGAGGATGAGGAGAGACTGGTTAAATTCCATACCATCCTTTCAGACCGTAGTGTCTTCCTCCGCTATCTACAACCCATGATGTTCCAAGAACGCGTTATGCACGAACGCTTAGCTCGTATTAGCCATGAAGATTACAACCGCGTAATCAGTCTTGTGGCTGAGATCAAGGATGACAAAGATGAAAACATCATCATTGGTGTGGTCCGTCTGAGCAGACTGCACGCATCGAATGAGGCGCGCATAAGTATTCTGATCGGTGATCCATACCAAGGCATTGGCCTCGGTGGCGAGCTGGTCCGTCGCGCATTGGATGTGGCCAAACGTGAAAAGATCGAACGCCTCAGCGCCACCCTTACAGCTGATAACCAGATCATGCAGCACCTCTTCAAGAAAGCTGGTTTCAATATTGAAACCACTGACAAAGAAAATCTATTGTCAGCTGTTATAACTTTGTAGCCCAGTTACTTCAACAAAATAAAACTCCCCATCCAAATCTGTTGGATGGGGAGTTTTATTTACATAGATACAAGGATTACAAAACGGCCTTCGCGAGCGCTTCCAAGCCAGTGAGATCATCCAAGTCTAACCATTGCAGCATGATACGTTGAAGTCCGACAGCTTCAAGCTCAAGCAATTGATCCTTGACCATACTTGCACTGCCAGCAACCATTCCTTGCTGGTGCAGTTGCTCAATGGTTTTATTGCGTGCTTTGATTTTTCGTTTAAGTCCAGAATCTGTAGCAGCAAAGAAGCAACCTGTCATCATCGAGCGTCGCACAGAATTCTGATCTCGTTTTTTCTGATTGAGCAGTTGATCCAAATTTGCATTTAGTTCTTTAAATTTTTCAGGTGTCAGAAACATCGCATTCCATTCATCAGCATAGCGAGCGACCAAGTCTAGAGTACGCTTTGGCCCAACACCGCCAATCAAAATACAAGGGCCACCTGAGCGTTGTGGCCGTGGAAGCATAGTTGCTTCATGAAGATTGAAATATTTTCCACTGAACGAAATTGGCAATTCATCTTTCAATAGCTGGGTAACGACCTGCAAACCTTCCTCGAAGCGATCAAAACGGGATGAAATATCCAATAGATCAAAACCATAATGTTGATGCTCACGTTCCTGCCAACCTGCGCCGAGGCCGAGCGTCAGGCGTCCATTGGAAAGATCATCCACAGCCGAAGCCATACGAGCCGTGAGTGCTGGGTGGCGGAACGAAAGGGGTGTAACCAACGGACCAAACTCAATGCGACTTGTGTTGCAAGCCAGCCAGGTAAGCGAAACCCATAATTCAAGAGAGTCTTTATCAGGCGGGTTCATATTGGTGAAGTGGTCGGAACGATACAAACCGACAAACCCCAACTCTTCTACAAGACGCACAATCTTTTGCCAACGGGGCCAGTCCAAGCCGTTTTGACCTTCGAGCATAATTGCTACTTCCAACATAGGTGACTCCTTTTCCCTGAGTCTACTGCAAAAGCCGCCTAAAGATTAGTTGATGCCAATCCCTCGTGCCATTAGCGGCGCAGCGAAAAGAATCAGGGCAATTCCGATAACCTCAAGCCACAAGAGCAGGCGAATATTTTTAAATTCGCCATCGGAAATTTCAGGAGAGCGATTTTCGGCAAGAATTGGGCTCCACTTGATATAGCGTATCGTCGGATAAATAGACAACAGACCAACAATTGTAAACAGAGTCATTTTTGTCCAAAACACGTAATTATGGAAATAATAGTTTGAGCCTTTTTCGAAGTAAAAAACACGCAATAAACCTACTCCAATCAATAACCCAGCAGAGATACCATACACAATATCCACACTCTGGATTCGGCGCGCTTCGGTTATGCTCAGTCCTTTTCGATAAGCAATAAATTCATAAACCAAACAAGCCGTCATAGTAAATGCGCACAGATGGTGTAGTGTTGCCATTAAAGAATTTATGATTGCCATCATATAGTCCTTGGCCTAACGAACACCAGGGTCATTCTTACACCACTCAATGGTAGCATGCATGGCTTCTTTGAGCGGAGTACCCTTCCAGCCAAATGCTTTTTCTGCTTTACTGGAATCCATGATGAAGGGCTTATCCCATTCATAGAGCATTTCCACAGATTCACGCAAGGTCGGAGCGAACAGACCAAGGAAGCCCAGCATCATTTTTCCAGCTGCCATGAATTTGACCTTTTGGCCAAGCTCATCTTCCAACAATTTAATTAACCCAACTTGAGTCACAGGCGCAGGAGACGGCGTAAACCAAATCTGGCCGAGGGTGTCTTCACGTGTGCCAAGGGTTGCAAGTAGTTTTCCAAAGTCAGCGATATATGAAAATGTGTGCGGCTGATCTGTTCGGCCAAGCAAATTGACAGCCTTACCAGCCAACGCGGGGCGAATGGCGTAGGAAGTTACTGCATTGTCATCAGGGCCGAAAAAGTTGGAGGCCCGACCAATGGCAGCGCGAATCTTTCCAGTGCGATGCGCATCCATAACAGCAGTTGCCATTTCACCACGAACCATCCCCTTTTTGGTGTGTGGCTGATAAGGCAAATCCTCATGGAGAGGTTGGCCGTTTGTGTCACCGTACATATAAAGGTTGTCGCCAACGATGAACTTTGCCCCATTAGCAGCAACAGCATCAAGAATCGCTTTTTGCATTGGAGGAAATTTCACAGCCCACTCATGATATTGCGGCTGAGCACATTGATACACCGCCGCGGCCCCTCTAGTAACTTCGATATTTTTGTTTACGTTATAGGCATCCCCTTTGACTACTTCCACATCTGCTGGAATGCGTGCATCTGCTTTGCCTGAGTGGCTGATCATACGGACAGGTTTGCCCAGTTTGACTAATTCACGAGCTGTCCATTTGGCGAGTGCGCCTGTGCCGAAAATTACGTGCAATTCATTTTGAGACATGATGATTTTCCTTTTATTAGATTTAGAGGTAATAGTTTCGTAAGTCGTTTTTACAAGCTTTGAGCTTGAGCGGTGTTCTGCCCAGCAGGTGCAGCAATCTTGGGAGCTCGGCGGCGTTGGATGATCATTTCAGCGACAATCAAATTAGGGACCCAGCACAACCACATCACCACGCGATAAACTTCGACAAAAAGCGCATCAAAATCGCCACCATACTTGGTCTGTAAAAACGGCACCTGTGTCGCTATAAGAGCGCCTAGCCAGAGACGGAGCGTGGCAGCCGCAAAGGTCAATGCAAAGCTGCGGGTCATCCATTCACGGTGGGATTTAATATCACCTGCACGAATACTGCTGTACGCATTCCAACCTGTCCATAACCAGAGAACAGCGAGGGACATCAAGCCAACTTCGCCCACAAGTCCTGAGATCATGCCTGGGGCGATGATAAAAGCCGATAGTCCGCCAAGCAGGATTCCGATCAGATAGATGCGTCCCATCCAACGATGGATAACGGGTCTTCGCTTGCGAAATCCATCTAGAAATTGAAACGGGCCAAGTAGCAATGCCACTCCACCAGAAAATGCGTGGACGAATAATCCGACATAACGCAGGGTGGATTCAGTTGCATAACGGGCTGTAGCATTGTTGAAGTTATCAGAGTTGAAGGTGATGTACGGCGCGAGCGCAAAGATCGTCACACCAATGGCAAGAAAAGCCATCAGTCCCCAGGGAAAGTATTTCTTGAAGTTGTTATTTTTCATTGTTTTATTTACTCCATTTTTTAAATTAAGCTTTGACTTGTTTTTCATACGGACGGTGGCGCAAAAGCTTTTGGGTACCATATTGTTTGGCTTGCTGCTTCCATCCCCAACCGCCAAAGAATCGGTATAACCAGTTTGGGATAAAAGGTTTTGCAAGTAAATCACGCGCTTCTTCTGGAATGGCTTCTCCTGCAGCAAGTGCCGCAGCAGCCATATTCAATGAGTTCTTGATCGGTATTGCACGTCCATCCAAATCTTTTAGGGGAATACCACCTACAAGGCCTTGTCCGCCGCCAAGTGCAAGTGAACCCATCCATTCAAAAGATGTGGATCGGGCGAACTCAAAACAAATGGCAAGTGCTGTTGACGTGTGATGCGCTTCAGGAAAGCCGCAGTTTGAAATGGCTGCAAAGCGAGATTGAGTCGGATGCTCTTTACGGTGTGTTGCAATTTTTTCAAGAGCAGAGATCACGGGAGCAGGAAGACTATCGACATAAAGAGGAAAAGCGAGAACAACAAGATCAGCAGTGTCAAGGGCATCGTACAATTTTTGCATGCGCTCACGGGAATTGATCGATGTGTAGATTTGAATAGTCTGCGTCTCAACACCATACTCGTTCATTTGCTCGAACAAATAATCACCTAAAGCTGTAGATGTGCTTTTACGAGTACGCGGACTTCCCACCAATAAGAGAGCGCGGCGAACCGGAGTCGATTTAGTAGTGGAAATATTCATCATCGGCAAAGCTGGCTTGGGCATGCGTATGCCACGTTCGATTTGAGTCATCCAATCGTTTGTAGAATTTATCAACTCTTCATCTAGTTGCGTTTCGTACAACACTCCACACACATTGGTTTCCGCATACATATTGAGGGCAGTGCGATAAGAAAGGTTGCGGAAGATCGCCTCGGTGTTTGAATCGGGTGAATTTATCCAGCCAACAGTGAGCACGCGTGGATAAGAAGAATAGCGCTTCTGATGATGAACTTCTCCTTCGATGGTTGTAAAGAAAGGTAAGATATTTTGAATCTGATGGTCAACCATGCGTTTGAGCGAAGAAGAGACACCGCCAAACGTAATTGGCGAAAGATATACAACCAGGTCGTTCTGCATAATTCTTTCAGATATTTTGCGATTGTCGTCGTCGGCATTGCAAACTCCAGGGTTACGGGTCCAGCAAAAGAAATCGCCTGCGCAATTGCCGATTTTTTTCTCACGAAGGACTATAACCTCAGAGTCCCAGCCACGAGATTCGAGGTTGAGCTGCAAGGCGGAAATTACCCGCCCGCTCATTGCATCATTTTCGTGTGATCCATCAAGAATTAGTGTTTTCATTTTTGCACCTTATTTTTGCAGCATTTGAGCACCAGATATGATGCTGTGCATCACCTGGAATAAAAAAGTCGATCTATGTTCTTCAATATTACAAATACTGGATTAAGATGTTTTCGATTTCCCTACGGAAAAGTTCACCAAAATCAGTAATAACTGGAGGTACGTGATGACCAATTTCGAGCATCACCAGTCCATGCACGCGGCTCCAAATGACAGCAGTAAGATACAAGGCTTCAACATCGGCATTGCCGCCATAATTTTTCCATGCCTCAAGCATGGATGTGAGTTCTGGCGTGATAGGAGTCATTCGCTCAGACCTCAATTGCCCATTTGAGTGCAGAGCTTGTAAAGTAGTTGTCAAAGGGATAATGGCACAAGCTGCAGCGGGCATAGTGATATCTGCGGGAGCAACATAGTTTGGGATAGGCGTGCCAAAAATAAGCAGATAACGCTGAGGATAAGTAATTGCCCATTCACGGTATGCCAGCCCGAGCGCAGATAGGCGCGCTTTGTTATCGTCGGCAGGTAAAGCATCAATTGCTGCCTGCTGTGACTCCCCTAGTGAAGTGTAGGCATCCACGATCAAGGATGTAACCAGTGCATCACGGTCAGGGTGGTAATTGTAAATAGCAGGTGCAGTGATTCCCAACTCACGAGCAATGGAACGCAGAGATAAAGTCGCTGCACCTGTTTCTGCAATCTGTTTCCAAGCTGTTTCCTTGATCGCTTCCTGTAAGTTTGGAATCTGTTTTTTTAGTGTAGGTCTGACCATGTTTTCTCCTAATTTACTTTACGCTGTAAATATACAGTGTAAAGTAAATTAAGTCAAGGGATTTCAAGAGTTTAATTTGAAACTCTCCATCTTGCTAAAGGCCTAAAAAGGCGAATTCCCAAATCACCTGTTGACTTTGTGCCGAATTCTTTGTATACTTTTGAAAACGCTTTCTGAAAGCGTTTTCAAATCATGAAACTGACAAAATCCCCTACTATTTCAGATGTTGCTGAGCAAGCTGGTGTTTCGATTGCCACTGTCAGCCGAGTGTTGAATGGCACCACACCTGTTTCAAGCGAGATCACAGACAGAGTTCTTGCAGTTATTGAAGAACTTAAATTCGTACCTCGTACAGCAGCGCGCACACTTGCCAGCAGAAAAACAAATACGATCGGCCTCATCCTCTCTGAAATTGGCGGCGCATTCTTCCCTCACCTACTTAAGGGAATTGAATCTGAAACGCACAAATCAGGATATGAGTTACTGATCCATTCTACACAGGCGCCACACGGAAAAACACGTAAAACATTAGGGGAGCACAATACCGATGGCCTCCTTGTTTTCACATCCAGTCTGGAGCTTCATGAATTACAGCGCTTATATGAAATTCAATTCCCTGTTGTGCTCATGCACCAGACTCTGCCTGATGAAATAAAAATACCCGTTATTACTATTGAAAATAAAGATGGCGCTGCCATGCTTGTCAATCACTTGATCGAAAAACATGACCGTCGCCGAATTGTCTTTTTGCGCGGACCAGAAGGACATGAAGATTCCATCTGGCGTGAACGAGGATATCGTGAAGCCCTGGATGCACATCACATCCCATACGATTCAAAACTTGTAGCGGTTGGCGGGTTCGATGAACAGCAGGCATTCACAGCAATCCAGAAATTGATCGCGGATGATGTTCAATTTGACGCGGTCTTTGCAGGTGACGACGATGGGGCTATTGGAGCGTTTCACGCACTCCAAAATGCTGGCCGCCTCATTCCTGACGATGTGCCTGTTGTCGGTTTCGATGACGTTCAGTTTGCCCGATACATTTCCCCCGCACTGACAACAATCCGCGCACCGATCGAAGAAGTTGGGCGCGAAGCTGTTCGCCAGTTGATGTGCTTATTGAAAGGCGAGCAGGCTCAAAGTCTGGTTTTGATGCGGACAGAGCTGGTAATTCGCGAATCATGTGGATGTAAATCAGATCCTTAAGAACGAGGAGGTGCACAAATCTATTTCGCATTTTGATATCGTGTTGCGTTCAAACCCTTTCATCCCTGGAGGAGAAATATGAATAAAAAGTTGTTCACAAGTTTGATACTGCTCGTTATCACATCCATGTTACTGACCGCCTGCGGTGGGAAAGCAGCAGAACCACAAGTATTACGTGTTTGGATTCAATGGGGAGACAACCCTCAACAGATCCAAACCCTTTTCGATAAATACACTGCTGAAACAGGAATCAAAGTTGAAGTTACTGCTCCACTCGAAGTTGATAAGATCCTTCCTGCCTTAACTGGCTCAGAACCACCTGATGTGCTTGTGTTGAGCGGAGGCGACCTCGTCAAATCGTATTATAAAGAAGGTCTGGTGGATGACCTGACAGGTGCTGTTCAATCTGGCAATATTGACCTGACTGATTTCTTTGAAGCTCCATTGGATCAATGCAAAATGGGTGACAAACTTCTGTGCCTGCCTTGGGGAACGGATATGTACGCCCTGTTCTGGAACAAGGATCTTTTTGAAGCAGCAGGCCTCGACCCCGAAACTCCGCCTGCCACAATGGAACAATTAGCAGAGTTTTCTGACAAACTAACAAAAGTCGCCGCTGACGGTTCTCTTGAACAGATCGGTTTCCTTCCTGATATGGGCTGGGATCACAGCGATCTCTACATCAACATGTATGGCGGATTCTGGTACAACCAAGATGGCACGAAAATGACAGCCAACAGCCAGCCTGTTGTTGATGCGCTAACATGGGAACAACAGTTTTATACCAAATACGGCGTTGATAACGTCATGTCGTTCTCATCTGGCTGGGCAGATACTTATATGTCTGCCGACTATCCCTTCTACACTGGCAAACTCGCTATGTATGTTGACGGTGAATGGATGACAGGCCCGAACTTCATCAGCGCCTTCAAGCCAGAAGCCAGCTATGGTGTTGCCCCCTTCCCGCCTCCAGCCGACCATCCTGAGCGCGCAAATACAGCTGTGGTACAAGGAACCGTTGCAGTCATTCCATCTGGCGCAGCGAACAAGGAAGCATCTGCTAAACTGCTCGCATGGATGATGTCCCCTGCTGTAGTGGCGGAAGAGTTCTGCTTCAACGCAAACTTGCCCACCAGCAAAAAGGCTGCAGAAGATCCATGCTTCACAAGCAATCCAAAATTCAAGGTCTTTACCGATCTCATTTCAAGCCCGAATGCCAAGATCATTGTCACTACCCCCATCTCTCTGGAATTCAATGATGCCTGGGGTTTGGTAATCGAACAAGTATTACACACAGGTATGGACCCCAAACCTATTTTGGATGAATTGCAAGCCACCTTCGAGCCCAAACTCGCGGAAGCGAACAAATAACCATCTGCACTCAAATGGATGGACGGTTTTATGCCGTCCATCCATTCTTTGAATTGAACGGAGGAAGTAATGGATGTACCACGGATGAACAGCAGGAAATTTACATGGCCCCCAAAATTCCCTAAATGGGGATATCAGAATCGCGTCAATTTCAAGATCGGGATGCTGTTCCTCCTCCCGTGGACCATTGGCTTCATTGTATTCACTCTTTACCCGATGGTTGCGTCCCTCATTTATAGCTTTACCATCTATCATGCCCGCCAGCCCTTGGAATGGAACGGCATTAAAAACTATACTGACCTTCTGACAGATGATCTTTTTTGGACAGCGCTTTATAACACGGTCTATATGGTCATTATCGGGGTTCCATTGACATTATTCTCGTCCTTTTTCTGTGCGATCCTACTAAACCTAAAAGTGCGGGGGCAAGCGTATTATCGATTAATTTATTTTCTACCTTCCATCGTCCCGACGGTTGCAAGTACCATCTTATGGCTTTGGATATTAAACCCACAAGCTGGGATCCTCAATATCCTGCTCGGCTATGTGGGAATTGACGGTCCCAACTGGATGACCAACCCCGCATGGTCAAAACCAGGTCTGATTCTGCTGGGGATGTGGGGCATGGGAAATACGATCGTGATCTACCTCTCCGGACTGCAAGATGTTCCAACAAGCTTGATCGAAGCTGCCGAATTGGATGGGGCAAACTGGTGGCAAAGGCTATGGAACATCACCATCCCAATGGTGTCCCCTATCACACTCTTTAACCTGGTCACAGGTGTGATATTTATGTTCCAGTATTTTGCACAGGCGTATGTGTTTCGTGGGTTTCAAAACCTTGGATACCCATTGAATTCGACTCTCTTTTACAGCGTGCTTCTGTATCAGAATGCCTTTCAATGGCTAAAGTTAGGATACGCTTCCGCAATGGCATGGGTCTTGTTCATCATCATCCTTGTGTGCACTCTGGCTCTCTTGAAGATCAGCGATCGCTTCACTTATTACGCAGGATAAAGCCATGACAACAAATACCGAAATTCAAATAAGTAATGAAGCGACAGAAGCTCATCAACGCATGCGCAACCGAAAAGTTCGCAATTTCTTTCAATCCTTCTTCAGCCATGCTCTGATTAACTTCGTTGGTCTGTTCTTCCTCGTTCCATTTTTGTGGATGCTAATCACTGCCTTCAAATCCAATCAGGACATCTTCCACACCCCGCCGCGTTGGCTTCCGTATGACAATGTTTTGGTTGAAGTAAACGGCGAACAACTTCCGATGTACAACGTACAAACCGAAAATGGCGTGAAACAACTGGCTGCGGTAAAGATCATCGAAGGGGTTGGTACTTTTGTTGACCCATCCAACCCAAGCCAGTTACTTGAATATGAAATTCAGCAGGGTGACAAAAAGATCGCCGAACCGATCATGCACATCAGCTTCCGCTGGCAAAACTTCCCTGACGCGATGAATCGCGCCAGCCGCCCCAGCATTGATGCGAGTTTTTGGGTGTATTTCAAGAACAGCCTGATTATTGCTTTCTTTACGATCGTTGGCACGTTGGTTTCAAACACCCCTGTTGCTTACGCATTCGCACGACTTAAATTTCCAGGCCGTGATGTGCTCTTTGTGATCGTGCTGGCAACCATGATGCTTCCTTATCAAGTCACCATGATTCCGCTTTACCTTTTCTTCAACAACTTCCTCCATTGGGGAGATACTTTCCTACCGATCATCGTCCCTGCCTTCTTTGCAAATGCCTACGATGTGTTTCTGCTGCGTCAGTTTTTTCGTACCATTCCCGAGGAAATGTGTGACGCGGCACGTGTGGATGGTGCTTCTGAATGGCAGATATTCACACAGTTGGTGATTCCCCTATCCACCCCAGTCTTAGCAACTGTCACCGTCTTTACCTTTTTGTGGGCTTGGAATGATTTCACAGGCCCACTCCTGTTTCTAACAAGCCCAAAACACTTCACCATGGCGCTTGGCCTGCAAGATTTTCAAAGTCAGCGCACCTTGGTTTGGAATCAACTCATGGCTGCAGCGACCATTTTCACGATCCCAATTGTAGTGGCTTTCTTCTTTGCTCAAAAAACCTTTATTCAGGGCATCAAGTTGACAGGGTCAAAGGAATAAATTTCACAAGCCATGATGACCTTGGAAAAGCAATTTCTGGATTTTATGGATATCAATCGTTTCGCCTATCAGCGGATCGAACACCCAGCCGTTTTCACCTGCGAAGAAGCGGACTCGCATCACGCTGGTATCAAAGCTGTCAGCACCAAAAATCTTTTTCTTTGCGATAAGAAAGGACGCCGCTTCTTTTTAGCGGTTACTTCCTGCGAAAGAACAGTGAACCTTGAGAGCTTATCCTTGCAACTTGGAGTGGCACATCTTCGTTTTGGTTCGGAAGAGAATTTGATGCGTTTGTTGGGTATTACTCGTGGCTCAGTGACAATAATGGGACTTGCAAATGATACAACCCGTTCCGTTGAATTGTGGATTGACAAAGATATTTGGCAGGGCGAACAATTTCTATGTCACCCATTGGTTAATACAGCGACATTGGTTCTTTCAAAATCAGAATTGGTGCGTTTCCTTGAATTAACAAATCATTCGATTCACTTCTTCAACGAAAAGGAAGAAGGTATGCCATGAAAATTGCATTTGCAGGGACAGGATATATCAACAAGGTTCATGCCAGGGCAGCGCAGGCCTGCGGGTTAGAGTTAGCTGCAGTTGTAAATCACAAGGCCGAATCAATGGCGGCATTTGGAAAAGAATTTGGTATCGTACGTCAATATAATGACTTAGAAAGCATGCTGAAAGACGGACATATAGATGCTTTAGTGGTCAGCACGCCAAACTACCTTCACAGCCCACAAACCATTGCTGCCCTCAATGCAGGTATTCATGTAATGGTCGAAAAACCAATGGCAATGAATACAACTGAGGCTGAAAAGATGCACGAAGCCTCGGAAAGAACTGGCGCCACTCTTATGGTAGCTCATTGCTGGCGCTTTGATCAGGATGTTCTATGGCTAAAAAGCCAATTAGGAAAACTGGGGAGAATCATCCGCACAAAAGGAATTGGCGTTCACACCCACTGGGGACCATCAGGTTGGTTTACAAAAAAAGAATTTGCAGGTGGTGGAGCCATGGCAGACATGGGTATTCATGCCTTGGATACTGCCCGTTTCTTGCTTGGTGATCCAAAGCCTGTATCAGTTTATGCAAAAATTGGCACCTACTACAAGGATTTCGATGTGGATGATACAGGGGTAATCATTGTCGAATGGGATAATGGCGCAACATCCTTTATTGAATCTGGCTGGTGGCAGCCACATGCCGATGGTCCCGAAGCCGCAACTCAGTTATACGGAACCGAAGGCTTTGGTCAATTATTCCCCACTCGGATTGAGATCCCAAATAAAAAAGAGGAAAAGGTTGATATCACAGAATCAGGTTTTGAGTTTCCGCGCCAGGAACATTGTCCGCAAAGCTTATATGACACCCAGTTAAAGTATTTTATAGAGTGTATTGAGACAAAACAAACACCCAACCCAGGCGGGCCTGAAGGCATCGTCAACATGAAAGTAATAGATGCAGCTTATGAAAGTTCACACACTGGCAAAGCTGTAGATATTAAGTAACGTACAAAGTTACAAAAGGAGAATGCATGAAAATAACAGTCATCGGCGGTGGTTCCACCTATACCCCCGAATTAGTAAATGGATTTCTAGAAAGAGTATCTACCCTTCCCATAACTGAGCTATGGTTGATGGATATTGACAAAGAGCGTCTTGAAGTAGTTGGTGGATTTGCCCAACGAATGGTTAAGGCAAAAGGCGAACCATTCAAGGTCGTTCTCTCGATGAATCAACGCGAGGCGATTACAGGAGCTTCTTACGTCACCACACAATTACGAGTCGGAATGATGCCCGCGCGCCGTGGAGATGAATATCTCGGTTTGCGTCATGGACTCATCGGTCAGGAGACCACAGGCGTTGGAGGTATGGCAAAGGCACTTCGAACCATCCCCGTAATCCTTGGTATTGCCAGGGATATGCGCGAGACTGCACCTGGAGCTTTGCTTGCGAACTTCACGAACCCAGCTGGGCTGGTCACAGAAGCTCTCAACCGATATGCGCCTGATATCCCTGCTGTGGGAGTATGTAATGTTGGCATTACTACAAAAATGGAAATCCTTGAAAATTTGGAAAAAGTCACAGGTAATAAAATTGAAGATAGTCGCGCAGTCTTGAACACACTCGGTTTGAATCATCTCACATGGCATCGAGGCTTTACGGTTGATGGAGAAGAGATGTGGCCAGTTATATTCTCTGCGTATGTTGCATCGCTCAAGGCGGAAGCAGAGCCAGAATGGGATATACACACTATTGAGTCATTGGGCATGATCCCCAATTATTACCTTCATTATTTTTATTACACAAACAAAAAGTTTGAAGAGCAAAAAAAATGGCCACCTTCTCGTGCTGAACAGGTTATGGAAATCGAAAAAGATTTGCTGCGCGAATATGCCGACCCAAACCTGACCGAACCGCCTGCCGATTTAATGAAACGCGGTGGAGCATATTACTCCACGCTGGCTACACAGCTCATCAATTCACATTACAACGATTTGGGACAGGTTCACGTGGTCAATGTTCGCAACAATGGGGCGATAAAAGAATGGCCTTCAGATTGGGTTTTAGAACTTCCCGCCAAAGTAGACCGCAGCGGGATTCATCCGCTTCCTGCTGACCCGCTACCTGCCTCCTGCTTCGGACTGATTTCTCAGGTGAAGATGTACGAACTTCTCACAGCTGAAGCCGCAGCGAACGGAGACAAGAACGCAATGTATCAAGCCTTACTTACCAATCCTCTTGGCCCAAGCGCAGACAAAGTACAAGAAGTTATGGATGATATGCTGGAAACCAATAAAAAATGGCTTCCACAATTCAATGCCAATTAACGAAAAAAACAAAGGGAACAAAGATCATAGATGCGTTACTTTCTCGGCATTGATGTAGGTTCTTCCAAAACTCATGCCATCATCGCTGATGAAACTGGTCGCTGCCTTGGGTTTGGCAAGGCATGGGGTGGCAATCATCAAGGCGTTGGATATGATGGGCTGGAAAAGGTTCTAAAACAATCATTTGATGGCGCAAGAGAAATGTCCGGCGTGGATATTGCTCATATTGTTGGAGCAGGTTTCGGTGTAGCAGGATTCGATTTTCCATCTGACCGAGAAAAACATTTATTGGCTATCGCTACCCTTGGATTGTCCTGCCCTATTGAAGTTGTCAACGATGGTGTGAATGGATTGCTTGCAGGTGCCACGCGTGGCATTGGTGTGAATGTAACCTCAGGGTCATCTAACAATTGCCGAGGCAGAAATAAAAACGGAAAAGAAGGCCGCATTGTTGGAAATGGTTCAACCTTTGGCGAATATGGTGGCGCAATCGAGATCGTGCAACGCGGATTACAAATGGTAAATCATGCCTGGATCAGACGCATTCCACCAACTACGTTGACAAATATTTTCCTTGAAGCGATGGATGCTAAAGACGAACTTGATTTGATGGAAGGACTGTCAAACGAGCAATATCATTTATTTCCATTTCACGCATTGAAAATAATCGAAGCTGCAAAAGCAGGTGATTCTGCTGCGCAGGAAATTATCCAATGGGCAGGAGAAGAGCTGGGTTGGCTTGCTGTTTCTGTAGCACGCCAGATCGAAATGGATAATGACGAGGTTGAAATTATTCAATCGGGAAGTGTATTTGAAGCAGGAGAAATTATTTCAGATCCGATGCGTTCCATTGTGATGGCTCATTGCCCCAAAGCAAAATTGATTCGGCTGGATGGTCCTCCAGTTGTAGGCGCGGTCATTCTTGGCATGGAACAGGCAGGCTTCGATGGCTACACCATTCGCGACCAGATGGTTCGCTCAGCAAAAGAGATCGTCAAATGATGGTCATGTACATTAAAGTAATTATTACCTTAGGAGATTTCCATGTCTGAATTAGCAATTCTTGGCGGCACAAAGACTAGAACTGAAAGTTACCCCGAATGGCCAGTTTGGGATCAACGTGATATTGACGCAGTAGTGGAAGTTGTCAAGTCAGGTCGCTGGGGTGGCTTCCCCTACCCCGGGCCTAAGACTGCTGAACTCGCAAAGAAATTCGCCGAGCTGCAAGGTGGCGGATATGCAGTTCCAATGATCAACGGGACAGTAACGATGGAAGCTGCGCTGCGTGCTGCTGGTATCGGCTGGGGCGATGAAGTAATCGTGCCTGCATACACGTTTCAGGCGACCGCCTCTGCCCCAATGGGAGCAGGGGCCATTCCAGTGATTGTAGATGTTGACCCGAACACCTATTGCCTTGACCCGATGGCAGTAGAAAAAGCAATCACACCAAAAACAAAAGCTATCATCCCTGTGCATCTTGGCTCGAACATGGCAAATATGGATGCGTTAATGGAGATTGCTGAACGACATAATTTGATCGTCATTGAAGATTGTGCTCATGCTCACGGCGCAAAATGGAAAGGGCAAGGCGCGGGGACGATCGGTCACTTTGGCTCATTTTCTCTGCAGTCTTCAAAAACCCTCACTTCAGGAGAAGGCGGCATCCTTTTATGTAAATCTGCTGAACATGCAGCGAAAGCAGCCAGCATCATTGACTGTGGTCGTCCTCATGCCTTGGGTGGCGGCGAAGAAGATTCCAACGGGTTTGCAGTGCAAGGTGGCAATTATCGTATGAGCGAATTACAAGCCGCACTAGCGCTGGTGGGAGTTGAGCGCTTCCCTGCACAGGCAAAGCAACGCGAGGAAATGGCCGCATACATGGATGAAGCCCTTAGTGAAATTAATGGTGTACGTGTTCTAAAGCATGATGAACGCCATACCACCCGTTCTTTTTACCGCTACATTTTTGCGATTGACCCAAATGAGTTCGGTATGGAACATGATATTCTTTGTGCTGCATTGGACGCAGAAGGTGTAAATTGTTGGACTGGTTACGAAGCGATGAACAATTACGAGTTATTCCAGCCACAAAAATCAAAATTGGCTGTGCCGAACGCTTTCCCTGAATATTTTGATTTCAAGAAAATGAATCTTCCAGAAGCCACACGCGCCTGTGAACATGAAGCGGTCTGGCTGGACGAAGCAATATTTCGCTCTGGGCAAATGGGTGTAGACGACGCTGTGGCAGCCATCAAGAAAATCCAGCGTAATGCTGCTGAATTAAATAAAGCTGCCGAAGAAATAAGAAAAAAATATAGCTAATAAAATAAAGCAAAAAAAGACTCCCTCAAGAGGAGTCTTTTTTTGCTTTAAAAGGAATAAACCAGAAAAAATCCGATTTCTTGATATTTTCTTGACACCTCCATCGCTGTTCTTGCCTCCGAATTGACGAATAACTGCATACACTAAAGTCGAAATGGAGGCATGTTATGAACGATTTTATCTACATCGGACTAACGGTGTTGTTCTTCGCCCTCACGTATGGGTTCATCCTTATCTGTGAGCGGCTCATGGAGGACAAGTCATGAACGTTTTATATATGATCACTGGCGTCATCACTTTGATCTTGTTTGTTTACCTAGTATTGGCATTACTTAAACCGGAGTGGTTCGGATGAATATCTATAGCTGGTTGCAGATCATTTTATATCTAGTGGTTTTGCTGGGACTTGCAAAACCGCTTGGCTCGTATATGGCAAAAGTCTATCAAGGAGAACGCATCTTTCTAGACCGTGTGCTGGGTCCCGTTGAACGATTCATTTATCGCGTCTCAGGCATTAACGCCGATGAGGATATGAACTGGAAGACCTACGCATTTGCAGTATTGATATTCAATATTTTAGGACTGCTTGCAGTGTATGCCATGCAGCGCCTTCAAGGTGTGCTACCCCTCAACCCGCAGGGACTTGGTTCGGTCACACCTGATTCATCGTGGAATACGGCGGTTAGTTTTGCGTCCAATACCAACTGGCAGGGGTATGGCGGCGAAACCACAATGAGTTACTTCTCTCAAATGCTCGGGCTGACAGTGCAGAACTTCGTTTCTGCCGCGACGGGCATGGCGGTTTTGGTTGCGCTCATCCGTGGGATCGTACGCCACACCGCCAAAGGAATTGGCAACTTTTGGGTTGACCTGACACGTTCAACCTTATATATCCTTTTACCCTTATCCTTCGTTTTGGCTTTGACGCTGGTATCACAAGGCGTGGTGCAAACTTTCAGTGACTACAAAACTGTCACTTTGCTTCAACCTGCCACAGATACAAATGGCAACACCGTGACCGAACAATTACTGGCGGTTGGTCCTGCCGCTTCACAAATTGCGATCAAACAATTGGGCACAAATGGCGGCGGCTTCTTCAACGTCAATTCGGCGCATCCGTTTGAAAATTCAACGCCATTTTCAAACTTTCTGGAGATGTTATCCATCCTCCTCATCCCTGCTGCACTTTGTTACACATTCGGGAAAATGGTAGGAGACACGCGTCAGGGATGGACGATCCTGATCACGATGACGATTCTCTTTGTTGTATTTATGTCACTGGCGGTTTGGGCGGAACAGGCTGGCAACCCAGCTTTCACAAAGATGGGAATCGATCAGGTACAGACGAACATCAACCCTGGCGGAAACATGGAAGGTAAAGAGATTCGCTTCGGCGTTGCCAATTCCGCGCTTTGGGCTACGGCTACGACTGCCGCCTCCAATGGTTCAGTCAATTCCATGCACGATTCGTTCATGCCGCTTGGCGGACTGGTTCCCATGTTCCTCATGCAGTTAGGTGAGATCATCTTTGGCGGAGTAGGCTCTGGTTTGTATGGAATGCTGGCTTTCGTCATTGTGGCTGTCTTCATCTCTGGCTTGATGGTCGGACGCACACCTGAATACTTGGGCAAAAAGATTGAAGCCTATGAAATGAAAATGGCTTCCCTCATGCTTTTGATCCCGATCTTATTGGCAAAAGTTGGAACTGCAATTGCAGTGGTATCCGCGGCTGGGCTTGCTACGATTTGGAATACTGGTGGTCCGCATGGTTTCAGCGAGGTGCTGTATGCCTTTTCATCTGCAGCGAACAATAATGGCTCCGCATTCGCTGGCTTGGGCGCGAACAATCCGTTCTACAACACCGCGCTTGGCATCTGTATGTTCTTTGCCCGCTTCTGGCTAATTGTTCCTGTGCTGGCAATTGCAGGGTCACTGGTTCAAAAGAAAAAGATCCCCGAAAGTGCAGGGACTCTCCCGACTCACACTCCATTATTCATTGCTTGGTTGATCGGCGTCATCATGATCGTGGGTGCTTTGAGCTTTATCCCAGCGTTGGCATTGGGTCCCATTGTTGAGCACCTGATGGTTATTGGTGGATAAGGAAATAAAAAATGACTATTCAAACGAAGAAACCAACAGCATATCCCCGCGAGATTTATCAGCGCGCTGTTGTGGAATCCTTTATCAAACTTGATCCACGCCTGATGGTGCGTAACCCCGTCATGTTCGTTGTGGAAGTAGGAAGCGTATTAACGACTGCCTTGTGGATTCAAGCGCTCACTGGACAAGGCGAAGCGCCTACGGACTTTATCGGAGCGATTGCGATCTGGCTCTGGTTTACAGTGTTGTTTGCCAATTTTTCCGAGGCAGTTGCTGAGGGACGTGGCAAGGCGCAAGCCGAGTCACTACGCAAGGCACGTCAGGATACGCCTGCGAAAAAAGTTGGCAAGTTACAAGTTGATGGTTTGAAAGTTAATGGCGCAAAAGTTGAGCATGAGGTTGTCTCATCCACAACTCTTCGCAAAGATGATCTGTATCTTGTTGAAGCTGGCGACATTCTCCCCGCAGATGGAGAGATCGAAGCGGGAATCGCATCAGTGGATGAAAGTGCCGTTACAGGCGAATCAGCCCCCGTTGTGCGTGAGGCGGGCGGTGATCGCTCCGCTGTCACAGGCGGCACGCGAATCCTTTCGGACTGGCTCATCATCCGCGTCAGCGCCGACCCTGGGCAGGGATTCCTCGACCGCATGATCAGCATGGTGGAAGGCGCGAAGAGACAGAGGACCCCGAACGAGATCGCGCTCAATATTTTGCTGGCTGGTTTCACGATCATCTTTTTGGTGGTGTGCGCCACACTGCTGCCCTACTCGCTTTATAGCGTAAACGCCGCGGGCAAAGGGACGGCAATCACGATCACGGTATTGGTTGCATTGCTGGTGTGTTTGATCCCGACCACGATCGGCGGCTTGCTCTCTGCGATTGGCATTGCAGGCATGGATCGCATGATCCAACGCAACGTCATCGCGATGTCAGGCCGCGCAGTGGAAGCCGCTGGTGATGTAGATGTGCTGTTGCTCGATAAGACGGGTACGATCACACTTGGTAATCGCCAGGCTGTGGAATTCATACCTGTGAACGGTGTAGACGTAAAAGAATTAGCCGAAGCCGCGCAGCTTGCTTCATTGGCTGATGAAACTCCTGAAGGGCGTTCGATCGTTGTGCTCGCCAAGGAACAGTTTGGTTTGCGCGGACGAACAATGGGTGCGAGCGATGAAGCACCTGAGGGTATGCACTTCGTCCCATTCACAGCGCAAACCCGTATGAGCGGAGTCAATTTTGATGGCACTTCCATTCGTAAGGGCGCACCCGATACGATGATCGAGTTGATCCAATCCAATAATAGTGGCGTCCCGTCGGATCTGAAACCTGCGGTGGATACGATTGCCCGCTTGGGCGGCACGCCGCTGGTGGTGACGCGAAATAATCACGCGCTGGGTGTGATTCACCTGAAGGACATTGTCAAAGGTGGAATCAAGGAACGCTTCGCTCAGCTCCGCAAGATGGGAATCAAGACGGTGATGATCACAGGCGACAATCCATTGACCGCAGCAGCGATTGCAGCAGAAGCTGGTGTGGATGATTTTCTCGCGCAAGCCACGCCTGAGACCAAATTGAAATTGATCCGCGAATATCAAACGGGCGGACGTTTGGTTGCGATGACGGGTGACGGAACGAATGATGCTCCCGCACTGGCGCAAGCCGATGTTGCAGTCGCCATGAATACAGGCACACAACCCGCGCGCGAAGCCGCCAACATGGTTGACCTCGACAGCAACCCGACCAAATTGTTGGAGATCGTTGAGATCGGCAAGCAGTTATTAATGACGCGCGGCGCGCTGACCACATTCTCAATCGCTAATGATGTTGCGAAGTATTTTGCGATTATCCCTGCTGCGTTCGCTTCCACATATCCTGTGTTGACCACGTTGAACTTCATGCGGCTTGCCACACCTGAGAGCGCGATTCTATCTGCGGTGATTTTCAATGCGCTTATCATCATAGCCTTGATCCCGCTGGCATTGCGCGGCGTACCGTATCGCGCAGTTGGCGCGGCGCAGCTATTACGTGACAACCTGATGATCTACGGCGTTGGGGGTTTAGTCGCCCCGTTCATCGGTATCAAGTTGATCGATATGCTGTTGGTCGTGCTTCATTTGACCTAAAGGAGATTTAGCATGTACTCAAATACTCCTCGTCCAAAATGGTGGCAGGCTTACCTCACTCTTCCGCTTTTGATCACATTATTTATGTTTGATCACAGCATCAAACTTTCAGAGCGTGGACACGAAGCACTTCAAATTGGAATACTTCTTTTGGTCTACGGACTCGTCCATGTGTGGCTGAAAGCCAATGAAGCGGCTTTATCAGATTACAGGCAACATCGTGGCACGGTAATTATTTCCAAAGCCAATATTTACAGGCTGGCAAATACACAACTTGAAAACCGTCCGATGCTTCAATTGCCCAAATCTGAAATCAAGGGCTCATTAGATAACACATTTGAAATGGACTTTATCGAAGCTGATTTTTTCACCGTGGATGAAGTCTCGCGAGAGTTAAAAAAGGAATAAAAATGAAATCACAAGTACGTCCCGCGTTTTTCATGCTTTTGATCTTTACCTTCATCACAGGCGTTTTCTATCCGCTGGCTGTGACGGGCATTGCACAAGTTCTATTTCCGCACCAAGCCAATGGGAGTCTCATTATGGTGGACGGAAAAGCTGTTGGCTCTGAACTGATCGGTCAGCAATTTGATGGTCCAAAATATTTCTGGGGACGCCCATCTGCTGCTGGGTATAACGCAGCTGCCTCATCTGGTTCAAACTATGGACCGATGAATTCTGCCTTGATCGACTCAGTTCAGGCGAGAATCAATGCCTTGAAAGCTGCCGACCCTGAGAACACGCTTCCGATTCCCGTTGACCTGGTCACTGCTTCGGGGAGCGGACTCGACCCGCATATCAGCGTCGCCGCGGCGTTGTACCAAGTCCATCGTGTGGCATCCGCTCGCGGGTGGAGCGAAGCGGATGTTAAGTTGCTTATAGATCAAAATACAGAAGGTCGTCAGTTTGGGTTTCTTGGCGAAGCTACGGTCAACGTTTTAAGACTCAACATTGCGCTGGATAATCTAAAATAATTGTGTACAGGCTGCCTGTTTTTGGGCAGCCTGTCTTATTGAAAGGAACGAATCATGAAAAAAATCAAACTCACCCCGAATCTGTTCGCAAATTGTCTGCGGGCAGTACTCACAGTATTAGCAATTACAATCCCCATGTTGTTAATCGGCCGCGACACACTCGGCGAGGCTGTGATCGGATTTTTATACATCGTGCCAATTGTCTGGGCCGCCAGCCGTTGGGGACAAGCTCCAGGGATTGCCGCCGCGTTGGCAGCCGCTTTGTGTTTTGATTTCTTCTTTATTCCACCTTTCTACACATTTGCAATGGCAAGGCTGGAAAGCTGGCTTATGCTTGTTATCTTTTTTGCTACTGCCATATTGATCGTTGGCCGCATTCAAGATAGTTTGTCTAAGGCACGCGAAGCAACTTTTATGTATGAATTAAGCTCGGCGCTCACCAATGTACGCACGCAAGACGCTGTGGCTATTGTTGTCGCTCGTTATATCAAACAGTTATTTCAAGCATCACTTGTATTTGTGACTTTTCAGCAATCAAAACAAACTCCTCGCATTACAGCTAGTGAGCCACAAGACAAAAAAGAAGAAGGCAAGCCTGATCGCATTCTCCCACTTTTAAGCGCTTGGGGGTTGGTAGGCGAGATCCAAATATGGCACGGCGAATTTGGCGAACTGCCATCTGAAGATAGCCATCTTCTTCAAAATTTTTCGTCTCAAGCTTCAAGAGCATTCGAACGCACTTACACATTCGAATTAGAAAAAACTGCTAACAATCCAGCCACCAACATCCTTGCAAAATAAAATATAAAACCACTTTCAAGTGAGATACAATAAAATAATGGAACAACGTCCTGATCCTGAAGAATTACTAAAACAAGCCCAAGCAGAAGAGCAAGCCGCAAAACGTGGTAAGTTAAAAATATTTCTTGGCTATGCCGCGGGTGTGGGGAAAACATATGCCATGCTCGAAGCTGCACACCAACGCAAGATACAAGGCATTGACGTTGTGGTTGGTTATGTGGAAACCCACAAACGGGCGGAGACCGAGGAACTGGTGGAAGGGTTGGATGTTCTGCCGCGCAGGCAGGTGGAATATCGCGGTGTGGCCCTGCCCGAAATGGACGTGGACGAAGTTATCAAACGCCGTCCGCAAATCGTGTTGATAGATGAATTTGCACATACCAATGCACCTGGCTCACGTCATCCCAAACGTTATTTAGATGTCGAAGAAATTCTTGACGTGGGTATTGATGTATATACCACGCTAAATATTCAACATCTTGAGAGTCTAAATGATATCGTTGCACAGGTAACAGGCGTCGTTGTACGCGAGACCGTACCCGACCGTGTACTGGATAGAGCCTCTGAGATCGAAGTCATTGACCTGCCGCCTGATGAGTTAATGACACGATTAAAAGAGGGGAAAGTTTATATTCCCGAGCAGGCTTCTCGTGCGATAGATAAGTTTTTCCGCAAAGGGAATCTCACCGCTTTGCGCGAAATGTCTTTGCGACGTGCAGCTGAACGTGTGGATGATCAAATGCGCTCGTACATGCAGACACGTTCCATATCTGGCCCATGGGCGGCTGGAGAACGCCTTGTGGTTTGCATCAGCCCCAGTCCGCTGGCAGAGAAATTGATCCGCACCACGCGCAGGCTTGCAGATGAGCTCAAAGCAGAATGGTATGCAATCTATGTGGAAATCGCATCCAAGCCTGAGACAAAACCTGCTAACCGAGACCGCATTGGACGAACGTTGCAATTGGCAGAAGAATTAGGCGCAAAGAGTTTAACGATTGCAGGGAGATCCATCCAAGAAGCTGTTCTAGATTTTGCCCACAAAAATAATATTACGAAAGTTGTAGTAGGCAAACCACTCAAGCCGCGCTGGCAAGAGTTATGGAATGGGTCCATAGTTGACCAGCTCATTTACGCCAGCGGCGATATCGATGTATACGTTATTAGCGCACAGACAGAATTAAGCAAACCCATTGTGCCAAATGAATGGCAAGTTCATCGCCCGCTGGGAAGATATGCATTAAGCCTGTTACTGGTTGCATTTTCAACCTTACTCGGATTATTAATTCGGGGAAATCTTGAACCAGCCAATCTGGTCATGTTGTACCTAGCTTCTACGGTGATAGCTGCCATTTTTCTTGGGCGTGGTCCATCTCTTCTCACTGCTGTTGCTGGCGTTTTGGCCTTTGATTACTTTCTGGTTCCACCATATTTCACATTTGCAGTTAGCGACACACAATATTTCATCACCTTTGTCGCTTTGTTCATTGTAAGCTTGGTGGTAAGTTCATTAACTACCCGTGTACGCGAGCAGGCAGAAGCTGCGATTCTGCGTGAGAAACAAACTGCTGCTTTATACGATCTCAGCAAAGATTTGACTTCCGCTGCTGATCTCTTGCAAGTTGCTAATATCATCATTTCACAAATTGGTCACGCGTTTGGGCGTGATGTTGCCATCTTTCTACCAGACAACAAACAATTACAAATTTTTGCCAGTTCTTCAAATTACCAACCTGACGACAATGAATTAGCTGTAGCCGCTTGGGCATACGAACACGATCAGCCCGCAGGCCGTGGTACAGATACTCTCCCCGCCGCTTCTTTGCGTTGTCATCCATTGAAAACATCAAATGGCATGGTTGGAGTACTTGGGGTGCGCTCCAAAGATCAGACTAATTTTCTCTCACCTGAACAGAGGCTTACCCTTGCAGCATTTGCAAACCAATCTGCATTGGCACTTGAGCGGGCCAGCCTCTCCGAACAGGCACAACAAGCTGAGCTTTTACGTGCAACCGAGTCCCTGCAAACAGCCTTGCTGAATTCCATCTCTCATGACCTTCGTACACCGTTGGTATCTATCACAGGCGCATTGAGTTCATTAGATGAAGATAACGGTCTAATCAACGAATCCGCGCGGCGGGCGTTGATCGAAAATGCGCGTGGCGAAGCAGATCGTCTGAACCGCCTTGTGGGCAATTTATTGAATATGACTCGCATCGAAAGCGGTGCCATCAAGTTGCGGCTTGAGTCTGAAGATATTCAAGACGTAATCGGCACTGCGCTCGAGCAACTTGGCTCACGTATTTCACGCCACAATATACAAGTGAACGTTCCTGCAGGTTTCCCTCTCGTCCCGATGGATTTTACGCTCATTGCACAAGTTCTCGTCAATGTGTTGGAAAACGCTGCCAAATACTCGCCAATGGATTCTGTGATCGAAGTCACCGCTGAATTATTGGATCAAAAGACCCGCCTCAAAATTTTGGACCGTGGGGCTGGGATCCCGTCCGAGGATCTGAATCGCGTCTTCGACAAATTCTACCGAGTCCAACGCCCAGAAAATGTCAGCGGCACTGGGCTGGGGCTTTCTATTAGCAAGGGGATTATCGAAGCACATCATGGTACGATTTATGCCAGTATCCGCGAAGGCGGAGGCACGATCATTACGATCGAATTACCTTTAAACAATAAGGAATAATAAAGAATCATGGAAACAGGTCAGCGGGTTCTGGTTGTGGACGATGAAACATCCATCAGACGCTATTTACGCGCCGCATTAACCGCGCAAGGTCTTACTGTTTATGAAGCATCCGATGGACAGGAAGCTTTAAACGCAGTCCTTACCCACCGCCCAGACCTAATCATCCTCGACCTCGGCTTACCCGATATTGACGGCATCGAAGTCACACGTCGCTTGCGTGAATGGTCACAGACACCCATTATCATTCTCTCTGTCCGTGAAGCAGAGCAGGATAAGATTGCAGCGCTCGATGCAGGCGCAGACGATTACCTAACTAAACCCTTTGGCACAGGTGAATTACTTGCTCGCATGCGTGTGGTTATGCGCAGACAGATTACCAGTATAAATGAGCCTATCTTTACAACTGGCAAATTAACTCTGGATTTTTCACACCGCCTCGTGACTGTAAATGAAAAAGAGATTCAACTAACCCCTACCGAATATGATATTTTGCGACTTCTTGCAACTCATGCGGGAAAGGTATTAACACATCGCCAGCTTTTACGAAAAATTTGGGGCGAAGGATATGATGACATGCACATCCTTCGCGTCAACATTAGCAATTTGCGCTCTAAACTTGAACCTGATCCCGCACGGCCGACTTATATTCATACTGAGCCTGGGGTGGGATATCGCCTGCGTACCGAAGATGGAGACGCTATATAAATCTACAGACACACTACTAATTAAAAAGAAACGCCTCATTCCCAGAGGCGTTTCTGTCTATTAAAATTCATGTTGGACGACTCAAAAGCCTTGCAAGGGGCTCACGAGCAGCATCATCCACCATTGCCAATATCTCATCCCCCTCTTCCAAAATAGTTGTACCGCGCGGCAAAATCATCTCACCGTGACGGATGATGCCAGAGATGACACAATTATTCGGGAGATGTAAATCTTTTAGAGCAGTACCAACTGCAGGCGCGGAAGGAGCGATCTTTTCCTCCACAATGGAAAATTTTCCGCGGCGAATCTTCAGCATGGTCATCATATCGCCAAGGGACATTTCTTCTGCTGTGAGGCGTGAAAGGATCTCAGCCTGATTGAGAGAAACATCGACGCCCATTTCAGGGGTAAAGAGCCATGCATTTTTTGAATTATTGATTCGGGCGATGACCCGCTTCACATTGAATTCAAATCGAGCTAAAGACGTAATAACTAGGTTGGTTTCATCCGAACCTGTGACTGCTGCCAGCACTTGCGCTTTTTGAATTCCAGCCTTTTCCAAAACGGTCGGTGAACTTCCATCACCATTGATGATCATTTCTTGTGGAATTTCCAGCGCCAATTTCTCAAGCACATTCGGACGTTCATCGATCACACGTACCGTGTGGCCTTCTTCCAGTAAAAATTTAGCAAGCTGTGAGCCCGTGTTGCCGCCGCCAACTACAATAACAAACATAATTACCTCCGCTCGATCCCGAGCATTTCTTCCAGTCGATCCATGGCTGATGGAATGACCGCGAGATACACAACATCACCATCCTGAAACTCTGTACCAGAAACAGGGATGAAGGTGTGGTCGTTACGAGTGATGGCGGTGACAGATACTTCGCCAGGAATATTCAGTTGCGCCACACGATGCCCATTTAAACGTGCAGGAGCTTCGACCCGCACCATCGTCGTTCCGCCGTCACTAAAAACATTCAGCACATCAAGGTCATTGTGCGTGACGACTTCAACGATTCGTTCCGCGCCCCAGGCTGTGCTGGAAATCGTTGTCAATCCCAATCGCTGATAAATTTCTGCGCGCACAGGATCGTACAGCCTTGCCACCACTCTTGGCACACGAAAGATATTACGCGCGATGCGCGCCGCGACAATATTCGCGTTATCAGAAGCACTGGCAGATACAAACCCTTCCGCAGTCTCTACACCTGCTTCTATGAGAACTTTTCTGTCAAAGCCGACTCCGCGCACAACCCTGCCTTTGAAATCCGTTCCTAATTTTGAGAGAGCGTTGGCATCATGGTCAATGACAATGACTTCGTGTCCCTGCCTTGCCAGCAGTAAACTGACTTGTGAGCCGACCCTTCCGCAACCCATAATGATGACTTTCATCGGAAAACCTCCTGAAGAGAGAGTGGAGATGACTTTCCCTTGCGCATCTTTGTAAAGCCGCGAACAACAGCTTTGCGAAGCCACTCCACAGAATACAAAATAATCGTGTTTAATGCCAACATCGTCCACATCCACGCTGAAAGTGGAGTGTGATTGAAAATGTCTGCAAGGAATGGGATATGGATAATACTGGCGATTCCAAGCAGTTCGATCAAAATACCGAGCAACAGATATTTATTGCTAAGCCAGCCAAGCGCAGAACTGCGGGTTCTATCTGAGCGGCACGCCAGTGCATTGCCGATCTGCGAAGACACGACACCTGCATGATATACAGTGGAAGCCAAGATCACAGTTTCACCAAAAGATAAAGACAGTCTGAAGTCGATAAGCCCTGCCAGCGGAGCAAGAAACGCCAGCCCGATTTCGTCCACATGACCTGCAAGAATAAAAATGGATAGGAAGCTAGCAAAGCACAACGTCGCTTCGATCATTCCAAGCCAAAATGCACGAGATAACAAACTGCGGTCAAGCAAAGGCTGGTGGCGCGGACGCGGCGGACGTTTCATCACATCGGGCTCGGGTTTTTCCATGCCAAGCGCCAACGCAGGGAACATATCGGTTCCAAGATCAATAGCCAATATTTGACGAACACTCAAAGCCAATGGAATTAATGGGAAGTTCGCCTTAACCACAAACGGCATCAGTTCGGGGATGTTGCTCGAGAAAATATAAGTAATGAACTTACGGATATTATCGAAGACGCCACGTCCTTCTTCGATGGCGGCGGTGATCGCACCAAAATCATCCTGTGTCAAAATAATGTCGGCAGCTTCCTTTGAAACATCGGTACCAACGATGCCCATCGAAATCCCCACATCTGCCTTGCGAAGGGCAGGTGCATCGTTCACACCATCACCCGTGACAGCCACTACTTCGCCGCGCGCCTGAAAAGCAGAGACCAATCTCATTTTGTGTTCGGGAGCCATGCGCGCAAAGAGCACTTCTTTATCAAGGATTTCTTGCAATGCCACATCGGATAATTCATCCAGTTCTGCGCCAGTCAAAATGAGTGTGTTCTTTGAGGTCAACATCCCCACGCGGCGAGCCAAAGACTCAGCTGTCAGACCATAATCGCCAGTGATCATCACAATGCGAATATTTGCTTCGCGGCAGGTTTGAACTGCCTTTTCCACCTGCGGACGCGGCGGATCCATCATCGCCATCAAGCCGAGGAATGTCAACTCTCGTTCCACACTCTCAACGGTGTACGCTCCATCGCGTACGGGCAGGTCACGGCGCGCAAGCGCCAACACGCGCAACGCACCGCGCGCATAATCGTCATTGGCAGCCATAATCTCCGCACGCAATTGCTCTGTGAGGGGAATGGCTTCCTGATTGATCATGACCATTGTGCATAACTGCAGCACTTCACGCGGTGACCCTTTGACAAACGCAACCTCGCGATTCAATTCGCGATGGATGGTCGTCATCCGCTTGCGGCGGGCATCGAATGGAATTTCATGGATGCGCGGCAATAGGCGATTGACCGCCTCTTCAAAAATCCCGCCTTTCATTGCGGTTACTTTCAACGCCGCCTCTGTCTGATCGCCTAAACTCGTCCAGCCAGGGTGCTCAACAGAAGGCTGATTGATGCGCGAGTTATTACAACAAGATGCAACCTCCAGCAGACAAAGCAAGTCTTTTTCCCATGCTTGCCCCGTTGGCTCTGGTGAAAAACTTCCCTTCGGCTCATACCCAATGCCAGTAACTTTGATTCGCTTTTGTGCCACCCAAATATCGCGCACTGTCATTTGATTTTGAGTCAGAGTGCCGCTTTTATCAGTGCAGATAATGGACACTTGACCGAGTTTCTCTACAGTAGATATTTTCTTCGCCAGCACGCCTCTTTTGGCTAGACGTTGAACTGCTGCTGCCAACGAGAGAGTGAGCGTCGCTGTAAGCCCTTCTGGAATGACCGCTACTACAATACCCAGCGCCAGCAGCGTAACTTCCTTGATGGGGAATTCCAATGAGAAATATCCAATCACCATAACAAACACGCCGATCCCAAGCGCAATCCAAGCTGTGACTTTACTTAGTTGAGCGAGCTCTTTCTGGAAAGGAGTCGGCTCTTCCACGATGGATTGAGTCAGGTGAGCGATCCGCCCGAACTGAGTAGACATCCCTGTGGCGGTAACAACTGCCCGCCCCGTTCCCGAAGCGATGGAGGTGCCAGCAAAAATCAGGTTGGGACGATCCAACTCACTAAGTCCGCTTTGAAGTGATGGGTCGACTGTCTTACGGGCAGGGATGGATTCACCAGTCAGCGTTGCGTTGTTGGTGCGCAATCCGTATTCTTCGATCACGCGCGCATCGGCTGAAATATTGTCGCCCTCTGCAAGCACTAAAATATCCCCAGGGACAACGTCGCTCGACGGAATATAACTTTCCACACCTTCACGAATTACACGCGCGAAAGAAGGCAAAATCTCGCGCAGCTTTTCGATAGCTTGCTCGGCACGATATTCACGCCAAAAAGAGAAGCCCGTGTTTACAAAGATGATGCTCCAGATGATCAGTGCCAGCACGATATCGTGCTGCAATAACGCAACCAACCCGACAATAAGTAAAACCAACGCAGGCGGGTGGATGAACTCACGCAGAAGCTTTTCCCACACCGACTCTTTCTTTTGTTTTGAAAGAGTGTTGTACCCGTATAAAGCCAGGCGCGTCTCCGCCTCGGCGCTTGAGAGTCCTTCAAAGGATGTTTCAAGTGCCTCGCAGGCTTCTGATACGCGCAGGCTATAAATAGGAGTGGACATGGAATTTTATGTCATTGCGAGGGCGGTAGCCTGAAGCAATCTCCTATTATTTAGGGATTGCTTCGGCGGACAAACACCGCCTCGCAATGACGTCTCAAACTTTAGGATTCTTCTTCAGCGGAAGCAGTCTCGTTCGGAGCGCCACCAAGTTTCGGCGCGGGGTGATCGATATATTGATCCAATAATGACGGCGCTTCAGGATGATCCACGTGCAAGGCGTGGTCATAATCTCCTGCCACCACAGGCGCTTGCGTTTTCATGGGACGGCGCACACCAAACAATTCAAAGAAGCGCGCAATAGAGACCAGCACGGAATAACGATATTCCTGCATCCTCAAAGATTGCCATTCGACAATGGAAGCCATCGCGCCTTGAACACGCGCCTTTTCACGCACGATGCGGTGGATTTGAACGGGCTCGCGGAAACCTGCAGGAGAGATCAACACCAGGTTGGCGATGATCACCAACGCACTAAATGAGATCAGCACCACCCAGCCGCCTTCTTCCCATTTGCCAACGATCTGACCGACAAATACAATCCCTGAAAGCACGCCAGCGAAACCAGCCGCGGCAGCGCCCCATTTGCGTTTGTTGCCTGTGAAATGTTCAAGGATATGCTTACGGACCGCGAAACCCATCACCATGATCGGCATGAAAACACCGATGCCGTAATACGGCACACCCGCAGAAGTATTACCCTTGATCAGGAATGTAATGATGATCACGAAAACAAAAGCGATTGTCACTGAGCGGGTGAACGTGCCGCGCTTGTCACGGTACACGATAATCTCTGGAATTTCACCCATCGCCACATCGCGCCATTCAGTAGCTTGCAGATCCTGAAACGCGGTCATGGAAGCTGCTGCCAACAAACCAACTGCAAGAATTTGATATGCCCAATACAGGATGTTCCCGCCAGGGATTTGGTTGAAGCCGATGGATGCCAGGTTGCCCACCAACGAGCGCCCAAGCGTTCCATCAAACACATTGAAGTGATAAGAGAAATAAGCAAGGAATGCAGTCGTGAAGCCACCATAGAACAGAAAAGAAGTCTGCACCATGCGACCAATGCCAGCCTTGCCGCTGTAGTATTCCCACAAGCCATGAAGTTTAGGCAAGTGCTGCTTGCCCCATTTGACCAGGCTGAAGTCTTCATTCTTCACGAATTGAATACCATTGGACATGGCTTCCAAACCAGACAAGGCAACGAGACCTTTCATGGATGCGGTCAACATGTGATACGCCGCCTGCCATAGGCTTGCGCTTTTATATTGCTCGGCATACGCAACTGGCTCAACGCCGCTCGATTTGGCAAGGATAAGGCCGATCGCCATTACAATGGTCATCATGACAAAGACGCCCAGCATGGTAAAGACCACTGCCGAAGATTCTCCGCGCCCGCGGATCGTCAAATACCAGGTGATCGTCACCAACACGATTCCAATCGCCACATGGAAATACCATTGGATGTTGTACGCGTTTGTAATGGATAACAATTGGTCCACACCTGATAAGCTGGAAACAACGATCGTAAAGATGTAATCCTGAAGCAGCACAACCGCCACAATCAAACTCAAGCCAGGCGATAAATAGCGCATCGAGGCTGTGTACGAACCACCGCCTTCATTGAAGATGCCTAGCGAGTACATATACAAGAAACCAAAAACGGCATTGGCGATGGCGATTACGATCACAGCAATATATCCATATTGCTGCAGGTTATACGGATGAAGAGCGCTCATCATTTCGCCTGTGGCATAAAAATATGAGGTGTAATAGTCCACACCAAAGAGCGCCATGGCAGCCAGTAAGCCAATTTGACCTGCGCCATGAATGTGGGCATCTTCCTGCTTTTCACGCGGCGCAAGGCGTACAGCGATAACAACAAATACAATTAACAGTGCAATGGAAAAAAACATGTTCGCGACCTATTTTTCAGACTCAAATGCTTTTTCAAGTAACTCAAGCAAGTGAAGCAGGTGTTTGCGGGTGGATGGATTCAAGCGTGTGTCCTGGCTGACTTTCACTTCTTCCTGCCGAACAGCACGCACAACAAAAGCGGGGACAAACATGATTCGTCCCGACGGGATGACTTCAAAATTTGAACTATTGATCTTCAATTCTTGATCGTCGAAATAAGGCAGGCTGAGACGAAGCCCGCGGTTCAGACTCCCCGCCCGAGCCCGCTCGCTGATTCGAGTGATGATCTCACTCGTCTGATAGATCGCCAGCGCACGCCCTTGATTGATCAGCTGACCCAACATGCCGTAGCGCTTCTTAGCGTATTCATCATCTGCTGAAATATAAGGAGCCAGTGCCACGGCAAGGAACAACACTTCCATAAACCGCTGCATGGATTTAATGTGAGCGGCTGCTTCATCCACAGACTTGACCAGCATTTCCCCGTCTTTATCGAAAGCCACCCACTGCGGCAGGAAAAATTTGCGGGCATACGGAACAAACGGCACCAGCAAATCGCCACGACCTTCATCAGCTTTTCCTTCTTCAGCGATCGCATCAGATGCGGAAGTGATTGCGGATTCTGGCTCCATTCCATCTGTCACAGGGATCGATGGAATAATCTCATCTTCTTCAGCGGGTTGGTACACGACCGCACGTCCCGCTGGAAGCATTTGATAAACCATATGCATCACCGTGGCGTGGCGCAGCAAGCCCGCCGCTACTGAAATCGCCCGATCTGGTGATTGTTCCAGTTCGGTGAAGATATGGCGCAATTCCTTGTAGAGATCCGCTTTGCGGAAGCGATTGAAAAAACTTCCTAACGAGCGCGTGCGCTGGTTTTGAGGAATGGTGACTAATGCGGGTTGGTCAACGTGTTCCAGAGTGCAGACCACACGGTCGGGCAGTGAAAAACTGATCTGCGAATCGCCATCCACAATTGCCTGAGCGATTTGTTTTCCCTGTGTTTCGAGAAAACGCTGGACAATGGCTGGCTGGGCAGAAAATAAAGCCTGCTGGCGTTGATATTCCTCAGTCTGCCGTTCTGACAAAAATTTAGGATTTGTTTCTGACATTCTTAACCTTTTGAAAAAATAATTATGGAAATAGGGCATTCCATCCCCAGATCAGACCCACTTCAAAGGGGATTGAAAGATACATGAGGACATTCTGTAACCACACATCAGGCTGTTGAATGATCCGTATCTGGAACCACAAAAAAACAGCTATGATGCCAATTGAGCCAGTCCATGCAAAGATAGATGAGAGCCAATTGGGGCGAGGAGAAGTGTTTGCGAAAAAACCCTCCAGCACAAACACATTTAATTTCAAGTTTGATTCGATGGTTTGGCCCAAAGGTTGATGCATTAAGCCAGTATATTGACCGTCAAAACAGACGAGCATATCCCCATCTTGCAAGTTGGATTTAATCGCTTTTAACCAATTGTTCCCATATTCAATCCTAGTATCAACGGACACAAAACCATCACTCACCATGGCAGTTAAGAAAATAAACTGTCTTCGTAAGCTTGACTCAAGAGCCATATCCCTACATAGACCAATAAGCAGAACATTGCCGCCAAACGATCTTGCTAACTTCCAAATTTTCCCCGCCGTAATGGAAGAATCTTCCAAAGTGTCAGGTACAAGAACAATTAATCGATGAGCCGTTCGAAGGTCAGGGGATGAAGCAATGGTTGTAGTCAAAGCAGCGGGACTAACTTCAGAAGTATTCATGTCACCTCATATGTGCCTTAATCCTATGCCCCTCACATAAAATGGTGACAAATATTTGAAACAATTCCATAAAAGATTGGTCAAGAAAAAGGTCAAGATTCCATAAAATCTTGACCTTTTCTTGACACGCTTGACATGTTTCTTGCCCCTAGATTGACGCGCTCTTGCTTAAACTTATCCCGAACAATAAAAGGATAAAATAAACTTGGAAACTAACCAGCGGGTTTTGATTGTAGATGATGAAGCATCGATCAGACGTTACTTGCACTTTCTATTATCGGGGCAGGGTTTTAACGTATACGAAGCCTCTAATGGACAGGAGGCATTAAATGCAGTTATTGCTCATTCCCCTGATTTGATTATTCTCGATATTGGGCTACCAGATATAGATGGTATTCAGGTTACACGCCATCTCCGTGAATGGTCGCTAATACCTATCATTATCCTCTCTGTCCGTGAAGCTGAGCAGGATAAAGTTTCCGCTCTTGATGCAGGCGCAGATGATTACCTCACCAAGCCTTTTGGCACCAGCGAGTTGATGGCACGTATACGAGTTATCCAACGACGGCAGGACTCTAATGCGAATGATCCAGTTTTTACTGCTGGGGGTCTATTTATAGATTTTTCCCGTAGGGTTGTGACCGTGGATGAAAAAGTAATTCAATTAACTCCCACTGAATATGATATTTTACGCATTTTGGCAATTAATGCTGGGAAAGTATTAACTCATGCGCAACTTCTTCATCAAGTATGGGGCGAGGGGTACACTGATATGCACATCTTGCGTGTCAATATCAGTAATCTCCGTGCAAAAATTGAACCTTATCCAACAAAGCCAACCTATATCCGAACCGACCCAGGAGTTGGCTATCGCTTTATAGTATGAGACAGAGATTCAAACAGGTCTGTCTCAGTAAACTCTAAGACAGACCTGTTTTTTTTATTTTTTACGATTCTTAATGCACACTTTCTTCTTCATGTACATGGTAAGGTACGTTAATAATAACAATGCCATGTTGACGTTTAAGCTGGCTGCGAAGCAAGTCGGCAGTGTTCGTGTGCAATGCACCAGTCAAAGTACTGTTTGAAATAAACTCAGGGACAACGATCGTAATGGTCTCCCCAGGTTGACGTCGTCTTGCTATATCGGCAATGTACTCCAGTAAAGGTTCGAGGAAGAGGCGATATGGCGAGGCTAACATTACCATTCGTACACCTTCGCCCCAAGTTTCCCACTTCTGACGTACTTTTTCTGCCTCGGCAGGCTCAATTGCCACATGAACAGCAGTTACGTCATCTGACAGCATGCGTGCATAACGAAGCGCTGCCAATGCCCCTTGATGAACACCGCTAATCGGCATAATGACACGATGGCGAATGGTGTGCGGTGGGATAACACCGAAATTATCAAGGGAAAGCTTCTTTGCAAGACTCTTATAGTGATGGTGAATGGAGAAAAAGATAGTTACCAAAACAGGGGTAAGGATAAGCACAACCCAAGCGCCTTCTGCAAATTTTGTAACAGCAAAGACAACCATCACTACTGCTGTACAGATGGAACCAAATCCATTAATCGCCATTCTATAACGCCAGCCTTTTTCATACTTTAATACAGAGCCTGGCTCAACGATCTCTTCCCCTTCTTTGAGATGCCCTATCTTCCACCAGCGGCGTGCCATACCTGCTTGTGAAAGAGTGAAGGAAAGAAACACCCCGATTGCATAAAGCGGGATGAGGCGTGTCACACTCGCCTGGAAGATAATGATCAAAATGGATGCGATGACGGCCAGGGTCACTATGCCGCGTGAATATACCAAGCGACTTCCACGATAAGTAAGCTGACGCGGTAAAAATCCATCCCCAGCATGAAGAGCGCCCAAACGCGGAAAATCAGCGAAGGCAGTATTGGCAGCCATGATAAGAATAACTGTCGTACCAGAGATCAACATCAGGTAAGGTATTCCTCTGCCAAGATAAATGGTACGAGCTAATTGCGAGATAACTGTTTCTTCCTCAGAAAATACGGCATGAACCTGCCCTGTAAGAAATGAAAGCCCAAGGAACAATGAACCCAGAATCAGAGACATCCATATCAGAGTCACACCTGCATTTTTACTACGTGGCTCTTTGAAGGCTGTAATACCATTGGAGATCGCTTCCACGCCTGTAAGAGCTGTAGTGCCATTGGCAAAGGCATGAAGCAAAATAAAGGGTGTAATCACTGAAAGAACACGCGCTGCTTCAAAGTGTGGAGGGTCTATCACGGTACCAAGGGATCCTGTCAAATAGCGGAACATTCCATAGGCGACAGTAAACACCATCATGACCACGAAGAAATAAGTAGGGATGGCGAATGCAGTCCCAGACTCTTTGACACCACGTAAGTTGATCAGCATGATCAACAAAACAGCGATCACTGCAATTACAACGCGATAAGGGAATAACCCAGGATAGGCAGAGACGATTTGAGCAACACCTGCCGAAATCGACACGGATACCGTCAAGATGTAATCTGTAAGGAGGGCTGCGCCAGCTGTCTGTGCGGGCAACTCGCCGAGATTATCACGCGCCACAATATAAGCACCGCCGCCACCAGGGTATGCGTGGATCGTCTGCTCATAGGATATGGTAACGATTGCCAACAGAGTAATAATAGCTAATGAAATTGGAAATAGATATCCATATGCCACTGTTCCTGCAGCAGCAATAACACCTAAAATCTCTTGCGTAGCATACGCCGTAGAGGAAAGCGCATCTGATGCGAATACTGCAAGACCGACAACTTTTCCAATAGTTTGATGAGATGCATCCGCAGTGGACAAGGGACGCCCGATCAGCCAGGAACTTAATGTGCGAGGTGGTTTGTAATCGATATCCAGCTCAATAATCGAAGTTTGTGAATTATCTTTTTGATTTATCATATATTCCAGCTTGATTTATTTTTTTATATGTTAAGCGAACAGACTGTTCCAACCCCAGATCATCCAGAGCTCAACGAGGATGGAAATCAGCAATAATGCAGTATGAGCCCAGTCTTTCGCAAGAGGGTCCATTTTGATTTGAAGGAGGGAAAAGCCAAAAATGATCGCAGCAGAACCAATCCATACTGCAATCTGAGATGGCAATTTAGAGCGAGAATTACTATGGGGGTAAAGATCCGAAAGAATATATAGCGATACCTGTAGTTCGGATTGCAAAATCTGACTCAGTGGCCTGTGTGACAAACCTACACGATGTTCAGCCAGGCAGATCACTGTATCATCAGCTTGGGCGCGTGACCTAACTACGTCCACCCAGTCTTTTCCAAATATGGCATCGGCTCCAGCAGAGACGTTCTCATCCCTTATCATCGCAGCCATAGTGATCAGTTCACGCTTCAAACTTGATTCCTGAGAGGGGTCGCTGTATAGGCCAAGAAATTGAACATGGACACCTTTGGCTTTTGCTAACTCCCATACTCGTCGTACCAAGGGAGTAGGATCAAGCTCAAGGCTCGGCACAAGAACAATAAGTCGGCGAGCAGGTTGAAGGTTAGAGAACGAAGCGGTGGATACCGTCATGGAAGGGGTACTTACATCAAGTTTGTTCATATCACCTCATTGATGTGTTAATCCTATCCACCGTGCATAAAATGGTGACAAAAAAATCAGGCAATCGTATAAAGAAAAAATAAAAACGCCCTTTTGCAAGGGCGCTGTAAGGTGGAGATTAATCATGCAATCGGAGGTTATTCGTCCGCAATAAAGCGATATCCGATCCCAGGTTCGGTGAGAATAAATTGCGGACGCTCTGGGTCGATCTCCAGTTTTTTGCGAAGCTGGCGCATATAAACGCGAAGATATTCCGTGTGATTGGCATCAGCGGGGTCCCAAACATTTGTGAGGATGCTTTGATGTGTAAGCACTCGCCCATGATTGGCCGCAAGATATGCAAGTAATTTATATTCAGTAGCCGTCAATTTGATTTCTTCATCTCCACGCTTAACGCTATGCCAGGCAAGATCAATAATTAACGAACCAGACTGAATGACTTTGCTCTGTGTTCCGTGTCTGCTTGCAGAATGGCGCAGTGCAACGCGCACTCGCGCCAACAGTTCTTCAATTCCAAATGGTTTTGTTAGATAATCATCTGCACCTTTATCGAGTGCAGCCACTTTATCTCGCTCACTGTCTCGGACTGACAAAATTATGATGGGACATTGTGTCCACTCCCGCAGGCGGGTACAAACTTCAACTCCATCCATATCAGGCAGGCCCAAGTCCAGAATCACAAGGTCAGGTTCATTTGTCGCTGCAAGCGTAAGACCTTCCTCGCCACGGCTCGCAGTTGTAACCTTGAAACCTTTTTCAGTAAGAATCGTTCGTATGGCGCGCTGAATCTGTAGTTCATCATCAACGACAAGAATATGCGGCTCGTTGCTCATTCGGTCTCCGTATCCATTGGCAAATTGGGAGGCGCAACGCCTTCCCATACCAATGGTAATGTGAAATTAAAAGCCAGGCCATCAGGGATATTTTCTGCCCAAAGTCTTCCGCTATGAGCTTCGATAATTCCCTTACAAATTGAAAGACCAAGCCCAGTACCAGTGACACGGTCAGCTGCAGTGATGCGGAAAAACTTATCAAAGATGCGTTCAAGATGCTCCTGCGGAATTTGCGGGCCTTGATTACTGACTATCACGTGAACCAATTCTCCTTCTACAAAAGCACGCAGACGTATTACAGATTTCTCTGGCGCATACTTTACGCTGTTGCTGACCAAATTCGTAAAGACCTGTTCCATTTGCACATAATCCACAGGCATGAGCGGTAAACTCTCAGGGATATCCACTTCAATGCGGTGTTCTTCTGCAAGATGCTTCATCCGTGCCAGCACGCTTCCCACAATTTCAGACAAAATATTCCACTCGCGTTTCGGTTTTAGAACGCCTGATTCAATACGCGACATATCCAGCAAATTTCCAACCAGCATATTTAAGTGGTCTGCCTCATCGTCAATGGCAGCGATCAATTCAGGGCGGGCAGCAGAGTCCCAGCTCACATCGTTACTTCTCAAACTGGAAGCCGCTGCCTTGATCGTTGAAAGCGGTGTCCGCAATTCATGTGACACAGAGGATAACAGAACTGACTTCAAATGATCGCTTTCTTCAAGCACCCGCGCACGAGACTCTGCTTGTGCCAGTCGCGCACGCTCAAGCGCTAACGCCCCCTGGCTGGCAAAAGTCTGTAATAGGCGCTTCTCACTGGACGTGATGGCTGGCGCTGACCGCCAGAATCGAATCTCGCCGAGAACACCTCTCGCCACTTCGATCGGGACAACCCATTCTGGCGGGCGGCTTGGCTGATTCTCTTCAGGCAAACGGAAGGCAAAAGGTTGTGCACTTGTAATATTGATTTCCACCGATTCTCCGTGCGAAACCTCCTGCACCTGTTTCGCGAGAATCTGCGAAATAACATGGTCATCATGCAAACCAGCCAAAGCGGTGCTTAATTCATATAGCTGCGTGGCTTCGCGTTCACGTGCTGTTGCTGCGGCAAGGCTGGCCTGCATACGCCCCACCAATTGACTGATCACAATTGCCACGATCAAAAATATTACAAGGATCACCACGTCTGTTGGACGGTGAACTGCAAACGTGTAATATGGCTTGATAAAAAAATAGTTGAAAGTGAGGAACGTTACCAATGCGCTGGTGATGCCAGGTCCAAGCCCTAAATATGCCGTAATAAGGCCAAGCGGAATCAAATACAAAAGGGCAACAAGGGTCGTATCCAGCGCGTCGCGCAATGTGGTTAAGAATACAGTAACCAGTGCGATGAATCCGAAGGCAAGAAGGTACTGAAAGGAACGAGAGATAAAACTTGAGTTTCGCATGTCTATAGATTTCATTATACCTTCTAGAAAATTGAAGAATTGGATTTATTTTCCGCTATACTTGGCGAATGGATCACAATATGGACATCTCCCAAACCATTCACTTGCTCGGTGACCTACTGGGCAAAGTCATATCAGACCTCGAATCTCCAGCACTCTTTGAGATCGAGGAGCAAATCCGCGCAGAAGCCAAGTCTCGCCGCGCAGGTGACCTGCCAGCGGCTCAGCGTTTACAGCAACTAGTATCAGCTCTGAGCGCGGATGAGGCGCGCGCTGTGGCAGCCGCATTTGCCACTTACTTCGACCTGGTCAATCTCGCAGAAGATAATCAGCGTGTCCAACTCTTAGATCAAAAGCTGGATAATAAATACCCTGACCCTATAGACGAATCTATTGGAGAAGCCATTGCAAAACTGAAGCAACGCGGCATTACCAACGAGCAAATGTCCACATTGCTTGAAAATTTGTCCATTGAGTTAGTTCTTACCGCGCATCCTACCGAAGCCCGGCGGCGTACTGTTCTCTCAAAAATCGAACACATCGCACAACTACTTCAAGAAATTAGCAACATGGAAATCTCAACGCGCGAACGCGATAAAACGCTTGCTGATTTGCGGTCTGAAATCTCTGCCTTATGGCTAACTGAACGCGCTCGAGCAAATCGACTCGCTGTTACCGATGAAGTAAAAACAGGTCTATATTACGTGGATGCGTTTTTTTGGAAAGCCATACCTGCTGTATATGATGATCTTGAAAAAGCTCTGCAACTTCACTATCCAGAATTAAAACCGCCTATCTCATGGCTCAAACTTGCATCATGGATCGGCGGCGACCGTGACGGCAACCCGAATGTCACCACCGAAGTGACTGCTGAAACTCTGCGCTTGCATCGCGGACTCGCAGTTGAAAACCATCGCCGAATTTTCAAAGACCTCTCACGCCGCTTGAGCATGAGCTCAAGACTTGTACCGCCACCACCCGCACTTACGAATTGGATCGACAAACGCCGTCCATTTTCTGAGCATGTTTCTTTTATTGAAGAGCGTTATATCAACGAGCCATATCGTCTTGTGCTATCCCTGTTGTCAGCAGACCTCGGAAGTGCATCCAACGAAGATATGAAATCTCGCCTTTTAAGTCGTGCGCCGCATCACACCAACCTTCATCCAGAGAAACTACTAACGCCTATTAATCTGATTGCTAGCGCTTTGCCTGAGGCATTGGTTCAAGGCGACCTCAAAACGACTCTTCACCAATTTCATATCTTCGGTCTTCATGCTGCCCGTTTAGATATCCGCGAAGATTCAAGCCGATTCAATTCTGCCTTAAGTGAGATTCTACGTGCCCTAAGAATTGAACCCGATTTTGAGCATTTATCTGACTTAGAGCGGACGATTCTTCTCACGCGTTTGCTTGCTCAGTCCCCAATGGAATTGGCCCAACACCCGGGCGTAACTGCCGCCACCTCTGAAGTTTGGGCGCTCTTTCAATTGATAGGCCGTGTCTGTGACGTGTACGGACGTGAACCACTGGGCGCCATTGTCATCTCGATGGCGCACTCCACGGCCGATGTGCTAACTGTGTTGTTACTCGCTCGTTGGGCAGGTTGTACTTACGTACCACCCATTGCTCCGCTTTTTGAATCTGTTGATGACTTGAAAGGCGCGCAAAATATTTTAGAAGCGCTCTTCACATGTGAACCATATCGCGAACATCTAAAATCTCACAATGATGAACAGATGGTAATGATCGGCTATTCTGATAGCAACAAAGACGGCGGATACCTGATGGCAAACTGGGCTTTATATTTGGCTCAAGAAGAAATCACCCATGTCACCCAAAAACACAATATCAAGTTGACAATCTTCCACGGCCGCGGCGGGACCATCGCCCGTGGCGGCGGACCAGCCAGCAGAGCCATCCGTGCCCAACCTGCGGGAAGCATCAACGGCAGATTCCGTGTGACAGAACAAGGCGAGATCATCGCGTCTCGTTACGCAAATCCGCAACTTGCTCATCGTCACTTGGAACAGATCGCTAGTGCTGTTATTTTGGCTTCTGCTCCTTTGCCCGAACAGCCACAAGTTCCAGAAAAGTGGCGCACAGCAATGGAAGAAATGTCTGCTGCTGCGCAAAAAACATATCGCAATTTAGTATATGAGACTCCTAGCTTTATCCAATTCTGGCAATCAGCCACACCGCTGGAAGAGATCAAGCAATTGCAGATCGGCTCCCGCCCAGCCTCCCGCGCCAGCACCAGTGCCGTGGACAAAATTCGTGCAATCCCCTGGGTCTTTTCATGGATGCAGTCCCGCTTCAATTTGCCTGGCTGGTACGGACTCGGCAGCGGATTGGAATCGATCAGTGACCGAACACTCCTCCGAGAGATGTATACCAACTGGCCTTTCTTCAAAAGCCTGCTTGATAACAGTGAGATGTCCCTCATCAAAGCAGACATGGATATTGCTGCGTTATATGTTGACCTCGTCCCAGACCGTGAACTTGGAAGCTTGATCTTTAGTCGCATCCGCGAAGAATACGAACGGACACGCACCGCAGTTCTTCTTATTAGTAAACATACTTCTCTTATGGAAAAAGAGCCCATCACACAATCGGCTGTTCAACTTCGCAATCCTTATGTTGATCCGTTGAACTACATTCAAGTGGAAGCATTGCGTCGTCTGCGATCCTTGAAGAACACCTCAGGTAGTGAAGTGGAAACACTCCGTGATGTAATGGCATTAACTATCAACGGCATTGCTGCAGGATTGAAGAACACGGGCTAATAGTGCATAAATCACTTGCCAAATCTGTCTCCGATTGGTATACTGCCGTCCATTATGTACAACACTCTGAACAACCTGTTCGCAAGCAAGCACCATCATCACCACATTCAACCCCCGCATGGTCGGGAGGTTTATGTGCGTGTACTTGCAGCAAGTTGACAGGAACCGTACTTCACCTCATCAAGCCCCGACCCTGCGTCGGGGCTTTTTGTTTACCCCTACTCATCAAAAGGAAACCTTATGTCCAACCCCAACATCCGCCTCTCTCTCCCATCCAAAGGACGCTTGCAAGATGACTCAATGGAGTTTCTTGCTGAGTGTGGACTTTCCATTCAAAAACTAAATCCACGCCAATACCAGGCAAAGATGCCCGCATTGCCAGAGTTAAACGTTCTCTTTCAACGGCCCGGTGATATTGTAGTTAGCGTCCGCCAAGGCAGCGTAGACTTCGGAATCACGGGCATTGACGTGCTCGAAGAAAATCGCGGTGACAATGGTGACATCATAGTCTTACACGATGCTCTTGGCTTTGGCAGTTGTTCACTGATGTTAGCCGTACCTGAATCATGGGCTGAAGTCACAACGATTGAAGCGCTAAAGTCCTTTGTTGCTACTCTCGACCAACCACTTCGAGTAGCAACAAAATTTCCCGTTCTTACTGAGCGTTTTCTAAAAAAACAAAATATCCCTCATGTGCTTATTGCAGCAGAAGGCACGCTTGAAACCGCCCCCACAATTGGATATGCCGATATGATCTCAGACCTTGTTTCATCAGGTCAGACACTTCAAGACAATCGTCTGCGCGCATTGCGTGATGGAGTTATTCAAGCTTCACAAGCTGCACTGATCGCAAATCGAAAAACCTTGCAGACAAATCCACAAGCTCTTGAAATGGCGCGCCGTTTGCTGGAATACATCGAGGCACATATTCGGGCGAAAGAAAACCTCCTTGTTATTGCAAACATGCGCGGGGAAAGTCCCGAGGCGATCGCATCCAAATTATTCAACGAAACATCTGTTGGCGGCTTGCAAGGTCCCACCATCAGCCCCATCATCACCCGCGAATCGAATCAAGGCTGGCACTCCGTCACCGTAGTTGTGCGCCGCGACAACCTTCCGCGCGCCATTGGCGAGTTACGTCAAGTCGGCGGCAGCGGCATCATCGTTTCCCCAGTCACCTATATTTTTGAAGAAGAGCCGCCGCGCTACACCGCCATGCTTGCGGCCCTCAAAGGATAATCATCATGCTCAAACAATACGATCCACAAACCGCACAACGCTCTATCCTCAAGCGCACGCCACCCGATGAATTTCCCATCAGCCAACGCGTACTGGACGGAATCAAAAATCTCTTCGGCGAATCTTTGACAGCGGAACAAGCCGTCACAAAAATTTTGAAAGATGTGCGGACTCGCGGCGACTCTGCCCTTCAAGATTGGACAAAGCGCCTCGATTCAATCGACCTCAAGCCTGCTCCCGTTTCGAAGAACATGATCCAAGCTGCATTTGATTCGCTGCCGCCCGCACAGCGTGAAGCGCTTGAAAAAGCCGCCGCCCGCGTGGAAGCCTTTCACCGCAAACAACCGCTGACATCATGGTTCACAAATGAACTCGGCGGAACGATCGGACAGATCATCCGTCCCATTCAGCGCGTGGGACTCTACGTCCCAGGCGGCACAGCTCCGCTGCCATCCACGGTTTTGATGAGCGCCATCCCCGCGCGTGTTGCTGGCGTGAAAGAAATTGTCGTTGTCACTCCGCCAAATAAAGCATTCACGAATTCCGAAACTCCCATTGACCCGATCATCCTCGCCGCCTGCGCCGTCGCTGGCGTGGAAGAAATCTATCCGCTCGGCGGAGCCCAAGCTATTGCCGCGCTCGCGTACGGGACTGAAACCGTCCGCCTTGTGGATAAAATTTTTGGGCCTGGAAATTTATTTGTCACCCTCGCAAAGCGACAAGTTTATGGCGTGGTTGGTATTGACGGGTTGGCTGGCCCTACTGAAACCGTGGTCGTTGCTGATGAGTCCGCGAACCCTTCATGGGTCGCCGCAGATTTGCTCGCACAAGCCGAACATGACTTTTTAGCATCCGCAATTTTATTAACTCCTTCGCAATCATTAATTGAAAAAGTACAGATCGAAGTCGGCAAACAATTGGAAGACCGCAGCCGCGCAGAGATCATCACCGCCTCCCTTGAAAACCGCGGTGGAGCAGTGTTGACTCGCAACCTCGAAGAAGCCGTTCAATTGGCAAATGATTACGCCCCCGAACATCTGGCAATATCGGTCAATGAGCCGTGGCGTTGGGTGGAAAAAGTGAACAATGCGGGCGGTATCTTCGTCGGCGAACATTCCTTTGAAGTGCTAGGTGATTACCTTGCTGGCCCAAGTCACGTCATGCCGACAGGAGGTTCTGCACGATTCGCATCTCCACTCAATGTGTGGGATTTTGTGAAAATTGTCAGCCTAGTAGCGTTGGATGACAAGACTGCACAGACTGTTGGCCAAGTCGCCGCAACTCTCGCCCAGGCAGAAGGATTGGATGGACACGCAAATGCTGCTTTGTTACGAACCACAGACAATGGACGATAGACTATGAAAATCCGCACTCACCTAGAATCCCTTCCTCCATATGCACCCATCGAACCGTTTGAGGTTTTATCCGCACGCCTCGGACGAACACCAGATCAGATCGTCAAATTGGATGCGAATGAAAATCCATACGGCCCGCTGAAAGTTGTCCGCGAGGCGTTGGCGAACATGGAATTCCCGCACATTTATCCCGACCCTGAAAGCCGCGCTTTGCGAAAGTCACTCGCGGAATTTACTGGCGTCCCTGCTGAATATCTCATGGCTGGCGCAGGTGCAGACGAATTGCTCGACTTGCTCATGCGTGTCTTCCTTGAGCCGAACGATTGCATTCTTTCCTGTCCGCCCACCTTTGGCATGTACTCGTTTGACGCGGAACTCAATGCCGCCCGTTGTGTCGAAGTCCCACGCCGCGCTGATTTTTCACTGAACATGGATGCCATTCGTAAGGCAGTTGAGACACACAAGCCGAAGCTCTTCTTTATTACTTCACCCAACAATCCAGACGGTTCTGTTCTTGACGCAAAGACAATTGATGAACTACTCGAATTGCCGACTTTGATCGTTCTGGATGAAGCCTATATTGAATTCGCAGGTGAAAATCTTGGAGCCAGTTTGAGCCGCATTCGTGAAGTCCCTGTGCGGGAGAATTTGGTGGTTTTACGAACTTTCAGCAAATGGGCAGGGCTGGCTGGTTTGCGCGTGGGCTATGGCGCATTTCCGCTCTGGTTAATGCCAACCTTGTGGAAATCCAAACAGCCCTACAATATCAATGTAGCTGCAAGTGTAGCGGCGCAGGTTTCGCTTGAACATACTTATGAATTGGCGAAAACGGTTGAACTTTTGAAAAATGAACGAACCCGCTTGATGGCAGAATTGCAAAAGATTTCGTATTTGAAACCATATCCCACGCAATCGAATTTCATTCTCTGCCAAGTGGATGGACGGAATGCAGCAGAACTCAAAGCAAAGCTGGCGCAGGGATTCGGAGTCTTCATCCGCTATTTCAACAAGCCTGGGCTGAGGGATAATATCCGCATTAGTGTGGGCAGGCCGCAGGATACGGACGTGTTGTTAGAAGCATTGAAAAATTTGTAAAGTTTGAAACTTGTAGAACCTGTAAACCAAAGGAGCATTATGCGAACCGCGGAAATATCACGACAAACAAACGAAACACAAATTACCATCAAACTGGATCTGGACGGCACAGGCAAACATGAGATTTCCACAGGAGTTGGGTTTCTCGACCATATGTTGACCCACCTTGCTGTGCATGGATTGTTCGATCTCAATGTCCAAGCGAAGGGCGACCTGCACATTGACGTCCATCACACGGTGGAAGATGTAGCGTTGGCTCTTGGGCAAGCCTTTGACAAGGTGCTCGGCGACCGCAAGGGCATTGTCCGCATTGGAGATAGTTTTGCGCCGATGGATGAGACTCTGGCTCACGTCGCCATTGATTTATCGGGGCGCCCATACGCAGTCATTCAAGCCGAATGGCACTCGCCTTATATTGGCAATATCCCCACCACGTTGTTCCCGCATTTCTTTGAGTCATTCGCTGTGACCTCTCGCTGTAATCTTCATGCGAGGGTTTTGTACGGGCGTGATGATCACCATCAGGCGGAGGCATTATTCAAGGCATGGGCACGCGCACTGGATATGGCGACACAATTCGATCCAAGGCGTGGCGGGACAATCCCGTCTACAAAAGGAACACTCTGAAATAATGAATGCAGAATGGTGAATGATGAATAAAGAAATCATTTTGATAGATGCAGGCACAGGGAATCTCCGCTCAGTGCAGAAGGCATTGGAAAATGTTGGAGCAAAAGTCATACGCACAGATGACCCGCAAAAGGTTCTTTCTGGCGGGCGGATCGTTTTGCCTGGCGTGGGCGCATTCGGCGATTTTATGTCTGGGCTGAGGGCGCGCGGGTTGAATGACACGGTAAAGGAAGTTGTCTCGCGCGGTGTGCCGATGCTTGGGATTTGCGTCGGGATGCAAGCCTTGTTCGAGATCGGCGAAGAGATGGGCGACCACGAAGGCTTGGGATTACTCAAGGGCACGGTGGTGAAATTTGCAGATTCACTGTCGGTGAAGATTCCGCATACGGGGTGGAACCAACTCACAGTTAAGAAAGAAGCGTCACTCTTTGATCAGATAAAAGATGGAGCGTATGTTTATTTCAATCACTCGTATTATTGTCAGGCGGGAGATTTATCTGATGTAATTGCAACAACCGATTATATAATTAATTACGCATGTGCGGTGCGGCGGGAAAATGTTTTCGGCGTGCAGTTCCACCCTGAAAAGAGTCAGGCGGTTGGATTGCAAATTTTGAAAAATTTTGTGGAGGCGGTATGAGCTTTACGATCTATCCTGCAATTGATCTGCGCGGCGGAAAAGTTGTGCGACTGAAGGAAGGCGACCCTGCGCGAATGACGTCGTACAGCGATGACCCCGCGGAGACGGCGCGAAAGTGGCTGGGTATGGGCGCGCAATGGCTGCATGTTGTCAATCTCGATGGCGCGTTTGGCGAAGGCGATAATGCAAACCGTGCCGCGCTTGAGTCGATCTTGAAACTTGGCGCACACGTGCAATTTGGCGGCGGCATTCGTTCGATGGAGGCGGTTGCGGATATTTTGAAATTAGGTGTGAGCCGCGCCATTTTGGGAACGATCGCAATTGAGCAACCCGCGATAGTGGCAGATGCATTGCCTCGTTTTGGCGCTGAACAAATTGCAGTTGGAATTGACGCACGCGATGGACTTGTCCGCACGCGGGGATGGAAGGATAACAGCGGAGTCTCGGCGATTGACCTCGCGCTTCAAATGCGGACCGTTGGGCTGGGTACTGTTATCTTTACAGATGTCAGTCGGGACGGTTTGGGCAGCGGGTTGAACATCCCATCCACCCGCGAGTTGGCCGAGCGCAGCGGACTTGATGTGATCGCTTCTGGTGGTGTGCATACAATAGAAGATGTCATTGCCGCGAAAGATGCAGGGCTGGCAGGTTGTATCATCGGGCGTGCGCTGTATGATGGAACGGTGGATTTGAAAGAGGCTTTAAGTTCTTAACCACAAAGGGCACGAAGTGTCACGAAGGAAAACCTTTGTGTACCTTTGTGGTACTTCGTGGTAAATGGTTTTGGAGGTTTATGTTAGCAAAACGAATTATTCCCTGCCTTGATATTAAAGACGGGCGCGTGGTGAAGGGCGTGAATTTTGTGAACCTGCGTGACGCGGGTGACCCAGTGGAACAAGCGCGTCTTTATGATGAGCAAGGCGCAGACGAGTTGGTGTTCCTTGATATTTCCGCAACGCACGAAGGACGCAAGACCACTCTGGAATTGGTCAGCCGCGTAGCAGAGACGGTGTTCATGCCATTGACCGTCGGTGGAGGAATTCGCGAGGTGGATGATATGCGGAATTTATTACTGGCTGGCGCAGACAAGGTCAGCGTCAACTCGGCAGCGGTGAAACGTCCTGAGTTGCTATCCGAAGGTGCAGCGCGGTTTGGAGCGCAGTGCATTGTATTGGCAATTGACGCGCGCAGGAATGGCTCAAGTTGGGAAGTCTATGTGGCTGGCGGGCGAACCCCAACGGGCATTGACGCGGTTGAATGGGCGATGCGCGGGGTGGAGTTGGGGGCGGGCGAAATCCTACTCACCAGCATGGATGCAGATGGCACGCTTGCAGGCTATGGCATCGAATTGACAAGTATTGTCTCAAATATGGTTTCGGTGCCTGTCATTGCTTCTGGTGGCGCTGGAACCCCGCTCCACTTTGCTGAGGTGCTCACCAAAGGCAATGCGGATGCAGCGTTGGCGGCTTCGCTGTTTCATGATGGGAAGTTGAGGATACCTGAGTTGAAGAAAGATTTGCAAGACTGGGGTGTGCCTGTGAGGGTGTGAGTGGAAAGTAGAAAGTGGTCAGTGGTCTATCGTCTATGGTTTACGTAGAAAGAGGAAAGATGAAAGAAGAGTTATTGAGCCAGATAAAATATGATGGCAATGGACTTGTCCCGGCTATTGTGCAGGATGCAAATACAAACGAAGTATTGATGATGGCGTGGATGAATGCCGAGTCTTTGCGCTTGACGATTGATTCTGGCGAAACGTGGTTTTGGTCACGAAGCCGTAGTGAGTTGTGGCATAAGGGTGCGACTTCTGGGAATATCCAAAGCGTGATGGAAATCCGCGTAGATTGTGATGCGGATACGCTACTGGTATTGGTCAACCCTGCAGGAGCGGCGTGCCATACTGGGGAGCAGACGTGTTTTTATCGTTCCATGAAGTAGGGGCGACCCTTCAAGCTTAGTAAGTATATTCTGAATTCACTGGGCGGGTCACCCATACAGTGAAATAAATGGAGAAGATAATGAGCATTCAATGGTTATTCGATGTAATTCAAGATCGAAAAAATAATCCGAGCGAGAAATCCTACACCACCAGTCTCTTCAATGAAGGGTTACCGAAGATCGCGCAAAAAGTTGGCGAAGAAGGGACAGAGGTTGTCGTGGCCGCGCTAGCACAGGAAGATCAACGCCTCATTGAAGAAGTGGCTGACTTGACTTATCACACGCTGGTCTTGCTGGCAGCACGTGGATTGACTCCCGCCCACATTGTTACTGAGTTGGAGAAGCGCCATAGATGAAAAAGGTTATCCTGCTTGATATTGACGGCGTGCTTGTCCACCACGGTGGATATCGTGCCGCGCTGCACGCCACGTTGAATCATTTTGCCAGCCTGATGGGATTATCTCGCTTTGATTTTCCCGAGGAAAAACTGGCTGAGTTGGAGAAGCGCGGGATTTTCAGCGAGTGGGACATGGCTCCGCTATTGCTGGCGACTTTGTGGAACGACATCCTTGAACATCGCCCTGACCTAAAACTACCCGCAGATCTATTTTCTGCCGCTGTCATCATCGGTCATAACATGAACGGGTTCAAGCCAAAAGAACTGATCATCCCGGAATTTGAATTTATCCCTGATCAATATCCTGCTGAAGCTGCAATGCAACACGGATGCTTCCCCTTCATACCAATGGACTTACGACTAAATATCTTGAGCCAGTCGCGGAATGTAAATTTCTCACAGACAATGAGACTGTTCCAACATTATTCGTTGGGTAGCGCTGTATTCAGTAAAACATATAACCTTCCCGCTGAAGTCGAAACAGAATCATTTTTACACACACATGACCGTTCCAATATCAATGATGCCATCCTCGCAAAACTTCGCCAGCCGAATATTCATCTTGCAGGGCTGACGGCACGCCCGTCGGCGCCGCCGCGTGAGGTAGATGATTCTCATTTTGGGTATGCACCCGAAGCAGAAATTGCACTCGAACTGGTGGGACTTGCCGACATTCCATTGATCGCTTTTGGGAAACTGGAATATCTTGCCGCCAAGCGCGGACTTGATGCGAGCGCTCTGATCAAACCATCCCCCGTCCATGCACTGGCAGCGACCGCTGCAGCCCTCACAGGAGATGAATGGGCAGGATTACAATCCGCTGGAGATTGGCACCAAACTGGAAAACTCAACGGTATTTTTGCTAACCTGCCGCGTGAATTTGAATTATTCGTGGTGGAAGACACGATGGGCGGTATACGCTCAACGCAAGCAGCGGGAGAAATCCTCCGTGAAAACGGATTCAACGCCCACACTCAAACTATTGGGCTAACATCTGGAAGCGCCTCAAAGATCGAAGCATTTACTCAAGCAGGCATTTTGCATTTTGAAAACTGGGATAAATTAATCACAGGAATCAATTTATAGGGAGCCCTATCAAATACAATTAAGAAGCACAGCCCCAAGGAATTTCTTGGGGCTGTATGTTTTCACTTTTAAAAATTTTTATATTGCGAAATCTTCCCCGTGCCAAACGCCGTGATCAGATATATGCAATGCGGGCGAAGTAACAGTATGACCATCCAGCCTTTTTTCAAGTTTCTCTACATGAGCAACCAAAGCTGATAATGTTTCACCGATAGTATCAGGAAGCAGGCCATGCTCAAGGTCAGGCTTATCGCCTGTAACCTGTCCCTGGCTGCGGACGATGATCTGCCCAGGCACACCGATAATGACAGAGTTTGGTGGAGATGATTTGACCACAACAGCATTAGCTCCAATACGACTGTGGGCACCTATCGTGATAGCCCCTAACACCTTTGCACCAGCACCAATCACCACATGGTCCTCGATGGTAGGATGTCGTTTCTTTTTTTGTAAACTAGTGCCCCCCAGGGTCACACCATGATACAAGGTGACGTTATTGCCAATTTCTGCGGTTTCGCCAATGACAACGCCCATTCCGTGGTCAATGAAAAAATTCCTACCGATTGTAGCACCTGGGTGAATCTCAATTCCTGTCAGCATACGAGTTGTTTGAGAAATCCAACGAGCAAAAACCTTGAATCCGCGCTTCCATAAACGATGAGATAAGCGATGTACCCAAATGGCGTGCAAACCTGGGTAGCACAATAAAACCTCGATCACACTTCGGGCAGCAGGGTCACGGTCCAGGACAGATTGAACATCTTCTCGAATGATCTTGAACATTTTCTTCATACTAATTATTTGCCTTACATCGTAGTCGCGACCCTTCCTATCAATTGATAGGAAGGGTCGCTTTTGCTTTCCACTTTTTACAAAGTTGGTTGTGCTTCTGCCAAATCTGCAAACAATGGAGTAGATAAATAGCGTTCACCAAAGGACGGGATGATCACGACAATCAACTTCCCTGCATTTTCAGGACGATTCGCAACTTGTTGCGCAGCCCATGTGGCAGCACCTGAAGAGATGCCAACCAACAGACCTTCTTCGCGAGCCATGCGGCGCGCAGTCTGGAAGGCATCATCATTCTTCACGCGGATGATCTCATCATAGATTTTTGTATTCAAAATATCAGGTACGAAACCAGCGCCAATACCTTGAATGGGATGCGGTCCTTTCACACCGCCAGACAACACGGGAGATGCGTCAGGCTCTACAGCAATCGCTTTAAAGGATGGCTTGCGAGCCTTGAGCACTTCCCCCGTACCAGTGATGGTTCCACCCGTGCCGATGCCTGAAACGAGAAAATCAACTTTGCCATCTGTGTCACGCCAAATTTCCTCAGCAGTTGTCTTACGATGGATCTCTGGGTTTGCCAGATTCTTGAATTGCTGCGGAAGGAAATATTTTTGGGGATCAGAAGCAGCAATTTCCTCAGCCTTGCGAATCGCTCCACCCATGCCATCTGGGCCAGGAGTTAGAATCAATTCAGCGCCATAAGCACGTAACAACATGCGACGTTCCTTGCTCATAGTCTCGGGCATGGTGAGAATGATCTTATATCCACGAGCTGCAGCGACCATTGCCAAGGCAATGCCTGTGTTACCACTGGTCGGTTCAACAATCGTGGTGTCCTTCGTGATCAAGCCAGCTTTTTCACCAGCATCGATCATAGCTGCTCCAATACGGTCCTTTACGGAATGAGCAGGGTTATAGAATTCCAATTTTGCCAGGACTTCGGCCTTTGCTCCCTCAGTAACGCGGTTGAGTCTTACGAGCGGGGTGTTACCAATTAACTCTGTTACATTGCTTGCGACCTTCATGATATTTCTCCTTTGGATTTCGGCTGGTTGCCAATATTAAAATAAAAAAACGGCTGTCTGCATACCGAGAAGTGTTCTCGGTTCGTAAACGGTTGATGCAACAAAAAGCCGCCGATCAGCGACTTTGATTGTGCGGGGCCAAGCCCACCGTTTACGGCATTCAGCCGTTAATCTCTGGAAAAGAGGCGGTGGCTAGTGACCCCGCCGTGTACAGATGCAATGTGTGAACATTTTCATATCCATTCAGATTACATAATACCTTATTATCTTACCAAGCTCAGGCGCCTGCAACCTTTGCAGTAGCTGCAGAGCGAGTATGCACGTCCAATTTTTCAAAAATAGCCTTTAGGTGGCGCTTCACAGTATTTGTGGTGATAAATAATTTTTCTGCGATTTCTTTGTTAGTCAAACCCAGTGCCAACAAGTCAAGCACTTCGCGCTCACGGTCGGTAAGAGTATTCAACTCACTGGATGATTGATTCTTTGAACGAGTCTCCTCAACTACACGACGGAAGGCTGCGCGGTCAAAAGTTTGTTTTTCAATATACGCAGAGATTGCATACTCCGAATACACGCGCTGGATCTCCTCTGTCTCGGTAATACCACTGACAACAATAGATGGAATATTCTCAGAACGTGTGGTATCAAGCAATTGATACCCATCATGATTCGAGTCATCAAGCGAACTCCCAAGGGACAGGTCAATCACAGCCAGCGTAAATCTTTCCTTGCGGAGATATCCAAAGGCATCACCAAAGCCAGCGCATGAACGTACTTGAAAACCTGCATCACTTAATAGTTCCTCAAGGATGCTTCTCCAGCCTGCATCATCTTCCACGACAAGAGCTTTCTCAGCTGGCAATTTCTGCGAAGTAGACGTATCTTTTACTGCGGTAGAAGACGCTCCAGGTCCAGAAGCAGGTGTAGGCGCAGAAAGATTCGGCGGACTAACAAGTATCCGATAAACAACATCACGAAATTGACTGCGATGAAAACTTTCCTTGCGAAGAAATGTAAAAGCCCCATAATCCGTGAGTGCGGTCACGGCTAATTCGACTGTTGCAAAACCAGTGAGAAGTATTGCACGGCAATTCGGGTCAAGGCGGCGGATGGCATCCAGCACACGCAAGCCATCAACATTGTTATGGTCATTCGGTGAAAGAGAAAGGTCTACAACGGCAATGCGATGTGGTTGCGACTTAAGAATAGCAGCTGCGTCGTCTACACTGCTGGCCACATCTACTTCAAGCCCGCAATCAGAAAGTATTTCGCTTAAGATCTGTTGCCAAGAATTATCATCATCAACGACGAGCGCACGAAGGGTCTGTGTTGTCATGTCGAATTCTCCGCGCGTGGCAAACGCAAAATAAATGTTGCGCCATGTTGACCATCACTCTCTACCACAACAGAACCGCCAAGACGCGTCATCAAAGTTTTTACCCACCACAACCCGAAGCCCAACTTACCTGGTTGAACGCCTGTGCGTGCTGAAAAATTTAACTCAAAAATTTGGTTATGCAAATCAGGTGAAATCCCTGGCCCATTATCAATGACCAAAACTTCCACCCAATCAGCAAAGGCATGTCCGCATATTTTTATATTGCCTGTTCCATTCATCGCCACGCTTGCATTTTCCAGCAAATTCTTGAAAACAAAGGTGAGACTTTGCCCGCCAGCGACAACCATAGGCAGCGCCTCCAACCCTTCCACTTCCACTTGAAGAGCTGGTGAAATTTGCACGCCACGGATAGCATCCGAAACGCATGTAGCGATGCGAATTTTTTCCATACGAATGGGTCGCAGATGCGAAAGATTTTCTTGCACGATCTGCATGGCTTCCATAGCACTTCTTTCGATCTCACTCAAGCTCTTAGTGAGATACGAATCCTTTTCCAACACTTGCCGATATTTATCCTGAATACCTTGCACGCGCACAGGGATAATACCGACTTTATTATTCATGTTGTGCAACAGGTTCGCAGAAATATCACCAACCGCTGCAAATGTTTCCGCAGTCCAATGCTGCTCTTGTGATGCACGCAAAGCCTGTTGATGAGATTCATTTTGAACAGCGAGCACTGCATAATTGGCAAGACACGCTAATACCTTTTTGTCCCAATCCGACTTGGCGCTTCTCCCTCCTCCCGTATCTGCGTAGAACACCCCAAACATTCCCAACGCTTTTGCATCGTCGCCCGCCATAAGCGGCAATGTCAACACATTGGGAGAATCAACTTCAAGGATCACATTCTGAACTTCGCCATTTGATGAGGCGAGTTGCAGGTTCCCCTGCTCACCGTTCAACCAAATCCCACTTGACGATGAATTGAGAAGGTCATTTGCCATTACACAAAGCTGATCAAGCACTTTCAAGCTCGGTTGGGACACGAGCAATTGAGCCGCTTCTTGCAAAGCATCCAACAACCGCACTTCCTGAATCGCAGTAACTGCGTATGTCGCCAGCGATTGAAGCATGTGGCTATCATCCTCAGAGAAAGCAGCAACATTTGGGCTTTCCAAGTTCAGAACGCCTTCCAACCGTCCGCTGGAATTGACTAGCGGAACTGCTAACTCAGAAAGCATCTTCAATCCAGAATCCAACGGGTAATAGATCTGCGACCACGGCTCCTTGCGTAAATCAGAAACAAGCACAGGTTGTCTTGTGCGAGCTACCTGCGCCATTACGCCGCTGCCATTCAAAGGCATTTTTTCGATAAGCGGTTTATCCATATGGCTACCACCCACAGCGCTAGTAGTCAAAAACTCTCCGCTTTTATCCAGCAAGCGGAAAATGCCATAGCGGGCATTAGTCACTTCAAGCGCAAGTTGCAATATGGATTCGAGTGTCTCTTTCAAACGCAAACGTGAAGAAATAATAAGTCCTGCGCGATGCAAACGGCTCAGTTCATCTTCCTTGCGAGCCAGATCACGATGGACACCTGTCAAGCGGCGCGCATGATAGATCGCCATCGCTGCCTGATTAACAAAATTATCCAACATCAATTGTTCAATTTTGGTGAACTCACGTTTTTCGTACAGGTAAATGTACAAAATCCCCACAGTTTGCTCAGCGACGATCAATGGGAAACAGCCTACTGCATTAACACCCATTGCCGCGTGATATGGATGCACATCCAAATCGTGCTCTTCATAAGATAAAGTTCTGCGCCTACGCTGAATAGTTCGGAGGCCGATTCCATCAGGACGAGGTGTGTCATCTGATTCAGGATTTTCGCCTACGACATGTCCCTCAGCTTGAGCGGATACTCGTGATTCTGTCTCGAACCTGCCTGTAGCCTGATCATACGTGTAGATCACGGCAGACGAACCAGGCACCACCCGAATAGCACTCTCTACAATTAACTGCAAGCTCACACCAATGTTACCTGCATCAGCGGGACCAATATGATTGATCGAATCACTGATCTGATTCAAGCTGGCAAGCACTTCAAGCAGTTTTGTTTCGTTGATCTCGGGAGAATTCTGGTTTGTTTCCATTAAGCTGATTCTAACTGATAAGAGAGTGTGCGGCGTGAAATAGCTAGATTAAACTTTGGGCAGTTTGCAGCCCAAGTTGAAAGGCAAAATACACCATTGCGATCCCGCAGGTGAGGTTTATCCAACGGAAAAAGTTTTGAGTCATCCACTGTTTTCCCCACGCGACAAGCCCAGCCATGATGAAACACCATAGGACTGCACCCGCCCAAAAACCTGCAAAGAAAATAGCAAAATGAATTGGCTGAGGCCCGCCCGTAATGGAAGCAAAGACTGTAGTTCCAAGACCAGTCCAGAAAACGATGTTGAGCGGATTACCTAAAGAGAGAAAAGCACCGCTTGCAAAATCTCCCCGCGCAGAAGCTGACTCTGATATGTCCAATCCCTTGCCATGACGGGCATCCTTAAAGGCATCCCATGCAAGCTTGAGCATCAGTAATATGCCGATCAAACTAAGAATGGTTTTGGCGACATTGTTCTGAATAAGAAACGCCAAGCCAGTCAATGCAATAACCGCCCAAGTTGTATCACCAACCAGTGAGCCGAATTGAACATACAAAGCTGATATAAACCCACGCGCAGAGCCGCGGCGCACAGTTTCAGCTGTGATGATCCCTGGCGGAGCACAAAATGAGATGGCAAGCACGAAAGATGAGACAAGAAGAGTAGTGTTCATAATAAATTAGTATGTAATAGTAGAGGCGCTTCGCCGTGATCTTCAGAGGTACCAGATTAACATGGATGGATCGCCCTTACATTTGCGTATAAAAAAAGCCGACAGCTAGATGCAAGCCTATTGGTCTGCAACCAGCTGTCGGCAGATAGAGAGACGATTTCAGCGGCGCGGATTAGGCGTCAAAGTACATCACGTATTCGTGCGGGGTCGGGCGCAGGCGAATGGCATCCACTTCATTGGTGCGCTTGTATTTGATGTACTCTTCGAGCAGGTCAGGAGTGAAGACACCACCCTTGAGCAAGAATTCGTGGTCGGCTTCAAGAGCATCGAGCACTTCACCAAGGGAGCTGGGAACCTGCTTGATGAGCTTCTTTTCTTCGGCGGGCAATTCGTACAGATCGCGATCCTGAGGCTGACCTGGATCGATCTTGTTCAACACGCCATCGAGACCTGCCATGAGAATGGCTGAGAAGGCGAGGTACGGGTTGCTGGTGGCATCGGGAGCACGGAATTCGACGCGCTTGGCCTTGGAGCTTTTGTTCGCAGGAATGCGGCAGATAGCCGAGCGGTTGCGCTGTGAGTAAGCGATGTTGACGGGTGCTTCGTAGCCAGGAACGAGGCGGCGATAAGAGTTGGTGGTCGGTGAAGTAAGTGCGAGCAATGCGGGAGCGTGCTTGAGCAAGCCACCGATGTAATAGATAGCGGTCTGGGAAAGACCAGCATACCCATTCTCATCATAGAAGACATTAGTCTTTCCCTTCCATAAGGAAGAGTGAACGTGCATACCAGAGCCGTTATCACCAAAGATGGGCTTGGGCATGAAAGTAACAGTCTTACCATTCTGGCGGGCAACGTTCTTGATGATGTACTTGTACAGCAGAAGATCATCAGCCATACGGGTGAGAGTGGTATAGGTCATGCTCATTTCGCTCTGACCAGCGGTGGCTACTTCGTGGTGATGCAAGTCCATCGCAACACCAGCAGCCTGCATGGCAAGCAGGAATTTATTGCGGAGTTCCTGAAGAGTATCGGTCGGGGAAGTAGGGAAATAACCGCGCTTGGGCTGGATTTGTCCGCCCTTGGAGCCTGGGTTATTGCTGCTCCACCATGCTTCTTCGGATTCGATGGAGAAGGAGGATTCGTACGGTGTGGATGTGTAGCGAATGCCATCAAAGACGAAGAATTCCGCTTCGGGCGCAAAATAAGCAGTTTCTGCAAGACCCGTGCTTTTTAAGTACGCTTCAGCCTTTTGGGCAACATAGCGGGCATCGCGAGAATAGGGTTCTTCGGTGAATGGGTCAAAAACATTGCAGGAGATTACGAGGGTTGGGGTAATCGCTGTGGGATCGACAAAGGCTGTCTCAGGGTCTGCCTTGAGGAGCATGTCTGATTCGTGAATTTCCTGAAAACCGCGGATGGATGAACCATCGAAGGGAATGCCTTCTTTGAAAAAATCTTCTGTCAGGCGCTGAACAGGCATGGTGAAATGCTGCCAGGTGCCGGGTAGGTCAATGAAGCGCAAGTCAACAACTTGAACGCCTTTTGCTAATTCCAAAACTTCCTTAATTGTTTTTGCCATGAAAAATTCTCCTTACAAATGAATTGTTTGAATCTTATAAGGCGAGATTATATGGGTAGGATACGGGTAGGTCTATTACCCAAATGGGTACTTATATGCATATAAAAAACATGGCGACTGGTAAAAACCAACCGCCATGTACCCCCTCTGAGGGGACTACCAAGGAGAGTATTTGAGTAACAGCCCAGGACAAGGCTGATGCTACTAAATTTATAGCTGCAGGCTCACAAGAGATCTATCCTCGTGTTCCACTGCCTAAAATGAATTATACGGAAGAGAAGAATTATGTCTATTACCTAAAAGGGTGCTATTTTATAAATAGGTTGTTCACCAATAAAAAATAATGGGCAGCCAGAGCTGCCCATTATTGATATCAAATAAAGATTTAGTACCTAGGGAGGTATTTTTCAAGTTCCCAGTTTGTCACCTCAAGCCGATAATCTTCCCATTCCAGGCGTTTAGCGTTGATAAAGACTTCATGGGTATGTGCCCCAAGTGCATTTTTGACAACCTCATCCTCTTCCATGGCTTTGAGTGCCTGGTTGAGTGAAGTGGGCAATACAGCTTGTGAAGTATTACTTGTCTTTTCAAGCAAATAGATGTTTTCTTCAGTTGCTTCTGGGACAGTCAATTCACGGCGAATCCCATCCAAACCTGCTGCAAGCATAACTGCAAAAGCAAGGTAAGGATTACAGCTTGGGTCAGGACAACGCAATTCCAAACGAGTGGAATCACTTTCAGACGCACGCGGCACTCGAATAAGCGCTGAGCGGTTGACACGAGCCCAGCTGATATAAACAGGTGCCTCATACCCAGCGACAAGGCGTTTGTACGAATTTACCAAGGGCGCCAAAATAGCACACATTCCACGTGCATGAGCGAGCTGTCCAGCGATGAAGTGTTTGGCGATCTTTGAAAGGCCGTGCGGGTCGCCAGGATCGGAGAAAGCGTTTTTCCCAGTAGCGATGTATGCCAAACTTTGGTGAACGTGCATCCCACTGCCATTGATGCCGCGGATCGGTTTGGGCAGGAAGGTGCAATACAGTCCATTCTGCTGGGCAATGACTTTTAATGCTACACGCAGTGTCACCGCACTGTCAGCTGTGGTCAACGCATCAGAATAGCGAAAATCGATCTCCTGTTGGCCGTGCGCACCTTCATGGTGCATGGCTTCCACCTGTAAACCAAGCGCTTCTAACGTACCTGTCATTTGGCGACGCAGTCCTGCGGCCAAATCCGAAGGAGCATCAAAATAACTTCCTTTATCATGTGGCATAAGAGGAAGCAAGCTTCCATCAGAATTCGGCTTTAGTAGGAAAAATTCAAATTCAGGGCCGGTGTTGTAATTGAATCCCATTTCAGCAGCTTCGTTTATGACCCTGCGTAGAATCGAGCGCGGATCCCCAGGAAATGGCTGTCCATCAGGCGTAAAAACGTCGCAAATTAGACGGGCTGTAGCATCGTCACCAGTAAGCCAAGGGATTATAGAGAAAGTGGAAGGGTCCGGACGCAAGTGCATATCACTTTCCGCCACGCGCGCAAATCCTTCAATGGAAGAACCGTCAAACCAAATGCCATTTTCCAGCGCCGCTGTTAACTCGTGCGCTGGAATGGTAACATTCTTGACCACACCAACAACATCAGTAAATTGCAGGTCAATAAATTTAACCTTTTTCTGCTCTGCAAGTGTGAGAACATCAGCTGTTGAGTTTGTGGTCTTATTCATAGTTTCCCATCCGTTGTTTTCACAGTTTTAGTGCTGAAAATATTGCAAGCTTAAGGCTAACAATATCAACCCGCCGATAATTCCTGCAGCAATCAATACACCTTGAATAACCTGCTTTTGCTCTATCGACATCCCTACCTTGGGCGAAGAACTTGAGTTTTCCAGCACGGCCAAGTCAGCATTCTCAGGATGGTCAAGAGCATCCACAAAAGCAGTCATGTCTGTGTAACGTTGTTCGGGATCGCGAGATAGGCATTTGGCAACAATCGCTGCCAATTCAGAAGAGATGGATGCGTTGACTCGATCAAGGCGTGGTGCAACACTGTTCAAATGCTGTGCCATGATCGCCATGTTGGTGTCGCCAGTAAAGGGAACTCTTCCTGCAAGCATCTCATACAGAATCGTGCCAAGCGCATAAATATCCGTTCGCTGGTCACCACGTTGACCTTCGATCTGCTCTGGAGACATATAGTCTGGTGTTCCCATTGTGGCGCTCAGATTTGAGTATGTAACACGATGCGAGCCCTTGGTCAGCGCAAGGCCAAAGTCCATAATGACGGGTTGTCCATCAGAAGTAATTAGAATATTTTCAGGCTTTAAGTCTCGGTGGATAACTTCATTTTGATGGCAATAGGCCATCCCTTCGGCAATTTTTCTCGTAACAGAAACAGCCTCATCTGGAGTCAGAGGCGCAGAAGTCTCTATCAAAGACCTGAGAGATTTTCCGTCCACAAATTCTGTTACCAAATAAGGAATGCGATTATATTTTCCAGACCCAAGTCCTTTGAGGATCGTCGGGTGATCAAGAGTCTTCATCACTTCCAACTCTCTTTGAAACCGTTCGAATTGAGCGGGGTCACCGAGCATGGATTGATCAGGAACTTTAATGACCACTTCACGGCGATTGACCAAGTCAAAAGCACGATATACATCGCTCATACCACCCTGAGCCATGTGTGCTTGTATTTGAAAATGATCAAATTGATCACCTATTTGCAGCATATTGCCGGTCATTATAGCATAGGCATTCATGACACCAATTTCCTTAGTTTTTGAAACCAACCGAGGGATTCTCCATTGTCGGACGGTTGTTCAGAAGAGATCGGTATCAACCTACGCAAGTGAAAAACGATAACTGAAGCATTGTCATCTGTATTGTGATCAAGAGCAAGGTCGATAAGATTACGACTCGCCTCATCGACAGAAGACGCATCATTCGTGACTTGAGCGAACTCTTCGTCCTCGATCACTGACCACACTCCATCAGAGCATAAGACCAAGCGATCTCCTTCACGCAGTTTTTGTTGGATGATGTCTGGCTGAACGAACAAGGATGTGCCAATGGATCTGGTAAGAATGGAACGCTGAGCATGGGTACGGATCTTATCCGAGGAAATCAACTTGGAACGAACCATATCACCTACCGTGGTGTGGTCAGCGGTTAAGCAAATCGAGCGACCATCGCGAATTAAATATGCACGGCTGTCCCCTACGTGGGCCAGATACAACATTTCGCCAAAAACATAAGCTGCCGTAAGGGTTGTACCCATACGGCCTGCATCCAACTGTTGAGCTTTCTTATACACCTGAAGATTTGCAGCTTCAAATCCGCGCTGAAGGGCCTTGGGGATTGGACCTCCATTTTGGCTGGAGATCATATCGAAAAAAGATTCCAACGCCAAAAGGCTTGCCACGCCTCCATGAGAATATCCACCCATGCCGTCCGCTATGGCAAAGAGCGCGCCAGCTTCAAAGGGATATTCACCATCCGGCAGACGGATCGAGTCTTGATTGTCCTCCCGTACCGGGCCAATAACACTCAATCCACCGCTTTCAATTTCAGGCAGGAATTTTCTCAAGATAAACCACTCTCCCGCAGAACGGCGCAAGAGATCTAACGCAGTTCGCGGGCAAATAAAAAGGGATCGTTTATTTAATTCTATGTAACCCTAGATGAGCCTGCCAGTACCCAAACGGGGCATTTAGAGGCGCGAGACTTCTCATCTATTTGCGCCTGAGAAAATAATACGTCACACTCACCAACAACCAAGCCACTGCAATCCCAAACGCGATATAGGTTGCCTGAGTGATAATCCCACCCGCATTCACACCGATCTTTGCGGCAGCGATCACAATGCCAACATTGATAACCAACCCAGCAATCGGCAGGAGAACGTGACGAAAGATATTGAAAGCAATATCTCCAGCAAAGGTAACGATGGTCAACAAGCACAGTAGTGCATAAAGCAGGAAGGCACCTAAATTAGAAGCCAGCACAATTCCCATCAAGACCGGCAGACCACCAATAATCCCTGCTGCGCCAATGAACGCACACACCGAACTGAGTATGATCACCGTGTTATATGGAGTAGCATATTTGGGATGTAAAAAGCCAAGCACGTCAGGCATCTCGTCATCCAGAGCCATCGCAAAACTAATGCGGACTCCATTATTGATCGCAGTCAAAGTACCACCCAATAACGCCACAGCTACCGTAAAGCCAAAGAAAACCATCAGAGTGGTTCCATAACCACTCAAAAGCAGCTCTCCTATTTGCAATGCCAGATCACCAAGAGGCGCATGAGAAGAGACTGCATTGATCTGCACATTTAGCGCAAAACCAGCGGCAAAATATCCCACCAGATAGGCAAACAATCCTTGAATGATCAATGCCAGAACAGCACCACGAGGGATGTCGCGTGGCGCATTGGAAGCAGAAGCGCCAAGAGCCGTAGAAGATTCAAAGCCGACCATCAAGATCATGGCCAGCACAGCCTGAAACACAACTCCATTCAAACTGTGCGGGAAGACCACAGAAGCTACAGATGGATAGACCCAGTCCGATGGAGAAAAAGAAGCGGGATTAATGAGGCGAAAAGCAATCGCAAGAGCGCCGAAAATAACCAGCGTAGTCAACTGTATGGTATTCAGAACAACACTGGTCGTGGTCGAACCGGTAATTCCGCGTAAGGCCAGAAAACCAACGAATGCGGCAAACGAAGCCGCAAGAAGGACTTCTCCAAAGACCGTCGGGCTATAACCAAAGTAGCGCAATAAATAATCCGCAAGAATGCCCATGAATGCGATCAGAACACCGGGATAGATCCAGTAATAGAGATGCGCAGCCCAACCCGTTGCAAATTTACCAACTCGAGCCAAGGCTTTGTTACGACGATTCTCTTGACGAGCAAAGAAACGGTCTGCAAAGTGATATGCACTACGAAACCCCGCCTCAGGATAACGACGGGCCAGCTCGCCAAACGATAAAGCAGTGATCAATGCTGACAGTAAAGCCAGCAAAACTCCAGGCCAAATATCCGCCACGCCATCGAAACTAGCCGCAGCTTGTACTTGATATAGCAGCCACAGGAATGCGCCAGGCGCGGTCAATGCCATGGCATTGATTGTGATCCCAGTCAGGCCAAGTGTCTTCCGAACCGCTTTGGGATTGGACTCAATGGTCATGCTTTACCTCATCGTCAATGCCCGTTCTCAACCAGGCTTCAAATTTTTCAATAAATAACACGAGCGGCCAAAGCATGACGATCCGAGCCGCATCCACCAGAAATTGCAGCCACTGCAACCAGGTAAAGCTGCGGGTATTTTTGCCGTCCAGAAGAATGCGAGCAAGGATCAACCCCATTCCAAGGTAGATCAAAGCAGGAGGAGAAATATTCGAAGCAGTTTCATGCATGGCTGTTTTTCAATTTGTTTTAATCGATCTGAAAATTATAGACCAAGGCTCCAGAGGATTGGCTATTCAACCTCTCCTCTGGAGTCTCGATCAGTTATTGTTACTACAAAAAATTAGACTGCGTCAGCAGGAGCTTCCCAATCCACCGGATAAGCGAGAGAACCCATTTCAGGCATGTCAAGTCCATTCAATTCATCTTCGCGAGAGACGCGCAGCAGCTTGAAAGAAGCACATACCTTGAAGAACAAGTAGGAGAGGCCAAAGACCACTACAAAAATACTGGCGACCTCGGCAAGCTGAGCCAATATCTGTGTGGAACCACCATACAACAAACCAGTGACGGCGCTTTCCATGCCATTCCATGCAGCAGTGTCAGGATTGCCATTAGCAAAGATGCCCACTGCAAGAACGCCAAAGGCTCCATTGACCATGTGAACAGGCACCGCGCCCACGGGGTCATCAATCTTGAGCTTCTCAAGCGCGACACTTGCCAAGCAAACCAACACGCCCGCAATGAGACCAATCACAACCGCCGCCCATTGATCTACAAAAGCACATGGGGCAGTGATGGCCACCAAACCTGCGAGGAGTCCATTTACTGACATGCCAGCATCAGGTTTTTTGGATGCGCCGAACAACCACATATACGTCATAGCAGAAACTCCGCCAGCCGCACCAGCTAATAATGTATTGACAGCAGCAATTACAGCGAGGTTGCGGAAACCACCAAGGAAGCCAAGCGAAGAGCCAGGGTTGAAGCCGAACCAGCCGAAGAACAGGATAATCGTACCAAGTACACCGATCGTAATATTACCGCCAGGGATCGTATTGGCGGAGCCATCCTTATTGAACTTGCCAATACGGGGACCAAGCACGATTGCGCCCGCCAAGGCAACACAACCACCAATCATGTGGACGGGGCCAGATCCAGCGAAGTCCACTGCTCCATTACCGAGTCCTGCAATACGACCAAGGTTTTGCAACCAACCACCCCCCCAGATCCAGCCAGCAACGACTGGATAGATGAACATACTAACCCACAAGCTCATTACAACGAAGCCAACAAATTTCAAACGTTCCGCCATGGAGCCAGTTGGGATCGTTGCAGCTGTATCCATAAAGACCATTTGGAACAGGAAGAAGGAGAGAATGCCAGCGTTCGTCCCCAGCCCAGACAAAAAGAATCCACTGCCACCAATAAGGCCAAATTGACCGATGCGAACTAGAGGAGTTGCAAGCAGACCAGCCCAATCACCGAGTGTGATCGGAGAATGCGCCCACTCACCTGCGACCGCGCCGGCGGTTGCCACAGCAGGATAAGCAGCATTGACTCCGCCGAATTGAAAAGCAAAACCCGTCAACCAATATCCCACAGCACCGATACAGAATACCATCATGTTCATCATCATAGTATGGGTAACGTTCTTATTGCGAGTGAAACCAGTTTCCACCAGCGCAAAACCAGCCTGCATGAAAAAAACCAAGAAGCCGCCAATAAGCATCCACATGATATTGATACTTAGAGAAATATCATTCACCTGCTCGGCAGTTGGGGGCGTTCCATCTTGCGCATATGCCGGCGTAGCAAATGCAAAGGTCAACGCAACAGCCAACAAGGGCAAAATAAACATTAATTTCTTTTTGTTAATAGCTTTCATCTCTTTCATTCTCCTTATCAGTTTTATTTTCTAAACAGCTTTGACATATCGTTCTACATATTCCAACACGTTGTTCATTTCGGCGGGTTTGACGAACAATGTGAGCTTTCTAAAAAAAGAGGGGTGATCAAGTTTGAGGCTTGACCCCTTGGCCGCAAATCCAGAAAAGTCACTCCATGGGTAGAACATTCCTTCCCCAACTGCTACTCCTTTTGTCGTGAACGTGTAACGCATCGGCAAAAAGACAGTGACAACCGCTACCGAAGCAACAATTCCCGCGGTACTCAAAGGCAACCAGCCAGTCGCAACTCCAAACGCAACACCAGTCAGCAAGGCCAACAAACTCGAACGCTGTAGTTGAAAGCGGGACGGCAATCTCATAGGCAGACTTTTTAGGGCTTTACCTGGAATGGGTTCTTTGATCCGTGGGCGGGCTTTTGCAAGCATGTTCATCAACAACAGTGCAAACATGATGTAGCCGATCATCGAAAGTATGTACATAAATTCTCTCCGTATCAGATTTTTTTGACGATCAATACCAGCCAATTTGGCTTTTAAAGATCAGCAGGAATGAGATCAGAATCATCGCAAGAATAGTGGGAGGAACTGCGATCAACAGCCAGCGCTTCCAACCGATCGAACCGTGGTTGTGTTCCATATAGGCATACGCCACCACATTGGCAGATGCTCCAATAGGAGTCAAGTTGCCGCCAATATCTACGCCGAGCGCCAGTGACCAAACCATCAACCCAAGCGCAGGCATCCCAGGAATGGCTGCCAGATCTTTGAGCACGAATGTCATGGCTAAAGCCAGCGGTACATTGTCTAATATTCCGCTTGCCAAGCCAGGTCCCCAATGCAAAGCAAGCACAAGTGCATTTGGAGATGACGCAGCAGCAGCCATATCCTCCGCAAGTGTTTCAAAAAGGTGTACCTTTTCCAATCCACCAATCATCATAAACAAACCAGCAAAGAAAAGAATGCTCTCACCGTCCACATTGACCAGTATTCTCTTGCGCTGGTCATCACGCAAGGCGATCAGAGCAATTCCCGCAGGGATCAACGCGGCCGTAGCAGCATTGATCGGCAAACCAGTCAATGCAGTAAGAGGAAGATGGAAAATCAAAAGGGCGACTGCCATGGAAAAGCCAATTAGCCCCACACGCGTAAGGTGTGCATGCAACGGCTCACTGTGCAGTTCATCAATGGCTTCGATCATGTCATCGGTCAGAGCAATGTGCGCGTTCTTCAGACTCTTGCGGTTTACCAGATAAAAAATGACTAACATCAATAAAGCTGCCCCAATTGCAAGCGGGCCTGTGTTCGTGGCGAAGTCCGAAAAGTTGAAGCCCAAGGTGGTGCCCAAAATCACATTAGGGGGATCACCCACCAGCGTAGCTGCACCGCCCGTGTTGGCCGCGCAGACTTCTGCAATTACGAGCGGAACGGGGTCGAGCTTCAGCAAAACACAAAGCTGTAACGTAAGAGCCGAAAGGAACAACATCACCGTAATACTGTCCATAAACATGGCCATGACGGTTGCCAAAATGATCAAGATCACAAACAAGGATGCCGGGTGGTAATTTACTTTGCGCAGGGAATTCATGGCCAACCAGGTAAAGAAGCCCGCCTGAACAAGAATAGAGACCAACACGAACATCCCAGACACCAAACCTAGCGTTTCCCAACTGATGTATGACAGCGCTTCGGTTGGAGTCAACACACCAAACAAGATCAGCAAGGCGCCACCCAAAAGAGCCACCCAATGACGAGGGAATTTCTCGCTTGCTATTGCTATATACGCCAATACGAAAATGATCAGAGCGAAAATCAAGGTTATATCTCTCTCGGTAAATAAAATGTTGTTTTATGAATAGGTCTTATTCTATGGATTCAGGGTCATATGACCATTACCCCTTTGGAGAATATCGACCACATAACTCACTGATATTGACCATACAATAAAAAATTTCCTACCCAAATGGAGCATATCTCGCAAATAATAAAAAAAGACTTGTGAATAAATTTTCACAAGTCTTTTTCATGATCTAACTTCAAACCTTCAAAGAGTACTCATTTACTCCGTTGCGAATTTCTGCTCTTCCTGTTGCCCCAACGGAACCACGCGAACAAAGGTGCTTTTCCAATCCACAAGCAGATCAATAGCCTTTTGAGCTTCATCAGCTTGATGATTTTGTTTTAGTTCGTCTGCATAGATCGTCAGAAGTTCACGCAGGTTGTGCTGGTCACTTTCGCCAACTTCCTGCACAGATACTTTTGCGCCTTTTCCCAAGCGACGTTGGATGGCGGCATGATCAAAATTGAGATGCGGCTGTAAGCGAAGATATAACACACCACCTGTCATACCAGCGCACATCCACGGTCCAGGGTCACCTAAAACCAGCACACGGCCTGAGGTCATGTATTCACATAGAAAGCCCTTCACATTGGATCGCGCACCAATAAAGCCAAGGCTATCATTGAGCGGCTTGAGAATTTCACCACCGATGATCACATCTGCGCCAGAAAGACGGATGCAGGCGCGTGAGTCCGCGTTACCCTGCACGATCACCACGCCGCCCGTGCCGCCATACGCAAGGCTTTTCCCAACTGAGCCATCGATTAGCTTGCCATCATGATTGTAGCCTTTCATGATCACAACCCGTCCGCCAGAGATGCCTTTGGCAACACCATCCTGTGCGCCGCCTTCGACGAGGATATGAACGGGGTCGGCATTGTATGCGCCGAGTCCATTGCCTGGGACGGAACTGCTGACGAAGTGCAGAGACGTGCGCGGCACGGAATCCGTTTCAATGGTATCAAGCGGCTGAAGCCATGTTTCCCTATGGCCGCCCTGCCCGCCATGCCCAGGCGACCAGTTCCAACTATTGCGGAAGCGTGTGAGTGCGCCAGTGAGATGCGTGCCAAGGGCGCGGTCAACAGGGGTCACTTTATCATCTTCAAACAATATTCTTTCCTGCCGATATGTGGTGAAACTTTCCATCACTAAATTTGAAATGACCGTTGTCAAATGATTGCGCGGACGATGCAAGGGACCGCGGTCAATGGTCAACATTTCATTCACAGGCAGCGAAATCGGAATGGGAGTTGCAGACAAATACTCACTAACAGGGACGAGCATCTCTGCAAGGTCAATTTTTTCGTGATGTGAAATTTGCACGAGCAAATCAGAACGGCCGACAATATCCTGTGAATTTTCAAAACCAAGTTTGGATACGATGTCCTTCACACCTTCTCCCAAGCCTGTGAACACATTGACTAATGATTGAATGGCCTGCTCGATATCACGCGGGACAAAATGTTTGATGCCCTGACTAAACGCCTCTTCCTTCGTTTCAAGCTGGGTGGTGATTCCCGTGTGGCATGTGCCACTCTGACAGTCTCTACAGATCGTACAGCCGATGGCAACCATCGCCAGCGTGGCGAAGCCAATTCGATTCGCACCGAGGCACATCAGCTTGACCGTGTCCGACGCGGAGCGGACTCCACCGTCAGCCCAGATCTCTACTTTGGAGCGCAACCCTGCCTCCGTTAAAGCGCGATGCGCTTCCACGATTCCAATTTCAGCGGGCAAGCCAACATGCCGCAAAGAATGTTGGCGAGCGGCACCCGTTCCCCCATCATAACCAGTGAGATAAATAATATCGGCCTCAGCCTTGGCAACGCCGACCGCAATAATTCCGATGCCAGGCACAACGGGAATTTTGACCGCAACACGCGCCTTGGGATTGATAGTTTTGAGCTCCTCAATAAATTGCGCGAGGTCTTCGATGGAATAAATATCGTGATTGTTGGACGGCGAGATAAGGTCAACGCCCTTTTGCGAATGACGCGCCGCCGCAACCTTGGAGGTGACCTTTCGCGCAGGCAAATGCCCGCCTTCACCAGGCTTCGCGCCCTGCCCAACTTTTATTTCCAAAAGATTCGTAGCATTGATGGTTTCGGCCGTGATGCCAAAACGCCCTGATGCAATTTGAATTCCGCGATTGAACGGATACTTGCCGAGCAGGTCAGGGATTTCGCCGCCCTCGCCATTGAGTGAAAGCATGTTCAGTCGGAACGCGGCTTCGGCATACGCTCGATAAGCGGTTTCACCCTGCGAACCAAACGACATGGACGCGATCAGGAATGGAAGTTTATGCGATGTGATTCCGAGATTGACTTTATCGGATTCAACGGAAGTTTGCTCGGGATAACGAAAATCCAAAATATGGCGAATAGTGACAGGATTGGCTTTTGCAGTTGTCTGCGTGTGCGCCTCATACTCACCCCAGCCTGATTCACCCTTCCCAAGCTTTCCCGCCGCCTTCCAAATTTTTGGATAAAAATGGTTCACGCGCGAAAGTTCGCTGCGGCCTGCACTGTGATATGCAACTGCGCGTTTCTCAGTATCGGCATCAATATCATTCCATTTCAAGCCGCCCTGTTCTGAACCTCCATAATTTTTCACACCCAACGCGAAAGCAACAGGATGGCTCAACCCGATGCTTGAGAATAATCGTCCATATCCGCGCGCTTCATGGATGCCCATGGTGCTGATACATTTTTCAATACCAGAACGCAATGCCTTGAAGGTCTTTTTCAAGCCTTCGATTTCTTCTTCATCATTCGTCGCTTTGACCGCCGCCTCGAAAATCAAATAAGGCGAGATCGCATCCGCACCCATGCCAACGCACATGATGACATCATGCAAATTGCGGATGGCTCCGCTGCGCACGACCAGCCCCACCTGACGGCGCAGATTTACCGCTGAATGAGAAGCCATCAAGCCGAGGTCTATTTTGCCACTGTCATTTATTGGCAATGGCGTGGATGAAGACTCTGAAGAATTAAGTTCTGCAAAAGTTTTACGAAGTGCAAGGTCAATCACGCTGAGCGCGAGAATGGGGTCAACCCATCCATTTTGATTCTGGAATGCGGCGGAGTCATCCAATAGTAGGAGCTTCGCCCCATTGCGGACAGAGTCAATGGCGGCTTGCGCGAGACGTTCCAAAGCCTGCGGAGTTGTCTCTCCAGCCAATGTGACCATTTGCAAGTGACCAAGCTGCTCATTTGGAAAACGGCTCGTCAACTGGCTCAGTGTAGGATAACCTGTCTTCAAGCCAGCACTGACCGAATCCAGAAGAATTGGTGTTTCAAGCGTAAACGTGGATTCTTCTCTTAATTCATTTGGCACGAGAGGTGGACGCGAACCGATAATCGTCTGTGTTGAAAAATGCTCCACTTCACGCTCACGGTCAATGGCGGGATTTGTGACCACCGCAACCGCCTCTTTGAAATAGTCCGCGATATTTTGGCGTTCGGTGGAAAGAGACGCCAGCGGACCGTCAAAGCCGAGAGAACTAATCGGGTCAATTCCATTCTTGGCAAGTTCCTGAACCCATTCACGGTCTTCACGCCCCCATCCGAAAGCGGAGAGACGATTATCCAAGTCCACTGTGGGTTCGTTGTCTCCGCTATTCTCTGTAATTTCAACTGGTAAAGGCAGATGAGCAAGCCGCTTGTTAAGAGTTTCAAGTGAACCGAACCTACGCATGGTTAGGTTCAACATGCGCTGTTGAATAGCTGGATAATCAAAGACTTCCACATTTCGTCCACGGTGAATACGCACACGCATTTTTTCGCCCGGCGAAAGCGGGATCGGGTCAACAACCATATCGTCCAAATGATAGACGCCCTTCTCCGAGGAGAAGAAATACTCCTTTTCCGTGTCACCAAACCAGAGCGGACGCAGACCGAGCGCATCCACACTGAACACACATTCGTCGCCAAAGCGGGAGATAATCCCCGCAGGGCCTTGTGAGTACGGGCCAAATGCCTGACGATAATATTTATAAATTGTCTGTAATTCAGGGGAAAGTTTTTCCACTTCACTAAGAATGGGCGGGAAAGCCAGTTCCAATGACTCAGTCAACGAGAAGCGATAATGATGGATCAACGTGGAAAGTAAACGGTCGAGGTCTTGAGAGTCACTTCCACTTTCCACCAAATTGACGCCGAGCATCTCCGCTTGTTCACGTAGACGCGCGATCGTGTTGATCTCGCCGTTGTGTCCGATCAAACTAAAAGGTTGGACGCGTTCAAAGCTCGTGGCGGTGTTGGTGGAATAACGCGCATGTCCAATGGTGATTGCGGTGGTGAAATCAGGGTTGCGAAGTTCAGGGAAATATTGATACAAAGTTTCGATAGAACCACGTACTTTATAAACGACCACATTGCTGGAAAGGGAAGCAATGGCAACATTCGTGAATTTCTCAATGTAAAGTGCAAGGTCAAAGAGAGTCCGCTCTACATTTTCCAAGGGGCCATTATGAACCATGCCCGATATCTGCCACAGATGCGGCACCTGCTGACGCGCCATTTTCCCAAGCGCCTGTAAGCGGGTGGGCATTGGGCGTTCCAAGAGCATGTCAATATCTCTTTCCTTAAGCATATTGATAATTTTGGCTTTGACACCTTGAACATCCGTCTCAGTATTTGGGATCATTAAATGTCCCACAAAGAAGCGGTGGTCTTCCGCCAACCAACCAGGTTTGCCCGCCTGTTCCAACGCCTGCGACCATAACACGCGCGGGATGTCGGTCATTACACCGATACCATCCCCTTCTCCATTGACCTCGCCAGAGCGGTGTCCCATGATGCTCAATGCGGCCAATGCACGTTTCAAATTCCCGTGAGTTGCTTCTCCATTCTTACGAACCGAAGCAACCAGCGCACATGCATCACGTTCATCCAGCCATGTCTTTGTATGAGCGGATGTCAACCAATTGAAAGAATTGGAGTGTGAACTGATCGATGATTCTTTTTCAATATTCTTGAATTGAACTTTGTTTTTCATGACATCACCTCATGTTTGAATGGATAAAAGTTAATTCCATCCATCATAGGGCAATAAATCGATAATACTATTCCCCTTATGGGTACTCATTAAAATCTTTATTCGCGCAAATGGGTAATATAAAAAAATTACATAACCCATTCGGAATTACAAACGAGCAATTGTTTTTCTTTTTGAAGATCAATGCATTCTTCTGAAAGAAGCTGCAAGGTTATGAATGAATATATACAACACACTTTGGCCAATTCAAAAAGCTCAGAATCCTCCCTAAATATTTGTCTAAACAATATTCAAGTAGGTGCTATAATCGGCCAGATTAATTAAGGAGCCGCTGGATGAAATTAGCCACTCTCGTTTTACAAGATGGAACTGTGATCACAGGCCAAGCCTTTGGCGCAGAAACAGATGCTGTGTTTGAGTTGGTGTTCAACACGAGCATGACAGGCTATCAAGAAATTTTGACTGACCCCTCTTATCGCGGACAAGGTGTCTTATTCACAGTCTCGCACATTGGAAATGTAGGGATCAATCTGGAGGATGATGAATCAGCAAAGCCACAAGTCTCTGCTGCTGTTATTCGTTCTTTAAGTCCCGTAGTGTCGAACTGGCGTTCGGCACTTTCTTTATCTGACTGGCTTGCACGGCACGGCGTTCCTGGTATCAGCGGCGTGGATACTCGTTGGCTGACTCGTAAACTCCGAGATGGTGGCACGCAAAAGGCTGCACTATCCACAAAAGGAACATCTGCTGAAGAATTATTGAAGATGGCTCGTGAGTGGGCAGGCCTTGATGGTCGGGACATGGTTAAAGAAGTAACTTGCGAAGAGAAATATCATTGGACTGATGATGCAGGCAGTAAGTGGGTGGAAGACCATAGACCACAGATAATGGACGATGTAAAAAACATGGTCAATCGCCAATTGTCCATCGTCGCATATGATTTCGGTATTAAGGAAAATATTCTTCGTCATTTATCTTCATTTGGTGCCAATGTAACCGTTGTCCCTGCAGATACAACTGCGGATGAAGTGTTGGCGATGAAACCTGATGGTATCTTTTTATCCAATGGCCCAGGCGACCCCGCAGGGTTACCCTACGCTGTTGAAGCTGTGAGTGGACTCATCCAAAGCGGCGTGCCAATGTTTGGCATTTGCCTCGGGCATCAACTCATTGGGCGTGCACTCGGCGCAGACACCCACCGACTCAAGTTCGGACATCACGGTGGGAATCATCCCGTTCAATATTTACCGAATGGCGAAGTCCTCATTACTGCACAAAATCACAACTACTGTGTCACCGAAGGTGATTTGAATAAAGACGAAGTGGAGATCACATACAAAAGCCTAAACGATGATTCGCTTGAAGGCCTACGAATGAAACATAAACCTGTGTTTAGTGTGCAGTTTCATCCCGAGTCTGCGCCTGGTCCCCATGATGCACATGATATCTTTGGTGAATTCTTCAAAATGATTGGGGATAAATAATTATGAAACGCACCGACATCCACACAATCCTCGTCCCTGGCTCTGGAGCCATCGTCATCGGTCAAGCCGCGGAGTTTGATTATTCTGGTACGCAAGCTGTGAAGGCATTGAAAGCGGAAGGTTATCGCGTAGTGCTGGTCAACTCAAATCCCGCCACTATTATGACCGACCCTGAAATCGCGGACGCAACATACATTGAACCGCTCACAGTTGAATCCCTAGAGGCAATCATTGCGCAGGAAAAACCCGATGCGATGCTTCCAACTGTCGGCGGACAAACAGGATTAAATCTTGCACTTGCGCTCAGTGAAAATGGCGTTCTAGAAAAATATGGCGTGCAACTCATCGGCGCGAATCTTTCTGCAATTAAAGCTGCCGAAGACCGCTTATTATTCCGCGAAACCATGCAGAAGAATAACATTCCTGTCCCTCGTGGGGGAGCAGCGTATTCGTTAAAAGAAGCGGAAGCGCTTGTCAAAGAGACAGGCTATCCAGTTTTAGTCCGTGCCTCATTTGCGATGGGTGGCACAGGCGCATCGTGGGTGTATGAACCCGCGCAACTTCAAGAAGCAGTCCGCAGTGCAGTTTCTGAATCGCCAATTGGTCAGGCGTGGCTTGAAGAGTCTGTGCTTGGTTGGAAGGAATACGAACTCGAAGTCATGCGCGACAAGGCTGATAACTTTGTCGTTGTGTGTTCCATCGAAAATCTCGACCCGATGGGCGTTCACACAGGCGACAGCATTACTGTCGCACCTTCGCAAACGCTCACTGACCGTGAATATCAAATCATGCGCGACCTCGCTCATCGTGTGCTGTCCGCTGTCGGTGTGGAAACTGGCGGCTCGAATGTGCAATTCGGTGTTGACCCAAAGACGGGTCGTGTTGTCGTTATCGAAATGAATCCGCGCGTGAGCCGTTCGTCCGCGCTTGCCTCTAAAGCAACTGGTTTTCCAATTGCAAAACTCGCTGCTCTCGTCGCCGTTGGTTACACTCTCGATGAAATCACCAACGACATCACCAAGCAAACCAAAGCCGCCTTCGAGCCGTCGCTCGATTATGTTGTCGTCAAAATTCCGCGCTGGGCGTTTGAAAAATTCCCAGGCGTGGATTCGACTCTCGGCCCGCAGATGAAATCCGTGGGTGAGTCGATGGCATTGGGACGTACCTTCCCCGAAGCTTTGAACAAAGCGATTCAATCTTTGGAAATCGGCGTAGACGCACTCGACGCCTCTGGCCCTAACCGTGAGCGGATTACTGAGCCTGAAACATTCGCGACTCTGCAACATCCCACTGCAGACAGACTCTTCCATGTCTATCGTGCCATTCAACAGGGAATGTCGCTCGAAGAAATTTCCAAAGCTAGTGGATATGATTTGTGGTTCCTAGCTCAGATGAATGAAATCAGGAATTGCGAATTAGAGATTAGGGATTGCAAATCCGAGGTTGAACTCAAACCTATTCTGCATTATGCCAAGCAAATGGGCTTCGCAGACGCACACATTGCACGGCTCTTAAATTCATCATTCATCATTCATCGTTCTGCATCGGAAGTCCGCGACCTTCGAAAATCACTTGGCATACTTCCTACATTCCAAAGAGTCGACACCTGCGCCGCAGAATTTGAATCGCAGACACCCTATCTCTACAGCGCCTATGAAATGGATGACGAGTCTCGCCCAACAGATAAGCAGAAGATCCTCATCCTCGGTGGTGGACCAAATCGCATTGGTCAGGGGATTGAATTCGATTATTGCTGTTGTCAGGCAGCGTTTGCATTGTCCAAGATGGGATACGAAACCATCATGTACAACTGCAATCCTGAAACGGTCTCCACCGACTACGACACCGCAGACCGCTTATATTTTGAGCCACTGACACTTGAGCATGTACTCAATGTGATTGACCTTGAAAAGCCCATCGGAGTCATCGTCCAATTTGGCGGACAGACTCCGCTCAACTTAGCAGCTGGGCTTGAAACAGCAGGCGTGAAAATCCTCGGCACATCACCACATGCCATTCAACTTTCCGAAGACCGCGAAGAGTTTGCGAAATTGCTCAAAGAGTTGGACATCCCCCAACCTGAAAATGGAATCGCACGTTCCATTGAAGAGGCGCGTGTCATTGCTGAAAGAATTGGGTATCCCGTTCTAGTGCGTCCATCCTTCGTTTTGGGCGGACGTGCAATGGCTCTTGTTGAAGAAGAAGGTCGTCTGGCAGAGTTTATCCAAAATGCAATTGAAGCGGCTCCAGGGCAACCGATTCTGATCGATAAGTTTATGGAAGACGCTTTCGAAATTGATGTAGATGCTCTCGCTGACGGCGAACACGTCGTTGTCGGGGCGATCATGCAGCATATCGAAGAAGCAGGCGTCCATTCTGGAGATGCAGCTTGTGTCCTGCCTCCGTATAAAGTCAGTGCTTATCATCTCGGAATTATGCGCGAATATACCGAGCAGCTTGGTATCGCCCTCGGTGTGCGCGGACTTATGAACGTTCAATTTGCACTGAGAGATGAGGTTGTTTGTGTACTGGAAGTGAATCCGCGTGCCTCGAGAACTGTGCCTTATGCCAGTAAGGCCACTGGATTAAACCTCGCTTACGTTGCCGCACAGATCATGGCAGGAAGCAGCCTCAAAGAGATCAACGTTACCGAAGAACCACGTGTGGATGGCTTCTTCATCAAAGAGGCTGTTCTGCCATTCAAAAAATTACCAGGTTCCAGCATTTTGCTTGGACCCGAGATGCGATCCACTGGCGAAGTGATGGGACATGCCTCTCATTTCGGTCATGCCTTTGCAAAGTCACAAATCGCAGCAGGAATGGGTTTACCCCAAAGCGGGGCTGTTCTCATCAGCGTAAATGACTACGATAAAAGTGCAGGCTTGAAAGTTGCGCGTGACTTACATCGCATGGGCTTTACACTTTACGCTACCCCAGGGACCGCGAACTTCTTCATCAAAGTGGGATTACCCGTCCATATTGTTGGCAAGCTGGATGAGGGTTCCACTGACATCGTTGATATAATTAAAAGCGGAGGCGTTCAATTAATTCTCAATACCCCGCTCGGATCTCATGCCCATTCTGACGGTGCAAAAATACGTGCTGCAGCAATCGCTATGAATATACCGTTACTTACCACGCTCTCTGCTGGCATGGCAGCGGTGGCGGCAATACAAGCTCTGAATAAGAAGGAATTGAGATATCGTTCTTTACAGAGCCACTTTCAGGCTGAATAATGTAACTCCAATAAAAAAAGACGCCCATTGAGGGCGTCTTTTTTGGGAAAAGAGAAGCACAAATATATAAAATAAAAAACCCGCTATTTCTAGCGGGTTTAGCTGGGGAACCTGGATTTGAACCAAGATTACTACATCCAGAGTGTAGTGTGCTGCCGTTGCACCATTCCCCAAAACGACCGCCATTTTACCACTATTTTCTATGTTTGTGGGCAACCTAGCAATGGCAATCTTAATATCAAAATTATAGCCTGAGAAATCACACCTTTTATTCTACAAAGGCTCGCTTTCTCCAGCTTTATTACAGGCAAAGGTGTTATTTTCGTGCAGCACGGCGAGTATTGTCTTCAACATCCAAAAGGATAAGAAGACCATGTTCGGCAAATTTCAGGCCAATAAAATACGATAAGCCTGGCAGAGGCTGCAACAAATAAGGCGTGAAAAAATTAATAACATCTATACTGGACATTCCTTTCTGAAAGTAAATGCCCGTTGAAAATTGGAGCATAAATTGAGAGACGGAGATCAGCGTTGTAAAAACGTAAACCCCGAGCACAATCCAGGCGAAGATGCCAGCCGTACGAGCAATTCTAAGAACTGCGTCACGGTTAAAATAGGTGGCTAAAAAGCCAGAGTGTTTTTCTGTTGATTCGGTCATTGTTCCTCCAAAGCAGATTATACATGAATCAAGTTTGTTATAATTAGCACGATTAATAGAAAACAATCAGGGTAGGGAATGCGTCTCTTTAGCGTGGCTGTTGACAGTTAAATGTGAGGCGGTTCCGTATTCCCTGAAATTCAGCATTAAGGCAAATCCATGAGTGACGAAGAAACAATCAATAAGCCAAGTGATTTTATCCGCGAAGCTGTTGCGGAAGATTTGAAGAACGGACGCTTCAAAAGCGTTCGCACGCGCCTGCCTCCTGAGCCAAACGGATATTTACATATCGGCCATGTGAAGGCGTTCATGATCGATTATCTCATCGCGAAAGAAAATGGCGGTGAGTTGATTCTGCGTTTCGATGATACGAACCCTGCGAAGGAAGAAACTGAATTCGTTGACGCCATTATGGATGATGCGCGCTGGCTCGGCATTGAGTGGGTCAAGGTGACATACGCATCGGATTACTTTGATGAACTGTATGAGTGGGCCAAGAAACTTGTGCTGATGGGCAAGGCGTATGTGGACGATCAGACTCCCGATCAGGTGAGTGCCAATCGTGGCACATTAACCGAACCTGGAAAGAATTCTCCGTTCCGTGACCGTGATGTGGACGAGAACCTGGACTTGCTGGATCGCATGAAGAATGGTGAGTTTCCAGACGGTTCTCGAATTTTGCGCGCCAAAATTGACATGGCACACCCTAACATCAACATGCGCGACCCAGCCATGTATCGCATCATCCATGAGCCGCCGCATCACCGCACAGGCAGCAAGTGGAAAATTTACCCGATGTACGACTGGGCTCATGGACAGAATGACTCAATGGAAGGCATCACTCATTCCTTGTGTTCACTGGAATATGAAAATCACCGCCCGCTATATGAGTGGTTCCCTGAGCAGCTGGGCGTTTTCAAACCGCGCCAGATCGAGTTTGCGCGTTTGAACCTTACGTACACAGTGATGAGCAAGCGCAAGCTGCGCCGACTTGTGGAAGAGAAACACGTGAACGGCTGGGATGACCCGCGCATGCCAACTCTGCGTGGATTGCGCCGACGTGGTTACACTGCCGCCGCCATCCATGATTTTATTCGCCGTGTGGGCGTGGCAAAGAACTACAGCATCAGCGATGTTTCATTGCTTGAAGCGTGTGTTCGCGAAGACCTCAACAAAACCTCTTTGCGTCGCATGGCGGTTATCAAGCCATTAAAAGTAGTGATCGACAATTACCCTGATAGTCAAACTGAAGAGATGGATGCGGTCAACAACCCCGAAGACTCGAACGCGGGCACACGCAAGGTTCCGTTCTCCAAAGTCATTTATATCGAACAGGATGATTTCCGAGAGACTCCGCCGCCGAAATATTATCGCCTCTTCCCAGGTAATGAAGTACGCTTACGCTATGCGTACTTTATCAAATGTACACACGTTGTAAAAGACGATAAGGGTGAAGTAGTGGAAATTCACGCGACCTACGACCCAACCACACGCGGCGGTGACCCCGCCGATGGACGCAAGGTTAAGTCCACGATCCATTGGGTATCTGCGGCACACGCCAAACAAGCAGAGATTCGCATGTATGACCGTCTCTTTACCAAGGAAGATCCCGAAGAAGGCGATGAAGGATTCCTCTCCTGCATCAATCCTAATTCATTGCAGATCCTCACTGGCTATGTGGAATCGCATCTGGCAGCGCCGGAAGCTGGTTCACGATACCAGTTTGAGCGCCTTGGCTATTTCTGCGTTGACCCAGACTCCACTTCTGAAAAGCCTGTCTTCAACTTGACAGTGAATTTGAAAGACACCTGGGCAAAGATGGAGAAAAAAGGCGGCAAGTAAGCCTTCGTACTAAACAAAACTCTTTACCGCAGAGACGCGGAGAACGCAGAGATCTTTATTACTCGGCGAACTCAGCGTCTCTGTAGTTTATATGTCCTTTAGTAGTTAGCAAAGATCTAGTTTACTTAAATTAAGTTGAGGAAAATTATGCATAAACATCACGCATTTGCAGGATTAATTTCAGGGCTTGGTGCGGCAGCTATTTGGGGCGGCATGTACGTAGTTAGCAAAGTCGTACTAGAAGTGATACCGCCATTCTCGTTACTGACACTACGCCTCATTATGGGTGCAATCGCCTTGGGCGTTGTTATTTATTTTCGCAACAAAAAAACAGGCACAAAACAAATCGTTACAAAAGAATTCTTTTGGACAAGTTTCCTGGTGGGGTTCGTTGGCTATGGAATTTCACTGGGTTTTCAATTTGTAGGCACAAAACTTTCCACAGCTTCCAATGGCTCACTGGTAACATCAGCTACGCCCGCTTTTGTTTTGCTATTTGCACCATTTCTACTAGGCGAAAAATCCACGCCACGCAGAATTATTGCCTTGGTAATTTCCACGCTTGGCGTACTAGCAGTCATTGACCCGCGCAATGCGGAACTTTCCCCATCCCTGTTTTGGGGCAACATGAGTCTTTTGGCAGCAGCGCTGACATGGGCATTGTATTCCGTATTAGTTCGCAAAGTTTCCAAGTCTATGGATTTACTGACATCAAGTATGATCATGTTATTGGGTGGTTTGCCAACCAGCGCCGCCTTGGGGCTTTGGGAACTTAACACACAAGGCATCGGCACAATTACACCTAGCATCATCGGCGGATTGCTTTTCTTGGGAATCATCTCAACGGCAATTGCAATGTTCCTTTGGAATTATGCCTTCGCTGAACTACCCGCCGCTGTAGCATCCTTGACGTTCTTTGCCCAGCCGATCGTTGGTACACTGCTCGGGTGGTTTTTCCTCGCCGAAAAAATTACACCACTATTCCTTATCGGTGGAGCGTTGATCAGCATTGGGATTTTGATCGCAACACGGGAATAAAAAAGAGACAGCCACTTTGAAAAGTGGCTGTCTCTTTTTTGGTTAGTATCAATTGTCAGCGAGAAAAGAAGCGGAGGCTTTTGCTTACTTCAGATTCTTTTCAGCCATTTTACGGGCAAGGTGCACATTCGCATCGCTTGCAACTGTATGAAGCAACGCCATATTTGGCGGTCGCTTCTCACCGATAGGATATCCGCAGATCAACACCACTTGTTGGCCAGCTTGAATACCTGACTTCAACAACGCGGCATCTACATCAGAAAGCATGTCATCAAGGGTGTCTGCAAACTTGATAAGGTTTGGCTGCACGCCCCATAAAAAAGCAAGTTGATTGAAAGTATCAGGGTCAGGAGTGAAGGCAAGGATAGGCTTTGAAGGGCGCGCCTTGGACATTAACCAAGCTGAACGTCCCTGCATAGTGAAGACTGCAACTGCGCGAACTTCTGGATCTTTTGCCAACGCATTCGCTGCTCGCGCCATAGACGCCGCGTCACTCTCACCTAAACCTGCTTTGCCATCCTGACGGCTTCCCCACTCTACAAAGTGAGACTCAGCCTCGCGGACGATACGTGACATCATCGCGACTGCTTCACTCGGGTATTCACCTGATGCGGTTTCAGCTGAAAGCATAACAGCATCCGTTCCATCAAAAATAGCATTGGCAATATCCGATGCTTCAGCACGTGTGGGCAATGGGTTTAAGATCATCGACTCAAGCATCTGTGTGGCTGTGATGACAATTTTTGCGCGAGCATTTGCTTCACGGATAATCAACTTTTGCAAAGGTGGTACACGTTCTGGCGGAAGTTCTACGCCAAGATCACCGCGCGCAACCATCACACCATCCACTACATCGAGGATTGCCTCCAATTCAGTCAACGCCTCAGGTTTCTCAAGCTTTGCAATCAACAATGGCGTGTGCTTGCCTACAGAAAATTCTTCGATAGCAGCACGGACAGCCTTTACATCTTCCGCACTACGGACGAAAGAGATCGCAACCGCATCCACGCCTTGGGAAATACCAAAGGCAAGGTCAGTTTTATCTTTTTCAGTGAACCCTGCAATGCGGAGTTTTACACCTGGCAGGTTGATGCCCTTGTGGGAGGAAAGCGCCCCACCCACTAAAACTTTTGCATGTACCACACGTCCCACCGCAGAAACAACCTCAAGAGCCATACGGCCATCGTCCAAAAGCAACTTATCGCCAGCCTGCACCGAGTCAAAAAGTTCGCGGAAATCAACAGGCAAGAGTTGGTTGGTTGTTTTTGGAGCTTCATCCTTGGTAGCATACAAACAAACTTCTTCCCCAATGGAAAGTTGAATGGGAGCTGCCAGCCTGCCAACACGAATCTTGGGACCCTGCAAATCCTGCAGGATGCCAACAGGCATTCCAAGTCTTTTTGAAACCTTGCGAATAGTGGCTACACGCAAGGCGTGCTGTTCATGAGTTCCATGAGAAAAATTCAGGCGGGCAACATTCATTCCCGCTTTGATAATGGCCTCTAACGCCTGTTCAGAATCAGACGCTGGTCCAATAGTTGCAACGATCTTAGCTTTACGCATTATGATGTACTTCCTTCAAGTCTATAAATTAGTGTGCCTTTGACAGGCAGCATATAAAGCCTCCCCACTCTACTACGGCTTCATCCAAAAACGTCTTGATAATAGGTAAAAAACGCATTGGTGTCAAGGTGGAGAAGTTTATCATCAACTTAACAATAAAAACGCTGCGGAGTTGCGCCCTGCTCCACAGCGTTTTGGTCAATTTTGATGCTTTAGTAGGCTAAGCGTAATGTAATTCCTTGGCCTGTCTCTGTAATTCGTCATGGAATTGTGGATGAGCGACCTTGATCAACGCCTGTGCACGCTGTCGAATAGTCTTTCCATACAAGTCAGCGATACCATGTTCAGTCACGACAAAGCGGACATGGTTGCGGCTCGTCACTACCCCAGCGCCAGGTTTAAGCATAGCAGTGATCTTGCTAAGCTGAGTACCATCTCGTAAAGTCGCTACACTCGGTAAAGCAATGATCGGAACTCCGCCTTTGGAGCGGGATGCGCCATAGATGAAATCCAATTGACCACCTACACCACTAAACAGCTTGGGGCCAATACTATCCGCGCAGACCTGGCCAGTGAGGTCAACTTCAATGGCAGAGTTGACTGCCACCATACGGTCATTTTGGGCAATGATAAACGGATCATTCACATACTCGGTGGGATGCATCTCAACCATTGGGTTGTCATTCACCCACTCGTATAAATTTTTAGTACCAAGGATAAACCCTGCTACGATCTTGCCTGGGTGAAGGGATTTGCGTGCATTTGTAAGCACACCAGCGTTGACAAGTTCAATAACGCCATCTGAAAATAACTCGGTATGAATCCCCAAGTCCCTTTTATCGGAAAGGAATTTCAAAACAGCATCAGGGATTGAGCCAATGCCAAGCTGCATGGTCGCGCCATCAGGGATCAATGAGGCGACATGGCCTGCTATTTTTTGAACAATCTCAGAATTGCCTTCGCCTGCCATGCGATGTTCGGGAATCGGGTAATTGACAGGCACAATATGTGTCAGGCGGCTGACATGAATAAAGGCATCGCCCAAAGTGCGAGGCATTTGGTCATTTACCTCAGCGATGATGACCTTGGCCGATTCCGCTGCGGACTTTGTGAGACCTACTTCCACGCCAAGGCTGCAGAAGCCATGTTCATCTGGAGTAGAGACATGGATGATAGCAACGTCAATTGGCAGCACGCCACGCTTGAACAATAGAGGGAATTCCGAAAGCAGCACAGGTGTAAAGTCAGCACGGCCTTCTTGAACAGCCTTGCGAATATTGGCACTGATGAACATGGAGTTCACACGCAGGTGACCTTCCATCTCAGGGGCTACATAATCAGCAGAACCAACTGTCAACGCCTGACAGATCTCTACATCTTGGAGATTGGGAGCATGCTGTACCAGTGCAGCTAAAAGTTTTTGAGGAACAGATACGTTTCCAGTAAGAAAGACGCGGTTTCCTGATTTGATAACCTTCACTGCCTCCTCGGCAGTTGTCACACGCGATTGATAAATACTAGCTGCAGTCATGTTATTGCTCCTGCGCACTCAAACGAACGAGGTGCAGCAATTTGCCATTATGGGTATTTATGGCGGCTTCAATGGATGGATTGTCTTTCATGGCCTGTTCAACACCTTTGTTTGCGACTTCCATAATATATAAGATGGCGGCATTCAGGAACATGTGGCTGGCAGTACGCGCAACAACACCTGGGATGTTCGGCACGCAATAATGGATAACACCTTCTTCAACAAAAGTAGGATGATCATGGGTTGTCGGACGCGAAGTCTCCACACAGCCACCCTGATCAATGCTCGCATCAAGGATAACTGAACGTGGCTTCATAGCTTTCACCATGTCACGTGTCACTACGATGGGAGCACGCTGTCCGCTAACCAAGACAGCGCCGACGACAACATCTGCATACGCCGTTGCGCGTTCAATATTGCGCTTTGTGGAGATCATCGTTACAACGTTTGGATACTTCTCAACAATTCTTTCCAGCACAGCCATGTTCTTGTCGATCACGGTCACATGCGCACCAGCATTGACCATGGACTGCATAGCCGAGAAACCAACTGCGCCACCACCAATGATAAGAACTTCAGCAGGAGGCACGCCGGGCAAGCCGCTAAGTAATATGCCTTTTCCGCCTCGGTTATTCTGCAAGTGGCGGGCTACGATCTGGGCTGCCATGGCGCCGCAAATCAAGCTGAACGGGCGTAAAACTGGAAGATTACCATTCGCATCTACGATCTGTTCGTAAGCCAGTGCAGTAACTTTTTTCTCCAGAAGCAGGTCAATCTGATCCTGAGAGCTGGAAGCTAGGTGTAACAAGCCAGCCAGAGTGGAACCGTCTTTCAACCATTCCACTTCCTGCTTAATAGGACGTGTAATTTTCAATAAAAGATCGGCACGGCCGAATACTTCTTCAGCAGAAAATGCGATTCTTGCTCCCGCCTTTTCGTATTCCAGGTCGCTAAATCCTGCGCCTATGCCCGCTTCATGCTCAACGAAAATCTGGTGCCCGTTCTGAGAAAGAATCTCCACTCCAGCCGGGGAAAGACCCACACGATACTCAAAAGGTCTGCTTTCTTTTGGAATTCCAATATACATAGCGCCTCCATAATAAAGCCCTAAAGGCCTTGTAGACCTTTAGGGCCTGAAAATTTACTACTTCATATTGAGCACTTCGCGAATAGATGGAAGCGCCCAATCAATAGTTTCCTTATCAATGACAAGCGGTGGTGCAAAGCGAATGACATTATCGTGCGTTTCTTTCGCAAGAATGCCTTTCGTCTGCAAGGCTTCGCAAAAACGACGAGCACCCTTCGCCTCGGGCTTGAGTTCTACAGCAATCAACAAACCTTTCCCGCGGACTTCCTTCACATGCGGGCTGGTGATCTCGCTCAACTGTTCAACAAAATATTCACCGAGCTGCTGTGCCCGTTCTGCCAGTTTCTCTTCACGGATAACACGTAAAGAAGCACGCGCTACTGCGGCTGCCAGTGGATTTCCACCAAAGGTGGACCCATGCTCGCCAGGATTGAACAAACCAAGAATAGCCTTATCCGCCAGCACAGCAGAGACAGGGTAAAAGCCGCCCGAAAGCGCCTTCCCCACAATTGTGATGTCAGCACGGACATTGTCATGGTGAGCGGCAAACAGTTTCCCGGTCCGAGCAAGACCCGTTTGAATTTCATCCGCAATGAAGAGCACATTATTCTTCTTGCAAACGTCAGAAACCTTTTTCAAATATCCTGCAGGAGGAATAATGACGCCCGCTTCGCCTTGAATTGGTTCAAGCATTACTGCCGCAGTATTGGGAGTGATCGCCTTCTCAAGAGCATCAGCATTTCCATACTCTACGACAACGAAACCAGGGGTGAAAGGACCGAAATCGTCACGATAGGAAGGTTCTGTGGAAAATGAAACAATAGTAACTGTACGTCCGTGGAAGTTATTGCCTGCGACGATAATTTCTGCCTGATGGCGCGGTACTTTCTTAACTTGGTATGCCCACTTACGAGCAAGCTTTACGGCCGTCTCAACTGCTTCTGCACCCGAATTCATCGGCAGAGACATTTCGTAGCCCGTCATTTCGGAGAGTTCTTTGTACAAAAGCGGCAATTGATTATTGCGGAAAGCACGTGAAGTGAGCGTGACATTCTTTGCTTGGTCTAAAAGCGCCTTCAAAATTTCAGGGTGGACATGTCCCTGATTTACTGCCGAATAAGCGGAAAGGCAATCAAGGTATTTCTTTCCCTCAACATCGTACACCCAAACACCTTCGGCTTTTTCAATAACAACATCCAAAGGATGATAATTATGTGCGCCGTACTTTTCTTCCATCTCAATAAAGTCTTGTGTATTCATTTTTCACCTTTTAAAATATTTTATTCACGAAGAGCGCAAAGAATACTGAAGAAAAAAATCCACTCTTTTCGTGTTCGAATTCCTTACGCCACATCAAACAAGCGCGCCAGAATAGCCTTCTGCGCGTGCAGGCGGTTATGGGCCTGTTGGAAGATCACCGAATGTTCGCCATCTGCAACATCATCTGTCAATTCATGATTGCGATGAGCAGGCAGACAATGCATCACAATGACATCCTTATCCGCTTCGCTGACCAACTGGGCATTGACCTGATATGGTGGGAAGATTTTCTCGCGTTTGGCAGTTTCTTCCTCCTGTCCCATACTGGTCCAAGTATCGGTGTAAATGACATGAGCGCCTTTTACCGCTTCATGAACATCACGAACAAAAGTCAATTCACTACCAGTTTTCTGAGCAATACTTTTTGCAATTTCCACAGCCTTGGGATTTACATCATAACCTTCGGGCGTACCGACGGTTACATTCCAGCCCAACAATGCTGAAACGTGCATCAAAGAAACTGTGACGTTGTTGCCGTCACCAACATAGCTGATATTCAAGCCTTTTGATTTTTTGCCAAAATTCTCAATGATAGTCAACGCATCAGCCATGCCCTGACAAGGATGGTTATAGTCACTGAGGCCATTGACCACAGGAATATCAGCCCATTTCGCCAACTCAAGCACATGCTCATGCTCAAACACACGCGCCATCAGTCCTTGAACATAGCCAGATAAAACCCGCGCCACATCCGCAATGGATTCGCGCTTGCCTAGACCGATCTCATTCGGAGAAAGATAAAGGGCATCACCGCCACAATGACGCATTGCCATGTCAAACGAAATACGGGTTCGCAGGCTTGGCTTTTGAAAGATCATCCCCAATACTTTGCCTTTGAAAATCTTCTTATTCCCCTTTTTGAAATATTCTTTCTTTAACTTCCCTGCCAGATCCAGCAGGTCGTGAATCTCATCCGATGAGTAATCGGAGATCGCCAGAAAGTCCTTCATAATTATCTCCTTGGATTGAAAGTATATCTTTATTACTCTATTTTGCCATGTTTCATGCATCACGCATTAAGTATGACAAATTACCCGCCCCCAAACTTCTTCCAATAACGCATCAAGCCATCTGCGCTCATACCGATTGGATTTGCTAACGCATAAGAGCGAATTACATCTTCACTTAAGTTCTGCTCGATGCTTTGGGAGTTCATCCAGGACTCGAATCTATCGCGCAATGCTTCTATCTCTGGATTATCTACCATAACGCTCGCCAGCCATTTTCTTGTCGCAACCAAATTGCGTTCCAATTCATCCAACTGCCATTTCACATCATCAAAAATCCCAAAATGGGTCGGTGCAATCCGCGCAATATTCTCTTTTCGAAGCCGTGCAATGGATTCAAGCCAGCGCTCAAAGTGCAATTCTGGCGGCGGCATAGGCGCACGCAAATAGTGAAAACCAGGAATCCGCACTCCACCAACATCACCACTAAAGCAAAGATCTTCAAACAGATAAGAATAATGGTGCTCGGCATGGCCTGGCGTATTGATGGCCACAAAACGTAAATTGCCAATGACGATCTCTTCCGCATCTTGCAGGACTTTGAGCTGATTCTGCTCAACAGGCAAAAACTCACCCCATAGCTGACCCATCTTATCGCCATAAATGCGGGTTGCACTGGCAATCAGCTTTTCAGGATTGAGCATGTGTGCTGCGCCATTCGGGTGGACGTAAATTTCCGCGCCTTGTTTAGAAAGCCAGCCTGCTGCTCCCGCATGGTCAAGGTGTATGTGCGTGAGCAAAACGTGGGTAATGTCTCGGGGAGATAACTGCTCTTTTGCCAGAGCAGCCTCCAGCGCGGAAAGAGTCGAACCTGGTCCGCTTTCGATCAAAACTATAGCATCGTTACTTCGAATTAAATAAGACGCAATGGCCTGCGTCTTATTTTGAAAATTTAAGTCTATTGTGATAACACGGGTGTTTGCCATGGTCGCATGTCCTGCTGTTTGAAAGTAGATGGAATTTCAGATAGTGCCTGCGAAAGATTATCATCACACTTAATGACTGTGACAGGAACGCGCCGTTCGTGAAGCGAGTTGATGATCGTTTCCGTACCGCGCGGGCCGCCAAAAGATTCAGTATCCAACAATACAACTACGGGACGCAAGTAGCGCATTTGCAATTCATCAACTGCATGAATAACATCTGCGCGGACTGTAGGTGTAACTAAAATCACACTCGAGCCTTGAGGCAATTGCGAAGACTGGGCGGTGACAAGAGCCGCAATTGAAAGCGCACCATTCGCTTCCACAAAAGCGAGCGTTTCGAGAATCTTTGCTTCTTGTCTTTCGCTTCTCTCTGCTTGATGGACTGTGAATGTCTGGCCTGCGCTGACATACCCTACAGCACGACGTTGACCGATAAAATAATGTGCAAGCGAAGCCGTAATACTGACAGAATATTCAAGCGTGGATGGCGGCAATTTAAATGTCGGACGCTTTGCAAACATCATTGTGTCAATTGACAGCTCTTCCTGCGTGAATGGTTTCTCGTAATGTATTGCCTTTTGAGAATCTAGATACAACCAAATCTCTGCCTGCGGGTCTTGTTCAAATTCCTTAACCATCAACTGTCCGCGACGCACACTAGTTGGCCAGTGAATACGCTTCATGGCATCGCCATGTACATATTCACGAACACCCGCCGCATGTGGTGTGATGTCATATGATTTTCTACGAATAACTTGTCCGCCAGGCAACATACCAGGTGGAAATGGGAAAGATTGAATTTCGTTGATTACAGGAAAAACTACGAGTGTCTCGTGAGGTGCAATCACCTTGGATCGTCGAAACAATCCAAACGGATCTCCTGTTGAAATTTGGGTAGGACCAAGCCGAAATCCGCCACGGCGAGTGAGCCAAGAACGGGCAATGTAACCGCGTTTTTGTCGTCCCAACACAAAAGTAAACAAACGTGAACCAGCCGCCTTAGGTAGTGTTGACTGATTGAGAACTTCGATCCACGCAGCTGGGACACGGCTGTTATTCGCGAGTTCATAGGTTTCTTCAAACACATCCCCTACATTAGCACGTAGCACTCGTGAGGTGCGTGTCAGTCCTAGCCCAGCCGCAGACCATCGCGTCCATACCCAGCCAATAAATGAAACCGAAACGCTGAGAAGGAAGAAACGCGAATAAATAACCGATCCGTTGAGCACAACGCCCAACAGACCGATAATAAATAACAAGGCGAGCAAAATTCGCCCAGCTCTCATTTTATTTTCTTCCGTGCAAGCCCTGAGGAAAAGTCGCCACCTGGAACAGGTGTGGCAAAAACGATCTCCTGCATGATGCGGTCTGAGCTTAAGTCACGCAAACGCGCCGCAGGGCTGACAATAATACGATGCGCCAATACTGATACAGCTAACGCCTTAATATCATCAGGCAAAACGTGGTCACGGCCTTGTAAAGCTGCACGCGCCTGGCTTGCTCGCGCAAGAGAAAGGCTTCCGCGAGGGCTTGCACCGAGATAAACATCAGCGCTTTGGCGGGTGCGAGTGGTCAATTCCACAATGTATTTTTTGATCAATGGAGAGACGTAAACTTGTTTTACATCATCAATAGCTTGCTGAACTTCCTTCAGTTTTACAACCGATTTCAATGAATCAAGTGGGTGACTTAATTGTTGGTCATCCATAACACGGATCTCATCTGCAACACTTGGATACCCCAGTCGTAAGCGCAGCAAGAAACGGTCTAGCTGTGCTTCTGGAAGAGGGAATGTCCCTTCATATTCGATCGGGTTCTGGGTGGCAAGCACCATGAATGGCTTTGGCAGAATATGCGTCTCCCCATCCACTGTTACTTGACGTTCTTCCATTGCTTCCAATAAAGCTGCCTGCGTTTTTGGTGTAGCGCGGTTGATCTCATCTGCCAGAATGATCTGTCCAATGATTGGACCAGCGCGAAACTCAAATTTATTCTTCTGCTGGTTATAAATAGAAACGCCAGTCACATCACTCGGGAGCATGTCCGGAGTGAACTGAATGCGATTGAACACGCAATCCAATGACTTCGCAAGACTCCGGGCGAGCATTGTCTTGCCAACCCCCGGCACATCTTCGATCAGAATATGTCCCTGACATAATAGGCCGATCACAATCAATTCAATGGACCGCCTCTTCCCCACAATTACCTTTTCAAGATTATCGATCACACGCTCGCCAAACGTTTGTATGTCTGTCATTGATCCAATGTCCTTTCGGAAGAGATGATGAGATTCTATCATGCAGCTTTAAATAATGGGCAATCCCGCACATGGGGCAAATCGTGTATAATTTCAGCCGCGCCTCAGTAGCTCAATGGATAGAGCGCCTGACTTCGGATCAGTAGGTTCCGGGTTCGACTCCTGGCTGGGGCACTTAAATACAGGAAGAAATACACTTTCCACCCATCATGTGTACTAAAAAAGGACTCTATAAATGGAGTCCTTTTTTAGTACAGCTACCCTAATTGGTCAGAAAAGTGAATTTAGCTTCTCCGATGTTTGAAACCAAAGACTACCGTAGCGTTCGCGGGAATCACCCGATACTGTGAATACCATTTTGCAACGGATTGACAAGTCACCCTCATTGGGCATGTCTATCGGCCAGAATTCGCCGTGAAGACAGTCTCGATGTCAGGCGTGGACAAGAAAATCTTTGCAACGACCTCAGGGTGACCGTGCAGGACTGATTTCGTTGTGCCAGGACATCAGCGTGGTTCTGTGTGGCAGCAGGGTATCGTCGTCCTCGAAACTCAAGGCGGCATGGTTACACCTTATTTTTTCTGCCCCGTGTCAGATATCTTCTGACACCATACCTTCAAGAATAAAACCTTTTTCAATCCTGAAACTGTCTCATGCTACTTTATGGACTCAGTGTAGACCGGAAACACATCCAACATCACGAATACCTGAAGCTTTTCGGGCAGAGACATACCGGCAGGCAGGGCGAGCGTCACCGTCTTAACATTTCCATCTGCGTCTGAGGTCGTAGAAAGATTTGCTTTGTAATCCATGTAGACTGCTTCATCTGTAAATGAATCTACTAGTAATAAACCAGCTCGATGGTCAGCCGCCAGATACGACTCACCTGCGTCAAGAGTAAAGCTAGCTGTGACAACACCAGCAGCATCCTTTGCTGGAGAAGCAAAAGACACATCGGAAACATGGATACCAGTCGGCGCATGGTTCGCTGCGCCATCATAAGAGCGTGTAACGTATGTTCCCGCCACAAGCATGTCTTTGTACCAGTTATTGGCGAGCCCCGCGATCACCAGATACGGGCCGAAGGAAGGAATGGAAAGCGTATCTGTGGAGGCAAATGCCGCAGGACGCGTCGTGGTTCCATTTGCATTGAAAGTACCGCGCAGTTCGAATAGATTGAAAGGAATATTGATGCCTGTGATCGGCATCGGGAAGTTCCGATCGATCGCAACAAAGTCGGCACCTTGATATCGCCCATTGAGCGGAAGAGTGAAATCACTGTTCGGGTCAGGCACCAGACTCCCATCCTCTGCGCGTTTCGCACCGATAGCCCACAGGATGAACTTTCCCTGCTCGTTCGTATTTGAAGGCTTGATCATAACCGGTGCAACAATCCACTCCATATAGTCAAAACCAATCTGATTCAGACTGGGCAGCATGGGCGGAATCGGAGCGGCGAGTCGAGTCCACTCAAATGCTGTGGACTTGACTGCGTCAACGCTCAGAGGCAAGCCTTGAGCTGATTCTTCAACCTTGAAATTGAATTCCCCGTTGAATGTCCCAGACTTCGATCCGCCGATCGTCATATTTCCAAGGCGCAGTCCACCCGTATAATATTTTCCATCCACTTTAAGGGTATAAGATTGACCGGGAGTGAGAAATTCAGTTGGGCGGATGTAAATGTATTTTCCATCGGCAGAGTGCTGAACATCCAAAGGAACAGCAGGATCCAGGCTGACTGTTAGTGCGTCCTTTGGGCAACCAAAAGGCGCATCGCATATTCGTGCACCGATGGTCTCATCCTTTTCTCGTACCACCAAACGCAACGTCAACATGGCAGAGGAAGGCAGTGTCTCAGGGAAATCCGCACTTGTGTTACCACCTGGCGAAACATAATATAACCCGCTGAAAGTTTGCGGCAGAGATGATATATCTGAACAGCGGTCATCCTTTGCATTTAGGCAATAATCATAGGGGAGATACCACAATTGCCCATGTTCCCCGCCTACATAAATACCAGTTTTTCCAAGAGCCACAGATCCATTCAGGTCATTACGGTCAGCAAGTTCTGTCTCTTTGGATGTTGTATCAAACGCCCAGCGTAATGATCCGTCCGCTGCGTTCAATGCGTACAGCTTTCCATTGCCATCGCCAAAGTAGACAATTCTACTTTTTCCATCGGGAGCAAATCCAACGGCGGGAGAGGAACGGATCGGGTCGCCTGTATCATATTTCCAAAGCAGCTTTCCATCTGGACCTACTGAATAGAAGGATCCATCCGCGGAGCCAAACAGGATCGCACTGGTGTTTCCATTTGCATCTTCATCAAGAGCGGCAGAGGAGTAGATATGATCTGAGGTCGGGAACTTCCATTTGACAGAACCCTTCTGCGGATCAAGCGCATACAAGTTCGAATCAAAGCTGCCGATGTAGACCGTTCCATCCGACCCGACAGCGGCGGAAGCGGCAATAAATCCCAGGGTCATATCCGTCCATAATTCCTTGCCATCTGGAGCAACAGCACGGATGTAGGTGTCGTTTGAACCCCAGAAGATCGTGCCATCATTGGCAAAAGCTGCTTGCGACCAGTTATTGGAAGTGGTGGGATAGGTCCATTTCAAAGTGCCATCAGGGTGGATGGCGTAGTACAGGAAATTGGTATTGCCTGAGTAGAACGTGCCATCGTACCCAACGGCTACATTCCCCTCGAACCAGCGGTTGTAACTGATGCCTTCCCGCAATTCTGCCTCGTATACCCAGACCGGACGATCTGACATTTCCATTTCCCCGGTACGAAAGTGATACATGTGCCCATCCCCGGAGATGAAGGTGATCGCATCAGGAGTCAATGCGCCAGCCGAGTCGATGATCTCACCGGTTTCGTATTTCCAATTGAGGGAGCCGTCGGGGTTGAGTGCGTAGAAATAATGATCGGCGGAACCAACATAAATGGTCCCATCCGCGTCAATGACAGGTGTGGTGAAGAGACCTTTACCAGTTTGAAAGAACCAGGGCTGGTCGCCATTATAGATTGCAGAAATAGGGCTGGAACCGGTATTGCGGCGGTCGCGGCGAAAAGTCGGCCAGGGAGATTCCGCCTGGACTGGCACATCATACCCATACGGCTGGGATGGCGCAGCGGGCTGCATGGTTATGTGTTCGACGGGCGGCTTGGATTTGTTCCAAGCCCAATACCCAACAATAGTTGCGATGAAAAGAAAACCCCAGATATATGTCTTTTTCATGGTCTGCTCCCGAAGAAAGATGGGGCAAGTATAGCCGATGAAACTGCGCTAAAAAATGGAAGTGTTTTAGATCAAGAACTGGGATCTGAAGAAATGCAATTTATTATTCAGCCTCATTGAGCAACCAATTATATAAAGTTTTCTTTGCGTTGTCAGTTAAAGGCGAACTTCGCCTAGTTATATTATCAACCTGCACAATAACTGTTTCTGCATTAGCTACACATTTATTTTCTTGAAATAGCCTTTGAAATATGGTCATGGAACTATTTCCGATTTTCAACACTCCCGTCCCTATATTTACTTCGCCCGGCCATGTAATTTCGTTTAAGAATTCCAGCTTGAGTGATGCAATAACAAAGCTTGAACCATCAACAAGAATAGGATAGCGAGTGTTATATAGGACTTCAACTCTTCCTGTTTCCAAAAACGATGAAAAATTCGCATTATTCACATGTCCCTGGCGATCTGTATCAGCGTATCGGATTTTATCGAAGGTTATTAATGGAAAGTCATCTAATTTTAGTTCTTTCATTTACCGCCTCGGTGTTTGATTCTTATTGATTGAAAAGTGCGATCAAATACAAGTGCTCACAATTTTGCTAGCGCCTCACGGACTGCGCCATCCTCGTAGAGGATGCTTGCGCTGGAGCTGGGACGGCGAAGTTGTCTAGCTAGAAAAATGACAAGGTATAGAGAACTGCTTGACGCGAAGCGTGCTGCACACCGCACAGCAGCGATTCCCAGCGTAAGGTGCATTATCCAGGTCGCGTTGTTGGGCGGTATTGCCTTGAAATATACATAGGTAGTCTAAAACTTTCATCCGTATGATTTCTTAAAGAGAAAATAATTATAAATACAAAGTCCTAATGTCAAAATTAGCATGATAATATCAATGGTTGATGCTTTTGCGCCAATTACATTCCAGCGATTGAGAAAACCAAATGTGGCAAAATCTAACAAAAACATAGAAACAAACGTAATCAATGACAAATAAAACGCTATTTCTTTTTCCATCAACATTAATAACAGCGTAACTATGCCGCCAAAGACGTTGATAGTCCAAAACACAAATGGAATCAGGGGATAATTTTCAAAATAATCGATAACGGTCTGATTGTAACGAAGATACTCGAAATAAGTTTGGTTATGACTGACGGTCATAATGTAATCATACACAGCAATCCCATAAAGAAATAGAAACACAGCAACTACTAAAAGTAGATGCCAACTATACCGAAACTTCTTTTTTTTTGTACTCATTTCAGCCATCCTGATCTGATTCATTAGTCTTTGTATCGCCTGACTAACGAGCGGTTTTGCACGTCCGAATTTGAAAAGTAGACTATGGTTTGCTTCACTTTTTAGTGACAGACATCCAACGGCTTGCGCCATTGTCCTCGCCGAGCATACCTGCTTGTGAGCGGGCGTGGATATGAGAAGCTCAAAGCCAGAAAAATGCTTGTAAATCGCGCAGACTTCCACTTGTCGGGTTCACGCGTTGTTAGGTGCAGTTTTGATAAAAGACTCAATTGCCGTCTGTCTGATGTACTCACTGATAACTTACCAATAGCAATTTCCCGAGCCACTTCTTTTCGGTCAATTCTTTCAACACAAAATCAGCTCCGTCAGCGCGGGAAAGTTGTGTGCCCGACTCTTTGCCAACAAAACCGATTTGATATTGCTAGTGTGTTCGCCATCCATCAAGCGCGGAAAACGTACAACCGTCCATTCCAGGTCGGAAGCCTGAATTATTTTTACATTCTCGGCGGAATCCAGTACTACATCTTTTGCCAGAATATTAAGCAAGAAACCAATAAAATGATCAATAAGTTTTGGTTTATCTTCGGGCTGGCTGATACCTGTGCTGCGGCATCCGTTGAATCGCCTTTGAACACAATGAGATTTGCGTGTTTGACCTCGAATTTTTCTGGCGAACGGGCAAATGCAGTTACGGTGTATCCTGCTTCTAATGCTTGCTCCACAATCTTCAATCCAACTCCGCGAGACGCTCCAAATACAACGATTTTCACTTCCATCACCTTTTGAGTTTATTGCGCCAGTAACACTCTGAGGTGTTTTGCGACTGTCCACAAAGGATTATCTGAATGTGCTTTTGCCGCATTTTGTTTTCCGCTACAGAGGATTTTAACACTCACAATCAAAGTCGCGCTGCTGTTTGCAAGACATGATTTAATTGTCCCCGGGTTATTATTTATCTGCAATTAATTGGCGAGAAATTTGCCCATTTCGTGATTTCTTGGGTTGAAATTAGACGACTAATGCTATAAATGTGCCATCATCATATTTAAAGCGAGATAAACGATTTGAATTCGTTATATTATTTCTTATGAAAAACAAACTCCCTAGATGTTTATCTAGGGAGTTTGTTTTCTTGTCCTATAAAACTTACATCACTTGACCAGTGCGGACAGCTTCGGGAGTGATCATATTCTCACTCAACTCTGCCAGCTTCTGGTTGGCGGACTCTTCTTCATGAAGTGATTTCGTCAGAAGGTCACCAGCTTTAGTATCACCTAACAATGTAGCCATATGGATCAAATCTTTATAGCCACAGATCTCATAATGCTCAACTTTTTGGCATCCACCAATCAGGGCTGAATCCATCAGGTCTGGAGAAGCATATTCTTCAGCCATAGCTTCCTTACCTTCTGCAAGAACACCTTCCATGCCTACACATTTCTTCCCGCGTGGGCTGGCATCCAAAGACTGAAAAATCTGCTCAATGCGGTCCACTTGGCTTTCCGTCTCCTTGAGGTGTTTTTCCAAAGCCTTCTTCAATTCAGAAGACGTGACGGTTTGGATAACTTTCGGGAGTGCTTTGGTGATCTGAGCTTCGGCACTGTATATATCTTTCAAATGCTCAACGTACATATCGTGCAAGGTTAGTTCTTTTGTCAATTGGAGTTCCTTTTCCTTTTAGTCATTAGGGTTAGTTGAAATTCTTACTCCTTTATCGTACAACAACTGCCAAAGACTCATAACGCCCATATTAAGAGTATTGGCCTCCCCCATATGGGGGTCGATACTCTTAATATGAATTTCCGTATAAATTCCGCTATAAGGCGGCTTGTAATATGTGAGAACAAAACGGCTACTTTGATTTAACTAATAATCTATATGTTCTGAGATCAACCACTATGGAAAGCAGTCAGAACAGGTAACTTGTGCTTTCGGTGCGAGGTTGCTGAAATAATGTTTGATGATGGTTGCGCTATTGTGAAGGAGAGTATGGATGATTGAACAACTACCATAGCCAAATGAGACAACGCCTTATGCGGACGTTCATGAGTCAGTTAAACCTGTCAGCGCGGACCTATCACCGAATCCTCAAACTGGCGAAGACGATTGCCAATCTGGCAGGGTGTGAGGATAACCAGTTCGCACATAAGGTATAAGCGCCCCACTATCAACTGAAGCTGATAGTGGGGTAATTCCGTTTTATTGCATAGAAATGGGTTGTTCCCAATTGCGTAACATTAAACTTATAATTTTTTGTCTTTCGGAAATTTGGCCAAGGGTTGAAATAACAATGCCAGTTCTAAATAATCCCCACACGATTGCGAAGACACCGCTAATGAACGCAACCCAACCAATATCAGGTTGAAATAGAAGAATGACTGACATCTTAGATCCGAACGCCATTGGCAAAGTTACGATCAGTACATAGGCAATAACTACATTCCAGACAAGCGGCAAAGCGATATAGTGCGCGATTTAAGGCAATTGCGTATTTCCCTGCCAGACATGGATAAGGCGAGTCGTAGCCAGAATGGCGATGATATGCGTGAAACACGAAGATTTTTTGGTCATAAAATGGTGATGTCGTGTGAATCCAAGTGTGGCAATTATAGAATGTCTAAACTTCCAGGTGTCCGGTGTCAGAACATGTGGATTTGTAGGTTCAGGGCTCGACCTTGACCAAGGCACTTTTTATTTAAAGAAATTCCAGTATTTCATTGACACGCCCATATCCTCATGGTAAACTATCGCCCGCTCAGTTAGTTGGTCCCGTGGTGTAGCGGCCAAACATGCGGCCCTGTCAAGGCCGAGATCGCGGGTTCGAATCCCGTCGGGACCGCAGACAGTAACTCTGCTCGAAAAAGGCACTGGCTCTTGGTAAATTTACCAAGAGCCAGTGCCTTTTAAGCATCTGGCGCACGGAGGATTTCAAAAATGCCAGATCGCCCTCAAAAAAACTCCAATTGGATGAATTCAAATTTGCTCACCGTTCCACAGGTTGCCAAGTGGGCAAAAGTCAGTCCAAAAACCATCTACCGATGGATTCAAGATAAACAAATTCGTGCCCTCAGGTTGGGAAACCGTACATACAGAATTCCAGAAGAAGACATTGTTAATTTACTCAAAAGTCAGGGACTCGAGTATTTGCTTAATGAATCTCGTACACAATCAAAATCCAAAGAAAAGGAAAACTCTCATGAATCACTATAAGATCCTCCCCACTCTTTGGCTGACACTGCTTCTTGTTTCATTCCTGATTAGCATAATCATCCTCGGTCAGATTTCCCACGGCAAACTCGAGCCTGCCACAATATGGCTTTGGTTCGTTACTCAATTCACCAGTACTCTAGTTTTCTGTTAATAGCTCACCAACTCAGTTTCAAAAAAATTATGTCCTGGCGCTTCACGTACCTGTTCCTCTTTATCTTTCTTTCAAGTTGTATTCCTGCGCAAAGCACCCAACTGCCTATACGAAACGAGGATCACATACAAGCATTCGTGAATGCGAACTCCAGTCAGGCGACAGCCGTGGCCGCCATCGCCACTGCGGACTACTTCTCCAGTCAGCTCACTGGCACAGCAGAAGCCATAAATCAAGCTTCCACCCAGCAGGCTCAGGCACTTCAGATCCAAGCTACGGAACGAGCTTGGAACGCCACCACAACAGCGAATTCTATCCAGTTAACAGCCAGTGCCTCTGCGGCGGCACAGCAAGCCATCTGGACTCAGCGCCATCGACATCACTTCCACTGCAGACACTGCAGCCGTGCAGGCCTTTGTCACCAAGCAATACGCAGATGCACGCACACAAGAACTTACCCTGCAGCGCGCAGAACTCATGAACAAATTCGCAGCCGTGGTTCCCTGGAGCATCCTCATCTGCTCGGTCTTCGTAGGCTTCCTTGTTCTTCTGCGCTGGACGAGAGTCCGAGTCATCCCACGGGATACACGCGGAGACGCTCCCCTGCTGCTGAATGTCGTGGATGGAGTTGCGTACGATGCAGACCGCCATCCTACCTCCATAGCAGGTATGCAGCGTGCGGATCTCAATCGGCTACCGCAATTCTCCGCCAGTGATCATACTCGAACCGTCCTGCGAGACCAGATGGTGGATCTTGCCACTGAAGCAGATGTCATTCAGGAAGGAAATACCCTATGAACATGAACCTCGCTCCATCGCCAATCCGCCGCCGTGGCATGCTCGTGGCCGAACAAGTAGCCAACAGACTGCCTGCCCTGTTCACCAATCGCAACATGCAACCAGCCTTCTCCAACTTCTTCGTCACACACGACCTGAACATGACCCTCTTTATCGCTGTGCTGGATACGACCCGAGTGGGAGATCATTCCAAATATATCCAGCCAGATTTCCTGCACCAGCTCAGCACGGATCTCGGCGGAATGCGCGTGTATCTGTCCAACTCCACCGGTATTCGATATGTCATCCTGGTCTCACCACTACCGAAAATGCTACGCAACGCTGAACTTCCCGCTGATATACCCGTGAGCCTTATTGCACTGGGAGTCCGTTTCAATGAACAGCCCGTATTGCTACCATGGTCTAAGATGGGACATCTGCTTGTCGTGGGCATGACCGGTTCCGGAAAATCCAGTCTACTGCGTTCCCTTGGGATCCAGGCCATCCGAAATGAGCTCCTGCTTGGATTAGCAGACATTGACCAAACCACCTTCGCCATGCTGAATGAACATCCGCATCTATTCTCACCCATTACTGTCTTTCCACATGAAACATTGGATCTCATCCTGAAATCCCTCGGTGAATGCGATCATCACGCAGTCATGTATCGTTCTATGCTTGGTATTCCCGAAAACATCGATGAATACAACCAGCAAGCAGTCAAAGCCGGGAAGGAACCGTTGAAACGTATCTTGATCAGCCTCAATGAATCCAGAGCCGTGCTGAAAGCCATAGGCGGTGGATCCGGTGAGTTGGCTGGGAAACTCGCAGAGATCGGTTGGCGAGTAAGCGTGTCTCGGCGGGGCAGCCTTTTTCTTTCGGCTTTGGTGTGTACACTGCACCACATTCTCCACATCGATTCTTTTGACTATCGGACTGGTACAAACCACTCTTCACTTGTCGCTTCGTCGAGTTGCATCTTGGACATTTAACCTTGGCTTTCTACATCATTTCGATATTAGGTACTCTCCAATCAATAGTTCTATTTATTTTTTGGTACAATAATAGTTATTAACAAATTTCCTTCTACCTACACCACAGGTCTTAGCCTTTTGGAAGATAAAGATAATCACTATTCCACCAAGGGCATAAAGTTAGTGAGTGAAAAGTTATAAAAAATATACCAATGTTTATTAACTAATGAGCAGAAACTTAGAAACGCGTTAGCCATTTAGGGGAGTGGAATAGTTTAAATTGATAAGCCGAACAGTAAACAAGACATCTGCAACTCAAGTTATTCTCTTCAGATCAGATGTCTTTTGTATAAGTCCTATTAGCATTAAAAAGGTAATCTAAAATGGCTTTGGCTATATTAAGTGGTGTTGTTCACATTGTGTCAGTGGACGGTATTTCTTCCGGAGTAGGAATTGTAGTGTCTGGAAGTGGGCTGATAATTACCTGTTCTCAGGTTATTCAAAGCCTTCACTCCCAACGGCGAAATGAAGAGCGTCCGCGAAAAGTAAAGCTTTATTTCAATGATCACACAGACAATTTTGAAGCTGAAGTCCTCGAGGCGTATTGGCACCCAGAATATCTTGAAGATATAGGAGTTGTAAAAATTATTGGTGATTTCCCAGGGCATATTGGGGCTTTACCTTTTTCACATTACCAAGGCTTTCCAAATGCCTCTTTTGGAATTGTTGGTCGCTCCTCCTCTGAATCAAATAAAATGATTGAGGGAATTGGAATAATCAAAGGCGAGATTAGAAAAAATGGTATAAGACATCTAGCGGGAAGTACTAAGAATATTGAATTCAATTTTATAGGCTCTCCAGTCTGGAGCACCATCCAAAATTGTATCATTGGCATGGTCACCTCAATGACTATTAACGGGGATCATGCTGACCTTCTGATTGTGCCGACTGAGCTAATGAGTAATATTTTCCCTGAATTAAATATAGTTCAGGGAGTAAGTATTTCGCTTCAGGAATTTTTAAGATTGATTGAAGCAGAAGAAAAAGAGAAGGAAGGAAATAATTATCTACCCTTTATACCTTCCTTTTTTGAAATGAAAGAAAAGAAGGCCGATATTGATTCTTGGACCATTTGGCTACGATTGATGGACAAATATATCCCAGACAACCAGATGCTCACAGTGATTGATAATATGAGCAACTGGCTGATAGATTCTATGGATAATGGAACAATAAGGAATGAACTGCTTTCTATCATCCTCAAAAAAGGCACAACGGAACAAACCAAGCAGATGATTCTCTCCACAACCGTTTGGCTGGATCAACATCCGTCAGATGAGCTTGTTCGAGTCTCGTTCATGAATTTTGTGGAAGCCAAAGGCAGTATTAATCAACTTCAAAAAATGATAATCTCAATGGCTTCTTGGTTGAAGGAACATCCAGATGATCATATTATTCGATGTGCGCTCCTTAAGTATCTCTCACGAAAGGGTGAATCCGACCAAATTGATGAATTTATCTGGACCACGACCCGCTGGTTGCACAATCATGCGGAAAACATTGATGTACGGCGCAGCTTAGTGAGGCTGATGAGGCAGAAGGGGAAAGTAGAACAGGTTTCTGAATTTATTCTAGAAATGAATGAGTGGTTAGGATTTCACCCTGAGGATGCTCACAATTTTAGTTTGTACTTGAACTTGGTGGAAGAAAAAGGGACTCTGGAGCAGATTGCAGAAGCCATCTGGAGGTTTCAAAAATGTATAGGGGAAGATGCGACTACTGGCTCAATCATCGCTCAATTTATTGGAATAGTTGATCGCAATGGAAACCCGGAGCAAGCAATAGAGATTATAAAATCCATCGTTCAATGGCTTGAGAAACATCCTGAAGATACGGTAGTAAGATCTTCCTTCCTTGGTTTTGTAGAACGTCATGGCACCTTGGAACAAGCAACGGAAATGCTCAGGCTCACCAAAGACTGGCTTCGACGTCATCCTGAGGATCAGTTGGTAAGAGTCCCATTCCTTCTGATTATTGAGCGTAAAGGTACACCTGACGAGATAAACAACATGCTCTCTTCTACCCTGAATTGGTTGAAGGAGTATCCAGAGTCCATTCAGGTGATAAGTTCGTTTATCGGCATTATGAAACGGAAGGGCCAAAAGGAACATATAAATCATTTCATAGTTCAAATGGATGAATGGATAAATTGCCACAATAGCAATTCCCATGTCAGGAATCTTTACATAACTTTCAAGCAACAAATATTAAGTCCTAATGAGGTGTTCCTTCAAACCACAGCAAGTGAACCAAAGGATGGAATCTCACTTGTTACCTCACTAAAGAAGAAAAAAATAGTGAAGGTGGAAGACATTGAAGATTGGCTCGCTAAAGCAAAAGATTGGCTGGGAGATCAATCTATCAAACGTAGTCAAAATATAGCTTTTATTGCTCACCACGGAACTCACGAACAGGTAGCTAGGTTGATGTCAGAGACCAGAAAATGGTTAGGCGAGAAACCTAGAGATGATCAACTTTGGATTATTATGCTAAAGTTGGTAGAGCAAAAGAATCAACCAGAGGAGCTTCAAGAGTTAATATCGTTCACAAAGAGCTGGCTAGATAAGCATCAAGATAACCATGTAGTACGTAAAAGGTTTCTCGGATTGATTGCCAGAAATGGGAATCATTATCAAATTGATGACGTTTTAGGCTGGCTGGCTAGATGGCTTCCATTAAATCCGCAGGAGTTCAATATCCGTCATCTTTATTTAGAGTTGGTTGTTCGGAAAGGAGGCAGGTTGCGAATTGAGGAGGCCGTTGAAATTCACAAGACTTGGATAACAATCACGGAGTTATCAAGAAATGAGGTTGCTCTGCTACACTTCTATGGAAAGTGTCTACAGATTCTGCAACGTTTTGGGGAGGCTGAAAAAATATACCGTCGGGCTTCCAGTCTGTTCTACGGTGATATCCCTTCCAAGATCGAATTAGCATGGTGCTTATATTTTCTTGGCAGAAAACAGGCTGCAGAAGCTGAACTTCTAGATGCATTAAAAAAAGCAAGCCGGGGAAAACTGAAAAGTTATTATGGAAGAGTTTGTTATAACCTTGGAAGTTATCAACTTAAGGAGGGAAATTCGGATATTTCCTTAAAATATTTTAATGAAGCCATTCAAAGCAACCCTGCCAGCTACCTTGGCTATTTAGGAAGAGGACTAGCATTGATGCAGTTAAAGGTTTATTCTGAAGCCATCATTGCCTTTGAGATAGCACTGGGTAAAGTTACTGTTAATGAAAACGGCGAAGAAATTAGGAAAGAAATAGAAACCTTCCTTCGAGTGGCAAGGTCAGGTAAATAGCATCTTGCAACTTCCAGAAGTTAGTTGTTTTGTAAGAAAAACTGACATTTTGCCAAAGAGCCTATTTGTTAGGGAGTAATATGAATAATTTAGCAACACTAATTTTAAGAAAAATTGTAATTCGACCAAGCATAACATATACTGAACTATGTCTAGATAATCATCCTAAAATTGAAACTGGGGAATTGTCTGAGATATTAAACTTGTGTGGAATTAAGTATACCGAAAACAAGCAGTCTCTTTTTTTTGAACGTTGGAATTGGGAGGATATCGTTTTTCAGCAAATTTATAAGAACAATCATCAGCCTGCCCATAAATGGACTGATGATACTATAGAGGAACTACAGACCGCCGGTTTGGGGAGACTTGGTGCTCGTCTTTGGTTGGAAGCATATTTATCACAAATAAACGTTAGGTGGAACGATCAAGGAAGCATCAACTTTGAACATGATCTGAACACAATTAGTAATATCTTCAACGATAACTACGCAACGTTATCTAATAATGATGCCAGTGGCATAAGCTTTGGACGGTTTATCGCCCGAGCGGGACTTAATTTGATTGTTGGCCTCTCTCCCGAAGTTGTACGAAATTGGATTAATTCTCCATCACAGAACGGAAGATTAAGGGATGTACAAGAACGTGCGGCCGCCTGGACAACATATGCACTTGGTTCTGCCTATCCATTCATTAATACTAATGAACGGTTGGTTGATTTCCTATTCAGCACTACAAAGGATTACGTTAAGGATATTGGTTTCGACAAGCTCGAAAATACGGATCTTTTTTACAAGTGGTTTGAAAACAGCTCGCAAAAGGCTAGTGGCTATTTAGCTGCACTAAGAAAAATTTGTCCTCACCTACTTCGAACAGGCGAAGAGTATCTTCGGGAAAATTCTACCCGATGGAAAGAACAATGGTATTCAATTTGTATCCAAAGGCCGAACTGGCATGTAAGACGCTCCAGTATTTACGATAACAACAAAAGTGGGATGAAGTTTTTAGAAACAATTACAGCATTTCCAGATCGGTTGGATCGTAGGAGGCTTTTCTCGTGGCAATTAATGTCAATCTTTCCAAACACTCTCTCCCATTCTAATGATATTAGTGACGACCTACACCAAGTAAACATTCTTAAAAAGGAGATCCAATCCCAATGGAGTGGAATGCCGTCGTTGTCTGACGATGTTGTAGCAAAATTTTTTCGCTTTCATGAATATGACGATCCTCGAAAATTATCGATTCTCCAAAAGTTACTGACTGGCGAGTTCATAGATCGTTCTGAACTTAATCCTAAGGACCGCACATGGTTATTGCAACAAACAATGATTCAGTTAATTCTGGAGGCAATGCTTTTAGATATTCGACTGGACAAGGCCTTCTATGGAAAAATAAAACATCAATTGATACAAACAGAAATTGGAAATACTAGTATATTTTCGTCCGTATCGGAACACGAAATCTCTAAAACGCTGGAAGGTGCAAGAGGTATTTTGGGGACTACTGAGGAAAGTCCATATCCATCAGGGGTAAAACCATGGAGGGAATGGATGCAAAAGCAAAAATTTGTACAATCACCCTTTACTACAAAGTTGCGATCTATACTTTTAGACAAGGGTATAAATAGGTTATCTATTACAAAAAAGTCTTTCAACTCTGACAGGTTTTCAGAGTTAAAAAGAGTACGAGATGATCTTATTAATGTTACCATTAATAAGACTAAGGTTGTTCGATCGATCCTAGACGAGATTGATCAAACCATCAATCGTCTCAACGATATATCGTTTTCGGTCGAAAAAGATTTAGACCAAGATCAGTTGTCTCAGTTCAAGGGAGCAGCAGCATATTGGCAATCTGAAAATAAGAAATTACAAAGTGAATTTCAGAAACTGAAAGAAGATGCCGTTTTTGAGTTCATAAAATCATGGAATGGAAAAAATAGTAAAGATTCAAGCTTGAATCAACTATATATAGTATCCAGTAGTGATTTGAAGGAATCCGCTGAAATTGCTCAAGATGTTTTACAGCGCTTTAGAAATATGGGCGTGAAACCACTTAAAACAGAGTTGGTTGGGACTATTATTGATTTGAAAGAAGAAGCAAACAATGAATGGCTGTTAGCACCGGGCACCACAATTGATCGATATAACGGTCAAGCATACGTACTGACCCCCGAATGGAGATATTTTGACTTTATAATTGAAAAAAGTTGGATTACATTGGCGAATAAGTAGGTATCACCAACCCAAAAGGAGATTTTGATATGTATGTGGGTATCGATCTAGGAACCTCAAAATGTGCCGCAGTTGTAGCAATACCTTCGTCAGATGGATTTGAATACAAATTGCTTAATATTCGACAGCCATTGGATCCCGAGGATTTAAGCAAAGGCAACTTGAAAAGTGAATTACTCCCTTCCGTTTTGTATGTTAATCAAAAAGGGCAAACTGTTGTTGGGAGTAGTGCAGCTAAACAGGCATTCTATAACCCTAAAAGGGCTATTGCCTCCTCTAAACTATGGCTTGGAAAGGATGTTACTTTTACTATTGATGGTGCGAAAACACCAATTTCGCCAGAGGACATAGCCAGCAAATTCATCTTGACCATTGTTCGTAGCTTTGGAATGGAAAATATTTCTATAAGCAATTGCGTTATTGGCGTACCTGCTTGTTTTAATCTTAAACAGAAGGATGAAGTCAAGCTGGCTGCCCAAAAAGCAGGAATTCCCAACTTGAGTGGAACACTTTTGGATGAACCAACTGCAGCTTTTTTGAGCATTTATGCCGATAAAGAGAGTGAGATATCCGCATTGGTCAATCAGAAGGCACGCAGTACTTTTGCCGTTATTGACTTAGGTGGTGGAACACTAGACATTTCTGTCATTCAAATAAATAGAGAAAATAATGTCTTGGTTCCCGTTGTGCTTGCCACCTCACAAAGATCAGAAGGGGCTGGAGATCAATTTGATGAAGAAATTGCACGGGTTTTAGCAAATAAGTTTGTTTTTCCCTATAAAGGTTTCAGTTTCGAAGGATTAGACAATGATGAAAAGCTACGTTTAGCAGGTGACATGATATATACCGCTAGAGAAATAAAACATGACCTCACTATGCAGCATTTGGACAAAGGTAGCTTAGGCATATCTAGAAAAACTATTGTAGTTACAATGAAAAATGGGAGCAAGAAAAACGTTCCGGTCCAGATGACCTATTTTGATCTGGAGAGCGCATTAGATAGTTATTTCAATATCAATTCATCAATAAGCATTCAAAATCAACTATTGCAGGTATTAAATAGCTTTGAACTTCGCGCTCGAACAACAGGCTCTCGGTCACTGACGCCTGACTTTTTTATACTATCCGGCCAGATGGCACAGTTATGGCTAGTACAGGAGTGTATACAGGAGATATTACCAGGGGTAAAGGTTTTCCTTATTAAAGACCCCCAATATGCAGTTGCTAAGGGGGCAGCAGTGCAAGCTGCTACAAAAATTATCCAACAGCAATTCCTTTCAACAGATTTATTATTAAAAACATACCGAGGGTTTTATCGGCTCGCAAAACGAGGTTCTTGGTTACCAATCGCCAAATCCAGTGTGCCAGATGCCCTGCAGGTCACATCTAGTGAAAGCTCCGGAATGTCTATGCAAATATGGCAAGGTCAAGAAGAGTATCCTGATCAGCTAGAATTGTTGAGAGAGGAGTGGATCCAGTTTCCAAGCCCTCAACCAGAGGGATCATTAATTGGCCTCGAATGGTCAATCTCTATGGATTTTCAATTGATGTTAACTCCCTTTTTGGGTGATACTTCATTAAAAACGCTACGATTAAATCCTGTTGGTAGCATTTAATAATAAAGGGAAGAGAGATATGGAAGATAATCAGGTATCGATTCAAGTAGACAATCTTTTTAATATCTGGCATTTGCACAACATAAATGTCAGAGATATATTCAGCGTCGAAGTCTCTCTTCAAAAATCCAATATCAAGCCAGGACAGCTTGCCTTGCAAGATAAGTTGAGGCCAGAAATTATTAGAATTTATCGTTCCTTTGAAAATTGTCAAAGTATGAGCGATTTTGAAAAGAAACGGGCTGAAATAATAAATCTTTGTGAACCTGTCAGGGATAATCAAGGAAATATATTAAGTCATACCCAAGTTGGCGTCTTGGATAATTTAGCTGACACCGAAAAAAAGGTTGAAATGATTATAGCTGAACGTTCCCTGCGCTCTCAAATTGTGATCAAGTTAATGCTAGAGCTAGCTGCCTTTGTGGACATATCCGTCTTTTTAGAGCATGAAACTATTTGCACCTCCATTATCCATATTTATCGACAGAAAGTTGCCTATAATGAGATACAGGGGGTAAAGAACATTCTTTTATCCTTTGTTCGAAAGCCAGGATCATCTGCGCGAGCGGATAGTCAAGTCTTAGCCCTTACTGTGTTATCGGAAGAGTTCCGAGACAATGATTTAACAGAGTTTTTGATCCGTATATTGCGAAATAGTGGAAGAGGTTATGCAATTTATGTCCAAAAAGAGGTATGCAACAACTTGGCACTTCTAGCAGCCCGAGAGGAAAGCTTTCGAACAAAGGAAGTTTGCGATGCAATCACCAGTTTCCTCATCGAAGCCGCCTTGGATTCAGAACTCAAGATATTTGATTTTGTCAAGGAGCAAATTGCTAATATTTTGCCTTCAATAGGGGACATTATGTTAAGAAGTCTGATTACCGCTTTGCTTCGGATCCACCCCATGGAGGCTGTTCAATCATTCCGGTCCCAAAAATCTGTGGTAGTGGAGGCTATAGGTCTCTTTGGTGATAAAGGATTGGCTGGGTTATTATCTGCCTATTACGAGGCTCCCACTAAAAAAAATGAGGCCAGATCCATCGTTATGGCACTGCGCTATTTTGCATACAATAATAATAAAAGTTATTGGGATGAAAACATTACTCTACTAAATGGGAAAACCACCAATCTCTTGCAAACTCTTCTAGAAATCATAGAGAAAAACCAACCAGCTTCTGATTTAGCTAGTCAGATTCTGGGTTCTGTGATTAGCCGGAGAAATGTAAAAGACTTGCTCTGGCGAACCGCAAATGACAACTTATCTGCGACTCAGACTCGTATTAGTTGTCTTTGGACACTTTTTCGAGACGGGAAGATGCTCAAAAGCCAGGTTCAGGATTTATGCAAGACATGGTTAGAATCTAACGTTGGACAGTTAGAGGTTACAGCAGCTTATATATTGTACCTAAATCAAGGTGACAATTCATATAAGGAGCGAGTCACTCGGGCACTAGGAGAGAAAAACAGAGTCCTCCTTCAGTTGGCACATTCCGAACCAGTAAAGATCATGCCTGCTTTTCGAAGCATGCTTAAAGTGACTTCTCAGCAACAAATCGCCATTAACCTACTTCATGATTTTGGTCATCTAGGTTGGAACACATTAACTGATGAGTTTTCAAAGACACAAGATGAGAGAATAAGAAAGATGATTTTGAACTCATTTTTGAAGGTTCCATCGGTGGTCCTTCGCAATTATGAAGATTTTATTGACCGAGCTTGTGTTTCAAAAGTTTCTGAAGAAAGAACAATTGCTGAAAGACTAAAAAGACAGATGACAGAATCGACCTACAACCAGATAGGTGATAAAACAGTTCTGCCTAGAATCAATCATCTGATTGATTAAATTAAAATCGACTAACGAGGCAAATCTATGAACATCGGCATCGAAATCGAACCAAAAGTGCTTTACACCGATCGAGTCAACAAGTGCAAGATTGTTATTCTCAATAATACAAGGGATCATCTATCCGAGTTTGCTATTACAGTATCGGACGAAGGTCGAAATCTACTAATCCTTGAGGCAAAGACATTGAAACCATCCGGGTCCATCAGTCGAGAGGTGGATATCAAAGTGAGCGAGAAGTACCCACGGGAAATCGAGGTTAGGAGTCTAGATGTCAATCTTATATACGAGCTCACCGATGGACAGAATCGAGAAGAGAATCTTAAACTAGAAGGGTATTATATATTACCTGAAAATGATCCCTATATCGCACAAGGAATACCAACAAATAGTTCATTTCAAGGAAGAGAAACTTTTTATGCTGACTTAAAAGAAAGTTTCTCAGGGGTTGCTGCTCTGTTTTTAGATGCACCTGGCTGTTTTGGGAAAACTTCTTTTCTAAGAAACATAAGTCGACAACCATATTTTGAACATACGAGTATCGTTTTTCTGGATGCTGGCATTGGAAATGCTGCTGTGGATATCAGCAACAAAGATTTAGATGATCTTGATGAGTTTTCCAAACAACTGGCACAGGTAGTCTTTGAAACCAGCCAAGACCGAAAGAGCCAGATGGATTTAAGACCATTCCTGAAAAAGGTGAATAAGGATTTGTCAAAGCAAGATAAGAATTTGTTGATTATTGTCGATGGCATAGAGGGATGGTTAGAGTCTGCGCAGAAAAATCCTACAGAGTTGGTCGGGCTTCATAAAATCAGAAATATCTTCAGGGACGAGGATCCAGATGATTACAAGAATATAAAATGGATATTCTCTGGTTCTTGGTCATTAAATCCTGACCTCTCAGCCATCTGGTCAGAGCATTTGTCTGGATACAGGATCCATTCAACTAGACGTTTTAGCACGTTGGATAATCAGACTGGGAGAAGAGTTGTTACTATCCCTGTAAAAGGGCTGGTCGAGTTTGAAGAGGATGCTCTAGATCGGATCGGTTATTATACAGGTTGGCACCCACATCTTATACAGATTCTCTGTGATGGAATTTATAAGGAATTGCTAAATCGAGGTGGCAACCCTCCTTGGGCAGTAGATGATGACCTTGTGAATCTAGCGACTAACCGACATGAAGTTATAAATAGTGTAAATAATGTTTGGGGTAGGACTCTTGCCTCATTTAAAGGCGCAAACATTGTATTGTCGATACTAGCAGCAATAAAATCGCTACCGAATGCGCAAGCCACAGAGAATCAAATATTGAATATGATTGCGGCTGGGCCTTTGATCAGCCGGGAAGACCTTTCAAATATCACAAAGTTCTTAGATCTGCCATACAATGCTGTAATTTCCCAGATATTACCTGAGATTATAAAGTATTTGTTTGACCTTGGCTTGATTAATTTAGTAGACTCTAATCCGCAACGGTATCAGCTATCAGCCGGGCTATTTGCACGTTATTTTTGATGATAAGAAAGAATATTTTGAAAATCTATTTTTCGCGTGGATTCAAGATATCGACTACATATCGAATTGTAGCTGGAATTGTAAGTGATCTCTCCACCCTAAAGAGATTTTCCATTTCCAGAATTAATGAATATATGCCAGCAATATTGATTCTATACTTGTTTTCAAATGCCTCAATACTAGATGTGGTGGCAATCAATCCAATCAATTCCTGCTCCGCTTTTTCCCAATTTTTAATGTAAAGCTGAAAAATTTGAGGGAAATATTCTGCTAAAATAATAAATCTAACTGCGTTGCGAATCTGTAGCTCGAGCTCTTTGTCGTCCCTAGTTAGTTTTGTTCTGTACGAGTCAAGGAAAAACAGAAAACGATTTAATATGCGTTTGATCTTTCTTGGATTATTAAAATTACACTCACTTATAACATTGCCGAAGCTTTTAAAGTATCTCTTCTGCTCTTCGGTGGCTACACCATTAATTACTAGTTTTGTTAATTCTTCGATTACAAAATTGGGTATGCTAGCCTTGAAACTGGGGATATTGAAGGAATAATTAAGAATCTTCTCCAGATACTCTCGCCCATCAACCGTCAACCCAGAATATTTAAGCTTTATTCCCTCATAAACAATTTTTTGATTTAAACCTAATACGTATATACAACGACCGTTAGACAAATAGTTCTTTATTCCTTCCAGCACGCCTATAGTTGTCCCTGGGAGACATCGATCAAGGTCGTCAATAATAATAACAAATCTTATTTTGCTTTCTCCAATTCCGTATATAAGCGATAAATCGGCAGCATATTGATCAAGGAGATTAGTGTAAGCATTATGCAGCTCTGCAATACAGTCCCCCCAATCTCGCAGCACCTTGTCAATGTCATGTTCTTTCTTTGTAATCGCTTCAAAATGTTTGGCGATGTCATCTAAGCCCATGGCATCCCCAACGACCTTATTCGTTACCGATCTCAGCGCAAGATCTGTAAGCGCAAGCGTGCTGAGAATTGAGACATGAGCAAGACTCTTCATAAAATCTATCTTGGGCTCTCGCCCTTTTACCCTTAACTCATAATCCCTCTTTATAGAATATAGTAAAGGGTAAATATGGTTTGTTTCATTTTCGTATTGCCATGCATTGAACCAAATAGGTATATAAAGGTTTGTTTCTTCAGCTACAGATACTTTTAATTGAATTAATTCTTTTAGCATATATAAAGAGGACGTCTTGCCAGTTCCCCAATCCCCTAAGACACCGAAGACAAAAGGTGGTTGTGTATGTTGAATGGCATGCCAAATATTACGTGAGAATGAAGCCATTTTTAATCTGTCATTACTAATAAAGTTGACGGGTTCATCTGGTGTAAAGATCATTTCCATAATTCTGTTCTCCTTATTAATTGCGAGGCAACTTTATGTAGTTCTTTAGCATAAATAATTGAAAAATTTCAGATCCCAATTCTACGTTAAAGAACAAATCATTAATGATTTGTTCTAGCAACTTCTTCCTAATGCCACTCCCAATCTTAAGAATACTATAATTTAACTTTTTATTTTAAATCTGGTTAATATAATAAGAATAAGAGAAAATTATACATTAAATAGTATTTTTGAGGGTAATTTTAATAAATGGAGAGCAACTAATAGAAAGTGATATGAAGTCGATCAGTGAAAGGAGTATTGGGAAATCGACGTTTGGCCAATTGCCTGTCGTTGTAACAATAGATAAAGAGCTGTAAATTTTTAGCCAGAGATTGTAGCCTGCGAGTGAAACAACGAGACTTGCGTGCCAATCGTTTGAGGTAATGCCGCAGGTCCGCATTGACAGTCTCGACCGAGTAAGTCTCTTGTTTGTCTGTGCGCATTTCATAGGGTGCACCATAGTAAAGTGTGTCATAGAGGGGAAAGGCATCCGAATAATAAGGTTTGGCTTGTGGTGCACGTTCCAGACAGACTTGCAAGGCTTCTGAAGTTCGTTCAAACACTACATCCCAACTCAAGATGCAACGTGTGTCTCGGTCCACAATGGTTAGCAGGTAGATTTCGTTTTTTTCTTACCAACAAAGGTGAACGAACAATTCGTCCAACTCAGCCTTTTTCACTTTCTCAGGTACTGGTGCTTTGGGCTGTTGAGCGGTATAGGCACTGACCCAATTGGCACGCTTTGTGGATTGACCTTCAACACTCGTCCAATCGATCCATAGCTACTACCTTCCACATACATGCGAATGGCGAGTAAGCGTGTCTCGGCGGGGTAGCCTTTTTCTTTCGGCTTTGGCGTGTACACTGCACCGCATTCTCCACACCGATTCTTTTGACTACAAGACCGGTTCAAACCACTCTTCGCTTGTCGCTTCGTCGAGTTGCTTCTTGGAAATTTAACCTAGGCTTTCTACATCATTTCGATATTAGGTACTCTCAAAAAATGCGTGTGCCTAAAGTCAAAGGTGAGTTAAAATAATTTTTTTATAAAATATCTAAGCCACCAAGCAAAAGAATAACAAAGTAAGGTAGAGTTCAATCCATCGGGTAGCCAAAAATATTGCTATTATGTATGTAGTAAAAACTATATATCCAAACCGAATGAGAATAGATACCCTATAGAAGGTATCCATACTAAGCATCGAACGGTCTTTGAAGGTGAATCACCAAAGTGTGACAAACCGGTAAAAGAATATTTATTGGTAAGAAAAAATGAATTCGATGCCAATACGTAAGTAGACTGGGAGACACACTGTACAAGGTGTTCATACATCAATAATTTCAGGAAAACTTTTTGGTTTCTGTCAAAAGTTCAACAGAAAAAGAAGAAATCCAAAACTCAAATCAAATCACGTACAATGTCAATTTGTTATCCATCGTCACTACTTGCTTCCAGTGTGAAAAAAGAATAAGAGCACAAAGCACGAAGAGTTACTGATAATAATTATGTAAAATTGTCTTTAAGACAATTCGTTTTGATTTTTCAAAGCGATCGTGTATAAAGCAATTCAAGTTTATTGCCTCAACAAAAAACCTCATTAAATGAGGTTTTTTTGTTTTGTTTATATACAACTGAATTTAAATTAGAGCGGTTAGGCTAGGACTTTGCTAAAACAGTCATCTATAAGGATGGGCAATTTTCATTATATTGTTGTAAACTATAAACGTAACCTAGCAAAACGTGCACCACACACAGGAGAGGCTGCGTAAATCTCAAGCTGTTTTTTTACAAATTAGCGTCTTCCAGTTAGGCAGTTGTCCATCCCCACCCAAGACAAGTACCCTCAAAGAGGACGATGAATCAATCTATTATGCACTAGTTAATGACTAAATCTGGTCAAAGTGATCAAAGGCGCATGTATTAGGCTAGGTCTACTTCCAAAAGGAAAGTATGCTTCTTTGATCTACAGAGAAAACGGGCTTCGTAGTAATCAGGCTCTCATGAAATGGGCATCCGAAAACGAGGTCGCATTTGATTCGATTGATGTTCGTAAGAAGGAAACGTACATTTGTAGATACAAAGTGTACCTAACAGAATATCATATTGAATCGAGAAAGATTCTCCGGGATGTCTAGCTTTCGATAAAGATTGCCTATTAGAGTAAGTGCAACTAAATTTTATATGAACATAAAAGAACAAATCAAAAAGTATATTACTAGCCAACTTGAACCTAAACGGAGCGATATGCTAGCGTTGCACCGCATTATTTTGCAAGTAATGCCAGCATGTAAATTATGGTTCATGGATGGTAAAAACAGTGAAAATAAAACTGTTTCTAATCCCAATATAGGATATGGAGTTCACACCATAAGATATGCTAATGGAAAGACCAAAGAGTTCTATCAAATTGGTATCAGCGCAAACAAAACTGGAATCTCTGTCTATATCCTTGGCATTAAAGATAAGAAGTACTTAGCCCAGACTTATGGAGAAAAACTCGGCAAGGCGAGTGTAAGCGGATATTGCATTAAGTTTAAAACGCTGAAAGATATAAACATTGATATGCTTGAAGCGGCAATACGCTATGGGGTCAAGGCTACAAACTTACCACCGACGAGCAGTGAATAACACGAAACGCGCGGCTGCGGCATCACGCTACGCGTCAAGTTAGTCCCACAAATCTGTAGAAAGGTAATCATGGAAATACCTACTGGAAAATGCTTGTCCTGTGGAAAAATGATACCAATGTGGCGTTGTGGAGATACAACAGGTGGCGGAACATATCACATTGTATGTTTTGAGTGCGGCCAAAGAGATTCTCGACAAAGCGAACAATGGAGCGCCGTATGGCGGTGGGTTGGCTGGATATTAGTGATTGGCTTTATGATTGGTACGGTCTTTGTTCTTCTCGTGTTTGGCAGCCACTAGAACGCCAGACGTTTGTTTTCATTGGTTTTATGATTTTGTATCCTAGTCGTCCACATTTCTAAGCAAAGTTCGTAGATTTCATAATCGCGATTCCGTTTGTATTGCAAATGCTTCCCGTGCCTATTTGAGAGCACATTCAGTCAAGCCATTAGAGTTACAAAAAGGAGAATACGATGAGTAACGAACAGATGCCACTAGAGACGAAAGGTGTTACGGTGCAGTTACTATCAATAGTCGACCTTGGCCTTGAGATCGAGGGCATGTCAGGACGTCAACTTCGAATGCGTATGGTGACAATCGAGCCGGGAGGTGTATTCGGCCCGATACATGATCACAAAGATAGACCTGGCATCGTTTACATTCTGCATGGAACAATTACAGACCATAGAAATGGAGTTGCGACAGACTTTGGGCCGGGCGTGGGCTGGCCTGAGGATCGGAACACTACCCATTGGCTTGAGAACCGAGAGACGGTTGTGGCGGTGGAGATCTCAGTCGATATCGTTAGGCAAGAATAAGCGCAAGCGACGGACCGTTAGTCGACGTTGCGATCAGGTCTTAGATAGCGAACGCCTAACTATATGGGACTCTGCGCTTTTTCAAACAGTTTGTGAGGATTTAAATTTTGTTCTGTCAAAGCGATGTTCTCGCGTCCTGCCTCCCAGCTAGTTGCCGATCCACTGGGTGTACCCGCGCAAAAAATGAGAAGCGACATTTTGTAATGCTTAAGTAAATAACTAATGAATATTACTTCCGATCAAATCGAGAAAGTCTTAAAACTACTTGCAAAAGCACCGCGTCGTATTGCATCGTTGAGCAACGGTCTCGACAACTCTACACTAAGTTTTAAGCCTGATGAAGAGACTTGGTCTGCTAATGAAATTTTGGCACATTTACGTGCTTGCGCAGATGTAAGGGACAATAGTATTATAGCAATGCTTTCTCAAGAGCACCCAACTTTGCGCCATATATCTCCACGAACATGGATTAAAAAAACGGATTACCCCAAGCTGGATTTTTATGTTTCCTTAAAAGTATTTACTAAGCAACGCAATGACCTCTTAAAATTGCTAAAGCCTCTAAAAAACAAAGATTGGCTGCGTGGTGCTACATTCACTGGAATAACAAAAGGAAGAGACCAAACTGTCTTTAGTTATGTAAACACTATTACTCAGCATGAAAATGATCACTGCGCCCAAATTGAAGACTCGTTGAAGAAATTACGAATCTTCATTCAGTAATTGAGTCTAACAAAGCATGTACTTGACGCTGCGGACTACCGCTGTACGGTATGCACATGTCTCAAGCAGCTTTCCACCCCTTATCGTTTTTCCAGTTGGATGGTTTCGCCATCCCCGCCAAGTAGCTGTACCTATTAGGCAAGACACATACCTTTAGTGTGCTTCGTAATAACCTGATGAAGGATGTAAATAATATGAATAAACTTGTTCCGCAAACACTACTGTCATACCTAATAGGAGCGGTCATTCTTGGGCTGCTTCTATTCATTCCAGCCTGGACACTTAACTATTGGCAGGCTTGGGTTTTTATTTTCGTCTTCACGACTTCCGTGAATGCAATTGGAGTGTACCTCTCTATAAAAGATCCAGCACTCTTGGAGCGGCGAAAGAATGTCGGTCCAGTAGCGGAACAAAATGCGGCACAACGAATTATCATATCGCTGGCGATGATTAGCATTCTCGCCTTATTGGTATATTGCGCTTTGGATCATCGTTTTGCCTGGTCACCTGTTCCAATGTATATATCATTGGTTGGAGATTTGCTTGTTGCACTCGGCTTGCTAATAAACCTTTTGGTGTTCAGGGAGAATAGCTTTGGCGGCTCCACTGTCCAGACATTTGATGACCAGAAGGTAATCTCCACGGGACTTTACGCCATCGTAAGGCACCCAATGTACGTAGGTGTCTTCATCATGATGACAGGCGTACCATTAGCACTAGGCTCTTGGATTGGTCTTGCTTTTCTTGCTATCGCATTACCTGGACTCGCATGGAGGATAGTTGATGAAGAGAAAACTCTGACAAAAGACTTGCCTGGGTATATTGAGTACACTCAGAAAGTGCGTTATCGCCTGGTTCCTTATATTTGGTGAACTGTTACACGCATTACTTGAGAGTCAATCAAATAACAAGGCATCCTAGACAATCACCTGAATAATGCACCTAATGCTGGAGACTGACCATGGAGCGTGTGCACCTCCAAGCAGTTTCCTAACTGAACGGCTTCGCTAGAAAAAAACAAAAGGAAAACTCAGATACTATGCGTATTGTAATCATTGCTCCAGGAAGTCGCGGGGATGTTCAACCTTATATTGCATTAGGAAAAGGCTTGCAGAATGCAGGGCACTATATTCGTCTTGTAAGCCATAGCAACTTCGAGATATTGGTCACATCATATGGGCTTGAATTTTGGTCTTTTGGAAATGATGTAAAAGACGCTGTTGAAAACAGTGAAATGCGAGAGTTGACTGAAAAGGGAAACTTCCTATTGTTAATGGCAAAAATGGCGAAAGAAGCCAAGCGCGAAGCACTCCGTTTTGCCGAAGGCGGTTTAATAGCAGCTCAAGGAATGGATGTTGTGTTGGCTGGCATAGGTGGATTATTCATTGGCACTGCCATTGCAGAAAAACTAAATATTCCTCTTGTTCAAGCTTATGTTTTCCCATTCACGCCTACAAAGGATTTTTCCAGTGTTCTTACTCCAAAACTTCCAATTTTTCTTAACCGTTTATCGCATCATCTTGCGCGTCAACTGATGTGGCAAGGGTTTCGGTCAGCAGACACGATAGCAAGAAAAGAAGTGCTAAACATTCCATCGGCTCCGTTTCTAGGCTCCTACGCTTCAAGGGCAACACATAATATGCCTGTTCTTTATGGCTTTAGCCCTTCGGTGATTCCTGCGCCATTAGACTGGAATGGCAATACTCACATTACTGGATACTGGTTTGTGGACGAAACAAATGAATGGCAACCTCCCACCGCCCTGCTTGATTTCTTGCAATCGGGTCCCCCGCCTATATATATTGGTTTTGGTAGCATGAGCAATCGAAACCCCGAACAGACAGCAGATTTGGTTATTCAAGCTTTGGGACAGGTCAATCAACGTGCAGTTTTGCTTTCAGGCTGGAGCGGATTACAAAAGAATAATGTACCTGACTCGATTTTTATGATTGACTCCATTCCCCATTCATGGCTGTTTCCACGTGTGTCTGCGGTTATTCACCATGGCGGGGCAAGCACAGTTGCCGCTGGTCTTAGGGCTGGTGTTCCATCCATTGTTATTCCCTTTTTTGGTGACCAACCGTTTTGGGGTCAACGAATTGCTGATTTAGGTGTGGGAACAAAACCGATTCCACGAAAGAAACTTACTGCCGAAAAACTTGCAAATGCCATCCGAGAAGTGATTACTAATCAAGAAATGCGTCAACGTGCCAAGGAACTAGGAAAGCAAATTCAAGTCGAGAATGGAATAAAATCTGCCGTAAAAATCTTCAATGATCTTGAACAACAAAAGGCTGCTTAACATAGCGAGCAACTGACATTGGAGATTGCCGCCATGCGGTGTGTGTAAATCTAAAGCAATTTTCCACACATTATCGTTTTACTAGTTGGACGGCTTCACCGTCTAATCCCTAGTATAGATATAGATGCCTATAGAACAAGCCACATACCCTCGGTGCTTTTCAAATCATCTAAGCAAAAGTGAGATAAATCATGAAGGAGATAAGTTGGACACTATTACTTTCAGTTATAGCTATCACTGTAGCCTCTTGTAATACTTTTGTGTCTAAATTAACAGCAATGCCGTCGCTTACTAAAATAAGTTTTTCAACTGAAACACCGTCAGTGCCCGTTCTTCACATGCCATCTGGAAAGCCGTCGAATGAATGGGAGAGTGTTCCTGTGATGCCAAACGCAATCGCTGGAGAAGGGGACAGTACGCGGTACTCTTTTACGATTAGTGCCTCGCCCGATGAAATTCAAAAATATTACGAGAAAGAATTAGCAAAGCTTGGGTGGAATGCGTTTGCAAACGGGCAGGGTTCTACAGAAGCTGTTTTTTTGATATTCATGAATGATACAGACATGTTAACCATATCTATCATTCCTCAACCTGATGGTACTATGTATGTTTTGTTAGTAAAATAACAGGAGCTTAATTTTTTGGCAAAATTCTCAAAAGTTTATATAGTGCGCAGAGACCAATAACCTATGTGCTTTTAAGCTGGAGGCGGCTTGAGTAAAGGAGAGAATAATCCAAGACAAGGTTATAAGTATAGTGCCCAAGTCAAAATGCACGAAGGTGAACTCGACCTAGATATTACGTTCGTTAAGCGATTGCTAGTTGAGCAATTTCCGCATCTATCTGAAAACCCAATAACCACGGTTCGTTCAATGGGTACTGTAAACGCGATTTTTCGTCTTGGCGACGAACTTTATGTAAGACTACCGCGGTTAGCGGCATGGGCAGGTAGCATTGATAACGAATGGACTTGGTTACCCAAATTTGCTCCACATATTTCGCTCAAGATTCCGCAGCCATTAGTGCGGGGAAAACCTACAGACTGGTATCCATGCTCTTGGGCAATATATCATTGGATTGAAGGGTCACCTCTTCAATCCAAACTCATAAGCGATGAACGCCAACTTGCTTATGATCTCGTCAACTTCATTTTGGAATTACGAAGTATAGATAAGCTAGGTGCACCTCATGGCGGTCGAAAACCCCTAGTTGAACTTGACAAGATGACACGTTCCGCAATTGAATCTTCTCATGATGTCATTGACACCGAAATGGCATCAATGGCGTGGGCATATTCATTGGAAGCCCCTCCGTGGAATGGAAATCCTGTCTGGATCCACGGAGATTTGCTGAAGTCTAATTTACTCGTTCAAAATAGTCGTCTATGCGCAGTCATTGATTTTGGTGGAGTTGGTATCGGGGACCCTGCTGCTGATGTGGTACCCGCATGGAGCGTCTTCAATAAGGTTGGACGCGAGATATTCCGACAGACGTTGGAAGTTGATGATGATACTTGGAACCGCGCACGTGGATATGCATTACATCAAGCATTAATGATAATTCCATACTATCCCAAAACAAATCCTGAATTTGTCACTATGGCCAAACACACCATTGAAGAAATACTGACCGAACTCACCTAGTTTAGTAAAGTATCTAGCACACCGTTAAGCAGCTTGGCTTAATCCGTACAATAGAAAAGGAAACTTGAATGGAGATAAGAAAATTACTATCCGACGATATCGATATGTGTGTAGTGTTGCTGATAGCGAGCTATAATCCGCCTCCTTGGAATAACCATTGGACTGAAGAATCTGGAAAAAAGTATCTATCAGAATTCATATCGAATAACAATTTCATAGGATTTGTAGTTGTAGAAAACGATGAAATAGTAGGTGCTATGTTTGCTCATCGAAAAGCCTGGTGGACAAATGATGAGATATTCATTGACGAATTATTCATTAGACCAGACCAACAACACCATGGCTATGGGAAACTATTGATTGGACAAGCAGAAGAACTCTCAAAGGAATTAAGCCTTGGAGGCGTAACTTTACTTACTAACAAATATCTTCCTGCAAAATTATTTTATGAAAAAAACGGCTATGTATCAGCTGAGCATGTAGTATTTATGTACAAGGAAACACAGTGACCATTTCCCCAAAGTACCTAATGACTGCTGTTTACAAAATAAGGTTTAAAAATTCTAAAACGACTACCAATGGCAACTCTCATTTTAATTTGCGGCTTACCCGGCTCTGGCAAAACTACAACAGCAAAACAACTTGAGTTTTCACGTTCTGCGCTACGGTTATGCCCTGATGAATGGATTGCGTCAATCATAGCTGATGTTACAGATAGCGATGAACTTGACCGTCTTCGAACACCAGTCGAATTAGTTCAGTGGGAAATTGCTAAACGAGCCCTCGTTCTTGGAGTAAATGTAATTTTAGAAAATGGCTTTTGGTCTCAAGAAGAACGCACAAGATATCGAACACAGGCAGAATCATTAGGTGCAGCTGTTGAACTAATTTATTTAAGTGTTAACCGTGATGAATTATGGGCGCGTCTATCAAAACGTAATGAGAATTTACAACCAGGTGTTTTTTTTGTACGAGAAGAGCAACTTGATCTATGGTTAAGTTGGTTTGAACCACCAACAGCAGATGAGATTAAAAGTTATAGCCCTTGATGATACGTAAAAAGTTGCGCACTACGGTTTTCTCCCCCTCAACGGGATCGTTAATGGCATATAAAAGAACCGGTCATAAAGATTGGTTCTTTTATTTTTTCAAGACTTCACCTTCAATTTGAGATGTTTTCTAGCTACGCTTTGCCGAAAGTGTAATTTATCACCATTGACGTATTCTCAAATTGCACTAGAATAAGTTTACACCTTTCAAAATTGCAAGCTTCAAGCCAAGAGGGTATTTTTTTACTTCCGTTTTTAAATATATTTCTATTTCATTTTCTAAATCGGATTATTTTTATCGGATTACACCAGGGTAGTGCTTCAGTTAGCAGAGAATTTTTAAAAGTCTTTTCCACAAAATAATTGAAAGAAGAGTAGGGAAAACGCTATGAAAAATCACTTGGTCATCAAAAAATCATTTATAAAACTGTCACTCCAAAAAGTAATGATGTTAACTGCATTGTTCTTGCTGGTTGTGGGTACAGTAGGCATACCCGAGCAAGCAGCCTATGCCCGGGAAGGTCAACCTCCTGACCCAAAGGTTATGGATGTTGAAAGCTCTGCTTCTGTTCTTGCGCCAGCTCTTGATCCACCCAATTGCACAACTCCGCCAAATGAGATCGTGGCAGAAAATTGTTTACCAGGGAATCCCCCCAGCGAGTGGGATGTAAGTGGTGCAGGGGATGCGAATATTCAGGGATACGCGACAGACATCAGCGTTAATCAAGGTGGGACAGTCCATTTCAAAGTAGACACGAATGCAACAGCTTATCATATTGATATTTATCGTATGGGGTACTACGGGGGAAACGGCGCGCGCAAGATCACTACAATTTCTCCTTCAGCTTCATTGCCGCAAATACAACCAGCCTGTTTATTTGACGCCACCAACAATGTCAATTTGTTGGATTGCGGCAACTGGGCTGAGTCCGCTTCGTGGGTCGTTCCTGCAACTGCAACTTCTGGTATTTATATCGCCAAGCTCGTACGTGACGATGCCACGGCGGGCGCGAGTCACATCACGTTTATTGTGCGCGATGATGATGGTGCTTCAGATTTGCTATTCCAAACTTCCGATACAACATGGCAGGCATACAACGGATATGGCGGATATAGTTTATATGCCCATCCCAATCATGCTCACAAAGTCAGCTATAACCGTCCATTTTTAACCCGTACGAATTCAACAGAAGATTTCTGGTTCAACTCCGAATATCCAATGATCCGCTGGCTGGAACGCAATGGATATGATGTCAGCTATTTTACGGATGTAGATTCGCATCGCAACGGCTCGGAGATTCTTGAGCACAAGGTATTTATGTCAGTGGGGCATGATGAATATTGGTCTGCCGAACAACGGTCAGCGGTAGAAGCGGCGCGCGCAGCGGGCGTCAATCTCGCTTTCTTTAGCGGTAACTCCGTCTATTGGAAAACTCGTTGGGAAAATAGCACAGACGGAAGCAACACCCCCTACCGCACGCTCGTTTCATATAAAGAAGGCTCCCTCGCTGGTAGTGAGCACTACGACTGTCAGGGAAATTTTGCCTGTGACCCCAACCCCACAACGTGGACAGGTCTCTGGCGTGATGGCTGCAGTGTCGCAGGGCATGATGGTTGCAAGCCTGAAAACTCTTTGATGGGAACCATCAGCTGGATGGGCAATACCGATACGATCCAGGTTTCTGGCGACGATGGCAACATGCGCTTCTGGCGAAACACACCTGTTGCGGCCCTTCCGCCCGCATCAACCATCAGCCTAACTGGCAATTCACTTGGGTACGAATGGGACTTTGAACAAGCCCAATATCAGAACTCCTATCCTGATGGACGCTTCTGGGTTACCACTACGAATTCTGCTGGTCAAACTCATCACATGTCGCTTTATCGCGCCATCAGTGGTGCGTTGGTCTTTGGCGCAGGAACCGTTCAATGGCCGTGGGGGTTGGATGGAAACCATGATCGCGGCGCCAGCACAGAAGATGCAAATATGCAGCAAGCGACAGTTAACCTGTTTGCGGATATGGGAGTTCAACCCACTTCGCTTCAAACTGGACTGGTAGCTGCCACTGCTTCAACAGACAGCACCGCCCCGACAGCTTCGATCGTTTCACCCATCACTGGAACCGATGCCCCCAGCGGAAGCACCGTCACTATCTCTGGCACTGCAGCGGATACAGGCGGCGTGGTTGCAGCCGTTGAACTTTCATTCGATGGTGGCACCACGTGGATCACTGCCACAGGCCGTGAATCGTGGAGCTACAACTGGATTCCAGGTACAGCAGGTACGCCTATTACCATTGTCAGCCGAGCGATTGATGATAGCGGCAATATCGGCTCAGTATCCGCCAGTATCACGTTGAATGTGGTCGAACGCGTTTGTCCATGCTCGATTTGGAATGACACCATTGTTCCAACCAACGCAGGAAACGATGGGCAGCCCATTGAAATTGGCGTTAAGTTCCAATCCTCCGAAGATGGTTACATCACTGGTTTGCGCTTCTATAAGGATGTTGCCAACACAGGGACACACACTGGTCATTTGTGGACTTCCACAGGAGTCCAATTGGCTGATGCAACTTTTGTAGGTGAAACTGCATCAGGCTGGCAGGAGGTGTATTTCAGCACGCCTGTACAGATCACTGCAAATACTACCTACGTTGCTTCTTATCATTCATCCAACGGCGGATACTCTTACGGCGATGCATACTTCGCCACCGCATATGACAGCGCTCCTCTCCGCGCGCTTGCCAACGGTGAAGATGGTCCCAACGGCGTTTATAACTATGGCGCAAGTTCCTTCCCCACCCAAACCTATAATAGCAGCAACTATTGGGTGGATGTTATCTTTGACCCCACACCGCAGGTGTATAGCATTTGGAATGACACGACCATACCTGCAAACCCCGCAGTTACCGACGGCCGTCCCATCGAACTTGGAGTTAAATTTAAATCTGCTGTACCAGGCAAAATTCTTGGCGTACGTTTTTACAAAGGAGCAGCGAACACTGGGACACACGTCGGGCATTTATGGTCAAGCAGTGGAACACAATTAGCTGGGGCAACCTTCACCAGCGAAACTGCATCTGGCTGGCAGAATGTATTATTCTCAACTCCTGTCTCCATTACTGCAAACACAACCTATGTTGCATCTTATTTTTCAGCTTCTGGCTATTTTGCCATCAATGCAGGAAATCTAAATACAGCCTTCGATAATCCACCTTTGCGTGCTCTTGCAAATGGTGAAGATGGCCCGAACGCAGTCTATCGCTATGATACGACGGGCTTTCCAACATCCAATGGAGGCGGAAGCAATTATTGGGTGGATGTGCTCTTTGCGCCTGATACACCAATTGACAATACCGCACCAACCGTCACGTCTGTAACTCCATTGAATGGTGCAAGTAATATTGGGCTTGCGACTACCGTCACAGCCGCCTTTAGCGAAGGGATGGCTCCTCTCACCATCACGAATGCCACCTTCGAACTTCGTGACGCTTCCAACAACCTTGTGCCTGCTACTGTTTCTTATAACGCCGGCACGCGGACAGCGACTCTCACACCAACCTCCGCATTGACCCTTTCATCCTCCTACACAGCGCGAGTCATTGGCGGCGCATCTGGCGTGACCGATGTTGCTGGCAACTCACTTGCCTCCAACTACACATGGACATTCTCCACACTTGGTCCTCCTCCAAATGAAGGCCCCGGCGGACCGATCCTTGTGCTTTCCAGTGCCGCGAATCCGTTCAGCCGCTATTACGCAGAGATCTTGCGCGCTGAAGGTTTGAACGAATTCACAGCCACAGATATTTCCAACCTCACTGGTGCCTTGCTCAATAACTATCAGGTTGTTGTGTTGGGAGAAATGACTCTCACGCCTGCTGAGGTTGGCTTAATTACGAATTGGGTCAATGGCGGCGGCAACTTGATCGCCATGCGTCCCGACCCGCAACTAGCTGGCTTGCTTAGTTTATCTTCCGCAGGCACAACGCTAAGCAATGGCTATCTACTCGTTAACACCGCCTCTGCTCCTGGAGCAGGAATCGTAAATCAGACCATTCAATTCCACGGCGTAGCAGACCGTTACACATTAAACGGCGCAACTTCAATTGCCACGTTATATTCCAACTCAACGACTTCCACCACAAACCCAGCAGTGACAATCGTCAGCGTTGGCTCAAGTGGCGGACAGGCAGCAGCTTTCACATACGATCTGGCGCGCTCGGTTGTGTACACCCGACAGGGCAACCCTGCCTGGGCTGGTCAGAGTCGTGATGGACAGTCTGGCCCCATCCGCTCAGACAATCTATTCTTTGGCAATGCCGCAGGTGACCCTCAGCCTGATTGGGTTGATTTCAACAAAGTCCAAATCCCACAGGCAGATGAACAGCAACGTCTGCTTGCCAATATGATCCTATCCATGAATGCGGACAAGAATCCTCTGCCGCGTTTCTGGTATTTCCCGCGCGGCGAAAAAGCAGTTGTAGTCATGACACATGATGAGCATGGCGGCGGAGATATCGTCACACGCCTCAATAGCTACAACTCGCTCAGCCCCAGCGGCTGCAATGTAAATGATTGGGAATGTGTACGTGCCACCACTTATATGTATACAAATGCGCCGATCACCAATGCTCAGGTGTCCGCTTTCCAGTCACAAGGATATGAGTTTGCAGTCCATACGAATACGGGCTGTGCAAACTTTACACCGGCATCGCTTGCCAATGACTACGCCACCCAGATCCCAGGGCTGGCGTTGCAATTCCCAAGTTTGAATATACAGACTACCAACCGCACACACTGTATCGCATTCAGTGATTGGTCTACCCAACCCAAAGTTCAATTGGACAATGGGATGCGGTTCGATACAAACTATTACTACTGGCCCCCCAGTTGGATTCAGGATCGCCCCGGCATGTTTACAGGTTCTGGCATGCCCATGCGCTTTGCCGATCTGGACGGCACCATGATCGATGTCTATCAAGCAACGACTCAAATGACCGATGAATCAGGCCAGTCGTTCCCATACAATATCGATGTACTTTTGGACAATGCGGTTGGCGCGGCTGGCTATTATGGCGCTTTTACAGCCAACATGCATACCGACGGCGGCTCCAATGCCACGAATGGAGCGTTGGCGATCGTTGCCTCTGCTCAGGCGCGCAGCGTACCAGTGGTTACTGCAAAACAGATGTTGAACTGGGTCGATGGACGCAATCTTTCGGCCTTTAGCGGCATCACCTGGAACGGCAATGCACTCGATTTCCATGTATCAGTTGGCGCGAATGCCAATGGCTTATATGCCATGCTGCCGACTCAATCCAACGCAGGGCCATTGCTCAGCATCACTCGCAATGGAAGCCCGGTTACATATACTACTTCCACGATCAAGGGAGTTGAATATGCCAACTTCCTCTCCCCCGGCGGTGACTATCAGGCTATCTACTCAGTCGATACAATTCCGCCCGTCATTTCAAATATCGTATCTACCGTCAACGGCGATGGGACCGTTACGATCACGTGGAACACAGACGAAGCGTCCGATTCACGCGTGGACTTTGGAACTGCTTCCGGTACTTTGAATCTCAACTCCGCTAATGCAGCTCTTGCGACCACACACACCATCACGTTGACCGGGCTCACACCCAACACAACGTATTACTTCCGTGTCACCTCTGCGGATGCGAGCGCAAACCCTGCCACATCCCCCGTCCCACCTGCGACATTAAATTTCACTACTCCCTCAGGCACGCTTACAGATACCATCCCCGGTGATTTCAGTGGCGGCAATCTGAGCTGTGCCTATCCCACACAAAATGGAAACGGTGAGTTAATCCTACCGCCCACCATTGCTGCGGAATTTAACGGATTCGTTCTGCCTGCAGGCTGGTCCAGCAATTCATGGACAGGTGGTACTCCTGCGGTTAGCGGCGGTGTTGTAACCTTGAACGGGGTTTCTATCAGGAACGATACGTTGCTCAACCCGGGCACATCGCTCGAATTTGTAGCAACATTTACAGGCCAGTCATTCCAGCATGTTGGCTTTGGGGGCGGCGACACGACATTCAACGATTCCCCCTGGATCATGTTCTCCACAAGTAATGACGGCACACAGCTTTTTGCCCGCATTCTTGCCACAGCTGGCGGACCGTATAATGCAGGCGATGACAAAATTGCCTTAGGAGCACAATACCTTGGCAGTCCTCATCTCTATCGAATTGATTGGAACGCAAACAGCGTAAACTTCTCTATAGATGGGGTCAATGTTCTTAGCCGTACAGTGACCATCAATACTCAAATGCGTGCTGCAGCCAGTGACTATAACTTTGCTGCCCCCACATTAGTTGTGGATTGGATGCATGTCAGCCCGTACATCTCGCCATGTACATTCACCTCGCGTGTCTTTGATGCAGGTCAGGCTGTCAATTGGGAAACCATGTCATGGACTGGCCAAACCCCTGCGGCCACATCCTTTGCCTTTGTATATCGCACAGGAAATACTCCAACTCCAGACGGCACTTGGACGCCATTCCAGCCCGTGCTGACGTCTGGCTCGACGTTGAGCGGTAATTCACGATACATCCAATATCAGGTTGTACTTGCCACAACGAATGCCATGACAACCCCCGTGTTGGAAGATGTCTCCATCACATATTCGATTGGCGCAGATACTACGCCACCAACGATCTCCGGACGTAACCCAGCTCCGAACGCAGTAGATGTAGATGAGACAGGTAATATCACGGTCACATTCAGTGAACCGATGAATCCTGCCACAATTATCCCCGCCAACTTCTCGTTGAAATTGGATGGCACAAATACCAACGTGCCTTTCACACTAACGTATGCAGGGCTTACTGCAACACTTAATCCCAATAGCGATCTGGCGTTGGGAACACAATACGCTGTCCATGTAGCAGGCGCTGTTGCAGACTTGGTGGGCAACCCACTTGGCACAAATGCGGACTGGACTTTTGTCACTCGGGTGAATGGACTAATCGATACAACGGTACCAAATTTCGGGTCCGGAACGAACGCCTGTTACATTTCACAAACAGCCAACGGCGAATTGATCCTCAATCCAACCGTAGGCACTGAGTTCAGTGGCGCAAGTCTTCCGGCAGGTTGGACAAGCACCCCCTGGACCGGTGGAACATCCACTGTCAGCGGTGGTCAGGTCGTAGTAGATGGCGCAGCTGCCTATTACTCAGCAGCCACATTTACTCCCGGACGAAGCCTCGAATTCGTTGCTACATTTACTGCTAGCAGTTTTGAGCATGTGGGCTTGCTTGGTGCGCCAGACTTTGGCGGAAACTGGGCGATCTTTAGCACGAACAATACAACCACTCAGCTCTTTGCACGCACCAGTGATGGCACGAATACACTTATCCCCGGAACATGGCTCGGCACACCGCACCGCTATCGCATTGATTGGACCGCCACATCCGCAGCCTTCTATATTGATGATATTTTCTACGCACAACACAATGTTGCGCTGACAAATTTGCGCCCTGCCATCAGCGAATACAATATTGGCGGACAAGCTGCGATCGTGGATTGGATGCGCCTTTCACCCTACGGGTCACCATGCGCCTTCGAGTCACGCGTCTTCGATGCAGGCTCAATCGTAGATTGGCTCAACCTTAACTGGATCGGCTCTGCACCAGCAGGGACAAACGCAGCATTTGAAACCCGCACGGGTAACACCCCCACACCCGATGGCACATGGTCTGCATGGCAAGCCACCAGCGGACCGATTGCCAGCCCTAACGGACAATATGCACAATACCGCGTCACGCTCAGCACTACCAATGTAGACATCACTCCTGTGATCCAGAGTGTTGAACTGACCTACATGCAAGTGGTCAATCAGGCGCCAACGAATCTTGCACTCACTCCATCCAGCCTGGCAGAAAACCTTCCCGCTGGAACTGTGGTTGGTGCGTTCAGTACCACGGACCCGGACGCCCTTGATACCTTCACCTATAGCCTGGTGACAAATGCCAGCGCTTGTCCGCTGGCCGTGGACAATGCATCCTTTAGCATCAACGCCGCGAATCTTGTAACCACCAGCGCGTTCGATTACGAAACCAAAAACAGTTACATCATCTGCGCACGCGGCACAGATTCGGGTGGCTTATTCTTCGACAAACAATTGACAGTCGCCATCACAGACGTAGTCAACGCCACAACCACATCGCTGACCTCCGATATCAACCCATCTCTATACGGACAAACCGTAACCTTCACAGCAACCGTTACATCTGGCGCAGGCACTCCCACCGGCACAGTGACCTTTATGAACGGAGCAACCACGCTCGGCACGGGCACGCTCAACGCCAGCGGTGTCGCCACATTCAGCACCAACCTGCTCACGGTCAGCGGCTCGCCGTACACCATTCAAGCCAACTACGGTGGCAGCGGTGACTTTGGTCTTAGCACAAATTCAGTTGTGCAGACCGTGAACAAAGCGACCGCCACAGTAACGCTAAGCAATCTCAATCAGACGTACACCGGCGCACCTCTCTCCGCCACAGCAACAACGGTTCCACCCGCCCTGACAGTGGGTCTGACCTACAATGGGCTTCCTGCTGCGCCGACAAATGCCGGCAGCTATGCAGTCGTTGCCACTATCAACGATCCCAATTACAGCGGCACCGCCAATGGGACTCTCGTTATCGCACCAGCCGCATCCACAACGACAGTTTCAGGCGGAGGCACCTTCACATATAACGGCAATCCTCGCGCCGCCACAGTGACAGTTACCGGCGTAGGCGGACTCAACCTCACCCCAGCACCAGTCTACAGCGGGTCATGCAGCGCCGCCCCGGTCAACGTCTCTCAAACCCCATGCACCGCCAGTTACAACTACACAGGTGACCTAAATCATCTGCCAAGTTCCGATACCGCCACCATCACGATCACCCCCGCCTCTGCCACCGTGACTCTTGGTAGCCTCACACACACGTATGACGGCACTCCAAAATCAGCGACGGCCATCACCAACCCATCTGGCCTGAGCGTGTCCTTCACTTATAACGGTTCACCCACTCCGCCAACGAATGCGGGAAGCTATACCGTAGTCGGCACGATCACCGACTCGAACTACACCGGCACCGCAAACGGGACTCTCACGATTTCCAAGGCAACCGCCGCTGTATCTCTCGGCAACTTGAACCCGACTTATGATGGTACGCCAAAATCTGCAACAGCCATTACCACCCCCGCCGGTCTGACAGTCACATTCACATACGATGGGTCTGCCACAGCTCCCACAAACGCTGGGACATATGCTGTCATCGCCACTGTCGTTGACCTCAACTACAATGGGTCTGCCAACGGCACACTTGTGATCGGCAAAGCAACAGCGCCTGTAACCCTTGGGAACCTAAACCAAACGTATGATGGTACACCCAGGTCAGTCAGCGTCACCACTGTTCCTTCCGCATTGACGGTTGACGTAACCTACAATGGCGCGCCCGCCATCCCGACCAACGCTGGCACCTACGCCATTGTCGCCACAGTCAACGACGCCAATTACTCCGGCAGTGCCAACGGCACATTGATCGTTGACAAGGCTGCTGCCACTGTAATTCTGGGAAACCTGAATCAGACTTACAACGGCACACCGCGAGCCATCACAGCCATTACCCTTCCCGTAAGCTTAACCGTCGACTTCACTTATGACGGTTCTGCTACAGCTCCCACTAATGCGGGAACATACGCCGTTACCGGCACGATCAACAGCATCAACTATTCTGGTACGGCAAGCGGATCGCTGGTTGTCAACAAAGCGCCTGCCACGGTAACACTCAGCAACCTAAGCCAGAACTTCGATGGCACGCCAAAGTCCGTTACGGTTACAACTGTTCCAGCAGGTTTGACGGTTGATGTCACTTATGACGGCTCACCCACAGCACCAACCAACGCGAACAGTTACGCGGTTGTCGCAACGGTCAACGAGACGAATTACAGTGGTACTGCAAATGGAACGTTGATCATCTTGAACGCCAACGCCACCGTTACCTTGGGCAACCTCACTCACACCTATGACGGCACGCCGAAATCCGCAACTGCAACCACCGTCCCAGCCGGCCTGACCGTGGACATCACCTACGACGGCCTACCCACTCCTCCCACCAACGCTGGCACATACGCCGTTGTGGCAACCATCAATGACGTGAACTATGCAGGCACGATCAGCGGGTCAATGGTCATTGCAAAGGCGGGCGCAACCGTCACCCTCGGCAGCCTCGCTCAAACGTATAATGGCTTGCCAAAATCTGCCACCGCCACAACATCGCCGAGTGGACTCGCCGTTACCTTCACGTATGATGGCTCGCCCGTTCCGCCAACCAACGCAGGGACGTACACCGTCGTTGCCACAGTGAACGACACGAACTATACGGGCAGCGCAACTGACACACTCGTCATCGGCAAGGCGACAGCAGCCGTCACATTGAGTAACCTCAACCAGACGTATGATGGCACGCCCAAACCTGCAACTGCGGTAACGGTTCCCGCTGGCCTGACAGTTGACCTGACCTACGATGGGTCTGTCACTCCGCCAACAAATGTCGGAAGTTACGCAGTCGTCGCAACAGTCAACGATCCTAATTACAACGGCTCAACCAACGGCACGCTCGTGATCGCAAAAGCGACTGCGGTTGTGAATTTGGGCGGCCTCGCTCAAACGTATGACGGGACTCCGAAGTCAGCAACAGCCACAACAACGCCAGTCGGCCTGACGGTTGACCTCACCTATGATGGCTCTGCAATTGCTCCGTCCGCTGCGGGTAATTACCTGGTGGTTGGAACAGTGAACGACCCGAACTACGGTGGCAGCGCCAGCGCAACTCTGGTCATCTCACCTGCGACTGCAACCGTCACACTTGGCAATTTGAACCAGACGTACGATGGCAACCAACTATCAGTCACAGTATCAACTGTCCCAGTAGGGCTGAGCGTAAACATCACATATAACGGCTCGGCAGTCGCACCGACCAATGCAAATAGTTATGCCGTTCTTGCCACGGTCAACGATCCTAATTACAGCGGCACCGCAAACGGGACATTTATCATCGCCCCGGCCGCTTCCACAACAACCGTCACTGGTGGAACATTCGTTTACGACGGCGGCACACATCCCGCTTCCGTAACGGTGACTGGTATCGGCGGATTGAGCATTTCACCCGCGCCAGTATACAGCGGAGCATGCAGCGCTGCGCCAGTCAACGTCTCTGATACGCCCTGCACAGCCAGCTACAACTACGGCGGTGACGCGAACCACACGGGCAGCAGCGGCAATGCAACCATCACGATCACACCCGCAGCGGCTTCCGTCAGTGTAACGGGCGGCATATTTGCCTTCGACACGAACCCGCACCCTGCTACGGGATTTGCATACGGAGTTGGCGGCCTGCCTGACACCCTACTCCCCGCACCGACTATCACTTATACAGGTTCGGGAAGCACGAGCTATGGCCCATCAAACGTGCCACCAGTTGCTGCTGGAACGTATAACGTGCTTGCGTCCTTCGCAGGCAACGCAAATTACCAACCTGCCTCCGCTTCGACCACGATCACCATCAATTCATTGACGTTGAACATTACAGCCGAAAACAAATCCATCGCATTTGGAGATACTGACCCCGTCTTTACCTTCCAGTATTCAGGCTTCCTCGGAACTGACGATGCGAGCGTATTAACAACGGAGCCTGTCTGTTCCGTTGCAGGAGTTCATACCAATGTTGGCAGCTACACGATCGTTTGCTCTGGTGGTGTGGATGATAACTATGGTTTCAATTACATAGACGGCACGCTCACTGTAGGAAAATCCATATTAACCGTCACCGCTGATAACCAAGCGATCAAAGTCGGTGATGCAGACCCAGCCTTCACCTTCCAGTATTCGGGCTTCAAAGGTGTTGACGATGCCAGCGTTCTTACAGCCGAACCTGTGTGCTCAGTGGCCGTACCGCATACCAACGCGGGAACGTATCCGATCACATGTAGCGGTGGCGCAGACGATAATTACAGCTTCAATTATGTAGCCGGGACATTATCCGTCAATGGCGCTCCAATAGTTTCCGCCAATGGCGTTGCAACCGATGCAGGCCCGCTTGCGAACTTCCAAATTGTGGGTACGGGTATCACGCAATTCCTTGTCACTTTCAGCGAAGATGTATTCAATGTGGCAAGCACCGACTTGAACTATAACAACAGCGTGATCAACCCGGCCAACTACATGCTTGTCCGCGACAATGGCGATGGCTTCCAGACGGTCAGCTGCGCGTTGGGTGTCTCCCCGGCAGATACATACATCACAGTTGATTCGGTCACTTACTCAAATAACGGCGGCGCCGGCCCATTCATTGCCACCCTCAATGTTAACAGCAGCCTGCCGCTTTCAAATGGGAACTACCGCTTCTATGTCTGCGGCACCACCTCGATCACAGACGCGAATGACATTACCCTCAAACTTGCGGGCGATGGCGTCACTCCTGGAACAGACTTCCTAATCAACTTTACGGTTCAACTTGGCACAGGAGGAGGTAACACAGGCGGAACTGGAAGCAATAAGGATCAAAATGCCGTTATCCTCAGCGCTGCTGGATTGATCCCAGTAACAGGCTTCGCACCCGGCCAAGTGACTGCGCTTCCGACTCGGACCAAGCAGGATGCTTACACCTCAATTAATGATCTTCGCCTTGAGATCCCGGCCTTAAGCATCGATCAACCCATTGCAGGCATTCCATTCAAGAACAACGGCTGGGATGTCACCTGGTTGGGTGACAAAGCTGGTTATCTCGAAGGGTCGGCGTATCCAACCTGGACGGGCAACACAGTTCTCACAGGCCACGCCACCGATCCAAATGGGAACCTCCTGTCCTTTGGCTACATAAAAGAACTCAAGGCCAATGATATAGTTATGATCCATTCGAATGGATTTGTGTACATCTATCAGGTTCGGCAGAACCGCCTGATAGCTTCTACAAGTCTGGCTGCCTTGTTCAAGCATGAGAATTACGACTGGATCACCTTAGTCACCTGCGAGAACTACAACGAAGACAATGGAACATTCACCAGCCGTCGCATCGTTCGTGCAGTGCTGATCAGCGTCCTACCGGATAAATAAATATGCAAACACAAAGACGGATGTCTTAGAGACATCCGTCTTTGTGTAAGGTAGTATTTATCTCAATAAAATCTCAATAATTTTTAGCAACAATTAATCGCTGCAATAATCACGACCGTCCTGGGTTGGCAAGTAAAGAACAGACATTCATCAACTCCTCATGAGTTTGAGCTTCTTTTTCAAATCCCATGCTAGAATCTCAAACGAAAATGGATACTGACAATATCTCTCAGCTTAACGTAAATGTACCTCACAGCATCTCTGTCCGCAGCTTGGTGGAATTTGTATTGCAATCAGGTGACTTGACTACTGGTGGATTTCAAAAGCGCGACCGTGCCCAAGCTGGAACCCAAGGGCATAAGCATGTACAACGATCCCGACCTGTCGGATATCAATCTGAAGTGGAAATTGTCCATCAGATTCAACTAGCAGGCTTACCTATGGAAGTGCGCGGACGCATAGACGGCTTGTATGCCGACGAAGATCCCGTGATTATCGAGGAGATAAAAACAACAACTCTGAGTCTGGATCTAATCAATGAAAACCACAATCGGCTTCATTGGGCTCAGGCTCAATGTTATGCTTATATGTATGCTCAACAACAGCACTTGAGCGGGGTAAGTATTCATCTGACTTATTACCATCTCGACAGCAAAAAAGAGAAAACCTTCGAACGCCATTTTATGCTGGCCGAGCTGGAAATCTTTTTTCTTGACTTGATCACAGCTTATCTGGAATGGTTTCGAAAGGTCAACGCTTGGCAGACTAGACGTGACCAATCAATCCAACAACTCGAATTTCCTTATGACGAGTATCGCCCTGGCCAGCGAGATATGGCTGTATCAGTCTATAAAGCCGTTCGAGATAATGATCGCCTATACGTACAATCGCCCACAGGGGTGGGAAAAACCATCGCAGCTCTTTTTCCCGCAGTTAAGTCACTTGGGCAGGGAATGGCTGCTAAGATATTCTATCTGACTGCAAAAACGTCAGGTCGGCTGGTGGCAGAAAAGGCGCTGGATGATATGCGACGATCCAGCCTTGAATTAAAAAGCGTGACCTTAACCGCCAAAGAAAAAATCTGTTTTTGCCCACCGGTCAACTGTGACCCAGAAGTGTGCATATTCGCCCGTGGTTATTTTGACAAAGTAAAACAAGCGCTGGAAGAAATCGATCAGCATCAAGCTTTTACTCGCCCAGTCATTGAAGAGATCGCTCGAAAGTATCAGATATGTCCTTTTGAGTTTTCGTTGGATCTGGCGTTGTGGATGGACTGTATCGTTTGTGATTACAACTATGTCTTCGATCCGCGCGTTTACCTCCATCGTTTTTTTGACTTCAGCACAGAGCCTTATATTTTCCTGGTCGATGAAGCGCACAATCTTCCAGATCGGGCCAGAGCAATGTATTCGGCTGAAATTGAGAAAAGAACCGTGCTGAACCTCCAACGTACACTTAAGCCACACCTACCTGGGCTGGTAAAAAAACTGAATGTGATTAATAAGATATTGTTGGAGATACGAAAATCATGTGAGGCGGAGGATAAAGCTGCGCTGGTAGAGTACGAACTCCCTGAAAATCTGCTCAAGGCCGTTCGAGAGTTCAACCAAAAGGCAGAGGACTGGTTGGTTTTGAATCAGCCCACTGAGTTCAGGCAGGAGCTATTGGAATTTTTTTTCTTGTGCAGCAACTATCTCCGTACGGCTGAATATTTTGACAGCAACTATGTTTCCTACTTTGAGCGACAGGGGCAGTCTGATCTGAAAACAAAATTATTCTGTTTGGACCCAGCACCCCTGCTGGCAATGCCTCTGGAGCGTAGTTTATCGACCATTTTCTTCTCTGCAACACTTCTGCCAATAGATTACCTTATGAAGCTCCTAACAGGAGATACAGACCACTCCAAGCGGATCTTCCAATCTCCTTTCCCGAAGGAAAATGTCTGCTTGCTTATCCACAACAAGATATCCACCAAATTTGCCCAGAGAGCCGATTCTTATGCTGCAATTGCTGAAGCAATTGAAATCGCCCTGAACACGCATGTGGGAAATTATTTAGTTTATTTTCCATCCTATGCATATCTTGAAGCAGTGCTTCAACTACTTAGGGAAAGACTACCGGAAAGACAACTTCTCGTTCAGGAACGAGGCATGACGGAAGAAGCTCGTGACGCATTTCTGTCCCAGTTTTCGTCGAACAATGAAGAAACACTGGTAGGGCTCGCTGTTATGGGTGGTGTATTTGGTGAAGGGATCGACCTGGTTGGAGAACGATTGATCGGTGTTGTAGTTGTTGGAGTAGGCATACCCCAATTAGGGTTGGAAAGAAGTTTGCTAAAAGAATATTTTGATCGCCAGTCTGGAAAGGGCTTTGCTTACGCTTATCAATATCCAGGTTTTAACCGAGTGCTGCAGGCAACCGGTCGGGTCATTCGCACAGAAACGGATCGGGGAATCATTGTGCTGATCGATGACCGCTTTACCCATACTCATTACCGCCATCTGTTTCCCTCACACTGGCGTGAATATCAAGTTGTACAAAACACTCTTGAGATGAAAGAAAAATTAATGTACTTCTGGTCACAGAAGTAATCAGCTATCCAAGCAGAGTATCTTTCGTCCAATCTTAAACAGTCACAGAAGTTACACAAGCCTCACAGACCCCTTACATTGTATCGATTGTAATATTACAATTAGTATAATAAGAAATCTTCATACAAGGATGGTCTTTTGTGGAATATAAACTTCTGATCGATGGGCAATGGGCTGGAAGCGGGAATCCGCTTGAAGTAAAGAACAAATACAATGGCAGTACGGTGGGTGTTTTGCCAACCGCTCGCAAGGAGGACTTGGATTCGGCCTTAGCCGCCGCTGAGCGCGCCGAAGATGTGATGGCAGACATGCCCGCTCACAAACGTGCTGAGATCCTCGTGAGAGCAGCCTCATTAATGCGTGAGCGTGCAGATGATCTCGCTAAGACCATCGCAGCGGAAGCTGGCAAGGCTTTGAAGTTTGCCCGTGCAGAAGTAGATCGCGCGGCAAGCGTATTTACCATTGCCGCCGAAGAAGCCAAACGCCTCCATGGTGAAACCATTCCTCTAGATGCAGTGCCTTCGGGGGAACGATATTTCGGTTATTGGACCCGCCGTCCCGTAGGTGTGATCGCGGCGATCAGCCCGTTCAATTTTCCACTCAATCTGGTAGCTCATAAAGTGGCACCTGCCCTCGCTGCTGGAAATACCCTCGTGCTCAAGCCAGCGACTACTACTCCGTTGGCAGCTGTGAAATTATGTCAGATTTTGCAGGAAGCAGGTCTGCCTGCGGGCGCGATCAATCTTGTTGTCGGCGCAGGCGGCACGGTCGGCGAATGGCTCATCACCGACGAGCGTGTGGACAAGATCACCTTCACTGGCAGTTCTGAGATCGGACGTCATATTTTAGCGGTGGCGGGAATTAAGAAAGTCACCCTCGAACTTGGAAATAATTCTCCCGTTGTAGTTGCACCTGATGCGGACTTGGATTTTGTGGCCAAGCGTTGCGCATTGGGCGCTTTTTATAATTCAGGACAGGTTTGTATTTCTGTGCAGCGTATTTATAGCCAGAAACAAGTCTACGAACCGTTTACCAAGAAATTTATCAAAGCAACAGAAGCGATGGTGGTGGGAGATCCGCTGGATGAGCGCGTGGATGTCGGCCCGATGATTGACTCCAAGGAAGTAGATCGCATCGAGAGCTGGGTCAAAGAGGCGCAAGGCTCTGGCGCAAGCGTGCTGACAGGCGGCAGACGCGAAGGAACAGTTTACTATCCAACCGTTCTTTCTAATGTCGAGGCGGATATGAAAGTGATCGCCGAGGAAACCTTTGGCCCAGTTGCATCCGTCATTTCAAGCGATGATTTCGAGTCCGCGCTGCAACAGGCCAACGCTTCAAAATTTGGCTTGCAAGTCGGTGTCTTCACCAATGATGTAAATCGATTGTTCAAAGCCGTTAGGAAATTAAACTTTGGCGGCGTGATCGTCAACGACACACCCAACTTCCGTGCTGACCACATGCCATATGGCGGCAACCGTCAGAGCGGGCTTGGGCGCGAAGGCGTCAAGTTTGCGATGGAAGATATGACCAACATCCAGTTGGTTGCAATTCGATTGAATTCATAAATTTCAAACAAAGGAGAGATGTTATGGAATACAAACTTTGGATTGATGGCAAATGGGTGGACAGCAAAGGCGGCGGCAAGATCTCCGTTGAAAACCCAGCCACTGGCAAGAAAATCGCAGAGGTTTTAGATGCCAGCGCAGAGGATGTCAACCGCGCTGTTGAAGCAGCAAAGACCGCTTTTTATGATGGACGCTGGTCAAGGCTGACACCTGCAGAACGCTCAAAAGCGCTTTGGAAATTTGCCGACCTTCTCGAAAAAAACGCCGAAGAATTTGCCAAAGTAGAGTCAGAAAATACTGGCAAGCCATATAAGTTCGTCAGCCTTGGCGCGGACTTGCCTTTCTCCGTCGATAATTTACGCTTCTTCTCAGGGGCAGCACGTGACACGCATGGAAATCATGCTGGCGAGTATATGCCTGGTTACACATCCATGTATCGTCGCGAACCTGTTGGCGTTGTAGGGCAGATCGCTCCGTGGAATTATCCGCTGATGATGGGCGTTTGGAAGATTGGCCCCGCTCTTGCAGCTGGATGTACAACCGTCTTCAAGCCTGCTTCCATTACTCCGCTGACAAGCCTGATGCTTGGCGAATTGATCAAAGAAGCTGGCATTCCTGATGGCGTGGTTAATATCATCACAGGCCGCAGCGCCGGCCGCCTGCTTGTGGAACATCCTGATATTCGATTGATTAGCGTGACAGGTTCCACCGAAGTTGGTCAGACCATTATGAAAACAGCAGCGGACACTGTCAAACGCGTTCACTTGGAGTTGGGAGGCAAGGCTCCTGTTCTCGTCTTTGATGATGCAGATGTGGACGTAGTCGCCGCAAAGGTCGCTCTCGCTGGCACTATCAATTCAGGTCAGGATTGCACCGCGGCAACTCGCGTGTACGTGGCGGAAGGTCTGCGCAAGAAGGTGGAAGAAGCGCTTGTGGCAGCAGTCCGCAACACCAAGATCGGCGATCCATTTGCCGATGACACGCTGATTGGCCCGATGATCTCTGGCGGGCAGCGCGATTCCGTGATCGGCTTTGTCGAGCGTGCCAGAAAGACAGGCGCAAAGATCCTGACTGGTGGACAGATCCCTGCGGATTTCCAACAGGGTTATTACTACGAGCCAACCATCATCGCGGATGCTGACCAAAAATCTGAGATCATTCAGAGTGAAGTCTTTGGCCCAGTAATCACGATCAACTCCTTCAAGGAAGAAGCGGAAGCCGTAACTCTTGGCAATGACGTTGTGTACGGTCTTGCAGCTTCGGTATTCACAAAGGATGTCGGACGTGCATTACGCGTTTCCCAACAATTGGAATTTGGAACAGTTTGGGTGAACGATCATATCCCGCTGGTTTCTGAAGCACCGCATGGCGGCTTCAAGCAATCTGGTTTCGGCAAGGATCTTTCGGCTGAATCCGTTGGTGATTACTTGATCACAAAGCATGTGATGGTTGCACAATAATAGTGAGAAATAAAAAAGGATAGGATGAAATTCCTATCCTTTTTTATTTTAGCCACTTGCAGAATAACACCCCTCCCACTATACTAAAAACATGGACCAATCACATCTCTACCAACAAATCGTTGAATCAATTCGTGATGACATTCTTTCAGGTGTTGTAAAACCAGGCACGTCATTGCCGCCCATGCGCAAGATGACCGAGCAGTGGGGCTGCACGACTGGCACGATTATGCGCGCCTATCAGGAATTGGCTCATCAGGGATTGGTTGTCAGCCATGTAGGGAAGGGGACAAAAGTCGTCGAGCAGATTCCTGAGCAGACTCAGAATCCCATGCGCCGCGCGGCATTGTTCAATCGTATGGAAGCCTTCCTGCTGGAAATCATGACAGCGGGATATTCTCCCGATGAAGTGGAACAGTCCTTACGCGTGGCACTCGACCGCTGGCGGACGTTCTCCAGCCAGCCCGAAGAAACTCCGCCGAATATTCTGCGCTTTGTCGGTAGCCATGACCCGTCCCTCGCGTTGATCGCTTCGCAGTATCACGAGAACAATCCGAAGCTCTCATTGCATTTATCATTCACTGGCAGCCTCGGCGGTCTCATCGCGCTTGCGGAGAAAAAAGCGGACCTGGCGGGTTGTCACCTGTGGGACGAAAACACCGACACCTACAACGAACCATTCATCCGTAAATTATTGCCTGGTCAAAAAGTGGCAATGCTCACGCTCGCCCATCGCCGTGTGGGATTGATTCTTCCAGAGGGAAATCCGCTCGGTATCAAAAGCCTGAAAGACCTGACCAAACCAGGCGTGCGTTTTGCGAATCGCCAACAAGGGTCTGGGACACGCGTCTGGCTGGACGCGCAATTACGCAGCCTGAAAATCAACCCAGCCAGTATCTCTGGCTATGACGAAGAAAAGATGACGCACTCCGAAGTTGCCCGTGCCATCAGCAAGGGACAAGCCAACGCTGGCATCGGTGTGGAAACTGCGGCATTATCTTTTGGGCTCGATTTCAAACCTCTGACGACTGAACGCTATGACCTTGTTATTCCTTCCGAAAAATGGGAGAGCGCATCCGTGCAGGCGCTCAAGAAATGGTTGAGTGCCAAGCAAACAAAATCCGCCATCAACAACCTTGGCGGATACGATACAGCCCAAACAGGCACAGTCACCTGGGTTTCGTAAAACAAAAATCTTAACCACAAAGGGGACAAAGGGTCACGAAGGAAAACACAAAACTTTGTGTACCTTCGTGACCCTTTGTGGTTGAAAAGGTTTTACACACTGACCACTGCCAACTGTTCACTGACTCTCTGTATCCCATGCTTCGCGCTCACCATCTCCGCCAGAATCGACAGCGCAATTTCTTCAGGCGAAACCGCTCCCATGTTCATCCCAATCGGCGCGCGCAGGTGACTTAACTGCTCGTCCGTCACACCCAATTCGCGCAGCGCCGCAAAGCGATTGGGAATCTTCTTCCTCGTCCCCAACACACCCACATATCGCGCAGGGCTTTTCAACGCCACCGCCAGCGCGGGGTTATCCAACTTCTCATCGTGGCTCAACACCGCGATGTATGTCCCCTCATCAAGGTGAAGTTTTTCCAGCGCGTCCGAAGTCCATTCAACAAGCAATTCATCCACGTGTGGGAATCGCTCGCGTGTCGCGAATGCTTCACGCGGGTCAATCACAATCGTGTGATAGCCAAGCGTCTTTGCCAGCGTCACAAGCGGAATGGCGATATGTACCGCGCCAATCACCACCATCCGTGAGACGGGCGCAAAGACATCGGCAAACACATCAATATGCTCACCCGCAATTTCAAACGACGTCCATGCAGTTTCCTGCACATCCATTTGTCTTTGCAGCCAAGCCCGCGATTTATCATCCAATGCCGCACTGCCCAAACTTCCGAGTGTGTGCCCGTCCGACCACATCATTATTTTATTTCCCAAGCCCGAGCCCGCAATCACGGTCGCGACCACGGCAAGTTCATTTTTCTCAATACAAGTTTTCAACGCGGGATAAATCTCGCGCCATGCTTCGCTGTCCATCGTCTCGATAAAAACATTCAGCGAACTGCCGCATGTCAACCCAATTTCCCACGGCATGTCTTCATGCACCAACCCAAAATGCATCAACTTCGACGCGCCGCTTTTCATCACCGCCTGCGCCTCTTCGTACACCACGCCCTCAATGCATCCGCCTGTCACCGAGCCTGCAATCTCCTGCGCCGATGTCATCGCCATCTTCGCGCCCAGCGGACGCAGTGACGAGCCGTCTTTCTTCACATTCGTCGCAATCGCCACCGACTTGCCCTGCTTGCGCCATACATCAATTTCATTAAATACTTCACGCATTTTGACCTCGCTTGTCCGTGATGGTTCGTTTGAGTAAACTTCCAACTTCATTTGGATTGTGATGACAACGCACAACTTTTTTTATGGGTGAAACCGACTCGAGCGCCTTTTCCACCTCACGAGTGGAATCTTTGTCTGTGAGCATTTGCGTATCAATGAGCAGCGCATCATCCCCAGCCGAGCCTGATACTGTTACCGAAAAATTCAACAACCTTGACAGGGAAAACAGCGCCTCGTCGAAATCAGGCAGTTTCAATATTTCATCGCCAACCAAAACAAATCCACTAAACCGACCGCGGACTTTTTCCAACGTCCTCAACTTCGTCCCGCATGGACATTCCCCCACGATGAACCTGCTTCTATCTCCCATGCGATAGCGGACGAGCGGCATTCCGCGCCGAGTCAATGTGCTGAACACCACTTCACCATATTCTCCGTCAGGGACAGGTTCGCCCGTTTCGGGGTTGACGATTTCAAAAAACATATCCGCTTCACGCAGATGAAATCCGCGGTGCGCTTCACATTCCACGCCGCCGCCGAGTCCCATTTCTGTTGCGCCGTAGTGATTGAATACTTTACATCCCCAAGTGTTTTCCAACACAGAGACAATCGCCGCAGGGACATAATCCGTTGAAAGCAAAATCGTGCGCGGTGCCTTGTGCATTGGATTCCAGCGACGTGCCAAACTCAATATCTGCGTCGGCGACCCGACGAGACAATCTGCCTGCTCTTTTTCCATCACATCCAGAGCGTGGAATGGGTCTTTGACCATCCCATACGGAATCGGATGAGCGCCTTTGCGCTCCAATCCCATTCGCAGCAAATCGCCCACGCTGCCAGGCGTTTCCCCAGGCAGGAAAATCAACACGCGTTCACCCGCCTCCACCAGCGTGGACATGCCCACGCCGAAGAAGTCAATCGTTAGCTGTTGGTCGTCAGCGGTGAAAAATATTCGTTTGGGCTCCCCTGTTGTCCCTGAAGATTGAAGCGTAACCACCCGTTGAATATCATCCTGCGACACGCACACAAATCCCAGCGGATTCTGTCGAATATCCTCTGGCATCGTAAACGGGAATTGACTCAACTCATCCAAACTCGAAATGGATTCAGGCATTCCCGCAAAAAGTTTTTTATAGAACGAGCTCCGCGCACGCACCAACTCCAACGTCTCATTCAACTTTGCAAGTTGCCATGCTTGCAAGTCAATGCCATTTGTCTTTTGCTTTATCCAAGGGTCGAGTGGGGTCAATTGCATGTTGAATTAATCTCCAACCTCAACCTGCAACATCGTATTTCGATACAATGACCTGCCATACTTATCCGTCAAGTTATACGCGCAGAACGGAACCAATCGTCCATCAGGGCTAGCGGTATGGATGTAGCACTCGCGCAGGCGGTCGAGGTCGAGAGTCCACGCGTCTTGAAATGCCATGCCAGAGACACAAAATGTATGCGTGCGTTTTCGTTCGAGAAAGACATCCCACTCGCCGAAACTCGGAGCGCCGATGACGAGCAGATCCGCTAAAGGCGCAGGTGATGACCAATGGGCAGCGACAAATTCTCGGGAGCGTGAAGCGCCTTCCGCGGCGGGGATGGGCTGACAGCAGCAGGAATCCTCTTTATGGCGGGTCAACGGCTTGAGTGCACCATCCGCCATCAAAACATAATTTCCGTGGAAAGAACACAGCGCGTTCTCACCGCCAGGCGGACAAAGCGTGCCCGCTTGAATCAATCCGCCTGTTTGCGACTCGATGGATTGAATGACTTCGGGGATGGTAATGCGCATGTCGTCGGTGGGCGTTTCGGGGAAGCCCTGTGGGTAGCGCCCAAAATAACTGACGGGCTGAAAATGCACGCCGCGCACCGTGGGCATGTTCGCCAGCGCAAGATGAAGGATGTCACCGATATTATCTGTGTTGACATTAGGCACGAGCGTTGGCACTAGCACCACACCGATATTCAACTTGCCGCAATTCTCAATGACTGCCATTTTCTTCTCAAGCAGTTCACGCCCGCGGATGGTTTTGAAAATCTCATCGCGTGTGCCGTCGAATTGCAGAAAGACCGTTGAAAGTCCCGCCTCTTTGAGCGCGGACAAATATTCAAAGTCCCGCGCAATGCGCAAGCCATTGGTATTCAATTGAAAAAAGTTGAAACCGTGCGAGCGTCCGATTTTGATGATTTCAGGCAAGTCATTTCGTACACATGGTTCACCGCCCGAAAGTTGAATGTTGAACGGCCCGCCTGCCAGAAGCAGACGCTCATACCATGCGTTGATTTCTTCGCGAGTTAAATCTGCTGGGGGATTATTTGCCGCGTCCGCAAAACATACGGGACAATGCAGGTCGCAGCGTTGAGTCACTTCGAGCAGCACGCAGCACGATTGTTGTTTGTGTTCGGCGCATAACCCGCAATCATACGGACATCCGCGCTGGACTTCGGTAAATGGATTTTTTGGATAGGTGGGGATTTTTGGTTTGACCCATGAAGTGAACGCGGGCAGCCCGCGCCAGATGATGGTTTTGAAATGCCCGTGGTCGGGGCAGTCCTTTTCGAGATAGACATCCCCGCCGTCGTACATCACCCTCGCGGCAGGGATTCGCGCAAGGCACTCGGGACAAACGCTTTCGGTGTGAGAAAGGATTTCGCTCATTCTTCCAACCCTGAAAGGTCGTAACCATTCTCAACCAATAATTCTTTCACCTTTTGCAAAACGCCATTCACCAAAATGGGACAGCGTATCGCCTGATTCTGATTGTTGCCCGCGAGAATTTCTTCACAGCGGATTCCGCCAAACTGTTCGGAGTATTCCGCTTTGAACCACTTGACCAAGTCCATCACCATGAAATCGAGACGCGGGTCTTCGGGTTGTTCAGGCGTGCCTTTGCCTGCATAGAGTCCAAGCAGTGAAGCACCGCCTGTCAACGCGCCGCACAACTCGCCAGAGAATCCCAATCCGCCAGCCAGCCCATGCATGGCGCGGATGAGGTCGGGATTGTTTTTTCCAAGCATATCCATTCCCTGCAACATCAAAATTTGGCTGCAATAAAATCCCTGCTTGCGAAGAACAACTAGCTCATTGTTGTCATCCATATCTACCTCTTATAAAAATCCGTTTATCTGTTTTGCGAAGCAATCCGTTCCCCAATCCGTTACAACTTTCGTGCCACCAAAAAATAATATCCCAACTTCGCCTTTGCCGCCGCGATATGCAAATCAAACGGGTCAACCTTCGCCGCAGTGGTGAGCGTGCAAATTGAGAAATCTTTCAACGTCTCCGAGCAATCCTGCCAGGTGAATACTTGCAATCCGCAACTTTCAAATTTTTCCAAAATTTGATTCTTTGGCATGGCGGCGCTGATACACGTCCCTGATGGGAGTTGATGAAGCGCTTCAACTCCGCTCTCATTTCTTGCATACAAATCGCTGACGATAAAGCAGCCACCGTGCTTCAATGTCCGCGCACATTCGCTCAATGCGGATTCCATTTCGAATATAGATAACGTGCATTCGGATAAAACGACATCCATGCTTTCGCTTGCAAGTGGCAGACTCTCGCCTTGCGCACGCATCCACCCGACCTGTGAATTGGTCTGCCGTGCCTGAGCAAGCAACTCCGCTGAGACATCCACACCGAAACCTGTCAGCCCATACTTTGCAGTGACATATCCAAGCGTTGACCCTGTACCGCAGCCCAAGTCCAGCACGCGCATGCCAGAGTGCAAATCGCAATACGCAAGCGCCTGCTCGGTGACAGTCAACCCGCCAGGGCGCATCACCTGTTCAGGGACGCTTTGCCAGACGGGATGTTCATACAGTGAAGACTGCACTCTATTTATCCTCTAAAGCCTTTTCAACTTCTGCCATCTTGCCGAGCGCGAGTTCTTCTGGAATCAAAACCAATCCGCAGTTGGGGCATTTGAGTAAATCCACTGGGAAGGAGTTGCCGAGATAGGAAACGTCCACTTTGCTCAGTTGCAGGGGAATGTTACAGTCCGCGCACACCCAACCTTCGTATTTGGAAGGGTCGAAGTATTCGCTCATTTCTGCGCTCCGATACCCACTTCCATGCGGTGACTATATGCCTTGTAAACAAAGAATGCGCCATCATCCTGCTTGGTGTATTCCACCCAATAGGTGACACTGGTCGGTTTGAAATATGCCAGATAATGTTTCGTGGAATTATTCAACATGCGCTTACCCGTTCGCTCGGCGTATTCGATAACTTTCTGCATGTCTTCCACCAAAATCAAACGGTCTTCCACCTGCTTTTGCACATCGTCGGGCAATACCAAACGGATGGATTCAAAGTCGGCTGTGTCGGGCATGGTTTCACTCCATAATTCTTTAAGTAGTTTTTCTTTCAAGCGGGCGCGGTTCTCGTGACGTTGGGAGAATCCAATCGCGGGCGCACTCGCCAAATCTGCTTCTGTTCCGCCAAAGATGTAATCAAAAATGTGCAGCGTCCGCTTGCCTTTGCGGGCGAAGAAGTCACGGCACATCGCGCAGTAGGTGACATAGTCCAGCGGACTTTCGCTGATACGCTGCTGTACCATCTTCTCAGCGACAGGTTTATTTGCCAACCACATCACACCGCCGAAGGAACAGCATTCAGTTTTCTCGCGGCTGAGAGGCAGTTCTTGAGTTTCTCCGCCCATTTTGACGATAATGTCGCGGATGGAATCCTGAATGTGGTTTTCGTAGCGCGTTGAACATGGGTCGTGGATTGTCACAGGCGCGGAGAATTCTCGTTTCGTGAATTTTCCGTGTTCATTCATCACATCCCAGAAGGAAAGGATTTCCACATCAGAATAATGTTTTTGGAACATCTGATAGCAACTTGAGCAGGAAAGGATAACCTTTGGCTTGCCAAGTTTTTCGTACTCAGCCCGAAACTCGGACTGTGAATTTGCAAATAATTCTTTGCGCCCCGCCCAATCGGCAGGAGCGCCGCAGCAGCGCAACATCAAGCCGACGCCTGCGTCATCTGTTTGGAGCGCGTCTTTCAGGAAACTGTATGCTTTCTCAACATACTCGGGGGAGGATCCGCTCAACTGACAGCCAGGGAAAAACACATAGGAACTGGTATCAAGCCCAGGCGCGTTATGAGCGAGCGCGAACTTTTCTCCGTTGCTGAATGCCATATCCCGCAGTGCAAAATCATGCGCCGACGGCGGCATCCTTTTTTGTTCCACCATCGTGACGCGCGCTTCGTGACAAACCTCGCCCATGTTCACATCGGTCGGGCAGACTTCGGCGCACAGTCCGCACAGCGCGCAGGTGTTGATGAATTGATTCGAGTGGCGTGTGCCCATCACGATGGCGAGATTGTTGTAGGTCTCGCGAATATATTTTTTGGGATAGCCTTTGTAATGGTCGAGATACGGGCAGACCTTTACACACTCCAGACATTCGCATTGAATGCAGCGCGCGCCTTCGGTCTCCGCCACTTCGATGTTGTAGCGCGTGGACAAGTCCGTTTCGATAAGCGGCGCTTGCGAAGTGGTTGTGGATGTGTTGGTGTAAAGTTTGGTTTCGTACGAGCCTTCATTCACGCGCGAAGCAGTGAGCGAAACTTTTTGCAGGAAGCGGTCAATGGATACTGCAGCGCGGCGTCCATCAGAGATGGAAAGAATCGCGGAATGTTTGAGTTCGCGATTTGGGTACATCGTTGAAACACGCAGCACATCGCCGCCAGCAAAAACTTTTTCGTTGTTGGTCTGAAATGTCAGCGGGTCAATCGCGATTTGTCTGTTGTCGTTCATCTGTAAATCGGGGATTTCGCTCGAATGAGGTCCAATGCCCAAAAAGATGGCGTCAAACTCCTGACTGAGTTTTCCCAAAAATGTGCCGTGTCCATTCGCGCCCGAGCCGCCCACAGACATGTTGAGCCGCACTTCGATTTCCAATTCTTCGATGATTTTCAAATCGTTGACGAGTACATCGCGCGGAAGCAAATCTGGCGGAGATTTCCACAACCCGCCGCCGAGTCTGTCGCCCGCTTCAAAGATGACGACGCCCCAGCCTTTGCGCGCCAAATCATGTGCGACGGTGAGTCCGCTTATTCCTCCGCCGATCACTGCTACTGTTTTCGATTTCTTTGGCAGCCGTTTGACAGGTTCCGCTCCCGAATTTCCAAACTCCAGTGCGGCGCGTTCGAGTGCAGCCATTTCAATGGCGCCACCAAAATCCTTGCGTAAACAAGCCGTCTTGCAGGGCTGGTCACATATGCGGCTGATGATTCCAGGGAAGGGCACGGCTTTGCGATACAACTTCAGCGCGGCGGCAAAATTTCCCTTGGCAATTTCTGCCGCGATTCCACGACCATCAACATGAGCGGGGCAGGTCGCAGCACATGCGGGAGCCTGTTCTTGAATACAACGATTTTCCTGTTCGCGCAGTTGTTTTTGATCCATGATAAGCAATTCCAATAAATACAAATTACCACGGTAACTACAAAGGTCACGGAGATTTTCTCTCCGTGCTCTTTGTGCCCTCTGTGGTTAATTATTTTTATAAAGCAATGGAGCGCCCGCACTCGCGCGCAAGCGCTCCGTTTTATTCAAAACTTACGCAGGCTGCAATTCCTTCAAACCAGCCAAGACCTTGTCAGGGCGGGCGGGCAGTTGGCGAATGCGGACACCTGTCGCGTTGTAAATGGCGTTGACGATGGCAACATGCGGCGAAGTAAGCGGCAGTTCACCGACACCCGAAGCGCCGAACGGACCAAATTCACGCTTGTTCTCGAAGTAGATGATGTCGAACTTATCGGGGATATCCTTGGCGTACGGGATACCCGCACCGAGCATGGTGCTGTGCTTCTGAATGTCTTCGAAATCTTCAGAGAGTGCAAGACCGATCCCCTGAGCAACACCACCGTAGATTTGACCGTCCACGACGAGTTTGTTGTTGATCTTACCGATGTCAGCCATGACGGTCATGCCTTCGACCGTGGTCTTGCCGCTCTTGGTATTGACATTGACTTCCGCAAGGAACGCGCCGTACATGTACGCAGCGAACGGTTTGCCCTGAGCATTTTCGTCACAGTTGGTGTTCATCGAAGCGGTCCACTTACCCACGTACTTGAGCGGGATGTTTTCCTTAACCATCTCATCATAGGTGCGATAGGTACCATCGGCTTTCTTCATCGCGGCAATGAGTTGTTCACAGCCGTTGACGATGGCATTACCGATCACAACCTGGCTGCGCGAGCCGCCTGAAGGACCAGCGTTCGGGGCTGTGCCCGTGTCGTTGAGGATGAGTTGAATCTTGTCGGGAGCGAGTCCGAGCGGACGCAGGGCTTCATGAGCAGTGCCGAGCACGCCCATGTCCGCACCTTGACCGTGGTCTTGCCATGTCGCGGCAACGCTGACGCCATCTTTGGTCTTCTCAACATATACTTCCGCGCCGTCCTGACCATCAAGACCGCAACCGTAGATACCGATGGAGATGCCGACGCCCTTCTTATTCTCAGGTGTGGATTCTTTTTCGGCTTTTGATTTTGCAGCCTTATACAGCGGGCGGAGTTTATCGAGCATTTCGGGCAGGGAATACACTTCGGGGTCTTGTCCAGTCGGGGTGGTGGAGCCAGCGCGATAGGCGTTGATGTAGCGGAATTCCAGCGGGTCCATGCCGACTTTTTCAGCGAGTTCATCCACAAGGCTTTCAGAAGCAAGGAAAGATTGCGGGGAACCATACGCGCGGAAGGCTGAGCCCCAAACGTGATTGGTGGCAACGGTGCGTCCCATGCCGCGAATGCTGGGGATATTGTATCCAGCGCCGATGTATTGAGCACCGCGCAGAGTGAGCAGGTCACCGAACTCGGAGTATGGACCATGATCCACTGTCCAGTCGCTTTCCATCGCCACGATATTGCCGTCCTTATCGGCAGCCATCTTCAAGTCAATGAAGAACGGGGAGCGCTTGCCAGTGTATTGCATGTACTGTTGATAATCATATTCCAGATACACAGGGCGACCTGTTGCGATCGCAGCAACGCCAAGCAGGGCTTCCATGGTGGGGCTGAACTTGTAACCGAAGGTGCCGCCAGCAGGATTCTGCACGAGGCGTAGTTTATCGGGCTCAACGCCAAGTCCTGGGGCAATCATGTACAGGTGCAGATACAGGCCGATTGATTTGGAGTGAATGATCAGGACGCCATTGTCATCATGATAAGCAAAACCCATATCAGATTCAATGGTCAAGTGCGGCTGGCGCTGTAGATAGTAACTGGCGCTCGCTACGAACGGAGCAGAGTCCATAACAGGTTTGGTATCGGGTCCCTTGGCGATCTTCTGTTCGAAGTACACATTGGGTGTGCCGGGGTGAATTTCGATCGCGTCGTCTGCCATCGCAGCGGGGGCGCTCATGTAAGCGGGGAGTTCTTCCAATTCCACTTTGACTTTTTCAGCGGCGGCTTTTGCCTGTTCGATCGTGTCAGCGGCAACGATGGCAATCGCATCGCCATATTGGAATACTTTGGTATCGCAAAGGATCGGGCGATCCCAACCATCACCTTTGTTGGTGGGGAAGGTGATTAAGCCAGTAATGCGGTTCTTGCCTTTGACATCCTTGTGGGTGATGACCTTGAATACGCCAGGCATCTTCTCTGCTTCTGAGGTATCAATGGAAAGAATATTGGCATGGGAAACTTTCGCCTGCACCAGCGCGAGTTGCAGGGAATTGAAGGGCATCTTCAAGCCGAGGTCTTGACCGAAGTCGAGCGTACCAGTGACTTTGCCAACAGCGGTCGGGCGCGGATATTTGCTGCCCCAGATCTTGCCATCGGCGGGCATCTTGAATTTAAGTTCATCTATGCTCATCTCGCCACGCATCACCTTGGCAGCTTCCATTACACCATCCACGATCTGTTTGTAACCTGTGCAACGGCAGGCATTGTGATGCTGAGTCAACCACGCGCGGATTTCTTCGCGCGTGGGATTAGGATTCTTATCAAGGAGGGCTTTGGTAGAGACGACCATACCAGGGGTACAGAAACCGCACTGGGCGGCGCCATACGCGGCAAACGCAGCTTGAATTGGGTGCAACTTCTCAGGAGTTCCAATACCTTCTACAGTTTCGATCTTTGCGCCGTCAGCGACTTTACTCATTTTGACAAGACAAGCTAACATCAACTTGCCATCCAAAATAACGGAGCATGCACCGCAGTGACCATCATTGCAAGAAACCTTTGTGCCTGTTAAGAGCAACTGCCTACGTAACACATCTCCAAGGCTGGCTTCGGGGTCAACAACAAGTGACTTGACTTGACCATTGATAACGAGCGACTTTTTTTGCATAGTGCCTCCTAGTATCTTTTTAGTGAACTATGAATTGGCGGAATCGCTTAAATGCACAAATATTGGCATTAATCTCCGCATAAAAAGATAGTAGCACAGCACATTTATTGTTACAATTGTTTCGTTACAAATATCACACTGATTCATGACGATGGTATGACGTCATTCTTTGTATACTCATTATTTGAGCACGGAGATTCTCGTAAAAATGTGTCCCATGGTACGCCGCCCTCCTGATATAGAATTTGCCTTGCTAGGCTTTCTCCTCCAAGGCCCTCAACATGGTTATCAGATTCACCAGATGGTTTCTGACCCAAGTGGATTAGGCTTGATATGGCATCTAAAGCAAAGCCACTTATATGCGATGTTAAATCAATTGGAATCGGATGGCTATGTAACCAGTGTATTTCAGAATCAAGATCCCCATCCCCCACGCCGTGTTTTCGAATTGACTGAAACAGGAAACCGAGTATTCTTTGATTGGCTAACAAGCCCAGTTATGGCACCACGCCTCATCCGACAGCATTTTTTTGCAAAACTATATTTCGCGCAAAAAGAAGATGCAAATATTGCAATTAAATTAATAGAGCTTCAAAAAAGTATCTGCCAAACCTGGATAAACGAATTTAAAGAAAAACTAACTACCAGCAAAAAGACATCTTTTTACTGGAGTATGTATAAATACCGTCTCGGACAAGTCCAAGCCTTGCAAGATTGGCTTGACTCTTATTAACCAAGCTCAAAACAAGAAAATAGTAGACATTAAGAAAATCTATAAAAGATATAGTGATTGGCGCTCTTCATGAAACCAATATTCTCTAAACACACCAGAAAACTAGCAGAAAACCATGCTAAATTGGGGAAAGTATTTTGCAACCCGCAACGCGTGCTAATACTTTGGCTGTTGGCCGATTCAGAAAAAACAGTAAGTGAAATTGCCGATGCAATCGGCACATCAAGGCCGCGAACATCGCAACATCTCTTCATCATGAAGTCTAACAATATACTTGCATCCCGCCGCGACCGAAAGAACATCTACTACAGAATCGTTGACAATAACCTTCTTCAAAGATACAAAGTTTTACTTCGAGGCCCAGAAGGCTAAAAGGCAAATGACGTTCGCGACACGCAAAAGTATATTTGCACAAACAAGAAAAAATCCTATAATGGAAAACAGGGTTTAAAAAAATTATATTAATACGTGTGTTTGCTGCCGTTTAGAGAAGGTTTTACCTCATCAACAGCACTTTCCGGGAGGCGTATTATGCCCTTTACATATCGTCTTGACACAGATATCAAAATTTTCTACCAACTCGTTTATGGTCATTGCACGTTTAATGACATATTTAGTATCGGTTTAAAGCCAGAACTTAATCCAGCAAACCGTCCCAGAGTAAAGTTCATTATAGATGATAGGCTTGGGGATCTTGAAACTGACGTAGAAGGCATGAATGTGTTCATCAAATTCATGTTAGACCTAAAAAAGTCAGGATTTGAACTAGAACCTACTGCATTCCTAACTACAGACAAAGGGCTCTCCATCTTCGTCAAATCTCTTGAGTTACTTATAGATGATACAATTGCAATTCATCAAGTATTCTCTTCGCTTGATGAGGCAATTATCTGGCTAGACGAGACCGAGAATTCCCAGGCAATCCATCGAATCCATATTGAACTACTCCAGGAATTGCAATTTAAGCATAGAGTCTAGACCTAGATAATTCCCCGTTGAAAAAATTTCCCATAGAGACCGTATATCATCTCAATAGAGACAAAATATCTGGATTAATTACAGATATTTTGTCTCTATTTTATTGAGGAACATCCTGCATCTAAATTCGTCTACTATACGAGTCTCAAAAACAGGCCTACTTGACACTAATCTCCTCAAGGGGCATACTCATTCTGGGAGGCAGGAACCATGGATAATAAAAAACTTCTCCGCGCGCTGGGCATTCTCGTAGCGATTGTGCTGGCGCTTTCGCTAGTCACAAGCCGTTTCTCTAACCGCTCACCTCTTTCAACAGAAACGCAACCTGCTGGACCAAGCGTTATCTCACAAGACCCGGCAGAGGGGCAACGGCTGGATTTATCTCCCACGATCAAAATTACATTTGACCGTGATATGGATCAAACCAAAACAGCGGAAGCCTTTTCGCTTCTTTCCAACGGGGCATCTGTCTCTGTCCAATCAACCTGGCTCAACACTCGAACATTTTCCTTCACACCTGATTCACCCCTAACCCCTGGCGCGGACTATACAGCAACTTTCTCCACTGAAGCCAAAGCCAGCGATGGAACATCTCCACAAGAAGCGATCGAAATCGAATTTTCAACCATCGAGACCCTGGCTGTTGCACAGGTCTTTCCTGCACAAGACACACAAGAAGTTGATCTGAACTCCAGCATTACTATCATATTCAACCACCCTGTTGTACCGCTGACTATTACAGAAGAACAAAGCAAACTCCCGCAGCCGCTGAAATTCACTCCCGAAGTGAAAGGACAAGGTGAATGGGTAAATTCGTCTGTGTATGTATTTCAGCCAGATGAATTGTTATTAAGCGGGAGCAGTTATCAGGTAGAGGTGGAAGCGGGAGTGAAAGATACACTCGGCAACACGTTGGACAAATCCTATCTTTGGCAATTCGCTACACGCGCTCCTTCCATCTTAAATTTTGCGCTTAAGAACGGCGCTGAGAATCCATCAGAAGAAGTCAAAGATGTACCGCTCGACCAGGCATTTGTCATAACTTTCCAACAACCGATGATTCAGAAAAGCACGGAAGACTCGATACAGATCGTCAACCGCGAAACATCCAAGACGATTCCCGTAAACTTTACATGGGATGAGACATTCACTACTTTGACCATTGAACCAAAAGAAAAATTTGACATCGCAAACTTTTACGAGCTTACAGTTTCAAATAGCGCACAGGCAATAGACGGAGGCAATTTGAATGAAGGGCTGAATGTGAAGTTTGCTACAGTAGCCTTTCCATCTGTGGCGGCGGTATATCCTCCAGCAGGGTCTACTGGGACTTTTAATTCCACGTTGACGATTTCCTTTGCATCGCAAATGGATTACAACAGTTTAAAAGGCAAAGTGGTAATCACCCCTGCGCTGGCTGGCGAACCCGATTGGTATTACAACTCATACGACAAAACTTTAAATATCTTTGGCCTTGCGCCAGCAACAGATTACGTTGTACGGATATTGCCAGGCATGAAAGACCCGTATGGCAACCAAATTAAAGATGAGATTTCATACACTTTCAAAAATGGGGATTATATGCCTTACGCGCGACTCGTCCTGCCGTGGACGTCGCTTATCTATCGCGCTAAGGGAGCACAGGAAGTTTATTTTGAGCATCAAAACATCGAAGAAGCAACGGTTTCTATTTACTCTCTTACTGCAGATGAATTCTCAGACTTAACCGATGGAACAATTGCTCCAAGCGATTTCAAACCAAAAACAAAAGCAATCCGTGAATGGACAACTGGTGCAGAGGAAACGAGAAATGCACTCGCTCGCGATCTTTTGAAATTCACAGACGACAATGGAAAGCCGCTCGATTCGGGCTTCTATTTCATTGGTATGAACGGAAAGCCGTTCGATTATGAAACTAATTTTTATCAGGGTTATCTCTTCATCGTGGCAACGGATAACATCACCTTCAAAGCTACATCCACTGAAGCACTCGCATGGGTGACAGACTTGGAAAGCGGCGTACCGCAGAAAGATGTTCCTGTCACTTTCTATGACGATAAATTTATTGAAATTGGTAAAACCACCACAAACAAAGATGGACTGGCTTATCTTGAAAATATCAAGTCCGCAAATTACGCCAAAGTAGAAGGTAACGGCCATTTTGGCTTTACAGCCTTATATTGGGGCAGCGACGTCAGCGCGGGTGATTTTGGTCTATACGAAAATTACTACAGCGGCATGACGAACCTATTCGGCTACCTCTACACCGACAGGCCGATCTACCGCCCTGATCAGGAAGTTTTCTTTAAGGGCATTTTGCGCGAAAATGACGACTTGCACTATAGCCTGCCCAAGCAAAAACAAGTCTATGTAGTGGCGGAACAATGGGGAGAAAAGATCTTCACCGAGTATGTACCCGTCAATGAGTTAGGCAGCTTCAGCGGGGCGATTAAACTCGCGCCTGAAGTATCGCTTGGTATGTATAACATCTATGTATACAAAACAGACTCACCTGAAGAAGCACCGATCAGTGCGGTGAGTTTTAATATTGCAGAATATAAAAAGCCTGAATTCCAGGTGAGCGTCACTGCTGATAAGACAAATATCCTTTCTGGAGATTCTGTCAAATTTGGGATGGACGCTGAATATTATTCAGGCGGCGTGCTGAGAAATGCGCCAATAAACTGGTTCATTGAATCCACGACTTTCTATTTCATGCCCTCTTCAAAATACAGCCAATACAGCTTTACAGATTGGGACCGCGATGTGTATTGGTCACCTGACCAGAGTGTGGTCAACAACACCGTAAATCAGGGCGAAACCGTGATGGATGAAAACGGTCACCTTGATGTAACGCAAAGCTTTGATGTACGCGAAAGCAACATGAGCCAACAGCTCACCTTCTCTGCCAATGTTACAGATGTGGCGGGCAATACCGTAAGCGGTGTGACAAGCGTGGTCATGCATCAAAGTGAATTTTATGCAGGTATCCGTTCGGAGAGGTACATCGGCACAGCAGGCGAGGAACAACCATTTAGTGTGGCCGTATTGGATTGGGATTCACAGCCCATTGCAGATCAAAAGGTCACAGTCAATTTTGTAGAGCGGCAATGGTTCAGCGTGCAGAAAAAAGATGACCAGGGTCAGTTGCGGTGGGAAACATCAGTGAAGGAAATCCCTGTCAGTAAACAGGATGTAGTTACCGGCACGGATGGAACCGCACAAGTGAACTTTATCCCTCCCAATGGTGGAGTCTATAAAGCGCTTGTCACAGTGAGAGACACCAAAGGAAATTCGCATCAAGCCTCGACTTATATTTGGGTTGCCAGCGATGGAGAGATCGCCTGGCGACAGACCAATGACCGCGCGTTTAGCCTGGTCGCGGACAAAGACATGTATGAGCCTGGTGACACTGCCGAGCTTTTGATCGCGCAGCCATTTGCAGGGAAGGTTTATGCGCTAGTCACTTACGAACGCGGGCACATCTACAAACAGGAAGTGATCCTACTCGAAGGCAACAGCACCATTTATCAATTACCCATCACCGATGAGTTCGCGCCGATAGCGTATGTTTCTGTGACGGTCATCAGTGGTGCAGAAAATTCTGGTGCTCCCGATTTCAAGATCGGCATGGCGCAGATCAATATTGATACAAAGCAAAAGACCATCAACGTCTCGGTCTCTACGGATAAAGAATCTGCGGGACCTGGAGATGAAGTTACTTACACCATCAAGACCACGGATATCAACAACAAACCTGTCTCTGCAGATGTCTCGTTGGCTGTTGTGGACAAAGCCGTGCTGGCACTCGCACCGTCCAACACCGCGCCGCTGTTGGATAGTTTCTATTCCAAACAACCACTGGGTGTGAGCACCGCAGTAGGCATCGTCACCAGCGCGGATGATTTCAATGCCAATTATCGCAAGACTATTCCTGATGGAGCACAAGCGGGCGGCGGCGGCGGTGGCGATCTTGGCGTGATCACCGTGCGTGAGAATTTCAAAGACACGGCAGCCTTCAAGGCGCAAGTGACTACCGATGAGAACGGCACCGCCCAAGTGTCAGTGAAACTGCCTGAGAATCTCACCACCTGGTCAGCGGATGTGCGTGCCATCACCGAAGACAGCCGCGTGGGAGAGGCTACCAGCGAACTGATCAGCACCAAGCCGCTCTTTGTGCAATTGCAGACGCCGCGCTTCTTCGTAGTGAACGATGCAGTTACCGTCGGCGCGACGATCTTCAACAACACGGACAAAACGCTTAACGTCAACGTCTCGCTGGATGCGCAAGGCGTGGAACTTAATTCAGATGCCGTGCAAACCATCTCAGTCGATGGCAGGCAACAGGCGTATGTCACTTGGGATGTGAAAGTAAAAAGTGATGCACAACGCGTGGACATGACCGCTACCGCAACCAGCGGGCCATACTCCGATGCGAGCAAGCCTGCGGCGGGTACATTATCAGAGCAGGGCATCCCCGTTTTCAATTTCACAGCAACGGAGGTTGTTGGCACTTCGGGTGTGATCAGTTCCGCAAACGCTTTCGCTGAAAGCATTCAACTGCCCGCGACCCTGAACTACACCGACGCAAATTTATCCATCGAAGTTTCACCTTCGCTCGCTGCATCCATGCAGTCAGGGCTCACTTATCTCGAAGATTATCCGTATCTGTGCATGGAGCAAACCATTTCGCGTTTCCTGCCGAACGTCATTACTACGCGTGCGTTGAAAGCCGCTGGAATGCCAACGCCCATGCAAGCAGACGTGGATGCGCAGGTCAATGCCGCGCTGCAGCGCATCTACGCCAAGCAAAAATATGATGGCGGTTGGAACTGGTGGGATGGCGAGTTGAGTGACCCACAAACATCAGCTTACGTTGTATATGGATTACTCGAAGCACGAGACTCGGGCTACGCAATTTCTGAAACGGTTTTGAACAACGGCATCAGCTACCTGAAAGACAATCTCCCCGACATCAGGCGAAATGATTCTTCGTGGCAGTTCAACCGCCATGCCTTTATGCTGTATGTGTTAGCACGCGCAAATGAACTCGGCGCAGGGCAAACTAACTTCATCTTTGAGCATCGCGCCTCATTGGACTCATATGGAAAAGCATATCTGGCGCAGGCGATGTATCTACTTGACCCTGAAGACTCGCGCATCTCTACGCTTCTTTCTGATCTGGCAACTGCTGTTGTCCAATCGGCAGCGGGCGCACACTGGGAAGAATCCACCAAAGACTATTGGAACTGGAACTCCGACACGCGCACAACGGCTATTGTTCTGAACGCCTTCGTGCAGATCGACCCAACAAATCCCATCACTGCAAACGCTGTCCGCTGGTTGATGGCGCACCGTGATGGTGGTCACTGGTATTCCACACAGGAGACAGCTTGGTCACTGATCGCATTAACCAATTGGCTGATCGAATCAAAAGAATTTGAAACCAACTATACATATTCTGTTGGGTTGAATGGTGACCTTCTGCAAGAAGGTCAAGTAAGCAAAGATAACCTGTCTGAGACTGTCAAACTCCAAGTGCAACTCCAAGATCTAATGAAAGATCAAGTCAATTCCCTCGTCTTCACGCGCGGGCGTGGACAAGGTAATCTGTATTACTCAGCATATCTCAGTACAAACCTGCTTGTCTCTGAAATTCAGCCGTTGGATCAAGGTATAAGTCTCTCGCGTGAATACTTTGCGGTGGATAACCTCAAGAAACCTATCACAGAGATCAAGCGCGGCGAACTTGTCAAAGTGCGATTGACGGTGGTTGTCCCAGCGGAGGTTCACTACATCGCGATCAACGATCCGCTTCCAGCGGGGTTGGAAGCGCTAGATGCATCCCTTGCTACAGACACTGCCGTTCCATCATCCTACACGGCGCAGGATTACAAAGAACGCGGCTGGGGTTGGTGGTACTTCACTCATACAGAATTGCGTGACGAGAAGGTTGTCCTCTCGGCAGATTATCTACCCGCTGGAACATACGTTTACACGTACCTTGCAAGAGCCAGCACGGTGGGCACATTCAATGTTATTCCGCCCACCGCCTCTGAGTTCTACTTTCCCGATGTCGGCGGGCGCGGGGCGGGCAGCGTATTTATAGTGAAGTAAAGAAAATAAAGGCCTGACAAGTTTTTACCAAACCTGTCAGGCCTTTTTGTTACCAAAAAATTTATCATTCAAAAGCAATGAATGGTAGGCTATGAAAAAGCTATACTTTCAGCATGATCGACACACAAACCATCGACAAACTCTCTCTATTACATTTAGCGTTTCAAGGCCTAACAGAGAACGAACTGCAGGAAATGGCAGCCGTATCGCAACTTTGCACTTATCCGCCTGAGCACACTTTGTGTCATGAAGGCGCTTATGAAGAAGTCTTTTACATCATCGCAGACGGCATTGCAACCATCAGCAAGAATATTGGCGAACAAGGTGGCGAGCGCACTTTGAGAATTGCAAGCAAAGGTGACTTGGTTGGGGAAATGGCTCTGATCCAGAATGTGCCGCGTTCAGCAACTGTCCGCACTCTTACAAATTGCACCGTGCTGGAAATGGATAAGAAAAACTTTGAGACCATGCTCAGCCGAAGTCCCAGCATGGCAATCAACATCATCCGCATCACGCTGGACCGTATCCGCGAGAATGACCAGATCGCGATCCAAGACCTGCAAAACACAAACAAGGTATTGCACCACTTGGACCGCAATAAACTGGAATTCATTCAGGTGGCTGCGCACGAACTCCGCACACCATTGACCGTGCTCAAAGGTTATGTCAACGTGCTGAATTCCTTCCCTGAAGTAAAAGCAAACCCCGCACTGGGTGAAGTGATGAGCGGGATCATCAAAGGCGCAGACAGGATGCATGAAGTGGTCAACACCATGTTGGATGTGACCCGTATTGATAGTGAGACATTAAAACTGCGTGCAGCCCCCGTGCTATTGAAGAGAGTAATCAGTGATACTGTATATGAGCTTTCCAAAGCTGCAGCAGAACGGCATATTGAGATAACCATCGCGCAGGAAGAAGCGCCGAATATCAACGCAGACCCTGCATTGGTGCAAAAAGCGTTGTACCATCTGATTGTCAATGCGATTAAGTTTACCCCTGATGGCGGCAAAGTGGTTTTGCGCTCGTATCCAACTACAATGGGCAAAGATGTCCCTGGGGTTGAGATCAGCGTTCAAGATACAGGCATCGGTTTGGATGCAGAACATCATGAATTGATATTTGAGAAGTTTTATCAAGTAGGTGATGTTGCCATCCATTCTTCTGGAAAAACCTCATTCAAAGGCGGCGGACCTGGATTGGGGTTGGCAATCGTCCGCGGAGTGGCGCGAGCGCATGGTGGCAAAACATGGGTGGAAAGCTTGAAGCACGATGAAACTAGATTCCCTGGCAGCATATTTTATTTGCAACTGCCCATTGACCCGCCTGCTTCTTCAATAAAACCATAATAAATAAAAAGATGGCTATGAGATAGCCATCTTTTTATTTAAAGTATTACTCGACCACCGTAATAGTTGCGACAGTGCTTCTCAACGTTTCTCCGCTTACAGTCCTAGCTTCTACCCAAAATTGATGTTCTCCCAAAGACAATGTCCACCAGGTTTGGTATGGAGGTGCGGAGAGAGTTGTTATTGCGATGCCATCCACAAAGAATGTGACTTGTACGAGGTTGGACTCTGTCAGTGTGGCGAAAGATATTTGTTGGGCACTCAGGTCAAGGTTTGGAGTGAGGCGATAGGTTGTTTTATCAATGGGGGATGTGAGAGTCAAGGAATCTGTTGAAAGAGACGCCGCGTTGACGTCGTTCAATAGTGGCAAGCCTTGTGAACGAGCCCAATCTTGGGCTTCAATGGGTATGTTTAAAACAATCTCGCCTGCAAGGTTGCGTTGGTAAAAGGTATCAAATGTAGTGGGTTGCGTACCTGAGATAAACCACTCCGTTTTTGTGTGCGGACAATTTTTTGTAGGAAGCAGACCTGAAAGGTCACACACTTCGAGGGAAAGCAAGCCATTTGGCTTTTCAAAAGCTTTATCAGGGCGGCCTTGCAAAATAGAGCGCATAGTTTCCGCCCAAATAGGAGCTGCACCTGTGAGTCCAGTAACATTGTGCATAGCTTGATAATCACTATTCCCCACCCACACACCGACAAGCAAATCAGGTGTGTAACCAATGGTCCAATTATCGTGAAAATTGGTGGTGGTACCTGTTTTCACAGCGGCAGTACGGTCAATTTTTAATATACTGTTGACGCCAAATCCAGTCGAACGGGAACTGTCATCGCTGAGAATATCAGAGATGAGCCAAGCCACGTTCGGGTTTATGGTTTGAATGGCTGATGTTTTTGGAGGCGTGTACAACAGGTTCCCATCTACATCTGTGATACTTAGAATAAATGTACTTCCTGTATACATCCCATTATTCGCAAGGGTTGCGTACGCACGGCTTAACTCAACCAAGCTCATTTGCCCACCGCCTAATGCAAGGGACAGATCGTAATTTTGCGGAGCATCTAACGACTGAATGCCAAGGTGATTAGCAAGTGCAATAACATTTTCAATACCTACTGTTTGCAGGGTCAACACAGCAGGAACATTCAAAGAAGATGCCAAGGCTTCACGCACTGAAACAAATCCGTGCTCCCTGCCATCATAATTGACAGGCTTGTATGGCTGACCATCCTTTGTGGTGAATGTATGCGCAACATCTATCAGCGTGGAAGCAGCTGTTAATGGGTGCGGCTGGTTTGGGTCTAATGCGACTGCGTAGATAATCGGTTTGAATGCCGAGCCTGATTGCCTACGCGCAGTTGCCATATTTAGTGCGCCATAGATGGATGAATCAAAATAATCTGCACTGCCAATTAACGCGAGCACTTCTCCGTTATGTGGATCAATAACAACAAGCGCCGCATTATTGACGTTGCGGTTGATCTCTCCATCTTTGGGCTTGAATGCCGCGATACGCCTTCTTATAATATCTTCAGCAAGGTGCTGCATGTCCAAGTCTAATGTGGTGCGGATGACCAATGTTTGCGTTGGGCTTAATTGACCTGATGCAAAGAGTTCATCCAATTGGTCTTTGATCATCCAGATATAGTGCGGCGCTTCAATGGGATACGGCTCAGGGTTATAGCTCAACGGAGAATTCTCTGCCTTTACTTGCTCAGTAGAGGTAATGAATCCGCTCTTCTCCATGAGTCCCAGCACGACCCGTTGACGTTCCAATGCAAGGTCTGGATTGGTGAATGGGTTATAAACTCCAGGGGTTTGAGGCAGACCTGCCAGCAAAGCACACTCAGGCAAAAGTAATTCGGATGCAGGTTTTCCAAAGTAAGTTTGCGAGGCCGCTTCAATACCATAAGCCATTCCACCATAGTAGATTTGGTTTAGGTACAACGCAAGAATTTCATCTTTGGAATAAGCATGCGTCAATTGCCAGGCAAGAACTGTCTCGCGTAGCTTGCGACGAAGGGTTCGCTCAGTTACTTCATCGCTCAACAATAATGTCCGCGCTACTTGCTGAGTGATCGTGCTGCCTCCTGAAAGAGTCTCGCCGCCGCGTAAGTTGATCCACACCGCACGGATGATTCCAACTACATCCACACCTGAGTTTTGGTAAAAATTCTTATCCTCTACAGCAATAGTCGCATCTTTCATGCATTGGGGAATATTTTCTACAGCCAATGCGGCATTACGCCCACCTTCGGTTGGGATGATCTCATAGAGTAACCGCCCAGTACGGTCTGTGATACTAACGCTGGGTTGATTTAAGTTTTCAGGGAGAGATTTTATGGAAGGCAGATCATAGAAGATATAAACAAGAAAAGCAACAAAAAGCAGAATTGCAAACAGCAAGAAACGAGCGAATCTGGATTTCATAGAAGAGGTACTCACTAGACGCTTGTACACAAATGAAAGTTCCAGACGGTTCCCATCTCTTATCCCCAGCCGCGAGAAGAGGGGTTTATTTTTTACTTCCTAACAGCTTGAGACAACTCTCTTTGAAAGTCTACTAATTCTTTTTTATTGGATGCTTCAAAAGTTATATCCAAACTCTGGTCAGAAGCAGCTAGTTCTATTGACAAAGTTAGAAGTCCATTTTCCAACTCGGTTATCACCGCAGCGGTGATACTCCGCAATGGAATATACCGCCAGACTCCGCCATAACGTTCTCCCCTACCTTTGATTTCTCCGGTACTTTCATCATCCCTGATAAAAATAGCTTCCTTATCAGTTAGAAGTGCTAGGTGAGACAACACCAATGTTCGATAAAATTTTTGACCAAACAAAGTGAAAATATGTTTGCGGATCTTGGGTTGCAGAATGGAACAAATGACTTTGTCACCACGTACAAGGCTTTCACGAGCATAATTCATAAACTTAAAATTGGTCGACGACAAGTAATCAAATTTAGCCAGCTCTGCCTGCCAATCAGCCTCGCTAACAACTGCAGGGCTAGGACGCATCTTTTTTATGAATGGAGACAGAAATCTCTGAGTTACTGTATTAAACGAAATACTATAAGAACTTCCAACGCCTTCGCTCGTCAGTCCGCTGATGGTGAGCCAGGAAACGAGAAGCACACTACCCACTTCAAGGGCATAAATGTCTTTCAAGGGAAAAGCCGTTGGAACAATTTGCTTGCCAGCACGTTCCCAAACATAAAAAACGCCTTCTACCTCACTGATTAGTTTTTCAGAGGTTTTCTGTTTGAAATCACTGATTGCCGGAGCAAGGACCACATACGGAAATGGTTGGCGACCTTGCAACACAGACTTACACGAATTCTTGTAGACTTCAGGAACATCCTCGTAGGATTCAATTACTCTTGCCCACGACGACATGGTTTGCTTGGCACCTGTCAACTCAGCGAACGGATTTTCAATATTTGATGTCATTTTTCATCCTCACCCTGTTAAGGATTCCCATTTGCTCTTAACAGAAACAAACAAAATATACTACAAATTACTTTATCTGCTCGTTACAAAATATCCTGAAAAAGCACACCACTATGTAACTGTTATTTTTATTTGGGGTGCTATATAATCGTTAAAACGGACAGAAATGGAGAACAATATGGCAACAGGTCCAACCTCTTCACAAATATACGCACGGCCTGCAGAGATCCTGCAAAAGCTAATTCAATTCGACACAACCAATCCGCCAGGAAATGAAGCAGCTTGTATCAACTATATCCGCGGACTCTTGTCTGATGCGGGGGTTGAATCCACCATCCTGGCAAAAACGCCAGAACGGCCAAACTTGATAGCACGCATCAAAGGGACAGGGAAAGCAAACCCCATTCTGTTATATGGTCACGTGGATGTAGTCACCACTGAAAATCAAAAATGGGACCACCCACCGTTTGAAGGAAAACTTGTAGAGGGAGTCATTTGGGGGCGCGGTGCGTTAGATATGAAAGGCGGCGTAGCCATGATGGTGGCTGCTTTCCTGCGTGCAAAAGCTGAAGGGTTGCAACCTGCTGGGGATATTTTGCTGGCTATTGTCAGTGATGAAGAAGCGGGCGGTGATTTTGGTGCAAAATTCCTTGTGGAAGAACATCCCGAGTTATTCAAAGATATCCGCTATGCCATTGGCGAATTTGGCGGGTTCACGCTTCAAGTTGGGAAAAAACGTTTTTACCCAATCATGATCTCCGAAAAACAAATCTGCTGGATCAAAGCCACTGTGCGTGGACAGGGCGGACACGGTTCGATGCCTGTGCGCGGCGGAGCGATGGCAGAATTATCAAAGCTGCTCAAACAACTCGATGAAAACGACCTGCCCGTACATATTACTCCTCCTGCCAAAATGATGGTGGAGGCCATGGCATCTGCACTTGGTGGTATACAGGGCTTTCTGCTTGGACAGTTGAACAATTCATCTATGACCAAGACCATTTTGAATACTCTTGGTGCAAATGGTCGTGTCTTTTATCCGCTTTTCCATAATACAGCCAGCCCCACTATTTTGCATGGAAGTTCAAAGATAAATGTAATACCAGGTGAAATATCACTTGAGTTGGACGGGCGTATGCTGCCTGGGTTTAAACCTGAAGAAATGCTCAACGAATTGCGCCGGATCGTTGGGAAGGATGTTGAGCTTGAAGTCGTTCAATATGACCCTGGCCCATCTGAACCTGACATGGGAATGTTTGATACACTTGCGCAAATCCTGAAAGATGCTGATCCTGAAGGCGTTCCGATTCCGCTTCTTTTGAGCGGTGTTACCGATGGACGCTTCTTCTCCAAACTTGGCATTCAAACTTACGGATTTCTGCCGATGACCCTTCCAAAGGATTTCAACTTCTCAGCGACTATTCACGCCGCTAATGAACGTGTTCCTGCTGCTGCAATTGAGTTTGGTGCAGATGCAGTTTACAAAGCACTGGAAAGATTCAACTAAATCACTCTTCGATCTCGTGTAATTAAATTGCACCAACAAAATCCAACCTTAGGAAGATATCATGAACATTCTCGGAATTGACGTAGGCGGATCGGGCATCAAAGGCGCACCTGTGGATACGGAAACGGGCCAGCTTCTCGCGGAGCGTATCCGCATCAAGACGCCAAAAAATGGCGAACCTGAACCTATTGCCGAAGTTGTCAAACAGATAGCACAATCCTTCAACTGGAGTGGTTCTATCGGCATCGGCTTCCCTGCGCCCATCAAAAGCGGAGTAGCGATGATGGCCGCCAATGTCTCTGAGAAATGGGTTGGCACAAATGCAGATGCTCTCTTCACCAAAGTGACAGGGTGTGAATGTACATTGATCAACGATGCCGATGCAGCTGGGTTGGCAGAAATGACCTTTGGTGCGGGACGCGGCCAGCCAGGGACTGTGATAATGATCACTCTTGGCACTGGTATTGGAACTGCGATCTTTCACCGCGGGCACCTGCTCCCCAACACTGAGTTTGGTCACCTCGAAGTCAACGGCGAAGACGCCGAATTCCGCGCTTCTGACGCAGCCCGTCAGCGCGAAGATCTTTCATGGAAAAAATACGCCAAACGACTGAGTAAATATTTCAACGCTTTGGAGAAATTGTTCTGGCCCGACTTGTTCATTATTGGCGGCGGCATCAGCAAAGAATCTGAAAAATATGTACCGCTGCTGACCATTGACACACCTGTCATCACCGCACAAATGCTAAATCAAGCTGGCATAGTCGGTGCAGCGCTAGGCGCACTAAAGCAAGATTAATACACGGAAGAGCCCGTAAACATCCGTGCACTAACAACCTACGCTAGTAAACGTCGCGACATTTTCGTCAACAGGAAATATAACGCGGCAAGAAATACCCCAAAGATCGCTACGTTCCACCCGCTCGTATATGCATCGCCAATCGCCAGGCGCGACAACACCGTGATTGGCGATGTGTTTAATAACGTACTAATCCCAGCACCAGCCAACAGCAGAAGGGAATAAATAAACTGTGAGCGTTCACGGTCTTGTAGCATCACTGCGCCTAACGCTGCAGCCGTGGATGTGATGCCTGCAATAATGGTCGCCAGCAAGAGAATCCAAGCCGTGTTGTGAATGGCAATGCCATTCAGCTGAAGCAAAGTCAGCCACGCGATGCACTGCAAAAGGGACAATATCACCGATGCTAGAATTTTCGCACCAACCATCCCATTGATACTCAATGGCGAAGATAGCAAAGTTTGCAAGGTCTTATTCTCCACTTCCTCTGTGATCGAGTCTACCGACATGCTGCCTGAGACGAAGGCTGGGAAGAACATCAGCATAGGGATAAGCACAGAATACACAAATTCGTAGGATGTTGAAGGCTTGCCTTTTAAGTCAGCGTAACGGACTTCGACTCCTTTTTGTGCACGCAAGTAATTTTCATATTGTTTGAGTGGTTCCTGAATCACCATACGGAGAAGAGAACTGACAGCATCTGAATCTGGCAAGTACAATTTGATCTCAGTAATACCGTCCGCGTTCTGTGGAGTATCCACCACCACACTGACCTCGTTATTGAAAAAAGAAGCTTGTGCTTCATTCAACGTGGCGTATTTAATGACGGTCAGCCCGCGCTCACTCATCAGTGAAGCAAGTTCATTATTGGAAGAACCGACCACGCCGATCTTAATGCCTGTACCACTCACTTTCATGATCGTATCCGAATCGTAAAGAGACAGCATGCCTAATAACAGAGCTGATGAAAAAGAAGCAATAAACAATTGAATAAGGATCGAAATGACGATCGTACGGTCACGGATGACCGATGTCAATTCCTTTTTGACGACAGCAAAAAACGGGGAAATCACATTCCACCTCTCAACACATATACATCATAAATAAAATGCAGGATGGTACCAACTCCCAATGCTAACCAATAGGGGAATCTCAATTTAGTCCGCAAAATAGTGATGGTAACGGAAAAAATGAAATGTGCGATCAACGGAATAAACAACAACAGACCAGCCCCAAACAAAGCACCTGACACCTGAGCTTGCGAAACCATGCTGATCGAAACCAACAGCAGCAATTTCTCACCGATCAGAAATCCTAGGCCTGAAAGAAACGACAACCCAACGATCTCACGCCAGGTTTTTATCACACCGTGTTCAGCAAGAGACACAATGCCAACCGTTTTTACAATTTCCTCGATCAGTGCCGAAGCGATCAGCGTGAATCCCAGGATTAAACCTACGGGAAGGTTCGTGGCAAAAGCCAGAAAAACGATCTGAGTCATATATACAGCTGGGATAACTATCAAACTCCATAACGGCACAGCGATATAGGGTTTGGCATGCGCCATCATTAAGTAGATTGCGTCACTGAGTTTGCGCGTGATGGGCTTGTAGCCCATTAGGAATTCTTCATTCAACAAACGTGTCCCTGCAAACATGGCAAGGCCAAAGATAGCAGCCATTGGCAAAGATGGGAACAAATATTCACGCCAGCCAAATGGCTCATTGCGATACATCTTCACGGCTAACGCAAGCGGTGAAATATATGCAAGGTCATTTACATTGGTAAACATTGCAGGGAATACAAGATAGGCAGTTGTCAATGTAGTTACGAGCATCGCAATAAAAGTTGTATCTTTGAAAGTACGATAGAACAATGGCACCATCAAATAAATTGCAAAGATAAACAACGTGGTCGGCGCAAAAATAGCAAGAGCAAGGGGAATATTCGTTTTAGTCAGACCAGCTATCAGCGCGGTTGAGGCGAGCGCAAAAATCGCGTATGGCAACATCTTCCCAAAAATAATTTGAAAAGGCGTTACAGGTGCAGAAAGCAAAATCGTCAAGCGGCGATTCATTTTTTCATCCATAAAACTACTGGTAAAAAAGATGCTGATAAAAGTGATTGGCATGATATACAGCAATGCAACGAGGACTTGAGTGAATGGCGCAGGAGGCGGCGTGAGAGATGGGATGATCACTTCTTCAGGCTTTGCGACAGAAAGAGGCGCACCCGCCTGCGCTTGCTCTACAGCCTGCTTCTCCCCAAGGTAGTTAACTCCTACCCGAAGAGGGAATGCATCTACTTGCGAAAAGGAATTGCCCACGCGAATCAATTCCTGCTTTTCCATATACTGTTTCAAGGCCCTAACAGCAAATTGAGATTTATCATCCTCGCGCGCAAATACTTGCGAGCCAACGATCATCACATCAATCGCTTTTTGTTCAAGCAATGCCTTACCCTGGTCCTCTTCAACTTCCATTACAGCGAAACGACTATCGTTAATAGCTGGCACATCCCCTGAAACACCAACTCGATACAGCCCGCTGCCAAGTGATACCGTGCTGCGGAGATAGTAAGCAGAGAGTCCTAGTATGGCCAACAAAGCCAATACCGCCAGCGGACTCGCTCCGCCGCCGAAACGCTTTCGCAGGCGCGTCACCTCACGCCACGCAATGACAAGGATTTGATTCATAAAACTCCCATAACAATTTTAGCGGTCTTGACATACCTTTCGTTATTGTTGAGAACTGCCAGACCACCGAGTTTATAAAACTAGTACAATTACGGCATGATAACCATCGAAAATGTTACAAAGCGATACGATAATACTACAGTCGTCCACGAGCTAAACTTACAAATTCGTGCGGGCGAGATCGTCGGAATCATCGGTCACAATGGGGCTGGGAAAAGCACTACCATGAAAATGATCGCAGGGCTGATCGAACCGAGCGAGGGAATTGTGCGGGTAATGGGAGAGGATATTCAAAAAGGCAGCGCGAAGATCAAACAAAAGATCGGCTACCTGCCCGAGGAAAGTCCATTGTATGAGGCGATGACCGCCCAACAATATCTTCTGTTTTTTTCAGAGCTTTATCAGATGCCGCGCAAAAAAGCGTTGGCACGGATCGATGAGTTACTAACTTCGCTGGACTTACACGAGACTAAGAAGCTCACAGGCGAATTCTCCAAGGGCATGAAGCGCAAGATCGCCATCGCGCGCGCGCTGTTGCACGATCCTGAACTGCTCATCCTCGATGAACCAAATTCTGGTTTAGATCCTCTAACTTCATTCTTCATCATCAATTACCTTAAAACCCTGCGACGCGAAGGCAAGACTATTCTGTTAAGTGCGCACAATCTCTTCCACGTGGAAACCATTTGTGACCGTGTAGGCATTATCAAAAATGGCAAACTCCTGATTTTTGACACAATGGATGCCATCCGTGAACGGCTGGGAAAACGAGAATATCAAGTCATCTTCCATTCAGATCAAAAACTTGACTATGAGCTGGTCAATGGCAATTACATTTTCCGCACCGCAGAAGTAGACGCCATCGCTACCATGCTGGAAACTGTCTCAGCAAACAAATGGACTCTGATCGACCTGTCCATGCGTGAATCAGCGCTGGAAGAGATCTATGTCAAGTTGATGACGAACGAGTGACAGTTCTTTCTCCACATTGGCGATTTCGCTACAACGCTTAGAAAATATTCGGAGCTAATCAACTACCAATGTGGCAAGCAAATAGGAGCAATAAACATAATGCCTCATAAGAAAATACCAATGGAACATGACAAGAAAATCGCCCTTGTAGCACATGACAATAAAAAACGAGACTTAGTCGAGTGGGCAAAGTTCAACCGCGACCTGCTGGCTCATCATCAGGTATTCGCAACGGGCACTACTGGAAAAATACTGGAACAAGAACTTGGCTTCAAGATCGTTAAACTCAAAAGCGGGCCGCTCGGTGGCGACCAACAGATCGGCGCAAAGATCGTGGAAGGCAAGATCGATTTCCTCATCTTCTTTTGGGATCCGCTAGAACCACAGCCGCACGACCCTGATGTAAAAGCACTTTTACGCATGGCTGTTGTGTGGAACATCCCCATCGCCAACAATCGCGCCTCAGCAGACTTTATGATCTCCTCCCCGCTCATGGACGGAGAATACGATCGTCTGGTGCCAGATTACGAGAATTACACGTCGCGAAAAGTGAGCCTAGGGGATAAAATTAATTAGTTCACATCCATTATGATCGCAGAAGAACATTGGAAAAGGAAATTAAAATGAACACAATCAACCTAGATAATGCTCCTGCAATTAAGGGACTCAGTTTTCGCCATTTTGAAGGCGAAAGAGATTACCCGAAGATGATCAAAGTGATCGAAGCTAGCGTGGACGCAGACAAGCTTGAGCGCGCCGATACGTTGGAAAATCTTGCCAATCTCTATTCCCACCTGTCGAACTGTGACCCGTATCAGGATATGATCTTCGCCGAGGTGAATAGTGAGGTGATCGGATACACACGCGGCTGGTGGCAGGACGAACCCAATGGCCCCCTGGGCTATTTATCTGTAGGCTTTCTGGATCCCACCTGGCGGCGCAAAGGGATCGGCGGACGGATGCTGGAATGGATGGAAGATCGTTTGAGGGAGGTCGCAAGATCTCATGTGCAGGAGCGGCAGAAACACTTTCAGGCATTTTCCAACGAAACTCAGGCGGGGCTAACTGCGATGCTCGAAAAGAGCGGCTATCAGCCGATCCGTTATTTTTACGAGATGGTGCGCCCTACTCTGGATAATATCCCCGATTTCCCATTGCCACGGGGACTGGAAGTGCGCCCGGTGTTGCCGGAACACTACCAAGCCATTTGGGACGCAGACACAGAAGCTTTTCAAGATCATTGGGGGTTTTCAGTTCCAACGGAAGAAGACTATCAAGCCTGGCTGGCAGGCCACGCTTTTCAACCTCATTTATGGAAGATCGCCTGGGACGTTGCCACGGATCAGGTAGCGGGACAAGTGAAATCGTTCATCAACGCCGAGGAAAATAAAAAATTTGACCGCAAACGGGGTTTTACAGAATTCATCAGCGTGCGCAGACCGTGGCGCAAAAAGGGATTGGCCCGCGCTTTGATCGTTCAAAGTTTGCATGCACAAAAAGAAGCGGGAATGACCGAATCCGCGCTTGGAGTGGATACCGAAAATTTAAGCGGCGCCACACACATTTATGAAGATTGCGGATTTCAAGTGGTAAAGCGTAACACAGTGTATCGAAAGTCTTTTTAGAGTTCTTCCCTTGCCCATATAAGATGGGGTTTATCAGGAAACCTAATCACAGCAAGAAAAGTAAACAAGTCTTATTTCCGCGTTTCTGCTTGCTTTAGAAGTTGGGCTAGTAAGTGAATGAAGTAGCCTAGAAGTTAGATTAACCAAAGTCGCTTCAAATACAGAAAAAATATAGCTTCAAAACCTGATTGGAGTAAAAAATGGCCAAGACAACAAATCGTCAGCTAAAGGCATTTCTCTGCCATACTTCCACGGATAAATTAGCTGTTCAAAGTCTATATCAACAGCTATTAGCAGACGGAATCGACGCATGGCTTGATCAAGAAAAACTTTTACCAGGTCAAAAATGGCAAGACGAAATACCCAAAGCTATAAAAAGCTCAGATATTGTGATCGTTTGTCTTTCAAAAAACTCGACTAATAAAGATGGGTATATTCAAAAGGAAATAAAATACGCGCTAGACATTGCTGAAGAAAAAGCGGAAGGTTCAATTTATATAATCCCAGCACGGTTGGAAGAATGTGACGTACCCGAAAGGTTTAGCAAATATCAATGGGTAAATTTGTTTGAAAAGACTGGTTACAAAAAATTATTTAGAGCTTTAATTGCTCAAGGGGAGCAAATTAAAATAATTCACTATCACAATCAAGATGAAATACTCGGAAAGACATCAACTCAATATCGACAGGAAATTTTAAAGCCGTTTTTTAAATATATAAAAAATGGCGAGTCTTTTTATATTATTGGAGCACCTAGTGTAGGAAAAACCAAGCTTATAGATTTTATTATGGGTGATGACCCGTATACTTTATGGGCAGGAGGCGACAACGAAGAAACAGACAGCGATTGGGTAAAAAGGAAATATCTTGGCGAAGACATCGGCTCAAAGACATGGTTAGTCCGAGTTGATATAAACCGAATGACAAATGAAAACAAGTGGTCATTTCACTTTTACGAATTACTACTCAACACCCTACTGCTCACATGCAACCGATACTCTTTCATGGAAAGAATCGAATCCTTGAAGGTAGATCTCGCAGCTCTGGATTCACAAGTCATTCAGAGCAAAGACGCACTGATGGCACAACGCCTCTTCGAAATGGCAGTGAATATGATCTGCCAATCCTACAATATTCAGATCTGCTTTCTTTTTGACGAATTTGATGCGACATATCTAACTATGCCGCGCGAAGTTTTCTCCCAATTACGTGCAATACGTGATTCTAACAAATATCATTTAGCTTACATCCTACTCCTTCGCAACCTGCCTGAAAACCTGCGCGATCCATCAGAAAATGAAGGTTTCTATGAATTAATTTCACGTAACATGCTTGGACTCGGGCCATATTCAGCGTTAGACGCATTTCACATTATTGGGCAACTGGAAAAACGCCGTGACTATGAGCTAACCAAGGAAATTCGTGAGTGGCTGTGGAAAATCAGTGGAGGCCACCCTGGATTAATACATGCACTATTTACTCTAATCAGAGAAACTGAACCTTCTACCTCACAAATTCAAAACATCGAGTGGGTTGCAAACCAAGAAATAGTGCGCAAAGAATTCCGAAAGATATGGTCAGGATTACTAGAAGAAGAGCGGGATGGGCTTACAAAAATTTCACAAGGCTCTCAAGCTTATGTATCTCCCACAACGGGAAAATTACTCCTGGCAAAGGGAATAATTAAACCTGCTACCAAATATAGTGTCACCTTTTTTACACCTTTGTTTGATTATTGGCTAAAAAGTAGTCTGATTGAAAATTAAGCCTCGTACAAGTAAGCTTAGTAACAAGATAATCAAAACATCAAACAACAAGATCTGTCAATTTTTCAGATTTATCCCGCCAATTCAAAAGGAGCAAACTATGACCACATCCTATGACGCAATCATCATCGGCTCAGGCGCGGGCGGCCTCACCGCCGCAGTGGCGCTTGCACAAGCTGGCAAAAAAGTGATCGTGCTCGAACAACACGACAGGCCCGGAGGATGGACTCATTCATTCACGCTCGAAGGTTATCGCTTTAGCCCTGGTGTGCATTACATCGGTGACCTGCATGAAGGCGGGCATTTGCGTAATATCTATGAAGGGCTTGGCGTTTCGCAAGACCTGACTTTCTGCGAGCTTAACCCTGACGGCTACGACCACATCATCGTTGGAGATAAGCGGGTAGACTTCCCCAAAGGCAAAGAAAATTTAATTGAGAGATTGAAGAGTCAATTTCCACACGAAGCAAAAGGAATTGATTCATATTTTTCTGATCTCACGACCATGATGGATTCTCTTTCGAACATTGGCAAGTTCAATCAGCCATTGAAAGCGGCGGCGAGTGCGCAGTCAATTCTCAAGTGGATGCGTGCCACAGGTGCAGACCTTATCAATGCGCACATCAGCGACCCCGTGCTACGTGGCATATTGGCAGGTCAGGCGGGCGATCACGGCATGCCACCTTCCAAGGTTTCAGCGTTCATGCACGCGGGCATTACCCATCACTATTTTGACGGCGGCTACTATCCGCTGGGCGGGGCGTTCGCTTTACCAAGGGCATTCGTCAGGGCGCTGAAACGCTCGGGCGGCGAGATCAGGCTTCAGTGTAGGGTGAAGCGGATTCTCGTCGAAGGGAAAAAAGTCTTGGGTGTGGCATTGGACAATGGCGAAGAAATCCGCTCGGATGTTGTCATTTCCAATGCGGATCCTGAAGTGACGTTCGGCCATTTGATCGGGAAGGAAAAACTCTCGCCTCGACTCAAGCGGAAAGTTGATTCTGTCCGATATTCAACTTCTTGCCTAAGCCTGTTCTTCGCCACAGACATGGATCTTCGACGTGACGCAGGCCTCGACTCGGGCAACTTCTGGTTTTACGACCACGCCGATGTGGACAAAATCTATTCAGATGGACTGACGGATGCGGTGCTGCGTGATGAGACTCCGCCTGGCATGTTCCTGACCGCGACCACATTGAAAGACCCATCGAAGATGCATAGCGGATATCACACCTGCGAGTCGTTTGCATTCGTAGGCTATGAAGCCTTTGAACAATGGGCAAATTCAAAATACGGTTCACGCCCCGCAGACTACGAAGCGATGAAGGAAGACCTCGCATGGCGCATGGTGCGCGGACTGGAAAAGCATGTACCTGGTTTAAGCAAGCACATTGTCTTTTACAGCCTCGGCACGCCACTGACAAACGAACATTATCTCAATGCCACGCGCGGAAACTTATACGGCATCGAGAAAAGCCCGTCACAAGTGGGACCATGGGCATTCTCGCCACGCACCGAGTTTGATGGTTTATATTTGTGCGGCGCGAGCACGCTCAGTCACGGCGTGGCAGGTGTGACCCAATCAGGCATTGACGCAGCCAAGGATGTGCTCAACTGCCGCACGCGCGATATCCTCATTCAACATGGCGCAAGCCTAACATTTTTGCCATCGGAGGATGTATCCGCATGGCCTGAGAATTTGAGGAAGAAGATGGAAAGAGGGGAAATGGCGCGAGAAGAAGATGAAAAAGTGATGTAAAAAAGCTGGTGGCATAAAAGCCACCAGCTTTTTTTATATCTCAATCTATATATCGACCACATCAGTTGTGACAAGTGTGTTTAATCTCCAGCTTTCAATATACTAACAAAAAACAATATTGCAAATTTCAACGGGCAAAAACCAATGCCACGAATAGTATAATTTTTTTATGCAAATGGGAGCTCAATCAATAGATTGACACAGAAACATAACAGATGAAGGTCAGAATACGACCTATCGTTTGAAAATAATAATTAAAAGGTGAAACAACGATGACAGATTCTGACGCAAAAAACACTTCAAAAGTATTTATTTCTTATTCAAGGAAAAACAAAGAATTCGTTCAAAGTTTACATGCGGCACTTAAGAGTGAGGGGTTTGATATCTGGGTGGACTGGGAGGGTATCCCACCCAGCGCAGATTGGATGGCAGAAATATCCGCAGCCATTGAGGGAGCAGATGCGTTTATTTTTGTACTTAGCCCAGATTCGTTGGCATCGAAAGTCTGCGGCGACGAGTTAGAACTAGGCATCAAGTACAACAAGCGCCTGGTTCCAGTTTTGTATCGCGACCCTGAAAAGGGTACGGCCATGCATGAAAAACTTGCCGCCACTAACTGGATCTATCTGCGCGAGCAGGATAACTTCTCCGTAAATTTTCCAAAGGTGGTTGAATCGATCACTACAGATCTGGATTGGGTAAAGCAACATACACGCCTTCTTCAACGCGCCCGTGAATGGGATCAAAAGAAACGCGATAGTGGATTCCTGCTGGATGGCACTGAACTTGAAGAAAGCGAACACTGGATGACAGAGTCTGCGGGAGATGAAAAGCGCAATGCGCTTCCTCTCCAAGCAGAATATATCTCCACCAGTCGAAAAATAGCCGTTCAGCGACAGCGTAATTTGATGATCGGCATTGCTATTGCACTCGTGGTCAGTATCATGTTGGGGGTCTACGCCTTGTTTCAACGCAATGTAGCAGTGACGAATGAACAGATCGCAAAGGCACAGCGCACCGCAGCGAAAGCTGAAGCCTATCAAAATCAAATAGGTAAACTCTATACCAGCACTCTTCTATCCATTAATGCACTCCAACAGAAGCCAGACCTGGCAGAAGCGGAAAACATCCTTCGGCAAAATCTGAGCATGATGGTTATTCCTGTTGCGCATATGAATCAAGGTGGCACAATATGGAGTTTACAGACCAGTCCCGATGGTAAAACACTTGCCACTGCCAGCTCGGCAAAAACAGCATGCGTTTGGGATGCCTCAAATGGTAAACAGTTGTATTGCGTCAAACATGATGATATTGTCCGCAAAGCGATCTATAGCGAAGGCGATTCCCCCATGCTCATCACAGTCAGTGACGATGGGAGCGTACGATTTTGGAACGTAAAAGACGGCAGTCCCATCAAACGGTTAGACCTGGGCGGTATCGTCTGGGATGAAAAAATTCATCCCGATGGGCAGTGGCTTGGCGTTGTAGCCTCCAGCGGTGCTTATGTGATCGACCTAAAGGACTTGAGCATTCAAACCACATTCCCTACCAGCAGTGATGCAAAAACCGTGGACTTTGACCCCACCGGGCAGTGGATGGCATACGGCACGGCATCCGGCGAAACATATCTTTGGAATATCGCAGAAGAGACAACGATTACCGGTCCAAAGCATGATGGGGAAGTCTTCGATATATCATTCAGTCCCGATGGCACTTGGCTCGCAAGCGCAGGTGCAGACAGCATGGCACGAGTGGCCGAGACATCAACCGGACAGGAAAAATACGCCTTCCTACATGGAGACTGGGTTGAAGATGTAACCTTTGGCAAGATAGATAACTGGCTTGCTACAGCTTCTGATGACAATACCGCACGTATTTGGGACCTTTCAAACGGACAGGAAATCATGAGATTGAGGAATGCCCGCTATGTACAAAAGGTTCGCTTCAGCCGTGACGGAAAATGGCTCTACACAACCGGGTATGACAAAACTTTCCGTGTATGGGGGGTAAGCTCTGGTGTGGAAATGTTGGAAATTCCTACTGAAGGAATTGGCATCTCTATGTATCCCAGTAAGGATGGGACCAGGTTATATACGGTGGATGATCTGGGCAACATTCATATTTGGGATATCTCTAAGCTGACTGCACGTACTGCCGTGGTCAAGTTCAGTGACTTTGTGCATGAGGCGGTTTTTAACCCCACCGGCGAGTGGTTATTGGTCAACACCGATGACAGCCATGCATGGCAAATCAAGACCGATCAAATGACAGACATTAGACCTGATGCGCTCGGCAATACTGTTGGCGCAAGCATATTTACAGTGCCAAGTTTGACGTATGAAATGGCGATCAGCCCGGATTCAAAGTGGGTTGCCGCAGTGGAATATGACGAAATCTTCGATGAAAATAACCATGTCGTACTTACCAATATTGCTTCACAAAAGCAGATCAATCTGAACAACGAAGGAGCCGAAGCAACGGGAGTCGTTTTTACTCCAGATGGAAAAACGCTTGTTTCCTCAGCAGTAAATTCCAAAGTTTATTTTTGGGATGTTGAAACCGGAAAGGCCTTATTCAGTCTCGAGACCCCACAACCTGTAGAGTCTGTGGCGGTCTCGCCTACAGGAAAGTGGCTAGTAGCCGGGCTCGACGGTGGCATGATCGTGTGGGACCTGACGACAAAGACCCAGGTGATGAAATGGAACGAACCAGTCAGTGCCATCACTGTTGCCTTCAGCAAGGACGGAAACTGGTTGGCAGCCGGAGGCGATGACAATAATATCTATCTATGGAAAATTGAAAATGGCGCTTTCAAGCAGTCTGCGGAAAATCTGCCAGCAAATGGCACAGTAAATACAATTGCTTTCAGTCCAGATGGACGTTGGATTGCAGGAGGTGATTCCGCAAGCCTTGTATATATTTGGGATCTATCCACGCTGGATGAGTTAACGCGTATTCCGCACCCTGATGAAGTCACCAGTGTATCTTTTTCTCCTGATGGCAAGGAACTGGTCACGGTCGCCCGCAAAACCGTTCAGATGTGGGATACGTCCAAGTTGTCTCTGATAAAGAGAGATGACTTGATCACCACCGCATGTTCCCACCTGTTATACAACCTCAATGAAACAGAATGGGAAGCTGTATCCTTCGGCGAAAATTATCAACTGATCTGTCCAAATTTACCTGTGAACAGCGACGAATAAACTTTCAAAATTATCGACAAACGCCTCATCCGCGGCTTTGGCATGCGTGACCCAATTGGGCTTTTACGCAGCCAAAGCCGTTTTCATTAACACCTTGAAAATTTCCTATACCCCAGCCGCCTTGAATGCTGCACTGACGATCTCCTGCGCTTCCGCGAAGATACGGTTGAGGTGAGTTTCATCTACAAAGCTTTCAGCGTAGATCTTGTAAACTTCCTCCGTACCTGATGGGCGCGCCGCGAACCAACCGTTCTCGGTCACCACTTTCAAGCCGCCAATGGATGCGCCATTGCCGGGAGCCGCCGTCAACCTCGCGGTGATCTTTTCACCAGCCAATGTATCCGCCTTCACATCCTCAGGAGCGAGGTTCTTGAGCACATTCTTTTGCGCTGAGTTGGCTTTGGCGTCAATGCGTTTGTAAACTGGCGCACCAAACTTCGCCGCGAGATCTTGGTAATGCAAGCCAGGGTCGCGTCCTGTCAATGCAGTGATCTCCGCCGCAAGCAGGTCAAGGATGATGCCATCCTTGTCGGTAGTCCACACTGTGCCATCTTTTCGCAGGAAAGATGCGCCTGCACTTTCCTCCCCGCCGAATCCGAACGAGCCATCCACGAGTCCATCCACGAACCATTTGAATCCAACAGGGACTTCATTCAACGTGCGGCCAAGCGACTTCGCTACGCGATCGATCATGGACGACGAAACAAGCGTCTTACCAATCTGCGCATCCGCACGCCAACCTGAGCGGCTCTGGAATAAATAGTTGATCGCCACTGCTAGAAAATGATTCGGGTTCAGCAAACCCGAAGATGGAGTCACGATGCCATGACGGTCAACATCAGGGTCGTTGCCGAAAGCAATATCGAAATCATCCTTTAAGCGGATCAACCCTGCCATTGCAAAAGGCGATGAACAGTCCATACGAATCTTGCCGTCATGATCAACGCTCATGAATGAGAAAGTCGGGTCTACGGCGCGATTGACAACTGTAATGTTGAGCTTGTAAACATCTGCGATCACATCCCACATGTTGACGGCCGCGCCGCCCATCGGGTCCACACCAACGCGCAATCCACCGAGCTTGTCCATCTCGATCACATTGCCTAAGTCACGAACATACGGTGTGACAAAATCATGAAGTTGAGTGGTGCCAGCCGCACGCGCCTGCTTGAGCGAAATCCGCTTCACGGCCTTGAGCCCATCGTACAAAATTTCATTGGCGCGTTTTTGAACGACGTTCGTAATCTCCGGCCCGGCAGGTCCGCCATTGGGCGGATTGTATTTGAATCCGCCATCTTCGGGCGGATTGTGCGAAGGAGTAATGACGACGCCATCGGCAAATCCGCTGGTGCGGCCGCGGTTGTAGGCGAGGATGGCATGGGAGACAACTGGTGTAGGCGTGAATCCTTCCGCAATGCGGATTTCGATCCCATTGGCAGCGAAGACTTCAATGGCAGTCGACTCTGCAGGTTCAGACAGCGCATGCGTATCCTTGCCAATGAATAAAGGGCCAGTGATGCCTGCCTGCTGGCGATATTCCACTAACGCCTGACAAACCGCAAGGATGTGATCCTCGTTGAAACTGCCCTGAGTTGAAGTTCCGCGATGACCCGAAGTTCCAAATGCAACTTGCTGCGCAGATTCTTCCGAGCTGGGATGTCCTGTGTAATACGCAGAGACAAGATGGGAAATATTCGTTAATAGTTCACGCGGGGCGGGTTGACCTGCAAGCGGATGGGACATGGCAATCTCCAATGCAAATTTTTTGTCTATTATATAATACCCGCAGTCACAAAATGCACTTTCTGCCTTCAGGAAGTGACTAAAACAGAAAACAAAGGTCAAAACACTTTTGTCTGTGGATTTCACGGATTTTTATATTCCATTCTTGAAGGCGGGCTAAAAAAAATCGAAGGTGAACGCCTCCGATTTTTTTTATTCGTCTTACTCATCCTTCTTCTTTGCCCGTTCCTTTTTCCGCTCCAACATCGAACGGACTCGGGTGTGACGTTCGCGAGTCAAAGGATAGAACCAAGCCATGGTCACTGCGCCGAATAAAAGCAGAGCGCCGAAGGGACCGATCAAAAAGCGAATAGCTTGCAAAGCAGGTACAGATTGAGAAAACTCCGTCGCTCCAACAGGTGGAGCCTGATAACCAAACCAGCCGAGCGTTTGCAATGCAATGAAGATCGCCAATGCACCCGTTAATTTCCGCACGAAATTTTTAACACCATAATAAATTCCCTCACGGCGATGGCCTGTGCGTAACTCGTCCCATTCGATGACATCGGGAAAGATCGCATCAGGCAGAACATGCGCGGTTGAAACACTAATACCTGCCAGCACAGCAAGCACAAGAATATAAGTCACCTGACCAGGCTGAATGGAATAGATCAACAATTGCACAACCGCCCAAAATACCATGCCAATGATATAAGCACGCTGCTTGCCAATTTTACGCGCCAACCAAACCCAAAACGGCAGCACAATAACCGAGGTTACAAGCAGGCAGGCAAAGACCGCTGAGTCCAACGGAAGGCCGAGCGCTTTTTGTAGCAGGTTTCCCTCTGCCACCCAATAAGCGAGAAAAAACGGCAAAGCTAACGCAACCAGATCGAAAGTGATCCAGTTCAGCATATACAGCGCAGTTGCAAATCGAAATGGGACGTTCTTCCATGCAGTGCGCAAGGTTTGTAAAAACGGGATTTCAGGTTCAGCTACATCGTCCACGTTACCTCGTTCACGCACCACCGCGAAAATGACAAAGAACGGGATGACAGCCAATCCGCCAAACAGTGCAGAGACGATGAAATAGCCTTGTTGTTGAGTCGCTCCCCCTGCCAACGCTGCATCCACTATCGCGGGCGCAGCAACTGCCGTGGCGAGAGAGGCGAGTAAGTTGAAGAACATACGATAGCCACTGAGACTCGTCCGCTCATCGTAATCGGAGGTCATTTCAGGCGTCAACGCATAGAATGGAATCGAAACCAAAGTTTGTAGCGTGTCGCTCAACATAAACGTTAAACAGACAGTGGCAGCCAACAGATACTGGTTCTGGAATGGCGGCGCCCACCACAATGCAACAAAACTCAGCCCAAATGGAATCGAAAACAATAAAAGAAAGGGACGACGGCGTCCCCAACGCGAACGAACGCGATCACTAATCGTTCCCACGATCGGATCGTTAACCGCATCCCAAATAATTCCGATCAACGCGGCGAAGGATGCGAGGCGTGGCTCAAGCCCAACCACGTCTGTAAGAAAAATGGCGTAAAACACCTGACGAAGTGTGCCAAAACTCGCAAGGCTCCAATCACCCGTGCCGTATGCCAGCTTTGTCCAAAACGAAAGATACCCCTGCTTGGTGGTTGCGGTCATGAATTCTCCTTTGACGAAGTTGTGATAACGCCTGAAATCGTTACTACTTTTTATAACGGGTCATTCCATCCAACAGGTCTAACACCATTTCTTTCAAATCGCCACGATTTGGGAGAGAACCAATCAACCCATACATCGGAGCCATCTTACTTGGAAGTCCGCCTCCGCCGCCCATCAAACCTGATACTTTTTCCATCAAGCTGGTTACCCACGCTTCAGGCAGGATTCGTACCAGAAAATTTGCGATCCTAACCAACAATGCGTTGGCAGTCTTTTCAAAGCTTGGCGTGCGAACAATATTTGCAGCCGCAGATAAATCACTTAAGAATTCATCCACGACGCCAATATGGCCGAACTGCACAGTCATGTGCAATGTCGGCGGAAATTGTTGACGGTCAAGATGCCAATTGCGCTTTGTGAGTTCATCCGCAAGAGAATATATGTCAAGAACGTCTGAGCCTATGGCAAATACGCTCATCTCAGGATTACTCAATACTTTCAAACCAGGGACAGTATTTACGCCTTCCTGCAAACGATGGGCAGCCTTCATTACCAGCTCGGTCATTTCAAGATAACCAGATTCGCCGAGATAATTCAATACAGCCCAAGCCGCCGCGATTGGCGCGCCAGGCCGAGTGCCACCCATTGAAGGCGATGGATAAATCCCACCAGGCCAATCAGTATGCACAAACATTTGATGTCGGCGCAGTTCTGCCGATTTATACAAAATAACAGATGCACCTTTGGCTGCATACGCATATTTATGCAAATCTGCAGAGATCGAAGTCACGCCAGGCACAGAGAGATCAAAGTCTGGAACGCGATACCCAAGCTTGCGGACAAAAGGCAACATAAAGCCACCCACACAAGCGTCCGTATGAAAAAGGATGCCATGCTCTTTGGCAATCGCCGCTAGCTCGCGGATCGGATCTACCACCCCATGTGGATACGCAGGCGCAGAACCGATCATCAGAATGGTATTGGCAGTCACAGCTTTTCGCGCCGATTCGACGTCGGCGCGGTAATCAGCCCGAACAGGGATATGAACCGCTTTCACCCCAAAGTATTCCGCTGCCTTTTCAAAGGCAGGATGTCCCGTGATGGGTAAGATCATCTCTGGTTGCTTTATCTCGGGGCGGTTTTTTCTTGCCCAATCACGCGCGGTCTTAACCGTCATCAACAGGGATTCTGTCCCCCCAGAGGTAACCGTCCCAGCGGAGTTTTCATCCCCGCCTAAAAGGGAAGTAGTCATCGCAACTATTTCCGTTTCAAACTTTCGCAATGAGGGAAATGCCGTTGGGTTCAGGCCATTCTCGGAGAAAAATAAAAGAGACGCTTCCTTCAAGAGGTCATCAACTTCTTTACCAGCATGATAGACCAGGCTGAATGCGCGTCCCTTTTGCCATTGCACATCATGGTCACGCGCGGCGCGCATGGCTGCAAGGACTTCATCTTTTGTTTTTCCAGTGGTTGGGAAAGGGAGTATCATGCGCAATAGTTTAACATGGTTCCATTTCAAAAAGCAAAAAATTAAACCATATTGACAATGCCTCCTTTTTGATACAATGAATTACATTCCCGGTCATTGCATTTAAAGTAAAAGGAGTAATTCCAATGTTCAATAAGCCAAATGAAGAGTTCATCAAAGACGGTGCCCAAAACATCACCGAAAAAGATGTTGAAAAAGTAATCACCAAATCTGAAGATATCAAAAAGAAATTTAACACTACGGGTCCACTGGGGCGATTTATCGAAGATGGTCAACTGCTGCTGGCCATCGTCAAGGATTATTGGTCTGGAGCATATCGCCAAATTCCTTATGGAGGGATCGCCGCAATCGTCTTCACGCTGGTGTATATCCTCAACCCATTTGACATGATGCCCGACGTCCTGCCCGTTATCGGTCAAGTGGACGATGTAGCTGTGTTAGGTGCATGTTTATTACTTATTGAACAAGACTTGCACAAATATAAAGATTGGAAGCAAAGTGAGTCCTAACCAAACCTCAGAAAAATTCTTTTTACAACGAACATTCAAAACCTCCAAAATTTATAGTAAAATTACGGCCGTTGGGGCGATGGCGGAATCGGCAGACGCAACAGACTTAAAATCTGTCGTTGGTAACAACGTGAGGGTTCGACCCCCTCTCGCCCCACAAAATGTCATTGCGTTGAGTATCTTCTCAGAACACGCAATGACATATTTATCAAAAGGCAGCCATGTACTTTACCCGTCAGCAGTTGGAAGAGAATGAAGACAAAAGCCTCGCTCCTTATGGAATGCGAAGCAAAGATACAAAAGGCCGCGCTTATCTTGATGGCGAACCCGAGTACCGCACATCCTTCCAACGCGACCGTGACCGCATTCTGCACACCACCGCCTTTCGCAGATTGGAATACAAGACGCAAGTCTTCATTAACTTCGAAGGCGACCACTTCCGCACCCGCCTCACCCATACACTGGAAGTTGCTCAAATTGGCCGAACATTAGCCCGCGCCTTAGGCGGGAACGAAGACCTCGTCGAAGCGGTTTGTCTTGCGCACGATCTGGGACATTCCCCTTTCGGACACTCAGGCGAAATTGCCCTTGCAAGATTGATGAAAGACTTTGGCGGTTTCGATCACAACAAACAATCCCTACGCATCGTCACGGAACTTGAACAACGTTACCCTGAATTTCCAGGCTTGAACCTAAGCTGGGAAGTGCGCGAAGGCATGGTCAAGCATGAATCGGAATACGATATCTCCGATGCGCGCGATTTCAACCCCGACCTGCGCGGCAATCTTGAAACGCAAATCGCCAACGTTGCAGACGAACTAGCCTACACCACTCATGACCTTGATGATGGTCTGCGTTCAGGCATGCTCCGCCCACAAATTCTAGACGGCATTGCTCTTTGGGATATCCTGCGTGAGACCTACAATTGGCATGGCACGATCCTGGATGACATGGAGCGCCACCGTATGATCCGTCAACTGGTCGGCATCATGGTCACGGATATGGTTACGGCCACCGATGAACGTCTAAGGGAAAGCAAGGTCAAGACCGCGGCAGATATCCAAAAGCTAAAACATAACGTCATCGGGTATAGCGAAGAAATGCAACGCCGCAACCGTGAACTAAAAGACCTGCTTTATAGAAAACTTTATCGTCACTACCGCGTGGTGCGGATGCAAGTCAAAGCCGAGCGCATCATATCTGACCTGTTCCATGCTTATCGTGCCGAGCCAGCCATGCTACCCGACCATATACAATTCTTCATCGAAAAGCGTGGATTGGAACGCACCATTTGCGATTACATTGCAGGTATGACAGACCGCTACGCGATCGAAGAACATCAAAAACTATTCAACCCCTCCGAAAGACCTTAATTGGTTTTTACATGAAAGGGGGCGCAACACTTACACAATTGCCCCCTTTTCTATAAAATATTGTTATCAACCAGAATTAGAAAGGAGCAAGCCATGTCCCAACCCAACTACCTGACCCCTGAAGGTGAAGCCAAGCTCATCGCCGAACTGGAAGACCTCAAAGGTCCACGCCGCGAGGAATTATCGGCCAGACTACGCTCCGCCATTCAAATGGGCGATCTATCCGAAAACGCCGATTACCACAAAGCCAAAGAAGACCAAGGTTTTCTCGAAGGACGAATCCAAGAGATCGAATCGATCCTACGCAATTCGGTCATCATCGAAAAAAAGCAAAGCACAGGGGTTATTACCATCGGATCTCATGTCACCATTCAAGAGGAAGGCTTCGACCCCGAAACCTATCACCTCGTCGGCCCTACGGAAGCGGACCCACGCAAAGGGAGAATCTCCCACGAATCACCAATCGGCAAAGCGCTGATGGATAAAAAGGTTGGAGATACCGCCGAGGCAGATGCCCCTGGCGGCAAGATCAAATTCAAGATCGTATCAATTGAATAACTTGTATCGCGTTTAAAACAAAAAATCCCGTCACATGTGACGGGATTTTTTGTTTTATCCTTGTCTCGGCCAAATGGCCAATTCAAGAGTAATTCTTTCAAAATAACTATTAGCAGGCATTGGGCCTTTTCCGTATTCAAGGTCTACCACTGTGGCCAGCAATTGCAGTGTAGCTGTCTCTAAGAGAACTTGCGCTTGCGGCTCGACAACAACGAGTTCGCCCTTGCGCTCAAGGCGGGCGCGTATTTCAGGGTCATTGAACGCATGTTGAGACATTAATACTTTGGTCGCGGTTTTGATGTCATTCTTATCAAAAAGCCATATCTCTAATGCTGTGACCTTCTTAGGGTCGCCTACGCCAATGGCTTCTGAAACGCCAACGCCATACTCACCCATGAATTCGCCAGCTTGTGTGTCAATGCTGAATGATTCATCATACAGATCATCGCCCAAGACATAGGTTGTCATGGTCTGTGTGATCGGTGGAGCTAGGCCGAGTTCTTCAAAATTGGTTTTTTCTGCGTTACGGCTGATCTCAGAGGCTTGCATTACAGCGGTTACTTCACCACTGCCGCGATTGCCTAAAAGGCGATAAGCATAAAAACCGCCTGCACCCAGCACACCCAGCAAGACAATTCCCAAAACGCCAATGATGATGGGACTTGAAAGCCCCGATCCGCCAGTTGTTGTTTCAGGCTGTTGTCCACCACCAGCGGAAAGCACGGCAGTTATCACATCCCCATAAGCCTTTACAACAGCAGGGTCGGCGGTGCCAGGGTTGGCTTGAATATTGCTATAGGCCTGTTGCGCACCAGCGCCAAGATTCTGCCAACGTTGGACGGCCAAATTTGGGTTTGAATTGAGGCGGAAGGAGTCAATCGCCATTCGCAGGTAATCCTCCTGCAAGTCCGCGCGCAGGTAGGATGGGGTTGCATCCTTGAATTCCTTTGTCTGCCACCCAATCAACAGCCCAACAACCAACCCTACGACAAGCGCCAGGATTGGAACCAGGGGCAGTTTTTTCAACAAGGCAACGATAAAATCCATACAAGGCTCCTTTGCATGATAACTTTCATTTGATTATACAACGTATTTTTCATCCCCTGCATGGCAGAATAATTACCGCACTTCCATGAGATAGAGCATGCGCTCAGAGTCACGAACAGACTCGGCCTTATGGATGTTGAACTGCTCCGAAAATGCGGCTTCAAATCCTTCACGCGTATAGTTCGGGAAAATATCCTTGCGAGAGGAGAGCAAACGCTTCACTTGCGAATCAGATTTAGGGACAAATTCGATCACCAGCCATTTGGCACGCGCTGCAAAAAATTGAGCAAGCTGCGGCAATGGTACATTATTGGAAATAGCAAGATGATGAATCACCGCCAATGCTAAAGCCATATCTGCCGGGCCGCGTTGGCCAAATGAATCGCGTTCGGCATGATTCCATCCAATAGCAGGGCTGGGATTCGTTAGATCCAATACCAAAGGAAGAATGTTTTGTTCCTTGTTCTTTTTGAGCATACGGTAATTTTGCTCCACAGCAGCGGGATCAATATCAAAAGAAACAGCAAAGGAACCAGACAAGGCAGCTTCTCGGCTGAATACACCTGTGTTACCACCAAGATCCCAAACTAAGTTCGGTTTCTTTTCTTCTGCCCAAGCCCGAACAAGTTGCTTCTTATGCTCAAATGCATTGTCACTGTAATTCGTGTTTTCATAATAATCGCCCCATTCTGTGCCAGCAGGCTTCCATGTTAATTTTTTAACCGTCCCTTCCAAGCTTTCGATCAAACCGATCATCGCTTGCTGACTCATCCCGCCCTTACGAGGTTCCACTACTTTATCAGAATATCGCTTTTGTGAACCAGCATGAATATGAATGTGAGTGAGCAATCCAAAGTTAAATTTTGTCTTGAATGGAAGTAATTCGCTGGCGAGGTCAAGCGGCACGCCATCAATATACACGCGCAGTAATTGACTCAAACGCACATCACAATACGCCATCAACGCAAGCGGCGCAAGGAAGTGCTGGCAGAATTGCTTATATGCCGTCCACGGTTCGCCTTCTTTGTAAATCTCAAACGAAAGCGTGTCGATCAACATTGCCCTACCGCGCACAAATTGAATGTTATATGCACTAGCATCTTTCAACGACATCCCCAGCTTCAACGCGCGCTTATGAATAGATAAAGTAGCCAACGCTGCATCTTTCAACTGGCTAAAAGACCATTCATATGGATAGGAAATGAACGGCGCACGTTCAGGTTGAATGACTTTAAAAGCCGCCTCAGACTCCGCTGGCTCTTGCTCAGTTTCAATATGCGGAATTAACAAATTGGCTTTGACCAACTTCTCATACAAACCAGAATCCATCAACCGCGCATAATCTTCTGAATATGCACGGTTGATCTGTCGGTATAGAATACCATTTCGAGAAAACAGGAATCCGCTTGGGTCGCGGAAAGAAGCGGTGAGTTGTCTGCTTGCAGAGTTAGTTGGAGTCGCCATCTGTGTCGTCATCATCCGCTTTGGGTTTGGCCCCAAATAATTTTTTGATACTTCCCCAGGAAGCGCGAACAGCAACGCCAATTCCCAACAAGGCAGCAATAACAATTTGAATGATCAGGCTGCCAGAGCCAGGGTCTAGATACGGAAGGGGTGAAAAATGCATTTGACTACCTCTCAAGAGACAGTCACTTAGAAATGACTATCTCTTCATTGTTTTTACGCCATCTCAGGCATGATCTCTTCCAAGAGGAAGGACTCAGAGCAGTTGAGGCATTGTGCCTCACGTTTATTTGCAATCACTAACAAGCCATTGCATTTCGGGCAGGGCTTGGCAATTGGACGCTTCCACGAAGTGAATTCGCAATTGGGATAGTTGATACAGCCAAAGAAAGTACGTCCTTTGCGGGTCTTGCGCTCCACAAGTTCGCCGCCATCTGTCGGACATACTACGCCGATCTTTTCAAGCCACGGCTCGGTATAACGACATTCAGGGAAGCCGCTGCAAGAAATAAATTTACCAAAGCGCCCGTAACGAATGACGAGCTCCTTGCCGCAATCAGGGCAGTTACGTCCAATAGGCTCAGGACCACTTTTGGTGACAGGCATTTCAGCCTGCGCTTTTTTCACATCATCAGAAAATGGCTCATAAAATTCACGGATCGCGTTCGTCCAAGTCATTTGGCCATCAGCGATCTTATCAAGATCTTCTTCCATGTGGGCGGTGAAACTTAAATCCACAACTTCTGGGAAGTACTGAGCCATCAAATCCGTGACTTGAATACCTGTATCTGTTGGGATAAGACGCTTATCTACACGCTCGACATATCCACGCTGTTGAATAGTAGAAATTGTCGGCGCATATGTGGATGGACGTCCAATGCCATTCTCTTCCAGCGCCTGCACAAGTGATGCTTCTGAGAAGCGTGGCGGCGGTTGTGTGAAATGTTGTTCAGGTATCAGACGAATCAACTCCTGCTTCTGTCCTTCGGCAATCCCAGCAGGGATTTTCACATTCTCTTCATCGTCTTCCGTTTTTACATCTTCATTTTTTGCTTCTTCGTACACAACCAAATAACCAGCAAACTTCACCGCGGAACCAGATGCGCGCAGGAGATATTCGTGTTCGGGTGTCTTCCCCGTCACTTCAACTTGCAGTGTATCGTACACAGCCGATTCCATTTGAGAAGCAACGAAACGCTGCCAGATCAAACGATAGAGTTTGAACATGGCGGGGTCGAGGAATTCTTTTAATTTCTCAGGGTCACGCATTACGGAAGTCGGGCGGATAGCCTCATGTGCTTCCTGTGCGCCTGCAGATTTGGTCTTGTAAACTGGAGACTCGGCTGGGAGATAATCTTTGCCGTATTTTCCAGTGACGTATTCACGCGCTTCTGCTTGCGCCATTGTAGAAACATTCATTGAGTCGGTACGCATGTAAGTGATGAGACCAGTGGTTCCGCCCTCTCCCACATCCTGACCTTCATATAATCCCTGCGCCAACCCCATAGTCCGCTTGGCGGTAAAGCCAAGCTTGCGCGATGCTTCCTGCTGTAACGTGGAAGTAGTGAACGGTCCTGCAGGTTTACGTCTACGTTCGCCGCGCTTGACTTTTGTAACAGAGAAAGCTGCTGTTTCCAAATCATACAGAACTGGCTTTACTTCAGCTTCATTAGATAAAACAGGTTCTTTATCGTCAATGCGCGCCAGCTTGGCAATAAACGAAGATTTTAGATTTTCAGGTTTCAGTTCAGCATGGATAGACCAATACTCAACGGGCTTGAAGTCGTCAATCTCGCGCTCACGATCAACGATAAGCCTGAGAGCCACCGATTGCACCCGCCCCGCTGACAGACGCCCGCGCACTTTTTCCCAAAGAATGGGACTGATACTGTAGCCAACAATGCGATCCAAAATACGGCGTGCCTGTTGAGCATTGACCAGGTCCATATTGATATCGCGTGGATGGGAGAACGCATCTGCAACTGCAGGAGCTGTAATTTCGTGAAAGACTACGCGCTTGGTACGGGCAGGGTCGATCTCAGCCGCTTCCATCAAATGCCAAGAAATAGCTTCGCCTTCGCGATCAGGATCGGTTGCAAGAAAGATCTCTTCCGCTTTTTTCGCGAGTTGTTTGAGTTCCTTTACAACTACCTTCTTTTCATTCGGCACACGATACTTCGGCGCAAAATCATTATCCACATCCACCGAAAGTTGAGATTTTAACAAGTCACGCACATGCCCCACTGAGGCGCGGACGGTATATCCCTTGCCCAAAAACCTTCCTACGGTTTTTGCCTTTGCAGGAGATTCCACGATTACCAATTTACCATCGCGCACTTCCACCTTCTCAGGCTTGGGCGGCGGAATCAAACCAGCATGGGCTTCTGTTTTACCCATCCGAAAAAGTTTAGTGCCGCAAACAGGGCAAATACCTGTTGTAACTGCAGAGCTTTTAGCATTAAAAGCTGCAACAGGGTTTTGCATCTCCCGTTTTGTCTTGCACTTCATACAATATGCTTCCATTAAACCTCCAGCGCAGAATGCGCGAACTTTGTGAGACAAACATAAATCTATCCCGTAAGGTTACGGGATAGGGCATCATTCTACGCAATTTTCCGTTTTTTTACAAATACCAATTTTATGAGGGAAAAAGAAATCTATCGGCAAGAGGGCTCTTTGAGTATTTAATGGCTTTCGTAACCTGCTCTCTTGCCGCATCATTCGTTGACCGTAACCTTATTTACAGGAATTTATCCTGCCTATGTTTTCGCAAATGTTCGACCACTTCTTTTACCTTTTGAGATTGGTCAGATTTACATACTAAAAGTGCATCACCCGTATCTACAATAACCATATCATCCACACCAATAGTGACAATGAGGCGATCCATCGAACCACCATAGACCATTGTGTTATGTGTTTCGTGTGCAAGATGCAAACTGGAATTGGTTGCGATATTACCGTTCATATCTGGCAACAAGACTTCAAACAAGGATGACCACATACCGACATCACTCCAACCCAAACCTCCAGCGGGCAGTACCGCCACTTGTTCAGCTTTTTCCATCACACCATAGTCAACTGTCTCATTTTTCAAGACAAGCCAACGTTCATTCAAGACATCATTCTGCTTTGAGGTTCCCCATGAACGGCCAATGACCTTTAACTCTTCGCTCAACTGCGGCATTTGTTTTTCGATCTCACTCATGATCGTGCCTGCACGCCAAATGAACATGCCGCTATTCCACGAATGGTCACCAGAACGAAGCAGCTGCTGAGCAGTTTGTTCATCTGGCTTTTCTTTAAAACTTTTCACCACATAAGCGGGATATTTATATTCTCCATCCAAGGCTTTTCCTTGCTGAATATATCCATACGCTGTAGAAGGTGCAGTGGGAGTAATTCCAAGCGTTACAAGGAAGCCATTATCTGCAACTTCAAATGCAGCTTTGAGCAAATAATGGAACAGATCCACATTGCGGATGAAATGATCAGATGGCAAAATTGCCATGGATGCATTGGGGTCGCGCTTTTGCAACACCATCGCAGCCATCCCCACCACAGAAGCCGTACCGCGCGGAGCAGGTTCGATCAGATAATTTTCTTCAGGAATTTCGGGCGCCTGTAATTTCATCTCACGCGCCTGCTCTTCCACTGTAACCACCAGAATACGTTCGGGCGGAAACAGATTCTTCAAACGTGCAACCGTACTTTGAAATAAGGTGTCCTGTCCAAGCAAAGGAAGGAGTTGCTTGGGTCTTTCTTTTCTTGAAACAGGCCAGAGACGAGTTCCGCCGCCGCCTGCCATGATCACTGCATACGTGTGTGTATAGTCAATTGTCATAATAACCTCTTAGGTATTATAGCCCGATTGGGGTTCTCGCATTGCAACGTAATTCATACCACCAACCTGCCGAACCATGCCTTTCAACTCCATAAGAGCCAACGTAGCAGATATCTTCTCAATGGGCAAGCCAGCTTGATTACGAATTTCATCCACATGCAATGGCTCATTGCCCAAAACATTCAATACGCGTGCCTCTGTTTCATCCGCTGGCAGAATCCTTCGGGCAGACTTTTGCGCACCAACCCGGGTTAAATCCAAGGCTTGCATAAGATCATCTGGAGTCAACAGAGGCTGTGCGCCTTTTTGAATTAATCGGTTCGTACCTTTTGATTGTGGAGCAAGAATACTACCAGGCACAGCAAAAACTTCCCGCCCTTGTTCGGCTGCAAATTCAGCAGTGATCAACGCTCCACTGGTTTCAGCAGCTTCAACAACCACCACGGCCAACGACAGGCCTGAAATGATTCGATTGCGAGGCGGGAAATTTGAAGCGTCAGGCGGAGTACCAACAGCGTAATCACTAATTATTGCACCTCGTTCTATCATTTGCTCAGCAAGGCCGCGATGCTCTGGCGGATAGATCTTATCTACTCCAGAGCCAAGAATGCCAATCGTCCGCCCACCCGCTTTCAGCGCGGTTTGATGCGCGATCGCATCCACACCACGCGCAAGGCCACTAATCACAGTCATCCCATTCGCTGCAAGAAATGATGCGATCTCTTCTGTCACCTGCCGGCCATACGGTGTAACTTTGCGCGTGCCAACGATGGCCACAGCAAACAGGTCATCGGGTAAATATTCGCCGCGAATATACATCACGGGTGGCGGCTGATCGATTTCTTTGAGGCGGGCTGGGTAAGTTTCATCCCCCCATGTGAGGATTTTTATTCCCTGTGATTCGATCTTCTCCCACACTTTATCGAGGCTGACAGTTTGTCTGGCCGCAAGGACTCTTTCGATCACTTTCGCGCCCAAGCCTGCTCCAGCCAAACTGACAGGGTCCGCATTCCAGGCAGTTTTCATATCGCCAAAATAAGCGACCAACCCCTGCATGCGGACAGCGCCAATTCCTTTAATAAGATTAAATCCAACCCAATATTTTTTATCGTCCATCAAACTATTTAACCACAAAGAGAATGATAGTGTACTTACAAAAATGGAATCACAACCTACAAGACAAAAAAGATGAACGCTAAGCGTTCATCTTTCGCTCTACACTAGGCCATCGATCAAATGGACTTTGATGATGCGGGCTTCCATATCTACATTCAAAATAACCGAGGGAATGGCGGGAAGAAGGATTTCCTTGCCTTCTTCGTTTCGAACGACATAAACATCGTTTGCGCCTGTTTCCAAAATCTCGGCCAGTTTGCCAAGTGTATTTCCATTATCTTCGACCACATCGAGATCGATCAGTTCATATTTGTAATGTTTGCCTTCAGGAAGCGGCGGGACATCTTTGGCTTTTACATAAACCCACTGATTGCGGAAACGTCCAGCGGTTTCAGGGGTGTCATATCCACGAAAAGTGACTAGGTAACCATTGTTATGTATGCGTACACTACCAAAGGTAGCGGCTTCATATTTCTCCCCGATATAAACCTTGCGACCTGCTTTGATGCGTTCGGGAAAGTCGGTATGCAGATCCATAATGATCTCGCCGCTCACTCCATGCGGACGACGCAGGTATCCAATTGCCAAATAAATAGACTCGCCTTTTGGCGAGCCTGATTGAGTTTCTGTTGCCATTTAGGGTTCCGTCACATCAAGTGTGGCTTGCTTGCCTTCTCGTTCAGCTGCCACCCGCAGCAAGGTGCGAATGGAGTTCGCTACTTTGCCGCCTTTGCCAATGACACGCCCCATATCATCCTTGGCGACGCTAAGTTCGATGCGGACTCTGTTGCCACCACTTTCACGAACCTGCACTTCATCTGAATGCTCAACCAGCGATTTGGCGATGTATTCTATAAGGTCTTTCATAAGATTTCTTTCAAAAACCCTAACGGTTTAATAAACCGTTAGGGTTTCATGTAATTAATCCTTGCGGGTCTTGACGGGGGCAGCGCGCTTGACTTCGGCGGCTTCAGCTTCGGCAACAAGGGCTTCGAGAGCTTCGCCCTTCTTGAGGCGTTCAAAGCGTTCCTGCGTGCCAGAAGTCTTGAAGATCTGCGCCACAGACTCAGTGGGGAGAGCGCCGTTCTTCATCCAATGGAAGATGCGATCTTCCTTTAAGTGAATTGTGGCGGGGTTGGTGCGGGGGTTGTAAACACCCAAAATTTCCAAAAAGCGACCATCGCGTGGGGACTCTTTGTCAGCAGCCACCAAGCGGTACGTGGGTTGGCCTTTGAGACCAATACGACGTAAACGAATTCGAACCATTGTGTACTTACTCCTTGAAATTGTTGCGTTTTCTGAGGCTAGAGAGGGCACCAGACACGCGTTTGATTTAGTTTGTGTAGCAGACAGGCAAGAGAGGTGTGTGAAAGGAAATCACACGTTTGCGGGCTGAAATCACAGGGCCATATTTTACCAGAGAAACGGAAGAATTCTGGAGTCTGGACGGTATAATGCGAGGATGAAAATAAGGGAAATCATCGGCTATGAACAATAAATATTCCAAAGTACACCCTGAACTACAAGAAATTATAAGAAAGAGTCCTCCTTTTGCTTTCAGCAAAATGAATCTATGGCTGATTCGGTTGGTGATGTCCTTAACGCCTGCTCCAAAAACTCCTGAAGATATTCTCATTGAAAACACCTATATTACTGGTCAGGATAAACGCACAAAAATCCGATTACGAATCTACAAACCAAAAATAACTTCAAACCCAGTTCCTGTCTTAGTATGGTTGCATGGCGGCGGATACATCATAGGAAACCCAGAAATGGATGACTCTGTTTGCGCGCAGTACGTACGTGAGGTAGGCATCGTTATTGTTTCCGTGGATTATCGTTATGCGCCAAATCATCCTTTCCCTGCTGGCTTGGAAGACAGTTATTCTGCATTAAAGTGGGCACACTCTCATTCTCAACTATTAGGCATTGATCCAAAGCGTGTTGCGATCGGCGGCGCAAGCGCTGGGGGTGGGCTGGCAGCAGCCCTCGTGCAGCTTACCCATGATCGGCAAGAGGTAAAACCAATCTTTCAATTGCTTGTTTACCCAATGCTTGATGATAGGACTGTCATTCGCAACGATATTGATGATAGCAATAGCCCAACGTGGAGTCAAAAGAGCAATAAATTTGGATGGGAGGCATATCTAGGAAAGAAATGCGGCGCAGAAGAAGTCCCCAAATATTCTGTGCCAGCTCGTCGAGAAGATCTTTCAGGCTTGCCCAAGGCTTGGATCGGAGTAGGAACAGAAGATATATTTCATGATGAAGATGTGGTATACGCTCACAGATTAAAAGACTACGGAGTCGAATGTCAACTTGATATTGTCCAGGGAGCGTTTCATGGATTTGATGTATTTAATGCACAGCTACCCATAGTCCAAGAATTTAGAAGATCGCAAATAACAGCATTGAAAAAGTATTTATGCCAGTGAGTTTGAAACTTGGAATAAGCATGCCCATTTCTAGTTTATACTTACTGACAAAAATATATGCTCGATGAAGCGGTATTACCTTATAAAACCTCGACACTATTTTATAAAGGACAGAATTCCATGAAGACAGCAAATCGAAATTCATTAGTCATTTTTCCCATTCTCGTATTAATCGGCTTCCTCGTCGCGCTTGCGGGCAGTCAGGGTGGTGCTTTGTTTCTCGGACTTCCTCTTTTTGCGTTGTCCGTGGCGCTAGCGTTTCTAATTCAATGGCTTGTTTTTATCCCGTCGTATTTGCTACAGACTGAAAAGTTCTTCGACCTCACAGGCAGCATCACGTACGTTTCTCTCGTGATATTTGGAGCGGTATTCAGCACAGGGATTGACTCTAGGTCTATCCTTCTATCCATTCTCGTCATAGTCTGGGCGATTCGTCTTGGCACATTCCTATTTCGCCGTATTAACAAAGCAGGCAAGGATGATCGCTTTGACGAACTAAAACCTTCATTTTTTCGTTTCTTAAACGTTTGGACCATCCAAGGTTTGTGGGTAACATTCACAGCATCAGCAGCGTTGGTCGCGATTACAACATCCAACCACAAAGGACTGGATGTCTGGGCTGTTATCGGTCTATTATTATGGATTTTAGGCTTCGCCATTGAAGTGATAGCTGACTCTCAAAAAAGCCGCTTTAGCGCAAAACCAGAAAACAAGGGAAAGTTTATTCAAACAGGATTATGGTCGCGTTCTCGCCATCCGAACTATTTTGGTGAGATCGTCCTCTGGTTCGGAATTGCACTGATCGCCCTACCTGTTCTACAAGGCTGGCAATGGGTCGCCATAATCTCTCCATTTTTTGTTACATTGCTTCTGACACGCGTCAGTGGAGTTCCATTGCTTGAGAATAAAGCGGACAAAAAATGGGGTGGACAGGAAGATTATGAAGCCTACAAGAAGAAGACACCTGTATTGATTCCCCGACTGTAACAAAAAAAATCATATAAAAGAGCGGCTCTGAAAGCCTATTTCAGAGCCGCTCTTTTATATGTCTATCCTGAAATTTCTTTCCTGACTACAGGTGCAACTTTAGTGCCGAGCAGTTCGATGGCACGCATCATCTTTGCGTGTGGGATAGTACCAATGCCAAGTTGGATCAGGAATCGTCCGTGACCGAAGATCTTGTGCTGGAAAAGGATTTTTTCGATGACTTCATCAGGCGTGCCAACAAAATCTGAACCACGCAAAGAGCGCGAGCCTTCAAACTGTTGACGGGTGATTCCAGACCAGCCGCGCTCCTTTCCAATTTTGTTCATCATCTGCTGAAAGGACGGGAAATAATCGTCGGCGGCTTGTTTTGAGTCATCACCAATGAATCCATGCGAGTTGATGCTGAGTTGAATATCTGTCAGGTTGTGACCTGCTTCCGCAGCAGAAGCACGATACAGGTCGGTAAGAGGCGCGAAGCGTTCAGGCATACCACCTATAATAGCAAGCGCCATCGGCAATCCTAATGTCCCTGCTCGGACAACGGATTCGGGCGTGCCGCCTACTGCAATCCAGATAGGCATCTTCTCTTGAAACGGGCGGGGATAAATTCCCTGCTCAAATAATGCAGGGCGATGTCTGCCAGCCCAAGTAATAATTTCTGCTTCGCGCAGTTTCAAAAGTAAATCTAATTTTTCAGAAAACAATTCGTTGTAATCGTTCAGGTCATAACCGAATAACGGGAACGACTCAACGAAAGAACCGCGTCCCGCCATGATCTCGGCACGGCCTTTTGAGAGCAGATCGAGCGTGGCAAAATTTTGAAAGACGCGTACAGGGTCATCAGAACTCAAAACAGTGACGGCAGTGCTAAGGCGAATGTTTTTTGTCTTTGCAGCAGCGGCAGCCAATATAGTGACAGGGGAAGATGAAATGAAATCAGGACGGTGATGTTCACCAAGGCCAAAAACATCGAGACCGACCTGATCGGCAAGTTCGATGGTTTTCATTAGATTGCTCATACGCTCTTCCGGGCTTAGGATGGCGCCTGTAATAGGGTCGGGAGTTAATTCAACAAAAGAATAAATTCCAACTTCAAAAGGTTTCTTGGTTTCTGTCATGAATGGTTCCTATGAGTGTAAGCCACTGAGGGCATAAGAGGTTTGATATTTAATCTTCTATACACGGGTGTTTCGTGCGCAAAATATGCATGTTTGGTAAAGATGCTTTTGTCGCCATGCCGTGTATAAAAATAGATAAGTGAAGCAGTCCTCAGACAACATGTCCCCCGTAAAAATTACACATTGGGACATGGTCTTGCCATGTCCCAATAATTTTATCCAAACATTCTTCCGAGTCCTTTACCACCAGTTTTCTGAAGCATCTTCATCATCTTCTGCGCTTCACGGAATTGCTTGATAAGGCGGTTCACATCCTGTACTTCCATGCCTGCACCTGCAGCGATACGGCGGCGGCGGGATGCGTTCAACAAGTCAGGGTCGCGGCGTTCCTTCAAAGTCATCGAGTTGATAATAGCTTCGGATTGCTTGAAGGATTTTTCAACAACTGTTGGGTCAATACCGCGAGCGGCTTGTCCCATTTGCCCAGGCAGCATTTCCATAATTTGAGAAAGCGGCCCCATTTTTTTCATTTGCTTCATTTGGTCAAGCCAATCTTCCAGCGAGAAACCGCCCTTCATCATCTTCTGGGCTTGCTTCTCCATGTCTTGCCCTTCAAACGCAGCTTCCGCTTTTTCGATCAGGCCGATCATATCGCCCATGCCCAAGATGCGGGAAGACAAGCGCGAGGGGTCGTATGTTTCCAACGCGTCGAGCTTTTCACCAGTACCAATAAACTTGATCGGCACGCCTGTTACCGAGCGGATGGAGATGGCCGCACCACCACGCGAGTCGCCATCCATTTTGGTAAGGATGAGACCTGTCAGGTTGATCGCTTCTTTGAAACCTTGTGCGATGTTTAACGCTTCCTGACCGATCATTGAATCGATGACAAGGAGAGTATCAACTGGATTGACATTTGCATGGATGGCTTTTAACTCATCCATCAAACTCGCATCCAACTGCGACCGACCAGCTGTATCAACGATCACCAGACTGAATCCACCCTTTTCCGCTTTGTCCAAGGCTCTCTTCGCGAGCTGCGGCGGCGTGATGGATGTGTCAGCTTCCACTTCTACATCAAGGCGTTCTCCGAGTTGCTGCAATTGCTTCACAGCTGCGGGACGGTACGGGTCGCCTGCCACAAGCAGGATGCGTTCGCCTTTGGCTTTCATCAAACGCGCAAGTTTGCCCGAGGCTGTAGTTTTACCAGCACCTTGTAAACCAACCATCATAATGACGCGCGGTTTGGGTCCTGTGAGATTCAATGGGGCAGGTTCGCCAAGCATATTGATGATCTCTTCATTTACGATCTTGATGACTTGCTGTCCAGGGTTTAACGCTTTGGATACTTCCGCGCCAACAGCACGTTCGCGTACTTTGGTAATGAAGGTTTTGACAACGCTAAAATGCACATCCGCTTCGATGAGCGCGAGGCGCACTTCTTTCATTGCAGCATCCACGTCTGCTTCAGAAAGTTTGCCGCGACGGCGAAGTCCGTCAAAGATTTGGTTTAGTCGTCCAGTGAGAGTTTCAAACATAATTGTATTTTTCCGCTATTGCTTCGTCGGGAAGTACACCCTCCTCGCAATGACGAACAGAATCCTTTTCAGTGTAGGACAAGCATTTTAGCGCGTAGCAGGTTGAGGGTCAAGCGTGAAGCGGAGCACTTCATCTACATACATTTGCTTTACACCGAAGCCGAAACTCCTTATACTGGCGCGTGTTCTTGCTTACATCCATTTCAACTCGCGGAGGAAACATGGCAAAAGACGGCACGATTGTAAATGACAAGAAAGAGATCTTTGGTTGGGCCATGTACGATTGGGCCAACTCAGCATTCAGCACCACTGTGGGGACAGTGTTTCTGGGACCGTTCGTGGCAAGTTTAGCACGCACCGCAGCAGAAGCCGCAGGAACACAGACTGTTTCGTTTTTAGGGATTCCCGTAGCGCCTGATTCATTCTTACCTTACTGCATTTCGTTTTCGGTAGGCATGCAAGTTTTATTCCTGCCCATCCTCGGCGCAGTGGCAGATTATTCACATTTACGCAAACGTATGATGCAGGTCTTTGCGACCATTGGTGCGATCGCAACCATTTTGATGTTCCTATTAACTGGTAACTTGTGGTGGCTGGGCGGCGTGCTTTTTATCGTTGCGAACCTTGCGTTCGGTGCGGCCATGGTCTTTTACAACGCTTACTTGCCCGATATTGCAAGCGAGGAAGAACGAGATCGTGTCTCTTCGTATGGCTGGGCCATGGGTTATATGGGCGGCGGTATTCTGCTGGCTCTTAACCTGGCCTTCTATATTTTTAGCGAAGACCTTGGCGTGCCAGGCGATCTCGCAGTCCGCATCAATCTCGCATCAGCAGGTATATGGTGGCTTGGGTTCTCTTTCTTCACATGGAAAAGGTTACATCCTCGCCATGCGGCACGGCAATTACCCGCAGGTGAAACGTATGCAAGCATTGGCTTCAAGCAGCTTCGTAAGACTGTCGGTGAAGTAAAGCACTTCCCTGAGACCTTGAAATTTCTGCTCGCCTATTTCCTTTACAATGACGGCATTCAAACCGTAATCGCAGTTGCTGCAACATTTGCCGCTGCACCGCTTATTCAAGGCGGCCTGGAACTCGAACAGACCACACTGACAGCCGTTATCTTGATGATCCAGTTCGTAGCCTTCTTTGGAGCTTTGTTCTGGGGTAAGCTGGCAGGTTGGATCGGTGCGAAGCAATCCGTGATTGTCAGCCTTGTGATCTGGGCAGGTGTAGTGATCTATGCCTACGGTGGATTAAAAGGCCCGACAGCCACAGCACAGTTCTTCGTTCTCGGTGTTTTCATTGCGCTGGTAATGGGCGGCTCGCAAGCCATCAGTCGCAGTTTATTCGCACAGATGATTCCGAACGGCAAAGAAGCTGAATTCTTCTCGTTCTATGAGATTAGCGAACGCGGCACCTCATGGATCGGGCCGTTGGTTTTCGGTCTCGCGAACCAAATTTTCGGCAATTTGCGTATCGCCATTCTCTCTTTGATCTTCTTCTTCATCATGGGCTTGATCTTGCTTCCGTTCGTGAACGTGAGCAAAGCAGTTTCTGATGCAAAGAAATATGACGCAAACGCTGTATAAATAACAAGACAATAGTTAACAAAACAGCGCGGACGATTTGTCCGTGCTGTTTTTATTTATTGATGTTTCTTCTTTTTATAAAATAAAGGAGGCATATTGAATTTTTTCGCTCGGTCACTCGACCACGGTGTCTCTGGAGCCATTACCAAGCTACAAAGCACAAGAAGCACACGGTCATAATTGACGCGCCAGCCTGCAAAGTCCAGCCATGCTTTTTCACGGTCAGGTTTAATTGGCAGACCTGCTGCTTCCAGCTTAGTCATGAGCGCATCATACTCCTCACGAGTGATGTTGATGGGTGTTTCAGGAAAATGGGGATTCTCTGGGTATGAAATATCAAAATAATCCACCACACGGTTCAAGGCAATGTATCCAGCGCGGATGCACAACGCTGCAGACATTTCACTGGGAACATCGATGGATGATAAAGTGATCGCGGCGCTGTCCAACACGGCGCCTGCGGAAGTAACCCATGAGTTTTCAGAACGGGGAGAACGGAAAAAGACGAGAGCGGGCAACGTTGTATGACTCTCTTCTACGTCAGCAAACCAGAACTCCCAGGTTTTCCACAAGTCAGCGAGTTTATCCAAACCGTGGATGCGGTGAAAGCGCGAGAGCATGTCAAATGGGTTGGGCGGATTGCCAGCACGAATTTCCAACATATTGACGGCCTGTTCGCGACGCGAGAAGGCCGAATACATGGTGGGCAAATAAGCGATCAGAAGCGCCACCATGATGAGACCTAGCATGGCTTCGGAAAATGCAAGAATAGTGATAACGTATCCTTCGGAGGCAGTAAAGCCAAGCGTTAATAGAGATGAACCACTCAAGCGCAAGTCAAAGAAGTAATCACCTGCGCGTAACGCCCAATACATGAACGAATATCCGAGGGCAATAAGAATGTACCATGTAGGTACAAGCGACATCAATGCAATGGGAGTATAATAAGCCATGATCGCATCCCGCTGTTCGTAGGTGTGAACAAAACGCATGATGAACTCGAACAAACGCCGCATCAGTCCAAAGACGAGACGATTGAGCTTGCTGCGGGCACTACGCGGTAAAACAAAAGTGGAAATTGCCGAAAAGATAGTAGCAAGTACGATCGATAGACCGGCGACAAAAGAGAAAACGTGAATAAATGAATTCATAATGAGATTATATGGTACAGAGTTTAAATCAACAACCTGCCGTTTAGGGCAGGTTGTTTTATGTCACTATAAATTTTCGTCAAACAGACTTCTGAACTCTTCTTCTTTGATATAGCCGATAAGCTTCTTGATCAAGTTCCCATTGGCGTCCAGAAAATAGAACTCGGGTTGATAGTAAAAGCCAAGATCCTTTTGGAATATATCTGTATTGGGGTCATCTGCATCAAGAAAGGAAAACTTGACTTTTCCAAAATACTCCGCTTCAAGCCCATGAACCATGGGCGCCATTGCGCGGCAGGTACTTCAGGTAAAGCGGAAGAATTCCACCAGTTGTAATTGGCCTGAAGCGAGTTTGACTGTGCTCGGGTCAGTCGCTTCGAGGTTGGGGCCACGCGAGGTGGCAACGGCTTGCACGGTCACAACACTGGCTGTGGCGGCTATAGGTGTTTCAACAGCGGTAAACGTGGCGGAAGAAATAATGGTTGGTGGCGCAGTTGGAGCATCGGTCACAGTGGAGGCGCAAGCAGAAGCTACTAAAACAGCGACCAAGCTCAAGATCCAGAAAAAGAAGCGGGATTTCATCAGTTTTCTCCTATTCATAGTTTTAATGATAGCTTAGTTTTTAATTTTCCTACAAAAGCTTACCCAACACTTAGGTAGGATATACGTTATATCTAAAACTGTAGCTTTACTTTGACGGTTGTGAAATCCTACGCTATACTAATATTAGTTAATTTATCCGCTGGCCGCTGTCTGATAGTCGCGTCCAACGGGTTGGCGGCTTTTGACTATCAAATCATATTTGGAGGCTTCCTATGGCAGACTTTAAGCTCACTTATGCAACAATGTTCAACCCACCCGAAGAGTTACATGCAGGCTTTGATAAGGCCGTGGAAAAACTCAAGAGCAATATGGGGCAAGAATACACCATGTTGATCAACGGCAAGGAAGTGAAATCTGACGAGAAGTTTGATGACCATTCCCCCGTCAACACCGATTGGGTGCTGGCACAAATGCAAAAAGGGAATGCAACCCATGCCGAGGCAGCTTTGGCGGCGGCGCGCGCGGCTTTCCCAGGTTGGAGCCATACCCCCTGGCAAAAACGCGTGGAACTGCTGCGCAAGGCGGCTTCCTTAATTGAAGAGCGCATTTTTGATCTAGGTGCCGCAATGGCGCTTGAGGTCGGCAAGAATCGCATGGAGTCCTTGGGCGACGTGCAAGAGACAGCCGACCTTATTTATTACTCCTGCTATCAAATGGAAAAAAATGAAGGCTACGTAGTTGAGATGGGCAAAGACCCACTCGTTGGCTATGAAGCACGCAATGTTTCTGTGCTGCGCCCGTACGGCGTATGGCTGATCGTTTCTCCATTCAACTTCCCGCACGCGTTGACTGGCGGCCCTATGGGCGGCGCTCTCGTAGCTGGAAATACCGTTGTGGTGAAACCCGCTACGGATACCGCGTGGATCGTCCGCTTGCTAATTGATTGCTTCCGCGATGCAGGCCTTCCAGATGGTGTGGTGAACTTTGTCACTGGACCTGGCTCTACGCTTGGACAGTCCCTTGTAGATAGCCGAGAAGTGGACGGTGTAACTTTCACAGGTTCCTTTGATGTCGGCATGAAGATGTATCAGGATTTTGCAAAGCGCAATTATGTGCGCCCGATGATCCTTGAACTTGGTGGAAAGAATCCTGTCATCGTCTCAAAGAATGCGGATCTGGAACGTGCCACTATTGGTATCATCCGCTCAGCCTTTGGCTTGCAAGGACAGAAGTGCTCTGCCGCCTCTCGCGTGATCGTAGAGGATGCCGTTTACGATGACTTGGTTGCCCGCTTGAAGGATGCCGCCGACAAGCTCGTCCTTGGCGACCCCACAGACCGCAATACCTACAATGGACCCGTCATCAACAAATCATCCTACAATGATTTCAAGAATTTCTGCGAAGAACTCAATCAAGGCGGCGGAAAGTTCCTCATCGGTGGAAATGTAAAGACTGGTGGAATGTACGACAAGGGCTACTACTGCGAAAACACCTTTGTCACAGACCTGCCTTTCACCCATCGCCTGTGGAAGCACGAAATGTTCCTGCCCATTACAACGATCGGCAAGGTTGGTAATCTTGACGATGCCATGAAGATCGCCAATGATGTGGACTACGGTCTCACCGCTGGCTTCTACGGTTCCCCCGAAGAGACCGAATGGTTCTTCGACAAGATCGAAGCTGGCGTCACTTATGCCAATCGCCCACAAGGCGCCACGACTGGCGCGTGGCCAGGCTTCCAACCCTTCGGCGGATGGAAGGGCTCAGGCTCCAGCGGCAAGAACGGTGGCGGACACTATTACGTCCCACTGTATATGCACGAGCAGATACGTACTCTGATCAAGTAGTAAGCAGGCAGACAGGTAAATTAGTAAACAGGTAAACAGGGTTTCACTTGTTTACCTGTTTACTTTGTTTCCAAATGTACTGCTCTGCCCTCAACAGGTAAAATAAAGCCATGGAAAATGAAGATCCTTTTATCGTCCGTGTGGGAACATTTTTTATGGTGATCGGATTAGGCGCTTTCGTTCTCTTCGTCACTTCCGACATCGCCGACAAGGTAGACTTTGATTATTTGTTCATCGCCATGCTACTGACCTTCATTGGCTGGACAATGCGACGAAAGAAAGCCCCGCCACCACCCGCAGGACGCTTTGAATATCTGAGAAAATTGCGCGAAAACTCAAAGGGCAACAAGACTGAGAAACCCAAAGAAAAAAAATAATATGTCCAAACTCATCACACTTAAGAAAGCCATATCTGAATTTGTAAATGACGGTGATATTGTCTACGCGGCGGGTTTCACACACCTTATCCCATTTGCAGCGGGACATGAAATCATCCGCCAGGGTAAGAAAAACCTCACACTTGCTCGCGCCACACCAGATTTGATCTATGATCAAATGGTGGCGGCAGGTTGTGCAAAAAAAGTTATCTTCTCATATATGGGCAATCCAGGAGTCGGCTCCTTGCGTATTGTCCGCTCGGCGATTGAAAAAGGGGAATTGGAATGGGAGGAATACTCTCACTTTGGCATGATCACCCGCTTACAAGCAGGCGCATCTGGACTGCCATTTTTGCCCATGAATCAAACAGGGGCGACCAGCCTTGAACAGGCCAACCCGCTTATCAAGCGCATCCCTGACCCATACGGCGGCAAGGATGTGATCGTTGTACCCGCACTGAATCCTGACGTTGCCATTGTGCATGTGCAGCGCGCAGACAAGCAGGGCAACGCTCATTTATGGGGCATCATCGGCGAACAAAAGGAAGCCGCCTTTGCTGCGAAAAAAGTCATTCTCACAGCAGAAGAGATCGTGGACGAATCAGTTATCAGGTCCGACCCGAACCGTACAATGATCCCAGGCATTGTTGTCAGCGCCGTATGTCACGTTCCATTCGCGAGTCACCCATCCTATTCACAGGGATATTATGACCGTGACAACGAGTTTTATCTCGCATGGGACAAGATCAGCGAGTCAACGGAAAGCGTTAAAAAATATCTTGATGAATGGGTCTATGGCGTAAAAGACCGCAACGCGTACTGGAAAAAACTTGGCGAGAAAACACAAAAACGACTGAAAATAAAAGCCCGTTATAGTGAGAAGATCAACTACGGAAGTTATTAGTAAAAACGTGAACACTATTCCACAATTTGATTTTGGCGGATCGGGCTTACCGCTTCATTTTCTCCATGCCAATGGCTACCCGCCTGAATGTTACGAACTGCTTTTGGAGTTATTAAAGCAACAGTATCATGTCTTTGGGATGAAACTTCGTCCGCTATGGAACGGAGCAAATCCAAAGGACCTTCAGGATTGGCATCCACTCTCAGAAGATCTACTGCGCTTCCTTTCAGACCGTGAGACTGCTCCCGTTATTGGAGTTGGTCATTCCATCGGAGGCATTGTCACGCTGCGAGCAGCTATTCGCGATCCGAAGAAATTTCGTGCACTGATTTTGTTAGACCCCGTACTTTTTGTCCCATCAGCCTTAATCGGATGGAACTTGCTGCGCATAATTGGGCTGGGAGAAAGAACTCACCCATTGATCGCTGGAACAAAAAAACGCAGACGCACTTTTGACAACCTTGAAACTGTCTTTCGTGGCTATCGCACGCGCCCCATCTTTCGTTATTTGAGCGATGACAGCTTACGATTGTACATCAAAGGTATCACCCAATTAAAAGCGGATGGCACATTCGAATTAGCTTATTCACCTGAATGGGAAGCTCACATTTACCTGACAGGCCTGCGAGATTTTGATCTCTGGCGCGAACTCCCCAAACTTGAAGTGCCTACACTCATCATCCGCGGTGCAGAGACAGATACATTTTTATCGAATGCAGAAAAACTTGTAAAAAAGAAAAATCCAAAAATACAAGTTGTCACTATGCAAAAAGCAACGCACATCCTGCCATTGGAATACCCGCAAGACGTAGCAAATATTATCAACGACTTTTTAACCATGAACAGTAGATCGTAGAACGTTCAACACCGTCCACAGTCTAAATTAGGAGCTATCATGCCTGAACTTAAATACTCTTCTGCCGAATTAATGATCGTAAACGCCTCCCGCCTACTCAAGGATGGTGACGTGGTCTTCGTCGGCGTAGGACAACCAAACTTAGCATGTAATCTTGCCAAACGTACCCACGCCCCAAACCTGGTGATGATCTACGAAGCAGGTGTGATCGGCGCTGAGCCTGAACGCCTACCCCTCTCTATTGGTGATCCCACGCTTGTAAGTGGTGCACTTTCCGTTGTAAGTATGTATGATATTTTTGCCAACTATCTTCAGCGCGGGAATGTGGATGTAGGTTTTATGGGCGGCGCGCAAATTGATAAGTACGGCAACATCAACGCATCTGTTATTGGTGACTATGCGCAACCAAAAGTCAGGCTTCCAGGCTCAGGTGGCTCACAGGAAATTGCCGCGTGGGCAAACCGCTGTTACATCATGACTCCTCATCAAAAGCGACGCTTCCCTGAAAAAGTAGAGTTCATGACATCCGCTGGATTCATTGGGGGCAAAGGTGATCGTGAAAGCGCAGGCTTGCGCGGCGGCGGAATGGTCGGCGTAGTAACTGATATCGGTATGATGGAACCCGATGAATATGGTGAAATGACCCTTACAGCCTTGCACCCGGGGAAAACCGTGGAAGAAGCAAAGTCCAACACAGGTTGGGATCTTAAAGTGGCAAGTCAAATAAGAGTCACCGACCCTGTCACCAAAAAAGAATTAAAAATATTGCACGAAGAACTTGATCCCACAGGGATCTACTTAAAGAGCGCTGCATAATTTCAATAGCATATCATCCTGAATACAACCCTTTACGTAAAGTTACAGTAAGGGTATACCAAACTAAATGAACGCCTCACCTATTCAACACATCCTTTTTGACCTCGGCGGCACGCTTATGCACGCAAAGGAAGACTGGGCTCCCAATCTGGAGCAAGGCGATCATGCGCTTGGGCAAAAATTACTTGATTACAACATTAAGATAGATCCAAATAAATTTCGCGCGCGATTGCACGAATATTATGAGCAACGAGACCAGGATTTTCGCGAAACCACTTATCACTTCGTTCTGAGCGAACTGCTCAAAGAGTTGGGATATGCCGAAGTCCCTGAGTCAGTTATCAGGTCCGCGTTAGATGCGCTGTATGCAGTCACTCAAAGCAATTGGCAGCTTGAAGAAGATACAGCTGAAACCCTTCAAAAGCTAAAATCTAAAAATTATAAGTTAGGCATTTTCTCTAATGCAGGGGATGATCAGGATGTTCAGGAACTCATCGAGATTTTTGGCATACGCCGCTACCTCGATTTCGTACTCACATCCGCAGCTTGCTTTTATCGCAAGCCGCACCCACGTGCATTTGAGATAGCTCTTGCACAATGGAACATTTCTCCCAACGAAGCAGTGATGGTTGGGGATAGCCTGGATGCAGATATTTATGGTGCGAAAAATATAGGCATGCAAGCGATTTGGATCACGCGCCGCGCACAATTCAAAGACGAAGATATCCGCCGCGTCAAACCAGACTATAGCTTGCGCAAACTCAATGAGCTATTACCAACCCTTGAAAGAATCTCCATCTCTCGTCTCTAAAGTTTTGGCTATGGCAATGTCAGGGTAAAATCCCTGCATGTCTCAAAATCGCCTCCTTCCTTATATTGCGCTGACAATTGGCATTGTTGCTTTGAGTCTTTCTGCCATGTTCGTACGCTGGGCAGATGCACCTGGCCCAATTACTGGCTTTTACCGTCTGCTCATTTCTACGTTTTTGCTTACACCAGTCTTTCTGAAACAACAAAAACAACTCGCCCCCATCGATAAAAAATACTTATACCTTCCATTGGCTGGAGGGCTCTTCACTGCATTTGACTTCGCTTTTTGGAACTCTTCGTTAAAATTTACAACTGCCGCAAACGCCACATTGCTTGGTAACACGGCCCCGCTTTGGGTTGCATTAGCAGCGCTATTGATCTTTCGTGAAAAGCTAAAAGGCACCTTTTGGATTGGTCTCCTCCTTGCTCTTACTGGCGCGGCTCTGGTAATGGGAAGTGATTTCCTAACTCATCCCACCCTTGGCTTGGGCGATATGATGGCAAGCACAGCCGCACTTTTTTATGCATCTTATCAACTTATCACCCAGCGTGGACGCGTGCACATTGATCCGTTTCGTTATGCATGGTTGGTAGGTATTAGCGCTACTATTGGGATGCTAATCATGAACCTTGTGCTTGGAAATTCCTTCACAGGTTATTCAACCCAAACTTGGGTCATTTTCTTTGTAACCGCCATCGTTTCACAAATGATCGGGTATCTCGCTATCACATATGCCCTTGGACATTTACCCGCATTCATCGTTGCCCCAACCATGATTGGGCAACCAGTTCTTACAGCTATTTTAGCAATTCCCTTGCTTAACGAAATACCTACACCAATCCAATGGATCGGCGGCGGGGTTGCTCTGGCTGGTATTTACATCGTCAACCAATCACACAGACAAACCCAGCAAGAAACACCGAACGCTTAATCCAATCACAAAAGGAATCATCAAGAACCATGAATATCAAAGTCACCACAGAACAAGGCCGTGTTCCTGTTACCATCGTCCACGTTAGCGGAGATATTGACTCAGCCACGCACCTCGCATTTCAATCTGCTGCGGAGAAATTAATAACAGATGGCGCACGCTATTTATTAATCAATTTGAAAGATGCTCCTTACATCAGCAGTGCAGGACTGCGAGCGTTACATGTTTTGTTCAACAAGCTGCGTTCCATCCACAAAGATGTTAATGATGACGACCTTCGTCTTCAAATGAAGGCGGGAAAATATAAATCTCCTTACATCAAAGTGGCAAATCTTTCACCGCAGACCAAAGATGCATTTGAGTTGAGCGGCTTTGAAACATACATTGAAAATTTTGATGATGTCAACAAAGCTGTTGCGTCTTTTTAGAAATTTAGAATAATAAAAATATCCCAACGATTTGTTGGGATATTTTTATTACAGCTTTCCACTTATTAGCCTATCCACCAGCTCGGCAGCCAGGCCAGTATATGATTGTGGTGACAATAAGGTTAACTTTGTTCGCACTTCATCATTGACCTCAATCGAATTCACCCACACCTTATAATCCGTCTCCGTCAGCACACGTCCACGTGTTTGCTCCTTGAGCGACTCATACGCATCAGATTTGCCTGCAGCACGGAGGATGGTCTGTGCACCTTCGGAGACGACTTCCCAATGTGCATTTAATTCCGCTGTTAGCTTTTCCTCATCAGGAGCAATGCGCTTCAACCCGCGCTGGAAGTTGCTCCACGCCAACAGGCTATGCCCCAACGCCGTGCCAAATGTGCGGCGGACGGTTGAGTCCGAAAGGTCACGCTGCAAGCGCGAGACAGTCAACTTCTGTGCATAATGTGTGAATAGCGAGTTTGCAACTCCAAGGTTACCTTCTGCATTTTCAAAATCAATCGGGTTGACTTTCTGTGGCATGGTAGAAGACCCCACCTCTCCTGCTACAACCGCCTGTTTGAGATACCCGTCGCTGATATAGCGCCAAATATCCTGAGCAAAGTCTATCAATATTGAGTTAGTCAAACGGACAAGGTCGAAGTAACGCACCCAATTATCGTATGGGAGGATTTGCGTGGTGAATAAATTGGGTTTGAGTTCAAAGCTGGAAACAAAGTCGTCGCTGAAGGATAGCCAGTCCACTTGCGGGGCGGCAGCGTGAAGTGCATTGAAGTTACCCACTGCGCCTGTCAACTTGGCCTCGAAGTGATAGTAGGCAATATCGTCATGAGTCTTTTTAAGACGAGCTATATACACGGCGAATTCTTTTCCAACGGTTGTGGGGACAGCATACTGTCCATGTGTACGAGCTAGCATGGGAACAGATTTATAACGGAGTGCAAAATCGGAAAGATTCGAAATTAGTAATTGGAGGTTGGGGAGAATTACTTCATCTCTTGATTCTTTCAGCGCAATAGCTTGTCCGATACTATTGGTGTCTTCAGATGTCAAACCGAAATGAATCCACGGGAGCAGGTCTTGCAAGGAAGTATCCTGCAATTTGCTTTGGATGAAGTATTCAATGGCTTTGACGTCATGGCGGGTTTTGCGCTCGTAGTCGAGGATCAACTCCGCGTCTGCATTCGAGAAGTTGGTGAGGATGGATTCGAGCTGCGCAGATTCAGAATCCGTCAGAAGTCGAACCATGCCTGTTTTGGAAAGAGCAGCCAAAAAGTTAAGTTCGACGCGGACTCTGTCGCGCAGAAAAGCAAATTCAGAAAAATATGCACGTAGAGGCTCGGTCGTGCCCGCGTAACGGCCATCCAACGGAGAAAGAGCGTGGAGAGCATCAGTCATTCTTGAGGTATCCTGAGATCATGGCATCATAATGCGCCGTGGATTGAAAACCTTTAACGGCAAGTTTCTTGCGGGCAGCAAAGGGTATTTCGCCGTCCTGTAATGCAGAAAGAATGCCATTGTAATCGGCAGGATCGCAAACAAGGGTAACGCGCTCATGATTTTTTGCCGCTGCGCGAATCAAAGTGACGCCGCCGATATCAATATTTTCGATGACTTCTTCATAGGTAACGTTAGGTTTCGCAATAGTGGCTTCAAATGGATAAAGATTGACGGCGACGAGGTCAATGTAATCCCAGCCAAGGTTGAGTAATTGCTGATGGTCTTCATCCGTTGGGCGAGCAAGAAGACCACCGTGAATAGCGGGGTGTAAAGTTTTGACACGGCCGCCGAGAATTTCGGGCGACTTGGTGTAATCAGCGACTTCGATAACAGATATATTGTTGTCTCGCAAAAGTTTGGCTGTGCCGCCAGAGGCAAGCAGAGTCCAACCCAGGGAAGCAAGTCCTTTAGCAAATTCGATGATTCCAGTTTTATTGTGGACAGAGAGAATGGCAATGGGCATGTATGAATTCCTTGTAAAAATTTATTATCAAGTGGAAACTATATTTCTGAGCGTATTTACCAGCAGGTGATGTTCCGTTTCGTGAATACGCGTCTCGAGTGATTCTAACGTATCAGTTGGGTAAATAGCGACAAGCTCCGTCGCAAGCACGGGACCATTGTCCACGCCTTCATCAGGAACAAGGTGAACCATGACGCCTGTATGTTTTATTTCACCACGCTGATAGGATTCAAATGCGCGTTCGATGGAGTGAGTCCCTGGAAAGGTATCAGGTAGAGCAGGATGAAGGTTGATGACCTTATTCGGAAAAACAGAAAGAAAGGAAGATGAAAGAATTCGCATCCAGCCAGCTAAGACGATGTAGTCTGGTAGTTTGGTAGTGATGTAGTTGGCTAGTCGCGAGTCATATTCCTGCCGTGGTTCTTTTTCCAGTTTTGGAAAGTGGATGGCTTCTATCCCTGCATTTCTTGCACGAGTGAGGCCGTAGGCATCCGCTTTGTTGGAGATGACAGAGACAATGGATGCGGGAAGTTCGCCAGAGGCACAGGCATCGATAATGGCTTGAAGGTTGGAGCCCTTGCCAGAGATGAGAACGACCAAGCGAGCAGTCATAAATTAGTGATGGAAGAGGCGCACGCCAGAGAAGACCATCGTCATGCCATATTCGTTCGCGGCTTGAATGACTACGTCATCACGAGTGGAGCCACCTGGTTCCAAAACATATTTCACCCCGCTGACAGCTGCACGGTCGATACTGTCACGGAAGGGGAAGAAAGCATCGGAACCAAGGGTAACCGAGTCAAGCCTGGAGAGCCATTGCTGCTTTTCGTCGAGAGTCAGTTGTCGGGGCGCTTGAGCGAAGATGTTGCCCCAGTCTGCTTTTTCGTTTTGAGTCACATCATCACGCAGGAATTGGTCAATGGCGTTGTCGCGGTCAGGCCGTTTGATTCCAGGCTTGAACGCGAGTGACAAAACAATAGGATGCTGACGCAACCACCAGAAATCCGCCTTTTGGCCCGCGAGGCGCACGCAATGGATGCGCGACTGCTGCCCCGCACCCACACCTATGGTTTGACCATCCGCGACAAAGCAAACAGAATTGGATTGGGTGTACTTGAGCGTGATCCACGCGAGGGTTAGGTCACGCAGAGCGGCATCAGGTAAATCTTTTTTTGTAGTGACTATATTGGTGAAATCGGCAGGCGTGACGAGACGATCATGATGGCGCTGTTCAAAAGTTACACCAAAGACCTCGCGAGTTTCAACGGATGAAGGTTCATAGGCAGGGTCGATTTGCACAACAGCATATTTGCCCTGTTTTTTGTTCTTGAGGATTTCCAGCGCCTCAGGTTCATACGCAGGAGCAATAACGCCATCGGAAACTTCGCGGGCGATCAGTTTGGCAGTGGGAACATCCACGGTATCAGAGAGCGCAATGAAATCGCCGAAGGAACACAGGCGATCTGCTCCACGGGCGCGGGCATAGGCTGTGGCAAGCGGCGAGAGTTCAAGATCATCCACGAAGTAGGTTTTCTTGAGCGTATCCGAAAGCGGTACAGCCACCGCCGCACCCGCAGGACTGACATGCTTAAAAGATGCAGCCGCGGGTAAACCGAGTGCGGACTTGAGTTCGCGCACAAGCTGCCACGCGTTGAGTGCATCCAAGAGGTTGATGTATCCAGGTGAACCGCCGAGGACAGTGATGGGCAGGTCTGTGTCATTTTTCATGAAGACACGAGCTGGAGCCTGCTGGGGGTTGGTGCCGTAACGAAGCGGGAGAGATGATGACATAAACGTTTCCTTTAGTTGACGAGTTGAACCTTTTTGTTACCTTCGACGAGTTCGCCGATCACGAAGGTTCTTTCTGGAATCCATTCTTGAATTTCAGCGGCTTTGATTTTATCCGCGATGATGACCATGCCAATACCCATATTGAAGACGCGATACATTTCTTCTGCGGGGATATTTCCTTTTTGTTGAATAAGATCCCACAAAGGCGGGACAGGCCATGAGCCGATCTGTATCTTTGCATCTAAATGATCGGTTAACACACGCGGGATGTTCTCAATAAATCCGCCGCCTGTGATATGCGCCAAGGCTTTAACGCTCGAAAGCAAAGAATAGAGAACTGGGAAATAAGAACGGTGCGGCGCAAGTAGAGCTTCGGCAAGCGTGGAATTGAGCTCAGGGAAAAATGTATCGAGGGGTGTATCTGCAAAGACCTTGCGGATGAGCGAATAGCCATTGGTGTGTGGTCCGCTAGAAGAAAGGCCAATCAAGACATCACCCGCTTTCAGATCTGTTCGCGGCAGGATATTATCACGTTCAAGCACGCCGATAATTGTCCCTGCAACGTCAAATTCATTAGGCTGATACACGCCTGGCATTTCAGCCGTCTCGCCGCCAAGCAATGCTACGCCAGATTCTTTACAGGCTTCAGCTACACCTGTCACAACCTCAGCAGTTTGTTCAGGGTTCAATTTTGAGGTCGCAAAGTAGTCCATAAAAAAGAGCGGACGTGCGCCTTGCACGAGAATATCGTTGATACAATGATTGACGATGTCATGCCCGATGCCGCGATACCGTCCAACAGATGAAACGAGTTTGACTTTTGTGCCAACACCATCTGTAGAGGCAACCAGCACGGGAGATTTCATTTCCTTCAAAACGGATGCATCGAATAATCCGCCAAAGGAGCCGATGCCCGCGAGAACGGAAGAGTTATATGTGGATTTGACAGCGTCTTTCATCAAATTCACGGCGCGGTTACCTGCGTCAATAGAGACGCCTGATTCTGCGTATGAAGTTTTCCTCAATGCACGCTGCGCAATATCTCTGCGATATTGCATGCCGTCAAAAGAAACTTTATGGATGTTGTCATAAACTTGATGTACAGCATCTACAATAGTATCCGCCCAAGCGGTTAGGCCAAAGACCCTTCCACCAGAAGTGAAAACTTTTCCATCGTCCTTTTTTGTGCCTGCATGAAAGCAGGCAATATTTTCAGGAAGATCTTCAAACGTCACGACCCTGCCAGTCTCCACTTTTTCAGGATACCCCTTGCTCGCCAGCACCACACAAACGGATGCGCCATTTTTCCATTGAACATCAACATCCTTCAGGTTGCCATCCACGCAGGCATCGGCAATATCGAGCAAGTCTGTCTCCAGCAAAGGAAGCACGGCTTGGGTTTCAGGGTCGCCAAAGCGGCAGTTAAATTCAAGGGTGCTGAGTCCACTGTCCGTTAAGATGAGACCCGCGTAGAGAACACCAACGAATGGCGTGCCTTCGCTGCGCATCCCATCCACGGCGGGCTGCAAAATAAATTCCATTGCCTCATTCATCATCTCTGCAGTGAAGATCGGCGCAGGCGCGTACGCTCCCATGCCGCCTGTGTTCGGACCACGGTCACCATCCAACAGACGTTTGTGGTCTTGCGCGGGCAGCATCGGAATGACAGACGTTCCATCCGTGAATGCCATCAACGAAACTTCCTGCCCGCTTAGGCGCTCTTCGATCACAACTTCCATGCCCGCATCGCCAAACGATTTATCGACCAAAATATTTTCCAACGTAGATATTGCTTCTTCAACCGTGTCAGGCAAAATCACACCCTTGCCAGCCGCGAGACCTGAAGCTTTGATAACAACTAGGTAATCAACGGATTCCAAATAACGAAGTGCTTCATCCAATTGACTGAACGTGGCATATCGCGCCGTTGGGATGTGATGCCTTGCCATAAAATCTTTTGCGAAAACTTTAGACGCCTCGATCTGCGCCGCGGCCTGCTTCGGCCCAAAACAACGGATACCCTCCGCTGTTAGAGAATCCACCAACCCCGCCGCAAGCGGCGCTTCAGGCCCGACCAACACAAGGTCAATATTCTTTTCTTTGCAAAAACGAATTGCCGCAGAGTGGTCGTCCAAATTCAAAGCGATATTTTCGCCGCATGAACTTGTCCCCGTATTGCCTGGTGCAATATAAAGTTTGGATAATCTGGGTGACTGCGCCACCTTCCAAGCCATTGCATGTTCCCGCCCGCCCGAGCCAACGATCAGAACGTTCATATTTATTTGGTCACCCTTTCAAAACCAGTCTTCACATTCGACAGATCAACAGGGATCGGATACTGCCCTGTAAAACACGCCTGACAAAAACCATCATTCCGTTTGAGTGCGCGCATCATGCCGCCAATCGAAAGATAATACAAACTATCCGCGCCTACATATTCGCGGATTTCCTCCACTGTGCGTTTGTGGGCGATCAGTCCGTCATGTCTGCCCATATCCACACCCATAAAACATGGATGCGAGATCGGTGGACAAGTGATCGCCACATGCACTTCCTTTGCGCCAGCATTCTTCAACAATTTGATCAACGGTCCCGTGGTATTACCGCGCACAATGCTGTCATCGATCATCACCACACGTTTATCACGTACATTCTCATTGATGACGTTGAACTTCAACGCCACGCCGCGCTTGCGAAGCGAATCCGTCGGCTCAATGAACGTCCGCCCGACATAACGATTTTTGATAAAGCCATCGTTATATGGAATGCCGCTCACATGTGAAAAACCGATTGCGGCAGGCACAGATGAATCTGGCACGGGAATTACAACGTCGGCATATTCATTTCCTAATCCACTTTCGACTTCACGCGCCAGCTCCTCGCCCAATCTCTGCCGCACATGGTGGACGTTGATTCCATCCCATGTTTGATCGGGACGCGCAAAATAAATATGTTCGAACACGCACATCGCAGATGGCTCTACAACGGGGACTGCCTGCATTACCTTCAGCGCGCTGTTGGAAAGCGACACCACTTCCCCTGGCTTCACATCACGGATGGCTTCGCAGCCCAGCGTTTGCAATGCGCCAACCTCAGATGCAACAGCATGTCCACCACCTGGTAGCAAGCCAATACACAGCGGACGAAATCCCCACGGGTCGCGCACCGCATACACACAGTCACGCGTCAGGATCACCAACGAATACGCACCCACCCACTTCTTCATCGCATGCTTGATGCGCTCCTCCCATGTTCCCTCCGCATTGCGCGCCAACATCATCGTCATCACTTCCGTATCCGATGATGACGAAAATCCCACACCCTGTTCCATCAACTCGTTTCGCAACTCCATCGAATTGATCAGGTTGCCGTTGTGCGCCAATGCCAATGGTCCATGTATTGTTTCGATCATAAATGGCTGAGCATTCCGCAGTGATGACGAACCTGTTGTGGAATAGCGTGTGTGTCCGATGGCATAATGGCCTTTCAAATCCGCCATAGCCGCAGGCGTGAACACATGCGAAACCAGTCCCACCCCCTTATAAATGGACATCGTCTGCCCATCCGCCACAGCCATGCCCGCCGCTTCCTGTCCACGGTGCTGCAAAGCATACAGCCCAAAGAAAGTCATACGTGCCACATCTTCATTCGGCGCAAAGATCCCGATCACACCGCATTCTTCCTTCGGCGAATCATCCAACCATTGATCATCGATCACTGCGAAGTCCCCGAAGGGGGATAATTGATTATTTGACACTTGCATCATCCTCGATGATCTTTTCTGCCGCTCGCTTCTGACTCGCTTTTACCTGCTCCCGCACTTCTACATTCGCCACGCCGAAAATTTTCGCCGCCAACAACGCCGCATTGAAAGGTTCCAACACCACTGCAGGCGCAATTCCCGAAGGCATCCGCAGGGACGAATACACATCTGCGCCGCCGAACGCCTCCGAAGGCGGCGGACAAGCGATCACAGGCGCGCTCACAGAACCATCTGTGAATCCGCTTAAGGCATTACTTCGTCCCGCCACAGTGATATACACTTTTGGTCTTTCATCCACTTCGTATTCATTCAAGATCGCAATTGCGTGTTCAGGCGTCTTGTGCGCTGACCCAATGCGAATGACCGTATCAAGCCCAAATCCCTTGCAGGCATCCGATATTTTTGTACAGTGTTCCATATCTGCTTTGGAACCCATCAAAATAACAACCAATGGCTTTGACATTATGAAATCACTCCCAAGTTCTTCAAGTTACTTTCCATTCGCGGCTCAATCGGATAACTTCCCGCCTCAAACGTTTTGCCCGTCAGCATCTCATATATGGTGATGTATCGCTCACTAGCAGCTGCCCAAAGATCCTTCGGCATGGCTGGGATCTCGCCATCGCCGCGATACCCTTTGTCCGCGTAAGCAATGCGGACAAATTCCTTGTCGAAATTCTCGGGTTCCTGTCCATTGGCAAATCGCTCTGCATAGGTATCTTCCTTCCAGAAGCGGGAAGAATCGGGGGTGTGGACTTCATCAATTAGCATCACTGAACCATCTTCGGTCAAACCAAATTCATATTTGGTATCCACCAAAATCAAACCTGCCTTGTGCGCCAATTCCTGTCCGCGCTTGAAGATGGCTAAGGCAGCAGATTGCACCTTATCCCACGTATTTGCATCCAAGTGACCCTGCGAAACAACCTCGGCACAAGTCAAACGCTCGTCATGTCCCGTTACACCGCCTTTGGTGGTCGGTGTGATGATCGGTTCAGGCAGGGCTTGATTTTTCTGCAATCCTTCAGGGAATTGATAACCATAAATCTCCCGCTCGCCAAGCGAGTAGCGATACCACAGCGCCGTGGATGTAACGCCTGTAATGTAGCCGCGCACGATCACTTCTACGGTAATTGGCGTCACGGAATGAACGATAGCGGCATTCGGGTCTGGAATGGAAATAAGATGATTTTGGATAATATCTTTGGTCTGCTCAAACCACCATGCGGACAGTTGATTCAGCACCTGACCTTTGTACGGCACGCAAGCGAGGACACGGTCAAACGCGGAGAGGCGATCTGTTGTGATGATGAGGCGCTTTCCATCGGGCAGGTCGTACCAGTCACGCACCTTGCCCGATTGCTTTTCTTCGAGAGGCAGGTTTGTTTCATTGAGAGCTTGGGAAGTTAATTGTAAGAGTTCGTTTTGAGAGATCATGGTTAGTCCTTTTACTTATTAAATTTGTGCAGCGTATTTCACGCCGTTTTCAAATATAGCCAATCCGCTTCTACCAGTTTCCCCACGCGTGTGGCGTGGATGCTGCCATGCATGGATATGATTTTCGGGATGCGGCATCAATCCCAACACATTGCCCTGTGCATTGCAAATACCTGCGATGTCGAGCATGGAGCCGTTCGGGTTGATGGGATAATCTCCATTGGCGGGAGAACCATCAGGGTGAATATAGGTGAGGGCAACCTGGTCTCGTTCGATGAAGGAAGAAAGAGGAAAGAGTTCATTGGTTTGGAAGTTGCCTTCGCCGTGGGCGATGGGACAAGTGATGGTATCTTCCAGATCTTTTGTCCAAATGCAGTTTTGCGAAACAGGCGCCACGTTAACCCACCTACATTCAAAATGACCTTGCTTATTAAAAGTCAATGTTGCACTTTGATCCTTCTTTCTTCTTTCATCTTTCTTATCCCCTGGCAATATCCCTGATTTCACCAACGCCTGAAATCCATTGCAGATCCCGATGACAGGTTTGCCAGAATCTACAAAAGCAGCGATCTCTTCCTCGAAATAGGAAGCGAGATCAAGGGCGAGCAATTTGCCTGCGCCCAATGCGTCAGCGTAGGAAAAGCCGCCAGGAACAACGAGCAGTTGAAAGTCCGAAAGAAGCGTTTTATTAATCCGCAATTCGTTGAGCGGGACGCAAATCGCACCCGCACCTGCGAGGGAAAGAGCATCCATCACATCCAGATCGCGATTGGAGCCGTGGGCTTGAAGGATAAGGGCTTTTGGTTTCATAGGTGGCTCGGTGAGGTAAATGCGTGGACGAGTTCTTCCACTGGGATATCAACGCTGGAAATTTTGAGGATAGGTTTGGATGTAACTTCGCCAATTTTGATGAATGGGAGGTTGGCAAATTGGCTTTCAAACGCAGTGATATTTGATGGAGAGACTTCGACGAGTAAGCATCCATTAACTTCTGTGAACATGCCGACTAAAGTCGGTACTACATTCATACCGAGGCGCCCGCCGATGCACATTTCTGCAGCGGCGACAGCAAGACCACCTTCGCTGAGATCATGTGCAGAGCGGACAAGTCCACTGGTGATGGCTTGATGCAAGGCACGATACACATGTGGGGTTTCTTTCGAAACACTTGGAACAGACTGATCACTGATCACTGGTAACTGATAATTACCAACCAGATAAACTATATTTCCTGCTTCCTTCAAATCCATCGTAATGGCTTGACTGACATCGTGAATGATGCCAATGGCAGAGATCAATAAAGTGGGCGGGATGGCGTGGCGCAAACCGTCTGAACCGAGGTATTCGTTGTTGAGCGAGTCTTTGCCGCTGATGAAAGGCGTGCCGTAAAAAAGTGCGGCATCGTGGCAGCCACGGCAAGCTTCGACGAGCGAGCCCATTGTCTCAGGGCGAAGCGGGTCGCCCCAGCAGAAGTTATCGAGTACGGCAATTCGGTCTGGGTCGGCTCCAACAGCAACCGCGTTACGGATGGCTTCATCCATCACAGACCATGCCATTTTGTAGGCGTCGCGTTTTCCATACTCGGGATTAATGCCGTTCGAGAGCACAATGCCTTTCATGCCTTTTGTTCCAATCGGTTTGATGACGGCTGCATCAGAAGGCGCATCCGCTTCAACGCCTGTGAGCGGTTTGACGACAGTTCCGCCCTGTACTTCGTGGTCGTAAATGCGAATGACAGGGGCTTTGCTGGCGATATTGGGGGAAGAAAGAAGGGCGAGAAGATGATCTTTGATATTAGGAATTCGATCTTCGATATTCGAGTATTCGAGTATCGAATTATCGATTATCGCTTTTAATTGTCTTTGCGGAATTCCATCGTGTAAAAACGCATTGTCCATGTTGACAACAATGGTTTCGCCGTAGCGGACAACAAGGCGGCCTTCGCCTGTGAATCTACCAATGTCTGTTAATTCGGTATCGAAGGTGTCACATAATTTTTGTAAAGCCGAAATCTTTTCGGGAGCAACTGCCAAAACCATGCGCTCTTGTGCTTCGGAAAGCCAAATCTCCCACGGAGCGAGGCCAGGGTATTTCAGGCGGACACGCGTCAAATCCACATCACAGCCAATGGATGATGCCATCTCACCTACCGCAGAGGACAAACCGCCTGCCCCGCAATCGGTGATGTCGTTGTACAAACCTAGATCTCGGGCGCGGACAATGACATCGATCAAGCCTTTTTCGGTGATGGGGTCGCCAATTTGAACGGATGCGCCAGAGACTTCACCCGTTTGCGCATCCATCGTCATGGAAGAGAAGGTCGCGCCGCGCAAGCCGTCACGTCCCGTGCGGCCACCGAGCACAACCACACGATCGCCAGCCTGCGGATCCTTTTTATGCTTTCCTTTTGGTGCGATGCCCACGCATCCGCAAAATACGAGCGGGTTGGCAGTGTAGCCTTCATCATACAAAATTGCGCCATTGACCGTGGGAATGCCGATCTTGTTGCCATAATCCTGCACGCCTGCGACCACGCCCGATTGAATACGCCGCGGATGTAGAACGCCATCGGGCAAAGAATTAGGATCGAGATTCTGCGGGCCAAAGCAAAGGACATCTGTGTTGGCGATTGGCTTGGCGCTGACTCCAAGCACATCGCGTATGACTCCGCCGACGCCTGTGTTCGCACCGCCAAACGGCTCCACCGCTGACGGATGATTGTGCGTTTCGGCCTTGAAGGATATTTCGAATTCGTCGTCAAAGTCTATGATGCCTGCGTTATCTACAAATGCGGAAATGACCCAGGGCGCATTGATCTTGTCTGTGGCGGATTTGAGGTAGGTCTTGATAAGAGAGTCGATATTTGATACGCCTGCACTTGGGTCAGGTGCAAGTGTTCGAGATTCGTCGTTCGAGTATCGAATATCGATTTTCGCTTTAAATGTCTTATGCACACAATGCTCGCTCCATGTTTGGGCGATGGTTTCGAATTCCACATCGGATGGGTCGCGCTCTTCCTTGATGAAGTAATCCTGAACGGCTTTCATCTCAGCGAGGTCCAGCGCGGCACGGCGGTCTTTGGAAAGGGCTAGCAATTCATCATCCTTCAATTCGCGAATCGGGATGATCTCCACTGTGCCGCTAGATTCAACTTCTTCAGGAAATGATGGTTCGATGCTTCCGATCTTCCAATGTTGGATAACGGAGTTGGCGAGCAATGCTTTCGCCAGTTTTTCAGCCTGTTCAACTTTCAATCCTTCAAGCAGAAATCTAGAACCTGTGGCGGCGCGGTGAACACCGTCCAAGCCGAGTTCGTGAGCAGCACGTACAATTTGCTCGGCAACAGGGTCAGTGACGCCTGGGCGAAAGGAAACTTCCAGAATAACCGTATCGGGCTCGGGCGGAGTAGGAGGCGATGGCATTTCATCCCATGAAGCTTCTTGTGTCACTGGGTCTGTTAAAAGATTGAGGGCCAACTGTCGACATGTCTCCGCTGACAGTTGGCCCTCAATAAAGTAGAGGTTGTGGCATCTAATACGCCGAAGGCTATTGAAGCCTAGCGCATGCGCGTCGGCAAGGTAAATACCTGCACGCGGCTCAGTAAATTTGGGTTGCGTAATGAAACGGTATATAGGCATATGAGTTCTCTGAAAAGCAGGGGGATTTTACATCGCCATAGTTGTCTAGTCAAGTAGGTTTTGCAAATTATTTCAACATCACTAAAGATACTGCTTTTCAGAAATATAAAAAGTACACAAATGGGTAATAAAAAATCATTGACATATCGTGCGTGAGTAGTAGAATTCGGCCTAATATGTTTAGAGACCACGCAAGCATTCTCATGGAAGCTAAATCCAAGCGCAAGCCCATGTTCACAACTTCGGTTGTCGGATCTGGGCATGTTTCGGTTAAACAGGAAATAGGCAAACACTTGCCGTAGTTCATTTTATCTACCTGTCTACCCAAAACGCTCTCCGATAACGGAGGGCGTTTTTTATTTTCACAAAAAGGAAAACCTATGCTTGAAATTTTGGATACAACGCTGCGTGAAGGCGAACAAACCCCATTCGTCAATTTCACGGTAGATGAAAAAGTGCAAATCGCGCGCATGCTGGACTCTGTGGGTGTGGACATGATCGAAGCTGGCGACCCGTCTGTTTCGCCGAATGTTGCCAGGGCGATTAAGTGCATCGCCTCTCTCGGACTTCGAGCTGAGGTGGTCGCCCATTCAGTTGCCTCACGCCTCGGCATTGACAAAGCAAAAGCCTGCGGCGCAAACCGTGTTGCCATCTTTTACGCTACCTCAAAAATTCATCTCGATGCAAAGCTGCATAAAACACAGGAGCAAGCCATTGCCATCATCCAAGAGCATGTAACGTACGCCCGCAGTCTGGGATTGAAAGTCCGCTACACACCTGAAGATGCCACGCGCACAGACTTTGAATTTCTTGTTCAAGTGTGCAATGCCGCCATCGAAGCAGGCGCGGACCGCATCAGCTTCGCAGACACATTGGGCATCATGCAGCCGCATGTAATGTTCGAGAAAGTCCGTGCGCTGCGTGAGAGGTTGCTGCCCTGCAAGATCGACCTACACTGCCACAATGACTACGGACTAGCTCTTGCAAACGCCATGGCAGGGATTCGCGCTGGCGCGAACTGCATCCACACCACGGTGAATGGACTCGGTGAACGCACTGGCATCCCTGACCTTGCGGAGACTGTCGTGTCATTTCGTAATTTGGAGGGAAGTGAAAAGTTCAATGTCCAGACGTTGATGGATGTCTCTGGCTATCTTGAAAAAGTCTCTGGTTTTTTTCTTGCGCCGAACAAACCGATCACGGGATTGAACGCATTCAGCCACAAAAGCGGAGTCCACACCAATGGCATTCTCAAAGACCCGCGCACCTACGAGCCGTTCGACCCATCCATTTTAGGGCGGGAGCGCAAGATCATCATCGACAAATATACAGGAAAAAGTGCAGTTGCTTCACGGCTAGAAGAATACGGCATCGAAGTCAGTGCGGCGGAATTGGAAGTGATCGTGACACGAATCAAGAACATCGGCGATGAGCGGAAACAGCTTTTCGATGCGGATATTCTTGATATCGCCGAGCAGGTCACGGGTAGAGAGATCGATGTCATTCCGCATGATATCAGCGCGATGTTGATGGTCGAGGTTGAGTCGCATGTGTACACATCGGCAGTAGTGCGTCGCATGCGCGGGTTTACGAACGTCACCAACGTGTACGAAATGACGGGCGATTACGACATCAGCGCATTTGTGAATGTTGAAAACATTATGGCTTTGAATAATTTGATCGAGGAAATTCGCACGGTGCAAGGCGTCAAACGGACGGAGACGCGCATGGTGTTGAAAAAATATAACGGAAAAGTGTAGTGACGACTTCAGTCGTCACTACACAGGAGAAACTATGGGCACACTAATCGAAGAAATTTTTGCACGCAAAGCAGGCAGACCCGTTACTGCGGGCGAGATCCTGCTGTTGGATGTGGACTACATCATGAGTCACGACAACACAACTCCGCTGGCGATAAAGGCATTTCGCGAGATCGGCAAGCCGATTCTGGATAAGAACCGCATTGTGCTTCATCTCGACCACGCCTACCCTGCCCCAAATGTGCTGGCGGCAGAGAATCACAAAAAGATCATCGAGTTTGTGAAAGAACAGGAATTGCCGCATTTACTGCATCAGGGAGTTTGCCATCAGGTGATGATCGAAGAAGGATTTATCACACCTGGTGCGATCATCATTGGTGCGGACTCGCACTCGAACACCTACGGCGCAATTGGCGCTTTCGGCACAGGACTCGGCTCTACCGAGATCGGCGTGGCATGGGTAACGGGCAAGTGCTGGTTCAAAGTACCTGAGACCATTCGCGTGGAATTAACTGGGCAGACGCAAGATGGCGTTTACGCGAAGGATGTGATGATCCACATTGCGGGTTTGCTCGGCATGGATGGCGGCACGTACCGCTCGGTGGAATTTGGCGGCGAATACATTGACAACCTGCCAATGCATGAACGCATCATCTTCCCGAACATGTCTACGGAGATCGGCGCGAAATGCGGATTGATCGCCGCCGATGAAGTGACGATTCAATATCTCGAAAACGAAACGCCTGCGAATGGCCCGTTCGAAATGATCCAACCTATCAACCCACGTTATGAACGTGTGCTTGAAATTGATGTCTCCACACTCTCGCCACAAGTGGCTTGTCACCCAGATGTGGATAATGTCAAACCATTGAGTCAAGTGGAAGGGTTGGAAGTGAACGAGGTTTACATCGGCACCTGCACCAATGCCCGTTATGAAGATATTGAGATCGTGGCGAACATGCTCAAAGGCAAAAAAGTGAATCCTACCACGCGTGTGATCGTCACACCTGCCAGCGAGCGTATCTACAAGAAAGCAATGCGAAATGGTCTTATCGAAATTTTGATGGACGCGGGCTGCACCGTCACAGGCAGTGGATGCGGTGCGTGCATCGGGCGTCACGGCGGCATCCTCGCAGCAGGCGAACGCGCGCTGACCACCATGAACCGCAACTTCATTGGGCGCATGGGCAGCCCGCTTTCGGAAATCTACCTCGCAAGTCCCGCCACCGCCGCGGCAACCGCATTGACGGGAAAGATCACAGACCCGAGAAAAGTACCCGCGTAAATAAGGAGATTACCAACTATGAGCAAAGCCTGGACATTCGGAGAAAACATGAACACGGACGAGATCATCCCCGGCCGTTACAACATCACCATCGACCCGCTTGAACTTGCAAAGAACGTTTTTTGCGAAGTCAAGCCTGAGTATGCAAATAGCGTCCAACCCGGAGATATTATCGTCGGCGGACAAAATTTCGGCTGCGGCTCTTCACGCGAGCATGCGCCCATCGCCATCAAAGGTTCTCAAGCCAAATGCATCATCGCCCCGTCCTTTGCGCGCATCTTTTTCCGCAACTGTATCAACATCGGCCTGCCCATTCTTGAATGTCCCGCCGCTGTTGCAGACATCACCGAGGGCGATGATATCGATGTTGACCTCACAAGCGGCAAAATTTTCAATCGCACCAACGGAAATCAATATCAAGCCAATGCCCTGCCCGATTTCGTTTTGAAGATCGCAGATGCGGGCGGCATCGTCAATTTTCTGAAAACACACGACATTCAGGAACTAATGATGAATGCGGAAGGATGAATGATGAATTATAAAATCTGTCTTCTCCCCGGTGATGGCATTGGCCCTGAAGTGATCGCGTCCGCAAAGGACGTGCTGACTGTACTTCCAATTCAATGGGACTTCACTGAATGCGGGATCGGATTCGGAGAATATCAACGCTCAGGTTCGCCGTTGCCTGAATCAACTATCAGACAAATTCGCCACGCTGATGCCACGCTGTTCGGCGCAGTCACCACTCCCCCCAACATCCCGAATTACTTTTCTCCCGTTGTGCGGATGCGCCAATCGCTGGAGTTGTTTTCCAACTTACGTCCATGCCGCTCGATCCCGCACTCCTCCTCCCGTGCAGGCATTGACCTCATCATAGTCCGCGAGAATACCGAAGGGTTGTATTCAGGTATCGAGCGCCTTGAGGAGGATGGCAATCGCGCCATCACTGAACGAGTCATCACCCGCAATGGCTCGGAGAGAATCATCCGCAAGGCATTCGATACTGCCCGCCAAACAGGACGGGAATCCGTGCATGTGGTTCACAAGGCAAATGTGCTTCGCCAAACCTGCGGACTGTTTCGCGCAATCGCCTTTGAAGTTGCAAAAGAATATCCAGATATCACTATGCATGAAATGCTAGTTGATACCTGTGCAATGGAACTTGTCCGCGCGCCGGAGCGATTTGAAGTGATCGTCACCACCAACCTGTTCGGTGACATCCTCAGCGACGAGGCGTGCATGTTCGTAGGTGGTCTCGGCGTGGCAGCTTCTGGCAATATCGGCGCGGAGGCAGCAGTCTTTGAACCTGTCCACGGCAGCGCACCGACTCTGATGGGCACGGGTAAAGCCAACCCGATTGCGACCTTCCTCGCCGCCGCCATGATGCTGGACCATTTGAATGAAACCGAATCTGCTGAACGGCTGCGAAAGGCGGTGGAAACCTGCATAGCCAATAATGAGTCCACACCTGATCTGGGCGGGGATTTGGCGACAAGCCAAGTGACGGAAAGAGTGATTGGAAAATTGTAAACACGTAAACAGACAGGCAAGTCAACAGAATTAAAAAAACTGTGTACTTATCTACCTGTATACCTGTTTACATACAAAAGGAGAAACCTATGACCAAAGTTGGATTTTTATATACTCGCTTACGAGCAGAGGAAAAATATTTACTGGATGAATTGGAAAAACGGGATGGCGTAGAAGTTGTCCGCATCAATGACGGCGATTCGTTTTTCGATATCAACCAACTCCCCCAAGCGGTGGATGTGCTCTTCGAACGATCCATCTCTTATTCACGTGGACTGTACATCTCGCGCATCTTTGAAGCGCATGGCATACCTGTTGTGAATTCGTCGGTTGTGGCGGAACGCTGTGGAGATAAATATGTCACCAGCCAGATTCTTGCGCAAAGCGGAATCCCAACTCCCAAAGTGTATATGGCTTTCGACGAAGAATCAGCTCTCAGCGCGATCGAGGCGATGGGCTATCCATGCGTGCTAAAACCCGTTGTTGGGTCATGGGGACGCCTGCTGGCCAAAGTAGAAAATCGTCACATGGCTGAGTCGTTGATCGAACACAAATCATCTCTGGGGGTTAATCACCAGGTTTTTTATATTCAGGAATATATCAACAAGCCAGGGCGAGATATTCGTGCCTTCGTGATCGGAGATGAATGCATCTGCGCCATTTATCGTTCCTCCGAGAATTGGATCACCAACACCGCGCGCGGAGGCGTTGCCACAAACTGTCCCGTAACTGACGAGATCGCAGAGTTGTGTCAGCAGGCGGCTCGCGCTGTGGGCGGCGGATTGCTGGCTCTCGATCTTTTTGAAACCGAAAATGGATTAACCATTAATGAGATCAATCACACGATGGAATTTCGTAACAGCATCACCACCACTGGAGTGAATATCCCTGAAAAAATGGTAGATTTTGTTTTAATAAGTGTTGCCGTTAAAGAGAAATAATAAAGGCCGCTTGCTACGAATCCAGATTTTCCTTAATTACTTGTCCAATGCGATTAAGAGCTTCTTTGCTTTCAGGCATAAGGTCACCAAATGCTTGAAAGTCATGGTTCATGTGTCGCCAAACATCTAACTTGACATTGATGCCCTGAGCCTGTGCCTTTTCATAAAAGGATTGAATCATGTCATATAGAATCTCAGCATCACCTGCTTGAATATAAATCGGCGGCAATCCGCGCAAATCTGCATTGATCGGAGAAACTATTGGGTTGCGTAGGTCTGTGTTCTTGCATAACCACTCAGCCCATTTGAGGGGCATTCGTTTCTCTATCCAATCATAAGGCTCATTCTTACTCAAGCTATTCCCTGAGTTTTCGATGTCTACCCAAGGGGCAATGCAAATTCCGAGGGAAGGGAGGGGTAGTTTTGAATCCCTTAATGTAAGTAGAAGTGCAAGTGTTAAATTTCCACCTGCTGAATCGCCGATGACTACCAATCGCTCTGGATCAACACCTGTTTCCAATAACCAACGATACGAGGAAAGCGCATCATCCAACTGAGCTGGAAATGGATGCTCAGGAATAAGACGGTAGTCCAATGCAAAGGTTTTAGACTTCGCTGCCAAAGTAACCAAAGCAATTAAGGTTTCGTGCGATCTAGAATAATAGGCATATCCGCCCCCATGTAGGTACAAAACCGTGATGTCTTTTGTTTCCGATTTTGGGTGATACCAGCGCCCTTTCACAGGCGCAGCAACTGATTCAATTTCCATTTCCGCGACAGCAGGTGAGGTGAAGACTAATGAGTTTTCGTATTCACGCCCCTCTGTATGGTCAACCATATTAAAAGCAGTTATCGCTTGCGTTCGGACGAAGTGAATAGAGACCTCAAACACCCAACTCCAATTAGGGAGCAACGGTCCTTTAAATAGCCTTCGAAAAGATACATATAGCAATGACCAATATAAGGTAAATAAGCTTCGCAGCCGATAGCTCCATTTCCCGCTTAATTGAAAAAACATTGGATTAAATTCCTTTTTTATCTTTACGTGTTCATCAAGTTGTCCATTGGATTGCGCTGCGAACCCTAGCAGCCAGAACATCTCGTCGAATCAGAAAAATTATTACGGGTAGTAACAACCGCCTCATTCGTGCAAGTATTCTACTGCAAATATGGGAAGAGATAAAAAAGACTCCCTTAAGTTGGAAGTCTTTTTTGCGCAATCAGGCCATCACTTGGGTTTGATCAATATGCAAAGCGGTGTGGATCACCTTACTAATTTGCTCGTCAATATTTGCCGACACAACAGTAATTAGTCCATTACGGTGATAATCCCGTGATATTTCATCTGCCAAGCGTCCAGTACGGCTTAATACAATAACCGAACGACCTTCCTCCAAGCTCAATTGAATATCTTTTCTGGAGATTTCACCACCATTTATCAAAATTGTTGCAGATTGGTGGCCTTTCGAGAACACGGTTGCAGCATCGACAATCCATGAGGATTCGTCTCCGAACTGGCTACCAGGAACAAGAATGAAATATGGATAATGTGGCTCAAGCTGCCAACGCTCTACACCCCACCACAAGTACTTTGTACTTTGTGGACCGCCAGGCCAAGCAACAAGCTCTTCCAACGTTATACCCACCAACGGGAAGGTATAGCCTTGCTGAGAACGTATCTGCCCAATTTCGGCCATAACGCCCATATCTGTCCCGCCACAAATAACAAGAATATTCATCTCTTGCGCCAGCTTGGCAATTGTCTGAATTGCTCTCAGAGTAGCCCTAGCTTGCAGTTTATCAATTGCCCCACCTATTAATACTATAACTGGATAACCACCTTTGAGATTTAGTTCAGATAAAGCTTGCTCCAGATCCGAATGTTCTTCTGGGAAGATACAAAGTGTTTTTCTCTCAGGGAAGTCAATTATTTGAGTACGCATTAATATCCTTCTTTCAAATTTTCGATCAACTACATTTAAATGAATTTACCAAGCTGACGATTAAACTTCAAACACAATTTGGTTTATAGATTCATCATATATGGGATATACCCCAAGCGCATCCATCCGCTGGGTAATTTTGCTCTCCGCCAAACGGGGGAGAAATGTTGGTTGCCTAGTTTCGTTTTAGCCCCATTTCACCAAAGATAGACAATGTTTGTGATGCTACTTTTTTTGATGAGGGTTTGTGAATATAAAGACATTCCTTGAAACCCCCGATGGAGAACGCTGCATAAATATATAAGATTGCCTATGGCTAAGAGAATCTGTATCTTTACCACTTACCCAGGTTACATGCAACGCCCTGGTGTCTCTTAAGAAAGATGTTTTTCGATACCGCCGCAGATGTATTCTGGAAAGATGTTCATTTAATTTAAATATATCTTTCATTATTTTCCACTTCTAATAGACTATATCAACTAAGTAGTTGGAATTTCTAAATCATCAGCTCTGACTGGCTTTGAAAGATTGCGCATTCTGTGAAGCACAAACAATACTGGGTAAGCCAGAAAGGTAAGCAAATCCATAATGATGAAAATCATTGTCAATTTTATTTTCATATCTCCTCTATTCTTGTGATCATTATTCCGAAGCCCAAGTTACCTATTTTCCTTTTTTGTTCTTCGAGCTCGGTCCAACTGTGTTCAAATTACCTTTATCAAATACTGCTTCATTATTTTTCACAAGCGACTGCACGGGTGAATTATTCTTTGAAGGCGTATTGACATTGGATAAAGATCCAACTTTTTTAGGCTTGCGTTTACTCACACCTTTGTGTCCCATTTGTTTCTCCTTTTTTAAATTATTGAAGTGGCTTTTTCTGATGAAGCTTTTGAGGTAATCCAGCCGTCTCATCCAGCAGTTTGCCGATGCGCTTAATCCGTTTACGGTTGGCCTCATGTTCTGCCACCCGCTTGTTGAATTCATCTTCATCTATAATCAAGATATCAGGAGGGTTTTGGGCAGAAAGCAACAAAGTGGCATCGTCCCTAAGTTTGATATCTTCAAAGACTTTCAGGAAAGCGCTCGCAACTTGCCGAACGAATGATCGCTCATCCAGCGCAGCAGCATCCACCTGTGAAACGGGCACAGGCTTTGGAAGATCGTCATAAACCACCCGAACCGAAATTTTGCCATTATCAATATAGGGATAATCTATATGTGATGGCAATTTTGCTAGCTGCCCACGATCTAGAATGAAAGCGTACCTTAGGCTATCGCTATTACAGGATACAACCTGTAACTGCAGTTCATTTGCAAGATCATGCAATACACGCGGATCGAAATAATTACTAAAAGGGGTTGTTGTATGACTGGCAATATAACTATTGTTAAGAACACCAAAGAGGACGATCATTCCGGTGTCCGGGTCTTGAGCCAGCCGCCAACGCTTAAAGCGTGGCAACAAGTTCCACCTTTTCAAGACGACTGCAACCAGCGTCCTAATCTGTCGTGTTCGTAGGTCAAAAGGATGCAGGTCAATTGTCTGTGTTGTCATTGTCACCTTCATCTTTTTCGTCATTCTCAAGAAGTGTGTTCTTGACATCATCAAGCCATTCGTGCACTTCGTCATCAGGTGTTGTGAGCTGGGAAGCATTCTCAATAACGGTGCTCTCCAAATATGGCAGTGTATGTCGGGGATTTTCTAATTCAACTGGCTGGCGTGGAGGATTGTTAGCAGGATTTTCAAGAATCCTTTGCTGGTTTGCTTGCTGAATTCGCAGCCAGCGCCATAATCCCCAAATGGTAAAACCAGCTAATAACACAATAAAGGTTGGCAGGCACCACATCCACAGAAAGGCAATCGGGCCTTGTCTTTGTTCTTCACGTTGACGTGTTTGATCTACATACCATTGTGAAGTTGCAACGGCAATCTGGGTCTGTGTTGCGATATTATTTGCAACTGCTGTTTGCGTACCTGCGGCAAAGTCGTCTTTATTTTGCTGAGTAATCAAGGCGTATGCACTTTGCGTTCCAGCCACACTTGTCCCTTGCAAGTTGTATTGTGACTGTGTCATTGCAGCAACCTGCGTTGCCCCTGCAGAATTCAATGTTGCCTGGGCATTAGCACGCACGATCTCAGCAGTACCTGCGATCTGGGCAGCAATTACATTAGCATTATTTTGATCTTGAGTTTGAGCTGCACTTAGGGTTGTATTGGCAGAATTTAGAGTTGCCTGAGCATTGGCACGAACAACTTCAGCTGTACCTGCCGCTTGATTGTTAGCATTATTCTTTTCCTGGGTTTGTGCTGCCGCGAGAGTTGCCTGAGCACACGCTTCACATAATACATCTGGCGCCGCCAGAGCTGGTGTGGCCGCTGCCAGCAACAACGCTTGTTCTGCAGTTGTTGTTGGCGGCACTTCACAAGCAGCTAAAAGCAGCAATACTATTACCCCAAGGGTGACAGTGCGCAGATAGTTATGCATTAAGTGTTCTCTTAATTATTTTCCATTAGTTTGCGAAATTTCTTTCACCATTGCGGCTGTTCTTTTTGGATGATTTCCATTGGTAGCCACATCGGCCTGGGCAATGATCCCAACGATTTTATTGTCGTCGTCAACAATGGGAATACGGCGCAGTTGGTTTGTGGACATTGCATCCAGCGCTTTTTGCATATCATCTCCAACAGTACAGGTCACTACCTTGCGCGTCATTACAGTTTCAACTTTAGTGGACTTGGCATCGAGTCCTTCAGCAATGATCCTTAAAGCCAGATCCCGGTCTGTTACGATTCCGATTAACTTTTTCGTCTGCTCATTTTCAATAATAGGGATGGAACCAACGCGTTCGCTCTTCATCAATTCTGCAGCTTTGGTTACCAGGTCATTTGGCAAACAACAAACAGGATTCTTCGTCATTACTTCATTACACTTTTTCATACGGATGCTCCTTCAAAAAATTAAATCTTTATATTGTCAACTTATCGCAAGTAGCCAATTAGAAACAGTACAATGAGAACTATAACAACTGTGTATAACATTTGAGAATTCCTTTCTTTTTATATCAACTGATGCCATGGATAGGAGGCAGTCTGGATGACCGCCTTCCTATTCTGGCAAGAAATTACGGTTCTAAACGATCCCTAACACTCTCAGAACAATAAGAATGAGGGCAATGACGAGCAATGTATGAATTACATTACCGCTCTGGGGAATACCAGAAAATACGGACGGGCCGAAATATCCAAGTAACCATAGCACAAGCAAAATTACGATAATCCAAGTAAGCATGAGATTTCTCCTTTTTGGGGTGGTTTATTCTTAACTTCATCTTACAGTAAACACTCCCCAGCTACATCCATCGGCTGGGGAGTGTTTATCTCCACCAGTTGGGGGAGATTTATTTTGACACTATGGAACCAGAACGTCCTCAGGAACAGTAAAATTAGCTGGCACACAGGTAAATCCCAAGCCGATGGAATACGAGTCTTTTACACCGTCCTGGCTTGGGTTGAAATTACCAGATGCGTCCACCAGATCCAGATCAAGGGAAACTGCGATCATCAACAAAGGATTTTTCTCAAGCTCCTGAGAAGTGATCATCCCATCTTTATTTGAGTCAAAGGCTTTTAAGAGAGGTGTAGCTGCTGTATTATTTGTTTTGACGATTTGATTGAGTCCATCTGCAATAGCAGGAAGGAGTTTGCTGCGGAATTCATCAACAGTGACACCGCCGCCAAGTCTGCCATTCGCACAACCCTGTGCGCTGAAATCTGCTTCGAGACGCACACCGATCAAATCTACTTCAACTTGCTGGCCGAGTAAAAACATTTGGACTTGTGTCGAACCTGGTCCGCCTGAGAAATGGCCGTTCGTAACTGAACCAAGTATCGGTGAGTCAAGAGGCGTTTTTGTGTCGAGCGTAAATTTATCTGAGCCATCGAATCCAGGTGCAGCTGGAGCTCTTTGTCCTAAATATATTGACCATGAAACATTTGTATCGTTCACGTAGTCATCTGTCTGTACCATGTGAAGCAATACGAGTTGGCCTGTATCTACTGCTTGGTCAAGGGTGGACTGCAATTCGAGATTCGGAGCAGCAGAGGTCAGTAGTGTAAGCAGTTCTCCAAATTTGTTGTCAGTAGTTTTTTGCGAATCGTTATCTATATTTAGCGCAAAAGATTGGGTTTGTTCCTGAGTGGTCGGCAATAGCAGTTTGTTCGTAACAAATTGATATTGCGCACCTGTAACAGGTATCATTACTACAGTGGTTGGTGTTGGCTGGGGCTGTGCAGGCGTGGGGTTTAAAGCACTACAAGCTGTTAGCAACAATAAAATTAGACTTACATTTAAAACAAATATATTTTTCATCTTCATGGTTAAACTCCATTTCATTCGTTCATATCCCTTACGGGTGGTTTCAAACAAGATATGTGTCTTACTTACTCATCATATATAGAACACTCCCCAGCTACATCCATCGGCTGGGGAGTGTTTGTCTCCGCTGGTTGGGGGAGATCAATAATATTTATTTAAGGCAATGACAGGTACGGGCCGGGCGTCTTGGCTTGCAACACTTCAGGCAAGATAGGTTCGGCTTTCTCCAATAAACTTTCGAGCCGCTCCATACTACTCATCACCAATGGTGGCGGCGGCTCATCCATCTCGCTAATGATGGCTCGCAACCGTGTCTGACGGTCTTTGAGATCCGATATCTGAACAGCAGAGCCTGAAGCGAGGCGATTGCTGACTAGAAGGTTCCATATAATTTGACACACGGCAGACAATGGTGGCGCAATAATAATGCCAAGCAACCCAAACACATCGGCCATAGCCAATAGGATGATCAAAGTCAGAATGGGGTTATCCCAATTGCGTTTAAAGAGACGTGGTTCAACCCATATTTGCAAGGCAATTAAGATAACAAGGGTATAGAGAACCGTGAAAAGACTAAGTTGTACGCTGGTCAACATCCCTATTAACAGCGGCGCAATTAATGCTAGGACCACTCCCACCACAGGGATCAACCATGTCAGCGCGCCGACCAATGCAAGTAGTATTGGATAAGGTGACCCGAGCAGCCAATAACCAAGCCCTAATAATGCTACCGCCAATAGACTTTGCACTATCTCGCTACGGATATAAGCACCGAGGTCGGGCTCAATAGTTCTCCAAACTCCGCGCGCATGTTTGCGTTGTTCAGATGGGAGTAGTGAAAGCCAAAGTCTTTCAAAATGGACTTGATTGATACTCCAATAAATGCTCAAAAACAAAACGAGGAACACTCCACTCACAAAACTGCCAATACCTTCAGTGAAGTTGAGTACAGCAGGTAATACAAATTGGCCTTGTTCGCCAGTAATCGCTTCAAATAACTTGTCGGGAGTGGGCAACCACGTCACCAGCGTCCGTTGAAATGAGCTACCTTCCAACCAAGATGGCATCCTCCAAACACCTTGTACAGATAGCGTTTGGGCCATTAGCTGAATATCCCTGATCACATACTTACCTGCGAGAAAAACCAGGAAACCAAAACAGGCCAAACCGATAGCATAGGCCAGAATGAGAAACAGGCGCATTAAGAGTTTATTTTTGAGCCAATTAACAACCAATGGCCGTACTGTTGCCGCAAGCGCAAGTGAAATAATAATATAAACAACCACAAGGTGGAATTGCCATAGTATAGCTAGCGCCAACAGAGTAGTCATAATTGCTGTAGCAAATATTATTAACTGCTTTGTCATGATTCGTCCGTTGTGCTTACTTGGGCTAATAAGGCATCCAGATCGGTGGTTATCGTCTCAATCTCATCCATTATCTGGTCGATCTGCTTGATTCCCAATTCAGTCCCACTTTTTTTTAGTCGTGCCTGCTTCCGTAGATCCTGAGCCAGATCCTGCGCTTCATAACGTAGGCGGCTCGCATAATCTCGTCCGGCTGAGACTTCCGTTTCCACTGTGGTCGGATAAAAGAAAAAATAATTGAGCGTCAGTTGAATAACTGCCGCAAGCGGAATTGCCATCAACGCACCGGCAATACCGAAGAAAGAACTAAAGGCAAAAAGCGCAAGCAGGGTAACGAATGGATTAACACCTACAGCCTTACTCATGACACGCGGCACCAATAAACTATTTTCCAACTGTTGAATAACAGCAGTTGCAACAATAACCCAGATCAGCTTGTCTGGCCCAAGCGATAACGCAACCAGCGCCGCAGGGATCGCACCCAACAGCGGACCGATCATCGGCACGGCTTCCAGCGTACCTGCCACAAGTGCCAGCACCAACGCATTGGGTAAACCAATCAAAAGATAGGCAATCAGAGCCATGATACCAATCACTAGGCAAAGGAAACCTTGCCCGGCAATAAAGTAACTGACTCTGGTTTCCATAGCCAAGATCAAATCTCTTATACTCTCACGCCGATCTTGTGGAACCAGCATTAAGAAGGACTGAATAATTCGAGGGCCATCAAGTGTCCAATAAAAAGCCAACACTAGAACAACTATGGCAGTAAAAATAAATTGAAATGTCGATGTTAGATATCCAAAGACCTGCCCAGCTGAAACGATCACATCCTGTCCTGTTTGTTGGACTGGCTGCAGGTTTGGTAATACAGATGGGAGAAATTTACCCAATTGCACAATTAATGGATTGGGGTAATTTATTACCCAGCCACGAAAGTCATGATAGTAGGTCGGCATGGCTGTAATAATCGTTCTGCTTTGTTCAATGATCAGCGGCGATAAAAGGAACAGGAAACCCACAAGCAAGGCGAACAACAGGGTGTAAATAAGAACAACTCCCGCTACACGGGCGAGTCCACGCTGATATAACCATGCTACGGCAGGCCGAATGACTGTCCCCAACACAATGGCAATGCACAAAGTGAAGATAACCTGATTGAATCGAAAAAGAAGCCAGAAACAAAAAATGACTGATAAGAATACAAGAGAAGCCCACACGACCCGCCGAAATGTCCAATCATACGGTTGTGAGGAGGTTGAAGGAAGTGATGCCATGCAGACTCTTTCGTTTCTTAGCGATTCAATCTTAGTGATGTATTTCCTCTAAACAAAAAGGTTAATACAAACCCGGTGACAAATCCACCAATGTGCGCCATATATGCCACGCCGCCAGTATCTGCCGTCTGGGCGATTGAACCGATACCGCTAAATAGCTGCAGAACGATCCAAAATCCAATCACGATCAATGCCGGGACCTGAGTCATTTGCTGCCCCAGCAATACTCGTACCCGTCCCTGCGGGAACAGCAGAATATAAGATCCAAGCACTCCTGCAATTGCACCTGACGCACCCAAGTTAGGGATGTCTGATCCGAGGCTGAATGCCAACTGTGCAAACGTTGCTCCTAGTCCACAGACCAGGTAAAAGATTAAGAATGGTACGTGCCCGAAGCGGTCCTCAACATTATCGCCAAAGATCCACAAGTAAAGCATGTTGCCGCCAAGGTGAAGCCATCCAGCGTGCATAAACATGGAAGTAAATAGGGTTGGGAAATCACCTATTGGGTTGGCCAAGAAACGGCTGGGAACAAAAGCCCACTTCATAACAAAAGCGTCGCCGCCACTTTGCTCCACGAAGAAAAATAGAACATTCAAAACAATCAATGCGAGTGTAACAAGAGGAACTGTTCTGCGAGAGGTATTTTCATCACCAATTGGCAACATAAGATTTATATCCTTTTGAGCGATTACGCCTGTTTTAATTCGGAGTGAATTGATTTTCTGCTTAAATAAGAGGCCGCCATAAACCCCAGCAGGGTCGGAAGCCAGAACGAGAGCAATCGATATCCCAGGATTACAACCACGCTGATGTCATTTGGGACATGCAGACTGTTGTACAACGCCACCATACTCCCCTCGATCACCCCAACTCCGCCAGGGAATAAAAATGCCATTTTCCCAAGAATGAATGGCAAGCCGTATCCGACAAATAAAATACCAAGGTTAATGTTGTAACCAGCTACAATGAAAAGAAAGTATAGCGCCAGCATATCGAAGCCAACATTGGCAAGCGCGCCCAACACCGGGCGCAGCCATTTGCCATTATGCAGGGACTTCCAGACAATAACGAATTGCTTTATCCATTCGATGATTTTGTCTGGAGCATATGGTTTGTGTCTTATCTTTGCCCAAGTACCAGTCAAACGAACAGCAAGCTTAGTAACCGTTTCTGGAAAACGCAGTGCAACCGCCATGCCAAGAGTTATAAAACCCAATACCGTCAGAATGATTACAAATTCAATAAACTGAACCTGACTTAGATTATGAACGATAAGTAAATAAATGGTCCCAATCAATGCCACCCCGGCAAGAATGCTATTATTCAACATCGCGGGCAATATTCCAGCAAGGGTAGCTGTGTTTCTGTCGGAGTGTTCACGGCGAATCCAACCATAAGTTGCGGCAGCAGAACCCACCCAGCCGCCAGCTACAAGTCCAATACTCGTCGATGCTAGTATTATCAAAGAACCTTTAAGTATCGATAGCTTCTGCTGGTTAATATCCAAAATGGCATGCAGCATGAAACCGCTTCCCATATAGCTAAGAAGTTCCATCAAGACTGCCAGAGTAACAGCCCACCAAATCATGGACTTCACAACCGACCAAGAATTTTGAAGAATGGTAATTTGCGGCATCAATAGATAGACAGCCACTCCCAACATAATCAGGATAGGCAAATAATGCCACAAGCGTATTTTTGGCTGTTCTTCCTGATAAATCATTTTTCTTTAGTCTCGCGATACAAGTACAGGCAATTCCAAATCAATTCATTTCGCAGAATTTTGCGGCAAAACTCTTACAGGAAAAGGTATCGTATCCTTATCCATTGCCTGTATAGATTTTTCCATCATTATTTCGTTCGTTACGATCACTTTTAATGCCTCCACCTTCATTGCTCTGTCAAAAGTGCTGTAGGCATAAATAACTTCTTCCATCGTAAAGTGACGAGTTAGTAAAAGCCTTGCAGAGCGATCATATGGAATGAAATTCAAGTTAATCTGAGACATTGCAGAACCAATCTAACGAGTTGACGTTGTCCATATAAAATCAGCATCATAATATTTAGCCGCCAATTCAAATAGCTTGTCAGTAGCCATAATTCCAATGCAGCATTTGTTTTTCACCTTATCCACCAGGGCTATCATTCGTAATAAGCTGTTCCTTGAGTGATTCCCCTTCCATAATAGGGTTGCCAAATGTATCTGAAGCTCTCATCACTTCATTGAACATAACGCCGTTAGTGATAATCACCTTTAAAGCCTGCTCCTGCATCGCATTTGCGAAAGTGTCGTAGGCTTCCATTATTTGATCTAACATAAAATGATGTGTGACAAGGTGGTTCAACGGGAGCTTACCCGAGAGTGCTGTATTCAAAAGCAGTGGAGTTGTTACCGTGTCGACAAGGCCAGTAGTTAATGTGATATTTTGTGACCAAAGTTTCTCCAGATTTAACTGAACTGGTTTGCCATGTACACCCACATTTGCGATATGCCCGCCCGCAGTGACAATTTTTTGGCAAATATCAAAACTAGATGGAACACCAATCGCTTCCACGGCCACATCCACACCCCGATTATTCGTGAGCGCCATAATCTTCTCGGCGGCGTTGTTCAGGTCATTGCCCAGCACGATCGTTGCGCCGAATTTTTTTGCAACTTCCAAGCGATTATTGTCATTGTCCACCATGATGATTATTGCAGGTGAATAGAATTGCGCTGTTAAAAGGACTGCCAAGCCGATCGGGCCTGCGCCGATAACTGCTACTGTATCACCAGGCTTTATCTTCCCGTTCAAGACGCCGCACTCATAACCCGTTGGTAGAATGTCACTTAATAGAACCAAAGCATCTTCTTCGGCATTAGGAGGAATCGAATACAAACTATTATCCGCAAATGGAATACGAACATATTCAGCTTGGGTTCCATCAATCAGATTCCCCAAAATCCAACCGCCACCGTTCTGGCAGTGTGAATACATACCTCGTTTACAGTTCGCACATCTTCCGCATGAACTAATACAAGAAATAAGAACATGATCCCCAGTACGAAAATTTGAGACATTTTCGCCTATTTTTTCAACAATACCGACACCCTCATGCCCGAGAATGCGGCCATCAGTCACAGACGGTACATCCCCTTTCATGATATGCAGGTCAGTTCCGCAAATCGTCGTCTTGGTAATCCTGACTATAGCGTCCGTTGGGTCTTGGATGGATGGCATGGGTTTCTCGTCATAGGAACGTTTCCCTGGGCCATGATACACAAGTGCTTTCATATTTATCTCCTCGTGGTTGGTGACTTCCCCACTTAAAATTGTTCTTGACTTTTACAAGCCAAAGCTGTCATTTGCAAAAAACTGATCTCTAATTGAAGCTTCTTCTACTACGGTTCCAAATGGAAATGTTTGGGATTCTGGCATAACATGCAAAACGTTAGATGCTTTGTATTTTGCAGAGAAAAAGATATCGTTAGGGCAATATGGGTAGGGAGGTGTCCATGCCAAATCAGGAGCAATAAAGGCATCAGAGTCAAAGTCCATAAAACGATTACTTTCATAACTGCGGATATGGAGAAATCCAGAGCTTTTAGTTAGAAAGCGGATCGCATTTACTGGTATCACAATGAGTTGATCTGGCTGACGAGCTTCATTTGGGCTCGTTGACCCTAACTTCAGATTCTGTGCATCGAACTGGCCTTTAACGACCATAGCAGTCACCCGCCGGTTATTTGGGTTCACGATCACATGTTGCACAACCCCAGAGATGCCATCCAGAAAGTAAATAGTTATTCCAATGGCAGGTTGTAGAAATGGCTGACTTTGTGCTTCTACTTTTCTTCCGATAACCTGAATATTATTTATCACACCACGGACATTTGGATTGGCAGCTACACATTGTTCGGCCAATAATTTAATACCTTCATTTTTCACTTTGCCATTAAGAGATACAACCCCATGCGATGCTCCTGTAAAAAATTTACAGGCATATGTATGCTCCAACGATCCCAAGGAAGTTGCAGAATCAATCGTAAGGCTATCATCCAAAACTAGGTTATTTTCCACTCCAATCAAGCCTGGGATGAACCTCATGGCATTCTCAACCCTGCCCCGACTGGAAGTGCTCAAGATATGGCCGTTCAAGTGCGCGATTCCCTTTTTCACGAGGACATCAATCTCAAAATATTCCAATGAACGCAACACATCATCCTTCCAGAAGGCATGATAAATATTTTCTCTTATCTCCGCATCCGATCTTTGGGCAGGAGTACTATCTACATCATTCTCTGTGGATTGATCTCGTTCGTCACATCTGGAAAATTCACCAGGACTTATCGTCGGGGTATGTATCTTAGCCATGTTTGAACCTTTCGTTCGCAGGCTTGAGTCTTTTTATCAACAAGCCATTAAAAACAACACTATTACAAAAAATTGAATTCTAATAATTTCATAACCGTAAAAGATTTTTTACCACCAGTAAAAATACAACTTAAAAAAGGAGAAGTTGAATAGCCATTAAAAAGTCAGCATCAGAGAAATCGCATTAAAAAAAGATCAGTTGTCATCCGTATGGATTTATCTCAGATGACAACTGATCAGAAATTAACGGTTCAGAAGGATGAACACACCGGCTGCAATGGCGAGTAGCGCCAAGATCACACTCAACCCACCCAGAGACATAAATGACGACAACCCAGTAAGGATGAGCCAAATGGCTAACAACAGGAAACCTATATTTCTATTGAAATTCATAATAAACTCCTTTCTATGCTAATAAAGTGCTTAACATCTCAAGAATTTTGAATTGCTTTCTTTCCAGTTTGCGCTGCTTCGGAAACACGCTCCAATTGTTCTATGGCCAAGGCTTGGCCTTGATTTATTAACTCTTTAGCCTTTTTACGTCCGCCCATCACGAGTTTGTTTCGGTCCAAGCGAACCTGAGCCATGGCATCTTCCATAATTCCAGAGGTCCGGTCACGCAATTCGATACCTTTTTCCTGGATCTGTATTCTCGTGTCTCTTCCAGACTGCGGGGCGAGCAACAGCATTGTTATCGCGCCTGCTGCGCCACCTACTACCAAGCTTATTAATATGCTAAAAAAGTTTGTACGGTAAACGGGTTCTTGACTCTCGTTGATCATTGTTGATTCTCCTTATAGTCTATAAAATTATTTGTATCTTCCTGTTGATGGCCCAGGTAGATCCCTGCATCGCTTTTCTCTTCATCTGTCAACTTAAGCAAGCTAGAAAAGAAACGAAACATGCTGCCGAAAAATTTCGACCCGGATGAAGATACGCTCGTTCTTTGCGCATCAGATTCCTGTGGGTTTACGGAGTTAGCCATCGTAGCCTTTTCAAGTCACATAGCAGAATGATGTTCGCTCGTTGTGGTTTCGGAAACTTTTGTAATAGTGCTAGACTGGCGGGTGTAGATAATCGTAATTATTCTTTCAACTAACATAGCAGCCAGAGCATAGACAACAACTGCAAACATCGAGGAAATTTCAAACACCATACTGCCCACAGTCTGTGATTGGACCAATCCAGTAAACGGTAAAAGGAAAAGGCTTGTTATGCCATAGATCAAGGCAACCAGCAGGGCTTCGGGGTTGGCTCCGATCAACTTCAACAGTATGCGGAGTGCAATCAACCCTTCCAGTGTGCTGAAAACTAATAGAATGATTTGAGTAAACCGATTCGAGAAGAAGTTCCACCTTAAATCTGTTCTGGTTGTTTTACTATCACTATTTTTTGGCATAGTGGCTCTTCTTCTCGAATAAATAATGGTTTAGCGATTCGTATGGCTCTCGCTGGTACTGGTCTCTGTTACAGCTACCGCAGAACCACGCGGACGGTAAAATATAAGCCAGACAACCCTTTCTACGGCCAGAGCGATCAAGCCGTAGATAAGCATCGCGAACATGGAAGAGAGTTCCAAGACCATGCTGCCAGATGAGGGAGAAACAACCAATCCTTCAAAGGGAAAGAGGAACAGGAACGTAAAGCCATAGATCAAAGCAACGATCGGACTCTCGGGATTGGCCCCTACCAGCTTTAGTACGATCCGCAAGGCGATCAAAGCCTCAACGATACCAAGCAGCAACCAGATAAGCTGTGTCGCCTTAAAAGTGAAGATGCGCTGCTCTCGTTCTGGCTCATTTTGAGATGTTCGGACTTCGGACACTCTATTTTCGTTTGACATTTTTTCTTTCTTTGTGAACATGAATCTACCAATAAGAATTCATATACACTTATTCGTTTGACCAAAAATAGTCACGGACGGTCAAACGTGTTGTAATTAGCGTCGGACTTGCTTGACGATCCAAAGCAGAATAACGGAACCAAGCAACGTGACCAACAAAGTAGGGAGTGTAATAGCGTCATTGATCGTGCCAATGCCCAGAAGAGGGCTGATGAAGTAACCTGCAAGGAAGGCACCCACTACACCAACAACGATGTCAAGTATTAATCCCTGTTGTGAATTAGTGTGCATAACTCTGCTTGCGATATAACCGACGATCGCGCCGGCGATCAAATAGATAATGAGATTCATGATATTTTCCTTTTTAATTGTTTTAAATTAGATTAGCCGTATGTAACAAGTGAAATTTCCGTCCCATCTCTCCCAAAGAGAGATGGGGCAATACTTCACCTATTTAACGGTAGGTTGAGTCTTCTTTTTCAAACCGTCTTCAAATTCAGTTACGCGCTTATCGATCTCGTTAGCAGCTTTTTCGCGGGAGTAACCATATTTTTCTTGAAGCATTCCCGCAAGCACGTCAAATTTACCTGCTGCACGGTCCAAGTCATCATCCGTAAGTTTGCCCCACCAAGACTTAACTTCCCCTCGCATTTGTTTCCACTTGCCTTCAACTATGTCTGAATTCATTTTGTTCTCCTTGGATATTTGGTAAAAATTGTCTCACTGCAATCCTGCAGCTTTATTTATTCAGAACGCCTGCGGCGACAATCCGTATGCGTTCAGCCACACGTTCGGGTGTTTCACCTTTACTAATAAAGGCATCCGCTCCAGCGGAAAGTGCAGCTTGTTGACGGGCGTCCAAATGACTGATGAGCACAATGACCAATGCAGCTGGGCTGGCACTTCGAAGTTCTCTTAAAGCCATACCAGGTTCACTGGGCATCAGGTCCCAATCCACCAGCAACATATCTGTACGATTGATCGGAACCTGTGCAAGCGTTGTGGGCCAATCGGCAGCTTCACCTGATATCTCCATGTTCAAATCAAGAATCAATAGGCGCAGAGCGGAACGTTCTTCGGGTTTGGCATCGGCTACAAATATTCGAGTCATGTATTTATCCTACAATGGATACTCCCCAGCCGCATCGTGCAGCTGGGGAGTATCCATCTCCGCCACTTGGGGGAGACTACAACTTATCGATTCACTACCTTGGTACAAGTCTTTAGATGGCTATTCTGTTGTTTTACCATCAAAATGCTCATTATCCTTCTCTGCATCAGCACGAGTATGGTGAAGAACACGGTCTCTATGATTTGGAGGAGCATATAACGTATAGAGCTTCAAGGGGGTTCGGCCGGTATTTACGATATTGTGATTCGTCCCGGCTGGAACGAGTACGGCAAACCCCGCACTAATATCTGTACTGGCATCATCAAGATACGCTACGCCTGTCCCCTCCTCCACACGGAAAAATTGATCCAATTCATGTACTTCCATCCCAATTTCTTCCTTTGGGTTCAAAGACATAACAACAAGCTGGATATTCCCAGCTGTATACAAGACTTGCCGAAACTCTTTGTTCTTAATGGCAATGTCTTCTATGTTTTTTACAAAACCTTTCATGATAGGTCCTCCAATAGATGATTTATGATTTGTATTTAATGTATAGTTTGCTGGCGACTTTTATAATCGCCTGCATAGTTAATATAAGGAAGGGTTATGAAAGAATAGGCTTGGCTTTACTTGCATCACGCATCAGCCAAAATGTGCCGAATAGTGCCAGCACAATCAAACTAATCGGGATCAACCATGTTGCGATCAATCTAATCCACCCGAGAGGTGAAAAACTCCATTCCATCATGGTGCGACCTGGCCCCATCATGCCCCAGCCATGATAGCTCCAGTCACTTGCTATCACACCAACTCCAACCAGAAAAGACAATACAACAGCGCTTGTAATTCCAACTTTTAACCAGTTAATTTTTCTCACATTGTGTCTCCTATATTGTTAGGGTATCTGAAAATGCAGGCAAAGGAATCTTATTGCAAGAATGGCAGCGCTCGAACACTAATGCAAAACGGTGCAGTTGATGCAATTGGCCAGCAAGTAAAATAAATATAGATCAATAGAATAATGATGACGATAACGATGAACCCGCTTATATTTCGGAACAACTTCGAAATAGCCAGCAGGATGATCGCGCCGCCCAATGACACTAGTAAAGCTGGAATACTAAAATTGCCTTCATTGATCGTGGTGACATTGAATAGTGGGGTCAAAAAGTATCCCCCCAGGAATGCACCTACAATCCCAACGAAAATATCGGCGATCAAACCCTGCCGATTGTTGGTCTTCATAATAACGCTGGCAGCCCACCCGATCACAGCTCCTACAATAATCCACAAGAGAAAGTTAATCATTTTTACTCCTTCTAAAACACACACATCTCATTTCACGTAGAAAAATGCTCTCGCACCTTTGCAGAGATTTGGCGATCTGTCATCTTATCTGCTGCTTCGGTGGAGATCACATAATCTTTAAGAACTACACTCTTAAGACGCTTCTCCAGTTCGCCTTTGGCCTCCCCCGGACCAAATATCTGGACAGATGCCGCGTTACGAACAACGGCAATCACCTGGTCATAGTAATTACTAAGATGGTTTCCAAATTGACGGTCACGTACATCCTCTGAAGAACCTTCTTCTGACCCATCCCCGCCTGTAAAACGGACATGCTTTTCCATACTAGATTTGATCGTCTCTATCTTTTCGTCCCCATTCTCGGAGATCAACACAATAACGGCTTTTCTGTGGTCGATCCATAAACCTGCCTGGTTTTTCATAAGGATTTCCTCTTTTCATTCCCTAACAAAACATTCCCAATCGCATCGGTCATTTATTAGTATCAGTTTCAGGCAAAGGCGATGCTGGAGTGACAACCTCCACCACCGGTCCGCCATCATCCTGCCACCGGAGATTGTCTTCAACAACAACTTTATCCTTTTTCGTTTCAGACTTGCTATCCGGGTACTCATTACCAAGAAGCTGACGGATATAACGAAACAGTTTGAAATTACTGAGCGAAAATTTGTTTTTCACTTTTATCCTCCAACTACGATAGCGTATTACCCAATAATTGCCACAACAGTATTGTCAGATCAGGGCAGCCATTATGCAAGAATGCCAGAAGCGACAACCTCTAAACGTTCGGCGATACGCTTTGGCATTTCATCTTTGGTGATAAACACATCGGCCACGATCGAGAGTGCAGCTTGTTTTCGAGAATCGCTCTTGCTGATAAAGATCACGATCAATGTAGTAGGGCAAATTTTTCGGAGTTCATTAAGAGCCGCAGCGGGCGAATTGATCGGAAGCAAGTTCCAATCCAACAGAAGCATATCTACATGCTTGTGCGGCACCTCAACGACTGTGGTGAACCAATCAGCGGCGTCGCCAACTACTTCCAGCGTTGTATCAAGAAGGATACGTTGAAGCGCGGAGCTTTCTTCGGGTGTTGCGATAGAAACATACACACTAGTCATATACTTATCGTACAACCTATCCTTCCCGCCTGCATCCATCAACTGGGGAATATCTGTATCCGCCACTTGGGGGAAACTTATTTAGAGCCGATAAAATTCATTTACTTGGCGTCTGGCTTCCCAACTTCATGATAGTTAGTGTTTTTTATGTATCACCACGTTTTTCCCGCTTGGCAGCATACAACGCATCATCGGCGTATCTCAATATCTCAGCATACGTTCTCCCATCTTTTGGGAAAATCGCAATTCCATAAGACAACTTAATTCCCACCAAACTTTGTCCATCAAGCTGGATATGAACTTGCTTGGCATGCTCACAAATAAGTTCAGCCCTTCTTTGTGTCACCTTCTGAGATGCCCCAGAAAGGACAATGACGATCTCATCGCCACCATAACGACATGAGATATCCTCACCCCGAACAACTTCAAGCAACAAACGACCTAATTCACATAAGATGGCATCTCCAGCGGCATGCCCGTAGGTGCCATTGAAATATTTGAAATTATCTACATCTAGCATGACTACCCCCAAGGTGCGTTGCTCGCGTGTTGCCCGCATTAATTCACGCTCTAATGTCGCTTCCAAGTATCGTCGGTTGAATAATCCTGTCAGATGGTCGCGCACTGCCTGTTCACGCAGAAGCGCTTCACTGGCGCGTAAAGCATCTTCAGCCTGTTTACGCTTGGTGATATCGCGGATATTGCACTGGATCACTCTTTCTTTTTCGACCTGATACACATTACTCACGAATTCCACCTGCATTAAATGGCCATCTTTTGCTTTTAGTGGCAGGTCTTCATAGCGAATATACTCATTCGATTGCAGGGCTTCAAAAGCCATCTTGTTGGCTTCAATATCTTTGAAGGCTCCCATCTCCCATAATTTTTTCCCCATAAATTCCTCACGCGAATAGCCCAGCATCTTAATTAAATATGGGTTGACGTCATTAATTACACCCGTCTCCGCATTCAAGATAAATATTCCATCTTGAGCTGCTTCAAATAGGCGGCGATAACGAAGTTCTGAATCTTTTAGGGTTGGCATGATTTTCCAATCTACATCACAAGGAATCTTGTATAAAGTGACAATATATCTACAGTTTTTAATTTTATAAGAAAGACTCTCCATTTTCGTCCATCGGATGGGGAGTCTTTCTTTCCCCAACTTGGGGGAGAAAATTGTAGGCGTTTAATAAAATGAAAAACTCGCTATAAGGATGATTGGTTTCCTTATAGCGAGTTTTTTTATTCACCTTTATGATGAGCAAATCAAGAAACGATATGGTTTCTCAATGCCAATGTTACTGCCTCGGTGCGGCTGGCGACCCCAAGTTTGGATAATATATTACTGACGTGCGATTTTATGGTGGACGAGCTGACTATGAGCTTTCCTGCAATTTGCGTGTTGCTTAGGCCTTCAGTCATCAGGGATAACACATCGCGTTCGCGTTCGGTTAAATCTAAACCGGGAGCAGGCGGCAGATTAGCTGTCTCTACTAAAGACTGGGCAACTTCAGGGGAGAGTGTGGCGCGGCCTGAGTTTGCAGAGCGGATGGCGCGAACCAAGTCATCTGCTGAGACATCCTTTAGCAAATATCCAATCGCACCTGCCTCCAAAGCTGTTTTGATCAGATCCCCTTCTTTGAAGCTCGTCAACGCGATCACTTGTATGTGTGGAAACTGTTGTCGAATGGCGCGTGTTGCCGCAGCCCCATCCATGATCGGCATCACCATATCCATCAGAATTACATCTGGCTTCACCTTTTCGCACAGTTGTAAAGCAATCTCCCCGTTTTCCGCTTCGCCCACTAATAGTAGATCGTCAAAAATTTTCAAGAAGACGGCCAGCCCACGGCGAACCATGGTGTGATCATCCACGATCATGACGCGTATAGGATCGGTTGAAGTTGAATTCATAATTTTTCCTTTTTGTTGGGGTTTTTCCAGCGAATGGAGATTTCAGTTCCCTGACCGACCTGACTAATAACTGACAGCTCGGCCTTCACAGATTCGGCACGCTCACGCATGATGCTCATGCCATAGTGACCTGAGAACTGATGCATCGGCTCAAACCCCTGGCCGTCATCCTGAATGCACAGATCGAGCATATCCTCACTCTGATGCAGTGTGATCTTCACGATACCTGCCTTTGCGTGCTTGGCAATGTTATAGAGTGCCTCCTGACAAACACGATAAAAGGCAATTTGAACATCTGCAGGTGGGGTGAAATCTCCTGTGATATTAACTTCTACAGGGGTGTTCGTGCGACCCGAGTGTGCATTTCCTAACAGGGTTAACAATTCGCCGAGATTGGAGTCTGTTAATGTGGTTGGGCGCAGCTCAGCCATGAGCGCGCGCATTTCAGCTTGTGCGCCGCGCGTTAGGCGGCGCAGATCTTCGAGCGAACGCCGCGCCTCTGCTTGATCCCTTTCCCATAAGCGCGGTAATACTTCAGCGATCAGCCCAGCAGAGAACAGCGATTGATTGATCGCATCATGCAAATTTCGCGCCAAGCGCTGGCGTTCTTCCAAAACAGCAACAGCCTGCGCATGCCCATACAACTCGGCATTGATCATTGTGATCGCAGCCTGGTTTGCAACACTGAGTGCGAGGTCTGCATGATGGGACGTGAAATAACCTTTTTGCTCGTGTGCTACGCCTACCCCTCCAATAATTCGGCTTTTCACGGCCAGGGGCACCCACATCCACGAATGCATTCCTTCAAGAAGGATCGAGGCTCCATCATTCAAAAATGTTCGCAAGAACTGGGCGTTCGGTTCATTACTCCATACGTCCGCAATGCGTATCGGGCGGTGCCCATTAAATAAAGAGGCTAGGTTTTCGGGCGTATCCAACCTCACACGAATAGGAAGGGATTGCTCCACTTGTAGTGTCCCACGCATGGCAAGCGCGACTAAATTAGAGTCTTCAAATGAAAATATCCCAGCATGTCTGTACTCAATGATCTCGCGCAATTGGTCAAGAATCAAGCCTGGCTGAAGCTCCAATGTAGATGCCAACGTATGCGAAATGGCAAGCAAGATCACCTGCTCACGCATTCTGGTTTCTATCTCATCGCTCAATATTTCTTCCTTATGCATGCGCTGACTTACATCACGGACCACACTTAGCAGACATTGCCTGCCGCGAAAGCTGACCACAGACCTATGCACCTCTACATGAATCGGTGTCCCATTCTTATGAGTATGAATAACCAGCGACTCAAACTTTTCCCCTTCTTGCGCCGATAGGACATGCTCCAAAAACAAGTTGTAACTTTCTACAGGCATAAAAGCTGATGCGTTCAGCCCCACAAACTCATTATGTTTGTAACCATGCATATCACAGGCAGTGCTATTAGCTTCGACAACCTGTTCCTTCTCCAAGTCATAGATGATCAATCCGTCGCTGACAGACTCAAAGATATTCCGATATTCTTCTTCAGAAGTTTTTGAGTCAGATAGGCGTGAGCTCATGCAGCCTTCTTTCTGCCAATAAATATCTCAGTTGCAGCCTGAGTGCGCAGATGAACGATCGTGCAAAGGCTGCATTCGATCACTTCACATAGTGCTGGGTTATATTTTTTCTGCTCTTCGTGAGCATTCCGATGTATTTGGTGATATTGCATAGTATTAAAATCCTTTCACACACGCTCCAACAAACCCCGCATATCTATATTCATTCTACTGCAATAAGGAGATGTAAACTACACATCTTTAAGAACGACCATGAACACGACTTGGTTGGCCGTAAATGCAAAAAAGATAATTTCACATTGTGCATATTCCATACCTCGGTTTCAAATCTCATATATATAAATCTGTAATGTGTTACACTGATTAAGGCATAACATAAACATTGTGTTTATCATTTTGGGGGAAAAGGAGAATATTCCATAGGGAATATTCATTAACACCCAGGCCCATTTGTAATAAGGCAATAGTTCGGCTAGCAGTAAAGGAAAAAACATTTTGAATAAAAGAGAGATCGTACAGTCCATGATGGATTCCATCCAGAAGGGTGATTTCGAGAGCGTAAAGTCCATGCTCGCGGATGATTTTCAATTCAGCGGTTTCGGTTCCGAACCGATCAACAAGGAAGCCTGGCTTGGAATGAGTTCCAGTTTGAAAACAGCCTTTCCAGACCTTGACTATCACTTCAAAGTAATTGGTGCACAAGGTGATGTTGTCCGCTCCACGACGCAATTGAGTGGAACTCATAGTGGTTCATTTGACCTTACGAAAATGAACATGGGAACACTTCCTGCCACGAACAAGGCGTTCTCATCCAAACTTGAAAAAACAAAAGTAACCGTTAAAGAGAATAAGATCACTTCTTGGGTTGTTGAACCAACTGACGGAGCAGGTTTGAAGGCGATCATAAAACAGCTCAGTGTCAAACTTTAAGTTATGCGAAACAGGAAGTCGAATGATCAATTTAAACATAAGCACCTTGATTTACAGACCTGTCACACAGATCTTCGATTTTGTGAGTACACCCGAAAATGACTTTCAATGGCAGTATGGAACCCTGGCATCAAGTAATCTTTCAGAGAAGGCTAGCAGTCTCGGTTCTTTCTTTCGGAGCATAGGGCACTTGATGGGCCAAAGAATCATTAGTACATTTGAAGTCACTGAATATGAACCGAATCGGAAATATGGCTTCAAGTCTCTCTCTGGCCCATTAAACTCGCTTACATCCTACACATTTGAAATGGATGGACGCAGCACAAAGCTCACAATGTCCGTACAATTGAATGTAGCCAATTCGTTACATCTCAATGAAATCATGCTCGAAAAAAAGATAAGAAAACAGCTAAAGGAAAATTTATCCTTACTCAAAGAAATTCTGGAAGCGAAGCGAACTCAAACGATTGGCAAAGCAGTTCTAGTAGCAAATTAATAGCTGACGGAACGATCCCTCGTATATTGTTGTCTCTATCGTAAAAGCCAAAATTACATGGCAGCTTCACATAAAAGAGCCCTGAGTGGCAGTTTCCGTTGGTTGGGGAAAATTCTCTTCTTTCGATCATCAAGCAGATATCTTCAACATTCTCTCTATCAGTTGGGCCAATTCTTTTAATTTGACTGGCTTGCTCAAATATTCATCCATACCAGCTTCAAGGCAGCGCTCGCGGTCACCAGTCATGGCAAAGGCGGTGAGAGCGATAATTGGAAGAGTGGCAAACCGCGAATCGGCACGGAGGCGGCGGGTTGCTTCAAAGCCATCCAAATTTGGCATGTGGATATCCATCAAGATAATATTAGGGACAATCTCTATAGCTTTTGAAAAGACCTCCTGGCCATCGCGAGCAATGAAGACTTGATATCCCAGATTTTCAAGATAGTCGCGGGTGGCGAGCACATTGGATTCATTATCTTCGGCAATTAAAATTTTCTCTCGCGCCCTGGAAAGCCTGCCCAGATTCATATCAAAGGTTTCATTCCCTGTTTCAAAGAGATTGCTATTGTTATGGCTTTGCGTATTTTGACTCCACGGCAGTGCAAAGGAGAAACAACTTCCCTTGCCAAACTCGCTCTGCACATTAATACTGCCAAGATGCATTTCAACCATTTTCTTGACAAGCGCCAACCCTAGACCTGAACCTTCATATTTACGGGACAGACCTACATCCAACTGCACAAATGGTGTAAATAATTTGGGAAGATTTTCTGGAGTGATTCCAATGCCCGTGTCGGTGACGGAAAAATGTATCAGGCATTCTTGAGCATCTACCTTCACTTCAAGTATCACTTTACCTTTTTCGGGTGTGAACTTCACCGCGTTGCTAAGTAGATTGATAAGAATCTGCTTTAACCGTCTTGGGTCGGCAATGAGGATGGTATCTGCTTCAGAGATGGTATATTCCACTGTGATCGATTTTTTATTTGCAAGATGTTTTATAAAAATTATGCTGGAGTGGCAGATCTGGTTTACTTCTACTTCTTCAAAGCGGAAATCAGATTTACCTGCCTCGATCTTTGAAATGTCCAAAATATCGTTGATCAGTTCCAAAAGGTGCTCACCGCTGGAATAGATCATGTTCACTGCATACCCCTGCCTCTTTACAAGTTCACCATAGACACCATCTAACAACGCTTCGGAAAAACCTAAAATTCCGTTGAGGGGTGTGCGTAATTCGTGGCTCATATTTGCAAGGAATTCATCTTTAACCCTGTTAGCATATACCACATCCACAGTGCGCTCTTTTACCCGCATTTCGAGGTCAAGATTAAGTTGATGGAGCTGCTCCTCTGCCCGCCTGCGGTCAGTAATATCGCGGATGTTGCATTGGATGATCTTATGACCTCCCGCCATATACACGTTACTGACAAACTCCACCTGCACTAACTTCCCATCCTTAGTCTTAAGCGGCAGATCTTCATAGCGGATGTATTCATTAACCTGCAGGGTTTCAAAAGCCAATTTACTGGCTTCTATATCTTTGAATGCCCCCACTTCCCAAAGTTTTTTTTCAACGAATTCCTCGCGTGAGTACCCAAGCATCTTAATCAAAAACGGGTTCACATCGTCGATCATGCCTGTCTCGGCATTTAGGATCAGGATCCCATCCTGAGCCGATTCAAACAGGCGTCGATAGCGAAGTTCTGAATCTTCTAGAGTTTGCATTATTTTATATTCCATGAATCTGGCTGTATTTTCTCAACGAACACAATCCCGTTAACTTGTTTTATAAAAAGTTTTAAACCACTATTTTCCATCTAAATGGAATACCTTAAGCAGCGTTTTTCTTCACAAAAACAATATCCTAGCGGGCTTGCGCAAAGAAATGTTTATGGGAATCTCGGATCTAAGGGGAGTGAGTTCCGCTTGTACTGTACTATTACGCTACCTGGCTGGCGCGGCCAGAGAGTGCGCGCAACATGGATTAACTCATAGTGAACGACTCGCTGCTTAAGGTGTTTTTATTTTATAAAAAATTTCCTCCTTATGTATCAACCACTTGGGGGGATAAAATCTCCGCCATTTGGGGGAGGATTAATTTCAAGTCAGTTGGTAGAATATATTTATTCGTCGTTAGGATGCCCCCCTCATCCTGGCGACGAATATTTTTTCTGGGAACTACATCGAGTGATGTTGACTCGATTTTTATTGAGTTCATTATCATTGACCTCGTGTCGCTCTTTAATAACGATAACAAATTGGAGTATACTGATTTTAGTAAGCTACACCGCTTACGGTTGGAAGACTCATTTCTGCCAGGTGCGTTACGAAACTCTCGTATAGTAACATTCCGCGGCTCCCCTTTAATTTCACTCGCATACGCGAGATGACCCCTCCCATCCCCTAATTAAATTTTTGATTATTGCCACATCGCAGCAGATTCAGACTATCTGATCTGAAAGTTTGGCACCTTGAAAGAATCGAAGGAATGACCCATGTTCGATACTATTCTTGTCCCGCTAGACGGGTCTCAACTGGCAGATTGTGTATTACCGCATGTTGTTGCCATTTCCCGTTCATTCGATGCAGAGATCATTCTGCTTCGCATGTTGGAAAAGAATCAAGCAGGCACGTCCGCCCAAATGTTCGACCTGTTGAATTGGCAAATCAACAAAACCAAATCAACCCTGTATCTGGAAAAAATAAAAGCACGCGTTCAGGAATTACAGGTACGAGCGCGCACAGCTGTCGTAGAGGGGCTTGTCGCCGAAGGCATCATTGAATACGCCCAAACTCAGGGAATGAAATTGATCGTCCTGAGCAGTCACGGACGCAATGGTCTGACACAATGGGGAATCAGCAGCATCACCCAAAAGATCATCCTGAGCGCTCAAACCTCGCTATTAATTGTTCGGGCACATCAATATGGAGCCTACTCTGAAAAATTGTCTACAAACCCGCTCTACCAGCGCATCCTTGTTCCATTGGACGGCTCACAACGGGCGGAGAATGTTCTACCGATCGTTACGCAATTGGCGCATTTCCATAAATCGCAAGTACATCTTGTCCATGTCGTGAAAACACCGGAGATGGCGCGCCAAATGCCTCCAGCTCCTGAGGATGTACACCTGACCAATCAAGTTATCGAGCGAAACCGTGAAGAAGCTGCAAATTACCTTGAACAATTAAGATCGCGGTCTTATCTGGAGGGAATTGACGTTCACACCCACCTCATCACCAGCGACCACACTGCAGTCGCGCTTCACCAATTTGAAGAACAGGAGCGAATCGATATCGTCGCGCTCAACGCACATGGCTATTCAGGAAATCATCAATGGCCATATGGCAGTATAGTCAACAATTTCATCCTGTACGGTAAAGTCCCGCTGCTAATCGTGCAGGATCTACCCCTCAAACAGGAACAGGTTCAGCCAGAGCTTCCGCTCATAAATCGCACAGAGAAATAAATCATGCAAAATGCATCGCAGGCTGTTTCTTCCAAACCAATTCATTCTGACACAGATAGTCTACTGAGAGAATTTGCACATCAATTGGCAAAAACAGACAACGCAGACCTGACTAAAGTACGTGCCTCAAAAAAAAACGATCTACAGGAACATTTAAAACTCTGGGAACAAACACTGGGAAATGCCAACGCCTTATTCAAGGTTGCGCCATCCGATGATCTGCCGGTCTCGCACGCGGGTGAATGGATGTTGGACAACTTTTACATTGTCAAACAAACCATTCGCCAGATCAAGGAAGATTTGCCACAACATTTTCTCGACCAACTGCCAAAGTTGGCGGGAACATTCCTGCCCGGGCACACCCGAATTTTCGCACTGGCACGCGAATGGGTTGAGCACAATCAAAGTCAGATCGATCTGATTCAAACCACAGCCTTTGTATTAAGTTATCAGGAAGTGGCACCTCTCACAATTGGGGAATTATGGGCATTTCCGATCATGCTGCGCATCGGAATTCTGGAGCAGCTCGTTTATTCTGCCGCCGAATTGACAGGGATGGACACCTCCAAAAATTTGATGCAACTCGCGAACGAGTCCGCGTTCCCTGCGCCAACGCATGAAACCATTATCGCCAATTGCTTTCTGAGCCTGCGTCTGCTAGCCTCTACGGACTGGAAAGATTTCTTTGAGCAAACCAGCCACGTGGAAAAGATCTTGCGCGATGACCCGGCAAACATCTATGCTGACATGGACTTCAAAACCCGCAACAGATATCGCAGCATCATTGAAGAACTCGCTCGTAACTCCAACTCAAACGAAGAGGATGTTGCTCTATTGGCAATTGAATTCGCCCGCAGAGTAGATGAAAACGCATCGCAGCGCGAATCACATGTCGGCTTTTATCTGATCGATAAAGGCCGTACCAAACTTGAAAAAAGCATCGGCTGTCGTCTGGAATTAAAAGTTCGAGTTCAACGTGCATTGCTCGCCTACCCTACTCTTACCTACCTTGGCAGTATCGCCTTTCTCTCTGTGCTGTTTGCATTAGGTTTGGTCTTATACGCAATCAATTCAGATGGCACACCTGGCCAGATCGCCACTGTAAGCATCCTTGGGATTGGGCTGGCCATGGAAGCCGCCATTAATCTTGTCCACTGGAACATAACCCATCGCATTAAGCCGCAAAGCCTGCCACGCATGGACTTTTCGGATAACATTCCGCCCGGCAACCGTACCATGGTGGTCGTTCCAACGCTTCTGGAAAACGTTCCTGAACTCAATCACCTTCTGCAAGAGCTGGAACTATATTACCTATCCAACCCTGACCCTCAATTGACCTATGCTTTGCTGACCGATTTCAACGACTCTTTGGTGGAGAACATGCCAGAGGATGAAGAGCTACTATTGCACGCAAGCGTTGGCATTGAGAACTTGAATAAGAAATATGCAGAAACAGCACCATTTTATTTATTTCACCGTCACCGTCAGTGGAATTCATCTGAAGGTGTTTGGATGGGTTGGGAACGTAAACGTGGCAAACTTGCAGACTTCAACCGCCTGTTACTAAACCTGGGCGAGTCCGATCACACAATACCCTTTGAAGGAAAACGAGCACTTTCAAAAGAAACAAGAATAGACCAACGCACTCCCCAGGAACATTACACTACCCAAGTTGGGGATGCAAGCATTCTGCCGCACATCAAATATGTGATCACGCTCGACGCCGATACCTCTCTGCCACAAGGCAGCGCTAATCAACTGATCGCCACACTGGCACATCCACTCAACCATGCCGAGTTCTCGGCAGATGGCCGCTCGGTCATTGCCGGGTACACCATATTGCAGCCCCGAGTGGCGATCAAACCGACAAGTGCAAACCGTTCCATCTTTTCGCAAATATTCGCTGGCAATTCTGGTTTTGATCTGTACTCTTTTGCTGTGTCTGATGTGTATCAGGATATGTTTGGCGAAGGCAGTTATGTTGGCAAAGGTATTTACGATGTTGCAGCATTTGAACACAGCGTGGCAGGACAAGTCCGTCAGAATACTCTGCTTAGCCATGATCTATTCGAAGGCATCTATGGTCGTGCAGCACTGGTAACGGATATCGTGCTCTATGAAGAATATCCATGGCGCTATGTTGTTTACGCTAATCGCCTGCGCCGTTGGATTCGCGGTGACTGGCAATTACTGCCATGGCTGTTTCCCATTGTGCAAAATGAAAATGGATGGGCTCGCAACCGTTTAACGGCCATCAATATTTGGAAAATATTCGACAATCTCCGCCGCAGTCTATTGTCGCCTACATTATTGGCCTTGCTGGCCGCGGGGTGGTTGTTTCTACCTGGTTCGCCTTTGGTATGGACATTACTGGTATTGCTGCCATCAACACTACCCATTCTAGGCCAAACAGTTCAACACCTCCGCAGCAACTTCAAAAGTCGGCTCACAGTCAAACAACTTATCAAACCAAGCGAACTTCCGCTTACCCGTTGGGCGCTTTCCATCATGTTCCTGCCTCATGAAGCCTTGCTTATGTTGGGTGCGATCCGCACAACACTAACGAGGCTGCTGATCGCGCGCAAAAACTTGCTCCAATGGACGACTGCTGCGAAGGCAGCGCGCTTGTTTGGCTCAAACCCAAATTTTGAAACCTTGCGCGAAATGGGCATGTCGGTGGTATTCAGCAGTGGATTAATGATCTGTGTTGCCATTCTTAACCCGAGCGCATTATGGGTTGCGCTGCCTTTGTTGATCACCTGGCTTATTGCACCGCAAATTGCCAATATGATCAGCAAACCAGTCATTCATGTCACCATCCCACTCTCGGAAATTGAGCGTAGGAAAGTCCTACGATTGGCACGCCGCACCTGGGCGTTCTTTGAGCAGTTCGCTGGTCCGAACGACCACTGGCTGCCACCCGATCATTTTCAAGAAGCACCGCGTGGAAGCGTTGCGCACTATACCACGCCGACCAACATTGGCATGTTCCTGTTATCCACTTTGTCCGCATACGATCTTGGATACATGGGGCTGATGGAATTGGCGCTCCGATTAAGCTCAACTTTTGAAACCGTGGATAGACTCGAACACTATCGCGGTCATTTGCTAAACTGGTACGACTCGCAAACATTGACGGCACTCCCACCCCGTTACGTTTCCACAGTGGATAGCGGCAATTTAGCAGCGTGTCTTATTACACTTGAACAAGGCTGCCGCACCATGGCAGAAGAGTCTCTGCTGGGCGATAGACGCTGGCAAGGTCTGCTCGTCATTATGGATATTCTTGCGGAAATACTGCAAACACTTGAAAAAAATAATCCGAATGCTTTACCCGGCGTTGAATCTTTTGAAGTGGAATTGACCAGTATTTATGAACGCGTCAGTGTTGCGCAGAACCAGCCATCAGAGTGGAAGCTGACCCTCGATTGGCTATCAGGCGAAGGCTGGGAAAGAGTCTCGCAGCGTCTGATCGACATGCTTGCGATTCACCCGAATCTGAATCCTGAAGCTTTGATCGACCTGCAGCTTTATCTCGACCTGATGCAGCACCACCTGCAAGATATGCAGCGCAGCCTGGATCTATTCGCGCCCTGGCTCAAGCGTTTGAATACAGCTCCTGAAACGTTTATGCAAACTCCCGCATGGCAGGTTTTTCGCAACAGCCTTCCCGATAAGTTGCCCACGCTTCGAGAAGCGGGCTCTGTTTATGCGGGCATCAAAACAGCGCTGGAACAATTTAAAGAACAGTCACAAGACAGTGCATTAATCGAGTGGTGCCAAAAATTACACGACGAACTTTCAACAGCGCACATGACGGTGGAGCCTTTGTTGATCGGGTTTCAAGGTCTGGCGCAGCAAGCGGACACAGCCGCCAAAAGCATGGACTTCCGCTTTTTGTTCCATGAACGCCGACAAGTATTTCGCATTGGGTACAACGTCGCTACAGAACAGCTTGACCCAAGTTATTATGACCTGTTGGCATCCGAGGCACGTATCGCCAGCTTGATCGCAATTGCCAAAGGGGATGTACCTCAAAGTCACTGGCAGCATTTGGGACGCCCAGTGACCATGGTGGACGGAAAGCAAGTTCTGCTCTCATGGAGCGGAACCATGTTTGAATATCTCATGCCGACCTTGTTCACCAAAAATTATCCCGGCACCTTTCTCTCCGATAGCTGCTCTGCCGCGCTCGAGACGCAGATTCGTTATGGAAAAGAACAACAGGTTCCATGGGGCATCTCCGAATCTGGTTACTATACATTCGATCTCAACTTGAATTATCAATATCAGGCGTTTGGCGTACCAGACCTGGGCTACAAACGTGAGCTTCATGATGATCTGGTCATTGCACCTTATGCTTCGCTCATGGGACTCTCGCTCAACCCTCATGCTGTGCTGGAGAACATGGCGCAGTTGGAAGAGCTGAACATGCTCGGGCGCTTCGGTTTTTATGAAGCGATCGATTACACAAAATCACGCCTGCCAAAGGGACAGAGCCAAGCCATCGTTCAATCCTACATGGCGCATCATCAAGGCATGAGTTTGGTTGCAGCTTGTAATTATCTTTTAGATGATGTCACGGTTCGGCGCTTCCATGCAGATGAACACATTAAAAGCGTGGAGCTTTTGCTTCAGGAAAAAATTCCACAAAGCCCGCCGATCGAATATCCGCATCTCGATGAGCCCATGGACATGCCCAAAGAGGCCGTGCGTGTTATCAACAGCAGGCCGTGGCGCGTTCCAGTAGATGGCCCCATCCCGCAGGTACATGTACTCGCACAGGGAGATACAAGTTTGCTGGTCACCAGTGCAGGCGGTGGATATAGTCAATGGCGTGAATTTGCGTTAACACGCTGGCATGCCGATACCACGCTTGACCAATGGGGTACGTGGATCTATGTGCAAGACCGCGAGAGCGGAGCACTTTGGTCCGCCACCTGTCAGCCAAGCGGATGCTCACCCGAACATCAGGATGTGATGTTTTATCCACACAAGGTGGAGTTTCAGCGCTCAGATAACGGAATATCACTGCGCATTGGCGTCACCATCAGCATAGACGGCGTTGAGATTCGGCGCGTGAATATTTTGAATGACAGCGACCTGCCTCGAAAACTCAGGTTAGCCAGTTATGGCGAGGTGGTATTGGCGGCGCAAGCCACTGACCATCGTCATCCGGCCTTCAACAAACTTTTTATCGAGAGTGAATATCTTCCAGCGCAGAATGCTCTTATCTTTGAACGCCGTCCACGTTCGGCAGATGAGAAGCCAGTTGTATTGATCCACGCGATGATCATTGAAGCCACACGCAAAAAAACAGGCGACTACGAAAGTGACCGCGCAAAATTCTTTGGCAGATCGCAGACCATGCACAATCCACTGGCATTGCAAAATGGGAAGAAATCCCTCTCCCGCACAACTGGCGGAACGCTTGACCCGATCTTTTCATTAGCTCAGAATATTGACCTAAAACCACACGCAAAAACCAGAGTCACATTTCTAACGCTGGCAGCATCTACCCGGGCCGAAGCGTTGGAAAAACTTTCGCGGTATCAGACCGGGCAATCCGTGTACCGTGCTTTCGGAGAAGCCCGCGCTTTCAGTGAACGGGAGCTTCTCGATTTTGGCCTAAACGCTAAAGCCGTTGAAAATATCCAGCGACTATATTCCGCGCTCATCCATCCCACCGGCGCCTTGCGCGCCGCGCCGCACATCCTTGCCCAAAATAAAAAGGGACAGTCCGGCTTGTGGGCATTTGGCATCTCAGGTGATTTTCCAATTTTGATGGTGCGCGTTCGTGATGGAGAATCACCGTTGCTGCGTGAAGCTCTGCAAGCATTTCTCTATTGGCGTAGTCATCACGCTACGGTCAACCTCATCATCCTCAACGACCAAGACACTGGCTACGCGCTTGACCTGCACAACTCCATCTTGCGCCTGATCCGCCGCCTCGGTGCAGAGGCTTCGCTCAACCAGCGCGATGGAATTTTTATCCAACGCACCGATCAACTTCAGCAGGTTGATAGGATTTTATTTGAAACCGTGGCAGGCGTTATTTTAGATGAAGAGAACGGGACTCTCGCCGACCACGCGATTCGATTAACCATCCCAACCGTCCGCCTGCCGCAATTCACCGCTTCCCTCTCCCCGACAACTGATCCTGAACTGACAGATTCCCTGCCTCTGCCTGCTGACCTTCAAATGGACAACGACTTCGGCGGATTCAGTCTCGATGGTAAGGAATACGTAATTCATCTCAAACCCGGTCAGACCACCCCTCACCCGTGGATAAACGTGATCGCCAATCCGCAGTTTGGGTTTCTGGTTTCCGAATCAGGCTTGGGTAGCACATGGGCAGTGAATAGTGGAGAGAATCGATTAACTCCCTGGCGCAACGACCCGCTGACAGATATGCCCGCTGAAGCAATTTACATCCGCGATGAAGAAAGCGGACGGGTCTGGTCGCCAACACCCATGCCGGCAGGCGCAGACACCACACATGTGATCCGTCACGGCGCGGGCTATACTACCTTTGAGAGTCAAAGCTACGGATTGAATCAAAAGCTGCGTCTGTTCGCCGCAACCGATGCACCAGTCAAGATCGCACATGTACGTTTACAAAATCTATGGGATCGTCCACGCCGCGTGACCGTCACCTATTATGCAGAATGGGTTCTTGGCACTATACGCGATACAAATCAAGCGCATATCATGCCAGAGTTCGTCCCCGAAGAAAACGCATTGCTCGCCAGCAATCATTTCAACAGCGAATTTGCTGAACGTGTGGCATTTCTGGCATCCAACAAAAAGCCGCACAACATCACCACAGACCGTACAGAATTTTTAGGGCGTATGGGAAGTTTACGCGCTCCCGCAGCACTTGGCCGTATTGGGCTAAATAGTTCAGTCAATGCTGGCGTGGACCCGTGTGCGGTCATTCAATTGCATGTTGACCTTGCGCCCGGTGGCACCGAAGAAGTCTTCTTTTTACTCGGAGAGGGAAATGACCGGGCTGAGAGTCTTGCCCTGATCGGACAAATACAGGCTGCGGCGGAAGTTGAAGCGATCTGGCAATCCGTCCAACAGCATTGGGATGACATCCTCAACGTCGTCACGATGGAAACTCCTGATACTGGAATGAATCTGATTCTCAACCGCTGGATGTTGTATCAGACATTGTCCTGCCGTTTGTGGGGACGCACTGCGCTTTATCAATCGAGCGGAGCGTTTGGGTTCCGTGACCAGCTTCAGGATGTGTTGGCGTTATTACATGCGCGCCCGAACATTGCGCGCGCGCAAATTTTGGAAGCGGCGCGGCATCAATTTGAAGAAGGCGATGTGCTGCATTGGTGGAACCCGCCAGCAGGGCGAGGCGTGCGCACGCGCTTTTCGGATGACCTGCTCTGGCTTCCGTATGTCACTGCCGAGTATGTTTCCGCTACAGGCGATGAATCGATCTTGAGCGAAAACATTCCTTTCCTGAAAGGTGAGACGCTCAAACCCGCCGAGATGGAACGCTACGCCCAGTTTGAAACAACGGATAAAAGTTTTTCGCTATATGAACATTGTCGCCGTGCGATTGAAAAAGGTGCAACAACTGGCGTACATGGATTACCGTTAATGGGCGGTGGTGACTGGAATGACGGGATGAATCGCGTTGGTATGAATGGAAAAGGAGAAAGCATCTGGCTCGGCTGGTTCCTGTATTCCACTCTTAAGAAATTCGCTTCACTGACAGAGTTAATGAAGATCGACTCAACCGTGTATCTTCAGCACGCAGAAACATTATCGAAAGCACTCGAAGCACAAGCGTGGGATGGCGAGTGGTATCTGCGCGCATATTATGATGACGGCTCGCGATTGGGTTCAAGCAAAAATAACGAATGTCAGATCGATTCCATTGCGCAATCATGGGCTGTTATTTCGGGCGCGGCGAACCCAACGCGGGCAATACAGGCAATGGAGTCCGTGAATGACAAGTTGGTGAAACTCACTGACCAGATGATCCTTTTATTCACACCACCTTTCAATAGATCGGCGCGTGACCCAGGGTATATCAAAGGTTATTTGCCTGGCGTACGCGAAAACGGTGGACAATACACCCACGCTGCGATCTGGACGGCATGGGCATTTGCGAAACTTGGTCAGGGAGACCGCGCAATGGAATTGTTCCATGCGCTAAATCCCATCTACCATGCAGATACACCCGAGAAAGCTACCGAATATAAAGCCGAGCCGTATGTGATCGCTGCCGATATTTACAGCGTAGCTCCACACGTTGGACGAGGCGGCTGGACCTGGTACAGTGGCTCATCGGGTTGGATGTATCGTCTGGGTATCGAAGCCATTCTTGGAATCAACCGAGTTGGCAGCGCACTCAATATCGATCCGTGCATCCCAAGTGATTGGACAGGTTTCAAAGTGGATTATCGTTTTGGCCGAACACATTACAAGATCAGTGTGCAGAATCCGAGTGGGGTCAATCGCGGCATAAAACAAGTTCAGCTGGATGGGAACCTGCTTGCAGATAAATTTCTCCCGCTTGTAGATGACAGTCAACCACACGAGGCATGGGTAGTGATGGGTTGATAGAGATTATTTGAGCAGATTTTGTTTTGAGAAACGCCCTAGTAAAAAGAGACAAAAAACAGACCGCCTTCGGGTAAGGCGGTCTGTTTTTTGTCGGGATTTCCACCTTATTTTTTCCACCCCTATGTCTCATATTTCCTGACACCATACAAATAAGATTGCTATTTTGAATAGTAGAGGCGTATAATTAAGAATATAGAGTTTAAGTGCATAGGCGGACATGGAAATGGCACACTCCCACCTCTTTTCGAAGCCAAATCCAACCCAAACCGCTATGCTGTTATGTAATATATAGGGTGTTATACAGCAAAATTGCTGTATAACACCCCAAATCGGGGGTATATACAGCGCGCTGTATATACCCTAGTTCGGCGGCTGTTATGCAACAAAGTGCCCTCAAGAAGTAAACAATGAAAGCAAATTCCTCTACCAAATTCGACTTATTCATTCTTATTCTTCTTGCCACCATAAAACTGGTTCTACACTTGCTTACCAACAATCAATATGGCTTTCATCGTGACGAACTTGCTATGCTTCACGACGCACGTAATCTTGCTTGGGGCTTCATTGCTTACCCACCGCTGACTCCGTTTCTTGGAAGTATTGAGCTTAAATTTTTCGGCATATCGTTAGTCGGCTTTCGTTTTTTCTCGGCGCTATCGCAGTCCATTGTGATGGTTATTGCGGGTTTGATGGCAAAGGAACTCGGCGGCTTGCGTAAGGCGCAAATTCTCGCCGCGTTTGGAACGGGCATCGGCATGTTCACGCTCATTCAAGGCGCACTATTTCAATACACCGCCTTCGATTTTCTATGGGTTGTATTGCTCGCTTACTTTACCATCCGCCTGCTTAAAACAGATAACCCCCGTTGGTGGCTCTCGATAGGCACGGTTATTGGTTTGGGTATGATGACACGCTACACGATGGGCGTGCATGTCATTGGTTTGATTCTTGCGGTTTTGCTAACACAAACACGAAAACATCTCAAATCTCCGTGGCTGTGGATAGGTGCAGTGATTGCCTTTGTCATCTTTTCGCCCAACATCATTTGGCAAATCCAACACAACTTCATCTCGCTTGAATTTCAAAAATCTATCCATGAACGGGATGTAAATCTCGGTCGCGCCAACGGTTATTTCATCGATCAATTATTAATGTCAAATCCGTTTATGCTGTCTTTTTGGATTTCAGGCTTGCTTTTTTATTTCCGCGAAACAAAATATCGGATACTCGGCTGGATGTATCTGATCCCTGTTACTATTTTCTTCCTCATGCAAGGACGCGGCTATTATCCTGCTCCGATTTACCCTATGTTAATCGCGGCAGGCGCAGTAGTATTTGAGCGCCATTTGGAAACTCTCTCTCCTAAAAATTCACTTCGCTATTTAACCTCGAACTGGATTTCCCTTACATTGGGCTTGGCTGTCGGTGTAGCATTGATGTTACCCGTTGCGCCCATCAATTCGCCCATATGGGATATCTCCTACGAAGTCCACGACAATTTCTCCGAACAACTCGGCTGGCGCGAATTGAATGAGAAAGTCGCAAATGTATATCACGCCCTGCCCGCAGATGAAAAATCTCGTGCGGGGCTTCTCGTGGGTAACTACGGTGAAGCAGGCGCTCTGGAGTTATATGGTGGTGAGTATAATCTTCCCCAAGTTATCAGCCCTGCGAACTCGTTCTGGCTACAAAGTGCACCCACCGAAAATATTGATGTATTGATTGTCGTCGGCTACTCTAAAGAAACAGCGGAAAAATATTTCAACTCATGTATACTGGCAGGTGAGATTGTCAATCAGTATGGTGTGGTCAACGAAGAAAGCAAACTCCGAGATTTTTTCCTTTGCAAAGGTTTGCGCCAACCATGGTCTGAGTTGTGGATTGTAATGCAAAGGTTTATGTAAGTTTTTGGCAAACGAGTCATGCGTTCACAGAGCCGCCGAACAAAGCGTGCACCTGACGCTGGGGATTCTGCGCAAATCTCAAGCAGTTTTCTACGCCTTAGCTTTTTTCCAGCTGGACGGCTTCGCCGTTCCCACCCCAGCGCAGGTAACGCAAACCGTTGGAAGGCAGATCAAAAACCAAAGGCAAAACCGTCTTTGAATCGCAAGTTTCGTTTTTCGTTTGGCTTAAAAAGCAGATTCGTTTTTATGGGTTGGTCATTTTTTGGCGGCGCTTTTTGGCAGGCAACCCCCTGTGAGCAATTTATCGGGTTTCCAAATTTAGTGTCGTCTTTTCAATTTCAGTTTTAGCGTTGGTCGAAGTTTTGGTCAATTGTCGTTTGCTGTTATTTGGCATACTTTTTGGTCAAGTCATTTTTGCGTAGGTTCTTTTCCTCGGTTGCGTTTCGTGGTTGGTTTTTTCAGGGTTTCCACGATTGTCTGGGTTTCGTTGAAATAAAACCTTGTTTGGTCAAATCGGGTATTCAAAAATGGCTGGGTTTCTTCGGCAAAGGTTTTGGTAAATTTCAGTTCGGTTCCTGGGTCAAGTCTTTTTCGTAGAAGTTTGGCGTGTGGGTTTTGGTTCTTGCGAAAGAGTGAAGTTCGTGCAATAATCTTGTCAGTTGGCGGTCGGGTTTTGGGTGTCGATGGTGTGCTTTTGGTTTTCGACCAGCGTGCCTTGCGCAAAGCCTTCCAACAAAGCGTGTACCTGACATGTGGGAATCTGCGCGATTTAGGAGCATTTTTCTGGCTTCGGCTTTTTCCTACTCTCAAACAGAATCCACGCCCGCCCACACGCAGGTAACGCATGCCGTTGGGCGACTGGGTGCAATCATCCGTAAAGGAAAATACTTGAAGCATGGCTCCTCGTTTTACAACTCTCATGTATCAGGTTTATCCATCTGACAATGGAGCAAACGCACTTGTGTGTTTTCCATTCGCTCAAAGTGAATCAATCTTCCCGTTTCGGGACAAATTAACAGAAGCCTTATTGAAGATCGGAAAAATTCAAGCCCACAAAACGCAAGGCTATCCTTTACCGCCAGATAGCACCTTCCTTTTCTATTCTGAGAATCATGCCAAATCTGTGGAAAAATTCCTTCAAAGAGAGCGTCCAAGTTTTTTCTCTCGGTTAATGAATACCTCCGAATGGGTATCATTTCAGAATGAAGAAAAAATGATTGGCGCAATGATTAACGCCAAAATCGAAACAAGTCACGACTATACTTGCATAGTTTTCAATAGCAGCATTCATTCAGAAGTAAGCATGTCGGAATTACTACAAGAAGCAGCAAAGGATTTGAAAATGACTTTGCCAAGAAACAATCATTTAGGAACTATTAGAAATGTAGTAACATCCAATCAGAAATTCGAGCTATGAGCCTCTCCAAAATAAAGTCGGGTTATGGCACGCCGCCCAACAAAGCGTGCACCTGACGCTGGGGATTCTGCAGCAATCTCAAGCAGTTTTCTACGCCTTAGCCTTTTTCCAGTTGGACGGCTTCGCCGTCCAAGCCCCAGCGCAGGTAACGCAAACCGTTAGCCCGTCCGTGCAAAAGAAGGAAAAGTGAAATTTATTCCCTACGAACGCTTTGTAATTAAATCGCCTCTTACAGCAGGTGAGGCGATTGCAAAGCTTAATGAATATGTAGAGCCAAAAGAGTCACGTAGATGGCTAGGTATTGAGCCTGACAAGCGCTATGAAGGCAATATCAATGGTTTTGATTTTCAAATTACGCGCGCGATTATTATTCAAAACAAATCGTTTTACCCCACCATTAGCGGTAGAATCCAACCCGAAATAGATGGGTGTTCTATTTATGTTTCTATTCTTCCCAAATTGTTGATTTTATTATTTATGTTTCAATTTTTAGTACCTTCTGGTCTTTTATTCCTTTATATTCTTTTCTCTTTCATTGGTTCAGTTCTAGGAATCAATAAAGATAACCTCACTTCGGGCACAGAAGTTTTTTGGTTTGGTGTCTTCTTCTATTTAATATATATTTTTTTGGTAGGACCTTTTAAGGCGGAGGCAGGAGTTTCGAAAGAATTCTTTCAAAAATTATTTCGGGCAAAAGAAACAACAGAAATAGGTTTTATTGGTTTACTCAAAACGGGCTAACAAAGCGTGCACCTGACGCTGGGGATTCTGCGCACATCCCAAGCAGTTTTCTACGCCTTGTCATTTTTCTGGTTGGACGGCTTCGCCGTCCCCGCCCCAGCGCAGGTAACGCAAACCGTTATGCGCTTCGCCGTAATCGCAGTCAATCAAAAGAAATTCATTCAATAAATTGAGGGACTTATGTTAGAAATCATCTTAATCTGGAGATTGGCAGTAAACATCGGTAATAGTGCGGAACAAAAAGGGCTAAAGAAAATTGGCTATCAAATTATGGCGGTTTTGCTTTGGCTATGTGGGGAGTTTCTTGGGGGCATTTTAGGGTATGCGTTTTTTGGAAGCGAAAGTTCATTCTGGCTCAGGTATGTAATGGCTTTGATAGGAGCAATTGCAGGAGCGGCAATAGCATTTCTTGTAATGCGATTCATTCCGAAACAGGAAACAGTGCCTAATCAAAAGGATAGCAGAGTAACCAAGGAATCCTCTCCCGCCAAGAAGTTTGGGTGGTCTAATTGGGTTCCTGCCATTATAGTTTTACTTGCAATCATTTGTTTGTGTGCTGGTTTTGGAGTGGCGGCTATTGCCCGAATGAGGTCAATGGTGCAAGCCATTAACGCGACAAATCCGATTATCGGAACCAATATTAATAATAACGGTCAAATTTCTCAGTCCATTGGAGAATTACCTTCTGAAACAGAAATTATTTACTTTAGTTTCTATTTTGATATTCCAGTAAACGAGCCAACTGCTGTTGATATCGATTGGTTAGTCAACGGAAAACCAATGTATACATTTTCAGAAACATTTACTAAAGGACAAATGGTTACAAAGTTAGACAGGACGAAACTTGGGTTGACCGAATTCCCGAAGGGAAATTATGAAGTCCAAGCACGTATCGGCTCTTTCTATTTGATTTCAGCGTCATTCGTTGTAAAATGAAAACGCGCCTAACAAAGCGTGCACCTGACGCTGGGGATTCTGCGGCAATCCCAAGCAGTTTCCTACGCCTTAGCATTTTTCTGGTTGGACGGCTTCGCCGTCCCCGCCCCAGCGCAGGTAACGCAAACCGTTGGCTTGCCCCTTGCATAACAACATCAAAGAGAAATCAATGAAAAAAATCATCCTGTCTATCACACTATTTTTTCTAATATCTTGCCAAAGTGCACCTGACTCAAATCCGCCAAATGTGCCAATTTCTACTAAAACTGTTATTCCCGCTACTTCTACAATTACGATTGAACCAACAATTACGCCAGCCCCACCAACAGCGACAACCGAGTCTTTTCAAGATTATGTTCAAGCCAGTGAAAATGTTTTTCCTCTTGACGGTCTAGAGTTTGGATTGGCAGAATTTATTTGTAATGCTGATTTTGACAAAATCATTGCTAAAAATTACACCACTCCAGATGGAACAATAACCAAATTATGGGTATCATGTGAAGATGGAGGGCAGACGTTTATAACAAACTTATTTATTGATAGCGATGTCTCTATTTACCAACCTATGGCAAGTGCTGCTGCTCCCAAGGATGGTAAAAAATTTCAATTTGCCGACGATTCTGCCTTAATATTCGTAGAGAAAGGGTTGAAAATATTAGGAGTTAGCGGCAACACTAAAATCAAAATTGTGGGGGGAAACAATTCGGAATCCTTATTAAGGTTTGGAGATCCTTTTCCAAGTATATTTAGCACCGTGAACTGGGATGAAGCATTTATAGAGTTTGCTAAAACAGGTAATTACACATTGTTACCAAAAGTTCAAGGTTTATCAGGCTATCTGCTTTACGCTATTAGAATTGAAGTGATAAAGTAAAATCATTGAGTCTTACAATGTAAAGCAAGCCAACAAAGCGTGCACCTGACGCTGGGGATTCTGCGCAAATCTCAAGCAGTTTTCACGCCTTATCATTTTTCTAGCTGGACGGCTTCGCCGTCCCCGCCCCAGCGCAGGTAACGCAATCCGTTAGGCGGCTAGTTGAGATAATTTTATGAATTACAGCCAAATCACCCAAGATACAATTCACATACTCCGAACAAATAAACTTGTTTGGCTTTTTGGATTTCTTTCACTTCTTATAACAGTTACTCGCCCATTATCACAATTTGCAGATGACAAACTGCTATTCGCTTTTATCTATATACTCGCCAGTTTGGTAATTATGTATTTATCTTTAATTGCATTAGGAAGTTTTATTTATGTAATCCATCAAAATATCTCAGGACGAAATTTAAATTTTTCTGATGTTTGGTTTCATAGTAAAACAAAAGCCTTTAGCCTCATCGGGGTATCGTTTCCAGCAGTGGCTTTAGCTTTATCAATTTCCATGATTCTCAAGTATGTATTACCTAACTTATCATTCCAATGGCTTGTAGAATTTATGGCAAGTTCTTTTATAAGCTCGTTTCTTGTTTTTAGTGTATGTGCCGTAATGATTAATGATGTCAAAGCGGCATCTGCCACATGGACTGGTTTTCTTATTGCGGTTAATAACTTTTTTCGTGTTTTGATGATAGCTGGTATAGCTTACCTAATACGTATATCGATTACCAGTTTGATAATAATGATTCTTAGACTTTTTGGTTATACATCCACACAAAAATTAATGGGAATTCCCGTTGCATTAACGGCTGTTTGGACACTTTACATAGTTATAATTATCCCGTCTTCAGTGTTCTTAACGCTCGCATACTTAAAATTTACCAAAGAGGTTTCTTATTCGGCGCTTTCAAACCAGAAAAACGCCGCCTAACAAAGCGTGCACCTGACGCTGGGGATTCTGCGCACATCCCAGGCAGTTTTCTACGCCTTATCATTTTTCTGGCTGGACGGCTTCGCCGTCCCTGCCCCAGCGCAGGTAACGCAAACCGTTAGGCAGTTCTTTGAGGGCAACTTATGAAGCCAAAAACCATCGTCGTTATTTTCATTTCCTTACTTCTGGTTTCTTGTATGTCTCTGCCGTCTCAAGTTCCCACAGAGGCTGCGAAACCAACAGACACTGTATTACCTGCAACTGCAACAATAACTCCCAAACCAACTCAGATAAAAGTAGCAACATTTACTCCAACTGAAACGCCAATTCCAACCAGGACATTTGCACCAGTTCCATCAGAAAGACCTGATGACGATGAGATTTCAGGCACCTATATATTTGAACACGCCGATGAAAGTTATTGTGCAGTTCGAGCTGACTTACAACCGTTTATCCCACCATACCAAGAAGTAGTAATTGAACTCTTTTGCCTTCGCGGTCCACCCTCGTATAGCTCTGGAGGGTTAATCCAGAAAGTCTTATTATCAAACAATCTCGCTGTGTACTCGGCGTCGGAGAAGTACTTTGATTATATAGAAGATTATACGTCTGCACCTTGTCATATTGTTTTTCAATTTGAGAAGGATATAATTGAGGTAACTCAACTAGGGCTAGATTTCGATTGTGGTTTTGGACATGGTGTCTATGCAGATGGAGTGTATAAACTTATTGATCCCAAGCCACCCGTAATAGGTTGTTTGAGCATTTGGAATGAATGTGCTGCTGATTATCCGCTACCATGAGTAAGTGCAAAAAGCAGAACTGCCTAACAAAGCGTGCACCTGACGCTGGGGATTCGGCGGCAATCTCAAGCAGTTTCACACGCCTTAGCATTTTTCTGGCTGGACGGCTTCGCCGTCCCCGCCCCAGCGCAGGTAACGCAATCCGTTGGGCGTTTGATATATCAAAGGATGGTTAAATAATATGAAATCATCATTGTTATCTTTCTTTGTTATAGGATTGATTATTGCATTCATATTATCTGTAAGCTTTTCCTTGTACCAGAAAAACAAAGCTAATCTTACAGTTTATAAAAGTTCAAAAAATCTCCAACCCCTTAAAGTTAGATTTGCGTTTGCTTGGTTAATCTACTGCATGTCTTTCGTCATTATATTCACGCCAATATTCTGGCTTATGAACAAAGATTCTTTGAATGTTATTATTTGGACACTCATTTTCATTTTGTTGTTTCTCGCCCCATCTGCCTATCCTTATTACACAATAGCAATCTTTGACAATAAAGTAAACGGCCCATCTATATCCAGTTGGCAATGGCAAAGAACTGAAATCAATCTTGCTGAAATTGACAAAGATAAAATCCTGAAACAAAAATTAGGCAGGAAATTAGGGATAACTATCATCCATTCCACGAATAGAGCTAAAATATTAACTCTCGGCTTGGATAGCAGGCAATTATCAGAAATTCTGGAATTTGCAAGCAAAAATGTTTAATATCAATGCCATCGAATTGTCAAAAAAGTTTTCAGTATTTGGTTCTGGTAGGCGCAAAAACGCCCAACAAAGCGTGCACCTGACGCTGGGGATTCTGCGCCGTTTTCAAGCAGTTTTCTACGCCTGAGCCTTTTTCTGGTTGGACGGCTTCGCCGTCCCCGCCCCAGCGCAGGTAACGCAAACCGTTAGGCGCTTCATACAAAATCTGAGGGTAAACCGTGAATACGTACATCGCAAGGAAAAAGAACTGGATCACATCTCTATTATTTTCCTTTGGAACAAGCTTAATTATAGCGTCATGCAATATAACATCCATATTCCAGCCAAGCCCACCTACTCCGACAACTACTCCCACTTTCACCATTACAGCAACTCCTTCGCAAGCTTCCACAAGAACCCCTACACTAACTCCTAGTCAAACACCCACGTCTGAGCCTACTATCTCTATTCCTTTAGGCACACCGATGTCAACATGGAACCATATTCCGATTTTGCCCGATGCATTAGCAGCAGAAGGGAATCCCGAAGATAAATGGTACAGTTACATTACACAGACTGACCAAGATAATGTATTAGATTATTATCTTCGACAACTTCCAGGATATGGATGGGATATTGCATGGGTCACCCCAAATGACCAAGGAGGATACATTATTTTTCGAAAGGATATATTTGAAGATTTTATTTACATTTTTGAAGATGCAGAACACAAGTTAACCTTTGTCAAAATCTATATATCGAGGGGAAGCCCATCGCGAAATCCGTAGAACTCTTTTTGGTAAAATGCGCCTAACAAAGCGTGCACCTGACGCTGGGGATTCTGCGCACATCCCAAGCAGTTTCACACGCCTTATCTTTTTCCCAGTTGGACGGCTTCGCCGTCCCCGCCCCAGCGCAGGTAACGCAATCCGTTAGGCGTTCCCTTATAAATCATCAATAGTGAGATAAACATGAATGATAAGCAACCATCAGACTTTATTTTAGGAATTGCTGGCAACCTCGTTGCGAGTTTGATAATTGCACTTGTTAATATTCTTATTGGTAGATTTATACCCAATTCTCCACGAGAACTTCTGGATATTGCATCTCTAGTCATTCCGCTTATTGTTATATTCGTGTTTTTGTATAGGAACAAAATTACGAAAATACGAATTGAGCCTAAAACGTGGTTTTTACAAATCCAAAGATTAATTACGCAAACTCCTCAAGCGGGACAAGTTAGACATTTTTTCTATGACTTGGTTAACGGTGTGCGTCAATCTGTTATTCAGTTAACGAAATTAATGTTACAAAGTAAAAACTGGGTGCGTTATCTTGAAAAAGCAATTAAGCCAAGCGCAATAATCGTGACGGCAATTTCAGTCTTTTTAATTGTTAGTTTTGGAGTTTCAATCCGTTGGCTTTATGAGCAAAGAACAGAAAGAACAATACTACCTGTATATAGTTCCTATCAACAAATTTATGATTTCCTTGCTCCGCAAAACGATACTCCCTAAACATTGGCTAATATTCTGGATTTTTGCCACCACGCTTTTATTATTCTTAATTGGTTTCTTTTTACTTAACCCTTTATGGAAAGCATACGGCATTCACGTTCCAGGAGAGCCAAATACCAAAGCAGACTTCACGTTTCCTGTAGATGGCGTTTTTTACATTAGAAATGCAGAATTAGGCTATAGATGGAGCGCAAAAGTTCCAACAAGTATTTGGTTTCACCCGCTTGTTTCTTGGCTAATCGAAATATTACCCGATGAAATTCCCGCTAATTGGCGCTTTTACCTAATCAACCTTGCATCAGTTCCACTAAGTTTATTTTTTGTTTACAAGTATGCAGAAAACGTTCTTGATATTCCGATAAAGCCTGTTCTTATACCGTTTATTGTTTTGATTCCTGGCGGTTTAAATATGGCAATTGGGAATGCAGAAACAACAGCATTACTTTTTAACACATTAGTATTTATAGCAATTTTTGAAAATCGTTCACTCGCAATTATTTTCTTACTTGGAGCACTTGCCATCCTAACAAAACCAAATGCTTTATATTTGGTTGCCCCACTTGCAGTATATAGTTTTTATGATTTTCTCGCAAAAGACAAAATCTCTATCGCAAGGTATCTAAGTTCAATTGCAGGAATTCTAGTAGGCTGGTTAGGCTGGATTTTGTTGGTTGACACAATGAGTGGGCAATTCGGGACTTACTGGCAGGCAAGGCAGTTTGGGAGTATTCCCCTTTATGCAGGCTTTCTTACTCTTACTTACAGAGCAATTGAAGCAATAAGTCTTGGAAATCTAGGCGAAAGCCTAAAATATATAACTGCATTTCTCATTCCAATAGTGGATTTATGGCTCGCTTTATTAATACCATTCAAAAATGAAAAACACAGAATCGCAAGTATTGCTGGAATAATCCTTCTGTTGCTCATCACATTTTTAATAAGCAATCCGAACAAAGTTATTGTTTACATTATGACATTGCCAAGTCATTTAATAATTGGATTTTCTGTTTTACAATTAGGTATCCAGTCTTTCGAGAAAAGAAGTATCTCTAAAAAGGATAACTCTATTACCACCAAAGTCGCCTTTTTCTTTTACATTCTCTTTTCTATAGGCATGTGCATATTTTTTATTTTTGGCACAGCAAAGGAATGGTATTATTGATTCACAAAAAACGCCTAACAAAGCGTGCACCTGACGCTGGGGATTCTGCGCAAATCTCAAGCAGTTTTCTACGCCTTTTCATTTTTCTGGTTGGACGGCTTCGCCGTCCCCACCCCAGCGCAGGTAACGCAATCCGTTGGGCGCTTCACGTTTTTGTCCTAATATGGAAACACAGATGTATCATTCGAGAAAACATTTGTGTAAAAGAGCAATATGTTTAATAGAAGATTCTTTAGAAACTTAATAATATGTTTGGCGATAATTCTTATACTTGGTGGGTCTTTTTCGCTTGTCCCGTCACAAAATCAAACGGAGGCAACTAAGGCATGGAACTTTCCATCCGATAATACTGCGCTATGGATTAGTGCGCTCAGCACTTTTATATATACTATCTTAACAGTTATTGTAGCTGGGGCAGCATACCAGACGTTTAAGAGAGAACGTAAGAAGCCAGAATTGTGGATTGACATAAAGGTAGAGCCACCAGATTGCACATTAATGACTAGCATGGCAGGCACCTACAAAAACGGTAAACCCAAAATGGCTTCAACTTTCTGGTTCCGAGCGTGCGTCGGTAACAAGGGTAATATTGCAGCAGAAGATGTAGAAGTACTTATTCACGATTTGGCAAAATACGAAAATGGCGTATGGAATAAAGTCGAATGGTTCATTCAATCAAATCTGTCTTGGACTCATTTGCCTAGGGAAAATGTCTTTCTGCCAATGATTATGCCTGGAACAAAGAAGAACTTCGAGTTGGGATATATCCCTTGCTTATATGACAGCAAAAATAATCCTATTGAATCCCTGTTTGTTTTTAGCCTCACAATACTTCCAACATATCGGTATGATGTCCTTTATCACGGCGAGTATGAATTCTCGATCACTTCAGGGGCAAAAAATTCCGAACCTATTACTCAGCGATTTCGTCTTTGGTTCAGCGGTACTTGGTATAAAGAAAATGATACGATGTTTTCTGATGGCATTTCTATAAAGGTAATACGCTAAATTGGTCACAACAAAATATAAACTTTGGCAAATCGCCCAACAAAGCGTGCACCTGACGCTGGGGATTCTGCGCACATCTCAGGCAATTTCCTACGCCTCATCATTTTTCTGGCTGGACGGCTTCGCCGTCCCCGCCCCAGCGCAGGTAACGCATGCCGTTGGGCGCTGGCTACATTTCAGGTTTATGGGTGAATTAAATATGAGTAAATTGAAAGCATTTCTTATCTTATTTCCTGTTGTAACCATACTCATATCTTCATGCAGTTCAAATGCCCCATATGCTGTTCAAACCAGCACAAACTATGAAACCAAACAGCAAGAATCTACTTTTACTCTTACTTTCCCACCCGAACCTACTTCCACAAAAAATCCCACATCAACGCCTACAATTTCCCCTACAGAAACTATTCTACCGACCAGTGAACTTGGGCTTATTGTGACTTTAGGTGAATATATTCCTGGACCTTGGTCTTGGGGACAAGCTGTATTTAGCCCTGACGGTCAAATTATTGCCCATGCCAGCGCAAGGATTAGGCTTTGGAATGTCAAAACGCATGAATTAATCCATGAACTAATCAATCCTTATTCTGATGATTGTGCTATCGCCAAAGCAAAATTTAGCCTAAATGGAAAGTACTTTGCAGTCAGTAATAATAGTTGTTGGAATGAGGAGAATCGCGCTGGGCATCTAGTAATATGGGATATGTCCACGTATGACATAATTCAAGATTGGATTCAAGAAGATGCCTACTTGCCCAACCCTAAGGAAGAAAAAGATGCTTATATATTTCCTGTAGATGCAATAACGTTTTTACCAAATAATACAGGCATAGTTTATGCAAGCGGGAACACTTTACAAATCAGAGATGTGTTAGATAACAACAAGCAAGATGTACTAAAACTTGGCGACAAAATGTATGCAACCCAATTATCTACTTCTTCCGATGGCAGATTGACCTACGTCTTGATGGAGTGGACTAAGGATCATGATTGGCCATACCTTTGGACTCAGCAACATAAAGTTCAAATTTGGAATATAAATACTCACGCAATGATAAATGAAATCAAATATCCAGAGGGATGGGCAACCATGAGTTTAGAGTTTCTAGGCACACGATTGGCACAAATTGATTTCGAGAATGCTACTAGTCAAATCCTTAATTTAGAAACAGGTGCTGTACAAGATTTACCCTTTCGTTTAGGGGGACGATATTACAATTCAGATGGAAGTTTAGTGTTATATTCACGTTTATTAGGTGTTCCTGAAAACGAGAAAAGTATGGAACTTTGGAAAACCGACACTTGGCGAAATCTCTACACATTTATGCCTGATTTTGGAACGGATTGGATTTATGGAGTGCATGATGTAACCTTCAGTCCTGACAATGGAATTTTGGCTATAGAGCATGGTGAGCAAGTTTCGCTTTGGAACATCGCTCCAGTCACTCAACCATGAAATCGCGCCTAACAAAGCGTGCACCTGACGCTGGGGATTCTGCGGTAGTCTCAAGCAGTTTCACACGCCTTATCATTTTTCTGGTTGGACGGCTTTGCCGTCCAACACCCCAGCGCAGGTAACGCAATCCGTTAGGCGCTTTCCTTTGAGCAAGGCTATTGCCATTTTGTAAGAATAGGTGTTAAATAGGTCATTCAAACTGTACCCCAAAGCGCATATAGGTGGTTTATGCTAAAAAGACTACGGTACTTGTTATTTGGTTCACCAGACAGAATTATCACAACAATCTCATTAGTTGTTGGAATAGCAGGTTTAATTTTATCTGCCGTAGCCTATAAAAATCCTACTCCAGCACCTGAATATATTGTTATCCGTGATACAACAGTAGTCTTGACCTTTATTCTCATAATAATTGTGTTCTCCGTCAAATATTTCAAGAAAGATAGTATGGTTGAAGAATTTCGTGAACTATTTAATCAGCAATGGGTCTCCCATCATCACATGATACATAATTTTCGAGACCATTATTTTTGGGACATCCGCAACGAACTCGCAATCAACCAAAACATGAGTTCGGCTCAATTTGACGCGATGAAGAAAAACAATTTCGAGAATGTCTGTCGTACAATTTTGTCAGACACACGGGATATTTTTCTGAAATACTACAATTCAAGAGGCTTTAGAATTGGCGATGATTTAGCAGTAACAGTAAAGCTCATAATTTCAGCGGATGACGCTCAAAGGATTTTGAACACTATCAAGGGGGATAAAGCTGATATTTTAAATAAAACTGTGGATTATATAGCGACTGGCTATAGAGACCCTCATACATGGGGGGCAAAACCAGAACGAACTGAAATTATGAAAATAATTTATCAAATCAACGAAGAAAACACTACATTTGATGAAATAATAAATAAAGGCAAGAATTTTTTCCTTTCCAACAATTTACAAAAAGAACATCAAAAAGGGCAATATAAAAATCAAAATTCCAATTGGCAATACTGTTACAATTCTGTCCTTGCAGTTCCGATAAGATATAGGCGGCAAGGTGACCATCGTGCTACACTTGCTTATGGAATAATTTCAATAGACTCACTAAACCCTCAGTCATATGAGCTTTTTGACGATAAAAACACATTTCATTTGTTAGCCGCTTCAGCAGATTTATTAGCGTTAATGTTTGGGCATTTTGATATGCTTCAACTTGTAGCAGGAGCAACACGGTCATGACAACAGGCAGATTAATATCACAAGACGAAAAATTACGTAGAGCAACTTCCAGAGTTCTGACAGAAGTTGTTATCAATCAGAGCGCAACCGAAACAGATATTGCATCGGGCATATATAAACCGTTAAGTAAAATCGCTAATTTGATTAATATTGAAAGACTACTTCAACAAGAAACCGTAGTTACTACTATCCCAACAATAAAACCATCAATCGTAATCAAAAGATAAGATATTCAGTTTGGTGCATTGTTTTAAGAAAAAGAGTCGTGCGTAACACAAAACGCCTAACAAAGCGTGCACCTGACGCTGGGGATTCTGCGGAAATCTCAGGCAGTTTCCTACGCCTTTTCATTTTTCTGGCTGGACGGCTTCGCCGTCCCACCCCAGCGCAGGTAACGCAAACCGTTCGGCGGCTGGTCATTCATCAGCTACAATGCAAAATATAAATTCAATAGGAACGTTCTCTTATGAAGTGTGAACTTTGCCTACAAGATAAAATACTTTGTGATTCTCACATCATTCCAGAGTTTTTCTATCGTTCAACCTATAATGATAAGCACTTTATGGCTGAATTGACAAAAGGACGGTTGAAAGTTGGTTATTTACCAAAAGGACAATATGAGAAACTTTTATGTACCGATTGCGAAACATTTCTAAATGTCGAATATGAAACCTATTTTGACAACCTATGGTATAGAAACAAGAAACTACCAAAGACTTTCAATGGAAAAGCATTTACAGTTAGCGGCATAGATTATTCAAAATTTAAGTTGTGTTTATTGTCAATCTTATGGAGAGCCAGCGTTTCATCTCGTGATGTATTTGCGAAGGTAAAACTACCTAAAAAGCATGAAGAACAAATCCGAATAATGCTCTTGAAAAAAGACCCAGGGGAAGAAACTCTGTACCAGATATTTGCTTCGTTGCTCTTGTCACCTGGCACAACCAAGGTTTTAGATAGCTTAATTGTTTCCCCAATGATGGAAGAATTTGAGAAGAAACAGGTTTGCACATTCGTCTTTGGCGGATGTTATTGGGTATTTGTAATAGACGAACAGCCACTAATAAACTCAACTGCCATTTCTGCAAATGGAAATTTAAGTTTTCCTGTTCATGATATTCTTGAAGTAAAACCGATTGTTTCTTTCTTTGACGGTATGGAAAAAGATTCCTTCAAATGGTAATATCAACCACACGCCGCCCAACAAAGCGTGCACCTGACGCTGGGGATTCTGCGCACATCCCAAGCAGTTTCACACGCCTTATCATTTTTCTGGCTGGACGGCTTCGCCGTCCCCGCCCCAGCGCAGGTAACGCAAGCCGTTGGCACGCCTCGTGCAAAACGAAAGTTGCAATAAAAATCGAAGTTGAAGCGAGTAAAATTAGTGGTGGATAAAAGGAGTAAAAATGACTCTCCAACAAATTACTATCGAAATTCCAGAAAAGGTACTTCTTGCAGAAAAGACAGACGCTGAATCTTTCGGGCGTGAAATTCTTATTTTAGCGGCAGTCAAGTTGTTTGAAATTGGCAGGCTTTCCTCTGGGCGAGCATCCGAACTTGCGGGAATGTCCAGAATTGAGTTTTTGCTAAACTTGAATCGCTATAAGGTTTTTCCGTTTGCATCCGAACTTGATGATTTAGAAAACGCTCATGCCTAAAGCCATCAGCAACACTTCCCCGCTACTTTATCTATATAAGATTGGCGCAATAAATTTACTTCCGCAAATGTTCGATGAAGTTTGGACAGCCGAATCCGTCAAAAATGAATTGCTGGCAGGACGAAGCAAAGGCTATGATGTTCCCAACCCAGCAGATTATGCCTGGTTGAATGTGGTCAATCCAAAATCCATGCCTTCCGAATGGCTTGCATTAGATTTGGGAGCAGGTGAACTTGGCGCAATGGCTTTGGCGTTAGAAAATCCAGACCGTATTGTCTTGCTTGATGACATGCTTGCTCGTCGTACTGCACAGGTGGCAGGTTTACAAGTATGGGGAACTTTGAAAGTTTTACTGGAAGCAAAATCTCAAGGTTTAATCGAAAAGGTTGAACCTTATATTTCAAAATTAAGTGACGCGGGTATGTGGATTTCCGCTGAAGTAAAGCAGCGTATTCTTATTTTGGCGGGCGAGTCTTAAAGTCAAAAGCGTGCCAACAAAGCGTGCACCTGACGCTGGGGATTCTGCGCACATTCCAAGCAGTTTCACACGCCTTTTCATTTTTCTGGCTGGACGGCTTCGCCGTCCCCGCCCCAGCGCAGGTATCCTTTACGAGGACGATGGCGCAAACCGTTGGGTGGCTCTCGATAAATAATCTAATGCAAAAAACCATAAATAATGTACTCGATAGATTAAGTCCGAAGTTCGATGAGTTGGGGAATTTCCTGACTGCTTTCACCTGCTTATTGTTATTCTATAACCACCCTGATTTTCGCCTATTTTATTCAACTTTTTTTGTTTCAGATTTATCAAATCGCGGGAATGCTATGTTTGCAATATTTGGTTTTATTGCATTAATTGGGCTTCTCCTTTCCATTTACCATGTCTTTACAAAACGGCAAAAAAACTTTATCGAAGTCACACCAATGGGGATTTTTGTTATGAGCGTGAATGCATTTTCTGGAATTTATGCTGGCATTGAAATGTTGCCCGAGCGATGGTCGTTTTTTGCGCTTTCTCCGATTTGGAATATTCTAACGGGAGCATTTCTTCTATATCAAATAGGACTTGCCAGATTCACAGTAACTGACGACAACACAAGCCTTCCAGAATTATTGGTCAGCACAATGATTCTGTTCCTTGTCTACATTTTCGCCAAACTAAATTTACAACTATCATGGGCGATGACATTTTCCGTCGTAATATCTTATTCATCATTTTCAATATTCGTTCTGAAATGGCTTAAGAATGTCTTTAGGTTACAATCGTAAAAAAGCCACCCAACAAAGCGTGCACCTGACACTGAGGACTGCCCGAAGGGCGTGCGGCAATCTCAAGCAGTTTTCTACGCCTTATCATTTTTCTGCTTGGACGGCTTCGCCGTCCAAGCCCCAGCGCAGGTATCCCCCCTATCGGGGACGATGGCGCATACCGTTAGCCCACAAAACAGTGTCATTGCATTTGAAATCTTGATATTTGCGTTGGTGCCCTTCACCTCAGTTAATAAAGGATCAAAATAATGCCAGAAGAACAACAAATGAGAAAGGTAATTTTTGCAATCAACATTACGATAGATGGCTACTGTGGTCATGAAACAGGAATTGCCGATGATGAATTGCATGAGTACTTCACTAGACTCTTGCAGGATTCAGGGGTTGACATTTTCGGACGGAACACGTATCACTTGATGTACCCATATTGGCACGATGTTGCAGTGAATCAATCTGAAACGAAAACAATTAACGAATTTGCACGTATATTCGATTCCATGCCAAAGATTGTCTTTTCAACAACGCTGAAGAGCGTGGAATGGAACAACACGACACTCCTCCACTCCAATCTGCGAGAAGAGATTATGAAGTTAAAACAACAGCCAGGAAAAAGTATTTTTATTGGTGGGCTGAACATCGCATCGCAAGTAGCAGAATGGAATCTCATCGACGAGTATCACTTTGTCGTTCACCCGATTATTGCAGGAAGAGGTCCTCGCTTGTTCGAATCGGTTGAGAACCTTAAATTAAATCTTGCTGGGTCAAAAACGTTTCATTCGGGAGTTATTGCGTTACACTATAAGAAATAAAAATGAAAAGCGGGCTAACAACGCGTCCCGGACAATCGCCAGGATAGTGCGGCATCCTAAGCCATCGCCCCACGATACTGGGCAAACGGAAAGCCAAAAAGTTATAAGGATTGAAAATATTTATGCAATTAAATTATGGGAATTGGGTACGAAAAAAGGTTTTGATAATTCTAGGTTTGCTGTCTCTTGGAATGGGTGCCTTAACCTTTATTTCTCTTGGTTTGCTTTATAAAGTAATCATAACAACTCTATTTGTAGTTGTTTTCGTTAGTTTCCTATTTCCGCTCTATGCCTATATCATGTTCGCTCAAAATGGCGGAAAACTGCAAGAGAAAATCTACGACCTTGCCATTCAGCATTTAGGAAAAGATTTGCAAGGTAAATTTATTGACATTGGTTCTGGAAATGGGGTTTTGGCCATTTCACTTGCCCAAAAACATGAAAATATTGAAGTTACAGGTATTGATTATTGGGGAACAGACTGGGAATACTCTAAAAATATTTGCGAGAAAAACGCCCGAATAGTCAAAGTGGAAAGCCGTGTTCATTTTCAAAAAGGTGACGCAGCGTTGCTTGATTTTGCCGATAACACATTTGATGGCGCAATAAGCAATCTGACATTTCATGAAGTAAAATCTATTTCTGATAAGAAACTGGTATTAAAAGAAGCGTTGCGCGTTGTGAAACCAGGCGGTAGTTTTTCATTCATTGATTACTTTTTTGACAAGAAATTCTACGGAGCCGAATCAGAGCTTGAGCAGTTTTTAAGGGGCTTGAGTCTAGAAAATTTTGAATGCAAACATTTACATGATGTAATTCCATTGCTAGTAATGTTACGTCATCCCAAAATATTAGGAAAAGTTGGCATCATCTTCGGCAAGAAATAATACTTCAAATATAAACGTGCCTAACAAAGTATGTCCTGAAAGTGGGAACTGCCGCTATACGGGTATGTACACCTCAAGCAGCTTTCCACATCGCATCATTTTTTCATCTGGACATCTCAAGAATAAAAACAATTCCAATCTGTCTACATTAAAGATTAACGCTTAAATATAGGTATATATGAAAAACTCTAACTCACAAAATCAACGTATTGCAAAAATGACCTTCGCTTCTGTTTATCCGATGTATGTCGAAAAAGTGGAAAAGAAAGGCAGAACTAAAGCAGAATTGCATCAGGTCATAGAGTGGTTAACGAGCTTCGATACTAAGAAGCTTCAGGAACTTATCAAGGAAAATGAGACTTTTGAAACTTTCTTCCAACAGGCTTCGTTAAATCCCAATGCTCACCTTATCACAGGAGTAATCTGTGGAGTTCGTGTGGAGGAAATTGAGAATCCATTAACGCAGCAGGTTCGGTATTTGGATAAGTTGGTGGATGAATTGGCGAAGAGCAAGAAAATGGAAAAGATTTTGCGTGGTTCGTAAATTGCTGTAAACCTTCTCAAAATGGGCGTCTAGAGTCTAAATATTTTTGACAAAGGACACTCATCATCGTTGTTGTGCATTTTCACTTTTATTTTTGTAGATGCTGCTATTCAAAATCACTTTTTCTGGCATGCGGGTTTCCATATCTGAAGGTAGCATCTCTTTTTCGTTTCTATTCACATAATCTACCTGTCTTTATAAAGTCCATTTCGTTGGTGCTAATTTGGGGTTGTTAAAGTCAGCATCAACACTTTCAGTTTTGTAAATTGTCAAAAATAATTTCCATGTAAAATCAAATTTATGTGCGCCACCCACCTGCAATGCAAACTATGATTGGGCGCTTGTTATATAAAGATTAAAACAAGGAGATTATCTGTGAAAAAGAATATTATTATAATTTTCTGCCTGGTCGTTAGTTTGCTCGTTGCCAGTTGTGAAGGTGGGCAGGCAACCGAGCAGCCTACGGCTATGCAGGTAACGGAGGCTGCAACAGCGACTTCTGCCCCTGAACCTAGCCAAGAACCAACACCTACATCGGAACTTGCTGCAACCATCCCATCAATCAATTCGGTTACCAAGTCACAGCCGGTTGCGTACCCCAAAGAGATTGTTGCAGAAGATGGTGCCTCCGCCGCTAAATTGATTGTTCCATCTTCTGTGGCAAATGCCCCCGAAGGTACGAACGTAAAATTATGGCTTGCAGACCCCAGATCACCTGAAAAACCACTGGTAGGAGGCGGTGTCTTTCTCCAACCGCCGGGAGCAGATTGGTATTTCACTCCGGCTAACGATGACGGAACGATCTTTCTCACGTTGGAAAGTGGCGAATACCAAATAGATTCGACGGAACCGAATGGGCTTGATGGCGTAATGAGCAGACACCGATATGTCATGACCGTTTCCGCATCAGGAGAAGCCACTATTGCGGATTTGGAAAAAAATGAACGCGGATTTTTTGCCATTACACTTGATATGCCCGAAGAGATTTCTCCTGAAGCAGCAGCTGAAATGGAACGATTGACTGCATTAGCAGAAGAGCCAGCGAGTACGTTTGTTCCAACTTCTGCCTGTCAGATGCCAGATCTAGTGACACAAGCCCGCTCGTTTAATACTGATCTTTCGGCGGGTTTCCCAAAAGTTAGAGTGCGTCTGCCATCTTACGGGCACATTAAGGCGATTATCGTGCCAATTGATTTTCCAGATGTTCCTGGCAAGGACGACCCGGTTTCGTACTTCACCCCAGTTGCTAACGGCGTAACCGATTTCTATTATCAACAGTCTTATGGAAGACTTGCTTTTGATTTCACCATTGTGCCAAACTGGGTGCATGTTCCATTTACTTCTACCAAATATGGAACAGGTGGAGGCGTAGGTGCAGGCGACCCTGAAGGATATAGAACAGCCGTCATCGCGTTAACCGACCCGCAGATCGATTACAGTGAGTTTGATGCTGTATATTTCCTTGTTCCCAAGGAAATGCCTATGGCCAATATGGGCTGGGGGCCGGCGATCACATTTCCCAACGTCACCTCAAACGGCGTGATTATCAACGGTGCAACGGGTGGCGCGGACATGTATGAAGTGGAACGAAATGGAATTAATGGCGCCCGCTGGAAGTGGATGGCCCATGAGACAGGCCATGCGTTCGGCCTTTATGATGAAGACCTGAATCACGAATCACAGAGTTTGGGTTACTGGGGAATTATGGCGATGAGCTGGTCTAACGAGGCGATCGAGCTTGGTGCCTGGGATAGATACCTACAAGGCTGGTTGGTTGAAGATCAAATAAACTGTTTAGAAAAGGACAAGATTTCCGCCGAAGGTGAGACTGTTACACTTGCCCCGCTGGTACGGCAAGATGTTACAGTAAAGTCGGTGATGATTCCTTTATCAGATTCGAAGATCCTTGTGATGGAATCACGCCGAAACGAAGGACTCGATACGTTGCCTTCATCCTATGAAGGACTGCTAGTGTATACAGTGGACACTTCAATCGGTCAACTAGGCGGCGGATATGTAATTCAGCCCAGAACAGGTTTCACCGATAAATCCAATTTCCAAGATGCCGCATTGCGCATCGGAGACTCGATCACTGTTGATGGAATCACGATTACTGTAATCGATTCTAATAAAGATGGTGATATAGTCAAAATTCAGCTGCAATAGTCAAGTTACCTATACACCTGTTTTTTTCAACACGTTGATGTTCTCGACGCCGCACTTGTACGCGGCGTCGAGACTACATATCAAAAGGATCGCGCCATGGAAAGGACAATGAAGTTTCGACAACTCACCTATCTAGCTGTGGTGATTATCTTTACCCTCGCGTTTTCTCCAATGCTAGCTAAAAAAACAGCCGCGAGTCCAAATGTTCCAGTTGCGGTAAAAACACGATCCGCAGTACCAGCCTTAGACGAGAAAATGATCGAAAAAATTGGTATGTATGTGCTTGGTATTACCGATCTAGATATAGCTACTGGGTCATACACTATGGATGTTTACTTGAACATCCTGTGCAGTGATCCATGTAATACTCCTGACCCAACATTTGAGGTGATGAATGCCACTGGCCCTTTGGAGGTTACAGATGAGACAGGGGATAATAAAGGAAATACATCTCACCACTATCGAGTACGGGTTCCCTTGGGCGCTAATGTTCTGTTAAATGATTTTCCATTTGATTACCACCTCCTCAATATGCAGATGGAAGATAAAATTCTGGGTGCGAACAAACTAGTTTATGAATTTGACCATGAAACAAGCGGTGTAGATAAATATGCGGTTGTCTCAGGCTGGCAAGTGGAGGAAGAAGTTACTGGTGAGGTCGTAGTTCATGACTATCCAATCTATTCAGTGCCGTATTCAAGATTGATTTTCAATGTACAAATTTACCACCCATGGTTCTCCTCCTTTATGAAGGGCTTATTTGCTGCCATCGTCATTGTGATGGTGGGTATGCTGTCTTTCCTGATGAAGTATGATGAAATTAGTGAGCGGCTGGCGCTGACATCTTCCACCTTAGTTGGCGCCATCCTTTATCATCTGACACTTACCTCTTCAATTCCCCCAGTCGGGTATATGACTTTCGCCGATAAATTTATGCTTAGTAATTACGTCATTGTTTTTTTGGCATTGACAGTTACAGTTAGGCTGATGCTTTATGTAAATGCAGATGAAAAGGAAAAAGCTTTGCGGTTACATAATCTTACCCGCTGGTCAATTCCAGGCTTATGGGTTTTACTGACCGTTTACCTGATCGTGTTTGGTATGAGCATTCCACTCTGGGAATACATTAGTAGATTTGGCTTCTGATCTTCAAGGCCACAATAGCATCAATGACTGCATAGTAGTAGAATTTGGACAAATAACCAGACAGATATACTTTGTTCGAACAAAAAAGAGATAGTGACCTATTGAAGCGAGAATAGTACATGGGATCTAAACTCAAAGCCTTTCCAATTGTCTCCGCCGATGAAGCAAAATCCAACCCTTATCCGTATGTGTACGTCAACGAGGATGGATCGGTACGAGAACTACATGCAAGTGAACGCGCAGAACTCGAAAAACCATATTCTCCACTAGATGGTGGGCAACCGTATGTCAAATACACATATGAACAGAGGAATGGAATGAAAAGATTGGAAGGGTTTTGTCCACGTTCAAAGATCGCGAAGAATATCCGCATCCTTCCTCCACCCCAGGAAGACCCTGCCATCATCGCTAGAAAACAGCATGCCGCATGGATGATCCAATATGCAAAAAATCATGGCTTCAAATACGTGGAAAATGATGATGGCAGTGTAACCATCGAAAGGCCAAAGCCATAGAAAAAAACATCGCAAAAAAAATAAAAAGAGAGGTTTTCCACAATCTCTCTTTTTATTTTTAAGAACAATAAGTATCCTTTTACTGTCTGCCTTCCAGTGTGATGATATATAACTTTTGTTCAGGGGCAAGCACACAAGCAGAGATTGGCTGATCTTTCGGACAATTTGCATCTACTGTTGGTTGCCAGGAAACACTGAGCACCAACAAAGACGTTCCACGCCGATATCCTCTAGATTCACCAGTTGGTCCATCTGCTTGCAGGCTGGGGTCGTAGGTCCAATCGGTGAGCGTCGCTTCAAGTGCTTCCACTACACCTTGAATACCTAAAGCATCAAAGTCCACTCCCGTGCCATCAGCCTCCACAAGGCAAACCATGCCTGTATCCCCCGTGACAGGGTCGGTATATGGCACATCGATCATCGTGAACCGATATTGCAAATACTTCGAGGCATTATCATGGATCGTCTGACAGTCTTGCAATGGTTGAATGATATTGTTTACAGCAGGGAGAGCTTCCACAACAGGCATGGGCGGGTACGCGCTGGCAGGTTTGGTAAAGTCTATGGGGCTAATATCTGTGGTTGTTGCGCCATCTGCTACAACCACAGTAGCAAGCGAATGGTCTTTGCAGGCTGTACCCATCCCACAAGGAATAGTATTGGTGTACCCACCCACAAAGTCAGTTGGCTGGCCTCCAGCTAAAGCATACGCCACAACATAATATTCTCCGCCTGGCAGAGTCAAAATATATTCAGTTTGATCGGAAAGAAGCAGAGTATAGTAGTAATAACCTGAAGGAAAATTCGTTGTGCTAAATGCGAATACTCCAACAGCAGGAAAACCCGAACTAGATACGGAGCCAGCAATGGCGCCATTTGTCAGAGGCTGAGGGCTGCCCGGGGTCAATGTAGCATCGGGCATCAGCGTAGAAAGAGTCGCAGCGGTATAGGTCGCATTGGGATCTTTTGTTGGCTGACCTGACACAATTCCACAAGCTGAAAGAGAAAGAATACTTACTAGTAAAAATATGAAGATACACCTGAGTTTCATTTCTAACTTCTCCTCAATGGTCAAACAATATTTCTATATTTTTGGAGCAGCAAATTTTAGCATATCCATTAGGGCAAAAAATTGCATATAAGACTTTTGGGTAATTGTCAAGGAAGGTGTCGTGTGTGAAAATCTCATTGTTTGAATAATCATTTCATCTTTTGTGAGCAACCTTGAAGAGCTTAAAACCTACATTCTTTGATATATTCTTTGACCTCATTTTCCTTGGGACATGCTTGATTATCGGCACTGTACATCTTCGTTCAGGCCTTTATCTAAAAGCGTTGACCTTTGGCGGTTTCGCCACATTAACACTCTGGAGTTTCGTAGTTGGCATGCACGCCAGCGCAGAGATAAAGAAATTCGAATCGCATTTGTTATTTAGGATGTTTCGTATCCTGATCGGTGGCGGCATCCTTCTATATCTGAGTAAGGACCTAATTCTCGCACATCCATTTGTCGCGCTGAGTATGATCAGTGTATGGCTTGTAATTGGCTGGCACTCATCAGCCCGACATGACGCGCTTCAAGCCCAACGTCGACAGTTGCTCTATCCGATTCAGGAAAAGAAATTCACCTCGCCCGGGCAGAAGTTCACAGCGTCCGACCTTATACCAGGAAAAACATATAGCGTCATAAAAGAATTCACAGATTATTACGGAAACCTGCACCTAATTGGAGAAAGCTGGCAATTCATGGAAAAGCATTTTCTCCCATACGACGATGGATTAACCCTTCGTGGCCAAAGAGACGGACAGGATATTTGGGTCTATCTTCAATGGCGGAAAGAAACCCAAGGCGAGATTATCGATAATTTTCACATGTACGTAGAAGAAAAATAAAATTGTAAATATATTCCTTATGGAGAACTATGGACATACCTCAAGTTTTCATACAACGTTATGATGCGCTCTATAATTTTTGGCTGGCTGGTGTTTGGACAGTCGTCCCACCCGAATTAATATGCCAACGACCGCATCCCCGCGTCAATTCAATTGCATGGAACCTATGGCACATCGCCAGAGTTGAGGATGCAGGGCTCAATCGTTTCGTAATGGATCGGCCACAAGTACTTGATGAGGGCCAGTGGATGGAACGCATGAACGTTCCACTCCGACATCACGGAACTGAGATGACCTTTGCTGAAGTTGATGAGTTGAATCAGAGAATCGACCTCCCCGCCCTACACGAGTATTCAACCGCTGTACAAGCTCGCACACGCGAAATCATCAGCACACTTGACCCAAGCGACCTTGACGCCACATTGGAAGAAAGCCGCATACGCCAGATCATCGTCAACGAAGGACTGGCTCATAGTAACGCAGAGGGTTTCATCAAAAATTATCTTGGCTGGAGCAAAGGTAAATGTCTAATGAATTTTGGAATGACCCATCCTTATCAACATGTGGGAGAGATTGGAGTCATCGCCAGTTTACTAGGCGTGGAATTTGAATAAGCCAAGTAGAATCAGGAGTGAAATCAATGCTGGACAAAAAAGAAAAAAGTGCCGCATATAAATGGGTAATGGTGACAGCATTTATTCTATTAACATTCTTCATTTTCGCATGCAATTTTTTGGCACTAAAGGCCCAAACCGAATCATCCTCATCGACAACCTCTCCTGAAATCTCATGGACGGAAACTCAATCTCCCTTCTTCCCAACAACATGGCCACCCTCATCAAATACGATCTGGGTCCGCTACACATTTGCGTATGGCAGCAATCCCGCCCTGCTAATGGATGGAAGTTATGTTACAAACCCACTCTCAAAAACAGAGTGGAAAGCAGGAATTGAGTCCACAACGCAGATAAATAAAGAAAAGACTCAAGCATCAGTACAAGGCATAATCCCACTGGACGAAGAGACTCAAAAAATTCTTGAGGACGAAAAACAAGTAAGCGAATACTGCCTTACACTAACAGAGTTACCTGACCTCAGCATGCCTGAAGCTCAGAAGATGCTTGCATACTATAGCACTTGGTTCAAATACAACAATACATTCGTAGAGTTAGTAAAATCTGACCATTCAGAGTTCATCAATTGGGTAGCACAAAACTCACAATAAGGAAAATCGTATGCCAACTCTCATTCCAGGGGAAAAAGCTTCTCGCACAAAAATCATCTCTGATGATGTGATTCGAGCATTCGCAGAATTAACAGGCGATACCAATCCTGTCCACCTTGATGACTCATACGCAGCAGGCACGCGCTTTGGACGTCGCATTGCACACGGGATGATCGCTGCAGGATTGGTCTCTGCGACACTCGCCAATGACCTACCAGGGGCTGGAACCGTCTATCTCGGCCAGACTCTGCAATTCAAAGCACCTGTCTACCCAAATGACACTATCACGGCTACAGTAGAAGTAAAGTCCATACGCGCAGACAAGTCCATTGCTGTACTTTCAACAACCTGCAAGAATCAAGATAGCATCATTGTATTGGAAGGTGAAGCAACTGTTTTATACACCCCATAATTTCTTATATAATAGCTAAAAGAGCACACAAATTTTTTTGAAAAAACTGTGTGCTCTTTTGGTTTTAAGAAATATTTCTACTTTTCGTACTTCGTCATCATATCTTTTAAGTTACTTTTCACGTCTGCCCATTCAGTATCCAAAATACTATAAAAGACCGAGTCGCGGTATCTACCGTCAGGGAGGATCATGTGATTACGAAGCACACCTTCCTTCTTTGCACCGAGACGTTCAATAGCCTTCTGTGAGCGTTCATTCCGTTTATCCGTCTTCAACTGCACGCGGATGCACTTCAAGGTTTCAAAAGCATGCGTCAGTAGCAAGTATTTGCATTCCGTATTAACAGGCGTACGCTGGAAGTCCATTCCATACCATGTACCGCCAATCTCAAGCCCGCGGTCTTTTGGCATGATATTCAAATAGCGTGTGGCGCCAGCTACACGCCCCGAGGCCAGATGAATAACTGCAAAAGGCAGGTCTGTTCCTTTTTCTGCGCGGCTACGAATATCTAATACCCAATTCCGCATATCCCCTTCAGTTTGAATATTTCCATAAAGCATAAAGTCCCAAAAGCTTTGGCCAATGCCGATCTCTGTCAAACCTGAAATATGTGACTCGGACAATGGCTCCAAACGCACATACTTTCCCTGCAAAATAACTGGCACGGTCCAATTTGTCATTTCACTCTCCCAAACAAATCTTCAATCTTTTGAGCTCGAAAATCAAAAATAGATTTCAAACGTTTTCCGACCCAAACGGCATGAACCACATCACCCAATGATCCATAAGGTAGAACATAAGTTACGTGGTCAATCATCTTCACGCCATCATGTACATTCTCAAACCTATGTTCATGATACCAAAATCGGTATGGCCCAATACGCTGTTCATCCACAAAATATTCATTCTCACGCACGTGTGCAATCTCTGTCAGCCACAACGAGTGAACTCCTCGGATAAACTCTACGCGATATTCGATCATCTGTCCTTCATACATTTTAGCCTCACCACCTGCAATGATCTCAAAGTTCATATCAGGCGGAGTGATGGTATTTAAATTTTGCGGAGCGCAGAAAAACTCCCAAACTTTTTCCATTGGCGCTGGGATGATCTGTTCACGATGCAAGTAATGGATCATTATCCTTTCAACCACTCCTCTTCCTTTTTATCCTGCGAAGGAAGATACTGCATTTGTGGTCCTTCGATACCTAAAAATTCAGCCAGCGCAGCCCGCATTGCATTTCGATCATCCCATATAAATTCAGTCTTGCCAAAGCACATAGATTGTTCATGTCCCTTACCGCAAGAAAGCACAATGTCCCCTTTTTGGGCAAGCCGAATCGCAAATTTGATTGCCTCTCCGCGATCAGAAATGCGCCAGAACGTCTCCCCTTCACGCCCGCCCTTTGACCTTGCACCATCCGCCATCTCTTCGAGGATTCCATTCAGCGACTCAGTGCGCGGATCTTCTGCTGTCAAAATAGACAAGTCCGCCAGCTCAATGGATGTCTCTGCCATCATGCGCCGCTTCTCTTTGTCCCGTAGGCCTGCGGATCCAAAAATGGAAATGACTCTACCCTGAGTCATTTTCCTGGCTGCTTCCAAAGCAACCTTGAGCGCGTTTGGCGTATGCGCAAAATCCACAATGGCAGTGAAGTTTTGCCCCATCGCAATGTTTTCCATTCGCCCAGGAATGCCATCTAAAGTGGCAATACCTTGGGCAGCGACCTGTGGATCAATTTCCAAACCATAGACAGCAGCGGTCAATGCGGCAAGGCAGTTTGATGCATTATATGCGCCAACGAGGTTGCTCAAAATGCCTACACGAAAGGCCTTTGAAACCGCAGTAAACTTGATTCCAGTGGAGCTATATTCAATATCTACCGCACGGACATTGGCATCTTGCCCCAACCCATAGTTGATCTTATTGACCTTGATGAACTTATCCAGAAAATCAAAGGATTTGACATCATCCCGATTAATAATTCCCAAGCGCGGATTCCCCTGCGGTTTTTCACGGGTTATTTCAAGGCTGCTAAACAAGCGTGCTTTTGCGGCACGATAATTCTCGTAAGTGCCATGTTCATCGAAATGCTCATGGGTAATATTAGTTACTACGGCAATATCAAACTCACACGCATCCACACGATGTTGAGCCCATCCATGAGACGTTGTTTCCAGGACAACGTGCGTTAAACCCGCATCCACCATCCTTGCAAGATAGGCCTGCACATCATGTGCATCAGGCGTAGTGACGTGGAATCCCGTGTCCAACACTTCATCGCCAATCACAGCATTAACTGTGGATATCATCCCTGCCTTAATACCTGCAGAAACAAGTATTTTATAGATCAGGTTACTCGTGGTCGTTTTCCCATCCGTACCTGTTACGCCGATCACTGCCAGCTTGCGAGCAGGCCAGTTGTAAAACGCGGCAGCCAGCCACGTCAGGGATTGACGCGGGTTTTCGAGTCGAATATAAGGGATGCTGAGTCCGCTCAGGTCTTTATCCCCAATGATTGCAGTAGCGCCGTTCTCAATAGCTTTTTGAATGTAGTCATGTCCATCTACAGACCCGCCTTTCATGGCAACAAAAAGGTATCCAGACTTCACAGCACGACTGTCGATAGCAATACCAGTGATTTCAACCTCTGGAAGATTAGACGGACGAGAAAGCGGGAAATCTATAAAAAGTTCTGAAATTTTTTTCTTCATATTTTCGCATCTACCTATCTGCTTGTTTCCCTTTAAAACAAAAAAGGGTTTTGGTAATTTTACCAAAACCCTTTCGATGTCAAATGAATGACCTTACTTCAACGTCTGGCGCAAACCTTCGAGCTTGCCAGCGACAGAACCATCAAGAACCTTATCACCAACTTTGATGACGAGACCGCCGAGAATGGAGGGATCAACCTTGAAGGAAACTTCCTTCACAGAGACGCTCTTCTTCACGGTGTCTTGTTCCTGGCTGGTGAGCGGGAGCGCGCTGGTGACAACAGCAGAATCGCCTGTGAGGCCTTCTGCTACAACCACCTTGCCACCCTTTACGCCAGAGAAGAATTCATCGATCAAAGCGTGTTGCTTCTTCTCATCCAAAGCATCACCAACGAGCTTATTGGCGGCAGCAATGGCGAGAGCAGCAACCTGTCCGCGCAGATCGCCAAGAATGCGATTGCGTTCGAGTTCAGCTTCAGCCATGGCAGCTTCGCGTGCTTTGGCAGCTTCAGCTTCGGCAGCGGCTTTCACATCCTTACCAGCGGAAGCAGCGCGTTCGGTAGCTTCACGAACAACCTTGCCAGCTTCAGCCTGTGCTTCAGCGAGTACCTTGGCGGCTTCTTTTTCCGCATTGGCACGAGCTTCAGCAGCTACGCGGGCGTCTTCGAGACCCTGCGCGATCTTCTGTTTGCGGGATTCCATCATGTCCAGAATGGGCTTGTATACCCAAGCGTTCAATGTGAGGAACACAATTGCGAACGCAATCAACTGAACAATGAGTAATCCGAGATTAATACCAAGAGCTTCCATGTTTCAATGCTCCTTGAATTACACGACTTTGAAGAGCATGAGGAACGCGATGACCAAGCAGTAAATAGCAATGGATTCGGAGAAAGCCACGCCAAGGATCATGTTGGTCAACAAGTTACCGTATGTATCGGGATTGCGGGCCATACCACCAAGAGCACCCTGTACGCTCAAACCGATACCTACACCAGCGCCCGCGGCGCCGATCATAGCCAAACCTGCGCCGACGAAGCGCATCGCATCTAAAAGAAATTGTCCATCCATGTTTCAAGTCTCCTTAGGATTGTCCTAATTAATTTATGTATTTTTTGAATTAATGTTCAGCGTGTTCTTCGTCGCCATGACCCTGCGTCGCCATTGCCATGAACACCATGGTCAACATACCGAACACGAAGGCTTGAATGACACCCACGAACAACTCAAACATCATGATCATTGAAGGCAAAATGCTGATCTTGCCGAGCAATGAAGCAACCACTGCAACCAACACCACACCCGCAAACATATTACCGAAAAGACGGAATGTGAACGAAAGGATCTTCGCGAATTCAGAGATGATCTCCAACAGACCCACGAGGAAATCCATCGCACCAAAGAACGGCACTTTGAACATGCGCCTGGTATTGAAGAACTTGCTGAAGTAGCCAAGTCCCTGAGCGCGGACGCCCATCACCTGAATAGAGAAGAAAGAGATCAACGCCAGTGAGAGGGTGAAGTTCAGATCCACAGAGATACCGCGGAAGAACGGAGCCAGAATATAGCCGCCTTCTTCCACTTTTTCGGGAAGGATGTTTGCCCAACCGCCGCCCAACTCTGCAATTGTATGTCCTTCGCCCGTCGCATGGTGCAACACACCAATTGACTCAAAGCCAGGAATTAACTTGAGAAGGTTCGCAAACAGCACATAGATCATGATTGTTGCAAACCAGGGGAAGATGGCCTTTGCCCACTTTGCGCCAGCAGAACCTTCGGTCATGTTATACAACATTTCCAAAAGAGCTTCCATCACGTTGCCAATTCCAGTCGGCACGAGATCGGTCTGTTGGCTCTTCTTCAAAGAACGATTCGCGGCAAATCCAATCACCAAAAGCAGGACAATTGTCACTGCCAAAGTGGGGAGAGTATTTACCAAATAGAAGGGGCCAAGACCGAGAAAATTCTCAATCAGCGGCTCCTCGATCAATTTTTCGGCGGCAACCGTGATTTCAGGCTGAACAGGAACAAAGATCCCGCCCAGAATAAAACCACCGATCATTAGCACTAGAACAATCCAGCGCCGCCAGGGGGTACGTTTTTGGGTCTCCAAGCCCGCCTCCTAAGCAGTAGTTTTTTGCTCTTCGGCTTCATTTTTTTCCTTCAAACGCGCCAGCGTTTTTCGCGCTGCGAACATCATCAGGAAGACCGAAAGAGGGATTCCAGCAAACAACAACACCAGTGTAAACACCGGCTTCGTTCCAAACGTTTTATCAAGCCACAACCCACCAAAAACTGAAGCCAGAATGATAGCTAATGTAATACAACCCACCTGCCCGATCATAACCACGAGCAAGGTATACACCATATTCTGACGATTGGTCTGTTTTGATTGTGTCATGTCGCACGATTATAACTGACAGGTCAAAGGGCTGTCAAACGGAAATCATTTTTAGGGATTTCCCGTCCGAGCGGCTTTACCAACAGAACAGGCTGACCTTCGCCAACCTGCCTTTTCGCCGCCTTAAAAACGCCTCTTTCTCGGCTTTTGACCTGATTCTGCTTTCTGTAATATTGTCTACACCTTAGAACATAGACGATGGACAGTAGGCCGAGGTCTACTGTCCATCGTCCACAATCCGATTTCTAGAACAAATTCAACGCCGCCGCATTAGACCAACTAAACCACGGGGCAAAGAGTGTACCAACTAAAATCACACCAATGGCAAGCACCACGAGCGCAATCGTGTATGGACGAGTCAACGGGACAGGGTGCTGTTCCTCGTTCTCCCCTTCCATACGATAGAGGTACACATACTTCAAAACATTGAGGTAGTAGTACACGCCGATGATCGAGTTGATAATACCCACAACGACCAGCCATGTGTAATTAGCCTGAACACCAGCAGCAAAGACAAAAACCTTCGCCACGAAACCACCAAACGGAGGCATTCCCGCCAGCGACAGGAAGGCCGCCAACATCATCAAACCCATCAAGGGATTGCGGCGGCTGAGCCCAGCGTAATCGGTAATTTCTTCCAATCCAGTAACACGGCTAAACGCCATCACCACACCGAAGGCTAGCAGGTTTGTCGCAATGTAAGCCGCAAGGTAGAACACCACACTCGCCGCACCAAGTTGACTAAACGCCACTACACCGATCAATGCATACCCTGCATGAGCAATGGATGAATATGCAAGCAAACGCTTGATATTGGTCTGTGTAAGCGCAAGCAGGTTGCCGACTGTCATGGTAATTGCTGCAAGTGCCGCGAAGACCACAGTCCATGAGGGAGCGAAGTCAGGAAGTGCCACAAAGAATAAACGTACGATCACAGCAAAGCCAGCGGCCTTGGAAGCCGTGGAGAGGAAACCAGCCACAGGCGTAGGTGAACCCTGATAGACATCAGGTGCCCAGAAATGCACTGGGACAATAGCTACCTTGAAACCAAGGCCGAAGATCACCATCGCCAACACGCCGAAGGCAAGCAGCGGAGAGATCGTGCCTGAAGTGAAGACTTCGGCGATTTTCTGCAAGTCTGTGGTGCCAGTAAAGCCAAAGATCAAGCTAAAGCCATAGAGCATAATGGTGGAAGCCAGTGTGCCGAACAACAAATACTTGAAACCAGCTTCAGTAGAACGATCATCCGCCAATAGAAAGCCAGCGAGGATATACAGCGGAATGGACGCGGTTTCAATCGCCAGATATAGCATAACCAAGTCTGAGGAAACAGCCATCAGGTTCATACCGAGAAGCGAAGCGAGAAGGAGAACATATGCTTCGCCGCGTTGTCCCGCTTTTTCATGATCCATCAAAAGCAGAGCAGTCGCCGCACCAGCGAACATGAACAGGATCTTGAAGAAAAAGCCCAGCCAGTCAAAGCGAATCATGCCACCAAGGACTGAGGTCGGTTCACCCGGCTGACCAAATAACAGGCTGATGATGATCGCGGCGAAAAGTCCGCCAGCGGTAAGCCAGCCCGCATTGCGGCGCTGATCTTCTTTCCAGAACGGCTCAAAGACAAGGATCAAGATGCCGAGAATGAGGATCAGGATTTCGGGGAGGATCGAAGCGAAAATTTGTGTGGTAAACATTATGCACCTCCCAACAGGCGCAGGATATTCTCAACGCCTCTTTCCACCATGGGAACCATGACGGCGGGGAAAACACCAATGATGATCATCAGAAGGCACAGGGTTGTGATCGCCACTTTATCCAACACAGTGACGTCGCCGATATGGCCTTCCAATTTTTCAGGCATTGGGCTAAAGAACACTTTACGAATATTCATCATGATGTATGCCGCTGTGATGATGATCGAAATGCTCGCGATCACCGCTACCAGCCATTGTTCCTCCCAAACGCCCATAAAGATCGGGAATTCAGCGATGAAACCAGAGAAGCCAGGCATACCCATGGACACGAGACCGCCGATGATAAAACCGATCGTGGCGAAGGGCATCACCTTGGCAATGCCGCCCAGTTCGGGGATCATACGAGTGTGCGCTCTGTCATAGATCATGCCTGTGATTGCGAAGAAGAGAGCCGTCATGATGCCGTGTGAGAACATTTGCACCCCAGCACCGACCAGACCGTTGTGATTGAGTGTGGAAACGCCCAAGACGACAAGTCCCATGTGCGAGACGGAGGAGAAACCGATCATGTATTTCATATCGGTCTGTACGAAAGCAATGAATGCACCGTATACAACAGCGACGCCAGCGCAGATCATCAAGAGCCACGCCCATTGTTTTGCGCCTTCAGGCAGAAGCATAACCGCCACACGTAAAGCAGCGAAGGCACCGAGTTTCATCAACACACCCGCATGGAACATGGAAACTGCTGTCGGCGCGGCCACGTGACCATCAGGTGACCAGTTGTGGAAAGGCCAGATACCGCCCAAAACTGCAAAACCGAAGAAAACGGGCAGGAACCAGGCATATTGGAAGGCTGCTGAAAAGCCTGCGCTTTCCATCTGAAGCATGTCAAAGGAGAGCACGCCTGTGTTCTGGTATTGCGTCCAGTACATGGCGAGAGCGCCGACCAGGGCAATGACCGAGCCAATGAACAAGTACAAAGTCAGCTTCATGGCCGCGTATTCACGGGTCTTGATCCAGCCCCAAATGGCAATGAGCAAGTACATCGGGAACACGGCGATTTCATAGAAGAAGAACAGCATGAACAGGTCGAGCGAGACGAATACACCGAACACGCCGCCTGCAAGCAGGAACAGGAAGGCGAAGAATTCACGCGGGCGGTCTTGAATACCAGACATGACGTGTTTGTCGTCGTCGCCCCAAGAGATAAGAACGCCCGTGAACATGACGATGCCTGTCAACAGAACGAGCGGAGCGCTCATACCGTCCACGCCGAATTTCAAGCTGATGCCAAGCGCGGGAAGCCAGTTGTAGGTTTCAATGAACTGGTAGCCTGTCAGCGCGCCAGTCAGATATTGCAGATACATCCAGCCAGCAAGCAGAAGGTCAATGGCAGCGGTTGCAAGCGCAACGCCGCGGACTTCCGTCTTGCGGTTGGCGGGCATCAGCAACATGATGACCGCTGCTACAAAGGGAAGGAAAGTGATAATACTCAGGATGGGAAAATTCATCATCCACCTCTTAGAACAGAGCCACAACGGCTTTGTTGATGACTTCCAAAATCCACGCAGGCCAGATACCGATGGCTAAGATCAAAGCCATCAAAGGAACGACCACGAAAATTTCGCGTGTGTTGATCTCGGTCAGTTTGTGTTCGCCGTGTGCCCAATGTTCATTCATAGGACCATGCAGAACTTTCGCGATGCCCTTCAAGATATAAGCACCCGTGAAAAGCAAGCCGATCATTGCAACGGCAGTGTAGATCTTCAAGACAGGGTATGCGCCTCGTACCACCATAAACTCAGAGACGAAGCCGTTGAGTCCTGGCAGGCCAAGGGAAGCCATGCTCATGAAGATAAGAATACCGCCATAGACAGGCACCAGCGGGAACAAGCCGCCGAAGTCTTCCAGATTGCGTGTGTGTGTACGTTCATAAATAACACCAACGAGGAAGAACATGCCAGCCGCAGACAAGCCGTGATTGAACATCTGCAAGACAGCGCCGTTCATGGCGATGTGAGCCTCGGGCGTACCAGCAGCGAGACCAGCAGCAGCGATACCGAGAACGACAAATCCCATGTGATTGACAGAGGAGTAAGCCACGAGCCGTTTGAAGTCCGTCTGGCCGAAGGAGCCAAATGCACCAAAGACGATCGCACCCACAGCAAGAACGGCGAGAGCACCCGCGAAGATCTTTGCTTCCAGCGGATAAAGCGGAAGCACGAGTCTGATAAAGCCATACGCGCCGAGCTTGAGGAGCACACCCGCCAGGATCATGGAACCAGCGGTCGGGGCTTCGGTGTGGGCATCGGGCAGCCATGTGTGGAAAGGCCACAAAGGCACTTTGACCGCGAAGGCAACCGCGAACGCCCAGAACGCAATGGTCTTGACGGTATGCACTGGCATACCGAGGAGAATGGAACTAGCACTCAGCGAATTCCAGCGTTCGTAGAGAACGACCAAATCATAGGTTCCGAAAAGAACGCCGAGCATCTGCACAGCCAACAACAGGCCGAGCGATCCGCCCATGGTGTAGATCATGAACTTGAGCGAAGCGTAATCCTTATTGGCACTACCCCACTGATTGATGAGGAAGTACATCGGAACAAGGCCGATCTCCCAGAAGACGAAGAAGATAAGCAGGTCAAGCGACATGAAGACGCCGAGCATGCCTGTTTCCAAAAAGAGGAAAAGCATCATGTACGGCCTGACGCGGTCCGTTACGCTAAAGGAGGCGAGGATCGCAAGCGGGGTCAGGAACGTGGTCAGCAAAACCATTGTGACGGAAATGCCGTCTACACCGATGTGCAGAGACGAGTGAAGCGCCGCGTACCAAACGTAGCTTTCCTGAAACTGGAAACCCGTTGCATTGAGGTCGAAATTTCGCCAAAGCACAAGCGTGAGAACAAAAGGAATAAGGCTGGCACCGAACGCAAACCAGCGCAATAATTTTGTTTCAGCACCTGGCAGGAAAAGCATGATCAATGCCGCAATGGTCGGCAGGAACAAGATCAGGCTAAGGAGATGAGAGTTGAAAAAATCCATCGTGCGCTCCTATGCCAGCAGCAGGAAATAAAGCAGGCCGCCGATTACAAAGAGAACGACCAGTGAAAGAACAAGGTACTGCTGGATGCGACCCGTTTGGATGGGGCGAAGATTCTTGCCGACCCACCAAGTGGCATCAGCGGAGCCATCGCCCAGGAATTGATTGATAACGGGCAGATCAAAGTAATTACGAATTGCGCTTCCGACTCCGCCGGTAGCGGGTCCGAACAAATGGAGAATGCCGTCGATGAAGCCTTTATCCATCCACTTGGAGACGAAGACCTCAGAGAACCAAACAGCGGGTTTGATGAAGACGACTTCATAAATTTCATCAAAGTAATATTTGTTCTTGAGGAATGGAATTTGCAGCTTGTCTTCCGCAGGGCTGTTAACATTGCGATACACAAGCCAGCCAAAGAACAAGCCGCCAAGCGCTACTCCGAGGGACGTAAGCAAAGGAACTGCGTTGAATTCCAAGACTGGAGGAAGTTCAGCCAGCGTGCCACCAACGAATTCGTGGAACCAGTTCGGGATGAGTCCGCCGAGGAGTGGGAAATGCTCGGGGATGCCGACCCAACCGTACCCTACAGCAAAGACCGAGAGCACAACGAGCGGGAAGGTCATCGTCCACTTATTTTCCTGTGCGTGTTCGGCTTCCTTTGTGCGGGCTTCGCCGAGGAATGTCAACGTGATCTGGCGCATGGTGTAGAAAGCGGTCAGGAATGCAGCAACTGCAAGTGTGATGAAAATCGCCAAATGACCATTAGCGAAGGCGTCTGCAAGAATTTCATCCTTCGACCAGAAGCCAGCCGTGATGATCGGGAAACCAGAAAGAGCAAAACCGCCAATGAGGAAGGTCCAGAATGTGATCGGCATCTTCTTGCGAAGACCGCCCATGTTGAACATGTCCTGCGGGTCAACATCGTGATTACCCGTGTGAAGCACACCATGCTCCATACCGTGGATGACAGAACCAGAGCCAAGGAAGAGCAAGGCCTTGAAGAAGGCGTGTGTGATCAGATGGAAAACAGCGGCGATGTATGCGCCCATACCGATCGCGGCGATCATGAAGCCAAGCTGTGAAATTGTGGAATAAGCGAGAACGCGTTTGATATCGTTTTGCGCAACTGCGATGGTCGCAGCGAAGATGGCCGTGAATGCGCCAATGAATGCGACGAAGGTCATCGCAGAGTTTAGCGGAGCACCCTCATGCCAGCCAGCCGTGAGCAGCGGGAACATGCGAATGACCGCATACACGCCAGCGGACACCATGGTAGCCGCATGGATCATGGCGCTGACGGGGGTTGGGCCTTCCATCGCATCTGGAAGCCAAACATGCAGAGGGAATTGAGCCGACTTGCCGATCGTACCGATGAAGAGCAGAACTGCGATCAATCCCGCAGCGGATAAACCGAACACGCCGCTTGGCACTGTCGAGAGAACGTGCAGAGTCTCTTCTGTAAAAATTTCGCGGTAGGTTAGTGTGCCTGTTGCGTAGTAAAGGAAGGCAATGCCAATGAGCATGAACACATCGCCGATGCGTGTGGTCATAAAGGCTTTCATTGCCGCGTTACGTGCAGACGGCTTGCCATACCAGAAACCAATCAACAAGTAGGAGCACAAGCCCATGATCTCCCAACCCACAAAGAGTGTGAGCAGGTTATCAGAGACAACAAGGGTGTACATACCGAAGGCGAACAAACCGATAAACGCAAAGAAACGTGAGTACATCGGCTCGATGGACGGCACAACGTGCTTGTGTCCATGTTCTTCCACGGTTGCGCCATGAGGCGGCAGACCTGCATGATCGTGGTCGCCAGCGGGTTGACCATAGTTATGGTATCCAACGCTGTAGATGAAAATCATCAACACTGTAATTGCCACGAAGAACAACACTGCGGCAGAAAGCGGGTCAATCAACACGCCGACTTTCAACCAAGTCTCACCTGTGGGCAGCCAATCACGGGCAGCCGCAAATGGATGTTCGCCAAAATGCTCGGTTATGACCGCGTTATAAAAAACAATCATGGCTCCCAAAAAAGACAGGAAGGCTGCGCTGATTGCCACCGTATGGCTTAGCGTCTTGTTCTTATTGGTAAACAGCACAATAAGAGCAAACGCTAAAAGGGGTGGCAAGGGAATTAGCCAAACTAAACTTGTTACAAATTCATGAGTCATGCGTCCCTACCACTTCAACAAATCGAGTTCATCTGCAACCACAGTATTGCGTCTGCGATACACAGAAATGACCAAAGCCAGACCTACAGAAACTTCGGCAGCGGCAACCGCGAACACGATGATGGCAAAAACCTGCCCAGCCATCGTGGAAACATCACCATAGCGCCAGAAGGAAACGAGGTTGATATTCACAGCATTAAGCATCAATTCAACGCCGAGCAAGATCGCAACCGCGTTCCTGCGCACTAACACGCCGAACAAGCCAATGCCAAACAAAGCCGCCGCAAGAATGAGATACCAGGAAAGAGGGATCATCTGCGCCTCCTACTTTTTATTGAACGCGACATATACCGCGCCGATCAATGCCGCCAACAGAAGGACGGATGCAACTTCAAACGGCAGGACGTACGCAGCGGGCGATGTCAACTTGTCACCAAGCTGGCTGATCGCATCAAAACCAGACGGGACAGCTGCTGCTGTCTTCGAGAAGCCACTCCAACCCTGAAGCGTAAAAACGAGCCCTGCAAAGGTCAACACAGCTACAAGTGCGCCAGCCCACCAGTTCTTGTTCATCTGAGGGACGTTATCGCGCAAATCTTTGCGAGTGAGCATCACTGCAAAAATGAAGAGGATGGCAATCGCGCCGATATATACAACCACCTGCACCACAGCCATAAAGCCTGCATTCAACAGCGCATAAATGACCGCCACACCAAAGAGGGTAGAAACCAGCCAAAGCGCCGCATGGATCAGGTTACGCGTCGTCACCACCATCAGCGCAGAGCCGAGGGTGAAGAGGGCAACGATCAAGAAAATAATTTGTTCACCAGTCATGTCACATCATCCCAATTAATGATGGGCCTCCACTACTTTCGTTGGGCCTTCCACACGTTCACGCTCTTTGCGAGCCACGGAACGCGCGATCTCCAGCGCGATCCAGCCGACCACTACGTTAGATAGGAATATACCCGTTACGTAGAGCCAGCTTTCAGCGCCGCGAAGAAGCGTATTCATCAATGCCGTTACAAGCAAAAGAGCAAAGGAAAGCGGAGTCAGGAATTTCCAGTTGAAACCAAGCATTTGATCGATACGGATACGCATCATGGTGTATTTGACCCACATGATGACCCAGTAACCGACCATGGCTTTGATAACCAAAATGATGATGGCAAGGAATGGGCTGACCTGTTCCAAGCCGAAGAAGCGATAGCCGCCAAAGAATAGAATAGACCAGAAGCCGCCGAAGGTAAAGGCATGCAGCAATTCGCCAGCATAGAACATACCGAACTTCATGCCTGAGTATTCGATATTGAAACCAGCCACCAATTCGGATTCACCTTCTGCAAGATCAAATGGAGCGCGTCCCAACTCAGCAATGGCAGCGATCAAAAAGATCAACGCAGCGAGAGGAGAAATGAAGAAGAACCAGACATTCTGCGCTTGGATAATGGCGTTCATGTTCATCGAGCCCGAGAAAATGGTCGGGATCATCAACATAGCAAGCATAGGGACTTCAAATGCCACCATCACAGCCACCTGACGGAAGCCGCCGATCATCGCGAACTTGTTGTTTGACGACCAGCCCGCCATAATAATGGAGAGAGTACCAATTGCGCCCGCAGCGATGAGGAATAACACGCCAACGTTCAAGTCAATGCCGAGCATGACGGGAGCCAATGGCACCACCGCCCACAGAATAAGCACGGACATCATGGAAAGGATGGGCGCAAGGTTATAAACTACCTTATCTGCACCATCGGGCGTGGTGTCTTCCTTAATGATGAGTTTGATAATATCTGCAAACGGCTGGATTAAACCGAAAGGTCCCAAACGGTTGGGGCCTATGCGGTCTTGGAAGCGAGCTACCACTTTGCGCTCGATCCACACCAGGAAGATATCCAACACCATCAAAATGGTGATGAGCAAAAATACGCCCAGGAAGACCACCAGCACATGGGCAATGACAGCGTCCATGCCCCAGCCAGTGAAGATTCCTTCCAGCCACGTTGCGGCGACCTTTAGAGGATCATTCAAAAAATTCATAAATCACTCCTGTTTTCCTCTCCCCTACTCTTTGGCGAGCCCGAGGATTCTCCTTATTACACAAAGAAAAGGCTGAAAGGATAAATCCTATCAGCCTTCTCTTATATTTACTAAAAAATCATGCCCATTCCAACATTCCCTTGCGCCATGTATAAACCAGGCCAACAACGAGAATGGAAACAAATACAATACCTTCAATGACAGCATACAAGCCCAATTGACCCAGCTTTACAGCCCACGGAAAAAGGAAAACCGCTTCCACATCAAAGACGAGGAAGACTAGCGCAAAAATATAATATTGCGCCTTGAACTGAACCCAAGCTTCACCGACTGGTTCAATCCCGCATTCATAAGTTGATTGTTTAATGGGATTTGGCTTTTTGGGTCCGAAGATAAATCCTGCGGCGATCGCGCCAATGGGGATGATCAACCCAACAACAATAAACAAAGCTACATACAGCCACTCGTTCATTTAAGTCGCTCCAACGTGAAATTTATTACAACAATTGAGCAAATTGTACCATAGAGAACAAATGGCCTCCCCGTAAAGCATGTCAATTAATTAGGTGATATTCGTCATATTTTCCCCACAATGCTCCTATTACTTTTTCTTTTGTTTCCTTCTCTTTTTAAACAAAAACTTGATGATGTCTTCCAAAAATGGAAAGCCAACAATGCCACCAATGACGGATCCAACTACACCCGACGTTTTCGCCACATTGACAGAGAGACCAAAGAAGTCCACCGCCTCGATCTCTATGATTTGAGCTGATACAGCCATTCGGCTTTCTTCGCCGCTGAGGCGGTCTACAAACACCAAGTGTAGCCAAACCGTGCCGCGATATAAGCCTGTATCTTGCGGGCGAATGCTCCAGAAAAATTTTACAGACTGTCCAGGTGCCATTGGCTCAAAAATTGCACCTGACGGCTGAACATCGATACCTGCCATGTCAATGCGGGCTTCTGCAGTGACGGTATGCGTTTCATATAAGTTAGGGATTTGGATCACTTCGCCAGTGACAGTATTGCCTTGAATCTGGGCGGTAGGAGTGATATTACCTTGTTCATCCACTTCGAGGGTAAGACGAATTACGTCACTTTCCGAACCTGCTTTTATTTTAGGAGGATATTCCAAAATGAGGCGGCGAGTCTCAGGGATGGCAGGAACAGGAGAAGATACTTCAGGAGTTTCTGCAGGTGTTGTTTGTGTGGATTCGGGGACAATGGCAGTGAGCGCTGGCTCGTCGGTAGATCCAGGAGCGTCCGTCGCTTCAGGTATATTGACAGGCGCTTCCGTTAAAGATGAAGAAGATGTGGGCGCAGCTCCTCCACAGGCAAAGGTGACAAGGAGAATCATCAATGCGGCAGAGAGAAGGAAAATACTACGGGGAGAAAAATGTTTATAGGTCACGAAACAGGGTTCAGGTTAATATGAAGCGAAGTGGGTGTCGGAAGCTGCATCTCTGCAGGCGGAATGTCTCTATCGATCACTTCGCGGCGATTGGGCAAATATCCCCAAAGCAAAAGGGATATGGAAATTCCAAGGATAAGGAGCGCAATAAAAAGCCGAACTCGTTTACTCATCGAGATACTTCTTCAACCTCAATGTACCACTTAACGCGCGTGCCAACGCGGTCACGCAATTGCCAGGCAATGGGCTTTGGCATTTCTTCGAACGTTTTCTGAATGACCTGAACGCGGCTCATGATGAGGTCACGTTCTTCCTGCGTGAGGTGAATATCTTTTTCGTGAACAATATCTACTACACGCTGCAGGTTGATGGACGTGGTCTTATACAAGCCCCAGTCCTGGCTGCACAACTGAGCAAGGATCTTCAGATTGATGGTTTCATTATCGCTATTGCCAGTTTCATTATTCAACAAAATGGATGTAATATCAAGCGCATCTTTGCGGTTGAGTTCAACGATCTGCGCTTTGGAAAGCAACAACTCCGCAAGTGGAATAGTGACAGGGTCAGCAGTGAGGCGGTTTTCAAGGGGAATCTTATGACACATTTCGAAATCACCGACAAAGATATCGATCTTCATCTCGGTCGTCTCGTGATAGTAGATCTGCCGCTGGTCGCCATTTAACATGTTGAATTTTTTGTGCGGCTGATAACCGACTTCGGGCATGAAAGCCTCGAAGGCGCGGCGTTGCTTGCTGGCTACTACAAAATCCAGATCGGCAAATTCGCGCACAAAAAGTGGATGGTTGGTTTTGTTGTGTGCTTGAACCGCCAACCCACCGATAGCGCGCAATTGAATATTTTTTGCGTCTCCTGCTTCAACGAGACGGCGCATTTCAATGAATATCTCACTCTGATTCGTTTCCATTTACGATGCCTGTACATCCTTCAGCCAGACGGGAAATTCCGCCGAATCCATTTTTTCCACTGCCCTGCCCCAGCGTTCAATGGCCCAACCCCAAAAGTCAAAATCTATTGTTGATATTTCTTCCTGAATGGCTGCCCACAATCCCCAACCAACATCGGACATGATCATGTTCAACTTCATGCGTGCGATCAAATCAGGAGTTGCACTACCAAAATATGCAGCACAGACTTCTGCTATTTGCTCGTCATTGAATTGCATTTCCTGACAGGTGTTCCCCAACTCAAAGGTTGGGTCATTATTACCGCTGTATTCGTAGTCGATCAGCCAAAGCTGTTTACCGTCATCAATATAGTTTTCGGCGAGTAAGTCATTGTTACACGGGACAGTTGCCAACGGTTTTGCGGACATTGCCTTTTCGATCTGAGCGACTGTACTTAATCTATCCAGATACCCGTCAGGGGTTTTAATGTCACGCTCTTTGCAAAGGCGGAGGTAATACTCGGTGAGGCGGAACATGTTGAAGTCCGTTAGGAAGCGCTCGCCAGAGTGTAATTTTTTAATAGAATGTGCCATGCGTGTTGGCATCCCTTTCTCATTCAGGGATTCCTTTGACATGGTCTTGCCTTCTAAAAACTTCAAGACCATCACACTATGTTCAGGAAAGTGTCGGATAATCTCAGGGGCCACACCTGCACTGGCAGCCGCTCGGCTATTATGATATTCGTTCTTTCGGTCAATTGCCAGCAATTCCGTGCCTTCCCCAGGGACACGGATGAAAAACGGTTTTCCATCTACAGTGACTTTGTAATTCGTATTCGTCAACCCGCCCGAAAGATGTTGAATTTGAACGTCCCCATCTTTCCATTCTTCCACTTTCTCAACTATTTCTTCAATTACAGACATACGCCACTCCAAAAGCAAAAGGTGACAGTCATCGTTAAGGATGACTGTCACCTTTTTATACTAATTTACTCTACAGGAATCTCGGTCTGAACCTTGTCCATATCAATGCCGCCCTTCTTACGGTAGGCTTTGAAGCCATAGTAAATGGCTGCGGACAAACCATAACATACCAACAGGAACACAATGGAATTGGTGTTCTTGAAGCTGATACCATACAAGCCCGCGCCTTCGCCGCCTGTGTTGAGCCATGGGTCAAAGAACCATTCAGCGAGAAGGAAAGCAAGGAAGCCACCGAAGATCAAACCAGCGACCGTGATCAGCGGAACGCCAAATACCTTCATTTGAGCGATTGGAGAAGCTTCAAAGAGTTCCTTCTTCTTATATGGAAGAACGATGGCGGCTATAGCTGTACCGAAGTACATGATCGCAATCGCTTGCGTGGCCGCCAATGTGATGGAAATGAAGCCGCCAACATTGTAAGCATACATATACGAAACAATCACCGCAGGGATAACCATCAACAACATGGCGTTGACAGGTGTACCGCGATCATTCAATTCCGCTACTTTCTCTGGGAGCAAGCGATCAAACGCGGCAGCAAATACAACACGAGTAGAGGAAAGGAACAATGTTCCAGCCCAACCGAACCACCAGAAGCTCATCAACACCATCACAATGAGTTGAAGGATGCGACTGCTAGTGAGGAAGGTAGCGAGCATGGCAGGGTAAGGCCATACAGGCAGCGGAGGAACATCAGTTACGTAGCCCCAATAATAGTTCCACCAAGCACCATTGGCTTGCATGTAGAAATCCCAGCCGATGGTTTTTGCTACACCCAAGAAGAACACGATACCAAGAACGGTTACAGAACCGAGCGCCCAAGCCATGCCTGAGAAGTTACGTTTGTAATCAGTAGCGCCGCGGACTTCACCATAGAGGGTTGCACCCCAGTTCGGCCACAAGTTGAAGAAGACAAGCCAGGGAAGGGTAACGAAGATCAAATTGACAGATCCACCCGTTAACGGAGTGCTTGCGCCCGCATCGGTCCCCGCCTGAACGGTTGCATCATACACACCAGGCTGCGAGCCAAAGATGGCCGCAGAGTTTGCTTCAAAACCAGCCTTGAATTTTTCAGGGGTGCCCGTGAACAAAAGAACGATCACGATCAACAATCCCAAACCGCCTGCATAGAAAGACCATTTCTGAATGCGGGCATACGTCTTCATACCAAGGAAGATAACGAGAGACACAAATGCGAGGGTAATGATGGAGCTAACAAACAAAGGTGTGCCTGTGCCAGCAAACCAAACAGCAGCGTCCTTCATTCCCAACACACCAAGAATGGGAACCAATACAACCTGACGGAACATGTCACCATACACTGGAGTCCACAACCACAACGTGAACCACCAGCCTGTAATGGCAAGGATGAAACCAATGCCGCCGCCAAAAATACGTGTCATCCAGACGTAGTCACCGCCTGAACGGGGCATCACGGAAATGAGGGAGGCGTACACAATGATTTCAAAGACCAAAAAGACCGCGCTTACGATCAGCGCGTTGATCATGCCGCCGCCAAAGTAATACATCTGGCTGAAAGCATAAAACCCCAACGTCACAAAATTGATGGAAAAGAACGCATACACAAATGCGTCGAAGACTGACCACGAACGTACCATGCCAGTCGCCTTACGGACAAACAAGTTGCTCATAACTCTCTCCTCTATGATTTATGTTTATGCAGGGTTTGGCACCCTACGGTTAACCTGTTGTCAAAACGTAATTCTCGATCTTATTCTTTCCTAATTTTACGATTGCGCCAAGCAGTGTGCCTTGTTCATACATCGAACCAGGGTTAATGCAAAGTGTCTTTCCGATCCTTGTAGAGCCGCGTCCCTCATGGATATGTCCATGCAAGCTCACGAGTGGCTGTGTCTTCTCAATGGCAGTGCGTAATGCCTTGGAGCCGACAGGTATCATCGAATTCCCAGCTAACACAGGACGTAGATCCTTATCCAACTCAGGGGCTTCATCCAAGCCTGACTTAAATGGAGGAACATGAATATTGAAGATGGAGTTCCGCGGATCTTTCAGTTGGGAAATCATCGCTTCATACCTAACTGCAAGCTGATCCTCGTTCTCCTCACGATGCGTCGCCCAAGGAGTGATGTTACTCCAGCCTGAAGCGATCATCTCGTGCCCATCCAATGAAGAGACTTTGCCCTCCACCAACAAGACATGCTTGCTTGAACGAATGATGTCATCCACTTCATCCATATCATCGTTCCCAGGCGAGCAATAGACTTTCATGCCAGTGCCTTCCAGCTTCTTATCCGCCAAGTCCATCCATTGCTGAACAACCTTGAGCACTTCCTGCAAAAAGATCTTGCTCACGCGCTCAGGATCCTTTTCCAACTCAGCAATTTCATCAGGGTTGGTCATATATGGATAATAGCCGCGGCTGCGGACACGCTTTTTCAAATCCGCAAGCTCTTCTTCATTTGTTATGTTAAACACCTGTTCCAGCAAAGTGACACGGTAATTTTCCCCACCCTCGTGTATGAACGGGACAACCGCCTTGCCCGTCATGTCTCCGCCGAGGACCAGTTGGTCCGCGCCGTAGAATTTCCCCGCATTCAAAAACTTGCTCCAACAAATATCCGACCCGTGTATATCTGTAGCAAAGAAAATTGTGGTCACATGCAAATCCTTATTATTGGGATAACTTGCAGAGGTGGTGCGGAATTGATTTCGCCAATTATACTCCCCACAAAATAGAATGCAACAGTTTTGTTAACCAGCTAGTGATTTTATGTACAGGTTTTATCTCATCAAGTAAAAATCGCCCGTCTCACGACGGGCTTTACCAAGGAGGAAGAATGTGAAAAAGAATTTACCTCTTCACTTCAAATGAAATCACCAGAAGATATTTCAAGTAGGCAGTGCGTTCCTGCTGGTGATACAGGAATGCGACGAACAATTCGAGAACCGCCAAAACAATGTATATCATTCGCACAAATTGCCTAAACCTTCCAGATCCATTTGATGTTCAGAGTATACGCAAAGGGGATTAAGTCTACATTGTGACCAAGTTAATGCCTTTTTAAATTTTCATCAACAGGAGAGACCCTATTACCCGTTAAAACGCATCCAATACAATAAAGGCTGCATTCATGTTGTTTTTCACTTATTAGCAGCTTTTCATTGACATAAGATGTAGCGAACGTTAAACTTTCTCTTATTCAAATTAGAGGTTGAGGAGCAGCGGGTATGGCAAAAAAAGCATCCCCTTTACTTAAGGCTATTAAAAAACGAAAAGCCAAAGATAATGGACAAATGCTGCAACGCATCCGCAGTTTAGCGTGGACGGGTCAACACACGCTCTCAATTGATTCAGCAACCCAGGCATTATCTACTCTGAAAATTAAACCAGCCGAGCAAATGTCTTTGCTCGATCTGCGCGCGGAATCCTACATCGCCCTCGGCAAACTAGATCTTGCTTCTAAAGACGCAAAGGCGATGATGAAATTAGGAACAACCACTGCGTTGAAAGCGCAAGCCTTGAACCGTCTTTCCCTCGTCCAAATGCGGACAGGTGAACTGGAAGCCGCCGTCAAATCGGCAAAATCTGCCGTAGTGGCGAAGCATGCTTCGCCACTACTCCGAGCGACCAGCTACTTCCGTTTGAGCGAAGCGCAATTCCGCACCCAACAAAACGAAGCAGCTATTGTCAGTGCACAAAAAGCCACTGACCTCTTTCAAGCCCATGGTGATATCTCCGGCGCTGGACGTGCCTATTGGGCATTATCCAATGGGTACGACCAACTTCGCCGTATAGAAGAATCGCGCCGCGCCGCCTTTACCTCGCTTGCGTTGTGCCAACAAGCGGGCGATCAATATGGCATGGGCAATGCCTTGAACGCCATCGGTCTATCGGAAGTGGATCTTGCCAAATCCATTCAGGTTCGCCAGCAAGCTGTCGATGCCTTTGAAAAAGCTGGTTATGTAGATCGCAAACAAGTCGCTACCGGCAACCTGGCACTGGCATATCAAGAATTGGGCTTGTACCCGCACACAGCACGACTGCAAAGAGAAGGCGTTGAATTGACCCGTAAGATCGGCGCCAAGGTTTCTTTGGTCTACGCACTTGGCAATCTAGCAGGCGTGGAAGTTTTAATGGGAGATTTTGAATCCGCCCGTATTCACATTCAAGAGTTCAGCGAATTGGCACCTGCATTAGGTGACCCGAATATGGATTCGAATGTTGATGCCACCTGGGCAGACCTTTATTTTGCCGAAGGTGACATCAAGACCGCAATTCGTAAATTGAAAGCGTCCTTAAAACTCACTCAAAAACACAAACTTGGGCGTGAACTTCCTCAGTTAACCGAACTGGGCAAAATGTATCTGGCAAACAAGGAATTTGCAAACGCCCTGAAAGCCACCACCCAAGCAACTGAAAAGCATCGCGCCGAATCGTTCGCCCGTCCCGATGGTTTTACATCACAGGCCATTTGGTGGCGGCACACGCAAGCCCTGCTCGCCAACAAGAAACCAAAGGAAGCTCGTGCCGCACTCGATAAAGCCTATGAGTTGGTTCTGGAAAGTATTGAGAACGTGCGGGATGAAGGCTTGCGTCGCAACCTGCTGAACAAAGTCCCTGAGAATCGCGAACTGTTACAGTACTGGGCAAAAGAGTGGAAGAAGCGCAATGGCGCAAACAGGTCACGCTACGCGGCGGTCATGCCGCATCTCTCTATCGAGTCGAACGTCCGCGAGCCGTTCAAACGTCTGGCAGATACTGGCTTGCGCTTAAACACTCTACACACAATTGGTGAAATTCAAACCTTCATCGTGGAAGAAGCCACCGAACTGATTGGCGGTGAGCGGATGCTCTTAATCCTTGAAAAAGATGGAAAACCAACAGTGACAAATTCCGTCATTCCACACGGAGAAGACGCATCGAAAGTTTTAACTTCCATTAAGAAATACACCGATCAAGCCCGCCTCACACGTGCAGTGAGCTTGATTCTGCCAGACGGCCGATCCAGCCTTTCACGGGTGATCGCACCACTCGTCGCGCAGAACACCGTGCTTGGATATTTGTACACCGATATGGATTCGCTCTACGGTTCCTTTGACGACACCGACCGCGACATGCTTGGCATGTTGGCGAATCAAGGCGCCGTCGCGTTAGATAATGCGGGTCTACTCGAAGGACTCGAGCGCAAGGTCGAGGAACGAACCGAGCAACTCAACGCCCGTGTAGATGAACTCGCCATCCTCAACTCGGTGGGCGAAGCGATGGCAAAGACGCTGGATGTCAAAACGGTGACAAGAATCGTGGGCGATAAAATCCAAAGTATTTTTGCCGCCGAAGCAGTGACCATTCGTTTATATGACTCTGCCACAAATCTTATCCAACGTGCATACGATTACGACTTGATTGATGGTTATGAAGATTTGAGCGATTCCTTTTTCCCGTTGGGCAAAGGGCTGACCACCAAAATTATTGAGTCCGGCAAGCCGTTATTGCTTCGAAACTGGGAAGAGAGTGTAGTAGCAGGGGCATTTCTGGCACCCTCGAATTCCAAAGATGATTCATTACCACAATCTATTATTGGGGCACCCATTTTTGGTGGGGATAAAGTCATTGGCACTGTCTCAGTACAAAGTTACAAACAAGATATCTACAACGAAAATCACTTAAATCTATTACAAACCCTCGCTTCTAATATGGGTGTCGCCATCCAAAACGCCCGTCTCTTCGAAGCCGAGCAGGAGCGTGTGGCGGAATTACAGATCATCAACTCCATTCAGCAGGGTCTCGCCTCCAAACTGGAGTTGCAAGCCATCATAAACCTGGTGGGCGATAAACTGCGGGAAGTCTTACATATTGAGGAGATTGGCATTCGTCTATATGATGAAAAGACCGACCTCATGTATTACCCTTATGAAATTGAGCATGGGGAGCGCTTAACATTCGAGCCAATTAAGCCATCGAAATTATTTCGTAAAGCGCAAAAAGATAAGCAGCCAATATTCGGAAAAACGACCGATATTAATAAAAAATTCGGTTTGATCACTCTGCCTGGAACTGAACAGTCCAAATCTTTAGCAAATGTTCCGATCATCTCCAGCGACAAAGTGATTGGCGGCATTGCTGTAGAAAATTATGAAGACGAAAACGCCTTCAACGAATCAAATATCCGCTTGTTGCAAACTATCGCGGCTTCGATGGGCGTGGCGCTCGAAAACGCCCGTCTCTTCGACGAAACCCAGCACCTCTTCAAAGCAGAGCAGGAGCGGGTGGCAGAACTTGCCATCATCAACAGCGTACAAACCGCTTTAGCATCTCAGTTGGATTTTCAAAGCATCGTAGATGTGGTCGGCAATAAACTCACTGAAATCTTTTCAGGCGAGAATATTGGAATTGGCTTTCTAGATAAAGCCACTGGAAAACTCACCTCACCCTATACCTTTGAAAACGGAAAGCGAATCGAAAATGTTGAGTTCGTGTTGGGTGAAAAAGGTCTTGCCGCACAGGTTGCAAAAACCCTGAAACCACTGGTTATTAACACGAATTTCCAACAGGTTGCCGAAGAATTAGGCGGGATTTCGGTGAGCGATGAACCAGATCCAAAATCCTGGTTAGGCGTGCCCATCATCATCAATGGCGAATTTGTTGGGGATTTCATCATGCAAAACTGGGACCACGAGAATGCCTACACTGATTCGCACGTCCGTTTGTTGCAAACACTGGCAGGCAGTTTGGGTGTGGCGCTCGAAAATGCGCGTCTCTTCAAAGCCGAGCAGGAACGCGTCGCTGAATTGCAGATCATCAACTCCATCCAGCAGGGACTCGCCGCCGAGCTGGACTTCCAAGCCATTGTGGATCTAGTCGGCGATAAGTTGAGCGACGTGCTCAATACGGGTGACCTTGGAATCCGCTGGTATGACGAGAAATCCAACCTCATCCACTACCTTTACGAATATGAGCACGGGGTACGACTAACGATTCCGCCAGTCAGTCCGCGCCCAGGAGGGGCATTCGAGCAATTGGTCAAAACACGTCAGCCCCTTGTCATGAATACTGTTGATTACAACAAGCTGACTGGAAATGTCACAATACCAGGAACTGATCAAAGCAAATCCCTGATCAATGTCCCCATCATTAGCAGTGATCGTGTACTTGGCACTATTGCTCTTGAAAACTACGAACGCGAGAATGCATACGGCGAATCAGAGATCCGCCTCTTGACCACTATCGCCGCATCGCTGGGAACTGCACTCGAGAATGCGCGTCTATTCAATGAAACCCAGCGCCTGCTCAAGATCACCGAAGAACGCAACGCCGAGCTTGCCATCATCAATAGTGTGCAAGCCGCCCTCGCCGCTGAACTCAACATTCAGGGCATCTATGACGCAGTCGGCGATAAGATCCGCGAGATCTTTAATAATGCTGATGTGGGTATCCGCATTTATGACCCACAAACGAACATGGATCATTATCCATACGTGTACGAAAATGGAGAACGTGTTTTTATTCCATCCAGGCCACATCAAGATATCGGTTTTAGCGCATATGTGATGCGCACCCGCGAAACCCTTGTCATCAACGAAAATGTGGATGAAGAATCGCATAAATACGGCAGTTTCATTTTTGAGGGCACCGCCGCTTCCAAATCCGAATTATTTGTACCGTTGGTCGCAGGCGACCAGGCGCGCGGCTTGATCAACCTGAGTGATTACCAACACGAACATGCTTTCAGCGAATCGGACGTGCGCCTCCTGCAAACCCTTGCCAACAGCATGAGCGTGGCGCTTGAAAACGCTCGTCTCTTTGACGAGACCCAGCGCCTGCTCAAGATCACCGAAGACCGCGCCGCCGAACTCGCCATCATCAACAGCGTCAGTGAAGGCTTGGTGCGAGAACTGAATTTTCAAGCCATCATCGATCTGGTCGGCGAAAAGATACGGCAGGACTTCAAGGTCAATGATATGTACATCGCGATGTATGATGAGGCGAGTAACATCATATCAACCTCCTATTACATCGAACATGGCGACCGCTTTCCGATTGAGCCGTTTCCACTTCGCCCTGGGTATGCCGGCTGGACGATCCAGAATCGCACCACACTGGTCATAAACGAGAATATCGACCAGCGCAAACTTGAAATGGGTATGGATACAACCATATTAATCGGTGATACCGACCAAGAAGAGGATCTAACCCAAAGCGTGGTCTGTGCGCCTATTTGGTCAACGGGCAAGGTCATCGGCGTCATTACACTATATTCCAACGAGACAAATGCATTTCCTGAATCCAGTGTCAGTCTGCTCACGACCTTGTCTGCCAATCTTGGTGTGGCATTGCAGAATGCCCGTCTCTTCGACGAGACACAGCGCCTGCTCAAGATCACCGAAGACCGTGCCGCCGAGCTTTCAGTTATCAACAGCATACAACAAGGTCTCGCCGCCGAATTGGACTTCCAAACTATCATTGACCTCGTCGGCGATAAATTGCGCGAGGTACTTAACACAGGAGAACTTAGCATTCGCTGGTATGACGCAGAAGCAAATATTATCCATTGTTTATATGAATATGAACATGGCGAACGCATCACCGTCGCTAGTGGTACGCCGAAGGTTGGAGGAACATGGGAACAACTTGCGCTTAAGCGAAAGCCTATTATCCATAATACTATTGCGGAAATGCGTGCAGCAGGGGGAGCCAACGTTGCCCCAGGAACAGATCAAGGCAAATCAGCCGCGTATGTTCCCATCATAGGCAGTGACCGCGCATTGGGTTACATCCTCACAGAAAATTACGAAAAGGAAAACGCCTTCAGCGAAACTGAAATCCGTTTATTGGTTACAGTGGCATCAAGCATGGGTGTAGCGCTCGAAAACGCGCGTCTCTTCGATGAAACTCAGCGTCTGCTCAAGATCACCGAAGACCGCGCCGCTGAGCTTGCCATCATCAACAGCGTACAGGAAGGGCTGGCATCCAAACTGGAGATGGAAGCCATTTATGAATTGGTCGGCGATAAGTTAGCCGAGGTGATGAATACTCTCGATATCGATATTCGCTTGTTCTCGCCAGAAACCAATCAGGTCTTTTATCCATACCTGCGTGAACACGGCGAACGGATGGAAATCTCCCCCTCTCCTCTGCGCGGGTTTGCGAGAAAAATTTATGAAACGCGTCAAACCATCGTAATCAACGAGAATCTCAGTGAGCGTATGGCTGAGCTTGGTTCGTTACTGGTTCCCGGAACACAAATGGAAAAATCCTTTATGGCTGTACCCATTTTGGTTGACGGGAATGCACTTGGAATGGTTAGTATTAGTAATTATGAAAAAGAGAATGCCTTTGGCGATTCGGATGTACGACTGCTACAGACCGTGGTCAATGCCATGAGTGTGGCGCTTGAAAACGCCCGTCTCTTTGATGAAACCCAGCGCTTGCTTAAGGTCACCGAAGACCGCGCCGCCGAGCTTGCCATCATCAACAGCGTGCAGGAAGGGCTGGCATCCAAATTGGATATGCAGTCCATTTACGATCTGGTGGGCAACAAGATTTGCGAGATATTCAGCCTGCAAACCTGTTTCATTATGATCTACGATAAAGAGTCCAATACCGAACTCTATCCTTTCATCGTCGAGGACGGCAGCCGCCAGACGCAGGAACCGCTCCCGCACGACGAGAATGGTTTCAGTCCGCTTGTGATGCGCACACGTCAACCCGTAATGATCAATGAAAATTTCACCGAACACAGCAAGGAAGTCGGCTCCTATATTATCGGCGGCGGTAATTGGGCAAAATCTGCCATTTATGTTCCTCTGCTGATCGGCAGTGAGGTCAAAGGGGTGATCTCGGTGCAGAACACACAAAAGGAAAATGCCTTCAATGAATCAGACCTGCGCCTGCTAAACACACTGGCATCGTCCATGAGTGTGGCGCTTGAAAACGCACGTCTCTTCGATGAGACCCAGCGCCTGCTCAAAGAAACCGAACAACGCAACGCAGAGTTGGCAATCATCAATAGCGTGCAAGATGCGCTTGCGGCCGAATTCATCAGTACAGAAGGCATCTATGAAGCAGTGGGCAGTAAGGTGCGAGAAATATTCAACGCGGATGTTGGTATTCGAATCTTCGACCCCAAGACTAACTTGGTTCATCTCCCATATTTATATGAGAATGGAGAGCGCATCGATGTTCCACCTTATCCTCTCACAGATAAGGGCTTTGCTTCCTACATCATCCGCACCAGAGAAACACTCTTCATCAATGAAAATGCAGATCAAGCCAGAGAAAAATACGGCGCTTATGTTCTGCCTGGCACTCAAGTAGCAAAGTCTGCTATTTATGTGCCTTTGGTGGCAGGTGATCAGGCGCGTGGACTCGTTTCCGTAAGCAATTATGAGCGGGAATATGCCTTTAACGAATCAAATGTACGCTTGCTACAAACACTTGCCAACAGCATGAGTGTTGCTCTTGAAAATGCACGTCTCTTTGATGAGACACAGCGCCTGCTCAAAGAAACCAACACCCTCGCTGAAGTTGGTCGTGACATCTCTTCCAGCCTTGATGTAAAAACCGTCCTTGAGAATATTGCCTCGTATGCCAAGAACCTGCTACAGGGCGATATGAGCGCACTCTTCATCCCCGAACACGAGGGAAAGATTTTCCGTGCCATCGCTGCTGTGGGAGATCAAGCGGAAGAACTTCTCAATGAAACGATTTCTCTGGGCGAGGGCATCCTCGGCTCCATTGCGAAAAACAAGGTTGCCGAGATCGTTAATGATACAGATAATGACCCGCGCGCGCTGATCATCACTGGCACTGAGAATGTACCCGATGAACACATGATGGCAGTACCGCTTATGGCAGGCGACGATCTTAAGGGACTCATGGCGGTTTGGCGCACAGGAAAAAACCTGCAATTTACAGAGAACGAACTGAACTTTATTAAAAACCTATCTCGTCAGGCTGTGATCGCTCTTCAAAATTCGCAGCTATTCACAGAAGCGGAAGAATTACGCCTCACAGCTGAACAAGCTAACCTGGCCAAGAGCGCATTCATGGCAAATATGAGCCATGAATTGCGAACCCCGCTTAATGCCATTATTGGGTTTACCAGAATCGTAAAAAGGAAATCAGATGGTCTGCTGCCTGAAAAGCAATTGGAAAATCTGGATAAAGTACTATCCAGTTCAGAGCATCTACTAGGCTTGATCAACACTGTGCTCGATATTGCCAAGATCGAAGCTGGGCGCATGGATGTACAAGCTGCCACATTCAAGATCAATGAACTGGTCGAACAGTGTGCCAACCTTGCCACTCCGCTTCTCAAACCGACCGTAAAAATGGAAAAGCGTTTAGATGATTCCATTATCACGATGAATTCCGACCAAGACAAGATCAAGCAGATTGTACTCAATCTATTAAGCAACGCTGCAAAGTTCACTCATGCTGGAAAGATAGTACTTGGTATGCAGAGAGGTGATTCCATGCTGCAGATATTCGTAAAAGATAGCGGCATCGGTATCAGCGAAGAAGCTCTTGAAAAAGTTTTTGAAGAATTCCAACAAGCCGATTCCAGCACCACACGCCAATACGGAGGAACAGGATTGGGACTGGCTATCAGTCGCAACCTCGCTCGATTATTAGGTGGCGACCTCACTGCCACCAGCGAACTGGGTAAAGGCTCAACGTTTACACTTTCTTTGCCCATCAACTATGTGCCATCATCAATACAAGAGCTGGGATAAAGTTTATGAGAACCGAGAAATGTAACAAGATAAAAATGGAAGGGCTTCAAGTAATTGAACGATAGTTATGGGAGAGGATAATACTATGTCAACTTATGAGCAGAAACAAAGCTCCGCTCTTCAAAAATATATTCCGCCTTGGTTGATGAATCGCTGGGGCGCAGCGTGGGGAATCGCAATTAGCTATCTGATCTTCTATATTCTCTGGACGAAATTCCATTGGGGTGCAACAGAATCTTTTCGATTGATCCCGCAGTGGAATGCGGATAAAAATTATTTATTCATCACTGACATTACATTTCAACCTTTGCAATTATTTGCGATCATCACGGCATGGCGTATTGCATTCAACCGCTCTCACGAGATCAGGTTACGTCGCGCCTGGTTCTTTCTTGGGTTTGCCGTTGCCGCGCAACTATTGGCAGATTCTACATGGATGTATTTGGAAATCTTTCTCGGCGAACCGCCCTTCCCTTCTTTTGCAGATGTCTTTTATCTCACCTACTATCCATTCGCTCTGATCGGGTTATTGACTCTGCCAGGTGCGCACTTACGCTCTGAGCAAAGGTTACGGGTGGTGCTCGATCTTGCGATCGTCATGGTCGCCATGTGGATGGTTGCCTGGTTCTTCATCATTAGCCCAACCTCCGCTCAATACGAAACTGGGAAACTCGACCAGTTCGTTGCAACTGCCTACCCTATCCTGGACCTGGTAGTAGTGGGCGGTGCGTTGTTTCTGCTGTTCCGTAAGAACACTCTCGCTGTGCGCTCCATGCTGTTGATCTATTTTACAGGCTTATTGATGTTTGTCGCCTCAGACATGCTCTTTGCCTACGTCTCATTGACAGGATCATACACCAGCGGCGGCTGGATCGATATTCTATGGATCACCGCATACGTGATCTTCGCTCTGGCTGCTTTACGCCAAATGGATACAACCTCCTTCGACGAGAGTGCTGATATCTCTGCCCAGGTATTCACAGGTTCATCCATGGCATTGCCATTTGCCGCTATCATCCTTGGATATGGAATGATGATCTATGTTGCCAGCCAAGGCTCCAACGCCAATAGTACCACACAGGGCGTTTTCATCGGAGCAGGGTTACTCACTATTTTCGTAGTGGGGCGCCAAGCATTGATCGCCGGGCAGAACGCAAAGTTATTCAAAGAAGCGCAGGAATTAAGAATTGCGGCCGAGCAAGCCAATAAAGCCAAGAGCGCTTTCATGGCAAATATGAGTCACGAACTGCGGACCCCACTCAATGCCATCATCGGATTCACTCGCATCGTACGCAGAAAAGCAGAAGGGGTGCTGCCCGAAAAGCAGACAGAGAACCTCGACAAGGTCCTTTCCAGCAGCGAACATCTGCTCGGACTGATCAACACCGTGCTGGATATTGCCAAGATCGAAGCCGGGCGCATGGATGTGCTGCCCGTCAATTTTGACCTTACATCTCTCACAGACCAATGCATCAACCTCGCCATTCCCTTGCTCAATCCAGGTGTGAAGCTCATCAAAAATGTAGTGGGAGACACTTTCACTGTCTTTTCAGACGAAGAGAAGATCAAACAAATCGTACTCAACCTGCTCAGCAATGCAGCCAAGTTCACTCACGATGGCAACATCACATTGAGCGTCACTCACGATAGCACCTTTATGTATATCGCCGTGAAGGACAGCGGTATTGGCATCAGCAAAGAAGCACTGGGCAAAGTCTTCGAGGAATTTCAGCAGGCAGAAACTACCACAACCCGTCAATATGGCGGCACAGGGTTGGGACTCGCCATCAGCCGCAACCTCGCACGTCTGCTTGGCGGTGACCTAACCGCTGCCAGCGAGCTCGGCAAGGGTTCCACTTTTACCCTTAGCACGCCAATACAATACAAAGTTAAATCTGAACAAACCGTGGATTAGATCGATAAAAAGGATACTGATCAATTTATTGAAAAATGAATTTCCTGTCGATATGCTCAAAAAATATTTGAGCTGATAACCCATTATAAATAAAACCAAATCAGAGGAGACACTACCATGGAAGAATTTAGCTGCCAGAGGAACAATCAATGGACAAATTGGGGAGGCAATCTTTCCGCCACGCCAGAATTCTTTTGCACTCCGCTATCATGGCAGGATATCGTAACCATTGTCAACAATGCGCGGAATTTAAAGAAAAAAGTGCGTGTGCTGGGCGGTGGGTATTCATGGACGCCCATGGTGCCAACCAACGACATGATGATCGATATGTCGAAGTTAAATCAGATCATATCCGTTGACCAGGAGAAGAAACAGGTTACGGTCGAAGCGGGGATGCGTGTGGGCGATCTTTCACTTGCCATCGGCGGACAGCCCTACGACCTTGACCAAAAGCCGTTCGCCAAGCCAGTGGTCGCACCAGGAAATGAATTATCGTTAGAAACTGAAACAGTCATCCCGTGGATCACGGTGGGTGGCGCTGTTGCATTGAACTGTCATGGCACAGGCTACAACCAGGGGACGGTTTCAGACTTGGTGGTTGCCATGGATGTGATCACCGCCGACGGGGTCAAGACTACATATTCAGTCGCAACACATGGGGAAGATGTAATGAATGCTTTGAAGGTTAACCTTGGAGCATTGGGCGTTGTGTACAGTGTCACGTTCCAGTGCGTGCCGCAATTCAATCTGCGTGCTATAGATAGCAAGGCAGATATGCAGACCGCCATCGACACCATCGAAGGTTTGGTGACAAAGCATGACTATACGGAGGTCTTCTGGTTCCCTTTCAACAAAAATTGTTGGATCAAGACCTGGGATAAAACCGATCAACCTGTCACAGAACAAGAGGTGAAATGGGGTTGGGATGAGTTAAAGGTCTTACTTGAAATCAAATTTTTTGGCATCCGTATGATGGACATACTTGAAAAGCTTCCCAAGTTCACAAATGTGGTGATGAATTTTATTTCGTGGCTCATGCCCCAACAAACAGTGGTTGCTCCCTCGAGCATGGTCTTTCATTACCAGCTTTATTACATGCCAGTTTGGGATATGAGCTATTGCATAAACATCCCAAATAATGATTTTAGCAATGTAAAAAAAGCATGGAATGCGGTAACAGAAAAGATTAACCAACTTGCCGGGGAAAATCAATACCCGCAAAACATGGTCATGCACACACGCTACATCAAAAGCAGCAGTGCCTATCTCTCGCCTGCCAATGGAGAAGATCACACCTGCTGTATCGAAATCCTGACCTTCACGGGCAACAACCGCCCAGTCAGTGATTATGAGAACTATTTCAAAGAGATCGAACAGGATTGGATCGCACTGGGCGGCAAACCGCACTGGGGCAAAGCCATTTATTCAGTCAATGCGCTCAAAGCGATGTATGGCGCAAACATGGATGCATTTCTTCAGATCCGCCAAACGATGGATCCCAACCAGATGTTCATCAACGATTTTCTAAAACAGGTTTTTCAGTTGCCATAATCAGCACTTCTGGAGTTGTGTATGAATCATGTTCGCTTCCCAATCCCGGAAATACCGCCACTTCCCCCATTTATGCAAGGGCGTCCCTTTGGCATTGACGAGAATGGCAATCCTATCAAACACAGCCGCGGTGCGGTCTATAACGGCGCCTTCAACTATATCCGCTACTGTATTCGCGAAAAGATTGAAAAGGAACTGCCCACCAATCTGAGCAAAGCAGAGCGTGAAGAGCGCATCAAAGCAGCGCAGGATGCCGCCCTCGAAGATCTTGTCTCGAGGCTCAATGCTGCCATTCCTGACCCACGCTACCACATTACGCTGGAGTATTTACAAAACGAAGGTAACACCTATTCGCGTGAATTTGCGCTGTATTTCTTCGAGACGGGTCGCTACATTTCTGGGGATCACGACTTCCACTTCAATAAAGGCAAGTTTAATGAAGTGCAAGCGGTCACGTATCTGATCCGTCCATTCACTTTAAGCCAGGTGTATCGCAGTTTCCCGCGTTTCGTCGGCAAATACACTGATCTTGATGTGGAAACAATTTCCACCACCGAAAATTCTGCGGTGCTGCGTATGCGCGCAGAAAAACAATTGGCAGGGCTGCCAAAAAATATTCACCAACACTCGCTGCTTTCCACCTGTCACGGGTTTCAGGGATATTTGGTCAATCTACCAACCTTCCACTCCAACCGGCCGCCAGCACGCATTGTGGAAAAGAAATGCGCCATGCATGGAGATGAATACTGCGAGTGGGAATTATTCTGGGAAAACCCGCACCCAAGCATTGGCTTCAAAGTTTGGGGAGGAATTCTTCTCTCAGTCATTCTTGCCGTGTACTCACTCTTGCGAATGCCCGCCTGGGAATGGACCTCACTCCTTGCTGTAGCACCTGCCCTTCTGGGATGGCTAACACATCAGACCGAACTAAATCTCTTCGAAAAAAATCGGCACAAAGCCATGATCGAAGAATATGGACAGAAGAGCGAAGCCCAATACGACTCACTCCTGCAAACCAACACAGATTTGCAGATCTCAAACGTTTCTCTGCAACAAAAGATATCCCAGATCACTGCTTTGCATGAGATCGGGCTTGCGGTAAGTTCCATTCTTGATCTGGATCAACTACTGGGAAAGAGCTTGGAAGCAGTCACTCACAACCTCGGATTTGACCGAGCCATGATCATGATCGTGAACGAGAATGATCAGACCCTTACCGGAGGGCGTATCAAAGGCGACTCTTCCGAATTGACCAATGCCATAAAAAACCTATCCATCCCATTGAGCAGAAGTTCATTGCTTACACAAAGCATTCAAACTGGCAAACCAGTTCTCGTCAATAATATTGACGAGCTCAAAGAAAATGCACAACGGCAGTCGTTAGAGCAGTTTGGTATTACTGGCTATGCCAGTGTACCGCTCACTGTCAAAGGCAAAATCATCGGAGTGTTACTGGCAGATAATTCCCAATCTAAACGACCCATTGTACAAGAGTCCTTAGACTTGCTCGTAACCGTGGGCAGCCAAATCGCCAGCGCCATTGATAGCGCGCTCTTATATCAAACCCTCGAACAGCGTATTGCCGAACGAACCCAAGAAGCTGAAGAAGCCCGCACAGCAGCAGAAGCTGCCAGCCATACTAAAAGCGCCTTCATGGCAAACATGAGTCACGAACTGCGCACACCACTGAATGCCATCATCGGATTCACTCGCATCGTGCGCAGGAAAGCAGAAGGGGTGCTGCCTGAAAAACAGACGGAGAACCTCGACAAAGTGCTTTCCAGCAGCGAGCATTTGCTTGGGCTAATCAACACCGTGCTGGATATCGCCAAGATCGAAGCCGGGCGCATGGATGTGTACCCGACCAGTTTCGAACCTGCCGAACTCGCCGAACAATGCGTAACGATCTCCTCCCCGCTTCTCAAACCCAATGTTGCTCTCGAAAAACTTGTAGAGGAAAACCTGCCGGCCATTTTTTCGGATGAGGACAAGATCCGCCAGATCGTGCTCAACCTATTGAGCAATGCTGCCAAATTCACCCACAAGGGCAAGGTCACACTGGGAATGAAAAAGGATGAGTCCACGTTGCATATCTTCGTCAAAGATAGCGGCATCGGTATTAGCGAGGAAGCCATCGGCAAGATCTTCGAGGAATTCCAACAAGCCGATTCCAGCACCACCCGTCAATATGGTGGCACAGGGCTGGGCCTCGCCATCAGCCGCAACCTCGCTCGTCTGCTTGGCGGTGACCTGACCGCCGCCAGCGAACTCGGCAAGGGATCCACCTTCACTCTAACCTTACCAATGACCTACACTCCAAAAATCTCGTCTGACATATCTTCAACAACTGAACATCAGGGAGACATATAAATGGCCAGTTTGAAATTAAAGGTTTCTCAGCATGATGAGTTCGTGCCAGTGACAAGGATCCAACTCATTGGAGAATTAGACAATTCCACATTCGAGCAGTTCCAATCGAAGGCATCCCAAGAGATCGAAGCTGGCGCGCGTTATATCCTGCTTGATTTCAGCCAATTGAGATATATCAGCAGCGCAGGCGTACGTGTCATCTACAAGACCGCGAAGACGCTTTCTGTCAAAGGTGCGCAATCTACCAAAACGAACAACCCGGACGAGACGTTCAAATCAGCCTATCTTAAATTATGCAATCCGTCGCCAGCAGTACGTACAACACTGGAAGCAATCGGGCTGCACATGTCGATTGAAATTTATAACGAGCTCGATAAAGCGCTAGCATCATTTTCAAGTGACCTTGCATCCGAACATAACGGAGGAGTGGCTGGCACGAAAACATCCTTTACACTCGCCGAAGAGCAAAAGGAAACCATGCGCTCTTCTGACACAGAAGTGGAGACTCAACGGTTGGAAATTTTGCGCGGCAAACGCCTCCTTTTTGTAATGGGAAGTTATCTTGGCAAACGTCCCATGTACGAACATGCCCGTGAGCTCGGAGTGAATCTAGTAGTAATGGACGGCCCCGGCCATTGGACCGAAACCGCTGTGAAAGAAGGTCTGTTTGAGAAATTTATCGAAGTAGACCTGCTGCCTGCTGAAACCCTTCCAGAGCGCGCCTTCACGGCGATCAAAGCCACAGGCCTACAGTTTGATGGTATCGCTACCTTTGAAGACCACGCGGGACCGCTGGCAGCGTTATTAGCGAACGTACTTGGGTTTCAAGGGCATCCTCTCCTATCGATTGGATTCAGCAAGAATAAGATATTCACCCGCGAGGTTTGTGTGGAAGCGGGTATCCCTTCCCCACGATTTTTCCGCATCAAGTCTTCCGATGATCTGACCGCAGCAGCCGCGCATGTGGGTTTCCCTGCAGTGCTCAAGCCCATTTCTGGCGCCAGCTCAATCTCCACCTATCTCGTCAAAGACGAACAGACACTGCGTCAACGCCACGCGCAAACGATCGCCGAAGCAGAAGGGCATTTGAAAACTACAGGAGTTCACAGCGATAACGACGCGGAGATCATTTGGGCAAAAGGCTTCGATATGACTCTGGAAGAATTCCTCGATGGTGAAGAATTTGATGTAGATGTTCTCTTATCGGAGGGCAACCGAGTCTACGCCAACGTGACCCGCGACCTTCCGCAACCTCAAATGAAGGAAACAGGTTCTCAAATGCCACCTGATTTCCCAGCCGAGAAACAAGCTGAACTGATCGAGTTCGCAGAAACGGTACTGCACGCGCTTGAATTCACGAACGGCGCATTTCATGTAGAAATGAAATACACCTCGAACGGCCCGCGCTTGATCGAGGTCAATGCACGCATCGGCGGCGGGCCGATCTATTATTTCCATAAGCATGTCTGGGGAGTGGATCTGGTGGAGCAATATCTGCTAACGTGTTTGGGCGTTCCGATTTGCCCGAAGATCATTACGCAGCCCCTCACCTGTCTGATCACATCCGACCTGCCAAGTCCAATCTCTGGTGTTGTTACAAACGTTGATTTCCTTCAACCCATCGCGGATCATCCGCAGGTGATTCATTGCAAGATAGCAGTAGAAGTTGGGCAAAAGGTTATCGGTTCAGACGCAGGTGTTCCTGATTGGCTGGGCGAGATCATGGCGTACGGCGCTACAGTGGATGAAGCCAGCAAAACAATAGACTCATTGCTTGCCCAAATCAAATTCCCAATCTCTCCAGCATAACTTTATGAAACATACAGGCTCTCGAAAAAAATCACCCTTCGCGATCTTTCGTAACCGCAGTTTCACGCTGCTCTGGACGGGACAATTGATCTCCTCCATCGGCAGTGCGCTCACCACGCTGGCGGCATCGGTGCTCGTCTATCGTGAGACTGGCTCGACCCTCAGCGTAGGGCTGATGCTGATCGCGACATCTGGCCCCACCATCGCGATCGGGTTGCTTGCCGGCGTATTCGTAGACCGTTATGACCGCAAACGCATCATGCTCAGCTCAGACCTGCTGCGTGCCATTTTGATCTTTCTCATCCCCAGCCTGATTCACCTACATCTCAACTGGTTGTACGTCGTTGTTGCATTGACTAGTGGCATTTCGCAATTTTTTGACTCGGCACACGCCAGCGTTCTGCCTGAGGTCGCTTCGGATGAAGAACTAGCTTCAGCCAACGCGTTGATGTCGATCTCGTCCATCGGCTCACAGGTGCTCGGGTTCGCCGCAGCGGGCTTCATAGTAGCGAGTCTTTCGGTAGAATGGGCATTTTATTTGGATGCCGTCTCCTTTATGGTGTCCGCTTTATTAATTATTTTCACCATCCTCCCTGCTCAGCCAGCAATTGAATCGACGAGCATTAGTGCTGTTGGAAAAAATTTATTGGAAGGGCTGCGCGTGGTAACAAACACCCCTGTGCTGAAGTCATTGTTCCTGATCGCGGGGCCTATCTTTCTGCTGATCGGATTCCAGAACACTTTGTTGCTGCCATTTGCCTTACACGATCTACATGGCACCGAATTTGATTTTGGTCTGCAGCAAGCCGCGGAAGCGATCGGCATTGCAGTCGGCAGTCTTTTCATGGCACGGCTAGCAGACCGCATCCGCGAGGGACAGTGGCTGGTCCTCAGTTATGTTGCGATGGCGCTCTTCTCGATCTGGTATTCCTTCGCGCACAGTATCACACTGGGCATTTTCCTGACTGGCATGATCGGACTTGTGAATACACCCTCCTACATCGGGAGGCAATTGATCATTCAACGTGCCACGCCGCGCGAAGCCCGCGGACGGGTGAACAGTGCTTTCTTCGTAGTGCGTGATGTGACCTTTGTGTTGGGCATGTCCCTCGCGGGTCTAGCAGACTTGTTTAATGTACGTATGATGCTTTTATACAGCTCGTATTTATTTCTAGCAGTGGGATTGTTGGTATTGATCCTGCCTGGTTTGGCGCAGCCCACCGCGCAATGGAAACGGACATTCGCCTTGCTAAAAGGTGCCGAAGCGGCGCCAAGGCTTGGGGCTGGCAAACCAGCTACCATGGCGGAAGTGGAGCGGTTTATCAGTCACATTCCAGCCTTGGCGGTGTTAAATCCCAAAGAGCGTACGCAACTGGTAGCTGAAACATTGGTGGCAGAAGCGCCCGGCGGAAAAATCGTCACCTATCGCGGCGAGATCAGCAATATGGCTTATTTCATCCTGAAAGGCAGCGTGGGTGAAGGCTACATCCACGACGAAGAGTATGTGATCCTGAACTATTTTAAAGAAGGTGATTTCTTCGGAGAGCTTGCGGCATTGACCGGCCTGCAGCGTACAGTAAATATCATTGCAGAGGAAGACAGCGAATTCCTGATCATCCCATCCAAAACAATGCAGAGACTGGTGAAACAGCATGAAGAATTACGCAGTTTGTTATACACGAACATGGCAGAACACTTGAGCATCGTCGAACTGCCACACGGCATTAATTTAGACCAGCAATTATTGCGAGAGTTACGAACAGCACGACCAGAAACGGTCGCGGTCTCCGCAATGGCGTGATATGGATTTTATTTGTAAAGTGACGAGTAAAATGGAAACGAGACGGAAGACTGAGGAGCAACGGGTATGACAAAAAAGTCCCCCGCACAGAAAGATAGTATAAAAAACAGCGACCAGACAATTGCACAAGTCCGCGAATTAGCGTGGACGGGTCAACACGCGCCCGCAATTGATTCTGCAACACAGGCATTGTCTGCACCGAAAATTAAACCCGCCGAGCAAATGTCCCTGCTCGACCTGCGCGCGGAATCCTACATTGCCCTTGGCAACCTTGATCTCGCCATGAAAGACGCTAAGGCAATGATGAAATTAGGAACAACCACCGTGTTGAAAGCGCAAGCCTTGAATAGACTCGCCCTCGTCCAAATGCGGACGGGTGATTTGAAAGCCGCCGTCAAAAACGCAACGGCGGCAGCAAAAGCCAAACACAACAACCCAGCCCTCCGCGCCGAAAGCCTCTTCCGCCTCGCCGAAGCGCAAGTCCGCATGCGCCAAAGCGAAGCTACCATTGAAACATCGCAAAAAGCTATCGCCCTCTATCAAGCACTGGGTGACAACTCAGGCATTGGGCGTACACATTGGACGTTAGCATTGGCTTTTCGCAACCTGAACCGCGCTCAAGATTCGCGCCGCGCCGCACAGACAACACTGGAACTTTGCCAGAAAACAGGCGATCACTATGGTATCGGAAATGCACTGACTGCATTATCGAATACAGATGCAGATCTCGCCGAACGCATCCACCATCTCCAACAGGCGCTCAATTCATTCAAAACTGCAGGGTATGTCGAGCGGCAAGCCGTTGCACTGGGAAATCTGGGGCTTACCTACATGGAATTGGGGTTGTATCCGCACGCTCGTCGTCTACAAAATGAAGTAGTTGAAATGGATCGCAATACAGGTGCAATGGTGGGTTTAACTTATGCATTGGGAAATCTTATATCAGTAGAAACCATTCTCGGTAACCTTGACTCTGCGCGTCTCTATATGAAAGAGTTTGAGAAACTTGTACCCGATCTTGGCGATCCCAATCAAGAAGCAAATCTTTTCTTACTGCAAGCAGACTTGGCATTCGCAGTAAGTGACTTGAAGACAGCCATCCGTCAACAAAAATCTGCGGCAAAAATTGACAAAGAAGAACTAACAGGCTCAGAACATACATCCTTGACTGAACTGGCAAGAATGCACCTCGCTGCTGGTGACCCTGTCGCTGCACTCAAAGCCACCACAAAAGCCACAGCTTTACATCGCGCCCAAAATTTTGCCAAACCTGATGGCTTACCTTCACAAGCGATCTGGTGGCTGCACGTGCAGGCGTTGAACGCCAACGGGAAAACGAAAGACGCCAAAGAAACTATCGACCGTGCCTATGACCTTTTGCTCGAACAAATCGGCGGCATTCGCGACGCAGGCTTGCGACGCAACGCGCTCAATAAAGTTGAAGACAATCGTAAACTATTGCAATATTGGGTAAAAGATGGGGAGAAACGCAAGTTACCGAAGGAACGATTATTCGCGCACCTCGCCATCGAATCTAATTTGCGCGAACCGTTCCAGCGCCTCGCGGATACGGGTCTACGCCTGAATGCCCTGCACACCATCAACGAAATCCAAGCCTTTCTCGTCGAAGAAGCCACCGAACTGATCGGCGGCGAGCGCGTGATGTTGATCCTTGAAAAGGATGGCGCGCGCGAAGTGGCAGAATCCATTTTGCCATTGCCTTCGTATCAATCGGGCAAAGGCTACGAAAAAGCTGAAGACCCCAAGGATGTTCTCAATCGCATCGGGAAGTATTTGGATCAAGCGCAGAAGACGCGAACCGTGCAACTGACTCTGCCCAAGAAATCTGGTCTCAACCGAATCATTTCTCCCCTCATCGCCCAAAATCAAGTCATCGGCTACATCTACGTGGACATGGACTCGCTTTACGGTTCCTTCGACGACACCGACCGCGACATGCTCGGCATGTTGGCGAATCAGGGTGCTGTTGCTTTGGATAATGCTGGTCTACTTGAAGGACTGGAGCACAAAGTCGAAGAACGAACCGCAGAATTACAAGCGTCAAATAGCAATCTCGAACAACGCAACGCCGAACTTGCCATCATCAACAGTGTGCAGGAAGGGCTGGCCTCCAAACTGGATATGCAATCCATCTACGAGTTGGTGGGAGATAAGATTCGCGAAATCTTTAATAACTCGGATATGACCCTCGGACTCTACGATGCAGACACCGATATGGCACATGGTGTGTACGCCGTGGAGCATGGCAAACGTTTGACGGTTCCACCTTTCAAAGTAGCTGGAATTGGATTTTTGGGCGCCATGGTCCGCAAGCCCCGCACCATATTGGTCAGCGAGAAAGTACCGCAGGCCATCAAACAATATGGAAGCAAAATCATTGACGGAACTGGTTCGCCAAAATCCATGCTGTATGTTCCCATGGTAACGGGTAAAACGCTGCAAGGTGTTTTGATTCTGCAGGATATGCAGAACGAGCATGCATTCAGCGAGTCCGATGTGCGCCTGCTGGAAACCCTTGCCAACTCAATGAGTGTGGCGCTCGAAAATGCGCGTCTCTTCAAAGCTGAGCAGGAACGCGTCGCCGAGTTACAGATCATCAACTCCATTCAACAAGGACTCGCCGCTGAGTTGGACTTCCAAGCCATTGTAGATCTGGTCGGCGATAAATTGAGTGAGGTGCTCAACACAGGCGACCTCGGGATCCGTTGGTATGACGAGAAAACAAATCTCATTCACTATCTCTATGAATATGAACACGGAGAACGGCTTCAAATTTCCCCCATCCCACCGAGTGCTGGCGGGCAATTTGAAACTATTCGTAGAACAAAGCAGCCATTTGTAATAAATACGACTCAAGATCGCAACATAATGGGAATCCCCATCCTTCCAGGGACTGATGAAAGCAAATCTTCAGCATCTGTGCCCATCATCAGTAGTGACCGTGTACTTGGCATCATAAGCATTGAAAACTACGAACGTGAGAATGCCTATGGCGAATCCGAAATCCGCCTGCTGACCACCATCGCCGCATCGTTGGGGACTGCGCTCGAGAACGCACGTCTCTTCGATGAGACCCAGCGCCTCTTCAAAGCCGAGCAAGAGCGCGTCGCCGAGTTACAGATCATCAACTCCATCCAGCAGGGACTCGCCGCCGAGTTGGACTTCCAAGCCATTGTGGATCTGGTCGGCGATAAGTTGCGGGAGGTGTTAGCAACACCCAATCTGGGCATTACATGGATTGAAGAATCCAAAAAAATGATTCATACCTTGTATGCATACGAACATAATCAACGGCTGACCATCACGCCACGGACTCTGCCTGAAACCGGGCGGACCGTAAATATCATCACCACCCGTAAACCAGTGATTCTAAACACTGTGAAGGAAATGCCCAGTCCAATCCCTGGAACGGATCAGGCAAAATCTGCGGTCTATGTTCCTATCATCAGCAAAGACCGTGTGATCGGAGTTTTGGATATTGAAAACTTCGAGCGCGAAAACGCCTTCGGTGAATCCGAACTCCGTTTGTTGACGACTGTCACAGCCTCACTGGGCACAGCACTCGAAAATGCGCGTCTCTTCGATGAGACTCAGCGTCTGCTCAAGATCACCGAAGACCGCGCCGCCGAGCTTGCCATCATCAACAGCGTCCAAGCGGCCCTCGCAGCGGAGCTCAACATTCAGGGCATTTACGACGCGGTGGGAGATAAGATCCGCGAGATCTTTAATCAAGCAGATGTGGGCATCCGCATCTTCGACCCGCAAACAAAAATGCTCCACTTCCCATACGCGTACGAAAACGGAGAACGCAGCGAAATCGGATCCATTCCCATGCCTGAAAAAGGGGTGACTGCTCACATTTTTAGAACCCGTGAGACGATAGCCATTAATGAAAACATGGCGCAAGCGATGGAAGAGTATGGCAGCACTACACTGCCAGGCACGCAAATGGAAAAATCCGCAATTTATGTGCCGCTGATAGCGGGTGATCAAGTGCGCGGCATTCTCGAACTCACCAGTATGAAGCATGAAAATGCTTTTAGCGAAAGCGACGTACGCCTGCTCCAAACGCTTGGTAACAGCATGAGTGTGGCGCTCGAAAACGCTCGCCTCTTCGATGAGACCCAGCGCCTCTTAAAGATCACGGAAGACCGCGCTGCCGAGCTACAGATAATTAACTCTATCCAACGCGGGCTCGCTGCTGAATTAGACTTCCAAGCTATTGTAGATCTGGTCGGCGACAAATTGCGTGAAGTATTCACTACTCCCGATGTAGGTATTCGCTGGTATGACGAAAAAGCCAACCTGATCCACCCGCTCTACGAGTACGCTAACGGTGTACGTGTCACCGAAGTGCCTGAAGCCCCCGACCCCAGCGGCTTTTTTGCGTATCACCTCAGAACGCATCAACCGCTGATCTGGAACACATCCAAAGAAGGCAATGATATTGTCGCCAGCATACCGGGAACAGCAGAGAGTCTTTCAGGTGCTTCCATTCCAATCATCGCGGGGGACCGCATCATCGGGAATATTGCCATCGAAAACTACGAACGCGAATATGCCTATGGCGGATCTGAACTGCGGCTGCTGACGACAATCGCCGCCTCGCTCGGGACCGCGCTCGAGAATGCCCGTCTATTCAATGAGACTCAACGTCTGCTGAAAGAGACCGAACAGCGCAACGCCGAACTAAGCATGATCAATATAGTCCAGCAGACCTTGGTCTCCAATCTGGATATCCGATCCATTTATCAAGCAGTTGGAAAAAAGCTCACCGAAATATTCAATGTCCAATCAGCAGCGATCTACACCATCGATTTCGATACGCAGCTTATGACGTATGAGTTCGCCTATGAACAGGGCCGTGAATGGGATATTCCACCCAAGTTCGCCACCAGCCTGCACGCTTACATCATGGAGCAAGTGGTCACTACTCGGAAAAGCTTCGTTGTCTCTAACAACTTCTCGCAATTTGCTGCCCGCTTCCCAGACTTCCAATCCGCACGCAGTCACCCCCCAAAGTCTCTGTGCGCTGTGCCGATCCTGATTCGCAAGAATTCGATTACGGGCATCTCCCTGCAAAGCCTTGAAGAGGAAAATTTCTTCAACGATGCCGCACTGCGCCTGCTGGAAACCATAGCAAACGCGACAGGGGTTGCACTCGAAAACGCACGCCTCTTCGATGAGACCCAACGTCTGCTTAAGGTCACTGAAGAACGTGCTGGTGAATTGGGTATCCTTAATGACATCGGAAAGACACTTACCAGCACACTGGATACCAAGACGCTTACATACAATGTTGGCGATAAGATCCGCGACATATTTAACGTGGAAATTGTTGACATCTTGATGCACGACCCAGCTTCATCCATGGTGACTCTCGTCTATAGCTATTTTGAGCGTTACTTCGAGAATGAACCACCCTGGCTATTAAGCGAAGGCGGCTTGACATCACAGATCATCCGTTCAAAGCAACCTCTTTTGCTAAATACAGCAGAGGAGATCAATGACGCTGGAGCGGAGTCTTATGTCACTGCCCCTGATGAGAATGAAGATGTCCGCTCGTATCTCGGCGTGCCTATTATGGTCGGCGAAAAAGTATTAGGCGTGATCGATGTCCAAAGCTTTAAAGCACATGCTTTCAACGAAAACAACCTGCGTCTGTTACAGACTCTTTCGGCCAACATGGGCGTTGCCATTGAAAATGCCCGCCTCTTTAACGAGACGCAACGTCTGCTGCAAGAAACGGAACAACGCGCCGAGGAACTTGCCATCATCAACAGCATCAGCCAGGCATTAACGCAGGAACTTGACCTGCGCTCACTGCTGGATCTGGTCGGTGACAAACTTCGTATGGCAATTCAAACCGAGAATATCGGTATCGGTTTATACGACAAAGCGACCAACCTTCTCAATGCTGTGTATGTTTACAAGAACGGTGAACGTGTTTCGCCTGAAGCTTCGCCTCTTACTGCATTTAGTCTGCGATTTGCAAAGCAAGGCAAATCCCTCGTTCTAAATAATGTTACAGACGAACTGTGGGAGAAGTTCGGATCCAACCTCACTTTTGGTAACGACATTCCCAAGTCTGTGATCATGGTTCCTATTCTTGCGGGCGGTGAATTGATCGGCGGAATCACCATGCAAAACTTCATTCAACCGAATGCTTTCTCTGAATCGATCACTCGCTTGTTGGATACGATCTCATCGAATATGGGAACAGCCATCCAGAACGCGCGTCTCTTTGACGAAACCCAGCGCTTGCTCAAAGAAACCGAACAGCGCGCCACCGAGCTCTCCGCAATCAGTACGGTCACTCAGGCTCTCGTGGCAGAAACCGAATTGGATAACATGATCCAGCTCATCGGGAGTCAGACGCGGGACATCTTTAATGCAGATATCGCTTATCTAGCTTTATTAAATCCGCAAAGGAAGGTAATCGAATTTCCATTTCAATATGGTGATGTGTTCAAGGTGTTACAGTATGGAGAAGGGCTTACAAGCCGAATCCTTCAGAACGGACAGCCTCTCATCTTCAATAGGAATTTGGACCAAGAAAGTTCTGCGTTAGGCATCAACCGTATTGGACGAAAGGCAAAATCCTATCTGGGAGTACCGATCAAAGCGGGCAAAGAAACCATTGGCGTGATCAGCGTACAAAGCACCCAACACGAGGGCATGTTCAATGAAGACTCAATGCGCTTGTTGGCTACCATTGCTGCAAACGCAGGTGCAGCCATACGCACAGGACAATTGCATGCAGAGACGCAAAGAAACGCAAGCCAAATGGCGACTATTGCCAACGTGGGTCGCGAACTCTCTGCCACACTTGATTTGCAAACCGTAGTACATAGTGTGGTTGAGAACGTGCATGGACTATTTGAAGCGCGCGACACGATTTTGCGTCTTGTTGATTCGGATGGCGTCACTCTGCGTACTGCTCTTGCATTGGGAAGATACGCTGAAGAAAATTCAACCGATCTGTTGACTCTCGGCAAAGGCATTACAGGCAGTATTGCCCAATCAGGAGTTGCTGAAGTAGTCGAGAATGTTGAACTCGATCCTCGCGGCGTACATGTCAACGGTACGCCTGATAAAGAAGAAAATTCCGAAACCATGATGGTGGCTCCGCTGATCGCCAGCAACCGCATCATTGGCACATTAGCTGTTTACAAGGATCTCACTTCGGGCACGTTCTCACAAGTGGACTTGGATTTTCTAGTTGGCCTTGGCCGTCAGGCCGCCATTGCCATTGAAAATTCACGTCTGTTTGATGAAACTCAAACGCGCAATCACGAGATCACCGAATCTCTTGAACAGCAAACAGCCACCAGCGAAATCTTGCGCGTTATTGCTGGTTCTCCAACAGATGTTCAACCTGTATTAGAGATCGTATCGCAATTTGCAGCACGCCTGTGCGAAGCAAATGATGTGCAGATCTACAAAGTAGATGGCAATCAGCTGATTCAAGTAACACACTTTGGGCCGATTCCAGCTTTGAAAGATGGTGAGGCATTGCCTTTGGTGCGAGGTCTGGTGACTGGCCGCGCAGTGCTGGAACGTAGAACCATTCACATCGAAGATATGGATCTGCTTGATAAATCAGAGTACCCAGACAGTGTCGCGCTACGAAAACGTCTGGGACACCGAACAACTGTTGCCACGCCATTATTGCGCGAAGGAAATGCGATCGGCGCGATCGTGGTTCGACGTAATGAAGTACGTCCTTTTACACAAAAACAAATCTCGTTGCTCGGGAGTTTTGCCGATCAAGCTGCCATCGCTATTGAAAACGTACGCCTCTTCAATGAAGCACAAGATGCACGCGCCTCTGCTGAACATGCCAACCAAGCCAAGAGCGCATTCCTCGCTACCATGAGCCATGAACTACGCACGCCACTCAATGCCATCATCGGCTTCACTCGCATCGTCCGCAGAAAAGCCGAAGGGGCGCTGCCTGAAAAGCAAACCGAGAATCTTGATAAGGTTCTTTCCAGCGCAGAACACCTGCTTGGCCTCATCAATACCGTGCTTGATATTGCCAAGATCGAAGCAGGCCGCATGGATGTGCAAGCTTCCAGCTTCAGCATCAATGCACTTGTGGATCAATGTTACAACACCGCGCAGCCGCTCATCAAGCCAAATATAAAGTTCAACAAAAACAACGACTCTGAATTAGCGTTGGTGTTCTCCGATCAAGACAAGATCAAACAGATTATCCTCAATTTACTGAGCAATGCTGCCAAGTTCACGCATGAAGGCAGAATCAACATCAGTGTGCGACATGCAAGCGGGTTGTTCATGGTAGATGTGGAAGATACCGGCATTGGCATGAATGAAGAAGCGCTTAGTCGTGTCTTTGATGAATTCCAACAGGCTGATTCAAGCACCACCCGTCAATATGGCGGTACAGGTCTTGGACTCGCCATCAGTAGAAACCTTGCGCGACTGCTTGGCGGCGACATCACTGTGACGAGCAAACTTGGTGAAGGCTCCACCTTTACTCTCAGCCTGCCCGTTCATTACATGGATGAAAAAGCAACCTCGTCCAAAAACGCCTCTCCTTCTAACCGTCAGCCTGATTCTGCTCAAGAAGCCCATACCACGCTGACAACGCCCATCATCAAAAAACGAATTCTTGCCATTGATGACGACCCCGATGCAGTCTATCTGCTTCAAGAAACGCTCAACCCTGCCGAGTTTGAAGTGATCGGCGCCCGTAACGGTATTTCTGGACATCAAATGGCTCGTGAATTTCATCCCGATGCCATCCTGCTCGACATCCTCATGCCAGATAAAGATGGTTGGCAGGTGTTGCACGACCTAAAAACGGATGAATTGACGACTAATATTCCAATAATCCTCCTCACGATTGTGGATAAAAAAGCCCTCGGATTTCGTTTGGGCGCTTCGGCTTATCTGCTCAAACCACTCGACCCGAAAGAGGTTGTTGAAACTCTCAACCGTGTCACAAAACAGGCAGGCCGTTCACATATTCATGTCCTTGTCGTGGATGATGACCCACACATTGCAGAAATGCTTGGTCAGATTCTTCCATCCTCTGAATTCGATCTGCTTGCTGCAGAAGATGGAATTGCAGGCCTCAAGGCAATTGCATTACAGCGCCCAGATGTGCTCCTGCTCGACATCATGATGCCTCGTTTGGATGGATTTGGTGTGATAGAGCAGTTACGTCAGAACCCAGTGACGCAAGACCTGCCCATCATTGTCATCAGCGCCAAGGAATTAACGGATGAGGAATCTGCTCGGCTAAAAGAAGGTGTTGCCTTCGTTATGCGGAAACAAGGTTTTAATGGCGATATGCTCGTGCAGGAGATCAAAGGTGTGTTGAAAAAATAAACTTTGATTATATAAAAGTACACAAACGGAACCATCCACTCCACAAGGGTTGGATCGTTTCGCAAAACATTAGACGACAAACAATTCAACCTGGAGAGAATTATGAAAACTATCTTAGTTGTGGAAGATACTGAATTAAACATTGACCTGATCACGCAGTTGCTGGAAGATGATTACAACCTGCTCTTTGCGAGGGATGGCAGCCAGGGCGTGGACATGGCCTTGCAAAAAAATCCTGATCTGATCCTTATGGATATTTCTCTGCCTATCATGGACGGTTATATCGCCACCCGCAAGATCCGCGAAGTTCAAAAAACTGTTCCAATCATTGGGCTTTCTGCTCATGCCATGAGCGGCCACGAACAAAGCGCAATTGAAGCTGGGTGCACAGACTACCTCACAAAACCACTTGACGATGAATTACTGCTGAAAAAACTAAAGCAATACCTACACCAGTAAGCAATATTTCTTTGGAATAGCAGCCTGCTATAGCAAGGCTAGCTTTCGTTTATCAAAGGACTTTTTGTAATCTGCCACACTTGGAGCCAGATGAATACAAAACCAAAAATCCTGATCGTGGACGACGAACCCTTCAACGTAGACTATCTCGAACAGGAACTTGAAGACCTGAATTATGAAACCATTTCAGCTACTAACGGTGAAGAGGCGCTGGAAAAGATCATAAGCGAATCTCCTGACCTTGTCCTACTGGATATCATGATGCCCATCATGGACGGCTTCAGTGTGTTGGAAAAAGTAAAAGCCAATGCAGATATTCGCAATGTGCCTATCATCGTCATCTCTGCTAACAATGACCTGAAAAGTGTGGTCAATGGAATCAAACTCGGCGCGGAAGATTATCTTCCCAAACCATTCGAACCCATTTTGTTGAAGGCACGCATTCAAAGCAGCCTTGAGAAGAAGCAACTGCACGATATACAGGAAAAATATCTAAAAAGCCTCGAACGCGAAATGAATATCGCGAGGAACATTCAAAAGGAATTCCTGCCTGAAAAATTACCCGTAATAGCTGGCTGGGAGATCGCCTCGTATTTCAAAGCGGCAAAAGAAGTAGCTGGCGATTTTTACGATGCATTCCTTCTACCCGATGGCAGCCTCACCTTCCTCGTTGCGGATGTTTGTGGAAAAGGAATCGGCGCGGCTTTATACATGACTCTCTTCCGCAGCCTGATTCACGCCGCATCCACATTCGATCAATTCTCGCCCGGGCAGGATCAAAAAAACTTCACCCCAGCGGAACGGCTGTTACATGCAGTTTCGCTTACCAATAACTACGTCATTGAGACTCACGAAGCTGCCTGCATGTTTGCGACGGTGTTCATCGGCATTCTAAACCCAATAGATGGAAAGCTGAACTACATCAACTGCGGCAATGACCCTGCGCTCATTATCGGCAAAGATGGAACTATTCACGCAGAGCTACATCCCACTGGCGCAGCCGTTGGCGTCAAAGCACCACCTAAATACACAGTCAAGGAAATCACCCTCGCTAGTGACGAGCTGTTGCTCGCCTTCACAGACGGTATTCCTGATGCACAAAGTATTAATGGGGAGTTTTATGGAAATGAACGCCTTCGAAAATTATTGGTAGCTAATTCAGCCCCCATTGAATTACTGAACAAAATCGAAACTGATCTGCATCAGTTCATTGGTGAAGCCAATCAATTTGATGACATTACTTTGATGGCGCTACAAAGAAAAGCATAGCCTTTTACAGAGTAGTGAAATGTCAAAGTGCCGCACTCAGCCCAATGGTTGGGTTTGAGGCGCGGCACTTTTTATTCATCTATGGTTTAGAAAATTCGCGTGATCAGCCAATAGACACAGGCGGATATCAGCGCGCTGGCAGGGATGGTAATGATCCACGCCATGACGATTTCCTCTGCCACACTCCAGCGGACTTTCCCCAAGCGTTCTGAAGAACCTACGCCGATGATAGCCGAGCTCACCACTTGTGACGTGCTGACGGGCAAGCCGAGAATGGATGCACTTAGAATTACAAAGCTGGATGTTAATTGGGTGGAAAAACTATGAATGGGACGTATCTTGTAAAACCTGCCGCCAAGAGTGCGGATCAATTTCCATCCACCAAGAGCAGTGCCTAAAGCAATCGCTCCCGCACTTAATGCCACCACCCAAATAGGGACTGCAAACTTATCGATATAGCCACCTATCAACAAACTTAGTGTAATGATACCCATTGTCTTTTGCGCGTCATTCGTGCCGTGGCTGAATGCCATGCCCAACGCAGTGACGAGTTGTCCGCGTTTGAAGAATTCATTAATACTCGTGGAAGCATTGCGGGCTAGGAAGTAGATAATGCGGGTGATCAAAAATCCAAAAATGAAACCAAGCAATGGAGAAGTGACGAGAGCAATAATAACCTTCTCAAGCCCTTGTATTTTGATGGCGCCAAAACCTGCGCCAGCCAACACCGCCCCCACCATGCCGCCGATAAGAGCATGGGATGAACTGCTTGGAATCCCCAAAATCCAGGTGAGGATGTTCCATGCGATCGCACCAAAGAGGCAGGCAATGATCACTTCCAAATTCAGTGCAGTAGATTGTGCCACTTCTTCACCGATGGTTGTAGCTACGGTGACGCCAAATAAAAACGGGCCAAGAAATTCCGCAACAGCCGTGAGACTTAACGCAGTGTGCGGACGAAAAGCGCGCGATGCGATCATCGTGGCTACGATGTTGCTCGAATCATGAATGCCATTTAGAAAGTCAAAGACTAACGCCAGCCCAATGACAATATACAGTTGCAGGGACATATAGCCTCGCTATGTTTTTTTAACGACGATATCAGCAATGATATTCGCGGCTTCATCCCCACGATCCGCTGCATTTGAAAGGTGACGATAGACTTCACGAAGTTTCAACATTTCCACAACGTGATGAATATCTTCAGGACCACTGAACAAATCTGCCACAGCTTCACGATAAACTGCCTCAACGCGATTCTCAAGCGCTTTGGCGCGTTGGGCATGCCCAATAGCCACGCCAGGATTCTTCTGCAGCCGCATAACTGCCTGATGGATCTCCCAACCTGCATCCTTTAGTAATGACGCGATACGCACCATATACACCGTTGGCTGAACCTTCAGGATGTTCATTTCCACAGCGGTAGTGTCGGCATAATCTACCATATCGTCAATTGAGCGGGAAAGGGAGAAGATGTCTTCCCTGTCAAACGGCGTAACAAAAGCGCGATTCAGTTCATCAATAAGGATGCGGCGTACTTCATCCGCCTCTTTCTCTTTCAGGGACAGTTCCTCGGCGATATCAGGATTGGGAGCTTCGAGATATTTTGCCAACAGTTTGAGCCCATCATAAGTGATGGATGCCTGATCCACGATGAGGTTGCTAAAAACTTCTTCACGGCGTTTGAAAATTCGTAACATATGACCTCGCATTTGACGTAGAGTTTGAAAAGCCGTTCCCCTGCATAAATACTATCATTTCGCCTACATAATGATGGTGTGTCAACCGTCCTTATTTTTCAGTGTAAAAACGCAGGAGCCTCAACAACCACTTTCCGCGCATTCTTTGATTCTCATCCTCTGCATTGTATAATGCTAGCAAGCTTTCACTTTAGTGGTTATTAAAAAGGAGAAAACCATGGACATGAAAATATCATCCGAAAATGAGCGCGTTCAAGTTACGCTCATCCACATTGACGGCAACCTGGATGCGGGGTCTTATAGGGAGTTTCAGGAAAAGACTCAATACCTGATAAAAGATGGCGCACGCTACATCCTCATTGACCTGGAGCATTCGCCTTTTGTCAGCAGCGCAGGCTTCCGTGCCATTCACCAACTCTTCAAGGACTTAAATGCTGTTCACGACGAATCCAATATAAGCGAAGAAGATATGAAGCAAGGCATCAGCGCGGGGTCGTACAAATCCCCTTATCTGAAACTGGTTAATCTTTCTGCTGATACGAAGGCTGTGTTCAAAACCACAGGCTTTGACATGTACCTCGAATGTCACGATGATCTGAAAACAGCTCTTGCTTCTTTTTAGATGACAAAACTAAGCGGTGCATCCAATGGATGCGCCGCTTTTTCGTTCCATATCAAGCGGTTTGGTTGTAGAATTGAAAAAATGTCATTCGGGAAAATTTAGTGAGGCAACCATGAAGGTTTTCATCAGTTCCACCTAAAAGAACTTAATGACTTACCTAGATATTAGATATTTAGTCTCTTGAATAATTACCTGAGTGTCTGGGAGAAACTGTATTCAGGATGAATCTTCCGCCAAGATGTAAGGAATAAATATGAAGACACCAAATCTCAACAAAATCTTTGGGCGGACAGTATTCATTCAACTCGTCATCGGCTGGACGGTTCTGATCCTTGCCAGTTATTTCATCGGGAATATATGGCTAAAAAATGAAATTCTCACCCATGTGCTCCTTTGGTGCGTGGGAGTAATAACACTTGGGTATATCTTTGCACGCGGCTACGCAGCAACTGACAAAGGGGAAGATGGGAAAAGCGGACAGATCGGCAACTTGATCTATCACGCCGTGTTGGATACATCTCCTGATTCTGTCGCTGTGACAGACCTGCTTGGCAATTATATTTTCGCAAACAAACAGACCGCTGTATTGCATGGCTACGACAACACGGAAGAATTTATCGGGAAAAGTGCCTTTAGCTTTTTCCCATTGAGCGAAGTCCCTAAAGCGACAAAATATATGGGGCTGACCCGCGAAGATGGGGTCATTAAAAATGTTGAGTTCGACCTCCAGCGCAAAGACGGTTCCATCTTTCCCGCCGAATTGAGCGCGGCGCTGATCAAGAATGAATTTGGCATCCCTGTCGCATTCATCGCAGTCACACGTGATATTACCGAGCGCAAACGCGTCGCAGATCAACTCAACGATGTGAATGAGCAACTGCGTTTGCAACTGGTAGAGATCGAAAAATTGCAAGCCATTTTGCACGAGCAAGCCATCCAAGATCCGCTTACTGGGTTGTACAATCGTCGCTTTATGGAAGAATCGCTCAAACAGGAATTTGCACGCGCAAGTCGGGAACAACAACCGTTCAGCGTGGTAATGTTGGATATGGACAATCTAAAACATTTGAACGACAAATACGGTCACGTCGTTGGCGATGCGGCACTGAAGTCTTTGTCCAAGTTACTGAAAGACCAGACCCGCACAGAAGATATTGTGTGCCGCTACGGTGGAGATGAATTCCTGCTCATTTTGCACAACGCAACCAAACAAATGGCCATGGTCCGCTTACAGCAGTGGAATGATAAGGCAAAAAATATTGATATCGTCCACGAAGAGATTCACATACCAGTAAGTTTTTCTGCAGGCATCGCCACGTACCCAACCTATAATAGCATTGAAGAACTGATTCGCGCAGCAGATAAAGCATTGTATGACATCAAAGCAAAGAAAAAACAGAGCACATAAAAAATACACAGAACCGTTTTGTATCAAAGCACAAAAATGAAAGTTGTTTTTATGCGATAAGCGATGACATTCATTCCGCATAAAGTAATTTAGTTGTAAAATTACCAAGTCATTGGAGACCGAATGGCTACCAGGGGAACACATGCCAGGCTCGCTACCCAAAATTTGACGCATACTCAAATTTCAAGGAGACCAAATGACTAGCACGTACCCCCCAGAACCGTTTCGTATTAAAGTAACAGAAGCCATTCACCTCATTCCACGTGAGGCGCGCGAGGCCGCGTTGAAGGAAGCAGGCTACAACCTCTTCCTGATGAAAGCGGAGGACATGTTCATTGACCTGTTGACTGACTCAGGCACAGGCGCAATGAGCTCCGAGCAATGGGCAGCCATTATGCGCGGCGATGAGTCCTATGCAGGCGCGCGCTCATTCCACCGTCTCAAAGCCGCGGTGGAGGATGTGTTCGGTTTCAAACATTTTGCCCCCACCCATCAAGGACGCGCCGCCGAAAATATTCTAGCCGCATGTTTGGTCAAGCCCGGTCAATGGGTTCCTAGCAACATGCACTTCGACACCACCGATGCCAACATCCGCGCGCGCGGCGGGCATCCCGCCAACCTCGTCATTGATGAAGCGCACGATCCTGAAAATCGTCATCCCTTCAAAGGCAACATGGATATCGCCAAGCTCAAAGCATTCATCGCAAAATATGGGCGAGAGCAAATTCCACTGGGGATGATCACCGTCACGAACAATGCAGGAGGTGGACAACCCGTCTCAATGGAGAATCTCAAAGCTGTGGCAGATGTCTACCACCAGAACGGAATCCCCTTTTTTATCGACGCCGCACGCTACGCTGAAAACTGCTACTTCATCAAACAGCGGGAACCTGGCTATGGGCAGAAGTGCGTCAAAGAGATCGCGCATGAAATGTTCGCCCTCGCAGACGGTATGACCATGTCCGCGAAGAAGGACGCCATCGTCAACATCGGCGGTTTGATCTGCATGAATGATGACACACTATTTCAAAATGTACAAAACGAGTTGATCTTGCGTGAAGGCTTTCCCACTTACGGCGGACTCGCTGGCCGCGACCTCGATGCGATGGCCGTTGGCTTGTACGAAGGTTTGGATGAAGAATATCTCTCATATCGCATCGGGCAAACTGCATACCTCGCCAAACAACTCAACGACGCAGGTATTCCCACCCTCCAACCCACTGGCGGACATGGCGTGTATGTCAACGCGGGTGCGATCTTCCCGCACATTCCAAATTATGAATTCCCTGCACAGGCACTTGCCATTGAGCTATACCGCGAAGGCGGCATCCGCGGCGTGGAAATTGGCTCGGTCATGTTCGGTTGCCTCGACCCCGAAGACAATACCTGGCATTATCCCGCGCTCGAATTGCTGCGCCTCGCCATCCCACGGCGCACCTATACCCAAAGCCATTTGGATTATGTAGCTGAGTCCCTTGCGAAGATTAAATCACGCGCAAACACGATCCGCGGCTATAAATATACATACGCCCCTGAATTACTGCGTCACTTCACCGCAAGGTTTGAACCGCTGTAATAAACCGTTGACAATGGCGATGGACGGTAAAACCACAGTCTACGGTTTACCGTCCATCGCCATTTTTTATCTCTATTCCATTTGCCAAAGTGAGGAAATCATGACAGACAAACCAAATCTCTATTACACAGATTACCTTGAGCTGGACAAAATTCTCAACAGTCAGCATCCCAAAAGCGACAACAAAACAGATGAATTATTGTTCATTGTCATCCATCAGGCTTTTGAGTTATGGTTCAAACAGATCATCCACGAGTTAGACTCGATCCGAGAAATTTTCGATACAGACCACGTTCAGGACAATGCAGGTGAGATGAGTATCGCCGTCTACAAGTTGAAGCGAGTGGTCAAAATTTTAGAAGTGCTTAACAGTCAAGTGGGTATTCTTGACACAATGACGCCAATGGATTTTTTGGAATTCCGCAATTTGTTGCTGCCATCCTCAGGATTCCAAAGCCTGCAATTCCGCATCATCGAAGCGAAGTTGGGCTTGAAAATGGACCAGCGCTACAAAGCCAATTACTACAAGAACACTCGTCCTGGTGGGTTTAACCAACAGGATTACGAGACCATTAACCAGATTGAGTCTGAGACGACGCTCAAAGGGTTGATCATCAAGTGGGCAGAACGAACTCCCTTCTTCGATGAGTCGCTTTGGAAGGAATATCAAAGCATTTATCCTGCAGAGAACGGCACGCAAAAATTCTGGAACGATTACAAACATATCTACCATAATAGCCTTTCAGGAGTTGAACAGAGACAAGCGGAAGAGCTGGAACGTGTCTTTTACAAGGAAGGCCTCGGCGAGTTTTCAGTGGACGCCATGCGTGCAGTGCTATTCATCATGCTCTATCGCAACCTGCCTATCTTCCAACTCCCATTTGATCTGCTCTCCACTTTGATCGATGTGGATGAACTACTTTCGCAATGGCGCTACAAACACATGCTCATGGCACGCCGCATGATCGGTATGCGTGTTGGAACAGGCGGCACCAGCGGAGCTGGCTACCTTGAAGGCGCATTGCGTCAGCACCATATCTTCAAAGAGTTGACCGAGATCTCAACATTTTTAGTAGAGCGCAGCAAATTACCCAACCTGCCAACTGCCGTTAAAGAAAAAATGAGTTTCAATGCATAAATGAAACAGGTCACGCTCTCGCGTGACCTGTTTCATTTTCTCTTCGATTTTCGTATCACCAACTTCAACCCTGACCATATTTCGCTCACCGCACAGACTTTAATATCCACAAAACCAAGCGGCAGTGCGATCTCACGGATGGTATCTTCGGTAATATCCGTGGGCACTTTAGAAGATTTCTTTGGCCAAGAGACCCATATAAAACCTTCCTGCTTTAATTCATTCCGTAGTTTGGAAAGTGTCATATGTAGAAATTCGCCTTCCACCGCAAAGACATGCGCAGCCTCGTATGGCTGCTTTGCCTTTTCTACAAGAGCTATATCTCCAGATAATTCACCCAACCACGAACGGTATTCCTTTGGGGCGTTGACCGTCAATAAAACCAAAGACGGTTTGAGACCAAGCTTCTTTGCAAGCGGAGTTCCAGAATAACCAGTAGTTGCCATGTCAAAATTATACATGACAACTTTTAATAAATTAGGTGTTAATAAAAATAGCGTTTCTATTTTATTGTTACCTGGAGGAACTATGTTATCGAACACATCTCGTTTACTGACTTATGCTTGCGCTGTTCTTTATGGAGTTGCAGGGGTATTGATGTACACAATGCCTGAACAAATCGCTCCCATCTTTGCTTGGAAAGTCACTGGCTTTATGACCATGACCATTGGCGGCTGGTGCATTGGCAACGCATGGCTGGCATACATCACCGCCAGAAGATGGGAATGGAAATTGGTGTACACGTCATTGATCTATTTATGGCTATTCGGCCTCGGTGAAATAACTGTACTATTTTCCTTTCGCAGCAAACTGGCATTAGCTCATCCCATTGCGCTGCTTTATCTGGTTGCTCTCATTGTTAATGCAATCACGTCCATCTTTGGCATCTTTGATTACTTACGCCTGCGTCCATCCAATGCATTAAGCGGACCAACCATTACAAAGGCACAACATATTTTAGCAATAGCATTTGTGCTATTCGTCGGCTTTCTTGGCTTTTACGGAATCACTGCAAAGATAGGTGACATTGGCACGAATGGAGGTATCTTTCCAGAGATCATGACACTTTTTACTTTGCGAGCTTTTGGCGTTTTCTACTTTTCACTTGCTTTGGCAGTCATCCCCTATTTATGGGATAAAAACCTCAATGCCATTTTGCATCACTCCATTGCATCGTATGCGCTTGTCATTTTTATTACCATCGCCGCATTTATCTACATCCGCCTCTTTGACTTTGCTGCTCATCCTGGTGGTTCGCTTTACTTCATCGCTTATCTTGCAGTTGGAATTCCTTTGATATTCACTTTTAGAAAACTTGGAACTGGCCTCAGTAAGGGATAGTTCATAAACAACAAAAAACGGTTTCCAGTAATTTGGAAGCCGTTTTTTGTTAAATTACAGAGTAAATCATACTTGACTTATTGTAAAGCTTGCTTTACAATAACAAAAAGACAAGTAACCTTTACAGGAGAAAAAATGAAAAAAAGTAATACTGGTTTTATCATAGGAATAGCCATCGGAATCGCCATTGGCGCTGCATTAGACAACGTAGCAATCGGTGCAGGGATCGGTGCGACACTAGGTGTCGCGTTTGCTGCGACAGAATGCAGAAAAGAAAATAAAACAGATGCTTCGGAAAAGATAAACCATGAATCAAGATAAAGTTCAAAAAAGGTATTTCAGAGAGTTATATCTTTCAATAGCCGCCTATGTAATCATCTTATTTGGGAGCATCAGCATCCTTAAGAAGTTTGAATTTTCAGCGGTCATGCAAGGCATTATCGCACTGACGCCAGTAATCCCAATAATCTTTATTATCATCGCGATCATGCGCGGAATAAAAGATAGTGACGAACTTCAACAAAAAGTTCAGCTAAACGCCATTATGTTTTCAGCGATTGCAACAGGGCTAATCACATTTAGCTATGGTTTACTTGAAGGCGTCGGTTTCCCGCCCTTCCCTACCATCTGGGTATTGCCAATGATGTTCGTATTTTGGGGTTTCAGCCTCGGCTTCTTTTGGAAAAAATACTAATGAAAAATCGCCTAAAGGTATTACGCGCCGAAAAGAACTGGTCGCAAGCAGATCTGGCGGAGAAGCTGAATGTCTCACGTCAAACCATTAATGCAATCGAAACAGAAAAATATGACCCAAGCCTGCCGCTTGCATTCAACATTGCCAAACTATTTGGGAAAACGATCGAGGAGATATTCATTCCAGATAATAAGAAGTAACTGCTAAAATAGAGCCATCTTAGGATGGCTTTATTTTTATGACTCGCTGGATCGATCCTCGCCCAATACAAATCCCCGCCTCTTTCGCGGACCTGAAGCTGCATCCCCTCGTCGAGCAGACTCTACTCCGACGCGGAATCAGCCGTCCCGAAGAAGTAGAGGCGTTCTTACATCCAGATGCGAATCCCTCCACACCGTTTACAGATATCGAAATAGCAGTGGACAGCATCTTTTTGGCTATACGCAAGCAACAGAAAATATGTGTATGGGGTGACTTTGATGTAGACGGGCAAACTTCCACTACTCTGCTGGTGCAAACGCTACAAGCCTTAGGCGCAAACGTTACTTATTACATACCGATCCGTGGGAAGGAAAGTCACGGCGTTCACATTGAATCACTCAAGCCGATTTTAGACAGCGGCGTGAAACTGCTCGTCACTTGTGATACAGGCATTACCGCATACGAAGCAATCGACTATGCCAACTCACGCGGCGTGGATGTAGTGGTCACCGATCATCATGACCTCGGCGAAACGCTCCCAAACGCAAAAGCCATCGTCAACCCAAAACTGTTACCAGAAGATCATCCGTTGAAATATTTGGCGGGTGTAGGCGTGGCATATAAATTATCAGAAGCGTTACTTGACGATGCGCCGCGGACTGTAGGCCATGAAGCAGCACCATCCATTGTCCACAATCTTCGGCCTGATGATTTGCTTGACCTTGTTGCCCTCGGTCTCATCGCAGACGTGGCTTTGCTCAAAGGAGAAACTCGTTCGCTTGCGCAAAAAGGCATTCAAGCTCTGCGAAACACAAACCGACTTGGGCTAAAAGTAATTGCAGATCTCGCAGGCGCTGCACTCGACACATTAACGGAAGAAACTATCGGCTTCACCTTTGCGCCGCGTTTGAATGCACTTGGCCGCTTGGGCGATGCCAACCCCGCAGTGGAATTGTTGTTGACTCAAGACTCTGCACGCGCTAGAGTGTTGGCCGCGCAAATTGAAGGTCTCAACATGCAACGACGCATGTTGACTTCGCAAGTCTTTCAAGCAGCGGAAGCGCAATTGAAGGCAAATCCATCATTACTTGAAGAACCTGCTATTGTCCTAGCACACCCTGGTTGGCCTGGTGGTGTGGTGGGCATCGTTGCCAACAAACTCGTGGAGCGATATCACAAACCCGCCATTTTGCTGAACGAAGCCGAAGATGGAATTATGCGCGGCTCGGCCCGCTCGGTCGAAGGATTGCACATTACGGAAGCCATCGCCACCCAAAAAGAAATTCTGCACGGGTTCGGCGGACACCCCATGGCGGCGGGCATGGCATTCAATGCAGATAAATTAACTGATTTTCGCCGCGGCCTCGGGAAAGCTATAGAAAAACAATTGGGGAATATTGTCTTTGAAGAACCCACCGTACAAATCGATGCATGGTTGAGCTTGGATGAGATCAATCTTGACCTTGCTGCTGCATTAGAAAGCATGGCTCCGTTCGGCGCTGGCAATCCCTTGCTCACATTAGCGTCACGTAATGTGAAGTTGAAATCCGTTTCAACCATCGGCAAGACCAAAGAACATTTGCGTTTGAATATTGAAGATCAGAATGGGACACTTCAATCCCTTTTGTGGTGGGGCGGCGCGGGAGAGGAACTTCCCGAAGAGGGCAGCACATTTGACATTGCCTACTCCCTGCGTGCCTCCACCTACCGCGGACAAAAACAAGTCACTTTGCAATTTGAGGAATTCCGTATCACAGAAGAGCAGGCTGTTGAAATTCAAGAATCCAAAGTGGTGATACGGGATATGCGATTGCAAAATTCCATGCTAAACCTGCAACCGTCCACACTGGTTTGGGCAGAAGGCGCAGACAAGGCTGCAGGAGTCTCTCGTCTCGAACTACGTCAGGCAGATGAGCTTTCCATTTACACAACTCCCCCATCTCTTGTAGAGTTGAGAAAAGCGCTGAAGGTCGTCAAACCGAAAACCGTGTATGTTTTCGCCATCCAACCTGCGGAAGAAAAACCTGATGAGTTTTTGGCGCATTTGGCAGGCCTGTGTAAATTCGTGCTCAATCAGCGCAAAGGAAAAACCTCAGTCCTTGAACTGGCAGCAGCAATGACGGCTCGAGAGAGCGCCATTCAAGTCGGACTGGAATGGCTAGCGGCAAGTGGGCAATTAACGGTGATGATAGAAGATGATACTGTCACTCTTTCCAAAGAGATTCAAGAAAAGAAACCTTATTTGCAAGCCGAGTTATTTATCGCCCTGAAAGGCATACTCAATGAGACCTCTGCATATCGAAAATATTTTGCCACCGCTGACTTGAATAAAATATTCTAAATATGAACCCTAACATTATCTCCTGGCTATTGGAAGGCGACCCGTCCATCCGCTGGCAGGTACAGCGTGATTTATTGAAATTGTCCCCATCCAAGTATGAAGTGGAACGCAAGAAAGTCACGAAGGAAGGCTGGGGCGCAAGACTGCTTGCCCTGCAAGATTCAGACGGACGCTGGGGCGGCGGGATGTACGGCCCCAAATTTATTTCCACAACTTACACCATGCTAACCTTGAGGCTGTTGGGTCTACCGCCAAATAATTCACAGGCGAAACAGGCGTGCAAACTATTTCTTGATGAAGGCTTTTTTACAGATGGTGGCATAAACTTTTTTTCACGAGCCTGGAAATACAGCGAAACTTGTGTCACAAGCATGATCCTTGCTCTGCTGGCTTATTTCCGTTACCCCGACGAACGCATTCACGATATTGCGAGATATGTCGTGAGTCAGCAAATGTCCGATGATGGCTGGAACTGTGAGTCGCCAAAAGGTGCAACTCACTCATCATTTCATACAACCATCTCAGTATTGGAAGGATTGTATGAATATGAATGTCTCTTCCCTGATAAGAAAAAGAAGATCAGTCAAATTCGCGCCCGTGGACATGAATTCCTGCTCGCACATCACCTATATAAATCCCACAGAACAGGGAAAATCTTCGACGCCAAGATGACAACCATGCCCTTCCCACCCCGCTGGAAATACGACTTCATCCGTGGGCTGGACTACTTCCAAGCCTGTGATGCGCCACGCGACGAGCGCATGTCTGATGCGATTGAGTTATTGCAAAGCAAACAAAAACCAGATGGGCGCTGGGTAATGAATACAGGCATGTCTGGTAGGAAGTTTTTTGATCTGGAGAAAGCAGGTCAACCCAGCAGGTGGAACACACTTAGGGCGCTGCGGGTATTAGAGTGGTGGAATAAGTAGCAAGTTATTTTTCGTAATCAATAAAATCATCCATGCCAAAGCCTTCTTCATAATAGGTCAACAATACTTCGGCCTTGTGCAAAAACTCTCTCTCAGTCTCCGTATATTCCTTCTCAGTTGATTCCAAACCCTCTTTATAGGTGATCAACCGCTCGCGAAAACTAAGCGCAGAAGAAGCAGGTATAAGCGGTTCGATCTCGCGAATAAGGGTCAGAGTCTCTTGAATGATGGATAATGCATCGGGCAGCGAAATGTCGTCGTCCATGAGTCGGCGCAGCACATCGCAGTTATATCTTTTACAGCTACGCGGATAACTCGGAGAATTGTACAAGGCACAAACTCCGTTCCACATTGAGCAGGGTTGGGTAAATCCACGCTGGTGTGGGTTATCTTGAATGACATTCAAACCGAGAGATTGAGCGTAGAAAAGCTCGGCGGCGTTGAGATGCGCCCAGGCGAATAGATGCCCCGTGCAGCAAAGTCCACAGGATTTGCATAAAATGTTTGCAGGTGAATCACCTGCTGATTTTGTTGTAGTCATGAGGATATTATACGGCTTTGTCTTACAGACTGATAAAGCAGGAGAAATAAATCAGAAAACAGAATCACTCAAATGTTAAGAATGAGGCGCGCGAGGGTATAATGAAGTTATGACAGATGAACAAATCAAATCCCTTGCACGAAATAAGATCGCCATGTTGATCGATGGTGACAACGCTCAGGCAGGCCTGCTTTCGCAGATGCTTGTTGAGGCGGGGCGCTATGGACAGGTGACGGTCCGCCGTATTTATGGCGATTGGACGACGAACAATATGAATTCGTGGAAGGATACTTTGAACTTTCACGCCTTCCAACCCATTCAACAGTTTCGTTACACCATTGGAAAAAACGCAACTGACAGTGCAATGATCATCGATGCAATGGATATTTTGCACACCAGCGTGGTGGATGGATTCTGTCTCGTCTCCAGTGACAGCGATTACACAAGGCTCGCAACCCGCATCCGTGAGACTGGGATTTTTGTAATGGGCATCGGTGAGAAGAAAACGCCGAAACCGTTCGTGAACGCATGCGATGTTTTTGTATATACCGAGAATCTTGCAGCGGAAAAGAAAGCCACTCAGCAAAAGAGTACGACCAACTCCAAAGCTAAAAAAGCCAAGGGCGAATCTGAAGATCTCGACCCTATGCCGATCCTAACACAGGCATTTGAAATGGCGGTGCAACAAGATGGTTGGGCATCGCTCGCGAATATGGGTAATGCGTTGTATCAGGTTGACCCCAGCTTTGACCCACGCACATACGGTCATAAACAACTCTCGAAAATGATCAGCAAATTAAGTGACCGCTTTGAAATGCGCTCACAAGAAAACGGCGGACCTATAATCTTTTACGTGCGCATGAAAGATTAAGCAGGAACTTCAGGGATTTTCACCGCAACTTCTCTGTAAACCTCAATGATCTGATTCGCAATTTTGTTCCAAGCATAATTAGCCGCATAATCAGCGGCTGAAGTTCCCATTTGGTTTCTCAACTCGGCATTTCCCAACAGCCACGACAATTTATCGCACAAAGCATCAGGTTCACTATCGGGAATGGTGTAGCCAGTAATTCCATTTTGGACAAGATAGCCAAGCCCGCCAACTTCTGAAGCAATAACGGGCGTACCGCACGCCATAGCCTCAAGTGCCACCATCCCAAATGATTCATACAACGAAGGCATTACCACTACCTCTGCAGCAGAATAATAATACGGCAAAGTATCTTGTCCACGCTTGCCAAGAAAAACCACCATCCCCCCCATACACAAATCATCACACATTTTTTGCAGGCGTGTCATTTCATCAGACATTTCTTCAGGGCTGACATCTACATCACCACCAATGATCGCCAAATGAACAGGGCCGTGCATTCCTTGTAAATCCAAACAAGACATGGCTTGTATCAACGTATCAATACCTTTTAATGGTTCAATGCGTCCCACAAAAAGCACCATTCGATTTTCAGGCTTCAACCCAATATATTGCTTGGCTTCGTCTGCGGAAATTGGATAGAAATGACTCGTATCTACACCTGGCGGTATGACCGTCATTTTGCGGGAATCTGCACGATAAAGGAAACGAAGCTGAGTCATTTCCGCTAGAGTAGCGACGATAATCCGATCTGCCCTGCGGAGTACCTGCCTCTCTCCATTGAGTCGGTCCTCGCCTGCTTTTTCATCCTCCGACCTCGCAACCCGATTCTTCATCTCACCCAGAGTGTGGAACATGTTCACAATAGGCGTTCCGCCCCAGGCATCGCTTAACAACTCAGCCGCCAAGCCCGACATCCAATAGTGGCTATGGATAACATCATACTTAATGCCTTTTTCAGCAGCAAATTGAATAATCTCTTGCGCAAACTCAGGGATGTATTTAGCAATGTCACTTTTGCTCTTCGGCTCTTCAGGTCCTGCAGGAATGTGAACAACACGATTCCCGTAGCCCAAGTCGTGCAGTACATGCGGAACGTGTTCATCTTGTGAACGAGTAAAAACATCCACATGGATGCCTAAACGGCCGAGTTCACAGGTCAAATCGCGGACGTAAACGTTCATTCCGCCAGTGTCTTTGCCGCCCAAAGTGGCAAGCGGACAGGTATGATAGGAAAGCATAGCAACTCGAAGCATTATTCTTTCTCCGAAATGATAGACGACATGAAAAGGGTAAAACTTGCGGGATTAAACCAAATCCTTTATAATCTCGCCCGCTAAACAAAACCCCAAAGGGTAATAAGCCACCATAGCTCAGCTGGTAGAGCAAACGATTCGTAATCGTTAGGTCGTGGGTTCGTATCCCACTGGTGGCTCACGAGAACCCAGGCCTGCCTGGGTTCTGGCTTTTAATCGTCCTTATATGTAGAATAAGAGTATATACTATCCAAGGTAGCCGAATTGACCCAATGAGAAAACGTATCAATTCCGCAATACACAACCTCACAGAGGCTCAGAAAACTGTCGTTTACGTGCTAGCTGTCGCGTTTGTCGGCGCCCTCATTCTGGCCTTGATCAATATAAATCCCTGGCAGATGACTGTCCTTGGGATGGTTTTTTTAATTGCGCTGTGGCTCGCTGTGCGAGGATACACAGGCTTTGCACGCTGGGGCTCTCTTTTTGCAGCGCTAGGATTAATCTCCAGCTTGATGATCGCTAATTATGGAATACGGGATACTGCAGTCGTTGGCATTGTAGTGGTCTTAATCGCGGCAGGGCTGCTTGCAGGCAGGCAAGGGACAGTGGTCATTGGATGCATAAGCATCCTGCTTGTCATCATCGTTGGCATTTTAGAAACTCAGGGGTTTATTAATAATGAGTTCAGCCAATATAACCTCTTTGCTGATTATTTTGTAGTTGCAATAAGCATTGCTCTTGTATCGATCCTTCAATGGCTTGTGATCAACCAGTTGCACGAAAGCGTTGTCAAAGCCAATAATGAATTGAAGGAACGGAAATTGATCGAAGAAAGGCTGCGGGTTGCAGAAAACCGATACCGCAACCTCGTAGAAAGAATTCCTGCAGTGGTGTACGTGGCTGAACCTGGTCAAAATGGGAAATGGCAGTATATCAGTCCGCAAGTTACTACAATTACTGGGTACACTCCCGAAGAATGGATCGGTGATCAACAATTTTGGTACCACCAAATGCACCCCGATGACCGCAGTAAAAACATGGAAAGGGAGATGCACGCCCTAAAAGCTGGCGCCATGCCACAGTTGGAATATCGGTTGAAAACAAAAAGTGGACAGTATATCTGGATCTATGATGAAGGCTTATTTTTCGTCAATGCGGAAAACCAGATCCTGGTTCAGGGGTTCATGCTGGACATCACGGCTCGCAAAATAGCAGAAGATGAACTGAAAAAGCGTATTACAGATCTGGATGCTGTTCGAGGTGTGAGTGAAGCACTCATAGCAAAAACAGACTTGAAGAATCTGATCCAGCATACAGGCGAACAGATACGAGCGACTTTCAGTGTTTCCAGTTTATTTGTAGCTTTGCTGGATACAGTTTCCAATATGATCTATTTTCCTTTCTATTACGATGAGGGCATTCCCGTTGACGATACTCCGCTTAAATTCGGAAAGGGTATGACATCCCGCGTAATGGAAGAAAAGCGCCCGCTCCTGATCAACGAGAATTGGGTGGAGGTATCTGCAAAGCATGGCGCGATCTATTATGACAATCATCCTGCGAAATCTTCTCTTACCGTTCCCCTGCTCATCGAAGACCGCGCAATTGGAGTCATCTCTATGCAAGACATGGAAATTGAAAATGCCTTCACTGAAAATGATGTACGCCTACTCTCCACCATTGCTGCCAACCTTGCTGTTGCAATTGAAAACACCAGGCTGCAAGAATCCCTGAAGCGTGAACTAACGATTCAGGAAAAACTGATCTCAGAACTAGAACTAAAAAATGCAGAGTTGGAGCGATTCACGTATACCGCTTCTCACGATTTGAAATCACCGCTCATCACCATCCGCGGCTTCCTCGGCTATCTTGAACAGGATGCTCGGAATGGGAACTTTGAACGACTGCAAAGTGATGTGAAGCGCATTTCAGAAGCAACCGAAAAAATGCACCTCCTGCTCAACGAGCTTTTGGAGCTCTCCCGCGTGGGACGTGTGATCAACGAACCCAAACAAATGCCTTTTGGTGAGATCGTTCAGGAGGCGCTAAAGCGAGTAGAAGGTCAATTGCAACTGAAACAGGTACAAGTCAAAGTAGGAAGCGACCTGCCTGATATATTTGGCGATACAGAGCGCCTTATTGAAGTCATTCAAAACCTGGTGGATAATGCCTGTAAGTTCATGGGAGATGAAAAAAAACCTATTATCGAAATCGATGTGCAAAAACGAGAAAATGAAAATGTTTTCTATATAAAAGATAATGGAATTGGAATTGATAAAAGATTCCACGAAAAAGTATTTGGCTTGTTTGACAAGCTGAACCCCAATAGCGGCGGCACAGGTATTGGGCTTGCTCTTGTAAAACGGATCATTGAAGTGCACGGGGGAAAAATTTGGATCGAATCGGAAGAAGGAAAAGGAACAACCTTCTTCTTTACTCTTTCATAAAATTTCATTTTTTAACAAAAGCCTTGAAAAGACAGGTCTTTTTTTGCCTCTTGACTTAATATTATATAAGTACTATAGTACAAGTACTATAGTATAGGAGATATAATGAAAAAACTTGTCAGCACAAAACTAGCGGGGAACAGTATTCTTGCAGCATTAGCACTGGTCCTCATCATGCACACTCTAATATTAGTTGGCGTCATCCCATCAAACGTCGTTTGGGCTGGGTCAATTCAAGGTTCAACTGAGTTATACAGAATGGAAGGACTATCCTTTGTCATCACGTTACTTTTTATCGGAATTATTGCTGCAAAGACAGGATATATTAAAATTGAAAAAGGTAAAAAGGCAATAAACATTGGCGTTTGGGTGTTCTTTGCCTATATGATTTTGAACTCGTTAGGGAATCTTGCATCTGGGGTCTCGGCTGAAAACTGGTTCTTTGCACCCATCACCATCTTGTTGGCAATCCTTTCGTTCCGACTTGCTATTGAGGAATAATCATGTCACTCAAACACGCCATTCTTGGCTTCCTTTCCTTTTCTCCATTCTCTGGCTACGATCTGAAAAAAGCCTTCGATAATTCCGTTCAACATTTCTGGCCTGCAAACCAAAGCCAGATCTACCGCACACTGGCAGAACTGGAAGAAGGCGGCTTGGTAGAAAAAGAGGTAATCGAACGTGAAGAACGCCTCGACATGAAAATTTATAACATCACCGAAACAGGTCGAAACGAGCTTCAACAATGGCTTGCCACTCCTCTTCCTGAGCACGATACACGTGAGCCGTTCCTCATCCAAATATATTTTGGCGGCAAACTTAGCGACAAGGAAATACTCAATCTTTTGAACCAAAAACTCAAAGAGATCGAAGAACGGGTTGCGGTGTATGAGACAGTCCATAAAATGAGTCAAAGCGCCTCAAGCAAAGTCACAGACAAGCGCACTAAATTCTTTGCATTACTTACACTGGAACTCGGCTATATCAACTCCAAATCTGATGCAGCATGGCTTCGCTCTGCCATTGAACGCGTTGAAACAAAAAAATACAGCGTTCAAATAGGAAACTGAAAATCATGAATAAAGTTATTCGCAACATCATCATCGTCGCACTCTTCACCGTAGGTGGAGGTTGGTTGGGCATTTGGCTCAACAACATTACAGGCAACACTAGTGCGCCCATGCAAAGTTTGGGCGCACTAGTTTGGCTTACAACTCCCGCTCTTTCAGGAATCTTTCTACGTGCATTTGGTGGAGATGGCTGGAAGGATTCTGGCTTCGGATTGAATCTCATCTCAGGTTGGAAGTGGTATTTGGTGGCAATCCTCGTCTATCCGCTCGCAGCTCTCTTAACCTTTGGCCTGGCAGCCCTCTTCGGCATAGCCTCCGCTGATGGCTTTGCCACACAAGGCTTTGGAGCATATTTATCCACCGCTGGTGTAATGCTCGTCGGCTCACTGATGAAGAACATCTTCGAAGAATTTGCATGGCGCGGCTATCTCACTCCACGCTTGGAAGCAGCCAAAGTCCACCCAATATTGAATCACTTCATCGTAAGCATCTTGTGGATGTCCTGGCATTTACCTTACTATTACTATTATCTTGACCGCGCCATCCTGAACAGCGCCATTACAACCAGCGTCCCTATTTTTCTTATTACTGGTTATATCGTCATGTTCCCCACTGCAATTCTTTTCGGTGAACTTAGGCTGTTGAGCAAATCCGTCTGGCCAATATTCATCCTGCACAACGTCATCAACGCCTTGAGTATGCCTTTGCTCATAAATGGCTTTATCAAACTCAACGGCCCGCTTGGTTTCGTTTTCAGTCCGACCAACGAAGGCGTAATCACAGCCATATTGTTTGGTGCTGCAGGATGGATGTTATACCAATACCGAATGAAGAAACAAGAAAGTTCGTAAAAGCAGACCTCCGAGTTTTTGAAAAACTCGGAGGTCTTTTTCTTGTCTTTTCTTATTCGATCCCATCAAAAATATGGTCGAGCACTTCCTCGCTCACATCGAAGACCGAGCCATTTTCAGGGATGGCTTCCCTCGTCATCCATTCAGGCAAACGGTCATCTTTGGCAGTAAAGCCTGCGCGTTTATTGAACTCGCGTTCCATCTTGATAGTCTGCTTGCCAAGTTCCTGCAAAATGTTATCAGGCAGGTCATCCCAGCCATACCGCGCCTTGAGCAGACGTTTTACCACGCCGTCGGGAGTGGCGGCATACCCAAAGCCTGCGAAGATGCACGCGCCGATCGTGTCATAACCTGCCATGTTCAACTGGGCATTGAGTGAAGCCTCTTTCTGCTGGGTCGGGTCCAGGTGATTGACCTTGGCGCGAATGGTCAATCCGCATGTGTGGTCGGCGCCTTGCGGAGTTGTCGCAAATGTCACACCAGTCCCTTTGATGGAACGCGGCTCATAAGCAGACATGGTTTGTCCCTTCACAACAGGGACTCGCTCAATATTGTATTTTTTGCCAACACTCGCCGCGCCATCACCCAGAACGTGACCCAATTCCGTGCCAGCGCGAATTTCGTCGATCAACTTCTGAGCGTCTTCTTCGCTGCCCCAATGCATGAGTCCCGCTTCTGCTGCAACGCCAAGCGAGCCGCCGATCTCAATCGAGTCCAAGCCAAGGTCGTTGACATGCCAGTTAAGGCGGCCAATCGAGTCGAGCGAGTCGATATCAATGTTCGTGCCCATCAAGCCAATAGTTTCATATTCGAGTGGAGAGACGATGATCTTGCCATCCTCCCCACCGAAGACATTTGAGCATTTGATGGTGCAGCCTGCCATACAGGCATGAGCTGGATCAGATGGCTTGCCGCGAGTGAGCGTGAACTCGCGCAGGGTTTCGCCGCTGATCGCATCCACATTGTCAAAGGTACCGCGAGAAAAATTACGGACAGTTAATGCTGCAAAACTTTGCGTCATCTGCGCCATGGCTGCTGTGCCGTAATCACGGTACGTCACAGACTGCGGGTGTTCCATCACGGCTTTGGTGTAATCCTTCTGTGCCACTTTGAACGCTTCGGGATCAGCAATCGCTGGTTTTTGCCCGCCCGCATGATCGAACACGATGGCTTTCAATCCCTTGGTAGCCATCACTGCGCCAAGCCCACCGCGCGCCGCAATGCGGGAGGGAATTTTGTCCTTATCAATATTCTGAATCCCAGCGGACTTCATCCGCATTTCGCCGCCTGGGCCGATCAATGCAATAGCAACTTTATCGCCATATTTTTCAAGCAGTTTCGGTGCAGTGGCATACACGCCCAACCCAGCCAGATCATCGGCTTTTTCCCATTTCGCGCAATTTAATGACAGATGTAAAACCCAATAGCCGTCTTCCTTTGGAGCATCTTCAATAATGAGGGCGTGAATGCCCATAAAAGCCATGTGATAACCTGTGCGGCCACCTGCATTGGCTTCCTTGATGCCGCCCGTTAACGGAGACTTGCCGCCAATGGAAATTCTATCAGTGGAGGAAAGCATGTGTCCAACCAATAAACCAGGCGCAAAGATGAGCTTGTTGCCAGGGCCAAGCGGGTCACATTTTGCATCCACTTCATCGAGCAGAATGTGAGTGAGGAGACCACGCCCGCCGAGGCGCTGCCAGCTTTGTGGGACGGGTTCACGCTTTAGCGATTGCTCGCGGACATTAATACGCCATATCTGGGATTTGTATTCGGTCATTTTTTACTCCTGAGAACAGGATGGTATTCACGTCTCAACTTCGATAAACAAAAACCGCCGCACTCAAGAAGCTGCGGCGATCTCCTGCACGTTCTTTACTTTTTGCCGCCAAGCAGTCCGCCGAGCAGACCTGCTGCATCATCCAGTCCGATCCCATCGCTCAAGTCCACGTTCCCTGAGAGAACTGCGTCCAGCTGCCCAGACACGGTGGGAGGTAATTTTTTCTTGAGCATGTCGATCACTACGACTGCAGACTGTTTTGCTTTATCTTGAGGAATGCCAACCTTCTTGGCGACCACTGCGGAAATTTCGGTAACGATGTCAGACATTGTCTATTCTCCTATGTTCTCTTTTATTTTTTCCATACTATCACAAATTTTAGTTGTAATAATATAAATCTATGCAAAAAGGGATTGTACTGCTTCACTGAAAACCTTTGTATGATGATCCACATCCGCTTGCGTGGTCTCAGGTGAGATCAAGGCCATGTTATGAAAGGGAGTCATCAGAATGCCGCGGTTCAAGGCGTAAAGATGCATGTAGCGGTCGAGTTCAGGGTCAATGGCGGCGTGCGCTTCCCCACCATTCTTTGGCGGGTTGGGACGGAACCAATACTCGGAACGGTTACCCAATTGCTTAACGATCCACGGCAGATCGTATTCTTTGATAACACCTTCCACACCAGCGGTGAATTGTTCCTGCAAAGCAGTAGCCTTGGTATAGAAATCTTCTGTCAGCACATTTTGCAGAGTCGCTTTCATCGCTGCAATGGACAGAGCGTTGCCCGAGAGCGTACCGCCAATGCCGCCAACATCTGAGTCTTCCACGGAGAGTTTCTCGTTGAAGGCTTTTGAAACTTCTTCGGTGAAGCCATAGATCGCGGCGGGCACTCCTCCAGCGAGGGGTTTGCCGAGGGTTAAGAAATCAGGCTGAAGACCGTGCGAAGCGGTGTATCCGCCAGTCCCAGCGCAGATCGTGTGCGTCTCATCAATGATGAGGTAGGTGCCGTATTTGCGAGTTATCTCGCGCAAGGCATCGTGATAGCCAGGTTTGGGATGAATAATGCCGATGTTGGTCATCGCAGGTTCAGCGAGGACGGCAGCCACGTCACGCGCGGAGAGTGCCGTTTCAAGCGCGCCGATGTCATTGAACTCAATAACCTTGGTAGTCTCGCGCGGGTCAATTTGTGGACCCATGTTGTTGGCGCGCGGCATGGGCGTGCCTTCTTCATCAAGAGTAATGAAGGTCTCATCCACAGAGCCGTGATAGCAATAGTTGAAGACGAGAATTTTCGGGCGGCCCGTGATGAGGCGCGCCATGCGCAAAACGAAACGATTCGCATCGGTAGCGGTGAGGGCGAATTGCCAATACGGAAGTTTGAAGCGGCGTTGAAGTTCCTCACCCACCCAGATCACATCTTCGTACGGCAGCATGAGTGTGATGCCTTTTTGAATTTGCTCAGTGATGGCTTTGACGGTTGCTTCGGGCGCATGGCCTGTCATTGCGCCCGTGTCGCCGAGGCAGAAGTCAATGTAGTCGTTGCCGTCCACATCGGTGAAGTGTGCGCCTTTGGCCTCTTTTACAAAGACGGGGAACGAACCCGCCCAGCGGATCATCCACAACATCGGCACGCCGCCATGCAATGACTTGCGCGCGCGCTGATACAGCTCGTAGGATTTGGGATGGTTCTTGTGAAAGAGTTCTTCTTCGGTCTTGAGGAGTTGCGTGAGTTTGTTGCGATCGAGGGATGGGGTCATAGTTTTTCTTTGTTAGAAGGTTGAAAGGTTTGAATGTTTAAACTTCCCAACATTCAAACCTTTTAACGAAATTGCGATTAGCCGAGTGTTTCCTTGAGTGAGTCGCCAAAAATGCGTAAACCATCATTGATCTGATCTGAGGTCACATTCAACGGCGGGATCCAGCGCAGGGTATTGTCATAGGTTCCGCAGGAAAGCAACAACATGCCTTTTTCCTCGGAAGAGCGAATGACATCCTTGACGAGCTGCTTGGCTTTGGCCTGGCTTCCATCAATGATGAATTCGGTGCCAACCATGAGTCCCTTGCCGCGGACATCACCAATTTGTGGATATTCCTCCTGCAATTTGCGCAGACCTGTCATAAGCTGGATGCCTTTATCTGTGGCATTTTCCAACATCTTTTCGTCTCTCATCGCGCGGATAGTTGCCACGCCAGCCGCACAAGCGACTGCGTTCCCGCCGTATGTTCCGCCAATCGAACCGACATCGAGCTTCTTCATGATGTCTGTGCGGCTGAATACTGCGGAGAGCGGCATACCTGAGGCAATGCCTTTTGCGGCGGTGATGATATCCGGCACAACGCCGAAATGCTCAAGAGCGAACCATTTGCCCGTGCGCCCAAAGCCTGACTGCACTTCATCGAAGATGAGCATAATTCCATGCTTGTCGCAAATCTCACGCAGCCCTTTCATGAAGGATGTCGGCGGGACAATGTAGCCGCCCTCCCCCATCACGGATTCGATCAGGATGGCGGCAGTGTCCCTCGGCGCAGTTTGTGAAGCGAGGAGATATTCAAGCTGTTCCAGCGCATACGCAGACGCTTGTTCTTCTGTCATGTTCAAGTGGAAGGCGTACGGGAACGGCGAGACGTAAATCCCAGCAGGCAATGGGCCAAAGCCTGTGCGATAACCGATCTTGGACGTGGTGAGCGCCATCGTAGCGTGAGTGCGTCCGTGGAAGGAGCCGTTGAATACGATGATATTCTGTCTGCCTGTGGCGGCTTTGGCAATCTTGACCGCGTTCTCCAACGCTTCCGCGCCAGAGTTGGCGAAGTAAAAAGAGTCAATCGAAGGAGGGACGATTTGTCGCAGTTCTTCGATCAATTGCAGCATCGGCTTATGGACAACGATATTGGCCTGCGCGTGCAAGAACAACCCAGCCTGCTTGCGGATGGCTTCCACAACTTTCGGGTGGCAGTGACCTGTGTTTGTCACACCAATTCCGCTGGTGAAGTCTAATAGTTTCTTGCCATCGTCAGTGTAGATGTAAGCGCCTTCGGCGCGGTCGGCTACAAAATTAAAAATGCGACTCCAGGCGGGAGTCATGTGAGGGAAGTTATCTTGATAGAGCTGATCAGTCATGATTTTCCTTGAAAATATGTTTTCTAAACACAAAGGACACGAAGTACACAAAGGGGAAGACTTTTAATCTTGCCCGCTTTTTTCCTTCGTGTCCGTAATGTCCTTGGTGTTTAATTATTTATGCAGGCAAATATTCCACAGCCCATTCCACGTCATGCTTCTTCAACGTCTCGGGGGTGGGAACGCCATCATTCGTCCAGCCTGCCAGCTTGTAATATGTGTCGATGGCAGAATCAACTTCCTCGTGAGTCAGAGCGAAGCCCGCTGTCGGGCCAGTACCAGCCAATTGCTTGAAGAATTTCTTTGGCAGTTTATCCGCATTGCGGGTCAGTCCCTCGCGGGCATTGAACACACGGAAGAGATCCAAACGGCGGCGGCCAACTTCCATCAATTCTTCAACGGTCATATCCCAGCCAGTGACAGAGCTGACCATGTGCGCGGTGTCCTTGCCATCGTAGAGAGTCCATGTGGGGCCGTACACGAACTGGCAGAGTTCGGCAGAGTCGAGCATGGAGTAGAAGACTTCGGTCTCATACGCAAAGCGGACTTTTTCCTCGGTGAGGCTGTACGCGGGTTGCGGTGAACCAAGTCCAATTTGCTTGAGACGGTCGAGATTGAAATCGCCAACGCCTTCTTCATAATATGGGTCGTGCTCGCTGGACTGATGATCTGCGCCGAAAGGATTGACGGCATAGATAAGCGCGAGGGAACGTTTGGCCTGCGGCATGTGCGCGGGAGCCTCAGCGCCTTTGACGGTGATGAGGAATTCATCGGAGTTCTTGCCCCAAACTTTGGAGGCGCGCTCGGACCCCAAGCCGAGGGTCTTGCCGAATTCGCCTTCGCCCTTCACAAGCATATCCAGCGCCTTGAGCATGGCTTCGGCATTGCCGAACTTGAGATCAAGTCCGCCAGTTTGTTCCTTGGTGATGACACCCTTTTCGTAACATTCCATCGCGAAGGCAATGGTTGCGCCAGCGGCAATGGAATCGACTGCATATTCATTGCAGACCTGATTTGCTTTCGAGACAGCTGCGAGATCATCAATTCCGCAATAGGAGCCGAAGGTTCCAAGTGTTTCGTATTCGGGGCCGCCATAGCGCGGATCAACATGATACGGGCCGTCTTTAATTTCAACAACACGCTTGCATTTGACCACGCAGGCGTAGCAGGTATCGCGTTCTTTCAAAATGGTCTCAGCCATTTTCTCGCCACTGATCGGTTCGCAGCCTTCAAATTGACCTTCGTTATAGTTGCGGGTCGGCAAGGTACCGATGGTGTTATTGAACAGAACGACCACGGCAGTACCAAACTTGGCAAGGCCATCCATATCACCATTTTCAGGAATTGCCTTCGGACCAATGCGGTTCAACTCAGTCAACGCCTTGGCATTGGCAAGCTGGACCTTCTTGGTGCCACGAACCACAACCGCCTTCAAATTCTTGGAAGCCATTACAAGGCCCATGCCTGTGCGCCCATTGTGGCGGTTGGACATGGAACACAATGATGAGAACAACACACCGTTTTCTGCGCCAATGCCATGCTGCAAAATCTCAGCCTTCGGGTCAACTTCTTTGTGGATGATGTCGTCCACTTCCCCCGTCAACTTGCCCATCAAATGCGCCGCGTCGCGCAATTCAAAATTTCCATCAACGATCGAAAGATAAACAGGCTTCGCAGATTTACCCTTGATCACGATCCCATCAAAGCCAGCGAACTTCAACTCGGCAGGGAAAAATCCACCGCTTTGTGAATCACCAATACCGCCACTGATAGGCGATTTCGCATTCGCATTCAAACGGCTCTGTCCAGAAATAGCCGCGCCCGTTGTCACACCTGTAAACAATGTCAACACATTATCAGGGCCAAGCGCATCTGCACCTTTTGGCATATCACGCAAAATATAATGCATCCCCATCGCACTGCCGCCAAGATACTTGCGGTAAAAAGCCTCATTCGGCTCTTCCACTGTAAGCGAACCTTTTGTCAGATCAACGTGCAAAATCTTGCCGTTATAACCATTAGGCATGACATCCTCCATGAGATTTGTTTTCATAGATTATAACGAATTGGCTGGACTTTTCACAACCAGACTTTTCCGAAAGCGACAGAATCAAGCCTACGATTAAGTTTTTTCCTACATGACCGACAACGATTCATGCTTAACTAGAAATTGATTCTGTTGCGAGAAGCAGTTTCCAGCGAAGAAACATTAACCATGTAAATCGCACAAACAAAGCCGCATCAGATCCAGACTTTGAGTTGACAAGGCCACAAAAAATTCTCTATCTGCAGCCTTAATCGTCTCCCAGCCCAGCCACGAATGGATCCACATCTGGAATCCCAGGCTTGATCCACATGCGGATCGGGAAATATAAGATCGCACCAACCGCCATGGCTCCCAACGCCCACGAAATGGAAGCCATTCCTTCTTCCACATATTGGCTATAAATCGCAAGACCAATGATCAGAGCTGGAGCAATCGTAACAAGGGTCAAGCCAAAATATCCACCAGGAACTTGTTTACGCTCCAAATGTGGCATGGTGAAACGCAATTTCCACATGGCAAAAAATTCTGCCATCAGCACCAGCATATTGAGGAACACATCAATGACCACCAGCGCAGCAAATGCCGAAAGCGAGAAAATGGAATAGATCAACCCACAGAACAAGATCGCAACCCACGGTGTGCCATATTTCGGGTGGACTTTGACCATGAACTTCGGCATCATCCCATCCGCTGCCATCGCGAAAGGCACACGCGTCCCACCCAGTCCATTGCCAATGAATAAACCGATCATGCTCAATACTGCCGAGAATGTGACTAATCCACCCATCACAAGAGCAAGCGTCCCGTTGGTCTGACCCGTCAATTTATCCGCAACGGCATGAGCAATATCAGGGAATTCCCATCCAACAGAGCTGGAAGTATCCACACCCCAAGATTGCGCCTGTTCATGCGGAACACCATACTCATCCAAAACGGGACCAATCCCTTCACCACTTTCAAATTCTTCAATCCCCCACATTTGGTAACGGCCACCTTCGCCAGCGCCACCATACAAACCAGCCAATGTCGGCAGAGCATACGTCGCAATAGCTGCGACCAACACCAACACCATTGCCAGTGGATATGTCTTCTTGGGGTTGACTATCTCATCACCAGCCGCAGCAGGCAATTCCCACCCCATGAAATTCCACATGGCTACGAAGATACCCGTGCTCAATGCACCAACAGTGTTACTAACGTTAACTTCCGCGCCACCAGGCAAAAATGGAAGATGAGCCGTTGTCCCCCCTTTTAACCAAGCAACAAAGCCAAGGATCGTTAACGCGATTAACGGCAATAGCATCACGACACCCAGCCAATTAGTCAGCAAACCAGAAAAACGTGCGCCGCGAACATTCAACGCCGAGACCAGCCAAATGAGAGTTACTGCAACGAGGAAGGAAAGCCACGTACTATCTACAAACACGCCGCCAATCGTTGCTCCTTCACGCAAAGCTGGAATGAAATACCCAAGATAATACGCAGCAAGCACTGGGTAAATAGAAACATCCACCCATGAAACAACCCAATTCATCCATCCGCCCATATAGCCTACAAAAGGACCAAAAGCAACTTTGAGCCAGTGATAGTACCCACCCTCCACAGGCATCATGGATTGCATCTCACGCACCATCAACATATTGGGAATGCTGAAGAATAAAGGAGTAAGCACAAAAAGAAGCAACGCCAACCCTGGCCCCGACCAACCCACCATTGGCTCTGCGCCAAACGCCCCGCCACAAACAGTAAAGTAGATTAACCCGAAAAGTGGTAATAAAGTCAGTTCACGCTTTAATTTTTTGGTCTCTGCGTTGACAATATTCTCTGTCATTTTGCCCTCCGAAAAATATCTTGACTTCAGTCATTGGGTATTGGCAAAAAGCGGCTAAAGTCGCCACTACAAGTTTTCAAAAAATTAGCGGACAATCGTTCTCACGATTGTCCGCTTTATGTTTCTTATGCGGCCATTTCCTTCATCCCATACGGGAAGCCGTAATCTTCCATTTTTTCCATGAACGGGTCAGGCGGGAAAGCCTCTGGGCCAAGAACGCCCACTCCTTTCCAAATGCCATGCTCGATCAAATCCATGGCGATGACCGCTGAAAAGGCAGTCTGTGCTACAACAGCCTGACAGCCCCATGCATCCATACAAGCTTTGTTATCAGCTACTTGATAGAGATAGACCTGGCGCGGCTTGCCGTCTTTGGTGCCTTTGACCCATGTCCCTGCGCATGTCTTACCAGACATCTTGTCGCCGAGATGAGCAGGATCTGGTAAACAAGCAGCGACTACGTCACGCGGTGCAACTTGCACGCCTTTGACGGTGATCTTCTCTTTGTTATCCAAACCAAGCATGTGTAAGGTCTTAAGCACACCGATGAACTGATCACCAAGGCCGTATTTGAAAGTGGCACGCTTGGTCTTTACCCAGCGCGGCATGAGCAGCACTTCTTCATGCTCCACATTGACCACTTCCACAGGACCGATCTCTGGGAAGTCAAAGACTTCGGGTTCCGAGAATGGCGCAGTGGTGAACCAGCCTTTGCCTTCCTCCCAAATGACTGGTGGGTTGAGGCATTCTTCAATGGTTGTCCAGATCGAGAAGTTGGGAGCAAATTCATAACCTTCGATGGCAATATTGGCGCCATCACGGATGCCAAGCTCTTCAATTTCATCAAAGAGATGATCTTGAGCATAGCGTGCAAACACATCTGCCATGCCAGGCTCTACGCCAAAGCCAACCATGGCAAGCAGACCTTTCTTCTCCCAATCTTTCGCCTTATCAAATTGATAGTCGCCCAATTTGATGCCCGGCTTATTGAAAGGATCGGTCGGATGCGGCTCTGACAAGGTCATAGCCATATCCATATATTTTGCACCGACATTATAGGCAGCATCAAAGATCTGCTTGTTGAAGATCGGGTCAACCGAGTTCATGATCAGGTCAACCTGATATTTTTTTGCCAGTTCTTCAATGCTCTCCTGTTTACTGGCATCTATGAATTCAACAGGAAAGCGCTTGTTATCTCCCAGTTTCTTCTGTACTTCCTCGGCGCGTTTGACGTTATAGTCGGCCATCACCATCAACTCCACCCACTTGCGCGGCTTTGCAATGGCTGCAATGGCTTCCCCGACCCCACCTACTCCGACGAGCAATACTTTCATGAGATTTATTTCTCCATTAGTTTTATAACCCGCAGAAATGCGAGTTAGATTTACAAAAGAGAATCCCGTCGTTTTATACGACGGGACAGACTGCAACTACCGATAACGGTCGTTTGAATTGGCCTGATTTCCTGGAAACACAGAAATCATGAGAGAGGTCAAATACACTTTCACAAATGTATCCCCCACAGTCTTTAGTACACGTACCAGGGCTTTCATATTACCTTTCAAATTGACTCCGCCGTCCACAATGCTTGAGAGGCAGACATAGATTTTGGAAGCTTCATCAGCTCACAGAAGAGAATGAAGCGAATTCCTGAATTAGAAGTAAATCTCTTTTACGATCTTCAAGTGCATGAAAGATTCCGTCTCACGGACTCCTTCAACCTTGGCAAGTTTTTCGGTCATGAATTTGAGAAGATCTTCGTGATCGCTGCAAAACACTTCGACCATGATGTCATATCTGCCACTAACGACCACAATGTAAACAACTTCGTCAAATTTGATAAGCTTGTTTGCCACTTCAAGCATTCTACGCCCATCGGTTCGAATGCCGATCATGGCCATGGTACGCTTACCCATCATAAGCGGATTGGTAACCGCAACCACTTTGAGGTAACCAAGTTTGACGAGACGGTTATAGCGCTGGCGGATCATGCCTGGCGAAACGTTGAGTTTTTCGGCGATTTGGGCAAACGCTTCACGCCCATCTTCACGCATGGCATCAATGATAAATAAGTCAATCTTATCTAGTTTCTCTAACCCATTACCAATAACGTTTTCCATTTTGATATTTTATACCTTTTCAGCATTAATGTCAACTATTTTGTAACTTAAATGAATTTAAACAGCGTACTTTGTTTTTATTATGAATAAGTTTCAACTAAAAAACTTTCCCCCACTACAAGAAATGAACCCGACAGATAATCTGTCGGGTTCATTGTACTGCAAGTTGATACACGGTGAAGTTTCACCATGCAGAGGACAGATTATGATCCGCCTTTTACCTCAACCCAAATATCATCATATAAAGGTGTGGCTTCACCTACATCACCAATGCGGTGACCATTCTTAATAGCATCTGCAGGGACGTTAGTGATTGGTGATGCCATGTAAGCATCATACAGGTCTTTCTGGTTAGCCTTTGCATACTCCAGAGCAGCAGTATTCGGGTTGGTATACGGGAAATCGCGCAACATCATCCAGAAGATATCGCCCTGCATGGTGTAATTCAACCAAGCGTATGCCGCATCGGCGTGCGGAGCATCTTTCAACATCGCCCAGTTATCCTGCCAGAGAATCGCACCTTCTGTTGGGTAAACATATTTAATAGCTGGGTTTTCCTTCTGAGCAAGCAAGGCTTCGGCGGTCCAAGTCATGCCAAGGTCAACATCACCAGCAATGAGGGCGGTCTTGGGGCTGTCGCTATCGAAGAGCTTGACGTTGGGAACAAGCTGAGTCAGTTTCTCTTTTGCAGCAGCCAACTCATCAGGATTGGTTGTGTTGACATCATATCCAAGGGTCAACAAAGTCAAACCAATCGTCGCACGAGAGTCGTCAAGGAATACCATCTTTCCTGCGTATTCGGGTTTCCAAAGGTCTGCCCAAGATTGCGGCACATTTTCAACTGTCGCTGTATTGACCACGATCGCATCGGTCCCTGCTTGATACGGAATGGTGTACTTGTTACCGGGGTCAAATTCAAAGTCGAGATAGTTAGTGTCAAAGTTTGCGATTACTGGCAGCTTGGCGTGATCCAGTTCCTGCAAAAGTCCCTGACGTGCCATCAGAGGAACAATATAGTCCGTAGGCTGAACAAGGTCATAATTGGAACCGCCCGCAGAAACCTTGGCATACATTTCCTCGTTGCTGGAATATTCATCACGATTGACTTTGATACCATAAACAAGCTCAAAACACTCGATCATGTCAGTTGGGATGTACTCAGTCCACACGAAGATGTTGAGTTCGGTGGATGTGACATCCACATCAAACTGCTTGGCAGGGCATTGATATCCGCTGGAAGTAACCGTTCCACCGTCACTGGCAGGCGCATCGCTGCCGCCTCCCCCACAGGCTGTAAGAGCCATGCTGGCAACTACAAGCAATGCCAGCAATTTATATGTGATATTACTTTTCATTTCTTCCTCCTTGAGAAGAACTAAATATGGTTTGGCAACGCGGACCTTCTCTCCACGATATACCCAAAAGGGATAGTCTTATTATACAAAAAGAGGAATGTGTTTTCACACTTTCCTCTTAACTCCCAGCATTAAGGAATAACTTCTCAAACTTCCATGTGCTAGGAATGCTGCTTTTGTTCGCGGTTTTGAAGGACCTGCAATATCAATACAGCAGTAAATACAACGAAAATCCAGACTGTTGAAAGCGCATTGACCTGTGGAGTAATAATACGCCTCAATAGGCCATACACATAGATCGGCAAAGTGGTTGACCCAGGGCCATTCGTGAAGAAGGTAATCACGAAGTCGTCAAGGGACAAGGTGAAAGCCAGCAGCGCTCCAGACATCACCCCAGGCAAGATCATAGGGAATGTCACGCGGCGGAAGGTGATCCATTCGTTAGCGCCCAAATCCATGGCTGCTTCTTCAAAGGACTTGTCAAAGCCCTGTAAACGAGCTTGCACCACTAACGTAACAAATGGCACCATAAACGCAATATGGCTGATCGTTACTGTCACAATGCCCAGAGAAAGCCGAGCATCGCCGCTCAAGTTGAAAACCTCATTCAGCCATCCAAACAATTGACTAAATAAAGTCAGTACGCCAATACCCATCACAATTTCAGGAATAACAATGGGAATATACAGAGCAAGCTGCGAAAATGGCTTGAGTTTAAAATCGTAACGTTGAAGTGCAATGGCAGACATTGTGCCAATGATCGTCGAAATGACAGTGGCAACGAATGCAATCGTCAATGTGTTTCCAGCCGCCTCGGCCACGTCATCATTTTTGGCAAGGTCACAGTACCAGTGAAAGGGTCCACACGGACTGGATTTAACAAGACTGCCATCCATCACAACTCGGTCACTAAATTTAGTGACAAATCCTTCAAAAGTCACATTTGCACGGGAAGCATTAAAGGAATATAGAACCAATCCAATGATAGGTGCATACAGAAATACGTACACCATCACCGCAGCTGCGATCACAAAGGGAGAACGGCGAAAGGGGTTCATGCGGCAATAATCTCCTCTCCGAATCCAAATTTGCGGGTATAGAAGTAGGTAACGATCAACGTCATCACCATAAGGATAAGAGACGCAGCGGAACCAAAGGTCGGATCACGCGCATCAAGGAATTGACGTTGAATTAAATTCCCCACCAGAATCACCTGGCGACCTCCCAAAATGTCAGACACAATGAATGTCCCCATCACAGGGATAAAGACAAGGATCGTCCCAGCTACTACGCCTGGCATGGAAAGTGGAAGAGTAACACGCAGGAAGGTTTTATAAGCATTCGCTCCAAGATCAGCAGCGGCTTCATAAAGGGAGTTGTCGATCTTTTCAAGGGATGTGTAAATAGGCAGGATCATGAAAGGTAAAAATTCATAAACCATACCAACCAACACCGCCCCTGGTGTATATAACATTTCAAGTGGCGTAAACGGAATATGCAGGAAGTGTGCCACAGAACCGATAATGATATTGATTGCGCCTTCTTTGCGAAGCAGCATCATCCATGCATACACGCGGATAACAAAGTTAGTCCATAATGGGATTAACACCATGAACAAAAATGTACTGCGTCTTTTTGGATGTGCGCGTGCAATAAAATAAGCAAGCGGGTACGCCATCGTAATGACCAGAACAGTTGTATTGAAAGCCAAAGTGAGAGAACGCCAAAGGATTTGCACATACAACGGGTCAAAACACGAGGTTTGCCCTGCAGGACAGTCTGTGCTATAGCCAAACAAACGGACATAATTCTCAATAGAGAAAGTGTAGATCACATCTCCATCTGGGCTGCGCTTGCCAAAGCTGATAATTAGTGTGAGGAACAAAGGAATGATCAGCAGAAAGAACAACCACAAGGTGGTTGGCAATGCCAGTAATGTTCCCTGAGAAGCTTTACTTTCACGAATTCGCTTAAGCATGGCTAATCCTTCTTCAAAACCAGAGTATTCTCTGGCATGAGCATCAACCAAACATCCTGCCCCACAACGTAGAACGATTTCGGATCCAGTCGTGAAATTCGATTTTGTTCGAGAACCTTCAGCTTAGCGTTGTTCACATCCACATAGATATGTGTATCAGCGCCAATGTAAACCGTGTTCGTCACTTTGGCGTGGAACAGGTTGTTATTCTTCGCATCCTTTTCGGTAATGCGTATTTTCTCAGGGCGGATGGAAACCACAACTTCCTCACCCTTAACTAATCCTTCGGAAATAGGCATACCTGTTACCTCAGCATTTAAGCTGGGAATGAAAACACTCGCCTCATCCTTTGACAGGGACTTGATCTTGCCTTCGAGGAAATTCGACTCTCCGATAAAGTCTGCAACGAACTTATTGGAAGGGCGCTCATAAATTTCAACTGGCGTTCCCATCTGCTGAACTTTGCCCTTGCTCATTACAGCAATGCGGTCGGACATGGTCAATGCTTCTTCTTGATCATGCGTAACGTAAATAAATGTAATACCTAATTGCTGTTGAAGCGCTTTGAGCTCAAGCTGCATCTCTTTGCGAAGCTTCAAGTCTAGTGCACCGAGAGGCTCATCGAGTAGCAAAACGTCAGGTGTTTTGACCAGTGCCCGGGCAAGAGCGACGCGCTGTTGCTGTCCGCCAGAGAGTTGCTTTGGCTTTCGGCGGTCCATCCCAGTGAGTTGAACCATTTCCAGCGCACGTCCTACGCGCTTTTTGATCTCTTCTTCTTTAGCGCCTTCCATCTCCAAACCAAAGGCTAGGTTTTGGTATACGGTCATGTGCTGAAAAAGTGCATAACTTTGAAATACCGTATTTACTTTTCGTTGAAATGGAGGCGTATGCCCCATTGCATTCCCCTCAATATAAACCTCGCCCTCTGTAGGCCATTCGAATCCTGCGATCATTCGCAACGATGTGGTCTTTCCGCACCCTGAAGACCCAAGCATGGAAAAGAATTCTCCATTCTTGATCTTCATCGTGACATGATCCACCGCAGCCATTTCATTCCCTTCCGGCGTGATAAATCTTTTTACAATATCGCGCATTTCAACTGCAAATTCACTGGTCATCTATCTTCTCCGAATTATGGATTTAATTCATTTTCGCAGAGGCTTCCCTCTGCGACGAGCAGTTACATTGCCTTGCTGATTTCTTTCAACGCCTCACCCAATCGGTCAAGCAAAGCGTCCATCTGACTCTGCGTTACAACTAATGGTGGTTCAATACGGATCGTTTGTGCACTGGTTAATGTTCCTGCTACTAACACATTGCGCTTAAACAAGCCCGATGCAACTTTATAACCAATATCGGGCGTTCTAAAATGCATACCGATCAAAAGACCTTTGCCCGTTATTTTCTCATAAATTTGAGGATACTGCGCAACGAATTTATTTAATTGTGAAATCAAGTAATCGCCCTTTTGAGCAGCTTGTTCCCACAACTTCTCACGCAGAGTGACATGAATAGCCGAGATGGCAGCAGAACAAGCTAATGCGCCACCGCCTGTTGTGGTGGTGTGCATGAATGGATTCGGATACATCATCGGCTGATAAATTTCTTCGGTAGTCGTCACCGCACTGATCGGCATGACACCGCCCCCCAGTGATTTCGCCACTGTCAAAATATCAGGAACCACATTCCAGTGCTCAACACCCCACAGCCTTCCTGTGCGGCCCAAGCCAGTTTGCACTTCATCTGCTATTAACAGCACACCATACTTTTTCGTTGCGGCTCGAATGCGCGGCCAGAAATCATCAGGCGGGACAATAGCTCCTGATTCGCCTTGGATCGGCTCGAACATAACAGCAGCCACCCCAATGCCAACTTTTTCGCAAATATCGAGCTGCTTCTCAACAGCATCCGCATCCCCAAACGGAACGTGATATACCTGTCCGCCATACATGGCACCCATTGGTGCGCGGTAATCGGATTTGCCCATAAGCGAAAGTGCGCCCATGGTCTTTCCATGAAAGGCTCTCACACCGACGATGAATGCGGTCTTACCCGTATATAATTTTGCGATCTTCATCGCAGCTTCGTTGGCTTCCGTCCCACTCGCGGCGAACCAACTGTATTTCAAATCTCCAGGCGTAATGGTTGCCAGCAATTTCGCTAACACACCACGTAATGGATCGATCAATTCCTGTGATGGCATGGGCGAACGTTCCAATTGCGCCTTCACCGTATTAACCACATCAGGATGACTCCACCCCAAGTCCATCATGCCGTAGCCGCCAAGGAAGTCCAAATATTCGCGTCCAAGCACATCCTTGAACACAGCCCCAGAGCCCCCCCATTCAACCGCCGCCCAATCTCCCGACTCAGTAACGCTCTTGCGATATTCCAACCAGTTTCGGTTGTAATGCTCAGCAAAATTCGTTTTCGACTCATCAATGATCTGATGCGCCTGCTCAGTTGTCGGGAATTCATTCTTTTGGATCAAATCCATCCAACGTGATGAATAATCCAGCGCATCTTCATAATCTACAGGCATACACAATTCTCCATTCAAAAATTTTATTTAACAACCAGCACGGGCACCTTCGAATAACGGACCACATGCTCCGCGACCCCGCCCAATAACATGTCGGCAAAACCGCCTTCACCGCGCGACCCCATGACGATCACATCGGGCTTTGTTTCTTCAGCTGCGCGCAAGATTGCATCGGCTGCAGTCCCTTCCACCACCACCGCGGAGACGGCCAACCCTTCGGCCATTAATCGTTCTGCTACATCGGTAACAATCTCTCTTGCATCCTCTTCCAAAATATGGCGGTATTCCTCCATCATTGCCGCCGCACGTTTTCGCAACAAGGATGCAGGCTGGAAGGCGTACATTACATCCACACTCGCGCCTACAGACTTAGCAAGGTCAATGGCAAATTTCAGGGTCTTTTCAGCATACTCGGAGCCATCCGTTGGCAACAGGATTTTTTTAATCATGAGATTTGCCTCCTTTATTCTTCCACTTCGATTGGGACTTCTACATCAGGTAGGTCTTTCTTGATAAACTTTCTGAGGAAAGGATACAGGATCGGCCCAGTTAAGATCGCACCGATGGATAGATACAACGCACCGATTCCTTCTTCTTGAACTGTGCTGACAACAGCTAGAATTAAAACTGCCAGCGGGAAAACAACCACGAGGAAAATACCAAACCAACCACCAGGGATTTTATACGGTCGCTTCATCTTGGGGAATTTGATCCGAAATGCGATCAACGCCGAGAATTCCAACATTAACGCCGCCGAATAGACGATCACATCCACAACCACGAGGCTTGCGAATGCGCTCAATGTAAAGAATGAATAAATGGTCGCGCAGACAATGATCGCAATCCAGGGCGTATCAAATTGGGGATGCGTTTTCGTAATGGCTTTCGGCAAATAGCCATCCTCCGCCATGACGAAAGGCAATCTCGAAATGGAAAGAAGCAAAGCGTTGAACAGCCCCACCGCGCTGACAAGGCCGCCAATGGCCAACCACGCACCCAGCCACGGACCGCCAATTTGCGCGGCAATCTCAGGGAAGTACCCCGCCGTCCAGCCGCTCCAATCGGTTGCAACCGCCAAGCCTGCCAGCACCGGCAGCAGATAGGCAAGTGTCACAAGCGGAATGGTCAACGCAAGCGCACGCGGATAATTTCTTTTCGGGTTATCAATCTCTTCACTGACGGTGGAAACCCCGTCCCAGCCGAGGTAATTCCACATCACCACAAACAATCCGACGCCGAACGCCCCAAGGAAGGATGAGTCTGGCGGAATGATCGGCTCCCACACTTTCACAGGGTGCAAAATCAATTGATAGATACCGATCACAGACATCACTGCAAACGGCGCGAGAATGAACAAGCCAAACCAGTTGGACGAATCGCCCACGGTTTTCGAGCCGCGGATATTGATCGCTGTGAAGACCCAGATCACCACCAAAGTGACAGCCCAATGGATCCATTCGTTTTCAAGCGCATGAACGCCAAATTGCTGCACAAGCAGCGTGGACAGGTAATCCGCGAACAGAACGGGGTAGATGGCCATATCCACAAAGGATGTGACCCAGCTCCACCAGCCTTCCTGAAAGCCCCAAAATGGACCAAGCGATTTTTTCACCCAGGCATAATATCCGCCTTCAACGGGCATGGCAGTGGAGAGTTCCGCTACCATCAAAGCGGTGGGCAGACTCCATATCAGCGGAGTTAAAAGAATGAGGATTAGACCCATTCCAGGTCCGGAAGAACCGATCAAGTCCTCCAATCCATACGCACCGCCGCTGACCGTGAAGAACATGATCATCACCAAAGGCAAGAGTCCCAGTCGACGTGTAATGACGCGAACTGGGATGTGACCGTTATTTGCAGTTACTTCAGCCATGTTTCCTCCTACCGCGCAGATTTGACTGCGGCCCAATATTCTTCATACAATTTCGCAGTAGAGTCGCTAACTTTCTTGATCAACTTCGCACCTAGCAAAGCATCCTGCGGCGGATTCGAAGCGAGGCTGCCTACATAGGCATCATACACAGCCGTGTTGTTAGCTTTTAAATATTCCAACGCGCTTGTGTTGGGCGTTGAATAAGGAAACCCGCTGATAATAACCGCGCCATTCTTTGGCTTTAACACATAATTCATGAATGCAATCGCTGCGTCCGAGTGCGGCGCATCCGATGGGATCGCCATATTATCAAACCAGATTCCTGCTCCTTCGTCAGGAAGAACATATACCAAATTTGGATCCTGTCGTTCGGCCAAGGCTGCATTGCCGCTATACACGACTCCCACCCATGCATCCCCGGAATGGAAATATTCTTCGGGAGTTTCAGCATCAAAAGCCACAATACCTGCCGCAAGTTTTTTTAATTTATCGCGTGCTTCGGCAATATGCGCAACGTTTGTTTCATTCTTATCGTAGCCAAGAGTCAACAAGGAAAGACCTAATATCTCGCGGGCATCATCTAACACAACGATATGTCCCGCGAATTCAGGTCGCCACAGATCCTCCCAGCTTGTAATCGGATTGGTCACCTTGGTTTTATCATATAGGATTCCTGTGGTGCCCCAAAGGTACGGCAGGGTAAATTTTTCGTTGCGCATTGCGGGTCGGCGTCCATTGGTTGCACCGCCTGGATCAAAATATGGGCTGAGGAAAGCAGTGTCAACATTGTCGTAATTGGGGATCGTGCTCAACTCCAATGGCTGCAATGCATTTTGATCAATGAGAGTTTCCACGGCATAGTCACTTGGAATGATCAAATCATATTTGCCTGGCTTATCACGCAGCCCTTGTAGCAACTCCTCGTTGGTGGCGTATGTCTCATAATGTACTTTTACGCCAGACTCCTCTTCGAACCCCTTGATCAATTCGTCTGGGATATATTCGGAAAAAGCATAGAGATTCAATTCAGTGGAAGTTACTGGCGGCGTGGCAGGCGCACATGCAGTCAGCACGCTGCCCGTCATGACAAACAGCAGAACAAACGCAAATACACGATCATTCCTCATGCTCTCTCCTCTCGTCCCAACAAAAAATCAAATTAGAATTTTCTCGTCCACTCTTTAGGCCAGCGCTCGACTACAACTTTTTTCTGTGTGAAGAATTCCACTGCATCCATGCCCTGTCCATGCATATCGCCAAAGAACGAATCCTTCCAACCACTAAATGGGAAGAAAGCCATCGGCGCAGCGACACCGATGTTGATTCCAATATTGCCTGCATCTGCTTCGTAACGGAAACGGCGCGCAGCATTTCCACTGGATGTGAACAAGCTGGCTTGGTTGCCATACTGTCCGCTATTTACCAATTGGATGGCGTCATCGATAGTATTCACATGCATAAGACTTAATACTGGGCCAAAGATTTCCGTCCTCGCAATTTCGCTTCCAGCTTTAACATCAGAGAGGATCGTCGGTCTAACAAAGGATCCTCGCTCGTAGCCTTTCACCACCGTCCCACGCCCATCCACAGGCACGCCAGCGCCCTCCTTTGCACCGAGAGCGATCAACTGCTCCACACGCTGTTGAGACGCGGTGTTTATGACAGGTCCCATTTGAATACCAGCGTCGAGGCCATAGCCAACCGTTCGTGTTGAAGCCGCATCGCAGATCAACTCGGTGAATTCGTTCTTTGACTCAGCAACTGTCACAGCGAGGGAAACTGCCAAACAACGCTGCCCAGCACACCCGAAGGCTGAATCGGCGACGATCTTTGTCGCCATTTCCATATCTGCATCAGGCAAAATGATGACGGGATTCTTCGCTCCGCCTTGTGCTTGAACACGTTTGCCATTTGCTGCGGCAGTAGCATAAATATATTTAGCAACATTCGTTGACCCCACGAACGTGATCGCACGAATGCTGGGATGTTCGAGAATCGCATCCACTGTATCTTTTGCCCCATTGACCATGTTGACCACGCCTTTCGGGAAGCCAACCTGCTCAATAAGTTTGAAGATGAACTGCATGGTCATTGGCACTTTTTCGGAAGGCTTCACGATGTAGGTGTTACCTGCCGCAAGCGCGTATGGCAGATACCAAAAAGGAATCATGCCAGGAAAGTTGAACGGTGCGATGGTGGCACAAACACCTACAGGCTGGCGGATCATGATCTCATCAATGCCAGGGGCGATATCTTCCACAAACTCGCCTTTGCTCATGTGAGGCATGCCGCAAGCAACTTCAATGTTTTCGTAGGCACGAACCATTTCGGCTTTGGCCTCTTCAAACGTTTTACCTGCTTCGTTAGTAATAAGCCTGGCAATTTCATCACCATTCTCACGCATGAGATTTCGCAGTTTGAACAAATACTGCACACGGTCATTGACAGGTACGCGACGCCACGAGACAAATGCTTCACTGGCCGCCTTTGCGGCAGACTCAACATCCGCTTTTGTGCCAAGTGGAGTCTTTGCTATCACCTCACCTGTCGCAGGGTTGATAACATCGAAATATTCTTTTACAGAAGGTTTTACCCATTCACCGTTGATGTAATTCAAGATTTCCATATTTTCTCCAAAAATGGTCGAAAGTTATTTGACATTCGACCATTGACTTTTGACTTTATTTTATTTTCGCATCCGCAACTTCCAAAGCTTTTTCGACCAACACCAGACCTTCATCGAGTTGTTCCTTCGTGATACATAGTGGTGGGACAACAAATACCATGCTACCCATATTGTTCGCCATGATGAAGGTGAACAAGCCATTATCGCGCAATACCTTCCCCACTTCAGCCATAACTGAAGATGCGAAGATTTCCTTCGTCTCGCGATTGGCAACTAATTCGATGGTGGAAAACAAGCCAATATAACGCACATCTCCAACAGAGACATGCCGCGACTTTATATCTTCAAGACATTCGCCAAGATATTTGCCCATCAAGGCTGCGTTCTCGATCAACTTATCTTCGTCATAAACTTCAATGGTGGCAAGTGCTGCAGCGCAGGCTAATGCATGTCCGTTGTAAGTAAGACCCGCATAGAGATATTTATCGTCAAAGAATTCAGCGATCTTGTCGGAGACGATAACCGCACCAAGAGGGACATATCCGCTGGTAATACCTTTCGCGGTGGTGATAATGTCTGGCGTCACACCCCAATTGTCCACAGCGAACCATTTGCCAGTACGTCCCCATCCGCTCATGACTTCATCCGAAATAAGCAGGATGCCATACTTATCGCAAATCTCGCGGACTCGTGGCCAATAGTCATCGGGCGGGACAATCAATCCATTTGAGCCAACCACACCTTCCATGATGATCGCGGCGATCTTATCGGGACCTTCGTACTTGATGACCTCTTCGAGATGCGAAATGCACTCGCGTTTGCATGATTCTTTCTTCTGTCCAAATGGACAGCGATAGCAGAACGGGTCAAGGAAATGTACGCCGCCCGGCATGGCGGGTTCAACGGCATTACGGCGGTAATCCCCTGTCAATGCTATGGAACCATGAGTAGCACCATGATAAGAACGATAGCGCGCAAGGATCTTATGGCGTCCAGTGTAAAAACGCGCGATCTTGATTGCGTTCTCATTCGCTTCTGCACCGCCGAGAGCAAAAAAAGTTTTCTTCAAGTTACCAGGCGTCACATCTGCAAGTTTTTTACCAAGCAAGGCACGGACATCTGTGGTGCTGCCAGGATGCACAAAACACAGTTTTGCAGCCTGATCTTGAATAGCCTTAACTACCTTGGGGTGCTGGTGGCCGATATTCGTATTCATGAGTTGGGATGAAAAATCAATATACCGTTTTCCATCCGTATCCCAAAAGTAAATACCTTCTGCCTTCTCAACCGGGATGGGGCTGATCTGTCCCTGCACCGACCAAGAGAAAAAGGTGTATTCCTTGCTGAGGTCAACGATTTCTTTTGAGGTTAGCTTTGTCATTGGGCATCCTTTTTATATGTCGAAAGTCGAAAACCAAAAAGTCATTTGACCTTCGACTTTCAATCTTTGACAATTATTTTTTAACTTCTTTCACGATCTCGGCATATATATTTAGCGTCTCATCAATGTCGGCATCGGAATGTTCGTAACACAAGAACCATGGTTCACGGGCATCATGGTCAGGCATGACACCTTTCTCAACAGCCTTTTCAATGAGGCTGATATAAAGCTCATGGTCACTATTGGCCCAATCTCGCTGGGAAGTAACAGAATCAATATTCAATGAGAAGCAGAACATTGCAGGATAACCAGTCATCACAACAGGAATATCATTCTCCTCAAAGATATCCTTCAAGCCGTCCATAAGACGTCGTCCGCGCTTTTCGATTGTTTTCAAAATGGGTTTGGACTTTAAGAGACTCAATGTCGCATACGCACCTGCAATACCAGGTTTGTTGTTTGTATACGTCCCACCTTGTGCAACACCATGCCCAATAATAGACATAATCTCTTTTTTGCCACCAAAAGCTGCCACAGGGTAGCCATTGCCCAATGCTTTAGCATATGTGACCATATCTGGTTTGATGCCGTAATATTCCTGCGCTCCACCGTTTGCAATGCGGAAGCCCGTCTTAACTTCATCTAAAATAAAGACACAGCCATACTCTTCCGTCTTCTGGCGGATTAGTTGTAGAAATCCCTCTTGTGGATTTATAGCTGCACAATTTCCCTGGCATGGCTCAGTAATCACTGCTGCAATTTGCTCCCCATACGATTTCATCACGCGCTCAAAACCTTCAAAATCGTTGAATGGCAAAGTGATAATGAACTCACGCATTGACTTGGGGATGCCCGAAGAACCTGGCACAGCAATGGGGCTGCGGCGATTCCCGTATGACTCTACAGGCGCATAGGTAGACCACAAAGCGTGGTCGTGCATACCGTGATAATTACCTTCAAACTTCAAAATGAGATCGCGGCCTGTATAAGCACGTGCCACACGAATGGCATGCATGGTGGCTTCTGTGCCAGAACAAGCCATACGAATCATTTCAATTGCTGGAGACATTTCAACGATCATCTCCGCCACGGCTATTTCCAATTCCCCCGTCATGGCGAAAAGCACACCTTTTTGGATCTCTTCAATTACTTTTTGATCTACTTCATCATAGGCATGGCCTAAAATAACAGGCCCGAAAGCCATGCGATAGTCAATATACTTTTTACCGTCCACGTCCCATAAATAGCCACCCTTTGCCTTCTCTACATAAGGAGTAATCCCCTCCCCCCAGAAACGGAAGTTGGAGTTCACACCCAGCGGGAGCACCTCTTGCGCACGCTGTTGTAACGACTGCGTCTTCGAACCAAACATACACTCTCCTTTTATGGATTATTTGGGTGTTGCTACTGATTCGTTCTCTGACAGTTCATTTGCAATTCGTTCAGGCACTCTCCACTGGTAAACATCTTTCAAAATGATCGGTACGATGGAGGTTGTGGTCTTGCGAACCCCAGGGACCTTGCGAACCACTTCCGTGACAAAGTAATAGATCTCGGAAGTATCCCTGGCAACCAACTGAATACTGATGTCATTCTGTCCAATGCCGCAGGCTACATACGTCACATTTTCGAACGAGGCCATTTTTCTGGCAACTTCCAAAACCGCATCAGCCTCTACCTCAAGCCAAACATCGGCTTTGATCTTAAAGCCCAATGCCTCAGGGTTGACCACAGCACTGATCTGTATAACGCCTTCTTCGATCATTCGGTCTACACGATAGCGAACTGCGCGTTCGGAAATATCTCCCATACGGCGGGACATCTCCGAAGCGGACATACGGCCATCTTCAAGGAGCAAATTGACGATTTTTATGTCTGTTTTGTCGAATTCATACATGTTATTTTCGCTTCTCTTCCGAAAGTGACACGCGGAATATACCTTACGGAGTTTTAATCGTCAAGAGCGCTTGTTATTTTTGCCACACATGCCACGCACATGCATTGTGTTATTTATCTAGTCAATAATTCCTGGATGGATTATTATCCCCCATCGAAAATGCTTGAGGAAAATACATGTCACTAATTAAATTCAATGAAATTCAAAGTAACCCAAAAATTATCAAAGCTAAAAACATTGATATCGAATTACCATCCACACCCTTGAAATACTATCGGCATGGATGGCAGTCATGGTCCCTAGCCGCGTGGACGGACCTCAAGCCATTACCAATTCAAAAGCCTGATATTTTTCACCCGTTACAGGTAGATGCAGTACATGTCCGCAAGACGGAGCCGCTTAGTTCATGGGTTGGTGCGGTGGAATTTGAAGATGGCAATATTCTTTTGCTAGGTGCGCTTGCCACGGATGCGCATGTGTTACTCGTCGAGAATCAATTATCAGGGCGGAGTGAAGCGGATGAACTTGAGTGGTTCATCGCCTATGGGCCAGAGAATGTCGTTTTCAAAAAATATGTCGATCAGTTGGGAAATCGTTTTGGAAAATTAAATAAAACTACCGCACCGCGGGTTTGGTGTTCATGGTACAGCCTGTACACCGTGATCGATGAAAAAATTCTTTTCGAGATTTTTGATGGGCTGAGCGACCTGCCTTTCGATGTGCTGCAAGTGGATGATGGCTGGCAGGTTTCAATTGGCGATTGGGAGGCGAATAAAAAGTTTCCATCGGGCATGAATGCGCTGGCTGAAAAAATAAAATCAACAGGCAGGCGTGCAGGTCTCTGGCTTGCGCCGCTCATCGCCGTAGAATCTTCTCAGCTCTTCAAACAACATGCGGATTGGTTTTTGCGTGACGAACGTGGACGATTCGTATCTGCTGGATTTAACTGGGGCGAACATCTGTACGCGCTTGACACCACGCATCCTGACGTAATCTCGTGGTTGGTTGCGCTTATGAAGCAAGTCCGCCGCTGGGGCTTTGACTACCTCAAGCTGGACTTCCTATATGGTGGTGCGCTAAAAGGTAAGCGCTACAAAGACATACCGCGAGAAGTCGCTTATCGCGAAGCGCTGAAAGTGATGCGAGATGCCATGGGTGCGGATGCGTTCTTCCTAACCTGCGGCACGCCTATCATCCCAGCTATTGGACTGTGTGACGCGATGCGCATCGGTCCTGATGTGGCTCACAAATGGGAAGTGTATCGAGACGCACACATGCTGCAAAACCCAACCACACCAGGGACAAAGAACGCAGTGCGAACAGTGGCACACCGCTTGTGGTTGAAACCGCTTCTACACATCGACTCGGATGTGGCGTATTTTGTCGAAAAAGAAAATGAGATGACGCAGAAGCAAAAGAAGATGTTGCAAGACCTCGCCATTGTCTGTGGATTCAAAGCCACTTCTGACTTGCCGCAATGGATGACCGCCATTGAACGCGAGGAACTGCGTGCCTATCTTGAAGCTGACCCAGAGATCACACAAACAGACAGATACACCTTTCAACTCGATAACCGCTTCGTGGATTTTTCCCCTGCAGTCACCTTGCCCGAATTCCCACACGGCTTGAATGCTGTCTCCGCCGCCTTGCTCGGCTGGCTGGGAAATTCCCCGTTTGTCTTGAGGATTTTCAAGATGTTAGATGACAAAAAATTGAGAGAGAGAAGAGCAGGTTTATAAATATTAACAGGAGATTATGAAATGATAGAAGTTTTACGAACTGACTCAAGCAATCAGGATTTTATCGATCTAGTGAAACACCTCGATGCTGATCTGGCAGAAAGGGATGGAAAAGAGCATTCATTTTATGCTCAGTTCAACAAAATAGACAAAATCAAACATGTCGTGGTTGCGTATGAAAACAGCAAACCAGTGGGCTGCGGCGCAATAAAAGAATACACCCCAAGCATCATGGAGGTAAAGCGAATGTACACTCCACCTGAAAGCAGGGGAAAAGGGGTTGCCTCCAAAGTACTGACAGAGTTGGAAAGGTGGGCCGCAGAAATGTCTTATGAAAAATGTATTTTGGAAACTGGGAAAAAGCAACCAGAAGCTATTGGCCTTTACAAAAAGAACGGATATACGTTAATCCCCAACTACGGACAATATGCTAAAGTAGAGAACAGCGTGTGTTTTGAAAAACTTCTCAAATAGCGCTGCTATTTGAGAAGTTTTATTTTCTATCCAAACAATTCATCCGTCTTTGCTGCCATGATGAAATCGTTCTTGTGCAATCCCTTGATCTTATGTGACCACCATTGCACGGTGACTCTCCCCCATTCGGTGATAATAAGTGGATGATGGTCTTGCTTTTCCGAAACCATCGCGATCTTATTGGTAAATGCCACGGCTTCGATGAAGTTCTTCAATTTGAAGACACGCTCAATACGCTTGACCCCATCCACATCTTTGATCTGCCAATCAGGCACTTGCGGATGAAGGTCTGTGATCTCGGCATCATTCAAAGTCGGTTCGCCGCCGCGACAGGCAACACATTGTCCAGCTGCTAGATTGATCATGGAATACCTCTAAAAAATTTCTCTTTTCGGACACAGACTTGACGAGACGCGCATACAAATCTGTGTCCGAAAGTTATTGATGCAAAGCTAAATCAATTGTTCAAGGTCAGAAGGTTTTGAAAGTCGAATGCGGATCGCCTTGCGACCTGCGGCAAGCAGGGCTTCGTAATCACCCAGCGCCTGTGCACGGATAAGAGTGCCGAAAGTCAAACCTTGTGTGGGGATTTCAAAATCATTCTCGGCATCGTACACGACCTGAATGAAGAATCCCTTGTTCGGGCCACCTTTGTGGAACTGTCCGGTGGAATGTTGGAAGCGTGGGCCAAAACCTGCTGAAACGGGGCAACCTGTCTGTTCTCGGAGAGAGACGCGCAGCTTCTGAATGACATCGATCATTTCGTGGTTACGGGGAATATAAGCATTGATGGTAACAAAGTTGCCTGCTTTTGCATCGGCAAGGAATTTCTGCAATGCAGATTTGGCGTCCTTCACATCCACGAGATCAACGTCTGCGAGTTTGCCTGTCGCCTGAAAATCTTTGATCTTGGCGATGGTGCGCAACTTGCTGTCCTGCACGTCAGGCTGGTCATAGGTGTTGATTCCCAAAATATGGCAAGCCACCGACACTGCAATTTCCCAGCGGAAGAATTCCGATCCTGCGTCGTATGGGGTGGTCACTGGCAATTCAACTACGGGGAAGCCTGCAGCCTTCAGCGCGGTAACACTTGCATCCAACTCACCATTATTTCGCAAATACACGAATAGGCGGTCATTGCCATAAATCTCTGGAACGCCCAAAGGTTCGAGCGCCACAGGCAGGATTCCCTTTTGATTCTTGCCGCTAGATTCAGCGATGACCTGCTCAACCCATCCCGCCAAAGCGGATACAGGCGCGTCAGCCAAAACCGTGAGCTTGTCTCTGCCTGCGAGAGCAGACTCTCCCAGTAAAGCGCCCAGTGCAAAGCCAGGGCTATATGTAGACTTAGAGACGCTGCTAATTTTCTCCGCAGATGCCAGCAACTTTTCAATATCCATGCCCATTAACGCTGCGGGGACAAGGCCAAAATCAGTCAATGCAGAGAAGCGGCCACCCACATTGGGGTCTGGGTTGAATACTTTTCTAAAGCCACGTTCTTTCGCAAGAGTCACCAACGATGTACCTTCATCCGTGATGGCGATGAAACGCGAGCCGTTGCCATTGCTTAATTTCCAAACATAGTCAAAAGCTGCCATCAATTCTGCGGTACCACCTGATTTACTGGCGACGATATATAAGGATTTTTCTGGCGGATAATTTTCAAAAGCGAGCTTCACTTGTTGTGGGTCGGTTGAATCGAGAATGGCAAGTGAAAGCTTCGCTTCGATCTTTGCAGCCGCGAGAAGCGAGCTCAATACTTCAGCTGTCAAGGAAGAGCCCCCCATACCAATGACAAGAACACGATCAATACCTTCGTCGTGGACTTGCTTGGCAAAGGAGGTGTATCCCTCGAGACGCTTGCGGGCGTCATTGATCGAGTCTAACCAGCCAAGGCGGATCTTGACTTCGGCTTGCCCAGCGGCATCATCTGTCCACAAGGTGGGATCATGCTGCCAAATGCGGGCAGGGACAGAATTCTTTTCCAGCGTAGCCAAACGCTTGGCCACAGATTCAGCTAACGGGGAGATCGAAGCGAGGGCACTTGCTCTTCTTTCCTCAATTGCACCCAAGAGAGTCTTGAATGCATCCGCAAAAGCTTTCACGCCTTCGTCTTCCAATTCTTTTGTGACGGTGCTCATCGAAATACCAAGCGCCTTGAGTTCAGCAAAATGAGATTGTGCTTCTTCAAGGCCCTGAGTAACTGTCATCTGTGCGGTGCCATGATTACGGAAAGCATCAAGCGTGGCTGGCGGGACGGTGTTGACGGTATCGGGGCCAATCAGGGTATCAACGTACAGGGTATCAGGATATTTTGGATTCTTCGTGCCAGTGGATGCCCACAGCGGGCGCTGAGCGCGGGCGCGGAAGCGAGCCTTGAGGGTCGCGAAACGCGGTGAAGTAAAAATGGATTCAAAGGCATCATAGGCAAACTTTGCATTTGCAATGGCGGCCTTGCCAAGCAAATGTGAATCCACAGGAAGGCGTGGGTCGATCTTTGTGTCAACACGCGAGACAAAGAATGAAGCAACCGAAGCAATCTGCTGAATAGGCAGATTTTCAGCGACACGGTCTTCAAGCCCAGCGAGGTACGCATCCATGACGGCGGCGTAACGGTCTAGTGCAAAAATGAGCGTGACGTTGATATTAATGCCCGCTGCAATGCTCGCGCGGATGGCAGGAATACCTTCCTTCGTAGCAGGAATTTTAACCATCAGGTTAGGGCGATTGACACGGTCCCAAAGTTCTTTGGCTTGTTTGATTGTGCCTTCGGTGTCATTTGCAAGATATGGGCTGACTTCGAGACTCACATATCCATCACCGCCTTTGGTTTCATTATACAGCGGGCGAAAGAGATCACAAGCCTGTTGAATATCTTCAATGGCAAGCTGCCAGAATATCTTCTCTGCATCCCAGCCTGCCCAAGCAAGCGAGATCAACGCCGCATCGTAATCATTCGTCTTAGCAATTGCATTCTGAAAGATAGTCGGATTGGATGTCACGCCGCGAATGTCGCCACGTTCGATCATGGCTTTGAGTTCGCCGCTTTCCAGCAGTTTTCTCTGAATGTTGTCATACCAGAGGGACTGGCCTAAGGCCGTTAATTTCTTAATTGATTCAGACATGATAAAAATAAACTCCTTGAAATTAATAGCAGAATGCGTAACTCGAAAATGAATTACGCATCGCGATTATTTATCTTGTTCCATAGTCTTAATTTTATTTACTCGTCTTGCAAACCGTTCGCCGTCTTTATCCACGCCCAAATATCGCGCTCCCAAAAATGCAGGGACAATCACTTTCACCAATTCAGGCCCGATCACGCGCCCACCCATGCACAACACATTCATTGCATCATGCTGAACGCCTTGCGCCGCAGAATATGTGTCATGACAAATAGAGGCGTAAATGCCCTTCATCTTATTCGCTGCAATCGCAGCGCCAATGCCTGAGCCGCAGATCAAAACTCCGCGTTCAGCCTCGCCTGATTGAACTTTCTCACCAACTTTTTTTACAAAATCAGGAAAATCCACCGCATCTGCGCTAAACGTGCCAACGTCAATCACTTCATGCCCTGCGGCCTGCACGGCCTCTATCACCACATCTTTTAGTGGAAAGCCGCCATGGTCACAACCAACTGCAATTTTCATTTCACTCCATAAACAAAACCCTAAAGATCTTAGAGAGAGACCTTTAGGGTTTTCTAATTAAAGTTCCTTCGCTTTCGCGACAACATTCTCAACTGTAAATCCAAGCTTTTCAAAGATGATCTTTGCTGGAGCAGACGCGCCGTAGCGGTTGATGCTGATAGAGGAAGATGCGTATCTCTCCCAACCCATACCTGCTCCCGCTTCGACAGAGAGTCTCTTCTGAATGTTTTTCGGCAACACAGACTCGCGATAGGCTTCGTCCTGTTTCTCAAACAGTTCCCAACTCGGGAAGGACACCACACGAACACCTTTGCCTTCGTCCGCAAGTTTTTGTGCGGCTTCTAGGATGAGACTCACTTCTGAACCCGAAGCCATCAAGATCATTTCTGGTGTGCCAAAATCTTTCAACACATACGCACCTTTTTCCACCTGTGCGGATGATTCCAAGGTCGGCAGGTTTTGGCGAGTCAATGCCAACACGGTAGGGTCATTCCTACGCTCGATGGCAACTTTCCACGCGGCAGCAGTTTCGTTCGCATCCGCGGGGCGAATGACCACAAGATTCGGGATCAAACGAAGAGACATCAAATGCTCAATTGGCTGATGCGTGGGGCCATCTTCACCGAGGCCAACACTGTCATGCGTGAAAATGAAAATGGATGGGTAATGTGACAAAGCCGCCAAACGGACAGCCGCACGCATGTAATCTGCAAAGACAAGGAAAGTAGCGCCGTACGGAATTACGCCGCCAAAGACAGCCATGCCATTCAGCACAGAACCCATGGCATGTTCACGCACACCAAAGTGGAAGTTACGTCCAGCATAGGAATCTTTTTGGAAGGCAGGGCTTCCATCAATTTTTGTGTTGTTTGAGGGCGCCAAGTCAGCAGAACCGCCAATGAGTTCGGGCAATTTTGCAGCCAGCGCATTGATTACCTTGCCAGATGCGGCGCGGGTTGCCATGCCTTTTGCGTCCACAGGGAATGTCGGCAAAGCAGATTTCCAATCTGCGGGAAGTTCACCCTTCAAACGGCGTTGTAGTTCTGAGCCCTGAGCAGGGTATAAACGGGAAAACGCTTCGAACTTCATTTTCCAGTCATATTCAAGCTCGCGGCCCTTGTCCACAGCTTTGCGATAGAACGCCAAAACATCGTCAGGGATGAAGAAGCGCGGTTCCTTTGGCCAGTCCAAATTATCCTTCGCGGCGTTGAGTTCTTCATCGCCCAAAGGTTCACCATGTGCCTTGGATGTGCCCTGTCGGTTCGGGGCGCCAAATCCAATGGTGGTACGGCACATAATAATAGACGGTCGCGGATCCAGCTTCGCTTCCTGAATAGCTTTGTCAATTGCTTCTACATCGTTGCCATCTTCTACCCGCAAGACCTGCCAGCCATACGAACTGAAACGGGCAGCACGGTCTTCGGTGAAGGCTAGGTCGGTGGAACCGTCAATTGAAATATGGTTGTCGTCATAAAGATAGATCAAACGACCGAGGGATAAATGTCCCGCCATTGAAGCAGCTTCGGAGGCTACGCCTTCCATCAAATCGCCATCTGTAACGATGGCATAGATAAACGGGTCAATGATCTCATGTCCGCGCTGATTGAAAGTAGCAGCGAGATGCGAAGCAGCAATTGCCATACCCACGCCAGAGGAGAATCCCTGTCCCAGTGGACCAGTTGTCAATTCCACGCCAGGGGTCAATCCATATTCAGGATGCCCAGGCGTAAGGCTGCCCCATTGACGGAAGTTTTTCAATTCATCAAGCGACAGGTCGTATCCCGTCAGATGCAGTAAAGAATAAAGGAGCATGGAACCATGCCCACCCGAAAGGATGAAGCGGTCACGTCCCGCCCACTTTGGGTTGCGCGGATTATGCCGCAAGTGCCGAGTCCAGATCGTGTAAGCCATTGCGGCACCGCCCATTGGCAGACCAGGATGACCAGAGTTTGCCTTTTGAACGCCGTCCGCGGAAAGAAATCGAAGTGTATTGATTGCGCGTGTTTGTAAATTTTCAGTTGTCATGGGAGTTATTTTACCATCCGCTTAATATTTTTCTTTCAGTTCTCTTTCAGGTAGAAATATTATTCCTTCTTTTTCATCGCCAATGGAAATGACTTGTTCGGGCTTGTGGACTGCTCGCCACGCGGTAAATGCAGCAACCAACGCGTCCAATTGCTCAGGTTGGTACAACAATTCCACAGGCCAAATGCCTTTCAGCATTTTATGGCGAGTGATCTCTTCAAAAAAATCCATTGGGTCTTTGATGCGCATGCCTAGCTCATAGAGTAGCAGCTGCCGCTGTAAACGCCCTTCAATTGTCGGCTTGGGAAGAGGCGTATCACTCAGCAGAACACAAAATCCTGCCTGTGGATGCGTTTCCAAAATTTGGTGAGGTGAATCCAGTTCAGGAAATTTCTTAAATCCCAGCTTTCCCAACTTACGATACAACTCAAAACCGACCTGCATCCATGCGGGACAAACCGCAATACTTGCAGGTGTACCTGAAACCGCTATACCATGCTCTCGCAAAATAAATTCCGCCATGCGGTATTCCGCACCACGGACTTGCTGCTTGGATAACATCTCTTTTTTGATCTTTGCACGAACCAGACCACGGTTCACACCCGAAGGTGCATTGATCGCCACTGTTGCAGATTTCTGAGCAGCAAGGAATGTCATTACTTCTTCCATTTCCCCATCAGCAAGAGCAACTAGATTCAAATCACGATCCAGTGCCGCGTAAGTGAAAGTTTTACGGCCTGAAGTAGTGTCAATGCCTACGTAGGTGGTATCAGTAAAAAACATAGTAAGATATGAAGATATAAAACCAACAGAAATAAGAGACTGTTTCTATTTTACTTCCAATTTAGGCCAATCACATAGACAATGACCCAAACTCAAAGAATCACATTCTACATTCTTATACTCATTGCAGGCGCATCATGGATTTTCATCAACGCCGCTCCCTCTGATGCATCCGCAATCGGAGACACCTCTGCCCCACAAGCAGGATTCGCCGCACCTAATTTCACATTGAAAACCCCGCAAGGTGAAACATATACGCTCTCTGAGCTCAAAGGCAATGCAGTACTTGTCAATCTTTGGGCAACCTGGTGTCCGCCTTGCCGCGCAGAAATGCCTGCGATACAAAAAATGTATGATGAATATAAGGATCAGGGCTTCGTCGTTCTCGCAGTCAATAGCACTATTCAGGATAGCGCAAGTGAAATCCCGATCTTCACTGGAGAATATAGTCTAAACTTTCCCATCTTACTTGATGAACTGGGTGATGTAAGCCGCCTGTATCAAGTTCGTTCCTTGCCGTCCTCCTACTTTATTAATCGCTTTGGCATTATCACCGAAGTCGTTATCGGCGGTCCCATGTCCGAAGCATTGCTCCGAACCCGAATAGAAGAGGCGCTCAAGTAACTATGCTTACATTATTCCGAAACCTCTTCGCTCCTCCCCGTCACATGATCTTGCTTGTCATCGCTGCGTGGGTCGGCCTCAGCTTTGCAGAAAAACGCGCCGAACGCTATGGCATTAGCAAGGATGAATTAAACAACATCACCTTCTACGGTCTACTTGCCTTCGTTATCGGTGGAAGGCTTTCCTTTGTATTGCAAAACATCCCCACATTTACAAAGAGTCCATCTGACATCATCTCCATCAACCCCGATATCTTTGACCCCTTCGGGGCAATCGCAATTGCGGTCATTATCGCACTTATTTATGGGCAACGCCACGGCCTGTCCATTTGGCCTACGCTCGATGCCCTAACTCCATTCTTTGCCACTCTCATGATCGGCATTGGATTAAGTCATCTTGCAGCAGGCACAGCCTTTGGAAAGCAAACCGTTCTACCCTGGGGAATTGATTTATGGAACGCCACTCGTCATCCGACTCAAATCTATGAGACTCTCGCTTCGCTCATAATCTTTGGGTTGTTCTGGTTCCAAAAACAAAGTCCACGCTCAGGCATTCTCTTCCTCACCTTTGCTGCATACACAGCAGCAGCCCATCTCTTCATTGATGCATTCCGTGGCGACAATACTTTTCTCTTCAACAGTCTAAACCAAAACCAGGTTATTGCATGGGGAATTCTCGCGTTATGCTTCATTGCATTTGAGCTTAGGATCAAATCAATAAAAAAAGCGGGCTGAGAAAACTCAGCCCGCTTTTACTACAATCCACTCATCCTAATTCAGGTTCGATCAATCCATAACTTCCATTACGACGACGGTAAAGTACATTGATCTTGCTTGTCTCTGCGTTGTAAAAAATAAAGAAGTTATCGTGGCCCAAATTACGCATCTGGACAATCGCCTCGTCTTCGCTCATCGGATATAACACAAATTTCTTTCGTTTGGCAAATAATGGAGCAAGCTCACCAGTCTCCTCATCAATAATTTCATCTGCCACTTCCGAAGCAGAGCGCCCATCGCCACGACCGCGGTAGTGCTTGCCTTTGTGTCTCTCGATCTGGCGCTGCATATTGTCCAATGCCTGATCAAATGCGGCGAGAGCCTCATCTGCACGTTCTTCTGTGCGCAAGGTAAAGCCTTTCCCAAAAACAGTAATTTGCGCCACATTCCGATCCTTGGCATCGCGCGCGGCTTTATGATGAGCCAACTCTACACGAGCCTCTTCTATTGCGGGCAGGTAATGATCAAGATTACCCGCCTTCTTGTTAACATACTCTTCGATCTTTTCGGTCAAACGGATATTGCGTGTCTGAACTTCCACTTTGTTGGACATAAGGTCCTCCTTATAGGGATGTTAAGTCACTTACACAAACGCTACACATGCTTCAGTCCGTGTTGAGGCAATGCGCGTGCGACTGTCAACGCATATACATCTCTGGCGCCTGCAGAGTACAACGCCTCCGCTCCAGCAGATAAAGTAGATCCCGTAGTAGATACATCATCCATAATTAACACTGATTTCCCGTTCATCCCCCTCCCAGCTTGAAACGCATTTTGTACATTCGCCTTGCGCTCCACCTTGGTCAACCCCACTTGAGAGCGCGTTTCTTTACGCCGCACCAATCCATCTGGTGCGTATCGCATACCCAGTGCCAATGCAAGCGGCTTTGCGATCATTCCAACCTGATTATATCCCCGTTCCTTCAATCTTTGCCGGCCTAACGGAATTGGAATCACCAAATCAATTTGCCAATTTAAACTCTTGACAAATGGAGCCATCTGAAAAGCGAAGGCATCTCCCATTGAAACATCACGCCGATACTTCAATTTATGCAATGCTGGCTGAACCGGCGCAGAAAACACGGACCATGCCCTTAAGGCGCGAAAATGCGGCCTTTCAGCAAGACAAGTCCCACAAACTCCTGGCTTATCCTGTGGAAGACCGCATACATCACATAAAATTCCATCTAAAGTATTCACACGTTTTTGGCAATCTATACACCAGCAAGAGCCCGGCTTGCCGCACCCACCACAAACTGGAGGAAAAAGCAGATCAAGCGCGCCCCAAAACGAATGATAAATTGAATATTTCCAATTCACAAAACTACCCCTGAAATGCTTGAATTTATCCCGCTATTTTTATCTGCCTAAAAATGGCCCAAACGCCCCTGCAATTTGGAATGCAGCAGGAGCCATCAAAATAATCATAATGGAAGGGAATGTCAGCAGAGCCATCGGAATGATCATCTTAACAGGAGCTTTATGTGCCAACTCCTCAGCGAACTGACGTCGCTTTACGCGCATTTGATCAGATTGAATTCTTAATACCTTCGCCAGACTAACACCAAGAATCTGACTTTGAATTACTGCCGCGACGAAGCTTGTCAACTCTGCCAGGCCGATACGGTCTGCCATATCACGTAATGCTTCACGTTGTGTCTTTCCAAGCTGAACTTCACGAATACATCTACCAAACATGATCGAAAGTTCATTTTCCCATTTTTCACTGACCTTCGACATTGCGGCATCAAAACCAAGGCCTGCTTCCACGCATATTGTCAACAAATCAAGCGCATCTGGCATAGCCTTGCGGACTTCGTTTTGGCGTCCATTAATGCGGCTCTGCAGCCATAACTGAGGGAAGAAAAAACCCAACGCTGCAAAAATAGCAACAACGATAACAACTCTTGCAAATGGCCAGTTAACCGTTGGCAAAGTGGAAATCAAGAGCAATAGACCACCAAACACGGCAGCACCAACAAAGCGAGTAGCCAAAAAAGTTGAAGCATCGATTCGGCCTGGGTTGCCTGCAAGTTCCAATTTTGTGGTGGTCTCCTGAAGAAGTTTCTGCGGAGTAAAACGAGTAGAAAGTTCTCCGAGCCTTTTTATAAGAGGCACGACCACGCGCTGAACAAACGGCTGTTGCAATTCAATGTCTTCAAGGGATACAGATTCTCCCCTTTGAGTTGCTTCAGCAAGGCGGAACATGACATCATCCATATCCTCTTCTTGTCCCTGCCGTGCATAACGCATCCCTACAGCAATAAGAAGGGCAACTCCACCCAAAATTGCAAGACCAATGATTATGGCAATAATTGTTCCTGTCATCTTACACCTCGATATCCGCAATACGCATCATAATAAAGTAACTTGAACCGATCAAACCTAGTACAACACAAATAATAGCTGCAGTGCACAGAGGACCGCCCTGTGTAACTGATAACAAATAATCTGGGTTAAGGAACCACAATATGAGAGTAAGAAAAAAGGGAATTAATGAGAGCACTGAACCTGAAGTGCGAACTTGTGAAGTAAGCACTCGCACTTCGCCTTTAATACGGACGCGCTCACGAATAGTAAATGAAATATTATCAAGGATCTCAGAGAGATTACCGCCGACCTCACGTTGCACATTGATAGCCGTAACTACAAAGTCCAAGTCCTCGCTCGGAATACGTCTCAAGAGGTTTTCGAGAGCATTTTCCATTGGAATACCAATCTGCATTTCCTGAACTACACGCCGAAACTCATCGCAGATCGGGGATGGCAACTCTTTACTAATGGCTTCCATTGCTTGCATAGTGGAATAACCAGCGCGTAAGCCGTTAACCATCAAGTTCAACATATCTGATAGTTGATCATTAAACTTTTGTAGTCTCTGTCTTTGTTGATACTTAATGTAAAACCTGGGAGCGAAAGCCCCGCCGATAGCGCCTAACATAGCAGATATCGGATGGCGATTCCCAATAAGCCAAAATAGAAGCCCACCCATCACAATAGAGATCAGAATTAAAGCAAAATATTCAGCAACTTTAAACTTCAAATCCGCTCGAGCCAATTCACGGGCGACGCGATCTCCATAGGAAGTCTTTTCAACTCTTTTTGAAACCCAATCGGTAAGTACAGAGCGCTGAGCTTCACGGTCTATATCCTGCTTCTCATCACCCAAATACTGGCTTAGGCGTTCCTCAACCAACGCTCTTTCGCTGTTTGAAGAAACCACAACACCAATAATTAAGATAATGATCAGGGCAATGCCGCCAATGATAATGATCCAGGTCATTTTATTCCTTAGATTAAATACAATTTAATCAAACTGACTTTCTAGTATCTGCGGCGTTCGCCAATTCCAAAAATGGACGGAGGCAGATGAATACCAGCCGCCTCGATTTTATCCATAAACTTTGGACGTAAGCCAGTCGGCCTAAGGCGTCCCACGATCCTGCCATTTTCCATGCCTGTCTGTTCAAACACAAAAATATCAGTCATGGTAATAACATCGCCTTCCATGCCACTTACTTCAGCGATCGTAGTTACTTTACGAGTACCATCACGCATACGCTCTTGCTGACAAATTACATCTACAGCACCGGCAATCTGCTCGCGAATAGCGCGGATCGGAAGCTCCATACCAGCCATCAAACACATTGTCTCAATACGAGATATAGCATCACGTGGCGAGTTGGCATGGGCGGTAGTCATAGAACCATCATGGCCTGTATTCATCGCTTGCAACATGTCCAGCGTTTCGCCACCACGGCACTCCCCTACAATAATTCTTTCTGGGCGCATACGAAGGGCGTTAATAACAAGGTCGCGAATTGTGATTTCGCCGCGTCCTTCAATGTTCGGAGGGCGAGACTCAAGGGTTACCACGTGTTCCTGACGCAATTGCAATTCTGCCGCATTTTCAATCGTCAAAATACGCTCGTCAGAAGGGATGAAACTGGATAGCACGTTCAGAAGAGTTGTTTTCCCAGAGCCCGTACCGCCAGAGATGACAATGTTCAAACGAGCTTCCACACAAGCCTTTAAAAACTGAACCGATTCATTTGTAATAGATCCAAATTGAATCATCTGCTCAACAGTAATTGGATTCTTTGAAAACTTACGAATTGTCAATACAGGCCCGACAAGAGAAATTGGAGGAATGACCGCATTTACGCGGGATCCATCTTGCAAACGGGCATCTACATATGGACTGGACTCGTCAATTCGACGACCTAACGGAGCCACAATACGATCAATAATGCGCATTAAATGTTCATTACTTTCAAAGGTTATAGGTACGCGATGTAATTTACCTTTGCGTTCAATATAAATATTCTTTGGCCCATTCACCATGATTTCTGTGATTGTGTCATCTTCCAAAAGAGCCTGCAATGGACCAAGCCCAAGGATTTCAGCAGAAATCTGTTCAAATAGACGAGCGCGTTCAGGACGAGAGAGAACAATATTTTCTTCAACGAGGATCTGTTCAAACAAACCTTGAATGGTACGGCGAACCTCATCAGTTCGCGAAACATCCATCGAAGGATCAATTTCAGCAAGTAATTTATTCTGTACTCGTGTTTTTAAATCAAAATAAGAACCTGCTTGTGGAGAAGTAATTGGAGCGCTAACTCGCCGCGCTTGTAAAGAAGACAAGCGCGAGGAATCACCACTTCCACCACCAGATTGTCCGCCTCCCCCACTACCCGATTGCTGGGGCGCAGGTGCTGACGGTGTACTCCCCTCCTGGCTTCCACCCTGACCTTTTTCAATACGTCGAAGCAACGACATAATAAATCTCCTTAACGCTTAATTACCACATCATTATCAACTTCTAAAACACTTAGCCGTGCACGGATCGCCTCTGCAAGGGAGAAAATACCTCGTCCGACAGGTTGTAATTTATTATTATCCAACATAAAAGGCACACCGCGATTGACAGCCGTGATCACAACCTTTTCATCAAGGGGTATTGTTACTGAAATCTCATGCTTTAAGTTCTCACTCACGCGCTCGGGCGTAATCGCAATTCGCTTATCGTATCGATTCATCGCAAACACAATGCGATCCTTATTCACCCCCATAGTCTTTAACAAGTCAAGCACCAGACGTGCATTCTTTATGGAGGGAATTTCCTGTGTCGTGACTAAAACAATCACATCGCTAATATCAATCGTGGAAAGAATCACATCCGTCAAAATTGGGGAAGTATCAACAACAACATACGCATACATTCCCTGCAAAAACTGCAACACCTTTGCAAATTGATCTGCACTGACTTTTTCCGCTTGCTCAGGGCGTTGAGGCGCAGCAAGTATCCGAACTCCTGAAGCTTCATGTCTGATCAAAATATCTTCTACTACATCAGGCTCAAGTTCATCCACGCGTGGAGCAAGCTCAAGAATAGTATTTTTACCCTGCTCATTTAGAAAGACCGCAACATCACCAAACTGCAAATTTGCATCAACTAAAACAGTCCGTGTGTCTTCGTTGTTCAATGCAATAGCAAGGTTAACCGCTATCGTTGTGCAGCCTGTTCCACCTTTTGGGCTGTAGACTGTTACAATTTTCCCCTTTGAAGGCTGAGAAAAATTCGCCATAGCAGCTGCAGAGCCAGATACAGAAGATGCGCCAAGCTGTTTGGCTCCCTTCGCGCGCTCGGCATGAGCCATTTCGCCAGCTCTTCGTATGGCAGAAATCAACTCATCGCCCATGGGGGGCTTTGTGAGAAAATCCCTTGCGCCGGCAAGCATAGCCCGGCGCATATAATTCTGATCACCTTGTACTGACAAAATCACAACTTGAATATGGGGAGATCTTTGACGAATCTCTTCTGTAGCCGTTATACCGTCAATATCCGGCATATTAATATCCATTAAGATGACATCAGGGTCCAATTCCTGTGCGAGTTGAATGCCTTCTTTACCAGACCGTGCAGCGCCAGCAACGTCAACATCTGACTCAAACTGCAACAGTTTGCGCACATTCTCACGTGTTTCAGCAATATCATCTACAATAAGGACCCGAATTTTATCTGCAGCCATACACCATATCCAATCATTAATGGGTTAAAACTTTTTATTGAGGTGGAACCGTAACCGTATCATTTGTCAGGAAGGGAGATACCAGTGTAGATAACGCGGGCTGCATTGCATAAGGAAGTTTTGCGGGCACTGGAATGTTGTACTGACTTAATAGGAATTGCAAAGTAGAAGCTTCTGTTGCCTGGCGGGCTAAATCACTTGGATTCCGCAGAGTTAGGGAAATCTGAGCGTTAGTGTACATTAGGTATGAAAGCGTGATGGAATCCTGAGGAGTAACAATCAGGGTAACAATGTCAGGAGGAGCAGGAGCTTGTTCTTGAGCCTGTGCATCGGTTGCAGCAGGTTGCGTGGTCACTGAAGCAGATGGGGTCAAAGAGAAACTGCCTAATTTCATAACAATAACATCTTGAAGCAGCATCTGACATACCAGCCTTGGACGCTGCGCCTCGGACGGAATCAGGAAATAGGGCTGTTGAAGCGAAGGGTCTAATTCCAATCTACCTTGTGAGGATCCAGCAGAAGCCACGCCGAGAGACAAGATGGGTAACCCAGTCACGCTAAAGCCTGTTCCCTCAGCACCTTGTACAGAGCCCAAACCTGTTCCAGTCAACACAGCAGTGAGGTTCGGCAAAATGCTTTGGAAGGATGGGTCTACATCTACAAACATAAGACACGCATTGATATTTACATGCGCTCCATCATTAATTGCATAACCAGACAATGAAAGACGACTGGCAGGAATAGACATGGCTGTCATCCCTGGCGGAATCAATGAAGCCCACTGAGGGCCAGAAATCGGAACAGCAGCTGATGCATCGCTGACCATTGATTCAGTAATTACAACGCCTTGGTCCAAGGGGAATTTTGCCACTTTGTTATTTGTTAACAAAGGCAGTTCGTCTCGTGTGTACATTACCGAAACAACATTTGCCTGAGGAATGCTCATTGTCAAGAGCACATCTTCGGTGATGGGGCCGCCTTGTGGAATATTTTGGGCGGCATAATAAACATCAACATACACAGGTTGCTCTGGTGTTTGTGGAGTAAGAACAAATTGACGAATGGCCACAAACCCCACTACTAAGCCAATTATTACTATTAGAAGCACTAAAATCAAAGTTCGACCGCGACGCATAATCTTCTCCTCTCATGGAGTCATGTAAATTACAAAGCAATAGGGTGTTTTATAACATATTCATTATACAAGAAAAATGGCAAAAACATATTATGGGGAACTATGTTTTTACACGCTAACGTTGCCGACAAATTTGTTAGGAGGCGTTAAGCTAAAAAAGTCCTTAACTTCTGGCCGGTACGGTAAAGGAAATCCTAGCCCCAGAACCTGAAACGCTATCGATCTCAAAGTTGCCGCCAAGCATTTCTGCGCGTTCACGGATCAATTTCAAGCCTAAATTCGAAGACTCTTTCAAAGTCTCAGGGTCAAATCCTTTTCCGTTGTCATCCACGTTCACGCGGATCAGGTCGCTACCAAGGTCTACTTGAACCTTTATCAGTGAAGCCTGGCTGTGACGTGCGGCATTTCCAAGCAATTCCTGCACAGCGCGAAAAATCATAACTTCCAAATAGGGCTCGAGCCTTCGCTCTACGCCTGTAACAGTCACGCTTACATCCAAACCTGTTTGTTCTTTAAAAGCATCAGCGTATTTTTTCAACGTGGGAGTTAAGCCAAGGTCATCAAGCATCATTGGCCGAAGTTCAAAGATAAAGTTTCGCACCTTTTGAAACGTGCTCATTGCAGAGGTCTTCAAATCCCCTAATTCTTCCCGCGCTTGGGCTGGGTCAATATCCATCAGGCGCATGGCAATTTCTGTTTGCAAAATAAAATTTGACAAGGCTTGAGCAGGGCCATCATGCATTTGGCGGGACAAACGCTGCCGCTCTGCTTCTTGCGCGTTAACGATCATTTCAATGCCTGCCATTTGGCCTTTGGTTCCACCTGATGAAGCATTCGGTGCGGCGGAAGAAGAAGCATTCGTTTTAGAAAGCCCATCTTCTAAAACAGCCTTATATTTCTCAAGATGGGTTTTATCATTTTGCAATTTCTCTAACTGGCCACGCATGATAAGAAGACGTTGTTGTGCATCCAGAGCGGATTCAAAAGCCATTTTTAATTCATCGGCTGAGGCATTCTGTTTTTGCACCTGCTGAAGATGAGAGGAAATCGCTGTGTTGCGCTGAGTGATCTTGGCAAGCTCGCCCTGACTTTGCTCCATCATCAAGTTGACTTCGCGCAAGGCGCGTTGAGTTTCTTCTAGCTCACTCTGGTAATCCAACATCTCTTTATCCGTCATGAAATTACTCCAAAGGCCGAATATCGGTATCTTTTAATGTGACCCAGCCGCGTTTTAATGCGTATACAACGGCTTGAGTACGATCCTCAACGCCGAATTTTCGCAGAATAGCAGTGACATGATTCTTAACCGTTTGATGACTAATGCCCAGTAATGTAGCAATTTCTTTGTTGCTCATACCACGCACTACACAGGCCAACACTTCCATTTCACGGTCTGACAAGGGATGGAAAGGAGTGCCAGGCTCACTATAAGAGCGCCTAGCGCCTTCCATTCTATCTTCTACCCAGAGCTCCAGCTCACGACGGGTAAAGACATTATTTGCAAAAACGAACTTTCCCTCGGCTACTTCACGAATAATGCGTGAAAGAGACTGCGGCTCAATGTCTTTGGAGCAGTATCCATGTGCGCCTGCAAGCGCAGCATGAATTGCCTGTTCCACATCATCATAGCCTGTCATAAGGATAATGCGTGTGGGCAATCGGTCTTGAGAAACTTGATGGGTAATCTGCTGCCCGTTCATGCCTGGCAGGTTGACATCCAAAACAGCAATGGTCGGCTTTTTGGACTTGATTAATTCCAACGCTTCATCGCCAGTAGCAGACTGGGCAATAATACGCATATCAGGTTCCAAAGACAAGGCATCCACAACGCCTTGGCGGAACAACGGGTGATCGTCGACGATCAATAGAGTTATTTGGTTCATCCCAAGCCCATGCTCTCTCTCTTGTATGGTTGATTTTGTTTCAATATACTATTTTAACCTATTATGGGGTTTTCCACAGAAAGACAGCCATGTTTGGCTGCCCCATCTGCCTAGTGATCGGGCTATTTGAAGTAAAAACGGTGGTCAGTTTTGCAGAAAGCAAAGGATAGAAATCAGGAAAAGCAATCAAATAGTCCACACTGCGGTAATTTAAAAAGGAGGCAATTCGTGGTTCGTCACGAATGAACGGTATCACTTCGGGAGAAATCAGACCAGCTAAATCTATTAATTTGTGGTTATCAAAATATCCCAATGCGCCAATGTCGTGAGCAGCAATGATCGCATCAGGCGGGACATTTTGAGCAATCCATTTTGCGGTTACCACCATTTCGCTTTCAATGACTGCTACATCCTGTGCGTAGGAACGGGCTCCAAGAATGATAAAACCAAACGTAAGCATGGCGACACTCCCCTGCCATAACGTTTGGACAACCCAATGATAACGGGCAAAACTTTTGCTCTTATCAAATTCAGCAAAAGCCAACAAGCCAAACAGAAAAAATACAGGCATGGCAGGCATGATGTAACGCCCATGCTGATAAACAGGCAAGCGAGAAATATAAAGCCCAAGGTAAGCAGCACACCAAATAAAAGCAGCAAGGCTTCCCCACATACGTTCCTTAATAGATTTAACCAGCCAACCAATAATGCCAGGGATAAGTACAAGGCTAGGGCCAACCAACAATTGCAAAAACATTTGTCCAAGGCGGTTCGTGATGGGAAGTAATTGCCAAGAGGCATACTCGGCTTGTTTTGCGTAAAAAGTGTTTGGCATGGGTGTACCACCAATTGCAAGATTGAACAACAAGTACATGCCAAATAGTGCACCAAAACCTATAAAACAACGAACTACAGCAGTAAAGCGTGATCGCATATCTTTTTCTGCAAAATAAATCGACATCAGAATGGGGCCAAGTAGTGTTAAACCGTCGGGGCGGACCCAAACTGATAGTCCAGCAAGCAGACCTAAAGTTAAGTAGCGATGCGAATTCGTCATCAACAGCACAAGGATTGTGGTGACGATCAATCCGTGTAGTAATGTTTCCATGCCTGACATCCCAGCCCATGTGAGATGCCATTCAAATGCGATAAAGATACCAATCCAGGGAAAACGAGGACGATAGGAAACAACCATGTTGCGGACAGCCCATTCGCAAAGAACTGCAAGAGCAAACAAAGTTAGAATGCCGAGAAAATACGTCCAGATGTATGGTGAGAGATTCAGTAAAAAGCCGATGGAAAGTAGTGCAGACCATAATGGTGATGTAGAGCCTGCAGAGGGAATGCCCGTTCGAAAAGCCCACTCGCCGTGCAGCGCAAGATTGCGGGCATAGGTTAAATGTATCCAAGAGTCATCGAGCGGAAAGCCAATAGCGTATGTAAATCGGCTAACAAGCAAATAAATGATGGCGATCAATAATACGGCAGCAGCAATGATGAGTAAGTCGCGACGCGACACTTCACTCGACGATTTTGAAGATGTGGATGCCATTGACTTCACCTAAAAACATAAAGTTCGTGTGATCTTGAGGATGATCCATCAAGCTTTTTATTTGGGGCAGTGCGCCCTGATCTTCAAGCACAAGATAATTTGCATTGAATTGTTTTGCCACAGCGAGAATAGCTTCTTCACCGCCATATGGAACTGAAACCGCCGACCGTCCCGTTCCAATATAATACCCAGGCGCGTTGAGAACAATGACAATATCATCACTCTTAATGCCGTTTTCAACCAGGAAATTATCCACAGCGGGATATTTATCTTCCCCTTCACCCCACCCTAAAGTGAATAGTCGAAGATTGACAACAAACACAGTAAGAATAATTGTGATCATGATAAGGGCGCTTCGGAATATAACTTTGCCTTGGTCGTTGCCCCAATTACGTTTTCTAAGCGAAAGCAGAATCTCATCAAGACCCAAAGGCGCAAGAGTCCACCACATGGGCTGAAGCGCGGCACCAGCATGGAAGAACGCTCCGCGTGCGCCAGCAAATGGGAATATAAACGACATCACAAAAAACAGAATGAGCCAAGCGGTGCTTGCAAGCTTGACACGCTCATCCTTGCGGAAGTAAATGATTCCAGCGACGATAAATGGGAAAAGGATAATACCGCCATGAGCGGCAAATCCACTTTGCATGTTTATGCCGAGTGCCCACAAGCGGTCTTTTAGGATCTTATTCCAGCCAGTGGCAAGGAATGATTCCATATTCAGTTTTTCAGGCGGATAAATAAAAGTCTGGTCGTAATTCTCAAGCCAGAGAGCGCGGCTCCCGCCAGGAGACATGATGGTTCCAAAGGTGTTTAAGTTTCGCGCATACCATGGAGACATGATGATGAGGAAACCGAGGAAAGCGATAACGGAGCTGCGAAGCACATAAGAAGTAAAGTTTGAAAAATTAGTTCTTGGAGCCCGCCACAATGTAAAAAGGAATGTAAGCCCTAACCATAACAGACCATCGCTGCGGGAGAGGGCGAATAAGCCTGCCAATAATCCAAGGAAGAACCAGTAGCGCTGACGAGACGAGTCTTCCATAAGCTTGGTGACGGAAAGGAAATACAAGCCGCCAAAGAGCATGAAAAGGCTGAAGTTATCCGTTACACCGACAAAAGATGCGCTATAGACAGAGAAAATTGCCAACACAGCAGAGATTAAGGCAACATCCTTCTTCTTTGAAAATGCGTATGCCAGCGCAGCAGTGACAGGTACTACTAGGGCAGCAATAATAATAAAAGGTAACCTAGCTGCTGCATAAGTTGTTTTGCTTGTTATCCACATTCCCAATGCAGAAACAATGGAAGCGAGCGGCATCCAATAGGTGTGGGAAGGATGCGGCAAGGAGGTAGTACCATCAAGATAATTCCACAAGTATGGCTCATTGAATCCGTTGCCCTTTACAAGCTGAAGCCCGCCCGCAAAGTAATAATCTGAGTCAAGATAGCCAGGGATGGGTTGAAATTGCGCAATAATGACAGGCAATATCAAGCCAGAGATAAATAAAAGAATGTACGTTCGGAATGACATATTTTTCCTACCTGCGGGACGCCAAATCGCTCCAGATGCGCGGGGGACGAATCGCCCACCAACGTATCCAGTACAAACCTATGACAGTGAAAAGGGGAAGAAAGAGGAACATCATCTCTTGGGTGATTTCACCAAAGCGCGGCAAAGCAAAGAAAAAAACAACCCAAGGAAGAACAAATACAATCAACAATATTAGAGTCGTTAAAAAGTCACCAATTCGATTCCAACGGTCGTGAATTACGGCAAAGATGAGAGCAAATGGAATCACGAGCACAGATAGATGTTCCATTTGAGAGCGGAAGCCTAATAAAGGCGCAGCGGCAAGCGAGAGACAGGCTGCCCAATAGAATCTGCGGAAGTCTCCTTGGATAGCAGCATTCCACTCATAACCAAGAGCAATGATAAGGACGCCGATAAATATCCAGGTATAGATTCCATTTTGAGATGGAAATAAGTGAGCAAATATACTATGCGTAGAATAACCAAAGTCTGCACGCAAATTGTTCATTCCAGCTCGCAAGAAAGGGATAATCCAATTGGGATAGACGAGAAATGAAACTGCCAACAGTACAAAAGTGATCATCCCAAAACCTGCAAAGACTCTGCGACGTCCATTGTGATAAGCCCACCAGGCAACTAATAATAGAAACGGGCCACCCACTTCCCAATAATATAAAGAGAATGCCAACAACGCGCCTGCGAATTCATCCTGCTCGGCGCGAAGTGAAAGCAAGATGCCTGCATAGATAAGTGCAAGAAGGAGCACAGGGCTGGCTTCAAGAATGGCTTGAAATGCATAGAAGTTGAAGACACAAAACAACAGAAATAAGACTGAAAAGTAACGCGGAACTTCCCAGTCTGTAAGACGCAGGCTTAGCAAGGCAAGTGCGAACAATGCCAGTTCGAGGAGTAATGTATATAGTGCCCGAGCAAGGTGCGGGTCGGAAAGAAGCGAGAAAGGAAAATAGAGCAGGAGAATGTGAAAGGGTGTGTCTAGAATGTAGGGTTCGTCGCCAGCTTTCGCTGTGTCGTCATAAACCAATTTTTGCACGCGTTCAGGGACGTCACCGCTATATGGGTCGATCTTTTCAAAAATAAAGCCACGACTGGCTACCCAATGAACATAAAAGTCGCCGCCACCTGTAAGGGTAAGGTTAGCATATACCAGCGCAGTAGAAACGATGAGAAAAAGAATCGTAACCAGCGCAATAAATTGATAATCGCGAGGGGTGAGTGATTTCGAAGGTGGTTGAAATGTCATTTATTCGATCGTAAATCTAAATATCGGACGGGTCGGCGAATTACGCGCCACTTCTTTGAAGCCCGCCCTAATAAAAGCTGATGCTGTTCCAGTAAAAACAAAGGGATCAGGTTGATTTTCTTTTAATTCGAGCGGATAGCCTTCCACAATCTTTCCACCGCATTTTTTTACATACGCTACGGATGCTTTGAGCAGCTCAACTGCAATACCTTTATGACGATGTTTCTTTTCGATAAAGAAACAAGTGACCGACCAAACTTCCTGACCGTCCACAGGTTTTAGTACACGAGAATGTGCAAGCTTGGGGTATGCGCTGCGGGGCTCGATGGCGATCCAACCGACAGGATAACCTTCGGAATAAGCCAACAACCCAGGGACAGTCTTTGAATCCACAACAGACTTTTGCTTTTGGCGCAAAACATCTCCGCGATTTTCATCAAAGGCTTTTCCACGCAATTTCCAAAACATACACCAACAACCACCACAGGCTCCGTTATTTCCAAATAGCAACTCAAAGTCACGCCATAGCTTTTGGGTAAGCGGATGAAAAGATAAATCCAATTCCTCGATAATGTCGAGAGATTCCGTTTGAGGAGGGAAAGCCATAAAAATTATTACCTTTACTTGGAAAGTATCTTTAATTTGTGAGGCAGAATTTCATATTCAAAGTTCTGCACCCATTCAGGGAAGAGTTCGCCGTCTGTATGCGCTGGAGAGGGCTTATCGAGTTTGATGGAGATTCTGGTTGCAGTCAATTCAAACATGCCTTCCATTTCCACGTAACTGCCAGCACCTTCTTTAAAAGCACGAGGCAATGCCTGGAATAATCCGAGGCGTGTGGCACGGTAGCCATAGGCGAGAGTTAACTTCCCATCGAACATATCTGCATGAGGCGTCATGAAAAATCCGCCTGTACGACGCCCGTTGCCAATTGTAATGAGAGACAACATGCCTTTATATTCGCCGCCATCCCACGTGACTTCGCCGTACCATTCAGGCTTGTCCATAATCCCTTGCACAGCCGCAACAAGATAACGAGCGATGCCTTTTATCCAATGGATCTTTTCATGCTTTATTGTGACGTATGGTTCCAAACCTGCCGCAGAATTATTGATGAAATATTTTCCATTTACAAAACCCATATCCATCAATTTTGTATTACCAGAAGCAATGACTTTAGCCGCTTCACTCAAATCAGTTGGAAGACCTAACGAATAGACTGCATCATTGGCAGAGCCTGTCGGCATGATCCCAAGCGGACCAACCGCCTCATTTGTCTGCCCTGCGGCTTGCATCAGGCCATTGACAGTTTCTCCGATCGTGCCATCTCCGCCAGCCGCGATGATGGGAGAGAATCCGTCCAACACGGCTTTCTTTGCCAACTCAACAATGTGCCCCTTGCGCTCAGAGATATCCAGCGCAAAATCCACACCTGCGGCTTTAAGCGCAGCTTCGGTTTCAGGCCAACGTGCCTTTGAATTCCAACGGTTCGAATACGGGTTTAGTATTACTTTAGCGGTCATCGACCCTCCACTAAGTGGTTTGTATCGATTTTACCTGATGTCCACTCTTTAAATTGTGACAGTAACACTGCAATAAAGATCAAAGCACACCCTAAAATTTGAATACCAAGCAGCTTTTCATTTAACAAGAGCCATCCTGAGAGCACAGCAAAAACGGATTCGAGGCTTAGGATCAAAGCTGCGTCTGCGGGCGGAGTGTGTCGCTGCGCCCATACTTGGAGGCTGTAACACAACCCCAATGAGAAAAACGCTGTGTAGGCAATCGCAAAAGCCAGAGACCAGCTAAAGCTCATCAAGGATTCAGCCACAACGCCAACGCCAAGATTCAGGATTCCGCAAATTATTAGCTGCCCCACCGAAAATGACATCGCCTCGAATTTGGATGCATGCTTGCCTAGAATAATAACGTGGAATGTCCAAAACAATGCGCCAACCACCTCAAGCGCGTCTCCTGCATGGACTTCGAACTTGCCACCCGTTGACAGGAGGAATGCCCCCGTCCCAGCCAAAATCACAGCCACGATCGCCAACCAATGCGGGTTTTCTCCCCAGACAAAGAAAAGCGCGATCGGAACCATAACAACATACAGTGCGGTGATGAAGCCAGCGTTCCCCGCCGTAGTATAGACCATGCCCGCTTGCTGCAAAGCGCTGCCCACAAACAAGAAGAATCCTGCAATGAACATCCACTTATATTGTTGACGCGGCATGGATTTAATGTCAGCTCGCTTCACGAACGGGAGCACCACCAGCGCCGCCAACAAATAGCGTGCCCCATTAAATTGATAGACGCTACCCAACTGTCCCGCCACACGCTGTGCTACGAACGCAGAACCCCAAATAACAGAAATTATCAAAAGAGTTATATCGGCCTTAAAACGCATTATCTACCCTCCACCAAATGATCGTGTTCGATCTGTCCTGAATTCCATTCTTTTAATTGGGAGATCAATACCCCCACAAAAATAATGACACAGCCAATTACCTGAACGAGCAAAAGTTTTTGGTCAAGCAACATCCACGCAGCGATGACTGCAAAAACCGCCTCCAACCCAAGGATGAGCGCCGCATCTGTAGGAGGCGTATGCTTTTGTCCCCACACTTGCAGAGTGTAACCAATTCCAATGGAAAGAGTTGCGCGGTACAAAATTGCACCAAGCAAAGGCAATGCCGCCAAAATAGAGATGTCCTCCACAAACGAGCCGACCACAAAATTAATAAAGCCGCTGATGAAGAAATGCCCCGCCGCGAAGGAAACAGAGTCAAATTTTGATGCGTATTTGCCAAGCAGGACAAAATGCAAAGCCCAAAATAAAGAGCCGATCAATTCAATTGAATCTCCCGGGTGAACCACAAACTTTCCTGAAGTAGAAAGTAGAAATGCGCCAATCCCCGCCAAGGTAACCGCGATCATATCCAGCCAATGTGGTTTCTCACGGAAACCGATCCATAAGAGAAAAGGTGTGAACACCGCATATAAACTGGTAAGGAAACTGGCGTTTGCAACTTTCGTGAACAACAACCCCACCTGCTGCATACCGGTAGCTACGAATAGTACAACTCCAGCTACAAACATCCACTTCCATTGGTCTTTGGATATTTTCATACCGCGTGGAATAAAGGGAACCAAAATCAATGACGCGAGCATAAAGCTGACACCGTTGAACAGATAGGCGACCTGATATTGTCCAGCGATCCCTTGCGCCACAAATGCTGTTCCCCAAATAATGGCAACCATGAAAAGAAGTAGATCTGCTTTTAAGCGCATAATTATTCCGTAGTTAGATATCCAATTTAGGCAATAAAAGAAGAAATTTGAAATAATTTCGAGTGATACAATTGACAAGTTCCTGCTTGTGAACGTGTTTACTGATATACATGTTTTCGCAATTTGAACGCCTATGATAGCACAGGATATTTAGATGTATAACTTTGATGAGATACAAGCTAATAAGGATGAGTTACTGCAAGCCGTGCTGAATGCCCGCGCGTATAAACCTTTATATGTAAAGTTCAAGGTCTTTTACGGTTGCAATTTGAAATGTGAGATGTGCAATCACTGGCGCGAGACTCGTGAGCCTCCCGTCTTAGCAGAACGTTTTCGGGAAGTTATCAGCGAATTAGCAGAACTGGGGACAAAGAAGATCCACATCTCAGGCGGAGAACCGATGCTACGCCCACAGATCCCTGAATTTGTGGAACACGCCTCGTCACTGGACATCAAAGTGACTATGACCACGAATGGCACACTCATCACAAAAGAAAAAGCCAAGCGACTGGTTGAGGGTGGTTTGCGCGGAGTGAATATCTCCATAGACTCCCCCATTCGTAAAATGCACGAAAAGATCCGCGGCGTGGAAGGTTCATTCAAGCTAACGACCAAAGCTGTGGAATTATTCCGCAGATATAAACACAAAGGCAAGTTGACCATTCGCATCAATACGGTGGTCAGCCGCACGAACTACCAGACTCTAGACACACTCCCTGACCTGGCTCACAAACTTGGCGCAGACGGCATCAACTTGATCCCAGTAGATGACCACTGCGGCGAAATCCTCTCCATGCGAAAGAAAGATATTGCTTTGTTCAATGAAGAGATCGGCCCGCGCATAGCAGAACGAGCGCTTGCGTTGGGTTTAATGGTTTCAGATGAAGATGCTTTTCCATTTGGTAGAAGTGAGTCCGAGGTCCGTTTGGGACGCGTAGGCAGATACGCATTTGGCTACTACGACAAGCATCCCTGCTTCGCGCCGTGGACTCACAGTCTTATTGATTTCAATGGCAATGTATATGTCTGCTGTATGACGCGTGAAAAAATTCCGCCTATTGGAAATATCACCAAAAAATCTTTCAAGGAAATTTGGGAAGGTGCAGCTTATCGCCAAGTGCGTTTAAAAATGCATCCGCCCGCATTATCTCCATGCAGGCGGTGTGATGATTTTATCGAACAGAATAAAGAGATCTGGGAAACGATCGGGCCGTATTAACTCAAATCAGAGAACATATCGCCGCTGTCATCAGCATCATTATCGTTAAATCTGCTGGTGCGGCTAAAGGTATCAAGATCAGACGGCGTGAACAACGCCGCAGCGATGGGCAGCGCCACAGGCATCTCAAGTCCCTGCTGGCAAGCCAGACACACGCGGCCTTCCTGAGTTGCATTCGTATGCTCGTCGCAAAAACCGCGCCTGCACTTTACACACTTACCAAGAGCAGGGTTTTCACATTGATGCGGCACCAAATAACCAATAATCATTTCACATTTTTCTGCCATTGAGACACCTCATGAAAATTGCGTTGCTTTCAGAAAAGTATACACCAGACATTGGCGGCCTTGCAATCTCAACAGGACGAATGGGTCATCTACTTGCATCTGCTGGAAATGAAGTCCGCGTCTTTGCTCCAAGCTCAAACCTGCCAGCCACCAAAAAGCAGACTCTCCCCCACAGCGGAGTCAGCGTCACTCGCTTTGGCGCACACAAACGTGTGGACGATACGCTTGTCGATTGGTTCGAGATCATCGTGGAAGAACACAAACGCGAACCGTTCGATCTGTTGCACGCATATTTTCTTCCGATGGCGGGATTCGTTGCGGCGTATGCTGGGAAATATTTAAACAGCCCCAGCGTTGTCTCCATCCGCGGGAATGACATTGAGCGGGCAGCATTTGACCCATCTAAATTTTCACATGTGATGTATGCGCTGCAAAATGCCAGTACTGTGACAACGAATGCCAGTGAGTTGGCGAAAAAGGCAAAAGCATTTATTGACCGAGATATTGAATTAATCCCGAATGGGATCGATACTGAATGTTTCAAGCCAATGGAGAGAAATGAAGGTTTGGCAGAAGCATTGGGGTTGGGGGGAGAAGAAAAGAAAAAAGATGAAAGAATTGGGGTAGTTGGCTTCGTTGGAGAACTGCGCGAAAAGAAGGGATTAGCGACCCTCCTGAGTGCCTATGCGCAAATCAACAAAAAACAACCTGCTTCCCTTCTGATCGTTGGCGAGGTGCGAGAAGGCGAAGACAAAAAATGGTTCGATGAATTTCTGCAATCCAATCCTAATCTCAAAATCATTGTCACTGGGTATATTTCACATAGTGACCTGCCCGCTTACTATTCCTTGATAGATGTATTCGTACATCCCTCCTTGAGAGATGGAATGCCGAATGCTGTTCTTGAAGCAATGGCATGCGGAAAGACTGTCATTGCCACACCTGTGGGCGGAGTGAAAGATGTGATCGTGGATGGAGTCAACGGGCTTTTGGTGAATGTCAACGATTCGGAGGGATTGGCGGAGAAAGTGGCTAAGGCGTTGAGTCAGCCTGAGAAAAGAGAAGCAGTTGGAAGGTCCGCGAGAGAAGCGGTACTTGGTCAATTCACACTTGAAAAAGAATTACGAGCGAATCTAAAAATCTATGAAAGTCTTGGAGTGGCAAAGTGAAATATCGAATGGAACATGATCTGTTGGGGGAACGTGAAGTACCGATGGATGCGTATTACGGCGTGCACACGCTGCGCGCACTGGAGAATTTTTCGATCAGCGGGATTCCGATCAGCACATACCCGAACATGGTGCGAGCTCTGGCGTGCGTGAAGCAGGCTTGTGCGTTGGCAAATAACGAATTGGAATTGCTCGACGAAAGAAAAACCGATGCGATCGTGAATGCCTGCGAAGAAATTCGTGCGGGGAAATTACACTCTCAATTTGCAGTGGATGTGATTCAGGGTGGTGCAGGGACTTCAACCAATATGAACGCGAATGAAGTCATCGCGAATCGCGCTCTTGAATTGCTTGGTTTTGCACGCGGTGAATATAAACAGATTCACCCGTTGGAACATGTCAACATGAGTCAGAGCACGAATGATGTGTACCCGACTGCGATAAAAGTCGCGCTGTATTTTGAAATTGACGAATTGATCGCAGCAATGGAAATATTGAGAATCGAATTTGCAAATAAGGCGGCGGAGTTCAAAGACATCTTGAAAATGGGACGTACGCAATTGCAGGATGCAGTGCCGATGACACTTGGTCAGGAATTCAGCACATACGCAGTGATGATCGAAGAAGATCAGCAGCGCTTGCGTGAAGCGGCTTCGTTGATCCGCGAGATCAATCTCGGCGCAACAGCGATCGGCACAGGCATCAATGCTCACCCCGATTATGCTGCGCTGGCTCGCAAGCATTTGAGTGAAGTAACAGGCATTCCATACATTACTGCGGGAAATCTCGTGGAAGCAACTCAGGATGCTGGCGCGTTCGTGCAGCTCTCGGGTGTGTTGAAACGTGTGGCTGTAAAACTTTCAAAGATATGTAATGATCTACGTCTGCTTTCTTCTGGGCCACGAGCTGGACTCGGAGAAATCAACCTTCCCGCTGTGCAAGCTGGGTCCAGCATTATGCCTGGAAAAGTGAACCCTGTCATCCCTGAGGTTGTAAATCAAATTGCATTCATGGTCATCGGCAATGATGTGACCGTGACCTTCGCAGCCGAAGGCGGACAGATGCAGCTCAACGCCTTCGAGCCGATTATTGCACATAGTTTGTTGGATAGTCTCATTTATTTGCGCCAAGGATGTTTGACTCTGGCAGAACGCTGTGTAAAAGGCATTACTGCCAACCGCGAACGCCTGGCGGATCTGGTCAATCACTCAATCGGAATTGTGACAGCGTTGAATCCGATCATCGGGTATGAGAATGCAACTGCGGTGGCGAAAGAGGCGCAAGCCACAGGCAAAGGCGTGGCAGAAATCGTCCTAGCCAAAGGTCTATTAACCAAGGAAGAGCTTGATGATATTCTTAGGCCAGAAGTATTGACCCAGCCAAGATGGTTCAAGAAGTAAGTATGGACATCCTCGTTCGGTCTGAGAAGCCAACAGATATTGACGCCATTGAACAAGTTACGCTTGCAGCGTTCATGGGCAAGTTCAGCGACAACCCAACTGAGCATTTGATCGTCAACGGCTTGCGTGATGCAGACGCACTGTCATTATCGTTGGTTGCAGAAATCGATAAAAAAATTGTCGGACATGTGGCTTTTTCGCTGGTGACGATCAATGGCGAAAACCTAAATTGGTATGGACTTGGGCCAATCTCCGTAGTGCCAGAGTTGCAAAAGCAAGGCATTGGCTCAAAGTTGATTAATGAAGGCTTGTCCGCAATTCGAGCGATTGGTGCTCAAGGTTGCGTATTGGAAGGCAGCCCTGTGTATTATCAAAGATTTGGTTTTAAGTCTTATCCAGGTTTAATTTATGAAGGCGCGCCTGGCCTAGAATATTTTATGGCTTTGCCTTTTTACGAAAATGTACCGCAAGGAAAAGTTGAATATCATCAGGCATTTTATATAGGTATTTGACGATAGTCCATCGTCTATCACAAGGAGACTCATGACAACCCTTTTCGACTCAACCACCACTGTAAAAGCGGAATTATCGAAACAAAAATATATTGCCTCGGATGAGATCGCGACGATCGTATATCTCTCACAGAAATTGGGAAAGCCGCTTCTTGCCGAAGGGCCAGCTGGAGTGGGCAAAACGGAATTAGCCAAAGCGATAGCACTCGCTACAGGGCGCGAACTGATCCGCTTGCAATGCTACGAAGGGTTGGATGAGTCAAAGGCGTTGTATGAATGGGAATATTCGAAGCAACTGCTTTATACACAGCTGCTTCGAGATAAATTGAACGACACACTTGGCAAAGCAGAGTCACTTGCAGAAGCGGCGGATAAACTGGCAAAAGAGGAAGATGTCTTTTTCTCAAACCGCTTCTTGCTGCAACGCCCGTTGTTGAAGGCTATCCTTAGTGATAAGCCAACGGTCTTGTTGATCGATGAAATTGACCGCGCGGACGCAGAGTTTGAAGCCTTCCTGTTAGAAATCTTGAGCGACTTTCAAGTGTCTGTACCTGAGTTGGGGACATTGACCGCGAAACACAAGCCGTTCGTTATCCTGACCTCCAACAACACACGTGAGTTATCCGAGGCGCTGAAGCGACGCTGTCTCTACCTCTTCATTGATTATCCGAACTTGCAGGAAGAACTCGCTGTGGTGAGACTGAAAGTCCCAGACTTGAACCCCAAGTTGGCGCAGCAAGCTGTGGAATTTGTGCAAAAGCTCCGCAAAGCGGACATGCGCAAATCCCCGTCTATCAGTGAGACGTTGGATTGGGCAAATGCGCTCGTGGCGTTGAACGCATCTAATTTAGATAATGCTGTTTTGGAAGATACGCTTTCGGTTTTATTGAAGCACGAAGCTGACTTGCAAAAGGCAAAGAGACAGTTAATGGCTCCCCCACCACAGCAGAGGCCAAAGCCAAGAAATAACAACGAAGATTTTGGAAGATTCTCTGGAAATTAATTTTAGATCAGATAAATACAAAATACCATTTTACAAAGTAGAGGAGAAACAAAACAATGAAAAACGGAACCTGTCCAAAATGTGGCTCGAAGTCGGTGCATCACGAACAGAATGGGATCTATATTCCAAAAATGATCGGTGGTGCGTTCGTCCGCACAGACACGGCTAATATGGGCTCCAACACAGATGACTATATCTGCGTAGAGTGTGGATATATCGAACGATATTTAGACGACAGAGAAAAGCTGAAAGCTATTGCAAAAACGTGGAAACAAGCTGGTTAAAGAACAAGCAGAAAAGTTTTACAACGTAAAAAGATGATACAAGGGGCGGGGTATCCCGCTCTTACAAGGAATATAAATTATGGAATCCCGAATCTTACAGTTAATTGCAGCGTTGCGCGCGAGCGGGGTACGCGTGTCTCTGGCGGAAAGTGCTGAGGCGTTTTCGGCTGTTGATTTAATGGGGATCCAAAACCGTGAGGAATTTCGTTTGTCGTTGCGGGCTACGCTCATCAAAGATTTAAAAGACATCGCCACTTTTGATAAATTGTTCCCGCTCTTCTTCGGATCTGGACAGCCGCCGATGATGGGTGGAAATCCGTCTGATGATATGACACCCGAGGAAGCGCAAATGCTCGCGGAGGCGTTGCGCCAGTTTGCAGAAAATCTCCGCCAGCGGATGGAAAGGCTGATGAGTGGCGATCAATTGTCCCGTGCGGAGCTTGAGGCGCTCGGTCAGTTAGTCGGATTGAATCAGGCGGACAATCTAAATTATCAAAACTGGATGGCGCAGCGCATGATGCGTGCGATGGCGTTCCCTGAAGTTCAAAAGGCGATGAAGGAATTGATGGAGCAGCTCGCACAGATGGGCATGAGCCGTGAACGCATTCAACAGATCCGCGAGATGATCCAACAAAATATGCAGGGGATGCAGCAACAAATGGAGCAGTTTGCGGGCGAACGTATTGCTGAGAATTTGAGCGAGAAACCGCGCGGCGAGAACATCGATAATTTGATGAACCGTCCGTTCCATGCGTTGTCTGATGAAGATAAAAAACTTTTACAGCGTGAAGTGAAAAAGCTGGCCGCCATGCTACGGACGAGGATTGCGCTGCGGCAGAAGCGCGCCAAAAACGGTCAGATGGATCCGAAGGCAACGATACGCGCGAGTTTGAAATATCACGGTGTGCCGATGGAGATCAAACACAAAGACCGTGTGCATAAACCAAAGATCGTGGTCATCTGCGATGTGAGCACGTCGATGCGTTTTTGTTCGGAGCTGATGCTGAGCTTTTTGTTCGCACTGCAAGGACAAGTACGCAAGACTCATGCATTTGCGTTCATCGACCATCTTGAGTCGATCTCGGAGGATTTCAGCGGAACGGATGCGGACGAAGCGATCCAGTCTGTTTTATGGCGTATGCCCAGTGGACATTACAACACTGACCTCGGTTGGGCGCTGAACGATTTCAGCAGCGAGTACATGGACACGCTCAACAGCGGGACTACGCTCATCATCGTTGGCGATGGACGCAACAATTACAACGACCCTCGGCTCGATATTTTCTCGCACATGTCCCGCCGCGCTACACGGACAATCTGGCTAAACCCCGAGCCGCCGCTACTATGGAATGGCGACAGCGATATGCCAAAGTATGCTCCGCTGTGCAGCAACGTCTTGAAGGTCAGTAATTTGCGGGAACTGGCAGAGGCGGTAGATGAGATGATGACTGGATAAAGTTTACTCACAAAACTAACAAGTCCTTATAATTGCATAATTTTGAGGTAGCGGCTAAAATCTTGTGCCATTCCAAAACTACAGCAGTAAATATGAGGACGACTTGCCAGTTCACTATGATATTTCCACCGATTTAAATCTTGTAACCTATATCTGTTCAGGGTCTGTCACAGCAGCCAAGTTTTTCGAAACAGGGGATAAAGTTACCCTAGACCCGCGGTTACAGCAAAAAACAAGCGTCATCATAGACTTTTACCTGGCAGAGATAGATATAGTAGTGTCAGACCTGCGCTTTGCCATTGAAAAAATGAAAGAGACAAAAAGGAAGGGGCAGGAAGTTCGTACCGCTGTCCTTACAAAAAGCACCAGCTTGAAATTCCTGGCAGATGCTCTGCAACTTATGACTGCAGAATCCCCCTTTGACTTTCACATCTGCAATACCGAAAAAGATGCCATCCACTGGTTAGGTCTCCCTGAAGAAGAAACTTTATTGTTTTGGATGGCAACAAGAAAAAGCGCGCTAAAACAAACTCCATCTAAAATTGATGCCTATCCTTTCGCTTCCATATAAAATAAAACCATTTAAAAAATAATATAAACAAGCTCACAAACACACTGAATTCTCAATGTGGTCGTGAGCTTGTTTTCTTTACTTCAAATACAGATCAGCGGTCTCAAAAGCTAAACCCTCTGCGCCAGTTTCCAGATAGTCAAAGTTCAGAAGAATCACTACAGAAAAATTCCGCTTGGGGAAACGCAAATAGTAAGACTCAAAACCGAGCCATGCTCCTGAATGCCCCACATAACTCTCGCCTGCATACTCCCCTAAATCCAAGGCAAAACCATAATTCGTCTTTTCTCCGTTATTGAGTACGCCAGAAACGAAGGCGTCTGCCAGTGTCTTCTGGCTGACTAATTCATCTGTATATAAAGCTTGGTCAAATAGGAACATATCCCCCACGGTGGAGTAAATACTTCCCGAGCCGCTTAACATATCTAATGGGTCAGGCTCATACTCTACAGGCCTGCCGTTCTCAAAATAATAACTGGCTGCTACATTCTTTCCATTCAAACGCTGGCTGTTCGGCATGGCAAAGGTATGCTTCATGGCTAATGGGGTGAAAATATTATCACTCATAAATGCAGAGTACGTTTGCCCTGAAATACGTTCGATCAACGCGCCGAGAATATCATAACCCGTGTTGCTGTAACTATATTCCTCCCCAGGGTCAGATTGAAAATCACCAACTGCCGCCAGCACATTCAGCAGATCATCATTCGTCGGCAAGTCGGCAGAAGCCACCAGAGCATCATAAATCTCATCACTGTCATCATACCCAAGCAACCCCGATGTATGATGAAGCAGACGCCTCACTGTCACCTCATCGCCCGCCCACGCCAGCTCAGGCAAATAGTTGCCAATTGGTTCATCATAATCAACCAGCCCTCGTTCTACCAACATCATAATTCCCATTGCAGTGAACTGCTTCCCTACCGAACCTAAATGGAAAACTGAATCAACTGTGATCAGCTTTTCATTTTCAACATCCGCCAGACCATAGCCGTTTTGAAAAACAATCTCTCCATCCTGGATGACCATCACTGCACCGCCCGGGGCATCAGAAGTAAAAGTGGATGCCATTAACGAATCGACTTGAAGGACTATATCGCTTCCTTCCACGCTGACAGTTGGTTCTGTTTCAATAGGCAAATTCGCAGCTGGAGTATTCGTCCCGACCCCGCAGGCAAGGATAAAAATTGCCATCAACGCAAAAAATAACTTCCTCTGTTCCATACATCTCCTCGATATTAAAAATAAAAGCGCACAGATGCGCACATCCATTATAAATTAACAGGCCTGCGGTATACTCGGCAAACACCATTCCCCCAACAAGAAATTTCATTGGAGATAAAAATGTCAGATAAAAAGTTCAAATGGGGCGTTTTAGGACCAGGTCGTATTGCCCATGCATTTGCTGATGGTCTTAAAGTGATTGATGACGCAAGTTTATATGCTATAGCTAGTTCAAACCGAGACAAGGCTGTGGCATTCGCCAATGAATACGGCGGTGATGCAAAAATCTACAGCACATACGAAGCTCTAGTCAACGACTCTGAGGTGGATGGTGTGTACATTGCCACTCCGCACCGTTTCCACTTTGAAAACACGATGTTAGCTCTTAACGCGGGCAAACCCGTCCTCTGTGAAAAACCGCTGACGGTCAATGCCGCTGAAACAAGAAAGTTAATCCAAACCTCCCGTGAAAAGAAAGTCTTCTTAATGGAAGCTCTCTGGACACGCTATTTGCCAATCTATCCCGTTATCCGTGAATGGTTGGATGAAAAAGCGATCGGTGAGATCAGTCTTATGGTGGGCACTTTTGGCTTTAATGCGCCCAAAGAAAAAGATGACCGCTGGCAAAACCCCGAACTCGCTGGCGGCACATTGTTAGATATGGGTATCTATCCTATTGCAATCTCGCAATGGGTTATGCAAGCACAGCCAAAATCGTTTGTGACCATGGCACACATTGGTAGCACAGGCGTGGACGAATTGACCACATTCTCCCTCAAATACGAAAACAATGTGATCTCTCAATCTCACAGCAGTTTTCTCAGCAACCATGTCAATGACTTTTTGATCTATGGCAGCAAAGGCCATATTCGGATTCATCCAAACTTCTGGGGCTCTACCAAAGCCACACTGACAGTCAACGAGCAAGAATTGACTGTTTCAAGGCCGCTACGCGCCAGTGGATTTGAATATCAAACTGAGGAAGCTATGCGTTGCATCCGTGCTGGGTTGCTTGAAAGCCCTGGGATGAGTCATGCAGATACACTTGCGAACATGGAATTAATGGATTCTATTCGTGCTGAGATCGGTCTTAAATATCCGTTTGAAAAATAGCTTGTAAAGCATTGTAGGCCAAAAAAGAGGTTGTCATGTCATTAGCGACAGCCTCTTTTTTATTCTCCAGAGTAAAAAATTATCAACGTAGCAGAATTTGCAGAAAACAGAAGCAATTCACAGGGCAGAAAGAGGCGAGTGCCATTGGCATGGTGTCCAAACCGGCCAGCGTCATCATCACAAAAAAACAGAAAATTGGTTAGGGTGTAAAATCAATAGAGTGGGAGGCAAGGCAAACAATAATGACATTTAACTACACTCCTTACATTCTTCCGTTTGTTGTATCATCAGTCACGATTGTGGCGCTTTGGCTTTTCACAATTCAGTATCGCGACGAATCATTCACGCGTGCTTTTTGGGGATTATTGCTTGCCATCTTTATATGGAGCACCTGTTTTATTTTTGAAATAATGGGGAATGAACTTCATACAAAGATCTTATTCGCGAACATAAAATTTTTGGGAATCAATGCGATCCCGATTGCGTTTCTAATTCTAACGATACAAAACATTGATAACAAACAAAAATTAGGGAATTGGGCTTACGTTTTAGGCGCATTCTATCTGATCTCGACTGTGGTAATCTGGACCAATGATTTTCATCATTGGTATCGGCAAGCTCCACACTTGGAAACGGTCAACGAGAATCTTCAAATTCTTGCCAACGACTATGGGGTTTGGTATTACAAAATTCAGATTCCTATCCATTACTTGATCTTATTATTAACCTTAAGGATCATTATCCAAGCTCGCTTTTTCTCATCAAGCTCCTACCGATCACAGTCAGGAATTTTATTAATAAGTATTTTGATCCCTCTCGTTGTGGATATTCTCTATAATTTCGGCATCACCCCAATTCCAAATTTCAATTTTACATCCGCCTTTTTTAGCATTTCAGGGATTTTGATCGCGTATGCTTTATACCAATACCGTTTGTTTGACATCGTACCAATGGCAAACGATCTGATCGTTAACAATTTTGCGGACGGCGTGGTTGTTCTCGACCTGCGCAGAAGGGTAATTGGGATCAATCCCAGCGCCAGCCAAATCGTTTGCACCAATTCTAAAGATGCAATTGGAAAGCCAGTGGAAAGCATACTATGGTTCGCAACTGATCCCGCGTTCAACCTGAACGTTGAACAAAAAACATTAACTTTCCAGCACAACGAAGCTGAAGGGATAAATCATTATTATGATGTAACCACTTTGCCTATCAAAAATCGTCAGCAAGCTGTGGTTGGCACTTTGATCACCATGCGCGATGCCACTGAACGCCATCTCTCCTTTATGGAAGCTCGTACCCTCGCAGCAACAGACTCATTAACTGGGGCATACAATCGGCGGCACTTCATTGAACTCTTAGAAGCGGAATTATCGAGAGCCAGGCGGTTAACGCTGCCAATGGCGGTCATTATGTTTGACATTGATAATTTCAAACAATTTAATGACAAATATGGACATGCGGTTGGCGATGAAATCCTGATTTTGGTTACAAAAACTTGTCAGGCGAACTTACGATCCTTTGATCTGCTGGGACGCCACGGGGGTGATGAATTTGTGCTCCTGCTTCCGCAGGCGGACCCAAAATTTGCAATCAACATAGCAGAGCGTTTATGCCAATTAATTAGCGGACTTCAGATCAAGGCTAAAGGGGAAAATGTCTCAGTAACAATCAGTGTGGGTATCACGGGGTATCACGGGGACGACAAAGAAGAAACAGCAGACACATTGCTGCAATCAGCTGATATTGCTTTATATCAAGCCAAGCGAAATGGGAAAAATCAATTTATGATGTTTATACCTGAGGTAGAATAAAAATCACCAGTTACTTTCGGTGGCATATTTTTCGATCATACGGTTGTAAATAGTCATGTCCTCGCGAGAGAGCAGCGTCACTTCAAAGCCGACATTAAATGAGTTTGGCTCGGCGCGGTCTGGCAGACACCATTTACTGCGAGCATTAAAGACCATCATGGTTTTATTAGCTATGTCCGACGTCAGATCCACCCGTAATTTGAAATTTGCATTAACTGGCAACGACTTCTCGCTATCGATCTGGATACCAATAGCACTGATCTGAGTTAAGTATCCAACAAGTTCAAGCGTATTTGCATCCACCACCCTCATATAGTAAGTAAATTTCTTCCGTTTCGCATTTCGCCTCTCTGACTCCATAAGGGTGCTCCTTTCCTGCTAACAATAAAACCAATGGAAATCCAAAGTAGAGACCGTGTATTAATAGTATATTCACCGAGGGGAAAGTTCAATAGTCATTTAGTATCATAAGCAGCATTGAGCCTTTGGGCGCCTGCACTAAAATTCTTTAAAATTCAGAGAGTGTTATATTTTCGCAATAGGGTGAACATTGTAGAATCCATTGGTCGAAAGGGTATAATATGTTTATCTGACGGCAAAACAGGTTTTTCGCAGTATTTTTCAGTAAATATGATCTAATACCCCCCCTTAGGAATGAAAACATGGCTAAAATCCTGATCGTTGATGATGATGAAAAAGTTACGACTCTACTGAATAGATTTCTATCTTCTAGAAGATACCAAGTCACTGCAATCAACGAGAGCTCAAAAGCAATACAAACGGCGCGGTCACTTCGCCCTGATCTCTTTATTTTGGATATTATGATGCCCCCACCAGATGGCTTCACGCTCACTAGAGAGCTACGCGCAGACCCTAATTTTTCGCAGACTCCGATCTTGATCATCACCGCCTTGGATAATAGCAACAGCAAAGCTACCACCTTTGGTGCAAATGACTATCTCACCAAGCCCTTTGATCTCGATGAACTGATTTTACGAATCGAAGCTCTGCTCCCCCACTCGTAAATGATGACCACCCTATATTCACATCTGCAATTTGGAGAAGCTTAATGGCAAAAATCTTAATCGTGGATGACGATACGCAAACTACAACCCTGTTGGAAAGTATGGTCAAAATGAAGGGGCATGAACCCACGTCTGTAAACCTCAGCAGATACACGATCAAAACAGCCAGTGCTATTCATCCAAACATCATTTTGCTGGACATTTTGATGGAAGAATTTAACGGGATTGAGCTTTGCAAACTACTCAAAGCAGACCCAAACTTGAAAAATATTCCAGTAATCATGGTCTCTGCATTGGATGATCTTGTCAGCAAAAAAGACTCTTTCAACGCAGGTGCAGTGGACTTCATCACCAAGCCTGTCACTCCTGATGATCTGGTCCAAAGAATACAAGATGCACTTCGTGTCTAAAAAATCTCTGTTATCTATAAAAAAACTCCACAACATGTGGAGTTTTTTTATAGCATTTAGATCGCTAGTCCTTTAAATTGGCTCATGTATAAGTGATGGAAGAAACCCTTCGCATCCAGTAATTGCTGATGAGTACCTTGTTCTACGATCTCGCCGTCTTTGATGACTATAACCTTATCAGCATCGCGAATAGTGGAAAGGCGATGAGCAATGACAAAACTAGTTCGGCCTTCCATCAAACGCAACAATGCTTTTTGGATGCGAGCCTCGGTTCGTGTGTCCACGCTGGAAGTTGCCTCATCCAAAATGAGAATGCTCGGGTCTGACAGAACCGCACGCGCAATGGACATTAACTGACGCTGTCCCTGGCTGAGGTTGCTGGCGCGCTCCGAGAGCTTGGTTTGGTAACCTTGAGGCAATTGGCGGATGAAGTGATCAGCGTCTGCAAGTTTGGCGGCTTCAATGCACTCTTCGTCAGTGGCATTGAGTCGCCCGTAGCGGATATTTTCTAGAACGGTGTCTGCAAACAAGAATGTATCTTGCAAGACAATACCCAACTTCTGGCGCAAATCATCTTTAGAAATGTCACGAAGATCAAGCCCATCAATAGTAATACTGCCCTCGTTGATCTCGTAGAAACGAGTCAACAAATTAATAATGGTTGTTTTGCCAGCACCAGTTGGCCCGACCAAAGCAATGGTCTGCCCTGCTTTTGCTTCAAGAGTCATGTTTTTAATGATGGGCTGGTCGGGCTCATAGCCGAAGGAAACGTCAGTGAAGTGCACTTCTCCTTTAACGGGAACAGGCAGAGGGGAGTCTGAAGCTTCGTCCACTTCAGCAGAGGTATCAATAATCTCAAAGACTCGTTCCGCACCAGCTAGTGCAGCCTGAATAGAATTGTACATATTCGCAAGTTGCCGCAATGGCGAAATAAAGTTTTGAGCGTAGGCAATGAAAGTCGCGATCATACCGATTGTGGCAAGGCCTTGTAAGGCAAGGTATCCGCCAAGCCCAACAAGTACGATAACAAAAAAGTTGCCAAGCACATTGGTAAGCGGCATGAGCATAAGTGCATACGTGTTGGCATAGATACCCGCTTTGTAGACTTTTTGATTGCTAACACGAAAGCGTTCAATAGCTGTTTCGCTGCGACGAAATGCTTTAACCACACGTTGTCCGCTGATGGATTCTTCCATTACGCCATTGATCTCGCCCAGTTCTTTTTGCAGGTCACGAAAGCCTTTGCGGGTGTATTTTGCAATGAATTGCGTAAACCAAAACATAATGGGGACTACAAGCAATGCCGCCAACGCCAGCCACGGGTTCAACACAAACATTGCAATAACAATCCCAAGCAGGGATAGCACACTTGCAACAAGCGACACTACATTTTGCGAAACAGCCTGATTGATAGCATCGATATCGTTAGTGAGGCGGCTCATCAATTCGCCTGCTGTGTGCTGGTCAAAGAAGGCGATTGAAAGCTTCTGTAAATGCTCAAAAAGGTCACGGCGAAGTCGGCGAAGTGCATCTTGCGAGATGCGCGCCATCAGCCAACTGGATGCGGCTTGAAATCCGTTATCGAAAACATACGCAGCCAAGAGCAGAAGCGCCAGTTTGGATAAACCATCTATTTGGCGAGTAGAAATATATTGGTCTATGGCGCGACCAATGAGATATGGTTCTGTCAGCCCAAGCAAAATATAGATCAGCACAAAGAATAAGACCACTATCAGAGTCCATTTGTATGGGCTAAGGTACATGGTCAACCGAGTCAATGCATTGCGGGGGTCTTTGGCTTTTTCAATCTTGCCTGGTTGCATAGGGCCGCGGCCTAATGCAGCGCGAAGGTTGGCAGTAGTTGGGCGGCCTGCTGAAGTTTGGTTACTCATTCTGCCTCCAGATTAACGCCGTCACCTAATTGCGATGCGTAGATTTCCTGATATACAGGACTCGACTGCATCAACTCGCTATGCGTACCCTGCGCCACAATCTGTCCGTCATCCACAACTACAATCTTGTCTGCATGTAATACCGTACTAATGCGTTGTGCAACCACAAATGATGTGCTGTCTTTTAGCCATGATTTCATTGCATCTTGAATTTTTGTTTCAGTTTCAACATCCACCGAACTGGTGCTGTCATCCAAGATTAAAATCTCGGGGCGCAGCAATAAAGCCCGTGCAATAGCAATACGTTGCTTCTGTCCGCCTGAAAGATTTACTCCACGTTCTTCAATGCGAGTGTCATATCCATTTGCAAGCCCAACAATAAAGTCATGTGCTTGTGCGGCTTTTGCAACAGCAACCACTTCATCTTCACTTGCGTCGGGCTTTCCATAACGGATGTTATCGCGCACCGTGCCTGAGAACAAAATTGTCTCCTGCGGCACAATACCCACATGCTGCAACAATTCACTTTGCGCCACGTTCCGAACATCCATACCATTCCATGTGACTTTCCCTGACGATGCTTCATAAAAACGAGGCACAAGATTGACGATGGATGATTTTCCAGCTCCAGTTGCGCCAAGGATCGCGACAGTCTGTCCTGGTTCTGCGACTAAGTTCACACCGTTCAAGACTAACCCATCGTTGGTTCCGTTGTAGTGAAAATTTACTCCCTCGAACACGATCCGCTGCGCGCGCCTATCAGGTAACGATTGTGGATAAGACACATCTTGCACTTCAGGAACAGTGTCCAGCACTTCGTTAATTCGTTCTGCTGAAGCAGTAGCAGCCGCGACAACATTTGCCAGCATAACCATGATGCCCAGCGGTCCCATTGTAGTATGCAAATAATTGATAAACGCTACGATCTGCCCTATCGAGACGCCGCCCTTCGCAGATTGAATTCCACCCGCCCAAATAACGATGACTATTCCAATATTAACGAAGATGCTCATCGCTGGCGAAAGGGTTGCCATGAATCGCATCACGTGGATATTTCTGTCTGCATAATCTTCGTTGACCGTAGCAAATCGATCCCCTTCGTATTCTTCACGAACAAATGCTTTTACCAACCGCACGCCCGCAATATTCTCCTGCAAGACAGTGTTAAGCCGATCTAGCTTCTTTTGGACAGTCATGAACAACGGTCCCATGCGCGAGACAAAGAATACAATAACAACCGATGTCGCCAACAAAACGGGAAGGATCATCAACGCCAAACGGCTATCCGTGACGAACATAAGGATCAAGCTGCCGAGCATGAGAAGCGGCGCGCGCGTGCCAATTCTCAAGGAAACTTGTACCATGCGCTGAAACGCAGTTGTATCGCTGGAAAGGCGCACCATTAATTGCCCCGTGTTGAGATGGTCAAGATTCCCAAAAGAAAACGACTGAATTTTCAAAAAGAGCGCTTCCCGCAAATCTCTCGCCACGCTTTCGCCAACTTGAATCGAGAACAGGTTATTCGCCAGAGCAAACAGCGTTTGAAGCACTGAGATCACCAGCATGAGGATGGTAGTTGTAATCACCAAATGCATATCACCACCGTTGATCCCCTGGTCGATAATGCGTTGAATAAGGCGTGGAATTGCAAGGTCAATAAAGATCACAGCAATTAAGAACACAAGCGAAACCAGACTTCGCCGCCAATAAGGTTTTACAAAATGCAAGAGTTTTTTGATATGGTTCATAGGCTTTCTAATATGTTTTATTGGTCAAGTGAGAGACGACACTATCTCATCAAGACCAATATTTCTTTATTCCATCATTGTCTTCATAATATCCATTGCCTTTGCAATGGTTTCCAGTTCATCGGCTGACAATTTACTCAAACGCCCTTTCATCCAGCCGCGTGTCTCTTTGAAAACAGTATCCAACAGAGCATTGCCGTCTTCAGTCAAAGCCAGCTCCACAAAACGGCGATCTGTCTTACTTTGAATGCGTGTTAAAAGTCCTTTTTTCACAAGCACATCCACAGCTTGACTGATAGCTGGACGGCTTATATTTTTGGCAGTTGCCAACTCGCTCATGGAACCGCTTCCCCGTCGAACATATCTCAGCACATGAAATTGTTCGACAGTAATGTCAAAATTTCCAGTGGCAGTAGCTCGAATGTGTGAGCGAACGAAATTCCACAATGGTGGTACGGTCTCCCAAAAACGGTCAACGGCTTTTTCGCGAAGGGATTCTGGCGGGGGCATAAGCTTTCTCCTAATTGCTTAACTTAATTAATAGTTAAGTATTGAAACTATTTTATTCCCCCGCCTGAAAAATGTCAATTCAAAGATTTGTTCACACGTGGTCATTTATTTACAATAAAGCCGTATATCAGTATGGAAGAGCTTAATATGATATTGTTCGACCAAGAAAACATTGAAAGAATTAGGATTCCATTTAGAATAGACAATAGGATTGTCGGAATGCAGGATAGTGAACCTACTTCCGACTGGATAAACTAATTATGCGACGTACTCCCGGCATCCCAATAAGCCACGCCAAGATATGTGTTCCCGTCAGAAGACATGAACTTATCACCCGTTCGCGCCTAATGGATGAACTCTTTAACCAGATTGACCGTCGTCTGCTTTTTGTAGTTGCACCCGCAGGATATGGAAAAACATCTCTTCTGGTTGACCTTGCTCAACAAAGTGAAATTCCCTTCTGCTGGTTGTCCTTAGATGCTCTGGATCAGGAGCCACAACGGTTTCTGAGGTATCTGATTGCTGCCATTTCTGAGAGGTTTCCATCCTTTGGCCAAGACTCATTACTTGCGCTCGAAAGCATGTCTTCCTTTGCCAATGATGAAGAACGTTTGCTTGTCACTATCACTAACGAAATCAATATTCAAATCAGAGATCATTTCGTATTAGTGCTGGACGATTTTCACCTCGTTGCAGACGCGAAGATGATCGGGCAAATGATCAGCCGTTTTTTGCAATTGGTCGGCGAAAACGTACACCTGATCATCTCGTCTCGTTATCTACCAGACCTGCCAGAAGCGCCTCTATGGATTGCGCGCAATCAGGTAGGCGGAGTAACGTTTGAAGACCTCTCGTTCCAACCAGATGAGATCCAACAACTCTTCCAACAAAATAATGGAATTGTACTCACTAGAAAGGATGCCGAAACCCTCGTAAAAGAGACCGAAGGGTGGATTGCAGCCATTCATTTAACAAACGGGAATCCGGGCACACTTCCTCAATTACGCCCTCTTGAAAATACATCAACCTTGTTCGATTTCTTCTCAAGAGAAGTCATGCAAAGGCAGCCAGAGGATGTTCGCCGCTTCATCTTACTGACGTCTGTGTTTGACGCCTTCGACATCTCTCTCTGCGAAAAAGTGCTTGGTTCTCTTCCAAATGAAGGTGATTTCAACTGGCCAATTCTCTTTGAAACAGTGCGAACTAGCAACCTTTTTAGCATCTCCCTTGATAATGAAGGCCGTTGGATGCGCTATCACCATCTCTTCCAGCATTATCTACGGTCACAAATTCAATACGAAAACCCAGTCCTCGCGTGGCAGATCCAACAGAATCTGGCACACGCTTATGAAGAGCAACAGGAGTGGGAAGAAGCCCTACAAATCTACGACCACCTGAAAGACCATCAAAACCAGATTCGATTGCTAATACAAACTGGAATGATTTTCATTGGGTCAGGGCGCATACTTACCTTGTCTAACTGGTTGAATAAATTACCTATGGACTTGGCGTACTCTCAACCAGCTCTACTCTCACTGCTTGGCACGGTTCATACAACACAAGGTGAAAATCGACAAGCGCTGGAACTATTTAACCAAGCTGAAGGAAAATTACGAGACACAGGCAACCTGGTCGAGTGGACAGCGACACTTGTCCGACGAGCTGAGGTGTATCGACAGATTGGCCAATATGATCTGGCACTCAAAGACGTAGATAACATACTGGAAGTAGCCAGAGGCGCAACTGACTACGAAATGCAATCCATATTTGCAGAAGCCCAGCGCATCAAAGGCTTGGCTTTAGTCGGCTTAGGGCAGGTGAAGGACTCTCTTACCTGGTTGGAAGATTCTCTACGAAACTACAAGCTGCTCGGAATCAAGAATAGTGTTCCAATTTTGGAAACTGAATTGGGCGTTGTTCATCGCCGATTAGGGGAACCAGAAATCACAGCACGATACTACTCCAGCGCGCTTCAATCACTTGAAAGTTCAGGAAACACTGGCTGGAAGGCTCGCTTGCTAAATAATATGGGCATGCTCCAATACATGACGGGAAATCTGGAAGAGGCATATAGTCTCTTTCAAAGTGCATTGCAAACTGCTGAACGCTGCGGGTATGTTCGAATTCAAGCCAATGTGTTGATCAGTATTGGGGATTTATTAACCGACTTAAATCAATTTGACAGCGCTTTTATCCATTACGACAAAGCATTGACGCTGGCAACACAAATTGGACACTCTCTCTATATCTTTTATTCCGCTATAGGAGAGGCTCGCCTTAAAAGAATGGGCGGTAATACAGCTCTGGCGATTGAAGAATTAAGACAAGCGGAAATTTCCCAGACCAATCTTGGAAGTTTTGAACGGGCTCTGTATAACCTTGATATGGGACGTTGTCTGCTGGAAAATGATGAGATACAAGCTGCAACCATCTTGTTCAAAGAAGCGGTAGACCTCTTCGGCAAGGGTGGCAATCAAATGGAACAAGCCATTGCCCGTCTATGGCTGAATGCGGCAATATCTATTGAATCACCTCAAGAAGCTATTGAACAACTACGAGAATTCCTTCCACCACAACGGGAATGGCAAAAGTCATCGCCCTTAATGATCCACGCCGGACAGGCAGCCCGCTGGCTAAAAAGTAAGGGAGTAACTCGTTTACTCAGAGAATCGATTTTGCGGCTATTCTTTGAGCAAGCCGTCCGTGTATCAGGTTCCTTGCCTGAATTGGCAAAAAAGCTGGTTCAGCCAACTGATCAGGTCAAATCTTCAAGTCCGCGGCTTGAGATCTTTTCGTTTGGAGATGTTCAAGTCCACAGCCACCAGCAAGTTGTGGAAATATCCGACTGGCAGACACGTGAAGCACGAGATCTCTTTTTATTTCTTCTGCAATCTCCTCCAAAAACAAAAGAACAAATTGCATTGGAGTTCTGGCCAGACATTTCCAAATCCCGTCTAAAAATACGATTTAAGATCAATATCTACCGTATACGCCAAGCACTTGGGCAGGATGTTATTCTGTTCAAGGATGATCGCTATAGCTTCAACCATTCCATTCACTACACTTGGGATCGTGAGGATTTTGAAAAAGCATATCATTCATCTCAGCAAAAAGCCGCTATCCTGGAAAGAACAAAACTGTTGGAACGAGCGGTTTCTTTAATAGACCGTGGACAATATCTTGCCAATGTAGACGCCGAGTGGGCAGTCGCAGACCGTCTGAAATATCAAGATCTTTATCAAGAAGCCATGTTGAAATTGGCCAACATCTATTTACAAAAAGAGCAACCCCGCGAATGCCTACTCTTGGCTAGAAAAATTCTTCTTATCGATCCATTGTTGGAAGATGGTCACCGTCTCGTCATTCAGGCTTGTGCAGAACTGCATGATTCTGCAGGTTTAACTCTTCAATACCGCAAGTACCAACAGATCAGGGAAACAGAGTTAGGGCTGCAACCTTCTCATGAAATGAGTACACTTTACAAACAATTATTGAATAAAATTTGAGGCCACCTTTGTAACCTGTGTTTGGATAAATTTATGAAAATCAAATCCAATTCACAGAAGGTGACCCATGAAAAACAATCTCTCCCAAATCGCTCTTTTCGTTTCAAAAATCAATAAGACCCACCTCCAATTCGTTTGGATGCTGTTAGCACTGGTTATGCTGGTCTTGGGATCTGGCGCTCCGGAAGACATCGGTGGCGTTGGCAGATAGTGATTCTTCTTACGTCTGTTGGAGCCGGTATACTGACAGGCTTACTAATCTCCAAGTGTAGGGGACAAACTTGGCGTCCACCTATATTTAATTCGCTCTGGCTGGTTTGTCTTGGTTTTTTGCCCCAATTCCTGTCATTTTACCTGCCAGCCACACGTCAACTTGTACCAGACAAATTAGCTTCTTTAAGCTTGGTTTCCTCACAAATTCTACTAATGGGATTTGCATGGAAAAATCGGAACTTACCGGGTATACCGCTATTGCTGGTAGGTCTCGGATGTAACCTGGCTGTTATCCTGCTCAATGGTGGATTTATGCCATTGGCAGTTGAAACCGCCGCAAAATTTATTGATCAAAATGTGTTGGACAGCCTTGTTATAGGTGCAAGAATTGGCAAAGCTAGCAAGGATATTCTCCTGCCTGAATCCCAAATCTTGCTTTCTTGGCTGGCTGATCGATACGTTTCTATGCGACTTCTATCTACCCAAGCTATCTTCAGCATTGGTGACGTATTTGTGGCATTAGGCACATTTTGGGTGCTTCTTAACTGGCGCCCCAATGCTACACTTTCGAGTTCAGGAGAATCTTTATGATTACAAAAACAATTTCAAGCCCGTCTATACAGACGCTTCCTCATGCTGACGATCTAAGCGCTTTACGCCGTTTATTAGTGGCAGCGGCAATTAATCTGAAATTTCGTACAAATCTTCTAAAAGACCCAGAAGGCACGATTCGCCAGGGGTTTGGCGGAGAAACTTTTCACCTATCAGATTATGCTCTAGGCCTTATATCTTCAATTCAAGCATCTTCCTTGGGAGAATTCATTCAACAGGTGAATGAAGACTTTCCGATTCTTTAAAATCTATAAAAACGAGTATTTTAAGTAATGATTTCTTATGACTCTTCCACCGGTCTTTCGGTGATGGGAAGAGGGGGATCCTTCGATGAAAAGGGTGAAGTTACGGTATGGGGGGAACAATGGACTCAGTTTTTTGGGGCAAAACCAGGAATCGACCAAGCATGGGTGGCGCAGACAGATGAAAAAGGCGTCTTGCATTGGGTCTCAAATTTCCCAGCAGAGATTTTACAACCCCCGTTTCCAAACAATCTTCTACAAGCAGCCTTAGTTGACGGAAAAGTTCGCGTATTTCAGATTCACAGTGATAAGGCTGGGAGCATATTCCCTTTGGAATACGCAGGCAAGGTCGTTTGTATGATCGGGCTTCTAGGCAATAATGCTGAATCCTTTATTTTAAATACAATTGATTCTATTAATTCACTTTCAACCATAATCATTCATGGACTTAACCAAGCTGAACGTAAAAACAAAGAGCTTCTGGCTGAATATTCCATAAATCGCCTCCTGCAATCCAGCTTAGATGCAAGGAACATTCTGCCTTCCATACTAGAAATCCTTTCAGACATCCTTCAAGCTGATACCATTCTTGTATCATCGTACAATCTCTCAGGCAGAAACATTGAATTGCTTGCATCTCTTGGATGGACAGAGTCATCCATGCTAAACCGAGAACTCCTCCCCGCAGGAATAGAGTTTATAAAAAATAAATCATCGATCTATATAGAAGATCTACAGGATTCATGGTCTAAACAGCAGCCCATCCATAGAGTGGATAAAGTAGGCTCCCGTGGATATTTGGCATTGCCACTTATTGGACACAATGACCCATCTGGAATATTAGAGGTAGCCTGGAAGAAACCTTATAAAAATCAGGCAAAGGAATTTAGTTTTCTTGAACGAGTAGCAGAACAAATTGCCTTTGTGATGGAACGTTCTGCGATCCTACAAGACCTACGGCAAGTGAGTCAATCTATGACGTTGGGGTATGATTCCTTAATTGAAGGTTTATCACGAACATTGGAATTAAGGGATTTTGAAACCGAAGGGCACACCCGTCGAGTTAGCCAATTAACTATGCGTTTGGTAGAACATATGAAGTTACCCGCAGAACAATGGGATTTTATTCGTAGAGGTGCACTCTTGCATGATATTGGAAAGTTAGGCGTTCCAGATGCTATTCTATTAAAGCCTGGTAGTTTAACAGACGATGAAAGACGTATGATGGAACAACACGTTGTCTATGGTCATACGATCCTCACACCAATTATCAATTCAAAACAAATTCTAGATATTGTCCTACATCATCACGAACGCTGGGATGGTGCGGGATATCCTGACAAACTCAAAGGAACGCAAATTCCTTTGGCAGCAAGACTCTTTGCCGTGGTAGATGTTTTCGATGCATTGACATCGGATCGGCCCTACCGAACAGCCTGGTCCAACTCTCATGCTTTAGATTTCATCAAGAAACAAGCCGGGAAACAATTTGACCCTCTTGTAGTTGGATATTTTCTAGAAATAGCAAAAGAGCTGCTTTAATCTTCGTAGGCATAATCTATCACGAAGAGTATTCAAGACCCAAATATTATGCTGCATTCTCCAGGCGGGAATAGAAATAATTTTTAGCAACTTCAGCTACCACAACATAAAGGCCTATCAAGCCAATCATTGTCCACATCAGCGGAGCGGGCAATGGAATAAAGCCGAATATGAAGTTAAATGGGGCATACGGCAATACAAGAGTAACACCAACAACGATCAATGTACTCATCAACAAGAGTTTGCCTGGCCTACTGCGGAAGAAAAGGCCACGTGTTCGAACAACCAGCGCGATCACTAACTCAGTGAGCAATGATTCTACAAACCACCCAGTACGGAATTCTTCGGGCGTTGCACGGAAGAGAAATAGCAAAATCCCAAAAGTCAGAAAATCAAAGATTGAGCTGACCAAACCAAAGAGCACCATATAGTCACGGATAAATGAAGTGTTCCAGCGGCGTGGCTTAGCTACCCATTCCGCATCCACATTATCGCTGGCAATGGTAGTGCCAGGAATATCCGAAAGAAAGTTATTTAGAAGGATTTGGGAAGCGAGCAAAGGCAAAAACGGGAGGAATAACGAGGCACCAGCCATACTGAACATATTGCCAAAGTTCGCGCTGACCGTTGTCAAAATATATTTAAGAGTATTCGCGAACGTGACTCTACCAACATCAATTCCCTCTCGCAGAATATCCAAATCCTGTCGGAGCAGAACGAAGTCAGCCGCATCCTTTGCCACATCTACTGCAGTATCTACAGAGATACCAACATCTGCTGCGTGTAGAGCAGGAGCATCATTGATACCATCGCCCATGTAGCCAACCACATGTTTGGTCTTCCGCAAAGCAAGGATGATGCGTTCTTTTTGATTCGGGTCCACCTCTGCAAAAATAGTTGTGTGCTCAGCGGCATGCCAAAGGGCCTCATCAGGCATATCATTGAGCGCGCTGCCTGTCACAGTATTTACAATTGGAAGATGTACCGCCTCAGCGATATGACGAGCAACTTTGTCATTATCCCCAGTAATGATTTTGAGTTGTACTCCGCGTTTTGCCAGATCTGCAATGGCTTGTTGGACATCAGCTTTAGGTGGGTCGAAGAATAAAAGAAAACCGATAAATGTCATTCTCTTTTCATCAGCAATGGAATAGGAAGCGGCTTGTCCGTCCAACTTTCGGATCGCCACCCCTAACACACGAAACCCTTTATCACTCCAGTCACTATAGAGCTGTTCAATATCTGACAATACCTTCTCATCAAGCAATTGACTTTGGTCACTGCCCTGTACTTGGGTACAGAGCTTCAAAATATTTTCTAAAGCGCCTTTTGTAATGAGAGTCCGCTTCCCCACATCATCAGATGTAACTACACTCAAACATTTTCTCACGAAATCGTATGGGATCTCGTCAACCTTATTTTCTGCCGCTGCTTGGGAGCCAACTTTTTGAGCATACGCGCTGACAGCATCGTCCAGCGGATTATTCATCCCAGTTTGATATTGAGAGTTGAGATAAGCATAATTCAAAACAGCAAGAGATGCTTTACCACTAGCATCAAGCGCCGCGTCCAGCCGCACAACTCCTTCAGTTAACGTGCCTGTCTTGTCTGTGCATAGCACATCCATGCTGCCAAAGTTTTCAATCGCATTCAAACGGCGGACGATCACTCCGCGCTTTGCCATCTGTTGCGCACCATGTGCTAATGTAATACTGATAATGGCAGGCAGAAGTTCAGGGGCTAATCCAACTGCAAGCGCAAGCGCAAAGAGCAATGAGTCTATAGGCGGCTTGGCCAGAAAAATATTAATAGCCAGCACAAGCACAACCATCACCAACATAACTTGTGTCAACAAATAGCCAAAGTTTTGAACGCCACGTTCAAACTCAGTTTGGGATGGCCGCAGACTAAGATGCTCGGCTATTTGACCAAACACAGTCTCTTTGCCCGTCTGCACGATCAATACACGAGCGGTACCGCTGCGCACACTTGTCCCCATAAAGACACAATTGATACGATCTGCAAGGCTGGCTTTGGCTGGTACAACTTCAGCCTTCTTCTCCACTGGAAATGTCTCGCCAGTCAATACGGCCTGATTGACAAAAAAATCTTTGGTTTCCAGCACAACCCCATCAGCAGGAATCAAACTGCCAGCCGAGAGCAAGACCACATCTCCTGGAACAACCAGTTCAGACGATATAGTTTGCGATTTACCATCACGCAATACATTTGACTTAATAGTCACTTGAGAGCGCAATTTCTCAACAGCTGTACTGGCTCTGTACTCCTGCACAAAACCAAGCATCGTACTTCCAATAACTACAGCCAGTACAATAATTGCATCAGTCCACTCCCCCACAAAAGCAGAAACAATAGAAGCAAAGATCAGAATTAAGACAAGTGGGCTTTTAAACTGACTCAATAACAACTTAAATACAGTATTCTGTTGTTGAGCCTTAAGAGCATTTAATCCATATTGCTTGAGTCTGGTATCTGCATCTGTCTGACGCAAGCCATTCTCAGATGCGTGCAAAATATCAATGAGATGCTCACGAGAAAAACTCCAATAGATTGAAAAGTCAGCAGAGGGCAACTGCTGATTTTTTAACGATTTCCTGGAAAATATTTTTAAAGGTTTCATTTTGTCTATCACTGCCTCTCCACTAAGTTATAGCACTTTCCCCAATTAAAAACAGGCCCAATCCTTTGACTAAGAAAAGCTTGTTAGATTAATAAAACTAGTTAAAGCAAGAAAAAAACTTCTGTACAAAAATAAAAAATGATGTACAATGTAGTTGCTCGTCGTTAGGATGCCCCCCTCATCCTGGCGATGAGCATTTTTTTATCGATCTGAAAGAAGCAAGTGGGATATTTCTTTTCCAAACCCTACAATTTAACTCCAATTCAGTTGTAAATTATTTTGCGATATACTGACCTCAAAAAACTGCTCATTTGGTGAGTACTATGACAAATCAAAAGCCACATCATGTTGGAACACTTTCGCCAGAGATGGCACTTCTTGGGTTACTCTATAAAGAAGCGGGGCATGGATATGACTTGCATCGTAAAGTCAATGCAGATTTGGGTCAGGTTTGGCACCTTAGCCAAAGTCAGGCTTACGCCATACTGAAGCGACTCGAAGCGCATGGAGATGTTTCAGTGGAAGAAATCTCACAGGACAAGCTCCCCAACCGTCAGTTATTGCAAATGACCGAGCAGGGTCGTAAAAACTTTCTGGCCTGGCTTGAAGTCCCAAGCGGCGGAAGCACCCGCGCGATCCGTATGGAATTCATCACCCGTTTGTATTTTCTGAAAATGTATTTTCCAAAAAGGCTTGGAAAGGCGTTTGAGCAACAACGCATCGAAGCTAACACCCACATTCAACGATTGGAAAAAATGCTGGCTGAGTTGCCAGCTGACGATATCTATAATCGCATGAGTCTGGAAATGCGCTTGAAACAATTGAAGTTTGTGCTTGAGTGGCTTGAAGAAAGCCAACAGAATTTCAAGATTTAAGGCCTTGTAGATTCCAAAGTTTCCGGGATATACTCACTGAGTGAGTATGAAATTCCAAATTAACCCTTGAAGGAGAAATCCCATGAAACGATTGTTACCCCTTGCTCTTTTGCTATCTATATTCTTAGTATCCTGCGGCGCCTCAGCCACACCGACACCTGCTCCTGCTACCGAAGCGCCAACCCTTGCACCAACAGTTGTTCCACCAACCTCCACCCCAAAGCCTCGCACATTAACTGTTTTTGCTGCCGCCTCACTAACGGATGCGTTTACAGAGATCGGCGCAGCATTTGATGCTGTCAACCCTGGCGTTACTACTACATTTAACTTTGCAGGCTCACAAGCCTTGCGCACCCAGATCGAAGAAGGAGCACCTGCCGATGTATTTGCGTCAGCCAGCGGGAAAGAAATGGATACGCTCGTGACGGGAACCTTTGTTGCGGCTGATGTAGCCCAAGTCTTTTTGACGAACAAATTGGTGGTTATCCTGCCAGCGGATAATCCTGCTGCGCTCGAAAAACTGGAAGACCTTGCAACCCCAGGGATCAAAATTGTGCTTGCCGCAGAAGAGGTCCCCGTCGGTAAATATGCGCGTCAGGCTCTTGACTTGATGGACGCTTCTTTCGGAGCGGGCTACAAGGACAAGGTTTTGACGAACGTTGTTTCCAATGAAGATAATGTCAAGCAGGTCGTTTCCAAAGTCCAGCTTGGTGAAGCGGATGCAGGTATCGTTTATGTGTCAGATGCAGTTGCTGTGCCTGAATTGAAGTCTATTGAAATCTCCACAGACTTGAACGTCATTGCGAAATATCCCATCGCACCGCTCGCAAAATCTGAAAATGCCGACCTCGCCGCAAAATTCATCGAATACGTCCTTTCAGCAGAGGGACAGGCTATTCTTGCAAAATGGGGATTTGCGCCAATTAAATAATTTTTAGTAAAATGAAAGTTGCGGGATTAAATGTCCCGCAACTTTTTTGTATTACATGACTAAACTCAGAGAATTTTCCCGACAAGTCTTTGGAGAAGGATATTCCAAATGGATATTCCTTCTCCCCAGTTTGATTCTGCTTATATTTTTTGCGCTGCCGCTGATCTCGTTAATGTATCGTTCCATTGCGCCTGATTTCGTTGCGAACGCACTTTCAAAGCAGGCGTTTCAGGCGCTTAAACTTAGTCTGTTTACAAGCTCTATTGCTACATTGATCGCAGTGGTTTTGGGAATGCCGCTGGCTTATCTGCTTGCTCGTTGGAAGTTTAGATTCAAATCATGGGTAGAGTTGGTTCTCGACCTGCCGATTGTCTTACCACCCTCTGTGGCTGGACTTGCATTGCTGATCGCTTTCGGGCGCAGAGGATTGTTTGGCACATTCCTGAATGATATTGGTTTCAGTATCCCTTTCACCACAACTGCCGTAATAATAGCTCAACTGTTTGTTGCTGGACCATTGTTCGTACGTTCAGCGCGGATCGGCTTCTCCCATGTAGATAAGCAACTTGAAGAGTCTGCTTATGTAGAAGGTGCGAATCAGTGGCAACTCTTTTATGAAGTCATGATCCCAATTGCCATTCGGGCCATAGCCAGCGGCGCCATTCTTACATGGACACGTGCGCTTGGCGAATTTGGTGCAACGATCTTGTTCGCTGGGAATCTTGAAGGCGTTACTCAAACGATGCCAATTGCTATTTATATCGGTTTTGAACGCAACCTTGGAGTCGCAATGGCATTGTCAGTTGTGCTAATACTGGTCTCGGTAATTTTGTTAATGGTCACTAAACAGTTGGATAAGGAAGAGGATTAAACGATAGCTATTTGCGAGGGGAAGGCGGGCAATTTGTTGATCGAAACAGATTCAGCTTCGGGCGGGGAAAGAGGCATTATTATTCATGTAGTCTATTCATTAACCATATATAATATGGCGCATTAGCAGTTCGCCCATCCACAGGTAAAAATCCGCAATAAGGAATTCATTCATGCAAACTGAAACTTTACTTTTCACTAATCCAGCTACGGGGAAAACCTTCGGTGAAGTTGAAATGTCAACACCCGAGGCGGTTCACAAGGCAGTGCAAGATATGCGCGCAGCCTTCCCAGCCTGGAGTTCAAAGTCTGTAAAGGAACGAGTTCGCATTCTACGAAAGCTTCAAAATTTATTGATAGAAAAACGCGATGAGATCACGAGCGTTCTTAATCAGGATTGTGGAAAGAGCCGACAGGATGGCTTGATCGAATTATTCGTCACGGTGGATATGCTCTCTCAATATTGTTCTCATGCGCCAAAGTGGTTGAGAAGAAAGCGCGTTTCCTCGGGTTTATATTTTTTCAAACAATGCTTTGTTGAATACAAACCTTATGGCGCAGTAGCTGTCATTTCGCCGTGGAACTACCCATTGACCTTGTCACTTCCGCCAATGATAGCTGCTTTATTGGCTGGTAATACTGTAGTTCTAAAACCATCAGAAGTAACAGGAGCAACTGGTGTTTTGGTTGAGAAATTAATTCAACAGGTCCCTGAGCTGGCGCCTTATGTGCGTGTTGTGCACGGTGATGGAAAAGTCGGCGCAGCATTGATCCAAGCAAAACCAGATTTCATCTTTTTGACAGGCTCTACAGCGACTGGCAAAAAGATCATGCAAGCTGCTGCTGAAAACCTCACACCTGTTGCCCTTGAATTAGGCGGCAAAGATGCCATGGTTGTCCTTGAAGATGCAGACCTGGATGCCGCTGCCCGATGGGGTGTTTGGGGAGCTTTCTTCAACACTGGGCAAACTTGTATGGCAGTGGAACGGGTGTATGTGGTCGAGTCAAAATACGATGAGTTCCTGCGCCTTGCCATGAACTACACCAAAGATTTCAAGGTTGGCTTTACCACTGACTTGGACAGCCCATACTCCATGGGGCCTGTTACAGATCCTCGCCAGGCAAAAATCGTCGAGCGTCATTTGGAAGATGCGTTTGCAAAAGGAGCGCGGTCGCTTACTGAAATTAAAAAAGATGGAATGTTTATCGACCCAGTTATTCTTGTTGATGTGGATCATTCCATGTTACTTATGAAAGAGGAAACCTTCGGGCCATTGATGCCGATCATGAAAGTTAAAGACGAAGCCGAAGCAATACGCCTTGCAAATGACAATGCCTTTGGATTGGGTGCTTCGGTGTGGAGTCGCAGCAATGAACATGCAAAGAAAGTAGCAGACCAGATCGAAGCGGCATCCGTCATCGTCAACGATAGCATTGCCCAATTTGGGATACCCATGCTACCATTCGGCGGCATCAAGGAATCAGGCTTTGGCCGCACACATGGTCAGGAAGGTCTCATGCAGTTCACACGGCCTTTCAGCTATGCAATCGGTGCATCTCCTTGGAAGTGGGATGTCTCCACGATCCTGCGCGAAAACGGGCATTACAACCTAGCCACTGCCATTATGGGCGTCGTCTATGGGACAACGCTCAAACAGAAATGGCAGACGCTTTCACAGCTATTCCGAAAATCGTAAACTTTAAAGCACCTGATACTGCTTAGAATATATTCCCTGGTAATTGCGGATTTTCTCTGCATTGCCAGGGAATATTTATAACCATGAGATGCGCATTCTTCGCATCTTCTCTTGACCTTGGGCGGGGTCACACAAAGTAAGCTATTCCCACCTTTTGCATTTTCAAAAGTAGTAAGCTTTTTAGAAGCTGATCACCTCCTATAAATCTCACAATGCTCGTGATAAAATGTACAATTGCATGGCATTAAACTAACAGATTGGACAAAGGCTCATGAAATATATAGGTCAATCAGTTCCACGCGTCGATGCGATAGCAAAAGTAAAAGGCGAGGCAGTCTTTGCTTCTGATATGGTAATGCCAGGTCAGGTTTATTTGAAAATGCTGATGGCTCATCGGCCTCACGCGATCGTCAAACGCGTGGATATATCAAAGGCTGAAGCGCTGCCAGGGGTTCTTACTGTGCTCACCTCACAGGACGTACCATGCAATGAATTTGGTTATTACAATTATGACCAACCCGTTCTTTGTGGGCCAGGTCCGAAACTTTATGCTGACCGTGTCCGTTTTGTGGGAGATAGAGTTGCAGCAGTTATTGCAGAAACGGAAGCAATCGCTGCAAAAGCCCGCGACTTAATTGAAGTTGAATACGAAGACTTGCCAGCAGTCTACGATGTAGAAGAAGCGATGAAGTCAGACGCGCCTCTCCTCCACCCTGAGTTGGATAGCAACACCTTTGGTCACCATAAGCTATATAACGGGGACATTGAAGCTGGTTTCCGCCAGGCAGATGTGGTCGTTGAGTCCATTTTGAATACGCCAGCTCAAGAACATGCTTTTCTCCAAACCGAGTCTGGGCTTGCTTATATAGATGAAGAAGGGCGAATTGCCGTAATAACCACAGGGCAATGGGGAATAAAAGATCGTAAACAGATCGCCCATGCTCTTGCATTGACAGAAGATGAAGTACGGGTGATCTATCCAATGACGGGAGGAGCATTTGGCGGGCGCGAAGATATTTCAGTGCAAATTATCGTCGCATTGGCAGCATTCAAGTTACACCGTATGGGAAATCCACATCCCGTAAAAGTAGTTTGGAGTCGGGAAGAATCGATCTTAGGACATTGCAAGCGGCATCCATTCCGCATTATTACCCGTTGGGGCGCAACCAAAGAAGGCAAGATCGTTGCCGCTCAGGTCAAACTGTTGGCAGATGGTGGAGCTTACAAATTCACCACAAGTATAGTAACCAGCAATGCGGTAATCAATGCATTAGGCCCGTATGAAATTCCTAATGTCAAAGTAGATGCCTATGATGTGTACACCAATAATGTACCGCGCGGCGCATTCCGCGGTTTCGGCGGACCTCAAGCTGTATATTGCGCAGAACAAATGGTGAACAAATTAGCAGAAGCACTGGGCTTAGACCCAGTTGAGTTACGCATGCGCAATCTGGTGCGAGACGGATCACTTCAAACTACGGGCGCCTCATTCCCGCCTGGAGTTACAATCAGAGAGGTTACTCAGGCTTGTGTAGAAGGTGCAGGCTGGAGTAATGCATCTGGCGAATGGATATCTACCCATCCATACAAAAAGATCGACTCTCAACAACCAAATCTGCGCCGTGGGCTAGGTATGGCATGTGCCCATAAGAATGTTGGATTCTCATACGGCTATCCCGAAAGTTGCACCATTGGAATTGATCTTTATGGTGAAACGAAAATCGAACGCGCTGTGATTCGCCATGGAGCCAGCGAGGTTGGCATGGGTGCACATACTGTAATCACTCAAATGGCTGCAGAAGCGCTAGACCTACCAATGGAAAAAATAGAGCTAATCTCCACAGATACCGCGCAAGTAAAAGACTCAGGCTCAGTCTCTGCTTCACGCATGACATTCTTTATTGGTAATGCAATTAAGGAAGGCTCAGAAAAAGCACTTGATATGTGGGCGAATGAAGAGCGTCCGGTAAAACTGGATCACACATACTGGCCACCCCAAACTACCACCCCAGACCCAGAAACTGGGCAATGTGATCCGAATGTGGCTTATGCATACACAGCCCAAGCTGCTGAAGTAATAGTAGATGTAGAAACGGGGCAGATAAAAGTAGAAAAAATCTACTGCGCCATTGATGTAGGCAAGGCGATCAACCCACAACAAGTTATTGGACAGATCCAAGGCGGGCTTGTACAGTCAGTTGGCTATGCTGTGATGGAAAATTTCGTTGAAAAAAATGGCAAGGTACTCACCCCCAACCTATCCACCTACCTGATGCCGACCGTATTGGATATTCCAAGCGAAATGAATATCACCGTATTGGAAATCCCAGACCCGCGTGGCCCATGGGGTGCTCGCGGATTGGGTGAAGTAATGAATATGTGCCTTGCTCCCGCTGTCACTGCAGCTGTATATGATGCAACGGGTGTATGGTTTGATCACTTCCCGCTGATACCTGAAGAAGTATTACATGGAATCACCCACAGGTGATTAAAATAGAAAACGCGCCAAAAGGCGCGTTTCTCGTTTGCATATACTCATCTTCAACAGAGATCCAATCTCTGAAAAATAAAAAACATAAGAGAATTCATGGCAGAGCAAAATAATAAATACAAGTGGTATATCCTTACTCTCAGCGTTCTTACCAACATGTTCGTCACGGCAATCCCATCCATGGGCATGTCAGTTCTATCCAAGGAAATATCAGAAGATTTGCACCTAAACTTGGTGCAAGTTGGTATTGTATGGGGAGTTGGGTCTCTCCCAGCTATTCTAACCAGTTTGCTCGGTGGAGCAGTTGGAGACAAACTCGGGCCAAAGCGTGTGCTTATTGTAGGTAGCCTACTAGGAGGACTATTAGGCGCGTCACGTGGATTAGCGTTAAATTTCAGTTCACTCACCGTGATTGTGATTCTGCTCGGCGCTCTCATTCCTTTCGTGTCGATAAACAGTATCAAGACTGTCGGGCAGTGGTTTCCTGCGCATCAACTGGGACTTGCGAATGGACTGATTTCAATGGGCATGGCACTTGGTTTTTTGCTTGGTTCTCTGTTTAGCGCCACAGTCCTTTCCCCACTTTTGGGTGGCTGGCGTAATGTATTGATTTCTTATGGAATCATTGGAGCGTTGCTGAGTATTCCTTGGTTCTTTACACGAGCACTATCCCCGCAGCACACTATGACCAAACAACCTAATTCTATGCGTGTCTCTATATTACATGTACTTGGAATAAAAAATATCTGGCTGTTGGGATTTACATTATTCGGCATAGGTAGCTGCATACAGGGTGTACTTGGCTACCTACCAATCTATCTACGCGGTATTGGTTGGAAAGCCATCCAAGCAGATGGAGCACTTTCTGCCTTCCACACCATCAGTATGGTGTTCGTTTTACCAGTAGCGATCTGGTCTGACCGCCTCAGTTCCCGCAAACGTTTATTATTAATCGCCGCCTTGATGGTAATGTTTGGCACAGGGCTGCTTAGTTTCGCCAGCGGCGGTTGGATCTGGCTGGCAGTATTAATGGCTGGATTCGTGCGTGATGCGTTCATGGCAATATTTATGACGATGGTTATTGAGATGGATGGCATTGGTCCCACATTTGCTGGAACAGCTACCGGATTAACCATGGCAATCAGTGGCCTTGGCAATTTTATCGCTCCTCCACTTGGTAACAGCCTCGCAGTGATATCGCCGAGCGCACCCTTCATCCTATGGACTGGGCTAACTGTTTTGGGAATAGTTTGTCTGTCACAAGTCAAAAGAAAAAATGTGAATGTAAGCGCTCTTGCATTTGAAAGCGTGCTCGAACAATAACAGTGAAAACTCAATTTATGTGGAAGAATGCTTGTGTGAAATCCGTAATACGCTGAAAAAATCTTGACTATTGCATTTCACCAAATGTGGACTTCAATACAGGGTATAGTCCTTGAAATACTTTGTATGATTTCCGATACGCATCGAACTGTTTGCTATCTGGCAATGTGTTTCCTGTTAATTTTATACATGCCTTACAAGCACTCGGAACATTCACCCATGCACCTGCTCCAACGCCCGCCAGCAAAGCGGCTCCATACGCCCCTCCCTCTGTGGTGTTGACCGTGACCAGTTCCACCTCTAAAACAGAAGCAAGGATCTGTCGCCACAGCTCACCTTTCGTTCCGCCTCCCGAGGCACGGACTTGTGTGATCGTGTTAAGACCAGCGTTCTGAATGAGCGTAAAACTATCCTTCAAACCAAAAGAAACACCTTCCAACACAGCACGAGTCATGTGCGCACGGCTATGGCGTAGAGTCAAGCCGATGAAAGCGCCGCGTGCCAACGGGTCGGGATGAGGCGTGCGTTCCCCGGAAAGATAAGGCAGAAATTGCAATCCTTCACTTCCAGCAGGAATCAATTCCGCTTCCCTTAATAAATCATCAAAACTCGTGTTTGGCGCAAGCGTGTCGCGATACCATTGCAAGCTTCCCGCTGCTGAAAGCATAACACCCATGAAATGCCACATGCCCGGCACCGCGTGACAAAATGCGTGAAGCCTTCCTTCGGGCTCGATCAAAGCCGATGGCGTAGTCGCAAACACCACACCGCTCGTGCCAACGGTCAAACCAACAATGCCGGGTTCCACGGCCCCCACACCCACTGCGCCCGCAGCCTGGTCACCGCCTCCTGCGGCTACCGGCGTACCAATTTTCAACCCAGTGATCGCAGCTGCCTCCGCAGTAACGTGCCCGGTGAATTCGGTTCCTTCAAATGTTTCCGGCATCCAGCTGCGCGGAATCTCAAGTGCCGACAAAACTTCTTCTGACCAATTGCGCAGTTTCAGATCGAACAAGACCGTGCCTGCGCCATCCGCTTTGTCCATCGCATATTCGCCGGTCAACTTGTAGCGAATGTAATCTTTGGGCAATAAAACATGCTTTGCCTTCGCATACACGTTCGGCTGGTTTTCTTTTACCCACAAAATTTTTGGTGCGGTGAATCCGGTCAGAGCAACATTGCCTGTAATTTGAATAAACTTTTCTCTGCCAATGATTTGATGGATTTCATCACACTGACTTTGTGTGCGCTGGTCGTTCCATAGGATGGCTGGACGAAGCACATTTCCTGATTCGTCTAACAGGACCAATCCGTGCATCTGTCCCGTCAGACCGAAAGCCGCGATTCCTTCCCCGCTGATGCCTGCTTTTTCCAACACAGAGCGGATACTCGCTGATACAGCCTCCCACCACTCATGCGGATCCTGCTCCGACCACAAAGGCTTCGGCGTTTGCAGTGTATGTGGGTTGGATGCAACCGCAACAACATTGCCTTGTTCGTCAATGAGCAATGCTTTGCTTGAAGTGGTGGATGTGTCTATACCTAGAAAGTACATCGGTGCTCCTGTATTAAGTATCAGGTATCAGGTTTTTCCTGATACCTGATACCAAAATGTTATCTCACGCCTAACAAAACTTCCACCGTCAACTGGTCGAGACGTTCGTACTTCAACCCCCGCCCGGCAATAGTAGAACGGTCAAAGGTCTGGCCTCTGAGTGACTTCGCTTTTTCAGCAGAATATTTGCCGAGATATTGATTCATGGAGCCGTCATCAGCATTGATCTCTTTCAAAATAGATTGAATTTCCTGATCGGCATTCCACTGTGCTGCCTTCTCCTTAAGGATCAAATAAGTCCGCATACAACCGCGGGCAAAATCTTTTACACCTTCATAGTCCTCAGTGCGATAGGCGTGCGCATCGAAGTGACGGCTTGAGTCATATTTGTAATCTTCCAGTAGTTTCACAAGGAAGAAAGCGCTCTTGAGGTTTACTGCGCCAAAGCGGAAGTCCTGGTCATAACGGCCGAAGGCTTGATCATTCAAGTCAATATGAAAGAGCTTGCCTGATTCCAAAGCTTGCGCCACGCCATGGACAAAATTGAGTCCCGCCATGTGTTCGTGTGCAACTTCAGGATTCACACCGACCATATTAGGGTGGTCAAGCGTATTAATGAAAGCCAGCATATGCCCCGTAGTTGAATTGTAGATGTCACCGCGTGGTTCGTTTGGCTTGGCTTCGAGCGCAAATTTCAGATCGTACTTCTTATCGTTCACATATTCACACAGATAGTTCATCGCTTCGCGCGAGCGTTTGATGGCAGTAATGGGGTCTTTGGTGGCGTCCGTCTCTGTGCCTTCGCGCCCGCCCCAGAAGACGTAGATCTTTGCGCCAAGTTCAACGCCTAAGTCAATCGAATTCATGGTCTTTTGTAAAGCATAGGCGCGTACTTTCGGATCATTGGACGTGAATGCCCCATCTTTAAAGATAGGCTCAGTAAACAAATTGGTAGTAGCCATGGGGACAACAATGCCCGTATCAGCTAACGCTTTTTTGAACTCTTTCAGGATGTTCTCACGTTCAGCAGGCGTAGCATCAATCGGGATAAGATCATTATCATGGAAATTGACGCCGTACGCGCCAACTTCTCCAAGCAGGCGAACCAACTCTGCCGGTGATTTTGCGTCCCTTACTGGGCCACCAAATGGATCCCGTCCGATGTTGCCGACGGTCCATAGACCGAAGGTGAATTTATTTTCAGGTTTGGGTGTGTAGTCTGACATGCCATACTCCTTTTTATTTTTCTATTTTTTTACTTTATTTCAAAAATTGCAGTAACGGATTTGGAAGCGCCTAGTTCCTGCCCGCGCTTGCCTGGGGAACATCCGCCAATTTCCAAACGGAATGTACCAGGCTCAAGCGTAAGTTTGCCATCGTCATTAAAGAACGACATCATTTGCGGAGTGATAGTGGATTTTAGTATACAACTTTCACCCGCCTTAAGTATCACACGTTCAAAGCCAATCAAGTGATGAAGCGGGACAATGGTCGAGGCGTGGAGGTCGCTCAGGTAGTACTGGGCAACTTCGGCTGAGTCTGATGCGCCGTTGTTGGTGAGAGTCAGGCTAAAGTTGAGAGATTCCCCGGGAGCGAGAGTCGTCTTGTCAAGTTGTAAACTTGAATATTCAAAACAGGTATAGCTTAAACCAAAGCCGAAGGGATAAAGCGGCTCTTCCAGCATGTAGCGATAGGTGCGGCCTTTCATGCTGTAATCATCGAAAGCGGGGAGTTGATCGAGCGACTTGGGAAAAGTAAGTGGAAGCTTACCAGCAGGAGAGACATCCCCAAAAAGAACATCAGCCACGGCTCTTCCGCCTTCCATGCCAGGATACCAGACAAATAGGATGGCATCCACCATATCTTCCACTTCACCTAATGCGATAGGACTGCCGCCTGTAAGCACGAGTACAATTTTCACGCCGTGGATCGAAAGCTCTTTTATGTAATCCACCTGACTGGCTGGCAGTGAAATACTATCGCGATCTCCATTTTGCGGTGACAGAAGAGACTCTCCCTCTTCGCCTTCGAGGAAGGAGGAATACCCTGCGCAAACAATTGCAAAATCGGCTGACTGTGCCGTTTGAGACGCCCAAGTATCTTTGATTTCACGTGGATGTTTCAACATTGCGCCAGAGGTATATTCCATGCCCATGCCTTCAGGAATACGTCCAACGAGGCCTTCGAGCAGGGTAATCATTTGGTTGTTGACGCCATAATAATTACCGAGCAAAACTTCCATACTGGCAGCTGTGGGACCTGTAACGAAGATCTTCTTTGTAGAAGGTTTAATCGGGAGAATATTATTTTTATTCTTAAGCAGCACAACAGATTCGGTTGCTGTGCGATACGCGAGCTGACGATGTTCATCGCAGGCGACTACGTCTATTGAAATGGATGCAAACGGGACTTCTTCTTCGGGATCGAACATGCCAAGTTTGAAGCGTGTGCCAAGTGTGCGCTCTAGAGCGCGGTCAACCAGTTCTTCGGTGGTATCGCCACGTTCAATGGCCGTGGGTATCTCATTGAAGACGTGATCGCAGCCAAGGTCACAGCCAAACTTCAATGCCAACGCAGCAGAATCTGCCGCATCTTCCGTAACCTTGTGATGGAGATGAAAATCTGACAGAGCCATGCAATCTGATACAACGTGCCCGCCAAAGCCCCATTCACCCCGCAAAATATCATCAAGCAGAAGTTCGCTGGCACAGCAGACTTCGCCCAATGTGCGATTGTACGCACCCATGACGGATTCGACTTGCGCCTCCGTTACCAATTTCTTAAAGGCAGGCAGGTAGGTATCATACAACTCACGTTTGGTCACGATGGCATTGAACTTGTGACGGTCTTTCTCCGGGCCAGAATGTACCGCATAATGTTTGGCACATGCCGCAGCTTTGAGGTACTTGGGATGGCTCCCTTGTAATCCTTTCACATATTCAGCCGCCATTTCCCCGGTCAAGAATGGATCCTCTCCCCATGTTTCCTGGCCACGCCCCCAACGAGGGTCACGGAAGATATTTACATTGGGAGACCAATACGTTAATCCCTGATATTGGGCGGTGTATCCATTACGCCGCAACGCCGCGTGATATTTTGCACGTCCTTCGTCACTGATGGCGGTTGCCACCTTGAAGATCAATTCCTTATCCCAGGTTGCCGCCATGCCAATTGCCTGCGGAAAGACGGTAGCGCGCCCGCTGCGGGCGATTCCATGAAGCGCCTCATTCCAATAGTTATAAGCAGGAATATTTAAACGCGGCACGCCAAGCGACGGATGGTTCATCAATCCAACTTTTTCCTCCAACGTGAGACGTCTAATCAGATCCTTTGCTCGTTCGGCAAATGAAAGCGACGTGTCAAGATACAATTTTTTTTCAGATGTGCTACCAGCACTCATGAAGCGCTCCTTTAATATAAGTTCAGATAAACCAAAAAGATTTAGCTACAAAACACACGGAACCCACCAAGAAAACTTTTTAACTTCCGTGGTGAGATCATCTTATTCATTTTGCAAAACCCAAATCGTCAAACAAATCAGGCCCGCCGCGCAACCAAAAGGATTGTTTGGTTGCGGACTTCCATTTTTTGAGGATGTCATCCTTCAATTGAATACGGCTTCCGTCCGCATTAATATATATAGCTGCGCGGATTACGTCGTTGTTATCAACGACAAATTTAAAGAATGGCGCAAACCACTCGTCCCAACTTGCGCCCTGTGAAGCGGCACTGACCATCACTGGCTTGTAATGCTCGCGCGCAAATTGGACAACATCCCCTACACACTCACCGTAACTCGCTCCAACCCAATCTACAAACTCATCGCCTGGATACCAATCCGTAATCGGGGATTCGCTGCAAGAAGCCGATTGCCAAACAAGAGCCACGTTCGCATTACCCTTCACCCGAATCCGCTCATGGATTTTTTTCCACGCCGACACATATACATCAGGTGCGTAATTGTTCGCAGGGTCATTAAACCCATATCCCAAACGCAGATACACGGGGCGGTTGTATACGATCAATGCATCCAGCAAAGCGTCAATTTTTGCATCTGCCTTCCCATTTGCAACCTCTGCGATGACGCCTTTCAAATCCACGCCAATTGACAATACACTGTTAGGATAGTTTTCTGCCAGATAATCAATTTCCTTAATGCGATCCAATTTTAAAGATGTATCTATTGCGAGTCCGCCTGGGGCGGTGACGGTTGCGTCGAAATAGGCATCAATACTCTTCTTGTCCTGTCCAACGAGGAATAGTGCATTTCCAATGGGTGGAGCAAACTTGCCGGTAACCTCAGGCATGGAGGTTGGGAAGACTTGCCCCTCGGGTGCAGAACCTGGTTCATAAATGCGGAAGTTTCCGCTAACTTGCAACAAGCCCAACATCACTAGAAGTCCATCGTAATAACGATATTGACCTGTCGGTATGGCTTGATCCCATAACGCTTGCACGAATGGCTCGCCAATTTCACGGTCAGCAGCAAGGGCAGCGACAGCATTCGTAGCCATCAAACCCGTGGAGCGATGAGCAACTTGCGGTTCACCCGTCAAATAGTATTCAGCTTTGTAATCATCCATGCCTTGTGATGCAAAGAATTTCAACAACCGATTGGACTGCTCCACATGCCATTGGCTGGGTCTGAACCAGACGTAATCCACCCCAACATTTGCTCCCACCCGAAAAGCATCGTAACGGAAGTTGCCATTGTATTCATCGTCGAATGGCTTACCGTCAAAGTAAGAGTAGTTCGGAGCAAGTCCTGTCTGCGGGTGGACAGTTGTCTTTAAATATTCACGACTGGCTTGTGCGGCATCGGTCCAGAATTGATTGTCTTTATCTGCCCACAAAGCCCAGAGTTGATAGAAATGCGGCAGATGATAGGATGGATCGGTAAAGGATGAGTTCTTTCCAAGCTGTGGCACGAAGACCACCTGCATGGTTTTAGGGTCAAAAAGGTTCGTCGCCAGATCACCGCCGAGTTTATCGGTATGTAACGCAACATCAAGAATAGACTGCGCCTCGGCACGATAGTTATAAATTCCTTCACCGCTTCCCCAGCGTCCATCGGCGAACATCAACGCCATGATGAACCATTCCTCTCCATCCGAAGCGGGGTTGGCAGAAAGTTGTGTGCCATCAGGCTTGCAGTGCCACGCGAAATAGCCTTTGTAGCCGCCATCGGTCTGGTACATGTAAGTTTTTGCCCATTTCCAGATGCGGTCAAATTCTTCCTTTTTGTTCAACTGAACGGCGATCATCATTCCATAGGACATGCCTTCGCTGCGCACATCGTCATTGCCCGTGTCAAGGATATAAGCCATATCTGAACCAACGGGATAATAAACACGTTCGGATATATCATCACCATAGAAGAGCTGATTCCATGTGTCGTCGATCTTGGCCTGAATCTCCGTATCATTTTTACCGAGATAATCTTTGAACAGGTTGGGGTAGATTCCCGTCTCGAAGGCAGATTTAGCAGGAACAGGTGTGGACTGTGATTCTGTTGGGGTCATTGAATCAGGCAAAGGTGTAGAACGCGATCCGCAGGCAGAAAGGATAAAGGAAAGAAGAAAAATGAGATGAAGATAACGTTGAAGCGTGTACAAGGTTTCAATCCTAAAAAATTGAAATCAGCCAGTTCTACTAGCAGATCTACTTGATTTCTGAATATTCAAACCAATCGAAGTCGGCGTGATTTGTGCTGGGTTGACCATTACTGCTGGCGTACATAGCAATATAAGCGCCGACAAAACCGCCTGCAACAGGTGTGCTAAGGATGCGTCCATCAACGTTCTCAGCAAGGGTTTTCCATTGGTCGTTTGTTAAAAAATAAAAGTTATAGTCCTGCCCGCGTGCAGTCACCTTGAGAGTGCAACGCCCAGCGGGCAGAGGTTGGGTTGCGAGGGTTTCATCCTGTCCATGCGAGCGTTTGATGAGACGAATGATATTTTCGTTTTCACGCGTAACGACAAAACGAAAATGGAAATCGTTGCTTTGAATCAGCACAAGTCCAGCACATTCATTGATTTGTGCCGTGAAATCAAATTCCGTTTGTGCCATGAAATCTATGTGCTGCTGCCTACGCCCCACAAAACTGGGATTGGTTTGTTCGGTTAATTGCTGCGGACGTAATCGCAAACGTAGAAAACCTTTGCGCTCCGTGAGAGAATAAAAATCTTCACGTGGTGTACGTAGAAAATTCCAATGATACGCCAGTGTCGCATCATTGAAGTCATCATGTACTAAGGGCGACTCCCAAACATGTTCGGGTAAATTCGGTGCAGGATATTTAAACTCAACACGTCCCGTACCTGGGCTGAAAATGGGAAAGTCATCTTCCCAACGCACAGGTATCAGAAACGTCTCACGCCCAAGGTTATAGAAATAACCTCCATACGGGCGCATTGCCAGCAAAACTGCCCACCACTCCCCGTTCTGCGTTTCAACCAGATCGGCATGGCCTGTGCCAACGATCGGATAATCGATTCCCAAATGACGATGCGTGAGAATGGGATTGCCGCGATACGTTTCGTATGGTCCCGCAACATTTACACTGCGGACAATCGTCACGGCATGATGATGCGCGGTTCCACCTTCGGCAATAAGCAGGTAGTACCACCCATTGACCTTATAAATGTGCGGCGCCTCCGCCCACACAACGCCTTTGACTGCGCCATCCCACAAGGTGTGCGCTTCACCGACCAGCTTCATCTTTTCAATATCCAATTCTTGAAGAAAGATTTCCGTATGCCCAGTGTAATATCCCTTTTCATTCAGATGAGTGCCGACATACCAACATCTTCCGTCATCATCGAAGAAGAGGGATGGATCGATCCCATCCGAATCAAGCCAGTACGGTTCGCTCCACGGACCTTGAGGCTGGGTCGCTGTTACGATGAAGTTTCCTGACCTTGTTTTTCCACCCACAAGAGTATTGATCACATAAAATGTTCCTTTGTAATAACGAATCGTCGGCGCATATAACCCAGCCGATGGACGGATCTCATCAAGGTCAAGTTGGGAGGGACGGTCAAGGACATGCCCAATTTGTCGCCAGTGAATCAGGTCTCGGCTATGAAAGATCGGGAGACCAGGAAAATATTCAAAACTGGATGTAACAAGATAGTAATCATCACCGACCCGACAAATAGAAGGGTCAGGGTAACATCCTGAAAGAATTGGATTGAGAAATTCTTTTTGCATCCCAACAACTATCCCTTGACTGCGCCTGCTGTAAGACCAGAAACGATCTGGCGCTCAGCTAATAAGTAGAAAAGAATAGTGGGTAAAGCTGATATTGCTACAAAGGCAGATACTAACGATAGGTCTTGTCCATATTGACCCTGAAACTGCATCGTACCAAGAGGCAAAGTCCAAAGCTTATCGCTGTTTAGTATGACAAGCGGAATCAGCAGGTCATTCCAACTCATAATCATGGTCAATGCGGCAACTGCCGCCAATGCCGGGCGTGCCAAAGGAAGCAGAACTCGCCAGAAAAAGCCGAAGGCGGTGCAGCCGTCAATATATGCCGCATCCTGTAATTCAGAGGGGACCGCTGTAAAGAATCCGCGCAGGATCATGATATTGCCAGATAACTGGAATGCAGTTTGCACAATAATTACCCCCCATAAATTATCAATCAAACCCATCTGACGCAGAACAAAGTACACGGGCAGGATCGCAACATTAATAGGGAACATCAGCCCCAAAGTGAACAGGTTGAAGGCCCATCCCTTTCCTCGAAACTCCATACGCGCAAAAACAAAGGCCGCAAGGCTGCACATGATAACTACACCAAATGTTGTGGAAAACATCACTAGCAGACTATTGCGCAACATGGGCCAGAAAGAGTACGAGGGCTTTCCCAGGATTAAGGTGATATTCTCCCAACGCGGAGGAATAGGCAGTGCGTAAGGATGTGATAAAAGTTCACCACGCGTTTTAAGGGCGCCAAAAACAAGCATCACAATGGGGATGAAAACGATCACAACAATAACCGAAAGAATGAAATACTGAAGAACTCTTGTTGCAAATTTTGTTTTTTTCATAACTTCATCCTTTTAGAGACCAGTAAGATAATCAGGTTGGCGTGTGAGACGCTGATAGATCAAGGAAAAAATCAGGCAGATCAAGAACATATAGATCGCCACCGCAGATCCATACCCGAGCTGAAACCGCACAAATCCAAAGCGGTACATGTACGTTGCCATGGTTTCGCTGGCATTGACGGGTCCACCCTTGGTCATGATCCAAACTAGAATAAATTGTTGAATAGAGCCGAGAACAGAAAGATAGACAGATGTGCGAATGGTACTGCTGAGCAAGGGTAGGGTGATATAAAAGAAATTTTGGAAAGAGTTGGCTCCATCAATACGCCCAGCCTCTTCAATATCAACTGGAATATTTTGCAAGCCGGTTAGGAACAATAGCATGTGGTAGCCAAAATATTTCCACGTCAGCGCGGCAAAAATTGCCAGCATAACCAGATCTGTTTTCCCAAGCCAAGCTTGTGACGCTCCGCCAAAAAATTCTATGATCGCGTTGATAAAGCCACGATCTGGGTCAGGATTTAAAATAAACAGCCACATAAGTGCAGCTATTACCTCGGAAAGAACATAGGGCAAAAAAAAGATGGTACGGAAAATGACACGACCTGGCAGATCGCGCCCCACTAAGACAGCCAAGGCCATAGATAATGGCAATTGAACAAAAATAGATAGGGCAATGATCAAAAATCCATTCCGAAGTGCAATCAAGAACACCTTGTCTTTTAGGATATTCTTAAAGTTCTCCAAACCGACAAAATCCTCAGCTGGACCAAATCCCTTCCAATTGAAAAAGCTGTAATAAATGGATTGAAATATGGGATAAACAACAAAGAGAAGGAAAAGAACGACTGCCGGCAACAAGAACAGAAATATGACCAGGTTATCTTGAAACCTGCGCGGAGCACCTGTCCCCCGTTTCAATTTAAAGATATTTGGAATGGCTGGAAGTGACTGCATAAAGGAAGCTCCTAGCTCGGAAGGCGAAGAAAGTGTGCGGGGATCGCGAAAATCTCGATCCCCGCACAACACTATTCAATACAAATTACTTTAGTTCCTGCGCAGCAGAATCTTCGATTGCCTGTGCAGCTTGCTCTGGAGTCAGTGTGCCTGCGAAGATGCCCTGAACACTGTCGTTGATCACGGATCCCATCGCTGGTGGCAGCGCCTGATCGTAGTACAGTTGGAAGTACTTCGCATTTGCCAGGCTTTGTTGGAGCGTAATCATTAGTGGGTCAGTCATACCAACTTCGCCACCTTTGACCACTGGGATGGCGACGTTGATCTTGACCAATGCTTGTTGTGCTTCCTTGGTAGTCAGGAATTTGACGAAGTCAATAGCTTCCGGAGAAGCATTCTTGCCAATCGCAAAACCATTTCCGCCACCTACAGCATCGCCGGGGTCACCAGCACCGCCCTCCACCATTGGGAAGGGGAACCAACCAAGTTTGTCACCAATGCCCTGTTTATCTTCGCTGTTATCTTTTTCTACAGCCGGAGCCCACTGTCCCATCAATTCCATGGCAGCTTTACCGTTGCCCATGGCAGTGGCTTCATCACCGTATGTTGCACCAAGGAAACCATCCTGGAAAGGCTCAAGTGCAATAAGTTCCTGGAGTTTTTCACCAGCCTGAATGAACGGGGCATCAGTGAAGGAGCCTGTGCGGAGCAACGCGCCTTCAAAGTTGGCTTTGCCACCAAGGCGAGTGACGAGATATGCCCACATGTGCATACCAGGCCATTTATCTCCCTCACCCAAAGCGATAGGAGTAATACCAGCAGCTTTGAGTGCCTTCACATCGTCAAGAAGTTCAGTCCAGGTTGTGGGAGGGGCATCAATACCAGCTTGGGCAAACAGATCCTTGTTGTACCAGAAGCCGATCATACCCATGTCCCAAGGCACTCCGTAGTTCTTGCCCTTGTAAGAATACACACCTAATGCACCGGGTGCAAATGTATCACGCCAAGCGCCGCCATCTGCATCTAAATCGGCACTGATGTCTTTGAGCAGGCCAGCTTCAGCATATTCATTCATTACACCGCCGCCCCAACTCTGGAAGATATCAGGTGGTTCACCGGACTGCATCACAGTGGTAAGTTTTGTCTTGAACGCTTCATTCTCCAGCACCGTGATCTCGATGGTGACATTCGGATGAGCGGCCATATATTCATCAGCCAACTTCTGCCAGACCGCCTTATGTTCTTCGGCGGTTGAGATGTGCCACCATGTGATAGTGACAGGCTCAACTGAAGGAGCTTCGGTTGCGGAGGCAGGCGCCTCGGTCGCAACAGATGCCTCAGTTGCAGCAGGTGCCTGGGTTGCAGGTGAACCACATGCAGCCAGCGCAAAAGAAACAATGAGTACGAGACTCATTAAGGTATAAAATTTACGTAACATATTCTTCTCCTTTTGAGAATCAAATAAATTGGGTTACTATTCTATTGTCACTAACTGGGGGATTATTGGCGTATAATTTAGATATGTTGGCTCTCCTTTCCTAGTAGAGGGGATCCCGCATGCATAAGCAGGGCTGGTGCGACTTGGCGGTTTAGCCAGCCCTGTCTTTTGGGGCAGAGGTAGAGTTTCGGACGATTAATTCAGTAGGGAGTTCAATTCGCCCATTTTCTTTTTCAGGTTTTTTCAAAATTCCAAGTAACATTTGAGTTGCAACACGGCCCATCTGTTCAAGCGGTTGTTGTACCGTTGTCAGCGGAGGAAATACCATTGCAGATTGTGGAATGTTGTCAAAACCAATTACAGAGATGTCATTCGGCACACGTAACCCACGATTTCGAACCGCATCCATAACCCCCATTGCCATTACATCATTTGAAGCGAAAATTGCTGTTGGAGGGTTTGGTAAATCCAACAAAGCAGATGCACCGGTATATCCATCAGTTTGGAGAAAATCTCCTTCGTAAACAAGTTCAGCATCCAGAGCGATGTGATGCGTGCGCAGCGCGGAGCGATATCCCTGTAAGCGGTCTTCTGCACACCCCAAATCCATTGAACCAGTAATAAATCCAATTCGTTGATGCCCAAGCTTGATCAAGTATTCTGTCGCGTTGTAGGCTCCCTGCCAATTTGTGGCGCCAACAGCAGGACAATCTGTCCCCGTGCCTTGATGATCCACTAATACAAATGGAAAATTATGTTCCATGAGTGTTCCAATGTAATCAACGGGACTGCGCGGCAATACCAACAGCAAGCCATCTACCATGCCTTGTGCAAGGTTGGCTACATAACTGGCTTCTTTGCTTACGATACGGTGGGTGGTGTATAAAACCAGGTCAACGCCGCTTAAATTAAGTTCAGAATCAATTCCACGGATAATTTCACCAATATAGCCAGTTCCTAAATCACGAACGATAACTCCAATGGTGTTGGTTTTCCCGCCTGCCAAACTACGTGCCTGCCGATTTGCAACATACCCCAATTCTCGCGTTACCGCTAAAACCCTTTCACGTGTCTCTGGCGCTACGTGAATATCATTATTAATCACACGCGAAACCGTGCCAAGCGAAACGCCAGCCTTTTCAGCTACTTCCACGATGGTAACCTTGGAAGGGGTAATTTGCTTGGAAACGTTTACATCTTTTTTGGCCATCAAAAGGGTTTCCTGACTCTCTAAGAACAGAAAAATAGCATTTTTTGTTGTATTATTTCGGAAATCGTGGAAGCGTTTCCAAATTATTCTAGCAAATTAGGAACCTTAAGTCAAGTAGTTTTGTAATTGGATCTAAAATCAGGTCTAGCAAAAGTCCCCTTTTGGTTTCAGTTGGCGGTGAAATCTTGCCTTCCACTGTAGCAAATATGGGGCAAATCTGAAAATTTGAAGGCGCCTGAGACGTCCATTTGTACAATTATTAAGTAGCTCGATAGCAGAGAGATACTGCAAAAATCTGGAGAATGATATGTATGGTGAATTTTTATGTTTGGCATCTTTATAGACAATATTTCTTGTCCCTTTCTGACGGTAACTGTATAATGCTGTTATGTAATATAAAGGGTGTTGGGCGCAGAAAAAATGCGTAAGAAGCAGTCTGACCTATATCCGAATCGTCTACCGAAACCATTAATTCATTCGTCGACAATAAACGGAAACAAAAGAAAATGAAAAAATATTTAACAAATAATGTTGAGGCATATATCGCAAAATGCCCAAAAGAAGCACAAAATGAATTGAGAAAAATTAGATCTGCGATACAGGCCACCGCACCTGAGTCCATTGAACGCACTGATTATTTTGATATTCCTGGTTATTCATATGATGGTTATGATTATGATGGAATGTTTGCATGGTTCAGCTATAAAAAACCGAACGTTCGACTACATGTTCGCCCTCCAGTAATAGAAATGCATAAAAAAGAACTTGTTGGTTGTGCATTAACAAAAAGTATTGTTACGTTTCCAAAAAACAAGAAAATACCAATAACAGTAGTGAAAAAATTAGTCAAAGCAAGTATAAAAGTAATGAAGGATGGGTCTTGATTTGTATCCTAATTATTATTTACTAGTTCAGGTGCTGCCCAACAAAGCGTCCTAGACAATCGCCAAGATAATGTACCTGATGCTGGGGACTGCCCGCAGGGCGTGCGCACATCCCAAGCAGTTTCCTTTGCTTTATCATTTTTCTGGCTGGACGGCTTCGCCGTCCCCTCCCCAGCACAGGTATCCACTACGAGGACGATGGCGCAATCCGTTGGTTGGGCGGTTCTTTAGCAGAGTACACTTTGGCGAGTTTGCACATCTGAACTTGAACGCGACAGACTTATATCAGGCGAATAATGATTACAGAACCTAAAATTAGCTTTCGTAACGAGCGACGATATGTTGGAATTCGAGAGAAAACACCATTCAACGGCATGTTCGCGACGGTTGACAAGCTACTGAAAGAATTGCGTCACTGGGCCAAGTCCCATAGCATCGCTGACGAAGGACCATTCTTTCTCCGCTATCATGTCATTGATATGGAGGGTATGATGGATATTGAAGTTGGGTTTATAGTGCAGGAAACCCAAGAGGGCGATAATCGAGTGAAACCCAATATTCTCCCTAAAGGACGGTATGCAAGTTTGACATACACACGCTACGCAATGCGTGGAAACAAAGCGTTAATCGGGTGGATTAATGAGAACAATATCAGAATTGACCGCTGGAACGATAAGGAAGGAGATGCGTTTGCTTGTAGGTATGAGGCGTACTTAACAGACTATCGAGTTGAGCCACGCAAGAAGGAATGGAAAGTTGAACTCGCGATTAAGCTCACAGACAACGATGTATGATTGCGTAGAATACCGCCCAACACAGCTTCCTGGACAATCGCCAGGATAATGCACATAACGCTGGGGACTGCCCCAGGGCGTGCGCACATCCCGGACAGTTTCCTACGCCTTATCATTTTTCTGGTTGGACGGCTTCGCCGTCCCCCACTCCAGCGCAGGTATCCTCTACGAGGACGATGGCGCAAACCGTTGGGCGGTTCCTTGCAAAACGTCAACAAAAGGATTGATTCACTTATGGGAATAGAGTTTGAGGGTTCTTACGATAAAAAATCTATTCACAAGAAAGCTGCATTTACGGAACTGCCATCTCAAAAGTTTTTAATTCGTCGAATAATCTTAGTAATTTTCTTAGCGTTGATTCTTGCTTGCTTATTATAAATATTTACCAAAGCAAGGAGTATTTCTCCAGAGACTCCTTATATGCGGCAATAATTGCATATATTATTTACTACCTCATTATTCAGCCTTACATTGCTCCTTATCTTGCGGTAGTACAATCGGGCAAGAAATCAAAAGAGACTTCTTTTCGCAAAGGAACAATATCATCTGAAGGAATCACATATATCTCGACAGGTAATATTGAAACCATATCTTGGAATAAAATATACAGAGCAAAGCAAACTGATGATTTAATTGTTTTATTTGCAGATTACTCACCATCAATGGCATTTCCTCGTAGTTTTTTCAAAAACGAGTCTGATTGGCAACAATTTATAAGATGGGTCAATTTTTATATAAAAGATCGTTGACAAAAAAACCGCCCAACAAAGTGTGCATCGGGCGCTGGGGACTGCCCGCAGGGCGTGCGCATATTCCAAGCATTTTCCTACGCCTTAGCATTTTTCATGCTGGACGGCTTCGCCGTCCCTACCCCAGCGCAGGTATCCTCTACGAGGACGACGGCGCCAGCCGTTGGCTGGCTTCCTGCAAAATATAGTGCTTCTTTTTTATATCGTTGTTGTTTATGGCTTGAGCCGCTTTCAATTTTCAAATCTGGTTTTGTCAAAAAGAGAGTATTTTGATGGCTTTGCAAATTCGTGGTGTTCATCATATTGTTTTGACAGTCTCTGATCCTAACAAATCCGCTGAATTTTACGAAAAGATTCTCAGCGTAAAAGCCTCTCGTGAAAATCCACAAGTCCGCTGGATTTCTTGCGGAAATTTTTTGTTATGCTTTCAACGTCCGCCAAAACAAGCATTACCCAATGACCGCTTTGACGAGAATAGATTAGGACTAGACCATGTTGGGTTTGCTGTTGAATCGCATCAGCAACTTAATGACTTGATAACTAATTTAAAAGAGTTAGGTATTACAACTGCGGGAATCGAGTTTGACCAAGATGGACAAAGTGATTATGTTTGCTTTCGTGACCTCGATAATATTCAAGTTGAATTTTATGTCGGAGATTATCACGATTAAAAAATGTTTGAGCGAATGGCGGTAGAATCTTTTACAACCAGCAAGTCTGGCACAATAGTGTGCCACCCAACAAAGCATCCTGGACAATCGCTAGGATAATGCACCTGACGCTGGGGACTGCCCGTAGGGCGTGCGGCAATCTCAAGCAGTTTCACACGCCTTATCATTTTTCTGGCTGGGCGGCCTCGCCATCCCCGTCCCAGCGCAGGCATCCCCTACGAGGACGATGGCGCAAACCGTTGGGCGGTTCCGTGCAAGAACCAATTCAAGGATTAATTACATATGTCCCAAAATCAATTTCGTAAACTTTCTGCATGGGCAGGAATTCTTGCGCCAGTAATATTTGTAGGTGTCTTCACAGTTGAAGGCATCTTAAGAAGCGGTTACGACCCGTTGAAAATGTATATTAGCGCGCTTTCATTGAGTAATCGCGGATGGATACAAATTTCAAATTTTCTTATACTTGGGTTTCTATTGTTTATCTTTACACTTGGTCTATCGAAAGAGTTCCAAACTGGAAAAGCCTCTCGCGGGGGAATAATCACTCTTTATGTTATTTCGGCATTATTCTTTATATCAGGTCCATTTGTTATGGATCCAACAGAAACACCAGCAGGCCAAATGTCGGTGCATGGATTGATTCATGGCTTGTCTGGTGGGATAGTATTTACAATAATGCCAATAATTATTTTTATCTTTCTCAGGCGTTTCGTTTCTGACGCTAATTGGCAATCGTTTCGTTGGTGGACGCAAATCTTAGGGATAATTGAAGCAATTGGAGTAGTTGTATTTACTTATGCATCAAAAATCCCTGTTGAGCAGAATGCCTACATCAATTATTTCGGATTATTCCAAAGAATCGCTTTAATCCCATTTATGGTTTGGGTATTTCTTTTCGGTATAGAAATGCTCCGAAGGCAAAAGTAAAACTCCCAACAAAGCGTCCTGGACAATCGCCAGGATAATGCACCTGAAGCTAGGGACTGCCCGTAGGGCGTGCGGTCATCTCAGGCAGTTTTCTACACCTTATCATTTTTCTGGCTGGGCGGCCTCGCCAGCCCCGTCCCAGCGCAGGCATCCCCTAAAGGGGCTATGGCATAATCTGCTAGCTGGCTGGTCATAGCAAAACTTATCCAATTTGGAGTGATAGTATGAAACGTAGTGAACATTTTTTACAACTCTCATTACCGCAGGGTTTTCACTGGTTCAATAAACCAAGCCAATATCGCTTGGGTAATGGGTTGGAAATTTTCACCAATGAAAAAACGGATTTTTGGCAAAATACACATTACGGTTTTCAAAGAGATGATGGACATGCCTTGTTGACGCAACAAACAGGCGATTTCTCTTTGCTGACACATGTGGAATTTCAACCTCGCGATAAGTACGATCAGTGTGGCTTACTAGTGAGGATTGATCGTCAAAATTGGATAAAAGTCTCTACTGAATTTGAAAGTGAACACGTAAGCCGGCTGGGTTCGGTAGTAACCAATCTCGGGTATTCGGATTGGGCAACACAGGATATCATGTCAAATCACAGGTCCATGTGGTATCGCATCAGTAAACGGGACAATGATTTTTTGCTAGAAAGTTCATATGATGGGCAAACATGGGTTCAAATGCGGATTGCACATTTACACAAAGTAGCCGAGTATTATGAAATCGGGGTATATGCTTGTAGCCCAACAGGAAAGGATTTTCAGTGTTGCTTCAGAACTTTGGAAATCTCAGGCAACCTATGGCAAGCAACATCAGAAGCCAGCTAACACAGCGTGCACTGGTCCATAAGGAACTGTGGAATTTTCATTCTGCTAATCGCGGTAGTTGCCTTGTATTACACGCTTAAATCATTTGGAGTAATTTAGGTGCCAGCACTGTCCAGCAAGGCATCTTGGACAATCGCCAGGATAATATATTTGAGACTGGGGACTCTACAGCACGGTTAACATCAAGCGGTTTTATAAGCCTTTTTATTTTTCCAATTGGCCGGTTACGCTCTTCCCGCCCCAGCGCATGCACCGCAAGCTGTTGGAAGGAGAAGTAGTAATAAGATTTGAAAATATAGGAGAGAACACAAATGAGTGAGTGCAAACTATGGTGTTGGGAGGCAATGGATCATGGTCCAGACTGGGTCTTTAGTGCGCATGTAACCCCTGAAAGCACAGAGGCTCTCGAGCACTTTGCTAAACAGTCAATATTACAAGATTACGTCTACTGCGCCGAAGAGAAATTCTGTCATCATCACCATCAAACATGCCAGAATCATATCTTTATAGACTCATCCAATTTTGATGATTTCCGCAGTCAGAGAAATCTTTGGATATTTAATATGTTTCATATTCACAAAGATATCATCGAAATCGTATGTGGATATGGAGGGCGGGGAGGAATCTATAATCGTGTTGAAACATCCCTCCTGCTTAATATTTTTACTTCGCCGCAAATTACTCTTCATAACTGGAAAGTTATTATTGGTGGAAACTTTTATGATTACAAAACATTAAGTGAAGGAAAGGATTTAAAGTCCCTGACAGATTATTTAGTATAAATACTTTTGAATCATTAGCAAAGCTTTGCTCAGCCAAAACCTTCCAACAAAGAGTGCGTTTGACACTGGGGATTGCCCCTAGAGCGTGAGGCAATCTCAAGAAGTTTTCTACGCCCATGTGCATTTCCAGTTAGATAGCTTCGCCGTCCTCGCTCCAGCGCAAGTATCCATGAAAAAGGCAGATGCAAACCGTAAGGCAGCTTTTTTGGAGAACTTAATAATAAAGAAAGGATAATTGAATGATTGAGACACTAAAGGCCATTAATTCTGGACTCGCATTTTTTCTCGAACTCGCAATGCTCACAGCATTAGGTTATTGGGGGTTTCATGGAGATAAAAGTATATTGGCAAAGTGTATACTCGGTATTGGTCTGCCTTTGCTAACAGTAATAGTTTGGGGAATGTTCCTTGCCCCAAGGGCAACTTATCGATTGAGCAGCATAAGTGGCAATCTTCTTTCGCTTTTTCTATTCTTGCTGGCAGCAACTGTATTGTTTTATACACGGCATAGCCTTTTAGCAATTATTTTTGCATCGATAGCAGTTGCGAATCGTGTGCTCATACTTTTCTGGAGACAATGGTAAGTCCAGCGTAGCTCACTATCAAATTGCAGGAGAAGTAGACTGAATACATCATTTTCAGTTTGGGTGCTGTCGTTATGCGGTGTGAACATATCCTTAGACTTTTTCATGTATTATTATTTTTCTGGCTGGACAGCTTTGCTATCCAAGCCCCAGCACTGGTATCCCCAATTGGGACGATAGCGCGAACTGTTGGTCAGCTGGTCCCATAACCTTACGAAGAATAATTAAAGAAGAATATGATTACAATTGAATTCCTTGCAGATCATCTCGATACCATACCTACATTGACAAAATGGTTCCGTGACCAATGGTCGGATTATTTTGTAAACTGGTCAGACGAAGCGATGATGAAAGATTTTCTTGAAGATATTTCTCGCAACAGTCTTCCCTCTCGGCTTGTTGCTTTTGATGCCAATGAACTTGTTGGCACAATTGTCCTACGGGAGAGCGAAACTGAAAAATTGTTAGAGCCTCAACCTGAATTAGGAGGTTTATACGTCGTGGAGTCTTATCGAGGTTATGGCATTGGTACAGAATTGGTTCGAGCAGGCATGAAATTAGCTCGTGAACAAGGATATTCGACGGTTTCTGCAACAACTGTTAAAGCAGCAGGCATATTAGAACGCTTAGGCTGGGAGTTCATCAAGAAAGTCCAATATCCAGATGGGGAAGTCTCATTGTACAGTTGTAAATTATGAACGCCATCCTTAGCATTTTTCTGGCTGGAGGCTTCGCCCTCCACTGCCCCAGCGCAGGTATCCCTAATAGAATGATGGCTCAATTCGTTGGGCAGGTCCCTGGAAATTTCTTCTATGGCAACAAATATTTTCGATCTAAAAACAAGAATAGTAAGTGAATTTGGATTCCTCTCTCATCCAAAACCAGACCAAATAAACCCATATCCCTGTTGTATCGAACATGACGCAATGACAGAATGGTTCCAAAAGCATACATGGAAGGATTTTCAGGAGGAATTGAAAAAGGGAACTTTGGATTCTGAATTTATGCCAAATGAGCCAGAGGGGTATATATATTTTCTTCCTGCTGTGCTTTTATATACACTTGAATCTTACGAAATACATGCAGAGAATATATGGGAATGGAAGACTATCTCTGAAACAACTTGCGCTCCAATATCCTATTGGATAACAGTTCTTATACCAGTATTTAATAAACCAATCATCGCCAACTATCAGGAAAAACGCAAAAAATTTAACCACAATCAAATTAAGGTTATTCAGGATTATTTATCTTTTTTCATCGATGTTTCTCCAGATGAAGAAGCAAATTTCAAAAAGGACGCACGAATAGCAATACAAGAACTTTGGAACGAGTAAATAAGCAAAAATATTCAAACTGCCCAGCAAAGCGTCCTAGACAATAGCCAGGATAATGTACCTGACGCTGGGACTGCCCGTAGGGCGTGCCAGGCAGTTTCTTACGCCTTTTTATTCTTCTGGCTGGACGGCTTTTCGCTTTCCACAGCCCCAGCGCATGTATCCCCTAGAAGGACGATGGCGCAAACAGTTGGGCTGACAAAGGTATACTCACATGGCATATCCAATCATTGAACACGATTCGACTCGCAAAGCCTTTATTGAACCATCAAAAATAATCCACACCCGCGATATACCTGAACACTGGTATTACAACTTATTATAGGTTAAAGAATCAACAACATTTGTAGCCAGAATATGAGATAAAGACAACCCAAAAGTTTATTTGGAAAGACAATTACAAATGAGTGACACAGCCAACTGAGGGAACCGAGTATTGTTTCAGTTGAAATGAAGACTGTCAATTTTTCGGCTAACAACCGCAATTGGATATATCCTACGGAGTGCAAATCTGGTATTCGATATAAATATCGTATGCAAATGGTATATAGTATTTCAAGTAATTTTTATAATTAAATAAATGCCATAAATAATCGTAACAAATCCTATGACAACTAACAATTGGGTGAGCATAATTACAGCAGAAAGACGAAGATTCAAATCAAGCAAAATGCTCCGCAAGCCCAACACACAATGAACGGTCACAACGATTAAAAACAGCGCCTCCATCATTGCGACACCGGGAACCCCGTAGTAATGAATGATATCGGTATAGGTCAGCTGCCCCTGCGACGCAACCCAATGATTCACGGTCAGGTGGATTGACAGTAGAACAACAAGCAATATTCCAGATATTGCTTGTGCCAGCCACCAAACATTGCCTACGATACCTTTGTTTTTGTCATCCATCATTAAACAATCGAATTGCAAATAGTGCACTTCCCAAGAGAGACAAAGCTAAAACGATCACGAGATATAACTTGTGTTTTTTAACACCAATCTCCGCGGCGTGTAATAACAAGCGTATTCCATTTAGTCCGTGGAAAAGGACCGCTGTTATCAGAACGACCTCGCTGAATTTGATAAGGGGCAATTGCGCAAGCGCTATAAAATCATCATAGGCCATCTGTCCCTGAACGAGCTTATTTAATACAACCAAATGCAAGCCTAAATAAAAAGTTAAGCCCAAAGCCGTCAGCCGATTGAGGGTAAATCCCCATGAACCAATTTGTCTTGCACGAGGATCAAACCAACGGAATGTATTACGAGGCGAAGGGGTATCTCTCATATGAATCCAGTAAAATATTTATTTATACTTTTTCCAAATGTCTTTCCACAGGGCTTCGCGATCCCATCCGCTGAAGATTAATAAATCACCCAAAGTTAATCTTTTTCGCATCAAGGATGCATTCAAGAAGGCGAAACGCGCCTGTTCCTCGTTCACGGCCGGTATAAGCTGTGACCAACGCACTGGTGCCGCCACGGCCTCAAGGATTTGCATAATGACTTCTGGGGAGCGCGTTTCTTTTGCAAGCTCAGTACGCAGGGTTTTCCATTCTTTTAATGTGGACTCAAAATATGAGCGGCTGGCATGCCATTTTTCAAGTTTCTGTTTGTAATCAACCCAGCATTCCTCCCCTGCTTTACCTGAGGGATCGATCACACTAAAATTTTTCTCGATGCGCTGTTTCATGGTGTCCATGTTCGGGTAGCAGTCATTGACATCAAGGGAGTCAGGATCAAAGTCAGACAGGAAACGGTGGTACATTTCTGTACCAGCCAGAGTTGCAATCGCCACCTGCGATCCATGTATCGTTAAAGGTGCATGGTTAATCTCCGCCTGCAAATCCAGAACGTGCGACATGACATGCTCAAACCCAGACATCGGCGTGGTCGCATGAGAGAGTGACATTGCCAGCCCGCCCAATGCAATGATCTTTGCCAGCATTGCCACGCTTTCCAAGTCTCCGTTCCGGATTCCTTCAGCATGGTCGATCAGTAATTCGTCCAGTGGGCCAACAAGATTTTTCGCCAACTCAGAGTAAGTGGAATCCATTCCAAGTTTATATGCCAGATACCAATCAGGAAAGCTGACAAAAACTGCCAGCATGTCACCAACACCTCCCGCTGTCATTTCCTTTGGCGCGTCACGCAAAGTTTCAAGGTCACAGATCAACGCATCAGGGTAGCGCGAATCAAGGGTGCGCTTGACTCCATCTACAAATGTTGGAGACATATTCGAGGTAAATGCGCTGACACTATTGGCCGTCTGAAATACCGCGAATGGCACCATCTCATTTGTCGCTTGCTGATAAAGAAAACAACCGTGTTTTGCAATATCGGTGATAACACCTGAACCGATTGACAGCACAGAGCAACCATGTCTCAAGCTGGCTTGCACCTCCCGAATATGCGGCATATCCGTATGAACTTGTCCGCTCTCGTCAGCACGCATCGATACTACACGTACATTCCAGCCGTCATTTCGAAGTAGTGTGAGCGCGAGTTCTTTTAAGTCTTCTCCATTTCTTTGCATGGAAGTTTCATCCATGACAACCATCAATGGCGCAGATTGATCCGCGCCGATCGATTTAAGAATATCTGAGGTCCTGAATAATGCATCTGATTCAAAGATCATTTCTTTGATAGGCATGGTTTCGTGCGCAGGGAACCCGGGAAGTTTTCGAATGGCATCCCAGAAATTTTTTCCATCTGCAGGATCATAGGTCAGTTTCTTCATGTTAATTTCCTTTTCTCTTATCCATTGAAGTCAACAACTCTTTGCGTAGGTAAATAATCGAAGCGGCAGGCTCAACCCCTGCAGGGCATACTTCCGTACATTCAAACACACCGTGGCAACGCCAGATTCCATCAAGAGATTCTACTTGCTGGCGTACTTCAAGCAAGTCTATATTATTTCGTGCGGCCGCCAAAACTGCGGGGCCAAGATAATTCTCGTTGGTGGCTGATATCGGGCAGGCACTGATGCATAAGCCGCACTCGATGCAACTTTCAAAGCGTTGAGTCCCCTCGGTTTGAGTAACAACTTGAGCTTTGATCCGTTCCAGCTTTTGAGCAAGCAGACTCATATCCACGACCAAATCTGCAACGATCGGAAAGTTGTGTAAAGGTTCGAGATATAGAACACCGCGTCGCCCTGCGCTGAAAGCGGGTGTGACACAAGCAAGCTTTTCAAATCCCTGAATCAGCACTCCGCAGCTACCACAGGATGCGTGGTGACATGAGTGGCGGAGCATCAGCGACGGATCTTGCTTCCATGCAGATTCGAGAGCATCCAAAACATAATCCTGTTCCGATACTTTCACATGAAAATCCTGCCAGTAATGACGGTTGGATTCCCTATCGTGAAAGCGGGATGTCCTTTTGATCCTAAGTGTTAATGAATTCTCCATAATCACAGCCTCAAATGATGTAAAGCCAACATTTCATCTCGTGTTGTGCACGGAATATCCACTCCCAAGTAAGCACATACCATATCACTGATTTTTTCAGCCATGTGACGCGCGGTGGTAGTCTTCCCGCCGATGATGGAAAAGAATCCCGGGGCGCCATCTTTAGCATGATCGCAGCACTGATACGTCCGCGATGCTGAGCGCCCTCCATGGTTTGCGCCTTTGATCAGCGGTCTTGCTGCTGCCATGACTCCTCGTATTGGAATACTGCCTGAGCCGGGGATTATCCAATCTGCTAATTGTTGCAGGCGGGTTATATGGTCAGGCGGGATCGGAATATTATCTGGGTCTTCAACCACCCATGATGTTGTGCCCAAAATACTTGTGTTGCGCTGCGGCACGATAATGTCACCATCATCTGGAAGAGCAAGTAGATTGATTACCATATTACATAGACGTTCCTGCACGGTCACCATCACACCTGCGGATGGCTCAAGGGCGAGTGCAATGTCAGCCATCTCAGCAATCTGCGGTGCCCACGGTCCTGCCGCATTTATGATGACATCGCAACTGATGATCTCAGTTTTATCGCTATCACCATGATGAATGGTAATTTGTCCGTATTTTGGGTCGAGTGCGGTGACAGTGGTAAAGGGGAGAAAGTCTGCACCGTTCTTACAAGCGGTTGCAATGAAGCGGAGCGTAAACCGGTACGGGTCGAAAACCCCATCAGGTATTTGGATGGCAGCCAACAGGTCAGGGTTGAGGCGGGGTTCCATCCGCAAAGCCTGTGCGGGTGAGACCTCCTTGGTTGGAATACCGACCTGCCCGCAGGCATCCAGAAAAGATTTTCGATATTCAAGATGCTCTTCGTTCAAAGCAATGAACAGCCCATCGTTGAGTTCAAGCGAATTGGGCATGATTTTTCTCAGGATCATGTTTTCTTCAATACATTCGCGCGCTGATATGGGATCTGTCACCGCGTAACGAGCTCCGCTATGCAGCTGTGCCTGATTATGCCCCGTGGTTCCTGCAGCAGGACCGAAGCGCTCCACAAGAGTTACCTGAATACCGCGCAGCGTGAGATCATGCGCAATCGCTGCGCCTGTTGAACCTGCCCCGATGACAACCTCATGAAACTTTTTCATACTGATCTATTTGGATATGTGCGCCTTTAGCCAATCTGCGATCGCACCTAAATTTGCGAATGTATATGTAGGCTGAAACGGGGAAACCGAGAGATCTTCGATAGTACTTTCGCCGCTCAACACTAAACAGGTTGTAATTCCAGAGGTCTGACCGAGAGCAATATCCGTGTAGAGACGGTCACCAACCATAGCCATTTCCTCGATGGGTAGCCCATACTTTTGAGACACCGCATCAACAATCATGCGATTGGGTTTGCCAACAACAATATCGGGTTCGCGGCCTGTGGCAGCACGCACGAAAGCGATCATAGCTCCAATATCTGGCATGTAGCCTGTTTCCGTTGGGCAGTTGAAATCGGGATGTGTTGCGATATAAGGCAGCCCAGCACGAACGAAGTCACATAATTTCCAAAGTTTCTGGTAGGTAAGTGTGGTATCAAACCCAAGCACAACCAACTGTGGATCATTCTCATTGAGCTGAAAACCGTGTTGTCGGAACTCTTCTTCGAGAGCCGGTGTGCCGACCACATAAACAGAAGCAGAAGGATATTTCTGCGCAAGGTAAAGCGCGGTTGCCTCTCCAGCTGTAAAAACTTTTTCCTCAGGAATGGGCAATCCCAGACGGGTGATCTTCTCCGAATAAATGCCGCGATGCTTTGAAGAATTATTGGTCAGGAATAAGAAATCGATCCCCAACTCTCGCAAGGTATCAATGAAATAAAGTGATCCGTCAATAATTCCTTCACCAAGATTGAAGGTTCCATCCATATCAAGTAAAAAACATTTTACGTGCAACAGAGGTTCATTGTTCATGAGTTGATCTTCGCAGCCTGTTCAAAAACGGGCAGCAGGGAAAAGTATGTCGCCCGATAGAGTTGATAATATTCATCGTACAGTGCACTGGTTTTGGGATCTGGTTCCCGTGTTTCAACTACATGCGTAGTGAGCCCCACCGCTTCATCCAGAGAAGTGAACAAGCCAGACCCAGCCAATGCGAGAATGCCGGCACCGAGCGCGGTTGTTTCAACAGTGTCTGTTATCGATATAGGCAGACCGGTGACATCTGCCTTGATCTGCCTCCATAGAGGACTTCGTGCGCCGCCGCCAACAGCGCGAATTTCTTCGAGAGGCAATCCCATGTGCAGCATTTGATCGGTAATATCGCGCAACGCGTATGCAGATGCTTCCAGAATGGCGCGGCAAAAATGCTCGCGGCGATGTGCGAGGGTGAATCCCATGAACGTCCCGCGCGCCAAAGCATTCCATGTTGGAGCCAGCGCTCCCATCAGACATGGCAGCATAATGAGACCATCGCTCCCGGCGGGGATGGATTCCGCAGCGACATTTAGCAACGTATAAGCATCGACTCCTTCCTGAGCAGCTCGCGTCATTTCCTGCACCGAGAATTGATCACGGAACCAGCGATAGTTCGCCCCTGACGCAAACCCAGGATTCTCCAGCAACCACAAGTCAGGATGAGCATGGCAATGAGTCTCGACCAAGCCACTTTCATCGAATAATGGTGTTTGACTCGAAGCACATACCGGTTCGGCTGTTCCTGCAATATCACAAACCAAACCAGAGCGAATGACCCCTGCTCCAAGACAGGCAGCGTGCTCATCGCCACTGCCAAGTACTACTTTTGTTTTGGTTGACAACCCAAGTTTTTCTGCCATCGCCGGTCTCAAGGTTCCAAATACATGTGTAGCTGGATAGATCGGTGAAAGCATCCGCATTGGGATATCGAACACATCACACATTTCCTGTGACCAGGTTCTAGTGCGAACATCCATAAGCAAGGTGGATGATGCGTTGGAATAATCCACGCCTAATTCGCCCGTCAATTCGTAGGCAACATAACTACCAGGGAGTAGAAATTGGGCGGTATTTCCAAACACCCGAGGGTGATTATCTGCAAGCCATTTGATCTTGGGAGCAACATGAGACGGGTCAAGGTTGAGTCCTGTGATCTTGAATACAGATTCCTGTGAGATCTGTCTGCCTGCCACTTCACATTGTAAAACTGCGCGACGGTCCATCCAAATAATGGCGGGATACAGCGGCTTGCCGATTTCATCCACAGCCACTACCCCATCCACTTGGGCATCAAGCCCTATGGCTAGCACATGCTGTGGAGATGTATTTGTTTGGGCGAGCAAAGTACGCACTGCCTGAACCAAAGCATCAATCCACAAAGTTGCAGATTGTTCAGCCCAGGTTGGCTGTGGGTATTCGATGGGATAGCTTACGGAGGTTTCGCCACAAGTCTTGCCCACCACGGAAATTAAAACTGCTTTTAAACTCTGTGAACCAATATCACATCCAATAACATAATCCATGAAATGATGATCCTGTATTTAGACAATAAAGCAATCACCGATCGGTAATTGCTTATCGTTGTCCCAGTTTAATGGTAAGCGAATCAAATTGACTGGAATTACTCGTCCAGATTTTTTAAATGCTCAGCGCGTTCCACTTCCTCAACATCGTTGTACCATTGGACTCGTGTTCCAACGGCAGCACGAGCCTTCCACACCAGGGATTTGGGGGCACTCTCGATCATTTGCTCAAGATGAGTAATGCGCTCTACTATGTTCTCATTATCTTTTATCGTGAAAAGATCTTTATAACGATCCAGTCCTTTGCGAATCTTTCCAAGATTCATCATAGTGGTGTAATAAAATCCCCAATCCTTGCTCAGGATACTGGCAATATACTTTCCGTTGATGGTTTCGTGCTCTATATCTCCCACAGGATGAGAGGCAAACAGCATGAGCATGTCACGAATATCTTTTTCGTTGAGAGTCACGATCTGAAACTTTTCCAGAGAAAGGTCCGCCAGAGTGATGGTTGGTGAATCCAGATGAAGCCGATTGCGGAAGTTGACAATGTGACACATATTCAGCTCATCTTCGAAGATATCCACGTGTAATCCCGTTTGGGGGTTCTCGTAGATATGACGTCCAGCAAACAGACCTGGCGTGAGAGATGCCTGCTGTCTCTCAGATTGAAACTGGTCTTTCGCCAGGAATTTTTCAATCCTTTCACCTTCCTTCGAGTAAGCCGCAAAGTCGATATCGGTAATATCACGACCCATCGAAACATGCACATGCACATGGTCAGGGCAATGAATGCGGAAGGCAGTCGCGCCCAGTACGCGCAGAGTTAATCCATTTTGCTGGGCCTTTTCAACAATCTGGATCGCTTCGTTGACGAAATCAAATTCTTGAGACATAAGCTTCACTTCCTCTTCTTACAGAATGGGTGCCGTGTACAACATTAATCCTATCCGCCCTTACTAATTTTGTGTAAAGGTGTAGCTGTCCAATCCCTTGCGCGAGAATTCCAACACCACTCCGCGCAGGATGCCTTCTCCATATTCACTACCAGGATTGATACACATCGTTTTACCTAGTTTTTGGGCAAAACGGCTCTCGTGGATATGACCGTGGACACTGACTAGCGGTTGATATTTCTCTATCGCTTTACGCACTGCTTTGCTGCCAACAGGCACCATCTTGAATCCGCCTGTCAGGGATAATTTTGGTGTAAGGTTATCATCCAATTCAGGAGCAATATCCAGATTTGTATCGTATGGCGGCACATGAAGATTGAAGATTGCTTGAGACGGGTTCTTTAATTGAGAGGCTACTTTTTCGATCATCTGCTCAAGCTCATCCTCCGTTTTATCGCGTGGACAGTTCCATGGAGTCTGATTGGCTGCGCCAACGCTGATCATTTCATGGTTATCATCAAGTTGGATCAATCGTCCATCAACGTTTTGAATAATTTCGGAGGAATGAAAAACGCTATCGACTTCGTATGGATCATCATTGCCCGGCTGAACATAACATCGAATACCCGTCCCACGTAAACGTTCCTCTGCAATTTCCAACCAGCGGCTTAATCTCTCTTTTGCCAATTCAGCAAAGCGTTTTTCCACAAGGCTTCGATCATCTTTATAAGCCTGAACTTCATCAGGGGATAACCTTACAGGGTACAAGCCGCTGTTTTCGAAATTCATTTCGAGCTTGGTCATCTCTTCGCCTTCGGTCATATCATATAGTTTCCCCAGATAATTAGCGCTGAAACGCCCGCCACCCAAGTCTACGATTGGAACAATCATCTTGCCAATCATATCGCCTCCCAGGATCAAAACCTGGGCTTCATAGAATTTACCAGCATTGATGAATTTTTTGAACACGACTGTCGAACCGTGCAGGTCGGTCGTGAAAAAGACGCGGGTGGATTTATTTCCAAATAACGACATAACGACCTCCGGACAATTTGATAACAAGTTGAAAAGAGAAGGTTGGTGCTTAGGAGGTGGTCCCGGTAATTAGCCGGGACCACCCATTCGAGTCGTGTACTTAATGGATGATTTAGATTTGAAAGGATACTGTTAATCTGGCGGGATTTCTTTGAAACGTTTATCGAATGCGGTGCCGCGCCGCTTGTTCATAAAGATCGCGATGTAGTATAGGACGATCGGCAATATCATGTAGAAGCCAAATGAAACTGCCAGACCCTTCCAGCCATAATTATCCGAAGGCGGGTTCAATGCAGGAACAAAAGTGAAGTAGATCACAACAAGGCTGATGACCAACCCTGCCGCGCCGGCGATTACGATCCACGGGATGTTGAATATGCTTTGGCGGGTGATCTCGGGAGCCTTTTCCCAGATATCTTTGCGGCGATAAGGGAAGGCCATGGCTGCAATGCTCAGGAAAATCCAACCGAAGAACCAAATGGTAATGGTATACACCTGATACGCTGAAAGCAGAGGAGTAATGCAGTTCACAGTGAACTGCCCCCATGAGATGATGAAGCCTAGCAGAACAGCGAATACAGGAGAACCGCGGCGATTGACTTCGTTGAGTTTTTCGGGAAGCATACCGTCAAATGCATATGCGAAAAGGTTACGCACTGGAGCAAACGCCAATCCCATGGCGCCTACCCAGTTGATCAAACCCCATGCCAACGGTCCGCCGAGAAGCAGCAATAGCGGATTCTGCGTGGCATAAACCAACAGGAATGGCGTCTGTGGGAATGAGCCAAAGATCGGCACATCCTCGCCCTTTGCATTTAGCATTGAGATCGCTTCCATTAAGTCTTTGCCAAATCCGTGGTAAGTCACATAGGTAAATACTTGATAGTAGATGATGAAAAGGATGATCGAACCATACTGCGCCAACGGCTGAGCCTTATCCACGCGCTTGATCTCACCCGCGATGTTCGCCGAGTATGTCGAGCCAAGAGCTGTCAGGTTCATGAAGGTCATACCTGCCATCACAGTCGCCGCGATGGAGGCAAAACCAGGAGCCCAGCCGAGTTCTTTGGCTTTTGCGAAAACTGTCTGGTAATCGATGTTCTGAACCAACATCATCCCTTTATGGACGATTTCCGGATTCACCGACAATAGGACGCCAGCGTACACTGCCAACATGACCCAAGTCAGGATCATGGCGCCCCAAACGAACCGCATAAAGACTTTGGTTCCCAAGTAGATCACATAGAACGACAGCATCAATGAAATAGTACCGACGATCCATACCAGCCAGGAACCCTGGGTCTTGGCCAGTTCCAAACCGAGATTGGTCATGCCTTGGTTTTTATAGATCAAGCCCATTTGGGTGATCGCATGGCCGAAACCCCAGTTAACTACATAATTGGTATTGTTGCCCTGCCAGTTGAGGCCGACGATGGTCAAGGTCCAGGATGCAATGAAGCCCAGGAAGGGATGAAGTACGCGGCTGACATAGATGTACTCACCACCTGAGCGAGGCATAGCTGATGAGAAATAGGTATAGATAGCGGCGAAGGGAACCAGCATCAACATAAATAGGATCGCAAGGTGCATTTGAGCACCTGCATAGAGCGTTACCGCCCACAGCAGGTAGAAACTAGCTTGCGTAATATTAGGCGCTACAAAAGAATATGCAAGGGCAGTCCACGGACTCACAACGCGTGTCAGACCTGAAGCTTTTCGAGAAAAAACTTCCCCCGCCTGTTGGGCGGCGGCCTGTACCGCATCTTGTTTCGATTGCTTTGCTTCCATAATAAATGTTCCTCCTTTCGTGCTCATTAAGTTGGTTTTTTACTATTTCACCAGGCACAGATTGAATTTATTGGAATAACGATCTCCTTTCATATGGTTAGCCGATTGGAATCAATACGCGGGTCCCTTTCGGTGAATGATGAATTTGAACTTGTCAGTGAGATGATATTCAGCTGAATAAAGAACTTTGCGTTGGGATTGATCAAAGTCAACTTGATCGATTAATAACAACAGGTCATTTCTTTGGATGTTCAGTTTTTCAGCAATTTCCTTATTGGCTTGAACAGGGTTGAATGACGCCATTCCGTTTACGATACGAATATTCGTATACTCTTCGAGACAATCATAAAGCGAACGTTGATTGAGTTCCTTGATGGTTGGAGTCCATCCATTCATATACTCCTGCGGTATGATGTCACGAGTCCATACCACCGGTGTGTCGTTGGCCGTCCGCACCCGATCAATAACAACCATCGTGGAGTCTGTTTGTATGTTCAATTTTTCAGCAATAAGCTTTGTTGCATTCTCTAAATAAATATTGAAGTCGCGGGTGTTTGGGGTAAAGCCTGCCTGAGATATCATTTCGGTAATACCAAAGTTCTGGCTCATATCCTTGACAATGGCTCGCTCAAGTACAAAAGTTCCACGACCACGATGTTTTCGGATGAGTTGTTGTTCCCCAAGAATCCGCAATGCCTCCCGCAAGGTTGTCCGCGAGATTCCCATCATTTGCAAGAGTTCCATCTCAGGCGGCAACTGGCTGCCTGGGGGAAATTTTCCCTGTTTGATCGCTTCTTGAATCGCCTGAACGGTTTGATCAGTTAATGTCGCATATTTGATGCGATTAATTGGAAGAGGAGATTCAACATCAAGACTTGACTTTGCCATTATTTATCCCTGCCTTGCTTCAAATAATGGGCACAGGGCATCATATAACTTAACGTAGGTTCCGTAAGTTTCATTGTAGATCGCGCGGTTGGACATGGTCGGTTCAAACTTCTCCTTGATCTGTATCATTTCTCCGGCAGCTTCTTCTACGCTGGAATAGAGTCCCACAGCCTTGCCGGCTAATATCGCAGCGCCCAATGTTGCAGCCTCTTCATTGGCGGTCGTTAGAACAGGGCGACCAACAATGTCAGCTTCGATCTGTTTCCATATTCGGCTACGTGCTCCACCACCCAATGCACGAACCTCATTTACTGGAACCCCAAGGTCTTCGATTACTTCGATATTTCGGCGCACAATAAAACCAACAGATTCCATAATGGCGCGGATGAAGTGATTACGTCCATGCCTTAGAGTAAAACCATAGAACACGCCGCTAGCTTTTGGATTTGCCTCCGGAGCCATGGCGCCCTGCAAGTGAGGCAACATGACTAGTCCCTCGCATCCCGCCATGACTTTAGCTGCTTCCAAACCCATTAGATCGTAGGCATCCAGCCCGCTTGATTTACCAACCTGCATTTCAATGGCTGCAAATTCATCACGGAACCAGCGCAGAACAATTCCACCGCTGGTGAAGGTATGCAACATATACAGACCGGGGATGCCATGATAGTGGCAGGGCATCTGGTCACCAGGGTCGATGGTGGGTTGCTTTACTGTTGCACAAATAGCAAGCGCAGCACCTGTATTTTCACTGAATACACCCGGTTTGATATTTCCAACACCGATCGCCCCACATGCTTGATCCAAAGCTCCAGTGCATGCAATGGTATCTCGGCAAAGGCCAAGCTCGGCCGCAATTTCCGGACGCAGCCTTCCAACCGGTTCGCCGGATTCCCTATACTGTGGAAGTTGGTTTTCCAAAATACCCAACTTCTCCAACATCTCACTCCACCATCCGCGAGTTCGAAAATTCCAATAGCAAGTTGAAGTGACAAGTGAGCCTTCTGTTACATACTCCCCTGTCAGGCGAAAAAGAAAATAATCTTCTATCAAAAGAAACTTAGCAGTTTTCTCAAAGATTTCAGGTTCGTGATTCTTGATCCACAGAATTTTCGATGCAGGCCAAGTAGGTACCAGCTTGACCTGTCCTGTGATCTCATAAGCCTGTCTGTGGCCAAATATGTCTCCAAGCACTTCCGATTCTTTTTGAGCACGGTTATCAAGCCAGACTACCGCGCGACGTAACGGCTTACCATCACGGTCCACAAAAATTAGAGTTTCACCTTGGGCCGAAACTCCCATGGCCTTGATCTCGACAGGATTAATACCAGATTCTTTGAGCACTCTGGATACCGTAGACTTAAATGCATGCCAGTAGGTTTCAACTTCCACTTCAACCGAATCCGCATCTGGTGTTATGAGCTGGTATTCCTCTGAAGCTTTGGCAAGCACATCGCCATTTAGATCGTGCAAAGCGCACTTGAGGGCAGTTGTCCCAAGATCAAAAGCAAGAATACAGGGCATAACCTACTCTCCCGGAGCCCCAGCCCAAACAAGAACCGTTGTTTCTTCACCTATATTGATCAATGTATGTGGGAGCCCCTCTGGAATAAAAATCGCATCCCCTCCAAAAAGCTCATAATACTGTTTTTCATCGAACAAAAGCACATGCCCCACGCAACAATAGAAGACTTCCTGCGAAACTTTATGCCCAATGTCAATACTACCTTTTTGGCCTGGCTGCAATGTGGAAGTCCCCAGCCACATTTTCGGCGTCTTTACGAACTCGCGGCATAATTCCGGCCCTTCCATGAAAGTTCGAGCTTCAGTCGATCGGATGATTCTTGCAGTAATATCCATTACTTCCTTCCTTTTCCAAATTAATATCTATTGCGTTCAACGTTCAAATTGATACGATAGCAGGAAGAAGGTTAAAAAGTTGACGACAGGAGCAGAAATGTATATAATAATTATTGTAATGCTGTCCTATGTTATGTTGTAATACAAGTTAAAATATAGCAAATTCACTATAAAAAGTCAAGAGGCTGGAAAAATTTCATCCATAAAAGGAGTTAAATAATGAAACCCGCATTTATTCTAATGCTCACCTACAACGATTCAACAGTCAAGGATGCTTTGAAGATTTTTCGCGAATGCAAGGATGCTCCCGTATCACATTGGGGCTTCAAAGACGTTGGACTACCCCCAGAAGATATGAAAACATTGGTCCATGAAATGAAAAAGGCTGGAAAAACAACTTATCTCGAAGTTGTCAGCCTTTCCGAAGAGGAAGGCCTGCGAGGCGCACAAATTGCCACAGAAGCTGGTTTTGATGTCTTAATGGGTACGGTTTTCTTCGATTCAATCTTGGATTATTTAAAAGATAAACCCATTAAATATTATCCATTCCCAGGACATATTTTTGGGCATCCAAGCATCATGGACGGAACTATTGAAGATATCGTAGCCCATGCAAAATTTCTAGAAAGCAAAGGTGTGCAGGGGTTGGATTTGTTGAGCTATCGATATGTTGGGGATGCCCCACGACTACTAACTGAGGTAGTCAAAACCACCAATGTACCCATTGTCTCAGCTGGTTCGATCGAATCTTATAAGCGTATTGCTGAAGTTTGGAAGACCGGGGCTTGGGGTTTCACAATTGGCAGCGCACTTTTCGATAAAAAATTTGTACCCGACGGATCCTTTCTGGATAATACTTTAGCAGTCTGTGAATGGCTTGAAAAAACGGATTCGTCTCAATTAAATCAATATCTGAGGTAAATAATACTTTTAGGAACATAGACTGAACAATGGATCAAACTTGCACTAAAATTTGACCGTGCCAATATTCTTTTTCATACAGGTATAAATTTAGACCACAAAACTTTAGACCGACCAAATAGGAAAGGGTATCAATCCTGCTAAATTGGTTCAGTTGAAGTGAATCTTGTTAAATTTTTTCCACATTATTCAGGACAAAGAATATTGAGTTGGGTATCTCCGGTGAGGGTTCGCTTGTTGGCTGTGATGGAGTGCTACTGGAATTCAGAATGATAACAAACATTAGGAACGGGATGTTTTATTTCTGGTCATACTTCCTCCCGGCGGAACTGGTGACTTTCGATGTATTGAGTATATATCTGGATCAATCCTGGCGAATCAGGATAATGCGATCACCCTGTTTGCCCGTAAATACGATTCCCCGCGTTCCTTGTCCATCTCCATCACTCCAGTAATTAACAAGGGCAGGTTTGAATCAAGAAATGATTTTGAAACACGATACACATCTGGGAACAGAATTACATCCAATGTTCCTTGCAGGTCTTCAATTGTCAAGAACAGCATCCAATCCCCCTTGGTAGTCCGGCTGCGGCGCGAGGTTTGTCGAACGCCAGCCACGGTGACGCGCCGCCCGATCTTTTCCACGGCATCAATGGTAGAAATCGCACCATCAATCTTCTCTTTCACCAATTCCAAAGGATGAGCCTCCAGGCTGGCACCTAGAATTTCCAATTGGGCATCCACTTTTTGTTGCAGAGTCCAGTCCTCTTCACTGGTATCGGCCCAGGCAAAAAGACTCATCTGATCCCTCTGCCAGCCGCCGGTTTGTAATCTCTTCAGAACAGCGGGGATCTTTCCAAAGCCATCGAGTCCCCCGATCTTCGTCAGATGTTCCGCTTCCTGAATACGTGGATCGACACGTGAAAGGAAATCATCCAGGGAGGCGAATGGCGCGAATTGGATGATGCGTGCGATCGTACGTTGAGTTAATTCTTTGACCTGCCCCAAACCCATGAAGAGCATACGATCTTCAGAGTCGATCATCCTTTGCACAGAGAACTGATGTCTCGAATAATTCACATGGGGAGGACGGACTTTCAAGCCCAATCGTCTGGCTTCGCTGAGATACACGCGTTGGCTGTAATACCCGCCCCAGTTGGCAAGCACTGCTGCCATAAATTCTGATGGGAAATATTCCTTGCACCAGGCAGAACGCCAGCCGATCTTGGCATACGAAGCGGCATGCGCTTTGGGAAAGCCATAGCCTGCAAAGGCTGCCATCATTTCCCAAATGCGTTCGCCAATCTCAATGGGAATGCCACTTCGAGCCTGTGCTTCATTGACAAATTTTCTTTCCAACTCCTGCATCTTCTTGCCAGGATCGAAATGACTCATCGCCCGCCTCAGCAAGTCAGCTTCTGCCAGACTGAATCCTGCCAGTTCGTTGGCGATCCGCAAGACCTGTTCCTGATACAGAATAACCCCGAAGGTCTCATCCAATAGCGGTGCAAGCGATGGATGAAGGTGGCGAACCTTCTCTTCTCCCTTGAAGCGCCTCACAAAAGCATCTTTAAGTCCACCGGTCAGTGGACCAGGACGATATAGTGCCAACGCCGCCATGATGTCATCTTCCGTACGGGCATGAACCTCGCGCAAGGTCGCGCGCATGCCCGGACTTTCAATTTGGAAGCAGCCAATGGTCTCACCCTTTTCAATGCGAGTGGAGGTGGCTTCATCGACGGAGGGCGTGGAGTCCAGGACAGATAAAGGAGTCGCGTATTGTTCGGGTTTACTTTGTTGCACGAACTCTGCAACATCACCCACAACAGTCAGTCCACGAATACCCAGGAGATCGATCTTCACCAAGCCAAGAGACTCGACAGAGTCGAGATCAAGCTGGGTGATGACCACACCTTTGCCACCAGAGTTCATGACAGGTACAAGGTCCGTCAGCGCCCCAGGAGCAACGATCACGCCACCGGGATGCATGGAAAGGTGACGCGGCAGTTTCAAGATGGCTTCGGCGTCGTCAAAGATGGATTGATAGGAGGGATAGGCAGTTCGCAGTTCTGCAAATGGGGAGGGTGCGTCTTCACCATCCTCGGCTTCTTCAAAGCGTGCCCACCAGGCATGTGGCAGTTGGTTGGCAAGTTCGCGAACCTTCGCAGGTTCCAATCCGTATGCCTTGGCGACATCCGCGAGTGCAGAACGTGGACGATAGCGATTGATCGTTCCCACCATTGCCACTTTATCTGCGCCGTAGGTGTCGAAAACATGCTGGATCACCGAATCTCTGCGACGCGAACACAGGTCGGTGTCGATGTCAGGTGGGGTAGCTCTGGCGGGGTTGAGGAAACGTTCAAAGTACAGGTTCAGTCGCAAAGGATCTGGGCTGGTAATGCCGAGACAATGTGCAACAAGAGAAGAAGCTGCAGAACCGCGTGATGAATAGGGCACTCCTGTTTTACGCGCAAAGTTCAGGATATCCTCAACAATCAGAAAGATCGGTTCAAACCCCATGCGTGCGATCACTTCGAGTTCATGATCGAGTCGTGATTGGATTTGTGGTGTGATCTCCCCATAGAGTTCCATTGCTCCGGCTATGGCTTTATCGCGCAAATGGTGGGTGACGGTTACACCTTCTGGCAAGGGCAAAATTGGCATTTGGGATTTGCCAAGCGGCAGGTCGAAACAACACCGTTCGACAATCTCTATTGTGGCATAGAGTGCCTCAGGAAAATCCCTAAATTGTTCTTCAATGATCTGCGGAGGTATGAACCAAGCATCTGCCGGGGCAAGGGCTGTCTGGGGAACCGTGGTGACCGTTTGATTCAGTCGAATAGCTGAGAGCGTTTTTTGCAGTCTGGCTTGATCCGTTGTTTGGTAATACACAGGATGCGCAACCACGGTCGGCAACCCAAGTTTCCGAGCCTGGGTTGATAACGAACCGGCGCTGGATACATTTCTCAAGGGGACATACAAGCGGTCTTCAAATCCATCTTGTAGACCTTGCGGGTTTTCACTTAGGGCTATCAGGTCCCCGGAATATTGAAAAAGCGTTTCCAGTGAACAGGGAAGGTCAGGGTTGTCGCGCAGTGCAAGCACACTGCTTAGGCGGCAGAGATTGGACCAGCCATCAAGGCTGGTTGCCAACAATTGTATCGGCCCATGATCCAGATCGATTTCCAACCCAATCACTGGCTGAATGTCGGCTTCCTTGCAGGCTTTGATAAATTCAACCGCTCCTGTGAGCAGGTGGTGATCGGTCAGCCCCAGTGCAGAAAGGCCATATCGATTTGCGGTTTGGGCCAGTTCCGCTGGAGTCGCAAGACCCTCCTGTAAGGAATATGCCGAATGGGCAGTGAGGTGGATATACATCTAGGTAATTGTAAACCTTCCCGTTATACACAAATCAACATTGGCTGTGTGGTTCTCTCACTATCTATCATTTAACAATGCCGTTGGGCATTGTTTACTATCAGAATCTACAAAAAATCTTACCCATAGGTTGGACGCTGTGGAAAGCCACTGGGGGAATCTTCCCAATCTTCCTGTCGTCCGTAAGGCGTCATATCAAGCAACCGATAAACATCACTTAATGATTCGCATCCGCGTTTGTAAGTCGAGTATGTATGAAATATTTCATCCTCAATACGAAAGAAAACACTTAATCCATGTCTTTCACCACCATCAACCGTAACCTGGAAGTCCTGATTGAAATCAGTATCAAATGCTGAATACCAGGGACGCACCCAGCCCATACGCGTTTTATATGCGAGTAGTTTTTCTAATGGGGCACGAGAGATAATTACGAACTGTGTGTTACGCACTTGCAGTTCAGATAGATCTCCCAGATCGTTTATATATCCAGTACAACCCATGCAACCATCATCCCAAGAAGGGTCGAACATGAAGTGGTACACAATGAGTTGGTTGTGCCCGTCGAACAAACCGTAAAGGCTTTGTTTTCCTTCTGAGCCATTAAATATATATGTTTTTTCGACCTTCACCATTGGAAGTCTGCGACGCTCGGCATTGACTTGGTCGTAATGCTTGGTAAGTTCTTTTTCATGTGCCAACAGTGTTTCCCGAGCTACCAGCCATTCGTCTCTACTTACAATGTGGGGGTGTGCAGAATCTTGTGCTGTCATATTTATTCCTTTCTTGACTAGATTAAGATAAGAGAGATTTTAGAGCATACGTTCTGGCTGGTCAAAATAGAAATATCTGGGAGTTTTCCGCTGTCATCCTCCATCCCCGGTGAGGGATACCTGCGCTAGAATCGGAAAGGCAATAGCCTGATTTGTTGCGTTATTATTCATTTTCGCTCCTCGCACTAGCTATCCAATCCATGCCCGTAACATCATGTTGTCCAAGCACCAAACTTAACTGCGCAGCATGTTCCTGAACATGTCGCATACAATACAGTTGAAGCTCCAAAAAACTAGGTGCCATCCACTCGAATTCGCAACGTTGTTGTGCTCTCTCATCTGTTAGCGTTTCAATTGTTGATTGGCACTTCTTTCGGCAGACGCTTAGATACTCAAGTATCTCGTTCTTTGTATAAGGTTGCTCTGGCAATGCTCCAACGATAAAAGGAGATGGTGGTGTAAAACCTTCCTTGGTGCCATTTAGAAATAGGTCTAGCCAGCGTAGTGTGTGGTAAGCAATAAACCAGAACTGCCCATACCGTTCATCGTCTGAATCCGTATACACTATGACAGTCCAGAGATGATCAGGGCATAAATTTATCGCATCAGCTAGCATATCGATAGCTGCCCCAAATTGTTTCCAAGTACTCGTTCTCCAGTCAACCTGCATTTTGTGCCTCCTAAAATAGATTGTGTATATCCAGTAAAACAGTTGCTCTTCCCATTAATGGTTGATGTTTCGAGTCGTCCGACGGCTTGCGCCATTGTCCCGATAAGGGATATCTGTGCTCGGGCGGGAGATGGCGAAGCCATCCAGCCAGAAAAATGCTAACACGTAGGAAACTGCTTGACGTGTAGCGTGCAGTATGCCCTTCGAGCAGTCCCCTATCAGGTGCATTATCCTGGCGATTGCCCAGAACGCTCTGTAAGGCGTTCACTGAACGTATATAATGTAAGACAGAAATACCTATTTTTCAGTCTTCCATAATATTTGATTGATATGCCCATCTTGCGACTTTATATTCTCATATGAACTTTGCATGATTTGTTCGAGGACTGGCAATTCCACATCGCTAAGATGCTTGATATAAACACAATACCCAGTAGTAGTATGCTTACCTAACTTAGCCAGTAATTCAGAGTAACGCGCTGTGCCGTCCATCAGGTAGATGGTTATCTTGCCTTTTCTTGGATAAAAGCCAATGATAAAACTGTCACCTTCGCGTCCACTGTCGTATTTGTAATGATAGGAGTCAAATCCAATCGTACCTACATTCCATAACTTAGGCTTACTTTCACTAATTCCCTGCATCATTTCAATGATTACATTGCTATCTTTTAGGGTTTGCTCATCAAGTGAAGCAATAAACTCTTTAACCGAAGTGGTGTTTTGCATAGACTCGCTTTTATCAGATGAAACGATTGTTTTTGCCATGGGTATTCTCCTCCTTAAAATTGTAGAACACATGTTCTATCTCGTCAAGAAGGAAATAAACTAGATTCCGAATCTACTGTTGGGCAGCCCGCCTTAGTTTTGCCGTTTCTGCACTCGATACCTTAGCCATACATAACAATCTCGGATTGTCTCGACATGACTCAATGTCAATCTGATTACGCCTTCTTCTGTCTCTATATCTGGCGCAACATACATCGTCTTGGGGGTCACACCACCAACGAGAGAAGGACTTATGATTACGCTAATTTCGTCTACCAATCCATCTCTCAGCAAGACGCCATTTAATATACCACCACAATCCAGACGGACTCTCTGCGTACCGAATTGGAGATTCAATTGCTCTAGCGCGTTCCGCAATTCAACATTTTGTTTTCCCGCAATGATATAAGAGATCCCTGCTTCCTTTAGATACTCCAAATGAGCTTGAGGCGTTTCTTCTGAGCATAATGAGACGTAGCCTCTCCACCATGGCTGTCTCCTAATCACTTCCCAGTTCTTGATTTTCCCCTTACTGTCCACAACCGCATGCATCGGTCTATTTGGCTTATTGATCCATGCATTATAGATCTCCCCCAACACTTTTTTCGGGTCATTCGGAAATGTAGCTTGGAGAATGGTATTGCTTCCAGAAATATCGGTGTCAGCACCGAATTGTTCCACGAGTTCATAGTATGGATTATCCGAGTCTCCCCCCCAATCGATTCTGCCGTCGACGCTTATTCCCATATGTAATATCACGTAGGGTTGCACAGCGATTCCTTTCTACATCGAGTTAATTTTAGGCTGCCCAACGGCATGCGCCATCGTCCCCGATAGGGGATACCTGCACTGGGGCGGGGACAGCGAAGCCGTCCAGCCAGAAAAAAGTTAAGGCGTAGAAAACTGCTTGACGCGAAGCGTGCCGCACGCCCTACGGGCAGTCCCCAGCGCCAAGTGCATGCCTTGTTGGGCTCGTTTTGCAAAGCACCATTATCTTTTCCTTACTACGAAATGGTGGAACCCGCTACCTGCGCCTTCTTCCTCAATCACAAAGCCAGCCTGGGTAATCCATCCACGTACCTTCTTCAGCGGGGGATAATAATGATAGACCGCTCTGTCTGTTAGCTCATCTGGTACTTCTATCTGTTCCATCGCCATCGCTTGTTCAAAGGCAACATCATCTGCAACTTCTCCGAAGACAAGTGGAAGCCCAAGAGCTTTTCCTTGCTTAAAGTACATCTGCAAATCGAAATCGGGATCCTCTTCTCGGTCTGCTGTAAAGTATAGTACTCCCCTTGGTTTCAGTGCTCTTTGGAATCTCAGTAATATTCCAGGGTAATCTTCTGGACAAATGTGTTCCATTGCATCCATGCAAATTACCCCTTCAAATATTTCTTGGAAATTCATCTCGTGGAGCGCCATTTTTATATATTCCACTTTCGGAAAGTGTTCCTTTGCAGATGCCAGCATCTTCGCAGATTGGTCTATCCCGACAACTTTGTGACCTGCTTCCAGTAGCATTCCATCGAATCTGCCCGCTCCACATGCCGCTGACAAGATCGTTCCATGAGGGACAACTCGCTCCAAGAAATTCTGAAGATATATACGGTGTGTTTCTTCTACAACCAGCCCCCATGTTACCCAATACCGAGGCGAAAAGCGGTCATACAATTCTTCTGCCCTTTTCTGCATTAGCTTCAGCCACTCAGATCGTTCCATCCGATCACCTTTTGATGTGTTTCATAAATCTCAGGGCTATTCCTACGCACTCAACGGATTGCGTTACCTGCTGCAGGCAGGAGCGTGGAATCAACCCCATTATACAAAGCGGAGACAGGAATGACAACTAGGAGCAGAAAATTCGTAGGGATCGATGTAGCGAAGGACGAGTTAGATATAGCAGTGTTGAGGGAAAAGAAAGCCAGTTAAGCGGGAAATGATGAAACTAGTATCGCCACGCTCATCAAGAAGTTACAAACCCTAAAACCAGAGCTAATCGTAGTGGAGGCAACAGGTGGACATCAGAGAGCTGTCGTGTTGGGACTGTACTTTCATATCTAGCCTTTTCCACGTCTTCTGGGCTAAATTCAAGGTGAAATGCGATGGTTTTTTGGGCATAACGTTCTGATAATCATTGAGTCCTGATACAGATTGCTTATCAAAATTCTGCCTCAGTCAAAAATGGCAAACTTTAGTTTATCTAGTTTTGATATAACAAATGTGTTCCTAACTGCGAGAAGGATTAAAAGCTGTTGTCTGCCACCTCGTAAAACATGAAAACACTTCGTTCCACTCTCATTTTTACGTCAAATCAAAGCTACCTCAACTTATTGACTTCAAGTAAAATCATTTCTGCATCAAACAACTATACAAAGAGTGTAAAGTATGAAATCCTTCCGAAAAGAACTCTGGTTCAACCTCCCCACCCGTCGCGGATTTGTAAACATTACTTCCCAAGTGGAAGAATGCCTGAGAGAAAGCGGAATCCATGAAGGTATCTGCCTCATTAACGCAATGCACATTACAGCATCCGTTTTTATTAATGATGATGAGTCAGGCTTGCTTTATGATTACGAAAAGTGGCTCGAAGAAATAGCGCCTCATGAACCAACAGACCAATATCATCACAATGACACAGGTGAAGATAATGCGGACGCACATATAAAACGCCAGATCATGGGACGCGAAGTGGTCGTTGCTATAACAAATGGTCAACTGGATTTTGGTACATGGGAACAAATCTTTTACGGTGAGTTTGACGGTAAACGCAAAAAACGTGTATTAGTAAAAATTATTGGTGAATAAAAGGAAAAAATCATGAAACTGAAAAATAAAATCATTGCCACCCTGATAGCTGAAGGCGTGGAAGACCTTGAATATTATGTGCCTATGATGCGGTTACAGGAAGAAGGCGCACAGGTTCTGTCAGCAGGGTTGAGCTTAAAACCAGTGACTGGCAAGAACGGTTTGGTCATCACTCCTGACACAACGATCGAATCACTTAAAGCCAGTGAACTCTTTGCGATCATTTTGCCTGGCGGCTGGGCTCCCGATAAAATCCGCAGATATGATGTAGTTAAGAATTTGGTAAAAGAAATGAATAATGCCAATAAAATTATTGGCATTATTTGCCATGGCGGGTCGATAGCCATTTCAGCGGGCATCATCAAAAAAGGTCAACGCGCAACTGGGTCAACGGGCATTAAGGATGATCTCGTCAACTCGGGTGCTGTGTGGGTGGATGAAGCTGCCTTTCGTGAAGGCAATCAGGTTTGGGGGCGGGTTGTGGCGGATATTCCTGATTTCAATTGTGAGCTTGTGAAAGCCTTAGTCGAAGAATAAAGGTTTCTGCTTCATCGTATCGGGTATCGGAATATCCAACAGTTTGAGGATCGTGGGCGCGATTTGCAGATGTGAGACTGATTCTTCCAATTCGCCTCTTCCCTGACCGTTGGGCTGAATCACAAAAAATGGCACAGTGCGCTGCTCGGATGTTGTTCCGCCATGCGCACCATCTTTATTTATACCGTGGTCTCCAGTAACAAAAACTATATAACCTCGCTCTTTCCATTCCATAATCAATGGAGCGAGTTTGGAATCTTGGTAGACTGCATGGTTGCGATATTCCTTTGTATCTGAGCCGTATGTTTCGCCATGATAATCCATGCCCATTGGATGAAGCAAAAGGTAATCGGGAGAAAACTTCCTCACTAGATGTGCTGCGCTGGCAAACAGCTCAACATCAGGATAATCATCCTCTGTGTAAAAACGGCCATGTTGAATATTCAGTGATTCCTCATCGGTCTCTTTATCATCAATGCGGTCGTATGGTGCACGATTATATAACTCTGAATACCAATAATAAGCTGCCGCCGCAGTGACTCTACCAGCTTCTTTTATAGAGCGAAAAATATTTGGCTTGTTTGATAGCCGCACAATTGAATTTGCTACAATCCCATGTTCGTTGGACGGCAGTCCAGTATGAATGGTCTCATACATAGGGCGGGACATACTTGGTAACTCACCTGTTATTTTATAAAGACTGGCTAGCTTTTTCTCAACAAGATGCCCAAGAAAACCCATATTATCTTTGGCGACATCGTAACGTAATGCATCTGACAAGACGAGAATTACTTTATTCATTGCATATCCTCTTAAATAACATCGCCACAGAGTCTGCAGAAAATCTGCAAATTCTGTGGCGATATGCGTGACCGGGTAATTATTCGTCCAGCACCAAAACTGCTTCGCGGGAACAAGTGACTTGTTCCATTGAGCCAATCTTCGGCAATTCAAGGAATGGGTTGTTGAATGTATCCATATTGAACTTTGTCTTTCCAATAGTCACCTGGATACGAACAACAGAACCAAGGAATGTAATGTTTTCAATGGTTGCATCCACAACATTGGCTTTCTTTTGTTCGGAGGCGAAGCTTAAACGTTCAGGGCGAATGGCAACACGAACCTTGTCACCTTTCTTACGCTGATTTAGGTCCACAGCTGATTCAAACTGAACGCCGTCAATGGATATTGTTCCCTTGGCGGGGTCTACTACTTCAGCTGATGAGTTGTTTAAGGAACCCACAAAATTAGCAGAAAAAACTGTAGTTGGGAAGTTATATATTTCAAACGGAGTACCTACCTGCTCCATTACACCTACATTCATAACCACAATACGGTCTGAAATGGATAATGCTTCTTCCTGATCGTGAGTAACAAAAATAGCAGTGATACCCAATTTTTTCTGGATGGCGCGAATCTCGGATCGCAGAGAGATGCGGATCTTTGCATCCAACGCAGAGAGTGGTTCGTCCAGCAATAGCACTTGTGGATGAATGGCCAGTGCGCGAGCAAGCGAAACGCGCTGCTGTTGTCCACCGGAAAGCTGGTATGGATATTTATTTGCATGCTTTTCAAGGTTGATCAAGCTAACCATTTCATCTACACGCTGCTTGACCGTTGATTCTGGTTCCTTGCGGATGCGAAGACCAAATCCGATATTCTGGGCAACCGTCATATTGGGAAACAGCGCATACGATTGAAAGATCATACCTACATTACGTTGATTCGGCGCTTTGTCTGTAATATCTGCACCGTCCAACATGATTTTCCCCGATGTAGGAATCTCAAAGCCTGCCACCATACGCAAGGTAGTAGTCTTTCCACAGCCAGATGGGCCGAGAAAAGAAACAAATTCTCCTTTTTCAATATCAAGGTTGAAATCGTCCACCACTACAGTATCGCCAAACTTCTTTGTAACATGTGAAATGGATAAGTATGACATCGTGAATTCTCCTCTGTAATTTAATGCGCCCCAGTGGTCTGACCTTGCCCGCCTGTAAACAACTGAATGAGTCCCATGGCAACCCATGTAAGCAGGAAGCTTGCAAAGGAGAGGGCCGCAGGTTCATACGCACGATGTTGACCAAGGAGGAAGAGGTATGGGCCAAAAGCAGGTACACCCAGGAAGGAAGCAAGGGTAACTTCACCAACCACAATTGCGAAAGTGAGCAAGGCACCGCTTAATAACGCTGCCCGTATATTCGGCAGAATTACTTTTGTGATGATGGTGAACCAGCTTGCCCCCAGGCTTTGTGCCGCTTCAGTGAGTGTACGCACATCAACTGTACGCATACCAGTATCTACAGAACGATACATATAAGGTAATCCCAGCACCATGTAGCCAGCAACAATCAAGATGTCCGTACCCACCTCAAATGTTGTAAGGGGCTGCATTAATACCGTGTCAGTGAAGGGGATCTTAACTGGAGAACTATAGATTCGGATCAAACCAAAGACAAGAATGATCGCTGGTACTACAAAGGGAAGTAATGTGATGAATTCAACGATTCTTCGAGCTTCTGGCAAGCGTAGGCGAATCCAATAGGCAGTTGGCACGATCAAAATAATGCTGGCCAGAATTGTCATTAGCGCGAGCATATTTGAATAAAGGAACGTTTTGATGAAGTCAGGGTCTTCAAACGCCTTTATGTAAGCCTTGAACCCAATGACATCACGTTCCATTCGCAGTGAAAAGTTAGCAGTGGCGTATAAAGGAAGAAGGAAATACAGCGCACCTAAAATAAACCAGAACCAACTCCAAAAGGGAATTCGGCGAATTCGGGCAAATATGCTCATTTCAACCACCTTTCCGATCTTTTCTGAAGCCATGAATATCCCAGCAGGGAAATGGCCATGATAACAACCATTCCTATGGCCATGGCATAACCAAGCCCTGGATTATGAAGAACATCACCACGGATTTGTGCACCAATTTGAATGGTAATAATGCCCAATCTACCTCCTGTAAGAGCGTAGGCTGTGGCGTATGCCCCAAAGGCGTTTCCAAACAATAGAATCATAGAGCCAAGGATCGAAGGAAGTAAAACGGGTAAAGCTACACGGAGCCAATATTGAGCAGTACTTGCCCCAAGATTTTCAGCAGCTTCTCTCCACTCACGTTTCAACCCATCCAAGGCAGGGGCCATGATGAGAACCATAAGAGGGAACTGAAAATACATATATGTCAAGCTCAATCCCCAAAAACTATACAAGTCAAAATTTGTTTGTTGATATAAATTAACCCCGAATAAATTCTTGACCAATGCGGTGACAAAACCTGTACGTCCCAAAGTAGCAATAAAAGCAAATGCCAGTGGAACACCAGCAAAGTTGGAAGCCACCCCAGAAAATGTGATCAAAGCAGACCGCAGCGGTTTTGGCAAGCCACCCACCGTTACAGAGTACGCCAGCAGAAATCCAAAAATTCCGCCACCAATTGCTGTTGCTGCACTGATTCGAATACTCAGCCAATACGCATTCAGGATGGATTGTTCCTGAAATAGCTGAAGGATGTTTGCAAATGTAAACTGACCGCTTTCATTCGTAAAACTGCCAGCGATCAGGCGAAGAGAGGGTAAAACAAGAAATAGGATTGCAAATAGGAAAAATGGCGTGACGCCAATCCATTTTTTCCAATCAAGCGTGGAAGTCGGGCCTTTTGGGTTAAGAGCAGTTTGAGCCATTATTCATTTACCTCAACTTATCTCTTGCTATGGCGAGACCCCGCCAAACGGCAGGGTCTCGCATTATTACACCAAAATCAATTTATTACGGAGCGGCTTGAACGTCAGCACCGACTGCGCTGTCCCAATTCGCTACAATCAATTCCTTGGCAGCGTTGAGCTGAGCTAAGGAGGGGAAGACTGCACCTGAAACATCGGGCAACTTGGCAGCCAATTCAGCGGGAACAACACCACGTTCGCGCATGTCAGCTTCGCGGATCGGATGGCAGTAACCCTTCATCCAAATCGCCTGGCCTTCGTCGGAATAGAGGAATTCCATCCACAACTTGGCGGCATTGGGGTGCGGGGCATATGCACTGATCGCCTGAACGTAAACGCCAGCGAAACGGCCAGAAGCAGGAATTACAACCTCAGCCTTGGGGTTGCCTTCGAAGCTGTCGCGAGCGGCGAGAGCGTTATAGTCCCATGTAATGCGGACAGCGGTCTCACCAGTAGCAACCAAACCATTGTTGGAGATCAATGGAACGAGGTTGCCAGCAGTGTTCAGCTTGGCAAAGAAATCGAGACCGGGCTGGGCATCATCGAGAGAGCCACCATTCGAAAGGGAAGCTGCGTAAACGGTCTGGATGGCCTGATTAGATGTGCGGGGATCGCCAGAGAGAGCAACCTGTCCATTGTATTTCGGATCAAGGAGGTCACTCCAGTCCTGAGGAACATCGGGCTGAACATCGGTGTTGACGAGGAAGGACAAAACGCCATAGTAATCGCCATACCAATAGCCATCAGCATCCTTGGCTTCAGCGGGGATGGAATCCCAAGTGGAAACCTTGTAAGGCTGAATCAAACCTTCGGCCTTGGAAGAATCACCGAAAGCAAAACCTACGTCAATGACATCAGGAGCCTGAGGACCAGTGTTGTCTTTATTAGCCTTGATGGCTTCAATTTCATCACCGGAACCAGCGTCAGGATTCAATTCATTGACTTCGAGACCATACTTAGCCTTGAAGGTATCAATGGCTTCACCGTAATTGCACCAGTCATGGGGCAAAGCGATAGTGGTGAGTGTGCCTTCAGCCTGAGCAGCTGCAATGAGGTCAGCCATCGGGTCAGCAGCAGCAGGAGCTTCAGTGGCGGCTGCAGGAGCTTCGGTAGCGGCAGGTGCTTCGGTAGCAGCAGCAGGCGCCTCAGTGGGGGCGGGAGCGCCGCATGCAGCCAACAATGTTGCTGCAATTACGAACAGGGCGAGCAGATGATAAGCAAAGTTCTTGTTACGCATTTCTCTCTATCTCCTATATGATATTAGTTTGACTGGACAAATGATTTGAGCTTTGATACTTCTCTTCCTGACACCTCCGATCTGTTAATAAAGCGTTAACATTTTAGCATTATCAATATTCAAAGTCAAACTACACTTTGAATGGATGATCAAAATAGATATTTGTGTTGCTATTTACTTCCTATCACGTTCACCATGAACCAATAAACACCCGCAGAGATCAACCCACTGACTGGGATGGTAATTACCCATGCAGTGAGAATATCAGTAACCGCAGTCCAACGCACTTTTCCAAAGCGTTCTGAAGCTCCAACTCCAACAATTCCAGAGCTGACCACTTGGGTCGTACTGACAGGTACACCCACAACAGAAGCCGATAAAATAACAAACGCTGAAGTCATTTGCGCCGCAAAGCTATGCACAGGGCGGATCTTGTAAAACTTCGAACTCAGAGCGCGGATCATACGCCAACCGCCCAAGAATGAACCCAGTGTCATAGCCATTGCGCTGATCAAAATAACCCAAATCGGAACCGAAAACTGTTTCAATATACCGCTGGCAACCAAACTAAGTGTAATGATACCCATCGTCTTTTGAGCATCATTTGTTCCGTAGCTAAAAGCTAAGGACAAGGCTGTCACAATTTGTCCCTGTTTGAAAAAATTGTTGATATTTGGTGATGCGTTCCATGACAAAAGATAAATGATGCGCAATACCAAAAAGCCGACAACAAATCCCAAAATAGGAGAAGCCACAAGCGCAATAAGCACCTTGTAGACTCCTTTTAACTTTATGGCATCCATGCCAATTGCCATAAACACCGAACCCAACATCCCGCCGATCAATGCATGAGTTGAACTGCTCGGAATTCCAAAAAACCATGTGATCAGATTCCAAGCTAATGTACCGATCAAGCAGGCGGTAATGATCTTCAACGTCAATATATTTGCGTCTGCAATGGAATTACCAACAGTCTTTGCAACCACAGTGCCAAATAGAAAAGGAGCGGCAAATTCGGCAATTGCTGTAATTCCAAGAGCAACTCGGGGCGAGAATGCTCGAGACGAAATCATAGTAGCCACAATATTGCTCGAGTCACGCATTCCATTAATAAATTCAAAAATCAACGCCAGAATAATAACAAGGATCAATTCAGAAGACATTAACACCCTGTTAAGTTTTCTTTACAACAATATCTGCAATAATATTCGCTGCCTCGTCTCCGCGATCCGCCGCATTAGATAAATGGCGGTATACCTCGCGCAGCTTTAACATCTCCACTACATGATGCAAATCCTCAGGGCCACTAAACAAGTCTGCAACGGCCTCACGATAAACCGCCTCTACGCGATTCTCCAATGCCTTTGCGCGCTGGGCATGGTCAATGGCAACTTTTGGGTGCTTAGGCAAACGCTGAACAGCGTGCCAGATCTCATAGGCAGCATCCTTCAACAAGGAAGCGATTCTCAACATGTACGGAGTGGAGCCAACTTTCAAGATCACCATTTCAATCACAGTGCTGTCAGCATAATCCACCACGTCATCAATAGAACGAGACAGTGAAAAAATATCTTCACGATCAAACGGTGTGACAAATGTACGATTCAATTCATCGATCAAGATACGGCGAACCTCATCTGCTTCTTTTTCCTTGATGGAAAGCTGCTCTGCAACTTCCGATTCGCCCGTTTCCAGGTACTTTACCAGCAGCTTTAATGATTCATATGTAAGTGAGGCTTGCTCCTCGATCAATTTTTGAAACACATCTTCACGACGCTTGAACAATCTAAACATACTATCTCCAAAAAAGAATGTCATCCCCCTGAAAATGACCTTTTACCTTATTCAATAGGCTCCAGCACCCCAGCAACCATGCCAGGGAAAGCGGCTCGAAGCTTTTCATCCAACTCTGGGGAGATCAATGGCGTAGTGTTGTTCGCCATAATTTCCTTTACCTTTTTCATTGCACGCGCTTGAATATCTGTGGAACCCTTCTTAACCCAGATCGTACGAGCATCCCGGTCTGCAAGTTTTGTCATTACCGCTTCGGTCTTCATGCGGCTGATGGTATGTTTTGCAGTGATAAATGAGCCGCCAGGTCCAACTTCCTTGATGAGCGTAAGCCCAAGCTCGTCATCTGAGAAATTGATGCCGCGCTTCATTCGCTTCATCATCTGCGCAACTTCGTCATCGATCACAGCCTTTGCAAAATCAAAGGTTTTCAATGCGTCGATCAAACCGCCGATATTGAACATATCCATACCGCCCAAGAGGCCAGCGATACCAGACATGCCCGTTTCGTACCCCGCTTGGGCATCATTCACCTTCGCATTGGTCAAACCAACATAACCGCCAGCAGGAACATCATAGAAGCGAGCCATTTGCGCAAAAGCCATGTGCAACATGCCGCATTCGATCGCACCTGATGTGTAAGCGCCAGAGCGCATATCCGCTACAGTGCCAAGCGTGGCATAGATGGTCGGAGTTCCTTCTTTCACCATTTGCATCAACACCAAAGCAGACAAAAATTCAGCATTGCCCTGCGCCAACGTCCCAGCTATAGACATGGGAGAAGTTAGCCCGGCATTCGGCACGATCGTCGGATAAACAGGCAAACCTTCTCCTGCAAAATACATCACGTTTTCAGTGGAAAGATTATCCATCGTCAACGGTGAAACGACGGGGCAATAGTGATGGGTCAGGAAAGGATGCTCCTTATAAGCTTCTTTTCCGCCAGCCACCATATAGGCCATTTCCATAACGTTTAATGTATCTTTGTGGTCTGTTGTGGTAACACGCAAAGGCTTAAGACAATACTTGATGGATGGATACAGCCTCGAGATTGTGAATTGATTCGCAGGCGCATCATCTGCCAATGTGGATATGGAAAACATATCATAACCAGGCAATTCATTGATCAGATGAGCGATACGCGCAATATCCTTTGACTCTGCGCGTCTTTCCACGCCGGTAACTGGATCGATAATATCTGGTGCAGAACTTGCCGTTACAATGACCGGGCTATCCTGTGGGATCGTCTTATCGAATTTTGGATCGCGTCCGTGGAAGGTAAATGTCGGCGGAACCATCTTTCGGTATTTTTCCACAACCGCACGTGGAAATTTAACACGCTCCCCATCCACAATACACCCATGCTGTTTGAAAAGTTCACGGGCGGGCTCGTAGCGGACCTTCAATCCGAGTTCTTCGAGAAGTTCCAATGATGCATCATGGATCCGTTCAACTTGTTGCTGAGTGAGTAGTGCTGCAAATGACATGGGACACATCCTTATTTATAAATTTTATTCAACCATCGACCGCTTGATCTTCCTGCGTTCCACTTTCTTCTTTGGCAAAATTTTCTCAGCCAGTTTCTGGCTTCCCTTTACAAAGTTATTATTGACGATAGGGTTATCCTGCGGAATATGCAAGAATTTGCGTATCGTGTGGAACTGATCACCTCTGTAGATCATACGCTCAATACGCACTGTGCGCGCAAGCCCCATGATCTGCTGTACAGGGAACATCTTCAGCCCCGAACGAGTGACCTTGAGCGAAGCAGCCGCAATCGCAAAACGGACCGTGTCTTCCAGTCCCCACCCATTGAGGTAGCCATACACATACCCTGATGAAAAAGTAGCGCCTGCGCCCGAGGCATCCACGGCTTTCACTTTAGGCGCATACGCACGAATGATCTCGTCACCTTGTACAACCAAGCAACCCTGGCTTGCCATGGTAATGATGGCGGTCTTTATACCAGAATTGATCAATTTGCGAGCCACTCCCAGCATAGCCTGTTTTTTCCCGATCTGTGCAGCATCCGTCACTGCCTGACAGACTGTGACCAAACCTGAATATTTTTTCAGCAATTCGGGTTGTTGATGTCCATGCTCAAAATTCAGAAAAACAGGCACACTATGGCGGCGGGCTTCTTCCATTGCGCGAAGGATATGAGCATCGCCATCATACCAATCCACATATAACAATTTAGACTTTCGTATCAAAGAAAGGTCAGCATTATCCAATGTATCCAATATCTCATTGGAGCGCTGCCAGAAATAAGTACGTGCACCTTTTTTATCTGAGACATTCACCTCAAGAGGCGTTTTATATTTCTTTGTAAAACGTACCTTTCCTTGAACACCCATATCTTTGAGCGTATCTGCGACGTGATGGCCAAGCAAGTCATCACCCACCGCCGTACCGATCATTCCAGTAGGCACGCCCCACTGACTGAGGTTGCACGCAATGATCGCCGCATCATCATAGACGTATTCACTGACCTGATGAACGATTGCGCCCGTATTGAGCTTCGGGAGTTTATCCAACGCCATTATGTAGACAGGCGTCAACATGCCAAAGCCTACATACGTTGGAGTCTGCGTCTTGGAATTAGGCACGTGCTCGTTCGCCTTTCGGGTCAAACAGCACAGATGCTGTTACTTCTGCTTCACGCATACCTTCGATCAATTCCACAGTAAAGCGATTACCTTTTACTGCCAGCTCAGTAGGTAGAAAAGCATACAAAATATTCTTTTTTACTGTAAAGCCGTACCCACCACTTCTTACACGAGTGATCACTTTGCCTTCATGATGCACAGCTTCACCGCCATAGATCTGGACAAATTCTTCAGTATCGGTCAACACCAATGTACAGAGTTTACGCTTCACACCCTCTGCCTTCTGCTTGACCAACGCTTCCTTGCCGATGAAATCGCCTTTCGTGAGGTCAACACAGAAACCAAGCCCAGCTTCGTATGGCGTTACAGTTGGAGTTATATCCGTAGTGAAGTACTTGAAACCTTTTTCCAGTCGCAGTGGATCAAGTACCTTATAGCCGCCGAGTTCCATTCCGAACTCTTTGCCAGCTTCGATCAACATATCCCAAACCATTGTGGCGCGATTGTTCGGGATGTATAACTCCCAGCCCAGTTCGCCAGCATAGCTAACGCGCTGTGCTAACACCTTCACGCCGTTAATAACAATAGGCTTGGTCATCAGATATGGATGAGTCTCGTTGGAGATATCACTCGTTGTGATCTTCTTCAACACATCACGAGACTTCGGTCCCCACAACGCAAGGCAAGCATGTTCTTGTGTAATATCGCGAATGGATACTTCACCATCCTTCTCATCCACATGCATCTGAATACGCGCCAAGTCGTTCGCAATGAAACCTGACCCCGTGATCACCCAGAAATAATCTTCGCCCAAACGTGTCACGGTCAGATCTGATTCGATACCGCCATGCTTATTGAGGAATTGAGTGTAAACCGCACTACCAACAGGTTTATCAATATTGCTGGAAGTCAGTCGCTGCAACAAAGGCAACGCACCTGGGCCTTTCACTTCGATCTTTCCGAAGGAAGTCAAGTCAAATAATGCCACACGCTCGCGAGTTGCTGTATGCTCAATACGCAATCGCTCAAAGAACGGGGGTTTCGTCCATCCCCACTGACGCTGATCTTCGCCCATGCGACGCCATTCTTTGCCAGGGTCAAAGTAATTTACACGTTCCCAGCCAAACTTCTCACCAAAGACCGCGCCATTTTCCATCAATCGGTAATGCACAGGGCTGGTACGGTGTGGACGAGCAGTTTCATGCTCATCATGTGGGAAACGCAGCCGGTAGTAATACTTCACGCTTTCCACGGTGCGGTCCGCAGCATACTTGAAATCAGAATAATAATTTCCGAAGCGTGTGGCGCGATAACCATAAATATCCATTGGCGCTTCGCCATCAATGATCCATTCTGCAATCAACTTACCCATGCCGCCCGCGCCGCCATATCCGTTGAGTGACATGCCTGCCATCATCCAGAAGCCCTTTACGCCAGCCATCGGTCCAAGCAGAGGTTGGCAATCGGGCGTGTATGCGCCAGGGTGGCGAACCAAAGTAATAATGCCTGCCTGATCTAAGAATGGCAAGCGACGAATTGCACCTTCGAGCAACATTTCAAACTGATCAAAATCACCGGGGAAACTCTTGCTACCATGCTCCCATGGCGTGCCATCGATCCAACGTGGCAATGGCTTTGGCTCATAACCGCCGATCACCAACCCGCCCTGTTCTTGGCGCATGTACACCAAGTTATCAGGGTCGCGCAAACATGGGGTGTTCGCATCGAACTCATGTCCAGGCACCGCACGCAACGCAATATGCTGATGGTCAACTGGAGTGGTTGGGACTTGAAGACCAGCCATCGCAGCGATACGCGGCGCCCACATCCCTGCCGCATTGATGATGATCTCGCATCGTATCTCACCTTTATCTGTTACAACCGCCTCAACCTCTCCCTTCGCTGACACTTTGATTCCAGTCACGCGAGTGTTGGTATAAATTTCCACGCCAAGTTCTTTTGCAAACTTCGCCATGGATGTTGTCACAGTATATGGGTCAAGCTGTCCATCACCAGGGAGATAAATGCCGCCAAACAAATCCTTGTTTGAAATTTGAGGCATGGCTCGCTTGGTTTCTTCAGGCGAGATGACTTCACAATCAAGGCCCAACGCCTTGGCACGGCTAACACTGCGTTCCATTTCAAGTAATTGCTCTTTACTCGAAGCAACGCGCAAACTGCCGACGGTGCTGAATAATCCCAACTCTTTATATAATTCCACACTATACATGCGGAATCTGAGCATCGCTTGTGATGTAGCAAATTGTGTCACCAGCCCAGCCGCATGAGAAGATTCACCGCTGGCGATTTCGCCTTTCTCAATAATGACCACATCCTTGCGACCATTCTTTGCAAGATGATATGCAACCTGTGCCCCATAAATTCCACCACCGATGACAACGATCTCTGCATGACTCTTCATACTTCACTCCGTATTTTAGGTATACATGGAAACGCACAGACAAATCACTCAAGTCTTTGCATTTCCATGTCTACGTGCTGACGTGTTTATGTAGTTATATTTCTTGCAATTAGTGTTTCTACAGAATGATCCGCAAGGTCTTCCACAGCAGATTTGGCAAACCCTTCATCGGTAACAAACTTATCCACTTCGTCAATACTTGCAACAGGGAAGTTCGATACCGCGCCCCATTTGCTATGGTCAGCGACAACGATCACCTGACCTTTTGTACGGTCAATCATTCTACGCACAACTTCGGCTTCGGCGTTCGTAGGCACGGTGCAGCCGTGCTTTAGTGAGATTCCATCAACGCCAAGAATCACCTTGTTTGCAAAGACCAGATTCAAATTGTCAAGCGCGAAGCGGCCTGCCAAAGAGTTAGAGCGAGGTTGGAACTCTCCTCCGATCAAATAATAATGAAAGCCCGGGTCACCAAGTTCCAATGCGGCATTTACATTATTTGTAAAAATAGTAATTCTTGCATCACGGCGAATATGTTGAAACACTTGAGTAGCTGTGGTTCCACTGTTTATAAAAACAATATCGCCATCTTCGATCAATGAAGCAGCAAACTCTCCGATGCGTTTCTTCTCTTCGGGAAAGTGCTGCGCGCGTTGTTGATACTCCTGCTCAAAGATCACACGCTGATTTAATATCGCCCCACCATGCGTACGTTCCAGGATTCCCTTTTGTTCCAGCCATTCAAGATCACGGCGGACCGTTGCCTCAGATGTTTCAAGCAAATCCATCAAATCGGTAGTGCGCACAATTTGATGAACAGCAAGATATTCCTGAATTCGTTCTCGGCGTTGGGCTGGAATAAGGGGTTTACCCATCTGGAAGATTATATAAGAATTTGAAGGAATTTGCAAGTTTTTGAATTTTTCATTATAATTCGTTCACTTCCTTTCACAAGGCAGACCCTAAAGGTTTTTTGAAAAACAAAACGTACCTGTTTCGTGCAAACCTTTAAGGGTCTTTTTATTTGGAGCATCAATGACAAAACTTGTTAAAGACCTCATGCATCCTGGCATCATCACCTGTAAACCCACAGCCTCCTTGGGACAGGTGGCGGTTCTTCTTAACCAGCACAAAGTCCACGCCTTGTTCGTTACGGATCGCGATAATCGCATCATGGGGGTCATTACCGATTTTGATTTGATGGCAGGCGAATGGCTATCTTCAGACTCGGAAAGCCTGACAGCCATGAGAAAATTAACAGCATCGGATCTTATGTCGCATCCAGTTGATTCAATTGATGCAAACATTCCCCTCGCTGAAGCAGTGGACCTGTTCATTGAAAAGAAAGTAAGCCGTTTGCTTGTCACTGAAAATGAAAAACCCATGGGGATCATTTCCCTTTCTGATTTTGTAGCCAGTATTGCAGACGAGATCAAAACCAAACGGGATACAGTTGGCGATGTTATGTCTGATGCCATTCTGGTTTGCCGTGGAAAAACTCCAATCGCTTCCGCCGCCCGTGCCATGACATCTGCTGGCTGGCGCTCTGTGTTGGTAGTGGATGCAAAAGGAAAGATCCTTGGCGTAGTTAGTGGACATGACCTGCTGAAGTTTGTAAAAGAAGACGTAACAGAAAAGATGGTTGTCCGCGATGTAATGCACCCAGCATTAACCATCGACATCCATGCCAGCTTGCGTGAAGCAGCAGATATGATGATTCAGAATCATTATCACAGGCTTGTTGTGATCGATAAAGAAGACCCAGATGCATTTCCTTTGGGTGCAATTTCCACATTTGATATTGTGGCAGAAATGGCACGGCCCGATTCCGTCTGGCAAAAGCGATAGAGCTGTAAACACTTAAGGTATTGCGAAATGCAATACCTTTACATTTTCTCGGAGGGCTATCATGTTCTCCAAAATCAGGAGATAACTCATGTCAGAATTTCCAACTCAAGCGCAAGTCGTTATCATTGGCGGCGGCGTGGGCGGAAGCAGTATCGCTTATCACCTCACAAAGTTAGGCTGGAAGGATGTAGTTCTCTTAGAACGCCACGAACTCACTTCAGGCTCCACCTGGCATTCAGCAGGTCTCGTCGGCCAGATGCGTTCTGACGCAAACCTGACCCGTATGATGCACTACAGCACCGACCTGTATCGCAGCCTCAAAGCAGAAACTGGACAAGACACCTCATGGCGTGAAGTAGGCGGTATTCGCCTCGCTTCTTCCCATGAACGCATGGAAGAAACCAAACGCCTCGTTGGCCTTGCCCGTTCTTTCGGCGTGCCCATGGAATTAATCTCTCCCAAAGAAGCGCAGGATATGTTCCCGCTAATGGATATTACAGGAGTTGTCGGTGCAGCATACACTCCCAACGATGGCAGCATTGACCCAACAGGTCTCACCAATGCTCTTGCCATTGGCGCGAAGAATCGCGGCGCACGTTTCTTTACCAACACCAATGTAGAAAAAATCAACGTGGTCAATGGCCGCGTAAGTGAAGTAGTGACAGATAAAGGCACGATCAAGACCGAGATCGTGGTCAATGCCTCAGGTATGTGGGGACGCGAGATCGGCAAGATGGTTGGGCTAAGTTTGCCTGTTATCCCAATGGCTCACCTTTACATCATGACCAAGCCGATGGAAGGTGTCACCAGCAAGTTCCCCAACCTGCGCGACCCTGATCTGCTTGTGTATTGGCGCGAAGAAGTAGGCGGACTTGTAACAGGCGGTTACGAACGCCAGCCAGCCACCTTTGGCATGAACGGTATTCCGCGTGATTTCAAATTCAAGCTGCTTGAACCCGATTGGGAACGCTTCACCCCGTTAATGGAAAATTCCATCCGCCGTGTGCCTGCAGTAGAAAAAGCTGAAGTGAAATTGCTGTTGAATGGCCCTGAAGGCTTCACACCTGATGGAGAATTTTTGCTTGGTCCGACGTCCGTCAAAGGTTTCTGGGTGGCTTGTGCTTTCTGTGCGCATGGCCTCGCGGGTGCAGGTGGCATAGGCAAGGTAATGGCCGAATGGATCGTAGACGGCAACCCAGAATGGGACGTGTGGCGTCTTGATGTACGCCGCTTTGGCCCGAACTATAACAGCCTCGAATATGCGCGTGCGCGTACATTTGAAACTTATACTCAGTACTACGATATCCACTATCCTGGAGAAGAAAGACTCTCCAAGCGCAACGTACGAGTCTCCCCCACCTACTTCCGCCTGCGTGACCTTGGTTGTTCCTTCGGCGAGAAGATGGGCTGGGAACGCCCGAACTGGTTCCGTAAATATGAAGAGCTTGCCACGCATGGTCACGAACCACGCGGATGGATGCGCCACAATTGGAGCCGCGCTACAGGCCACGAACATCTAATGACCCGCGAAAATGCTGGTCTGTTCGATGAGACTTCGTTCAATAAATTCGAAGTGCGCGGGCCTGGCGCTTTGAAATTCCTCAACACGGTTTGTTCAAATCAGATCGATGTCCCCGTTGGAAATCTTGTCTATACGCAAGCGCTAAATAAACGCGGCGGAATCGAATGCGACTTCACTGTTACCCGCCTTGCAGAAGACCGCTTCTTCATTGTAACTGGTACGGCGTTCGGTCAGCACGATATGTCTTGGCTGTCGCTCCAAATGCCTGAAGATGGCACGGTAACTCTTGAAGATGTTGGCTCAAACTACGCCTGTATCGGTATGTGGGGTCCCAAAGCTCGCACTATCCTTGAGAAAGTCACCACCGAGGATGTCTCCAACGCTGGCTTCCCGTACATGACTTCAAAGCGCATCAATGTCGGCGATGTGCCTGTACTCGCCTCCCGCGTGACTTACGTTGGTGAACTCGGTTGGGAGTTCTACTGCCCAATGGAATATGGTCTACGTCTATGGGATACGCTTTGGGAAGCAGGTCAACCTGAAGGTATGGCGGCTGGCGGATACAAGGCTATTGAGTCACTACGCTTGGAGAAAGCCTACCGCTATTGGAGCGGTGAAATTTCACCTGATTACACCCCGTACGAAGCAGGCTTAGGCTTCGCAGTGAAATTGGACAAGGGCGATTTCATTGGCAAAGAAGCTTTGGTTAAACAGAAGACGGAAGGCATCAAATCCAAACTTTGCACAATGACTCTTGCAGATGACCGCACGATTGTGATGGGCAAAGAGCCGATCCGTGTGGATGGAAAAATAGTTGGCTGGGTAGCTTCGGGCGGCTTCGGTTACTCAGTGAATAAGTCCATTGCGTATGCGTATTTGCCGATGGAATATTCCAAGCCAGGAACCAAACTTGAAATTGAATGCTTCGGTGAACAGGTCGGCGCTGAAGTAGCGCAAACTGTTTTGTGGGACCCGAAGAACGAACGAATTAAGGCATAGTAATTAATACCCCTTCCCTCTCCCTACGTAGGGAGAGGGAAGAAAAAGTTGCAGGAAAGAAAAGGCTCAAGAAAATAGAAGCAGGTCTCAGTTAGGATAGAAGCGGTGTTATATCCGCTACCAATTCATATTCTTTCACCAAAGGAAGGAACAATATCCAATGAATACGCTTGCCATCGATAAAGCCATCGCCAAGGTGCCGTTTCTGGCGGACTCAAAGAACATTAAAAAGATTCCGCTTAGTGGGGGCATCACCAACCTGAACTTTAAGATCGAAGCGGACGGACGTTCATACGTCATTCGCCTTGCGGGAGAAGGCACCGACCAGTTGGGCATCAAACGAGATGTAGAGTATGCCGCGAACAAAGTAGCTGGTGAATTGGGCATTGCCCCTGAAGTGGTTTTCTTCATTGAACCGGAAGGGTATATTGTGACGCGGTTTGTAACGGGCAAGCGTATTATGCCTGAGGATATTGTCAAACCTGATTATCTCGTTCGTGTTGCACAGAAACTGCGCTTGTTCCACCGTAATTCGCCAAAATTGAAGGGCGAGTTTAACGTCTTCCGCCGTGTGGAAATGTTGACCAAGACCGCCAAGGCAAAAGGCGCACAGTTCCCCAGCGATTGGGATTTCATTATGAAGAAAATGCGCGAAGCTGAAAAAGCTTTGCTCAAAGATCCATATAAGCCGACACCATGCCACAATGACCTGCTTAACCTCAACTGGCTTGATGAAGAAGTGGCTGGCGATATCGGTGAGATCCGCTTGCTAGATTGGGAATACGCGGGCATGGGTGATATCTTCTTTGATCTTGGGAATTTCTCGCATCACCATCGTTTGAACGAAGAACAGATCCGCGTCTTCCTTACGGCCTATTTTGGAACAATGTCCCCCAAGCATTATGCCAGGCTGAGAATTATGTGGCCCATGTCTGAACTGCATGAAGCTATGTGGGGCACGACTCAATCGGTCATCTCCAACTTGGAAGAAGACTTCCAAGGATATGCAAACTTATGGTTTGGACGCTATCGTATGCATGTTACAGATTACCGCTGGGAGCAGTGGTTGAAAGATGTGGCAAAGAAGAGCAAGTAAGTTTGCAAACAATAATTGGTAATTGAAGAAAAGGAAAGAAACAGGTTTTCTTTTACCTTTCTCTTTCATTATGAACGTCGAAAATTTGAAAAGATAAAATACAAGGAGTAACAAATGTCTATCGTAAATGCAAAAGAAATTATGATCCCTGCGGCGAAAGAGGGATGGGCAGTAGGTGCTTTCAACGTCACCGACCTGGTTCAATTTGAAGCCGTGATCGATGCGGCCATCGAAAAGAGAACCCCCGTTATCGTTCAAACTTCCGTCAAGCCTTCGCAATTCCTGGGCACCCAAATGATGGTGAATATTTTCCGCACCTTGGCTGAGTCTGCACCTGTACCTGTATGCTTGCACCTCGACCATTCCACCAGCATTGATTACTGCAAGAAATGCGCAGACGCAGGCTACACAAACATCATGATCGATGCTTCCAAGCAATCGTATGAAGAAAACATCCGCCAGACAAAAGAAGTGGTGGATTACTGCCACGCCATTGGCGGCATTTCCGTTGAAGGCGAGTTGGGAACCGTAGGCGGCGTGGAAGATCAGATCAAAGTAGCGGAAGATGAAGCGCAGTTGGCGAATCCCGAACAATCTGTTGAGTTCGTTGAACGCACGGGTGTGGATATCTTCGCTCCTGCCATCGGCACCGCTCATGGCGTGTATAAGACCAAGAATCCGAAGATCGATTTTGAGCGCATGGCTGTCATTCACAAAATGTTGAATGGCAATGGCATCAAGACTCCGCTCGTTGTTCACGGCGGCACGGGCTTGCCCGATGATTACGTAGCCAAGCTGCTTGCGGCTGGCGGCGCGAAATTCAACGTCTCCACCGAGTTAAAGCACACCTTGCTTGACGCAAAATGGGAATATCTCAGCGCCCACCGCGATGAATATGACCCAGGCAAGCTGGATGTCTTCGTCCGCGATGCAACCCGCAAAGCCGTGATGCACTGGATGGACAAACTGGGCTGTGAAGGCAAGGCGTAAGAACAGGTTACAAGTTGCAAGTTGAAAATTTTGCAATCTGAATACAAACAAAATAAATCAGGAGATTAAGGTAATGAAACAAATCGAAGAATATTACGCCCCGTGGGTTAAGGGCATCCCGATGTACATTTCGGATCACATTGAATTGGCATGGCGCAAGCCCGAACTACACCGCATGATGTCCAATGAAAATCCTCTTCCCCCTTCCGATAAGGTGTTGGAGGCGATGTTCAAATATGCCAAGATGACCAATCGCTACCCTGACCAGGGTTTGGTTGTCCGCAGCAAGATCGCTGAGATCAATGGGGTTGCGGGTCCGCAAAACGTGATGATCGGTAACGGCTCCAGCGAAGTGTACGACAACATCTTCCGCATGTTCATTGAACCCGGTGATGAGGTTATTCAGCACACACCCTGCTTCGGCATCTACGGTCTGCGCGGAACACTGCTCGGCGCCAAGATGGTCTCTGTGCCAATGATCTACGAAGATCACAAACTTAAGTACGATCACAAAGCGTTAATGAATGCCGTCACCGATAAGACCAAGATCATCGTGATCCCGAACCCCAACAACCCCAGCGGTAACTTCATGGATCCGGAACACTTTGAGCCGTTCGCCAAGTTGGGCATTCCATTGGTCGTGGACGAAGCCTACATCGAATATGCCGGTTTGGGCAAGTCACAAGTGGAATTGACCAAGAAGTACAAGAATGTATTCATCACCCGCACAATGTCCAAGGCGTACGGGTTGGCTGGTATGCGCTTCGGTTATACCATTGCTCACGAAGACACCCTCAAGCAGGTTGCTGGCTCCCTTCTTCCGTGGAACGTGGGAACCATCCCCATGTGGGCAGCCCTCGCCGCCTTTGAAGATACCGAAGGCCTTGCCGAGCGTGTGAAGTTCAACAACGACTCAGTAGATTACATCAGCGAATCCTTGAGCGTCATCCCCGGCTTCTACGTTATGCAATCCAAAGCCAATTACATCCTCTTTGACTGCGGTGAAACTGGCAAGACAGGCAAGGAAGTGTTGGCATACGCTGAAACCAAGGGCATCATTTTGCGCGGCGAGAGCAAGAAGTATGGCTCTGACGGCTGGTTCCGCGTGACCATCGGTTCAAAAGAAGAGAACGAACTCTTCGTCAATACTGTACTTGAATTCTTTGGAATGAAAAAGTAAACAGGTCTATAGGTAAACAAGTAGACACATACTTATACGAGTTTACTTGTTTACCTATATATAAGGAGTTACCATGTCCAAAATAAAGGCAGTCTTCTTCGATCAGGACGGCGTGATCATTGACACCGAGCGTGACGGTCACCGCGTTTCCTTCAACATGACCTTCAAAGAATTCGGTTTCACAGACGAATGGGATGTAGAGTATTACCACGAACTTCTTCAAGTGGGTGGCGGCAAGGAACGCATGAAGAAGCATTGGCAAAACAAAGGCTTTTCCAAGCCGTTGACCGAAGAGGAGATTGATGCTCTCGTCAAGGATATGCACAAGCGCAAGACCGCTTTGTTCGTGGAATTGATCGAAACTGGTAAACTGCCCCTTCGCCCGGGCATTCATCGGTTTATGAAAGAAGCGATGGATGCGGGTCTCAAGCTCGCCATCTGCACCACATCCAATGAGCAGGCAGCAAAAGCCATCACCGAAGGTCCGCTCAAAGATATTAAGTTTGAAGTTGTGTTGGCTGGCGATGTGGTTGAGAAGAAGAAACCAGATCCCGCTATTTACAACCTGGCTCTTTCCAAACTCGGCTTGCAACCCGATGAAGTAATGGTTGTGGAAGACTCAAAGAACGGCCTTGCTGCTGCGAAATCAGCAGGTGCGAAAGTTGTTGTCACCACCAATCACTACACTGAAAAAGAGGATGTAAGCGCTGGTGATGTGATCGTCTCATGTCTCGGCGATGCTGACGGCGAAAAAGCCGAACTCCGCAAAGGCAACCTGACTGGTTTTGACGGCATTGTGCACGTAAAGCAATTGGTTGAATTGTTCGAGAAGTAACAAACAATGGACGCATGAAAAAATTTCATGCGTCCATTGTTAACATATATCTATCTTGGTTTTGCTATTGCAAGTAAAATTGGCAAACTATTTGTCGAACCCATTTTAGACTGCCAGTGTTTCCTATACAGATAACCAGAGGAGAGGCCCCAGCGAGGGGCAGGAGGTGCAGTATCGATGATTAGTATTCGCTCTTCGTAAGTTCAGTTTCTTGATCTAAAAAACACCACTTCAAAATCAAGGAGAATTACGAAAATGGCAGAAAAGAGTCAAGCGCACGACAAGCAAGTACTACACAAGTTGGGGTATGCTCAAGAACTTTCACGCCGCATGAGCGGCTTCTCGAACTTTGCAATTTCATTTTCCATCATTTGTATTTTGGCTGGCGGTATCTCTGCCTTCCCTGCTGCTTTCAACGCCCTCGGTTCTGGCGGCGCTGTATTGATCTGGTTAGTGGGCGGCATCCTTGCCTTGAGCGTTGCCTTTGGGATGGGACAGATCGCCTCTTCCTTCCCCACTGCGGGTGGTCTCTATCACTGGAGCTCACACCTCGGCGGGAAATTCTGGGGCTGGATGACTGCCTGGTTCAACCTCATCGGTCTGATCTGCGTGGTCTCTTCCGTGGACGTGCTCCTCTATACCGTATTCTTCAGAGATCTGCTGCTCGGAACCGCCCTCCATGTTGATGTTTCCACCTTCGGAGTCTGGCATCAATTTGGCTTTTTGGTCCTTGCCCTCGGCTCACAAGCTATCCTGAATCACTACTACATCAACATCACCACCAAGCTTACCGACTGGAGCGGTTATATCATCCTCGGTTTGACCGTGATCTTGATCGTCACATTGTTTGCTTTCAGCCCCGTCGCATTGGATTTCTCTCGCCTATGGACGTTCCAGAATGTGACCGGTGATGTAGGCGGCGCAGTCGTTCCATTCCGTACCGAAAGCATAGCCTTTGCGTTCCTGCTCGGCCTTTCCTACGTGTGTTACACCATCACAGGCTTTGATGCTTCTGCTCATACCTCGGAAGAAACACAGGATGCGCAGGTAAACGTACCGAAGGGTATGTGGACAGCTGTGTTCTGGTCCTGGGTCTTCGGTCTCGTTGCGGTTGCCGCTTATGTACTGACAATGCCAAGCCTTGAAGAAGCCGCTGCCGCTGGCTGGGGTTCATTCTTCTATATGTGGGGCGCATCCCACATGCCCAGTTGGTTGAGCATTTTCCTTGCCGCTGGTATGGTGTTGGTCAACTATATCTGCGCATTGGCAGGGCTTACCTCCACCTCCCGCATGATGTATGCCTTTGCTCGTGACGGTGGCTTGCCCGCCTCTGCCGCCCTCGCTAATGTCAGTACCGTATATCGCACTCCTGGAACTGCGGTTTGGGTGTCTGCCATTTTAGCGCTGGCCAGCACACTGTACGCGCCTGCTTATCTCATTCTGGCAGTGGCCTGCGCAGTGTTCCTTTACATCTCCATGGTTATGCCGATTGCAGCTGGCCTCTTATCTGAAGGATCTGCAAAATGGAAGGAAAAGGGTCCGTTCAACCTTGGGAGTTTCTCCAAACCCAATGCGGTGCTCGCGATCATCTTTGGTATCACACTGGCGATCAGCGGTTTCTTCCCGCCCAATGAAAAAGTCTTCTACTTCACGATCGTCTTTGTCGTCGCCCTGTGCGGACTTTGGTCTAAGAAGACCGCTCCTGTGGGTATTGGGATTGCAGTCGTTGGTTTGCTCTTGGGCTTCCTCCCCGTTTCCGAGACAAACCTTTTACACTTCCTTATCCCCACTGCGACAACCTCCTACATTGCCATCGGTGTTGCCATCATAACCGCCGCGATTACCTTCACCACCGGTGGTGAAGACACCCGCTTCGAAGGCGTGCCTGAAGGCGATAAGATCAAGGAACGCCAAGCAAAGATCGCCGAAATCGAAAAACAATTCGGCGAGCACTAAAAATCTCTTGCAGGTAAAATTAAGAGCGGTATCTCGCAAGGGGTACCGCTCTTATTCAAATATCGAGGAGTCATCTATGAAATACTTGCTCGGCATTGATCAAGGCACCACACAGACAACCGCCGTCATCGTGAACGAAAACGGCGAGATGCTCGAAAAGAACTCCGCGCAATTACCCGCAAGATTTCCGCAAGCAGGCTGGGTGGAACAGGAACCTGCCGATATCGTCCGTACTGTAAAAGAGGCCTGTGCGCCTTTACTGAATAAATATGAAATTTCAGCAGTCGGGTTTGATAACCAAGGTGAAACCTTTGTCGTTTGGGATGCAGAAACAGGCGAAGCGGTAACTCCCGCCATCGTCTGGCAGGATACGCGTGGACAATCCGTCTGTGACTCTCTCGCCTCAAACGTGGACCTGAACTGGTTGCGCCAAACGACAGGATTGCTACTCGACAGCTATTTCTCTGCTCCCAAGCTCAAATGGGTATTTGAAAATAATCCAGAAATTCGCAAAAAGGCTCACGAGGGCAAATTGAAATTCGGCACCACCGAAACCTGGGTCATCTGGAAGTTGAGCGGCGGCAAATTGCACGTCACTGACCCATCCACCGCCTCGCGCACTTTATTGTTTGACATGAACAAATTCGAGTGGGATGAAAAATTACTGAAATTATTTGATGTTCCCCGCAGCATGCTGCCCGAAGTAAAACCATCCGCAGGCTATATTGGCGATGTGGATTTTGGAAATGGAAAGCCGCTGCCCTTGCACGCCTTACTCGTTGACCAACAAGCCGCATTATTCGGTCAGGCTTGTTTCAACGCGGGTGAAATGAAATGCTCCTTCGGCACAGGCAGTTTTCTTTTAATGAATATCGGCGGCAAACCGCAGCTTTCCAACAATGGACTGCTCACCACCGTTGGCTGGAATTTTAATGGTCACACCGCGTACGCCTTCGATGGCGGCATTTTCGTCACAGGCTCCGCTGTTCAATGGCTGAGAGACAATTTAAAAGTGATTCCTGATTCTGCATCCAGTCACAATGCGGCGAACAATTCCACAGACATGGGCGTAGTGGTCGTGCCTGCCTTGCAAGGCCTCGCCGCCCCCCACTGGCGGACAGATGTGCAGGGCGCGATGTTCGGCCTCAACCGCAGCACCAGTTCCGATGATATAGTCCGTGCCACGCTGGATGGAATTGCCTGCCGAGTCTACGAAGTGGTCACGGCCATGTCGCAAGATGCAGGCACGCCTCCTCCCCACCTGAAAGTGGATGGCGGTCCATCGGGCAATCCCTACCTGATGCAGATGATCGCAGACTTGTTGAATCTCGAAGTGCGTGTCTCTGCTGCGTTGGAAGCCACAGCCATTGGAATTGCAAACCTTGCGGGAGTCTCAGCTTTGGGGACAACACTCGATGATCTGGCAAAGAATTGGAAAGCTGAAAAAGTATATATCCCGAATATGAAAAAAGAAGAAAGAGAAAAGAAACTGGCGCAATGGAATAAGGCGCTGGATGCAGTAAAAAAATTTCATGAGTAATTGACGATAGACGACAGACAATAGACGACTCAACGTTGTAAGTTGTCTATTGTCTGTCATCCAGAAAGAAACTATGACAACAACATACGACATCGCAGTCATTGGGGCGGGAGCGGTTGGTTCGGCCATCGCGCGGGAGCTTTCCCGCTATCAACTCAAAGTCGCTTTGGTGGAAGCAAATTCAGATGTAGGCATGGGGACATCCAAGGCAAGCACAGCCATTTGGCACACGGGGTTTGACGCAAAGCCAGGCACCCTCGAAGCGACGTTGATGCGCCGCAGTTACAAATTGATGGATACCTATTTGCGGGAAGCGAACATCGCGCATGAACGCTTGGGTGCAATCCTTATCGCTTGGAATCAAGCTCAGTTGGATGCGTTGCCCGCGCTGCTTAAGAAGGCGCATGAAAATGGGGTTATGGATGTACAGATCATCTCTACAGATGAAATTTACAAACGTGAACCACACATCAACAAAGGCGCATTGGGCGGATTGCTCGTCCCCGGCGAGGGGATTCTATGCACATTCTCCATCCCGCTGGCGCTTGCGTATCAAGCAGTTTTGAACGATGTTGCGTTGTTTCTCGATCATCCAGTAAAGGAAATCTCACAAGATGGCGATGTCTGGGTGTTGGATGGTGAAATTCGTGCAAAGTATATTGTCAATGCGGCGGGATTGTTTTCAGATGAGATCAATGCCCATTTTGGAAAGAGCAACTTTGGCGTAGTTCCGAGGCGCGGACAGTTGATCGTCTACGATAAGTTGGCACGTCCACTGGTCAATCATGTATTGTTGCCTGTGCCTACATCCATCACCAAAGGTGTGCTCATTAGCCCCACGGTGTATGGGAACATTTTGCTTGGCCCAACGGCTGAAGATTTGCCCGATAAGGCAGCCACAGAAACAACAACAGATGGTCTGAAGTTTTTACTGGATAAGGGGCGGGATATTTTGCCACAATTGCTAGATGAAGAAGTAACAGCCATGTATTCGGGGTTGCGCGCAGCTACTGAACATAGCGACTATCAAATTTCAATGGATGTTTCGCTTCGCTATCTATGTTTGGGTGGTATCCGTTCTACGGGCATTTCTGCAGCAATGGGTATTGCAGAATATGGCGTTGAATTGCTTCACGAAGCTGGTCTGGAATTGAAGTTAAAAAGTGAATTCAAAGAAGTACAACTCCCAACCATCGGGCAGGCAGAGATTCGTCCGCACCAAAATGCGGCAATGATAAAACAAAATGCCGCTTACGCAGAGATGGTTTGTCATTGTGAGCGAGTTTCACGCGGCGAGTTAATGGACGCGCTAAAAGCGCCGATTCCTGCAAATAGTTTGGATGCACTCCGCAGAAGGACACGTGCCTCACAAGGACGATGCCAAGGATTTAATTGTCACGCGGCGTTGGCAAACGCTGTAGAAAACCGTGGTAACGACTTCAGTAGGTACAAATCTTCTAAGCCAAAAGCAGCGACTGAAGCGCTTTACTACTCGTGATGGGAAAACCAATCGTTGGCAGGGCCTGCTGGGCCAGCCGTACTGAATTAAAAAAGCAGGGCATCAAAAACATTTTAGTTGTGGACCGTGAGCCCGAAGCAGGAGGCATGCCTCGTTTCTGTCACCACACTGGTTTGGCCGCGAAGACTTGTGGCGTATGTGGCAGGGACCAAAGTACGCAAAAGTATTATCGCAATCTGGCAAATAAAATGGATGTAGAAGTGCAGACATCCACAACGATTTTAAAAGAATGGTTCAACAAAATTAAGCTTCACTTCCCTAATGGCATTGGTGAAATAGAAGCACAGACGGTATTACTGGCAACAGGCGTGCGTGAAAGACCACGAGCAGCGCGGATGATCCCAGGCACACGCCCGCAAGGTATTTTTACAACAGGGCTGCTGCAACGATTTGTGTATCAGGAACATTTGCCAGTTGGAAAAAGCGCGCGGTTATCGTCGGTGCAGAGTTGGTAAGCCTTTCCGCGCTCATGACTCTGATGCACGCAAATCTCAAATGCCTGATGATGGTTACAGAAGAAGCACGTCACCAAATCGAATTCTCGGCATTGCAAATGAAGTGGGCTATTGCAGATATTCTCACGCGCACGCCAATTGTTACAAACTCCAGGTTACAACATCTTTGGACGAAACGTGTGGAAGGAATTGAGATCACTTCATCAAAATGGTAAAGCTGAACTTGTGGAATGTGACACGGTCATCTTTACTGGCAACTGATCCTGAGCACGAGATCGCGCGTTTGGGTGGGTTACAGATCAACCCAATCACACGCGGACCTGTGATCGATGAAAACTTTCATTCGTCAGTAAAAGGTGTTTTTTGTGGCGGGCAATCTTTGCGCGGTGTGGAGACGGCAGACCATTGTGCCGTTGAGGGAAAAACGGGCAGCTCAGTCTATAGCAAAGTTTATAAAATAAGGATTTCAAAATGGCAGATGAATTGCTTGATATAGTCAACGACCAGGATGTAGTGGTCGGCCAGAAATGCGTTCCGTAGTCCATCAAAAGGGATTACAACATCGCGGCGTGCATGTCTTTTTTGTTTTCAATAGATGATGGAAAAATGCTGATTCAAAAAGAAGCGCCGACCGCGCCTCTTCTCCCTCCATGCTGGATTGCTCCTCGTCTCGAGCACATCAAGGCTGGAGAAAGCTATCTTGAGGCAGCAATCCGCGGCATGAAAGAGGAAATGGGAGTTGAGGGAATTTAGAGCTAAACCCTGGTCACCATAAAATGGAATATGGCCTAAATGACAATGAGATCAGCAGGATCTATCAGGGCAAAGTCAACCCAGCTGAAGTTCGTTTTGACCCTGTAGAAATTTCGAAATCACGTACATGGGGTTAGAAGACATAAAGGCAGTATTCGAAATGAAAAAGACCTGTTTTGCGGCTGGTTTATCCAACTCATGAACTGGTATTTCGGTCAGCCGGGCGAGATTAACCAGTGAAGATAAGAACAGTCCGCTTTCAGACTCTGCTTAAATCCTGTAAGGCGATGAAAATGTCAAAATGGCAGTGAACAGACGCAAGATTAAGAAGGAGGCGAACTTCAATCAAGATGAAACTTCTTGAGGGCAAAGACGTATGTCCTATTTAGGAAGTTTTTCAAGGAGATATCTATGAAACCACTAATAAAGTTTTTCAGTTTTTTGTTCAAGGCGTTGCTCACCATGACAGTCACTTCTTCTGCGTTGGCATTTGACGGCCGCAGTGGTGACACAGTTGTAATCAAAGCGGATGAAGTCATCTCTGATGATTTTTATGTTAGCGCACAAACTTTCACGCTGGATGGAACCATCAAAAGGTGATTTGACCGTGGCCGCAGAAACGATCGTGATCAACGGAAGAACAGAAGACCGCTTCGTACGGGTCAAAGCATTGTCATTAACGGGTCAGTCACCGATTCTGTCCGCATTGCAGGGGCGGCTTTACAGGTTGGGAAAGGCGCAGTCATCAGCGGTGACTTGCTCGGCGGAGGCGCCAGCCTTGAGACCAAAAGTGGAAGCGTCATAAATGGCGACTTGCTCTTTGGCGGGGCACAGGCTTTGCTTTCTGGTGAGGTAATGGGGATGCAAAGTCTGGTGCTGGCGCGTTGAATTGCAAGGTCCTATTGGCGGAGATGTAACAGCCGAAGTTGGGTCTGCAGAAGATGCTGGAGCTCCCCCATCCACCTATATGACACAACCGGAATTCAGATTCCAAACGTTGCTCCCGGCTTCACCATTGGAGATAACGCCAGCATCGCGGAATTTGACATACACGCAGTCAAAAGATATTCAACCTGAAGGTGTGGTTGCTGGAGAAAATCACTCGCAATGAGCCTGTTGCCAACCCAAATGCTCAACCTGTTGGAGAAAACCGCAGCGCAAAAAGCAGCCTCTGTCTCTCGATTTGCTCAGCATCGTCACCTTTTGAGGCCAGGCTGTTCTCGACTCTCTAGCGTGGCTTGCCCTGAAGTTCATGAAGTCCGTGATGGATAAATTACAGACGATTCCTGTAGCGAGTTTGGGATGGGGTGGTTTCCTATGCAGCCTTTTTCTTCAGCTTGCTGGTAGTTGTGACCGTAATGGTTATTGGTGGAGTAGCCTTTTGGTGTCCTTACCCTTGGCGGCATAAGCGGAACTATTATTTGGGTCGGCGTGCTGGTTATCTTAGCCCTTGTTATTGCTTTTGCACTTGTAACAGCTTTCCTCACCAAAATACTGGTGGCACATTTAAGCGGCAAATGGATACTAAGTTTAACCTGAACTGGCAAATCACAAGGTTTGGCCAATGTTGGTTGGTGTGATAATCATCGCTTTGTTGGTCGCCATACCCTTCGTAGGGCTGATCCTTAAAATGGTCGTGATGTTCCTTGGCCTTGGAGCACTCTGGTTATGGGGACGCGACCTTTGCAGGCGCGCAGGCGAATCAGGTAAATGTATAAAAAAGGACGAGCGTGGAGCTTCGTCCTTTTTTTATTTCAGCTTACGGGCACTCTTTAGGTATAAGAGACCAGTCTTTCGATCTTTCTCTGGGTACGATCCACCGTACTGCCGCCCTTGTTTACTCCAACAAATTGGAATTCGATGACAGCCTGATCCAAGACGCGCGCCAATCTGGTGTGTGTAATGTCTTTCAGCTTTGAAGGTGCGTGTAGAAACCACCTTTACCGTCTGAGTTCGCTTGCCTACCAGATACCAATCTGAGTAACGGAAGAAGCTGGGGGCTTCCAAAACACGATAGTACATCTCAGCGCGGGTCACATCGGGGTGAAGTGCTGTCATGGTAATATCAAATTCACGCGGATAGCAGTTCAACGTAATTTTGTCACTGGAGAAAGTAATGTCCTTGAATACACCTTTTCCAAGAACATTATCTACATACACGGGGGTCAAGTCAGAAGATTGAACTGCTGCCGCAGCAGGTGCCGCAGTATTCGTAGCAGCGGCCGCAACGGTAGGCACCAATGTCTCGGTTGGAGCTAAAGTGGGAACTCAGTCGGTGCCTGGGTAGGCAACGGAATTGCGGTTGGCGGAACTACTCTCAGTTGGCGCGATCACCGTCACAAGCACAGTAGCAATAACCGGGGTCGGCTGCTCCTGCTGAACAGGCTGCACTACACCACAAGCGGCAAGCAATAAAGCAAGCGATATAAAATGCGGGCTTTCATGTCATACTTTTTTGTTCAAATTGTGCGATATACCCGTCTGCTGCGCCTGTTGACCTTTGGCTATTTACAGCATTTTTTCTTTTCATTTCTGCAAAGATTGTTCAATTCCGCCCCAAAAACTCTAATCTTTTTCGACATTTCTTATCAGGTATAATTCGCGCCATGTTAACCCCTGAACAAGTCGAATTAAAACTGGACCGCATCCTTTTAAAGGTACAAAAACCCGGACGCTATGTGGGTGGAGAACTCAACTCCATCCGCAAAGATTGGGACAAGGCACAGACCAGGGTGGCTTTCATCTTCCCCGATATTTATGATATTGGCGTGTCGAACGTTGGGCTAAAAATATTGTACGACCAGATCAACCAGCGTGATGATGCTCTCGCAGAACGCGCCTACGCACCCTGGTTGGATATGGAAGAACTCATGCGCGAGCATGGGATTCCGCTCTATTCCCTCGAATCAAAACACCCTCTGGCTTGCTTCGACCTAATTGGCTTTACCCTTCCCTACGAGACGCTCTACACCAACGCCCTCAACATTCTCGACCTCGCAGGCATTCCCGTCCGTTCTGCGGACAGGGACGAATCGCACCCCATCATCATCGCTGGCGGACATTCCACGACCAACCCTGAGCCCATGCATGCCTTCATTGACGCGTTTACCATCGGTGAAGGGGAAGAAGTCATTCATGATGTTGTCAATGTGATCCAAGAGACAAAGGGTGCAAAACGGGAAGAGACACTACGCGAACTCGCCAAAATTCCCGGCGTGTACGTTCCGAGTTTCTACGCTACTACATACATGGATGATGGCACGGTAGCCGCAACTGAACCTATCTACCCAGATGTACCCAAAACAGTGAACAAGCGCATTGTGGCAAAGCTGCCCCCTCCGCCGACAAAGTTCATTGTGCCAAATATTGAAGTCATTCATAACCGTGTTTCGGTGGAGATTATGCGGGGATGCACCCGCGGATGTAGATTCTGTCAGGCGGGTATGATCACCCGTCCCGTACGGGAAAGAAGCGTGCAGGAAGTGGTGGATGCAGCTGACGCTTCAGTCCGCGCTTCGGGGTTTGAAGAACTGGCATTAATGTCGCTCTCCTCTTCTGATTACACCTACATCAACGATCTGGTGGATGCAATCAGCAAACGTTTTGAGGGACGTAAGTTATCGGTCAACCTGCCTTCGCTTCGCATTGAATCTGTTTCAGTTGATTTGATGGAGAAACTCAAGCAACATCGCTCTGCTGGTTTCACCCTTGCACCTGAAGCAGCTAGCGAACGAATGCGCCGTATCATCAATAAGTTCATTCCTGATGAAGATATCATCAACACTACGCGTGAGATCTACAGCCGCGGCTGGACAACGATCAAGCTATATTTCATGATCGGACATCCCAGTGAAACACTGGAAGATGTGCAAGCCATTGTAGACTTGTGCAGGCGTGTGATTGAAGAAGGAAGAAAAGTAGCTGGCTGGAAAGTAAAACTCCATGCTGGCGTGAGCACTTTTGTGCCCAAACCGCAAACTCCTTTCCAATGGGTTGCATGTGACACACGAGATAATATTCTTGAAAAGCAGGCTTTGTTGAAACGCCAGCTTTTAAAAGATAAAAGTATCAAACTCAGCTGGACCAAACCTGAGGACTCTCTGCTGGAAGCCTGGCTTTCACGCGGCGATCGCAGAATGTCTGAAGTGATTTATAGTGCGTGGCAAAATGGAGCAAAGTTCGATGCCTGGGACGAAGGCAAAAAGTCAGATGCGTGGCTGCCTGCGTTTGAAAAGCATGGCCTCGACCCCGCTTTTTACACCCACCGCCAGCGCCGCACGGACGAGATATTCCCGTGGGAGCATATCACTGCTGCTGTTAGAAAGAACTTCCTCTTCCAAGATTTCCGCATGTCGTTGGAAGGCCAGATCCGCGTGGACTGCCGCTTGAACTGTTTTGCTTGTGGCATCTTGCCGACTTTTGCCAACTTGCGCCGCGAAAATCCAGGTGAAGGCTGGAAATGTCCCGATGTAAAAACCCCCGCCCGCAAAATTGATATTGAGCTTCCTGTGGTAGGAGATTAGTCTCCAAAACATTATGGAAAAAACCATATTTTTTGAGCGCCTGCAATACGAGCGGGATAAATTTGAAAACCTGCTCAACAGGGTTGGTTTTTCACGCCAATTGACGATGAAGGGCGTTCTGGGCAACTTATCCATCAAAGACCTGCTGGCAGATGTACTTTCGCGCGAACAGTTTATTGCAGATCGTTTGTCTGAGATCGCGAACGGCGATTCGTATGCGCCATGCACCTCCTTTACGGCGTTGGAGAATTTCCAAAAGCTAAACGGCTATCCTGATTATGAATCACCCTTGTTGGAAAAAGATAAGCCGAATCACATGGTAGTGTATAAGTTCAAAAATATCGGCATGGATGATATCGTCGAGCAGGAATTGGCAACGTACATGAGCATTCTCGACCTATTTCAACAATTGACACATAATCAATGTCTTGACCATGACCTTTTCCACCGCATAGGGGAACATACCTACAAGCCCTATCGCCGTGCCAGCGCGGAAATCAATCGCTGGCTCAAACAAATCGCATCGGAATCATAACAACAATGAGAGTCAGAATCACGTTTTCAAAACAAGGTGCATTGAGATACACCGGTCATCTTGACCTGCACCGTCTATGGGAGCGCGCGCTGCGCCGTGCCGACCTGCCCATTAGCTACTCGCAAGGATTTCACCCACAGCCGAAGATCAGCCTCGCCGCGGCTTTGCCGCTCGGGTTTGCCTCACGCGCTGAAGTAGTGGATGTGCGTTTGAACGATGAAATTCCTGTGGAAGATATTTCTGCTCGATTAAAATACAGTCTGCCTGCTGACATTCAGATCGTGAGAATCGAAAGCGTGGATGAACGCGCTCCTGCCTTGCAAACGCAAGTGCTATCAGCGGCGTATGAAGTCCATTTGACAGAACCCATTGACGGCGCAGAGTTGACGCGCAAGGTCGAAGCCTTGATGATGTCCGAATCCGTGATGCGCGAACGGCGCGGTAAGACCTACGATTTGCGTCCACTGATCGAGATGTTGAGCGTGATCACAGAAGCTAACGGGAAAGTATGGCTCAAGATGACACTCGCCGCACGCGATGGCGCGACTGGCCGCCCCGAAGAAGTATTGAACGTGTTGGATATTCTGCCCGAATACACGCGCGTTGAAAGAATTCGCTTGATCTTTCAAAATTAAAGTTTGTCGCTTTGCGGTTGATATCCCAATTAAAGATAACCTGTTAGTTGGAGGAAAAGAAAATGGCGCTGATCGTTTCCATATTTTTCGGTTTTGTTCCCATGTTTTTATATTCCGCATTTGTGTATTGGGTGGATCGTTATGAAAAAGAGCCCAAGGCACTACTAGGTGCGGCCTTTTTCTGGGGCGTGGTCATTGCTGCTGGCGGAGCATTCATCATCAACACAATGTTTGGAATCGGCATTTACATCTTTACCAACTCAGAAGCTGCCGCAGACTTTGGCACCACATCCGTGGTTGCGCCAATCGTAGAAGAAATACTAAAAGGCCTGGCGGTGGGGATCGTCTTCCTCATGTTCCGCAAGGAATTTGACTCTGTGCTGGATGGCATCATCTACGGCGGTATTGTGGGGTTGGGATTCGCCGCCACGGAAAACACTCTCTACATTTATCGCAATGGATATCTGGAAAACGGCTGGGGCGGATTATTCGTGCTGGCCTTCATTCGTGTGATCGTTGTCGGTTGGATGCACGCCTTCTTTACATCTTTTACAGGCATCGGCTTTGCCGTTTCGCGTTTGAATAAAAATATGCTTATCAAGATCGTTGCGCCTTTCTTTGGGCTAAGCGTTGCAATTTCACTGCATGCATTCCACAACACATTTGGCAGCCTCATCGGCGGGTTTGGCGGCCTTGCCATTGGCTCCCTGCTCGATTGGTTCGGTTGGGCGATGATGTTCGGTTTTATCATCTGGCTTATTTTCTACGAGCGTGGCATTGTCAAAAGGCAATTGCAAGAAGAAGTGTCACTGGGGTTAATCTCATTGGCGCAATATCAAAAAGCGCAATCACCCTGGACGTTAACGACAACAAGCTTAAGTGGCAGGGCTACATCACGCTTTTATCACCTCTGTGGCGAGCTAGCACATAAAAAAGAGCAGCTACGAAGATTGGGCAATGAAGACGGCAATGCGGCTCGTGTGGAAGAGCTTCGCAGAGAATTAGCCAGTCTGGCGCCGTTTGCAAGATAATTTACTCGCACGCCTCTTTCTAAACCGTAAGGCTGGTGGCGCTTTCATCAGCCTTTTTCTTTGCCTATGGTAAAATTCCGTTCGTTCGCCCCCATAGCTCAGTGGACAGAGCGTCAGCCTCCGGAGCTGAAGAGCGCAGTTCGAGTCTGCGTGGGGGTGCCAGATAGCCGCCAGTATTGGCGGCTTTTTGTTTCGACCCATTTATCTCATTTCGCTCAACTTAATTCTTGGATACAATATACCAGTGCGATACTCCACCATTTTCCTTCTAGCTTCATCACTGGCAGTGCTTTCAGGTTGCGGCATTAACATTTCCAGTGAAAATACAGTTCCCACGCCAGTTTTCATCACTGCCACATTGCCAGCCACTGCAATTCCTTTGCCAACAGTAACACCTATCCCGCCAACACCTGTCCCGACCATCTCACCTATTGATGGGACTACTACTACACAAGTCAACGTGCGGGCGCAAACATCCACGGCGAGCGATAACCTTGGCACAATTGCTCAGTTCTCGAAGGTGCAGATCATTGGAAAAGACCCAAGCACAAGCTGGTATCAGATCATTTACGCAGGTTCACCGAGTGGAATTGGCTGGATTCGTGCAGAGTATGTGCAGGTAGATGCAGCAGTGGAGGTGCCTGTCATCGAATCAGTGACAGGTAACAGGGCCAGCGTGAGCGGGCTTGTCATCCAAAAGATAAATGTACGCAGTGGACCAGGCACATCGTTTGACACGCTCGGTGAACTGAATCCAAATGATGTTGTCTTCATCTCTGGAAAAGATGCGAGCGGAACTTGGATGCAGATTGAGTTTGCAAACTCGGCAGATGGAAAAGGCTGGGCAGCGCTGGAGTTTCTGAAGGTAGAAAATACGGACTCGTTGCCCGTGGTCGGAAGTACCAGCCCAACCCCAGAGGTTGTTGTCATCGAGACCGTACCGCAAGCCAGTCCATTGCCATCTGTGATACTTGATGGAGATTCAATGGAAGCGCCGTTGGCAAGAGCCGTTTTTTCACCGCTTGGGTCACGAATGATCAGACTTAACAGCAGCATCTCTTCCCCTGATGGAGACACGGAAGATTGGGTTGAGTTCACATCTTATAATGGGAGTATTGCAATTCAAATATTCTGTTCAGATGGACCTGTGCAGGTAGAATTACAAAGTAACGGCCAGGCGCTCGATACGTTCCCTCTGGCTTGTGCAGAAAAACGGTTGCTGAATGTGAACGCAAACCAAACCATTCTGCTGCGGTTATCTGAAGCTGACCCAAATGGAAGTCACCGCACAGAATACACTCTGGTTCTGGAAAATATCAAATAATATTTGATGCAAATTGAGATGAAGAAGTATTTACCACAATGGAGATACAAATGAATCGAAAAACAACCCTATTTTTACTGGTCATTGCATTAACTCTTTTTGCCGCAAGCTGCCAAAAGAAGCAAGAGGCTCAATCACCGCTCTCTGCTGCATTGAGCGAGCTTTCAGGAAAGGTGGATGCAAAACAAGCGGCTGATTCAGCGTTTGCACCCGCCACTGCGGGGACTGTGTTGCAAGCCAACGGCCAGATACAGACTGGTGATAATGGCCGAGTGCGCTTGGATCTTACTTCAGGAACTATCATTCGAGTAACCCCTTCGTCTATATTTACTTTAACTTCAAACGAAGAAGTGGAAGGTGGTCTCGCCACCAAGATCAAGCTTGACCTCGGAAAAATATTCATCATCTTAAATGGCGGCACTGCAGATGTGGAGACGCCGTCTGGTGTAGCTTCGGTGCGCGGCTCGTACATGAAGGTGGAAGTTGATCCTGAAACGAAGGACATTTACGTCACCTGTCTGGAAGGCAACTGTTCTGTGAGCAACCCTGCTGGCACAGTAAATTTCACCAACGGTGAAAAAGTCATCTTATTCCATCAAGACCCCACAACTGGCAAATGGACTGCGCCCAATGTGGAACCGATGACACAGGAAGAATTCAATGAATGGTTGACTGAAAATCCTGAGGCAAAAGAAGTGTATGACCAGGCTATGGCTACCGTCACTGCCTTTGCAGCACAAGCAACAGAGCCACCGACAGAAGTTCCAACCCTTGTAACTGCTTCTCCTTCTGCAGAGGCTAGCAGTGCATGTTTCAAGGTTGTTCAACCTGAAGCGGGGGCTAGTCTGCCGAAACAGGGCAAAGTGAATTTTGAATGGGAATCCCAGCCTGGGGCCGAGAAATATGTCATTACCTTTGTAGATCAGAACGGGAATAGAGCTGTTATTGAAACTACGAATACCAGCGAGGAACGATATATTGAGGTACTGCCCGCTGGAGGAGAATATAGTTGGTTCGTTACTTCGTACGGCGCAGATGGAAACGAAATTTGTACGACACAAATTTCAAGTTTCTCAAAACCGCAGGGAGATCCTACTCAAAGACCTCCTGACGACGATCCATCAGGACGACCCACAGAACCTCCTACGGCTTGCAATCCTTGTGATTATTTAAGCGATTGCTATAATTACTTCGCATGTAATCCGTAATTGTTGTTTTTAATCCGCAGTTTCTACTATTTTATGAAACTGCGGATATTATTTTAATAACCTATTTGCCACACACATCATTGAACAGGGTCAATTTATGAAAAAAGAGAAAAAGCCACTTAACCTGCGCCTCATCCTGTTGCTGGGAACATTAACGCTCGTATTACTTGTTCAAATTGCAGGATTTTTCCCAAATGTCACCACTCCCCTTGAGCAGATGGAATATTCGGCGCGCGACCTTTTAGTGCGCCTACGCGGAGAGGAAAAATCTTCAGATGATATTGTGATCGTGGCAATCGATGATGATTCCTTCAATTGGACAGGTTTTCAATGGCCGTGGCCGCGCTCCTACTTCGCCGAGATCGTGGATCAGATCAATAAAGGCGGCGGCAAGGTCATTGGTGTGGATATTTTCCTCTCCGAACCTGATGATGTTGAAAATAACGATCAGCTATTTGCAGATGCACTTGGACGCAGCGCTTCCGCAGTCAACGTAATACAAATCCTCAAAAAAGGGGATGAACAATTTTCATCCTTCACTTTGCTTCAGCCTTTAACTCCTTATCGAAAAGTTCTGGATGGCACTGGTATCACGTCCTTCATTCGAGATGAAGACGCCATCGTCCGCAGTGTGCAAGCGTTTGACTCCTATAACGGTGAGACCTATTATCACTGGGCTTTTGAGGTGGCGAGGTTATATCTGGGTGTTGAACCGCCCAGCAACCCTACCAATTCCAGTGTGCAGTTTAATGGTCAAGCTGTCCCGCTGAATGCGGGACAACTTCTGGTTAATTTTGCTGGGCCAGCAGGCTCGTACACCACATATTCAGCCTACAGTGTCGCACTCGGTGACGTACTCGAACAAGACCCAAATGCCTTCCGAAACAAAATTGTTCTGATCGGCGCGACCACTGTCACGCTGCAGGATATTTACCCAACCCCCTTCTCTGCTCAAAAACCCACCTCAGGTGTGGAGATCATTGCCAGCGCCATTGATACCCTGATCAACGGCAAGTACATTACTCAAGCACCTATATGGGCATCTCTGCTCATCACCCTCGGAGCTGCGCTTCTTGCGTATCTGATCTCATTCTCCAAACGTCCATCCATCACTGTCACGCTTTTAATCGTTGGCATGGTCGGGTATTTAGCCACTGTTCTGACAATATTCATCCGCGAGAGATACGTTTTGCCCGTTGTTGTGCCGCAAGTTATGCTTTTTCTAGGGGTAGTTCTCCCAACATTGGAACAGGCTGTTTCACAGGAACTTGAAAAAAGGCGCGTCCGCAGTTTGTTCAGCCGCTTCATCTCTCCCGAAATGGTGGATCAGATGATGGCTACACAAGACCTATCTTCGCTCAACAAACGCTCGGATATCAGCATCATTTTCTCAGACATTCGCGGATTCACAACGCTATCTGAAAAGCTCACACCAGAAGAAGTAGTTGCCCTGCTCAACCCATACCTCGAAGCCATGTCCAAAGTCATCTACAAGCACGGCGGCACCGTGGACAAATACGAAGGCGACGCTATCATGGCATTCTTCGGTGAGCCAGTTCCTTACAAGGATCACGCGGTTCGCGCTATGCGAGCCTCACTGGATATGCGAAAAGCGCTGACGGAACTCAAAGATCAATGGGCAAAGGAAGGACGCCCCAGCAAGATTGAAATGGGCATCGGCATCAACTCGGGAGAAGTCTTCGTGGGCATGGTCGGTTCGGAGCAGCGCATCAATTACACTGTGATTGGTGATAACGCCAACCTCGCTTCCCGCTTGCAAGACCTGACCAAAACTTACGACTGGCCCATTCTCATTAGCGAGAGCACCTATCAACATGTCAAAGATGAATTCGATTGTGAATTTGCAGACGCAGTCACTGTCAAAGGCAAAACCAAAGCCGTGAACGTGTACAAGGTTTTGGGCTATAAAGGAGCACCTGCCTTAGAGCAGATAAAACCCTAGCAAAAGTAACAGGCTAGAGCGCAGAATGAAGCGGCACGTTTCCAATAGCGTGCCACTTTTTGTTTGTGAAGTACTTGTGTCTAATTGCACTAAATCGCGTTTTATGATAAATTTATGGATAAATTTCACAAAGGTGAGGGCTCATGAACGCAGAAAAAATACCAGATATTATCATCGGGCGGCTTCCTGTTTATCTGCGCGCACTCCAGCGGATGGCAGATAATGGCATAAAGACCACTTCCTCGCAAGAACTCGGAGAACATGTTGGGATTTCCGCTGCTCAGATCCGCAAGGACATTTCACAATTTGGTGAGTTTGGTAAACAAGGCACGGGGTATTCCATTGCATACCTGCTCGACAAACTACGTGAGATACTCAAGGTTGATCGTATTTGGGATGTGACACTCATCGGCGCTGGTGACATGGGCCATGCTCTTGCTAATTACCAGGGCTTTCAAAATCGTGGCTTTCACATTGTTTCGATCTTCGACAACAATAAAGAAAAGATCGGTATCAAGATTGGTGATTTTACCGTGCAAGATTCCGATAAAATGATCGAAAGCATCAAAGCGGCCAATGTCAAGATCGCGATGCTTACCGTCCCTGCGCCCGCAGCACAAGGTGTTGCAGATAAGCTTGTTCAGGCTGGAGTAAGAGCTATTCTCAACTACGCCCCCATCAGCTTGAATGTTCCCAACAACGTAAAAGTCCAATACATTGACCCTGCCACCCATCTGCAAAGAATGACCTATTATTTGTAAATAATAAATTCTTACGAGTACACATGACTCGCCCCGAAAAATTGGGCGAGTTTTTTATTTGGACAAATAACCGCATCGGCCTCACTCAAGCCTGCCCCGCCAAAATGAAAAAATCAGCATCCGAATCAGAATCCACCAAACCACCAGACAGTGGTTTCTTTTACAGAATCAAATCTTATGAGTAGAATATTCCAAAATAAGATCACCGTCATTAGAAAGCAAGTATGAATAAAAAGCCATTCGACATCGAATTATTCTTCCCAAAACTTGAGACTGAGCGTCTCCATCTTGACCAACTAACAATGGATGACCTCGACTTCGTTTACAACATTTCAGTGATCCACGCGTCGCGGAATTTCTTTTGGACGAACCGCCAATTTCAAATATTTCTCAAGCGCGAGAGATCATAGAGTTCTATCAGCACCCAGAAAACAAGACCTGGAACCGATGGGGAATTTCAGCAAGAAACAACGAGCAACTCATCGGCACTTGCGGCTTCCATAAATGGAACAAACGCGATCTACATGCTGAAATAGGCTATGACCTGAGCCCAGACTTTTGGGGACAGGGCTTCATGACAGAAGCCCTTCGCGCTACAATTCAAAACGGATTTGAAAAAATGAGATTAAACCGAATTGCCGCAATCGTTTATCCTCAAAACAAAAGATCACTACAACTGTTACACAAACTCGGTTTTCAAACAGAAGGCCTGCTAAGAGATTATCATTACTCTAACGGAAACTTCTACGACCACTACATTCTTTCATTACTCAAAAGAGATTGGAAAGTTGAACAATGAGCAAAATCTGGAACGCCTCCGAATACGATGAATCACGCCGCCGTCTTATCCCCTGCTATGATTTGTTCTATGCAACCGCAGCAGAATTAGCCGCGCGAACAATCAAGATCACTTCACCAAACATTCTAGACCTCGGTGCTGGCACAGGCTTGTTGAGCGAATTCATTATGCAAAAATTCCCTTCTGCTTCGCTCCACTTATTAGATGAATCTCCTGAAATGCTTTCAAAAGCCCAACTGAGACTGGAAAATTTCACCCCAAAAATCCACGTCCAACCAATGACAAATCCTCTCCCTGAAGGGAGATTTCACGCGATTATTTCATCCCTCGCGATCCATCACCTGACTGACAATGACAAGCAAGAATTGTTTCGCCGTGTTTTCCAAGCATTAGAGTCAGGAGGCATATTTATCAATGGGGAGCAAATTTTAGGGGAAACCGAATGGCAGCAACAGCTTTTTGAAGACACCCATCTTGATGGAGCACGTGCATTAGGCAGTGATGAAAAAGAGATACAAGCTGCACAAGAGCGCATGTCCTATGATAAGTGCTCAACACTCAAAGACCAAATTACATGGTTAAAAGAAATCGGCTTCCAAAATGCAAATTCCTTTTTTCACTCTTTTCGTTTTGCCGTCTATGCAGGTTGGAAACCGTAACGATAATACTCTTAGACACGATCCTAAATAAAAAGAGACTTCATTTTTGAAGTCTCTTTTTCTCTTGTTTTTATATTTTATACCTGCGGTAAATTGCGTCGGATTACGTTCAACATGCCGAAGGCTTTGGTAGCGCCTTGGACCACACAAGTCAACGGATTGTCTACCAAATAAGCAGGAATGCCGAGCGATTTCGTCAATAACTTGTCAATACCGCGCAACAATGCGCCGCCACCGCATAAGGCCACACCGCGGTCAATAATGTCAGATACCAATTCGGGCGGAGTCTTTTCGAGAACTTTTCGGCCAGTTTCCACGATTTGTTTCAATGGTTCTTGCAAGGCTTCCACGATCTCGCCAGTAGTGAGTGTAACAGGGCGAGGCAAACCAGTGACCTGATCCTGTCCTTGTACTTCCATACTATTTTCAATATCTTGCGGGACCGCAGCACCAATACGAACTTTCAATTGCTCTGCTGTTACCTGTCCTATGATCACACCATACTTTCGGCGGACATAATTGACAATAGCCTCATCCAAATCCATACCACCGGAGCGGAGTGTATCCGCAGCCACAATGCCATACATGGCCATCACAGCCGCTTCCGTACATCCACCACCCAGGCAGATGATCATATTTCCAGAGGGTGAGTTGATGGGAAGGTCAATGCCAATAGCGGCTGCCAACGGTTGCTGGATAAGGAAAGCCTCGCGGCTACCGGCTTCCATGACTGCTTCGTAAACAGCGCGTCTCTCCACGCTGGTAACACCGTATGGAACAGAAATCATTACACGCGGGCGGAAGATTCGCATTGACCCGCTTACACGTTGCAACAAATAAGCAAGCAGGGTTTCAGTAATTTCATAATCAGCGATCACGCCATTTCGCAATGGGCGGGCTACTTCGATATTATCTGGAACCTTGCCATACATATCACGCGCCTCGAGGCCAGCCGCAACCATTTTCTGATCGTCCACTTCAATGGCAACAATGGTTGGCTCTTCCAACAGCACCTGGGCGCTGTCAGCGAGACGTGTAAACATGGTACCCAGGTCTATGCCCAGGTCTTTTGAGAAAAGAGCCACGCGGGTTTAATTCTCCGAGGTGGGCATGCGCATACCACCTTTGCGATATCGGCGGACTGCATCCAAACGTAAATTGGATTTGCGTAAAGCAGCTTCCATCGCCAGATACGCATCGGTATCAGCGGGAACGCCCTTTGCAAGCACTTCTTCGGCTCGCTGGCGAGCGGCATCTGCACGAGCTTCGTCAATCTCTTGTACATTTTCCGCAGCATCGGCAAGAATAGTGACAATATCGGGCTGCACTTCAGCAACACCGCCAGCCACCGTGAATAATTCTTCCTTGCCGCCTTTGCGGATCTTAACAATCCCATATTTCAAGGTGGTGAGGACAGGTGCATGCTTGGGCAAAATACCCATCTCACCTGCCGCACCAGGCAACACAACAATATCCACATCACCTGTGAATACAGTGCGGTCCTGGGAAACAATTTCACATCGAATGGTCATAGGGAGTTCTCCAGTGTCAGGTATCAGGTGTCATGCTTTATAACACCTGATACTGGAACACTTGACACTGATTAAGCCTTAGCGAGTTTTTCAGCGCGTTCGCGTACGTCTGCGATAGTACCAGCCATCATGAAGGCTTGTTCGGGAAGATCATCGCATTTGCCGTCGAGAATTTCGCGGAAACCGCTGACGGTATCTTTAATAGTCACGTAACGGCCGTCAATACCAGTAAAGCGTTCTGCCACATAGAACGGCTGGGAGAAGAAGCGTTCAATCTTGCGGGCGCGGGACACGACAAGTTTGTCATCTTCGGAGAGTTCGTCGATACCGAGAATGGCGATGATATCCTGCAAGTCCTTATAGCGCTGGAGAACGCGCTGCACTTCACGAGCTGTTCGGTAGTGTTCCTCTCCAACGATGTTAGGATCAAGAATTCGGGATGTTGAGGCGAGCGGATCCACAGCGGGGTAAATACCCTTTTCCACAATGGAGCGTTCGAGTGCGATGGTCGCATCCAAGTGGGTAAAGGTCGCTACAGGAGCGGGGTCGGAGTAGTCATCTGCAGGTACGTACACAGCCTGCATGGAGGTGATGGAGCCAGTACGAGTGGAGGTAATACGTTCTTGTAACTCGCCCATTTCAGTGGCGAGAGTAGGCTGGTAACCCACCGCAGAAGGCATACGACCGAGAAGCGCAGACACCTCGGAACCAGACATGGAGAAACGGAAGATGTTGTCGATGAAGAGCAACACGTCCTTGCCCTGATCACGGAAGTATTCCGCCATTGAGAGCGCGGTCAACGCAACGCGGAGGCGCACACCAGAAGGTTCGTTCATCTGTCCGTAGACCATGACGGTATCTTTCATAACGCCGTATTCGATCATTTCGCGATAGAGACCAGTTCCTTCGCGGGTACGTTCACCTACACCAGCGAACACAGAGTTACCTTCATGCACAGACGCCACCGAACGGATGAGCTCCATGATGATAACGGTCTTGCCCGTTCCTGCGCCACCGAAGATGCCTGTCTTTCCGCCCTTTGTAAAGGGAGCGATTAGGTCAATGACTTTTACACCAGTCTCAAAGACTTCCACGCGAGTGGACTGTTCTTCAAAAGCAGGGGCAGAGCGGTGAATAGGATAATAAGTAGCAGCCTGAATGTCACCTTTTTTATCAATGGTGTTGCCAAGCACGTTGAAAATTCGGCCTAAGGTAGCAGGGCCAACCGGAACAGTGATGGGAGCGCCTGTTGCTTTGGCTGAGACACCGCGTTGTAAGCCATCAGTCGTATCCATGGATACGGTGCGAACCCAGTTACCGCCAAGGTGTTTCTGCACTTCCAACACAAGGGGTGCCTGCCCAGCACGATCTACTTCGATCGCTTCAAAGAGTTCAGGGACGTTGCCTTCAGGAAATTCAACGTCAACCACACCACCTAAAATTTGTACTACACGGCCATTTGCGTTTGCCATGATTTCCTCCAGTTATTTCGCGGCCAGCGCTTCTGCGCCGCCCACAATGTCTAAGATATCGTTCGTAATGCCCTGCTGACGAACTTTGTTATAAGCTAATTGCAACGCGCCAACCAATTCTTTTGCGTTGTCTGTTGCATTGCGCATCGCGATCATGCGGGCAGCATGTTCGCTGGCCTGTGATTCAAGAATAGCCTGATAGACCTGCAACGCGGTAAAGCGTGGAATGATCTCATCCAGAATTTCTTTCTGGTCTGGTTCATAGTCATACGCTGCTGCTGGGCCTTCCGTGGATTTATGCTCAAAATCCATCACACGACCTTCGCCGCCTAATTCAAGCGGCAAAAGTTTTTTGACCGTAGTCAACTGGCGTCCCATATTGATGAAGTCAGTATAAACGAGGTATACCTCATCAACATTACCCTTCAGGAATTCGTCCACAGCCAAACGGCCGATTGCAGAGACATCCATAAAAGTGGGCGCAGCGGGAAGATTGCTGAAATCAGCGATCACCTGCTTACGGCGGCGGACGAGCAAGTCACGACCTTTACGGCCAACTGCAATATATTTAACGGGAGCAGCATTCGGGTCAAAGCGCTGAGCCGTGAAACGGATCACATTGGAGTTGTAAGCGCCCGCAAGGCCGCGGTCACCAGTAATAACAACCACCAAAGTATTGTTCACAGAATTTCGTTTTGCCAAAAGCGGATGCAGGCTGTCACGGCCAGGTTGTTCGGCAACGTGTTTCAAAACCTGCCACGCCTTTGTCGCATACGAGCGAGTCGCGGTTACCGCATTAATTGCCTTGCGGACCTTGCTGGCGCTCACTGTTTCCAAAGCACGCGTGACCTGCGAAATATTTTTTACGCTCTTAATTCGGAGCCGCATTTCACGAGCGGAAGCCATAAGTATTTTCCTCTATCTCTTTATAAACCTAGGCTACCCAGCCCGCGCGGAAGCCATCAAGGGCTTTCGTCAAAGCGGCACGATTGTCATCGGTAATGGTTTTCTTGGCAACAATATCCTTGCCAATTTCAGGATAGGAAGTGGACATATAGCGAATAAGGTCCGCTTGCCACTGAGCCATCTTCTCCAGAGGAACGCTATCTGCATAACCGTTGGTTCCTGCAAAAATGACGATAACCTGTTCTTCCAATTCCATGGGCTGATATTGCGGTTGCTTGAGAATTTCCTGCATGCGCTGACCGCGGCTCAATTGCTGCTGTGTGGATTTGTCGAGGTCGGAGGCCATGAGAGCAAACGCAGCCAACTCGCGATAGGCGGCCATATCAAGGCGGAGACGACCAGCCACCTGTTTCATCGCTTTGGTCTGAGCATCACCACCTACTCGGGAAACGGAGATACCTACGTTCACAGCAGGGCGGATACCAGCATTGAAGAGGTTACCTTCAAGATAGATTTGACCATCAGTAATGGAAATTACGTTTGTAGGAATATATGCAGAAACGTCACCGAGGAGGGTTTCAATGATGGGAAGTGAAGTGAGAGAACCACCAGTTCCAGCCACTTTCACGATCTTATATCCATCACCCATTGCCTTGGCAGCTTCTTCTGCTTCGTGCTTGGAAAGTGGACCAGTGTACACTTTACCATCTACACCATCTTTAGCGTTAGCGAGTTCATTGCTGTAATCCTTCTTGGTTACAACATAATTGTTCGCAAGGCGGGCTGCACGTTCGAGCAAGCGAGAGTGAAGATAGAACACATCACCAGGGTACGCTTCACGTCCAGGAGGGCGGCGGAGCAGCAAAGAGACTTGGCGATACGCCCAAGCATGCTTGGAAAGATCATCATAAATGATCAAAGCATCGCGGCCAGTTTCCATAAACTCTTCGCCAATGGCACAACCAGAGTAAGGAGCAATGTACTGCAACGCAGCAGATTCATCTGCGGAAGCCATAACGATAATGGTGTGATCCATTGCGCCATTCTTTTCAAGAATACCAAGGGTACGTGCAACAGCGGCCTTCTTCTGGCCGACCGCAACGTAGATACAAACCACACCCTTGCCCTTTTGATTAATAATGGTATCAATCGCAATGGCTGTCTTACCTGTTTGGCGGTCGCCAATGATCAACTGGCGCTGACCACGTCCTACGGGGATCATTGAGTCAATCGACTTGATACCAGTCTGCACTGGAGTATCCACATCCTGACGTTCCACCACACCTGGAGCAATGCGCTCGATCGGGCGGAAACCTGTAGTTGCGATCGGGCCTTTGCCATCAATCGGCTCACCTAAAGCGTTGACCACGCGTCCGATCATTGCATCACCTACGGGTACAGAAGCGATGCGCCCTGTTCCGCGAACGGTCATGCCTTCGATGATGCCATCGTATGAACCCATCACGATCACACCGACGCTGTCCTTTTCAAGGTTGAACGCCGTACCCATAACGCCGTTCGAAAACTGTACAAGTTCCTGCGCGCGAACGTTCGCAAGGCCATGTACGCGGGCAATACCATCGCCCGCTTCAACCACAACACCAATATCCTTAATGTTGAAGTCTGGCTTAAAGCCTTCAATTTGTTTCTGCAAATCACCTGTGATCTGCTTGATCAGGTCTGACATTAGGTAGCCTCCGCCAAAATACGTATTATGTACAATAACCCGGATAAGGGGCTTATCCGGGTATAAGTTTATTTTTTGTTTGTACCCTTTGCAAAGCTAACAACATGCCTTCGTGAGGATGGGTACAAACGAGCCAATGATACCTGAAAGGAGAGTGATTGTCTAGTTACAATCAGAGATACCTTAAGAAATCACTCAGACCCTTGTCATCTGTACATCTTATACTATACTACAAGCCGTTATTCATTAAATACAGGAGAAAAAAACCCAGAGATGAACAGCCTCCAGGAAGACAAACCTCCCCATCGCCACATGAAACGGTATTGGAAAATTGCCGTTCTCGCGAACATCAAAGATGAGACTCAGCCCAAACCGGAGGGAGTTCCCCCAGACGCTTTTGCTGATTATGACCATATCGAAACGATCGACTCGCTTCGCGCCGCGCTCGAAACGGACGGCCACACAACTACATTTATCCAAGCGGATAGAGACCTGCCCTACGCCCTGCGAGAAGTAAAACCTGATATCTGTTTCAACATCGCTGAAGGATTAGGGGGTGATGCGCGTGAAGCCCAAGTGCCTGCCCTGCTTGAAATGCTCGGCATTCCATACACAGGTTCTCGCGTTCTGGCGAACGGAATTTCTTTAGATAAAACCCTAACTAAACGCATCTGGCGGGATCGCCGCCTGCCTGTTGCCCCATTTCAAGAATTTAACATCGGCGATGAACCCCTGCGCCCTGAATTAAAATTCCCGCTTTTCGTCAAACCAGCTCGCGAAGGCACTGGTATGGGCGTGGATATGAAAGCCATCTGTAACAACGAAAAAGAATTACGTGAACGCGCTGAATACATTATCAATGTTTATCAACAACCCGCATTGGTAGAAACCTTCCTTCCAGGGCGTGAATTCACCATTGGTATCCTTGGCCGCGCAGATGCAAAACTATATTCCCGCCACCCAGATTGGTACGAAAAAGACGGCTTCCATCGCTTCCCCGTTCTAGAACTGGATAGCTCCCGCTCCGTCACACCTTGGGTATATAGTAATGAAGCCAAGTCAAAAGAAGTCGGTGCAGATGGTTCCCCCGGTTATTTCTGCCCAGCAGACATTGAACCTGAGCTTGAGAAAAAATTAAAATACTTTGCATTACGCGCGCATCAATTACTGAACACACTCGATGTCTCCCGCACAGACATCCGATTGGATGAAGATGGGAACCCGCGCGTGATGGAAATTAACACCCTGCCTGGTCTCACCCCTGCCTATAGCGACCTCTGCCTGCAAGCGGAAGCCGAAGGCATCCGCTATGAAGATCTCGTGCTTGAAATCCTCTACCTTGGAGCAAGCCGCTGGGGCATGTTGGAACCACGAGAATATCTCCCTGATGCGCCAAAGAAAAAATAGAATCAAAAAGTCCTGCGAAATTTCGCAGGACTTTTTGATTAGCTAATCGTCATGCTCGCGGCCATCTGCATGGCACTTCACACAATCTTGGAAGTCAGATATGCCTTCTTCTCGATGCTTGGAAATAATTCTACTCTCGGTGTGTTCGTGACAGCCATAGCAGGTATAAGTTGTATAGTTAGTCGGATGACAAGTGGCACACGAGACACTTCCACGCTCGCCATGATCAAGGGGGAATGTGTGATCAATATTCACATCACCCCAGCCTCTAGGTGTATGACAGGCTGAACAATCAGTACCAAACTGTCCGCCATGCTCATCGTCCTTTCGATGGCATGAATAACAATCGCTGGGCGTACCTTTAAAGACGTTATTTAAATGACAGTCTTCGCAAGAAACTTCCGCATGCTCACCTTCCAGCTTGAAAGCGAATTGGTTGTGATCCACAGAAGCATCATCCCAGCTTGAAGGGGTATGACAGGATTCGCATTGCGTACCAAAGCCACCGCTATGTTCATCATCCTTTTGATGGCAAGAATAGCAATCACTAGGAGTTCCCTTGAAAACATTATTTATATGACAGTCTTCGCAAGCTACTCCAGCATGTTCACCTTCCAATTTAAAGGCTGAGAGAGTGTGGTCAAAATTGGCTGGCTCCCAGCCTTGAGCAGAATGACAAATTCCGCAATTCGTGCCAAATGAGCCAGCATGTTCGTCGTCTTGAAAATGGCAGGAATAACAATCCTGCGGCGCGGACTGTAAATCAGCTACGGTGCGCGCATCAAGGTGACAGTTTGTGCAAGTTGCTTCCGCGTGATTCCCGATCAACTGAAAGGGAAACGAATTATGGTTGAAGTTCTTGCCATATCGGTCAACTCCATCGTGACAAGCAAGGCAATCTGTCCCAAAAGAAAGGGTATGTGCCTGGGTGAAGACGATGTCAATTTCATTGTGGCAGGTTTGGCAGGAGTCAGAAGCGAACGTACTAATATCCGTGCCGTGACAATCGGAACAGACGAACGCTTCATTCTTCGCCGTTAGTTGATGCCCTTTCAAAGAATATCCAAATTCATCGTGAGGGAAAACGTTATTTCCCATATCTGTAAGGGAAGCTGTCGCGCCGCGGTGTTCAAAGTGGCAATCGCGGCAGGCAAGACTTGCAAGTTTCTGAGTAATCGCGCCATGCAATTGAGCAACATTCCGCATTTGGTCGGCAATATCAGTGTGACATGAGAGACAGCGATCTGCCATCGTATCACTTTCCCACGGAGCAGAATGACAAGCTTTGCATTCAGTGATTTGTGCATGTGAGGCTACGCCACCAATCGCTTCACCTGTCTGCGCGTTAAGATCGCCTGCGCTAAACATTTGTCCACCACTTGCGAGAGCAACACCAACAAGTGCGAATAACGTGATCAAAGCAGCAATAAGTCCCGTGCCAGTTAAACAACCAAGACGATTATTATTTTGCATTTCATCCTCCCTATTTCAAGAACGTGGCGTAATACAAAGCCGCGCCCATGTGAATAAATGCAGATATAAACAAGGCAATTCCAATAGGAATATGCACTGTATGCCAAAGGGACATCAATTGACGTGCGCGTTTAAGGGCTTCCTGGGAAAGGGTACCTTCGATCTCTAAGCCATCCATAGTGCGCGGGATGCGTGTATAAATGTAGCGACCAATAAAGCCACTAAAAACGATAATGAACGTGAGCAGTGTGGTTGCGCCTGCAAGCCCATTGAATTTCCATGAAGTATGAAGCAAGACCATGTATGGCCCGACCAATCCAGTGAAAATATGGATCTGAAGCCATGTGGACATTCTTCCCCATGAGGCGCTTTTGCTTCTTTTACGCAAGCTGTAAAGCGTCTCGGTCAAGATCATTAGAATAAACCCAAGGATACCAATGGCATGACCAAATAAATCGCTTGCCGCTGGTATAGATTTTGTTAGAAACACAACCACCCCGTATATTCCCGTAATCAAGACACAAGTTAAAAACGCAAACCAAAGTTCCTTAGCACCACGAAGCATAATTGCCCTCCCGAGGCATTATTTTTCAAGCTATTTCTATATGTTTTGACCAGTAATCCACGATCACATCCGCGATCTTCGCTTCGCTGGAAAGCAACTTATCGTGTATCCCTGAAATATCCATTTTTTCTGTAATGATCTTTTGCAAAGGCATGGAGAGAGTTTGATCTCCCATAATTACTGCGCCAATCAATGTCTTTTCGCCCACCAAAACACGGACGTGATTCATGTCAAAACCACCCTGTGCCACGATAGCATCTGGCAATTGACGCCAAGTTTCGCTATCGCCACGGGCAATTCCAAGCACATCTTCATCCTGTCCACGCCCTACGGTACCGATAATTGTGGTGGTCAGGCCTGCCAACCTTGTGACATTAAATGGAGCACTCTTCACATAAGCCTTTCTTTGCCCAGCCATGTTCAGCCCTGCGGCATAACCTTGTTCACGAGCAGGAGTCCACAAACTATCCAATACAGAATGTCCTGTAAGCGGGTCGTAGACTTGGGCTACATCTCCCGCTGCAAAAATACTAGGGTCATTCGTCTGCAAGAACTCATTTACAAGAATACCGCGCTCCAACAGTAGCCCTGACTCACTGGCTAACTCCACACAGGGATTAATACCAATGGCATAGGCTAGCATTTCACATTTGATCGTACTCCCATCTCTCAAATGAACTGCGCTTACCTTGCCTGATTTCCCAACAATCTCAGCCAATTCAGAGTGGAAGTGAAGCGTTACCCCTTCCGTTTGTAAACGCTCTTCGACAATACGAGACTCGTGCTCATCCAGTACACTGCTCCAGTAACGATTTCCACGTAGAAGATAATGTACGTGAACCCCGCGCGAGACTAATCCTTCCACAAGTTCAAGCGCTGTAATTCCCCCACCGACAACAACCGCCGTTTTACCACGTTTTGCAAAGCTCATAATCTGATGAGCATCATCGAAGTGATCCAGCTTTACCACTCCTTTTAGATTTGCCCCAGGAACTTTCAAAGGTGTAGCCCGTGCTCCAGTTGCAATGAGCAGCCTATCGTAAGAAAGATGCGTTTTTCCATCCAACACAAGATTCTTTTCAGTACGATTTATCTTCGTTACATGAGACTTTTGAAATTTAAAATTAAGCGGAGAATAATCTTCTCGTTTTTTGGGAAAAAGGGCTTTATCAGGCAGTTCGCCAGTTAAAAAATAAGCAAGCCCAGGGCGGGAATAATATCCATGAGGGTCATTACCAAACATAATGATCTCACTAGTCTTATCCACCGAACGGATCGCCTCCACAGCGGCAAAACCAGCCACACCTGTACCAATAATGATATGTCTCATTCTGCACCTGCTTTGAACAAGTCAGTCCGCTCAAAACGCAATACCCCTCGTGGACAGCGCGCAATACATTCACCGCAAGTCAAGCATTCATTATGTTTAACGGCTTCCCCTCTCCATGCATGAGCACGGACATCGATGCCGATCGGACAGTTGTAGCTGCAAATGCCACATTGCACGCAACGCGAAGAATCGGGAACTACATGTCCCGCAGAAAGAGCAGCGTGCCGCGCGGCATCACTCTTGAAAATATTTAGAAATGACAAAGTAAGTCCTCCGTTTATAAGGTCGTTTATCCCCCAAAAAAGTTATTACGATTATAGGACTGAAAAATCACAATATCGCAGTGACAAATGTCATACAAAATTTTCCAACACGCAAAAACTTACATCTTTAAAAGAAATTTTGTTGAGTGCTTAAATAAAAACAGGGCTATCTCACGACAGCCCTGTTCGTTTCGCAAAAACCTAGCCGTCAGGCCGAGTCTTACGAGAGCGGAACTACATTGGCGGCTTGTAAACCTTTGGGGCCGTCTTCTACAGAAAACTCAACCTTCTGTTCGGCCTCCAACTTACGATAGCCATCGGTCTGAATGGCGGTGAAATGAACGAACACATCCTCGCCACCATCGCGTCCAATGAAGCCATAGCCCTTGGTCGCATTAAACCACTTGACGGTTCCAACAAAACGTTCTGACATCTTTCTTTACTCCTGCTTAAAAAATTTATACCCGTCCACCTTCACGCTCTCAAAGGCGAATCGGGCACGTTGGACGCAAGATTATCATGCCTAAAACTACATGTCAAGATTTCTTCTTTTTAAGGGACGCATACCTTGAAGTGAGGTGAAACCACCAAGGCGACCACTTGACTCGAAACTGAGCCTGCCGAATTACCTTCCGCATCTCATCTGGACCTGAGAACTGGTCCAGCAAAAGAACAGACCTCCCCACCTCAAAAGCAGCGTGCGCATCCGAGCCCACAGTGCCAGCTAGGTTATGTTTCTCCGCAAAATTCCGCGCCAAACGGTTAAATCGCGGCATCATACAGCGTGAGTTATACACTTCAACAGCATCCACAAATGGGATGATCTCCAACAAGTCATTTTCCTTCCAACCACCCGAACGCATCTCATCAAACGGATGAGACACGCTGATAAATGCTCCCTGTTCTTTCAACCGACCAATCGTCTCTTGCGGTGAAAGGAACGGCGGAATCTCCTCCCGCACATACGCAGCGAGAATTTCCCCTTTTGTGGTCATGATCTCCTCCCCCACAATCACCAAACCTGGGTCAATTGCCTGCGCCTCCAATGCACCCGAAATCGAGTTGTGGTCTGTAATAACAAGCCGATCCAACCCTTTACGCCGTGCAGCCTTAACTAAGTCCAATGGGCGCGTGAGGGAGTCTTTCGAAGCATATGTATGGCAGTGAAATTCAAGAGAAAGTTTATTAGGCATCATGCTTCAAAACAGCAATCGCTATCCCTCGGATCACAAAGTCATTTTTGAATGTCAAATGTTCCTTGAGACTGTTGTCTTTCGACTCAGGCCTGAGAATATGTTCCCCATTTTTGAAATAATATCTCTTCAATGTAGCCTCATAATCCACATTTTTTATATCAGCAGCTACAATTTCACCATTTTTAGCTTCATCCTGTTTAACCATTAATACATAATCCCCGTTTTCGATTGTTACTGGTGAAGCATTATTCATACTATCTCCAGAAACTCGCAGCAAATAATACCTTTTGCTGGGAGAAAAATTAATCTCCGACTTCTCCTGCAATTTGTAAACAGAGTAATGTTCGTTATTTATTTCAAATCCATCTGAGATCGTTCGCTCTTCTGAATCATCCACAATTGAAATAGGAGATCCAGCAGGAATAGCACCTATAATCGGGAACATCTGTATCTTGCTTTTTTGTGGCTTGGAAGGCGCTTTCGCAGAGGTAGGCTCAGGCGGAGGAGGCGGATAATTATTTGTACTAGCGGACTTAATGCCTTTCTGGGCTTCGTCAATAATTCCAGTGCATTTCTTAGAATAATCAGCATCATAGTTATTATCTGATTGAACATCCTTGAAAATTTGCAATCCTTTTTCCCATGATATCAATGCATCCTCTCGATGCGATTGGGATTGCCATTGGATGCAACCATACAGCCAATAACTAATCGCCTTATACATAGTACGGTTAGGGAAACCATTTATGGAAATCTTGAAAAGGGAAATAGCCTCCTGTAAATCATCCATAGAATAAGCCGTAAGAGCACATTCCATATATATTTCTGCATGTTCATACAAGTAGGATTTACTTCCAAATTCTTCTTCCAACTGATTAAAATTATTACCAAGTCTCTTTAATCTCTCAAGCAAATTTAGGGCTTCTTCGTGTTTTTTTTGATTAGCAGCTCCCTTCATCCGGTCCACCAAAATTCGAGTGGATTCGCGGAGATAGCCTTTTCGCTTTTCATCTCTTTCCCATACAAGCCAATTATTATAGGCAAAATTAATCCACTGATCGCAATTTCCCTTTACAGGTTCCATGTTTTATGATTCCCTTTCATGCTTGGTGTCATGAGTTGAGCTCATCGACTCAAGAATTTGGGCAGTACGAGCCATCACGATATTCCAAAGGTTTTTCGCAGTTGTTGCTTTATCATGCTTCCCCCCCGAATCAATCTCCTGCAAAGCCTGTGCAATACTACGAAGTAATACAGCCTGAGACTCGGCGCGCCCACGTTCATGACTGCCAATCCGCTCAGCATCACCCTGTGCACGCATAATCTTTGCCATCCCGGATTGTTTCGCAAGCCACACATCCATCCGCTGTTTCTCAACGACGTCAGAAACAACCACAAAGTTTCCAATATTTATCCACAAGAGTTTAGCACCTGCGGCTTTGATTTTCTCCAAGCTTTGGGGCGTGTCAAACTTCTTACGCAATTCAAACATCGGATGACTATCAGAACCGCCGGGTGAAATCAAAGAGTCAAGATCGTGGTTAGTAATATGTTCGGAAATAATTCCCTTAACAACCCCTAAAACAGAATCCGTCCACGCACCTGTAATGCCATCCTTGGAAACATTTCGATTGTAGACCAAATCGTATACAGACTTTCTCGAAAAGGGATAGGGATTTTGAAAAGTTCTCAAGCTGTCATCGCGGGACATCTGATAAATACAAAATCGATATTCAACGTCAACAACCTTTACTTCAATGCCATCTCTGGTTAAAAGTTCAATGTTTTCAATTTTCCCGGAATACTCTTCCAACACAACAATATCTTTAATGATCTCCCCCCTTTTAATATAGTGCTCGCCAGCGCCAATAATTCTTGAAGGCGCCAATAAAGTCTCCAGAATTACAACATTGCCTGGTTCAATCTTAAGTATTCCGGGACCTCCAATACGATCCAGAGTATTAATTTCGTTATCTTTAATTTCCTTTTTTCCGTTCGAAATTTTAAGTGAAGGTGAGACTATCCCAAAAACTACTCCCAAAAGGTAATCGAACACTTTAGAAAAAGCACCTATTTCGTAAATGTCTTGCAGATAATGTGCTCCATGCATCAATACGCCACCTAAAAACACCAATGGAACTAATAGAAATCCAACTAGGCTAAACTCAAATCCTTCGAGCAAGTATCCAATTACAGCAACCAAGATCATGAATACAATAAATAGGAGGAATCGAATAACCTCGCTACCTTCTGCAAGAAACCACTCAAAATATTGGTCAAATATTTTTCTCATTTAACGCTCGTCTTTCAGACATCAAAGTCATCCGCTCCAGGCTGCAAATCTTTTCTATCAATCAGTAACCACTTGTGAAGGCTGTCCAACATACCTATCACCTCTTTAGGCGACATATCGTTATTTTCCCCTGGATTAGCGGTTGCTGATTCCAATGCCTGAAAAACCCTTAAAGCAAGAGCTTCATCTGTATGGGAGCCTTGAAAAACACTCGAAAGGAGATGAGTCATTTCCTGTTGAATTTGAGCCCGATTTCTGTTTTGGATACGAACATACTCAAGATCCCGCTCCGCATCAATAAATTTCACTTCCTTTTCCCAACGGGCCTTCCAAGCATCGATCATATTATCTTTAATCTCTTTACTGGTAGGTTGTACGTTTCCAAATCCCGCAGTCTTAATTACTACACCAATACTTCTAAGGGAATTGAGATTATGCTGCGTTAAGGATATAGGTTCGTGTTTTGTCATCTGATTAAAAGCAATTACCTCTCCTTCACGAAAAGCCAATTTATCCTTTCCAGTTACATATTGAAACTGAACAATACCCTTTAATCTCATTTTCCGAGAAAAAGAGTCTTTCAGCCTTTTCAAGGTATCCATGTTTTGTTTAACCGCTTCTGTAACATCTTTTTTCCCCCCAACTAATCCAACATAAAGATCTTCATAGGGGACAGTTAAAAGTTCATTCCTAAATAGCTCGGCTGCTAACTCGAGAGGGGCCTCATGCCAAGAAATTATTTTTCCACTGGAGGTTGAACGAGCTTTCGAATAAGCAGCTTTAAATACACGGTCACGATAGAATTTATATGGCGTATCGGCAGCTGAAAAACTTTTTTCAGGAGAAAAGTAATTACCTTGAGAGCCTGATGCGTATCGTTTCAAAATAGGCACATCATGTGGGTCCAAATCGAAGGAACCCCGAACACGCATTATCCCTTCAGTGGGGATTTCTTCGATATCGAGCCAGCGTAACTCTACTTCGCTATCTTTATCTACATAGCCAAATACAATCGTTTCTGGTTCTTGACTCAAATTAAATGTCACTGAAACCTGGGCGGAAATCTGAATACCATTCCGCGTATATGCTAGCACTTTCCCGCTACGTGACTGAGGTCTCAAGTCGATAGCGGTAGAAATCTTTTGCCCCTTTTTTATAAACACCAAACCCGGACCTTGAGCATCTACAAAAGGACCATGTTCCCCTATATCTCCTTGTTTCGGCTTGACTATGGAAACCCTATCAAAGACTTCATCATCCATACCGTCAATAATATTCCATGACTGGGTGTCTTCTTGTTGAGAAAGCGCTACGGCACTACTCAAATCCACAAGAATTACCCCACCGCTGGAATCCTCCGATTCGCCGCGGCTTGCGATTACCTTTCCCTCTTTCACAAAAATTGCGACCCTAGATTCTCCATTAATAAATGATAAAAAACTATCCCTAGCTTTCCTACGATCCTCTCGCATCTTTACGGGCAACACAAATTGAGCCACAATATAAATGGACAAAGACTGTGTAAATCCGATGAGTACCAGTAAAAAGAAGAGCGAAAAAATAGAATCTATCGAAAAAGAAAAATAACCAAATACTTTCTGTTGAGACAGTGATTCGAGGTTTTCAACACTGAATACATTCACACCAAATTGAAAATATCCAACAGCCAACTTATATAAACTAAACACTGCGGAGCCAACTGTTTCCCCTAACGAAACCACTAATACAATAAAACTGCTAGCCCAATATACATTGTAATATCGAGGCCTAGGTACACGATCTGCTTTCATGGCAGCCCACCTTTCCGAAGTCCTCCCAAGCCATTTACAATATCAATAACATACCTTTCAGATGAATTCGAGTTATATCCGACGAATATAGTCTGTAGAAAGTAGACAAGCTCCTTGTCCTGCAAATACTTTTCATCCAAAGGTATATTTACATTCTTAGCTCTAGCTTCGATAGGCTTTCTGGGATCCTTTTGAAAAAAATTTTCAAGAATACCCTTAATATGTTCCTTCGAAGCAGAGGAAAGCCGTTGATAAAAATCAGGCCATGAATGATAAAGCATGGAAAGTGCCATTACTGTTTCCGGTGGCACCCCTTGAGAGGCCTGGCCGTTTTTGTAGTAATCTGAAAATTTTTTTGCGCTTTTTATCAATCGCCTTGGGACCAGAATCTTGGGAATTTGGGGTATCTTAGAGATGTCAATCTGATGTTGAGCATCTCCGCCAGATGCGTATCGTAGCAGCGAAGCAATTAAGTTATTATCTGCTGTAGGTGACAATGACAGGTGATATTGCTCAGGGATGATCTTGTCTAGGTAACTATAACCGTCAATCCCGGTGCCATCGTATTTCTGGTTAATATAGCTAGCTACAATATCAGAATCCATCACAAAGAGCCAAACGCATTTTCGAGATTCATTGAAAAATACTTTTACTGATTCCAACAACCTGACTACGTTCTCTGGCGAACACCGATCAAGGTTATCAATACACAAAACAATCCGTTTCCCGCCCAGATTCTGTTCAGCCCAATCTATAATTTTCTGAAAAGCATCAGTAGTATCTTCGATATCATCTGAAGCTTCCTCCCACTCCTTGAGCACAGAAATATATGACTCTTCGGAATCTTTCAAAACAACTTCTTCGTATGTATCCTTTATTTGCCTTCTGTCAATATCAAATTTTTTAAGAACGACATCCGCCAAAGAAAGTGCAGTTGTTGCCAAGGCTCGCTTGGCAATAACCCTCCAAACATCCGGTAGATCTCCGTTCCCTGCTAGCTTCCTTAATCTGACCACTATTGGAATTAACAAACCATCGCTAGATTCGTACTTCCAGGCATCAATTTCTTCAATATGGAGGTTTGTGTTATTTTGTTTATTGTTGTCAATTAATAAATTCATTAAACTCGTTTTCCCCGTTCCCCACCCCCCATAAACACCTAACACACTTGGACAATCATCTTCTCCTAGCCGATTCAGAATTCTATATGCAAGATGACGTCTGTTCAGGATATCCCTTTTTTCAATATCATCTTTGTCAACCGTAATAGGGTCATGAATATTTATCTTCTTGGTGGTTGCTTGAACACTGTTCATATAATGCCTCCCAAATTCCTTACTAAAATTATTATACTTCTATCATATTCATTGTCAAGAAAATACATATAATTATTTACTATTTTTTTATTTTAAATCTGTGCTTAAAAACTTAATGGCAGCACCTAAACCATCCCTAATACTGCTTTGCGGATTGCCCCTTTTTGCTTTAGAATCAAAAGAATATGAGGAAACTCCTTGGTGGTACCGGTTCGTTTCTGCAAACGCCATTCGGCATCATCACACTGATGACCGCCATTTGGCATGGCGTCGCATGGTGGCTCGGCATTCCTGTCAACTATCTACTAAGCCTTATCATATTCGCTGTTGACCTTGGGATTGCATTCTTCCTCCTTGACCGTCTAATCTATTTCTTTTCCCAATTCATACTTCCTATTCAAACCCCAAAAGACCGCGAGGAAATTTACTCGCGAGTCCGCGATTTTTCATCTGGTAATCGCGGACCTGCCATTTTTATTAAAAATGGACGTGTCATTGAACATGAGGGCGAAAGGGACAAAATCGGCCCAGGTGTTATTTTGCTGGACACTGCCAGCGCGGCAGTCCTCCGAACAGACATTGAATTCAAAGACACCATTGGGCCAGGGGTAAAGTTTACAAAGGTTTACGGCATCAACGGCAAGAGGTTCAGCGAATACGTGGCTGACAGTGTTGACCTACGCACACAGTGGCAGTTTATTGGTCCGCGTGCAGGCGATACAAATTCAAAAAAACAAAACTCTTCCCTTCAACGGACTGTCGGATTGACGCGTGATGGCATCGAAGTTTCTCCAACTATCAGCATCAAATTTCGGATTAAACGTCCCATAGAGATGGTTCCTACAGAAAGCGGCGTCACTTCACATTATGGCTACAATGAACAAGCCGTCCGCAATGCCATCACTCACGAAGTTGTACAGTTGGGCTCATCTGAAAACAAAAAATCCCGCTTGGAGTGGGAAAAATTTCCTGAGCACCTTGTAGTAAACATCTGGCGTGAATATATTCGCAAATTCAAACTTGAAGACCTGTTTTCCAGCCAGGGAACTAGTGGACTTCAGACCATTGAGGAAATGATCAACAAGCGTGTTACTCAGGAGAATCTGGAAGGATTGGATGACACTGGTGTAAAAAATCAAGAGTGGATTCCCAGTTTGGAATATAAGCAACTAAAAGCTCGTGGACTGGAGATCATGGAAGTCCGCATCCACGATGTGTTTTTTGATCAAGCCACCGAAGACCAGATCTGTAGTCAATGGAATGCAGATTGGATGAAAAGCGCCAAAAAGGATGAGGCGCTATTAAATGAACAAGAGGCGCTACTAAAAACCACCGCCCGCAACGAAGCAGTCAAAAAATTTACCCGTATTGTTACAAAAAAATTCGAGAATCCAATTGCACCCACGCAAGATGTTTACGCACTTTTACAAGAGTTTATCCAGCCGTTAAGAGAGACGATACTCACCGAAAGCCAAGCCAATCGTGAAATGGATGCGGAGCTCAAAAAGCTGAATGACATTTGGAAATGGCTCCTTGTCAATAAATTCATTTTTGACAACAAACAGGGGCAGGACAAATCATGAGATCATCCCGATGGCTTGATGGAATAATATCCCAAATCTTTGGGTATAGTGAAGAAAGCGTGGGCATCCGAAATAGGTGGCGTTTAATGGTCGGGATGGCAGTCTGGTTTGTGCTTGGCAGCATAACAACACTCCTTACCATTTTCAAAGCTGACCTGCTTCTACACCGTGGAGTGATTGTTTTCCTAAGTTTTCTAAAATATGCCCCACTGGTTTGGGTCATTTATGGGCTGGCAAAGCAAAAAGCCGCACAATATCTGCAAGATATTTTTGAGTTAGATGATGAAGACATCGCTATGGAATTTATTGAAGAGGTCGCCTTCGGGTACGGGCATGAATATATTACGATCAATGAAGGCAAGATCACCGAAGAAGATGAGCTTTCACCCATCATCCTTATCGGAGGCCCAGGAAAGATACAGGTTAACCTTGGTAGTGCTGCGCTACTTGAAAAATTAGACGGCGAGCCTGAAGTGATCCATGCTCGTGGAGAGCCGTGGAGTCTTGGCAGGTTTGAACGAATCCGCGAGATCGGCAAACATGATGAAGTAGGCAAGCGCGAGTATGCCGTCATCAACTTGCGAGACCAATTTGTCAGCGGCATCTCTGTCAAGGCGCGGACAAAGGATGGCATCCCGATTGAAGCGTTGGATATCAAGATGATGTTTAGCGTTCTGCGCCCAGATAGAGATGATTCACAAGAAAAAGACCCATACTCTTTTGATGAAGATGCGCTTCATTCTCTTGTGTACAACCAAACGACTATTACACCTTCGCCCTCCCTTCCTGCTGGGGTGACGTACCCATGGGATACAACCGTAGTTCCGCTCGTCACCACTGAATTGGAAAGGATGATCTCCTCATGCACATTAAGCGACCTCCTCTCTAATATTGGGCAGAAAGAACTTGACACCATAACAAAAAATGAAGAGACAGTTGCGCAAATGCGCGTGGAAATGACGGGCGCACATCCAGCTGTCCATCAAGTTGGGAAGGCTCGTCCCAAAGCCAGCGAGCCACAACCAAACATCACTGCACAATTTTTAGATGACTCCTTTCATGAAAAAGCAACCAACCTTGGCGTAGCCGTTCAATGGATAGATATTGGCACCTGGCAAGTGAGATCCCCAATCATTGATAAAAAGCTAAAAGACGGATGGAATCTGATCCGTGAAAACGCCAAGAGAAAAAACAGCATTGAGCGCCTTGCAAAAAAGCATCAAATGGATGAGCTCATTGAACTGATAAACAATGTTGTTATCTTAAGTTATGAGAAAAACACGGGTCATTCCAACTCCACTGAAAAGGATATAGAAAAGCTAAGAGAACTAAAAACGTTTCTTGATAACAATCCAAACATCAACATTGGTCCATATCTTGAGCGATTGTTTAACCCGGATACGGCAACCAACAAAAAAACTCCAGACAAAATTGCCTACGAAATATTAAGTGCCTTTCGTATGGAACTCATTGCTGCGCGAGACCTAATCCAAAAGGAAGCCAAACCCGAGGATGAAATTCAGGAAGAAATCGCAAAAATTGACAAGGCACTTCGAGATATTGCTAAACACATACCCTACTAATATGAAACATCCCAACTTTCAACTCTCTCCCGAAATCACACGCGCGCTCAATTTGGGCGCGCCGATTGTTGCTCTTGAATCCACCGTCATCACCCATGGACTCCCCCACCCGCAGAACCTTGAGCTCGCGCGGGATATGGAGAAACAAGTTCGCGAAAACGGTGCGACTCCTGCCACCATTGCTTTATTAGATGGAAAAATTCGCATCGGTCTCTCAGACGAGGAACTGGTGCGGCTTGCTGAAGCAGAATCTACACTGAAAGTGAGTCATCGAGACTTCGCCACTGCCATCGTCAAAAAAGCGGATGGGGGAACCACCGTTGCAGGGACAATGTATGCCGCGAACATGGCTGGCATTAAAGTCTTTGCCACAGGCGGTATTGGCGGCGTGCACAAAGAATCTGCTTTCGATATCTCAACCGACTTGCGTTCTCTCGCAGAAATTCCTACTGTCGTTGTTTGCGCGGGTGCAAAAGCCATACTAGACTTGCCCGCCACCTTGGAATATCTCGAAACTATGGGTGTTCCCGTTATCGGCTACAAAACAGACGAATTCCCTGCCTTCTACTCTCGCGAAAGCGGACTTGGCGTCAGCGCCCGACTTGACTCTCCTGAAGAAATCGCAGACTTTGCCAAAGCCCATTGGAACTTGGGCATGACAGGCGGTATCCTCGTCACGAATCCAATTCCAGAAAAAGATGCAATCCCCACCGCCAAGATGGAGCCGATGATCGCTAAAGCCTCAGCAGAAGCCATCGAGCAAGGCATTCACGGACAAAAACTCACACCTTTCTTGCTGGGTCGCATTAGCGAATTGACCAAAGGCAAGTCTCTTAAAGCCAACCTTGCCCTGCTTCTCAACAATGCTCGCCTCGCCGCTGAGATCGCAAAAGAAATGAATGTAAAAAAGAAAGAATGGGCGATTTAAGAAAGGGATGAAATCCAATGAAGAAAGATGAATTTACGCTCACGGCTATATTCGATACAAGTGCTAAGAAGATCTACAAGGCTTGGATTACCACGCAGGGACATAGCCAAATGACTGGCAGTCCCGCCAAAGTAGATGGCCGCGCAGACGGTGAATTCACAGCATGGGATGGCTACATCTGGGGCACGTTTTTGAAATTGGAAGAAAACAAAAGAATTATCCAAGCCTGGCGTACCAGTGAATTTCCAGAAGAGGCCGAAGACTCACGTGTTGAAATTTTATTGGAAGAAACAAACAGCAAAACAAAACTAACGCTCATCCACACCAATATCCCCGAAGGTCAGGCAGATAGCTACAAAACAGGCTGGGAGGATTTTTACTTCAAGCCGATGAGGGAGTGGTGTAATAGTGAGAAGTAACAAGTAAAAAGTGAATTATTTCAAAAAGTCTCGCATTTCCAAACCGCTGGAAATGCGAGACTTTTTACATCTCACTTCTTTATTCTTTCATCCTTCATCTTTACCTTGCAATAACTCCTGCACCAAACTATCTGGCACTTGTACAGCAACCAATTCTCCACGCACTGTAATGACCCCATTCACTACGATCCATTCCTCTATCACAACCTTGCGCCCCTTTATCTCCTTCACCTTCCCGCGGACTTCCAACCTCGGTCCCATCGGAGTAGGTTTGAGATAGTCTACATGTAGAGAAGCAGTGAGGTAACGCAACGCGGGCTCTGTATCCATGGCACGGTTTTCGGCGCGGTACCCTGCTGCAGCGGCGGTACCTGTCCCATGGCAATCGATCAGCGAAGCCAGCAACCCACCATAGACATAGCCAGGGATGGCCGTGTGAAACGGCTTGGGCTGAAAATACGCAACTGACTCTTCCCCATCCCAATAACTTTTTATCTGATGTCCTAATTCGTTCAGGCTTCCACAGCCATAACAATGTGCCATGTGATCAGGGTAATAATCTTGAAATGCTTTTTCTGTCATGATGAAACACCTATGATTTTGGATTTTGAAGATTTATGATTTGCCGCGAAAATTTGTGGAATTTGCAGCTAATGGTTTTAATATTTCAATAAATCAAAAAGGTAGCAACTTAGGTTAATTTACAACAAAATTATGGTGATCGAAATTCAATCCCGCAAAGACAGAATCACGAAGCGCCAATTGTTGATATTAAGGTGTTGGAGTCTCTGTAATGGAAAGGTCGGGTGTCCCAGTAGCACTTGGTGTGATTAGACTATCCATAACGCGGAAGCGGCCAACTACTTTCCACTCATAGCCCATGAAGATCTGTACTTCATATTCACCAGCCTGCCAACCGTCAATGGGACTTGAACATTCTGTGTAACCACCAATACCGCCTGTGCCGCCATCCCACGGTTTAGTCTCATAACAGACCAACTGTCCATTGCGATACCAAAGTGCTGTCCATTGCACACCGGGCAAGGTATTGTTGTAATCGAAACCACCAAACATGGTTGTGATGGGTAATTCAAAAACAGTTTTTGGGTCAACAGCATTAACCCCATCAAATTGAGTGGAGAATTGAATGGCAGTAAATAATGCTTCAGGGTTGGGAGTCACAGGTCCCGCAAACAACGCCTCAATGGCAACGGGCAGATAAGGCGTGAGTGTTAGTGTCGGCGTATCAGATACAGAAGGTGTCAAAGTCAACGTCGGTGGGACGGTGATGGTCGGCGTGAGTGTAATGGTTGGCGTCAGGGTAATGGTCGGAGTTAATGTAACTGTGGGAGAAGGCGGGAAATACACATAAAGCATTGGCTGTCCATAAAATGGAAGCCAATAGGCAAACCCAACCAAAAATAAAGCGAGAAAAAACAATCGCAATGCTGTAGCATTATGGCGTTTTCTCAAACTATAAAATGATAACTTGCGGGCGGTCTGCATCGTTTTAATGGCCGCCCGTATCGCAAAATATGCAGCAACAACCGCAAACAAAGCAAAAGTGATCACTCCAGCGCGAATATCCATAACGTGATTATAGCATGTGGAAAAGATGTAAACATTTACCCTTACTGAGTCAAAATGCCTCTTACACAAAGCACTTTGGACTACTTTTGTCCCCTGTCACTTTTTTACAATTATGTGTTAAAACTTGCACCATGACAAAAGAAATCGTTCTCCTCAAACTGGGCGGATCGCTCATCACCGATAAAGATACTCCCTACACCCCAAGACTCGAAAAACTAAAAGAACTGGCACAGGAAATAAAAACGGTTCTGGACTCAAACCCCGAGCTGCTCCTGATTCTAGGACATGGTTCTGGCTCATTCGGACACGTAGCCGCGAAGAAGCACGGCACGCGAGATGGCGTCCAAACGCCTGAGCAATGGAAGGGGTTTGCTGAAGTCCGTTTTCAGGCAGCCGAGTTAAACCGCTACGTAATGGAGTCTCTCTTCAATGCGGGCGTGCCTGCTATCTCTTTCCCTCCATCGTCTTCAATGGTCTCAAATGATCGCAAAGTAATTCATCATAACATTGTGGCTATACGAAAATCTCTAGATGTTCATTTGCTGCCCGTTGTGTATGGAGATGTAGCCTTTGACGAGAAGCGTGGCGGCACCATCCTTTCCACAGAAGATGTCTTTACCTTCTTAGTTGACCAGTTCTCCCCTTCACGAATTCTACTCGCTGGAATTGAAGCAGGAGTGTGGGAGGATTTCCCAGCGAGGACAAAGCTGGTGAAACAGATTCAACTTTCAGATTATGAAAAGATGCGCGCAGGAATTGGCGGTTCAGCAAGTACAGATGTCACTGGTGGGATGAAAGCTAAAGTTGAGGAAATGCTTACATTGATCCAAAGAACGAATGGGTTGACTGCACAAATTTTTTCAGCAGAAGAACATGGATTTTTAGAGCGTGCACTGCGCGGAGAAAATGTTGGTACTCTCTTAACCGCCTGACGTGACAAAATTATGACGAAAAACTCTTGCTTTTTTTATCGTTTATCAAGATAATAGGGCAAGGAAAAATTATATATAATTTCAAGGAGAGTCTATGGCAACCAAAGCAAAGTCCGCAAAGAAAAGTGCGAAGAAAGTTGTTGCAAAGAAAGCTGTTGCAAAAAAGGTAACAGCCAAGAAAGTGGCTGTAAAGAAGGCCGCTCCTGCGAAGGCAAAAGTAACTTTCAAGCCGACGAAACTTAACCTCGTCCGCCCTGTCCCTTCGGATATTGATATTGCACAGGCCGCGAAGCTCAAGACCATAACTCAAGTTGCTGAAGAGTTGGGTATTCGTCCTGACGAACTCGAATTGTACGGCCCGTACAAAGCCAAGATCAAACTTGAAATTCTCGATCGTTTAAAGAACCGCCCGAACGGCAAATATGTTGATGTGACCGCTATTACACCGACTCCGCTCGGTGAAGGCAAGACCACTACTACTGTTGGTCTTTCGCAGGCGCTCGGCGCTCATTTAGGAAAGACAGTGATCACAGCTATTCGTCAGCCTTCGCAAGGCCCAACCTTTGGTATCAAGGGCGGCGCTGCGGGCGGCGGATATTCACAAATCATCCCGATGGAAGATTTCAACCTCCATCTCACTGGTGATATCCATGCCATTACTGCAGCTCACAATCTTGTGGCTGCGGCTTTGGATGCGCGTGTAATGCACGAAAAACAGCAAGATGATGAGAAGTTGTTCAATGCGCTTTGCCCAGTGGACAAGAAGGGCAATCGCAAGTTCTCCCCCACCATGTTGCGCCGTTTGCAGAAACTCGGCATCAGCAAGGCCAACCCCAATGATCTAACTCCTGAAGAACGTTCGCTCTTCGCCCGCCTCGATATTGATGAGAAGACTATCACCTGGCGCCGCGTGATTGATATCAACGACCGCTTCCTGCGTGAAGTGGAAGTTGGTCGCGGCAAGGATGAAGCAGGTTTTGAGCACATGTCTGGTTACGACATCACCGTCGCATCTGAGATCATGGCTGTGCTCGCACTCACCACATCCCTCGAAGATATGCGCGACCGCTTTGGCAAAATGGTGGTTGCCACCAATAAACGCGGTGAAGCCGTTACAGCCGAAGACCTCGGCGTGGCTGGCGCTGTGACCGTGTTAATGAAGGACGCCATCAAACCGAATCTGATGCAGACTTTGGAAGGCACCCCTGCCACCGTTCATGCTGGACCTTTCGCCAACATCGCTCACGGACAATCCTCCATCATCGCTGATAAGATCGCTCTCAAACTCGCTGACTACGTTGTCACAGAATCAGGCTTTGGCGCCGACATCGGCATGGAAAAATTCTTCGATATCAAATGCCGCTACTCTGGCTTGATTCCGCAGGTAGTTGTGATGGTAGCCACTGTCCGCGCTTTGAAAATGCACGGCGGTGGACCCAAGGTTGTCGCTGGCAAACCACTTGCCCCCGAATATACCGACGAGAATCTGGAATTGCTCCGCGCTGGCTTGCCCAACTTGGAACGCCACATTCAAAACGCTTTGAAATTCGGCGTGAATGTAGTCGTAGCCGTCAACTCCTTTGCCACTGATACAAAAGCCGAAGTGGAACTCGTCCGCGATGCTGCTTTGAAGATGGGCGCCATGGACGCAGTAGTTTCAACTCACTGGGCCGATGGTGGCGCTGGTGCAAAGAAATTGGCTGAGGCCGTTGTAAAAGCCGCTGAAATGCCCAGCAATTTCAAATTCCTGTACGATCTTGAATCAACCACGATCAAGGAAAAGATCGAAACCATTGCCCGCGAAGTCTATCGCGCTGATGGCGTAGATTACACTCCCGAAGCCGAAGAACAGATCCACCGCTACACCCGCCTCGGCTTTGACAAACTGCCCATCTGCATGGCAAAGACTCACCTTTCCTTCAGCACCGATGCCACCAAGAAAGGCGCGCCCACTGGTTTCCGCGTCACCATCCGCGAAATCCGTGCATCTGCTGGTGCAGGCTTCCTCTATCCGATCCTCGGCGATATGCGGACTATGCCTGGCTTGCCCACCCGCCCCGTTTTCTATGATGTCGATTTGGATATGACGACAGGCAAAGTGCTTGGTTTGTTCTAAAACCAACGCGCATTCCAAACAAATTTGTAGGTCACGCCAAAAGCGTGGCCTACTTTTTCAGTACCGACAGGCTATTAGAGAAAACTACCTCTTTGGATATAATTGCGAAGTATGAACAGCAAATCATTATCGTTGAATGACCAAAGTGATCTGGTGAAAAGCAGCGAACAGAGCGCCTCTGATCTCGCCACTACCTGCTACCGTCAAATTGAAAGACTCAACCCGACGCTTAATGCCTTTATCACAGTGATTCCCCCAGAACAAAATGCGCTTCCCCAATCTGGAAGTGTGCCTTTACAGGGGATTCCGATCGCTGTGAAAGACTTGTACAACACCAAAGGCATCCGCACCACAGGCGGCTCTAAATTCTTTGAGGAAAACATTCCAACAGAAGATGCTTTTGTTGTGCAAAAGATCAAAAAAGCAGGCGGCCAGATCATTGGAAAAACCAACACGCATGAGATCGCACTCGGCGTAACGAATAACAATCCACACTTCGGTGCATGTAGAAATCCATGGGATATTACCCGCACACCTGGCGGTTCCTCTGGCGGGAGTGCAGTAGCGGTTTCAACAGGCATGGCAATAGCAGCCGTTGGTACAGACACGGGTGGCTCGATCCGCATTCCTGCCGCATTGTGCGGTGTGGTAGGTCTTAAACCCACGTATGGACGCGTTAGCTTGCGAGGCATTCTTCCCCTCTCATGGAACCTTGACCACGCAGGACCGATCACTCGCAAAGTAGAAGATGCTGCTTTAATGCTGCAAGTAATGGGCGGATATGATGATCAAGACCCAACCTGTGTAAAAACATTGCCTGGCGATTATTCCAGTCATCTAATGGACTCAATGGTTGAGCGTAAAGTAGCTCTTGCTGTTGGGAATTTCATTGAAGAAGTGACAGACCCTGAAATACTCGAAGCCATTCGCAAAGCAGCCAAAGTCTTGGAAGAACAGGGTGTAATCGTCACCGAATTAAATGTAGATTTTCTCAGAGAAGCTGCACAGGCCAATGCTCTAATGACACAGGCAGATGGTGCTGCCTTCCATCGCGAAAGATTGAAAGAACATCCAGATTGGTTTGGCGCAGATGTGCGTCAACGGTTGGAAACGGGAGCAGCATTCACCTCCAGCGAGTATGCACTCGCAAGACGCACCCAAGTGGAAATAAGACGGAAATGCGAGTTGCTGTTCGATCAATTCGATGTTCTCATCCTGCCTACTACCCCTATTGCGGCACCCGTTTTAGAGGGAGAAAATGCTGTGGAACGCGCCCGTCAGTTGACCCGCTTCACTTCGCCCTTCAACCTGACCGGCCTACCCGCACTAACCGTCCCCTGCGGTTTCACCTCGGAAAACCTACCGATTGGCTTGCAAATTGTTTCCCGCCCATGGAATGAATCAGGTGTCCTGAGAGCTGGCTATGCCTATCAACAAGCCACCGCATGGCATAAGATGAAACCCAAAATAGCTTCGACATAAATCCATGAAAAAAACTGGTTTGATTATTTGGTCACTACTACGCCTGCCGATCCTTGCGGCAGGTTTGTATTTGTTTCGGAATCCAATTTCTGATTTCGTAAAATCATATATTGAGCTGAGATACATAATAGACTTTGCGGTCTACTCTGCCAACACATTTGAGACAAGGTTTGAGCTTTATCTTGTCTGTATCATTTCAATGTTAGTTGGGTATTGGTTGATAAAAAAATGGGGTTCATCCGAAGTAAGTAGCTATCTCCTGACACTTGCCGTGATGCTCCTTATTATCTATGCTTCATTTCAGTTTTTATTATTGGTACCTAATGCAGTAGTACGAACCCTAATTGTCTTTTTGCTTTTGGCGGTCAATACATTGCCGATGGACTGGCTTGCAAAGTGGATCCGTGGAAGTGGCATTCTTAATTTTGTTTTTGTAGCAACTGTCGGGTTGAGTGAGGCGATATTCCCACAGTCATATATATTCTGGTTAATGGAAAAATTTCAGGCGGGCGCTTCCGCAAAAAAACGGGCATGGATAAGCGGTGTTCTTATTGTTCCGCTATTCTGGTTATTTTTGCTAACCCCGTACGATAATCAAAGAATCCTGACACTCGGCGAAAAACTGCATGCGAACCCATCTGTGGAGAAGTTTGCATCGGGAGCATATAACTGGATCGAGTACGATGCAAATCTGCATCAGATTTTTGTAGTTGGACACGGGACAAATTTTCTGCTGGCCTTTGACACAGAGCATCTGAACGTGCCGCCACGCAAATCGAGCGACATTGGGAAGATGCAGAGTTTTGCATATAACCCAGAGCATCAGGAAATATACGCTTATGAAGCAACCAAACGGCAATTACATTATATTGATGCGGTGACGTTAGAAACGACACGTTCGATTCCTATACCAGACCTTTCTCCCGGTGATGTGTGGGTAAATTGGCAGCCTGACACAGACAGCATCACGATTGCTTCAGAAGCGGATTATGAAGTTGGAATTCCTTTTGTGATGATAAACCGCGAAAGTGGCGAGATCATCGCCACTCTGCCGCTGCCGTTGATCCCCACTAATGTTGCTTTTCATCCTGAAAAAGATATTATGTATTTCAATTCCTTCAAGGATACATATTTAGTCTCATGGGATTTGGTGAAGCATGAAATCATCAGGCAAGTAACTACCAGCCCTAACACCGATAGGTTGATCTATAACCCTGGCACTTCGGAAGTATTGGTGGCATCAACAACAGAAGGAGCCATTTTGCGATATGATGCTGATACGCTGGAATATAAGGGGAAAATCAACGTTAGCATTGGCGACCGCACGTTGAGCATTGACCAAAAGAGAAACCTTTTACTGGTTGGGAATTTCATCAATAATCGTATGCAAGTGATCGACTTGAAAACCTACAAGCGCCTTGCCAGCTTTTATATTGGGCCGTGGATCCGCACGATCTCTTTGGATGAAAAAAATGGAATTGCATATGTTTCCACAGTGCGCAATTTATTCAAGGTGAATTATATTTCTGATATTGGTCAGTAATATTTATAGGGATTCCAAATAAGCATACCAGCTAATTAAAAACAACCCTGAGATTTTTTCTCAGGGTTGTTTTGTTAATCAAAGGTAATTTTATGAACCGCACATATAGTAGTACGCATCCTCAACGACAGGGTCGAAACAACCAGGGCTCGAAGGTGCAAACTCGTAATCATAGTATCCGCTGTAATCAGGGTTGTAAATGTTCTCTACGTCGCCAAAATTGGCGGGTGCATCCTGACAATGAACTGTGAATTGCGCCCAATACCCTATCTCATTTTGCTCATCAAAATAGGTATCATAAACATTGTAGCAATATTGAGAAGATACAGGTCCCCTAACAGCAGGGACAAAGGCCCAGAACACAAAGCCATTCAAGTAAACCACCACATTGTGGCCGCCAGCCTTCTTAGAAGTGGTGCACTGGATCGTATCATCGCTCACCAATGAGCAGTGCAAGCCGTATTGGGCGTCTTCGCCTTGAACATCAACAGTGCCATTCAATTTATTCTTGGCAAACTCACCGCTGACATGAAAGACAAAAATGACATCTCCATTGGTATCATTGCGAACCTCTAAGAGTGTCATTGTCCCATCAGATCGAGGAGCAGCAGAAACTGTACCTGTCACCAAAGTCAAAAGAGCAAAGAGAACTAAACCAGTAAAAAAGATTTTTCTCATTACTTATCTTCCTCCAAAATAAAAGTTGATAAAATTCAGACTAGTATTGTCTGAATTTTATCAACTTTTATGAAACCTTGAAATACTTATTATGTTATTGAAATAAAATACCCCTACAAATAAATCCCTCTGGAAAAGACTTCCAGAGGGATTACTTCACACTTAGTTGAAAATCTAGTGAAGTTACTATTCACAAGAACAGGTAGCAGGATTCCAATTTGGATATTTTCCACCTGTCGCTCTTGCACATCCACTTGTAGGCTCAGTGCCTGTACAACCTGCGGTGGTAGAAGAGTCATCTCCTCCGGGTCCCGGAGTGATAGTAACGGGCGGAGAGCATTTGCCAAAGGTTACATCCTGAATAGCGCTATCAATCACGCCTTTTGGGTTATCCACACAAGCGCCGTTCAAGGGATAACTTCCAGCAGGACAAAGGCCGAAATCATTTCCAACGCTGGGAATTGCTGAACAGCACTGAGTCAACGGATCGAAGGTAGACCCTGGGAGACAGGCTGTACCGCCTGTACTGCTGCCATCCCAAACACATTTATCATCCACTTTGTTGTAGTTCGAGCCACAGGTGGGTGAACACTCCGAAGGCACAGTATACGTGCAAGAGCCAGTGATGCTTGCTGGGCCAACGTCACCTGGATAGCATAAATATTTGTTCTGACTGCCATCGTTCTGCGGATCTTGTGTACAACCCGGGACATCATAGGACACGTCATCTGGGGGATTATTTGTCAGCTTGAATGTAACAATAGTATATGGCGAAAAGTTCTCAGTACAATTGGGAGACTGATCGATAGATACATCGTTACACTTCACGGTAGGGGTACAGTTCGGTTGGGAGCCGTCAACGCCAATGCCAATATAAGTCAATTGTTCACACCAAGGAGCAAAATAGGTAGGGTCATCCACAACACAGCGGAAACCTAGATCGGGCAGAGTCTCATTCGGATCCAGTGAGAAGCGATGTGCTGATATAGACGGGTCAGCACTGTCCTGATAGCTGCTTCCACGTACAGAGCGTTTCTCGCCGAGTTCGGGTCCTAATGGGTCTGGTATGGGAGAATCCACATTATATGTTGGGCTGTACCAATCCGCCACCCATTCACGGATATTGCCAGACATGTCAAACGCACTGTAGTAACTGACACCATCCTTATATTCATTTACCCAAGTGGTCTTGCTCACACAGAATTTGAAATTCAACAAATTGCAATTCGGGCCGCCATCTCCCCAAGGGAAGAGATTGCCATCAGGTCCGCGTGCGGTCTTTTCCCATTCAGCTTCTGTAGGCAAACGTCCATGGACAAAAGTGCAGTAATCTGTGGCCTGAGAATGGGTGACACCAGTTACAGGGAACTTTATGAAGCGTGAATCTCCATACGTAGGGCTATCTTCTTCTTTAGGGGGGGAACATTTTCCTAGTTGCACACACAAAGCATACTGATCATTGGTCACCTTTGTGCTATAAACCCAAAAATCACCAACTGTGATCTCTCTCTCTGGATTATCCGCAAAGTTATACCCCATAACAAACGGGCCGCCTGGCACAGCGACTAATACTGTCCCATCCACATAGGTGTACTTTGAGCCTACTGCCATTAACGGGCCTGCCAAGTCTACAGTGACGAGGGTTGGTGCAGCTGTTTCTGTTGGAAGAACAGGAGCCAGAGTGGCGGTTGGGGGGGCGGTAGCGATTACTTCTTGAGGCGCCTTTGTTGGCGTGGATTGAACCGGCGCATTACATGCTGACAGTATCAGTGTTGCCAATGCAATAAAAGAAACGATATTAAATAAACGCTTCATTCATTCTCCTTGGTGATCTACAAAAACAATCACTAAAATTATAACCCCATGTATTTTCTTTAGATCGTCATACAATATCACCCAATGGTCATAAATAAAAAATCCCGCAGGGCAAGCCCTGCGGGATAAGTCGTAACGAATGGTTACGGATTTCTCATTTCACACTGGTTGGCAGCTTCGTTCCAGGAACAGAAATTTGCAACACAGCGGGATTCACTATCACTATATTGAGCGCAAGTATTCACCGGTTCGCTACACTTGACAGTGGTCACGCGGACCGTAGTACAGCCTTCTCCACTAAGATCCTTGCCTGTGGGGAAACAAGCTTTCTGGTCAGCGTTGAATGTATATCCGGGAGCGCACCCTGGGTATGTTCCTCCAGTAGTTGCCTGACAGCATTGGAAACTATCACTATAGGTGTAGCCCGCCGCACAGCCTGCATACGTCTGGGAGGCAAGAGTTGCATTGTCAAAACCATACGGAGCAGAAGTTTCTCCATTGGGAGGCACACACATACCAGCTTGTTCATCAAAATACAAACCAGCGGGACAAGCTCCGTTCGCATCCTTGCTGATGGCACAGGTTTGCTGCCCACCACGGTCAATCATCGAATAACCAACGGGGCACCCAGCAACTGTCAATTGACTGAGGATGGGCGTATAGTTACACATACCTGTTGAAGGATCAAGCGTATATCCCGAATCGCAAACAGGTGGAACGCCTTCTGCAGTGGAATTGTTTGAACACGAATCGTTACAAACAACGATCTCATTCGTAGATTCGATGGTCTCTGGCCCAGCACAAGTCAGCTGACGAATGCCGCCACTGATCGCTTCTGTACAGATCAAGCGCGTCCCACGCACTTGCCAAGTTGAGCCAAAGGATAGTTGAACTGTGGCATAGGTTTCACCCTGCGAACAATATTGACTTGTCACCACACCTTCTGGCACCTCACAGCTTGTTGATACTTCTGCAGCAGTCGGGACAAAAGCAGAAAGCTGACAGTACGGAGCAATTGGCTGAGGATTCGGTACAACACATCGGAAGCCTGTATCTCTCGTGCTGTCAACAGGTTCGTTATATCGACGAATCGCAGAGGCGATCAATTGATCGTCTGTTTCAAAAGAACTACCGCGTACCACGCGATACTGTCCACTCTCTGGGCCAGTGGGATTCGCAAGAGGCGAATTGGCATAATAATTTTCAGCATACCAATCGCTCACCCATTCGAAGGTGTTCCCAGCCATATCCAAGAGCCCATACGGGCTCGCACCGGTTGCAGCAAAAGCCTCTACACCGCTCGTACTTTTATAACAATTAGCAAAATTTAACAAGCCACATGTCGGCGCTGAGTTGCCCCAGGGATAGGTATTCCCATTCGCTCCACGGGCAGCTTTCTCCCATTGAGCTTCGGTCGGCAAAGCCCCTTGCGTCCACGCACAATAAGCTTGCGCCTGATCCCAATTCACACCCACCACAGGGTGACTACCAAACTCTGGGTTGCTAAAGACTGGCCCTCCCAGCACTTGAGACGGTGCCGAGCAAATCCCAACCTTCACACACTGTTCATACATACGGTTGGTCACCTTAGTTTGCTGGATCCAATATCCATCGAGAGTCACACTATGGGAAAGAGCAAAAACACCATCCCCCATGGTAAAGTCCCCAGCAGGGATGTAAACCAGAGTGCTACCATCCACCCACTTCATGGTTGACCCATTTTGCGGGCCCGAAAGAACCACAGGCACCAAAGTCTGCGTTGGCGCAGCAATGGTTGCGGGAACTTCCGTTGCCGGTAAAGAGGTTGCCGTCACCACGATCACTTGTGGGGTCGGCGTTGCACCACATGCCGATATAACGAAAGTAAGTATCAGAATGTATGCAAACATCACATATCGGACTTTTTTCATTCAATCTCCTTTTTCTTGCAAAAGCAAGTCCCTATTATTATAAAAGAAAAATGCCCCCGAGATTTTCGAGTTCCCGGAGGCATTTCAATTATCCCAATCCTTTAATTTCCTCCACCGCCTGCGGATTCACCAATGAAGACGTGTCGCCAAGCTCTAACCCTAAATATGCAGCGCGGATCATGCGCCTCATCACCTTGGCATTGCGCGTTTTCGGCAGATCAGAGACGAACAAGATCGATTTTGGAGCAAGAGGCTTACCCATTTCAGCTACCACCATATCATGCAACTGTTGGCGAAGTGCAACGCTTCTTTCTACCCCGGGCTTGGTCACTGCGAAAAGGATCAATTCACTTCCTTTGACATCGTGCGGCACCCCGATCGCTGCCGCTTCGACAATATCCTCATGTCTCACCAAAATAGACTCGACCTCAGCAGGCCCTAAACGCTTGCCTGCGATCTTTATCGTGTCATCTGAGCGCCCAAGGATATACCACAAGCCATCATTGTCGATTGCGGCAAAGTCACCATGAACCCAAACATTCTCCCAACGCGACCAGTACGTATCTAAATAACGTTGATTATCTTTCCAAAAGCCGCGCGTCATCCCGATCCACGGCGCTTTAATGACCAATTCGCCAACCGCATTACGGAGCGGTTTTCCATTTTCATCAACGACATCCGCATCCATACCTGGGCAGGGTGCAGAAAAAGCACAAGGCTTAAGCGGCATTAACGGATTTCCCATCACAATACCGCCTGAGATTTCCGTCCCACCAGAGTAATTGATGATAGGGCGTTTGCCACCGCCAACTTTCTCAAACAACCACATCCACGGGTCAGGATTCCACGGCTCGCCAGTGGATGCAAAACAAGTCAACGAAGATAAATCATATTGCTTGAAATGTTCATCGCCATGTGGAATCAATGAACGAATCAGGGTAGGCGAAACTCCCATTTGATTAATTTTGTGCTTTTCAACCAATTCCCACAAACGGCTGGGTGTTGGAAAATCTGGTGCGCCATCATACAAGAACATTGTCGCCCCAAGCAGCAGACTACCAAAGACCTGCCACGGTCCCATCATCCAACCCATGTCGGTCATCCAATAAATGACATCGCCTGCGTGCACATCTGTCCCAAACGCCATATCCTGTGCGGCTTTGACAGGGAATCCACAGTGTGTGTGGAGTGCGCCTTTTGGCTTGCCTGTTGTTCCCGATGTGTAGATGATCATCAGCGGGTCTTCAGCGGAGGTAATTTCTGTCGAAGCAGAATCAGGCTGGAGCGCGGTCAGATCGTGCAACCAGTGGTCGCGTCCCGCCTTCATGTTTACATCCTGCCCTGTGCGCTTAAATACGATGATATGTTTCAGTGTCGGGATATGTTCCGCTGCTTCATCAGCGATGAATTTCATTTCAACGGGCTTGCCGCGCCGAAAAGCGCCATCTGCCGCGAAGAGCGCTTTGGCATCCGCATCTACCATGCGCGAGACAATGGCCCCCGCACCGTAACCAGAGAAAAGCGGAAGAATGATTCCACCGATCTTCGCAATGGCAAGCAAGGCCATGACGATTTCAGGAGTCATCGGCATAAAGATACCAATAGCATCTCCTTTGCCAAGGCCGAGAGAACGCAGGGCATTCGCAGTTCTATTTACTTCTTTATACAGGTCTTCATACGTTAGTGTTTTTATAATTCCCTCTTCACCTTCAAACACAACTGCCTTCCGCTTGCTGCTTTTTGTTCCTTGCCACTTATCCAATAAATTATGGACAATATTCATCTTCCCATCTACGCACCATTTTGGGAATTGGATTCCATTGGAAAGGTCAACGACATTCGTATAGGGTTCATAGAATTGAATTTCAAGGAATTTCAAAACCGCATCTGTAAACCATGCAACATCGGTTGTTGACCTGTGCATAAGTTCATTAAAGTCCTTGATATCATGCGTGCGCATGAAAGTTGTCAGGTTTGCATGTTCAATATGTTCAGGGGTTGGGTTCCAAACGATCTCACCGCCGAATGTAAATTGTTCGGTCATGGACATCTCCTCTTGTTTTGGCTGTTTCGATTCTACCGCTTGTTGAGGGAATTTTCGATGAAGGATAGGAGTAGTACGAATGTAAGGCATAGACATTTGGGCTTCGGGCGTATAATCCGCGCAACGTCAATTTGGAGGTAGTGCTATGTCCACTTTTACAATGAAGTTATTGAAATGCCCCGCTTGCGGCGGGCCGATTGACCCACCCAGTGGGGAGAGTGCGATCAAATGTCCATACTGTGGAAATGCGGTCGTGATTCCTGAAAACCTGCGCAAGACAGAATCAAACCAGGAACAGAGAAGTATTTTTAGCGGCGTGGATATTAGTGCGATGAACGGGTATGGAGCACAATGGGCAGAAGTTGTACAGTTGGCTCAAAGTGGCAAAAAAGATGAAGCGTTAAAAAAGTATCTGAGCTTTACGACAGTGGGCGAATCTGATGCGCGCCATACGGTGGATGCACTGGCGAACTCACAGGTTTACAAATTTTCACCAGACACCGGATATACAACTGCGAGCATTGCGCCGATCATGGCTAGTTATGCGGATACGGCTAAGTCTGTCACAAAATGGTCTATGTGGTTGAGCTGCGGCATCACTGCATTTGTGATGATCATCATTGCCATCACAGTCATACCGATCTTGATAGGTGTATTTGCAAGCCTTTGGGCGGCATTCAGTTCGTTCTAACTTTAAATATGACCAAAACGCGGACATGATTTATGTCCGCGTTTTGGTTTAATCTAATTCTTTTATAATGTCTATCTTTGGAGAATCGTTAAAATGACACAATTCAACTGTTCGGCCTGCGGAGGTCCCAATGAACCTGAAGCAGGAATGACTCGCATGACATGTACATATTGCGGCGCGAACTTAACCATCCCTGAGAGCTTACGGATAAAAGCAACTCCAAAGGTGGAGAAAAATCCGTCAAAAGTCAAACCAGTTGTCAGCGCAGAAATTGATGCGCCTGACTTGATTCGTAAAGCAGAACCAATTGCCGTCAAGGCTTGGAATTTATACACCGCGTGGACTTGGATCCGCTGGGCACTGCCTGCTTGTTTGACTCTTATTGTTTTTGGAATAATTCTCTGTGTGGCATTGGGAGCATTGCCGCTTATGTTCAAGCTATTTCGATAATTTGATTTTCACGAATAGCCTGTCTTTTGCAGTAGTAGCAATATCCTGCGCATTGGGGATACCGTTCTCGATGCGGACGCCCATGCGGCTGGCAGCCTGTGGAATATGGCGTAGATATTCAGACATGCGCGCCTCCACTGCTTTCGCGTCTACTTCGGGCTTGGCAAATCCTTGCACGGGTTTGCGCTTCAGCAATAGGTCAACCTGTGCGCCGCCTTGTAGATTCTTCCACCAAGTCCGTTCGCGGCTGGTGATGACCCACAAATTTTCACCTTCAATGTAATAACCTACTGGGGTTGTGTATTTTTTTCCCGTCTTGCGTCCTGTAATGGTGATGAGCATCATACCGTTACTCAATATGCCATGCAGCGGCGAGCGCAAGACCCATGCCATAAAATCATTTCCGTTCATTTTGAAGTTTCCCTTCCCGAAAAAAGTATTCGCTCTTCATAGACCAACCATGCCAATCCTACCAGATATAAAATCCGTTGGGCAATCCCTTTATCAATCATCAAAATATGATTTTCCGCAAGTCCGAAGAGACCCGATATCCCAATGACCAAAATAAAAAAGATGAGACGCATCCATCTTTCGCGGCTGCTTGAAGATACAACGGCCTGCCAGAAAATTCCAAGGCTCATGGCAATCCCTGCAATAGTGGCAAACATGGAATGCAATTCTGCAGCTCGAAGTGAGTAAGAGACGACCGTAACAATCGGTGCAGCGCAAAAAATTCCTGACATCAAAATAGACAGTCCATATACGGCAACGAAAAAAAGGAAATACGCGCGCCTGTTTTTATTGAGGTGAGAGATAACTCCCCACGTGAGAAGCAGACCAAAGCCAATGAAACCCGCTTGCATAATCCACTTGTAGGTGTGGCCTTGCGATGCTAGATCGCTGATGGTGTTTTGCCTCCAATCGTAAATGGGCGGGACGAAGAAATGCGCCAGCACGATGACTACAATAAAATATACAACCGCTATCAGAAATAGTTTTTGCCTCATAACGTAATTACCTGCTTTTTCTGCGTGGACAGGTTCGCTGGCTTGTAAATGAAGATCAACGCGACAGCCCAAACCATCACAAACGTACTCATGATCGCAGCGCCCAGTCCCTCACCTGCTGCAGAAGCAGTGATGTAATTGAACGTGCCGTGCCAAAGCGCAACAGCCAGCAGACTCCCGCTCGTGCTGTTGTAAATCCAGGTGAATAATATTGCGCCGCTCATCAAACCAAAGAACCAGCCAATGGCGATAGCGGGGTCAAATAAATAGAAGAAGATTGGCAAATGCCATAACGCCCATAGCACGCCCAAGACAAGCGTTGCGTTGAGCGCGCTCATTTTCTCCTGCAAGCGCGGCATGGCATATCCGCGCCAGCCAATTTCCTCACCAATTCCGTAGGTAAATATCCACAGAAAAAGCGCGCCAATTCCCAGGTTAGGAAGGAAATTGACTTCGCCTAAAAGATTCAAGTCCACCCATTCGCCCTGAATGATGCGCTGGACAAGGATGATTACGAAATATCCGACCAACGGAGAAAGGGTAACCATCCACCAGCCAAAACTCATCTGCCATTTGAACAATCGTCGGAAGATATCTGCGATCCCCGCCCTGCCTTTTGTCAGCCACGTCATGATCAAAGCAGCCAGCATAGGGCCATAGGCATAGAAATAATGAACGTAATATGGGATCTGCCAATTAACTTTTCCCTGAGCGATCAACGCAAGAGGAATACCAATCGTCCACGAAATTGCGTATGCCAGAATAAAGTATCCAACCAATGAATGCTCTTCAAACCAATTCTTTTTTGTGTTCATTATGCCCTCCGAAAAAAAATACCGTTTAGCGTTTTCTCACGCATAAACGGTATTTGAATTTAATGTTCTTCTCTAATTGCAAATTTATCCATATCTAGCTGGAAACTTTTGGTAACAGGCATTTCCACACCTAATTCACTTCCCGTCTTGAGCAGACTGTCGAACGCTTCCTTGATTTCAGTTGGGTCACCCAACCCATGCGCCGAAGCACGCTGAACACTTTGGTTGAACTTGAACATCATCCGTACCATCATGCCTGCGATCATCGCGCCGATCTTTGAGCCTGTGTTCATATACATTTTCGACTCGGGATATTTCTTTAGATCAATTCCGCGCTTCGCGGCGACATCCAAACATTCCTTCACGGAGAGCAAACTCAGTGGGCCATTTATCTTGTCACCTAACAACTTCTGCAAATCCCCTACGCGTACCAAACCTGTCCACAAGCCAGCGTTGATGGCGTACTGCACCCAGATGTAATGCAAAATATTTTCGGGGAGCACCACCTTCATTTGAATGCCTTCAAATAATGCAACAAACTTTTTCAAAATGGCATCCTGTTTTCCGTTCACCTGTCCAAGCACAATATCGTTCATGATGACGCCGATCAGCAAGCCATCTTTGAATATACCGCCCGCATGAGCATCACCATAAATATAACGAGACTGCGGGAGCACCGCATCGATCTCTGCCGTGCCATTCCAATTTTGAGTTAACAGCAAATAATCAGCATTGCCTGTCAACGGCACGATCTGCTTCAACACATCCATCACTTGATACGGCTTGGTCGGCACGATCACCAATTCATATTCATCCGAAGGCGCGAGCGTCTCCGTCACCTTGATATTGTATTTGCCGATGAAATTCTTTTTGCCTTTGCGATTCTCCAGCATATCCACTGGCATCCCATTTACAAATTGCGCGGCCTTGCCCCTGCGCACAAAATGAGTCACATCATGCCCGCCCTCGGTCAACGCCCAGCCAAAAACCGAGCCAATAATTCCCGCACCAACGATCAGTACTTTCATTCAAACTCCTTATTCAAGCCCCAGCATGTGGGAAATTTTTGCAAGTTCAACATCCACAAACGTTTCCATCTGTTCGCCCAAAAATCCATTCAGATAGTTATACAAATACAAAGATGTAATCCCATGAATCGATGACCAGACAGACAGCGCCAAATGAGTGACCAGCGGACCGTACGGCATGCCCATCCGAGTCAGCGCCTCATACTGCGCCTTGAGCTTGGTGGGCAAACGAACTGCAGTCACCTCCCCGACAATTTTCCCCGCTACGTGCGCCTCGCCGATGACTCCCTGCAGCACAAGGAAACTGCGCTGCGCCACAGGACCAAGTTCCTCAGCAAACATATAACCCTGAATAGGCGTCCCAAACAACAACATATATCGCTGTGGATTCGAAGCTCCCCATTGAAAATACGCCTTGCCCATCGCGGTGAATCTTCCAGCGTAGTCACCTGCCTTACGGGAGTCGCGACCAGCTTCGAGCGCGGACGTGAACGAGCCGAAGGCATCCATCAACAAAGCAGTGACCAGCGCATCGCGATCCTTATAGTAACGATAAAGCGCGGGAGCGGTCACACCCATTTCGCGGGCGATCCCGCGCAGGGAAAGCCCCGAAGCGCCCACTTCGCCAATCTGCTTCCACGCCGTGGACATGATCTCTTCGCGGGTTGCGTCTCTTATTTTTTCACGCCTTGTCTGTGTCATTGAGATACCTATTGTTATATGTGTTTATAAATGTTTACAGTGTTTACAATTTTACCAAAATCGGTTTCTTTGTCAAGGGATGAACCGTAAATTCGTTCTCACGCTATAATAGGGAAACTTCAAAAACAGGAGTAATAAATGTCCACCGTCCATGCGTCCAATCACCCGCTCGTTGCACACAAACTTTCCCGTTTAAGAAATAAGAATACCGAACCGAAGAAGTTCCGTGAACTCGTACAGGAGATCGCGGGACTTCTTGCATATGAAGCCACTGCCGATCTGGCAACCACGCCCATTGAGATCGAGACCCCGCTCACCAAAATGACTGCGCATGAACTCAAGGAAAAGATCGGACTCGTCCCCATCTTGCGCGCGGGGCTTGGCATGGTGGAAGGCATTTGGGAACTTATGCCGAGCGCTGAAGTTTGGCACATTGGTTTGTATCGCGATGAACACACGCTCAAGCCCGTGGAATATTACAACAAACTCCCCGTTGACCCGCGCGTATCAGTGTGCCTCATCCTTGACCCGATGCTGGCAACAGGCGGATCGGCTACAGCCACGGCGGCTATTCTCAAACGCTGGGGCGTGACGAAGATCAAGTTCGTCGGGTTGATTGCTGCTCCTGAAGGCATCAAAGCCATGCAGGATGCACATCCTGATATTGATATTTACATCGCCGCCATTGACGATCATTTGAACGAACGCGCGTACATTGTGCCAGGCTTGGGCGATGCTGGAGACAGACAGTTCGGAACGGGATAAATCAGGTTTCAGCAAGCAGTGAGGCTGAGATGGTTTACGACGTAAAATTTGCGGAACGCGTCCGTGCTGAGTTGCAGGGATTGCCCTTCGTGGAAAAGAAAATGTTCGGTGGGCTGGGGTATCTTATCCACGGCAACATGGTCTGTGGCTGGTACAAAGGCGATATGGTCGTGCGCATCGATCCGGCCCAGCACAAAATTTTTCTCAAAAAGAAATATACTAAGCCGTTTGCCTTGAGAGGTAAGCCCATGAAAGGCTGGCTGCTTCTAGAACCTGAAGGATACAAAACTGCAAAACAACTCAGCGCATGGGTAAAACTCGGCGTTGAATATGCATTGACCCTGCCACCGAAATGAAAGCCGTCATTTTTGTATTCGGTTCAGCCTTCTTGATATACATCTCACGACGTTCATTCCGCACACCTCATTCGCATGGCTTTTACAGATTCTTCGCTTGGGAATGCATACTGGGATTATTCCTATTCAATTTAAATTACTGGTTTTACAAACCGTTTGCTTGGAATCAAATCGTCGCATGGGTTTTGCTCCTTGCCTCGCTCATTCCGCTCGGATTCGGGGTCCACTTTTTACGAACAAAAGGCGAGCCAGCCGAAAAAAGAGAAGGTGACGCATCCCTGCTGGCATTTGAGAAAACAACCCGTCTCGTCACGAGTGGAATTTATAAACACATTCGCCACCCGCTTTATAGTTCACTGCTTTTATTGACGTGGGGCACTTTCTTCAAATATTTCTCAACAGCGGGAATTGTCCTCGCAAGCACCGCCACTTTCTTTCTAATATTCACCGCCAAAGCGGATGAAACGGAGTGCGTTCAGTTTTTCGGATCGGAATATGGCGAATATATGAAAAGAACGAAGAGATTCGTTCCATACCTCTTTTGAGAAAACTTCTCATGAAAGCGATGCTCCTGCGTGAGATTGCGCCAATCTCACAAAACCCAAATCCCCTCTCTTATGAAGATGTGCCCGAGCCAAATATTGATCCGGGTGAAGTGTTAATCCGCGTGATGGCTTGCGGCGTGTGTCATACGGAGTTGGATGAGATCGAAGGACGGATGAGGCCACCGCGATTACCAATCGTATTGGGGCATCAAGTGGTTGGAACGCTGGAACAGAGTGGTCAACGCGTTGGCGTGGCGTGGATCGCATCGGCTTGCGGTCAATGTGACTTTTGCAAAACAGGGCGGGAAAATCTTTGCGCCGAATTCAAAGCCACGGGCCGTGATATTGACGGCGGATATGCCGAGTACATGAAAGTCCGCGCGGATTTTGTACACCCCATCCCTGACTCACTTTCAGACTCCGAAGCCGCGCCATTGTTGTGCGCAGGTGCCATCGGATATAGGTCACTGCGTTTGAGCAACTTGCAGAACGGACAGTCACTTGGGTTGATGGGATTTGGCGGGTCAAATCATTTAGTATTGAAACTTGCAAAATATAAATTCCCGAACTCGGATATTTTTGTTTTCAGCAGAAATGCCGAAGAGCGAGAGTTTGCTTTGTCGCTGGGAGCAGCCTGGGCAGGGACAATTGATCAGAGTCCGCCTGAAGCGTTGGATGCTGTCATTGACACCACCCCGGTTTGGGGTCCAATAAATGAGGCGCTGAAATCTTTGAGAGCAGGTGGAAGATTGGTCGTGAATGCGATCCGTAAAGAAGAAATTGATAAGGCTGTGCTTCTCCAATTAAATTATCCATCACAGTTGTGGATGGAAAAAGAAATCAAAAGCGTGGCGAATGTGACACGTGATGATGTGCGCGAGTTTTTACAGATCGTAGCGAGAGCCGGTATCAAACCAGAGTATCAAGAATACGAATTGAAAGATGCCAATCTGGCATTGGTCGAGATGAAGCAAGGTAAAATTCGAGGATCAAAAGTGGTGAGGATGTGAAATGGATAACAAAAATAGCTACGACCTAAAGTCTGTAAAACTGCCGTATCTGGCGGGCAGAGTTTTGAAATTATTTGCTTCACTTGTTGAAGGTCCATTGGGTGGGCTGATCACGCCGAGTCTGCTGGACAGCGCAGGCATTACCTGGCTGCGAAAACAAAGCTTTGATGAAAACCCCACGCATCATCCAATTCATTTCACTGGAAATTTGCAAACAGAATCGTCGGCTGTTCCTGAAAAAGAATGGCCGCATGAAGCCTCTCAAATAAAGGGTTTCCAGTTCGTCAGCATCTTTGATTTTGCAAAAGCCTATCGTGATGGAACTACAACACCTGAGGAAGTTGCAAAAAATGTTTTAACCTCCATTCGGCGCAGCGACAAGGGTGATTTACCATTGAAAGCATTCATTGCCGTAAACGAAGATGACGTGATGAGACAGGCACGCGAGTCCACGATCCGCATAAAGGCAGGCAAGGCTCTCAGCATTTTTGACGGTGTACCTGTGGCGGTGAAAGATGAACTTGATATGACGTCATATCCAACCACGGTAGGCACTGCATTTTTAGGCAAGTCTCCCGCAGCAGAGGATTCCACTGTTGTTGCGCGCCTGCGCAGCGCAGGCGCGTTGCTGATCGGCAAAACCAACATGCACGAGATCGGCATCAACGTGACAGGCTTGAACCCCGTCCACGGCACCACGCGCAACCCATACAATCCAAATCATTTTACGGGCGGCAGTTCCAGCGGATCTGCAACCGCCGTTGCCGCGGGGCTTGTTCCCGTCGCTATCGGCGCGGACGGCGGCGGCTCAATCCGCATCCCAGCTTCGTTCTGTGGATTGGTCGGATTGAAAGCCACGTTTGCGAGAGTAAGCGAATTTGGCGCGGCTCCGCTGGATTGGAGCATCGCTCACATCGGGCCGATAGCTGGCTCTGCCGCCGATGCAGCCCTTACCTACGCCCTCATTGCCGGCCCCGACCCAAAAGACCCAACATCCCTGCACCAGCCTCTGCCCTCGCTTGAAGGCTGGGACAATAAAAACCTGAATGGGCTGAAGATCGGCGTGTACTGGCCGTGGTTCCACCACGCAGACGCAGAGACTGTAGCCGCCTGCGAAGCGATGCTCAAGGAATATGAAAAGATGGGCTGTGAGATCGTGGAGATTACCATCCCTGATCTTGAAGCGAATCGAATCGCGCACAGCGTCAGCATTTTGACAGAGATGGCGCAAGCTATGAACGCAACCTATGACAAACACTACAAGGAACACGCATTAGATGTGCGCATCAACCTTGCGCTAGCGCGTCAATTCAAAGCGACAGATTATCTGATCTCACAACGCATTCGTACGCGCATCATCAATCATTTCAACAACGCCTTTAAAAAAGTGGATGTCATCCTCACCCCCACCACAGGCGTCTCCGCACCAGAGATTAAGAAAGGCGCGCTGCCCGATGGCGAATCTGACCTGAGCACCACCATCGAGATCATGCGCTTCGCAACTGCTGCCAACTTGACGGGTCTACCCGCTATAACTTTCCCTGTGGGCTACACTCAAAAGGGATTACCCATCGGCTTACAGGTAATGGGCAAGGCTTGGGACGAGTCCACGCTGCTACGCATGGCCCTCGCCGCCGAGCAGGTTGTGGAGCGTAAAGCGCCGCAGGTGTATTTCAAATTATTGTAGTTTCACAGAAAATCAGAAAAGCTTTTATTTTTTTACCAGCAAACCACAAAGTCACTAAGCCAGAAGAAAACTTCGTAGTTTTGAGTCTTAGTGACTTTGTGGTTAAGTTCTCACAAGCTAGAACAAATATGCTAAAATTGCTCCAGTTTATTGTTTACCAAAGGAGATAATCATGGCTGAGTTAAAGACCAAAAAGACAGAAGCAAGTGTAAAAGATTTCCTTAACGGTTTCCCAAGTGAACAAACAAGAAATGACTGCTTTGAGATCATCAAGATCATGCAGCAAGCCACAAAAGCAGAACCTAAGATGTGGGGTTCCAGCATCGTCGGGTTTGGCACGCAGCATCTCAAATATGCCAGCGGTCGCGAATTGGATTGGATGATCATCGGCTTCTCTCCACGAAAACAAAACCTGACCCTATATGTGCCTGGCAGTTTGGACTCATACTCAGATCTCCTTGAAAAACTAGGCAAGCACACAACTGGCAAAGGATGCCTCTACATCAAAACCCTGAAAGATGTAGACACAAAAGTTTTGAAAGAACTCATCAAACGCTCCGTCAGCACTGCTGCAAAGAAATGACCTTACAAAGAGACCCCGAAGGATTTGAACAAAAGACCCTGCACGCGCTCGTCGATTTCAAAGACAAGCATGTGCTTGAAGTTGGATGCGGCGAGGGGCGTCTTACTTTCAAATACGCAGCCGCTTCATCCTTAACCGTTGGGTTTGATCCTGACCATGATGCTTTACGCGTCGCCCGTGCAGATTCTTCGCACGCAATGCAGAAACATGTCTATTTTGCAGAAGCCAGCGCAAGCTACATCCCTTTTTCTAAAGAGACGTTTGACATCGCCATCCTCGCATGGTCACTCTGATGAATGGAACACGAGAGCATGGTCTATGCTCTGGATGAAATTCGAAGAACTCTCAAGCCAAACGGCATTCTCATTGACCTTCGTCCCGTAGAGTCAAATTGGTCGGTGGAAATTGTTTCGTCAGCGGGCTGGCAGGCTGCGGGTAGGTTGAGCGATCTACCTGCTGCGGTGGCAGATGATGAAGCCGCATTCAAAGCCATGCGGGCAGCAGAGTCCAAGGCATGGTATTCCAAATTAGAAGAAAAAGAATTCGCTTTCTTCTACTATTGGGACACGCCTTCAGACATGAAGGAATTCATGGAAGATGAGTGGGAAGACTTTGAGAAATTAGAAGAGGGTGTTTATAAAAAAGCCAGTGCAATGTGGGCATCTGCCAATGCAGATGCACGCGTACGCGTGCGTGTGGCTATGCTCATCACGAAATGGGAAAGACAATAAAGGTAGGGAAAAGTTCTAAACCTGAACGCTGTTTCATTACATTTATGTATCAACCGTATCGAAATAAAAGTCATCTGATAGTATAGATTAGTCTCTATACACTGATAAACAACTTGGTAGAAATCGTATTGTTAGCACTCATATATGAAGTTAAAATAGCCTTATACTTGGCGCACTTTTACTCCCCTACTTTCTTTTCTAGAATAAATTCTTGCCTCCTTATTCACACACATACACAATTTTGCAGGGGCAGGAAACATCAAGTAAGTTATTTTATTTTAATATCGTGGAAGGTTAATTTATGACTGTTTCAATCAAAACGCGCGCGTTGATATTTTTCGCAGTACTAGTTTCAATTTACTTTCTGGTTTTTAGCAGCATAGCTAAATTTGAAGACACTGCGATATTTGGCGGCGATGCATGGGAATATCAATCCATTGCAGTCAACTTTGCAAAAGGTCATGGCATACAAAAGTTTGGTGGCATGGAACCTTTTGAGACATATAAATTCGAGTCTCTCGCAGAGCAGCCTTCCTATTATCAGGATTTTTTTGATCTTGCAGGAAAAATTGATTACGTAAGAACGCCAGCGTATCCATTCTTTCTAGGCGTCATATACAGACTCTTCGGCATCAGCCCCAGCATAGCTAAAGCGATCCAGTTGTTATTGCTCGTGATAATTGCAGCAGCACTGCCATTTATTGGCTACAACTATTGGGGAAAATTAGGCTTCTATGGTGGTATCCCAGCAGGTGCTTTCTATCTGGCGATAAATTATAAATTTTCCGAATATATACTCACTGAATCACTGATCACTTTTTCCATTTTTCTAATGCTGATCGCATTTATTTTTTACGAAAAGCAGAAGGGAATACTATCGATATGCTTATTAGGTGTCTCACTAGGATATGCTTTACTTGTAAAAGGCAGTCTCATCTTTCTTCCGATATTCATTTGGGGCATTATCCTTGTTGAGGCTATAAAAAAGAACAATCCCGAAAAATGGAGATTGTTTTTCCTTATGGTCCTAACAACATTGCTGACTGTTTTCCCGTGGTCTTTATATGCAAGCTCAGAATCAGGTCAATTCATTTTTCTTTCAATTCAAGGCTCTACCCAGATTCTCGACGATAACAACGAGCTCTGCATCGATGGAGGCTGGCACCCAGAATGGGTCAACAACAAGAACGCTTTATACAATAATGATGGCATTGATAATAGCCGCACGGTGACAAAAGTAGCCAATTTCTATTTACACAATCCGCTACTGCTACCCCATTGTTTGGCGAAAAAATTTATTCGAGGATTTGGCCCACTCACATTCTTTTGGATATTTATAGGACTTTTAGCCTTGGATGGCGCATTAAGAATGCTAAATAAACGAACAAATTCAGAGTTTGCCAAAACATGGGTACGATATCCTGAAATGCAAATCCCTATATCGTTCTGGGTAGTAATAGGCAACTTCTTACTTATTACGTTGATATTTCATGGCGAAGCCTTTGTCACACGCAGCCGTCTTGTTGCTCCCATGGATTTTATCTTGGCTCTTTTGGGCTGTGTTTCAGTGCTACGCTTTCTATCAATTACCAGCAAAAACTTGCGCACATATCGGGCAAAGATTTGATGCACAAACAGATTTTTTGATTGCAGATAAGAAGTGAATCTTTTGCATTTTTTAATGCTATACTCCCACATCCTTTTTGAGGGAGAAAACAATGTGTGACACCCTTATCGCTGCAAAAAACTCTACCGCCAACGGCGTCGCAATCTTTGGGAAAAATTCAGATCGTCCACCTAATGAAGGACAGCACCTAGCCTACTTCCCAGGTGCAAAGCACTCCAAAGGTAGCGCTTTAAAATGCACCTACATAGAAATTCCGCAAGTTGAAAGCACATACGCAATACTGCTATCCAAACCGTTTTGGATGTGGGGCGCAGAAATGGGTGTCAACGAGCACGGACTAGTGATCGGCAACGAAGCGATCTTCTCCAAAATCCCTGCCAACAAAAAACCTGCCCTACTCGGTATGGATCTGCTCCGTGCCGCGCTTGAACGAGCTGTCACCCCACGTAAAGCATTGCAAGTCATCATCGACCTGCTGGAAAAATTTGGGCAGGGCGGCAACTGCACATCCCACGGCAACACCATCTACTATCACAACGGCTTCATCATCGCCAATGCAGAAGAAGCCTGGGTGCTCGAAACCGTGGATAGGCAATGGGCAGCAAAACAGATCAAAGATGTGTATTCCATCTCCAACTGTTTCACTATTGGCAACGAGTATGACATGTCCTCGTCCAAACTCGTTGACCTCGCCATCCAAAAAGGAATCACCCACTCAGCAGGTCAATTCAATTTTGCTGAAGATTATTCTGATTTTTTATATACAACCTTTGGTATGGGGCGCAACCGCCGCGAAATTACCACCTGCATCCTCGATGAACAAAGAGGAAAAGTCAGCATCGAAAGCATGATGACCGCCCTGCGCCATCATACCGATGAAAACTTTACCCCACAAAACAGCGTCAGCCATGTAGATGTGTGCATGCACGCAGGTTTCGGCCCTATTCGCAGTAACCAAAGTACCGCATCCATGGTCGTTTATTTGGATAATTCCAACCCGATCATTTTTGCCACTGGAACATCCGCTCCATGCACAAGCATTTTCAAACCCTTCTGGTTAGATGCCGCCTCTTCTATTAATCTTGGGCCTGACCCCACATCCCAAACAGACTCTTCCTCCATATATTGGACTCACGAAAAGCTGCACCGTGCCACCCTGCTCAACTACTCTGAGCGGATTAAAACCTATGCGGCTGACCGCGATGAAATGGAAAAACGATTCGTTCAAGGTGCGTTGAAATTACAATCTGCTTCTGCAAAAGAACGTGCCGATTTCACAGATCAATGTCTCGCGGAAAGCGCCGCCGCTGAAGCTGAATGGCTTCAGCGCGTAGAGAAGATCCCTGTTAGAAAAAGTTCTCTTTTATATTCAATCGCCTGGAATGGTTTTAACAAGAAGGCAAGTAATAGCGAGTAGATCGTTCTGCTCGCACTTTATTCAAGGATAAAAAATGACAGATTCTCAAATCACTTTGAACTCCATCTTTGACGGATGGAATGGCTATCACCAAAGCATCGTCAATGCCGTTGCGCCTCTCACCCAAAGTCAACTAGCCTGGAAACCCGCGGATAATTTCAACACGGTGGGCGAACTTATCCGTCACATTAGTCTGGGGCGTGTCACATGGTGTCTGCGAATGGGCGCACCGGGAAGCGCAGAGATCGCACGCCAGATCGCTGAATGGGAAATAGACAGTGATGGCAATCGAGATGTAGTTGAAAAGTCCATTGCAATTACGGAAGACTCTGTCGAACTGGTCAAATGGCTGGAAAATACGTGGCAAATGATCGACAAAACACTCGCTACATGGACAGTCCCTGACCTTGCTCAGACTTACAAACACAAGTGGAACGGAAAAATCTACACCCCGTCCCGCCAATGGACATTATGGCGTGTGATGAATCACGACCTTCACCATGGTGGAGAACTATCCCTCATGCTCGGCTTGCAAGGGATTGAAGCCTTTGAGTTGAGCGCGCTATTCGGACACATCATCCTCCCGCCTCTGCTGGAAGAATAATTGAATAATCAAACTGGGGCATTACGATGGAAAATAAAATCCACAAAAAGCTAATTAAGTCTGTTTAAATTAAAAGCCCAGCTAAATTCGCTTATACTTTACAAAAATCAAAACAAAGCAAGTTCTAAGGCTGGCTGATGGAAAATATTGATTCAATAAAACAAAACCCAATAGGTTCCCCAAAATATAAATTGTCTGGCACGAACGTATTTGTTTCCCCAAACGGATTCCACTTTATTGACCATCTTGACCCTGTGGAAGAAATCTCCCCTACGATCGACGGGAGTGCGCTAACTGACCAGGAAATTACATATATTGAGAAGTCTCTGCAATCGAATCCCGAGCGAATCGAGCATCAAGTGGATGCGGTCAAGCGGCACAAAGAGATCCAAGGCAAAAAAGTGCTGGATATTGGTTGTGGCGGCGGCTTATTCCTCTCTAAAATGAAAGAGGCTGGCGGAGATGTACTTGGCATTGAATTAAGTGATACGCGCGCATACTACGCCAAAACCAAGCATGGATTCGAAATCATAAAGCGCACAGTTGAAGATGAATACTGGCGAGAATTTCATGGGACATTTGATATTGCTACTTTATGGGATGTAATCGAGCATGTTAACTTTCCGCTGGCTACGCTAAAGTCTGCTGCAAAGATGTTGAAAAGCGGCGGCATCCTGTTAATAGACACTCCTTGTCGTGATGCCTTTTATCATCGTTTTGGGGAATTCACATACTGGCTGTCCCGCGGGAAATACCCCACCTTTTTGAACACTATGTATTCAGCAAAGCCATTCGGGCATAAGCAAATCTTTTCGTTGGCAGAGATGAGGTCCGCGCTCGAAGAAGCAGGGCTGGAAGTAGTCGAATTAAGGCGTTTCCACGAGCTATCATTCCCTTATAGCTTTTACCTGAAGAAATTGGTCAGGTCAGACCTATTGGTAAAACTGCTTTTGCCATTCGTCCATATCTTTTTCATCATCTTTCCTATTCGCAATAAAATGCTGGCTGTAGGGCGAAAGAAATAAGTATGTCTCAAACTATCACTCTGCGTGCAGTAATTCAGGACGATCTGCCGATCTTTTTTGAGCATCAACGCGATCTGGAAGCAGCGAAAATGGCGGCGTTCCCATCCAGGGATTGGGAAGCCTTCATGTCACATTGGGCAAAGATCATGGCGTATGAAAACGTCATCAATCGAACTATTCTGGCCAACGAGCAGGTGGCGGGAAATATAGCTAGCTTTGAAATGGACGGAGAACGCGAAGTTGGCTATTGGATCGGACGGGAATTTTGGGGCAAGGGAATTGCTTCAGAATCACTGAAGCAATTCCTCGTTCAGGAAGTGAGGCGCCCGCTGTTTGCGCATGTCGCTAAACATAACACTGCATCTCGTCGTGTGTTGGAAAAATGCGGCTTCGAAATCATCCGCGAAGATAAGTGGAATCCATTTCCAAACGAAGAAGCAGTTGAAGAATTCATCCTAATCCTGAAATGATCTCAAAAGAATATATTTTGCGGGTTGTCGCTGAGACCATCAAGAGTGGCGGCTCGGCATCCAAACTAAATGCAAAAAAATTTCTACCACCCTTGGATATCTGGAGTTTTCCAAAGTATCCATCACGAACAGCAATCCTGCCGCCAACAGTTGATTTAGCGAGCGAGTTACAAAAGTTCATTATCTGTAATGAAGTGTTATTAAGCGAGCCAGAATGTTGGTTAGGTACGTGGATCAATCCGCGTTCGGGAGAATACTATCTTGATATTGCGATGGGTATTGCGGGTAAAAAAGAAGCGCATGACGTAGCAAAGAGAATCAGCATTGAAGATGGCAGAAAGATCGTCGCCATCTTCAACTCAAAAAGAAATAAAACTATTTATCTTTGGGAATAAGAGATCTCACTGCACATCCACCTGCATAATGTAAACCAGCAGGCGATGAAAAATAAAAAAGGGGAACAATAGAACAAGATGCACAGCATTACTAACGCCAAACAACAAAGCCACTGAATTCAAAATCTTGTCGAGCAGCGGGGCAAGATTTTCAAGCATCCATGTACCTGCGCCTGAGAAGATCGCAAGTGCCAGCAAAGCAGCAGCCCATAAACCAAGCGGTAGCCAGGCGTGGCGGTCGGATTCGGAGGGCATCATGGTGCTGGAAATGGCAAAGGTAAGATAAAACCATAAGTAAAAATCCTGCGCGGCGGGGAGCAAGCGAAGGCCCATCCAAAACAATTCCATTTGTCCGTTACGCAGCACATCCCACAAGGTTTGAAGTTGCAACCGATACATACCTGCGTAAGCAACAAACAACGTACCCGTGATGAGCGGAGCAAGACCGATCAGTGAATCACGGACAATGTCAGTGCTGACTGTTTCCACATATCCCATCTGCAATCGTCCATCAGGAAGAGTGCGCGGAATCAATGATATTTTGCCCGTACGTACGCGTAGAATCTTCGCCATAAGAAAATGACTCAGCTCATGCAAAAATACGCCAGGGAAAAATAAGAAGGAGAATAGGCCAATAGTCAACTGCACATTGCGTGTGAGAAGAATCAACACGGCTTGAATCTCACGATGCAAAAGCCGCTGGAGAAATACCAGCGGCAATAGCATTAACACAAACCAAATAAAGCCAGAAAAAAGCACGGCCTTATTTCGCTGCGGCCTTTGTAATGGCAGCGAAATCATCAACTTTCAAACTTGCGCCGCCAACGAGTGCGCCGTCAATGTCAGGCTGAGAGAAAAATTCCGCAGCATTCACGCCAGTGACAGAGCCACCATACAAAACACGGACGGCTTGCGCGACCTGTTCACCGTATAACTCTGCGATGGCAGGCCGAATATAGTCTTTTACAACTGTATTCGCTTCTTTGCCATTGGACGCCTTACCTGTTCCAATTGCCCAAACAGGTTCATACGCTACAACAATTTGCGACGCAAACTCAGCAGAGACGCCCTTAAGCCCAAGGCTTGTCTGGCGCATGACAACATCGCGAGTTTGATTCGACTCATATTGTTCCAGAGTTTCACCAACGCAGACGATGGGGATCAATCCAAATTTTTGAGCAGCAAGCAGCTTGCGGTTGACGGTCTCATCTGTTTCGCCAAAATATGCGCGGCGTTCTGAGTGACCCAAAATAACATAGCTACACAATTCCTTAACCATGCCAGGTGCAACTTCGCCAGTGAATGCACCTTTCTCTTCCCAGTGCATATTTTGCGCGCCAAGGCCAATTCCAGAACCATTTAGCAATGCAGAGGCTTCTGCCAAAGACATGAACGGAGGGCAGAATACTTTTTCTACGCCAGCAATTCCACTTAATACAGGTTTCATCGCGGAGACCAGTTCGCGGGTTTCCGCGATGGTCTTGTTCATTTTCCAATTTCCAGCAACAAAAGACGTTCTCATTAATTACTACTCCATTGTTTTCAAGAATGTATCAGCCATGAGTCTCAACCAATCTGGTGATTTCAAGTCTGAAGAAAGCGATAGAAGAATAGGCTTGGCGGCTTCATTATTTCCTTCTTTCATATCAATTTCCGCTTCAAGCAAATAAGCCTCATAAAAATCAGGCTTTAATTTTTTGGCATTGGCAAGCTGCGATTTCGCATCATCCAAACTTCCGTTGTACAAAGCATACCTTCCACGGGCCACATAGCCGAGCGGCAGGTCATAACTATCAATACGCTCAAAGAACACAAAAAGAGGCATGTCCTTTTTTTCGCTGGCCTTATAGATCGCCTCATGCAAATCACGTTGAACATTATCAGGAATTTGTCCCCCACGCGCCATCGGCACCAAACGCATATACATCCCTGCCGTGGGAACCCAAGCTTCACGTTTCTTAAACTCATCTGCCGCATTCATAAAAAATTCTTTATCATCTGGGCCAGTGAGGTTGGATGCCTGCGCAAGCTCCTCAACAGATGCAGCAATTTGATCAGCATCCCAAAGAGCAAGCGAAAGCTGTAAGTGAGCGTTGGGATCACCAGGGTTATTCTTCACTAATTCACTGGCAGCCGCGATCTCTGGCGAAACACCGGACTGGGTTGGGGCTGGACCTGCTGCATTGGTTGCAGGTAAAGGCGCCAGCTGGGTGGCGGTTGGGAAGTTGGCAACAAGCGTCGGCGGAGCTTGAAGCAACGCACGATTTCTCCAAACCGCGAACAATGCAACTCCAACACATAGTACGGCGACAAAGCCAACGCCGATCCACATCCAAGGAGAGGAAGAACTGCGCTTCGGGGCTGGACCTTTTACTGCTACTGTTTTTGCAGCAGGTTCCACGCCTTGAGTTTTTGGTTGGCTCTTCGTCGGTACTTTCAAACTTCCAGGGCGCATGGTGATGGCTGTCCCCTGCATGGGAACACCAGCCTCCTCCCACGCTTCCTTGAATGCATGAATCATATCCGTAACCGATTCATAGCGGTCATCACGATTCTTTGCAAGTGCCTTCAACAATACACGTTGGACGGGCTCTGGCACTTTGGGATTCACATCCATTGGCAAAGGCAATGGCGTGTAAATATGATCGTGAATAATGGAGAAGGGTGTATCCGCAGTAAATGGAACCTGCCCTACAACCATTTCATACAGCATGACTGCGAACGAATAAATATCCGTTCCTGAATCTAGGTCTTTCTTGCCCATGGCTTGCTCAGGCGAGATATATTGTGGTGTTCCCATGATCGAATCAGAAGAGAGGGTTGATTCTCCCGCTGACGCGATTCTCGCGAGACCGAAGTCTGCCAGATACATTACTCCATCAGTTGCGATCAAAACATTGGAGGGTTTGATGTCACGGTGGAGAATCCCCTGCTTATGCGCATATGCCAACGCAGAGCCAACGGAGTCAACAACTTGTTCGATTTCATGAGAGGAAAGCGGACCTTTGTTTAACCGTGCCTTTAATGTATCCCCTTCAATATATTTCATTACAAGATAAGGTCGTGTTTGATGCTCAGAATAATCATAAATTGGAACGATATTTGGGTGCTCCAAACGAGCAACTACCCGCGCTTCCCGCTGGAAACGCGCTGTAAAGGTTTGGTCATCATGAAATGCTGCGTGCAGAACTTTTAAGGCAACGTAACGATCCAAAGCCGCATGATAGGCTTTATAAACAGTTGCCATACCGCCCTGGCCTAGTTGTTCAATGATCCGATACGGCCCAATATTCTCGCCAATGTTGAATGACATACAGTGCTCCGCTAATTATTTTCCCCGATTATAGTCTAGGGCGATTAAATTAGGTTATTCCCCTGTAAACTGTTTGCAAATTGAAATAAAAAAAGCGCGGGCAAATGCCCGCGCTTTTTTTATTTCTGCCTAGGGAAGTTCAACGTTTACGTTGACAATTCCATTTTCTGGAGTAAAGGTCACATTGTACGGTTTGAATGAGCCGTTTCCACAATCTACATTCCATGATTCGACCCATTTACCACTTGCATCAGGCTGCTGTGAAACACTAATGGTTGTTGTTGCCGCAGTTGGGGTTTCACAACCAGACATCATACCGACAAGCTGAAGGGACACCCACGCCGTGTAGCGTGTCGTATCATCTGCAAGACCACCAGTTGGAACTTCACCTACACTTGTGGGCAATTGGTTCGGATCAAATGGGATGTCAGTGGGGATTTCAATGTCATCAAACTGCTGAACAGCCTGCTGGGCGGTCTGATAGGCTTTATAACCATAGTATCCACCGACTCCAACGACAAGACAACAGCAACATAAAACGATAGCAACAACTACGCCTATGATCAAATTGCGGTTTGATTTCTTCGGCGCTTCAGATGAGGGACTGATTGGTGGGGTTGATTCCATTTCTGATTTCTCCTATAAATTTGATAATCAGATTATACAAATTAAAAGAGCAGATGGATACAAATCCACCTGCTCCTTTTGTCCTATTCTTGAAAAATCTATTTGTCGAGCAAAGCTGCTACGCCGGGAAGTTCTTTCCCCTCTAGGAATTCCAAGGATGCACCGCCGCCTGTAGAGACGTGGGTCATCTGCTTGGCAACGCCAGCTTTCTTCACAGCGCTCGCGGAGTCACCACCGCCAATAACGGTGATCGCTTTTGATTCAGCCATCATACGAGCGAGAGCGAATGTGCCTTCGGCAAACTTGGGCATTTCAAAGACGCCCACAGGGCCATTCCAAACGACGAGCTTGGCGGAGCTGATAACGGCCTTGTACGCTTCGATAGTTTTCGGACCAACATCTAACATACGCCAACCCGCGGGGATTTTATCCACATCTACGGTTTGTGTGTTGGCTTCAGCGTCAAATTTATCAGCAATTACTGCGTCTACGGGCAGAATGAGCTTATCGCCCAATTTGGCAAGCAAGGTCTTGGCGGTTTCAAGAGATTCAGCTTCAACGAGGCTGTCTTGCATGTTCAAGCCTTTGGCAGCGAGGAAGGTATTTGCCATACCACCGCCAATGATGAGCTTGTCGCATTTGGAAGCAAGAGTTTCGACAACCAAGATCTTGTCACTAATTTTTGCACCGCCGAGGATGGCAATGTATGGATGTTCAGGATTGGCAACTGCTTTACCGAGATATTCCAATTCTTGTTCCATCAAGAAGCCAGAGACGGCGGGCAGGAAACGAGCAATCCCTTCTGTGGAGGAATGTGCACGATGGGCAGACCCAAAAGCATCATTGACGTAGACTTCACCGAGAGAAGCCATTTGCTTGGCTAACTCAAGATCGTTCTTCTCTTCGCCTTTGTGGAAGCGGGTGTTTTCGAGCATGAGCACATCGCCAGGCTTGAGCGCTTTCGCCATTGCTTCAACTTCCGGTCCAACGCAGTCAGGTGCCATTTTTACAGGACGATTCAACAGAGTGGCTAATGTCTCCGAAGCAGCACGCAGGCTGAACTCGGGGTCTGCGCCGCCTTTTGGTCGACCCAAATGGCTCATCAACATCAAGGATGCGCCTTGATCCAATACATATTGGATAGTCGGCAGTGCGGCTTTGATACGCTTATCGTCAGTCACTTTGCCATCTGCCATTGGAACGTTGAAGTCCACACGCATGAGGACGCGTTTGTTTTTCAGATCAATGTCTTTTACGGTTTTTTTGTTCATAATTTCTCCAGAACGTAAACAGGTTACATGAAAACAGGTACACAGGTCTTGATTTGACTTGTGTACCTGTCTACTTGTTTACGAATCTACCTTTTACAGGCTCTTTGCCATCAACGCGGCCAAGTCGGCGGTGCGGCAGGAATAACCCCATTCATTATCGTACCAAGTGACGACTTTGATGAAGTTGCTTTTATCCTTACCAAGAACGCTGGTAAAGGGCAGGTCAACAGATGAGCTGAACGGGCTGCCCTTGAAGTCGGTGCTGACCAAGGGTTCGTCAACGGCTTCGAGAATGCCCTTGAAGCGTGGTTGCTTGGCTGCATCACGGAAAGCTTGGCGAAGTTCTTCGGTGGTGGTTTCTTTTTCAAGTTCAGCAGTGAAATCCACTACGGAGACAGTCGGGGTCGGGACGCGCAGAGAATAGCCATCGAACTTGCCCTTCAGGTCGGGGATGACCAAAGAGACAGCCTTGGCGGCACCAGTGGTGGTTGGGATGATATTCAACCCAGCAGCGCGAGCGCGGCGTAAGTCTGAATGCGGCATGTCCAAGACCTTCTGGTCGTTGGTGTAAGAGTGGATCGTGGTCATGAAAGCGCGCTTGATCGTGTACTTATCGTGTACAACTTTCGCAGCCGGAGCCAGACAGTTGGTGGTGCAGGAAGCGTTCGAAACTACATGGTGCTTGGATGAGTCATACATTTCTTCGTTGACGCCCAACACCACAGTCAGATCCTCGCCTTCGGCAGGAGCTGAAATGATAACTTTCTTGGCGCCACCAGAGGTGATGTGATTGACAGCACCTTTGACGGTCTTACCCTTCTTGTTGACTCCGTCTTCCTTGATGGTGAACAGGCCGGTGGACTCGATAACGATATCCACGCCCAAATCCTTCCACATGATGGCTGCCGGGTCGGTCTCTTTGAAGACCTTAACTTTCTTGCCATCAACCAAAAGACCATCGTCAGAATATTCGACTGTGCCATCGAAACGACCGTACGTCGAATCATACTTGAGCAGGTGCGCCATTGTCTTCATGTCGCCAATGTCATTGAATGCAACTACTTCAAGTTCATTCGGATACATATCGCGAATCGCTTTAAGAACCTGACGGCCGATACGGCCAAATCCGTTAATACCAACTTTTACTGCCATGGGGAATTCCTCCAGTGAATTAATTTAGGACAGAGAACACAGGGTTATGTAATTTGTGTTGCCTCTGGTATGGTCGTTCATACAACCAAATTTTACTTCTTTTCGCCAAATTTGTGAATTTTCGTACGTCCGAGTTTCCTACGACAAATGTAATCGATTACTTTTGTAAAAGTATTAGTTTAATGGCCCAGTTCTTTCATAGAAGATGTCCATTATTACCTGAGCCAATTTCAGAGAATCATGCCGCCATGGATGACCATCATCAACGAGGTCGGCGCAGTAGGTACGTGTGTCTGAGCGGACCTTTTCGTCTGCAATCACCCAGCGTGAGCTTGGGCCTACATCCCCATCATAATTATCGTTGCAAAGGATCACGTCAAACAGGTCTTCCCCCACATGACCTTCCAATGCACGGATATGATCGTAGCATGTGAATGCGTCTGTTTCGCCAGATTGAGTTGCGATATTACAAACATATATCTTTACAGCACGGCTTGCATGGATGCTCGCAAGCAAATCCCTTACCAACAAGTTTGGTAAAAGGCTTGTATACAGGCTTCCAGGCCCAACTACGATTACATCTGCATTTAGTAATTCTCTTATAACTGGCGGAAAAGCTGGCGCATCGTCAGGTTCCAACCATACACGACGGACGCGTCCTGCCATTTTGGGTATCTGGCTCTCCCCTTCTACACGAACTTCATTGACAGAGTGTGGCACTTCCATACTGGCGACAAGTTTTACATCCTTCAATGTCGCAGGAAGTACTCTTCCGTTCACTGAAAGGACGCGGCCTGATTCGACTACTGCAGATTCGAAACTACCTGTCAGGTCAGCGAGTGCTGTTATAAAGAGATTTCCGAATGAATGGCCTTCAAGTTCTGGTGAACCGCTAAAACGATACTGGAATAACTGGGTAAGCAAGTCTTCGTCATTAGAAAGTGCCGCAAGACAGTTACGAATATCGCCTGGCGGAAGAATGCCAAAAGTTTCGCGCAAGCGCCCAGAAGAACCGCCATCATCCGCAACAGTGACAACAGCCGTCAGGTTACCTGTGTGGATCTTTAATCCTCGCAACAGAGTAGAAAGTCCGTGGCCGCCTCCGATGGTGACAACGCGTGGACCGCGCTCTCGACGTTGGTAGCCTGACAATTGACTATATACATCATCTCCCGGGCGGATGAATGGTTTCAACAATGAACTATTAAGCTTAAGGATTCCATATGTGGTGAAACCAATTCCCAAGCCGCCGAAGATCACTGCACGCCAAACCCGAGGAATAAATCTCAAAGATGCATAAGAAAGGAATACAAGCAGAATAGGATTCGTTGAATCTGTGCGGTAGAGGTCGATCAAAATAACAGCGAAGCCAAGCCCAAGCAAGGTAATGCCTGCCATGGCAAAAAAGAACCAACGTTTTACTCCCAAACCTGGTCGAAGCCAGCGTGGAAGATTCCTCAACGTTTGCCAAATGAGTGATAAGGGGTTGTTTTCTCGCATAAAAAGATGATAGCAGGGATAAGATAATCAGTCAAACGGCATGGGGTGGTCGGCTATAAGCCTTACGGTATAATTGTACTTATGCCCACAATCGTAGCAGTTGACATTGGCGGCACTCAAATGCGTGCAGCCTCTTACAATTCTGACCAATTCGAGCCTATTAAGCAGAAAAAAATTGCCACCCGTGCATCAGAACCTGGTGGATTGGAACGCTTGATGAGCGTCATTGAGGATGTTTGGCCTGCTGAAGAGACCGTATCAGCAATCGGATTAGGCTCCCCAGGGCCGTTAGACCCGCATACAGGCTATCTGCTTGCCCCTCCCAATAATCCTGAATGGCACAATTTCCCGCTTGCACCAAATGTAATGAAGCATTTTGGTGTGAAAGCTTATCTCGATAATGACGCGAACCTGGCAGGGTTGGCGGAATATCGCTTTGGAGCTGGAAAAGGCCACCACAACGTTTTGTATTTTACGGTCAGCACTGGAATTGGCGCTGGCGTCATTATCGAAGACAGGTTGTTACAGGGGTATCATGGTCTTGCAGCAGAGCTGGGACACATCATCGTTGACCCCAATGGTCCCCCCTGCTCCTGCGGCTTCAACGGACATCTTGAGTCTTTTTCTTCGGGACCTGCTATCGTGAAGTATGTGCTTGGAGAACTGGAAGCAGGCACAAAGTCCAGTTTGAAGCACGAAGGCTCGATCACTCCGCGCGAAGTAGCTGAGGCAGCCAATCAAGGGGATGCGCTTGCTGTCAAAGCTTTCCAGCGTGCGGGTAAATATCTTGGAATTGCTACAGCCTCTCTTTTACATGCATTTGACCCATCTATTATTATTTTTGGCGGCGGTGTTTCGCAGGTGGGAAGTTTGTTGTTCGACCCTTTCAACGCCAGTCTGAAGAAGCATGTTTTCCATCCACGCTATTTGGAAGGATTGGTGATCACGAGGGCTCAATTAGGAGATGACGCGGGCCTGTTGGGTGCGCGTGCGTTGGCGGAAATGAAAGCGAATTCGTAATACAAATCATCAAGGAGAATGTATGACAAAATCCAGTTTACCTGGCCCAAAGGCCAAGGCAATGATAGAGCGAGATCATAAGGTGATCTCGCCTTCTTATCCAAGGGGCTATCCGTTTGTGATGGACCATGGAAAAGGTAGTGAAGTTTGGGATGTGGACGGAAATCGGTTTTTGGATTTCATGGGCGGAATTGCTGTAGTATCGACTGGTTATTCACACCCCAAAGTTGTGAAAGCTATTCAAGAACAAGCAGAGAAGTTCATTCACATTTCATCGGACTTCTATCATGAAAATTGGATCCGCCTTGCGGAAAAGCTGGATGAAATTGCCCCTTTCAAAGAGGATGCTCTTTCTTTCATGACCAATTCAGGTACAGAAGCTGTTGAGACTGCTATCAAACTGGCGCGCTATCACACCAAACGCTCGAACTTTATCGGATTCACTGGCGCATTCCATGGACGCACTATGGGCGCGGTGACATTTACAGCGAGTAAGGCAAAATATCATGGCGGATTTTATCCGTTGATGAATGGCGTTACTCATGCTCCATTCCCGAATCCATATCGTCCAGTACTTGAACGCCGCAAGGGTGAAGATTACGGCGAGGCAGTAGTTCGTTATATTGAAGATGAAATCCTTAATCAGATTTTGCCACCAAAAGATGTGGCAGGGATTTTGGTTGAAACCATCCAAGGCGAAGGTGGATACATTGTTCCGCCCGATGGGTTCTACCCTGCTTTACGAAAGTTGTGCGACAAATATGATATTCTGATGATCCTCGACGAAGTGCAATGCGGCATGGGACGCACAGGCAAGTGGTGGGCAGTTGAACATTTTGGTGTTGAGCCTGATATGATCACCTCAGCCAAGGGTATTGCTTCAGGTATGCCGCTTGGCGCGTGCATTGCCCGCAAATCTGTGATGAACTGGGAAGCAGGAACACATGGAAATACATATGGTGGCAATCCGATCTCATGCGCTGCGTCTCTCGCGACAATTGACCTGATCGAAAAAGAATATCTTCAGAACGCGAAAGAGGTTGGCGAGTACGCTTTGGAAGCGTTGGAAGAAATCAAGGCGCGCCACCCAAGCATTGGTGAAGTTCGAGGCAAGGGATTGATGATCGGTGTGGAATTCGTCAAAGATCGCGAAACCAAAGAGCCTGATCACGATCTGACTGAACGAGTTGTAGATCTTGGCTATGAACGCGGCTTGTTGATGCTCTCTTGCGGCAAAAGCGTGATCCGCATCGCGCCGCCGCTGTCCATCACTAAGGCGGAAATGGATGAAGGGTTAAGATTGTTCGAAGACGCCCTGACCGCTGCCGAAAAAGCGTAAACAAAAAATTAAATTGAATCAAAAAGGCTGTTCCTGTGTGGAACAGCCTTTTTGATTCAAAATCTGAAACTTACTTTATTGCTCTTACATCTACGAGTACTGCCCGTACAGCAACACGACGAAGGTATGTAGCTGTTGCTTCATCGTAGTTATCGCAAGTGATCAATGTAAGAAAGGCTTTGTCTTCATGCTCCAACACGGAGATGTCGTTGGGCTGCACCCCATCATTGGAAACCACTTTATAGGTATAGCGATAGCCATTGTTATAAACAAAGATGAACTCGCCGACAGGCAGAGCCTTCAAGTTGGAAAATACAGAAGGCCTTCCAGCCGTATCGACAGCATGCCCCATAAGGACGCTATTACCCGTCCAAGTGGGATATGCGGTTCCATTCAACCATCCAACCTGATTCAGCAACCAGGACACGTCCCAACTCCCATTATTTAACTGAACACCCACAATAGAAGTTTTGACCTTAAGCACTGGAATCTCAATACTGAAATTGGTCGGTGCATACTCGATGCGAGAAGCTGGATTCAATTCCGTTACCATGCCTGGTGCAAACCCTGTAACAGGGATCAAGAATCCGCCTGAGCGAAGATTCGAAGTCGTTGCATCGTCTCTGCCTCCCCCACCTGGGCCAGCAGCGCCGAGCGGTGTGAATGTAAACGAGGCGCTGGTGTTATAGAAATCAACCGCATCAGTGGGATCATAAAATCTTTCAGTCGCAAATGGGTTTGGTGGTACAGAGAAGGATTGTGGAGTTGTGTGGTCTCCAGGCAAGCTGGACCACTCTACATTCGCAACATTGGTCACATTGCTATTGGCAGGGAGCAAGGCATTCCCTACAACGCCAAAGCGGATAATTCCGCGGCTGCCTGCTGGCAATAATGTAAATTTGCTCCATTCCGCAGTGATGGTGCGAGTAGCAGTGTCGTAGGTGCAGGTCACATCGGGGTCTTGCTCTCCAGCAGTGCAATCAAGAGAGTTGGCTACAAAGTCCAAACCTGTTGGCAACACATCGGTTACCACTACATCAAAAGCGTCTGCGTGGCTTGCCGCAGTGTTGGTTACTACCAGTGTAAAGGTGGCGCCTGAGCCGTTGGCAATGAAACTTACGTTGGCAGATTTATCGATAGCCAACTTGGGTTCCACAATACCAACAACCGTCTGTGCTGGCCCCATATTACCAACATCAGAAGTCCATGCTGCACTGTTGTTGAGATTCGCTCCATCAATATTTGATGCAATATCAAGAACGATCGCACGATAGGTAACAACCAGATTGACAGGTATTCGGCCACCATTTGTCAACGTTCCCATAGTAAATGTGGCGCGGCGATCTATGTCCGCAGGTGTGCCGCCGCCAGCATTATCCACTGTTGGGTTGGAACATATTGAAGTAAAGCCACCAACTATCGTCGTGGTCAGACCCGTTGCGTCAATCGTGTCACAGCCTACAAATGCCAGGCCTTGTTCCATCGTGTCCACAAGTACTGCATTAGGATATGTTCCCGGCGGAACCACCACACTTACTTGATACGTAATGATCTCACCGATGGTAACGCTTAGTCCCGTCGTGGATGGTTCGCTTGTCCCAGTAATTGTCTTTAGGAAACCATTCGTCAATACAAAGCCAAAATCTATTGACGGATTGGATGTGGTACCTGTGCTGTTCACAACAGTAGTGCTTGGGCCTGTTACCCCAGGAATCAGCGAAACAATATTGCTAGAAACCTGCCCGCCTGCCACGCCAACACCGTTATCGTTATTATCCACATTGTTGTTCGGCAAATTTGTATCCGCATCAACATCAATCGTGCTCACATACCCAAGCGGTGGTGTGACTTTAACTATGTAATCACCTGCTGGCAGACCACTAAACAAATAAGAACCATTTGCAATTGTGGTTACACCTCCAGGAGCATCATCAGGCGTGCCAAAAATTCCATCGGGGCCAACATTGATCTCAGTGCCATTGCTTGAATAAAGTTGTACAGTTGCGCCCGCAAGCAATGTATCACCTGCATCATAAACACCGCTGTTATTGACATCCACAAATACAATGTCACCAAGCTCGACGCGATAGAATCCAAAATCCACAGTGCGATTGCTTTGATCGTTGGGCGCTTCGCCCGCAGGGTTGGTTGCATCTGCATCTGAATCATTAGTCGGCTCGTTAGCAGACGGTCCCAACGTAACTGCACTGCTTACAACAGCACCAGCGAACGGTGCGCCTGTTCGCAGCGTACCATTATCATCACTATCCATATCATTATCGGCGTCAGGCGCAGTTGTTTCACCAACTACTCCAGCTCCATTGAGCGTAGTGCCGCTGCTCCAATACCCTCGCAGGGTACCACCTGCTGCAAATTCACTCGCTGGAATTACAACTATATAATCTCCAGCTGGCAGGTTATCAAAGCGATAATATCCACCATTGGCGGTCGTTTGCAATGTTATGAACGTAGTATTGCCCAATGCATCTACACTGTACAACTCCACATCGACAGCATTGATACCTTGCTCTGAGCCATTTATTGTTCCGCTGTTATCCGTATCAAACCAGACACGGTTGCCAAGGCTGAACAACTCGGTGGTGAAACCAAAGTCCACGGTTGGGTTGGTCGTTGTGCCTGTTGCAGTATTAACAACATTATTAGATGCAGCGCCAACACTCCCAGGAATGAGTGAAACCGTGTTGCTGCGAACCTGACCATTCCCAACACCAACACCATTGTCGTTATTATCAATGTTGGTATTCGGGCTTGTGGTATCCGTAGGTGCTGCTGTGTCTACCGTGCTGGTTGCGTTATTCGGTGGTGTTACGCCTACAACATAGTCTCCAGCAGGCAATCCACTAAACAGGTATGTGCCGCCTGCGCCAGTCACGACACCACCCGGTGCATCATCTGCTGTGCCTAGTATTCCATCTGGCCCTACAAGGATTTCGGTCCCGTTGCTGGAATACAACTGCACAGTTGCGCCAACCAGCGGGGCATCGCCTGCATCATAGGTGCCATTATTGTTCACATCAGAGAAAACGAGGTTACCAAGCTCCACTCGATAGAACCCGAAATCCACGGTCATATCTGCACGGTTATCTGGTGAACCTTGCCCGGTTGGAGAGAGATCTGCTTCGTTGACTGGCTCTCCTGTTCCAGGTCCAAGAGTGACCGCAGCAGAAGCTACAGAGTTCAAGGTGTTGGCTGTGATCGAAGAAATGCCATTGTCGTCGCTGTCATCTACATCCACGTCTGCATCATTCGCTGTGCTGTCACTAACGACACCGCCGCTACTGATACTTGTTTCACTACTCCAATAACCAGCCAAGGGGTTTCCAGGGACAGTATCGCCTGCGCCCACATTGCGGAAATTATCTGGAGGAATGCGGACAATGTAATCGCCAGCGAGAAGATTATCAAAACGATAATAGCCATTGGCATCGGTCGTCGCGAACGATACAAATGTGTCCGCAGCATCATACACGCCGGGAACTGTTCCATTGTCCTGATACAAATCCACACGTACACCTGAAATTCCTACTTCTGTTCCGTTAATCGTGCCACTGTTATCTGTGTCATACCAAACTCGGTTGCCAAGGCTGTATCCAGCCAATGCATTTACGGTCAAAGTAGCGGAAGCCGGGCTATTGTTGCTCACTGGAGAGCCGCCAGCTGTTGCGGTTAATCCTCCAATTGGAATAGTGTTCACGTAAACACCCGGGACATTACTTGTTACACTAATCGTAATATCGCAGCTTGAATTACCCGCCAAAGAGCCTCCGGATAAGGCAATGGCTTGAGCACCAAATGGAGCAGATAAAGTTCCGTTACACCCATTAATGGGTGCGGGAGCCCCCGCACCTGCAACTTCCAGACCAGTGGGAAGAGCACCTGGCAAATTATCCGTCAGCGCCATGCCAACAAGAGGAATATTACTGGTATTGTGAATGGTGATCGTTAATGAAGAATAGCTGCCAGCAAGAATGGCATCCGGGTTAAAGCTCTTCGAAACACTGGCGCCCGGAAGATTAGTCAACGACGCTTCCGTAGGTTGAGTACTGCTCACTCCATTAAAGGTGGTTACTGCGCCAGCCGGGATTCGATTAGTAAGGTTACCATTTACAGCCATTACAACTCGAAGGGTTAGGATACAGTTTGAGTTGGCAGGTAAAGTACCACCGCTAAATGAAAAAGATGAATCTCCTGGGTTGCCCGTAAGAACGCCACCACAAGTGCCCACATCGAAGGTAACTGGATTCGCCAGTTCCATCCCCACGCCAAGTAGCGCCATATTATCAGTAAAGGCAATTCCTGTTAGCGCTGTATTGTTCGGGTTTATGAGTTGAACGCTCATAGTGGAGTATGCGCCACCATACACAAGCACAGGATTAAATCCTTTTACTACACCAATGGTTAACGGTTCCGTTGTGAGCACTGACTGCGCCTGTGCAATTGGGTTTATCGTCACGCCCGTGTTTTGAACAGTACCCGACACATTAGTAGTTGGGATAGTGTTGGTACGGTTGCTCGGAGTGGCATTTGTATCTTTGCCCTGCACTGTAATCGTAATTGTACAAATACCGGGAACATTCCCACTCTGAGCTGGGATAGTTCCACCTGTCATTGTAATGACTTGTGAGACTGGAGTTGCGGTAACAGTTCCGCCAGCACAGGTGGTGCTGGCATTTGGAACAGGTGCTACGATAACGCCATTGGTAGTTGAACCTGGCAAGTTATCCGTAAGTTGTACATTGACCAGCGGCGAAGTATTTGTGTTCTGTAGCGTGATCGTGAGTACGGAGAAGCCATCGGCTTGTACAGATGGTGGATAGAACGCCTTGCTCATCGACATGCTGGTAACTACAAGGGTAGCTGTATTACTATCGACAATATTCGTACGGCCTTGAGTAGTGGTAACGTTATTAGCAGGAATAACGTTATTGTAAGAGCCAGGGCTAGTTGAAGTTACATACACAGTAATCGTACAAGATGCACCGGCATTAAGACTTGCACCCGATAAAGTGATGGAAGTTCCACCAATGGGAGCGACAACATTTGCACCAGTACATGTGTCTGTTGGGTTTGCAGGAGCTGGGGGAACACTGGCCGTCCCGACAATGACCAAACCAGCAGGCAGAGGGTCGCTTATGTTTAACCCAGTTAAATTTGTATCCACTGGAGCAGTGATGGTTATTCTTAATCGGCTTGGCACGCCAGCAAGGATAGGGCTGGTTTGGAATGCTTTACCGACAACCACTGGAAGTGTAGTGGCATTCACCACAGTAAGGTCTGTACCAGTCCTAATGGTAGATGTATTCCCTACGCCCTGAGTAGAAGTGATAGCGCCTGTAGGAATTGTGTTTTCATACGTAGTGCCACTGCCGGGAACACTACTTGTCACGTCAAATACAAGTGTACAAGATGTTCCTGCTGGTATTGTTCCACCAGCCAAGGTAACTGAGTTGACAGCACTTGTAATAGTGCCATTACACTGTGGGGAAGCTGGCACGCCAGAAACATTCAAGTTTGCAGGCAATGTATCTGTAAAATTAACCCCTGTAAGATCCGTTGCACTATTATTATTCAGAGTGACCGTAACAGTACTGACACCGTTGATGCCAATACTTGTCGGTGAATATGCCTTTGTACCTGTCAGCGCAGGAGTTACATCCAAGTTACTCTGAGCAGGCGAAGCATTTGTAATGCCTGGCTGAGCAGCTGTCAAAGAGTTTGCTGGAATCGTATTGTTAAGCGTGCCAGAAGTCGTTAAACCAGCCTGCACTGTCGCTGTAATGGTGCATGTCCCAACCGGAGTTGGAGGCGTGGCACTGGCTGGAATAACTCCGCCTGTCAAAGTTATTGATGTTGCGGTGCTGCTTACGACTCCACCGCACTGAGATACAGCGGGTGTTCCTAAAATTGTCAGGCCAGCGGGAAGATTGTCAGTAATACTCACACCGGTGTAATTTGTACCGGTTGGGTTTTGAAGAACTATGCTCAATGTACTGGTTCCCCCAGCCACAATAGCAGCAGGAGAAAAGTTCTTAGTAACACCGACAGGTTGAACGTTCAAATTAGCCGATGCCGGGCTGGCATTGGTTACTCCCTGCTGGGTAACGATCGAACCTGGCCCACCAGGACCCGCAGGAATTGTGTTTGTATATTGTCCAGTGACAGTTGAAGTAACATTTACTGTAACTGTACAATTTTGGTTGGGGGTAACTGTTGCATTGCCTAAGGCAATTGTATTTGTGTTAGCAACGGCGGTAAGGGTATACGAAGCGCCACAATTATTAACAACTGGTGAAACTGGGTTAGCAAGAACTACATTCGCGGGAAGTGTATCGGTATAGGATGTTTGAGTCAGGTTGGTATCTGTATCATTATTATTGACCGTAATGGTCAACTGGCTTAGCTGTCCGACAAAAATTGTATTCGGACTAAAGCCTTTTGATATAGTCGGAGGGGCCACGGCGATAACTGTAATGGTAGCGCTTGCTGGCGTAGTATTGGTAATTGTCACAGGGGTGCCATTATCGTTACCGCTTGCATTCAGGGTATTGGAAGGAATCGTATTGATCAAATTACCGATTGTTGTAGATGTAACATTGACCTCCACATAACATTCCCCTGGAGTGGCGCCAACTTGAGCTGGAACCGTCCCACCACTTAACGACAAAGCGGTTGTACCCGGAACAGCTGTCACTGAACCGCCACATGTGGTATTCAAGCCATTCGGGTTTGCGATTCGTAGGCCTGGTTGTACGCCTACTAAATTATCTGACCAATTTGCGCTTGTCAGTTGAAACGTGTTTGGATTGAATATAGTAACTCTAAGGACAGATATCCCGCCAGCATCGATCAATATTGGTGTAAATTGCTTATTGATCTCAGCAGGGATAGCGATTGCATAAGCTGTTTGTATGGGAAAAACAAAAAAAGTTCCAATTAAAGTAAATAATAAAAACAAAGATCGAATAGATTTTGGCATATTTTTTATATCCTTGGAATGTCTGAATGCGAAATTTCACCTTAAAATTCTTAAATAAAAACAAGCAACAAAACAGCCTACGGCCGGTTTCGTTGCTTGCTCACCAACACCAGTTTCCTCATCTAAGGAAATAAGCGACCAATTTCAAGAGTTGGGTCATCGCATCCGTAAAAATACAAAACGCCAATGTATAAAGCGCGTCTAAGGACTATTCATTTGTAGCAGCAATGTGGGGGAAATTGGGACCTTGTGCACTTACACCTCAAAACAAAAAATAAAGATTTTTAGGGAGGCGTCGATGAAACTACGTTGATCTAAGTATCAATAAAAGCTAACATTTATTTTACGGGCAACATAATATTAAGTCAATAAAATTGACCATGCTATAACGAAATTTCAGGGGAGGTTTTTTATATAAATCAAAAGATGTTTAAAATTATATTTTTAAATCCCTATAATCCTTCCAAAAATCATTATTTTTTACTCCGTTGACAATAATTTTGCACCAACTTGTTGTGCACGCAGATTAAGGCTCTTCACAAGTTTCGCCATGCCTTTTTCGGTGAACAGATCAACCCATTGATAGGATTGCAAACGACGCGGCAGGTCGCATTCTTCGAGCTTGCCGGGGATGAGGAAAATTCGCCCTTCGGGCATCTCAAGTGCACGGTCCAGTGCGATGCGAACTTCTCTTTGGACATATCCTTCCTTATCAACTGATTTCTTTGAGAGGCAGAGCAAGATCACATCGGAATCATCCAAAGCTTTATTGATCTCATAATTCCAATCCTGGCCGGGTAAGAGTTTCTCTGAATCCAACCAAGGGTCTGCCCCTTGTTTTGAGAAAAAATCGTAGAGCTTTTCCACTTGTGGCTTGTCGCCGGAAGAATGGCAAAGAAATATTTTTAGCGGTTGGGATGATGACATAAGCGCTCCAATCACGGGATTATAAATCAACAGACGGCATCGAGTTGATGCCGTCTGTTATCAAAAAATAATCTTATCGTTTATCGTTGGTGTTTGAGGTGGTGGCATCTTTCTGGACCGCCACCAAAATAGCACGTACAGCAGTGCGGTCAGCATAGGTGTTCGTAGACTCAATGTACGTCTTGCATGTGATCAAGGTAAGCCAGGCATCATCTTCATGCTTCAACACCGATGTGCTGTAAGGTTTGATAATGCGGTTCTCGCGCACTTCATAGATGTATGCTTCACCATACGCATGGACAATAATCTTATCACCCCAATTGAGGTGGCCGAGATTCGCGAATGGCCCGGGCTTTCCATTTGGCAGGGTGACGTGTCCCGTAAGAGCACTGTTTCCATCCCAGCCAGGGAATGCTGTTCCGTTCAACCAGCCAGCTTCTTGAGATAGCCATGAAAGATCCCAATCTCCATCAATCAATGGAACGCCAACGATCGGCATTTTTATGCCCTGGCTTGGAATTTCCAGCCACACATCAGTTGCCGTATAGGACTTTTCAACAGGCTGTTCAGGCAACATCGTGACAATGCCTGGGGCAAAGCCGGTAGCGGGCAACAATGTCGGAAGTTTCTTACTAACGCTGTCACTATCATCAACACTTACAACAGGCTCGTTGATGGTAACGCTATCGGAAACTGCATACACATTTACATTGTCTGTTGGGTCGTACCAACGTTCGGTCGATTCTGGGTTGTGGATCGAGAGCTGTTGTGGAAGTCCGCCAACGCCTGGGTCAATGTCAAGAGAAGTCCACGCGATAGAGGCAACATTCGTAGCTGGCGTTCCAATGAGACGAGCTGTGAAGTTAATGACTGCGACCTGCCCACGCGGGAAAGTATCCCATGTAAAGGTCAGTGTGTTTGTTGTGCCTGGGCAATAGGCCGGTGCTGCTGGGGAAGTAGGCGCCCAGCCGCTGTAAGTAACACTGCATGGAACATACTCAAGTGTAGACGGCAGTATATCTGTCACTACAACATCAAAGGCGTCTGCGGTGCTTTGTGGAGTGGTGTGATTGATCGTTAACGTGAACTGAATCGGCGTTCCAAGTGCAACATTGCTCGATGGAGTCGCGGACTTATCGATAGTCATATCAGGTTCCACGACATTCACATTTGGTGCGCTGGAAGTAAGCGAGCCGCCTGCCCATGTTACAGTGGCGTTGTTATTCACTTTTACGCCACTCTGGTTTTCGATCACATCGAGTGCAATCGCTCGGTACTGAATCACCATGGTTGTGTTTGCAACTGGAGCAGGAATATTGCCAATATTAAAGACAACCTGCCTGCCCGGGTTTGCAGGGTTCCCAGCGACATCACCCGGATCTGTAATGGGCGAAACAACTGGGGAACAGGCAACCGGCGCACCAGCAATCGTGATTGACACACAATCAACAAACGCCAGCCCCTTATCCATATTGTCTGTTACCACTACGTTATTAAGTGCCAAACCAGCAGTAAGATCGAATGTGAGTTGGTATGTAACAATCTCGCCAATGGCAACATCCGTACCACCAGTATTGGGTTCACTTGTACCTACAACCGTCTTCAAGAATCCATTGGTTACATTGAAGCCAAAGTCCATTGAAGGATTACGAGTTATAGCAGTGGCATTGTTTACGGTTGTGCTCGCGCCAGAAACTCCGGCGTCCAACGAGACTTGGTTGCTGGAGACCTGTCCAGCAGCAACGCCAACGCCGTTGTCGTTATTATTCAAATTATTATTCGGTGTGGCAGTGTCTGCGTTCGCGTCCACAGTACTTAGATATCCCGCAGGCGGGGTTACTTTCACAATGTAATTACCTGCAGGTAAACCGCTAAATAGATACAAACCATCAGCGAGAGTGACCATTCCATTGGCGGCATCATCTGTTGTACCTAAAATGCCATCAGGTCCGACATTAATCTCGGTAGTGCCATTGCCGGCAAATAACTGAACGCGTGCGCCAGCAAGAGGCACATCGCTATTATTGTATAAGCCATCATTATCGGCATCTACAAAGACCTGATCACCCAATTGAATCTGGTAGAAGCCGAAGTCAACCGTACGGTTGCTCTGGTTATCGGGCTCTTCCCCCGCATCTGGGTTCGGAAGTTTGTCCGTTTCGCCCACAGGCTCATTTGCGGTCGGGCCAAGGGTAACTGCACGTGAAGAAACATAGTTCACAACATTAGCGGCAAAAGTAGTTACGCCATTGTCATCATTATCAGCAGGATTTGTGTCAACGTCAGGGCCGATGCCGTCTGTTACTACACCGCCGTTTGCAATACTTGTACCGCTGCTCCAATAGCCATCCAATGGACCGCCTGAAGCAAATTGGTTCGGCAAAATAACCGCCACATAGTTACCGGCCGCTAGATTGTCAAAGCGGTAATAACCAGTTAGGTCTGTTGTTTTGAAATCGACAAATGTGTCACCCGCATCATACACACCAGCGGTTGTACCATTATCAACATACAAATCGATTCTTACATTTGCAATCCCAATTTCAGCGCCATTGATTTTGCCGTCATTATTGGTATCAAACCAAACACGATTGCCGAGGCTGAACTCAAGGACGGAATTCTGCACAAAACCAAAATCGAGGGATGGGTTGAGAGTTGTACCGCTGCTATTGGTGACAACATTATTCAAACTCACAACACCTGGCGTAAGAGGAACTGCATTGCTAGACACTTCTCCAGTTCCAATGCCTACACCATTATCATTATTATCGAGGTTGTTGTTCGGAGTAGCACTATCAGCTCCGGCAGGAACGGTACCGTTGTCAATCGTACTATCGAACCCGGCAGGTGGCGTTACGCGGACAACATAGCTACCAGCAGGTAAACCGCCAAACAAATAAGTGCCATCTGCTGCGTCATTCGCAATTCCGCCAGCAGCATCGTCTACCGTACCGAGGATGCCATCTGGGCCAACTGGAATTTCAGTGGAATTATCTGCAGAATATAGTTTGACAGTTGCGCCAGGCAAAACAACATCACCTGTTCCAAAGATACCGTCACTGTTAACATCCCAAAAAATCTGGTTGCTTAGTTCAACACGATAGAAACCGAAATCTACAGTGCGGTTGCTTTGATCGTTCGGTGCTTCACCGGCCACAGGGTTGGTAACAGGGCTATTATCTGTTGGCGGTTCGCTGAGGCCTGGTCCGAGGGTGACCAGCTTAGAGGAAACATAATTTACAGTATTACCTAGCAGGGTAGTAATACCATTGTCATCGCTGTCAATATCGCCAGCATCTGGAGCGATGGTCGTTGAATCTGTAACAGTGCCATTAATTGCAATAGTCGTGCCACTACTCCAGTATCGATCCAATGCGCCGCCGGCAGCAAATTGGCTGCTAGGAATAAGGACGACATAACCAGCCGGTGCCAAACCGTCAAAACGATAGAAACCGCTTGCGTCAGTCGTTGTAAAGCTTTGGAAGGTGTCGCCTGCATCGTACGCACCGTTGCCGTTATCAAGATACAACTCAACACGCACGTTGTTGACGCCCACTTCAGCGCCATTTATCGTGCTGTTGTTATCGGTATCGAACCAGATGCGGTTGCCCAAGCTATACAACGGAATAAAACCAAAGTCCATTGAGGGATTCAACGTCGTCGCGGTAGCATTTGTCACTGTAGTGCTTGCACCAGCAACGCCCGGCGTAAGTGTGACCACAGCGCTGGAGACCTGCCCAGGATTTCCGAGAAGGCCGTTATCGTTGTTATCAACGTTATTGTTCGGCGTAGTTGTATCCGCATTAACATCTGTCGTGCTGTACCCGGACGGGGGTGTTACCTTTACGATGTAATCACCCTTGGGTAAACCGCCGAATAAATAGGTTCCACTTGCAAGAGTAGTCACTCCGCCAGCCGCATCATCTGCAGTACCCAAAATACCATCAGGGCCAACTCGAATTTCAGTCGTCCCATTGCTGGCAAACAACTGCACTACAGCTCCAGCCAACGGAGAATCTGCACCAGTGAACATGCCATCGTTATTGAGGTCGTTGAAGATCTGATCGCTCAATTGCATACGATAGAAACCGAAGTCCACAGTGCGATCGCTGCGATTATCAGCCGCTTCACCTGTGGCTGTATCTGGGTTTGGAGTTGGTTCCGCTTCAAACTCAGGTTCAGTTGATCCTGGTCCGATAGTGACTGCCTGCGCTGAGACATAGCTCAACAAATTGCTAACAAAGGTGGATGCGCCGTTATCATCATTATCCACGGATGCCGGGCTGTCAGGTGCGGGACTGAAGGTATCTGAGATCACTCCAGCAGCGGAAATTTCAGTGCCGCTGCTCAGGTAACCAGCCAACGGGTCGGTTGCGACGTTATCACCTGCGCCAATATTGCGGAAATTATCCGCTGGAATGACGACGATGTAATTATCCGGCCACAGGCCATCGAAGCGGTAGTAGCCCAATGCATCGGTATCATCGAAAGCGATAAAGACATCGCCCGAGTCAAAGACTCCAGCAGAAGCGCCGCTGTCACGATACAACTCGACGCGCACGTTCGGGACGCCTACTTCTGTACCCACCGCAACAAAGCCATCGTTATTCGTATCAAACCAGACGCGGTTACCAAGGCTGAACGAGTTAGCAAAGCCAAAGTCGATGGTTGGGTTGGTTGTGGTTCCGTTGGTATAGGTGACACTATTAAAATTCTGCGCTGCGCCGGGGGTCAGGGCAACCACCGCTGAGTTCGTGTTGCCGCCAAGGATTCCAACGCCGTTGTCGTTACTATCGAAATTATCATCCGGGCTGGTGTTATCGTTTGGAGGCGTCGTATCGCCGGTGTCGATTGTGCTTACAGTACCAGTCGGCGCAACCGCACGGACATAGTAACTACCACTGGGCTGACCGCTGAATTTATATAAGCCATTATTATCAGAGTTCGTTGTGCCGAGGGAAGTTCCACCGGCAGAGAATAGTTCGAGGGGTACATTCTGAAGAACCGTATCGCCGCCGTCAAACAAACCGTTGCGGTTGACATCTGCAAAGACCAGGTTACCGATCTCGACGCGATAGAAACCGAAGTCGATCATCATATTGGAGCGTGCATCTGGCTGAGTGCCTTGATGTTCCGCACCTGCGGCCAAGACATCTACATCTGCAGTATGCCCGGCACTATCCAAATGTTCACCAGTAGGTTCGGTATTTCCAATGGGGCCAAGAGTGAACATACTAGAGATGACTGCATTGTTGAAGACTCCAGCAGTTTGGCGTGTGCCATTATCGTCAGAGTCAGTGGTGTTGTCTGCGCTTGCGGCAGCGGCCTCCGTAATAGTGCCATTGTTTTGGCGCTGGGTTCCAGATGACCAATAACCAACTAACGCGGTTGTAGTGTCACCTACGCCGGTGTTATCAAAGTTTGCAGCGGGGATGACAACAACAAAATCACCTGCGTTAACGCTATCAAAGAGGTAATAACCTCCGTGGGCTGTAGTTGTGGTCCGAATGGCTGGGCCGGTGGGGAGACCACCAACTGCCGCGTAGAGCTCAACCGTCACGCCGTCCACGCCGATCTTGGTGCCCAGAGGCTGTTCGCTCTCAGCGGTGAAGTTGATATCAGAACTATTATTGGTGTCGAACCAAACACGGTTACCGACGGAATACGTGTTGAGGAAGCCGAAGTCGAGCGAGGGGTTGAAGGATGTGCCCGTAGTGTAGGTAATGATGTTCGGAGCTGTACCAACCGTCCCCGGGGAAAGAGCGAATTGATTCGATGAAACGGAATTTCCAGCGGTGCCGACTCCATTGTCATTATTGTTGACATTGTTATTCGGGGTGGCTGTATCCGCTGAATCAGTGGTGCTGACAGAACTTGCCGGACCAACAACCTTGATCACATAATTACCTGCGGGTAATCCTGTGAATGCATAGTAACCATTAGCCCAACCATTGGCTGCATCACCGCTGGATACACTGGACGCACCAGTGGTGCGCTGCCAGACACCGTCCGCAGCAACAGCAAGTTGTGTGGTTCCATTCCCTGCATATAGGCTGACCGATGCCCCATTAAAGAGGGTTTCACCAACAGCGTAGTTACCGTTTGCAAGAACATCATCGATCCAGACGATGTCGCCGACGCCGAGCCTATAGAAGCCAAAGTCCACGGTCATGTTGGCGCGGTCATCTGGCTGGAAGCCTTGATTATTGGCGCCAGTTTCTGTTGCATCCACATCTGCGGTATGCCCGCCTGCAGTGAGATGTTCACCTGTGGGTTCAGTGGGGCCGAGAGTGACAGGAAGCGCAGCAACGCCGCCGAGATAGGCTCCACTGGTTTGGAGTGTGCCGCTGTCATCAGAATCAACGCCGCCACCTGTGCCAAGGTCAGGGTCGGGTGCGGCAGTTTCGGAGACTACGCCAGCGTTATCAATAGTAGTAGCAGATGACCAATATCCGTAGAGCGGTTTTCCTAGTGCAAATTCAGTGCTGGGGATAACGACAATGTAATTGCCAGCAGAGAGGCCATCGAAGAGATAGTAGCCGCCATTAGCAGTTAGATCGGTGAGGCCGGTATCCAGATAGGTACCCGCACCATTATCCCTATACAATTTCATCGTTACGCCATCCACGCCGATCTTGGTGGCGACGTTAAGGCTTTCGGCGGGGAAGTCTATGGTAGAGCTATTGTTTGTATCGAACCAGACGCGGTTACCAAGAGAGTAGGTAATACCGGTGAAACCAAAGTCCATTGTTGGATTGCTGGTGGTTCCGTTAGTGTAAGTAATGGTGTTGAAGTTTTGAGCCGCGCCTGGGTTCAAATTGACAAGCGCTGAATCCACGTCGCCACCGAGAATATCCAAACCGTTGTCGTTGTTATCGAAATTGTCGTTCGGGTTGGTGTTGTCATTCGGCGCAACTGTGTCACCAGTATCAATGGTGCTGAAGGTGCCATTTGGCGCAGTGACACGGATGATGTAATTGCCTTCAGAAAGTCCGCTGAACAGGTATATGCCGCTTGCATTGGAAATAGTGGTACCCAAAGAGGTTCCATCTGCTGAGAGCAGTTCGACAGGTACATTTTGAAGTAAGGTGTCACCAGCATCATATAAGCCGTTGCGATTGACATCAGTAAAGATGAGGTTGCCAACTTCGGCGCGGTAGAAGCCGAAATCCACGGTCATGTTGGAGCGATTATCTGGCTGAGTACCTTGATGTTCGGCTCCGGCAGCAAGTAAGTTCACATCCGTGTTCTGTTCGTTGATAGGCTCTGTCCCACCCACAGTGACCATGCTTGAGATGACGGCATTGATGAACGTTCCAGCCACTTGGCGGGTGCCGTTGTCATCTGAGTCAACATCTGCATTTGCAAGGGCAGCTGTGGTTTCACTGTTGGAACCGTCCACATTTCTCTGGGTGGCAGAAGACCAATAACCAACCAGAGCGCCTGCACCAGTAAAGTTGGAGGCGGGTAGTACAACCACGTAATTGCCAGGGAGTACCGAATCGAACAAGTAATAGCCGCCATTGGCTGTAGTTGTAGTTCTAAGAACAGCGCCGGTAGGTGCGCCAGCCCCATCCGCAGCATAAAGTTGAACTGTCACTCCATTCACACCAATTTTTGTACCAACAGGTTGTTCGCTTTCAGGAGTGAAATCGATACTGGAGTCGTTGTTGGTATCGAACCAAACGCGGTTACCAATGGAATAGCCATTGGCAAAGCCAAAGTCCAAAGTGGGGTTGAAGGAGGTTCCTGTTGTGTAAGTAATGGTGTGCCCTGCTCCAGCTGGAACCAAATTCATGGCATTCGCAGCCCCAGTAGCAGATGTAACCACATTACTAGTGACGCCAATACCATTATCGTTATTATTAGTGTTGGTGCTCGGCGAACCAGAGTCTGTTACATCAAAGGTATCGATTGTACTAACTGTGCCCGTGGGGCCAGTCACACGGACTACATACCGTCCAGCGGGCAAGCCGGTGAATTGGTAGTAACCATTCGCCCAAACAGGATTATCCACACTGGGGCCGGTGACGATGGAACCTGCGCCAGTTGCGCCTGTCCACACGCCACTCAGACTCACTGCAAGCTGGGTGGTGTTATCAGCAGAATACAAGCTGACAGTTGATCCGTTGATCAGCGTCTCGCCGTTAGCATACACGCCGTTGACAGAGGCATCGTCCATCCAGACAATATCGCCAACGCCGACTTGATAGAAGCCAAAGTCCACGGTCATGTTGGCGCGGGCATCTGGCAACGTACCTTGGTTTACGAGAGCGTTGAGGTCTGTTTCACCAGCAGGCTCAGCAGCACCCGGCCCCAGCGTTACAGGCAATGAAGCGACACCACCCACATATGCTCCACCAGTTTGACGAGTACCATTATCATCACTGTCGGTAGCGGTTGTATCTGGGTCTGGCGCAGCAGTTTCAGCAGCCAATGTGCCATTTGTATTTATGCTTATGCCAGAAGACCAGTATCCATAAAGTGGTCGGCCTATTACAAATTCTGTGGCCGGGATAACCACAATGTAATTGCCTTCTTCGATGTTGTCGAAAAGGTAGTAACCGCCATTGGTAGTTGTTTGAGTTAAACCGGTATCAACATAGGTTCCTGAACCATTGTCTTTGTACAACTTCATGGTTACGCCATTCACACCAATTCGGGTGCCAGCGGGCTGTTCGCTTTCAGATGAACCGGCAGGTGCGAAGTTAATGGCTCGATTGTTATTCGTATCAAACCAGACACGGTTGCCAAGAGCGTAATATGCAAGGCTACCAGTTTGAGAGGATGTGCGTGTGTAATCATTTGGCTGAACGACCGGAGTCGTGCCGGTGCGCTCACCTGCATTGGTTCCGGGTAGAGACGTCCAGGTCATTGTCACATTGTTAATGGCTGTGGCAGAGCCAGTCAGCGCATTGACGGGGTCAATGGCAACAGTATCTACGGTAGCATGGTAGGTCAACGCGGCGGTGGAATTAACTGGCAAAGTACAAGCGGTTGCACAGGTCCATGTCAGTGTAGGAGCGGCTGTATCGTTTGCCACCCAGTTTGCGGGGGCAGTGATCGAGCCGGGAACGTATGTCAAACTGAGAGGAATAGTATCCGTTACAACGATCTCAAAAGCTGTAGCAAGGCTGGGAGCGGGGTTGGTTATGGTATGGGTGAAGGTTACATCCTGCCCATATAGCCATGATGAGTCGTTTGCAGTCTTGACGATATTAAGCAAAGGCTCCACAACGCGTGCAGCCACCGTATTGGATGTCTGTCGCAGAGTGAGCACGCCGCTGCCATTGTTCGTTGAAACTGTGTAGTTATTGTTCCTAAGGTCAGTATTGTTATTGACGCCATCAGTGTTGCCAGCGTTGGCATTGTTGTTAACGATCACGGTGAAATCAATGACCACCTGTTCGGTGCCATTGGGTGCGCCTGTATCTGAGTCGTTGTTGATAATATCGCCAAGGTGGAATGTGACTGTCTGGCCGCTCACCTCCACTCCCACAGTGCCAGCGCCAGCATAAGCTGGTACCGCAAATGTGGGAGGAAGCGCATCATTGTCCGCACCCGCAAGGGCTGCGTTTTCAGTGACATCCGTATTAGCAATGAAAGACATAACAGGATTGCCAACATAGCTAAACCCGGCAGGCAGAATATCTACAACGGTTAAGTTAGTTTGTGTGCCTTCGGGCATGTCAGTAACAAGGCGATAGACCAATGTCTCGCCGATAGCGACATCTGGGACATTGCCTGGCGTCCCAGACTGATTGCCTGCGCCGGTAGTATGCGCAGCAGACGTGCTGAGAATTGATTTGACCGGACCGAAATTGGTTACATTGACGTTTCCAACGGCAGTATTGTTGTAACTACGTTCTCCATTGGTCGCGCCACTGCCACCAGGTGTAGTGGAGCCTGTAGGATTCGGTGTGGTACCTGTTCCGGGCAAGCTGGAATATGTTAATGTGACTCCATTTGCAAGCACTTCCCCAGCGGTGACGGAAGTATTCAGCGTAGCGGTGTATGTTGCTGTGACAATACACCCCACAGGCACTGTGGCATAGGTGATATTCACATTATTACCGGAAGATGTATTGGTTGGCGAAGGAAGGCCAGTGCAGGAAGCTCCGGAAGGAACAACGGTCATTGAGCCGAGATTGGCTGTCATCTTGCCGGGGACGGTATCAGTTAATGAAACTTCATACGCGGTAGATGCATTTACACCCGTATTGGAGAAAACCAATGTATAGGTGATAACATCGCCAGCGTCGCCGGAAGCAGGATTGGCAGTTTTCGTTGGGGCCAAACCAGGTTCCACGATCTTTACACTAACATTATTGGAAAAAGCGCCAGATGCGCTACCGCCAATAAATGTTTGCGAAAAATTAGTACGAGTATCGCCTGCATCATTGCTGCCTGCTACTGTATTATCCACAAGCACATTGAAATCAATGACTGCGTATTCTGTATCTGCATCATTATCGTTATTGTTCAAAGAACCCAAACGGAAATATATGTCATCACCAGTGCCATACGTATCTGCGACACTGGTTGTAAGGGAACTACTACTAACATTATCGTCCGCAAGAGCACAGGGTAACACAGCAGGTAAAACAGGCAGAGAAGCCAAGTCTGCAATCTTACAAGCATTACCGCCTGGGATTGCAGGAACAGAATCTATAGATGAGGATCTGACCCCACCAAATAAAATATTATTATCATCTGTATAAACCAGTGCCATACGTGCTGTGCCATCATCCAAGAAAGTCAACCCAGTTGGCAGGAAGTCCGTCACTTGGAAATTGGGAGATGTCCCTTCAGGGACTGGCGAAATCAAACGGTAACGTACAATTTCACCAATGGTCACAGGGCGTGCCTGAGTTGAAGTATTTGAACCATCCCCAGTTTCGGGAGTATGTGCTTCAGAAGTGATAATGAAGGATTTCCCGGACGCACTTTGATTTACCGTAAATGGCGCTGTGCCAATTTTTGTGTAATCATTAACTGCTGGTGAACCGCTGCCTGTGCGTTCATCATCATTGCCATCAACAGGGTTGGTGTAGTACGAAGAGCGATTGCTCACAACCCCATCCATACTTGTCCATTGCACATTGGCGTTATTGGGGATTACTTGCCCTGGGGTGGCAGAATAAGACACAGTTCCCGTAAAGGTGAGAACGATTTGTCGGGAAGCACTGACGGGGATGTCAAATGGCGTGACGGTCGTTAATATACCTGTAGCTGGGACAAAATTAAAATTAGCTGCCGTGACTTGCGAAGCAGTATCTGTCACACCGCTCAACACAAGGTTTTCCATTAGCGAGTCAATGTCATCATTTAAGGTGACATCAAAAGCATCTGTGCTAGTTGCGCCAGATAGTGTGATCGTATATGTGAAACTGTCTCCCGCATCACCTGTAGTAGGAGCTACAGTCTTTGTAATATTCACATTCGGTTCAATAATGCTGACGGTAGAGGCGTTTTGAGTTGCCCCTAACTGGGTTGCACCGGTAAAGAATTTGGCTTCGTTGTTAAGCAGAGTGCCGCCCTGATTGCTGCTTTGATTCAACACCACTGCAACATATTCAATAGTAATAGTATCTGCGGTTGTGTTTATGCGGTTGGCATTGGTAATATTACCAAGGTTGAATGTGACATCCTGTCCGTTATTTGAAACTGCAATATCAGCACATGCTCCACTGAAATTACTCCCACTGGCAAGATCAGTGGTGACATCTGTAGATGAAGGCGTTACGTTCGTACAAGAGACAAACGCCAAGCCGCCATCCAAATGATCGGTAACGGTGGCTGTAGGAACCCGACCCTCTGGCACAGTTGTGGTCAAGCGATAGGTAACGAGCTCGCCGATAACAGCTTGAGCATTGCTATTATTGGCATTGTTAATTTCAGTAGAAACCAATTGCTTTGTCAGCGAGGCAAGCACTGTGGAGGAAGCCGTATCAGTTGGCGGCGTGGAAGGAACGTGGTTTGGTCCGCCATCTGAACCTGCATAATTGACCAAAGTAGCCGTGTTAAATTGAGTCCCGGGCGTTACATCTGGTCTCACTTCAAGGTCATACGTGATGATGATTACGTTCTTTCCAGCACCAACTGTATGAGCTTGGCAGGCTCCATTATTTGGGTCTGGATCAACGATTTCAATACCTGTGCTGAACAAGTCAGCTGGAACTGCAACTGAGCCATCTGGCCTTGTGTAACTGAACGAGGCGCTTCTATCACCATTGGAGATACGCAAGTTTAAACCGCCTGCGGGAATCTGATACATAGCAGGCAGGGTGTCTAAAATGGTAAGGTCAAAAGCGCCTTTGGCACTTGAACCCGTATTTTCAATAACGATAGCAAAGCTCACCAAGTCACCAGCGTCTACGCCTGTGATGTTGCTATCGATCGGGTGAAGGGCAAGTCCGGGAGAATCAATTGTGCCGCTCCAACGATCACCAGCGGTACCGGGCGCATTGAATGCAACCGGGCCAACTGTTGCCGGGCTATATGAAATATTAGGATTGGTGCTATTCGTCGCAATTACACCCTTCTTGTGGACGAGTACCGGTTCAGTCAAAACAACTTGAACAATAGATGTAGCAGAGGACGGCGAATTGAATGTACTGCCTTCATAGACCATCGCCTGATTCGTCAGGTACAAATTATCAGCAAAGGGTTCATCTGATACAGTGACTGTGAACAACAAGTCAATAGTGCGTGAAATGTCACGCGTATCATCATACGTTGCATACGCAACGATCAATTTATTATTACCAGCATCAATGCTAATTTTTGGTTCTCTAGTAGCTGGGGCTCCATGTAGTGTGTTGGGCGATAATACACCGGTTGTGCCCGCGCCAGCTGTGTACGCATAAAACGTATCGGATGGGCCAAGCTTTACTACACCAGAAGCAGGAGATGCTGCGCTGACTGTAGGGTCAAATGTCCAAGCAGGGCCAGCCGTACCATTATCATCTGGGTCATCTGAGTGGAAGATCGGCAAGGGAAGAAAATCTTCAAAGTACAGATTTTCCACATCACTGGTCGCTGAAACATACGTTAGACGGTATGTGACTGTATCACTTGGCTTAATAATGATCTGCCCTAGTGCATTTGTCGGTAAAGTTGTGCTGCCATTGATCGCATAAATGGATTTGGTAAGCGCACCGCGACTAATGGAAACACTGGCATTGCTACCATCTGGTTCAGTATTTCCAGTTGGTGTAAATGGAGTAGCTGTGTTTAACACATCCCCTGTGACATTGACGACATCATCAAGAACATCACCCTGATCCACACTCCAGTCGCCTGTGGGATAGTTGTCTGTAAAACCTTCTTGAACTATAGTGCGAAATACAATAGTTGCAGTTGTGCCTGCATTGTCATAAACACTACAGTCTGGCGTGGGGCTGCCATTGACCGGATCCACACAACCGCCGATCATGCGTCCGTTCGGTCGGGTGCGGCTAATCTCATTTGAAACACGGAATGTGAGGGTTGTTGTACCGTCTGTGGCTGGGTTCTCAGTTAAGGGCGGGGTTGGAGGGCCATCGCTTACATCTATTTTCGATACATCAACCGTGTAATTCGCGGCGGCAATAGTTCGCGTGGCTATCGCGTATCCGTTTCCATTCACTTGTATGGTAGGGGTAAACGTGGCGTCAAAGTGCTGACCATCTGAAATTACATCTGTGGCAATCACATTATTAAAGGCAAAGAAATCTGAAACCTGCACATTTAGTGTATATTCCAAAACCTTGCCTGGTACTGTGTTTCCGCCGCCAATCACTGTTACAGCCTTTTGAATGGCAATTGATTTTGGCGTAAATGTATTTTCACATCCAGCTGGGCTGTATGGAGTTGTAGTAAAGTTTAATCCACCTACATCACGCGTATCCAATGCTGCCCATGTCCCAGCAGTGATGGACGCATTATTGCAGGATGTTCCATCATCGCCCGTGGAAGCATTCAACACAGCGGCCAGGGTACTATCCACACGCGGGACGTAAAAATTAAATGTCATGTTTACAGTTCCGCTGGCAGCAGCAAAATTACAACGCAGCGTCCCCCCCGGTGTTGTTGTGGAAGGCAAAGTTGGACAACTAGCCGCTGCAGGAGAAACCATCGAAACGAACTGCACATTATTTGGTAATGTGTCTGTCAATTGCAGGTTGTTAATGGTTTGCCCAGCAGCGATAGTAGCTGTTACCGTATAAGTACGGGGGAAGTTAGGACCAGTAGCGGTTTCGCTTTCGGGTCCACTAAATGATTTTGACAAAGTAAATAAACTGGGAGTTACCGTACCACTGCTCCAGGAAGTCAGCGTCCCTGCGGCATCATCACCGCAGCACCAGTCGTTCAGAGGGGTGATGCTACCAAATTCAAAACCACCGCGTGCTTGCACAGACAGAGGTGCATTTACATCTGCCAGGTTGCTCATATTCACTGTGAAATCTACAGCAGCCGGGGGTTGGGTTGGTGAAAAAGAACCAAAAGGCAAACGGACAACAACAAGAGTATCTCCCGGGGTTCCGGTAACCACGATCTTTTGCCCCAAATTATTTAACGCAAAAGGATGGGTGGCATTGCCAGCTGCATCAAATTGCACGGTAAAGAAATCCTGTGCAGGAATAGCCGCGCCAAGATACTTGGCACTAATGGTAGTAGTACCAAGACCATCATATGTATTTGCAGGAGCAGGAGTGCCCGGATATACACCATCTATACCGGTGGTATCGAGGATCACATCAATGAAAGGACCATAGCCTGCGCTCGTCCCGGTGTTGTCAAAGGAAACAGAGAAAGAAACATTCTGTCCCACGGGAACACTGCCCAGTCCACTAATGGCAACGGAAGCGGCCCCATTTCGCAATGGAGCAGTCACTACAGGTTCAGGCTCAGGTGCAGCCTTTACCTTGGTATTTAGTACTACCACCTGTGGAATGACTAACAGCAACGCGATAACAAAACGAAAAGAGAAAAAAGAACGTGACAAAAAAGTATTGGAATGCATGGCATTCTCCGATAAAAGATTAACTTTGCCCAGCCGTATCAAAATAATAAGGGTATAAAGCAGGCAAAGATATAAAAGCAGAAGTGAAATAATAAAAGCAACTTCTGCAAATTCAACGGCAAGCCGTTTAATTTTTTAAAAAACAATATTACTAACGATGAAACTTTAAGATCAATTTCCCATACCGATAAAAAAAAGCAACCAAAACAGCCAACGGCCGGTTTCGCTGCTCTGCTCGCCAACACCTATCCCAAATTTTGCCCACTTAGGAAAAGCGACCAATTTTTGGTATTGGGTCGTTGCATCCGTAAAGATGAAAATTTATTAATATTTTATGGTCAATTAGTACCAAGGTCAACCTTTATTGTTCACAAAAATGTTAGTATTTGCTAATTTGTATATACTTTCTGCGCTAACAGAACTCTTACACCGCTCCCCGAAGCGCGGTGATAAAATGATTAAATATGTCTATCATCCCTTCCATGTTGCCCGACTTTCGTGTTCGCCAAAGAGATTATCTTCTCGAAATCTCACGTGCACTTACTCAAGAACTTGACCTTGAGAAGTTGCTCGCGCGCATCTTGCGGATTTCGATTGAAATGCTAGCCGGGCAAGCAGGCCTCATTGCGCTCAAACTACCCGATGGCTGGCGCGTGGCAACGGCACATGGCATCGCCCCAGCATTTCTCTCCTACTTAACACCACTTCTCGCCGAGGAAAAAGTCCGTGAGCTGGATGTGCTTGAGCTCAACCGCATGTTAAAGGAGCTGACCTATACTGCCAGTATGGGTCTGCTCAACGGCACAGGATTACCTTTGGCCGCTCATGAACAAGTCATTGGCGTAATCTTCATCTTCCGTAACTATGCCGACTTATTCACTCCAAACGACCGTATTCTTCTACAATCCTTTGCAGACCAAGCCGCTATTGCAGTCTTCAACGCCCAACTTTACGGACAAGTCACCTACGAAAAGAAGCGCCTTGATGCGCTTCTTGATTCTGCCGCTGATGGCATTCTCATCTTAGACTCTGATTTCAACATCGAAAGATGTAACGGCGCATTTGAAAAACTTTTTGGCGCTACCCGCGAAGACATAGTTGGAAAGAATCACAAAGACATTATTAAATGGAAAAAAGAACCACACGGAAAAACACTCGAAGAATCCGTGACAGAGAGCTGGCCTCTTACGCCTAACGCAACCTTATATGTAGAAGGCGACCTTGAACGTCCTCTACCACCGCCACTACCTGTCGGCATCACATACGCGCCGCTTTTTTCAGAAGAAAATAATCTTCGCAATGTCATTCTCAGCGTGCGTGATATTACCCACTTCAGAACAGCAGACGAGATCAAAGCAACCTTCATATCCATAGTGAGCCACGAATTGCGTACGCCTGTTGCATTGATCAAAGGCTATGCTTCCACATTACGCCGCGACGATGCCAAGTGGGATAAAGCCACCATCAGTGATTCGCTGCAAGTCATTGAAGAAGAAGCAGATCGTTTGTCCAAAATGATCGATGATCTGTTGGATGCTTCACGGTTACAGGCAGGCGGCCTCAGCTTGAATCATGCTGACGTAGCGCTGCCCAGCCTTGCGTTAAGAGTAACCGAACGTTTTTCGTCTCAATCACCAAAGCACCGACTCGTCACAGATTTCCCTGCAAACTTCCCGATAATTCTTGGTGATGAAAGCCGTTTGGAGCAAGTTGTTTCAAACCTTGTTTCTAACGCCTTGAAATATGCCCCTGAAGGCGAGATCAAGATAAGCGGCTCCACCCGCCCTGGGCAAGTTGTTGTCTGCGTTAGCGACCAAGGGCCAGGCATTGACGCCAGAGATATCCCTCACATCTTCGATCGCTTTTATCGTTCGACAAATGCCGTCAAACAGACTAAAGGTGCAGGGCTGGGGCTTTACCTTGCCCGTGCGATCATTGAAGCTCATGGCGGGCGCATCTGGGCTGACCCGAAGCCTGATTCGGGTGCGAGGATCTGTTTCTCCCTCCCGAGGTAATCCATAGCGGAGTATTTCTCCGTCTTTTTAGAAGGACACAGCAATGCTGTGTCACTACTAGCCCAATGGTAAAATCAAACGGCAAATTCAAAAAAAGGATAACTCATGCCCACTACTATTCCCCCCCGAAAAAAAGTAAACAAGAAATATACATGGAACGCTGAAAGTGTTTATAAATCACCCAAGGATTGGGAAGCCGCTTTACAGGCAGTATTGAAAGATATTCCCAAAGTGAAAAAGTATGAAGGTAAACTCAGCGAAGGCCCAGCCACTTTGTTAGAGGGATATACCACTATCGAAGATTTGGTTCTGCGTGCGCAAACTGTTTTTATGTACGCACAGTTTGCTTATGCCGTGGATACCACTAGTCAGGCGGCTGGTGCGATGGTTGGAAAAGCACAGGGCATGTTTGGACAAGTATTTGCAGCAGTATCCTTCTTAAACCCCGAGCTTTTGAAAATCGGCAGAGAGACTCTTGAATCATGGATGAAAGAGAATCCAAAACTGGCAGTGTACCGTCAGGCTGTAGATGATCTCTTCCGCCAACAAGCGCATGTGCGCTCGGGCGAAGTGGAAGAAATCCTTGGCATGTTAGCTGACCCGTTCGGTGGTCCTTCCACCAGCACTAGCATGTTGGTAAATGCAGATTTCAAATTTGCACCTGCCAAAGACAGCAAAGGCAAGAAGCTTGATGTAACGCAGGGAAATTTCTATTCCACTCTGTTAGAGCATCCTGACCGCAAGGTTCGTCAGAGCGCGTTTGAAAGCTATCACGACAAGCATATTGAATTCAAGAATACACTGGCTACTAATCTTTCCTCATCCATTAGCGCAAACGTGTTCAATATGCGTGCTCGTAAGTTCGACTCAACACTCTCTGCTTCACTCTTCAACAATAACGTTCCTGAAGAAGTGTTCCACAACCTTATCAACACCTTCAAGAAAAAGTTACCAGTTTGGCATCGCTATTTTGAGATCCGCCGCAAAGCATTGAAGTTAAAAGAAATTCAATACTTCGATATGTGGGCGCCGATCGCTAAGAAGAAAACAAAGATCTCTTACGAAAAAGCCGTTGACCTTATCAGCGACAGTCTTGCGCCTCTCGGCAAGGAGTATGTAGATACTCTTCGCCGTGGTACGCTCAAAGACCGCTGGGTGGACTCAACTGTAAACCAAGGCAAGATGAACGGCGCATTCTCATATGGCGCTCCCAAGACCCACCCATTCATCATGATGTCCTTTACAGATGATATTGGCAGCATGAGCACACTCGCGCATGAGTTGGGCCACTCCATGCACTCGTACCTGACATGGCAGAATCAGCCGCTGGCATATTCTGGCTATTCCCTCTTCGTCGCGGAAGTCGCTTCAAACTTCAACCAAGCCATGATGCGCGGACATTTGCTCAAGACCATCACCGACAAGAACTTCCTCATCTCTTTGATCGAAGAAGCAGTTGGCGGAAACTTCTTTAGGTACTTCTTCCAGATGCCGACTCTGGCTCGCTTTGAACTTGAGACTCACCAACGCGCCGAACGTGGCGAACCTTTGACAGCCGACTCAATGCAAAATCTGATGGCTGATCTGTTTACTGAGGGATTTGGCCCCAAAGTGAAGATAGATCGTCCGCGCGTGGGCATGGTCTGGTCTACATTCAGTCACCTCTTCGCAGACTATTACGTCTACCAATACGCCACTGGTATTTCAGGCGCTCACGCTCTCTCAGGTAGAATCCTGCGCGGCGAACCCAATGCCGTAGAAAATTACCTCGGCTTCCTGAAATCTGGTTCTTCGGTCTATCCATTGGATGTACTCAAGAAAGCAGGCGTTGACCTGACAACCCCCAAAGCTGTTGAAGAGACCTTTGCTGTAATGGAAGGGTATATTGATCGCTTGGAAGAGTTAGTTGGGTAAGTAATTTAATAATGAATAATTCGATATTCGGAGAACAGGGTCATAAGACTCTCAAACCGAATATTGAATTTCAAATATCGTTTTTGTAATCGTAAATCAAAAATCGCAAATCGGAAATCGTTAAATGCCACAAACACAAATCGCATGTCCTCGCTGTAGACAAATGATCCCTGCCAACGTTGAGCAGTTATTCGACGTGACTCATGAACCCGCATCCAAGCAACGCTTGTTAAGCGGACAATCCAACTATGCCCGCTGTCAGTATTGCGGATACGAAGGTCGCCTCGCGACTCCTATCGTCTATCACGACAATGATAAAGAATTGCTGTTGACCTTCTTCCCCGCTGAGTTGGGATTGCCGTTGAATGAACAGGAAAAAATGATCGGTCCGCTCATCAAGCAAGTTGTGGACCGTCTGCCTCCTGAAAAGCGCAAAGGATATTTGTTCAGTCCACAAGCCAACCTTACATACGAGTCCATGATGGAAACCATCTTGGGCAAAGACGGCATTACTCCAGAAATGATCAAGGGACAGCAGGAACGTGTCCAGTTCATGGAGAAGTTGATGCAGGTTACATCAAAGGATGTGCGCACGGAATTGATCAAGCAAAATGAAAAAATCATTGACGAGCAATTCTTTGCACTGTTCAGCCGCATTGCGCAGAACGCCATGCAAAGCGGACAGGAACCCATTGCGCGAGCCCTGATCGAAATCCAAACTCAGTTATTGGAAGAGACCGAGTATGGCCGTCAGCTGAAGGAATCTGTCGCGGAAATGGAAGCAGCCCAACAGGTATTACAAGAGGCGGGGCAATCTCTTAACCGCGAAAAACTTTTGGACTTCGTCATTGAAGCCAAATCCGATGCACGCATCCGCGCGTACGTCAGCATGGCACGCGCAGGTATGGATTACGTCTTCTTCCAAAATTTGACGGAGCGCATTGAGAAGGCTTCTCCTGAAGAGAAAGCCAAACTGGAAGGCATCCGCGAGAAACTGCTGTTCTTTACCAATGAAGCTGACAAGCAAATGGAAGCGCGCTTGAAGCAGGCGCAAAAGTTTGTGGAAACCATCCTTGAGCAGGAAGATATTGAAAAGGCTACACAAGCCAACCTCGATAACTTCACACAAGATGCAGTGGAAGTAGTCAACCAATTGCTGCGGCAAGCCTCTGAAGCGAACGATTACACTCGTATGGGCAAACTGCAAAAGATGGTGCAGGTATTGCAATCAGCCAGTGCCCCACCGCCTGAAGTGGCGTTCATCGAACAGTTACTACAAGCTCCAGATGAAGCAGGCATGGAACAGATGTTGACTGAAAATGATGAAATGGTCAACCAACAATTCGTGGATGCACTGAGCGGATTGGTTGCGCAGATGGAAAGCCAGCCTGATAACCCCGAGGCCAAAGATATGGCCGAGAAGCTTACTGAAATCTATAAAGTAGCTTTGAAACGGGTAATGAAAAAGAATATGTCAGGATAAAAAAGAGACCGTCACTTTCAGAGTGACGGTCTCTTTTTTATTTCAAACCTTCAAAGAAATCTGCTTCAATTTTTCTTCCCCCATTCACCAAGCTAAAAGCGCGATAGAAAGTCCCTTGCATGGAGAGGACAGCGGCAGCAGATTCTTCTGGCATCTCTGCCAATGCGCCAATCGTGGGCAATTGGCTTTGATGGCATTGAATGGCGCGCCAAGCTGCACCGCAATGTTCAGCCATGTCAATGCGGGTGGTGATCATCCATTCTTTCCACGGGATTTCACCACGAAGTTGATCATCCACAGGGAAAGTCATATCCTCCATGAATGGAGAAATGAGATTAATGAAGCTCTCTCCATCCACCATGTAATAGAGCTTTGAGACTCGATGTGCGGGAAGATTTTCTGGGTCTTTGTATTTTGCATCGGCGGCACAGACGATAGCAGCAGAGGTGAACTGTCCAATGGCAATATGGTCAGGATGACCATAATTTCCATCAGGCGGGAAAGTAACAACCACTTGAGGCTGTATCTTGCGAATGTGCGTGACTATTTTGCTGATGGCTTCATCATGGTTGGCTTGATCAACATCTCCGTCGATGTAATCGAGGAAAGAGAGGCTCTTCATGCCGAGTGCATTGACCGCATTGGTCAATTCCACGGTACGGAGTTGGCCGAGTTTCTCCAGGCCAGGGTTCTGCTCTTCGGGACCGAACCAACCTCTTTCTCCGCGTGAGGCGCAGACGAGGTGTGTATCCACTCCTTCGGCAGAATACTTTGCTAGCGTGCCACCCATGCCCATTGATTCATCATCAGGATGTGCAAATACAGCAAGAAGTTTTAATGAGGTCATGTGGACTCCTAAAAGTGACAATCACCTTGAAGGTGATTGTCTTTTGATGTTATCTATCTGAAGCTTTTTTGAGCGCTTCGGGAGTTATGTTATACGCTTTTGAAAAACCAGCCACGTATCTTCCGCCCTTTGGTGTGATACGCCAGAAATTGAAATCATCCAGCTTGAATAATTGTTCTGCCTCGGGGAAGCGTGCAAGATACGCTTCTTTGATCGGAGTGTACCCAGGCTCTCCATTTTGAATGATCTCAACGCTGCCACGAATGGACACTCGCGCAAGAGTTTGGGGGTCGGCTCTGCCATCATCAGTTTCAACGATAAGCAGGCTGATATGCTTATCCTTCAGCATGTCAGTAGTGTGTTGCGCAAGCCTGCTGACGTGAATATAAAATGCGGAAAAATCATCCGATGGATTGAAAGCTACCATGGAAGTTTGAGGTTTTTCATCGCGCATAGTGGCAAGAGTTGCAACACGAGTGTTGCGAATAATATGCGCTAGAAGTTTTTCCGACTGGGCATCCATATCATTTACTCGCCGTTCGAGGGATTATCCAAGCGCAGACCATGTCCACGCACAGTATCAATATATTGATGGCTTGGGTCTAGCACGGCCAATCTATCACGCAAACGGCGGATCAAAGCATCTAATGCCTGATCGGAAACACCCGCCATTTGATCTTCACCCCAAACAACCGCAACAAGGTCACTACGGCCGATCACCTGTCCCTGCTTTTCATATAACATCCACAATAGTTTAAATTGCTGGGCAGATAATGGCGGCACTACCTGTTGCTGATGCACCCAAACCTGACGTGATTTCTGGTCCATCACCAATCGTCCCTGCCGTGCACCGCCTTCAGCAAGCGGCATGGTGGCATCAGAGGTGAGGAATATGAATTGCTGGGCCAGCGCAATACCGAGCAAGTCGCCATCCTGTAACATTACGGGTGCGGTAATTTCCGTCCCGTTATGGTTTGTTCCGTTCTTGCTTCCAAGGTCTTCAATAGTCACACCTTCTGGTGTGGGAGTAACACGCGCATGAAAACGCGAGACCTGTCGATCTTGAACAGTAATGTCACAAGTCGGGTCACGCCCCACCATCAAGGTATGGCTTAATGCCCAGCGCTGTCCCTTTAGCGGACCATCCTGAGCGACAAGAATTGGATAATCATCTTCGTGTTCCATAATTTCCTCAAAAAGCGCTTTTATTGTTTAATAATTTCGGTTTTCGAATTTAATCTTGCATCCCAGCAACTGTAAATTGATATATTCACAAAACACCATACTGCAACAAAGACGTTTATAATATAGCAGAAAAGTGGATTCTGTGCATGATTATATTGTAATTTTAATATTTCCTATGCTGGCTGAATCTGGCACGATGTTTATTCAGTAACTGGAACAGTGATACACGCCGAAAATATCACTGGCACAACAGAAGTATCCGTTAGGATACGCCGCCACGAAAAGGAGAAGATTTGCCCCAATCGTTGAAGAATGGGGAGATCCTGCGTGACCGCTACAAGATCCGTGAACAAATCGGACAAGGCGGCACGGGCAGTATTTACCTTGCAGAAGATACACGCCTGCAGGGCAGGTTATGCGCGCTCAAAGAAGTTGAGCACAATCAGGCGCTCCCACCAGATGTATTCAAGCAAGCTCGCGAACAATTCTTTCGCGAGGCTTCTGTGCTTGCGCGCCTTGACCACCCCAACCTGCCAAAAGTTTCTGACTTCTTCTCGGAAGGTCCGCGTGATTATCTGGTAATGGACTTTGTGCCAGGCAAAGACTTGCGCGAACGAATGCAAGAAGCACGCCGTAACAATACTTTTCTTTCGGAAAAAGAAGTGCTACGTTGGGCAACGCAAATTGCAGATGCGCTCAGCTATCTTCACCAACAAACACCTCCCATCATTCATCGCGATATTAAGCCTAGCAATCTCAAAATCACCCCCAGCGGATTGATCAAACTCGTAGACTTTGGTCTGGTAAAGATCATGGCTCCTGATGAAGTGACCATCACCATTATTCAGGGACAAGGCACTGCACATTACACTCCCCTCGAACAATATGGCGGGGATGATACTCACACAGACCCACGAGCGGATATTTTCTCCTTTGGTGCGACTCTTTATCACCTGCTGACAAATGAACCTCCCACCGAAGCACGTAAACGCTTCCTTGACACCCGCAGCCTGACACCGCCTCGAGAGATCAATCCTCACCTTAGCAGTCAGGTCGAGAAGGCTATTCTATGGGCCATGTCCCTGCACCCAGATAATCGTCCACTGAACGTGCTCGATTTCCGTGATGCGTTAATGGGAAAAACTGAGACACCCACCAAACCAGGCATTGACCGTTCCAGTTTCGACACACCTCACTTCTCCATCTTCACTGCAGAACAGATCGCAGGCTATACAGCAATAGGACTGTTCCTGATCGGGTTAATTACTACGTTGGTGCGATAGTCACATACTATGCAAAATTGTCTGTGTACTATTTGCGCCATTCTCGGCGCATTTTCTTTTAAAGGGATGGTTAGCAAATAAAAAGCCGCCTTATAGGCGACTTGAGCGATAGCATATAAAAGGAGGTTATTCTGTTTCTACGTTTGCTCTTTCAACCATCCGGCAAAATGAACAAAAATCAGGGGTAGATGTGGGTTGTCCGCATTTGGGACAGTTATGCAATACACCCTGCTGAACATTCTTCTCAATAAACAATTCCCCAGTTTTTCTTGCTTCCAAAAAGCGCAAATAAAAAGTCAGCTTTGCGCCTGAGGCGTGTCGTTTCAGCTGATTAAACGTCTCTTTATAGAAAATGGATTTTGAACCTTCCGCAAACGGACATTCTTCATAAATATATGCAACACAACAGGCAGCTGTCATCTCGCGCTCAGCGTAAAACCTACGCAATGGTTTAACCTTACGAGCCAATCCATCAGCCTCGGGAAGTACAGGTCCCTGCCGTAGGAGAAACTCACTAGCCCAGCTCAATGTGTTGCCAAAGAGCACAGCGGCTTCATCGTCGAGGTTGTGGCCTGTCGCGAGCACATCGCCACCGGGAGTCCCGAGCGACGCGGTTCATTTCATGGCGTTTGGCAAGGCCGCACGGCGCAAGGTTTGCCATATCCGCGGTGACTGACCTCTGCCAATATCGGTAGCGGACTGGCCATATTCTTTCTCGATATCTACTACATGTAATTTTAGATTGCGCTCGTTTGCAAATTTCGCAAAGCCAAACGTTGCGACTCGTAGAGAATAGTTGATGCCGCCATCAATGCCAAGGCAGATATAAACCATCTGCTTTGTAACCCAAACGCACGAGAATATCCCATAAGGAAAGTGAATCTTTTACCGCCTGAAACCGCAACAAGGATTTTTTCTTCAGGCGTCATGAACATTTCATATTTTTTATAAATCGTTCTGGTTGTTCTGGAACCCATTGCAAGTAATGTTCTCTACACAGCGCAAAGTTTATGCTGGCGCATGGCAATACAGAAACTTTAATTACATTTTCGGCATTTCATTTTGAGCCGCCTGAGAATACAGCGATCAACTTAACCACATCCCCCGCTTCGTAACACTTCATCATCTGTAATCATTTCACCGTTGCGTGTCGCAATGACGGACTCAGGCACAATATTGCTTTCTTCAAGGCATCCAGCAAGTCATGCGGCTTCACCTCATATTCTTTATCACGTAAAACCAGTTTTGCAGACATAATTCTCCGTTAAGATTTTTTCATTCTACCACGCTCAATCCCACTTGACATTCATCCGCGCTTGTCTTAGCATAACAATATGCGAATAGGTATGATGGTAGATAGTTACAACCATACATAAGCGGTATCACGAACTACGTCAAGATCAACCGAACTTGCCGGGCACGATGTATTCGTCTTCACCTTTGGAGATGCAGATCAAAAAAATGGAGAACACTCGTGTTATTCATGGCGGGTGTACCGCTTTCCAGATTCGGGATTTTATCTTTCCATGCGCTATTCGCGCAATGCAAAAAAGATCTTGCAAACCCATGGATGTTGTCCATGTCCTGCATCCATTTTTAAAGTGGACGTCACCAATTAAGGTATTGTCGTCCGCTGCAAATCCCTGTGATATACACGAATCACGCGCTACGATCTGTATGCACAAGCATATCTACCTATGATGCACTGACAAATGATACCAGGCTTCTGCAAGCCTATATGCCTACCTTCTGCAGCAATGAGTTTGGTCAGCTACTCCTTCAAATGGCATGGAAAAAATTCTGCAGCAGCTCAATGTAGAAGAGCCATATTGAGGTTGTCCCAAACGGCGTGGACTTAAAAGATTTCTCCATTCTGCCAAACCTCTTTCACGTGCAGATTGCGGTTACAGGATGATGATGGTTGCTGATCACATGCGGGCCGCATTGCGCTTGAAAGAACTCCCCTTCCTTTTGGAGTCCTTCAAAGGAATATCTGGCATTCAAATGTGGCGCACTGAATCATTGGCAGCGTACCGTAATATGATGAAGTAATCCATTCGCTCGTGAGCGAGCTGCAACTCAATGAGCGTGTGCGCTACGAGCCCGCCTCACTTACGATAAGTTACCCGCATATCTAGCTATGTGCAACATATTCGCCACCGCTTCAGTTACAGAGGTGCATCCTCTTTCTGTTATCGAAGGCATGGGAGCAGGGCTACCCATTATGGGCATTGAGTCTGTGGGTGTAGGAGATACCGTTCAAGACGGAGTGACTGGCTTCCTCGCAACTCACCGTCGCCAGCTTTCAAAACACCGCCTCTGTCTTGACCTGAACCTGCGTAAGCTTAAATGAGCAGATCAGCGCGAAAAGGCATCTTCTGCGTACTCAATTGAACACACCGCAGAATCATGCTCAAACATTATGAAAAACTCGCTACGAAAGACGCCAAGCCCCGAAAAAGCAACTGGCGTACCCGTCTGCGCGGATTCGTGGAACAGTTCAACTCATGACAGATCACAATCAGCGTGTGGGTGCTTGGGGTGAAGAAACGGCCGTCAGTTATGTGACGCGGACTTCAAGTTATCGCCAGAAACATCCGTACACCGTATGGTGAGATCGATATCATCGCAAAGCAAGGTGATGTTACGGTCTTTATCGAAGTGAAGACGCTTACATCCACCAGAATTTTTTCCCTGAACACAATATCACACCTCATCCAAAAACGAGAACACATGCTTCACGCAGCAGAACATTACGCTGCCGAACATGATATTGGCCATTAACTTGAATCGATGTAATTTCAATTGAAGGCAAACCAGGGACAGAGCCACTTATTACCCATTTTGAAAAATGCCGTCTAGGTTTCGTTGTATAATTTTGCAAGCCAACTAACAACCCCGCAGACTTCAATAATATTTGTCGAGGTATGCGGGGCAACAAGGAGAATATCATGGCAAACGTTATCCGGACCTGATGTTAGTTTTACCAGGATGACCCTCAAACTCCGCAAGGCATTGTGACTTTATAAAAATGCGCAAAGCAGGTGCGGAGTATATCATCATCCGCGCAGGGCAAAATTTATGGTCAGACCGAGACTTCAAAGCCAATTGGCGTGAGTCCAAAAGCAGCGGGTATGCCGCGTGGTTCCTATTGGTTTTACGACAGCCGCATAGACCCCAAAAAACAAGCTGACTTGTGGATAACATTATTTTGAAGGCGACTTTGGCGAATTGCCTTTATGGTGTGACTTTGAAGATAATTATGGTGGGTCTTTCGAGGCTGGAAAAATTGAACACCTTTATGGAGCGTTTGAAGGCGCAGCTCCCCAACAACAAAGAGATCGGCGTTTATACCGCCTATTATTGTGGCTCAAAAATAAACAGTTCCCGATTTGCTAGGTATGTGAATTGCCAAACGCAATATCCTTGTGGATCGCCAATTATGGCACTAACACTCCCCTTGTCCCTAAACCGTGGACAGCAGATGAATGGACATTATGGCAATTCACAGATAATGGTGATGGTCCGTTGTATGGCGTGGAAAGTGGAAACATTGATCTGAACTATTTCAATGGCGACCTGACTGCGCTTCAACAACGCTTTAGGCTGAAATAGATACCCGCACCAGATCCCGACCTCAACCTGCGGGCAAACGCTTCCGTGTGACTGTCCCTTCACTAAAAGTACGCAATGTAGCAAGCCTCACCGCACCTCAAGTTGGCAGTGTTCTTTCTCGTCTTGAATCGTAAGAAGAGATCGGCGCAAACTCAGATCGAACTTGGCTTAATATCCGCAAATTGGATGGCAGCCTAACGGGATGGAGTTTCGCTGCGTACCTTCAAAGAGTAAGCGGACCTGCCCCAGACGAAACTCTGATCCAAATCCTACACCAGACCCTGTACCAGATGATGAAGACATCAACTGGTATCGTATGACCACTGCTTCGCTCAAAGTGCGCGAAGGACCAGGTCTAACTTATGATTCAATAGGGCTGACTTATCTGGGTGAGCTTGTTGAAAAATTAGATACGACTGCAGATGGTGTGTGGTTCAAAATCCGCAACAGTGCAGGCACTCTGACAGGATGGTGTGCAAGTGAATACCTGATCAGCGTACACGCTCCTGTGGAAGGGAAGAAGCGCCTCAACACCCGTTCCTGATCACAGCGACAAGAACTGGTATCGTCAACACAGCGACATTGAACATTCATGAAACACCTGGCACAAACACAAGATGTGAGGTTATGCTAAAAAGCCTGATACCATCCTGCATTGGATGACACCACCAACACAAGCTGGGTGCAGATACAACGCTTGGACGGTTTGATCGGCTGGTGCTCAGAGTTTCCTTGTTGCACTCGGCAAAGGACGCCCCACTTCAATTCGCCAGAGTCTATTCCCGGAGGCGTGACCTACACCTCTGAGGACATCACAACTCACGCGAATGTTATACACGTAATGGCAATTGACCTGCAAACTGCAAATCTGGAGTTCCTTGTTACCCCATCTCCAAACACAAGCAATGTTCTATGCTCGCGTATCACCTCAAAATTCTTGAAGAATTCAAATTGCATGTCGCTATCAATGGCGGCTATTACAGCTACGTGGTTCATCCATCGACCCGTTAACTTATTGCGCGAATGGCGGCATTCAGGTCAGTATCTGATTATGCGGCTTCTCGCAGAAAAAGTCTATTCACCGCAAAAGACCGCCCAGCCAACCATTTATATTGGTCAACGGGATCAGATCAATATAAACAAGCAGGATGGCGCTGCATTCGCTCGCAGCGTAAAGTCGCGTGATTGTGCGGGAGCCGGTCGTGATTGGTCAGAAAACCTGGCCGCCAATGCTGCCAATCCGCGCACGGCGATTGGACTGAGCAGAAACGCCCGCTGGTTAACCTGATGGTGGTGGATGGCCGACAGACAGGATACAGTGAAGGGGTTATTCCCTGAACTGGCAAATTGCTCATTTCGTATGGCGCATATACTGGCGTAAACATGGATGGAGGCGGGTCATCCACAATGGTAATAAGGTTTTGACGGAAAAGCACGCGTCCTATTCCCCTATTGATATGGCTACATCCCGGGCCGCGAAGCGCGCAGTTGCAAATCATTTGGGTTGTTTATCAAACCATAAATTGAAGTTCAATTATAAAAAAGAAGCCCAGCATAAAAGCTGGGCTTCTTTTTTATATAAAGTATCAACGCTTCCAAAATGGTGGAACAAACTTTCCATCCTTGTGAGATTTCCATATTAAGTAAATCCCTGCAATTAGGCAAACTACTACGGCAAAAATAGAACCTTCTGCACCAAAAGCACCGCCTGAGAGCAAAGATGGACCGCTAAGTGTGGATTGCAACAATCCCTTGGCTTCGTTGCCTGAAACCGCCACTCCAAAGACCGCGCCTTGCATAAAGTTCCATGCAAAATGAATGCCAATCGGCAGCCATAAGCGACGGGAATATACGAAAGCGGCAGCAAGCATAATACCTGCTTCAATAGCAATTGCAATGGCTCCCCACAATGTGGCGTTTGGATTAGCCAAATGAAACAGTCCAAAAATGAGCGCTGAGATCGCTAATGATAACCATGTGCCAAGAGACTCTTCCACAACTCGGAAAAGAATGCCGCGAAAAAGAAGTTCTTCCGATACGCCTGAAATGATCGCGAGCACAAACCAGGAAAACATGACTGTCCACGGGTTGGTGCCAATAACTTTGTAATAACCCATTAGCCACAAAACACCAATGGTTACAGAGAAAAGGATGGCGCCAACCAATGCACCACTAGCTAACTCAACAAACATAGTATGAGAAGATAATTCGGTGACATTGCGTCTCTCGATCACACGGACAAACCCGTAATAGGCAAAGCCAACCACAACCACCGTAATGACCACTGAAACTAGATTCGTAAAATTAGTATCATGCCCAGGCCAAGCGACTGTAGCAAACTGAGCCAGAGAAACAACTAACAGCAGGAATACAAATCCCAAAACTACACGGATGAACGGGAACTGCAAAAACCTTATAAATTTATTCGCAGGTTGTATTTTTTCGTTCATGCTAGTTAACTCTATTCACTTACCAAAAGCCACTTTGCCATTTTGCCGTGCAGTTGACCAACACCGCGAGCGACATTCATAAATGTTGTCCACAAAAGAATGCCGCCCAGCACAAACAATGGGTACGACCATGTAGGGGCAAAATAGCTCACATCATTGATCACTGTCATACCGACGTGGAAGTGCTCCTGTAAAAATGGGATAGCGATGAACGACATCGAGAAGCTCAATACAGTAACGATCAAAATGAAATATATAGTTCCTAAAACAAACTGCAAAATCATATAAACGATCATTAGCCAAGTAGCTTTGTCGGTCAGGAGAGTCTTTAGCCTATCGAACCACTTCATGCCTTGATGAGAGAATAATGGGCGGCGCGGCATGCGTATGCCAAGTAACGCTTCGACAAGGCGGCCTTCGAGCAGAGCGAGTCCACGCACTGAGAGAAGAAATAGCAAAGCAAGGGGAAAGCCAAAAATGAAGATCAGCAATGAAATTGACAAAGAAACACCCGTGACCGCCCAGGTAAAGTAAAAAATGCCTGTTACAAAAGCAATCAACATATACAAAAGAGCACCCCATGCACGCGGGTCTGTATATACGCCAAAAAAACGTCCCAAGGCAGAGCGCGGTTTAACAACTTCTTTCAACATAGGCGAAGTACGGCGCTCCACTTCTTTATAAGCAGATGCAGTTTCTTCAGGGGAACCATACTCTTCAATGATCTTCTTGAGCGCATCGGCTTCGCTAAGCTCAGGAGAGGCTTCACGCGCAACTTCCAAAGCTGTGGACAAATGCTCGCGGGCATCCGATTGGGCATCCTGTACCAACGCTGAGTCACCATCTTTCATTTCATTTTTCAAAGCATCGAGATATTCTTCAACCGTATTAAACATGATGTTATCCTTTCAAAATTGCATCCACAAACTTCTTGGTTTGTTTCCAGATTTCAAGCCATTCTTCCAGCGTGCTACGTCCTTCGCTGGTGATCTTATAATACCTGCGTGGCGGACCTGAAACAGAGGGCTCCACCAAGCTTTCCAACAAGCCGTTATCTTCCAATGAACGCAGCACGGGGTACAACGTTCCTTGCTTCATCATGGGAATATCTGGCCCACTTTCCTCTAACATTTTTGCGATCTGATATCCGTACATCGGTTCTTTGCTGCGACTCATAACGCTCAACAACACGAGAGACGATGTACCTGAATTCAATTCCTTTTGGAATTTCTTGGTTTGTGCAGTAACTTCAGTCATCCTTGCTCCTTTCGGTAGTATCAAATCTACACTATTAATAAATCAATAATAGTGCCAAATTGATAGCATGTCAAGGGTTTTAGTAGTATTCCTGTACTGAATTTTGGGGATCAAGAATCAAACAGTCCCACCATGTGGCGGGACTGTTTCCTATTCACTAATTACTGATTATTGCTCTTCTCCTAACGATTCCCATATTCCAACTTTGGCAGAGATTGCAAATAAGCCCAAGTTGCTTTCAGTTCATCGTCACTCATAAATTTATAGGAACCCCACGGCATATACTGCGCTCGCAATTCTTTACCAGTCGGTGTAGCGCCAGTGCGAATGGTATTGATGAAATCCTCCTCCATCCAAGTGGATAAGGCAGAGCCACCACCCATGGTCAAGTTCGGAGCAGGCGGCCAATCTGCGGGAAGGCCTGGGATCACGCCGCCAGACATGGTGGGTCCATGACAGACGTGGCAAGACTGTGTCAGATAAGCGCCATATTCGGGTGTAATACCAACTGTCGGCGCGGTGGGACGCGCTGCTTCGTGTGGAATCAACTCGGCAGGAATGAATGTAATCCCCTTAACCAAAGTCATTACGATACGTCCAACAAACGAAACCTGACTGGAAGCCTGCTCGTTATCTGCAGACGGGACGCTTTTGACATACGCGATCACATCGCCCAAATCATCATCGCTCAAATAATAGAACTCGGTAGATGGCATAAACAGCAACCCTGTACCATCTTTACGAACGCCATGACGGATGGCGCGCACCCAATCGGTGTCAGACATGTCGCTTCCGACTCCGCCTTTACCTGTTGTGAGATTCGTTGAAATCACTTTCCCGACGGCGGGATTATCGAGATAGATCTTGCCTTGCAGATTCTCACCATGACAAGCCTCACACCCACGGAATTGGAAAATATGCTTTCCATTCTTAATAGACGCGGCATCCGTTGGAATAGACACTTGCTCTTCTGGAACATTGAACACATGAGTCAACCGTGATTGACTGCTGAAGTAGATCACAACCAACCCGATAACGATCATTCCCAACAATATCCCCAATACAATCCCAACCCACTTCAAAAATTTCTTCATCCTGCTCTCCTCTTTTACAAAATAAGTCCCGCCTTGCAGCGGGACTTCACGTTTCGTTTTCTAGTTTTTACTTTTATGGTTCTTGAATTTCCGCCGCGCGTAATGTGTTCTTCATCAACATCGCGATGGTCATTGGGCCAACACCGCCTGGGACTGGGGTAATGAATCCCGCAACTTCCTTCGCTTCAGAAAAGTTGACATCACCCACAAGGCGTTGTCCACTTTTCTTTGTGGCATCAGGAATTGCATTGATACCCACATCAATAACCGCTGCTCCTGGCTTGATCCAATCACCACGCACGAATTCGGTCTTACCAATGGCCGCAATGATAATATCCGCCTGACGGACAGTTCCAGCAATGTCCTTTGTGCGAGAATGGCAGACTGTTACAGTAGCATTCTTACCGATCAATAACAAAGCCGCAGGCATACCAACGATATTGGAACGTCCCAACACTACAGCATTTGCACCTTCGATCTTCACACCAGATTTTTCGAGCAAATAAATACAGCCATAAGGAGTGCATGGCACAAACAAAGGCTCACGTCCCTTTTGAGCAAGGCGACCAATGTTCAATGGGGAGAAACCATCAACATCTTTCTCAATATTGATAAGCGAAAGCACGCGCTCTTCATCAATATGCGCAGGCATGGGCAACTGCACCAAAATGCCGCTGATATTCGGGTCTGCATTCAACTTGCGGACGAGCGCTTCTACTTGTTCCTGAGTTGCATCAGCGGGCAAGTGCTCACTGACTGAACCCATTCCCAATTCCATGCAGGCTTTGCCTTTGGAAGCAACATACGCTGCAGAGTCGGGTCTATCGCCTACAAGCACGGTTGCCAAAGTCGGTTTTCGTTTGCCTGCGGCAGTGCGCTTTGCAACAATTGTCGCCACTTCGTCACGAACTTGTTGTCCAATCAACTTGCCATCAATCAATTGAGCCGTCATAGTTTGCTCCTTTTTATGTTTAATGCACGAAAATTATACAATTCATCCCCCGTTTCAAATAGTGACATTCGTTACAAAATCACACCTTTGACCAAGCCGCCGTCCACTTCCTGCAATTCCACCTCGTCCACTTCGTTCCAACGTGGCGAAGGTGCGCTCGCAGAAACACGCAGATAATTTCCCGTCCAACCTTCCATGCGCCAGCCATACTCGCCGTACTCGGTTGTGGATTCCCACAGCACGGGCATTTTCTGTCCGATGAATTTTTCGCGATAGATTTTTGCGGACTCTTCGATGGCTTCTTGCAAGATGTGATTCCGCCTCTTTCTTAACTCGGGCTTGACCTGCCCCTTCATCTTTGCCGCCCCTGTACCAGGACGCGGCGAATACGAAAAGACATGTCCTCCCGTGAATTGAATCTCTTTTACAAAATCAAGTGTTTCCTCAAATTCATCATCCGTCTCGCCTGGGAAGCCAGCAATAATATCAGTAGTGATAGCGACGTCGGGCATCACATTCCTTGCAGCGCGAACCAACTCGCGGAAGGATGCAGGCGTAGTCTTACGTGCCATCCGCCGAAGCGTGGATTCACTTCCAGATTGCAGAGGCAGGTGCAGGTGAGGCATGAGGCGTTTGTCATTCCAAAGCGAGAAGAAATCAGCATCCAAATCCCAAGGTTCAAGAGATGAAAGCCGTAATCGCTTCACATCCGTTTCACGCAAAATTGCATTGACCAGGTCGCGTAGATGATGGTTGAAATCCTGTCCCCATGAGCCGAGATGTACGCCTGTTAGAACGATCTCTTTTGAATCACCAGCAAGCGCAGAGTTGATATCAGAAATTACATCCGCCAGCGGACGGGAACGCCCTGCGCCGCGTGCAACCGTGGTGATACAAAATGTACATTTGTTATCACAGCCATCTTGCACTTTGATGAAAGCACGTGTACGGCGATGCAACCCAGGAATCGGAGTTCGATCTATTGGCTCAAGCTCAAAGATGGATGGCTCGAGGTTTAAGGTTGTAGCAACAAGGGAATCTTTTTGGTCGTTAGTGACCACACGCAAAATATTTGGAAGTGCAGCAGCTTCTTTTGGTTGAAGAGTCGTCCAGCAGCCCGTGGCTACAATTTCATCAACACCTGCACGCGCAATATTACGGATCTTGCTGCGTGAATCCGATGCGGCTTGTATAGTGACTGCACAGGTGTTAACCACAGCCATATCCGCGCTGTCAGCAGTGGCAACGATCTCATGCCCTGCAGCACGAAACTGACGCGCCATGTTTTCGATCTCTGCTTGATTCAGTCTGCAACCGATGGTATCGAGAAAAATTTTCATGAGCTACTCGTAGAGGCAGTTTTACCCCTACTTTTTTATAGGCTAGGGTTGAAGCACCACAAAATTATCGAAGACAATATCCACGCCTGGGGTGGCAAAGGTTCCTGCGAGAATGCCAACATCTCCCGAAGCGAGGGTTGAATCCTGCGCCTGTGCCACTTGGAAGCCATTCACGTAAAAAGTAAGGGTGTTCCCTACACAATCGGCGCGCAAGTGATTGACAGCAAGTCCTTTATGGATATTTTCAGAAGATTGCATTTCAGCTTGTCCAAGCAATGTGGCTTTTCCGCCAGCAAACATGCCCATGCCATAAAAGCCATCACTTGAAATAATAAAGAAATAATAATCGCTACCATTGAATCGGCATACTAATCCAATGCGATTTTCATCAGGGCCAGCGAGTTTCCCATTATCCGCTTCGATGCGCACGTCAGTAAAGTTCTTGTGCGGGGTGGTCCAAAAATTAGTTTGCAATGAATTGACGAGGATACGGAATCCACCAGCGTCATAATCCATGACACCTTCAGTGGCAAGCATACGGTCCCAGCCTGAAGTATTGCGTGAGAAATCATCTTGATACAACACGCTGCCAGAAGGCAAGGGGGTTGGCACAGCCGTAGGTGGGGTAAGTGCGCAAGCAAGAGAAACTAAAAGTAGAAATGCGATAAGAAGAATGGTTCGATTCATGGGTGCGATTTTATCATGGAGGTCTTATATAAAAACAAATAAAAAGCCCCAAAGATAACTTCGGGGCTTTCAGTAGGTACGAGATTGCTTATCACACTGGTGTATGACTCACAAGGAAATAATTATTCTTCCTTCTTGGCTTCCATTTCTTTCTTATGAGCTTCGATGATCGGGCCAGTGATGTGAGATGGAACCGTATCGTAGTGATCGAATTCCATTGTAAAGTAGCCGCGACCGCCCGTAATGGAGCGAAGTTGGGTTGTGTAACGCAGCAATTCAGCCATAGGAATATGCGCCACGATCACGGTGCTGCCATGTTCTGAATCTGTCCCTTGTACACGTCCACGGCGGGTGCTGATGTCACTCATCACGTCGCCCATATTCGCGTCTGGGATGCTGATGCGTACATTCATGATGGGCTCAAACAATACAGGGCCAGCTTCTTGCACAGCAAGCTTAAAGGCTTCACGACCTGCAATTTCAAAGGCCACAGGTTTGGAGTCTACTTCGTGCTCTTTACCATCATACACGATCACTTTTACGTTGCTCATCGGGTAGCCTGCGAACGCACCACGCTCCATCGTCGCTTTGATACCTTTTTCAATTGGAGGCAGGTAGGATTTCGACAGGTTCATACCAACGAGTTCATCGGTAAATTCAAAATCGGCTGTGGGAAGCGGCTCAATACGAAGATGTACTTCACCAAATTGCCCCGAGCCACCGCTTTGCTTCTTGTGGCGGTATTGCGCGCTGGCTTTGCGTGTAATTCCTTCGCGGTACGGAACACGAGGCTCGTGTGTAGAAAGCCCCACTTGGAATTTCGCCTGAGCTCGGTGCAATGCCACATCAATATGCTGATCGCCCATGCCTTTTAAAACTGTCTCATGTGTGATGGGATCATTTTCCCATGAAAGAGTAACATCCTCCTCGCACAGACGAGTTAATGTTGGGGAAATTTTTGCTGCATCTGCCTGGCTCTTTGGAGTAATTGCCACACGATACAAAGCTGCTGGGAATTTCGGCGCAACGATGGTAATGGGACGGTTCTTCTCACAGAAGGTGTCACCTGTCGCAGTTACATTCAACTTGGAGACAGATGCGATATCACCAGCGTGAACAACTTTCGCAGCGATCGCTTCTTTACCACGCTGGAAATGCAAGCCAGACATGCGCTCATCTGCGCTTTTGGTCTGATTCCACACATGTGCGTCAGATTGGAGGCTGCCTGAGAACACACGGAAATAAGTCATCTTGCCGACGAAGGGGTCGGCAGTGGTTTTCCAGACATAAGCGGCCAAAGGCTCACTATCTGAAGGTTTCAACTCTTCTTCACCATTTTTCCCTTGCGCAATGCGCTTGGGAGCCTGTAACGGTGACGGCATCAGGTCAATAATGTCGTTGAGAAGTGCAATAGCGCCCACTTCGTGCGCGCCTGCTGCACAGAATACAGGAACAAAATCACCAGCGTAAACCACATCCTCAAGTCCACGGACCATCTCAGCGTCGGTAAGAGAGCCGTTCTCGAGATATTTTTCCATCAACTCGTCTTCGCCCTCTGCTGCTGCTTCTACAAGTGCAAAGTGGGCTTTTTCTGCTGCTTCTTTTAATTCAGCAGGGATCTCAGCAGTTGTCTTTCCATCACCAATATAAGACTTCATACCGATGATATCAACCACGCCTTTAAAGTTTTGCTTTTCACCAATGGGAAGATGTACCTGAAGGGCACGTTTTCCGCGTGCATGAACAAACTCTGCAATGGCGGCGTATGTCTCTTCGAAATTAGCATTGTCGCGGTCCATCTTATTGATAACAAAGAAGCGCGGCAACTTGAATTCATCAGCGTGACGCCAGGCAAGTTCTGTACCAACTTCAATACCTGAAACGGCGTCCACTAAAATAATAGCGCCATCAGCAACACTCAAGGCGGAGATCATCTCGCCTACAAAATCAGTGAAGCCTGGCGCATCAATAATGTTTATCTTGTGATCGCGGTGCTCTATGGGAACTACGCTTGAATAAATGGATATTTTTCGACGGTGCTCCTCATCGTCATAGTCCGAAACCGTCGTCCCGTCCTCAACCTTGCCGAGGCGGGTCGTTGCCCCCGTTGCATGAAGAAATGCCTCCGCCAACATCGTCTTACCCGCACCTCCGTGCGAGACAAGCGCAACGTTGCGAAGAAACTCGGTGGTATACTCTTTCATCGAAAAAGCCCTTCCTATAATATGTAGGATGTAAAGCGTTGCACGATTGTAAAAGAACTCAATTGAATTGTCAAAGTGTGAAGCGTCACAGATAAAACATGACATTTACAAAGTGCCGCACAAAATGAAAAATACCCATCACCTCACTCAAAAAGCTGGCAGTTTGGATAATAGCCGTAAAATCCCCACATCTTCGAGATAATTGTGAACTTAATAACCAATCAATACTCCTTTATTACCATCTCTCTTGGATTCGTGCTGGTATCAGGATTCATTCTACTGACCAATAAACCCAAATGGAATGATTACCTCGCCTTTGGCGTTATCGTTGTGGGTTTGTTTGCCGCCTGGACCATCCTGCATCCGCGCCAAACTCCGCTCATGGACGATGCCAAAAAAGTACAATCCATGATCGGTACAGGCACGCCTGTATTGCTCGAATTCCAATCTCCATATTGCCTTGGATGTACAGCGATCAAGCCTGTTGTTGACGATCTCGAAAAAGAGCTCGGTAACAAGATATTTATCATTCGACTCAATATTCAAGATCAAACAGGCATGGAACTTGCCCCTGTGTATGATTTCAATTTCACCCCCACCTTTATATTCTTTGACGCAGAAGGAAATGAAATCTGGCGCATGATCGGTAACTTCGACCCGCAAAAGGTGCGCGAATCAATCCAATGAATCCATTCCGTAGCCTGAAATTCAACCTCTCCTATTTTGGCAAAGCCCCCTGGGACACGGGTATCAGCCCGCCAGAGTTGTACGATTTCATAGCAAGTCACCCCGCCGCTCGAGCACTCGATATTGGCTGTGGCACGGGCACGAACGTCATCACACTGGCAAATGCCGGTTGGCAAGTCACAGGCTTTGACTTCGCCTCGCGCGCCATTCAAATGGCAAAACGCAAAATAAGACGTGCCGACATTCAGGCAAACGTTTTCACCGACGACGCTACCCGAATGAAAAAAGTTCATGGCCAGTTTGAGCTCGCGCTAGACCTTGGCTGTTTTCACGGCATCGAAAACAAAGCAGATTATTTGAATCAATTGAATCGCATCCTCACCTCGAACGGATTCTGGCTCATGTACGGATTCTTCAAAACAGACCCGCTTCTTTCTGGGCCTGGGCTTGTTCAATCTGATATTGACATGATCTCCACCCAAGGTTTAACTCTGCTCTCCCGCACAGACGGCTTCGACAAGCGCGAACGTCCATCAGCCTGGTTCCTCTACCAAAAAAATTCATAACATCCCTTCGGGGTTCAAAAATGCCTTCACCTGTATTCTAGAAATACAGCATACTTATAGGATTCTCCATTCATTATTTATCACTATGAAAACTCTCTTCCTCTTTTTAGACGGTATCGGCCTCGGTGCAGACAACCCAGAGACAAATCCCTTTGTGCGCGCAAACATGCCGCATTTGGAATCTCTGCTTGGCGGCAAAAAACTGACAGGCAGCACTGCACCTTTAGAAAATGAACATCTTTTATTAATTGCAGCAGACCCAAACCTCGGCGTAAAAGGCTTGCCTCAATCCGCCACGGGGCAGGCCGTGCTTTTGACAGGCATCAACATCCCTGCTGAGTTGGGATATCATTATGGCCCAAAGCCAAATCCCGAAGTGGCACAATATCTGGATGGTGGTACGTTATTCTCCAAGACAGTCAATGCTGGCAAAAAGACTGCACTGCTGAATGCCTATCCCCCACGCTACTTTGACGGGATCGACTCAGGCAAGCGTCTCTATTCATCCATTCCACTTGCACTGACAAATGCAGGCATTTCCCTTTTCACAGACAAAGATTATTACGAAGGCAAAGCTCTCTCCGCAGATTTCACTGGCGAAGGCTGGCATGAATTCCTTGGCTTTCCTGATGCACCAATCTTTGAACCTGAAGTAGCGGGCAAAAAACTCGGTGAACTTGCCAGTCAGTATGATTTTTCTTTCTTTGAATATTGGGCTAGCGATTACGCAGGTCATAAACAAGATATGCCTTGGGCAATACGTCAGTTAGAGATATTTGATTCAGTGTTGAAAGGGCTGCTCGAAGCATGGCAGACCGAAGAAGGTCTGATCGTGCTAACATCCGATCACGGCAACATGGAAGATCTATCCACTCGCAAACACACAGCAGCCAACGTCCCATTGATCGTCTTTGGAAATTCAAATGCTCGCAGTGGTTTCGCAGAGATCACACAGCTCTCAGAGATTGCACCTGCTATTTCAAAATATCTCCAACTTTAGTAAATTACTCAAATTTATCTTTTTATAATTTCGCGTTGCAATTCATGATACGGGGACACCATTATTTGTGACAATATTCACTTGTCTGTCCTTTCGAATGACTCTATAGTGAAGTCAGCCCCGTTTGCGGGTCATTCTCACATTTCAACAATTGAATTTGAAAGGACACTTATGAAGCGCATTGTGGTTCTTGTTTCGTTACTCGTTGTAGCAAGTATTTTGCTCAGCGCATGTGGTGGTTCTACCGCTGCTAATCACCTTGAGGCCATTAAGCAAGCTGGTGTGATCAAAGTTGGCACTTCTGCAGATTACCCCCCGTTTGAATCCGTGGATGAAAATGGCAATAAAGTCGGTTTCGATGTTGACCTAATGACTGAGATCGCTAAACGGCTTGGCGTTACCCTTGAATGGGTGGACATGCCCTTTGATAGTTTGATTGCCGCTGTGCAAGAAGGCAAGATCGATGCGTCCATTTCGGCTTTCAACTATAGCGAAGAACGTGACCAGACTATCGATTTCTCCGATGCATATTACACCTCCGAAGATGCCTTCACAGTGGCGGATGGTTTCGCTGGAACGATTACCAATCCCGAAGATGTGGCCGCATACAAAGTGGGCGTGCAGACGGGTACAACTCAAGATAGTTGGTTGACAGATAACCTCGTTGCTACAGGCAAACTCCCCGAAGAGAATCTTTTCCGCTACGACCGCGTTGACCAGGCTATGCTCGATCTGCAGAACGGGCGCATCGAAGTAATGATGTCTGATTTCATTCCCGCACAAGCGCTGGTTGAACAGCTTGGTGGTCTGAAAATTATCTACAATGGCGTGCTTTCCAGCGGGCCAATGAACATCGTCATCCCCAATGGTGATGTCGAACTCCAGCAAGCCATCAATGACATCCTCAAGCAATTGCAAGAGGAAGGCTTTATTGACAAACTTGCCGTGAAATACTTTGCCGAATAAATCAATCGCAGGGGCGGGACTGTGCGCCCCGCCCCTGCTTTATATCCAATGCTGAGCAATTTCTTCTCATACATTATTCAAGGAACTGCCATCACCATCGGCGTGACATTAGTCGCTTTGCCGTTTGGGCTTTTGCTCGGCCTCTTGATGGCACTCGTCCACACCTACGGGGGAAAAATACTAAATCGACTTGCGGCAATTTATAGCTTGCTCTTACGGGGCGTGCCGCCTATCGTTCTGTTATTCATTCTCTATTTCATACTCTCAGGCAAAGTCATCAACCTCACACCGTTTTGGGCGGGCTCACTTTCGCTGGGAATCGTAAGCAGCGCCTATCAGATGGAAATTTTGCGCGGCGCATTACTTGCCGTCGGCGGAGGGCAGATGACCGCGGCCCGCGCCATCGGCATGAGCCGCTTGCAAGCCATCCAGACCATTGTGCTGCCACAGGCGTTGCGTCTCGCTATTCCACCGTGGTCGAATGAAGCTTCCATCGTTTTGAAGGATTCATCACTCGTTTACGCGCTCGGCGTCCCTGAGATTTTGCGACGCGCCCAACAACTCTCCGCGACGACTCAACAACCGTTTCTTGCCTACGGGATAGCTGCCCTTATTTACTTTGTACTTGTCTTCGCTACCAACCGCGCCCTTGACTATTTATCTGAGCGAACGAAATTACCCACTCACCCCTGACGGAGATTTCCATGACCAACCCCATCTTAGAGACTCGCAACCTGACCAAGATCTATGGGCAGAATGTTATTTTTAAGGACATCAATCTCAAGGTCAACGAGGGTGAGACCATCGTCATCATCGGCCCAAGCGGAACAGGCAAAAGCACCTTGCTGCGTTGCATCAACCTGCTGACCTCCAACGATGGCGGACAAGTATTTCTCGATGAAAAAGAGATCACAGCCAAAGGCCACAACGCAGACGAAGTCCGCCAGCAAATTGGCATGGTCTTCCAAAACTTCCTGCTCTTCAACCACCTGACCGCTCTCGACAATGTAATGATCGGCTTGACGAAGGTCAAGAAAATGCCAAAGGACAAGGCCAAAGAAAAGGCAATGGAAGAACTCAACCGCGTAGGACTCGCAGACCGCGCCGACCATTATCCAGGTCAACTCTCAGGCGGACAGCAACAACGCGTGGCAATCGCCCGCGCCCTCGCCATGGACCCGCGCGTGATGCTCTTCGATGAACCCACCTCTGCACTGGACCCTGAACTGATCGGTGAAGTGCTGGGTGTGATGGCAAAACTGGCAAAAGACCGCATGACCATGCTCGTCGTCACCCACGAAATGGGATTCGCCCGCGAAGTCGCCGACCGAATCGTCTTCATGGAAAAAGGCAGCATCGTCGAAGAAGGCTCCCCCGACGATTTGTTCTATCATCCCAAGCACGACCGCACGCGTGAATTCCTGTGGAAGATCACTGAGCTGTATGGAAAGAAAGAAAAAGAAAAGGGCGCAGTAGAATGATCGCCTTCTATGAATTCTTCGTCCGCTTCCTGCCCGATATGTTGAAAGGCGCAGGGATAACGGTGCTGCTGACAGCCGAAGGATTATCCGCAGGTTTCATACTTGGTCTGCTCGCATCACTGGCGCGGGTATACGGCAACAAATTCGTGCGCGGCTTGGCCGTGGGTTACATCGAACTTTTCCGCGGTACGCCTTTGCTTATGCAGTTATTTATTATTTATTATGGCTTGCCTGGGCTTGGCATCACCTTCTCGCGTGAATGGTGCGCCTTCCTCGCGCTTGGTTTGAACAGTGGCGCGTATCAGGCAGAATATCTGCGTGGTTCTCTCATCGCCATTGGTGACGGCCAAATGATGGCAGGGCGTTCCATTGGCATGTCAAGCGCGAAAACTATTTGGTATGTCATTCTGCCACAAGCATTAAGGCTAGCAATCCCTGCCTGGTCAAATGAACCTGTTTCATTATTGAAATCCACTGCGGTTGTGTTTCTAATCGCTGTCCCCGAACTGATGGCAAAAGCAAAATCCATTGCATCGCAAACGTATGACCCTATTGGAACTTATCTTGCAGTTGCGCTGGTTTACCTTGCAATGGTTTATCTGCTAGATGCCTTCCTGCGCTGGGTGGAAAGAGCCACTCGCATTCCAGGTTTTGAAATGGAAAACAAAAAAGCGTAGTTACCCGATCAACTGTTTTACCAGCATCGAAAGTTCACGGTCTGCACGATTGTTTGCAATTTCTCTAAGCGGCGCGTCAGCACGCGAATCTTTTAATTCCACCAAAGATAGAATAGTCTGTTTCTTTACAACACGATCAGGATCGCGCAGCATTTCGATCAACAGCGGAGCGATACGGGCATCCTGAATTCTGCCCAAGCCAATGACCGCGTGCTCGCGCACAGCCGCTTCAGGATGACGCAGCGCCTCACTCAACAAACTGACAGCTGGTGCGCCAAACTTGGCAAGTGCCTCCGCTGCGGCTTGACTCACTTCGTGGTGCAAGTCGTAGACCGTCATCCCCAATTCCTCAATCGCACGGGCATCGTGTAAATTTCCCAACACCATCGCTGCATACTTGCGGACGGTCACTTCCCGATCCCCCAAGGCTTCGATCAACGGTTCCACAACTGCAAGTCCCATGCTTTCGATGGCGGTCAACAACACCTGCGCAGATTGTTCTTTTTCATACCACCAAAACGAATCGCGCAAGGCTTCCATCAAAAATGGAATCGCAGCAGGATGTTTTGTCTCACCTAACACTTTTGCTGCCGACTGACGCACTTCTATCTTGGGGTCATCCAGCAAAACATTCGTGATCTCGTCAAATGTGGAAGGGTCGCGGAATTTGCCGATGGCAACGCAAGCTGCAATGCGGACTTCATCGTCTCTATCTTTGAGCAAGGGAAATAAGGCAGGAATAACATTGGCATCACCAATTACACTTAATGCCAACGCTGCCCGTGAACGCACTGTGAAGAATTCGCCCTTCACAGCATCAAGCAAAGCTGGAATGACGCTCTTATCTTTACTGATGGAAAACACCTCGGCTACACGTCCACGTACCAGTGGATGCGCAGTGGCAAGCGCCTTTATCAGATATGGCGAAGCGGAGGGGATGCGAGCGAGGATATGCTGGTAGATTTGAATCAAGCCCAAGTCTTGAGTCTGAAGCGCTTCGATCAATGGAAGCACGGCGTCTGTCCCCATCCCAATCAATTCACGTGCAGCTTGATCACGTTTGCTCCCATCTGCAAGTTGAGCGATGAGCTTTTTTGCCTGCCCCTGTTTTGAACCTGATAACCAATCCATTGGGCTATTGTACATTAAAATACGAACGTTATAATTTTAGAAAATTTATCGCCAAACAGAGGATAACGCTATGAAGAGAAAAAATAAACTATTGATCGTCGTTTTCGTTTTAATCCTTGCCGCTTTGGCTTGCAATTTACCAGGTGCAAACTCCACAAATTCTGTACCCGCAACAATCCCAAGTTTCTCAACAAATACGGCAGTTCCAGCAGTTATTGAAAATACAGCCACAATCGCACCGACAGATACGCCGATTCCCCCAACGGAAACTCCCTCCATTCCTGCCGAGATCACGCTGATAAAGAATTCCAATTGTCGTATGGGGCCAAGCACGTTCTACCATATTGTTGATCAGATTTCTTCTGGGAAAGTTTTGCAAGTGATTGGCCGTGATGTAGATAGTACTTGGTGGCAAGTTATAAATGCAACGGGAAGAGAATGTTGGATATCCAATGAAAACGCGGATGAGAACACAGACTTTAGCAGCGTGGAGATTAAAGACCCGCTTCCACTACCGAACCCGCCAGGACAATTCTTAATTACAAATCAATCTTGCCAGCCTGGGCTCAAGAAATTTATCGTCACAATGAAATGGACAAGCGGAGGGCCAGGTGAAACTGGTTTTCGTATTTATCGTGATGGTGAGAAAATTGCTGAAATAAAGGCAAGCAAATTTATTCATCAAGATAATTTTGCTCCATTGAACAGGAATCTTTCTTATGAGATCGAAGCCCTCAATGAAAATGGAGCATCACAACGGGTTGCCCAGCTCGTCCCAGCGTGCAAATAGCAGACTGTCCATATACAAAATCCCCGCATTTCTGCGGGGATTTTGTATATGGACTAGCGGGAGTTTTTTATAAACCCTTCACGAACAGGGCAATGACCAACAATGCAAATCCCAAGAATAAAAGCCAAAAGGCTTCGATCGGGAGTATAGTAAAGACACCGAGAAAACTGAATAATCCGAGAAGTCCTAAAACGAAAGCGATCCAAAAAGTAACTTCTTTAGGTGGGGTAAGTTTAATACTCATGACATTCTCCTTAATATAAATAGATTATTTTTTACAATTTCTTCCGGCAAACAAAATCTGAATTTATATTAACTTACAGGCTCTACAGTTACCTCCCCCAATCAGCCGATTCGCAACTAGTCCTCTTGGGGGAAGTTTGACACTATCTTCGCAATCAGTAAAAAAGACTCTCCATATTTCTATAGTAAGTAAAACTGTCCGCAAAAAGGTAATCAGCATTTTTGTGAAAATTTTCGCTTGCAAAACCTCTCAACTTTGAATTTGGACGTTTTTTCTCTGATATAATCCCCGATTCGGTTCTCAGGAATCACAACGCGATAAGACCTTTGGTGTTGTTTTTTCAAGTATTAACTAAATAACGTATTGCGTAAGCATACGAAACATCTTATTGGAGTTCCCATAATAATGAAGAAAGAACAATTGCTAGACCTTTATTACCAGATGGTGCTGATCCGCCGTGTGGAAGAACGCGGCGCTGAGTTGTACCAGGCAGGCAAGATCGGCGGGTTCATGCACCTTTATATCGGGCAGGAAGCTGTTTCGACTGGATTGATTGCGGCACGTGAGCCGCGTGACCGTGTGATCACTGCATACCGTGATCATGGCGTAGCACTGAACTGTGGCATTTCTGCCAACGAAGTAATGGCTGAATTGCTCGGCAAAGCGACAGGTATGTCCAAAGGCAAGGGCGGATCAATGCACATGGCTGACACCTCCAAGAACATGTGGGGCGGACATGCCATTGTAGGCGGTCACCTCCCCATTGCTTCGGGATTTGCACTCGGTGACCAATATGCAGGCAACGACAACATCACCATCTGCATGTTCGGTGATGGCGCAACCAACATTGGATATTTCCACGAAGCTGTCAACTTAGCCAAAACTTGGGGATTGCGCGTATTGTGGGTTTGTGAAAACAACCAGTACGGCATGGGTACCTCCGTTGACCGCGCCTCTGCTGTGACCGAAATCCGCCAGAAGGCTGAAGGCTATGGCATGAAGAACGGTCAGGTGGATGGCATGGACGTGACGAAAGTCTATGACGCTGCGAAAGAAGCGCTTGAATTCGTCCGCAAAGAAAGCCAGCCCTATCTGCTTGAAATTGATACTTATCGCTTCCGTGGACATTCCATGGGCGATCCCGAACGCTACCGCAAAGCTGAAGAAGTGAAGAAGTGGCAGGAGAACGATCCCATCGGAATTTTCAACAAGCAATTGCTTGATAAGAAAGTTGCCACCCGCAAGGCTTTGGATGAGATCGAAGCACGTGTAGAAGAGGAGGTTATCAAGGCTGTTGAATTCGCCGAAGCCTCTCCTGAACCTGCACCTGAAGATTTATATTCGGATATTTACGCGGACTAAAAAACTCGATATTCGATAATTCGAATTTCGGAAATTTAACCCCGAGTATCGAATAACGAATATCGGATAACGAGGACACATATGGCAAAAATCACAATGCGCGAGGCAATCTCGCAAGCTCTTATGGAAGAAATGGATCGCGACCCCGCAGTCTTTATCATGGGTGAAGAGGTCGGCGTTTGGGGCGGCACCTATGCCGTGACCAAAGGCTTTTATGACAAATATGGCGCGGCTCGCGTCAAAGATACACCTATCGCTGAAAACGCCATCATCGGCGGTGCGATCGGCGCGGCGATGGTAGGTCAACGCCCCATTGCGGAATTAATGACCATCAACTTTGGTTTCTCCGCAATGGACTATATCGTCAACCAAGCCGCGAAACTGCACTACATGTTCGGCGGACAGTTCACCCTCCCGATGGTCATTCGTGCTGTCGGCGGTGGCGGACGTCAGCTTGGTGCCACACACTCACAGACTCCCGATGCCATCTTTGCACACTTCCCCGGCCTCAAAGTTGTATCACCTGGAACACCAGAAGATGCCAAGGGTCTTTTGAAATCAGCTATCAGGTCGAATGATCCGATTCTTTTCATCGAGCACGCCACCATGTACCAAGTCCGCGGCGAAGTGCCTGAGGGCGAATACACCATCCCGATCGGAAAATCCAAAGTACAGCGTGTTGGCAAAGATGTCACCATCGTCACGTACTGCAAAGGTCTTGAGCTTTCAATGAAAGCTGCTGATGAGCTTTCAAAGCAAGGCATTGAAGTTGAAGTCGTTGACCTTCGCACCTTGCGTCCGCTCGATATGGAACCCGTAATCGAGTCGTTCAAGAAAACAAATCGCGCAGTCGTTGTTGAAGAAGGATGGAAATCCTACGGCGTCGGCTCTGAGATCGTCAGCCGCATTTACGAAGAAGCCTTCGATTACGTCGATGCGCCCATCATCCGCGTGGCGCAAAAAGAAGTGCCGCTCCCCTACAACCGCACACTCGAACAATCTGCACTCCCACAGGTTGCCGATATCACCGCTGCGGTAAAGGAGGTCTTAAAATAATGGCCGAAACAATTTCCATGCCCAAGCTCGGCTTCGATATGGCCGAGGGTTTGCTCGTCCGTTGGGTGAAACAAGTCGGTGAGACCATCAACAAAGGTGACGTGCTCGCTGAAATTGAAACCGACAAAGCCACCGTTGAAGTTGAATCTTCTGCAACTGGTGTGGTTCTGCAACTCATCGTCGATCAAGGCACAATGGTTCCCGTCAATGCGCCGATTGCGGTTGTTGGACAAGCAGGTGAAAAAGTGGATGCGCCAGCTGCGCCAACAGCAGAAGGCACAAAACCAAAAGCAGATGAAAAGCCTGCGCCTCAATCTGCGCCGACAACTGCTCCTGTTTCTCAAGCATCTGCTCCGCTGGAAACAGGTTCGGTGAAAGCAAGCCCGCTCGCCAAAAAAGTTGCACGCGAGCAAAAAGTGGACTTGTCTAAAGTTCAAGGCACAGGACCTGGTGGGCGCATTGTCCGCAAGGATATTGAAGCAGCGCTTGCAGGTGGTCAGTCGTCAGCAGCCAGCAATCAGCCCGTTGTCAGTGGTTCATCTTCCGCAGTCATTGTTTCACATGATGACAAGGTTGTAGCGACGACCAAACTCCGCCAAGCCATCGGCCGCAGATTGGTTGAGTCCAAGACAACTATCCCGCACTTCTATGTCACTCACGAATTCAAGATGGACGCCTTGATGGATATGCGCAAGCAAGTTAATGTGTACTTGCCCGACAATGAAAAAGTATCAGTCAATGACTTTATCCTCAAGGCTGTATCGCTCACTTTGCGTCAATTCCCTAACTTGAACGCCACCCTCAAAGGGACTGATATTATTCAGTTTGGGCATGTCAATGTCGGCGTAGCAGTCACGGTCCCTGGTGGATTGATGACCGTAGTCGTCAAAGACACCGACCAAAAGACATTACGCCAGATATCAGGCGAAGTCAAAGCCATGGCAGCCCGCGCCCGCGAAGGCAAAGTCAAGCCCGAGGATGTGGATGGTTCCACCTTCTCCACCTCCAACCTCGGCATGTACGACGTCGAAGAATTCATTGCCATCGTCAACCCACCTGAGGCTGGAATTTTAGCTATCTCTTCTGCAAAAGAAATCCCTGTGGTTGAGAATGGACAGATCAAAGCAGGCTGGCGTATGAAAGCCACCATCTCTGTTGACCATCGAATTAGTGATGGAGCCGAAGCCGCCCAATTCATGCAAGCCTTAGCAGGCTTCCTTGAAACCCCAGTCAGAATGTTAGTGTAAAATCAAAACTCCGAGACTTGTGGTCTCGGAGTTTTTCAAACTTTATATGTAGAAAGGAATAATATGGCAACTAGAAACGCAAATGCAGTTTGGACAGGTACCTTGAAAGAAGGTAAAGGAACGATGAAGTTCGGCACCTATGAAGGTGCCTATACGTGGTCATCCCGTTTTGAGGATGGACAAGGCACCAACCCCGAGGAATTGCTTGGTGCAGCACACGCGGGATGTTTTTCCATGGCGCTCAGCTCCGGCCTTGGCAAGAATGGCTTTACTCCCAAGCAGATACAAACTCAGGCGCAGGTCACTCTGGAAGTCATAGACGGAAAGAGCCGCATTACCAAGATCCACCTGATAACCGAGGCGGTGGTGCCTGATGTCAGTGATGAAAAGTTTCAGGAAATCGCTGCAGCAACAAAGGAAGGCTGTCCCGTCTCCGCAGCGCTGGCAAGCACACCGATCACATTGACTGCACGCCTGCTGGCTGAATAAAGACAAAGCCAAATCAGATCTCGGAATGTTGGTGCATAAATAAAGATCTCGGGCGTTAACAAACGTCCGAGATCTTTTTCATAAATATCGACTTGGGGTAAAAACTTGGGCAAGACTTAAATCATTGCGAGCGAGCACAGCGAAAGCCAATGTTGTAGTACGTATTTGTTGGAATTGCCGAATTACGATTGGTTGTACGGATCTCATAATCGTCATAATTCCAAGAGCCGCCGCGCAACACTTTCATATCACCTGAATCTGGTCCCAATGGATTTGATAAAGGGGAATTTTGAAAATAGGCGCTGTCATACCAATCACTCACCCATTCCCAAACATTTCCCGCCATATCATACGCACCATAAGGACTCTTACCATCTTCATAAGACCCTACTATCATTGTGTCGTTGGTGCTATTAAAGTTGGCAAAAAATCCAGCCATCAACGCTTCGCCCCAAGGATATGTGCGCTCCTCAGTACCATGAGCAGCTTTTTCCCACTCTGCTTCTGTTGGCAACCTACGTCCCGCCCACTCACAATATGTCTTTGCCATATCCCAGCTTACATAGATCACAGGATAGTCTTCAAATTTAAAATTTCCATAATAGTTTGGATGAGTAAATGAGCTTATATCAGTCGGTTTTTGACATACATCTGCATCTACACACAAAGAATACATTTTGTTGGTCACTTCGGTTTGATCGATCCAGAACCCATCGAGAGTTACTACATGAATCGGCATTTCATGTAGCTCCCCAGTGTCGCTGCCCATCGTAAAATCCCCCGCAGGCACATAGAGAAGTGTCATGCCATCGTTTCCAATTTTGGTTGAGCCAACGCCCAGTTTATTGGTGATAACCTTATAGATAATCCCCACCAAAGCAAACACAAAGATAACAGCAACAGCAGTAATAGCCTGTCTAAAAATCTGGTCTTTATTTATCATATCCGCTCCAAAAACAAAATTAGATATTAACTTACGCGGGCGATTATATATCAGTGCTATTAAATTGCTAGGAGGGTAAATCCCCAATTTATACAACCAGTTTGCAAAAGCATCGGGAAATGGGAAATCCATTAAACTTGACAACTGCACCCAAATTTTATTCTTTTTATGAGGTAACCATGCATAAACAACTTGCAAATGATCTTAATAATTTATCCTCCCTATTGGGACAGACAAAAAGTGTTTCAGACAATTATCTGAACAGCATCGATAAACGTCCACCTGCAACCGAATATTCTAAAAAGGAAACTCTTGAAATCCCTCAACAAGGCTGGGGGGCTGAAAAAACGTTAGGCGTATTCCTCGAGCGCTATGGGAATGAAATGCCAGCCAGTAACGGTCCACGCTTTTGGGGACTGGTCACAGGTGGTACAACGCCTGCATCGTTAATGGGAGATTGGTTAACAAGCGTTTATGATCTGAATTTAAGCCATGCAGCAAATTCCATTGCGCCCAATATTGAAATGGAAGCGATCCACATGTTGCGCGAATTATTCGGTCTGCCCGCTTCTTTCTCAGGGACGTTTGTCTCTGGTGCGACGATGTCTAACTTCGCTGGGTTAGCAATTGCGCGCGAATGGGTTGGGCGTCAGTATGGCAAGTCTGTTGCACAGGAAGGGTTGCATGCTGTTCCTGTAATAAAAGTCCTTAGCTGTGAAGCGCATAGCAGCAGTTTTAAGGCATTGTCGATGCTTGGGATGGGGAAAGGCAACTTGAAAACAGTAACCAAGCTTCCGTTAAATCGCGAAGCGGTGGATATATCTGCATTAAGAGATATGTTAACTGAGTTGAACGGCGAGCCTTGTATCTTCATTGCTAATGCAGGTACGGTCAACACTGTTGATTTTGATGATCTTCACTCCATCGCAGCATTGAAATCTGAATTCAAATTCTGGCTCCATGTGGATGCTGCTTTTGGAGGTTTTGCAGCCTGTTCGCCAAAGTTCAGCCATTTACTGACTGGCATTGAACACGCAGATAGCATCACGATTGATGCTCACAAATGGCTAAACGTCCCATACGACTCTGCCATGATCTTTACAAAGCATCGTGATTTACAAATTTCGGTCTTTCAAAATAGTGGTGCGTATCTAGGTGAGATCGCTGAGCCTGTAGATTTTATCCATCTTTCGCCAGAAAATTCGCGGCGCATGCGAGCACTGTCTGCCTGGTTTAGCTTGAATGCGTATGGTCGAGAAGGATACCAAGACATCGTAGAACGAAATTGTTTGATGGTACAAAAATTAGGCGGGAAAATTGAAGCTAGTAGCATGTTCCAGCTTGTAGCTCCAGTTCGAATGAACGTTGTATGTTTCACATTGAGTGGTGATCTGAATGGAGAAAGAGCAAAAAAATTTCACTCACGCCTGCGAGATGACGGACGTGTTTTTATGACGCCAACAACTTTTCAAGGCATCGCTGCGATTCGAGCTGCATTCAGCAATTGGCGAACGGAAGAAAACGACCTGGAAATCGCATGGCAAGCCATGATAGATTGTTTCGACCAAATTTAAATATTAATTAGTTGGATGGGCCTTGTATAACACCAAGTCTCTTTGCCATAGATATTGCATCATGGCGATTGTTCACCCCAAAAGCGGAGAAAATACGATACGAATACCATTTGACCGTGTTGATCGAAAGATGCAGCTCTTCAGCGATCTGTTTATTGGTGTATCCGCGCTCCATCAGAGAAAGAATCTGTTTCTCGTTATAGTTAAGACGTTGGAGATTTGGCTGGGTGGCAGTCTCTGGGCTGCGTTTGGCTTCGTTGTTAAAGGTTTCTAGTAAGCCATCCAAATATGGTCCTCTGCCATCCTGCCTTGCGGCTTGGGTTAATAAATCCAACATAGGATGCCCATAATCGACAAAAGTTCGGCAGTATCCCTCTGGTTCTGCGAGAATTAACGCTTTACGAATCGCTGCCAACGCTTTAGATAGTTGGTCTTGCTGCCGTTGAGAAAGGGCTTCAAGTGTGAGGTATCGAATAAGATTACCATTTAGGTTCTCTTTTTCCGCTTCTGCGATCAAGCGGCGGAGGATACGGCTCGCTTCCATAGGCTTGTTTTGTAAAATTAGGTAGTTCGCCCACACGACTGATGCAGCTGCATTGGAGTCTGGGTTTTCAAGTTCGTTTTCAATTCCCCAGTCAGCCACCAAGTTATACAAATATGGCTTGTAATTTGCCATTTGTAAAATCAAATCCATTTTTTGCACCAGAATATCAGAAAACTTTTGAAACGCCATCACAGGGGAAAAAGCAATGGCATTTTCAGCCTGGAAAATCCTTTCAAGATATTCGGACGCAGCGTGGTAATTACCAGCAGCCAGTTTTATGCGCGCTAGCACGATGGATATTTCCATTATCCTTCGCTGCCACGATTCTTTATTATTCTGGCAGGAATCCAACCCTATCAGTGCATACTTCTCGGCTTGCGCTAATTGATTACGTTCATAATGCAACTGGCTCAAAGGAGTACAGACGCGGATTGCAATAGGAATCAATTCGTTCTGGTTGCTCAATGGAGATTTCAGGCGACTTACAAGGGCATAGCTTTGATTAAAGTATTCTTCAGCTTTGCCTTGTTTTCCATAGGTTATCTTAAGTCCACCTTTCATCGATAAACAGGCAACTGCTCGTCCATAAAGATTATATTGAAGATTAAAATGGACGGCCGTATTGCATACATCATCGGCGGCAACATACTTATTCGTAGATGCTAATGACAGCACTATTACCAACAAGTTGGTAGACGTGGCAATGGCATGTTCACCTGCAGTTGCTTGCAATTGCTTGATCACTGCAAGATTCTTTTTTGCTACGACGATCGCCTGTTCATACAGCCCTTCCACAAACTTGATTGCAGCACTGGCTGAATCCAGAATCACTTTAGCAGCAGGTGGAAATTCATCCGCTGATACAAGCTCGTAGAAGCTTTTAAACTCTTCCACTTTTCGACTCTCTGCAAGGCTGAGCATGAAGTAAGCATAAAGCAGAGGGCGTGCAAGGAGCATTTCGCGGGGAATATGGTTAATGTTCGCTTGAAATATCTCGAATTGCCCTTTGTCAATCCATTCAATTGCTTTTCCTTCCATCCAACGGACAGCGCTATCAAGGTTTCGTGCTTTAACAGCGTAATAAATTGCCTTTTCGAGGTCACCATTATTGGCGAACCAATCAGCAGCACGATTATATATTTCAGCCACACGGGACGGCTCTGTCTGGCGAAGATGTTGCCTAAGATAGTCTGCGATCATCGGATGGAATGTAAACCAATGACGGCCTTGATCTACATAGCTTACAAAATAGCCGTTGGCTTCAAGGTCTTGCAAGACCTTGCTACTCTGAGGGTCAAGTGTTATTGCTTGACAAAGTCCTCCCGAAAAACTATCTACTATGGAAATTTGATAAAGGATAGACATCACTTCCTGTGGAATAGAGCCGAGAGCCTCTTCCTTTATGTAATTCATGATATTTGTTTTCGAGTTTAAGAGTGAGGCCGTTACGCTTTGTTTGCCAGCTTTTCGTTGAAACTGTAGGGCTGTAAGGTAGATACCCACCGCCCATCCTTGAGCCGCTTTGGACACTCTCAATAGTTCCTGTTCTGCTAATCCAAACTCCATAATGCCATTTAGAAATTCCCTCGATTCACGTTCATTGAATATCAGATCGTGCGACTTGAATTCGCCTAGTTCCTGGCGTGCACGCCATCGTACTAACGGTAATTGAGGTAATTGTCTTGTAAGGATAAAGATATGCAAGTTCTCAGGTTTATTTTCTATCAAAAATTCAACCGCTCCGTTGATAAGCTGCGAAGTGATCGAATGATATTCGTCCAAAATAAGATGAATGTCTTTGCCATATCCACTAATACGCTTGATGAGTTTGATAATGAAAGATTCCAAATCATCAGCATTCGCTTGTTTAGATTCCTCTAGTAGGTCATTCCCCATTTCAGGTATTGTTTTTAGGAGGCTAGCAGTCAAATAGAATAAGAATCGCTCTGAAACATTATCCTTGGGGTCAATCAAAAACCATGCTACAGGCTTACCCAACCTTGTTGCAAATTCACTCAAGAGTCTGGTCTTTCCATAGCCAGCAGGGGTAGAAATCAAGCACAATTTCCTCCCTGTTTCTGCAGATATTTTCTTTACTAAATCTGGGCGTGGTAAATGATTTTGTTGAAGTGCAGGGACACGGATCTTCGCCTCAATTAATTCCATAGGACTATTATAAAGGCGGCAATTTTGTTTTATATTTGGTTAACATTATTGCAAGGGAGAGTTTATCTGCACAAATAGCAAGGCATAAATGTCTAAACATACTTTTGTGTCTTTCACTTTATCAGAGGGGGAAAATGCGAGAGAACGTAAATCAGGTGTCAGTTTAAGAAAGAGGCGGAAAGTTATGGGAATTCCATACTTTCTCCATACTTTTTTGCAGGCAATTTTTACACATCCATGCTATATTTCACAATACGTTTGAAGTTTTTTAAAGTTTGAAGGTGCATCCGCTGTTTCCTTCAAACCAAGGAAAGTAATAGGTTATTAGATTCAAAATGGATAAAAAAGATCATCAAAGCAATGAACTTACTACTGAGACTGAAATCCCGCCGTTGCCAATTCTTGACGAGAAAATAAGACATCTCTTCATTTCAAATTTTGCAGGATCAGATGGGTTTTCGGTAGCTTTTCATATCGTTCAAAAAATGGAAAAAGCTCTCCACGATATGGAGCACTACTACCGGGGAATGCTCGATTCTATAAAGGATGTAATCTTTCGAGTGGATCGAGATGGAAATTTAATTTTCATCAACCCATCATGGGAACAGCAAACTGGGTTCTCGATAATGGAAAGTTTATCAAGACAACTTGTTGATTTTGTTCACGCGGAAGATCGTCAGGTCTTGTTAAATTATTTTGAACGTATCTCCAAATCATACGGTGCGGAAGGGAATCTGGAACTTCGATGGGGCAAAAAAAGCGGTGCCTATTTCTGGGTTGACCTGAGCGCACGGCTGATCACAGATATGAATGGAGAGATTGCGGGGATAACAGGAACATTACGCGACATCACCGAACAAAAACAAGCTGCTGAAAAAATCCATCTCCAGATCGAACGGCTTTCTGCTCTCAAGGCAATTGATCTATCGATCGCATCAAGCCTCGACCTGAATTCTACATTAGCCATCCTACTGGAACACATTACCACTCTTATGAACGTGGATGCCGCAAATGTATTTCTTTATAACAAACAGCAAAATATATTAGAAACTTCTACATGGCGTGGTTTTCGGTATCACGGTATTAACAATGTCAGATTAAAACCAGGGGAAAACTTTGCAGGAATGGCCGCCGCAAAACAGGAAATCATATTTATTAAAGACCTGCGAAGCCAATATAAAAGCATGCCAAACAGTACTGCGCTTTACGCGGAAGGGTTTGTTTCTTATTTTGCAATTCCACTTGTCAGCAAGGGAAACATCAAAGGAGTGCTGGAAGTTTTCCATCGTTCGTCTCTCGCTCAAGATGAAGATTGGATGGAGTTCCTCAAAGCGCTTGCCACCCAAATGGCAATTGCCATCGACAATGCAGAGCTCTTTGTGGGCATGCAACGCTCCAACATTGAACTAGTGCTTGCCTACGATGAGACTATTGAAGGATGGTCAAAAGCTCTCGATCTGCGCGATAAGGAAACCGAAGGCCATACCCAAAGAGTAACCGAGATGACCGTGAATTTGGCCGCATCCATGGGGTTTGACAGTAATGAGATTGTGCATATCCGTCGCGGCTCTTTGTTACATGATATAGGCAAGCTTGCAATTCCTGATTACATATTATTAAAGCCAGGGACACTGACTGCAGAAGAATGGGATTTGATGAAGAAGCATCCACTATTTGCGCACGAAATGCTATCTTCTATTTCCTTCCTACGGCAATCCCTGGACATCCCCTGTTTCCATCACGAAAAGTGGGATGGCACTGGGTATCCGTATGGGTTGAAAGGTGAAACTATTCCAGTTGCGGCACGTATTTTTGCGCTTGTAGATGTGTGGGACGCCATCACCTCATCACGTCCATACCGCCTGGCATGGACACAGGAAGATGCCATAAAATATATCCAATCGCTTTCAGGGACACATTTTGACCCAAGCCTTGTAGGCGTATTTGTGGACTTTATCAAATCAACAGTAGTACAGTAAAAACGGGTGTAACGCTTCAGTTCCGTGCTGATGCTTGATCGTACGCCTCAAACATTTGCACTCGCTACAACAGTGTGCTATCAAAACTATCCTTAACCGTCATCATATAAATTATCTCAATGACCAATTCCTCCCTCCTAGATGTAAATGATTCCGTCCTCATCGTCATTGACATTCAGCCTTCGTTCGTAAAAAAAGAAAATCCAACAGATGACAATCCTCTCCTACAAAGGATGTGTTGGGTAATAAAAGTAGCGAACTGGCTGAATATCCCGCTGATTGTTACAGCAGAAGATATTTCCCATACAGGAAATATATCTCCTGAAGTAGCGCACATTTTGCCGTCCAACACAAAAATTTACGACAAGATGATCTTTGGCCTCACTGCCCAAAGTGACATCCTCGAAGCAGTTCAAGAAACCCAAAGAAAAACTGCAGTCCTTATCGGTTACGAAACGGATGTATGCATCACCCACTCTGCGCTCGGGCTTTTGGATTTGGGCTACAGAGTTGTTGTTGTGGCAGACGCAACAGGCTCTCCAGGAAGCAATCATCTATTCGGTTTGGAGCGAATTCGCAGTGCAGGCGGAATCATTGTCAGAGCAAAAGGGTTATATTACGAATGGATTCGCACAATGGCAAAGTCCAGTGAATTTGAAGGGTTGGGAATTCCAACTCCCAAGGGAATAATTTTATAATAAAAAAATCCGAGCCTGTTGAGGCTCGGATTTTTTTATTACCATCTAGGAACAAAATATTCGATCAACAAATGTGGACGGCTCTGTTGGTCAAAATAATCTCCGCTGTAGAACAGCAAAGTATCATCTCCCGAATCGTCATTGGTGTCTAATTGGAAACCAAGACGTAGTTGAGTGATGCCAGTTAGATTGATATATTTATACGAAGAGCTATCCAACGTCGTCCAATACCAGCCACCCACAGGGTTATTGGGGATTACAGCCACCGAACTCATACTGGCATCTGCCTGAAAATCGGTAGCTTGCAAGGCTTTGATGCCAAATGGACCAAAAAAGCCAAAAGGTCCATAACGAATATCAACAGAAATACTTCCATGAGTCGTGAATGGATTTGTCCCTGTGCCACCTTGAGCCTTAATCGTTAATATGACTCTGGTGATCACCGCATTATCAGGGATGTAGTAAGTTGGGAAACTTAGAATGGAGCGATATTGCCGATTGTACTGATCGTCTCCGAGTGTAAACGTCACCGCAGTGGAATTCTTAGATACACCTACACCAGTGCCAGCATTCGCTTCAAGCACCCATCCATCATTCTCGCCAGTTGACCTTAACTTCTCCGACATGGCAACATAGGCTATTTTATTTATCGAATATGTATCGCCAATATTGAAACTACCGTTACCGATCCCAACTCCGCCAAGCGGCAGACCGAATGCATCCAGAATACTATCGTTATCCAACACATCCAAGCGGATCGTGCCATTACCGCTGCCTGTGTTGACCGTCACAAAATAGGTATTTCCCGAAACGAGTATTTCTGTCATTGCTGCACCAGAGACGCCGCTTGTGGTCAGCACGAAATCACTGCCATCCACTCCGCTCACAGCTTCAGAAAATGTCACGCTGAAATGAACAACTGTCGCCGCAGTAGGATTCGAGTCCACTCGCAAAATGCTGAGAACACTTGGAGCCGTCCCGTTTACCGTATACACTTCACCAGCGGTGAAGTTCCCGCTGCCAATTCCAGCACCGCCAAGCGGAGTATTGAACGCATCTACGATACTGTCGTTATCAACAACATCTAAACGTAGCGTGCCATCACCAGCACCTGTATTCACCGAAACGGTATAGGCAGAACCTGAGCCACTTACCTCAGTCACTGTGCCCATGATTGAACCAGTGATCACTGGTGTGAAGTCGCTTACATCTACACCTGTAACTGGTTCAGAATAATTCACTGCAAAGCGAAGAATACCGCTCATCGATGGATTCGGGTCAACACGTAAAATGCTGGTTACTGAAACCATACTTTTATCAACCGTATATGTTTCACCCGTAGTAAAACTACCATTACCAACGCCTACACCGCCCAATGGATTTAGCGGAACATCTTTGATACTGTCATCATCAACTATATCGAGACGTAAGGTGCCATCACCTGTTCCCGTATCAACATGGACAGTGTAATCGCTTCCCACCCCGCTGACAGTTGTTATGCTTGCCCCAGAGATCGAGCCGCCCGTAGTGAGGACAAAATCGCTAGCATCCACACCTGTGACTGGCTCAGAGAACTTAACCAGGAAGTCGATCGCTTGGTCGGCAGAGCCACTGCATCCATTTGGACATCCATGCAAAATGGAAACCACCGAAGGATTAAGTTCTACAGGATACGAAACTTCTTTAACGAAGATATCCCGCACACCATTGGTATCACCAGGTACAAGAGAGGTGGCGCTTGATGCAAACGCAAGGAAGCGTCCATCACCAGAGAGAGATGGGAGATTGGGATTCCCAGCACCGTCTGAACCTCCACCTGACGCGGACAAATACGATTGTCGCGTCACACGGTCGTGGATATACAGCCAACGAGTTGGTTGCCCGTCCCCCTTATCATCGAAACTGAAGGCAACGTAACGACCGTCTGCAGATATCACGGTAGCGTCGGCCAGACCTAACATCCTATATCCATTCTTTATAGAGACAAGAGTCGTTGTCCCCGCCTGCATATCGCGGACATAGGCATAGTCATAGCCATAGGTGTCTTCGCTCATAAAGTTATTTGAGCCTGTGGAAAAACTTATAAAGCGGCCATCACCGGAAATGGATGCATCCAGCGAATCCCTATCTCCTTCTGCACCATTTGAATTAACAGAAGCTCTGGTAATTTGGCCTGTTTGAACTGAGAACACAAAGACATCACGCTTGCCGTTTGTATCATTTGAAATAAAATTCGTTGCTGCAGAGGTAAAGACCACAAAATGACCGTCCAACGAAATGGATGGTTCCCACGAAGTTGCATTTCCATTTGTTGAAGCCCATATAGTTGCGCCTGTCTGCAAATCGTGGACGAAAATATCCCGTACGCCATTTAAGTCATTAGGGACAAGGTTGCTCGCCTCCGAAGCGAATGCTACATAACGGCCATCACCTGAAATGGCAGCATCCGAAGAAATGCCATTGGCTTCCACACCGCTCGAGTCAACTGTGACTCTGGTGATGGCACCCGTCTGCATATCTTTTACGAAAATATCGGTGATGTTGTTCGTATCACCAGCTACCAAATTTGTAGCATCGGATTCAAAGGCTACAAAACGGCCGTCTGCTGAAACGGACGATGCACCAGAACCGTTATTGGCTTGTGCTCCACTCGCATCCAACGAAACGCGGACAGTTGTGCCAAGGCTTAGATTGCGCAGGAAAACATCGGTGTTCGCGTTCGTATCATCAGAGACAAGGTTATTCGCATCCGAATCAAAAGAGACAAAATGCCCGTCCGCGGAGATCTGCCCAGTATAAGTAAACGCATTGGCTTGAACACCGCTCGAATCAACAGTAACACGGGTAATGTCCCCTGGCGCAGCACGGACAACGGTAGTTCCACCTGGAAATGCCAGCACTACGGGTAAAAGAAATACAAAAGCACCCCTCCACAAATTCTTAAAGTGTTTGGAATTCATAGCTTACTCCTTTGTTATAGGAGGTAATCCCACCTTATCTCCATACATCATCATACAATTTCCCCATCATATACAAGCATTTCAAAAGCATTCTAAAAATGCCGCGCGCAAAATTGCACGCGGCACGGAAATCACAACCTGAAAACGCTTAAGCTATTTGGGAACGTAATATTTGATCACCAATTGCGGGCGGGCAGACACAACGCTGTAATCTCCACTAAAGAACGAGAGATAATCATCCTTCAGGTTATCGTCGTCGTCAGTTTGGAAGCCCAGCCTAAGCTGCGTTATCCCGCTTGGGTTTATGTATGGATATGCTTTTGAATCGAGTGTCGCCCAATACCACCCACCTACGGGATTATTCAACATTGTCCCAGCTGTGTATAAACTGGCGGGCGCTTGAAAATCCGTGACCTGCAATGCACCGATCGCAAACGGGCCAAAACTACCAAACGCGCCTTTGCGAATATCGATCCAAATGTTTCGATGCGTGAAAAATGGGTTTTTCCCAACCGTTGTTTCCAACTGGATCGTTAAAATGGCTTGTGTGATCACAGCATTATCAGGCAATGAAGAAGTTGGGAAGCTCAAAAGTGCGCGATATTGCCTATCCTGCGAGTTGTCGCCGATCCTAAAAGTAATGGCATTCGAGTTCTTTGTGCCACCCTGATTGCTCGTTTCTTTTGATTCTAATATCCAGCCATCATCATTTCCGTCAGATGAGAAAGTTGCTGAAAGAATGGTAGTGGTAGATTTTTCAACTGTGTAAATATCGCCAGTCAAAAAGTTTGCGTTGCCCATACCTATGCCACCTAGTGGAAATCCACCAGCATCCAGAATGCTATCATTATCAATAAGGTCAAGGCGGAAGAATCCGCTGCCGTTCCCTGTGTTGATCGTGACAACATAGATCGCATCCACGCCAGTGACATTTACCACGCTCGCATCTGTCACGCCTGAAGCTGATATGACAAAATCGGCAGCATCCACTCCGCTGACTGGTTCGGAGAAATTTAGCAAGTAGCGAACTGTAATAGCGGAGGTAGGGTTCGGGTCAGCGCGCAAGCTGGAGATTAAGGATGGGGCGCTCCTATTCATTGTATAAACTTCACCAGTAGTGAAATTCCCATTTCCTGCACTTGCTCCACCCAAGGGGTTTGAATCTGCATCTACAATACTATCGTTATCCGAAAGGTCGAGGCGAAGCGTGCCATCTCCCGTGCCTGTGTTGACCGTAACCGTATAAGCATTGCCAGCACCGCTAACTTCAGTAATAGATGCATTCGCAATGGCGCCAGTTGTTGTAAGGGTAAAGTCACCAGCATCCACGCCGCTGACTCCCTTTGAAAAATTCAAAGCGAAATGAACCAGCGCAGAATTGTTGGGAGTGGGATCGATACGCGTAATTGCAGTGACTGTGGGCGTGCTCCTCTCAACGGTATACACTTCCCCCGCATTGAAATTGCCATTACCAGCACCGAGTCCACCTAATGGATTTCCTGCTGCATCTTTAATAGAATCATCATCCAAAAGATCCAATCGGATAAGACCGCTGCCACTGCCTGTGTTCACATTTACTGTGAAAATAGAATCTGAAACAGCGGTCGCACTCGCAATGAACGCACCTTGAATGGTAGCATCTGCAACCAGGCTAAAGTCACTAAAGGGAGGAGCAAGGTCAACACCCGTGACAGGCTTGGAAAATGTAACTTTGAAATTAATACTGCCCACACCCGTTGGGTTCGCATCCATGCGCGTGATGGAAGAAACTACAAAGGGTGTACTGCTCACCGACTCGAAAGCACCAATATCAGGCGCTGCACCTGAAAAATTATCATTGATGCCAGGGATAACTATTCCACGATCAATGTTTGGGCTGTTGGGCAAAAGCGATAAATTTCCACTGCTTGGATTAACCAACCCAGGTGCATCCTCAAGCCCATTACACTCCAACCCAGTAGCTCTGCACAATTGAGCAGTCGTTGCGTAATCCACATTTTCCCATTTGAAGTGATACGTTCCGCGCGTGGTATTCCAGTTATCGTAATTCCAATCATGTCCTGTAGACCCAGTCTGATGCTCTTCAATGGAATAACCATTCCCTTGAAAAATATTATTTCGCATGATCGAATTGTAAACAGGGCTGATCATTTCCATCAAATTCAAATTTGATTTATTCGTCCAGCTTGTGTTGTGATAGATCAACACCCAGCCATCGGAATTTTTATCCCACTTGATGCTTCTGCCCGTGAAATTCGTAAAAGTAGAACGCATCACCCAAACAGGCCCCATTGTCACTGGGCCAAATGAAACGCCTACCAATGTAGAATCAATGGTGTTATTCCTAAAGCGGTGGTTGACACAAGTCCCTTCTGGCTCAAGGGCATCATCCGCGATGTGATGGATATTATTGTTATACACATCAATATCGAATGCAACACCAGGGTTATCCAGTGCGGCAGATGAACTGGTGTAGATGCCATTGAAATAATTGTGAATGTTGTTACCGCGTACGATCGTGCCGATATGTCCACGTAGAACAATGGCAGTGGCTTCCATGGCGGTTCCTTTAACTGCGCTCCACGGCCATTCATTCAATGGCGGGTCATAGAATTCGTTATACTCAATCCGCGTATCATTGCCCCGGTCTTCGCCGCCCGTCCACGAGACAAAGACTCCATTTTGCAAGTTGTGAATTTTATTTTTGCGCACAACAATATGTGAAGCATTATTTAAACATGCGCCGCAGCCAAAGCCTGTTCCATAAAAACGCATCTCAAAGCCTTCGATCCAGATCCAATCACGGCCATCCACTGAGAACGCCCCATTGAACTGAGGCATCTGCCAGGTGTAATCCACTGGGTCTTGTTGAATGCGAATATAAAGCCTGCCACTGGGCGGGTCATAATACCATCCCTCTTTCATTTGAACATCATTATGGCCTGTGCTTTCAGTCAGCCCATGAAGAGTGTCATACTGATAAAAACGCTGCTGGTCGCGTGCTAGATATTTAATTCCCCAACCTGGCCTTGTGAAAAAGACGTGTGCCTTTCCTTCATACGGTTCCCAAACTTCTTTCGGAAGAGACATTGACCCATCAAGAACTGCGCCGCTCCCCTCCGCCTTTACCTGAATCCACGCCCCAGCAGCGCCCGAAGCTGGGAAAGTGACCGCTTCGCGATATACACCATCAGCAACCAAGACCTGTGTGCCTGGCGTAGCACGGTTCACAGCCTCCTGAATCGTCTTAAACGGCAAAAGGGCCGAACCATCCCCACCAGGCTGTGCATCATCATCCACACGCAACACAGTGGATGGTATAAATTGAAATTCATCGGCCTGAGTGACAAGTGAACCTGTCACTTCATTTGCCCCGTCAATCACTTTGACTTCATACGTTGTAGAAGGAGAAAGCCCAAAGAGACTACCAACCAAACGGCCATCGTCTATCCGCATTAGGGCGTGACCTGTACGCCAGTTGACTTCGCCGCTTTGGCGATACATGAGTTGTGCCATCTTAGGCAAATCCACACCGCTGACGACAACGCCTGCCGTTTCAATATTGGGATATAGGCTCAACTGGCTAAAAGAAGATACAACAGAAGCGTTACTTGAATTCGCGCTAACTTGGCTTTCTGGCGCAAAAGCGGACGAAATGACCGCCGCAACCACAGCCAATAAGGACAAGCGATATGTCCAATGGGATATCTGAAGGTTATTTTTCATCTTAAAAAGCCTGCATACTACATTCTAAATTTAATCACTACTATATTAATATAGCACGGATACAGACGTTTTCAATTTTCGTACCATGACAAATAAAAAGTCCCCAAGTTTGGATACTCAGGGACTTTTCTGTTAGCCGTACAATTCTCTTCTAAAAAATTCAGGCAAGGCAAACGCCGCCTTATGAACATCTGAATTGATGTAGTTATTAACCCCAGGCGGGAACGGCGTCTGCAAACCCTTCTCCCATGAAGTATTCGAAACATACATGAATCCAATTCCACCACCAGGATAGGTTGGGATATTGGCATAATAGTATGCTGGATTCTTCGTGAGCATTTTTGCAGATTGGTAGATCTGTTTGATCAACTCAGTGTCAAAGAAGGGCTGCTCACACTGTGTAGCCGCTGCCCCATTGGGAGTCAACGCACGCACTATGAGCTTATAGAACTCATCTGAGAATAGACGCTCTGCCATGCCAATTGGGTCGGTCGTATCAGAGATGATGACATCGAACTGGGCAGGGTTCTCCTCAAGATAGCCAAATGCGTCCCGTACAAGCAGCTTGGCACGAGGATCAGCCCACGGGTCGCCAAAAGAGGCGAAATGTTCGCGGGAGAGTTCCACCACGCGCTGATCCAATTCACAGACGATGGCTTCTTCCACTGAAGGATATCGCAGCACTTGTTGCAATGAACCTCCGTCACCGCCGCCGATGATGAGCACACGTTTGGGCTGTTCAACTGCCAACATAGGGACATGCACGATCATCTCGTGATAACCCATGTTATCGCGCTCAGTCAGTTGAATGATTCCATCAAGGATCATGGTCTTGCCGAAAAACTCAGTTTCAACAACTTGAACATGCTGAAACTGAGTTTGTTCATCGGCCAATATTTTTTTAATGCGAATACCCTTGCGATAATAAGGATGCAGTTCTTCCGTAAACCAGATGCTCATTTAGGAAGTTCCTGCGTGCTGAATACGGGCGGATGCTCCAGCGTATAAACGGTGGTTTCTTTTGCGATCGCATCACGGATATGTTTGGGCGATTGCATCAACCCCAACAGAGTAGTGCCATCAAACATTTTAAATTTTCCATTGGTCTTTTCAGCCAGCAGTTTGTCCACCTCGGCAGGCTCGGGGCGAATGTTGATGGGCGAATCGCTCGCAAGGATAAAGCCCCACGGATGCCCCAGCATAGGCACATGGATGTGATATGAATGCACATACTTGAAGACCGCTTTGAGAGTGGAAACCAAGCGAACATGCATATCCATCGAGGGCGGAGAGACAGGACCTGCCTGCAATAAGAAGTATCCGCCTGGGCGAAGTGCTTTTTGCGCCTTGGCAAAATATTCCTTGGTGAATAGCTTGAAAGACGGGCCTGACTCAATTGGGTCAGTCAAGTCAGAGATGATCACATCCCACTCTGACGGAGATGAATCAAGATAAGCAACCGCATCTTGGATCACCAACTCTACACGAGGGTCATCGAACGCACCCTGATGCATCTCAGGGAAATGTTCCTTACAAGCCTCAACCACTTCACCATCCAGATCCACCATGACCACGCGCTCCATGGCGTTCCATTTCAGCAATTCACGGATGGTTGCGCCTTCGCCGCCACCAAGAACCAACCCGCGTTTTGGGTTGCCCTGGTTGACACAAGCAGGCTGCACTAGTGATTCGTGATACAAGAAATCATCTCCAGTGGATGACTGCCAAATCCCATCAAGGACTAGTCCTTTACCGTACGTGCCGCAATCCACGATCCACATCTCTTGAAATAGAGTGTGCTTGTGCAAAATTACTTTATGTATCGCGTGATGCAAGACATCATCAGGGGTAAGGTAATCGGCGATCCAGTATAGGGGTGTTTTGATCGTTTCAGACATAAACAATTCCTCTCTAAATGGCAATTGGCAATTTGGTTTCTACGGATGCTTCCCGGTCGAGCTTGCGCATCGAAAAATCATCCGCACCAAACGCCTGCTTGATCTTCATCAGCAGGGGCATCATATCCTTACCGATTGCACATGTAAAGAGGTCAATTGCGCAGTAATTATGTTCAGGCCATGCATGCAAACTTGCATGCGACTCTGCGAGAAGCAAAAAACAGGTAAAGCCATGTGGGCTGAACTTGTAAAAGCCCTCATCCACAACCGTCAGGCCGCTTTCATGCACAGCCTGCGCAAACAGCGAATAAGCTCGCTCGCTATCCATGAGAATCTCATGGTTGCAGTCGGAGAGATCAAAAATAAAATGCTCTCCTAATTTCAAAGTCGCGTTCACTCACACCTCCAAGGGTTAAAAAATGAAAGAACCCGTTCGGAAACATCTTCTTTTCATTCCAACACGATCCGCAGGATGTTTTCCCTGTGTAACGTCTGAAACGGTTCCCAAACAGACTCTATGTGTCCATATTTATACTATGCCACAGCACAGCGTCAATCTTTTTAGCCAATGAATATTCTGTACTACAACACCGTATTGAAATCAAAATCATCATTACATATCAACTACGGGTCATAATCATTATTCATTTTGCTTTTTGATAAATGATTTAAACACTGTTCCAAAATGATAATGAAATCACCTAAAATATGGTAAATTGAGCAACCAAATCAAAAGGAAATGTGATGACCGAAAATCTGGATGATCTCAACAAAGAAACCCGCAACGCTTGGGAAATGAACGCTGATGTCTGGGATGCCCGCATGGGCGATGAAGGAAACGACTTCTTCAACATTTTGTGCTGGCCTGCTCTCGCCTCTCTTCTTAATCTCCAGCCTGATTCACACATCCTGGACATTGCCTGTGGCAACGGCCTGACCACCCGCCGCCTCGCCGAACTCGGCGCGCAAGTGACCGCCTTTGACTTCTCCTCTAATCTCATCGAAAAAGCAAAAGTCCGTGTAAAAGATCACACTTCTCGTATCAATTTTCACGTCATAGATGCCACAAACAAAGCTCAACTCCTCTCCCTCGGCGAAGGCAATTATGATTCCGCACTCTCCAACATGGCGCTCTTTGACATGGCAGATATCGAAACTCTTTTTCAAGTTTTACCAAAGTTGCTCAAGCCCAACGGCACATTTGTATTCAGCATTATGCACCCATCATTCAACAATTCATCTGCTGTACATGTAGCTGAAGAAATGGACGATAGCGGCGAAATCAAGACTGTATATTCAATAAAAGTCTCCCGTTACATGACCTCCTTCCATCAGCGTGGACTCGCTCTACGAAACCAGCCCAAGCCGCAGGTCTATTTTGAACGCCCGCTTCAGTATTATCTCAACCTCGGCTTCAAGAATGGCTTTGTTCTCGATGGCTTTGAAGAACGCGCCTTCCCGCCCGAAGTTCCGCAATTCTTTCCATTGAGTTGGGGCGGAAAATTCAGCGAACTCCCCGCAGTAATCGTCGCACGGATGAGGTTAGGCTAGCTCTATGCATTTCGTTTATCTCCTTATCGAATTCCTCGACGAACTCATTTACGGAATCAGCGAAGCTGCCTGGCCGCTTATCCGCAATGATCTGCATCTCAATTATGTGCAGATCGGCCTGGCGCTTTCCCTGCCTGGCTTTCTCGCCAACTTCATCGAACCCTTCCTCTTCGCCATCGCAGACACATGGAAGCGTCGCGCCGTCATCCTCGCAGGAGGTATCTTTTTCACCATCTCACTTGCCCTCACAGGCATCAGTTATTCATTCCTCTTTCTTCTCGCGTCGTATATCTTATTCCACCCATCCTCAGGCGCATTCGTCAGTGTTTCCCAAGCCTCGCTCATGGACCTTGCCCTGAGCGCCGCGAACACAACATGGCACGCTGGACCTTCGCAGGCTCGCTTGGCGTTTTCATCGGCCCTGTCCTTCTCAGCGGCGCAGCCCACATCGGCTTTGGTTGGCGCGGCATGTTCCTTGCGCTGGCACTGCTTTTCCACGCTCATCCTCGCCTATGCATGGAAGCGCATCCCAAATGAAAAGGCTGAATCAGACGAGACCATCCCAACGTTCAAAGACATCCTCAATCCAATTCAAATCCACCTTCGCCGCTCTCAAAAAACTGGAGCATTGTCCGCTGGCTGATCCTGCTTGAATTCTCCGACCTCATGCTGGATGTACTTTATGGCTTCCTCCCGCTCTACTTCGTGGACGTGGCTGGTTTCACACCCGCACAAGCCGCCCTCTCCGTCGCCGTGTGGACGGGTGTCGGTCTGCTCGGCGACTTTCTACTCATCCCACTCGTCGAACGCATGAAGGCCTTGACTATCTTCGCATCAGCGTGATCATCGAACTTATTCTCTTTCCACTATTTCTGCTTTCATCACAACGGTTTAAACTTGTCATCATCGCATTCATGGGCTTCTTCAACTCAGGCTGGTACGCCATCCTCAAAGCCAATCTCGCCAACTCCTGCACGGTCAAAGCGGCGCGGCATTAACTCGACAACGTTTCAGGTTTATTTGTAAACTCATCCCCTTCGGCATCGGCCTCACCGCGCAAGCCTTCGGCATCGGCCCCGCCATGTGGCTCCTGCTCGCTGGCCCAATTGCACTTTTTTATCGGACTACCAAAGAAGAACGACCGCGACCCCAACACCTCGATCTACATCCACATCCCTTTCTGCAAACACCGCTGCGCCTACTGCGACTTCAACACATACGCGGGTCAGGAAAGATTCGATTCCCGCGTATGTCAATGCACTCATCAACGAAATCAATTATGTAGGACAGCGCGCCGAGCGGACGAACATCCACACTGTCTTCTTCGGAGGCGGGACTCCTCGCTTCTTTCCACGCTACAATTCGATTCCATACTAAAGGCATTGCGCTCCGCCTTCCATTGACCGCTGACGCGGAAATCAGCATCGAAGCCAACCCCGGCACGACTTCTCCCGAAAAAATTAACTGCAATTCGTGAGTCTGGCATCAACCGCATCAGCTTCGGCGTGCAGTCTGCCAACACCGAAGAACTTCGCATGCTCGAACGCATCCACGATTTCTTCACCGTTATCGAAGCCGTGTCCACCGCTCGAAAAGCAGGCTTCGACAATCTCAACCTCGACCTCATCTACGGACTCCCGAGCAGACTCTAGCCTCATGGCAAACCACTCTACAGCGCATCGTTGACCTGCACCCCGAGCACATCTCTGCCTATGCGCTGACTCTCCGAACACGGCACTCCCTTTGGACGCTGGTCATCCAAAGGACTGCTTCCCCCTCCCCCGACCCCGATCTCGCTGCTGACATGTACGAATACGCCGAAAGAGTTTTTGGAGGCAAATGGGTATGTGCATTATGAAATATCAAATTGGGCGAAAAAGGGCAATGCAGAATCAAATTCATCCTTTGTTTGCCGTCATAACCTTCAATACTGGCACTCCCTTCCCTACCTCGCCGCCTTCGGCGCAGGACGGATACGCCAACGGCTACCGCTACTCAAATGCATTAAAGAATCAAAACTTACATTGAACGACTGAACGCTAATAGCCAATCGCTAAAGCTGAATTTCCCCTCTCCCCTGCCACCGTCAACCAACATAAACAAACATTACAAGATGAATATATCTGAGTACATGCTGAATAATCTTAGGCTAACGAATGCTGGGGTTGCTGAATCCAGATTTCAGATTAAGATCGGAAGCGCTTTTAGACATATATCCAAAAGAGATTGAAGAGCTTGTCAAAAATGGATTGCTTGAAATCAAAACATCCGAGGCGTTGGGAACCGGATGTTTACAGCTTACAAAACGCGTGGAAGACTATTGGGAAATCAAGTCTTCTCATGCAGTTTTTAAAAATAACACTAATATCATCCGATCACGCACATACAATACGGCTCACCCACCCAGCCATAAGTACAACCACCTGGGTCTGGGCATCCTGTTTGCCCAGGCGTTGGCTGAAGACGTTCCCCTGGCTGATGTGTAGCTGGCACAACCCGTGGACAAGCTTTGGCTCATAGCCTGTTGGCGTAAAACCAATAACCTCCTGACAGGTATTATCCACCGCAAAGAGAGCTTGTAATGGATAAAATCTTTTATCTTTTACAGGAGATCCTGCTTCCTGTTCTGTAAAACGATCTACGTAATCCAACTTGGTTACATCTTTCAATCCCATCCAGAGAAAGCACCGTACATAAATGCGTCACCTGCCCAGGATTTTTTGAAGGCAAATTGGACTGTTGCATACGTGCCTGCGTTAATTCGTACCCATGCTACATCCGGGTCATCTCCCACCCCATCTATACCATCAAAGATCAAAGCTTCATATCCATCTGATTGAAAAGGCGCATCCGACCTTCCGGGAGGAAAGGCCAGCAGAATTAAGGTTCTGATCAGCATAGATGCGAACATTGTCGGCCGTCCAATCGTTAATATATGGTGGGACAGCGAATCACAAAATCGCCAAAGCCATCCATGTTCATATCAAGTTCTACGCCGTAGTTGATGCCCATTGGGTTATTAGGATCAGTGCCTACTAATCCTATGGAAAGGTAATACCAATCGGCATCTTGGCTCAAACTAAAGGAACGAATATCAAGATCAGAGACATATGTCATATCTTGCAAGAATGGACGTTCAAGTCGGTTGATATCATACGAATCTCCATAAGGTGCTCTCTTCTCTGGTCCAGTGCTGGAAGAATCAACGTCATATAACAATTTTGAATCTGGTGCTAAAACAGGAAAAGCCTGATGCTGTACAACCGCTGGCGGTTCAGTTGGTTGTACTTCCAAGGTCGGTAATTCTGTAGAGGGCTGAGACGTTTCAGTTGGCGGTTGGTTGTTCCCTGGCATATTGCATGCTTGTACCAGTAAGATCAATATGACAAGGGTAAAAAACAAACGTGACTTTTTATTCATAGCTCATCTCCTTTATTTTGATTATGGGCACACATCCTTTCAAAGGCAATACTACCAATGGGCTATTAAAAAAATAGTTGAGGCCTCATGGCCTCAACTATTTTTATACATCCAAACGTAGAAGATTTTCGGAAAGAATCAACCTCATACAGTTTCTATAATTTACTTTTTCTTGGCAACTTTCTTGACGGCTTTTCTTAGCAAATCTGCCTTCTTAGCGACAACTTTCTTGGCAACTACCTTTTTCGCAGCAGTTTCTTTGCTGCAACTTTGGCAGACGGTGCTTCAAAGCTGCATGAGCAGCGGCCAAGCGCGCGATCGGTACGCGGAAGGGAGAGCAAGAAACATAGTTGTTACCGATCATGTGTGCACCACTCGATGGAGTCGGGGTCACCGCCGTGCTCACCGCAGATACCCACTTCGGGTTCGGACGGGTCTTGCGGCCTTCAGAGATCGCCCACTGCATAAGAGTACCTACGCCGTGGCGGTCAATGGTCTGGAAGGGGTTCTTCAAAAGAATGCCTTGTTCCTGATAAGTGATGAGGAAGTTACGTTCGGCGTCATCACGAGAATAGCCGTAAGTCATCTGGGTAAGATCGTTGGTACCCGAATGAGAAGAATTCAGCATCACGAGCCACATCACCCGCGGTCACTGCAGCGCGCGGAATTTCGATCATTGAACCGAACTTGTACTCGAATTTGATCTTCTTTTTCAGCCATGACTGCCGCAGCGATGCGGACGAGGCGTGGTTGGATCCAGTCAATTCCTTTAACGGTACGCGAGCGGATCATGACCTCAGGCTTCACAACAATTCCGCGCAGAGTGCAGTCAGCAGCTGCTTCAAAGATGGCGCGAACTTGCATTTCCACGATCTCAGGCATGACGATGCTCAAACGAACGCCGCGCAGACCCATCATGGGGTTGGATTCGTGCATTCCCTTGACTGACTCAAGCAAATCTTCCTTAGCCTTCAAGCCATCGGATTCGCCCTTCACGCGCATGGTTACAACTTCTTCGAGAAGTTTTTCTTCATCGGGCATGAACTCATGCAATGGCGGGTCGATCAAGCGGATGATAACGGGGTAACCATCCATCGCTTCAAAGAGACCATCAAAGTCCTGGCGCTGGCTGGGCAGCAACTTGTTCAAAGCAGCAGTGCGTCCTTCGGAAGTAGTAGCAAGGATCATTTCCTGAACGATAGGTAGACGTTCTGGTTCAAAGAACATGTGCTCAGTACGGCAGAGACCGATACCAACGGCACCGTAGGAGCGGGCGCGGCGGGCATCTTTCGGGTAGTCCGCATTGGCCCACACTTGCAGACCACGTGTCGGCCAGCCTTGAGGCGCAGAACGAATATCTTTGCGAGCGCAAATCTCATCTGCCCACTTGAGCAGAGTCATCAATTCAACTTGATCTTCAATCGATGGGATGGATACAGGGATTTTTCCAACATAGATCAAACCAGTTGTACCGTCAACAGAAATCCACTCGCCTTCTTTCACGACGATATCGCCAACATTCATGATGCGCTTGTCGAGATCGATCTTGATGGCAGAAGCGCCAACTACGCATGGGATACCGAACTGGCGAGCCACAACTGCCGCATGGGATGTAGCGCCACCTTCACTGGTCAACACGCCCTTGGAAGCGATCATGCCATGCACATCATCAGGCTTGGTGAACGGGCGTACCATGATGGTATCCTGTTTGCCTTCTTTAGCCATTTTCTCAGCCATATCAGCATCGAAATAAACCTGACCAACGGCCGCACCGGGAGAAGCGTTCACGCCCTTGGCAATCAATTTGCCAGTGCGCTCTGCTTCCTTCTTGGCTGCACTATCGAACTGCGGGTGGAGAAGTGTATCCACGTTTTCGGGAGTGACACGTTCTACAGCCTCGTCTTTTGTGATCAAGCCTTCATTCGCCATATCCACAGCCATTTTGACGGTGGCCTGAGCGGTGCGCTTGCCATTACGAGTTTGCAGCATCCATAACTTACCGCGCTCAATTGTGAACTCAACATCCTGCATATCCTTGTAGTGTTTTTCAAGGCGGGCAGCGATCTTCATAAATTCATCGTAAGCTTTGGGCATACGATCTTTCAGAGTTTCGATCTGGCTGGTGTTACGAATACCAGCAACTACATCTTCACCCTGCGCATTGAACAGGAACTCACCCATCATCTTCTTATCACCAGTGGATGGGTTGCGGCTGAAAGCCACACCTGTAGCAGAGTCATCGCCCATGTTACCAAAGGCCATGGTCTGGATATTTACTGCGGTTCCCAAATCATGAGAAATGCCTGTTGCATTGCGATAGTCAATCGCGCGCTTGCCATTCCAGGATTTGAAAACTGCTTCAGTTGCCAATTCCAATTGCTTGTACGGATCTTGCGGGAAATCAAAGCCCTTCTCTTTTCGAATGACAGCCTTGAAAGCCTCAACCATTTTGGTCCAATCTTCAGCAGTCATTTCGGTATCGAGCTTATAACCCTTTTCACTCTTGTATTCATGAAGAGGTTGCTCAAAAGCTTCGTCAGGAATGCCCAACACTACCGAGCCGAACATTTCTACCAAGCGGCGATAAGAGTCATACACAAAGCGAGCATTGCCCGTCAACTTGACCATACCGGCCGCGGTCACATCTGTCAAACCGAGGTTCAAGACCGTATCCATCATGCCAGGCATGGAGAATTTCGCGCCAGACCGGCAGGAAACCAACAAAGGATTCTTTGGGTCTCCAAATTTCTTGCCTGTCTTCTTTTCAACTTGCTTTAGCGCTGCTAATTCTTGTTCCCACAAGCCTTTGGGGAATTTACCAGCCTTTTGATACGCATTGCACGCCTCGGTCGTCACTGTAAAAAACGGCGGTACTGGCACACCTGCTCGCGTCATATCCAACAGACCCGAACCTTTGCCGCCCACAAGAGCCTTTACAGCATCCCATGAACCACCAGCAACTTTTTCAGCCTCTTTTACTTCGTTAAAGAGATAAACCCATTTAGTCATTTCAGCCTCCTAATAAGGAAAGATTTTTTAAAGTTTGATTGTGAAATATTTTACCAAAAAAGGCACTAATCCTCACATGACAAATATCACCAGATAATTAGACGTCAATCCGCATATCAAGCTGTAAACATATTGCAAAGTACACATAAAGAGGATTAGATGATAATAGCTTCAGGTATAAATATGGCCACAAAAATTCTTGTAATAGATGATGACACTGCAATCACAGAGCTAATGAGCATGCTGCTAAAAACGCATGGCTTTGATGTAATCGCCACCAACAGTGGCTCGGAAGGGATTAAGCTCGCCCGCGAAAACAATCCGAACGTTGTGCTTCTTGATCTGATGATGCCTGAAGTGGATGGCTGGCAAGTTGCAAAATCTATTCGTTCTTTCAGTAACGTCCCTATCCTCATTCTTTCTGCCATCAACGACCCGCGCATGGTAGCAAGTGTGCTTGATGCTGGAGCAGATGATTTCCTCGTCAAGCCTGTACCCAGCGGTGTGCTGGTTGCCCATATCAGGAAAATGGTAAGGCGGACCGGCTCGCTAGATCGATCAAAGTTAAAAAAAACTGACTCGATATCCAGCAACACCCAACCGCTTCCATACTAACCTCAGCTTGATCCTGCTTAAACGAAATGTCCGCCACTTTGATAGTAGCGGACATTTTTTATTTCACTTCAACTTTTTCAACGCTTCGGATGTTTCCTTCGGAAATTCCATCATCGGCATGTGACCTGCCTTCTTCAGCTTTATCAACTGCGCTGACGGCACAACTGATTTTATCTCTTTAGCCCGATCGATAGAAATGAGCGCATCGGCATCACCGTGAATCAGCAAAATCGGGAATGTAAATTGAGGAAGAGTAGTCATGAAATCTTCACGTTCAGCCATTGCCTTTAGCGCGCCGATTATTCCTGGCTGGCTTTGTGCCTTTATCAGAAGATTTACAAACTCTTGCACCTTTTCATTTGCAGAAAGTTTTGAAGTCATGGCTTCAGCTACAACATCCACCCCTTTTTCTGCAACATCTCGCGCCGTTTTATAACGTCCAGCCTTCCGCTCAGGAGCATCTGCGGCGGCTTGCGAAGAAACCAACGCCAACCCGCTCACACGCTCTGGATACTCTTTTGCAAACGCAAGTGCCACATACCCACCCATTGAATGTCCAGCAAAGGCAGCTTTTTCTACACCAAGAAAATCCAAGAGACCAGCAATATCATTGGCAAAATCCAGCATGGAATAAGACGTGTCCACCGTAGAAGATTCGCCAAACCCACGCAAGTCGGGGACGATTACATCAAAATCATTCTCTAACAGCGGCACAACATTATCCCAAATGGAAAGGTCAAGCGGGTAACCGTGGATCAAAACCAGCGGTGTACCTGTTCCGTTGCGTTCATACGATAAGTCAATATTATTATCAGGTTGGTTTTCCATTTTCATGCCTCTTTGTTTGCTATTTCCATTTCACTTCCACTTTCAATTTACTACCCAGTTTGGACTTATAAAAGATATGTCCATTATCACGTCCAAACTCAAAGACACGACGGGTAATATCAACGTCTGCTTTGCAGTATTCAGCCACCTTATCCAATTCGCCATTACGGAACCACTCGACGGATTGAATACCATCTGCAGTTTTGGTCGCTCCAAGCGTGGCGTTGGCAATAGAGTCAAGGCCAATGCGAAAGCCTAGGATCTTTTGCAGGTCGAGGAGCATATCAAGGGTCGGGATGGAAGCGAAGCGCGTCTCGGGGGAATAAGGTCTCAACACGAGATAATCAAAACCTTGCAGGTTGAAGCCAATAACCTTCGTCGCCGATTTTAGTTCTGCGATCAAGGCAGGGACATCTTTTTCCCAATACACAGTGAAATCATTTTTCTCGGTGGAATAGGTAACACCACAGGCAACTTTTAACTTTTCGATGTTCCCGTGTCCACCGACATCTTCGAACAGGTTTTGAGATTCAAGATCAAAAAATACATAATTCATGCTTCACCAGTAAATCCTTTCGCCATTTCTTCGCGAGCAAACAATATAGCTTGTTCGCGGTTTTCAATTTTTCCAGCAGCCTGATTCTCACGGATGGCTTCAAGTAATTGACCGATGATCGGACTGGGAGTGAGACCCAATTCTTTCATCAAGTCATGGCCATCCAAAAGGCGTGGTGGAGCGACCACTTCTTCGGGACGCTCCCAATAATTTTCAAGCAGAATACGCGCGATGTCGAGATAGGCTGTCCATGTTTCAAGTGTAAGCTCGTTGGCAGAGGTGCCACGCAAATCAGCAAGGCCAAGAAGGATAAGGTCAATACTTGCTTTGCCTGTATCACGGAAGAAACGATAAATTGCTTTTCGTGATGGAGTTTGTTTCTCATTCAACAAACGACTGCCGAAAAAATGGATGCGCATGTGGTGTTTGATAATAGTTTGAATGCGTTCCACCTCGTCGTTACTAAGGTTGAAGGCACGAGCGCGCTCGGCAGCAACTTCTGCGCCTTGCATGTCGTGGTCAAAAAAGCGGATGCGGCCCGTTTCATCAATTGTTTTTGTGTCAGGCTTGCAAACATCATGATACAACGCAGCAAAGAAAAGAAGCGCTCGATGAGATCTATCCACATTAAGGGAATGCGCAAAATGCTGCGCGATCTGCTCGCGGAAACGTCCTAAACGCAGGCCAAGCAATCCTGTGAACATGTCATTGGTTTTGTCAGCGTCATACCCAACACGCAGGCCAGAAATGACATGGTCCAGATAATCTAAAACTGTCAACGTGTGTGTCCACACATCGTGAATATGCGGTAGGGATTGTTCCACTCCTTTCATTTTGAGCAGTTCAGGCATTAAGTGTTGAAGTACGCCAAGCATGTCGAGGGCACGGATGGATGCATCTGCCTTGGGTCCTTGCAATATTTTGAAAATTTCGTCACGCAGGCGTTCTGGGGAAATACGCTCTATCTGGTCGGCAGATTGTTTCATCCATTCGCGAGTGGTCTTATCAATCGTAAAACCAAACGCGGCGGCCTGGCGCACTGCACGCAAAATGCGGACGGGGTCATCAGATATTGATGTTGGCGAACAAGCACGAACAACTTTAGTACGAATGTCGTTTGCGCCATTCAATGGGTCGAGGATGGTGTTATCACGCAGGTTCAATGCCAATGCATTAATAGTGAAGTCACGGGCACGCAAATCCTCCTCCAAGTTTGCACCGCGATAAGTAGCAAAATCTAAAAAGGTGCGGGTGCCATCATCATTACTAAATACAACACGGCCTGTATCACGTTCATCATCTAAAGGTAAAAAGTCTGCTTTGAGGGTGTTGGCAACTTTTCGAGCAATGGAAATGCCGTTAGAAGGCAGAGCAAAATCAAGGTCAGGAGAGAGGCGAGAAGTTAAAAAGTCGCGCACTGCACCACCAACGAGGTAAATTTCCTGTTCGGGCGGCAAAGCATCTTTTATCCTGTCAATTAATGGAGGCAATGAAAAAGGGAGTGACATAAAAATAATCTCTGGCTTTTCTTTGTAACGGCTTGAAAGTGAGGCACGCAGGACTTGCTCAGGCGTACCACCTTGCGCAACTACACGTCCACGCACGAGGGCAACCCAGCGACCTGCATAAGGCGATCTTTGAGTTTCAGAATTGGCAGTTTCTTCGTTCATGTTTCCCCAGCCAAAGTCAGGTCATCAGGAGGACGGTTTGTATTTGTCCAAGTCAACTACTCCAACGAAGGGTAGGTTTCGGTAATATTCATCCAAGTCTAGGCCGTAACCAAAAACAAATTTGTTTGGGATAGTGAAGCCAAGATAATGGATGGGAACATGTGCTTCGCGGCGTTCGGGCTTATCAAGCAGAGCGCATACTTTGAGAGTCTTTGGTTGGCGAGTTTCAAGCATTTGCAGAACAGCTGAAATAGTATGTCCGCTATCTACAATGTCTTCAACAAGCACTACGTTTCTACCACGAATATCCGTTTGGAGGTCGAGGGTAACGCGGGCAGAACCAACAGACTCGCGCCTCCCTGCTCCATAAGAAGATACAGCCATGAAATCCATCATGTGCGGTGCAGTGATGTATCTGCTAAGGTCAACCATAAATGGAACACCGCCGCGCAGAATGCAAATGAGTAATAGGTCTTCAGAGGCATAATCGGCGCTAATTTGAATGCCAAGTTCTTTTACGCGTGCCTGTAAGGTTTCTGCATCTATTAATATCTCGGAAAGTACGTCTTTGTAATCTTGCATATTGTTATTCCTTTAATTTTTCAGTTCAATCTTGTAGAAGTAAATATTCAATGAAAAGATTGAACCGTTCAAGAGCTAGCTATCGTGGGACCTCGTGATGCAGGCGGCAACGGGCTTCATACAACTCTGATGCGCCAACGATCACAACGGGTTCATCATAACGAGCAGGTTTGCCATTGACCAAACGCTGGGTGCGTGAGGCATTATCGCCGCAAACCATGCAAATTGCGTGGAGCTTCAACACATCTTCGGCTTCAGACATCAATGCTGGCATTGAACCGAATGGCTCACCACGAAAATCTGTATCCAGCCCCGCAACGATCACACGTACGCCGCGCGCGGCTAACTCCTGGGCAACAGTAACAACTTCAGCATCAAAGAATTGGGCTTCATCAATCCCAACGACGGTTGTCTCTTTTTCAAGCTTCGAGCGAATGTCGGCAGCTTTTTCAACGGGGATCGCGTCAAAAGTGGAGCCCATGTGGGAAGCCACTTTTTCAACAGCGTAGCGCACATCAATGGCAGGTTTGAAAACCTGTACTTTTTGCTTTGCGATGGTTGCTCTGATGAGCCTGCGAATTAATTCATCCGTTTTACCGCTGAACATGGAACCGCAGACAACTTCAATGGAACCGTGCGTATGCTTCATTATCAATTCTCCTGATGCCCTCGCTGCTTCCGTATACACAAGACGGTGGAGGTGAGTATAAAAACAGGCAGACGCTTTAGCATCTGCCTGTCTAGTTTACCTGAGAAACTTATCCCTGACAAAGTCTGGTGGGCTAAGCCTGGAAAAGGTGAGCGAAAAAGATTATTCGCCAGCTTCGGCTTCGGTCTCAGCGGGTTTTTCAGCCTTGACTGGTTTGGGTGCTTCGGGAAGTTCAAAGCCCATAGCGCGAAGTTTCTTTTTGGTTGAGGTAAGAGCGGACTGACCGTAGCCAGCAATCGCCAACAGAGAGGCATCGCCTTCTGCAAGTTTGGCAAGCACCTGACCAATGGTCAAAACACCAGCCTTCTTGAGTGATTCAGCTGCACGAGGAGCAAGCTCTAAATCATCAATGGAGCGATCAGGAGAGTTCAAAGATTCTTCTTTGACCTTCTGCTGTTCCACATAGGTCTGACGAGCAGAAAGCTTCTTGTAGAAGCGATCAACCTGACCTTCAACATCAAGGATTCTGGCAGATTCACCAGTGAAGAACGGGTGACAATTGGAGCATACGTCAACGCGTAATTCCTTCTTGGTGGATGTGGTGATCCAAGTCTTGCCGCAGGAAGCACAAGTAACCTGCGCATCATATACTGTAGGATGGATATCTGCTTTCATTATTCCGCCTCAGCCGGGATGATATTGACGCGCTTGCGTCCGTGAACGACATCAAACATCACGATTCCATCTGCAATCGCAAACAAGGTATCGTCCTTACCAACTAAAACATTGATGCCCGGCTTGATCTTGGTGCCGCGCTGGCGAACAAGGATATTGCCCGAAAGGACAAACTGCCCTGCATAGCGCTTTACACCCAGACGCTGGGAATTGCTGTCTCTACCGTTGCGGGTTGACCCGCCACCTGTTTTATGTGCCATGATTTACCTCTACTTCTTTTCAGTCTTCTTGGCTGCTGGTTTCTTTGCTGCCGCTTCTTTCGGCGCCTTGGCCTTCTTCTCGACCTTAGCTTCTTCCTTTGCTTCAGCTGCTTCTACTTTAGGTGCAGCCTGTTTCTTGGCGACCTTGCGTTCTTCTCCGGCCTTGCCAATGAAATCAATCATCAAACGAGTATATTGATGACGATGCCCACCCTTAACACGGATGCGCTTTTTGGGGCGATACTTAAAGGAAACAACCTTGGGGCCCTTGACATGTTCCACAACGGTGGCGGAGACTTTCATTTCACCGACGGTTGGGGTCCCGACCATGACAACATCTTCGTCAACGATCAAAAGGACACGGTCAAAGTCAAACGATTTGCCTACTTCGTAAGCGAGGCGGTCCACATCAATGGTGGAGCCTTCGACGGCGCGGTACTGTTTGCCGCCACTTTCAACAATTGCAGTTCTCATCTTTTATGATTCTCCAGTCATCACTTCGCCGCGCGTTTTGCGGAGAACTTACACTCTACGCCAAACTGTGGGGAAGCTGGGTTATTTACAGGCAACCGCCCCGGTTTTTACAGCCGGGGCTGAAGCGGACGGTATTATACATGCGGGTGGGCGCACCTGTCAACGATTTTGGGGCAGAAAAATACCCTAGTGTAGTGATACTCAAAGAGGTAGAGCAGGTTCAAGGTCAGGAAAGAAGCGATTAGCCCTGTTTGGGGATAATGGCTGTGATGGCCTTGGTCACTTCTTGAAGTTGGCCTGCGTGTGCCTTCAATTTATTCGCATCACCAGTCTGTAAACCAGAGCGGACATCGGTAATGGTCTTCGAGGTAGAAACTTCATTATCGATGATCTTCTGGGTGATGCTCTCAAGGTTGACCAGCATATCCATAACATTCTTGGGAATTAGGGGCAGGTTTTTGAGTATGGGAAGTAAAACATCTAAGATGCCATTGGCGATACGCGCATATTTGACTGTGAGTGTGTGCAGCGAACCAATGGAGGAAGTGAGTTCTAGCGCAATTTCCTGGATCGAGTCGATCATTTCTTTATGCTGTTCGATGATCTTGACGATGTCATTGATCGAGCCTGTCAACTTGTCTGAAAATTTGACGTATGATGCGGAGCCAGTTGAAACAGCGGCACCTGCTTTTGCGGTGGTTTTCATAGGGGTGGGCATTGGGATCTCCTGAGAAAAAATGAAATGGAATTGCTTGTGTTTTCCTAACTATACTTTAATTCTTTTTCAACAACAACCTTGTTGACAAACCTTCTTTTCTCGTATATGCTCAAATGAATAGACTATACCCAAAGGAGCAGGTATGAGCGCAACTGAACTTAAATGGGAAAAAATTCGTAATGGATTATTATGGGTAGTTCTTCCGCTGATCGTCGGTATTTTGATCGCCGCATCTGTACCACAACCTGTTATTGGAGTTATCCATCTTAATGATGCGATCTATTCCTATACAGGGCAGGATATGATCACACAGATCCACTATGCTATGGCTCATCCTGAAGTCCGTGCAGTGGTGCTGGCCTTTGACAGCCCCGGCGGAACCGTAGTGGACACTGAAGCCGTTTACATGGAATTGACAAAACTGCGGGCAAAGAAACCTGTAGTTACGGCGGTTAATGGAATGGCAGCCAGCGGGGCATATTATCTCTCCGTTAATACAGATTACATCTACACCAAGCCAACCTCGCTTGTGGGAAATATCGGCGTAATTGGTTACCTGCCACCCGCTCCTTTTATTTTTGAAGACATTATTTCAACAGGCCCTTACAAGCTTTGGGGAGCGCCGCGCGATTCGGACATGCGCCAGATAGAAATGGTGAAGCAGGGCTTCTTTGAGGCAGTGAAACTTGGGCGTGCTGGCCGACTCAATGCGGGACCTGAAGTTATCTTCACTGGGCAAATATGGGCTGGTACAGATGCTGTCCGCCTTGGTATTGCAGATGAAATTGGAACCGAGACAGACGCCATCAACAAAGCCGCATCTCTTGCGAAGGTTTCAAATTTCGCAGCCAAAGACCTTTATGAACTTTCAGGGCTTGCTACCGCATCTGCATATCCCTTCTTCTTCCAGAGTCCGGATGGCATGATCATGCCGTATCCAAACGAGGCAGGCACCTACCTGCTCTACATTCCCCCATTGCCAGTTAAATAGCGGAGGCTGACATGAAAAAGAATTTTATCTTCATCGCGTTAGCTGCCCTTATTCTCCCCGTTCTCCTGCGTGGACTTTGGTTCTACCGCGGGATTGCTCAAAGGCCTGAAATTGCCACGCCGGATTACAAATCGTTCAGCGCGCCTGAGGCTCCGTACAACCCTTCAGACTTGAACGCAAATGACATACATCAATACGATGGCATGGTGTTGATCGATGCCATTCACGGCAATCAATTCATGATGACAGAAATCGAATCATTGACTGATGCCATAAAGCAGCGCGGCGGACAAATAGATTTACTCAACGACGCCACTCTTTTGGAATACAAGCTGAAATATGCACATGCATTTGTCACCATATCTCCATCTGTGGTTTTCACAGCCGATGAGATACGCATCCTCAAAAACTTTGCAGACCGCGGCGGGAAAATCCTGGTCTTTACAGACGCCACGCGGTATTCACTTTATTATGACTATGTCAGTGGTAACCCGATAACATATGGAGATGTGAACGCGGTCAACCCGCTGTTGACACCATTTGGCATTTCCATCAACAACGATTATCTCTACAACCTTGAGAAAAACGAAGGCAACTTCCGCAATGTCTATTTTGATGAATTTGCCAAAAGTGAATTGACCTTCGGACTCAAAGAAGTTGCTCTATATGGGACGCACTCGGTCGAATCGCCCTCGGGGTTGATCCTGCTTCGAGGAGCAGAATCAACTTTCTCGTCGGCGAATGATGCGAATAATCCTGCCCAAGGCGGTGCAGCCCTGAGCGCGGATGGGAATGTCCTCGCGTTCGGCGATTTTACATTCATGTCATCCCCTTACAGCAATTACACAGACAATGCTGCATTGATCGGCAATCTGGCAGACTTTGCTCTTTCCAGCACGCAAAAGGTGACGCTCAACAACTTCCCGTTTATTTACAGCGGAAACACGGTGCGGGTCTATCTTTCGACTGACCTGACCAAAACGGCAGAGATGGTCGCTGCACTGGGAAGATTCCAAGCAGCCTTGCAAACCATAAATATCAAAATTGAATTTGTGGACGAGATGCCAAAAGATGGCGACGCTGTCATTTTTGGCACGTTTGTCCCAACCGATGAACTGACTCCTTTGATGAATAAATTTGATCTCACGATCGAAGAAGGTAGTGAATTCATCAATGTACCTGGGTTTGGCGACATTGGAGTCTATGGCAACAGCGTGTTGTTGTTTGATGCCACAAATAAAGGGAATAAACTGGCGCTGCTTGCAAATAGCCCTGAAGATTTGATCACAGTCATGGATACATTGACAAGTGGATACTTGACTGGTTGTTTGATGCAGGACAATACCGCGATATGCAGTGTTGGGTTTGGCGGCACGTACTCCGAAGATGCAACCGCTACAGATACAGCCAATGGCGAAGCCACTCCAGAACCAGTAGTGACCCCACAAGGATAAACAATGAGCGAATTAATTCAACTCGGTACAGTAAATGGCTATCTTGCAAAACCCGCAGGGGCTGGTCCCTTCCCTGCAATGATCGTGATACAGGAATGGTGGGGCTTGGATGCCCAGACCAAATCGATAGCAGATCGATTCGCCAAAGAAGGCTATCTTGCTTTTGCACCTGACCTCTATCACGGTGATCTGGCAAAACTCGGAGATGGCGATACTGCCATGAAACTGGTGCAAAAATATGGCCCTACAGCCTCTGTAGAACTAACAACTGTCTTTGATGCGCTCAAATCCCGTTCAGACTGTAACGGCAAGGTCGGCAGTGTTGGCTTTTGCTTCGGTGGACGTATGTCCCTTTCACTAAGCACTACTCGCGCACTGGATGCGGTCTGTACGTTCTATGGCGGCGGGATGCAAACGATTTTCGACCAACTGCGCACCAAACTCAAAGCGCCTGTGCTGGGATTCTTCGGCGATGCAGATGTATCCATCCCTGCAGGAACAGTGGAAGAATTTGACAAACTCCTTGATGATGTCGGCGTGGAGCATGAAGTCATCATGTATCCAAACTCAGGCCACGCCTTCTTCCGTGACAGCGACCCAAGTGTTTACATTCCTGAAGCATCAAAAGATGCCTGGGAACGAGCGAAGAAATTCTTTAGTAAACACCTGGCATAAGGCTATTAAACAAAAATCCCGCACAATATTGTGCGGGATTTTTGTTTACATGAATTACATGGAAGCGAGCATTCTATGATATGGAACGATCAAACTCGTGATAAACACAAACGCCATACTTGCTATCCACAATGCAGGGATTAGCCAACGGGACCATGCATGGAGACGTGCAGCAACTTCCTGCTTGCCAGCATTCACGAGAACCATCATCGAAACAGAAACAACCAAGGATAAGAACACGGTCAAATATGTCCAAATCATAAACTTATCAATAAAGGTCAGGTAGCCAGTAGCAGGCACGCCTGACACCAACGAAATATGATACAGAACGATTGCCACTAATGTGGATGAGACCAGCGCAAGGCGCTCAGAAGTGGCATCGGCTTTCATCAAGTAAGACAACATACCGATCATTACGATCACGATCGCGGCAAAAACGGTCTTCATGAAAGCGCCAAACCAATCTCTTTCAAGTAATAGCCAAATATTCAAACGTCCATAAGATGTATTGGGGTCGCCGTATTGAGATGCAATGGTCTCACCAGAATCGTACACGCCTCTATGGAGCCAGCCTGCAGGGTTGAACAGTTGCTTATCTACTGAGACGCTTGAATATTCATAAGTCAACTTATTCGATTCATATTCTTTGTCTTCAATAAAAATATCAACATATAAATAGTCAAATGGGTAGTACGTATAATCCACTCTTCCGATCATATTGGCTTTGACACGATACTCATAATATTCAAAGGGTCTATCAAGGCCCTGGTCTTCAATATCCAAACCAGAAGTACTGTTTAGAATATCCCAATGCGGCTCGAGCTTACATGGAGCATTTTTGCAAGTAAGCATGAGGTAAAAGTCCATAGAGTACGTGCCCGCATTCAAGTCGATATTAAACAAATTGAGGAGAATGACATCCACCTGATACACATCTGCGGTTGTTTGAGCCGCCGCCAATTGTTTCTCGGGTTTTTGCGTCGCCACTTTCATTGGCGCAAAAGCAGATAAGATTACTGCAAATAGTGCAATCAAAAATAATAAGTGATAGGAAATACGTTTATTCATCGAAGAACTCCAGTTAATGATATTTTTACAGTATAGCAGTCAGACTCATCAACAGCGTTTACAAGTGACTGACAGAATCCAGCACCGCCAACATAGTTGACAAATCCCCCGCACTCCTGTACCCTAGCCTTATGGACCCGTTCACTCCCAGCCTTAGCCTGCTTCAACAACAAGTGATTGAATCTCCCCTAGATGTAAAACTCTTCGTCCAAGGCAAAGCAGGGACGGGGAAAACCGCTACGGGTGTGGAGCGGATGCGTTACCTGCTTGCTCAAGGTGTTCCCGCAGATTCCATCCTCATGCTCACCCCACAACGGACTCTACAAGAACCTTACCTTGAACTGCTATACAGCCCAAAAAGAAGCGCAGGCGGTGAAGTAACCTCTGCCACCATTGGTGGTCTCGCCAAGCGCATGTGTGACTTGTTCTGGCCTATCGCCGCAGAAGCTGCTGGATTCAAAAATCCGCAACTGCCGCCAGCATTTCTCACACTGGAAACCGCACAATACTACATGGCGCATCTTGTGCGCCCCTTGATCGAAGAAAAGGGATATTTCCAATCCCTCACCATCAATCGCAATCGCTTATACTCCCAAATCTTGGATAACCTGAATAAAGCCGCTGCCATTGGTTTCCCGCATACAGAAATTCAAGAGCGATTAGATTCTGCCTGGTTTGGCGACCCCGCTCAACGACGCATCTACGCAGATGGACAGGAATGCGCCTCTTTATTCCGCTCGTACTGTCTCGAAAACAATTTGCTTGATTTTTCGCTCCAGCTTGATGTGTTCGCGAATGTCCTCTGGCAGGTTCCGCAGGTGCGTGAATATTTATCGGGACAATATCAACATCTCATCTATGACAACGCGGAAGAAGATCTCCCCCGCTCGCATGACATCATTCACGAATGGCTCGGAGATTTCCAATCCGCGCTCATCATCTACGACGATGAAGCAGGGTATAGAAACTTCCTCGGTGGAGATGCAGCTACCGGCGCAGCCCTGAGCGAAGATTGTGATCAGGTCATTTCGTTCAGTGAAAGTTTTGTCTCATCTAATGCAATCATCGAATTATCCGATGGACTCGTCAGCGCCATTCGTTCTACAGAAAGACAATTCCCAGTGTCCAGCGATGAACGCGCCTTCGAGATATTGATGTCGCGCTTCTACCCAGGAATGTTGGAAGAAGTGGTAGGCAGAATCACACAACTTCTTGATAATGGCATACCACCCTCTGAGATCGTTGTGCTCGCGCCCTTCCTTTCGGATGCGTTGCGCTTCGCGATTACAAATCGTTTGGAAGAAAAGAAGATCCCGTGGCGGACAAATCGTCCATCGCGTTCGCTGCGAGATGAAACTGCCAGCCAAACACTACTTACCCTCTCTGCGCTGTCGCACCCCCATTGGAATGTACACCCAAATAAATATGATATTGCTCATGCACTGATGTTCGCTTTGAATACAGACCTTGTACGAGCGCAACTATTGACTGATATCGTCTACCGCCAGAAAGATCTTCGTCTTTCCACTTTTGACGAAATTAAACCTGAAATGCAAGAACGTATCACATACGCGCTCGGAGAGCGATACACCACTCTACGCACGTGGTTGATGAATTATCGTGAAGAAGCTCCACTACCTTTGGATTTTTATTTGCGTAAATTATTCGGTGAAGTGATCTCACAACCTGAGTATGGTTTCCACAACAATATGGACGCCGTGCGAATTGCCGCCAGCTTGATTGAATCTATCAAAAAATTCCGCAACGCAATGGAGCCTTCTTACGCTCACATGGATGGTTCTGCTTTTGACTTCGGCAAAGAATATCTGACCATGCTAGCAGATGGTGTCATCGCCGCGCAATATTTGGAATCCTGGCGCAGCGAAAATAAAGATGCCATTCTTGTAGCGCCTGCTTACACCTTCTTGATGATGAACCGTCCAGCGGCTGTTCAATTTTGGATAGACCCAGGCTCCAGTGGATGGGTGGAACGACTCTCACAGCCGCTCACGCATCCGTATGTACTTGCACGTAGCTGGGAAAAAGGCCGTTTGTGGACAGACTCTGACGAAGTAAACACCGAGACAGAGTCGCTTGCCAAATTGGTTGGCGGCCTGCTCAGCAGATGCAGAGAAAGAATCATTCTGGCAATGTCTGATCTTGGTGAGTCAGGTTTTGAAGGGCGAGGTGTATTGCTGCGGGCATTTCAAAAAGTATTGCAATTCAACTCTTAGTATTCTTAAATTTCAAATACTGATTCAGGAGAGGCAAAATAGAAACTGCATCCAGCAATTCTGAAAAACTTAGCGTACGCGAGCTACTACAGGTTCTGCTCATTTCTGCAGTGACCTTGTTTATTTTGGATTTGCTCACAAACTCACTAGACACCCAAAAGAATGCGTGGGACTTTGTATATTATTTGGGCATCGCCAAAGATGGATTCAGTGCCAACCCAATGGCAAGCCCATTTGCGTATCGTTATCTCACGCCTCTGGTAGTGCATAGACTTTTTCTGGCTGGTATTCCAATCTCCATTGGCTTCTCACTGATCGCCTATTTGGGAGGCTTGGCCCAACTCACTGGCATTTTCTTCTTCATTAAATGGTTAACTCGGTCAAGCAAAGGCGCATATCTTGCAATGGCGGTGACCGCGCTCTCCCTGTTCAATATAAAGTTTCTCCTTTTTGATATATACAGGCCAGACCATCTCGCCTATAGCCTGATCCTTTTACAGACGTATCTGGCGTTCAAGAAAAAATTCTTCCCGCTATTGATAATTACGATCATCGCTTCGCAGATTCGGGAGTTCAACATCATTCCACTGGCAGCCTATTTATTCATGGCATTGCGGGCAGAAAAACGAAGCGTGTTCATTCAGCAGACTTTCATCTCTGCTCTCTGTCTTACTCCAGCAGTTATCTTGCCGCGTTTACTCATCCCAGTAACTGAAAATTATCAGATCATCGGGCTTTCAGCAGAAGCTATCATCACCACACTGGTGCTTCCCTTCATTCCTAGTGTGGATGTGAATTTCATTTTTTCCATTGTTGCCTACTTTTTGCCTTTGCTCTTCATCGCCAACCTTAGAACCATCAAAACCACTTTCAAGTCTCTGCCTGAAGAGCAACGCAGATATCTAACAGCGTACATAACTCTCGTCCTTTTGCTTAGCTTCCTCGGCGGCACCGACTTCAACCGTTTTGCCACTTTCCTTTTTCTACCGCAGATCATTTTGATTGGCTTGCTAACTCCCACTATTTCCAATCTACAAATTGGGTTGATGCTCCTTTCAACTTTCATATTCAACCGCATTTGGGCACATTTCCCTGATTGGGACGTGGAGAAATATCGTGATTTCTACGGTGGCTTTTCACTGCGGTTGAACATATCCACACTCTATCGGATTTTGGAATGTATTGGTTTTATTACGCTTGGGTATTTCATTCGAAAACGATTTACAGCCCTGCAGAGATAATTAAATTATGCAAAAAAGCCTTCGAGTGTTAATACAGAAAAAAAACAATATTACGGTTGTAGTCCTCGCGACAATTCTAGGTGGCTGGGTATGGTCTTTTGCAACCATCCTTTCAGGCTTTCCGCTCAACGATGGCGGCTTGTTCCAAGTGATGATCCGCTCTATCGTTGAAAACAATTTGCGTCTGCCCGATCTCATTCACTACAACGACCTTGACCTCCCATTTGCATATCCGCCTCTCAGTTTTTACATTGGCGCGTTGATCTCCCGCATTTTCCATGTTGATCCTGTTGAAATATTACGCTGGCTGCCAGTCTTTATCATCACACTTTCAATCCCAGCCCTCTATTATCTAGCAAAATTACTTTTGGATTCACCCATCAAAGCCAGCATTGCTGCTTTTATCTTTGCTTTCACCCCGCGCGCCATGGATTGGCGCATCATGGGGGGCGGACTGTCACGCAGTTTTGGCCTTCTTTTTCTTTTGTTCACCCTCGCGAGCGTTTATCAACTTTTCGAGAAGGGCAATAAAAAATATTTATTAGCCGCAATCCTATTTGCCGCACTTACCGTCCTTAGCCACCCTGAAGCCGCAATTCATACGATCAGTTTCAGTTTACTTATTTGGGTCTTCAAAGGGCGCAATAAAGAGGGAGCGCTTAACGCGGTTTGGGTAGCGCTTGGGACAATTCTTCTAACCTCCCCTTGGTGGATTCACTTACTCACCCGCTTCGGTCTTGACCCTATGCTGGCTGCTGCTCAAACTGGCTTTCATTCCGCCTTTGCAGTTCTCATCCCGATTTTCTTCATTCTGACAGATGAACCGCTGGTTACATTCATCGCGGTTCTTGGAATCATCGGTTTCATAAGACAAATCGCAAAGCGTGACTATTTGCTTGTCATTGCTTACATTCTGCCATTTATTGTGGAACCGCGCAGCGCGCCCGTCTATGCAGTGATTCCGCTGGCAATGCTTGCAGCGTTGACTCTCTCCGAGGTGGTCATACCAGCCATCCCGCAGGGTCGAGGCGTGCCGCAAATCTTTGCAACGTTCATTGCGATCTATCTGATCGGCGGTGCTTTATATTTCCAAACCCAATTTGCAGGGACATCGGTTTCACAGGCAAATCGTGAAGCATTCGAATGGATCAAGACAAACACACCGTTGGAAAGTCGTTTTCTTGTGCTTACAGGTGAAGGAGATATTTTTTGCGATGGCATTTCAGAATGGTTTCCCGCTCTCACTGACCGAACCAGCCTGACAACAATTCAAGGCATCGAATGGATACCAGGGAAATTTTCTTCCGCGGCTTCAACCCAAAGGACAATGCAAGACTGTGTAGCTGATAACAACGCGCTCGAGTGCATTGAAAATACGGCTCAAAGTTCAAGCCTCGCATACGATTACATTTACATTGCTCATCAAGCAACGATTAAAACCGCCTGTCGTGTGACCGCGTCCACAACGCGCGGCGACAACTTGATCAACACGCTTATAATGAACAACAAATATAAGCCTGTGTTCCAAACCAATGAGATCTCCATTTTTCAATTTCAAAAATAGTTGTAAAGTTCCCAATTTTATTAATAAGGTCACAACGATCTACGTGTCGTAAAAACATTTACTGGTATTAAAGGAGAAAAAATGAAAACTCAAAAAATTGGCATGGCCATCATCGCCCTTCTTTTTTTGCTCGCGTGTAATCTCGGAGTATCCCCAACTTCAACTGCCATACCTGAAACAATCCCAACACAGCCTGCGGTTGTTGAGCCAAATACTGTAGCAACCTCTGCAGCTTCTTCAAACGGACCTGTCCTTGCAAATTGTCCGATGTTCCCTGAAAACAATTACTGGAACACACCCGTAGACTCGCTTCCCGTTGACCCTCGATCTGCTTCGTGGACGAATAGCATCGGCGCCACTGAAAACCTAAAAATGGACTTCGGTTCAGGAGAATGGGATGGCGGCTTGATCGGAATTCCATTTAATGTCGTAACAGGGTCAACTGTCCAGAAGTATGATGGCGAGTTTTATTACCCAGAAGAATCTGATGCAGGGCCGTATCCCATGTCCGAAAACCCACTGCGTGAATTTGGCAGTGATCATCACATTCTAGTTGTGGATACGGAAACCTGCTTCTTGTACGAAGTGTTTGATGCTGATCTTGAAAACGGAAAATTAACAGGCGGCGGTGGCGCAATCTGGGATCTGAACTCGAACGCACTGCGCCCCGATGAATGGACATCTGCAGACGCGGCGGGCTTGCCCATTGTGCCTGGGCTGGTTCGATATGATGAAGTTGCAGCAGGTGAGATCAAACACGCAATAAGATTTACTGCGGAAGAAACCGCGGGATACATTTGGCCTGCTCGACATCAAACGTCTGATCCACAAGATGGTGTTCCGCCGATGGGCGCGCGCTTCCGTTTGGCAGCTGATTATGATATTTCAGGATTTCCAACGGAGATGCAGGTCATTTTACAAGCCATGAAAACCTATGGAATCATCCTCGCGGACAACGGCTCGAACTGGTATGTCAGCGGCGTGCCCGATGAACGCTGGGATAATGACATGCTGCATTTATTGGATGTATTGACGGGAAGTGATTTTGAAGCTGTGGATACTTCTGTAATGATGGTGGACCCGAATTCGGGTGAAGCAAAATAAAATCACCCCACGGCGGACATCATTGCAAACGGAACATTGCCATTACAATTGCCTCGCTTGAAACATGACACTCAATAACTTTACACTCCGCCCCTCCCAAACAGACATCCTCCGCTATCGTGGCGGCAAACTTGGCATCTCGGCTGTGCCTGGGTCTGGAAAGACCTTCACGCTTTCGGCACTCGCCGCGCAACTCATCACCAGCGGCGCAATCGCCACCGATCAGGATGTGCTCATCGTAACCCTCGTCAACTCGGCGGTGGACAATTTCTCGGCGCGCATCGGCAAAATGATCGAGGCGCGCGGACTCATTCCACACCTTGGCTATCGCGTGCGCACATTGCACGGACTCGCGCATGACATTGTCCGCGAAAAGCCTGCGCTGGCGGGGTTGGAGGAACGCTTTCAAATTGTGGACGAGCGCGAAGCGGAGTTCATCCGCAAGGAAGCGGCGAATGCGTGGCTCACTACTTTCCCCAACAATCTCGATGAATATTTCGGCGGTGATCTCGACGACTCAAAACGGGATTGGGTGCGCCGTCAACAACTGCCCGATCTCGCGCACAGCCTCGCGCTCGCGTTCATTCGTTCGTGCAAAAATCTCGCCATCACGCCCGAAGACTTGCGCCAAAGATTGAACAATGCCCCCGCGCCGCTTCCGCTCGCGGAAATGGGCTGGTGGATCTACGACAAATATCAGCAAGCCCTGCGCTATCGCGGCGCAGTGGACTTTGATGATCTCATTGCGTTCGCTTACAAAATTCTGCAAGCCGATCCCGAATATCTCGCGCGCCTGCAATATCGTTTCCCCTTCATCCTCGAAGATGAGGCGCAGGACTCGAGTGAAATTCAGGAAAATATTTTGCGTCTGCTGGCAGGTCACGGCAACTGGGTGCGCGTCGGAGATCCCAACCAGGCCATCTTTGAAACGTTCACCACGGCGAACCCGAAGCTGCTAAAAAACTTCATCGCCAGCGAAGCGGACTATAAAAATGAATTGCCTGTCAGCGGACGTTCACAGCCACACATCATTGAGCTGGCAAATTATCTAATTGACTGGACGAACGCCTCACACCCCGCCCGAGCCTGCCGCGACGCCTTGAGCATTCCCCACATCCAAGCGACATCTCCCGAAGACCCACAGCCCAATCCGCCTGCAGACCCTGAAGCCATCCGACTCATCAGCAAGAAATTCACGCCCGAAGAAGAGACCGAAGCCATCGTCAACTCGATCAAGAAGTGGCTGCCAGATCATCAGGATTCGACGGTTGCAGTTCTAGTCCCACGCAATACCCGCGGATTTGAAGTCATCGAAGCGTTGAAGCGCCACAAGATCGAGTACGTGGATGTTCTCGCCAGCACGAACAAAACACGCGTGGCGGCGGGCGCAATTGCCAACGTCATTGCATATCTGTCCGACCCGACCTCCCCCACAAAGTTATCCCGCGCCTATCAGGTGTGGAGACGGGATTGGCGCGATGATTCATTGACAGAAGACAAAGGTCTTGCCGCATCGCAAAAAGCAATGCTTACCATCACAGCGGAACTCTTGCGCAAAGTGGGAGAGGCGGAAACTTTCGTAGCGCCGAACCAAGATCATGACTGGCTGGCAGCTCTCAGCGAGTCAGAGGCGGAAGAGGAAGTCATCCAGGAGTTGAGTCAGTTCAAAGTCGCAGTCAATCGTTGGTTGAATGCGGTCACACTTCCCATTGACCAATTGATTCTGACTCTCGCGCAGGAATTATTCACAGACGCAGCAGACCTCGCGCTGGCGCATAAACTCGCGCTCGTGCTTCGCCGCGCCGCCGATGATCATGCGGATTGGCGTCTGCCTGAGTTGACCGCCGAGTTGGGAGTCATCGCGCGCAATGAACGCCGCTTCATCGGTTTCTCGTCGGACGATTCGGGATTCAACCCTGAGGCGCACAAAGGCAAAGTGGTAGTGACGACCATGCACAAAGCCAAGGGGCTGGAGTGGGATCGCGTGTACATGCTGAGCGTGAACAATTATGATTTCCCGTCGCTGCAGACGTATGACCGTTACATCTCGGAGAAATGGTTTATTCGGAATGGTTTGAATCTCGAAGCCGAAGGACTGGCGCAGCTCAAAGCCGCCCTCTCCACGGGTGAATTCGACTGGTACGAAGAAGGCACCGCCAGCCTCTCTGCCCGGGAAGATTACTCCCGCGAACGCCTGCGTCTGTTATACGTGGGCATCACCCGTGCCAAGAAAGATTTGATCGTGACATGGAATTCAGGCCGCAAAGGTGATGCAACTCCGAATTTGGCGTTGAGTGAATTGATGGGGTGGATGGAAAATAGTGATTAGTAATAACTGAAAATTTATAAGTCAGTAAAGTACAGGCAACAAACAACGGTCTCGGATGTAATGTAACCGAGACCGTTGTTCATTACGCGTGATTACTTCAGAGACACAGGCAATACTCAAGTGGGGTATGCAAGTCACACAACAGCCATATAATCAGACATAACTTTAGAAATTATAAATAACGTAGGGAGCCTTATCATGCAAATGAAGCCATTTCGATTCGGTGTCACCAGTTATGGAGCAGAGAACGGCGCAGAGTGGGTGCGTAAATCCAGACGGGTGGAAGAATTGGGGTACACAAGCCTCTTCGTTTCAGATCATTTCATGGGTCAGGTCTCCCCCATCCCAGCATTGGCATACGCTGCCGCATCCACAACCAAATTACGGGTTGGGAGTATCGTGTGTGCCAATGACTTTCGGCATCCGATCCTTTTGGCGAAGGAAGCCGCTACGATCGACATGCTCTCAAACGGCAGACTCGAGTTGGGCATCGGAGCAGGCTATCTCAAAGCGGAGTTTGATGCGCTTGGAATTCCATTTGACGAATCTGGAGTACGCGTCAACAGATTAAGCGAATCAATTCAAATTATCAAAGCTTACTTCGGTAATGACCCAATTGACTTTAATGGAAAATATTATCGCATCCAAAGTGAAATAGGTCTGGACCGCATACCCCTCCCCGTTCAAAAACCACACCCGCCTTTGATCATTGGCGGCGGTGGAAAACGTATGCTCACTCTTGCTGCCAAAGAAGCTGATATCGTCAGCCTTGCATTCCAACTCAACAAAGATGGCACAGGGCCAGATCCTGTATCTGCCATGCTGCCACTCGAACAAAAGGTTGATTGGATCCGTTCGGCGGCTGGAGAACGCTTCAATGACATCGAGTTGAATGTCCAAACTTGGGCAGTTGTAATCACCGATCATCGCGAGCAGACAATTGGTCAATTTGCCGAACAGTTTCCACTGCCTCTGGAAGTTCTCTCATCGCTTCCATTTCTATTGATCGGAACTGTTGAAGAAATAAAAAACCAGATACAAAGTCACCGCGCCCGATATGGCATTTCCTATTTTCTGGTCTTTGACCAATATATGGAACAATTCGCACCTATTGTCTCTGCGCTGGCAGGAAAGTAGTATTCTCTTATCAAATAAAACAGCCTCGTGGATATTATGTCGACGAGGCTGTTTTATTATTGATGCTTTATAGGTGTAGAATTATTTATCGAAGTTCATTGAGTATCTCACTTTAGGAGTAGCGTATGAATGAGAATTCGAGAAAGCTAAAAGATACTTGGGCAAACGGGGATATGTATGAGCGTTATATCGGTCGTTGGAGCAGGCTTGTTGCGCGTGAGTTCTTGAATTGGCTGGCGGTGCCTGCGGGCAGTCAATGGCTGGATGTGGGCTGCGGAACTGGCGTACTCAGCCAGTCCATTCTTCAACTTGCTGAACCTGCCCAGATCAAGGGCATCGATCGCTCAGAAGGGTTTGTCAGCTTTGCGAGGGAGCGCGTACAAGATAGCCGAGTCTGGTTTGAGGTTGGCGATGCCGAGGCGCTGACAGATCCACCTGAAACATTCGAGGCGGTTGTGTCAGGTCTCGTGCTCAACTTTATTCCCCACCCTGAGCGCGCCCTTGCAGAAATGACTCGCGTCACACAACTAGGCGGGGTTGTGGCAGTTTATGTATGGGATTACGCGGAGGGCATGCAATTGATACGTCATTTCTTCGACGCGGCAATTGCCTTGGATCCCAATGCAATCGAACATGATGAAGGTCCACGCTTCCCGATTTGTCACCCTGATAAGTTACATCAGCTCTTTGAAGCGTCAGGGTTACGCAATGTGGAAGTCCGCCCTATTGAAGTCCCTACCGTTTTCCGCGACTTCGATGATTATTGGTCCCCGTTTCTGGGAGGCCAAGGGCCAGCTCCAAGCTATGTCATGTCGTTAGGTGAAGAACGCCGTGCTTTGTTACGTGAACGAATCCGCGTGAGCTTGCCGTATGAGTCAGATGGTTCAATCTCTCTCATTGCACGGGCATGGGCAGCGCGTGGTGAAAAATAAATTGTTGAAATGGAAAAATGGCCTCGTAGGTAACGTCTACGAGGCCGTTTTGTTCCAGAGGCTCAAAGCTATCTTTATTCAAGTAAGGTAGTACAATGAAATCAGGACGCTAGTTTGTCATTGCCTATCTGTTTGGGGAGTTAGGGCTCGTAAGCAACACTCACTATTTTCCAGAAAGCCAAATATGCAACTGTCCCTGCCTACCTACTTGGGCAGGCGGTGTAGGTTTAAGTAGTTGAAAGGAGATTCAAATGCAAGAAATAAAATGTTCAAAATGCGGTTCTGTCAATGTGTATAAGAATATGAGTAACAACTGGTTCAAAGATGGATTGGTCCTTCAAATGTTCGTAGTAGATAGTTTCCCCGCCTTGTTCCAAACAGAAGTTTTTCTTTGCGTTGATTGTCGGAATTTAGATATTCAAGTTCTAGAAACCGCCACAATGTATGAAAAACAAATAACATTAGCTGAAACCATCCAAGCCAGCAATAATTGGAGAAAAGCCTGAGAGGGTATCTTTTTGATAAAACAAAACGGCCTCGGACTTAATGTCCATGAGGCCGTTTTGTTTTCTAATGGAATATGCCTATAAATTGGCAAGCCAGCCGAAGAAACCGACCACAAAATCAATAAACCCAAAGATGATCGCGCCGTAAAAAAGAACATATCGCCCGCCCAAGCTATCTGCTAATGCGTATGTTCCGCAGGTAAGGATAATTCCCAAAACAGTCCATAGAAGGCCGCGCTTCATTCGTTTTTTATATCCCTCACGGCGCGCCTTACAGACTACATCGTCTGCCTGTTTGACCACAGCTTTTGCAACTTCTGGTGAAACGCCGCGGCTGATCAGCGATTTTTCCATCGCCTTCGTAGACTTTTTATTTGCCAAGCCCATCACGGCAGATTCATAATAGCCTGCGACTTCCTGCTTCTTCCAATCCGCTTCATAGCTGGGTTGCTGTTGTTTGGGCGGAACGACAGGGACAGGTGAAGTTTGAGTCCGTTCAGGGTATTCATATCGAAAGGAAGAAGATGCAGGTTGTGATGAAGCAAGCTTGGGATTAAGTTCTTGAGGCGCAGCTTTCTTTTGAGGTTCAGGGTATGCGGGTATGGCAGGGAATATCCCCTTCTGTCTCAATATTTCTGCTCCCCGTTGCGCTGCTGTATTTTCAGAATTAATTCGCAAGACATTGTTGAGACAAAACAAACGTTCAGCGTCATCTTTTACAACGCTGGAAAGCCACAACCAAGCCTGCTCGGAAGTAGCTGGGATTTCAGAGGCGCGCGTCAGGAGGTCAAACGCGCGAGATCTATCACCAGCCTTCGCCGCCGCAATACCTTCTTGAAGATAGTTGTCCATCCCGACTCCTTATCGTCTTATATAGGAGGTCCTCAACATAAAAGCGAACGTTTTTGAAACACTAAAATTGTATCTCGCTTGTGAATTATTTTACAACCAAAAGCATTGCAAAATCCTCGCCGCTCAGCTGAAACAAAAACCCAATCAGGTTAATGGTTGACATGAGAAGTGTGTTAATAGGGAAACAATCGAAATTAAATAGATATTCAAAAATAGAACGGCCTCATTGATCTTATCTCAACAAGGCCGTTCTATTTGGAAAAGCTACTTAAGTAGTACTACGCACGGGTTAGAACAATGACAGGGATAACGCGCGTGGTCTTGCGGCGGTAGTCGTCAAAACCAGGCATGACGGTAACCATACTTTCATAAAGGCGTGACCGTTCAGGTTCTTCGGCGACTGTGGCACGAGCTTGGAATTTTTCTGTCCCAACCTCTACAGTGACTTGTGGGTTGGCGACAATGTTGTAATACCAATCGGGATGCGTTGGCGCTCCCCCTTTCGATGCGATCACTGCCCACCGATCACCATCTTTGATACACGCTACTGGATTGATGCGTTCCCGCTGACTCTTCGCTCCCAGAGTGTGCAAAAGAAGCAATGTCTTGCCCTCAAATGGCCCGCCGACTCTGCCTTCATTTGCCCGAAACTCATCAATGATCCTTTTATTTCTCTCATTTAGATCGCTCATTTTCATCTCCTTTTTGAAATACAAATTCACGATGCAATAAAAGGAAATGTTCTTACCACGACAGAATTACCAACTAGTCAAAAGTCTAGTTAAGAGAGGTTGCAGGAAATATATAGAAAATGGCCTTGGACGAAATGTCAACAAGGCCATTTTCTATATCGGTATAAATTCACTGACTGGCAAGTAGCACGGTCTCAGCAGATTCAAAGTGTGAGTAAACAGGAATAATCGCAGGAATTCCTGTTACCTCGAGCACACTCAGCACTTCGGAAATCGGATTTATAAGCACCATTTTCCCCCCGCGAACAGCAACAGATTTAGCGGTCAGAACGAGGAGCTGAATACCAATGGATGCCAGGAATACTACTTCGGACAAATCCACTATCACTCGAACATTATCACCTGAACAATATCCCGCAAATTTGGATTCTATTTCAGAAGTGCCAATCACATCTAATTTTCCAAAGAGTTTGATCAAGCCAATTCCATTGTCCAATTCACTGTATTTAATTTCCATATGCGCCGCCTATGTCTTGAGAGTAAGTCAATTATATGGAAATCAAGGAAAGTGATTGTTAACAACAGGTTATGGTTTTAGGTGCATATACTATAGTACAATGAAATTCAGGTCACTTGATGGTAAATTGCCTATATGCGGGGGATTTGGAGTATCGCTTGTAAGCAGCCCAACGAAAGCCTTTACAAATCGGAATACCAAAATGCCGTCACCTTGTTTAAGGTGCTTTGGCTATTTAAGTCCGAATCAAAATTTATGTACTATAACAAGGAGCAAGTCAAATGAATGCAACCCCAACCAAAGTCAAAGCCAAGCGCCCGTCCAAAGGCGTAGCCAAACATAATCGCCTCGTAAAGCAGGAAGCACGCAAGAATAGCATTCCTGGTACGGTTGTCAAAAAGGGTAAGCGCCCTGCGGCAAAATAGTTTGAAAATAAAAATCGGAACAGTTTGTTCCGATTTTTATTTATCACGAAGTCGGTTTATTTTCCTGTGTTTTTTAGGAATTATCTGAAACCAATTCTACGGACATGATTTCCTCAGTTCCCTCTATGTAATAAACAATATATTCAGCATCCTGTATGATCGCCTTATTTGTGGAATCATTCCCATCAAATTCGTGACCATTGATGTGTAAATCGTAATAGACATGAGAGCGACGATCACCATATCCCTTTATAAGATTTGCCCGCCCGCGGATGCTCAAAAGTTTATATTTATTCTTACCTATGAGCTGACTGACGATGAGGAAAATTCCTCCCGCAATCATAGCTAACACAAGCAGTCCCGCGATCCCGCCAAAAACTCCCCAGAGGATGCGCAGCCAGAGCTCTGGCATTTGAACTGATTGTTTCATCCAATTCAATACTGGTATTGCCAAAAATCCTCCGCCCACAAGCAACGCTGCACCAAAAATCATTCCTAATGTTTTGCCGCCTTTTTCCGCATTGTTGATGCGTGCTTCCTGTGTTTCACTGAGAATTCCACTTTGATTTGCCATGAGGTCTGCTTCGGTAAACTGGAAATGCTTCCTCAGCTTTTTAGCCTCGGCATCGAAATCTATGTTTGCTCTTTCTTTATCTTGCGGCCGCTTTTCAGCAGCAGAGACAAACTCAAGTGAGACGATTTTGCTCAGGCTCTTTTCGTAATAAGCAATGTACTCATCCCCGCGTTGCATTAATTTACTTAGGTCAGTTTCTACTTCAAATTTTTTTCTTCCAATTATCAGGTCATTCCAAATTTCAGTCTGGCGGCGCTCAAGGCTATAACTCTCTTTCATTGCGATCTTGACGGGGCCTTTGGCTTGTACCAAAGTAAATTTCTGCTTCGTGAAAGAGCCTTCGATGAATCCCCACCCAATGACACCCCATAGCAATGTCCAACCAACACCCCAGATGAGAATCCAAACTAACCCCATTGATCTCCCTAAAATGGCAGATACTGGTCCTATAACAGCACTCAGCACAAACGGAAGTGCAGTACGGCGCATATCTTTACTAAATTCATTACGTATTTGTGTGAGAAGTTCAATTTGTTTTTTCGAGAATTGACCTTTGCGATTGATTTCAAGGTCTGCGTCATCAAAGTTGAAATATTCTTTTAGTTTTTGTTCTTCCATTGCCTGCCTCCTTGTCTCGATTCTGTCTGATATTTTACTGAGAGATTATGTGTTCACAATGGTACGTTGGTTTTGATACGGCTTTTAGCTAAAGAAATATGAATAGTCCAGAATCAACTATCCGTTAGATATGAAGCGATGATTTGGCTTATTGAGACGAATCACGGGCGAAAATCCTCTAATTATTCATACTCCGTAGTAAAATGAATTTTATAATTTGTTTTGCCTATTGTCGGGGAAATAGTCAACGGCAAAAATACAACAGGTCTATGCACCTGCAAGGCGTTACCCAAGGAGAACGATAGTATGAATAAAGCGATGTTTGAGGAAAAATGGACCGTGATCCGCGGGCAGATCAATGCCAAGTGGAGCCTGATGGTTGAATATGACCTGCTTAAGGTGGATAAAGCCGAATCGAAATTCGATAAGTTTGCCACGATGCTTCAGGTGAAATATGGTTATACGCGCCAGAAAGCCAAAGAAGAAATCGTCAAGCTCTGGACAGATTATGAAGCGCTTAACAAAAAAGCCAAATAATGAAAAACGGTCTCGCACTTTCTGCGAGACCGTTTTTTTATGAGCGTCTGTTGATCTTAAAACGGCAAAGCAACTCCCAACAATTTCAACCCAGCGTAGATCATCAGCAAACCTACCACCGCAGCCCAGGGGGCGCGCCGAGCCAACTCTAGCAACACATCCCAAAAAGAGACGGCTTGTAATGTTTTCACGGTGGTAATTGGTTTTAATATACCCAGCCAAACCAACACAGAGATGATCTCCATCCCTACCCCAACCAAAATTAAAAGGTAAGCGACAACAACTTGCATACGAAGTCTCCTTTCCAAAGAAACGATACAGGGTCGTTAATTCAGTATAGAGCATTCAAAAGGTAATTTCAAGCAAGCGTATGTTGAAAGGTGGTTGAAAATAAAATTTTTGAAGCGTATACTGATAGTGTATGTTTTATTGGCATAGTTGAAAGGAGACTTCATGCATACTCATCATTCAGTATTGTGTATCATCCCCCCCCACATGCTTCAAGAAATTGTCCGTAACGGCTCGGCAACACAGCGCGACCTCGCACTCAGAACACTGATTACATCCGAACAAATGCGCGGACAACGGCGCGTAATGAAATCAATGTCTGCGCTTATGATTGCATCTGCTTTGCCTGGAAGTAAAAAACATCGCACAATTTATGATGCAAAAAATGGATCTTCATTACCTGGCACATTAGTACGCAGTGAAGGTGACCTTGATTCCTCCGACCCAGCCGTCAATGAGGCATACGAAGGCTCAGGTGTTACCTACGATCTCTACTTTGATATCTTTGGGCGCAACTCCGTAGACAACAACGGACTGAAACTCGACTCTACAGTCCATTATCAAAAAGGATATGACAACGCTTTTTGGGATGGCAATCAAATGGTCTATGGTGATGGTGATGAAGACTTGCCCGCTGCAGATAGATTATTCAATCGTTTCAGTGTTGCGCTGGATGTGATCGGCCATGAGTTGACTCATGGCGTTACCCAATACGAAGCCAACCTTGCCTATTGGGATCAATCGGGCGCGCTCAACGAATCACTATCAGATGTATTTGGCTCACTGGTCAAACAATATCAACGCAAACAAAGCGCAAGTGAAGCTGATTGGATCATTGGTGCAGGTCTGCTAACATCCAATGTCAACGGCGTGGGCATTCGTTCTATGAAAGCGCCTGGTACAGCGTATGATGACCCCGTACTCGGCAAAGACCCACAACCCGCGCACATGAATAGCTACGTCCGTACTGTGGATGATAACGGCGGCGTGCATATCAATTCTGGGATTCCCAATCACGCCTTCTACATCACCGCGCTTGAACTGGGAGGTAATGCCTGGGAAAAAGCGGGACGCATTTGGTACAAAACTCTCACTGACAAACTTCAAGAACGATCCACTTTTCAGCAGGCTTGTGACCTCACCTATGCAGCAGCAGGTGAACTTTACGGAACAAACAGCCTCGAACAACAAGCCGTCAAAAAAGGTTGGGCTGAAGTTGGCATCTCAACAGGCGGTGACGCGCCCACTGGTTGTTTAAGCACGGTCCTGAGCATATTCGGGATCAAAGCTCAAGCGGAGAAATAATGCGTATTATTTTTGAACGCTCTGGCGGCTTGATGGGATTGAAGTCCAGTCTGGTGATCGACCTAAATGAACTTCCGCTCGATCAGGCTGCGACCCTACGCAAGCTACTGGACGAATCACATTTTCTTACGCTGCCAGAACATCCTCCTACCCACGCCACCCCAGATGGCTTCCAATACATCATCACCGTTGAAACTGAAACGATCACCCATACCGTTCACACCAGCGATGCAACCATGCCAAATGAATTAAGACCGCTCCTTGAAGAATTATCGCAAAGGGCACGTTCACAACATAAGCCCAAGGGATAAAAAGGAATTCGGTGATGGGTATTCATCACCGAATTCGTTACAAACTTATCCATCAGACATTCCCGCTCTAGCCGTTTTAAGGTCGTAGAAAATTGGGATGATGTGCGAGACGCCCACCATATCCAACACTTCTTCTACTCTATGTTGAGGATTCAACAAAGCCAGCTTTCCGCCGCGCTCCTGTACCAACTTCGCGGTGTGGATCAACATTGGCATGCCAATTGATGAAATATAGCTGACCTTTGAAATATCTACCAACACGTGATGCCCGCCCTCCACACAATTTCGGACAAAATCCATCTCTACGGCATATACCCCAGCACTATCTAGTGACCCAATTAATACAATGAGACGCAGCCCATGTTCGAGCTCATTGACCTGAATTTTCATACCATCTCCACTTTCCGTTGTTCGCTGGCCATTTCATTATACAAGAAACGGAAAATCTCAATCTCCGCACTTTGTGCTATAATCCGCGGCACGATGGTCAACTACATCCAATTTGCCAATCATGATAATAATAATGATAATGACGATCCCTATATCGTTGGGCGAAGCTTTGCTGGATGACAAATAACTCAAGTCAAAACTAATCGCCCGACGCAAACGCGAAGGGCGATTTATTTTATATAAACCTTATAACCACAAAGGACACGACACTTGCATTGCACTCTGTTTGGTACAGTGCATGTGAGAGCGTAAAGGTGGGAAGAGTTGCACAACTTGAATACTCCTTTAGCTTTTCTTAGTGTCCCTTAGTGAACTTCGTGGTTAAAAATTTTCGGAGGCGCACCATGTACAGAACTCATACTTGTGGAGAATTACGAGCCAGCCACGCGGGACAAACCGTCACGTTGTCTGGTTGGGTCAATCGTCGGCGTGATCACGGCGGGGTGGCATTCTTTGACCTGCGCGACCGCTCAGGCACCATTCAGATCACCATCAACCCAGACCTGCCCAAAGAAGTATTGGAACAGGTTGCCAATGTCCGCTTTGAGTGGGTCTTGCAAATCGAAGGACTCGTTCAGAAACGCCCCGAAGGCATGGCGAACCCTAAAATGGAAACAGGCGAGATCGAGATCATTGCCAAAAATGTGACGGTTCTCAACCCAGCCAAGACCCTCCCATTTATGGTCAGCTCGGATGCAGACTTGCCCGACGAGAATACTCGCCTCAAATACCGCTACCTTGACCTGCGCCGCGAGCGCCTGACCAAAAACATGGTGCTGCGCCACAAAGTCATCAAGTTCATGCGCGACTATCTCGATGCTCAGGGCTTCATTGAAATTGAAACGCCCATCATGTTCAAAGCGACTCCCGAAGGTGCACGTGACTACCTCGTGCCTTCCCGCGTCTACCCGGGACAGTTCTACGCCCTGCCCCAGTCACCGCAACAGTTGAAGCAATTGTTGATGGTGGCAGGCATGGACAAGTACTTCCAGATCGCGCGTTGTTTCCGTGATGAAGACCTGCGCGGCGACCGTCAGCCTGAGTTCACTCAGCTTGACCTTGAGATGTCCTACGTCCACCGCGACGATGTGCTTGCGTTGGTTGAAGGTCTATTTACTCAAATGATCCCTGCCGTGGCACCGCACAAGAAATTATTCTCGTCACCGTGGCCCAAGTTCTCTTATAAAGATGTGCTCGAACGTTTCGGCTCAGACAAACCCGATCTACGCTTCGGCATGGAGTTGATCGACATCACTGATGTATTGGCAAAGAGCGAATTCAAGGTCTTCCAGTCTGCTTTAGAAGCAGGCGGAGTTATCAAGTGCATCGTTGCGCCCAAATCGGCGGACATGTCTCGCAAGGAGCTCGATGCGCTCACAGAAGTGGCAAAGTCGTTTGGGGCGAAGGGAATGCCCACATTGGGCTTCACAGCTGAAGGTGTGAAAGGAAGCGCGGCAAAGTTCTTTAAAGAAGAAGAACTCACAGCGTTGAAAGAGAAAACAGGAGCAGGAGTCGGCGATCTGATCGTCTTCGCTTCTGATGCCCGTGCAGTTGTAAATAAGACCCTCGGCGGACTGCGCTTGTGGTTCCGCGATAAGTTGGATTTGGCAGACAAGTCTATGATGGCGTTCGCGTGGGTAGTGGACTTCCCGTTCTTCGCGTTCAACGAAGAGACGCAAGCATGGGAGTCGGAGCATCATCCGTTCACGATGCCAAAGATGGAAGACTTGCCAAAGTTTGATACCAACCCAGGTGAAGTGTATTCAGAAGCATACGATATGGTCTGCAACGGCTATGAGACTGCTTCGGGCTCGATCCGTATTCATCGCCGTGACATTCAGATGAAGATGTTCCAGATGCTTGGCTTGAGTGACGAAGATATTCAGACGAAGTTCGGTCACATGCTGGAGGCTTTTGAGTATGGCGCTCCTCCACATGGCGGCATGGCCCCTGGCATTGACCGCTTGGTCATGCTGCTCGCGGACGAACCTAACATTCGTGAGGTGATCGCCTTCCCCAAGAACCAAACGGGACGCGATGTGATGGCAGACGCTCCTTCAGAAGTGGAACCGAAGCAGTTGAAAGAACTGCACATTAAGTTTAGTTGAGTTTAAACACGAAGGACACGAAATAAAAATTGTGTCCTTCGTGCCTTTGTGTTTAGAGGTTTTTATGACCATTCGAGTTTGTCTTGCAGGTGCTACAGGTTGGGCAGGGTCTGCAGTTGCTCGCGCCATCGTCAAATTAGATGACATCACGCTAGTCTCGGCGGTTTCGCGCACCCATGCAGGCAAGACACTCGGTGAGGCATTGAATGAGCCAAGCTTGGCTTGCTCCGTTTTTGCAACAGCGCAAGAAGCACTTGCGGCACGACCCTGTGATGTTTTCTTCGAGTTCACCAAACCCAATTCAGCCAAGGCAAATGTGTTGAGCGCATTACAGCATGGGGCACATGTGGTCATTGGCACATCGGGATTAACCGATTCAGACTACGCCGAAATTGCTTCTGCTTCCGAGAAGCATCAACGTGGCGTTTTAGCAGTCGGCAACTTCGCATTGACTGTTGTCCTCTTACAAAAATTCGCAGAGACTGCAGCAAAGTTTATTCCCCACTGGGAAATCATTGACTACGCTCACGACGATAAAAAAGATGTCCCCAGCGGAACCGCACGCGAGCTTGCAAATCGCCTGTCCAAGGTGCGTCCCTCAGAATTGACTGTTCCATTGGATAAAGTTCAGGGTGCTGTTGAAGCACGCGGTGCAAGCATGACGGGCACACAAGTCCATTCGGTGCGTTTGCCTGGGTACACCATCTCAGCAGAGATCATCTTCGGCATGCCTGACCAAAAGTTGACCATCCGCCATGACTCAGGCTCCAGCGCTGAACCCTATGTGGATGGATCATTGCTGGCGATCCGCAAGGTGAGCACATTCACAGGTTTACGCCGTGGGTTGGATAGTGTTCTTGATCTAAATTAATACGGCCATTGTCCTTATGAGGTAATTATGACCCAAACCATTGATACAAAAACCGTCAAGCACGTCGCTTATCTCGTCCGCCTCGGAATTTCTGAAGAGGAAGCTCAAAAATTCAGCGGACAGTTCTCTTCTATCATTGACTACTTCAATATGCTCAACGAAGTGGACACAGATAATGTCCCGCCTGCTTCAGATATTGCTAACGCTGAAAACGTGCTGCGCGAGGACGTGGTCAAACCGTCCATGAGCCGCGAAGAATTCCTCAAGAACGCGCCGCAATCTGAGCGCGGATATGTCAAAGTGCCAACTGTTTTGGGCGACGAGTAAAAGAATTAAACACAAAGGACACGAAGGAAAACACCTAACACAATCTGCGCTTAATTTACTTTGTGTACTCCGTGTCCTTCGTGTTTGAAGGTTTTCATATGCAACTAACCAACCTCACCATCCGAGAAGCCCATGAACTTCTCACCTCAAAGAAAGTCTCCTCCGTCGAGTTGACGCAAGCCATGCTTGACCGCATCCACGATGTGGACAAGAAGGTCCAGTCCTACGTCACCGTCACGAATGACCTCGCGCTTGAGCAAGCGAAGAAAGCCGATGAGAGCATTGCCAAAGGCGAGAACATCACTCCGCTAACAGGCATTCCCTTCTCAATGAAGGATTGCATCTCCACGCGAGATGTTCGCACGACTTGTTCATCGAAAATTCTTGAAAATTACATTCCGCAGTACAACGCCACCGTCACCAACAAACTCGCGGATTCTGGAGCTGTCCTCGTCGGCAAAACCAACATGGATGAGTTCGGCATGGGTTCCTCCACCGAAAATTCTGGTCTCTTTACCACACGCAACCCGTGGGATCTGGAACGCGTCCCTGGCGGTTCAAGTGGCGGCGCAGCGGCAAGTATGTCCGCAAGTCTCTGTTCCTTCTCCATCGGGGAAGACACAGGTGGTTCTGTGCGCCAACCTGCAAGTTTCTGCAACGTGACAGGCATCAAGCCCACGTATGGGCGCGTCTCTCGTTACGGGCTTATTGCACTTGCATCCTCCTTCGACAGCATCGGTCCCTTCGCGCGCGATGCATACGATTGCGCAACTGCCCTCGAAGCGATTGCGGGACATGACCCACACGACAGCACCACTTACAACTCACCCGTCCCGAATTACACTGCGAACATCACTAAACCTGTCAAAGGAATGAAACTCGGTATCCCAAAAGAATATTTCGTAGCAGGTATGGAAGCGGGCGTAGAGTCATCCATTCAAGAAGCCATTCGTCAATTTGAAAAACTTGGCATGGAGATTCACGAAGTATCGCTCCCCCACACCAAATACGGCTTGCCCGTTTATTATCTCTTGCTCTTTGCTGAAGCTAGCGCCAATCTCGCCCGCATGGACGGTACGCGCTTCGGACTCTCTGTTTCAGATGGCGCGAAGGATGTTATTGACATCTATCTCAAGACTCGTCATGAAGGGTTTGGCGATGAAGTCAAACGCCGCATCATGCTTGGTGCATACGCTCTCTCTGCTGGATATTACGATGCGTATTATTTGAAAGCACAAAAAGTGCGCACGCTTCTTCGTCGGGACTTTGAGACTGCTTTTGCCTCCGTTGACATTCTCCTCGCCCCGGTCTCTCCCACCACTGCCTTCAAGATCGGTGAGAAGACCAGCGACCCGCTCGAAATGTACCTCTCTGATATTTACACCGTCTCCACCAATCCCGCTGGCGTCCCAGCCTTGGCACTCCCCGCAGGTTTCTCAAACAACATGCCTGTCGGTATGCAACTCATCGGCAAACACTTAGATGAGTCAACGCTGTTCCAAGTCGCTTATGCCTACCAGCAAGTGACTGATTGGCATAAGCAGCAACCAAATCTTTAATTCGCTGACCGCTGAAAGCTTTCAGTAGTCAGCCATCAGTTTGTTCTAAACAGGGTTCTCGTACACGTAGAAAATGTAATCCTGAGATTTCGTGTCCACGCCCAGATCATGCAAGGCACGCAAAAGTTGAGCGCGATGATCCGTAGCATGATTAACAACATGAAGAAGGACCTGCCAAACGATCAAGTTCTTGTCCTCTTCGGGATCAGTGATCGGCTTGGAGAACAACTGCTCGTCCAGTAAGTTGGAAAGGTAAGCGTGGACTTTTCCCTCCACCTTATCCCAATGAGCGCGGATGGCATCGCGGTCATCAGCAGTGACAGTTTCAGGCAATGGGTCGCCGGGTTGAGCGCCCTGCAATTCACTGAACCAAACGTCTTCCACGTCCAGCAAGTGAACGACCTGCTCACGGATGGAGCCGCGAGAATACCCGATCGGCTGGTTGAACTGTTCAAAGGTCAACGAAGTGACATGGTCCCAGATCTTGAGATTCTCGGCGAAGTGATAGTTATAAAAGTGACGAAAGGCTTCTGCATTCATAAAGTTGCTCCTTTTATTAAGTAAATCTTATTATAGCGCAAATGTTCTAGGATTCTATTATGACCAAATTCTCAACCTCCCTCACCATCAATACCAGGCAAGAAGTCATCTGGAAAGTTTTGTCTGATATCGCTCATTGGCATGAATGGACTCCGACCGTGACCAAGGTTGAAGTATTGAACACACCTGAGTTGAGACTTGGCAACCGTTACAAAGTTTTTCAGCCCAAACTCCAACCCGCCGAATGGACAGTGACTGAACTCACCACATCCAATTTCACATGGGAATCAAAAGCACCAGGTATGTACATGATTGCAGAGCACATCCTCACTATAAAAAACGCAAACCAGACTGAACTCACATTGACCTTCACATTCAATGGCTGGCTTGGACAACTCATCGGCAAAATGTATGGCAAGACCGCCGAATCCTATATCCAAACCGAAGCGCAGTCGTTGAAAAAGCAAGTTGAAACCTTATAACTTTCAACCTGTAACCTTCAACTAAGCAACCACGAGACTACCAAACTATGAAACTAACCTACGAACCAGTAATCGGACTTGAAATTCATGGCGAATTGCTCACTAACTCCAAAATGTTCTGCAGCTGTTCTGCGGACTATGGCTCCGCGCCTGAGCCAAACTCGAACATCTGCCCCGTCTGCACGGGGTTGCCGGGCGCCATGCCAGTCGTCAACAAAAAGGCGACGGAACTTGCCGCGTTGGTCGGTCTCGCGTTGAACTGTTCCATCAACAAGCACAACACCTTTGCACGCAAAAATTATTATTATCCCGATCTGCCCAAAGGCTATCAAATCTCGCAATATGAATTGCCAATTGCAGAGCAGGGTTGGTTAGATGTTTTAGCTGATTCTGAAAACCAACTTCGCGTGCGAGTTCGGCGTGTTCACATTGAAGAAGATACAGCGAAATTGAGTCACGAAAAAAATTATGCGCTCGTTGATTTTAACCGCGCGGGCGTCCCATTGCTTGAGATCGTCTCCGAGCCTGATATTCGCACTGTGGAAGCTGCGCTTGATTACGCCACGAAAGTCCGCGCCATTTTGCGTTACCTCGGCGTGAACTCTGGCGATATGGAAAAAGGCGTGCTGCGGTTTGAAGCGAACATTTCTGTGCGCCCTGTAGGCAGTGATGAATTTAGAACAAGAACTGAAATCAAAAACCTCAACAGTTTCCGCGCGCTGGTCCGTGCTTCACAATATGAGATCGAACGCCAGATCAAAATTTATGAAGAGGGCGGCACCGTGATTCAGGAAACTCTCGGCTGGGACGATGTTCGGGGCGTGACGACCAGCCAACGGTCGAAGGAAGAGGCGCATGACTATCGTTACTTCCCCGAGCCCGATCTGCCTCCGCTGCAATTATCGGATGCGTGGATCGAGTCGATTCGGAGTCAACTGCCCGAACTTCCTGAAGCGAAGACATCGCGCTTCATTTCAGACTTTGGCTTGACTCCATCCGAAGCGCGTTTTCTCACCTCCGAGAGGACTCTCGCCAACTACTTTGAAAGCGTGGTTGCGAAATCGAAAAGCCCTGCCAAAGCCGTCCATTCATGGCTTTCGGGCGAATTGATGCGTTACCTGAACGACACAAGTACGGATATCAAAGATATATCCCTTGCGCCTGAAACTTTCGCCCAACTCATTGACATGGTGACAGACAAGACCATTGGTGCAAGCGCAGGCAAGACCGTGCTGACCGAGTTGCTCACCAAAGGCGGTGACCCTGCACAGATCGTTAAAGAAAAGAACCTCGCACAGTTGACTGACATCAATGCCATTCAGGATTTGGTAACGAAGATACTCAACGACAACCCCAAAGAAGTGGACGAGTACAACGCAGGCAAAGAAACCTTGTTCCAATGGTTCATGGGGCAGGTTGCCAGAGCCACAAAAGGCAAAGCCGACCCGAATGTGGCGAAGGAATTGATGGTAAAGGGTTTGGAAGAACGGAAGAAGTAAAAGTGAAGTGGCAGCCGCCTTAAAGGTGACTGCCACTTTTTTTATCAGATGTTATACAATCTACTTGTATTTCCCTGAAACGACATCCCGAAAAGGAGTATCTCATGCCAGCCCCAAAGAAACGTTTGCTCACAGCAGAAGAATTGTATGCTCTGCAACAATTATCCAATGTATGCATTTCGCCAGATGGCGGTCACGTTGTATATCGCTTACAACGTGTAGATCGAAAAACAGAAAAGAAATATGGCAACTTATGGGTTGTTCCAACTGGAGGTGGCGAGCCGCGCCAGTTCACCTATGGTGATCAATCTGATTCCTCGCCGTGCTGGTCACCAGATGGGAACACCATTGCGTTCCTGTCCAACCGTGCAAATAAAGAAAAGCCCGCGCAAATTTTCCTCATCCCATTCGAAGGTGGTGAAGCGCGCAAGCTGACCTCCATCGAAGGCGAGATCAACCTGATTGGCTGGTCACCTGATGGACGTAAGCTTTTGTGCACTGTCCGCAAGATAGACGCAGAAGTGCTGGAACGAGAGAAAGATGAGCAGAAGAAAAAACTTGGCGTAGTCGTGCGCCATTATGACCGTCTCTTCTACAAACTTGACGGCTACGGCTACCTCCCCCATGAGCGGAATCACATTTGGGTAGTGGATGCGCGCACAGGTAAAGGTAAGCAATTGACCGATAGCGCCATTCACGATGAAAACTTCCCTGTCTATTCACCTGATGGCAGAGTGATCGCCTTTATTTCCAATCGCTCAGAGGAACCCGATGCGACACCAGAGCATGATGAAATCTTCTTCATGCCCGCGGAAGGCGGCAAGCCGCGCAAACTTGAAAACACACCGCTAGGGATGAAGTCTATGCTTGCGTTCTCGCCCGATGGCAAGTGGCTGGCATATTTTGGAGCGGAAGGCGAGCATTTGGATTACCAGAACACCAGTCTATGGGTTGCACCCGTGGACGGTTCTGAGTCTGCCCGAAACCTCACCAAGAAATATGATCTCCACACCCAGGCTGATGTCATCACCGATTTCGGCGCAGCAGAAACTGTTCCGCCTGTATGGTCAAACGATGGAAAATATATTTACTTCCAGGCAGCAGTTCACGGGTCCACGGTTTTGAAGCGCATCAGCGTTGACGGTAAAGACATGACTGAAATTATCGGAGAAGGTGGAGCGCTTGGAACCTTCTCATTCGATAAAGCCCAGAAATACGTTGCCTATTTCTACGGCAATATGTACGACACACCTCAAGTCCACTTGCGGGAGATGGGCAGCAGCACCATCCGCTACTTAACCCATACCAACCACGATATTTTTGCCTCCATCAAATTGCCCAAGGTGGAAGAGGTCTGGTACAAGGGCGCGGACGGTACCGACTTGCAAGGTTGGATCATGTTCCCGCCTAATTTTGACCCAAATAAAAAGTACCCATCCATCCTTGAAATTCACGGCGGACCGTGGACACAGTATGGAAAGTTCTTCATGCATGAGTTCAATTACTTTGCCTCAAATGGGTACATCGTATATTTCACTAATCCACGCGGCGGACGTGGTTACGGCGAGAAACACTCAAAGGCAATTTGGGGCGCATTCGGCGGTGCAGATTACGATGACCTGATGATCTTTACAGACCTCGTCGCAAAGAAACCCTATATCGATAATAAACGCATGGGCGTGACTGGCGGCTCTTATGGCGGCTTTATGACCTTATGGATCGTTGGGCATACCAACCGCTTCAAATCCGCTGTGGCGCAACGTAGCGTGACCAATTGGGTCAGCATGTGGGGTTCAAGCGATTTCAACTGGATATTCCAGTTCTGGGCGAAATCAGGGTCACCGCAAGAAAGCATGGACAGATTGTGGAATATGTCGCCTGTTAAATATTTGGGTGAAACCAAGACGCCTACGCTCATCATCCACAATGAGCATGACCATCGCTGTCCTATTGAACAGGGAGAGCAGGCTTTTGTGGCTCTCAAACGTGCGGGCGTGGAGACAGAGTTCGTGCGATTCCCTGAGGAACCACATGGTTTATCCCGTGTTGGCCGCACCGACCGCCGCATTGCAAGGCTGAATCACATATTGAGATGGATGGATAAGTATTTGAAGTAAGGGATATTGCAAAAACAAAAATCAATACCTTTAGCCACGGATTTCACGAATTTTCACTGTTTTTATGTTCCATTCGTAACATCGTACCCATAGAGTAATACTGTGTAATTCGTGGCTAGGTCTTTGTATTCTATAACTTCAAAATTAAACACTCCCTGAAGTAGTGGAAGAAAGAAATCACCAAACGAACGGTTATAATACTAAAAAATGTTAACGAGCGAGGAATCAACTCATGGCTGAACATGTCAGCGTTTCAAAAATTTCAAACTACGTAGGACAAGACATAATTCTCAAAGGCTGGGTCTATAACCGCACAGACAAGGGCAAGCTGGCATTTTTGCTCATCCGCGACGGATCGGGTTTCGTGCAGTGTGTGGCATTCAAAGGCGACATCACCCCAGAGCTTTTTGAGACCATCACCCACTTACCGCAAGAGTCGTCTGTCATCATCACAGGCGCCGTCCGCGAAGACAAGCGCGCGCCTGGCATCCCTGGCGGATTTGAAGTCGGCATCAAGGATCTGCAAGTTGTCCAAGCCGCGGATATTGATTACCCGATGGCGCTTAAAGACCACGGTGTAGATTTTGCGCTCGATAACCGTCACTTATGGATCCGTATGCAGAGTCAGTGGGCGATCTTGCGCGTGCGCGTACGGGTCATGTCTGCTGTGCGAGAGTATTTGGACAGCCACGGCTTCTTCAACCTCGACACCCCCATCCTCACCCCTGCTGCCGCTGAAGGCACCACCACGCTCTTTGAGACTCCCTACTTCGATGAGGGATTTGCTTATTTGGCGCAAACAGGTCAACTGTATAATGAAGCGAATATTTTCGCGTTCGGAAAAGTCTACTGCTACGGCCCTACCTTCCGCGCGGAGAAGTCAAAGACGCGTCGTCACCTGACCGAGTTCTGGATGCTCGAACCTGAGATCGCTTTCTGCGATCTGGATGGTTTGATGGAAGTGGAAGAAGGCATGATCTCGTACATCGTTCAATCTGTTTTGAAAGATTGCCCAGGTGAATTGAAATTCCTTGGCCGCGATATTTCCAAACTGGAAAATGTTGTCGGGCCTTTCCCGCGCATGTCCTATGACGATGCTGCAAAGTATCTGATCGACCTCTACGAAAAAGAGACCGACCCCGAAAAGAAGGAATTGCTTAAGTTCGAATGGGGCATGGATTTTGGCGCCCCGCACGAGACTGAGATCACCAAACTGTACGATAGACCTGTCTTTGTCTATGGCTATCCTTCTGCAGTAAAAGCCTTCTACATGGAGCCCTGGCCTGGCCGTCCCGAAGTCTGCAAAAGCGTGGACTTGCTTGCCCCCGAAGGCTACGGCGAAATCTGCGGCGGTTCTGAGCGCATGAGCGACCCCGATAAATTGCTTGCACGTATTCAAAAAGAAGGTCTGCCCGAAGACGCCTTTAAATGGTATTTGGAGCTTCGCAAGTATGGGTCCGTCCCTCACTCTGGTTTTGGCATGGGCACCGAGCGCGTCACTGCATGGATCTGTGGCATTGAGCACATCCGCGAAGCGATACCCTTCCCACGCACGATCAAGAGAATTTATCCGTAAGCAAGTAGATAGGTAAACAAAAAAGACTCTGAGTTTTTGCTCAGAGTCTTTTTTTAAAATTTCTTTGACTACATCTTTACATGCCTTACGGTATCACCAACACTTGTCCTACTTTGATGTTGTTGATATTCTTTAGGTCGTTCGCACTTGCGATCGCGGCGATGGTCGTGCTGAACTTTACCGCAATCATTGAAAGATTATCACCAGCCAGCACTGTGTAGGTTCGGCTGCCAGTGGATGCATCCACAGGAGCTTCTTGGGGAATGGCAATCGCGACTGGGATAGTTAATTTATCACCAGCCTTCAACAATTGCAGGTTCGCTGAAACTAATTCACGCACCGTCACGCCATATTGATTGGCGATCGATTCAAAACTATCGCCCGCAGCAACTTTGTGCACCTTTGGTGTCTGGTCAGGAATTGTGGCACCTGCAAATTTATACAATTCCTCAAGAGTTCCATTAAAGAGATCCATGTCCGCAGCGGCGTTGATGCCATTGATGCGCCCCTTGTCACTATACTGCCAGAATGTCCAGCTAAACCAACCGCGCGGAAGGAAAGGCTTCGCACCTTCAACGAACTGATTTGGATACTGCGCCAGCCACAGCGGATAATCCTTTGCCCATGGGGGAGGACCGCCGCCAGGCTGCACAAGATAATCCTGCAAAAAGTATTGGCCCGAATAAATGATGGGCTTCTTTCCGAAAGCATCTTCCACGCGGTCAAGCCAAACTTTTACAGCAACGACGATCTTTTCCTTGGTCATCCCGTCATTGGTCTCAAGATCTAGCACAGGGGGGAGTTCTCCATCATCCTTGGCGGCACGGACAAAATCAATAAAATAATCGGCCTGTTTCTTCGCATCCACATTACAGCGGAAAAAATGGTACGCGCCGCGCAGCAAACCTGCGGTTTTCGCACCAGACCAATTATCCTTAAACGTGTCGTCCTTGTAATTGATTCCTTCTGTCGCTTTGGCAAACACAAACCTCTGCCCTGTCGCCCGCACTTTGGGCCAATCAATACCTGCATCCCAATGGGAGACATCAATACCTGGAACTGTTGCCATGTTTTCCTCCGTACAAGTAAGTTTGAAACAACAAATTTAGCGTAGCATAAAACAGTCATAAAATCAACTGATTGAGAAAAACAAAAAAGATAGGCATTTAATTTTTAACTATACTTGCACCATTGATTATGGTATAAGAATCTCAGCCCTTCTTTGTTCGTGATATTGCCCTCACGTTTTGAGCCAATACCTACTAAAAGGGTCCTTAACTTAATAGAAATAACGCGATAGGCCTGAGCCAAGGCGGCGTTTCTAGGTAGGGACCCACCTGCTCATGCAGGTTCAAAACCTGGTGATACACGGCAAAAGCGGGGCTTTTCTTGTCTGTACCTATTGCTTGACAGAATGTAATCGCGGCATGTAAAATCGCCGCCGTTGGGTAGAAACAATTGAATAACGGAGATAAAGCGACTGGGTCTCATAAATTGAGATCACGAGGTGGAGGTTCTCCCGTGCGAACGGGACGCTAATCGCCCTCATGAAAATGAGGCGAGAAAATCGGATAGATCAGCGGATGCCTCTGAAGTCAGGTCACTGGCTTCCTTCTCCCTTCCAAAGAAAGCGGATTTGAGCAAAGGAGTTTAAAAAAACTTTGTTGCTCACCACCGAAAACCATACGGCGACGTGTGGGACAAGATGGACGCAGTGAGCAGGCAAATTGGTTAATCATCATAACCAATGCTTCGAAAATTGGAAGGGCGTTTCTTTTTAATACCAGCGTGTATTAAAACAGGTATGCCCAGTGGCATGCCTGTTTTATTTAACCGTTACAGAATGCCCAAGAGTCTATTTAGATAACAAGGAAAAAATGAGCAAGAAACGGGTCGCCCCATTTCTACCTTCCAAATACAATCTCCAACATCAGAAAGGAGATTGATATGGATAACACGATTGAACTTTCACAACACTATAAATTGATAGAACAAGCTATTCAGTACATCGAGGCTAATGTGCAGCGTCAGCCTGAACTGGATGAGATCGCCTCTGCCATCGGGCTGAGCGAATATCACTTCCAACGACTGTTCACCAACTGGACAGGCGTGAGCCCTAAACGCTTCATGCAGTTCCTTACCAAGGAACATGCTAAGCAACTGCTAAGTCAGTCTGAGAATTTACTGGAGACAACGCACAAAGTTGGGCTATCCAGTTTGGGACGGCTGCACGATCTCTTCGTCAACACCGAAGCGGTCACCCCTGGAGAATACAAATCTGGCGGCGTAGGCCTCACCATCCGCTACGGAATTCACACTTCCCCATTTGGCAAATGCCTCATCGCAACCACCGAGCGCGGCATTTGTAACCTGAGCTTTGTTGATACAAGCGAAGGCAAAGCGATCGATAACCTCGTTGCGGATTGGCAGCAGGCAGAGATGATCGAAGACTACAAATCCACTGCCCCACTTGTCACGCGCATCTTTTCGGATCTGGAAATTGATTCACCTCTCAAGCTTCATCTACGCGGGACGAATTTCCAGATCAAAGTATGGGAAGCGTTACTCAGTATTCCTTCAGGCGCATTAACAACCTATGAGCATATCGCAGCACAAATCGGCAACCCAAAAGCGGTTCGCGCCGTCGGCTCGGCAGTTGGGCACAACCCAATTGCATACTTGATCCCATGCCACCGTGTCATCCGCAAAAGCGGTGATTTTGGAAACTATCTTTATGGTTCTGCCCGAAAGAAAGTTATATTGGCAAGAGAATTTAGTGCAAACAACGCCTAGACGTTGTAATATAAAAGGAAAAAAATGAAATCTAAAGTCTGGTTGGCTCTATTAGCTTTATACGTAGTTTGGGGTTCCACATACCTGGGAATCAAAGTTGCGATCGAAACCATTCCACCTTTCTTTCACGCGGCGGTTCGCTTCCTCATCTCGGGTATCATATTAGTAGTTTGGCAGTATTCTGCGGGACACTCACTGCCTACGCGCAAACAATGGATTTCCGCTGCCATTATTGGAACGTTGCTGCTACTCGGCGGCAATGGGCTGGTTTCATGGGCTGAACAATTTATTCCTTCGGGAATTGCAGCGCTCATTATTGGCTCCATGCCCATGTTCCTTGTAGTTGCAGAAGCACTGCGACCGAATGGTGTAAAGCCGACATGGCGAGCCATTGTTGGACTATTGATCGGTTTTGTGGGCATCTTCATTTTGGTTGGGCCAGCAGAAATTTCAGGCAGCACAACGAAGCTTAATCCTTTTGGGCTGCTTGCTCTGCTCGGCGCATGTGTGACCTGGGCGAGCGGTTCCGTCTATAGCAAAACAGCGGATCTGCCAAAGTCATCTCTGATGAATACAGGCGCGCAAATGTTGATGGGTAGCGTCAGCTTGTTGATCGTTTCGTTATTGACTGGCGAATTGCACGGTTGGGATATTACGGCTGTTTCAATGCGCTCCATCTACGGGTTGTCGTATCTGATCCTTATTGGTTCACTTGTCGGGTTCGCGTCGTATGGATGGCTATTGCAAAATGCACCGATTTCGCTTGTGGCGACGTATGCGTATGTCAACCCGATTGTGGCGGTTTTTCTTGGCAATTGGATCGGCAATGAACCGCTGGAGCCGCGCATTTGGATCGCAGCAGCGATCATTATCGGGTCGGTAATATTTATTAATAGCAGAGGCAAGCCTCAGATTAAGAGAGAGGCGAGTGAAGGTGTAGTAGAAAGTAAGCAATAATCAGTGTCAGTTATCGGACGGCAATCGCCTGTTCCGAATTCATAAAATAAAAAGGAGAAACATAATGGACGCAAAAGATTTGCTTAAGAAGGTCAAGGAAGATAACATCAAGTTCATGTCCCTTCAGTTCACCGATGTAATGGGCGCGGTGAAAAGCGTGGATATGCCGATCCGCCATCTTGAAGATGTGCTAAAGGATGGTGCATGGTTCGATGGTTCATCGGTGGAAGGTTTTGCACGCATTCAGGAAAGTGATATGCGTTTGAAGATCGACCCCGATACCTACACCATGCTGCCTTGGTCTGCGGCTGACTCAAGACGCGCGCGTGTATTCTGCGATATCTATACACCCAGCGGCGAACCTTTTGACGGCGACCCACGTGGTGCGTTGAAGCGTATTCTCAAGAAGATCGCTGATCGCGGCTGGATGCTCAACATTGGACCTGAGCCTGAATTCTTCCTCTTCAAGGCTTCTGATGGAAGCGGCGTTCATCCCGTCCCCCACGATACGGGCGGTTACTTCGATTTCTCTTCTTTCGATGAGGCTGTGGTCGTTCGCACCGCGCTGATGGAAGCTCTTGATGCAATGGGACTCGATGTGGAAGTTGGACATCACGAAGTTGCGTTGGGTCAGCACGAAATTGATTTCCGCTTTGCAGATGCGCTCAAAGCTGCAGACAATGTGTTGACATTGAAGTACACCGTGAAGGCGATTGCTGCCCAACATGGTTTGACCGCTTCTTTCATGCCCAAGCCTGTGTACGGCATCAACGGCTCTGGTATGCACTGCCACCAATCCCTCTTCGATATCAAGACTGGCGCCAATCTGTTCTTCGACGCGAAGGATGAGGCACACCTTTCTCCGTTGGCTTATTCCTTCATCGCTGGTCAACTGGAACATGCTCGCGCGCTCGCAGGTGTGGTTGCCCCAACCGTGAACTCCTACAAACGTTTGGTTCCTGGATATGAAGCACCTGTATATATCGGCTGGGCTCAGCAGAACCGCTCGGCGCTGATCCGCATTCCGCGCTACACCGAAGGACGCGATAAGGCTGTCCGTGCTGAATTGCGCTTCCCTGATCCATCCTCCAACCCGTATTTGGCCTTCACCGTCATGCTCGCCGCTGCCCTCGATGGCATCGACAAGAACTTGAAGGCGCCCAAGCCATTGAACAACATCAACCTTTACCACCTCAACAAGGAAGAACGCACCAAGTTGGGTGTGACCGAGCTTCCTGGCTCATTGGCTGAATCTCTCACTGAGTTGGAAAAGGATGAAGTATTGAAGTCCGCCCTCAGCACCACCCTCTACGAAGCGTACATGCGCGCCAAATGGGAAGAGTGGGATGAGTTCCGCCTGCGTGTGACCGATTACGAAATTACCAAGTACTTGGAAACAGCATAGTTTTTAGCTGTTAGCGATTAGCTTTCAGCGTTTCGGAAAGATAATAGTCCCTGTTGGCGAAAGCCTGTGGGGGCTATTTTTTGTTGGCGTATAATTATTGATATGTCTCTTAAATACAGATTTCAGTTTTCTTTTTTACTTTTGGTATTAATAATTTTGGTTACATCTTGTTCGGGGAAAAAAGCTGACTTGATACCAATTGGAACTTTTGCCAAAAACAGCGTAACGGTTTCCATTTACCTAGGAAAGACACAAAATGGAAATGATGCATTGGTCGCATCATTTGCGCCGCCAAAAGGATTTCATTTGTACAGTAAGGATATCCCACGCGGCGGTGTGGATGGACTTGGCAGACCGACACTTCTTGAGTTAACCTCTGATAGTCAAATCAAATCAGCGGGAGAGATAATTGAAAGTGCACCAGCCCAAATCCCTGATTTTGAGCCGAAAGACTTACTCGTCTACCCTGCTGGTGTTGTGACGCTCACACTGCCCGTCACACTGCCTACAGACAAAAAATGGTCAGAGGATGAGGTCAGTATTACGTATATGGCTTGTAGCGATAGTGGCTGCAAAGCTCCCGTTGTAAACGAAGTGATCTCTGTGCACATACCGAGCACAAACTCGAGTCAATAACCAAAAGGGAAAAGAAATGAATAAAAAGTTATTCCTCATTAGTACAGCTGTATTTATTCTTTCATGCAGCACTTTATTTCCTCAAAACCTGGAAACAGTTCCTCAAGAGTCTTCCCAGCAAAATGGCTCAGGCTCTGCAAGCAACAACCTCATCGGATTCACCGAAGTTCGCTTACACCCCGCGGACGGAAAATTAGACGAAATGCTAACCACAGAAGCAGAAAAAGCTGTATCGGCTGGACTGCAACCCGTGGTTGAGTTCGATGCAAGCTGGTGTCCACCCTGTCAGGCTATCAAAAAGCATTTGGACGCCAAAAATGAGCTTATGCTCAAGGCCTATGATGGAACTTATATTATCAAGTTGGATGTGGATGAATGGGGTTGGGATAGCGGCAAAGTTGAAAATTTCTCATTTGAAGCCATACCGGTCTATTTCAAATTGGATGCACAGGGAAAGCAGACTGGAGAAGTTATTGACGGCGGAGCATGGAACGAAGATATTCCCGTCAATATTGCACCAGTGATGGACGCCTTCTTCCACGGGAAATAAACCGCAGAACCGTCCGTTTTTACGTGATTTAATTGATTACATACCTTACTACGATATAATACAAAAAACAGTCTTTCACATTTGAGGACTCAGGTCCCATCCATGTCGGTATCCCTGATCGATACACTAAAAAGCTATATCCCTGAAATCCTGCAAAAAAGGATAGCAGCCGAGCCTACGCCTCCAAATAAACCGTTTGGAGAAAGCTATCAGGCAGCTGTCCTTTTTGTTGATATTTCAGGATTTACTGCTTTAACTGAAGAGTTTGCATCCAAGGGACCTTCAGGTGCAGAGGATATTTCTGCCTTCCTCAATAAATTTTACGGTCAATGGATCGACATCATCAAAAGTTATGGTGGGGATATCATCAAGTTCGCAGGCGATGGTCTGTTGGTGATTTGGCAATATAACAACCTCGAAAAAGCGACTCTGCTTGCTGCTCAAACCGCTTTGGAAGCACGTAAGCAATTGGAAAACTTCCACGTAAGCAATCGAACTCTGTACACACGAATCGCGCTCGGTACAGGCTCCATTGCGTTGACAGGGCTTGGTGGTGTGTTCAACCGTTGGGAAATGGTCATCACAGGGGATGCACTGGAACAGATCAGCAAGGCGCAAAAGACACTCAAGCCTGGGCAGATCATCGTCTCGCCAGAAGCATGGAATAAGATAAAGCAATACGGGTTGGGGGTGCCTGTTGAAGAAGGGCGAATGCTCTTGACTGGAATCAACTCACAGATTCCGAAAGAAGCGTCGCATTATTTCAATCTAAAAGAAAACAGCATCCCTGCCCTGAGGTCATATATCCCTGGGGCAATTGCAAAACGTATCGATGCGGGGCAGTCAGATTGGCTTGCAGAGCTTCGCCGTGTTACCAGCCTTTTTATTAACATCCCTGAAATGACACGCGGGACAGACACGGACATGGCACAACGGCTGGCACAGATATTACAGGGCGCCATTTATCGATACGAAGGCAGTGTCAATAAAATTGCTGTAGATGAAAAAGGCGTTTCGCTTCTGGCTGCATTTGGGCTTCCACCATTCTCACATGAGGATGATCCGTTGCGCGGCGTGCTTGCAGCGCAAGATATTCTTGCTGCCATTACTGAGCTTGGTTTGGGTTGTTATATTGGCATTGCCACAGGACGCATGTTCTGCGGCGTGATCGGCAATGAGAAACGCAGAGAATATACGATCAATGGGGATGCGGTGAATCTGGCTGCACGTTTGATGCAGTCCATTTCAGCCAATATGAGCACGCCCGCAGGCGAAACCATTCACATCATTTGCGATACTAGTACCTATGAAGGCGCAAAAAGCCGCGTTGATTTTATTTCACTGGAGCCGATCAGCATTCGCGGCAAAGCGCATCTTGTGCCTGTGTTTGTGCCACAAGCCCGTCATGCAAAAGGCAAAGGACAGATCGCGCTGACCGATATGATCGGGCGTGAAGATGAACGCTTTGCGATCGCAGAGGCACTGCGTGCTTTGATCACCAAAGAGAGCAGGGCAATTATTATTGAAGGTGAAGCGGGGTTTGGAAAATCACGGCTGGCAGAGGAGTTATATCGTCAGGCGGCTGCGATGAATGTGAACATTCTGCTTGGGCTTGGTGAAGCCATTGAGCAAGGCACACCGTATCACGTCTGGAAGGATATTACGAAAAAGATATTCAATCTTGATGAGCAGGAAAGCGCAGCAGAGCAAAAACTTGCTTTCGAAAAAATGCTCAGCGAGAATGATGAACTTAGAGAGCGTGCGCCTTTATTGAGCGCAGTTCTGCCCTTTGCAATTCCCGAAAATGAAAGCACCAAAAATATCATCGGGGATGCGCGCGCAAACGTGATGCATCAACTCATCATTGAGCGGCTTTCACAAGAAGCACTTCAAGCGCCTACCGTGCTGGTGATCGAAGATGTACATTGGTTGGATTCTGGTTCCTGGGCATTATTAAGCCTTGCGGCGCAGCGCGTTACTCCCCTAATGATCGTAATCACAGCACGTCCCATGGGCGTAAATGTGCCGATTGAATTCACACAGATTCGCGAGATGGTATCCACGCGGTTTCTATTACTCGCACCGCTTGGCAATCTTGACATCGAAACCTTGCTATATCAGCGCTTGAACGTTCAAAAATTACCGAACGAACTAGTCAACTTCATTCGTAACAAAGCAGAAGGCCATCCTTTTTATAGCGAAGAGTTAGCTTACGCATTGCGCGATAGCGGCTTTATCGAAATAAAGAATAATGAGTGCCGCATTACTTCCATTGCGGGAGATCTGGAAGAATTGAATCTGCCTGGCTCATTGGAGGGAGTGATCACCAGCCGCATCGACAAGATGCCGCCTTCGCATCAACTCACACTGAAAGTTGCTTCTGTCATCGGGAGAGTTTTTGCGCTGCGAGAGTTATCTGCCATCTACCCGATCAAATCTGAATTGAACGAGCTGCCTGAATATTTAAACAATCTAGAAAAACAAGAACTCACCATTCTTGATACACCCGACCCTGAAGTTTCTTATTTATTCAAGCACATCATTACTCAGGAAGTAGCGTACAACCTATTACTTTACTCGCAGAGACGATCTCTACATCGCGCCATTGCCGAATGGTATGAGAACTCGTTCATGCAAGACATTATCACCTATTATCCAGTCCTTGCGCATCATTGGAAACAGGCAGATGTGCCTCAGAAAGCCATTGAATATCTGGAAAAATCAGGTGAAATGGCATTCCGTAATGGCACCTATCGTGAGGCAATCCAGTTCTTCTCGCAGGCAGTGGAAAAAGCAAGCAATGACAAGGATGTGAACATTCCGCCGTTGAAACAGGCATACTGGCTCAGGCGGATCGGCGAAGCGCAAATGGGACTCGGCGATATGGATACAGCTCGCGAGAATCTTCGCAACGCTGGTTTGCTCCTTAAGCATCCAAGCCCAACAACAAACAGCGGCGTCATCATGGGCTTGATTGCACAATGGTTCATCCAAAACCTGCATCGCCGCTTTCCGAATATCTTCATTGGACGGCTGAAAGAGAGGGATGATGAATTGCAGGAAATGGCGCAAATCTTTACTTATCTTGGGCATGTGAATTACATCAAATTACAAAGCATGCCCATGCTCTTTCACACATTGGGAAGTTTAAATTTCTCTGAAGATGGCGGAAGCATGTCCCCTGCGCGAGTTTGGGCGCTTGGTTCGGCAAGTGCCATCTTTGGTTTCATCCCCAGCCACAAGCTTGCAAAACACTATGCTGAAAAAGCCATCCAAGCTTCAGCACAAGTGGACAATCCACGCTCGCAAATTTGGACATATCTTGCGGTGGGAACTTATCAACTAGGTATCGGAGAATGGGATGCGTCTCGAACTGCGCTGCAAAGTGCCAAAGCGCTTGCCATCAGCGCATCAGACAATCATCTCGAAGGAGATGCGGAGACTGTGCTGGCTGGTCTGGAATTCTACCGCGGCAACAGCTTTGACCTATGCAAGCAGAATTACAACAATTTAATGGCACATGCAAATAAATCTGGAAACCAATTACACCTGACTTGGGCAACTTATGGAAACTCATTTCTCCATCTTATGTTTGGCGAATTCCAGCAAGCTCTTCAAAATGCAAAAGATGGTGAAAAGCTTGACCCAACTCCAGTAAACATTGCCCACTTGAATAGCATTCGCGCCATGGCAAACTGGAGACTTGGCCATGAGGAAGAAGCCGTCAAATCCATGGCTATGGCATTACCTATTTTAGGTTCACTCCCGCCACAAGTATATTCACTGTTGGTTGCATACAGAATTCTTTCTCAAATCACGTTTGAAATATGGGAGCAGGGAAAAACCTTTAACGTCCATGGCTGGCGAACAACAGGAGAGATCCGTAAAACGTTCGCCTCTTTACAAACTATGTATAGAAAATTCAAACCCGCCTTTCTGATCGGAGAACCCAGCCTGCTGCTTTATCGCGGCCTGGAGAAGTGGATGGATAAAAAGCATGAGGCGGCATATAAAGATTGGGAAGCAAGTGCACATTCTGCAAACTTGCTTTCCATGCTGTGGGATGAAGCCAATGCTTTACTAGAGATCGGCAAGCATTCTGAGGGCGAGGCTCGCAAAGCTAATCTTGAAAAAGCTCTAGCACTGTTCAAAGCTTGTCAGGCGCAATACGATATAGTAACAACTCAAAATTTATTGAAGTAACAAAAAGGCTTTCGAGAATAACTCGAAAGCCTTTTTACATCTCAGGGTTTCACAATAAGTCAATTAGTGAATTGTTCCGCGCGCGAGTTCCAAGATTTCTTTTTTATCGTTATATTCACGCACTAGCTTACCATCCTGCATTTGCAGAACACGGTCCACATATTGGCACATGCGCAGATCATGGGTCACGATGATGCCTGCGCGTCCATTCTCATGGATAAGATGTGCAAAAGTCTCCACAACTTGATAAGCACGTTCTGTATCCAATGAAGCAGTTGGTTCATCGGCTAATACTACAGCAGGGTTATGAATCAACGCCCGCGCAATCGCCACACGTTGCTGTTGTCCACCAGACATTTGTGCAGGAAGGTTATGCAAACGATCTGACAAGCCCAAACGAGCCAGCAGTTCATCTGAACGGATGCGGCTGGCATGGTCAAGCTTGCCATTCAAACGCAGCATGAACTCCACATTTTCACGCGCAGACAAAAACGGGATCAGATTGTTAGCCTGAAAGGTAAAGCCGATCTTTTCACGACGTAACTTCACGCGCTGCCTTTCATTCATTTGAGCAAGGTTTTGTCCATCGATCAAAACCTGTCCACTGGTTGGCGTAAGCAACGCTGCCAAAATAGAAAGCATTGTGGTTTTACCAGAACCGCTTGGCCCCACCAACGCTACGAATTCACCAGACTTCACCTGAAATGAAACATGATCAACAGCATTGATGGTTGCGCCATCCAACGAAAAAGACTTTACCAAATCACGAACTTCAAGAGCTACATTAGACATTTTTTCACCTACCCCAACCGAAGAGCCTTAAGTGGCTCGATACGAACTGCATAAATAATGGATACCATTCCACCAAATGGACCAATTGCCAACAATAAAAGCACTGCGATCAATGAACGTGTGCCGTTGAACACCAATGGGATCGTGGGAGGGAAGCCCAGCGAGAATAAGTACGTCATCCCGCCTCCGATCCCAACCCCGAGCGCGGTCACAATAATGATCTGAATCACCGCTGACAAACCTACTACCCCATTAGAAGAGCCAATTGCTTTCAGCACCCCGATCTGCGGAACCTTTTGGAGAATTTGAATCTGGAAGAAGCCGCCAATAACGAGGATACCGATCAACAGCGTAAAAACACCTTGTGTCTGAACTGTACCTTGTTGCGCAGAATACCCAGGGATATTGTTGATGGTTGTCGCAATAGTCGCAACTTCAATATTGGGCACTTCATCCACAAGTTTGGCAGACATGGCCTCCGCTTGTGATGGGTCAGCTAACTTTACCGCAATAATATTTGGATATGGGGTGTCACTGCTCAATTCAGATTCAGATTGAGGGCGTATTTTTTCCCAAGTGGCGGCGGGCACAAAGATCGTAGGTTGGAAGAAATAAGATTGTCCATCCACCAGGCCAACGATCTTCAGATCAAAGAATTCATCATCTGTTCCTTGTGTGGAGCGGATCTTGATCGTGTCACCAACTTGAAGGTCAGAACGAAGCGCTACATTTCGATCCATTACAGCTTCGCGAGCTTCCCCACCGCGGAATTCACGCCCTTCAATGATCAGTGGCATACCTGGCCTGCCAGGCTCTGCACCCAACATGGACACCTTCAAAGGTTCTGGAAGAGAAACGATCTCAGTAGTGGATGTGTAGATTGCACCAGCATCTTCAACTCCATCCACACGGCGAACCGATTTTACAGTGTTCGTCTCAAGACGGCTGGCGGAAATACTAAAATCGGACTTTTCCAAAAAGACGATCAACTGTGCATCCAAATTAGCCACATATTGACGGTTACCATTGGCGAGTCCTTCACCTAATGCGGCAATAAATAAGACCAACAAAGTGATCAAGGCGATCACCAATGCTACAAGAAGAAATCGTCCACGGTTACGGATCACTTCTTTTACAGCCAGATATGTTGCAAGGAAAATATTCTTCATGATGCTTCTTTCAAAATGCTCAATGTGTTGTTAAGCGACGGGTTTCGTATCGTAGGGTCTGTTCCAATCCACACCCATGATGCCATGTAGAATCAAATCCACAGAGGGATGATCGGCAATATCTTCATAATAGTATGGAAGCCGAACTTTTCCATCCATGCCAATGATGAAAGTACCAGACATTTGATAGGCATCCTGCCCAGCGGGAGGAAGTTCGGGTTTGTATCCTTTTTGGCGCGCCAACCTGCGGTTAGATAACCAAATCCGCGGAGAAAGTAAAGTCTGCCATAAAGTGCCCTGATACAAACCATAGGCATGGTAGGCAGAACGGTCAGGGTCTGCCAGGCAGGTTGCACTGGGCGCGCGCTGGTCACAGAATGCTTTGGCAGCTTCTGCTGAAGCGTGGGAAACGATTGCGAGGTGCAAGCCTTTATCGGTTAAGGCTTGATGCGAGTCGATCAACTGATCGACCATCTCCTTGCATTGAGGGCATCCAAAATGACGAGTGAATGCCAGCACCAACACGCCTTTCTTCCAAAGAGAGGAAAGCTGCACGGGCTCTCCGTTCACATCCAACAATTTCACATCGGGTGCGAGGTCATTGAATTTGAGTTGATTGATTAATGCCATAGCTTCCTTAATGTAGTGGAAATCTCAAAATTTGAACTTCAGGATTCTAACACATTGCACAGGTTTTGCAAAGGTTTTGCAATGAAAGAAATTACCCTGAATTTGGGCAAAAAAACGGAGCATACAAATGTATGCTCCGTAAAACTACACAATGTGCAGAATGGATTTCTCCACCTTGCCACCGTTCTTCGCTACTCGCCTCCAACTACTGTTGTCGTTGAGCGATATCCAGCGGCGCTCTTCGGTACGATAGAACCAATCCTTATCCTGCTGATAATACACAAGCACGCCTGTTGATTCCCAAATGTTGAGAATCTCATTGCCATGCGCGTGCGTGTCATCGAAATCGGTTGTGGCGCGCTGCCCCATTTCGCTATACAACTCGTTCAACTCCAGCAGCAAAGTATTGATCTCTGGGTTTAGATGATTCACTTTGAGGCCAATTCTCTTTGCCTCTTCGATCAAGATCGGGTATCCATGTGATGGATATTTTGAATTCAATGTCGCCGCAATATTCTCAGCCACTTGTTCATCTTTGATGTGATACGCGAGCAATTCCTTGCACAACATTATAGATAATGACTCAGCGCGGTCTACTGCGCCAATGACAAGTGGATGGACATGCTGGAACAATTGCTGATAGGGATTTTCGCTCTTATCGGACCCTTGGGCCTGCCACAGTTTCACGACGCGATTCAATTCATCCAAGCTGACACTAACGCGGTCATTGTCACGGTCGATCGGTGAAAGTGAATGCGTAAGGGATGTGTCCACCGATGTAAGGTAAGCCATCGGTCCCATCTGGATCTCATTCGCGCCAAGTGTGACCATTGTTGCAGCAGATGCACATTCCAATGGAATGACAGCCACAAACTGTTTGCAATACTGGCGGAGAAGATTCACAATGCGTAGCGAAGCTTGTCCATTGCCACCACTGGATTTAATAAATAGATAAATATTTTCCTGGTGACCGATCTTTTCCAACAATTCAAACAGCGCTAATACATCATCATGACAGACACTGCCGCGTGGATTGTTAAAATACGTTACCAGAGTTCCACCAAGCAATTTATTGACTTGCTTAATAATGCTTTGAGTCTTTTCGAATAGGATGGGCGGTTGCTTTTCTTTATTTTTAGTCTGTGTTGGCATGTTTTATACTCCTAACCTAAAGGTGTCAGGATAATAACATTTATTTATTAATCACTGTTTAGACAAATGTACTATTTATCTACGAGACCAAACCCAGCCACCCACAAAGCCTAGCAATTCCCCGAGAATCACGAAAGTGACCACACCCGAAATACTGCTGTTCATCATCCACTTAGTGATGCCGAACAAACCTAGAGAAAGGAAGTTGTAGGCAAGTAAACCGCCAATAAGAATACCCAGACTCCAACGCAATGCGGCACGTAGGTTTGCCACACGTAAGATAACCATGTACGCCACCCCTGCACTGGACAGAATGACTAACATCGCGATCACCCATGCCGAAAAACGCGGGAAACCATCTTCGGAAATATAGGGGTCAACTTCCACTTCAACTGGCGCTTCAGGTGTTGGCTCAAGAGATTGGGTCAACTCTGGCACAACTACTGTAACCGCCACAGCCCCAGATTGAGAAACATCCAATTGCACAACTTCTGAGATAGTGGCAGGTTCACTGGCAACACGGATTTCCAACAAGCCTGGTTTATCCAAGCCGAAAGATGCGCGCGCCACACCTTGCGTTGTAACAGATTCCACCTGTTGCAAAATACCACCACCCTCGCCCGTCAACAACATGGAGAATTGCACAACCGTCCCATCTGGAACGGGATGTCCATTTCTGTCCATGATTGCGCCAGTACGAATGGCTATCGTATCGCCAATTCTAAATAGCGGAATTGGGGTTGGCTCAGGCGTAGTTAAAGAGCCAGGAGTAACAGGAGCAGGCGGCAGATCCAGAAAGATCGGAATGATTTGGCCAGGGTCTGGTGACATGACTGAGATCAAGTCATAACCAACGGCAGAGACAGATACGGGCGATGCGCCAGCAGGAGTCAATTCCTGGAAAAGCAGACGGGCGGCCACATCCACAAATTGGGGTTGCTTGCTATATAACGCGTAATAAGCGGTCAACTTGGAAAGTGTGGTTGTGTCAAAATAATAGGGAGCGCCGAATGAAAAAAGTATCACATTTTTTGCACGCAAAAGATCGGGACGTTCGCGTAGGAATCTGCTAATAAGAGCAGGCTGGCCGTTTGATGCATCTGTCACGGAGATGACAACCCAGTCAGCCCTATCAAGGTCATCAGCAACAAATTGATTATCATCGGGAGTATCGAGCAAGGCTTGTAGATTATCAAAAGAATAAGAAGTTAGCCGAAATCCCTCGGTTTGGTTGCCGCTCTGCGGACCATACAATTGCAAAATAACATTCTCAAGCGCATCCACTGCGAATAACGGCTGAGAGGCACAATCGGTGCACTGCTTCGTACTTACCGTGTCCGTAAGAAATACGAGGTGCTCATTAGGTTGTGGAGGCAAAGGCAAAACTGATGCCAAGTCAGACAAAGCAGGACTGATCAATGTTGCAGAATTACGAGCTACAGCAAACGTAACCGCAGTATCCGACCCTAAGTTTTCTAGAGAGGCACTATCATTTACAACATTGCTATAAATAAAATTATCATACACGCTCAACTTGGCAGCGAGAATGCGCGCCACAGAAGCATCTACGCGTTGGGCAAATGCAGGGTCTTCGTTATATTTTTGAACAAAGAAATCTATTGTACGAGTAGTTGTAGTGAATGTATCTGGAGCATCACTTGAAACAATGTTGCCGAGATATAAAACATCATTTCCAGCCAAGAAGGCATCACGCGCCGCTATTCGGGCAATGAATTGACCACCGCCGGAAGCATAAAAATCGCTGACAGAGGTGCTGCCCAAGTTGTCACTTATAACCAAGCCACCGTTTGCATACCAAGTAGAGAATTGAGGCAAGGCCAATATCTGTCCTAAGGCTTGAGAGTCGAAACTGATCGGCCTTGTTGTAGCGCGGATATTTCCCTGAAATCCTTGATAGCGAATATGAGAAACAAGCAAACCATCTGCGGTTGCACTTCTTGAAACCGCATCTCCTGTGACTGCGAAAAATGGCGCAAGCTCGATCTGCTTAAGTTGCTCCAATGATTTACGGACGGTAGAAACTTCCTGCTCAGGCAATCGGTCAGCGCCACCTACGCCAGGGAAATGCTTGGCAACAACCAGAAGGTTATTTTCGCTGCCGATATGCAAGCCATCAATATATGAGCTGCCCATCTCCCCCACCCAAAACGGATCGCCGCCAAATACACGAGCACCCAAATCACTCCCTGAAGATGATGGAGACTCCAGCACATCCAAAGATGGGCCAATATGTAAATTAAACCCAAGCGCGGCCAACTCACGCCCACGCACAATGCCAACCTGTTCGGCAAGGTCAGGGTTCCAAGTAGCTCCAATCGCCATCTCGCTTGGTAACGGTGTCAGGCCATTCAAAATCTGGTCAGTCGGATGCCCATCCCCTTCTTGCGTGGTGCCGATAAAAAGCGGCACGTAAGCCGAGGTAACAACCTGCCCGGTCTGCGTATCTTTGGTTGGGGTAATGGCTGTATCCCACGCCAAACGCTGCAGTGAATTAATCAGAGTGTGAGTTTGTACAACCGTATCGGTGTCTGAAAAATTATTATTCTCCGACATTAACACAACGCCACCTACGTGATAGCGAGTGATCAAATCATTGATTTGAGATTCAGGACTAGTATCAGTCCCTTGAAAAGTAACCAGAAACAGTTGCCCTACACGCTCTTCCGGGGTCATTTCGCTCAGAATCAAACGAATGCCGGGAGGCGGCGTGGAAGTTTGCGCCTGCACTGGCATGGGAGCAACGCTAGCAAGAAAAACAAGTAATAATAAAATCCGAATAAAACGCATCGCTACTCTTATATCACAATCCCGCACACTACATAAAGATTTTAACGGAATGTGCGGGACAATCCTGCACACTACATGAAGATTTTTAACGGAGTGTGCACGATACACCGAATACTACATGAAAATTTTTAAAAATGTATGAGACAAAAACGGACGCCGCTCATCAAACGGCGTCTGTAAATATTCGCTTCACTCCCCGCCCAAGCCTGCTTCCGGTATTCGGAAAAATTTACCCGCCCCGACCAAGCGTCTGCACGGCGATTGCAGGGTCATCAGTAAAGATGCCGTCTGCGCCCCACTCTTTCAATTGCAAAATCTCTTCAGGGGTATTCGCCGTCCACACATGCACGCGGCGCTTGAGGCGGTGCGCACGCTGCATCTGTTCTTTGCTAGTACTGGTAATATGCGGATGCAAAGCCTGATAATCGCCAAACATAAAGCCGAATGACCGCGCCCATAAACCGACGATTCCCGGCATGGCAAGCAATCCGCGAGGACAACCAGGCAATGCCTGTGCAGCGATCTTTAAATTAGATGCAAAAAACGAGGAAAAAATAATTTGGCCTTGATTGTTATGGCGCTTGATCAACTCGCATACTTTTGCGGTCAACCCATCACGCGGAGTGGCGTAATTGGTCAATTCAATGTTGATCAACTTATCTTTCCCCACTGTTTCAAACACTTCTTCCAACAATGGGACTCTCGTCCCTTTGAATTTTTCATCGTACCATGCACCCGCATCCAACTTACGGATTTCTTCCAGCGTAAAGGATGAAACCTTTCCGCTGCCGTTCGTTGTGCGGTTCAAAGTAGGGTCGTGAATGACAATAATATGTCCGTCAGAGGTCAGCTTCGCATCCAGCTCAACACCATCCGCGCCTTTTTGGATGGCTTGTGCGAAAGATGGAAGGGTGTTCTCCGGCGCATGCGTAAGGTCGCCGCGGTGGCCAAGAATGATGGGGGTGGGAAAATTATCAAGCATGGGTATCAGGTTTCAGTTAAGGGTGAGGCGGTTAAATATCAACAAAATAGGCTTTGCCAGCGTGATCAATCATCTCGCGGGACATGGCTGGTGGAACGGCAAGATAGGATGCAATATCAATGATTTGATCGCACAAGTCACGCGGATGGGAGGCGCGCATCTTACGATTGCGTTTGATGTACCATTCCTGCAATAGGTAAGCGAGTCCCTGATCATTGTATTCGATGCGCCTGTCCTGAGCGACGCGCTTGAAGATTTCACGATATTCTTCAAATGTAGGGTCGCCGATCTCGATCTTGTGACGTAAACGACGTAGGAAGGCTTCATCAACAAGGTCTTTTGGCGGAAGATTCGTGGAGAAAACGATTAACACATCAAATGGGACTTCAACTTTGCGGCCTGTGTGCAGGCGCAAATAATCAACACGGTTTTCAAGGGGAACGATCCAACGATTCAACAGGTCACGCGGGCGAACTTGTTGACGGCCAAAGTCATCGATCAATAAAATGCCGCCATTCGCTTTTACCTGAAATGGAGCTTCATAGAATTTGGTAGTATCGTCAAAAACAAGATCAAGGCCCTCCAAGGTTAACTCACCGCCAACCACAATGAACGGCCTACGAATCTTCACCCAGCGTGGGTCACGGCGCGTGTTCGTTCGTAAACCACCCGTCGCATTTCCATTACCAGTTTCAGTATCAGGAGCAAGGCTGTGGCTGACCGCATCATATACTTTAATAACCTGTCCATCCAAATACAAAGCATACGGAATGTACATGTTTTGGCTAAGGACAAGGTTTCCAAAAGCACGAGCAATACTGGTCTTACCATTACCGGGAGGGCCATACATAAAAATAGACGAACCCGAATTAAGCGCGGGGCCAAGCCTTTGAAAAGTTGATTCAGAAATAACCAACTGCGAAAGGATTTGGCGCATGGTACGCGTGGTAACGGTCAATCGTCCGCTTTTTTGTCGGCGAATGGCTTCGTTATATACTTCAAAAGGCACAGGGGCTGGTCCAGCGTACTGACTGCGTTCCATTGCTTCACGTGCGCGAAGAACACCCTGACTGGTGATACCATACGTGTAAGCACCTTCTCCCAAACCGCCTTGAGATGATTTCACTTCGATAAATTTTTCCTGCTTTAATATCGTCAAAAGTTGGTCGGTCACACCTGCCAATGGCAAAGTGATCTCTTCTGCGATCTTAAACCCAGTCAAATAACCGCGGAAGTAAAGAACTTTTAGGATCAGATCCTGCAGCCAAAGCGGCGAAAGACCCGTGTCTTCAAGGCTATTGATTTGCGGAGGCGAAAAACCACCAACAGCGCCTGAAATTTGTCCTGTTTGTCGCGTCATAGTACTCACCGATCCCACACAATAAAAAATTTTGAATAACGAACTAATTATACTTCTTTTCGTTTATAATCCAGTTCATATGAAACTATCAGTCATAATCCCTGTCTATAATGAAGTTGAAAGCATTGAAACCATTCTGAAGCGCGTTCACGATACAAAGCTCACCGATGAGATCATTGTAGTGGATGACGGCTCGAAAGACGGCACACGCGATAAGCTAAAAGATCTGGATGGCAAAAATGGCGTACGCGTCATCTTGCATGAAGTAAATCAGGGCAAAGGCGCGGCTGTCCGCACTGGAATGAACGCAGCAAAAGGCGATATTCTCCTCATTCAAGATGCAGACCTTGAATACGATCCGCGTGATTTCCCTGAACTGTTAAAACCCATTCAAGAAGGTCTTGCTGATGTAGTGTACGGTTCTCGTTTCCTTGGGCGTGCCCATCGCGTGACAATGTTCTGGCACATGTTGGCTAACAAGTCTCTCACGCTAATGACCAATATTCTATATGACACCATTCTGACAGACATGGAGACTGGCTACAAAGTCTTCAAGCGCCAGGTCATTGAAGGCATGGTCATCCGCGCCAACAGCTTCAACTTTGAACCCGAATTCACTGCAAAAATACTCAAACGCAAATACCGTATTTATGAAGTCCCCATCACATTCAATCCGCGTGATTACACCCAGGGCAAAAAGATCAAGCTCCACGACGCTTTTGAAGCGATTTGGGCATTGGTCAAATACAGATTTGTTGACTAAAAATAAGACGGGCAGTTGTGCCCGTCTTATTTTTTAAATAAACTTACAAAAACCGACTCCAGACCATCCAGCGAATTTCGCACCGCCTCAGACAACCCTTTGCCTGTTGAGGTGGACCCAGGCTGGACCGCCACGAGAAGTGCTTCTGGTCGCCTGCTTTTGGGGATGACCTTGAAAAGCAAATCTAAATCAGCTGAGTGAGTGGATACACCGTTCTTCTTAATATCCTCAAAATCGATCAAAGCGATCTCTCCGGGAGACGCATTAAAATCCGCAGCATCTACGATCAAAACCATATTAGCGCCCGAGGATTCGATTCGAGAAATGCTATTTTCAGGCACATCCCCAGCATCCAACAGTGGAATATTCACCTTCTTTTGAAGCCTTTTAATCAAATATGATCCCACGCCATCATCCCCACGAGCACGGTTACCAATTCCTAAAACAAGAACCTTTTTATCTTCAATACGGGCATTAAGTTCATCAAACATAGAATATTATTCTACGTTGAAATCTGGAAAAATCAGTTTACAAATTTAATAGGATAATTCCACTCCCCCATAAAACAAAACATGGCCTGAAAGGAAATCCTTTCAGGCCATGTTTACTTATGCTTAGGGCTTCACAAAAACGTTATAGTCCAAAATGTAATCACCAGCATCGTAATCGGCAGAGCCGTCATTGATCGAAGAGGTAAACGTCACATTCGTGGACAAGTGATGCTCACCAGCAGGCCACTTGCTAAGAGCCGTGTAATATAAACGGCACCACTGACCGCCATTCTCAAGGTCTTCCTGCCTGAATTTATCCAGTGCCACATCTTCACCATCGAGAGTAAAGCTCACTTTTATATTCTCGAAGTTCTGGGAGAGAATTTCCTTTGTAGATGTGCACCAAGCGTACATCCAAACCAGAGTTTCTTCCTTCTGGAGCGGAATAGTATAGGTCAATGTACCAGGCACACCAAAGTCAGCAGACTCATATTTTTCACGAGCCAAATCTTCAAGATAGTTCTTCCCTGAAGAAAGCGCCGAAGCTGCTGCTGCTACACTAGCCATTTCTGGAGGGCCAGAAGGTGTAATGCCAGCACCTAAGGGTTCGCTGATAGCCTTTTCTGCAAAAGTGAGAATTACATCTTCACCATTGTATTGGCGGAGCAAAGTATCTGCTGTCACTGGAACGCGCAAATCAGGTACAACGCCCTTGCCTTCAAGATGAATATTGCCATCTGCATCCATGGCACGACCGATGGTCATTTGGGTATACAGACCTTCAGGCATGTAGAAACCTTCCACACTACCGCCCGCCCCTTCCGAGGGATATTGTCCAACGACAATGGCACGGTCATTGATCGTCATGTCATAAGAGAAGAATTCGCAAGCGCTGGCACAGTTCGGGCCAACCATCACTACAACCTGTCCATCGTATTGAAGTTCCTCACGCGGAGGAATCATACTTTCTTCATAATCAGGGTCAATGAAGAACTTACCAGTGCTGTCGTCATAATAGGCTGTTTGGCCCACAACAGTTTCTTCTTTGAAGAAGTATGCTGCCATTTGGTCTGCAAGCCAGCCGCTACCACCGCCGTTATTGCGAAGGTCAAGGATCACGCCAGGGACTTCATTGTCCTTGAAATACTTGATGGCACGTTCCCATACCAGAATGGAAAGCAGGTCGTTATCCGAGAAGCTGGAAATTTTGATGTAACCATAACCGCTCGGCAGCACATCGAACTCAACTGGCAACGCTTCAGCATCCACTCCAGCGCGGAATGAGGATGCATTGAAACTATCAAACTCATTGACGACGGGTAGCTTTTCTGTTTTTTCTGCGCCATCAGGATTCTTGAAAGTGACTTCCACTTCGCCCTTGTCCATTGTGAAGCGAGTGGCATAACGCATCTGCTGAAGGCGCTTGATCTCTGGGTTGCTGAACGGAGAAGACCACGGTACAACAGATTCAACAACGTCAGCCGTTGGAACTCCGTCTAGTGAAATGATTTCCGAACCCCACACCATACCAGCTTTTGCAGCAGGGCCATCTTTCAAGACATAGTTGGCGATGAATTTTCCATCGTCAGTCTCGCGGATGGCAAAGCCCAATCCACCAGCTGTTTCATTTTGGAAATCCTTATCCAAAAGGGATGAGTCAAACCCAATGTGTGTATCGGGAATTGACCAGAGAAAATCGCGAAGTGCCAAGGCATAGGCATGGCTATCTTTGTTCTTCTCCGCCTCTTCAAAGCGCGGACGGAACTCCTTGCCCTTTGCATCCCAATCGATCTTCTTCAATTCAGTGAAGGCGTATTCATTCTTGAACTTCTCAAGCATCTTATCAAATGCTTCGGTATAAGGAAGCGCAGAGAAATCATCAGCCGCAGAACCTTCTGGCTCAAGCAAGGGAATTTCAGGGCTCTCAGAGCGGTCAATGCTAAAGGGAGACTGATCCATGTCGATGACAGACCAGCCCGCAGGAAGGTCCATGATCGGGTCATCATCGGTGAAGAGTTTCTTGTCGTCACCAAATCCTGAAGGGAAGGATTGTCCGCTTTCAGGTGCATAAACTAAATACTTGCCGCCGAATACTTCAAGATAAAAATCGCTATCATCACTGACTTTTGTAGAAGCATATGCAGATGACCAACCGCCGCCACCTTGGTCTCGGCGTTCAAGATATGGGTCACCCCACGTGTTCGTCCAATATGCAACTGCAAAGACCATCACGCCTGTCTCATCAACGCCGTCATGATCGACATCATGTAATGTACCTTTCGGCACTTCAGGAAGAGTCAAGCTATAGTTAAATGGTGATGTATAAAAATCTGAAGTGATCTGTCCGATCACCTGAGACTCAACTGGGATCAAGAACTTGCGATTGCGGGTTACAAAACCACCCTGATCTTCAAGGATGATCACAGGCTCAGCAACGCCCATGGTGAAAAATGTATTGGTATAGGTCACACTACCAGTAACAATTTTCGGGCCAGTTCCATTTGCTGCTGGGGCCTCGGTGGCAACCGGAGTTTCGGTGCTAGCCTTGGGAGCGCACGCCGCAAGGATCATACTTACGGCAACAAGAACTGCAACAATTTGAAATAAACGTGATTTACTCATACTACCTCCTCAAAAGTTTGCCCAATTATACTGCCGAAGTATAATGAACCCATGAATCCACAAATACAAATTCAATCAGAGTTTGAAAGAGCCACACAAGCTCGTATAAAAAAGAACGAAGGTCAGGCGCGTGTTTGTGCCCGACGTGCAGCAGGTATTGCTATACGGGATTTTCTCACCCGCCGTGGGACTCAAATTCCAAGTATGAGCGCGTACGATCTGCTTAATCTCATCAAAGAAGAAACGCTTCTTCCCTCTGACCTGAAACTGATCGCTGACCATTTAACATTGCGCGTCACTGAAGAATTCAAGCTCCCCATCGAAGCAGACCTTGTAGCAGAAGCACGCAAGTTATGTGATTGGCTATTAAATAATTAAGACCCTAAAGGTTGGTTCCTTTAGGGTCTTTGATTCTTTCAAAAAACTCGCTTAGCCTCTGCGCCCTGCCAAATAATAGAAAGCGCGCGCAAGAGTGACAATGACCAACATCCCAGACATCACACCACCGAAGACCAGGAACATTCTGCGCCAATCTGTAAGGCGCAGAGTGATCTCATTTCGGGTGGGCATTTGGATGCGTCCTCGCAGGCGTTGAACAATCTCCTTCGGAGCAGTCACCGGCTTCAAGGTCCCAGCCAGATGTGCTTCGAGCTCATCCAAATTTTCCAAGTGTGCTATGTCTGTAGTACGTTTCGCCATTTTATACCTTATGTAATTTATTCAATCGGATACAAGATCAAACCAACTGTGCCTGGGCCAAGGTTTGCCGCAATGGAGATGGAAAGCTCACCCATCATTGTTTCTTTATGGTTGAAATGACTTTTTGCATCTTCCAGCAGCGCTTGGCCTGATTTCAAATCACGGGCGTGGACAACTGCCAGATATACTGGTTGCTTACCAAATTCTTCTTTGCCAATTTCGATCACACGATCCAGTGAAGCCTTGCGGGTGCGGACGCGTTCGGCCATATTGAGGTCACCTTCGCGCAAGATGGCGATCGGTTTTACGTTCAAAAGCGATGCCAACGCAGCCTGCAGTGTTTTCACACGACCAGACATTTTTGCATATTCAAGCGTATCCAAAGTGAGGATGACCCGAATCTTATACTTGATGGCATCTAAATATTTCACAATCTCTTCCACGCTTTTACCAGCGCGCTCCAGCTTTCGCGCTTCGCGGCACATGAGGCCGATTCCCAACGAACCACAAGCGGAGTCAATAGGGATGATATTGAATTCGCTCTTCAATTCTTCAGCCGCAGCAACTGCTGAGGCATACGTTCCAGAGAGCTTCGCAGTGATATGAATGGAAAGGATCGTATCGCCTTTTTGTGCCACTTTGCGATAAAACTCAACAAATTGATGAGGCGAGGGTTGCGCGGTCTTTGGAACACGCTTGCTTTCATCCACGAGCTTGTAAAAACCTTCGTTGTCCAATTCCACACCTTGGAGATATGATTTTTCGCCAAACAAAATATTGACTGGGATCATATCGATGCCATATTCTTTTTCCCAAGAGGGAAGAATATCGGCCGCACCGTCGGTCACAATTCGTAACATGATTTACTCTCCTTCAAGATTAAAGTTTTGATCTTCCAACTGATCACGAAGAGCCAAAAGCGTACGATGATAAAGGCTTTTTACGGCTCCTTCACTTCTACTCATGATTGCACCGATCTCTGCATTAGACATATTTTCAACGAACTTCAAGATCAACAAGTTCTGTCGCTCGGGCGGCAGTTTGCGGATCATTCTTAATAGCGCATCCTGTTCCTGCGAGCGAACAAGGTTCTTTTCAGGATGGTCACCCTTGGTTGGCAGGATGGGTAGATCATCCAATGGAATTTCCTGCTTACGGCTGCGGTCACGATGCCAGTTTGCAACCAGATTGTGTGCAATCCGATACAACCATGCGGAAAAAGGAACGCCTCGATCTGTATAATTTTTGATGTGATTCATCGCACGCTGGAATACACGAGCAGTCAAATCTTCCGCATCATGGAGATTCCCAGTTCGATAATACACATAGTTGAAGATACGTTCCACATAACGCTCATAAAGTTGACCAAATGAATCCCGATCACCTTGTGAAGCGCGGGCAAGAACTTCTTCTTCGTTGAATTCAAGTTCCGGCAAGTTAAAAACCTTACCGGCGGATTTGGTTTAAATAACACCGCCGGATTTAATAAGTTGCACTGAGTATAACATGCGCAATATCGCAAGCGACGAGAGCATTTTTAATCCGATACAAAAAGGTCGAATATACAAAACAGGTTGGTATAATCCAAAGTCGCCAAATTATTCGTTCGCACAGCACAAGGCGAAGATATATCAGAAAATCCATGGCAAAAATTATGGAAAATATTATGTGTCATTCTTTAGTAAGTTCTCACATTTTATTATCAGAACGCATGTGCTATAATTGACGTACTTTTCCACCCAACAAAGAAGGCTAATCCATGTCATCCAACAAAATTCGTGTCGTGGGCGCACGCGTCCACAATTTGAAGAATATTACTGTCGAAATTCCGCGTGACAAGTTCGTGGTCATCACGGGCTTATCAGGCTCAGGAAAATCGTCCCTCGCATTCGATACCATCTTCGCTGAAGGACAGCGCCGTTATGTTGAGTCGTTATCAGCGTATGCGCGCCAATTCATCGGTCAAATGGACAAGCCCGATGTAGATTATATTGACGGCCTCTCCCCTGCTGTTTCCATTGACCAGAAATCCACCTCACATAACCCCCGTTCGACAGTTGGCACAGTTACTGAAATTTACGATTACATGCGCCTGCTTTTTGCTCGCGCGGGTATTCCACACTGCCCTGTTTGCGGACGTGAAGTTGTCAAACAGTCGGCACAGGAAATCGTGGATAAAATCGAAAAGCTCCCCGATGGCTCGCGTGTACTCATTCTTTCTCCACTTGTGCGTGCCCGTAAAGGTACGTATCAAGCAGTCTTTGACGAAATTCGCAAGGCAGGCTTCACCCGCGTCCGCGTAGATGGAGATGCTCATTCACTGGACGATGAAATCGAACTCGACCGTTATAAACAGCACACCATCGAGGCGGTTGTAGATCGCCTTGTCATTTCTCAACATGAAGACAAAGAAGAAAAGAAATCTGCTCGCACTCGTTTAACTGATTCAGTTGAAACAGCGCTCAAATTTGGTGAAGGTTATGTCACTGTCAACCTTGTGGACAAAAAAGAAGATATGCAATTCTCTGAGCATCTCGCCTGTCCCGAACACGGCGTTAACATTCAAGAAGTGGAGCCGCGCACATTCTCCTTCAATACTCCACAAGGCGCTTGCCCTGATTGCCAGGGACTTGGTTCCAAGCTGGAAATTGACCCGCAGCGCATCATCCCTGACGATAGCCTGTCTCTGAACGATGGAGCGATCATCAGCATGGAGTGGAGTGGACCGAAAGTTGAAGGCGGCTACTATTGGCAGAGTCTCATTAACGCCTCAAAAGCCTTCAAGATTGATCTGGATAAACCCGTTAGAGAGTTATCCAAAGAAGCCATGAAGATCGTCTTGTACGGCACTGGTGATAAGCAAATCCAAATGACGTATCAAGGCGCAAACGGAAATGAGTTCAAATTCACGCGTGCATTTGAAGGTGTCATCACCAACATGGAACGCCGCTATCGTGAAACGAACTCAGAATATATCCGCGAGAAGATTTCAGAGTTTATGTCTGACCGTCCCTGCCCAAGCTGCGGCGGCAAAAGACTTAATCCTGCTGCATTAGCCGTCACTGTGGATGGCGTCAACATTGTGGAAGCAAACTCATGGCCTGTTCTGCAAACGCTGGAGTGGGCGAAGAAAATCGCAGGAAAGAACTCCCCACTCACTTCAAAACAAAAGGCAATTGCAGAGCGTGTTATCAAAGAAATCAGCGAGAGACTTTCCTTCCTCGTCAATGTTGGTTTGGACTATTTGACCTTGAATCGTTCCGCTGTGACATTATCAGGCGGTGAAGCACAGCGCATCAGACTTGCAACCCAGGTTGGTTCTCGACTAGTGGGAGTTCTCTACGTTTTAGATGAGCCCTCCATCGGTCTGCACCCGCGTGATAATGCGAGATTGCTGGAAACTCTCAAAGGCTTGCGCGACCTCGGTAACACCGTGCTGGTTGTTGAACATGATGATGAAACCATCCGCGAGGCAGACTGGGTAATTGATCTTGGTCCCGCTGCTGGTGAACATGGCGGGCAAATTATCGCAGAGGGCACACCGAAACAGATATTGGTACACCCAAAGTCATTGACTGGGCAATATCTCTCGGGACGGAAGCAGGTTGAGGTCCCGAAAAAGAGACGAGAAGGAAATGGCAAGGCGTTGACCATAGTCAACGCTACGGCGAATAACTTGAAGGGCGTCACTGTCTCAATCCCTCTTGGAAAATTAGTTTGCATCACTGGCGTTTCAGGGTCAGGCAAATCTACTTTGATGAGCGATATTATGTATAACGCCCTCGCTGCAAAATTGATGGGCGCACGCACACAATCTGGCGAACATGAGCGTATCGATGGCATTGAGCATCTTGACAAGATTATCAACATTGACCAATCCCCCATTGGACGCACGCCGCGCTCAAACCCTGGTACATACACGGGCTTATTCGATGAAATCCGCAAACTATATGCCGAGCTGCCTGAAAGTAAAGTGCGTGGATACAAACCTGGGCGTTTCTCCTTCAACGTCCACGGCGGACGCTGTGAAGCCTGTCAGGGACAGGGCGAGCTGCGGATCGAAATGCAGTTTCTACCTGATGTATATGTCCCGTGTGATGTGTGTCATGGCAAACGCTTCAACCGCGAAACTTTGCAAGTGATGTTCCGTGACCAATATTCAATTGCTGACATTTTGGATATGACCGTTGACCACGCGTTAACCGAATTCCAGAACTATCCGCAAATGCAAAATAAACTCAAACTGCTTCAGGAAGTCGGCCTTGGCTATGTACGTGTTGGACAAGCTGCTACGACTCTTTCAGGTGGTGAAGCACAGCGCGTGAAACTCTCAAAGGAACTTTCACGCCGAGCTACCGGGCGCACACTTTACGTGTTGGATGAACCATCTGTTGGTCTACACGCAGCGGATGTCCATAAACTCATTGAAGTTTTACAACGGCTGGTAGATGCTGGTAACTCGGTGCTCATCATTGAACATAACCTTGATATCATCAAAGTTGCTGATTGGCTGATCGACCTCGGTCCTGAAGGCGGCGACCGTGGCGGCGAATTGCTCGCGGAAGGCACACCTGAACAGCTGATGAAGATAAAAGAATCCTATACGGGTAAATATTTGAAAGCTCATATGAAGTAGGAAAGACTCGTAAATTAGTAGATAGGTAAATATATAAACAAGTAGATAAGTTTTGTAACTTGCCTACTTGTTTTCTTGTATACGTGTTTTCCTTTTTTCAGGTAGAATTATTTTACATTGCGTGGGACATAAAACTGCATTTAACACGCTTTGCAAAAAAGGATTGATTCAATGAACAACAAACCTCCCATTACTCCAGCTTCCTCGTCAGATGTCATCAATGCATATCGGAAACGCAGGCAGCGCAGGAGTCCAAACATTGTTTATATTGCAGCAGGTGTGCTTGTGTTGGGCGGCATTGCCTTGCTCATTTTCTGGCTGGCAAATACTCCGAATAACCCGGTGTCAAATATGTTTGCCACGGAAACCCCCACCCCGACCATTACACCATCTCCAACAAACACAAATACACCTACTTTAACCCCAACGGAGACCCCGACTTCCACAGTTACTCCTACTGCAACTTTTTCATCACCCTTCACTTACACAGTGCAAGAAGGTGATTATTTGGCACTTATTGTAGAAAAGTTCAATCTGGGAGATGACGGGGTTGCCCTCATTATGCTTCTCAATCCGTTAGTTGTTGCATCTGACGGTAGCTCTGTAGGGATCGACCCAACAACGCAAGCCATCAGGCCAGGACAGGTTATCTTGTTACCAAACCCAGGTATGCAACTTCCCACAGCAACTGCCATTCCGCCTAACCTGCCCAAGGGCACAAAGGTAGATTACACCGTTCAAGCTGGTGACTCATTGGGAGCTATTGCTGCATTGTTCAACAGCACTATTGATGACATCATCAAAGAGAACGGCATCACCGATCCAAACGCTCTGTTTGTCGGTCAAGTGCTGGTCATTCCTGTCAACATGGTCACACCGACGGCAACTCGTCCGCCTACCAGCACACCTGTTACCCCAGGGCCAGGCACATTGTTGCCCACCGCCACGCTCACGCCTATCAATTCTGGGCCTGCAGCTACCAATACGCCGTAACACATCAACAATCCCGCAGACAAATTGCCTGCGGGATTGTTGTCAAATTACTGGACAAATACCCTCCGCTCATGTAAAATATGGCGCTGTTAATTGAAAAGTACGGAAAGAATTTTTGGAGGAAGACCTTGGCTAACATTCAGTCTCAGATCAAACGCAATCGTCAGAACGAAAAGCGCCGCGTTCGCAATCGTACATTCCGCGGTGCAGCTCGCACCGCTGTAAACGCTGCACGCGCTGCCTTTGCAGAAGGCAATCCCGAAACCAAAGATGCTGTTTTGAAAGCCATCAGCATGTTGGACAAAGCCGCAGAACAAGGCGTGATCCACAAGAACAACGCCTCACGCCGCAAGGGACGTCTGATGAAGAAGCTCGCCACTTTTGTTCCCGATGAAAAATTCGGTGAAGAAAAGAAAAAGAGCGTAAAGAAATCTGCAAAGTAGTCCAAGTAAGTTTCAAACTTACACAAGCGCGGGAGTCGAAAGACTCTCGCTTTTGTTTATATGTCTACTATCATCTTTCTCAACGGCACATCCTCATCGGGTAAAACCACCCTGCTCAAAGCCTTGCAAAAGAAATTGCAAGAGCCTTACTTGGATATGGGAATTGATAAATTTATCTGGATGCTCCCAGGACGATATTTGGAACGTCCGCTTTGGGATGAGATTCTAGGAAAAGCGCTTCGGGCTGGACAGTTGGGACTGACTCTGTTCTCAGGGATGCACCACGCTATAGCTGCTGCCGCTTCGCGCGGAAACAACATCCTCGCAGACCATGTTTTCGTTGAGAAAGCCTGGGCAGACGAATGTGCCAACCTTTTCGCAGAGATGAACGCTTATCTTATCGGCGTGAAATGTCCATTGGAAGTGGTAGAGCAGCGCGAAGCTGACCGCAAAGATCGCACTCTTGGGCAAGCCCGCCTGCAATACGATGTCATCCACAAATATATGAAATATGACCTTGAAGTGGACACCTCCCTACTTAGCACAGAGGAATGTGTTGATAAGATCATCGAGAGATTGAAGTCACCGCCAATTGCATTCAAGCAATTACGCTAATATATATTGCCCAAAGGGTATAATCCAAAAAACATCCATAGGATCGCTTCGCTTATGTTTCAAAAAGAACAACAACTCATCGAAGAAAAAATAAAAGCCTTCTGCGCTCAAAATGACATTGTGCTGGCAGACCTCAAATGGCAACCCATCCCCTTCTCAGGCGAGTGGGGTTTTGCTACATCATTTTTCCAGACGGCCGCCAACGAAGCGAAACTCGGCAAAGGGAACAAACTTCCAGTGCCGCAAAAAGCTCAGGAAATTGCCGAGCAGGTCAAAGGTCAATTGGGAAGCGTGGATGGGATCAGTCATATTGAAGCGGTCAAAGGCTATCTCAATGTCTACTTCAAAACATCTGACTATGCCCGCCGTGTTGTGGATGAAGTGCTCGCCAACGGTGTGAACTTTGGCCGCGGCGCAAAGAAAAATGAAACTGTCATGGTTGAGTATGCCCAGCCAAATACGCATCACTCTTTCCACATTGGACATGCACGCAATACTATTTTAGGTGAAGTACTTGCAAGGCTGGTGGAGTTCGCAGGTTTTGAAACGATCCGCGCCTCATACCCAGGTGATTTGGGACTTGGCGTCATCACTGTAATGTGGATCTATGAAAAGTTTTATAAAGGTCAGGAACCCGAAGGCGTGCATGAGCGCGGTCAATGGCTGGCGAAACTTTATGTAGAAGCTACTGCCCTGCTCGAAAAACAAGAGAATGAGACGCCAGAACAGACTGCTCAACGCGAAGCCTACGATGCCGAACGGCGTGAGATGTATCGCAAGTGGGACGCGGGCGATGAATATGTCCGCAATTTGTGGCGCGTGACCCGCGAGTGGAGTTTGGAAGAACTGCGCGAAGTTTTGAAAATGCTCGATGTAAAAATGGATGTGTGGTTCTACGAAAGCGATGTGGATGAGCCATCCAAAGTCATCGTGGATGAATTGATCGCGAAGGACATTGCTACGGATGAACGCCCGAGCGGCGGCGCAGTGATCGTGAAGATCGATGAGAAACTTGGGCTTACAAAAGAAAAATACCGCACGAATGTCATTTTGCGACGCGATGGCACGACCCTTTATTTAACAAAAGACCTTGCGCTTGCAAAAGTAAAGTTCGAGCAATATCACGTGGATCGTTCCATTTATGTAGTTGATTCTCGTCAGGCTTTGCATTTGCAGCAAGCCTTTGCCATTCTCAAATTGTGGGGCTTCCCGCAAGCCGAGAAATGCTATCACCTTGGCTATGGCTTCGTAAGCCTGCCCGAAGGAGCTATGTCCGCAAGGCGCGGACGTGTGGTGCTGTTCAAAGACGTAGCGGATGAAGCCGTGAAGCGTGTGCTGGCGGTGGAATCGGAAAAGAGCGGCGATGTCCCTGCGGACGAGCGCGAGAAGATCGCTTATCAGATCGGCATGGGCGCATTGACCTACTCCATGCTTTCAGTGGACAACAACAAGGATATTGTTTTCGATATTAATGAAGCGTTATCTTTCGATGGACGGACTGGCCCTTATATTCAGAATGCGTATGTGCGAGCAAACTCGATTTTGAAGAAGTCAGGCAATTCAACGTTTGAACGTTCAAACGTTTCAACGTTCAACTACGAACTTACCAAGCATGAAATTGAGTTGATCGAACAAATTTCCCGCTTCCCACAGACCGTGGAGCAAGCTGCGAGTGAATATCGTCCGCTTGTGATGGCGGCGTATGCTTATGACTTGGCGAATACGTTCCACTCGTTCTATCACGCGGTCAACGTGATGCAGACGGAAGATGAAACCACAAAGAATTCACGGCTGAGTTTAGTGACAGCCGCAAAACAGACAATAGAAAATGCTTTAAGGCTGTTGGACATTCAATCGCCGGATGTGATGTAGTTCTTAAATCAAAGAGGCTGGATAGTTTCAACTATCCAGCCTCTTTTTATTTCACAGTGATCGTTGCGTGTGTATCGGCGTTGTCAGTGCAGTAGACGTAATAGGTTCCAGTTTTATAAAACTGTGTCGAGAAAACAGTTTCGGGGTCAATCACAGACAGGCCCGTATCGGTAACCTTTCCATTTTCATCCAAGAATTCGATCTTTATCGGCAGAGATACCGTGTCGACATTTTCCCAGGCTATGGTCATCCCAACCTCTGCTTCTATGGAAGGGCAGTTGTCCCGGGAAGCCTTAACAACAATGGCAGGTGGGGTGAGGAGAATATCATTTTGCTGCTGGATGCTTTGTTGTCCGCAAGCAGAAAGTCCAAAAATCATTACCAAAAGTAAAGACTTAATATATTTTTTCATCCCTTTTTCCTTTAACTAGAGTCGTTACACCAAGAGACATTCTTGGTGTAACGATATTTACCAGAAAATTGTTCCCCACTGCAGGGTTACTGGCCGGGCATCACCCAATTCACTTCCCAAGCTTCATTCAACCAAATCGAGATCTCAGAAATTTCAACTTGTAAGTTTCCGCTGGAAAGCCCTCTGCAGCTCATGATATGCGTGGTTACAGAACCTGCTTCTCCGTCCATACCGCCTATACAGTCGGCAAACTCAGAATCATCTTCGGGTTTGGAAACGAACAAATTCACATTCCACTGAATTGACGGGTCAACTGCTTCAACGGTGAACTCATACCCTCTGTTAATACTGGCATCAGCTTGAAGTCCGGGGAAAGGCAGCATCGTAGAGTCAACCGTCACAGCACGGACAGATTTCACGATTCCATGATAGCCGCCAGTCTCAAACTCTTGATTCAACGTCCATTCCTGGCCAACTTGCGGATCTGCACCAACATCGAAAATAAAGGAGTTTTCCTTGACGAGTTTCTGATACACATCATCTGGCGGAGGGGTTTCAAAATTGAATTTAGAATAATAAACCTTTGCCTTGTCTACAACCAGTTTGAGCAGACCGTCAGAAATTTGTTCTGTTGTACTGAATTGCCACAGATTATCAGCTCGGGCACTATAAACCTGCGGACCGTCCAGGTTGAGCTTGATAACTTTACCGGTCGAATCAGTTACCGACACATCCACTGGCTCGATGACTCTGAAATCCGGGTTTTGCTCAGGCATTGTCATGTGAACGAAGAATAGGTACCCATCATTGGTTTTGACCACGCGGCGTAATTCGGTTGTCACACCAGAGGAATCAGCCGCGGAGGAGATAGACTCTGAAGCGCTGAGCAACTCCTCCCCCGTCTGATCCGGCGAAGCCCACTGAAATTCCCAGTGACCGTTTGTCATCGTTGTCTGCCCGTTGACGGCGATGGATAATTTTCCAACGGGAATTCCCTTTTCATAGAAAAGCCCGGTCACATATTGTTCCGAAGTGTTAATCAAACCTTCACTGATTGGGAAGATCGAGCCGTTCATAATATGGTCAATATCACGATCCATGATATCCAGTGAGAATGGCGTCTTCCCATCCACAGCTTCGAAGGTGAACACAAGTCCCTGCGTGTTTGCCGCCCCGCCCCACATTGAGAGGTCTCTCTCTGCCATCGTCGCCGAAACGACGCGCACATCCGTGCCAGCCAAGTGCAAGGTTTGGTTGATCAGCCATGTCTGCCCCACTTGCGGATTCGAACCTAAATCAACATCGAAGAAATGACTCCCATCTTCTGAATAGTAAGTCGCGATAGAATCAAGTACCAGAGTATATGGACCGTAAGAAGGCTTGGCTACAGACTGAAGTTCCCACGGCTCCGCCACATCATGTGAGCCAGAAAAAGGCTGCATATAGACCAAAGAGATCTTTTGTCCGGTCGCATCCACCATAGAAGCGGAAGCGGGGAAATATGCCAGCACAGATTCGTTCGCTTGTTCGGGCGCAATGATGAAGTAAAAACTATAAAGATCATCTTGCGGTACAACCTTGTCCAACGTGACATTCAATCCTTGATCTGAAGCTGCGCTCGAAACAGAAGGGGTCACATCCAACACGGGCTCGCCAATCGTCGTGCCAGCGGGAACGTATTGCAACTTCAACGGCACTTCCCAATTTTCAGGAACCGCGCCGAGCCGCGCCCACGGAAGGCACTTGAGTACCATTGTCATTTCCATCACATCCGCAGGGATAACTGTTTCATACGCTGGCTTCATCGCAAAAATATTTTCAGGATATTTATCTGTATTAAAAGCACGCTCGATGATCGTGCCATCAGGCAAGCGCAACTTCGCATCGCCATCCGGCGCACCGCAAAATGCGGTAAAGTTTTCCGCCGCATCCGAAGCGTAGTTACCATCATTTTCCGTTGCTATACCGCTGACCTCAAATACCAACTGCACGTGGTCGGCATAGACCAATGCCTGTGTTACGGTCAGCGTCACACCATCCCGCGTCACAGCAGCAGGTTCGGCTAAAGTCCGCATGCCGCTGCTATTATCCACCAGCCCAACACCAGGCACATATCCAAATAATTTTTTTAAAGCATTCACTGCCGCAGGCGCGCTGGCGATCAACGCGATCACCACAATTACAAAGGCAAACGCCCATGCAGGTTTAATCACAAAACGGGGTTTCATTTTTACCGGCCTCCCAGCCAGTTCATTTTTTAATTTATTAACAAACTCAGGGCTCGCACTCGGCACATCCATCGCCTTGCGAACTTTCTCTTCAAATTCAGGGGGAAGATTCATTTCGCTCATGGTTACTCCATCTGGCCTTTCAACCGTTCAAGCAAACGATAAAAAGATTTCTTCACAGCATCTTCGCGTTTGCCGAGCAGTTCCGCCATTTCAACAAAAGACAGGTCGGCCACATAGCGCAAGCGAATCAAATCCTGTTCTTCAGGATTCAATTTCTTGATGAGGAATCGGATCTGGCTCAACTCTTCGGCACGGATCAAAGCCCCAAGCGAATCCTCCCGCTCCATCAGTTCCGCCGCCGCCTCCAACCCGACCTCGCGCCTACTTCTGCGGAAATGATCATTCATCTTGCTTTGAGCGATTCGAAACAGCCATGCCGAGAAATATCCGCGCTCGCGGTATTTCGGCAGAGACTCATACGCCGTCATAAACGTCTGTGACGTAATATCTTCCGCTTCGTGAGTACTCCCCACACGGCTGAAGACATACCTATAAATAGGCTGAACGTAACGGTCATACAGCCTGCCAAACGCAGCTGGATCTTCCAATGCGGCGGAAATTAAAGTGGAAGTATCGTCTTGTCCCATTGTCTTCGGTTTCCGATCTGCTTGAAATATTATCATGCAGTTCCTTTCTCTAATAAAACGGATCGCTATGAATGCATTCTTATGTATAACGAGCCAATTGACAAAAAGGGACAAAACTGTCACACGAAAAACAGGCTGAAAGTTATCTAGGCTTTCGGCCTGTTTTCTTGTTTAATACTTATTAATAAGACCGTATTGGGTAAAAACGACCTGACTCAAAACCAAAGCGGAGTTGCGTCGGACACTGTCCCCGATATGGGTTTACGATAGGAGATTCCTATGCCAATCAAAACCATCATCATGGGCGCCGCAGGGCGCGACTTCCACAACTTCAACACCTTTTTCCGTGGGAACAAGGAATATGAAGTAGTGGCTTTCACCGCAACACAGATCCCTGATATTGAGGGACGTGTATATCCGAAGGAACTCGCGGGTGATCTATACCCAAAAGGCATTCCGATCCGCGGCGAAGAGGAATTGCTCGACCTCATCAAGAAATATAACGCGGAGCAGGTTGTCTTTTCCTACAGTGATGTACCGCACGAATATGTGATGCACAAGGCCAGTATGGTCAATGCCGCAGGTGCAGACTTCCGCATTATGGGCACGCATCATACTCAGATCAAGAGCACCAAACCTGTCGTGTCGATCAGTGCTGTTCGGACAGGATCAGGCAAAAGTCAGACAACGAGGCGCGTGGCTTTACTTCTCAAAGAGATGGGATACAAAGTCGCGGCCATTCGTCATCCAATGCCTTATGGAAATCTTGTCGCGCAGGAAGTTCAGCGCTACGCAAGCTATGATGATCTCGATGAATACGAATGCACGATCGAAGAGCGCGAGGAATATGAACCTCACATCGATTGCGGCGTGATCATTTATGCGGGTGTGGATTACGAAAAGATCATTCGCAAGGCTGAAGCTGAAGCGGATATCATTTTGTGGGACGGCGGCAATAACGACTTCCCCTTCTATGTTCCTGATTTGCAGATCGTAGTTGCAGACCCACATCGCACTGGACATGAGTCCACCTATTACCCAGGAGAGACCAACGTGCGTATGGCGGATGTGTTCGTCATCAACAAGGTAGACACTGCTGATGCCGAGAACGTGATCAAGCTGCGCGAGAACCTCCGCAAGCTGAACCCGAATGCGATCCAGATCGAAGCTGCCTCTCCCCTCTTTGTAGATGATCCTGATGCAATTCAGGGCAAACGCGTTTTGGTGATCGAAGACGGTCCAACCCTCACTCATGGCGAAATGGCCTACGGTGCTGGTTATATCGCCGCCCGCAGATTCGGCGCGAAGGAAATTGTTGACCCGCGTCCATTTGCTGTGAAGTCAATTGCAGCGACCTATGCCAAGTACCCAAAGACTGGCCCGATCCTCCCTGCGATGGGTTATGGTGATGCACAAACCAAAGACCTCGAAGCCACGATCAACGCTTCAGATGTTGATCTGGTTATCATCGGTACGCCAATTGATCTTTCTCGCGTGATGAAGATCACGAAGCCACATCAGCGTGTGCGCTACGAACTACAGGAAATTGGTCAACCGACCTTGCAAGATGTTTTGATGAAAAAGTTTGGTAAGAAGAAGTAGTTGGAACTAGAAATTAGTGATTAGGAAAGGAGTCGGGTGATAAAATTCCCCCGACTCCTTTTTAGTAGTTATAGGGATAGAAATAAAAAAGTTATAAAATATCGAATAGCAGAAAAAACTAAGGTTACAAAATTTAACCAAATAATGAGACAGAACCCGCTTACCTACCTACTCGCCGCTTTCAAAAGCTGGTTCATTCCACAATCCAGCGACCCAACCGTTCGTTATCGTGAACGCGCTCTACGGTTCCTTCTTCCTATCATCTCCATTCTGCGAATTCTTGCAATCAACAACAACTATTCAGGTAAAAGCGGTATACCAACCCCGTTCGCGCCTCTATGGGTACCACTGACCGTCTTTATCATCCCCGTAATCTTCTCATTTATTTTTCTCATTCAAAATAAGATAAACCAGGCAAGCGCTACCTTTCTTTTGCATTGGTATCTAACTGATTTGCTCAGTCTGCCTGCTGAAGGCTATTGGTATCCAGGTTTTCAGATCTCCCTTATTATCCAAGTTATTATTGGTACGCTGCTTCTACCGAGCAAAGCTATTATTCCGTCCTTGTTCTTTCAGATCCTCACCGTAGGGATATGGGGCAAATGGCTGGATATGAACTATTTCAAGCCTCCGTTTCTTTCAACGGGTGAGCCTATTTCTGTTTTTCAGACAGCCTTTAACATCCTGGCAGGGCAGGAAACGATCATCATGTTCCTTATCCGCTATTTGCGGCTTGAAATGGAAAAGTCCCTGCGTATTCAGCAATCAAACATTGAACAGCTGCAAAACGAAATCACAGAACGTCATATTATGGAAGTGGAACGCGAAAACTTTATAAAGGAACTAAACAAAAAGAACGCCGAACTGGAGCGCTTTACCTACACCGTTTCCCATGATCTAAAAAGTCCGCTCGTAACAATCAAAGGGTTCCTTGGTTTTTTGAAAAAGGATTTGGAAACGAACAGGGGAGATCAAATCCAAAAAGACCTAAGCCGAATTGAAGAAGCAACAATAAAAATGGGAATTCTGCTCTCAGAATTACTTGAACTCTCCAGAATCGGGCGCATCATTAACCAACCCGTACAAGTTGACCTTGTCAAATTGACAGAAGAAACACTGGAAATACTGAATGGACGCATTCGAGAACAGAATATCAAGGTCATTGTTTCGCCAGACCTTCCCCGCGTATATGCTGACCGCCCTCGCCTCGCAGAAGTGTTAGAGAATCTGATAGATAACGCTGCCAAATATATGGGCGAACAACCTAAACCGCTTGTAGAGATCGGCAGCTTCCAGGTAAAAAATGAAATCGTTATCTATGTACGAGATAATGGCATTGGTATCGAATCCAAATATCATACAAAGATTTTTGGATTATTTGAAAAACTTGACTCCACCAGCGAAGGCACAGGTATTGGCCTTGCCTTGGTTAAAAGAATTATAGAAACGCATGGCGGCAGAATTTGGGTCGAATCAGAAGGATTGGGGAAAGGATCGACTTTTTGCTTTACAATTCCTAGCAAGCAGTGATGTTCATTGAGATTCGAGTAATATATAAACGAGTTTCGTTTTATTTTTTTGTTGAAATTCATTGAAAGAACCATCACAAAAACAGAACTGGCGTCCAGACCAAATAATTTTTCAGAACTTATCAAACCTTACTTGGAAGAGGAGTGAATGTCACTGCATCGGAATCAACTTAGCCAGTTCTGGGATCTGCTCACTGCGCCATCATCATCCTTGCAGGATATTAGCGAGCAACGCTCTGCGCGCTTGGCAGCTTCCTTTCTGCTGATTATTCTGCTCCTCGATCTCGCAGGTGCCTTTGCCCGGGTCTCTCGCCTCGGATGGATCGGAGCCTTCTCTGGTGGGCTAGGGCTTTCCCTTTTTTCAACACTGCTGGCTTATCCTCTCACTCGCACAAAATGGTATCACGCAGCTATTTTTATTTTCTCCGTCAGCTTTGCTGCCACTGGCTATTATTCCATCATCGAGGAAGGCGCTCAGGCAGACCACGGCGCGATCATCCTAATCTACGTTCCCATCAGCCTCATCGTAGCCAGTTCCTTTCTCTCTCCATGGGCAGTATTTTTCTTAACAGGGCTTAACGTCGGCGCATACCTGGCCGCTCCGCACTTTGGAGCCACCCTACCAGAAACTATTCCTGCACAAGCGGGCGCCATCACATTGATCGGCTTCGTGCTGATCGCGCTTGCGAGCTTTCAAAGTAACCTTGAAAAAGCCAGGCTTAAAAACTTACAAGAGGTCAACCAGCATTTGCAAGCGGTGAGCAAACAGCTTGAACAACAGGTCGCGGAATTGGAGCGCTTTACTTACACAGTTTCACACGATTTAAAAAGTCCACTCGTCACCATCAAAGGCTTTCTTGGTATGTTGAAAAAGGACATGCAGGAAGATCAGAAAAACAAAATTAAAGTAGACATTGAACGAATTGAAGGCGCTGCAGAAAAAATGGGGACTCTGCTCTCCGAGCTGCTCGAACTCTCCAGGATCGGACGCATCGCTCACCCACCCGAGGAAGTTGATCTCACCAAACTGGCATTCGCTTCGCTAGAAATGCTGGACGAGCGCATCCGCTCCAACAACGTCACAGTCCATATTGCGCCCAATCTACCCACAGTCTATGGTGACCAGACCCGTCTGCGCGAAGTACTTGAAAACCTGATAGATAACGCTGCCAAATATATGGGCAATCAACCCAATCCGCAGATCGAGATCGGCAAACGAAACAGTGAGGCCGAAACCGTCATTTATGTAAAAGATAATGGCATCGGTATCGAACCGCAATTCCACACAAAAATATTTGGATTGTTCGAAAAATTAAATCCCACTAGTGAAGGCACTGGCATCGGCCTGGCACTGGTCAAACGAATTATCGAAACACACGAAGGTAAGATCTGGGTCGAATCAGAAGGTTTGGGAAAAGGTTCCACATTCTGTTTTACAATTACAAACAAAGATGCTCAGTTATCATAAAGTTACATCCAGCCTCAATAAATTTATGGCTACTTTCCTACACGTCTTCAGAAAATACCTCTCCCCACCAATTTTTCAGGATGAAGAGCAAACGCGTCGAGCTAAGATTGTGCATGTTATTCACCTCGGATTAATTCTGGCGTCTCTTGCGGGCATTTTGGGGGAATTGACGAGGGAACAGTATGGTCTGGAAACAACCGCCACATTATTAATTGCCATCGTACTTACAATTATTCCCTACCAACTAAACCGTCGCGGGCATTCCAATTCAGCAGGCTTCATTCTATTGACTATTATGCTTGCCGCAGTAACCGCCTTGTTACTGATAGGCAATGGCATTCATGATATTGCCATCACTGCCCTTCCGGTCTTACTGATCATCTCCGCCCTGATGCTAAATCGTTGGGGTGTTTACATTTTTACAATCTTTGTGATTTTCGTAACCGGCTTCGTTGTATTTGCCGAATTAAATAAACTGACCTGGACGACAATTGCATTTCCTATTTCCACCAGCTATTCTGATTTTTTTATCGTAGCCACTATTCTAGCGATTGCTGCTGTATCGTCTCATTTCCTGATCGATCAATTGGTAACCAGTTTGATCCGTGCTCGTCTATCAGATGCACGCATCCGCGCGCTGGTAGGAAACTCTCCAGACACCATCCTTGAAATTGACCGCAACAGAAAGATCGTGTTTATCAATCGGTTTACAGAGATTTATCTTGGGAAACATGTACGCGAGGCGCTGCCTGCCGATCAGGTTGACTTCGCCCTTGAAGTTATTGATAAAGTATTCACCAGCGGCGAACCGCAAGCCGTTGAGCTACAAACGATTGCCCCAGATGGACATGTGAGTTGGGATTCAATTCGACTTGGCCCGGTCAAACAAGGGGAGGAAATCTCGAGCCTGACAATCATCATGACCGAGATCACAGCACAAAAACTTGCAGAAGCCTCTCTACGGGAAAGCGAAGCGAACTATCGCGGTGCAATTATTGCCGCAGGTTTTGTACCGTATTCGATTGACTATCAAAAAAAGTATTTTACCTTTATTGGCGAAGATGTTTATAAGTTAACTGGTTACACCGCGCAGGAAATCACTCCAATCTTGTTAAAAGAAAGTATTCAGGAAGAATATCTCTGGGGTCCAAACGCAGGTATGACGGCAAACGAGGCGCGGCAGAAAATCTTATCCGGCACTCCCTTGGAGTGGCGTCAGGATATGTTAATTCAGACAAAAAATGGAGAGAACCGCTGGTTGAGCGATACATCGATAGAAATATTGGATACAAATGGCAGGGCAATTGGCGGAATTGGAATATTTCAGGATATCACCGAGCGTAAACAAGCGGAGGCAGAACGCGAAAAATTATTCAAGGAACTGGCTGCACAAAATGCTGAATTGGAACGTTTCAACTATACGATTTCGCATGAGCTTAAAAGCCCTATCGTGACGATCAAGGGATTTGTAGGAAGAATAGAGAAAAATCTGCATAATGAAAACATTGAAAATGTAAAAAAAGATCTCAAACGCGTGGCAAGCGCCGCTGACAGCATGCAGGAAACGTTACATGACCTACTTGAGCTATCCCGCGTCGGCCGTTTTATAAACACTTTCGAGGAAGTCGATTTATTTACATTGGTACAAGAAGCTCTGGAAAACACAAAGGGTCGCATACGAAAGAAACATATTTCCATTAACGTAGCTCAAAACCTCCCGACTATATTTGCTGACCGTGTCCGGTTGCGTGAGGCTCTTGAAAATCTGATTGATAATGCTGCCAAATATATGGGAGAGCAGAAAAATCCGCTCATCGAAATCGGAGCTAGGCATGACAATGAATGGGTCATTTTTATCAAAGACAATGGCATGGGAATCGACCCTCAATATACAACAAAAATATTCGGGTTGTTTGAAAAACTTGACGCGACGAGTGAAGGAACCGGCATCGGGCTGACTCTAATTAAGCGCATCGTTGAAATGCATGGCGGCAGAATTTGGGTTGAGTCAGCAGGGATAGGCATGGGGTCAACCTTTTTCTTTACAATTCCAGATCATGAAACAATAAAGGACAAACCATGAAAAAGAGATGGATCGAACCAGTTACACTTACAGGAAAAAATGTTATTTTAGAACCACTATCCCTTGAACATTTAGATGAAATCAAGGATGCTGTGAAGGATGGTGAGCTTTGGAAGTTATGGTTTACTTCCGTACCTTCACCAGATACGGCAGAAACGACCATCAAAACTGCATTGGAGTTACGCGAGAATGCAGGCTGGATGCCCTTCGTCGTCCGTGAGAAAGCCAAGGGCAAGGTTATCGGCAGCACGCGCTACTGCAATGTGGACGAGATCAACCAACGGCTGGAGATCGGCTACACGTGGTATGCGGAAAGTTACCAGCGTACATCGGTTAACACTGAATGCAAGTATCTACTCCTCACCCATGCCTTTGAAAAGCTGGATGCCATTGCCGTGGAATTCCGCACACACTGGCATAATCTCAAGTCTCGCGCGGCGATTGCTCGTTTGGGTGCAAAGCAAGATGGCGTATTAAGAAATCACCAAAAATCTGCAGATGGAGTTTATCGTGACACGGTTGTATTTTCCATCATCAATCTGGAATGGCCTGTTGTGAAAAAATCACTTGAATATAAGTTGGCGAGACAATATTAGCATTTAGTATCACCTAAAAACTAGTACTACTACAAGAAGGTGCTTCTGCTACAATTCAACTCATAATGAAAACAATAACCCCACATGATCGCAAATTCCTGACGCGCTTTGCCTGGATATCCATTGGTGCAGCAATAACCACAATGGCATTGAAAACCATTGCTTATTTTCTAACAGGCTCCGTTGGTTTGCTTTCAGATGCGCTCGAGTCATTGGTCAACCTGGCTGGTGCAGTGATGGCCCTCGCCATGCTTACTGTTGCTGCCCGTCCCGCGGATGAAGAACATACCTATGGTCATAGCAAGGCAGAATATTTCTCAAGCGGTGTGGAAGGGACATTGATCCTAATCGCTGCAGTAAGTATTATCGCTACTGCCATTCCACGGCTGATCACGCCTAAACCTCTCGAACAGGTTGGGTTGGGCCTTGGGGTTTCGGTTGGAGCTTCCGTGATCAATTTGGTTGCAGCCCTTATTCTGGCACAAGCTGGCAAACGCCATAATTCGATCACCTTGCAGGCCAATTCTCATCACTTAATGACAGACGTGTGGACATCTGTTGGAGTGTTGGGTGGAGTTGGGGTCGTAGCGCTGACTGGTTGGGAAAGATTGGACCCCATCGTGGCGTTTATTGTGGCTGGCAATATCATTTGGGCTGGCTTTGGTATTGTCCGCGAATCGGCACTAGGTCTCATGGATACAGCACTTCCAAAAGAAGAGCAAGAGATCCTGAGAAAAATACTGGAGCCTTACACCCAAAAGGGAGTGCAATATCATGCATTGCGAACCCGCCAATCAGGGTCACGCAGATTCGCGTCTATGCATGTGCTTGTCCCTGATACGTGGACTGTCTTTCATGGGCATCAATTGCTGGAAAGCATTGAAGCGGATATTCGCCATGCCCTGCCAAGTATTACGGTCTTTACACACCTTGAACCGCTCAATGACCCCACATCGTTTGAGGATACTAATTTAGACCGTGCAGATACTGAAGAGGATAAATAAAAGTCTATTTTGAAGAATCAACTTACAATTAAATAAAGAGGCGACCTTGAAAGTTAAGGTCGCCTCTTTTTACGATATTCGATCATCGTTACAGGAGAGTCCCTTTCAAGATAAAGGCGGCCACAGTGAAGTAAATGATCAGGCCAGAAACATCTACGAGCGTGGCAACGAATGGTGCGGAGGATGTAGCGGGGTCGAGCCCAATGCGGCGCAAGAGGAACGGTAACATAGAGCCCGAGAGCGAACCCCAAAGCACAATACCAACAAGGGCGAGCCCTACAGTAATAGCCAGCAAGAACCAATGCTCGCCATACGAGTTGAACAAGTAATGCCATGTAGTAATGCGCACAAAACCGATCACGCCTAAAATACCGCCAAGGGAAAAGCCCGATAAAAACTCACGCTTCATCACGCTCCACCAATCGCGCAGTTTTACTTCACCTAATGCCATCGCGCGGATAATCAATGTGGAGGCCTGCGAACCTGAGTTGCCGCCACTGGAAATAACCAGAGGCACAAAAATGGAAAGCACAACAGCTTTCGCAATCTCATCTTCAAATTTTCCCATTGCAGTAGCAGTGAGCATTTCACTAATAAACAAAATGATCAACCATGTAGCACGCTTCTGTACCATTTTAGAAATGGCAATTTTCATATAAGGTTCGTCTAGCGCTTCGGAACCACCGATTTTTTGAATATCTTCCGTGGCCTCTTCTTCAGCTACATCAAGGATGTCATCCACAGTGACAATGCCGATCAACGTATCCGCCGCATCTGTAACGGGTAGAGCGGTTAAGTCCGCATCTTTGAAGACTTCAACAGCAGCCTCGCGATGATCGGTGGCCTTCAAATATACAAACCTGGAGTCCATCAAGTCTGAGATCAAGCTTTCAGGAGGAGCTAATAGGATCTGGCGAATACGCAGATCATCTACCAGTTTATTTTCATCATTGATCACATAGACCATACTCATCGTTTCGCTGTCCGTCCCATAGCGGCGGACATGATCAATGGCCTGAGCAACCGTCCAGTGCGGGCGGACGCGCACAAAGTCAGGCGTCATCAAACGCCCAACAGAATCCTCTTCATAGCCAAGCAACTGCGATGCCACGGCTCGTTCTTCTACAGACAGCAAACTCAATAGCTGCTGAATTACATTGGCTGGTAATTCTTCAAGTAAAGAAGTACGATCATCAGGTGACATGGCATTGAGAATGCTTGCCACTTCTTCGCGCGCCATTGCCTTGAGCAATTCTTCCTGACGCTCTTCCGATAAATATGTGAATACACCAGCAGCCTGATCACGCGGAAGCAAACGGAAGATCACCGCCTCCATCTCCGCTGACAATGGTTCCATCAATTCAGCCAGATCTCCCGCTGGCCAATTTCTTGTCTGCTCACGCAGAGCGTTAAAGTCACGCGCATCGATCAATGCGTTCAAGTCTATTTTTAAGAGTTCAGGGTTCATAATAAAATTTCCTTTCACTTTTTAAATATCAGCTATAGCCCAAAAATTACTGCCGCAACTGTAAAGATGGATGCCAAAACAATAATGATCGAACTAACAAAGGCGAAGTTCTTTTGAAATGGATGGTTGACGAAACTTCCCATCAATTCCTTATCACTTGTGAGGTTGATCAAGAAATAGAAAACGAGCGGCAATGCAATGGCGTTTATGATCTGGGTGATGAGAGCCACTTGGAACAGACTAACATTGCTGATGAGCACAAATAAAGTTGCAATCAATAACTGGGCAATGTATAAAATATAAAAAGTTTTACTCTCTTTAAAAGAATCATCCAGACTGCCAGATAGGCCAAAAAATTCAGCAAAGGCATACGCTGTGGAAAGTGACACGATCACCAATCCCATAAATCCTGCATTGAGAATACCCAGAGCAAATAATTGTGAAGCGATTTTTCCTGCAAAAGGAGCAATCGCTAGCGCTGCCCGCTCTCCAGAATCCAATACAATGTGGTTTACATATAATGTTGCGGCAGTTGCCACGATCATGAAGAATGAGAAGAAGTCTGTCAGGAAGGCACCCCAATAGGTCTCTAGCTGAGACAAAATCACTTTACCCTTTTCAATCTTCTTATCGTAGGCAAAGCTGCTAATAAAGAACTGCCCCCATGGGGTAATAGTGGTTCCCAACACCCCCATACCTATGATTAGATAATCCTTTAAATAGGAGGGAGTAAAGTTTACGCCATGCGGATAAGCCAGGTTTGATAAAGCGAGATTCCAATCTGGCCCAGCTTTTACTGCCGAGAATATATAAACGAGAAAGAAAACGCAAGCCACCAGCATAATAGACTGGGTCATCTTGTAATTTCCACGCGTGATCAGGACAAATGCGATAATAACCACCACGATCACGGATGGAACAGGAGGAAGCCCAAACATGCCGCTGGTTGTCTTAACTGCAGAAAGCTCTGTCACCAATGTACCAAGGTTGGCAAAAAACAAAGTGCCAAACATAAATACAGATGCACGCACCCCATAGCGCTCGCGGATCAAGTCCGCAAGTCCACGGCGGGTAATGATGGTCAGGCGCATCCCCATCTCCTGCGTAATTGCCAGCAAAATAGTAATGATGGGAAGCAAAAATAGAATTGGATATCCTAACTTTGCACCAGCAATGGAATACGTTGCCACACCACCCGCATCATTATCTGCCATGGCAGTAATGGTGGCAGGTCCGAAGACCGAGAGAAGCAAAAGCACTCTCCTCCATAAAGAGGAAAGGAAATTTTTATTGCGGCTTGCAAGAAACTGTTTTTCCATGGCAGCCTCACTAACGATAGAAACGAGGCAGGCGTTTCTTCCATGCCGTGGGGATAATCTTGTCCAATGCGTCATCAGCTGTAACGATGCCGTGCATCACGTTGTTCTCGTCTACAACTGGGATGGCGATCAAGTCATACTTGGTGATCACCTGTGCTACTTCTTCCTGATCATCTTCCAAGTTGACGCTCTTCACACGGTCTTCCATAAATTCCTCTACGCGTGCGCTTGGGTTTGCGAAGATCAAATTAGAAAGTGAGAATACACCCAGTAAATGGTCACTGGTATCAGTAACATAGACATAGAACAAAGTCTCGGCGTCAGTGGCTGTTTCGCGCAAAATCCTGATCGCATCTTCAGCGGTGACGTTTGGCGGAACGCAGGCATATTCAGTGGTCATAATGCCGCCCGCGGAATCTTCATCATACGAAAGAAGCTTCTGCATCTCATCAGAATCTTCCTTATTCATCAACGCAAGCAAGTCACGGCTTCGTTCTTCAGGTAACTCAGCTAACAGATCTGCTGCTTCGTCAGGCTCCATCTCTTCGAGAAGATCCGCCACCTTTTCATTGGACATATTCTCCACAAGGTCTGCCTGAAACTCGGTCTCAACTTCTTCCAACGTATCAGCAAGCTGCTCCATATTCAGCGCTTCAAGCAATTGCCCGCTCTCAAGCTTGTTCATATCGCTTATGATCTCAGCCACGTCAGCAGGATGTAATTCAGAAATGCTTTCCACAGGCACGCGCAAACGCATAAATGGATCGTGGCGCAATAACTCCACATCATCCCAAGAGATAAATGTCTGTGGTACTGATCGCTTGAATATCTCCGCAAGACGCTGGGTGGCATCTGCAATGCCAACACGGCGAAAAATCCCCAACAAGCCGATATCTACATTTCCCACATACAAAGTGCCATTGATACGCACCAACTCCAGGTCATTGACACGTACTACGCGTGCACCATTCGTATCAATGATCTGCTTATCAAGCACATCACGAGAAAGATAAATATCGTTATCGGTAGGCTCGTAATGCGGAATTTCATCTGAATGACATTTAAGAGGGATCGAAGGCGTAAACAAAGCCATCACTAATGCATAAGGCACAATAATGGTCTTGTTTCTGTCTTTGATCACAACTGCATCCACAATGGGATGGGTCGCATCTGCCAGTTCGCGTGCAACCAAGTCTTCAAGTTTTCCAATATAGCGGCCATCAAGATCAGTGATGGTGTGTCCGAGAATTTCGCTTAAAAATGCCATGGGTACCTCCATATTTTTTTCTGGATGAAGGCAATAAAAAATCGCCTTCCATGGACGAAAGACGATTCACACTTAACCGAAACCTGCTACTATTTTCCCCAGCACTTCCCCACCCGATTCATTTCACGGGCATAGCAAAACACCACGGAGGGTATTCGAAAGCGGCAGATAAGACGGAAAAAGGAAATCATCCTTTCGTCTGTTGAAGATCTGTTTATTACTATCAGCGCTCACGCGAACTACCTCCTTGCATCATGTGTCTGGATTTGCTATGTTGCACCACATGCTGGCAAAATAAAACCTCCCGTCAGAAGACCAGGAGGCAAGGCAAACATAGAAAAAAGACAGCCGCCTCTCTGGTTGAGCTTTAGCACTGCACATCGTAGGGACTGTTCACAATCCCAGCCACGTTGAGTAAGGCCTTATGCCGACCTTACCTGGTATACCCTTTGGCGTCTTTCGACGTTTCAGGACAATGGCTTATGTATTTTGCAGACGCCTGGCCTAACGAGGACCTTTAAGTTGCACAACCTTTATACACCCTAAAAAAGACGATGTCAAGAAATTAATAAATTTTCCCTAAGTAAAACTGGAAGCAAATTACTATTTTGTAAAGCATACATTAACTTGCCTCTAAAAGAAATTTGCTACAATGAATTTCAGAAATTCAAACCAACCAAACAAGGATGATAAACATGGAATATTGGAACGAGGGCGACCGCGCATTTGCATTTTGGGATGAAGACGAATATTTTTACCCCGCTACGATCTTAAAGATCGAAGATGAGGATATTTTTATTCGATTTGACTCAGGCGAAGAAGAATGGTCCAACGCCGATTATCTGGAGGCATTTGAAGTGGAAGCAGATGAAGAAGTGGAATGCAAATCTGCGCAGGATGATCTATATTACGATGTAACCGTCCTTGATGTAGATGGCAACCGTGTGGAAGTGGAATACGAGGATGAAACCACAGAGTGGACCACGTTAAGCCGTTTGCGCTTCTATTTGGATGAATAAAAATAGAATAAAAGGGCAGCCCACTTTGGACAGCCCTTTTACAAATACTAAGACGGTCACTTGTATAGTGGCCGTCTTAGTATTTAACTAGGAATTATGCAGTTCAAAATATTTTAACCATGAATTGCATCCAACGTGATTTTCTTGGCGTGGATGCGGCAAATGATGCGCGTTTCATGAGCCTTTTTCTCCAATGGGAAGACATATCCATAATATTGCGGATGCTCTGTGTACTTTCTCGTGACCGAATCAAGATGCTCTAAAGCGCCATCCTCCACCAACTCCACCTCGCCGCGGATCTGAAGAAAGCGGCCTGTGTTTTCAGGGTCAACGAGCAGCATCGACACATTGGGATTCGCCATCATATTCTTCCCCTTCTGCCGCTCGCGAGAGGTGTTGACGCAAACAAACTCGCCGTCAAAATCACACCACACCAAGCTGGATTGAGGCTGCCCATCAGGCAGTAGAGTGGTCAATACTCCATGCACGGGACGTGTAAGCAAGTCCATGTGATCTTCAGGAATAGGGTTATTCATACGAACAACTCCTTTTTTGTAGCGTCAAGAGCTACAACATGGATCGGTAAAATTTTGCACAAGACTGGCGTTTCAATCTCCCTAAGTTCAGCAGAAACGCACTCACCGAAATAGGGGCGTTTTCCAGTGTATAGCTCGCACAATCCATCGAGGTGTTCCATTGCGCCTTCTTCCATCATCGCCACCACTCTGCCGCGCACTTCCAGCGAACGCAGTGGTTGGCGCGGGTCATAGCAGAGTAAAGTCACCTTGGGATTGGAGCGCATATTTCTCTCTTTGCGGAAGCCAAGCATAGTATTGACCAGCACATGCGTACCGTCAAAATTGCACCATACCACGGTGGTCTGCGGAGAGCCATCAGGCATCAGCGTGGTTAATGCTGCCACGCGTGGACCCTGAATCAGGTCCAGATGAGAAGCGGGTATTTCAGTCATCAAAGCACCTCCCCAAAAAATTTATCTTATATGTATCATACAACAATTTCGCCCCTTATACACAGGTCACATGGTTTATCCTGTCAAAAACATGGTTTTACTCATTATCAGCGCGTTTCGCATTCATACCTTATAATACAGGCCGATTGGACAAAAACAATGTTTATAGATCAAGTTAACATACACGTAAAATCAGGCAAAGGCGGCGATGGAATGGTGCATTTCCGCCGTGAAAAGTTCGTTCCGCTTGGCGGTCCCGATGGCGGCGATGGCGGCAAAGGCGGCGACGTTATTTTTGAAGTAAAAGCCACACTCAATACACTCTCTGCATTTCGGCAGAACGAAAAGTTTGCAGCACAACCTGGTAAAAATGGCGGCGGCTCGCAAATGACTGGCCGCGGCGCAGATGACCTTATTATTTCCGTGCCGCCTGGCACGGTCATTTACGATGCTGAGACGGGTGCACTACTTGGTGACCTTACCGACCCAGGTCAGCGCCTTACTGTTTGCAAAGGCGGGCGCGGGGGACGTGGCAACCAACACTTTGTGAATTCTCGCAACCAAGCTCCGCGAACTGCGGAACGCGGCGAACCACACGAGGAAAAAAGTCTGCGCCTCGAACTTAAGCTGATAGCAGATATCGGCATCATCGGTTTGCCCAACGCTGGGAAATCCACCCTGCTTTCGGTATTGACGAATGCCAAACCGAAGATCGGCGCCTACCCATTCACCACACTGGAACCGAACCTCGGTGTAGCCAACATTGATGATGACACCACTGTTGTCCTCGCCGATATCCCTGGCCTCATTGAAGGTGCAGCAGAAGGCGCTGGGCTCGGACATGACTTCCTGCGCCATATTCAACGTACACGCGTCCTTATTCACATGATCGACGGGCAATCTGAAGATCCACTGGCAGATTTCAGCCAGATCAATTCCGAGCTTTCGCTGTTCGATACCAAGCTTGGCAAAAAGCCACAGATCGTTGTGCTGAATAAGATCGATCAACCTGATGTACAGGAACGGCTTAAAGAAATTACTGCCAGCTTCAAAAATAAGAAGATCGAGCTGATCACATCTTCTGCAATGGCGCGCACCAACACGCGCGAAATCTTAATTTCTGCGTACAAAAAACTGCAGGAACTTCCCGCAGAGGTGTTGGAAGAAGAAGCGCTCCCTGTCTACAAGCCCGAAGTGGACCCGAATCAATTTGAGATCACACGCGAAGAGAGCGGTGATTGGCGAGTCAGTGGCGTGGCAATTGAACGTGCTGCAAAGATGACCTATTGGGAACATGATGGTTCCATCCGCAGGTTCCAAAAGTTGATGACTCACCTCGGCGTGGACAAGGCGCTCCGCAATGCAGGCATTGAAGAAGGTGATACCGTCTTCATCGGCAATTTTGAATTGGAATGGCAGGATTAATCTAAAGGGAGAATTTCATGCCCCCACAAACAGATATCAAGCAAAAACTGCTGGTCATCGCGCTCATTATTGTCGGCGTGGTGTTCACAGCATTTTTTGGGATGCGTGCTGTACATGCTTTCAAAAAATTCGATGGCCCTCGCCCACCTCGCGGAGAAGTGGAAACTGATGTTGAACTTATTCGTGATTGGATGACGGTTCCTTTTATTTCACACACATATCACGTCCCTGACAAAATCATCTTTGAAGCGTTGGATATCTCTCCCAGCGCCAATCATGAAAAAAGCCTCAAAGAAATAAACGAAGAATTCTTCCCAGACAAAGACGGATACGTTCTCGAATTGGTTAAGGAAACCGTATTAGCGCATCAACCTCCACCTCCGCCTGATTCTGCTCCGACAGAAGTTCCTCCTCCAACGCCCCCTGCGCCATAAAGATCTACATGTCAGATTTTCTTCTTACTCAAGTAATCAATTTTGGAACGCCACTCGTCGGCCTGATATTATTTCTAGGGGCGCTTGGGCTTCCAATTGGTGCATCTGTTGTGGTCATTGCAGCAGGCGCTTTCGGTCAGCAAGGGATATTAGACATACCAAGCGCAGTCATCTACGGGCTGCTAGGTGCATTACTAGGTGACACACTTAGTTTCAGCATGGGCTACTATGCCAAAGATGCTGTGCAACGCCGCCTCGGAAATTCTTCCACCTGGAAGAGTGCAACAAGTACCTTTCAAAAAAATGCTGGGTTAGCCATCTTCCTTACGCGCTGGTTCATTACCGCCATCGCCATCCCAACAAACCTGATCGCAGGCGGCAGTGGATACAAATATACTCACTTCATGACTTACGACATTGCCGGTGAGGTCTTGTGGATCGGCCTCTACGGCGGCCTTGGATATATATTTGGCAGTCAATGGGAATTGGTGTATGACTTTACCAGCAACTTTGGCGGTTTGATTCTTGGTATGGTGCTTTTCGGCTTTGGCATCCAGCAGGCGCTAAAGTGGCAAAAACAAAATAAGATGAAAGTAGAACAAAAAGCTGAAGCGTAACGCTTCAGCTTTTTGTTTCAACTCCTACTGCTATTTCTTCTCACTCAGAAAATACTCACCAAAAGCAACAACAATTAATGTGGCAAGCAAAGCCAACACCCAAGTGACACCAGTAATTGTCGTCAACCTAGCTTCACGAATTTCAACTTCTCGCAGATTCCTCCCTGCTAAAACAAATCCATCCTTATAAGAAACGATCACCGCCGCAATGCGGACGCCATCCCTTGGCTGCCAGGTGACATGGTTCTCGCTCAACTGCTTGGTGGAATCGAGCACGCCATCTGGCAAGGCGGGCGTTTGTCCATCCAACTGCACAGACGAAGCGACTTCATTTCCACTGGCATCATATACGATCAAAAATGGTGCGAGGCTCTTTGAAACTGATACTATATTCGCTGGCATAAACGCATCTACACTTCCCCCATCTGCCAATATATCCGCAGCATCCTCCGCCATTTGGGTCTGCGGATCATTCGCTCCCTGGCGTAAAGCCTGCTGTACCGAGCTATACACCAGAGCGCAAAAAGCTGAAATCACCACCGCGAAGGGAAGCCAAACTTTAAAGATTATTTTGATTTTATTCATTGGGTATCTCCTTTCATTTGAATATAGGCCTATGAAACTCTCAAGCACTTGCAAAAACTCTCCATAAACAAAAGCGTCGCAGAAAATTTTCTGCGACGCTTTGCATATTACTATCCTGTTGGTCTAGTGATGATGACCTTCTTCGTGCACATGGCCATGATCGAGTTCTTCTTCGCTTGGCTCGCGCAGAGCAACCACTTTAACCGAGAAATGCAATTCTGCACCTGCCAAAGGATGGTTGAAGTCCAATTGGACGGTTTCCTTATCAAACTTTGCAACGAAAGCTGCCTGGTGCTGTCCTTCTTCATCAGTGACGTGCAATTCCATGCCTTCTTCCAATTTCATATCTTCAGGAAATTCGCTGCGCGGCACATCCATAAAAGCTTCATCGTCAAATTCGCCGTAGCCATCTGCGGGTTGCACTACTACATCCTTACTTTCGCCGATCTTCATCCCCATCATTTCCCTTTCCAAACCAGGGATAATGTTGCCATACCCTGCAAGGAATTGTAAAGGGCCAGCATCGTCTGAGGAATCAAGAACTTCCCCATCGACGGTTAATTTATATTCCATTGAAACAACCAAACCATCCTGTACTGAATCTTTGCTCATTTATTATCCTTTTGAAAAATTTATGCGTCCATTTTACCAGCGATTGACCGAGTCAAAAGTCGAAGGTCAAAAGTCAGGTATCTGCTCCGACCTTTGACCTTTCAACTTTTGATGGGGCTTCGACAAGCCACAAACAACCCCTTATAATGCCTCCCATGCGATACGACTTATGCCTGCCCTGGTACTGGGAATATGATGATGTTTTCGTTGGGATGGTGGAGCGCGCCTGTCTTGAAGAAGGGCTGTCCCTTTGGCAGATCAAACCCGATAACCTGCTCGAATCCATTACCGCCCTCTACAAAGGGGTACTAACTTTCAAAACCCTGCTCCACCGCGGACAAGGCGAAGCAATCTTTGAACCGATTCCGCGCTGGGCAAAAGAATTTGGCGCACGCCGCATCAACCCTGTAGAGGTTTCACTATGGTCTGAAGACAAAGCCACTATGCACCTTGAACTGATCAGTGCAGGTGTGCACACGCCATATACCATTTTGCTGCCCCCTTTTCTGGAGCAACCCGTCGTCCCTGAAATTGACCTGACTCCGCTGGGTGAAAATTTTGTCATCAAACCGTCAAACGGCGGCGGCGGTGAAGGTGTGGTATTAGGTGCGAACACGGTCGAACAGATCCTTCATGCGCGCATGGAATTTCCTGAACAGAAATATTTAATTCAGGCGCATGTCACACCGCGCATCATTGAGGAGACACCTGCATGGTTTCGCATTTTTTATGCCAATGGTGAAACATACCCATGTTGGTGGGATACGGAGACGCACATATATCACCCTGTTACAGCGGAGGATGAATCTCAGTATCATTTGAGCAGGCTGAGGGACGTGACGAAGCGCATCGCTTCCATCTGTAAGCTGGATTGGTTTTCTACGGAGATCGCGCTCGCTGACGAATTCGTCGTAGTGGATTATGTCAACGATGAAATAGATACGCGAGTGCAAAGCCAGGCCATGGACGGTGTACCTGATGAAATCATGGAATGTATCGCAAGACAGCTCGTAAAAATTGCCAAGGAGAATGTATGAAAAATGTACGTGCAAGAGATCTGGGGATTCCGTTTGAAGGAAGCACAGGGGAGTTCAACGCGATCACAGATGTTACTGGAGTGGCTGTTGGGTATTCAACCGTAGTCCACGGCAAATCGGCGCGGACGGGTGTGACAATCATCCACCCGCATGGGGTGAAAGACCACACGCCTGTATATGCAGGCGTGCATTCATTTAACGGTAATGGTGAAATGACGGGTGCCGCATGGATCGAAGAAGGCGGTCTATTGGAAGGTCCGATTGGGATCACCAACACACATAGCGTGGGCATCGTCCGCGATTCGATCATTGCATGGCAGGTGAAAACTGATTCTTTGTATCAAAAATGGTCATGTCCTGTGGTGGCTGAAACGGCAGATGCATGGCTAAATGATATGAATGGTTTTCACGTAAATGAAAGCCATGTCTTTCAAGCATTAGACTCTGCAAAAAGTGGTGCACTTGAAGAAGGGAACGTCGGCGGCGGGACGGGAATGCTATGCTACGAATTCAAAGGTGGCACGGGGACGTCTTCACGCAAGCTGCCCGAGAAACTCGGCGGCTGGACGGTAGGCGTGTTGGTGCAAGCCAACTTCGGCAGGCGCTATCAATTAACGGTTGCGGGCGTGCCAATGGGACAGTACTTCAAAGACTCTGCGCCGCTTACCAATGGAGAAAATCCTTTCAAACAGGATGATGGCTCGTTGATCGTCATCATCGGCACAGACGCACCCTTGCTCCCCCACCAGCTAAAACGTCTTGCAAAACGCGCCACCATTGGCATGGCACGTACGGGCAGCTTGGGCGGCAACGGCTCTGGCGATATTTTCCTCGCCTTCTCCACGGCCAATCCTCAAGCCGCTTATGGTGATGCGATGGGTCTATCCACCATTCAGGCTTTGTCCAACGACCACATTGACCCGATCCTCTCTTCGACAGCCTATGCCACAGAAGAAGCCATCATCAATGCCATGATCGCTGCAGAAGATATGGACGGGCATCAGGGCGTCAGCATAAAAGCTTTGCCGCACGATGGTTTGGTGGATGTGTTGAGGAAATACAATAGACTAAAAGCTGATAGCTAATAGCTATCAGCAACTATCCAACTCTCCGTCCGTATATCTTCCCAGTCCATACAAGGAGTTCTCATGTCAAATATTCTCGAAGTAAAAGATCTCATCAAAAACTATGGTGATTTTCAAGCAGTAAAAGGTGTGACTTTCAACATCGAAGAAGGCGAAATTTTTAGCCTACTGGGTCCAAATGGCGCAGGGAAGACAACCACTATCTCAATGCTCTCCACCTTATACACGCCCACCTCTGGGGATGCAACCATTGATGGACATTCCATCACCAAAGACCCGATGGGTGTCCGCAATGTGATCGGTGTGGTGCCACAAGATTTGGCTCTCTACGAAGATCTGACCGCGAAAGAGAATCTCATCTTTTGGGGGCAAATGTACGGACTGAGCGGCAAGTCTCTCACTAACCGTGTAGACGAGGTTCTTGAACAAATAGGCCTGACAGATAAAGCGAAAGACCGTGTCAAGACCTATTCAGGTGGAATGAAACGCCGCGTCAATATTGGCGTTGGGCTACTCCACAAACCCAAACTACTCTTCATGGACGAACCCACCGTTGGCATTGACCCACAGTCTCGCCGAGCGATATTGGATACCGTGAAAGATTTAAACCAGCAAGGAATGACCCTGCTTTACACAACCCACTACATGGAAGAAGCCGAAGAACTCTCTACTCGTGTCGGTATCATTGACCATGGTGAGCTGATCGCCATCGGTACGCAGAAAGAATTAACAAAACAAGTGGGCGAAACTGAAACCCTCATTTTACATATCAGCGAAAACGATGACCCCGAAGCCCTGGCAAAGAAATTCCGTGAGATCAAGGAAGTACTTGAAGCTAATGTGGTCAACAATGAAATCTCTGTTATCACTCCCTCCGCAAAAGATGTGCTTGCCGCTGTAGTTACGAAAGCAAACGAACGCGGAATCAAGATTCACTCGATAGACATCCGCGAGCCGAATTTAGAAGCGGTGTTTCTGCACTTAACGGGACGCGCGTTGAGAGATTAATGAAAGAAGAAAGAAACGATTCTATATCTTTCTTTTTTCCTCTTTCTTCCTCTCGGAGAATTCTATGATTAAAACCTTTCTTATCGGCATCAAAGACTTGCGTCTCGCCTTTCGCGATCGCGCAGCATTGATCTTCATGCTCGCCGCCCCATTTGCACTAACACTCGGCATGGGATTAGTCACTGGGCGCTTTAGCAGCAATTCAAACTCAGGTATTACCAATATTCCCGTTGTCATCGTCAACTTGGATAATAAAGAGCTAGGCAACGCACTGGAGGATCTATTCAGTTCGCAGGATCTAGCCGAATTGGTTGAACCAACTTCAACATCCAGCCCCGAGGCGGCGCGCCAATTGGTGGATGAAGATAAAGCCGCAACAGCAATCATCATCCCTGAAGGATTCACACAAAGTATCATTCCATCTCAAGATGCCTTTGCGCCTGGGAATCCCGATCCTGAAGTAGTGCAGATCGAAGTGTATGCAAATCCTTCAAGGCCAACGAGTTCAGGAATCATTAAATCAATTGTGGATGAATTCATGAGCCGCGTGGAAGAAGGCAGTGTAAGCGGACAAACTTCTGTTTTGCAAATGATACTGAGTGGACGAATTACGCCGCAACAAGCCCAGCAAGCAGGCGCAGCAATGAGTCAGCTTGTACAGAATGCGCCGAAAAACAATACGCTCGCGATCACGCTCAATTCCACCACCGCAGGTGGTGAAGCCGTGCAGTTCGATGTGCTTGCATATCTTGCACCTGGCATGGCGTTGATGTTCTTGATGTATACCGTTAGTTATGGAGGTCGCTCCATTCTCGCAGAAAAAATGCAAGGTACTCTGCCTCGTCTGCTTGTTTCGCCTACAAACTCCATGCAAATTTTAGGCGGCAAAGTGTTTGGCATTTTCTTAACAGGCGCAGCGCAAATGCTTATTCTTATCGGCGCAACTACGTTGTTCTTTCAACTAAAGTGGGGCGATGGGCTTGGTGTGGTTGTCCTCGTACTCGCTGCGGTTTTTGGCGCAACAGGCTGGGGCATGCTGATTACTGCCATCGCCCGCACGCCTGCACAAGTTGGCAGCATTGGCACCAGTATCATGCTGATCTTTGGAATATTAGGCGGCAGTTTCATCAGTCTTGAACAAATGCCAGTCGCCATCCAAGCCTTCAGCAAGGTCACACCCAACTCATGGGCGCTGGATGGATTTACCACATTGGGACTGGGTGGAACGCTCGCGGATCTTTCTACGCCGATCACTGCTCTGTTGACGATGGGCAGCATCCTATTCCTGATCTCTGTCGTGTTATTCGGCAAAAAGAATTTGGTGCAGAAATGAAAAAGATATTCGCCATTGCATGGAAAGATGCCATTGTCCGTTTTGCAAGCTCGTCAGAGTTGATCTTCTTCATCATTCTGCCGATTGTCTTTACACTAATACTTGCTGGTGGAACCCCATCAGGAGATGATGACAATCGCATCCGTCTCGTTGTTGTGGACTCAGCGAACACATCCATCTCACAAGAGATCATCGCCCAGCTAGAAAAATCCACCGCCGTGCGCCCCGAAGTATTATCTCTCGAAGAAGCTGAAAGTGAATTTGACTCGCGCCGTGCGGACATCCTCTTAGTCATCCCTGCGGGATTGGACATGAATTCCATTCAAGACGGAACTGCTCAATTGGATTTCCGTCAACAGCCTAATAACCTGAACGCTTCTGTCGCAAAGCGTGCTGTACAAACTGCCATTCGGAAAGTCAGCAGTGCAGTCAACGCTGCTAATAAAGCAGTGGAAGATGCGAAAGCGAAAACTCCCTTTGAATCTATTAAAGCGGAACAAGCCTACTTTGATGATGCGCTAAAACTCGCCAAATCCATTCAAGAGGATGATCCCGAACGAGTAACGGTCATTGAAGGCAATACTCCTGATGATGTTGAATATGATCCACGTGCCAATCAATCCGCGGGACAATTGATCACTTGGGTGTTCATTCCGTTGTTCGGCATCTCCGCACTATTCGCCTACGAACGCCAACAAGGGACGCTGCGCCGCATTCTTACCACACCAACCAGCAAAGCCATCTTTTTATTTGGCACGATTGCAGGACAAGTGGTGATGGCATTAATCCAAATGTCACTGCTCATTTTATTCGGCATAGTTGCACTTGGCTTGAATTGGGGACGTGAACCGTTTGCGCTTTTCGTCATCCTCACCAGCGCAGCGCTTGCGGCAGGCGCCATCGGAACCACGATGGGAACCTTTATCAAGACCGAAGGTCAGGCCAGCGGGTTGAGCACCATGATGGGCATGGTCATGTCACTCATGGGCGGCTGTTGGTATCCGCTTGAATTATTCCCCACCACGGTTCAGAATATCGTCAAGATCCTGCCAACCACATGGGCCATGCAAGGCTTGTTAGACTTAATCTTACGCAATGGCGGACTCGTGCAAATTCTCCCTGAAGCTGGAGTTCTGCTTGGTTTTGCAACGGTCTTCTTTACGATTGGCGTTATGAGATTTAAATACGAATAGCAAAAAAAGTGAGAAGTAAAAGGCGGAAGGCAATTAAGTTGCCTTCCGCCTTCTGCTTTCTATATCTTGCCTTCTGTCCTACTTCACCATTTCCACTTTTAGACTGACATTCAATCTATCGCAAATTTCTTCAAGCTCATCACTCCAGGAGTGGAAGTTCAATTTCGGCGGTACAAGGACAATACCCTTCATTGTGAAAAGCGGTGTACCGCTCATCGGGGCGGGCGTGGAGCTTGTGTCCATGCTTTCGATATTAATTCCGCGTGAGGCAAAATAATGTGAGATGTCGTGAATGATGCCTTCATGGTCTGCGCCCGTCACTTCAATTTCAAACGGCAGCCAGCCTTCATATTTCTTCGCGTCATCCGTTTGCAAAGCCGCAACCTGATAACCTTCATTTCGCAACTGCTGTAAGTCCTGGTCTAACCCACCCAATTCGCTCTCGGACAGGGAAATCAACATGAGCATGGCAAACTCCCCACCCAGATGTGCCATGCGGCTGGCTTCCACATTGCCGCCGCGCTTCACCACTAGACTGGTGACATGGTCAACAAGCCCGATCTTATCCCTACCCGTCAGGGTCAACACTACATTTTTCGGCATGGCAGACTCCCTTTTTGTGTAAGTGTAGGCGGGTTATTTCCCGCCCAAATTTCATCTTATTGCCGAGTATAGCATATGGGCGATAGTGCGTGGACCGTGATCAGCCACCCAGTCATTTCCCTTTCGTCTCTAAATAATCGCTATACCCGCCGAGATATCCTGCAAACTTACCATTCTCAATCACTATCAGTCTCTCAACCGTGCGGTCAAGAAAATAACGGTCATGTGAAATGACAAGCACCGTGCCTTCAAAATCTTCCAAGGCTTGCTCAAGCACTTCAGCAGAAGCAATATCGAGGTTGTTGGTCGGTTCATCCAGTAAAAGGAAATTAGCGCCTGAGAGAACAACCAACGCGAGTTGAAGTCTGCTACGCTCGCCGCCCGAAAGCTCGCCAATCTTTTGCGAGACCTGTTTATAGGTGAACAAATACCGCAGCAAAAACGCTGTAGCTCTTGACTCGCTCATCTCACCCGCATAACGGACAGAGTCTACGACAGTTTGGTTGAAGTCGAGAGTCTCATGTTCCTGTGCATAATATCCAACGGATACACTTGGGCCGATCTTTATTTCGCCAACGTCAGGCGCTTCCCTGCCGAGGATCATCCGCAGCATGACAGACTTTCCCGCGCCGTTCGGGCCGATCAACCCAACCCGCTCGCCATGCCAGATGGTTTCATTCACATTTGAGAAAACTTTTTTCGTGCCGAAAGATTTGGCAACATCGATAAATTCCAAAACCTTGTTCGAGCCGCGCCAGCCGTTGAGACGCAATTCCATGCGTTTACGGTCAGTGACAGGCTTCTCCACTTTATCCATCTTATCCAACCGCTTTTGCATAGACTTGGATTTTCGTGAAAGGTCTTCGTTGTCATACACCTTGCCCCAGATCGCCAAACGTTTTATGGCAGCTTCGAGTCTTTTGATCGTCTGCTGCTGTGCGCGGAAAACCTCTTCCTGTCGTGCGAGACGCATTTCCTTATCTGCCATAAACGAAGTGTAGTCACCCTCGAATACAGTCATCTTGCCGTCTTCGAGTTCAGCAATGTGCGTAATGGCAGCATCCAACAGATAGCGATCATGCGAAATAATGACCACTGTCCCATCGTATTCGCGGATAAGCTTTTCAAGATACATCTTGCCAGGCAGATCAAGATGGTTATCAGGTTCATCCAATAGCAAAACATCAGGGCGGACAAGCAGAAGACGCGCCAACCCGATCAGTTTTTTCTGTCCGCCGCTCAACACAGACATGGATTTGTTCAACTCACTTTCAGCGAGTCCCAGCCCAAGCAGCAGTTCACGAACTCGCGCAGGATATGAGTCACCGCCAAGAGAGTAATACTCATCAATGAGTTTGTGCTGTTGTTCGAGTGCGCGCTCCAATTTCTTTTCATTGCCGTAGACTTCAGGGTCACTCAAACTGTTTTCTACACGCTCCAACTCAGCATGGACTTCTGCTACGCGCGGGTTGCCTGCGAGCGCGGCTTCAAAAGCCGTCAGAGAAGAATCAAGCTCCGGTTGTTGGGACAGGTATCCCGTTGTAATGAGGCGGGCGCGGGTAATGGTTCCGCCCATTTCAGGGGAATGTTCGCCTTCGATCAATTTGAAAAGGGAAGACTTTCCCGCGCCATTTGCTCCGATGAGACCGATCTTTTGTCCGCGTTGGATCTCCCAGCTGAGGTTTTCAAAGATGCGTCTTGCGCCAAGGACGAGTGTGATGTTTGAGAGTTGAATTTGTATCATGATAGTTTTCCAATAATTGTTAAATAAAAACGCCGCAGGGCAGCCTGCGGCGTTTGAAAGTTGAAGTGATGCTTTCAGCGTACAGGCGCGATTCCAGAAGGTAAAGCGTTGATGAAGCCACGCACACCGATGATCAATGGGGATTTGCCTGCACGAAATTCGTAAATCATGTTCGGGATTATACCTGATTTTCTGCTGTGATTAAATCTTGAATATGGTCGAGCACTTTTGGATTCCGAATACCGCCGTACAGGATTTGTGCAGCGATTTCACCATCCAGTTTTTCAGATTGACCAAGATCACCAACCAGCATTTGCAATATCTTCTGGTCGCATTTGTTGAGCAGGTCAGATGCGTTTGTCACATCTTCGGGCAGCCACATCTTTCGATTCCAAATACGCTCGGTGGTATCCGTATCGAACTCGAAACAAAACGTGTGAAAAAGCTGATGTGAGGTATCGAGTACCAGCTGTTGCTCGATCTTCGGCGTTGCGTTCGCAAAAAAGTTTTCGGCGTATTCTTTTAATTGATTGAAGGTGAAATCAGGATTTGCTTTGACGATTTCATAAATCTTATAAATGATAAGCGGACGGTGTTCTGTAGGCACCATGCGGATCTTATGCCCCGCAAGAATATTCAAATAACGATCAAGTTTCTTTTCAGGGGATATTGGTGCTGGCGCGCTCTGTTTTGCAGGTTGAGGGACGGCCTGCTTGGGCACCGGCTGGTTATTATTCTGCTTTGGTGCAGGCTGGCTTTGCCCGCCGTTATTATTTTGAAACGCTTTCTTAAATTTATTAACACCCTGCCATTTATCATAAAAGACAAATTTGTCGCAAGCATTGACGAGATAATCTGCGCTCGTGCCGCTAATGCCCATGCCAATGACAGTCTTGCCATGTGCGCGCAGGCGATGAACCAACTCGGTGAAATCGCCGTCTCCAGAAACAAGCAGAACGTGCGTAAAGGCATTCTTCTCATCGTAGAACAACTCGAGCGCATCGATCACAATGCGAATGTCGGCGGCATTCTTCCCACGCTTGCTGTTGACGTGGACCAACTCCACGCCAAGGCTGAGCAACTGACGCTGCTTGCTTGCGGCTTCAGCCCAATCGGCATAAGCGCGACGCAACACCACGCGCCCCATTTGACCTGCATATTGAAAGATTCGATTCCAATCCACATCGGCACTTTTGCCGAAGGCTTCTTCCACGCTTATTTCAATATTGTCGTAGTCTATAAAAACAGCTACCTGTGTATCCTGTCCCATTCGAAACTCCAAATTTTTTATGGAATGGTTGTATTAATAAGGCTTTTTTCACCACAGAAAGCACAGAGTCCACAGAGATTTTTAAATAGGTTTTCTACCCTGTAGGCCCAAGTCAGTGGTGAAATCTTATACGAAGCTCACAAAATTACCACTCCCTTTTTGCAAAGTATAGCATAGGCACAAAAATCTGTGGCAAAATAAGGATATGCCCATCCAATTGAACTCTCTCAGCCAGTCATCTCTGCAAGATTACAACGACTGTCCGCGCAGGTTCGAGCTGCGTTACCTTGAACAGTTGGCATATCCCGCCATTGAAACCGAACCCGCGCTTGAAAATGAGAAGCACCAGCAAGAGGGTGAATATTTTCATCGTCTCGCGCAGCAACAACTTATCGGTATTCCAGCGGAACAGGTTGCAAAGTTCGCCAACACAGATAACCTACAAAGATGGTGGGATAATTTTTTGCCTTTCTCCCAAACAGGACTTGCCAGCCTCACCCACCGCCACGCTGAAATTACTCTTTCTGCGCCGCTTGGAAAATTTCGCCTCGTTGCAAAATATGACTTGATCGGTTTTGACGGCGACAAAGTCTACATCTACGATTGGAAAACCTATCACAAGCGACCAAAGAATGAGTGGCTTGCCGTCCGCTGGCAGACACGAGTGTATCGGGCATTGCTCGTGCAGGCTGGTACGCATTTCAACGGCGGCAAACCCATCCAGCCTGAGCAGATCGAAATGGTCTACTGGTTCCCAGATTTTCCCAACGATCCCGCGCGATTTGCCTACAAGGCAGATCAATTCAAACGGGATTGGGACGCCCTCACCAAACTTGCGGATGAAATCGCAAACGCCTCATCCTTCCCGAAAACTGATGAAGTCTCGAAATGCAGTTACTGCCCTTATAGATCGTACTGCAATCGCGGAATCCGTGCTGGGGATGCAATGGAAGCCGAATTGGAAACCGAAGCTGAAGAATTGTTTGACATCAACTTTGAGCAGATCGGCGAGATAGAGTTTTAGTGTTCTTAAAAAAGAGTCGCATTCAACTGCGACTCTTTTTTATTTAATCTATCAAACCCATATCACCATCAGGGTTTCATTGCCAGGCAAGCGCACCTGATTTGTGATAGTTCGCGGCGAGCAGTTCAAGGTCAAGGACGTTGATAATGCCGTCGTTGTTCAGGTCAGCTACGGCGGGGAAAGAAGCGTTGTAGTTCATCCCAAGAGTCAAGGCATCAAACTGGTCAATGACATCGTTGCCGTCAATATCGCCTGCGGGCAAACTCACCAATGGCATGACCGTACTGCCGCCATTCATAAGTATGGCAGTGCCCTGTGCACTAAGGAAACCATCGGCTGATGCAATGATGGTATATGTGCCAGCAGTAAATGGGAAACTGAACGTTCCATCAGGATTAGCAGTTGTAGTTGCAGCAAGAGAAGCATCAGGGTTGAAAAGACGAATGGTCACCAACTTGCTCGCAATGACGCGTCCGCTCAGTACAGGTTCAGCAGGCGGAGTTGCAGTAAGCGCATTTCCAAATATGGTCACGGTATCGGGGATATATAAAATGCTTTCCAAGGTACCATCACCTTTTGAGACGCGCGCTCGGCACTCAATACTTGTTTGACCAGAAAGTAATCCCTTGATATTGAAAGTAAAGGCGGGGCCACTGGCTGTAGCTTTGTTTCCGTTACTGCCTGCAATAGCAAGGATGAAACTTCCGTTTTGCGGGCCATTCATCGCTGAAACTGGGTCGGAGCCAAATAGACCAGCGATCACGATATTGCTTACTTCGATCAAGGCAGGGTCATAGGTACATGTAAACTCTGTGCTGCGATATCCATCGGGCGGAACATTATTCAAACTCACAGTCACGAGACCAGTTTCACCTACGATCAAGCCGTTCGGTGTTGCAAACGTAAGGACGTATGGTCCCGTAGGCAGAGAGGTGCTTGTTACTACAGGTGTACTCGTAACGATCGGTGTGCTTGTAGGGATTAATGTCCCTATCCCTGTGGGAGTGGGAGTAAAAGAAGCGATTGGAGTCTCAGATGATATAGGCGTGGCAGGAGTGCCAGTAAATGTTGGTGTACTTGTAAATATAGGAGTCTCTGATGCAAAGGGTGTTCCTGTTGCAGTCGGTGTATCTGAAGATATGGGGGTCTCTGTAAAGATAGACGTATCTGTTGGTGTAGGCGTATTCGTAAAGATAGGCGTACTTGATGGAACTGGTGTATCTGTGACAACAGGCGTATTTGAAGGAACGGGTGTTGCTGTCACAGCAGGTGTATCTGTAAAAACAGGTGTTGCTGTCACAATAGGAGTGTTTGTAAATACAGGCGTGTTTGTTGTAACAGGAGTATCTGTAAAGACTGGGGTGCTCGTCAACACGGGAGTGTTCGTTGAAACTGCAGTTCCTGTAAAGGTTGGTGTAGCTGAAACAGTCGGTGTTTCGGAAACAGCTGGGGTTCCCGTAGTCGTTGGAACACCTGTTGTTGGCGTGGCAGTTGGTCCAGTGGTGCTATCTTTTGTTGCGATGATATTGTAGGAACCTGTGCCAAAATCGGATTGGATCTGAACGAAGTAATTGCCAGGCAATTGTGTACTGTTCAACACTCCATTCCCACGAGCGATTTCATTTCCGTTTGAATCCAATAACACGATCGCAGGGACAAGTCCAGTAGTAGTTGGGTTAACCGTAATATGAAATGTAGTCTGTTCTGTCAGCGTCAATAACCAACGTTCATGGCGATAGGGGTCAATCGTACCAACATACAAAGTATCCCAACCCAATGGGCCGCGGTCTGCAATTTGCAGGTTGGGCACATTCAATAAAGGTTGAAGCCTGCCCACCGTTAGACCATTCTTCGTAAAGGTGGTTGCATTGGTAAACACATTAAAATTAACTTGCCAGCCTGCAAAAATGGTCTCACGCACGCTGGGGCGCATCACAAAATGCAAATGTGGTCCTGGATGTTCATTACCAGTACACACTTGCTGAGTTGCATTGTTATCAATGACACCCAAACGCTGGTTCCGTGAAACCTTGCTACCCAAACTCACTTGTACATTGGCAAGATGCCAGTATTCTGTAGTCCAACCATTATTATGATTGATCTTTATATAACAATTGGTAACTTCATACACTGTACCAGCAGCGGCAGCCGTCACCCAGAAGTTTGAAGTGTCCATCCCTATTTGCATGTTGGTTTGAGGGGCAAAATCAATCGCGCCGCCCATCTTGTAATTATGCGGGCTGGTTGAAGAACGTTTACTGCCATTATCCAGCCCGTCAAAAGATACCCAAGCCAAGCCCTGCTCCCAAGGTAATTGGAACATATCCACTGGAGGTGGGGCCACAAGCGCGCCTACATTGGCAGGGATAAGTGAGGCAAGTAACGCAAGCAATGTGATGATCTGAAAATATTTAGATTTCATCTTTGCCATTCCTCAACAAACAACATAAATATCAATAAGGATGAACTTTAAATTCATTATCTTTTTATTTCTTTAGAAGTGCCCGATCCTCTGAGCTGTCTAATAAGAATAAAGACACCAATCACTACAAGTACTCCAATCACCGCCAGCACAGCAATTGTCCCTGTGGGCAGTGTTGAGTTTGTCGCGAGATCGGCTGGACTCAAAAGAAGGGGCGTTCCCGATAAAGGGAGGTCCTGAGACACCCCCTTTTCTTTATCGATGTTAAGCGCGACGTTTTTCTCACCAACGGTTACGCTAGTGAGCGGAGCAGCAAAGCCAGATTCATTGCGGATCGCAAGCGCCGCGGACTCAAGCGTGAGGTTGGTCTGACAGCCCCCAAGGGTGACGAACCTCACCTCAGCCAATACGCCGTTCGCTATTTGCGGAGTGGTGCTCGCAAAAGAGGCATCCACCAGTCCTGTGTTTTGCGGCAATTGCAACCCGTTCATGCCAGAGATCGGGCTGGTAGCATTGACAGGCTTTAAGCAGGCAGGGTCGTAGCGGATCTGGAACGTAAATCCCTGAATTGGAGTAACGGAAACAGCATTCACGGTCACGAGCACTGTTTCCCCTGTTTTAAATGATGTCGTGCTTGCTGTTATCCAAATTGTCTCAGGCGCTTGTGCGCTGACGCTGAGAACTGAGATGAGTGCAAAAATAATTGCTAGGGCAATTGCTTTGATGGGTTTCATAAAAGGCTCCGAAGATGGGGCGCACCAAAATGGTGCGCCCCGGCAATCAATAAATATTACGGCCAGGCCAAAGCGCCAGATTGATGGTAGTTCGCGGCGAGAAGTTCAAGATCGAGAACGTTAATAGTTCCGTCGTTATTCAAGTCTGCGGCGGCGGGAGTGGCAGTGTTGTAGCTCATGCCAAGAGTCAACGCATCGAACTGATCAATCACGTCATTGTTGTCAATGTCACCTGCAAGTAAGCTAATGGTTGACAATGTCGTTGTATTTCCACCTGTAATAGTGGGAGCACCTTGAGCATCGAGGAAGCCAGATGCAGATGCAATCGCTGTATAAGATCCAACGGGAAGTGTCAGGGAGAACGTGCCATCAGGGTTGGCGTTTACAGTCCCAGCGAGGGAGCTATCTGCCTTATACACATTGACGGTCACGGGCTTGCTGGCATGAACCTGTCCAGCAAGAGTCCCTTGCGGAATGGTGATGGTAAGCGTCCCCGGTGCAGACGTAATGGTCGTAAGGGTCTGATCCCCCACTGAGACGCGCGCAGTACAAGAAACAGAAGCCTCTCCCTGTTGTAGTGCCTTGGCATTAAACGTGAATGCTGCACCGCTGGTAGTGGCTTTATTACCATTGCTGCCTGCAATCGCAACGAGGAAGCTGCCGTTCGCAGGGCCATTAGCGATCATGACCGCATCCGCACCAAATAAACCAGCATCCGCGATGCCGCTAACTTCAATGAAAGCGGGATCATACGTACAGGTGAACTCAGCGCTGGTGTAACCAGAGGCGGGAACATTTTGCAAACTGACTGTGCCAACAGAAGACTCATCAATATTGACAGTAGTCGGGTTGAAAACCACTGAAACAGTTGGGTCGCTGACAGGCTGTTCCGCTTTACGAATCGCCAGGTTATAAGCTCCACCGCCTGATTGAGGCTGGATCATCACTGAGTAAATTCCTGCAGGTTGAACACTGCTCAAAGTGCCAACCGTGGAGGAAATTTCATTTCCATTCACATCCATCAGAACAACGAGTGGAACCAGGTCACCTGATGTTGGAGTAGCTGTGATGGTGAAGTTATTAGTCTCGGTGAATTCGAACGGCCAGCGTTCATAACGGCTCGCATTTACATTACCAGAATAGGTCGCATCCCAATATGTAATGCTGCGGATAACGATCACGACTCCCGCGTTGTTTACCTGCGCTTGTGCTTGAGAACCTGTCCCCAACACGCTGAAAAGCACGGCAAGTAACACAACGATTCGGAGCAAATACTTAGATTTCATTTCATTTTCTCCTTGTTGATAATTTACGAAAAACAAAATTGCATTCTTGTGTGAGAGAGCGTATGATTCCTGTACACCTCCGAGTGCATTTTGATCTTCCCCATTAATTTGATTGAATAAATAATAGGGACTGCCTTACTTAAATCTTCCTTGAGAAAGAAAATTGGGTTTCAGACAGTTTACAAATTTGTCTATTACATTCTATGGCTTAGCCTATGTGAATTACGTTACAGCACAATTACCGCGACATTGCAATTTGATTACGAACCTTTAAACAAAAAAAGGATGACTGTTATCAATAAACAGACATCCTTGATAAGCAAGTTCAAAATAGTTGAAATTAACTTACTTAATGTGAAACAAAAATTCCAAAATGATTTGCTACTGGTCTTTCACGGCCAGGAATGTAATTATCAATGGGTGAATTCAAAACCACGGCATTCCCAGTTGAACCTTCGACCACCATTGTAGAGGAACCGCCACCATCCAAAGCCATTGCAAAATGGGCACCCTGATCCTTTAGTAATTCAGCAAGTTCCTGAAAGGTCGCACCCTCGCTATAAAAAGGTTGGCGTCCATCCACGACAACAAGATAAAGCCAGCGGCCGTTCCTATTGATGCCGATGGCTGTGCGCGGGTGAAGTATTTCATTATCTAAACCATTAACGATCTGACCGCCCAAGATCAACATGCGATCTCCAGAAATAGCTTGGAATACTTTATCAGGCCGTCGGTTAAAGGTCAGATCATTTCTGCGGCTGATGTATAAAGTGGGTTCTGGGCGAACATCCTGCAAACCATCTGCATAGATATCACCCTGATATGCAGTAAATCCATTTGTGGTAACAGCATCTCCTTCATGTGGATAATAATCCATGGGACTGCGTGACCACCAGGGAAAGAATCCATCGCCATTAATGGCGATCTGCACGCCAAATTCTTCAAGGAATTCTGAAGTGGTTCGAGCTGTCACGACTCCCCCATTCACCTCACTAGGTGGTGTGACCACAAACTTCACCCCTTCGGTATTCGTATCGATCACTAAAACATGTGCGATCATGGCATGCGGAAAATAACGGACAATACGCCGATAAGTTACGCCTTTATATATTTCCCTTTTGACTGGTACAGGCGCTGGACGCCCCAATGTAAAAACAAAATAAGCACCCGCCAGCAAAAAAAGGCCAAAAGGAATCAACAGCCGATATCTCTTCATTTTCTTCATAAAAGGGATGGTAGCAAAATAAGATGAGACGAAAATAAAAAGAGACAGGCGGTCACCTGTCTCTTTGGATACGATTGCCATACTGGCATTATTTTATTTCAAGCGTGAAGCCAATTGCCGTAGTTGGATAGGACTGACAGGTTTGAGCAAAACAAAATCCGCTTTACCTTGCACCATATCTGCCTGTCTCTCGTCTGCTGTGCAGAGGATGACGGGGATGTTCTTTAATCGCTCTTCGGAGCGGATATAGGCGAGTATATCGCCTCCTGAAACATTGGGCAGGTTCAGGTCAAGGAGAATGAGGCGCGGTGTTTCATTCTCCAAACGGGCAAGAGCATCATCCCCATCAATAATAGGCTGCGCGTCAAAATCATCCTGAAGAGAAAGTGTAAAAATATTACTTAATTGCGGGTCATCTTCGATAATGAATGCCAGAGGTTTTGTCATTTCCTATCCTTTTCGGCTTCTGAATATTTTTATAATATTGAAAGCAGATTGTATCTGATAATTGGCTTCACGGAATGTTATGACATTATTCTCCAGGAGCATTTGTAATCGGTAAAGCAACAATGAATGTACTGCCTTTTCCAAGTGTACTTTTTACAGTGATCTGCCCGCCCATCAATTCAATTAATTGTTTGGTAATGGCAAGCCCCAAACCAGAACCGCGATTCTCACGGGTGATGGAATTATTCACCTGACGGAACGGTTGAAAAATGGTTTCAAATTCTTCGCGTGGAATGCCAGCACCAGTATCGCTTACTTCTATCGACCAATGTGTTGGAGAAGGGCGATCAAAACGGATGCGGACTTCTCCCGCTTTGGTAAATTTTATGGCATTGCCAGCCAGGTTCACAAGGATTTGCTGCAAGCGATGAATATCTCCATACAATTCAGCAGGCACTTCTGGCGAAATATCTGAATGGAAAGTCAGGCCTTTCTTTTTGTTGGCAAGCACAGAAACATTGGCGTTTACTTTTTTCAACAAATCGGCAGGATTGAAGTACTGGTTATTCAAGCTGAGGGATTTGGCTTCGATCTGCGCTTCATCCAAAAGGTCGTTGACCATACTTGTGAGAAAATGAGTGCTTTCCACGATCTGCGCCAATGCAGTTTCTTGCTGGCTGGTTAGTTCACCAAAAGTCTTTTGTTGTAGAAGCTCGGCGTATCCTAAAATTCCACCAAGCGGAGTTCGCAGCTCGTGGCTGACACGCGAAAGCATCTGGCTTTTGGTACGGCTAGCATCCAAAGCTTGGTCGCGCGAGATAAGCATGGCTTCTTGTGTCTGCCGTAATTCTGTGATGTTACGCGCCAACGCCTGAAAGCCAATGATCGTATCGCCATCCATGATCAACTGAACATTTTGCCCAACCCAAATGATCTGCCCATCTGTGGTAATAGCTGGGAATTCAAAGTAAGTATTTTTAGTTTTACTAAGGAATTGATGGTCATACGTTCGTTTTAATTTATGCCGTGCTTCAGGCGTGGTAAGGTCTAGATAATTCTTACCAAGCACTTCATCCTCACTGGCAAAGCCCATCATGTGTAAAGCGGATGGATTGGCGTACGTAAAATTCCCTTTCAAATCTGTACGATAGATAATGTCACTTGCACTTTCCACAATCTGACGGAAACGTGTTTCGCTTTCATTAAGCAAAGCCTCGGCACGCTTGCGTTCCAAAATACTCGCTATGGTATCTGCTACTGCTTGTAAAAAGCGTTCATCCTCTTCTGTTTTTATATATCCATGCGGCAAATACAATACGATAACACCCAGGACTCGATCGCCTTGAAGAATCGGAACATTATAGTGACCATGTTCCTGTATTCCTTCATAACGGATCTCATGACGCTCATCCAAACAATCTGAAAACTGAATCTGTTTACTTTGAGCAGCTCTTCCGCATAAGCATTGTCCGAACGCAACTTGTGAGCATAACTTCTGTAAAGAAGGAGTTAGGTTTTTATTGGCCCGCAACACTAGCATGTTAGTCTGTTCGTTAACAAGGAAAATGCCGCCTTTTTGAGATAGCGACAGCCAGAAAGAGGATAAAACCTCTTCAAGGATGGAATCCAATATCTCTTCGATGGGCGTATCAGCAAGACCGATCCGCAGCAATGAGTTGATCACCTGCTGTTGCTGGCTGGCACGCTGAAGTGATTCCTGCGCCCGTTCACGTTCGGCAATTTCGTACAATGCGGATTCATACAGACTAACATTATCCAATACCAAAGCAGCGAGACGCGCAAACTGAATACCAGTTTCAATCTGGTCAGCTGTATAGGTGTAATTCGGCTGTGAACGCCCCAGAGCCAGAACGCCTAAACAACGGTCTCCCGCTAAGATGGGAAAATCTGCCACTGCATGGATCGAGTATTCATCATATCTCTCACGACGCCCAGCCCAAACAAAATAATCATCAAGGATCACAGGCTGTCTTGTATCAAAAGCCTTCCATGAAAGTTTAGCTTGTTCACGAGTCACTCGCTCCCCTTTAAGGTCAGATTGGTTAGCAGTCGTCGCGCGTACGACCAGGGCATCACCATCCAACAACATAAGTTCACTAAATGGAGCATCCAAGAGAAGTGAAGCTCGGTTTACAACAGCGTGCAATAAATTATCCACATCACGGCGGTCAAGTAGTTCCAACGTAACTTGATGCAAAATGGAAAGGTAGTCGTTCTGTTTTTTCAACCGCTCCTGAAGGAGCTTTTCTTCTGTAATATCCTGCTTGATCTCGACAAAGTTCGTAATTAATTCTTCCTGATTTTGCACAGGCGCAATAATGGCCGATTCCCAGAACGGAGTTCCATCCTTGCGGCGGTTATGAAATTCGCCACGCCAAACGCCTCCCGCAGAGACCGTTTTCCACCATTCCTCATGTGAGTAATCGCGCTTGGTGTCATCACCGCTCATAAGAACGCTGGTCGGTTTGCCAATCGCATCTGCCAGTGTGTAACCTGTTACTTCAGTGAATCGCGGGTTAACATATTCAATGACACCATCACTATCCATGATGATGATGGTATTACCGCTTTGCTCAACTGCTTGTGACAGCTTGCGGACTTGTTCATCAGCCAGCTTGCGCGCAGTAATATCTTCTTTGACGGCAACATAATTGGTCACAACCCCATTTGGGTCTAATACTGGCGCAATCGTGGCAGATTCCCAATATAGCGTCCCGTTTTTACGCTTGTTATGGAAGGTACCCGTCCAAACCTGCCCAGCCGTGATCGTATTCCAAAGCTTTTCATAAAATTCAACCCGCTGACGCCCTGATTTCAGAATGCGCGGATTTTTACCGATCACCTCTGCAAACGAAAAACCTGTCACGCTTTCAAACTTTGGGTTGACATATTCAATATTGCCGTCAACATCTGTGATGACGATCGAGTTAGCGCTCTGGTCAATGGCACGGTAATACTTTCGGAGTTCGTTATTACTTTTAACAGCATTATTGCTCGCTTCAGCCAGTTCTCGTGTGCGGCTTTCCACGTGCTGTTCAAGAAGGTCACGCTCCTGCTGCAAAAGGCTGAGAGCTTGAGTCTCCATTTGCCATGCCCTATTCAAACTTTCCATAAGAATAGTGATGGATGTTGAAATCGCTAAAGCACTAGCCGTGAACACAAACATGATTATCAAACCTGATTGCATGTCTCGCGGGGCTAACGTGGAAGCAGTCAGGCTGAATGGAATAAAGCTACCAGTGACAACCAAATAACCTGTTCCACCAAGAGTTACCAGGGTAGCTCCAGCAGCAGTCCAACCACCTTTACGGCCTGTCAACAAAAGAGAGGTAACGATCAGGGTGAGGAAAAAAAGCAGACTTTCTACTGAATATCCAAAGTTGAGAGTCTCAACAAACCCCAAAGTGTACACAAGGAACAAAAATACAAATGCCCTGTGTGTAAAACTAACATCTCGCGCTATGCCCAAAAACCAAAGCAGAAGAATTACGGCTGCATACGCAACATTGACATTAATTGGGACTGTAGCGCTCGTGAAAGGTAACGAAAGTAGATAAGCGAGTGTCCCGACTAACGCTGACATTCTAATAATGATGGTAAAGGAACGTTCACGCGCCTGATACCAGCCAGGGTTTATATCTTTTGGGATCACGAGATTGGCATTTGCTGGGGTAGCAAAGAAATCTATCAGCCAGCCAAAAAATCGTCCCTGAGACAAAGGCGTGGTTTTGGGATTCAGGCCAGAGGAAGTCGGAGTCGTTGTATCTTTGGATGCAGAAATAGGTGCAGAGTCCGCAGTCAGAGCACTTAACATGATGATGCGTCCTACGGGCTGCTGATCTTGATCAAAAAGTGGCGAGAAGCGCACCTGATAACGACGCGCCGTACTCCCCTCTCCAATTGATATTTCCTCATTGGCCTCTGTTACATTGCGGAAGCGTTCTACCAAATAAGGCCAGGGATGAAAAATATCACCCGCAGCTTTGCCGATAACATTTGCAACAGAAACACCGATCATGCGTGCGGCAGAACTGTTAATATCCACAATGTTATTGCGCACATCCAGTACTATCATGCCGTCACTCATGGCATCGATCACGCGGTCGCGGGCGAGCGGTGTGATATCCACAAGACGGAAACCGAAGATCGCCCAAGCAAGCGCAACAACAGTAATAGTGAATGCAAAGGGAGTAATATCCAAATATAAAATGGGGCTATTGCCTGTTATATAAAGAATGTTACCAATCCAAGGCGCGAGGACAGCGACAAGCATGGCGATGAGTTGTCCGCGGTACATTCCCTGTTTGCGGAACAATGTGCGCACAAGTAAAACAGCGCCCACAAGCAAGCTAATATAAGAATAAGCCAGGTGCACATAAAACCAAGGACCGTAACTAACCCCAAGCGCAGAAAACTCCCCTTGTCGGTTAACGTGATATTCACTCCAAAGTAAGCCATGCCATTTTGTTGTAAGTGCAAGCAGAATAGTTACAAAAGGAATCAATGCCGTCAACGTTAGGAAACGACGCGAAGGTGTCTTTGAACGGTCTGCATAGCCAATGGAAAATATAAGCCATCCATACGGAGCAAAAGCAATACCCAAATATTGCAAAGCGCCCCAAATATATTTGGCAGCAAGAGTAGTTCCTGCAATCTCGAGAGAATAGCCAACTGTCCACTCCACAATGGCAAACGACAGGATCAACAGGCCAAAAACCCCTGGCGCTGTGCGGCGTGTCCACGCATATACAACAACAAAGGAGGAGATGATCGCTGCAGCCAGGAGAGGCAGAATGTAGGATGTATATTCAAAATTCATGGAAAGGCCTTAATCTATTTGACTTTGGAAAAAACGGATTATACGAGAAACGACCAATATTAACATTGCAGGCATGATACTTTTAATTTCAATTTGGAAAGTTTTATGAATTCGCCTGAACACTTGTTAGGACAAATTAATTATAGCGAGGCATTTGATATTAAATAAAAACAAGGCAGCTTAATACTGGCTGCCTTGTTTTGTTCAACAGTTCGGACTTACAGTTCCTGTTCCGCTTTTCTCATGGAGTTGAATGACTCAATCGCCACTGCCAACATGTCCAGGTCAGGTGTGCGGGTGGTGAGTCTTTGCAATGCCAAATTGGGTTTGATCAATAATTGAACGATTGGGTTACCTAAATTATTTGCTGTCCAGCGGATGTATTCGACAGCGATCCCAGCCAGAATCGGAATGAATAAAACGCGAGTGATGAGTCGCCACAATATGGACATTGGCCCTAAAGCGGTAAAAACTAAAATGGACAATAAAACCAATGTAAGCAGAAAAGCCGTGCCACAGCGCGGATGCTCAATGGGATAGTTCGTCACGACTTCAGGGGTCAATTCTGCGCCAGCTTCAAAGGCGTTAATGGTCTTATGTTCCGCGCCATGATACATGAATACGCGCTTCACATCAGGCATGAAACCGATTCCCCAAATGTAGCCGATCAAAATTAACAAGCGCAAAAGGCCTTCCAACAAATTGCCTAACCACAGCGCACTTGTGGTCTGAGAGAGCAAATGCTCCACCCAACCGCCAATCCCTGCGGGAAGCAAGAAGAAGAGACCAACGCCAAAGGCGAGAGACAAGCCCAACGTTAGATAAAGAGCCGGTCCTTCCAGTTTTTCATCTTCACCAGTTTGGGTATTGGCTGAAAGTGTGAGAGCCTGCATTCCCAATCCCAATGCATCCCAAAGCAAAATAACACCGCGCAAAAATGGAACTTTGGTGATTCCAGAGCGGTACACGTTCGCAAGCTTTTCAGTATGAACAGCGATGCTGCCATCTGGTGCGCGCATGGCTATAGCAAACGCCTTTTGCCCACGCATCATCACGCCTTCAATAACTGCTTGTCCACCGTACGTAATTATTCGATCTTCCATTTATTATTCTCTAAAAATCTGACAGGTCTAAAGAGACCTGTCAGATTTCATTCCTTATTTAAAATTATAGAAAAAGTGAGTAAAGGCCTCAATGCCTTTGTACCAGGTTGGCAAATGCATGCGCTCGTTTGGCGAGTGAACGTTGTCATCGGGCAAGCCGAAGCCCGTCAACAATGAATCCGCGCCAACGTATTTTTGCAGAAGCACCACGGAGCCAATGGAACCGCCTTCACGCTTGAAGTAAGGACGCTTGCCCCACACGGTTTCGAGCGCCTTGGCAAGAGCCTGCACGCCAACCGAATCGGTCTCTACCAAAGCCGCGCCTGCGTTGTGCAAATTGATCAGTTCCCATTTGATAGTCTTGGGGGCATTCTTCTTCAGATACGCCTTCATCTGTTTTGCAACTTCTTCAGGAGTCTGGTCTGGAACGAGGCGGCAGGAAATTTTCGCCATCGCCCATGCGGGCAAAACGGTCTTTGAGCCTTGTCCTGTAAAGCCTGAAAGCAATCCGTTCACTTCCAACGTCGGGCGGGCGCCCACTCGTTCAGACGGAATGAATTGCGGTTCGCCCCACAATGCAGGCACGCCAGTCATTGCCATCAATTCCTTATTGCTGACGGGCAAACGCTTGAAATCTTCACGTTCCTTCTTGCTCAACTTGCGGACTTTATCATAATAGCCAGGCAGCGTGATCTTTCCATTTTTATCGTGCATGCCCGCGACCAACTCGATTAACGCTTGAGCAGGGTTATGAATGGTTCCGCCAAACAGACCAGAGTGTAAATCTTTATCTGGGCCGTACACTCTCAACTCAAAATATGCCAGACCGCGCAAGCCAGTGGTAATGGTCGGCTTGTCGGGTCCCATCATGCCTGCATCGGGGTTCAAACAAAAATCACAGGCTAACATTTCTTTATTATTCTTGATGAATTCACCGAGATGCTCAGACCCGATCTCTTCTTCGCCTTCGAGCAGCCACTTAAGATTGACGGGCGATCCTGTCGTGCGGACAATTGCTTCAACAGCTTTGAGAGAGGCCATCACCTGGCCTTTCATATCCGAAGAACCGCGCGCGAAAAGATAATCACCTTTCACCACAGCACTGAACGGATCGGATGTCCACAACTCCATTGGGTCGACGGGTTGTACATCATAATGTCCATAGATCATTACGGTCGGTGCAGATTTTCCCGCGCCCAACCATTCGCCATAGACAACAGGATGTCCAGCCGTTGGCATGATCTTCACATTATCCATGTTGATGGAACGCAACTGCGCAGCCACCCACTCCGCAGCGCGTTGAACATCGCCTTTGTTCTCGCTCAAGGTAGAAATGGAAGGAATGGCAAGAAACTCTTTCAATTCATTCAAATAGCGGTCACTATTTCCGCGTACATATTCCAATGCTTTCTGAACATCTGACATGGCTGTTTCTCCTTTTCAGTTTTATAAAAAAACGCTATAGGGGCGGCCGCTCTTGGTTAACTAAAAACTGATCTTTCCAGACAGGTCGCCCCTACAATATAGATGAGGATTAAGGTGCTGTTGTTGGTACTGGCGTTTGATCTTCGAGAGTACGGCGGGTCACAAGATACCACTCTGAGATCAACGCTAGGCGGTCACTGACATCATACATCGGCGCAACCTGTACGCCCTGCACTTGTACATCCACACCATAGGAATAAACGGGGTAATACAAAGGCAGAGATGGCATATCCTTCGTGAACACCACTTGGAAGTTACGATACAAACGTGCGCGCTCAGAGAAATCCGCGGCGGTGCGGGCAGTTTCAAGGAATTCACTCGCGGTACGGTTGTCCCACTGCGAGTAGTTCTGTCCGCCAGTCGCTTCGGATTGATGCCAAAATAAATACGGGTCTGGGTCTGGTGTGCGAGAGGTGTTCAAGTCCGCAAGGGCAGCCATGTAATTGCGTGTGGTGAGGAAGTCGTTAACAAGCGAAGAGTAAGGGACTGACTGCAAGTCAATATGCACACCGATCAAAGCCCAGTCTGATTGAATGGCTTGAGCGATCTGAGTGTGGAGCGCATCGTCGGGATGTACCAGCGTAAAGTTAAGGAATTGACCGTCTTTGGCTCGCACATCTCCACCACCAGCGGGGATCACATATCCCTCTTGCTTTAGCAACGCTGTAGCAGCATCGGGATCATAGTCAAATGTTTCAATCTCATCATAATAGGCCCAAGAGCCTGGAAGGATTGGACCATTCGCGATCACGGCCTGTCCCTTTAGGATATGGGAGACAATAATGTTGCGATTGACGCCTAACAAGAGCGCACGCCGTACATTGGCATTTTGTAAGAATGGGACATTCGGATTATTGTTGTTCAAAAACACAAGCCCCATTTGCGGAAGGCGGCTGGTGTAGACCGACAAGGTCGGCTCCATCAATGCCTGTTCAAGAACATCATTAGTTAACTGACTGACGCCCAACACCTCACCCTGCTGATATGCAGCGAACGCAGAAGCAGAGTTTGGATAATATCGAAAAACTACCTGCTCGATAAATGGCGGTTGAATAAAGTAAGTGGGGTTGGCAACAAGCACCACACCTGTGATCTGACCACCACTTGTCAATAAATGATCAAACTTATATGGGCCAGTACCAACAGGGTTTAGATTAAATTCCGCAGTGGCAAGTTGGTCAGCAGGAACAGATTCCAGAAGGTGCTTGGGCAAAACGCCAAAGGTGGCGTAATCTAAAAATGGAGCGAACGGTTCGGGGAGCTTTATTTGGAAGGTCTTATCATCCAAACGTTTGATCTCAACTTGAGACCACAAGTCTTTTACATCCTGCGGATAGAGCGAGCCAGCGCTTTTGATCATCTCAATAGTGAAGATGACATCATCACTGGTCACAGGTTGGCCATCATGCCAGACCGCATTTGGACGTATGGAGAAGTTGTAGATCGTGCCATCTGCAGATGCCCCCCATGAATCCGCAAGGTCTGGTTGAGGCAAACCGCGCGAATCAAAACGGACAAGTCCGCTAAAGATCAATTTATCTACATCACGGTCTGCGGAATTGTTCCAATCCAGCATTGGGTTGAGCCGCCCCATAGATCCCACTAAAGCTTCGGTGTAGATGCCACCGGGCGCGGCCTCAGGCAGCGTAATAACACTTACTGGTTGCTGGCTAAGCAATAGCAACGCTACGATCACTATCGTGACAGCAACAACCAGAATTTGCCAGCGTAATTTTTTCATAGGTTATACAAATATACCGTAAGGGCGGCCCATCCAGCGAAGGAAAAAATCTCTAATAAACCCTGAAGGGCCCGCCCATACAGCACAAGGTTTATAAATAAAGAAAAGCCGCCGCCAACCCAGTTTTGGGCAATGGAACGGCGGCCCTTCAAAGGGGCTTGTGAGAATTAGCGTCCGAGGATGATAATGGTGATCACAAGGCCGAAAAAGACCACGGCGAGTACGATCGTCACCCAGAAGAGGATGCGTTCAATACCGCGGCGAGCGGTGAATACACCACCCGTATCCGCGCCGGTTAAACCACCCAGCCCTGCACCCTTGCTTTGCAGGATAACGCTAAGGATCAAACCAACCGAGGTTATAATCAGCGAAATATTCAAAAAACTAGCCATACAATGTGCCTCCTTGAAATTAGCGGGGGAATTATACCTGTTCGTGAAGTGAATCGTCAACAAGAGGCTTTAACGGCGTAATTTTTTCCTCTTTCGTCTTTTACAAATTAAAGATGAAAGAGGAAAGTATTTGAAACGAGGAAATCTATGCACGAAGTCATCATCAACTTGCACATGCACACACGCTACTCGGATGGAAGCGGCCTGCACAAGGATATTGCCGCCGCCGCCTTCAAAGCAGGTGTGGATGTGGTCATCGTCACCGACCATAACATCCTCGTCAACGGATTCGAAGGGTACTACAAGGAAAAGAATAAAAAGATCCTCATGCTGATCGGCGAAGAGGTACACGATCAGGCGCGCGATCCACAGAAGAATCATCTGCTTGTATTTGGAGCAAACCGCGAGGTTGCAACCTTTGCTGAAAATCCGCAGAACCTCATCAATACAGTGAAGGATTCAGGCGGTTTAGCATTCCTTGCCCATCCCGATGACCCCGAAGCAAAAGCTTTCAAAGAGACTGATATTTCATGGGTCGATTGGTCTGTACAAAATTACACAGGCATTGAACTATGGAACGCATTGAGTGAACTTAAGACCGTTGTTCCGACTAAGCTGCATGGCGCGTTCTATGCTTTCTTCCCTGCTTTTGTCGCAAACCAGCCCATCCCAAACACGCTTGCAAAATGGGATGAATTACTCTCCTACGGCAGGCCAGTCGTAGCAATTGGCGGCTCAGATGCACATGCATTGCTTTTGAATATGGGTCCAATCTACCGTGTGATCTTCCCTTATGAATTTCACTTCCGCACTGTGAACACACATGCACTTCTTTCTGAACCGTTGAGTGGAGATGTTAGCACAGATAGAGCTCTCGTCTACAAGGCTATGGCTGCAGGACATTGTTTCGTAGGGTACGATATGCCCGCCCCCACTCGTGGATTCCGCTTCACTGCCCAAGGGAGAGATGCTTCTGTTTCGATGGGCGATGAGATTCCAGCGAAAGGCGGGGTGACTTTGCAAGCAAAGTTCCCATCCACAGCTGAAGTTCTGCTTTTGAAAGACGGCCAGATCATTCAGACGTGGAAGAACCAAACCGCCTGCACGCACATCACCACAGAACCAGGTGTGTACCGCATTGAAGCGTACCGAAGATACTTAGGCAAACGCCGTGGATGGATCTATAGCAACCCGATCTATGTGCGGTAAATGAATCAGTGGAGAAAATGCCTTCGGACGGGGGCAATTATCTGGTAGGAATGAGGCGGTGTACTTCGTCCGAATCGAAAGATTCTGTGGTAAACTTCGCCCCGCTAATTAAATAGGTACGTCTTAATATAACGTGCCTTTCCGGTCCCGACGAGCCCACGGCTCGGACAGGATCAAACCCATGGAAAGGAGGATTTCCCAATGCGTAAATACGAACTGATGTGCATTATCCAACCCGATTTGGATGAGACCGCTTTTAACGGCGTGCTTGACAAGGTAAAAGGTTGGATCAGTGATTCAGGCGGCACGATCGATAAGGCTGAGGTATGGGGTCGCCGCAAGCTTGCTTATATTATCGAAAAGCACCGTGAAGGTCAGTATGTTCTTTTGAACGTGACCATGGAGCCCAAGGCCACCTTTGAACTGGAACGCAACCTGCGTTACCAGGAATCGATCATGCGTCATATGCTTTCTGCTGTTGGTTAGTTTATTTTAGAATTGCCCGGTAATTTACCAAGGAGAATGTTATGAGCCGAGGCCTTAATAAAGTTCAGATCATCGGGCATCTTGGGAAAGATCCTGAGATGCGCTACACCCCCTCCGGCAAACCCGTGACCACGTTTTCAGTGGCAGTCAGCCGTTCGTGGAACAGTGCGGACGGTGAACGTCACAATGAAACCGAATGGTTCAATGTGGTGGCTTGGGGTAACCTCGCTGAAATTTGCAAGCAGTATCTCTTAAAGGGACAGCAGGTTTATATTGAAGGACGCCTGCAAACCCGTCGCTGGGATGATAAAGAAGGTACAAAGCATACCAGTGTGGAGATCGTTGCCAGTGAGATGATGATGCTGGGCGACCGACGCGATTCAAATAACCATTCGCAGGATGTTGACAGTGCTTCCGCCGACCCAACAAACGGTATGGTGGAAGATGAATTTCCGTTCTAATTGCCGCGGCCTTCTTATGAAGGCGGCTGTGGCACAAATAGTTTTGGAGTAAAACCATGAGTGACGAACGCAACGAGCGTAGTGAGCGCAATTTCTCAGGCGGCGAAGGCGGCGGTGATCGCAAGTTTTTCGCTAAACCTAAGTTTTGTCAGTTTTGCGCAGACAAGCAGTTGATCATCGACTACAAAAAGGTCGACCTGCTGCGCAAATATATAACTGAAGATGGCAAGATCCGCCCGCGCCGCCAGACTGGCGCCTGTGCCAAACACCAACGTGTGGTGGCTGCGGCTGTAAAACAGTCCCGCCACGTGGCACTTCTGCCCTTCAGCGGCAGGGCATTGGACGATAACCGTTCCTAATTGCCAAAAGAATTTCGCGGGGCATGGGAATCAAATTCCATGCCCCGAATTTATGTTAGCAACTCACCTTATGCAAGCACATGGAACGCAGAGGGTATTGAGTTTTTTATAAAGGAGTATGACTATGCCTAATGAACAGGATAAGAAGCCTGTTTTGCATAAGAAGCATGTTGCCCGCCTGCAGCGTGAACAACAGCAGACGCGCATCATTATGTATGCCTTCTTCGGCATCCTTGCCGCAGTAGTGCTTTTACTGCTTTATGGCTGGCTGGATATTAAGTATTTCCAAGCCTATCGCCCGGTGGCGAAAGTCGGTGATACGGAAATCCTGGTTAAGGATTTTGAGCCGCGCGTCCGCCTACAACGCCAGCAGCTGTTGAGCCAGTACAATCTATATTCACAGTATGCCCAATTCGGTATGGATGTGAGTAACCAATTACAGCAAATACAATCCACATTGGATTCACCTGTGTCTGTTGGACAAACCGTGTTGGATCAAATGATCAATGAAGAATTGGTCCGTCAGGAAGCCGAAAAACGCGGCATTACTGTGGACGAAGCTGAGTTGGATGAAGCTGTGAAGTCTGCTTTTAGCTTCTTCCCAGATGGTTCTCCAACACCTACCCTGACCCCAACCTTGGTTGAATTGCCCGATGCGCCCGCAGAAGCATTTACCATTGTCACAAAGACTCCGCTTCCAACCGCCACTTCATTGCCCACATCCACACCTGAAGGCGCTGCTACCGAGACACCCACTGCGACCCTCGCCCCCACCGTTACACCAACCGCAGGTCCAACCTCCACTCCTGAGCCAACAGCCACCCCGTACACTCTCGAAGGCTTTAACACTGAACTTAGCAATGCAAACGAGAGAATGACAAAGCTTGGCTTTAGTGAAACGGACTTCCGAAAGTTCTTCAGCGCCCAGATTCTGGAGCGAAAACTTAGAGAAGCTATCACCGCAGATGTAGCCTCAACTCAAACTCAGGTATGGGCGCGTCACATCCTCGTGGCTGATGAGCAGGCTGCAAAGGACATCATCGTCCGCTTGCAAAACGGTGAAGACTTTGCTACTCTTGCGAAGGAACTTTCCACAGATACTGGCTCTGGCGTCAATGGCGGCGACCTCGGCTGGTTTGGAACTGGAGCAATGGTTCCTGAGTTTGAAACTGCAGCATTTGCATTGAAGAACCCAGGCGACTTTACCACCGAACCTGTGAAGAGTGACTTCGGATATCACATCATCCAGTTGATCGCAAGACAGGAACGTCCGCTGACTGCTACGCAGCTCGATACTGCCAAGCAAAAGGCATTCGCAGATTGGTTGACCGCCGCTAAAGAAGAATATGGTGTTGAGACCTTCGACATCTGGCAAAGCCGCGTTCCCAGCGAACCCAACTTCGTGACGATTGCTACCGAAGCTGCCAATGACCAGTTGACCGCCCAGGCTGAATCTGTGAAGAAACTCGAAGCGACAGAAACACCGAAACCGTAAGAACAATGATGACAGAATGGAAATATCATTCTGAAATCTTATTAAGCCTTTCGTAATAAAAAATTCCGCCTCAAAATTGAGGCGGAATTTTTTTATCATTCACAATTCTAGCCTTATCCCCGTTTCAACATATCATCCGTAACTTGATCCAATCTCAAACTAATGATCTGACTCGCTGAGTCACGCCCCATTGTCACGCCGTAGATGATATCCGCAGCTTGAACGGTGTTACGGTTGTGGGTGATGATGATGAACTGGGTATCCTTGCTCAAATCCACAAGCAGGTCACGGAAACGGCCTACGTTGGCTTCGTCGAGCATTGCATCCACTTCGTCCATCACGCAGACGGGAGTGGGCGAAACCTTGAGCAGCGCAAAGACCAGCGCAATCGCGGTCAAACTTCGTTCACCGCCAGAGAGCAAGGCCAAGCCTTGTTCACGTCTGCCGGGCAAGCGCGCTTCGATTTCGATACCCGTATCCACCAAGTTTTCAGGGTCGGTCAATGCAAGGCGAGCGGAACCGCCGCCAAACAAACGGACAAACGTCTCGCGGAACTGCTTATCCACCGCATCAAAAGTGCGTACAAATTCGCGTTTGGTCACTTCATCCAACTCAGCGACCACTTGCTTCAAATCCTCTTCGGCTTTGCGCAAGTCTTCAACCTGATTCTTCATGAACTCAAAACGTTCTTTTTCCTGATCGTACTCAGCCTTTGCATCGGGGTTGATCGGTCCCATACGGCGCAGTTGAGCGCGGAAATGCGTCAGTTGATCTTCGATCTCAGGCGCAAGCTCAGTCACCACAGGCAGCTGCTCCACCATGCCATCTAATGGCAAAGGCACAGGGCCTGAAACATCCGCCGCATAATCGAACATCACCAAGCCAAAATCATCGGTGATCTTCTGCTGTAAATTATCCAGCGCTTCCATCTTGCGCGTCTGTTCCAGTTGTACCTGTCCATATGAACGTTCGGCATTTGCAAAATGTTTTTGCGCGTTATCTTCCGCTTCCTGCAAGCGTGTTTCTTCCTGCTCAGCCATTTCCAAATCTTTTTCGGCAGGCTCGATCAGGATTCGCATTTCTTCAATTTGTCCGTGCAAGCCGCTTTCACGCTCGCGCAGGTTTGTTTTTTCGTTGTCCAACACATTCAGGGAATTTTGCGCTTCCTGCAAACGAGAAGCCAATTCCACACGGCGCACATCTAGGCGCGTAATTTCCTTTTCGCGTTCTTCCTTCTTCGCCAGTGCACCTGTCACCGACTGCTCGGCCACCGCCACGCGCGTGCTCCAATACGAAGCCTGCTCCTGCAACTCGTCCGCAGAAACTTCCTTCAACTTCGCACTGACATCCTTCAATTCCACTTGCGCTTCAGATGAACGAGCCTCCACTTCAGTTTGAGATTCGATCAATTTACTTTGGATCGAAGCAGATTCACCCGCCTCAGCTTCCAACTGAACAAATTGATTTTTCTGCCACTCAAGCTGACGCGCCATCGATTCAGACTCAAGACCAGCCTGCTGCTCCGTCTCTTGGCATTCGCCTAATCTGACACGGGCTTCGCGCGCATCCGTCTCGGCTTGCATCAATTCACGCTGCGCCGCCGCCAGTTGATTGGACAGCCGCTCCACGGATTCATTTGATTCTGCAAGACGAGCGAGAAGCTCACCCAGCGTAGATTCAAATTCTCGTTTTTTGCGCCCCCTGCCAAGGGTTGAGGAAGAGGCGGTTTTCCCAGCGATGATCAAACCATCACCGCGGAAGACTTCTCCACGCAGAGTCACAATTCGCGCGTGAGTCGGTAAATCCTTAATTAAATTTCGAGCGGTGGAACGATCGCGCACGATGAGAGTTTGTCCAAGCATCAAGCGCACCGCGCCGCGCAAATCATCGGGCGCATTGACGAGTTCAGACGCCACGCCGAGATAATCGCTGGAAGCCTCAGAAGTCTTAAAGACTTCAGAAGCCTTATCTATCGGTAGCAACGCCGCGCGACCAGCTTCGTCAGATTCGAGCAGGCTCAACGCATCTTCAAGTTGACTCTCATCAAGCAAAACGGCATCGAGAGTATCGCCAAGCGCGGCTGCAATCGCAACTTCAAGCTCAGCAGGCACATCGAGTGCTGCACTGAGCGCACCACGCGCACCCGTGAGTTTAGATTGACGAGCAGCATCAAGAAGATAGCGCGCGCCTTCGGCATAACCTGCCAGCGATTGTTCAGATTGTTCAAGCACTTCAAGTTGAGCCTTCAAACGCGAGTGATCGGACTCTTCCTTCGTGCGGCGTTCGAGTGCTTCACGGCGTGCTTGCTCAATCGAGTCCACTTCGCTGCGTTTGGCAATGGCTTTATCTTCAGCTTCCTGCAAATTCAGCACAGCTTGCTCGCGAGCCTCTTTTGCAGACTCAAATTGTGCCTTCGCCCTCGCGGTGAGATTCTCCGCATTGGCAATGGATGTTTTGGTTTGTTCAATTTTCTGAGTTTGTGATTCGATACGTGATTTCAACTCATCCAAACGTGCGTTGTTCTCGGCGCGTTGCTGGCTGAGAGATTCGATCTGATTTCGAATGGCCGCAAGTTGTTCTTCAAACTCTGTGCGCTCCCCCACACGAGTCTGTAAAGCACCTTGTGCATTCGCAAATTGAGATTTTGCTTCTTCATATTCAGCTTGAATGCGGGCAAGTTCTTGCTCAGCTTCGCCATAGCGGTCATTGGCAAGATGCAATTCCGCCATCGCCTTTTCCTGATCGGAAAGGATGGATGCCTGCGTACCAGTCAATGCACGGCGGCGTTCTTCCAAAACGGCTAATTCACGACTAATGGATTCGCGTTGGTTATGCAAATCAGCAGATTGGCGATGCCATCCATTTAATTGAGCACGCAAACCAGAAAGGCGCTCACGGAAGGTTGTGTATGCTTCCTGTGTTTTCTCGTGAGCCTCACGTGCTTCACGCACGCGGTTCTCCTGTCCACGCACGGTTTCGCGAACATCGGATAGGTCACGCTGGGCACGATGCCAGTGGAAACCGTACCACTCGCGTAGAACGGCCTTCATATCTGTTTGCGCACGGGCAAAGTCAATGGCACGCTTCGCCTGACGTTCGAGGCTTTTAATACGCGGCTCTAACTCAGCCATAATATCCAAAACGCGTTCGAGATTTCGCTTAGTATTTTCAAGGCGCTTCAGAGCATCGTCGCGGCGGGCGCGATATAAGCCAACCCCTGCGGCCTCTTCAAACAGACGGCGGCGGTCATCTGCCTTGAGCGCGAGGGATGCATCTACAAGTCCCTGCCCGAGGATGGTGTAAGTGCGTTCGCTCAAGCCAGCCTGTGCAAGCAGTTCATTCATCTCACGCAAGCGGACGTGCTGTCCATTGATCAGATATTCATTGCGCCCATCACGGTGGGCAAAACGCGTCATAGCCACTTCGGAAAAGTCCAAAGGAAGCCATTGAGCAGTGTTATCAAATGTAATGGTAGCTTGTGCCATGCCTGCACGCGCACGCTGTTCGGAACCAGAGAAGATCATGTCTTCGGTTTTCTTGCCGCGCAACAATAGGTAGGATTGTTCGCCCAACACCCAGCGTAGAGAATCAGCAATGTTTGATTTGCCAGACCCGTTGGGTCCGACAATGGCAGTGATACCACTCGCAAATTCAAACACAGTGCGAGAGGCGAAAGTTTTATATCCTTGTAACTCGAGGGATTTTAGACGAAGAGGCATGGGCTCAATTTTCAGTTTATGATTTTGAATTAAATTTTTCCAGCGCGTCTTTAGCTGCAGCGCGCTCGGCATTACTTTTACTCGACCCTGAACCGCGGCCTTTGACTTCGCCCGCGATTTCCACTTCCACTTCAAATATGCGAGCGTGGTCTGGGCCACTGGTGCCGACAACACGATATATCGGCGTCCCCTGTTTAAATGATTGTGTCAATTCCTGAAAATCACTTTTCGGGTCACGAATTTCATCCAGAATGGAATCGTAAATTGACTCTAAAAACGGTTTGATGAAACGTTTTACTTCTTCAAGGCCTTGTTTATCCAGATACAGCGCACCGATGATCGCCTCAAAGGTTGAGCCAAGCAGATTATCTTTTTGGTGACCACCTGAGGATTTCTCGCCGCGTCCTAAACGAAGCGCAGGAGAAAGATCCAATTGGCGTGAGAATTCAGCAAGCCGCTCATTTCGAACCAGCGAAGAGCGGATCTTGGTCAAGTCACCTTCGGGCATTTCGGGAAAACGATGGAATGCCCACTCTCCTACAACGAAATCCAATACGGCATCGCCAAGGAATTCAAGGCGTTCGTTGTCCTCCACCTCATCATGCTCGTTAGCATAGGATCGATGCGTGAGAGCACGCGTCAGCAGAGATAAATTTGAAAAGGACAGACCCAGCCTTAGGTTAAGGCTGGAAGCGGGTTCTACATCCCGCTTGTTGGAATTTAATGTCACGGGGACCTCCCGGAACTCAGGGAGCGCCAGACTCACCCCCCGAGGAGGCTCGCGTTCACGTAGTTCCACTAGTTTTTTGAGCGGGCTGAATTGTAACCTGAATTTTTGGTGAGAGTGATTTTTTAAGATAGAATCGTGTAATTCATCGAAGGAGCCGTCAATGACCGAAGTAAGCAGTGAGGTTAGGTTTTTACACGCCATTCAATTAGGGCTCGGAGCATGGCAATGGGGTGATAGGGTTATTTGGGGATACGGACAAACCCACACAGACAAAGATATTCGCGAGGCGTTTGATGTTTCACTTAACCTCGGCGTCCGCTTTGTTGATACGGCAGAAATCTACGGCTCAGGAACTTCCGAACGCTTGCTTGGAAAGTTCATCAAAGAAACTGACCAGCCTGTTCTGGTAGCAACAAAGTTCTTCCCATGGCCGTGGAGGTTTTCCAAAGGATTTATTCCACGTGCTTTGAAAGGAAGCTTGGAACGTTTGGGTTTGGAGTCAGTGGACCTGTATCAAATTCACTGGTCTTCTGTGGTGATGAGCCCAGAAACCATGATGGAAGGCATGGTAGAGTGTGTGAAACAAGGAATGACACGCACAGTGGGCGTCTCCAATTTTGGGCAACAGAAAATGCTACGAGCATATTCCACACTGGCACAGCATGGCATTCCGCTGGCATCTAACCAGGTTCACTACAGTCTACTAAGCCGTGAGGTGGAAAAGAATGGCACACTGGCTCGCTGCAAAGAACTTGGAATTCGATTGATCGCATACTCCCCACTTGAAAAAGGTCTGCTGACAGGAAAATATACTTCGGAGAATCCTCCTCCTGGTGTACGCGCTTCTCAATATGCGGAATTATTGAAGAAACTGCCGCCTGTAATTCGACTGCTGCAAGAGATCGGTCAAAATCACGCTGGGAAGACCGCTTCGCAAGTAGCCTTGAACTGGCTCATTTGCAAAGGAGCATTACCCATCCCTGGAGCAAAAACCCCTCAACAAGCAGAAAGCAATGCTGGTGGCGCTGGCTGGCAAATGACCGAAGAGGAAGTTGTAAAGTTAGACGCCGCCACAGATAACATCCGCGAGTATTCAAAGGAATAATTGGATGGAAAATCCCCTCTCTTTCTGGCAAAGGGTTTTCAAAGCAATCTTGTCAGAAAAAGCGTTTTCAAATCTAAAAACAGAATCAACCTCGTGGAAGATACAATGCCTTAACTGCAAGTACGAAAGATCGATATGGGAAATAGGCGGCATCCGCTGGAAAGCAGCAGGGAACCCGAGAGTGCTTCTCCCATGCCAAAACTGCAACCAAAAGAGTTGGCATCAGGTTTATCGAAAGACAGAATAAAAATATCACCCATCAACAAGATGGGTGATATTTTTATAGATTAGGCGAAGAAATAAAAATAAACTCAGCCTACGCCGTGCTCTGCATCAAAGACGTGCGAGTACATATTGGCAACCCACTGTTTACCATCTTCGGTCAGGCGCAGGTATTCGAGCGCATCTTTGATATAAGGACTCACTTTTTCCCAATAAAAACTCGCATATCCTTTACGCAAGTCATTTGGGAATTTGTAGCCAAACCTTTCATTCAGTCCCAACTCTTGAAATTCATAAAATAATGCAGGGGTCTTGCGGAAATAATCAGGGTCGCCCAATTGACCAATAAAATCAGCCGCACGCACCAACCCCCCCAAACCTCTCGTATCTTTATACATTTCTTCGTCAGGCGAAGGGAAACGTTTCATCTCAATAAAAGAAGCAACTTGTTCTGCATCCAGAAATTTCGTCATCCCTTCCAATAGACCCGAGCCGAAGCGTTCACGGACAAACAATTTGCTACGATTGACGTGATACGGAGTCAACGCTACATCTGTGCCATCGGGAGAAATGTGAACCAATTCATCGCCCACACCAGTAGCGAACATTTCCTTTCCATCGTTTTTGCAAACACCTTTGACATAACCTATGTCATGGCAAAGAGCTGCGATCATATAATGCATCCAGTCACGAGGTGTGACTCCACCTTCGCGCAGGTGCTTGCCTTCAATAATCGCCTGCCCGGCTAGAGAGACCATGATCGTATGATCGATATCATGATAGAGAGCATCTGAGTTGGCTATATTTTCGAGTACCAAACGTCCACACCAGGCAACGATTCGTCCATAATCGCTATTGATGTCTCCATATGTGCGCTGATATACCGTCCGCAATTGCTGAACGAACATGTCAATGGTGAGTTCCTGCCAGTTGATCATACCTGCTCCCTCGGTGTTAGAATGGAAACAATAAACGCTCGAAAGTTTACCAGAAAGATAAAAAATGAAACAATGGAAAACCGTTTCAATATAAGATTCCATTACAAGTTTTAATAGTAGAAAGGTGAAGTCTTATGGGTAATCTAAATTGGATCATGACAGGTTTTGGGTTGTTTACGGGTCTCGTAACAGTAATTTGTACCACAGCTATTCCTATTTTAATCATCGGTGGAATTGGCTATTTTCTTTACAAGCGCAATCAGCAAAGCATGGCGTTTCGACAAGTTGCACAGAATTGGCCTAGCACAATAGGAACTGTTTTGATGTCCAGCGTACAGTCGAAGCATACAGGTAGAAGCCACTCTATTTATCCAGTAGTGGTTTATGTTTATGTTATGGACGGACGAAGTTACCAAAGCCAAACCATCAAGGCTGGCGAGCAATTCCTGAATGTTCGCGTGTCTGGGCAGGCACAAGCAACTGTTAACCGCTACCCCATTGGATCTACTGTCACTGTGTATTACAACCCCTCCAATCCTTCCGAATCTTTTCTGGAGAAATAAAATCCCATCCCAATGTCGCTGTCATCGAAACCATCCCTCGTTCTCATTATCGGGCCAACTGCGGTTGGCAAAACTGAACTCGCCATTCAACTAGCAGAGCAAATAAATGGTGAGATCATTTCTGCGGATTCGCGCCTCTTTTACCGAGGCATGGATATTGGCACTGCAAAGCCTTCTCCTGAGGAAATGGCGCGTGTGCCGCATCATTTGATTAATATCGTGAACCCAGATGAGACGTTGAGCCTCGCAGTATTTCAACAAAAAGCGAGAGAGTTGATCTCAGAAGCGCATACACGCAATCATTTACCTTTTTTAGTTGGCGGTACAGGGCAATATATCCGTGCAGTGACGGAAGGATGGGCACCACCTGAAGTAACACCCGACGAAAAAATGCGAGCCGTGCTGGAAAAGTTGAAGGAGGAAAGAGGGCTTGAGTGGCTACACGACAAACTGCGAGCACTTGATCCTAAATCTGCTGAGAAGATTGATGCTAGAAATTATCGCCGTACCATCCGCGCTTTGGAGGTGATCTTTACAACGGGGAGAAAATTTTCCGAACAGCGTGGAAGTGGAGATTCACCGTATCACTTAATTACTATCGGGTTGATCCGTCCGCGTACAGAGTTGTATCAACGGGTAGATGAAAGAATTGACCTGATGTTCGCGAACGGATTCATTAATGAAGTAAAAGGTCTGCTCGATCAGGGCTATTCCCCTACTTTGCCAAGCATGTCTGCGATTGGATATCGAGAATGCGTCAGAGTAATTAAAGGTGAATTGACGATTGAGCAGGCAAAGGCGGAGATGAAGCGTATTACTCGTGTGTTTGTGCGCAGACAGGCTAATTGGTTCAAGGAGTCTGATCCGCAAATTCGGTGGTTCAATCCAAATGAAAAAAATTTACGGGAAGAAATTGTACAATTTATTCGTAACTCTCTGTAATTTGGAGTGTTCTAATTGACTTTTAATATTTTCACGTATATACTTGCGCCAGATCATCTTCGCTCAACAAACCAACGGAGGAGGAAGTATGGACAGCAAGATTTGGCAAAAGAATTACGATAAAGGGGTACCCACCACAATTGAATATCCAAAAGCGCCGCTATTCCATTTTCTTGAGGATGCCGCGCGCAAATATCCTGACCGCGCCTGCACGATTTTCAAAGGTGCGGTCATTTCGTATCGGGAAATGAATGCATTGACCGATCACATGGCTGCCGCTTTGGTGGATATGGGAGTGAAAAAGGGTGATCGTGTCGGTATCTTTATGCCGAACCTTCCGCAATTCGTGGTTGCTTATTTTGGTATTCTTAAGGCGGGTGCCGTGGTTGTTGCTGTAAACCCCACCTATCCTGTGGATGAGATCCTGACCCCTGTCAATGATGCGGGAATCGAAGTGATGTTCACTTTAAGTCGCTTCTATGGAAAGGTTAAGGAAGTTCGGGCGAAGTCCAAACTTAAGAAGGTTATCGTTTCCAATATCAAGGAAGCGCTTCCCCCCATTACTCGTTTGCTGTTCACACTGGCAAGAGAAAAGAAAGAAGGCGATAAAGTAGATGTGCTTGACAGCAATGATGTATGGATGCCTGATCTGCTGAAGAAATATGCCAATGCAGCCAAGCCCAATGTTGAGATTACCCCTGATGACACTGCCCTCTTCCAATATTCTGGTGGAACGACTGGTGTACCGAAGGGCGCAGTTGCCATGCACCGCAATGTGGTAGCCAATACACTTCAAATCAAATCATGGATGCCGTCTCTTGAAGCCGGCAAAGAAGTAGTGTTGATGGGAATTCCGCTTTTCCATGTGTACGGCATGGTGGCTGGGATGAATTTCGCGATGGCAAATGGCGCAAGCATGGTGATGATCCCCAATGCGCGCGACTTGAAGGATGTTTTGGAAAATATCAGCAAATACAAGGCGACTATTTTCCCTGGTGTGCCTCTGCTTTACAACAGCATTAATAATCACCCAGATGTAAAAGCTGGAAAATATAATCTTTCTTCCATCAAAGCGTGTATCTCTGGCTCCGCACCGCTGATGCGTGAGACGAAAGAAGAGTTTGAACGTCTGACAGGCGGTAAGGTTTTTGAAGGTTTTGGTATGTCTGAAGCTCCCACGGCTGTGACCTGCAATCCGCTGGAGGGTGTGAACAAGACTGGTTCCATCGGCATGCCGCTGCCTGATGTAGAAATGAAGATCATCAGTCTTGATGATGGTGAAACCGAAATGGCTCAGGGTGAGATCGGTGAAATCGTTCTGCGTGGTCCGCAAGTGATGAAGGGATATCACAACATGCCGACCGAGACTGCCAATTCCCTGCGTGAGTTGAAAGATGGCAAAATCTGGTTATTTACAGGTGACATTGCCCGCATGGATGAGGACGGGTACTTCTATATCGTGGATCGTAAGAAAGAATTGATCAAGCCGGGTGGTTTCCAAGTGTGGCCGCGTGAAGTGGAAGAAGCGATTATGGATCACCCCAAGGTGTTGGAAGTGGGCGTGGGCGGTATCCCTGACCCGCATCGTGGCGAGACCGTGAAGGCTTGGGTTGTAGTAAAGCCTGGTGAAACTCTGACAGAAGAAGAACTAAAGGCTTTCTGTAAGGAACATCTCGCTCCTTATAAAGTACCCACCCACTATGAATTCCGCAGTGAATTGCCCAAGACCACAGTCGGCAAGATATTGCGCCGTGAATTGGTCCGTCAGCACAAGGAAAGTGGAAAGTAAATTAGATAGTTACACAAAAGAGCCTCTCTTTTTCAAGAGAGGCTCTTTTTATATTACAGATTCTTATTATGCAACCTGAGGTGTACCGCTCTTCTTGCCAAACGGCGAAGGGAAGAGCTGTTCGAAATCTTCGCGGTTGATCGATTCCACTTCAAGAAGTTTCTTGGCAACCAAGTCAAGCTGCTTGCGATATTTCTTTACCAAAGCCTTGGCCTGTTTGTAGGCATCTTCCACGATCTTGCGGACTTCGCGATCGATCTGCTCTGCAACAGCTTCGGAGTAATCACGTTGTTCGGATATCTCACGGCCAAGGAAGATCATCTCTTCTTTCTGTCCGTAGGTCATGGTGCCGAGTTCAACGCTCATACCGAGGCGGGTCACCATAGAGCGAGCCATGCGAGTGACCTGCTCAATATCATTGGATGCTCCAGAGGTAATGTCGTCGAAGATCAATTCTTCGGCGGCACGTCCACCAAGGGCCATTGCCAATGTAGCGAGCATCTTCTTGCGAGACATGAGAATACGGTCCTCATCGGGGCGGAACCATGTTACACCGCCAGCCTGTCCGCGACCTACGATGGTCACTTTTTGGACGGGGTCTGCTTCAGCGATGGCGTTTGCCACGATGGCATGACCAGCTTCATGGTAGGCAATGATGCGCTTCTCTTCCTCAGAGATTAAGCGGGACTTGCGTTCTGGTCCCATCACCACTCGTTCAATAGCCTCTTCTAATTCTGATTGGCCAATGGATTTCTTGTTACGGCGAGCGGAGAGAATAGCGCTTTCGTTGACGAGGTTCTCCAAGTCAGCACCAGCAAAACCAGGTGTACCACGCGCAATGGAAGCGAGGTCGGCTTGCGGATCCAAGGGTTTACCCTTGACGTGAACTTTGAGGATGGCCTCACGTCCCTTTACATCAGGACGATCAAGCGTCACGCGACGGTCAAAGCGACCAGGACGCATGAGTGCTGGGTCAAGAATGTCGGGGCGGTTGGTGGCAGCAATGATAATGACGTTGGTGTCTGTATCAAAACCGTCCATTTCGACGAGCATTTGGTTGAGGGTCTGCTCGCGTTCATCGTGTGAACCGCCAAGACCTGCACCGCGCTGACGACCGACAGCATCAATTTCATCTACGAAAATAATACAGGGGGAATGGCGCTTGGCCTGATCGAACAGGTCACGCACGCGGCTTGCGCCCACGCCTACGAACATTTCCACGAATTCAGAGCCTGAGATCGAGAAGAACGGCACACCTGCTTCACCTGAAACAGCCTTTGCCAAAAGGGTCTTACCTGTACCGGGAGGGCCTACCAATAAAACGCCCTTTGGAATACGCGCACCGAGTTGGATAAATTTCTGAGGTTCCTTAAGGAACTCAACCACTTCAGCCAATTCCTGCTTGGACTCCTCCGCACCAGCTACATCAGCAAATGTCACTGTGGGGTGCTCGCCGCTAAACATGCGGGCGCGGCTCTTTCCAAAGGACATGGCCGCATTATTGCTGCCCTGCGCCTGACGGAAAATGAACCAAAGCAGACCACCCATGAACAAAATAGGCAAAAGATAGACCGCGCCGCTCAACACCGCTCCCCATGGAGAGGGTGCACTGACTTCAACATCCACCTTGTCCAATTGCTCAGTGGTCACCCCAAAACTCAGGAGTTGTTCCACAAAGGTTGTCCCCGACTCAATACGAGACTCAACGGCATCATCTTCGGTACCATTAACTCTCACCACACGGATGGTGTCATCGCCGGTGATAATAATTCGGGCGATTTCTCCATTTTGTACCTGTTGCGCCACTGTACTCAGGGTCAGTGGTTCTGCGGCATTGGCATTTTGGTTAAAACCCATATAAAGCATTGCGCCAATGGCAACAAGTAGAAGGAAATACACAAAAAACGATTGACTACGGGAATTCACGGAATCCTCCAAATTTGACTTGCGAACTGGATTATACCAAGTCCACTCCATAGACGACGCGTATGGGCAGAATTTTATATGATATTCTAATATGGCCAAATTTGGCAGTTTAAACGAATGTTTCGCTCTTTCCACCTGCAACCTGCCAGCAAAAACAATCAGCATGACATTCTTCCCTTGACTCTCATCCCCCTCACCCATAAAATGGAACAATAACTTAACGGAATATAGGGAAGAGACTCAAAATTGTAGTGACGGTTTGGTTCATTCACTACATGATGAGCGCCGAAGGTGCAAATCTGGAAACAGGCGAAACCAGATGAAACTCTCAGGCAAAAGGACCCTATATCCGCATCAACTCTGGAAAGTCTCAAGTCACCGAGACACCGACGGTGTAAAGTTTTATAGTTTAGTTAGTTTGATAGTTTAGTAGTTTAGGTAGTAGGATGACCAGCTACACAACTAAATAACTAAGAAACTATCAAACTAATCTCTCAGGTTCCATTACAGAGGACGCAGGTTTATAAAACCTTGCGTCCTCTTTTGATTCGCCAAAATCACATTTCGCTTAGGAGACAAAACATGAACACCCCTTCCAACCTTAAGTACACAAAGTCTGATGAATGGTTCGACCCCGCTACTGGCGCAATGGGCATTTCTGATTACGCCCAGAACCAATTATCTGATATCGTCTTCGTGGAGATCCTTGTAGATGAAGGCGAAGAAGTAGCTGTAGGCAAAGCTATTGCCTCTGTTGAATCAGTCAAGGCGTCCTCCGAAATCTATGCTTCCGCTGCTGGAAAAGTCAGCGCCGTGAACAAGGGACTCTCTGATAAACCCGAAATCCTCAACTCCGACCCGTATGGCGAGGGCTGGATGGTAAAGATCGAAGGTGGCGCTGCTGGTGATGTAATGGATGCTGCTGCGTACGAGACATATTGTGAAGGAAGAACTCACTAGGTATTAGCAGTTAGCAATTAGTTGTTAGCATTTATCCATTGGCAAGTGCAAAATGCTAACAGCCAAAAGCTAAGAGCTAAAAACCAATAGCCTGGAGCCAAATATGACCTATATCCCGATCTCCCCGAACGAACGGGATGCGATGCTCAAGACCGTCGGAGTCAAATCGCTTGACGATCTCTTCGACGCCATTCCAAAGAAACATCGCTTCCCCGAATTGAATCTCCCGCCCGCTCTTACTGAAATGGAAGCCGCCGCACACTTAGGTGACATGGCCTCCAGCAATGAGAACGTGCGCGAACACCTTGTCTCTTTCCTCGGCGCAGGTGCATATCACCATTACGTTCCTTCTGTCGTGGATCACATGCTACGCCGCGGTGAATTCTACACCGCCTACACACCTTACCAGCCAGAGATATCACAAGGCACATTGCAAGCCATCTTCGAATATCAATCCTTGATGACCAACCTCACTGGCATGGAAGTATCGAACGCCTCGCACTACGATGGTGCAACAGCCACCGCTGAAGCCGTCAACCTTGCGTATGCTCAATTCCGTGGCAAGCGCAAAAAGGTCGTCATGTCCCCCACAGTCCACCCACAATACCGCGAAGTCATTCGCACATATTCACAAGGCATGGGACTGGAAGAAGCCGGAGATGAAGTATCAGCCAACCTCGAAGCAGGACCCGAAGTATTGATGTCCCTCATCGACGACAAGACCATGCTCGTCGTTGTCCAATATCCCGACTTCTTTGGCCGCATCCACGATTACACAAAACTCATCGAAGATGCGCATGCAAAAGGCGCACTCGTCTGCATCGTTGCGAATCCCACTGCGCTGCTCATGTTCAAGACGCCCGCATCCATGGGCGCGGATATTGTTGTCGGCGAAGCGCAGCCTTTCGGCATCCCGCTTTGGTACGGCGGACCCTATCTCGGATTCTTCACCACGAAAAAATCCTACGTTCACAAAATGGCAGGACGCCTCGTCGGCGAAACCGTGGATGTACGCGGCAACCGCTCCTACGTATTGACCCTCACCGCGCGCGAACAACATATCAAACGCGAACGCGCCACATCCAACATCTGCACCAATCAAGGTCTGCTTGCGTTGGCCGCCGCACTTTACATGTCCACGCTTGGCAAACAAGGCTTGCAGGAAGTTGCGAACCTTTGCTACCAAAAGGCGCATTACGCCGCCAGTGAACTCAGCAAGATCGATGGCTTTGGTCTGTGCTTCATGGAGCCATTCTTCCACGAGTTTGTTTTGTGCTGTCCCAAACCCGCGAGCGAAGTCAACCAATACCTGCTCGATAACGGCATCCTCGGCGGCTACGATCTCAGCAAAGATTATCCCTCACTGCAAAATCACATCCTCGTCGCTGTCACTGAAATGAACAGCAAAGATGAAATTGATACACTTGTTGAGATCTTAAAGGAGATGAATTAATGGCTACTATAATTGAACCAACCATTTTTGAACTCTCCTCCCCCGGGCGACGCGGCGTAAAAATGCCCGCCTCAGATGTGCCGGTAACTGCTCTGCCTCCCAAAGATTTACTCCGCTCAGACCTGCCCCTGCCTGAGCTCGCCGAAGTGGACGTTGTCCGTCATTACATGAAACTCAGCAAGTTCAACTACAGCGTAGACGATGGCTTCTATCCTTTGGGTTCCTGCACCATGAAATACAACCCGAAGATCAATGAAGACACCTGCCGTTATGCTGGCTTCCTTTACACACACCCATTGCAGCCCATTGAAACCGTGCAAGGCAACCTCGCGTTGATGTTCGAAATGCAGGAATGGCTCAAAGAGATCAGCGGTTTCCCCGGTGTGACCTTGCAGCCCGCTGCTGGCGCACACGGCGAATTCACCGGCGTGTTGATGATGGCCGCGTATCACAAATCCCGCGGTGACCTGAAGCGCACCAAGATGCTCATTCCCGATGCCGCACATGGGACAAACCCCGCTTCCGTCGGTATGTTGGGATTCAGTGTCATCACCATCCCATCTGACTCACGCGGCAACGTAGACCTCAAAGCCCTCGAAGCTGCCTGCGACGATACCGTCGTCGGTATGATGCTCACCAACCCCAATACCCTCGGCATGTTCGATGAGAACATCGAAAAAGTAGTGCAGATGGTGAAGGACTGCGGCGGCCTGATGTACGGCGATGGCGCGAACCTCAACGCGCTGCTTGGCATCGTTCGCCCCGGCGATCTCGGCTTTGACGTAATGCACTTCAACCTGCACAAGACCTTCTCCGTCCCGCATGGTGGCGGCGGACCTGGTTCTGGTCCAGTCGGTGTCAGTGACCGTCTGGTTGATTTCCTGCCCGCGCCTCTCGTTGGCATCGTGGAAGAAGGCGATCACGAAACTGCTCCGCTGTATGGCTTTGTCACACCCAAGCAATCCATTGGACGCATGAAAGCCTTCCACGGTCATTTTGGTGGCGGACTTGTGCGCTCGTACACCTATATCGCCATGCACGGACCGGATGGTTTGAAAGACATCTCGCAGTATGCAGTTCTCAACGCCAACTACTTGCAAGCACGTTTACGCGGCACCTACAAGATTCCGTATGACCGCATCTGCATGCATGAGTTTGTGATGGAAGGTCAATTTGAAGGCAGTGACATCCGCGCACTGGACATCTCCAAACGGCTGATGGATTACAACTTCCACCCACCCACAAACTACTTCCCGCTCATCGTCCACGAAGCCTTGATGATCGAACCCACCGAAACCGAGAACAAGGACACCCTTGATCGTTTTGCTGATGCGCTCATTAAGATCGCGGAAGAAGCCAAGACCCAACCCGAACTTCTCCACAACGCGCCTAACAACACGCAATTCGGCCGCATGGACGAGGTGAAGGCTGCAAGAGAGTTAGTCCTCTGCTGCTGGTTGCCGGAGAATTACGATCAAATAGCTTAATAACATGTAGGGGCGGGGTAACCCCACCCCTACAATCTCATATAAATAATTCATGACCCATCCACTCGTTCTTCAATTACGTTTCACCCGCAGTGAATTCCTGCGCGGAATTAAAGGAATCACCGAAAAGGAAGCAAGTAAGCGATTCCTTCCGATGAATTGCATCAGCTGGAATGTTGGTCATCTGGCGTGGCAAGAACAGCGTTATTTTCTATCCTTTGGGCAAGGAATTACCTTATTCCCAGAAATTGCTAAGGACTTCGCTTATGGCTCTCCTGCCAGTACACCATCGCTGAAAGAGATGCTTGCCGCTTGGCAAAAAATAACTAAGGCTGCTGATCCGTGGCTAGACAAGGTTACTACTGAAACCCTTCAACAAAATGTGATCAGCAACGGCAAGCAGATCCGATACAAGTATGGAAACCTGCTCCAGCGCGTTATCTATCATTACTGGTATCACTTGGGCGAGAACATGGCAATACGGCAGAATTTGGGGCACAAAAAACTGCCTCAATTCGTCGGGAGTATTGATAGTAAAGCGCCATATACACCCGAATAATACTGAAACTTAAATTTATACAACACCCTCCGAATATCCCCTATTTGGAGGGTGTTGTTATTTAATATCCAAAACTATAATTCGCGAATTCATAATAAACGGCAGGGAATGAATCACAGGAGAAACCATGAAAATTTTCAAGTATTGGAAAACCGAAAAAAGACGAGTCAGGATAGATGGTCTTGATACCGAGCTAACAACTTATGGCGGTTCAAATACTTCTATTGAAGAAGCTGCGATTAGAGCAAGTGACAAGATGGATAAGGTAATCCGCAAGATCAATGGGGAATTTTCCATCTTTAATGAATATCAAGTGGAGATCCGCGAGGAGATATTGCAAACCGTGGATGAGAAAACCATCATCACCCGCAACCGCTATGGTGCACAAGTGATGAATACAGAAAATTTGATGTTCCTCGATATAGACAAACCCAAGGCCAGTTTTGGGAATCTCTTCAAGAAGAGCGACCCTGAACAGGATAAGGAAAAGATATTTGATATGGTTAGGAAGTTGGCAACTACTCCAAAATATCAGGGACTTTCCTTTCGCATTTATGAGACATATCAAGGTGCAAGGGTTATCGTATTAGGGAAGAGTTTTGATCCGCAAGATCGCGCCACTATTAATATGATGAACGAGTTCAACTGTGACAGGCTATACACTACTATTTGTACGAAGCAGGCATGTTTCAGAGCCAGACTCACTCCAAAACCGCGGCGCATCAAAATGGAATCATACAAGGTCAAGTATCCGCGTGAGGCTGTAGATGGAGCATTTGAAAGCTGGCTTCAATCTTATGAAAGTGAAAGCCGCCATTTCAGTGTATGTAGATTCATTGAGCAAATTGGAACAAGCACATACGGAACACTAGAAGCTATCCGTATTCATGATGAGATCGCGGGGGCAACTTCGCATCTCCCTCTGGCATAATCCGCAATTATCTTATCCCCTTTCAAAACTGTAGCTAACTTCCGTCGCATGACAGGGTTATAATGCGTATTCATTCAACCAAACTGAGGAGGAGCAATGCTCAACAAGCTGTTATTTCACCGTTTTCCGAACCTGAAAAGCTGGCTCACACGCATTCAATATGAGCTGGTCTCCACCTTTGACAAAGATAAAAACGCCATCTTTATGAATTTTGGGTACACTGCCCATCATCAGGGGAATGAGCCGATTTCTCTTGAAGAGGATGAGGAGATCCATCGCTACCCGATGCAGCTTTATCATCACGTGGCAAAGCATATAGAGTGGCAAAATGTCGACGCGTTGGAAGTCAGCTCCGGGCGGGGCGGAGGCGCGCACTTCATCATGCGTCACTTCAAGCCAAAGTCCTACACTGGTGTGGATTTTTCCACACGTGCCATCGAGTTTTGCCGCGAGCATTACAACCTGGAAGGTCTCAAGTTCCATCACGGCAATGCTGAGGATCTGGCCTTTCCTGACAATTCCTTTGATGTGGTGGTCAATGTGGAAGCGTCGCTCTATTACCCCAATATCACAAAATTCTTTGAACACGTTAGACGTGTGCTCAAGCCCAATGGGTATTTTCTTTATACCGATCTGCGTTATGAAGAAAAAGTAGCGATCTGGCATGCACAATTGAAGAACATGGGGCTGAAACTCATCAAGGAAGAAGATATCACGGAGAATGTGTTGAAGGCTATGGAGTTGGACCGTGAGCGTCGTATTGCGCTGGTTGATAAATATGTACCAGCCATTCTACGCAAACCGTTTTATCACTTCGCGGGTGTCACCCCCAACTCTCCCAACGCTTTACCGCATTTGGATAACCGTAGATATTGGTACTTTGTCCTGCAAAAGGTTTAGCAGCAGGGTTTCACAATAAGAAAGCTTCACTTTATAAAATAAAAACACTCGGCATTTTTATGGCGGGTGTTTTTATAAAATCATTATTTCAACTAAAAGAGGTTTATGTGAAAAAACGTCCATTTTTTATGCTTGTTTCAATTTTAGCTGTGTTCAGCTTGGTGCTATCTGCTTGCGGTACTGAAGATGCTGTTGATGAAACATTCACCGAAGAAGCAGCAACCGAAGCACCTGTCACCGACGTAGCTGCGACAGAAGCGCCTGCAGCAACAAGCGTACCGGGGGATGTGGTGTTCGACTTTGGTTTTAACCCCACTGAAAACGGCTTTAGTTTTGAAAACTATGGTGATGACATCCCCGCTACAAACTTGACGGCTACTGAGTTGCGCCGCATGTTTGGCGATGAAGTTTGCGCACAGATCAATGGGGATGAGTGCATTTTGACTCCACCTGCTGAACAGTGGATGGAACAGGTCAACGGTGATATGTCGGGCGGTCACTGTGAAGGAATGGCTGTGCTCAGTTTGATGATGTACACCGGTCAGGTTTCTCCATCTGATTTTGGCGGTACAGTGGCGAGTGACTTGGATATCAATGACGAAGCGTTACAAAAAGAGATCGCTTACTGGTGGGCCACGCAGGCAGTTGACCCGACAGCGTCGAGCGTCATCCATGGTACGCCGATGGAAATTTTGCAAACCGTCGAACAGATGGATGTGAATGGCGAGACGTACACTATCGGCATTTATAACGACCGCGGCGAAGGCCATGCGATCACTCCGTTTGGTGTGGAAGACAAAGGCGATGGCTTATATGCCATCCTTGTGTACGATAACAATTATCCTGGCGAAGTTCGTGAACTATTTGTAGACTCACGCGATAACTCCTGGACATATGAAACATCTATCAATCCACAGGTTGATTCTGATGTATGGTCTGGTAATGCAGATACTGGCACACTCGACCTCACCCCCACTTCTGCCCGCCTTGAAGTTCAAAATTGCCCCTTCTGTGAAGGAGGATATGCAAGCATAGGCAAAGTAGCCAAGCTCAGCCAGCCGCTCAATCAGATATTCCTGGACGGCAAAGGTCACATCCTCATCACTGATGAAAATGGCAACCGCCTCGGCTATGTAGATGGAAAGATCATTAACGAAATTCCTGGCGCTTCTTATAACAAATATCGAATGGGCGCCAATGGAGAAACTCCTGAACCGATCTATTCGATCCCATCTGATCTGGATGTAACAGTTAGCATTGACGGTACCGAACTGACCGAAGAAACTCTCACCGACCTCGTGATGATCGGCAGAGGTTTTAGCATTGGCGTTGAAGGTATTTCCCTTGCCCCCGGACAAGTAGATACAGCTTCTTTCTATCCTGCTGATGAAATGATCGCATACGAAACCACGTCAGATGAATCGCCCAGCATCATCTTCGGCGTTGAGAATCCAAATGCCGAAGCCGATTACTATTTCGAAGTTTATGGCGCGGATATGGTCGGCGGTGGAACTATCACTGCCTGGTTGGATAGCAAAGCTGGCGACTTGATCATCAACACTGAGAAGTTAAACGGTGAAGGGAGTTTCAACTTCTATCTCACTCGCATCACAGACGAACTCGAAGAAGAATTCTCAGCTGAAGATATTGCCCTTAAAGAAGGCGCATTGGTCTATATCAACTACGCAGAGTGGACAAATGCCAATCCGCAAGGCATGTACTTTGGCGTTGACCTGAACGGTGACGGCCAAATCGATGACGAGTACGTGGTGGATGACAATCAACCATAAAGTAAATCAAAAGGTGCGCCGCATGGCGCACCTTTTGATTTACAATACTGTCATACACTATAGCTACTTTTCAAGGAGTACATCATGCAAACCGTAAGCGAAGATATTCGCAAAAAAATAATTCTCTTTCAAGAGACCGAAATCACTGAATATCACATATACAAACGTCTCGCTAATAGAATTAAATCGGTAGAGAATGCAAAGATCCTAGACCAAATCGCAGAGGATGAACTGCGTCACTACAAAGGTTGGAAGGAATACACCAACGAAGAAGTCCAGCCCCGTTGGTTTTTTGTGTGGTTCTATTATCTTGTCAGTCTCCTTTTTGGATTCACATTCGGCGTCAAACTAATGGAGATGGGCGAAGAAAAGGCACAGGTCAATTACGAAGCCGTTTCCAAGGTCATCCCAGAAGCTACCAAATATCAAGATGAAGAAGATAAGCACGAACATCAGCTTATTGAAATGTTGGATGAAGAACGATTGCAATACGCTGGTTCCGTGGTACTTGGTCTAAATGATGCACTCGTAGAATTAACAGGCGCTCTTGCCGGGCTGACGCTTGCCCTACAAAACGTGAAATTGATCGCCCTTTCAGGACTTATCACCGGTATCGCTGCATCTCTCTCCATGGCAGCCAGCGAATATCTCTCCACCCGCTCGGAAAAGACAAGCAAACATCCTGTTCGTGCCGCGATCTACACAGGCATTGCCTACATCACCACAGTGACCTTGCTCATCCTGCCTTATCTTCTCTTTGAAAATTATTATCTCGACCTTGGCATTGCACTCACCACCGCAGTCATCATCATAGCGGTCTTCAATTACTACATTTCCGTGGCCAAGGGAGAATCCTTCCGCGAGCGGTTCATTGAAATGGCAGGCTTGAGTTTGAGCGTGGCTGCATTCTCGTTCGTTATTGGCTACTTCATCCGCACCTGGCTTGGTATTGAAATATAAATATTCCTCGTAGGGGTAACCCCGCCCCTACTATCTGGTGCAACACACTTTGTGAGGCGGCATGAAAATATTAACGGTAGATATTGGTACAGGAACACAAGATATTTTTCTTTACGATTCGAATCTCGACATCGAGAACGGATTCAAACTCGTCCTGCCATCCCCCACCATGATGGTTCATCGCCGTCTTAAGCAGTCGCTTCTTTCCCGCCGCCCGATCCTGCTGACTGGACATCAAATGGGAGGCGGCCCTTCAGCATGGGCGATCGAAGAATATGCGCGCGCGGGAATTCCCGTGTACATGACTCCCTCAGCAGCAACAACGCTGAATGATGAGCTGGACAAAGTGGAGAAGTTGGGGATCAAGATCGTTTCGGAGGAAGAAAGCTTTCAGCTATCAGCGGTCAGCAAGATCGAGTTGAAGGATTTTGATTTCGAGTTAATATCGAAGACCTTTACGGATTACGGGGTTTCATTGAAAGATCTTGCGGCGGTGGCAGTTGCAGTTTTTGACCACGGCAATGCACCAGCGGGGGTTTCTGATCGTCAATTCAGATTTGATTACCTCGATGAGCGAATTCGAGAGAAGAATTCGCTTTCTTCTTTTGCTTTCCTTTCTTCCGACATTCCCAAGATTATGACCCGCCTGCAATCTGTAGCAGACTCGGCTCATGATTTGCCCTGTCCATTGGTAGTGATGGATACAGCTCCAGCAGCAGTACTTGGCGCAGGTTTTGATCCCAAAGTGGCTACCCGCAGTAAAAAAATAATTTGTAATGTGGGCAATTTCCATACGTTGGCGTTTCGGTTGGGCGAAAAGGGAATCGAGGGGGTCTTTGAACATCACACTGGCGAGATCGATCTACCGAAGCTTGAGTCATTGATTCGAAGATTAGCGGATGGTTCATTGAAACACGAAGATGTGTTCGATGACATGGGTCACGGCGCATTGCTGTATTCGCAAAGTCCGTTTGAGTTTGGGAAAGATGAGTTTGATGTGGTGGTGACGGGACCAAGGCGGAGCATGTTCCAGCCTTCAACAGATACAGATCGGTTGCGCCCATATTTCGCTACTCCCTTCGGTGACATGATGATCGCGGGCTGTTTCGGTCTGCTGGCGGCTACAGCGGAGATTCTGCCAAACGTGACCGAATCAGTTGTCGGGTCGTTAGGAGGCGTGCGTGGGCGTGGGGTCGCGCCGTGGGACAATCCATCATAAAGGAGATAAATATGAATCAGCATTTACATTTGATCACTTTGGGTGTGAGAGATTTTGAGAAGTCAAAAAAATTCTATGCTGAAACGTTGGGGTGGAAACTTTCGAGTGCAAGCCAGGATGATGTGGCGTTCTTTCAGGCAGGCGGGGTTGTGATGGCTATCTATCCGCGGGAGAAACTGGCAGAGGATGCGATAACTTCGCCAGAGGGAAGCGGATTTTCAGGTGTCACATTGGCATACAACGCACAAAGCGAAGCCGAAGTGGATGAGATCATTGGGGATTTGAAAGCAAAGGGTGTGAAGATCGTGAAGGAACCGCAAAAAGTATTTTGGGGTGGATACAGTTCCTATTTCGCAGACCCCAATGACTACAGATGGGAAGTGGCGTATAACCCGTTCTTTGAATTCGATGAGAATGGAAATTTGAAATTAGGGTGATGGGGTTATGGAAGGGAAAGATCATACCGCTGTTCAGTAACTAATTTTCCAAAAGAGGTTGATTCTTTTTCTTCCGTCAACTGAAAGCCAAAACGTTGGTATAAGGAAATAGCGGTGTGTAGTTCACTGGTCGTCCACAAGTATGAGCTTTTGTAATTGCACTCTCGTAGAAAATCCATATACAGGTTCATGAGATGGTAGCCGAGTCCTATGCCGCGATATTCAGGATCGATCAGAAAATAACGCAGCTGTGCAGCCTCATCGCGATCCATCAGTAAAAGAAAACCAATCATCTTACTATTATCTTCACAAACCCAAACGCGATTGCGCTTTGGGTTGTATTGCTCCTTAAATTCAATAAGACCTTTGGCAACATAATCCTCGAACTGAATTCCAAAATTGTATTCCTTACTGTAGAGTAGTCCGTGCAGGTAAATGACATAACCCATATCGCCAGGCTGCAATTCGGTGCGGATGGAAATATCGTTTAGGGAAAGTTTGTTGTTCATGGGTATTAATCATAACATCACAAGCTGCGCTGGTACGAATATCCCATAGCTGATAAAAAGGGACACCATATAATCCACGTTTATGTTCAAATATATTGCGCGGATTGCTGCGATCATCTTTTATCTGCTCGGCCTTGTTGGGTCTATATATATAGTAAGGATCGTTTACGGCGCATACCAACAATCGGATATGGGGAAAAGATGGGTTCAAATCCCCTCTCCAGCAGAGCCGCTGTCTTCATTAAAAACAGGCGACGCTGGAGAAATCTTTGCAGAAGGCGTGGATGGAGGAGTATATCAATTCTTGGCTTATCCAGAGCCTACATGGATCAATGTAAAAGAAATAGACAGCACATCTTCGAACACAAGATGCTATCCAATTACCAACAATACTTACCAATTCGAGCCGATGTCAAACAAGGTCAAGCTCCAAGTTAGCGTGGATTGTAGTTTTGCTGAGCAAGCAATCTACCAGAACGTAGATCTGCTTGAGAATGGCGAAACTTGGTATTTTGAAAAAACAAGTAACTCGTATGCAACTATAGGGCTAATTTTGTTCGTGCCCATCGGCTTGATCATTGACGTCGCACTATATGTGACCAGTTTATTCTTCCTCACTCTGGATATCATTATCACGTTCAGGCGAAAGTCAAAGCAAGCTGCTAACCAGAAGATTTAACCACAAGCACACAGGGAAAACGCTGTGTGCTTTTTGATCTCAGCAGGAACTCTTTTCTATTTGGCGCAAACGGGGGTTTGGAAACTGCAGGGGATATAATGCCTATACCAATTCTTTACCAAGGAGAAATATTCGATGTGTGGAATTTTCGGTTATGTCACCAACAAGGAAGAAGCGCTTGGACCTATTTTGATCGCAGCGGCGGAGAGATTAACGTATCGTGGATATGACTCTGTTGGGGCGGCGACCATCAACAATGGAAAGATTAATCTACGCAAAGACACTGGCAAGGTGGATTCGGTGGCGGCGAAATACAACATAGCAGAAATGCGCGGACAGCGTGGCATTACCCAGTTGCGTTGGGCGACGTTTGGCGAGCCTTCACAAATTAATTCACAGCCACATTTGGATTCAAACGGGGACATGGTTGGCGCGCACAATGGCAACGTGGTCAACAATGTTGAACTGCGTTTGGAATTTATGGCGGAAGGCATGACTGTCCGCTCGCAGAATGATGGCGAGACTTGTGTGCATGCGGTGGAGAGATATATCAGCCGCGGATATGAATTCATTGATGCGATTCGACTCGCGTACGGTGACCTTGAAGGCGATTACGCTTTCGTGATCGGGCGCGCGGACGACGATAAATTGTACGCGTTCAAAAAAGGGTCGGGCATGGTGATCGGAATCGGCGATGGCTTCACTTGTCTTTCGTCTGACCTGCCTTCAATATTGCCGCTGACTCGCGAAGTCATCCGCCCGCAAGATGGGGAGATCGTGACGTTGTGGGCAGACCGCGTGGAAGTGCGCTCTGTCAAAGATGGAAAAATAATTCAACGAATGCCAGAAACAGTGACCGAGTCGATGGATGCGGTGCAGAAGGGCGGGTATCCGCATTTTATGTTGAAGGAAATCCACGAGCAGTCACAAGTCGCGCGTGAGTTAATCCACTTGTTAGACGGCAGCCCCGATGTGCAGCCGCTGGTTGAGAAGATGAAGAACGCTCGTCATCTGTATTTGATCGGATGTGGCACGAGCTATCACGCGGCGGCGGTGGGCTCGGTGTACATCGCGCAGCTGGCGGGGCTGACCGCCATCCCTGTGCTTGCGCCGCAGTTCATCGCGCAATACGCGCCCACGGTGGGGTATGAAGACGTGGGGATTTTCGTCAGCCAATCGGGCGAGACCAAGGATGTGCTCAACGCGTTGGAAGCTGCCGAGAAGCGCGGCATGGCTTGTTTTGGATTGGCGAACGTGGTGGGCTCGACGTTGACGAAGGCGACTTCGTTCTGCCTACCCTTGTGCTGCGGATACGAAATTAGCGTTCCCGCCACGAAGACATTTACCAACCAGGTCGTGACGTTTTTGTACCTCGCTTACAAACTTGCAGGCAAAGACACCAAAGAACTTTTACGAATTCCAGATTTAATGGAACAGACGATTGGGATGGTTGGATCACAAATTGAGTCTATCGCCAAAGACATCAACGAGTGGAACGACATGTACTGTCTCGGCTACGGCGCGACCTATCCGATCGCTTTGGAAGGCGCGTTGAAATTAAAAGAAATCACCTACGCCCACTGCGAAGGCATGCTCTCGACCGAGTTCAAACATGGACCGCTTTCCGCGGTGAGCAAGGGCTTCCCGATCGTCTTTGTGGCAGGACCGAACGATGTGCCGCTCATCATCAGCGGGATCAACGAAGTGAAAGTGCGTGGCGCACGCACGATCACCATCGCCGAAGAGGACGCCCGCCTGCGTGCCAACGGCGATGATTTGGTGGTCATCCCAAAGTCGGATGTGCAGATCAGCGCGTTGTTGGGAGTCCTGCCGTTGCAGTTGCTTTCGTATCACATGAGTGTGTTGCGCGGGTTCGATCCTGATTTTCCGAGGAATTTGTCCAAGACATTGACGGTGGATTAGTCACCCTTATGTTAACAAGGAAATAGTACGGAGTGGAATGAATCGTAAACCGTCCCATAGGATGGGACGGTACTAAAAAATGGATCGTCACGCTCAAGGTGAAATATTTCCCTCTACCTAAAAGCAGTACGATCCAATCTTATTTATAGTGAGGAAGACAATACTAATCTAAAAGCTGGCAACCCCACGTTGCCACTTTCAGTAGCATATCCAAAATGCGGAGAAGATCACTCACCCACAGCAAAGCAGCTGTCTGCTAAAGCCAGCGCCTGACAGCCCTTTCACCCAGAGTAAGAATTCCCAAGTCGTTCAGACTTGGACGATGTTATTCCATCAATTTATCAAATTCAGCTACAGTTACCGCCGGTGATGTGGTGAACGAAATGCCCTGCATCTTGCTGAGAGCCGCCGAGAACTTCATCGCGGCTTCTGTATTGGGCAGATCCACAATTAACACCAGGTCGGTACCGCCAAGAAGGGCATACCCAGCCTTGAACTCGCCACCACTCTTTTGGAGCAGGCTCATCGCCTGGTCAGTCCGCTTGTCACTCATAGCCTTCGTAGCATCCACTGAGTACTTCCCGAACATGATAAAAGTTGCCATATGGAATCATCCTTTCTTTACTTCTAAAGTTGAAGAGTGCCTTATTAAAGTCACTCCGACAAAACATAGTTAGAGATTATGAATCCTATGCATTTTCGGCTGTCAAATATGGGCCAGTGTGATAACGCCTATGTGTCAATAGAAATTTGTGTAATTTTTGGAAACGGAAAGTCGGACCTTTAAGGTAGTATTATACTCACTTTCAGCTTGAAAAGAATAAAAGAAAATGCATAGGAAGGGGATGTACCTGTTTATTCATCTAATACAAAAAACAATGGAATTCTTGTTCCCATACAAATCTTCTATTTTGGGGAAAATCAGCGAACCTGTTATGTAATGGGCTTGCACCTGCGCACCCCTGCTCTACCATTCGTGTTTTAGTGTGTATTGTTCCCACTTTATCTTATCAATTGGAGGACTTTATCATGATACAGTCAGGTACACCTTTTACTCGTTGGTTCGTAAGGTTCGTCGCACTTCCCTTACTCTTTATCGCAGGCATTCAACTTTATATCTTCTCTGAAAAGACAGATATATATTTTGCGTGGACAATCTCCCTTCCGCTAACGGCCGCCTTTTTGGGCGCGGGATATTGGTCGGCAATGGTGTTTGCGTATCGGAACTGGTGGCAAGATAGAAATGTTGCCGCGCGGACGGCGGGTCTCACCGCCCTGGCGGCAACAGGAATTTTGGGCATTGCCACATTTCTCCATCTCGATAAATTCCACTTGACCAGCCCAGCTCCCCTCACCCGTTTCGTTACCTGGGTCTGGATCATCGTCTATGCGGTAACCCCATTTCTCTTTTTATGGATATGGATCGCCTTCGGGCGCAGCAAGGACGAGACCATTGGAGCACAGCCCTTCCCAACATGGGTTCGATATGGAAATCTATTTCAAGCCGTCATCATGATCGCTGCAGGACTCCTATTGTTCCTTGCTCCAAGTATTATCATTCCATTTTGGCCATGGGAATTAACTCCACTGACTGCACGTGCCATCAGCGCATGGTTTATGGCATTTGGTTTAGCCTGTATAACTATAAACCGTGAAAATAACATCTCCAACACCTTAAGTGCACAGATCAGCCTGCTGGCTTTTTGGGTTCTGCAACTGATCGCTCTCGCACGTTACTTCTCCAGCTTCGATCTTTCCAAGCCGTTGTCGTGGGTCTATTTGCTGACGATGGGAGTCGGTTTGATCGTTAACGCACCAAGTCTTTTTTCCCGCCGCTAATTCGATATTCCACAAAAAGAGACGGCAGAGTATGCAGTCTCTTTTTGTGATCAAATCTATTTCTGCCTTTATGGCGCTGCCGTCACTCTCCAGATCACATTCCCAACATCGTCTGCCACCAGGAGCGCGCCGAGTGCGTCAACCGCAACACCCACGGGACGCCCCATTGCATCGCCATTTTCTTTGAGGAACCCATTCAGAACAAGTAATGGATCACCTGACGGCATACCTGCTGTGAACGGCACGAAGATCACTTGATAGCCGTTAGGCTGTTGACGATTCCATGAGCCGTGCTGACCAATGAACATTCCATTTGCAAATTGAACAGGCAATGTATTTCCGTCTGCAGAGGCAAGCCCTAATGAAGCAGTATGAGATCCCAGTGCATAATCAGGCACAAGGGCCGATGCCACCAGTTCAGGATTCTGCGGTGAAACGCGTGCGTCAACATGATCGCCATAATAGCTGAAAGGCCAGCCGTAAAAGCCGCCGTCTTGAACCGAGGTCATATAATCTGGCACCAGATCATTGCCCAATTCATCCCGTTCATTCACTGTCACCCATAATTTTCCAGATTCTGCATCCCATGCCATCCCTACAGGGTTTCGCAGTCCTGAAGCAAAAATGCGGTGGCTGCCAGTCTCAAGGTCCACTTCCCAGATCGCTGCCCGTTCCTTTTCTGCCTCAAGTCCGTTCTCTGCGGCGTTGCTGTTGGAGCCAACGGAAACATATAACTTCGTTCCATCCGCACTGGCGACCAACCCCTTGGTCCAATGATGGTTGATCGTGCCTGCAGGCAGGTCCACTATTTTTATGGGCTCGGCAGTGATCTCCATCTCGCCTTCGGAATAGGGGAACGCCACAACCGCGTCAGTATCTGCTACATAGAAGGTATCTCCTACTAACGCCATCCCAAATGGTGAAGTCAATCCATCTATGAATATGGATTTCGTCTCTGCGACGCCATCACCGTCCGCATCTCGCAAGAGAGTAATACGGTCTGCGCTGAGCGCGCCAGCCCCCGACTTTTTCTGAAAGAACTTGAATAACCATCCCTTGATTCCCTTTGCGTCATCCGGACGATCTGCGGGAGCATTGGTTTCTGCCACGAGCACATCTCCATTCGGAAGGACATACAGCCAACGAGGGTGGTCTAACCCGTTAGCAAATGCGATCACTTCCAAGCCCTCGGCTGCTACCGGTTTCTCGCCATCTGCCCAACCTACGGCATTGGGCGGATTCACTACTGGAATCAATCGTTGATTTGGAGCTGGAAGCTCAGGGCGAGGTCATACCCACTGCTGGATGGCAACGCAGGTGGTCCTCCAAATATAGAAAAGCCTGCAATAATTGCCAAAACTATTACAGCAATAAAAATAAGCGGGATCAATATTTTCTTCATACAGAAACCTCCGATGGAAAGAAAGATGGAAATTTAAATTTTTATACAGACTCAATGCATACATTTATCGTATATGGAATGTCCCACATTTGTATCCTGCGGCTGGGGAGTATTGTTTCCCGCCACTTGGGGGATATGGTAATTAACTTGCGAAAGCCCTTCAGTCTCTTCCCAATATAAAATCATGAATAGATATAGGAACAAATACCCGATTCCAGCGTTTCTATGGAAAGGAGAATTCTCATGTTCAAAAACAGAAAAATCTTTCTTGCTATTATCCTGTTCCTCGCCGCCTGCACGTCCCAGCCAGCCTCACCCATCCCGAATGCGGAAGGAGAAAATTGGGTGGCATTTTCCACAGACAAAGCACGTGCAAATCAAATGCTCAACTGGCTCTTCCCTGCGGATACCACTCCCGAATATTGGTCTCCCACCGAAGCGGACATCCACGCATTGGAAAGCAGATTACCTTCCTATTTGCAGGAGAACAAGTCCGCTTTCTACATGACCGATGCGCCGATATGGGAGCAGTTGAATGAATACAACAGTCAATATGTCGGGATCGTCCTTGAAGGGAAAAAGATCATCTACGCCAGCTATCTGTGCAGGAATGGAGAAGACAACGGCTGGAAGGAAAATTTCATCTTCGTGGCAGATGGCGGCGCATGCTACTTTCAGTTCAAATTCGACACTTCCACTGGTGAGTTCTTCGACCTGCTTGTGAACGGCGATGCGTAGCCACAAAATAAAAAAGTCCCGCAGAAAATTCTGCGGGACTTTTCTTGATGACTACTCTGTTATCGGCAGATACAGGTCAAACACATACTTACTGAAATCAGCCTCCAGCGGATTGATCAAATTCTCCAGCCACTGATGATGCGCTTCGCGATATGTACTCTCCTCCCGCCATTGCACAAGTTCACCCCACACGCGGCCGATATTTTCAAGATCAGTAAAACGCGTCACTGCATACAGTCCTCCGGGAAAATCCACAATACGGATGTCCCCTTCAGCCTGTACATCCGAGCCGATCTCAGTCCAGATCTCGTAGCCATAGTTCGGGCTGCCAGGGGAAGGATTCGGATTGTTGAAACCGAAATGGCGATATTTCGTGCCGTATCCATCCAACAAATTCTTCGCCTTCAAAAAGGTTTGCATCTTCTCATGTGCAATCCCTTCAGGGGATGGGCCAAACCCATAGGCGCTTGTCAGGCGCATTGCGTCAAGATGGACGATTCTGACATTAAGCTTGCTCATAATTCTCCTTTTCATCATCATTGAAATTTACTGCGTACACAGTGACATAATATCAACGAGTCCATGACACCTGTTGTCAGGGATCTTATGTAAAATGGAAATATGCGCGCTGACCGATTACTATCTCTCTTGATGCTGCTTGAGACTCGCGGCAAGATGACGGCTCGCCACCTAGCCGAAGAATTAGAGGTCTCCGAACGCACGATCTATCGTGATATTGTCGCCTTGAATACATCTGGTGTTCCCATCTATACGGAAGATGGCCCCGGCGGCGGGATCTCGCTGGTTGAAAGCTACAGCACAGACCTGACTGGACTAAACTCGGAAGAAGTGCGAGCGTTTGCGATGCTCAATATCCCTGAGCCCTTGGTTAAGCTCGGCGTAGGGCGGGAACTCAATGCAGCCATGCTTAAACTCTCTGCAGCCTTACCTTCTACAAGCCGTGAAAATGAAACCCGGACACGTCAACGCATCCATCTAGACGCTTCATGGTGGTTCGAACCAGAAGAGCCTGTTCCTCACCTTTACACGATCCAACAAGCCCTGTTTCAAGAGCGTAACCTACACCTCACATGGCGAGAGTTTAGGACGAACGTTACCCAGGTCCTTTCCCCGTATGGCTTGGTTGCAAAATCCAACACTTGGTATCTCGTGGCTGAACAACAAGATCACATCCGCGTGCTGCGCGTTTCAAAGATCATCGAAGCGCAAATGATTGAAGAAAGTTTTGAGTATCCCCAAGAATTCAACCTTCCATCATTTTGGAAATGTTGGTGTGAAGACTTCCAAAAAAATCGCCCCATTTTTATGGTAACAGCGCGTGTCTCGGCTGAACTAATCGCTCATTTGCCGCGCATATTTGGCGAACACACCGAAGATATTCTGGCGCAAGCAGGCAAAGCTGACGAGTTAGGTCGCATCGTATTGACATTACCCTTCGAGAGCTTTGAGTCTGCGCGCACACGAATCCTCGGGCTGGGACAAGCTATCGAAGTGCTGGAGCCGCTGTCCCTGAGAATGAGCGTGATAGACTTTGCGCATCAAATTGAGAAATTGTATGACGTTAACAAATAATAACTAACACTTATCAACTGGCTTCTCAGTCCAGCCAAATCCTCCATAAACGGCATCGGTTTTGCATTAGAATTATTCTTTTCCAGTCAACAGTATTTCGATATAAACCGACACTAAAAAACTCAACGTGGGAGCATTAATATGGAATTACAAAAACTCGTTCCAACTTTTCTAAAACCAGCAGCGAAAAAGGTTTATTTTTTCTTCGCTGACATTGTTGATGTAATCAAAGGTAGAGATCCCTTAACTCCACCGCGATCTTTGATATTTATAGGATCTGGTGACTTCAAACAAATTGGAAATGAATTCAAAAAATATTTTATAGAGCTAGGCGGGTTACAGCCCAACCACCGTGTACTGGATATTGGGTGTGGCATTGGCCGTATGGCTGTTCCCCTTACTGGGTATCTCACTAAAGAAGGTGGTTATTGGGGCTTCGACATTGTAAAAAAGGGAATTGATTGGTGTCAGGCACATATCACAAAAGAATTTGACAACTTTCATTTTCAGCATGTAAACATCTACAACAAATATTACAACAAAAAAGGCACTATTGTTGCACGTCAATTCAAATTTCCCTATGAAGAAAGTTTTTTTGACTTCGCATTTCTTACATCAGTATTTACTCACATGCAGGCTGATGAACTGGAGAACTATATTCAGGAGATCTCCAGGGTTTTAAAACCAGGAGGGAGAGCGATGCTCACATTCTTCCTTTTAAACCCTGAGGCAAAACAGTCCATGAAAATTGGAAAAAGCCACGTCAATTTTCAGTATGAAGTTGATGAACATTCTAAAACGACAAACCCACAAATCCCTGAAGATGCCATCGCTTACGAAGAGGCATTCGTTCTTTCATTAATTAATAAACACAACCTTCATGTTGATCCGCCTATCCAATACGGAGCTTGGAGCGGTAGAGAAAAGCATCTAACCTATCAAGATGTAATTCTGGTTAGAAAATAGTTTGCAATTCACTTTACAACAACTCTTTCACACCTTTCCTCAAAAAGAAAAGTGTGAAAGAGTTATCCATGAAAAATATTGTATACAAAACAGGGAAGTTATTTTCCGAACGTAAAGTTCACTATCAACTCATACGTCCCAATGGACTGTGAATCAAAAACGCCATCCACTTCCTGATTGACATGCATCACATAACGCAGAGTATGTAATCCCTCTGGTATCTTTCGCAATCTAATACGCCACACTCGATACTGATAAGTTGCCCCATCCTGAGATGATTCAAAATCAGCAATATTGAAAGCAGGGAGGTCAATAGCGTGATCGTCGATATACAGTTCCCAAGTTATGGCATCCCAAAGCACATCACGCTGAGTTTTGTCCACTCCGTAAATCCCGTGACCGATAAATAATTCGTCCACCCAGGGGACAGTACAGTCCGTGGTTTTGCCTCCAGGAGTCTCAGTCATCGTCCAATCACAATAATTCCAAATGTTCTCAGCAGTAGTATGACCGTAGCGATTCACCCACATTGATCCGATCTTTTGGCTCGGTCTGATCATGTCTGAAGGCGCACACGAAACAAGGAAAATAGAAAACAAACAAGCCCAGGTGTTTCGAAAAATATTTCTTTTCATAAGTCCTCTTTCAAAAGTATAGCATGTTAGGTTTTCAGATTTTTATCGCAAGGCACATATTCTCGATATTGCCTATTGACTTTGAATGTGAAGTGAGTATCATAATTTTATTAGACAATCCCTATCCAAATAAATCAATATATAAACATAGCCCAACAAAAAAGGTTTAATCCCAAACGCCTCATAGGTATTCCAACTCTGTTTATTGAAAAACCTCATCGATCGCTTTATCATCTGTTCCGTACACGCCAGGTATATAACAAAGGAGGCTTTACATGAAACTGAACTCTCGTAACATTGGAGGCACATACTACACAGAGTATGTGGCAAAGGCTGGTGAGACACTACACCAGATCGCCAAAGAACAGTTGCATAATGAAAACTTTATTTCAGGAATTTACAGACTTAATAATAATGTCCCTGAGATAAAACCAATCAATTCTACACAAAACCTGACTGGCTGGGTTCTACTTTTGCCTCCGATTCCTGCTGACTTTTTGTTAACCCACCAACCTGCCAGTAAAGTACTTGCCGAGCTCAAAAACAAAGCTGATAAGGGAGTAATCTCTGCTGAAGAATATTATGCCCAGCGTAAGTTAGTACTATCTGCGTTATAGGCACTTGTAATCACTCAATCACCTGCAAAACCAGAAAAAGTCAGCACCTCTGTTGATTAGTATCCATTGCTCTCTATTGACAATACACAGAGATGGAGTATTCTGAATATTGGACAAGAGATTAAAATACCAGATCTATAATAGTCCACAGAGCTCCCCCAACGGAAAACATTAAGTTCATATCAGACCGTTGAACCTAGACAGGCAGAATGGAGAGAATAAATAAAATGATACGGAGGATTCATCCCCTTGCGCTTTTAGTTGCAGTTAGTCTGATTGTCGTATCCTGTAGTTTCGGAGGCGGCACTGCAACTGACGAAGCGAACCGCACCGCAATACAAGCAGACTTAGCCAATACCATCATTCAATTGACTGCACAGGCAGACACATCTATTTCTTATAATACTGTTGGGCAGGTCGTCAACTTCAAATATGAGATCAAGAATGTAGGAACAGCAGGCATTACAGGTACAGCAAGCGTGACGGGGGCAGTTGCAACCTGTCCTGCGGTGAATACAGTTGGTAATCTAGATGCATCACTAGACCCAAATGAGGCGCTTAACTGCACTTCAACTTACACCATCACACAAGCGGACCTGGATAAAGGTTCGATCTCGTTCGTTCTAATAGCAACTATTAATGGGGTAAATTCTGCCCCCGTTACCATTACAGTCCCTGTTCTACAATCCAAAACCGTAACACTAACAACATCTGCGAATCCGACTACATACGACCAAGCTGGTCGACAGATCGTTTTTACGTATGTCATCAAAAACAGTGGCAGTTCAAATTTAGGACCAGCCCAATTCACAATTAGCGACGGACTTATCAGCTCTGCCCCATTTAATTGTGGAGATATAAACACGACTCTTGCTCCAAGTGCAACTGTCACTTGTACTGCTACATATACCGTCTCTCAAACAGATGCAAATGCTATTTCCATTACAAGTGTTGCCGCTGCCTCTGGTGGAGGCGCAGGTCCATCACAAACCGTAAGCACTACAATTAACAAAGGTGTTGTCAATCAAGGAAGTCCTGCAAACTTGACTGCAGGCAACACCATTCAGCATACAGTGATCGACGGCGACTGGCTATGGCAGATCGCTCGATGTTACGGCGCAGATCCCAATAAGGTAATTGCCGCCAATACCCAGCTAGCCAACCCTGCTCGCATCTCACCAAACATGATCATCACAGTCCCAAGTATTGGAAGCAAAGGCACCATTTACGGTCCGCCTTGTGTGGTGAAGCATACAGTCAAAGCTGGAGATACATGGAGTTCCATCGCGCTGTTATACAATGCAGACGCAACCATTCTACAAATGGCAAACTCAAACATATTGACTGTAGGAGCTGAGATCAACATACCGCGCAATTCCGCAGGGACGCTCGGCATTGCAACCAAAGCTTTAGCACTAACAACAACAGCCAGCCCAACTTCATACGAACAGGTTGGCCAACAAATCACCTATACCTACGTAATCAGAAACAGCGGGAGCACAACTCTTGGCCCCGCCCAATTTACAATAACGGATACATTGATCAGCGCAACACCGTTCAATTGCGGGAATGCGAATACAACCCTCGCCTCAAACGCGACTGTGAGTTGCACTGCCGCCCATGCAGTTACCGACGCTGACATGAATGCGGCCTCTATTACGAACGTAGCAACAGCTTCTGGCGGCGGAGTTGGACCGTCACAAACTGCAAGTTCTACTGTGAGCAAAGGTGTCAAATCATTAACGTTGACTACTTCAGCCAGTCCCACTACGTATGAACAGGCTGGGCAACAGATCACGTTCACGTATGTCATCAAGAATAATGGAGCCAGTGCGCTTGGGCCAGCTCAATTCACCATAAGTGACAGTCTCATTAGCGCCACGCCTTTTAATTGCGGCAATGCAGGCACTCTGGCACCAAACACAACCATGACGTGTACAGCCACATACAGCATCACCCAAACAGATATGGGCTCGGTTTCTGTCACGGATATGGCCACCGCTTCGGGCGGCGGAGCGGGACCAACCCAAGCAGCAAGCGCCACGATCAGCAAAACAGTGAAGTCAATAACGCTTACCACTGCGGCAAATCCTCCAATGTATAACCAGGTTAACCAACAGATCACATTCACATACACCATCAAGAATAACGGCAACGTGACCCTTGGCCCAACCCAGTTCACAGTTAGTGATACGCTCATTAACCCCGCTGCATTTGTCTGTGGAGATGCAAATGCCACCCTTGCACCAAACGCAACCCTCACCTGCTCAGCCAACTATATCGTCAAGCAGGCAGACATGGGCACTGTATCCATTACAAATATAGCAACGGCGTCAGGTGCTGGAGTTGGTCCATCCACCCCCGCGAGCGTTACTGTCAATAAACAATAATCGCGCTCAAGACATCGATAGTTAAGCCAAAAAGCAGCAGGTTTCTCAGCCTGCTGCTTTTCCTTTATTTGACGCTTTATGCCTGACTAGCACTTTAGTAGCGTTGCAATCACCAAGGGAATGTTGTATAGTATTGCTAACTTCCAATAAATTTATAGTTTTTAGGTTGACTGTACGGATATCCCAACCGCAAAAGAGGATGCCATGAAGATAAAAAGAATATTCCAATGGATGGTAGTGCTCGTACTCTTGTTTTCATCTCTCGCTTCAACAGGCAGTGCCATGGCATGGTCTGGTTGTCCCAGTCAGGTTGTCGTCCAATGGGGCGATACGATGAGCGGCATCGCCGCCACCTGCGGAACTACAGTGGAAGCTATTCTGGCTGCAAACCCTGGCATTGACTGGTGGGTGTACGCAGGGCAGGTATTAAATATCCCGACAGGTTATGTAAACCCACCTGTTGTTGTATATCCAACATACAGAAGCACCTATGTGGTTCAGTGGGGTGATACGCTTGGGAAAATAGCAGCAAGCATGGGATTTAGTCTGAACGATATTCTGGCTGTTAATCCGCAGATATGGAATCCAAGCTTTATCTACACTGGACAGGTAATCAATCTTCCTGCTGTCGCTAGCGTTCCACCGCCGCCTCCCCCTGTAATCAATTACCCTCCTCCTCCAATAAACTATCCGCCTGCTGTGGATTATTCTCAAAACCCAACCCTAACAATTTCCTATAAACATGGGATGATCATTCGCAGCGGTCCGAGCAATGAGTATAAAATGATCAACTCAGCTCTCTACAAAACAGAGTGGAAGTATGGGATCTACACCCGCACAATTGATGCAAAAGGCCAGCTTTGGGTGCAAGTTTATTTCTTCCAAACTTCACAGGGATATACATCGGGCTGGTTGCTTGTTCGAGATCGGTTAGGAAGTTATTTCACCGACCCACAAATAAATTAACGCATTCGTGCATCGTATACGTAAAAGAACAGTCAGGTTGGCGACAACCTGACTGTTCTTTTATGTATGAGCTTGAATAACCTCTAAGTTCTTTTGATTTGGGGGAAGGCGTATAATTTCAATTAGGTTCACGCAAATTGGAAGTTCCGATAAAAATCAAATTATTACAAAAGGATTACACGCCATGTCCACTTCCCTTCCACGATCCAAAGTCAAAAAGAATCAAACTTGGAATTCTGAAAGTGTATTTGCCACGCCTGAAAAATTTGATGCCGAAGTTAAACTGCTGGTCGAGGGTCTTCCCACCATCCAAAAATTCAAGGGGCAACTCTCCAGCAGTCCCAATATTTTCATTGAAGCCATGAATGTGCTTAATGAGATTTCAAAACGCGCGGCAAAAGTGCAGGTATATGCAAACATGTCCAGCTCAGTAGATACGTCAGATCAACTCGCCGCGGCGATGAATGGGAAAGCCATGAGCGCTCTGGCGCAAGTTGGTGCTGCCACATCCTTTATTGACCCTGAACTTCTTGCCATTGGTGAATCAACCTTGCGTCAATGGGTCATTGATGACCCGCGCATGAAGCCGTATGAATATTATTTCAACGATCTCTTCCGTAAACAGGCGCACGTTCGCAACGCGGAAGTGGAAGAATTACTCGGTGCATTACGCGACCCATTTATGGCAGTCCGCACCACCACGAATATGCTTGCTAATGCAGATTTTCAATTCAAGCCTGCAAAAGATAGCAAAGGCAAAAAAGTGGACTTAACGCAAAGCACTTTTGATGCCATTCTCAACACATCTGACCGCAAGGCACGTCAGACAGCATGGGAAAACTACAACGATAAATATCTTGAATTCAAGAATACATTGGCAGGAAATCTGGCTGTATCCATCAAGCAGAATGTCTTCAACATGAAGGCACGCAAATTCAATTCATCGCTCGAGTCTACACTCTTCAATGGCAATGTCCCAGTAGAAATGTTCCACAACCTGCTTAATATTTTCAAAAGGAATCTTCCTCTATGGCACAAATATTGGAGAATTCGCCGCAAAGCATTGGGAGTGAAAGCTCTTAATCCTTATGACGTATGGGCGCCGCTTACCACCAGAAAGCACAAGGTCCCATTTGAGAAGGCGGTTGAATGGATCTGTGAAGGCCTTGCGCCGATGGGCGATGAATATGTGGAAACCATGCGCAAAGGATGTTTAGAAGATCGCTGGGTGGATTGGGCTCCCAATGCAGGCAAACGACAAGGTGCATTTTCAACTCGCGTCCCAAGCGATACGCATCCTTTCATCTTGATGAGCTATACCGATGACATCGGCAGCATGAGCACGCTCTCGCATGAATTAGGTCACTCCATGCATGCCTACTATGCCAGTCGTGCACAGCCGATGTACTATTATTTATATCCATCCATCATTGCAGAGACCGCTTCAAACTTCAACCAAGCCATGGCGCGCGCCTATATGCTTAAGACCAACCCTGACAAATATTTTCAGATCGCGCTGCTTGAAGAAGCTATGGATAATTTCCATCGTTACTTCTTCATCATGCCCACCCTTGCCCGCTTTGAATTAGAGACGCATCAGCGCATCGAAAAGGGACAAGCCCTTACCGCCGATTCCATGATCGAGTTGATGGCAGATCTATTCAGCGAAGGGTATGGCGGCGAAATGAATTTGGATCGCGAACGTGTTGGCATTACTTGGGCTACCTTCACCACGCATCTGTACATTGACTACTACACATTCCAATATGCTATCGGCATCTCCGCTGCAAACGCCATTGCCAAACGGATTTTGGATGGGACGCCCAACGCTGCTCAAGATCACATCAACTTCCTCAAAGCAGGTTCGTCCATGCCGCCTATGGATGTGTACAAAACCGCTGGCATTGATATGACCAGTACAAAACCAATCGAAGATGCTTTCGAAGTTTTGGGTGATTACATTGACCGCTTGGGAACACTAACAAGAAAATAATTTCTCTTGCAACTTTTCTCTTTAACGACCTGTATACAGCATACAGGTCGTTTTATTTTCCATCCCCATACTTAAGGCGCTCAACACAAACAATGAAAAACTTTTACTATTCTTTTCTAATCCTTGCAATCGCGACACTCGCATGTGGAAGCAGCAATACGCCCAGCATTCCCCCAACGCCGAAAATTTCTGCTTTCAACTCCAATAAAACTGCTTACGGATTTTATCCATCCCCGCCTGAAGTCACACTTGAAAGTGTCTTTGCAACCTTCAAAGGGATCAGCGAACATGGCGATTTTGTGCTCATTCAACAAAATACAGATTGGGAAAGTTTTGCTAAAGGCGTAGATGGTATATCGAAAACTCGCACAGACATTATCAATCAACTCACGCTTGCCAGTCAGAACAACCTTGATCACGTTTTTGTTATCGACGCACTGAATGGGCTCAATCGCCGCGAGTTTGCGAACCTCCCCACAGGTTGGGAAGCAAACTTTGCAAACCCAGACATCCGCACAGCGTATAAAAATTTTGCACTATGGGTCGTACGAAATTTCCATCCCCACTACCTCGGTCTCGCCTCTGAGATCAACACCTATATGGATGCCCATCCCGAAGACGCGCAAAATTTCATAAGCTTATACAACGAAATTTATGCACTCGTTAAAGCTGAAGCACCCGAAACGCAAATCTTCGTCACTTTTCAATGGGATGATCTCAACAATATGTTCCCCCAGCCTGAGGAAGGCAATCGTCAAAAGTTTGATGTCAATTGGAATCAGATCGAAGCATTCGAACCTAATTTGGATATTTGGGCTATTTCGACATATCCCTACTTTGTCTTTCCCTCTGGCAAAGAGATTCCAGAAGACTATTACACGCCGCTTCTCTTACGAACCTCGAAACTGGTTGCTGTTGCTGAAGGTGGATTCTCCACTGAAACATTCAACCAACTCACGAACACTCCTGAAGACCAAGCGGCATACCTCAATGCAATTCATAACCAACTTGGTCCACGGCTCGCATTTTGGGTCAATACCCTGCTGAGTGACCTCAACATAGATTCCTATGCAAAAGAGATGGGGAACGCCGATGATGCGTCTATGCTTGGCAACTTTGCCTATATCGGTCTTCAAAATTTTGACGGCTCTCCCAAGCCTGCGCTTGAACTTTGGGATTCTTTTCGAGGAAAATAAAATTCTCTGCTCGATCGAGCAGAGAATTTTATGCACTTCAGGATTTTAAAATCTTTATCGGCAGTCTTATGGACAAGAGTTGGCAATCTGCTCTTCCAACGTCATAGAGTAGACGTGATATCCCGAACCATCACACGCAGCACGGAAATAATAATAAGAGGATGATGCGGGAAACGCCACAGCATTCAATGCTTCAATACTCGGGTTTGAGATCGGAGATGGAGGCAGGCCAAGGGTTTGATAGGTATTGAACGGTGAAGGGATGGATAAATCATCCAGCGAAAGCGGGTTTTTCCACCATGTACCCGTATCTGCTTGGTAGCCAAGAGCGTATTGAATAGTAGGGTCAGCATCTAATTTCATACCAATGGTGAGGCGGTTGAGATAGACCGAAGCAATTTGCGGAGCTTCTTCAATATGAACAGCTTCACGCTCAACGATTGAAGCAAGAGTCACCGCTTGAAGAACACTCAATCCCTGATTTGTAAAAGCATTCTGTATATCTGCAGTAAGGTGGACAGTGAAATTGCGTGCAATCGCATCGAGCATCTGCTCCACAGTTGTTTCGCGCGGAAGAACATAGGTATCAGGGTAAAAGAAACCTTCCATTGTGGTGGGAGCTGCAAACGCGAGGACTTGAGGAGGAGTATTTGCAGCGGAGAGAAATGCTTCAGGTGTGACCTCCAAGCCCGAGGTTGGGAGAGAGGCGGCGATCTCTTCCACTCGCCAGCCAGGCAGAATCACAAGAGTTGCGTCAGCTGGCGAAAATTTCTGCAGCGTTTTAGCAATATCAATAATGGACTGAGCAGGGCTAATGTTGAAGACACCCGATTGGATGGTGAGATCGATGCCTGTGTAAACTGCATAGTCATAAAACGCCTGTGCGTTGGAAATAAAGCCAGAGACCTCAAGCCTGTTCGCGATGGAACTTACAGATTCACCTAGCTCAACTTGGAATTGCTGCTCGGTTCCACTTGTGTTGAGCGGCTTTGTAAGCTCATCGCCATAAGACAAAAGACGCGTGGAATATTCAATGCGGTTGGAAATAGAAAGTTGACTCGCGGGCGGACCAAACAACAAGGAAGCGCGCGCAGGCAAATAATAAAGGAACACGAACACACAAGCAAAAACGACAACGACAAAAACTGCGAGAAAGATATGCAGTTGATAACGATGTATGAAATTTTTTGATGTACGATGTTGGGTTTGAGGTTTTCTATTCACGTTTTACTTTTCACGAAGTGCGCTTGGACTCTAGATATGATTGCAAAATAACCACCGCTGCAAAGACATCCTGATGACCTGCGCGTTTTTTGCGAGAGACACCCAGTTCAATGCGTGCCGAGCGAGCGATCTGGGTGCTGAATGATTCATCCCACATTTCGATGGGAATATTGGTTTGGTTTTTTAGTTCATCGGCAAAGCGCCCAGCACGGCGGCCAGCGGGGTTAGGGTTGCCATCTTCATCGAAAGACTGACCAATAACAATTAAACCGACATTATTCTGAGCCGCAATATCTGCCACTTGTGCAGCATCGATAGCGCGTGAAATGTGCTCCACAACCTTGACTGGGCTGGCAATTGTAGCAGTTTCGTCACTAACAGCAACGCCAATCCGTTTTTCGCCATGATCAACAGCAAGAATTCTCATAACGATATGCAGGGTCGCCCCTACTTAACCTCCACAGAAATATTGAACGGAATTAATGGCAACCACGGCCACCATGAAGGAGTGATCGTGATCTGCGGGTCATTGCGCAGTGAAAATGTATTTTTCAATTCATTCACTGCCAACGCCATGTTATGCCCGCGGATAGACGAAAAGACATTGATCTGATCAATATCTCGCAGCGTGACTTGATTTGCCTGCAATTCAAAATGTGTGAGGCCAGTAGAGTCGGTCACTGGCTCAGCCAGTGGAGTAAAAGTCAACTCGCCAAATGATGAAAATCCCTGCGGAATGGTTGCATTCAAAGTGGAAGCAGCCAACTGGTTTAAGTCAGCATGTGAAATGTAATTTGCAGAAAACTCAACCTGCATTTTTAATGCAAGCGTATTGCCAGCTTGTCCTTCGGGCGGAGAAAATTCCTCTTGCAGAGTCTCCGTGGCTTCCAATGTATCAAGCAACAATAAGTCGTCTGCGTTAATTTTTACGCGCATTTGTGCTTCGGCAGAGCGGCGCAAATTCTCCAGCACGACATCGCGTAGTTTTGTGCGGTCTTCTTCAGATGCGCCAACTGTTTTCGTATCTGTTCCGCCAGAGATCAATTCTGGATTCGTCACTGTTACAGAAAGCCCAAGCAAGCCTTCCACGATCGAGATCGTATTAGGTACTGCATTTCCCTGCGAACCTGCTTCCAATGCTTCGATCTGTACTTCTACGAAATTATCCACACCACCAGGCAACAGGGTATCGTGCAAAGTGATGTATCGAATCAAATTCAAGGTAGAGATAACCGTACCTGCTGGGATTTCTACATCGTTCTCCCCTAAATTCGAAAAGCGCGCAATCCCCTTCGCCTTTGAGTTTGGTAATGCAATTTCATTTGTCACTGCGAGAGACTGCTCAGCATCCACTGTTACAGATATGGCCTGTGCAGGTATTTCGCCAGTAAGGGAAATAGATTTTGTGGATGGGCTTGCACTCACGGGAATAGTAATGGATTGCGTCTGCGATTCGGGATACAAAGTCACCGCCGCACGCGGGACGAATATGCCTGCTACTGTTAAAACGGCCATTACTCCCGCTGTAAAAGTGAGCACGCGCCCGAGAAGTGATGTCCGCCACGCGGGTTCTTTTTCATGGACTGCGTTACTCATTTCGCGTAAATCGCGGCGTGGAGTCTTCGGGATACGTTGCGTCCTCGGAGCAGAATCAGGCCACAGGTCCTTTTGCGCCGCTGATGTAGATTTGAAAACAGGAATGCCCAGAGACTCCGCATCACGTCTCACGTTCATTCGGCGAGTGACCAATCCAAGACGCGCACCAAGCGAATCCGCGTGACGCTGTAGGACTTTCAAATCCAACAAGCGCAAAGTGACTCTCTCATATTTAGGCCACACCAACAAAATACGCGGCGTTTTCGCCCACGATAATTTATCGCGGACAGAGATGAGGTCATCGTGAGATTCGAGGGTGATGATTTTTGTTTTCAAGAAGTAGTTACTTAATCTGAGGGTTATAAAATCAAATAGTTTTTAGTGATGTAGGTTTCGTACCTTTTCCACTAGGTCAGGCAGGGTTTTCAAAAATGAATCTATCTGCTCAGGAGTGGAGTCAACGCCTAATGTAATTCGCAAAGAGCCCAAAGCCCAATCACGAGAATAGCCTAAAGACGTGACCACTTCGCTTGGCTCAGGGTTGCCTGTTTTGCAGGCTGAACCTGAAGAGCAGGCGAAGCCAGCAGAATCAAGCATTTGCAAGAGCAGATTGCCATCTACATCTTTGAAAACGAAAGAAGCATGATTTGGCAAACGATCTTCTGGATGGCCTGTAAGACGGGAATCAGAAATCGTTTCAAGGACTGTACCGATAATATGATCACGCAGCGGTTTGACATGTGCCGTGCGGGCTTCGCGTTCTTCTGCGGCAAGACGTAACGCCTCTGCAAAGCCAACAATGTATGGCACATTCTGTGTCCCCGCCCGCTGACTATTCTCTTGTCCCCCACCCGTCATGTGCGGTAAAAGTTTCGTCCCTTTGCGGAGATACAGCGCGCCAACACCTTTTGGTCCGTAGAATTTATGTCCGCCTAGAGACATCAAATCCACGCCCAGTTTTTCCACATTCACATCCAAATACGCAGCAGCTTGCACAGCGTCAGTATGGAAGAGAATATTATTTGCTTTTGCAATTTCAGCTAAATCTTTAATCGGATTGATCGTACCGATCTCATTATTAGCATACATCACTGAGGCAAGAGCCGTGTTATTGCAAACTGCCTTACTTAATGATTCACGTGACACACCGCCGTGCTCATTTATATCCAACCATTCAAGAAGGAATCCGTATTCCTTTTCAAGCTGTTCGGCGGTCTTACTGACAGCGTGATGCTCGGTTTTGGCGGTCAATATCCAGGTTTCGCCTGAAGCGTTACGCCTTGCCATCATCGCTCCGCGCAAAGCCAAATTATCCGATTCAGTTCCACAGGAAGTGAAAATTACTTCCTCAGGCTTGCAATGCAGAACGGCAGCAACTTTTTCACGCGCCGCATCTATTGCGGTTTCGGCTTTTTGTCCGAACCGATGGACAGAAGAGGGATTTCCATAATTCTCACGGAAATAGGGCAACATCACGTCTAAAACGCGCTGGTCAACTGGGGTGGTAGCAGCATAATCAAGATAAATCATAAAAGGAATTATACTGCCTTAGAACATGGTATAGTAAAAGAAGCAAGTGGATCGATGTAAGCAGTCTAATTTAGCAACTTTACTGTGATATTTAATATTGTGAATTTAGCGGATAATCTTAATAGATGTTTAAAAATTGGAAACAAATAACTGGCGAGATCATTGGCGCGAGCATTATTCTAACTATACTATTTGCAAATCAATTAGGTCTGGATACTAATTCTAGTTGGGGCATAAGAAGGTATATCCTTTTAACTATAGGAATTCTTGCTTTAAGCATATCTGTGTTCTACCGTCGCGAAAATTTTATCGGCAGGGCATTTCATACATATACTGGTCAGCTTTATCTATCGATCGGCATCTTGAATATTACAATCGTCATCGTGTATATCTGGGTCGCGTCAATGGGGTTATGGACAACCTGGCTCAACAGAACTAGTTATTATGATTTACTCGCAACTGCATTCAGCCATGGGCAAATAGCGCTGGAAGTTCTGCCCGACCCCGCGCTGCTTGAACTCGAAAGCCTCTATGAACTAAACAGCCGCGAAGGAATTCCCTTTTTATGGGATGCGTCCCTCTACAAAGGAAAATATTATTTATATTGGGGACCTGCTCCTGCCCTGCTTCTAACGCTCTTCAAACTAGGCTACACACAACCGATCGGCGACAAGGCCCTTACCTTTATTTTTATAATAGGCATATTAATATTCATCACTTTATTAATACTTGAAATCTGGAGAAACTATTTTCCAAAGACGCCGCGGTGGGCTATCCTCTTGGGAATTGCATTCGCGAGCCTGGCAAACCCACTTTTATTCGTTTTGATGAGAGGTCTCATTTATGATGCCGCGATCATCAGCGGACAATTCTTTCTGATTGGCGGCTTATATTGGTTGTTCATTAGTTTCAACCGCTCATCATCCAAATATCTCTTTTTTCTCGCAGGGTTATTTTTCACACTAGCAGTTGGGTCTCGCACCAACCTGGCTCTGACAATTTTATTTTTATCAGTTGTTGTCTTAATCTGGACGCTCAAAACGCAAAAAAATAACGCTTTTTTAGCGATGGTCATCTTCAGTATGCCCCTACTAATTGGAGCGGTAGGCTATGCTGCATACAACTATGCTCGTTTTGGCTCGATCACTGAATTTGGGCTGCAATATCAACTCACTATATTCAACCTGAATACATTGTTGGGGAAAACGTTTTCCCTTGCTTACATTCCGCAAAATTTATACATGACCCTCTTCAATCCATTTGAAATACATCCAAGGTTTCCATATATTTTCGGCGCCCCTGCTATAGTACCAGCCTGGCTCACGAAAACCCCTCAAGATTTCAATTCGTATCCTCCAGAAAATATTACAGGTATTTTGGTGGGAAGTCCGTTTTTGATCTTTTCATTATTTGCAAGGCCAAACAAAAACATCCACTGGATATATATTGCGCTGGCAGGTTCCTGCCTTTTGACATTTTTCACCTTGCAAGTCTTTTTCTTTACAACCATGCGCTACCTGCTGGATCTGACACCTGTCCTTTCCCTTTTAGCCGTGGTCGGCTTCTGGCAAAGTCTCGAGTTTTACGAAAACCGCCCTGTGATCAAATCAATATTGTCAGTCGCATGCATCATATTGGTAATGTATTCAATCATGATGAGTGGGTTACTCGCCATCTCTGGGGATATAAAAGCCTTCTCAGTATTTAGCACAGATTTACTGGCAAAGCTAAGACAAATCTTTCCTACAATTCGATAATGGAGAGTAAAGCCCCATATTTTCAATTTATACATTCCTTCCTTTTCACCACTCCCTGATAAAATCAAGAAATGATACGAAAATGGCTACAAATTTCAGGTGGAATAATTGGCGCGATCTTGATTTTTTTTATGCTTTTCGCCAATCAACTCGGGTTGGATAAAGACCCTGTTTGGGGTGCAAAACGGTTCTTCCTTTTTTTCATTGGACTTCTGATCCTAGCAGTCTCGCTACTGTATCGTGAACATAACTTCATTGGGAACGTCATTCATACCTCCACCGGACGGTGGCATCTTGCCATTGGCGCATTAAGCGGATTTGTCATCCTTATCTACATCTGGTTTATTTCCGCGGGGTTATGGACGTCCTGGCCAAACGAGACGAGTTATTACGATCTGCTTGCCACCGCATTCAGTCATGGTCAAGTAGCTGTGGATGTTCAACCTGACCCCGCACTTCTAACAATGGAAAATGTATATGAGCCAAGCAATCGCGAAGGCATTCCTGTTTTATGGGATGCGTCCCTTTACAATGGAAAATACTACTTATACTGGGGTCCCGCACCAGCACTCTTCCTCGCCATTTTTAAATTATTTACCCAACAAGTAGTTGGCGACAAAGTCATTACATTCGTTTATTTGACAGGCGCATTTATATTTGCGGTCTTATTAATCCTCGAGCTATGGAGAAAATATTTTCTCGAAATTCCGCTCTGGGCGCTTCTTTCCGCAGTTGCCTTCACAGGGTTAGTAAGCCCTACTCTCTATATATTGTTAGAAGCACGCATCTATGAAGCCGCCATCATTGCTGCGCAATTTTTTCTACTCGGTGGAATGTATTGGTTATTTACAGCATTCAACCGTCCATCAAAATTACGTATGGCTTTAGCGGGCATATTTCTTGCACTAGCTGTTGGCTCTCGTACAACATTAACTTTTTCCGTAGCTCTTCTATCTTTCGTAGTTCTTATTTGGGCATTCAAAATGCAAAAGGCTCAAGCTTTTTCATTAGTGGTCGCATTTGCCATACCTCTGGCACTTGGCGCAATCAGCTATGCCACATATAACTATGCCCGCTTTGATTCTTTCACAGAATTTGGATTACGTTATCAACTCACAAGCTACAACCTACATGAATTACTCGGGGAAACCTTCTCGCTTTCTTACATTCCACCCAACTTATACAAGACTCTCTTCAACCCACTTGAAACACGAGAGACTTTTCCCTACATCGTCCCAAACCGTTGGGCTGGACCCGATTGGCTGGAAGGCGAATATCCAAAATTTTATTTACTACTTGCAGAAGCCATCACTGGTATTTTTGCCGCAAGCCCATTTATGGCATTTGCATTCCTAGCTGGGTTGAACAAAGATAAATCCTTCCGTTGGATATTACTCTCCCTAGCAGGCTCGGCATTTTTCGTGTTTCTCATGTTGCAGGTCTTTTTCTTCACCACCATGCGTTACCTACTCGACCTCGTTCCAACGTTCTCTCTATTAGCAGTGACAGGGTTCTGGCAAGGACTGGTGCTCCTCAAGAAACGTCCCGTTGCTTATTGGGCATATTCCGCCTTCGCAATTGTGCTTCTTACGTACACAATTGCTATTGGCTTGATTCTCCCCATCTCAGGCCACCTCGAATCATATAGAGTGTTCAACCCTGCATTGCTTGAACAGTTGACATGGCAAGTCAATGCCCTGATGAAATAGCCTGCGCCTCTTTCTTAAACTGAAAATTGTTTCTGCCGCCTAAGTAGATTCTCGGCCCAAGCCTTTTGTTGTACAATGACATCATAGGAGACATCATGAGCGACTTCCTCACCTTTCTCAACAACGCGGACCACAGCACATTAATCCAAACACAAGGCATTACCAATTCTCTTGCAGATAGCATCATCTCTGCACGTCCGTTCAGCTCTGTGGACGAGGTTTTGAAAGTAAAAGGTATGGGCAAAACATTGCTGGCGCGTTTACAATCTGCGGCTGAGGCGCAGGAAAATGTATCAGAAAGCAGAGCCCTGGCTCCCGTTGAGGAAGAGGCGCCGCCTATTTATATTGGAGAGAATAAGTCTGCACGGGAGGATGTCAAAGAGAAGGATTCGTTCCTGTCGCGTATGGGAAAGGCGTTTGTCAACTTTCTCCGAGCCTTACTTCGATTAATTGTCCTCGTAATTTTTATTGGCGGTATTGGTGCGCTCTTGTATTATGGTCTCCCCTACATTAATAGGACTTTTATTGCGCCCGTAGAAAAGAACACCTCGCAAATTAAAAACCTTGAAACAGAAATTTCGTCACTGCAAACACAACTGGATGAAATGAATGACCGTGTGAGCGCATTGGAAACATCGGTTGAAGCGCAAACAGCTTCCATTCAAAAATTGGAAGAGATGCAGGCTACGCTAGATGCACAGTTAATCGATAATAACGACAAAATCTTGCTTGATCTGAAACACGAAGTGATGATGACCCGTGCATTAGACACGCTGGCACGTGCGCGTTTGTATTTGGCACAGAGTAATTTTGGCTTGGCGAAAGTGGATGTGCAATCAGCACGCGACTTGTTAGCTGAACTGCAAACAGAGACAAATGATGACTTGCTTGTGCAAGTGATCTCACGCCTTGACCTTACACTCGGCAACCTGCCAGATTTCCCCGTAGTTGCCGCAGGTGACTTGGAAATTGCATGGCAAATTTTGATGTCTGGCAAAGCGCCTGTACTTCCCACAGTCACATTTACGCCCACAGCTGCAGCAGGTGAAACAGCTACCCCTACTCCGCTGCCACCTCCTGCAACTCTTTCTCCTACACCCACTCCCTAAACTTGAAACTCCGAGGTAATCCCTCGGAGTTCTTTTTTGTCTAATTTGATAGTGCCTTGTTGTTAAGACGTTGCAAGGGGTCATTTTCTGTTTCTTTTTTATAATTTGGTTTCGAGGCTTGGAAATGCAGAGCTCAACAAATCAAAATTCATAAGGAGAGATAAAATGTCATTCTTCAAGAAAATAAAGCAGGGTTTGGGAATTGGGACAGCTAAAGTGGAGTTGATGGATGTTGAGACCTACTTTCCCAAGGATGCGAAAGAAATTACAGGAACTGTCATTCTGACTGCTAAAAGTGATCAGAAGGTGAAATCTGTCAAAGTCAGTTTGATGGAAAAGACCACCACTACGTTTGGGAACGAAACACGTGAGCAAAGAAGAGAAATTGAGTCTGTTGTTGTGTCTGAGGCCTTTGACCTCAAAGCAGATGAGGCTCGCAAACTTCCTTTCGCCATGCCTGTAAATATGAACGGTGGAATTTCGGTTAACTTGTTTGGTGGAACGTTGAATATTTCTGCTTCCTCTGGTCCGCAGCCTGTTTATGAGGTTGTTGCTACTGCCGATCTTGAAGGCGTAGCTCTTGACCCCACCGCGGGCAAGTTCATTAGTTTCAGATAACTATCTTCTTTCGTCGTTAGAATTTGTGTTGATCAACGGTCCCCCGTTTTATACGGGGGATTTGCATTCTGTATTCGCAGCATTTCTAATACATATCGTTCTAATTGCTCTTTTGATATTTTTCACCCTCGACGGGTATAATTTCTAAAGTTATCAATTCTCAGGAGAAAATTTATGGCACAAAAACTAAAATTCGGCACAGACGGTTGGCGTGGAGTCATTGCTGAAGATTACACATTTGACAATGTGCGCCGCGCTGCGCAAGGATTTGCATCCTATATGCTTTCGATCGGCAAAAAGGGACAATGGGTCGTGGTTGGTCACGACATGCGTTTCAGCAGTGAACACTTCGCCGCAGCCGTGTCAGAAGTGCTGGCTGGCAATGGATTAAAGGTATATTTGACAGACGGAGCGACCCCAACCCCTGTGATCGCTTATGCTGTTGTAGACAAAAAAGCCGCAGGCGCTGTGAACATTACTGCCAGCCACAACCCCCCTACAGACAACGGCTTCAAAGTCCGCAATGATACGGGTGGTGCGATTGACCCTGAAGGCTTGAAGAAAATTGAATCAGGTATCCCTGACGATGTCAGTGGTGTGAATCGTAAAGAATATAAAGAAGCTGTTGCCGCTGGTGAGATCGTTAAATTTGATGCGGCCACTCCTTATATTGAACACTTAACTCGTGATGGACTGATCGACCTACAACCTATCAAAGATGCTGGTTTGACCGTTATGGTAGATACCATGTGGGGCAACGGTATGGGCTGGTTCCCACGTCTACTTGCGGGCGGCAAAACTAAAGTAATCGAAATCCATAACCGCCGCAATCCATCTTTCCCTGAGATGAAACGTCCTGAACCAATTCAACCGAACATTGACGTAGGTTTAAAAGCTACAATAGATAACAAAGCCGATGTGCTGCTCATCACTGACGGTGATGCAGATCGCTGCGGCATCGGCGATGAGAACGGCGAATTTATCAATCAGCTCCGCGTGTATGCCTTGTTGGCATACTATCTGCTTGAAATCCGCGGCGAACGCGGGGATATTGTAAAAACCCTCTCCACAACGGGTATGTTGAATAAGCTCGGTGAGCTGTACGGGGTTCCCGTTCACGAGACGGGCGTGGGATTCAAATATGTTGCCCCGAAGATGACTGAGACCAATGCGCTCATTGGTGGTGAGGAATCGGGCGGCTATGCTTTCCGCGGTAATGTCCCTGAACGTGATGGAATTTTAGCTGGCTTGTATATGCTTGATTTCATGGTAAAGACTAGCAAGAAGCCCACTGAATTACTCAAAGACCTCTTCGCCAAAGTTGGCGGTGAATATTATTATGACCGTGTGGATAGTCCATTTAGCGGCGATCACGAAACCCGCAAGCAGATCATCCGCGATAACAATCCCAAGACTCTCGGCGGACTAAAGGTGGTTGACCTTATCACGGTGGATGGTTTCCAATATAAACTCGAAGACGGCGGCTGGATGTTAATTCGTTTCTCTGGCACAGAACCTATCTTGCGCGTGTATTGCGAAACCCGTCATAAGGACAAGGTCAAAGCAATTTTGGAAGATGGTTTGAAGGTGGCGGGGATTAAGTAAGCGAGTAATAAGTTATAAGTAAAAGGTGACAGTCACTTCAAAAGCGACTGTCACCTTTTTTGTTCGTCAAGCTAAAAGCTTGACCCACGTTTGGTAAAAACAATAATGCCCCCAAATAGCGCTGGCAACAAAAATGCGCTTCCACATAATGGATTTGGTGCAGAAACAGGCTCAGGAGTATTTACCCCCATTGCATACGTTGGAGGTGGAGATGTTACAGTAGGGACAATGGTTGGGGTTTCCACCACAGAAAAAGGCGTGGGAGGAATCGGTGTAGCGGTCAAACCTAAGAATACAAAGGTATCCCCTTCTATGCGAACCACATCGGGCATGGCGTAACTGATTTCAGTCAACAGGTCTTTCGCCTGCTGATTATTTGGGTCGAGAGCAAGAACTATTTGAAGCTCTTTCAAAACCGTTGGCAAAATCCCATTAACATCTGGCTGGGTTCTGTACAATTCAAAATAGAAATGCGGCCACAATAGGTCTGCATACCCATAATGCCAGAGGGGATCATTTGGTAAAAGTGAAAGACATTTTTCGTAAGCTTCTTTGCTTAATTCGAACATCTCGCGGCTAGCGGAGCCTTCGCCCAAATATCCCTTTGGCATTTTGATAACTTCTTTATACGCTTTTCCCAGCCTACCCCAGGATTCTCCGTCATTCGGGTTCTTTGTGACGTTGTCTATTTCCCTTAAAACAGTTTCCCATAACGCTGGCGCAGTAACAACAATATGAATATTATTCTCCGAAGTTGGCTCCATCTCATCGAAATGTAAACGAATTTCATTTCCGCTCATTTGGCCATACTTGCTTTCACTGCTTACCCAGATATTTTTAGCACTCGCTTCATACGGCATCTTGACGATGATGTCAGCACTGCCAATCGTTCCTTTCCAGCCTGCGCCTGTTTCCAAAATATACTTGAATTCTTGGTTTGGATAATAGCCATACCCATTGACTGTGTAAGCCACTTCAATAATGATATCCTGATCTGGCGGAAAACTGACATCGAACACCGCCCAGGGTAGTTCTTCCCGTTGGTAAGAAGAAAATTCGCTATTATAAAAAGGTAGGTTTTCACGTTTTGTTTGGATAGATCTCCCATCCACCTTCACTGCTACAGAAGGGATCTCTGGGAAATTACCACGTCCATCTGAACTGCCATTGAAAAAAGATAAAGGAAAACGAACCTGCATATTCTCTTCTACAGTTCCAAGATTTCGCATGGTGAACACAGCTTCAGTTTTGGCAATTGATTCTTGAGAGTCAGCAGGGTCTTTGGAAATATCCAATGTAACCGTCTCTGCTACCATGCGGACTTGTGTAGCTTCATTTCCTGGAAGCAAATTTGTACCTGGTGGCATTTCAGGAGGAGCTACATCTGCATAAACTATTTTAGGCGGAAAAGCAGACATAATGAGCAAAGCAAACGCACAAAAGATAATGAGTTTCTTATGCATATCAACCTCGATATTCTTTTTACTTACTATACAAGTGAAAAATACGCTCGTCAATTCAGGCAATGGTACCATCGGAAAGGTCCATTTGACGGGGCTGATATAATCTCAACACTATGCAACTCACCGACACTCATTGTCACCTCGATTACAACAAATTTGACCTTGACCGCGTGGATGTGATCCGCCGTGCAAATGATTCAGGGTTGATTCGGCTGCTCGTGCCTGGCCTCCACCACAAGTCCAGTAAAGAGGCGGTGCAGTTGGCAGAGTCAAATTCCAGCGTGTATGCGGCGGTTGGGTACCATCCAACTGATCTGGAGGAATTTTCCGAAAGCACGTTTCAGCAAGTGAAGGAACTTGCCAGCCATCCAAAGGTAGTTGCGGTCGGCGAGATCGGCATTGACTATTACTGGGTGAAGGAAAGCGACAAGCGCGCGTTTCAAAGGGACGTTTTGAAACAGCAATTGGCGTTTGCGAAGGAAATCAACAAGCCAGTCATTATTCACATGCGGGAAGAGAACGATGCATGGGTCGGCGATGCTTCTGTTGACTTGCTGAAAATTCTGGAAGAATGGAAAAGCGGCTTGCAAGGTACGCTCGCGGAACAACCTGGTGTATTACATTCCTTCAATGGAAATCTTGAAACCGCTCAAAAGGCGCTAGCGCTCAATTTTTACCTCGGAATCACAGGCCCCGTGACCTATAAAAATGCGGATGAAAAACGCGAAATTACCAGACACTTTCCACTTGACAAAATTCTCATCGAAACCGACTCACCATTTCTCGCTCCTGTGCCAGTTCGTGGCAAAAGGAACGAACCTGCCTTTGTTCATCATATTGCTGATAAAATAGCAGAAATCCATTCCAAAAGCCCTGCGGAGATCGCCGCCATTACAACCGCCAACGCGGCGCGGCTCTTTGCATGGGGAGACTGATTTGAACGCGGTAACTTTCCTATCACCTGTAACAGAAGAAATCAAACTCGTTGAAGAACGAATGCGGTCCCAAGCGGATGAAGCCCATCCTGACTTGCGCGCTGCCCTTGAGCATTTGCTAGCGGCTGGAGGCAAGCGCATCCGCCCCACCCTCGGCCTGCTCATCGGAAATATGCTGGGTGCGCCCCTTGAAAAACTCGTCACCCTCGGCGCGGCTGTGGAATTGCTGCACACCGCCACACTGGTACACGATGACCTAATCGACGGCTCACTGCTTCGCCGTGGCATGGCCACGTTGAATGCACGTTGGTCACCGCCCGCCACTGTATTGACAGGTGATTTTCTGTTTGCTCGCGCAGCCATCCTTGCTGCAGAAACAGATAATTTGCCTTTGATGAAATTGTTCTCCGAAACGTTGGCAACCATCGTCAATGGCGAACTGACTCAAATGTTCACCTCACGCGGAATGATCAATCGCGATAATTACTACAAACGTATTTACGCGAAGACTGCTTCCCTTTTCGAGATGACCTCACGCGCCGCCTCGATGGTCAGCCCTGCAAACGAAGCGTCCATTGAAGCCATGCGCGATTTTGGATACCAGATCGGTGTGGCCTTCCAGATCGTGGATGATATTCTCGACTTCACTGGCGATCAAAGCGCCGTTGGCAAGCCGCTCGGGTCGGACCTGTTGAATGGTCTGGTGACCCTGCCAGCTATTTACTACGCTGAGGCCAACCCCGATGATGTGGACGTCGTATCCCTGCCCAACGGCGGCTGGACCAACAATGACAACATGACCCGCCTCGTGGACAATATCCGCGCAAGTGACGCGTCCAAGAAAGCTATGCTCGAAGCTGAGCAGCATGTGGAACGCGCCCTTGCCCGTCTTGAATCCATGGAACCATGCGCCGAACGTGACGCGCTGGAAAACTTAGCCAAATATATTGTAGATAGGAAAGTTTAGTTTTGTAGTTGGGTAGCTCGATAGGTTGTAGTTTCTGAGCCACCCTCCTCATCATTCATCTTTCTAAATCATCATTTCCTCCCATGCCCAGCCCTAAAAAACCCTTTCGCTTTAACGTCGGTTTCATCATTCATGAGGAGATCGGCTACAACCATGACTTTGCTTTTGAGTTCGAGAAACTCAAACTTGAAGACCTTGAACTGCGTAACTTTGAAGGCATTGCCAATGTTGGCAAGACACCGCAAGGATTGATCCTGCAAGGTGACTTCTCCGCTGAAACCACCCTCAACTGTGTGCGTTGTCTTCAAGACTTTGAACATGAACTAGACTGGTCATTCACAGAAATGTACGCCTTCGACACTCGCTCTGAAACCGAAGAAGGCCTGCTCATTCCTGATGATGCGCATCTTGATATCACTGAGATGCTGCGCGAATATGCCTTGCTTGAAGTTCCCATCGGCCCGATCTGCAAACCCAACTGCAAGGGACTTTGTCCCGAATGTGGGCAGAACCTGAACGAGAAGGATTGTGGTCACAGACCTGAACAATCCGATTCGCCCTTTGCAAAACTCAAAGACTTGCTTCAATAAGTATTTAGCCGCCTGCTTCAAGAACAGGCGGCTGATAATTTAACGGTCAAAAGCCTATGCAAAAACCTATTCAAAAAACACTTGGTACCGTACTGACTCTCTTTTTAATTGGCAGCATGATCAGTTTTCGCGCATGGATCAGCATCAACACCTTTGATTTCCAAAGTTCAAACTTCACTTTTTTCTGGCTGGCGGGGCGCATGGTGCTGCAAGGTGAAAACCCATATGATGAAACTCAATATCTCGCGGGGCATGAAACTTATGGAATTAAATGGCAGCCTAATCGCATCTTTCCCTATCCACTGCCGCTCGCAATTATCTTCATTCCATTAGGCTTGCTCTCTCTGCCAGCCGCGTATGTGACTTGGCAAGTGATTACACTCATTATTATTGCAGCAACGATCTTTTTGCTTTTAAATCATTGGCAAGAATCTGCATCAAGACGATTGTTAGTCCCTGTTTTTGCAGCTATGTTTTTCTTTGGGCCGCAATATCTCGCTTTACACACAGGCTCTGTGGGTGCTTTAGCCATATTGTCAATTGTTGGCGCCATCCTATTGCTTGAAAGGGATAAATCCCTGCTTGCGGGGGTCGTCCTTTCATTGACGATCCTCAAACCTCCGCAAGGAGTAACTATCCTTTTGCTTGCCGGCATTTGGTTCCTTGCACGGCGTGATTGGAAAGCCATCTACGGCGTAGCGATTGGCGGAATCTCATTGCTCATTATAGGCATGATCCAAGACCCGTTGTGGTTGATCAAATTTCGAGGTGCAAGTGAGGCTGTCATGGATCGGACTCAGGGAGTCCATTCGAACGTGTGGGCTTTTGCATACCTCGCCTGCAGTGGAGCATCCCCCTGCTGGACGCTTCTAGGCGGCGCGTTGAGCTTGATCCTGCTTGGGTTGGCTGGATACTTCCTTTGGAAGAATCAGGCCAAATGGTCAGTGTGGGAGGCGTTTAATGTCATTATCCCAATCGGCTTTGTGAGCACGATCTATCTTTGGGCGTATGACCAAATCCCTTACATCATCCCAATTGTATGGATTATTGGCACGTTGGTGGAAAGAACGAAGAGCTATCTTTATGCCATTATTTTTTTGATCCTGTTGGACGTGTTTTCAATTTTTGCACTTCTCCAACAAGCTCTAACGGATAAGGACCTATGGAGTTTAGGAACGACCGTGCTCGTGCTTGGTATAACGTTGGGTTTGATGTATCTGAATAAGACAAAACCTATTGACAAACCCTCCCTCACAGCCTAAAATACCGCTCATGAACTTCAAACCTGCTTTTCCAATGGTGCCAATGACCATGGCCATGCGCTCATCGCGAATGGAAATGTCCCCTTGCGCCAAGTGGAAAGCACGTTAGGTTTACATACCTGAATGAAAACGGGCTGTCCATTTCGCGGACAGCCTTTTCTTTTTTTAGTACACAATTACAGCTTTCAGCATTCAGCTGTCAGCGTAGATCCAAAATCCATGCCGAAGCTGAATGCTGATGGCTGAAAGCTCTCCGAAGGAGAAATTATGAATGAAACTATCTTAATCGCAGTCGCCTGGCCGTATGCCAATGCTGAAATTCACGTCGGAAACCTGACAGGTTCACACCTGCCTGGAGATATTTCCGCACGCTATCACCGCCTTAAGGGTGACAAGGTTCTGATGATCACAGGTACTGACTCGCACGGCACTCCCGTCACCATGAGCGCGGACAAACTCGGCAAACCCGTGGAAGAAGTGTACAAGTTCTATCACGAAGGCTTCATTGAACTGTTCAAGCAGATCGGTATTTCATACGACCTGTACACCACCACGCACAGCGAAAATCATTTCAAGGTCTCGCAAAGCATCTTTTTAGCGTTACAGAAAAACGGATTCCTGTTCAAGAAGACCGAGCCACAATGGTTCTCGCCTGGGCTGAACCGCTTCCTGCCTGACCGCTACATTGAAGGGACTTGCTACATCTGCGGCACCGAAGGCGCACGCTCTGATCAATGCGATACCTGCGGAAATGTCCTCGACCCCGCAAAACTGGTCAACCCGAAATCAAAAGTGGAAGGTGATACTTCTTCCCCTGAGTTGCGCGACACTGAACACTATTTCATCGACCTTTCAAAGCTTGAACCAGATGTCATTAAATACCTCAAGGAACGCGCCGAATATATGCGCGATACCGTCCTCGGTGAATCGTTGAGGAAGATCGAAGCCGAAGGGCTCAAGCCGCGTGCCATCACACGTGACCTCGATTGGGGTATCCCCCTCCCAGCAAGCGAAGTCGGCTGGGAAACAAAAAAACTCTACGTGTGGTTTGAAGCAGTTATCGGGTATCTCTCCGCTCCCATTGAGTGGGCGCAGGTGTCGGGTCAGAATGATGCATGGCGCGATTGGTGGACGAATCCCAAAGCGAAGCAATACCACTTCATCGGCAAAGATAACATCTTCTTCCACACTTCGCTCTGGCCCGCCGAGTTAATGGGCGTGGGCAGCGCGTTCATGGAAATTTTTGCGGGTGAGGAAATCCCGCTCATCTTGCCTTATGACGTGCCCGCCAATCAATTCATGAATCTCGAAGGCAAAAAGATCAGCGGCTCGCGCAATTGGGCGGTTTGGGGACGCGATGCGCTGACCCGCTTCGACCCTGATGCCCTGCGCTATTACCTGACCGTCAACATGCCTGAAAGCAAAGACAGCGATTGGGATTGGGCCGAGTTCGTGGCGCGTAACAACAACGAGTTGGTAGCCACTTGGGGAAACCTCGCGAATCGCGTGCTGGCGTTTTGTTATAAAAATTGGGATGGTCACGTGCCCGATGTAGATCTATCCACGCTTCGCCCCGCGGACCTTGAACTGCTTGCCACTATCGAAAGCGGATTCAACACTGTAGGCACTGAACTCGATGCCGTGCGCCTGCGTTCCGCATTGGGCGAGGCAATGAAACTCGCCACTGTGGTCAATCAATATCTCGATGTCAATGCGCCGTGGTCAGCCATCAAAGTGGATAAGGATGCAGCCGCCAAAACAGTTTACACCGCGCTCAAAGCCATTGACTCGCTCAAGGTGATGTTTGCACCATTCATTCCTTTCACCAGCAGCAAACTGCACGGCTTCTTTGGCTATGAGACTCCCCTCTTCGGTGAGCAGTACATCGAAACGGTCAAAGACTCTCTTGGCGAACATACTGTATTGAGATACAAACCTGTTGAAGGCTTGCAATGGAAACCCAGCGAATTGAAACCAGGCGCAAAGCTGAATCAACCTGGCCCGCTGTTCAAGAAGTTGGAAGAGATTGTGTCCGTGGAAGAGCGGGCGAGGCTAGGAAAGTAAAAAAGAACTCGGATGTCACAATGACATCCGAGTTCTTTTTTATATCAATTTCTGAAAATTTATATCTTCTAATGTCCGCCAGCGACAGGTGTTTGCGTGGAGCCGCGTCCTTCCCATTTGCCAGGCCAACCAGGTAGAAAGGCCGCCATAACCAATGCAGCGATGGATGCAAAAAAGGTTACACGATACGCTGCTTCAAATCCCTGCATGGATTGGTCACAGGCTGTCTGCAACCCAGCTATTATCCTGGTCTTGGCTGCGCCTGCCGCTTGTGATGGCAAAGAGGCCAAAGCATCCTTCGCACCTGGAGGCAGGTTATCCTCTGCGGCAACACCTGGCGTTTCACATACTCCAAAAGGAGTGGAGTTGGTGACCAGCGTCTCTTGCATCTTATCTTGCTGGGCTCTTACTTCTGCAGACAGGGAACCAACAAGCAAGGTTGCCAATGCCGCTACAGACACCGCTTGAACCACAGAACGAGTACTATTCAAAAGTGATGAGCCACGTGGAAGCACATTGAGCGGGATGCTGCTGAGCGCCGTCACATAAGAAGTTTGGAGAGTTAGCCCAACGGCAAGTCCACGCAGGGCTAATAGCAAGACAATGTAGTTTATGGGTGTTGAGCCTTGAATTTTGGAAAGCTGCCATGTATTGATACATAAGAGCACAAAACCAGTAAACATAATAGCGCGAGGGCCGATCTTGTCAAAGAGGCGCCCCGCGAGTGGAGTAGCAAGCCCGGAAGTGGCTGCTACTGCCAGTAAAATGAAACCAGTGTCCAGCGCGGTGCGACCGCGAAAGGCTTGCAAATAGACTGGCATCAAAAATTCAGCACCAAACAGGGCTACAGTTGCAATATATCCAACTATACTTGCATTCAGGAATGTGGGGTTTGTAAAAAGCCGCAAGTTCATCATCGGCTCTTTGGCAACTTTCAACTCAATGAAAACATGCAATGCAAGAGTAGCCAGGCCAAGCCCAAACCAGAACAATGTAGTGGAACCTGTCCAACCGCTGGTTTCGGCGATGGTGGCGGCATACAACACTGAACCAAAACCTACCACAGCAGTGACCAAACCAAGCGGGTCGAATAATGGACGTCTATCGAGGCGGTAATCGATCAAGAAGCGAGAACCAAGGAAAACGCCAAGAATACCGATCGGCACGTTGACAAAGAAGATGACGCGCCAGATATCAAGATCCACCAGCCAACCACCAAGGATCGGGCCGAGAGCTGGGGCAGTAACCAACGCGAGCCCAAAAATACCGAGAGCAGTACCCTGCTCTTTAGGAGGGAATGCGCGATACAGTTGGGCAGGGCCAAGCGGCAAGGCAATACCGCCGCCAAATCCCTGTAAGGCGCGGGCAACAATCAATAATCCAAGGGATGGAGAGAATCCGCACAACAAAGAACCAAGGGCAAAAATACCGATCCCCAAAAGATAAACTCGCTTGATCCCAAAACGGTCTGCCAGATACCCAGAGACGGGTGTGGTCACACCTAACGCTAGAACATAAATACTGATAACCCACTGCGCATCTGATAAGGTTGCGCCAAATTCACGTCGTAATGTTGGGAATGCAATATTCACAATAGTCGAGTCGAGAATGACCATGAAAACGCCAAACATCACGGAGATCAGAACTTTCCATTTCTGTTCCAACCCCGTGGGTTTACTTGCTGAAGTGCTATCCATATCTTTGTAATACCTCTATTTGTGGAATTTATTAACTTGCCGATTATACGGCAGAATCCCCCATCCTTAATATCATGCAAATTGATTAGCTATAGAAATCCAACAAAGGGAAAAACTATTTTAATATACAGCCTTGCAAGTCAGCTGGAATATTTTGAATATCTCGCTCGACAATCTCAACAATAACAATGTCAGTATCAAACTGGTTTATGGAGTTTCGATCCAAGAAAAGAGGTGCAGCGTCCAAGTAGTGATAATATGCCTCGCTAAAGTTGTAAAGAAGAAAATGATACAGAGAATCTCCAAAAGAGTCATGAAACATCAACAAAGTAGGAAGATCGCTATTTGGTATCCAAGAAATTCCATATTTCCTGTCAGGGAAATCTAGGGCATGTACATACTTGTCGTTTCGTTGAGCAGGGACTACACGTTGCTCTAAAATGAAATTTGCCTGTATTGTGGCAGCCAAATCCAAGGGCTTTTTTGTTCGTTCTTCATGAATATGAAAAAACTTTTCCGGGTATGGGGATAAGCTGGGGTGATTTAATGAAAGATTATTAATAATTTCACGGTACGCCACATAAGCGCCATAGCCGTTCCAATGAGTATCTGTTTTGTAATAAATTTCTCTTTGTTTACGAGCTTCAAGTAAAGCGGGCTTTAGATCCAAAACCTCTGGAATTCCATTTGCGCGTAAATAAGCATTAATTTGATCAAGCCGCGACACATCAGAAAGTTGTTGAATTTGCCCAGGTAGTTTATCTGGATATATACTCGCCTTATTAGGAGCCACCACTAACAAAAAAGTAAAACCCTCAGCATGAGCATATTGATGGCAACTTGCTATAGAATCACCTATTTCCTTCAGCTTTTCAGGTGAAAAACTAATTGAATTCTGAAAATCATCTAAATTATTCCCATTTGTATAATCCATCCAGCCGTCATTTCCTACTAATACAAGGGGAAAGACTCGATCACCTACTTTGAGCTTTAGTCGATTGTAATTTTCTATAAAAAAGTATTTATATAAGAAGTTGTCCTCAAAACTTTTATATCCATGGGACATGCTTACAGCCATTATGGACAATAGCGCAACCAACAACGAAGCAACAAAAAACACATTGTATCTTTCGCTCCACACCAGATATTTATGATCGCGGTGCATAATAAGCCTCTCCACAACAAACAAAACCTAGATAAAAAATATAATACATCATTTTTAAAAAACACTAAAAGGTTGCATAAATACTTGGATGGAACGATCCGCTAAGCTGAGAGCCCACAGACAACAAAAACAACACAACGACAATGGCATCCTCAAATACTTGAAAAGGAATTAAGTACATTTGATTAATGTTCTCGAAGTGCTGGCGTATTTTCGTCCAAACGTTTACGATTGGCATGGAAAATAAAGCGGCAATCGCTAATAAAACCAGAAAAGAAGGTTCAATAAAAGGTAACGGTGTTGTTTGGCTAAACGCCTGCAAAGAAATACCTTTTTCATTGCCGAATAAACGACCAATAAAGGCAAAAGCAAATTCTAGAGTCGGAGATCGGAAGAAAACCCATCCAAACATAATTACCAAAAAAGTAGTGATATGTCTTAATGGGCGCCATATAGATTTCTGCCAACTGCTCGCACTCTCTGAAACAATTGCCAGACCGTGTATTCCCCCCCACATGAGGTAGTTCAATGTAAGTCCATGCCATAAACCAGTCAAAAGAAATACAATAAACAAGTTAGTTTTTTGACCGTTAAATATAGTCCTTCGGCGTTCAAGTGGGTAAAACACATATTCGCGGAACCAACTAGACAAGGTAATATGCCACCTCCTCCAAAAGTCACTTATGCTTTGTGCTGTATATGGATAATTAAAGTTTTCAGGCAAAGTAATACCAATAATTCCACCAAGACCTAGGGCAATATCTGTATATCCTGAAAAATCAAAATAGATTTGAAATGTATAGGCAATTAATGCCAACCATGCAAAAAGAGGTCCAATATTTGGGGTTTGAAGATTAAAAACAGCATCAGCCACAACTCCTAATTGATTAGCAAGCAACAAGCGCTTAACTACTCCTATTAATACCCTTCTAAGCCCCATAGCAGTTTTATCCCAAGTCGGAGATAAATTTGAAAACTGCAACTCAAATGGTTTATATCGCATAATAGGGCCAGAAACTATCTTTGGAAAAAATAATACATACGAAATAAACTTAAAAACATTATGTTCAGAGGAAATAATTCCACGAGAGACATCTACAATATAAGAAATTATTTGAAATGTAATATATGACATGCCAAGAAGTGGGAAAATATCCAAAAGGCTGGATGATTTGCCTGGGTTTCCGTTTAAGTCATAACCGACAAGTATTTTCTGCCCGATCAAAAGGAGGACAGCCAAACAAATTCCAATCCACATTAAAAGCGAGGTATTTTTCCCCTGTGCATTCATGGAATCTAAAGTACGTCCTATCCCATACCCTATAACAGCAATTAACACCAACGGCAGCAACGATGTAGATTGCCCAATCAATATAAAGCCAAAATTTAAAATAAATATCAATACGAGTCGATATTCGGCTTTTACAACCAGCCATAAAAAAATAAAAGATGGCAAAAAAGCAAATAAAAATAACAACGTTGTAAAATCCATTAATACCTCAAGAATTTAAGTACAAATCTATTTTCTTCTTACCAAGCAATTGTTTATATGCCAAGGCTATCCGCCCATCAATCTATAGAAAATTGGTGTATTTTGAACAAACACTAAAGTCCGCAGTCATTCTAGCCATTGAAGCGCAGTATTGATTTTTTTGGAGCCAAATGGAGCCAAATTATACGGTAGAAATGAAAACTGAAAGGTCATGCTGCATAAGAAACCTAACCCGAAAAGATGAATTTATATGCAATATTCTAGTTAGCGATTCTACTGACATTTTAGTGTGAAATCCAAAACCTCCACGTCACCAGGTTTGACCGTGATATCAGTGCTTGAGAAAAGCACATCGTAAAACACGTCAATCTTGAGCCAGCTTGCATAATGCTGCCACCCCAAGTCCTGGCCATAGACGTATGTAGGGGTATCGCATTGCCTTTCGCTCAACTGTAAATTCATATAAACGCCGAAGCCATATTCGCCAGGCTCCACATTGGCAAAAACAAAATGCCCATCTGATTCTGTTTTCACTTTATATTTTAAGTATTCGCCATTGTGACGGTCCAATTGTACGGTTACACCATTGATAGGTTCAGAAGTAGTGGCCCCTGAAAGAGACCAAACAAAATGACCTTCAACCGTTCCTTTGGAAGCATCTGGTGTTACTGTGAGTGTAGGGGTACCGCCAATTTCAGGAGTATTGGTAGATGGCAACGGCGTAAATGTAGGTGTGGAAGTGGGGACTTCAGTTGCAGGCGCAGCGCATGATGCAAGGAAAAGAATAGACAGAAAAAGCAGCTTTGGGAATTTCATTTTGTTCTCCATTTAATTCTAAAAGTGTTAAATTGATTCTAATAGGTTAATCAAGTTTTCCACAGTTATGAATAAAAGTTTTACACAGAGTTAACATCGCGGCCACAATGCTAACACAAGGCAACTATATAATAACAAAAAATTAAATCGGAGGATTTCATGAACAAGGTATTAAGAACAACTTCTATTTTGTTGGTTATCGTAGCGGCATTAACCAGCGCTTGCAAGTCCAGCATTTCGCGAAATGGTGATGGCACTTTTACCGTTGAGAGTACGATTTCCCAGCAAGAATTGCAGGAAGTGATCAGCAGCTCAATCGCAGACCCGCTTATCACCAATGTGACCGTCTCGCTGCAACAGGGATACGTGACAGTTTCAGCAGATCACCAACGTCTGAATGATGCCAGCAAAACAGACACACTCTCCTTCCGCCTTGACCTATCTGTCAACAATGGACAGTTGGTCGCGTCAATCACAAACGCTCAAATTGACGGCATCGCCATCGAACAAAACCGCGTAGATAACTGGAATCAGACCATTGCCAATCGCCTGTCCAATTTTGGGCAAAAGAGAGAAAATGCAACTCTGCAATTGGTTAACGTTACTACTGAAGCAGTTAACATGACGTGGAATGTAACACGGCAATAAAATGAACTTGCAAATGTCCGCAAGCCTATTGGTTTGCGGACATTTTTATTTAATTCCCGATTCCCATACCTAAGGAGGATGTAATTTCTTGAAGCGTCCTTTATAAATAAGATATCTTCAACTCACAAGGAGCCTTCTAAATGACTACCGTGACTGCTGAAATTACCGTCCAAGCACCTTTGAAATTTGCCTATCGCGCGTTCACGAACGCCACCTCGCTGCGCGAATGGTTGTGCGACGTTGCCACTGTGGAACCACATCCACGGGGGCGCATGTATATGTGGTGGCGTGGGGATTTTTATTCCAGCGGCCATTATCTCGAAGTGGAAGAGAACAAGTGCGTCAAATTCCGCTGGTTTTCGAATATTGACCCTGCCCCCACTGAAGTAACTGTGACCTTCACAGAAAAAGGCAGCAGCGTAGAAGTCTGCATGGAGCACGAGGTACCAGATGACAGCTTATGGAAAGAGGCGGCGGAGAGCTTCCGTCAAAATTGGGTTGAGAGTCTAGAAAATCTAAAATCCATTCTTGAAACAGGCGTAGACCTGCGCATTGCCAATCGTCCTATGTTAGGGATTGTGCCTGGTGATTTTACTGATGAACAGTCGGTTGCTCTTAACATCCCTGTCCGTGATGGAATGCGGTTGGATGCTGTGCTTGATGGCATGGGCGCACAGAAATGTGGTCTGCAAAAAGATGACCTGATCGTAGAAATGAATGGACATCCGATCACAAAAGATTTCAATACGTTGCCAAATGCAATCGCTGGTAAAAAAGGCGGTGATAACATTGAAGTGGCCTTTTATCGCGGACCTGAAAAGAAAACTGTCACTATGCAGTTGAGCAAACGTCCCATGCCTGTTGTTCCGTTTAACCCTGCTGAGCTAGAAAAGCAAGCGCGTCAACTGTTTGAGCCTGCGCTGGCGGAGCTGGAAAAAACCTTTGAAGGATATACCGATGCTCAAGCCATGGCCCGCCCAGAGCCAAACGAATGGAGCGCGTTGGAAACCGTCGCGCACTTGATCTCTGGCGAACGCTTCAACTTGATTTTCCTCACTGGCCTTATTGATGGATATGAGCCCGTGACCGATGGCTTTGGGACAAACATCCACGCGCAAGTGCAAGCGACTGTAAAAGCTCATCCCACTATTAAGCTGATGCTTGATGCGCTCCGAAAAGCAGTAGACGAAGTCCTGGCATATGTCTCCTTCCTGCCTGAAGATTTTGTAGCCAACAAAGGCAGTTACCATCGTTTTGCATCCATACTTTTGCAGCCAGATTTTCATCTCACTGCACATTTGCAGCAAATAAAAGATGCGCTCGCCGCGGCTAAAAAATAACACCCATTACTTTTAGTCCCATCGGGGAATTCCCCCGATGGGATAGTTTATTAAATAACCGTTTCATTTCAGAAAATTGTGGACTATTTAAGTCTAAATTTGGTTGTATAATCTTTACATGCCTGAATGGATCGGTCAAACCATCGGAAAGGTCCGAGTCGATAAATACCTTGCACGCGGGGGAATGGCTGAGGTCTATCTTGGTACTCACCTGTCACTTGATCGTCAAGTCGCCATAAAAGTTTTGCATAGCTTTATAGAGTCTGACCCTGAGCTTTTGGATCGCTTTCAGCGCGAAGCAAAAGCCGTGGCTGGGTTGCGCCATCCTAACATTGTACAAGTTTTTGACTTTGACACGTATGAGAGCCATCCTTACATTGTGATGGAATATCTAAAGGGTCCAACACTTTCCAACTATCTTCAATCACTTCATAACAATGGAATAAAACTTTCACTAGAGCAGATCGGGCAATTGCTAAAATCCCTCGTGGCAGGGTTAGACTATGCTCACGCGCATGGCGTCATCCACCGCGACATCAAACCAGCAAACATTCTTCTCCATAACAAAACTGGAGATTTCACCGAAAACTCCATGATCACCAAACATGTCGAACCAGTTATCACCGATTTTGGTCTGGCTCGCATCGTTAACTCTGGAAAACAAACTGCCTCGGGGTTTGTCAGTGGTACGCCTTCGTACATGTCCCCTGAACAGGCGCGCGGCACTAAAGTAGATCACCGCACCGACATTTATTCACTTGGTATTATTTTGTATGAACTGATTGCAGGGCAAGTTCCCTTTGAAGGCGATACTGCCATCACAATCATCTTCAAGCACATCAATGAAGCCCCGCCACCCATAGACGGTATTCCCTCTGAATTACAAGATGTCATTGACAAAGCCCTAACGAAATTTCCCGAAGACCGCTACAACAGTGGTCACGAGCTTGTGGTGGAATATTTCAAAGCTATCGGTTTGCATCTCGAATCGGAAACAATCCATTCGGCTCCAACCCGCGTGCCTCGGCCTGCTACTGTTACGAAGAAAAAGAAATCCACGCTGAATCCGATCTGGATCGGCGTAGGGATTTTTGCATGTGCCTGCATTTCCATCGCTGGCATAAGTGTGCTTGGGTTTTCGATATATACTTTTTTCCCGCAGCTACAAACAACGCAAGCAAATAACGACCCCATGGCAATGGCAACAGAAGTTGTAGGAACCTCAAATAACCCAGGAGGTATTCCCACCACAGGAGACGCCTCCCTAGGCGTACTGCGCTTCCAAGATGGCACAGCCATTGCAGACCAGATCACTGTCAATGCGAATCTTGATAATCCACCTGAAAACACTCAATATGAAGTTTGGCTGATCGAAAACAGCGGAGAGCAAAGCCGCAGTATTGGCATCCTCACAAAAGATGAAAACGGAGCTTACAACCTAACCTTCGTTGACCCGCAAAGCCGCAATTTACTTGCTGATTATGATCACATGGAAATTACTGTGGAACCCAACCCAGATAACAACCCAAATCCATCGGGACAGGTTGCTTACTCTTCGGGCATTTCCAGAGAAGCCATCACCCATATCAGACATTTAATCGTCTCCACAGAAGAGACTCCCAACCAGATCGGGATGATCGATGGCTTGAAGAACAACACATCACTTATTAATCAAAGCGCTGAAGCCATGCTTGCAGCCTATGAAGCAGGGAATCAAAAGGATGTCCGCAGTAATGCAGAAGCCATTATCAATCTCATTGTTGGAAATCAAGATTCTTCCTACGTAGATTGGGACAGCAATGGCGAGATCAACGACCCTGGCGATGGTTACGGTCTGCTCGTAAATGGAGAGCAGACGGGATACATCGGCGGGGTGCATCACCATTCAAGTTATTCTGCCGAAGCAGAAGATTCCACGCCAAACATTCGCATGCATGATGGACATGTTGAAATATCCATCCACAACATCGAAGAATGGGCGATCGAATTACGAGATACAACCAAGCGGATATTACAAGCTCCTGATGGCGCAAACATCGAAGCAGATGTCCGCACTGCGGTAACGCTTGCCAATCAAATTCAAAATGGATTGGATATAGATGGGAACGAATCCATTGACCCAATCCCTGGTGAAGGTGGGGCAAATACAGCTTATCAGCATGTATATTACATGGCAGATATGTTGATCTTAGCAGGAGAAGATCAAATGCCGCCCACTGGAAAATAAAGTTTCGGAAAAATCACACTCGAACGTCTTTTCGCAAGAACAAAACAAATCCCAACAACCGTAAACCAGCACTTACCCATAACGCGCCGCCAAGCCCAATTGAGTCTGCAAGCCATGCCCCCACTAAAGGTGCAACAATAGCAGACAGATATTGCAAAGATTGTGCAAGTGAGACGAAAGTAGCACCATATTCAGGCGGGACAGTTTTCATCAATTCGTCGAAGAAGACGAGGTCGAGCCCTGCTTGAAACAAGCCCGCAATACCTGCATATAAAATAATGAGAGGCACACGTGGTGTCGCTGCTGTTAATGCAGGGTAAAAGATCATGCCAAAAGTTGTGGCGAGCAAAACAAAACGTCCTCCATATTTACGGGAAGACCACGGCCAAATGAAATAGCCCACCAGCATAACAATGGTCATCGCCATGGTGATAGTGCCGATCTGCGAATCGGTTGCCTTTACTTCACGCACAAAGAACAACGGCATGATGGGCGTGCTCAATGTGATAGCAGAATAATATACGAACTTCTTAACAGAAAAAGACATGAAGGCAGGCTGGCTGCGAATTAAGGAGAAATAATTACGGGCGGAATCAAATGCCGATGAGGATGTGGCAAATATAGGCGGAGTTTGATCGGGAAGTTTAATCCGATTTGAAAAATAATAACTGATCAACCCGCCAATGGATAACCCGAAAAACATCAGCTCATAATTGTGTGGGAATTCGATCAGGTCAATGGTGCGAGTGACGAGAAAGGTCATCACTACGCCTGTCAAACCGAAAATAGCCCAGCGACGACTTAGTAAAGTGTAACGGCCTTCGGGACCTGCAATCGCGTTCATCACGACAGAGAAGGCTACAGACAACGCAGTTTGTGGAAGGGTTGCAAATGCCCAGATCGCAAGTGTTGCAATAACTGTGTATTCTTTTGAAAGAAAAAAAGTAAGCAAGCCTGTCAGCGCGTAACAAGAAATGACAAGCAAGCGTGAAAGGCTATACCAAGGCACAATATTTGTTCGCGTCTGTAAAAAACGCCCAACGATAATGGCAAGAATAAATCCCGTAATGCCTGGCATGGAAGTAAGCAAGCCAACCTGAAAATTACTTGCGCCAAGGCGGGTGAGAAACACAGGCAGGAAAGGTGCAGCAACATTTGAAATACTCACGCCGATCGCATCAATTTGAACGTAACGGAAATTTAGTTTTTGAGTGAGGCTTTGTTGAGGTTCATTGATCATAGGAAGTATGGGTGACAGAAAAAGAATTATAACGCTCAACGAAAATAGTAAAATGTTGACATGATAAACATCCTCCCCATTCAAGCACATCAAACTGAAGAGGCAAAATATATCATTTCAGCAGTCGCCCAGCGAATCTTTGTGCCCGATAAAACTGCGCAGTATTTTTACGACGTTTTAGAAGAAGAAAAAGAACTACTTGATGTAGACAACTTTCAGAAGGAATATTTTGAAAATCGCGGACTGTTTCTTGTTGTAATGGATGATGAAAAACTCGTTGGAACAGGGGCGATCAAAAAGCTCGAAGAAAATATCGCTGAGTTGAAGCGCCTCTGGCTGCTCGAAGAATATCACGGGCAAAAAATCGGTTATCGGGTTGTTTTGCAGCTTCTGGATTTTGCACGCACACAAGGCTATGAAAAAGTGCGTTTGCAAACCAGCCAAAAGCAAGATCGCGCAGTTCGTTTTTACACGCAACTTGGGTTTTATGAAATCTCAAGTTATCGTGAAAGCATGGATGATATTTCGATGGAAATGGGTTTGGGAACTTAAATCAATTTGTTACGTCTTTATTCGCAGGAGAAAAAATGAAAACCATCACCTTTAAATTATTTTCAATTGCAATTATGCTGAGCATGATCCTCGCCGCGTGCCGGCCCGCCACATCTATCAGCATGGCACAATCGAATAAAAGCCGTGAAAGGAATCCATCTGCTGGCAGTGGCAACATCAAAAATCTAGTAGATGGAAATAATGCCTTCGCATTAGAGATGTACAACACGCTTCGCTCCGAAAACGGGAATTTGATCCTATCTCCGTATAGCATGTCCCTCGCCCTGGCAATGACATATGCTGGAGCGCGCGGTGACACCGAAGCACAGATGGCGCAAGTCCTTCACTTTGCGCCTCAAAATGAATTGCATTCATCGTTCAACGCCCTTGATCTGGAATTAGAGAAAAAGCCCGTCAATTTAGATAAAGACCAGGAGCCAATGCAATTGAACATTGCCAACGCCGTTTGGGCCGAAAAGACGTTCTCTTTCCTGCCTGAGTTTTTAGATACGATCGCTGTTAATTACGGCGCAGGAATTGGGCTTGCGGATTTCAAGAACAATCCAAATCAAGAACGAGTCACTATCAACAATTGGGTCAGTGATCAGACTAAAAAGAAGATCAAAGATCTGCTGCCAGAGAATTCAATCTCAACAGACACGCGCATGGTTCTGGTCAACGCCATCTATTTCAAAGCAGATTGGTTGACCCAATTCAAAGCAGATTCAACGAGTGATGTGCCATTCAACTTGCTTGATGGTACACAAGTAACCGCCAAAGTAATGCGCAATGGCTTTTCAGACCTTCCCTACATGCAGGGAAATGGCTATCAGGCTGTTGAACTCGCTTATGCTGGGAATACCGCTGCAATGGATATCATCGTCCCTGACGCGGGGAATTTCGAGGCATTTGAGGAGTCCCTCGATCAGGGAATATTGGATGAAACCATCAATGGAATGCAACCTTCCTTTGTGATGCTTGGTTTGCCGAAATTTGAATTTACCAAAGACTTTAGCCTGTCTGATGCACTTAAAGGGTTGGGAATGAGTAACGCTTTTGATGCAGATTTAGCAGATTTCTCAGGCATGACGGGCAAGAAAGATCTGTTCATCGGAGATGTTATCCACAAGGCTTTTGTAGCTGTGGATGAAGAAGGCACCGAAGCCGCCGCCGCAACGGCTGTCATCATGGAAGCCGCAACTGCAAGAATGTACGATGTAAATTTACAAATAGACCGCCCGTTCATCTTCGTAATTCGCGATACCGTGAATGGACAGATATTGTTTATCGGACGGGTACTAAATCCTGCTGAATAATTTTGTCCACGGAACAGAACGGAATATAAAAAGTGACAGTCACCTTAGAGGTGACAGTCACTTACTTTTAACCACTCAGGCAATTGGCCAAAGAGTTTGCGCATCACTTCTTTGGTACGCTCTTCAAAGAGAGCAAGGTTATCATAGGCTTCGCCAACTTCTTCACTGACCAAGTCTGAAACGCCGCGCAGGATCAATAATTTCTGTTTGTTCTTTGCCGCCACCCATGCCAGCGCACCAGATTCCCAATCCCCTACGATGGCGCCATATGCTTTGAGAGAGGCGATCTTATTCGGCGGCAAATCACTATCTGCAGAGGCGATCATGCCTGGGCGTACGGGATGTGGATACGGTTTGTGCAACCAGCTCAAGTCGAGGGTTGAGGCGTAATACTCAACGATGTTGAGGTCACCCATTAATTCAACGATATCGTAGATAAAAGTCCGCTCCACGAGGATTACATCACCTTGATTCACCAAACCTTCGAAGCCGCCGCAAGTGCCAAGATTGATAACAATATCAGGCTGGTCATGGTCAACAACGTATTGCATCATGCCAGCCGAAGCGATCTTTCCCCATCCGCTGTGATATAGCTTCAAATCATAACCAGCTATATTCAATTTTGCAGATTCACCATAAGCAGAATTTTCAACTTCAAGCTGTGGGAATATTTCTTTTACGGCTTTCCATTCAGCGATTGCAGAAATGAGCACAACGGTTTTCAATTTAATTTTCCTTCCAAATAATCAATGATGAACTGCAAAGCGGCTTCAGATGAATAATGTTTATTTTCCTCGCGGTCGCCATCCCAAAGGAAATGACGCGCCCACTCTCCTTTGGATGTGGAAAGCCCAAGCCAGGTTGTGCCAACAGGCTTTTCAGGAGTGCCGCCGCCTGGCCCCGCAATGCCGCTGATAGAAACGGCAATATCGGCTTCAAATATTTTTCGCGCACCACGTGCCATCTCCAACACCGTCTCTTCACTGACAGCGCCATGTGTGTTCAACGTATCCCACGAAACTCCAAGTAAACTAGCTTTGGCTTCATACGAATAAGCAACCACGCCGCCAGGAAAATAAGCAGACGAGCCTGAAACGTTGGTAATACGATGCGAAACCAAACCGCCCGTACACGATTCGGCAGCTGACACCTTTAAATCACCCGACTGTAAATATCCATGTAAAACATTCTCAAGCACAATAGGCATTGAAATCTCCTTTAAATTCGTTGAATTATACTATCGGGTATAATCTTCAAATGCCATTATGGACAGGTAAAACACTCAACAAAGTACAAATTGGGGAGATGATTGCGCGCGGTGGTATGGCTGAAGTCTATTTCGGCGAACATACCACCCTTCAACGCAAGGTGGCAGTAAAGATCATGCGTGACCATGTGGATGGGGACCCTGAAACACGAATGCGCTTCGAACGCGAAGCCCGTGTAGTAGCCAGCCTACGCCATCCTAACATTATTCAAATGTATGATTATGACCTTGTGGAAGGCCAGCCTTGCCTCGTTATGGAACTGGTGGAAGGCACTTCCCTCGGCGGTTATCTCAAGGCTCTGCACAAAAAAGAAGAAAAGCTTTCCATGGATATGGTCTCCCATATCCTTTCTGCGCTTGCTTCTGCCATTGATTATGCCCACAGCCAAAATATAATCCATAGAGATATCAAGCCCGCCAACGTATTGTTGCGTTCGGCTTCTGGATATGTAAACGAAGATGAACCTTTACCAGAAGATGTGGAACCGGTTCTCACCGACTTTGGGCTGGTTCGCCTACTAGATACATCTATCCAAACCTCAACAGGGACTGTCTCCGGGACGCCCGCTTATATGAGTCCCGAACAGGCTCGCGGTGACCGAGTAGATCGAAAGACTGATATTTATTCTCTCGGCGTGTTGCTTTACGAAATGCTGGCAGGCAGTGTTCCGTTTGACGCAGAGTCATCCTTTGGCATTCTCATGAAACACCTGAATGAGCCTCCCCCACCCATTCAGGGAATCTCTAAAAATTTGCAGTCTGTTATCAACCGGGCTTTATCCAAAGACCCAGCCCTTCGCTACGATTCAGCCAAAGACTTGGCAGATGAATTTACTGCCGTCCTCAACGGCCAAGCCATTTCTGCTGCTACACTGAATTCAGAAGCCATACCCGAAACAACCAAACCTGAAACCAAAACAAAAAAAGGACTTCAACCCATCTGGCTCGGAGTTGGGATCTTTGCTGTTATTGTCATTGGGTTCTTTATACTTCGGCCGTTTTTATTTCATCCAGTTGACAATAACCAGCCTGTCGGATATGCATCCATTACAGACTTCAATTCAGTTATGGATCAATTAGAGGTTACCATTTCGGGGCTGCCAGAGCCCAAAAAAGGCAGCCATTTTGAAGTTTGGTACATTGGAAACAACGGCGAGAGCGGACGAAATATAGGCTCTATCGCCATAAAAAATGGTGAAGGCAAAATATCCTACAATCATCCAGATCAGGGAAATGTTCTGGCGTTGTTTGACCAGCTTGAAGTGACGATCGAAGCGGATAGCAATCCGCACCCCGATAAACCGACAGGCGAAGTTGTCGCATCTTCCGTATTCCCACCTCAGGCATTGGTACACGTGCGGCATTTATTGGTATCTTTTGATGAAGCACCCAACAAAGAAGCATTAATACAAGGTTTATGGTATTCAGCAGATGAAGTTGATAATTCCGTTATTGCCTTGAAGCAGGCCTTCGATAGCAACAATGAACAACTCGTACGCTTAAAAACTGAAGAGATCATCAATCAATTAGTAGGCAGCGCAAATACAGCCCAACACCGTGATTGGAATGCAGACGGAAAAATAGACGACCCTGGTGATGGCTATGGCTTGCTCGCGAATGGCCCAGACAATCAAAACGGCTACATTCCAAACGCGATCAACCATGCAAAATATGCTGCAGAAGCTGTGGATGCGACAGACAACATCCAGACCAACAGTGAGAAAGTGATCGCAAGTACAGAAAACATGCGCGTTTGGTCAGAGCAATTGCTTGAAAAAGCCCTTCAATTACAGAAGATGCCCTTTGGCAAGGATATGGAACCAATTGTATTAGAAATGCGGGCACTCTCAGATCAAGTCCTCTTCGGCCTGGACGCAAATAGCAACGAGCTAATTGAACCAATCCCTGGCGAAGGCGGCGGTGATTCTGCCTATGAATTTGCATATTACATGGCTGATATGCCATTGCTGGCAGGTAAGCACCGCACACCAGATCCTGCAAACGCTAACAAATAAAAAGAGCCTCCCAAAATTGGGAGGCTCTTTTTATTTAACAAATTGTGCTATGGAGCAAATTGTTGGAAATCGTTAAAGTTCTGTCGGATTACAGGTCCCAATAATGCAGCGGCGCCTGCTGCAAGACAACAGCAGAAAAGACCAATTACCAAGGCAGGAATAAACACTGCGCCAAGCGCTGGTCCCCAGCCAAAATGATTAACACCCTTAACAGCCATTACCCTAAGGACAACGTTATAAATTACCAACGCAAAGGAAATGATGGAAAAACAAGCGCCTACATAAGGAATTGCAGTAAGCAAAGTAAGCACGCCAAACACAAGCGCAAAAGGGACAGAAATCGCAGCAAACACATACGCCAGTTTGTCAAAAGTACCCGTTCCGCCAAACATCTTTGCTATCCATTGCACAATGGCTGTAATGAGCGCGAATAAAAGCACGGTGAGCACACCAACAACTGGAGCGCAGCAAATCGTTAGAAGCGCCGAGCCAATAGAGCCTTGTCCGCCGTTGGGCAAGTTTTGAAGATATTTCTCCAAACCAGGGATCGGCAACCGAGGTGTACTACCAACTGCTACATAAATGGCGCGCAAAATCGCTTGCATGGCTCCCGAAAAAGTCCCTGCGATAAATATCCAAATAAAAGCAGTTCGTGAGGTTGCTTCGGGGCCGTCGGTGAGTTCAATATAAGTCTGTTCATTCGGCTTGGTAACGGCCTTTATCCAAATCTGAAACCAACCCGCAAAACCAGGTTTGGTGTCCATTACAGGTTCATTCGAGGGCATTTGTTCCATATCACATTCTCCTTTAAATTCATATCACATTCTATTGAGGAAACTGAAAGCCATTGCCGCTTATGGCCATATATGCGCCAGCCGCAGCATTCACACAACCAGCAAGCAAACCAATTACTGAAAGAGCTATGCCAACAATCGCCAATGTTTTCTGAGTTGGGTCTTTCATACCCAAAAACCCGAGAACAATACCAACGATAGCAAGCGGAATACCACAAATCGGAAAAAACCACGCGCACAAATTAATGACACCCAAGACCAGCGAGGCAATAGCCATTATTTTTTCATTTCCACTGGATGCAGGTGTAGGCGACGACGAAAACTGAGGTTGGTTCGATTCCATTTCACACTCTCCTTTGATAAATGGTTTATTCAATTGTACTTGTCTAAAACAAAAAGTCCAGTACTGTTATTTATTCGCAACCTTATCCGTGATCTCCAGCGCCTTATCCAAAATATCCATACCTTCCTTCAATTGTTCTTCGGTAATAATCAACGGCGGGATAATCAACACGGTGTGCCAGTGAGTATACAAAAACAAGCCGTGATCTGTGCAATATTTTTTCAAAGCACTCATCTCAGGCGATGAACCGTTCCACGGCGCCATTGGTTCTTTTGTTTTTCTATCTTTGACCAATTCAAGGATACCGAACAAGCCAATATTGCGGACTTCTCCAACAGATGGATGTGCCTCACCGAGATCCGTCAACATGCGCCTCAAGACTCCACCCATAGCTGCCGCGTGCTCGACAATTTTATCTTCCCTCATAGCATTGATGTTTGCCACAGCCGCTGCCAATGAAATAGGATGCGAAGTGTATGTCAGTCCGCTTTCAAAAGCATGCTCATCAAACGCCGCAGCGATCTCTGGTTTCATCGCCACCGCCCCCAAAGGCGCATACGCGGATGTGAGTCCTTTTGCCATTGTGATCATATCTGGAACAACATCCCAATTCTCAATAGCAAACATTTTGCCCGTGCGGCCAAATCCGCTCATCACTTCATCGCAGATCATTACAATGCCATATTTGTCACACAAAGCACGCACACCTTGCATATATCCCTGCGGCGGGATGATGATGCCGTTCGTCCCCGTAACAGACTCCATTAAGATGGCGGCGATGGTTTCAGGTCCTTCGTACAAAATAATCTCTTCCAGATGATTGAGATAATCTCGCGCAAATTCTTCTTCCAAAATATCAGGATTCATGCGGTGAAACGTAGAACGGTAACGATACGGGTCAAGGAAATGGACAACGCCCGTCATCAAGTTTGGCTCCCAACCCACACGGCGCGGATCACCTGTCACAGCCATGGCACCAGCCGATGCACCGTGATATGAACGATAACGTGACAATACCTTGTGACGTTTTGTATATCCACGAGCCAGTTTGATGGCGTTCTCGTTCGCATCTGCCCCACCAAGAGTAAAAAGTATCTTGCTCAGTGCGCCCTTGGGTGTCACCTCCGCCACAGTCTTACTGGCAATCGCGCGGATCTTCGTAGCCATACCTGGTGCAGCATAAGGCAATTCTGCAGCTTGCTCCTGCATGGCTTTGATCACGCGCTCATCCCCATGACCAATATTCACGCACATTGTCATGGAATTGAAGTCCAGATATTTTTTATCGTCCACATCCCAAAAGTACACACCTTTAGCGCGCTTAATAGCTATAGGGTTCACTTTGGCTTGAGCAGACCATGTCCAAAAGACATGCTCCTTGGAAAGTGAAAGAATTTCATCATCGGGGAGATCAAACATGGAAACCTCTTGAAGAACAAAAATGGGATTTAAAACAAAGCTACAAACGAATCGTAACACAAAAGCCGAATCAATATTCTCCTATAGATTTCTAACACATAAAAACTTGACGGCACAAACAGGATAATATAAACTTACCGAGCGGTAAGTAAGTTCGATAAAAGGAGATTACTCATGGAAGATAAAACTCGTAACAAGGTACTATTAGTTCTTTTTCTTGGTGTTTTGATGGGCGCGTTGGATATCGCGATTGTTGCCCCAGCATTGCCTTCTATTCAAAAATTCTTTGGCGTTGGCGACCGCATTCTAGCATGGACATTTACTATTTATGTGCTCTTCAATTTGATTAGCACTCCACTAATGGCAAAACTGTCGGATACGTTTGGTCGCCGTTCGATCTATGTGCTGGATGTAGCGCTGTTTGCACTTGGGTCATTGATCGTCGCTCTTTCCCCCTCAAACCTGTTCGTTGTACTACTGGCAGGTCGTGCGCTGCAAGGATTTGGCGCAGGCGGCATTTTCCCCGTTGCCAGTGCCGTCATTGGCGATACCTTTCCGCCTGAGAAACGAGGCGGCGCATTGGGATTGATCGGCGCAGTATTTGGGTTAGCTTTTCTCGTTGGACCCATTCTGGGTGGAATTATTCTTTCGATCACAAGCTGGCAATGGCTATTCATCATCAATTTACCAATCGCGTTGGTCGTTATTATCATGGGCTGGCAACTGCTTCCCGTCACTCACCCATCTACCAACCGCCCATTTGATTGGACAGGAATGTTCGTTTTGGGCATCATGTTAGCGTCCCTCGCGTATGGGCTCAACCAAATTGATACTCAGAATTTCTTCAGCAGCCTTGCTACACTTAATGTTTGGCCTTTCCTCGTCATCGGCATTGTTCTGCTGTTCGTCTTCCCTGCTATTGAAAGGAAGGCGGCAGACCCCATCTTGAATTTGAATCTATTCAAAAGCCGCCAGACCGTAATTGCCAGTATGCTCTCTGCTGGAGCTGGGTTGGGCGAATCAGGCATGGTCTTCATCCCTGCACTTGCTGTAGCGGCCATGCCCACAATCATCAATGAACACAATGCCAGCTATCTATTAATGCCAGTTGTACTTGCAATGGCAGTTGGTTCACCACTCGTCGGCCGCCTGTTGGATAAATTCGGTTCGAAGGTCATGGTGTTTGCTGGCACATTTTTGCTCGCCGTTGGCATGCTCATGCTAAGCAATAGTAATTTGGTTTCCATGCTCTGGGGTTTCATTGCCTCTGCTGCAGTCATCGGGTTAGGACTCGCATCCTTGCTTGGAGCACCCATGCGTTACATTATGCTCAACGAAGCATCCGCCGCTGACCGTACCTCCGCGCAAGGGTTAATCACACTCTTCACCAGCATTGGTCAATTAACAAGCAGCGCATTAATCGGTGCAGTAGCTGCGTCCCTTGGTGGTGGTGTACAAGGGTATGGTACCGCCTACATGGTGATCGGCATCATCGCTGGCATCATGGTTATCCTGACATTAGGATTGAAGAACCGTCAGCAAGAATTGAACATGATCAAGAATGCTGAGCCAGTCTCAGCAGCTCACTAAACAATAAATAACCTCTCTGACCCTTTGGAAAGATAAGGTCAGAGAGGTTACAATTCGCTTATGACGACATCTGAAATTGGTTTACGCGAGCAAATTCTGGTTACGGCAAAAAGCCTGTTCATTCAGCAGGGATATCATGGGCTTGCCATGCGCCAGATATCAGAGGCTGTTGGAGTCTCGAAGGCTGCTCTGTATTATCACTTCAAAGATAAGGAAGAATTGTTCCTCGCTATTCTGAACAGCTATTTGAATGAGATCGAAGCTGCGCTTGATGAAATCACAGCAAAACCAGTTTCAAGCAGTGACCATATCCGCTTATTTGTGGAATATATTTTGAAACAGCCCGCCGAGCAACGTGCTGTCACTCGCTTGGGAAGCCAGGAAATGGCGCAGCTTAGCGCATCATCACGCAAGATGTTCGGAAAAATCTATCAGGATAAATTCATTGGGAAGCTGATAGCCATCTTCAAAGCTGGGATTACGAACGGGGAATTTCAAGCCTTTGACGCCGAAGTATCCACCTGGGCATTGCTGGGAATGTTATATCCATATTTTTATCCCGCTCACACAGGAGATTCGCCGCTTGCACCCAAAACGATCAATGAGATCGTCAATATTTATTTGAATGGCGTCAAAAAGCGCGCCTGACCAATCGGAGAATTCGATTGGTTCCACTAGCCCACACAACGGTTTTTCCATATCAACACATTGTCGTCGTTGGCACGACCAGTTCTGGCAAGTCCACACTCGCAGAGCAGATCGCGCATAAATTCAACTTGGACTTTATTGAGTTGGACGCATTATATTGGGAGCCACATTGGCACAACGCTGATGTGGAAGTATTCCGAAAGCGTGTAGAAACAGCGACCAACTCACAGCGCGGAAAGAACGTAGATTCATCAGGCTGGGTAGTGGCGGGGAATTATCGCATCGTACGTGACCTGATCTGGCCCAAAGCCCAAGTCATCATCTGGCTGGATTATCCCTTTCATATCATCTTCTGGCGACTACTCACACGTACCGTCCGCCGCGCAGTGACACAAGAGGAATTATGGAATGGCAATCGCGAAACGTTTTGGGTTCATCTCAAACTTTGGTCGCAAGATTCACTATTCAATTGGTTGTTTAAAACCTATTGGCGTCGCAAGCGTGAAATCCCTGCCCTGCTTAATCTCCCCGAACATAAGCATTTGAAATTAATTCATTTCAAGCATCCGCGTGAAGCAGAAGAATGGTTAAATGCGTAGCTTATTTTCTAACCCATGCGATGATCTGCGTCAGCCCCAACAAAATTACACTTAACAAAAAATATTCCCATTCTACATTCCACTGTCGCCACCATAGCATAAAAAAAGATGCAACAACCAAACCGCCTAATGCAAGCAGACTCACGCGAGCAACATGGCGCAGCTCAATTCCTTTAGTGTCATCACGTGGCCCTAGAAAATGCAACTTGGTTCGCAGTTCGGTCATATCCCATGCGACCAATGCAAAGATCGCGCTGCTAAACAACCAACCAATCGGAAAGCGCAGCCATAGTCCAACGATCGCGAACAACATGGATAAGAACAAACCAAGCGCTGAAACCCACTTCCAACGCTGCCAATAGGCAAACAACCAGAACGCACCGAAAATAATTATCCAACGCGCAAAATTATAAAGCCCTACGCTTGTGTATTCCCAAGCAAGTGAACCTGTACTGATAATGATGCTAAATACAAGCGCGATTAAAGACAAGAGAAACTCCAGAGCGCTATGTCACACTGAGGGAGCGTTTTTTGCAACCGATGATATGCCAGAGAAAGTAATAATGACATGGAGAGATTTTACCATTCTGAAACTGTAGATAAAAAATGCATGTATCAAAGCCTTTGTGATAAAGGCTATAGCTTCCCAACCCACATGATATACTACCAAAACAGTCTAAATTATGCTTTCGCGAATTGATACCATCCTCAACGTCCGTCCTGATGAACGCCGCAATGTGTATCTCATGCTGGCGCAATATTTTTTTATGGGCGCGGCCATGCTCTTCGCGCAAACCATCTCCATGCCGTTGTTTTTGGAATACTGGGACGCATCCGCGATCCCATTTACCTACATCGGCATTGCAATCGTTGTCTCATCCATTACGGCTGTCTTTCTAAAAATATCCGAACGCGTCACACTCGCCAGGTGGCTGTGGCTAACCGTTTTATTCATTTCGATCGTCACACTTGTCTTGCGCGCAGGTCTCGCATTTGCGCCATCCAAATGGCTGGCGCTACTTCTCCCCATCTGGACTCAAACCCTCATCAATCTCGCTGTCCTCGCTTTCTGGACTCTCGCCTCTGACATCTTCGATGTGCGGCAGGGTAAACGTCTTTTCGGTTTACTCAATGCAGGCTCGTGGCTTTCCTATGTTGTCGCTGGCCCATTCACAGGGACTCTTGCAAAGCTGCTCGGCACGGAAAATCTTTATCTCGTTGTCGCAGTTTGTCTTTTTATCGCGCTCATCATTCAAGGCATTATTCTACGCGGCGTGAAAAAGCCGAAAGCGCAATTCACGGACTCCGCTCCGCAAGTGCAGCCGCCCACGAGCGCATTGTTCCGAAACCGCTACATTCTGATGGTCTTCGGCATCGCCGCGATCTGGCGCGTGGCATACTTCGTCATGGACGCCATCTTCTACAACATGACCTCCATCCAATATCCAAACACCGCCGAAAGCGCAGGCTTCATCGGCGGATTTTTTAGCATGGTGGGTTTGCTTGGCTTTATCACGGATACTTTTCTAACAGGCCGCATTATCAGCAAGTATGGATTATGGGCTGGATTATTGACCACGCCCATCGCCTTGATCCTCTCTATGAGCGGATTCGCCTCCATCGGCATCTTCGCCTCTTCCTGGACTTTGGGCCTGTTCTGGTTTGCTATAGCAGGGAAATTTAATAACGAGGGACTCGGTTTCACCCTCGACCAGTCCGCTTCGTCTATTTTATATCAACCCATCTCAGACGCCTTGCGTCCGAAAGCGCGAGCCATTGGCGAAGGCATCATCCAACCTGCAGCAATCGGAATCGCAGGTTTGCTGCTGACTTTGCTTTCCAATGTTTTGAAATTCGATTCGGTGCAGTTATCTTTTGTGTACATCATCCTTGCGGTTGGTTGGCTTGTGTTGAGCATTGTGCTTGCAAACGCGTACCCCAAACAACTTGTGGAAGCCATCCACAAGCGGCGCTTCAAGCGCGAAGAACTCATTAACGTGGAAGAGATCAACACACAAGTTTTGATCAAAAGCCTGAAAAGCCAGCACGAAGGGACGGTCATTTACTCGTTGGACTTGCTCGAAGAGCTAAATCATCCCAAGCTAAAAAGTGAGTTAATTCCGCTGCTGGGGCATGCTTCGTCGAAAGTCCGCGTTTCGGTGCTGGAGCGGATCGAAAGACTCAAACCTGCCCAAGCACGCGAAGAACTTCCTGAACACATCCAAAAAGAGGAACTATCGCCAAACCGAACAGCGGCGGTGCAGGCTTTCTCGGCGTTGACAGCGGAAGATGTCAACTTGATTTTGCCCTATTTGAATTCCAACAACTCCGCGGATACTTTTGGTGCGTTGGTGGGACTGTTGAAATATGGCGGCGAAAGCGGCATTTCCATGTCACGTGAAAAGCTGGAGAAACTGGCAAGCCATACGTCTCCACAAAACCGGGTATTGGCGGCGCAGGCGATCAAGAAATTCGGGGCATCTGGTTATGAGGATGTAATTGAGAAATTGCTGGACGATGAAGAGACATCCGTCCGGCGTGAGGCGTTGCTGGCGGTTGGGAAAATCAAAAGCGGAAATCTGTGGCCGAAAGTGTTGGGCGCGCTCACCCATCAACACACACGCGATGCGGCGGCGAAGGCATTAGAAGCAGGCGGTGAGTCCGCGTTGGCCTTCATCGAAAGCGGACTGGCGAACAAGGATTTTCCAAAAGCGGCGAGAATCAAACTGGCAAAAGTTTGTGGGAACATCCGTAGCGAGGCAGTGACCAAGTTACTGACCCCGTATATTTCCGTCCCTGAGAATGACTTGCGCGAAGCTGTGCTCTCGGCGTTGAGCGAATGTGGCTTTAGTGAAGAAAATGTCAACGGGGAGATTCAGTCTCAAGTCAAAAAAGAGGCGGCGGATGTTCGGGTGTTGTTTTCTGCGCTGCGGGAGATAGAATCAAAAGATGAGATGAGTCTTGCGGCGCAGGCCATCCGCATTGAACTAAAACTTGCGCGTGAAAGATTATTTTATTTATTGTCGTTCATCCATGAGCGTAAAGCGATTTTGAATGCGAGGCGAATTATCAACCAACGCAACGAAGCGAAGCTGCCGTACGCCATTGAAACGCTGGATACGATCCTGCCGCGCGACATCAAATTAATTATGGTGCCGCTTGCGGAAGAGTTGCACGGAAAAGAAGCCTGCAAGAAAATTGGGATCACTGAAAAGGTTTCGCTGCATGAAGTTGCGGAACGCGCGCAAGGCTGGCTGAAAATTTGCGCGAAGTCGATGGAGGCTGAGATGCATTCAACTGTTGAAAAGGTTTTGATTCTGAGGTCGGTGAATTTATTCAAGTCGACACCCGATGATGCGCTGGCCGAGTTGGGCGAGATCATCAGCGAGGTGGATGTGCCTGCGGGGACGAATATTGTGGAGAAGGGCGAACAGGGCAGCAGCATGTTCATCATTGTGCATGGCAAGGTGGCGGTGATGGATGGCGATCGGGTGTTGAATACGCTCGGCGAGCGCGCGGTCTTTGGCGAGCTGGCGCTGTTGGATACCGAGCCGCGTAGTGCGACCATCCGCGCAACGGAGGATACCTTGTTGTTTCGACTCGATCAGGAACCATTCTATGAATTGATGTCTGATCGGGTGGAAGTGGCGATGGGTACGATCCAAATGTTGACGGGAAATTTGCGCGCGCGGGTGCGTGAGGTGATGGAGTTGCACGCGGAAAGAGAAAGTGGAAAATAGTGAGTGGAAGTGAGTAATAATTAGTGAGCAGTAGTCTGTGTGTAGAAGATAGTGAGAAGTGAAATGAAAAGTTCCAATGATTGCAATGGTGTTTTACATGAAAAAGCAATGGAGGGATTGAAGTTATTTAATGAAGGGAAATTCTTCGACGCACATGAAGAATTGGAAACAGCGTGGCGGGATGAGACGGGTGAGATCCGCAATTTGTATCAGGGGATTCTGCAAGTTGCAGTAGCCTATCTGCATATCACACGCGGCAATTACGAGGGCGCGGTGAAAGTATATGGAAGAAGTTTGAAATGGCTGAAAGATTGGCCCGATGTTTGCAGGGGAATTCAGGTGAAAAAATTTCGCGATGATGCAGAAGTAGTGATGCGAGAATTGGAAAAGCTGGGGAACGAAAATATCGGCAGGTTCAACAAATCACTTTTCAAGCAGATCGTGTGGAATGAAAAAAGGAAATGGATCTGTGATCGCTGCGGCAGTGAGATGCATGAGAAGAATTGCAAGGTCAGCTGCCCCAATTGCGGGAATCGTTTTGATTGTTCGGATTTGAATATTTATTTTGATTGAGAGTTAGAAAAGAGAATCACCACGGAGAACACTGAGGTCACGGAGATTTTAAAAAGTTTCTCTGTGGTCTCCATGATCTCCGTGGTAAAAGAACTATTCGTGACTTCTCAAGCGATAGACCAATGCGCTAATTCCCCAAATTCCTAATAGAGCAAGCAAGGCCGCCGCGCCAAACGTCAATATGATGTGAAGACGGGTTGCGGCAAAATACCCCACCAGACTTAATCCGATGACAAGAGCAAGGCGTGCAAAATGAGCACGTTCCGTTTTGCGCGCGTCTTGCGGACTATTTGTGTTTTGCAGGCGTTGAGAGAATTTCGTCAAGTCCCATGCGAGCAGGGAGAAGATCACGCCTGCCAAGGCAAGTATGGGAGATACATCAGCCCAGAGGGAAGCGAGGGAAATGATGATGAAAATGGAAAACGCCAAGCCTGAGAAGCGATGCAAGCCGCGCATGAAGAGGAATAACCATGCGATGCCAAGAAGTGCAACCGTGATCGAAACAGGGACGAAGTCATTGGCGGCAAGGCCATATGTCAATGCGGTGGTGCTGCCAACAATGGAAACATAAACAAGATTGCGGGTCATCGTTTTTCCACTCCTCGCTGGATGGCATGCAAGAATGCGGTAGGGCGGCTGAGGGCGGAGCGCACGGCTTGCTCGAACGGACGAGCCACATCCCAATTGACAACCTGGACACCTGTATGACGCAATTCCCGCAACAGAACTTCACGTTGAAGTCTGGCAATGCGTGTGGCAAGTTTCACCGATGGAGTGTCGCCAAGTCCGCGGGCTTCGAAGGAAACAGGGTCGGGGCTGATAACCAAAAGTTGATAGCCGCGCGCACGCAATTGAGTCAACAGGGAGACATCTCCCCCGCTCAACGGGCTGATGAGAATGATCTGCGAGTTTGGAGGAAATAATCTGCGTGGAATGATCAAGGAACTGAAATTCTGAGTCTCACCTGTCTCTGCCAGCGCGAGGGCCTGCATGATGCGCTCGCGTTGATATTTTCCATAGCCAGGGGATGTCCATTTGTTGCGCTTGCCGTAGATAAACAAACCAACTCGATTTCCTTCAGAAAGCAAAGACGAAGCCACAGCCACCGAAGCGAGAACGGAATCTTCAAAGATCGAACGCCTGCCGCCAAATTCGTTGACCTTGCGTCTGCCGTCCAGCACGATACCAACGTCTGCGACACGTTCTTGTTCGAATTCGTTTGAATAGATGACGTCATCCTGTCTTGCGGATACACGCCAGTTGATGTGATGCGGCGAATCGCCAACTTGATATTCCCGCAGGCCGAAGAACTCGATCCCTGTGCCGCCTTGATGAGCAGGGATCACTCCAGAATAGACGCGGGTTTGGCGGGGTTGGATGGCAATGTGTCGGACGCGGGAAATGGCTGGGAGGATGAGCAACTGTCCTCGTGTGCGAAGAGCCGCGTGCTTCACCATTAATCCCAAACGGTCTTCGGCGATCGCCTGAATATTTTCAAAATAATGACTGCCGCGTTTTCCCTGCAGCGTGTACGTCCATGAAATACTCCCGTGGGCTGGGAGATCCACAATGCGGCTTGATGCACCTTCGACGACACTGAGAAAAGCAGGCAGTGGGTCGTGGAGCAAGACCTGCTCCAACGCCTCGCCGTGATTGGTAACCGTCAATTGGACAACGACAAACTCACCGGGCGCGACTCGTTCCGCGCTAATGGTTCGCTCGGCAGATAGATTCAACTCTTCTGGCCCGCGCCAAAGACCTGCGAGCAAATACAAAACTAATGGCAATGCCAACGCCACCATCGCCCCGTTGAGCGTGCCAACGCCTGCGAGGATGATAAGATAAATTAACGCTGCCAATAGTGCGATACGACTCATTACGCTCCAGTTATCACAGGCACAGGAACTTTCTTCAACACATCGGCAATCACTTCACCTGTGATATCACGTGCCACCCAATATTCAGGCAAGAGAATGATTCGATGCGAAAGAATCGGGTTCGCAAAGCGTTTGATATCATCGGGCAAAATGTAATCGCGTCCATTCAAGGCAGCATGGGCGCGCGCCATCTTCAGGAAAGCCAGCGAAGCACGCGGACTTGCCCCAACAGCTACGCGGCGGTCATTGCGAGTCTCATGCACAAGGCGGGCAATGTATTCTTCAAGGTCAGAATCCACATGCACAGACTCAACCAATGCGCGCATCTTCAACAACTTTGCCGCAGAAGTGACAGGCTTCAATTCCACTTCATCTTGCCTGCGGGTATGACGGCGATTCAGAATCTCTTTTTCCTCAGCAACATCAGGATACCCAATAGACAGCTTAAGCATGAAACGATCCAACTGCGCTTCGGGCAGAGGGAACGTGCCTTCGTACTCAATCGGGTTTTGAGTCGCCATCACAAGGAACGGCTCAGGCAACGCCATGCTCTCGCCTTCGAGAGTCACTTGTCCCTCTTGCATGGCTTCAAGCAAAGCAGATTGCGTCTTCGGTGAAGCACGGTTGATTTCATCTGCAAGGACAATATTTGAGAAGATCGGTCCCTGCCGAAGTTGAAAACGATTTTGCACACGGTCCAACACGTAGCTGCCCGTGATGTCACCGGGCAGTAGGTCTGGCGTGAATTGAATACGTTTGAAATCAAGCCCAAGCACAGCAGCGAATGAACGCGCGATCAACGTCTTGCCGAGGCCGGGGTAATCTTCCAGCAGCACATGTCCGCCCGCCAGCACCGCAGACATGATCATCTCCAGCACGCTACGTTTACCAACTACCGCGCGCTCTACTTCATCCATCACTTTCTGCGATGCCACAGCAACTTCGTTGACCTTACTGCTCATGTCTGATCTCCATTTGTTCTTCAAGGTATTTCACCACTTGCTCCAACTCAACATCAAGCGGAGTGGAGCTATTTTTTATCGTCAATCCATCAGGTGCATAATCCACATAAGTAGTATTCACTCCCGCATCTAAAAAAGCTTGGACTCTGTTCGACGGCTGGGGAATTCTATTTGAGGTCCCGTGTGAAGCGGTATCTTTAATCGTCTGCTGGATTTTCCCAAGTAGATGTGCAATCTGCCATTTGAAATAGACTCCGCGATGTCTTTCTTCGATGTATCCCGCCATCGCCTCTACCGGGCCGATAATTGGTACTACATCTTCCACGCTTGATTCTTCCCTGTAGCGTTTTCCGTAAAAACTTCCAATTGCAATGTAGAGAATCAGCACCAATAAAAACGCCCACAAAATTTGCTGTGGAATAACCATTCCAAGAATATTTACAGACCAAACAAGATAGGTTGCCAAGCTCATCACAGCGCCAGCTACTTCACGGCGCACAGGAAATAACAAAACAGCAACAAGAATTAATAATGCTGCAGAAAGAAGCGGTTTCCAGGGTTTTATTGTTTTGCTTCGCACGCTTTGAGAATGCTGGTCAGACAATTCTTAGCCTCCTTGATCTCTTCCGGGCTGACGCTTTGCCCACCATAGCGAACTTTCTCGAAGACTCGCGTCAGTCCATGAATGGCTTCACCTGGTAATCCCTTTTGTTCAAGATGGCTTGCAAATTCAGCAGGGGTCATGGCGGCATCACGAGCAATGCCACGATACTGATTCACCGCTGCATTCATACGTGTATAACTTCGGATAATGACGTTTCGTGATTCTTTATTTTTGGAAAGGTCATCCAACGCCGAGCGCGCAATGTCTGCGATCTCTTCCAGTCCTGTTTTCGGTTGGAATAACCTATCAACATAGCGATTGAATAGGAAAATAGCTATGGCACCAAGCACCACAGCGACCAAGGCTGTGATCCAAAACTCCCACTGTGGAGTCACTGCTGGCTGCGTGAGTGACGGAAGCTGCGCACCCAAACCACCTGCGCCCGTTTCAGTTTGTCCCTCTTCTGAAAACATTGGGTTGTTCTGAGCGAAACGGCTCAAGATAACCATAGCGATGACCATGAAAGCAAACAGCCTCGCCAGCTGCATCAATAGGCTTTTGCTGGTCTGCGGGCGGATCGGCCCCAACATCACCAGAAACAACATGATGAACATACCAACGATCACATATCGCAGCCATTGATTTTTATTTGTATCTTCTGGAATGCTGGAATTTGACAGCCTGAATAAATTATCGATCCGCACCATATTGGGTGGGTCAAACTTCATGCCATTCAATCCCGACGCAAGGACAACCAGCCCAATCAACGCGGCGAGCACCAATAGAATAATCCAAATTTTTCCGTTAAGAAGAGATTTCATAATTTGCCTAAAGTATTTTACCAAGAACCCCTTTGAAGATAGCCTGCCTATGGTAGGGTTTTCCTAAAGCCCATTCTGGTATACTGCCCATCAAAAATCAGGAAAAGAATCCCATGTCCACTTTCAACAACAAAATTGCTCTCATCACAGGTTCAGGGCGGGGCATCGGCAAGGCAATTGCTTTGAACTTTGCACAAAACGGGGCGGATGTAGTCATTAATTTCTTCCGAAATCGTGCGCCTGCTGAAGAGACCGCTCGTGAAGTTGAAAAACTTGGCCGCCGTCCATTGCTTGTTAAAGCAGATGTGGGCGACCTCGAAGACTTAAACCGCCTATTTAACGAAGTAGACAAGGAATTCGGTGGTCTCGATATTCTCATCCATAACGCAGCTTCTGGGTACAACCGCCCCGCGATGGAACAAAAACCCAAAGGCTGGGATTGGACGATGAACATCAACGCCCGCGCTTTGTTATTCTCTGCGCAACGCGCTGCTCCGCTCATGGAAAAACGTGGCGGCGGAAAGATCGTTAGCATATCGAGCGCAGGCTCCGTCCGCGTGCTGCCAGATTATGTTGTAGTGGGGGCAAGCAAGGCTGCTTTAGAGTCACTGACTCGCTATCTGGGTGTTGAGTTGATCTCAAAGGGAATCAATGTCAACGCCGTGTCACCAGGCGTCGTTGAGACAGAGGCGTTAAATCATTTCGCATCAATGGGCAATCAGGATAACATTCTGCAAAAATTCATCGAACAAGTCCCTGCAGGTCGCCTCATCACACCTGAGGAGGTTGCGGAGGTGGTGGCTTTCCTTTGTACACATGCTGCATCCATGATCGTAGGGCAAACCATTGTAGTAGATGGCGGCTACACTTTGCCAATACCAAAATAACATTTTCAAAATATGTGAATAAAACAATATTGTCGGGAGGGACTAATGAAGCGAAAAAGAGTAACACTTTCGCATATTGTTCGTGGGATCGGGGTATTTTGTATTCTTATTGGGGCGGGACTCTCTAGCACGTTGACGTTTAACTATCTAAAACTTGAGAAAGCTGACCTACAAGCGAGCAAGGATTATGCATTTGGTCAATTAGATGACGTTGCAAAATATGTTGATGAAGAAATGGATGGGCAGAAGCGTGCCGCTGAGAACCTGGCAAAGTTTCTGGCAACAGCGCCACTGAATGAAGAAAATCTTCATTCTCTGATGCAAAATACAATCTCCAACCAACCCAGTCTTCATGGGGTGGTGATCGCATTCGTTCCAAATATCCTACCTGACAAGGAAGAATATGCTCCTTATTATTATCTTCATGCGAATGGAGAGCGGGATTTTACGCAGATAGAGTCTGTGTATCATTACACAGACAGCAGTGTACCTTCTGCCATTTGGTATACAAATACGGCCAAAGAACGACAAGGACAATGGTACAACTATTACGGGAAAGTGGCCGATGACTGGATCATAGTGTATGCAACTCCCTTCTATCGTAAAGATCCAGTTACTGGGGAATCCAAGTTTTATGGGGTTATCGCCACATCTCACTCCATCAACTCAACTTTTCATCAATTCTTTCAGTATATTCCTCTTGGAAAAGATGGATACACAGTCTTGATGAATGAAAACGGCAAAATCGTATTCCATCCAAAAAGAAAATATATTGGAAAGACTGTTCTTCAAGTTGCAGAAGAAATGGACGACCCTGTTTTAAGAACCGCTCAAGAACGATTGCTAAATGAAGATAAATTCGTATTAGAGCGGGTCGCTGCGAATGGCAGGAAGTCGTGGACGATCTTCAAAAAACTGCCTTCGTCAAACTGGCATATTGCAGTTGTTGTCAATCAAGATGTTATATCCATACCTGGGAATGAAAAGACTCGCACACTGATCAACATTAGTTTAGGGGTTCTAATTTTCCTCATTGGCTTGAGTACATTCATCTTTCAACCAGAAAAAAGAAGCAACTTGGGTATATGGGGATTCTCGATCAGTCTTGGGTTTTTATCACTACTTGGCATTGCCTGGGTATGGTATTTAGTTTACACAAATCCATCTGAACCAGAAGCCAACTCTGCGCTCGTCAACCAACAAGACATTTCAAACTATCTCTCCCCCTTTGAAGATTCAGATGTAGCAAAGACTCGCGGTATGCCTACTCGCATTCCAACTGGTCTTATTGTCGAAAGTCTATCCCTCACAAACAGAACTGCCCTTTTCAGCGGCTATGTTTGGCAAAAATTCCCCATTGAGATGGATGAAAATGAAATACAACCTCCACATTTTGTAAATGAAGTATCGGCCGCTAATGCGCGCGAAACATATCGTTTTATTCAAAATGGGAAACGAGTTGTGGGCTGGTTTATTACAGTGGAATTAAGGGAATACTTTGATGTAAGTCGTTATCCCCTGGATGAAATTACAGCCCGTCTGGAAATCGAACCGTCCAATCTCTCAAAGAACATGATACTGGTTCCTGATATTGATAGCTATGAATATATGTCCCCTGAAGCCAAACCTGGGCTCGCTTCAGAAGGCATGATAGTACCTGGTTGGAATGTAAGAGAAAGTTACTTTATATTCAAGGATAACAACTTTAATGCAGATTTTGGCAGCCTGATCAACGTACGAAAGAATGAGTACCCAGCTCTTCTTTTCAATATCTACGGGACTCGCAATCTTATATCTCCATTAATTGCATATTGCATCGTCATTATTGTTATTTTGGTGCAAATTTTCAGAATTGTAATGATCAGAGTTGAAGAACCATTGGAGGTATTATCGGTAGGAGCGGCACTATTTCTAGTCAATGCCATTTCCCACAACGCTTTGCGTGGAGAGTTGGCAGCCTCTGGAACAGTTTACTTGGAATATTTCTTTATATTCCTTTATGTAACCATCCTTGCCTCTTCCATCAATGGGCTGTCACGGACTCTTGGGATCAAGCTGAAAATATTACAGGAACGAGATAATATACTGGCCAAAGCATTATTCTGGCCGCTATACTTTGGAGTCGCGTTTATCTTTACGCTTCTTGTCTTTTACTAAAAGATTGATGCATAAACACTCGCCACAGATGGAGGGTATACTCTACCTATTCCATTCCGATTTTTATGTTTCCATTTAGGAAAGTTTTATATGTCAATCTTTCAAGTTCCTCCACCCACTCGTTTTGACCTGCGCTTTTCCATCGCAGGGATTCCTGTCCGCGTCCACCCACTCTTTTGGCTGATTGCCATACTATTTGGTTCTTCTTCCAATAGCATTGTCAGCTTGTTAACTTGGGTGTTTGCTATTTTTATTTCCATACTCATCCACGAGTTGGGGCATGCGTTCGCCATGCGCCGTTATGGACAAGGTTCGCAGATCATTTTACATTTTGCAGGCGGGCTCACGGTGCCCGAATCCATTTCATGGGGCGGCGGATATGCAAATATTGCAATTACAGCAAACCAGCAAATTTTCATCTCGCTGGCGGGGCCTTTTTCTGGATTCCTATTTGCTGGGCTAATCCTCGCAATCTCTTCCGCGCTTGGTGGAACAATTGTCCCAAACTATGTGTTTGGGTTTATTCCCTTCCCTCTTGTTATATTTCCGTCAGGCTGGGAAATTGCAGGCTCATTGATTATTAGTCTGCTTTGGGTAAACATCTTTTGGGGTTTTATCAACTTGATGCCCGTCAATCCATTGGATGGCGGAACAGTCACCCGTTACATCCTCATCCAAACCGACCCGTGGAATGGCGTACGTACCTCACTTTGGATCTCGGTGATCGCAGGCGCAGCTGTTGCAATAGCAGGCTTTGTTTTCTTACGCAGCACATATATGGCAGTTTTATTCGGCCTGTTAGCATTTCAAAGTTATCAGGCACTTCAAAGAATTTAGGAAGATGAAATTAAGATTGCTTACACAAGAATTAAAGTCCTCGAGGTGACTCGAGGACTTTAATTTATCCAAAGATTAACAACGAAGAAAAGAGTATGAAAAAATTTATATCAGTTTCCCTTCCAAAAAGAACATCTCTTACTCTGGCTCTGTTTATTACCCTATCAGCTTGTACCTCAACACTTCTTCCTGAACAAACTCAGATTACTCCAAGTTATACTTTGGAGGCTGCAGCAACCAAATCCCTTCCTCCAACTGAAACTCAACTACCTCTAGAGAGAGGCGTACGAGCCATTCATTTTTCAGGATATGAATGGCTCGTACGCGATCAAGGCAGCAACCTGAGCGGACCCGGTCCGAACGTATGGGATGGAAGTAACGTTTGGGTGGATGAGAGCGGAGACTTACATTTGAAACTTACGCATGTTAAAGATGGATGGCACAGCGCAGAAGTGACCATGACTCAATCGCAGGGATTTGGAAGATATCAATTTCAAGTCATTGGTCCGATCGACCAATTTGACCCAAACGTTGTCTTGGGGCTATTCAACTATCCCACTGAAGGTATTGGCCCTGATGGAACGAATGAAATTGATATCGAATTCGCACATTGGGGTAACCCCGATGTGCCGATTGGAAATTTTACGGTCTGGCCTTCTCAGGCTGGAATTGAGCAGACTTCCAATTCGTTTCCAGTTAAGCTAAATGGAACTTATACTACCCAGCGCTTTATTTGGCAGAGCCAACAAATTTTCTTCCAAAGCTTGCATGGTCATACAAATAGCAATGAAAATGAATTTGCAAAATGGTTATACCAACCTAGTGAGCCGATCAATCATATTCCTCAACACCCCATACCTATCCATATCAATTTATGGTTATTTCAAGGCCAGCCGCCTATAGATGGGAATGAAGTTGAGGTCATCATTCACAGTTTTTCCTTCACATCTATGGAATAGCACCACATTAAAACAATAGTCTTAAAAGAAGCATTAGCAGAGATCTACGAATGCATCTGATCTGCCTTGATCAATTTCAATAACTGCTTATTGAACCCAGAAGTGCCACTCCCAAGTGGACTAAAAAAATCCAAGTCTATTTTCTCAACGACTTGCACAGCCTTCTCAGCCAAATTACGTCCCTTGCTTGTCACAGCAAGGGATTTTGCTCTCGTGTCTGTTGGGTGCGGATTTCGCGCAACCAACCCTTTTTCCTCCAGTGTACGCAACACATTGGAAGTCATCATTACATCCATTTTGGCATGAGACGCAAGATCAACTTGGGTAATTGGTTTCTCTTCGCTGGCAAGCCACGTTAATGAAGCCAGCAGCACAAATTGAGCATGAGTTAACCCAAATTGTTTCAAGCCTGCATTGATCTGTCTCTGCCACATACTGGAAACCTGCCAAAGCAAAAAGCCAGGACTATCATCTGCACTTTCAAATTGGAATACGTCATCAGGCATTTATTTTCTCCATCAACATTTGGCTGGCGATCAAATCAAAGTCAATCTTAGGAATTTCAAAGAACCCAAATCGAAACATATATCCCCAACTCTTTTTATCTTTAATAAAAGTAAGCGCTGGCACAAGCGGTAAGATGGGAACTTCGTTACATTCTTTATATTTTACATCACGGCGATAAGGAATAAATCCTTCGCCCATATCAAATTGATAGACCGTTTCACCCGTCACAGTACCAATGGCAGTAAAAGCTTGCAACTTCTCATTGCCCTCAAACTCAACCTTCGGCGAATAATATACAATGCCATCCCCCACTTGCATTCGTTTAAGCGGAGCCGCCTTACCGTGATTTGCTTGCGCAATTCCCCAACGAACTCCATTCATCACATGATTTTTTGATACTACGATCAGCCAATAACGTGCCTCGCTCATTTCAACTCCTTGGCAAGATCAACAAGCCTTCCTATAGTTTCAGGTAAGTCCTTAGCAGTGTCCTTTCCGATCACTTGTGCGAATAGAAAACTCAGCGGCCCCGAAATAGTAACGCGATGAGTCACATGTAATCCGTCTTTCTCTTCCTTCAACTCATGAGCAAATTTCATTTTTGCTAACGGAAGATTCGTCACATCAGTAAACCCCTTTAAAGGCTGGCAATCATGAATCACCGCCTTAGCTTCTGGCCCACTCACAGGCTTAAGCGTGTACCTAGTTCCAACTTTGAACTCCCCATCAATATGACACCATTCCACGCCTTTATCCCACTTGGGCCAGTTTTCAACATCAGCCCAAATCTTCCAAACCGCTTCCTTTGAAGCAGTAGTGACAACAGTATATTCAGCAGTCCACATGATTTTTCTCTCCTTATTTATTATAATCACATATATTATATATATGATTATAATAAAGTCAAGGAAAACCTATGATCTGCTTTCTACTTGATTCTCCAACCGCCTCCAAAACACTGACATCTGACTCAGTCCATTTGAATTGAACAAGCTGAATGTTTTATCCCGCAGAACAAAAGAATATAAAAAGCCGTCACTATTTTCTAGTGACGGCTTTCAAGTTATTAAAGTTTATGCAACTTTCCGTGGGTCTGATTTCCTTTTCGGTTTTGGTGGTTCAATTTCTTGCGGAACAGGCAGCTCTTCAATGTCTGGTTCTTCTACTGTTGGCTCAATGATAGCAGGGACAGGCACTGAAGCAACAGGAACAGATTGGGCATTCAAATTAGAAAAATATTCCTTCACAGTCAGGTCATTATAGAAGATGAGCACCAAAATACCCACGACCATGGAAAAAACATTACCCATTACCACAGTCGCGATCTCAAAAAATGCAATAGGCTGAGAAGGCTTTACAGGCTGTGGTTGAGTGCTCAAAAGTTTAGCTGCGTAAATAATCTCAAAGACACCAAGAATTGTAGGCAAAATGGTAATCGGTAAGCAAATAGCCCCTACAATGGTACCTAATGCTGTCGCAGAAGCTACAAACCCCCAAAAGAGATTGATAATGCCGCTAGTAAGTGTCATCACTGCTATAGCAGTGATCAAGCCTGGTTTGGGTTGGGGAAATGATGAGTTCATTCGTTACTCCTTGTTTTTTTATCTGAAAGATATAACGAATGGAGACGGGTTTAGTTGCATGATGTCTATGGCTGCTGGAAAGTAAGCAACAAACCGCCAGGATAGCTCACTCCATTGGGGTCCGTGCATGTGGGAGTGACGATATCAGAAACATACGCCCCACCCGCTGCAACACGGACACTATACACTGTGTCGGCTTCCATAACGAAATCGGCGTATCCATTACCAAGCTCAGGCTTGAATCCAGTAAAGAAATGATCCTCCCCTTGATCCCATGTGACAATAATTTCAACACCAGCAACTTGTTTTCGGCGTCCGTCCATAAGTATGAATTGAAGCAAACCAGACTGTGCACCGGGTGTGCACACTGTATCTTGCCCAACAAGGGAAAATGGCGCGCCCGGCCCGGGCATAGGTGTAAATGTAGGTCTAGGTGTATTGGTAGCCGCTACAACTGGAGTAATTGGTGTCTGTTCAAAAAGGATCGTAGGAAAAGGAGTGAGAGTATCCTCAACGGACACGGTTTCTTCAGCAGGTGTTTCAGTGACGGAAATTAAGGAACCACTCTCAGGGGTATTAAGAAGGGTAAATGACGTTGGAGTGGGAATACTTGCAAAACCTTGATTCAAGTCTGTAGCAAGCTGGGCAAGCGGTCGTGCCGTATCAAAAGATTCTCCTGCCGCCAGCATACGCTGTGCTTGAGCACTGAGCTCACCAACAGGGTCTATATCACCAAGCAGCTGAAGGCGAACACGAGCGCGGTCTAAGTTATGTGTAGATGCGTAGGCGGCTGCGATCACGATCCGATATTGGTCTTTGAAATCTGTGCGCAAAATGGCAGGGCTTGCATCCACGTATGTTACAGGGGAGAGAAACCATGAGTAAACAAGACCAAGTCCAAGTCCAATAAGAAGCGCGAGTAACAGGTGAAGAAATTGGCTGCGAAGGAATCTGCTCATGGGCTTGTATTCCCCTGCGGTTGATACGTCTGCATGGCGGTTAATAAGTCTTGCAACGCTTGTATTTCATCTTCAGTGAACGTATTTTGTTTGGCGTATTCTAATGTGGAGGATGTGACAAGAGACGGGGATTCGCCTCCGAGCACCGCGAGGCGGCGGGCAGCAACTTCAGAGTCTAGCTCTGTTTGGTAGGCTTCTGCCACCATAAGGACATAGTCGGCACGATAATCCTCTCTGAGGATATTTGGCGGGACATCTGTATATTCTATGGGGTCAATGACCCAGCCATAGATAAGGCCTAGCGCAATTCCGATTGCTGCTACGATGGCCAACTTTATTAGGTTTGATGATGTCATGATGGGATTATAAACACAAAAAGCGAAATACCCGATAGTTCGCTTTAAAAAAATATCCGGACAGGCTACCGGCGGCACCCGAAGACTCTTCCTTACCGTTGCTATCTTTCGATCCTGGCGGGGTTCGAAAGGTTTCGCCGCGCCGGGCCTGCCCGGACGGGTGATAGGATACTCGAATTAGGATGTGATGTCAAATAAAGGGGAAAATTAATCTATTTCTTTTTCTATGACAGACATGAAGACATCTACAAGTCTTGGGTCGAAAAGCCTTCCAGAGTTGTCACGTAAATAGGCGATCACTTCTTCTCGAGGCATTTTTTTGCGGTAGGGGCGGTCTGCGCTTAGAGCATCCCAGACATCTACAATGGCAAAGAGACGGGCTACGAGAGGGATATCCTCTCCTCTCAATCCGTGTGGATACCCGCTGCCATCCCAACGTTCATGATGGTAAAAGGGAATTTCAAGTGCGCGATGCAAGTATGCGATTGGGGAAAGCATTTCATAAGCATAGATGGGATGCTGTCTCATTTTTTCCCATTCTGCCTCATTGAGCGGGCCAGGCTTTTGCAGAATTTCATCTGGGATCGCCATTTTTCCCATATCATGCAGTAAAGCGCCTCGCCGAATATGGGAAAGTTCTTCTTCGCTAAAGCCAAGTGTTGATGCTACTTTGAGGGTCAACTCAGTGACTCGTTGTGTGTGGCCTTCTGTTTCACGGTCTCGCAAATCCAAGGCGCGCACCCAGCCCTCAATTGTTTTTTCGTATGCTTCTTGAAGATGGTCATGTGCATCTTGCAAGGCGCGTTCGGCTTTTTTCCGTTCGGTAATGTCACGGGATGCCGTCTGCACTTCGAGGATGTCACCAGTTTTACGGTCTAGAATGGCGCGGGCTGAAGTTTCCAGCCAAACATAGTTGCCATCTTTGCGTAAGGCTCGGTAGGCAATCGTGTATGTGGCATCCAACGGTTTTCCCCGCAATAAGTTCTTTACAAGATTCCTGTCATCTTCATGGACAACATCAAAACTGATGGTTCCGCTTAGATCTTCTGGCGTGTACCCAAGGATGGTTTCACAAGCTGGCGAGACATAAAGGATCTGACCATCTGTGCCAAGGCGCGAGATCATGTCGCTGGCGTTTTCAGCAAGCAAGCGGAATTGCGCTTCGCTCTCAAGAAGAGCTCGCTGCATTCGAACACGCTCTGCACGTGCAGCCCATTGTTCAATAGCCCGTTCTGCGAGATGGGGCATATCCAACATGGATTCTGGCGATTTGACAACATAATCCAATGCGCCAGATTTGAGAGCTTCCACAGCAATACGTTCATTGCCGTAGCTTGTCATTAAAATAATGGGAGTGGCGAGGGGGTCGTTATGGTTCGGGAGCAATTCCATGCTTTCCCCATCTGGCAGACGCCAATCTGCGATGATGAGGGCGGGCTCCTGCAATAGCATTTGCACCCGTGCTTCGGTCAACGAGCGAACACGGGTGATACGGACACGGGGATTTTGGTCTTCAAATGCGCGTTGGATTAATTCCGCGTGAGGGTCTTCATCTTCAATAAGAAGGATATTGATTACATCGTATGACATTTGTTAAATACGAGGATGTGTATTCCAACCTAGCCAATAAAAGCCCAGGTCATGCATCAGCCTGCTAAATTCTTCAAAACCGACGGGTTTTACAAGGTAGCTATTGACATGATGACCGTATGCCTGTGCCACATCCTTTTCTGCCTCAGAAGTAGTTAAAACAATAACAGGAATATTCTTAAGAACATCTTCTTCTTTAATGATACGCAATACTTCAAGACCATCCACTCGCGGAAGACGAAGGTCAAGCAGGATCATATGTGGGCGCGGACTTGATTCGGGGTCTTCATATTCCTTGCGCCTAAAAAGATAATCCAGAGCGGATTGGCCGTCTCGAAAGTGTTCGATCTTATTTGCGATGCGATGATCCTCCAGAGTGCGAATCACCAGTTCGGCATGGTCTGCATTATCTTCCACAAGCATGACGATCACAGGTTCACCCATCATTGCATTCTCCTTCCTTCACTCGTATTGTAAACGATTTAGCCGTGCCAAGTATAACATTTCGACTTTACAGGATGGAAAGTAAAGCAACGACATTTCGTTTCAAAATTCACCCCATAGGACGTGTTATAATTCCAGAATCAGCAATAAAATCCATCATCTTATGAAGGAGAAATTATGGAAATCACCACTCAGGAATTCAAACATTGCGATTTGATAAAAGTAAAGGGCCGTGTTGACAGCGCCACTGCTCCTGATTTTTCTAAAGCACTCGAAAAAGCAAATAATGATGGAAAGTTCAAGATCGCTGTTGATATGAGCGAACTGGAATATATGTCCAGCGCGGGTTTCCGTGCTTTGCTTGCCACCCAAAGAAATTGCAAACGCTACAATCGTGGTGAATTGGTACTGGTGGGTATTCCTGAACGCATTCGCGAAGCCCTTGAATTGGCTGGTTTCACCGAACTTTTCAAGACCTTCGATGACCCCATTGAAGCTGTTGGCAGCTTCTAACAAACGCCAATGGCGTTTGCTTGCAATTAAAAAGAATATGCCGCTTCGTCTACATTGATTGAGGCGGCATAAAATTTTTATTTATGGCACATTCAACATTCCCAGCCAAATTCGAGTTTTTGGATGAGATCCGCGACCTGGTGGCCGAGGTTGCTCGTGATGGCGGCTTCTCTGAAAAGGAAGTCTATTCCCTGCAACTCGCTGCAGATGAAGCTGCATCCAATATCATCGAACATGCCTACGCTGGCGTATCGAATGCATCTCTCGATGTAACTTGCAATATGAGCGGTGATGAAATCATCATCGTAATGCTAGACAATGGAAAGCCATTTGACCCTTCCAAAGTAAAACAACCAAACTTAAAAGCCAACCTTTCTGAACGCCAGATCGGAGGGCTTGGAATGTACATCATGCGGAAACTTATGGACGAAGTCCACTATGAGGCTAACTCACGCACAGGCAACCGATTGACAATGATCAAGCGAAGGGGATAACCCCATGAATGCAGCAAATCGGGATTCATGGGATTGGCAGCAGCTCGCCAGCCTGGGGGAAAACCTACGCAATAAAGATTCGCTTAGCGCACAACGAGATGGAATCATCTCCATGACAAACCGCCTCATCGAAGGAAAGGTGGATGTCTGGTTGAATGTAAAAGTATTCCGCTTGCCAGATTGGAAAGACGGCACCACACTCCCATCTCAAACAACTCTTGATGGAATGAAGCAAGCCATCAAAACGGGGAATTTGTTCATAAAACAGGAAAAGACAAAAGGCGCCTCTTTCGGAGCCTTTGCAGCGGTCCCCCTCGAAGATCATGGAATTACGCTGGGAGCGCTCCAAGTCACCCGCGCCAAGGGACCAGCTTTCTCACCCGAAGAATTAAATCTATTACAAGCCATTGCACAAATCGTTGCTGTCAGTCTGATTGCATCTCACAGGTCTGAGGTGGAACAATTTCGCTTGCGGCAACTTAATCTCGTGCGCGAAGTCAGCGCGCAAATTGCAAATGTTCTCAATCTAAATGAATTATCTGCACGAGTGACTGAACTAATCCAAAAGACATTCAACTTTTACTATGTCGCCATCTTCACTCTTGAGCCAAACTCCAACGCATTGCGTTTCCGTTCCAGCGCAGTAGCCCCGCGCAAAGGGAAAAAGAAAGCATCCATTGCCTTGGAAGTTGAGATCGGGCAGGGACTCATTGGTGAAGCTGCAAAACGAGGCGAACAGATCGTATGTGACGATGTCCAATCTGATCCGCTCTACCGATTTATCGACAGTCTGCCCGAAACAAAATCAGAAGTAGTGATCCCGTTAAAAATTGAAGATCGTGTGCTTGGCATATTGGATGTGCAAAGCAATCACAAAAAGGCTTTCCACCCGAATGACCTACTCATCCTCCACGCACTTGCAGATAATATCGCCCGCGCTGTGGAAAGCGCCCGTTTATACAGTTCTCTGCGCCGCCGTGCCGATCAATTGACTCTCGTCTCTGAAGTTAGCAAGAGCGTAACCTCAACGTTAGACCTTTCACAATTAATGCGTGATGCCGCATCTCTGATTAACGAAAAATTCGGCTATCCACATGTTTCTTTGTTTACAGTTCACCCTAACCGCCGTTTGATCATGTATGAAGCAGGCAGCGGCAAACGCAGTAAAAAGCTGGAAGGCTTTTCCATTCCATTGGACGATACGACAGGGCTTATGCCTTGGGTTGCGCGCAATGGCAAAACGGTACTTGCAAACGACGTTTCCAAAGATGATCGGTACGTCCACTCACCGCTTCCCCCTAAAAATACACAGTCCGAACTTTGCGTTCCGTTGATATTCAATGAACGTGTCATCGGCCTACTGGATATACAGTCAGACAAATTGAACGCCTTCACAGAAGATGATCAGGTGATGTTTGAAGCTGTGGCAGATACCATGGCAGCTGCCATTCGTAATGCGGACTTGTATCGCTCTGAGCAATGGCGCCGTCAAATTGCAGAAAGCTTGCGTGAAGTAGCAGGCTTGGTCTCTGATAACGTCGGTGTTGACGAAGTGCTTGAAACGATCCTCTCTGAATTAGATCGCAACCTCCCCATTGATGTTTCGGCTATTTGGCTTTTACAAGATGGAGAGCTTTGTCTTTCCGCCGTGCATGGCATTGATGCTGGTCAATTAGAGAGTGTTTGTATCAGCAACCCAGACGCAACATATGCGATGGCAGAAGCTTTAGTTTCAGATGTTCCCCTCATCCGCCGCGCCGATGAGCCGATCTGGCCTGCGGGGTTGGCAGCAGGTTACGATGGAAATTATTCATCCATTGCGGCCCCATTACGTGTTGGAGATCGTCCGCTGGGAGTGCTGGCTCTGGCACATCACACCTCAGGTCGATACGGACATGAAGCGCAAGATATCACCACAACCTTTGCAAGCTATGCTGCAGTGGCTATAGAAAATGCCCGCCTGTATGACTCTGCTCAAGAACAGGCATATGCGTCTGCGGCATTATTGCAGGTGGCACAGGCAGTCGTCAGCTTGAGTGATTTGGATGAGATATTAAGTTCCATTACCCGTATCATGCCGATCCTTGTCGGTGTAAAGCGCATTGCGTTATATCGCTGGGATGCAGAACGTATGTCGTTCACTGCTTCGCAAGAGTATGGTTTTTCTGAAAGCGAAGAGACGATTATGACGGAGCGAGAATTCCAAACAGGGGTATTCCCACTGTTGGATTGTGCAAAAGATGAGAACCGCCTGATCACATTCGCACTAAAACCAAACGAGTTGCCACATTCCTGGTTGGGAATCAGGCCACAGCTTACGAGTGAAGCGGAAGTGATGGGCGCAGAACGTTTGCTCATGGCGGTCCCGCTTTCCATTAAGAATGATCTATTCGGTATTATGCTCATCGAAGAGACTGAAAATGGACGCCGTTTCCGCTCGCGCCGCATCGAGATCATCAATGGAATTGCGCAGCAAGCCGCGCTTGCGATTCAAAATGATCTCTTGCAACAAGAAATGGTAGTGCGCGAACGCCTCGAAACGGAAGTTCAACTGGCTCGCCAGATCCAGCAGACGTTCATCCCGCAATCTTTACCTGATCATCCCGCGTGGCAACTGGCGGCACGTTGGCGTACGGCTCGCCAGGTAGGCGGTGATTTTTATGATGTGATCGAACTGCCTAATAACAAGCTGGGCATTTTCATTGCAGACGTAGCCGATAAGGGAATGCCAGCCGCTTTATTTATGGCGCTCACACGAACATTGATGCGCGCTGCCGTCATCGAAACCGACTCCCCAGCTGAAGCGCTGGGACGTGTAAATGATTTGCTGTTACCTGATACACAGCAAGGCATGTTTGTGACGGCTGTGTATGGCGAGTTGGATATGGAGCGGGGAATATTCACGTATGTGAACGCAGGTCATAATCCGCCGTTTTGGGTGAAAGCGAATGGAGAAATTGAAAAACTCACGCGCACCGCGGTTGCATTAGGCGTAATGGAACAGCCTAATATTCAAGAGCGCACTATTTCGCTTTCGTTTGGAGATAAGTTGTTGCTTTATACAGATGGCCTCACAGAAGCGTTTTCTGCAGAGGGCGATCTCTTTGGCGATGTGCGTTTGATGCAAGCGTTGGCTTCCACGCAAGCTCACACATCTGATGAAGTTATTATCACCGTAGAAGAGCATTTAAACGAATTCATTGGCCTTGTGCCATTAGGCGATGACCTTACCATGCTCGTTCTTCGTCGGATGGAATCATAGGATCAATAATCCAAGCGGATAATCTTCTTTTCCAGCGCAACTGTTACAGCAGCTGTTCGATCAGCAACCCCCAACTTATCAAAAATATGAACGAAGTGCGATTTGACCGTCGCTTCGGTGATGTGTAATTTTGTCGCAATGTCCTTATTTGAGCCACCTCGTGAGGCAAGCTCAAGCACTTCGATCTCACGCCCGCTCAACGATTTTTCAGCACGTGACGAGAGTCGATCCATTAATCGCGCAGTGATGGCGGGTGCCAAAACTTTTTCACCTAGAGATGCAGAACGAATGGCCCGAAACAACTCTTCAGGCGGTGTGTCTTTCAGAAGATAACCAGTAGCGCCTGCTTCGAGCGCTGGAATGATATCTGCATCGGTGTCATAAGTGGTAAGCACCAAAATATTTATTTCAGGCTGGTTCAGGCGAATCTGCTTAATGGCAGTTAAACCGTCCATAATAGGCATTTGCAAATCGATAAGGATCACATCAGGGCGAAGGTTGGCAGATAATGTCACAGCGGTAGAACCATTGGCTGAATCGGCGACCAACTCAAAGTCTGGTTGTGAGGCGAGGATGGCCATTAATCCACTGCGCACAATGGGATGGTCATCTGCAATCAAAATTCGAATCATGCATTCTCCAATGGCAAAGAGACGGCAACGGCTGTGCCGTTGTTTCGTGTGCTTTCAATTGTGAGCGTGCCGCCAAATTCTTCTACGCGCTCGCGCATAGAGATCAACCCATAGCCACTTTGATTCTTTTCTTCAAAGCCGATGCCATCATCAAAAATATCCAACGCAATAAGGTCGGACATATACGAAAGCGTAATATTGACTTGCTGCGCCTGTGCATGTTTTTTGATGTTATTCAGCGCCTCTTGTGCTACGCGCAAAAGCGCCGCCTCTTTTTCTGGACCGAGGGATCTGGGTGTGCCAGTTATGGCATTCTCCACACGGATGGAGTTCTCCGCAGAAAAACGCGCTACCAGTCTTTCTATGCTTTCAACCAACGATGAATGTTCAAGTTGTTCAGGGCGTAAAGCCCAAACGATACGACGCGATTCATCGAGTCCATCACGTGCAGTTTGCTCGGCTTGTTGAATATGAGTTTGCGAAGATGATGGATGTAGCTGCGCTGCCGTAAGGTGCATAACGATGCTGGTAAAGTCTTGTGCGAGGGTGTCGTGAATTTCACGCGCAAGCCGTTGACGCTCCGCGAGAATACCCGCTTCCCTTTCTACTTTGAGCAGGTCTGTGCGAGTTTGGGTTAATTCCTCAAGCAATTGATAGCGTTGATTGCTTTGAAGGATAAGTGAGTTTATGAATGAGCTGATGATAACTTGTGTAACGATCAATAGAGCGGCCACCAAATAAAGAGTGGGAAGCATCTCTGGCGTGCTGTTAATGAGAAACCCAACAATGAATGCGTCTCCCGTCAAAATGACAGAACCAGCTAATGCCCAGCGAAACGGCAAACGTAAAAATACTTGCGGATAAAATAACGCCGCCAACATCATGGAAGCAGGATGCAAATAGATCAAGCCCATCCAAATTCCCCAACCGATAATGAAATAAGAAAAGGATGGAAGAATTCTGCGAGACCAAGTATTGGATGGTAGGAGCAAGAATGGCATGTACCAAACTGCCATCAAAATCGTGATAACCAAAATCTGCTGAATGGTGCCGCGCTTCAAGTCGTTATTCGAAGCGATAACAAGATTCAAAATCATCAAGGCATAAGCAGTTGTATGCCAAACCCAGTCCCATTGTTCCCAAGCGTGTGTCTCTGGTGTGGAGAAGTTCTTACTCATGAGGTAATTATAGTTGGTGAGCTGATGACTAGGGAATTCAAGCAAAGGTCTTATGAAGAAATTCCGCTGCAAGTTGTGAGCCATTCCAAGCTTGCATGATCTTCTGCAAATCTTTCGCCTTTTGACGTGCAGTTTGATCTTGCAAAAGAGATTCAATAGATTGGATTAAAGTCTCCTGCGAAAGCCTTCGTTTGGGAATCCGCAATGCCGAGCCATAGCGGACAATGGCCTCAATATTGCCTTCCTGCTCAGGCTGTAAACCGATCCCAACGAAAGGCGTACCTGAAGCACAGGCAGTTTGCACAGTCCCCTGCCCGCCATGGATAACGGAAATATCCGCAAGGGGGTTTACCTTGTCCGCAGGAAGCCAGTCAAACACATGTACATTCTCTGGAACACGGATATTGCTCTTATGCAGGTGTGTCTTAATAGGCGCGATGACAGTGTACGGCGCACCATCAAAACTTTCGATAACCGTTTTCAAAATATCACGGTTGGCAGAACTGCCCATCGCGCAATAAATAATAGGCTGATGGTGCTGCAAATTAAGAATCTCGCTTGGAACATCGCCATCAAGGCGGGCAAAGATCGGCCCAATATAATGCCAGTTTTCAGGCAGGGATGAAACACCTGTCAACTCGGGAATATCAGTCACTAGGTTGAAGTCACCTTCGTAGATATCCACCAACCTGTGGATTGGCGGTGTACCAAATTCCTTGGAAATGCGCTGAAAAGGCTTGATCCATAACTTTGTGTTTTTTAGCCAATTATTGGTAAGTCTATCCAATGTTTTGTGTGGGATGATTCGCAATAGTGGAAAGTCATATTCATCAGGCCAGGTAGCGAGTCCCGCATCTAAAAATGGACGTGTGAGCGGAAAGGGCATCACATAGGTCAATGGGATTTTGGCGGCGCGGGCAGAAATGACCGTACTGAGAGTAAAGCCGATAACAATCGTAGCAGGCTTCAGGTCAAGATAGAGCGCAAGTTCGCATTTTACCCGTTGGCGCAATTCAGCCTCCGTGAACGGGTCAGCCAAGCTTTCCATTCTATCCACTTTCCAAAGATGTTCAATTTTTTGCGGTGTCAGCCACGGCTTCATGCGATGGAATTTAAATCCTGCCTGCTCAATGAGGTTGGAGTAAATATCGCTATAACCGAAGAATTCACAGTTGAAGTTTTCGCGTGCAACTTTGGCGATCTCGATCATGCGCGTGGTTTCGGCAATATTGAAAGTTTCAGGGGCAAAAAGAATAGTCTTCATAAGAGTTAATGTTTATAGATATATCGTTGGGCCAAAAATTATTGCGTAGAGAAGGAGGAAGGCGAGGCTTGCGCCGATCCATCCCCAACTTCTCTCCAAGACAAATGGCTCATCACCAGTGATTTTTTTACGGTTCAGCATTTGCATCATCCATGCCAGGCCTGAAGTGCCACCCAGGCAAGATGCAACCGAAGAGATCAACACAATAATTATGCCATGTGGATTGAGGAATCCAATCAATACCGCGACGATGCCGCCTGTTAGATAAGATGTAAGCGAAAGCATTTGCGCACGATTGACTCTTTCGATTCCTTCGCCGCCGATAAATGAATCCATTTTACGGAGACAGAAAAGCACAACACCAAAATAACTGGCAAGGCCAAGCAATGTCAACGCCACGCGATAAAGCCATTCAGGCTGGGCTTGGTAGAACACACCATATTGATCCATGCCAAAGTCACCAATTCCCATCACACCTGAAAACAAGAAATAGCCCGTGGCAATCATTAAGTTGACCGTTCCAAAATGCCAAAGAAAATATTTAAGTTGGTTTTTTGTCTTATTTGTGTGGTCAAAGAAATACATGCCAATTACACCTGTAATCAAACTCGCCCACGGGCCAGCCAGTGCGACGAAGCGATATCCCATACTGGTGACAGAGGCATACTCACAATCAATATAAAATGCGCCAAGCTCATTCAGGTGTCCGCCAAGTAAAGCGCACGCCAGGGCATGTCCGCCATGTTCATGCAACGATGTTGCCAGCATCAAGGAAAAAGCAGAAAGGGCGATCAGCGTCAGAAAATCAGATTTTGCTTTAGTCATATTTACTCCTATCATATACCGTATAGTGAGACTCTCCCCCGATCGTCATCTCCCCCAAGATGGAATTTGCTGTCCATCTTTCGATGGATAACCGCCCCATGACCAAAGTACCTTCCACATTACGAACTTATGAAGTATCCTTGCAAAAATTTTCTCACAGAGGAGATAAGGAGAATACTATTATGAAATCACAGTATCGTATGTTATTTGCTTTCGTCGCATTATTAATGAGTGTCAGCTTGGCTTGTTCGGCTTTTGCACCTTCAACCCCTGCCCCAATCCCAACCACAGCCCCACTTCCAACTGCGGCACCATTGCCAACAGCAGATTCCCCATTGCCCAACCCCAGCGGACCTTCCAACCCAGCGGGTGGAAATACTGGTAATAGCCAGTCAACCAACTCAAGCGCCAGCACATTTGTAGACCAAAACAATTTGCTCGCATTTGACTTGCCTGCTAACTGGGCTCATGAACACAATGAATATGACAACAATTATGTTGACACATTCACTTCCCCGGATGGAAATGCAAAGATTGAAAGCATTGTCTACAACGATGGAACCGCGTTCAACAACTCAGACAGTGCCGCAACTGCATTAAGCTGGCTGAACCAATACTACAGCTCCACTGGCAAAGTAGGCGACATCAAAGTTCTGGGGGATCAGGTCATGAAAGATGGTTCAGAACGCCTCGAATGGACGTCCAAAGGCGGAGATTACTCTGGTTACTCCTACTATGAAATTCGTGGAGATGACAAAAAGACCTTCCTCATGTTCACAGTTTGGTATTTCAATAGCACCGATCAAGCAACTCTCGATGCTGTCAACAATGCAGTTAACACCTACTACATTCCGTAAATAAGCATTTCACTAATAAATAAGAAAAGCGGCTTCTCTTTCGGGAAGCCGCTTTTCTTATTTATAAACCTAGCTTGAGCTAATCATAAATCCAGCAGAAACCTTTACCCCTGTCCTTTGTTATAATCTTAGACAACCAAAACTCAGGAGAGAGTTCATGCCCAAGAAAAAGGGTTCTATTGCGCTACCCCTCGAGAAAGATGAAATCATAAAGGATTACCGCCTTGCCTACCAAAGCAGGCAGGCTTCACTTATCGGTAGAAGAGAAGTCCTTAGCGGCAAGGCAAAGTTCGGCATATTCGGCGATGGCAAGGAAGTCGCCCAACTCGCAATCGCCCGAGCCTTTCAAAAAGGCGATTGGCGCTCAGGCTATTATCGTGACCAGACCTGGATGTTCATGCTTGGTGTGATGAGCATCCAGGAATTTTTTGCGCAGTTATACGCGCATGCCGATGTTACCTACGACCCCGCCAGCGGTGGCCGCCAGATGAATGCCCATTTTGGCACAAGGCTTTTGCACCCCAACGGCTCATGGCGTCCGCAAACGCAAATGTATAACACCGCATCCGACGTCTCTTGTACGGCAGCACAAATGCCGCGAGCAGTTGGCCTTGCATATGCATCTGTCGTTTACCGCAACCTTAAGGAAGTACAAAATTTAAAAGATTTTTCGATCAATGGTAACGAAATAACGTTCGCTACCATTGGTAACGCCTCCACCGCAGAAGGTCACTTTTGGGAAGCCGTCAACGCTATTGGCGTGCTCAAAGCGCCTGCCATCATAACCATCTATGATGATGGTTACGGTATATCCGTGCCGAATCAGTTTCAAATGGTCAAGGAAAACATCGGCACTCTACTCAAAGGTTTTGAGCGCAATCCCGCAGCGCCGCTTGAAAAAGTACAAAATGGATACGACCATTACACCGTTCACGCGTGGGATTACCCAGCTCTTATTGAAACGTATCTGAGCGCTGCCGAGATCGCTCGCGAATATCACATCCCTGCGCTTGTCCACGTAATTGACGTGACTCAGCCGCAAGGTCACAGCACCAGTGGTTCACACGAACGATACAAGACTCCTGAACGCCTCAAGTGGGAAGAAGAGTTTGATGGCCTCAAAAAAATGCGTGCATGGATGTTAGAGAACCGCGTCATTTCTGCGCCCGAGCTTGATTCTCTTGAAAAAGCAGACTACGAAGCTGTAGAAGGATTCCGCAAAGCCGCATGGGACACTTATCTCTCCCCCATTACCGAAGAACGCAACCATGTTATGGACATGCTCGATGAAATCGCGAGCACATCGAATCATGTTGCAGAGTTGAGAATGCTCAGAGATCGGCTGGCAGCTCTCCCGTCATACACGAGGCGCGATATTCATACCATCACCCATGAAGCATTGCGTATCCTGCGAGACGAATCGAATCCCATCAAGCAGATATTAATTCAATGGAAGCATGAAAACAATAAGGTTAATGTGGAGCGTTATGGCTCGCACTTATATTCTGGTACGGCATTGAAGGTGGATGAAGTGAAGCCAACATATTCCGATTCATCACCGACCATGTTCGGCTTTGAAGTGGTCAATGCCGCGTTTGATGCCGCACTTGCACGAGAGCCGCGCCTGATTGCATTTGGCGAAGATGTTGGAAAACTTGGCGATGTGAACCAAGGATTTAAGGGGATGCAGGAAAAATATGGCGAGTTCCGTGTAACGGATACGGGGATTCGTGAAGCGACAATTTTAGGGCAAGCTATTGGCATGGCCATGCGTGGGTTGCGCCCGATCGCCGAGATCCAATATCTTGACTATATTTTATATGCGCTGCAAACCATGAGCGATGACCTTGCTTCGCTGCATTGGCGCACTGCGGGCGGACAAAAAGCGCCTGTCATCATCCGCACCCGTGGACACCGCCTTGAAGGTGTATGGCATTCGGGCTCACCCATGTCTGGCATTTTGAGTCTGACACGCGGCATGTATGTACTTGTCCCGCGTGATATGACTCGCGCCGCAGGTTTTTATAATACTCTCTTGAGGTCAGATGAACCTGCAATTGTGGTCGAAGTACTGAACGGATACCGCGTCAAAGAACGTTTGCCAGATAACATTGCTGAAATGACTTTACCGCTGGGAGTTCCTGAAACTATCCGAGAAGGTAAGGATGTCACTATCGTTACCTATGGCGCTTGTTGCCGCGTCGTCCTTGAAGCAGCAGATAAATTAAGCAAAGTTGGCATTGAGGTTGAAGTAATTGATGTGCAATCTCTCATGCCATTTGATATTCATAGCAAAATTGTTGAATCCATTAAAAAGACTTCACGCGTTCTCTTTGTGGATGAAGACGTGCCAGGCGGTACAACAGCCTACATGATGCAAGAAGTCATCGAGAAGCAAGGCGGCTACTTTCACTTAGATTCCCCCGCACAGACATTATCTGCCAAAGCTCATCGTCCCGCTTATGGCTCGGATGGAGATTACTGGTCGAAGCCAAATGTAGAGACCGTGTTTGACGCGGTGTATGAGATGATGAGTGAAGTTGATCCTACAATGTATCCAACAATCTATTAACCACAAAGGTCACGAAGTATCACGAAGAAAACCTTTGTGGCCCTTCGTGACACTTCGTAGTGAGAAGAGGAATCTATGGCGACAAAAGTTTTAGTACCCAGACTCGGCGAAGGCGTTGATGAAGTTACCGTTACAAAATGGCTCAAGCAAGTTGGTGATTCAATTACCGAATTAGAGCCATTGCTTGAAGTTAACACAGATAAAGTAGATACGGAAATCCCTGCGCCTGCTTCAGGTGTGATTTTGCGAATCGATATGCAAGAAGGACAGGTTGGAAAAGTTGGAGAATTATTGGCGCTGATTGGAGCAGCTGGTGAAACAGTGGATAGTGTTCAGTCAGCAATGGTCAGTATAAAAGAGTCAAAGGTCGAAAGTCAAAAGTCAGAACTGCAACCTGTGACCTTAGACCTTCGACCTTCGACCGATCTCGGCTTCATCTCCCCTGTCGTTGCAAAGATCGCTGTCGAACATGGCGTGGACTTGTCCCAGGTAAGCGGAACAGGTATGAGCGGGCGTATCACAAAAAATGATGTACTGTCATTTGTTGAAAGTCAAAGATCAAAAGTCAAAGGTCAAATGGCACAACCTGCAACTTTCAAACCTTCCAACTTGACACTTGAAGTTGGGCCAAATGATACCCTCATCAAGCACACCACCATGCGTAAGTCCATTGCTCAGCACATGGTGGAATCGAAACACACCTCTCCGCATGTATTGACCGTGATGGAAGCGGATATGAGCAAGGTCATTAAGCATCGCGCTGCGAACAAAGCAGCCTTCGAACGAGACGGAGTCAACCTCACCTTCACAGCATATTTCATGATGGCAATTGTGGCAGGGTTGAAAGCCTTCCCGCAAACCAACGCCTCATGGACAGATGAAGGGCTACTGGTTCATAAAAGCATCAATCTTGGCATGGCAGTTTCCCTCGGCGAAGACGGCTTGATCGTGCCCGTCATCAAAAATGCGGACAATTTATCTTTGCTGGCAATGTCACGCTCAGTCAATGACTTGGCCGCACGCTCAAGAAATAAAAAACTACAGCCTGATGATGTCAAAGGCGGGACATTCACACTGACCAATCATGGCGTCAGCGGGTCGTTATTCGCTTTCCCTGTTATCAATCAACCGCAGGCGGGCATCCTCGGTGTTGGCGCGATGCAGAAGCGTGTGGTGGTCATTCCCACCAAAGACGGGACAAGTGATGACGCAATTGCCATCCGTCCAATGGTGTATATGTCCTTTGTGTTCGACCATCGCATCCTTGACGGTGCGTCTGCTGATTGGTTCCTTGCAAAAGTCAAAGAAACGTTGGAAAACTGGTCATGACAAATTTTGACGAACGAGCAAAAGATTGGGACTCTGACCCCAAAAAAGTGGAGCGCGCCCGAGCTGTCGCAGAAGAGATCCGCAAGACTATTCCACTTTCACGCGAAATGAACGCTCTCGAATATGGCTGCGGCACTGGTCTCCTGAGCTTTGCATTACAGGAAGACCTCGGTCATATCACTCTGGTTGATACATCGCAAGGGATGCTGGATGTTCTCGCCGAAAAAATCTCCGCGGCAGGTGCAGCTAATATGCACCCTGTTCGCCTAGATCTATCTGTGGACACTCTGCCTCCGCAAAAATATCATATTACATATTCTCTGATGACAATGCATCACGTCCATGATACGAAGGATATTCTGAATAAATTTCGCATCCTTCTTGAGCCAGGCGGATATTTACTAATTGCTGACCTGGACAAAGAAGATGGCTCTTTTCACACAGATGGCACAACAGATGTCCACAAAGGATTTGTACGAAGTGAATTACAAAAACTAGTAGAAACTGCAGGCTTCGAGGATGTAAAATTTACAACAGCTTACACCATTACAAAAAAAGTAGGGAACGAGGAAAAATCCTTCCCCGTTTTTCTTATGTCCGCACTTCGAAAATAGTAGAGGAATTCAGAATGGCAGAAAAGCAAAAAGATAATGCAGGTATTAACAAGAATATCCACCCACCTTTTGTGGCGTTGTTCTATATCATCATAACAATGGTGCTGCAAAGATTTGTTCTCATTCCATTTGTAGTTCCAGCGTCTTTACGAAATGCGGGATTAGCATTGACCTTTATTGGCTTTATGCTCGGCGTGGGGGCATTCATTGAATTCCGCAAGGCACGTACGACACTCGACCCACATGGTTCTGTCAAAACATTGGTGACAGGCGGCATTTACCGCATCACCCGCAACCCGATCTATTTGGGATTTTTCTTGATGGTTATTGGCGTTCCACTAAGCTTTGGTTCGCTTTGGGGTATTATCGCTGCACCTTTCTATGTCACGACGATGAGTCGGTTGGTCATAGAGAAGGAAGAAGCCTATCTCGAGAAAAAGTTCAAAGAGCAGTACACAAGCTACAGTTCCAAAGTGAGGCGCTGGATCTAGATCCCAAAGGCGATGAAAGTCGCCTTTTTATTTTGCCACTTGATTTAGAACATTTGTTTTAGTAAAATGAATTCATTCAAGGAGAGTGATATGTCCATCCAAACATCTGAAATTCAATTGAACGTCAACAATAAAAAGGTCAATGCATATCTTGCCAATGGCGGCGGACCTGGTATTTTGCTTCTGCACGCGTGGTGGGGATTGAAACCGTTCTTCAAACAAGTCTGCGACCAACTCGCCGAACAGGGATTTACCGTCCTCGCGCCTGACATGCGTAATGGACAAGTTGCAAAGACTATTGATGAAGCCAAAGAGTTGATGGAAAAGAGCGACAGTCAGTTTACCGCTGAAATCGTGATGGCCGCGAAAGATCATTTGCGCAGCATGGTGAAGGGAAAAATCGGGCTGGTCGGTTTCTCGATGGGCGCGGGATGGGCATTGGTCGCCGCGACATACAAACCTGAGCAGTTTGGAGCAATCGTCCTTTTCTACGGCAACGAAGGCGTAGAATATGGAAAGGTCACAGCTAAAGTGATGGGACATTATAGCGACAACGATGAATGGGAACCGAACGAATATGTGGATGCCGCCTTCGCGGAGTTCAAAAAAGCTGGTGTGGATGCGACGCTTCACATCTACCCTGGAGTTGCGCACTGGTTCGTTGAGCCTGACCGCCCCGAATACGACCCCGCTGCCGCGCAACTGGCCTGGGATCGCACGTTCGAATTCTTGAAGAAAAATTTATAAAACTCTAACTTCCTCCTGAAATGGAGGAAGTTCCTTTAATAGTACAATGGGGGCGCAAGAAAATCTTTCTATAATTTACTGGAGTATTCTCTATGGCTGAAAATTTTGACGTTGTTGTGATCGGTGCGGGTCCCGCGGGATATGTGGCTGCGATCCGTGCTGCACAACTGAACCAGAAAGTTGCGATCGTGGACAAGCAATGGATGGGCGGAGTTTGTTTAAACGTAGGCTGTATTCCATCCAAGTCCCTGCTCAAAAATGCAGAAGTGGCTCACACCCTGCGCGAGCGCGGCAAGGAATTTGGCTTTACCTTCGACAACCTCAAGCTCGATTACAGCGTGGCCGTCAAACGCTCGCGCCAGAATTCAGACCGCCTGACCAAAGGCGTTGGCTTCTTAATGAAGAAGAACAACATCGCGGTATTCATGGGCGAAGCAAAGTTCAAAACAAAAGACACCCTCAACGTGACAGACAAAGATGGCAAGGTCACAGAATTTCAGGCAAAGAACATCATCGTTGCCACCGGCGCGAGTGCCATGGTTCCCCCCGTTTGGAAAGTGGACGGCGAAAAAGTCCTCACCTATTGGGAAGCGATCCTGCAAACTACTCTTCCCAAGTCCGTAGTCATCATCGGTTCAGGTGCAATTGGTGTGGAATTCACCACCGTTTGGAATGCCTACGGTGTGGATGTGACCATCGTCGAAATGCTGCCGCGCATTGTTCCACTGGAAGATGAAGAAGTCTCCAAGGAACTTGAGAAGGAATTCAAGAAGCGCAAGATCAATATCATGACGGGGCATAAAGTTGAGTCCGTCGAAGCCACTGCCACGGGCGTGAAGGTCAAAGTTTCAGCGGAAGGAAAAGAAACAGTACTGGAAGCAGACCAGGCCTTGGTCGCGATCGGTTTCCGTCCCAATTCCAAAAACCTCGGGCTGGAAGAAGTCGGCGTGAAAATCAATGAGCGCGGCTTCATCGAAGTCAACGAAAAGATGCAGACGAACGTGCCAGGTATTTGGGCAGTTGGGGATGTGACGGGCAAACTCATGCTCGCGCATGTCGGCTCCACAATGGGCATCGTGGCAGCCGAACACATCGGTGGACATGAGACCGTGACTCTCGATTACGAAATGATGCCGCGTGCCACATATTCGTACCCGCAAGTGGCTTCATTTGGTATTACCGAAGCACAGGCAAAGGAACGCGGCTACGAGGTCAAGATCGGGCGCTTCCCCTTCCAGCCAAATGGCAAAGCACTGGGCATGGGAGACTATGCAGGTTTCGTAAAGATCATCACTGACGCAAAATATGGTGAACTACTCGGCGCGCACATGATTGGCCCCGAAGTGACCGAACTGCTGCCCGAGCTCACACTCGCTCGCATGATGGAACTGACCGCGCACGAGATCGCGCGCAACGTCCACGCGCACCCCACGCTTTCTGAAGCAATCATGGAAGCAGCACACGGCGCAGACGGAAGCCCAATTCATATTTAGTAATAAAAAACATCCGAGCCTTTATAAGGCTCGGATGTTTTTTACTTTGAAAGGTTTACATTAAGGCTGTGAGAGCGGGAATGCTCCATTGCATGTGAAGCCTACAGGTGCTATTGGGGATGAATAATTATATTCATCTATATACAACATCGCTTTAACTCCTGGTCCTGTTACGGCATACGCATCTAAAATAACATCACCAGATGGAAGAGATCCCTCTCTCTTATATGAAAGGACTTCACCGTTTGGGCCTCGCAAATGATCTAAATAAGCTTCTTCTCTTGAAGGTCCGTTAAAGTCGCCACCACCAACTTTTATTGGGTTCGTTTCCGAGTAACCATACGTGTCATCTGTAGCAACAGGACACAAGGCAGAATTATCTACAAATTGAATTGTTTGAAGAAATTTTTCAAAAACAGCGCGATGTTCAACCCAGATTTCTTCACCTCCATCAAGGTTCGACATTGCGAGCCCAAATAAAACAAAATCTGAGCGGGGAGAAACAGCCACAGCGATTCCTTTAATAGGCATGTCTCCCATTTTCCCATTCAGTTCAACAGAGACTCCTTCTACGCCGTCAATTACCACTTTTTCTGGAGGTAATGTCTCGAAGCTTCCACCGCGTTTTTCAAGGCCGCCTAAATACCCATTAATCACATAAGTCAAAGCCGTAGAACCATCATAAGCATCACCTACAAAAGAGATATTTAAAGACCGCTTCTCGTTTGCAATTAGAATAATATTGTTTTCAACCTGATGAACATATGGAAATGGCACAGAAATAGAAAAACCATCCAAAGCGACAAGGCTTGAAATGTCTCCGAATGCAATTTCAGGCGTCGCTGGCACTACAGTTGGCAAAACAGTGGAAGTTGGAACAGGCGTTTCAGTGCTTGGAAGCGTGGGAATATGCGTTGGAACAGGTGTGGAAATTACACTACAAGATGCTAACAGGATCATAGTACAGAATAGGATGATTCTTTTCATTTTAGTTTCCTCCATAAATATATAGTTTTTTTGCCAGCCTAAATATAATTTTACCCTAACGGGAATCAACAAATGCCAAAGCAAGAAAATTTCCAAATTTGTCTAGTCAACTTGATATTTTAGTCAGAGTGTGCTATTAACAATAGAAAGAATTTCAATCAAACAAAAAGGTTGTGAGCATGCATCGCGAACGAGTATCTGAAAACGTGTTTTGGTTCCAAAGTGAAGTTTATGCCCAAGTAACAGCAGGTGTGATCGTTGGCCCGCAATGGGCAGTGGTAATTGATACCCTGGCTCTGCCTGAAGAAACTCTTGGGATGCGAGAGTTCATCGAACATGAACTGGGCGTTCAGGTCCGTTATGTGATCAACACTCACTATCATGCAGACCATACCTGGGGAAACTGCTTCTTCCCTGGCGCAACCGTCATCGGCCACGCCAAATGCCGTGAATATCTCATTGAACATGGCATTCCCTCCTTAGAGGGTTCCCGCAAGCAAGACCCAAATTTGAGGCAGGTCAAGATCGTTCCCCCACACATCACCTTCTCATCTGGTGAAATGGCTATGCGTGTTGGCAAAAAGAATCTGATTATTGCTCCCGCGTTCGGTCACAGCGACGATGGCATTTCCGTTCTGGTGGAAGAAGACCGCGTCCTCTTCGCTGGTGATGCCTTCATGCCCCTCCCCTACATCGTGGATGGCGATGCGGATGACATGCTCGCCTCCATCAAAAAGATCGGGCGCATGGGGTTGGAAAACATCATCCAAGGACATGGCGATATTATCTTGCGCGGCGAGATCGATGCAGCCGTAAAAGAAAATACCAACTACCTGAACAACATCAAAAAGGCTGTCAAATCTGGTGGCAAACGCAAGAACATAGATGAGTATCTGGAAGAGATCACCATTGAGAGCTGTGGCAAGAGCCGCGTCTATCTCGGTGGGCTGGCAGAGACCCTGCATCGGCGTAACCTGCGGGCTTTGCACCGCCAACTAAACGAAGAATAGAAACAAGATGTTGCAGATGAATGACAGGTCTGCAACATCTTGCATTTTAGGGTACATTCCCCTTTGGAGGATTGGATATGAAGACCATCATTGAGCGATCACGATACCTGGCCATCATTGGCGTCGTATCCCTGCTGCTCGCTTCTCTCACCGCCTTTGCCTGGGGCACCATCAAGACGGTTTCAACTACTCTGCTAGTTATTCAAACCCTTGGCAAAGACTCTGCCATTACAATCCAGCTGATCGAACTCCTCGACAGTTTCCTTATCGCTACAGCTATCCTCATTTTCGCGGCCAGTCTGTATGAGCTATTCATAGGCAAATTGGATATGCCCGATTGGATGCTGGCACATGATTTGTATGAACTCAAAGCCAAGCTCAGCAGCATGATCGTCCTCGTAATGGCAGTCAAATTCATGCAAAAATTATTGGAAGTAAAAGATACTCAAGACCTGCTGCGGACTGGCATTGCCACTGCCATAGTATCTGCTGTGCTGATCGCCTTTGGCTATTTCGGCAAAAAGGATTAATTCTTCGAGAAGTGTGCCATGCGCAGGTATTACCAAAGGTCTTCTGGGCTGCCTCCCTTCCAACAAGGCGGACTTGATTCGCTCTGCGGCTTATACAGCATCATCAACGCAGAGCGCATCGTTAACCACTCTTCGGATGACGAAACTCAACAGCTTTTCGATGACCTGATCCATTACCTCTCCCGCCGTAGAATATTAACCAAATTCCTGCTCGGCGGTATCATGCATACTGAGATGCTGGTCATCTTGAAAAAAGTGGTAGGCAAAAAACGCATCTCCAATGTGGAAATTCCCTGGCGCGGAGTGCAAAACCCCGACCTGACAACTTTCTGGAAATCCATGCAAAACTTTTTAGATGGTACGCCCGGTCGTGCCATCATTTTGGGTTTACAGGGCTATCATGATCATTGGACGGTTATCGAAAAGATCACCAGCCGTTCCATTTTGTTGTACGACTCCTCCCTTATCAAACGTCTGCCGCGCTCATACTGCACCACCGTCTATGCCACTTGGAAGCGCAAGCACCTCCTCCTCCCCGCACAGACATATTTCCTCTCAAATGAAGTGATGGACATTAGCCAGTACGATTATTAAAATATGTCGGTATAAAAACAAGAATTCATTTTTACAGGTCAAGCAAACGGTGAATTTCATGTCACAGACAAAAGAGCTTTTGTTCGCATTTATTACCAATAGATACAAAGCGCAAGAGACACGAAAACTTGGGGACTATATTTTCTCGAACGAGTTATTCCATATCTTTGAAGATGAATTCGCAGACTTTCTCTTCCACTCTCGCAAAGAAATATTCCAATATCTATCTACCCCTGATAACTCTGTGGAGTTGATCGAATACTGCATCCGCTCTACAAAGGAATACACGTATAAGCGTAATCAATTCATCAACTTCACCAAACAATACGATGAACTATTGCTCGCAGAATATCAAAGTCTGCTGGAACAGATCAAGGCTTTAACTGGTGAGGCTAACTCACGGGAAGAATTAACTCAAAGGTTAGCTGTCAGCTTACAGCGGCATCATGAGCGGTTGCGTCTGATCTTTTCATCATATTGCGTCATCTCCACTCAAAGAGACTTGAAGAATAATCCACTCTTGCAGTCTGTTCCGTGTGAGGAATATTCGGCGCGTTTCCAACTGGATGTGCTAAACCTCGACTTTAAAGAACTTATAGAGCCTGTGCTGGATATTGGCTGCGGCGCAGATGGGACACTGGTGCGTTTTTTATCATTGCAAGGGCTGGATGTTCGCGGCATTGACCGCCTTGCGCCAAAAGGAGACTCCTTTGAACAAATCGATTGGTTCGATTTTGATCTTGAACAACAAAAATGGGGAACGGTCATTGCGCATCAATCGCTTTCCACGCATTTTATTTATAATTATCTCTCCAATACAGCCATGCTCGAAGAATATGCAAAACTCTTCATGAGGATACTCACCTCTCTTAAAACAGATGGAAGATTATGTTATGCGCCAGGGATGCCCTTCTTTGAAGAGACGATTGCAAAGCTTGGGAAGTACAAGATCCACCGCAAGACTCTAGCCACAGATTTTCTGGGGATCGGAGAAATAGCGTATTCGGTACAATTGCAAAAGATTTATAAATAACGGAGGCTCTTATGAACAACGAAAATGATGATCTACTTAAACTTCTTCCGCAGCTTGCAAAGGAAGAATATTGCTATCTCACTACCAAGGGACGCAAAACAGGCAAGCCGCATGAGATCGAGATCTGGTTTGGAGTTGCGGAGAACACAATTTATTTACTCTCAGGCGGCGGGGACGAATCTGATTGGGTAAAGAATCTGCGTGCAACCCCTGAAGCGACAGTACGCATTGGGAAATATATGTTTCCCGTTACGGCGCGCTTCGTAAAGGACACTACAGAAGAAGCAATGATCCGCCCGTTGATGGCGACAAAATATAACGAATGGCAAGAGAGACAGATATTGAGCGAGTGGGCGCGTAATGCGCTGGTAGTGGGGTTGGATCTTCATACTTGATATCCAATGATCGTTTAATTTATTAAAGCCGTATAATACGGCTCATTCTTTCCCGCCTTTATAGGCGGAAATTTTATATTCAGGAGAACTGGCCATGCCCCATAAAGAATCCGCTTCACAAAAACGAGAAACGCAGCTCGCAAGCATCATTGAGCAGAATATCCACACCATCATCCATACCCGCCAAACTGCTGCCAGCCAACGCACCACAGAAGAACGCCTCGCGGACGCGATCACGGATTTTTCAGGGCGCATGTACTTTGTGTATTTTCATATCGTCTGGTTTGCGGTATGGATCCTCATCAACCTTGGGTATCTTGGCATCAAACCTTTTGACCCATATCCTTTTGGTTTGTTGACGATGGTGGTTTCACTGGAAGCGATTTTCCTTGCAACTTTCGTATTGATCAGCCAGAACCGCTTGAGCGCCGAAGCAGACCGCCGCGCTGACCTGGACCTGCAAATAGGTCTGCTCACCGAACATGAGCTGACCCGTGTCCTTGTTATGCTGGATGCGATACAAGACAAATTAGGCATTGATAATGATGAGGACCAGGAATTGCTTGACCTTGAAAAGAATGTTCACCCTGAGGATGTGCTGGAAGAAATGGAGCGCATCCAAAGAAAGCTAACTAATTTGAAGAAATAGATCGAAACCAGCCTCCGAGTTCTTATGCTCGGGGGCTTTTTTGTTTATTTGACTTTTGCATACGTCAAACGGCTTAACAATGGTTTTTATAAATATCTCTGCAATATACGCAAAAGGCTTAATGTATAAACAACAAGACGGTCTCCCCGTACTTTTGTTCACCTTACATTTGTGCAATGTGCATTACAATCGGGGGCATTATTATTTTGAGTAAAGTAATCTAGTTTCTCTTTTTAGACATCTTTCTTTTCGAGGGTGCTCCTACCGAATGGAAATGTATTAGTACAGGGAGTGGAAAGGTTTGGTGAACTTGGCGTATGTTCATACTTGTGCTGCCCACCATAAACATAATTTTCCATAGGAGATCAAGATGAAGAGAAACCGAAAATCACTTGCTATTATTTCTTGCACCATGCTGGCCTTCGCCATTCTGTTCGGGGCATGTATTCCATACACGCCAGCGCCTCCGCCCCCTCCTCCTCCAAATTTAGCAGCGACAGTTACCGCTCAGGCGCTTCAATTGCAGGGGTTAACTGCTACAGCCTTGGCGCAGCCAATTGTCGTAGTCATTACAAATACACCTGACCCTGCTTTGCCAGCGGCCACAGTAGACCCTGCGCTGAACGTGGCCGCAGCCAGCCCCACGACGGGCGGAGTGACAGTTACTGTGAGCCAGAACACCAACTGCCGCACTGGCCCCAGCCAGGACTTTAAGGATGTATATGCCTTAAACGTTGGGCAGACAGCAGAAGTGATCGGCAAAAATACTCTCAATAATTATTGGATCATCAAGATCCCCGACGGTTCGGGAAATACCTGTTGGTTGTGGGGACGATATGCCACTGTAAACGGTGACACTGCCCCGCTGGCTGAAGCCGCTACACCAACTCCCTCTGGCGGAGAAAAGCCATTGGCTCCCACAATTACAACCACAAAGCTTAGTTGCAAAGATGTAGGCAACGGCGACTTTGAATATCAAGTGCGGGTGAACTGGAAAGATAACTCCACCAATGAGACGAAGTTCAACATCTACACTTCACCCAATTACGAGACCTATACCAAGAAAGCCGATGCTGTTACGGTGGATTTCAATGAAGTGCTGCCAAAAGGGACGACCATGAGCGTTGTGGTAGTGGCTGCGAACAAAGCAGGGGAATCACTACCAAGCTCAACCACTTTTGTTTGTCCATAAATAAGTTGACTGAAATAAAGTCCCTGCGAATAAACTTGCAGGGACTCTGTTCATTAGATAAGGAAAATACATCATGAACAAGAGCATCAAAAAATATTTTCTTCCGTTCTTATTGATCTTTATATTATCGGCTTGTAATTTGCAATTGGAGGAAGCTTCACAGGGAGCGGGCAATGATCTTTTGTTGACCATCACTGCGCAGGCGCAATTGCTTGCACAAGGCGGAGTCACTTTTACGCCCATCGTGGCGCAGAATCAGGCGATAGTGTATGTAACTGCCACTCCTGATGGAGCAGCTTCGGCGACGCCTGAGGCGGTAATCCCTGCGGCGGTGCTTCCGCCAGCTACGGGTGCGGTCACCGTCACAGTGAGCATTGCCACCAACTGTCGTAGCGGACCTGGGCAAAGCTTTGCCAGCTTATACGGAATGCCTGTGGGACAAGTGGCAAAAGTGGTTGCGAAAAATACAACCACTGGGTATTGGATCATTGAGATCCCTGGGCAGAACGGACAGACCTGCTGGCTGTGGGGTCAGTACGCTACCGTGACAGGTGACACTTCCACTTTGAACAATGTGGTGACGCCTACTTCCGCCCCGCGAACAGTTACACCCACAAGGGCCATCACTGCAACTGCAACAATAACATCCACCTCGACAAAGTCAGCTTCAGTGGCTGTTTCTGGCTGCACCGACCCAACAGCCTCGAACTACAATTCCGCTGCAACTGTGAATGATGGCTCGTGCACCTATATTGGAAATGCCTTGGTCGGCGGCTGTACTGACCCGAAGGCTACAAACTACAACCCTGCCGCGAATGCGGATGATGGCTCTTGTACATATCCCGTTGTCAAACCAAATGCACCAACTTTCAAAACCTATAGCTGCGGTGTAACGGGGCCAGATGCAAATGGCAATTACACGTTCAACTATGCATTTTCCTGGGCAGATAATTCCAATAATGAAAATGGCTTTACGGTTAATGCGCCTGACGGAGATTTCAACTATCCTGCTAATACAACCGTCCACAGCAGCTCATTTGCCTGGCCATCATCGTCCATGCAGCTTGATGTAAGGGTCACGGCCTTCAATAATGGCGGCAGCGCGACCAACGGGTTTAACACGATCAACTGTCCATAGCCCATATTATTTAACAGCAGAAAATAACATGAACTGGAAAAAGAAGATCTCTTTTCTTTCTATGCTCTTGATCTTTGCGCTTTCAGCTTGTAACCTGCAATTGGTGGAAAGCCCACAGGGCGGAGAAGACATTAGCCTTTTACAGACCATCACTGCGCAGGCGTTGATCCTGGAGCAGGCGGGGCAGACGGCTACGCCTACCGTTGCGCAGAATCAGGCAATTGTGTATATCACTGCTACTGCGGATGGAGCCGCTTCGGTGACGCCTGAGGCGGTGATCCCTGCGGCGGTGCTTCCGCCTGCGACGGGTCCCGTCACGGTGACGGTGAGTGTGGCAACCAATTGCCGCAGTGGGCCTGGGCAAAGTTTTGCGAGCTTGTACGGTATGCCTGTAGGGCAAGTGGCAAAAGTGGTTGCGAAAAATTCGTACACTGGCTATTGGATCATTGAGATCCCTGGGCAGAATGGAAAAAGCTGCTGGCTGTGGGGGCAGTACGCCACCGTGACAGGTGACACCTCCAGCCTGAACGATGTAGTAACGCCTACTTCTGCGGCAACTTTGAAGCCAACAACTACGATCACGCCAACAATCACCGCCACCGTCACTTCTTCGGGTTCCCTGGCTGTAGCAGGCTGTACAGACCCAGTTGCCAGCAATTACAACTCTGCGGCCACCGTGGATGATGGCTCTTGTATCTATACTGCACAGGCAACCATCTTGGGCTGCACCGACCCAGTCGCAACAAACTACAATTCAAAAGCCAACCAAGATGACGGCTCTTGCACCTACCCGCCGCCCCCAGCCAGTGCGCCTGTTTTTGTGAATTCATCTGTGGTATGCAACGACCAACTTGATGGCAACTACGAATTCATTATGACGATCAATTGGGTTCCTGGCAATTCTGACCCCAATGTTCGGTATCGCCGATCCTTTCAATGGACACTCAATGGAGCAATAATCAGCGGAGGCGGTGGGTCTTCAGCCCAACAAAATAATACGATCACTACCATAAGACCCGCAGGAGCAGTGTATACCTACACAGTTTCTGCCACAAATAGCGCTGGGGCTACTTCTCAGAATTCAGTTTCACTCACCTGCCCATAGAAAATGGGAAGCAAAAGGAATACAACCATGATTCAGAAAATCAAAAGAACCCTTCTTCCTCTGTTCTTGATGGTTGCGCTTTCGGCTTGTAATATGCCAGAAGTGGCAGTCGTCCCGCAGGGTGGAGAAGATGCCAGCCTTTTACTGACCATTACCGCGCAGGCGTTAATCCTGGAACAGGCAAGGTGGACAGCCACGCCGACAGCGGTGCCGAATCAAGTTGTCGTGGTGGTGACTGCCACTGCGGATGGAGCCGCTACGGCCACGCCTGATGCGGCGCTTCCTCCTGGGCCTGTAAATGCTGCCCCCCCTTCGGGCGCTACCACGGTGACGGTGAGCATCGCCACCAATTGCCGCACGGGACCTGGCCAAGCGTACCCAAGCATCTTTGGCCTGCCCGTGGGACAGACCGCCGAGGTGGTGGGCAAGAACACCTCCACCAATTATTGGATCATCAAAATTCCCAATGGCGCAGGGACTTGCTGGCTGTGGGGACAATACGCCACCGTAACAGGCGACACGAGCGCGTTGCCCACCGTTGCCATCCCACCCACGCCCACCCCCACCATCACTCCCACACCAAAGGTGACTGTGACGCCTACATCCACCACTGCGCTTGCCCCTGCTGCACCTTCCAATGCCAGTGCGGTTCTTCTAACCTGTGTGACCAATAATTTTGTGCAGACCTTTACAGCCACATTTACATGGACAGATAACTCAAGCAATGAGACTGGGTTCAATATTTATGTGAATGGTAACTTTGCAGATGGCAGCAGCAAAGACATACTGCAGGTTTCTGTAGGACCCAATACCACCAGTTATTCGATCAATGCACAATCCGTTAGCAAGATTCCCCCCATCATTAAAGTAGAGGCATTTAACAACACAGGCAGTTCAGCAAGGGTATCTGCCAGCCCGTTGAACTTATCCAGTTGCCCGTAAGCGGTTAGACACAAAATAAAAAGCAGACCTCCGAGTTTTTTGAACTCGGAGGTCTTTTTAAGCAGCACGCGAAGCCCAAGCATCCATGACCTTTGGTTATCTTTTTTATTTGTGAATTACGATTAAAATGCAATCAACAATTAGATAGAGGAGAGAACGACATGGGCGTCATGATGCAAACCTTCCATTGGGATTGTCCCAAGGAAGATAAAAAAGAATTTCAATGGTGGAACTACATTCACAGTGAAATACCACAGCTTGCGAAAGCAGGCTTTACTTCGTTGTGGCTGCCACCCATCCACAAGGCGGCGAATCTCTTTGGCCCCTCGATGGGTTATGACCCATACGATTATTACGATCTCGGCGAGTTCGACCAAAAGGGAACCGTCCCGACCTGGTTTGGTACGCGCAAAGAGTTAGAGTCCCTTATTGCAAGCGCACACAGGCACGGGTTAAGTCTGATCGCGGATATCGTCATCAACCACAATAGCGGAGCGGATTTGCAAGAAGTGAATCCCATCACGGGACAATCGCGCTGGACGATTTTCAATCCCAAAAGCGAAAAGTTCCCGCGCAATTGGGAGGCCTTTCACCCAAGCATGTACGAAAGCTGGGACGAGATGACCTTTGGCGATATGCCCGATCTTTCGCATCGCAACCCGTATGTGTATACCGAAATTCTCAAGCTCATGCGCTGGCTCATCGAAGAGATCGGCTTCGACGGCTTCCGTTATGACTTTGTCAAAGGCTACGGCGCAAACACCATCACCGCCATTCAGGAATATCGCTACATGCGCGGCGGCAAACCTTTCGTCCCCTACGGTGTTGCGGAATATTGGGACTCGGCCACCAACACGCTCAACTGGGTCAACTCGGCCAACTTCTCCAACTCCAATCCTGTGGATGCGTTTGATTTTCCGCTGCGTGAATTGCTCAAAGGCTTGTGCGATTCGTATGGCTTTAGTTTGAAGAACCTTGTCAACGGCGATTCTATTTTGAAGGCGCAGCCGCAAAGCACCGTGACCTTCGTGGAGAATCACGACCTGCGCGATGAAGGTCGCCCCATCAGCAACGATAAACTGCTCGCCTATTCCTACATCCTTACCCACGAGGGCTATCCCTGCGTGTTCTGGAAGGATTACTTTAACTACTACCTCGCCCTGCGCGATACGCCCAATGGCATTGATGCGCTCGTGGGCGCGCATGAAAAATACGCCAGCGGCAATACATCTGTCCTTTATCTTTCGGATGATCTCTACATTATGCAACGCGGCGGTTACGGCGATAAACCTGGATTAATTTACGTGCTCAACAACCGCGGCGACAACTGGCACGGAGAGTGGGTCAACACCCAATGGACAAACGCCTCTTTCCAACCCGTGGCATGGTGGGGCAAAAATGACATGTCTCGCCCTGTAGACCAACCCACCAATGCTGATGGCCGCGGTCAATTCTTTGCCCCTGCACGCGGTTACGCGGTGTATGCGGTAAAGTAACGTCATTGCGAGGGCGATGTTTTTCCGCCCGAAGCAATCTCCGAGATCGCCACGCCGCCAGAAAAACACTGGCGGCTCGCGATGACGGGAAATTCTAAGGAGCAACCAAATGTCCGATGTCCACGAACAACTCCGCGCCTTGCTCGATAAAGAAGGCGCAACTTATCGCGTCCTTGAACATGAAGCCGAGGGCCGCACAGAACTCATCACCCAGATCCGCGGCAACCGCATTGAGCAGGCCATCAAATCCATGGTAGTGCAGGTACGTATGAGCAAAAAGGAAAACTTGTATTACCTTGCCAATGTCCCTGGCGATTGCCGCGTGGACTTTGACGCCATCAAAGCGCACTTCAACGCTGCGGGCATTGGTATGGCTCCCCGCGAAAAAGCCGAGGCGCTCACAGGCTGTGTCATTGGCTCCATTCCCCCGTTCACCTTCAACGAAAAACTCGGTCTGCTTGCTGACCCGATGATCAAAGAGAATGATGAAGTCGTCTTCAATGCGGGTAGCTTGGAAAAGTCAATTTTCATGAAGATGGAAGATTATTTTCGTATCGCCAATCCGCAAATCGTATCCATTGCCCTGCGCGGATAAAAAATTATCGTGTAATTCATCGCAAAAATATTTTTTCCGTATATTAAAAATCCAAACTTTACAGGTGAAATATGCAATCAGCAGATGAAGTTTTCCCATCAGAGACCCAAAAGAAAAGTCCACGCAAATTAGGTTGTGCCTTTATTCTTTTGCCCCTCAGCGCCATCATTCTATTGGGCGTCAGCTTTTGGTACACCTACGTCAGCTACAATTTTTACACTACAGGCATCAAAGTAGAAGGCACAGTGATCCGTTTAGAGTCTTCAACTTCTGACGGAAGCCCCACCTACTCGCCCGTCTTCAGCTACACATTCGAAGGGCAGCAATACGAATACGAAAGCGTCAATTCCTCCAACCCACCCTCCAACAAAGTCGGTGACGTGGAAATCCTTCTCGTGGACCCCACTAACCCAGCAAAAGCCCGTCAAAATAGTTTTTGGGAACTCTGGCTTTTACCCTGTATTCTTTTCCCAGTCTCCTTTTCTATGATCGTACTCTCCATTGGCATTCCTTTGCTTGTTCGTCGAATGTAGGTATGCAGGCAGGCGATGCTCGCTACAAGCTGCATAGTCAACACCGCTATTTTCTTTCCGTCGCAAAACAAAGCACATTCAACGCAGTTTAATTAATCTGCTTCCATTGGAGGTTCTTCTTCACCTCCAATATTTTCGTTCGTCTCTTCAGCCTCCTCATGTTCAGACTCCGCCTCTTCAGCTGCCTCAGCGGCTTCTGTTGCCATGTGGTCTGCCTTTTCACGGGCTTCGTGTTCTTCTTGCTCTGGCTTCTCTTCGCCTTCTTCTTTTTCTTCTTTCTCAACTTCCTCTTCCCCTTCTTTTTCCGCTCCCTCTTCACCCTCTTCCTCTTCTTCTTTTTCGTTCCCTTCGCCTTCTGCTTCCTCTTCTTCTTTTTCGTTCCCTTCGCCTTCTGCTTCCTCTTTTTCTTTTTCGTCTTCTTCTTCCGCTTCCTCCTCGCTCTCTTCCTCTTTTTCGTTCTCAGCTTCTTCTTCGTCCTCTTCGTCTTCTACATCCTCTTCTTTTTCCTCATCGTCTTCTTCCCTCCCCACTTCTTCCTCTTTTTCAACCTCCTCCTCGCTTTCTTCTTCCTTTTCAGTCTCCTCCGCAGATTCTTCGTTCTCTTCTTCTGCTTCCTCTCCCTCAGGTTCCATGCCTTCTTTTTCTTCGTCTACTTCGTCCTTGCTCACTTCAGACTTTTTCGGTAATTTGGTAACTGTCTTTTCACTTTTCTTTGCCTCAGAAACTTTTTTAACATGCCGCGTCTTTTCCCCCGATGCCCTTGCTGTTTCAGGAGCATTATCGCTGTCTGAATTATTTTCATTTTGTAATTTCTTTATAAAATGCAGGTCAGACCATTTTTCAAGTACCTCACGGTAGATATCTGGCATTTTCCGCCGCAAAGCTTCCATCACAAATGCATACCGTTCATATACAACTGGGCCTTGTCCCTGCGGCTCTTCTAACTCTTTATGAATGGTATTGAGTAAAGCCAGCGCCTCCATGGATGTCAGGCTTTGTGAATCCAGTAGTCTTTGAAACAATTCGATCTTGTCAAACACGCCAGAACTATGAAAAAGATCGTGATGACTCTGTGAAGTGGGCATGAAATCTCCTCAATCTTTCCGATTGATGACAGTATAATCTCCACATATTAAAACAAAATGCGAGGAACATATGGATTTAGGTTTATCAGGTAAAGTTGCCATCGTTACAGGTGCCAGCCGCGGAATCGGAAACTCCATCGCACAGATATTATCCGCCGAAGGAGTAAAGCTGACTCTCGCGGCACGTTCTCCCCTTGAAGATTTCAGCGCCTCCCTCCCCACCGAAAGCCTGCCACTATCCATTGACCTCCGCCACGCTGACTCAGCGTCCCGCGTAGTGGACGCCACTCTCGAAAAATTCGGCAGGCTCGATATTCTCATCAACAACGCAGGCGCCACCAAACGCGGAGACTTCCTCACCCTCACTGACGAAGAATGGAACGATGGCTATGCTCTAAAATTTTTCGGAGCCATGCGTCTCTCCCGCACTGCATGGCCGCATCTGATGAATAGCAAAGGCAGCATCATAAACATCATCGGCGTCGGCGGGCGCACAGGTTCCGCTGAGTTCGCTATCGGCGGCACAGTCAATGCCGCATTGATGAACCTCACCAAAGTCCTTGCAGATCGCGGCGTCAAAGATGGAATACGAGTCAACGCTATTAACCCTGGATCTATTGCCACCGAAAGACTGCAAACACGCATCAAAACCTTTGCCAGCGAACATAATCTCAGCCACGAAGAAGCGACCCTGCAAATGGCAAGGAACTTCAACATTGCACGCTTCGGCGAACCAGATGAAATTGCCCATGCTGTCGCATTCCTCGCCTCATCCCAAGCCTCATACATTCAAGGTGCCATACTTGATATCGATGGTGGCGTAACCAGAACGCTATAAATGGCTACGGTACAATACCCTAATGAATAATAAGTGGTTGGGTTTTCTATTGATCATTGTCGGTGTCGGAATTGGGCAGTCCCTGTCCGTCGTCATGACATGGGCGGAAATGGAAGCCAACCTTAGAGTCTCATCTACAAACTCAAAACCGCTGGAGATGTCCTGTCCGTGGATGATGTCTTATACTGAAACGGGTACTATTATGGTGCAAATCGTCAACGAAACCTCACTTGAGGCAGAACCAATAGTCAGCGCCGCCTTCGGTCAGCCCAATACTTCTAAACAAGAATTGACTTATCAAAAATATATACTTGCGCCAAAAGAAACACAGTCTGTTCAATGGCAAGTAGATTCTTCCAATGCCGCTTTTGGGCGGATAATCCCCGTTATTGTCAAGCAATCTTCCTACAAAATTAATCCCCGTCGTGTAAACGCCTGCGGGATCGTACTATTCAACCTATTCGGATGGAACGGCTCAAAGACTCTCACCTTCATCATCGGCGTTAGCATCCTGTGCCTCGCAATAGGACTCTTCCTCACCCGTGTTTCTCCCGTTCAACAATTCGATACCGTCAAGAACATGAGGCAACTGAAAGCCATGCTTTGCATTCTGACCCTCGCCGTCATAGGGAGTTCCCTGCTTCGTTGGTGGGGAACATCGATCATACTGGAAGCCATTAGCGCGATCACCCTTGGGACCATCCTGACAGATCTTCTGATCCCATCGCACAATTCCCCGCGTTAGGCTCCTGTACCGACAGCTCATAAAGGAGTCGTATGTACGAACATCATAAGCAACCACTGGCAGATCCATCCGTCTTTGCCAAACGGCTGGCATTGAATGGGATTATTGGATTAATCTTGTTGTTCTTTTCGCTCGGTGTTGGCATGCTCGGTTACCATACTCTCGAAGGCCTCTCATGGATCGATTCCCTGCTCAATGCCTCCATGATCCTCGGCGGGATGGGACCCGTCGCTCCCTTGCAGACAGTTGCAGGGAAATTATTTGCATCATTCTATGCCCTATATTCTGGCGTGATCTTACTTGCATCTGTTGGCATCCTCGCCACGCCGATCTTCCATCGCTTCCTGCATCGCTTCCATCTTGCGGAAGACGAGTAACTAAATGACTGAATACACCCCCATCCATTTCTTTGATGAGCACATTGAAGTAATTTTTAATACACCGCCTGTGCATGAAAAGTCTCCCCCCTGCCCAAACGGATTCATGTGGAATGGCAAGACCTTCCAAATTACTGAATCACTTTCTGAATGGGTGGATTTTTCGCGGCGCGGCAAGATGGCAAGTAACATGCGTCCCGAGCATGCGGCGGTCGCATCCACGCGCGGGTCGTTGAATGTAGGCAAATTCTATTTTCAAGTAAAAGTGGATTCGGGCCAGATCTTTGAAATCTATTACGACCGCGCCATGAAAGGCGTGGACAAGCGCAAAGGGGAATGGTTTTTATATCGGGAACTTCAAGAATAGAGGCAAATTATGCAAGATCCTTCAATGGAACCGACCTTCGTTCAAGAAAATGCTCAAGATGACTCTGCAACTGCTCATTGGTCGGTTTCCGATACGTGGCTGGGAGTTGGCTTGCTTGTTATGCTTATCGCTGTAACATTTCTTATCGCTGCATTTTCCCCATCCATAACAGACACCCCATTGTTCATGATCGGTTTTGAACTTCTCCTGTTGGCACCAATTGCCATCATCTTCGTATGGAGAAAAGTATCATGGAGGGAACTCGGCTTTCGGAAGTTCGATTGGAGTGTAATAGGGTTGGGCTGCGGAGCATTGATCTTTGCTTACATCCTTATCTTTGTGCACAACTTGATCATGACCGCACTTGGAATTATCACTCAAGGGGATGTTATTTTTGACGTGTTCGACAATCTCGATTCACCGATCTTATTCTTTTTCGTGGGCATGGTAATGGCACCACTAATGGAAGAAACTTTTTATCGAGGTTTTCTGTTTAAGGGGTTTCGACAAAAGTATGGTTGGAAAGCAGCCTTAATCCTCAGTGCATTTATCTTTAGTCTGTCACACCTGCAATTGGCAGCGTTATTTCCAACATTCCTCTTAGGCTGTATATTGGCCTATATGTATCACCGAACAAATTCCCTTTTCCCAGGCATGATCTTGCATTTTATGATCAACGCATGGGGGTTGTGTGCTGCGTTTGCTTTATATAAATCACGCGGAATTTAGAGTCATTCTTTCGTGATCAGCCTTACCTGATTGTCATAGAAGAAATAATCCCAAGCCCAGTTGAACATCACAACTAATCTATTGCGAAAACCGATAATGCGATAGATATGCAGGAATACCCAGATCACCCAAGCAATGAATCCGCTAAAGGAGATACCGAAGATGCGAGCCACGGCGGCATTGCGTCCAACCGTAGCGAGCAGACCAGGGTCTTTGTAATGGAATGGCAGCGGTTCTTTGCCTTCAATCAGGTAGCGGATATTCTTCGCGGCGGCCTTGCCCTGCTGAATGGCAACGGTCGAGAGCATAGGCAAGGGTTGACCATTTCCATTGACGAGAAAAGCTGCGTCGCCGATGACGAATGCTTCAGGAAACTGTGGCAGTTGCAGGCTGAGAGAGACGCGCACACGTCCCATGCTGGCTTGTTCCACGCCAAGCGAGTCAATGAGCTCTGCGGCCTTCGCGCCAGCCGTCCAGATCAATGTTTGTGTTTCGATGGTTGACCCATCCCCTAGCGTGACACGCTGGCCATTGAAATCAGACATCTTCGTGTTTAAACGAATATCAACTTTTTTATTTTGTAAAAGTTTATAAGTGGCAGCGCGCAATTCTTCAGGATAAGCGTTGATGAGGCTTGTGCCTGCTTCCAACAAAATAACCTGCGCGTCGTTGAGATCCAAACGCGGAAAATCCTTTCGCATCACATGTGTAATGAGCTCACTCAACGCCCCTGCAGTTTCAACACCTGTTGGGCCACCACCCACAATGACAAAGGTCAGCATGGCTTTGCGCTTTTCGGCATCGCCTTCGTGGCTAGCCTGCTCAAACATGGACAACAAATGATTGCGCGTCTTCACAGCAGTATCAAGATCTTTGAGCTGCAAACCATATTCTTCAAGAGCATCAAAACCAAAGAAATTCGTACGCGCACCCGCCGAAATGACAAGATAATCATAGGCGATCACCGAGCCATTGAGCTTGATATATTTTTCATTGAGATCAATTTCAGTGACCTCACCCATTTGGAAGGCGAGATTTTTTTGCTTGCGGAAAATCGTTCGCACGGGCTGGGCAATTTGAGAAGGCAGCAAGCCAGCAATGGCAACCTGATATAGCAGCGGTTGAAAGAGGTGGTGATTATTTTTGTCTATCAACGTGATGCGCACAGGTGCATTTGCAAGATCGCGCGCTGTTTCCAACCCTGCAAAGCCTGCGCCAATTATTACAACATGGGGTGTTTTGTTTGTGTTCATTGTGACCTCGTTTTTCACTTCTAATTGTGAAATTTATCACCATTATTATAACCAAAATAGTCTTATTTGTAAAGATTATCACAATGAGGATTTAAAGAACAAGCCTCCCGCTTCAAACTACAGGAGGCCTGATACTAACCTTTTAGCTTTTTCACTCTGTCAGTTTGGCTGCTGAACTCCCCCATTAAAATACCTTTTCTGGAAAAAGAACGCAACATTCACCAACCCGATCATTATGGGCACTTCGATCAACGGACCAATGACCGCAGCAAATGCAGCACCTGAATTGATACCAAAGACAGCAACAGCCACCGCAATCGCCAATTCAAAGTTATTGCTGGCAGCGGTGAATGAAAGAGTAGTCGTTTTGGAATAATCTGCGCCGATGGCTCTGCCCAAGAAGAACGAGAGAATAAACATCACCACAAAATAGATCAACAGAGGAATGGCGATACGCACCACATCCAACGGCAACTGTACGATCACATTGCCCTTAAGCGAGAACATCACTATGATTGTGAAGAGCAAGGCGAACAATGTCATTGGACTGATCTTCGGCACAAAGACTTTGTGATACCAATCCTTCCCTTTCGCGCGGACGAGGAAGAAACGTGTAAAGAAGCCTGCTAAAAATGGAACGCCAAGGTAGATGAATACACTTCTTGCAATTTCACTTATAGTAATATCCACAATGCTACCGCTCATACCAAACCATGTTGGCAGAATCGTGATAAAGACATAGGCATACACGCTGTAGAAAAGAACCTGAAAGACACTATTGAATGCCACCAGTCCTGCCGCGTATTCAGTATCACCCCTGGCGAGCTCATTCCATACAATGACCATTGCAATACAAGGTGCAATGCCAATTAAAATGAGTCCCGTCATATATTCGGGGTATCCACGCATAAAAATGATCGCGAGGAAAAACATCAAACTTGGAGCAATGATCCAATTTTGGACAAAGGCCAGTCCAAGCACTTTCCAATTACGGAAGACATCGCCAAGCTCATCGTAACGGACCTTTGCCAATGGAGGATACATCATCAGGATCAAGCCCACTGCAATTGGAAGATTGGTTGTGCCAATCGAAACAAGCTCATTAAACCTGGCAACCTGGCTTGTAAAGAAGTAGCCAATACTCACCCCTATTACCATCGCTAGAAAAATCCACAATGTCAAATAACGGTCAAGAAACGAAAGTCGTTTACGGGGCTCTGTTTTCATTCTGTCTCCTTTTTCAATTCTCTGCAACAGCATCGCAAACAGTGATGATGCGGAGAGAGTATATTTATGTTATGGGCTCGTTAACGCCAACGCATCATTTACAAAAGATGTGATCTCAGCAGAGGATGGGATGCGCCCATACGAAACAACTTTTTCATTGATCACTAGTCCAGGTGTGGACATAACATCATACGCCATAATATCGGGGTATTCTGTCACTTTGATCACTTCTGCTTGTACACCCAATTGTTCTACGATCTGACGGGTCACCGCCTCTAATTTTTTGCAATTTGCACATCCCGAACCAAGAACTTTGATAGTTAACATTCTTCTCCTTTACAAAACAAGGTTAAACAAATATCCAGTGAAAATAATAGCTACAGCGATTACCGCAAAGAATGTCACCAAAAGAGGAGTCTTCAAGACACGTTTTAGGATCACCGCCTCAGGCAAGCTCAAGCCAATAACAGACATCATGAACGCCAGCGCTGTCCCTACAGATGCACCTTTCTCGATCAAGGTCCCGACAATGGGTATGATACCTGCAGCGTTGGAATAAAGCGGAATACCGATCAACACAGCCGCAGGCACCGACCACCAAGCTTTCTCACCCAAAATAGAGGCAAGCGCATCCTCAGGTACAAAACCGTGAATTCCCGCTCCTACTGCAATACCAATCACAACGTATAACCAAACCTTACCAACGATCTCTTTTACTGAATCCCAAGAGCGTTCAACACGATCAGCCCAGATTAATTTTTCTTCAGTTACACTCGCTTTACGATGAACCTTCCATACAAAATCTGCCACATGCTTTTCCATCTTGAGTCGCCCAATAATAAAGCCTGCAACAATAGCAACCGCCAAGCCAGATACGATATATAAGCCTGCAACCTTCCAGCCAAACATGCCCAATAATAAGATGATGGCGACTTCGTTAATAGTTGGCGCAGCAATTAAAAAAGAAAATGTTACACCAAGCGGAATCCCTGCTTCGACAAAACCTATAAAAAGTGGAACTGCCGAACATGAACAGAACGGTGTGACAATGCCCAGCATGGCAGCAAATACATTGCCAACGCCTTCGCGTTTCCCACCTAATAGTGCACGGGTCCTCTCGGGACTGAAAAAGGTCCGTATGATCGAAATAAGAAAAACCATACCCGAAAGCAGAAGCAAAATCTTTGGCACATCGTACAGAAAAAAGGCAACGGACTCGCCAAGGTGAGAATCTGGAGAAAGCCCAAGAACTTGAAAAGCTATCCAATTGGACAAAGGCTGAATAAGGTTATAAGTCGCCAGCCAAAGAAGAAACACAAACGTCAGGATGATAAAAATCCTTTTTGAGGGGTGAGAAACAGTGGGAGATGCAAGAGTAGTCATAATTTACAAACTCGATACAGGAATTAACTCAGGTACGCAATGTGGGCATTCACACGATGGGTAAACCTGAACATTGACAATTGCGGAAATAGAATCAGCGGCGAGGCCGCTCAACGAAGCAGAAGCGGTGATCAGGTCAAGTAAAGAGGCGTTTTTCAATCGGTAATATACGTAACGTCCCTCACGACGGTCTTGCAGAATGTCCGCCTTGCGCAGCGCCATCAAATGCTGGGAGATGTACGCCTGCCGCCAGCCAAGCGCAGTTTCAAGATGGCAAACACAAGCTTCGCCTTTGCCAATGGAAAGCAAAATGGCAATCCGCTGCGGCGAAGCAATGACAGAGAGTGGCGAAGCAATTTTTTTAGAAATATCAATAAGAGGTTGTTTTTTCATATTCAGTTTCCTGAATATATTATAGCAATACATTCAAAGTTCTGAATGTGACATTCTTCCTCATTAATGAAAAAAAGCCTCCCGATATTTGAAATATCGGGAGGCTTTGATATTATTTTTTATCGCCAAAAATTTTGCGTAAAAGGCAGCAAACGCAGTGCTACATCCAAGAGCAAGCCGAGCATGAAGAGCGAGCCAAAGGAGCGGTTGTTGCGGAAGGCAATGGGCGCAAAGTAGAGCGGCCACCCACCCTGTCCATCTGGAAAGCCTTCAGGACGATTTTCAGGCTTGGGCTTGGTGAGAGGCGGCAAACTTTCGCGCAAAGCGGGAATGGCAAAGAGAACGATCAACATGATGGGCGTGAAGAATTTCGTCACGATCAAATAGCCAGTAAAGAAATATGGGAGCACCATCATTGCGATGATAGCGTAACGAGCAGCCTTTTCACCAATAACTACTGGCAATGTATGGATCTTTTTGGCTTTGTCCACTTGGATCTTATCAATGTGCTTACCGAAGATAACGGTAGTCACGCCCAGCACATACGGAAGGCTGGCGATGACAACTGACCAGTTCCATTGATGCGAGAGGACGTAGTATCCGCCGCCGATCATCAAAGGTCCCCACACTGCCAACACAGCGACTTCACCAAGGCCAAGTCCTTTGAGCGGCCAAGTATAGAACAATACAAAGAAAGCACCGAGGCCAAGCAACACCCAAATGGTCGGGTCATTGGCATTGATGAAGATCAAGTACAAGCCTGCTGTAAGCGCCAGAAGGCCAGTCACTGCAAAATAAGTCAGATGCTGGCGCTGGGTCATCAAGCCAGAAGCAATAGGTTGCGCACCATACATGGTGCGATAGTAATTGTCCTTATCCACACCGCGGACAAAGTCCGTGTAATCGTTAAAGATGTTATTGCTGGCATGAGCCATGATAAGGCCAAAAACAAGCGCCAACCAAGGGGCAAAGCTAAACGACCCATCACGCCATGCAAACAAACCAGCTAACGCTGCGGAAATAAAAGTCATCACCAAAACGGCTGCGCGAGTTGAGATCAGCCATCTGGAGATGATATCTAATTGATCCCATTCCTCCTTTGAAACTTCAGGAATGACATTCAATGCCTTTTTCCACATTGCAAAATTCATATCTCTTCTCCTTGAATAATTTGGGTAATTATAACCAAGTAAATCTTATCCACATGCTAAAAGAGGCATACCCTTAAAGCCGCTGATATGCCGCCAAGATCTCTTCCAACTTTTGGTTGGCAGCATGGTCAATAGTTTGAAATTCGGGATGGGCATCAAACCATGCCAGTGAGCGGCGCAGACCTTCGCTCCATTTCACTTTGCAGTTGTATTCAGGCACAAAGCGTTTGATCTTGCTGTTGTCAAACACCACGCTGTTGGATTTATCACCAATGAGACTGCCTACCGCGCCTTCATCGAAACGAGCAATAAAATCACTTGGGATGTGAACCACGTTCGGGGTCTGACCGAGAGCGTGATACATCTCGAGATGAATTTGATCCCAGCTCAGAACTTCGTCTGAGGTAATTTGAAACGCTTCGCCAATGGCTTTTTTGTTTCCAAGCACGCCAAGCAAACCCACTGCGAAATCAGCATTCCAAGTAAGTACCCAAAGAGATGTGCCATCACCAGGGACGATGACGGGCTTGCCCTGTTTCATACGGTCAACTATCGTCCACGGATGCTGCCAGCTCCCCGTAACGGATGGGATCTGTGACGGTCCATAAGTGTGTGAAGGCCGAATAATGGTGACAGGGAATCCGCTGGCGCGATATTCATTCATCAGCTTTTCTTCACAAGCGATCTTGTTGCGCGAGTAATCCCAATACGGATTCTCCAACGGAGTCTCTTCGGTGATGAGGTAATTCTTGACTGGCTTTTGATATGCGCTTGCTGAAGAGATAAAAACAAACTGGTCAGTCTTGTCACGGAAAAGGGAAATGCCTCGTTCGATGTCTTCGGGAGAGTATGCGATGAAGTCAACTACTGCGTCAAAGTGATGACCAGCTAAAAGCGCAGAAAGATGCGCTGGATCAGCGTGAATATCACCTTTTAGAATAGTGGCATGTTTCGGCGCAGGGTGTTTTGCTGAAGAAGAACGATTCAAAAGAAAAAGTTCATGTCCGCGTTCTACAGCAAGTTCTGAACATGCAGAACTAATGATGCCTGTACCACCGACAAAAAGAAGTTTCATTACCCTTCTCCCAACTCTGGGATAGGTTCAGCAGGAGTGCGGTGAGCTATGTAGTTTTCAGCCCAGAAAATTACGAGTGCGACCCAAACAATACCGAAGCCGATGAGATGAGATTGGTCAAATGGTTCTTTGTAAAGAAAAACGCCGATCAGAAATTGCAAGGTGGGAGCAATGTATTGAAGAATACCAACCATCGAAAGCGGAATCTCTTTAGCGGCGGAAGCGAACATGAGTAACGGAATTGTCGTGACGATACCTGCGCCCATGAGGAACAAATCAACAGTTGTGCCATCGTGTAAGAAACCAGCCGTGCTATTGACCTGAACAAAAATCAAATAGATCAAAGCAGCAGGGAATACAATCCCTGTTTCCAATGTAAGGCCATAGAGCGAGCCAAGCGGCGCAAGCTTTTTGACAAGCCCGTAGAAGCCAAAGGAAAATGCCAATGTGAGAGCGATCCACGGCAGGCGGCCATACACGGTTGTTAAGTAGATGACGCCAATGGCAGCGATAATGACGGGCAGCCATTGTGCAGGGCGCAATCGTTCACGCAGGAAGATAACTCCCAGCAATACACTAATAAGTGGATTGATAAAATATCCAAGACTGGTCTCGATCACGTATCCCGCGTTCACGCCCCACACATAGAATAACCAGTTGATGGAAAGCAGCACGCCTGCAATAGCATAAATACCAATTGTCTTTGCGTTGAATGCAACAGCACGAAAATCATTCCATTGTTTTGTGGCAAAAATATAGATCATCAGGATAATGAATGACCATCCGATGCGATGGCCGATCACTTGCAGAGCAGGGACTGCATGCAGGAACTTCCAATAAATTGGGAAGAATCCCCAAAGCGCATACGCGCCGATTCCGTACAGAATACCTTTTTTCATTTTTCTCCTTTAGTCTGAAAGCTTTTATCACGGAGAGCACATGTGTACCTGTTGCATGGTGGACACAAAGGGCACTGAGAAAACCGTTAAATCTCTGGGAACGTCGCGTTCTCTGTGGTAAACACTTTTATAAAAAGAACGTTTCAAAAAAAAATAAGACCTTGTCTTTAGCAACAAGGTCTTTGATAAGTATGAATGTTTCTCTTACAACTTTCTCAAATACCACTTGCCTGAAACCACTTCGGTTACATCGCGGGCAAAATCGCTGGCTGTAGGGTAGCGGTCGTTCGGGTCTTTTGCCATTGCTTTCGCAACTACTTCCTGCCACACCGCAGGGACATTGGCTTTGACTTGCCGAATGTCGGGGATGGGTAAATCTACATGCATGTTGATCAATGCTGTCGTTGAGTCAGAGGCGAAGGGAAGTTTCCCTGAAAGCAAGCGGTAAAGAGTCACGCCGAGAGCGTAAATATCTGAACGTCCATCTACATGATCACCTTTCACTTGTTCGGGGCTCATATAGGCGGGTGTGCCTACCAACCACTCCCCGTCATCATCCGCAATAGTCTTGGATTTTGCAATACCAAAATCGGAGAGGAATGCTTCGCCTGTTGAATCAAACAGGATGTTGGAAGGTTTGACATCACGATGGATGATATTGCCCGCATGCGCCGCATCCAACGCCTCAGACACACGCTTGAGAATGTGTGCCATTTCTGTGAGCTTGATCTCACCCTTTTGCAGTCTGTCATCCAAGCTGCCGCCAGACATGTAGCGCATGACGATATAAGGCTGTTGTCCATGCCAGCCGAAATCATAGATCGGCACAATGCAGGGATGTTCCAACGCCGCGATGACTTCCGCCTCACGCTGAAAGAATTCACGATAGACGTCATCCAAAGTATGTTTGTACATTAACACTTTGACGACAACCTGGCGCTGAATATACGGGTCACGCGCCAAAAAAATGACGCCCATGCCACCTTGCGTCAGTTCAGCTTCAACTTCATATCGTCCGATGGTAGATATTTTCATCTTCACTCAACCGTAGTGCGTGGAATGAGCGCTAGTATAGAGCACTTCATGGGATATGACAACAGCATTATTCCCAATCGATCAATTGGCGGCCTTGAAATCCCGCTTCGATCTCGTGCCAGTATTTGATACTCTCTTCCCCATATTGCCAACACAAATACACTTCCCTGCCCTCGTAAAGAGCGACAAAGTCAATTAAGCCAATCGTCAGGTCTTTAACTTCAATGCCCATGTCCTGAATCTGATGAAGGAGGATGTCGAGTCTGTCAAAATCTGGGAGAAGTTTGCTCAGAGCAGGATTCCCGCCATTGCCCGCAGACTTTTGCACAACATCCCAAATTTCAGGCTGGTGGGCACGGATACGGTCGCCGATTTGCATCATTTCTTCCACGATCGGGAGAACGATGGGCAAGGCTTGGTTTGCTTCTTTTGGTGTGTAGTATTTGGGCATGGCGGGGAGTATAACACCATGCCAAAGCCATTAACAATGGGAACATTTTTGTTTGTATTTCCGTCGTACTACATTATCAGAAAGGAGAAAGCCAACATGAAAACTTCACGATTGATCCTCGTTTTCGCTTCATTGGGATCGATGCTGATTTCCATTATCCCTGCGCTTATCAAGTCGAATCGACAGTTGGTTGTAAAACAAGAGCTTGAACAACGACTGGATGTGTTTGGAAAACGATGAAAGCCCTTTACGAAAAATGTCCGTGAAGCAGCAATGCAGCTTTGCGGACATTTTTAATTTAATTATCAAATGGTTTAAGCGGGCAATGCGGTGTAACCCTTTTTCTTCACTGCACTGATAATTTGTTCATCGTTCAGTTTTGATTCATCATATTCGATGACCATTTCCAGCCTGTGATAACTGGCATTGATCTCTTTCACGCCATCGAGAGTATCTTCGAGGGATTCAAGTTTCATGGCGCAATTGGAGCAGGTCATATCTGAGACTTTGAATGTTTTTTTTATCATTGGAAATTCCTTTTGACGGTTGAGAGTAAATAACTATCCATCGTCCACTTTCTATTATTCAAAAACGATCTGTCCTGTGTACATTCCCATAGAGCAGGTGAAGAAGAGCGTGGAGCCTGCTTTTTGGGCGGGGATGGTCACCTGAGTAGTTCCAGTATCGGGGAGCAATTGATAATAATTCAAGGCAGGGATAACAAAGTCTCGTGCGCAGGAGTAGGTCTGATCAGTGACGAGGTTTAGGGTGAAGTCCTTCCCTGCAGGGGCTTTGAGGGTCTTGGGGAAGTATCCGCTGTTTTGGACTTCGAGGGTGATGCCATCAGCAGAGGCGGCAACGGACTGGGTTGTTTGAGTAGTATCCGCTACGGGAGTGGATTCACTTTGAGATGGGAACCAGCCACGGGTTAAGTTCTGAAGCGAGAGTGGAGAACCCATCACGTTGAGCCCACTGTTGAGAGTCACAAACCCCAAAATTAAAACTACTACAGCGACGAATCGCATGAAGAATTTTTCCAAGCGTGAGCTGAGTTCGGTTGTCAAATATGCGATGGCGAAAAATACAGGGCTGGTACCGAGGGTGAAGGCGAACATGAGCGCTGCGCCCATGGCGATGCTGCCTGTACCAAGAGCGGTTGCCATCATAGCCTGTGCAACGCCGCATGGGATGAAGACAGTTAGAAAGCCAAGAAAGATTGGCGTAGCGGTGTCTGTCCCTTTGGCGGTACGACGAATGTAGCGTGTGATGAATTTCGGCGGCTCAATGGAGAAGTAACGGAAGATGGGATGGACGTTGAACATGCGCAGCGCGTTACCGATCATGAAGATGCCAATGGCGATCATGAGGAAGGCGCGGGTTAATGGGCTGAAGGTAAGATAGGAACCAAGCCAGCCGAGGAGCGCACCAAGCAAAGTGTATGCAACCAGTTTTGCCAGAAGAAAAAGCGCAATAGGCAATGCAGAATTGACTCGCGGCGCTGCTTTTACTTTTTTACTTTTCGCAGCACTTTCAACATAATCCTGCTCGATCTGATGAGCAAGAGAACTTGCCAACAATCCGCCCTGAACCGCAAGGCAGCTTAATCCGCCTGTGGTGATGCCAGTGACAAACGCAACGAGAAGCTGGCTCATCGTGCCTGCGTCTGTAGCAATGTTAATTGAGTTTGAAGCAGGTTGAAATACAACCATCGCTATTGCAATGGCAACGAACACAACGCCCAGCATAACGACAATAACAGGGTCAACAGAAGGTGATTGTTTCTTGGACATGAAACCTCGGTAGAAAACTAAACGTGTGTACCTGTATACGTGTAAACAAGTACACACATATACAGGTACATATTATTTTTACTTATCTTTGCCCGCCATCCCAAACTACGAATGGCATGTTAATGACAACGCCTGGCTGTTCAATGGTGAGTTCGCCAGCAGTTTCTGCGTCCAACACTTCCGTAGCAGATTTCAATTCGCGGACAGTAGCACCATCACCCCATGTAATTACATTCAAGCGGCGCAGCGGAGAATAACCATCAGTGCCAGCAGGGTTATCGAACACATCCGCTTGAAAACCGAATGGGCCAGAACCTTCCAAGCCATTGGTGAAGACATATACATTCGCAAGCGCTTCATCAGGCACGTTCGCTAAGGAAGGCACAAGAATGACAGGTGACTTCATCATATTGGTGAGCTTATCAGCCACACCAGCGTCTGATGCTTCGGTGTGAACAAAGTAAATTTCCTTGCCTTCTGCCCATGCCTTGCCAGCGGGCAATTCTGCTTTTGGCATTTCGGCGGCTTTCGGAGCACATGCAGACAACGTCAAGAAAAGTGCTGCAAAGATTAAGAGAGAGATCTTCTTCATGTTAAATTTATCCTGTGTTACTTCAAAGGCTTATTAAGCCTCTTCCTCTGATTCGGGATGTTCCACTTCACCTGCCATAAAGGCTTCGGGAGATTTCATAAACGCCTTCAAGCAAGCGGTATTGCAAAAGTAAATTGTCTCACCGTGAAAGTCCGCACTTGGATAAAGTGATGGGTCTTTCAGTTCTCCGCCGCAAGCAGATTTTTTGAATTGAGGTGCAGGGTCGGGAATTAGCATAGCTATTTTTCGACGGTGACCGTGGACGGTAAAAACGGTCTATCGTCCACAGTCCACGGTCGATTTATATCTTCACACTGCGCAGGCGCAAACTATTCGTCACCACAAAGACACTGCTGAATGCCATCGCACCAGCGGCGAGCATCGGGTTCAAATATCCGAACATGGCTGCAGGGATCAGAATGACGTTATAGATAAACGCCCAGAACAGATTCTGTTTGATGGTGGCAAGCGTCTTGCGCGAAAGGTTGATCGTACGTGCAACACCGCGCAGGTCACCACTCATCAAGGTCACAGGCGCAGCTGCCATCGCTACATCTGTTCCTGTTCCAATTGCGAGACCGACATCGGCTTGAGCAAGAGCGGGTGCGTCATTTACACCGTCACCGACCATGGCTACGACCTTAGACGTTTGACCTTCGGCGCTCGCTTGCAACTTCTTCACTTCAGCAGACTTGCCCTCTGGCAGCACTTCAGCCAGCACCATATCCACGCCAACTTGTTTGGCAATGGCATCGGCAGTCTTTTGATTGTCGCCCGTGATCATGACAACCTTCAGCCCCATCTTGTGCATGTCTGTGATCGCGTCCTTTGAGCTGTCCTTGATCGTATCCGCCACGGCGATTATTCCAGCAGCTTGGTTGTCAATCGCAACGAGCATCGCTGTTTTTGCTTCGGATTGAAGACGTGACACTTCGGACTCGAGATTCCCTAACTGGATTCCGCGCGCCTCGAACATTCTCTTGTTCCCGACAATAACGCTTCTTCCTTCGACCTCGGCCTGAACGCCATGCCCAGCCTCTGCCTTAAAACCAGTTGGTTCTACTAAGGCCAATCCGCGGGTGGTTGCTTCTGCCCAAATGGATTCGCCTAGCGGATGTTCGGAACCTTTCTCAACAGAAGCTGCAAGCTTCAATAGCTCATCCTGCGAGACGCCAATAGTAATAATATCCGTCACTGCGGGTTGACCTTTGGTAATTGTCCCTGTTTTATCAAGAACAACCACACTCACTCTTCCTGCGCGTTCCAACGCTTCACTGGTGCGGAAGAGAATTCCAGATTCAGCGCCTTTGCCTGTCCCAACCATGATGGCAGTTGGTGTGGCAAGCCCCATCGCGCATGGACAAGCGATCACCAACACAGCGACCATGTAGATCAATGCACGGGTGAAATTATTTACATCTGCATTCACTGGCAACGTGGGGCCAAAGAAGTACCAGCCGAGGAATGTCAACGCGGCAACCGAAATGACCACAGGCACGAACACTGCAGAGACTTGGTCCGCTATTTTTTGGATGGGAGCCTTGCTGCCTTGCGCGTCTTCAACCAACTTGATAATCTGCGCGAGTGCTGTTTCTTTGCCAACTTTGGTGGCTTCAAATTTCAGCATACCCAGCTTATTGAGCGTCGCGCCAATGACAGGGTCACCAGGTTTTTTCTCAACAGGCAGGGACTCACCCGTCAGCATGGATTCGTCAATGGTGCTGCGGCCATCCACAACCACGCCGTCGACGGGAATCTTCTCGCCAGGTTTGACGAGAACAATGTCTCCGACGCGAACATCGTCTATTGAGACTTCAGCTTCTACCCCGTCACGAATGACGCGGGCGGTCTTGGCACGAAGTCCCATTAATTTTTTGATCGCTTCTGAAGTGCGTCCTTTTGCACGCGCCTCCAGGAATTTTCCAAGTTTAATCAGCGTGATGATGACGGCTGCCGTTTCATAATAGACGTGACCCATTAATAAGCCAAATGTGATCGGCAACGAATAGAAGAATGCAGCAGATGAACCCATCACGATGAGCACGTCCATGTTCGCGGACTTATTGCGGATGGCCTTGAATGCACCAACGTAATACTGCCAACCCACATAAAACTGAACAGGCAGTGCCAGCGCCAGCATTACCCATCCAAACCAAGGTTGGGCGTCACGCATCCCATCCATGGTGGTGCCTGTGTAAAAGAAATCGGGGAGCAGACCAAAGTCCTTGCCCATTGAGAGCAGGAATAGTGGAACTGTAAATATCAAACCAATGATGAGCAGACGGCGCTGCTCGTTGATCTCGTGTTCGCGTGCCTGTGCTTCGGCATCTTCCGCCTGGCCGCCAAGTTCCACGGCTTCAAATCCAGCGGAGGAAACGGCGCGGCGCAGTTCGGCTTGTGTAACAATTGTCGGCACATATTTGACGCGCGCTTTTTCGGTGGTGAAGGTGACTTGTGCTTCCAGTACACCTTCGAGCTTGGCAAGGGCTTTCTCCAAACGGCGGGCATCGTTATCGTCCGAAAGCCGCTTGATGACCAGATCCGCTTCGCCTGTGGCGACACCGTATCCCGCACGGTTGACGCGTGCAATAACATCGGTCAGCCCGAGTTTGGCGGCGTCAAAATCCACGGTGGCGCGTTCGGAGGAAAGATTCACCACCGCGCTTGCCACACCATCTAGCTTCTTTAAGTTGCGTTCCACTGTGGCAACACAGTTCGCGCAAGTCATACCTGTGATCGGTAATGTTAATTGCTTTGTATCGCTCATACTAAAGTCCTTACAAAAGACCTGACAGGTTTTCGTGAATCGGCCTGTCAGGTCTCATTACTTACAGAGTGATCAAACCTTCAGCTGGATAATTGATCTCTGCCAGCAAAGCCTTAATGACTGCTTCGTTTGCAGGAGCATCAAAGGTGATTTCAACTTTCTTGGTATCAATTTCAGCCTTCACAGACTGGACACCCTTCAACTCCCCTACTTCGGTCTCAATGGTGTGAGTGCAATGTCCGCAGGAAATGGCGGGGACGGTATAAGTTACTGTGGTCATGATTTATTTCTCCTTGGTTAATTTATGAATTGTGAAAAATGTATAAGGTATACAAGTACACAAGCAAACAAGTGAATACAAAACCTGTATACGTGTTTCCTTGTTTACTTAAACTTTTGTAGACATCTCGAACACTTCGGTGATTTCCTTCAACACACGTTCGCGTTCTTTTTTGTCATTGCCCTGAATGGCGGTTGTGACGCAAGAATTCAGGTGACTTTCCAAAATCTGTGCACTGACTTTGTTCAAAGCGCCTTCAATAGCCTGTATCTGGCGGATGACGTCAATGCAATATGCATCTTCCTCCACCATGCGAATGACTCCGCGCAGGTGGCCTTCGACTGTCTTCAATCTTCGGATGGTGTTATCGTTTTCCATGGTTACCTCAAAATTCCAGATACATCTAGTAGAGCGCTTCTTCCCCCCCCCTAGGGGGGTGGGATAGCCGAAATATAACGTACCGCCCCTCAGCCTGTCAAGTTGACAAATGTCATCCATATAGGGTGTAAAATGCTTTTATGGAGATTTCGCTCAAAGACCTGCGTCAGGTTGTCGTGTTCGAGAACGCAACGGATGACGATCTAAAACTCATACTTCAGAACAACATCACCCGATCCATTGAGGAGAGCAGCTTTTTCTTTTTCCAGGGAGATGTAGCTGAGTATATGTACATCCTCACCAGCGGACAGGTCAAATTGATGCAGTCAAACCCGAACGGGCAACAAGTCAATTTGCGGACGATTTATCCGTGGCAGATGTTCGGCGCGCTGGGGGCTGTCCGCGCGGAGGCCAGCTACCCTGCCAGTGCACAGGCTCTCGAAAATAGTACGGCTCTTGCGGTCAGCAGCAAGTTCTTTCATTCGATGCTGGAGACGCGGCCTTATCTTTCATTTGATCTGATGAAGCTCATGACTTCGTACATTCAGGAAATGCAGGCGCGCTACCGTGAGCTCGCTACGGAGCGGGTTGAGCAGAGAGTGGCTAACGCGTTGATCCGCCTGGCAGGGCAATCAGGCATAAAGTCGGAGAAAGAGGCGGGAATCGAGTTATCCTTTTCGAGACAGGATGTGGCCGAGATGACAGGGTCCACACTATATACTATCAGCCGTTTACTGAGCGAATGGGAGCGGCAAGGCATCATCAAAACAGGCAGGGAAAAGATAAAAATTCTTATACCGCACGGCCTGGTGCGGATCGCAGAAGGATTGGAGAAATAAACGGGACGGGGAAACCGTCCCGTTCTTATTTGCGCTAGCGCAAAGACAGGGTTGGGGGAAACGGATATTCTATGCTCATTATGAACGAGCATTTGGAATTATTGGATATAAGCGTGGAGGACGTTTTGAGGTCCACGCCATCAACGATCAGGTTTTTCATTAATCAACATGCAGGTTGTGTTGGCTGTCGGCTGGCACATTTTTGCACCCTTCGTGATGTCATCAAGACGTACGAATTGGATGAAACCAAATTCCTAAAGGAACTTTCCAAATATAACGTTCAAACACTTTTAACAAGGAGTACAAAATGAAGAGGTTCACTATTTTCTTTGGAGTTGCCATGCTTCTGGCTGCAGTTATCACAGCCTGCGCTGGCAAGAGTTTCCAATCTATTGATAAAGAATACGTTTTAACTACTGACCTGCGAGATGGCAATTTGGTCTTTCTCGGCGTCAGTGATGAGATCAATGGGATTGAAAACCCAACCTTGAGTGCAGCCCCTGGCTCCACTATTACCGTCACATTGATTAACGGTGGCGAAGGACAGCATGACATTACATTCCCCGAGATCAAAGCCAGCACAGGCGTTGTAAAGCAAAAGGGCGAAGAAGCCTCTGTTACATTTACTGTGCCTGATGTTCACGGCGAAATGGAATATTATGACAGCACAGCCAACCATGCTGAATTGGGCATGCGCGGTGTGTTGGTTGTCAGCCAGACGGCTGTTTCCCCTGGTTCTTCTTCCGCCACAATGAGCAACGGTGACCCCGCTGTACTCGCCGCCTTCCAGAAAGGTGCTTGTGGAAGCTGCCATACGATTGCAGGAATCCCCAACGCAGTCGGCGTGATCGCCCCTGACCTTTCAAACGTCAGCGCCTCTGCTGAAGAACATTTCAAGAGTGGCTCTTATACAGGCAAAGCCACCACCGCTGAAGATTACATCCATGAATCTATTATTGACCCGAATTTGTTTGTAGCTCCCACCTGCCCCACTGGTGCATGTGCCCCGAACGTTATGCCTGCAACAATGGCAGACACATTGACATCAGACGAGATCAACTCCATCGTCTCTTATCTCAAGGGGTTACCTGCTGGCGCGTATGGTGAGACAACCGTCGCTGATGCACCTCAAGCGCCCACCACTGGCGCAGACATCGTCCGCGACCCAACTGACCTGCCCGCTCCTCTCCCAGTTCGTGAACCGCAGACCGTGCGCGTTGACCTTGAAACTATCGAGGTCGAAGGTCAGCTGGCTGATGGAACCACCTTCACTTACTGGACGTTCAACGGCGCAGTCCCTGGCCCATTCATCCGCGTGCGTGTCGGCGATACTATCGAAGTACATTTGAAGAACAGCACTACCAGCACTATGAATCACTCTGTTGATTTCCACGCAGTCACAGGTCCCGGTGGCGGCGCGGTAATGACCCAGACCGAGCCTGGCAAGGAAAGCACCTTCACAGCCAAAGCCATGAATGTCGGACTCTTCGTCTATCACTGCGCGACTCCGATGGTTGCCAATCACATCTCCAACGGTATGTATGGTCTTATCCTTGTTGAGCCCGAAGGCGGATTGCCACCCGTTGACCGTGAGTTCTACGTGATGCAAGGCGACATCTACACTACTGGCGCATTCGGCGAACAAGGAATGCAGATGACCGACGTGACCAAACTGCTGAACGAAGACCCCGAATACATCGTCTTCAACGGCGCAGTCGGTGCACTCACCACCCAGAAACCGCTCAAAGCGAATGTCGGCGAAACCGTGCGCATCTTCTTCGGAGTTGGCGGCCCCAATCTCACTTCATCCTTCCACGTCATCGGCGAGATCTTCGACAAAGTATACGATCAGGCATCGCTCACATCTGCGCCGCTCACCAATGTGCAGACCACTCTCGTCCCGCCTGGAGGCGCAACCATGGTTGAATTCCATCTTGAAGTCCCAGGTCGTTACATCCTCGTAGATCACGCTCTCTCAAGATTACAACGCGGACTAGCTGGGTACTTGCTCGTCGATGGTGACCCAAATCCTGAAATCTTCAACGGCACTCCCAGCGGAGATAGCGGGCACTAAACTTCACCGATCAACAACAGTCCTGTCAGTGATGATAGGGCTGTTTCATTTGTAGCGAGAAATTTTCTTTATTATGTTTGAGAATGTGACGGGTATAATTTTAGGATGAAAAAACACCCGCTTCTTTTCTTAACCTTTAGCCTGATTCTGCTCCTATCAGCAGCTTGCTCCCCGAAAACGCTTACTCCTGACCCCAACCAACAGATCCGCCAGGCTGTTGCTTCTACATTAGCGGCAATACCAACCATCACACCTATTCCTCCTTCAACGCCGTATCCATCCCCTACGCCATTTAGCCTCGCGGGTTTGTTCTGTGAATATTCCTTCTGCATCGGCCACCCCATAGACATGGCCTTCTTTGATGTCAGCGCTCAACAAAACCCAGCAGCACCCAGCACCTTTAGCCAGGGATTGGTTGCCGCCTTCAATGGCAATCTCTTCATCCAAGTTATGTGGCAATCAGCCCCCGGCGCTGCCGACCCGAAATTCCTGCTCGATACCATCATTGACGATGCCATCGATGTTGTTGATGGCAACATGGACGTAATGCTCGTCCGTGATATGAATGTGATGTACACAAAGATCACATCCACTGCCACCCCCGTCCTTCCCTTCGGCGCCGCAGGCGCATGGACATGCGGTGACCGTGTCTTTGCGTGGAAAGTCTATACTCCGCAAGCCGAGGCAGCATCTCCCCTTTTTGAAGAAGCGTTAGGGCGATTTACCTGCGGTCAATAGATATAAATAAAAAAATCCCTGTTGAGGAATTAACTCTCAACAGGGATTTTTTTATTTATATCCGTTCGGGTTGGACTTGTGCCATTCCCATGCGCTGGAAAGGATTTCCTGCATGTTCGTGTGCGTTGGTTTCCAACCTAATTCACTGATAATTTTATTGGGCGAAGCAACAAGACGAGCTGAGTCACCTGCACGGCGTAGAGCCTCAATGGAAGGGATGGCGTGTCCCGTCACTTTTCGGGCTGTCTCGATCACTTCACGCACCGAGAAGCCATTACCGCTTCCCACGTTATAGGTCATCTTGTCGCGTTTATCCAGCGCGCCTAATGCAAGAATGTGTGCAGAGACCAAGTCTGCAATATGAATATAATCACGGATACATGTGCCGTCAGGAGTTGGGTAGTCCGTGCCGAAGATGGTTGCCGACTCTGCCTGCCCTAAAGCGATTTGCAACACACGAGGAATGAGATGTGACTCAGGCTGATGCGCCTCGCCGCGGCCAGGCAATGCTCCACAGGCATTGAAATAGCGCAAGACCGCAAAGTGTAACCCGTGAATGCTGCGATACCATTCCAAGGCTTGCTCGGTCATCAGTTTGGTATGTCCATAAACATTGGTTGGGCCAAGCGGAGACTCTTCTGTAAGAGGCGTTTCGCTGGATTGATACACCGCTGCTGTAGAGGAAAAGACAAACTTTCTCACCCCTGTTTGGATTGCAGTTTCCATCAATTGCAGAGAATTAGAAAAGTTGTTGCGGAAGAATCTACCGGGGTCTTTCATGCTATCACCCGCTTCAATGAAGGCGGCAAAGTGCATGATGGCATCATAGTTTGTTGAGGTCAATGCTTCGGCGAGCGCATGGCTATCATCCAAAGAGGCGTGGATGAAATTCGCTCCTGCTGGTACAGCAGCACGGTGACCTGTGATCAACGAGTCATAGACGGTAACCGAATGCCCTGCCTGTATCAACGCTTCGGCGGTAGCCGAGCCGATATAGCCCGCGCCGCCTGTAACAAAAATTTTCATGTTATCTCCTAAAGTAATACTATTTCAAAATTATATCTTACGGCACAGCTGGTTCCGCCTGCCATGTTTGGGCATACCAACGTAGGTATTCTTCCACGTGACGACTCCAATACGCCTCAGAATGATCACCTGAATAAAAATGATATTCATGAAGGTAATCATTGCGTCTTAGAATTTCTTCAAACGCCTGCACACTCTCCAACTCACGATCTGAGTCGCCTACATCCAACCACAATTGTGGACGCAACTCTGCAGGGATGCCTTTCAATATCCGTTCTACATATGGAGCATTATCTTTAAACACTGCTGGAGAATGCAAGCCAAGCGCCCCGAACAAGTCTGGATGCTCAAAGCCCAGCTTCACCGTCCATCCGCCGCCGCGTGACAGACCGCCAAGTGCGCGGTGTTCACGGTCAGCCACGGTACGATAGTTTGTATCCATGTATGGGATGATGTTTTGAATAAGGCGATCTCCAAAACCCTCTCCGGGAGTGGCATTCCAATAATGATCGTCAGGGAAAACAACAATAAATGGAACTGCCTCATTGGAATGGATAAGTGCATCTGCGATCTGTGGAACACCAAGCCTCACCCACTGGTCATCCGTATAAGTTTGTCCATGCAAAAGGTACAGCACAGGATAGCGAAGGTTTGTCATTTCTGTATAACATGGCGGAATGTAAACAAGAAAATCCTGTGCCAGGTTATTTCCAAAGGGAATGGTCTCCAATTTAACCGTCCCTGGCTGGGTAAGACAGGCCAGGGGAGTGGGTGTAAATGTCGGTGGAACGGGGCTGGGAGTAAATGTGACCGTTGCAGTAGGAGGTGGCAAAGTAACGGTTTGGGTTGGGACAATTGCTGTTGGTGTGGAGCAGGCTGAAAGTCCGAGAAGAAGCGCGAAAATAATCATCCAGTTTGTTGCTTGACGGGTATCCATTGTACGCATTATACTCGGCGGGTTCATTTAATCGGGGCGTGGCGCAGTCCGGCTAGCGCGCTTGCTTTGGGAGCAAGAGGCCGGAGGTTCGAATCCTCTCGCCCCGACAACCACTGAGACACGGAGACACGGAGTTAATTTCTCTGTGTGCCGTGTCTCAATGATTTAAGCTGTGTGTGTTAAAATTACGGGAGAGGATACCTATGGCAAAAAAGATTGATGGCGTGATCGAAGCTGTACGATACAAAAATGGGCAAATCACCATGGCACGCATTTATGAAAAACGCGGTGCTACATTTTCTGACCGTATTATGGTGGACCGCAAAGTACTTTTGGAGCGGCTGCAAAAAGGACAGCAATATGTAACAGGTTCTCGTGAAGAATTGCTTGCCAGCACCTTCCACACTGGAAAATCTGTATTGTTGGTCAAAAATAATGACCGTGAATTTCTCGCCACTCATGCAACTGCTAGCAACGATGAACTGGAAGGCGTGCCGGTCTTTTAGCGAGCTGCCATGAAAATTTTAGACAAGACATCGCTTCAAGATGCAAACGGAAATATAAATATTGTTGCCCGTGTTCAAGGGACGTTGAAATACGGCTTGAACTGGTATGGAGAATTAGAAGCCCAAAAAACGGTCATCGCTCAGATGGACCGCATGCTCGAAAAAGGCTTCGTTATGATCCGCAACTTTACGCTTCCAAACAGCGAGATCGTGATCCCGTTGATTTTGGTCGGTTCCAGTGGCATGTATGTGATCTTTGTGACCCAGGCGAAAGGTCATTTTGAAGCAAAAGGGGATCAATGGAATACGGTAAATAACGATGGTACTTCCCTACCAGCACCTAGGAACCTAATCGATCTCACTTCCAAACTGACGCGTGCTTTCCAAAAATATTTGGAGCATCAAAAAATCCGAATGCAGGTACCTGTGGAATCTGTGCTGATCGCCAGTGACCCAGGCGCGCAGATCGAATCTGTTCGTCCAACTGTGCGCGTGGTACGGAGTGATGCCATCAAACAATTTGTTGGCTCTCTGCTTCAGGCTCGCCCTGTTCTGCGCACTGATTCCATTTATGACCTTGCTGACCGAATCGTTACGCCGCGCAGTCAGGAAGAATTGCTGCTCACTGCATCCGTTGATGTTGGCGAAAAGCCCGCCCAATCACGTGCGCAAGCCATTTTCAATGCATCTGAGTCCGCTCAGGATTTCAACCCGAACGAACTTGGCTTTTCCTTTGAAGATGGTAAAGATGTGGAAACTCCAAATCCACAAGCCAAACGCGAGCCCAATCCCGTCCGCCCAACAGCACAACCCAAGCCTGCACCTGCAAAAAAGAAAGCACCAAAGCTGACAAGAACCCAGATCATCCTGTTGATAGGAATGACTCTGCTTGAATGCTGTGTTGTCGTTGGGTTCGGAATATTCATTTACTTAAATCAATAATAAAAATTGAACAACCCATTTCTGTCTATCATCATACCGGCCCATAATGAAGAGGGCCGTCTGCCTCGTACGCTGGGGAAAATTTTTGATTTTCTAAAAAATCAAAGTTATACAGCCGAAGTCATCATTGTTGAAAATGGCAGCTCTGACCGTACCCTTGAGCTCGCACAGAAATTTGCCCAACAGCATCCCAACTTGATCATCTATCAGGAACAGCAGCGCGGCAAAGGCAACGCGGTTCAAAAAGGCATGTTGAAAGCAAATGGTCAATATCGCTTTATCTGCGATGCCGACCTTTCCATGCCCATCGAAGAGATACAAAAATTCATTCCTCCTATTCTGACTGATTTTGATGTTGCCATCGGTTCACGCGAAGCGCCCGGTGCCATTCGATACAATGAACCTCCCTATCGGCATTTAGGCGGACGTGCCATCAATCTTGCCATTCGAATGTTCATCCTGCCTGGGTTAAATGACACGCAATGCGGATTTAAATGTTTCAGCGCTGAAGCTACAGAAAAGATCTTCAGCCAGCAAACACTCATGGGCTGGTCCTTCGATATTGAAAATCTTTACATTGCACGCCGAAAAAAATTACGAATAAAAGAAATCCCCATTCAGTGGTATTACGACGCAGACAGCAAAGTAAGCGCCTTCCGTGATGCCCTCCGCATGATCAGCGACATTTTCCGCATCCACATCAATGCACTGCGCGGCAAATATGATCTCTCAGCCTGACCTATCGTTTGAGAAGGAACTATGGCCAAGCCACGAATATATTGCAGGGCTGGATGAAGCAGGGCGAGGTGCGCTGGCTGGACCCGTTTGCGTAGGAGCAGTAATTCTTCCAAAGGATGACCCGCATCTTTCCCAAACCTTGAGCGGGGCACGTGACTCTAAACAGTTGACTCCCCGCAAGCGCTCCGAACTTGCGCCGCGCATCAAAGAGACCGCGCTCACTTGGGGTGTCGGCTTCTCCTCAGCAGAAGAAATTGATGAGCTGGGAATTGTCCCAGCCACGCGCCTAGCAGCCAGCCGCGCACTTGAAGCGCTTGCCTATTTCCCAGATTACTTGCTAACAGATTTTCGTCTCGAACTCCCTGAACTGGATGTTTCACAAACAGCCCTCGTAAAAGGAGACCAGCGTTCTCTAAGCATTGCAAGCGCGTCCATCCTAGCAAAAACTGCGCGAGATGAAAAAATGCTGGAGTTGGATAAAGATTTTCCCGAATACGGTTTTTCACATCACAAGGGATATGGGACAGCTTTGCATTGCAAATACATCCTTCAAATCGGATACTCCCCCATTCATCGAAAAACATTCAAAATAAAAAAATAGCGCGAGGATTAACCTCGCGCTATTTTTTTATTTCTTTATAGGTCCGCCGCCTGAAAGTTTACTTTCGGGTCTGCCAGAACGCCAGGCATAATATCCAAGTCCTGCCCCGCCTAACAGGAACAATGCTCCAAAGATCCCAAGCAGAACGGATCTGCCACTGTTACTTTTATTATCATCCGCAGCTGCTGTATCCACCACCACATCCTTGGACTGAATTCCAAAATCTACAAAGGCGCGGTCACCGGCATTTACATCCAGGGAATAGTTCAGATCCATGGTTGGGTTGTAATTATCAGGGATACCTACTGTAATGTTGTAATTTCCTTCGGGGATATCTGAAAAACAAATTCCTTGATACACAGTCGGATCAGCAGGGATGATCGTGTCCAGAGCAGCAGAATACTTTCCATTATTCTCAGTCAAACTGACAGCACCACCAGCTACGGCAGGTTCAGTTTCCTGACGAAGCGCATCGCCGTTGGAGTCGTCAAACAGCAAAACGCACACTTCGGTAGTACCAGATAAAGGCGTAGGAGTAGCCGTCGGTGCTCCAACGGTAGGCGGCGCGCCAATGGTCGGCGTTAACACCACAGAGACAATGCCCACCAACAATTCCTGCCCCTCAACAAGAGTACAATTCTCATCCAAGGTTGAATTTAATTGACGGAGCTGATCCACCGTAATGTTGTTCAAGGCTGCAACGCGAAAACAACCATCTCCCGGTTGCACGATATAGATAATGCGTCCATCCGCGCCAGGCGTAGGTGTAGAAAATTGTTGTGCACCCGGCGCAGCATTGACAGGCAGCCATAAGCCCAGCAAAAGCAGGCTGACCAGAATAAGTAAAATAAAAAAGCGCTTTGGATTCATTTGGAAAATTATATCAGATTCGATTTAGTGAACAAATCGCCTTCTTCAAAAGAGCTGAACCTTTTGAAAATCAATTTTCAGTATAAAATAATGGACAGCACTTCTTATCGGTAGAAAAGCAAGGTACTACCAGACTTACGAACAGGAGAAATGATGTTGCGGTTTCTATTACGGCGATTGGTATTAATCCCCGTTATTTTGCTGGCAGCAAATTTTTTTGGGTTTTATTTTGCCTTTTCCATAGCTCCAGTTGTTTCCGCCAACAATCCCTACTCACAAGGGAATTTAGAATTACCGCCAGTATTACCGGAATACATGAGCTATCTTTCTAATGTAGCTCATGGAAATTTTGGCACTACCTTCAATGGAGAGAACGTCCCTGAAGCGATCGCACGCGTTTCCTCAGCCAGCTTGGGGTTGATTGGCATTGCGCTTACTCTTAGTATCATACTTGGGATTATCCTCGGCAGGTTGGCCGTTCGTCGCAACCATGTAGGAGTTTCCACCTGGCTTACATTCACATCCACTATTGGATTGGCACTTCCAAGCTTTTATGTAGCTACGCTACTCATCACATTATTTCTGTTCATCTTTCTTTATGCCACCACTGGCAACACAGCCATGATCCCATTTCAGGGATTCGGTTGGGATGCACATCTCATTCTCCCTGTTCTCGCACTTACATTTCAACCAACAGTCAAAGTAGCGCAAGTGACAGGCAGCCTGCTCTCTGAGGAATTGGAAAAACAGTACGTCACCGCATCTTTGAGCTTCGGGCACTCCTTCCAAAACCTAAAAAATAAATTTGCCTTCCGCAGCATCCTTGCGCCTATTCTGTTGACCATTGCATCTTCCCTGCGTCTTATGATCGCAGAGTTGATCATCATTGAGAGGTTATTCAATTGGCCCGGACTAGGAAGGCTAATCGCATCTGCACTTAGCATCAGCGCACAGTCGCAGGACATTTTGTCGCCGCCTCTCATCGCCGCCTTGTTGACAGTACTTGTGGCGATCTTCCTTTTCATTGACTTGTTCGCCACCACCCTCTCGCGCATCATTGATCCGCGTTTACGTGCTGAAACAGATGCTATATTGGTTTCAAACAAACAATGATGAAATCATTTAACTCCTCTACTTTGAAAATACGGCTGAAGAAGCTGAATTGGTATCTTATCTTCGGCGGGATTTTAGTTGCCGTAATTTCCTTTATTGCTGTCTTTGGCCCAGCCTTTGCACCGCACGATCCAATGAAAGAAAATTATTCTCTAAAAGTAGATGGGCTGATTAGGACTCCACCGTACGGAATGTTCGATGTGCCCGGCTACATCCTCGGCACAGACCGCTTCGGGCGTGACCTGTTCAGTCGTCTGCTCTATGCGGTTCGCCCTACCATGATCATGGTGCTGTCAGTGGCTGGGGTGCGGCTTTTCCTCGGTGTAGTGCTTGGAATGGCAACAGGCTGGCTTGAGGGACGCAAAGGCCGCTTTCTTGAATCTTTGCTCTCTACTACGTTATCGATCCCCGTTCTCATTGCAGCAATCTTCGGTATCTACATGGTCGGTATCGAAAAGGGACTTTGGGCATTCATCGTCGGGTTGGGATTAACTGGTTGGGCAGAAACAGCTCGCGTTGTCAGCGAACAGACGCGCACGGTTAAGAATCAAACCTTTGTCGAGGCAGCAAGAGCCATGGGCGCATCCGACAGACGCGTCTTATACATCCATGTATTACGGCAGATCATGTCTATGCTGTGGATGCTGCTTGCGTTCGAGATCAGCAGCACATTGCTTGTCTCCGCGGAATTGGGTTTTCTTGGCTATTACATCGGCGGCGGAGTCTGGATCGAAATTCTGGACTTTGTGACTGTCAACGCAGAAAGCCTGCCTGAGCTTGGGCAAATGCTTGCATCCTCATTGGTCAAAATATCCGAACCTACGGTGCTGATCATTGTGGGGAGCGTGGTGTGTATTGGCGTGCTTGGTTTCAACCTGCTTGGCGAGGGGTTGCGCAGACAGATGAGCCAGGAAAATATGCGAAGTGGTAATCGCATTGCCTTGCTAATCGAAGAATGGCTCGATACTCGTATCTTTCGTCCTGTTTCCATTTGGATAGAAGAGCACTCACGCCTGGCATGGTCACTTGGTAGTTTAATTTTTCTTGTGTTCAGCGGTTGGATCATTTACAAAACTGTGTACATTCCGCCCATCGTCAATGAAACGACCCAGCTTGAAACTTCTGGCGACCATTTATGGTCAAGTGAACGACATGACTCATTTGGCACCTTGCATGTCGACTTCAGCATTGATATTCAACCACAACAACTTTGGAATGTACCCATCCCCGGCGGACCTGTAGGCAGACCAGCCGTTACAAAGGATGGCACGATCATTATCAGCGCAGCGGGCAAAGCCATCCTCGCCATTGACCCCACTGGAAATATTCTTTGGCAAACACCCATTGAACAAATTCCCGTTGGTTCTCCTGCATTGGATGCAAGTGGAAATATTTATGTTGCGGATGATAAAGGCGGCGTCACTGCTATTGACCCAAAAGGAATCGTCCTTTGGCATAACCAGATTTCCAATGGACGCAACGCCACATCAGGCCCTGTCGTTGATTCCAATGGAAATATTTACTTCACCGCCGTTGAAGATGTGTATGCGCTCAACTCGCAAGGCAAAACACTTTGGAAAGCCTTTGCCGCCGATGCCTACCTCGAAGAGCCGCCACGCCTTAGTCCCGATGAATCCCGACTCTTTTTGAAGAACTCCATTTTCAATGCCGCAACTGGCGAACGCATCGAAGCGTCTATTGGTTCTCCCGACCAATACATCTTTTTAGACCCCGCCTATTTTAGTGGTGCTGACGGAAAGAGCTATTATCGTCTCGGCCATGAGATCATCGGTTGGCAGTTGAATGGAACAAAAGTTGAGACCGAGCCCGGCCTCACATGGGATTACGCCGCAGATGTTTTATTCACACCCTTTGAGCAGGGCGTCACACCCAACAAACTCTATTGGATGTTCTACTCCACCTCTTGGACAGACTCACGTATGATCTGGATAGACGGTCAAAATCGTTTGATCGGAAATTATCGACTTCCGCATCCAAACGGAAAACTACTTGCCCTTGGTGCAAAAGATGAAGCCTACATGTGCGGAGCCACTGGCGCAAAAGTCTTTTGCGTGAGCGTATCCCCAGGCGCTGAAAATGCCACATGGCAAATAGACCTCACCTCGCGTTCACTTGTCAACGGCGGTGTCATCGTGCCCGGCCGTATATACATCAACCTCGATAAAGACAGCCTCTACGCATTTGGAACCAACCAAACAGGAGCCCCATGAAAACATTGATAAAAAATGGAACATTGATCACAGCTTCAGACACATTTAAGTCAGATATTTTGATAGAAAATGAAAAGATCACTCGCATCGGACTCAATCTGGAAGCTGATCCTGACCATCTAGTAGATGCTACCGACAAGCTGATCATGCCTGGCGGCGTGGACCCGCACGTCCATTTAGACTTGCCCATGTTCGACACTGTCTCATCCGATGACCATTACACAGGTCACAAAGCCGCAGCCTTTGGCGGCACAACCACTGCAATGGACTTTGTCGTTTTGGAAAATGAAGGTTTCGATCACTCCGTAGACTTGTGGATGAAGAAAGCCGAAAAAGCAGCCATTGACTATTCCTTCCACATGAACCTCACTCACTTCGATGACAAGATCGCCGCATCCATTCCCTCTTTGATGGATATGGGCATTCAAACTCTCAAAGTCTTCACTGCCTACAACGGACGATTGCGCCTCGATGATGGCAACATCTTCAAAGCCATGCAAATCGCAAAGGACAACGGAATGTTGGTGATGGCTCATTGCGAAAACGGCGATGTAGTTGATACACTCGTCCAACAGGCGCTAGCAAATGGTCACACCGAACCGATCTGGCACGCGTGGACAAGACCCGGCTGGGGCGCAGTAGATGCTACTTTACGAGTGGCAGGCATGGCAGCAGATGCAGATGCGTCGGTTTACATCGTCCACATGAATATGGGCGGCGAAGTCGATATGCTCAAGTACGCCCGTGAGCGCGGCGTCAAAGTGATGGGCGAAACCTGCCCACAATATTTATTCTTCACCGAAGACGACCTGCAAAAAGAAGATGGAGCGAAATGGATCTGCTCGCCGCCAATGCGCACCGAAGTAGACAACATTCGCCTATGGCAGGGACTTCATGATGGCGTGTTGCAAACCATCGGCACTGACCATTGTCCGTTCTTCTTTGATGGTACACAGCCAATTATGTATGAAGGCAAAGAAGTTGCGATTGCAGGCAAGGAACTTGGAAAATATAATTTCACAAAAATCCCGAATGGTCTGCCAGGCATTCAAGACCGCATGCCAATTTTATGGACGTACGGAGTACAAACTGGCAACATCACTGCGAATCAATTCGTGGCGTACACATCCACCAACCCTGCGAAAATCTTTGGCTTGTACCCGCGCAAAGGAGCGCTCGTCCCCGGTGCAGATGCGGATATTGTGATTTGGGATCCTGAGAAAAAATTGAAATACGGTGTGGCGCATTCCCATCAACGCACCGATTACAATCTCTTCGAAGGCTGGGATATTATGGGCTATCCAGAAAAAGTTTTCCTGCGCGGCAAAATGATCGTAGATGGCGAGCAATGGCTTGGCAAAAGCGGTGATGGACAATTCTTGAAGAGAAGCGAGGGCGAAGTTTTATAAATATTCTGCGTAGTGTGTAATCTCCGAAGCTCTTCACCTTGGAGAGCATAACCATCAGATTTAATTTTACAGGTAACTATGTCAACTAAAAAACCAATTATTCATTGTGATGCGCTCGTCGTCCATTGTATGGACTATCGTCTGCAAAAATTTATTCAACCGTGGATCACTGTCCGCTTTGGGTATGATAACTTCGATATCATTTCGCTGGCGGGCAGCGTCCATGATTATGAAATGGTCTTGAAATATGTTCAACTCGCAGACCAAATTCATAGTATTGAGACAGTCTGTCTCATCAATCACGAAGATTGCCGCGCCTACGGCCGTGAAGGTACATATAAACGCCACAAGCACGATCTTCAAGATGCGCAATTCAAGATTAAAGCTTTATTTCCAAAATTAAAAGTTGAAACTTTCTATCTGCATTTAGATGGGACGTTTGAATTTATTTCGTAAAAAGGAACATACATGTCGCATAAATGTGAAGCCATTGTTGTCCACTGTATGGACTTTCGTTTGCAATCCTTCATCAATCAATGGCTCGAAGCCAATCTCGGCAAAGGCACGTATGACCGTGCGGTGATGGCTGGCGGCGTGTTTGACGTGTATGACGTCATTCGCCAGGTGGATATCTCTACGCGTCTGCATGGTATCTCCAAAGTCATTCTCATCAACCACGAAGACTGCGGCATGTATGGTCCTACGGGTACGGAAGCCCACCACGAAGAAGACCTCCGCGAAGCCGAAGATAAGATCCGCCGAATCTTCCCCCACCTTGAAGTGGATACCTATTATTTAAATTTGGATGGAACTTTTGAGCAGAAATCGTAAAAAATAATCCCGTAGGGATGTTACGATTCTAGCGATATGATCAGCCTCAAAGCAAATCCCGTAGGGATGACATAAATTCCAAAATCTATAACACCCCTACGGGGTTGAAACGCAATATCGTATATTTTCTATAATCATTTCATCCCTTCGGGATTGAAAAGCAAACCAATTTACATCAAACCATTAAGGAGGGCATATGGCAAACACTTATTCTCAAATCTATATTCAAATCATTTTTGCAGTAACGAGAAGGCAAAATCTGCTTGCCAAAGAATGGCGGCAGGAAGTTTTCAAATATATGTCGGGAATCATCAAAAACAAGGGACAAAAGCCCATCATCGTCAACGGGGTAGAAGACCATGTCCACGTCTTTGTTGGTTTGAAACCTGCAATGGCATTATCTGACCTCGTAAGAGATATAAAGAACAACTCTTCAAACTTTATAAATGACAATAACTGGATCAAAGGAAAATTCAATTGGCAAGAGGGGTATGGTGCTTTCTCCTACAACCATTCACAAGTCGAGGATGTTTATAACTACATTTTGCACCAAGAGCAGCATCACGCCAGACAAACATTTCAAGATGAATATACGGGCTTCCTCAAAAAGTTCGAAATTGAACACGATGTAAAATATTTATTCGAATGGATACAATGAAAAACACTTTTATCAAATGGTTCATGAAAGTCAACGCCTTCTTCATCCGCATCTCACGCGGACGGGTTGGCACGCAGCTCGGCACACAAAACATCCTGATCTTGAACACAGTCGGGCGAAAATCAGGGCAGACGCGCAGCATTCCCATTGCGTACTTCTTTCACGAGGGCAAATACCTCATTGTCGAATCCAACTGGGGCAAGGATAATCACGCTGATTGGTATTTCAATCTGCAAAGTCAACCGCAAGCTACTCTCGAAGTAAAAGGCAAAGCGATCATCACCAATGCACGGTTTGCCGATGGAGAGGAATATACCCGCCTATGGGCATATGTAACGAAGAAACACCCGCCCTATTTAGAATACCAAAAGATGACTACTCGAAAACTTCCCATTGCTATATTTGAACCAATTGCATGACCTTGGGCATAGGGCTTTGTAAATCGTAGAGTTCTTATTTTCGCTTAATAGCCCGTGTGATAAAATTTCATCATTAAATCAAAGGACGCCTTGGGGGAGCACGAGCCTTTGTAAACATCTACTTTATTTCGGAGAACAATTTATGCCTCGGAGAAGTCTCGCTCGTCTTTATAAAGACGAGTTTTCAGGGTATTCGTTTGCCAGTTTTCAAAAGGATCTCATCGCGGGTCTGTCCGTTGCGGCGGTGGCATTGCCATTGGCTTTGGCTTTCGGCACAGGCTCGGGTGCGGGCGCAGCAGCAGGGTTGATCACCTCGATCGTAGGCGGATTCGTTATCGGCGCATTGGGAGGCGCACCGTATCAAATCAGCGGTGCAAAAGCGGTCACTAGTGTGGTGCTGATCGTACTCGTCAATCGCTATGGGCTTGAGGGCATGTGGTTCGCCACACTTTTCTCAGGCTTGCTCATGCTCACCATTGGCCTTTTCAAACTTGGTCGTTATATCGCTTTCATCCCTGCGCCTGTTATTCGCGGCTTCACCCTAGGCATTGCCCTCATCATTATCATCCGCCAAACCGACAACCTGCTCGGCATCCACACCCCCACCACCGAAACCGCCGCGCAAAAGTTAATCGGATATTTCACCGAAAGTTTTACGATCAGCCCGCAAGCCATTATCTTGGGACTCGTCGTCATCGCGACTATGTTGCTCTGGCCGAAGAAGTGGAATGCATATTTCCCATCCACACTCGCTGGACTCATTCTCGCTACGCTTCTTAATTGGACTTTGGGCTGGTCAGTCGCTACTATCAATTCCATCCCCCGAACATTGATCCTCGAAAAACACCTCGACCTCACCAAAATCCCGTGGACGCATCTCTCCGATTTCATTGCCCCAGCATTAACCCTTACAGCTCTTGGCTCCATTGAAGCCTTTCTGTGTGGTGCGGTTGGCTCAAACATGACAGGCATTCGCTTGCAAGTGAATCAACAACTCATTGGGCAGGGCATTGGTAACATCACGCTGCCTTTCTTTGGTGCCATCCCCACCACATCCGCGATGATCCGCACCAGAGTAGCCATCCAATCTGGTGCGCAGACTCGCTTGGCCAGCATCATTCAAGCCATCTTTTTATTGATCGCCATGTTCGCATTCGCGCCATTCCTCGAAAAGATTCCCCTGGCAGGGTTGGCAGGTTTGCTCATGGTCATCGCCATCCGCACCAATGACTGGGACGCGATTAAACGCATCTTCACAAAGCGCTTCAAGACCGACATGATCGCCTTCAGCATTGCCATGATCGCCACCGTTGTCCTCAGCCTGACAGATGCCATTCTGCTGGGCACGTTCCTTGCAGGAGCCGTCTTCCTCAACAAGATCGCCAGCATTGATATCAGCCTCCAAGATGTAGATATTGACCGCCTCAAGCAGCGCGGCATTGAAACGGCTGGCAAGTGCAAACATATCCGCGTGGCGTTTCTCACAGGGCCATTATTCTTTGCAGCCACAGGTCAATTTGATGAAGCCTTCGCCAACTTGAAAGACACACACGCTTTGATATTATCCATGCGCGGCGTGCCATTAATAGACACCGAAGGTCTTGAAGAAATTCAACGTTTGTATGAGAGACTCCACAAGCAGGGCGGAACACTCATGTTCGCAGGTATTCATGACAATGCACGCGCCATGATGGAGCGCGACGGTCTCGTGGAAATGATCGGCGAGGAAAATTTCTTTTGGTCTAGCGACCAGGCTATCGTCGAGGCGGAGAGGCGCGGTTGTAAGTTTTGCGAATCAGACGTTATCGAATCGCCTGTTAGTTTGCCTGCATAGTTTCAGTCAACAAACATCGAGCAATTGGAGATAAGATTGTAGCGGAGAAAAAACATGCCACGAAGAAGCTTAGTACGTTTGTATCGAGATGAGTTTGCAGGATATTCGCTTGTTAAATTTCAACAAGATCTGCTCGCGGGGTTAACGGTTGCGGCTGTTGCACTTCCGCTTGCGTTAGCATTTGGCGTTGCATCAGGCGCAAGCGCGGCAGCAGGGTTGGTGACTGCCATTCTTGCGGGTATCATCATCGGCGCTCTTGGCGGCGCACCGTATCAAATCAGCGGGCCAACGGGTGCAATGTCTGCAGTGCTGATCGTACTCGTTACGCGCTACGGCCTTACAGGTATTTGGGTCGCTGGTTTGCTGTCTGGTGTGATCCTTTTATTCATCGGCATCATGCGCCTTGGCCGCTTCATCGCTTTCATACCTGCGCCAGTCATTAGCGGTTTCACATCGGGCATTGCACTTATTATTTTCATTGGGCAGATCGATAACTTCATCGGCTTCAAAACTCCCGCCACCGAAACCTCGGCACAAAAATTCATCGGTTACTTCAACACTCCCCTTGCACCCGATTGGCATACCATCGTTCTTGGACTTGTTGTGATCGGAACCATGTTCTTCTGGCCCGCAAAATGGAACGCTCGATTCCCGTCCTCGTTGATGGGAATCATTCTTGCGACGCTTCTTAACTCCGCCTTGAGCTGGTCTGCCCCAATGATCGGAACCATCCCCCGAACTTTGTTCCTCGCCGATCATCTCAACCTTGTCAATATCCCATTCAAAAATCTGTCAGATTTTCTTGCCCCTACGCTTACCATCACTGCCCTCGGTGCTGTGGAATCATTACTTTGCGGCGCGGTTGGCTCGAATATGACGGGTGTGCGTCTGCAAGCAAATCAGGAATTAATTGCACAAGGGGTTGGCAACATGATCATCCCCTTCTTTGGTGGAGTTCCTGCTACGGCGGCTATTGCACGTTCCAGTGTGGGCATCAAATCAGGCGGACAAACTCGCATGGTCAGCATCATTCATGCAGCTGGATTGTTGCTCTCCATGTTTTTGCTTACACCGCTCATGGAAAGAATCCCTCTTGCAGCATTGGCTGGCGTGTTGATGGTCACTGCCGTCCGCATGAATGAATGGAGTGCAATCAAATTCATCTTTGGCAAGCGCTTCAAAACGGATATGATCGCATTTACCATCACCATGTTCGCCACCATCGTGTTGGACCTGACCCAAGCCATCCTGATCGGCTCGTTCCTCGCTGGGGCGGTTTTCCTTAATAAGATCGCCAGCATTGATATCACCGTTCAAGATGTGGACATTAAACGATTAAGAGAAAAGGGAATTGAAACCGCTGGAAAGTGTAAACATGTCCGTGTGGCGTTTTTAACAGGGCCCCTTTTCTTTGCGGCAACGGGGCAATTCAACGAGGCATTTTCCAATCTAACTGAAACACACGCTCTTATCCTCTCCATGCGGGGTGTATCCCTTATAGATACAGCAGGCATTGAAGCCATTCACCGACTGCATGAGAGACTCCACAAGCAAGGTGGCACGCTTATGTTCGCAGGAGTCCATGATAACGCGCGCAACATGATGGAGCGCGGCGGTCTCTTGGAAACTATCGGCGAGAAAAATTTCTTTTGGTCCAGCGATCAGGCAATCGTTGAGGCCGAGAGGCGGGGTTGTAAATTCTGTTGGGATTCAGAGAAGAAGGAAAGGTTTAGGAGGTAGGATAAAGGTTATTGCCTTTCCATCAGTTCCTTCACCCGTGGAAAATCCTTGTAATAACCGCGATAACTTTCAGGCAGTAACGCCGCAATGCGACAGAATAGTTCATCAATGGAGTCGCGTAGCAACGCATCGCGTTCCGCTCCTTTGGCAGCTTTGATGTTCGGCGGAGTATATATTTCCCCATCGGTAGAGATGGTGATCTTTAAACGCTTAAAGTTTTTCAATTGCGACACCACGTAAGAATCTTCCGTGCCAGTCAACGCCACCGGGATAATACCTACATTGGCAGAACTGGCGATATAAATTGCTCCAGGCTCCGCCTTCAACAGACTGACCGACTTCGAACGCGTGCCTTCGGGAGCAATGATCATTACGGCGCCTTTTTTCAGACGGGAAATGAATTCTTTTATGGCACTCATATCCGCTTCACCGCGAGTCAACCAGGTGACGTTGAAAATTTTCCCTGCTAATCTTCCATACCAATATTTTTTATATTTATCCGTGAGCGGATGGATCAAATCATCATTATCAAGAACGTAATACACCACCAGCGAATCCAACCTGCCAAGATGATTTGAAGCCAGCATATACCCACCTTTGGGTAGTTTACTGATATCTCCATGTACTTCAATATCCGCAAGGAGGGGTAATAATTTTCTTGCACAAAACCGCAGAAATGAACTCATGCCTGTTCCGCCAGCAATTCCTTCAAACGTGGATGTTCCGCATAATATCCGCGATTTCGTTCAGGCAGCAGTACCGCGATACGGCACATGATCTCATCAGTATATTCTTGAAGTTTTTCGTCACGGTTCTCTTTTGGGAAAGGCGGCAAAGTAAACGGTTTTCCCGCTGTGAGTTGAATAGTCGATCGTTTGAGCCTTTTGAGATTCTGGATCACTATACGATCTTCCGTCCCACTAATGGCAACAGGCAGGATGGTCCAACCCATTTTTGAGGCCAGATACGCAACACCAGGTTTTCCTTGTGCCATCTTTTCATCACGCGCACGCGTGCCTTCAGGGGCGATCACGAGAGTCTGACCCTCTTCCATGCGCTTTATCATTTCACGCATGGCTTTGAGGTCAGGATTAAAGCGGTCAATGAAAATAGCGTTGAGGTGTTTTCCAAGCCAACGCAAAATGGCGCTTTCCTCCCATTTTTCAGCAACTGGAATAAAGAGATTCCAATTGTTCAGAGCATAATATGCCATGGGGGCATCCAAAAAACCGAGGTGATTCACAGCAATAACAAAACCTCCCTTTTCAGGCAGGTTCTCATATCCGTTCGCCTTGACCCTGGCTACTATATTGATGATGAAACGAATTAACCAAACAATGAGTCTTTTCATGCTTTAATTTTACACGGTTTTGCGAACCTTCCGGCTCTTTTTCAACTACTTTCCTGGTAAACAAAAAAGTCCTGCTCTTCAGAGCAGGACTTTTTATATTTCTACAAATTATCCCCAAATATAATCTGAATTACTTTTATGATGTGATTGTCTCTTTACGCCATATTCATTGAACATCTTCACAAAGACATCGTAATCAGAGGGGGTCATGTCTACAAGTTGGAAACCAACATTATAGACGGTAGGATCATACGGATCTTTTTGACACCACCGTACCCGTGCAGTAAAAGACAAGTAGCTTTTATCAGAAATTTCATGAGTCTGGTCAATACGCAGTTGATACGTGATACCAAGCGGAATAGGAGTGGTGCTTTCAATCTTAAATCCACCAGTACTGATATCGGCAAGTTGACCAATAAGCTCCCCTGTTGTCTCATCAAGTACTCGCATGTAATAAGTAAAGTTTTTACGATCTAATTTTCTTTTATCGGCTTTCATCAGAACCTCCTTGCAAGAAGGAAAGTAAAAAATAGTATATTGCAGGAATTTTCTAGATGCAAGCCGATAATACAGATTTATGCAAGATAGTATAGATTCACAATGAAATTGTAATGTTAGATATTGGTATTATTTATTTATTCATCCTTTTTTAAAATATGAGTCAAGATAGTCGCACCTGAACCACCAATATTCTGGGCCATACCAATTCTTGCATCTTCGACTTGCGTTTTACCGCACTCACCTCTTAATTGCTGTACCACTTCAACAATTTGATACATACCTGTCGCCCCAACTGGATGCCCGCGAGCTTTTAATCCACCACGAGTACAGACGGGCACTCTGCCCTGTGTGCTGATCTCATTATCGAGACCGAGTCTCACGCCTTGGCCTCTTTCGGCAAATCCACTTGCTTCAAGAGACAATGCCGCCATGATCGAAAAAGCATCATGCAATTCAAAAAAATCTATGTCCGCAGGAGTGACTCCTGCCATTTCGTACGCACGCCGTGAAGATGTATATGCCGCCTGCAAAAACATTGGGTCTTTGCGCGAATGAACAGCGATCGTATCTGTAGCAGCAGCAGAAGCCGAAACAAGGATACGTGGCTTGCGCATCACCTTCTCGGCTGGGACGATGATCGCCGCAGCAGCGCCATCCCCCGTAGGAGATGCATCCAATAGATTGATCGGAGTCGCTACCATGGATGACCGTTCAAATTTTTCAGTGGTAATCTTTTCATGCAAGCGAGCAAACGGATTGTGCATGGCGTTGGCATGGGCATTAATGCTGAACGGCGCGAAGTCTTCATGCTTCCAGCCAAACTCATGCATGTATCTGCGCATGACCAAGGCATTGATACCTACGAACGAGATGCCCTGTTCCACCTCGTAATCAGCATCGGCAGCAGTAGCTAATGCAGCAGTGACATCGCGCCCTGCCTTGTCCGTCATTTTCTCGACACCCACTACCAGCGCAGAATCTACGTCACCGGAGGCAACAGCCATCAGCGCGGAACGAAACGCCGCCGCGCCTGATCCGCAAGCTGCTTCTATTTTGACGGCTTCCTGTTTCCACAGCCCGATCCAATCCGAGAAAAAAGTGCCAAGCTGGTTTTGCCCGCTGACCATGGATGAAAGCATGTTACCCACATACAGTGAATCGACTTTTTCCATGCCTGCATCCTGCATAGCGGCAAAGGCGGCATCTCCGCCAAGCTCACGCAGGGATTTATCCCAATGTTCATCTATTTTTGTTTGACCAATTCCAAGAACGGCTACTTGTCTCATAAAAATTTCCTCAAGTAGATTCTACCGCATCCCGCTATCAGGAACTATCATAAACTGGAGGAACAAAACTGTTGCAGGTTCGTCTGTTTCTTGCTATGCTTGATATAACTTTAAGGAGAAAGAATGTTAAGAATCTTGTATCCCTTTGTTTTGATCGCTGCGTTACTGGTGACAGGTTGTGCAGCGCTGCCGCAGCAAACTCCAGCCGCAACTCCAGCGTTACCTGTCATCACCAATGAATGGTCCATCACGATGAATCTTTCAGGTGGCATCATGGGGTTGATGCGCTCTGTGGAGGTCTCGTCAAACGGAAATTACATAGTTGCCGATGAGCGGACAAAAAATAAAGCCGAGGGAAAACTCTCTGCCGACGAACTAAATAAACTAAGCAGCATTATCAAAAGTGCAACGCTCCACACCTCGAACACGCCTGGGGTTAGTGCTTGTGCAGATTGTTTTATTTATGATATTGAAATTCAAAGCGGCGGGGAGAATTTCACTGTCCAACTTGACGACATTACCCTGCCAGCCTCAGGTATGGAAGAATTGGCAACATTCCTTCGCGAGCTAATAGATTCGGCGTTGAATTAATTATGAAAAATTCTGAATGGGTTGAAAAATACTTTGAGAAGGTAGCACAATCCTCTGCTGAGGGCAAAGAAGCAGTTGAATATGTGCGCACTCGAAAAGTAAATGTTGGAATGAAACGTGCTCGAAAAAACGTAGGCGCGTTTTGGACTCTTACAGGAAGTTTTTTTTTAAACTCAGTTCACTATACTAAAGAATCTGCATTAGAAAACCCACGTGCATGGACATTATTTGTTCATGAAGTGCGCCACTTGCAGCAAGGGATTATCACCGCCCTATCTATCTATGGCGAGTTAGATGCTTGGAAAGTTGAGTTTGAGCTATACAAAAAATTGACTGGAAAAAAGTTACCGCCAGTCGTTGAAGAGTTGATATCTTTGCCATTAAATATGGATCGAGAGAATCTTCAACACGCATGTGACTTGATGATGCAATATTCTGGAAAAGGATACCTTGCAAATTTGCTGCCACTCTACCCGATACACAAAGAAATAAGATATTGGGTTACACGCAGCTAATTAATCTATACGACCACTTACAAAACTAACAGTATTTTTTAATGTATTCATTTATTTTTGTTGTATGATGATGTCAAGAACAAGAAAGGAGGTTGCGATAGATTTACCACCTGAAGCAAAACATGATGGGAGGGCCGAAGCGCCCCGACCTGGCTAAAGCCAAGCTTTAGCTCCAGACGTTCTCCAAACGAAATGAAGGCTGCAATTCGCTCCTTCCCTGATATATAGAATACCGACGGATGAGTGACCCTCATCCGTCTTTTTGTTAAATACTATAGAGGGCACTGAAACTTTTTATAAAAAGTTTCAGTGCCCTCTACGATCAAAATCCTTTATAGATCAACTTTAAACTTTACTTGGAATCCAACGCACTCCGCATCTTGTCCAACCCCTCTTTCAAAAGCGCACGAGAAGTGCCAAAGTTGATTCGCACATGTCCCTCCCCTTCTTTGCCGAATATCTTGCCATCACTTAATTCCACTTTTGCCTTTTCTTTGAAAAACTTATAAGGCGAGCCTTCAATACCTGCCTTCGTGAAATCAAGCCAGCCCAAATACGTTGCATCGGGGATCGTGGTGAGAACATTGGGCATGTACTTCGTTACATAGTCCACGAGGAAATCGCGGTTGCCCGTGAGGTACCCCTTTAATTCCTTCAACCAGCCGTCACATTGACCAGAAAAAGCAGTGTTTGCGGCATATAACCCCATGCTGCCAACATGCAAGCGCAGATGGTTCAATTCGGTCTCAAAGGGCTTGCGCAGTTCCTCATTCGGGATGATCGCAAATCCGCAAAACAACCCAGGGACGTTGAAGGTCTTGGATGGCGCTATCAGCGTGATAACGTGCTTTTCGATCTCACGAGAGATCTTTGCCAACGGCGTAAATTTATTTCCACCAAGCAGCAGTTCAGAGTGAATTTCATCAGAGACAATAATCACTTTGTGCTTGATGCATATTTCTGCCATTCGAGTTAGATCTTTGCGCGAGAAAATGATCCCCAGCGGGTTGTGCGGATTGCACAACAGGAAAATCCGCGCCTTTTTGACCTGCTTCTCAAACACATCCCAATCAATATTGTACGAAATAATATTTCCCTTAACACTTCTCACCAGCGGAATATCCACCTGCGGGATACCAACGTTATTCTTCACCTCGTGAAATTCGTTATAGACAGGCGTCTGAACTGCTACACCTTTTTTCGGTGAGCAAAATGCGCGAGCCGCAACGCTGAAGCCGCTCACGATGCCGGTCACAGCCAGCACAGCTTCAGGCTGCACCTTCCACTTATACAAACGATCCATACGAGCAGCAACTGTCTGTTGCAAAACCTTGCCAGGGATTTCATACCCAAGCACGCCATGATCCACTACTTTGTGCAAAGCAGTCAAGATAGGTTTAGGCGCAGGGAAATCCATATCTGCCACCCACATGGGCAGCACATCCTTCGGGACAAATGTCCACTTGGTGCCATTGATATTCTTGCGACGATCTGGTGTTATGTTGAAATTGGTCATTTATCCTCTGGGCGTAGAGGCGAGACAAACCCGCCCTACTTTTTATAGGCTACGATCATTCCATCACGCATTGGCGCAAGGGAAATAATCCAATCTGAATCTGATGTAATTTGTTTCGTAAATTCACGCACGCCTTCTGTAGCGGGCGAAACATCCTTGTTATCGAAAATACGTCCACTCCACAACATGTTATCAATGATGAGCAAACCACCGCTGCGCAATTTCTCCTTGATAACAGGTAGGGATGCGGGATAGGCCTGCTTATCAATATCATTGAAGATGATGTCGAACAGGCCATCTGTCTTACGCAGCGCTTCGACCGCTTCTGAGACATGAAACTGGACGAGGTCATCGCTTCCCAACTTAAGCAGATGGCTGCGTGCGCTCTTTGACAGTTCCTCATCCCAAACTGTGTGATGCACAATACCGCCGCCATTTTCCCGCAAGGCTCTGGCAAACCACGCAGTGGAATATCCATAGCCTGAGCCAAGCTCAAAAATAGACTTGGCGTTTATCATCCGTGCCAGTTGATAACAATAATGTCCGCAAGCGGGACCGATGATGGGAAAGTCATGTTTCGCGGCAAATGCTTCCATCTCTTGCATCTCTGCCTCGCGCGGCGGGACAAGGGCTGCAAGGTAACTCTGCGTTGCTTGATATGTCAATAAATCGCTCATGGTTATCTCCTAATACCTCTAAAATAAATTACGCGCTGAATTTTACTCCCTCAGACGGGAAGAATGTATATAGAAAACAGAATCAGCTTTCAGGGCGGAATGACTCGTGTGGATTATCGAAACAAGCGATGGGATTTATCCAAATAATCTTCATAAAGCGTTAATCAGAAAACATCATTTGCTGATAGAATAACGAAGGAAATAGCACTTATGGCTTTTTTCAATATAAGCATAAATGGCAAGGATCCCGCCCTGAATGAAATATAACTTTCGCCTTTTTTGGCGCACGTTCTACCGCTCGTTTTTCAAATCTAAAAACACTACTGCCCGCCTTACCCGCAAACGATTTATATTCCTCGCTCTTTTTTATATTGTCTGGCCTATCGGCATGGCGATCCATTGGCTTTGTTTTGGGTTGGATGATATTCTGTTCCCCGCTTATAAAAATCACCAAATTGAAAAACCTCTTTTCATCCTCGGCAACCTGCGCAGCGGATCGACATTTTTGCATCGTCTGCTCTCCCGTGATTCTGAAACGTTCACCAGCCTAACCACTTGGGATATTTACCTAACACCTTCCGTAACACAAAAGAAGTTCACGCAATTCGTATCACGGCTAGATAAAAAATACTTAAACAATACACTGCACCGCGCACTCTTTGCATTTGACCGCCAAACACTTGGCAAGATAAAGATACACCCGATCTCATTCTTCCAGCCTGAAGAGGATGAGAATATCCACTTAAATATTTGGGATGGATATTTTGTCACCTTCCTTTTTCCGTTCCTGGATGAAATGCCAAACTATCAGCACTTTGATGAAGCGCTTTCACCTGAACACAAAAAACGCATCATGACCTTCTACAGGTCTATGTTGCAGCGGCACATGTATGCCACAGGCAAAAAATATTTTGTGGCAAAGAACCCCGCTTTCAGCCCCAAGATCGCTACGCTGACAGAGTTCTTCCCAGATGCGCGCATTATCTACCTTGCCCGCAACCCGCTCGACATGCTGCCCTCCACCATTTCATGGATCAATTACGCACGCCGTCAATTTACTGAACCGACTGATGGATATCATTACATCGAAGAAATTCTTGATATGACCCAGCACTGGTATCGGTATCCGCTTTCTTTCTTGGATTCGCATCCCTCTCCCCGACACCTGATCCTAAAATACGATGACCTCATCCAACGCCCTGAGATGGTCATTCGCGGGTTCTACGAGCAATTTGGCTATCCGGATAAGCCCGGTTTGCCCATCATCATTGACCAAGCCGTCAAAGAGACCCTCACTTTCAACAGTGACCATAACTACTCCTATGAGAAAATGGGCTTCACCCGCGAACAGATCGTAAAGATCTATGCTGATATTTTCGAGAGATTTAATTTTGAAACCCGTGAAAATCTCGTCCCAGTAAACAGTATTGAGCTGGATATGTAGTAAATCAAAAGAATAAAAAAGAGCGCCTCACGGCGCTCTTTTTTATTCTCTATTCTTCGCTCTTCTTCGTTCGCTTTGTTGCTGGTTTCTTGGCCGCAGGAGCTTTTTTCTTCGCAGTTGATTTACTAGCGGTTGCCTTTGCCGTAGCTTTTCTCTTGGCCGGCGTAGTAACCATTACCTCAGCCTCATCCATATCAGAGACATCTTCCACATAAGAAGACTCTACGCGAGCACGAGACCTTGGTTTACTCTCCACCTCAACAGCCTTGACCTGATACTCATCTTCCCATCCTTCAAGCATAGGCAACTTTATTTTTCCAAACCGAGCCAACAGCATAATAACGCCCACAACCGCCATGGCAAAAGAAACTGTCATCGTATAGCTAATGAACGTATCGCCAATACGTGCCTGGTCTGGACGGAAAAATTCAATGAACGTGCGGGAAAGGCCAGCAAGAACCAGCCATGCGCTGAACAATGTGCCTGGTTTCAATTCTTCTTCATAGCGGCGGGAAAGCCACCAAAGAAGCAAAACGATCAAAAAGTTCAAAACCATTTCATACGCAAAGGTCGGATGAAAACGAGTTGTCTCAAACGGATACTTGACCATATCCGAATATTGAACGAGACGATGACTTGCCTCGATCGGAATACCCCACGGAAGCTGTGTCGGCTGACCATACAATTCTTGGTTGATGAAGTTTGCAGGGCGGGCGAGAGCCTGTCCCAATAATGTGGCAGGGGCAAGTGCATCCAGAAAAAGCCAAACATCCATGCCATTCTGACGCAGGAAAAATATCAAAGCCAAGCCGCCGAAAAGCAAACCGCCAAAAAAGTGCAAGCCACCTTCCCAAACATAGAGAATATGAACTGGATTATCCAGATAAAAGGTTGAGCCGCTAAAAATGCTATTAACCACATACCACAAACGCGCACCAATGATGCCAATCGGCAACACCCAAACCATCGCATCCCAGATCACTTCCCCATTCTCACCGCGTCGCTTGATCTCTTTTTCAGCCCACCACGCACCTACAACTGCGCCAAGCATTACCAACACACCATACCAACGCAGAACAATTTGCAAATTGAACAACTTGAACGAAAAAATTACAGGATCGATCATGTATTACCTCGGAATTAATTTTTTGCGATTATATCCCATCTTAGTGCTCAATCTAATTAGGATAGATTTTGTAATAAATATCGCATACAGCGTCATAAAGAAAAGACATTTGTCATCTCATCATGTGATTAATAACACATCAAAAAGAAGGGTCATATTCTTACAATAACTGTAAATATTGACCACCGCCCTCAACATTAGAAGATTGGAAAATAATGTTCCGAATCAACCGACAGACCGATTACGCCGTTCGAGTAGTACTAGCCCTCTCTAAAAAAGAGGCGGGCAAACGGGTTTCCACTTCTGAAATTGGGCGTGAAATGCTCATCCCACCTGCTCTCCTCCAACGCATCGTAGCGGAACTGGCGAGTGGAAAATTCATCAACACACAGGCTGGTCGCGATGGAGGAATCTCTCTCGCGCATGACCCAAAGGAAATCAGCCTCTTGCAAGTGGTAGAACATTTTGAAGGAGAACTTTATCTTTCAGACTGTGTTCTTAAGCCTGGCGATTGCCCATTTGACAAAAAATGCCCTGTCCACTGTCAGTGGGTACGGCTAAAAAATTTGCTGCGCGATGAAATGGCACGCATCTCCTTCCAGCAACTTGTAGAAGAAGGCCACTTGATCGAAGCCAGCTTGAAAAAAGACGCCTCACACGCGCCGAAGCCTGTCTCTGTACCAACTAACATTTTCGTCACCGATAACATTACTGCATGAACAAATTTCTTCTCAACAGCATCTATGGAGTCCTTGGCCTCATAATGGTCTCGGCTTTTGCATTTAAGGTCTTCCAACCGATCCAGGTGCTGCCCCGTATGCAACTCTCTCCCGCCTTCGATCTTACTGACCAGAACAATGAACGGCTCACCAGTGAAGACCTGCGCGGACAATTCGTGCTTTATACATTTACCTACACTAACTGCCCTGCTCCCTGTTTTAACGTCAATGAAACTATGCAGGAAGTACAGTCCCGCCTAAATGAAGTTCAACTGGATGGTATTGACGTTTCCTTTGTCACCATTTCCATTGACCCAGAGCGAGACACCCCCGAAGTTTTAAATTCCTACGCCAAGTCCATTGGCGCAGATGCAAACAACTGGAAATTTGCCACAACCACCAATAAAGCCTTGTTAAAAACTATTATCGGTTCAGGCTTTGAAACTTATTACGAAGACAAAGGCAATGGCGAATTCTCATTAGACCCCGCCTTTGTACTTGTGGATGGCTGGGGTATTGTCCGAGCCGAATACCGCTACCAAACTGAAGTATCCAACGCTGATCGCATCTTACGTCATCTTGGTGTGCTGGCAGAAGAAGTCCGTAACAGCAAAGGTTCGGCAAAAATAGCCTACGAAGCGGCGCATTTATTCCTATGCTACGCGCCATAAAGAATCAAAAATGAAAATAAAAATCTTTCTTAGTGTTCTCGTTATTATTTTGGGGTTGGCCGTCGGTGTTTTTTTCCTGCGCCCTCACACCTTCCATGGGACTGTGATCCAGTCTCCTGAACTTTCTTATGATTTCACCCTCAAAAGCGCCAAGGGTGATGTTTCATTAAGTGATTATCGTGGCAAGCTTGTTCTCATTTATTTTGGTTACACCTTCTGCCCAGATATTTGTCCCGCTACTCTGGCCAATGTTGGGCAATCTCTCCGCGAGCTTGGCACCAAAGCTGACGATATTCAATTGATCATGATCTCGCTTGACCCTGAACGTGATACGCCTGAAAAACTTGAACAATATGTAACGCATTTTCATCCATCGTTTGTCGGTGTGACTGGTACACCAGATGAATTAGCCAAAGTCGCATCCCTTTATGGGATCTTTTACGAAAAGGTTGCTGGCACCGACAATTCAGGTTATTTGCTTAACCACACTGCCACTTTACTGGTAATCGACCGAGAAGGTTATTTGAAATTGGTATTTCCATTCGGCGTGACCGTGCCCGAGATCGTCGATGATTTGAAGTACATGCTTAGGCAATAGGAGGTGGATCTGTAACAGCGTAGCGAATTTACATTTCCCCTTCCTGCAATTCGCAGGGCCGCATGAAGCGGCATATCTACATCCATCAATTTTAAGAGGAGAATGAAACATGGCGAAAAAAGATAAAGACGATGATGAGTTTCGCCCCACTGGCACGATCGCAGTACTGACGATCTTTGTCATCACACTCATCGCAATCTGGGCAACGATCTATATGATCCTTGTCGGCAGAGGAGGCACACTATGAGCACTGAAAAAATGCACGTTCATCCCTACGAGCGCAATTGGATGGTCTTCAGCGCAGTCTTGCTCGTATTATTTGCGACAGCCGTAAGCGTTGCCGCATTTGGTATGGGAATTCAAGTTCCTGCTCCTGAGCAGCGCGTTGACCCACGAACTGTTGCAACCGACCCGAACAGCCCCTGGTCCAACCCTGGCTTGCGCGAGATCGAACCTGGCAAATACGATGCCTATATTCTTGCTCATGCGATCCCTAACTGGGAATATCTGCCCAAGGAAATTAGCGTACCCGTTGGTTCCAGCGTTTCCTTCTATGTAACCTCCGCTGATGTACAGCATGGTTTCAAGATCCAGGACACAAATGCGAACTTCATGGTAATTCCTGGCCAGGTCTCCAAGTTGACCATCAAGTTTGACAAAGCTGGTACATATAACTATATCTGTACTGAATACTGCGGCAGCGGACATGGCATCATGTACGGTTCCATCACAGTTACGCCATAGGCTGCAAAGAGAGACACTATGAAACAATATCAATTATCCACTGGCGAAAAGAAATTTGTTGGCTCACACCTTTTGGTAGCCATCCTTGCGCTTGCTGTCGGCAGTATCTTTGGCCCATTACAAGCGTTTGAACATGCAGGCTGGGACTTCTACCCCTACATCAAGCCTCTCATCAAATCCTACTATCAGGGTCTCACCGTTCACGGCGTTTTGAATGCCCTGGTTTGGACAACCTTCTTCATCATGGGCTTCTTGACCTTCAACGTAATGTTCGGTCTCAAGCGCCCTCTCAAGAACATGACCTTGAACAAGGTCGGCTTCTGGCTGATGGTTGTCGGCGTAGTCACCGCTGCGATTCCGATCCTCGCTAACCAAGCTACTGTTCTTTTCACTTTCTATCCTCCTTTGAAGGCCAATTGGGCTTTCTATGTTGGCTTGACCCTCGTAGTGGTCGGTAGCTGGGTTGAAGGCTGGGGTCTCTTCATGACCTACTTCGCTTGGCGCAAAGAAAACCCCAACGAACGCACTCCTTTCATTGCTTTTGCTAGCATTCTCACCTCTTTGCTCTGGCAAGTTTGTACAATTGGTATCGCTACTGAAATTCTCACCATGCTCCTGCCGTGGTCACTCGGCTTGATCGAAGGTGTTGACCCTCAGTTAGCCCGTACCTACTTCTGGTTCACTGGTCACCCACTTGTTTACTTCTGGCTCCTGCCCGCATACATCTCCTGGTATGCCATGCTCCCCAGACAAGCTGGCGACGGCAAGATGTTCAGCGATTCCCTCGCTCGTCTTTCCTTCTGGATCTTCCTCGTCCTCTCCACACCACTTGGTTTCCACCATCAGTATGTAGACCCTGGCGTTCCGCCAGCCTGGAAGTTCATCCACTCCATGCTAACCTTTGGTGTGTTCTTCCCCTCCATGATGACCGCGTTCACCGTAGTTGCATCCCTCGAACATGCAGGACGCAAACAGGGTGGTAAGGGCGCTCTCGCCTGGATCCTCAAACTGAACTGGAAAGACCCCTCCGTTGCTGCACAGCTTTTGGCTGGTATCCTGTTCTTCTTCGGTGGTATCGGTGGTTTGGCGAATGCTTCCTACAACGTCAACCTCGTCTTGCACAACACCGCTTTCGTTCCTGGTCACTTCCACCTCACTGTAGCTACTGGCGTAACACTCAGCTTCATGGGTATCTCCTACTGGCTCCTGCCGTACCTCACTGGCAAGAAACTGTGGAGCTCCAAATTGGCAGTAGCTCAGGCATGGACATGGTTCGTTGGTATGATCATCTTCTCCAACTCCATGCACGTGTTGGGCTTGCTCGGCGCTCCCCGCCGCGTACCGCTTGGCTTGGCCCCCTATGTTCCTGCTGAATGGAACAGCCGCCTCTTCCAGGTCGGTGTCGGTGGTGCAATCCTCTTCGTCAGTGGTGCCTTCTACTTGACCGTTATGCTCATGACCGCTTTGAGCAAAGAAAAGGTCAGCGAAGAAGTGATCGTGCCCGTTGCCGAGCCGATGCAGGATGTTTCCCTCACCCCAGTTTGGCTTGATCGTTGGGCCCCCTGGATTTACGGAACCCTCGCTCTGATCGTCATCGTGTACGGCCCCGTACTCTTTGACTTGATCAAGAACATCGCACTCACCTCCCCCGGCTTCCGAGTCTGGTAATTTGAAACTAAGGAGACAGTCGCTCCCCGCGTGACTGTCTCCTTTCTCTTTTTTTATTTCGCTCCTTTAGTATTTGCCCTTATTTTTATTCATTATCATTCAAGCGAAATTATTCGTATCACTCTCATCAAGAACATGACATCATCCCCATCAAAAAAACAACTGTCTGATTCCCTGTCTGAACGCAACCCCAGCGTAGACTGGAACACGCGCCTCAATTCCCCAAGCCGACGCCTGCTCAACTTCTTCGAGAGCATTTCCCTCCGCCTTGAAGCTCCGATCAACTGGCTGGTCAACGACCCCCGTTTCAACCCTCTTTATCACACAGGCACGATCACCATCTTCTTATTGATCGTCATCCTGCTGACGGGTATCTACCTGACCATGTTCTACCCGTTTGGGTTCACATTTTCATATTTAGCCGTTTCCAAGATCGAAGCTAATTTCATTGGGCGTATTATTCGTGCAATGCACCGCTACGCCTCTGACGCAGCCGTGATCTTTGCGCTCTTGCATGGATGGCGCACCTTCTTCCAAGATCGCTTCCGTGGGCCGCGCTGGCTCGCCTGGATGACTGGCGTAGGAATGGCAGTTGTAGTCTGGGCAATTGGCATTACAGGCTACTGGCTCATCTGGGATGACCGTGCACAAATTCTGAACCAAACCCTCTTTAAAGTTCTCGGTAACTTCAAAGGTGGACAAGCCTTCATCGTAGACTTTATTGTTGGTGATGCAGCAGGTACAGGCTGGGTCTTCATGATGATCATCATCGTGTTACACCTTGGTCTCTCTGCGATCACTGCAGGCTTCCTTTGGCTGCATCTCAAACGCATGAGCCGCGCAAAATGGCTGCCACCCAAATATTGGATGGCGATTTCCGTTTTCGTGCTTTTGCTTTCCGCAGCCCTCTTCCCTCTCGGAATGTTGCCACAACTCAGCAACACGCAATTGCCCGATCAAGCTCCCATTGACTTATTCTATTTATTCTATCTACCCACCTTCCTGCGCGGACCACAAGCGCTCTTCTGGAGTATTCTGCTTTTCATTGTAGGCGCAGTCACTGCCCTGCCGTGGATCACGCCCCGCGCAAAAAAACTTGCACCCGTAAAAGTGGATTTGGCCAACTGCGACGGCTGTACACTTTGCGAACGTGATTGCCCCTACCTTGCTATCAAGATGATTCCGCGCACCGATGGCGCGCGTCCCAAATTCCAGGCAGAGATCGACCCTAAGTTATGCGTATCCTGTGGCGTATGTATTGGAAGCTGTCCCGATAACGCGCTTACTTTTGGTGATATTCCGCTCAACCCGCTTTGGAAGACTACCCTCGCCGAAGTTACCGAAAAGAAAGTTGTCAAAGTTGTTTTCACATGCGAACGCCATGCCATGCACGGCGTAGGAAAACATTTCGAAGACTCGAGCACCTACATCATCCCGCTCACCTGCATTGCGATGGCGAACCCAAACCTGGCTGCCCAAGCACTTGAAGCTGGTGCAAGTGATGTTCAATTCATCGGTTGTCCTCCTGAAGACTGTGCTAACCGCGAAGGCAACACCTGGTTGAATGAGCGCGTCTCTGGCGAACGGTTACCAAAGCTGAAGCAGAATTTTATTCCGCTCATTCACACTGCCTGGGTTGCGCCCACTGATTTTGGAAAGGCGATCAAGTCACAGGTTAAGTCTGAGGCGAATACTTTCACATTCACACCCAACAAATCGCATCTACGGTTCGCCATTCCATTGCTTGGCATCATGGCAGTTGTCACTGCATTCCAAATTTGGTTTAGCAATCGTCCAACTCAATTCTTCAGCGCGGATTCAGCAACACTTGCAATTCAAATGACACATCACAGCGGCTATCCCATGCATGATGTGACGTCTCCAGCCGCGCCCGAGCCTGATCTTATTCACCCAACAAGACTCACGCTGTCAGTGGATGGCGAGATCATCTTTGACGAAACCTATACAGCTACTGATAATCACATCAATCAAGGTTCACGCATCTTTGAGCAGATTCAACTTCCTGTTGGCAGGCATCACATTATCATCAAAATGTACGATAGACCCGATGCCAGCATTGAACAAGTTCTCTTCGATAAAACCATTCCTCTCAGCCCGCGCCAATCTCTGACCATCAATTTTAGAGATATGCACATCCCTGACCCCAAGGCAGGCGAGAGTATTTATTATGAAACTGCTTCAGGTGTGAACGCAGGCTGCCGCATTTGCCACTCACTTGAAAAGAATGAAAAGATCATTGGCCCATCCTTCTACGGCGTTGCGGACCGAGCAAGCACACGTATCCCTGGTATGACAGCAGAAGAATACCTTCACCAATCCATAGTCGACCCGAATGCGTTCGTGGTGCCCGGGTTCCCCGCAGGACAGATGATCCAAAACTTTGGGCAGATCCTTACCGAAGATCAGATCAATGATCTGATCGCATTTCTGATGACTATGAAAGAAAAATAGATACTAGGCGGTGGTATAGTCCACCGCCTATGGTCTTAAAAAAAAGAGGAAACATGAAAAGAATTAGCATTTTGATCTTGTTGGCTGCCATTGGCCTTTCGGCTTGCGCTCCCAATAAGCCTGGTCCACTTGGCGCAGATGCTCCTGCAGATAATATTCCTGTCATTGTCGGCTCTTATGCTGTCAATGCCACTGACCCAACTGGTGAAGAATATGGTGGCACAATGACCATTACCGCAGGTGACCAGCCCAATGAATACAAATTCCAATGGCTGATCTCTGGAGGCATTCAGGAAGGTATAGGCACTCTTGAAGGTAATCAATTGATCTTCACGTGGAACAGCCTCGCTGGAACCGACCAACAAGTCTCTGGCACGGGCGTATACACCATCACTGTTGATGGGCAGTTATACGGCACTCGCACGATTGATGGTATGGAAACTCCAGGCATCGAAACTGCATACCCAAACCCCAAATAAATACTTTTGACAGCAGACTACAGACCGCTGATTGCGATCTGTGTTCGAAACAACAAGTTTGACGAAGTAATAGATTCAACCTCTAATTTAATATGAGCTGACAGCCAAATATCGAGAGACAGTCATCACTTTACTAGAAGATGGCGTCGTGAAATTCCACATCACTTTTGGATGAATGGAGTAATTCACCTTGGCTCGCTGGCAGACCCTCCCTGCATATTGGCATTCCCATCTCAATCAAGGGATGAAAGTACGCTTCAGCTCATGTGTCAACAAGACAGATGACGACCTATGTCGTTGCCTGTCTTGATTTTTTTAATTTCCAAAGGAGAGAATAAAAATGGCAAAAGTAGTTGTAATAGGAGCAGGCTTCGCAGGTCACACTGCGGCGCTGTATTTGGGAAGTCGTCTTGGAAAAAAGCACGACATCACAGTTATCAGCAATCGTGACGTGTTCGGCTATGTCCCTTCATGGGTCTGGGTGGGTGTAGGCCACATGAAGCCAGAAAAGACCATCTTCAAACTCAAGCCCGTGTACGACAAGATGAACGTCAAGTTCGTTCATGCAGCCGCAAAAGAAATCCATCCTGACGAGGGTGACCAATACGTTCTCGGCGAAAAAGTTGGCTCCAACGAAGCAGTCCGCCTCGACTACGATTATCTTGTAGTAGCCCCTGGTCCCCTGCTTAATTTTGCAGGAACGCCTGGCCTCGGACCTGAAAATGGATTCACTCACTCCATCTGTTCACTTCCTCATGCACTAAAAACGCGGGATGCTTATCTAGCTTTGTGCGAGCGCATGAAGAAAGGTGAGAAAGTAAAAATCGTCATTGGCACAGGTCACCCTGGCGCAACCTGCCAAGGTGCGGCATTTGAATACATCGTCAATGTGCACAAAGACCTAGTCAAAAAGGGCTTACGTGACAAGGCTGATATTCTCTGGCTTTCAAACGAACCTGCCATGGGTGATTTCGGTGTCAATGGTGTGCAGATCAAACGTAACGGTCACGTGATGCGCAGTGAAGAATTCTTAACCTCCGTCTTCAACGATCACGGCATCCGCTATCAAGTGCAAACTGGCGTCACCAAAATTGAAGAAGGCAAAATCCACTGGCAGAACTACGAAGGTGAAGAAGGCACAACCGACTTCGACTTCTCCATGCTCATTCCGCAATTCAAAGGCCAGCCATTCAAGTATATTGACAAGAACGGTGAAGATATCACCTCCAAGTTGACCAACCCTGCTGGCTTTTTGCTGGTGGACGGGAAATACGGTCTCCCCTACCCCGAGCTTGCTCAAACACCTGACGCATGGCCCTCCCGATATCAGAATCCCACTTACAAGAACATGTTTGCCGCAGGCATTGCTTTTGCTCCTCCTGGGCCAATTTCCAAACCATTCACCAACAAGAATAACTTACTCATCGCCCCTGCTCCACCACGCACAGGCATGGTCAGTGGTGTGATCGGACGTGTGGTTGCGCTAAATATTGCAGACCTCATTGAAAAAAGTGAAATGACCCACAGCGAACCAATGACCGAAATGGTCGCAGCCTGCATCGCAAGCATGGGAGACTCTCTCTGGGATGGCAACGCTGTAACCATTGTTATGCGTCCCGTGGTGCCTGACCGCAAAAAATACCAAAACGAATTCGGTCGTGACTTATTCACCTCTCACCTCGAAATGGGTGTTAGCGGTGCATGGATGAAATTCATGCTCCACTACACCTTCATCTGGAAGTTCAAAGCTCACCCCGGCTGGACCGTTATCCCCGAATAGGAGACCAACATGCAAACCTCTCAAGAATTCTCAAAAGCTGAAAAATTCTGGATGAATTTCAAGTTATATCAACTCTGGCGCTTCATCGTATTGAACGTCAAAATATTGATCGCAGTAGGTTATAGCAAACGTTCGTAGCAAAAAGTAGAAGCGCCAGATCTGCATCTGGCGCTTCTACTTTTTTATCCTTACAGATTTGTTCTTAAAACTATAAATTTAATAATTTGAGTGCTTGCATCGCATTAGTGGAAGTGCTATAATCCGAGCAATTCCCCAGATATTTGATAATTCAACTTTGCAGGGTACCAAACATAAATCAATTGTGTTTGGAAATTGTAACGAGAAACTTGACCGAACTCCCATTTTCACGAATAGCATAAGGAAAATCGCCAGCCTGCCTAACGGGGGAGCTGGTTAGTTTTGTATTCATATCCCAAAATCCCAAGAGAACAGAAAACATGAAAATACTTGAACTAGAGAATGAACCGCTATCCAAACTGCGCGCAATGGCGAAGAATTTCAATATTCCGAACTATAACCGCCTGAAGAAAGAAACTCTTGCCATGCTCATCCGCGAGGCAGAGGCGCAAAAGGAAGGCATCGAGCTGCGCGGCGGTATTCTGGAAATTATGAGCGAAGGCATCGGCTTCCTACGAGCCACAAATTATAGAATTAGCGATCAGGATGTATATGTTTCGCAAGCTCAATTAAGAAAATACGATCTTCGCGCAGGTGACCTCGTCATTGGGCAGGTGCGCCCGCCCCGTGAAAGTGAAAGGCATTTCGGTCTTCTCAAAGTAGAATCGGTCAACGGCCTGGAACCAGAAAGCGGCGCCCGCAGAGTTATTTTTGAAAACCTTACTCCAATTTTCCCCGACAAACGTTTTGACCTCGAAACAGACCAGGCAACACTAGCTCCCAGGCTTATTAATCTCATAGCACCCATCGGCAGAGGCCAGCGCGGATTGATCGTTTCTCCCCCCAAGGCGGGCAAGACCACAATTCTCAAGCAAATTGCGAATTCGATTTCAACCAAATATCCAGACGTACACCTCATCATTGCCCTCATCGGCGAACGCCCCGAGGAAGTAACCGATATGGACCGCTCCGTAGACGCGGAAGTGGTAGCCTCAACCTTCGATGAACCTGTTACCTCCCACGTCCGCACCGCAGAATTGGCCTTAGAGCGCGCTAAGAGATTGGTGGAGATCGGGCGCCATGTGGTAATCTTAATGGACTCGATCACCCGCCTCGCCCGCGCCTATAATCTGGTCGTCAACCCCTCAGGTCGTACACTCTCTGGCGGTATGGATCCCTCTGCGCTGTACCCGCCCAAGCGCTTCTTTGGCGCCGCACGTAACGTGGAAGATGGCGGCTCACTCACTATCATTGCCACCTGTCTTGTAGACACAGGCTCCCGCCTTGATGATGTTGTGTACGAGGAATTCAAAGGCACAGGCAACATGGAGTTGATCCTCTCCCGCAAGCTGCAGGAGCGCCGCACCTTCCCAGCCGTGGATATCGAACGCTCGTCCACTCGCCGCGAAGACCTGCTGCTTGGGCCAGACCTTCTCCAGCGCGTTTGGCTGATGCGCCGCATGTTCATTCAAATGACCTCCACCCCACCTCAGGGCGCAGGTATGGATAATTCCGTAGCTACAGAAGCCATTATCGCCCGCATGGAAAAATCCAGAAATAATTTAGAGTTTCTTGAAAATCTAACAAGGGATGCTTAGTTTGATCGTTATTTCTGAATTCAAAAATAACGGCACATAAAAAATGAAATCTTTTTTCGAAAAAATTCGCACCTTCTTCGCTACCTTAGGCCAAAGATTTAAACGCAAGCCCAAAGTACAGGCAGGTGTACCTGCAACCAGTGAACCGCCAACTGCACCTCGTGAGGCTGGTGTAAAACCAAAAGCCGATCGCTTTTCGATCGTCAGTTGGGTTGTAACACTTGTGATCGTGGCAGCTTTGATCGGTTCAACACTGTACTATAAAAGTACGCTCCCGCCTGTTGTCGTTACGGTTCCTCAGCCAACCGCAGGAGAATCTGCCGGTGCAGGAACTCCTCAAACTGGCGCACCAGTTGCCAGCGCAGATGGAGGCGATTTTCCATCCATCACACGCAAGCTGCAATTGATCACCAATATTCCTGAGCGCCCAAGGTACAACTCGATCATTTATCGCGTTTCACGCGGCGATGCTATGCTTTCAATTGCAGATGAATTCAAACTGAAATCTGAATCCATTTTATATGTAAACAAGCAATTGGAAGACAATCCGCATAACCTGAAGCCCGGCATGGAACTAACCATTCCCCCAGTGGACGGTTTGTATTATGAGTGGAAAGACGGCGACACGTTCGAATCAGTTGCGGAAAAGTTCAACGCTTCTGCAGATGATATTATCAATTTCCCTGGAAACAACATTGACCTGACAGATCCTAAAGTGGATCCCGGTACGCTGGTGATGGTACCTGGTGGTTCACGTGACCTGCGTGCATGGGAACAAGATCTGCAAACTGCAGGCCGAGGCGCAAACACTGGGACAGGCGGCGCAAATGCAACCAATAGCTGCGGCGGTGGTCCAGTGGCAAGCGGTTTTGGTTGGCCTGCCAACTCACACAATATTTCTGGTAATGGCTATGGACCTGGTCACCTTGGCATTGACATTGAAGCCGCTGAGGGCGACCCCGTCTATGCTGCAGGAAATGGCATCGTAACCATGGCTCAGGGCGGATGGAATTATGGCTATGGCAATGTAGTTCAAATTGATCATGGCAATGGATACGTGACGGTTTATGCCCACTTAAGCGCGATCAATGTGAGTGTTTGTACCCCTGTGGGACAAGGCTCAGTCATTGGCGCAGCGGGCAACACAGGTAACTCCTTTGGCGCGCATCTTCACTTTGAAGTCCGCGTTGGCGGCTCGAACATTAACCCTTACGATATTGTTCAGTAGGAATGTAGATTCGTAAACAGGTACACACGTAAATGCAGAATTAACTTGTGTACCTGTTTATATAATACTGGTTCCCCGTGAACGAATCCTCCCTCATAAAATCCCTCTCCAAAATAAATATCGGTGGCTTACGCTGGTTTGATTCCATTGGTTCTACGAACGATGAAGCTCTGGCATGGGCTGCAGCAGGCGCTGATGATCTGTCCATTGTGATCGCTGATAAACAGACACAGGGACGCGGCAGACTCAACCGAAAATGGTACACACCGAAAGGCAGCGCTCTCGCTTTTAGTTTGATCGTTCGTCCCTCCTCATCCCTGCGTCCGCATCTCTCACGGACCGTTGGTCTGGCTGCGCTTTCAATCGCAGAATCCTATTCCAGGCATGGGCTCATCCCGCAGATCAAGTGGCCAAATGATATTTTATTGAACGGCAGAAAAAGCGCAGGCATTCTTGTTGAATCCGTTTGGTCAGGCGAAGATGTGGATTCACTAGTCATTGGCATGGGAATCAATGTGCAAAAAATTTCCGTTCCACCTGCAGACATGCTCCAATTCCCCGCGACAAGTATGGAAGAAATGCTTGGGCATGAACCTCCCAAACGGGAAGACATCCTCTTTAGCATTCTGGATGCATTTATCCGTTGGCGAGAGCGCATGGGCACAGATGAGTTGATCTATGCCTGGGAAGAGATGCTGGCTTTTCGTGGCGAGCAGGTTGAAGTTAAAGCAGGAAGCGAAGTTCCTATCACTGGTAAAGTGGATGGGCTCGAATCCGATGGAAGCTTGCGGCTGAAAGATTCACATGACAATTCCGTAATAGTCCGCTTTGGAGATGTGAGTCTCCGTCCATCAGCATGATATACTTTTAATGCTCGTTATACCGATTACTAATTTTCTTGTGAAAATTAAGAGTAAAAAAATGAGGTGACCATGTTTGATAATCTTCGTGAAGAAGTTTCAGCCAAGCCATTTCTTGATGATGAAGAAGAAGCTAAGTTCCAACCCGCCGCAGGGACGACTAGCAGCCGCCCCACCCGCCTTTTGGGAATGACACCCATCCAACGCTTTATACTTGTTGTGATGCTGTTTTTGGCTGTGTGTGTGATCGGTTCATTATTTTTGCTAATCATGGGAAAGATTTCTCTGTAACCAATAACAAACTTGAGTGTTTTCTCATTGGGAAAAATACCATGAGACAAAAACGCCCAAGCACTCCTCGCTTTTTAGAGCAAAGATATCTGCTCGAACTCTATAACAAAGTCGGATTAACAAAATCCATCGTGATCGCATCTGCAATTGCGTTTACGGTCGGAGCGTTGGTTATCGTTCCAGTGAATATTATTATGGGTGGAAAAATATTGACTGGGCTTGTCATCAATCTCATTCTTTGCTGCACATTATTACCTTACCATCTTCACCAAATGATCAGCCTGTTGAGTGAATTGGATAACATGCGCCATACCATGCATGAAAAATCCATTCACGATGAATTGACTCAAGCCTACAACCGTCACTTCCTTCAGGATACGGTCGATTCGCTGAAAACGGATGAGAATGAAATCCCATTGAACACATCTCTGCTTCTGATCGATCTGGATGATTTCAAAGAGATAAATGACAACCACGGCCATAAAACAGGGGATGAGGTCTTAAAGTCATTGGCTGATACTTGCCATAAAGTATTTCGCTCCTCAGATATTTTTGTTCGCTACGGAGGCGATGAATTTATTTGCCTCCTTCCTAAAACGACCATGGAACAAGCGTTGGAAATAGCTCAACGGCTGCAAAGTGAGCTAAAACAATTGGCAATTCCTGTTCGAGGCGGAAAAATTAAATTTACTGCCAGCATTGGGGTTGCAACATCCAAGGCCAAGCAAAACCTGGAAAAGCTCATCTCTCTCGCTGATAAAGCTTTATACAAAGCAAAAAATCAGGGGAAAAACCGAGTTAGTGCAAATTAAGTAAAAAGTCCCGATGTAAAAATTACATCGGGACTTTTTTATTCGTAGCTATACCAGTTTGGGCTGTTCTTCAGGCTTCTCAGCTTCAGTTATCTGCGCGCCAGCCTTTTTCAAGTCTTCAGCAGAGATACGCGCCACAGAGGCCACGTTATCGCCATCCTGCGGCTTGATGAGGTGGACACCTCTCGTTGCACGACCAGACTGTTTGACATCCTTCACCTTCAAGCGTAATGTCACGCCGTTGGAGGTCATGATGGTCAGGTCGTCTGCTTTTTGCACAACGCGTGCAGCAGCGATCTTGCCAATATCTTTCAAGGCTTTGGGATCAATAGTAAAGTTACCGCTTGTTGCACGTCCCTTGGCTACGTAATCGGTCAGCGGGGTTAGTTTGCCAAATCCCTTGGTTGTGATGACCAACAGAGCGCCATCCTTTTCAACTACATCCATGCTGGTGACGGCATCATCCTGCTTGAGTTTGATACCCTGCACGCCTGCTGCCTGACGTCCCATTGAACGAACTTTAGTTTCGCTAAAACGCAAAGCCTGTCCATTTTCTGTGACGATAATGATCTCATCCTTACCTGAAGTCAGGCGTGCCCAGCCTAACTGGTCACCTTCTTCCAAAGACATTGCGATCAAGCCCGAGGGACGGACGGAAGCGAATTCTTCCATCGAAACACGCTTGATCTTGCCGCGTCCTGTCATCAACATACAGAAGCTATCTGAGGAGAACTCCCCTACCGCCATGGCCGCCGTCACTTTTTCGTTCGGGTCCAGCGAGAGAACGTTCACCAATGGAATGCCTTTGGTTGCACGATCTGAATCAGGGATTTGGTAAACCTTTTCAGAATACACTTTGCCCTTATCAGAGAAGAACAACATCGTGTTCAGTGTGCGGGCTGGGATGAGCATGACAACTTCGTCTTCATCCTTGGTGGTATGTCCCATTACTCCACGTCCACCACGGCTTTGTGAGCGGAAGGCTGATGCAGCGACACGTTTGATATATCCGCGCTCGGTGAGGCTGATAAGTACAGACTCATCTGCCACCAAGTCTTCATCATGAATATCTTCCTTGGCTTCGGCAGCAATACGGGTACGACGATCATCGCCATACTTCTCAGTCAATTCGATCATGTCCGATTTGATAAGCGCGAGAATTTTCTTCGGGTTCGCAAGCAAGTCTTCAAGGTATTCAATCGTCGCTTGAACCTGCTTATGTTCTTCTTCGATCTTCCAGCGTTCCAAAGCAGCAAGACGACGCAATTGCATATCCAAAATTGCCTGCGCTTGTAACTCACTTAACTTGAAACGAGTCATCAAGTTGGTTTTGGCTACGTCCGCATCTTCTGCTTCGCGAATGGTTTTGATAACCGCTTCAATATTATTCAAAGCGATCAAATATCCATCCAAAATATGCTGGCGAGCGCGCGCCTTTGCCAGCTCAAAATTCGTACGGCGGACAATGACCGTCTGGCGGTGCTCAATAAAGATCTGCAACATGCGTTTGAGCGGCAGGGTGCGCGGTTCTCCATCCACAAGGGAGAGCATTTGCACGCCAAATGTGGACTGTAAAGCTGTATATTTATAAAGTTGGTTCAACACCTTCTTGGGCTGAGCACCACGTTTTAGCTCGATCACAATACTCATACCGCGCTGATCAGATTCATCGCGCAAGTCTGAGATCATGTCGATCTTGTCATCGCGCACAAGTTCAGCAATGCGCTCGATCAATGTGGATTTATTGACCTGATACGGAATCTCCGTAATGTTGATGTGATAACGACCAGCCTTGGTCTCTTCAATATGGGCAATACCACGCATCACGATTCGGCCTCGGCCTGTTCCATACGCCGAGTGAATCCCTTCCTTCCCGACGATCATACCGCCAGTGGGGAAATCAGGCCCGAGTACGAATTTCATCAGATCATCAACAGTGACATCTTCGATCTTGTCATAATTATCGATCAGGTGGTTGATGGCGCCTGTCAGTTCACGCAGATTCTGAGGCGGGATGTTGGTTGCCATACCCACAGCGATACCTGATGCCCCATTGAGCAGCAGATTCGGCAACCGCGCGGGAAGAACGAGCGGCTCCTCAAGAGAATCGTCAAAGTTGGGACCAAAATCCACCGTATCTTTTTCAAGATCGGCCAGTAATTCCTCGGCCATTTTTTGCAGACGAGCCTCGGTGTAACGCATGGCTGCAGGAGCATCGCCGTCTACCGAACCGAAGTTACCCTGACCATCTACGAGCAAATACCGCAGTGAAAAATCCTGAGCCATACGCGCCATAGACTCATATACCGCCGAGTCACCATGAGGATGATACTTGCCCAATACCTCACCCACGATACGAGCAGATTTCTTGTACGACGAGTTGGAACGGATGCCCAACTCATGCATGGCATACAAAATACGCCTGTGGACAGGTTTTAAGCCGTCACGGGCGTCTGGGAGTGCGCGCGCCACGATCACGCTCATGGCGTAATCAAGGTAGGCAGAGCGCATTTGGGAGTCAATATCAACTGACTCGATATTTCCTGCGATCAAATTTTCTTCAGCCATAAAGGTTCCTTAATGTCGAAAAATTCGTCAAATTGGCATAAAAAGACACGAAGATGGGTGGAAACTTCGTGTCCGCATTAGATGAAAGAAGCTCGTATTTATATTGCAATTATACCACCCATTGTCCATTTTCTGTGTTGATAAAGGACAGGTCATCAGGGGCAAAGTACGTGTCCATGAATTTCACGGAGCACACCAAAAATCTTCTTCGAAATTTGTATGCCTCGGAAAAAAAGGCCATATATCAAGCTACATAAACAAAAAGAGATCTGCAAAAGCAGATCCCATTTGTGGTGCCGAAGGAGGGACTTGAACCCTCATGAACGTAAGTTCACTACGCCCTGAACGTAGCGCGTCTGCCAATTCCGCCACTTCGGCATATCATTTGTTGGCGGGTTGTATTTTATCTCAAATAATCGGAATGTCAATAAGGCGGGATGATAAGGAGCTTAATCTGAACAGCTGCCAATGAATTAATCAACTCTGTTTAATTTGTCTGACACCTTCGGGAACAAAATAAAGGTCAATAACGTTATCTATCCATCCCTTTCAAAAATGTATTGTCGAACCATTACAGTACTGTTAGGGGATGTATCTTTTTATCCGAAAAATCGTTATATTATCTATCAAAGAAAGGAGTTGCATTATGTTCGTACTTGCAGTAGTGGTCGTTGTTCTATTGCTCGCCCTGGCTGGTTCAGACTTGTTCATATCCCAATACAGCCCGGATGAACTCAGCAACATGGGAGTTCAAGAGAAATGATGGATGACCATCCCATCCCCTAGCCCGACGCACATCGAAAGACGCGTCGGGCTTTTTTTATTGCTTGCGGCTGCCAGTTAAAACCTCCCTACCGAGCGGTAGGTTTACAGGTATTGAGATATAATACACAAGTATCGTACTGAGGAATTCATATAAACACCTCTCACTGGCAAGGATAAAATTTATGGCGATCCAACCACTATTTACGCAAATTGAAAAAACCATCCAACTAAACGATGGAAATATCATACTTGAAAACCACACTGGGTTTCCTTTTAGCGAATCTAACCTTTACCTCGTTAACCCAGGCGGAGCAGTTATATGGAAGGCAGAAAAGCCTGATGTACGCTCCTTGTATACACGCATCAAATTAAACGAGGATTTCACTCTCTCCACCTTCACCACCGACGGTGTATTCTGCGAACTAGATCTAAAAACAGGCAAGATCATAAGCAAATCAAGCTTCAAATAAAAGTGGGATTATGTTCATTCAGGAAAACCGCGTCAAACTTAAGCTCGAAGCTGGTCAGCCGACCTACGGAGTGATTTCCACTTCGGACGATCCCCAACTCGCTGAATTGTTTGGTTTGGCAGGTTTTGACTACTACATGCTCGATGCGGAGCATGGACTAATAAACCCCACACAGGCTGTAAATATCATCCGAGCCTGTGAGTCGGTAAAATTGACTCCCTTAGTGCGAATCGGCCCTAAAGACCCGAAGCTCGTTCTGCAATATCTCGATGCGGGCATGATGGGCGTAATGATGCCAGGCCTCGAATCAGTGGAAGATGTGCAAATGCTGGTCGACGCGGTGAAATATCCCCCGCTTGGGAAGCGCGGACTAGGCATGACCCGCGCATCGGGTTACACATCAGTTGGCAACGCAGCTGTAGACTATATCAACTTCTCGAACGAACAGACGATGGTCATTCCGCAATTCGAAGACCCTACTTTGATAGATCGCTTTGAGGAAATGATATCCCTGCCCGGAGTGGACGCTGTTATCATCGGCCCGCGTGACCTCTCTCTCAACATGGGATTTGCCGATGGGCCAAATCACCCCGAAGTACAGGAAATGATCGACCGTGTAATCGCACTTTGCAAAAAGAAAAATGTTGCAGCGGGTATTACTGCTGGCACCCGTGCGGACTCTTCCAAGATGATAGCACGAGGCGCGACGATAATCTTAGGAATTGCACAAACCCTAATAGTAGCTGGCTCAAAGAACTTCCTGCCAGAAAATTAATGGTCTTGATAAAATAATGAACTTATCCCCTCTTCAACAACCTCCCCTTGGATTTGTACTCGCCTTTCTTCTATTCAGCCTGATCTTCCTCTCTAACACTTTCAGGTTGTGGTTCAACACAGAAAAATATTATCAGGACCTTTATAACAGTCTCACCCGCTCTCCCATGCCATTCAAAGAGTTCTTCCTTATGCGATTGAAAAATCGCAAACGCTGGGAAGTGGAGCAAAAGATATTCAGCGTGATAGGCATCGTAGCAGTTGTGGGAATGGATGTATTTGTAGTGATGGCGTATTTAGGATAATTCCGTCATTGCGAGCCGCGTTCTTGCTCTTTGCGACGAAGCAATCTCATGAACTAATCCCAAGATTGCTTCGTCGGGAAAAATACCCTCCTCGCAATGACGAGATAAGACGATAATATGAAACGAGACCTTCATCCTTGTATTTACATCATGACCAACAAATACAACAAAGTTCTCTACACAGGCGTAACCAGTAATTTATTAAGAAGAGTAACAGAGCATAAAGAAAAGATTGTTGAAGGTTTTACCAGTAAATACAATGTAACAAAGCTGGTCTATTACGAAGAATACTTCACAACGGAAGAAGCCATGGCCCGCGAGAAGCAGATCAAAGGTGGTTCGAGGCAAAAGAAATTGGATTTGATCAAAAGCAAGAATCCGGAATGGAAAGATTTGTACGATGAGTTTTTTGTCTAATTAATTTTCCCCCGTCATTGCAAGGAGGGTGCTCTTCCCGACGAAGCAATCTCCAGACTTGGCTCATGAGATTGCTTCGGGCGGAAAACCACCGCCCTCGCAATGACGGGAAACTTACACAAGGAGTACAACTTGAAAATCATCGCATGTATCAAGCAAGTACCCGACTCGGAGGCGAAAGTCAAAGCCGAGGGTGGGCAGGTCTCTTGGGGGGACGCGCCGCTGGTCATCAACCCGTTCGACGAGTACGCAGTCGAAGGCGCGCTTCAGCAGAAGGAAGCTTCTGGCGGAACAGTCACCGCATTGTGCGTGGGACCTGAGTCTGCGAAGGAAGCGCTCAAACATGCACTTGCCATGGGCGCGGATGAAGCAGTCCTCGTCTCAGATGCAGCGTTGAATGATCTCGATACTGTCGGCGCGGCGAAGGTGCTCGCAGCTGCCATTCAAAAGATCGGCGGCGCGGATATGGTCGTCTTCGGCCGGCAGACGCTGGACAATGGTGCGGGCTTGACCCCTGCTCAAACAGCTAGAGTCCTCGGGTGGCCAATGCTTGGGTTGGCAGGCCAGATCAAAGTCGACGGTGGAAGCGTGACCGTTGAACGAGTCCTCGAAGAAGGCAGACAATCCATGAAGGCAAATCTGCCAGCAGTGTTGAGCGTCGTGCAAAGCATTGGCGAGCCGCGCTACCCGTCGTTCATGGGCATTCGCAAAGCGTCGAAAGCCACCATCCCCGTTTGGTCGTTGAGCGACCTCAGCGCAACAGCTCCCGCCCCCATCGTAACCCGCACCGAATTGATGAACCCGCCCGCGCAGGAAACCGCCACCGAAATGATCACTGGCGAAACCCCCGCCGAGATCGCAGAAAAACTTGCTGACAAAATCATCGCGGAGAAAGTGCTATGAAAACTTTTGTGTATATCGATCACTTCAAAGGTGAAGTGCAGCCCGCATCGTGGGAAGCGCTTGGCCTCGCAAAAAGTTTTGGCACCGCCGTCGCGTTGGTCTTCGGCACAGGTGTGGATGCAGTAGCGAAAGCCGCTGTGGAATATGGCGCGGATGAAGTCCTCGTTGCGGATGATGCCGCGCTGACAGATTACCGGGCTGAGACGTATGCCTCCACCCTCTCCGCGCTCGTCTCTTCACAAAGCCCGAACCTGATTCTGTTTCCGACGACTGCTCGTACCCGTGAAATGGCTGCCATGTCAGCAGTGGACTTAAACACAGGCGTGCTCACCGATGTTTCAGCTCTCGAAGTGAACGGCGAATCGTTCGTCGCAACTCGTCCCATTTACGAAGGCAAAGTGTTGGAAAAGACCGCCTGCTCTGGCAAGCCTGTCATGGCAACCATTCGTGGACGTGCTTTCCCGAAACCGAATCGCGAAGAAGGCAAGAGCGGCACGATCACGAAAGTCCCCGCCGCTGGCGAAGCAAAATCCACTGTGGAAGGCTACTCTGCATCTGAAAGCGCAGTGAACCTCGGCGACGCAGGAATTATTGTTTCGGGTGGTCGTGGTGTTTCCAACAACCCAGCATTGACTCCACCCGCAGGCTTGGACGAAAAGCAGGCTGAAATCTGGCGCGCCCAGCAAGGCTTTGCACTCGTCACCGAGTTGGCGCAATTACTCGGCGGTGCAGTCGGCGCGTCCCGCGCGGCTGTGGACGGTGGTTACATCACCTACGCTCACCAAGTCGGTCAGACGGGTAAAGTCGTTGCCCCTGATCTGTACATCGCTTGCGGCATCTCTGGCGCAATTCAACATCTTGTTGGTATGCGCAATGCCAAAGTAATCGTTGCCATCAACAAGGATGCCGATGCTCCCATCTTCAAGCAAGCCCGCTACGGCGTGGTGGGAGATCTGTTCCAGATATTGCCTGCGTTGACTGAGGCGATGAAGAAGAAGTTGGGGAAGTAAAAGCAAGTAACGAGAAATGAGAAACGAGAAGACCTCCGAAGTCACTTGGCTTCGGAGGTCTTTTAGTATCCATTTTGGCACCTATCTTAAGGAGCCCCCCCCTCTTTATAATTTGCAACACTTTACAACATACTGCTCAAAATTCCAGGCTAGATTGTTCGCTGAAAAGATTTTGGGTGCATCCCACTGGAGGAATTTTTGATGAAATCCATTCGTGTCCATTTCTTTTATGCCTTCCTGCTTGCCGCACTGCTGGCTTCGACCTTCGGCACAGACGTGGCTTTTACTTCAGGCAACGCCGTGCTCACCGTCACAAACGGTATGGCAGCCTCGCTTGTGCTGGGACAGCCGAACTTTACTTCAGCCGGCGCTGGAATCACTGCAACAACGATGAGCGCTCCCTATGATGTAGCCGTAGACCCAACCACTGGCAAAGTCTTTGTTTCAGAACGTACTAATAATCGCGTACTACGGTTTGCCAGTATGGCATCACTTACCAACGGCTCTGCGGCAGAAGCCGTGTTGGGGCAGCCCAACTTTACTTCAAGTGCCGCCGCAACCACCCAGAACGGGATGAGCCAACCATTTGGTCTTGATGTGGACTCTGCCGGACGCCTATGGGTTGCCGATTTTGCGAACAATCGCGTTTTGCGGTTCGACAATGCTTCATCTAAAACTACTGGCGCCAATGCTGATGGCGTGTTGGGACAGCCGAACTTTACCTCCAGTGGGAGTGCAGCCAACCAGAGCGGTATGTTTTTTCCATCAGAAGTGCAAATTGATTCTGCCGGACGCCTTTGGGTAGCAGAATATGGCAATTCGCGCGTCTTGCGTTTCGATAATGCAGCATCCAAAGCCAATGGAGCCAATGCCGACGGCGTGTTGGGACAGCCAAACTTTACTTCAACCGCCGCTGCGTGCGACCAAGACAGCTTCTCTAATCCTTGGGGAATGTTCGTTGATTCAGCCGGGCGACTGTGGCTGCCCGATCAATGTCGCCGCGTGCTCCGCTTTGACAATGCGGCGTCCAAAGCCAACGGTGCCCTTGCCGATGGCATATTGGGACAGCCGAACTTTACTTCATCCGCCGGTGCAACCACCCAGAACGGCATGTCTTTTCCAACAGGCGTTACCGGCGATAATAGCTCCGGGAGAATATTTGTGACTGACAGAGGCAATAATCGGATCCTTGTATTCGATAATGCCGCTTCATTGGCAAATGGCGCCAACGCCAGTTTCGTGATCGGTCAAGCAAACTTTACCAGCAACGCACCCACACCATCATCCACCGGGTTGGGCTTCCCTCAAAAAGTATATTTTGACCCGGCAAACAAAGTGCTTTGGATTGCGGACGAAGGTAATAATCGCGCACTAATGTATGGCGCACCCGATACCACCGCGCCCACCGCCCTCAGCCAAACCCTGCTTGCCAGTTACAGCGGCACGGGTCCATCCAGTTTCACGGTCACCTTCAGTGAAGATGTCAGCAACTCTGGCGGTGGTACGTTGATCGATGACGTAACCAACCCCAACAACTACAAGATCATCAACAAAGGCGCGAACGGCACGGTCGATACAGCGTCTTGCGCCTCTGCCATCGGCGGCGATGATACCCTCATTACCCCCAGCGGTGGTGTGATCTATGCTCCCAACACTGCCATCGTCAACATCGGCAGCGCCTTGCCCGCGGGCAATTACCGTCTCTTCGTCTGCGGTACCACGTCCATTGTGGACCTAGCAGGCAATCCTCTCGCAGGGGATGGCGTGACCTCCGGCACCGACTTCACCTTTGACTTTACCGTCGGCGCGGCGGCTGCAGCAATCTCCGGGAACACCTCTACAAACACCAGCGCCTCCTCCCTGCCGAAAACTGGTTTTGCTCCGAACAAGATCACCACCCTGCCAGCTCAACCTGCGGACTCCGCGTATGCGGCGTTGGGCGATCTCTGGCTTGAGATTCCCTCATTAAATGTGAAGTCATCCATTGTGGGCGTGCCTCAAAATGCGGACAAGACTTGGGATGTAAGCTGGCTCGGCAATGACACTGGCTGGCTCAACGGTACGGCCTTCCCCACCTGGAATGGCAACTCCTTGCTTACGGCGCATGTCACAAACGCCAGCGGAGTAGACGGTCCATTTGCAGCGTTGAAGTCGCTTAAGTATGGCGACCAAGTCATCGTCCACATGGGAGGCGTGAAATATATCTATGAAGTACGCGAGACGAAACTATCCCGCCCGTATTCCACGAATTACGCCTTCGAATCCAAGCAGGATGCTTCCTACCTCACCCTCGTCACTTGCTCGGGGTATAACCCACTCAACGAGAGTTATCTCTTTAGAAGAGTAGTGAGAGCTGTGCTGGTCAGCACGGTCAGCAAGTAAAACAAAAAGACCTCTGAAGTCACATGACTTCGGAGGTCTTTTTTGTCGATGAACTACTTTTAGGATATTACCGGGTTAGCTAGTTCCAAAGTATATTTTTTTGCCTCTTTCAAGTCCATCTTCTGCCCTTTTTCCCAAACTTGATGGAAGGCATCCTCTCCCAATACTCCGCGTGATTGGGCTAGCTGTTCTGCCCGAAGCCGGCTCATAAATGGATAATCGAAGAAGGCTAAAGCAACTCGTTCGTGCAATCTCTTGGCAAAGCTTGTCAGGATTATATTGGTTTCATGGCAGCCGTCCATATATGCCAGTGCCGCAAAAACCCGGAAGTATTCAATCGATAAAAGGACATTGTCATCCTGCGTGTAAAGAGGGATAAGTTCTCTGGCATTATTTCTAGCGTTTTTCAAATCACGTTCAAGAACATAAGCCCAGATACGAAGAAACACAGGGAATCCTGTATCTGACTTAAGGCGACCACCCTTTGAAAGGATCAGCCTGTCCATTTCCGCGGATAATTCGAGCACCTGTGCAATGTTTTTCGTCGCCAAATTTACCAGCCCGGCGCTTCCAAGTCCATTTAATAGACCGGAATTATGTTGATAGGCTTTTGACAATCGTATGATGGTCTCGGCATGTTCTTTGGAAGATGCATAATCTTCCTCGAACAAGCCAATGCCCGCCAAGGCATTGTGAGAATAAATAATGCCGTCCTTATCCCCGATCTCCGTTGCAGCCAGTACACATTGATGAGCAATATCCTTTGCACGGGCAAGCTGTCCTGTCGCAAGGATGTTGATGAACATCCAAAACAAACCGGAGTAAATCAGGCGTTTGTCGCCCGATGTTTGGGCTTCTTTGAGGGCTTCTTCAAAAATAACCAAACTCTCAACTGGATTCTTTATTTGGGTGAATCTGCCTTTCTGAATCAACGCGGTTGAGAGTAACCAATGGTCTTTGAGCTCTTGTGCAATTCCCAGCGCCTGTTCGGTATGCTCAGCCCCGAACTTCCCATTCATGCGTTCCAATTCCAGCCCAGCCAATGAAATTAGTGCCAGGGCTTCAGCGGGTTTATCTTTTAACTGCCTGCTCAGGTCAAGTGCCGTGAGGGCAATGTCTTCCGCCCGTTCCTGCACAAGAGAAAGATATAAGTACAAATAGGAAAGCCGCGCCATGGCGGTGGAAAGCAATGGGGTCGGTGTATCTTTGTTTGCAGCTATAGCTTTTGACAACCACTCGATACCCTCATCCTTATGTTCCAACGACCTGAAAAAAGACCAAAGAGAACTCGTCAACTGAAGAAAGGCTTTTTTGTCTGTTTCCTCTGCCCGTACTATGGCAAAACGAAGGTTGGACATTTCCCGTTCGAGAAGGTTAAACCATTGCACCTGCGCAGAACTGCGCAATGCGGGTTCTGCGCGTTGTGCCAACTCCATAAAGTATTGCAAGTGCCGATTACGAAGAAGCTCCACTTCATCACTGGCAAGGAATTTCTCCTGCCCATACTGGCGGATGGTCTCTAATTGTTCATAGTGAACTCCCGTGCGAAATTCACTGGTGTGAATGAGAGACTTTTGTACCAGGCTGGTGATCAGGTCAAGCACATCTTCCTGCTTAATCCCATTCCCTGAGCAAATGGTCTCGGCGGCTTCCAAACTCCAACCACCGCTAAACACCGCCAACCTGCGGAACAAGGTTTTTTCGTTTTCTGATAGGGAGATGTAGCTCCATTCGATGGCTGCCCTCAGGGTTTGGTGGCGGGATGGAAGGGTCCGTGCGCCGTTGGTGAGCAGGCTAAAGCGGTCATCGAGCCGGGTAAGGATCTGTTCCACGCTCAGGGTCTTCAATCGTGCTGCAGCTAGCTCGATCGCAAGAGGAATGCCGTCGAGGCGGGAACAGATTCGGGCGACGAAAGAGGCGTTGGTCTCATCCAACGTGAATGCGGGTTCGATCAAGTGCGCCCGTTCGATGAATAATTTCACCGCTTCATATTGTGACAGTTGGTCTGCATCTAAACCCTTGTCTGTTGTAACTGGCACAGACAGCGATGGAACCCGCCAGGCAAATTCGCCTTGCACGCCCAATGCCTCACGGCTGGACGCCAGAATCTTGAGGTGAATGGTATGGCTTAACAAGTTAAAGGCTAATGTTGCACATGCCTCAACCAGGTGTTCGCAGTTATCCAACACACATAGGATTTTCTTTTCCTTTAAGTATTCCTGAAGTATTTGTAAAGGGGGAGTATTTTTTTGTTCGATCAAACCCAGTGTGTTCTGAATGGTCTGTGGGAGCAGGTTGGGGTCTGAGAGGGATGCCAGCTCGACAAACCAAACGCCATCGGGAAAGATATTCAGCAGGTCTGCAGCAACCTGCAAAGATAAACGTGATTTTCCAATTCCTCCGGAGCCCGTCAGGGTGACAAGGCGGTGTTTGGAAAGCGCACCCTTGATCTTGGGTATTTCTTTTTTACGACCGATGAAACTGGTCAAATGGGAGGGCAGGTTTGTTCGTTGAGAAGATTGGGCAGGTTCAGGGTGGTCCGCGGACCCACGCGCAAATTCGATCCATGCCTTGCGCTCCTGGCTTGGAACGCCTAGCAGCTTAAGCAAAGTTTCAGCCAAATGCTCCGATGGTTTCAATGTTCCGGCTTCGATCCTGCGTAATGTGATGCGAGTGCACCCGGCTCGGTCTGCAAGTGCTTGTTGGGTTAAATCTAAATCACGGCGGCGTTTTCGCAACCAGACCCCAAAGGTCAATTCATCTTTGGCTTGTATCACAAATGGTATCCCTTTTGGCACTTACCTGGAATGGTTTGTTCTGAGAAAATTATACAAGACTTATGCTAATCAATGAAGGAAATGAAAGACCGGCCATAGACCACGGATGGCAGACCATCGTCCAACTTTCCTTGAAAGCATACTCCGCCCCACCTCAACTGCTCAAAATTTCAGGTTAAAAATTTTGGGCGAATCCCCTTGGAGGAATTCTCGATGAAATCCCGCTCATTTAATTTGCTTGTCATTCTTGCTTTATTTCTATCCCTGCTCGGTAGTGCGGTGATTTTCACCCCGGCGTATGCAGCAGGTATTGTGGTCAACACCGCAGTGGACGAAGACACGAACAACGCGAACTGTTCTCTGCGCGAAGCCATCATCGCTGCAAATACCGATGCGGCATACAATGGCTGCTCTGCCGGTGCAGGCACAGATACCATCACTTTCGCTGCCGATTACACCATCACGCTAGCAGGCAGCCAACTGCCCCCCATAACCACGCAGATGACCATCACCGGCAACGGCGCAACGAAGACTATCATTCAGGCATCCACTTGCAACCCAGTCACCTTACCGGGCGGGTGTACTCCCGCCACGAACCGGGTTTTTATTATCAACTCAGGTAGTAATGCGACATTGAATGATATGACCGTACGCCACGGAGATTGCACTTCATGCGTAACAGGCGGCACAGAAGGTGGCGGTATTAGGAATGATGGAACACTGACGATCAATAACAGCAGCATATCCGATAATAAAGCCACAACTGGCGGCGGGATACGAAACAATAACACCGGCACCTTAACGGTGACAGATAGCACCCTTTCTGGCAATAAAGCAGTCGCTGGTGGCGGAATCTACAACATCGGCACGATGACCGTGGCGAACAGTACCTTCTTCGACAACAAAACAACCGATCCGGCATTTGGTGGTGCCGGGTTCTATCAAGCAGGGGTCACTACTGTAACAAATAGCACATTTTTCAACAATACTGCAAGCGGCCGGGGAGGAGCTGTGTTTCTTGACGGACCAGGCTCAGCGACAATTAAAAATAGCACTCTCTCCAATAATAGTGCAGGCGTAGCAGGTGGGGGGATATTTCTTCATACTTCTCTCACTCTTATCAATACGATCATTGCCAATTCCATTTCTGGTGGAGATTGTACTAATTTTGGCTTCGTTGTTACCAATATCAATACCATTATAGAAGATGGTACGTGTAATGTCGGAACCACTACTCTTCAGAACTTCAAGGCAGGCGACCCCAACCTCGGTTCTCTGGCAGATAACGGTGGACCCACTCAAACCATGGCGTTGCAAACAGGAAGTATCGCCATCGATGCAGGGGATGCTGCAACTTGCGCCGCTGCTCCCGTCAGCAACAAAGACCAGCGCGGTGTGACCCGTCCGCAGGGAGCGGTCTGTGATATTGGTGCATACGAAGTTGATGGTGGTATCCCCGTCGTCACCGCATCCAATCCCTCTGCCAATGCTGTACTCACCAGCCTCTCTTCCATTACGGTCGTCTTTAATCAAGATATGTTGAACGACAGTTCTGCCAAGGCTGCCAATAACCCAGTCAACTATCTGCTCGTTGAACGCGGCGCAAACGGCAACTTCGATACTGTCTCCTGCAACGGCGGCGTGGTCAGCGACGATGTCCAAAAGACCATCAGCACCGCCAACTACAGCAATGCTGGCTTTATCACCACCCTCACTCTCGCCAGCCCCCTGGCAAATGGCACCTACCGTCTCTTCGTCTGCGGCACCACCTCGGTTTGGAGCGTGGCAGGAATTGAACTTAACAATGGCGTAAGCGATTACACCGTTGACTTCACCATCACAAGCAGTGGAGCAACAGGTGATGCAAGCTCAACGAAAACCACCGCCTCTTCCCTCCCGAAAACTGGTTTTGCTCCGAACAAGATCACCACACTGCCAGCTCAGCCTGCGGACTCCGCGTATACAACATTAGGCGATCTGTGGCTTGAGATTCCCTCATTAAACGTAAAGTCCACCATTGTGGGCGTGCCGCAAGCAGAAAACGCATGGGATGTAAAATGGCTCGGCAATGATGCAGGCTGGCTCAATGGAACCGCCTTCCCATCATGGGAAGGAAACTCTGTCATCACAGGGCATGTCACCAACGCCAGCGGCTTGCCCGGCCCATTTGCCAGCATCAAATCTCTACAACATGGTGATCAGATCATCATCCACATGAGCGGCATGAAATACATCTTTGAAGTTCGCAATACAAAACTTGTCCGCCCCGATACAACTGCCTTCGCCTTCGAACATCTGGAAGGTAGCTCCTACATTACCCTTATAACCTGCTCGGGCTATAACCCACTTAACGATAGTTATCTTTTCCGAAGAATTGTCCGGGCAGTGTTAGTTAGCACTGAAAATGAGTAGTGAGTAATTAGTAACAAAAATATCTCCGAAGTTTTGAGAACTTCGGAGATATTTTTGTTTTACATGCCAAACACCGCTTGCAAAGTCCATAGCAGCGCCATGCCAACTAAGATAGTGAGCAAGACGTTGCGGGTTCTCCAGGCAACTACTGCCCCACCAAGCCCAGCCAGCAAACGGAAATTTTGCAGGGTCAAATCGAGATGTCCAGAGGGATGTGTCAGCGCGGGGAATACCAACGCAGCTAGAGCAGCTGCGGGGACGAAACGAAGCGCACGGCGCAGCCAATCAGGCATTTCAACTTTTCCGAATAAGTAAATGAACAGGAAGCGCAGTGTGAATGTCCCTAGCCCAACGGCGAGGAAAAGAAGCCAAATGGATAACGCGTTCATTGGGCAACTCCTCTGTGGGGTTTCAGGCTTTCGGCAAAATATCCAGCCGCAATACCAAGGAAGGTCGCCAGCACCAAGCCAATGTTATACGGCAATCCTTTAGCAAGTACAGCTATGAATCCTCCTACCAATGCAGCGATCACCGTGGGACGGTCGCGCAAGGCAGCGAACATAAGCGCCATAAAACTAAGCGGGAAGGCAAAGTCAAACCCCCAACTGGCAGGGACGAGTGAGCCAAGCAACGCGCCGATCAATGCACTAATTTGCCATGCTACCCAAATCAACAAGGCAGAGCCGAAGTAATACCAACGGTGATCCATCTCTTCTTTCGTAGCAATGAAGTGACTCAAGCTGATACCAAAAGCCTGATCTGAAAGCATATATGCCAACAATGCTTTTCGCCCAGTGGAAAGTTTTTGCAAATAAGGCGCCAGCGTAGCGCTGTACATCGTAAAGCGAACGTTGACCACCCACGCGGTCAGCACCATAATGATCCACGGGCTGCCTGCGCTCATTAGCTGGAAGACCACTAGTTGTGAAGCGCCTGCAAAAACCAACACAGACATTCCCATGGTTTCTGAAAGCGTCAACCCTACGCTAACTGCTGCGACGCCTGTGATCATGGCAAAGGGAATCACCCCGATCAAAATAGGAAGCGTTCCACGCATCCCTGCAATAAAATCCTTATTCATACGCATTATTTCTTTACCAGTGTTCCCTTCAAAATTTTTGAAGTGGTATTCTACCCTCAAATGATATTCACCTTACTGCAGTAAAGATGGAGGAGTAATTTGTCCGCCTTCAGCAATCAATAGCGTATCAATTCCGTGTAAAATCAAGTAAACAAATCACGAGGTAATTATGTTTATCTGCAAATACTGTGGAACCGAATATACGGAAGAAACACAAAAATGCTCCAAATGTGGGGCGCAATTCAAGGAATCTGAAAGCAAATTAAGCGAGCGGACTGCGTCACGCACCATCCGCGAGGTTTGCGTTAAATATTCAGGTGAAAATAACCTTTATTTAGATGACACAATCAGCCCAAGCCGAATGAAGGCTGTACGTAAGAGTTTCAAGGTCCCAGAAGATGAAACCGTCATCATGATTTATGACGATACACTTTTTGGGAATAACAAAGTTGGTTTTGCTGTTTGCGTAGGCGGGCTCTATTGGAATAATGACTGGTCTATAGACAGTAAACGCACCTTCCTTAACTGGCCGAGCTTTATGGAGCGTGTTGCCAACCAAGAGGGATATCATATATCGCTGGGCCGCGGCGATGTCATTGGGGCATCAGGGACGGGGGATGAAAAGACTCGTGAGCAATATGTAAAATTGCTTAAAGAGATCAAGTTATTAATCACAAGTTAAATATCTGTCAGGATCTTATCTACATGAAATTATTTGCAAACAAAAGAATCTATGTTTCTATTCTGCTGGTCGTACTTGTATCAGGGATGGGCACAGCCATATGGAATTTGGATATTTTGGTCCGTTTCTACAATTCGTATCAAAATGGCACGCTGACTATGGAAAAGGTCCGCTTGGATCTTGCCGCTTTTGACATTGGAAGGAAATCTTCAGTTGTTCCTGTTGATGTAAAAACATCCACGCTGGATGGCATGGTGCAGGTATATGTACCTGAGGGTGAGTTTTTGATGGGCAAGGGACAAGTCTACAAATATGCGGATTCCCCGCAACATACTGTCTATCTCGATGCTTTCTGGATGGACAAATATGAAGTAAGTAACGCCATGTACTTAAAGTGCATGGCGGCTGGCGCATGTTCGGACATGGTGTCGGATAATACGACCTATCGAAATTGGATCTATCGAGATCATCCCGTTACGTATGTAACTTGGGAACAAGCAGGTGCTTACTGTCAATGGGCGGGTAGGCGTTTGCCAACCGAAGCGGAATGGGAAAAAGCTGCCCGCGGAACAGATGGCAGAAAATACCCCTGGGGAAACGAAGCGCCTAACGCACGCCTCGCCAATTTTGACGGAACCATGATCCACGAATCAGTTTCGATTTATCGTTACCCGCTAGGGACAAGCCCGTATGGCGCATTGAACATGTCAGGTAATGCACGTGAATGGATCGCGGATTGGTATGCCGAAGATTATTATTTGGTAACGCCTTATGCCAACCCAACGGGTGCGGAAACAGGGGTTGAACGCTCCCTGCGCAGCGGCTCGTACAATGAGGATAGGCTAGAGATTGCCGTGACGAACCGCTTTCGGCACGAGCCACAATCTGCTGGGCTAAGCCGCGGGTTTCGCTGTGCTGAGGATGGAAATTAACATGTCATTTGGCAGGCTCGTGTAATTTAAAACTTGTGCTAAACTTACGAAGTAGGTCACGTTATTTACGTGACCTACAACATAAATTTCGGAGGGCACATGCTCACCCTTGTAGAAAAGATCCTCTTCGCAGTAGCAACGCTTGTTTCACTATATTTCACCTATCGCGGTGTGATGAAGATCATTGGTCACATCTCCAGCGGCCAGGGAAAAGTAAATTGGTCTCTTTTATGGAAGCGGATTGGAGATCTCATCGTCAAGGTGGGGTTGTTCCAGCCCGTATTTCGTTTTAGGCTTGGCCCGAGCATCTTGCATGGGCTCATTGGCTGGGGCTTTCTCTCCTTTCTTTTGATCAATTTAGCGGATCTGATCTACGCTTACACAGGGTACAAGCTCCTCGAGCATACAGGCTTGTTTGGGGATGCATACCGTTTGCTTGCAGATATTGCGAACGTCGCGATCGTTTTTGGCATTATTGCCATGGCCGTGCGGCGCTTCATCCTGCGACCTGCGACATTGTCCACGCGCGAGACAACTTTGCTTCACCCGAAAGCACGCCTCGGCATTCTACGTGATTCAGCAATTGTTGCAACGTTCATTTTTATTCACAACACAATGCGCTTCCTTGGCGAATCGTTCGGGGTGGCGTTAGCAGGTCATGCTGACAGATGGCAACCAAGCATCTCAGCAGTGGCAAGCTTATGGTCAGGTGTGGATGCGAGTGTCTTGGTTGCAGGGGAACACATCGCGTTCTGGATGTCTATTGGCGCAGTCGTCGCATTTCTCCCTTACTTCCCATATTCAAAGCACATTCATCTTTTCTTTGCGCCGTTGAATTTTGCGCTTAAACCCGAAAGAAAATCCATCGGTGAATTAAGTTACATCAATCTCGACGATCAAAGCATCGAACAATTTGGCGCGGCGAAGATGAAAGACCTCGGCTGGGAACAGATCATGGATAGTTTCTCTTGCATCATGTGTTTCCGCTGTCAGGAAGTTTGCCCCGCGTACAACACTGGAAAATTATTATCGCCCGCCGCATTGGAAATTAACAAGCGCTATCACTTCAATAACGGCGGCACGACAGATGTTGCCATGACCGAGTTGATCTCGGAAGAAGCCGTTTGGGCTTGCACAAGCTGCGGCGCATGCGTGGACATTTGCCCTGTAGGCAATGAGCCCATGCGCGACATTCTCGACATTCGCCGCAATCTTTCGATGATGGAAAGCGCATTCCCCAAGCAATTGGAATCGGCTTTCAAAGGCATGGAGCGCAATCAGAATCCGTGGAATGTTTCGCAAGGCGACCGAATGAAATGGGCAGAAGGCATGACAGTGCCAACCATTGAGCAAAATGCTGAGCCTGAGATTTTATGGTGGGTTGGCTGTGCGCCTGCTACAGATACGCGCGCGCAAAAGACCGCGCAAGCCTTTGCAAAAATTTTGAATGCAGCGGGAGTCAATTACGCCGTGCTAGGCAAGAATGAATCCTGCACAGGTGATTCAGCTCGCCGTGCAGGGCGCGAGGATATTTTCTTCGGTCTTGCCTCGCAGAATGTTGAAATCCTGAACGAAGTTGCGCCGAAACGAATTGTGACGACCTGCCCGCATTGTTTACACACCATCAAGAATGAATATCCAGCCTTTGGCGGAAATTACCAGGTCATTCACCATACTCAATTAATTAACGAGTTGGTAGGCGCGGGAAAAATCTCCATGAATTTAGAAGGCGACAACATGAAAGTTACCTTCCATGATCCATGCTATTTGGGAAGACACAACAAGATTACAGATGCGCCGCGCGATGACCTGAAAGCCGCGGGCATTGAAACGGTAGAAATGCCGCGCAATGGAGCCAAGTCTTTCTGTTGTGGCGCTGGCGGCGCACAAATGTGGAAGGAAGAAGAGGAAGGCACGGCACGAGTAAATACCACTCGTTTCGCTGAAGCTAAATCTACGGGTGCGAATACGGTGGCAGTGGGATGTCCCTTCTGCCTGACGATGATGACGGATGCCAGCAAAGCGGATGGCGACTCGATGCAAGTGAAAGATGTTGCGGAGATCGTAGCAGAAAGAATGAAATAAAAAAATGAAAAATAGGGGGATGGCATATTAAAGCCATCCCCCTATTTTTATCCATTCTCAACGGAGCAATCAATGAAACTCATAGAAGGGCGAAATGGATATTTGTATGTTGAATATTCAGAGCCATATCAATTCAATGCTCTAATCGCTATGATGAAGGAAGTGCTCGTTATATGCGAAAAAGAAAACTACCAGAAATTCCTTGTAAATATCACCGAGATGACAGGTAAAGTCGGCCCAATGGAACGCTTTGAGCTTGCCATGAAAGGTGTGTCTCTCTTTCAATATAAGGGGAAATATGCAGTCGTCTATCGCAAAGAAGAGATCAATCGCTTTGCAGAGACCGTAGGAGTGAACCGCGGATTAAATGCCCGCATCTTTAGCGATATGAATGAGGCAATGACCTGGCTGGGCGTAGAAAATAATGAATAATCAAAAGGTGGACAGAAATGTCCGCCTTTTTTTTCTTTTATCACTCATACTTTTTCTTTTCACACGTGCTACAATAATTTTATGAACGCGCTTGACCTCCGCCCTTCTCCAATTGCAGGGACATGGTACGAAGGTATGCCAAAGCCCCTCGCCGCCCGCGTGGATGAATTCCTCACGGACGCAAAATTGCCTGAGATCAATGGACAAGTTATCGGCATCATCGCCCCTCATGCAGGGCATAAATATTCAGGGGCGGTCGCCGCACATGCCTTTGCCACCTTGCACGGACTCACCCCTGACCTTGTTGCTATCCTCTCGCCATTCCACAGCTTTGCACCATTTCCACTCATTACGACCAGCCATCAAGCATACGCCACTCCGCTTGGCAACATTGAAGTGGATAAAGAGACAATGGCAGAACTGCAAAAGCATCTGGACATTCCCATCTCCCCCATTCCAAATGACAAGGAACACTCGCTTGAGATCGAACTTCCCTTTTTACAACGCGTTCTAAAAAACACATTCAAACTCTTACCGATCATGGTCCGCTCTCAAGAAGAGACCGTTGCAAAAAAGCTAGGTATGGCATTGGCACGTACGCTCAAAAAGAAAAATGCCATCATTGTGGCATCTACAGATCTCTCCCATTTTTACGACCAGCAAACCGCCCATATCTTTGACCATGAAATGCTCCGTTGCTTCGAGTCGTTCAATCCCTTCTCGATATTTGAAGCTGAACAAACTGGCAAAGGGTATGCCTGTGGACATGCTGCCGTTGCCGCAGCACTATGGGCAACCCAAAAACTCGGTGCAGATCAGGTTCAAATTCTCAACTATGCCACTTCAGGAGATATCACAAAAGATTACTCGTCTGTCGTTGGTTATGGCGCAGCAGCCATTATAAAAAAATAGCGCAGGATCTCTCCTGCGCCTTGTTTATTTTCTACTCTCCCAATCTTTCACAGTTTCTCGAAACAGTACTTTTAATTCTTCATTGGGCAAATCGTCCACGCTCGCATATCGTTTCTCATTCACCCAAAACTCAAAGCCATAATCAGTACCTGTGCCAATATCCACTTTGAGGTCTTTTAAAGTAGGATGAGATTTCAGCTTGGCACGCAACATATCTTCGATCTGCTCTGCAAAGGGAGATGCGATGCGCTCACCTTTATCTTGGTTGAAAAGTGTAACCCCTTCCCCCTCCGCCTTGGTAGCGGCGATAGTTTCAGCGGGCGGGTTGGAACTCATCCACTCAGGCTTCTCTTCTGTCTTCCCCGTCAAATTCACCTGATTCGATTTCAAGAACATCAATGCCAACAGCACCACCGAAATACCGATCACCCCAACAATGATTACAGACAAAGTCATGTCAACCTCCTTGTTTCCATATAACAACATTATAATCATATTATGTTCGCTCGAATTTCCGTTAACATTTCTGCAATCTCTGGCCTTTTTGATTACCACATTCCAGATGAACTCACCCCGCACATTCAGGCGGGGTGTCTTGTCGTTGCGCCTTTCGGGAATCAGACGGTACAGGGCATTGTCCTCGAATTGACTGACTCTTCTTCTATACAGAATCCCAAAGAGATCATTGACCTGCTTGACCCTGCCCCCGTTCTGACTTCGCCGCAAATTGCTCTTGCCATTCGTTTAGCAGAGACTACGCTGAATCCACTCGCCTCCATCGTCAACCTGATGATTCCAACAGGCCTGAGTCAGCAAGCAGATGTGTTATACCAAATTATAGATCGTGGACAACAGACTCCTGACCAAGGTCAATCGTCCACCGTCAGTGGTCGTCTCCTCAAACTCCTCACCGAACGCAGCGCTCTTCGTGGCCGCCAGATCGACAGTCATTTTTCCAAAGTGGATTGGCGCAAGACCGCCAACATGCTCGTCAAAAAGGGTGTGCTTTCTGCAAAGAATGTTTTACCCGCCCCCAGAGTAAGACCAAAATACATTCGTGTTGCTCAACTGTCCGTTAAGCCTGAAGCGGCGGAAGCAGAGATGGACTCTCTCGGCTCCACCAAGCAGACTTTGGCGCGTCGTCAAGCCGCCTTGCGTTTTCTCATCCACCAACCTGATGCAGTCAACCTTTCATGGATTTACGCAGAGACAGGTTGCAACATCGCTGACCTGCAAGAACTTGAAGAGCGCGGGTTGATTCGTTTATTTGAAAATGAAATCTTTAGAGACCCATTGGGGAAAATAGAAAAACAAATAATAGGCGAAGAGCTAACACTCACCCCCGAGCAAACTTCTGCTTTGCAAGAAATTCTTTCATCATTCGTCACTCACCCTTCATCATTTCTCCTTTATGGTGTCACAGGCTCAGGCAAAACCGAGATCTATCTGCGCGCCGCTGAAGAGATGGTAAAACGTGGCAAACAAGCTATCGTTCTCGTTCCTGAAATCGCACTCACCCCGCAATTGGTGCGCCGCTTTTTATCGCGCTTTCCTGGGCAGGTGGGACTCGTCCATTCAAAATTATCAGAAGGTGAACGATACGACACATGGCGGCGCGCGCGTGACGGAAAGTTGAACGTCATCATCGGTGCGCGTTCAGCGTTGTTCTCACCGCTGCCAAATATCGGCATCATCGTCGTGGACGAGTGTCACGATAGTTCTTATTACCAATCCGAGCCGCCCTACTACAACGCAATGTCTGCCGCACAAGATTATGCCCGTCTATGCGGTGCAGTCTGCGTGATAGGCTCTGCCACACCAACGATTGAGCAAAGATTCCAGGCCGAAAGCGGACAGGTTCAGAGGTTGGACTTGCCCAACCGCGTCACTGACTCTGCCCTGCCGCCCGTCCAAGTGATTGACATGCGTGAGGAATTGAAGAACGGCAATCGCGGGGTGTTCTCGCGCAGCTTATCTGAATCGCTTGCGGAAACAATTTCACGCGGCGAACAGGCCATCATCTTCCTCAACCGTCGTGGAACAGCTACTTACATCTTCTGTCGTGACTGTGGCCATGTGTTGAAATGTCCCAACTGCGAAACGCCGTTGACATTGCATCTGGAAAACAAAGAACAGTTACTCTGCCATCACTGCGGATACAGCCGCCAAAAACCAAAGACATGCCCAAACTGCCAAAGCCTCCAGATCCGCGAATACGGGCTCGGCAGCGAAAAAGTGGAAGCGGATATCAAAGCTATGTTCCCGCAGGCGCGTACGCTGCGCTGGGACTGGGACACGACCCGCCAGAAGGATGCGCACGAGATCATCCTTACCCATTTTGCCAATCATCAGGCAGATGTGCTGGTGGGCACGCAAATGCTCGCCAAAGGACTTGATTTGCCAATGGTCACGTTGGTTGGCATTGTCCTTGCAGATGTGGGACTGAATCTGCCAGATCCGTTTGCCAGTGAGAAGGTCTTTCAAACCCTCACACAGGTTGCTGGCCGCGCAGGACGTTCCTCTCGCGGAGGCAAGGTCATTTTGCAGACCTTTATGCCCGAGCATTACGCCATTCAATTCGCGGCACAACATGATGTGAACGGATTTTATGAACGCGAATTGGAATATCGCAAACTATTGGGGTATCCCCCGTATGCAAAATTAATCCGCCTCGAATACCGAAACGCGGATAATATTCGGGCGGAGGAAGAAGCCAAAAGAACCGCAGACAGGCTAAAGATTAAGATCGAAGCGGAGAAACGTCATCAAACGGAATTGATCGGCCCCGTCCCATGCTTTTTTGCGAAAGACAATAACGAGTATCGCTGGCAGATCATCGTGCGAGGCCCAGACCCTGCATCATTATTGAGAGATGTAAGGCTGAATGATTGGCGAATTGAAATTGACCCGATCAACTTATTATGAAATTGTAGGGGCGGGGTAACCCCGCCCCTACTTTATTATTAACTCACCAACCCAACTACAAAATTCAACACACGCCAGTACAGGTTATACACTGGAGTAGGCCACTTGCTGGTGGGCAGCACAGGCGGGAAAGATGTGGATGCGTTCGGTTCATCGAAGCGGTTATCCATACCAGTGCCATCCCAGATAATATCAAAGCCATCACCGAGCATATTCTTCACAAACGAGTCGGCGTCGTAGCCGTTGTTCTCGTAAATGTTGTCGTGGGCATAATTGTATTCGGGGTTAGGACCCACATCAATTTCTTCCTCGGAAAAACCGATGGTCAAATTGAAGACAGCCAGACCGCCCGTCTTATTTCCGCGGATGGTGTTGTTGTACACTTCAACATGGTCGGCAGCAAGGATCAACATGCCCGTTCCAGGCGGGATGAGTGAAACAGCAGAACCAGGCTTGCCAAAGTTTTCGCCGTTGTTATTTTCAGAAATGTTGTCATGCACCTTGGTGTACAGTGAAACCTTGGAAGGAAGCTGCGGCAACAGGTCGATGAAAATGCCAATGGTGTTATCGTGCGCGACGTTGTTATACACTTCGCCATTCACGGTATTTTCCAACTCCACACCAATCACGTTTCCATATGTCAGCGTATCGCGGATGATGACGTTTTCAGATTTGCCTGCGTAGATCGCGGCGTCGTTCATCAACGTGCCTTCAATGCGCTCGATCAACACATCCGTACAACGCACGGGATACACACCATACACACCTGTGTTTTCAATATACATGTCGTGCAAGTAAACATTCTTCGCGCCTTCCACCAGCACCCCATTGCTCGTGAAATTCTTAACTGCGAAGAACGCCATCTCAAAATCATTTCCAGATGCGATCACGCCATCCGCACCAGTGTTGCTGCCTTCGATCACAGGCCACTCGCCCTTATCGTTCGGGATGCCCATGAACTTGATGTTGCTCACGTCAATGATAACGTGCTCTTTATAAATCCCATATGGAACTTCGACAGTATCGCCTGGCAAGGCTTTATCCACAACGGATTGAATGGTCTGGCCTTTTTCCACTCGCAACGTCGTCGCTTCATGCGGAGCCGTAACGGCTTCTGTTCCCCCAGCATTCATCTCGCTGACAATTGCCCGCGCGGGGTTTTCCACACTTGCTATCACTGGCAGCCCAGAAGGCACAGAAGCAGGAGTCTCAGGCAGGTTGCTTTCATCGGTGAGCGCGTACATGAACGCAACGAGGTCAGCTTTCTCCTGATCGGTCAGGTCAAAACCTAAGACATGAATGTCAATATTTTCCACGCCTGCATCACGTCCGCCGCCTTTGGCGTAAAAGTCCACTACTTCTTCAAGGGTCTTGAATGAGCCATTGTGCATGTAAGGCGCAGTCAATGCAATATTGCGAAGTGTAGGAGCCTTGAAAGCACCGTCTAAGCTTGTGCTTTCCACTTCCAAACGACCTGTATCATGCGGCTGACCTGGAAGGTCGGGCACACCTGTTACAGAGAAGGAATCATCAGAGAAAGTCGGCGCGGAATGGCATTCAAAGCAGCGCGTCCCCGCCGAGCGGAAGACGGCCAATCCACGGCGCTGGGCGGGCGTGAGGGCATTCACATCGCCAGCAGCGTATTTGTCAAATGGAGAATTGTTGGTAACGAGTGTGCGCTCGAATGCAGCGATCGCATTTTGCACATTCGCGTATGTTACAGAATCTTTGCTGCCAAAGGCTTTCTCAAATAATGAAACATATTCAGGAATTGCCTTAAGCTCAGATTCAATTCCAGCAGGCGTGCCAGCCATTTCATCTTTGTTCGTGAGCGGAGTATTTGTCTGTTCTTCGAGGGTCGCCGCACGGCCATCCCAGAAGAAGTTGGTGTTATAAGCTACGTTCCATAAGCTCATGGCACTGCGGTGCAGAACAGTCCCATTATCACCAACTGCCTGTCCTTTTGCATCGGCGAAGCCGAGATCGGGTTGATGGCAAGAGGCACAGGACATGTCATTATTCTGAGACAGGACAGGGTCAAAGAAAAGGAGGCGTCCTAATTCCACTTTGTCTGCATTGGACGGGTTTGCATCCGTTTCATTAGTAGCAGGGAAATCACGTTCAAGTCCGCTATAGGCGGGTTCCACGCTGCTGGAGCCTGCTCCCCATTTTTCTTCGGGCAACACTTCATCATGTGGGAGCGGCGCAAAAGCAGCATACAAAATGCCGATGAGCAACAAAATCCCCAAACCTGCAAAAATACGTTTCAACCAAACTTTCATACATTCTCCTCCGTAAATTTTTTCGACCTTATTTCAAAGTCAACAAGAATGCAACCAGCGCATTCATATCTTCGTTGGTCAGCTCCTTTGAGAAGTTTGTGATCATCACGTTATTGAAACCTTCCACTACATAATCACCTGGCCGCAAAATGGAAAGCTGAATATATTCCTCTGCGTTCAGTCCCTTCATACGAGTTTCGGCTCGCGTGGCCACCCCCGCAAGAGATGGACCAATGATGATCGTGTCAGGCACAAGCGCATGACAAGTGGCACAATGCGCGTTAAAGACCTGCTGCCCTTGCACCACCAATGGGTCTGGAGTTGGCGTAGGGGAAACAGGCGCGCCCATTGCACAGGCAGTAATGCCAAAAACAACCAGCAAAGTGAGTGTGGATAAAATGTTTTTCATGAATTGTCCTGGATTTGGAATTGCCCGATTATACATGCTTCTTTCTCTTTAGACAGCGGGTGCTCTTTACAAAAACCTTGGTTGCAGTTTACGAGTTTTTGCACACAGAATTTATGAATGTTGTCCATCGATTTTGCTATAACCATAGTACGAAAGTACCTATCCTATTTCAACAGGCTTTTTTGCACCAATTTTGCTATAATGAACGCACTTAAAGAAGGAGAGTGCAGCATGCAAAGTTTTTCAAGAGGTTGGAATTTTCTAAAACAAGCTTGGAGCATGGCCTTTAAAGATAAAGACCTGCTGAAACCCTCGATCTATGCATTGATTGTCGGCATGATCATTTCGGTTATCGGCATCATCCCCATCATCATCACAGCCGTTATATTTGGTGATAATCAATTTGGGCGCATCATCATGGGCATTTTAGGCGCCGTTCTGATGTTCATCCAATTCACAGTAACCTATGTTTTCTCTGCTATGACCATCCGCTTGATTTATGGATATCTCACTACAGGCGATGGCCGCATGGATGAAGCTTGGGCAATCGTCCGTCGTGACTTCTTCGACATCCTCACACTTGCAGCAGTCTCTACCATTGTGGGTGTGCTTCGTAATATGGCAAACAGCAACAGAAAAAATAATGTCCTCGGCAGCATCTTACGCAGCGCCATGCGTGCCGTTGAAGCCTTATGGACAGAAGCTGCGCTGCTCGTCCTCCCCGCCATGGTCATTGACGATCTAAATCTCAAAGACGGCCTCGCCCGTATTGTAAAGATCACCAAAGAAAACTTCCTGCTCATCGGCATCAGTTTTGTTGGTGTGCGCTGGGTCACGGGTCTCATCGGTTTTGCAGCCGTAGTTGTTGGCCTCGTCCTTGCTCTTGCCATTGGCGGCGGCATCGCTTATGTGGCAGGCGGCAGCACAGCCATCCTGATCATTGGCATCACAATCGGAGCCTTGATCTTCTTTACCTTTGTGATGGTCTCAAGCCTATTCAGTTCCTACACTAGCACCGCCTATCACACCTGCTTGTACATCTGGGCGCGTGAAGTGGAAAAAGCTACCGTGGAAGGACGCGCGACTCAAAACATCGCTGCTCCTGCTCCGCTTGCAGCTGCTCTTGCCTAACTCTCATTCGCTACTCTGAAAGATCTCTCAACATCAAGGATTAACTTCATGCCATCTGAACCCCGCCGCGAAATGATCTCATGGGAAGAACTGGATAAATTAATTGACCATTTGCTTCCCCAATTCAAACGTGAATTTACTGCAATGGTAATGATCACACGCGGCGGAATCATTCCTGGCGGTATGCTCGCCGAAGCGATGGATGTCACTCACATCCTCACCGCCGCCGTGGACTTCCCCGCTCAATCCAAAACGGAAAAATCCAACCTAATGGCATGGCCTGAATTCATTCAATTCCCTGCAGATGACAAACTGCGTGGACGCCCTACGCTCATCGTAGACGATGTTTGGGGATCAGGGCGCACCATCACCGCCGTGAAAAACCGTGTCTCTGCGGCTGGTGGCTTCGCTGAAACCTGCGTGTTGCACTTTAACCCGTACCGAAACCTGTTCGGCAACACCCGCCCTGATTACTATGCTGCCATCACAGATGCGTTCATCGTCTACCCCTGGGAAATTGATCGCGGAACAGATCAGGTTCTTCTCAACGAGATATAATTTCAAACATGAAGTCGATTGAGTCAAAGATCGGTGAAAAAATAAAAGTTTTGAAGGGGAATGAATATTTTGATGAACTTTCAGAAACCATTTTAAAAGACATTGCTGAATATATGCATCTCCGCGAATATCAACGCGGAGATGTATTATTTTGGGAAGGCGATTCCTGCGATGGCTTGCATATCATCGAACAAGGAAGTGCCAAGATATTCAAACTCTCACCACAGGGAAGGCAATACATCGTCCGCATTTTAGAAGAAGGTGATACTTTTGCTGAAGTACCAGCCTTTGACGAAGGCACCAATCCAGTTAATGTAGAGGCATTGGAAACCTGCCGCGTCTGGGTCATCAATAATCAGAAGCTGCATGAACTGGTAATGTCACATCCTACCTTTGCCCAAAAAGTATTGGCGAATTTTGGTAAAATGCTGCGCGGTATGGTGCGGATGGCCAGTGAAATGGCTTTCTACCAAGTCACTCACCGTCTCGCACGCTTGATTGCTGATCTTCCACAAGAAAAGTCTGCGCTGCATTGGACGCAGGAACAACTCGCCGCAAGGCTGGGAACCGTCCGCGAAGTGGTGGCACGCTCCATGAAAGAACTGGAGCGCAGCGGCGCCATCAAAGTGGAAGATAGGCGCATTCAAATCGTGGATCAAGAAATCTTTAACCAGTGGCTTCAATAGAAGCAAAAACAAGTTGAAGTACGTTGGGGAAATCTCAAACTATTTCAGTATCTCAAAGTCTGAAACTTGATATGAAATCTCATCATCCATGGCCTGTTTGATGTTATCTACAGCTACATTAGAGGGGAAACCATAAACAGAGTCATACTCCACAACCACGTCATCTGCATCTCCTGTAAGATCAGCTTTCAGCGCAAGAAAGACGCGGTCGATGGTCGAATAGCGGTCAGCTACTTCCTTGAGTGGATTCGTTTCATCAATCGGTCCTTTTGCAGAAGTCATCGAGACGATCTCGCCATTATTTACCTCAATGATAATTGGCATTTCTTCCATAAATGGGCAAAAGCAACCGATAAATAAAGAATAACGATAATGTGTAATGTTTGCATCATTCCACTTATTCAGATTTTTATCATATTCTGAAGCTCCCCTGCTCGTGCAAGCAGCAAGCGCAATAACTAATACTAATAAAATAAACTTTTTCATTTTTTCTCCTTTTCATAATATAACGATACTACCTTATAAAATGTTCCCATTGACAACAACTTCCTATTTAAAATAAACCATCCCGCCAGGCTAGCGGGATGGTTGAGGAGAATGCACTGGCGAAAGTGCTAATTCTTATGGATTCATATCCATGCCAGAGCCGCCCATATCAGCAGCATCTATCACGGGAACGGTCAGTGTGATATCTTCGTGTTTTTCAAAATGCAGGGTAACGGTGATCTCATCACCAACATTCAAATCCTTTACGAGACCCATTAACATGATGTGATAGGAACCAGGTTTCAATTCCACTTCACCATCAGCAGGTAACGCAATGGATTCCTGAGGAATCATCTGCATAGTGCCATCCGCGCCCACCTGGCTCAAGTGAGTTTCAGCGGAAGCAGCGACATCAGTAGAAACGCCAATGAGAGCATCATCTTCAGTGCCATGGTTGTGCAAAAGCATATAGACAGCGCTCGTGCCATCTTTTAAGGCAGCGCGTGCCCAATAATCGTGAGCTTCAACACCTTCCCCATCAGTATGGCCTGCATCTGCAGAGCCACAAGCGCTTAATAACAACATCCCCACCACAACAAACAAAAATATCTTTTTCATGTTTCTTATCTTCCTTTGTAATTAATATATTATTCTTGAATTATGCGCCTCATTTATGCGCATGCATCATTCCATGTAACTGAGCAATCGCATCTTCCATCGTGAAGAGACGCCCGCCAAATCCCTTTTGGAATTTCTCTGCTTCTTTCTGTGAGCCAAAACTTAATACGCTCGGCACACAACAAATGTTCAACTCACTGCCGATCACATAAATAGCTTGGTTAGCGCTAACCATGTGTCCATGTAAATAATCTGGTGTAAGCGACTGCCATACATCTTTGGATTGGCTTTGAATCATCAATCCACAATGGGCGCAACAGGCACGTTTTTGTCCCCCGCTTTCAAGCTGCACGATAAATACAGTCCGCTCAGAAGCAGACTTTTTACACATGACGCATATATGCTCATCTGACATAGAAGATTTCTCAGCTAGGGTTACACCACCATGTTTCTTTTGGATGTATCCTGTTTGTTCCATCTTGTTCAAATCGCGGTGGATGGTCATGTTGGAAACAGCAAAAGCCTCCGCCAGTTCCTGAATGGAGGCACTTCCCTGCTTTTGTAGGAATTCCAATATTTTCTTTTCCCGATCAATGGATGAATAAGGCATTTGTTATATTTTGTTACCTTTAACAAGAGATGACAAAATATAACAAAACTGGGATTAATTCGTCAAGTTACATTCGTCACTATTTGGGACGATAGTTCCTGCCGCGCCATGTCACCCCTTGTCCCGAAAGTACCTTCCATGCAGAGGTCAACATCATGGCGGCGAACACACCCGCCCCCAGAGGCGTAGTCAACGCATACCAAGTTGAGATCTGCATCTTGGAAGCGACTTTCACACGCATATAGATCAAATATCCCCACACACAAATTGACTCAAGGATTACGCCCAACGCCATCCACTCCCCGCCTTTGAAGTACCAATTCAATCCAAGTAAAGGCCAGGCAGGCAAAAATAAGGCCGCAATCAAAGCAAGTGTTGCTCCAAATGCACCCAGCAATAACATTGCAGGGTGATCGCGCAGGCCGAGGTAAATATTCTTCGTCCAGCCTTCCCACATCGTCGCAAGAGACGTGTACATACGCGTGCTCACAACCTGCATTCCATCCGCCACCACCAAGCGATGCCCATTCCACTTCACCTGCTCAGAGATGGCTTTATCTTCCACAATCTGGTCTTTCACTTTTTCATGTCCGCCGATCAGATCGTAAATACCACGCTTGATAAAGATGAACTGTCCGTTGGCAACCGCGTCGCGGCGGGATGGGTCATTGACTTTGCGAGGAGAGAATCCAACGGAGAGAGCGGTCATCACCAACGGCATGACAACTTTCTCCCAGAATGACCCAAGGATCTGCTCGGTCATGACCGTGAAAAGGTCTGCTTCTGTTTCGAGGGCTTTGGCATACACTGACGAAATTGCCTGCGGCTTGAGGAAAGTGTCCGCATCCACAAAGCACAGCCATTCGCCGCGGGCAACTGCTGAGGCTTGAAACAATGCATAAGGTTTTCCAGCCCAGCCCACGGGCAGGTCTGAACCGCTGATCGGGATGAGGCGTGAGTCACGAGATGCGATATCTGTCAATTGAGTCAGAGTCGCATCAGTGGAGCGATCATCTAGAACAATGACTTCGATATTCGGATAATCCTGCGCGAGCGCGGCTTCAACACATCTGCGGATATTGTTTTCTTCGTTGCGCGCGGGAATGCAAATGGAAACGAGCGGCGCACGCTGCGGTGGCTCGTGGACGGTGACGACGATATCAAGATGATACTGGCTGTGAACCCAATAGATGATGACGAGGCCGAGGACAAAAAGTATGGTTGATGTTATGAGATAAGGCATGGGGAAATGTAAAAACTAAAAAGTGAGAAGTAAATGCAAATATACGTAACTTCTTACTCTTTACTTCTCACACTAAATTACTTTGACAACGCTTCCGCGATCTGTCTTTTCGACTTCGATGCGATTCGGGAATGCGTCTTTAAGTTCGTCAAGATGAGTGATAACGAGGATTTTCGCAAAATCGTTTTTGACGAGATTGATGGCTTCAATAAGCCGTTGACGGCCTTGCACATCTTGCGAGCCAAAACCTTCATCAATGACAAGAGTTTGTAAGCGCGCACCTTTGCGCTGTGCAAGGATTTCAGAAAGCGCAAGCCGAATTGCAAAATTGACTCGGAAGGCCTCGCCGCCTGAATACATTTCATAATCGCGTGTGCCCGCCGAATCGCTGATCTGAATATCAAGCGTTTCTTTTAGGTCATCACGCTTTTTATCTTTATATGCTTCCTGAGTAACGAAACGAATAGACATGTGTCCATCACTCAAACGGTCAAGCAGGTCGTTCGCCTTCTGCTCGATCTGCGGCAAGGATTGTTCGATGAGTAAAGCAGGCACGCCATCTTTTCCAAAGGCACGCTCAAGCGTTTTGTGACGCGCAATATTTTGATTCAATTCTTCGCGCTGAACTTCGTAATCCGCTTTGCGTGCGCGCAATGTGACCAACGCCTTCACTTTTTGTTCCGCGCCGCCCAACTCACTGCGGACCTGATTTTCATCTTCGCGCAAGCGGAACAATTCGCGCTCGGCCTCGTTGAGATTTGGCGCGCCCGCTTCGGTCTCCGCCAATATCTTTGCAGCATCGTTATAGCTTTTCTCTTGCTCTTCTACTTCCTCTTTCTTCTTTCCTCTTTCTTCTTCCAATTCCTTGATCTCTTTTTCAATGCGTTTATTCACTTCACGTGCAGATTTCAAACTACTGTGTTCCTCTTCCACACCGCGACCTTCGATCTCCTGTCTGCGAGCAACATCATGCGCGGCAGCATCGTAACCAAGTTTGACAAGTTCCTTGTCTAGTTTGGCGAGTTCCTTTTGCGCATCGCTTGCATACTTATCACTTTCCAGCAGTTTTGTTACTTCCTTCAAACGCTTCTCGCCATCTGCTTTCCAATCTTTCGCAAGCGTATGCAAGGACTCGATGCGTTCAGTAAGCTGTGAAATGACATTAGAGAATTTCACACGTTCATTTTCCACGTTGGCAAATTGTTTGAGGTTGGCTTCACTATCTGCAATTTCTTTTTCAATATCTTCGATCTCTTTTTTGTTCGCGCGAAATTGGTCGCCTTTTTGCTTGCCTTCTTTATTCAATTCCTTAAGGGTGGACTTACGATGCGCTTCGCTTAACTCCTGTCCGCACAATGGACATTCCGCGCCATCGGCTTTTTCAAGCGAGTCAATGCGGGTTTTGAATTCATCCATCTCGCGGCGCAGGGTTTCATTTTCAACTTTCAAGGCAGCATGTTTTTCACGTGCCAGATTCTTTCTATTATCCAGATCTGCACGTTGTTCTATTCTTTCTTCCACGCTTTTCAACGACTTCTGCGCTTCTTCGACTTGTTTCTCAAATTCACCTACTGCAGACAACTGCTCACTAACCACAGAAGACTGCCTGTTCAGCTCGTCCAGTTCTTGCTCCAGTTTCGCCTTTTCCACTTCGATCTCACGCAATAATGGTTGGCGCTTCTCATCGTGTTCACGGAACTGCGCTGCGATTTCGTCCATCTTTTCAACTTCAGTGCGTGCCTTTTGCCATGCTTTATAGGCAGCCTCAATATCCTTTGCTCGGCTGACGAGGTCTGCATATTTTGCCAATTCATTTTCTTTTTCCGTTAATCGTGTTTCAAATCCCATCAAAGATGAGCGAGCATTTCCAAGTGATTTGGCGAGTGTCTCAACCAGTTTGCGCTGTTCGCTCAGAACCGCTGCCGTCTTTTTGATATTCTCAAGAATGCTTTCCTGCGCAGCACGAGAAGTAGATAACTGTTTGAGATTTGTCTCAAGTTCCTGCAAACGTGCCTTACGAGTATCTTCTTCCGCGAGCTCGGCATCGATCTCTGCAATACGCCCATCAATGGAATTGACTTCATTCTCAATGACTTTTCGTTTTTCAGCAGTGCGTTCTTTGTAAGTATCCCAAATCTCCAGCCCTAAAATGGTGCTCAACACAGCCTTCCGTTCATTCGCTTTCTTCTGAGTGAACTGGTCAGCCTTACCCTGCAAGAAGAAGGATGCATTGACGAACGTTTCATAATCAAGCCGCAAGGTCTGCTCAATACGCATCTGCGTATCGCGAGTAGTCTTCTCGGTCAGCGCCTTCCATTGTCCACCTTCCACCTTCTGCTTTCCGCCTTCTGCCTTCTGTCCCCCACCATCCAAAACCTGAAACTCCAAGACTGTACTCTTACCTCGCGGTAATGTCCGCTGTACTCGGTAAATGTTGTTTTCATATGCAAAGGTCAACGCTACTTCGGCAGCTTTCACATCCTGATTCAAATTGATCACATCTGAGCTTTTTCCGCGTGATACACCGAACAATGCCCATGTGATCGAATCCAAAAGCGATGATTTGCCAGCGCCATTATGGCCAGAGATACAAGCAAGCTCAAAAGACTCAAAATCCAATTCAACAGGATCAAGATACGATAAAAAGCCTGAAATGCGTAAGTGAAGGGGAATCATAGTGAAGCGTATCCTGTGGGGGTCGTGGCGAGTATCCTAAGATAATGATGGATTATAATCGAACCGTTATGTCAGATTTCGAAGCACCCCGCACACGCCGCCGCATGAGAATTCTTGCGGTCATTATTGCCACCATCCCTTGCTATTGTGCTGGCTTTATCGCCCTTTCATTTGCTCCCGATACGCGCGCAACCCCAACCCCCACAATTACCACAACGCAAAGCACCCTCACACTTACACCCAATCTTAGCCTCACTCCAGTGGTTGTGTCTCCATCCATCACACCGCTTATTACTACCACGCCAACTTCCACAGCCACAACAACAGCTACCCCTACTGTTACCTTTACATTCTTCCTGCCGCCAACCATCACTTCAACATCCACAGTAACCCCCACCATCACACCAACGCAAACACCGTCAAATACACCCACCGCAACAAGCTCGCCTACCAATTCGCCCACTTCAACATCCACACCGACGCCTAGTGTTACACCAACTACATCTCCAACCGCGTTTGGCGGATAATTTCAATTAGCTCGTCCCGCAGAAATTCTGCGGGACTTTTGGAATTTACCTTATGAGTGACATCCTCCCATTTCTCAAATCAATTATTTCTGTTTCTGGCCTATCGGGATTTGAAACCCCCGTGGCAAATCTCATCGAACAAAAGTGGACTCCACTGGTAGATGAACTCACCCGCAGCAGGCTCGGCTCAATTCATGGACTGAAAAAGGGTCGGTCAACTATAGGCATTCGCTCCGCTGATAAATCTCCCCGCCCCTCCGTGCTCATCGCCACCCACATGGATGCCATCGGTCTGATGGTCTCGCGCATCGTGGAAGGCTTCGTTTATGTCACCAACATCGGCGGCGTGGACTCGCGTGTGCTGCCTGGCTCGCCCGTCCTTGTCCACGCTTCCAGCGGAGAGGAACTATACGGTGTAGTTGTCATGCCACCCGCCAATCTTCTCCCTGACGGCGAAGGCAGCGGCGCTGTCGCCTTGAAATATCTCATGGTCGATACAGGACTCGCCCCCAGCGAAGTCTCGAAACGTATCAAAGTCGGGGATAGAGTCTCCTTTAACACAGAACCAGTTGAAATGTCAGGTGGATGCGTCAGCGGTCACACGCTGGATAATCGTGCATCTGTCGCCGCACTCACCATCTGCCTTGAAGAACTTCAAGCCAAGTCTCATGCTTGGGATGTGTGGGCATTGGCATCTGTGCAAGAAGAAGTCACATTCGGCGGTGCATACACATCCACATTTGAATTGCGGCCTACTATCGCTGTTGCATTAGATATGACTTTCGGCAAAGGCACAGGCTCAAGTGGGTATCAAACCTTCCCTATTGGAAAAGGAGTCACGCTGGGCATTGGGCCAAGCGTTCATCCCTACTTACATAAACGCTTCAAAGAAGTTGCTGACCGAATCGAAATCCCTGTTTCAAACGACATGATGCCCGAATACTCATCCACCGATGCTGACGCAATGCAATTGATCGCAGAAGGCATTCCGACGATGGTGGTGAGCATTCCGCAACGCTATATGCACACACCCGTTGAGTTGGTATCTCTCAAAGATATTCAACGTGCAGGTCGCTTATTGGCTGAATTCATTGCTTCGCTGGAAGCAGATTTTATTGAAAAGATCGTTTGGGAATAAACATGCTCTCAATTGGCAAACCACAAATCAACCTGCTCGAAAAATTATGCAACGCCATGTCCGTCTCAGGAGACGAGGGCGAAGTGCGGCGTATTGTGTTGGAAGAAGTCAAACCCTACGCTGACGAAGTGAAGGTGGATGCGCTCGGCAGTGTTCTCGTACGCAAGAATGGCACTGGCAAAAAGCCGTTACGCGTTCTACTCGATGCCCACATGGATGAAGTCGGGTTCATGATCGTTGCAGATGATGGCGAGGGGTTCTTTCAATTTGAAGTCGTCGGCGGCATTAACCCGCGTCATTTGGTTGGCAAGCAGGTCATCGTCGGCAAGGATCATACTGTTGGCGTAATTGGTGCAAAGCCCATTCACCTGACCACTCCCGAAGAACGCAAGCACACCATCGAAGTGGATGCCATGCGCATTGACCTTGGCCTCGAAGGCAAAGCAAACCCAGGCGACCGTGCCACCTTTGCCACAAAATTCAAAATTGCGGGACCATCCATCATGTCCAAATCCATTGATGACCGCATTGGTGTTGCGATTTTGATCGAATTATTAAAGAATGCTCCAAAGAATATAGAGCTTTGCCTGTCATTCTCAGTACAAGAAGAGATCGGTCTGCGTGGTGCAAAAGTGGCTGGCTATTATTTCAATCCCGACCTTGCCATTGCTGTTGATTCAACTCCCTCGCGTGACCTGCCTGATTTTGAAGGCCGCGAGAATTACACCTACAATACCAAGCTTGGTTTTGGCCCCGCAATCTATATGGCAAATTCATCCACAATTGACGATCCACGCCTTGTAAATTTCCTTGCGGAAACAGCAGACAAGAACAAGATACCGTATCAATTCCGTCAGCCAGGCGGAGGCGGGACGAACGCTGGTGCAATTCAACAATCCCGTGCGGGCGTGCCTGTGGTCTCGGTCTCTGTGCCGCACCGCTACACCCATTCCCCCATCAGCGTTTCGCGCGTGGAAGATTGGAAGAATACATTGAATTTATTACACACAGCTTTGAAGAATATGACGCCTGAGTTGTTGAAAAGGTAAATAAGTAAACAAGTTAGAGGTAGACATGAATGGATTGATCGCTTTATTAGGTTCTGGTGAATATTTACCCGTGATGAACGATGTAGATGCGTATTTGCTCGCAAATTGCGGGGCGAACGGACGCAAACCGCGCGTAGTCTGTTTACCTACTGCAGCGGGACGTGAAGGCGATGCAAGCGTGAATCGCTGGTCGAATATGGGCGTGGAGCATTTCACCCGCCTCGGTGCGGACGTTCGAGCTGTTCCTGTTATCGATGCAGAATCTGCCAACGATCTGGAGCATGCTGCAGCAGTGGAAGAATCGGATGTCGTTTATTTCTCGGGCGGAAACCCTGTGTATCTCCACCAAACCATGCAAGACAGTCTGGTGTGGAAATCTGCTCAAAAAGTTTGGGAGCGTGGTGGCGTGTATGCAGGCTGTTCAGCAGGCGCAATGATCCTCGCAAAGGAAATTCCAGATTTTCGCGCGATGGGACTGCGTTCCATTTCTGCGTTTGGTGTGATGCCTGTTGCATTTGTGATGCCGCATTTTGATGCCATTCCGATCTTCGGCAAACCGATGGTTGCCACACTCCGAAAACGGCTCAAAAATGGCGAAGCGATGATCGGTGTGGATGAAGACACAGCCATCGTCGGCAAGCTCGGCGAAGAATGGACAGTGATGGGAACGGCGCAGGCACATGTCTTCACAAAAGATGAAAGTAAAAGTTATAGTGTTGGTGAAAAATTTTTGTTACCGTTTATATAAAAAGCCAGGCTCGTTGGCATAAATTACGAGAAAAATCACTCTTTAGCTTAGTATCCGCGCGATACTATTAGGACAATAATTCATGAAACAACTACTCAAAACGCTCACTGAAACATTTGGCCCTTCGGGCTATGAAGATGAAGTCCGTAAGTTGATCTTGAAAGAAGTAAAGCCGCTCGCCGATGAAGTGCGCGTGGATTCACTTGGTAATTTGATCGTTCGTAAAAAACCTGCAGCGAGTTCCAAAAACCCGAAGCGCATCATGCTCGCTGCACACATGGATGAGATTGGTGTTATTGCCAGCCATATTGACCGAAAAGGCTTTGTACGTTTCTCCAACGTTGGCGGGACGTTTGGCAAATACACACTCGGCGCGCGAGTCCGTTTTATGAATGGTGTGACGGGTGTGGTCGGGTACGACCGCATGGAACAGGTGGATAACGCCCTGCCAATCAATAAAATGTACATCGATGTGGGCGCGACAAAAAAAGAGGATTGCCCTGTAAAAGTCGGTGACTTTGCTGCGTTTGAACGTTCATACATGGAAATTGGAGACCGCCTGGTCGCCAAATCGATGGATGACCGCAGTGGTGTGGCTGTATTGATCGAAACGCTGCGCGGAATCAAATCCACGCCAAATGACTTGTATTTCGTCTTCACCACACAGGAAGAAGTTGGCACGCGCGGCGCAGGTGTGGCTGCTTATGGAATTGACCCTGAGATCGGCATTGCGATTGATGTCACGGCAACGGGAGATACCCCTGCTTCGCTAAAAATGGTGATGGAGCTTGGCAAAGGCCCGTGCGTGAAATTCCGCGACCCTGGCATGCTCTCTGACCCGCGCGTGATAGATTGGATGATCACAACGGCTGAAAAGGCAAAGATCCCCTATCAGCGCGAGGTGTTGTTGATGGGCAGCACAGATGCGCGCGAGATCCAGATTGCACGTTCAGGCGTGATGGCAGGTGCGTTGTCCATTCCATGCCGCTATGTCCATTCTGCTTCGGAGATGGTGGATTACAACGATCTGAAAAATTCAGTAAAACTCCTCACCGCTATGTTAAGCAAACCCGTTTCGTTCTAAGAATTTCAAACCACAGATAAAAACAGATAAAAGGGATGGGAGAATCAGCGTTCATCTGGGTTTATCTGTGGTTATTTTTAAACCTTTAGAATCTATCTATTTGTGAGGGAGACATGGGCGATTACAACCGTTCCACCCGCGAAATAAGCATTGAATATCTACCTGCAGAGACGAAGCAAACGCTTAATGAATTCATTGAGCGCTATAACCTCGGCTCAATCTTGGATGGCGTTTTACTTTGTGTTGAGTCCACTTCGGAAAAGATCAAAAAGGGGTTGTTCGCAGGTCCACTGCCAAAGTTGGTGAAAGCCACCGTCATCATTACCCCGCTCTGGCTTTTGGAAGTCCTTAAAGTTGATGATAAGCCCGCTTATGCGCGTGCCGCTCAATTACGGGACATTACTATCAGTGATTGGGAGAAAGACCCAATGTATGCAAAAATGCCTGATACAGGCGTGCATGTGACGGGCATGTTTTTAGGAACAGCAGAAAGTTCTTCATCCTTTTTCGGTGTGGGAAAAGATGCCGCAGGTGAGAAGTTCAAGGAAGTGTTGATCAAGTCCGCGCAGGATGCGAAGAAGTAAAAGAATCAAAAAGGGTTTGACAAATAAATGTCAAACCCTTTTCTTTATAGAATCAACTTACTGTTTCGCTTCTTCGCTGGCTTCTTCCTTTTTTGCCGCAAAGGACATGATCATCGCTATACCAGCAGCAACCGCAAACATGCCCATCGAAGCAGGGCTGGCGTAATTGGTGAGCCCAACGAGCAGGCCAAAGAAACCAACCGCCAAAGCAACCTGTACCTGCCAAGCTGCTTTTTTATAGGCATCCATCGTGAAGCGCCCAACGGCAAATCCCAACACGGCAAACCCCAATGCGCGAATGAAAAAGCCTATGATCGAAAGAACTTCTGTAAATGTACCCATTCAAATCTCCTTTTTTATTTTCTATAGCCAGGCCCAAAGAGCCCAAAATGCAAGCATCACAAAGCCGATCCCAAACCTCGCCGCAAGCGACCAGCCCCAGCCTGTCATCCACGCTTTAGTATTATCAAAGGCTGGTTGTTTTTCCTTTAATCGCTGCCATTCTGCAAGAAACAATCCAAGCGGAGATGCAATGATGCCTGCAATAGGCGTAAAGAACAGGCTGACAACCAATCCCGCCGCGAACGCCCAAATGATCGAACTCCACGGCACGTTCTTATCTCGCACGTGCTTGGCGATAATAATGTTATCTACGATATTACCCCCGATCATTAATAATGTGATGAGAGCGAAAAGCGTCCAATCTATCCAGGTCATATTCCCAGCAGCGGACTGGAATAAGGCGTACACCAAAGTGCCAATCCACATCACTGTCAATCCTGGAAATACTGGGATCAACAGCCCAAACAAACCTGTCAGCAATGCCAACAACGTAAGCGACTCTAAAAGCACCTGTCCCACATAATTCCAAAAGACGGGGTCCATTGTTAATGGGTCTCCTTGTGATTTATTTACCGTATGGTGTAGGAACGACCCGCTAGTCTCTTGAGGCACATTACACTCTCATAGGCAGGTCGCTCCTACGCTATTTACTTCTACGGATATAAACCCCCAAAGTTTTTTCAAGCTATGGCTTGATGACGTCAATACCGCCCATCCACGGGCGCAACACCTCAGGGACAACGATCGAACCGTCAGCTTGCTGGTAGTTTTCCATTACGGCGATCATCGTGCGCGGTAAACCGAGGCCTGAGCCATTCAACGTGTGCGGGAAGCGTGTCTTACCACCATCTGCGGGACGATATTTGATATTCGCGCGGCGCGCCTGAAAATCACGGTCATTCGAGATGGATGAAACTTCCAGCCACTCATCACAGCCAGGCGCCCACATTTCCAAGTCATAGGTCATTGTTGCACCAAAGCCAATGTCACCCGTGCAAAGATGCTTCACACGATATGGAATTCCAAGTAACGAACATGTCTCTTCTGCATCCTTCAACATTTTCTGGTGCAGCGCATCTGACTCTTCTGGTTTGGCATACATATACATTTCAACTTTATCGAATTGATGTCCACGCTTAATGCCGCGCACATCACGCCCCGCGCTCATCTTTTCACGGCGGAAACATGGAGTGTATGCTGTGTACATTTTTGGCAGGAAGCTCTCATCGAGGATTTCGTCCATGTGCAAACCAGTCAACGGGACTTCGGCCGTCGGCACGAAATATAAATCCTCTTCATGGTCTTTGTACAAATTGTCCGCAAATTTCGGCAATTGACCTGCGCCATATACCGTACCCGTCTTCACCATGAATGGCAAATATTCTTCCTGATATCCCTGACGGATGTGCAGGTCAAGCATCCATGCGATCAGAGCGCGTTGCAAGCGAGCACCTGCTCCCTGTAAAACATAGAAGCGGGAACCAGTCAGTTTTGTGCCACGTTCAAAGTCAATAATTCCAAGAGCAGGCCCAAGGTCCCAGTGCGGAAGCGGTTTGAAATCAAATTTGCGTGGCTCGCCAATTGTTCGAAGCACCACGTTTTCATCTTCACTCTTTCCGTAGGGAGTTTGTTCATCGGGGATATTCGGCAACGTGGATGTGAGCGCATTCAAGTCTGATTCGACCTGCGCGACTTGCTTATCCAACTCTGCGATCTTGTCCCCCACCACACGCATCGCCTCAATCTTCGCGCCTCGGGCTGCTGCATCTTTCATTTGCCCGATCTCCTTTGAGACAGTATTCCGCTCTGCTTTGAGCGTTTCCACCTGTCCGAGCAAAGCGCGGCGCTGTTCATCCAACTGTAGAATTGAATCCACAGGCGATGCGTCCATTTGGCGGTCAGTCAGCGCCTTGCGGACAACTTCAGGTTTTTCACGAATGAGATTGATATCTAACATGTTGCACCTCCGTGTGCAGGGAATAAAATACGCCCCAGTCCATTTTATGCAGGACGAAGGGGCGTTTCGTGGTGCCACCTGCTTTTGCGCCTCTCTTGTTTGTTCTCCTCCTTTTTCGTAGAAAATGGGGAAGATGTCCCGAAGGGACAGAGGGGGCCTCGGAGTACGCGATAACGGGCGTTTCCCGATTCTCTTATGGCATGTATGCCTCTGCGAGAATGACGCGGGCGAAGGGGATTTCGTCATCTGGCTGATCGTCTCGCACTATCCGACGACTCTCTGAACAGTTACCTGACTACTCGTCTTCACGCTGGTCGTGATTAGATGCGATTATACGCGACAGAAGAAGAATGTCAATATAATTTTCATAAAGAAGTTGTAGCTTATTTTATTTAAAATAAAAAGCCACTAGTAGTGGCTTTTTTGCTTGGTGCCCCCACGGAGATTCGAACTCCGGTTTTATCCTTGAAAGGGATGCGTCCTGGGCCTCTAGACGATGGGGGCTCTATTTTTAGAGCGGGCGAATTCTATCATCCCCTTTTATCATCGTCAAGCAGATTTACAGACTAATTTTCGGGTTTCACACGCTGATTTAACAACGCCATAATGTCCACCAGCTTACGGTTAACCAACATTCCTGCCCCTTCCACCCGCAGGCTTGGGAGCAAAATTGCGGTCAATGTGGCATTGAAAACTGGCACAAATTCTCGCGAGCCTTCTGCCATTAATGCAGTGAAATCAAAACGGCCTGGCAATTCCATCGTGCCTTCGATCTCAAACATCTGCGTAGTAATGCGGACAGGATATTCCACCACACTGGTGTAACCGCCACGCACAAGTGCATGCGGACCAAGGTCTTCACGCCGCCCCATACAAATGGCGTGGACTTGCTTTTTCATCATACGGACGATCTCGAAATGATCTACCAACTTGGTTGGCATGTGTAAACGCGCCATGCGCGCATCATTAACTTCCAATGCAGAATGCGTGGGGTCATTCATAATTCCCATGGCGCCCTGGCTTGCAACCATGATCTTGCCAACAACGCGATAGCCAGATGTCAGAATATCTGCTGGAAGAAAGCGAAATGTACGTGGAGAAGAATCAAGTGACATGAAGTGAATCCTGCTTGCTTACGAATCCTGTATGGGTCGTGTTGTGCCGGCTCGAGGTCGTGGAAGAGGCGGAGTGCGGCGTTGACTTTTCGTTGGCTTCCCAGCATTCGGGTCAAGGATCATATTCAACCACTGAATGGCTTTCTCATCGTATTCGCGCTTGCCGCAAACATCACAAATCCACGCAGGGAAATGCGGGACTGTGATCAACTCCTCACCCAGCCACGTAAAGTACGTGATCTGGCGCGGCTGCATAATGCCTGCATGGCATTCAGTACATAAGTTGACATCTGAATTTGTATGTTCAATATCGTTCATGTCAATTCCTTATTGTGCAGCGAATACTTCCGTATGTTCCAATACATTCCAAAGTGGCGGCGGCCAGTAGATCAGAACCGCCTTACCAACCACTTTCTCCTGAGGCAAAAGACCCCAATCCTTTGAGTCGTTCGAGTTATTGCGGTTATCGCCCAATACAAAAAGTTCACCGTCTGCCACTGTCCATTCGCCAGCATATAAAGGAGGCTGTGCAATGTATGGTTCATTCAACAATTGCCCGTTGACATATACCTTGTTATTTTCAACCAGCACATGGTCGCCAGGCAAACCAATCACACGCTTCACCAGATCCTCTGCAGGGTTTACTGGGAAGTGAAAAACTATAATATCGCCTCGTGAAAATTCACCAAAGCGATAGCTCATCTTATTCACAAGTACAAACTCGCCGTCCTCCAGCGTGGGGCGCATACTAAACCCATCCACCCGCACCCGCGCAGAAACCGCATTGATCCCAACAAACAAAACGACAGCAAGAAAAAGGGTTTCAATAATATCTAAGAAAAAACGCCCCCAGTTTACTTTTTCCTCTGGAACAACTTCCACGTTCTCTACATTTGCTTCATGTTCTATTGTTTCCAAACGTACCTCCGTACCATTACAAAATTATACTTCCATTTTTTCGAAGTTCACGAGCCATCAACTCTTACCCCACGCAAAATAAGTAGGCACATGTAGAACCCGTTCATCATTTCTGCGGGCATTTTCATCCAAAACCCTCATTTTTTGGATGTCTTCGCCCGAAACAATACCGGTCAAGTCAGCCTGGATCACCGCCCATTCATTCTCCCACTCTTCAGCAGAGCGCTTCATTTCCGCGCTTTGAATGGGGCCAGTTTCAACCAACTGGATTCCCGCCTGATAGAACGTTTCTGCCAATTTCGTCCCAAAGGATGGATTTGCTCCCTGCCGAATAAGAGCATTCGTTTGCCATTTCCCTAATTCTTCGAGCACTCTGGGTTTGTCTATGCGCTGGCTGTAATCAGGCTCGGCTAATGCTAACACGGTGCGTCCTACTCGCGCCATTTCGCGAAGGACTTGCAATGGGTCACTCACCCATAGCAATAGGAAGTGGCAATAGACAATATCAAAGGATTGGTCTGGGTATGGCAGAAAGTGTGCGTCTCCGCGCGTCAGCGAGGCGGCTGGGGCGTGGATTCTGCACTCAGTGAGCGAAGCAGATTCAAGGTCCAGACCAAAGAGCGAGGCGGGGGATTTTATTTCGCGCAGAATCGCGCCTGTGCCACACCCTATTTCAAGCACGCGGCGGGCATCTGCAATCCCCGCCTTTTCAAATAGATAATTTCGCAGGTCGCGGGTCCATGCGGCTTGTAGGAGGTAGCGCTTGTGCCAGTTCATCCTTCGCAAAAATTCTGCTTGGACTTGTGTCCCGAGCTGGGAATCTCATGCCATTTACGCACGAACTCAAATTGCTCTTGCGTTTCGGGCGAGGTGGAATAGTAATTTTGCGGACGCGTTTTGAAAAGAGTATGCACACGCTCAAGCGCCTGTTGCGGGGTCATGCCATGCCGAACAAGGTAGCAACCAACAACGATGCCTGTGCGCCCCACCCCACCCCAACAATGGACATATACACCTTTGCCATTTTGAATGGCTTCGTCAATTGTGTTGAGGATGGTCATCATGGTTTCGCGTGAGGGAACGCCGTGATCACGAATAGCAAAACGATGATGAATGGTATCAATATCGTAAATGCGGGCTTGTTCTTTTAGGATTGGCTCATACGGCACAAGCTCGTGCGCTTGGGTAAGGTCAATAAAAGTGTTGACTCCCGCTTTAAGAAAAGCATCCATACGGCGGCGCGTGATTTCAGGGTTATAACTGCCAGGAAATTCCCCGGCGAGGAAACGTTTTTCTTCAACCCAATAAGATTCGGGGATAGGTAGTTTGGTCATAGTTTATTTTGGAAAAGATACACACATATTGGCAAGGATATTTGCACGCAATTCTACCAATTCAGGATATTGATAAAAGAATAATATTTTTTCTTCTGCAATGGTACCACCTGTTGGTTTGGGGCTAAACACAAAGAAAGCCCACGCTTCAGCGATGTCTTCCTCAGGATTGGTAGCAGCGTAACTGGTGGCAAATTGGTCTGAATATTTAAAATAGAATGCATCAAGTTTATCGTAGTATGCATCTTCATCTTCTTCGAGATTGATCTCGTTCCACTCATCATAAATATCTACCCAAAACTGGTTGTAATAAGAATTGATATAAGAATCAACTTTGGCACAACCTTCGCCAGGGAAGTAATTTGGGCAAGCAGAGACTTCGTCTAAATAAATATTGTCATCTTCGGGGTTGTTGAAAACAGCAAGACTCGGCGGAACCTGATTCGGTCCCAGTGTGAGCAAATGGCCAAACTCATGCACGAGGGTATAGGTTAAGTCGTAATAATTGGCAGTATCAGCAATATCCACTTGCAGCGACCAAAGATCAGGGTCGGAGTATGTTTGTGAGACGGAGGCTAAAGTGCCTCCTTGCCCATCTGTGATGATGGCATATTCTGAAATTACACTGCGCTGATCAGATGGAATGATGGCGCGAAAATAATCCCAAATTTTTTGATGAGTTTGCGTATCATCTTGTTCAGTCTGCAAGTTGGATGAGACAGTTGTGTAAAATGGATTTATAAGCTCATCACCAGAGATGGTGTATGTCACAAGAGTCACTTCGGTGTCTAAAAGATCTTCTTTCATCTCTTCACCGCCTGAAACAGCCAGTGCAATGATTTGATCTGTAATAATAGGACAAGAGACAGCCTCTTGCGTTACGGAAACTTCGGTAAGGATTTGCTCAGGTACAGGAAGGATAGGAGATTGAGTCTCTGGCAGGTCTTCACCCATCAGCGTGACACAAGCCAGGCTGGCAAGAAGCAAAGTAAAACTTGCGATAACGATCTTCGTGTTTGGCCTCATGAAATATCCTTGGGGAATTTCGGCAAGGATACCATAGTGTAACTGACTTCCTATTTACAAGAATGTCATTTATCCAAGGAGCATGCTCCACTTAAGATATCTTCTCGTAATTGAACCAGTTCAGGGTATTCATAGAAAAAGGCGATCTTCTGGTCTTTGATGGAAGTGCCATTCGGCTTGGGGCTGAATACAAAGTAGGCAAATGATTCGGCTATATCTTCCGTGGGATGTGTAGTGGAGTAGTCATCTACGAATTGGTCTTGATGGTTCATATAAAGATCATGCAAACCTGCATAATAAGGAACCAAGTCGTCAGTGTTGTATTGAAGAGCATCTACCGCTTCCCACTCAGGAGCGATATCTGTCCAAAAACGATTGTAAAAAGCGTTGATATACGAATCAGCATAACTGCAACCCGTACCTGCAAAATAATTGGAGCAGGCAGCAGCTTTTTCATGTTGTAGAGATTGATTCAGAGGATCATCCACGATCTCTTGGTCCGGAATGAGCTGAGAGGCGTTGAGTGTAAGCAAATGTGCATACTCGTGGATAAGGGTAAACAGGAAGGCATTTTCGTCTTTTAGGTCGGCAATATCTATTTCCAGAATCCACTGAGAGGGGTTTTCATGGGTTTGGTCTACAGCGGCAAGGGTATTCGCAAACCCATCTGTAAAGACACTATACTGCACAACCATCTGACGGTCCTGTGCAGGGATCAGGGAAGTGAATATATCCCAGGCTGTATTTTGCAAGACAGTATCTTTTTGTTCTGTTTTTAAGTCATTTGGCACAGATTCAAACACTGGTTTTGTGAGTTCATCCCCATTTACAGAATAAGTCACCAGATAATAAGCATCGATTGTCGAATCGCTCAACTCACTGTCGGAATAGACATCTCCCTGCGCGCTTCGGATAATTCCTGACATGGTCATAGAACAGGTCATATTCGCGGTTTCTAGTGCCATTGTCCTTGATGAGTATTCGCCAAGCACAATGCCTAATCCAATGGCTAAAAACACGATGAACAGAACAACGATAAATGCTGTAGTCTTTTTCATGTTTCACCTCTAATTTTTTGGCGACGTAAGCTGTAATGTGAATAAAATAATAAAAATGTCAGAAGCGCTCTGACATTTTTATTATATCCTTGAATAGTAGAAGAAATTTTGTTTAAAGGCTTTTATCTTTTTATAATTGTTTCCCAACTATCCTTCAAAAGATTGCCAAGGATCTTATCCGCTTCGCCCTGAGCTGGTAATACATCACCATCAGGTTCAACGTACATCCAGGCTTTGCCTGCGCCAGAGGGGATTTCATCATCTACGGTTTCGATAGTGACAGGGTTTGAGTAGGAATATGGCACGGGTAAGTCCCAGCGGAGGTTGAGCGCCAGCCCTTGAGCTACGCTTTGCAGTTCAAGTAGTTCATCCATGAGATCATCATCAGCGGCACTGAGTGAGATATTTTCCACACCAAGGTTGGCGACTTTTTGAAGGATGTCTGCAGCATTGTCCACATTCTCTTTGTGCAGTGTGAGGTGGACGGTAATGAACAAGTCCTGCGGAACAACTGACTCAATGGCTTTCCATGATAACGGCTCATTCGGCTGAAGGACGACCATCACATGGTCGAGACCAGTTTGCAGGAGTGTTTCGAGATATGTTTTATCGGCAAGCTTCAATCCATCTGTGAGCAAACCGCAGACTTGACCATTCTTTTCGGCGTGGGCGATCAACTGCGGGAGGTCTTCACGCAAAGTCGCTTCGCCGCCTGTAAAGATGATATGAGGAATGCCCGCCTGCCAGGCTTTATCCATGATGGTTTGCCATTCGGCGGTGGAGAGTTCGCGGTCCACGCGTTTGACGGGAGCATAGTCCGCTTGAGTGTACTCAGGGAGGCGGTAAGTAATGGCGCAGTCCAGCCGCAGTGTGGATTCTGTAGAGTGGGGTTGAGCCCGCTCAAAGCTTAAGAAAGAGGCGGGGTCTAAATCAGGTGTGGAGATGAGGGTATGAATTTGATCTGCAAAGTTGTTGAAATCATCCAGTGCGATTTTTTTATTGATGCGATAACGGGATGAAATCTGTTTGGCGGCTTCCTCGGGCGATGTGCCTTTGATGAAGTGAAAGGCATATTCAGCAGCGGTGGGGTTAAGTTGCAAGACCGTGGATGCATTGAGGATCAGCAAGCCAGAGCCGTCTTTGTTGAGGCGCAGATGCAGACGATACGGTTTATCATCCATGGCGGCTTGCATGTGATGCGTGCCAACAGGAAGCGGTTGTATTTTGGAAAAGCGATCTGCGATACGGTTGAGAATGTTCATGGTCTCTCCTTTATGGGAACTTGATCCAGCCTGCATCGAGCAAATATAGATAGATATAGCCGATCAGGAGGACGACCCAGCCAACCATTTGAAGGCGATCCATCAATGTTTCAAATGACATGCTGAAATTATCCTTGATGGTTTGGACGATGCTTTCGAGACTGTCCAATTTGCTTTTTACATTTTCTTTCCAGTCTTTCAAATAGAACTGGTCGTGAATGGCTTCATAGAGATCGGCGGTATACCAATCACCGATGAGGAGCATGTTCTGTTCGGCGCGTTCAAAACTGAGCATCATTTCGAGCTTATGCTCGGCGATCTGACGGATCATACCGCGCGTAGGGCGCGGACGTTTTTTATTTTGAAAGAAAGTTTCGCTGATCTTATCGAGCATCAACTCAATGGATTTATCCAACATGCGATAGCGAATGAGCTGATAATTGCCGATCTTGAGCAGAGCAATATCAGATTGATAGTCAGCATTGGGCGCGATAATGATCGCACCTTCCCAATCGACAACGGTAACTTCTTTGGCTGAATAATGCGTGCGAGACATGAGGATCTCTTCGATCTCTGCCTTGTCGAGGGTATCTTTTTGAGAGCGGATAAAAGTAGCGAGGGCTACTGCGTTTTTTTCGAGCCACTTATCGGGCGTTGGTTTTGCGTCCTGCACAAGCAGGATGCTGTACTCTTCATACAATCCGCTTTGACGGATGGCTTCAGGAATATATCGGCTTTGCAGGGCACTTTGTATTTTGGTGCGATCCTTCAATACGGAGCTTGCAAATGGATCAGCTAAATCAAAATGGCATTCGATCATTTGCACCCTGTCATCAAAGCGTTGACGGACAGCCGAGACAGCATAGCCTTCAATAACAACGGTCTCCTCCCCCAGCGTGACGAGATCAATATCAGTCGGCTGGAAGTAAGGCGCATCTTTAATGAGACCTTTGAACTGTTCGGGCGGAGGAGCATTGCCGTCGTCTGAGTCAGGGAACGCGAGAAGGTAGCAGATTTCCATAGGAGTAGGGGTAAATTAGTAAAAGGTAAAAAGTGAGAAATAAAAAATGTTGAGGCTAGGAACGGATGAAATGAGGCATTTCAAGCGGGATCTCTAACGAGAGTTCTACAAAGCCTGCATAGATATCCTCTTTATACCACGGGGATTGATAGATAAGTTTTCTAACTCCATTCTTTTCAATGGTGTACACGTTTTTAACATGAGCGGCCAACAGCCGTTCCACTTTTCCGCGTGCAGGGTCGGGGTGACAATCGAACATGCTTGCGCCGATGAGTTTGTATCCGCCGTCTTTTTCAAAGGTCTTGGCAGCTTTATCGTTTATTTCCAGAATGATTCCTTCCGCGTTACAGACAGTGATGGCGGCAGGGAATTCCTTGATCCACTCGTGTTCAGACATTGAAACTCCAATGATGAATGATGAAAAGGTCGAAAGCCTTAGGCGAGGACTGGCAAATTGACACCAAATTCTTCGCGGTGATTCTCAAATTGTAATGGGCATCCACCACCGCATTCAGCAACAAGAGAGCAAGTCTCACATTTGAAAGGCAAATTCTGTCTCTCACGCAACTGCGTGGATAGTTTGTGATTCCAGATCGCGTCCCATGAGTCGGTCAGTATATTGCCAAGCGGATGATAATATGATTGGCAAGGCAATACATTTCCATTGGATTCAATGCACATGCTGTACAGTGCGGCAGTGCAACCTTTGACTCCAAGGTTATGCGCGGTTGGGTCAAACTGGCAATACTGAGTTGGTGTGTACCAAATGAGCTTTTGTCCACGGGCGGCGGTTCTTTGGGTGGCAAGGTCAAGAATTGGTTGCAATTCGCTTTCGCGCAGCCCTGTCCCCACAGTCAGACCATGCCCCGAAAGGATGAGAGCATTCAGCCCAATAGTCGGTACGCCAATATCGGCAAGAAAATCAAGAGTGGCAGGAATAGTGTGGATATTTGTCCGCAACATGGTGGTGTTCGTCATCACATACAGCTTTGAAGCTAATGCATTGTTCAAACCTGTGATCGTCTGCCTGAATGCCCCCTTAGCCCGCATCATTTCATCGTGAATTTCGGGCACGCAGGATTCAACGGTGATCTGAACGTGATCGAGACCCGCATCCACAAGCTGATTGACGTAGTCCATATCCATCAAGCGGCGTGCGTTCGTGTTCAGACCTGTGATCTGGCCGTTGTTTTCTGCGTGTTGGATCAACTCTGGGAGATCGTTCCGTAAAGTGGCTTCACCGCCTGTGAAGATAATATGCGGCACACCCAAGTCCCACAGCTTGTCGAGGATCGATTTCCATTGGTCAGTGCTCAATTCGGGGAAGTTTCGTTCGCGGGCGTTGTAGCAATGCGCGCAATCGTTGTTGCAGCGATAGGTTACAGCCAAGTCCATGCGATATGGCGCAGATGGACGCGTACTAAACGGCATGACGGTTTCAAGATCCAGGTCATGGACGGGGCAAGCGCCATCAGGGCGTATCATTTCTTCCAATTGAAAGAGGAAAGAAGAAAGATCGGATTCTGCCTGTTTCTTGCTGACAGAATATTTTGAGGTTAGAGTCTTCACTCTTTCCTCTTTCGTCTTTCCTTCCAAAATCATCCACGCCATAAACGCCGCTGTGGGATTCAAATGCATAACGCTGCTGGCATTAACGATGAGTGTGCCTGTTCCATCTGGGTCAAGACGGAGATGAATACGCGATTTCTCTTGTTCGTCCTCTTTTACATAATGATATAGACCCGATTTGGGATTTTCGATTGACGATTTACGATTAAACAAATCACTCAATATACTCATAATTTACCTTTTCGCTGATTACTTTTCACTACTCACATGTTCATCGTTCCGCATTCATCCTTACTCGTTACCGTCCCCCACCCGCACAGGCACAGGCGCAGCCCGCACAGGCACAAGCACAGGCGCAGGAACGTCCACCACCGCCTCCACCACCGCTACGGACGTTGGAGGAAGGTTTGGGAAGCGGATTCGTTGCGCCAGTCACTTTCTCAGTAAAGGTGTTGACGTTGCCAACAACCTTCTGCGAGAAAGTCTCTACGCCAGTTACCACTTGGGCGGCAAAGTCAGCACCTGGGAGCGCGGAGCGTCCCGAAGATGATGCGGGGCGGCCAGATGTCGGTAAGGCAGAACCAATTTTCGGTTTGGGAGAGGAGGCGCTGCGGTATGTCGGGTCATATCGTCCCCACCACATTGGCACATACACAGGCCCACGGAAGACTCGACGAGTACGTTCATCGTAGTCTTTATCAAGCATTGTCCATTCAAGAGCCTCATCAAATTTTTGGCTCTTCACTTCGGGCGTATCTGCCGCTTCCACCTGTTGCCATGCTTTTTCCATGATGGATCTGTAATAATCCAAAGTTTCACTGCGGCTAAAGCCCTTCATCTTCTCGGAGACCAGCTTCACGAGCTTGACCATCATCTCTTGCAATAAACCCTGACGTGTTCTTGGGCTCTCTTCCTTGAAAGCTTTCAGGAAATTCAATTCATATTCATGCAATCCATCAGGCATGGGCGAAGCGGATTTGATGACCAGCGGTTCACGAGAAACCACCTCGGCAGCATCTTTCTTGATAACGCCGAAGAGAATCATGGTCATTACTTTATCGAGCGGTTGCTCCATGAGGATGGCCGCTTCCACAGCGGTGAGTCCGCGCTTAATGCCGTGACCTTCAATGGCAACGCGTGGAGATAGATATTGCAATTTGCGTTTGTTGTTCGAGTATATGGATAACGCAGGAACGCCAACAAAAATGAACCCAAAGAAAGCAGCACAAAGTAGAGAGAAGACCGTATCTGAACTGACTGGCGGCTGAACGGGTTTCACATAAATACTTCCTGCTGGAACATAACTACGCGGGAAAGATGCACCGAACAAGTAGTACGTTGAAGCGCGAGCGTTCGCAGAGTTCCATGTGTAGATGATGTGATTGTTTGCATCATACGCTGTATCAGGATCAGAGAAGCCAGAAGGCGCAGCATGCCAACGTGGTTCTTCAGGAGCCATATTTTTAGGGAAATGATATACGAGGGTAAGGTCGGTTGTGCCAGCGACATATTGCGAGCCAAAATAAGCTGGAGCAAAGGTAGCACTTGCATATTTCTCATCATTATCATCGGCATATAAAACCTGCTCGATCTTGCCGATATACACATGCACGGTGCCCGTACCACCCGCAGGAATGGCCTTGTTGCCCATCACCACTGCAAAACCCGAACCATCGCCTGCATAATCTCCTTTGGAGACAGAAGCAGATGCGCCACCCACATCAGCTTTAACCGTACTCATGTCAAAGTAACTATTGGGCATGCCCACATCTACAAAATCAATGGCGTGTGAATTCGGCAGGTTGGTGAAGACCCAGGTATAGTCCAAACTCATGGTACCGTCTGAGTTCCAATAGACATGTACAGTTTCTTTGTTCACCTGAAAATGATATGGAAGGTCTTGCGCAGAAACATTCGCCACAACAGCAAACGCCAGAACAAAGACCAACAGGGAAATAAGAATTCTTTTCAACATAAAAACTCCTGCTCAATGTACGATCTGCGATTGTCAATTGGCAACCGCAAATCGACTCACCACTTCGGTTCTTCTGTTAATTGATAGACCGTACCGCAAAATGGACATTCAACCGTGGGCGCGCCAGCGATCATTTTGACGTTATCAGCTTTCAACGCCCCGCCGCATGAATTACATTTCAACTGTTCCACTTTGGTTTGAGAGGGAAGGTCGATCTTATATGTAACGTTATCCCCACCCCCGCTTCCCGCTGGACCTTTGGCCTGTCCCCGCACAATAAGCAGAATGCCACCTGCCAGAAAGATCCCACCTACCACGGCAAAACCAATTCCAAACCCAAGCCATGAAGCATTTGCTTGTGAAGAAGTAGAGCCGATGATATTCAGAATGCCATACCCAAAAAGGCAGATGCCCATTAAAAGTAAAATCCCCGCTCCAACATATAAAAAGGTTTTATTGCCCATATTTGATGAGACTCCTTCTATTTATACGAAAAGTGTAGCAGTTTCGTTGTTTTCCTACACGTGACTTTCATCTTGAAATCTTCCTTTTTTTATCCAATTCCTACAAAGTGAATTTGGACAAAAAACAGGGATGAGCATTGTTGCTCATCCCTGTTTTTACAATAGCCGATATATGATTATGGCTTTACTGGGTTGCAACTACAAGATGCAACATCTAATTGCTGGCCAGCACCGCATGTAATATTACAGGAGGATCCTGCCTCACTTCCGCCGCCACCTCCGCTATCCGTATTCTGGCAAACGGGAATATTGACACTTGATTGAACCGTTAAATAAGTATTTGCATACTGCACGCACCCTAAAGGAGAATTATAAAAACCAGGCGCGCAAACTGGCTGGTAATTACTTGAAGCCACACAACACTTTACATCAGAAGAGTATGTAAAGCCTGCAGGGCAGCTCTGAGAATCAGCTTGAGAGCCTGTATAGGTACACATATTGCTAGCAGCATCATACGTGTACCCTTCCAGACAAGTCTTCTGTGGATTCCAATCCGCTGGGGCAGAGCACTGGGTTTGGCTATAAATAGTGATCGGGTTAGCCTCTGGGCCAGTACAAATAAACCGATCATTGCTGGAGGTGCTGTTGGCTGGGTCTGTGGAACAATTGGCAGATGAGGGATCTGTCCAAACCAAGTCTGACCCTGCAGAAACATTCACATTGACATAAGGTATTTTGTTCGTGCAATACGTGCCAACAGGGTCAATAGTCACATTCTGACAGGCTGGGGATGGATAATTTCCTTTTGTGCTTGGCACATACGCTGCGGACTGACAATATGGCGCATAAATTTTCGGGTTTGGTATTACACACTTAAAACTTATATCGTCGCCATGCACATTGGCATCTACTGTAATTACTTTTCCTACAGGTGAGGTATAGGTAGTCTTTCCGCCCGAAGATGTATCATCGGAGAAATATCCATACAGACTGGTATTCGGGCCAGATAACAAACCAACCAGTAAATTGGAAAGCGTATCAGAGGACCCTGAAGGACAGCCGCCCGGCAGCAAGTCACAGGCTTGTAAGTCGTCAGACGGGCATCCGCCTGGCAAAAGGTCACAAGCTTGCACATCCGCTTCACTTTCCTTTGGAGGGCAGCCGCCCGTACCAGCTGGGACGAAATCACAAGCTGTGGCTTGGCCATCGGTTGAATCAGCGGGGCAACCTGCCGTTCCAGGAGGAACAAGATCACAGGCAGAAAGAGGCGGTTCATCAGGTGAGCAGCCTTCGGTACCAGCAGGGACAAGATCGCATGGGCTGATCGTGTCATTTTGAGACTCCGAGCAGCCTGCAGTACCAGCGGGCATAAAATCACAAGCGGTTGCTTCATGCTCATTGCCCGAACCTAGTGGCAGATAGGTAAATCCTTCCGTATGAACAGCAAACAAAAATTCCAGGAATTGAAGCGTCCCTTCATCCGCTTGCTTCGACTGTGCGGAAGTAGGAAGGCTGCCTCCCTGCCATGTGCAATACGCCTGAGCCTGTTGCGAGGTTACGCCTGTGACGGGAAAAACATCTCCCGCAGAAACCAGGAACCCAGGGTTGTCTTTGCCATCAGGAGGTGTGCAGATGCCAGCCGCCACGCACAATTCATATTGTTGATTGGTGATGGGAGATGAACTGATCCAGAACGGGTCAAGGGTGGTCGTGGACCCGTCCGCATTTTTCACGTCACCGCCTTTGAATTGAATAACAGTGGAGCCATCAGATAATTGGGCAAACGATGAATTTACATTCGTAAACCCTGATGCGACCGGTGTTGGTCCCACAGAGGTCGGGCCTACGGCGGTTGCTCCAACAGGTGTTGCGCCGACAGCAGTAGCACCTACAGCAGTAGCTCCGATTGGGGTTGCCCCGACAGCCGTTGCACCGACAGGAGTACCACCTACCGGCGTTGGAGTTTCAGACCCGCCTTGTGGTGCACATGCAGAAACAAGCAAGAAGACGATCAATACAAGTGTGATTCTTTTGTGGATTATTTTTCCCATGCCCAAACCTTCAAATGAAAGATGTGTACTAATTCGGCAGATTATATCTATTTTCATTTCAAACTGGTGATAAATTACGTTAATAATTAAGCGTCCATTTCTCCTATACTGGCAAATGAAAACGGTATACTTGCAGAAAGAAAATAGACCCGCAAAGAAAAACTCAATTCATCAAGGTGAATGCTATGTCTATCAACGAACAATACAAAAAGTGGCATGAAAATACGCTCAAGAAGTCTTTGGATAAATTCAAAGAGCGGAAGGAACGCTTTGAATATTCCTCAGGGATCGAAGTGCCGCGCCTCTCTCTCCCGCCCGAAGCTGATTCTGCTTACGAAGAGAAATTAGGCTTCCCCGGAGAATATCCCTACACCCGTGGCGTGCAGCCGACAATGTATCGTTCGCGCTTTTGGACCATGCGCCAGTATGCGGGCTTCTCCACAGCGGAAGAATCTAACAAGCGCTATCGCTATTTGCTCGCACAAGGCCAAACGGGGCTGAGTGTCGCTTTCGACCTCCCCACTCAAATTGGGTATGATGCGGATGATCCGATCGCGCAGGGAGAGGTCGGAAAGGTGGGCGTGTCCATTTCATCCATCCACGACATGATGCAGTTGTACGATCAGATTCCGCTCGATAAGGTTTCGACATCGATGACCATCAACGCGCCTGCGGGCGTTTTGCTGGCGATGTACATTGCGGTGGCGAAGCGCCAAGGCGCGGACATACACCAACTGCGCGGCACCATCCAGAATGACATTCTCAAAGAATACGTGGCACGTGGGACGTACATCTTCCCCCCTGCTCCATCCATGCGGCTCATCACTGACATCTTTTCATTCTGTGCAAAAGAAGTTCCGTATTGGAACACAATCTCGATCTCAGGCTATCACATCCGCGAGGCTGGTTCCACATCTGTGCAGGAAGTAGCCTTCACGCTGGCAAATGGGATCGCGTATGTGGAAGCCGCTCTTAAAGCGGGACTCGATATCGATTCCTTCGCGGGTCAGCTTTCGTTCTTTTTCAATGCGCACAATAACTTGCTTGAAGAAGTTGCCAAGTTCCGCGCCGCGCGCCGAATGTGGGCAAGGATCATGCGCGAACGCTTCAAGGCCAAGAAACCGTCCAGTTGGCAATTGCGTTTCCACACACAGACCGCAGGCTCTACGCTCACTGCGCAGCAGCCTGAAAATAACGTGGTGCGTGTCACACTTCAAGCGCTGTCCGCCGTCCTCGGTGGGACACAAAGCCTGCATACAAACTCAATGGACGAAGCGTTATGGCTGCCCACTGAGAAATCTGTCCGCGTGGCGCTGCGTACTCAGCAGATCATCGCCTACGAATCAGGCGTCGCGGACTCGATTGATCCGCTAGCGGGTTCGTATCTGATCGAACACCTGACCGACGAGATCGAAAAAGGCGCGCTCGACTACATCGCCAAGATCGACGAGATGGGCGGCGCGCTGCAATCCATTGAACGCGGCTACATGCAAAACGAAATTCAAAATGCCGCCTACGCCGCACAGCAGGAGATCGAACGCAAAGAGCAGATCGTGGTGGGCGTCAATCAATTCCAGGTGAAGGAAGAAATGACCCTCGAACGCCTAAGCGTTGACCCTGCCATCGAGGCGGCGCAGAAGACAAAGTTGAAAGCACTGCGAGAGACAAGAAACAAGGAACGAGTGGACGAACTGCTCGGTAAATTGGTGGACGCGGCCAAAGGCACAGACAATTTGATGCCGTTGTTCATTGAGTGCGTCGAAAATGACATCACGCTTGGCGAGATCTGCAATACACTGAGGGATGTGTGGGGCGAGTACGTGGCGGAAGGATTTTAAAACTGCCCCATCACTCTCGCACCCACCCAAATTGTAACCAAGAGACAGTCACCATTAAGGTGACTGTCTCTTTTATGGCATGAGTAAAGTCCGCGCAAGAATGGCATAGAACAGCTCTCCCCCAAAGCAAAGAAATACACTCTGGGCCATAAGCCATATATTTCATCCCCCAAGTGGTGGATAAAAAATCTCCCCAGCCGATGGATGCAGCTAATTAAAGTCCGTTGTATGATTTGACTGGATAATAATAGTTCCATCAAATTGAACGGCTTAAGAGGTAAAGAGATGAAGAAAAAATTTGTTTTTATTGTATTGGCGCTATTACTGGTTACACTTACGGCCTGCACCACCAGCACGAAGAATCCGAAGACAGAACTTGGTAAATCGGATGCTCAGATACAGTTTACTCTCCCAGGTCCCAACCCTGAGCTTAATAAGTCAGCCGAAGGCAGGGTAGTCTCCGGGCTTTTTACAGGGCTTTGGCACGGGCTCATTTCACCATTGACGCTGTTCATCTCGTTTTTTAGCCCTGAAATACAGATGTACGATGTCTTCAACACTGGGTCACTTTACAATCTTGGTTTCCTGCTTGGAGTGGCAATCGTGTTTGTTCTTTTAGGTTTTTCGGGAGGCAGAAGAAGGAAACATTAGAGGAGAGATAAAAAAAACGCAGGTGAAATTAAACTACGGTTTTTGTTTTAACCCGAGGATCAAGTATCAACGGGAGCATTCAAGTGAGTGAACTTGCAGTGAAAATTAGTCCTTAAACAAAAGAGGCTGGCAGTTTTAAAACTGCCAGCCTCTTTTTAGAAACTAGATGCGCCGAATCGCCCTAAGGATCAGGACGAATACAACGCCTCCCAATGCAGCCACCAGTATCTGTCCGAGCCAACTGCTGGCTTGTAATCCTAATACGCCTGCCAGCCAGCCGCCGATCAGGCCACCGATCAGCCCGACGAGCAAGTCACCGAGCAAGCCAAAGCCTGCTCCTTTTACGATCACACCTGCCAGCCACCCTGCCACAATTCCGCTTATGATCCAAATCAAGATACTCATAATTTTCTCCTTATTGGTAAAGTTTGAGTAGAACCGTACACAACACATTTGGCTGTGTACTAAAATCCTAGCATAACTTTTTTTGAGAAAATAGGCCCAATAGTACTATCCCCGCTTGAGCCGTAAACAAACGTGAATAATGGATAGTTTTTTGAACCACAGATAAACACGGATAAAAGGGATGGAGGATGGCTTTTGATAAGAGCCCTTTCCAAATCTGTGTTCATCTGTGGTTAATTTTTGAAAGAATTTCTTATCCATTATTGACGTTAAACAAAACTATTTTCCGCCTTTTAGCTGGTGAGGTCATATATATTTGAGACAGGGGTTTTAAGATAAAATATTTGCCTTATGAATTCCTCAAAAAGACTTATAACCCTCTTAAGCTGCGCAATCTTCGGCCCATTGATCGGCTTTCTGCTGACCAGTTTCTGGTTTGCAGGCGGTGGCACTTTTTGGAAGCCGATCGATTATTTTCCTTATCCTGTAGAAAAGATCATTAATCTACAGCCCTATGGCAATGAGTTCTGGGTAACCACAACGGACAATACGACATACCATGTTCTCTACCCATGTCAGGGGACGGAAGGCTGCTGGCAGGAAGATAATGAAGTCCCTGACCTTGTGCCAAGTGATAAATATGTAGCCAGTGATAACAAATGCGAGAGCGACTATTTCATTTATCCCTTATTCCGCAAGATCAAGTCTTGCGTTACCTCCACAATTTTTGCAAAGGCTCCGCAAGGCAGTTCCACTAATACGATTGCGAATCCCTGGAGGGTCTCACTCGCTCTGACAGATGACAATACGTTATGGATCTGGCAAAAAACCTGGAACTTCCCCAACCGAGTCCTTGCGTACAAGGTCTTTTTCACTGCTCTTGGGCTATTGATCGGGTTAATGGTGGATACGCTCTTGGCGAAGAAGATCGAATAGCTAGTTTTTTTTACGCAGGAAGAAAAAGGTTGTTGAAAGTCTATTCATTAAGAACTGAGAACTTGTCGTAGTGCTTTATAAAAGATGACGGTACATTTTTTAAAATGTACCGTCATCTTTTTAAAAACCTGTTAGGAAATATTTGAAATCGCTCACTTCAATAACTTGGCTGGCTGATACCAAGTGAAAAATAACCCCGCAGCACTTGCCGATAACACAACTGCACCGCCAAGAACAACGGCAAGCAGGGCGAACAACCAATCGTATTTCAGTAAGCCTAAAAATTCGAGCATGTTGCCCCAGTCGTGCCGAGCAGGGTCAGGGATGGGAATAAGAGGCAAACTGCGAGAGCTTGCATCCCCAATGTAGATGGAAAGGCTGATCAAGCTATGTCCCGCAACAGCCCACCATCCCAATGCCTCATTCCTGCGCTTTCGAAACAGAACAATAAAACCGAAGATCACAAAAAGTAAAATCTGCCAGATCGAACCGCCCGCAATGGAAAGGAACCAGCCAAAGGGGGAGCAAATGAAATGCCCTGCTTCATGAGGAAGTATTGTAAGAAAATAGATCAACGTGCCTGTCATGCCGGAGCGATGCATGAGATGGTCGAATAGTGATAGCAGAAAAACACTCCAAAGGACAGTAAACCCTATTCGTTCTGCATTCACAGGAAGGCGTGGTCCCGCCCATTGAATGAAATTTTCAACCCAAGCAGATGAAAAAATATTCGTCTTCTCACTCCCCTGTTCAACATCGAGTGTCTCAATAGCGCCATCCACCTCATCGTCACGTTGTTTACCAGAAAGTTCTACGAACAAAAACCAAAGCAGAATCAATAAAATAATAACGCCCAAAATGATGATAACGATTGCCATTGAACGCTCCCGTGGTTTTAAAAACATTATACATATTTCCCATAGGGCGTGCTTTCCAGAAATGAAAGTACCGCAGCATATATGCTGCGGTACTTTGAAGAGTAATTTGTTTTATTCTTATGGCCGCCACGAAGGCGCATACCAATCAAAATCAGTTGAAAGGCCCGGCGCCTGCAAAATTTTCTGTTCCAATGTGGCAAGGTTGATCAGGAACAAATGACCACCTGAAATGGAAGTCGTCTCTTCCACCAATAAATATTTTCCATTGGGTGAAAAGAATAATCGTCCAACTGTGGCACCTTTATAAACCAGCGATTGATTTTGTCCTGTGCGCGTCACAATATATACTTCCGCCGAAGGATCACCATTGGCAAAGCTACTGTAGTAATTGAATGCGATCAAGCTGCTATCGGGCGACCATACCATCGGGTAAATGGAACCGCCAGTAAAGGTTGCAACCGTTACAGCATTGGAGCCATCAGGCGCCATCACTTTCAACGAATGGGTTTGCGTATTCATATCCAAGTCATCATACGCAAGAGAGCTCGCATCAGGTGAAGTTATAAATTGAGCTTTCGTCAAAATCGTTTCGAACATTGGACGCGCCTGTCCATCCACCGCACGGACGAGGTAGATATTGCCAGAACTTCCGAGCAACGCGGAACGCATAATGATACTTTCCGAATACCAGCCGTCCATAATATAAGGTCGTCCATCCGCTGGCAAAGCCGTGGAAACACTTTTCAACTCCGAGCCATTCGGGTGCACCACATACACATCTTCACCACCCGTACCATCTTGCGTACGAAACGCGATCCATGAACCATCAGGGGACCAGAAAGGTGCGTCAATATACGGGAACTGTGCCAGCGATGTCCATGTCTTTGCAGTGGCATCGAAAAGCCATAATTTTGTAGGCGTACCATTCGGCTGATCTGAGTACGAGAATGCTGCAAACTTTCCATCAGGCGACCAACTCAACGCGCTGAGGGTAAAGCTAAATGGGAACGGAACAGGAATCTCTTCCAACGGCGGGCAATTAACTGGGTCTACAATACACTTGCCCGAAACTTTAACCAGTTTAATGGAATCGCCATGCTGGCGTGGTTGATAGAAGAAATATAACTCGCCCGCCTCTTCCCCGACCTGTGAGCTGACTTCTGTTACGAACGGGGTTGTGTCCACTTGAGGCGCTGGCGCAGAAACAAACGCCTGATATTCTGGCGGCAATGTAAACATGGAGCCGTCAAAAGCTGGGTTGATATTAATACTGCTGACCGCGCTTTCCATCTCCAACTTGCCGCTTCCATCTTTTGCAAATTGTTGTAATTTCAAAATAATTCCCAGCTTGGTATCAAGCCATAACTTAAGCGTAGGCGAAGAAGTGCCAGCATATATCCAATTGACAACCAGAGTCTCACGCCCTGCAAGGCTTTCCATGTTGATGGGAGAGAATGTCCCATTGGCTTGTGAGTAATCAGATGCAAAAGCAAGGTTGGAAAGTGGCGTGCCAATCTGTCCCCAAATGGGGTTGGGATGAGACTCCCCTTCCACAAGCGCAGGGACATATTGTCCAACGCGGGCAGAATCAGGATACGAAAACGTTTGGACTTGATTCGTCACAACATTGACGTCATATACATTCACACCGTCGCTAATTTTGATGATGTGATTGGGGTTATTCGTCACACCGTTCAGTTCCACTTTAAATTTACTGTTCAACGGATCCAGTAATACTTTTTCCTGTGCCGATTGAGCAGATCCATCGGGCATATACCAAATAACCGTCCCATCCATTTGAAGAGTATTCCAGCGTGGTGCATTTTCCAACATGGCACGTTGAATCTGCTCGGAAGTAGAGAGAAGGTTCAGGTTCGCAGGAACAGGTGTCAGGTTAAAGAAAGAAGCGGGTGTTGGAGTTGAGGAACAAGCTGTTAGAAATATCAGAGCAAGGGTTAATAGTCGCTTCATAAATTCTCCTTATAAAACTGGACGACTGCTTAATGTAAAAGTTCCCGCTGTCTTTCGACAACGGGAACTTTGTGATTCGGGCAAATTACGGGGTAGCTGTTGCCGTCGGTGTTGAAGTTGAAGTTGACGTTGGGGTTGGAGTCGGGCTAAATGTTGTGGTCGGCGTCGGTGAAGAAGGCGCGGTGGTTACTGTCGGCGTGGCTGACGGAGCAGGAACCGACGAGGCATTATAGATGATGGGCGCAACCCAGAGAGCACGGTCGCCTGTGGCGGAACCAGCAGAAAGCACGCTGAGAATGAATTTCACATCCTGACCAGCCAATGAACTGAGGTCAATATCAGCAGTGTACACGCCGCCTTCGTATTTTTCAACGAACGCCCAGAAGGTTTGAATGGAGGAGCTGCCAGCGGCGGAGTAATCCAAGCGGAAGACCACGTAGCAGGAAGTGGCGCCATTTTCACAGTTCACGATGGTGCGGAATTTGTCACCAGCCTTCACTTTGTAGCTCGGATAAATGCCTTGGATGTAGCCGTTGTTCAAATTCTGCGGAAAGGTGATCAAGCCAGGGCGGCTGTCATTGGTGCCGTTCTCCATCTTGGATGGATTTGTAATCAACACAAAGCCCTTCGCATCACCATCTGTGCCTGGGCATGGGAGCTGGCCAGCGCCGCTGTACCAAGTTGCTGCACAAACGTTGGCAACAAAGTCATAGCTTGTGCCAGCGATCGGAGTGGCAGGTGTAACAGGTGTGCTCGGAGTACCAGCTGTAGGTGTTCTGGTGATCGTGCCTGGAACAGTGCCTGTGCCAGAGACTTTGATCTCAACCCAGAATGATTTCGTGCCTGCAGAGCCAATGCCGAACGGAACGCTCGTGTTGCTCTTGAGCTTCCAATATCCGCGGTAGGTGCCAGCGGTGGTTGGTGAAGTTAACTGAACGGTGATATCTACAGTTTGTCCGGGCGCCACAGTGGTGGGGATGAGCGCGGAGTCAGGTCCGCTCATCTTTTCGCCAGAGTCAAACATCAGGCTGTAATTCGTCCATGTGCAAGTGCCAATGTTCTTCAAGCGCCAAGTCTTGGTGAAACCAATACCAGGAGCGAAGGAGGTGCCATCGGGTACGGTTACATCTGCAACGAACTGAGCGCGGTCACAAGCATTGGGGGTAGATGTAGCTGAAGATGTGGAAGTTGGGGTCGGAGGTGTCCCGGTCACAGTCGGTGTGATGGTTGGAGGTGTAGTGCCGCCAACGCGAGAGATGATAGGGTTGACCCACAATGAACGGTCACCTACTGGAGAGCCATACGCAGAAGTGACAAGAATGAACTTCACATTCTGACCAGCCAACGAACTCAAGTTCAGGTTGACGTTATATGTCAGCCCTTCATATTTTTCGCGGAAGGTCCAGAAGGTTTTTACCGCGTCATTGCCGATCTGATAATCGAGACGATAGGCAACATAACAAGTGGTGGCAGCAGATTCACAACCAATGGTCGCCTGGAAGCGGTCACCACTCTGCACGGTAAATGCAGGATAAATACCTTGAACATATCCATTGTTTACATTATTGGGGGCAAGCAGCAAACCAGCCTGAGCAGATTCAATTCCGCTTTCCAGTTTGGGCTTGTCTAATTTAATTGCGAAGCCGCTTGCATTGCCATCAGTGCCGGGGAAGGTCAAAGCGCCTGCGCCACTAGACCATGTTGCAGAAGAAGCGTTCGTAGTAAAGTCATAGCCTGTACCAGAAGACCCGTTGACATTGATCTCAACCCAGAAAGCTTTGTTCGCAGTTGTGCCAATGCCGAACACTCCACCAGCGTTGCTCTTGAATTTGTAATAGCCAAAGTAATGGCCAGCAGCGCTTGGTGCGGTCATATCAACAGTGATATCCACGGTTTGGCCGGGCGCAACAGTTGTCGGCAAGGCAACCGAAGTGGGTGCACCCATTTTTTCGCCGCTATCAAAGATCAGCGAAACATCGGTGTTGTTCCATGCGCATGTGCCAATATTCTTCAAACGCCATGTCTTCTTAAAGGCGGTATTGGCAGCAAAACTCGTGCCATCAGGTACAGTTACATCGGCGATGAATTGTGCCCAATAGCAAGTTGCAGCTTTCGCAGGCTGTGCGCCAGCCGCAGGGACAATGGACACCATCAAGGCGATTAAGAGTAGGGCGGTTCCAAATTTAGTGACGAATTTCATTTCTTCCTCCATCAACTTAATACTAAATAATAACGTTGTAAAGTCTAAAAAAGTTCCTTTTGACTATACGCCATCCCTAGTATAACTTTTCTTTAACAAATGTTCAATAAGAGAAAAGGGCCATTTCATAGCAGTCTCTGGGCAATTTTTACATACCGTCTGCTAAAAAACAGGCTTTTGCATGGTCAATACCGTTAAACTCACCGCCCATCTCATTCTATTACACATGAAATCGAATCATAAAAGCATTGCACTATAATTACAGACATGCCGCGCACTATTCTTCATCTAGATCTTGATGCGTTCTATTGCTCAGTCGAAGAGACGCAAAATCCCGCGTTGCGCGGCAAGCCGTTTGCCGTTGGTGGAAAACCAAATGAACGCGGTGTAGTCGCTTCGTGTTCGTATGCAGCGCGTGCAATGGGTGTGCGTAGCGCCATGCCAATGTCTCGTGCGCTGCAATTGTGTAGGCAGCTTATCATTGTCCCAGGGCGGCATAGACTTTATGGAGAATATTCCGAAAAAGTAATGGGCAGGCTGCGGGACATTACTCCCTTAGTGGAACAAATCTCCATCGATGAAGCCTTTCTCGACATCTCAGACATTCGCCTCTCCCCCGCCCGCCTCGCACTGGACCTGCAAACTGGTATCAAAAACGAATTGCAGTTACCCAGCTCTATCGGAATCGCATCCAATAAACTCGTTGCAAAGATCGCCACCGAGGTCGGGAAAAAATCAAGCAAGAATAAGAACGAACCGCCATTTGGATTAACCGCTGTCCCCGCAGGAGAAGAAGCCAAGTTCCTCGCTCCTCTTCCTGCAGATATGCTCTGGGGTGTTGGGCCAAAAACATCCGCTAGATTAACAGAACTAGGTATTCATACCATTGGTGATATTGCAAACTGGCCTGAAAAAGAACTTGTCAATCTCTTTGGCGAAAACGGGCGTGACCTATGGCGCCACGCGCAAGGCATTGATAATCGTCCCGTCAGCACCGAATCAGAGACGAAATCGGTCAGTCAGGAAACTACTTATAACGTAGACATACGTGATGACAAGACTCTTGAAAAGACCTTGCGCGAACAATCCAAAGATGTGGCACGCCAATTACGCAAAAATGACCTGGCTGGCAAAACTGTCAAAATAAAAATCCGCTGGCCCGATTTCACAACTCTCTCAAGACAACTCACCTTGCCAACCGCTACTGATAATGAAGATGAAATTTACAAAGCAGCGATCAAGCTGCTGCACGCTGTCCGTAAGCCGAATCAAGCCGTCAGGTTAATCGGAGTAGGCGTCAGCGGAATTGGTGCTCCAGTACGGCAGCTCAGCTTGTGGGACGCAGGAAGCGAAAAGTCTCGCAAATTGCAAGAGATCGTGGACCAACTTCAAGAAAAATATGGCAGAGATGTCATCCACAAGGGAGATGGATAAAACTCACTTGTAAAAATAGAACGTGCGTGCTAGCATGTAGTGGGAGGCTCTTATGAAAATTCTTGACCTGAAAAAACAATATAAATCCCTGTATCAACCTTCTGCAAAGAAGATCGAGACCGTGCAAGTTCCCAAACTTCAATTTGCCATGATCGATGGCGCGATTGAAAAAGGCTCTGAGCCAGGCAAATCACCTACGTTTGCTGAAGCCACACAAGCTTTATACGGACTTTCCTACACGCTCAAGTTCATGCTCAAAAAGCGTAAGACGAATGCTATTGATTACCCTGTTATGGCATTGGAGGGACTTTGGTGGGTGGAAGATGGCTTCTTTGATATTACCGTGAAAGATAACTGGTTCTACACATTGATGATCATGCAACCCGATGTCATCACGAAAGAGATTTTCGAGGAGGCGCGCGAACAAGCCCGCAAGAAGAAGGGCGATAGCGAAATGCTCACGAAAGCAAGTCTCGCTCACTTTGAGGAAGGCTTATGCGTGCAGACAATGCACATCGGCCCATACGCCACCGAACCCGCCACGATTGACCGCATGAAAGAGTTCATGGCTGAGAATGGATTAGAAGACAATGTTGGGCCAAGGGGCGGGAAACATCATGAAATCTACCTAAGTGACCCGCGCAAGGCTGCGCCTGATAAAATGAAGACAGTGTTGAGACATCCCGTTGTGAAGAAGTAAAAAGTGAAAAGTACACAGGTAAACAGGTAAACAAGTTTAAAGGTGAATATATGAACTGCTTCTACCACCCCACTGCCCCTGCTGTTGGCGTATGCAAATATTGTCAGCGCGGATTGTGCTCTGAATGTGCCGCTGTTGTAGACGATGTCATCGCGTGCAAAAGCCGCCATGAAGATGAAGTCCATCAAATCGAACAGCTTGCCGCGCGCAATTTGTTCCAGTCCAAACGGGTATCTTCAGGCTACATGCGTAATGCAATTTTCTATGGGCTGGTAGGGGCGGTATTTGCAGGTTTTGGTTTGTGGCAATTGAAATGGCTCGGCTTGCAGGCTGTAATATTTATTATGCTCGGAGTCTTTTTGCTTTATGCTGCTGCGGCCAATTATTTTGAGGGAAGAAAACATAAATAACTGCAACTCTTTTCGTTTTGCTGCGTAAGACAAGTAGACAAAACGAAAGGAGCAAAAATGAACGACGTAAAAACCCTCACCCGAAGCAAGTCCAACCGCATGATCGCGGGCGTATGTGCAGGCCTTGGAGATTATCTCAACATCGACCCCACTGTCATCCGCCTGTTATTCGTACTTGGTTTCTTTGCCTTCCACGGCGCTTTGGTGATCGCATATATCATCATGGCAATCGTAACCCCCGAGCAATAAATATAAGTTTTCATGATTACAGGTTTGAACATTGCAACGTTCAAACCTGTAAACGTTTTAACACTTTAACGAGCCAATGCCAGGAAGACATCTTCCAGAGTCGGCTCTCCCCTCTCTATTTTTTCAACCTGAATATTGTTCTTCTTTAAGAGGCTTTGCATCGCCTCTTTCTTTACCTTTTGGCTAATGACTCGTAAATGGTCACCCGCCAACCCGACACGTTCGACTCCTTCCATCTCGTGCAGGAGGTCCAATCCTTTTTCGAGAGGATGGGCGAATACTTCCCACACATCCCCAGTGATGACGGAGCGTTTTAGATTCGTTGGCGTATCCATGGCAAGGAGTTTGCCATCGCGCATGACGCCGACTCGCTCACAATATTCGGCTTCGTCCATGTAATGGGTGGTGACGAGAATAGTCACGCCGCCTTCTGCAAGTTCGTAGATCAGATCCCAAAAGGCACGGCGGGCGGTTGGGTCCACGCCTGAGGTGGGTTCATCAAGGAATAATAATTTTGGTTTGTGAACAAGGGCAATGCCAAGTGAAAGTCTCTGCCGCCAACCTGTGGAGAGATCTCTTGTCAGCGTATGTTCATGTCCATTAAGACCGACCAACTCAAGGGTATGTAAGATGCGTGCTTTGTCGGTAATACCATACACGCCGCCGTAGAAAGTCAAATTCTCGAGCGTGGTTAAGTCATCATAAATTGCGAACTTTTGAGACATGTATCCAACACGTGCGCGGACTTCTTCGCTCTGGCGATGCACATCGTAGCCGAGGACTGTCGCTTCACCTTCGCTGGGAGCAAGCAACCCCAACAACATGCGAATGGTGGTGGTTTTCCCAGAACCATTAGGGCCGAGATACCCAACCACTTCCCCTGCGTTCACTTCAAAGTTAATGTGGTCCACCGCAACAAAATCACCGAAGCGCCGTGTTAGATTTTCAACGTAAATTACTGGCAGCGACATTTACGCTCCTTTTTCCAGAACGGATTTCAGGCGAGCCAGATTTCCTTCCATCATAGTTTTCACTTGGCCAGCCATTACGCCTTCTGCAAGTTTGAAAATTCCGCCAGGGTTACCTTGTGCATTGAGGCTGATCTTGGTGCCTGTGCCAACAGTTTTGAACGAAAGGGTGAGGTCGACCTGCATAGGACCTGCATTCACTTGAAAGCCACATTTGGTATCGGGTTCGAGGGCTGTGATCTGCATTTCGCCTTCAATGCGGCGCCCCATCATTTCGCCTACGGTTTTGAATTTGGTGCCAACAGCTACTGTGCCAGGTGTTGCTTGTTGCAAGCTAACAATGGCAGAATTCCATTGAGACATGTTGTTCGGGTTGGAAACGAAGGCAAAGACATCTTTCATGGGGCGGTCAACTAAAACTCCCAAATCGAGATTGATCATGGCTTACTCCTTTTAATTAAGAAACAATTGGCTCTGCCTTATCTTCAGATAAGGCAATAAATACATCTTCAAGAGCGGGCGGCACAATGCGAAGTTCAGCCACATTTCCTCCCACGCTTGCGATTTCGGTTTGTAACCTGCGTAGAACATGCTGGGCGCTATCATCGCGGACACGGATATGCAATCGATCACCAAACGCCTGTACATCTTCGACATCTACGTCTTGATGAGCAACATGACGAAGAAGGTTTATCGGTGAACCGCGCAATTCAAGAACACGTCCGTTAAGGCGCGAGCGCAATATGGATGGTGTATCTTCGGCGATGATCTTTCCATTCTTCATAAATCCAACGCGGTGACAGCGTGAGGCTTCATCCATATACGGTGTGGAGATGATGACAGATACGCCATCGCCTTCACTACCACCCACCAGCTTAATAACGAGCTGCCAAAAATCCTGCCGTGTGACGGGGTCTACACCTGTAGTGGGTTCATCCAATAAAAGCAGACGCGGGCGGGTGACAAGTGCGGAAGCAAGGCCAAGCTTTTGCTTCATGCCGCCAGAAAGTTGCCCAGCGCGGCGGTCTTTAAATTTATCGAGTCCGACAAACTCGAGGATTTCCATGGAGCGGGGACGCCATTCGGTGGGAGAAAGTCCACGCACTTCAGCAAAAAAGCGGATGTTTTCCAATACGGTCAAATCCTCGTACATGGAAAAACGCTGGGAAAGATATCCCACGGTAGAGCGCGCTTGTTCAGTTTGCTTAGCCACGTTATATCCGCAGATGTTGATCACACCAGCATCTGGCAAAAGTGCGCCTACAAGCAAACGCATGGTGGTCGTCTTCCCTGCCCCATCAGAACCGACGAGTCCATAAATCTCGCCCACAGGAATTTGTAAGGAAACACCATCCACTGCGTGGGTATTGCCAAAATGTTTTACTAATCCATCGGCTTGAACCAAATAATCGGTCATAAAAAGTCTACCTTTGACTCAGTGGTCGCAATATCTGCCACTGCTAATTACTAATTGCTAAAAGCTAATTGCTAACCGCTGAATGCTACTTGAACACCACATCCGCGGGCATGCCAATTTTCAACTTACCTTCTGGATCTTGCACGTTTAATTTGATAGCGTACAAAGTGGCACTGCGACCTTCCACGGTTTGAACATTGCGTGGGGTAAATTCGGCTTGGTCTGCAATGTGGACGACGGTAGCGGTGAAGGTCATGTCAGGGAAGGAATCCACTTTAACTTCGGCAGCCTGCCCGAGAGAAATAAGGCCATAGCGATCTTCAGGAATGTAAACGGTAATAGTAAGGTTAGAGAGATCAGCCATGGTCATAGCAACGGCGCCAGGTTGAACGAATTCACCAGGTTCCACATTGCGGTTAAGGATGACACCATCTATCGGGGCGTTGACTGTCAGTTTGGCGATCTGCGCTTCGATCAAGGCGAGGCTTGCTTCTGCTTGCGACAGAGCGGACTTCGCCTGATCCAATGACTTGGCAGAAGCAATTACTGTTGGAGAATCAGCACCAGTCTGCAAGGAGAGGAGGCGGGCATAGGCCGCATCATAACGTTGTTGAGCTACGAGGACTTGTCCACGGGCATAATTGACGTCTGTGACGGCTTCTGTATCGAGCAGATCGTTATATTCTTTTTCGGCATCATCAAGTTCAATGACAGCATCGTCGTAATAATCCTGCGCGGCATCAAGCAACCCACTGTTGCTTGTAGCATCGCTGGCTTGAGTCTTGACCTGATCGGCAATAACAAACGCGGCGCGGGCTTCGGCAAGTCGTTTTTCAGCATTAACATAATCAGTGACATCCAAACGAACGATGACTTTATCAAGTTTGGTGTTTGCTTCGTCAATGGCAGCTTGGGCGGCATCCAATTCAACTTGGGCGGCTGCAATTTGGTCAGCCTGTTCAATGAACCAGTTGGGCTGGTCAAATTCACTGGGAACAGAAGCCTGCCAATCTTTGGAGCGTTGTGTAGCTTGAGCAGCAAGAGCGGCATCAAGTGTCTGGTCATATTTGGTCTGGGCAGATGCTAGGGCGGCGTTGGCAGAATCCACTGCGGCGGAGGCAACTGCTTGTTGGGCAGTGAGCAAGCTTGGGTCTAGCTTAAGAAGCGGTACGTCTTTGGTTACGAGGTTGCCTTCGTTAGCGTTGACTTCTGTCACTTTGCCTGACATCTCAGGCGAGACGTTCACAATAGCAGCTTCAATAGTGCCTGAGGCAGACAATGTGTTGTCTTCATTTTTGGCGAGGGATTTGAAGCCGAAATAGGCTAGGGCGCTGATGACAAGGATCGCCACCACGATACGAACTGGAAGAGGGGGAAGTTTAGGTTGCATGAGAGACTCCTTATTGGGAAGTAATTTTTATGAAGGTATTAATCAAGACGTTTCTTAAATCTCAGGGCGGCGGCGCCCATGATAACAATGGCAAAAATGGTCAGAGCAATGATCTCATTCTTCAAAGCTGCTATACCAACCCCTTTAAGCAACAATGAACGAATAATCACGAGAAAGTATCTGAGTGGGATAACAGCCGAAACATATTGAAGGAACTTCGGCATTGCTGCAATGGGGAAGAAAAAGCCTGAAAGGAATATGGTTGGCAGCATGGTAACCATAACTGTAATGAAGGCTTCCTGCTGTGTATTAGCTATTGTGGAAGCGAACAATCCAATTCCAAGGCTGGAAATAACGAATAAACCTGAAAGTGCGAAGACCAAACCGAGGTCACCGCGCACTGGGACTTTGAACCACCAATGCCCAATGACCAGGATTTCCAGCGTGTCAATGAATGCAAGAATGGCATAGGGCAAAATCTTGCCAACTACCAATTCCCATGAGCGAATAGGGGTAACGATGAGCTGTTCAATGGTGCCGCGTTCGCGTTCGCGCACAATAGCAGAGGCAGTAAGCAAAGCGGTGATGAAATACAGAATCATTCCGATCACGCCAGGGACGTTGAAATACGCTGCGATAAGGTCGGGGTTGTACCAAACCTGCGTACGGACTTCCAACGGCGGGGTAAAGGTTGATTGCCTGCCCGTCAGTGCAGATTGTTCAGTAAGGATCTTGGTCGCATACGATTGACCGATCAACTTTGCAACGGAAAGTGCGGTGCCACCCACTGTGGCGTCGGAACCATCCAACACGAGAGAGACTTGTGCCTTGCCTTCCGACAAGCGGACCTCATAATCAGGGGGGATGATAAGTGCCGCGCGGATCTTGCCAGACTCGATCAAGGTTCGGTACTCGTCTTCTGAGCCGATGGCGTAATCAATGCTGAAATAATTCGCCACACGGAAGGCATCCAGCAATGCGCGAGACTGGGTGGAGTGGCTTTGATCCCACACAGCCATGGAAATATTCTTGACATCCGTCGTGGCTGCGTACCCGAGCAGGAACAATTGCATAATGGGCATCAGAATAATGAGCACCAGTGTGCGCGGGTCACGTAGAATTTGAATGAACTCCTTACGGATAATTGAAAATAGTCTTGACCTCATACGGTCTCCTTTACGATCCCATGCATATAAATATCGATATAAGCATCCAATGCATTTTTGGGCATAAATTTAGTGAGAATGGAATTTGCAATGATCATGTCTGTAAGAATATAAGAAAGAACCATTCCAATAAATGAGCGCATCAAGATTGCAGGCTGGGTCACACGCAAACTCTTTCTCGTTTTTACAAGCTTCTCAAAAATTGGCAGGACCTTCGGCACAATTTCCTTGAGTAATGCTGCGCCATGCATCCCATTGAACTCCACGATCTCGATCAGCATCAACTTGACGTAATATGGCTGTGAGGTCAATTCCTTAATGACAATGTGTGACGCATTACTTAAGAACTCCTCTATCGTATCTCCCTCTGTTTCAAGGAGAATGGGCAATATCCTTTTATATGGATGCTTATCTACAACGATGGCTTCAAAAATCTCCTCTTTGCTTTTGAAATGGTTGTAGATACCACCAAGCGCAAGCCCAGAATGTTCTGCAATTTGGCGCATGGAAGTGGCATGATATCCATTTTCCATGAACAGCTCAATGGCTGCGTCTTCGATCTGTAGGCGGGTTCGTTCGCCTTTGGTCTGCGTCTCTTCTGTCATACATTCTCCATATAAATGAACGAACGTTCGTTTTTATTTTAGTCAAAACGGGAAATCTGTCAAGGAAAAAATCCGCGCAATTTGAATGGACTACGGATAGATTACAATCCACTCCATGCTCACAAATTTGGAAAAAGAAAACAAAAAAAATCTGAAGTACAACCTCACCGTTGGCCTCATAGATGGCAGCCTCTTTGGCGTAGCACTTGGCTTTGCATCCTTCGGCACCATTCTCCCGCTCTTCGTCGCATCCATGACAAGCTCTGCCCTGCTGATCGGCCTCGTCCCCGCTATTCACTCCGTCGGCTGGCAACTACCGCAGCTATTCACTGCGAGCAGCGTCTCACGCTTGCGTCGATACAAACGCACAGTCATCATGACCACCATTCACGAGCGTGTTCCGTTCTTGGGCTTTGCAATTGTTGCGCTGCTCCTCCCCTTCATCGGTTTGCAAGCAGGCCTTATAGCTACATTCCTCTTCCTAATCTGGCAGGGACTCGGCGGTGGCTTCACAGCCAATGCATGGACGTCCATGGTTTCGAAGATCATCCCGCCTGAAACACGCGGCTCATTTTTTGGAATGCAATCTGGCCTTGCCAACCTCTTTATTAGTGGATCGGCCATCGCGGCAGGCTATATTTTGGATACATTCGATTCTCCCTTGGACTTTGCGGCCTGCTTCTTAATAGCAGTCATTTTCTTCTCCTTATCATGGGTCGCTCTCGCGCTCACCAAAGAGCCCGAAGATACAGAAAAAGTCATTCCAGAAGAAAAGACTCACTTCTGGGACGACGCCAAAAAGATATTAAGCAAAGATTCAAACTTCAACTGGTTTCTGGTCGCACGCTTCCTTTCTCAATTCGCTACCATGGGGTTTTCTTTCTACATCATCTATGCTCTGCGTCGTTTCGACATGACTCCCATCGTTGCAGGCTATCTCACTGCCACACTCACCATCTCACAAACTGTCGCCAACATTGGCATGGGTTGGATCGGTGACCGCGTCGGCCATCGTGCTATGCTTATCCTCGGTGCATTCGCAGCCTTGCTCAGTTCAGTACTAGCGTGGAACGCAACATCTTTGGTATGGTTCTACCCCATCTTCCTTCTCACGGGTCTTGCCAACGTTTCTATCTGGACGATCGGCATGGTCATGACCGTAGATTTCGGCACTGAAGTTGAACGTCCCATGTATATCGGCCTCTCACAAACCCTCACTGCTCCAGCCACCATCATCGCCCCTATCATCGGCGGCTGGATCGTGGACCAAGCAGGTTTCATCCCCACGTTCACCATTTCAACCACGCTCTCGGTTGTGATGATCGCAATACTTATATTTTTAGTAAAAGATCCGCGCACTCATGTGACCGTGAGCGGTTGACCGTAGACCGTCAATTATCCATCTTCCAAACTAAGGAGTCTCCGTATCATGTCTCTCATTAAAGAAAAAGTAAACCAAGCCGTTGAAATCCTCAAAGAACAGCAGACCGATATGTGGTTGACTTTCGTCCGCGAAACAAGCGGCGTACGTGACCCCGCGCTCGATTTCCTCATCGGCGAAAACGATCTCACATGGCCTTCTGCGATCATCCTCACCAAACAAGGCGATAAGATCATCATTCTCGGAAATCTTGAAAAAGATGGCGTCGAACGGATGGGTATCTTCAGTGAAGTGATCGGATATGACACCGCCGTCAGCGGCGTGCTCAAAGATACAATCACTCGCCTCAACCCCGACCGTATCGCTGTTAACACTTCCAGGAACAACGTCCACGCTGACGGTTTGACTCACGCCATGTACGAGTTCCTCAAAGAATATCTGGCTGGCACGCCATATGCAGACCGTCTCGTCAGCGCTGAACCAATCATCAACTCCCTACGCGGACGAAAAACCCCAACCGAACAAGCCCGCGTGCAAAAAGCCATCGAGATCACAAATCAGATCTTCGAGAAAACCTTTGCTTTCATCAAAGTCGGCATGACCGAAATTGACATTGCCAACTATATGCACAACCTAATGAAAGAATACGGTGTAGACTTTGCATGGCCCAAAGAAAACAATCCCGCTGTCAACTCTGGCCCCAACTCCGCTGTTGGACATAATGGTCCAACAGGCATCAAAGTCGAGCGCGGACATATTATCCACTTTGACTTTGGTGTGAAATACGAAGGCTACTGTTCAGATATTCAACGCGTGGTCTACATCCTACGTGAGGGCGAAACCGAAGCCCCGCTCGAAATCCAGCGCGGGTTTATCACCATCCGCACCGCCATTGAGAAATCCCGCGAAGCCATGAAGATCGGCACTGCAGGCAAAGAAGTAGACATCATCTCGCGCGACATCGTCACCGACTCTGGCTACCCTGAATTCAACTACGCCCTCGGTCATCAGCTTGGACGTGTAGCGCACGACGGCGGCGCGTTGCTCGGTCCGCTCTGGGAGAAATACGGCGACTCCCCCAACCAAAAACTGGAAGCAGGACAAATATTCACCATTGAGCCAGGTCTCGCCGTCACTGGGTATGGTTACATCGGTCTCGAAGAAGATGTGGTGATGACGAATAAAGGCGCAGAATATTTAGGCGATCCGCAGCGCGAGATCGTATTGTTGAAAGGGTAGTCAAGTGTTTACTATTAGATAAGCAAGGTGCTGATTTATGCAAATACAAAAAATGACAATAGATGATTATGACGATGTTTATTGCTTATGGGTAAACACTCCAGGAATGGGTTTAAATAATCTGGATGACTCAAAACAAGGGATAATTAAATATCTAAAAAGAAATCCTAATACCTGCTTTGTAGCAAGAGAAAATGGGAAGCTGATCGGTGTAATACTAAGCGGACATGACGGACGGCGAGCCTTCATTTATCACATGGCTGTCGATATCTCTCACCGGAAGAAAGGAGTTGGGAGAAAACTTGTTGAATTTGCGCTGAATGCTCTGCAAGAAGAAGGAATACATAAAGTCGCATTTGTGGTTTTCAAAAAGAATGAGATTGGGAATGAGTTTTGGGAAAAGCTGGGATTTGACGAAAGAACCGACCTTGTTTATAGAAATAAAGTAATAAGCAAGTCCGAAATGAAAAGACTAGATATATAAATGGGAATAACGGTAACTTTTTTGGTAGAGCAAACTCGTAAGTAGTGAATGATGCAATGGTAAACCTTATGGTTTGAGGTCAGCAGCCAAAGTTTTCTCCCCCTTGACATATAAATAAACTAGATATAAAATATATAAAGATAAACATGAGCTATTCACTGTCATTCTCACAAGCAATTTTTACAGTTCTCTTTGTCGGCGACAAAGTCGGCCAGGGATATTACGACTTCGTCCCCACCAAGGAACTTTCTGCTTCGTTGAATATCCCCAATCCCTCAGCGGTAAAGATCCTTGGAAGTCTCGCCAGTGCTGGCATCATAGAAACCCGCGAAGGCTCACGCGGCGGAGTGCGCTTGGCAAAGCCCCCACAGAACATCACCCTGCTGGATGTGTTCACCGCTATTGAAACGAATAAGCCCATGTTTCGTCAGGATCATAAGCTGCGAGTGACAGGCGTAAAACCCACGCGCGCAGAACAATCAGTCTCTGCGATTCTCACGGATGCCGAAAACGCCATGAAAACTCAGTTGGCAAAGACTACCATTGCTGATTTAATGGCGACCCTGAACAAGTAATCTTTTTTTGCAAATAACTATATATAATATATATATAATTTATAAAATAAAAAATCAAACAAGGAGATCGATCATGAAATTGAAAGTGCTGTTACGTGTTATTGGGGTTGTGCAATTGGTGTTGGGACTGATGTATCTGTTAATCCCAATGAATTTTCTGGGGATGATGGGTCATTCCATACCTCAACCAGATATTGCCTACCCACTGGGAATGCTAGCCGCCCGCTTTTTAGCGTATGGTATAGGAATGTTGTTCATTGCGCGTGAACCAGAAAAACAATTATTTTGGATCAACAATATGATTCTGATTCAAGCACTAGACCTGGCAACAGGAGTTTTCTATACCGGAACTGGAATCGTAAACCTAAGTCTCTCTGGCTTTCCCATGTTCAATGCCGCTCTGTTCATCATCTTGTTGTCGGTATGGCGTCCCAAGCCAGCTTTAGCAACAGCCAAATAGAAAACGGAATAAAGCGTGTGGAGAATAATGCCAAGTCTCCACATGCTTTATTGATGAGGAAATTTACATGAACATGGCACAGTTTTTCTACTATGTACAGGACGCCCCTTGGTATTCTCACTTCTTGCAACCTGTTTTACAAACATTGCATCCATTGCAAACCAGCGCCAGAGTTCTGGATGTTGGAACTGGGGCAGGCAAATTGCTTGAGCTGGGGAAGTCTAAAACTAGTTTTCAGTGGGAAGGAGCAGACACAGACGATGAAATGTTATCCGAAGCGAGAAAGCGAATTTCACTTCAGGATGTGCCCCTCCATCTACTAAGCCCTAATAAATTGCCTTTTGAGAGCGCCTCTTTCGACGCTGTAACATTTTGCTCTGTTCTATTTCTTATTCCCACCCCCCTGCCACTTCTGGAAGAGGCTGCGCGTGTTCTGCACCCCAACGGACGCTTGGTTACGCTAACCCCAACTGGCGAAGGCAACATCACACCAGAAGTTATCCGTCAGATTGGGTTGAATCCAAAAAATTGGACGTTCTTTTTATGGAGGCAAATGACATCAGGCAACGGACGTGCATGGGCGCAAAAAGAAGTTCTTGCACAATTTGCTCATCAAAAGAACGCGATCTATAAAAAACAGACCGTATTTAAGGGGCTTGCCATTGTTGAGTGGATTCAATTTTGATGTAAACGACAGACCGTGGACTATGGACGATAGACAACGGTCCACGGTCTTTTTTTTGCGGAGCAACCTCAAGGGTAGTTCAGGCTAATTAATCAGAATCAACTATCAGGAAAAGGAGAGGCGCATTATCCTATTTCGTGTATGACCTCCATCACTGGCTTATCCGCTATCGGATGATATACTCCTAATTGTGAAATTTATCACCATAAAGGAATAGCCATGACACAAGAAGATCCCAGAATTTTGGAATTAAGAAAGATACGTGCCAAAGCTCTTGAAGGCGGCGGCAAGGACCGTAACGCAAAACAGCGTGCAAAAGGAAAGTTGACGGCGCGCGAGCGTGTTGAGTTACTACTTGACCCAGGCACGTTCAATGAAATAGAACCATTCATCACACATCAAGGCGATGAGATGGATTTGCTGAAAGATAAGTTTTATGGAGATGGGGTCATCACAGGGTACGGACAGATCAACGGGCGGACAGTTTATCTATATTCACAAGATTTTACAATTTATGGCGGCACACTCAGTGAGATGCAATCACATAAGATTTGCCGCGTAATGGATTTGGCGGTACGCAATGGCGTGCCGTTTATTTCGTTGATCGATTCAGGTGGCGCGCGCATTCAAGAAGGCGTGCGCTCAATGGGCGGGTATGCTGAAATTTTCAGACGCAATGCTCAATACTCTGGCGTGGTGCCGCAAGTGAGTGTAATGCTTGGACCGTGCGCAGGCGGCGCAGCCTACTCCCCCGCTCTGACAGACTTGGTCATTATGGTGGAAAAGCAATCCTTCATGTTCCTCACAGGACCTGATGTGATCAAAGCTGTGACAGGTGAAGTAATTGACGCAGAATCATTAGGTGGTTCGGTAGTACACAACTCTGTCAGCGGCGTGGCGCATTTGAGCGTACAAAGTGAAAAAGCTGCGCTCGACATGGCGCGTCATTTCCTTTCTTATTTGCCTTCGAATAATGTGGAAAACCCTCCATTTATTCAACCTGCTGATTCGCTCTCACGCATGGATGAAGACCTTAATCACATCGTCCCGTTGGAAGCGACCGAGCCATACATTATGCATCAGGTGATCGAAAAAATCATTGACAAGGATACCTTCCTTGAAATCCAACCTGATTGGGCGCGTAATGCCATCGTTGGTCTTGCGCGCATTGGTGGACATAGTGTAGGCATTGTCGGTCAGGAACCTGCCATTATGGCAGGCGTAATCGACATTGACGCCGCCGATAAGATGACCCGCTTCGTCCGCATGTGTGACTGCTTCAACATTCCACTTGTCACCTTCGTAGACTCACCTGGCTTCTTGCCTGGCATCGCGCAGGAACATGGCGGCATCATTCGTCACGGTGCAAAACTTTTATATGCATATTCTGAAGCTACTGTACCGAAGATCTGCGTTATCACACGCAAGGCATATGGCGGCGCGTATGTGGTGATGTCCAGTAAGTATCTCGGAACCGATGTCACTTACGCATGGCCGTCCGCTGAGATCGCAGTCCTTGGCGCAGAAGGCGCAGCAAATATTCTGTTCAAGAAACAAATTGAAACTGCAGACGATCCTAATGCCGAACGCAAAAAGCTTGCTTCTGAATATCGCGAGAAGTTCAATAATCCATATTACGCTGCTTCCACAGGATATGTAGATGACATTATTGAGCCGCGCGAATCAAGGCCAAAGATCATCGCGTCTTTGTCTGCGCTCCGCGACAAGTACGCCCCAACACCTCCGAGAAAACATGGAAACATTCCAGTATAGACCGCGGCAATCGCCCATCGCCCACTGTCTACGGTCAAATGGAAATCAATATGAATGATGCATTAATCAAATCCCTACAAATTACAGCACTTGGCATGGGGCTTGTCTTTGGCGCGATTCTCTTACTGTGGTTGATGATGGTGATATTGACATTATTAACTGCGGAAAAAGAATCTCCTGAAGATGAAAACGCCTCTGACGCCTCCGAACCTGCTTCTGTTTCTGAAACAGGCTACAAGCTACAAGCGGCTGTCATCGCAGTTGCTGCCGCACTTGCGGAGCAAGAATTATCATCCGCGCACCCGCTGCCTGACCCACCGACAGCTATCGTCTCTGCATGGCAGCTAGGCATGCGGATGAGGCAAAGTTCTGAAAAAGGCAATTTTAGAAGGCATTAATAACCAGACCACCAAGGCTTTAAAGACTCTGGTGGTCTCTGGAGACTCCATGAAATACAAAATCACAGTCAATAACCAAACATACGAAGTTGAGATAGAGAACATCAACACAAGACCTGTCATTGCGCATGTGGATGGTGAACGGTTTGAGATCATGCCTGGGGACGTGGGTCAAGCTGAAACGAAGAAAGAAGCGGGCGTGAAGGCTGAGAAGAAATCCTTTACCCCAAATCCTGTCAAAACGACATCACCCGCTCCTAATCCTGCGGTGAGTGGTAATCTGATCACTGCTCCCCTGCCTGGGACTATTGTTGAGGTTTTCGTAAAAGCTGGCGAAAAAGTTGAAGCGGGACAAGTGGTGGTGGTCATCGAAGCCATGAAAATGAAGAATAGTATTCGCTCGGTATTTAGCGGAACGATCAGTGAAGTGTTTGTGAGCGCAGGGCAAAGCGTGGCACACAAACAAGCGCTGGTCAAGTTTGCGGACTTGGGCGAGGCCTCATGGATGTAAGTTCATTACTCCCTGGCCTGATCAAAGGGTTTACCCACTTCACACTCGGCAATGCAGTGATGATAGTTGCTGCATTGATACTCATTTATCTTGCGGTATTCAAAGAGATAGAGCCTGTATTACTTTTACCCATTGGCTTTGGATGTTTGCTGGCAAATATTCCGCTGGCGGGTATGACCGCCGCAGAAGGCATGTCTAAAGTTTTATATGATGCAGGCATCAAGACAGAATTATTTCCACTGTTGATCTTTGTGGGCGTGGGCGCGATGATCGATTTCTCGCCATTGCTTGCGCAGCCGCGTATGGTTCTGCTCGGCGCTGCAGGACAATTCGGTATCTTCGGTACGCTCATTCTCGCAATCCTTTTGGGCTTCCCGTTGAATCAAGCCGCATCCATCGGTGTGATCGGCGCAATTGATGGTCCGACCTCGATCTTTGTAGCGACCAAACTCGCACCTGAGTTGCTTGCGCCTATCGCTGTGGCGGCGTATTCATACATGAGTTTGATTCCCATCATTCAACCGCCATTGATGAAATTGCTGACCACGAAAAAAGAGCGCTTGATCCAAATGGAATACACGCCAAAGCCAATTTCCAAACGGACATTGATCTTCTTTCCCGTAGTATTAACCATCGTTGTCGGCTTGCTCGTGCCTGAAGCCACACCGCTCATTTCCATGCTCATGCTTGGCAACTTGCTCAAAGTCTCTGGGGTGGTAGACCGATTAAGCAATGCCGCACAAAACGAGATCATAAACATTGCTACATTATTTTTAGGTTTGGCAATCGGCTCGACCATGAGTGCAGCAAGCTTTCTAAATATCGACACAGGCAAGATCATGATCTTAGGACTGTTCGCCTTCGCACTGGACACCGTCGCGGGACTGCTATTCGGCAAATTGATGTGCTTTATCACAGGTGGAAAGATCAATCCGCTGATTGGCGCGGCAGGAATTTCCGCTTTCCCAATGGCGGGGCGTATCGCCGCCAAAATGGCAAATGACGAGGACTCAAATAATTTCATTCTCATGCACGCGATGGGAGCAAATACTGCAGGTCAATTGGGGAGCGTGATCGCAGGCGGTATCTTGCTGTCGGTTGTCAGCAAAATGTTAGGGATCTTGTAAAGCAATAACTGACATTCATGCTTTTACGCAAAGCCTCAAAGACGCTAAGAATTTTTTATTAGCAGCTTCGAGGCTTTGCGCTATTTTTTTAATTAAGAACCAAGAGTTACGTTCCCAAGCCAAATATCAAAAAGATATAGTCAGTTTGTGCCAAATTGCGCTATAATCAAAGTTGTCTGACAACTATTCATCAGGAGAATAATATGACTTCAATTGACCTGACCATTCACAAAGACCGCCGCACCCGCGCCATCAAACGTGCAAAAGAGCGCAACATTATCATCCCCACCTATGCTCAAATGAAAGACCCATCCAAAATTCCTGCGAAAGTTAAGGAGGAATTGACGAAGATCGGGCTCTGGGATATTCACCCCCGCAACCTTTTCCGCATCAATTGGCACAACCAACCCACCGCTTCAGGCGGGACGTATGGCGGAGTCAATTACATTGAGCTTCCCTCTTCGCTGACAGGAGTCAAGGCGCGTATCATTGCAGTCGTTGGCAAGTGGTTCCCCACTGGCGCACACAAAGTCGGCGCGGCGTTTTCCTGCCTCGTTCCCCGTTTAGTCACAGGTCAATTTGACCCGACCACTCAAAAAGCGGTCTGGCCCTCCACTGGAAATTATTGCCGCGGCGGCGCGTATGACTCTGCCCTGCTTGGCTGTGAATCGATCGCCATCCTTCCCGAAGGCATGTCCAAGGAACGTTTTGAATGGCTTGCCAAAGTGGCTGGCGAAACCATCAAAACTCCTGGTTCTGAATCCAACGTAAAAGAAATTTTCGATAAGTGCAAGGAACTGGCAAACTCAGGTCAGGACCTGATGATCTTCAATCAGTTCGAAGAATTCGGCAATTATCTTTGGCACTATGAAGTGACTGGTCACGCTATGGAAGAAGTCTTCAAAGCGGTTGCTGGCAAGAACGGACGTTTCCGCGGCATCGCCTCCGCTACGGGTTCGGCTGGCACCATTGCCAGCGGCGACTACATGAAGCAGCTCTTCCCTGATAGCAAGATCGTGGCAAGTGAAGCTTTACAATGCCCCACACTTTTGGAAAACGGCTTCGGCGCACATCGCATCGAAGGCATCGGCGACAAGCATGTGCCCTGGGTTCACAACACCAAGAACACTGACCTTGTCACCGCGATTGACGATAACGCTGTGGTCAACATCTCTCGCCTCTTCAACGAAGAAAATGGACGCGCTTACCTTGTTGAGAAGGGTGTGCCTGAATCAGTCATCGCAAACCTTGATCTGCTTGGATTCTCTGGCATTTCCAATGTCCTCTCCTGCATTAAGACCGCCAAGTATTACGAGATGGACGAGAACGACATCATGATCACCATGCTGACCGACTCAATGGAACTGTATCGCTCCCGCTTGCATGAAATGCATCAGGAATTCGGCGAATACAGCGAGAAGGACGCCGCCGCAGATTTTGCCCGCTACCTGCACGGCCAATCCACTGATAACATGATCGAGCTCACCTACCCCGAGCGCCGCAGAGTCCACAACCTCAAGTATTACACCTGGGTTGAGCAACAAGGCAAGACTTACGCAGAAATTCAAGATCAATGGTATGCCCCGAATTATTGGACGGATGTCCAAAAGCAAGTCAATGAAATTGACGAACTGATCGTAGAGTTCAACAAAGAAGTTGGATTGTCCTAGAAAGCAAAGAGACAGTCACCTTTGAGGTGGCTGTCTCTTTTTATAAAGACATTTTTAAACCCGCCAACAATAAAACAACCCCGATCATCTGAATTAAGTGAAAGACTCCATTGTTATCAAAATACCAAACAATGGACTTCCCAGTTTTCCCCAACGCCTGTACGACCGCCGCAAATATCGTCACAAAGACTCCCGCGAGCATACAACCTGCGCCGAGCAAAGTCCCTTGGAAGAAAAGAAAAACATACACGCCTAATGAAAAAAACATTGCCACAGCCTCGTATGCGATAAAGGTCATAAAACTGCCTGGGCGTAGGACCGTGATCACGAAAAACAGCAACCCAACTATTAGCGCGGCAGGAAGCGCAGTTCTTGCAATCACATCCCCGCTCACGTCGATCAACGCGCCTACCACGAACAAACTGAGCGTCCATCCTAAAGATAAATTGATCGGCATCCACAAGCGTTCGTTCGTTTTTTGAGTCATCTCGAAGCCATGTGCGAGCGCCGCCACAAATGCAGAAAAAGCCAACAACGCAAATGCCCATCCCCACACAAGGGATTTGAATCCTGAAAATTGCAAAACCTGAAACGCTGCATACCCCGAAAGAATCCCGAGCGCCACATCGGTCAACGCCGTCATCTGCTCAAAACGTGATGGGTGAAGCTTCATTCAAAATCCTCCTAAAGTTATAATTACTCGATGCTTAAACCCACTGACCTGATTCTCGTTGCCCTGCTGCCCACCCCAAGGGATTTGGAAATTGCGCGGCTGCTGGGATGGTATCGCATTCCGCTTCGCACCGCGCCGAAAGTTGTTGCCGTGGACTATCTGGCCTTTTACCAGCCCTCGGCATTTGGCGAGCGTAGTGGACAAATTGAATTCATCGCCAAAGTGCGCGGGCATGAGTTGACCACACGCGGCGAGTTGCTGAAAGATGAAGCCGACCATCCGCGTGCACGAGAAGAGTATTACAAAATTCAACTCGGCGGGCTGGAGAAATTGCGAGAGCCCATCAAAACAGACAAATGGAAGCGGATTACATTCCTTTATTCTACAGGCGAATATTTGATCAACGCAAAATTATTGAATGACCTGGTCGTGCAAAACGAGGAACGTGAGATCTTATGGAAAAACCTGCGCGAACGGGCCGAAAATGAACAACTCTACAGAGCAGACCTCCCAAAAACAGATATTCCTCCCGAAGTTTTAATGGCATTATTAGGTATTAAGGACTTACAGACTAATTACGACGTCCCCTAATAGTCCTCTAGTGTCCTTGATTCCGCCTCTACTAAGTGATAAACTTCTTACAAATGCCAGCCGATCTTCTTATAGTTACTCCTTCTGCCAGCCTTGGTGAATCGATTCGCCATATTCTAGATGAAACCAAGCTGTACAGATGCCATATTGTCAACAACAAAGCGTCTGCAATCGTACGTGCAGATGAAATTGGCGTACCTCTCGCCATGTTGGATGCAGCCCTTGGCGAAGATTGGGTGCTTGAGATCGGTACCGCATTAAGAACTGTTCGCCCCGCCCTCAACCTCATTATTCTTTACGATGAAAGCGGTACACCGCCTGCATTTGACAGTTTGCGCCCGTGGATACTTGTCCGCAAACCATTTAAGATGTCTGGCTTTATGAATGCGATCAGTCAACCGCAACAGCCTGTCACCCCGCCCGCTCCACAGCCGAGCATGACCGCTCCCCTGCCGTGGCTTCACGACCAGACTAAAGCTGCACAACATCTCACTCGCTTAACTTTGGAATCTTCCGCACAAGCGGCACTGATTACCCTCAAAAATGATCTTTGGGCATACGCTGGCGGCCTCTCACAAAACGCCGCCAAAGAAGTTGCCCAAACCGTCACACGCAATTGGGATGGACAAAAAGGCTCAGATCTTCTGAGGTTCATCCGCCTTGAAAGCACCAAAGCCGAACACATGCTATATGCCACACGGCTCACTTCTGAGACGGTGCTTGCATTTGTGTTCGATGCAGAAACTCCCTTCAGCACAATCCGCGCGCAGGCAAGTCAGCTCGTCAATGATTTTGGCACCGATAAACCTGAGCCGCAAAAACAGACCAGGTCTGCGCCTAAACAGGTCAACGATTTTCCTGATGATCTGGAAGAGAACGAAGACCTGAATATCGCGCCGATTACAAATATCCTCACCGATATTCCCACACCAAACCCCCAACCCGCTTCTACACGGGATATTGGCATGGCACGCCCAAAAGAGAAATTCGACCCCAACCAGACACGCGTCTCGGAGCCACTCTCGAACGCATCAGTTTTCAACCGCGAAGCATCTCCCTCAATTCAGATGGGTCACCGCATGATGGACCAGACCCAAGCTTCAAAGATGAGCGTGGAACCACAAACCGTATTTGATGAAGTGGAAGTTACAGCGCCATCCCGTTTAAATCAAAGGGCTGAAACTCCTGTTTCCAGACCTATCGGCGAAACGGATTCAACTCGTGAAAGTCCATCTACAGAAATAGCAAAGAAATTGGTTGTAGAACCGACCACAGCTGGCTTATATCATCTAACGTATGCTTGCCTGCTCGTGCCAAGGTTTTCATCTCACTACATCACAGGAGACCTAGCTGACCATCTCGGCGAATGGCTGCCAAATATTTGCATCGCTTTCGGCTGGCGTTTGGAATACCTTGCTGTCCGCCCTGAATATTTGCAATGGGTCGTGAACGTTCAACCGAACACATCGCCTGGTTATCTCATGCGCATCATGCGTCAGCAGACTTCGGAAAAAATCTTTGCTGATTTCACCCGTTTGAAGAAGGAAAATCCTTCTGGTGATTTTTGGGCTCCTGGCTATCTCATCATGGGTGGCACGCAACCTCATCCGCCGCAGTTGGTTCGGGACTATATCCGCCAGACCCGTCAACGTCAGGGACAGGAAGCTGCCCCGCCCCCACCGCGTGGACGTCAATAAAAAAATTAAGCGCAGAGTATAATCAACTCTGCGCTTCTTGCTTTAAAATTCTAAATTACTTTTCATATTGAAGAAGAAACTATGCCCCCTACCCTTTATCTAATTGACGGACACGCTCTCGCTTATCGTATGTACTTCGCCTTAACTGCTGGCGGAGGCAGCCAACGCTGGCAAACATCCACTGGTGAACCAACTGCTGGAGTGTATGGATTTGCCCGCGAACTCGTCCGCGTGCTGGAGCAGGAAAAACCCGAATATCTTGCGGTTGCATTCGATGTGGGCAAAACATTCCGTGATGCGATCTTTCCCGAATACAAAGGCACCCGTGAAAAAATGCCCGATGACCTGCGTCCACAGTTAGACCGCATCCGTGAGATGGTGGATGCTTTCAACATTCCACGCCTCGAAAAGGAAGGCTACGAGGCGGATGATGTTCTTGGCAGCGTTGCCAAAATAGCGATGGAACAAGGCTTGGGCGTAAAAATAATTACAGGTGACAGAGATCTGCTCCAGTTAGTCAATGAGCGAACAGCTGTTTATCTCGCAGGAGATGATGCGACCTACATCTCCGATGCAGACGTTATCAAAAAGCTGGGCGTGCGTGCTGATCAGGTTGTGGATTACAAAGCCATCGTTGGCGATACGTCCGATAACATCCCTGGTGTAAAAGGCGTGGGCGAAAAAACGGCAATTGCTTTGCTTGAAAAATTTCAGACTTTAGATGCCATCTATGAAAATCTCGACAAGGTGGAAAATCGCTGGAAGGGAAAATTTGAAGTAAGCAAGGAAACGGCTTACATGAGCCGAGACCTCGCGCGAATTGAAGTCAACCTAAAAATAAAACTTGACCTTGAACATGCTGCGGTAAAGCCATTCGACCCAACCAAACTTGAAACCTTTTTCAAGGAAATGGAATTCAAGACTCTGCTTGCAAAAGTCCCTGCCATCAGTGGACATGCACCCGCAACAGAGGTGATAGCCAGACCAAAGAAAGCCAAGGCTGGCGAACAGATTTCTATGTTTCAGAACCACCCACAGATCGTGACCTTCTCGCAACCTTCGACAATTGAAGTGATCGTCGTGGATACGGACGAAAAACTCGACGCGCTGACAAAAGAACTTGCGAAAGCAAAAGTGATTTCATTTGATACGGAAACAACTTCCACCGAAGAAATGAAAGCGGAGATCGTTGGCATTTCACTGGCTGTCAAAGAAGGGCAGGGATATTACATCCCCGTTGGTCATTCGATCGGTGAGAACCTGCAAATTGAAAAGGTGATCGAAGCCATCACGCCTTCCATGACGAATGCGAAGATCGGCAAAGTGGCACACAATGCGAAATATGATTACATCGTCCTCGCACGCTATGGACTTGTCGTTTCGCCATTGACCTTCGACACGATGCTCGCTGAATTCATCGTTGACCCATCCTCGCGCAACCTTGGGCTGAAAAATCTCGCATCTTTCCGCCTTGGCGAAGAGATGACACACATTGAAGAACTCATTGGCAAAGGTAAGAAGCAGATCAGCATGGCAGATGTTGCCGTTGAGCCCGCCGCTGCGTATGCTGCTGCTGATGCAGAAAACACACTGCGCCTCATGCCCATTCTTGAAAAAGAATTGGAACGTGTGAACGGCAGAAAAATTCTGGATGAGATCGACATGCCGCTCACCGAAGTGCTTTCCAATATGGAAATGGCTGGCGCATTAATCGACACAAAATTCTTCGCGGAAATGTCGAAGGAATTGGAAAAACGTCTCGCTGAAATTGAAAAAGAAATTTACGGCCACGCAGGCAAGACTTTCAACATCAACTCACCGCAGCAACTTTCAGATGTGCTATTTAATCACTTGCGCCTCGAACCACCCGACAAAGGCCGCAAAACAGCGACGGGCTTTTACTCCACCTCAGCAGACGTGCTGGAAGCCTTGCGTGATAAACATCCCATCCTCGAATGGATTCTTGAACAACGCGAATTATCCAAACTCAAATCCACCTATGTAGATGCGCTCCCCTTGCAGGTGGATGCGAACACGGGTCGCGTGCATACATCCTACAGCCAGATCGGCGCCGTGACAGGGCGTCTATCTTCGAACAACCCAAACCTGCAAAACATCCCCATCCGTACAGAGACGGGACGCCGTGTGCGTAATGGATTCATCGCTGATAAAGGAAACGTCCTGCTTTCTGTGGATTACTCGCAGATTGAATTACGCATCGTCGCACACATGGCACAGGATGAAGCCATGCTGGCCGCCTTCCGCGCGGGAGAAGATATCCACGCTACAACCGCTGCTGCGATTTATGATATTGAGCTTGATAAAGTAACCAAAGATATGCGCCGCCACGCCAAAGCTATCAACTTTGGTTTGATCTATGGCATGTCGGCATTTGGTCTCACCCGTTCCACAGAATTGACATTAGCCGAAGCAGAAGATTTCGTGAAAGCCTATTTCAGGAAATTCCCAGGTGTCAAAAAGTATCTTGATGGAATGAGAAAACAAGCCGCTGAGATCGGCTATGTGGAAACATTGCTCGGACGCAAACGCTACTTCCCTGCCCTGCAAGGCAAGGTCAACGTGCAGTTGAAGAATCGCGAAGAACGCGAAGCTATCAATGCGCCCATTCAAGGCACAGCAGCAGACATAATGAAGATCGCCATGCTGAATATTCCATCTGCGTTGAAAGATGCAGGATTGAAGGGCAAAATGCTGTTACAAGTTCATGATGAACTTGTACTCGAATGTCCAAAGAGCGAAACTCAAAAGACCGCGCAAGTCGTTCAAGAGACAATGGCAAATGCCTACCCGATCAGCGTGCCTCTCGAAACAGAAGCAAGAGCGGGCGCGAATTGGGGCGAAATGTCCGTATTAAAATAATCAAACGAGCAAAGAGATCAATATTACAGAACTGTCATGAAACATCTGTAAGCTCTTTTCAAGACAAGGTTATAATTCCTTATTCAACAACTAGAATCCTCGCACATGCGAAAGTAGAAATCAACTATGCCCGGAAGAGATGATATTTTCCAAAAAGCAATGAATGAAGGCCATTCGGCCGCCTGGGACCAGGAATGGGACAAGGCAGTCGGTGCGTATCGCCGCGCCCTACAGGAAATGCCAGACAATCCCAAAGCGCTCAGCAGCCTTGCACTTGCCTTGTATCAATCGGGCAATATTGAAGAATCCCTGCAGATCTATATGAACGTGGCCAAGCTCTCACCTGATGATCCTGTGCCTATGGAAAAAGTGGCACAACTCTCCGAGCGACTTGGAAACCTAAAAAATGCAATGGATGCCGCCGTGCGCGCGGGCGATCTCTTTTTACAACAGCGTGACGCAGACAAAGCCCTTGAGAATTGGGTACGCGTTACAAATTTGAATCCTGAACACGCCATTGCACGTTCACGCCTCGCGCAAGTGCATGAAAAGCTTGGTCATGTTCAACAAGCTGTTACTGAATATCTTGCGCTGGCAAGCATCATTCAACGCGCAGGCAATGCTGAAAAATCAAAAGAGATGGTAGATAAAGCCCAATCTCTTTCACCAAACAGCCCTGAAGTAAAACAAGCGCAGACCCTGCTCAAAACAGGACAACTCCTTCCCAAACCGATTCGCGGCAAAGGCGGCACGGGACCGATCCGCATGTCGCAGGTTAAGCAATTACAGGAACCGCAAAAAGCCGCTTCTGGCTTGGACCCGATCACTGAAGCAAGCCAAAAAGCACTAACCCAGCTCGCAGAGTTACTCTTCGAATTTTCCGACGACAGCCCCGCCGCACAAGAACGCCGTGGACTTTCCGCCATTATGAAAGGCACTGGCGCAGTATCCATGCAGCAATCGGAGCAGACCAAAGTTGTGCTTCATCTTGGTCAGGCCATTGATGCGCAAAGCAAGGGCAAAGAAACCCAAGCCGCCGAAGAAATGGAAGCGGCTATTGAAGCGAACTTCAAACATCCCGCTCTCTATTTCAACCTCGGCTTGCTGCGCTTTAAAGGTGAACGCTTTGAAAGCGCGCAACGCTTTTTACAGAATGCCGTCAAGCATCATGATTATGCTCTCGGCACCCGTCTGCTGCTGGGACAAATGCTCGTCAAGAAAGCTGACTACCACAACGCATCACTGGAATATTTAGAAGCGTTGAAACTCGCAGACTCGATGACCGTCCCAACCGAAAAAGTGGATGATATCCGCCAGCAATACGAACCGATCATTGAAGCGCAAATGAACGAAAAGGATGACAACATCCTTCGAAAAGTTTGCGAGAATATCAACAGTCTGCTCACCCGCCCTGATTGGCGTGAACAAATGCATAAGACCCGCGAACAAATGCCCAAGCAAGATGGGGAAATGCTGGCCCCACTTGCAGATGTGATCCTACAAGCGCAATCCAGCTCAGTCTTGGAATCCATGAATCGCATCAACCAATTAGCACGTATGGGAACTTTACGCTCCGCCATGGATGAAGCGTATGATGCTGTCATGCACGCCCCTACCTACCTTCCCCTTCACACTCTCATGGGCGACCTGCTCGTTCAAGAAGGGCGCCCCACAGATGCCATTGCAAAATTTACCGTAGTCGCTCAATCCTATAGTGCGCGAGGCGAAGTGCTACAAGCCACAAAATTATTACGTCGTATTATCCAGCTCTCTCCCATGGACCTTAGCGCACGCAACCGTCTCATTGAGCAGCTTACTGCACGTGGTCAGGTGGATGACGCCATTCATGAATATCTTGAGCTGGCCGCCATTCACTATCGGCTGGCAGAGTTGGATATGGCGCGCAAGACCTATACCACCGCTCTGCGCCTCGTTCAGCAAGGCAATGCAAGCCGTGACTGGAACACTCACATCCTCCAGCGTATGGCCGATATTGACCTTCAACGTTTGGATTGGAAGCAAGCGTTGCGCGTCTATGAACAAATCCGCACCCTTGCACCAGATGATGACGCCTCTCGCAAACAGATCATTGAACTCAATCTGCGCATGGCCCAGCCTGACAAAGCATTAAGTGAATTGGAGAATTACATCAATCATCTGGAAAGCCAGAACAAAAGTGAATTGGCCATTACCTTCCTTGAAGAATTAGTTAAGGATCACGAAGACCAACCTTTGCTCAAGCGCACACTTGCTGCACAACTTCATCAAATGGGACGAACCGCTGAAGCGGTCAACCTTCTCGATGTTCTTGGTGAGATCCTTGTAGAACGAGGCGATAGAGAAGGCGCTATCGACGTCATTAACCAGATCGTATTGATGAACCCGCACAATGTAGATGAATACCGCCAGCTCCTCAATCAATTAAGAAGCGGATAAAATCCTACGAACGAAATCAAATGTCCACCAACAACACGGTGGACATTTTTATTTCCGCTTCAGTTGTAATCTGCCACCTGCCAGCAATTCAGATGCATTTCACCATCTAAGCAGTTTTAATAAATGACAATCATTCACCTTAATCGGTGACAAATGTTTTCACAGGAGCAAACCACCCGCGTGCTATAATCCCAGCGATTTCAATACTGGAGAAACAATATGCCAAAAACCCAAAACACCGCTGTAATGAAATGGCTCTACGTTTTTGCCTTCGTTGTGGCGTTCCTTGTCGTCTTCGGGGGATTTGTCCGTCTCACCCGCTCAGGCTTATCCATCGTGGAATGGAATCCCATCAGTGGAGCTATGCCACCCATCGGTCAACAGGCCTGGGAAGAAGAATTTGCCAAGTATCAGCTCACCCCTGAATATCTCAAGATCAATACAGGCATGACCCTGCCTGAATACAAATTCATTTTCTACATGGAATGGTTTCACCGCAACGTAGCTCGCACAGCGGGTTTATTCTACGCCATTCCTGTTTTCTATTTCCTCTTTAAGAAGACCATCCCCTTCAAGGAATTTGGCATCTACTTCGTTATGGGCATTTTGTTCATCACACAGGCCCTTGCTGGCTGGATCATGGTTGCCAGCGGCCTCGTGGATCGCCCAGCCGTCAGTCACTTTAATTTGACGATCCATTTACTGCTCGCATTGTCACTCTTTGGTCTGGCGCTATGGACCGCTTTCGGGCACAAGTTCGGCTTCCCCGATGCAAGCAAAAAAGCGAAATGGTCGCTGCCGTCCAAATTGGCCGTTGGAGCCTTTGTCATTCTCATCATCCAAATCTCTTATGGCGGTTTTACGGCTGGACTTAAGGCTGGTCACGTTTCAGATACATGGCCGCTGATGTTGGGAGCATTGATTCCTGCAAACCTATTCAATTCATGGATCAACATTGTGGAATCGCCACAGACCATTGTTTTCATCCACCGCTGGTTTGCGTGGCTTGGAATCATCCTCGTGCCAACAGTTTTCTATTTCATCAAAAAGCAAAACTATCCCGCTGATATTCAAAATGGAATGAAATGGCTGATCGGCGTAGTTGCTTTGCAGATCACCCTTGGCATCTTAACTATTCTCTCCTACGTCAATATCGTGGTTGCACTTTTACATCAAGCCAATGCCATTTTCCTATTCGGCCTTGCCGTTTATTTCATTCACCGCTTCCGCGCACAAGACGCAAAATAAAAATTTCAACAAATAAAAAAGCAGCCTCATTTTTGAGGCTGCTTTTTTATTTGCCCATCCATCGCGTCAATGCAAAACCAACCATCCCCAAAGCCAAGCCAAGCGAGGAAAGTCCCCAGGCAAAGAAGTTCATAAAGAACGTAGACTCAACAAGTTTGATCACCATTAAAAAGGGTAGGACAATGCCTGCAAACATCATGAGCAGGCCAAGGGTAAGTAGGAAGCGAGGGTCTTTCATTTTGGTTGATACAGCCAACAGGCTACGAAATGTTCGGGAACAGGTTCAAATTCCACGGGTTCTTTTTCATCACATACACCTGCGATCATTTTCGCGCAACGCGGATGAAAACGACATCCTTTGGGCGGGTTCGCCAAACTTGGTGGTTCGCCTGGAGGTACCTCCTTGTAAGAATCTGCATTGCGCGCATCAGGGTCTGATGTAGCAGCAAGCAATGCCATCGTATATGGATGCAACGGGTTATCAAGCAACTGACGTGTATCTGCTTTTTCGATCAAGTTGCCTGCATACATCACAAAGATCCGTGCAGAAAAATATTTCACCGTGGAAAGATCATGTGTAATATAAATGACCGAAAGATGATATTTTTCCTGCAGGGCTTTCATCAACTTCAAAATCTCAACACGCACTGAAGCATCAAGCATAGATACAGGTTCATCTGCAACGATCAAACGTGGTTGAAGGATCATTGCGCGTGCAATCACAACACGCTGCTGCTGGCCACCGCTCAACATGTGCGGGAACTTCTGTAAAAAATCATCAGGCGGGTATAACTTCACTTCATCCATCGCCTTGCGGATTCTTTCAAGCCTCTTCTCTTTATCTTTCACACCGCTAACAATGAGTGGTTCTTCCAAAATTTGCTGCACATTCATAAAAGGTGGAAGCGCACCGTACGGGTCTTGTTGAACGTATCCGATTTCAAATCGATAATCGCGTAATTCACCAGATTTTAATTGAGCAAGATTTTTGCCATCAAAAATGACTTCGCCGCTGGTGGGGATATTGAGCCCGAGAATAGTTTTCATTAAACTGGACTTACCGCATCCACTCTCCCCGACAACTGCTACCGTTTCTCCTTCAGCCAACTCAAAGCTGACATTATCCACAGCTTTGACATAACCCGCACGCCCAAAGCCAAATCGACGCAATTCATACCAGACATGCAGATCACGAATGGATAGCAAGGTCTCCCGTGTTTCATTAAATTCAACCGTCATATTGTTACCCTTTCTTAGTTCTGTGATCATATCTGTGTTCATGGTATTCCATTACTTTCTTTGTTCCGTTGCGGAGCCAAAACCTGTCTGCAAGCCTTTCAAACATTCCATCATGCCAAGGTGGCGGCAATCGTGCGATAGAAACACAAGCAGATTCAAACGAATATTTTCCAGCTTCTTTCGAAGTTCATCATCTACATTTTCAAAATTTGGATAACGCTCATCCAACAATTGAACGAACTGTTCCACTGCTGCATAGGAACGGCTTAGGTAATCAACAACTTCCTCTTTTTGAGGAATAGGCAGAGTTTGAGCAGTTTCATCACTTAGCCCAGTTCCAACAGTGGCATTTAGCTCCGTTGGAAAGCCCCATTTTTGGGCAAGGTTTTCCACTGCCCAAATTTCATGCGGCTCACCAAATTCTGTGCCGAGCTGCGGAGTGCGTTCCAAAATGATCGCTTTCAGAAAATCTGATTCGCGTGCCAGATGCCAAAGATGAAATCCAATAGAGGTACTATATCCACGTGGGCGCCAGCGAAGTTGGTCATCATCTATCTCATCTGCAAAATCCAAAACTACCTTATGAATATCCTTGAACATGGTTAGAACATCGTAAAGAGCATGGGACGGCATAATAATTCCTCAAAGTCCATAAAAAATAATTTATTGATAGAGCCAGCATTTGACCTTGCGTTTTCCTTTTTGGAACACAGGCGGCTCTTGCGAGCATTTCTCAAAGCGGAAAGGACAGCGCGCCGCAAAACGGCAGCCATCAGGAGGGTTCATCAAACTGGGCGGTTGACCTGTAATGAACATCGGGTCAGAATCACTTCGCAGACGTGGAACGCTTGCCATCAACATTTGCGAATAAGGGTGCAAAGGCGCGGGGAAGAAATCTTTGGCATCTCCATTCTCCACGATCTGGCCTGCATACATGATGGCAACCTCATCCGCTAATTCGCTTGAAGTGGCAATATCATGCGTGATGAGAATGTAGGATGTGCCGAGTTCATGTTTGATGCGTTTCAGCACATTCATGATGTTGGCTTGTGTGAGCAAGTCCAATGCAGAAGTTGGTTCGTCCAACACGATAAGGCTGGGCGAAGTGACAAGAGCCATTGCCAAGGCCACCCGCTGACGCATTCCGCCGCTTAATTCAAAGGGATATCGCGAAACAAAATCTGCAGGGACTCCAACGTGCTGGAACATCTTATAAACAAGCCCATACGCTTCAGGCTTTGTCAGTCCCAAATGGATCATGGCAGGTTCTGCAACCTGGTCCCCTACTTTGAGGACGGGGTTCAAGGCATTCATGGCAGCCTGCGGCACAAGAGAAATCCCAACCCAGCGCACATTTTGGCGATATTCTTCGTCGCTTAATTTCATAACATCTGTGCCTTGTAACAACACCTTGCCCGAGTATTTATCTACATTCCGCGGAAGCAGGCGGAGCAAGGCTTTTGATAAAGACGTTTTTCCACAACCTGATTCACCAAGAATTACCACAGCGCGGTTCGTGCCTAATTCAAAATCCACGCCATCCACCGCCTGAACTGAACCATTGGATGTTTTGAAATGTAGAACAAGGTTTTCAATATTAAGAAGTTTCTCCGATGTTGTTGTCATACATCCCTCAATCTAGGATTAAAGATACGGTCTAGTGCAAAACCAAGGACAGCAAAGCCAAGCCCTGTGATCATCAACAAAACGGCGGGTTCCAACACCCAGTAGTAATAGCCTTTATAGAGCGCTCCATTGGATTGAGCATCTTGAATGATCTTGCCCCAAGTAGGCAGAACTGGGTCACCAAGCCCAATCACAGCTAGCGAGGCTTCCAGAAATACAAATGCTGGAATGGACTGGACCAAGCTTGGAATTAACAAGGGAATCATGCGCGGAATTAGGTACAAGAAAATAATACGCGGACTACTCGCACCATACGCCCTCGCCGCTTCGATATACATGGACTCTTTCACCTGCATAAAGATGGCACGATATCCCTTGATAGCTCCTGTAAATATGCTCAGAAGAATGGTCGCACCAAGGATCACCCAAATACTGCGTGAGTAAAATGTGCCGATCATGATCAAAATGGCAAGGAACGGAAGAACAAGATTCACTTCGGTAATCCGCTGGATCAATTCATCCACCCAACCTGCATACCACGCCCCTATCGCTGCGATGATCATGGTCAGGATGGAGGTCCCTACCGAAGCGATCAACCCGAATGCCAGCGCAACGGGGACGCCCCATAGCAATGGCAAGGTCAGATCACGGCGGGCTTGGTCGGTGCCAGCAATGCCAAAGACTTGTCCGTGAAAGACAAATTCCATATTGATGTCTGAATCGGGTTCAAACGTTGTAGCAATAATATGAACTTGATACTTGCCTTTTAATGGAGTAGTTTCACCGGGCAGGCTGAACAATGCTGGGATGACGTCCTCTGCCCGTAGTTTGGCAAGCAGCTTTTCGTCTTGAGAGAAGCGGTAGGTATATTCATTTCCAATGGCAAAGTTCGCAATACGGATCGTTCTATCGTCGGGAGTCAATAATTCAATTGAAACAAAAGGTTGTTTTTCTTTGAATGTGGAAGTGAAATAAAAAAGCATCTCTTGTGGATAATCGTCGTACGAATATTCGAATGGATAATTCATTTCGATGGTTGAAGTGCCGCCATTGCCTGGGGTTATCGTTTTAGCGATCTTTCCATCCATTGTGTTGACGGCGAATGATTCGGAATATTTTTTGCTGGAAAAATAATTAATCCATGCGGGCGGCGCAAACCGCGGATTCTGATACCAAACATCCTCCCCGCCCCGCCATAAACGTATCGCTTCGGAATAGGGGATGGTGATCATGGTATAGATGGCAACCGCAACCAGCACGAGCACTACGAACAGACCAGCAATGGCCGATGGATATTGAAGTAGTTTTTGAAATGGGTTCCGCGAAGTGTTCATGTAGTTAATTACCTATTTTGACTCTTGGGTCGACCAACACGTACACAAAGTCCAACAGGAAGACAGTGAGCGCAAGCAAATAAGCATAGATAATGGTTGAACCAACGATGATGGGAATATCATATTGACCGATTGCCTGAAAAAGAGTTCGACCAAGGCCAGGCCATAGGAAAACAGTTTCGGTGAAGAGTGCGCCTGTCCACAAGCCTATGATAAGCAAGGAAAAATTCGTGATGATGTTTGGAAGCGTGGGGCGAAGAATATAAGTGCGTTCGATGCTGCTGGCAGGCAAACCTTTCGCCTTGGCCATATCCACATAATCTTCGCTGGAGTAGATCAAGAAGAAAGTACGATAGTTATAAACACTGATAAAGAATGAACTCAATACAAGCGCAACGCCTGGCAGAATCAAATGCTTCAGAACGCTAACAGCATAATCAAAGGTGTTTGCAGGCGGTGGTGTATCCACCATGCCGCCAAAGGGAAGCACCTTTAGAGCGGCAGCAAAGATCAAAATGAGAAAGATGCCGTAGAACCAAGGCGGCACGGCAGAAGTTGGCGAAAGTGCAATAACGAGCTTATCCCAAAAACTTCCATAAGAACGTGAAAGAGAAAGTGCAATAAATACACTTGAGAAAAATAAGAATAACTGCGATGTGCCCATTAATAATAAAGTGGCGGGCAACCTTTCGAGAATGATGAGACGCACCTGTTTTGAACCGCTGTCACTTGTTAAATTGATCGCGCGCCCCAAGTTCAAAGTCAGTGCATTGGATAGGAATTTAAAATTCCGTATGGCAATGGGAGTGTTCAATCCGCGACGTTCCTCTTCCTGTGCAATTTGTTCTTGCATAAGATTCTTTCGAACGTCAGCGGCCATTTGCTTGTAAGCAGGGTTGACCAAAAAGGCTTGTGTTATACGATCTCTGATCTCACCTTTTATGATCTGATCTACATAACCGCCCATGTTGGCGATCATAATGGTTAAGTAAATACCGATCACGACCGTGATGAATAAACTAACTAACCGCGAAACAATATAGCGGGTCACGCGCAGGAAAGTACTACCGCGCAAGGATTTTTTTACAACTACATTTTCCACCGGTGTGTTGGTAACTACTGCCATGGCTTCCTCACTATCTAAAAAATCATTAGGAGGCAGGGATGGAATAAATTCCATCCCTGCCTTTTATATATCGAGCTTGTTTATGGAACAGCTACAAAGTCAAAGGATGTGAACGATGGAATGGCAACTGGAATAGGCACCACCGCCACCTCGATTCTCGCCGAACCTGTCGGCAGTTTCGATGTGATGCTCGAGTCAAGCGTGACCTGATACTGTCCATCCGCAACGGCTGTAGCGTCACCCACAGTGACTACTGCGCCTGTTGCATCGTAAAGGATGTATTTCACACGGCGAATATCAGATTGGAGATACGGCTGATCTTTGAAGGAGATCGTCACATCAAAGGTCGCTTCATCGCCAGCCTTGACCTGTCCTGGCCCATCGAGCACAGTCGTCGCTATCTTCGGTTCGCTGAATGCAGACCAACGATCAGCAAGGTCAACAAAATCAGGATTATTCTTCAAAACAAGTGACTTCTCTGTGGTGAAGACTTTGTCCAGATAGTAAGGACCTGTTCCCACCCAGAAGTGACCATGCTGCTCATACCAATTCTTCAAGTTGGTATAGCGTTGATCAGCCTCTTCCTTAGTGATGAATTGTCCAAGTGTCGGCTCATAGGGGATGTAAGACTCGCCCGCAGCTTGATCCAAATACTTGGACAAGATATCAAGGCTTGGTCCACCAACCCAACTGGTGTTCTCAACTTGGGCATTGTCAGCTTTGTCTTGTGTGTAGGCTAATTCGCCAGCGGCTTCAGCCATATTTGAGATGGCGAGGACCGGCCAGCTATTTTCGCCTGAAAGACCAAAAGGTGACTGAGGCCACAGCGGAATAATGTTCAACTCAGCGTCTGAAACGTAGGCATCTGTATAGGCTTCAATGGTCAACGGGTTGGTAGAGGTGATGCGATAGCCCTTGAAGGACACAAGTCCAGCGTCAATGCTCAAAGCAAGGGATTCATCATAGATGGGGCTGTCTGGCTTGCCAGGATCAAATCCTTCGATCATGGACATAACGAAGTCACCCACCGAGATGGGGCTGCCATCGTGCCATTTCACGGTATCGAATAAATCAGAGGGATAGATCACAACGCTTTTGACGTTGGCAGTCAGGCCATCGGGGAATTTTTCTGCAGCGGTGATAAAGCGTTGTTCTTTGGCGTCCCAATCCACCCAGGCATCGCCAGGGACATCAATCTGCGGAGCCGTGTTGACCTTCAACCAGTCAAGGTTCTGATTGATCGGCAAACCTTCCTTATAGGTCAATTCAGCACTCGCAATGCGCTGCGGATATGCCAACCCAGTGTATGGGTCAGCCATCAAACCACCGCCGCCAGCACGATTAGATGTACCCATCGTTGTGGCACGCATAATGTGCGCATCCCATACCCAATTGCTTCCGCCAACGGTGTTCCACGGCTGTGTGAAAAGATCGTTCGTGCCGATCTTCATTGTGCCGCCTTCTTGGTCAGCAAAGCGTAGGTTGTACGGTCCAACATTGGTGGATTCAGGTCCCGTGGCAAGATCGTATGTGACCTGAACGTTGTCGTTATAAGGAGCATATACTTGCTGATCGATGACCCACACAAAGAGGGAATCTTCTAACGCAAGTTCAAGCGCTCTCGCCATCATTGCATCGCGTTCTTCCTTGGAGGAATACTTGCCCTGCGCGAGATCGTCACCAAGTTGTTGGAATTCAGGGTCTGAGACGTTCGAGATATACGGCTCACCAGCTTGAACACTAGTGTTTAAATAGCTTGATTGGAGGTTGGCGCTCTCATCACGAAGTGAACCGAGACCAGAGGATGTGTAACCAGCCGTGTACAAATTCCACTGTCCATCTGCTGCGGTGGTGCCAAGCCAGATCGGGAATGCTTCAGAAGAAGTCTTGTATTGGCGGTCTATCGTAAAGCCAACGCTCTCCAGTTGATTGGAGACATAATCGCCCATAGGCTGACGTGTGCCGTCACCATCAGAGCGAATGAGGAAGATGAGACTAACAGGAGCACCGTTAAATTGCCACTTACCATCCGCGCCAAGTTCTGCGCCCATACCTGGCATTTCAGCGTCAATGACTTCCTTCGCCTTATCCAGATTGTAGGCATATTTAGATTCCAATGCGCGGGCGGTATCTATCAGATTGGTATATTCCACCAGTTGGGTGGTAACAGGCAACAGCTTGGGCAAAGAGCCGCCTGCAAAGATTTCCTGATTTACATAGTTGCGGTCGATCAACCAGTTCAAGGCTTCACGAATCTTGCGGTTCGAGAATGGATTCAACTTAGTTGTATCGGTAAATACTGCGGGGTTAAGGCTGATGCCATAGTACCCACCCAAAGATTGGGTGCTCTTCAACCCAGCTTCTTTAATGGCAGGGTAGGCATCGGAGGCAAGGTTAAACGAAAAGAAATCAATGGTGCCAGCTTGAAGCTGCGAAAGTGCAGAGTCACCAGCTACAACTGAAACATCGATCTCATCGAGCCAGCCGCCGTGGCGTTCCGTGGAGGCTGCTGGCGCTTCAGTTGCAACAGGAGCTTCTGTGGCTGAAGGAGCCTCAGTTGCGGCGGGAGCTTCTGTCGCTGCTGGGGTGGCAGGCGCACAAGCCGTCAAAACCATTACCATTACCACAAGCAAACTGAGGACAACATAAATTTTATTTTGTTTCATTCTCTTATATCTCCTTTTGAAATTTGAAAAACAAACAGGCAGGTCGGAAAGATATGGAAGCATTCACCTCCTTGCTGATATGCATCTCAATTTGAAACAGCAGGCGGAAGCCAGCAACACTGCATGGCATTCCGCCTCATCAACCCAAGCGGCCTGTCTTCTTTGGAGGAGAAAATACATACCGCTCATTTGTAGCTTCATGATATGAACCTTTGACAAAATCGTCATGGGTCTCATTGCTTGTTTTTCGCACAACAGATGAATGGTTTACTCCAACCCCACAACCACGCGCGTTATAATTCCAAGTAGATAAAAAAACCCCTCTCCAGTAGGGGTCAAATACGAGTGCATAGTATGTAAAGCTTTCAAAAATTGCACTATACTAACAGTTCATGAGCTACCGCCCTCGCAAACTCTTTTTACTTATTGCTGCGATTATCCTGTCTGCCTGCGCTTCAACCCCAACCGTCGCAGCACCGGAAACGCATAGTGCGGCAATCCCCACACAAGTTACCGAACCTGATTCATCTAACTTCAATCGGTCTATTCGCTTTGAACACATCAGCCTGGAACAAGGCTTGTCACAAAGCGTTATTAACGTGATCTTTCAAGACAGCAAAGGCTTCTTATGGATCGGCACAGAAGATGGATTAAATCGCTATGATGGCTATAGCTTCAAAGTCTACAAGCCAGAAGAAGATAACGAAAATAGCCTTAGCAATCGTTGGATCACAGCCATTGTTGAAGACAAAGATGGATACATCTGGATCGGCACACGCCAAGGTGGCTTGAACCGCTTCGATCCCCGCTCTGGCCTGTTCACCATCTACAAGCATGATCCCACTGACAATAGCTCCCTAAGCAATAACCGAATCAACACGCTTTACATTACCAAAAACAATACTCTTTGGGTTGGCACAGATTCAGATCTTGACCGTTTTGACAGAGTGAACAAGAACTTTGTTCACTACCTCGGCGATGAAGATGGTTTGAAAAATCCCATCACCACTCTCTATCAAGACACAAAAGGTTTTTTGTGGATCGGTATTCGCGACAGTGGTTTGTATCAATTGGATGAAAGTACAAACTCCATCAAGGCGTTTACAACAGGCAACAACTCGAACACGTTGAGCGATAACAATATCACTTCTATCACCGAAGACGCGGAGAATAATTTATGGGTTGCCACCCTAAATGGCTTAAACCGTTTCAAGGCGAACACTCAGACCTTTACACGATATAGACACCGTGCTGATGACCCTGAAAGCATTTCAAGCGATACCGTAAACCATCTATATATAGACCACAACAGTGTGATGTGGATCGCCACTGGCGACGGCCTCGATATATACAACTCTCAACTCAATCAATTTATTCACTACCGCCACGAACCAGAAAACCCTGGCAGTGTCAGCAACAATCTTATCCTTTCCATCTTTGAAGACCGTGGCGATGTAATGTGGATCGGGACGAACGGTGGTGGCTTAAATAAATACAACCGTAAACAAGATGAGTTTGCTTATTATCGAGGCGAACTCTCCAACCCAAATAGCCTGAGTGGGAATCTGATCTCCGCCATTTTTGTGGAGCCGAACAGCACCGTCTGGATCGGAACTCTCGATAGCGGCCTAAATCGTTTCAGCCCATCAACAGGTGAGTTCAAACAATATCACCATGATCCTCTCAAACCTGACAGCTTAAGCAGTGACCAAGTCTATTCCATATTGGTGGACCGCCACGGAGCGCTCTGGGTGGGTACCTCCAACGCATTAGATCTTTTTGACCCTACCACTGGCACTGCTCGTCACTTTGAGCCACAGGAAAGCGGAAACAGTATCTCAGGCCTGCCTGTGTATGCAATTTATGAAGACCGTAAAGGAAATATCTGGCTGGGTACAAGCGAAGGATTAGACCTATTCGACCCTTCCAAAGAAACCTTCACCAATTATCACCATGATCCAGAAAACCCAAATAGCCTGAGCGATTCACAAGCGGTTGCCATCAAAGAAGATTTGCAAGGCGACCTCTGGGTTGGCACAGTGGATGGAGGATTGAATCGCCTTCAATACAGTACGGGTAAATTTATCCACTATCAAAATCGCCGTGGTGACCCCAAAAGTATCGGCAACGACTCTATTCTTACAATTTATGAAAGTAAGGATGGCACGCTTTGGGTTGGCACAGCAGGTGGCGGCTTGAACCGTTACGATCTGAAAACTGATTCTTTCACATCCTTCACAGAAAAAGATGGCCTTCCTAATAATGTCATCAATGGCATCCTGGAAGACAAAGAAAACAATTTATGGATCAGCACCAATTACGGGCTTTCCCGCTTTAATCCTTTCACGAACAAGTTCCGCAACTATACAGTCAGTGACGGATTACAAAGTAACGAATTCAACTCCAACGCTTACGCCATTACCCCTTATGGTGAAATGTATTTCGGCGGCATCAACGGCATCAATTTTTTTGATCCACTTGCCATTTCAACCGACACCTACGTGCCGCCTATTGTTCTTACCTCTCTCACTCAGAACGGCGAAACGTTGAAAACCGATGTTGAAGTGGAAGAGCTAAAGGAATTCACTCTTCAATGGCCGAAGAACTCCTTTGAATTCGAGTTTGCTGCTCTGTCTTACAGTCAGCCAAATAAAAATCAATACGCTTACAAGCTTGAAAATTTTGACAGCAGTTGGAATGAACTAGGCACAAAACACAGCAGCCTTTACACCAATTTGCCAGGCGGAACATATACTCTCAAACTCCGCGGCTCCAACAGCGATGGCATTTGGAATGATGCGGGGCGCTCCATCAAGCTTACTGTAATTCCACCTGTATGGGAAACTTGGTGGTTCAGAGGTCTGTTCGTGCTGGTGCTTGGGACAACCATTGCAGCGGGCTATCGTTGGAGGATTAAGAGCGTTGAAAGCCGCAACCGCCAATTGGAGAATCTTGTCCAAAGGCGCACATCAGACCTTGAAAAACGCACACGTGATATTGAAGCGCTATACGAAGCAGATGAACGCATCATTCGAAATGTTACTTTGAATCAAATTTTCCAAACTCTGGTAGATGTATCTGTTTCTGTTCTCAAGGCAGATCGCAGCGTAGTCTTTGTCTGGAATGAAGAAAAGAAAAAAATATTACCGCGCATCAGCAGAGGCTTTCAACCAGAAACATTGTACGCTCTCAACTTTGAGAATGGCGAAGGGCTAGTCGGACAGGCAATGGCTAGCGGAGAACCCATCATCATTTCGGATCTAAAGATCAGCACCCTGCGTGGCGACCAGCAAACCGTCATCCGTAATGAAGGCATCCAGTCCTATGCCCACTTCCCCATTGTAGTGGACGGAAGAGTAGTGGCGATCTTCAACGTGGCATATACACGCCCCAATGCTCTTAATGAAGATTCCATCCGCTTATTCACCGCGCTCTCAAACCGTGCGTCCCTTGCGATTGCCAATATGGAATTATTTGAACAGACCAAAGACTTGGCAGTGATGGAAGAACGCAACCGCCTCGCCCGGGACCTGCATGACAGCGCCAAACAAAAAGCATTCGCTGCGCTGGCACAGCTAGGCACAGCCAATGGCATCATCAAAACCAAACCTGAGGAAGTCATTCCTCATTTGAGCGAAGCCGAAACCCTCGTCTATGAAGTGATTCAGGAATTGACATTCCTCATTCAAGAGATATATCCGATCGCCCTGCAGGAAAAAGGCTTACCGACCACATTGAGAGAATATGTCTTCGAGTGGGAAAATCGCAACGACGCAGCGGTCAACCTCACGATCCAGAATGAGCGTCCTCTTCCGTTGGATGTGGAGCAAGCTGTATATCGTTTTATCCAGGAAGCGCTCGCAAATGTCTCACGGCATAGTAAGGCAAAGAGGGTCGATATTTCACTAGTTTATAATCCAGAGTCGTTGCAAGTTATCATTGCCGATGACGGCCACGGATTTGACATGAATCAAAAAGCAAAAGGCATGGGCTTCCGTTCCATGCGTGAACGCATCAGTAGTATTCGTGGAACTGTTCAAATTCAAAGCGCACCTGGGCAAGGAACTCGCCTGATCGCTCAGCTACCCATCAAAGGCTAAACGCAGGAGATTTATTATGAAACATCACCGTACAAGTATATTGATCGCAGATGACCACGAAGTGGTGCGGAATGGCATCCGCTCATACCTTGAGACGATCCCTGATTTTCAGGTGGTTGGAGAATCAGCATCGGGTGAAGAGACTCTAAGCATGGTCGCTGAGCTGATTCCTGATATTGTTCTATTAGACTTGATCATGCCAGGCATGGATGGGATCGAAACTACGCGGCGCGTCAAGCAGGTCAGTCCACGTTCGCAGGTGGTGGTGCTCACGTCCTATCATGAAGATGTACATATCTTCCCTGCGCTCAAGGCAGGAGCAATTTCATACATCCTCAAAGATATGAAAATGGAAAAACTGGTGGAGGTTCTGCATCGCGCTGTTCAAGGAGAAGTGACTTTGCATCCGCGGGTGGCTTCGCGTGTTTTACAAAACATCCGCGGAGAAAATAGCGGCGAACAACCTCTATTCACAGAGCTGACAGACCGTGAAACGGATGTATTGAAACTTATCGCTGCTGGAATGACTAATAGCCAAATTGCCGAGAAACTTGTCATTAGCGAAAATACCGTCAAGGGTCACGTTAGCAACATTCTGAGTAAACTTCATCTGGCAGACCGTACGCAAGTGGCCGTTTATGCATGGCAGCAAGGCATTGTGAACAGGAACAATACGTCAAAAGATTAACCTGCAAAGCGAGAAGCTGTGAATCAAAAAGGACACCGCTCGTGGAGCGGTGTCCTTTTTGATATCAGTATCTATTACTTGCCCATCGCAGTCAGAGCTTCTTCGATCTTCTGCTTGAATACATCGATGGTCTGTGCGCCTTCGATCAGTACGGTCTGTTCAGTTCCATTCACAGTGTATTTCATGATGAAGGAAGGCGTAGCCTGAATATCAGCGGTGATACCATCCTTCATATCCTGAGTGATCAAGTCTGAGTACTTGTTGGCATTGAAACAATCGTTGAAATCACTCATGTTCAAATCAAGCTTTTCAGCAAATGCAACGAGGCGGCGGTCCGAAAAAGCGCCAACATTCTCACCCGTCTGGTTTGAAAAAAGCAAGTCGTGCATTTCCCAGAACTTGTCCTGGTCACCTGAACAATAGGCTGCTTCAGCCGCCTGGCCTGATTCTGCGCCGATAAATTCGCCAAAGGAATGGTACACAAAATACACCGTTCCGTCAGCTACATAGCTATTCATTAGAGCATCTTCTGTATTTTCAAAGAAGATACGGCAGTAGGGGCATTGGAAATCTGAATATTCCTCGATCTTGATGGGGGCAGCTGGGTCTCCCGCGGCGTTGAAATCTACATTTGGGCGGACACGCACTGGCGCTTCTGAGATCGCGCCAATCGGTTTGAAGTTCGGATAAATGAACAGAATTGCCACGATAATAGCACCGATGGAAATCAGGCTAATGGCAATCATACGTGACCTCTGTTCCTTTCGCCTGATTTGTTCTTTGCGTGCCTGGCGTTTGCTCATCTCTTTGTCTTTGTTGATCATGCTAACTCCTGTATATAAGGTGATTGGCCGTGAATTTTCCCATGTGGAAATGGTTTTGTCTAGTAAAGGGTTAATGTGTTCTTAATTAGCCCAAGCTATGGCCTGATGACGAGATATTGACGACCCCTAATGAAACTTTCTCACCCTATCTATCGAGTAGGATGAGAAAGTTTTTTTTCTGCCAAGGCGGCAGGGAAGGCTTCTATTCGCGCAAACGAGCATCCATCCAGAGAGTCATGGCTTTCAATACTTCGGCCTGCTCGGGCTCATTGTGAAGCTCATGATAGCCACCCTCCCACAACATAAGGGTGCATTTATCCTTTAATGGAGCGGCAAATTCCGTACTGCTGGTGGGGAAGGCAATTGCATCTGCCTTGCCATGCATCAGCAATAAGGGAAGAGAGAATTCTCCTGCATGTTGCAATGTCCATTGGGTGACACCCAACATTACCTTGCCAAACCCAAGGGATATTTTGTCATGCACAAGCGGGTCATTCTTATACACATCCACAACTTCCTTGTTTCGGGAAATGGCGTTCGCATCAAGTCCACTGGGCAGAGTAGTGCGCGGCATCAAGGCTCCCAACACTTTGGCAGCCATGATCTTCGCAGGCTGGTTTTCAAGAGCAGTGTGGAGACCTGAACTTGTAGCGATAACACCTTTTACATTTGGTTTACGCAGTAATCCATAATGTAATACTTGAATTCCTCCAAGGCTGTGACCATACAAGAAGAGCGGCAAAGTTGGATATCGCAAACGAGCTTGTTCGAACATTACATCAATATCCTGCATGAAATCTTCAATGGACGAAATGTGACCACGCAAGCCACCAGACCGCCCATGTCCGCGCAGGTCATAAGTGAACAAGATGAAGCCTTCCTTGCCAAATGCATCAGCCACATGGGCATAACGAGAGCTATGCTCACCGAGTCCATGCACAAGACAAACTACAGCTTTTGGCGTTATTACTGCGGGCTCCCATACCTGCCCAAAAATATCCAGACCGTCTCGAGATTTCCAGCTTAATTCCTGGTGTGTCATTTCACCCTCCAATGGTGATTTTGAATTCACATTGATGAGCGCCCATTGCACGGCAGGCGCGTTCTTCTATATCATGTTCTTGTCCATCGGCCCAATACAGGCACTCGCGGATCAACCCAAAGGTTACAAAGCAGATTGGGGATTCATCCGATTGATTCAAGGTGGCGGGAGATGCCTGGTCAACAAGCAGCAGGTCAAGGTCCAGAGTATGAACCGATATGGTTCCATTCGATGCGCTCAAGATTTTAGCAAGCAATTCCAGAGCAGGTTTGCGCCGTGCAGATTTGGGAAGTCCGCGCAGTAAAGCAGCCTGAGCCTTGATACCAATCGAAGAATCATCCAACAAACTCTGCCAAAGTTTTGAGCCAATACGCATTAATATCCCGCGTGCGCCGCGACCATAATAAGTGCGGATGGCAGACTGCAATGTGGAATAAGCTTGCGCGGTTCGCTCGTTATCCAATGCCGCGAAATGTGAAGAGTGTGCCCACTCACTTGGAAGCCCCGCCTTCGATAATACCGCGGTGAAGGTTTCATGACCGATCTCTATTGAAAGGGTTTCAACAAATTTCTTCATGATCTGCGATGGAAAAACTGTTTGGCTCATGCAACACCATTTTGATAAACAAGTACAGGGAAATATTCTCCTGTGCGAACAAAGCCGATTTTTTGATAAAGTGAAAGGGACGCTTCATTATCTGATTGGGTATTTACAGAAAGCTTATTGATTTGATTCGCAATCAAATAATGATTGAGGTCATCCACCAACGCTCTGCCGATTCCCCTGCCCTGCGCTTCAGGTCGAACCCCAAGCCTGGCCAGGTGTGCCCCAAACGGATTCCCCGTACTGATCTGATAACCGACCATGCCCGATTCATTTTCTGCGACCCTGGCGCAAAACGACTGAGAATGTGCACGGTGAAGGGATGCAAATGTATTATGCCAAAACCCACCGAATGCAGTCAAGTCCAACTCTGTTACCGCGGGCAGATCTTCTTCCAGCATAGGGCGTATTTTTATTCCCTGCGGTTCGGGGAGATAAGCCGCATTTTTTAAATTAAGTTGGAGAATAACAATGTTTTGCTTTAATTTAAATCCGCTGGAAATTAAGATGTTTTGAAACCATTGTTTCGTGACGATCGCTGTAATTTGCACGTTCGGGTTAATGCTCAGTATCTCGTGACAAGCTACATCCCAAAGAACAGACCAGGTTTCAGAACTAGACATGTCTTGATGATAAGAAAAAAGCCTGATCCAGGCTATTTGTTGGGGGTCTTCTGGGCAGGCCAGGGCGGCGATGATGCGGCCATTATCTTCCAATACCCAGTAATTCTGTGTGCCGATCCATTCCAAAGCAGACCGCCAATCCAAATGGCGGTGTGTGTTGGCTTCGTAAAAAATCAGATTTGCGATCTGGTTATAGTCTTCCATGATCGCTCGCCGAACCTTCAAGTTTAGGTTAATCATCTGATAAAGCGAAGGAAGAATCTCAAAATACGTTCGAAGAATCCAGGAGTCTTTTTAACATCCAAAGACCCCATCATTTTGAATGCTGATTCAGTGATCTTGCCGGTCTTCAACTTAATTGCAGCAGCAGATTTCATGACCATGGCACGCAAATCACCTTCATCCACCTGACCAAACAGGTCTGCAGAAAGTTCGTACGCCTGAATGGCTTCGTCATATCGGTTGAGGCCTTCCAATGCGGCTGCGGTATTCCCCAATGCCATTGCCTGACGCTTAATATCCTTTGCTTCCTCAAAGATCTTTTCGGTTCCCATCACCGCGTCCAACGATTCTTGAGGTTTTCCCGCCTGCAACAAAGCAACGCTAACATTGTTCATCATCTCCGCAGCCATTAATCCCACATTGCCTTGGGTATATCCATCGGCAGCTTGACGAAATAAGGCAGCGGCCTCATCAAACTTTTTATCTGCAAAAGCGCGTTTGCCTTGTGCTTCGAGTTGAGTTGGTTCTGTCATGAGGGTACCGTGATTTCTTTATAAAATTTTAAAGTGTAATATCCAAAAGGCCTTCAGCAACTGACCGTAATTTTTCTCTTGAAAGGTCGCTAAGTTTCATAGCTAGTTCAATGTACGGACGGTTCACTGGCTGGCAAACAAAATTTTGCATTTCAGCAGATAGGTCAAGGAATTTTTGAAGTGCGCGCTGGCTATTTAACCATTGCCCCACAGGGCCACTCTGGTCAAAGAAAGTGTCAATACGGCTGCCCATCACTGCAAGGATACTTTCAAGCTCAGGCACTGTAATGGCTCGTTCACCCAGTTCATACGATTTGAGTTTGGATTGTGAGATACCCGTCTCAGTAGAAATATGCCGAATAGACATATTTGCATTTGTGCGTTCCTGGCGAAGTAACGCTCCGATCATGCGCTGGCGCAAAGCAATAAGACGCGACATGTCCACAGTTTCAATCATAGAGGACGCATCAGATTTGGTTTCATTTCCCCAAAAATGAGAAATCGGCAACTTCAAGAAATAAACAAGAGTTTCCAACTCAGGCAGGGATGGAGCGCGGCGGCCTTCTTCGTATGCACGGAATAAGCCCGGCTTAATTCCGATCGCATCAGCACACTCTTTAATGCTGCGCCGTTCCGCCATGCGGGCATCCCGAATCAACAAGCCAAGTTTTTTCTCTCGTATGGTTATCTGAGCATTATTCATAAGTCCTCATCAAATAGGTAGATGCCTAGATTATAGCAGAGTATCAACGGCGCGAATTCTGATTGGCAGAAGCCTTCGGCGCGAAAATATCGGCGCTAAGCTTGAACCCAGACGCCTCAAGCCTCGGCGTAAAGTTGGGACGAATTCCAGTGGCATTTACTTCGCCTAAAACTTTTCCATCTTCCGTAACGCCCGTTTGATTAAATTTGAAAATATCTGTAAGGACGATAATCTCGCCTTCCATACCCGCAACTTCTGTAACCGCCGTCACCTTGCGCTGACCATCCTTTAAACGAGTCTGCTGAACGATCAAATCCACGGCAGAGGAGATTTGCTGGCGAACCACCTTAAGGGGCAGGTCCATACCTGCCATCAATACCAGAGTCTCAATACGGGAAATTGCATCTCTTGGTGTGTTGGCATGGACGGTTGTTAACGAACCATCATGACCAGTGTTCATGGCTTGCAGCATATCCAGAGCCTCACCGCCACGTACCTCCCCCACTACAATTCTGTCAGGCCGCATACGAAGCGAATTCTTTACAAGGTCACGGATCGTAACCGCATTATGTCCCTCTGAATTGGCAGGCTTGGTTTCCATCCGCATTACGTGATCTTGTTGCAATTGCAATTCAGCAGCATCTTCAATGGTGATAATACGCTCATTCTCCGGTATAAAGCCAGACATCACATTTAACAAGGTTGTCTTGCCTGATCCCGTTCCACCGGAAATAATGATATTAAAACGCGCCTTTACACATGCATACAAAAAATCGGCCATCTGACGGGTCAATGAACCGAAGTTGATCAAGTCTTCAGCTTGCAATCTATCCTTACGAAACTTGCGGATGGTAATGGATGGTCCATCAATAGCCACGGGGCGCACTACTGCATTAACGCGTGACCCATCTGGCAGGCGCGCATCTACCGTTGGAGAATCAAAATCCACTCGTCGCCCAAGCGGCAGAATGATACGGTCGATCACCCGAATAACATGATCGTCATCATCAAATGCAATGCTGGATTTCGTGAGCTTCCCATTCTTTTCAATGAATATCTTTTTGGGGCCGTTCACCATGATCTCTGAAACATCAGGATCATCAAGCAAAGACTGGATCGGCCCATAACCGAGCAAGTCATCCAACACCTGGTCGAATATCTGCTTTTTAATATCCTCAGGCAGTTTTATCTTCGTTTGTTCGAATACAAGATTAATGTTTTTTTTGACAAACTCATTGCGCTCCCCTGCAGGGATTCCCTCCATCTCAAGCGCACGCAGTAAATTATCAGAAAGATATTTCTTCAGACGCAGAAGGTCTTGTTGTGTAAAGCTTCTTGGAGCAGACGGATTAGGAGATGTCATTCCTGTGATGCCTCATTGCCATCACTAGCAGGCATGACCCAAACGATCTGGGAACGCTTCACTGCCAGGAACGGAGCTGTAAAAAGAACCTGTTCCCCTGCCCCAAGAACACTAACATTCGTGACCGCCAAAAAGGCTTCTTCACGTTCCAGCTCATTTTTGAAGCGTTCCCCCTGACGTACATGCACAAATCCACGCATCAAGTGGGTTGTTGTTTGGATAAGGCAGGAAACAGGAAGCTTCGTGATTACATCGGTATAGAACTTACCCTTCTCATCATATTCAATTGTCATGACAATTCTCCATTATGCGGCTGGTAGAAATATCATCCGCAGATATATTTATTCCGATCTAATTTTTTCGGCCAATGCGGCCATCTCTTTGGCCGTATCCTGAAAGATAATGGAAGCTGTATCCTTGGGGAACTTTAGCGAAAATGGCTGGTGATGACTATTTGCAAACGAAAAATTTGTACCAAGGTATGGCATGGCTGTGTTGATCTTTAGGCCAAGCATGTTCTCAGCATCTGTTTTGCTCAAACCTTCCAGACCAACAGCGCGGTTCAAGATCGTATATAAAGCGCTTGAACGTACACCTTTATTCTTCAAATAATTCCACAAGGTTTTTGTAAGAGATACAGTACTGATGTCTGTGCTTATGATCAAGGTAACAAGGTCTGCATGTTGGATAAGAGGAAGCGTGATCTTAGAAAGCGAACGCCCAATATCGACCAGCACATAATCGTGGGAGGCCTTTAGTGCATTGACGACATCCCAAATACGTCCCACCTTCATTTGATTGCTGCTCTCAGGGTCAGGTGAACCAGCTAATAGGTTAAAGCGCCAAATATTCATCGAGTGCAATTCACGGCGGAAAAATTCAGGCGTTGTTTCTTCCGCTGGCATATCTGTAATAGTGACAATGTTCTGGTCACCCTCGTACCCCACGATCTGAGCAATCGACCCGATCGGAAGCACAAGATCCAAAACCGCTATACGCGCATCTGGATGGTTTTGTGAAATATTCATCGCAAGATTTGCACACAATGAAGAAGTGCCAGTTCCGCCCTTGGCGCTCAGAAAAATCATCAACAAGCCGCCCTGTTCCATCTGCTCTACTGTTACACCAAATAAGCGAGTGAGTGTATCGTAAAGAATTGCAACCGCTTGCCCGGATTTAACGATGTATTCATTAAACCCAGAATCTAAACAGGATTTTACCCTCGCCTGCCCATGATCCCCACTTAAAGCAATAAGCGGGACGTTGGCAGTGCGAGGATCCTGTTTTAACTTTGCAGCCAGTTCCTCCCCACTTATATCCGCAATGACCGGGTCTACAATGATAAGACTCGGATGATCGCGCCATGCAGAGATCAAGCCCTCTTTGCCAGAACCAGCCTGAAGCACTTCATAATTTTGCTCAAGCAATCTACGTGCTATGAAGTTTCGGCTGGCAACATCTGCGTCAACAATGAGGATCTTTTTTCTCGACATGGATACGATTCCTGCGCATGGTTAATATATGCGCTTATTTCACGCTTCTATGGGCGGCATTAAATATCCCAAACCAGACCGCGTGACAATGTGATGGGGGTTGTGAGCATCCTCTTCCAGCTTTTGGCGGAGACGGGCAATACTTACCCACAAGATTTCTTTATCTGTCTTATATTCCGCACCCCAGACGCTTGTCAACAACTCCTCTGAGGTGAGAATCTTTCCAATATTATGTGCAAACTGCAGCAAAAGGCGATATTCTGTTGCAGAGAGAGAAATCGCTTCCTCGCCTCGCCAAACTTCTGCGCGAGCAAAGTCGATCTTGAGGTCATCATGTGTAAAGAAGCGTGCTTGTCCCGTATCAGCTGGAGGCTGGGCTCGACGTAAAACCGCACGGACTCTGGCCAACAGCTCGGTGGCAGAAAATGGTTTGACCAAATAATCATCTGCCCCTAGGTCCAATCCGCGCACACGGTCTTGCTCTTCCCCGCGTGCAGTAAGGATCACGATAGGCACACTGGAAAATTCACGCAAACGCTGGCATGTGCCAAAACCATCCAACCGAGGCATCATTACATCCAGAAGTACCAAATCTATCGGCTGCGCTGAAAATACATCCAGCGCCTGCACCCCATCCTGTGCTGTTGCAACCTCGTACCCTTCAGTACGCAGGTTGGCCTCCAAAAGTCGGAGGTATCGGGGTTCATCGTCTACGATCAAAATTCGCTTTGCCATAATGATCTCCTTGATGAAAAATAATGAATTCGGTCAAAGCGTTGGATCCGCAGGCAACTCAATAAAAAAAGTTGTACCCTGATCCAACACTGACTCCACCCAAATCTTACCATGATGTGCCATAACAATTTGCTTGCAAATATATAACCCGAGCCCAGTTCCAGTGACAGTTCGTTCACCTGGAACACGATAAAAACGTTCAAAGAGGAATGGCAAAAAATCCTCAGGAATGCCCTCTCCCTCATCTTCAAAAGAAAGTTGCACCCGTTTGCCAAGGGCCTTTGTTGAAATTTTCAGCTTTGATCCTGGCGCATATTTAATGGCATTGCTAAAAAGGTTTTCAAATACCTGAGAAAGGCGTACCCCATCTCCAAGAACTGGGGGCAAGGTTTCCAGATCAAACTCAATTTTCAAATCTGGATGATGGGTGTTGACCCTCGTCGCTACGTCACGCACAAGCGCGTCAATACGCACAGGGGAAAACTTGAACTGCAAGGTTTTGCTTTGTAAACGTGCTGACTCGAGCATATCTTCGATCAACCTCGTCAAACGGTCAGCTTCTTCGTCAATAATATTGAGAAATTCTCGCTGAGTGGCTTCATCCCACTTCGTATCTTGCCGCAACAGACTTGTACTATAGCCTTTAATAAACCCTAGCGGTGTGCGAAGCTCATGAGAAATTGTAGAAACAAAGTCATCTTGCAGACGCATCTGGCGTTGTACTGAATCAAGCTCAGCGCGAGCCTCTTGTAGATCTCTGCGCTCGATCAAAGCCGCAGACCAAAATGCCTGCAAGGAAGCGATCTTAATATGTAAGTCAGAATATTCTGGTCCACCAAAACGGATAAAAACAAGTGCCCCACAAATCTTTGAAGCAATATTCAATGGCATTCCCAACAAATATGGCTGAGTCATGCGGTCAGGTTCGCGTCCCTGGTTTTTCGGTACTTTGAGAACCATCTTCTTGGTCGTCATCACATCAGTGGCAACGCGCTCTCCCCACACAGCATCTGCTTCAGCAGTTTTTCCACGTCCCATTGCGCGTGCGTATGTGATTTCCAAACTTTTATCTTGAGGGTCTTCAAGATAAATGACCACATTATCGAAAACGAAAGAACCGCGGAGTGACGTAAATAAAGTATCCAGAGAAACCTTCCAATCATGTTTGCTCTGGACTTCTTTAAGAACCGTATGTAAAAATGAAAGAGTTAAGTTATCCATGTTTAGTCCCGCACAGCCAGCAATGGGAATTTGAAAGTAGAACCTTTCCCTTCAATAGATTGTACATCCAAAAGGGAACCATGTGCTTCGATGATCTGACGGACAAGCGAAAGCCCCAACCCCGTGCCACCGTAATGGCGCGTGGAAGAGCCGTCTAACTGATGGAATGGTTCGAAGATTTCCTTCAAACGATTTTGTGGAATGCCGATGCCTGTATCTGTGATGGAGACTTGTACCAAATTATTTCCATCTTCTTTGAGATTAAGTAACACGCTTCCACCTGACGGGGTGAATTTGATTCCGTTATCGAGCAGTTGATTCACCACCCAGCCAATTTTTTCAGAGTCAGCTTGCACTGCTGGAATATTCTCTGGAGCAGATACAAGGACCTGCACGCCACGTTCTTCCGCTTTGTTAGATGCTGATGTAGCTGCCAATGAGACAATACGGCGAATATCCACCTTATCCAATTTCATGCTCATCTCACCTCGAGATGCGAGGGAGAACATAATGAGGTCTTCGATCATACCTTCCAAACGAGCGGCGGCACGCTGACTAACTTGTAGTGCATGTCGTTGGTCTTCCGAGATTTTCCCCAAAGAATCTGTGACAAGCAATTCCAAATAACCTTTGATATGTGTAAGCGGAGTCCGCAATTCGTGCGAAATATTTGCTACAAAATTCGCCTTCATCTGGCTTAGTTCAGAAAGCCTGGTGAGGGCGGCATTTAAATCGGCTGTGCGGTCTTTTACCCGCTGCTCAAGGTTACGGTTTGATGCCTGCAATGCAGAGCGCAACTGAATGATCTGTTCAGTAACCACCTGATCGAGAGCATCACGGTCAAGCAATCCCAAGTCCATCAACGCCTGGCCAATTAAACAAGGTATCCCTTTGGATATCTGTTCTTGTTGATAGGCAAGCGCCTTCTGCAAGTCATCATCGCTAATCAACCCCTTCTGGACGATATATTCGCCCATACGGGGTATTAGCATTTCTGGGGTGAGCTTCGGGAGGTTTTGTGAAATGTTCATCTGCTTTAAAAATTACTTATTGCAAAACCCATTCTCCGTTTATCATTGTTGCGCTTGCGTTTAATGTCAACAGGTCCTTGGGGTCAAGCTTAAAGGGATCCTCTTCCAGCACGATTAGATCGGCAAGATAATTTTCAGCGAGCTTGCCGAGGCGGTCTTCTGCGTTTGCTGCGTATGCTGCGCCCAAGGTGTAGGCGGACAATGCTTCAGCTAAAGTCAATTTTTGTTCGGGGTACCAGCCATCGGCGGAGGGGGAACCGTCTGCTCTTCGTCGTGTAACTGCTGCGTGCAATCCCCAAAATGGATTTGGTGATTCGACTGGCGCATCCGATCCAAATGCGATGGGCGCACCATGATTCAACTGCGTCCGCCACGCATAGGAAAACTTGGAACGCTCTCCCCAGAAACGGTCTGCAGCGAACATATCAGAGGTGGCGTGGATGGGCTGCATGGAAGCGATAATATTGAGTTTCGCAAGACGCGGCGCATCATCGGGATGAATAATCTGTACGTGTTCAATACGGTGACGCAAATGCGGGAGGCCTTTTTCGGTTTCGTATTTGCGAAGCTGCTCGTATGCGTTTAGAACTTCGTGATTAGCACGGTCACCGATGGCATGGACGGTCATGCTCAACCCAACATCTGCAGCTTTACGGCAGTGTTCAAAAAGTTCCTCGCCATCCATATTGAGGATACCCTTATTCTCTGCCTCGTTTTCATAGGGCTGGAACATGGCGGCAGTATGAGGGCCAAGTGCGCCATCCATAAAGGCTTTGACGGAGCCGATCCACAACCATTCATCGCCGAAGCCTGTGCGCAAGCCAAGTGCATTTGCCTGCTCCACGCTCTCAACGGGAATGTTTTTATTCACACGTAATTTTAGTTTACTGCTGGCGCGTAATGATTGCAATGCCATAAAAGAATCGCGGCGATCAAAATCATGGACGCCTGTGATGCCCATCTTCCATAGAATAGGTTGGGCTTTTTGGATGGCTTGTTCAATATCGTTGATGGTTGGTTCAGGGACTACGCTTCCTACCAAGCCCATAGCTGTTTCAAGCAAAATGCCTGTAGCTTGTCCTTTGACATCGCGCTGAATTGCGCCATCTTTGGGGTTGGGGCTATCAGTAGTGATGTTCGCCAAATTCAACGCGGTGGTGTTTGCCCATGCGGCATGTAATGATTTAGCTGTGAGATACACAGGGTTGTTCGGAGCAATGGCATCGAGTTCGCTTGCGGTAGGCCATTCGCCGCCCACCGACCATTCATTTTGATTCCAACCATGCCCGAGCACCCATTCACCAGGCTTGGAGTTTCTTGCGCGTTCTGCAACACGGCTAAGGCATTCTTCTTTTGTCTTCGTTTCACAGTCTACTTTGGCTAAGCCAAGTGAATAATATTGTAGGTGAATGTGCGCATCGGTAAGACCAGGCAAAATCGTGCTGCCTTTCATGTCCTGCTTTTCCAATTTGCCGTGCGCAACGCTTTCGAGCTTGTCCCTATCCCCCACAGCGATGATCCGTCCACCTGCGATCAAGATCGCAGAAGCGGTGGGATATTCAGAATCAAGTGTGTGTATGTTTGCGTTATATAGAAGTTTCATAGTTTCCATATTATAGAGAGTGGTGACCACTCCCTATATCATTATGTCAATTTATTAAGCAAGGAATCCAATTCTTCATTCGAATAATAATAAATGGTGATCGTGCCGCCATTCTTGCCGTGTTTCAACGCAACTTTTGTCTCAAGGCTACGTTGCAGACGTTTTTCTACATCATCTGCATCTGCGTTGCGGCCTGGCTTTCTGGCTTTGATGGGCTTCTGCCCTGCCAGTTTCCGCACCAACTCTTCTGCTTGACGGACGCTCAACGAGAGGTTGAGAACCGTCTGCAATGCGGAGGCTTGCGCCTTTTGCGTGGATAGCATCAACAAGGCGCGCGCATGGCCTTCCGTGATCTTTCCATCCACCAATGCCTGCTTAACCGTATCTGCAAGACCAAGCAAGCGTAGCGTATTTGTCACGGCCACGCGGCTTTTACCGACTCGTTTCGCAACCGCCTCATGCGAAAGGCTGAAATCTTCCACCAATTGGCGATATGCCTCTGCTTCTTCCATTGCGTTCAAGTCTGCACGCTGGACGTTTTCGATCAAAGCGAGTTCAAGCAATTCCTGATTACTCGCCTGACGGGTAATAACAGGCACAGTCTTCAAGCCCGCACGCTGTGATGCTTGCAAACGTCTCTCACCAGCGATCAGAGTAAACGAACCATCTGATTTTGGTAAAACGATAAGCGGCTGAATGACTCCATGCTCACGAATGGAGGCGGCTAAATCTACAAGATCATCCTCCCTGAAGTGCACACGCGGCTGGTGCGGGTTAGGCTGGATCAACTCCACCGCCACTTGCTGCACGCCACCGCTGCTACTTACAAACGCAGAAGAAGAACTGGGGGAAGATTTTCCACCAGGGATTAACGCATCCAAACCTTTGCCAAGACCTTTTCGTTGAGCCATGCTTGCTCCTTAATTATTCGCCACAAATGAAAAAGAGAAAAACTGGTTATTCATAAATCCTTTTTATCTGCGGTTAAAAAATTCTAGCTCTTATCGCTTTTCAGAAGTTCCTTTGCCAAAGCCTCATAGGCCAGCGCGCCCACAGAAGTTGGCGCATATTCAGAAATAGGCAGCCCATACGATGGCGCTTCAGCTAATCGCACACTTCGAGGAATGACACTCTTAAACACCTGATTCGGAAAATGTTTGTTCACTTCCGCAACCACATCAGTTGAAAGATTCGTACGGTTGTCAAACATCGTCAACACCACGCCGCGCACAATCAACTCAGGGAAAAGAGCCGCGCGCACACGGTCTATGGTTTGCGTCAGTTGACCAAGACCTTCCAATGCAAGATATTCGCATTGCACAGGCACGATCACACCATTTACAGCAGCCATCAAACCATTCACAGTCAATAACCCCAGCGACGGCGGACAATCGATCAGCACATAATCATAACGGTCTGCAATCGTCAAAATCGCTTTGCGTAAACGAGACTCGCGCGCCAACTCATCCACCAACTCCACTTCCGCGCCCGCCAACGATGGCGACGATGGCAGCAAAGATAATTGCAATCGCTCATTCAACAAAACATAAGGGAAAATATTGGTTTCACCCAGCAACGCTTCATACGTGCCGCCTTGCACGCCCAACTTATCCACACCCAAACAGGATGTGGCATTAGCTTGCGGGTCAAGGTCAACCACTAATACACGCTGCCCAAGCCGCGCAAGATACGCCGCCATATTAATAGTAGAAGTCGTCTTACCGACTCCACCTTTTTGATTCACCAATGTATAGATCTTCGTCAAGGTAAAACCTCCATCAAGCAACGTTCAATTTCTTCACGGGTTGGAATTCCGCCCAACCCAACACGCGTCACAGAATAAGCTGCAAGGCTCGTAGCAAAACGAGCTGCTTCCCAAGGGTCACGCGTTTGATGCAATCGCACAAAAAATGCAGTCGCAAAAATATCACCAGCACCCGTCGCATCCACTTCCGTGACAACGGGAGCGCGAAAACGGCGGCGATCCCCATTCCAATGCAACACCGAACCCGCTTCCGCTTCTGTGAGACAAAGGACTCGCGTCTGATGCGCCATTGATTCGACAATCTCCAAGTCGCGATTAATATCCTCAATACTCATCACCACGGCTCCCACCCGACCGAGAACCTGCTTGCTGTTTTCCCAGGCAGTGGCAAACACTTTACCATGTTCATCCCAATCACGCATCCAGCCTTGTGGAGTAACACCCACCAAAGCAATCGGAAACTGCTCCGCTAATTGAACGTCCAATTCCTGAGCGATCGGTGCAAGATGCACAATGGGAGTTTTTCGCCAGGCTTCAGGCACATGATCAAAATTGATCAACGCCGCCTGATGATGCAAGGTTTGTTTGCGTCCATTTTCAGTGTAAACATTTTCAAAAACTGTGCTGTGTTCGGTGGGTACATTAATGATCTGAATGCCCTTCAAGGCTTGCAAAGGAGCATCCTCCCCTACTGATGTAACAATCCCCACATTCAAGCCCAACGCCCGCGCTGTCAACGCGGCGTATGATACCGTCCCACCAAGTTGCTTGCCTGACGGTGTCATATCCACGGCGACATGGCCTAACACAAGATATTCAACAGGCTGAAGAGAGACAAGTTCCAACATGCATTGAATTATACCGTAGGGATTCTTTCTTCTTTCCTCTTTTACAAACCAAAGAAAGAAAAAGACCGCAAACAATTGTTTGCGGTCTTTTGTCAACGGTCAGGATTTATTCTTTCGGCAAAATTACTACTTTGCGATATGGATCCTCGCCAGTGCTCTCTGTAGTTACAGCGGGATGTCCGCGCAACTCGATGTGAACCACTCGACGCTCATTGGCGGTCATTGGCTCCATGGTCACTTTGCGGCCTGTCTTGGTTACTTGGTCTGCCATGCGGTTTGCAAGCTGGCGAATTTGCTTTTCACGTCGTGAGCGATAGCCTTCCACATCTACTGTCAACTGCACCCATTGCTGAGTTTTCTTGCCAACGATCAATGAGGCAATGTGCTGGAATGCAGCCAACGTTTCAGCATGGCGGCCAATCAGAGCGCTAAGGTCTTCGCCGCGTACATCCACTTGAACGCTGCGTCGGTCATCGGTGCTGGTTTCGTCATAATTTGCAGAGACTTGCGCTTTCATGCCAAGGTAATTGATCAGTTTGGAAACTACTTCTTCGGCTGCATCCAAAAGCTGGTCGTGGTCGGGACGTTCCACTTTTTTAGCAGGAGTTGGAACTTCCGCCGCGGGTTTCTTTTCCGTATGGCGGGGCTTTTGTTCTTTTGCCTTGGGTGTGGATTCTGCTTTTTTTGCAGGAGCAGGCTTACGGTCGGCACGAGGCGCGGCTTTTGGCTTTTCTTTCACTTCGTCAGTGGGTGTATTATCCACAACGGGCTTGTATTCGCCAGGCGGTGGATTCACAGTCAGACGAACACGTACCTGGCGGCCGCCAAGTCCAAACAAACCCTTGGTACCAGAATCCAATACTTCCACTGAAACAGCGTCGGCCGTGAGGCCAAGTTGAGACAGCCCTTGTTGCAGAGCTTCTTCAACTGTTGGAGCAATGATCTCAAGCGTAGTGCGCTCGCTCATGTTGCCTCCCTACTTTTTTGAAGTTGTGATTGTTTTGGTGCCGCCGCCAAAAAGGTTGCTCCAATTGGCGCGGCCGGTTGCGGCGTATTGAATAACGCCGAGAAGGTTACTGACAATAAAGTACACTGCAATGCCGGAAGCAAAATTCAATGCGAACCAGCCAAGCATCAAAGGCATGTAAATGCCCATCATCTTTGTCATTTGTGCGCTTTGATCATTTGGGTTGTTCGATGCTGGCATGGTCAATCTGGATTGAACCCAGGTGGTCAGCGCCACAATGATAGCAAGAGTGGGCAAGGCAAAACCAAGAATTTGAATAGATTCAGGTCGGCCTAGATCCATCCACAAGAATTTGCTGTTGAGCGGAATGATGTGCTCTACATTTTGAAATGGGTACACGGTGCGGGCAAGCTGCAACATATTGAATGGTGTCGCTGAAAGCGCGCGCGTAATGCTTTGATACAAACCAATGATGATGGGGAATTGAATCAAAGTTGGGAGGCAGGATGCGAAAGGATTGATACCGCGATCCTTATAAATGCGCATTTGCTCCTGTGCAAGTTTCTCTTTATCTTTTGCATACTTTTTCTGGATCTCGATCCATTCTTTATCATTTTGCAATTCTTGCATGGCTTGTGCGCCTTTTACTTGCGAGGCATTCAAGGGCCATGTCAACAACTTGATCAGAATGGTAAATAGGATGATCGCAAAACCAAATGTATGTGGGCCATGACCAAGGATGTCATAGATCCACAATAAAAGGTTGGTCATGGGTTGAATAATAAAAGTTTGCCACATGGGTTAATTTCCTTATTTCGCGGGTGTGAACGTCCAGGCCTGTTTACCGGCTGCGTCATACGCGGCAAGGATAAAATCAGCCTGATACGGGGCCACGAGGACTAGTTCACCAGAGACTACAGGTGTTGTGTATATTTTTCCACCGACCGCTTTTTCCCAAACAGTTTTCCCATCACGGTCCAAAGCGAAGAAAGAACCCGACTCGGTCGCAACGTAAATCTGGTCACCCACTACAAGCGGACTCGCCACGACGGGGCCATCAGGCTGTACGGCATCCCAATTTTGGCTGCCAGAGGCAAGATCAAGTGAATAGATGCTGCCGTTCAGGTCGGCATAGTAAAGAGTTTCGTTATCAAGAGTTGGGGAACCCCAGATCCAGTTTTTAGCGGTGGCAATGACTTCATGGCTGCCATTGGGTTTAATAAATTCAATAGTGGAAGCAAAGGAGCCAACATAAGCACCGTCTTTGCCGATGACGGGGCTACCAGGAGCTGCGCCGCCAAGGTCAATTGGGTCGATGGATGAGTCGCCTGAGGGGTCGATAATATGAAGGTGGTGATCCAGTGAAGTGACATAAAGAAGCGTTCCGTCAGTGGAAGGGGTTGACCATAACGCTCCACCCAATTCGATCGGGTCTGCAGCTTGTTTGCCTTCCATATCCAAAATATACAAATAGCCATCTGTATTTGGAACGTAGATTTTTTCATTGAATACAAGCGGAGAAGCCATCCACGTGCCTTTTGCGCCTGTGAAGGATTCTGTCCAATTTTCTTTGCCAGTTTTTGGGTTGAGGCTAAAGAAAGGATGAGAAGCTCCTGCGCTACCAATAAGCAATTGGCCATCCTGCGTTAGAACAGGATTGGCATAAAACACTTGTTTACTATCTGCTTCCGCAGGGTAACGCCATACTTCCTGTCCATTGGTGATATCCACGGCGTAGATGAAAGAGCCGTTGGAAATATAGGCTTGTTCTGCGTCTGCAGCGAGCCCAGCCCAGTTGGTTGAGATCGGTCCGCGGCTGCAAGCGCTGAGGATGATCGCACCGAGAATGAGCAGAAAAAACAATAGAAATCGTTTTGTTTTCAAATTCGTATTACTCCTTACTTTTCGTAACCGCCACACACATGACGATATTTTTATTTTACGGGATCGTATCCACCAGGGTTGAAGGGGTTACAGCGCAATACACGCCAGGCAGCCATCAACGAGCCTTTTAGTGCGCCATATTTATAAACTGCTTGATAACCATAATGGGAACAGGATGGATAAAAACGGCAGGTGTTCGCAGGCAAACCTGGTGACACTACCATTTGATATAAACGAATCAAGGCCAGCACAGCAATGCGCGGCCAATTTGCCAGTTTACGCGACATATCGCGCAAACGCGGCTCATGAGAATAATCATGGAGATGGAATTGGTTTTCAGGATTCATCCGCGGGGAGGATTCTTGCACGCTGGAGAACGTTGAGAAGTGCGGAGCGGGTTTCTGTCAGAGTGGCGGTCACAAGTGGGGGTCTGGCGATCAGGATCAGGTCCCAGCCTGAGGCGAGCGAGGAAAGCAATGGACGCATGGCTTCGCGTAAAAGTCGCTTGGCTCGATTTCGATGAATCGCTGTCCCTGTTGTTTTCCCTGCGGCCACCCCAACACGAGTGAGAGGAGAGGTTCTGTCACTGGCTTGTGCTACTAACACAACAAGCGGATGGGCATAGGACTTGCCTGTTCGCCGCACCCGCTTGAAATCTTCGGATCGGGACAGTCGAAATCTTCTCTGCACCCGCACCTCAATGGAGATTCTCCGCGTTAAAACGCGAAAGACCTACCAACGAGTCCGCTTGACGTGTTCGTTGGACTTTACTGTGAGTTTGTAACGGCCCTTAAGACGGCGACGTTTAAGTACTGCGCGGCCATCAGCCGTAGCCATGCGTGCGCGGAAGCCGTGCACACGCACACGGCGGCGGATCTTGGGTTGGTATGTTCGCTTGGTCATTCTACGATCTTCCTTTTATTTCTCAAAAGATAATTACACAATCCCCAACGGGACAGGTGTTCTCGGGTTAGACAGCGCATTATTTTACCCTAAGGGGTGTGATTCGGTCAATTTGAATCAGGGGCAAGATTTACAAAATACTTATGCCAGATTTTCTGTTTTTTCGCTTCCTCGATAAAGGAAGATTCGAATGCGAAGCGGTTACAGGTGAAGATATCTTCCATGCTCATGCCGAGGACTTCATGTGCAATGCGATATTCGTTGTTGACGTTAGTTTCTAAAACTTCTGGATCATCCGAATTAATGGTTACGCGCACGCCAAGGTCAAATAGCTTTTTGAGCGGGTGCGCTTCAATCGTCGGGACAGAGTTGGTCAAGTAATTTGACCAGGGATTCACTTCGAGTGTAATCCCCTTCTCTTTAATCAAGTCCACAGCTTTCATGTCCTCAATACTATGAATACCATGTCCAAGGCGGTCTGGGTGAAATTTGTTGATAGTATCAACGACATAGGAAGCAGGTGTGTCTTCACCGGTATGGATCGTGACTTTCAAGCCCGCATCTTTTGCTTTGAGAATAGGACCGACAAAATCCTTTGCAGGATAAAACATTTCGCCATCGGCAAGGTCAACGGCTTGGATGTGTTTCTTATGTCGAATCGCCCAATCCACGGTTCTAACACAAGACTCCGCGCCCATACCGCGGGAAGTGATGGCGATGATACCTATCGCCATATCAAATTTTTTTTCAGCACGATCTTGTGCACTTAACAAGCCATCCAGGCAGGCATCCCAATCCACATTATGTCCATGAAAAGCCCAATCTGGCGAGAAGCGCACTTCAAACAATTTGATGTTTTGTTTGGCACAGTCTTCAAACAATTCCCATGCGATGCGCTCAAAGACGGCAGGAGAAGTGATGCTGTTCTGGAAAATGGCAAACGCATCCAATACAGATTGCAAGTCACTCATCTGATTATAGACTTTGACATGCCCGTCTAATTCTGCAACTTCGTAAGAAGGTAACTTCAGGTTGTATTCGCGCGCAATATCAATAATAGTTTGCGTGCGAATCGCACCCTCCAGGTGACAGTGAATTTCAGTCTTGGGAATATCATTATATTTTGGTTCAAAATTTTTCATGGTGTTCCTTTACGCGCTAGCCAATCTCAATGCCGCTCGCAGCAAGACATTCGCACCGTTGACACAGTCTTCCCATTTAGTAAATTCACGGGGCGAATGACTGTATCCATCCACAGATGGGACAAAGATCATGCCCACGGGACACAAATCCGAAAGCGACTGTCCATCGTGGCCTGCGCCCGATGAAAGTACAACATGCGTTAACCCTAAATCATCGCAGGCTGCGGTAAAAGCGTTGCGAGCCTTCTCATGCATGATGCTTGGAGAATGTTTTCCTAAAAATTCAGAAGTCAACATTAGTCCAAAACGATTCGCTTCACTTTGAGCGAGGTTGAGCAATGCTTCATCAAGCCGATTAAATTCATCTTCATCAGGTGAGCGAAATTCAAGGGCAAGGTCCACTCGGGCTGGGACAATGTTGAATGCACCAGGAGCAAAATCCATTTTGCCAACATTCACCACGCAATTTGGAAAATCTCTCATCACCATCTCGCGCGCCGCCAGCGTAAAAGCACTCGCTCCCAGTGAAGCATCAAGCCTATCCCCCATCGTGGTTGAGCCAGCATGATCTGCTCTGCCAATGAAAGACAAACGGTACGACCAGATCCCAACAATCGCAGAAACAATCCCAATATTAATTCCAGCACGCTCAAGCCGCTTGCCTTGTTCAATATGAAGTTCCAAATACCCAGCCAGCGCGTCTTTTGGACGAACCGCGCTTAACATATCCGCATCAGACAACCCTGCGCGCGCCATCCCTGCAGATAAATGTTCACGTCCGCCCCGTGGAGAAGCCAAATCTTTTTGACTGAGATGGCCAGCCAGTGCCGCGCTCCCAAGGAGACCGACCAATGTCCCCTCTTCGTCCGTGAAGTCGATCGCTTCAAGATTTAACTTCAAGTTGATCTTGTTTTCTTTGACAGTTTTCAACACTTCAAGAGCCGCTATCACACCGAGGGCGCCGTCAAAACGTCCGCCATTTGGGACAGAATCGAGATGAGAACCGAGAAGAAATGTAGCAGCCTGTCGATTGGAACAAGCTAAAAATGCTGAATGATTCCCTGCGCCATCGGTATGGAATTCCAAACCAGATCGTTCAATCTCTTCTTTCAGCCATTTGCGCGCAGCAAGATGAGCTTCACTGAATGTAGGACGATTCACTCCGCCATCTGCTGTAGCGCCGATAGATGCCAGTTGGGTAAACGAATCAAGCATACGGTCAGGGTTGATACGAAGAGAGGAAGATGATTCAGTCATGGATAAGAGTCTCCTTTGTAATAGTTGAAAGTCTCTCACAATCAGCCCAGTCCGTAAAGACTTTTTATTAAACGAAAATGGAGGCGAGGTTTCGCCTCCATTTTCGTTGCTATTGATGGATTATTTGGTTTTGACGGTGATGGTCTTGGGCTTGGCTTCTTCTGCTTTGGGAAGTGTAATGGTAAGGATGCCATTCTCAAAGTCAGCCTTGGCTTTATCAGCGACTACATTGGAGGGCAGAACGAGGGTTCGTTCAAACGTGCCCCAACGTTGTTCGCGGATATGATAGGCCTTTTCTTTCACTTCTTCATTTTGCTTGACCTCACCTTTGAGGCTGAGCACATCGCCAGTGATGTTGATCTGGACTTCCTCGGCTTTGATGCCTGGGAGCGCAGCCTTCACAACGACCTCATTATCTGTTTGATACATATCCACCGCAGGCACAGACCAGGTGTTGCCTGAGAGGCTGAGTGGACGAGTGAAGGCGTCGTCGAAGAGGCGATCCATGGCCTCTCGCAGCGTCATCATTTCACGGGCGGGCTCCCAACGAATTAAATTGGACATAGGTACCTCCTTTTAGGTATAGTGGGTTTGAACTTACACCCTTAGTTTAAAACGCCTGCGTTAAAAAAACGCAGGCGTTTTGTATTCGTTTTGTTAGAAAATTTACGAAGTGAGAAATGTAATCAAAGTCACGATCCCGTAAATTGTGCCAAAACAAATGACGCAGATGGCGGCCATTTTGGCAACCGTGACAAGCTTGTTATCGGGCTTCTGCTCAGACATGCTTATTCCTTGCTGCGCTTGAAGTCCACAAAGCGATAGCCAACACCGCGTTCGGTAAGGATGTACTGTGGGTCAGCGGGATCCTTCTCAAGTTTCTGGCGCAAGTAGTTAATGTACAGGCGGACGTAATGCGGTTCGTCACGATACTCGTAGCCCCAGACTTTTTGGAGGAGCTGGTCGTGAGAAACCACCCACCCTGCATTTTGTACCAGATGGAAGAGCAGGCGATATTCCGTTGGGCGAAGCTTGACGAGTTTGCCCTCCAACCATATTTCGCGACGGTCAAAATCTATTTTTAGGCGCTTATCCACTTCAAGAAGGCCGTGCATAGAGCCCGTGGCGCCTTCTGTGCGGCGGAGAACCGCTTTGGCACGGCTGACTAATTCCCGTGGACTGAAAGGCTTGGTGATGTAATCATCTGCGCCGTGTTCGAGGCCGCGTACGCGATCATCCTCTTCCCCTTTGGCTGTCAGCATGATCACTGGCACATTGCTAAACTCACGGATGGTTTCCAATACTTCAAAACCATCAATGTCAGGCATCATTACATCCAACAGAATGAGATCGGGGGTGACGTCTCGTATCCGTTGAATGGCCTGTTTGCCATTAAATGCTTCACTTACCTGAAAGCCATCATGTTCAAGATTCATGCGGATGAAGCGCACCATGCGCTCTTCATCATCCACAACAAGAATACGGCGGCGATCAAAAGAATCAGACATATTACTCCCTCACAAAACCGATGATCTTTTCCTCATCAGCGTTTTCAAGAATCTCAATAAAACTGATTTTGTTCATTGGCCAAATAACCTTGGTTACATTGTTGTCAAGATAGTGCAAATCCTTGCCATCTTTTTGGCGTGGATTTATCACCATAATAATTGTGTCTGTAGGTTTGGGAAGTTCTTCAATTTCTCCAGCAACGGAGGTCTCCCCGGATATATGTAGAATTATCGAATACGCCATGAGCTATTCTCTTTTCTTATTTATTTTTTACCAGAATTTGTAATTTCATTTTTCCAAGCGCAACGATATCACCGTGATGAATCAACTGCTCAACATTGGGGCTAAGTCTTTTCCCGTTAACATAAGTTCCATTGGCGGAGCCAAGGTCCATAAATATTAGACGTTCTCCATCTCTTTTGATAATGGCATGCAGACGTGAGACCCCGGCTGCGTATGCCTGATATGGCGAGAGGTCAATATCAGGCATGATGGGCTGCCCTTCGCTGATCCGTCCCATAGTGAATTCATTTCTTGATGAAAGCGGAAGGACTTGTCCTGTATCCAATAAATGAATACTACCCCAAGCATCACTACCGTCAAATGGCTGATACCCATCTTCTGCACTACCTCTATTCACTCTCTTAAAAGTATCAGTGGTAATAGTTTGGGTGATGAGGGAATCTTTGCCAACTAATTGAGCGCCACATTCAGCGCAAAACATTGCCCCTGCCATGTTAGCATGTTTGCAGGTTGAACAAACGATCATCGTGCTTTCTCCTTCGCGCCACTTAGTAAAAGAGCGCGGGTTTGGTATTTAATATCCTTATTGCCGCTCTCGCTCCAAGTATGCATTCTTTCCAGGTTATCCGCTTCAAAAAGTGCAGTTTTGGCAAGTGAATGTTCGCCCTGAGACAATAAGTGAGTAGCAAGGTTATGAAGGTGACGTGCAGCCACATCAAATTGACCTGAATCCGCAGCTGTCCGCGCACGCTCCTGCATACGGTACAAAGTGAGGCGAGAAAGCGCACTCAAAATACGCGTTGGAGGAGGCTCAGCAGACGGGTTTGGACGAATATCACGAGTAAGGTGCAATCGAATTGGTGGAACTGGGGTTGGGCGAGCCGCAATGGAAATTTTCAATGAGCCACTTAATAGAGTTAGAACATCGCCATTTAAGGCCTCTGGATCCACAAGAAATTCAAATAAGACATGCAAAGGAGCTTCGCGAAGGATCGGCCCAAGATGCATGGGCGACCCAGTTTCAATTGCCCCGCCCTCAGGTTGCAGGCGAAATGCATAATTTATTTTGACGTTCTCCTGCTCCTTGAATTCCAGCACAATATCATCAGCAAAAGTATTGATCAGCGCTTTGAATTTCTCAACAAGAAGAGTTTGGATATCTTTTGGTTTTGAAATGTAAGCTGAGGAGCCACCTGTTTTACTAGCAAGAGCATCCAGGAAAATGTCATTCCACTCGTTCCCAATGCCCATTCCAGTAATACCAATATTCTGCGCGGCTGCATCTTCGGCAAGTTTCAAACAGGCTTGTTCATCACCGTAGGTTTTTCCATCTGTCAACAAAATAATATGATTTACACGTGAAGGGTCCAACGTACGGCGGACTTCACGCATACCAGCTTCCAACCCACTGTAAATTTCAGTTGCGCCGGAAGCCTGCATCATCTGGATGCGTGACTCTTGTTTTCTCTTATCAGGACTTACAGAAGCAGGGATGATAACTTCGGCGCGGTCGCTAAAAGAGACAACGCTCAGAATATCCTCAGGCCGCAAACTCCTTAGCAACTGAATTGCAGTCCCTTTGACAATATCCAACTTCTCCCCTTGCATGGATGTGGAACGGTCCAACACTAAACAAATATTCAATGGAGGAGTTGGAAGGCTGTTTTGTTCTTCTCGAGAGGCAACCTCAAGTAATGCATAAATCAGTTGTGGTTCACCCAGCCGTACAAGATTGGGACGGCTAAAATGAATTTCATGTTTAACAACTGTATTTAATTCAAGTTCAGGCGGAAGGGTTGCATCATATAAGCTACGACGTTTGGGGTTTGCAAGCACTTCATAGGCTTGCTGAATTTCAAGAAATAATTCTGTTTCTCCTGGAGCCACGTTTTTATCCGGGTGAAGTCGTTGGGCAGCATCAAAGTATGCACGCTTAATTTCTTCCGGAGTTGCGTCACGGAAGACACCCAGAATTGCATAATAATCGGGCTTGCTGGATGACATTTTATCCAATCATTTGAGCTAATATAACAGTAATATTATCAGGGCCGCCAGCAGCATTGGCTGCTTCCACTAAATTTTGACAGGCACGATGCAGATTTGGTGCATCAGTGATCATTCTAAAAATATCATTCTCATTCAAGACGCCCCACAGACCGTCACTGCACATCATCAAATATCCAGGCTGGGGGAATGGAATTGTAAAAATATCTGCTTCAAGCGATTCGCCTTGTCCAAGGGCACGGATTAAAACATTGCGATGTGGGAAATTCTCAGCCTCGTCCTTGCTGAGGTGACCAAGTTCCTCAAGCCGTTTAACCAATGAATGATCGCGAGTGATTACTTCCATTCGCCCATCAGGATAGACAGCATAGGCACGGCTATCCCCTACATGAGCAATAGTAACTTGCTGACCTAACACCAAAGCAGCAGTGACCGTAGTGCCGCTGCCCGGCGCCTCACGCTGGACGTATTGATGGGCTTCCAAAATCGAAGTTTCCATCACCTCTTGCAAAGAATCCTGAAGAGGTTGAGTTGGGAGGCTGTATAAGTAGGATTGGAACTTTTTAGTGATATTGCCGCCCATAATACGAATGGCAGCGTTGCTTGCAACTTCGCCAAACTGATGACCGCCCATGCCATCCGCAACAATATACAGACCAAAGGGAATGCTCTCCGAGCTTCCAGACATGGTGGAAGTGAGCGCCAGCACACTATCTTCATTATGGTCACGCTGTTTTCCAACTGACTGACCAACACTGGCAACAAGCTGTTTCATTTCATACTTTACGGTTTGACCCGCAACAATAGAATTAATCTGCTGGTCAGTAAGGGGCGCGGTCGTAGCCATATCTACCGGCTGCGGCTTCGGTTTTACGGGTTCTTCCTTGGTACCAAATAATTTTCGAAAGAAATCAGCCACGAGAACTCCTTTTAGGCAAACAGGGCATAAACATTGTGATCTGTTGAGCCAAAATAAACAATATCGTCAAATACAACCGGCGAGCCAGTAATTGCAGCTTGCGATTCAAATTTCCAACGTAAACGGCCTGTACGGTATTCAAGGCAGTACATGCTTCCATCCACTGAACCACAATAGACAGAGTCTTTATAAATAGTGGGTGAGCTGCTGACCTGATTTTCAGTATGGAAGCGCCATACTTCCTTAGCGGTTCGCATGTCCACACAGTATATGAAACCATCTGCCGCACCGACAAAGATAAGGTCATCAGCAATAGTTGGGGACGAGACCGAACCCTTTCCCAAACGGAACTTCCAAATCGGCCAGCCATTCTTTGCATCCAGAGAATACAACGTCCCATCCAGCGAAGAGACATAAATTGCCTGTCCCTTATTGGTCGGTGATGCAGTGATCGAACGTTTCGCCTGGAAGCGCCATTTTAGTTCGCCACGGAAATCGAGAGCATACAAAGACCCAGACTCCGTACCGAAATATATCATTTCATTTGCCAGCAGAGGGGTTGAATAAATAGGACCATCGGCTGCAAATTTCCAGATCGATCGTCCACTGGTGGCATTTACTGCATGAAGATCCTGATCTTCCGAGCCAAAGAAGATATGTCCATCTGATATCCGCGGAGAGGAATATATTTTACCTTCCGTAAAATACGTCCAAATCAACTTGCCAGTTCGCATGTTAATACAATGCAAGCGCTGGTCTTCAGAGCACAGGAACAGGTTGTTATCAAAAGTCAATGGACGGGAAACAATCCCCCCATCGGCTGGGTATTTCCATTGGAATTGTCCGTCCGCTGCATTCAATGCATACAGGTTGTTATCATAACATCCTACATATAACATTCCCTGATGCAAGAATGGTGTTCCGCGAATCTCATCCTCACACTTGAATGACCAAAGCGGCTTGATACCACCAGTTGGAACAGGCATAGCAGAAGTAATCTTGGCGAGTGTGCCCGTCTTGCGAGCTACATTCATCAAGGCATCCTTCATAGACTCTGCACTTGGAAAACGGTCAGCAGTGTTGTATTGCAACGCCGTATTGACAACCGCCTCAAATTCGAGCGTCACATTGGTGTTGATTCGGCGGATGGGTCGCTCTGCAAATGAAAAAGGCGGCTCAAGGCGCGGGTCGCGGCGTGTAATCGCATGATGCAATGTTGCGCCCAGAGAATAAATATCAGCGATCTGTGTAGCTTCTCCACGATATTGCTCTGGAGGTGAATATCCCTCCGTGCCGATCATGGTACCCTTTTGCCCAGATTGAAAAGTCTTGGCAATACCAAAGTCCACCAACACCACATCCCCATTGTGGTTGATCATGACATTGGAAGGCTTCATATCGCGGAAAACAATTGGGTCAGGCTTGTGCCCATGTAAGTAAGCCAACACATCACAAAGCTGAATCGCCCAGCTGATCACCTGATCTTCGGGCAAAAAGCCATTGGCATCTGCAATAACAGTTTCCAAGTCTTTGCCGTGAATAAATTCCAAGACAAGGTAGGAATGATCGTTCTGGGAAAAGTAATCGTAAATTCTCGGAATAGCTGGGTGGTTTAGCGTGGCAAGTAAGTTCGCCTCACGCTCAAAGTTCTGAACGATCGTCTGGCGCACAAGCGGATCTGGCGCAAGGTTGATCATTTCCTTCACCGCCACCAGTTTTACTACATTCGGAAAGTGCAGGTCACGCGCGCGGTAAACAGAGCCCATTCCGCCAACGCCAATAACATCTTGGATGTTATAGCGATTAACAAGCGTAACGCCAGACTGTAATTGCTGGCGAGGGCGCTGATCTCCCGATTCCGGACCTATAGGGGATGTAATATTTCTTGTTTCCAGAAGAGGCTCCTGTTCAAAGCAGGGTGAATTAATGAATTATAGTGTGCAGTGAGGGGAATTGCAAATGCTTATGATTGCAATTTTGTGGGGTGACAGGCTTGCATGGAAACAACTTCTACGGCACAATTGGCGGCGTGAAAATCCTAGCGGTAAGCGATCAGGTCATAGACCGCATGTACACTCTGATGCCCAATGGACACTTTAAAGAAGTAGGGCTGATACTCGGGTGTGGTGACTTACCTTATACTTACCTGGAATATATGGTTACCATGTTGAACGTGCCAATGTATTACGTTCCAGGCAACCATGACCCAGAAGCCAACCTCAAAGATAAGCGTTCCAGAGCCGAAGGCGGCTTCAACCTGGACTTGCAAACTGATCGCACAAAAAATGTTCTAGTCGGCGGCTTTGGCGGATGCATCCGATACCGTCCAGACGGTATCAATCAATATACCCAGTCTCAGGCGTATACGCGAGCCTACCAAATGCTCCCACAGCTACTTCTCAACCGCATCCAATATGGCCGTGCACTCGACATTCTCATCACCCACTCACCACCCTATGGAATTCACGACGATATTTTCGACCCTGCCCATCATGGCCTGAAAGCGATCAATTGGCTGATCCGTATTGCGAAGCCAAAATATCTCCTTCATGGTCATACCCACTTTTATAGGAGCAACCTCGAAACCCAGGAGACGATGGTTGATACTACAAAAGTTATAAACGTTTATCCTTATAAAATATTGGAAATTTAAATTAATGGAAGTGAGCTAGAAATGTCCGACGATCTTGAGTCTCGTGCGCGTGCAGACTTTAGCAGAGCACGCTTTAAATCTTTTATCAACCAGGTATTCTCTGTAATCTCTGGAAAGCACATGACCACTTTGCTATCCTATGATGAAATCAAGGAAAAGCTGCGTATTGGCGGTCCAATTTATCGGGGAGTAAAAACTGTTCGTGTGGAGCAAATTGCAGGGAGTCTGAACCGCTATCACGAATTCGACCGAGCATTCCTGCCCAAGGAAGATCAACTTGCCAGCCGCTGGCAAAATGTCGATCGTGCTTTTTATCAGGATGTGCATCTTCCCCCAGTAGTACTCTACAAAGTAGGAGAAGTCTATTTCGTGGTGGATGGGCATCACCGTGTTTCGGTTGCCCGCGAACAGGGACAGATATATATAGAAGCTGAAGTCCGCGAATGTGCCACCCGCGTAAACATCACAGCAGATATTAGACCAGAAGACCTCGAGATCCTCGGCTCAAAAGTGGATTTCCTGGAACGCACCGCATTAGACAGGATCCGTCCCGAAGCGAACATAAAGTTAACCATTCCAGATGGTTTTGAACGCATGCTTGAACACATCGCTGTGCATCACTATTTTATGGGGATCGATCTTCAGCGCCACATTGACGAAGATGAAGCCGTGGCTCATTGGTACGATACGGTTTACATTCCCATCATTGAAGTCATCCGCGAAAGCAGTATCTTAAAAGAATTCCCAGACAAAACCGAAGGCGATCTATATTTGTGGACGCTTGACCATCAGCATTATTTATCCAAAGAAGAAGGCCAACCCCTTCAGCCGCCAGAAGACGCCGCCAAACGATTCATTGAAGAAAACGAGTAACCCATGACTGACCTTCATCCACTAGCAGGAGTCTACGCTGCTGCAGTAACTCCCATCAAAGCAGACGCCTCTTCCTTCGACTTTGAAGCTGCTCCTGCTCTTTTACATTTTCTAGCTTCTCGCGGATGCCACGGAGCATTGCTCTTCGGCACCACTGGTGAGGGACCTTCATTCTCGCCCAAAGAGCGCGAAGCCTATATGCGTTCCGTGCGCGTGGTACGCAACCAACTGCGCGGATTCAAACTCCTCGTAGGGACAGGTACGCCTAGCCTCACAGAAACCATAGAACTGACCAAACTCGCCTTTGAACTCAATTATGATGGCGTAGTTGTTCTACCTCCATATTATTTCCGCAAAGCCACAGACGATGGTTTGTTCAACTGGTTCAGTGAACTGATCGAAAAAGCCGTTCCGCAGGGAAAGCACCTGCTCGGATATCACATCCCTGTGATGACGGGTGTTGGCTTTTCGCTGGATCTGCTCGAACGGCTCAAAACAAAATTCCCTAATCAATTTGCAGGCATCAAAGACTCATCTCACGATGAAGCCTTCGCTGCGGCAGTAGGCCAACGCTTCGGAAAAGAACTGTTCGTCTTGAACGGCACAGATTCTTATTTCCATCACGCGTTGAAAAACAACGCCCAAGGCGCGATCACCGCTCCTGCAAATTTGATTTCCGATAACCTGCGCGAAGTTTGGGATTTATTTCAGGAAGGTAAAGACCCAACTGAAATTCAAGCCAAAGTTACCGAACAGCGCCATTTTCTAGAACACTACTCCCCCATTGCCCCAATGCTCAAAGGCTTGCTTCATAAAGTATATGACCTGCCAAATTGGTCAGTTCGTCCACCGCTGGAAAGTTTAGATGAGAAAACTCTTGAGGAAGCAACAGAAAAGTTTTCAAAAATCGCATAATCATTTATGCAAAGACCTCCGAGTTTTTAGAAACTCGGAGGTCTTTTGACTCAGGTACAATACACTTTATGACAACTTGGCGACTTCTCTACACTCCCCCATCCACTGGCGCATGGAACATGGCCGTGGACGAATCTATTCTTGAACATATTTATCATGGTGAATCAAAACCCACTCTTCGCTTATATTCATGGAATCCTCCCTGCCTTTCATTGGGACATGCTCAATCTTTCAAAGATGTGGATGTTGAGCGGCTCAAATCCCACGGCTGGGACGTTGTCCGCCGCGTGACTGGGGGACGGGCGATTCTTCATACAGATGAATTGACCTACTCTGTGACAGGTTCCGCTGAAGAACCTGTGCTCTCAGGCGGTGTACTGGAATCTTACAATCGTTTGGCTCAGGCATTATTACACGCCGTTCAATCACTAAGCGTACCTGTTGAGATGAAAGAACATGAAGACGGACACACGCAGCAAAACTTGAACCCCGTCTGTTTTGAAGTTCCGTCCACGTATGAAATTACCGTGGATGGAAAAAAGCTGATCGGCTCGGCACAAGCCCGCAAAAAGGAAGGCGTACTGCAACATGGCTCTCTTCCATTAACAGGTGACTTGACTCGCATTTGTGACGCGCTGATCTTTGAAAATGAAGACTTAAGAGAATCAGCCAAAGAAAGACTCCTCGCGCGCGCCACGACTGTCGAATCCGTTCTCGGTGTGGGAACTGATTGGGAAACAGCTGCCCAGGCTTTTGTCCGAGGGTTTGAGGCGGAGTTGGGAATCCAGTTCGAGCGTGGAGAGTTATCCAAATCCGAATCCCACAGAGTTGATGAATTAGTCAAAGAAAAATATGCACATCTTTCGTGGACGGAGCGATCATGAAAAAAATTCTGGTGTATGGTTCTTATGGGTATACGGGACAGTTGATCGTGGAGCGGGCAATAAAGGAAGGATTGCAATTGATCCTCGCGGGGAGGGATGAGAATCAATTGCGAGCGCAGGCAGAAAAATATAAGCTGGAGTATCGCGCCTTCACATTGGACAACACAATAGCATTGGATTCTGCTCTGCAGGCAGTGGATGCGGTTTTGCATTGCGCAGGTCCATTCGTATTGACCTTTCGCCAGATGGCGGAGGCGTGCATTCGCAACAAAAAACATTATGTGGATATCAGCGGCGAGATCGAAGGTTTTGAGGCATTGGCTGCGATGGACGAAGATGCGAAGCGCGCAGGTGTGATGCTGTTACCAGGCGGCGGTTTTGACGTGGTTCCGTCAGACAGTTTGATCGCGTATGCAGCAAGCAAACTTCTGAATGCGACGAATTTGGAGTTGTATATCAAAAGTATCGGCAGCGGAATTTCGCGCGGCACGGCTCGTTCGGGAATTGAGAACAGCCACAGGCAGGGACGTATTCGCCGTGACGGAAAAATTGTCAGCGTGCCGAACGTGTGGGACAGCAAACTTGTGGACTTTGGGCGCGGGCCTTCACGCCTAGTGACGATGGGCTGGGGCGATGTAAGCACTGCATATCACAGCACGGGCATCCCGAATGTGACCGTGTATATGAGCTTTCCGAAAGCGATGATCAATGCAATGAAACTCACTCGCTTTGTTGGGCCATTGCTTTACACACGCGTTGCAAGGGATTTCATCAAATGGCTGATCGGCATATTTTTTGCAAAGGGTCCCTCGCGCAAACAAAATGAAACAGGCTTTAGTTTGATGATCGCCGAAGTTAGTGATGGAACAAAAACGGTCCGCGCCAAATTGCGAACTCCCGAAGCATATTATTTGACCGCGCTTACATCAGTTGAAATTATGAAGCGGATTCTTTTGAATGATTACAAAGCTGGTTTCCAAACCCCTAGCAAAGCGTACGGTGCAGATTTCATTTTGCAATTCGACGGAGTTCAGCGCGAAGATCTATAACTCTCTCTTCACGCGCATACCTGCAAACGCACGAAGGTTTTAGTAAAAATAATACCGAGTAGGGCTACATCTGGATGAGTTGCAAAAACACAGGCTTGCCAAACTGGAATATTTGTTCTACAATGAATTCAACGTTTTATAAATGATGGTGCCAACTTATTTTAGAAAGGATGTGTAAAGATGTTGAATTTGAATTCAGTAATGATAGGTACAATGCAGCCCCAAGTGTTAGCCGCTTTCTACGAAAAGGTATTTGGAAAGCCCGCCGACATGGCAGATGCGGAAAATGGTTTCTGGGGATGGCAGGTTGGAAGTGGATTTGTGGGCATCCTGACCCATTCCGAAATGGGCGGTAGTGCAAAAGACCCTGGGCGTGTGATGCTCAATTTTGAAACCGCTCAAGTAAAAGAAGAATTCGAGCGCATCAAAGCCCACGGCGGCACTGTCATCAGAGAGCCGTATGAAATGGGCGGCGGGTTCATCGCCACCCTCGCTGACCCAGACGGCAATTTCTTTCAACTGATGAACCCAATGGGATAGTTTTGCAAAGAACAACACACACAACAAAAGGACATGCATGGGCATGTCCTTTTGTATATTTATCTCATGTATAATTGTTTCCCCCGAAAGGAAACCTGCCATGTCTTTCACAAGCAAAATTGATGAGTGGATGAAAGAAGTCGAAGACCGACCTGAATCAGCTGTCACCATTGTGAGGCTGGTAGTGCGACGTTTGCGTGAACTCTCCGAACGCAACGAGGAATTGCTGGCGGATAACATCGCCTTGCAGCATGGAACGCGCGTGGAGGAATATCAAAAGCGCATTGTCCATCTCGAATATCAATTGGATATGCTCAAACAACGTTTCGGGATGGATGCATCTGTGATGACAAACCTCCCCACCCCAAGTGAGGGAACGTCTGTGCTGAACCTTTTGGTCTACAATGCGCACGGACGAATCTTCCGCGTTGAATTGGATGCCGATATAAAAGAAGTTGGAAGCATCACAGGCGAGATGATGACCGACCAGGAACCGCCTCGGCTTTTGACGGTTGCATCGAATGAAAACCTGCTTTTGCTGTTCACATCGGGACGGGTGGAAAAGTTCCAAGCGGGCGATATCCCAACTGTGCAGCTCGGCGGCACATGGGCATGGGATCAGGCTGCGCTCCCTAACGAACCGCATGCAGGCGAAACCCTCGCTTGCATCATTCCATCCTCGCGCATGCCGCTCTCCGATTACTTTTTGCAGATCAGCCGCCGCGGGTTTGCAAAGAAAACCCTGATCACACTTTCAGAATCGATCCTCAATAATCATTACATTGGAAAAGGCGCGCTGCATAAATCTGACCAGCCGCTTGACCTGATGCTCTCACGAAAAAACGACATTGCAGCACTGGTGACCTACGAAGGCAAAGTCACCGCTTTCGATGTGGAAAATCTCACCTACACCACCGAAGATCGCATCAAACTCTCCGCAACAGATTATGTTGTTGGCTCGTTCGTCCTGCCTGCGAACACCTCTCTGCTTTGTGTGACTCAAAATGGCAAAGTGATCCACCGCGAAAGCAAAAGTATTGAAGTGGCAAAGTCCGCTTCAACAAGAGGACAATCGCTAATTCCGCCGACTCGGCTTGAACAGGGAACCCGTTTTATGGGGGCGGCAGCAGTGAAGGATTCGGATCAGGTCGCCATCCTCGATGCGGCAGGACGAATCAACATTCATGATGTAAGCACGATGACGGGCAACGGCTCGGTCCAAGCTGAGGGTTGGATTCTGTCCATTGGGCCGATCAACTCTGTGGGCGAAAAGAGGCGCGCATCATGAGCCTCAAAGTAGGCATCGACTTCGGTACATCCAATTCAGGCGTCGCTGTCTATGACGGTCAGCATGTGCGCTTGCTTCCCGTTGACCCGAAGAATGTGATCCCTGAAGTCATCAAGACTGTGTTGTACGTCACGCGCGAGTATCGCTGTTATCTTGGGCAGGAGGCAGTGGAGGCGTATTACCGCGACAACGTCAACCGCCAGCGCAGATATGTAAAACAATGGGCAGGCGAGATCGACTTTCGCGGCGCGGACATGCATTACGTGCGCGACATTTTTGTGTACGTGGATGAACTCAAGCCTGGGCGTTTGCTGCAATATCTTAAGACCGCGCTGCGCAAGGAAGGCTACAACGGCACACAAATTTTTGAGCGCTATTACACAGTGGGCAATCTTGCAAAAACGTATTTGAGTTTGCTCAAGCAACGCGCCGAAGATGTGCTGGGAGAAAGAATTGATGCGGCAACATTGGGACGGCCCGTGAAGTTTTCCGAGTCACCTGAGCAGGATAAAAAGGCGGAAGAGACCTTGCGGCAAGCCGCGCATGAAGCGGGATTCAAGCAAGTGGATTTTGAATTGGAGCCAATTGCGGCAGCATTGGATTACGAGCAATCCATTTCGAAACCACAGAACGTAGTCATCTTTGACTTCGGCGGCGGAACGCTCGATATCGCCGTGATGCGCCTCGGTGATAAAAACAGAAAGGTGTATGCCAGCGGCGGCGTGGACATCGCAGGCAGTGACTTCGATCGCACCATCATCGAGAAACGCATGCTGCCGCACTTCGGGCATGGACGAGTCAAGCATCACCCTGAAATCTTGGAAATGATCCATGCCGTCCCCGATTGGATGGCACTGCCCGAACTCGGCACGCCGATCAACCGCAACATTCTCGAAAAAGCGATTCAAGAGAAAATCGCACCTGTCCGCTTGCGGGCGTTGGAAGGATTGATCTACAACGACCTTGCGTTCACTTTCTACAACCGCGTGGAAGCGGGCAAGATCGCGCTCTCGAAAGAAGGCGCGACCGTCATCAGCCTCGAAGATAAGAATATCGCATTATGGGACATGTACACACGTCATCAATTTGAATCAGACATCCACCATTATCTGGTGGATGTGGAAAAGGTCTTGCTCGATACGATTGCCAAATCTGGCTTGGAGCCTGATCAAATTGATGCGGTAGTGAAGACGGGCGGCTCCTCGAATATTCCACTGTTCACAGGCATGCTCTCCCGCATATTCGGCGCAGATAAGGTAAAAGAGTCGAATGCGTTCAGCAGTGTGGTGGCAGGGCTGGCGATCAAGGCATGGATGTAACAATTAATCTACTAAATCTCAGGTGATGCTTCCATGAAAAAACGAGTCTACATTATCTACACAGGCGGGACCATCGGCATGCAGCCCACGCCCGAAGGCTACGCGCCCGCGCCTGGATATCTGGCAGAACAGATCATGTCCATGCCAGAACTTCAAAGCGACCTGATGCCTGAGGTGGAAATTCAGGAATACGATCCGCTGCTTGACTCGGCGAACATGACCCCCGAAGACTGGTACAAGATCGCCCGTGATATTGGCGAGAATTACAATGAATATGATGGTTTCATCATTTTGCACGGCACAGACACCATGGCATACACCGCCTCTGCCCTGCCGTTCATGCTGCAAGGGTTGGGAAAACCTGTTGTGCTCACTGGCTCGCAAATTCCGCTGTGTGAAGTCCGCAACGACGCGCGCGCCAACATCATCACCGCGTTGACGGTCGCTGCGAACTTCGACATTCCCGAAGTCTGCCTGTGTTTTGGCAATCAATTATTACGCGGCTGCCGCTCGGTCAAAGTCAGCACCGATGGCTTGGATGCATTTGCTTCCCCCAACCTGCCGCCGCTTGGCAATATCGGCGTGGAGATTCGCATCCACAAAAATTTGGTGTTGCCTACGCCAGAAAAAAACAGATTGCAAGTGCAAGAGTTGAAACAGGTCAATGTGGGGGCATTGCCTTTGTGGCCTGGCATTCCTGCGCAGGTCGTGCGCAATTTTCTACAGCCCCCATTGCAAGGATTAATTCTGCGAGCATATGGCGTTGGCAATGGTCCCACCAACAACACAGATTTTCTCGCTGCCCTCGAAGAAGCCACCGCACGCGGAGTCGTGATCGTGGATTGCACCCAATGTCTGCGAGGCAGTGTCCATCTCGGCGATTATGCCACTGGCTCCGCCTTAGCCCGCGCTGGAGTCATCAGCGGCTTCGACATGACCGCCGAAGCCGCTTTGGCAAAACTCTCGTATCTGTTCAGTCAAAATCTTCCCGTGGATGAAATCAAATGGCTGATGCAAACCAATCTACGCGGGGAATTGACCGCCTGATATTACTTTCTCAACTCAGACAACGCGCCTCGGAACTCCGCCGCAAACTGCTTTGCTGTTTCTACAGGCATTTGACTCCCCCCGATCGTTTTCACACACGCCGAACCGACAATGACGCCATCCGCGAGTTGACCGACCTGTTTGGCTTGCTCAGGCGTACCGATTCCAAATCCCACGCACACAGGCACGGACGTGTGATCTCGCACACGCTGAATCAAATCGCCAAGTCCATCTGATATGGCAGTGCGCGCACCAGTCACCCCAGTAACCGAAACCAAATAAATAAATCCCTTCGCATTGCGTGCGATTGATTCCATGCGCTCATTCGGCGATGTCGGCGCGAGCATTTGAATCAACGGTAGGTCTCCCACCAAAGCTTGAAACTCACCTGCTTCCTCCAACGGAAGATCAGGGATGATGAATCCATCCGCCCCCGCCTCACGCGCATCATGGACAAACTTCTCCAGTCCATACGCCAGCATGGGGTTGAAATATCCCATCAAAATAAAGGGAATGGTCACGCCGCGCTTGCGAAGTTCTTTCACTGCTTCAAGTGACTTCTTAATTGTGATTCCCTTTTCCAATGCAACTTGCGTAGCTTGCTGAATCACAGGTCCATCCGCTAGTGGGTCGGAGAAAGATAAGCCAACTTCAATTAAGTCAGCCCCATTTTTTGCCAGCGCTTCAATCACGTCAATGGATGTTTCCAGATTGGGATAGCCCAAAGGGAAATAAGGCATAAAGATCGGTTTATTTTTGAATGCGTTTTCGATTCTGTTCATAATAATTCCTTTGAAAAGAGCTTAACCACGAAGGACACAAAGAGCACAAAGGTTTAATACACGGCGCAACATATTGACTTCTTTGAGGCCGTTATTCACGATGTTCTAAAGCACAAAACCACAATCATTATTTACCAACTTCGTGACCTTCGTGCCCTTTGTGGTTAAAGATTTTGTCCCAATTCCTTAATAACAGTATTCAAATCTTTATCCCCTCGCCCCGAGAGATTGACCAGAATTACCTGATCCTTCCGCATGGTCGGCGCGCGCTTGATGACTTCCGCCACGGCATGTGACGACTCCAGCGCAGGGATAATCCCTTCGGTGTGACACAAAGTTTGGAAAGCACTCAACGCTTCCGTATCCGTTGCGGACGTATAAAAGGCACGTTCGCTATCGCGCATCATGGCGTGCTCGGGGCCAACGGCAGCGTAATCCAACCCCGCAGAGACCGAATGAGTCTCAGCAATTTGTCCATCTTCATCTTGCAAAACATAAGTTCGCGTTCCGTGAATCACACCTACCCTTGCTTTGGTCGCATCGCCAAATCTCGCAGCATGTTTCCCTGAATCAATTCCGCTTCCGCCTGCTTCCACGCCAATCAACTCCACGTGTTCATCGTCCACAAATCCGCTGAAGACACCGATGGCATTTGACCCACCGCCCACGCAGGCGATCACCGTATCAGGCAAACGCCCCACATCACGTAGCATTTGTTCGCGTGCTTCAATGCCAATCACCGATTGAAATTCGCGCACGATGGTCGGGTATGGGTGCGGTCCCAGTGCTGAGCCGAGCAGATAATGCGTATCTCGCACATTCGTCACCCAATCGCGGATGGCTTCATTGATGGCATCCTTCAACGTCTTCGTTCCCGATTCCACTGGCCGCACTTCTGCGCCGAGCAATTTCATGCGAAAAACATTTGGCTCCTGCCGCGCAATGTCCACAGAGCCCATGTACACCACGCACTCGAGTCCGAGCAATGCCGCAGCGGTGGCAGATGCCACGCCGTGCTGCCCTGCCCCAGTCTCGGCAACGACGCGCTTCTTCCCCATCCGCTTGACGAGCAATGCCTGTCCCAACGCATTATTGATTTTGTGTGCGCCCGTGTGCGCCAAGTCTTCGCGCTTTAAATAAATTTGCGCGCCACCTAATTGTTCCGATAATCTTTTTGCGTAGGTCAACGGCGTGGGCCTGCCCACGAACGACGCCAATAAGCCTTCGAATTCTTTTCTAAAAGCAGGGTCTTTCTGCGCATCCACGAACGCCTGCTCCAATTCAATGAGTGCGGGCATCAATGTTTCAGGCACGAACTGTCCGCCGTAAGGGCCAAATTTTGGGGGTAATAATGTTGTCATAAAACCTCGATAATTAGAAAATAGAGAACAGAGACTAGTTGTTGAATTGGGAGTTTTTTCTACTCTCTAATCTCTACTCTCTGATTGAACTGCTCTTACGAACGCTTTCATCTTGCTCGCATCTTTCTTGCCTGGTTCTGACTCTACGCCAGAAGCAACGTCCACGCCCCAGGGTTTGACCTGCCGCACTGCGTCCGCAACATTCTCGGGAGTCAATCCACCTGCTAATAGCAGCGGATATTTTTTCGCAAGTTCCGCCGCCGCTGACCAATCGGCTATGACACCGCTTCCGCCGTAAACACCTTTGACGGCAGCATCGACCAACAAAGCAGGTGCATCATTGCGTTCATAGCCTGTGATATCGGATGGAATTCCACGAAAGGCTTTGAAGGCTTTGCCATTGAGTGCATTCAACATTTCAGGTGTTTCATCACCATGCAATTGGGCAAAACTTAATCCGCAGGTCTCTATGGTTGCTTGAACTTCTTCCACGGACGCATTCACAAACACACCGACATACGTCACATGTCCATACTTGCGCATGACAGACATGATGTCACGGCAAATGCCGACATCAATATAACGCGGACTCTTTGGGTAAAAATTAAATCCAATCAAATCCGCACCCGCTTCCATTGCAGCAAGTGCGTCTTTGACAGTTTTGATTCCACAGATTTTTATTTTGGTCATAAGGTTACAAGTCAAAGGTCATAGGTTGAAGGTCATAAAAGACTTTAGACCTTTGACTATAGACTCTCCATTCCAGATAATTCACGAACCTTCGCAGGGATATCTTCTGAAATGACCAACGCTTCCCCGACAAGAATTGCATCTATGTTTATTTTGGATAATCGCTCCACATCACTTGCGGTGAAGATTCCACTTTCAGCAACGACAGCAATATCAGGGGATATCATCGGGCGGAGTCGTTCGGTGGTGACGAGGGAGACTTCAAAGGTAGCGAGGTTGCGGTTGTTGATGCCGATGAGTTTTACATCTTTCAACTTCAAGGCGCGCTCGGTTTCGGCTTCATCGTGGACTTCGACCAAGGCAGTCAATCCCAAACTCAGGGCGCAGGCGTGCAGGTCGGCGAAGTGCTTGTCATCGGTAAGGGCGGCAGCGATGAGGAGGATGGCGTCGGCGCCGTTGGCTCGGGCTTCGTAAATTTGCGTTTCATCGATGGTGAAGTCTTTGCGTAAAAGAGGCAAGCTGGAGTGGTGAGTGAAACGTAAATCATGAAGGGTTTCGAGTTTGCCCATGAAGAACTTTTCATCGGTGAGGACGCTGATGGCTGCAGCGCCGTTTTGAGTGTAAAGGTCGGCTACTTGAAACAAGTCAAGGTGCGGGGCGAGAATCCCTTTGGAGGGAGAGGCTCTCTTTAGTTCAGCGATCAGGCTCGGGCGGGGAGCGAAGCGGCGACGCTTGATGGCGGCGAGAAAATCTCGAGGTGCGGGGCTCTGTTCCGCGGCGTGGCGTAATATCACAGCGTCGAGCGTCGCAATCTCCAATTTCTTTTGAGCAATGATTTTTTCAAGTATGTTCATATTAGGAAACGGATTTTGAGTACTCAACAAGGGCGTTGAGTTTGGCGAGAGCTGCTCCGCTATCCAATGCGGCAGTGACTTCCACAAGTGCAGACTTGAAATCACCTGTTTCAGCGGCGAGAGCACCAGCGGCGTTGAGCAAAACGGAGTCACGGCGAGCGCCTTTGAGTTTGCCGCCGAGAAGGTCGCGCATCATCGTCGCGGATTCATCGGGGGTGCCGCCGCGTAGATCTTCCATCGTAGCAATGGAGAAACCAAGCGTGGTGGGATCGAGGTCGTAGGTTTTGACCGCGCCATCCTTGAGGTGGCTGATGCGATTAAGACCGCAGGTATTGAGCTCGTCAGTGCCGCCTGCGCCATAAATAATCATGGCGGCGCGTGAACCGAGTTCGTTTAACACATTCGCCATAGGCTCAGTTAGCGCGGGAGAAAAGACACCCGTCAGTTGGATGTTCGCGCCTGCGGGATTGGTGAGGGGACCAAGGATATTAAAAATGGTGCGCTGACCAATCTCCTTGCGTGGACCGATGGCATGCTTCATAGCAGGGTGGAATTTGGCGGCGAACATAAAGCCAATGCCGATGGTATCAATAGCATGAGCAATCTGCTCGGCGGTCAGGTCGAGACTGACACCGAGAGCGGAAAGCACATCCGCAGAGCCGCAGTGAGAAGATGCGGCGCGATTGCCATGCTTGGCAACTTTGCGTCCCGTGCCCGCGAGGACGAATGCGGCAGCGGTGGAAATGTTGAAGGTGTGAGCGCCGTCACCGCCAGTACCGACGATGTCGTAAATGCGTTCGTCGGGATTGGCGAGTTTCACCTTGACCGCGTTGGCACGCATAGCGCGGACGGAGCCCGTAATCTCAGGGATGGTCTCCCCTTTCATACGGAGAGACACGATATAAGCGCTGACTTGTGCGGGGGTGGCTTGCCCTGTCATGATGACGTTCATCGCTTCTTCAGCTTCTGCGGCGGTGAGGTCAGTGCGGTTGATAGTCTTGGCAATGAACGGTTTAAGCATGGACGGTTCCGTAGGCGCGCCAGCAGGAGGAGCGATTCTGATATCGAGGAAATTCTTGAGCAATTGTTTGCCATGCTCAGTGAGAATGGACTCGGGATGAAACTGCACACCGAAAGTCGGGTGTTGTTTGTGTTTGAGCGCCATGATCTCGCCATCGGATGTCTGCGCGACAATCTCGAGTTCGGCGGGAATCGGCTCGTAGACCACGAGCGAGTGGTAGCGCATAGCTTCGAACGGCGAAGGAATGTCTTTGAAGACGCCCTGTCCGTTGTGAGTGACGGGGGAAGTCTTGCCGTGCATGAGACGTGGAGCACGGTCCACTTTGCCGCCGTAGACTGCGCCGAGACATTGATGGCCGAGGCAGACGCCGAGCACGGGAATTTTGCCCGTAAAATGTTTGATGGCTTCGGGGGAAACGCCGCCATCTTTGATGGGTTCGCCTGGACCTGGGGAAATGACAAGGTGATCAGGCTTGAGAGCGATCAACTCGTTCAAGGAAATCTGGTCATTGCGGAAGACGCGAATATCCGCGCCAAGTTCGCCGAGGTATTGAACGAGGTTGTAGGTGAAGGAGTCGTAGTTATCGATAAGGGCTAACATAATCAAAACCTTTCTTTACCACAGAGCACACGGAGAGCACGGAGAAAAAACTATTTAATCTCTGTGAACTCTGTGGTCTCAGTGGTGAAATCTTTTTATTCTTCATTTCCAAAGATGTCCACTTCATCAGCGAAGAGGTCGAGGGAATACGATAAGCCTGTCACATCGCGGACAAGTTCCATGGTCTGTTTGGCTTCGGCTTGCATACGGCGGATTCCATTGGCGAGGACATCGCGTGGGATGGTGGGATGCGCAAGATAATAGGCGCGCTTTTCACGGAAAGGTTCGAGGAAGGCGTTGATGGCTTTGGCAAGTTTTTCCTTGACTTCCACATCGCCGACCTGTCCCTTGCGATAGCGTTCCTTGAGATCATCTACTTCAGCGTAAGAAGGATTGAACGCATCGTGATAAATGAAGACGGGATTGCCTTCCACGGTACCTGGGTCTGTGGCGCGCAGACGCTTCGGGTCGGTGTACATGCCTTTGACTTTTTCTTCGACGGTCTTGGCATCATCGGATAAATAGATGGCATTGCCAAGCGACTTGGACATTTTGCCTTGTCCATCCGTGCCGATGAGCAAGGCGCCATCACCGACGATGGATTCTGGTTCGGGGAAGATTTCTTTGCCGTACAAGTTATTGAATCTGCGTGCCATTTCGCGGGCGAGTTCAACATGAGATTGATTGTCACGTCCCACAGGGACAACATTTGCACGCGGCAATAAAATGTCCACGGCTTGCAGGACGGGATAACCGAGCAGCCCAAAGGGCATGGAGTCGATGTTGGCATCGCGAGCCATGTCTTTGAGAGTGGGCATACGTTCGAGGCGCGGAACAGTGACCAGCATTTCAAAGAGCAGATTCATTTCGTAGGTTTCTGGAATTGCAGATTGGACAAAGATAGTGCTGACGTTCGGGTCAATGCCTACAGCGAGATAATCTAGAACGATCTCGCGGATGTAGGTGGGAATCTCTTTGATGTACTGCGGCTCAGGTTTGGTGGTCATCGTGTGCAGGTCAGCGATGATGAAGAAGGAATCATATTGATGTTGCAGGCGCACACGGTTGCGAAGCGAGCCGACATAATGACCAAGGTGCAGGCGACCAGTTGGGCGATCACCAGTGAGAAGGCGGGGCTTGTTTGTCATGGGTTATCCTTTCAGTTATGAGAAAGAAGTAAAAAGTAATAAGTGAGCAGTAGCGATGAGTTTACTTTTTACTTCTCACTTTTTACTGGCTCAATTAACTATTGCTCTCAGCAGCGTCAATGGCACGTAACATCGCGCTCGCCTTGTTCACCGTCTCTTGAAACTCGGTAGACGGATCTGAGTCTGCGACGATGCCTGCGCCTGCTTGCACGCTGACGGTGTTGCCGCGCCCGACCATGGTGCGAATGGCGAGGCAGGTGTCCATGGCGCCGTCGAAGCCGAAGTAGCCGATCATGCCTGCGTAGGCGTTGCGCGCGTCTGCTTCCAATTCAGCGATAATTTCCATCGCGCGGACTTTCGGCGCGCCGCTGACTGTCCCTGCGGGGAAGGCAGCTCTCACTAAATCGAAAGCCGTTAACTCGGGGCGCAGAGTTCCTTCGACGTGCGAGACGATGTGCATGACGTGTGAATATTTTTCAACGGTGAAGAAATCAGAAACTTTGATCGTGCCATATTCGCACACGCGTCCGAGGTCGTTGCGGCCGAGGTCAACCAACATCACATGCTCCGCGCGTTCCTTCGGATCGGCGAGCAGGTCTTTGGCAAGCGATGCGTCAGCGCTGGCGTCTGCTCCTCGGGGGCGCGTCCCAGCGATCGGTCGGAGTGAGGCGGTTCTTCCTTCCAAGCGCACAAACATCTCAGGAGAAGATCCAACAATGTAAAGCGGTTCATCGTTCACGAGTCCGAAATCAAAAAAGAACATATAAGGAGAAGGGTTGAGACGGCGCACGGCGCGATAAACATCGAAAGGCTCAACGTTGGTTTCGCGGCTGAAACGCTGCGAAAGCACAACCTGAAAAATATCGCCAGCAACAATGTGCTCTTTGGCGGCAAGCACCATGTCTTCAAATTTTTCGCGCGTGAGATTGGATTTTATTTCAGATGGCTTGATTTCAATTTTTTGCGCGGCGGGCAAAGGCTGTTGGATGCGCTCGGCGATGGCGTCCAGTTTTTGATTGGCGGCTTCGGTGTTGCCATCCAAAACATTTGCGATGAGGAAGATGGTGCGGCGCGCGTGATCGAATGCGACAATGGTATCGGCGAGCAAATACATTCCATCGGGGATCTGAGCGCGGTTCATTTTCTCACTGAGAGTTGGTTCAAAATAACGGACAGATTCATACCCGAGATAGCCCACCAACCCACCCGTGAAGCGCGGCGCGTTCGGCAAGTGGACAGCGGGAAAGCGGCTCATTTCATTTTGCAGGAACATAGTCGGGTCGTCGTTGTCGAGTTGGACGGCGCGTGTTTCGCCGTTCTCTTTGACGGTGACCTGACCGTCACGCAAAATATATTCGGCTCTGGGTTGAACACCGATAAACGAATAACGCGCGATGCGTTCGCCGCCTTCGACGGATTCCAATAAAAAGGATGCGCCGTCGCCGCGCAGTTTGAGGTACAAGCTGACGGGGGTTTCAAGGTCAGCAGATACCTCGCGGATGATGGTTTGAACTTGAGTGGCTTCTAGTAACATGGGTACTCCTTCGGAAATGCAGAATGATGAATGCGGAATGATGAATAATCTGCATTCACCATTCTAAATTAAAACAGAATCCTCTCCGTCCATAAGGGACGAGAGAGGACTCCCGTGGTGCCACCCAGGCTTAAAGCCGCTTTATCCTGCCGTGCAGGACTTACAAAAAACCCCTGTCGTGATGCAACAGGGGAAAGAAGCCAGCTTCACTTTGTCAGGTACGCCACACATTGTGGTTATACCCTTACTCTATAACGGGAGTTCCCGAATTGGACTACTTGCTTTGCTTTCGTCCTCTCAACTCGGAGGGCCATTCGACTTCTGCGCTTTTGCCTCGCTTTCAGAACTTCTGCTCGGCTCTCTGGTAATCGCTTTGAAGTGTACTCGTCCTCGTCAGCGTTTTATATATGTTATTGGACGGTATTCTATGACGGAGGGAGGGATGTGTCAAGAGGGAGAAATGATTTATGGGCAAATAAAATATTCAGCAGGTTAGAGAACAACAGTTGGAAAACTGATTACTGAGATATTACCGCTTTATATACAGGCAACGGCAGTATCACTATTTACCATTTAATATGTATTAAAAATCCAGTCTTTCAAAATCTAGTGACGCAAGAGTACGCTCAATCTTAAGAAGGTCCATGTAATCTTTATCATCAATAGGCTTGAGAAGGAGTAATTGTTGAAGTTGATCCCCCACCATTTTAATCGTCTCTAGATTTCCAGCTATAGATGTTTTTTGGGGTTTGTTACTGCCTAGTAGTTCAATCTTTTTAGCACGCACTTGAACAATGTAATTGATGTCATTAATATCATAATCACCAATCTCATCATCATGAACAGTTTCTTTTAGTTCGAGCTTAGACGTAGTCAAAAAGCCTTCCAAATATACAAGGCTTCCTTTTACTAGTTGCTCATGACATAATTCTCCTAGTTGCCCCGAAGCGACTATTGGGAATGACGTGACATTTTCTCCATTATCTACATCAACTACGAAAGATGCTATGGCTTGTTTTGATGGTGTGTATCTCAATTCAGGGTCATTGGCAAGTCTTCCTATGAATTCGAATCTATTAAGCGATACCACAATAAGCCTCTCTTCGTTTTGATTTTTAAGATTTTACCAGTCATTCGCAGTCTGTTGTCAGGGAAGATTTGTGTTCAAAATCACCTGTACTTGTCGGCCTAAATTTCTAACACTATACATGGAAGCCCATCGGGCTGTTCCCTTTTAGTGGACTTCCACGAACTGACGCATAACTTTAGTCCACACCGAAACGATCAATACAATACATCTGCGTAAGGGCGACCCGTCCAGCGAAAGCAAATTATCTTGGTAGTTATTGGCGGGTCGCCCCTACGGCATTCAGGAATTTTTATCAGTACAAAGGACCTTATTTTAAATAGATGCCCATACTTCATTTATGATTGCTGGAAAAGAGAATATATTTGCGATAATACCTATTATATATAAAACAAGGTACATAGTAATTAAAAAAGAAAAGGTAGATGCCTCATTTACAAACGATGAAGTTTGATTAATAGTTTTTATAGTAGACATCCATTTGAGGGAAATATCCAATGCCAAAAATGGAAGAAAAGGTGAAATGTACGACAACCAATAATGAACAGCCAATGTATTGTTCTCAATTGTCACACTTACAGATCCACTATCAATCCCGATAAACCTACTTCGTAAATTTACTGCAAAATAAACCGTGTTACCTACCAGATCCGCCTCTTCATTGCTATACAATGTAAGTTTCTTTTTCAATCCCAAAAGCATTTTATCAACAACTTTATCGTGATTCGCAGGAAGTCCATAAGAAATTTTAGAGCTATAAGCAAAAAATTTACGCATAAAACCCTCTTGTTTGAAAAACTAAAAGATTATTGTAAGTACACAACAATTAATATCTATCAAAATGACTAATAATTCATCCCACGTGGAAGTCCACTTCAGGCAAGTTAGAAGTATATAATCTTGCCATCGTTATGACAAAAAGACAATATCCATCGGATGGCGCAGGAGTTGCAAGGTGCCATCTTTTAGTTGAACAATCTCACTCAGCTTTACAAAATCCTGGTCGCTGATAATAAATACAGTGGGATCGCCGTCTTCAAATAACCCAGCCAACCTCAGGCTTTTATCATTTTCATCGAAATCATAGGGTTTATTTTCGCGCAAGGCATCCCAATAGCCCTGCATGCGCTGGGAGTACCAGGTTTTGGTGATCTTGCGGAAAAGATACGGGTGGATCTCCATCTCGTCCGTGATATTTTTGAGGTCGGCGATCTTTATCCCATCGGCAACGCTTCTATCGTATACCCACAGGTTCGGAATTTTACGGGTTCTTTCAGTGGCACTATTTTCAAGGGCTTGTCTCTTTTGAAGCGCGTCCGCTTGGGCTTGGCGCACTGCCTCGATCAACTTATCGCGCAGTCGTCCAGCCAGAGTCATAAAGAAGTAAGGATATACCAATCCGTATCGGAGTAGCTGATAGTTCACGCTTTTTTCCAGGCGGTTGGAGAGCATTTCTTTCGTCAACTCAGACCCGTCAGGATCATCGGTATCGCCAGGAAAGACCCATGCGAGAGGGCGTCCATTCTTTTCGATATTGCTGGTGACGATGTAAGCGGGAATGTGGTCTGTCTGTTTCTCGTCCAGCCAAACCTCCTGTCCATCTTTTTCAAAACAGGCTTTGGCAACCCAGGTGGTTTTGCCAAACTTGCGCCACTGCGGCTTTTTTACACCCACTAGCCACATAAATGCCTCAGCGGCGATGCGCCCAATTTCATCAGGCTGCTTGTAATGACCCGCAGCAGGCCTCTTTTCCTTATCCTTTTCTTTAGATTTCAAGTCAGGTGGAGTAGGCAACGGCATGGGTCCGAAGTGAGTCTCCAAAGCGTCAATGCCTTCCAAACGCAATTGAACTACACCGTTCTCTTTGGTCAATTTTTCTGTAAAGAGTTCTTTATTTTCATTTTCCAGTCCATCCCACATGGCGGGGTTGGCAGCCTTAAACATCATCGAGTCTCCATCAGGCGAATACCCCACCACATGCATTGAACCTTTGATCAATAAATATTTCATTTGATTTCCTCGGTGAAAAATGAGATGATTTACTTTGAACGAAACTTTAAGTTTACCAAATTACCCAAGCTTGCACAAAAAAATAGCTCAAAATAGGCGAGCCTGTGGAGCATATTGAGTAAAGTTTTGGCAAATCATCTCTCCCTCATTTCGTGGAAGTCTACTTCGGGCGAGTCAGCTTTAGTGAACTTCCACGAAATGAGGCAGGACTTTATCCCGCCAAGAGACTTTGCTCCTGCTGGGCGAGTCCACCTCTATGGCATTTGGGGATCTATGTCCACGCAGGGGATGGAGAACTCAAGTTGCTACACGAAGTTTGGACGAAACAATCATCCAATCCACCTTTTCAGAGTCGCTTTCAAAATTTCCAGGTTAGCTTTTCAAAAAGCCAGGGTAGGTTTTGGAAAAGCTACAGTCACTTTTCAAAAAGCTACGGTAGGTTTTGAAAAACTTAGGGCTAAATACAAACGCACTGATTTCGCCCAGAACGCTTGGCATTATATAAACGCCGATCCGCTTCGATAATATACCAGTCATAATTGTGTTCATCTGATTCTGGCGTCGCTGAAAACACGCCCAAACTCAGCGTAACGTAGTCACTCACGCCAGAGTCAGCGTGCAGGATCGAGAGGTTGAAGATCTCTTTGCGAATTGTTTCAGCAAACGCACAAGCCTGTTGAAGGTCAGTATTCAACAAAACGATCGCGAACTCCTCCCCACCGAAACGGGAGATCAGGTCTGTGCTGCGTTTGCAATGCTGCTTTAAATGTTGCGCCACCTGCACTAAACATTTGTCCCCAGCGGTATGTCCATAAAAATCATTATAGTTTTTGAAAAAATCAATATCCGCCATGATCAACGCTAACGGCTCCGCGCGGCGGCGGCTTTCTGAAATGCCATAAGTCAGGTGTTCATTGAACTTCCGTCGATTTGCAAGGGTGGTTAGGCTATCAAAATTTGCCAACTGCTCCAATTCTTGATTGGCGATCTTCAACAATTCATCAGTACGCTCTCGCTGCAAAAGCTGAAATCCATTTCCGCTGATAATCATAAGAAAATAGGTCAACAGAAAGGTCAGGTTCTGTGAAAATTCATTAGACATCAACTTGTAATCTGAAAACAAATAAGCATTTACACTGCGAACCAACAGAAGCAAACATGAAGCGATAAACACCGCGATCAACAAACGGCGGAGAATGGACCTCTTCGAGCTATAAAGCAACATGACTCCGACAGAAAGATAAATGATTGCAGCGAAGAAAGATGCAACATATACATACTGATTGGCTTGTCTCGCAAAGCCCCAAAAGACAATGATAAAAATTAACACAAAGGCCACGTAATACTTTCCCCATTTCATATTTCTCTCTTCAACAGAAACCATCGCAAAGGCTTCCATCGCGATCCCAGCCAATAGAATTGAATTTCCCAAATATGCAGAGAATACATCAGGGATTCGTCCGCGCATTGCCAGCAGAGCCCATGCCACACTCTGAAATACCTTTCCACCTAAATAAAAGCGATACGTAGATTGGACGATTGAGGGACCCGAATAGATTGCTAGCATCCCTGCAATAATAAGGTTCCCGAAGAACAGAAAGATCAAGATCGTGGTCATGTCAGTCTTTGGAAGGGGCATATCATCTCGCTTTATGTAAGGGTAAGCTTAATTATATTTTCGGGGCATGATATTCGCCATAAAAACATAATTAAAGAACATTGTACATGCTTTTCTCTATATACTAAAACTAATGCCTCAACCCATTATTATCATAGTAGAATCTTCGCTTCACAGCCCAGCAAGCCAAGGATAGGAACGATGGCGCACGAAGAACAATCAGCAATTAGCAACTACATACAAAGATCAGTTCGTTTCGTTACACAAACGATCAAAACACAATGGCTTTTTCTACTCATTTTAGCCATTGGGATATTTGCACGAGTTTGGGACTTTGGCAATATACCTCCTGGCTTGAACCCCGATGAAGCGTCCATTGGGGTGGAAGCATACTATCTGCTCAAATACGGTGTAGATAGGAATGGAATATCCTATCCCGTCCATTTGATCGCCTGGGGAAGCGGACAAAACGCGCTCTACGCTTATATCCTTATGCCGATATTCGCTCTCAAAAGCCTTAGCATCGCATCCGTTAGATTCCCAATGATGATAACGGGGATCTTAGCGCTACCGCTGATGTACTACGCTGGCAAACGCGTTCTTGGAGAAAAGTACGCGCTGGCAGCCATGTTCTTCATGGCGATCTCTCCATCGCATATTGTGAATACGCGCTGGGCGGTTGAGTCCAATATTTTGCCATTTGTGTTTTTAGCTGGCTTTGTTTTCTTCCTTGCAGCAAAAAACAAGGGGATTTGGTTCATCCCTGCGGCTATTTGTTTTGCACTTTGTTTGTATGCATACGGAACTGCGTATGTGGCCATCCCCATTTTTCTGGCGTTAAGCATTCCAGCGGTCGTCTATCACAAGAAAATAGAACTCAAATACATTATTCCTGGGCTGCTGCTTTTCCTGGTGTTAGCCCTGCCCATTATTCTTTTTGTCATCATCAACACGTTCAAATTGCAAAGCATGAGTATTGGAAGCCTGACAATACCGCGCCTGCCTGTAGAAGCGCGATACGAATCCCTCGCGGCGATCTTTGAAAACAATCCACTGCAAGCGATGGCAAGCAATGTAGGTGTTATGTTCAGTCTCCTTTGGGGACAAGAAGATGCGTTCGTATGGAATTTCGTCAAGCAATTTGGCTACTTTTACAAAGTCACTTTCCCTTTGGCAGTTATTGGCTTTTTCTTTTTGATTTACGCGCTCAAAAACTCTAAAGAGACTAGATACGAAAACTGGCTCTTATTCTCCTGGCTGGCTGGTTCTCTATTTATCGGGATCATTCACCCCGTCAATTTGACCCGCATCAACCTAATTTTCACTCCCCTTTTGTTTTGCATCCTCATCTGTTTGATCGAGCTGAATAAACGCGTCAAATATGTCATGCCTGTTTCGCTAGCTACTTTAACTGTTGGATTTGTATTCTTCAACCTAGCGTATCATGGCGGCGATTATCAGCAAAAGGCCAGCAATGCTTTTAATGCGGGCATTATTGAAGCCATCCAATACGTAGGTGAAAGCAGCGACTCTTTAATCTGTATTAGTGAACAAACCCGCTTTGCATATATCTATGTTTTATTTGTAGAAAAATATCACCCATCCGAATATATGGATGGGATCGAATGGCTGCTTCCAGCCGAGTATCCGCTTGATCCAGCCAGAAGCCCCAGAGAGTTAGGCGTGTTTCGATTTAGAAATTCAGATTGTGTCAACGACCCAAGCGCCGCATTTGTCCTCAAATTAAAAGAGACTCCCCCAGACCTGGAGATCAAATACAAAACTAAAAAATTCACTAAGTATATGGTCTATATTCCAAAAGACGCCCCGTAACAGGAGCGTCTTTTTTATTCGAACTAACTCCGCAAAGATAAAATCTGTTTTCGTAGAACATAAATGACAACGCCTGTGTTGATCAACGCCGCAGCCATTACAAAATTTGTCGAAGCATTTAGGATAAAGATGGAATAAGACAGACTAGACGTAAGCTGACAAAGGATGGGGACAAACCAAAACTCGGGCACAAAGATGGCCGTCGCAAACGAGAACACATCTGCTGGGTAAAAATAACGCTCATGCATTTTGGGAAGCACAGACGGTACAAGAAGCAGAACAGCCAATGCCATGAGCATAATTTGACGGTGGTCATACTCAACAGTTGCACGCCAGTTCACCCAACCCCAAGCTGCCATCACAGCTAGAAAGATGACAATCCCAATCCATACACCGATCTTATATAAAGAATCAGGGACAAAAATATACAAGTTCGGCGCACTCATAGACAAACTATGGAACTGTCCCACCTGACCAATGTAAATGGATAATATACTTTCCCAACTCCTTCCCACCAACACCGCAGGGACAGCTAGAAGAGCATAAATGACAGGAGGCAATAAGAAATGAAACCAGCGGATGCGGCCCTTCAAAAATAAAATACCAAGAAAAGGCAAAAAAAAGATCGATTGAGATTTCAAAGAAAACGCCATACTGAACATAACCATTGCAAGCGTCGGTTTTTTGATCAGCAGAAAATACGTACAGAACAAAAGAAAAGATGTGTATAGGCTGTCAATTTGTCCCCAGCCAGTACTATTAAACATGATGGTAGGCAATAAAAAGAAAGTTGCTGCAAACAGATAAGGTCTATCATCTTCAAATTTAATGCGCGCCATAAAAAAAATCACAAAAGCAGAAAAGACATCAAAGATGGTTGGGATGAGTTTTATGGATGCGATCGGGCTCAACCAATCCGAGAACAGCCTAACGATCCATAGCATGTACAAATACAGTGGTGTGTAATTTGAAAAATTTCCATTCGCCAAACTAGCTTTGCCATTTTTATAGAAATGATGGTACCAATCCTCCAGAATGACAACATCCTCGTTCGATAAGCCATGAATCCTGAATCGAATATAGAGTGATATCCCAACCAAGATAATACTAACAAAGAGCAATGGGTGCTTTTTGAGAAAATTCATTCCAACTCCAAACGTCAAATAATATCCGCCTATTTTACGCTAGGTCAACGCATTGAAGGTTATTCTCATTCAACAATAGGTTTTGTCGAGAACAAGCACTCATTGCTTTCCTCGTTTTCGATGACGATACGCCTTTGCCAACCCACCCACAGATGTCTCACGGTATAAAGAAGGCAACGCCTGCCCCGTCTCACGCATGACTGAAACCACCTCATCATACGAGATGCGGTGTCCACCGTCTGTGAAGAGAGCATAGTCCGCGCTTGCCAGAGCTTGCGCAGCGGCGAAGGCATTGCGCTCAATGCATGGAATTTGTACGAGCCCAGCCACGGGGTCACAGGTCAGGCCAAGGTTATGCTCCAGCCCCATCTCGGCGGCGTACTCGATCTGGCGCGATGTTCCGCCAAGCAATTGCGCCGCCGCGCCCGCTGCCATAGCGCAGGCAACTCCCACTTCTCCCTGGCAACCAACTTCGGCACCCGAAATGGAAGCGTTGTATTTCGCCAGATTACCGATCAACCCCGCAGTCGCAAGCGCTCGTAGAATCGAATCATCCGAACACTTCAACACTTCCTGCAAATAACGCAGCACCGCAGGGACAATGCCGCACGAGCCGCAAGTTGGCGCGGTCACAATCTCGCCGCCGCAAGCGTTCTCTTCTGAAACTGCCAACGCATACGCAGAAACTAACCCCGCACGTTGAAGAACTTGCCCCGAAAGCATGGTCTTGCGATAGAACGACCACGACTTGCGTGCCAGCCCCAACCCACCAGGCAGCACACCTTCCGCATGCAAACCGCGTTCAATAGCCGCCTGCATCACGCCCCACACTTTGCGCAAGTAATCCCAAATCTGTTTCCCCTCGCGCTCCTCAACATACTCCCACAACGAATGCCCCGTCAATTTACATTGGTCAAGGATCTCGTACATTTTGTTCAGGTCATACACTTGCTGAGGAACAGGCAGGCTGCCCTCATCACGCAACGCCCCACCTCCCACGCTATACACCTCCCAGCGCCCAAGCGCCTTGCCATTAGCATCTACTGCTGTAAAGCGCATTCCATTCGGATGAAAAGGAAGTTCCTTCTCCCGCCAAATCACTTCCAATGCGCCTGGAGCAAAAACACTCTTGAGTGCTGCATCGGTCAAATGCCCACGCCCCGTGGCAGCCAAACTTCCATAAAGTTTTACGCGATACCCTGCCGCCGATGGATAACGCTCACAAAAAATTTCTGCCGCGCGTCTCGGTCCCATGGTGTGGCTGCTCGAAGGCCCCACACCGATCCGATAAAGTTCTTGAATAGATTCCATGATCACTCCTGCTTTAATATCGAAACCTATTCTACGTCAACAAGATGAGAACAATGTGCTCAATTTCATATCATGATGAACCTCACGCCTCGACCTTAACTGTCAGTTGATTCTGCTTCGGCAGCAGGTTCGCACCTACTTAATCTGCATTCATTGACAAATCTCAAAAATGAGTGTATATACACATAATCTAGAATGCCAAATGAAAATAAAAAATCGCATGACAAGACCGTCAACATAATGTCCTCCAAATCCTCCCCATAGAGTCAAGTGGTTGTGAAGAGAAATTAAGGAACAAATAACATGTTCAAAGAAATGCCCAAGGAAGCCCTTTATGAATTTGCCCGTCAAGCAGTTCCATGCGTGGGGTTCAATACCCGACGTGCCACCCGCCTTATTACACAATACTACGATAAGGCATTGGCTCCCGCAGGCCTTCGCTCAACGCAATATTCCCTGCTCAGCGGATTATCAATGTTAGGAGAATCGTCTATGCAGGATATGTCCATCATGATGGCTATGGACCGCACTACCCTCACGCGCAATTTGAGTCCGCTGATGAAAAAGGGACTGGTAAAAATGTCAGTTGGCGCTGACCGTCGCTCACACCCGATACAGATCACCCCCAAAGGTAGATCCGCATTAGAGAAGGCACTCCCCTACTGGCAAAAAGCGCAGTCACATATTGTGAATACATTAGGCGTAGAAAATTGGGAACAGATCATGAAATCGCTTCATAAAATCTCTATGATCGTGGAAGAAAATAATTAATCTGTCCATGCAAGAAGAGTCGGTGATTGGCTAAAGTCCGAGTGCATCAGAATCCAATTCAACGAAATCAAACAAACAAATCCCGCACCATGTATGGGATTAATTTTTCGCTATTCCCTGCCATAATAACAGGACAAAACTGAGGAGAGAAAATGACAAACGAAGCAAGACCAAACTGGCTCAACGAAAAAGAATACCCCTTCAAGGATCACTATTTTTCAACACCGCAAGGGAATATGCACTACGTGGATGAAGGCAGAGGCGATCCGATCGTATTGCTGCACGGCAACCCAGGTTGGTCGTTTGAATATCGCGAGACCATCAAGGAAATGTCTAAAACGCATCGCTGCATCGCGCCAGATTATATTGGCTTCGGGCTATCGGATAAGCCTGCAGATTGGGATTACCTCCCGATCAATCACGCCAAGCATATCGAAGACTTTCTCGATAGCCTCAACCTAAATAACATCACCTTTGTGTTCAATGATTGGGGTGGTCCGCCAGCAATGTTCTATGCCATCAAGCATCCTGAAAAAATCAAAAAACTTGTAATCACCAATAGCTGGTTCTGGCCTGTAGATCACATTCCCAATTTCACGAGATTCAGCGGCATGGCAGGCGGACCCATCGGCAAATTCTTCACGCTGAACTTCAATATGATCGGCAAGGTCTTATCGAAAGCTGCTTATGGGCCTAAGAAAAAGATGCCCGAAGAAGTACGAAAGCATTATTACATGCCGCATCAAGAAAAGAGCGCTCGTGTTGGCACATGGGTCTTCCCACGAGAGATCATCGGCTCAACACCCTGGCTCGAAACTCTATGGGCACAACGTGACCGCATCAAACACATTCCCACTGCCATTGTATGGGGCGACTCAGACATTGCATTCAAGGAAGGCGAATTAAAAGTCTGGACAGACTTGATGGAGAATCATACATTAACTGTTCTGAACAAGATCGGTCACTACCCTCCCGAAGAAGCACCAGAAGAAGTCATCAAGGTATTAAGATGAATCAGACGGCAGAAAAAGCCATTGCCGCACCATACATGACTTTCAAATCAAGTAAAAACAAGCAGGCGTGTCTATTCGACACGCCTGCAAAACAGCCAGATCTATTATCAACAGATCAACTTGAATATGAAGCAAAACGATCTTTTAATTTCAAAAACGGCCTTTCCAAAATATAGTAACTCAATGATGCGATGACAATTGTCCCAGCTAAAGATAATATGAAAACATATGGTTGAGCGGCTTCATCCGAAATACCATACTCTCGGATCAGACTCACAAGCCAGACCATAGGAAAATGATAAATATACAGGCCGTACGAAATTCTTCCAAGGTATTGCAGAGGAGCCCAGTCTAAAAATCGAATAAACAACTTTTCATAAGCTACACAATAGATAAGCACTGCAAACCAATAATTTAATACTGTGTATGCCCAAATATATTGATATCCATCTGGCATCGTAACCTGATAGCCAAGAGTCCCAAACGGTTCAAAAAAGCCATTCGCCAGATATTGAGTAGCAAAGCCAAGCAAAGGGACTGCCAGACTTAGTAACACCAACTGTTTACGTGCATGGGGAATAGAGAAACGGGAAATATATGCACCAAACGCAAATGCATCCACATGGCTGAATGGAAGAGTATAAACAGTGAGGAACGCAGGGTCACGGAACGATTCAATAGAACCCGACTGATAGATCAAAAAAATAACAAAACGAAAAATAGGTCCAGCAATGATTCCAGCCAAAAATAGCTTCTGAAGGTGTTTCTCCTTCACAAGGAATATCAACAAAGGCCAGAAAATATAAAATTGTTCCTCCACTGAAAGTGACCACAGATGGTCAAGAAAGCGGGAAGGATTAAAACTCTGATGTGCAGAGTAAAAGTCATATACATAAAAAACTGCATACCAAATCTGATCCAACACGGAATGCATTACCCTAGGCTTGTAAGAAATAGAGATCATCCATGTGGACAGAACGACAATTAACAGCAAATAAAAATAATAAAGAGGGAAAATCCTGAAAAAACGCCTAGTATAAAATTTGCGAAAATATTCTCCTGCGGATAGTTTTTCCTTCATCCTCAGCAAAATCCCCGTGATCAAAAAGCCTGAAAACACAAAAAACATCTGAACCCCCATCCACCCAAATGGAAGATAGCCAGTATGAAATCCGTGTATTAGCAGAAAAGCGATAGCACGCAACCCATCAAGTCCGGGAATCATAAAAAATAATTATTGTCCTATTCCACAATGTTATTAAAACAGCATCACCCAGTATACGAAACAAAGCGTTCTTTCAATTTCAGGAAAGGCTTCTCCAAAACATAGTAACTCAATGATGCAATGACAACCGTCCCAACGAAAGAAGTTATTAGTATAAGCAAGGCGTCAAATTGTTCAGAAATACCAAGCCCACGAATTCCATTTACAAACCAGTTCACAGGGAAATAATAGACAATAGCAAAATGATAAATATACAACCCGTATGAGATCTTCCCGAGATATTGCAAGGGAGACAAATCAAGAAATCGAACAAACAGTTTCTCATGCACAACACAGTAAATAAGCACTACAAACCAATAGTTCAACAGCGTGTATCCCCAAATATATTGATAAGCATAGGACATTAGATCTTGATATCCTAACGTCAGAAATGCTTCAAACTTTCCGTTCGCTGCAAATTGAGCCATAAATCCTAATATGGGAACAGCCACGCTCAAATATGCCAGTTGTTTGCGAGCATTCGGAATAGAAAAACGGGTGATGTACGCGCCAAACGCGAACGCATCTACATGGCTGAATGGAAGGGGATAAATGGCAAGTGAAACAGGGTCACGAAGTGATGCAATATAACCTGATTGATAGATCAATACCATAGCGAGGCGAAAAACAGGTCCCGCAACAATTCCCGCCACGAATAATTTCTTTAACGATTTTTCATTGACAAGAAATATCAACAACGGCCAAAAAATATAAAACTGTTCCTCCACTGAAAGCGACCATAAATGGTCAAGAAAAGGAGATGACTGAAAACTTTGGTGGGCAGAGTAAAAATTATAGATATATAAAACTGCGTACCAGATCTGGTCTAGTACTGCTTGCATGGCTTTTGTCTTATACGAAATGGAAATAAACCATACTGCAACAATCACGACCAGTAATAGATAAAAATAATAAAGGGGAAATATTCTGAAAAAACGCCTGCCGTAAAACTTGAGGAAATATTCTTTGGAGGGCAGCTTCTCCTTCATCCGCAGCAGAATTCCTGTGATCAGAAAGCCCGAAACTACAAAAAATAACTGAACCCCCATCCACCCAAATGGGAGATAGTCTGTGTGGAAACCAAAAATCATCAAAAAAGCGATCGCGCGTAATCCATCAAGCCCGGGGATCATGGAAAATAATTACAATCCTTTGTACTAAAGTTCTCAGGAAAAAGACAACCCTGCACAACAGGGTTGTCTTTTTGTTGTTACAAATTCTAAAACAGCAGCATTAATAATGGATGGAGCTCAAGTTATCCAATTTGTCTGTGCTATGCGTGGCGTTGATAAGGCGAATGGTTCCTGTTAGTCCACGTACCACCAAGCTTTCGGTAGTGATATGGTCACCATAATAACGCACGCCTTTTAATAGTTCGCCATCCGTAATACCTGTAGTGGCAAAGAACACATCCTCTGAAGAAACCAGGTCGTTCATTGTTAATACTTTGTCGAAGTCATAGCCAGCATCACGTCCGCGACGCAGTTCATCTTCATCACGCGCAAACAACTTGCCTTGTATCTCGCCGCCCATTGCGCGCAAGGCACAAGCGGTGAGCACACCTTCAGGTGTGCCGCCAATGCCAAGCAAAACATCTACGCCAGCATCGGGCCATGAAGTCATCAGCGCAGCTGCTACATCACCATCAGGGATCTGGCGAATACGCGCGCCACATTTGCGTATCTCGGTCACCATGTCATCATGGCGCGGACGGTCAAGAATGATCGTGGTCAGGTCTTCGATATGTTTTCCCTTGGCCTTCGCAATAGCTTTTAAGTTTTCGGTGATGGGCTTTTCGATATCGATCACGCCCTTTGCTTCAGGGCCAACCGCCAGCTTATTCATATATAAAAATGGACCAGGGTCAAACATCGTCCCGCGTGGAGCAAGAGCTACCATTGCAAGTGAGTTTGAGCGGCCAAATGCCAAGGGGCGAGTCCCGTCTATCGGGTCAACAGCCACATCTACAGCGGGGGAAGAGCCGTTCCCCACTTTCTCGCCGTTAAACAACATCGGAGCTTTATCCTTCTCCCCTTCTCCGATGACGATGACTCCGTTCATGTCCACTGTGCTGAGGACTAAACGCATCGCATTAACTGCGGCCTGATCGGCCCCTTCTTTATCGCCTCGTCCCATATAGCGACCTGCCAACATCGCCGCTGCTTCCGTGACACGGGCAAGCTCCAACGCAAGATTTCGAGTAGGTGTTGCACCAAGCACTTCCATGCTGCCTCCAGAATTTATAATATGAACCAAACGAGGAAGTAATAACCTATCGCTGCGCCCCATATCCACGAATCAATGCGGTCAAAGAATCCGCCGTGGCCGGGGATAATGTCGCTTGAATCTTTAATGCCAGATTGGCGTTTGATCATGCTCTCGCCAAGGTCGCCCAGTGGCGGCAATGCTCCAAGTAGAAAGCCAAGAACGGCACCTTGCCAAATGGAGATATTGGTCGTCATATATCCAAATGTGGAAAATACGTACACGTAGAAAGCACCAGAAATTGTGCCAGTGAATACACTGGCAGCATAGCCTTCCCAACTTTTCTTCGGGCTGAGGCGCGGTGCCATTTTATGCTTGCCATACGCTCTGCCAATGGAATACGCTCCCGAATCCCCGAGCCAGACACAGAACATCACAAGCAAGAACAACCAACCACCTTGAGGCAAGTTTCGCAGGTTGAAAAGATATGAGCCGATCCAACCGATATAAACGATGCCGCTGACAGTGATTGAAAAATCAAGCGCGGACTGGTCGCGTCCGCGCTCGTAAGCATAAAGATGATATGCCATCGCCACAAGAATGGTTGCGACGAGAGCTGGTTCTGCATAAGCGGGCAGGAACATCCGCATGATAGTAACAACCGCCACACCACCCACTGTGATATGCATCTGCGGCTCAAACTTTACACCGCGATATAGATGAACAAACTCCCACGAAGCACCAATGAGAAATGTGCCCATCAGCAAATAATAAAGAATGCCGCCAAACATAATGGCGGGCAATCCTATAGCAGCAAGTCCTATTGCAGTGATTAATCTTTTACGCATTGGATTCCTGAAGTTCCCCCGAAGATACCTTTCCAAAACGTCTATCGCGATGGGCAAATGATTCCAGCGCACGGCGATATTCTTCCTTGTCAAAGTCTGGCCAGAAAGTTGGGGTGATATACCATTCTGAATAAGCTGCCTGCCAGATAAGGAAATTGCTGACACGCAACTCACCTGAAGTACGAATGATCAAGTCAGGGTCTGGCACTCCAGCTGTGTACATATACTGGCTGACCAATTCATCCGTCACTTTTTCTGGAGGGACTCCATCTTTCATCATACGTTGAATGGCTTGGACAATTTCATCACGTCCACCATAATTAAAAGCGATATTCAGGATCAATCGGTCGTTATTCTTTGTAACATCAATCGCATCAAGAACTTTTTCCTGAATGGATGGCGCCAATCTTTCCAAACGGCCAATATGACGAAGCTGTACACCCTCTTTATGCAGCTCATTAAGTTCGCGGTCGATGACATCCTCAAGGATGTACATCAAGCCTTTTACTTCCTCAGGTGGCCGTCCCCAGTTTTCAGTGGAAAATGCATAGATCGTTAGATACTTAACCCCAAATTCAACTGTGGAACGAATCACACGGCGCAGGTTTTCTGTCCCTGCCTTGTGACCAGCCAAACGTGGCAGTCCGCGCTGAAGAGCCCAACGTCCGTTACCATCCATGATCATGGCAACGTGTTGAGGGACTTTTTCGAGAGGAGTCTTAGAGGGAGTTTCAGCCATATTCTTTTGACGCTCTTTCTGAAGCCACTCGCGCGGCTTCAGAAAAATCTATACTTCCATGATCTCTTTTTCTTTGTGAGAGCCGTGTTTGGCGATCTCTTCTACAAATTTATCGGTCAGTTTTTGCAAATCGTCTTCACCGCGTTTGAGGTCATCTTCTGTGATTAGTTTTTCCTTCTCAAACTCGCGGATGTCGTTATGCAAATCTCTGCGGATGTTGCGGACAGCAACGCGGGCTTCTTCAAGACGATGATGCATATGTTTCACCAACTCACGGCGGCGTTCTTCATTAAGCGGAGGCAGGTTCAAGTGAATGACTTTTCCGTCAGAACTGGGATTCAGGCCCAAGTCTGAGGTGCGAATCGCTTTTTCAATATCCTTAATGGAACCTGCATCAAATGGTTTTATCATGATGGAACGCGGCTCAGGAACGCTAATACTCGCGAGCTGCATGAGAGGGGTCGGGGAACCGTAATATTCCACAGGGAGTCTTTCCACCAGAGCGGGGTTGGCTCTTCCTGTGCGAATACCAGCGAGATCATCAGAAAGGGATTGGATCGCGCCGCTCATGCGGGTTTCAGCATCTTTCAACAGGTCTTTAACTTCGTCGGTACTCACTATCTTCCTCCTAAAAATTTTTACAATGCAAGGATACCTTAAAACAAGAATTTAGGCTATGGGGGTGTTAAAAATATGAGAGGATATGCAAAAAATTGAGAGACTATCAGAAAAAAAACTTTCCCTCCTGTTTTCTGCAAGACAGGAGGGAAAGTTTTTTTGGAATTTTGAATTGAATTAAGCAGTAACCAATGTTCCTACTGCTTCGCCACGTAATGCAGCCAGCAGAGCTTTTGAGTCCCAAAGGTTAAGCACAAGAATAGGCAGGTTATTTTCCATGCAAAGCGTAATGGCAGTGCTATCCATTACTTCCAGGCGACGATTGAGCACATCGATGTATCCTAATTGATCAAACTTCTTGGCGGTAGGATTCTTTTTGGGGTCGGAATCGTAAACGCCATCCACCTTTGTAGCCTTGATAACAACGTTCGCATCTATTTCTGTTGCGCGTAACGCAGCAGCGGTATCCGTGGAGAAGAACGGGTTGCCCGTCCCTGCGCCGAAGATGACAACACGTCCCTTTTCGAGGTGGCGGACAGCTCGTCGGCGAATATATGGCTCGGCAATGGCTCTCATCTCAATGGCAGACATGACGCGAGTGAATACACCTTGACGCTCAAGTGCATCCATCAATGCCATGGCATTCATGACCGTGGCAAGCATGCCCATATAATCGGCGGTGGAACGATCCATGCCCCGCTCTAATCCTTGTTTACCACGCCACAAGTTACCTGCACCAATCACCACAGCAACGTCCACACCCATCTCGCGGACTTCCTTGATGCGGCTGGCAATCGACTCGGCTTCATCTACGTCAATACCAAAGCCAGATTGTCCTCCAAGCGCTTCGCCACTTAACTTGAGCAGGATCCGTTTATATTTCAATTCAGCCATTCCTACCTCCAAATAGTTTTATTGTCTGAAAAATTTTGGCTATATAGAAAAAAAGCCAACCCGAAGGCTGGCTTTTTAAACTTAACTCTGGCTTGTGCTTTCACCCAATTCCCAACGCTGGAAGCGGCGGACAATGACATTTTCACCAATGGCAGCTACGTTCTGCAAAATAAGCTTTTCAATGGTAAGGGACTCATCGCGGATGTAGGTCTGTCTCATAAGGCAGACTTCATCCTTATACTTTTCAACACGTCCGTCCACGATCTTGGGCAGAATGTTATCGGGCTTGCCTTCTTCTTTGGCGCGAGCGCGGGCAATATCTGCTTCATGCTCGAGTTCAGCAGCAGGGATCTCTTCCGCAGTGATATATTTTGGAGCGCTTGCAGCGATCTGCAAAGCGATCTCATGGGCAAGGTTGCGGAACTGTTCGGCGCGGGCAACAAAGTCCGTTTCGCAGTTGATCTCAACCATTACACCAACACGTCCACCACCGTGGGAATACATTTCCACAACGCCGTTGGAAGCTTCGCGGTCGGCACGCTTGGAAGCAGTTGCCATGCCCTTCTCGCGCAGCCAATCTACAGCCTTGTTGTAATCACCGTTTGCTTCTTGTAGGGCCTTACGGCAATCCAACATGGGAGCATTGGTGGCAGCTCGCAGCTGCTTGATCATCTCAGTAGTTATTTCCATTTCACAATCCTCAGTACAACTTTACAGTTGTTGTTAATTATTATGCCGCAGCTTCAGCGGAGTCGTCTTTTGCTTTTTCTTCTTTGGTGACGTTCATCTTGGCAAGTGTGGATTCGCCGAGCAATACATCATCACCCATTTCATCCTGTTCTGTTTCAACAACAGGCTTGCGGGACGGGCGGGACTTCGGCTTACCTTCGGGCTTCGCTTCGCCAGCTTGCTCAGGTTCTTCTTCCTTGCGCATGGCCTTGCCTTCGAGGACGGCATCTGCCATCTTGGCAACAAGCAACTTGATGGCACGGATGGCATCATCATTGGAAGGGATCACATAATCAACATTCTGGGGGTTGCAATTGGTATCAACCAACGCAACGATTGGGATCTTGAGCAGGTTCGCTTCACGAACGGCAGCTTCTTCGCGACCAACATCCACAATGAAAAGCAGGTCAGGGCGGCGCTTCATGATGCGAGCGCCAGAGAGACGTGTGCTCAAGCGGGTAATATCGCGCTCGATCAACAAGCCTTCCTTTTTGGTGAGGCGGCTGATCTCATCGGTATCGCGCAACTTTTCGAGACGTTCAAGTTCCTGAATACGTTGGTACATAGTGGTCCAGTTGGTGAGCATACCGCCCATCCAGCGTTCGGTAACATGAGGCATACCGCAGCGGACAGCTTCTTCCGCAACAGTTTCTTGTGCCTGGCGTTTGGTGCCGACGAACAAAACGGTACCGCCATTCGCAGCCACATCGCGGACAGTGTTATAGCCTTGATTCAGCAACTTAACAGTCTGCTGAAGATCGATAATATGAATGCCGTTACGTTCTGTGAAGATGTACGGTTTCATACGAGGGTCCCACTTGTTAGTACGATGTCCGAAGTGGACGCCGCTCTCAAGTAGGGCTTTCATTGAAATGACAGCCATGTAGTACTCCTTAACTTGTGCCGTTCTCCAACGCGCAGTGCTTGGGCTGGCGCGGAACGGAATGAGTTTAGCGGGGATACAGCCTTGCGACTTGACCCGCTCAGGGACGCTTATTGCCCGTCCCAGGCAGAATGTGCTCTTTTCAGAGCGGCGAGATTATATCACAGGATTCCCCATCTCCACCAAAAAAAAGTGGACGGTGAGCCTCAGTGAAGCCCATCGTCCACGGTCAATCGTTTACTTATCTCCCCTACCCTACGTACTCACACCAGCTTTCATACTGGGGCAGTTTTCCACGAATAGCATCGTGATACACAGTCTGAATTTCACGTGTCACCTTGCCAGATTTACCATCGCCGATCTTACGGAAGTCGATTTCGCTCAGGCCAATGCACTCGGCAGCTGTACCGCAAACGAAGACTTCATCCGCAATGTAGAGCTGGTCACGTGAAATAGGCTGTTCCAAAATGCGGTAGCCCATATCCTTTGCAATGGTGTGGATCGAGTGGCGGGTCACACCTTCCAATACAGGTGCAGTGGATGGCGTAATGATCTTGCCGTGGCGTACCATGAACAAATTCTCGCCTGTGCACTCGGCCACATATCCCTGCGGGTCGAGCATAATGGCTTCCTGGAAGCCGAGGCGTTCAGACTCGGTCTTGGCAAGGAAACTGTTAGCGTAGTTGCCCGCCACTTTGGCTTTAGTCATCAACACGTTAGGATGATGACGCGTGAACGATGAAATGTTGGCGCGAATACCCTTTGCCAACGCTTCTTCGCCAAGATAATTACCCCATTCCCATGCCGAAATCGACAGCGAGGCCTTGCCATTGTCTACGTTCAAGTTCCAGCCGCCGCCATCCAAATACAAAAGCGGACGAATATAACAATCTCCAAAACCATTGGCCTTCACAGTGTCTTTGACCGCTTTCACAACATCTTCAGTTGTCCACGGAAGGTCACGGAAGCCGAAAACTCGCGCAGAATCCAACAGACGTTCAGCATGGTCAGTCAGACGAAAAACAGCAGGTCCCTTCGGCGTATTGTAAGAGCGAATACCTTCGAAAACCGCTGCACCATAATGAATGGCAGGGGTCAGCACATGCATGGTGGCTTTTTCAAACGGCACAAGTTCACCGTTCATCCAAATGAATTTCGATTCCATTCCCATAGCTCAGTCTCCTTATAACTTTTTGATGATTTCATCCGCCATTTGACGGGTCGTTAATTTGCCACCGATGTCGGCAGTGCGCGCGCCTTCGGTGATGGTTTCATCCACAGCTTTTTCGATCGCCGCGGCTTCGGCTTCCAACTTCAATGAATGACGCAGAAGCATTGCCGTTGAAAGAATTGTTCCAGTTGGATTTGCGATTCCCTTGCCCGCGATATCTGGAGCAGATCCATGGATCGGTTCATACAAGCCGACAGTTGATTCTCCCAAACTGGCAGAAGGCAACATCCCCATCGACCCTGCCAACACGGACGCTTCGTCCGTGAGAATGTCGCCGAACATATTCTCAGTGACGATCACATCCATCCACGCGGGACCAGTTATCAGCTTCATTGAGGCGGTGTCCACGAGCATGTGATCAAGCTCCACATCCTTATTATCCCCACCCACTTTGGTTGCGATCTGACGCCATAGCCGCGATGATTCCAAAACATTAGCTTTATCCACCGAAGTGACTTTTTTCTTGCGGCCTTTCGCAAGTTTGAAAGCCAGTTCCATCACACGGCGGACTTCATAATCGTAATATTCCAACGTGTCCACAGCGCGTTCGCGGCCATCTTTGATATCGCGTCCCTTGGGCCAGCCAAAGTACAGGCCTCCCGTGAGCTCGCGCACCACGAGAATATCCACACCTTGCAACTTCTCAGGTTTGAGCGGAGACCATTCCATCAACGCAGGGTGGACTTTGACAGGGCGCAGATTTGCAAACACTCCAAGACCCTTGCGAAGAGCGAGCAATCCGCGCTCGGGGCGGTCTTTGGCAGCGGGGTCGTCCCACTTGGGGCCACCTACCGCGCCGAGCAAAACCGCGTCTGCAGATTGGCAATCGGCGAGTGTTTCATCCGTGAGTGATGAACCGTATTTATCGATGGAACAGCCACCCATCAAACGTTCTTTATATTCAAATGTATGCTTGTATTTGCTGGCAATCACATCCAGCACGCGCACGGCTTCGCCGACCACTTCAGGGCCAATGCCGTCGCCAGGGAGGAGGGTAATCTTTGCTTGCATGAATAATTCCTTATTTATGGACCGTGGACAGTAGACCCCAAAAAGGTCAGTGTTCCACTATCAGAATTTAGTGAGCCACCATCAGCCCATACTCAAAAGAGTCAGCGAGGGCACGCCATGAGGCTTCGATGATATTTGCACTTGCACCGACTGTGCTCCAGCGAGCTGTTGAATTTCGGGTGTCAATCAACACGCGGGTGATGGCTTCAGTGCCGTGATCTGAATCCAGAATACGGACTTTGTAATCAGAAAGGTGGAATTTCGCGATCTGCGGGTAATAACTGACGAGTGCTTTTCGTAATGCATTGTCCATAGCATTGACGGGGCCATTGCCTTCAGCAGCGGTATGCAACAACTCACCCTGCACGCGGACTTTCACCATTGCTTCCGCAAAGATGCCGCGTCCCTGACGATGCTCGACATTGACGAAAAAGTCCACGAGTTCGAAGGGCGGTTTGTAGCCATACTCTTGACGCTTCAACATCATGGTCACGGATGCTTCGGCAGCCTCAAAAGAGAAACCGCGAGACTCAAGTTCTTTGATGTCATTAAGCACGCCAACGACTTCTTCGCCTTCCACTTCCACACCGTGTTCTTCAGCTTTGCTAAGCAAGTTTCCGCGCCCTGAGAGATCAGAGACGACCACACGCATTTTGTTTCCGATCTTTTCAGGCTCCACATGCTGATAGGATTGCGCGCTTCTTCGCATTGCGGCAACGTGTACGCCACCTTTGTGCGCAAAAGCAGATTTGCCAACAAAAGGCAAGTGCTCATCAGGCGTGATATTCGCCACTTCTGCCACAAAATGAGAGAGATCGTATAAATGCTCAAGTTTTCCTGTGGGCAGACATTGATAGCCCATCTTGAGTTCAAGGTCAGATATTATCGAAATCAAGTTGGCATTGCCGCAACGCTCCCCCACCCCGTTGATCGTACCCTGTACCTGTATGGCGCCTTCGCGCACACCGATCAAGGAATTGATGACTGCACAATCAGAATCGTTGTGAGTATGAATACCAAATGGATGATCGAGTTTAGACTTTAACTCGCGAACAATGCTTTCCACTTCCCACGGCAATGTGCCGCCATTGGTATCACAAAGGACGACTGTCTCGGCACCGCCACGAACTGCGGCACGCAACGTTTCGAGTGCGTAGGAATCATCTGCTTTGTAGCCGTCGAAGAAATGTTCAGCATCGTAGATGACGCGCTTGCCATTGGCTTTAAGATAGGCAACTGACTGTTCGATGATACGAAGGTTGTCTTCGTTGGTGGTCAGCAAAACTTCCTTGACATGTAATGTCCACGTCTTGCCGAAAATTGTGCAGACAGGGGTTTTCGAATCAAGCAGGGCTTTGATATTGGCGTCATCTTCGGGGCCGCCCTTAACACGGCAAGTAGACCCAAATGCTGCAATGAGAGAATTTTTCCACTGCATATCGCGGGCGCGTTCAAAGAACTCAACATCTTTGGGATTGGAACCAGGCCAGCCGCCTTCAATGAAGGCAACGCCAATTTCATCCAGTTTTTGGGCAACACGGACTTTATCGTTCGCCGAAAGATTGAAGCCTTCGGATTGTGTCCCGTCGCGGAGTGTGGTGTCGTAAATTTGAATTTGCTGCATAGTAACCCGTACTCAGCCACAGAAGCCGCAGAGTTCTCTAAATTTTCTCAGAGCCTCTGCGTACTCTGTGGCTAATTAAGTTTCGCCTCAAAAGCGGCGATCTCGTTTTCAAAACCCATGATGTAACCGAGTTCATCTACACCATTCAACAAACAAGTTTTATTGAATGGATCGATCGGGAAGTTTACCGAGCCCCCAGGGTAGGACAATGTCTGGGTTGCCAGATCAACTGTCAGTTCGGCACGAGGCGCTTCTTCCACAAGATCGAAGAGCATCTTGTGAGTCTCATCATCCACGATGATGGGAATCAATCCATTCTTCAAAGAATTGTTGCGGAAGATGTCTGCGAAGGATGTGCTGATGACGGCACGGAAGCCGTAGGCAGTGAGTGCCCAGGGGGCGTGCTCACGGCTCGAGCCGCACCCGAAGTTGTCACCCGCCAATAGAATTTGGCAGCCAGCTGATTCAGGTTTGTTGATGATGAAATCCTTGTTGGGAGATTTATCATCGTTATAGCGCCAGTTGAAGAAAAGCGCATCCGCGAGGCCGTTCTTGTCGGTGACTTTCAAGAATTGCGCGGGGATGATCTGATCCGTATCAATGTCATTGACGGGAACAGGCATGACGCGGGAAGTAAGGGTTGTAAAGTTTGCCATGGTACTCCAAATGATGAATGATGAATTCAGAATGATGAATTTTTTATTCTGCATTCATCATTTTGCAATCTGCATTAAGAAATTGTACGCGGATCAGTGACAAAGCCATTAATAGCCGATGCTGCTGCAGTAACAGGGCTGGCTAAGAAAGTACGTCCACCTTTTCCCTGGCGTCCTTCAAAGTTACGGTTACTAGTAGAGACAGCATACTGTCCTGGCTGAAGTTGGTCCCCGTTCATCGCAATACAGAGACTGCAGCCTGCTTCGCGCCATTCTGCGCCAGCTTCTTTGAAAATTTTATCGAGGCCTTCTTGCTCGGCTTGCTTCTTCACATCCTGTGAACCAGGCACGACCATGACGCGTGTGCTTTCGGAAACTTTGCGTCCCTTGAGCATTGAGGCAGCGAGGCGCAGATCAGAAATGCGGGAGTTGGTGCAGGAGCCGATGAAGACCACATCCACTTTTTTGCCGAGGAGGGATTGACCCGGTTGTAAGCCCATGTAATTCAATGCTTTTTCAAACGCGGCCTTCTGCGAAGGTTCAGTGAATGATTCGGTGGTAGGAACGCGATCTGTGATCTTCATGCCCATGCCCGGATTCGTACCGTAGGTGATCATCGGTTCGAGTTCGGCGGCGTTGATGGTGATGGTCTTGTCGTAGACGGCGCCTTCGTCACTGGGCAATGTCTTCCAGTAGGCAACGGCTTTGTCCCATTCTTCGCCTTTGGGAGCGAACTCGCGGCCTTTAAGATATTCAAAGGTCACTTCATCGGGGGCGATCATACCTGCGCGCGCGCCGCCTTCAATGGACATGTTACAGATGGTCATACGTTGTTCCATGCTCAGGCTGCGGATGGCTTCACCTGTGTACTCGAAGACATGTCCCGTTCCCCCACCAACACCAATGCGGGCGATGAGCGCGAGGATGATGTCCTTGGCAGAAACACCTTCGGCAAGTTTGCCTTCCACTCGGACTTCGTAGGTCTTGGGTTTCTTCTGCAAGAGACATTGTGAGGCAAGAACATGCTCAACTTCAGAAGTGCCGATGCCAAATGCAAGCGCACCAAATGCGCCATGTGTGGCGGTGTGACTGTCGCCGCAGACGATGGTCATGCCTGGCTGAGTGCGTCCAAGTTCAGGACCAATAACGTGGACAATGCCTCGGTGCGGACTGGTCATGCCATGCAGGGTGATGCCAAATTCAGCAGCATTGGTTTCCATCTGCTTAATCTGAGCGGCAGCAAGAGCATCGGCAATGGGAACGCTAACGGGCGTAGTCGGGATGGAATGATCCATCGTAGCAAGAGTTTTGTCGGGGCGGCGGACTTTAAGTCCGCGCTGGCGCAGGCCCGTGAAGGCTTGCGGAGATGTGACTTCATGCACGAGGTGCAGGTCAATATATAGAACGGCGGGAGATTCGGGTTGCTCTGCAACAACATGCGAGTCCCAGATTTTTTGAAAGAGAGTTTTTGGCATAATTAAATTTACGATTTGTGATTTACGATTTGCGATTAGGAAACATCGCTATCAGCGGAGGATTCTGTATCAGAAGCAGAATCAGTTGTCGGCGCGGAAAGAAACGCGCTCATGTCCCATCCAGAGGGGATGGTTTGCGGTTCAGGGAATGGATTTCTTTCTTCATATTGAATAGTCATGATATTTTTTCCTTTTATCCGAGCATTACACCGAAGTCATCTTTTGTTTTTCCTGTGCCTTCGGTTTGTGCGATGATGAGTTTATTCAAAGCATTAATATAGGCTTTAGCGCTGGCAACGATGATGTCTGAATCTGCGCCGTGGCCGCCATATACTCGGGAGTATTCAACCTCGCTCTGTGCATCCATCGTGAAGGAGCCTTTATCACTTTGAATGCGGACAGTAACTTCACCGAGCGCGTCAATACCTTCGGTAATGGCATGAACACTGAACTCAAGCAAGGTGCAAGGCACACTGACAATTGAGTCAATAGCTTTGTAAGTCGCATCCACGGGACCTGTGCCAATGGCGGCTTGTGTGTGAATTACACCATCAGGCCCGCGCAAGCGGACAGTTGCAGTGGGCATGCCCATCGTGCCGCAAGTCACTTGCATTCCGCTCAACAGATAAACATCGCGCGGCTTGTAAAACTCATCGGCGATCAGCGCTTCGAGATCAAGATCGGTGATGACTTTCTTGCGGTCAGCCAATTCCTTGAAGCGCCCAAATGCCTTATCGAGTTCAACATCATCAAGTGAATGACCCATTTCGGTAAGGCGGTTACGCAATGCAGCGCGCCCGGAATGTTTACCCAAAACCAGTTTGGTCTGATTCACGCCCACATCTTCAGGACGCATGATCTCGTACGTCAACTGGTTTTTAAGCATTCCATCTTGATGAATACCCGCTTCGTGCGCAAATGCATTCGCGCCAACAATCGCCTTATTAGGTTGAACGACCATACCAGTGTAGTTGCTAACCAACTTGGAAATGCGTGAGAGTTGTTGGGTTTCGATCCCGGTTTCCAAGCCAAAAACTGACTGTCGTGTTTTCAAAGCCATCACGACTTCCTCAAGAGAAGTATTGCCAGCGCGTTCACCGATTCCATTGATCGTCACTTCTGCCTGACGTGCTCCGGCTTGAAGCCCTGCCAGCGTGTTGGCGGTTGCCATTCCCAAATCTTCATGGCAATGCACAGAAACGGTAATGCCATCATGCATTCCAGGCGTGTGCTTGATAATGCCATCAATCAATTTATAGAATTCATCGGGCGTGGTATAGCCCACTGTGTCGGGAATGTTCAATGTGGTTGCGCCCGCTTTGATGGCTTCGCCCAAGACCACATACAAAAATTCAGGTTCGGAACGGCTCGCATCTTCGGGACTGAATTCCACGTCCGCGCATAAAGATTTCGCATACGCGACCATTTCCGAAACGCGCTGGATCACATCTTCAGGGTCCATCTTCAACTTGTGTTTCATATGGATCGCAGATGTGGCCAGGAAGGTATGAATGCGTGGCCTCTTTGCGCCTTGAACAGCTTCCCAAGCCTTATCGATATCCGCTTTGTTAGCACGCGCTAAACCTGCGATGACAGGGACTTTCGCTTCAGACTCCGCGTTGGCAGGGTTGCCCACTTCAAGAGCAATCCGTCTGACAGCTTCCAGATCGTCTGGCGAAGCCGCAGGGAATCCCGCTTCGATAATGTCCACACCGAGGCGCGCAAGGTTATGAGCAACTTCAAGCTTTTCAGCTGAAGTCATCGTTGCGCCCGGAGACTGTTCGCCATCGCGTAAAGTAGTATCGAAGATTCGTACGTAGTTATTGCTCATAGTTACCTCGTTTCGTAGTTTGGTAGTTTTGCAGTTGATTGGTAAGTTGCTGGTTTGGAAGATCAACCACAAAACTACGCAACCATCCAACTACTTAACTATTTTTTCCAATTCTCAGGGCGCAACGAACGAACAGCAGCGCCAGCGCGCCACATTTCAGAGTCACGAATGGCGGCAAGTTCTACTTCTAGCTTGGCGCGATAATCAGGTTTGCTATTGGCTTCGAGAGTGATGCGGGCTTCGTTACCAGTAAAGACGCTGTGATAGAGATCCTTGAAGACAGGAGCGGTGGCATCGCGGAATTTATCTTTCCAATCCAACGCGCCGCGCTGAGCAGTAGTGGAGCAGTTCGCGTACATCCAATCCATGCCGTTCTGCCCAACAAGGCGGATGAGGGATTGAGTGAGCTCTTCAACTGTCTCATTGAAAGCCTCGGAAGGAGAATGTCCGTGGCTGCGGAGTTCGTTGTACTGAGCTTCCATCACACCTGCGAGAGCGCCCATGAGAATGCCGCGTTCGCCAGTAAGATCGGAATAGACTTCCTTTTCAAAAGTGGTTGGGAAGAGATAGCCAGCACCGATGGCAATGCCAAGCGCAATGGTGCGTTCCTTCGCGCGGCCGGTCGCATCCTGATGAACGGCGAAGCTGGCATTGATGCCAGAGCCTTCGAGGAAGTTAATGCGAACGCTGCGGCCAGACCCCTTGGGGGCAACCAAAGCCACATCCACGTGAGGAGGCGGGATCACGCCAGTGTCATCCTTGAAGGTGACGGAGAATCCATGGGAGAAGTACAACATGTCCCCTTCATTGAGATGTTCTACAATGCTCGGCCACTGAGAGCGCTGGCCTGCATCCGAAAGCAAGTATTGGATGACAGTTCCTTTTTCGGCAGCTTCTTCCACATTGAAGAGAGTCTTGCCAGGAACCCAACCATCTGCAATAGCTTTGTCCCAATTGGATGTGCCTTTACGCTGACCAACGATGACATTGATGCCATTGTCGCGCATATTCATCGCTTGGGCAGGTCCCTGCACGCCATAGCCGAGGACAGCTACAACTTCATTCTTCAACACCTCGCGAGCCTTTTCAAGTGAAAACTCGTCGCGTGTTACCACTTCTTCCATCGTGCCGCCAAAATCGATCTTTGCCATGATTACTATTCTCCTTAAGGTTTTTTGTTTTTGTTACAAGTTACAGGTTTGAAAGTGTTGGTTTTCTATCATCATTCACACTTCAAAATTCTTCATTTCCACTACGGCGCCATTTCCGCCATTTCAGAAACATCTTCATACCGATTGCCGTTCACACCTGGCACACGGCGCACGCCATCAGTCACGCCGCGAGTCATCGCAACTTGTCCCGTGCGTACCATTTCCACAATGCCCAGCGGACGCAGAAGTTCGATCATGCCCTCGATCTTATCTTCGGTGCCAGTGATCTCCACGATGACTGAATCAACCGCCACGTCCACGATATGAGCGCGGAAAATTTCCGCTAGGCCGTTCACTTCAGCGCGTTTCTCGGGGCCGACCTTTATTTTGATCAGAGCCAAGTCACGGGTTACCGAAGGTTGATGCGTCACATCCTGCACGTCAATCACGTTGACCAGCTTGTATAGATTCGCTTCGATCTTGTGTGCATCCATATCGCCATTGGGGCAATCCACAACTACGGTCATCCGAGAGACTTCAGGATCTTCCGTCCGCCCAACCGCAAGGGATTCAATATTGAAATTACGGCGGCGAAACAGCGAAGCCACGCGGTTCAACACGCCAGGTTTATTTTCCACTAATGCAATGAAGGTGTAGTTCATTTGATTCTCCAATTCATGTGTGCTCTTTTCTTTTTTCTTTCATTCGACAGATGAAAGAAGACCTGAGCATGCACATCCTTATTTCTTTGCAGGTCTCTGCAGCATCTGATCCAAAGCAGAACCTGCAGGCACCATCGGGTAAACAGCATCTTCCTGCTCTACCTTGAATTCGATGACCGTTGGGCCTTTGATGCTGCGTGCCCATGCGATCGCTTCGTCCACTTCCTCGCGCTTGGTTACTCGTCGAGCGGGAACACCATGCGCCTCAGCAAGTTTCACAAAATCAGGCGAGAGCATGTTCACAGCAGAGTAACGCTTCTCAAAGAAAAATTCCTGCCATTGACGTACCATACCGAGGAAACTGTTATTCATGATGGCAACCTTCACGTTCGCGCCTTCTTGAACAGCAGTGGTAAGCTCGGCAGCAGTCATTTGGAAACCACCATCACCTGCTACCGCCCAAACTTCCTGATCTTTGTTTGCAAACCATGCACCGATCGCAGAGGGCAAGCCAAAACCCATTGTGCCTGCGCCACCAGAAGTAAGCCAGCGATTCGGTTTATCCAAGGCGTAATATTGCGCGGTCCACATTTGGTGTTGACCTACATCCGTGGAAATGATCGCGCCGCCGCCCGTGGCCTTCCAAATATCTTCGATCAAATGCGGCACGTATAACTTGCCGTCATCAGGCCAGTTCATAATGCTGCGCGTGTCAGCTTCTGCTTTCCAGCCGTTGATCTGCTTCTTCCATTCCTCGTGATCGTACTCATCCACCATCGGGACGAGATCGGTCAAAACGGTTTTCAAATTGCCCACAAGCGGGACGTCCACGGTTACATTCTTATGGATTTCCGAAGGATCAATTTCAACGTGAATTTTCTTAGCATGCGGTGCATATGTTTTCAATGTGCCTGTCACGCGGTCATCGAAGCGCATACCGAAGGCTAGGATCAGGTCAGAGTTCTGGATCGCAAGATTGGTATGAACTTCACCGTGCATGCCCATCATGCCAAGGCTCAATTCATGTGAAGCAGGGAACGCGCCAAGACCAAGCAAGGTGCTCGCAACAGGCGTTTGAGTCTTAACTGCAAAGTTCATCAGAACTTCTTCGGCCTCTGAAACCAACACACCATGTCCGCATAAAATGATCGGACGTTGCGCCTTCTCGATCAACTTGACTGCGCGCTCAAGTGATTCTTTTGGCGCATGGTCAACGGGTTGATAACCAGGGAGTTTGACATCCTCAGGATATTCAAACTCACAAGACTCTACCTGTGCATTCTTACAAATGTCGATCAACACAGGGCCTGGACGTCCACTGCGTGCAATGTAAAACGCCTCACGCACAACTTCTGCAATCTCATCGGCACGAGTCACAAGATAATTGTGCTTTGTGATCGGCAGGGTAATGCCGGTCATATCCACTTCCTGGAACGCATCCCCACCGATCAAATGCGCAGCAACCTGTCCTGTAACAAACACTACAGGGACAGAATCCATCATCGCTGTGGCAATGCCTGTCACAAGGTTCGTTGCGCCAGGGCCAGAAGTCCCCATTGCCATCCCCACCTTGCCCGAAGCACGCGCATATCCATCTGCCATATGCGCCCCACCCTGCTCATGGCGTACCAATACATGATGGACTGGATAGCTCAACATCGCATCATAGATCGGCATATTCGCCCCGCCTGGATACCCGAAGACCACCTCCACGCCTTCACGCACCACGCATTCCCATAATATTTCTGCACCTGTCTTTTTCATAGCTCGATTCCTTTTTTCATCATTCATTATTCAGCATTTAGTACTGCACCCGTATCTGCACTCGTCACAAAATGTGAATATCTCTTCAACCATTTGGAAGTAACTGAGGATTTGAACGGAGGCAACGCCTCAAGCCGACTCTGGATCTCCGCCTCGCTCAACTTAACGTTGAGGCTGCGTGCCACCAAATCAATTTGGACGATATCCCCAGCTTTGAGCGCACCGATCGGCCCACCTGCAGCAGCTTCTGGTGAAACGTGCCCAATGCACGCACCGCGAGTCCCACCGCTGAAACGTCCATCGGTGATGAGCGCAACCTTGTCACCAAGTCCCTGCCCCATAATGGCAGACGTAGGCGAAAGCATTTCCTGCATACCAGGTCCGCCCTTCGGACCTTCATAACGCACCACAACACAATCCCCTGCTTTGACCTTGCCAGCCAAAATTCCAGCCATCGCATCATCTTGAGATTCAAAGATGACCGCGGGACCTTCAAACTTCATCATCGCATCGCTTACGCCACCCACTTTAACCACCGCCCCATTCGGAGCCAGATTGCCAAACAAAATGGACAAGCCGCCGCGCTTGGAATGAGCATTTTCATATTTACGAATCACATCTTCGTCTTTGATCTCACAACCTTTAATTGATTCCCCCAACGTCTTACCTGTAACCGTCATACGATCTAAATGTAACATCCCCGTTCCCCGCTGGACTTCGTTCAAAATGGCAGGGATGCCACCTGCGCGGTGAACATCTTCCATGTGCCATTTGCCCGCAGGACTCACTTTACAGATATGCGGAACTTTATCAGCAACGGAGTTGATGCGCTCCAACGGATATGGCACGCCCGCTTCGTTCGCCAAAGCCAAGGTGTGCAGCACCGTGTTCGATGAACCGCCCATCGCCATGTCCAATGCAAAGGCATCGTCAATCGCGTCGGCTGTGACAATGTCTCGCGGTTTGATGTCCCGTTCGATCAAGGTCATGATCTGCGCCGCAGCTTGCTTTGCCAATGACTCGCGTTCAGGAGTCTTCGCCAAGGCAGAACCGTTATACGGCAGAGCCAGACCGAGCACTTCCATCAAACAGTTCATCGAATTGGCAGTGAACATGCCAGAGCATGAACCACAAGATGGACAGGCAAATTTTTCCAAAATGGATAATCGCTTTTCATCAATCTTCCCCGCCGAAAATGCGCCAACGCCTTCAAAGACAGAGATGAGGTCAAGTGTTTCGCCATCGGGAGTCTTTCCCGCTGCCATCGCACCACCAGAGACAAAGATGGTCGGCACGTTCACACGCATTGCCGCCAGCAGCATGCCAGGCACGATCTTGTCGCAGTTCGGGATACACACCATAGCGTCAAATCTATGAGCTTCGACCATGGTCTCGACGCAGTCAGCAATTAGTTCACGAGAAGGAAGCGAGTACTTCATCCCCAAGTGCCCCATTGCAATGCCATCATCCACACCGATGGTATTGAACTCAAAAGGCACACCACCCGCCGCGCGAACGGCATCCTTGATCAGCTTGCCGAATTCCTGCAAATGCACATGCCCAGGCACAACATCCACATACGAATTAACAATGGCGACGAACGGCTTCTTGAAATCGTCATCTTGCAAGCCAGTGGCACGCAAGAGCGCACGGTGCGGCGCTTTATCAAAACCTTTTTTTACAGTATCTGATCGCATGACTCTTTTCCTATAATTGGTATAAAAAGAGCCGCCCGTGGTTAGGGCGGCTCTCGTTCTCACTTAGTGATTTATTTTACTCTCACCGTAGCCATCCTAACCAAAAATTGATCCTTAATAATAAGGACCGCAAGGACTACTACAATAATTGAGAGGCTGAACAAAGATGTATTCATTGGCTTTAGGTTTCGCACGATTATAGGCGGAAACGGAAATCCGTCAAGGTCTATAATTTCCGATTCGGACATAAAGAACGATTACATTTCGCACTTCAGGAACACGCCGCGATAAAGTAATTTGCAGAGTTCAGAAAATCATCTCCCGGTAATAATGCGTTCCCCTTCATAAAGCTTGATGGCAATGTAAGTAACGATGATCGAAAGCAATATAGTCATTACAGCGGAGATAACGATATTCATTCCTAAAATCGGTTCGGAGCGAAGGAACTGATTGATCAAAATTTGCTGACCAAATGTTGGAATGAGCATCGTCCACAATTCGGGTTTGACCGGTAGAAACGCCAATGCCAGACCCGGCAGAGAAGGGATCAAACCGATGAACGGCAAATAGGTTCCCGCTTCTTTGGTGGTCTTGGCAAAAGATGCAATCAGGGTCTGGATGGCACAGGCTAGAAAAACAATGGGCAGACAGATCAGGAATACAGATGTCAATGCCCCAATATCAAGGCCAACTTGAATGCCAAGCAATTCTTCCATAGGCAGGATGCGGAATATGGTAGCAAACCCAGCAAGGGTAATGATCAAGTTGAAGGTGGCAAACGGCATGGCAGAAAGCATCTTGCCGATGGCAACCCATCCGCGCAGCAACGGGTTGATCAATAACGGCTCCAGAGAGCCACGTTCCCTCTCCCCCGCCGTAGCATCAGTAATGACGGGGGATGCGCCATTGAAGATGGCGAAGATAATAAAATACGGCAGCATGGATAGAAAGATCAATGCCTGGCTTTGCGGTGTTGCTGTATCTACTTCTTCAATTTGAACAACATGTATCACCTCTGGGCTGACGCCACGCAAGCTCAGACGCAGCAACCCAATATATCTGCCGTATCCTTGAAGCAGATTCTGGGTGCGGTTAATATCCACCATTGCAGACTGGCGTGTGCTGTCAAATACAAGTTGTACCTTTGCAGTTTCACCTGCTGAGAAATTCTCTCCATAGTCTGAAGGGATGATCAATGCCACGTTGATATCGCCGGCAATCACTGCAGCTTCGGGGTCTGCAGGTGCGGGCTCAATAACAACATCCTGTTGTTCCAAAAAAGTGATCAGGTTGGGAGCATTCTCTGCGCCGGACACAGGAAGGATCAGCGCTTCATCCACATTTTCGCGGATGGTGTTACCCAACAGCATGATCATTCCCCCAAGAAGTAGAGGACCAAAGAGAGCCCAAAATACGCCCGTGACCCAACTGCGATAATCCCGCATGTTGTCGAGCATTTCCTTTTGGAAAATTACCAGTATCTTTTTCATCACACCAACCCCTCTTCCGAGCCGATCACAGCGACAAACGCATCTTCAAGATTCTCTTTTCCTGTCTGCTTTCGCAGGTCATCGGGGCTGCCATTGGCTGATACAGTCCCTTGTGAAATGATCACGATCTGATCGCAGAGCACAGCCACTTCTTGCATAATGTGGCTCGTGAAGAGTACACATTTGCCTTCCTCACGCAGACGCAGGATGAATTGACGCATCGCACGCGTGCTCATCACATCCAACCCATTCGTTGGTTCATCCAGCAAGACATTTTGTGGATTATGTACCAGCGTACGCGCAATAGCAACCTTGAGCTTTTCTCCAGTGGAAAATCCTTCTGTTTTACGATCTGCAATGGACTGCATATCAAGCAACACCATCAGTGAATTGATCTGCTTCTCAAGCGCTTCGCCTGCCAGACCGTGCAGCCGCCCAAAGTAGCGGATATTCTCACGGCTTGTCAGGCGCGAATACAACCCGCGCGCATCTGCCAGCACTCCGATTCGGCTCTGCACTTCCAGTGGAGATTGGCGCACATCAAACCCATCTATCTGTGCAGAACCACTTTCAGGTTTAAGCAACGTGTAGAGCATACGCAAAGTTGTGCTTTTACCCGCCCCATTAGGGCCAAGCAAACCGGTGATCTGTCCATCCGATGCAGAAAATGAAACATCTTGAACAGCTTTTACTTTTCCAAAAGATTTTGAAAGACCTTGTACTTGTATCATTATTATTACCTTGGGTTGTTATGGACGCGGTCCGCTGAAATCGACAAAGAACGGCGGAGGTTGGACTCCATCTACGCAGACAGTATCCAACCCCTCAATGGAGGCACTTTCAATAAAGGCTTTAAACAAATCGGTACTGCATGGGCTGGAGAGATTGCCATGCCCCATACCCAAAAAGACAAGATGGATTTCATTCGTGAGGCTTTCGGCGACGATGTCTGCATGCCAGGGTGGAGTAATGGGGTCAGCATCACCCGAAAGGATCAGAACTGGTACATCCGAAACAACTGGTTCGCGAAATTCAGGTGAAACCTTTCCTTTCGGCCATTCAGCACAGACCGCTGCAAAATCCACGGTGCGATCTCCAAAGACGCTATTCTCTCCACGCTTGGCAGCTTCAGAGGCAGAAATCAATGGTGCATCTTCGGTGCAGGCAACAGCATAAAACATACCATCATACAAACCAGCATTCACGAGAAGCGCCTGCGAAATGAGTGGAACATAGTTCTCATCTACATACGCCTCATGGATGGCCAGCGGCAAAGTGGCAACCAAGTCTGGCAAATAAAGAGTGTTGAAAACCATACTGGTGATCATTTGACGTGTCACGGTCACATCAAGGAGCATGTTGGTTAACGGATGTGGGATGGTGATCTTCGCTGGCGTCTCTTCTACACGGGAGATAAGACCCTCAAACTCATTTCGCAGATCGGGAAAATTTGACTTGCAGGCATCATCCGCCTCACATCGCGCAAAGAATTTATCAAGCGATGCCTGCCCGTCTTTTGCAACATCCATGAACATGACAAAATCCGCATCCACAACTGCATCCAGCGTAACTGTACGAATGTGGTCGGGGAACATACGCAGGTATGTCAATGCAGCACGAGTCCCATAGGATGCTCCATAAATATTTATCGTTTCATATCCCAGAGCCGCGCGCACTTCGTCAAGATCGGTCATTGCAATTTCGGTCGTATAAAAACGCAAATCGGCATCGAGAGTGTCAGGGCACGATTTTAGTTTTTCCAACACCTGCTCATCGCTCAACGCATCGTCCTCGGGATTAAGGCATCGCAACGGATTCGATTTCCCCGTCCCACGTTGATCGACCAACACGATGTCGCGGCTTTCATGAAGCGGGAATATTATTGAGATCATAGCAGGATAAGCCTCGATCGCCGCCTGACCAGGACCGCCAGCCAGCAAAAAAAGCGCATCCTTTTCAGGATTGCGCTTAATCGCAGGGATGACAGCCACATTCAATTCGATCTTTCGGCCATCGGGGTTGGAGCGGTCTTCGGGAACAGTCAACGTACCGCAGCGTGCATCCACTTGATTGCCAGCAGCCGAGGTCAACGCACAATCTTTCAGCGTAATGGATCTCTCAGGAACAGCGGTCAGGTTTCGGGGCGAGCATGAAGCGAGAAACGTCAACAAGAATAGGATTGTGTGAAAGTGTCGTCTCATGTCATTAATCATAACAGGGAAGACATGAAATTTCCCCACACCTAGGAGCTATTCTTATCCTGTTAATTTTTCCAATGCCGCACTTATTACATCCACAGCTTTTTTATAATCATCCAAATTGATATGCTCATTCGGCGTGTGATCGAGAGCAGAATCTCCTGGACCATACACCACAGCGGGACATTTCCATACAGGAGCGACGATGTTCAGATCAGCGGTTCCCGTTTTATAGACGAAACGCGGCTCCCCGCCCTGTGACCTGATTCCGCTTAAGAAGCTACGCACTAGCTGAGTGTTTTTCTCACACCCCCATGCAGGGATAGCGAACCCCATTGGCTCAACAACTGCGCCCACAGCAACCTCATTCAGTTTTGCGTACCAATCCTCTGGTGAAACTTCCACAGGCAAACGGACACCAACTTTCAACCGTGCCCATTGTTCAAAATCATTCGAGTCCGAATCCATGCCGCGCAAGGTGAGCAGCAATTTATCGAACACTTTTGTCTTATCTGCATTGAATGAATCCACATACGCTTTGATCTTCAACCAAACTTCCACAGCCGCTTCCGCCGCTGTCTCTTCGCCACTAGCCGTGTGAGCTTGTCCGCGTTTGACGGTCACATTCGCCCAGGCGCTGCCTTTGTATCCAAGCGCCATTCGATCCCATTGATTGGGTTCGCCGATGATCGCAAAATCAGGCTTGTATTGAGTTGCGACAAATCTTGCGCCTTCCGAATTTCGCTCTTCTTCAACTGCGCCGATTACAACAAACTGCCAGCCATCCTTCGCGCCGACCTTTGCCACCGCATCCACAAAACTCGCCAGCGGACCTTTCGCATCCACTGAGCCACGGCCATACAAAAATTCCCCTCGCCCTTCGGGAGAGGGGTTAGGGGTGAGGGTGACTTTGATTTCTCCAGGCACCGTATCAATATGACCAAGCAGCACAACCTGCTTCACCCCCTTCCCCATCACACCGACAGCATTGCCAGCCTCGTCAATGAAAGCATCATCAAATCCCAACGCCTTCATCCGCGCCACAAGCCATTCCACCGCACCGCGTTCCTGTCCTGAAGGGCTATATTGAGAAACAAGTCCACTTAGGGTTTCAAATTCATCATTCATTATTCATTATTCAGCATTCTGCATTTCACTGGTCAGCACTTCCGTCAATACATCCACCAGATGATCAATCTGCTCATACGTGATCACCAGTGGCGGCAACAAACGAATCACGGTCATCCCTGCATTCAAAGCTATGATTTTTTTCTCTTGCAAAGCCTTGATGTACGATGCAACCTTTTGTTTCATCTCGATACCAACCATCAACCCCAGTCCACGCACGTCACGGATATTCGGCGATTCAATCTTCTTCAACTTCTCCATCAAATACGCACCCTTCGCCGCAGCCTGTCCGGGCAAATCTTCGCCGAGGATGACATCCAGCGCCGCATTCGCAGCCGCGCACGAAAGTGGATTTCCGCCAAAGGTTGAACCATGCACGCCAGGTACAAGGTTCTTGATGTTCGCCCCGATCAACACCGCACCCATCGGCACGCCACCTGCCAATGACTTTGCACAGGTTAGCAAATCGGGAGTCACACCATAATGTTGAACTGCAAACATCTTGCCTGTGCGCCCAAATCCCGTTTGGATTTCGTCCACGATCAACAACGCGCCGCGTTCATCACATATCCGCCGCGCAGCTTGAATGTATTCCAAACTCGCGGGGTACACACCGCCTTCGCCCTGCACCACTTCCAAGATCACAGCAGCGATCTCTTCATTCACAGCTTTATCCAACGCTTCGATATTGTTGTATGAAACATGCGAAACACCAGGCAGAAGCGGTTCGAATCCTTCACGATATTTTTTGTTGAACGTCGCCGAAAGCGAGCCATACGTCCGTCCATGAAACGCACGCATCGCAGCAATAAAATTCTTGCGTCCCGTGGATATGCGTGCAAACTTGAACGCCGCCTCCACGGCTTCAGTCCCCGAATTGCAAAAGAAGACTCTGTCCAAGCCGGGAACCAACGCCGTGATCTTTTCCATCAACTGCGCGCGCTGGTCGTTGGGGAACGACTCGAACAAAGTAATCAGCGTGTTTGCCTGCTTGTAGAGCGCCTCCGCAATTTTCGGGTGAGCGTGACCGAGGTTCGCAACGCCATGTCCTGATGAACAATCCAAATATTCCACGCCGTTCACATCGAACAACGAAGCACCTTGTCCGCGCACGATGGTCAATGTCTGCTTGGCATACACGCCAGAGGTGTGTTTGTTTTCTGTGTCTATAATTTGCTGTGCGTTCATTGAATCACCGTTCCGTTTCCTGCCAAAGCATTTGAGATTGGATTTTGAATTCTTCCGTCCGCGATGATGACGCGACTCACGCCGCCATTCAATGCCTCCTCCGCGCCAAGGACTTTCTTCTTCATGCGACCTTGCGCCGCTTCACTCGCCGCCGCCAGCTGACTCTGCGGCAACTGCCGAATGAGAGTTGACTCGTCTGGGAATTTTTTCATCAGCCCAGGTACTGCTGTGAGCAACAATAAATTTTCTGCCTTCAGCGCGGACGCAACCATCGCTGCCGCACGGTCTGCATCCACATTCAACGCCTCGCCTTTTTCGCTGACAGCCACAGGTGCGATCACGGGCATGTATCCCGCATTGAGCAGCATCAAAAGCAGTTCACTATTCACGATATCAATCTTCCCCGTGTAATCATCACGGATAATCTTCCGCTTGCCATTCTCAATGCTCTGCACCGACTCTTTGCGCGTGGCTTGCATCAGCTTACCATCGAGTCCGCACAGCCCAAACGCATTGACTCCCATCCTCTGCAACTGTTCGGTCAACAGCGAATTGACCTTTCCATTCACCGCCATCAAAAAGATTTCCAGCGTCTTGCGGTCAGTATATCGGGACGTGTATCCCGAAGGCGAAGTGATCATCTTCGGCGGCGCCCCAAGTCCTTCACCAAGCGCATTCGCCTCTGCCGAACCGCCATGCACAAAGACCAGTCTTTTGCCTTGCTTCAACAATTCCACAGCATCCGCACAGATCGCGGAAAAATCCACACCTTCCGTGCCACCGAGTTTGACTACAGTAATAGATTCAGCCATAAGTTCTCCATATCAAGGAAAGACGAAAGAGGAAAGAAAACTTTCCGATTCTTTCTTAGATCGGATGTAAACCCATAAATTCCAATCCGAGAGTTTCTTCCCATCCCATCATCAAATTCATACACTGCACCGCCGTACCAGATGCACCCTTCATCAAGTTATCAATCGCGCACATCGCCACAATGTGACCGTTACTCTCGTCCAGTTCAAAGCCGAGATCGGCATAGTTCGAGCCAGCCAAGATCTTTGGCTCAGGGACTCGGTAAATTCCGCGCTGTTCTCTGACCACCCGCACGAACGGATTTTCGTTCGCCACTGCTCTATAAGCTTTCCACAAATCTTTTGTCGCCACACCAGGCTTGACCTTGGCATGAGCCGTCGCCAACACCCCGCGGACAATGTCCACAGCGGTCATGGTCAATGAGACATCTTTGACGCCCATTTCCTGAATCACCTCCGCCGTGTGACGATGCCCAAACGCAGAGAACGTCCGAATCACATTCGCGCGTTCCGCATGCAGTGAACCAGAATTCCCCTCCGCGCCGCCTTCAGACGAACCAACTTTAATTTCAATAATGACTGGAGCAGACAGATCGATCAGATCTGCTTTGACCAACGGCAGCAGCGCAAGGTTGCTCGCCGTGGCATTGCATCCCACACCGCTGATGTAACTGGCTTTGGAAATATCTTCGCGATGGAGTTCGGGCAGTCCATACACAAATTTGCTCAACCACTCAGGCGCGGCATGTGCTTCGCCATACCATTTCTCGTAAAACGCCGCATCCCGCAGACGGAAGTCCGCCGCGAGATCGATAATTTTTGTTCCGAGTTTTGCATATTCTTCAATATTCTTTTGAGCCTGTCCATGCGGCTGGGCGAGGAATAACACATCCACGGGCTCCAACTGCGAAGGGTCGCTGAATCTCAACTGCGTCTTCTTGCGCAAGTTCGGATGAGTCTGATATACATACTCACCTACTCGCGAACGCGAAGTCACCTGCTTGATCTCCGCATTGGGATGACCCAACAGCAAACGCAATAATTCTCCACCCCCATACCCCGAACCGCCAATAATAGAAACACTTATCATAATTGCTCCTCAAAAAAATAAACACGAAGGACACCAAGTACACAAAGGGGAAGGCACTTAGGCTTTGTTTTCCTTAGTGACCTTCGTGCCCTTTGTGTTTAAATCTTTTCTTTCGCCGCTTTCACTGTATACTCCACGATCTCACCCGCAATATCAATGCCACTCACAGGCTGCATGGTGTGGAACTCCATCGTGTGATTGATCTCATTGACAAGATAGCCGCGCTCCGTATGTTCGATCAAGTCCACGGCCAACACGCCGCCGCCAACAGCCGCAGTTGCTTTCAAACACATCTCTTCGATCTCAGGCGTGATGGGACACAACTCCCCTTCCCCGCCGCGCGCCGTGTTCGTGATCCAATGCTCGCTCTTGCGATACATCGCCGTCAACACACGGTCACCGATCACAATCGCGCGAATATCACGTCCAGGCTTCTTGATGAATTCCTGAATATAAAAAACAGAGTGCTGCACCGACCCAAGCGTGGACTTGTGTTCAAGCACCGCCTCCGCCGCATCACGGTCATTGATCTTCGCCAAAAGCCGTCCCCACGAACCGACAACAGGTTTCAACACAACAGGATACCCAAACGCTTCGATCGCATCCAATGCAGCCTCAGGCGTAAATGCCACCACATTGCGCGGTTGCGGCACGCCCGCCTTCGCCAGCATCGCAGACGTGGTCAACTTGTCGCCGCACACTTCTGCCACCGCTGCTGTATTCACAGTCGGCACACCAAATGAATTCAACAACCGCAACGCATATAATCCGCTCGTGTAGCTGATGCTGCGCTCCAACACCGCATCAAACGCGTGCCACGGTTTGGGGTTTTCCAAGTCAAACGAAATCACGCGGTCATCGAGTCGCTCATAATCAATGCCGCGTTTTTCCATCGCCGCAAAGATCCATTTTTCTTCCACACGTACACGGGAATAAAGGACGCCTATCTTCAATCTCTTTTGCATAAGAATCATCCAAGAGAAAGCGGAAAGCAGAAGGCAGCCCATTCATCACTCTGCCTTCCGCTTTCTGCATTCCGCTTTATTCTCCCCAATCTTCCTGTTCCATGGGCGCGAGTTGCACGGCGGCAGGGTTCACAGACGTCACTTCGAGATCCACGCCGCAATCCGAGCAAACGATAATTTCACCAGCTTCGGTGCCAGCATCCAACGTAATTTCGGCTTCACATTCAGGGCAAGTAACAGTAGACATTTTTAATCTCCTTTGATTTGTTTAATTTGATTTTTTACAGATTGGAGACTCGTGCCGCCAATCGCATTTCTTTTTTCGACGGATTTCATCGGGTCGAAAACTTGATACACATCCGCCTCAAACGCTGGACAGAGCGCCTGATACGCTTCGAGTGACAGTTCCTCCAACCCAACATTTTTCTCGCCCGCCTCACGGACAGCTTTTCCTGCTATCGCGTGAGTCTCTCGAAACGGAATCCCCTTGCTGACGAGATAATCCGCCAGATCAGTCGCCATCATGAACGAGTCGATCGCATTTCGCATTCGGACAGGTTTGGCAGTGATCGTATTGACCGCACCAGCAATGACAGGCAAAATGGCAAGCAACGTATCTGCCGCAGCAAAGACAGGCGCTTTATCTTCCTGCAAATCTTTATCGTAGGTGGATGGCAAGCCTTTGAGTGTGGCGAGCAATCCCGTCAACATTCCAATGAGCGTGCCAGCCTTGCCGCGTGTCAATTCAAAGACATCAGGATTCTTTTTCTGTGGCATAAGACTCGAACCTGTTGAGAAGGCATCCGAGAGTTCGAAGAAACCAAACTCGGCGCTCGTGTACAAGACAATTTGCTCCGAGAGCTTACTCAAATGGATGCCCGTCATCGTGGCACAGAATAAAAATTCAGCAGCGAAGTCTCTGTCTGAAACAGAGTCGAGGCTGTTTTGGGAAGCGACTGCAAAGCCAAGTGACTCAGCCAACGCGGCGCGGTCCACAGGGACGGGCGTGCCAGCAAGTGCTCCAGAACCAAGAGGCAAAATCGAAACTCGTTTAATAAGGCCGTTCAGCCTCTCGCGATCCCGTTCAAGCGGATGATAGTGACTCAGCCACCAATGCGAAAGCAAAATTGGCTGGGCGCGTTGCAGATGAGTGTAGCCAGGCATGATGGTCTCGTCTGCGAGTTCGGCTTGGGAGAGCAATGCAGATTGCAGAATGCGGAATGCAGAATCTAATTCAGGAATGGCTTGCAACATCCACAATCTAAAATCGGTGGCGACTTGGTCGTTGCGGCTTCTTCCCGTGTGGAGTTTGCCTGCGGTCACACCGATCAACTCGGTGAGGCGGCGTTCCACAGCGGTGTGGATATCTTCATCGGAGGGGACGAAGGAAAACTGTCCCGAAGCGAATTCTTTTCGGACGGTATCAAGCCCGAGTGAGATCGAGGCGTGTTCTTCATCCAAAAGAATATTTGCCTTGTGCAAAGCATTCGCCCACGCGATGGAACCATCCACATCCTGAATTGCCATGCGCTGGTCAACAGGTAATGAGGAATTTAGATCCCATGCCGCAGAGTCGAGTTTTTGGGCGAAGCGTCCGCCCCACAGAGTCGTCATGGGCTAATCTCTTTTGAATTTCGAATAATCAGGCTTCGGCATATCCAAACCTGAAACAGGCAGCCCATTCATCGCGCGGACTTTCATGCTGAGACCATACAGGCGAATGAAACCCTCGGCGTGACTCTGATCGTAGACATCCTCTTCGCCGAAGGTGGCGAAATCTTCTCGATACAAACTGAACGGAGATTTCTTACCAGCGGTGATGATGTTGCCCTTGTATAGTTTGAGTCGCACGAGGCCTGTGACAGGCCCCTGTGTGGAATTGACAAAGGCATCAATTGCTTCGCGCAGCGGAGTGAACCATAAGCCGTTGTACGTGACCTCGGCATATTTCACAGCGACCATTTCCTTGAAGTGCATGGTCTCACGGTCTAACACAAGTGACTCAAGTTCGCGATGCGCATACAGTAAAATGGTGCCGCCAGGAGTTTCATACACGCCATGAGATTTCATACCAACGAGACGATTCTCAACGAGATCCACGCGGCCAATGCCGTGTGCGCCACCGATAAGATTGAGTGTTTCAACAATCTTTGCAGCTGAAAGTTTTTCTCCATTTACAGCAATAGGATTACCACTTTCAAATTCGATCTCCACATACGCGCCTTCGTCGGGGGCATTCTCTGGCGAAGTGGAAAGTTGGAACATGGCTTCTTCAGGTTCGTTCCACGGATCTTCCAACAGGCCGCCTTCATGCGAAAGATGCCAGAGATTTGAATCACGGCTGTAAATGGATTTGATGGTGGCAGTAACAGGAATGTTATATTTCGCAGCCATCGCAAGTGCATCTTCGCGGGAGCGGATATTCCACTCGCGCCACGGAGCGATGATCTTGAGACGCGGGTCAAGTGCCATGACAGTTAATTCAAAACGAACCTGATCGTTCCCCTTGCCAGTTGCGCCGTGTGCAATTGCATCCGCGCCAAATTCGTGAGCTACATCAACAAGATGTTTTGCAATTAATGGACGGGCTACCGATGTGCCCAATAAATACTTGTGTTCATAAACCGCCCCCGCCTTCAACATTGGAAAAAGATATTCAGATGCGAACTCTTCTTTCATATCATGAATAATGCACTGGCTCGCCCCACTATTGATGGCCTTTTGTTCAAGGCCGCGCATATCCTCATCCCCCTGCCCCACGTTTGCACAAAAGCAGACGACTTCACAGCCGTAGTTCTCTTTCAACCACGGTACGATCACGGATGTGTCCAATCCACCTGAATAGGCGAGGACAACTTTCTTCACTTGCGGTTTTGATTGCGGGTTCATTAATTACTCCTTGGTGTATGGAAAATAAAAACGGCCATCCGATGAAGGATGGCCGTTTTGGATTGACTTGTGCTTTCGCTTAGCGCACCGTTGCGTTCGTTCCGCCGTCAAAACAAAAAACTCCCAACCTTCTCAGGGAAGTGGGCTTTGTACGACGGGTACGACGCGGTGTAATTGCTGCAAACAAAGTGCTATACATATTGCGCGCAATTCTACTTGAAATGTGAAATGAGTCAATGGTTTTTAAAAATTCATTTATGAAGAGTACCCAAATGGGTACTCTTCATAAATTCATCCCTTGACATCAATGCATCACTCGCATAGAATACCGCCCAATTATGAAAACCATTCTGAACAGCACAAAACACGGCCTTGGTACCATGACCATGACCACTACCTCCGGTAAACGCCGTGAGGCTTTTGTGCTTGGTCAGAAATAATCGAAACACAGGTTATCTCGGAGCACACAACGCCTCACGGAAACGTGAGGCGTTTTTGTTACCGCACCTGTCAAAGGAGAACATCATGCCAGAAAAACAAACGCTCGTTATGAAATTTGGAGGAACATCCGTTGGTTCAGTAGATGCACTGAAAAGCGCAATACAGATCATTCGAGATGCGAAAAAGGATTGGAGTCGAGTCGTCGTTGTGACATCCGCAATGTCTGGCGTGACCAATCTTTTGCTGGACTCTGCCGCTTCTGCTACAAAAGGGAAAGTGGATTCACTCCCAGCAGCAGAATCCACGCTGAGAGAAAAGCACTTCGCCGCTGCGGATGCACTCATCAAAGATGAAAAACTTCGCGAGCAGACGAAAGCCGAGATCAACACGCTCATCCTCTCTCTTGTGGATTTGTGCAAAGCGATTGCTGTGTTGGGTGAAGCCAGTCCGCGTGCAATGGATGCAGTGGCATCAATCGGCGAAAGAATGAGCGTCCGCTTATTAGCGGCAGTTGTTGATGCAGCAGGTATCAAAGCCAAAGCTATTGAGTCGACTGAGTTCGTAGTCACAAATGCACATTATCAAAATGCGCATCCTGATTTCAAAGCGACAACCAAAAAGACACGGGGGATATTAAATCCGTTGATGGATGCAGGAATTATTCCCATTACAACAGGTTTTATCGGCGCAACACCTGAAGGCGCAATCACCACCCTTGGGCGCGGTGGCTCAGACTATTCCGCGGCCATCATCGGCGCCGTGCTCCCCGCAGACGATGTCTGGATCTGGACGGATGTTGATGGCGTAATGACCACTGACCCGCGCATTGTGCCAGAAGCAGTGACGTTACATGAGATCAACTACAGCGAAATCGCAGAACTAGCCTATTATGGCGCGAAGGTCTTGCACCCTAAAACCATCCGCCCTGTTTTGGATGCAGGCATTGGCTTGCGCATTTGCAATACTTTCAATCCTAGTCACCCTGGCACACGATTGATTGCCAGCGTTAAATCTAATGGCAAGGTGGAAGGAAAAGTCATCAAAGCCGTAACTGCCATCCGCAAACAGCGGTTAATCACCATTGAAGGACGCGGTATGCTGGGCGTCCCTGGTGTGGCGGCGCGCGCGTTTGGAGCGGTGGCTTCAACAGGCACCAGCGTCCCGCTCATTACACAGGCATCCTCAGAACAGTCGATTTGTTTTGCTGTGCCATCGGAGCTCGCCCCCGCTGTGTTATCGTCCCTTGAAAAAGCATTCGCCGCTGAGATCGAAGACGATGACATCGACCGCGTTTGGGCAACAGATGATGTGTCCATCATTACCGTTGTCGGTGCAGGCATGCGTCACACGCCTGGGGTTTCGGGTCGCGTGTTTAGCAAACTGGGCAATGACGGCGTAAATGTCCTTGCCATTGCGCAGGGCTCATCGGAAGTATCCATTTCTCTCGTTGTCGATTCTGTGGATACGGAAAATGCAGTGAAGGCGCTGCATGAGTTGATCGTTCAATAAAATCTGTCAAAGGTCGAAAGTCGAAGGTCGCGTGACTTTTGACATTTGACTTTCGACAAATCAATACATCATTCCAAGGAGTAATCATGAATCAAATCCCCGTAGCAATTCTCGGCGCGACAGGTTCCGTCGGTCAGCGTTTTATCTCTTTGCTAGATAATCATCCGTGGTTCAAAGTTGTTGCATTGGCAGCCTCTGACCGTTCTGTTGGACAGCCATATTCCAAAGCCGCTCGCTGGGTATTGGATGACCCCATGCCTGCGTATGCTCGGGATATGATCGTTGTCCCTGCCAATACGGATGCAGTACAGGCGAAAATTGTTTTCTCCGCGTTGCACACAGAGATCGCAAATGAACTAGAACCAGCTTTTGCAAAAGCTGGCGCGGCAGTTTGCTCGAATGCGTCATCGTATCGCCGTGGCGAGGATGTGCCATTGCTGTTGCCTGAGATCAACGCGGAGCATATTCAACTGGTCAAAGCACAGCGCAAAAATAAAGGCTGGAGCGGATGCATTGTCACGAATCCCAACTGCACGAGCACAGGCCTCACGATTGCACTCAAAGCATTGGATGAGTCCTTTGGTGTGAAGAAAGTGTTCATGGTCTCTTTGCAGGCGCTTTCGGGTGCGGGCTACCCTGGCGTTCCATCACTCGACATTATGGATAATGTCATCCCCAACGTGGGCAATGGTGGCGAAGAAGAAAAAGTGGAATGGGAACCACGCAAGATGCTCGGCAAGTTTAGTGAAAATAAAATTGATATGGCTGATATTCAATTCAGTGCACATACCAATCGCGTGGCAGTGATTGATGGTCATACCGTCTGTGCAAGCGTGGCATTGGATAAACCCGTTGAACCAGAAGTTGCGATTCAAGCCTTACGTGACTATGCAGCAAAACCGTCAGCGAGGAATCTGCCTTCGACGCCCAAACCAGTTATCGAGGTTAAGGATGAAGCGGATCGTCCTCAGCCAAGACTTGATCGATTAACAGGTAAAGGCATGACGACAGTAGTAGGCCGCGTGAGGCGTGATCCAATCCTTGATTTGAAATTCGTTGTACTTTCACACAACACGATTCGCGGCGCGGCAGGCGCGTCCATTTACAATGCTGAGTTACTGGTGAATGAAAACCTTTTATGACCCAAACGGGTAGTATTTCAATTATGGTTGTTCATGCCCTTGACACAATGGCAAGCCGCATGATATAAACCGCGAAATTAAATATTCGCTCTTATCCAGAGAAGCTGAGGGACCGACCCTTTGAAGCTTCGGCAACCAAACGAAAGTTATGGTGCCAAATTCGGCAAATAGGAATGACACAAGTCATTCATATCTGGAAGATGAGAGGACGGTGTAGACGTATACCTCTTCTTGTACTTTCAGAAGAGGTAAATTTTTTAAGCGCAAAAATTTTATCTCTTCTGACGGGCGGAATTAATTAATACCAACACTTTTATGCAAGAGGAGATAACTCAAATGTCCACAATCAAAGATCGCAAGTTAGGTTTCGCCACCCGCCAGTTACATGCTGGCTATTCACCCGATGCCACCACTGGCAGCCGCGCTGTGCCGTTGTACCAAACAACGAGCTATCAGTTCAAAAACACCGAACATGCCGCGAATTTGTTCGCGCTCAAAGAGTTGGGGAATATTTATACCCGCTTGATGAACCCGACCACCGATGTGCTTGAACAGCGCATTGCAGCACTCGAAGGCGGCGTTGCTGCGCTGGCTGCAAGCTCGGGACATGCCGCACAGGCACAGGCAATTTTCACGTTGTGCAGCACAGGCGACCATATCGTTTCGTCATCGCGTTTGTATGGCGGCACATACAACCAGTTCGCCTACACTCTGCCCAAGTTGGGAATCAACGTCACTTTTGTTGACCCAAGCGACCCGAAGAATTTTGAAGCGGCCATTCAGCCCAACACGAAAATTATTTACGGTGAGACTCTCGGCAATCCCGATATTTCTGTCTTCCCATTTGAAGAAGTATCCGAGATCGCGAACAAGCACAAACTGATCCTGTTCATCGACAACACTTTTGCCACTCCGTATCTTTTCCGCCCGTTCGAATATGGCGCGCACGTGATTACCCACTCGACCACCAAGTTCATCACGGGCAACGGCACATCCATCGGCGGTATCATCGTGGACGGTGGCAACTACGATTGGAGCAATGGCAAGTTTGAGAATTTCAACACGCCAGATCCTTCGTATCACGGCCTCGTATATTCCTCCATCGCCGCCGCGGGACTTCCCCCGTTTGCGATCAAAGCGCGCGTACAAGTACTGCGTGACCTTGGCGCCTGCCAATCTCCGTTCAACGCTTGGCAGACCCTGCTCGGACTCGAAACCCTCAACCTGCGCATTGACCGTCACGTGCAGAACACGCAAGCTGTGGCCGAATATCTTGAGGCTCATCCTAAAGTTAGCTGGGTCAAATACCCTGGCCTCAAGAGCCACCCCGATCATGCGCGCGCCAAGAAGTATCTTCCCAAAGGCGCAGGTGCAATTCTCGGATTTGGTATTAAAGGCGGCGCAGAAGCTGGCAAGAAATTTATCGAAAGCCTGCAGCTGTTCAGCCACCTTGCCAATGTTGGTGATGCGCGCAGTCTCGCCATTCACCCCGCCACTACGACACACAGCCAACTCAGCGAAGAACAGCAAGTCTCCGCTGGCGTCAGCCCCGACTTTATCCGCTTGAGCATTGGTCTCGAAGACTTCGAAGATATCAAGTGGGATCTGGATCAGGCGCTCAACGCATAAATGCAGAAGTCAGAATGCAGAATGTGGAATAAAAAATTCCGCATTCTGCATTCATCATTCCTCATTCAAAATCATGCCCGTAAAAATTCCAACCACTCTCCCCGCCCGTACCACTCTTGAAAAAGAAAACATCTTCATCATGGATGAAGATCGTGCCTCGCATCAGGACATTCGCGCTTTGCGTGTTGCGATCCTGAATCTCATGCCCACCAAGATCGCAACCGAAACGCAGATATTGCGATTGCTTTCCAACTCTGCGCTGCAAGTGGAGATCACCCTGCTTAACACTGCAACGCATGAATCAAAGAATACCGACGCCGATCACCTGCTTGAACATTACGTCACCTTCGAAGATATAAAACAAGAAAAATTCGACGGCCTCATCATCACAGGTGCGCCTGTGGAGCAAATGCCATTTGAGGAAGTGGACTACTGGAAAGAACTCACCCAGATCATGGATTGGTCAGAGACGAATGTCGAATCCACATTTCATATTTGCTGGGGAGCTCAGGCTGGGCTATATCATAAATATGGAATCCCGAAATATGACCTTTCTCGTAAGATGTTCGGTGTCTTTGAGCACCGCCTCTTAAATCGGACCGAAAGCCTGATGCGCGGATTCGATGACATTTTCCTCGCTCCACATTCCCGCCATACCGAGATCCGCCGCGAAGACATTGAAAAAGTTTCCGAAATTGAAATTCTCGCCGAGTCAGATGATGCAGGTGTGTACATCGTCGGTGCTAAAGATGGCCGCAACCTCTACATCACAGGCCATTCAGAATATGACCCACTCACCCTCAAAGCTGAATATGACCGTGATGTGAACAAGGGACTGCCTATTCATGTCCCGAAAAATTACTACCCAAATGACGACCCAAGCCAAATGCCAAATGTCCGCTGGCGTGGACATGCCAATCTGTTATATGCCAACTGGTTGAATTACTATGTTTATCAAGCTACAGCATTCGACCCGAAAGACATTCCGCAAAAATCAACAAAGACAAATTCATAAGAGAAAACACCACAGGAGTCATCACACAGAAAGAATGACTCCTGTTTTATTAGAAGGACTTTATCCATGAGCACACCTCGCAAATATGGCTTCAACACCCGTCAGCTGCACGAAGGCTATACCCCAGACCCTGAAACGGGAAGCAGTGCAGTTCCCATTTACCAAACCTCTGCGTATGACTTACAAAGTACTGAAAGAGCAGCGCGTCTCTTTGCCTTGCAGGAAGAAGGCAACATCTACACGCGTATCTCCAACCCGACGACGAATGTCTTTGAAAAGCGCATGGCCAGCCTCGAGGGCGGAGTCGGATCGCTTGAAGTTAGTTCGGGGCATGCCGCGCAAGCGACAGCCATTCTCGCCATTTGTAATGCAGGCGATCATATCGTTTCCACATCCACACTATATGGTGGGACGGTGACTCAATTCAAATATACTTTCCCGCGCATTGGTATCAATGTCACGCTCGTAGACCCAAGCGACCCAGAAAATTTCCGCCGTGCCATTCAACCCAACACAAAAATTATTTATGGCGAAACCATCAGCAATCCGCTGGTGAATATTTTTCCCTTTGACGAAGTCTCAAAGATCGCGCAGGAATTTGGCATCCCTTTGATGATCGACAACACCTTCGCCACGCCCTATCTCTGTCGTCCCTTCGAATGGGGCGCGGATATTGTCACTCACTCCACGACAAAATTCATCGGCGGACATGGCACCACCATTGGCGGTGTGATTGTGGATAAGGGAAAGTTCAACTGGAGCAAGAGTGGGCGCTTCAAAAACTTCACTGAGCCTGATCCTGCCTATCATGATGTTATCTACGCTGATGATTTTGGTCCGCTGGCGTTTATCTCCAAAGCACGAGCAGGGATCTTGCGCGACTTCGGCATGTGTCAACAGCCAATCGCTTCATGGCAATTTCTGCTTGGGCTGGAAACCCTGTCCCTGCGAATGGACCAACATGTAAAGAACGCGCAGCGTGTCGCTGAGTTTTTGGAAAATCACGAAAAAGTTAAGTGGGTTACATACGCTGGTTTGCAAAGCCACCCTGATCATGAAAGAGCAAAGAAATATTTACCGCAAGGCGCTGGAGCCGTGTTGGGATTCGGTGTGAAAGGTGGTAAGGAAGCGGGAGCGCGCTTCATTGATAACCTCCAATTATTCAGCCATGTTGCAAATATCGGAGATGCGAAATCTCTTGCCATCCACCCTGCGAGCACCACGCATTCCCAGCTTTCTGAAGAAGAGCAGATCGGTGCGGGCGTCAGCCCTGATTTCATTCGGTTAAGTATCGGGCTCGAAGATATCGAAGATATACTATGGGACTTAGACCAAGCACTAACTTCCTAGGATAATTCTTTGACCAAAATTCTCCTACGTTCAGTCGTTGAATCAGACCTACCTATTCTATTTGAACAGCAACTTGACCCTGAAGCAGTTGCCATGTCTTCCTATTCATCGAAAGATAAAGGAGAGTTCATGCGGCATTGGGAAGGGATAATGAAAAATAAAAACATGACTGCGCGAACCATTCTCTACAAAGAGAAGATTGCGGGTCACATCATTTGCTGGAAAGAAGGCAAATACGAACAGCGTATCGGTTATTGGATAGGTAAAGAATTTTGGCGGCGCGGCATTGCCAGCGCTGCCGTGGCAGAAATGCTATTCCTTATCAAAATTCGCCCATTATTTGCAGAAGTGGCAAATCACAACGCCGCATCCAAACGAGTGCTGGAAAAAAATGGGTTTTCTCTGCACGACGAAGGCGGAAAGATCTTAAAGTACAAGTTAGAAAAATGAAGCTGCTGTTCTTCGCAAGAGCGGATATGGTATCGCCTTCGCATCCATCTTCTCCGCACCAAGGAAGTTAACAAAGCGGGCAAATCCGCGAGCCAGTGCTTCGGCAAATGCTTCATTCTTTCCAAGGGATTTATCTTCCAGCCAAAAGCCTAGAATGATAAACGTATTCGTCGTTCGATCCAGTTTGCTGTCGAAACGAGCGACGAGACGATCGCCCCACAAGACAGGTAAAACATAATAGCCGAACTTGCGTAGATGTTGCGGCTTGTACACTTCCCACACATAATCGAACCCGAATAACTCTTTGGCTCGCCCACGCGCGCTGACATGATCCAATGGCGCGAGAAAAACGGCTTCCTCAGTTGTGCTCGTTTCCAAAGTTTTCCAGGCCTTGGGTATACACCCAGCACTCAAGTCTGATAAGAGCTTGGCATCCTCCCCCAGTGCATATTGAAGTGTCTTCCATCCGTCCACCTTAAGCACAACGATCTCGCCATCTACCAGCATGTTCTCAAGAGTTTTTTTCGCAGAGCGATCTGGTTCGCCACGACCATAGGAATCACCAGTACGCTGAATGCGTGTCAGTCCGCCAAAACTGATTTCTTTCCTAACGAGAAAACGGTCTGTTTCCTCCTGGGTCTTTTCGCAAATCAATGCTTCAGGCGCAACATTCTCCGTCAGAGCATATACCCGCTCAAAGCGTTCACGATGATGCGTCATCACATCCCCAATGCGCCACAAATAATACAAAGCCAGGGCACTATCTTTTCGTCCACGATAGCTTTGTATCTGTTTGCGGTCTGCTTTTTCAAAATCACGATTACTGATGGTGCCTCGTTCCTTCAAAATAGCACGCACCTCAACAATCGCTTTTGCATGTTCCTCTGCCATTTGGCGGATACGCGAGTCGCCATACCCACCATCTCTTTCGCGGTGCATGACCACACGCCAATACGGCAATTCATCCATGGGACGTGCCGCCAGCCACCCACCCCAGTCAAAGAACTTGCGTTGCTTGTATGCCGCATTTTCCCATAATTCTGGCGTATATCCCAACACACGGCTATACAATGAAATATCCTGGCTGCGTGCAATGATCTGCAAAGGATCCAGCTGTAGATATTCCATCGTACGCATGGCTTGTTCGGTACCTTTCAATCCGCGCCAGCGACGACCAGGCCACAAACCTTGCTTTCCGAGAATAAAACGTCTGGCGATATCAATATCAATGGTTAGCATAGTGTTCGTCTATTTCCACTTTGTCACCCGTTCTGGGATGCGGGTATCACCCAGTTCCAGACACACCTTCTTCAGCCTGGAAGTTGCTCCTTGCCATTTCAAGTCAGCAAGGCTTTCTTTGATCGGCACATCCGTCCGCAAAGTGGATAATTCCCTGAATAACAAAGCATCTTTGTAATTGTTTTTGAGATTCTCCAGCAAAGTCGTAGCACGGCCAAGACCCAGACCTAACTTATTCGGGTCGTTGGGAATTGACTCAATATGTTTGTACTTCGCTAACACGGTAGAAGTAGACTTCTCTCCCCAACCTTGAATGCCTGGGTAGCCATCAGCAGAGTCACCTACCAATGCAAGAAAATCAGGAATGGATTCGGGGCTGACGCCAAATTTTTCAATCACACCTTTTTCATCCAAAACAATTTCGCGGCGGCGGTCCCAACAAACGACTCTGTCACGCTCCACCATTTGCGTCAGATCCTTATCCACCGAACAGATGACTATTTGCTCCACTGACTTGATCTTCTTGAACTTCGTCACAGCCGCTGCAATCGCATCATCCGCTTCAAACTTGACCATGGGCCAGGTCACCAATCCCAGGGCTTTGACCGCCGCCTCAGCCAATGGAAACTGATTCAGGATAACGGGGTCAACGCCTTCACTCGATTTGTATTCTGCATACATCTTATTCCGAAACGACTCGATGACATGGTCGAAGGCAACTGCAACATGGGTCACTTCGGGATCACTTAACAGCAACATCATGCTTCGAATCAGTCCAAGCGTTGCGCCGACTTCCTGTCCGCTGAGAGATTTTTTCGGCGGCGCGCCAAAATGAGCGCGAAAAAGTTCATACGTGCCATCAACCAAATGTATTTTCATTTCTTCCAAGCTCCTGCATACTTCTTTTGGTTCTTCACATCTTTTTCAGAGACAATCAATGCCTGCGCTTTTTCCCGAATTGATTCATCTCCAACTTCGTTGTACACATTTCGCATCGACACCAAAATATCATACCGTATTAACTTGCCGTTCTTTTCGGTCACACATTCCTTGAAGCGTTTTTCCATCCCATCTAAATACAGCTTTTGCTGCTTTTTACCAACCACCGCCACATTCCACAGCGACTGCATACAATGCCGAGCCGTGACGAAGCGTTCATCTTTCGTTACGTTGAGCAATTTTTCATAATCCTTGAAGATTCTGCCTTTGGGGTCGCTCTTCGCAAGATGCGTCAAAATTTGCGACGTGATCGCACGGATGTGGTTATCCTTGTGCGTCAACCCTTCCATAATTTCGTCCCACGCCTCGTATGCCCAATCCACGGGTTGCTCGGTCTCTTTCATTAAATAATCATAGGCTTTGAATTGAACCGGACCATCGTCCGAGTGGATATTATCCAAATGTGTGCGGGTGATTTTGTTCATGGACGCCTCCAAAAGTATAGACTGCGGATCATTTATGACGGCTTGCGACTCACTTTATAACAGGCAAGGATTTTTCCAGAGCCTTGCCAGGAGCGAGTGTGAATAAGCTTAAGCGACACAGGCGGACGGCCTACGAATATCGGTGTTCCTTCGCCGCCGATCAACGGGAAAAACGTAATGTGCAGTTCATCCACCAGATCATGAACCAGCAGGTCATTCCACAGCAAACGACTCAAGAGGACGAGAATGTCTCTTCCACGCTGCTGTTTGAGTGCGGCAATCTCTTTATAAGCATCCGCTCTTTTGATGATGCGTGTATTTTCCCAAGGAGCTAATTCTGCAACGGACAAATTATCTGAAATAACGATCTTCTCAATGGACTTGAAGAGCGCCGCAGTTTCAAGCCTGATATCAGTGGCATTGGGGTTATTAGGCACACCCGTCCAATACTCTTTGTTGCCTAAAAACGAGTTACGACTCAAGAGCAGGAAATCAGCTGAGCGCAACAATTCAGCATTATAGAAATCAAAGATATCGTCATTTGCATAGTCTTCATGATAATAGTCGAATAACGAGTTGATGCTTTTATCCTTGCCCTCGTAGTAACCATCCAGCGTGACAAAGTTACTGACTATGAGTTTGCGCATATTGTTCCTTATAGTAAATCATATTTATTTTCCACTACGTAACATCATACGCTTGCTTCAACCATGTAAGCAATTCTTTATCTATTTGCTTCGGATCTGTGATACGCACTCGATGGGTGACCATATTGTGCCAAGTTCCTGAGGCTTCGAGCCGCGCAGTCAGTGGCACACCTTTGAATTTGATACCAATATCCAACCGTTCGGCTGACGAGGGCATAAAGATACCGAATTTTTTCCCATTACGCAAAAGGCTGATGTATGTGCTGGTAGTACCCACGGTAACATCCGCCCCAAACTTGGAAGTCTTTGCAGCAAGAGCATCATAAGCTCCGCGCCACTTTTCCTTCTTGCCTGAGAACAATTTAGCAATCGCTTCATCCTGAGTGGCTTTGGGCGCATCTGCGTTTACGATCTCATGAGCAATCGCATTAGCATGGCCATGCCCCAGATCAAATTCCGACTTCAGCCAAACCATCAATTCGGGATATTTTGTCAGTCCTTTTTTGGCAGCCAGCTTACGAAAATCATCGGGCGTCTTGCCCGTTTTGGCTTTGATATTATCGAGATAGGCTTGATATGTCATCGAATTCTCCTACTGCTATTTCTTTTTGCCGCTAGATGCATTGAAGTCCACCGCAGCGCGGATAAGGTCCTTAAGTGCTGCTTCATCAAGCTTATCGCCTTCAGCAATATCAATCGCGCGTGTGGCTTTGGCTTCCAAGCCTGCGTTAAATAATTTTTTCGGGTCAGGCAGAGACGCGCCTTTGAAAAAATTGAGTTTCACATGGTCTTTGAAAACACCAGATGCAACCACATTGCCTTTATAGGTCCAAACGGGAACGCCCCATTTCCAATCTTCGGCAACTTCGGGAGCAGTTTTCAGGATCAGCGCACGGAATTTCTTGATCCACTTTCCGCGCCAATCAGTCAGGTCGTTTATAAATTTGTCGATCTTTTGTGAGGGAGTCAGTACCATCAGTAAATTCTCCTATTCTTGCAACTTGATCAACTCTTTCAACGCTTTTTCCAGCAAGGCCTTCTTTGCCTTCACATCCTTCATATCCGCAAAATAAGCCATGCGCCTATCCACGTAATCCCCTTCCAACAATTCGCTCTTCACCTTCGCAATCATCGGATTGTGAAACACAAGATGAACACGCTTTTCATCCCGCAAGTTAAAGGTCACTAAATATTCACCTTTGAAATTGAAGGATGGAGCCTTCCATTTAATTTCTTCATTGATGTCTTTATTCACGCCTTTGATGATGGAACGCAGCGCCTCTATCTCCGCCTTGAGCGGGTGACTGAGATTCTCGAGGAATTCATCCACTGCGTCCGTGCGGCTGACGAGCGATCCCTTCTTCTTTTTCGGCATGTCATTTGCCGAGCCTGCCTTAAACGACAATCCTTTTTCCTTGAGCGTCTCGCGCAATATGCCAAGTGCCTTGGGACCCATCCCATGCAATTGACCTAATTCTGCCTCGGTAACTTTGGTCAACTGCTTGAGGTTTTTATAACCTGCTGCTTCCAAAGCACGTGTGGCTGGGGCTCCAATTTTCGGAAAATCATTTTTATTTTGATTATCTTGTTTCATACAAGTTCCTACATATTTTTATTGAACTAGAAATGCAAGTTCTGTCTGCCACTTTTGTGGGTCTGGCTCAGTCTCTGGGTCAGTCGGATACCATTCAATTCGTCCCGACCACCATTCAACTCCATCTTTTATTGTAGTTAGCCAGGTAATATTATTTTTTTCTGCCCAAGCCAGAAAATCAGCAGTCACAGCCACTAAGTTTTCATAATGTCCAAAATATAAGACTACAGCATACTGTCCTTCGGGAAATACGCCTGTTGTAATGCGATCATTTCCATCAACCACGCTCGCAACTGGAAAGCCGACTTCTATATCCAGCTTTTTATCCATATCAGTAGTGAGATAGCGAATAAACGGCGGGCCAGAAGGCGTTAATCCCTTGCTAGCTAAAAAGGCATTTGCTTCACCCCATAGTCCTCCAAGTACTTCGCCAAAGGGTATGCCCACTTGTGCGCGGACTGCGACATAAGGCTGTTCTTTACGATATTCCAATTTTGGTTCTGCATTCATCAGTTACTCTCCTTATGAGGAAATAAGATTGAATTTTCACAAAAGCTACAACGAATTCCTTCTATAACATCCCATATTGATTTGGTGCCTCTTCAGTGATAGGCTGCCCTACATCCCATAACTCGACGATCTTTCCATTCTCAAAGCGGAAGATATGGACAACAACTGCACCGCGCTGCTCGGGGTTTTGCTGAACGTGAGAATGCGTCACGACAAAATCCTCTTCGCTGATCGTTCGCAAAATAGTGAAGACTTTGTTTGGGCTTTGTTTCGCATTTTCTTCCATGCCCGCCTGCAAAGATTCCGCGGAGCCTTCAAAGAATGGATTATGGTGACGGAAGCCCACACCAATATATTTGGAATAGGCTTCACTCACCTTTCCACTCGAAGCAAGTTTGAGAAAGGATACGGCTGCAATTGTATTTGCATCAGTCATGACAAATTCTAATCCTCTATAAGTTTTGAACCATGGCGGGGTTTAAGACCCATCTATTAAAACACGATAGTGAATATGAGTGGCATGCGGAGAGTCAAGTACTCTGTCCTTTTCGAGTTGGATATTTTCTACGCCCAAATGTTCAAATAATCGCACACCCTCGCCGAGAAGAATCGGCACATAGTTAATTTGTATTTCGTCGATCAAACCTGCGCTGAGAAATTGTTGAGCGATATCAGCGCCCATCAAACGAACGTCTTTATCGCCAGCAGCTGCCTGAGCCTGTTGAAGGACACTTTCGATCCCGTCAGTTACAAATGTAAAGGTTCCGCTTTTCTTTATTAACGGTTCGCGCTTCTTGTGGGTAAGCACAAAAGACGGCGCAGGAAAAGGGACATCGCCCCACAAATCCACACCGACTTCGAAGGTGCGGTTCCCCAATATCACTGCTCCTGTTTTCAAGAACATCTCGCGTTCCACATCAGCATCTACTTTATCCTTGGGCGTGCTGAATATCCATGTGTGAAGGTCTTCGCCATTCATACCCATCGGATATTCTTTACTCACATTCGCACCTGCAATAAAACCGTCCAGTGACATGGACATATCCAAAACGACTTTTGTCATGGTTTCCTGACCTGTACTTATTTGGGAGGAATATTCTGATTCACTCGGAACAAATTGGTTGGGTCGTATTTCTTTTTGATATGACCGAGTCGCTTCCAAGTATCACCTGGGTACGCTGCGCGGACTTGTTTTTGGTCCACTTCACCAAGAAAGTTGACGTAGGCACCTTTGTCGCTTTGACGTAAATTCTTTTCGTATTTGGTAATCCAGGTTTCGTGATGGTCTTTTTCATCGGGGTTGTTGTATAAGGCAGCAAGGTTTGCCATGATCTTGGATTCGCGATGTGCGAACGCCGTCGCATCGGCAGGGAAGCGTCCCATTGCGCCGCCGAGTACACGCAGTTGAGTGACTGCCATCATGGCTGTGGACTTGGACAAGGTATCAAGGATGAACTGAGCCACGGAAGTATCCACATGGTCAAGGAACATGGTACGCCCTGCAGCAACAGGATGATAGCCGCTGCTATCTTCGGGTGGGAACATTTCGGGGTACGTCAACGGGCGCAGCATATCTGCATGAGGTGTGGCAATGGTGCGGAACTTGGACATGACCTGCTCCCCTGCGGCTGCGTCACCGGCGTAGAACATCATCGCCATCAAGATCAATGTGCCATGCACCTCTTCTGGAAGGAAAGGCATGGGTGGCGCAGTCATAATGTTCAGGATGGTGGAAAGTTCATCGGGTGCTGAATCAGCTTCGGCTAAGAAAGAGGCGATAGTGTCCGCTGTGGCTGGCAAGACTAACATCCCGCCGTAGCCTTGATCCAATTTATGAAGCTTGAATTTAAATCGAATTGCCACGCCGAAGTTGCCGCCCCCACCGCGGATCGCCCAGAAGAGATCGGCATGAGATTTTTCATCCACGTGCAATAATTGACCACCGGCTGTGACCACTTCCGCGGCATGAAGGTTGTCAATGGTCAGCCCGTATTTGCGGACGAGATAGCCAACACCGCCGCCAAGTGTGAGACCACCAAGACCGACCGAACCCGTATCACCAAAGCCAGTGACAAAACCATGTGCGCCAACGGCGGCTGTATATTCGCCCGCGGTCATTCCCGCTTCAACCCAAGCGGTTTGATTCTCGTGATCGATCTCCAATTTTTTCATCGCGGAAAGATCAAGCACGATGCCGCCATCACAGGTACAGTAACCCGCGTTGCTGTGACCGCCACTGCGAACCGCGAGTTCAAAGCCATGTTCGCGTGCTAATGAAACAAGGCGCGATACATCACCCGCATCTGCCGCGCGGACAATGGCTGCGGGATGTTTATCCATACCGCCATAAAAGGGAGTGCGCGCTTCTTCATAACGCGGGTCATCGGGCGCGATGACCTTGCCGTTGAACAAGGCTCTCAATTCTGAAATCGAAGGGGGAAGTATTTTTTGTGTCGTCATATTAAAGTCTCCAAATTCTCTACAGGTCGAAATACTTTTAAATTGGTGTTGCGTAGCAGGGGTGACCCTTTTTTCTTAATTAGCGACTAGGTCTACTATGACGGGTCACCCCTACGATGAATTTCTGTAAGGCTTGTGTTTAGTTTTTCAAATACGCACTCGTCAGAGATTGCTTCGCTTTCAATAATTCTTTGGGCGTGCCTTCGAACATGACCTGACCGCCTTTACTGCCGCCTTCGGGACCCATGTCGATGATCCAATCAGCATTCTTGATGACATGCAAATTATGTTCGATGACTACAACAGTGTTGCCTGTATCCACAAGGCGATTGATGACTTGCATGAGATGACCAATATCTGACATGTGCAAGCCTGTGGTCGGTTCATCCATGATGTAGATGCTGCCTTGCTTATGCAACTCGCTGGCAAGTTTGATGCGCTGACATTCACCGCCCGAAAGCGTGCTCAAGGGTTGACCAAGTCCAAGATAATCCAAGCCCACATCGCTCATAGCTTGTAGTTTTTTCTTTACTTCTGGCAGTTCGAAATATTCCAGTGCTTGCTGAACATTCATGGATAAGACTTCTGAAATATTTTTTCCGTTCAGTTTATATTCCAACACTTCGTCTTTGAAACGCCTGCCTTCGCACACTTCGCAAGGCGATTTCACACTATCAAAAAATGACAACTCGGTATAGACCACACCCAGTCCCTGACAGTTTTCGCACGCGCCCTTCGAGTTGAAGCTGAATAGCGAAGCCTGTACCTTGTTCGCGGATGCGAACGCCTTGCGGACATCATCGAGGATGCCCGTGTATGTGGCGGGATTGGAACGGCTGTTGACTCCCACCGCCGATTGATCGATCACGATCGCATCGGGATGTTGGTGTTGGAAAACCTCATTGATGAGTGAACTTTTCCCAGAGCCTGCCACGCCCGTGACCACGGTCAGCACGCCTGTTGGAATGTTCACACTGACATTTTGTAGGTTGTTGACCTTCGCATTCTTGATCGGCAATTTGCCCGTCGGAGTGCGGAACGACTCTTTCAGCGGGATGGACTGTTTCATGTGCCTGCCCGTGATCGTGTCCGCCTTGAGCAGGTTTGCATAACTGCCTTCGTAGACGATCTCGCCTCCTCGCGGACCTGCCAACGGACCCACATCTACAACATGGTCTGCCACTTTGATCACATCGGGGTCATGTTCCACAACGATGACCGTGTTCCCCTTGTCGCGTAGTTTCTGCAACAACTCGTTCATGCGATGCACATCCCGTGGATGTAAGCCAATGCTCGGCTCATCGAAGATGTACGTCACATCGGTCAGGCTGCTGCCGAGGTGTTTGACAATCTTCACACGCTGTGACTCGCCGCCCGACAACGTATCTGTCTCGCGGTTGAGGCTGAGGTACTCCAGGCCAATATCTACGAGATCGCCCAAACGCTCAAGCAGCGCCTTGACCATCGGTGCCGCGGCAGGCGTTTTGATCCCTTTCACGGCTTCGATCAATTCAGGGATTCCTATGCTGGTCAAATCAGCGATGTTGTACCCGTTGATCTTGCAACTCAGGATAGTCTTGTTCAGCCGCGCGCCGTTGCATTCGGAACACGGGCCCATCGTCATGTAGGGCTCGATCGCTTTTTGAGTCCGTTCAGACTTGGTTTTTAGATCCTGCTTGATGTACTTGTTAGTAAAGCGGTTAATAATGCCTTCGTAGGTCATGTTGAAATCTTTTGCCCCTATCTTCGTCTTGACCTTGATCGGTTCGCTATATAAAAGGTCGTTCAGTTCCTTCTGGGTGTATTTGGAAATTTTCTTATCCGGGTCGAACAAACCTGTATTGATTACATTACTCCAGCCCCAACTATCTACATTGTATTCTGGGAATAGAATAGCGCCTTCATTCAAGGATTTGGATTTGTCCAGAAACTTATCCATGTCCACATCCAGCTTGCGACCGAGTCCGTTACAGTTCGGGCACATCCCTTGCGGGTCGTTAAAGCCGAATACGTTGGTAGGTCCCACATGGGGCTGCCCGATGCGCGAAAACATCATGCGTAGGATCGTGTTGATATCTGTGATCGTGCCAACGGTCGAGTGTGAGCCGCCGCCCATCCGCTTCTGATCCACCACAATGGACATACTCAAGTTCTCGATCGAGTCCGCTTCGGGTTGGGAATACTTCGGCAAAAAATTCCGCACGAACATGCTGAAGTTTTCGTTGAGCAGGCGCTGTGATTCGGTCGCAATCGTATCAAACACGATGGACGATTTACCCGAACCTGAGACACCAGTAAAGATGGTTATTTTTCGCTTGGGGATTCGCAAAGAAATGTTCTTCAAGTTGTTTTCGCGCGCACCGCGAATCTCAATATATTCCTGGGGCATACTCTCTCCTCTAAATTCTCTGCCAAACAAAAACAAAACGGGTGGGTAAAAGCAGAGTTGCTTTTGCCCACCCGAGATATTTTAGAACGCATATTCTAATTAGTCAAGACAAAAAACTGTTCTTCAACTCACGGCTTTCTTTACGAGCGCAATGACCTTTGCCTCTTCAGCAACCGTCAATGAAAACTGATTTTTTGTCTTCAGTTATTTATTTTCGGGAAGAGCAGCGAACTCCCTCTGTGTTTTTATATACCACCCCATGCCTTTCAGGGGATTTTTCCACCTAGCCTGCATCATCTCCAAAGCACTTTTATGCGATACATCACCACTTGCAACCATTTCTTTTAAGTGTGCATCTTGCGCTTTTATAACATCATCAGCCGTTTTACCATGGAAGGGAACATCACATGGTCCACCCATTTGACTACAGGTCATTGTTTTCATAAATCCTATCTCCTTTGGACGTGCTTATTTTTAAAGTCTCACTTGATGTATGGTCTCTTATCTTCTTACAAGTTCTTAGCTCACCGCTTTCTTCACAAGTGCGACGATCTTTGCCTCTTCGGCCGTGGTCAACTTCATCAATGCGAAGGAGGCTGCCCACATATTGCCATCGTCAAGTTTTGCATCGGGTTGGAAACCAAATGTTGCATACCGCACACCAAACTTGCTTGCAGCCTGAAAAAAGCAAATGACCTTGCCATCCGCGTCGGCATAGGCGGGCATGCCATACCAAGTCTTCGGCATGAGCTCTGGCGCAGCAGCAGTAACAATCTCATGAATCCGCTTCCCCATGGAACGATCTGTTGGGTCTTTCATTGCACCGATCGCTGCGAGGATGGCTTTTTCACCTTCTGCCCTGTCCTTGCCCGCGCGTGCTTCTGCCTTCAACTCTTGAGCACGAGCCTTCATAGCGGCTTTTTCATCGGCTGTAAATCCTCCACCAGCTGTCTTGGTGGCCTTTTTCGTATCTGTCTTTGGGCTCATAAAAATCTCCTTATTTACCTTTAGGTTAATTTGACACTTGCATAAAAACAAGTTTATCTTTATAATAAAGATACTTCAAAATAAAGGTAATGTCAAGGGTATATTTCTATGATCAAACCAACAAAGACAGATCTAAAAATACGAGCACTCATGGCAGTCAGAGATTATGGCATTAATTTAACGCTCTTCCGCAATGCCATGAGTGAATGGGCAGGACTCAACGTGACAGACATGGAATGTCTTAGGCTCCTATTCCAAAAAGGCATAGCCACACCGTCTGAACTTTCCAGGTTCACGGGTCTCACTTCGGGCGCAACGACAGCCATGTTGGATCGGCTTGAAAAGGCTGGCTTAATTGAACGCCGACCCAACCCCGATGACCGTCGTGGGACTTTGATCGCTCCTGCGCAATCAAGTGCCCAAAAAGCTGCATCATGGTTTGAGTCGGCGAGAAAAGCACAAGAAGAACTGATCTCAAGCTACTCTGAAAGCGAGTTGGAGATCATCGCTGATGTCTTTGAACGATTTACAAAACTATGGGATGACGAACGCAAGAAGGTCCAAAAACATCCATAGAAATTACATTACTTCCCGTCATGCGCCTTTTGCAAATCAGCGACAATGATCTTCTGCATCTTCAACATCGCCTGTAACACTCGCTGGGATTTTTCAGGATCAGGATCCCCCATCAACTCGCCCAACTGCTTCGGGACGATCTGCCACGACAAGCCATATTTATCCTTGAGCCAACCGCATTGTGATTCCTCGCCCCCACCAGCAATAAGCTTGTTCCAAAAATAATCCACTTCAGCCTGATCTTCGCAGTTAACGAACATCGAAATAGATTCGTTGAACTTAAATTCAGGGCCCGCATTGAAAGCAATAAACTCCTGTCCTTCCAATTCAAAATTCACCGAAGCAGGTGAAATACCCAACACCTTTGAATTCTTGAAAATGGAGACGTAAAAGTTCATCGCCTCTTCAGCTTGAGTATCGAACCATAAAAACGGGGTAACTTTTTTCATTTCTAAATTCTCCTATTTACTTTTCACTTTGGCACTTTTTAAATTTTCTGCAATTCTGAACTTAATAAACTTCTCGATCAACTTGATGGGCATCGGCTTATCGAGAGGGAAATTAAGCGAACTCTTTGCCGAACGATACGGCTCGATCTGCTTTTGGAACGCCTCATTCCCCGCCGGAATAGGATACATTCCAATGTGATTTTTCCACGCTGAAAAATGGATGAAGTATTCGCCATTCACTTTGAAAGCTGGCATGTTGTAACTGATATGTTCTTCGGCATCAGGAACATTTGCTTTGATCGCCACAATGATCTCTCTCATTGCCTTTTGTGCGTTTTCAGGGAGAGTCGAAACATACTCATTGATGGATGTGAATTTCATACTAAGCCAGCCTTTTCATCCACTTCAAAGATGCCAAAGGTGTTGCCTTCGGTGTCGATGAAATACCCCTGCCAACATCTGCCTGGGACGGGGAATTTCTCCAACGCGATTTGCCCGCCGCCTTTCATGATCTTCTCGGCGATCTTGTCAAAGTTTTCCACTTCCAGAGAACAGACGAAGGCGTTCGTCCCATGCTCGGGTGGTGGAGTTTTTGCAGGTCGTTGCAACAAGCCACCACGAGACCCGCCCGTTTCAATATCCCAATAATCAATGGACAGATTCGGCTGCTTGTTGAATTTCCAATCAAAGACGTTTTGATAAAACTTGACTGCACGTTGTACATCGTCCGCTTGTATTTCAAAGAAAATATATCCGTGGCTCATACTCTCTCTCCTTGTTATTGATCTTTCAAACTCATGTAGTGCTCGCGCAGTTTTTTATCGAAATGTTCCAATGTATAACGCAAGGTCACACGGGGCATGGTGGCTGCATGCTTGTCAAGGAATTTCACAAGCTGCTTTCGGTCTTTGTCACCTGCAAAACGCAGCGCCCACCCATTCGCCTTGTGGATCAGATCCTCTTTGTCGTGAAGCATGATCTCTGCCAGTTTGAAGGCATCTTCCACATCGCCCTTACCGATGAAGTAAAGCGTGCTGACAATGGCGGTGCGGCGCTCAGCCATCTTCTTAGATTTCGCCAGTTTATACAAAACCTTGCGCGGTTTCTCAAACAAATAACCGCCAACAACATGGATCGCACTGCGGTCAACCAAATCCCAGGTGTTGATGCGGTCATGTCGCCTGATGTAAAGGTTGAATAATTCTTTTCGGCGAACCTCGGTCGTCTTCTTGCTGCGCGCCTGAAAATCCATAATGCTGACCGCTCCAACCCGCATTTCATGGAACGGACTTTCAAGCATCCTTTCCACTTCGTCAAGCGGCATATCCATGAACTCTTTGGCGAGCGCAAAGACTTGTCCCATGCGGATGCCCAGAATGGCATCCTCCTCGTTCGGCGCAAGATGACTGTGCGACTTCGCCACTGCTGGCGAACGCAGCGCCTTCAAGCGTTTGAGGAATATGTCTGCATTCATGGCTGATCAACCATCAGCTAACGAACAGGCTCGTAGCGTTGATACAGCACACCCGTAGGAAGAGGCGCGGATTCGATCAACTTCAGCTTGACGTACTTGCCATCTGGAAATAATTTCTTGCCGTTGCCCAATATCAATGGATAGACATGCAGGACAAATTCGTCCACCAGATCATTTTCGATGAGGGTATGCATCAACACACTGCTGCCATCCGAAAGAATGTTTTTGCCGGGTTGGTTCTTGAGTTTGCGAACTTCTTCGACGACATTGCTGCTGATGATGGTGGAATTGCTCCAAGCTGCCGAAGATTTCAGCGTAGTGGAAACAACATATTTTTTGACATTGCCAAATGGATTTTCTTCAGGCGGCATAGGTTCAAACGCATCGCCGTGGGTCTTCCAGGTTTTGCGCCCGAGCAATAGAGTATCAGCAGTTTCCATGGCTTGCGAGAAGCGCATACCGATGTCGTCGTGCCAAAAGGGAATGGTCCAGCCGCCGTGGGCGAAGCCGCCATCGGTATCTTCATCCACGCCGCCAGGGGCTTGGATGACACCGTCTAAAGAAATGAATTGATGTACGATCAGTTTTCGCATGGTTTCTCCTTTTAAATCTCTGGTTACTTCACTAATAAATCGTCAAGACGTTCATACCCTTCTCGCACGCCCTTTTCCATTCCATTTTGGATCATACCATCACGGTCTGCAACAGATTGAAAGACAGAATGAATCGTGGCCTTAGTCCTGTTACCGGGCAATTCTTCAAGAGTCATACAATCGAGTGAAACGTGATCTGGGTATCCCTCAAATTCAAATGTCTGGATCATACTTTCAGGAGACATGGCGTGGAACGTGCCATGAAAACCATATTCATTTCCTTGTTTATCCTTGTGAATGTAGCGATATTTTCCGCCATTAACCGGCTCAAAAGTTTCAAGAATCATTTCATATCCATGCGGACCAAGCCACTGCACATATAACGCAGGGTCGATATGAGCCTTGAATACCAATTCACGCGGTGCATCAAATTCACGTGTGATGAAAAGTTCCTGCTTGCCAGGCTCAGCTGTTACGGTCACTTTATTTTTTGAGGGCATATCATTTCTCCTTTTTTTGTATTTCCAATAAAACTTCATCCAGACGGTTAAATCTTTGTTCCCACAATTGGCGATACTTTTCAAGCCAATCACTTACTTCTTCCAACTTATCAAAATGCGCTTCGACATATCTCTCCCGTCCCTGCGGAATGACGACCACCAACCCACACTCTTTCAATATCTTTATATGGCGCGAAACAGCAGGCCGACTAATCCGAAAATTTTCAGCAACACCGTTCAAGGTAAGTCTTTGCTGCGCCAATAAACTCAAAATAGCACGGCGGTTTGGGTCAGCGATGGCTTGAAATACATCTCGTCTCATAGTTTCCTTTTGCGTAACTGATTAGTTACACATCATGGCAACATGATAGAACAAATTTTCTTTTTTGTCAAGCGGAATATTGTATACTGTGCGGAAAACACACTCTCAGAGAGATATAAAATGAAATCACCCACTACGTACATCATTGCTCTTCTAGCTGGTATGCTCATCTTTGTCGGCCTTCCCTTGCTCGGCTGGGGATCAGGCACCCTCTCCACGTTTTTTGAGAATCCTGTCCGCATTGCATATATTGTTGTGATCTTTGGACTACAGATATTTGCACTTCTATACAACCCGCAGGTTGGGCGCAACCAGGAAAATCGAAAAAGCGGAATTACCACACCGAAACTCGACCTCATCTTAATTCAAGTATTCAGCTTGGCAATTGTCATCCTTGCCCCCTATTCAGACCGACACTCCTTCAGCGTATTTGCCAGTACAGACTTGCTTCGCTATATTGGCCTCGTACTTGTCATACCAGGTTTTATTCTTATGCAAGCGGGTGAAAAACATCTTGCCAAACAGTTCAGCATTCAAGTTACTCTGCAAGAAGATCATAAACTTATCCAAAGCGGACCATATAAGGTCATTCGTCATCCAAGGTATTTGGGTATTGTAACTTTCTTCCTTGGCATCTCGTTTGTTTTCCGCTCCCTCCTTACAACCATCCTTGTCATCGTACTTGCCGCAATCCTTATTTGGAGAATCTTTACAGAAGAGAATCTCTTGCACCAGGAATTTGGAACAGCATGGGAAACATATTGCAAAACCTCGTGGCGGCTCATCCCCTTTATCTTCTAAAAAAATTGTCCCGCAAAATTTGCAGGACAATTTTTTATCCTTTGAACCTTGGGTATGAACCCAGCACTCGTAACATCACCGCATACTCGCTCAGATGGTCAAGTGCACGCTGCACAGTCTCGTCTTGAGCAGAGCCGATCAAGTCAATATAAAAAAGATATTCCCACGGCTTCCCCTGTAAAGGACGTGACTCGATCTTCGCCAAATCAATATCGCGGAGTGCAAAAACGGACATCGCCTTGAACAACGAGCCCGGGACATTTTTGAGAGTGAACACAATCGAAGTCTTCGCTTCGCCCTCAGGGACAATTGCCTCTCGTTGGACAGCGAGAAAACGCGTATAGTTTTCTGGATTATCTTCAATACCTTCTTGTAGGATTTGCATTCCGTACAATTCAGCCGCCCGCTTCGAAGCAATGGCCGCCACGTCCCGTGCGTCTGACTCTTTGAGCATCTTCACACTGCCAGCCGTATCGTACACTTGCTCTGGCTTAATGCCGTGATTACGCAAATACGCAGCGCACTGGCCCAAGGCCTGCGGATGGCTGATGGCCTTCTTAATATCTTCCATCTTCACGCCCGGATTGGCGATGAGGCAATGCTGCACACGCAGGAAGTACTCCCCCACAATATGCAGGTCATGCCGCAAGAGCAGATCATAATTTTGATGGATACTACCCGCCAAAGAATTTTCAATGGGAGCCAGAGCCGCATCACTTACGCCGCTGACAACTGAATCAAACATCACGTCAAAAGATTCACACGGGACAGTTTCCACTTTTCCAAAATAATTAAAGACAGCCTGCTCGGAATATGCGCCGGGCTCACCCTGGAATGACACTTTCATTGAAGCTCCTGTATATGGTCTCGATACGCCCTTCGCAAAAAACGCTCAGGGCTACTCGACCACCACTGATAACTGACCATTATTCACTGATTACTGTTTTTCCGCCCAATCCACGATCTTCCGAAACCCAGCTTCCACATCGTCATCGGAAGCGGCAATCGTCATACGGATGAAGCCTTCACCGTATTCACCAAATGCAGAGCCTGGCACAAGCCCTACGCCAACTTCATCCAAAATCTTTTCACACATTTCCACAGATGACATTTTTAAAGCGCGAAGGTCAAGAAAAAAATAGAAAGCACCCTGTGGTGGAATTACTTTGACTTTTTCGCATTCCAACTCATGTGAAAGACGAAGTACCAAATCTCTTCGGCGAGCATAGCCTGTGCGCATTTCTTCTGTGAAATCTTGCATGGCAGGGTCTGTGAGGGCGAAGGTCGCAGCTTTTTGAATGAAGGGAGCTACACAAGTAATGGAGTTCTGTCCTGCTTTCAAGGCGTTCTCAATAATATGCGCAGGCGCAGCAAGAAAGCCAACCCTCCATCCTGTCATTGCATAAGATTTGGAAAGACTGTTCACAATGAGCGTGCGTTCTTTTGCACCGTCAATTGCCGCTGCAGATGTGGGTCTCTCTTCATAGAAAAGACTTCCATACACCTCGTCACTCACGATCCATAGATTGTGTTCTTTCGCGAAATCCTGCAGCTTCTGCAGATATTCTCGTGAAGGATATGCACCTGTGGGATTTGATGGATAGTTCAACACAATGACGCGGGTTTTGGGAGTCAACGCTCTCAGCCATGAGTCGAAAAAGGGGATGAATCCATTTTCGGCGGGAGCAGGGACGCGGATCACATTTCCGCGCAGCATGATAGCCATGTTGGAATGAGTCGCCCATGAAGGATCTGGGATGAGTACGTCATCACCAGGATTCAAAATGGATTGCATAGCAAGATAATATGCATGAATGCCGCCATGTGTAATAAGAATTTCAGAAGCAGGGTCGTAGGTAATGCCTTCGTCACGAATCAATTTATTTGCAACAGCAGTTCTCAGGTCTGGGTAGCCGCGGGAAGGACCATAATGAGTTAGACCGCTTTGAATGGCTTTCATGGCCGCATCCGCTATCGCTGGGTGTGTTCCAAAATCAGGATCACCGACTTGCAGGCCGACAATATTTTTTCCACTGGCTTTGAGTGCCAGAATGCGGTCTGCCATAGCAACCGTAGCAGATTGGCGAATGAGATCGAATTGTGAGTTGATGCTTTGCATGGAAATTCCTTCGTTGTTTATTAGCCTATGCATTTAATGGGCGTGAGTGTATCAAAGAAACAAAAATCCCGTCAACTGATTGACGGGATGAATATTCTCACTCGGCGAATGGCTGCGGGGTTTCCGCTTCACTTTTTTTGTTGATCGGAAGGAGAAAGGTAAAAGTGCTGCCTTTCCCCTCTTTACTCTCTGCCCAAATACGGCCGCCATGCATTTCGATCATAACCTTTGCAACGGATAAGCCAAGCCCCATGCCGCCGTGCCTGCGCGTAAGATGCGATTCAACTTGATAGAAGCGGTCAAAGATGCGGGGCAGATCTTTGGCTGGGATTCCCAAGCCGTTATCTTGCACGGTAACCGTTATATATTCTGGTTTCTTTTCGCCTCGAACAGTGACCTGACCGCCTTCGTTTGTAAATGTAAGAGCATTTTTCAACAAGTTGCTCAATACAATGGCAATCTTTCCGCCATCAATATCTACCAATAAATCGTCACCATCTGGTGTCTCAGTCTTCAGTGCAATTCCCTTCCCAACTGCCATCTCATGAAAAGAAGATGCAACATCTTCAATAATACGCGTGACAGAGGCTTTGCGAGAGCGGACAAGTGAGCCACCCGTTTCATAATTATCCACACTAGAGAGGCTTTCAATGATCTCTTTCAATCGGGTAGCGTTACGGATAATGGCGTCCACTTGTTCTTGGAAATCATTGCCAACCAGTTCCCGCAAAAATGTAGCATGCCCAAGGATGAGTCCTAAGGGTGTACGCAGTTCATGGGAGGTAATGGCAATAAACTCATTCTTGAGCTTATCCAACTCGCGAGCTTCCTCTTGAGAAGACATGATACTTTTTTCCAACAGGTCATTTTGCATGGCTGTGGAAGCGAGCGAAGCCAGCGTTTCAACAATAAGGATATCTTCGCCAGTATAATTATCATTCTTGTTGAAAACTTCAAATACACCAACGGGACGCCCATGTAGAATCAGCGGCACACCTAAAAGAGACTTGGTCTTGAAGCCAACCAATTCATCTATTTTTCCGTAGTGACGGCTGTCATTCTCAACATCATCAATGGCAATTGCCCGAACATTCAAGAATACCCAACCAGCAATACTGCCGCTCAGCGGGACTCTGGCAGAGCTGACCGCATCACGATGGAACCATGGTACAAATTTAAACGAAAATTCCTGTGAAACCTCATCGTATTCCAACAGCGAAGCGCTCTCACTCCCCGTCAATTCCGTGGCCGCAGAGAGAATAGACTGGAGATACGTCTCCAGATCGACTGAAGCGCTTAGATTTCGTGTAATTTCAAAAAGTCGTTCAAGGAGTTTTACTCGATCAATGGTCATATTTACCTACAGTAAGATTATACTTCACGGGTATATCTGAAACAAAAGCTGCTCAGAAGATACAAGGAAATTGCAATAGACCTCTTGCAAAAATATTTTCCCCGCTGAACATTCAGGGAAAAGCTGTATAAAGGCCCTTTTCAATATTCTCTGCATTGTAGCGCCAGACAATATTAGTGCAAGACTACAAATCAAAACTCAAGGAGAAAAATTCATGGCAAGTAAAAAAGTACGCGTCGCCATCATTGGCGTAGGAAATTGCGCTTCGTCTCTCGTGCAAGGCGTTCAATTTTACAAAAACGCTAAAAAAGATGAGAGCATCCCAGGGATCATGCATACCCAACTCGGTGATTATCATGTACGCGATATTGAATTCACCCTCGCTATTGACGTGAACGCTACCAAGGTCGGCAAAGACCTGTCCGAAGCCATCTTTGCAGAGCCGAACAATACGTATAAATTTACGGATGTTCCTCACCTCGGCGTACCTGTAGTGCGCGGCATGACTCATGACGGCCTCGGCAAATATCTAAGCGAGATCATTACCAAGGCACCTGGCTCCACAGCGGATATTGTCAAATTACTGCGTGAAACCAAAACCGATGTAGTTATCAACTTTCTGCCCGTTGGCTCCGAGATGGCAACCAAGTGGTATGTAGAACAAGTCATTGAAGCGGGTTGCGCCTTTGTTAATGGCATTCCCGTTTTCATAGCATCCTCCGAGTATTGGGGTAAGCGTTTTGAAGATGCAGGTCTGCCCATCCTTGGTGATGACATCAAGAGTCAGGTCGGGGCGACGATTGTTCATCGTGTATTGACCAGCTTATTCGTAGATCGAGGCGTCAAAATCGACCGAACCTATCAACTCAACTTTGGCGGCAATACTGACTTCCTCAACATGCTCGAACGCGAACGTCTTGAAAGCAAGAAAATCTCCAAGACCAACGCCGTCACCAGCATGGTCCCTTACGATATCGGCAAAGACAATGTCCATGTTGGCCCAAGCGACCATGTCCCCTGGCTTACTGACCGTAAGTGGTGCTACATCCGCATGGAAGGTACCACCTTCGGCAATGTGCCACTCAACCTCGAACTCAAACTCGAAGTATGGGATAGCCCCAACTCCGCAGGAGTGATGATCGATGCCGTCCGTTGCGCCAAGATCGCGCTTGACCGCGAATTGGCTGGCCCCATCGTCGGTCCATCATCATACTTCTTCAAGACACCACCTAAGCAATTTAAGGATGAGATCGCCCACCAAAAAGTGGAAGATTTTATCTCAGGCAAGTCGGACGAATAGACTCAGAAAGGGACACGGCAACGCTGTGTCCCTTTTTTATTGGTAGAATTCGTGCATGACAAAATACCGCCTCTTTCTTACCTTCGGCCTGATTGCGCTACTATTAACATCATGCCAACCCGCAACACCCACCGCCGACTTAAACGCCATTCAAACTGCAGCGTTTCAAACCGCTTATGCACAGATCGGCGTTCCAACTGACACACCAATCCCAACTGAGACTCTAATTCCCACGGCAACTGCCGTTCGCACCCCGCCAGCATTACCTGGCACATATCAATCTTCCATACTGGTCCCAACTGACATTCCGCGCACGTATGTAGCCGATACCTGCCAATACCTGCAAAATAAATGGAACTCCAACAACTCCATACCAGGAACTGTTGTGATGACCATCATGTTCCACGGCATTAACAAAGGGGAAGCCAGCGGCAATGACATTACAAACGGCGAACATGAAAAGCTCATGAACGATCTCCATGACTTGGGCTTTCAAGCCATTACCATGCAGCAAATGGCAGACTTTATGTATAACAATGCCAAAATCCCTGAGCGCTCCGTGTTATTGATCGTGGACGACCGCCACTTCGCAGAATACTTCAATGACCACTTCCGTTATTATTATCAACAATGGGGCTGGCCTGTGATCAATGCATACATTGGTCTGGATGAACGCCCCGACCTCTGGGCAGAAAACGCCGCGCTTTCCGCTGAAGGCTGGGTGGATTACCAATCCCACGGATACATTCACAACACACCTATTAGCGAAGGCTCAACCGATGATTTCATCAATAGCGAAATGGGCGGTGCGATCGCATCCATTCAAAAATATATGAACAAAACTCCTATCGCTTACATCTGGCCAGGCGGTGGATTTTCCGCACGTGCAGTTCAGATCGGTCCACAATTGGGGTACAAGCTCGGCTTCACTGTCAACCCACGCGGCCCTGTCATGTACAACTGGGTTCCACAAGCAGACACAGTCAATGACTCGAATCCTTTCGCCATCCCTGAAACCCCAGCTGGGAATCCGCTCATGACTCTGCCCCGCTACTGGAGCCCTGATGCGCGTGAAAACATTGACTCTGTCCGTGTGATAGGACAAGAAGCCGCCGCCTACGCAGAACAGAACAAAGCCATCGAGCTCGAATACTACGATATCGTCTGCGCCCCTACTTACGGCCCAATCCCCTGATTATTCCAACACAAACACAAAATGCACGATGACAATCGTATTGTTATCGTGCATTTTCGTTAATGGAAATTCGTTTACAATAAGTAGTATCTATGAACAATCAGACAGACATAATAAAACAGATCTTCTATCGCTTTGCCCCACTACTCTTAATAATATTTACATTGATCTCCTGTGAGCCTTTTGCCTCGACTTCCACTACTCAAACAGAAGCCGCTTTTGCTGAAGGATCCGAAACATCACCCAATACTCCCCCGCCGCTTTCTGATGTTTTCCAGACCAAACTCATTAACCCACTAGACACTCCACATACTTATGTGGATGACACTTGTAGGTACTTAAAAAATAAATGGACGCCATATAACGCTGCCCCCGGCACAGTGGTCATGGTCATTATGGTAGGTACTGTTCAACCCAGCACCGCAACCGGTCCTAATGAAATCACCGAAGTTAACCTTGTCCGTACTATGCAAGAGCTAAAATTCCAAGGCTTTGAAGCCATCAAGATGAAGGAATTCCTTGGTTTCATTGAACGCAATGTAAAAATTCCTCCCCGTTCGGTTTTGATCATTCAAGATGGCAACCATGACCAAAGTTATTTCTATCGGTATTACCATGACTATTGGGATAACTGGGGCTGGACGATCGTAAATGGATGGCAAAGCGATCCGAATGTAACAGAAGATCTCTTACGTGAAAATATTGAAATGGAATATGAGGGCTGGCTGGATCATCAAGCATATGGAGTTACTCCCGGCACTACCCTCTCCGATGAATCTGGAAAGACCGTTATCGCCCGTGAGCTACAAGGCTCTTTGGATAACTTTGGATATAACTATGGAAAGACACCCCTCGCATTCATTTGGCCTAATGGAGGCTTCGGTCAGCGTCCTGTAGAAGCGGCGCGACTGCTCAAATATCAACTGGGATTCACTGCCAACCAACGTGGCCCCGTCATGTACAACTGGATCCCTCTCGCAGACGAAGTTGACCCTGAACGCCCAGACTACACGCCTGAGGGGTTGATCAATGACCCGTTGATGACCGTTCCCCGTTATTATGCAAGCGAAGCATTCGCTGCAATAGACCAAGTCCGCGCCATTGGAAAAGAAGCGACCACGTATGCAGAAACCAACAAAGCTATCGAACTCAATTATTATGATATCGTATGCAGCGAAGCATACGGCCGCATCCCACAGATCCCATAATCTTTCAGGAGGCCCAAATGAACGATTGTATTTTTTGCAAAATCATCAAAGGTGATATTCAGGGCAATATTGTTTATCATGACGAACAGGCGACCGCCTTTCGCGATATTAACCCCGCAGCACCTACGCACATTTTGATCGTTCCAAACAAGCACATTGACTCGGTCAATATGCTGATCGTGGATGATGAGCCGTTAATCGGCCACTTATTCACAACTGCAAAAAACATCGCAGCACAAGAAGGTGTTGCTGATGGCGGGTATCGTCTCATCATGAACACAAATGCAGACGCTGGGCAAACTGTCTTTCACATCCACCTGCATCTTTTAGGTGGAGCGCGTATGAAGAACCCAATGGGATAAAATACCCAGCGATCAGCAAATAAGCTGGTCGCTTTTTTATGAAGAACTCTACAATATAAGAGGAGAGACTCCATGCCTGAACGAGAAATTTATTTACTATCCCCCCGTGCGCTCAGCCCGGAAACCATTGCTGTTGCTTTTGCGAAAACATCACGAGCCCCTGAATCCTTTCGTGAGATCGCTTCAGAATTGAGCGATGAAAAATCTGCGCAATTTCATGAGAAATGGGTTGTTGGTTACGGGCATGCTTCCGTCGCTGAACATGCTGTGCTGCACCTTGCTTTTGAAAACGTCTCACGCGTTGCGATTGAAACTATCGAAAGCAGCCGCCTTGCCTCGTACACAGAAAAATCCACTCGCTACCAAAAATGGGGATCGGATGATTTCACCGTGCCGCCAGAATTAGATGGACACCCATTACGCGATGAATTTATCCAAACCGTTCGCCTCCTTTTCTCGACCTATGCTGAATCACTCGACCCAGTCAAGAATCTCATCCTCAGCAAATCCCCACGTCGCGAAAATGAATCAGACGAAGCCTACGACCGCCGCATTCGCTCCCAATACGTGGACAGATGTCGCTTCATCCTGCCTGCTGCTGCAAACGCCAATGTAGGTATGACCGCTAACGCTCGCGTCATTGAGATGGTCATCCGCAAAATGCTCTCTCACCCACTCGCAGAAGTCCGCCAGATCGGCGAAAAAGTGAAAGAGGTTTCCAAGGCAGAAACCCCCACGCTGGTCAAATATGCAGATGCGGTGCCATACGTTGTAGAAACAACAAAGGAAATTGGAAATTGGGAATTGGAAAATGGTAAATCCATAAACCCCAAATCAGATTGGTGTTCTTTGATCGACCATGACAAAGACGGCGAAAAGAAGATCCTTGCTGCTGCTCTCTATCGTTTCAATGATATGCCATACGCAGATGCGCTAACGTATGTCAAATCTTTAAAGAAGAAAGAACGCGAAAGTCTCGCAGAAAACTTGCTTGGAAAATTAGGCAAATACGATACCCCACTACGAGAATTGGAATACTGCAACTACACGTTTGACCTCGTCATGGACCAGGGTGCGTATGCCGAATTCAAACGTCATCGCATGATGACACAGACTCCTCAGCGGTTGACGACTCGGCTTGGGTACACGATTCCGCTGCTTGTAACAGAAGCAGGCTTCGGGTCAAAATATGAGGCGGTGATGGAAGCTGTGATCCAAATGTATGAAAAGTTACATGCGTTCAATCCAGATGTTGCACAATACATTGTCCCCAACGGGTTTAATCGCCGCGTGCTGGCACAATTCAATTTACGTGAAGCATTTGCGTTCTGCCAGTTGCGTACTGCGGCAAATGCGCATTTTTCCATCCGCAGAGTAGCTCAAAAGATGTACGAGGAAATGACTCGCGTACATCCGTTGTTGACGAAATACATGAAGTTGCGTGACGAAACATGGCAGCAAGTGGAAGAAAATTATTTTACAAAGGTGTAAAAAAGAACTCCGAGGTTTTGAAAACCTCGGAGTTCTTTTTATTTAATCGTCGTCTTCGTTTTTCTTTATCCCGAAGATCGTATCAATTCTTTCCATGATCTCAGGCGTGATCTTATCAACCACTTCAGAAGCCTTCATGTTTTCCGTCACTTGTTCCACACGGCTTGCGCCTGTGATAACGGTGCTTACGAAGGGATTCTTCAAGCACCAAGCTAGCGCTAATTGTGAAAGTTTACAGTCAAGTTCTTTTGCAATTGGTTCCAATGCGGCCACCTTGGCAAGTTTATCCTTATTGGTCAGGCTGTCTTTCAACCAGTCATAACCTTTAAGCGCGCCGCGGCTATCTTTGGGAATTCCCTTTTGATATTTTCCTGAAAGCAAACCAGAAGCCAGCGGACTCCAAATCGTAGTGCCATAGTTGTAGTCCTTGTAGAAGCGGGCGTACTCCCCTTCCAGGCGTTTGCGTTCAAACATGTTGTACTGGGGCTGTTCAACCACAGGCTTGTGCAAATGATGGCGTTCAGCAATTTCAATAGCTTGTGTGATCTCCGCCGCAGACCATTCAGATGTACCCCAATATAAAGCTTTGCCCCATTCAATAATATTATGCATCGCCCACACGGTTTCTTCGACAGGGGTGGTTGCATCGGGGCGATGACAGTAGATCAGATCCACATACTCAAGCTGTAAGCGTTCAAGAGAGCCATTAATACCTTCAATAAGGCGCTTTCGATTTAGTGTATTCTTTTCATTAATTCCATCATGCAGTCCCCAATAGAATTTCGTAGAAACCAGATAACTTCCACGGCGCCATTTCAACTTTTTAAGCGCATCACCCATCACTTGCTCTGATTTACCATTTGCATATATTTCGGCGTTGTCAAAAAAGTTCACGCCTGCATCGTATGCAGCGGCCATCATATTCTGTGCCAACTTCACATCTGCTTGATTGTGAAAAGTAACCCATGAACCAAACGATAATTCACTTACTCGAATACCAGTCTTGCCAAGGTGACGATACTTCATTGTGCCTCCAATTTTATTAAGTGACGGTCACTTCAAAAAGCGGCCGTCACTTTGTTACTCTATTATAATCACCGAATGCGGAATCCATTACTTCTTTGCGTATTGCTGCTTGTTGCATGTACTCCTCAACCCAAACAATCCATTGACGTTTCACTTCAGCCTTACCTTACAAGCACGCCTGTCGCAACGGCCTCGCCAAATGTACTTGTCGTTGTGGAAACTCCATTACCAACATCCACGCCTTTTATTTACACCGTTGCAGCGGGTGATACTCTAAGTGAAATCGCCGAGAAATTTAAAATTTCACAGGATGAGTTAATAGCAGCAAATCCAGATATCAGCCCAAACAGCATGTCCATCGGGACGACTCTCATCATCCCAGATCCTTCCTCCGCGATGGCAGGCGCATCAACACCTACGCCTGTGCCTGCTCCTATTACTCAAACTATTTGCCACCCTTCAGCAGATAATGGCTTGTGGTGTTTTGCTTTGATCCGAAATGACTCAACGGAGCCGTTGGAAAACATCTCCGCGCAAATGACATTATTAGACGAAGCCAACAACCCAATCGCGCGCCAAACTGCATTTACTCCATTGGATATTATTCCGCCCAACTCAGCGTTGCCTGTATATGCGTTCTTTCCTGATACACCAGCGAATTTAAATGTACAAGTCCAATTGCTTAGCGCAGTACAGGGAAGTAACTCAAATTATCTTTTGGCAACATTGAATAACACCATCACCCAAGTAGATTGGGATGGAAAGATCGCCCAACTAAGTGGACAAATCCTTCTGCCTGCTGAATCACAAGCCGCCACCCAAGTCTGGGTAGCGGCAGTGGCATATGATAAAAATGGTCAGGTAGTTGGAGTGAAACGCTGGGAAGGCGGAGCGATCCAGCCGGGGGGAAGTATCTCTTTTAGTTTTTCAGTAGCAAGCCTCGGGTCGTCAATTGAGGCGGTGGATTTCGTCTTGCAGGCGAATCCGTAAACCCCGTCTTGCATTAAAGCCCATGTTCTTCTTTTTCCTTTTCTATATTTTCGCGGCCTGGGCTGCGAACCATGATCCCTAATACAAAAACACCGATCACTAGAGAGAAGGCAAGGCAAAAGCATAATAAAGAAAGTGTCAGACTAAGTGGCGGCCCGCTTTGTGCAGCTTCTTCTGGTGTTAAAGATGGCGTCACTGTGGTTAATGGAATCACTTTTACTGTACTTGTATTTGAATTTATATGTAAATTGGACGCTTGAGCAAAGACCAATGTGGATGGTATTCCGATCAAAAGTAATATAAGGATGACTATGATAACGCGTTTCTGCATGGATGATCTCCGTAAGTTTTGCCTACTATAACATCAAACCAAATTCGCGTTTTATGGGTTACTAAAACTGGTTTTGACCAGTTTGCCAATTATCACGATAAATAGGATAAAGTCAGGATGTTTTTATGACATACATCCACCCTTAAAACTAAGGGGGATTTAATGTCCTCATGTAAAATGGATATTGTTTGTAATATTTCGCACTTTGTACCCTAGAGTACTGTTGACACAATTTTTGGAGGAAGACATGAAGATCAATAAATTCTTTCTTGGTGGAGCGTTCATCCTGGCCGCAGTGGTCTATTTGATCGCATCATCAACCCAAGCCAGCGCCGAATATTTTATGACTGTGAATGAACTTAAGGCAGATGGCTCGGCTGCGGTCGGCAAGAGCCTGCGTCTTTCAGGTGCTGTTCTCGGTGATACGATCCAATATGATGCGGATACGTTGACCCTCACTTTTGAAGTTGCGCACGTTTCTGGTGATAATAAGGAAATTGAAGCCCAAGGCGGTTTGGCTGAGGTACTTCATCAGGCGGTTATTGACCCGTCGCGTCAAAAGATTTCGGTTGTGTATGTTGGCCCCAAGCCAGATCTGTTGCGAGGCGAAGCTCAGGCCATTATGACGGGCAAACTTGGCGAAGATGGTGTTTTCTATGCCGATGAACTATTGCTCAAATGTCCTACACGCTACGAAGAAGCGGTACCGGAACAGGCCTCCAATAACTAATCAAACAACCTGATAGGTAATTGCCTGTCAGGTTTTATTTCCCCTCACCCCCTCTCCCAAAGGAAAGGGGAGAAATAAGGAACTTCCTATGCTTGCTGAATTTGGATTTGGCGTTTTAGTGGTAAGTTTAGTGGTCGCAATTTATAGTGGTACTGCGGCGGTCAATGGGGCGTTGAATAAATCTGCTGCAATGGTGGAAAGCGGGCGGCGCGCCATGCTGCTTACGTTTCCGCTTATTTCAATCGCTGCTGGAACATTGATCTATTTACTGGTGAACAATCACTACGAGGTGGCCTTCGTTTACGAAGTGACCAGCCGTAGTATGCCCACCTATCTTAAGATCACAGCCTGGTGGGGCGGACAAGCTGGTTCCCTCGTATTTTGGTCTTGGTTATTGGCTGTATTCACATCGGCTGTTACCTTGCGAAAATGGGATCGTGATATTGAATTTTTGCCGTGGGTAATTCTGGTTTCGGCAGTCACGCTCACATTCTTCCTTTCCATGACGGTCTTTTTTGAAAATCCCTTTGCGCGCTATTGGCAGGTAAACGGAAACGTAGCCCCCAGTATGTTCGCTCCCGCAGCTGGTGCGACATTATTTACACCACAAGATGGGCAGGGATTAAATCCGCTTCTGCGCCACCCGGGCATGGTCATACATCCGCCCATGCTATATCTTGGCTTCGTCTCTTTCGTGATCCCCTACGCCTTCGCCATGGCCGCGCTTATCACAGGCCGCACCGATGATCGATGGATCCGCATTACCCGCCGCTGGGCTTTATGGGCATGGCTGTTCCTTTCCTTTGGTCTCGTGCTTGGCGGACGTTGGGCATACGATGTATTAGGCTGGGGCGGCTATTGGGGCTGGGACCCCGTTGAGATCGCGGCCTTCATGCCTTGGTTGACAGGTACCGCATTCTTGCATTCTGTCATGATCCAGGAAAAGCGTGGTTTGCTCAAACACTGGAACATGATCCTCATCATTTTGACCTACGCGCTCGTGATCTTCGGAACATTCCTGACTCGTTCTGGCGTGCTCTCCTCTGTTCATGCGTTTGCAAACAGCCCAATTGGTCCCTTCTTTATGGGCTTCGTCGCTCTGACATTGTTCGCATCTGTGGCATTGGTGATCTGGCGCTGGCCCATCCTGCGCAGCGAAACAGAGATGAAATCCATGCTTTCGCGCGAGGCGCTATTCCTTCTCAATAACTTGTTGTTCATCAGCGTTCTTGTTGTATGTTTCTGGGGTGTGATCTTCCCACTCGTTTCAGAACTGTTCACAGGCCAAAAAGTGACCGTCGGCCCGCCATTCTATGAACGTGCCACCGCCCCGCTCTTCTCAGGTCTGCTCTTCTTAATGGCAGTTGCCCCGCTCTCTGCTTGGGGACATTCCACCGTGCAGACCCTTGGCCGTGCGATTTGGAAATCTGCTTTGGCCGCTTTCGTAGTGGTCGTTGCATTGTTCTTCACCTACACAAAGAGTATTCCTGCCTTGGTTGGTTTCTTCCTGGTTGCGTTGGCACTCTTTGCCACAACACATGAATTTTGGCGCGGAGCTCGTGCACGTCAGAAAACACAAGGTGAGAATTTCTTCGTTGCGCTCTCACGTTTAATGGGACGCAATCGCCGCCGTTACGGTGGCTATATCATCCACATCAGCATGGCGCTGATGGCCATCGGCATCCTGGGCATTGAGATCTTCCAGACTCAAACTCAAGGTAATTTGGCTTCTGGTGAATCACTGAATATTGCCAATTACACCGTCAAATACCGCGAACTTGCCTCTTGGGATAGCGCTGGTGAAGGTGTGAATCACACCCGCGCCGTAGTAGATGTGTACGAGAATGGGATTTACCTCGGTGAACTCAACCCACGCATTGACTATTACTTCGACTCCCAGCAAAACATGACCATCCCTGGCCAACGCTCCACACTGCGTGACGATCTCTACGTCCTGCTTGTGGATTGGCAGCCCGTTTCAAGCGCTGGGGCAACATTCAAGATATTTGTAAACCCATTAGTAAACTGGCTTTGGATCGGAAGTCTGGTCTTTTTGGTTGGCGTGATCTTTGCCGCCTGGCCTGATAATGATCCTGTAGAAGAAACCGCTCGCCGAAGCGTAACACGCAACAACCGCCAGCCCAGCGCAGCAGATTAGAAAAGTCAAAAGTTGAAGGTCAAAAACCTGGGCCTTCAAACTTCTGGAGAAGACATGAAAAAAGCCTTACAAATACTCACACTAGCATTGCTGCTGACGGGTTTATTTACCATCGTCGCCTTTGCACAAGACGATGTTCCCACAGATGATGAAGTGAATGCCGTTGCGAAACAGTTATATTGCCCTGTCTGCGAAAACACTCCGCTGGATGTATGCCCAACGGAAGCGTGCCGCCAGTGGCGAGAACTGATCCGCACACAGCTTTCTGAAGGTATGACAGAACAACAGATCAAGGATTATTTTGTTGCTAATTACGGTGCTCGTGTATTGTCTGAGCCGCCTCGCACAGGCTTGAACTGGCTTGTGTACATCCTTCCGCCAATCATCATCCTCTTGGGAGCTTTCTTCCTCTTCCGCTCTTTCAGGGAGTGGACAAAAGCCTCAGCAACAACATCCGCTGTGAGCGTGGAAAGAAGCGAAAGCGAAGCGTCATCTCCTGCCAAAGATGACTACGTTGCACGACTCGAAGAAGAACTGAAGAAAAGAAAATAACTGTAAGGGTGACCCGTCACGGTTTTTCAAAGGATTTGGTTAAACCTTGCGGGTCACTCCTACTTCATCACGGAGAATGTCATGACTGAAACCATCCCACAGAAACGCGGCGTGCCGCTTTGGGCGCAAATTGTTATTTGGGTTTTTCTTGTTGCATTGCTGGTGCTGGTAGGTGTCATCCTCAGCAAACGCCAGCAGGGAAATGTCCAGCCGGGCGATAAGATCCCTGATTTTTCATTGCCATTATTCAGCGATTATGAATATGCAGGAAAAAGTGAAGTAAAGCTTTCCGATTTTCAAGGCAAGGTTGTGGTGCTCAATTTTTGGGCTTCATGGTGCAAACCTTGTGAACAGGAAGCAGCCGAACTTGAAGAAGCATGGAAATTTTACGAAGACGGCGGAGAAGTTGTCTTCCTTGGTGCAGATTATGTGGACACAGAGCCCGAAGCTCGTGCCTATTTGAAAAAATTTGGGATCACCTTTTCCAACGGTCCTGATATGGGGACGAAGATATCCCAAATGTTCCGCATCAGCGGCGTTCCTGAAACTTATTTCATAGACCAGGATGGCGTCCTGTATTACGTAAAGATCGGGCCTTTCACGTCAGTTGATGAAATAAAATCCATCGTGGCACAAAAAAATCCTTAAGGCGGAATACATGGAATTAGGCTCACTCTTTCTAGTCCTCGCTGTACTTGTAGTAGTCGGCATCTATTTATATGCACCATTCACCTCACGTGGACGACGCACGCGCACCAGTGAATCACATGAAATTTCTTCGTTGAAAGCGGAACGCGACCGTGTGATCAACTCTTTGCAGGAACTTGATTTCGATTTCAAACTCGGCAAGATCCCCGCAGAAGATTACCCAGAACAACGAGCCATGCTCCTGCAAAAAGGCTCAGATATTCTGCGCAAGCTTGATGAAATTGCTCCCGTTTCAGCTTCTGCCAGCAACGTGGAGAAACGCATCGAAAAAGCCGCCGCCGCAAAACGCGCCGACTCATCTGAAGCGGAATCGCAGATCAGTGACGATGACCTTGAATCGATGATCTCGGCACGGCGCAAGGAACACAAAAGCAAATCCGCAGGTTTCTGCCCCAAATGCGGCAAACCTGTTTTGGTTACTGATAAATTCTGCCCATCTTGCGGGAAAGCTTTGAAGTAAATTAGCTTTCAGCGATCAACACCTGGCTGTTAGCTACCTGCTAAAAGCTACTATTGAGGAACTTATGAAACTACGTTATCTTTTGATTTTAGCAATAACTTCTTTTCTTCTCGCTGCATGTAACTTCAGGCTCGCGGCAGATGTCACCCCCCCGCCTGGATACGTTCCCCCTACCCCAGCCCCCACGCTTGGCCCGCTGTATCCCTCCAGCGCACCAGACCTTGAAAACGGCGCCGCCATCTTCGCGGAAAAATGTGCTCCCTGCCACGGCACCACTGGCCTTGGCGATGGTTCAGACGGCAAGGACCTTCCCGTCACCGTTCCTGCTTTCGCTCTGCCAGAAACCGCACGCAAGGCCTCTCCAGCCGCTTGGTTCACGATGGTCTCACAAGGCAACCTCGACCGCTTCATGCCGCCTTTCCTTAGCTTGAGCGAACAAGATCGCTGGGATGTGATTTCCTACGCGCTCACCCTGCACACCACTGCAGACCAAATTGAAACAGGCAAATCCCTGTTTGAAAAAGGCTGCGCCGACTGCGCCAAGGTTTTCAGCAACCAAGAAATGATGTCGGCACTTTCGGAAGATCAACTTGTAAAGATGATCAAAGGCGGCTCAAGCGATATCCCCGCCTTTGGAAGCACCCTAAGTGATGACGAAGTGTATGCCGTTGCAGCCTACATCCGCACATTGACTTTTGCGCCTCCTTCCGCGTCCGTAGCGGAAGCTGCTACTGCAACACCTGCCGCCGCTGCAACAGATTCGGGAACTCCGTCAGCGGAAGCAACGCCACTCGATGCCACAGCCCAAGCCCTGATCACGCCAGAAGCGACAGTTCAGCCTACAGCCGTCAGCGCTGGAAAGATCAGTGGTCAGGTTGAAAATCGCAGTGGTGTCGATCTGCCTGCCAGCCAAGTTGTCACATTGCATATCTACGATCATGGCAGTGATCCCAATGCTGGGCCGCAGGAAATTTCAACCTTTGATACAACCATCAATACAGATGGAACTTATTCCTTCGAAAACATTGAAATTCTTGAATCACAAATCTATCTGGCTCAGATGGAAGTGGATGGGTTGAGCTACCAATCTGATTTTGTGGTTGCACCAGCCAACACAACCGAACTAACACTGCCGAACATCACCGTTTATGCCACAACCACCGAAACAACCGACCTTGTGTTGGATAACGTCATTGTGCATTTTGACTTTACAAGCACCGATAGCATAGGCGTCTTTGTGGTCTATTCCATGCGCAACTCTGGTGATAAGAATATCAAGGTAATGCTTGAGAGCGATGGACAATCCATTCCTTTCATCAAGGCTCCTGCAAACACTACGGACCTTGGCTTCCAAATTACTCAAGACAGCGCGCCGATCATCGGCACAGCAGATGGAAAAGGTTTCTTCCTTCAACCCAGTGAACAAACCTATGACCTCGTTGCTTTTACAAGCCTGCCGCGCAATGATAAAACCGAGTTCAGCCAAGTCTTTGTTCTCCCTGCTACATCAGGGCAGATATTTGTACCTGAAGGCGTAACAGTTAAGGGTGACAAATTAACCAATGACGGTCTGATCCCTATGCAAGGCCCTGATGGAAACAGCACCAACTTCCAATCTTATTCCACAGGCAGCATCAATGCAGGAGACACTCTTGCCTTCACCTTAACAGGCAAGCCAAAAGATGTTTCGGTCTCTCCTGACCTGACCCAAAACAAGAACCTGTTGATCGGTGTTGGCGCCCTCGGACTTGTACTCATTCTCGCTGGCGTATGGATGTATATGCGCGACAGCAACAAAAAAGAGGAAGATACCGAAGAAGAGGATGATGAATTCGAAGACTCCGAATCGATTATGGATGCCATCATCGCCATTGATGATCTACATCGCGCAGGAAAACTCTCTGACCAAGCCTACAAAGAACGACGCGAAGAACTGAAAAACGCGTTGAAGAGAAAGTCGTAAAACGAAAAACGTGATGCGTGAATTGTTCACGCATCACGTTTCATGAATCACGGGATTTATAAATGATAGAAACCAAGAAACTCGTCAAACGTTTTGGACTAAAAACCATCCTACGCGGAGTGGACTTTTCTGTGAAGCCTGGTGAGTTCGTGGCATTGCTTGGGCCAAATGGAGCAGGCAAAACCACCTTCTTACGAATCCTCGCCTCTCTCTCCCGCCCGTCTATGGGAAGTGTAAAAGTGGCAGGCTACTCCCTCCCGAATGAATCTGCCCAAGTCCGCGCCAAGCTGGGTGTGGTCTCGCACATGCCCTTACTTTACCCAGACCTGACCGCTGAAGAGAATTTGGAATTCTATGCCCGCATGTATGGAATTACGAATTTTGGTCCGCGCATTACCGAAGTATTGGGAATGGTCGGCCTTGAAAATCGTCGCAAGGATCTCGTCCGCACCTTTTCACGTGGAATGCAACAGCGCCTCGCCATCGGCAGAGCGGTCATCCATGACCCGGAAGTGATGTTGTTTGACGAACCCTACACGGGACTCGACCAGGATGCTTCCGAAATGTTGGATGAAGTCCTGCGATCTGTTGCTGCGAAAGGCCGTACAGTAGTAATGACCTCACATGACCTTGCCCGCGCTGAAGATCTTGCCACCCGCTTCGACATCCTCTCACGGGGAGTGATCGCAGCATCTGCAACTCAAAAAGATGTGCAAAAAACGAATTTGCTCGCATTCTACAAACAAGCACTGGCGGATTAATCCATGACTGACACAACTAAAACCTCAACGATCCAAAAGCAAAGCATGGAATATCGTCCATCTTTTTTCAAAGCCACCATGGCCATTGTTCAAAAAGACCTCTCAGCAGAGTTTCGCTCTCGCGAGCTGCTCTCCGCCATGCTGGTCTTCTCCATGTTGGTCATTCTCATCTTCAACTTCGCTTTGGAGTTAGACATTAAAGTCCGCCAATCTGTCACGGCAGGTGTCTTGTGGACCACATTTGCCTTCGCTGGCACGCTTGGCCTCAACCGCTCCATGGCTGTAGAAAAAGACCGTGGCTGCATGGACGGCCTCCTGCTCGCCCCTGTTGACCGCGCAGCCATATTCTTCGGCAAAGCTATAAGCAACCTGGCTTTCATGCTCATTGTGGAAGCAATTGTCCTTCCGCTGTATGCATTGCTCTACAATGAAGTCCGCATTTTTCAGCTAAGTTTCCTTGGCGTCATTTTGCTCGGATCCATTGGGTACATCTCTGTTGGCACCCTGCTCTCCGCCATGTCCGTTCAAACCCGCACACGAGACGTCCTGCTCCCCATCCTGCTTTTTCCTGTAGCAGTTCCCGTATTGCTCGCATCCGTCAAGGCTAGCGGCGGGTTATTAAATAATGCAACCTTCGCTGAAATCCTCACCCCGCTCAATCTGCTCATCGTATATGATGTTATTTTCATCGCCGTCGCATTCATGGTATTTGATTTCGTAGTTGAAGAATAAAAACCTTCAAAAATCTACTAATCAAAGAAACACATTCTCAGCAAACTTTATATCAAATGAGATTTAATTTACAAACTAGCAATCGTAAATCGTAAAATTAAAAAGGAGTTCGTCTAATGCAATCCAAACCAATTGCACTCACAATTCTGGATATTGTTTCGATCATTGTTCTCGGCATTGCAGCCTACCTCGCCCTCTTCTTTGCCCCCACGGAAGCCGTCATGGGAGATGTACAACGCGTCTTCTATTTCCACATCGGCACCGCCTGGGTCGGCCTCGTCGGCTTCGTTGTGGCTGCCGCCACCGGCATTGCCTATCTCATCACAAAAGATATGAGATGGGATCGCTTTGAAGTCGCGTCAGTTGAAGTCAGCACTATGTTCTTCTTCATCACCATCGTTCTCGGCTCTATTTGGGCCCGCCCCGCCTGGAATACCTGGTGGACATGGGATCCCCGCCTCACCACCGCTGCTGTCACAGAATTGATCTACATCGCCTACTTCATGCTCCGCCAGGGTATCGAAGACCCCGACAAGCGCGCTCGTTTCGGTGCAGTCTATGCCCTGCTTGGGGGGCTCAGCGCCCCCATCACATTCATGGTCATCCGCCTCTTCCGCACCATTCACCCTGTCGTCATTGGCAACCAAAGCGCCGCAGCTCAAGGCGGCTTTGACATGACCGCCGATATGCGCACCGCCTTTTTCTTTGCTCTTTTTGCCTTCACCGTCGTCTTTATTGACCTGATGTGGCATCGCATCCGCCTTGGCGGCTTGCAAGAAAAAGTCGAACAGCTCAAACTCAACGTCTCAATGTAATTGGAGTATAAAATGGAAACCATGCCCGATACCTCAGGCTACATGATCGCAGGCTATGCAATCACCTTCATCACCATGGGCCTGTATGTCCTCAGCGTTTATATTCGCAACAAAAACCTCAACCAAGACCTCGAAACCCTAAAGTCCCTTGAGGCTGAACAAACAAAAAAGAAATGATATTTACAAAAGAGTCCGCTTATAATTCAGGCGGACTCTTTTGATTCCGATGCAGAGACGCCACTGGAAAATTGGACTCATCTCGATCATGATCGCCATCTCGAACATGGCGTTCACGCCTAATCTCGCGCCTGCTCCTGACCCCAATCCCCCACCTGGCCCAGACCGCTTCTCCATCATCGCCGTAGATTACACCGCCTACGAATGGAACCTGCTGACTTGGAGGAGAAAAGAACTCGCCTGTTCAGTCATTATCGACCACGAAGGCATGCCGCTCCCTGAAGAAGTCTACAGAGATTGCGGGCAAACTATCTATAAAACATGGATAACCCAACCTCCCTGTGTCATTCGTGAATACAAAACCTGTGTGGGATATTACGCTGTATTGATCGACAGCGAGAAAAAAGAAAAAGAAATATCCATGATGCTTGCTCCTGCCAGTGCATGGATATCTCTTGAAGACTGCGAACCCGTCCTCAGCACCTCCACTAATATATGTGAAACCAAGCCTACTCTTGTTATTACTGGGCAGGAACCTCTCCCCAACGAAACCATCACTCGAGTAGAAGGAAAATACGACGGTCAGTCCTTCTATTGTGAAGGTACCGACGTTTGTAAATTCCGTATTCCTGAAACTGACGAAGACGGTGTTACTGTGGAATTCTGGTCTTATTCAAGCTATGGAGATAGCAGTCCAGTATTCAAAGCCCAAGTCCGCGTGCAGCAGGTAGATGAAGGTGACCCAGATCAGCTTTATTGGTATGTAGATGTACTCTCCCCCCAATGGCAAGGAAATGCCGTAGCCACCTGTTCTGACTCTTGGGACGTCTTTCCACCTGTTGGTGGCGCTCCTGAATGGCTATCCACGCCCACGCAAAGCGAAGAACTTACCAGCGATATTCCTTACACCTATCTTGCCGCAAATCTCATCCTGCAAGGTGCCGTAGATGCAAGCTCCTGCCCCGATGGCGGGCTGACTCCAGGCAATGTAGTTAATCAATGTGGCATGGAAAAATCACGAGATGCTGTAAAAGAATGGCAAAACCAATTCGACGAATTAATATTAACCACGGCAAAAGAAACAGGAGTGCCAGCTCGTTTAATAAAAAATCTTTTCGCGCGTGAAAGTCAGTTCTGGCCGGGCATTTTTCAGGAAGTTGGGGATACGGGGCTTGGTCAGCTTACAGAGAATGGCGCAGACACCACCCTTTTCTGGAATCATTCCTTCTACAATCAATTCTGCCCACTCGTGATGGATGCCGATGTTTGTGGTGTAGGATATATGAATCTGGAACCAGATGAGCAGGCCATCTTGCGAGGCGCTTTAGTAAGCAGTGTGAATGCCTCTTGTGCAGATTGCCCGCTTGGACTGGATCTCACACAGGCAGATTTCTCAGTCAGTGTCTTTGCCCATACCATGATCGCCAATTGCGAACAGGCAGGACAAGTCGTCTACAACTACACGGGCAAAACTCCAGGTGTTGCCGCAACCTACGAAGATTTATGGAAGTTCACACTGGTGAACTATAATGCCGGTGGCGGCTGTCTTGCAGAAGCTATTACAAATGCCCAAGCAAGAAGTCTTGAACTAACTTGGGAAAATGTTTCACCATATCTTACTGGTGCATGTTCTGGTGCGGTGGATTACGTCAATGATATAAGCAAATAAAAAGCTACAGCTTTTCAAAAAGGTCATCGAAAATATTTTCGATGACCTTTTGCTTTAATCAACCATTAGTCCTGTAAGGACTTTCTTCTCATTACTATTATATATGTCAATAGGTAAGATAGCAGTATCTTATGTTTATAAATTTCAAGGAGAAATCATGTATTTCAAGAATGTAAAAACCATCTTTTTCACACTAAGCCTTATGATCACGATACTGGCTTGCGGGCTCCCATCAGCAGCTGAGGTTACTGAAGTTCCCGCAACTGAAGTCGCCCAGGAAATTTCCCAGGAAGCCACGCAAGAAAGTACTCGCCCTCCAACTGAAGTTGCAGTTGTCACTATTCAACATCAAATCATCCCCGTGAGTCTGCCTGATCAACACAGTGGACAAGCTGGCGATTTCGACTCTTCCACTAGTATTGAAAACCAAACTGCTGTTGGGGGAGATCGTTTTACTTATGGACGCTTCGAACGTCCATTCAACGCTAACACCATGGATGTTTACTTCTCCCAGCTGGACATAGTGAATACTCAAGTTTCGCAAGATGACACCTGGATCTATGGCGGTATGCTCCTCAAAGGATTGAATAACGACAGCTCTTCGGCCGCCCAATATGCAGTTGAACTGGATACTGATTTGGACGGAAAAGGCGACTGGCTTATCATTGCGATAAAACCCACATCCACTGAATGGACAGTTAATGGTGTACAAGTTTATGGAGATACAAATAATGATGTTGGCGGTCAGCTACCTACGCTCACTGATAAAGCTCAAGTTAATGGAGATGGGTTTGAAACTCTTGTCTTCGATCAAGGAAAGGGTGACGACTCCGATTCTGCTTGGGTACGCATATCATCAAATGACCCAAATATGGTTGAAATCTCAATAAAAAAATCTGTGGTGGGCAATCCACAAAAATACCTCATCAATATGTGGGCGGGTACATCCTTGCTAAATCCAGCTTTGTTTGATCTCAACGATCATTTCACTCATGAACAGGCAGGTGCAGCAGATAAGGGACTTCAAAATTACTACCCCATTAAAGAAGTATTCGAAATTGACAATTCTTGTCGAATGGCAGTTGGGTTCCAACCTACTGGAAATGAACCTGGCATTTGCGAATCCCTTATTCCAGTAAACGAACAACAACCCTTACCATCTGGCCCATCTGGGTGTCAGGCTACAAGCGCTGACATCTCAGCTTGTAACCAAGATGTTTACTGTGGCTGGAATGCATCCTCCTGTTCTTGTGTTTGTAAAATTCCTGGCTAAACTATTCCTGTAAAATCATTTTAATCATCCCATCTGAAAATAACTTTTCAGATGGGATGATTATTTAAATCTACTCGTTAAAATTAACGGGGGGTATTCCCAGCGCCTGAATCAACCTCGCCCAATAGTTGACCTGTGCGGCGGTGCTGGCAAGGATGACGAACTCACGTTCGGTGAAAGCGGCTTTTACTTTATCTACCAGGTGAGGGTGAAATTTCAACGGAGTTTGTGAGATAACACGTGTATATGTTATAGCTAGTTTTTCACGTTCAGAAAAGGTGCTTATGCTTTCATAATCTCCACGCAGGGATGCAGCTTCTTCGTCTGTGATGCCGTGTTGGCGATGTTCGTGAGAGTTCATGTCAATGCAAAATGGACAGGCTACAGCATAAGAGGCGGTCATGCGAATAAGCTGCAAGATGCGTTTATCCATTTCGCCATCTTCATGAGCTACAAGGGCTTCCATAACGCCAGATCCAATGGCGGCTTTGGGATACCATGATAAGAGGCGTGCAGGAAGCATGGTCTTGCTAGTGACATGCTCAGAATACCAAATACCAATTTTCAGAAAAAAGGGGATTCGTTTTGGTTCGGCGATGAAGGCTTGCATGAGACTCCTTATTTTTTGAGCAGGAAAATATCTCAGTGAGGAAATTTTTGGGATGTTTGAGCAAATTTCGGTGAAAAAAGAGGCGGTTTTACCATCCATGTGGATGGTTTTAATCTTGACAGATTCCATTAATCTACATAAAATACCATCCATGCAGATGGTAAGGAGATGGTAAAAATGGCAGATACTGAGAAAATCACAATCAATTTAGGCGCCGTGGACCTTGGAAAGATCGATCTTCTGGTTGAGCAAGGCCACTACTCCAACCGCACAGACTTCATTCGCTCGGCAATTCGCGCACAGTTGGATAAGCATACTAGTGAGGTGCAGCAATCTATTACGCGTCACTCATACGGCGTGGGTGCGTTCAACCACAACCTGGCTGATTTTGAGCGCTACAAAGCGAAGGGTGAAAAGATAAAGATCAGCGTGGTGGGAGTATACAACATCTCCAGCGATGTGCCTGTAGCGCTGGCAGACGAGGTGGTTGAGTCGATCAAGGTGTATGGGATTTTTCAGGCAAGCGATATTGTAAAAGCTGCGTTGACAAAGTCAGGAAAAATAAAATGATAGAAGAAACTTTGCCAAAAAATTGGGCGGTTCGGTTCTTTACGATCTTTACGGGTCAAGCGTTCTCGCTGTTTGGTTCGTCGCTAGTGCAGTTTGCGTTGATCTGGTATCTCACTCAAAAGACAGGGTCCGCAACTGTACTGGCAACGGCTTCGATGTTTGGAATGCTGCCACAGGTTTTGTTAGGTCCAATTGCAGGGACGGTTGTAGATCGCGGCAATCGACGTCTGATTATGATCTTTTCGGATGCGACGATTGCGCTCTTTACGCTTCTTCTCGCGTATTTGTTCTGGTCTAGCAAAGTGGAATTGTGGCACATCTATTTAATTTCGGCGGTCCGTTCTGCGGGAGGTGCTTTCCACTACCCAGCGATGGCGTCATCTACTTCGCTGATGGTACCGAAAGAACAGCTTTCGCGTGTAGCAGGAGCAAACCAAACCATGCAGGGACTGGTGAGCATTGTGGCTCCACCTATAGGCGCATTGCTCGTGGCGGTGATGGCAACTCAAAATATGCTGATGATCGACGTTGTCACTGCTGCAATGGCGATCACCCCCCTACTCTTCTATTCCATTCCACAGCCAAGGCAGGAAGAACAGCACGAGTCCGCGCCAAAGAAAAGTTTTATGCAAGATATGGGCGCAGGGGTCAAGTATATGGTTTCGTGGCCTGGTCTATTGATGCTAGGTTTAATGGCAACCATGTTGAACTTCCTACTCGCTCCCACCAGTGCATTGACTCCACTGCTCGTGACCCGTTATTTTGGCAAAGGTGCATTGGAGCTTGGCAGCCTAGATTCATTCTTTGGTATTGGCATGATCGCAGGCGGTATTACTCTGAGCATTTGGGGCGGGTTCAAGAATAAGATACTCACTTCTATTTCGGGAATCATTTCGTTCAGTGTGGCGATCCTTGCCATAGCGATTGCCCCTGCAGACAAGTTCTGGATCATGATCGCTTCCATGTTTATGATTGGTTTTATGCTTCCAATGGCGAATGGTCCTATTCAGGCACTTTTCCAATCGCTAATTGAACCAAATATGCAAGGACGAGTCATGTCTTTAGTTAGCAGCGTGGCGCAGGCAATGATGCCTCTCAGTCTTCTTGTGGCTGGCCCAATCACGGATGCAACAAGTTACCAAACCTGGTATTGGATTGCGGGCATTATGAATTTGGTAATCGGAATAAGCGCTTTCTTTATCCCTGCGATCATCAATATCGAGAAAAATCATCGTCACACCCAGCATATAGAGGTCAAAGGATGATATTGTCATATAAAAAACAAGTGGTATAATTCGCCAGCCTGAAATTGGAGAGGTCGCGTAGTCTGGCTTAGCGCGCACGCTTGGAAAGCGTGTAACCCACAAAGGTTCGCGGGTTCGAATCCCGCCCTCTCCGCTCAGAAACACCCCTCTCTTGAGGGGTGTTTTTATTTTAGGTTCGCAGGCCTCCATTGGGGAGATGACATTCGAACCCTGCCCTCTCCGCAGAGTAATTTCCCTCAGGGTGTATGAAACAAAAAAGACCTGATCACATGGATCAGGTCTTTTTATCTTTATTCTGAATTACGGAGTTGCAGTTACTGTCGCTTCCACTACAGGTGACGGAGTTGCCGTGGCGTCTGAAACGGGGAGCGGAGAGCCAGCATAGACCAATCGGCTGGAAACAATGTTGTTATGGCCTGGGATATCGGCCTTGCTGGCTGAAATAAATTCAAACAGCAGGGATGAATCCCATTTGCCAGCGCCGAAAATGTCTGTTCCTTTGGATTCTGCATCAGCGCGGCGTGAGCCGGCTGTTATTCCAGCGAAGTTGCTCAAATCCAATTGTGCGGATGCAGTAGTCAAATCTGTGCCGTGGCAGGCAACACATGACATGGAACCAGAATACCAAATATTGGATTCAATAAAGAGAGGCTTTACATCTGCAAAGGTCGATTCACAATTCTGTCCGTTTGCATCAACAAACTGGAAGGGGTCCGTCTCGGAAGAGCCTGCGTTAACCCATGCGCCCATCAAATCTGCTGCAGCGACGAGACATTTATCTGTCACAACTTCGCCGCTGGTGACGTTCCCTACAGCAGGCAAAGTTGCAGGAAGCAATGTCGGGACGGATGTACGCTCGACAGGCAATGTGCCACGATTACAGGACAGGGTGAAGCCACAGGCATTAGTGTAGATAAAGCCAACCCATACTAGAACACCGACCACAAAAACGATCACTGCTCCATAGATATACTTTTTTACATCGTCTTTCATTGGTTGCTCCCTCCCTATTGTGCGTCAGCCGGTTTGAGCGTGCGGAGGAAGTTCACCACATCCCAACGCTCGCGCACGGTAAGGTTTTCGTTCAGAGGCGGCATTTGCCCGGAGAATTCAACATCAGGGAAGAGTGAGTTGTTCGGGTTGAAGATACCATTGGTAATGGTCAGGAATAGGCTCCCATCCGATTTGCTCTGAACCAGTTCACTGGTGAGGTTGGCGGGCTTTTTCTTGACGAGGAAGGCGGAAATCGTTCCGTTTCCCTGACCTGCATCGCCATGACACATTTTGCAGTGGATAGCATACAGTTCTGCTCCACGTGAAATGGATGTTTCATCTGCAGGGACGGGATTGACTGGTGCGCCTTCGCCAGGAATGTAAGCAGCACCTTCCACAGGGATGGATTGTGCGGCGACAGGTAGAGGTTGTTCCTGTGTGCCGTAGGAAGGTTGTATCTCCATGAAAACGACCCAGTCGATTTTGATTACATCAAAGGCGAAGATCATTAACACGCCGGCAAGCACAGCGAGTACGGCAAATACTCCGAGTAGTTGTTTAAAGAGTCTCATAGGTGTTGCGCCTCCGCTGGTTTTACGGATTCAGCGCCCATTTTCTTCAAAGCGTCTGTAACTTTCTGTTCTTCAATGTGTGAACATTCAATGAGAATGGCAATCTTGCCGTCACTGACTTCAGGCACATACTTCATTGGGCGATAATTCGGGAAAAAGCTATCGAGAAACACGCCTAGGAAGGTGGAGAGAAGCATGCCAAGCATGGTCAATTCAAACAAGATGACCACAGTGGGAGGACCAGGAATAAAAGCCTGAGTACTTACCCGTATCGGATAAGGGTACAAATACGGGGTGATGTAGGCGAGGAAGAAACCCGCGCTAAAACCCAGGATGGACCCGCCCATTGCAATTCGCGGAACGTTAGTCCACTGATGAGGGCGCCCCAGCATGGCTTCAGTAACAGGAACACCAGAGATGATGTTCATGCAGTCATCGTGGACGCCGATTGAGCGAAGATGCTCAATCGCGTTCGCGGCGGGTTCGAGGTCCGGAAAGACCGCCAACAAATCTACAATTTTAGATTCGGTCATTTCAATCCTCCTATTCCAATTCGCTGACCGATACTACGGTCTCGCGTCCAAATTTCTTGAGTTCATGCGCCATCTGACCTTCCTGTACCTCCCAAACGGGGATAAGAGGAATAAGCTTTGAAGCGACCATATAGAGCAGGATGAACAGAGCAAGCGTGCCAAGACCAAGCGGGATTTCTACACCTGGCTTGTAAAGGCGCCACGTGAAAGGCATACGGTTGATGCTGAGGGATACAGGAATAATAATGTAACGTTCAAACCACATACCCACGTTGATGATGATACCGACTGTACCAACGAGCCAGGGTGTAGAGCGCCATTTTGAATTCCAGAGAATAGCCCATGGGATAAGAATATTACATATGAGCATTCCAAACCACATCCAACCCATGGGGCCTTCTTCATGGAAGTGAAGAAGTTGCTGCGTCCACTTATCGCCACCGTACCATTGAACCATGTAGTCATTGAAGAAGAAGTACGCCCAAGCCATCGAGATGATGAGCATAAGTTTTCCGATCGCATCGAAATGTTCTGCGCGAATGAAATATTTCATATTCTTCATTGTGCCGCGGATAACTGCAAGAACCACCACAGCAGCGCCCATACCAGAGTGCAACGCGCCGACGATGAAGTACGGGCCAAAGATGGTGGAAGACCAGCCAGGGCGGGTAGCGGCTGCAAAGTCCCAAGACACGATGGTGTGTACTGAGAACATGACAGGAATGATGGCATAAGCGAAGATATTCATCGCATTGCGTAGGTGAGTCCACTCCCCTTCTGTACCACGGAAGCCAAGAGAGAGAACTTTGTATAAGTTCTTGCGCCAGCCAGTGGAGCGATCACGCGCCATGGCGAGATCAGGGATGAGAGGCAGGAACAAATACATAGTAGAAGACAGCAGGTATGTGGTAATGGCGAGCAAATCCCAAGTAAGCGGGGAATGCAGGTTCGGCCATAACATACGCTGATTTGGGTATGGCATGAGCCAGTAGGAAAGCCATACACGACCCATGTGCATGAACACGCTGAAACCAGCCTGTACCAAACCAAAGGTGGTCATCAACTCAGCTGCACGGGTGAATGGACGGCGGAATTCCGCACGGAACACGCGCAGAATCGCGGAAATGAAGGTACCAGCATGGCTGATACCGATCCAGAACACGGTGTTGACGAGGAAAATACCCCAATAAGACGGACGGTTGACGCCAGCGATCCCAAGGCCTTCCGCAATCATTTTGGCCCATGAATAAACAAGACCATATGCAACGATCGCTGCCAAAATCGTGAGCACAACCCAATACTTCCATGTTGGTTTTTCCATCATGGATTCCATCACCATCTCGTTCATTCTGCCGCGTGGAAGCGGGTCGAGCATCAAGTGTTTTTCGCGGAAATGCTCTGCGGAATGACCCTGATGGTCATCATGAGCATGTTCCGCTTGTTTCTTTTCGTATGCCATAATTACCCTCCCTTGAAGTAGGTCACGTTTGGTAACGTGCCAAGCTCTTCAAGATGTTTTACGCCGTGACCCTGTTTTGCCAATTGAGAAACGAGGCTTTCGGGGTCATCTACACGGCCAAAAGTGATTGCACTTGCAGGGCAAGCTTGTGCGCAAGCAGTGGTAAATTCGCCATCCACCACTTCACGGCCTTCTGATTTCGCCTTATCCTGAGCCTTGTGAATGCGCTGGATGCAGAATGTGCATTTTTCCATCACACCACGGCGGCGGACGGTCACATCCGGATTCAACTGATTGGGCAAAGGTTCGGGACGCTCATAATCGCGCCAGTTAAAGGAACGAACCTGGTACGGACAGTTGTTCGCGCAATAACGTGTACCCACGCAACGGTTGTACACTTGCAAGTTCAACTGTTCAGCCTGAGAGTGAACGGTTGCAAAGGCAGGGCAAACCGGTTCACAGGTAGCATGGCCGCATTGTTGGCAAAGCATAGGCTGTTGAGCGGTCATCTTCACTTCAGGATATTCACCCTCCCAGAAGCGCTCAATGCGGATCCAATGCATGGAACGACCATACCCCGAATCAGTTTCGCCTACAAAGGAAACATTGTTTTCCATCGAGCAGGCAGCCACACAAGCCTGACAGCCTGTGCAAATGTCCTGATCAATGACCATGCCCCATTTGCCGGTTTGTTCCTCGGCCAATTTAACTTCAGAAATTTTCAGATCAGCTAAAGTCGCCATAAATTATTTCTCCTCGCCAAGACCGATGCCGTATACGCCCATCAAACTTTCAAGGCGTGACAACGGTTTCTTCGCACCTGTCTTCTCAACTTTGACTTTCATACCAGCAAAAGCAAGGTCACCCGCTTCATTGAAGTTTGGACCAAGCAGATCAGAGGGATTGACACCGCGGTTTGCAGCATATCTACCATAAGCAGTGTGACCCTGACCAAAAGGCATTGCGATCGTATCGGGGCGGATAGCTGGGTACACATAAACGGGCACTTCCAACTCCCCGGCTTCGCTCACGATCTTCACAACATCATCGTTCTCGATACCAAGTTCTTCAGCAGTGACAGGATTCATCTCAACCCATGTGTTCCACATGACTGTGGTTGTGGGGTCGGCTAATTCCTGTAACCAGGGTTTGTTCGCGCCAGCTTCAGCCATCGTCGGTGAAACGAAAGGCACGAAGAAGAACTCACCTTCACCAGTAAATTTCGCTTCTTCTGCAGCAATGCTGCGGCTGAGAACATCACCAGCGCTGGGGGCCACACGTCCATCAGTGGTCTTCCAGAAACCGCCATGCTGTTGGAAGTAAGCCATAAAAGTCGGCAGGTCAGGTCCGGTAATGGAACCGTCAGCTTCGCTCATCAAGGAAGCCACTTTGCTATGCAGGAATTCAACTTCGTCAGCGAAGGGAAGAGCTGTAGCAAAAGCGCCGCCAGCTAACTGGGCAGCAGAGATCAACACGTCTGCAGTAGCACGGGTATTGTAGAAAGGTGCAACAACGGGCTGCGCGCCAGAAAGAACAGGTTGAGCAGAGCCAGTGGCTACACGCTGGTAGCCCCATGATTCAAGTCCGTGGTGGTCAGGGAAGACGTAATCTGCTTCGAGTGCTGTTTCATCCGGGAATGTAGCAAAGGAAATGATCTGAGCTACATTTTTGCTTGCATCGCCAAAACCAAGAGAGGCTGGCAATTCAAAGGCTGGGTTGACACCGTGTACGAAAAGAACCTTGAACTTGCCATCAACCATCTTCTGAATAAATTCCTGCATTTCCTGTGCAGAAGCAGGGCGATTGTATTCAGTCTGGTTTGGAGCAAGAGCGGAGAGATAAACGCCACCGGGCTTGCCAAAATTATCAGAAATAGCGTTCAATGCCAGGACAGCTTCGGCAACAGCAAGGCCATTGCTTTGTCCAAGAGCTGCGCCGCCAGGGATAGCGAGTACGCCGTTGGAACCTGCAAACATCTCAGCGAGGTGTTCGAGGGTTTCAAGCTTTACGCCAGATATCGAGGCAACGTCAAGCGGATCTACATTTGCAAATGCGCTGCCATTTGTGCCGCGAATCTCAGAGGCGAGTTTGCCGATTGCAAGCGCAACCAGAGCCTCGGTCCCAGGGCGAAGCGGAACCCACTCATCAGCCTTGGCGCCAGTCTGAGACATGCGTGATTCAAACTGCACAAATTTGCCGCGTAATTTTGTCTTGCCTTCGCGAAGGCCAGCAAAGCCGCGGGTATAAGGAACAGGAGAAAGCCAAGTTTCGAGGAAGTTCGCTCCGAAGGAGAAGACCACCTGCGCCCCACCCACATCAAAGAAAGGCAGGCTGGCTTGGCCAAACAAATTCTCTGTAGCTTTGCTCAAGGTAGCGCGAGATTCGAACATGCTCAACGCGCCGAAGCGGACAGGAGCGTTCATGCCTGTTGCGTTTGCAAAGTCAGAAACGAGGTCAAAGAGATGGTCAGGAGCCATACCCATTAAGAAGGCGATCTCTTCGGGTTTGTTGTTCTTCAGGGCGTCGGCTACTACTTGAATGGCAGCTTCCCAATCCATAGACTGTGTGGCGTCGCTTCCGCGCGAGCCGCGCTTTTGCGGATCAGTGACACGGTCAGGATTGTATAAGCCCTGCAAGGTTGCCTGGCCGCGAGCACAAGTCTTTCCGAGGTTTAGCGGATTGTTCGCATTACCTTCGGTCTTGATCGCGCGTCCCTGGCTGGTGCGGACGATAAGTCCGCAGCCTGCCGCACATTCGCGGCATGTTGTGGCGTAATAGGTGCTCTGGCCGTTATAGTTGTACTCGGGCATCTGCATATAAGGCTCGCGCTTTACATAACGCGAGGCAGGCCCACAACCAGTGAGAACAGCTGTAGTCGCTGCGCCTACACCAGCCAGTTTCAGAAAATCACGCCGGGAAAATTGTTCGCTCATATTGATTCCTTTCGCCCGGTTAATAATGACACGTGCCGCAGTCGGTGAGTTTTACAAGCTTTGCTTGATCTTCACCTGCAGTTTTAATGTGACAATTCAAACACCAACCCATGTTCATCACCTGTGGGTTCTGAGCAATGGTCACTCTAGTCATATCGCCATGACAATCTTCACAGTTCTTTCCTGCAGCAACATGCGCACGATGATTGAACTGAACGAAGTCCGGCACAATGGCTACTGGGACCCATTGAAGAGGTGTACGGCTCTTAACCGATGCAACCAACGGCTTTAGAAGCGGAACCTTGGTGTCAGGTGCCTGGCTATCAAGCGTCTTTTGGATCTGGTTGTGACAACCCCAGCATTTCGCTTCTGAAGGAATGCCTGCCTGCGGCCCTTTTGCTGCACTCGGGTGACAGTACAAGCATTGAATGCCAAAGGCAACATGCGTCTGATGGGGAAACTGAACGGGCTGCGCAGGCGCTTGCTGGGTCGTGTAAAGACCGTACGCTGCAAGGCTGAAAACCGCCAACACGGCAATTCCAACTGCGATCAGACCAAGAGGCTGTTTCAGCCAGTCAAATATTCTTTTGATCATGGATGCTCCTGAAATAGACTTAAGCACAAAGCCGCCGTTTTAAAAAACAACGGCGGCAAGGCTGAATTACTTACTTAATATAGTAAAGCCCGAACACAAACATGGAGAGGCAAACGTCATGACACGGAAATACATAAAACCCGTCCCGATGAAACCCATCAGGACGAGAATGAAACTTATGATTTTCAGAAAAAATTCCATGACATTCTCCATAAGTATCAATTGCTGAACCCCGCCAGCAAATAACTCGGCGGATTATACAATGAAAGTGCAAAAAAGTACATACAAGGGCTAAATTATAGACATTCGACACATGATACAATTGTGCCATCAAGAAAATGAAAAGAACCCTTACCTTCATAGTAAGCATTTTATTCTTCATTGCCCTCATGCTCGCGCTGGTGTTGCCAAACTTCAATCAACCAGTTGTTTCTGCACAAGGTGCAAGTTCGGCTATACTTTCCCAACAAACCACCCCTACCCCACAAGCAGCTGACACCTCAATAATTGGTTCAACGGATGGTATTCTTATAATGGGAATTGTGATCGTAGCCATCGTAACATTGCCGCTCTTGTTCCACAAGAAACGATAATAAAAACAGACAGGTGCACCTGTCTGTTTTTATTATAGCGAGATCAAGCCCAACTCAATTCCCCGCCGCACTGCTTCGGTGCGGCTTGATATCCCCAACTTCGCATACAAAGATGATAAATGAAACTTTACCGTGTGCTCGCTAATGCTAAGCGAAAGCGCGATCTGTTTATTTGCCAACCCCTGCGCCATTAATTGAAGGACTTCCTTCTCCCTGGCAGTAAGCGGCTCGATCAAAGAATCTTCCCCCGATGATTCACCTGCCCTTGGCAGACGCATCAACCCCTCTACCAAGCCTGGTGCACCGACCCAAAGCCCTTCCCCCACTGCCCGCACTCCTGCTACCAATTCATCCTGAGTAGCTTCAGCAGAAAGTACGCCCCATGTGCGTATTTTTGAATTCATCAAAGAGCGAGCAGACTCAACTCGGTCTGTGAGAAATAAAATTGCATAATCTTTCTTTACATCCCTCAAGGAAACAGAAGAGACCGAAGCAAGTACTACTACTTCGGTCTCTTCTTCATTTATGCTCTCAAGGTTAACTGCCTCACCTACAACACATATATTGGAATGACCATTTAACATCTCACGCAGGCCAACCCGCAAAGCATGATTCGGTGAAACAATTGTGACTTGAACCAATTATCTTTCTCCAACAACCACTTTAATTACTTCCAATTTACCGCCGCGTAGCACATCCAGCGGAGTGGACTTGCCAACTACGTCACCGCTCAAGCGTGTGAATAACTCATCGTGATGTTCAATAGATTCCCCCGCAACACCAGCAAGGATATCACCCACCATAATTCCACCCTGTCCTGCAGGGCTGTCTGCTTCCAAGCCCACGATCAGGAGACCGGTATCTTGTTTTCGCTTCAATTGCTTTTGTGATTCTTCGGGGATATTCACTGTTTGGCTTCGAATACCGAGGTAACCACGTTTGATCTTGCCATGCTTGGCGAGGATTTCAGCAACCTTCCACGCTATATCAGCAGGGATGGTAATTGCGCCGCCACTACCAAAACCAGAGGTGTTGATACCAAAAACCTGACCTTCTCCATTAATAAGCGGACCGCCTGAGAAACCTGGGTAAGAAACCACATCCGTTTTGATGAAGCTTTCTAACATACCACCGCGCCCTGTACGGACAGGCCCGCCAATTGCATTGACCGTTCCAAAGCTGGATTCAATCCCCTTTTTGGAAGGGCGGCCGATCGCCAAAACGAATTGTCCAACGCGGGCAGGAGTCTTTGCAACTTCAGCGGGAGTGGCCGAGGCGGAGTCTAATTTCAAAACAGCAAGATCAGTTCCCGTATCCCGGCCAACGAGGCGAGCAGGGATTTCAGTCCCATCACCAAGAAGTACTTTTATATCTTCATCACGATCCACTACATGGTCAGCTGTCAAGATCATATCTTTTGCAAACGCAATCCCGCTGGCAGGAAAGCGGCGGCGCGCATCCACCAATACGGTGAACTTGCCTGCCTGCTCAGCCGCGGATGCCATTGCATCTGAAAGTTCAGTAAAAATATTTTTGCTCATTGGTTATCTCCTTGTAGCCAGTATAGCGAAGGCGTGCATGGAGTGTATCGCCGAAAGGGATTGTTTTGAACTGGACGTTCGGGTAGGTAAATTATGGCTTTTCAAGGCCATGTGCGGTCAACAATTTTTCATCTTCCAAAATGTCCTGGGTCAAGCCATCAGCTACTACGCGTCCCTCATCCATCACAATGGTGCGCGGAAATAACTCCTGCACCAGTTTCATATCATGCGTAGAGACGAGCATGGTGATCGGCAATTCACGCAGCAAATTGATCAATGTCCTTCTTGCGCGTGGGTCGAGGCCTGCTGAAGGTTCATCCAAAATCAATAAGCTTGGATTCATCGAAAGCACAGTTGCGATCGCAATGCGTTTCTTTTCGCCAACGCTTAAGTGATGCGATAAACGATCACGATATGATGACATCCGCACTGCTTCTAATGCGGCGTCCACACGTGCACGAACATCTGCTTCAGGCAAGCCCATGTGAAGTGGGCCGAAAGCTACATCTTCAAACACTGTAGGAGAGAAAAGTTGGTCATCTGGATTTTGGAACACAAGTCCGACCATTGCGCGAATAGATGGCAAGTTATCATGCGTGAGGCGTTGGCCGGCAATCTCAACTTCGCCATGTCCGCCCAAAATTCCATTCAGATGCAACATCAATGTTGATTTGCCAGCGCCATTCGGCCCAACCAAAGCTACCTTATCACCGCTACATAAATTAAGAGATACTCCATGCAAGGCTGCGTGTCCATCAGGGTATGAAAAATGTAGATCCTTCACGACCAATACGTCGCCTTCACGCTCAGGCATTTGCAGATGACTTTTCACATGAGTAACTGGCATTATGACAACCTTCCAAGAATTTGAACTATAAAAATAACCACGATGACAAACGCAGTAACATAATAATCACTGGTTTTCATTTCATGCGGATTCAATGTATAGAGATGACCTGAATAACCGCGAGATAACATTGCATTATAGATTCGGTCACTGCGTTCATAGCTGCGCAAAAAAAGTTGCCCCGCCATATTTCCAGCCACCTTCGCGCGCCACAAAACGCCTCCACCTGACCTGTTTCCTGCGGATGCCGCCGAACGAGATTCCCTTGCCCGTAACAGACGGAAGACCTCATCTGTCAGCACAAATAGATAGCGATAGAGAAATGCAATTATGGTGGTGAGAATGGCAGGAACCTTCAAGTGTTCAAGTGCATGGATGAGATCTGGGAAACGCGTCACAGCTACGAGCAATATTGCAAATTGCACTGAAAGCCAGGAACGAATAAGGATGCTCACAAACCGCAACAGCCCCGCATCTGTGATCGTCAAGTGAGCCATAAAAAATTGAAAAGAAAATATCGGTTTGCCTGGAATGGAAAACAGAACCGTGACCGCAATCAACGCAAACGGAAGAGCTACGAGAGATCGCTTGAACGTATACCCGATACCCAACTGCGAAAGCAGGTTGGCAATGATCAGAAATATCCATGCAGCGATGAAGGCAAACCATGCACCATCAGGCAGCAAGGCATTGGAGACAATAAATATAACTGTCACAAGAGCCTTCACGCGCGGGTCCAAGCGGTGAAGGAAACTTGCTTTCTCGTGATAGCGATCGAACGCATCAAAATGCATGGTCATCCTTACACGCTGTGTAATTTATGAAAACAAATTACACAGCGTGGATTAAGACTTACGCTTTCGCTTTCATTCCGCGGCCAATGAGAACAATCACCGCGCCCACAACAACTGCGCCGATAGCACCAGCAACAATTTTAGAAGCAGCCACGGATTCTAAAAATGGAATGGTGTAACCAGCCAAAGGTCCAGAACCCGTTTGGGCAGATTGGATGAAACCTAAATCCGTAGCAACTCGGTTCAATCCATCAGGGTCTGTAGAGGCAAGCGGGGAGAATAAAACCACAACTAAAGCGATTAATCCACCGACGAAGATCCAATTGCGGCTCCCCTTTGCAGATTCAGAGCCATCACCTAGCAAGTCAGGCCGCGTTTGTAAAATAAAAGTCAATGCAGATACAGTGATCAACGCTTCGCCAAGTCCGATCAGGGCGTGTACTCCTAGCATGGCAGGGATAACGATCTGCAAGTTAGACGTACCACTCAACCAGAGTTGGATCGAAGTTAGTAATGCACCAGTCATCACCGAAAGCCAAGCCGCAACACCTGCCACTGCCAGCTTCACAGGTTTGGACCGACCCGCTACAGAGCGGTAAAGTCCATACCCTACTGCTGCAGTGACCAATCCCATGTTTAGGATGTTCGCGCCCATCACCAAAATACCGCCATCTTGAAAAAGCAATCCCTGCACAGCGATAACGGAAGTCATTACCAACATGCCAGCCCAAGGACCAAGCACAATAGCTGCCATTGCCCCACCTAACAAGTGACCTGAAGTTCCGCCTGCCACAGGGAAGTTGATCATCTGCGCGGCGAAGATAAAAGCAGCCATTACACCCATTAAGGGAATTTGTTTTTCGCCAAGCGATTTATTGGTTTTAGATATGGCCAACGCAAGAACAGAAGCTGTAATAGCCCAGCAAATAATAGAAATAACCAGACTCAAAAAGCCATCTGGAATGTGCATGGGAGCAGGTGAAAAATGCATGTTATTCTCCTTTTTGACAATCGGGGCAAATACCAAAAAATGTAATATGGCTATCTGTGAGGTGATAACCGCTTACAGACTCTAATTGACGATAAAGTTTTGCAAGTAATGCGTGTTCTACCTCCATCTCACTTCCACAAGTTCGGCATTTTAAGTGGTGATGCTCATGACGCGCAATTTCATAAGCCAGATGACCGTTCCCTATATGGGCAGGACGTGCCAGCCCATTTTCGGCAAGGAATTCCAAAGTACGATAGACCGTAGGTTCGGTGAGGCCTTCTAAATCTTTTGATGCCTCTTCAAATATCTGAGCGGGAGTAAGGTGCTTTCCCGAATGATGTAATACATGCAAAATAGCCAATCGTTGTGGCGTCATGCGGTATCCGCGGGCGCGGAGCATAGGCGTATATTCTTCTGCGCAGGACATTCGTCTCCTTATTGCAACTTATTGCAATAATATATTTTTAGAGTAGCATGTGTAGACGATTCTTACCTTAAAAAGAAAAGCCCTCTTTCTCTATAAAAGCAGAAAGAGGGCAAAGTCTTATATAAAATTAAGGTTCCCACACATAATGGACAAGCGCAGCAATCCTTGGTTCACCTGTGCTTGTATCCATACCAACTGCCCAAGTTTGCCAATCAAGGCCGCCAAATTCATCGGTACCAGGGAAATAAACTGAATAATAGTTCAGATCAGGATAGGGCCATTCAGGGATATAGGTCGTGCCGCCTGTTTGTATTTGACCACAGATTATTAGAGAGTTCGGTGTAAAGACTTTCTCCAGAGCAGGCAAGACGATCTCTTGAAATGAACCAACGGTCTTTTCTCCACTTCCAATAGATAAGCCCCAATTGGCTTGAAACGTAGTTTCAAAGACAAACTTCGCATGTTCCACATCATAATTGATGACATTCCCGTTGCGATAATATAAAACGTCCATGCCGCGAGCAGGAGAAACAAGGGAAGCAAGCAAGGCGCCATCTTTCGTGGCAATGGCTTTGCTGAATGAGTTGATCAATTCTGTGCCGCGGATGTCGGAGCAAAAATCAGGAGGTTGTGTGGGGATGGGAGTTTGTGTGAGCACAGGAGGCTGTGTCAGTGTAATAGTGGGAGTGAATGCTGGGGATAAGGTCACTGCTAATTGAGCAGTAGCAGTTGGCAGGGCGGTAGGAGGCGGAGGTGTATCCACTGGAATGGCACAAGAGGTAAGAGTCAAAATCAACAACGACAAAAATATGTGTTTCATTTTTTCTTCCTTGGAATAAAAAAACTGGCGGAGTGTTCCGCCAGTCATTGTACTATTTTGTGTTCGCTTCTTCCGTTGCTTTTTGGGCGATCCGTTTTATTACTTCCGTTACACCGCCAATTGGATTCTTGAGTGTTTCAAATGCAATCTCTGTGATCTCGGGGGCCATGCGTTTGAGGTTACGAAAGCGACGAGCGAGAAATGTTTCATCGGGGTCGGGCTTCTCAAGAACTGTTTGGATCTCTTGCAATTCCTCTTTCACATCTGTTTTTTCCTGAGAGTTCAGGTCTTTGCTTTCTTCAACTTTTTCATAGATCTTGTCAAACAATGGCGTAATGTTTATGGTTTGGTTGGAAACCGTGTTATTGTTTATGGAAAACACTTTACTACCCTGCACATTGCCGTTAATGACAACGCTGTTGTTTCCGCCGCTAACACTGGTGCTTTTACTTTTGCCAGCCATGCTTCCTCCAATTAACTAGTTTTTATTTTCTTTACATCTTTCGGCGCGATCACCACGCGAAAGCCAAGGTCATCGTTGAACATCAATGGGATGGACCAGTTACAGAACGAAGAGCGTGCAAACCATTGATAACCGATCCACGAGCCACCGCGCACAATGCGATACTTTCTATCTTCGTCGTACCAGGAACCCGTCCACTCCCACGTGTTGCCGCTCATATCCCATGCCTCGGTTGGACTGATGCCCTGCGGGAACGTACAAACCACAGTGGTTCCGCCAAGGCCAGAGCCAGTGGAGTCACTGTCCCAAGTGTTGGCTGCAGATTTATCGAAGCCTTCGCCCCACGGATATTCGCTGCCGTGTTCGCCTCGCGCAGCGCGTTCCCATTCATCATCACGCGGCAATCGGATGGTATAACCCTCGGGCACAGCTACGATCTTTTTCGCAAGCCAATTGCAGTAAGCTTCCGCTTCATACCAACTCACACCTACAACAGGCACAATAGGATTGCTCAATTCAATATTATGCCAGTAATACGGTACGTTACGTTTCGCAAGCGGACGATGCTCCAGCCAATCCCGCGAGACAGCTTCCATCGTTCGTGAATCAAATTTTCCAGTACGCCATTCCCAGCCTTCATCGCTCCAAAATTCACGCGTCTGATATCCATCTTCTTTGACAAAGCGCGCATATTGAATATTCGTAACTGGATATTTAGCGATGAAATACATATACGGAATTTCCTTCGCCTCTTTCTTAACCCCAGCCAGATACCCACCAGCAGACACTTCCACAAACCGATCCAGATCCCCGGGCCGCCAACCAAGGCGTCCAAGCAAAAGGCCTGCATGCCTGCGTATTTCAGGACGGATGTTTCCACCTTGCAAGGTAGTGACCAATGCTTGAGTGACATGCTCCTTGCTTTGCAGAGGAACGCCACCAGGCCATGTATCCAGAACTGCATCACCAGCTAGCACAACCGCTTCACCCGCGGGACCCGGCTGCTGGTCTACAAGAGCTTCTACAACTTCGCCAGAGACTTTGGGTAATTGTTGACGAATACCAAGGTAACCAATGGTCAACAAGGTTACTTCACGCCATGCCTGCTCCCCCACATGCCGAGAGAGAACTTCAAGGATCGGTACAGAGTTACCTTGTCCTTTTAATGCCAGCGCTACAGCCGCCAGATATTCTTCAAAGGTCAAATGAATGAAACCATACTCGCCCGGTCCGCGCTCTAATAATACGGCGGCATGGTCATGTACATCGGTCAGGAATTGACGCGCCGCTTGATGAGGCGACGGGTCGCCGCGTTCTGTAAACAATTCCTCCAACTTGCGACGCAGGTCTTCACGTCCCACCAAACCAACGCCGGGACTGACCTCATGCATCCACAAAGCCAACGGCGCAAGAATGCGAATGGTTTGGATCTCATCAATGTCTCGTCCGGGCGCACGTCCGCTGATACTGCGGGCACGATTCCAAGTGGAGAGCAGTGTATTTACATATTGATCATAAAGTTGCACGCGGCGCTCAGGTAGTGAAACGCCTTGCCGCTTCATTAAAGCAAGGATGGTTAAAAGCAGTGGTGTAGATGCAAGTTGGCGCACCCCTGGGTTTTGAGAGATCGCATCTAACAGTTCGCGACGGTCTGTTTCTGCATCTGCTCGGGCAACGGCTGTATTCCCCTGCGCCTGTTTTTCAAGCGCAGTTGTCCAGTGCCCAACAAACTCATCGATCTCATCCTCTTCAAAATCGACAATAGTACATTCTGCCAAATCTTCAGCAGAAGGACGAACCGCTCGATACCCAACCACGCGGCTAGTGAGAACGAACTTATTTCCTGTATGACGATGGAATGCAAAGAAATCCACCACACGCTCAACGACGGTGTTGCGCATGTTTAAATCGCGGACTTCATCAAGCCCATCTAAAAGGATCAATGCTCGCCCTGCCTTGAGCGCTTCATGCAGCATTGGACCAACGGGAAGGTCAGCGCCGATACCGTCAAAGTATTCTGCAATGAAATCATCAAGGCGGATATCGTTGGTTTGCAACGCATTGGCAAATGCAGCAAGCGGTAAAAGAATAGGAAGGAAATCATCCAACCCAATCTTTTGGCCTTCTCCACGTGCAAGCCGCAATGCAAGATATTTTACGAAAGTGGTTTTCCCAGCGCCCGGGTCACCCAGCACGATCACACCAGAGTGCTTTCTCAACACATCCAGCAATGGGACAGGCTCACCAAAATGAAGTAATTCCTGCTCATGGTCGGTGATCTCACGCCCAGCCAGACTCAAGTCACGCTTCCAAGTATCGCCCTCGGGCAATTCCATGCGCGCTTTCAACGGAACGTATAGATCAAGCAGTTTCAGCTTTAGCGGAACACGGTCAGAAACGCCCATGCCTTTTAGGCTGAGGTAATAGTGGCGGTCAGTCAGGTAGTTGAGATATGCCGCAGTGGATTCCCGAATCTTTTCGGCTGGCATGGCAGGCTGAAGGTCCCGCCAGAAGCGATCTGCGAGAACAATTGTCTGTCCATGGATAATTGCGCTATCTGTAATGGCGCCGTTCACAGCAATACTCTGGTCGCCTGACTGAATATCGACATCTGTTTTTGTTCGTTTTGTTGGTTTTCTGGGGGAGGTTTTCTTTTCGGTCATGCCCGGCCTCGTTGTATAAAAGCAGTATACAATAATTCAAGTCAACTAGTCTTTACCGAATTGAAAGGTGAAGATTTGTTTGGACATTGAAAGTACCTGTAAACAAAAAGACCAGCCTGATAGGCTGGTCTCATCTAGATACAAACTAATTCCGACTAACTTTGTTCGTTTTCCCCAAAAACAATGACAACAATATGCTGGTTCAGGAACCTGGGCAAAATCCCCTTTGTTGAAGTCACCTGCCCCAACGTATAACCGCCAGCAATAGGGACGTTCGCACCTAAAATCTCCTGCACTGCATCGATCTCAGCGCCGGGCTGGGCTTTGAGCAACATCTGCCAGGCCACATCCACAAGGACAAGGGCCAAAGCAGGTTTGGCGCTGCCTAATTGCAGCAAGGCTTGCTGAGTGGCATCTCGTGCTGCGCGTTCACAAGCAGCGCGGCTGCCAACCAACAAAAAGGCATCGATCCCATCGCGAATAGTGGCGTTCATGCGGAAGCTGCCATCTGCTTCCACACGGATCGGTGCACGCACAACAAGGCTGTCACCTTGTTCCACACCGAGCGGATACAATCGCGCAAGATGACTTAAAGGAGGAAAGGCCCAATCACGCGCGGGATAACCAAACAGGCTTGAGTATGTTTCGGAAGCGGGGCGTCCATCAAGGGTACGAAGCCAGAAACCGCGGGAACGCGTCACTCGGAACTGACTACCCACAGGGTCCCAGCCGTGATCAGATCCAACCCCCATCTTCAAATTACCGCGTATCAAGGCAGCCACCAAACCACCAGTGCCCGATTGGTTGCCCGTCATTTGATAGGTATTACCAGTATGTAAATCTCCGCTGGAGAGCGCCCCTGTAGCATTTAATTCAGATGTGAGACCGCTGCAAAACTGCTCGGCATCTCCATTGAAACCATCTGCAAAAAATAACATGGACTGACGTTCAACCCGCGCCGATACATGCTGCTCGACCTTTGAAGCTGTCTCACGCCCAGACTGGGCATAGCCCGGAAGCCAGAGTGTATCCGTTTCAAAGTCACCGCTAAGTAACGCTACAGTCACTGCATGCGGATGTTGTCCTTCATCTGTTAGACCAGCAGGCGAACTAAAGCCGATCATGGGAGTATCGCCCAACAAGCTGGTGACACCATTCAATACTTCACGTGGCTGATATTGATGAGAGGCGATCACCACTGCAAGCCCAGGCGTGCTTGCACCCAGACGATTCAACGCCTTATGAGCCGCCTTTAAACCAGCCTCGCGGCCATCAAGCGCTTGTGCACTCCCCACGGAACCATTCATTGTCATCCTACCTCATTACCCTTCAGCCACTGGAACTGTGAAGTGGAATGTTGTGCCTTTACGATATTCACTTTCAAACCAGATGCGTCCGCCCTGCATCTCGACCAAGCTCTTGGTAATGTTCAAACCAAGGCCTGTCCCTGGCGCTTCACGAGCTTTCGGGTCATCAGAGCGGAAGAACTTCTGGAACATCTTTTGCTGATCCTCAACCGTAAGACCGATGCCGTTATCCTTTACCCACAAGTGGATCACTCGCGGTGCGCCATCGGCATCCCAATGATTCTCAGACTCTTCCACCCCAACTTGAAGTGCTCCACCTTCAGGGGTGTATTTGTACGCATTGCTCAACAGGTTGGTAAGTACCTGTCCCACACGAATTCGATCTGCCCACATGGGGTGCAGATTCTGCGGGATGAGAATTTCAAGAGTTTGTTTTCTATCATCGATCTGGCGCTTCATGGTACGAACAACATCATCCACAAGGTCAGCCGCGCTTGTAGCTTTATATTCAAAGCGCAAACGTCCTGCTTCGATCTTGGCATTGTCGTTCAAATCCGAAACCAACGTGGACATACGCTCGACATTAGATTTAATAGTGTGCAGGAAATTCGTCTGCATTTCGTTGATCTGTCCCACCGCTCCACCAGCCAACAACTCGGTATAGCCTTTGATGGAAGTCATTGGGTTCTTTAACTCATGTGCCACAAAGGACACAAAGTCACTTTTTGCGAGGTTGGCACGCTGCACTTCACCATACAACTGTGCATTGGAAATAGCGATGGCAGCATGGTCTGTCAGACGAGTGAGGAAGTCAATATCCACCTGAGAGTCGTTCGTGCTCTCCAGATACAAGAGACCAATAACGGTCGTCTCGCGGCGGATGGGAATAACCATCTGAGTATGCGAAGCAACAACCAGTTTATCTCTTGAAGCAGCAACTGAGACCTGTTGGGGTGAACCCAATTCCACAGCCTTGGTCATGGCTGGTAATTCTATTTTCATCGTTTGGTTTGTCAGGCTGGCAATGTAATCATCAAATCCTACGAAAGACATTACACGCAGGTCTTCGCCTTCCAACATACCGATCAAGCCTGCTTCAGCGCCTGATTGTCTCAAAGCCCAGTCCAATGTAATGCGCATGGCGCGATCCATTTCAAGGCTGGCATTCAACTCACGATCAATTCTCTGCATGACCGAGAGTTCCTCTACGCGAGCGGCGAGTTCCTGATCTGTCAATGTAAAGAGACGTGCGTTTTCGATACCTACTGCTGCCTGTCCAGCAAACGCAGTTAAAAGGGTTTGATCATCTTGCACGAACGGAAGACCATCACGGCGGTTGATAACTTCAACCACGCCGGTAACACGGTCTTTTACTTGGAGCGGGACAGCCATCAAAGAGCGGCTGACGAAACCAGTCTGTTGGTCAACACCTTTGAAGCGGGAAGTCGAAAGCTGATCTTCATTTTCGATCACAGGGCCACGGGACTGTACTGCCCGTCCCACAATGCCTGTGCCAGGAGGCAAGCGCTTCCCTACCAAGTTGTTCGCCACGGGGCCAACTGTCACACGGAAAACCAATTCACCAGTTTGCTCGTCCACCAAGAACAAGCTGCCAGCTTCACAATTCAAAATGCCAACGGCGTTTTCGAGAATATTTTGCAACAACAGGTCAAGGTCAAGCGTAGAAGTTAACTGGCGTGTGATCTCATTCAGCGTAGAGAGTTGATGCGCACGCTGTTGCGTTTCTTCGAGCAGGCGCGCTTTCACAATGGCGCCCGCTGTTTGATCTGCAATAGCTTGCAAAAGCTCAAGCTGACCGCGCGTGTAAATAATGGCACCATCACGGCTTGCAATGCTCAACGCACCAATGGACAAAGCGCCTGCATTCAGCGGCACGCCCATCCATGCGAAAACATTTTCGAGAGCTGGAGTATGTCCACGCGCCTGACATTCACGCAGATAATCCTGCGTAATGATGGGGCGACTCTTGCGGATCACTTCCGGGCCCAAGCCTGTGTTCTTCGAAAATGGAAGATTCTCACGCTCTTGAATGCGCTCATTATTTTCCAAACAAAAGCCATAATAGAAATAGTCACTATCCTTGTTATACAAGGTAATGTGAAAATGTGAGGTAGGGATGATCTGTGCGGTTTGGGCATAGATCAGCTCGAGCACATCGTCAAAGGTCAGAGTAACGTTCACACCCTGCGAAACGCGAGTCAATGCATTCATTTCAAGAATGCGGCGTTCGAGGTGTGCCACTGTCTGCACGCGCTCAATAGCAATGGATGCCTGATCGCAGATATTTTCCAAGAATCGCAAGTCGCGCGGTGTATATGGTTGACCAGATAAACGCGGGCCAAGAGCCAGCCATCCATTGGGTTTTTCTTTGCCAGGGAGCACAATAAAAAGGCGAGCACCCAGCAAAGCCAAACGTGATTGTTCCGATTGCAGGACTTGCGGCAAAGACGAAGTATTGTCCAAATACAATGGCAAACTTTCTTTTTCAAAATAGCGTGCCAACGGACTTGTGGAGGTAAATCGGATGTCGCTGGTGGGACGTCTATCAGGGCCAGGCAGGGCAGAGAAAAAGTCGTTTAGTGCATCATACGTATAGATGTGGATCCTGCTCGAGGTTAAGGTAGATGCGATCTGCTCGTTCAGGATCAAGCCAATAGTGTTGAGGTCCAGAGCGGTTGTAAGTCTGTGGGAGAAATCTTCCAGTTGTTCTGCGAAGGCACGCTCACCGCGGAAGAAAATAGTATCCACTGCAGTTTGTAAACGGGAGCGAAGAGGTTCCAGCACGATAGCGATCAGGAACATGTAGCCGCCCACCAAATATGCGTTATTTGCAGGCAGGGATGTGTTGAAGATCAAACCAGCAGAAGTAACAATGAAAGCATACCCAAGCACCACCAACATGGTCAGCAGAACATACATGAAACCACGGCGGACAATGTCATCAGTGCGAAGGAAACGGAAGCGCAAAATGGTGTAGCCGATTACTAGCGGGAATAAGGCGAGCGGCAGAAAAAGGTATGGTGAGAAATTTGTCGGTCGTAAGAAGCCAAGAGCAAGCCAGATACTTAATGGAACAAAGGCAAAGAATGTGCCGATCAGAATAGTGCGAGATTGCGTCTTTACGACTGGTGATTGAGCATAAAACGCATGATATAGATTCGTTATTAAATAGGAAATTGCACTTAATGCTACAAAACCATACAAGTATTGCCAACTACGGATATAAGCCGTTGGACGGCTAAAGTTAAACAAATTAGGCAAAGCATTGATAGCAAGGAGGATCCCCACCGTGACGCCGCTCCAGCGCAGATATGGACGGTTGAGCACAGAACGTGGCTCGACTGGGAAGACAAGGGCAAGGTTGATCAATGCTCCGCCCGCAACGCCAGTGGCTAACGTCCACGCAATTGTGAACTCGTGGGTGGTGATGAGATTAAAATACGCGCCTGTAACAATGGCAAGCGAGGAAGTGAAAAGTGAAAATGCGCGTCCCGCCGATTCATTGCGACGGAAACCAAATATCCATAAACTGACAATGAGGAAGATCGCACTTAATATAGATGGGACAATGAAATAAACTGTGCGGCTTTCTTCAGGGAAAGCGTACAACGTGATATCAAGATTCTTCTTTTCCCCATTTGTTTTCAGGATCGTGGCAGTTACATTCTCTCCAGGCACCCGTTCGAGCAATATGTCTCGAACTTCTTTAGCGCTGCGAACAAGCTGCCCGTTGATCGCCGTCAACTGATCCCCTACTTCAACTTCCTTATATAGTGCCCAAGCAGGGTCGGCGGCATCTGAGCCAGTGCCATTGAATACCAATGTGTGCTCATAGAATGCCCCAAGAAACGGCTGCTGAAACCAGCGGTTTGCCAGGAACAGCCCAGCCATAAAAATGACGATCGCTGCTGCCTGATAGACAAAAACGGCCCACAGTAAAATTTGGTTTACCAGGACGCCGTAGCGCTGAAAACCGAGCGGCTCGTTTCGCTGCATACTCTGTGCTACCATAATGACAAGATTTTACACTACAACCTCGTCATCGGTGTATGGTACTTTCATAACAAAGAAGCAAGGTAAAAAAAGAGGCCGCTCGTGGCAGCCTCTTTTTAGTCAAGTTCTAAATATCCAAATTCCTAACACTCTTGGCGTGCGTCTGGATGAATTTCTTGCGTGGGTCTACAGCATCGCCCATCAACATGTCAAAGGTGCGGTCGGCTTCAGCAGCGTCATCCACATTGACTTGAAGCAGGGTGCGATTGGTTGGATTCATGGTCGTCTCCCACAGCTGTTCGGGATTCATTTCGCCGAGACCTTTATAACGCTGTAAACCTGCTTTATCACCAATCTCCTTCAGTGCCTTATCTTTTTCCTTGTCACTATACACATAGCGGACTTGGTTTTTATAAGCAATACGATACAAAGGCGGCTGGGCAATAAAGAGATGTCCGTCTTCGATCAACTTCGGCATGTAGCGGAAGAAGAAGGTCAGTAACAGGGTACGGATATGACTACCATCCACGTCAGCATCGGTCATGATGATGATGCGTCCATAGCGTAGGCCTTCAATATCAAAGTTGTCACCAATGCCAGTACCAAGCGCAGAAATGAGAGACTTGACTTCGTTGTTTCCTAAAATCTTATCAAGGCGGGCGCGTTCGGTATTAAGGATCTTACCGCGCAACGGCAGAATGGCCTGGAAGTGACGGTCACGTCCCTGCTTGGCTGAGCCACCGGCCGAATCACCTTCCACGATATACAGCTCAGTTTTGTTTGAATCACGTTCGGAGCAATCTGCCAGTTTACCGGGCAGAGTCAATGATTCAAGCGCAGACTTTCGGATAACGAGATCGCGCGCCTTACGCGCCGCATCTCGCGCCCGAGCAGAGGTGAGACATTTAGAAATAATTGCCTTCGCTGCTTGCGGATTCTCCTCAAGGAACGTGCTGAAGGCCTCACCCACCACCTGAGTGACATAGGTCTGCACTTCAGGGTTCATCAATTTGACTTTAGTCTGTGACTCAAATTGTGGGTCTGGGTGCTTGACCGAAACAATAGCAGTAAGACCTTCACGGGTGTCATCACCAGAGAAGTTCGGGTCAGCATCCTTGAGTAAGCCATTTTTGCGGGCGTAATCGTTAATGACACGAGTTAAGGAAGAGCGCAAACCAGTGAGGTGCGTACCGCCGTCGATAGTGTTGATGGTATTTGCAAAGGAATAGACCGACTCGGTGTAGGCATCCGTGTACTGAATGGCAGCTTCGATGCCGATGTTCTCAACTTCTTTTTCAACATGCACAACGGGGTGCAAATTCTCACGGTTACGATTCAAATAACGGACAAATGAAGTGATACCACCTTCAAAATAGAAGGTCATTTCGCGGTCAGCACGTTCATCCGCAAAGCGGATGGTTACGCCGCGGGTCACAAAGGACATTTCGCGGAAACGCTGAACAAGAGTGTCAAAGCGGAAATCAATATCTTCGGTGAAGATCTGCTTATCGAACTTGAAGGTCTGTGTGGTGCCGGTATCTTCCTTGTCAACCTTACCAATCTGTTTGATGGCTCCCTGAGGAACACCACGTTTGTATTCCTGTCGCCAGTGCTTGCCATCGCGTTTGATCTCAGTAACCACCCACTCAGAGAGAGCGTTAACGGCACTGATACCCACGCCATGCAAACCACCAGAGACTTTATATCCGCCGCCGCCGAATTTACCGCCAGCGCCGATAACTGTCATAACAACATCAAGGGTTTCCATAGGCTTACCGTGCGCATCCTTCTTTGTGGGATGCGGGCCAACTGGAATACCGCGGCCATTATCTTCAATGGAGACACTGCTATCTGCATGAATAGTGATGTTAATCCGATTGCACACACCTGCCAGCGCTTCATCAATGGCGTTGTCCACTACTTCATATACAAGGTGATGCAAAGCTTTAATATCCGTACCGCCCACGTACATACCAGGGCGTTTACGGACATGCTCGATACCCTCAAGAGCTTGAATAGAACTTACATCGTAATTTATCTTATTTTCTTTTTCAGCCATAACAACCTCCAACAATTATTCTTTCAACTAAGCCTGTCTGATCGCTTTATTCGAGCGCAGTTTTTCAATAACACTTTGCAGCCAAATATTCATATCACGATAGTAAATGAAGCTGGCAGCCAGCAATGCAGTGGTCACAAATGAGTGACCAAAAATACCCAAAAGGGTTATCCACGAATCTTCAGGGGGAATATTCCATAAAAAGTTCAGACCAAACGACAGCAGGAACACGGTCAACACGAACAGGCTGCTGGTGGGCAGCGTAAAGCGGGTCAACTGGATGCTACTTAAGATGGAAGTTATAAAGTTTTGCTTCTTCACAAAAATTCCATGGGGCCAGAAGAAGATCGGCACGATCACCCACATGGAACCCAGACTAATAAACAACACGAACAAATTTGCCAGCACCGCATTCAACTGAATCACAAGGAACAAGATCAGTAAAATCGGCATGCCGATGACCATCAAGATAATCTGACAAGCAATGGAAACAAGGATCGTTTGTGCAACGGCGCTAAAGACATTTACAGCACGTTCTTCTGTGGGAACGGCAACCCAAGCCACACTGCGGAAGTAAAGCCCACCCCCCACCCAGCCGACAAAGGTCAGCAGGAAAAGCCAACCAAAAAAATTCAACGCGCTGACTTGTAAAGTAACAGGAGTCCCTAAAGGCGTAGCGGATGCATTGTGAGGTAAGAGCAGGCTGGAGATCCCGATAGGAAGCGTACGCAAGAGCCAAAACAGATTTATGTTCGGAATCGTGCTCTGGTAAAAATCCAACACGCGCTTAATATCCTCAGCAGGAACACCTCCACGCTGCCAGACTCCAACCACTTCATCCTTGATGGAATCGAACAAGCCGCTCATTTTTAGCCGCGGACCCAGCCACATGAATAAGTTCAGTAAAAGTGGCAAAAGGATCGCGGTGATGTGCGAAGCGATGGTGTCAAAACCTGCCTTGATGGAATTTATAATGCCCGGTGGGGGCGGGAGATTTTCTATTTTTGAAACTTCCATAACCGATTGATTCTACCATACCCCTGCTTGCGTTCATGCACGCGCACAGGTACAATCTTTGATATGCAAGAGAATCGTTCCTACCTGCCCTCCGCAGATCGCATTGGCGTTTTGATCGCATCCGTTTTGCTGGCTTTCGCACTGACGAGGATCATCCAAACGCCCAGTTTCACCATTACCTTGGAATTGCCCGGTTTCTACTTTGCCCTGCCCCTCACCCTCGGCACATTCATGACCATCCTAGCGGCTGCGTTGACCGCCTCAGGCATGGATTGGCTAACCCGCTTTCATCCAGCGTTAGGAAAAAAGACCAATATCGAACATCTGATGCTGCCCACCATCACAACGTTTGTGATCGGTGCGCCACTTTCGCTTCTGCCTGTGGGTACCATCTGGTGGGCAGGGTTTGCCTTCGGCGCTGTGCTGCTCGTCGTTGTATTTCTCGCAGATTACGTCACAATTGACCCATCTGCGCCAAGCTATGCGCTGGCGCGCGCAGGGCTCACTGCGCTGGCTTATGCGTTATTCCTGATCCTTACTACTTCACTGCGTTTTTCAGGGATGCGCATGTTCGTGATGGTTCCAGCTATTTTCATTGTTGCTTCTTTAATCAGTCTGCGCATCCTGCACCTTGATGGCACCGACCGTTGGGATTTCCCCTGGGCAATTGGTATCGGAATTATCTGTTCGCAGATCAGTGCTGGGCTGCATTATTGGCCGCTCACTCCCATCCAATTTGGTCTTGCGCTTACAGGTCCGCTATATGCGTTGACGATGTTATCGGTCAGCCTCGCGGAAAGTATTCCCTTGCGCCGCGCCGTGGTTGGTCCCGCTATCGTCCTTGGCCTCGCATGGGCCACAGCGCTCTTTTTGTAGCAATGCAATCCCTCTCACTTTCAAAAAAACAATTACAGGATATGCTCACGTATGTCGATTCACATGCGCCGCTTGAGTCTTGCGGACTTTTGGCAGGGCGAGACTCAAAAGTGGAGAAAATTTTCTTCGTACAGAATCAGGCGCAGAGCGCGGTCCGATACGTGATGGATCCCATTGAGCAGTTGCATGCATTTGAATGGATCGAATCAAATGATATGGATCTGCTTGGGATCTTCCATTCGCATCCAACTGGACCTGAAACTCTTTCTCCAACTGATATAGCGGAGGCCGCCTATACAGTGACGTATATCATCCTTTCGCGCGCGGATAATAGTACATGGAAGACCCGTGGCTTTTGGATTGAAAATGGCAGCTTTCACGAGGTGAATTTGCAGGTTGCGTAAACAAGCAACCTTATTTCACTTTCTGTGTTTTTATGGATACACTCAAACCGGAGGAGTTTTGATGCAAACTGTAATAGACCTTGGGGTTATCTTTTTAGCGTATGTGTTTGGCTCGATCCCATTTGGATTGTTGATCGTTAAACTAAAGACAGGAAAAGATATTCGCGAGGTGGAAAGCGGCAGGACTGGTGGAACGAACGCCATGCGTGCCGCAGGTTTTTGGGCGGGTTTTGCAACTGCCATGCTGGATATTTTGAAAGGCGCTGGAGCTGTGTTAGTGGCAAAGTGGATCACCCCTGCTGAATGGGTCCATGTGATCACTCCACTTGCAGCGATCCTCGGTCACAATCATTCGATCTTTTTGATCGAGCGTGATGAAAATGGAAAAATCGTTCGCTTGCGCGGAGGCGCGGGTGGCGCACCGTCAGTGGGCGGAGCTATGGGACTTTTACCCAGCTCGATCCTGATCATCCTACCGCTCGGCATGTTGACCTTCTTCACCATTGGCATTGCTTCTGTCACAACAATGGCAGTAGCGCTCTTTGCCATTATCATTTTCGCGATTCTCGCCTCACAAGGATCCCTTCCGTGGACGTATGTTTGGTACGGCGTGGGAGCAGAGTTATTGCTCATGTGGGCATTGCGACCCAATTTGGAAAAATTATTTAGAGGGGAAGAACGTATCGTGAAATACAGCTTGAATGGTTGGCTGCGAGCAAGAAAAGAGAAAAAGGAAAGTGGCCAGCAATAATTGAACAGCAAAATAAAAACAGCGCGTGCTTTTGGCATGCGCTGTTTTTATTTCTTGTTTGTGTATTAGTCGAGAAGGTCAGCGGGAATGTTCCCGCCGTTTTCTGCGATCTTCTTCAAGACGGTCTTGTGAAGCCATACATTCATGCGGGCAGAATCGCTCATTTGATCTGCGGGGCAGCCGAGTTCCTCAGCCAATTCCTTGCGGGCAGCGCCGCTGCTATCGAGGCCAAGCAATTTGAGAAGATCTACAATGGAGACCTTCCAGTTGAGTTGGGCAGGATTTTCAGCAGCAAGTTTTTCAAGCTTGGAAACAACGTCCACCTCGGAGATGGCTTTCGGAGCGGCAGGTTTTGGATCTTCCATCGCGCGATCATCTTTCATCGGGCGAGCAGCGGAAGTGGCAGGAGCAGCAGGTTTGGCAGGAGCCGCAGCAGCTGGCTTGACTTCAGCTTTTGGGGCAGCAGCAGCGGGAGTAGAGGCCGCAGCAGGAGCAGTTTCCTCTTTTTCCTTTTTGAGACCAAGTTTTTCGAGAATAGTTGAGAAGAGACCCATGATATATAACTCCTTTAGATAATCAATGTGAAGAGCAATTTGGGATTAACAAACCAGTTGTTTATAATGCTCTCTATTAGAAACATTATAACAATTTTTTATGTTGTATTAGTTATTTTTTTATTAACATTATCATTTGCCTCTCTGAATAAGTTTAAGAGAGATAGGCAAAGGCAATGACGAAAAAACTTTATGACTATCTTAGGTTTTTTAAAAAATCAATGACGTCACTAATTTTGAAATTATTCATAACATAAAGGATAAACAACACCAGTGCAAACCCGCCGACAAGGATCAACAAGGGAAAAAGTCGGTCAAGTAATTTATCAAAAAAGGTTGGGAGATGTATTTTCTGAAGGTCATTCTCTACGTCCAGATGAATAACGCCGTTATCATCTCTCCGCTTGCCATAGTAGTCATAGCATTTACGAACCAAACTTGCCGTAAGGTTCGTGCTATATCTTGACCAGTTGCTATCCAACAGAGGGAAATATCCGCCTGCAGAACCAGCATCAGATCGAGGCTCTGCCTTTTTTCGACCTCGATAAAAAATCTTGTCAAAATGGGCTTCAACTTCCCTTGCCGTTCTCTCAGGCAAGCGAAAGTATGCATTCATGCTTATTGCGAATCCAAATATGATTCCACTTTCAGGATGAACAAGTGCGGCGCATCCATAAACAACATATTTACAATCTGATGGTAATTTAGAAGCAAAGGAAGTTATGAACTCGGTCAAATCTGGATGATTGCGTTCATTATTCACTTTATCATAGTCATACGGGACAATCGGTTCATAGAATGAGTTGATGGTCTTTATATAAGCAATGACATTTTGGTTTTCAGGAATATCAATATTGGGAAGATTACTTTTGGGCTTATGGGTTGTCTCTTCCCAACTCTGCTTTTCATAGGACGATGATAACGTTGAAGCCTCATCACCATACATGGTATCTGTTTCTTCAAACGTTCTTCTGGGAGAAGTATATAGCTCAACCTTTGGTGAAGAGACTGGGGTGGAGTGGCTCGGAGCCAATTTTTCTCGTAGCATCTCCAAGGCCTTGAGCACTTGTGGGTTATTGGGGTTTTGCTTCGAACAAACTTCCAACAACTGAATACGCTTCTCCAATGAATCAAGCGTCTCCACATACCAGAACCAGGTTTTTATGTCGTGAGGGGCAGCACGAATGTGTGCTTCAAGAATCGGCTGCGCCTCCCTTTTGCGTCCTTGCTTGATCAGGTCTATCGCTTGCTGAACATCTGACATTGATCATCTCCGCGTACAGGTAAAGCCATCTTTCTTAATAATCTTAGCACCTACTATCTATCCCATGCAACTAGCAACTCACGCAGTTGTGGTTCAACTTTCGCGGCGAGCTCATCAACCCCTTCCCTTTCGTGCAATAATCCATCAATGACAACACCGAGAGCACGCAGCAATTCCTGCCGCTCCAGTGAAGTTACTAAAGCATTCCTAAACATATCACTCACATCATTGGGCAGTGCGTCAAATCCCCTGCCGTTCGATGAGGACAGTCCGCGACGAAGACAGGCAAGACTGAGAGCATAATCACGCACACCGCTGATCCAATATTCAGCTTGCCAAAAACGTCCACGCTCAATGCAAAAGCGCGCGCGTAAAGCATGATGCACGGCATAACCAAAGAGTTCATTAGTTGAAGGCGCTTTAGGAAAAGGCTTTTCAACAGAGCTGCCAAACAGCAATTTGAACTTGGGTCCTGTAGCGCCAAACTTGGATGCTGGTGTGAAAGAGAGGTCGAACTGCAAACAGCCTGGAAGTAAGAAGACTCGATAGATGGATGGACCAGATGGCAGGTCGAAGAGATGCGCCGCATCAAACTCCACGGTGAGGCTGCGTGACCAATCCTCAAGCACATCATACATGGACACATCTTCCGCTACCGCGAAGGTCAAGTCCAAGTCTGACCAGCGATCTCCTTCATCAAGCGCGAGAGACCCAACCACTGCCCCAGCAACAACCCGCGCATCAGCAGCAGCCATTTGAATCACTCGCTCACGGACGCGGTTACGGTCGCTAACGCTAAACATTTTGTTTCCTCTTCACAATGGCATCCTTCCGACGTCGAGCTGAATAAACTTTACAGATCATCAACAGGAGCTACGCCAGTTTGCCAATTCAACTCGCTATCAAACATGAACTGGACAGGCCAGCTATTTCCTGAAACTTCCCAATCTTGAAAGCCTTTTATCATCTCATAGAACGATTGAGTGTTTTCATCTGAAGGCGTTTGGTATAAGCTCTCTATGCAGGTGAGCAATTCGGCTGGCTTTTCTTTCGCACCCGCCAATACCTTCAGGAACCATTTGTGATATGGATACAATAATTCATTATGAGCTAATATCAGCCGTCCTCCAAATAACACCAGCTTACTGATTGACATCCCCAATAAATATCGATTCCCCGACTTCAGGGCTTCATGCACATACCAGTTCCAAGCTTCAAATTGAGCATAGAAACGGCCTATCCGCTCCGCCTTACGGGCAGCTGGGTAGCTGGCGATCAAACGGATTTTTTCATTTAGAGAATCACGCTGTGAAAATAATACCCGTGCATCCTGAAATGCAAAGCGGGCAGGCTCACTCCCCTTCTCAGCGACTTGGTCAAGGTGAGGCATTCCCAAATACTTGCCATCTACATAACCTTCAGGATATGTACATAACTCTCGGTTAAAGAAATGAAGGCGTCCTTCGTTCATACGTTGAGCATATTGCTCATCTGAAACAAGGATCATCACATCAACATCAGATATTGGGCTCGCAAAACCGTGCGCTAACGACCCGCCTAAAACGAGAGCTTCCACTTCAGGGTCGCTCTGAAAATATTGAACAACATTACGTATTGATTCTTCATGATGTTTTAGCATTGAACTTCTCCATTGTCATGTACGAGGTTATTCCTCTTTATCTTCCTGTGCAATCTCTGCACGAACTTTCATTAGCAATTTACCTAAATGATTCTTTCCTATCCATTGTCCTTTATATAAAACACATCCCCAAACTTTATCACCCCATGTATTTCCCTCGATTAACTCTGCATCGCCAGTAATCAACAACTTGTGGCGTAAATCGGCCTGTGTGAATTTCTGTTGCAACAACATGAACATGATCTCAAACTTGACCTGTTCCCAATCCGGCCGCAAGGGAACTTTGCGCCCCAATTGTTTGGCGTGTGCAGGTGAGGCGGCCTGTAAAATGTTTTGACGCAGTTCATGGTCGAACGTTTTAGCAGCCTGAAAGGCATGTTCAACGGCTGGGTAGGTTTTTCCATCAAATTCAACTGGACTATAAAAGAAGTTGGATAAAAAGAAGTATTCGCCTTGAAAGCTGCTAATGACGGTCATGAGATGATTTTCACTCCAACTTAAGGGTATCTACTCCAATTGCTGTGTAGGTAGATTCACAGGAAAAAGATAGAAAAAGCTCATCGGAATGATGATAAAACTCAATGGCAGCATCAAACGTACTTCACCGATCACACCGCCAAATAAATGCGCGAGCACGAACACTGGGATTAGTAGAGAGGCTCTCTGCAAAAACAAAGGCTTTTGAGAATACCTGAGATACGTAAATATCCAAAACACACCAAACAGAAAGAATACAAATAAAAAGCTAGCCTTCCACCACCCCAGCGGAGATGATTCAAAGGCAGCTTTCATAGAGGCTATATTCTCAGGGAATTGCCACCAGACAGCCAGGCGCGGATTATCTCTGGTAATGTAGCGAATTACACCAACAATGAGATAGGCGGGCAGGCTTGTCAGAAGTGTAGGCCACACCAATGGGAGTAAATCTTTAAACCTGAAGCTTTTAAAGTTATATACGACAAATACAAACGGCAGAATGAGCATGGTCTCGTTATTTAACGCCCCAACCGCCATCGCGAGTCCATATCCAATCAAGTTCCCATCCCGAATAGCCCACAGAGCAAGAAGAAATGTTAATAACAGAAGCGGTGTACTTTCCTGCAAGTCATTCATATATGACAGCGGCATGATCGCGATAAAGAAAAGAACGCCTCCAAATGCCAACCCGGCATCAAACCATTTTCGTAAATAGAAATGAAAGCAAAGCATTACCAAAAAAATGAAAAATCCTCTTTGAATGAGGTATGCATTCTCGATGGATATTCTGAAGAGACGACTTAATGCCTCAGGAATATAGAATTGCAAAAGTCGGGATTGTTCGTTGTTAGCGTATTGGAATGCCAGCAATTCCGCATGGTTGCCTGCCAACCTTCCATTAAACCAACGAGGGGTCAGGAGCAGCTTGAGCCGTAAATTGATCAACGCCACAAAAAAATAAACACTCCCGAACACCAATGCCTCACGCAACTTTGGAATGGTGCCGCCCCATTTCTCTCGGTAATTCATTTAGTATCTCCTAAAATTATTTTGTACATACGGCGATATACCCTGTACTTCGTGCCAAAATCAATATCGCCCACTACTTCGCGATTTCCCAGATATGGCCGCCGGGATCCATGAAACTGGCGGTTCGTATTCCCCAAGGCCTGTCCATTGGGCCATTCAACAATTCCACGCCACGCGAAACCAATTCAGCGCACATTGCATCAACATCATCCACAGGAATCGTAAACACAAATCGAGACCCATCTTCACGACTGGCCATTTTTGCTGGTCCAATCAATTCTTTCACAGCTGTAGTTTTCAACAGATTGATAAGCGTATCTCCAAACTGGAAGACTGCCGAGTTATCATCCTGAAATATGATCGGCAAACCAAAGGTCTTCAAATAATATTGTTTCGTTGCATCCAAATCTTCAACAAACAGAGTGATGGCGCTAATACCCTTAGGCCAGGCATCTTTTTCTATAGCTTGATTCATAATATATCTCCTTTTGTACTTGTCACATTAAATATTTTTTCTATTAAAAGATTAAACACCCTGTTATTTTATCTTTATTTGTTTTATCCCCAAGACTAATCTTCCCCATCATTGATGGCATACTACTTAATCGTTTCAAGACGAAACACTGGATACTTTGATGCGATTTTCTCAAACTCTAAAACTGGCGCGTCTTTGCTAATAGGTATATGCGGACGCGCGCCAGGCGCGATCTGTAAATATGCTTTCAAAATCGGGGCTCGTTGGCCAATCTCTACCTCAACGAGAAGAACTTGTTCACTGCTTCCGTGTCGCAGCCGTGCTTTTCCTTCTGCCGCATTGACGTTTTGCACCCAGTTCACGTTTTCTCCTAACATGGATACGAGGTATCTCTCACCGCTTAAGGTCATCATAGCAAGAGGGAAACTAATTATTTTTCCTGATTGTCTTCCCGCCACCTCCAATGTGACAAAACGACTTGGATATATTCCCAATGTGTGAAGAAACGCCCAGCCAGCATTTATTATTTTGGTCAATTGGTTTGGGCGTCCGCCACGATACATCCATCTTTTTATAGCCATTGTTCTCCAGAAAAATTTTACCGAATCAGATTCTCAACCTTATTCATGTATTCCTCTGCATCGATTCTTTTCTCAAAATTACCCACCTCAATCTTTTGCCCATCTCTAAGCATAAATTGCAGGCCATAGGTAGATGGACTATCTGTCCAATTATGAGTAGTAACTAAAACTTTAGCAATATCGTTAAATCGATAGGTTTTCCTACGAAGGGGCATGAGAGTGGATTCGTATGAGTAATGAATCACCCTGGATTCTTTCACAAAAACAATGGTTTGATTCAATCCTAAAAGCCCAGCTACTAGAAATAAACCACCCAATAAAATCATACCAATGGAAACGAGGATGGGAATTATTAAATACAGGCTAAATCCATCCCAATGAGGACGAACAAGTAATTCATAAGGAGCAAGAAACATTGGGACCAAACCGACAATAGTCAAAAAGATCCTTAGTCCCAGTGGCACTTTTTCAACAAAGGTGATCTCTCTATCGTTTTCGTAAACAGGAGACGGCATAGCACTCTTATCAATGAGAATTCTCAAAACTCGGCTCTACGAGATTAAGGTCTGTTTTTTCTTCTTTCAATAACAGTAGCGACAACTGTGAGGATTACCAAAAACCATATAGATACTCGCAATGCCATCTCATCGGGGTTAGGAGCTGCGAAATTAAATAACCATACAATGCCGCTCCATAGCCCTGCCGCCCATTTTTCATTTTCCAAGTTCATATTTCAAGTGCTCCGTAGAAACGCCGATGTAAAGTTTAGTTTTTGATGGGCAAGTCAGAAAAATCCTGCAGACTCAATATATTTTGTTGAATAGTCTAATAGAAAGAAACTAAATTTGAAATTTTGGTTCGTAGTCCACTCCAATAAGTGACACAACACTACGCCAAGCTTGCTCAAGGTTGTGGACGGTCTTTGTTAATTCTTTCACTGTACTTCCCGGACAAGCAAGAATACGGTTAATCTCCTGAATATAACCTACTGGCAGATTAGAAAACATAGCAACCATATCCAACACTTTTTTATCGCGAATGAAATATTTTTCATTTAAAGCAAACAGTGCCTGTGTAATATTGGTTGCTGCTCGGGTCAAACAACCTACGGTATTGTAAACATCTCCATGAGATGCGAAGGTACGGGCATGGATAATAGTAAACTCTGCCGCCCAGAGTGAATCGGCAATTACTTTTTGCTTTAGTTTGGGCGGATATACCTCAACGCTCTGTTTGAGTTTGGCAATTAGAAATTCAGGATCATACAGTGGAATACAGATTTGCGTCTCAGCCAAATAGATCACACTATAAAAGCCATAGGCAGGCTGCTGATCATAGTCATGATGATAAACACCCTGCTGAGCCTCTGCTATGGTTTGTTGTACTTGATCCAGGTTCCGATATAGAAAATCAACCTTACCTTGTGGTGTATGAATCCAAGCCCCGCCATTGACCCAGGCACCCCACCCATAAAAACCTGTAACTGTTGCAATTCCATCAACTGAAATGCTTTCTGCAATGCGTTGAATATCAGCAATCGAAAATGGAGCAGATGGAGAGTAATACAAACCAATATCCATGTCAGAAGTCTTGTGATGCATTCCACTGGCATAGGAACCGCCCAAAACAATGGCAGATACACCACGGACCTTACTGAGTTGATCTACAAGTTGTTCAAGCAATAGTTGTTTCTGTTCGGGAAGTCCTGGTATGTTGTTAATCAATTGAAGCTCCGAAGTTTTACGCTAGCTCACTTCTAATGTTTTCTTTTTCTGTAGCCTGGCTGCGGATTGTGGGTCAGGCATTGGCAAATAAACCCTGTTACGCCCAGCCCAATTTGTTGTTTTTTTCTTGATCGCAACAGTACTTGTTTGGATAGCGTATATCTTCAACATTAAAGTCCTTTAATTAAATTTACAAAATCTACTGTTCGCTTATTATAAAAATAACAGGTATTTAATCGAAAGCATCTAAAATACAGTTACTTCCCGTATCTTTTTCGGATCTCAGGCAGGAAATAATCATCAAAGAAGCGGTCTACATCATAATCGGGCTTCCAGTCCCAATCAGCGCGAGCGCGGGCATCATCCACATCTTCGGGCCAGGAGTCCACAATCCCTTGGCGGCGTGGATTCGGCTCAAAGGTGATTTTTGCATCTGCAAAGGCTTTCACTGCACGCTGACGAAATTCCTCGGCTGTGATGGCGAAGGCCGCTACGTTATATACATTGCTGGTTAACTTCTCGCGAGGCGCATCCATCATCATCAAAAGAGACTTGATCGCATCGGGCATGGCCATAAACGAAATTTTTGTGTCGGCACGTACAAAGCAAGGGTATGCTTTCCCTTGGGCAGCCGCATGAAGCATTTCGGGACCATAATCGCTTGTGCCGCCACTGGGTAATGTAAAGGCGGAGACCAAGCCTGGGAAGCGGATCGCCCGAAAGTCCAGCATGACCGGGGGTTTCTCATCCAAATGTTTTTGACCGTAGAATTTGCTGTAATAAATCCCCAATTTTTCGCAATACAATTTATTACATCCATACATCGTGTGCGGGTTATCCCAATCCTCCTCTTTCACCGCACCTGCTCCCCTCTTCGCATCAAGAGTTGGCATTCCGTAAGCAGCGATAGAACTTGGAAAAAGGAACTTTACTGCCTTGCCATACTTCTCTGAACGATACGCCGCCAGCATCAGCAATTGCATCGTCCCTTCCACGTTAATGCGATGCGCCTCTTCTGTAGCGATCTCGGCCTTTGAAGAAAGCGATGCCGCCAAATGGAAGATAATATCGAAATCATAATCATAAAAAGTTTTTATTTTATAAACGAGGTCCCCCTGCACATGCTCTGCCGCAAGCCCCTTTATCGATTCAGGCAGAGGCATCATATCTGAAGTAACAATTCGATACCCTCCCTTTTTCGATAATTCCTGCACGAGAGCCTGACCAATTTCACCACACGCACCAGTTACCAGTACTTGCTTCTCGCTCATGGACTACTCCTGATATGCTAGAATAAAGTTCAATTAATTTTACGACATAATAAAAGAATTGATGTCACCAAATGAATATGATATTTTCATTCCTAATGTCATTACGAGGGAATTTCTTTAAGCGAACGAACATCGCTCTCATCATGACGTTATTCCTAACCTCTTGCGCCCAACTGGATGCAATGCTCGCCACCCCTATTCCCGCTACAGCGACGGAAACCCCGCTTCCTACTGCAACGATTGTCTGGTTCCCACCATCAGTAACTCCCACACTGATAGCTTTATCTACCAAAGCCCCCACCCCAGAGATGCGCCCCGGCCTCGGCAAAGCACTCATCACTGATGATTTCTCCAGTTCAGCCCATTGGGATATTGCCGCATCGAACGAAGCCAGCGCAAACATAAAAAACAACCGTCTGACTCTCTCCGTCCAAAGTGACGTGTATATGCTCAGTCTGCGAAATGACCTTGTGCTAACAGATTACTACGCCGAGATCACTGCCCAACCCAGCCTCTGCCGCGCTGAAGATAGTTACGGCATCCTCGTCCGTGCTAGTGCAACCAACTATTATCGGTTTGCCTTGTCCTGCAATGGCACTGCCCGCGCTGAACGTATCAGCGGCGGTACTCGTCTCATCTTACAGCAGCCCCTCCCCAGTGGAGATGTGCCCCCAGGCGCACCAGGCCAAGTTCGTATTGGTGTATGGGCTGTGGGTAGAGAAATGCGTCTCTTTTTAAATGGGCGCTATCAATTCACTATCAGTGACCCCAGCTTCCCGAGTGGTGCACTCGGTGTCTTCGTCCGTTCTGTGGGAGAAACTCCCGCTGTTGTCTCTTTCTCCGATCTACAAATCCAAGCTGTGGACTATATCCTACCGACTCCCACGCTATTTGCTCCGTAAGTAGCGTTTAGCTTTTAGCGATCAGCAGTTAGCTTTTGTAGTGCAAAATCCTTGCTTCATAAAAAGGGATAACTTACAATTATTAAGCAGGGTGGAAAATTTTTAGAAAAATTCCATCATGAATTCAAGTTTTCAAGCATATCTTTATAAAGGAGGAAATATGGCAAAAAAGGATGATGATTTCAGCCCAGCAGAGGATTACCTATCCCAGCTAGAATGGCAAAGAAATCATCCACGCCGCTCTTCCCTGTACAACGAACCAAAATGGAAATATAAAATTATTTATAAAGACAACCCAGGTACTTCTTCCTATTTGCCATTAATTTTATTTTCCATAGCTAGCATTGCTCTATCTATATATTTACTATATCTAATCATTGTTAAACAGTCAGAGAAAGCCTTTTTCGGATTGGTAATTTTCATCATTTTAGCAATAATGCTATTTTTCGCAATACGAGATGCTAATCGCAGTCTCGGTGACGATGATGATAACTAGCTGTTGAGAGATACAAGCCCACCCATTCTCGCTATCTATTCTCCATCACTTCCAACCATGCTCACCCCTGCTGACCTTCTCCGCTTGCCTTACACCGCCGACCTGACCGAAGGCGGCATTACCTACGCGCTTCGTTCACTGAATTATTCATATGACCGCGCAGGAGTATCTCCATATGATAGGCTTCGCCGAACGGTTGCAAGCGTGGCTGTAGAACTCGCCTTTCGGCGGTATCTTTCCCAGCAGAATATTCCATTTGAAGTAAAAGCGGCAGCTCCCTTCACAGACCGAGAGCGATATGATGTATCGCTCGGTGGACAACGCTGTGACATCAAGTCTTATCTTATTTCGCATCGCGGACAAATCGCCGAAATGCGTCGTGACCCATCCATTTTGCTCAATGCGCCTGCGCTTGCCCCCTCTGACCAACATGCAGCAGACGGACATTTGAGAAACGATCTGTATATCTTTGGCTTTTTAGCAGGCGTGATCGCCGCCTCTCAAGCGGATTTGAAGAAAGCCATTGAGACAAAACAGCCGCATTATCTTGTCTATGTGATGCCGCAGACGTGGCGCAAACCGACGAATTGGAATCCGCTTGGTGCGTTGACCTTAAAATCTGATTCAGCGGAGGAACTGCTGATCGAAGTCAATGGGCAGGATGAGGCACGGGAAATGAAGCGCAAGGTTATTAGCCTGCCGCCGAAGACAAAAGTCAACGTTGATGAGTCCTTTTATTCCATTTCAAGTCTTCATATTCGCCGCATGACAGATGCGCGGGTCGGCATCAAATGCGATGCGATCAAAGAAGCGCATGTCATTCAACCGTTGGAATGGGGAAATATTTGGGTGTACGGGCTTGAAATTTTTCTGGCGGGCTATCTTTCGTATGAAGAGTTCGGACAGCGCGCCGTTGCGCTCGCTCCAAACTCAAAAGTGTTTCAATACGAACATACTCGTGTAAAGAATTTATGCCTGTCTGTTTCCAGTTTGAAACCTTTGAAAAAACTATTTTCAATCACGGATAACCATAAATAAAAGCGGTCGATGCACCCACTCACGCATCCATTTTTAAGGTAATATTACCTAGAACATGGAATCTACAAACGAAAGACCGCACCGTCATCCCAGAAGACCACGCCTACCCAATGCCTTCACCTCCACGCTGGGCATTGCCATTTTGCTTGCGACTCTTTTCACGGCATGGACTCCCACCAGTTTTTTTGCCAGCAACTTACAGGAGCAAATGCGTTTGCTTCTCACGCCTCAAGCGGGACCGAATGCCATTACCTCGCCTCAACCTCAACTACGCATTGGCATTGTTGCAGGCCACACGGGCAATGACTCAGGCGCGGTCTGTTACGATGAGAACGGCCAGCCTGAATTAACCGAAGTGGATGTAAACCTCAAGATTGCTACGCTCGTGCAGGAAAGCCTGGTTGCCAAAGGTTATCAAGTGGACTTGCTCAACGAGTTCGATACACGCTTGAGCGGTTATCGCGCAGTAGCGCTTGTTTCCATTCATAATGACTCTTGTGAATATATCAATGATGAAGCGACTGGCTTCAAAGTGGCGGCTTCGCTCGAAACCCGCGATGTAAACCGCGCTCAACGCCTGACCGCCTGTCTGACAGACCGCTACCAACAGGTCACAGGGTTGACCTTCCACTCTGGAAGTATCACTGCGGATATGACCCAGTACCATGCCTTCTCTGAAATCGACCCAAACACCGTCACTGCGATTATTGAGACGGGCTTCCTTAATCTTGACCGTGACATCCTTACCAATCAAACAGACCGTGTGGCCGAGGGTGTAACCCAAGGCATTTTATGCTTTATCAATAATGAGAGTGTTCTGCCTACTGCCTTACCCTCTTTAACCCCATGAGCAAATCAATACCTTCCAAAAAGACCAGACTCCACCCTGCATTTATCGTTTTGCTTTTCATAATCGTCTCTGGTATCGCTGCATGGACGGTCACATCGTCTTCTGCGTTGGAAGCGGAACGGCCAGTTTTCATCCCCACGTACGTTAATTCATTCGCAATGGCGGAGATCGCCAAGCCTACCTACACGGCATTACCCACGGTGACTGCTCTCCCCACAAATACACCTGAAGCCTTGGTGCAAGCCGAGCTTGTGAACGCCTCATCCAGTGCTTCGGAAACAGGGCAAGCACCAGTTTCTTATGACGGGAACAAATACATCCTGGTCGACATCTCTGAACAGCACATGTATGTATATGAAGGCGACGCGCTCGTATATAGCTTTGTCTCTTCCACTGGGATGAATAATGCCACCCGCATTGGAATGTTCAGCGTTTTGGACAAGATCCCCAATGCCTACGGCTCTACCTGGGACTTATGGATGCCCAACTGGCTCGGCATTTATTACTCTGGCAGCCTTGAAAACGGAATCCATGCTTTACCGATCCTTTCGAACGGTGGGCAGTTGTGGGCTGGCTATCTTGGAGTCCCAATCTCCTATGGATGTGTGGTTTTGGGCGTTTACGAGGCCCAATTGCTGTACGATTGGGCTGAAATTGGCACTCCAGTCGAAATTCAACGGTAATAAACGAGTCTTTTTGCATGTCTAAGGTTTATAATTGTATAAACGCATTTAAAAGTGGCTTTTCCCAAAGGTGAAATATGAACGAACCTCTTTCAAAACTACGCGACTCCATGGCACAACAGAATGGGAAAACACCGCAGGGTGGCGGTGGCTCGGGAAACCAGAAGCAGTCAAACGGTCCAGCCCGAGGCGCTTCAAAGGGTGGAAAAAGTAAAAAGAAAAAGAATATCGTTCTTCCTGTATTATTAGTCTTAATGGGCGGCGCTGTATTTTTATTTGCGGCGTGGTCTGCCGTCAATTCCCCAGTGTTAGCTTCCATCTTAAGTGTTTCATCTGCTCCACAACAGGCACAAGCACCTGTGCAATCCTTTGCACAGGTGGATATTGCCAAGCCGACTTATACTCCCGTTGGCGGACAGCCTGTGGCGCAAGTCATTCAGCCGACTGCAACATTTACCTCCGCTCCTGAAGTTGCAGCGCAGCCAAATGTTGCTTCTCCTTCCATTGATGCAGTGGTGCTCCCCACTGATACCCAAGTCATTGAAATTCCAACTGCCACTGCGGAATCGCAGTTGGTAAACGAATCGAGCGCAATTTCAGCGCAGATCATTCCTGACACTCCTACACCTGAATATGTAGCACAACCAACCGTTGCCGCGGCTTCTGTTTCGGTACCTGCGGCTGTTTCAACGGGTAACGGTGGCGAGCATTGGATCGATGTCAATCTTTCGGAACAGCGTTTGTACGCGTATGAAGGCGATACGCTTGTTAATTCATTTATTGTATCTACTGGCACCTGGCAAACGCCAACTGTGACGGGAAGTTACAAGATATGGGTCAAACTGCGCTCCGCCGCCATGTCTGGACCTGGATATTATTTGCCAGATGTTCCATACATTATGTATTTCTATAAAGGTTATGGACTCCACGGCACATACTGGCATAACAATTTCGGCACACCTATGAGCCACGGCTGCGTCAACCTCTCCATCCCTGATGCAGAATGGGTTTATAACTTCACGCAAGTAGGGACAGTGGTGAACGTGCATTATTAGATCGGTAATGTCAAATCTATCACGAAGAGACTTTTTAAAATTGAGCGGGTTGGGGCTGGCAGGATTGCTGGCGCCCTCGCTCAATTTTCATTTTGACGATCCCTTTGCAACTCAACAGGGACGTGTGACCACGCGCACGGTTTGGGTGTACAAACTCCCATCCAAAGATGCGGAGAAGGTCAGGTTCTATCAGCGGGATACTGTTCTTAGTATCAACAACACAGCTATCAGCGACGATATAGATGCGCACAATCGCATCTGGTATCAGATCGGAACAGAAGACTATACGGAAGGATATGTCTACTCTGGCGATATTCATCCCGTGCGAACCATTTTGAATACGCCAGTGATGGAAATTCCAAAGGAAGGTCTACTTGCTGAAGTAAGTGTCCCTTACACGGATGCACACGAAGAACCCACAACCGAATCTGACCCTATCTATCGCATGTATTATGAAACTACACATTGGGTCAAAAATGTAACCACCAATCCTGATGGACAAGTCTGGTATCAGGTGCGTGACGACAAATGGGACAAATTATATTATGCACGCGCAGAACACATCCGCATTATGACCGCGGACGAACTTGAGCCGATCTCTCCTGAAGTTTCGAATAAGGAAAAAAGAATTCAAGTGCGGCTTGACGACCAGATCGTGATCGCATACGAATACAACACCCCTGTCTTTGTAACCCCAGCATCTACTGGAGCGATCTTGCGCGTGGGCACATATACCACACCGCAGGGTAACTTCCTCACATTTTACAAACGTCCCTCACGTCACATGGCCGCAGGTGATATTGCCGCCAGCGGCTTCGACCTGCCTGGCGTCCCTTGGGTGCAATACATCACCGATGGCGGCATCTCATTCCACGGCACATTCTGGCACAACGATTTCGGCAGGCCACGTTCACATGGCTGTGTCAATCTCTCATGCAGTTCAGCAAAATGGCTCTATCGCTGGACATCCCCGCATGTAGCAATAAACAAAGAATTCTCCTTCGGCGGCGTGGGGACAAACGTAGAGATCATTGCATAGCGCAAACTCCACGTTACAGTACTAAAGGCTCATTCTCTAAACTTCTTCTCAATCTTTATGATTGTTTTCTAATAGTTTCCGAAGTAATTTTGGCGACAAAAAAACAAGCGGTACAATTCAACTATGACTATTTCCCAACTTTCACGCCGTGACTTTTTAAAACTATCCGCATCGGGCGTGCTCGGGCTTGCTCTCTCCGAATTAGGCATTGACCGTGCTTTAGCCGCCCCTCCCACCTCGCAAGGGCGAATCACCTGGAGCGGCATCCCTCTTTACGATGCACCAGACCCAAATGCCAACAAACTGTACCTCTTCCCTATCGATGAAACCATCGAACTGCTCGGAGAAGTGGAAGGCGAAGGCATTGACAATCCATTTAACAAAACTTGGTACAAACTTGACGGCGGTTACACATATTCAGGTTGGGTACAACCTGTAGAAACAAAATATCAAAAACCGATCTATGAAGTTCCAACTGAAGGAAAACTTGCTGAGATCTGCGTGCCGTTGACACTAACCTACACGGCTCCGTTTATGCAAGCCAAGAATGCCCACCGCCTGTATTATGGAACTACACATTGGATCAAAAAAGTTATCGTCACCCGCGAAGAAAAAAGCGTTTGGTATGAGATCTTTGACAAGGAATTGAAGGCCTCGTTCTACATTCCATCCTACAACATGCGCATCATTCCTGACGAAGAACTGACTCCGCTTTCTCCAGAGGTCCCCGAAGCTGACAAATTCATCCACGTAGACCTTGCCACGCAAATGGTCACCGCATTTGAAGGCGAAAAGATGGTGCTCTCCGTCCGTTGCGCCAGCGGACAGCGCGGAACGGATACCCCGAAAGGAGATTTCACCACCTTCCACAAGGGACCTTCCATCCACATGACCAACCAAGGCGATGCAGTTACAAATGTGTACAACCTACCGGGCGTACCGTGGTGTTCCTTCTTCACAGGGATGGGACACGCCTTCCACGGAACCTACTGGCACAATGACTGGGGTCGCCCACGCAGCCACGGTTGTGTCAATTTACCAACAGATATTGCAAAATGGGTTTACCGGTGGACAACTCCCGTTGTCCCGCCGAATGAAGATTATCTAAACCTTCCCAAACAGGGAACACGAGTAAAAGTTGTGTAGTAATCAAGACTTAACCAAGACAAAATCAAATTTAGAGGATAAACATGAACGCAATTTTTCAGTACAACCAATACACGCTCAAACGACAGGTCTTTGCGCTCGCAGGCAAATTCCGCTTTTATGCTCCGAACGGCCAACTCGTTATGTTCAGCGAACAGAAAATGTTCAAACTGCGCGAAGATATTCGCGTCTATTCTGATGAAGGCAAAACCCAGGAAGTATTAATGATCAAAGCCCGCCAAATCGTGGACTTTTCTGCTGCGTATGATGTAGTGGATAGTGCTTCTGGTCAAAAGGTTGGCGCTCTTCGCCGTAAGGGACTCGCTTCCATCTTGCGCGATGAATGGGAAGTCCTTGATGTCGGCGATAATGTCATCGGCAAATTATTTGAAGACAGCATGGGGTTGGCATTAGTACGCCGCTTCCTTAGCAACCTCGTTCCCCAAAATTACGATATCACCCTCGGCACTAATCGCGTAGCGGATCTCAAGCAGAACTTCAATCCATTCACATATCAATTAAACATTGATTTCAGCATGGATCTCTCCAATCAATTAGATCGCCGTCTTGGAATTGCAGCAGGGATTCTCCTCGCAGCCGTTGAAGGACGACAAAACTAATTCACCAGTAAAACCATCTTTCTTCTTTCATCTTCCATGACAAAAGAGGAAAGAAGAAAGAGTACAAAATGCCCAACACTCCCCTTTTCGCTGGCCTCGTAATAGACGAAGCAGGTCGCCCAGCAGAATCCGCTTTTATTGGAAGCGACCCATGTTATGTCGTGGATGATGACGGTTTCAGACGCCACATCCCTGCCGAACAGGTAGACCGCGCTGTGCTAGCCCAAATGGCTGATATGATGAAAGGCAGTGAAGACCTCATCTCCGAGCAAACAGCAAAAATGCTTGGGCAGGAAGACCCCTTCTCCAAAGCCATCATCGAACAGCAATTGAAGAATATCGACAAGCAATTCGATGCTCTTATGCAAACAGGCATCCCCGAAGATATGCGTGCCTATCTTGGTATGATGGGTTTCAAAGTGGTTATCAATTATCATGGCGAGATCGTACGGGTGGAACAGCCTGGAATTGCAGGCGGTGAGGGTGATGGCGAATAAAGCATAAAAAAACTCCGAGGTCTTGAAGGCCTCGGAGTTTTTTTATCTAAAAGTTAAGTCTTCTCTACCACCCAAAAATGCGAAAGGCCAAAGACCTTAAACGGGGTGGCTTCTAAAAACTGGAGCACTGCACGCAAGAATTTCCCCAACGAGCCAAACCTTGCGATGATGTTATCGTATGCGCCGAAGATGACCGTGCGCTCAATAAATTTCACAGGCAGACCGTCAAACAATTTTTGCATATCGCGTCGCGAATACACGCGCACATGCGGAGCAAGCTTATCGCGCAATACTCGCGGCAAATAATTCACAAAGGGCTTATTACCAAAATAGTATTTCCCATTCCAAAAAACACCATGTGTTTCAAACGGGTAACCGCGGTTCGGGCAAAAGATAACCGCGCGCCCACCCACCCGTAATACGCGCACCATCTCGGCAATCGCGGAGCGGTCACTCTGTACGTGTTCGATCACTTCATGGCTGAGGATCAGGTCAACGGTCGAAGGAGGAAGCGGAATGAATTCACCGGCGGCATTGAATATCTTATCTGAATTGACTCTGGCTTCGAGCGCACGCTCAAAATCATATTCCAATCCGATCACATCCGCGCCGAGGCCTGTCAGCTTTTCTACATACATTCCCACCCCGCATCCATTTTCAAGCACTTGTCCATGAATGCGTTCTTCGGCAAAACGTGAAATCATATCTAGGCGACGTTGTTGCCCGTCGCGCCATACATAAGAAGGTTCACCGCGCAACGCGGCTTTTTGCATGTCTCTTTCAGTCATATACAAGATTATACCTTGCGCCTTCACTGTCTCTATGCTAAAATTTTGGTTGTAAGGACAACCCAATAGAGAAGACGCCGAGAAGTGGGTAGCCCCCACTTCTTCGCTTGTTAAATAGGAGTATGGAGCAGGTAGCATGGCAAAAAACGATTTCGCATTAGCTTTCAATGAAGTGCTTGAGGAAAAACAACTAGCCAAGGATATTGTCGTTTCAGCAATTGAATCGGCGATGGTATCCGCTTATCGTCGCGCGGTGGGCGCATCCACAGCACAGCACGTGGAAGCAAAATTGGACTCTGACACAGGGTTCGTCACTGTCTATGCCGAGAAGGAAGTAGTGGAAGACAGTGTGATCGATGCGCGCACAGAAGTACTTTTGGAAGAGGCTCGCAAGGTCAACCCCGATGTGCAACCCGGCGACATGCTTGTTGTTGAATCGACCCCCGCAGACTTCGGCCGTGTTGCGGCTCAGACGGCGCGTCAGGTAATTCAGCAACGCATTCGCGAAGCCGAACGTTCCAACCAAATGACGTATTACGAACGTCAGGTCGGTGAGATCGTTTCTGGTTTGGTTCAGGCGATCAATGCACAAGGTGTCACCATCGGTTTGGATATGAAAGCCGAAGGCGTGATGCCGAACAATCAGAAGATTCCCGGCGAGCGTTTGAAATTGCATGACCGCGTCCGCGCGGTGGTGATGGAAGTGAAAGATGGCACACGTGGTCCGCAGATCGTTCTGTCTCGCGCACATCGCAACTTCTTGCGCCGCTTGCTGGAAAACGAAGTTCCCGAAATTTATCATGGCATTGTGGAGATTCGCGCGATCTCACGCGAGCCCGGCGCACGCGCCAAAGTGGCAGTCTCTGCCACTCAACCAGGGATTGACCCTGTGGGCGCTTGCGTAGGTATCAAGGGCGTTCGTATTCAAGCCATCGTAAAAGAATTACACGATGAAAAGATCGATATTATCCAATGGGATCAAGACCCCATCGTTTATATTTCCAAAGCCATTAGCCCTGCCCGTGTGAACGGTGTGTACTTGGTTGATAATGAAGGCGCGCGCACCGCAACAGTGGTAGTGGGCGAAGATCAACTCAGCCTCGCCATTGGGCGTGATGGACAGAATGCCCGTCTTGCTGCGAAGTTGACTGGCTGGCGCATTGATATCAAGTCCCTTAGCGAAGCTGCTGGAGACTCACTCAATAAGTTACAAGGCGATGCCTCCCTTGCAGCTATGTTACCTGCTGCTGTGGAGCAGATCCCACAGATCCAGGAAACGCTAGCAAAGAAGGCCGAAGGCCGCGCGATCACACCTGAAGAATTTGCTGCACTCGGTCAGTTCGTGGACCGTGTGGAACGCCGCACCATTCAAATCAAAGAAGAAGCTGCCCGCGAAGTGGAAGAACGTACCACCACCGCACGTGCAGAAGTCCCAGCTGCTGCGTTCGATATGCCTCTTGAACAGGCTGGTCTTAAGGAACACATCTTCAATATCCTCACCGAAGCTGGGTTTGAAACTGTTGGACAATTAATGTTCACGTTGAAAACTGATGCGAACAAGGTGCTTGGTCTGGCTGGTATTGGTTCCAAGGCTATTCAGAACATCGAAGAAGTGATGGGCGCTTTGTCCTTCCCTGAGCCAGAGCCCGCTCCTGAAGCTGTAAAGGTGGAAGAACCTGTTGCTGTTGAACCAGTGGCGGTGGAACCTGTTGCAGTGGAAGAAGTGCCTGCGCCGAAGAAAGCAGCTGAAGGCAAGAAAGAAGCGAAGAAAGTCGTCGAAGAAGAGGAAGATGAGAACGCCAAGGACGGCGTCTCGCTGGATGAATTATTCAAGATGAAGCCTGAAATCTTCCAGACCCCGGCAGCGGAAGATGAATCCGACGATAAGAAAAAGGGCAAGAAAGTCAAAAAGAAGGGTGTAGCCCTGGAATTTGACGAAGACCTCGGCACCGTCGTTGGCCGCAAGAAACACAAGCGCGGCGACGAAGCTGGCGGCGAGGACTGGTAGAAAATTAATCCCTCCTCCAAAATGGAGGAGGGGGATGATTGAAGGTGAAGAAGAAACCTGTCCAACGTGTAAAACATGTGCCCCAACGCACTTGTGTGGGATGCCGCGAAGTGTTGCCCAAAAGGCAAATGCTGCGTATCGTGCGCACCCCTGAAGGGGTACGTGTGGACCTGACCGGTAAACTGGCTGGCAGGGGCGCGTATATGCACGACCGCCGCGAGTGCTGGATGCGTGGCTTGAGGGGAGCTTTGGCCCATGCGCTCAAAGCGGAATTGACTGCGGATGACCGTAGTGAATTAGAAAATTTTATGAATACATTGCCGCAAGATCAACCTGATGATGCGGAAGCCAACAAGTAACAGCATGTGAACGATTAGCCACTCGCTGACAGGCTCTCTTGTTGGGGAATTAAGAAGTATGTGGACCGTTCTATTTTGAGTCCACAATTCGAAGAAGGAGGTGGCCTATGAGCAGCAACGGTAACAAAATTGAATTACCCGCCAATATCGTGATTCGCGATCTGGCGCAAAAGATCGAAAAAAGCCCTATTGACCTGATCAAAAAATTAATGACCAATGGTGTAATGGCAACCATTAATCAAACTGTGGATTTTGACACAGCGGCGATTGTGGTTGGTGAGTACGGCTTTGAGGCTGTACTTGAGGCATCTGATGAGGTTGCATCAATGGAAGAAACTGGTGAGGTCCCACTTTGGCGTCAGATGATCGCAGGTGAGGATAACTCTCAGTTGAAACCGCGCCCTCCCGTAGTGACCATTTTAGGTCACGTAGATCACGGTAAAACCAGTCTATTAGATGCAATCCGTTCCACAGAAGTGGCGGCAGGTGAAGCGGGCGGTATTACTCAGCACATCGGCGCTTATCAAGTAGAGAAGAAGGGACGCCTTATCACCTTCCTTGACACCCCTGGCCACGCCGCATTCACACAAATGCGCGCACGCGGCGCACAAGGTGCGGATATCGTTGTGCTCGTCGTTGCCGCAGACGATGGTGTGATGCCCCAAACTAAAGAAGCAATCGCCCATGCAAAAGCAGCACGTGTACCGATCATGGTCGCTTTGAACAAGATCGACAAGGCAAATGCCAACCCTGACCGCGTGAAGCAACAACTTGCGGAAATGGAACTCGTCCCGGACGATTGGGGCGGCAGCACGATGGTAGTTCCCGTTTCAGCAAAACAGAATAAAGGTATTGAAGACCTGCTCGAAGGTATTTTGCTCGTAGCAGACAGCAATGACATCAAAGCCAATCCCAATGGAAAAGTCATCGGCACTGTTATTGAAGCCGAGTTGGATAAATCCAAAGGCGTGCTGGCAACTTTGCTCGTTCAAAACGGAACACTTGAATCTGGCGATAACGTTGTGGCAGGTATTGCGCATGGAAAACTGCGAGCGATTACCGATTACAAGGGCAAGCCGATCAAAAAAGCGGGTCCTTCTACGCCGGTAGCTGTTATGGGACTTAGCGACGTCCCCTCCGCTGGAGATATTTTCCAGGTCGTCAAAACCGATAAGGAAGCGCGTGCCATCGTACAGGAACGTCTCGAAGCGATCAAGACACAAGCTCAATCCCGCAAGAAAGTCTCGTTGGAAGATCTATTCGCAAACGTTCAAGCTGGCGATGCGAAAGAACTTAACCTCATCGTAAAAGCGGACGTACAAGGATCGCTCGAACCTATCATTACTGAGTTAAACAAACTTGGCGAAGGTGAGATCGGTTTGCATATTCTCCATGCAGAAACGGGCAATATCGGTAATAATGATGTCATGCTTGCATCTGCATCCAAAGCTATTATCATTGGCTTTAACGTCCAGGCAGATGTGGACGCCCGCCGTATGGCTGAAAAAGAAGGCGTGGATTTGCGCCTCTACGAGATCATCTACCGCATGACTGAGGATATTGAGAAAGCCCTCAAGGGTATGCTTGAGCCAAAGCTGGTGGAAAAGACTCTCGGACGCGCTCAGGTATTGCAAGTCTTCACCGCCTCAAAATTTGGGCGGGTTGCAGGCTGCAAAGTTGTGGACGGCGAACTCAGACGCGGTGCAAAGGTACGTCTCTACCGCGGTACAGACATTGTATATGAAGGGGATCTCTCCTCTCTGCGTCATGAAAAAGACGACGTAAAAGAGATTCGCCAAGGGTTTGAATGTGGCGTAGGCTTCAAAAGCTTCAACGACATTCAACCAGGCGATATGTTGGTTTGTTATATCGTAGAATAAAGGGTAAGGGGGCGGAGCGAAAACTCCGCCCTTATTAATTATGCCATCAGGAATTCGGTTACAACGCATTGCAGATCGTGTAAAACAAGAACTCGCGGAGATGCTCATCCGCGAGATCAGCGACCCGCGCCTGAAGCAGATTTTTGTGACAGACGTAAAAATAGATCGCGAGCTTGCTTTCGCTGATGTTTATGTTTCAGCAGTGGAAGGTGCTTCTCGCGCTCCTGAGATTCTCGCGGGGCTTGAATCCGCCTCAGGGTTCCTGCGTCGGGCACTCTCTTCGAGAGTAGAGGTTCGTGCATTTCCAAAGCTGCGCTTCCACTGGGATCCAACTCCGGAACATGCAGACCATATCGAAAAGATATTAGCAGGGTTAAGAGATAAGAAATAAATTATGTCACTACAAGGGTGCAATCCCCTTCTAGTGACATAAAATTTTGGAGGATTAGAAATAGTGGATAAACAACTCACAGGGGAGATAAAAGATAGACTAGCGGTTGCGAAGAAGATCGTCATTGCTTCGCACGTCAGACCAGATGGGGATGCGATCGGTTCATTGCTTGGATTAGGACTTGCCCTGCGCGATGCAGGTAAATCCGTGCAAATGGTGCTGGCAGATGGAGTTCCATCTTCTTTCAAATACCTGGATGGAAGTGAACTCATCCACAAAGAAGTAAAGGGAGACCACGACACATTCATTACAGTAGATTGTGCCGATTTCAAACGAACGGGGAAAATCTTTGAAAATTTTGGTCAACCAGATATTAATATTGATCACCACGTTACCAATGAAAAATTTGGGAAATTGAATTTGATAGAGGCTGAGGAAGTGGCTACTGCCGCGATCCTCACCAACCACCTACCCGAGTGGGGACTGAAAATCACCAAGTCCGTTGCTGGTGCACTGTTGACCGGCATTATCACGGATACTCTAGGCTTTCGCACATCTAACGTCACACCTGAAGCACTTCGCCAGGCAGCTACATTAATGGAATCAGGCGTGGATATGCCTGAGATATATATGCGCTCTCTGGTACGCAAGTCATTTCCTGCTGCAAAGTTCTGGGGAGCAGGGCTCACCAGTTTGGAAAGCAAGCATGGAATTGTTTGGGGAACCCTCACCGTTGCAGACCGCAAATCCGCTGGATATGGCGGCAACGATGATGCAGATCTCATCAACATGATCTCTTCCATCGATGGCAACAAAGTTGGAATGGTCTTTGTAGAGCAAAGCAATAACCACGTAAAGATTTCCTGGCGGGCATTAGCGCCAGGTGTGGATGTATCACCAGTTGCACAACACTTTAAAGGCGGGGGGCATGCCGCAGCCGCAGGAGCAGATATCGAGGGAAGTTTGAGCAAAGTCCAAAAGGAAGTATTGAGAAAGACACGCGAGCTTCTAAATCTGTAAGAATCTGTAGAAATTACGACAAATAATAGCCCTTTAGTACCTATTGTAAATTCAGACAAATGTGTCATAATAAAAACGTAAAAGGATTAAGGAGGAATATAGAACATGAATAGTCAAGATGTTAAGAACGCCATATCTGGCGCGCTTGTTGTAGATAAACCGGTTGGCATGACGTCGCACGATGTAGTACAGGCAATTCGTAACGGCACAGGCCTGCGCCGTGCAGGACATACAGGTACTTTGGATCCCCGCGCCTCTGGCGTACTCGTTATCCTCGTCGGCCCTGCTGTACGGTTAAGTGAATATGTATCTGCATCAGACAAACGCTACCAGGCCATCATTCGCTTAGGCGGCTCCACAGATACTTTCGATGCTGAAGGCAAGGTCACTTTATCGAACGACCCGCTGAATGTCACCGAAGCTCAATTCGAAGAAGCTCTCGCAACTTTTGTAGGTGAAATCGAGCAAACTCCCCCACCTTACTCTGCCGTTAAAGTGCAGGGACGCAAAGCCTATGAAATGGCGCGCAAAGGTGAAGAAGTAGACCTCGAACCGCGCAAGATCACCGTTCATCACCTCGAAGTTCTCGAATGGACTCCGCCCGAAGTGGTCATCGATGTGCATTGCTCTTCTGGTACCTATGTGCGCTCATTAGCCAATGACCTTGGTATCAAGCTCGGCTGTGGTGCGTATCTCGTTGGTTTACGCCGCACCAAGAGCGGACGTTTCTCACTGCGTGATTCTGTACCCCTGCGCAAATTACAAGAGGCCTTCACTGCTGGCAACTGGTATCAATACCTTATCCCTGCTGCAGAAGCGCTTGGCGACTGGCCTGCCGTTGAACTCAACCCCGATGAAGTTGAAGGCGTGCGTCATGGTCATCGCGTCAAAGTAGTTGGTGAACCCGCTGTAACCAAAGTCCGTGGTGTAAGCACCCAGGGCGAACTCGTGGCATTGATGGAACTCGTCAATGGCGAAGATGGCTCGCCTGAATGGCAGCCCAAGAAAGTATTCTTCACTTCAGATTAAACAGAGTAAAATTAGATTAAGCCGCCGGACTGGCGGCTTTTTTATACTATGCAACATTATCATTCCCTCGAAGCAGCAACCTTTCAAAACTCCTGGCTCACAATCGGCGTCTTTGACGGTGTCCATCGTGGACATCGTGAGATCATCAACAAACTCGTCAGCGACGCTCATGCCCATCACGCCCCCGCCGTTGTGCTTACATTTGACCCGCATCCTGCCAGCGTTCTCACTGGCAGAGAAATGCGATGCATCACCACACCTGACGAACGTGCAGACCTGCTCGGCTCGCTTGGCGTGGACGTGGTCATCACCCAGCGCTTCACAACGGACCTGTCAACTGCCACTGCTCTTGAATATATGACTCGGCTGAAAAAGAGTCTTGGTCTTACGCACTTGCTCATCGGATATGACTTTGCCCTCGGCAAAGGACGAGAAGGCAACGCTGCCCGCCTGACAGAATTAGGGAAAGAATTGAGTTACAGTGTTGAAGTCGTCAACGCCCTCAGCGATGAAAGCGGCGTGATCTCATCCACTGAAATACGCAAGCTCATCTCAACTGGCAATATCACCGAAGCCTCAAAGCTACTCGGCTATCGTTATCAACTGGGCGGTGAAGTCATCCACGGCGAAGGACGAGGAAAGACCATCAACTTCCCCACCGCAAATGTGGATTACCCCAAAGGAAAAATCATGCCGCCTAATGGCATTTATGCCTGCTGGGCACACTTGGGTGAACAGAAATTTATGGCCGCCACCAATATCGGCCTCAACCCAACATTCACCCCCGAACGACAAATCCCAAGTTTGGAAGCCTATCTCTTGGACTTTGACCGTGATATTTACGGGGAGACGATGAAATTGGAATTCGTGGCCCGTTTGCGAGATGAGATTCGCTACAAATCGGTAGACGCGCTCATTAAGCAGATCCACGATGATGTGGATAAAACTCGAGCCATGCTTTCATGAGAAACCGTGCTGGGATCATTTTGATCGAAGGTGACAAACTCGCGCTCATCGAACGTTATCGCGGGGGACTTCATTACTTTATTTTCCCAGGCGGTGGCATTGATGAAGGCGAAAGCGAAGAACAGGCTGCCATCCGTGAGGCGTACGAAGAATTGGGGATAGTGGTTGAAATCAAGCAGAGAGTTGCGGAACTCACCCGCCTATCAGGCAAGCAAGTTTACTTTTTAGTGCGCCACATTGAAGGGGAATTTGGTACTGGCACGGGCGAAGAATACGGGGAATATGACCCAAAGTATGGATCGTACCTTCCACTATGGATGCCAATCGATGAAATCACGAAGAAGAATGTGCTTCCGCGTGAATTAGCCGAATTCGTTGTAATGTCTCATCAACGCGGCTGGAGCCCCGAACCCGCTATAATTATCGAAGAAAAGTAATTTTGTCACAGAGAAAATCTGTACTTTTAATTGGTTTTTCTCAAAATTTCATGCCTTTTTGAGAAAAACCTGGGCTACGAAAGCCTAACAAAGAGGAGACTCCCCATGCCAGAAACGAAATTCAACCGTTTTTACCGCTACGCGGAAATGACGCGTATTCTCAAAGACTATGTAAAGGAATACCCGAATTTACTTCGGCTGGAGTCGATCGGGAAAAGCTACGAGGGTAGGGACGTGTGGCTCGTAACAGCGACCAACTTCAAGTCGGGGGAAGATGCGGAGAAGCCCGCATTTTGGGTGGATGGAAATATTCATGCGTCTGAAGTAACGGCATCCACAGCAGCGTTGTACCTCATCCATTCATTGGTGACAAAATATAAAAAAGATGAGAACACCACTCGCGCAATGGACACACGCGCGTTTTACATCGTGCCGCGCGCCAACCCTGACGGGGCGGAATGGGCGTTGGCCGATAAACCTAAAATGATCCGATCCAGCACACGCCCGTACCCGCATGATGAAGATGCGCAAGACGGTCTGGTATGGGGCGAGGATATTGACGGTGACAGACGCGTTCTACTGATGCGCGTCCCTGACCCAAATGGCGCGTGGAAGGCGCATCCGAAAGAGCCGCGTTTGATGGTGAGGCGCGATCCGATCGAAACCAATGGAAAGTACTATCGCATATTCCCTGAAGGTTTGGTGAAGAATTACGATGGCGTGAACGTTAATGTGCGCCCGCCAAAACAAAGCCTCGACCTAAATCGAAACTTTCCTGCAGGCTGGAAGGGCGAATCAGAACAACAAGGTGCTGGTCCCTTCCCTGCCAGCGAACCCGAAGCGCGCAATCTGGTTGAATTTATTGTGAATCATAAAAACATTACGGGTACGATGTCTTTTCATACGATGAGCGGTGTACTGCTTCGTCCATACGATGACCGTCCCGATGATGAATTCCCCACTGAAGACCTATGGACGTTTCAAAAAATCGGCGACAAAGGCACGGAGATCACGGGCTATCCAAACATTTCCGTGTTCCATGAATTCAAATATCATCCAAAGCAAACCATTGCAGGTGGCTTTGACACCTGGACATATGACCACATCGGCGTGTTTTCGTGGACCGTGGAATTTTGGAGTCCGCAAAAACAGGCAGGCATTGAAAAATATAAATTCATCGATTGGTATCGCGAACATCCATTTGAAGATGATGTAAAGATGTTCAAGTGGAACGATGAAGTGCTCAAAGGCAAAGGCTATGTAGATTGGTATCCCTACGACCATCCGCAACTTGGCAAAGTGGAATTAGGCGGCTGGGACTATATGAACATGTGGACCAATCCTCCGCTGCAATTTTTGGAAAAGGAAATCAAGGCCTTTCCCGAATGGATCGTCTGGCACGCTCTCATCTCGCCGAAACTTGCCTTCTACGAAATCAACATCACTCCCCTCGGAGCGGATACGTTCCGCGTCCGCCTTGCATTGGAAAATACGGGTTGGCTGCCAACTTACGTAACCCAGAAAGCACTTGAAAAGAAATTAACGCGCGGCGTGTTTGCTGAGATCGTTCTGCCAAAAGGTACGAGTCTGCTTTCAGGCAAAGAGCGCGAAGCACTTGGCGAATTGGAAGGCCGCGCCTATAAACCTGTGATGCTATTAGAAGACGCAAGCGAAAGCACTTTAGACCGCGTCAAAGTAGAATGGGTAGTGAAAGCCAAAAAAGGAACGAAGATAAAGTTAACCGCAAAGCACGAACGTGCGGGCTCGATCAAAACAGAAGTGATCCTGAAATAAAAGCAAAGACCTCGGATAGTTCATCCGAGGTCTTTGCTTTTGAAGTACATCTGCGGCTACATCTTAATCTTCCACAACTCCATCGATGAATCAAACCCGCGAATTTCAGACTGAAAACGAGTCAATGAATTGGGTGCGGCATTCTTCGCCAGAAACTCCAATACCTCAGGGTCGTTGCGAATTGGCTCAGAGAGAATCGCTTCACCGCCTTGCGAAAAATGCGGAAGGCGAGCCGCAATATTCACTGTAGAGCCAAAATAATCCAAACGATCATTCAAGTTGACAACGATGCACGGCCCATAGTGAATCCCAGCTTTGATGGACAACGGCGGTTCACCCCGCGCTGATAACTGTTTCTGCACAAGCCAAATTGCCTTCACCGCTGAGACGGGGTCGCGAAAAGCCGCCATGATCGAATCCCCCATCGTCTTGATGATGGAGCCACCTTCTCTGGCGATAGCTTGTTCCAATATCTCAAAATGTTCGCGCACACGCCCAAAAGCTGGCGCATCACCGATCTCACGATAGAGCTTGGTGGAATTACGTAAATCTGTGAACATCAACGTAGTGGAACCAACCGAGATCTCTTCGCCAGGCCGCAGCACTTCGCTTGAGAACAGATCACGGAACACCTGCAAAATCGTCACATCTGCGGCGGTGGCAGCTTGGTCTGACCAAATGGTACGCTCCAACTCAAAGGTCTGAGCTTGATCGGTTTCGTTGATCAGACGGATATAGGGAGTAAGACTTAGCTCGAGAAGCTTTGAACTCCATCCCATCGAACTTGCGCGGAAATCGATCTTTTCTGCTCCAGCTTGGTTTGCTACCAAACGTTGTGAACCTGGCAGTTCAGAGGTGCGCAGGATGTAACGTCCCTCGTTGAGCATGGTGGAAAGAGGCAATTCCTCATGCGGTGGGACAATGAGCGAGAACATAATATGCGGCTGGCGCTGTGGGCTGCCCACGCAAAACTCCACGCTGGCATCCACTACGCGAATGGACGGGTTGGGGCGAAAAATCACTTCTACGTTGTGATCAAAATTTGCATCAAATTCAATTCGGCAGGTACTGCAATGAGCTGTCCCGGAAAGGTCACTGAGGTGTTGATGGTCCTCTGCAACACCTCGGCACTCAGGGCAAAGCAAATCCCAGTACATATCCAACATGCCAGCACGAGTAGCACGTAAAAATGTTTCCAATACAGTACGGCGTGGAAGTCCCCACCCATCTGCAAGAGCATACGGTCTCATACGCTGAATGGATAAGTCATCTGCGCGATGAAGAAATTCATAGAGACGCTCAAGCACATCCTTGCTTGCGCCTTGTTCTTGCAAGCGTTCGCTCAGTGACTTGAATTTGTTATGCCCTGCTGAAGAAAGATTCCTGCCTGTTGAAATAGAGAATGCCGAGCCGCCGCTTGAAGCGATGCGGTCATACAGCTTGAAGGCTTCACCAAATCTTCTGGCGCTGATAAAGCCTATCGCCAGTGGAATGCCGATCGTCCCTAAAATATTTTTAGGCTTCACCCATGTTTCATAGATGATACGTGTGCCTGATGACGGAAGCCGTTCAAGGCGGCAATCCACGCGCATTTCAGCCAGCGGACCTTTTCGATAGCGGCGCAACACACCGAAGCGATATGGATATGTCCACTCGAATGGCTCTTCTTCCCATTCGATATTCACCACAGGGACTTTGAACTTTACAAGTTTCACCCCATTATTGAAACCCAGCAATTGCATAGGCGGCAGCCCAGTGTCATGATTGAAACGGTTCGTATCAGAAACCAGAGGCCAGAGCGCTTCTGGAGAAGCCGTCAGATCCCAAGTCCATAAGTAGTGATATTCTTTAGCCATAATTATCCTGACGTCCGAGAATGGGACAATTTTACTCATGTTTACACCTCCAAGTATTGCAATGGAGTAACGATTGCAATTGCATGACATCCTGCTTGACATGATTTCCTTTTAGGCTAAAATTCGGCGATAAAAAGGCGGTCGAAATGACAGACAATACAGGCGGAAACTCGCCTCAACCACAAAAATCACATTTAAATCAGAACCTTGTAATTGCTATTATTGGAGCAGTAGCAACCGTTTTGGCAGCCGTAATTCCCTGGATATTGGATCGAACTTCACAAACTGTTCCAACCCCAACTGCAATTCAGGCAACCTTTACAGTTGCCGCTCCTATTGAACCAACAGCTACAATGGAAATAGCTGCAACCAATACAGATATCCCCGCTTCCCCAACGCTCGAACCAACGATCACAGCCACTCCAACGCAAGAAGCTGGTATTACGAACGCATACATGGCTTTCGACTTTGAGGGAAAATTGCCAGATACAAATTTCAAAAGCGGTCAGCCCATTTATGTGTTCTTTACTATCAATGATCCTGAAGGAAAGAATATCGTCCGCGTGATCGTGAGTGTGGTGGATGTCCCTGGCGTTTTAGCGGATAGTCAGTTTTACAACACCATCAATGAATATAAAAATCCCAATGTCAGGTTGATCGTCAGTCAGGGCAGTCTTAAATCTGGTAAATATAAAGTGGACATTATCCTAAACAACACACTTAATGAGACACTGGAATTCACAGTAACAAAATAAAGAATACACTAAAACGACCTGCCAAATCTGGCAGGTCGTTTTCTTTAACAAGCCATTAACAGAGAGTATTTTCCTTTATGGTATATTCTTTTTATGCCTGAAAAAATACTTATTGTAGAAGATGAACCGTCCCTTCAAGAGACACTTGCATACAGCTTAAAAAAAGAAGGCTATGAAGTGGAAGCTGTGGGAGATGGGCGCTCCGCGCTCGAATCAGCACGCAAACTGAAGCCTGACTTGATCGTTCTAGACATTATGCTCCCTGAAATGGATGGCTTCGAAGTAGCACGCATCCTACGCAAAGAAATGACCACCGCCATCCTGATGCTAACCGCACGAGACGATGAAATTGATCGTGTGGTCGGTTTGGAAGTAGGCGCGGATGATTATTTGACCAAGCCTTTTTCGATGCGTGAATTATTAGCACGGGTGAAAGCGCAGTTAAGGCGTACACGCCTCCTGCGCGAAGAAATGGGACAGGGAAATCACTCTGAGCCAAAACATGAAACCTTGAAATTTGATGACCTCATCATCAACCTCACTCGCCGTGAAGTGACCATCAACGGCACACCTATTCAACTCAAGCCAAAGGAATATGAACTGCTTTTGTTCTTCGCAGAGCACAAAGGGCAAATGCTCTCGCGTGAATTCGTGCTGGAACGTGTTTGGGGTTGGGACTTTATCGGTGATAGCCGCACAGTGGATGTACACATCCGCTGGCTGCGCCAAAAAGTGGAAAAAGATGCCGCGAACCCTGTCCGTATTGTGACGGTACGAGGCGGTGGATATCGATTTGAAGGATAACGATGAAGGCTAAATCATGAAGGATGAAAACAGGTAGAAGTGAGTTCTTTTCTTGGCTTTAGTGCTGTTGCATTGTTTATTGTCGCTATGTGGTTTGGATGGCGATATTACGATTTAAAGAAACGCTTGAATGCATATGCAAGCATCATTCGCAACAACCCGAACAACCTCCCCACTGATTTAAGAGGTCTTGAAAATCTATCCAACTCTATTGCATCCCTCAAAGCCGCATTTGACCTTCAACTTTCAACATTGGACTCTGAAACAAATCGTCTGTCCACTGTCCTCGAACAACTCACAGATGGCGTGCTGATCGCAGATTCGTATGGGCAGGTGCAGTTTGCCAACCCAGCAGCTTGCAAACTTTTTGACACTAAAAATCCGCTCAATCACAGCGTCGCTGAAGTTGTCCGCAATCATCAATTAATTGAAGCGTGGCGGCGCTGCCAACAAACTCGTGAGACCCAAAGCGAGTCTGTAGAATTGCCAATGCGTCGTCAATTCTTGCAATTGATCGTCATTCCCGATACACATGAAAGCGGCAGCCTTTTGCTTGTGCAAGACTTAACCCGCGTACGCAGGCTCGAGACCGTACGACGCGACTTTATCTCGAACGTATCACATGAGCTGCGGACTCCACTAGCATCACTCAAAGCGTTAACCGAGACATTACAAGACGGCGCTCTTTCCGACCCGATAGCTGGTCCACGATTCCTCGGCAGAATCACCACTGAAGTAGATGCGCTGACGCAAATGGCACAAGAACTGCTCGATCTTTCGCGCATCGAGTCGGGGCAGGTGGAACTCGTCCGTGCACTGATCTCGCCGAAGAAACTGTTATCGTCTGCGGCAGATAGAATGAAGCTGCAAGCTGAACGTGCGGGATTAAAGTTAATCGTAAAATGCGATGAGAATTTACCAATGATTAATGTGGATAATTCACGTTTGGAGCAGGTTTTAGTTAATTTGATTCACAACTCGGTTAAGTTCACGAAACCGGGCGGGGAAATTTCTCTCGAAGCAGAGACAGATACGGACGGAGTCCGATGCGCTGTGCGGGATACAGGAAGTGGAATTCCAGCCGAGAGTCTGTCTCGCATCTTTGAACGGTTTTATCGCGTGGATAAATCCCGCACGGGTTCAGGGACAGGGCTTGGGCTTTCGATCTCAAAACATATTGTGGAAGCGCACGGCGGAAAAATTTGGGCGGAGAGCGAAGAAGGCAGGGGCAGTGTGTTCTATTTTGAAATTCCCACATAAACAAAAATCGGGCAGCAAGCTGCCCGATTTTTATATTCTAATAACCCATCAGATGATTTTGAATGTCGAATGGTTTTTCGCCATCCGCTGGTTTGATGCGCCTGTAGGTGCCGTTCGTTTCAAGGATGCGAGCGCGGGTATTATCTTTTAAGTAGCGTTCCAGAATCTTATCGCGCATATGACGGACATGGGTCGGGTTTTCAAGCGGGAAAACCACTTCAACCCTGTGATTAAGGTTGCGAGGCATGAGATCCGCGCTGCCAAGATATATTTCATCATCTCCATTATTTTGAAAATAATAGATACGGCTATGTTCGAGATAACGTCCCACCACGCTGATAACACGAATATTCTCACTAACGCCTTTAATGCCCGGGCGTAAACAACAAATACCGCGGACAAGCAAATCCACTGTAACGCCCGCCTGCGAAGCTTGATACAGCAGTTGAATCATTCTGTCATCAACGATGGAGTTCATCTTGAAAATGATGCGCGCCTTTTTCCCAGCATTAGCATGCTCGATCTCGCGCATGATAAGAGCTTCAAGTTTCTGACGTAAATTGACAGGGGCAATAAGCAGTTTTTTATAATCCTGTTTGGTGGAATAGCCCGTGAGGTAATTGAAAAGGTCTGTGGCATCTGCTCCCATGTCTTCATCACAGGTGAAGATACCAACGTCCTCATAGACACGGGATGTGACAGCATTATAATTGCCTGTGGCGAGATGCAAATAACGACGAATGCCCTCCCCTTCCTTGCGGACAACCATGGTGATCTTGCAATGGGTTTTCAAACCGACTAACCCATACACGACATGCACACCCACTTGCTCCAATGCACGCGCCCAGCCGATGTTTGATTCTTCGTCGAAGCGGGCTTTGAGTTCCACCAGTACAGCCACTTGCTTTCCACGTTCCGCGGCTTCGAGCAGAGCCTCTACAACAGGTGCATTTGTGCCTACGCGATAGACAGTCTGCTTGATGGCCAGCACATTTGGGTCCCGTGCGGCAGCAGTGAGAAAGTCTATGACTGGGGAAAAGGAGTCATAAGGATGATGAACAAAGATATTTCCTGCACGAATGGCGTCAAAAATGTCGCCTGGCTCTGAAAGGAATTTGAGCGCTTTTGGAACACTTGGTTTGTATGGAATGTCTTTTAGGTCGCGCCGTTCCACATTGCTATATAACTGCCACAAACTTCCAAGCCCGAGTGGATGCGATAATGTGTATACGTCATTTCGAGTGACTTCGAGATTATCCACCAGCAGATCGCGGACACTTTCAGGCATGGACGGATATACAGCCACTTGCACCACTGAGCCAAACCTGCGCTTGCGTATGTTCTGTTGCATGGTTTCCAGCAAGTCATCTGCTTCGAGTTCTTGAATTTCAATATCTGCGTCACGGACGATACGGAAAGGATGCGAAGATACAACTTCCATGCCAGGGAACAAGACATCGAGATTGGCCGCGATTAACTGCTCGATCCAAACAAAATAATGATGGTGTGGAATCGTGCCATCTTTGCGCTCGGCGCCTGAGGAACGTTTAATAGGAATCAAGCGTGGCAGCGTATCAGGCACTTTAAGACGAGCGAATTTTTCATTTCCCTTTTTGTCACGGATGACGATGGCAAGGTTTAAGCTCAAGTTCGAGATGTGAGGAAATGGATGGCCAGTATCAAGCGCGAGCGGAGTCAGAACCGGGTAGATCACATCCTTGAAGTATTTATCTGCCCGTTCTTTTTGGGATTTGGCTAAATTTGAATATTCAAGAACATGGACGCCCTGCTTATCCAATTTAGGCAGAATATGGCGTTCGAGATATTGTTGAGCATCATGAAGTAATTCATGCGCTAGTTTTCGGATGGCGGCAAGTTCGTCACGGGGAGTCATCCCATCTTGCGAAACATCCATAATGCCAGCCTCCACCTGCTTGCGGATGCCAGACACGCGCACCATAAAAAACTCATCCATGTTCGAGCCAAAAATGGCAAGGAATTTGAGCCGCTCCAAAAGTGGATTGGCATCGTCCCAGGCTTCTTCCAACACACGGCGCTGAAACTCAAGCAGACTGATTTCACGATTTATATAAAGAGATGGGGATGCGAGATCAATAGTGTCTGACATGTTTATTCCTCGCTGATCTCGACAAGCACACCAGGGGTAAGCAGCCATTGCATGGTAGCGGTGTGCATATCATCGGTGGCAAGCCTGCACACACCGCCCTTTTTGAGTTCCACATTCACGGGTGCACCATTGGCAGTTAGCAAGCTGATGAAGTTGGTTAGAAGAGGCTGATGACCAACAATGGCAAGGTCATTCACAATGTATTTTTCTTTGATCTCTGCCACCAATGCAGAAGGGTCGCCTGTGGGAATCAGATGGTCGCTAAAAGCAAGCTGCTTTTTCATTTTAAAAACATCGTTCAATACCTCAGCCGTTTCTTGTGCGCGGATGTAAGGGCTTGAAAGAATCATGTCAAACTCAACCCCAAGGATGCGCAATCCCTTCGCGATCTGCCGCATCTTTTTTCTACCTTTTTCGGTCAACGCCCTTTGGCTGTCACTTATGGAGGGATTCTCCTCAACGGCAATCGCGTGGCGGATAATATACAAGTTCATGCAAATTCTCCAGGGAAAAGAGTGATATGGTGCAAAGCGCCAGTAATTCTTCAAACCTTCGTTCACCCAATCAGTGCAGGCATTATACAACCCTTCAAGTTTCTAACCAACAGGCAAAAAGCACCTTGCAAACACCTTTACAAATTGTTAACCAGTTCTTAAGTGCAACAAAAAAACATTGGGGTATTATAGAGCCATGGAAACATTCATTTCAACATTGGTTGTCTCATTGTTGACCGTCTTCACAATAGACGCAACTCGCAAACGCCGTGAGTTTTTGCGCAAAAAAAATCGCGCGTAATCTGTTTTTATTTATTCTTCTCCTCCTTTTTCCCCCACCCGCCCCTTCTGGCGGGTGGATTTCTTAACAATATCACCACAAGTTCTTGACTTGTTCTTAACCAGCATTAGATACACTAGGGGAAACAAAATACCGCATCCACAGGCTGAAACTTTTCGCTTGGATGTCTTGTCTAATGAATAAAGAATGGAGTTTTTATGGGACTTGCAGACCTACACATGCACACAATATACAGTTATGACGGGACAGCCACTGTCCCCGCAGTTCTATGTCGCGCACATCAGATCGGTTTGGATGTCGTCGCGATCACAGACCATGATGAGATCAACGGCGCTTTGGAAGCCGTGAAACTCGCCTCTCACTACGGGGTGGAGGTAATCCCCGGAATCGAGATCACCACCGCTGAAGGCGACCTGTTGGCCTTATTTATCACTGAAAAAGTAGATGCTGGGCTTTCTCTGGTCGACACAATTTTGAAAGTACGGGAACTTGGCGGCATATGCATTGCGCCCCATCCCATGGCAGGTGGAATGGGAATGAAAAGCCTGAGCGCTAAATCCATCATCAAGGCCTTGCGCAACAAAAAAGCAGCAGACACATTGATCGGCCTCGAAACCTATAACGGAACCGCGATTGACCGTGTAAGCAATCATTACGCTCACCTGCTCGCAAACCGCCTAAAGGTCTCTCAAACAGGCAGCAGCGACGCCCATGTGTTGGATACACTCGGCTTCGGCGCAACAGAATTTGAAGGCAACACCGCCAAAGATTTTTTGAACGCCTTGAAAAACAAAACCACCAAAGTGAAAAAACGAAATGAGTGGAGCGCTCTGCACATACTGAGCAATTGGGGACTCCGCTACGTTGAAAGCGCTTTTATGCGCATGACAGGTAATGTCCGCGCTTAATTATTTTATAAAAATCGAAGAAATAATAGACACATGACAAAACAAATACTAGTTACAAATGATGATGGCGTTCTTGCACCAGGTTTGCTGGCACTCTCTCAGGAAATGAAAAAATTTGGAGATGTGACCATCATGGCACCAGATAGAAACTGGTCTGGCGGCGGGCATGTCAAAACATTAGACCGTGCGCTGCGCGTGCGCGAAGTCCGTCTTGAAGATGGCACACAAGCCTTCACCAGTGATGGCGCCCCCTCAGATTGTGTAGCACTCGCCACGCTTGGATACTTCAAAGAGAAATTTGACCTGGTCGTTTCAGGTATCAACGTTGGTGCAAACCTTGGGCATGATGTCACGTATTCGGGAACTGTAACCGCCGCCATGGAAGCCGTTATTGCAGGCGTACCCAGCGTGGCTGTATCTCTTGAAGTACCAGAGGGAATTATTGGTCAAATTGATTTTTCGGCCGCAGCCTATGCTGCAGGTATTGCAGTCCGAAATGTGATCACACATGGGCTTCCCCCAGAAACTTTATTGAACGTCAATATCCCTTTCTTGAAGCGTGAAGAAATGCGCGGATTTCGAATCACACGTCAGGGATTACGCGTCTACCATAGCCGTCTCGATGAACGCATGGACCCACGTAACCGCCCTTATTATTGGATCGGCGGGGACGCACCAACTGGCGTCCCCGAATCTGGTACTGATGTCGGCGCACTATCCGAAGGATACGTCTCCGTCACTCCGTTGCAGCTCGACCTTACTGCCTACCGCGCACTCTCTGATGTCAGCACTTGGAAATGGCAGGAAGAACCCTAAACACTCGCCTTCAAAACACGGCTTTTTGTTAATGGTTTGATCTGATATGCTCCACAAACAGCGGGAATTAAGAGCGTTTCAAACTTATTGAGAATGAACGCCTCTTCCCCCGCTGACACCTGAATCTGCCCCTCGATCACGGTCAACCCGTGAAATGATTCTCCCAACGTATCCAATGCTACAGTCTTCTTCTCAACCGAAACAGTTTCTAATTTAAAGTATTCGCATTGGGTTAATATTTTCACATCCCCATCATTTACTTGCGGCATCTGCAAAACAGATGTGGATGCTTTAGGATTCGAAACCGCAATGGCCTTATCAACATGCAGTTTACGCGTCTCTGTCTCGGGTCGTCCCCAGTCATAGACGCGATATGTCAAATCTGATGTTTGCTGAATTTCATAGATAAGCATCCCAGGTCCCAAGGCATGGATGGTACCCGGGCTCATGAACAGCGTATCCCCTGCTTTTACATCCACCATTTGAACCAAATCCAATATTGATTTGCTCTTACTCTGAATGGCATTCTTCAATGCCTCATCAGAAGTATTAGGCTTGATACCAGCCACAAGCTTTGCCTGTGGCTCGGTTTCCAATACATGCCAAGCCTCGGTCTTGCCGAAGAATCCCTCGCCTTCCAGCTTGTTGGCCTGCTCATCATTCGGGTGGACTTGTAGCGACAGCCATTGTGCGCAATCAAGGATCTTCACTAAAACGGGAAAGCGATTACCCGTTTGCGAGAAAGCACGCGAACCAAGCAAGTCACTGCCAAATTCAAGGGAAATGTCAGAAAGAGTCCGACCAGCATAAGGTCCAGAAGAGATGCGATTGCCTGCATAGATCACCCAGGCTTCAGCAGTTGGAACGATCTCAGGGCGGAGTTTTGCTCCTCCCCATACATAGTCACGATATTCAGGGGCGAGTGAAAAAGGTGTCTTGTTCATAGGGATATTGTAATCGGATTGACCGTAGGCCGTGGATGATAGAGGCTAAAGCTAATCCACGGTCAAAGATCTTAACAAGATGTTAACCCATCCTTCCATTGTCCTTAAACCCCACTTGATAACATCACACAGTAAACATAAAAAAGGAGAAAAAAAGAAATGCCTAAAACTGTACGTTCATTATTGTTTGTTGTAGTGGCTCTAAGCCTTATACTCGCCGCTTGCGGTGCGCCCGCCACAACCGAAGTTCCTGCTGCGACTGAAGTTGTTGCACCCACCGAGACAGTTGCCCCAACCGCTGCTCCCACAGAAGATCCCATGGCAATGTACGCACCTGACGCTGTCACTGGTGACATCATCACCGCTGGGTCTTCCACTGTATTCCCGCTTTCCGAGCGCATGGCGGAGCTCTTCCAGAACGAAGGCTACACTGGCAACCTCACCGTTGACAGCATCGGCTCTGGCGCTGGTTTTGAACGCTTCTGCAAGACTGGCGAAACGGATATTTCCAACGCTTCCCGCAAGATCAAGGATAGCGAAGTTGAACTTTGCAAAGCTCTCCCCACTCCGCGTGACCCAATCGCCTTCCGCGTTGGTACTGATGCGCTCACGGTTGTCATCAGCGCAGAGAATGATTTCGTCACCGCTCTTACAAAAGAACAACTCGGAAAGATCTTTACTGCTCAATACACCAAGTGGAATGAAGTAGATCCTTCCTTCCCTGCCGAAACCATTCTGGTCTATGGCCCAGGTGCTGATAGCGGTACGTTCGATTACTTCAACGAAGCGGTCGTCGCTCCTCTTTACCTCAATGCAGATGGCAAAGCAGATACTGCCGCAGGCAAGGCTGCACTACTCGGCGCACCTGGCGCTCAGTTCTCTGAAGATGACAACGTTCTCGTTCAAGGTGTGGAAGGTTCCAAGTATGCCATCGGTTACTTTGGCTTTGCTTACTACAATGAGAACAAAGGCAAACTCAAGGCTGTGGCTGTTGAAGGTGTTGAACCTTCCCAAGCTACCGTTGATGATGGCACCTACCCCATCTCTCGCCCGCTCTTCCTGTATTCTGATGCCAACATTCTCAAAGAGAAACCTCAGGTTGCTGCCTTCATCTACTTCTACTTGAGCAATGTAGATGACAACATTTCTGATGTTGGCTACTTCCCTGCTCCTGATGCTGATCTTCAAGCTTCCATGGATGCATGGAAAACCGCTACAGGCAACTAATTTCTAGAAACGTATTACCGGGCTGGTCCCCTTTAGGGGCCAGCCCATTTATGCTGTAAAAACGAAGGAACCCGAATTGAACAATTCTCAATTCAAAAACTTTGACTTACGGAAAAAGCCGCGCATTGGCGAAGATGTAATTCAATCTTTGCTTTTTATCGCAGGTATTTTATCCATCTTCACAACGGTTGCGATCGTTTACGAACTCGGCAAAGAAGCCTGGTTATTCTTTGGCAGCCCAGATGTTACTTTTGCAAAATTTTTCGGCACCACTGAATGGCAGCCCAGCATCGGAAAAATAGGGGTCTGGCCGTTGGTGACATCCACGCTGATCACAAGTGTGATTGCCATGCTCATTGCGCTTCCACTCGGCCTGGCATCTGCTCTGTATTTAAGTGAATATGCCACCCCAAAAGCACGTTCCATCTTAAAACCAATCCTTGAGATATTGGCTGGCATACCAACAGTAGTGTATGGCTATTTTGCTTTGCTTTTTGTAACACCCATTTTGCGATCCGTTGTTGGTGAAGATAACGTTGAGGTGTACAACATGGCCTCTGCCGGGTTAGTGATGGGCATCATGATCCTGCCGCTCATCTCATCCATGAGCGAAGATGCGTTCAGCGCTGTGCCACGCCCCCTACGCGAGGGAGCGTATGCCATGGGCGCCACGAAACTGGAGACCAGTTTACAAATCGTATTACCTGCTGCACTTTCAGGCATTGGGGCAGCTATTATCCTTGGCATCTCACGCGCCATTGGTGAGACAATGATCGTAGCCGTCGCTGCTGGCTCAGGACCAAACTTCACCTTCAATCCATTCAAAGCCGCCGAAACCATGACAGGTCATATCGCCCGCATTAGTGGCGGAGATTTAAGCTACAACTCCATTGATTACACCAGTCTCTTTGCGATCGCGTTGATGTTGTTCCTCGTAACGCTTGTGTTAAATCTGATCAGCCAATGGATCGTGCAGAGATTCAGAGAACAATATGAATAAGTCGTCGAGCCGAAATGCAGAGAAGTCAGACTATGAATCAGATTAAGAATAATTTCCCCGAAGGGGATTCCTTCCGCCGTGAGTTGGATGCGCGCTATCGAAATGCAACCATCGGACAGATCGCATTCCTATCCGCTTTGCTGATTGCTATCGTCAGCCTTACCGCTCTTCTCTATAACATCGTAGATGGCGCATTTGGATATACCGCGTACGAATACAAACTGGACCCAGCCACAATTTCATCCAAACCGTTGACTGAATTAAATCAACAAGAATTGCTGGATATCCTCAAGGCCAATATTTCCACAGGCGCATATAAAAAGTTAAATAACGAGCAGGCCATGGAAACCCGCTCAAAAGCAGATTTATTATCCCTCGTCCTTGAAAGAATTATCCGAATTGAAACAAAGGCCACCTGGACCCTGACAGAATCGCTGTTCCATAAAGCAGATATTGAAGCAGAAGTTGCGAAGGATTACCCCGATGCGAAACTTGAATTCCGCAGTTGGCTGACGATGAGCTTTCTCACCAGCCCCATGTCATCTCATGCGGAGTTCGCAGGCGCTCGAACAGCGATCCTCGGCTCTTTATGGCTGGTGGGCATTGCGATCTTATTTGCGCTCCCCATCGGCGTAGGTGCAGCAGTGTACTTACAGGAATATGCGCGAAAGAATCTTTTTACCCGCATCATTCAAACTAATATCAATAATTTGGCGGGAGTTCCAAGTATTGTGTACGGCATGCTCGGACTGGCGCTCTTCGTCCGCGTGATGGAGCCATTCACCAGCGGCAGCATGTTCGGCGTCACAGACTCCAATGGACGTACTATTCTCGCTGCGGGTTTGACAATGGGAGTGCTGGTACTGCCTCTCATCATCATCAACGCGCAAGAGGCCATTAAAGCTGTACCTGATTCTCTTCGTCAGGCAGCGTATGGAGTTGGTGCTACCAAATGGCAAACCATTTGGCACCATGTTCTGCCGAATGCCATCGCGGGCATTCTCACTGGGACTATTCTAGCGATCTCTCGTGCCATTGGTGAAACAGCGCCATTGATCGTAGTGGGTGCATCCACATTTATCACTGTGGACCCTGAAGGTCCTTTCTCAAAATTCACCGCGCTGCCTATTCAAGTCTATCAATGGACTACGCGTGCGCAATCTGAATTTCATGCCATTGCAGCTAGCGCCATCATCGTATTGATGATTTTATTGCTCTCGTTAAATGCAACAGCAATTTTGCTTCGCAATCGTTTTCAGCGAAGACTGTAACTTTTTTGGATGTGACTCATGGAAAATAATCAAACTCCTGAATATGCAATCGAAACCAACGACCTTTCCATTCATTACGGCAACTACACCGCCGTAAAAAATGTGAACATCAAAGTAGAAAAACAAAAGATCACCTCGATCATCGGACCTTCTGGCTGCGGAAAATCCACATTACTGCGGTCTTTCAACCGTATGAATGACTTTGTGCCAAACTGCCGTGTAAGCGGCGAACTCCTGTTACATGGTCAAAATCTTTACAGCAAAGATGTTGACCCCGTGGAAGCGCGCCGCAGAATCGGAATGGTCTTTCAAAAGCCAAACCCATTCCCAAAATCAATTTACGAGAATATTGCCTGGGGAGCACGCATCAACGGGTTCAAAGGCAACATGGATGAACTCGTAGAACAATCCCTGCGCGGTGCAGCACTTTGGGAAGAAGTAAAAGATCTCCTCAAGAAAAGCGCCTATGAACTCTCTGGCGGGCAACAGCAACGTCTGTGCATTGCACGCACCATTGCCATTCAGCCAGACATCATCCTTATGGATGAGCCTGCCTCCGCGCTTGACCCCATCTCCACGCTGCGTATTGAAGAGTTGATGCAAGAATTGAAAAAGAACTACACTATCATTATCGTTACACACAACATGCAGCAAGCCGCCCGCGCCTCCGACTACACTGCCATGATGATGATCGACGATAAACGCTCAGGCGGCGTGATCGAATTCGACGAAACCAAAAAGATATTCACTCGTCCGCAAGATAAGCGCACAGAAGATTATGTAACAGGAAGGTTCGGATAATATGACAACTCCAAAAGTTCTCTTTCTCTGCACAGGCAATTCGGCACGCAGTCAAATGGCCGAAGGATTATTACGAGCATTGGCAAAAGAGGAGTTTGAAGTTTTCAGCGCAGGCACAGAGCCAAAGGGCAGCATCCTGCCCGAGGTCCAGGAAGTGATGCGTGAAGTTGGGATCGACATTTCGAGTCAATGGTCAAAATCTGTCAATGAATATCTTGGCAAGGCTCATTTCGCACATGTCATCACAGTATGCGCGGATGCCGAGGAAAATTGTCCCGCTGTGTTTTTGAATATGGGCACTCACGACCATTGGCCTTTTGATGACCCCGCTAAATTGGATAAAGAAACCCGCCTCGACTCTACCCGCCGCGTGCGTGGCCAAATTGAGCAGCGCCTGCGCCTTTGGCTTATCGGGCAAGGCATTACGCCAAAAGAGTATCGTCCGTTGTAATTGACAGTAGTACAATAGAAAAGAAAGATAACCCACCAGAGGTCTTATGATTAGAAAAACGTTTGAGAGTGAAATTCAACAGGTAAAAGACGAAGTAATTCTGCTTGGCTCCATGGTGGAACATGCCATCATCGGCTCTGTGGAAGCTTTAAAGAAACGCGATATGGCTGCCTCCGAAAAGATCATTGTGGAGGATAAAGAGATCAATAAAAAGCGTTTCGCGATCGAGAACCAATTGATGATCTTGATCGCCACCCAACAGCCTATGGCACATGACCTGCGCCTGCTGGCCTCTACGATGGAAATTATTTCCGAACTGGAGCGCATGGGTGATTACGCGAAAGGCATTGCCAATATCAACCTCCGCATGGGAGAAGAGGCGTTGCTCAAGCCGTTGATCGATATCCCGCGCATGGCACAGGTTGGCACAAGCATGTTACATCGCGCCTTGAGCGCCTTCATCAATGAGGATGTGGAAGCCGCAAAAGCCATCCCTGTCGAAGATGATGAGGTGGACGGTCTTTATAACCAAATCTACCACGAATTGATGTTGATCATTATTCAAGACCCCAAATCCATTGAACGTGCGAACTGGCTGTTGTGGGTTGCTCACAACCTTGAGCGCGTTGCAGACCGAGTGACAAATATCTGCGAACGAACCATTTTTATTGCTACAGGCTCGTTTGACGAAATCAAATCCAGCGATGATGAGTTTTGGAAAAATAAAAGCAAGTAATACGTAACAAGTAATAAGTAAAACACAAAAATGCGACTATCAAAAGATAGTCGCATTTTTATTAACTTTTCGCTCCCTACTTTTTACTTCTCACTTCTTACGTTCCCTTATCCCATTCGGCCTGTAATGTAGGCTTCGGTCAACTCCTCTTTTGGAGTTGTGAACATTTGCGTTGTTGGGGCAAACTCGACCAACTCCCCCATCCAGAAAAACCCTGTATAGTCTGAAACGCGCGCAGCTTGCTGCATATTGTGTGTAACGATGACAATCGTATAATCTTTTTTCAAGTCAGCGATCAACTCTTCCACGCGCAGAGTGGCGATGGGGTCAAGCGCGGAAGTGGATTCATCCATAAGAATGACCTCAGGTTGAATAGCGATCACGCGGGCAATGCAAAGTCTCTGCTGCTGGCCAAGTGACAAGCCCAAGGCGTCTGATTTCAGATCGTCTTTTACCTCGTCCCAAAGCGCCGCCGCGACAAGGCTTTTTTCCACCACTTCATCCAAGTTGACATTCATCCCCATTACGCGCGGGCCAAATGCCACATTATCATAAATGGATTGTGGAAATGGATTCGGCTTTTGAAAAACCATCCCTACACGTTGGCGCAAGTTGACCACATCCATATCTTTGCTATAGATGTCTTCGCCTTTAAGCAGAATTTTCCCTTCGACACGAGTTCCCGTAATCGTGTCGTTCATGCGATTCAAACAGCGCAAAAAAGTGGACTTGCCACAGCCTGACGGTCCAATGAGCGCTGTAACTTTTTGCGGTTGAATTTCAAGGCTGATGCCCGAGAGCGCTTTTGATGTGTTATAGAAAAAGTCCAATTGCTGGACGGAAAAAGCAGGTTGTATCGTATTCATAAGATGATTGTATCAAATAAATGTCTTTGCATTACGGGGGGAGAAACGCCCTTCGGGGCAGAATCAACTCTCAGCAAGTTTGAGGCGGTATAATTCGAGCCAATGAAACGTTTTCTCATTATCATCCTTCTATTCTCTTTTATTCTCACATCCTGCGGTTCTTCCAATTCATCCGCTGAAGTCACATCTGATTCATCTGCTCAATATATTGAAAACAAAGGGTCAGACACCATCGTCAACCTTGCGCTGGCATGGGCTGAGTCTTATCAGGCAAAATACCCAAGCGTGCGCATTTCCGTCACAGGCGGCGGCACAGGGACAGGGATCGCAGCGCTCGTCAACGGCACCGTGGATATTGCCAATGCTTCACGCAAGATCAAAGATGAAGAGACTGCTGAAGCGCAATCCAACGGGATATCACCCGTTGAACACATCATTGCGCGTGATGCAATTGCGGTGATCGTTAACCCGAATAACCCAGTCAGCCAATTAACTTTGCAACAGATATCGGATATTTACAGCGGCAAATATACAAACTGGCAGGATGTAGGCGGCGAAGACCGACCCATTGTAAAACTTTCGCGCGAAACCAATTCAGGTACGCATGTCTATTTTCTGGAAACTGTATTGAGGTTGGGGAATAAAGAAAGTAAAACTTTATTTTCAACAGACACCTTATTACTACCTTCCTCTGAAGGGATCATTTCAGAGGTTCGTCAGAACCCAAATGCAATTGGGTATGACGGGCTGGGTTATGTACCCGACGATCTGAAAATGATCGCCATCGCAAAAGAGGAAGGCGGTGCATATGTGTTGCCTTCGATCGAAACTGTGAATGACAAAACGTATGCAATTGCGCGCGACTTATACATGTACACTAACGGCGAACCCACTGGAATTGTGAAAGAATATTTAGACTGGATCCTTTCCGCTGAAGCACAACAGATCGTTGCAGACTTGGGTTTCGTGCCTGTAAAATAATACAGACCCTAAAGGTTTTCCTGTTAGGTAATGTTCTACTTTATCAAGAAAACCCTTCGGGCCTTATGAGGAATAATGGAAAAATCTTTAAACTGGCGTGAGTTCATTATCACGAGAGCTATCAAAGCCAGCGGCTATTCTGCTGTTGTGTTTGTGTTGCTTATCTTCTTTTTTCTTCTGCGTGAAGGCCTGCCTACACTCAGTGAGGTAGATGCATCTTCTCTGCTCAGCGTTCGTTGGTATCCCATCGAGAATTATTTTGGAATTTTGCCGCTCATTACTGGCTCCATCATCATCACGATTGGCGCCGCATTAATTGCCGTCCCGTTTGGAATCGGCACTGCAGTTTACATCTCTGAGATCGCCCCAAGATGGATGCGTGAAATTCTAAAACCTCTTGTTGAATTGCTTGGCGGACTTCCATCGGTGGTACTTGGCTTCCTTGGTATTCTTGTCGTCTCACCATATCTACGCGTCTTACTGGACCTGCCAACTGGTCTGACCGCTTTTACAGGATCTCTACTGCTGGGTGGGATCGCCGTTCCAACCGTTGTATCCGTAGCCGAGGATGCGCTGGACTCCGTCCCACGTGCCTATCGTGAAGGCGCATGGGCTTTAGGCGCAACCAAATGGCAGACCATCTGGCGAGTGACTCTTCCTGCTGCAAAATCAGGTGTGCTCACCGCCGTCATGCTCGGCGTGGGACGTGCCATCGGCGAGACCATGACCGTGATGATGGTGACAGGCAATGCGCCCGTAATGGCAACCAAACTAGGCAGCCTCTTCTCCCCCGTCCGCACCATGACGGCCACCATCGCCGCTGAAATGGGCGAAGTAGCAAACGGAAGCACACATTATCATGTGCTGTTTTTCATCGGTATGGTTTTGTTCCTGATCTCGTTGATCGTGAACATCATCGCTTCTTCAGTGGTCTTCCGTTCAAAGAAACGCGCGGAGAGAATTCTTTCATGATAACCAAATTCCTCTCCCGCAATCGTCATACCGTTCAACGTATTGGATTCAATCTCATCACGCTTATGGCTGTGATGACTGTACTTCCAATTGTAGGCACGATCATTTACATCCTGGTTCGAGGCGGCTCAGCCATCTCATGGGACTTCATCACTGGCTTCCCACATGATGGAATGCGCGCAGGCGGCATTTTGCCCGCCATCATCGGGACGCTGTATCTCACAGTTGGCACCGCCATTTTCTCCGTCCCATTGGGAATTGCTGCGGCTATTTATCTTTCAGAATATGCCAAAGACAACCAGTGGACGCGTCTCATCCGTCTTGCGATCATCAACTTGGCAGGCATCCCCTCCGTGGTATATGGCTTGTTCGGGTTGGGATTGTTCGTGTTATTCCTTCAATTCGGCACATCCATTCTGGCTGCGTCGCTGACGCTTTCGATCATGACCCTGCCTGTCATTATCAGCACCGCAGAAGAGTCATTACGTTCTGTACCACAAGGCTTCCGCACCGTGAGCATTTCTCTCGGCGCCACACGCTGGCAAACTATTCGCAAGATCGTAGTAAAAGAAGCTTTACCTGGAATTCTAACGGGCGTCATCCTTGGGCTTGAACGCGCCGCAGGAGAAACAGCCCCCATCCTTTTTACAGGTGCGGCATTCTTCCTGCCACGCCTGCCCCAATCCCCTTTCGATGCAACCATGGCGCTACCATATCATCTCTTTGTAATCTCCACACAAGTCCCTGAAATGCCAATTCAGATCCAATACGGCACAGCACTTGTGTTACTCGTTTTTGTGTTGACGATGAATCTCATTGCAACGGTTATTCGATCTCGTGCACGAGCGAGGCGACAATGGTAGACAAAATCGTCATCGAAAATCTCTCCCTCCAATATGCGGATGGCGCTGAATCTCTACGCGGAATCAGCATGGGCATTCGCCAAAACGCAGTGACCGTTCTCTTCGGCCCTGCAGGCGGTGGAAAGTCCACGCTGCTGCGCTGCCTGAACCGCCTGAACGACCTCACTGATATAAAAACCAGCTCAGGCCGTATTCTCATTGACGATCAAAACATCCTTGATCCCAAAACAGATGTGATCGCCCTGCGCCGCAAAGTTGGCATGGTTTTTGCACGCCCTGTTCCGCTGCCAATGAGCATTCGCGAGAACGTCATCTATGGATTGGAACTTGCAGGAGAAAAGCGCAAATCAAAATTAGATGAAGCTGTGGAGCGCAGTTTAAAACTCTCTGCCATCTGGGACGAAGTGAAAGACCGCTTGAACGACCCCGCCATTGCCCTTTCAGGCGGACAACAGCAGCGCGTCTGTCTTGCCCGCGTGATCGCACTTCAACCTGAGATCATCCTACTCGATGAACCCACCTCTGGCCTTGACCCCATCTCCACGGGCAAAGTAGAAGCCGCTCTGCTGGAATTGAAAAAAGATTACACCATCATTCTTGTCCCGCACTCGATTCAACAAGCTGCCCGCACTGCAGATTATGCCGCCTTCTTTTTACAAGGCGAATTGATCGAATACGATGATGGTAAAAAAATATTCACCACACCAAAGCAGAAGAAAACCGAAGATTATATTATGGGAAGATTTGGATAAAAAATTGGATAGAAAAAGGACTGTCGATTGGACAGTCCTTTTTTCATCCTTCATACATTTTCATTCATTATTGTTCTTCACCACACCCGTTCCAAATTCTCATTCTCCCCGACTCTACGCCCCACCTTTGCCATATCTATCCACTCACCATGGATCTTTACCCGCACCACATCGCCCGTGTAATCCGTTGTAGTGGAATTTCCGTTATTGAACAGATACGAACCCACCGCATAAATATCCACAGGAACTTCCAAGCGTTCAAACTTTCGGATCTTCTCGGGATTAAACCCGCCAGAGACTACGATCTTCACACTGCGACAAAATTCACGCGCCGCCCCTCTCCACCCCTCAGGCAGCTCCCATTTTTCTGAAGCAGTATCCAACGCCTGACGGACATTGAACACCAGCCGCGGATTAACGCCTAAGTCTAAAGCAGGGTCACCCAAAGGCAACACAGAGACATCGCGTAAACTACCGCTCGTGTCCAAGCGCAAACCATACAACCTATATTTCTCGGCTTCCTCTTTATTCCCTGCATCCATCAACTCGCGATACTTTGCGAACATCGCATCCAACACCCGCAGCGCATCGCGGACAGAGTCATTATTGAAATCTACCAGCGCAATACGTGGAATCTGTGCGGGCAAAATATGTGAGAACTGCATCATTGCTTCCGCTGTGTCACCGAGGAATGACGCAATCGCAGCATGAGCAACTGTCCCGCCGCCTGCGCCGCCCCACCAGTCGCCCTGCGCATCCGTGGAGACGAAGGCTCCCAACTCCTGCGCATGGTCTTTGTTGAATCGTTGCAAAGCAATGTTATAAGCATAACCGTCCGCAGCCTGAACTTCATGCACATCAAAACGTGCGGGGAAGAACAACACGGGCTTGCCACGTGATGCGACCAGCGTTTCATATACATTTGTTGCTACACGGCTGGAACGAGTCAGAATACCAAGTGTGGGGGTTTCAAGTAAAGCAAAATCACGGTAACGCCCGCGCACCTTAATAACAGGCTGTATCTTTGTTGGGTCTCCATCATATTTAACGATGGTTCCATCATGCACTGCCCATACTTCGAGGCTGCTTGATGTATCAATAAATTTATCGCCTTCAAAATATCCTGTGCAATGCCTGAGCATCTCAAGTGATTTATCCACGCCCACTACGGTGGTCTTGCCCATTCTGCGCGTGAACCATTGCATTTCCACTTCGATGTCGCCCACCTCAATTTGCTCTGGTGAAACTCCCTCAGGCAAATTGTGATATTGTCCCGAATAACGATAACCTTCTTTGGACAACGTAGTTAACATGCGGTTGATGTTCTCAAAATACTTGTCAGAATACCAGCCGCGCCGCATACGTTCGATATCTAATTTAAAAGTTTCGTTCGTTAGTCGTTTACCGTCAAAAATACTCATTGTGTTCCTTGTCTACATTTTTACTGTTTACATGTCTTCATAGATACAAGCAAATAGATATTAGATTTCATCCGTCGATTTGACGATCTTCATTCCAGCTTTTGCAAAGCGGGCATACGCTTCATTCGCCGCTTCGGTATGGTCCACCACCCCAGGCACCACCACCGCTGACGAACAGTCTTCAAGCAAATATACTTTCTGAGCAAGGTCTGGGTTCACGGCATTAATATCATCGAGCAAATCAGAGATCGTCCATGCCACACAGTGACTCTTCGCCTGCCCTGCAACGTACATTCGATCCACTTCTTGCAAGTGTTGAACAAATTTCGGGTCTCTCACGCCGAGCGTCTCCCCCATGGGGCCTGTCAATACTTCAGGGCCAATGGCAGAGTAGTTTTCTGTAAAAGGCTTATCGCCTTTCACTTCAAAATCTGGCTGCGCCAACCTTGCAATGGAATGGAAGAAAATGGCTTCCTCTAAAGCGGGAACGATCGCATGACCAATTCCGCCAAGCATGGCGTGATAAGGCCAGATCGTGAGCGCGTATTTGCCTTTCCTTTCCAATTCTTCAGCATAATGGATCATCATTTGGCGCGCATATTCAGGAGCAATGCCATAGCGTGGCGCAAGCGCGTGATTAAATCTCCATTTGCCTTCTAAAAGTTCAGAGGCATGAATATCCGTGTAAGGCGCGGGGTGATTTCCGTACGCATCCACAAAGAAGATGGGATGGAAAATCTGCTGCGCCATGTGTGTATCCATGGTGGCGGTGATGTGGGTGATATTCCCGATGTTGCGATAGATGAACTCACACAAGCGGATATTGTCATCCACGGCACCACGTCCACTGCGCCCACCGACGAAGAGCTCAAAATGGGGGATGCAGAACGTGTTTTGCGCGTCAATCACTAAAAGGGAGATTTTGTTCTTCGAAGCAGAGGCAGGTGTCAGTTTGTGTTGAAGCGCGTATTCGCGGGCTTGGTCTGCACGGGCGGCATAATCCACTTTCCAGATTTCGCCTACGCGGGCCGAGTCAAAAAAAGTTGGAATGGGAAATGTGTTCATAATCCTAGTATACCCTTGCGGACACTGCGGAACAAAAACAGGCTCCAAGTCTTTGGACTCGGAGCCTGTTTGCTTAAGCGACAATTATTACGCCTGTGGCTGAATGGCCTTGTTATCACGCTTGAGGGAGTTGTAATTGAAAAGCACTGCCACAACGCCAATATATGCAAAGTAGCCGATCATCTCTGTGAGAGAGGGGTTTCCGTTATAGCCAAAAAGTGTGTTGAGCAATTGTCCAAAAACGGATTCTTCATTGATAAATGAATTCACGTCCCAAACGTGTTCGATAATGGAGGGAATCCAGTTGATCTCGTTGAATTCGTGAATGCCATGTGCAACAAGCCCAGCAGCAAAAAGAATGAGAAAGAAACCTGTAACTTGAAAGAAACGGCGCAGGTCAAGGCGAACGGCGGTGGCAAGCAAAGACCATCCAAGCAAAATAGCGGTGCCCAAACCAAGGACGAGGCCCGCGAGGCTTTGAATGGTGTTGGCGCTTACACTTCCGCCAGTGCTGCCAGCAAAAAATGCAGCGGTTAGAAAGAGTGCGAGTTCAATACCTTCACGCACTACAGCAAGAAATGCCAGCCAGAAAATGGATGATTTTCCAGCTGTAGCGGCAGCTTTATTCACGCCATCTTCCAATTCGCTTTTCATGTTACGGGCTTGCTTCCCCATCCAGAAGATCATCCAAGTCAAAATACCTGCGGCAAGGAAGATGGTAGTACCTTCATAAATTTGTTCTGCAGGGCTCTCAAGGCTCAAACCCAAAAGGGTAAGCAGAGCAGCAACAAGAAAGCTGACGAGTGCAGCGCTGATGGTGCCGTACCAAAGAGCTGGGGCAAGGTCAGTGCGGCGGATTTTGCGCAATGCACCAAGTACGATACCGATGATGAGGGCAGCTTCAAGTCCTTCGCGCAGGGAAAGTAAATAGGAGGAGAGCATTTGATTCTTTTTTCCTTTATTTGCAGGTTTATGGTCTTAATAGTCGTGTTTATACATGAGAGTGCCACAAGAATCTATATTGTCGTTTGATTTGAGTTTTCAACCACGTTGAAGATTTTAGGGAGATATGGGAGTCTGTAAGTTTTACTTGGGAAGTCTTTGCAGCCTAAGAAACTTGAATAAAAGAATTTCTTATCCATTACTAACGTTAAGAAAGAGGCCAGAAGATAAACTTCTGGCCTCCAAAGTGAAAAGTAGTATGTAGCTTTGTGTATGAGTTACTTCTTCTTATGCGGAGCTGACTTACTCCCCTTCATCACTCTGCGATATGGCGGCATATTGATCGCCAATACCTGGCAGTGTGTTGGGTCAAGCAACTTGTTCCATAAGTTTGGATAGCTAAGTGCAAATTCATCAGGCCGCAGTGTGGAAGTCAACACAGTGGGCAAATGTGCGTTGTAGCGATAATTTAACACACTATACAGTTTATCTTCAGCCCAAACAGAGCTTGCGCCGCTGCCCTTCAAATCGTCAAGGATCAACAATGGCGTGGTGCGGATCTCATGGAAGCGCCTATCAAACGAGACATCAGAATTTGGGCGGAAAGTCTGGCGCAGGTAATCGAGCAGGGCGGTCACTTCTACGAGCAAAGCTTGTCCGCCAAGTGCGATGCGGTAATTTCCAATAGCCGCCGCAAGGTGGGTCTTTCCGCTGAATGACTGTCCCAACAACACAAGCCAACCATTCGGTTCTTCTGAAAAACTTGCTGCTGCGCTGAATGCTTCATGCAAAGTTTTCACGTCATCTTTTGTAACCTTGATGCGTGTGATCTCTTTGTCTTTATACTTATTTCCAAACTTATCGGATTTTTCTGTAGTTGTGGTCGTAACCGCTTCCTGCCCAATCTCATCCTCTCGCATCTGAAAGCTTTTGAAAGTCATTGCCTTCATTTCAGGCAAGGAAAGCATAGAGATACCAGGGTTACTGGTTTCCTCAGGACGGCGGTAATCTGGTGCCGTGATCATAAGATGATTCACGAAACCTTCATCCTGCAAACGCGAGCGGATACGGCCTTCGATCTCGTCCAACATTAGGTTGGTCGTGATCACCGTAGTCAACTTGTTGATATAACGATAATTGATGATCTGGAATAATTTTTCCTGCGCCCACGCGGTGGCATTCTGTGTGCCGAAATCATCAAGGATTAACAATTCCGCGTTGCGAATTTCATCGAAGCGTTGCTCAAATGTTGTTTCAGGATCAGCGTATGCAAAGCGTAATGAATCGAGCAGATCAGGCACGGTAATAAACAAAGTAGGCATGCCATTATTTACTGCAAAATTCGCAATCGCCGCCGCAAGGTGAGTCTTACCGCAGCCATATCCACCTTCAAGCAACAGCCAGCCTTTAGGAACACGTGCAAAGTCTTCGCAAATTTCAAACGACTTATGCAAATTCTCGCGATCCTGTGAAGACATAAATTTTGCTCTGTCATTCCCAGATGGATTAAAGTTTTCAAAGGTCAAATGGCTCAAACGGTTTAAGTTGCTCATCGCAAACAAGCGTGAACGCGCACTGTCCGCCACATCCTTGGCACGGCACACGCACGATTCCAACTTGCCGAACTTCTCATGCCCAAGCGGCACATCATAGCGCACATACCCAACGCCCCCACAATGTGGGCAGTTCGGGTCGCCAAGAGTCTTCACAGGGCTAATCTCGTTTGAGGAATTCGGAGAACTCGCTGTCGGTGTATCTGTCGGCATCTTTGACAATGTCTGATTGATCTTTTCTTTCATCTTTCCCGTTTTCCTTCCAGCGCGCGAGGATCGCATCCACATATTTCCAGTTACGAATGTTGCGGCTTACCGCAATCTCAAACGCCTCTTCAAACCACGCACTTGGATAATTCTTTTCCGCTTCACGCAACATGTCTGATAATAAAGGCGTGAGCGCGCCAATATTCTCTTCGTACAGCTTAAAAATATTTGATTTATTTACTGGAGAATAGGTCTGTGTAGACTCACGCCAGTGACCTTTTGCAAACGCATCCGCTGCGAGACGTCCGCGCGGGGAATTGAGGAAATAAAAAACATCCGCCGCATGCTGCGCCTTGAGCAGGGTGCCCCTCTCAAGGCATTTGCCCAGCCCAAGCTGAATCTCATCCACACTCAACCCAAGCGACTCGGTCTCGAAATCCGTTTCACTCAACGCACGAAAATTTCCCTCAATATGCTCAATACGCCAGATGGCATAAAGAGTTATTTTCAATTCGGCAACATCCTCGATCTCATTCATCATGCGGATGAACGAATCAGGAACTTGGGTAAATGTTTCAGAGGAGGTGAAGCCAGAAAAGGGAGGCATATTATTTCTGTAGGGACGGAGCAAATCCATCCTTACTCATTCGGCCTAAAAACCTTCGTCGCTGCGTTCTCGAACTTCGCCAACGCGCCGCGGAAGATCAATTCCACATCACCCACAGGGCCATTACGATGCTTTGACACGAGGATCTGTGCTACGTTCGCTTTATCCGAATCCTTTTCATATTGGTCGGGACGGTAAATGAACATAACGATATCTGCATCCTGTTCCAGAGAGCCTGATTCGCGCAAATCTGAGAGAACGGGGCGTTTATCAGTACGCTGTTCCACTGCACGGCTCAACTGCGCCGCCGAAAGAACAGGGACATTTAGCTCACGCGCCAGCACTTTCAAACTTCGCGAAATATTAGAAACTTCCTGAACGCGATTGTCGTTACGAGTGTCACCACCCATCAATTGCAGATAATCTACAATGACAAGGTCAATACCATATTCCATGTGCAAACGGCGGCATTTGGTTCTTAGCTGCAACGGTGTGATCGCAGGAGTATCATCAAGATAAATATGCGTATCAGAAAACACTTCTATGGCGTGGGTAAACAAAGGCCATTCGTTTTCAAGCAATTTACCTGTACGCAAACGCTGCGAGTCTATGCCTGTCTCTTGAGCGATCAAACGCTGTACCACCTGCTCATTGGACATTTCCAATGAAAAGATGGCAACATGCTTTTTATGGGTCAACGCGGCGTTCTTCGCGATCGAAAGCAGAAAACCTGTCTTACCCTGACCAGGACGGCCAGCGATGATCAACAAGTCTGAGGGCTGTAAACCACCAAGCATTTTATCGAGGTCGTAGAAACCTGTCGGCACGCCGTGGAAATCGCCAGGACGCTTGGAGAGATCATCGATGCGGTCATAGTAACTGGAAAGTACAGAGCGGATTGGCTGAAGATCATTCCGCACCCGCTTCTCACTGACATTGAATACGGCTTTCTCCGCCTCCCCCATCACAATGTCAATCTTGTCACCCTTATATGCCAGAGATGCGATCTGATTGGCTGCATTAATCATCTTGCGGCGAATCGAGTTCTCTTCTACTATTTTTCCGTATGCTTCCGCATTCAGGGACGTTGGAACTTGATTGATGAGTGAAGTGAGATAAGCCGAACCGCCGATCTCTGCCAGTTGGCCTGCGCGTTCTAATTCCTCAGAGAGAGTTAACAGGTCAACTGGAATACGTTGTTCATGCAGGCGGGCAAATGATTCCCAAATCCATTTATTGCGATGGATGTAAAAATCATCCGCCGCGAGGAATTGGGCGATGTCGTAATACACTTCAGGGTTAATGAGCACCGCCCCTACAACTGCTTCTTCGGCTTCTCGACTATGCGGTACTGCCGTTGACATTTGGCTGGCGGGGGCGGCGGATTCTTCAGGAGGGTAGAAATCTGTCATTTGGGTGTATCAGCTTTAGGTTGAGTCTGAGGCGGGCTTGTCTTTATCAGGGTCGTCATCCATATCCAGTTTGTCAATGAAATCCTTGAACACGGAAAGTCTGTCACTGGCATCATCAGATAATGGGGCTGGGGGTTCTCGTCGAGCAGGAAGGTTCGTTTCAACAATGTCCTGGTCGGGGGTCATGCCTGCATCGTCCATTACTTTGTTGTGAACAAAAATGGGAATGTGGGCACGCACTGCAATGGCAATCGCATCGGATGGGCGAGAGTCAATATGTATCTCACGTCCATCGGCTTCAGCAACGATATTTCCGTAAAAGATATTGTCCTGCACGTTGACAACTTCCACACGAACGAGACGCGCATTGAAAGCACTAAAAATATTTTTAAGAAGGTCGTGGGTAAGCGGGCGGGATACTTCAACTTCCTGCAATGCAACAGTGATAGCTTCTGCTTCATAAGGTCCAACCCAGATGGTGATGTAACGATCTGCATTGACCTGCTTTAATACAACAACTCGATTGGGTGCCATTAAATGCACGCGAATACTATCAATAATCACTTCAACCATATCAGACATAGGGGACTCCAATGCTTCTATTTTAGCATAAAGGCTGACGGATGAACCGTGCTTTAAGATAAGAAAATGGAGAGCAAATTCGATTTGCCAGAATTGAGAAACACGGCTATAATCCGCTTCGCTCAATCGGGGCGTGGCGCAGCCCGGCTAGCGCGCTTGCATGGGGTGCAAGAGGTCGGAGGTTCAAATCCTCTCGCCCCGACAGCAGTAAGAAGAACCGTCCTGCCGGAGGACGGTTTTATTTTTAATATAGTACCTTTATTATATGGAAACAAACGAAACGACCTCCTTCCCCACCAATAAACATTCGATCATTAGCCTTGTATTGGGGATATTAACCCTTGTCACATTCTGTGGCGGCGTCATCATCCCAATTCCATTTACCAGTTTTATTTGTGCACCTGTAAGTTTTTTTATGGGAATTCTGGCGCTAATCTATGGGACGATATCGTTGAGTCGAATTCGCAAAAGCAATGAAGCTGGCCGCCCCATGGCGTGGATCGGCATTCTAAGCGGGGGCTTCGTCTTCTTATGTGTTCTTTGCATGATCGTTGCACTGATCTCATTGTTCAAGTTCGCTCCTGATTCAGTTCCACAATTTCTTCAAAAATATCAAATCTAAGGGATTGTTAACCTGCAACTTGCCAATCCATCTCCTCTCGGTTATCCTTACAGATGGGAGTGGTTAGGTCCCGGTGGGTCTCCTGGTCTTCAAAACCTGTGGCGGGTCGCGTTGCGGGTCGCGGTGGGTTCGACTCCCATCCACTTCCGCTCTATATTGAAAACCCTAAAGGTCTGTTCGTTGATTTGCGGCTTTATGCTGCAAGAGACCTTTAGGGTTTCTTGTAAGGAGAACAATGTCATTACCAGAAACTGAAATTTTTACAAATCTTGTTTCGCGCGTTTTCCGCATTGAAGATGTAACCAGCGAAGACCCTCGCAAGGGATTTTTCTTGCGCTATCGCGGTCAATTACATAGCGAAGATTCAGCACAGGCATACGACCAACTGGCTGAAACATTAAGTCCGTACAACTGTATGCCGCTCTTCAGGGTGGAAGAAGGACGCCAAGTCATCTATATTGCGCCAAAGTTGCCCGAGCCCAAAAAAGATAAAATTTCTATGAACGTTATTCTTTTTGTTTTAACCGTTCTGAGCGTGATGTTGGCTGGGGCACAACCAGATGGCCCCATGCCGAACGACCTCGGTGGGCAATTGCTGGCGCTCGCTAAAAGTATTCTCACAGGCTGGCCCTTTGCTTTAAGTCTGCTTGGGATTTTGCTTTCACATGAATTCGGTCATTATTTCATGAGCCGATACCATAAAACACCCGCCACACTTCCATACTTTATCCCTTTGCCGATAAGTCCCTTGGGGACCATGGGAGCAGCGATCATTATGCGTGGGGTTCCAAAGAACAAGCGTATTCTTTTTGATATCGGTGTGGCTGGCCCAATCGCGGGGTTGGTCGTTGCTATTCCTGTTTTACTTTATGGCCTCTCCCTTTCAACAACCGGGCCGATCACCCCAAGCCCCAATGGATTTATGGAAGGCAACTCCCTTCTTTATCTTATTGCAAAATTCATCACATTTGGCAAACTACTGCCTGCGCCTCTTGAACCTCAGGGCATTTTGTACTGGCTTCGGTATTTCTTCACAGGCGGTCCAATTCCCTTTGGCGGCACAGATGTTTTCATTCATCCCGTTGCCTTTGCTGGCTGGGCAGGGATTCTTGTCACTGCTTTGAATCTTGTTCCAGCAGGTACACTAGATGGCGGGCATGTCATCTACGGGCTGTTCGGTGAAAAATCACGTAAGGCATTTCCCTACATCATCGGTTTAATGGCCGTGCTCGGTATCTTTTGGAGCGGATGGTGGTTATGGGCGGTGCTGCTCTTCTGGCTGGGACGTGTCCATGCGCAGCCGTTGGACCAGATCACAACGCTCGACCCTACCCGACGCCTGATCGGTTATGCAATGATCATCGTCTTCCTTTTGGTTTTTACTCCCGTCCCCTTTATGATAATGGCTCAATAAATACTTAAATGAAAAAAATATTTCCATTCTTCTTCATCGTTGCGATCCTATTAAATGCCTGTAACAGTGGAACGAACGTCACCGCAACGGCTAATACAGTTGCCACGCAAGAGCAGATCAACGGAATCACTCAAACGGCAGAACCTGTCCTCGAAACAGTCAGCAAGCTCAACGTCAATGAAGAGGCGCTGAAGGGACTCAACATCACTGTTTGGGTCCCTTGGTTTGGCATCGAGTCAGACTTGTTCAATACGTTCGTCAACGAATTCAACACGCAAAACGAATGGGGCATTCAAGTGAGCGTGGAAAACCAAGTCAACTTTTCGAACATGTATGACAATGTAACAGCATCACTGCCAAGAGAGGAAAAGCCCAACCTCGTTATTGCTCTGCCCGAACATGCGCAGGAGTGGTACGCAGATGGCGGAGTGACAGAATTAACTGCTTACGTTAATGACCCAAAATTTGGAGTCGATACAAGCGACATAGCATCTGCAATACTGAATCAAGATATGGCAGGCGAGGCGCGTGTTGCGTTCCCTGCACAACGCACTGCCCAATTTTTACTTTGGAATGAAACATGGGCAAGCGAACTTGGTTTTGACTCTATGCCAACTTCAGCAGAAGATTTTCAGAAGCAATCTTGTGATGCGCAAAAATCCAAACTTACAGACGAGTTCGGTGAAAATGATGCCCTTGGTGGCTGGCTGGTAAACACCGATACCATGACCGCTTACTCGTGGATGCTGGCATTCGGCGGCGGTGTTTTGGAAGAAGGCAATTACCACTTTCTCACGCCAGAAAATTTAAATGCCTTTCGGTTCTTGCGCGAACTTTCTGAAACCAGTTGCGCATGGCTTGGCAACAACACGGATCCCATCACTTCATTTGCAAATCGCGATGCCTTGTTCATTACTGCCAGCCTAACCAACCTGCCTGATGTTGCACGTGCATTCGCAAGTGCCAACAGTACCGACAAATGGAGTGTGATGCCATTCCCCAATGGTGATATGGGTGTGATGACCGTGTATGGCTCCTCCTATGTCATCTTGAACACTACAGATGAAGAGCAACTGGCCTCATGGCTTTTCGTCCGCTGGCTGACGGATAATAAACAGGATGCCCGCTGGGTAGAGACCACGCACCTCTTCCCGCTTCATGCCTCGACCCTTGACCTGCTCGACGACTACGAAAAGACTCACCCCCAATGGAAACAAGCCGTGGACCTTTTACCTGAAGGCGAATTGCAACCTCAATTGCCCTCCTGGCGTACAGTTAAAATAATGCTCGGTGATGGATTCAATCACATGTACCGCGTCAACACTCCCAGCGGACAAGTCCCTGCAATCCTCGCTGAGATGGAAAATTTGTCGAAGGATTTAAGTAAATAGTTGTAAAGCAATAAAAGTCATTTTTATTAATACGGAGATACCCTATGACTCAATCAGAATATAGAGCTCGTCAGGTGCGCGCAAAGACAAATGAAGTGTTTCAATATGACCACGATGATGAAAAGCCAGGCAAGCCGCTGCACATCCTCATCCCTGGCGGATTAATAGCACTCGCTACGCTGGCACTGATCGTTTTTATTGGCTACCTGACCTGGTTTGACGAGAGTATTTCGCAACAGATCGGGATAATTCTAATTATTATTCTCGCACCATTTTATGTAGGCGGTGTCTTCCTCTTTAGTTATGGATATGAGCTATACAACATTCCACGCGCCATCCGTTTGACTGCGATCATCGTTTTCGTGACCGTAGCAGCGGTGGTCATCGTGGCGGTTTTATTCTTCGTGCTTGGGAATAGTAAAGGCGGGTCAAGTTCCTCATCCAAATCCTCTAGTTCATCCAAGTCATCTTCTTCATCAAAACCTTCGGGGAAAATGAATGGATTTAAGGGTGCTGTGCTCGGCGGTGCCGTGGCAAATAAATCATCCTCAAGCTCATCATCTAATTCTTCTTCCAGCGGAAGCACCACAGTCCATCACTCAAGCGGACCTATCTTCGTAAGTGGTGGCGGCAGAACTCGCGTAGAAACCCGCGAAGTGACAAAGGAAGTGGTGAAAGAAGTTCCGAAAGAGCCGATGCCCATTACTTGTCCATTCTGCACAAGATCCTACATTCCAATAGAGCACAAATATACCTGCCCCAGTTGCGGAGCGGCAACGCCGAAGGATTTGATCGAAGAGTCACAAATTCCGAAAGCAGACGGTAAAGCATAAAACACTGTCTATATTCAAGAAGTTATAATCAGAGCCATGAAAATCAAATCATGGCTCTTTCCTTTTCTATTACTGATCGCAACCATTCTATACGCTGTTCTTTCTAAAGTGCAATTACCTGGTGATGGTTTTGCCACCTATGGCGCAGATACAGTCCGCGCAGAAGTAGTAGAAATTATTGAAACGGGTCAGGTTGACTTGGGCGGAGTCCAACAGACATATCAAATTGCACGCGTGAAGATCCTTGAAGGTGAATATGCGGGCATTCCAATGGAAATTGACTACGGCAAACGCCAGATCCGCTCAGATGATTATCTGCTGAAAGTGGGCAACAAGGTCATGGTGTCCATCAGCAAAACCCCTGACAATGTGGTCAACGCCTATTTTGTGGATTACATCCGCACCACACCTATCATTTGGCTGACAGTTATCTTCGCTATTGCAATTATTGTCATCAGCAGTTGGAAAGGCATCCGTGCATTGTTGAGCATGGCCTTCAGCCTGTACATCATCATCGGTTACATCATTCCGCATATTCTCATTGGCGAAGACCCATTGCGTGTGAGCATCATCGGCTCAGTCATCTTGCTAGGCGTTTCACTTTATCTCACCTACGGTTGGACCTTGAAGACTCACGCGGCAGTGATCAGCATGGTGCTGGTTTTGCTGCTGACAGGTTTGCTCTCATGGCTATTCGTCATCTTTGCAAAACTAAATGGGACAGGCGATGAAAACGTAATGTTTCTCATGCAGATGATGGAAACCCCGATCAACCTGCGCGGATTGCTGCTCGGCGGAATGATCATTGGCGCGCTGGGTGTTTTGGATGACCTCGTGACAACCCAAGCTGCAGCAGTATTTGAGCTGTATCATGCGAATCCGTCCTTCGGCTTTCGGGGACTGTATCGCTCTGCTATGCGCATCGGTCAGGATCATGTAGCTGCTACGGTTAACACTCTGGTTTTAGCCTACGCTGGAGCATCTCTCCCGATGCTGCTAATGTTTTCCCTTGGGCACGGAGATTATGGGTACCTTATCAACTTTTCGTTTATTGCCGAAGAGATCGTGCGGACATTGGTCGGCTCGCTTGGGTTGATTGCCGCTGTGCCACTCACCACGGTCATTGCCATTTTCCTCGCTCAAAGAGCTGAGTCGCTTGGGCGGTGGGAACAGGTTCTCGGTCCAGAAGGAAGCGAGGAGGGGCATCACCACCACTAAATCCGCGGTTCACCCGACGTATTCGTAAAGAGTGAGCCGTGAATCTGCAACTTTCCCCGGTTTCCTGCGTAAAAGATGTAGAAAGTCTCATCAAGGAGCAGCGTGAACGAAGAACAGGCCTGGGTTTCCCAGGCGCAACAAGGCGACGACGAGGCATTTACGAAGCTTGTCGAAACCTATCAGACCCCGGTTTTCAACTTGTGCTACCGCATGTTGGGCGAACCTGACCTGGCAGAGGATGCCGCTCAGGAAACGTTTTTGCGTGCCTACCAGCACATGCACCGCTATGATGAAAAGCGCCCGTTTGCTACCTGGCTCCTTTCGATTGCGGCGCACTATTGTATTGATAAATTGCGGCGTCGAAAATTCTCCATGTTCTCGATGGACGCGGAGGATGAAGAAGGCAACTCATTCGAGCTGCCAGATGTTAACGCGCCCAATCCTGAAGGCGAATCGATCAAAGGGCAAACGCAGGAGAGAATCCATGCCATGCTCGATGAATTGGACGCCACAGACCGCGCCGCAATCATTATGAGATATTGGTACGACTATTCAGAAAAAGAAATTGCTGAGTCTTTGCGCTTAACAGTCAGTGCGGTAAAGAGCCGTCTGCATCGCGCGCGCAAAGAGTTGGCAGGTGTATGGCAGGAAGAGGAAGACGATTTGCTTGCCGAAATGGAAAGGAGACATCATGAATCACCAGCCTTTTGAATCCTGGCTGTTGGATGATAAATATTTGAATGCAGCCGAGAAGCGTGAACTTGATTCACATCTGCGGGACTGTAGAACCTGCTCGGCTCTTGCCGAAACCGGGCTTGCTCTTCGTTCTGCGAAAGTAGCCACCCCTGCGGCAGGGTTCACACTGCGCTTCCAGCAGCGGCTCGCCGCGCAAAAAGTGGCTGAACGTCGCCGCAGGTTATGGGGCTTGATCGTGTTGATCGTGAGCGGAGTGGGGCTGCTCAGCTGGTTCGCTGCTCCGCTTGTGTACGCCTTCATCTCCTCTCCCGTACAATGGCTTACCGCATCGATCGGCTATTTTCTATTTGTATTCACATCCATTCAGGCTTTTAGTGAGATCTTGAGGATCCTCACCCGCATTGTTCCGAGTTTTGTCTCACCGTATGCGTTGATGGTCATCCTCTCTGCCCTGGCAGGTCTTGGCTTGGTATGGGTTGTATCAATCTGGCGGTTTGCCCGCAAGCCGCAAGGAGTAACTGCATGAAACTAAAAACAAACCTTGTTCGCATCTTCCTTTTGCTGGCATTATTATTTTTGCCAACCAGTACCGCATTGGCACAAAGCCCGAACGAGGATGTTGTTCTATTTGGACAAAATTACACCCTGGAAAGTGGAAAAACTCTCGATGGCAGTATTGCCGTCTTCGGCGGTAATGTAGATGTTGAGAAAGATGCAACCGTCAACGGGGAAGTCGTTCTGATCGGTGGAAATCTTTCGCTGGATGGCAAAGTCAATGGCGATGTGGTTTTGATAGGCGGAAATCTGACGATCTCCAGCAAAATCCACGGAGATATTGTTATTATTGGTGGTCAGGCTTTATTAACTGAAACTGCTGTGGTCGATGGAGATATTGCTACTGTTGGCGGCAACCTAGAAAAAGAACCCGGCGCTGAAGTAACTGGCACCATCACGAACAATGCCCCTCCAACATTTGACACACCAAACGTACCCAATGTGCCAAATGTACCTAACGCTCCGAATGCTCCATCAGCACCTAGCGTAGACGTGAATGTAAATCCGTTCTGGAATGTGACTGGGAAAATTGGCATGGCTGTGCTGGTTGCCATCATCGGCATGTTATTGGCGCTCTTTATGCAGCCGCAAATGGAACGCGCAGGCGATGCAATGGTACGACAGCCATTCGTTGCAGGCGGGTACGGAATGTTGGCAGTCATTGTTGTCCCTGTTGCAGCGGTGATCATGGCCGTTACATTAATTCTCATTCCAGTATCGCTGCTTGTCATCTTCGTAGTTATGCCGTCTGTTTGGCTATTTGGCATGGTTGCGCTCGGACAAGAAGTTGGCGACCGCTTCACAAAAGCCATCAATCAGACATGGGCGCCTGTTCTTTCTACCGGGTTTGGCACCTTCCTATTGGTGCTGGTGACAGGTCTGGTAAGTCTCATCCCCTGCTTTGGATGGCTGCCCTCCTTCCTCGTTACTCTGGTCGCCATTGGCGGCGTGGTGATGACTTGGTTTGGCACACGCAATGCGCCGGGAGCAATGCCTCCACAAGTAGTTGAAGTTCCGCCCACCTCATAACTCTCGCCTGCAATCGCAGGAGTTGGAAGTTCGCCCTTTGCAGGGTTGAAAAAAACTCCCATGATATAATCTCACCGCCTTGGAGAAAATCCGAGGCGGTTTTATTTTTGGAGGAAGTATCATGTTCAAGCACGAAATCCCAAACACCCCTATTCACGACAATCCCCCACCGCTCATTGAAATCTCCGGTAGCCACCGCGAGATGGGTCGCCAGATCGGCGAAGCAACCCGCACCCAAGTCCAACACAGCGTAGCCAACGCACGTATTCTCATCGACGCAGCCTATAATTCTCTTGAATTGACTTGGGAAGGCGCAAAAATCCAGGCACGCAAATATCTACCTTTCGCAGAAGAACGGTATCCCCAATATGTAGATGAAATGCGCGGCATTGCTGAAGGCGCTAATGTTGAATTTGATGACATCATGGTCCTCAATGCAATGGAAGCCGTCACCACCGATGCGCTCCACCTCACCCGCTGCACCAGCATGGCTGTCAACGAAGAGCGCACATTAGACGGTCACGTACTTGCGGCACATAACGAAGATTGGATTCCCGAAGACGAAGGAGACGTATTCGTTATCTCTGCCAAACCTGATAGCGAACCTCCGTTTCTTGCCATGACGTATGGCGGGCTGCTGCCCAACGTCGGATTCAACGCTTATGGCATTGCCCAACTAATTGACTCTGTTTACCCAGCTGACTCTCGCATTGGCATCCCCCGTCTCGTAGTTGCGCGTGCCGTGCTATCTTCTCACCGTATTTCTGGAGCCATTGGACGTACCCTAGTTCAACACCGCGCAGCAGGCTATAATCATTTATTGATTCACGAGAGTGGTGAGATGTATTCAATAGAAGTCTCAGCGCGCAAATTCGAGATCCTGTATGCTCATGATGGGTATATGGTGCATACCAATCATTACCTTGACCCTCAAATGAAGCAGATCGAAAAAGACCCTGAGGAGCTACTCTCCTCCCGTGTGCGCTATTTCCGCGCCTCTCGCCTGCTCCACCAAACAGAGAAACACAACATCAAGAGTCTGCAAGCCATTCAGAAAGATCACGTCAACGTTCCAAACTCCATCTGTAATCACAATATTGCAGGTGCTGACCCATTGGATCGCGAAAAGACCATCAATGCCCTTGTTATTGACCTAACCTCACGCGAAATGCATATTGCATGGGGAAATCCCTGCCAAAATATTTATCACACGTATCATTTAGATGCGTAAAGATAATGAAAGATAAAAAGAGGCCGCTCAAATTGAGCGGCCTCTTTTTATTGAAAGATTTTACTTAATCAGCAGAAGCAGGGATTGGTTTTGGCTCTTTCAAAAAAAGTGCCAGCGGTGCAGCGACTAAAACCATGCCTGTGGTTAACGTCAACACATAGGGGAAACCATACAACTCTGCCAGATGACCTGTGTACAACAATCCCAATGCGCCTGATGAAAAGATAAACCCTAAGGCCAACCCAGAGGCCAATGCCATCCCACCTGGGATGATACGTTGGGCAAAGACCACCATAATGCTATGTACAGCACCGGTCAATGCGCCAGCTAGTGGGAAGAGCAGATACAACCACCATGACCAGCCGATCAAACTGACAAGGTAAATAGGGAAAGCAGAAAAAAATAAAACGCCTGCTGCCACAAAGCGTTTAGGGTATTTATCGCCCATGTGGCCACCGAATACGTTTCCAAGAGCAGACCCGCCCATAAACAAGCCCGCCATGCTTCCATAGACAGTAGCGCCCTGCCCCAGGTCTTTGATGTATTTGGGGATGAGGTTCACCATATTAGCTTGTGCCCAAGATTGCATAGCTGCCACAAACGCCAGCACGAGGATAAATAATAAGCCTGCCTGTGCGCGGTTTGTTTGGGCCGCTTGGGAAGTTTGCGGATGTGGATGATTTGCTCGTAACTGTCTTAATAGGGAAAGGCCAATCGGAATGGAAACGATAGGGACAATGAACATGCCCGGTATCTTATAGGAAGCTAGGATGAAACCTGTAATGATAGGTCCCATGAAATGACCAAGCTGCCCAGCCATAAAGAATAGAGATGCTGAAGTAGTTTCACGTCCCTTCAAAAGTTCACGTCCGCGCAGAGTGGCTTGAACAGCACCAACTGGATGAAAAGCAGACGACCCTAATGCAGCCAAGATCAAACAACCCAAGCCCAACTTACCTGGGATCAAAAGCGCTGCAGAATAGAAGATGGTCATCCACAATACGCCACCGCCCGCAAGCCAACGCGGACCGGTGCGGTCGGAAATCCAACCGAAGAAGGGCTGTGTGAGAGCAGATGCCCAAATATAAATAGTAGAGAATAAAGCAATTTCCCATTCGCTTAAACCAAGGTAGGTTAACAGAACGGGACGGCTGGCATTGAATGTATCCACCATGAAATGACTAAGCGCGATGGATGAAAAGATGGAATCAAGAAAGATAGACATGCTGTATGTTATTTTCCGCGATAGAGTTTATTTTCTTCAATATAATCGGCAACGAATGGCAAGGTATAGCAACGGTAGACACCGTCCTCTTTTACTCTTCGGCGGATCTCACTTGAGGAAAGCGGTTGAACCTGTGCATTGATAAAGACAACTTTGTCAGCCAGCCCAGGGGTTTGCTTGTCCAGTGCCAAGAGATCGTAGGAGTCGCTTGAGCGGCGCATCACGCCAATTTTGGAAACAGCAGCTACCAAGTCCAAATGGCGGCGCCAAGTTTGTAGATCCAAAAGGGAATCATCGCCGATCAAAAGGATGATATCCGCGTCTGGCTCCTGCTGGGCAAGGAGTTGAATCGTATCAATGGTGTAGTGCGGACCGGGGCGATTGATCTCAAGATATGAGATCTCGAAGATAGGATTGCCATTGATCATTCGCTTCAACATTTCAAGACGATGTGGAAACGGAGTAATGACTTGTTCCTGCTTGTGTGGCGGATCAGGTGTTAGCCCCCAATACAGACGGGAAAGTTCAAATTGATATGCAGCTTCACTGGCAAGCACCAAGTGACCGACATGCGGCGGGTCGAAGGTGCCGCCAAAATATCCGATTTTTTTTCGTGGCATGTGGGTAGTATATCTCAAAGTATTGGAGGGCGAACGGTTTTCGAGGTGGTATACTTTTATTCAAGGAATAAGAATATGTCGAACTCGTCTAATCTTACTGTCGTCAGTTCCTCCTCCCCACTAAAGCGAATCATTCATGCCATCAAAGCAGTGGATACTGGTGAATATACGGCTGATCTATTAAGTGATATTGCCAAGGATTCAGGGGATCTTGGTCAATTGGCACGCATGCTGGATGCAATGGCACGTAGTGTAACTTTTCGTTATAACCAGTTGCGGCTTTTACAAAGGGTAATTCCCATCGGTGTTTCGCTTGCTGCTGAAAAAGATTTCAATCGTCTGCTGGAAAGCCTTGTGATCGAAGCACAAGCCGTGACGAATGCAGATGCGGGCACGCTTTACCTGATGGAAAATAATGAGCTTAAGTTCGTGATTTTGCGAAATACTTCCCTAAACATGGCAATGGGCGGAACCAGTGGGAACCCGATCTCTTTCAAACCAGTCCCTCTTTATTATGCTGATGGAAGTGAAAACCACGCGAATGTGGCCTCTCAAGCTGCGCTGACCCATAAACGCATCAATATCGGAGACGCTTACACAGCCGATGGATTGGATTTCTCAGGCACAAAATTATTCGATGCCAACACGAAATATCGTTCTCAATCCTTCTTAACAATTCCTTTGGAAAACAAAGAAGGACAGGTGATCGGTGTGCTTCAACTGATCAATGCAAAAGATGCTGCAAAAGGAACCATCATTCCATTTGCAGATGATGATGTGTTGGAAGCGCTGGTTTTGCTGGCTACCGCAGCACTGGATGGGTACATCCGTGAAGCGTCATTGCGGCAGGAAATTGCCAAGCTCAAGATCGAAATTGACGAATCTCGCCGCGCACGACAGGTGGCAGAAATTACCGATACCAGTTATTTTAGAGAGCTGAAAGATAAGGCTCATCAAATGCGGACAAGGGACGAGAAAAAGTAATGTCGCAAAATTTTGATGCAATCGTCATAGGCGCGGGAGTAATGGGTGCCAGTATTGCCTTCCATCTCGCAGAGCGTGGACTTAAAGTAGCCATCCTCGAACGCAATGTAGTTGCAGCGGGTGCAACAGGCCACTCCAGCGGACTCGTTCGCATGCATTACGACCTCGCTGCTGAATCTGAACTAACCTTTGCCAGTTACAAACACTATTTTAACAACTGGAAGGAAAGAGTCGGCGGAGAGTGTGGTTTCCAAAAAACAGGCTTCATGCAAATTGCCAAGCGCGAACATGAAGATAAATTGCGTGGAAACGTCGCCAACCAACAACGCATCGGCATCAATACTTCCGTCATCTCAGCGGACGATGTAAAGAAATTAATCCCCGATTTCATTACCGACCAATTTGACTTCGCTGCCTACGAACCTGATTCGGGTTACGCCGATGCAACCCTTACCACCAACTCGTTCATTGAAGCCGCCAAGCGCAACGGTGCAATGCTCATTCAAAACTGCGAAGTGACAGCCATCCACACGTCAGGCGGACGAGTGACAGGCGTCAGCACGGCCAAAGGTGAATTTGCGGCGCCTACAATTGTCAGCGCGGCAGGACCGTGGGCGAAGCATGTCGCAAAGCTCGCCGATGTTGATGTCCCGCTTGAAACGTGGACGCACGATGTGGCCTTCCTCCATCGCCCGCCGTCGCTTGGCAAAATTCCTGCCGTGATCGACGACACCATCAACTGCTATTTCCGCCCTGAAGGCAGCGCGCTGATCCTTGCCGCGGGCGAGGATGAAAGCCTGCGCGGCGAAGCGCCCGACGCTGAAGACCAAACGCCCACCCCCACCTTCCTTGAGAAACTTATTGATGCGATGGTGCAGCGCATTCCGAAGATCGAAGAGAGCGGCTTGCATTCCATTCATGTTGGGCGTGACGGCATCACTCCTGACCAGCGCGCCATCTACAGCGCGGCGGGACCTGATGGTTTTTATCTCGCCTGCGGATTGAGCGGCACAGGTTTCAAGACCGCCCCTGCTGCAGGTGTGAGCATGGCCGAACTCATACTCGACGGCAAACCTAAAACAGTAGATATCACGCCCTTCCGATTTGGACGCTTCGCCGAAGGTCAACTGCTGCAAGGCGAATACGGCTACGGACATATTTGGAAATAAGTTCTGCGCTTCAACTTAACTGGCAGTTGGCTGTGTTTCAATTAGTCTTTTCTCCCTTTGAGGTTTTTCTCAAGTGAGCCACCCAAAATTCCAAAAATATCACCGTGAAGTTGTTCAGGCGTTAACTGAGATTGGCAACCCAACTTTTGGTAAAGCGATCCAAAAAGACCGCGGTTCAAAACTCAAGCACCTTGGCATCAAATTCCCTGACCTGAGACGGCGAGTAAAACAAGGTTTTTCTTTCTACGAATTACCAGAAGAAAATGTGCTTGAAGTTTGGAATGCGCTATGGAATACATCCCCTTACGGTGATGTATTATTTGCCGCCCTTGAGTTTTATACGCCGATCGTAAAAAAGAAAGTGAGCCCTGAACTATGGCCAGTGGTTCGTCAGTGGAGCAAACGTGTGGATAACTGGTGTCACAGCGATGGGTTGAGCGCCATCTACTCGCGGATATTGGAAAGCTACCCAACAGAAGTCTATCCACAACTTGTTTTATGGAATCATTCTGAAAGTGTATGGCTGCGGCGTATATCCCTTGTCAGCCTTATCCATTACAGCGGCAAGAATGCAGTCTTTCTATCGGCAAAGAAAGTCCTGCCATTAGTGTCAAATTGCCTCGACGACCAGCGCTACTACGTCCAAACAGCCGTTGGATGGGTCTTGCGAGAGATGGGCAATGTCTATCAAAGCGAGATCACAAACTATCTCGAAGTTAATGCGGCCAAGCTGAGTACACCAGCTTTTTCACGGGCAATTGAAAAATGCAGTTCCAAAGAACGCACACGCATACAGAAAATGCGGAAGCTGCTTTTGAAGAGGTAACCAACCCTCCACTAAATTGTCGGATCGGCATAAATTCATTTTATAGAATCAAATTTTCAAGAGGGTTATTCAAGTATAATTTAATACATGCTACCAGAATCGCCACTTACCACAATTGAAAGCCGGCTGCGGTATCTGCTCCCTGCGGAAATGTACGCATCCATGTGGGGCAATCCGTCTGTCGATATCATGATCGATGTCCACAAACACTTGCGGACCTTACAGCGAATTCTGCATGATTACACATCACGGCAAATTTCATTCAAAAGATTAAAGCCAGGGGATGTACGAACAGAATGGCTGCATGGAACCATGATGTTCACAGACCTGGCAGGGTTCACAAAATTAATGGAAGCGAACGCATCCAAGGGGCGCGATGGAGCAGAAAATCTTTTAAAACAACTAACAAAATATTTTTCCGAAATGATCGGCATTATCAGCAAGTCTGGCGGTGAGCTGGTTGAGTTCACTGGTGACGCCCTGCTGGTGGTGTTCCGAAAATCAGAAAAGAATGACGACACGCTGCGAGCCGTGCGAGCAGGCTTACGCATGCAACGCGCCATGAAAGAATTTGCAGAGATCGAGACTCCATCTGGCATTGTCAACTTGAAGATGCGTATCGGCATTCATAGTGGCAGATTCCTTACGGCAGAAATTGGAACTCCACGCCGTATGGAGCATGTATTGCTTGGCAAGGACGTGCAGCAAGCCAAGTTAACTGAAAGTAATGGCCGCAATGAGCGGGTGAATTTATCGCAAAAAGCGTATGAGCGGGTGGTTAATGATCTTCGTTTTGAAGATGGCAACCCGGGATATTATTTGGTGATCGACGATCTCACAGACGACAAACTTGGTGAGTATGAGATCACTCCCGTGGGACGGCGTATGGCGTCCAATGTGTTGCTGACCCGCGATAAGAACGAAGTCTTGCTCAACATCATGGAATTGCTAGATACCATTGAGCCAATGGCTAGCTATATTCCTGCGCCTGTGCTTTCGCTGCTAGTGGAAAGCGCAGCGGATAGAAAAATCCCACCTGATTTTCCACAACCGACCATTATGTTCGTCAACTTTATCGGCTTGCCTGAATCGGCAGATCGGGCCTTGCCTGGCGAAGAAACTAAACTTGCGTTGAATTTTTCACGCGCGTTCTCACTTATCAATGCCGCCGTAGAATCACGTGGCGGTGTATTGAAAAAAGTGACGTATCATCTGGCAGGCTCCGACATTGTGATCTATTTCGGTGTGCCGAATGCCCACACAAATGATGAACTGCGCGCCGCCTCAGCAGCAATCGCGATCCGCGAGGTAATCAAAGGCGTCAACCAAAAAGCTCCCACCATTGGAAACGTCCAACCAGATGTGTACTGCCAGATCGGAATCAATTCTGGCCCAACCTTCGTGGCTGAGGTCGGTGAGCCGCGTGGACGCCGCGAATACAACGTGCTGGGAGATACAGTCAACACCACGGCGCGGTTGATGAACCACGCTGAAAAAAATCAGATCATTATCTCTGAGCGTGTTCAGCAGGCGATCCAGTCAAAGTATGAATGCAAGCCACTTGGTGAAGTCTCCCTCAAAGGCAAAAAGAATCCGATGATCCTGTACGAATTATCGGATGAAAAGAAGGATCACTAATATAAATAAAAAAGACGGACGCATGTCCGTCTTTTTTATTTATTCTTTTGGGTTCCCTTTTAATTTCGCATCTAACGAAGACCAAATCCCTGCCGCGAGCTTGCTGCCATCTCCATGACGCAGATTCACTTTGTAAATAGCCTTCTCCCCTTCCCCGATCCGAATCAACCAGAATTGTTGAGTCAATGTTGAAAGAGATTCATCCAACCCGTCGCGAGTGAGGCGCTCTTTTTCAGGCATGGCATCCATAGCTTCACATAGGCGCGGATAGCTCATCTGCAATTCGCGCAGCATCAAGCGCATGATCTTTCGCAGCGCAGGCGAAAGTTCCGCAAGGTCGAGAGCGGTAATACCACCCTGTTGCTGCTTATCTTTTATCTCTTTATTTAACCGATCGAAGACTCCAGGCATGGCAACCTCTCAATCTCAATAAAGTTCAGGCATACTGATCGGCTCTGGCTGCGGCTCACATTCACCGCACCAGATGACATTTGCAACCGCAAGTCCTTTGGGCGTATTGTTTGCGCCCACGAACATAGTAATAAAAGTGGACATGGTTGCTGCATGATCTTTGCACACAAAACGCCCGCAAAAAGCGCAGGAAGCGCGGGCTGCTTCTTCACAATGCCAGCATTTCATCGCATGCTCCTATTCGATCGCAAGGACGGCTTCCGCCACACCGCGCAACGCCTTGGACCAATCATGGTCAGGGAAACGCAGGGAGAAAAGGTCGTTACTGGCATTATCAGCCAAATCAAAGGAAAGCGGAAGAACACCAGTGACGGGAGCATTGAATTTATCTTCAATCTCTTTTTTGATTCCCTCAAAATCATATTTTGGCAGAGCTTTATTCACCATCAACAAAAGATTCGGAACATCCAAGCTTCGGGCAATGTCTACCGTCACTGAAGTCCCCTGCAAGTCTTGGCTATCTGGCCTCAGAATAATGATCAAGATGTCAGAGGTGGCAATGGAAAGCAACGTCTCTTCATTCAAACCAGGGTGGGTATCGATAAAAAGATAATCCAGGTCAAATTCTGTGATCGTTTTTTGCAGGCCTTCATTGAGAAGATTGAAGTCAATACCATCTTTCAGAATTTGGCTGATCTCACGTCCACGAATACTGGATGGAAACAACCAGAGGTTTTTGCCAGCTAGTTTTGAGCGTCCTTCTCCACCACTGGAATGTTCACCGATCGAATAGCCGATCTCTCGAATGGAGGCTTTCCCATACAAAAAATCATTCATGGTTTTGCCCATTTTATTTTCATCCAAGCCAAAAAGAACATGGATGCCCGGGGATTGAATATCGGTATCCACCACGCCCACCCGTTTGCCCGCCATGGCAACTTGCGCAGCAAGGTTGGCAGTTGTATTTGACTTACCCGTCCCGCCACGAAATGAATGAATAGAAACTATTTTGCCTTTGTTCATAACACCTCCAGTATCTGATGAAGTCATTCCTGTGCGCGTTTTTGGCGCAATGTCTTGGCTTGTTCTTTTAGCTTTGCATAAAACTCAGTACCCGTGATCTCTTCAAATTCCTGCTTACGGCGTACCTGATCGATCTCAAACGTCAACTTTTCAAGTTGTTGTTTTAAACCGTCTTCGCGCGCTTTTACCTTTCGCACCATTGCGAAGAAGGCAGATAGCAATTGCGCAGCCTTGTCATTATCTGTATCAGCGCTACTCATTAAAGGCTGTGCTTGTTCTGCAAACGAATAATCACCCTCTGCCGTCTTTTGTGACCAATCAATGGCCTTCTCAATATAGGTAGTAGCAAAACGAAGTCTTTCTGAATAACTGCGGATGATAGCCAGTGAAACATCAGAACGCTGCTCAAGGATCTCTTCAAATACATCCTTTTTCAGCTCAAGCACTTCAGCATCACTCATTGCGATCACCGTCGCCGAACGCGGACTGCCATCCAGCAAAGCCATTTCGCCTATCGTTTCGCCAGGTCCACATTTGTTGAGGATCAGTTCGCCGCCCTTTGAATCTTCTGTAACGATCTTCACCCAACCATTATGGATCATAAAAAGCGAATCGCCCGTTTCCCCTTTTCGCATCAAAACATCATCTTTAGCCAGTTTGCGCGTGGATGCCTTTATAGCAACATCAGCCAACACTTCATCTGAAAGATTCTTGAATATGGCTGTCTTTTGTAATTGATTAAGAATATCACTCTTCATGATTCTTCATCCTGTGACGGAGGTGCCTGCATCCGCTCATTGACCCGATCCCACAAACCGCCTCCTTTTTGACCGAGGCCTGCTGCAGCCACCCGAGCATTCAACAAATTCCAGATCTGAAGATCCTGATCCAGATAAACACTGCGCACCATCATCATACAATAGGGACCGATTTGTTTGCGCAGTTCGTTCGTATCCCTGGAAAGTTCTTCAATAATCTTGGTAATGTCTTTCTTTCTTGTTTCATTTGTTGCGGTATCAAGCAACTTTCTTTTGATGCCCATCTCAGCTTGCTTGTAAATCAAACTTCTCACAAGAGACGCCATTTGAGTCCCAAACCTCTTCTCCACCGGAGATAAGAGTTCATTGATGGTCTCAATATGGCTGACTACTCTTGATTCCTGCTTGGTAACACGGTCTGTCATATTCAGCTTTTCAGCCACCCACTCTTTTTGAATATTCAAGCCGCGCCTGATCACATACCATATCAGTCCAATACCAGTTAAGCCAAAGGCAATCGCCACCAACAGGAAAGCGCCTGCGCTCACCATAGTATTGAAGATCATGTGTATTGACATGGAAAGGGCGTAACCGCCCAACACTACAGCCCAACCCCGCCATGTAGAATCACCTCTTCGGTATGCCAGTGCGGTACCTATCAATCCGCTCGCTGTAGCATGGACTAAATTGGTAGAGAACACACGCGCCAACGCAAGTGAAAGTGCAATAGAAGGATTCCCAGTTATATATTCAAAATTCTCAATGATCGCAAAGCCGATCCCTGCTCCAAAACCATAGAGCGCGCCATCTACAACATAGTTAAAGTCTGCGCGCTGAACAAGGTAAATGAGAATTAAAGATTTCAAAAGCTCTTCAAGAATGGGCGCAGTGATTCGGATCACTTGGTCCCATGTCAGCCAACCTGCGTTGACCACAGCAGGGTTGATCCGCGCGGCAATTGAATAGGCCGCTAATCCCCACAGCACGGTAACAAGATTCAGCCTGGTTTGACCCGTTTGGTACAGGTCAAATTTTCTCAACAATAAAAGGAACAGAAGGGGAACAATAAAAGCAATGGAAAGTGCTATCCAGAGGACCATAAAGGAATAATACCGTAACTGGATATGACCCGCAAGGAAATTAAAACGATGACACGCTGGGCTGTCATCGTTTTAATATGAACCATTGAGGAAATATATAGTTATTTTCGGCGTGAGAACAAATAAATCATAAAAAACACACCTGCCAAACCTGCAATTACATAGAAGTTCACAGGTGAGGAGGCGGTTCCTGTTACAGGTGAACCTGAGAGTGTTTGAAATGGAGTGCTAACCAACACAACGATCAAAACGGCCAACGCAGCAAATGCCAACCCAAGCTGCGGGGAAAATTCTCTACCAAACCACTTTCGCCAAAAAGACGGCTTGGCTTTCTGTTCTTCCCGCCGCATACGAGCCTTGAGGCGCACATGCATTTGTTTTACTGTTGCATCGTCCAACGAAGAAGGGGGAAAAGAACTGTTCAGGCGTAGTATCGTTTCTTCGAGGTTGAACAGTTCATCGGTCGGGGGGGATGCGTTTTGTTTTGTGCTTCCTTTCATCACCTGATCAGCAAAGTCTGCCAGCTTTTCATCTTTTTGAAGGTCGAGATTTTTATTTGTTTGGTCCATATTATTTTTCCAGGTGGGTGCGAAGTGCTGCAACGGCTCTGCGGAAAAGGGATTTTGTGGCTTCAAGATTTTGGTTGGTCATTTCGGCTATCTCATTAAACTGCAAGTCTTCTGCAAAACGAAGGAGGAGTATCTCTCTATAATTTTCGGGCAATTCTTGAAGCGCCCGTTGAAGATAAACCCGTTCCTCCAGAGTTTTGGAGGTGCTGCCAATTGTATGGGCAGATGCATCAGATAGCGGGGAAAGCGGTGGTTCCTGCTTGCGGGTGCGCTTTCTGTAAAACTCGGCTACCTTGTGGTTTGTCAACGTCCGAAGCCAGGTACTGAATTTGGCATCTCCTCGAAAAGATGAAAGGGAGTTCAGGGCTGCGATAAAGATCTCCTGAGTTACATCTTCCACATCGTTTTCGGGAACTACGTAACGGACCCTTTTGTAGACTTTTGGAAGGTGTCGATAATACAGCTGGTCGAACGCTTCCTGTTTACCTTCTTTAAAGTGCCGAATCAGGTGCTCGTCGCTCGAATCTTGAAGAATTGGGTCGGTTAAGTTTTCCATATATTAGGTGGGTGAAAGGGATGAAAAGGGGTTGAGGGTTCAGTCGAATATAACATAGAACATAAGGCGGTTGACTTATAAAATCGTTGGGACTTTCAAAATAGTTAGGCTATAATCAGGAAAGATGATGTAATTAGGAAATTCATTAAACTTTGGAGAGAGAAAATGTCCAAGATCATTTCAATTCACTCTTTTCGCGGCGGTACGGGAAAATCGAACACCACGGCAAACATTGCGGCACTTCTCGCTGCGGATGGAGCACGTGTGTGCGTGGTTGATACAGATATTAATTCCCCTGGAATTCATGTGCTTTTCAATCTCGATGAAACAGAAATGGTTCACTCCCTGAACGATTATTTGTGGGGCAAGTGCAGCATTGAAGAGGCAGCCCATGATGTGACAGGTCATATTGGCGGCGAGATCAAGGGACAGGTTTTTCTGATTCCTTCCAGCATCAAAGCTGGTGAGATCGCCCGCATCCTGCGCGAAGGTTACGATGTTGGTTTGCTTAATGATGGCTTCCGCGATGTAGTGGAAAAGCTAAAGCTGGACTATCTCCTGATCGACACCCATCCCGGTCTAAATGAAGAAACCCTGCTTTCTATAGCAATCTCCAATGCGTTGGTGATCATTCTCCGCCCAGATTCACAGGATTATCAGGGTACAGCCGTAACGGTGGATGTTGCCAAGAAATTGGATGTGCCGAAGCTGTTAATGTTGGTGAACAAGGTTCCCTCCACTCTCGATCCAGAAGATGTTCGCATCCGTGTAGAACAAACCTATGGTGCAAAAGTTGCCGCAGTGCTCCCCCACTCCGATGAAATGATGTCTCTCGCCAGCTCTGGCATTTTCTCGATCCGCTTCCCTGAAGCCGCAGTAACAAAGGGTTTGCGCAGCCTCGTGGATCAACTCAAGGATTAGGGCAGTCTCTGCAAGGAGGACGCCATGAGTGAGTCTCTTTTTCAAATTGCTCTTAGAGAGCTTGAAGAACGAAAAGAAGATATCCGCCCGTCGGATGTCGTTCTGTTTTCAGAGCCTCTTCGTTCGGGATTGAATGCAATGATCCGCCTGGGTCGCTTTAGCCTAACGGAGTTTGCAGAAAAGCTCGAATTCACACGAGATGAAGCCAAACGTCTTGCGGATATCCTCGTGGAGCGCAATATGTTCTCGGTTTCGCGCTTTTCAAACGCAGAGGAAACATTTTACGAATCCCGCCTCTCCGCCATGACCCGCCCACTCTCACGGCCGCCTTCGGATATTTGGAAAAAAATAGATTGACGTATCACCCGCCCGCTACAAACGGGCGGGTTTTCATTTTAATGAATGCGTTGAAAAAATATACCGTGCTCTCTATGTCAAATTCTTTTCGGCTATAATGCAAAACATGGCAGATAAACTTTTTACTCGATACGAAGAACTTAAAGCGCAGATCAACTTCCACAATTATCGGTATCACGTGTTGGATGCGCCCATTATCAGTGACTTGGAATATGACCGCCTACTTAATGAACTCAAACAAATAGAAGCGGACCATTCAGACTGGATCACATCAGACAGTCCCACGCAGCGCGCTGGTGCCAGGCCTGCTGACCGTTTCGAAAAAATTCGCCACCCTGCGGCCATTCTCTCTCTCGCCAACGCCTTTGGTGCAGACGATGCTCGTACCTGGTTTGAGCGCGTCAAAAAATTGGATGATAGAGTAGAAAAAGCCAAGTTCGTGGTCGAACCGAAAATTGACGGGTTATCCGTGGTCCTTCATTACCGTGATGGCATGTTCGTGCAAGGCGCCACCCGTGGAGACGGTGAAGTTGGCGAAGATATCACCTCCAACTTGCGGACGATACGGGCGATCCCTTTGAAGATACCAGTTCAGACCACAGACAGTGGATCGAAGACCTCAAAAACATCCACCGTCCACCGTCCACCGTCTTATCTTGTCGTCCGCGGTGAAGCCTTCATCCCCATCAAAGAATTCGATGAATTAAATAAGAAGCTCGAAGAAGCGGGCGAAAAGACCTATCTCAACCCGCGCAACACGGCGGCAGGATCATTGCGTCAGCTTGACCCGCAATTGACCGCCTCCCGCCCATTGACGTTGCTTGTTTATCAAATCGTCTATTCTGAAGGCGGCACAGTCCCCACCTCGCAATGGGAACTTTTGGAATATCTGAAAGCATTAGGCTTCCCTGTAGCGGATGTTGCCAAACGCTTCAATGACCTTGAATCCGCGATCGCATACACAGAGACATGGAATGAAGGACGCGACAAATTAGCTTACGAAGCCGATGGCATGGTCATCAAAATAGATGACCTCAACCTCGCCGCGGATTTGGGTTTCGTCGGCAAAGACCCGCGCGGCGCAATTGCTTTCAAATTCCCTGCCCGCGAAGTGACCACAACATTGAATGACATCGGCGTAGCGGTTGGCCGTACAGGTGTGCTGACTCCGTATGCCATGCTTGAACCCGTGGAAATTGGCGGCGTGGTTGTGGAACGTGCCACCTTGCATAACTTTGACTTCATCTCTGAAAAAGATATTCGAGTGGGAGACCGTGTCTTGGTCAAACGCGCGGGTGAAGTAATTCCTTATGTCATTGGCCCTGTAGTGGATGCGCGCTCTGGCAAAGAAAAAACGTATAAGCCGCCTAAAAAATGTCCCGCATGTGGGCAAGCCGTAGAACACTTTGAAGGGGAAGTGGCATGGTACTGTGTTAATGCTGCCTGCCCAGCACAATTGCTCCGCAACATAGAGCATTTTGTCTCCCGCGGTGCAATGGATATTGTCGGCCTTGGCTATAAAATAGTAGAGCAGCTCATTGAAGAAGGGTTGGTCAAAGATGTGGCTGATTTATTTACGCTAACCAAAGACCAATTGCTTGAGTTGGAAGGGTTTGCTGATAAAAAGGCAGAGAATCTGCTCAAGTCGTTGGAGCAGGCAAAGGCGCAGAGTCTGAACCGTGTAATCGCGGCGCTGGGAATTCATGGCGTGGGTGAAGTCACAGCAGGTGACCTTGCGCGCACATTTGGCGACTTATCCGCATTATCCAATGCCAGCGCAGAAGAACTTCAGTTAATAGAAGGGCTTGGGCCGAATATCGCCGAATCCATCGTAGATTGGTTCTCACAATCAGCCAATCAAAAAGTATTAAAGAAGTTAAAAGCAGCAGGCGTATGGCCTGTAGCCAAGAAAGATGAAAAGAAGAAGGAAGGTCCTTTCACTGGATTAACCTTTGTAGTAACTGGCACTCTCCCCACCCTCTCACGTGATGGCGTAAAAGAGTTTATCGAGTCAAACGGCGGCAAGGTGATCGATAGCGTCAGCAAGAAAACCAGCTATCTCGTTCTGGGCGAAAACCCTGGCTCCAAGCTGGATAAGGCGCAATCGCTCGGTGTGAAAGTAATAGATGAAGCTGAATTGAGAAAAATGGCGGGCTAACAGCTGAAAGCTGGTAGCTTTTAGCTGTCAGCTAGACAGAAACCACCCCCTAGACTAAACTTACGCCATTCTGTTTCGGAGGCTTTTACATGGATTTTCACAATACTAATGACGCCGTAACCCGCCGCATCAAGGCGATGACCGACCGCGTTCAATACCTCAAGAGCAATGACCTATATTTTTATAATCAACCCGTCGAAGAGATGATGGGCGGAGCGAAAGTGCGCGTTCGCGGACGCGAAATGGGAATGTACGCTTCTTACAGCTACCTCGGGCTGGTCGGCCACCCACGCATAAACGAAGCTGCCAAAAAAGCCGTGGACAAATTCGGCACTGGCACCAACGGCGTGCGCACCCTGGCTGGAACCCTCACCATCCATAACGAACTCGAAGAGACGATCTCCAACTTTAAGCATGCCGAAGCCGCCATCACCTACACTTCTGGTTATGCCGCCAACTTGACTGTCATCTCCACCATGATGGGACGCGGCGATTACGTCTTCTCAGACAAGATCAACCATGCTTCCATTGTAGATGGTTGTTTGATGTCTGGCGCAGAGTTCCGCCGTTTCCGCCATAATGACATGGAGCATCTCGAAGGCCTGCTCAAGAACGCTCCCGCAGATGTTGCCAAAATGGTCATCGCGGACTCTGTCTTCAGCATGGATGGTGACATCATCGACTTGCCCAAGGTTGTGGAATTGTGCAAGAAATACAACGCCTGGCTCATGATCGATGAAGCTCATTCGGTGGGCGTACTCGGTAAAAAAGGTACAGGCATCGAAGAACACTTCGACATGTACGGCTCTATTGATATCAAGATGGGCACACTCAGCAAGACCATCCCATCCGTAGGTGGATATGTGGCTGCAAAAGAAGATATCATCACCTATTTGCGTCATGCCAGCCGCGCGTATATCTTCTCTGCTGCGTTGCCGCCAGCTCAGGCCGCGGCTGCCAACGAAGCCTTCAAAGTCATTTTGGATGAGCCGTGGCGCCTTGACCGTTTGAATGAAAACACCAAACAGTTCATCGGCGGCTTGAAGAGCCTGGGATTCGATACTCTGCTGACAGAAACCGCCATCGTCCCTGTATTGTGCGGACAAGATGATATGGCTTTCGCCATGACTCGCGAAGCGCAACATCAGGATGTCTTCGTTCTGCCAGTGGTATCCCCTGCTGTGCAGGAAGGTTTAGCCCGTTTACGTGCCACCGTCACCGCTGCACATGAGCCAAGCGAGATCGAGCGTGCGATGGATATCATCGGCGTGGCTGGTAAGAAGCTGGGCATTATCAAGTAATTAATTCAAAGATTTAGCCGCGGATTTCACAGGTTTACACGGATTAAAAAATTCGTGCTAATTGGTGAAATCCGCGGCTTGGTTTAAGCGAATGCCCTTCAGGGAGAATCAGGCACGGGCGGAGAAAGAGGCGGAGATTTTTATCCTGATAGTTCCTGATAGAATATTTATAAGATTTATCTAATATATTAAGTGTACAATCCCGTGTGCTTGAAGTGGTATAAATGACATCTACCCAAAACAGACTCTAACAGATTCCCCTTGCGGGGCTTTATAGAAATCTTTAGAGCCTACATTGAAATGGACAACAATGAACTGGCATATACTCGAAACGAAGCTTGCACTGGATGAACTTTCTTCATCATCTGAAAGTGGCTTAACCTCAACGCAAGTAAATGAAAATAAAGCCAAATATGGCGCGAACGAATTGATCGAACGCGGCGGGCGAACTGCGCTGCAAATTTTGTGGGAGCAATTCACAGCTACGATGGTTCTTATCCTGATTGGCGCTGCAGTGGTTGCAGGTTTGCTTGGCGATACCAAAAATACAATTGCGATACTCGCCATTGTTACGTTGTATGCGTTGCTTGGTTTTTTTCAAGAATATCGTGCAGAGCAGGCAATTGCCGCGCTCAAGAAAATGTCTGTACCGAATGTGCGTGTGCTGCGTGATGGTACTCTACAGGAACTTTCAGCACGCGAGCTTGTACCTGGCGACATCATTCAAATCGAAACTGGAAATGTTATTCCTGCAGACCTGCGTTTGCTTGAAGCTGTCAATTTAAGAATCCAAGAAGCCGCACTCACAGGTGAATCAGAACCGATCGAAAAACATACAGCGGCTTTATCAGGTGAAGACCTTCCGCTTGGTGATAGACGTAACATGTCTTATATGGGGACTATCGTCACACAGGGACGCGGGCTTGCATTGGTAGTTGCTACAGGCATGCAAACTGAACTCGGCAAGATCGCAGACTTGATCCAACAAGTAAAACAAGAACAGACTCCATTACAGCGCAGGCTGGATGCGCTTGGCAAAAACCTTGCCATCATCGGTGTGGTGATCGCCGCATTCATTTTTGTTTTAGGCATTCTGCGCGGCGATGAAATCCGTCACATGCTGCTCACGGCAGTTAGTGTGGCTGTTGCCATCGTCCCTGAAGGGTTGCCTGCCGTTGTCACTATCACTCTCGCGCTTGGCGCACAACGCATGTTGCAGCGCGAAGCGCTTATCCGCAAATTGCCTGCAGTTGAAACGCTCGGTTCTGTCACTGTCATTTGTTCAGATAAAACAGGAACGTTGACTGAAAATAGAATGACCGTGGTTGTGCTGGACGTAGCGGAACATGCACTTGACCTGACTGAAAAAATGGAACGCGACGGAACGCTTCATGCTACCCGTGGGCTGGGTGCGCCAGTCCAATCATCTCTTTCGCTAGCAGCGATTGGCGGCTCCCTGTGTAATGACGCAAAGCTGATCGACACAGGTGATGACCACTTCCATACTCTTGGCGACCCAACTGAAGGCGCACTGGTTGTTGCCGCGGCAAAGATGGGATATTGGAAAGGGACACTTGATTCATCCTTCCCGCGTGCGGCTGAACTTCCCTTTGACTCAGAACGTAAGCGGATGACCACTGTCCACCATCTCGGTCAATATGACCCGACAGTGTTATCTGGTCTTGAGATCGGCGATAAAAGATATATCGCTTTCACAAAAGGCAGCATTGATGGGTTGCTTGATGTATCAAGCAATGTTTGGGTGGAGGGAAAGTCACTAAAACTAGATGCAGAGTGGAGATCCAGAATTGAGGCGGCGAATGATCGCCTTGCGAAAAAAGGTATGCGCGTCCTTGGTGTGGCATTCCGCTTGTTCAATTCCATCCCTGAGATCATCCAAACGGACCTCGAACAAAACCTGACCATTGTCGGCTTGTTCGGCATGATCGACCCACCACGCAATGAAGTGAAAGATGCGGTGGCAACCTGCCGTGCGGCGGGCATTCGGCCTGTGATGATCACGGGTGACCATCCATTGACAGCGATTGAGATTGCGCGCCAATTAGGCATTACAGATAATGGCCGTGCTTTGACAGGTGTTGAGATCGAAAGTTTATCGTTTGATGAATTAAAAAATGTTGTGGATGAGGTCAGTGTCTTTGCACGTGTAGCTCCCGAACATAAGTTGAAAATCGTACAGGCTCTGCAGGAAAAGGGACATATCGTTTCAATGACGGGCGACGGTGTGAACGATGCACCCGCTCTCCGCAAAGCGGATATTGGCGTGGCGATGGGCATTACTGGCACGGATGTTTCCAAGGAAGCCTCTGACCTTGTGCTTTTGAATGATAATTTTGCGACCATCGTTGCGGCTGTACAAGAAGGCCGTACGATTTACGACAACATCCGCAAGTTTGTACGCTTTAGCGTGGCTGGCAATATCGGCAAAGTGTTAGTGATGTTGATCGCTCCGTTCTTAGGAAAGCCATTGCCGCTGCTTCCCTTGCAGTTGCTCTGGCTGAATTTATTGACTGACGGCCTGCTCGGTCTCGGCATGGGTGTGGAAAATCCCGAACCTGATACGATGAAGCGCAAGCCGTACTCCCCCACTGAAGGTGTATTCTCGCGCGGTGCTGGGGCACAGACCGTTTGGGTCGGCGTGATGATCGGCGCACTCGCACTGGGAATTGGCTCATGGTACTACTTCACAGGCCTCCCCGAATGGCAGACGATGATCTTCACGTCACTGGCTTTCATGCAGGTCTTTCAGGCGCTGGCTTCCCGCTCGAACAAGGAATCCCTTTTCAAGCTGGGTTTGTTTAGCAACCCGCTGCTGGCAGGGATGGCTGTCCTTGTGGTTCTGCTGCAATTGATGGTGTTGTATATCCCTGCGCTGGCAAATTTCTTCGTGGTGCAGCCTTTGAGCGGATCTGACTTAATGACTGCTGCGTCGATGGGGTTATTCGTCTTTGCAGTGATGGAATTAAGTAAAAGAATAGGGAAAAAAGAATAAATAGTAGCGTTTATAAAAAAGCCCATCGCAATTGCGATGGGCTTTTTGTTTCTTTGTTATTGCTTTCTTTGCCTGTCAGCAGCCCAACTCTTACAGCTTCGTTGGGAACTTCTATATGGGTGTTTCCCCCCATACACAATTAGGTTTTCAAGCAGTATCTATTGTCACAGAACTGTTGACCAATCAATATTCTTTAAGAGTATCTGCAGTTCGCAAATCACCTCTGGCAATATCACTGCCACCGAAAACCAAGCTTATTTTGTTAGTAATTTAAGCGTCCGTTTGGGAACAAATCAACCATGGCTCAACAAATGAAAAAAGCTCAATTACTCCTGGAGTTGGAACAAGCTCAGAAGCGCATTGCCGAATTGGAACTCGCAGCCGCGAAACATGCGCCCACAAAAAAAGTAACAGCTAGTACCCGCTCAAAGTTTGCTGGGCAGGGTTGGCAGGAGAAAGAAGCGTTCTATCAGGCTTTTATTGAGCAATCACATGATGGGATTGTCATCCTCGACGAACATGGGAATGTAAGCACTTGGAATTCTGCACAGGAAAGCATTACAGGGCTTCCAAGAGAAGAAGTGATTGGTCAAAAATATTGGGATGTTCAGTATCGTTTGTTTTCGCCAGAACTTCGCGCCAAACTTTCACCAGAAAAAATAAAAGATGCCTTACAAAACGCATTTACAACAGGAGAATATCACAGCCTCAGAAAACTCAGAGAAGTGGAGATTTTATCGGTTGATGGAGAGAAGAAATTTATTCAAGTATCCCCATTTTCTGTTAAGACAAGTGATGGATATAGTATTGGATTAACTACAAGAGATATCACCAATCAAAAAAAAGCGTTCGATACAATTCTTGAAGATGAAGAACGTTTTTCACTTATTTTCCACGCCAGTCCATCTCAAATGGCGATCACCGATTTTAACAATGGACAATACATTGATGTTAATAAATCATTCCTTCAAACCTTTGGGTACACACGCGAAGAGGTTATCGGAAGAACCGCGAGTGAGTTGAATTTGTTCTTTGACCCAAATCAAAGGGCGGCTCTGTTGGAAAAGATGAGCAGGCAGGGATATTTGCGGGAAGAGGATGTATTAGTACGAACAAAAACAGGCAGTTTGCGGCATGGAGTATTTTCAGGGGAATACATTCAAGTACATGAGCATAGGTTTTTATTGACCGTAATGAATGATATTACGGAACGCAAACAGGCGGAAGAAAAACTGCGCTCAAGTGAAGAACGACACCGCAATTTGATAGAAAATATAAATGAAGCCGTTGTGGAAGTAGATGAACAGGGCAGGTACTGCTATATCAGCCCAAGTTATTTTTACCTTTCTGGCTATACCCCTGAAGAGGAATTAGGATCATCCGTCATAGCACATGTTCATCCTGACGATCTCCCCGCCCTGATACAGGAACTTGAAAGATTTACAGGGTCTACTCTGCCAGCAATGACCTATCGAATTCGGGCAAAAAATGGTGAATGGCGTTGGGTAGAGACATCTGGAAAACCCTATCGTCTAGTTAGCGGCGAACAGCGCGTGATCGGGGTGATGCGAGACATTACAGACCGTAAACTGGTAGAGGAAAAATTAAGGCAAAGCGAAGCCCGCTTGCAAGGTTTTCTGGATGCCGCACCAGACGCCATGGTTATTGCAGATGCTGAAGGCAAGATCATTCTGGCGAACATCCAAACAGAAGTTCTGTTTGGATACACTCGGGAAGAATTGTTGAAGATGGTTGTCGAACAGTTGGTTCCTCAACATGCTCGCGGAATTCATCCTCAACGCCGTGCCAATTTTACAAAGCGTCCCGCGCGTACTCTTGAAGGAGTAACTCGGGAAATTAATGCGCTTCGCAAAGATAGGAGCGAATTCTCTGCAGAGATCAGCTTAAGTCAACATACTATGGGTAAGGATAAAGTGATACTCAGTGCGATCCGCGATATCACTGAGCGCAAGAAAGCAGAAGCAGCACTACAAAGAAATCAGATAGCTTTATTAGAGACTCAAAATATCGCCAAATTACAAAACTGGATTGCAGATTTCAAAACTGGTGTCATTGAAATTGGGCCAGGATATGACCAAATACTAGGATGGCCTGCAGGGACATATCCACTAACCGAGATAGCACAAATTGTGCATCCCTTGGACGCACAATTTGTGGAAAAAGCATGGGTGCAAGCTGCTGATAACAATCCAGTAGATATTGAATATCGTGTTTTGATAAACGGGGAATTGAAATGGGTTCATGTGATGACCTATGAGGACGCTACTGAAGATGGCAAATTCCGCGGCTTCACTCAGGATATAACCAAACGCAAGCAAGCTGAAGTATTAGCTTACAACCAACGCAACCTGGCACGATTGGCGAGCACGGTCACCACCGATGAAGAGGCTTGGCCAAACTGCCTGGAAGCCGCAATGGAAATCTCAGGCATGGATAGCGGCGGAATCTACATGTTCGACGCAGAAAGAAGTGTATTGAAACTGGCATATCACAAAGGGTTGGGAGCAGACTTCATTCAAGTAGTTTCACGATATCCTGCCGATGCGCCAAATGCGCAAATGGTTCTAGCTGGCATGATGTTCTATTTTGACGACGCTGAACTGGCTACACAAAAACATCACAAGGATGAAGGTCTTCGCTCTCTCGCCGTTATTCCTGTTATTGACCACGGACATGTACTAGGCTGCATCAATATCGCCTCACACTCATTGCTGTATGTGCCAGAAATATCCCGCCAGGCTCTCGAAACCATTGTGGCAGAGATCGGGAATGTTATCTCCCATCTCCGCACCGAGATGTTATTACGAGAAATACGTGAACAACTACTTGAAGCGCAGGAATTAGCACACATCGGCAACTGGGAATGGGATCTAAAGGAACAAACTCTACGCTGGTCAGATGAGGTGTACCGTATCTTTGGCGTTACGCCGGCAGAATTTACGCCCACGGTCGAATCATTCGAAAGCGCCATTCACCCAGAAGACAGAGAAGATTTCCTGAAGCAACGAACAAAAATGCTCGAGAATGAGCAGATAGCCAATATAGATCACCGTATTATTTTGCCTAATGGACAGGTTCGCCATGTACAAGAACGTACTCGAATCATACTGGATGCAAACGGAACCATGATCCGAGTCATTGGTACGGTGCAGGATATTACAGGGCGGAAACTTGCTGAAGAGTCTATCTGGAAAAGCACACAGCTTCTCAACGAATCTCAAGCCATTGCTAACTTGGGGAGTTGGACAGCGGATCTACGAACAGGGGTTTTCGATGCCACACCAGAAGGCGCACGTCTTGTTGGTTGGACGCCCGGCCTGCACAATGGTGAAGAACTTATGGCTGTCATACATCCTGATGACCGTGAATTCATGCAGACTTCCTGGGAGGCAGCCATGCACGGTGCGCCGTATGACATTGAGCACCGCATCCTGCTCCATGGTGAAATACGTTGGCTGCATATTACCGCCAAGGTCACATTTGACAAGGATGGAGTCCCCATCTCTGCATTAGGTGTCACACAAGATATTACGGACCGCAAGAAAGCAGACGAAGCTCGCCGCGAAAGTGATGCTCGCTACCGCTTACTGGCTGAGAATATTTCAGATGTGATCTGGATCCTTGATATAGAAACCTCTACATATCTCTATGTCAGCCCGTCCGTCTTACAGTTACGCGGTTTTAGCGTGAAAGAAGTGACAGAGCAAGATCTTGCTTCAAGCCTGACACCCACTTCCGCAAAACATTTGAACGAAGTGATGGCCTCTCGCATAAAGGAGTTTCAACAAGGTATGCGCACATCCTATACAGATGAGATCGAACAACCTTGCAAGGATGGCTCCACTGTATGGACGGAGACAACAACTCGATTTGTAAAGAACCCTGAGACGGGGCACATAGAAGTGTACGGGGTTTCACGTGATATCACTGAACGGAAAAAGGCTGAAGACTCCATTCATCAAATTGAAAAGCGTAACACAGCTTTAATCGAAAATGCTCCAGATGGAATTGCCATGGTAGATGCAAACGGGATCTTCCTGTTTGCCAGCCCATCTGCATACCGTATGTTCGGCTATACCGCGGATAAGATAGTTGGTACTCATTCACGAGAAAAGATCCACCCTCAAGATATTCCCTTGCTTGATCTTCTGCGAATTAAATTACAGAATTCTCCTGAAGAACCTCAAAAGCTGGAATATCGCTTCCTACATATGGACGGCTCCTATCACTGGCTTGAAAGCACCTACACTAATATGTTCAACGAGCCGAGCGTGCGAGGGATCGTGATTAATTTCCGCGATATTACTGATCGCAAACTCACAGAGGAGATTAACCGTCAGCAAAGTGAACAGCTACGATTGTTGTATGAGGCGAGTCAGCAACTAAACCGCACCTTGGATGTGCAGGAAATCTATCAAACGATCTGCGACTTTATGATGATCATTGCACCAAGCGATACTTTGTTTATTTCCGCATTTGACTCTGAAACACAATTGATCACTTGCAAAGCGTATTGGATGCAAGATAAGTGGTTGGATGTCAGTATCTTTCCATCCATTCCGCTGGAAGAGGAGGGAAAAGGCACGCAGAGTATGGTGATCCGTTCGGGCGAGGCTTTGTTATCCAACGATTATCAAAAGCTCATCAAGAGCGCCCAAAATGTTTACTATGTAGAAGGTGACACAAATGAAATTGTAGATGAAGACCCGCCTGAGGATGAAATAACCCGTTCCGCGCTTATTGTGCCACTCAAGTCGGGTGGACAAGTGAAAGGCGTGATCCAGGTGGCGAGTTATCATTTGAATGCTTATACAGAGAGCCAGTTAAAGCTCTTGGAAGCTTTGGCATTGCATATCACTTCCGCTGAACAAAATGCTGTTCTGTACACTCAATTACTCAGTGAATTAAATGAGCGCAAGCAGGCTGAAGAAGCGCTACATGCAAGTAATGAGACCGCCCAAGCGATCTTAAACGCTTCCACCGAATCTGTTTTTCTGATGGATATTGATGGAAAAGTGATTGCTACCAATGAGACGACTGCGACCCGCCTTGGGAAGCAAGTGAGCGAGATTGTTGGTACAAACATTTATGATCTTCTTCCAGCTGAAACAGCCAAACTTAGAAAAGAGCGAGTGGAGTCAGTTGTACGTGAACACAAACCGCTGATCTTCGATGACGAACGATACGGAGTATGGATCGAAAACAGCATTTACCCGATCTTTGATAGCGATGGCGAGGTTCGCCGTGTAGCAGTCTATGGGCGTGACGTGACAGAGCGCAGGCAAGGTGAGGAAGCGTTACGGAATCGCGAAGAGTTGTACCGCTTGATCTCTACCATCAATGCTGATTATGTTTTCTCTGAGAATTTGGATGTGGAAGGCAATCCGCAAATCAAATGGGTCGGTGGCGGCTTTGAATCTATCACTGGTTATACCGTTGATGAATATATTGCAAAGGGAGGTTGGTTATCGATCGTGCATCCAGATGACCGTGAAAGAGACGCACATGACCTTGAATCTCTTAAGAACAATCAAAAGATCATCGACACCTTACGAATGATCCATAAGAATGGAGATGTACGTTGGGTGCAGGTACATGCCAATCCATTATGGGATTTGGAACAGCAAAAGCTGACTGGTATTTATGGCGCTGTACAAGATGTTACCGAGCGTATAAAGGCTGAAGCAGCATTACATGCCAGCGAAGAAAAGTACCGTGTATTGGTTGAGAGTCTTGATAATGTAATAGCAACCGTGGATGGCACAGGAAAGTTTCTGTATATGAACGATATGGCTGCGGGACAATTGGGTCGCCCTGCCGAAACGCTGGTCGGAAAAACCATGCACGAGCTATTTCCAGAGAGGGTTGCTTCTCAGCAAATGGCACATGTTCAACAGGTGATCAAAGAAGATAATGGGAATGTTTTTGAAGCCATGAGCATTGTGCGTGGAGAACCTCACTGGTATCGCACTTCCATTCAGCCGATCCATGACGAAGATGGAAGCGTCTCTCAGGTTTTGATCAATTCAACCGATATTCACGATCTCAAAACAACACAACAAAAACTTCAAGAGTTGAATCGCACTCTGGAAGAACGCGTCAAACAACGTACTGCAGAAGTACAAGATCTATATGACAATGCGCCAGCAGGGTACCATTCTTTGGATGCAAACGGCAACGTGATACTGATCAATCAGACGGAGTTGAATTGGCTTGGTTACAGCCGTGAGGAAGTGGTCGGGCTGCCGCTCGCGAATCTGTTTACCGCTGCGAGCGCTGTCAAGCTCAGAGAGAACTTCCCAGAATTTAAAAAGCGCGGCTGGTTAAGAGATCTTGAATTCGAATTCGTTCGCAAGGATGGCACTGTGTTCCCAATTTTGGTCAACGCTGTTGCTGTGTACGATGAGAACAGAAACTACATCTTGAGTCGTTCCACGGTATTGGATAATACCGACCAAAAACTGGCTGGCGAAGCCATGCGGAATGCCAACCTTGAAATGGCACGCGCCATGCGAATGAAAGATGAATTCCTCGCAAGCATGAGCCACGAATTACGCACTCCGCTTAATGGCATTCTTGGGCTTTCCGAAGCTTTGCAAGAGGATGTATATGGTCCATTAAATGAAAAGCAAAAAGCCACCGTTATCCATATTGAGAATAGCGGACGCCACCTGCTGGATTTGATAAGCGATATTCTGGATGTTTCCAAGATCGAAGCTGGAAAATTTGAGTTGGAAATGTTGCCGTGCTCTCTTGGGGATATTTGCCAAAGCAGCATCCATCTCACTAAGGGAATGGCAGCAAAGAAACGGCAAAACGTCAGCTTCAATATGAGCCCTGCAAGCATCACTGTAAATGGAGACGGCCGCCGTTTAAAACAGATATTGGTCAACTTACTAAGCAATGCTGTGAAATTCACTCATGAGGAAGGTTCACTCGGGCTGGAAGTAGTTGAAAATGCAATAGATAATATCGTGTACATCTCTGTATGGGACAAAGGCATTGGCATATCCACTGACGATATAAAAAAATTGTTCCAACCTTTTGTTCAGCTGGATAGTAGCCTTTCGAGACAGCAAACAGGCACAGGCCTCGGTCTGACGCTTGTTCAAAGGCTTGTTGAAATGCACGGTGGGAGTATCGAGATCCAAAGCACGCCAGGCCAAGGCAGCCGATTCACTGTAGCATTGCCCTGCCTGCCATCAGATGCCGTCACAAACACAGATAAACTCACTTTCAAATCCAGATTCCATTATGCGTTGATCGTTGAAGACGAATCAATGGATGCCAGCCATTTAGCCCGATATTGCAAGGCGCTTGGCATTACACCTGTCATCCACTCTACAGGAAAGGATGCATTTGAGCGTGTAATTGCAACACGCCCAAACATTGTCTTCCTGGATCTGCACCTTCCAGACCTATCAGGGTGGGAGGTTTTGGAACAATTAAAGGCCAGCCCAGAGACGAAGCATTTACCAGTAGTGATCACTTCAATAGAAGATGATAAGCAAAGAGCATCTCAACTCAATGCTGATGGATATCTTGTCAAATTCTTTTCAGTATCAGATATGCAGAATGTTCTCTCAGCCATTCAAAAGACATCATCGCCAAGTGACAGTCACAGTAAGAAAACAGACAAGCCCATTGCCACGGTTATGATCGTGGATGATAACGAGGTCAATATCGAAACAGTTTTTGATTATCTCGGCGCAAAGAACTTCAATGTCGTTTCAGCAAAAAGTGGCGTGGAATTCCTGACCACGGCTCCTCGGCTACGCCCAGACCTTGTGCTGATGGATATCCAAATGCCAGAGATGGATGGTTTGGAAACCATCCGACGCTTGCGCTCTCACACAGATCAAGAGCTTGCGGCTATACCTGTCATTGCCCTAACGGCGCTTGCCATGCCTGGAGACCGCGAGAACTGCATTGAAGCAGGTGCAGATGAATACATCACCAAACCTTTCCGCCTTTCGGAAATTACTGAAGTAATCACGCAAATGCTTGAGGACAAAAAGCGGAAGTTATAGCGAACGAGAGTAAAACAAAACCCGTCTCATGAGACGGGTTTTGTTTTACTAATGCTCTAGCTCACTTCATAACGCTCTTTCCAAAATCTCGCTCAACTCCCCTTCACTCAACGGAATTGGGTTTCCCTTGTAGCTGCTTGCATTCAACGTCTTTTGCACTGCCTCAGGGATGTGCGTCTCACTCATCCCATGTACCGAAAGGGATGGAATATTCAGGTCACGTACCAAATTCCTCACCCACTCCACGCCATCATACGCAGATGCTTGATTATCCCCTGTAACAATTCGTGCAATTTCGGTGTATCTTTCAATCGCCATATGGCCTACATGACGAGTCTCCAATACTTTGATATTTACTTCCATCACCAACGGCAATAGCTTTGCACAAATTGCGCCATGTGGAGCGTTGAGCATTCCGCCTAGTGGCCCAGCAAATCCGTGCACGGCTCCGAGCGCCGCGTTAGCTAAGGCCAAGCCACCAAACAGACTTGCCAGCGACATGCCCTCGCGTGCAGATGCATCAGCGCCATTATGATATACGGTCCGCAAAGATTTCGCCGCATGGCGAATCCCTTCGCGGCAGATCGCATCTGTCATTGGGTTGGCTTTCACAGAAACAAAAGGTTCGATCAATTGCGTAAGCGCATCCAAACCAGAGCTGGCCGTGATCTCAGGCGGCAAGCCATACGTCAACTCAGGGTCAACGATGGCAAGCGATGGCAACATCATCGGGCTGCGCAAACTTACCTTCACGCCATGCGCAGGCGACCCAAGCACGGCATTGCGCGTTACTTCAGTACCCGTCCCTGCTGTGGTTGGGATGGCAATAAATGGCAACGGCGCATTCACCAAAGGCTGGCCTTTGCCAATAACTTCAAGATAATCGAACACATTGCCAAGGTTCGTGACAAGCGCAGCAATTGCTTTGCCCGCATCAAGCACACTACCACCGCCCAAGCCAATGACCATGTCACAGCCGTGCATAAGCGCAAACGAAGCCCCTTCGGAGGCTATGTCCGCTGTCGGTTCGCCATGAAGCGAAAATTCATCGAACAGGATTCCCTGTGCAGAGAGGATCTCCCTTACTCGCGGAATCGCATCCGATGAATTTCCCCTCACCAACAACAGACGCTTCGTACGTCCTTTGAGTTGATTGCCAAGCTCGTTAAGTTTCCCCGCCCCAAACATAATCCGATTCGCTGTAGCGAATTCAAAAGCAGACATTGTTACCAACCAGAATCTTCAGGAGAAATATTTGTATATTTGATTCCTTGTCTTGGTTCTGCCATCATCTCTGCAACTGTGTCACGCCATTTGGCATAATGCGCGGTTTCTTTGTGTGCAGCGGAAGCCTCAACATTTTTGTACACTTCCACCAAAACAAAACGAGTGGCATCGTCCGATTGTTGAATTACATCAAAGCGCGCAATGCCAGCCTCTTGCACACTGTTGGATGCGTTTTCAATGGTGGCTTGTTTGAAGGCTTCCACAAATTCTGGTTTGACATGCACGTGCACGTGGACAATATACATGGAACTCTCCTTATAATTCTTTCAATGCGTTTCCAATGATCTTCGCAGAAGTTCGCACAGAGACGGTAAACCCAAAGAAGGGGCCAAAGTCCTGGCCTGCGGGCATGCTCGTTATATACAATCCCTTTGCGCTGGTTTGAAAATGCGGGTCGAGAACGGGGAAACCATTTTTAACTTCAACCTTATCGAGCAGATTTCCGTTTTTCAAAAATGGTACTTGCGCCAAATCCACTTTGTAACCTGTGGCAAGGATTATGTCATCCACAATAAACGAAGTACCATTTTCCAGTTTCACGTTCAACGCGCCGTCAGCACGTTCTGCACAAAATGCAATGCCCGTCTTTTCATGGATATGCGTATTGGGCTTCATGACACGCTTCTCAAGCCAGGGCTCCACCTTCAAGCGCCCCTCCCCCCACATCCGCCTGCTAATCACATCCTGTTCTTCTTGCGGTAAATTACGGAACCATGCAGGCTCTTCGACCATGTGATCCACTAACGGCGGAACCCAACTCCAATCTGATTCGGTGAACTTTGGAGACTCATGTCTATGCACAAGATGAACTTCTGTTGCGCCTTCATCATTTAACAAGGCTGCCCACTCGAATGCGCTTTGTCTGCCGCCAATGATAAGAACTCTCTTCCCTTTTTGGCCCGAAAGATCTACCGCATCGCATGTGTGTTGATATTTGCCGCTGGGAAGAATCTCGGTCAATGCAGATGGTTGATTCTTGAAATATCCCATCCCGATCGCCACCGCTACGCACTTTGATTCGATCACTTCACCATTTTCCAACACAGAACGAAAGCCCTCACTGGTCTGATCTACTTTCTTCACGTACGAGGGGTTTGTTTTTATTTCAGAATTATTCTGAAACCATTGGCAATATTCAAGATAGAAATCTCGAGAAAGCGGTTCTACATCTTTTGGCGTTTTTCCAAGGGTTTCCAAGTATTTGAGAATAGAAAATCGATTTGTCGGATCTAAGGACCAATCGGACGCAGAACGCAGATACATACCTTGCGGCATGTTGTTCTTCCAAAACTCCATGGGTCTGCCTGCGACAACATGGTCAATACCCAAATATTTTACATACGCCGCAAGAGAGAGTCCAAAAGGGCCAGCTCCGATAATGAGTAAATCTGTCTTTGTTTCCATCTGTTCTCCTGATTATTTTATAAAGAAAAGCCCAGCCATAATTGATATAGCCCAAAACAAAATAGAACAACACATGATATTCCCAACAAGGCACGGTTGAGTTTAGGTCCCAACTTCGCCGCAGTACCAAAAATAATAATAATGGCTGCCAACGCAGAAATCAAGGTGAGGTAAAAGCCTGCAAGGAAACCGATCCCATTGACTGGCGTTTCTCGCCAGCCTTGCAGCAAAATAGGGCCTGTCACCAAAGTCCAAAAGAGATAAGTCCCTGGGCTGAGGGCATTGGTCATGGCTGCCTTGAGAATGGTTTGATGACCAGCCATCTCTGGATGAGTAACAATCTCATTAAAGTCACGCCATGCCTTATATGTGCCATACGATAAATACAAAATGAATGAGCCACCTGCAATATACATTACCTGCTGCAACCAACCTGGAAGCTGACTAAGAACCAATACAGAGAGGAGAATAATGGGACCATCACTGAGAAGCGGTGCAAGAGAAGCTGGCAGAGAACGCTTCCAGCCGCGAGTCAATGCTTGGGAAATCAGATACGTTTGAAACGGTCCAGGTTGAGAAGCGGCGGCGAAGCCAAACCCAACACCTTGAAGAAGATATATCCACATATATTTTTATTTTCGATAATAAATCGTTGGTGAAAGTTCAGTGGTGAATTCAGATTCCGAGCCAAGGCCAATTTGGAGAACATCGCCATCGACCTTATACGAGAGTGAATACACGGGCGCATCAAAACCTACTGAAATACCATTGACCCTTACCCATTGTATTCGTAACGTAATATGGCTGGTTGATGGGTCATTAACGATGATCTCGGCAAATTGCTCATTGACCTGACCTGTTTCAGGGTTGGACTGAACACGATATAAATTCTTTTGCGTGAACGCCAATGTTTCTGTTTCGCTCATCCACAGTCCAACGAATGGAGCCACTTGCGGCTCTGTTTGCACAGGCGCTGGCGTGGCTGTAGTGGAGGGAACAGTACAAGCAAAAGCGATGATTGCCAGCAGAAACACAGCAACAAAAACACGGATATGTTTTTTCATAGTTCCTCCTGTAAGAATGGTTCGAAGATCTTTAGGGTAGGAGTCGGCTCTACATATTTCTTTAGGGTGTTCCCTGCAATAAATATTGGTCAAAGAAAGCGGAAACTCTGGATTCGTATTCTTCGGCGCGTTCCTTGTCAAATTCTACATGACCAAGTTCAGGGTCATACCATAATTCCTTTGGTTCTCCTGCCGCATCGTAAAGGCGCTGTCCACTTTCGGGAGAGATGACCGTATCTTTGCCGCCCTGCATCAGGAAGACAGGACGCGGGCTGATCTGTGGAATCCATTTAGTGGCATCGATTTCCTCCATCTTGATACCCGTATCGCGTTCTGCCCAAAAGACAATCAGTGGCACAAAGGGAAACTCAGGCAGCCCCGTGAAATGCGTAACGCTGGTTGCAACCGTATCTGGCATAGACGAAAATGCAGAGTTGGCAACTACAGCCTTGATGTTCTTATTTTGCGCAGCATATTGAATGGACAACATTCCGCCGTACGAATTACCAAGAATAGCTATCTTCTCATGGTCAAAGTCATCACGCGTGAGCAGGTATTGATACCATGCTTCCATATCCTGAACTTCATACACACCAAGGGTAATGAGCTCACCTTCGCTGTAATCGTGTGCGCGAATGGACGTGACTAAAACGCCATATCCATGCCGGTGCATCATTTCCGCTTCGTTAAGCAATTCACTGCGCGTGGATTTATATCCGTGCTGCATGATAATAACTGCGCCATTTTCTGAAGGGATGAACCAGCCAACAAGTTTTTGTCCATCGGGATTGGTGACTGTAACATCTTCAAACGGTAGGTTGTAATCTGCTGGCGTTTCATCAGGCAATTCACGCGTTGCTATTGGGGAATGAAGTAAGTTGTAGGACTCACCGCGAGTTCTAACGAGCAAACCAACTGTGGCAGCTAGAAGAAGGGTAACGATTACGCCTAAAGTGATCTTTGTAGCACGACTCATGTATGAAAATTTCCTTTGAACTTAAGAGCGACCCTTCAATAAAAGAAATTCTCTTCTTTATCGTTGAAGGATCGCCCTTGCGATATCCGAGTTTATTTTCCCAGTGCCTGTTTCACGGCTTCATACACATCCACAACGCCGTAGCCATACGCATTATTAGGTTTATCACCCGTAAAACATCCGCTGGATGTATCACCAGTGAATGGTTGTGCAGTGTCAATAATGAGCTGTTCAGTTGCATCAATATCACCAATTAGGTCAGGTTGAGCAGACCAGATCAACGCCACCACGCCTACAAGGTGCGGACCAGCCATCGAAGTACCGCTATTCGTGCCATACGTCCCTTCGGGGAGAGAAGAGAGAATATCTACACCAGGAGCAACAATATCGGGCTTAATACGGTTTGAGCCATCAGCAGTAACAGGACCGCGGCTGCTGAAAGGTGCCATATTGCCAAACTGGTCAACTGCGCCAACGGAAAAAACCGAGTCGTACAAAGATAGTGGCGATTCAACCGTCTCGCAAGATGGGCCGTCATTGCCTGTGGATACCACCACAAAGATACCTGCATCACGCAGGTTATTTGCTGCATATAGCAGAGCATTCGGGTCACAACCTTCAATGGTTGGGCAACCCCATGAGTTGTTCATCACGTGTACCGCTTTGGTTGGGTCGCCGTCAAAGAATGGATCACTGCCATGTGGAAATGGTGCAAGCATGAATTGCATACAATCTAAATACAAAGCAGGGTTGGCAAGATTCCGATCAAGATTCACGCAACCGATCCACTGCGCTTTGGGGGCAACGCCAATACCACCACTCCCTAAAATCGTACCCATCGTGTGCGTCCCGTGTCCGCCTTCATCATTCGGGGAAGTAGTTGCGTCCCACGGGTCGAACCAGTTGTAATCGTCCCCTGTGTTATAGCCGCGATATTGTTTTGCAATAGCTGGATGATTTCCATCCACGCCTGAATCTGATTGCCCAACAACAATACCTTCGCCTTGTACACCAAACTCATTCCACACTCTATCTGCACCGATCATGGAAATATTCCATTGCACGCTGCCATCCGCTGCGGAGATAGGCCCAGGCGAAGCAGAATCTTCGGGAGCGGCACGCAGGCGCGGACTGGGAATGACGCGGTCAACTTCGGGGCGGGTCAATAAATACAAACGCACCAATGTTCCGCCGCGCACTTCCATCGCGTTTTCCAAATAATAAGGAGTGTATTTAATTCCAACTGAGTCAAAAAATTGACGCATCGCGCCTTGTGTTTCATTTGCATGCGTGGTCAATTGCTCATACGCCGCCGTTAATCTTTCATCGCGATCCTTGATCTGAGTCACAGCAGAAATATCTGCCTGATCTTTCAAGATGACAAAGAGCCTATCACCATAATTGCCAGGATTGCCAAACAAAAAGAAGCTGGCGATAACAGCAAGCCATACAACACCAGCCCCAGCCCAACCGACAGCGCGCTTCACCCCTGCGCCCGTGCCTGCCAGTTTTATCTGACGAAGGATCAACGCGAGAACACTCGTTGCCCACCCAATGAGCAGGGCGATGCCAACAGCCTTAGTGGCAAGCCCAGCAATATCACCAAGTACGATCGTTAATTCTGTGGGGTCAAAAAACGCAAGCGCCGCAAACGCAAGGATGCCTGTCGCTGTGCTCGCTGCGATACGCGAAGGAAGGACAGCAGTGATAGCGCATGCAAACGCAGGCACAAGCACGAGCAATAAAAGCTGTGAGCCATCGTACCCAAATGCTGAAGCCAGCAAAGCTAACACCGCACCAACGCCAATTCCATCCAATAAAATATTTTCAGTCGTAACAGACATCAATACTGCAGCGAGAAATCCAAACGCCAAACCCGCAAGCAAGCTGAGGAATGTGTCACCAAACGAGCCAAAAGAGCCATAGATCGCCAAAGGTGCAATGCCAATGCCTGCCACCAACAAACCGAATGGAAGCGCAGCGCCATCCCAAACCAATTGACCTTTGCGCAAACGGATCACTACCAGTGCTGCAATCAACGCAAGCAATGTTTGTATGATCGAACCAACTTGATCATTGTTTGCGCCAAGCGTCCGCAGTACCAGGGCAGGGAATGCCATCAATGCCGCGCCAAACAACCCTGCATATACTGGCTTGAAGCGATCATCCTTTGTGAAGCGCCACAACAACCCAGCAGCCACGGACAAGATAAGTCCCTGCACAGCCAAACCAATAGGCCCAGCCCAAGCGAGATTCTTCAAACTCAATGAAGTGATCGCACTCTGCTCTGATGACCATATTATGAAGTGATAGAGAAACAGACACAACGGCATTGGAAGTGCAAAGAACAAAAAGATAACCAGTGCTGTTGTGCTTCTATTTTTTGGCTCTGGCATTGGCTCAACGATTGGAGCGTTTTCAATTGTTTCAATCATGCTTCTCTCCTTCTCTTTAATTAAAACTCTCAGAAAGTATCTGAAAACTATTCCGCGCCGCCTTCCACACCAGCAACAACTTCCTCTTCTTCCTCTGGTATAGGTTTGTGCGGCTGCACTTTGAATATTTTAAATCCCCATTGTACAGAAGGCCCAACAAAAATGGCGTATGCCAATGTGCCAATTCCCGCGGGCCCACCTAGCAACCATCCAAGCGTCACCACGGTTACTTCAATGATCGCCCGCGCCGCACGGATGCTAATTCCCGTAGTGCGCTTGATCGCCAGCATCATGCTATCACGCGGACCTGCACCCGCATCCACACCGATGTAAATCGCGCTAGCAAGTCCCATGATAAAAATGGCAAGTATTAACATACCAACCTGCAACGGCCAATGCCCTTTTACATCTGGAATGAATGACAGCCAAAAATCCTCCCACGGCCCAATAGACAAAATATTTGCCAGCGTGCCCCATCCCATTTTTTCACGCATTAGCACTGCACCTACCAATACAAAGAATCCCATTAACACGGTCATCGTTCCAATGGTTATCCCAAGGCGTTTCGCCAAGGCAACTTCCAAAACTGCCCAAGCGCTCGTCCCAATATTGCCGCGGATCATCAGCGTGATCGCCAAGCCAAACAAAAAGAATCCCACCTGAATTCTAAGAAAGTCCCAAACAAATGTATTCCAGCGAATCGGTTTTAGCATCATTCTCCTTTGAAAGCGTGATGATACCATGCCGTAACACCCTGCCCCATAGTGCAAATTCCTGAGAATGAGTAGAACAAAAAAGGTCAAAACCTCTGGCCGTGGATTTACCCCATGTGCACGATGTCACGAATTTTTATATTTGACCTCTTGCAAAAGTCAAAAACCTTGACCACGAAGTCACTGAGGCACGGAAATTTAAAGTCTTTTCTCTCAGTGCCTTGGTGATTTCGTAGTTTAAGCTGTTTTTTTAAACGTATCCATTACAACTTATACAAGAGGTTTATTTACTTCTTTTTATAGCTTTGAGCACATTCGCCAGCAATAATTTCCAACATAGACGTGACCAACTTTTAGCCGCATCATTTGCTTCTGCACGGGTCGGAGAAAGCGGCGCAAACAAGCTGCGGGAGAAAAGTTCTGTCAGTTGTTTGATCTCATGTTGAGCAGGGGTAAACCAGTTTTGAAAGCGGGAGGGAATTTTTATAGAATCTAATTGCTGAATCAATTCAATTGCATAGGCATGGGCGGTCTGGCTATTCGATGCAGACCCTGTCACAAGTCGGGCGAGGCGGCGGAAACGCCAATATAAAAGCTGGATCGTTTGGGAAGGGTCAAGCCTGGCAATGCGGACCGAATCGTATCCAATCCACAGCAGGATGAAAATAAACAGGCCAAAAATAAGCAGCCATACTCTGGCAAGTACGCTTTGCAAAAATAGTGAAACACGTTCTGCAAAGGGTTGTTCTGCTGGCTGGATTTCCACTGCGGGAGCAGCAGGCACGTTCTTTTCTTCGTTCAGGATTAAAGGCAAATTGGAGGTTGGCTCAAATTCAACCCAGCCAACTTTCGCAAAATAAATTTCAACCCATGAATGGGCATAATTTTCTGTAACAACATATTGAGCGTGCTCAACATCATAGGTTCCACCTACATAGCCAATAACAAGCCGCGCAGGTAACCCTGCCGCGCGCGCCAAAACAACCATCGCTGTGGCGTAATAATCGCAATATCCCTTTTGAAGGTCGAAGAGAAAATAGTCAGCTACATCACGTCCCTGAGGAGGCGTATCAACTTCGAGCGAGTATGGGAACGTACGTAGATAACTTTCAATGGCAAGTGCGCGGTCATACGGAGTAAAAGCGGAGGCGGTCAGGTCACGTGCCAATCCATAAACGCGCGTAGGAACTGTTTTAGGTAAAGAGAGAAATTGACGACTCACCCACTCGGGATAAACACTTGGAGAAGCACGCAGCGTTTCGGCATCCACATTTAACACCAAAGACTTGGCCTGATACGTTTCTGTCGAAGCCAATGCTGCAAGCATGTTTGAGTAAAGCAGCGGAGTCCGTTCCGCTTTGCGCAGCCATACAGCTTCAAACGGTACGCTGGCGCTTTGCAGGGTTCCTGCCCAATATAAGCGATCGATTGCCCCGTTGGAAAATGTTACTGATTGATTTAATACTCGATATTCAGATGGAATTTCATCAACCAAAGTTTCATCAGGAGTCACATCGCTTCCAAATGCAGTAGGGTTCGACCACCCAGCTCCGTTGTATATCTGATATGTGAGCGTGCGCCAGTAATAGCGTGGAACTGACTCGTTCACGATTGCTGGCATGGGAGGCAATTCCCCTGTAGAGATTTTCATCACCAATTGTTTTGAGAGTTCAGGGCCAGCAGTAAGCAAATGGGAACGGGGCAAGCCGCTCCGAATGCCTGTAACATTGGCATTATTCTTTACAGGCTCAAGACCAAGAAACTTACCCTGTGCCGCCGAAGGAGCTTGTGTGCGGCTTTCACGCATGTTATCAATAATGTCTTTAATAGAGGCTGTGGATGCCAATGATGAAAAAACTGTCAGTGTGATCGTGAGTACGATCACAACGGCAAAAGTTTCAAAAATTGTGCTTTCGGAATAATCCTTTTTTGAACTTTCCCAGAGACTCCTTTGTTCTGCGAAATTCGTTAAGCCCAAAAGCAATAACAGCAACCCAAGATGCACCCAGAGAATTTCAATCTTTTTGCCCGTGTAATTAATAATGAAAGCTAGTAAAAGCGTGGTTGGGAATATTCCAACCAATAGATGATTCTTTCGATACATCTGCCAGCCAGCCCAAACCGCAACCAGCCACAAAAGCAGGCACCAGATCAACGTGCGGATGACGGGGTCTTCGATCTGGATACCATGCAACAAACCTGAAACCCATTCAAACAAGCGAGAGCCAAGCCCCAAGCTCTTTTGGAAAAGCTCTTCTCTTGCGAGAAGCATGGCAGAAGAGTCCACTGGTTGATGGGAAGAGAACGCGCTGAATAATACTGAAGCAAAATCAAATGAGCTTTTTACTGCTTTTATCAGGGAAGGCCATATCCCACCAATACGGATGATCAAAATTAGCGGGCTAATGCCAAGAAGAATAACCCTCGCAGAAAACTTTTTTACGTACGGTGTGCTTAATCCCAATGCAATGAATACACCAAGCAACGTGATCGGCAGGAATAAGCTTAAATCCACACCGTGTAAAAGATCGCTCAATGCCCAAGGCAGGCAGGAGAGCATACACAGCGAAAGAAAAAAGTTGGCCCCATGAATTCGAAACAACCTCTGAAAGGGCTGGGTCATTTCAACTTTCGCCATGTCATATCACCAGGCAGGTGTGTGGAGACGGCTTTTCCAGTGGGCATTATGCGCCAGTCCCACTGTCCGTGCCAGCCAGGGCGAGCTTCGGGTTGTAGGAGCAGGCTTCGGTTAAGGATGAAGCGAGAAATTCCCATTTGTGCAAGCACATCTGCAAATGTGTCCACATGATTCGTGGCCCCAAATGATGCAGGGTCCATCAAGAGAATGGTAGGGGTGATGCCGCGCCAGCGCAAGGAAGTTAAGGGCGTCAGCCATTCGCTATCCACCGAAGGCGTGATGATGATAATGCTGGTACGTTGACCAAGTGTTGGTCCAGCGCGTGTAAGCAGGTCTGCCAATGAAAGGCTGCCGGGGGTAAGAGTTGCTAAAGCCCGCGTCATTTGCAAGCGATGATTTTCATCTTCCTGTTTTGGTTTCAACCAAACTGGCTGGTCGCCGCTTGCAAGCAGACCTACAGAATGACGGGCTCGAAAACCGCGTTCCACAAGTGACATGGCAAGGATCACGCCCAGTTCAAGAGTAGATTCCCAACCAGAACCAACCTGCACATTAGCATCAGCATCCAACACGATCCACCAATCGTTTGCAGGAGACCCATCCATCACGCGTGTGAAAAGCGCATTGTGCCGCGCAGTGGTTGGCCAGTGAATTTGTTTTAATGGTTCGCCATGTTGGTATTCGTGAACAGTGAGGGCATGTATGGTTTGCTCCGGTGAGTTCGGCCGTGGCCGCCCATCTCCAAGCCAGCCAGCAGGCATGATATCCACTTGAGGTAGTGGAATCACTGGTGGCGTCACCATCATGGAAACACTTTCGGGTTGAAGCACCTCTACAGAAAAAATACCAAGCGGATCACTACTGCGCAGCGTTGTTCCACCAAGTGTATATACTCCACGCTGTGAGCAAATTCCCCTTGTATGCCATTTAATGGTTTCTTGGGTTCCAATCCCAATGGCTCGCCCGGCAGAATAATCGGGCAGGGTTGAATGATCGACGACCTCCACCCATGTCGCCGGTACATAACCATCATTTGTCAGCATAAATTGTTCTTCAAGTTTATCGCCCACCTGCGCCCATGTAAAACGGACTTCGCGAGTCAAACGCAAGCCATCTCTCAGCGAACGCGCCCATAACCCGCAAACCAACAATGCCCCGCCAAACGCAACCAACAGCGCCTGCCAAACTTTGGATGGTTCCAACAATTGCATAATCAACACTGCAATCGTCAACAAAGGCAATACCGCCGAGTTAAATCTCATGCGCGCTCATAATTCCATTATAAGCTTTGTTGCGGTAAGATAGACACATGCCCATTTCCATCACCATTAAACCTGGACGTGAAAAAAGTCTATTACGAAGACATCCCTGGGTCTTTGCCAGCGCCCTTCAACCATTGGAAAAAGAACTCGCCTCCGGCACCACCGTTGACCTGATTGCGCCAAATGGCAGTTTCCTCGCTCGCGCATCCTACTCCCCAACCTCGCAAATCCGTGTCCGTGTGTGGACATTTAAAGATGAACCCATTGATAAAGATTTCTTCCGCAGAAAGATTCGTGCGGCAATTGCGTTTCGTCAAATGTCAAAAGTCGAAAGCCATACCAATTCATACCGCTTAATTCACGGCGAATCAGATGGTCTCTCAGGTTTTGTTGTAGATTGCTATCACAATATTCTCGTCTTACAGTCCACCACTGCAGGCTCCGAGTTCTGGAAAGATACCGTTGCAGATATTCTTGTAGAAGAGACTGGCATTCAAAACATTTACGAGCGCTCCGATGTAGATGTGCGTGAGCTTGAAGGCTTGAAGCCGATCACTGGCATATTGCGTGGAACAATTTCCAATTTCCGATTTTCGATTGATGAATACAAGTTGAATTTTTGGGTCGATATTAAGAACGGACATAAAACTGGTTTTTATCTCGACCAGCGTGAAAACCGTCACCGTGTCGGAGAGCTTGCCAAAGATCGTGATGTATTGAATTGCTTCTGCTACACAGGCGGATTTTCCATTCATGCGCTGGCAAATGGAGCCAAGTCCGTATTGTCTGTGGACTCATCTGGGGATGCGCTTGCCTTGCTTGAAGAGAATATCGCCCTCAACAACCTTCCATCAGACCATCACACCTCTCTTGAAGGCGATGTCTTTCAACTGCTGCGGAAATTCCGTGATGAGAACCGCTCCTTCGATATGATCATTCTTGACCCGCCCAAGTTCGCTCCCACTGCCGCGCACGCCGAGAAAGCTTCACGTGCCTATAAAGATATCAACCTGTTGGCATTCAAGCTATTACGCCACGGCGGCATCCTTGCGACCTTCTCTTGCTCTGGCGGCGTGGATGCAGCTCTCTTCCAAAAAATCGTCGCCTCCGCAGCATTAGATGCAGGCACAGAAGCGACGATCATTGAGTACTTATCACAAGGCAGTGATCACCCCGTCAGTTTGCACTTCCCAGAAGGAGCATACCTGAAGGGATTGATCTGCGTGAAGGGGTAAAACTTCATTCCTCAGTTCAAATTACTTGATGACTACGAAGCCGCAAATAAGCCGTGGATCTGTGCATATTGAAGAAGCATAATGGTCTTCGCGTCCTTAATTTGCCCGTCATCGATCATGGATAAGGCATCTGTAAATAATAATTCAAGAACTTCAATATCTTCTTCCTCCTCTTTTACTCCGCCGCCATTGCTAAGCAAATCCTTCTTGGTATATTCTGCAATGAAAAAGTAAAGAATTTCCGTGACAGATCCCGGGGACATATAGGCTTCAAATATCTTTCTTACTTCGCCAACCTCATAGCCTGTCTCTTCCATGGCTTCCCTTTTGATACACTCCTCCGGGCTTTCCTCTTCCAGAAGACCTGCACAGGCTTCAATGAGCATTCCATCTTCATTTCCATTTATATAGGTTGGCAGCCTAAATTGCCTTGTGAGAACAACAGAGCCTTGTGACCTGTTATAGAGAAGAATAACGGCACCATTTCCGCGGTCGTAGGCCTCCCTGCTTTGTATCTCCTTCGTCCCATCGGGTTTCTCAATCTCAAATGTTACTTTCCGAAGTGTGTACCAGTTATCTGAAAGAATATCCGTTTGAACGATCCGAACTGATGGTGTTGCATACTTCATTATGTACCTCCAAGGTCTGGTCTGAAATCAAGCAATGTCCATTCGGTGGGACGTTGTCTTGGCGTAGTATAAATTAAATTTCGTAGCGACCACCCGGCCAACCCACTCATTTATCCCAATGATCTCCCCCAAGTGGTGGACGCCAACACTCCCTATTCGATGGATGTGGCTATAGTGTATTGATCGTATGATGATCATGAAGCCCAAATAACCCAAAAGGAGTGTTACATGAGCATATTTACTGATATTTTTGCCAAAATTCTTGCAAAGGTCAAAGGTTTAGTTCCAGGAGCAAATGCTGTATCGGATGTTAATCTTACCGTCGAACTTGATAAGCTTGCTGGCGGTAAGGGACTTGAATGGAAAACTTCCGTAGTCGATTTTTTGAAATTGATCGGCGCGGACAGCAGTAGAGAAAACCGTGACGCGCTTGCGACTGAACTAGGTGTTGATGCAAGTTTTAAAAGCGGAAGCGCCGAAAAGAACGAGGCTCTCCGAAAAGCCCTCTTTAAAAAGGTTGCTGCAAATGGAGGGAAGATTCCTGCCTCACTTTTAGATTGAGAAAAGAACTTTTTCGATCTTAAAAAATGTTTCGCCTTGCAAACATAATTTGCAAGGCGAAAATCGTTTAGCCCAATCAGTAGACAGGAATTCTATTAAGTTTCGCTGAATCCTGGCAAACCACCAGCAGGCTTTGCCATTTTCACCGCGCGTAATATCGCTTCAGCCATCACTTCTGCTGCGTATGAACCTATCGTAGAGACATCCACTTTTTTTGTACCTGTGGAGAGCGCAAAGATCGTGTCCCCATCCAACATGGTGTGAGCAGGCCTTACAGTTCGCGCAAGTCCATCATGTGCCATCTGTGCAACCTTCATAGCCTGGGCTTTGGTCAACTTTGCATTTGTGGCCACAGCTCCAATGACGGTATTACCGCGACTTGCAAGGCCAAGAACTCCACGCCCTATGGGAGTCTTCATCATTGCGAGCGTATCAGCAAATTGATTTCCTTTGCCGATACGCAATGGACCAACTTTTCCAGAACGAAGACCTGCGACGATCTCTCCCGTCTTTGGGTTGATCACATCACCCCAAGCATTGACCGCAACAATAGCACCTACAATCACTCCCCCGCCGATATCCATGCTGGCTGTTCCCAAGCCAGATTTCATCGCAAGCGCATTGCCGAACATTTTGCCAACGGATGCTCCTGTTCCCGCACCAACATTGCCTTCAGCAGGCGGCGTGGAAGATGCCGAGGCAGCAGCTAATGCTCCCATCGCAGAATCAGGCCGCAGGTCCGCGCGACCGAGACCCAAGTCATATAAAATTGCAGAGGGGACGATCGGAACTCTGGCTGCGCCAGTATTGAATCCAATTTTATTCTCTTCAAGATAACGCATAACACCGCTGGCTGCATCCAAACCATATGCAGAGCCGCCAGCCAAAACAATCGCATGAACCTGCTGGACAAGATTAACGGGATCTAGAAGATCGGTCTCACGCGTGCCGGGCGCACCGCCGCGCACATCTACACCAGCCATTGCGCCTTTGCGGCATAAAATAACAGTGCAACCTGTTAATGCTTCCTCATTTTGCGCGTGTCCGACTTCAATACCGCGCACATCAGTAATGGAATTTTTTAGTTTCATGATATTACATCCAATGTTCAACTAAAGTTCTGTGTAAATGACCGTATGGTTGCGTCCATTTTTCTTCGCTTGATATAAAGCCTGGTCTGCTCGGCGGATCACATCTTCGATCGACTCATCTTGCGGCTTATAAATAATTTCTGCAACGCCCATGCTGAGCGTGACGATAAATGGACTGTTTTCCACATCCATTCCCATCGCTGCAACACTCTCACGGATACGCTCTGCGATCAGAAATGCTTTTTGCTCGCTGGTTTGGGGCAATAAAATAATAAATTCATCGCCGCCATATCGTGCTAACACATCCACATCACGCACTTGTGCGGCTGTAGCATGAGCAACCTGCACAAGGATCTTATCACCTAACGCATGCCCAAATGTATCGTTGACTTGTTTGAAACCATCAATATCAAACAAAATGATCGTTAATGGGCGCTGATAACGGATCCCTGCATTGAATTCACGTATGGCAAGCTCAAAGAAGTAGCGGCGATTGGTTTGGCCTGTCAAGCTGTCTGTACGTGATAACACTTGTTCGTGTTCAAACATCTGCTGAAGTTCTGAATGGGCAAGTTGGAGGGATTGATTCATCTCTCTCAGTTCATTTTCGCTCTTTTTACGGTCATTAATATCGACCAGGCTACCTTCAAAGTACAAAGGAGTTCCAGAATCATCTCGAATAATATTTACATAATCTTCTGCCCAAAACGTTGTTTGGTCAAGACGGCGATATTCGGCCTCGAAAGCAGAAAGGACACCATGCTCTGATATTTCTTCCATAAATTTTTCATTTGAAGTTGTATCGGCATAGTAATCCCAAGCTTTCTTTTGCATAAGAGAGTGAAGGTCTGGGCTTCCAAGCATTTTAATAAGAGCTGGGTTCGCATCCAGAATATGACCATCTACTGAAGTGCGATATAGACCAATGGGTACGTTCTCGAATAAAGTACGATATGCCTTTTCAGATTGAATGAGCGCCTCTTCTGCATGTTTACGGTCGCTGATATCCTGTTTCACTGCGATGAAATGACTGATCTCACCATCCAGATTGTGTAACGGCGTAATAGTCATTTCCTCAAAATACAGACTCCCATCTTTGCGGCGATTGACCAGTTCATTGTGCCAAATGTTTCCTGAGAGGATCGTATTCCACATGTCTTTATAAAACTCACGACTTTGTTTTCCAGAGTATATGAGTTCGCGCGGGTTCTTTCCAACTGCTTCGCTTGTGTCAAAGCCTGTTAAATTATGAAAAGATGAATTTGCCCATTGAATGATTCCATCTCGGTCAGTGATGATGATGGTATTAGCAACAGCTTCCAATGCCGCACTTTGAAGATGAATCTGTGCCTCAACTTGTTTACGTTCGCTAATATCTCGCGCCACCCAAAGCGTAGTGTCTGAATCCATGGGCGAAATAGATGCCTCAAACCAGGGAGCGGAACCATTTACCTCAAGTTTATATTCGATCTGCAGAGTTTGTTGTGTTTCCAATACTTGCTTTATCACTTTGCAGAATTTCTCAACCTGGCCCGCTGGGAAGAAGTCACTCAGGTGCTTGCCAACCACATCCTCAGGTTGAATATATAGTTTATCCGGGTTGGTAGGGGCAACTTTTCGATAATACCCATTCTGGTCAATGACAAGAACCGCATCTCGCATGGATGCGAAGAGAGCGTGCAATTCTGCCAAGGAAGCTGTGCGGGCTTCCTGAGCCTCTCTCCGTTCTGTAATATCATCACAGATCAGCAGCACTACCACTTGCCCATTCAGGTCATGCACAGCACAGGCAGATTCCCTCACCCAAAGGACCGTCCCATTTTTACGAACCTTTCTTACTTCCATTTGCACAGCCTGGCCCAGATGCTGTAAGCAAACTTGAAAATGCTGTTGAACCGCCTCGCGGTCATCAGAATGGAAAACGTTTAATATGGATTGGCCCGCCAATTCATCCACCGAATATCCCAACTGTTCGATAACAAACTTATTGACAGAAAGAACCGTTCCACTCACATCTGCAGTGAAATACATGGATGGGTTATCTTCATACAAGATACGGTAGCGCTCCTCGCTAGCCTGCAACGCTTTTTCGGCCTGCCTTCGGAAAATCGCAAAAGCAACATGGCGAGCAATTGTCTCGGCAAGTTGTACTTCCTCAGTAGTGAACTGATGCGGCGTGTTAAAGTAGATCATGAATTTTCCGAGAAGCCTGCCTTGATGGACAAGGGGGATAAATCCAAGTGCGCCGATACCTTCCTCCACAAATAATGCTTGGAGGGAAGCTAGGCTGCTATCTTTCAACGCATCTGGCACAAGTACAGGCTGGGGATTCAATGCATCCTGCTTCCAAGGCGAATGTCCCTCTGCGGCTTGTCGATATGCATCTGATAAATTACGCCAGGCTTTAAATCTCATAACGCCATGTTCATCAAAAAGAAGAATGGATACCCGATCCGCAAATAAGGTAGATTGCAGGCTATCCAATGCGGCGCTATATACACCTTCAATTGCAACGGACTGGCTTATGGTCGCAGTCATCTGATAAAGACTGTGTAAATTTGCATATTGCTGATGCAGTTTTTCTTCCGCTTGTTTAAGCTCAGTAACATCGCGTGAAACACTTCCCAACCGCCAACCTTTTTCAGTAGGGATAGTAAACAAGCGTTGCTGGATATGCCGAATAGTGCCATCAGAGTGTTTAAACGGCACATCCATGATCTTATACAGATACTGCGACTCGCCTGTCTCCAGCACTCGTTGGATTTCTCGTTTCGCCTGTAAATAATATTCATTCTTTTTTAGGGCATCAGAAGTTACATTGAAACCGAGATCCCATAAAAACTGCCCTAATACCATCTCGCGTTTTCGACCTATGATCCGCTCAAAGGCATCATTAAATTCGATAACACGTCCCTCTTCATCTGATAGAGCAATCCCATCTGCAGATTTAGAGATCACACTATGGAATTTTCTCTCGCTATCCCGCAGCGCTTCTTCCGCAAGTGTGCGTCTGGTAATGTCTCGAGTAATACCTTCCACCGCTGTTAATTGTCTATTTTCGTTCACAATAGGGACAATGCGACTCTCCATCCAGCGGACAACGCCATCTTTGCCCACCCAGCGCATGACCATAGGGTCACTAGGCGGAGTAAGCGACTGTATATAGCTCATCATCAAATGCAAATCTTCCGGATGAATCATATTAAGCATCAATTGCGGGTCAGCATAACAATCTTCCGGAGTGTATCCTGTAATTGTTTGAACCGCAGGATTAATATATACCAACTCCATGGATGGCTGAATGATATAACGGAAAATAATATCTGGAGCATGGTCTGTAAGGCGTTGATAACGCAGCCTGCTCTCCAACAGTTCTGTTTCCGCCTGTTTACGCTCCGTAATATCGCGTCCATTAATAATGACCCCGTCAATTACCGGATCTTCCAATAAATAATGGCTGACAATCTCAAAATAACGCCATTCTCCCAAAAAATTTCGAAGGCGATATTCTCCACGATGAATAAAACCTGACACAGTCAAACCATTCATAAAAGCATTCATGATTTGCCCCAAGTCATCTGGGTTGATCAAATCAAACGCGCTGGTTCCCACAAGAGCATGCGGAGCGTACCCTAACATGCGTGCCACGGAAGGGCTTTCATATCGAATAGTTCCATCTGTATTTACAACCAGAATACCATCTGCGGCATTCTCGATTAGAGCACGATAATATCTTTCATTTTCAGCTAATACCTTCTCAATATTTTTACGCTCGTTAATATCTCGAAAATTAACCACTACAGCCTGCACACTTGGCTCTGTCAACAGGTTGCTAAATGTGCTCTCCACCCAATGATACGTATTGTCGTGATGTTTATATCGATACTCAATCGTCGGGGCGCATGCAGGGTCTTGAATTAGATCATTCATTGCCCGCAAAACAATTTCAGTATCGTCCGGATGAACAAACTCCAGCGGATTATCATTAATATCTTCAACTTCGCCATACTTAAACATTCTTCTAGCTGACGGACTGGCATATTTAGTCTTACCATCCGGGCCAATCAAAGCGATCCCATCTGCTGCTTTCTCAATTAGTGCTTTAAAGTGCTTCTCCGTTTGCCTAACTGCTTCTTCAGCTTTTTTACGTCTGGTTATGTTGCGAACAACACATAATATATGATCGCCCTGATAGGCTACAACATGTGCCTCAAAAAAATGTTGTTCGCCTGCTACCTCAAGGGTATATTCAAATAATTGACTCTCCCCGACTTTCGCAATCTGCTCAATGCAGAACACATACATATCAACCATTTGCGAAGGAAGCACATCGCGTATATTCCTCCCTAAAAAGGTCTCTGGCGGAGCATAAAGCAGTTCTTTCTTGGATGCATGGTAATCGAGAAATACACCTTCATGATTCAACATGAACATCATATCAGGGACAGCATCCATCAAAGCGTGGATTTTAGCTTCGCTCGCTCTTAACGCCGCCTCAGCCTGATTGCGCTCTTTCAGTTCATTCTCCACCTGTTGAACAAGCCACGCATTCCTCAAACTGATAGAGACCTGTCCGGCAAAAGAATCTATGGCAGGAAGGTCCGCTTCACTTAATAATTCACTTCCAAATACAGCCAATATTCCAAAAGAGTCATTTCCAACATGCAAAGGCGCAAGCACACCCTGATTAATTTGAAAACTTGTCATTAACCTTCTAGATAAAGGCTGAAGAAAAGTTGGAAGGGCCTGTGAAAAAAGTTCGCCTGCCCAGGGAATGTATTCTGCTTTCCCCTCTTTAATAATCCTGCCATAAATGCTATCAGGTGGAACAGGCCAGTTATATTCCTGGGCAGATAAACCCGCCAACTTTTCAGCGGCACGGATAATTTTTTTGGGTAATGTCGTGTACCTATAATAAAGATGACTTTGATCACTTCCAAACGTAAGTATCGTAGCTTCAAACCCCAGAGCTTGAATCTGCTCCCCCACTACTCGATATATTTCTTCCGGCTCACGTGCCAATTGAACAGCCTGAGCTGCTTTGCCAAGCGCCAAAAGCAGGTTGCGGTTGTGATTAAGAGACTCCTCAGCCTGTCTTCGTGCATATAATTCATCTTGCAGCATCTGCAGTAGACGTGCATTTTGCAAGCCAGCCGCAATCTGTCCTGCAAAAGATTCCATCGCCGGCACATCGCCTTCGTTTAGTGCCAACCCGCTAACCATCAGCAAACCCAGCGTTTCCCCTTCCACATACAAAGGCGCAAGAATGCCTTGCTGGATCTTCAAGATGTTCATAACCGGCACAACTAAAGGATGAAGAGCTTTTGGAAAGGCATCGTAAAAATGCTCTTTGGCAGAATGAACATATTCCGCCTTCGTCGCTGAAATATCACGGGCGTAAACACTATCTGGCGTAAGGGCAATACGATACCCCAAAGCGGGAGAACCTGTTAACTTCTCGATCCTTCGGAGCAAACTTGGCGCATAAGACATATAAGCAGCAGTAAGAGATTTGCGCTCTTCATCAAGCATGAGAAGAGCAACTTCTCCCCCCAAAGATTTAATCTGAGTACCAACTGCACGGCAAATTTCATCCACTGTATGCGCCCGCTGAATGGACTGAGCCGCACGGCTGAGGGCCAATAAAAGGTCGCGGTTATGACTGAGCGTGTCTTGCGCCAGGTTGGATATTGCCTTCTTGGATTTTATTTCCGTCACAGGAACCATCCTGCCAGATTCGTAATATATGCAAATTCCATACTTATGGAATAGCAAACAAATTCAGACAGTGCTGAATTTGACGAATCAATAATAGATTTTTGCCTTCGCCGCGCCTGAGAATGATAATTACAAATAAAATAAATTTAACATTTCTGACAAAATCGCGCACTGCGAAGTCAAATTTAATATATATCGACTCCCATCCCTAGTCAAGCATTGCTTCCTTTTCCATATCCAACCGATAAAAACAAGTATTTATCCAAGTTGTTTCCGCATATAAATACGCGCTAATCCGTGCTCAAATCGACGATCGTATTCAACATATCCTATTTTTAAATATAGCGCCTGATTTTCCGTCATTTTCTCATGCGTATACAAATATATACTTTTAAACCGCTGCCGATGTGCTTCAGCTTCTGCGAATTCAAGCATGCACCTACCAACACTTTTTCCCTGCCTCCACGGCTCCACTGCAATAACATCCAGTAAAAAGCCTTCTTCCTTTACACACAAGACGAGCGTTCCAACAATTTGTTCCTTATATTCACCAACAAACACCTGATGTTCACGAATCTCTTTTTCATAGTCCAAAAGCATGGGTCCAGGTTTCCTGCCAATTCGTTCGATGTAATGTCTAAATGCATTATGGACGCATGTCGTAACAGCAGCAACATCTTTTTCTGTAGCAGGCCGCAAAAGAGACGCATCCATCGAAGTCTATTTCAATCTCTTCTTCAAGTAAGAGCGCAGCTTGATCGGTTTAATACCGCTTAAGTCAATTTTTTCCGCGCCGATCATAGTAGCAAAACGCTTGAGGCCATTGGCAAGTGCGTTAGCGAAAGACTCATCCTTTGGCGCATCATCCTCCAACCAAAAGCCAAGAATATGAAGCGTGTTGGTCGTACGATCCAACTTGGGGTCGAGACGAGCAACTAAGTCATCACCATACAAAATAGGCAAAGTGTAATACCCCCAACGGCGCAAATGCACGGGCTTATACACTTCCCACAAATATTCAAAATCGAAGACTTTTTTCGCGCGTCCTCTTGCGCTGACAATTTCCAACGGAGCAAGGAAGGTAACCTCTTCATCTGTCGTTGGTCCCTTGGGCTTCCACACCTTTGGGATACGCCCCGCCTCCAGTTCAGACAGATGAGACTGGTCGCTGTTCAAAATAAGGAATCCATCCTTTGAGCCTTCCACCGCCATCCGTGAGGCCACGCCTTTTTCAACAAGCTGATGCGTTATTTTCTTCGCTTCTTCTCGCGATACATCCCTGTGAAGATAATAAGAAAGTTCCGTTCCAAGTCGGTTCTCGCCAAGTAATCCCAAAAAGGCGATGATCTTTTTGCTCATAAACTCGACTGTTTCTTTTTCGGTGGCTTCATAATCAAACTCCTTTGGGACAACACGTTCGCGCAGATCGTAAATACGATCAAAGCCTCTACGAGTGGAGATCATCACTTCCCCTGTCAGCCATAGATAAAAGAGAGCAATTGAGGTTTCCTTGCGCCCACGATAGCTCCACGCTTTCACTCTTGTGCCTTCAAAATCCCTGTTGCCCAACGGGCCGCGTTCGCGCAATTCACTGAGTACGAATTTCAACAAATCTTTTGGCGGGTGTGTGAAGGATTCGTAGCTCATTCCTCTGGCCTTACGATGTTTCATATGCAAACGCCAGTATGGGAAGTCGCTCATTGGATACATCATTAACCAACCGCCATAATCAAATGCTCTGCGCTTTTCATACGCCATTGAATACAAATGGTCAGGCTTGTAATTTAACACGCGGCCATACATAGCGATATCCTGGCTGCGGGCAACCATAACTAGTGGATCAAGCTGTAATGCCTGCATTTGGCGCAGAGCGGATTCGGCGCCGAGCGGCCCTTCGAAACGGCGACCAGGCCAAAGTCCTTGTGAGGCGAGGAGGAAGCGGCGATATGTTTGCCTGGAGATGGAATCAATTGTCATGGTCAGCCATTAAATTCCTTGATCATTTTTAAAAATATTTCCACAAGCTGCGGGTCAAAATGTTTTCCGCTTTGCTGCTTAATATATGTCAATGCTTTCTTTTTTGTCCACGCTTCACGGTATGGGCGTGAACTGGTCAATGCATCCCAAACATCGGCGATGGCAAAGAGACGGGCCACAAGCGGGATCTGTTCACCTTGCAACCCGCGCGGGTAACCTGTGCCATCCCATTTTTCATGATGAGAATATGGGATATCCAATGCATGACGCAAATATGCGATGGGTTGAAGCATTTGATAAGCCAGCATGGGATGCGTGCGCATGATTTCCCATTCTTTTTTCGTTAACTTCCCTTGTTTTAACAATATCCTATCAGAGATGCCCATTTTGCCAATATCGTGTAAAAGCGCGCCACGTCGAATATGTTGAAGCTCGCTATCTTTTACGCCAACAGCTTTTGCCAGCGCCATAGTCAACTCTGTAACGCGTTGAGTATGGCCTTCAGTTTCTTTATCACGCAAATCCAATGCGCGAGACCAACCTTCAATGGTGGCCTCGTAAGCGATGGCTAACTCCATATTTACTCTTTGAACATTATCGAACATTTGAGTATTATCGATCGTGATGGCAGCCTGCCCCGCAAGGGTTTCAAGAAAATCAAACCATTCATCGCCTGGGGTAAATTGGGAACGGCGGTACACCTCAAGAACGCCTTTCACCTCGCTCTTAGCAATGAGGGGAACGCAAATATAGCTTTTGAATCCTTCTTCCATCCATAAGCGCGCAAAAGGCAGGTTGTCAATGATCTGTGCTGGATCAGAGATCTGAACAATGCGGCGCTCCATTACACAACGTCCTGCAAAGCCATCGCTCAAATGAACATCAGCGCCTTCGATCATGTGAGTATTGAAACCACGCCCTGCGGAGTACTTCATGGATTGCTCATGAGTATCCAGCAACAACACAGAGGCAGCATCTACGTCCAATTGAGTAACAACATGACCAAGCAAAATATTGAGTGTGATGCCGATATCCAAGCTAGAGGTGATCGCCTTATCAACAGTGCGCAAGGTTTGCAAGTGGTGAAGGCGGTGCAAAGCTTCTTCTCGTAGGCGTGCAGAATGAATTGCGCCTGCCGCTTGTGATGCAAATAGTGACAGCAACCTTTCATCGGCATCAGTGAACTTACGGTCTGAGTCGCCAGTCTCATCTATTGTGAGAACACCGATCAACTCACCGCCATAGAGCATGGGTACTTCCAACACTGCGTGGATAACATATCCACTATATTTCTCTGAACGGCCTTCCCAACTGGAATAATCATCGATCCGCAATGGCTTACGTGTCTGTGCAACACGACCAGCCACCCCTTCCCCCATTTGTAGTCGAGTGCCAAGCTGCAGATACGAATCCCTGTCCATCTTTGTTAATTCAAGCTCGTTCGTTGCAGGGATGAATAAATACATTCCGCTGGATGCGCCATTAAGAAGTTTTTTTGCATTCGTCACAATGACTTGCAGCATGGTATTTAATTCTGTCTCTGCAGAAAGAGAATTGCTCGTCTCATATAACGAAGCAAATTCCTGGGCTCGACGAGCAGTTTCATCAAATAATCTCGTTCGATGCAAGGTTGCCCCAGCAATTTCAGCCAATGAGCTCAAGAGTTTCAGTTGTTCGGGAGATATCTGTTGCGGAAGTTGAACCGACACGAAAACTACACCAACAATTTCGGAATCAGCCCGAATAGGCACACACGCACCACCCCAGCCTGGTGGAATTTTGCTACGCCCTTCCCCGCTTGGCAACGAGTCTTTGGCAAACTCAACAGATACATATGGCTGACCTGTGGAAAAAACTGTCCCCGCCACGCCTTCCCCTGCTTTTACCGCAACATTTTCAATATCTTTAAACCAGCCACGCGGAAATGTGTCTCTCAATTCGCCGCTGGAAGGATGGTAAAGCAGGATTGTGCCAGTTTCTGTGCCAAGTGCAGTAAGAGTCTGATCTAATAAAACAGGTAGAGCTTCATCAAATGTCTGAACAGTCCGCAGGGAAGATAGGACATTGTATAAAGCTTCCAATTCCATCAGTCGCTGACGCAAAGCTTCTTCAGCATATTTTCTTTCAGTAATATCCTGAATACTTCCCCGCATGGCTTGAACCTGTCCATGCGCATCAATTTTAAGTTCTCCAATACCATGCACCCAGCGCTGGGCATTATCGTTTTTTCTTACAATCCTATATTCTTTATCGAAACGATTTTTGTTCCCTAATACACTATAGGTAAAATAATTCGCCATTTCTTCTTTATCAAAAGGATGGATTAGGTCAGTCCAGCCTTCTACTGTGCGGGCATAAGATTTATCGATCCCAAATATCCTATCAAGGATATCCGAACTTATCCATAAACCTGTAGAAACATCCAGCACATAACTTCCCACCCCGGCAATGGTCTGCGCTTCTTTGAGCAGGTTTTCGTTTTCACGAATTACCTCCTCAGCCCGCTTACGCTCGGTAATATCACGCAGCATACCTTCATGGTAGATGATCTTGCCATGTTCATCATGGACATAATAGCCATGATCTTCCACCCAGATCTCAGAGCCATCCTTGCGGCGCATTCGATACGCTTCAATTTCCTGCTGGCCTGTATCCAAAATATGGCTGCCCCGCTCTTCTGGCGAAAAATACAATTCCTTCTTAATGTCGATATTAAGCATTTCCAGTTTGGAGGAATACCCAAACATTTTTACCATTGCCGTATTGACTTCAACAAACCTACCCGCAGGAGTGCTGCGGTAGATTCCATCAATCATGTTTTCAAAGAGAGAACGATATCTCTCCTCAGATTCGCGCAGGGCAACGTCCATAAGTTTGCGCTCAGTAACATTCCGCGCAACCCACAGAATTCGATCCTCAGTCAATGCAGAGATGGTGGCTTCAAACCAAAGCGTGCGTCCGCCAACCTCCATGGAATATTCAACATCCGATGGTTTCTTCGTTTGCAAAACCTGTCGTATAACTTTCAGATATGCTTCAGTCTGTTCCGCAGGAAACACTTCCGCAATACTCGTGCCGAGCAACTCATCAGAAGGTTTATAGAGCAAGTCTGGGTTGGTCGGAGCAATATCACGATACACACCATCCCTATCGATCACCAGCACCACATCCCGCATGGATGAAATTAAGCTGCGCATTTCATTGGCAGATGCGGTCAACGCCTCCTCTGCCTGTTTGCGTCCACTAACATCATGAATGATAGTAAATATAGCGGGACTGCCATTCACTATGACAGTTGTGCCATGCGCTTCGATAATTCGGATTTCTCCGTTAGCCAGCCTATGCGGAAATGCAAGATATTGACTCTCCCCACTTGCCAAACGATCAAACTCCGCTGTCAGCTGATCGCGCGACATCGAGTTGATCTCAGCTATATTCATCTTCAAGAACTGAGAATGTGAATATCCATAAAATTTTTCAGCTGCAAGGTTTGCATCCAAAATCCGCCCTATCTCCGGTTCGATCAGAAGCATGACCGCATCATGTTTCCTAAAAACACTAATAAATGAATCATCGTTTTGTGCGGGCATTCCTTCTAACATCAAAATCTCTCCTACTTACTCCTCTCCTCTTCTCATATACCACAAATTCAGGCTATTAAGACAAAAAGACCGACAACCTGTAATGATTATCGGTCTGCTCTGGCACATTCGCTCAATCATCGTTCAGGGAGGCGATCGCCCTCAGCAAACCAATGACGAGTACGCCCAGTTTTAATCCTTCACCTGTTGTAATTGCGGTTTCACGTTCGTTCTTTTCCGCACGGCGTGCAAGGAGTGAGGCGGCTATCAGGCCTGTAACCGCACCGATCAATGCACCGCCAAGTATGATTCGTGTTTTATTCATGATGTCATCCTTCCAAAAAATGCTTTGATGCTTTCAAGCCAGCCATCCAACGCGAGGATGGGTTTCACTGCCATATCTGCTCCACGGATGATATATCCGCGAGCCTTGTAGACATAGTCCTGCGCGATGCTCGTGTAATACGGCAAGCCTTGCAACGCACGCGCCATTAAATAGATCAACCCAATAAGAACAGCAAGAAGGATCAACCCAGCAACCAAAACAGGGATAATTATCCAGATCGTGGAAATTGCCGCCCAGCGCCCCACATCCCCGCCCTGTTTGAAGGTAGAGATGCTGATCAAAACGACCAGCCCAACCAGCATCACAGCGCTTAGAATGATGGGCAGGATGATCTGTGTGTTGCGCTGTTTGCGATGCAATTGATAAGAATAATGCTCAGGAGGCGCAATCAGCTTTTCTACAGGTGGGGGAAGTTTTTCATTCATCAGTTATATTTTAGCATGAATCAAAAAAGAGGCAGCCACTCTAAAGAAGTAAAAAAAGCCCCTAAAGGTTTTGGTAACCTTTAGGGGCTATATCTATTATTATTGTTATCTTCTATTTCTCAAAAAGGTCGGGACATCCAAGTCGTCTGTGTTGATGCTAGGCTGCGGAGCGGTCTTCGCATCATTGGATGATCGTGTTTCCGCATTCACGCTAACGGATTCGCTTGGGCGTGAGAAAGGCGTATTGGCAACAGAGACAGGCTTCTCGTTAGAGCGAGGGAGGCGCTCCAATGTTCGGCGTGCAACTCCGCTGCGCTCAAATCCAGTGGCAATCACCGTACAGCGGATCTCGTCACCCATTTCAGGATCAATGACTGCACCGAAGATCATGTTAACATCAGGGTGAGCGGTTTCACGAATAATGGCTGCAGCCTGGTTGACTTCAAAGAGGGTCATGTTCGGGCCGCCAGTGACGTTGAAGAGCACGCCACGCGCACCGTCGATGGTAATGTCAAGCAATTGGCTGGAGATGGCCTGTTCAGCAGCATTCTTTGCGCGATCATCACCTGTGCCGCGACCAACTGCCATCAATGCAGCGCCGCCTTCAGACATGATGGTGCGAACATCGGCGAAGTCGAGGTTGATCAAACCAGGAATTGTGATCAACTCGGAAATGCCTTGAATACCCTGATGCAGAACTTCATCTGCCATGCGGAAAGCATCCTGCAGAGATGATTTTTTATCAGCGAGTTGCAGCAAGCGGTCATTCGGAATGGAGATGAGGGTATGTGCGTGCTCCTTCATCTTGGTAACGCCAGCTTCAGCAGACTGCGTGCGCTTGCCGCCTTCAAAGGTAAATGGACGAGTGACAACGCCAATGGTGAGCGCGCCACATTCTTTGGCGACTTGCGCTACAACGGGAGCTGCACCGGTTCCGGTACCACCGCCCATACCTGCAGTGACGAAGACCATATCCGCACCTTTGAGCACGTTATACAGTTCGTCAGATGATTCCTCAGCGGCTTTGCGGCCGATCTCAGGGTCACCGCCTGCGCCGAGGCCGCGTGTAATCTTGTCACCAAGGCGTACGCGGATGGGAGCGCGCGAAAGAGTCAACGCCTGCGCATCGGAATTGGCGGCGATGAATTCAACGCCTTGAATGCCTTCTTCCATCATGCGGTTGACAGCGTTCTGACCGGCACCACCGACGCCAATTACTTTAATTCGGGCGAAGGCTTCGGATTGCAGATTTCTTTTGTTCGAGTCCATGTGTTCCTCCTGGCAAGGAATATGCCATATCTTAAACGAGAATGCGAAATTTTAAAAGGGTTTAAACAGTGTTTGTGAATCTTTTCTCTTTGACTCTTCCTTCCATTTTCTTCGATCAATTTGTTATCGAAAGAGGAAAGAAGAAAAAATAACTAAGGCAATAACCGCTTCATCCAATTTTTGATTGCGTCAAAATTCATATTACTTTCGCCTCGCGATCTGCGGCGTTTCTTATCGCCGCCTGAATATGCAACATCATGTTCGCGCATGGTGGTAGCCCAGCGCAGCAAGCCTACACTGGTTGAATATGCGGGCGAATCCAGTTTATCCACCAACCCCGTTAGATTCTCCGGCTGAGCGGTGCGTACGGGCATTCCCAATATTTCACTGGCAACGTGCTTAATGCCGGGCAATGCAGATGTACCACCAGTTAATACCATGCCTGCGGGAAGAAGACCATCATACCCAGAGCGTTTGATCTCCTGCAGGATCAGTCCAAATGTTTCTTCGATACGAGCTTCGATGATATGAGCAAGGTCCTGGCGATTGATTCGTACATCATGGTCTTCGCCAAATGGACGAATGGAGAAAAATTCTTCGCTTCCAATATCGGACCGAATAGCATGACCCTGCTGCTTCTTCACTTCCTCCGCCTGAGACATGGGCAAGCGCAAGCCGTGAGCAATATCTTGAGTGACATGGTTGCCACCCACAGCCAGCACCATAGTGTGCCAGACATCGCCATCTACATAAATCGCCAAGTCAGTTGTGCCGCCGCCAATATCGCAGACTGCCACACCCATCTGACGTTCCTGCTCGGTCAACACTACTTCTGCTGAAGCGAGCGGATTCAAAACGAATTGCTGAATATCTACACCAGCCGCGCCAACGCATTGGCGGAGATTATCCACTGTTGCAGCAGCGGCAGTGATGATGTGTGTTTCCACTTCGAGCTTATAGCCGTGCATCCCGATCGGCGTCTTTACGCCTTCCTGTCCATCCACGGTGATGCCGCGCTGAATAACATGTACGATCTCACGGTCATGAGGAATGGCAACAGCTTGTGCCTGATCGAGCGCGTGAGCAATATCCAACGCATCGATAATTCCGCTGGGAACTCCCGTTGCGCCGCGGCTATTGACCGATGAAACATGCGCTCCTGCAAGGCTGACAAAACCAGTGGTAATCTCTAAGCCAGAAGTACGTTCCGCTTTTTCAACAGAACGTTTAATGGCAGCTGACGCGGCGGCAAGATCAACAATGATGCCTTTGCGGATTCCATCTGAAGGCTCAATGCCCACGCCGAGAATGCGAATGGTCTTTGCATCCTCCACACGTCCTACGAGGGTGCAAACCTTTGTTGTGCCTACGTCAATGCCTACTACGATCTCTTCCATCTTATTGTCCGCTATCCACTGTTTCTTCTTCTGTTGTTACTTCTGTTTGCTTGATCGCCATTCGATAATATGGCGCCTCAGGGTACATCACATTAATATATTCAGGAAAAACACTGCGTGCCATCAATGAATCGACCAACGATTGGTACACGCGAATTTTCAAAGGCATGTCGTTGGCTGTTGTGCCAAAATAGACCTGCCAACCGCGCGGGTCTTTCCAGCCCAAACCATGAGTGGCATCAAATGTCATTGTCTGGCCGGCAGGCAGGAGTGGGGAAAGAGCGAGGATCGCATTCACCAGTTCCTTTTGCATATAAGGCGGCGGGCTGAACAGGTCACCTGTTGTGACAGTTCCGGGCAGCGGTTCATCCACAGCAACAACGGGGACAAGCCCAGCTTGTAATCCACGCGGACGGAATGCCACGCCTTCTGCATCGACCCAGGTATAGCCATCTCCTTTTTGCCAAAGGATGACAGGCGTGCGCTCGCTGACCGTAACGTACACATGATTCGGCAAATAGACTTTTACATCCGCTGAAATCATTTCAGGGTAATTCAAGCGCAGGCGTGTTTCCAATTCATCAGGTTGAACCGTGAAAATGGATTGACCGACAACACCAAGCACAGTAGTTATCTCTTCTTTGCTAATGTGATTGTTACCAAGCACTGTTGCAGAAGGGATGTAAAAATATGGCAAGGTGAATGCCAGGTAAATAGCCACGCTAAGCAAAAGTGCAATGAGAATGGATGCGAATCTCAAATTAGCGCGCATACGCGGCATCACAAACTTTGGTTTGTGTAAATGGAACTCAGGCAACCCAAGCGCAATATTGAAACGACGAGGCTTTGCCACAAGGATCGGTCTGGAGGAAACTGGCGCAGGCCGTGTCCGTGAAGTGACTGGCACAATCGGTCTCGTGGCGTGCTTTTTGGTTTGCTCCAATTCCTTCACAGCACGTTGAGCACGGCGACGACGGGCAGCCTCAGCGCGGGTTAATTCGCGTTTATCGCTCATGCGGCCCTCCGATGCTCGGTGCGGTCACGCTGGGCCTTACGCGCAAGAGCAAGTTCGATCAAGCGATCAACCAACTGTGGATAAGATAAACCGCTTGCCTGCCAAAGTTTGGGGTACATACTAATAGAAGTAAAGCCAGGCAAGGTGTTTAATTCGTTCAAATAAATTTTGTTCGTATCACTTTCAACAAAAAAGTCTGCGCGTGCCATGCCCGCACAATCAATGGCCTTATACGCGCGGACGGCATATTCACGGATTTTTTCTGTAACTTCATTCGGTAACTGTGAAGGGATGATAAGCCCCGATGTACCATCAACATATTTTGATTCGTAGGAATAGAACTCACGACTCGGAAGCACTTCCCCACAGACGGAAGTTTCAGGGTCTTCATTGCCAAGCACACTCACTTCCACTTCACGGACGTTACCTACGCCTTTTTCAACTACAATGCGGCGGTCGTAACGAGCGGCTTCCATCAGTCCTTCTGAAAGATCAGAGCGTGAATTGCATTTGCTAATTCCAACCGACGAGCCAAGGTTGGCAGGTTTTGCAAAGAAAGGATACGCACCCATCTTTTCAACTTGCTCGATCACGCCATTCATATCATTTTCGATATCGCCGCGTAAAACAAGAATTGAATCCACGATCGGAATGTTATTGGCACGCATAACATCTTTGAAGATGCCTTTATCCATGCCAACTGAAGAGCCAGCTACACCTGCCCCTACATAGGCTACATCAGCCATTTCGAGCAGGCCTTGCAGCGTGCCATCTTCTCCATAGGGACCGTGTAGAACAGGGAAGAATACATCCACGGCGGCGAGAGTTTCGAGCTTCTCCCCCATTTTCGTGGAGCGAGTTATATAAAGAGATTGATGAGATGGTTCAGTTGGAGGAATAACGCGATCTAAGTCACGAATGTTGCCGTTCACAAATGAATCAAGTGTTTTTTCGCCAGTCAGCCAATCGCCATCCAGCGTAATACCAACTTGAGTCACTTCATATTTTTCAGGGTCAAGCGCAGCAAGCACAGAACGCGCGGACATAAGCGAGACATCATGCTCGCCAGAACGTCCACCAAACAGTACTGCAACGCGAAGTTTTTTCAACTTACCATTCTCCTACGAGTTCAACTTCCAACTCAAGTTCAACACCAAATTTTTCACGTACTGAGGTTTGTACCAAACGAATCAAGGCGCGAACGTCTTCCGCCTTGGTCTCACCATAATTTACAAAAAAATTTCCGTGCAGCGTGCTGATCTCAGCGTTGCCGATGCGCGTGCCTTTCAGGCCAGCGGCTTCTATCAAGCGCCCCGCATGGTCGCCCACAGGGTTTTTGAACATGGAACCCATGCTCGCACCGGGCGGCTGCGTAGCTTTTCGGCGTTCACTGAATTGTTCAATTTTAACAGACACTTCCTCTTTCGTTGAATTTTTTAATCTCAACAAAGCCGAAAGTACTATTGCATTTGTCTCACCGCGCTTCAACACACTTGTGCGATAGTTATAACCCATTTGTTCAACAGAATACTTTTCGCGTCCATTCTTAGTCAATAACTCGGCATAGATCAAGTTACCAGAGATATCACCGCCGAATGCACCTGCATTCCCATACACGGCGCCGCCTACTGTGCCTGGGACAGTGGCAGCCCATTCCAGACCAGCCATCCCTTTGGATGCACAACGATTCGCCAGATTACTAAAGATGACTCCCGCTTCACACCAGACGGTGGGGCTGTCACCTGTTTCGAAGATCACTTCCTTCGCTTTATCCAAAACCACGATCCCGCGCACGCCCTTATCACTAACCAAAACATTCGAGCCGCCACCAAGTACATAATGCGGAAGTTCATGCTCCCAGATGAATTGCATCGCAACGGCAAACTCATTCGCTGATTTGACAGTCAGCATCACATCCGCAGATCCGCCAATACGCGCAGATGTGTATGGTGCAAGAGAGACATTCTCTTGCACGGCATCGCCAAACTTCTGGCGCAGCACATCGATCGCATACACGGAACTGGTCATCATCATTACTGTCGATCTTTCTTCTTTAAGTGTTCAATAATTTTTTTCAGATCTTGCGGTTCTACATTTTCCTGCGGAGCAGCAGACTTGATCACGGCCGTCAATATGGCATTCTCTCGTTCTTCTTTTGCATGGACGAGGACCATTCTCAACGGAGGCAAAGCAATTACCTCGGTCTGGTTTTGAAGTGTCTGTCGTTCTTCTTCAGGCTTATCCAACTCACAATTCCTTTAAAAGGTCGGAACTTATCTGATCCGCATCGCCAGCCGAAAGCACGATGACCACGTCTCCTGAATGAAGATGTTTCAATAAATATTTTTTCGTATCATCCAATGAACCAGTAAAACGTGCGGAAGGATGAGGCATGGCGCTCACCACCTCTGCGGAAGAGAAACCTTGTTTCGCTTCACGCGAGGCGTATATCTCAGTAACAAGCACTTCATTTGCATCTGCAAATGCGCGCGAGAACTCAAAGAACAAAGTCTGCGTGCGAGAGTACGTGTGCGGCTGCCAGACCGCCCAAATACGGTGGTTTGGATATCGCATTTTTGCACCCGCCAATGTAGCGCGGATCTCCGTGGGATGATGAGCGTAATCATCGATCACAACCACTCCATTACGTTCCCCGCGGACTTCAAAGCGACGTCCTGTACCTGTAAATTCACTCAACGCATCAGCTACTTCTTGCAATGGAAGGCCAAGCGTAGCCCCGACCGAAAGCACAGCCAGCGCATTGCGGACATTATGCTCGCCAGGCACTTGTAAAGAAACATTGATCGACGATGAGGAAGATGCACCAATATTCGTCACTACTGAAAAATCAAAACCGCCCCGATCGTTGGGTTTGACGGTACGCGCCTGCATCCACTGTGGGCTGTTGATGGTCATCTCACCCTGCACGCTATAAGAGACAATGTTTATTCCCTTACGGCGGGCATGGGTCAACAAAGTTACTGCACCTTCATCTTCCGCACAAACGATCAAAGTACCATCAGGAGGAAGCAGGTCTACAAAACTTTGAAAGGCCGCGTACATATCCTGAAACTTTGGATAGATATCAGGGTGGTCATGTTCAAGGTTGGTGACGACTTCAATGCGCGGCTTGAGGCCGAGGAACATACGGTCATATTCATCCGCTTCGATGACGAAAAGGTCGCCTTTGCCAGCGTGGGCATTGACTTTCAAGTTATTCAGCGTACCACCCACAATAAAGGATGGGTCACGCTTCATTGCATACAAGACCCACGCGATCATGGCTGTTGTCGTGGTCTTGCCGTGTGTCCCAGCCACAGCGATGCCCGTTTTTTCGGCCATCAATTGGCCGAGAAAATCGGAACGCTTGTACACAGGGATGCCTGCATGTCTTGCAGCCTCCACTTCGGGGTTGTCCTCCCCTACTGCGGAAGAACGGATCACCAAGTCTGCGCCACCGACATTGCGTGGATGATGTCCAATATAGATGGAGATGCCTTCGTTCTGCAAATCCACAGCAAATTGGGAAAGGGCACGGTCTGAACCTGTCACTTCATAGCCGCTCTCTTTAAGCAAACGCGCGATTGCAGAAAGCCCTGACCCACCAATGCCAATGAAGTGAATTCGTTTCATGATTAGATATACACCACAATAATGAAGATAAGAATGATGATGACTGCAAAGTAAATGCCCGGCTCTCCTAAAAAGCGTGGGGGCATGTATGTCATCATTCTATTAATGACCTCGATAATAGCGGGGTCTGTTGCAGGACTGATCACATTGCTATAGGGATAGTTTGCCACATGGTTATAGTACAAGACGGTACCTGCAATGAAATAGCCATTCAAGCCGCCTAGCACCGCGCCGAACAATGCATCCTGCAAGCGCTCACGAGCTGCTTTGGAAGCCAACCGTGGAAGAGATACGGTTTGATACCCGAAATACACAAGCGCAATGAGAATAATGACGCGGATCCAAAAGACAGAGCTGCTGGATTTATCCAAGTCGCGGACGAGGGGAATGTATTTTTCCAAAAGTAAATTGACTGCCAGGCAAGTAATGACACTGAACGCAACGAGCAATTCTTTTGCCCAACCGCGCATAGCGCCGATCACTGCAAATAGCAGAACATACATCCAAAAGAGATAGACGATGCTCATCATAGGGATTGTTCTCCTGCCAATTTAACCAACTGGCTGGCGATCATACGAGACGCATTCGGGTTTGATAATTTTTTCATTGCATCACGCATGGCTTCACGTTTATGTTCATTCATCAGCACATCTTTGACAATGGTTACGAGTTTATCGTCCAATAGGTCATCCTGCAAGATAACCGCTCCATTCTGTTCGACAAGATAATCTGCATTTACTTTTTGATAGCGCCACGCATAAGGATATGGCACAAGTACAGCGGGCAACCCAAAGAAAGGATATTCGCCCAAAGAAGATGCACCTGCACGTGAGAGGACCAAATCTGCGGCGGCGAGAGCTGCGCCCATTTCATGCGAATATGGCATGGCATGATAATAAGGCTTCAACTCCGCGGGTAATGCTTGCATGGCTTTTTCTACAACAGGCCAATCGAGGTTGCCTGTGACATGAATGATCTGCGCAACGCCCAAAAGTTCTTCAAGATGATTCAAAACTGCGGTATTGATCGAACGCGCACCTTTGCTTCCACCAGTAACAAGCAGAGTAGGTTTGGCAGCATCTAGCCCAAAGTGTTGAGTCGCTTTTTCGCGAGACCAAGCTGAAAGGTCAGCACGAAGCGGGTAGCCCGTGACGGTGATTCTCTCAGGACGTGAGAAATATTTTTTCGAGTCGGGTGCTGTCACAGTGACGATATCCGAAAAATTGGAAAGGAACTTGAGCGCAAGACCTGGCTCAATATCAGGCACATACAATACGGTTGGAATATTTCGGCCTGCCACGGCCATAGGAGCAGCCACGAAACCGCCAGTGAAGAAGAGCACATCGGGCTTGAAGTCACGCAGGATGCGGCGCGATTCGATAACTCCGCGTGTGAGCTTGGCAATGTTGCCGGGCAGAGCGCGCAGACCAACGCCATGCACACCTGCCGCAGGAACGGAACGAAACGCGATGCCTTCGCGCTTCACAAGTTCCTCTTCCATGCCGCCTTCACCACCGACCCAAAGAAGGTCGGGAGTTCGGTTATTGGCTTTCAACGCTTCGAGAACGGCGAGTGCGGGATAAACTCCGCCGCCCGTTCCACCAGCGCAAATTAGCAACCGCACTGTAGGACCTCCATTCCTCATCGGATATCGTGCCATCACCTGCCTGACGTGAGATGTTGAAAATGATTCCCAACGCCGCAAGAGTCGTTACAAGATTCGAACCGCCCGCGCTGATGAAAGGCAACGCATTCCCAGCGAACGGCATCAAGCCAACCATCACCGCCATGTTGATGAGCGCTTCCATTGCGATCCAAATGACCAGCCCAGAAGCGAGCAATGTACCAAGCATATCTGGTGCACGGCGGGCAATGACCAATCCACGCCAAACAAGAAAACTATATAAAGAGATCAAGCCAACAGAACCAAACCAACCGAGCTCTTCGGCGACCACCGCAAAAATACTATCTGTAGGCGGAACGGGTAATCCAGTAAGTTTGGACTGAGACTGTCCAAGACCAACACCGAACCAGCCACCATTTACAATCGCTTCAAACGAACGGCGCACATGGTATGAAGCTTGCAGCGGGTCTTTGATACCTGCAAGAAAATCACCCACACGCTGCTGGCCTGTAAGGCTGACTGATGCAACCACCCATGCAGCAATGGATGCAACTACCAACAAGCCGCCGATCTGTTTCAAATCACCACCTGCTAAAAAGAAAAGCAAACCACCCAAAACCAATACGGTTGCGGCTGCGCTCAAATCAGGCTGCTGATAGATCAACCCACCCACCACACCAAGGATCACACCAAGTGGAATTAAGCCGAAAGAAATATCATGCAGTTGTGCGCGCTTCGCATATAACCAAACCGCAAGATATAAGATCGAAATCAACTTTGCAAGTTCAGAGGGCTGCACCGAACCAGAGATGAAAGAACGTTTCGCGCCAAAGCGGATTTCATTCATCAACAAAACGCCCATCAATAAAACAATGGTCAACGCCATGGCAGGCACAACCAGCTTGCGCCAATTGTGATAATCAAAAAATGCAAGGCCGATCGCAACAGCCATGCCAAGCCCAAGCCACATCAACTGACGGTCAAACATATACATCGGGTCTTGATAAGCACCGAGAGAAAAGTCCCATGAGGCAGAGTACAACATCAACAACCCAAAGACTACCAACGCCACCACGGAGACAAGCAACGGCATATCGAAGCCGCGCAAAAACCCAGCAGGACTGTGAGACGAATACGAGTTTTGCTCTTTTACGAAAGTTCCAGTACCCATTTTCTAAAAAATTCTCCTCTCTCGGCGAAATCCTTAAACGCATCGTAACTCGTGCCGCCTGGTGACAATAAGACGACATCCCCCGCACTGGCAACGTTCGCGGCAAGTGTGACAGCTTCCTGAAGAGTCTCCGCGTGATGAATATCCACGCCTCTCTCTCCACCGACAGCTGTTACTGTTTTCTGAATCATATCTGCCGCTTCGCCAAAAACCACCAAATGATCCACACGTTCACAAATCAATTTTGCAATGTCGCCCCACGGCAAATTCTTGTCCCGTCCACCCAGCATGAGCACAATAGGCTCATCAAAAGCATGGATGGCCGCCATGGCACGTTCAGGTGCAGTGGCAATCGAGTCGTTGTACCAACGCACACCATTCAACTCACGGACAAGTTCAAGTCTGTGCGGCACACCGCGAAACTCTTCCACGGCTTCAAGCATGTCATCTAATTTAAATCCTGCGGCGTGACCGATGGTAAAAGCCGCAAGGACATTGCTCACATTATGGTCACCACGCAATTGGATCTTTTCACGCATCAGCAAAGGCAGATATGCGTTTCCATCGCGCAGGTTCAATAATCCATCGTGCAAATAGGCGCCGTTCAATTCCTGCTCCAAATCATGCAAGCTGAAGGTGAACAAACTCCCTTTCACTTTATCGCGTAAACTCCAAGCGCCTTTATCATCCCTACCAAGAATGGCGATATCATCTTTCGTTTGAAATTCAAGGATACGCGCTTTGGCGTTTGTATAAGCTTCCATCGTTCCGTGGCGATCCAGATGATTAGGCGTGATATTCAAGATGGCAGCGACATTTGGAGAAATGGTCATCTGGTCAAGCTGAAAAGATGACAGCTCCAAAATTGCAATGTCATCAGCGGTCATATCATCTACGTAATTGATGAGAGGGTCACCGATGTTACCGCCAATAAAAGCAGAAGGCTGAAGGCTGGAAGCAGGATCTGCGTTCTGCCTTCTGCTTTCTGTATCTTTTTTCGCCATCATCCCTACCAGGGTCGTGGTCGTCGTCTTCCCCGCTGAACCTGTGATGCCAACGGTTTTGCATGTAGCAACTTCCATGAAAATCTGAGAATCATTTGAAAGTGGAATGCCGCGTTTGATGGCTTCCTCTACGATGGGCAAAGTTAATGGGACGCCACCAGAGAGACAGAGCACATCGGTCTTGTCCAGCAAATCCAACGGATGGCCGCCTATTGCCCACTGCACATTCGTGTTCGCAAGAGATGCCAAAGCGAAGGTAAGCTCTGCCTTGGAACGAGAATCACTCAAGGTCACGTTCGAGCCGTGGCGAGAGAGCCAGCGGGCAAGGGCAAGGCCTTGGCGGGCAGCTCCGAGAATGAGGGTACGGGTTCCGTTCCAGTTTGTCATAGTGTTTAAAAGTGAGGAGTGAAACGTATATGAAAATTACGTTTTACTCTTCACGCTTCGTTTCTAAACTTGCGATAATCCTATTCCGATCAACGCGGCCATCAGGCCGATGAGCCAGAAGCGCTGCACAACTTGTGTTTCACTCCAGCCAAGTAATTCAAAATGCAAATGGATAGGCGCCATTTTGAAGAAGCGCTTGCCTTTGGTCAATTTGAAATAACCGATCTGAATGACCACACTAAGCATTTCTGCGAGGGGGATGATGCCGATGATCAAAAGCATGGGCCACTGCCCCGTCATCAATGCGATAACCGCCAGCACTGAGCCTAACGCCATTGAGCCTGTATCGCCCATAATGAGTTCAGCTGGATGAACGTTAAACCACAAAAAGCCAAAGAGAGCGCCAACCAAAATAAAGCAGAAGCGTGCGAGATAAACTTGTTCCTGTATCAATGCAATGCCGCCAAATGCAGCAATAGCTGTGGCGGCAATCAAACCTGCAAGGCCATCAAGACCATCGGTGAAATTGACAGCATTTGATTCTGCCACAATGATGAATGCAGCAATTGGCACATAAATCCAGCCAAGTTTCACTTCAAAGAATAAGCCAGGGAAATACATATCGGGCGCACCAACAAAGTATTTCAAAACATAAGCCGTAGCAATTGCCAAAACAACTTGGAACATGAATTTGGTTCGGGCGCGCATCCCATCCCCTTTGCGCTTGCCATGAATACCTTCCCAATCATCCACTGCACCGAGAATGGCAAAACCGACCATGACGAGCATCGGCAAGAGAATGGAGCGCCCCACCCCACCCCCAGAGACGCCGATCAATGCAACGGCATTCAATAGACCTGTCAACAACAGTACTGGCAAAATGAACATGACGCCGCCCATAGTGGGTGTGCCCATCTTCACGCGATGGGAATCAGGTTCTTCCACGCGAATGATCTTACCTACCTTAAAGTGCCGCAGAATGCGCAAGAGCGGTCCCCCCCAAATAGCGGTCATAATAAATGCAAGCCCCGCCAGGCTAAGGGATAACGCGATCTGTCTCATGAGCGAACCTCAAGGGTGGCAGTGATTCGGTCCATGCGCAAGCCGTGGGAGCCTTTGATAAGAACAGCATCACTTGATGTGAGATTTTTATTTAACCAATCTACGATCATTTCGGGTTTTTCAAATTCAAAAATATAGTTGGGTCTCATGCCTACGCGGCGCGCTGCATCTGCGATCATGTGCGCACGCGGACCCAATGTGAGCAATATTTTTGCCACTTGTGCAGCACGCATACCGACCATTTCATGGCCTTGTTTTTCGTATGGGCCAAGTTCAAGCATATCACCTAATACAGCAATCTTTCGACCTTCCATTTCGTCAAGGAGGTTCAACGCTGCGAGCATGGATTCAGGAGAAGCATTGTATGTATCGTCGAGGATCAACGCACCACTGTTACTACGGACTGCCACAAGACGCAATTGAGCATGTCCGTGGGATAAGCCTTCAAAAATTTCCTGCCAGCTTAATCCATCATTCAGGCCTACGGATGCGGCGCGTAAGGCTGTATGCACAGAATGACGCCCAATCATGGGAATATGTGAGTGCAAGGTCTCGCCTTTGTAATGTAAGCGAAAGCGAATACCATCCAGACCAAGTCCTTCGATCTGGTCAGCCCACAAATGGGATTCAGGAGACAATCCATAGAAAAAGACTCGCGCTTTGGATTTTTCTTCCATTTTGCGAACCCAAGGATCATCAAAGTTTAAAATAGCAACCCCATCCGCTGGAAGTGATTGGATCAATTCGCTTTTTCCTTTTGCAATAGCTTCTTGTGACCCTGCGCGCTCCGCATGAACGGTACCAACGTTCGTCACTACCCCAACATGAGGTTGAGCAATATCACAAAGGAATTGGATCTCGCCGGGTACATAGAATCCCATTTCCAACACGGCGCGTTCATATCCGCTGCCAAGTTTTAAAATGGTAAGTGGTAAGCCAATCTCATTATTGAAATTGCCGAGGTTCTTTAGAGTACGATAGCGAGTGCCAAGCACCTCAGCAATCATTTCTTTGGTGGTAGATTTTCCAACGCTGCCGGTAATGCCAACGACACGCAAGTTCAATTTACGGCGCCAAAAGCGTGCGATCTGCTGCAGAGCGGAGACGGTATTGTCCACGCGCAGACAGAGGGGAGAATCCAGTTTCAGCTGCGTATCAGCTGATAGGCCATTTCGCATGTCAAGGGTCGGGAAAGAAGCGGGAACATCTTTTTGAATTAAAGCAAAAGACGCCCCCCTCTTGAAAGCATCGTCAATAAAGTTGTGTCCATCCACATTCTCGCCGGGAATTGCTACAAAGAGCGAGCCAGGAATTACTTGACGCGAATCAATAGCGGCTTCAGTAATGACCGCAGCAATGTTCGGAATGCGAACTGATGTGAGGGCTTCAAGGGCGTCGGCAAGTGTGAGCATATTATTTGGCTACGAGTTGCTGGCGAATATAGTCCGGAGGAATATCTAATAGAAGAACGGTTTTCTCTGCCATTTCAGCAAAGACAGGAGCGGCGGTTTCGGCGCCCCAAATGGATTCGGATGGGCGCTCAAGCCAGACGTAGATCATGAAGCGTGGGTCGTCTACAGGTCCCCAACCGATAAAGGAAGTATTGGTTTGGGTGGAGTCGTAAAAACCATCTACTGGAATTTGCGCGGTACCTGTTTTGCCTGCGATGCGGTAGCCAGGCACAAGCGCCTGAGATGCTTCCGCTTCCAATGAAATGGCAAGCATTTCAGAAAGGGTATCTGCGGTTACTTCTTTGATGGGTGAACCTGCAAATTGAGCAGGGACATTGTACTGACGTCCATCACGCACCATGGCATATAAAGCATGCGGCACTACCATGCGGCCATTATTCGCGACAGATGATACAGCCATCATAACTTGCATGGGTGTAGCGGTGACACCTTGACCAAATGAGTTTGTGCCAAGATCAACTGGATACCAATCCGAATCACCCGGGACCTTGAGCCTGCCCGACACTTCCCCATCCAAATCCACGCCTGTGAGGTGACCAAAGCCAAAGGCGTCCATGTAATCATAAAATATGCCAGCGCCCATTTGAGCAGTGATAGTGACCATACAAACGTTCAATGAGTGTTGCAAACAACCAACCATATTTTGAACGCCCCAAGGCTGCCTATCCCAGTTCTGAATGGTGACTCCGCCAATAAGAACGGAGCCTGTATCCAAATAAGTTGTATTCGGGGTGACTGTGCTGGTATCCAGCGCAGCAGCCATGGTGAGGATCTTTGTCACTGAGCCTGGTTCATACGGTGTGGATATGGCAGGATTGAACTGGTTATTCCTGTCATAAATGGTATCGTAATTCCAGAACTGATTCAAATCCATACGGCGAGAACCAGCCATCGCAAGGATTTCTCCATTGCGCGGGTCCATCACAACAATGGTGCCACTAGCAGCGCCATACGTTGAAAGTGATTTATCTAATATCTCTTCAGCCGATGCTTGCAAGTCACGGTTAATGGTGAGGATTAAGGTTGTGCCGTTCGACACATGAGGAATTTCAAATGCTTTGTTTGGGTCAGTGGGAACAAGCACCTGCACAGCATTACCTGCCAGCAGCGTGTCATACTTCCCTTCAATGCCAAAATAGCCGCGTCCTTCACGAGTGACAAAACCAATAATATTGGAAGCAAGGGAATCTTCAGGATAACTACGGTGAGGATGTGACTTGAACTGCAAGCCAGTTAACCCACCCATCGTGCCTTCGGGAGCCTGTTCTTGCAAAACCTTCTTAAGTTCCTGAAGGTTAAGAGCCTGCTGCGCTTCTACAAAATCTGCCAAGACAATATAGGAAAGGCCTTCTGGCGGATTTTGGATCGCATCCATAAGTTGGTCGTAATCCATGCCCAGCTCAGAGCTGACAGCAAAGGCAATGGCATGCGCGTCTTTGACAGTGGTCAAGTCAACGCCAATTTCGTACACAGTTTTATTACCCGCCAGCAAACGTCCGTTGCGATCATAGATCTCGCCGCGGTCTGGGTAAAAGGTCTTTAATTCATAGGCATAGTTTTGTGCTTGTTGGCTAAAAACAGCGGCTTCAGCGCTATTCTGAATGCGTGTCATTTGAACGATGATGGCAAGCGCAACAAACCCCAACACCGCGGTCAATGCTTGAGTACGGCGGGCGTATTGTTGTCTCATTGCATGCCTCGTGTTGACGAGATTTTTTCATCCATCCAATCCAATAGTGACTGGTTGTATTCGGGTGCAATTGTAAGAGCGCTTAATTGCAAATGTTGGCTTGTGCTTAAAATGAACGGCTCAGGTTCTGTATAACCGGGTACTACCAAATATTCAACTTCTTCGGGTTTCTCAGGGCGAAAGCCAAGTTCAAGAGCGCGGCTTTCCATGGAACTGGCAGAAGTTAACGAAGCGAGCTGAGTCTGCAAGTCACCACTCATTTGCTGGCTGACGGTAATTGAAAAAGTAAGGTCTTGGATCTCGCGCCCGGCAATAGCCGCGCGGGATGTGACAATAAGATAGAGAGTTGCAACCATGGCAAGCGCAACCACGGCAAGCAAAGCAGAACCGATCCATTGACGCTGAATACGCCACGGAGCGACTTTGTAAGCATGAATATAGTGGTTTACGTTTGGTATGTTCACGTTGCTCTTCTCTCTCTGTTTATGTTATATCTTTTCAATAACTCTAAGTTTTGCGCTTCGTGCTCTTGGGTTATCCTTTATTTCTTCATCAGTCGGCAAGATCGGTTTCTTGTTCACCAACTGCACAACAGCCTTACGTTCCTGTTCATAAATTCTTTCGTAAGGCGGATTGATCAAATCCTTGCTCTGCTCTCGAAAATATTCTTTGACTATGCGATCTTCCAAAGAATGGAACGAGATCACCGCGCATCTTCCACCTGACCTGAGAGCTGCTACTGTCTGCGGGAGCGTTTTCTCCACTGCGGCCAATTCCTCATTGACGGCGATGCGCAGAGCTTGAAAAGTCTGCGTGGCAGGGTGGACTCGGTCACCGCGGCGGGGAGATGCTTTTTCGATAACAGCAACCAGCTCACGGGTAGTGCGAAGCGGTCTGTTCATCACAATGGCTTTGGCTATCTTGCGCGAGTCTCTATCTTCACCGTAGCGGAAGATGATGTCGGCAAGCTCGCGTTCATCAAAAGTGTTGACGATTTCTTCTGCGCTCATCGTGGCATTGATGCCAAATCTCATATCGAGCGGACCATCCTGCATGAAGGAAAAACCGCGCTCGGCGTTATCGAACTGCATGGACGAGGCACCGAGGTCGAGTACCATGCCGTCTATCGCGCCCCATTTTAAAGAAGCGAGTTGTTCGGCAAGGGTAATGTGGGAGGCTTGCACGAGATGAATGCGCTTTTCGTAAGGAGCCAAGGTCTCACGAGCGAGCGCCAAAGCCTGCGGGTCTACATCGAGACCGAGCAAGAGCCCATCTGGCGTGCAAGCCTCCAGGATCCCGCGAGCGTGACCGCCCGCGCCCAAAGTGCCATCCACATACCGCCCGCCGTTGCGGGGTTGCAGAGCGTGTATAATCTCTTGGTAAAGTACAGGTTTGTGAGCGTCCATAACGTTGGTTATGACGCGGGTTTCGTTTTGGAAAGATCCAGCGTGGAGAAGCGCGCGTTATTGGCTTCGGTATCCTGAAGCTGGGTCATTTGTTCATTCCACGTGGCAGGCATCCACACTTCAAAGTACTCGCCCTGCCCTGCTACGATCAGCTCACCGTTCTCAATTCCGAGGAAAGCGCGCAAGTTTTGCGGAACGAGGATGCGCCCAACCTTATCCACTTCTATTGGATAAGCGTTGGAAAGGATCAAGCGGCGTAATAATCGAGCGGTCGGGTCGGCCAAATTCATGGCTTCAATGCGTTCATAGACCTGTTTGAAATAGTCCTCGGTCATCACCATGAGGCATTTATCAAAGCCTTGTGTAATGAAGGCTCCAGTTGCCAACATCTCACGAAAGCGCGCTGGTATCATCAAGCGTCCTTTATCATCAAGATTGTGTTGGAACTGGCCTAAGAACATTTGTGCTACTTATCCTTTTAATAGATGAACGCCGGAGATCCCGGCGCTCTTACCACTTTCTACCACTTCTTCCCATATTATACTGTTTTATGGGCAGAAATCAAGTGGTGTAAAGGCTTTCTCATATTGCAAAGGCATTGTTGACTCATGAAAACCTCCCCCACCTTCACCCTTCTCGAGGCCAGCAACTGGCGAGATTACGAATTACTTGATTCAGGCGACGGCCAAAAGCTCGAACGCTTTGGGAAATATATTTTTTCACGTCCTGAATCGCAAGCGATGTGGAGTCGTGCGCTACCTGCCTCAGAGTGGAATAGTGCCCACGCTGTGTTTCAGCCCTCAGGCGAAGAAAGCGGCGGTCATTGGGACTTCAAAAAACGAGTCGACGATAAATGGGTCATGAGTTATCCGCTCTCCCAATTAAGTGAAATCAAATTCAGTGCGATGACAACACCTGGCCGCCACCTCGGCGTGTTTCCAGAAGTCGCCTCTCACTGGGACTTTATGGCTGATTCCATCCGAAAGGCAGGCCGCCAACCAAACATTCTCAACCTATTCGGTTATACGGGGTTGGCATCTCTTGCTGCTGCGGCGGCTGGCGCATCTGTCACTCACGTGGACGCATCCAAAAAGTCCGTAAGTTGGGCGCGTGAAAATCAGGAACTCTCTGGATTAAAAGAAAAGCCCATCCGCTGGGTTGTGGAAGACGCCATCAAATACGTTCAACGCGAGGAAAAACGCGGCGTGAAATATGACGGCATCATTCTCGACCCGCCAAAGTTCGGGCGCGGCCCCAAAGGTGAGATTTGGGAAGTGTACAAATCCCTGCCCAACTTGTTAGATATGTGCCGCGCCTGTTTAAGCAACAATCCCCTCTTCGTGATCGTCACGGTCTATGCCGTGCGCGCATCCGCCATCCATGTGGCGCAAGCCGTGGATGAGATGATGAAAAAATACAAAGGCGAGACTGACAGCGGTGAATTGGTGACTCGCGAGAAAAGCGCAAACCGCCTGCTTTCACAGGCGGTCTATGCGAGATGGTCTAGCAAATAGATTTATTCTGAATCACGTCGCCAATTTTCCCATCCCCTTGAGGATAAAATACCCCACTGCAAAACTGATTCCTACCGCACCGATCAAGCCCACAACCGCCCTAAAGCTCAGGCTGATATAGAAATTCGTCCACATGGCGGCAAAACCGCTGAGGAAGATGATTACGACGAGTGTGAGAACCATCACGCCCACTTCTTTGAGGATTTTGGCGCGGGCGTTTTCAGTCTCTTTGTGTTTCTCGAAGATGGTGTAGGTGGAGAGGACGAGGGTGAACAACAGAGATACCGTCCCTAGTGCGGGGGTAGCGGATGGAAAGAGCCAGAGGGAAAGAAGAGGAAGTATTAAGATTACAAGAAGAGGCGTTTTATACATGAGATTAATATTGCTATTTTTGGCGAACATATTGTAAGAATAACAAGCAATAAATCAAAAGCGAAGGAACCCCTGTTATTATTGAACTCAGGAAAGAATCAAAGTCATAAGTAATGTTGCTAATAAACAACAAACCCGTACTAATAAGCCAACTCAAGATACCTGCCATAAAATAAGTATAGATTTCTGACTTCAAAAAGCCGCGTCTGAACAAGCTTGTAAAAAGTACAGTACAAGTCAGATAGGAGGGGAATTGATATCCCAACAAAGGAATACAAAGCAACTGCATTTCCAACACAGATACTGGAGAATAATATGTACCATTAGTGTTTATTGTCTCAAAATAATTCAATGCAACAAATAGCCATGGAGTAATAAGAGAGCCAAGGACTATTGAAATGATAGTTTTTTGGATGATTTTTGAGTAATTCACTTTAGATTATCCGCTATCCATTGAGCAAAACCTTGGGTGTTAAGAATTTCACCATTTTCTATTTGTTCTCCAGCGACCCACCCCTGATGGCTAAGCCGCAAATCCTCTATTGAATTTCCATTTGTGAATGGGGTTATCGTTGTACCCAAAATCTGTGGCCTCATATTCATGATTTTCTGCAAATTATTTTCTTCCCCACTCAGGAACCATCGATTGAGGGCCCCGAATGTTACTAGATTGTAACTGAAGCCGGTAAAGACCTGAATGGCATTTACAACCGGTGTGAATGTACCAACATTATCTCCAATCAATTCATGTCCAATTATGGCGCTTAAGGCTATTTGTCGGCGAATATTTGAATTAATCGGCGAAACATTTGTGTCATTAGCCCATATAGACAAATCTACAGCTGTTAAGAAATGGCCAACCTGATTACTGCTATTCGGCCACTTTCCTGAATCCTGAAATACAGGATTGAATCCACTATCACCTGCTGCAAGCATACCGCCAAAATGAACATGGTAACCATTTTGCGTTGCGTCCAAGATATATTTCGTTCTTTCAATCAAGGTATTACCTGGCAAATCTTTATTTTGGTAAAGACCTGTTAACCAATCAAGTGCTGTTTGGTCTTTATTATAAACTGGCAATCCATAAGGGTTATCGGCAGTACAGGCCAATGGAATATTTTTCTTCTCCTCCCCCGCCTTCCTGCCCTCATAATACGCCATGAGTCCCGCCTGCAGATCGGCTTCCTTCTGCGCTTCCACCAAGGCATTGACCTTCGCCACATCAACAGGCGCACGGTCTTCATTCTTGGCAATCAGGTTCTGACGAGCCGCTTCGGCTTGCTCCGCTTTTTCTCTGGCTTTCTCATTCAACAATGCCTGTGACACGCCCACAATGTGCTTCTGCTGCATCATCGCTTCGTAGGCTCTCTGCCCGGGCGTCTTCTTTCGGCTTTCGCATTCCCCTTCCTCTTCCGCCTGCGCAGCAGCTTCGGCTCGTTTCCCCTGGACAGTCCGCCAGAACAGGCTGGCTTCTTCCTCTTCGCGCTGTCGCTGCCAGTCTGCCAGAGTCGCTCCCAGCAGGGCGGTGGCCGCCGCTCCCCACAGGATGCCCGGATTATCGAACGGCGTCCCCGTGGTCTCGTTCCCCGCCGCAAAGGTCTCCCCGCTGCCGCTTTGAAGCGTCATCTCTGCCAAGACCTGCTCCCCGCCTGTCATGCTGACGACTTCGCTCTCCTCTTCCGCCACCACTGTCCCATTGGCAACCCCGCCGTTGATGATCATTTCAGTACCACCTCTACGCACCTGGTAAATCTTTTTACCTCCGTTCCCTCACAAACACATGAAAGAGAATTCAGCATGTCACGGATAATGATTCTGCATTCTCTTTATATATATATATTCCTCTAATTCCTTAAATTTATATATTGGTAATTCTTTATTAAATTCTCTAAAATAATCCGCTTTAAAATTATCTACATAAGATTCCAGTATGTTCAGCCATTGTGAAAAGTCTCCATCCACAAATGGTATTAAATGTGATGTGTTGAGCAATTGCGTGTGTAATATAAGGAACCATTCAAAATCACTCAACCCAGTATCCCTGGGAAAAGCATCAAAAGGCACTCCAAGCAATCGCAGGACTCTTAAAGGGAACATTTCTGTGAATTTAGGCTCTCCATTCGGTCTTATTGTTAAGTCATAATCTCCTCTAGATTTCATTACATAAATCAAGGTCTTTCAGGACACAATTTCAGCCTCTCCATCTTCAATGGATGGATCGGTGTAGTAGGATTGATCAATAATGTTGATCTTATATCCATGTTTTCTTACAAGGAAATAAAGGTGTTTATTTACGAGTTTATCGAATCTTATTTCACTCATAGTATTCCATATCGAAGAAAATTCAGTATCTCATGGATATTGTTTCTGCATTCTTTTCATGTATATATAATTTTCCAAATCTCTAAAATAATTTGGGGGTAATTCTTTATTCATGTCTCGAAAATAGTCTTCTTTAAACTTTTTAATATCGGCTTCTAGTATGTTCAACCACTGGGAAAAATCACCACCTAAGAATGGATGAAATTCCTCTTTGTTGAGCAAGTGCTCATGCAACATGAGGAACCATTCAAATTTGCTCAAATTCTCACGGCGGGGAAAATTGTCAAAATCAAAAGGTGCTCCAGACAATTCCAGTATTATTAGCGGGAACATTCTTGTAAATTTTGGCTCCCCATAAGGACCTATTCTTAAATCATAATCACCACGGGATTTCATGACATAAATCAAAGTCTTTTTGGACACAATTTCAGCCTCTCCATCTTCAGTAGACGGGTTAGGGTAATTGGAGGGGTCAATAATATTGATTTTGTATCCATGTTTTTTTACAAGGAATTTGAAGTATTTATTTACCAGATTGTCAAATCGGATTTCAGTCATGGTTTCTTTCCTATTTCGGTGGAACGATCACATCATAAAAATTGCCTTCAAAAAAATATTTTTCTGTGCTTAATTCATAGCTATATCTCGATTTAAGTATTTTAAATACTTCCCAATAAGTGGTAGGGCGCTCATTTTCAGGGAGCTTGCCCATCTCTTGAATAGCCTTAAGGTTGACAGACAACACAACTGGTTTGCCCTGCTCTGCAAGTTCTACAACAAACTGCTCGTTGACTAACTTGAAGTCCGCTGGATAGTTCTTGTAATAATCAAACAAGACGTTTGGCATATTCAGAAATGTAAGCCCATCTTCGCCTGCTAAATAAGTATATCCTTTTCCTCCATTATACGTACCCAATACAGCATAGTTTGCGTTAGGGTTCTCCGTACTTATCATTCTAAGCACATTGATTTCTTGCGGAGTTAAACTAAGGACTGGGATATCCTTAATCGGGACGGGACGTTCGCCTAAGCCAAATATTTTCATCTGAGATGGAAAAGGCAAGCCTTTTACCGCAACCTGGGCATTTGAAGATTGAATTTGAGTATAGATTTCGGAATACTTCAATCCAGTGTTGAGCGATTCCCATGCCAGCGGGGAACCGGAACGCGCCGATTCTGTCAGGTAGAAATCCAACGCTTGTGGAGAGACTTTTAACGTCTCTGCCGCATTGAATAGTTCAACTTGTTTCGCATAAGACATTTCCAAAAGCGATGTCTGCGCCGAAGGTGACAGTGTCTCTTGGAAAGTGGTTACTTTGTTGTAAGTATCAAGTTCATACTTCCCCCCGAGAAAAAGCAACCCCAACAAGGCTGCCGTTGCTGCTACTTGCCTGCGTATTTGCGGATTTGTCACCGCATTCATGGCTTCTTCGCGAGTAGGAGCAGCTTGTAATGCTTTGTCAATTTGCGATAGCAGGTTAGCAGCTTGCGGCAATAACAAAGCACCGCCCTCAATCACTGCCAATGTGGAAGCACCAATTCCTAACAGTGGGGCTGCGGCCAACGGTAGTAGCGCCAATATAGCCAGTATTCCAAACGACTGAACTTCTGGGTCAGATAGCAAACCTGCTGTCCCATTTATTCGATCTGTAATGACATTTACCACACCATCAACCAGCCCATATTCTTGAATGGATTGATACATGTCCGCTATTGGCTGATATGGATTGTTGTACTCATAGTTGTAAGAGGCAAATTTAATAAACCCAACCGTTGGGTCAGCAACTAAAGAAGTAGCAACACCAACTGCCGTATCCGCTGGGTTCTCCATAATTCCCGCCAGGAAATAAGGAACTGCCGAACAGCGACGATCCCACGCTTCACCCCACCCGGTTGAGCAACTATCCCCGATAGATATAGCCAAATCTGCAAGTGACTGAACCGCAGGATTTTCCTGCCAGATGGCATCCGCATACCCTGCTGCCGAATTGAAAAATGCTTTTGCTGCATCATATCCAATGTCAACAAATTCGTATGGGTTGGTGATGAAATAACTAAACTTTGAGTTTTCTTCGGTGTGGGGATGTTCTTCTTCCAATTGCTGAAAATTTGTAATCAGATTTTTCGTCGCATCATCGAAAATATTTGGGTTGGATGCAATATTATTTACCCATTGGATACCGTTATAACCAAGCGCTACCGTCAACACTGCGGTTGCAATGTTTTTAGGTGTTAGCCCTGGAAGAATTATGCTTTTATTGGCGCTCTCTTCCCAAATACTCTTAAGTGAGGACTCTTGCCACACATTATTAATTGCGGAGCCAACCAATGGAATGGAGGAAAGCCAATTGATAGCTTGCTCTTCGCTCCCCTGCTTCCCCACCTTCACAGACGCCACCCCCGTCGCATCCACATTCTGCTGCACCAACGCATTGACCTTCGCCATGTCCAGCGGACTGCGGTCTTCGTTCTTGGCGATCAGCTTCTCACGGGCAATCTCAGCCTCCACCAATGCATTGACCTTCGCCACATCAACAGGCGCATGGTCTTCATTCTTGGCAATCAACGCCTGACGCGCCACTTCGGCTTGCTCCGCTTTTTCCCTGGCTCTCTCATTCAACAATGCCTGTGACTCGCCCACGATGTGCTTCTGCTGCATCATCGCTTCGTAGGCTCTCTGCCCGGGCGTCTTCTTTCCACCTCCGCCTCCCTCTTCTCCTTCTCCTGCCATTGCATCCGCTCGTCTTTTAGCTTCCTCTTCTTCGCGCTTACGCTGCCAGTCTGCGAGAGTTGCTCCCAGCAGGGCAGTAGCTGCCGCTCCCCATAAAATATTGGAAGTGCTAATTGGGAAGTTGGTAGTTTGGCTTTCCTGTGCGAAGCCCGTTTGGACATAGTCAGTTTCGCTATTAAAGGATGCTGTACCACCTGCGGTGGTGGATGTGGACTCTGTGCCTGTGGCTCCGCTGTTCGTTCCGCCGAATTCTGTTACAGCGGCAGAGTCTGTTTGGGCTGTTTGAACAGGCGGGAGCGCAGATGTGGATACGGGCGGGGTGAAAGGCGGGATGATCTGCAAGAAGCTCAACGCATTCACTTTCACAATTGCAGTTCGTATCGACTCGTTGCCCGCCGCGTCCGAGATTTTCAAGGTGATGAAATACTCACCCGATTCGGCTTTCACGCCATCCGCAAAGATGCCGTCCCACAGAATCTCGCCCTCTGCTTTGTTCCCGCTGATGATCTCTTACCAGGCTACTTTTTTGTACTTCTCTGTGTCGTCTTCGATAACCTGACGGTTGCCCCACAATCCACTGATCTGCGACGAACGAACCACAGGGTCTTCAAGATCGTAATACAAGGTTTCGCCTAACTTCAATTCATCATCCATGGCGATGACAGGCAAAACTGTATCAACTTTGATTTGCTGCACGGGAATTAGCGTGACATTCCCTGCGTTGTCGGTGATGCGGTATTGATAGCTGTGGATGCCGTCGGTGAAAGATAGTGGACTATTAAGGGCTATCCACGTTCCACCGTCTACCAACGCTTCAAACAACCCGACGCCTGATCCTCCATCACTGACAGTGGGCGTCACATTTACATCCGACACATACCAGTCGTTTTGTCCGCGTGTGCCGTTGATTTTCAGGCTGATCGTGGGGATCGTTGCATCTACTTTGATCTGCTGCAATGCTGTTTGTGTGATGTTCCCCGCGTTATCCGTGGCGCGGAATTGATAGCTGTGGAAGCCATCTGAAAAGATAATTGGAGATTGGTAATTGGTGAATGCAGAACCGTCCACGCTCACTTCCAATAATGCCAACCCTGAGCCAGAATCGTTTACCGAAGGTGTCACGGTCACATTGGAAATATACCAATTATTCAAGCCCATTGAACCTGAAAGCGAAATATTCAAAATGGGTGTCACCGTATCAATGTTAAAAGTTTGGGAGTTTTGAGTTACGTTCCCTGCGTTGTCGGCGGCTGTCAGAACAACAGTATGAATTCCGTCGGATAAGGTGATTGGAGATTGGTAATTGGAATTTACTCCGTCTACATTTGCAATAACAGAAGCAATCCTTGAAACTGCGTCGCTTGCCGCTACGGTCAGAATCACATCCGATTTGTACCAGCTATTCGCCCCATCCACACCGCTGACCATACCGTTTAATTGTGGTGTGGATGTGTCCAAAAGGTAGCTGGTGTTTCCCGTGGCAAATAGCCCAGTGGAAGATGCATCCACTCTGTAATCAGCGCTGCCCACGCCTTCAGGAAGTGGAACCGAGCAAGTCATGCCAGCAGTGCAAGTAAATGCAATTCCGTTTACATCTCCACTGATGACTACTTGCGAGCCTTGCGGGTCGGAGGCGGTCAGGTCAAGGCTGAGATTACCGATACACCATCCGTTGACGCCTGATTGAGTACAGGTGAGCACTTGAGAAATCGTGGGCGGCTGATTCCCACCTCCACCCGGATCGCTTTCACACCCACCATCACATTCCCATGTCAGGCAGCCTCTTGGCCATACTCCCTCTTCCCACGATGTACACTTAATACATGCAAACGGACAGGCATCCGCGCTTGATGCGAACACATATACCAAGGCTCGACTCTCTTTTATTTCAGCCGCTTCTTTTCCACGCAGTGGAAATGCAATTGGCACAAACCAAACAAGTGCCACAATTAAAATGGCAAGAAACACACGAACAGGATTAATGAGTTCTCTTTTCTTCGAGGACATGGTATCTGTTTCCCTCCTAGTTTTATTTTTTCACATTCTATCAAACATAATACAGTTTCAACTTTTCATTTTTGAAAAAAAAAGTTCCGAGTTCTTTGAGAACTCGGAACTTTTTTTATTCAAGATTATCCGCTGCTACTACTAGACGAACTGCTGCTCTCTCCGCCGCTGCTTTTACTGCTACTGCTGCTTGTGGCTGGTGATGTTATCTTCTTCAACAAGTCATACCAGAAGGAAGATCCCTGTGATACAGCCGCAGCCGTTATCCCAAGACCAAGCATTTTTAATAAGATAAAAGAAACCCAAGTCATTGCGTCTGAACCGTTGGCAGGGCGTTCTGTCTGCCACCAGCCAATTTTGACGGTCATATCGCCTAACTCTTTGATCAAGTCATCAATAGTAGCGTCTGTGCCTTCCTGCTGGACAACTATCTCCGCTTTCGCAACTGCAAGAGCACGCAATTCCGCATTAGTCCACAAGGTTCTGGCAAGTTGAATGCTATCTGTACCGAATAGAACGGTCACACCGATCGATAAGATGATCACAAAACTGCGGGCATTGGCTTTGAATGTCGCGGAAGCCTGCTCCATCATACCGGTGAAATAGGCTGTGGTACGTTTCCGCAGATCGTCAATATTGGTCACACCCTGTTGAATCCATTGGATAAATGCCTGTTTCCCTTCCGATTCAGGAAGCTTATCCACCAACTCAGCAAGTTGTATCAGATTCAGATTATCCTTCGATGTCAAACCTACAAGGTCAAAATAAGCATCCACAAGAGTGGAAACAGGGATTTTCTCGATCTTTTTTGGTTCTGTGACAGAACCAAAAACGCTTAAAAAATTCTTATAACGAATGGGACGTAAAGCCTGCAACTGTGGAAGTTTGATCAAATCATCAATTTTTTTATCGCCAACGATCTTGACCAAATAACGTTCCAACGCCTTACCGCGTGTTTCCAAAAATTCGTTGATCCATTGAGTGACCAACGACACTATTGAACCCAACACATAATAAATAAATATTAAGCCAATGACAACTTCAAGAGCTTGCGATATGGACATACAGACTTCTCCTTGTTGTGAGTTGATTCATCAATGATTGTCTTGCTCAAGTTCTCTCAGCCAATCCAGCGGCCTGCCCCAGCGCTTTCTTTCCTGTACGCCAGATTGATCTTTCTTTGGTCTATCCCATTTTGGGCCAGGCGGACCTGACTCCTCCTTCAACATACTCTTTACGCCCCACAATCCTTTATATTGTACCCATTCCGGTTCAGGATTCAATAGCACCCGACTCCATTCTTTCACCTTAGGGCGCGTTGTCTTCCGGTCTGACATGACACGTTTCAGATAACTGCTTGACTTAACAACACCCTCGTGCAAATTGTCCCCTTGAATGCCAAGGCGAAACCCATCCCCAGAAGCAATTTCCATTGGCAAACTCACCACATAATGGTCAACCTCATCGCGCATATAAATAAATGCATCTTCCGCAAGAAACTTAGTGCCTTTAGATTGAAGCTCTTTTAAAGCGATTTGCCTTGCTTTTTGACTTGGGTTGATGATCATAAATATGTAATGGATCCAACCATCTATTTTAAAGAGGATGCGCTGCAAACGGCCAGGGTTATACATACTCGGTGAACGGATCACTTCCGGCTGACTGTAATTCGCATGTGAGCCCAACGCTACATAAACAACGGGGTGCGTTGTCTCATTCCCCAATTTATCCAACGCCTTGTTCGTCGTTTCCCACTTCTCAATATTTCCTGCTCCATGCTGGGAAAATAAAACAGCATAAGGCTCATCATTCTTCAAATATACCGCTGTCATTTCCCAATCCCCTTCATGATGATTCATCCCATTGGCTGCAAGACGCCAGTCATTGAAAGCATAGAAAAAGTGATACTGCAAAATCGTCCATTGGTTACCAGCATTATCTGTCTCACGAACTACACGGCCATAATAAACAGGCTGCTGATCTTTTTCCAGAATCTTTGCATACTGAGAATAGGCCTCTTGCGCTATCTTTTCTGTTGCCAGCGAAAGCATATCCATCACAAGGCCAGGGCTCTCTGGAATCACACGGTCCAAAATAAATTTCATCGTCCGCACAGAAAGGTAGAACAATACAAGCAGATAGATCGGCAACAAAACTAAATACTCTACTGCAATTCCAACATTTCGATTGGGGTGAAGAAAAAACCATATCGGAGCAATTTCCAAACCAATAAATAAAAATGCCGCCAATGCGGCAGGAATAATACGCAAACGGATTGGGGATGCGATCATGAAAATAATAAGCGCTCCAATTAAGGAGGCAATCGCTGCAAGTTCCACACCTATCAAACCACCAACCCACCATGAAGTGCCAATCCCCAAAACAGAAGCAGCACCCCACCAGATCCATGCATCAAAATCTCGCAGTGGATTGTTCACAAAGCGCAAATAAAACTGCTCACTTTGAAGTTCCCCCATGTGATCTACCAGTGCCTCATTAAGATGAGAAATCGTTTCTACGGCCCCCTTTGGCCCACTCGGAAAAATTTTACAAAATTCCAAATACGGCTCAACACGCATGGGAAAGAAACGCTCGCTCTTCGCAAAGCGTAAAACTGGCTCGTACTTTTCAAGTAATTCGAGGTCGCTCATATTGCCTCTGCTATGGTATAACCACGATTATGAACACTCAACATCTAAAGCAATCTTTCGCATCCTATTTTAACTCCGAATCCACAATCATCGTCCGCGCACCAGGGCGAGTTAATTTGATCGGAGAACATACCGACTACAACGATGGATTTGTCCTGCCCATGGCTATTGACCGCGCCGTCTGGCTTGCGCTTCGTCCACGAGATGATAGAACCGTTCGCATCTTTTCTCTGGACCTTGAAGTTGAATCGGCTTTCGAATTAGATACCCTCACGAAAGGCAATGACTGGATCGAATACCCCAAGAGTATTGCTTATGAGTTAATCAAAGCTGGTCACAATATATGCGGATTTGATGCAGTCATGACAGGTGATGTCCCTCGCGGAGCAGGCTTGTCCTCTTCAGCAGCAGTAGAGTTGGCTATTGCACGCGCATTCGCCGCTGTCTCTGGCCTCGCTTGGGATGCATCCAAAATGGCAAAGTTATCGCAAAAGGCTGAGAACGAATGGGTTGGCGTCAACTGCGGCATCATGGATCAAATGGCAAGTGCGGCTTGCAAAGAAGGCCACGCACTATTTCTAGATTGCCGCTCTCTGGAAATTCAACATGCTCCCCTACCAAAAGGTGTTTCCGTGGTGATTCTTGACACTTCCACAAGGCGCGGGTTGGTGGATTCTGCCTACAACGAAAGGCGCAGTCAATGTGAAGAGGCTGCGCGCTGGTTCGGAGTAAAAGCACTCCGCGATGTAAGTGTGGAAGAATTCAATAAAAGTTCCAAAGAAGGCTTGAATGAGTTGGCTGCAAAACGTGCTAAGCACATCGTCACTGAAAATGCACGTGTATTGGAAGCCATAGAAGTAATGAAGGCTGGAAATGTGAAAAGGCTCGGAGAATTATTCAATGCCAGCCACGACAGTCTACGTGATGACTTTGAAGTGACGAATGATGCTCTGAATGTCATGGTTGATTGCGCAAGAGAACAGAAGGGGTGCTATGGTGGGCGTATGACGGGCGCAGGTTTTGGCGGCTGTGCGGTGGCCTTAGTTAACGAGGCAAATGCTACAGAGTTTGTATCTGCTGTTTCCGAAGCATACAAGGAGAGGTCGAACATGGAGGCGGCAGTGTACGTCTGCAAGCCAAGTGAAGGCGCAAGCCTTGTAAACGAGTAAAAAAACGGGACACAGCAATGTGTCCCGTTTTTGTTTAGGTGTAAGCCATCTGCTCAACTTCGAGCACGCGCTTGCGGCGCTGGCGCTTGATGATCTTCTCAGCAGCCATGCGAGTCTGGCGACGTTGGCCTGAGCGGATAATCAACTTCATGAACTTGGTGTGGTCAATATTTTTATCGTTCATGAGTGAGAAATCTGCTGAACCTGGCTCATGAGGCGGATAGAAAATGCCGCAGTTGGGGTTGATCTCCAACATGTAAATGTCGCCATTCGCATCCATACGGTAATCGCAACGAGCATATCCATTACCGCCTAATTCATTGAACACACGCAAGGTCTGCTCGCGAAGCACTTTCTCGATCTTCGGGTCAGTAACCGCCGCTACAGACATTTTTTCGTATTCAACCCATTTCATATCATAGTGTTTGAAGGACTCACCGTTCGGGAAGATAAATTCAACAGGCTTGACGGTGATAGGCTTCGTGACATCATCAGGGTTCTCTGCGATCAAGCAGGTAAATTCACGGCCTTCGATAAATTCCTCGATGAGGGCACGTCCAAATTCCTCAACTTCAACTGCAATTTGTTCGCGAAGCTGTTCGATGTTCTCCACGCGAGATTTGCGACGAATACCAACACTGGCATATCCATGAGGTGGTTTGACAAGCATGGGGAACTTTAAACGCTTGGCAACTTTCTCCGCATCTTCTGCGCGATTGACAAAGACCCAATTCGGCGTGGGAACTGAAACACGGCGCGCAGCATTCTTCATTTCATCGCGTGTGGGGTCAAAGAATTTTGAGTCAGCACCTGTAAATGCAGCGTTGTATTTTTCCAACGCATGGACCAATGCAATACCAGACAATGCATCGTCAGGAGTGCCATCACACAAATTGACAAATGCATCCACACCTTCATCGATCAAATCTTTAATTTGTTTTTCTACATCCGTTGGCTGCACCAGATGCTGCTTCCAGCGATATCCCTTCATATATGGAGAAGGATCGTAAGGAATATCGTCATCGTCTGGTGTACTTGTTAATACGCAAATGTACATGGTTTTTCCTTTATTGTCTTTCTTTCACACTTTCAAGTTAATGATTCAACTATAAAGAATCATGTTTTATAAAATTATTTTTTATTCAACATACAACAATGAATGAATAATCATTATTGTATGTTTATTTTATACAACTATTGATTTATGTAAAGGTTTTTGAGCATGTATTTATCTTAAAATATCATAAGCGTTGTCTGTACGTATAACGTGATTATCTAAAATTTTGTTTAAGGTTTTTAAGGTCTTTAACGTTTTTAAGAATCAAAGACGGGCACATATGTGCCCGTCTTTGATTAACTCAGAGGTAGATTTTTAATTAAAAAATATTCTACTTGTAAAACTGCGGCAAATGTTCCTTATAAGCACTCAGGTAATTATCAAGAATATTTTTTGCTGTTTCCATATCAGTAATGACAGGATCAAGCAGCAAGCATTGCAATGCTTTTTCATAGCTTCCTTCCACTGCAGCATCAATACCAAGTTGGGCGACCATTAATTCACGGCGACACAGTTCTGCAACAGGTTCAGGCAACGAGCCAATATGCACTGGATAAATCCCCGCCCCATTTACATGAACAGGCGTCTCTACTGTTGCACCGAGCGGCAGATTTTCAATTTGCCCTACATTGGGAAGGTTTGCTGCAAGGTGATAATGACTACCTGCAAATGCAATGTTTTCGATCATTTCCAATGCGCCTTCGGAGTCAGTATCCAACAAGCTATCGACGGGAAGAGAACCAGCTGCCATTTCATTTAATCGATCTAAACTGAAATCACGCAGCGCAGCCATTACTTCCCAATCATACAAGCGGATATTGAACTTATCCCATGGTTTGGTAATTGGGTCGCTCATCCATGGGAGATACTCACAGAGATGGGTATCTCCAGGAACCGGGAACAGGCCAAAGTCATGAAAGACGCGGCGCGTAAGTGGTTCAAATTTTTCGTCGAGTTCAAAGAATCGTTTTCGCAGTAGTGGATATAAGTCCTCACCTGTTCGCTTGTCGTGCACGGACAGAATCCATGAAAAGTGATTTGTTCCAGCGGCGCGGATATCCAGCAGCGGTACAGCTTGGTCTCTTACGATATGCTGAAGCGGATGCTGCATTACATCGGCATGCATTCCTTCAAGACCATCGGGAACTTGAATGCCAAGTTCTTTAGCTAAGGCAACACCTACCATGCCATAACCAGCATAAATTTGATGGCAAAGCCCAACTGCTTTTATTTTGCTGTAACGGTTGACCAGATCGCAGATCCGCACCATGGGGTTGGTGAAATTAATGAACCAGGCTTCAGGGCAAGCTTGCTCCATGTCGCGGACAATTTCCAACACAGGTTTGACATTACGAGCAGCATGAGCAAAGCCACCTGGTCCGCCATTTTCTGCATAAGGCTGGCGCACACCATATTTGATGGGGATTTCAAAATCTGACTTCCACAATTCTTCACGAGGACCTACTTCAATGGCTGAAACAACGAAGTTTGTTCCTTCAAGTGCGTCTTTATGATGAGTGTGGGCAGTAACAGTGAATTTAGAATCCCATTCTTTATTCAGTCGATTTGCAAGTCTTTGGACAATATCAAGGCTTTGCGCATTGCGGTCTACAAGGCGAAGGGTGGAGCCCTGTAGTTTTTTGGAACGAAGCAAGGCAGAAAGAGTATTCTCTCCAAACGAAGCGCTGCCTGCGCCAATGACAGTGATAGTGGTCATGTGAGTCTCCTGTATAGAATAGGCATGTTAGGTTTCTCTAATTGTACTTCTTTGGTGATTTAAAGATTTCGGCCACCTCCCCAGCGCTCCTTCATAGACATAGGTACTACTTTGATATGTTTGGTATATAATCTTAATATTACTGTTAGCTTTTATTGTTATTGAGTAAAACCACTTGAAAGTCAACCTTCAACAGTCCCCCATTCCTGATCAAAACCTTGCCGATGTCACACGTCGTGCTGATATTCTTCAGCGCGTTATGGCATCTATTAGCAGTGGACTGGCATTGGACCCATTACTATCGAATATCCTTGATAGCGCGATCACCCTAATCGAAGCGACACATGGAACGATCGGTTTAGTAATAGAGCGTAATGGTGAACCTGTGATCCGCACTGTTGCTGTCTATAACATGCCTGAGGAAGAATTAGGTGCGGAAATGGCATTGGGCTTCGGGTTGGCTGGAACTGTGCTACGCGATGGGCGGACTGTGCAAATGAATCAATATGGTGATCTTGAAAAGCCCACCACACCTGAATTTGCGACTCACTCCGTAATCGGTGTTCCGATCCGTTGGGGTGAGAAGATGATAGGTTTTTTCGGGATCGGAGTTGAGGCGCCCAATCGGTTTGACAATCAAGACGCTGAAACATTGGAATTATTTGCCCAGTATGCGGCGGTTGCCATTCATAACGCGAATCTGTTCAAAGCGAATCAGAATGCCCTTGATGAAATGCGTTTACTTTATGAAACCAGCCAACGCATCGGACTATCTGATCATGTTGATGGGGTGATCGAAGCTTATCTCGGTCAAGTAGCAGCGGGCGGTCAATATGTTTGCAATATCTGTCTCTATGATTTCAATGAAAACGGGCAGCGGACCGCCGTTGTAGTGCGTGGTCGTTGGTCTCCGCAAGATGGACAAAAACTTTTTGAAGAACGGTTGCCTTATTTTTATGACCAACTAGACCCCATACTTGATACAGGCCAAACAATTGCTATTGCTGACGTACGAACCGACCCGCGTGTTTCCTCTTCTCTGCGTGAGTTACAGGAAGAGTCTGGGCGTTGGGCGCTGGCGATGATTCCTTTAATGGTGAGAGGTCAGCGCATTGGATTGGTGGTATTGAGTCATCATGGCGTTCACAAATGGAAGGAAGAAAGCCTGGGGCCATATCGTACTGTGGCCGCGCAATTAGCAATTGCAATTGACCACCGCACGCAACAATCCCTTTTGCATGAACGAGAACAGCAGCTTGCTGTGTTACGTGAGCGCCAGAGATTGGCACGCGAATTACATGATTCAGTTACCCAGTTAATTTTTAGCACGACCTTGATTGCGCAGTCGGTTGCGCCCGCATGGCGACGTGATCCACTTGAAGGAGAGAGACGGGTGGAACGTTTGCTGGATTTAAATCAAACTGCGTTACGCGAAATGCGCTCTTTGCTGTTTGAATTAAGTCCGAGTGAAGAGATACCTGCAACGCTGACTGGGTTAGAAAGAATTAGACATTATGGAATATTAGGCGCATTACGTTTGCTAGCCAAAGATTTCTCACAGGATGGCGTCACTGTTAATGTTGAAGTGGATGAGGCTGGGTCAAACTATTTTGATTCAGAAACAGGCCGAAGGTCCAATACAGAGCCGATGCTTGAAGAGAGCGTCTATCGCATTGTTCAAGAAGCCTTGAATAATGCCACCAAATACGCGCACGCGCATCAAGTTTTTATTCAGATCAAGGGCGGTTTTCCAAACAGACTTTGCTTCTCTGTCACAGATGATGGAATAGGGTTTACGCCTGAATCTACAGGAACAAGCAATGGACTTCAAGGAAGCGGACTTGGAATGAAGACGATGCGTGAACGTGCCGAAGCATTAGGAGGCACATTGCGCGTCATTTCCGCGCTGACAAAGGGCACCAGTATCGAGGTGCTTATTCCACTCAAGGAGACTCGTCTATGAAACCAATTCGCGTCCTAATCGTGGACGATCATGAGATCGTGCGAGAAGGTTTACACATCTTATTAAGCGAAGAGCCTGATTTTGCAGTTGTTGGAATGGCCGGAGACAGTGAAAGTGCCTTGGCCTTAACCAAACTTCATAAGCCTGACTTAGTTCTGATGGACCTTGTGATGCCCGGATTGGATGGAATAGAAACAACACGGCTCGTGCTGTCTGAGAGCCCATCCACTCGCGTGCTGGTGCTGACAACTTTCTCAGATGATCAACATGTGCGTGACGCAATTCAAGCGGGTGCAATCGGCTATCTTCTCAAGGATGTGCTCAAGACAGAATTACTAGATGCTATCCGTTCTGCAGCGGAGGGAAAACCTGCGTTACACCCGGAAGCACAAAAATATTTAATGCGGCAGATCTCTGGTGGAGAAGTTGCTGCTCATACCCTTCTCACAGCACGAGAGTTTGACATTCTGCAATTGATCGCGGAAGGAAAAAGCAATAAAGAGATCGCCCTTGCATTGCACCTGACAGAAGGGACAGTAAAAGGATATGTCAGCACTGTCTTTGATAAGCTTGGAGTAGCAGACCGTACGCAAGCGGCACTATACGCCGTTGAACATGGACTGGCGAAAACCAAATAATTACAACTGACTTTTGTTATTTATGAGTACTAACTTTGGTTAGCCGTGATGGCTAACCTTTTTCTATTCATTTTATATCCCCGGGCGGTGTGAACAAGAGAAGGATTCCACTATGATGAAAACGTTCTAAAGAGCGAATGAAACGCCAGCATTTTCAGCGAATAGGCGTCATTCGTTTTATTAGTTTTGAATCTCCATTGTGAGATAAAGGAGAAAATGATATGCCTTCCAGAAATTTAAATTTGTTTTCCCGAATCGGTATTGTCCTTTTGTTAACCTTCTTGAGTTCGTGCGGTGGCGGCGCCCAACCGACTACGACTCCGCCGCCGGAAACAGCGGCGACGATTGCGAAAAACCCCAGTTACTCCAGCCCAATTGCCATTAGTGACGATGATTCTCTTGTGGTCGTTGCAAACACATTGAACGGCAGCGTTTCGTTGATCAATGTAGCGGGGGATGCTAATGCAAAACTGACAGAGATACAAACTGGCGATGAGCCGCGCTCAGTCGCCATTACCCCCAACAAAGCGTTTGCTTATGTGACCAATCAAGTCAGCGGAACCGTCTCTGTGATTGACCTTGGCACACAAGCGAAATTAACAGACATCAAAGTTGGCGCTGAACCATACGGCATTGCCCTTACGCCAGACGCATCCCGTGCGTATGTGGCGAACTCTGCTTCAAACAGTGTTTCTATTATTGATACTGCGAGCAATTCTGTTGTCGGTACGATCGCAATTCCCGGCGTTCAACCACGAGGCGTAGCGATCACGAACAATAATGGAGGAACAGGGCAACAATTCGTGTACGTTACCCAATTCCTTTCTCAGCCCACAGCTTCCGGTGGAGCTGGCCAAGATCAGGGCAGTGAAGGCAAAGTGTTTGTCATCTCTACAACGGATGATGCACAAATTCAAGGGGTGATCACATTAGCAGCTCACGATACTGGCTTCACCGCGGACCGCACAGCATTTGGTGGAACCGATAAAGATCCCACCTTTGCATACCCAAATCAATTGCAATCCATTGTTCTAAAGAACGGACGCGGATATCTGCCAAATGTTGCAGCGTCCCCTGAAGGGCCTGTCAAATTCAATGTGGATACACAGGCATTTCTGTCCGTTTTTGATGTTGCTGCGAAATCCGAGTTATCAGGCGGAACGATCAATTTACATGCCGCCGTAAAAGCACAAACCTTTACGCCAAAGTTGTTCGTTGCCAATCCTTGGGCAGTGGCATTCAAACATGCTGCGAATGAAGGCTATGTTGTTTCCGCAGCAAGCGATGTATTGGTAAAGATCACGCTCAATGACAACGGCGTCCCATCGGTTGTTACTTTGCCAGCCGATGGCGATACGACTCGCGTGCAAACAATTGATGTACACAAGAACCCGCGCGGAATCGTAATCAACAATGCAGATACGCGCGCCTATGTGTATAACTTCATCTCAAAAGATGTTTCCGTAATTGACCTGACCGCTTCGCCCGAAGCCGAGCTTGCTCGTGTTCAATCAGCAGATTTACCCGCTCCTGGCTCTGACGCTGCAAAATTTCTTGCGGGCAATGAGTTATTCCATTCTTCGCGCGGCACATTTGACGAAGGCGTTGCTGAACGCATGTCGAGCGATGGCTGGCAGGCCTGTGCAAGTTGTCATCCTGATGGGTTGAGTGATGGTGTAGTCTGGGCTTTTGCTTCTGGACCACGCAAGAGCATTCCACTTAACGGAACATTCAGCCTGCAAAATCAAACTGGCAACCAGCGTGTACTTAACTATTCTGCTGTGTTCGATGAACTGGAAGATTTTGAATTGAACATACGCGGCGTTTCTGGTGGAAAAGGTTTGATCGTTCTGCAAGGCACTTCAGACCCTGACCCCAATGTCAAAGCCTTTGACCCTCCCAACGCAGGCAGAGTTCAGCTTCACATCGGAGGATTCGGCGCATGGGATGCGATCGTAGCTTGGACTCAATTCCGAGTCCCCTCCCCCGTCTCGCAATATCGTGGCGTTGATCCGAATAGTGATGTAGGAAAACAGATCGCGTTGGGCCAGCAGCTCTTCACGCAAGCGAACTGCCAAGCCTGCCACGGCGGACCAAAGTGGTCAACACCGCAAGTGGATTACGCACGCGTATCTCCCTTCCCTGAAACAATAACCGTTGGTACAGCACCTGAACCGCCAGTTGGTCAACTCTCTCGCTTCCTGCAACAGATAGGCACATTTGACCCAGCTGCCTCCATCGAAAAGAATGCCAATAACTTAACCGCTCTCGGACAATTGGGTTTCAATCCACCATCCCTGTTAAGTATTTCGGCCTTCCCACCATATCTCCATAACGGCTCGTGTCCTACTCTTGCGTGTGTACTTGAGAATCAAACTCATCGCGATGCAGGCGGCGCTGCTGGAGTGTTGGATGATCCTGCAAACCAAGCTGCGCTTGTGCAATTCCTTATCTCAATTGATGCCACTACAACACCGATCAACCCATAACAAATAATTTCTTTCATTAATGGTAAAGAGGTAAACCATGTTATTCAACAAACACTTGAATTCAAATAGACGCCTAACAATTCAACAGTATCTATTAAGCATCGTAGTGATACTTTCACTAAGCATCCTTACTGCATGTGGCGGAGGCGCCGCCAGCACAGCAACAGGCGCTGAATCCTATATTGCTCATATTGATGATGCACCGTCCACCGCTCGCATTGGTATCGTAGTGGAAAATGGCAAGTTCGCTGTTTACATTTGCAGTTTAGATGATTCCTTCAACTTGGCAGCTGCCCGTTGGTATTCTGGTGATGTCGCTGCAGATGGTTCTGTGCAAGGCACAAGCCCAGATGGCGTTCAATTCCAAGGCAAGGTTGGCAATGGAGAATTCACGGGCAACATTACCGGTGTTGCTGGAAAAGTATGGACGTTTAAGGGCGCCCTTGTTCCCGCAGGCGGACCTGCGGGACTCTATCGAGGTGTCGCAAATTATGGCGGTCAGGATATTGTTGTTGGCGCAGTGATAGACCCAGATGGTTCATTCGCATCAACAGTGCAATACAAGGGACAGATCGCATTTGTCACACCAGTTAACAGCGCCCCACTTAGAGTGGATAACGACACCATCAAAGTCACAATTGGGGATCCCAGCCAACAGGTTGAAGTGACGCTAGTGATAACTCTCATAGGTGTTGAGCTCTTCTAACTTCAGAAAGAGATGCCGTCTTTTGTAATACAACATCTCTTTCCAATCAAAATCATTTTCCCCGAATAAAAAATCTTTTATTTGGGGAAAACTGGAGAGTAAAAATGACAAGTAATTCCATGAAAACACGGGTTTTCATTGTTCTGCTTCTAACAAGTTTAATCCTTTCAGCATGTGGCGGTTCCGCTGCAACAGCTACGCAACCAGCAGCAACGGAGGCGGCAGTTGCCACACAGCCTGTTGCGACAACAGGACCCGCCTTTACGGTAATTGGCACGATCAATCGTGACGCAACGCAAGCAGCACAAAGTCCATCGCTTACTTTAACCGCAACAAACGGGCTGTTAACCGCCTGGGCAGAAAATTCCTCTGGAGGCGTTCGGCAGGTTTTTGTGAGTCAACTAGCTACAGATGCATTTCAACCGCTCGGCGCTTCTTTGAATATCCATACCAATGTACTCGCTGATTCTCCATCCATTACTGTTGCTGGCGAGAATCGCGCCGTCCCTTGGGTTGCATGGTCTGAGCCAAGCCCTGGCTTCGGCAATGTTGCGCAAGTTTTTGCGAGTCGTTTTAGCGTGGACACTGGCTTATGGCAACAAGCTGGGCAAGATCGAGGAGGTGGTGAAGCCACGCTGAATATCAATACCAAGAGAGCCGCAACTCACCCATTCATCTTCTCAGGCTCTACAGAGCTTGGAGCACCTCCCGTTCCGTGGGTAGCATGGGAAGAAGTTTCAAATGCAAACCCATCTTCCGTGCAAATTTTTGTTGCCAAAGGTGTGAAAGATGATTCTGGTGACACAGCTGTGATCGGCGGTTTCCGTTGGGAAACTGTTGGCCAGATAAAAGAAGACGGTGAGCAGACCTTGAATGTAGACCGCTTCCGCATATCTGCTCATCCGACTGGGGTGTTTGCTGAAACAGCCAACTCTGTGCCGTGGGTCACCTGGCAGGAAGGCGGCAGAGATAAACCCAGCCGAATCTTTACTGCACGCGGCGTCGCAGATGCCAATAGCCCAGGCGGATTCAAATGGATAAATGTACCAGCTTGCGGTGAGGATGAAGCGGCTTGTGCTTTGAATATCAATCCTTTGAATGACGCAAAAGATGCATCCATGACGGCTGGTAGTGTCGTCGCAGGTGAAAGCACCGTCCCATGGATTGTCTGGCCTGAGATCGGTCAAAATGGAAAATGGCAGATCTTTGTTTCAAGGCTCGATACAAGCACGCGCAACAGTTTCCTGCAGGTTGGTGGAAGCCTCAACATAGACCCAAACCATGATGCGAAGACACCCATTATCGTTTTCATTGGAAATGTTCCGTATGTGACATGGTTGGAAGATGACGGCACTGGAAAGTTTGAAATTCAATTGAGGCATCTCGCTTCTGACCCTCAAACTGGCACATGGGCATTGGATACACCCGCAAGCGGATTCAATCTGGATGCAACTCAATCCAATTTCAACCTTGCTGCTGTTGCTTCTTCCGATACGCTCTTCCTTGCGTGGGGCGAAGGGGACCCTGCCTCTGCCGCATCACAAATGGTTATTGGCGCATTCCATCCGTAACATTGTTGTTGAATATGGAACCGTCTACTAGTTGAGGAAAAACCAATGGTCTCTGCCGATTCCTCGCGGGATGTATATCGCATCTTGATCGTAGACGATGCGCCAGCTGTGCGTGAGAGTCTGAGTTGGCTTCTACAAAATGAACCTGGTTTGGCCGTCGTTGGCGATGCATCCACTGGTTCGGATGCGATCCAACAGACGGTCAAACTCAGGCCAGACCTTGTGCTGCTCGATATTGAGTTACCAGACATGGATGGTTTTTCTGTTACGCGCCAGTTAAAGGCCATGCCAACTCCCTCGCTTGTCGTGTTGCTATCCATCCACAACGATCCGCATTCAAGGGAACGCGGCTTTAACTCAGGTTGTGACGCGTATGTAGGTAAAGAGGTAGGATGGGAAGGATTGCTGGCTGTTCTTCAAAATATTTTGGCAGGCAAGGATATCAATAAGTGAAAAGATGAATCGAAATCAATTACTCGTTTATGGCATTACTGCCATCACGGTTGGGGCACTCATAGAGTTGATCGGTTTTCTCTCAGAATCTCTATTCCCTCTTCTGGACAAAATAGTATCGCTGGAAGGACATGGGCTGACACAATCCAACCCTGGCCACATGCTTTTTATTGTGGTCGGATTATCCATCATAGCAGCAGGCTTGTTGACGTGCTTCGCCTCACGCTCCGCGACCTTTGAGTGGAAGAGCGGCGCTGCGCTAATCATAATTTCCATCGCTGCGACATTTGGTATCAGCCAAGTCACCGCCACTCCTCTGGCTGATCACAGCCACAGTCATACAGAAGCTGGAACTAACGGAGAGATAACGCATACTCACGGGAATGAAATTAAAGTAAGTTGGAGTCAATTGCAGGAAATCAATAACATGCTGGGTGAAGTAAAAGCAGCCACAGCAAAATACAGTGATGTTAACCTGGCAATGGCTGATGGCTATTTACAAGAAGGTCCCAGTCGCCCGAAAGAAGGAGCTCACTTTATTAACAGAAAAATACTAGACGAAGGCGTATTTGACCTCACCCATCCTACCTTTTTGTTATATGAACATAAACCTGACTGGAGCTTTGAACTAGTGGGGGTAGGTTGGCTGCTGCCGAAAAGATTAGGAGATGAAACACCTCCTCCTTATTTTTCGCCCATTGCAGCATGGCATTTTCATGAATACGCCCCTCCAGGCATTTGCATCTGGAATGACGGAACTACCAATATTTATGATGAGACGTTCTGCAAATCTGCTGGAGGAAAATTTTGGCAGGAAAGTCCTTGGATGCTGCATGCTTGGATCTTTCGCGACAGTCCGGAAGGGGTCTTTAGCCTTTTGAATAGTTCGGTAGGCGGAATTCAATTTGAGGATTTTTCAGCTCAATAATTCCATAACCATAGAAATTTGATACAAGGAGATAATTTCATGTTTAATTCAAATGTATTTAAATTTGCGAGGTTACATAAATGGCTGTTTCTATTCTTGGTAATTTCAAGCATGATACTAAGCGCGTGCGGCGCTTCGCCATCCTCTGATGGAGTTACTGGTGTTTGGGTTGGAAGCATAGAAGGGACAGAGACATTTATTGGCATCGCCAGCAATGGCAGTGAGGTCATGGTGTATGTTTGTGACGGGAACACCCTATCACAATGGTTCCACGGCCAAACAGGGGATGAAAACGTTGACCTATCTGCAGGAACGTTGGACTTAAGCAGTGAAGGCTCAAATGTACAAGCACAACTCACGGTCGATTCCGCCAGCGGAAAGGTAACACTCGCGAATGGCGAGACTTTTACTTTTCAAGCCGCAAGGGCAGCAGGGGATGCGGGCTTATATCGCCTGGAAGAAACAGGGAACGATGAGCAATGGGTTTCAGGCTGGGTTGTACTGAACGATGGTCAACTGCGCGGACTGAGAGTGAGCACAAAGGGCACTGTTGAAGTTCTAGGCGCATTGAATAGTGCCGCCCTCCGCCTTGACCCTGATATGAGAACTTACTAGTTATTTGGAATGCAATAAAAAAGGCGGCTGATTTCTCAGCCGCCTTTTTTATTACTTGGTTTTGATCTGCACTTCCGCCGTCATCCCCCACAAGAGACCTTCAGGCTCTTTACTAAGCTCAATCGTAACAGGGAAGACGATATCCCCGCCCACGGTTTCAGCAATGGGTGAAATTCGGATCACCTTACCTTCCACCGTCACCCCTAATGCTTCGATGTACACATCCACAGGCTGGCCGAGTTTCACACGAGTAACATCACGCTCGCTCAAGTCTGTGGTCTTAATTTGCAAGTGATCTAAATCCGCAAGGGTAAGCACAGTTTGGCTGGTCTGCACGGTTTCCCCAGGAATAACCTGAATATCAACCACAGTTCCATCAAAAGGTGCAAGCAACGTGCTCTGTGCAAGGTTGGCAGATGCAGAATCCCATACAGCTTTTGCTTGGTCGGCTTTTGCCAACGCTTTTAGATACACTTCCCGCGGAAGGCTGTACCATCTGATATAGCCCGTATCTGGATTAACATATTTCACCTTGTCTGCCCGTTGTAATTCAGCAGCCAAGCTTTTGGAAGCGTAATCCTGTTGCGCGGCAGTCACTTCAAACTCGAGGTTGGGAGTATCTAAAAGGATGAGAGGTTGCCCTGCTTTTACCTGCTCGCCTTCACTTACAGAAATCTCTTTGATCATCGCAGAGGTGGTAAACCCCAATTCAGAAACTTGAACAGGAAAAACCTTGGCAGAAGCAACCACAACATCAGGGTTGGAGATTACAACCGTCTCAGCAGCCATAGTTGCAGCAGGAGAGACAGGAGCAGGAGTTGGGTTTCCACCGCATGCCGTCAGGATGATGGTCAATAAAATTGGCCAGATCAATCTTTTCATTTTTATCTCCTCGTTAATTTCCAACGAGGATTTCAACATCCGCGCTCATGCCCCAAAGCAAACCTGCAGGCTGTTGACCAAAATCAATGGTCACTTTGTAGACCACATCCCCACCAAGAGTGGAGGAAATGCGGGAAACATCCACAACCTTGCCATCAAACGTCTGCCCCAAGGCGTCAATGAATACATTGACAGCCTGCCCAACTTTTACGTTAGGCACATCACGTTCGCTCAAATCTGTCGTTTCAATTTGGAAGTGGCTCAAGTCGCCGATGACAATTACAACCTGTCCAGGTGTAACTGTTTCAGCGGGGGAAATATCCACAGACACAACCGTACCAGCAAACGGCGCGATCAGATGCGATTGGGCATCCAAGGTCGCCTTGGCTGAATCCACCAATGCTTGCGCACGAGCAACTTCATTCTCTGCCACTTCAATATGCTTCTGGCTGGGCGTACAACCTTCTCCACGACAACCTGTCACACGAATTAGATACTTAAGGTCGGTCTCTGCAAATGCAAGATTGGCTTCTGCTTCTCTGACTTTTGCTTCAAGAAGTGTAGTGTCCAATTCTACAAGGGTTTGTCCCGCTTCAACCTTATCCCCAACCTGCACATTGACCGATGTGACTCGGCCTACGCTGGTAAATGAAAGCTGCGCATCAGACACAGGGACAATGAGCGCAGATGCTGAAACAGAATCTCCACTACTGCTGCTTCCGCTGGATGAGGGTTGAGCGGCATCCAGTGAAACTGTTGGAACCGCTTCAGTAGAAGCAGCTTGCCCACATGCGGCTAACGAAAGAGCCAAAATACTAATTACTATCCAAAAAACTTTTTTCATTCGATAATCTCCAAAAACTGTGTTGCTGAATATTGGTAAATTGTATCAGAATGCACAGGTTTTGCACAGGTATTTTCAAGGATTGGTTTTTGCCCTTATTGGGCAGCATCCTTCACTATAAGGCCATCTTCAAGGGTAACCACTCGCCTCGCATAGTGGATTACGCGCGGGTCGTGCGTGGCAAACACAAAGGTAACGCCTGTTTCTTTATTGAGTCTCTGCATGATGTCCATCACCTGTTTGCCATTCTCAGTATCGAGGTTGGCGGTGGGTTCATCAGCGAGAATCAGCTTGGGGTTGGTCGCAAGCGCTCGCGCAACAGCGACGCGTTGTTGCTGTCCACCAGAGAGTTGATCGGGGCGATGATGTGCACGGTCAGCAAGCCCAACTGCTTCCAACATCTGATTGGTACGAGCTTTGCGTTCAGCAGGTTTTGTGCCGTTCAATAAAAGCGGCATTTCAACATTTTCATAAGCGGTCAATGTTGGGATGAGCGCAAAGAACTGAAAGACAAAGCCGATGGCGTTCTTGCGTAAATCTGCACGCTGATTGCGATTCAGTTTTGTGGCATCCTGTCCGTTGATTGCGACATTGCCAGATGTTGGCTGGTCTAATAGGCCGATGAGTTGAAGCAATGTAGTTTTGCCTGAACCTGATGGACCGACCAATGCTGTAAATTCACCGTCTCCAATAGACAGATCCACTCCACGCAGAGCCTTGGTCTCTACTTCACCGATCTTGAATACACGTGTTGCTTGGGTCACTTTTGTAACTTCCATTTTAGTCTCCTGCTCCATGTAATGCTTCAACGGGTTCCATACGCGCTGCCAAGCGGGCAGGGTAAAGTGAAGCTACAAGGGTAATAATATAGGTAAGGATTGTTAGGTTAATTGTGTTCCCCATCGTGAGATGGGCATAGATACGATCTTCAAAAAGGACACCAGTGATACCATAATCGCCGATGTAAATTCCATATACTGTGTAATAAGCAACAAGGGCACCGCCGATGATCAATCCACCGATTACGCCGCCTGTAGCGAGTAACGCAGCTTCAGCCAGGAATTGCGCCATGATGCCACGGCTTTTCATACCAATCGCTGAGAGGATGCCGATCTCACGTGTCCGTTCAAAGACGGCCATTACCAAAGTGTTCGTCACTACGGTTGCGGTAATTCCCAAAACGATGAGATAGAAGATGACAAAGAACGCATTGGCATAATCCTCAAATTGGGTAATGAACACATTTTGATCACGCCATGTGAGGACTTTGAAGTCATTTGAGTGGATCGCCTGCGCAACCGCGTCAGCATCTTCACTATTTTTTAACATCACAAAGATGGTGCTGGCATGGTTTTCAGTTGCTGTAATAGCCTGTGCTTTTGCAAGCGGCATGAAGATCGTGCTCTCATCATAACCAGGCGTTCTTGTTGTAAAGATGCCGCGAATGGTAAACAACTGTTCATTCACATCACCATTGGACGTGGTAACCAACAAGTTAACCTGATCACCAACCTTCAACTGCAACTTTTCAGAAAGGATGTTGCCGATCAGAATGCCTTCACGATCATCCGCTTTAATGAATTCTCCAGCGATCATTCCATCGCGGAAGGGCTGGTTGGCAGCAGATTCAGGGTCAATGCCGAGGATCTGTACACCCTTCGATTCATTGCTAACCGTGAGGATGCTGCTGGCGATCAAACGCGGTGTTGCCAGCACGACTTGTGGCAACGACTTGACCTGTTCTGCCATTTTCTCTGGGTCTGCGATCAAATCTTCCCACTTTAGGCTGATCTTGCCTTCTTCGTAGGATACGGGTCTGATCTGCAGGTGTCCACTTTGAAGGCGTATGGTGTTTTGCAACGCACCGGACATTTCACCTTCAAGTACCGAAACCATGAGAAGCAACAAAGCCATCCCAACACCCACTGCTAATGCAGAGAGCAGGGAACGGGATTTGTTACGTCCCAGATTGCGAAAAGCTAATTTGAATGCTTGTGTCATATTTATATTCTCTCTTGCTCAAGCGCCAGGACGGTAGCCAGAGCATGTTATACGTGATGCAGAGCTTCAGACGGCTCGCGCCTTGATGCGATCATGGCTGGGATGAGCGCGGCCAGTGCTGCAATAACAAGCATGATCATGGCGCGCATAAATAACTTATTGACTCCCAGCGTGGGATAAATTCTTCCGCTGATCAATGCCATGTAATCTGTAATACCTGCAAACTGACTGTAGTCCATGCCTACTTGCATAAGGCTGAGATTGATTGCCAATCCCATTGCTATGCCAGCGAAGACACCCACTAAACCGATCAAAATGCCTTCAAGAATAAAGGTCGTAGCGATCTGACTAGGTTTAAGTCCCATAGCGCCAAGCAGACCAATTTCACGAGTCCGTTCATAGATAGCCATCAAGAGCAGGTTCAGGATGCCGATACCAGCGATCATAACGATGATGACGCTGAAAATATCCATTACGATATTTTTTCGACCAACCGCATTTCCAAGCTCAGGATAGTTATTCGCCCAAGATTCCACTTCATATCCTGGTAGTGCAGATGAAAGCGCAGCTACTATTGCAGATTCCTTACCAACCTTCTTCAATGTGATCTGCACTTCCGTAGATTTACCAGGAAGATTAAAAAGGCTTTGAGCTTCGGCCAGTGAAATGTATAGCGTTCCCTTTTCCATGCTGGGAATACCAATATCATAAATCCCGATGACGGTCATGGTGCGCTGACGGTTCTGCTTGTGAACATCACTGCCAACCATCGTAATGCGGTCGCCAACATTCATAGCCAAGGCATCTGCCAGTCCTTTGCCGATGAGAATCACATCTTCATCAGCGGCTTCAAGATAACGTCCATCCACAATATGTTCTGCGATCAAACTGACAGGCGCTTCGGCCTCGGGCTCAATGCCGATAATGTTGAGCGAAAACGCACCTTCACTATTGCTGACCAGTCCACCTGTTTGAATGCGGCGGGCCGCAGCAATTACATCAGGCTGGGCCAATGCAGCTTTGATAATAGCCGTGTCATCGTCCAAGGGAAGAAGCGGGTTACTCTCCACCTTTTCACGATAGCCTTCGGCATGTACCTGAACATTACCTCCAAGCACACGTACCGCATTCCCAGCGATGGCATCATTAAAACCATCCATCAAACCATCGTAGAACATCATCATGCCAAGGGAGAGCGCCATCGCCAACACAATGATCACAGTGCGGCGGCGATGCCTCCAGATATTTCTCCATGCAAGACGTAAATATAGATTCATCCTTACTTCCTTTCCATTAAGTACTTGTTACAAACTTTGATTCTGTTTTACGCAAACCATATTCCATTACATATAACAACTTATCAATCGTTTCCTGTACCTTCGCTGAGCGCACCCACTTCATAATATCTTTCTGCTTCATACCTTCGTTCAGAATGTAAGTAGTGATTGCATTCGTCCAAATTTCCATGACCATCACAGCCAGTTCAAGGTCAATGCTTGGGTCAACTTCGCCAAGGTCCATGGCTTGTTTGATCATCTTAGTCAACGTACCTTTCGTCAGCTCGTGATATTCGGCAAAAAGCTTGCCATAATACAAACCTTCCACAAATAGAACTCGGGTGACAGCTTGTGCCATTCGTGGATTTGCCGAATTAAATTCCATGCCTACCTTTGTAAGCCAACGAAAATAATCAAATACACTTTGACCCTGGCTGGGCGGGTGCTTGTCTTTGAAGAAAATGGCTTTTTCATTTGCAAGCACATCAACTAAATGCCTGAATACATCTGCCTTATCTTCAAAGTACTGGTAGAAGCTGCCTTTTGAAATACCGCTACCAGCGACAATACGATTGATAGACGCGGATTCAAAGCCATATCCTGCAAACTCCTCCACCGCAGCATTGACGATCATTTCGCGTTTTTCTTCAGGCAAATTTAAAAATGTCTGTTTTGGCATTATGTGACCTCCAAGTCACGTGACCTACTGGTCACATGACCACCAAGTCACATTTTACGACGTTTCCCTTGAATGTCAAGGTGATAAGTATCACGCCTACGCCTCATTTCCCTCTGACTATTGATTCTATTTCGAGAAACATTACTTCCCCGTCACGACTATTCCATCCCACGGAGTTGTTTATTCCTTTGAGGTTTAAAACAAAAAATCCGCAAGATGAAATTTCATCTTGCGGATGTCGCCCATTTTCCACTTACTACTATTCACTACTAACTACCCACTGCCTTCTTTTTACTACCTTCCCCAACATCATCTTCACTAGCAACCCCGTCCGCCAAAAAGCAACAGCAGCCATACCATGTGCAAGGACAGCAAACAAAGGCGGCTTTTGCAATGTGTAATATATCCAACATTCGCGGGTGGTTCCCCATAGCTCAAGAAAATACCCCAGTCCTGCTCCTGCAATAAATGTTAGCAATGCAAAGCGATAATCTGTTGGAGTGAAGATGAGCAAAATGCACAAGATCAACGCGAGCCATGTATAGGACTTGTCAAATGTTGGGGAAACGAAGACCAGCATAAGGATCAAGAAAGATGCGAAAGTCAGCCAGTAAAGAGCAGTGAACAGAGAAAAGCGAACAGTTGACTTGGTTCGCTTGGTCACTTGGTCAATCGCCCAGTTTAGAAGCCTTGTAATCCGATCTATGGATAAACTCGCGATCGGCCAGGCGGGAATGATCCATAAAGGCGGGCGTTCAGCAGTGTAGTAATGCCAGAGATTCGTTTGTGTGCCCCACGATTCAATAGCTAATCCGCCGCAGATGCCAACGAAAACAATAAGCACATCTGTTTTGAGATTTGCGCGCGCCACGATCGTAATGGACATGAACAGGAAAACACCGAGGAGTAACCAGTCCATGTACAACCACCACGGGCCATTCCAATCAACATAAGAAAGCACCTCTTCTGCCAGCGGCCACCAGATATAAAGGATAAGAATAATGGTGACAAAAAATCCGCCAAGCAGAATGGATGAGTCGCGAGTCCAGAAAGTTTGTTTTTGATTTTCCATGCGGCGGATTATAGTGCAGAGACATTTAGTTGTAGATAAATCTTTCGTACTATTCAGTTGGTTCCGAAAGCATCACCTTCCATACCACAAGCACAGCTATGAGAAAACAAATCCCTAAAACACCTGTAATACTGGGTAACACCCACAGTAGTGCAGAACTACTAAATGACTTAATACGGGCATCCAGCGGATGCACGGGTTCGTACAAGACAGTCACTTCATCACCGATCTCATAGGATGGAGTCTCACTACCTTCTGTCAATTGAACCGTGTGACGCTTTCCGTCACTGGAAGCAAACTCAACCACAGGATAATAATATTCACTAACGATTCGGTCTTGTTCATTGACATATTCACGCTTCTGTATCATATCCACTACGCGGCCAGGAGCGTTAGCTTCTCTGTTGATCTTTGCGATGGCATTGAAAGAAGATATCGCCGCTACCAATAACATGATCGCAGCTATCCCTGAAAATATCCAAAGAACAACTTTCTCTACTGGAAAGTTGCTGATCTTTTCAACATCCTTCCTTAACTGCTCAAACTCTGCATCATTAAAGTCAGCATCAAAAGAAGAATCCAACATACTTTCTAATTTTCGTTTATCTTCTTCATCAGGGACATCTTCAATATTCTCATATTGCACACCGTTTACTTCAAATGAAACAGGCAGATCATCTTCCCAATTTATCGAATATTTCTTTTTCGTCATTTTGTTCCTCCAAAAAATTCTTTAATGCCAGCAATGTAATATTAAACAAAAAAAGTGAAATTGGTAAGCTTTCACCAGATTAATACTCATCATTGGATTGCAATCCATTCAAATCACTCCTATAATGAATGCGGGTGTAGACGGAGTAATGGTAATGGACATTCGCAAGATCGAAATATTTTTAAGCGCGGCAGAAACATCAAACTTAACTGAGGCGGCAAAACAACTCCATCTCAGCCAGCCAGCATTGAGTCATCAAATAAAACTTCTCGAAGAAGAACTTGAAGTCAAGCTGTTCATTCGCAGCAATACAGGGCTGAAGTTGACCGATGCGGGACAATTACTCATACCTTGGGCTCGGCGCATCATCCATGATACGAACGACATGAAGAACATGATGTCGTCGTTGCAGGATGTATTGGTTGGAGACTTAAGAATTGCTTGCAGTTCTTCCAGCGGAAAATATATCCTGCCCGTCATCCTTGCACGCTTTTGCAAACACTCCCCCACGATCCAGGCACATATTATGGCATGCAGACCAAAGTCTGCGATTTCATGGCTTTTGGAGGGAGAAGCTCATCTGGGTATTGTCAGCTCAGAAGTAAGCGATGATAACTTGGAATCACAGGAATTTTTCCGCGACTCGATCAGCTTGATCGTCCCGTCTCGCCATCCATGGGCGGCACGCCATTCTGTGGAAGCCGCAGAGATCCTGCAAGAACCATTGATCATGCGGGAAGACACATCTGGAACGCGGAAGGTGATGCTGGAAGAACTCGCTAAATTCGATATCGGCCTCGAAGATCTGAAGATCTTTTTGGAAGTGGGAAACGCCGAAGCAGTAGTGGAGGTTGTTGCAGGCGGCTTTGGCGTTTCTTTTGTCTCTGATCTGGCGAGCAAATATCTACGGGAGTTGGGGCGTGTAGTGAAAGTAAAAGTGGACGGCGTAGATATGAAGCGTATCAACTATATGGTTCGCAAGCGCGAAGCAGCTCCTCATCGTCCCAGTGATGTGTTTTGGGGATTCATCCACGCTTTGGAAAACACCGACTTGCTGCATATCCGTCAAAACTAGCTTTATTCATAGCTTGAAAAGTTCAACACAAAAATTGGTCTGGCATTGATTCGAAATAAATCAACGCCAGACCAATTTTAAAATCCACACCGTTAATTGATCACACGAACCAATCCCCAATTAAACGTGGTTCTCCAATGTAGTATCCTGCAAGATCGAGTAGTGAGCCATAAAGTAGCCAAAGAAAAAGCTACAGGCCATATACCCACCCCAGAAGAACGGTGTAGGGTCAATCAAGATCATATTGTACAAGGCTGCTATTGGAACGAAGAGCAATCCCAATACCAGAATCGACCCTGCCAAAACATAGAGGGTAGGGTGTTTTTTATGAACATCTGTAAAAATGGAATGTCGCGTATTTTGGGTAGCAAAGCCCAAAATTGCCCCACCCATCACTCCAATGAAGAGTGAAACTGCCATGGTATCCTCCTTGTGATCAAAAGGCAAATTGGACGTCAAAGTAACAGAAGTAGTTACTCACTGGGCTGTCGGAAACCATAATATTGTACGACTCTGCCCGCATTTTCAGCATATTCTTTTCCACCTTCACCTTCAAGTACGGAACGTCATTCAAGCCCATCCTTTAATTTATAACTGGATATAAATTTTATTTATATCCAAACATTCCCATAAACATACATCTTATAAAAGGATATGCTAAAATTGCACAATGCTCTCTCGAGTATATTCCTGTGCCGTGGTGGGACTTGAAGGCGTAATCGTAGAAGTGGAAGTAGATTACACAAATGGTTTACCTGGCGTCACTATCGTTGGCCTGCCCGATGCCGCCGTTCAAGAAAGCCGTGAACGTGTGCAAACTGCGGTCAAAAATGCAGGCTTGCATTTTCCCCGTCACCGCATCGTTGTTAACCTTGCGCCAGCCGTTGTCCGCAAAGAAGGTCCAGCCTACGATCTCCCCATCGCGCTGGGCGTTATCATCCTCGCAGGCTACCTTCCACACGAAGCTATTGACGGCAGCCTCGTCGTTGGCGAGCTTTCACTAGACGGTGTCGTCCGTCACACGCGCGGCATTTTGCCAATGGCAGCTACCGCCCGCGCCAATGGATACAAGCGTATGTTCGTTCCTGAAGTGGATGCGCCCGAAGCAGCCTTGATTCCCCACCTTGAAATTATTCCCGTTAAATCGCTTGCGCATCTCTACGACCATTTAGCTGGTCGGCAGCTCATTCAGCCTTATCAACCCTCAGAGAGTTTCCTCGAACCCCTCTTCATCCCCACAGATTTCTCCGAGATCAAAGGACAGGAGCACGTCAAACGCGCGCTTGAAGTAGCAGCCGCTGGCGGACATAACTGTCTGATGACGGGAATCCCTGGAAGCGGCAAAACGCTTTTAGCTCGTGCATTGCCCGGTATTCTCCCTGAAATGTCCATCGAAGAATCGTTGGACGTGACTCGCATTTATTCTGTAGCAGATCAACTCCCTGCTGGGACTCCGCTCATCAAACATCGTCCATTTCGATCCCCGCATCACACCATCTCCCACGCGGGACTCGTCGGCGGCGGAAACATCCCCAAACCCGGCGAAATCTCCCTCGCCCACCGCGGCGTGCTCTTCCTCGATGAGTTCCCTGAGTTCGGCACACGCGTGCTCGAAGTGATGCGCCAACCAATGGAAGACAAAGTCGTCACCATCAGCCGCGCCAAAGGTTCATTAACTTTCTCCGCTAACTTCCAATTGATCGCAGCTATGAATCCCTGCCCATGCGGGTATTATGGCGATAGTCAAAAGCCATGTACTTGTGCGCCTGCTGTTGTCACTAAATATCAAAAGCGCATCTCAGGTCCCCTACTCGACCGTATTGATATCCACATCGAAGTCCCACGCGTGGACTATGAAAAATTGAGCAGTGATAGAATTGGTGAAACCAGCGAATCCATTCGTAAACGAGTCCAGGCCGCAAGAGATATTCAACACAACCGCTTTACCAATTCCCAATCTACCGATGTACTATGTAACGCAGATATGCGCGTCGGGGAGGTAAGACAATTTTGTCAGTTGCAACCTGAAGGTCAGAGTTTGATGCGAGCGGCAATGAGTCAACTAAATTTGTCAGCGCGTGCGTATCACCGCATCCTCAAGCTATCCCGCACAATCGCAGACTTGGCAGGGAGCGAAGAAATCCAGTCCGCACATTTGGCGGAGGCATTGCAGTACCGTCCAAAAATTATGATGGGGTAATTTAATCCACGGGAATAACCAAATCTGCTTTCTAAATAGGTACTTGACAAAGCGTTGGTTGAGTATATAATCTTTGACTAACTTTATTCACTGAATAAAGTTAGTCAAAGCCATGGCAAACCCTACCGGCAACCGCGAACTTATCAGAGCCATCAACAGCTCACACGTCTTGAATGCAATCAAGACGCATGGTCCCATTGGGAGAGCTGACATTGCCCGAAGAACCGGGCTTAGCCCAGCCACGGTAACATCCATATCGGCAAACCTTATTTCTAAAAATTTGGTTTTGGAAAAATCCGCAGGCGATTCCAGCGGCGGGCGCCCCCCCATTTTGTTGGTCATCAACCCCAAGGGCGGATATGTGGTTGGCATAAAATTGACCGAAACCAATGCGGTCTGCGCATTAACCGATCTTGAAGCTACAGTAATTGCAAAATCATCCATGATTCTCTCCGGCCATAATCCAGATCAAGTTGTAAATGATCTGACCAAAATGGTCACCTCCTTTATTCACGAACAAAAAATTTCAAAAAAACAACTGCTTGGCGTGGGTGTTGGTGTCGCTGGTATCGTAGATGCAGAAGAAGGGATCCTGCGCCAATCCCCCATTTACGGCTGGGAAAATGTTCCCCTGCGACAAATGCTTCAAAGCAAATTAAATGTCCCCATTTATATCGAAAACGATGTGAATACTTTGACGCTCACCGAAAGATGGTTCGGTCCAGGTCAAGGTGTAGATAATTTCTTGACCGTAACGGTCGGACGCGGGGTTGGGCTGGGGATCGTTGTCAATGGGCAGTTCTACCGCGGACAGAATGGCGGTGCTGGTGAGCTAGGGCATACCGCCATAGACCCGAACGGCCCACTATGTGACTGCGGAAAACGTGGCTGTCTGGAAGCGTATGTGGGCGACCCAGGCTTGGTACGAGCCGCACAGAAATCAGTTTCAAAGTCCATTCATAGTATTGATGAACTGTTGCAATTGGCGCAAAACGGAAATTCCGCAGCCATAAAAATATTCAATCAGGCAGGGCGCATTCTTGGAATTGGCGTTGCAAACCTGATCAACTTGTTTAATCCAAAGAAGATCATTATCAGCGGTGAAGGAACACGAGAAGGCGATTTTCTTTTTATCCCGATGAAGGAATCCATCCAGCAGAACACAATGCCTGGATTGTTTGATCCGAAGATCGTTGAGATCATCCCCTGGGGTGACGATGCCTGGGCGCGTGGAGCAGCAGGGCTGGTACTCCGTGAATTATTCGAGTCGCCCATTCATAAAAAAGTACCAGCCACCGTATCGGCATAATTTTTTTGCGCCGAGTTATTTTACTCAGTGAACAAAGTAGGAGGCATAGCCTAACCAATATTAAAAACATAAAATCTGTTCATCCAAAAATCAAAATACAAAATGGAGAAAAAGAGAAATGAAACTCAATCGATTTGCATTGATAACCATTAGTGTGCTCATCATTTCAGCCACTGTTTTATCAGCCTGTGCACCCGCAGCCACCTCCACACCAGCCTCTGCAACAGAAGCACCTGCGGCCACAGAAGCCCCTGCTTCTACAGAAGCACCCGTTGCAGCTGAACCTGTCACAATTCAATATTGGCACACTCATAGTGATGCAGAAGCAGCACAATTGGACAAGGTGATTGCCGATTTCGAAGCAGCCAACCCAGACATCAAAGTTGAAACCACCCGTTACGCTTACAACGATTACAAGACCGCTTTGTTGACCGCCATTTCAAGTGGTGCAGTTCCTGATGTAGCCCGTCTCGATATCGCATGGGTCTCTGAATTTGCAGACCAGGGCGCGCTCACTCAGTTGGATGGCAACCTGCCCGATTTCGAAAACATCGTCAAAGACACCTTCCCTGGCCCTCTCTCCACCAATCTTTGGAAGGATCACTATTACGGCATGCCGTTGGATACCAACACTCAGGTTCTGCTCTGGAACAAGAGCGTATTTGAAGCTGCTGGCATTACCACTCCCCCAGCCACCATGGAAGAGTTCGCAGCCGATGCTTGTAAATTGACTGATGCAGCCAAGAAAACCTACGGCTACGCTGAAGGCGGCACATACTTCTGGGCTCCCGCACCTGTCTTCTACGCAATGGGCGGTAAGATCACAGACGAGAAAATCACCACGGCGACTGGTTATGTCAACGGCCCCGAAAGTGTGGCGGCATTCACCATGCTCAAGGATCTATACGATCAAGGCTGCTTATCCCCGAACCTGCTTGGCGGCGGTATCGCTACAGACGCAGGCCATGCAGAAGGCACCTACGCCATGATCATTGACGGCCCGTGGATGGTCGACATTTACAAAGGCAACTACCCAGATTTTCAAGTTAACTTTGCCCCCATCCCAACTGGACCACAAGGCACAACTAGTTCAGTCGTTGGTGGTGAGGATGTAGTTGTACTCGCAGATTCGGCAAACCAGGAAGCAGCCATGAAATGGGCAGCTTATCTGCTCAGCGCCGATGCACAGAAGAGCATGGCATCTGTTGGTCAAATGCCGGTTCTTGCTTCCCTCGCTGGCGATCCTGCCATGCCTCCGTACTTCGCCGTCTTCCAGGAACAACTCAAGACAGCACAGGCACGCGTTCCCCATCCCAAGTGGTCTGACATGGACAATGCCATCAACAACGCCTACCAGCGCATGTTGAAAGGCGAACAAACTCCACAGGAAGCACTTGACCAGGCTGCCACTGAGATCGACGCCTTGCTTGGCAAGTAAAATAAGAGCACCACAGTTTTATCCATTGTTGGTTAATTGGATAAAATAAAAAAATGTAAAGATGTGGGCGGCCTTCGCCGCCCACATCCCATCAAAGAGACCATGCATACAAAACGCCGTTATTCCGACATAATTCCTGCAATAATTTTCCTTCTCCCAGGGCTGGTTTTGTTTGCTTTGTTTTTTGTCGGGCCAATGATGTATTCCCTGCGAATCAGTTTTTTTGACTGGAAGATCGCTCATCCCGAACGATCCATTTATGTGGGATTTGAAAATTACCAACGCGCTTTATCTGACCCAATCTTCCAACGCGCGGTTTTGAATACTCTTGCCTACACAGTCATTACCGTGACCGTAAAAATGATCCTTGGTCTCTGTGTGGCTTTGTTGCTCAATCAACACTTGCCTGGGCAAACTTTTTTTCGCGTGGCGTACTACCTGCCAGTGATCACCTCATGGGTGATCGTCAGCCTGTTGTTTGAATATATGTTCAACGGACAGGCAGGCCTTGTCAATTACATCCTCAAGGATTTTCTGCATTTCATTCCCAAAGACATCATTTGGTTCGCTGACGAATACCTGACTCTCGTCCCCATCATTCTCCTCGACATTTGGAAAGGAATTGGCTGGGCTGCGATCATTTTCCTCGCTGGCTTGCAAGTCATTCCCGCAGAATTATATGAAGCCGCCCGCGTGGACGGTGCGGATTCCGCCGAACAGCTGCGCTACATCACCTGGCCATTGCTCGGCCCAACCACCGTCTTTCTTGTTGTTGTGCTTGTCATCGGCGGACTGAATGCATACGTCCCATTTCAATTAATGACTAACGGCGGTGACCCGCTTGACCTCACCCACTCCGTGCTGACATTAATGTACGAAGCCACCTTTGGTCGAATCGAATTTGGATATGGCGCGGCCATCAGTTATCTGCTGACAGGATTTGTATTCATCGTCAGCTTGATAGAACTTCGGTTGATGAAACAGCAGGCGGCGTAGCATGAACCGAAAAACACAACAAAATTTCGAGAAGATCATCAAACTTGTCATCCTCACGTTGGGATTGGGTCTTGTGCTTCTCCCCATCTGGTACATGATCATTACATCGTTCAAACCGCAAACGATGATCTTTGAATTACCACCGCGCCTCTGGCCGCAGACATGGACGCTAAAAAACTACATCGTTGCGCTTGGCAAAGATAAGTTTGGCCTGTATTTTATGAACAGTGCCAAAGTGGCGATCATCAGCACGCTACTGACTGTGCTAGTCTCATCCATGCTGGCTTTTGTCTTTGCCCGCCTGCATTTTCGCGGCAAGGAAACCTTATTTTATATTTTCCTGCTTGGTATGATGGTTCCGCCTGTCATGCTCATCATCCCGCAATTCATCGTTGCAAAGTGGTTGAGCCTATTCAATCATACGGGCTTGATTCTGGTGTACACCACCATGAATATTTCCATGCAAACATTTTTATTGCGCGGCGTTTTCGAAAATGTACCGCGCGATCTCGAAGAAGCAGCCTTGATCGATGGCGGCGGCCCGTGGACAATTTTCTGGCGCATCATTCTTCCGCTTTCATGGCCAGGTATTTCCGTTGTCATCATCAATACATTTTTATACAGTTGGGAGGAGTTCGCCTGGGCTAATGTGGCGATCAAAAACTCCAATCAACGCACCCTGCCCATTGCCATCGCACTTTTTCAAAGCGAACATCTCACCGAATGGGGACAAGTCTTTGCCGCCTCCCTGGTCGCATTGGTTCCAGTATTAATTATTTTCATCATCTTCCAGCGCCATTTTGTACAGGGCATCTCAACAACTGGCTTAAAAGGTTAACATGCACATCGTCGATTTTTATCCATCGCAGGGAAGTTTTTCTCTCGGTGAATCTATTACGCTATATATTGAAATTGAATCATCCTCTCCCAAAAATATTTCACTTCAAATTTTCATCCAACATCTTGCTGAGCCACCTGTAATTCTCGAACAGCAATATCAGATCAACTCGGGCATCCAGACATTACAAATTGAATGGCAGCCTCCCAAAAAAGCTGCAGGATATTCCGCTCGTCTATTAATTGACTCCGACTTTCAAGCCGCTACTGCTTTCGATGTACTTTCCAATTGGACAGATTTTCCCCGCTACGGTTTTCTCTCAGACTTTAGCGCCTCTCGCTCGAACCCTGAAACTGCCATAAAAAAACTGACGCATTTTCACATCAACGGGCTTCAGTTCTACGACTGGCAATATCGCCACGATCAATTACTGGCTCCCACCGAAGAATATATTGACCCGCTTGGGCGTGCTATGTCGCTTCCTATTGTTCGCAAACTGGTAGACACTGCCCACAAATATGGAATAGCCGCCATGCCATATCTTGCCATCTATGCCGCTTCTGCCGATTTCTGGCGCGCGCACCCTGATTGGGCACTATATGATGAAGCAGGCAACCCCATTGCTTTTGGCGAAAACTTTCTTGGCCTCATGGATCCCTCTGCAGGCAGCGCATGGAGACAGCACCTTCTAGATGAAGGCACCAGAACATTAAAAGGTATTGCATTTGACGGCCTGCATATCGATCAGTATGGTGATCCGAAACAAGCATGGAACGCAAATCACATCAGCGTAGATATCCCAAAAGCCTTTGTGGATTTTATCCATTCGGCCTCTGATCAGCATCCTGACAAGACAGTTCTTTTCAATGCCGTTGGCAACTGGCCAGTTGAAGCCTTGGCTAAATCTGCTGTGAATTTTATGTACATCGAAGTCTGGCCGCCCGATCTGGAATATCGTCGTTTGGCGGAGATCGTACTAAACGCAGTTCGCCTCTCTCATGGAAAAGCGGTTGTGATCGCACATTACCTGCCAGCGAATCGCCCTGCGAATAACCTTTTAGCTGATGCGGTTATCCTGGCTTGCGGTGGAACACGAATCGAATTGGGCGAGGAAGCGCGACTGCTTTCAGACCCATACTTCCCCAAACATGAAGAGATCTCACCAGATCTTTACTCTGAACTTCAACGTCTGGCTGATTTCACTGTCCGCGATGGCGAATGGCTGAGGCCATATACCCTTTCCACAGTCGAGAAAGAAGCGTGGGCAGAAAGTGAGCTAAATCCCAAGTTCATTTCCATAGACGAGTCCATAATGACGGTGGCGCGTCACCATCCAAAGATGCTTGTTGCTCAAATGGTTAATTTCAGCGGCCTTGATTCCCATCAACAGTGGGATGTGGTTCATGCCGCCCCTACACCCCGCCAGAATATCCTAGTGAAAATTCAAGTTTCCAAACGTCCCGCTCAAATCTTATGGGATTGCCCCGAACAGCAAGAATCTCAAGTAATAAACTTTGAATACTCCGACGGAGTTTTAACTTTTTATATTCCACAAATCAATTACACAGGGTTGGTTGTCATCCATGAATAACTTATATCAACGCAGTATCAAAATTATTCTTGAAAATCAATCTCCAAGCGGCGGTTATATTGCCAGCCCGAATTTTCCGACCTATCATTACTGCTGGTTCCGTGACGGCTCGTTCATAGCCTATGCCATGGACTTGGCTGGCGAACATGAAAGCGCTCATCGCTTTCATCAATGGGTTGCAGAACGTGTGAACGAACGCAAAGACTTGGTACATACCAGCATCGTAAAAGTACGTTCTGGGGAGAAACTTACCGAAGCTGAGATCCTGCACACTCGCTATCGTCTGGATGGAACAGATGGTGAGCCTGGGAACTGGCCAAACTTTCAACTGGATGGTTTCGGCACATGGCTCTGGGCTCTCAATGAACATCGAAAACTAAACCCTGCAACAAAGCTTTCGCAAGAATTACTGTCCGCTGCCGAACTTGTGGCTGATTATTTGAGCGAGCTTTGGATGCTTCCCTGCTATGACTGCTGGGAAGAGTTCCCCGATAACATCCATCCCCATACGCTTGCTGCGATCTATGGCGGCCTTCACGCGCATACTGAATTGACAGGAAAAAGCCATCAGACCGTCACAGATAAAATTCAAAAGCAACTACTGGCTGACACAAAAGCGTTTAGCCATTTCGTGAAATTCCCCAACTCACCTGCTGTCGATGCAAGTCTCATAGGGCTGGCAGTTCCCTATCATGTGATAGCCCCTGATGACCCTATCATGCTCAAAACTATTGAACATATCGAATCAACGATTCTGCATGAGAATGGTCTTCATCGCTACGCTAAAGATACCTACTACGGCGGCGGTGCATGGATTTTGTTAACCGCATGGCTGGGCTGGTATTACATCGAACTTTCCAAAAAACGTCCTGATCTAAATAATGAACTCCAACAAAAAATACAAGCCTGCAAAACCTGGGTAGAAGCACACGCACAGGATGATTTTGTTTTGCCCGAACAAGTTGCCGAAAATTTAAATGTTTCATCCTATTATTCAACTTGGGTGGAACGTTGGGGCGATATCGCATCACCCTTATTATGGTCGCATGCCAAATACATTATCTTATGCCTAAAGGCAGACATCTTGTAAAATTTTTCAAGGTATCAAGCTATTACACATTAGCATAGGCATTACTATATCGACCAAAGATAATGATGTAAAAAAAACAGAAGACTCGAACTATTCCCACCTTCCTATGATGGTTTCCACTTGTAGAGCAGTATTAGCATGACAATAACAAAAAATAATCCAAGAACACTTGCTTCAATTCCAAATTGACCACCCGTTAGCCACTGTGGGACATCAGTAAATATAGGCATCAATAAACCAGATTGCTCCGTGCCGCTTACACCAAAACCCAACACGCCACCCTGCATGAAATTAGCCATAAAGTGCAGACCAAGTGGCATTGCAAGACTCTTGGTGCGGGTGAATGCCAATCCAAACATGATCGATGCGAGAAAAATATTGATACCTGCCAGTACTTTGTCATCACCCGTCATGCCAGGGTTGTTCAAATGCGTAAGCAGGAAATAAGCCGCCAGAATCAATTGGGCTGGCCATTGGCCAAGCCCATCAATGAGACGTTGAAAGATAAAACCCCGAAATAACAATTCCTCCGCCACTGCAACTCCTGCAAAGAGCAAAACAACGGGCGGCAGGGTTGAGAAGCCTGCAGGATTCCATCGCCAATCTACCCAGCCAAACAAACGCATAATTAGTGCAGGAGAAAGCATGAGCGCAGCGCCCAATAAGCCACCAATGCCAAGTTGTTTGAACCACCGCACATTAAATTTTCCCAGCAGTTCAGACAATGGTTTCCGTCGCAGCCACTGACAAATCAACGATGCCAACACTACAATCACGGCTTGTAGTCCAATGGAGACATCTGTGGAGTTCTGCCGCGCTACCAGCAAAGCAGGCATCAGGATCGAAGCAAGCATAAGGAAAAATATAAGGATCCACCAACCGTTGCGGAGTTGGCGTTCGGAATTCAAAAATGGATTAATCGACATAAGATGCCTTTGTTAGGGAAATGCCAATAGCTCCCAACTAACCAACAAACCGAAAAAGTAAAGACCTATGCCAAACACAGCGTGATTCATCAGGCTACGAAGCCTTGCCTGTGTGGGGTTGAGTGTTTTTGAAGCAGCAAATCCAAGCCCAAATGCAGGTTGCATAATAAAGAACGGCATCAAAACTGTGACAACTCCAAAGGTAATAGCTGGAATCAGCTTTGGGTGTTGAAGCCAGTCATTACCGACCAGTGTCACGAAAGCAATCGCAAACGTGACACCGATCATGTAATGAGCAATCCATCCTACTTTGCATTCCGCACTCTTCTGCGGAGTCGATGCAATATTTGAATGGGTAAAGGTCCCTCCTGGCATGTATCGAAGCCAGCGACCAACCAGACAGTAGTTGGGCGCTGTTATTTTAAAAGCACGTTTGAGAAACAGCGCCCACAGATCTGTAGTGAGAGTTGCACCAAGCCCAATAAGGATTGCATTGATAAAGGAAAGAGTCAGATTATTCATGAGACACCTGCTCATCGTCTGATGTATCTTGTGGGTTAATTCCAACCGAATTAACAGAGAGTAACGGCATTCCCACGTCACGCACTTTCTTTAATATGCCATGCAACGCTGCCTGATCGATCACCGTGCCTGTCAAAAGCGTATTGCCATCCTCTTCCAGCTTGATGTTCAATCCTGCAAACCATTCTGCCCACATGGTGCTTAGATGGCCCTTAATCCTGATCTGATAAACCCTCGGCTGGTCTATATCACCGTCTAAGCTATGTTCATTTGGCATTCTTTTGTTCCACAGTGATGACGACATTGCCCTTTTTGCGACCCAAGTCCACATAGCGATGCGCCTCAACCATATCTTCCAGCGGATAGCATCGGTCGATCACCACTTTGATCCTGCCTGCCTCGATCAGGTCTCTGATGAAAATTAGGTTATCCATGCTCTCTTTCGAATCCAGCCTGGCCATTGATACGAAGATTCCCTTCGCTGCGAGAACTTTCGAGTATTGTGATTTCGGGAATTTCCCAACCGTATCAAAGATAGCATCATAACGATCCTCAATTGAGGAAAAATCCTCTTTTGTATAATCAATGACCTTATCAGCGCCCAGAGATTTCACCATACCCAGATTTGCAGTGCTACAAACCCCGGTCACTTCTGTGCCAAAATGTCTGGCAAGCTGAATCGCATATGTACCCACGCTTCCAGAAGCGCCGTAGATCATTACTTTCTGTCCGCTCTGGATATTTCCTTTTCGGAGCAGGCGCAATGCAGTCGTTGCACCGATCGGCAGAGCAGCCGCTTCTTCAAAGCTTATATTGACAGGTTTTATGGCCACCATAGCTTTTTCTGGCAGACATTTGTATTCGGCGTAAGCACCAAAATTATCGGTCAGGGTTGAAGCGAATACTTGGTCACCGACCTTGAAACGGGTCACATCTTTACCGTTGGCTTCCACTTGACCCGCGAGTTCCATGCCATAGATCGGCTGTTTCGGTTTTGTGAGCCCCAACGTGATTCGAGCAGGGATCCAGAACACGGGAGGAACTGTAAAACTTCGCATTCGAAAGTCTCCAGCGCTGACGGTGGTCGCATGTACTTTGATCAATATTTCATCATCCTTAGGTGTCGGCTTCTCAATCTCTTTGAGTTGAAGTACTTCAGGTCCGCCGTATTTGGTTGCTACAATTGCTTTCATTTTAAAATTCTCCTTTTTGATAATAAAGTAAGTATCTATATTCGAAGGCTATACAAAGTTCATTGCGGATTGGAAACGATCGCTTCTTCTCTGCGAGCGGAAGGAACAGGCCGTCTACGAATTGACCATTCGGCTATGGCTAGGTTGATCACCCAGGCTGCGCCCATCAGCAACGCTCTGCTAAACACACTCGGCTTGCCAGCGATCAACTCACCAATCATGAGGGTAAGCACCTGTGTTCCTGCACCCAGACCGATTGCATAGGCACGCGTCATCCAGGCGCGGTGCTGAATGATGTCCCGCCGTCGTATGGCAAAATAGCCGAGGATAATTGAGATGACCATGCCCGACCCAAAGATGAGCCGCAGTACATAAAGAAGAGCACCGTCATGGGGCGGGAGGGAATAAAAGAGAGTCATCCAAATTCCTGAAAGTCCAACTGCGAGTCCGCATGGGACAAGGAGCCGCCCGACAATGCGGTGCCAACTGGTCCCTTTTCGCCAGAAATGACTCACGAACTGGAACGCGCCCAGGAAGGCATATAAACAGGCGCCCACAATGTGAAAAATTACTGGTAAAGGCGATGCAAAGAAACGCGCGTTGGCCGCTGTAATTTCTGCACCCTTCGCCAATTCAATGAGACGGAACGCGCCACCTGTGAGCGGTATGATGCTGAGCAAAATCAGCCCGATGGGCACATACCAGGCAACCCGAGTTTTTCTTGCTTTTGTTTTGGCCTTTTGATCCATATTAGGGATTTGACCGTTGTCGTAAACATTTGCTTTCATCTTTTATCTCCTTGGAAAATTTCTAGTTTCTAAAGAGACAAGTGATCGGTACGACCACTTGTCCAGTCTAAACAATCTCAAGCGACCTTACTCGGTTCTGACTTTGAAACTCTCTGGTTAAGCATGGAGTCAGAGGAATCTACTGGGTGTTCAGAAAAGAGCGCATATCCCAGCCAGACCATGGCGATCCCTATTGGTATCGATGTCAACTGAACGAGTTGATAAGGAAGCAGCTTAAACATGGTGCCTGCCAAAGGCCCTGAGATGGCTAGCAGGGCAGCCGCCCAGCGCGGCATGATACGAGCGCGGAACATGGCAATGCCAAATAGTAGAGAGCCGAGGACATACAGTATCGATGCGAGGGAATATACTGTTGTGAGTCCGCCAAGGTTCGTTAGGGCCCCAGACCCATTTGCCAACTGCAATACGCTTTCTACAAACGTTGGCGCTACGGTAGTCAACAGCGGCAGGATTGTGGGTTCGATGAATGAAATGCACATCTGAACTGCATAATAAATAGTTAGCAGAAGATAGCCAACCAACCCCTTCCAACCGGTTTCTTCCACTTGTCTGGCATAGAGCCCTGTAATACCGAGTAGACCAAAGATTGATATGGAAGTCTTGAAGGAAGTGATGATGATGAACGTGCTGGTATTGATAGATGGATGGGTCGGCTGAATAGCCGTGAAAATAATCCCTGCCACCATGGCAGATAAACCTGCCCAACGGATGAGTTTAGAAGTTGTTATTTTCATTTTGCTCTCCTTGATCGAGTTTTTTTGATTTTTTGAACAATAGGGATGGCAGAGTTGGTGTTCGGTACTTTCTGCCATCCCTATTCCACTTCATGCGGTCTAAGCGACCTTACTCGGTTCTGTCATACCAGTGACCTGTTTGGTTAAAGATTCCGATGCCTGCTCCGGGCGTTCTGAAAAGAGGGCATAACCCAGCCATGCCACAGCCAGTCCGAGCGGTATCATGATTAACTCAGGTTGGTATTCAGCTGGAACAAATGCGCCGACGGGAACCAGCACGGCTACGAAGGCGAGTAAAGCGCCTGCCCAACGTGGCAGAACACGAGCACGGAATGTAGCGATGCCAAATAGCAAGGGTCCCAGGATAATTAAGAGGCCCGATATATTCCACAATGTTGGGAGGATTCCGAGGTCAATCTCGCTGGGCATGCTGGTGAACATACCCATGAGGCTAGCTATAAAAGCGGGCGACTCGGTCACGAGACTCGGCTCAATAAATGCTTCTACGAAAGAAAAACCGCACACCAGCGTCATCCAGGCGCTAAACAGGAGGAACCCAATCAGGCCCAACCAACCAGACTCTTCCACTTGCCGGGCATAGAGTCCTGCCATGCCAAATAGCCCAAAGAAGCCCAGGGCCGTAGCAAAAATGTGGACGTTCACCCAGGCGGCCGTGGTGACGGAGGATGGGATATTCAAGGGGTGGAACATTCCAATGATAATGATGCTTAGTCCTGTCACCACGGCAGATATACCTGCCAAACGCATGAGAGTGGCTGCGGTCACCTTCGTCTTGTTCGCTTTGATAGAAGTCTTTTCTTTGGCGTTCATTTGTTTATCTCCATATTTGAACCTATAAAATAAATGTCAGTACTTCACGCTGGGCATCGCTGCCTGTTGGGTTTGGTTGAATACAATATACAAATGAATGTGGGGAGCTGTCTTCCCCAGATGTGGGGATTTGGTGTGGGGAGAATGAAAAACCCCGCCACATTTTCCTGGCGGGGTTTGGAAATTTGCAGATTTCAGGCTTATATCAAGCCTAGCTCAATCGCCCGTTTGACGGCCCCTCGTCGGCTATTGACATTGAGTTTGTTGTAAATACTTTTGGTGTGAGTACGCACCGTACTTAAAGCGATGACAAGTTCCTGCGCGATCTCAGGACCCGACAACTCAGTTTTGAACAAGCGGAGGATGTCCAATTCACGCTGACTGAGCGGCTCGATCAGGGACGATGAAGCTGGTTCAACGTAAGGAGGCGTCTCTTCATCCAAGCCTTGATCTTCCAATTCAAATGCAGATAACAGCTTGTGAGTATAGTTCGGCAAAATTCCATGTGAATCAACCTCACGAATTAATTCCGCCATGCTTGAGCCTTCGGCCAAAAATATTCGCATATATCCTTCGGGCTCAGCCAACTTCATAGCATGTTCCAGCAATGATAGCGCAACAGGGATATCCTCTTGCATCTGGTGAGCAAGCGCTTGCAAGATCAGGATTTCGATCACACTTCCGATCCTGCCGCCTTCGTCCGCCGCTTTCAAAAGGCGCTCCAATAATCCCATCGCGCCATGAAGCGAACCGATGGAATGGTCACTTCGACACTGAGACAAAAGAATTCTGGCGAATGTAATTTGCTCGAACTCCCGCAAGTAGCTGGGCTCTTCCTCAATAGACAGATTCCGTTCATGCGCCCAATCAAGGGCTTTTTCCAACCCGCCTTGCTTGATCCATAATCGTGCCTTCAATGCGGATATTGGGCGAACGTTGGGGGAAAAGTCAGCCATGTATAGGGTTTCTGCTTCATCAAGCAGATCGAGCGCGCCTTCCAGATCTCCCTGTGTTTCTCGTATTTGCGCCATGGCAACGCGCCATCGATATGGATTCTTTGGCAATCCATTGAATTCACCAAGCTCCTTGCTTTTCAAAAGATGCTGCTCGGCAGTATTCAACTCATTACGTTCATAGTAAAGCGCACTCATTCCGACATACATGTCTGCCGCGCCGCGCAAAGCTGGCGCATTCTGCTTTATTGCAAGTTCCAATCCGCGCTCGTAGATGCTCATCGCCTCACGCAGACATCCCTGCGTGATCCGTATATCCGCCAGTGTGACAGAGCCGCCGATCACGTCCGAGATAAACCCGACTTTTTGCAGGTAGGACATACCATCGGCAAACATCCGATAGGCTGTTTCCAGATCACCGCTCGTCCAGGAGGCAAGCCCTAACAGTGACGATGCAGCTCCGCGAGGGAAATCGTCATCCTCACGGGCAAGTTCAAGCACTTTGCGTGCATGTTTTGTGGCGTTAACCACATCGCCTTGAGCCAGGGCTATTGCAGCATGATACATGGCGACAAAAGCGGGCAGTCGCTGAAAGTCCTCTTCATTCACATAAACAGGTCGCTCTTGATGATCTGCCGACAGATCCAGCCATCGTTCAGCATCGCGCAGGTGGGACTCAACGCCATCAAGCTGACCATTCTGCAATAACGTGCCTGCATAATGCACGCTGAGCACCGGCCTGTTATGGAACAATTCATCAGGGAGCGCCTTAAGCCAAGCAAGCAATGCAGGCTCCTGTCTGCTCTGTTGCAGAATTGGAAGTACTCTTTCGATCAAGTCCGCTACACGATCAAAATCCTGAGCAGCAAGGGCATGGTGGATAGCCTCGGGTGTGGAATCATTCTGCTCGTACCATTCACTCGCGCGTCTGTGCAAAACAGGTACCCGATCGGGCTGTTCCGTCGTCAAGTACATATGAAGAACATCTGCAAAAAGATGATGATAGCGATACCAATAACGCTTATCATCCAAGGGAATGATAAAGAAGTTACCTCGCTGCAAGGTTTCCAACCGAATCTGCCCGCCCGACTGTTCAACAACAGCATCGCAGAGCGGACCATTCAAGCGGTCAAGAATGGAAGTCTGAAGCAGGAAGCTTCGAATAGATTCTGGCTGGCGTTGTAAAACCTCCTCTACCAGATAATCCACAATATATCGATGATCTCCAGCAAATGCCTGGATGAATCCTGCAACATCTTGGTGACCCTCTATCGAAAGTGCGGCTAATTGTAGGCCGGCGATCCAACCCTCTGTGCGAGCTTCCAACGAAGCGATGTTTTCAATGGTGAGATCCAATCTCATTGTCTTGTTAAGAAATTCAGCAGCCTCGGACGGAGTAAAACGCAAGTCTCCCGCACGCAGTTCGGTCAACTGTCCACGGACTCGCATCCGAGCCAAAGGCAGGTTTGGATCTTCACGTGTAGTGATCACCAAATGCATCTGTTGTGGCTGGTGATCGAGTAGAGAAGTGAGAGCAGTATCAATCGATTTGGAATCAAGCAAATGGTAGTCATCAAGAACGATGATGAAATTTTTCGGAATACTTGTGATCTCATTCAACAAAGTCGTAAGGATCGATTCAATTGGCGGTGGCTGCAAGGATTGGAGGACACCCAATAACCCTTCTCCAATATTTGGTGCAATCGTCTGCAAAGCGCGGACAAGATAAATCAGAAAGCGTGTAGAGTCGTTATCGCCTTCATCCAACGATAGCCAGGCGACAGGCTGATCACAACCAACGATCCATTCGCTGATCAGCGTAGTTTTGCCAAAGCCAGCTGGGGCGGAGATAAGCGTCAGTCTGCGATGTAAAAGGAGACCCTCATTCAGTTGATCGATCAAACGAGAGCGCAGGACAAGCTGTGGTCGAGGTGAAGGAACGTAAAGTTTAGTGGCTAAGATTTCTAAAGGCATAGATTCATTATAAGACTAACAACTAATAAATTGACAAGTCCTTGCGTTCTAAAATTCCCTCTTGAAATTTTCAGCAAAGATGCTATGATTGTTTATGATTGGTTTTTGAGCGATTATGAGCGAATTCACCCCTACCCCCGAAAGACAAAAACAGATACTTTCCCTGCTCACAAAGCAGGGACGGCTCAGCGTCACCGAGATCGTGGAACAATTCTCGATTAGCGAAGCAACGGCGCGCCGCGACTTGGAGTCACTGGCATCACAAGGCAGAGCACAACGTGTGCACGGAGGCGTAATAGCCTTGGAACAGGCTCCGCCGGAGCTACCAATTCTCCAACGTGAGAGCGAGCAGGCAGATGAAAAATCCTTGATCGGACGCGCTGCTGCAGAATTGATCAACGACGGCGAAACAGTTTTTCTCGGCTCAGGAACAACCGTCCTGGAAGCAGCAAAGAACTTGCGTGAGCGAAAAAATCTAACGGTTATCACCAACTCTCTTCCTGTATTAAATGTGCTGGCAGGAATCAAGGAAATCACCGTCGTTTCGCTCGGTGGACAGCTGCGTGATAGCGAACTTTCCTTTATTGGTCATATCACTGAACAAGCACTTGCAGAGTTGCGCGTTGACAAGGTCATTATGGGTACGCGCGGTGTCAGCCTAGAGCACGGCTTGACGAACGATTATTTACAGGAAACTCTGACAGACCGCGCAATTTTGAAGATCGGGCACGAAGTGATCCTCGTTGCAGACCATTCAAAAATAAATCGTGTATCTACCGCCCTGCTGGCCCCTCTAAGCAGCATGAACATCTTCGTAACAGATCCAAAAGCAGACAAGAAATTTCTCCAGGCATTGAAAAAACAAAACATCAAAGTTGTTATTGCATAACGGAGGGCTATGTTACATGCTGCTTGAAAACTTTCGCCCGCAATCCAAACTGGTAACAAAAGTTACATTGGTGAATAAGCCAAAATTCCCAGCCATTGATGCTCATAATCATCTAGCTGAACCATTTGGCGGCGGCTGGGACAATAAACCACTTTCTGAATTGCTCGACTTGCTGGATGAAGCTGATGTCACCCACTATGTGGATTTAGATGGCGGTTGGGGGGAAGATATTCTAAATAAACATCTTGAGCATTTTAAGAACCCTGCACCCGAAAGATTCAAAATTTTTGGTGGTGTAGATTGGTCGCAATGGCAGGAAAGAGGAAATGAATTCCCTGAATGGGCTGCGCAACGTTTGCGTATTCAAAAAGAGCGTGGAGCAGAAGGGCTCAAGATCTGGAAACCGCTTGGTCTGCATGTAAAAGATCATAACAATAAATTAGTCCGTGTTGATGATGAAAGGTTAACTCCAATTTGGGAGACTGCAGGTGAGCTTGAGCTACCTGTCATGATCCATGTAGCGGACCCTGTTGCCTTCTTTGACCCGATCGATGAAACAAATGAACGCTGGGAAGAAATCGGCGCACACCCTGATTGGGCTTTTACCAGTCCGCCATTCCCGCCTTTTATGGAAATCATGAACGGACTTTTTAATGTCGTCAAGCTGCACAAAAACACAACTTTCATTGGTGCACACGTGGGTTGCTATGGTGAAAATCTAGGCTGGGTAGGAGAAATGTTAGATGCCTGCCCCAATTACTACATTGATTTTTCTGCGCGGTTAGGTGAACTTGGAAGACAACCTTACACTGCGCGGAAATTTTTTATTCAATATCAGGATCGTATCTTATTCGGCACAGATGGCAGCCCAGATTTGGACGAATATCGTTTGTTTTACCGCTTCCTCGAAACAGACGATGAATATTTCAACTACAACATCGGCGATATTCCAAAACAAGGACGCTGGCATGTGCATGGCATGTACTTACCAGATGATGTCCTGAAAAAGGTTTATCGTGACAATGCAATAAAAGTTTTGAAAATCAAATGAATTTCGGTGATCCCGATATGGGTTTGCGCTGAAGCTCACCCCTGCTCGACCACCAGACTAAGAGACTAACAAACTATGCAACCAACTGACTATCACACCTATAATGAAATCAAATCACAGACTCAAGCATGGGCACAAGCCCTGGATGTGACGAACGCTTCTGACTTGCCGAAAGCTGGTGACTACGACCAGGTCATTTTTACTGGCTGCGGCTCTACATACTACCTCTCATTGTCCGCTGCAGCACTGTACCAAGTACAGACAGGTCGCCCAGCCCGAGCGGTTCCAGGTGGGGAATTGCTATTAAATTCGCAAACTGTTTTATCAAATCAAAAAACTTTGCTGGTTGCCATCAGCCGTTCAGGGACAACCACAGAAACTGTCAAAGCTGTTGAGAAATTCAAAAGTGAAAATCGTGGGGATGTGCTCGTCATCAGCAATTACAACGAAACCCTTTCGCGCATGGCAGATGTCAATATTGTGATCGACAAGGGACAGGAAGAATCCGTTGCGCAGACTCGTTCCTTCGCTTCGATGTTTGTGGCGGTCTCCGCATTTTGCGCGCGTATGGCGGGGAACGAAGGTTTGGTTGAAGCCATGAATCGGTTGCCAGAGATTGGCGATTTGTTGATCAGTCAATACGAGTCTTATGCAAAAGAGATCGGCGAAAACCTGAACTTTGACCGTTTCTATTTCCTCGGCTCGGGCATTCGTTATGGACTGGCCTGTGAGGTGAATCTGAAAATGAAAGAGATGACCTTAACTCACAGCGAGCCGTTTCATTTTATGGAATTCCGCCACGGGCCAATGAGCATGGTCAATCAAAATGCGGTGGTGGTGGGAATGCTTTCGGATGCAAATCGAGTCCACGAGGCGAAGGTACTTTCAGAGATGAAAATGCTTGGGGGAACAGTAGCAAGCTTCGGCGAGTCTGAGGCGGATGTTTGTTTTGAGTCGAATGTTCCTGAGAATATGCGTGCTGTTTTATATCTTCCCGTTTTGCAATTAATGGCATTCTATCGATCGCTGGCAAAAGGCTTCAACCCTGACCGTCCAAAAAATTTGACTGCTGTGGTCAAACTTGATCTATAAAAGGAGAAGAGAAATGAAAATTAAATTGTTTGCGTTTCTTGTAATTGCCTCGCTGATACTTGCTGCATGTGGCGGCGGTAAACCTGCTGCAAGCGGGCCTGTGGAAATCACATTCACAATGTGGGGAGCGCCGGAAGAATTGGCGGTATGGCAGGCAGTAGTGGATGATTTTCATGCTGCCAATCCGAACATTACTGTGAAGGTGGATGTTTCAGACTGGGATTCCTATTGGACCAAATTGAACACATTGATCGCTGGTGGTACGCCGCCTGATGTATTCGCAATGGACGCGCCTCTTTTTTCAGATTGGCAGAGTCGTGGTGCGTTGTTGAATCTTCAACCATACATTGATGCAAATCCTGGATTTTTAGACGGTGTATACCCAGAGACATTGACAGCCTATAAAACAGCCGATGGATATTACGGTTTGCCGCGCGATTTTCAAACCATTGTGCTGTTCTATAACAAAGACATGTTTGACGCTGCTGGTGTAGCTTACCCAACCAAGGATTGGACGTACGACGACTTACTTGCAGCCGCGAAAAAGTTAACTCTCGACAAGGATAACGATGGCAAGGTCGATCAATATGGAATCTGGTCGGACACATGGGATATGGAATTGTTGTGGAGTGAAGCCATTTGGTCTTATGGTGGTGACATTATCAGCGCAGACCATACCAAGACATTGATCGGTGAAGGCGGCGCGCGCGATGCGTGGGCTTTCATTGACAGCCTCTATAAGGAAGGCGTTATGCCGACTCCAACTACTTCTGGCGAGTTTGGCTTCGACTTATTCCAATCCAATATGGCCGCAATGACAACCATTGGTCATTGGGCGGTACCGGGCTATGTTCAGGCTGGCATCAAGTTTGATGTTGCACCCATGCCAAAAGGTCCAGCAGGACAGGCGACGAGTGTGAATAGCGCAGGGTTTGTGATCTCAAAAGATTCAAAAAATGCAGATGCAGCCTTTGAATTTATCAAGTTTGCCTTGAGTGAAGCAGGTCAGAAGCGACTGGCTGAATTGGGTTTTGCCATTCCAGTATTAAAGTCGGTTGCAGAAAGCGATTCCTATCTCAAGCAACCTGGTGATTTAAATCAACAAGTTTTTCTTGACTCAGTGGCCTTCGCACACATGAAACCCGTATTCAAAGGATACGAGGAATGGGCAGGCGTAGTTGGGGATGGATTGATCCCCGTTTTTGATGGCGAAGCAGAATTGAATGCAACACTCGACGAAGTAATTACCGCCGCAGATACAGTGCTGGCAAACAATAAGTAACTTTATTTTCACCCCTCACCCCTCTCCCTAAATGGGAGAGGGGATCGGAGCGTATATGGATTATGGACTAAAACCCCTAGGGCGTGAAAAATTTTGGCTCTGGCTGATGCTGGTGCCTACTATCATCGGTTTGGTTTTCGGCACAATAGGTTCACTCTTGGCAACACTTGGACTGAGCTTTTTCAATTGGGACTTGATCAACCCTCCCAAATGGGCTGGAGCTGAAAACTACATTGCCTTGTTCCAGAACCAGGATTACATCGAGGCGTTTTCGAACACGTTGAAGTTTTCCATTCTGTATGTGCCTGGAGTGGTGATCATTTCATTATTATTGGCAGTCCTTCTCAATCGCAAGATTCGCGGCGTTGGCTTTTTCCGCACCGTGTACTTCCTGCCAACCGTCACTTCTGCTGTCGCAACTGCGTTAGTCTGGAATATGATCTACGGCAAAGAGACGGGCATCCTCAATTTTGCGCTTGAAACTTTGGGACTTACACCTATCTGTTGGCTTTGCTCGAATAATGCCATGATGTCTGTAGTTATCGTCAATATTTGGGGGGCAATCGGTGAAGGGATGATCATCTTTCTCGCTGGGCTCACCGCCATTCCCCGTGATTATTATGAAGCTGCGTCTCTGGATGGTGCCAACGACTTTCAACAATTCTTCAAGCTCACCTTACCGCTAATAACGCCAAGTATTTTCTTTCAAACTCTGATCACTACCATCAATGCTTTTCAAGCGTACGACTATATTTATATGCTAACCCGCCGCGGACAGGGGGATAGCAGCGTCCCTGTGGCTGTGTATTCGATCTATCGGAACGCTTTTCACTTTTTCCGTATGGGGGATGCCAGTGCACAGGCCATTCAGCTCGCCCTGCTGGTTGCAATCTTTATGGCGATCATGTTCTGGTGGGAACGTCGTTACGTGGTGTATGAATAGGAAGCGGTCATGTCTAAATCATTTTATAAAACCATCCTCGATATAGTTACCTACGCCTTTTTGATCTTCGGCGCACTGACCATGTTGATTCCTTTTGTGTGGATGATCTCCGTATCTTTCCGTGTCCCCGCAGAGCAATTTTCACGTAATATCATTCCCGATCCTGTAACGATCAAAAATTATTTTGACTTATTCAAAGACCTACCTGATCAGGCATTTCTATACCTTACCTTTAATAGTTTCAAAATTTCCATTCTAACTGTTGTTGGACAGATACTCACCTGCGCGATGGCGGCGTTCGTCTTTGCAATCGTTAAATTCAAAGGGCGTGATTTTCTCTTTGCATTGCTTGTTGCAACATTGATGATTCCGCCACAGGTTTCACTCATTCCGAATTTTATCGTCTTCAAATATTTTGGTTGGATCGGTACCCAATTACCGCTTATTGTGCCTGCGTTTTGGGGTGGTGCGTTTGGGACATTTCTCCTGCGCCAATATTTCCTCACGATTCCCCGTGACCTGGTAGATGCAGCCCGCATAGACGGCGCTTCTCTCTTCGATATTTTTTGGCGTGTTTATATGCCAGTATCCAAACCTGCAGTTGCAGCACTGGCAATCTTTGTTTTTAAGGACGCTTGGAACGACCTGCTTCATCCGCTTGTGTATCTGCCAACAGATATGCATAAAACGACTCTTACAGTTGGACTGGCATTTTTCCAACAGCAACTTCAAATGGGTGGAAAATTCACTGTGCTTATGGCAGGCGCGTTCCTTTCCATCCTTCCGTTATTGATCATCTTTTTCATTGCTCAAAAGCAATTCATCGAAGGAATTGCACTGAGCGGTGTAAAAAGATAATTTGAAATTTGATAATAAATGATTGGAGCATCATACTATGACTAAAATCACATTCATTGGCGCAGGCAGTTTAGGTTTTACTGGCGAACTCGTGCGTGACATTCTCACCTTCCCGCTTTTGGAAGACGCCACAATCTCATTAATGGACATACATCCTGAACGACTCGAGTGGGCAAAAAAGGGAGTCGAAAAATTGATCGCGGCTGGCAACCGTCCCGCTAAAGTGGAAGCGACTCTTGACCGAGCCGAAGCGCTCAAAGGTGCAGACGTCGTACTTACTACGATCCTTGCAGGCTCTACCGAAGTATGGCGGCATGATATTGAGATCCCGAAGAAATATGGCATCGACATCAACGTCGGCGACACACGCGGACCCAGCGGCATCTTCCGCTTCCTGCGTACTATCAACCCCATGCTGGATATCGTCCGTGATATGGAAAAATATTGTCCAAATGCCATTCTGCTCAATTACACAAACCCAATGGCAATGCTGTGCGCATCTCTGCAGCGGCAGTCTTTCATTCAAGTGACTGGCTTATGTCATTCTGTGCAAGGCACCGCTATGATGCTCGCCGAATGGATCGGCGCGCCGTTCAACGAAATTGATTACGTCTGCGCAGGCATCAATCATCAGGCTTGGTATCTTGAATACAATTGGAACGGCAAGGACGCCTACCCTCTCATTCACAAAGCCATCACCGAGCGACCTGAAATTTACAACGCCGAGCAAGTCCGCAATGAGATGTATCTCGCCATCGGAAAATACGTCACCGAATCCAGCGGACATAATTCCGAATACAACGCGTGGTTCCGCAAACGTCCCGATCTCATTGAAAAATATTGCACCACAGGCACCAACTGGAATCCTGGCGAATATGCCTACATCCTTAAAGAGTATCAGCACAATGAAGCCACCTGGAAGGATCAGGTCAAGGAACGCCTCGCCGAGAAATTAACTGATGAAGACCTCCAGCGCGGACATGAATATGCCGCCTACATCATCAATGCCCTCAAAGGCGGCGAGATGTTCAAGTTCAACGGCAACGTTCGCAACACCAACCTCATCACCAATCTCCCACAAGGTGCGTGTGTCGAAGTCCCTGTTGTTGTGGACAAGGCTGGCATTCATCCTATTCATGTTGGTGCGCTGCCTTCTGAAACCGCTCTGCTCACGCAACTCTCCAGCGGCATCGAAGAGATGGCGATCACGGGTTCCATCGAAGGCGACCCAACCATGATCTATCGCGCCATTGCCCACGACCCACTTACATCAGCGGTTCTATCCCTCGCAGAAATCCGCAAGATGACGAATGAATTATTTGCGCAGCACAAAGACTATTTGCCGCAATTCAAACATCATGTAGTTTAAGACGCACAACCGCTTCCGACTCCCCCACGCCTGATTCTATTTCGACGAAAGACTCTACCTTATGCCTTCCACATCGCAACCTTCGATCTTCAACAAGACGCCTAAAACCGACTGGTGGCGTCCCTCAGTGGGACTCACATGGCAATGGCAGATCGGCAATCTGGATATTGACACCACTATCGAAGCCGATGTATATGACATAGACCTCTACGTTAACCAATCCATCATTGACGAACTTCATACCAAAGGACGTAAGGTCATTTGCTACATCAGCGTTGGTTCATGGGAAGATTGGCGGCCAGATAAAGATCAATTCCCGTCTGAAGTATTGGGCAAAGATTACGATGGCTGGCCTGGTGAAAAATGGCTTGATATCCGTCAAATTGACAAACTCGCACCCATCTTGCTATCTCGTTTGGACCTATGCAAAGCAAAAGGCTTTGATGCACTTGAGCCAGACAATATGGAAATTCATACCAACGACACAGGCTTCTCACTCACCTATGAAGACCAGTTGAAGTTTGCCCTCTGGTTGGCTGATGAAGCCCACAAACGCGGACTTGCCATCGGACAGAAAAATGCTTCTGATCAAGTCGCTGACCTTGTGAATATCTATGATTTCGCCATTACCGAAGATTACTTCTATTACGGCGACGCCGAATCCATGTTGCCATACATCAAAGCAGGCAAACCCGTCTTCGCCGCTGAATACACCGATCTACCTGGCTACTTCGCTTCATTTTGCAAGCAATCGAAGAAACTCAACTTCAGCACCATCCTTAAAAAACGCGGCTTGGATGCATGGATACAAACCTGTCCTTGATCCGCTAGCCTTTAAACCTTCAACCTGGAACCCAACACATGAAACCTATAACCATTGGCAAACTACGTGGACTTCAACAAATTTCCTCACAGCGCGGCACATTTACAGCTCTCGCACTGGACCATCGTCAAAATTTACGAAAGGCAAACCCAGCTTTCGTCAGCAACGAAGAGCTCTCCCGTTTCAAAACGGACGTAACCGCCACGCTGGCGTCACGGTCAACTGCAGTTCTACTTGATCCCGAAGTCTCCGCCGCACAAGCGATTGCACAACGTGCCATTCCAAACAAAGTTGGTTTGGTTGTGGCGGTCGAGTCCACAGGCTATGCAGGCGATGCAACGGCTCGTCAGGCGCAGATCATCCCTGGCTGGTCTGTTGAAAAAGCAAAGCGTATGGGAGCAAGTGCCATAAAGCTACTGGTCTATTACCACCCAGACTCGCCCACTGCATCTAAAATTGAAACCTTCGCCAAAAATATCGCTGAAGAATGCTCCAAGCATGATCTTGTTCTGATGCTTGAGCCTTTATCTTACTCGCTCGATGAAAGCAAAAAACTTTCGTCCGAAGAAAAAAGATATGTAGTAGTCGAAAGCGCAAAACGGCTGACACCTCTGGGCGCAGACATTCTCAAAGCAGAATTCCCGCTTGACGTGACTGAATCAGATCAAACGTTATGGAAAGAAGCGTGTGAAGAAATTTCCTCCGTATGCAACATCCCGTGGATTTTATTATCCGCTGCTGTAGATTTTGAAACCTTCCTCCAACAAGTGACGGCTGCTTGTAATGCAGGCGCTAGCGGCATCGCAGTTGGCCGTGCCGTTTGGAAGGAAGCCGTTACCATGAGCGGCGATGAGCGTATCAAATTCTTGCGCTCTATTGGGCGTCAGCGCATTTCACGCCTCACCTCATTATGCCATGCGCTTGCAAAACCCTACACCGATTTCTATACAGCCGATGCACCGTTCGATTGGCACAAGAATTATTAATATGTTTGACATTCTCGTCGCTGGTGAGATCAACCCCGACTTAATTCTTTCAGGCAATGTCATCCCAGAGTTTGGGCAAACCGAAAAACTTGTAGACACTGCAACGCTCGCCATCGGTTCATCCTCCTCCATCTTTGCATGCGGCGCAGCGCGGCTTAGTTTGCATGTTGCTTTTATCGGCGTATGCGGGGATGACGTTTTCGGGCGTTTCATGCTCGATGAAATGTCAAAACGAAATGTAGATGTCAGCAATGTGATCGTTCGTCCTAATGAACAAACTGGCCTCAGCGTAATTCTCAATCAGAATACAGACCGCGCGATTCTGACTCACCTCGGTTTGATAGCCGCACTACAAGCATCAGATATCTCTGACGCATTGTTGAGCAAAGCAAGGCACGTACATGTTGCCTCATATTTTTTACAAACCAAGCTTCAGCCCGATCTGTCCAATTTGTTTTCTCGTGCTCACTCACTTGGGCTAACAACATCTCTCGATACCAACTGGGACCCGTCCAACGAATGGCACGGCTTCGACGAATTACTTTCGCAAGTGGACATCTTCCTTCCCAACGAAAATGAAGCAAAAGCGATTGCCCATAAAGAAGATGTTGGTTCTGCGGGCAAGTATCTCGCATCAAGATCCAAAATAGTTGCTGTCAAACGCGGCGCAGAAGGTGCTCTGGCACAAACGCAAGATATATCTATTTCAGTACCGTCCATCCCTGTCAAAGTAGTTGACACGGTCGGTGCAGGCGATACGTTTGATGCAGGTTTTATGTTTGGCTATCTCAACAAATGGGGTCTGGAAAAATCTCTCCGCCTTGCTACGGTTTGCGGCTCACTCTCCACACAATCTGCAGGTGGCACAAATGGACAACCTACTCTCGAAGAGGCACGAAAATATTTAGCTGAATAAGATTCAAGCTGTGGGGAAGTTCACAGAATATTATCCGATGCGCATGCTTGCATTACAGCATGCGCATCGGGAAGGTAATGTAATTTTTTCAATAGCGGCTAAAAGTCCGAGTTTGATGCGAACAGTTATGCGCTACAGTACTATATATTATTTACTAAATAAATTCAAAAGCCGATCCCAGCCCAGTTTCATTTGCAAAGATTTCATGCGCCACGTTCCAACAATCCCATACGGAATAAACAACACGAATAGAACATAGATCGCGCCATTAATAAAACTGGCGCTTTCACCGATATAACGGCGCAGGCCATAATCTAACAAACGATAGACGATTGCGCCAACGAACGCGCCATTGAGTGTACCAACCCCACCGATCAAAACGATCAGTAAAGCCGTAACCGTAAACCCCATGCTGGCAATGTTCGGGCTGACAATAGGCTGATAAAGCGTGTGGAAAAATCCTGCCAACGCCGCTGTAAAAGAAGAAAGCAGAAGCGCGGCGAATTTGAAATAGAAGGTGTTGTATCCCAACATACGGGCACGTCCTTCGTTCTCACGAATGGCAACACAAACTCTTCCTGTGGGCGAAGTGACAAAGCGCTGATATGCCAAATAAACCAGAACCATCACCGCCAACATAATGAAATAGAAACGCAAGCGTTCATTTGCTGGGCTAATAAACGTAGGGACAATCACGCCTTGCAAACCTACATCAGCACCTGTGTATTCGCTCATTTCACTGGACATCACCACGATATGAAAAACAGAGCCAAGGCCAAGCGTGACCAATGCAAAGGTAATTCCTTTTACACGCGGCAATACGAGCGCGAACAGGATCGCTTGCACAATGGCAGCAAGCACAACGAGTCCCAGCGTGGGTAAAAGTGACAAACCGAAGCTTTTGATGGCAATACCCGTCAGATAAGCGCCTACGCCGTAGAACATGGAGTGGCCAAAGGACAGCAAACCCGTGATGCCGAAGATAAGGTCAAAACTGATCGCGTAAATAGCAAGGATAAAAATCTCGATGGCCAGGCCTTGAATGAACTTGGACTGTCCACTGCCGTTGACGAAAACTGTCGCGGGGGATGCACCATCAAACAAGCCAACGATGAAAGGCAAAAGGATCAAAACAAGCAAAGTGATAAGCGAATTACGATTTGATGAGAAGAATGTTTTCATGCCTGTTCTATTCCTTTTTACCGAGCAAGCCATTCGGCAGGATGAGCAACACAATAACCATCAACATCACTGTCGAAGCAGGGACGAGCGGCGGAGTAGGTTTGAAGATAATGTCAGTAAACGGAATGGCAATGCCAATCTGCCCATATTTGATAATGAACTGTTGGATCATACCGACAATAACCGAACCAAGCGCCGCGCCAGGGTAACTGGTGAGGCCGCCAATAGCGAGTGCGATCAACGCATTCAATAACAGGCTCTCCCCCATCACATTCGAAAGCCCAGTGGATGGCGCGCCGAGCACACCGCCCAAAGCTGCGAGCCCCACGCCGAGGGCAAAGACCATCGTGAACACGCGACGAACGTTAATGCCCAGTGCTTCCACCATTTGGCTATCCTGTACGCCGGCACGGATGATCATGCCGAGGCGAGTACGTTGCAACAGAATCCAAATGGAGATCAACACGATCAAACCAACAATTGGAATAAAGATTTCGTTATAGACGCGTACACGCCCATCCAAAACCAGGATCGTTGAGCAATGGTTCGCCCACCAATCAGCAAAATTTGTCGCAGGGCAGGCGTCACCTGAGCCATTAAAGAATGCAGGTTTTGGCATCACGAATTCAGGGCGTCCCCAAATAGCACGTACCATTTCAATTCCAATTGCGCTCATACCGAGCGTGAGCATCAATTGATAGATCGGACGACTGTATAACGGACGAATGAGAGTTGCTTCCATCAAACCGCCGAGGGCAACACCGCTCAAAGTAGCAACCAGCACTGCGATAAAGAACAACCAGTTGGAATTCAAGCCATACAAGAACGTGCTCAAACTATCATTGAATACCACGCCCACGATCGCAACAATCAATGCAATCGTAATACTGGCAAAATTCTTCCAACTCAATCTCACAGTATGTGGCGTACTATCAAACAAAGAAATACCAAACGCACCAAGGATGCTCGCGAGCAGCAACCCAAGCACCGCAAAGGGCATATTGATCTCAGTAAAAGCGGCTGGCATCACAGGCAAGCGTGTCCCCGAATCCGCCATGAAGGCAAAGGTAACAGGGCTTTGCCCATAGTTCTCCACATTCCAAATGGCGATAGGGTAACGAGGGAGGATAAACCCAAAGAGGAGGATCGAGACAATGACCAAGGCCCAGGGAAGAATCCGCCTCAGACTTAAGCCGAGCCTGATTCGGCTAGCGAGAAGCGGGTACACATCCCCAAGAGCAAACCCGCTCACGATCAACGCCAACGGAGTCAACAGATCCACAAAAGTATCAGGGCGGACGACAACCGTCCAACCCATATAAGCGCCGATCATGAAGAGCGTGCCATGTGCCAAATTAAGCACATCAAGCAAACCAAAGATGAGCGAGAACCCCGAGGCAACGAGAAACGTAATGGAACCAACAGCAAGGCCGCGTAGAAGCGTGATAACAAAGTCCTGTTTTTCCATACCTTGTGCAGCGGCAATGAGGAATGCAGCCATCACGAAAACAGCAACAAGCAAGACAATATTCTTACGAATGAAGGAGTTCATGTTATGCAGCTCCCAAGAAACGATGAATGGCGGCTTTATCAGCAGCAAGGTCCTTCATTTTTCCATCCTGTACCGAACGCCCTTCTTCGATGATGACGTAATATTCAGCAAGCTGACTGGCAACGAGAAAGTTTTGCTCAACCAGAATGACCGTTGAGTCTTTGGAAAGCTCACGAATAGCGGTCATCATGGATTCGATGATGACTGGCGCAAGACCTTCGCTGGGTTCATCGATAAGCAAAAGTTGATTATCAGGCACAAGCGCACGAGCGATGGCGAGCATCTGCTGTTGGCCGCCAGAGAGACTCGTCCCAGGCAGCGCAATGAGGCGTTGAAGATCTGGGAAGAGATTGAAAATAAAATCGCGCTTGCGGAGATAATCTCCTTTTTTGCGTTCGGCGATCTTGAGGTTTTCTTCCACACTCAGGTCACGGAAGATGGCACGGTGTTCAGGCACAAAACCAATGCCCATCGTAGCAATATCAAAGGAGCGCAACCCGTTCACTTCTTGTCCGTTGTAAATGACTTTGCCCTCGCGCGGCGGCGTGAGGCCGAGAATGGTTTTGAGCGTAGTGGTTTTCCCTGCACCGTTGCGACCAAGCAACGCAGTAATGGAGCCTTTCGGCACGCGGACGTTCACGCCTTGCAAAATGTGATACTGACCGATAAAGGTGTGGATGTTCTGGACGTCGAGGATGTATTCCATGAGACCTCAGGATAGTTGTCAGTGGGCAGTGGTTTCGCTATCAACCATCTACTACCAACTGTTCTTACACATTCAGTTCGTACAATCCGCCAAGATATGCGGTTTGGACCTCTTTGTTCGCAGCGATCTCGGAGGGATTGCCTTCAGCTAAAACTTTGCCTTGATGCATCACGGTGATCTGGTCTGAAACACTCATGACCACATTCATATTATGTTCCACGAGCATGACGGTCTTATTGCCCGCTTTTTGGATATCTTGAATAAGTGCGATCAACTCAGGAACTTGTTCCGATGCCATGCCCGCAGTAGGTTCATCCAATAACAGAACTTCGGGGTCAGGAGCAAGGATCATGCCAAGCTCAAGTTTGCGCTGGTCACCGTGCGGGAGGGTGCGCGCCAATGTGTTGCCTTTGTCCTTCAAACCGACTTTCTCAATGACTTCCAATGTCCGCGCTTCATAGGACTTGAAATAGGATGCAGCCTGCCAGAACTTGAAGTTGTCATGTCCCATGGCTTGTGCAGCAAGACGGATGTTTTCAAACACTGTGAGATTGGGGAAGATGTTCGTGATCTGAAAGGAACGGCCAATTCCGTAATGGATAGTGCGATGGACAGGTTGATGTGTGATGTCCCGTCCTTTGTAAATGACTTTTCCGCTGGTGGGTTCCAAGTTGCCGCTGAGCAGGTTAAAAAATGTTGTTTTGCCGGCCCCATTGGGGCCAATAATGGCATGTAATGAGTTCTTGCGGACTTTGATGCTCACATCGTCCACTGCGATAAGCGCGCCAAATTGTTTGCGGATATTTTGGGCTTCCAGAATGATTTCGGTGGTCATGGCACCTTCCAGATTTTGACCGTTGACCGTAGATAATGGACTGTTTTCACAGTCTACTATCTACGGTCTATAGTCTTGAAATTAAGTGACTGAAACTCTCACGAATCCCAGTTACTCATTGTAGTGCTAAATTACTTTCCGCCGAGGCTGCCGTAAGGCAAGGTACCGCAGCGATCCTTCAAAGCTTCAGGGAGCAAGCAAGGAGGCTCGGGGCGAGTGGTGTCAACATATTCGTAGAAGTTGGCATCTGCATCGGTCACATTGACGAGTTTCATGATGTACATGTCCTGAATGGCAACATGATCCTCGGGGCGAATTTGGATGGTGCCCTTGGGGCCTTCAAAGGTCATACCTTCCATGGCGGTCTTGAGCGCTTCACCACTTGCATCACCATTGGTGGCTTTGATAGCTTCAACAGCCATGATGGCAGCATTCATACCGTCAGCATCGAACAGATCAGGCATAACGCCGTAGCGGGCCTTATCCTGCTCCTTGAGGAAGTCATTAGCAGGGTTGTTCGGGGCACTATAGTGATACAGAATGCCCGCGGTGGTACCAACAGCATTCGCGAAGAAGGTTGGCATGAGGACATTGTCGATGAAGGTTGCGCCGAGAGCCATGCTTTCGGTTACACCCTGATCCTTGGCAGCTTGCACCAAAGAGACGAAACCAGAACCAGCCCAAGTCACAATGTATGCTTCAGCACCAGAGGAAGAGATCTGTTCCATGTATGGGGTGAAGTCAGTAGTATCCAACGGAGCGAAGATATCGTCAGCGACGAATGTTGCGCCATCAAGGGTGCAGGCATCGCGGAAGGCAGCGGCAGAACCCTGGCCAAATGCATAGTCAGGAGCGATCTGAACGAAGGTCTTATACTGCTTGGTCAATGCGATACATTCATTCATCGCATCCTGATAGTTATTGCGGCTGACGCGGAAGGTGTATTCATTGAAGTTCGCACCAGTGATGTCATTCGCAGCAGCAGGTGCCACAATGAGCGGGATACCGCTTTCAAGGGCAATGCCTTGCAAGGTAGCGGTAGCGCCAGAGGAAACGGTGCCAACAAGAATGTTCACGCCGTTCACGTCGATCAATTCACGAGCGACAGTGGCGGTGTTATCGGGGGTGCTTGCATCATCGCGGACGAAGACCTGAATTTCGCAGTCATCGAGCTTGAATACATTTTCTTGAGTCTGGGTGAAATCGAACTTCTCACCAGCAGAACCAGCGGCGCCAGTAGCATATTCCATACCAAGCATGAAGGAGCGAAGGATGTGAGCGCCATAGATTGCCAGCGCGCCAGAGGCATCGGTAATCAGACCGACTTTGATGGGCTCGGCGCAGGTCAAACCGGCAGGAGCTTCGGTGGCAACCGGGGCTTCAGTTACAACGGGAGCTTCGGTAGCTGCTTGAGTGGCAGGAGCCTCTGTAGCAGCGGGAGTGCAGGCAGCTAATACGAGTGACATGGCTACCAGCAAAAATGCGAGCGTGCGGAAAACTTTCATTTTGTTCTTCTCCTTGTAAAATAGTAGTTCGATTATCAGCACAAGAGAACGCCTCTTATGCTGCAAAATCCGTGATCGTGCGCGAGGCGGCTTCCGCAACTTCGATCGGGAAGAAATGCCCCGCATTGGGGAGGATGACTACCTTGCTGCCTGAGATCTTCTGCGCCAAAAGCGAAGCGTTTTCAGGTGGGACAACTTTGTCGTGAGCGCCGAACAGGATCAAGGTCGGGACGTTGAGGCGTGAAAGTTTATTTTCAAAGGCGGCGGCTTCGGTCAATAATCCAAGCCCGATGGCGAGTTGTGCCTGATAAGGTGCAGGGTCAATCGGATTTGCAACACGCCATTTGACCCACTCTTCGATCATCTCTGGATTCTTTTCCGACCAATCTGGAGCAGTGCTGACGGCCAATCCATTTTTGAAACGGGTGAGCGCATCACTGGTCACATCGGTGAGGACTTTCATCGCCTCAGGCGTGACTGGTATATGGTGCGACCCACCGAAGTTGGTCGAACACAAAATCAGTTTCTCCACCTTCTGCGGAAAATCGAGTGCCATTGCCTGGGCAACGAACCCGCCCATCGAATGGCCTGCGATGACCGCCTTCTCAATTCGAAGTGAATCGAGCAAACCTGCGGTATCGGCCGCGAGCATCTGAGCGGTGTATGGGCCTGCGGGTTTATCGCTTTGACCAACGCCGCGATTATCGAACGTGATGACTTGAAAATGCTCCGCCAAAAATGGAACCATCTTGTGCCACTGCCAAAGAGAATAGCCAAGCCCCGAGATCAACACGAGCGGTTGTCCCGCGCCGTGAATCTCGTAGTAAAGTTCGATTCCGTTTGATTGTGCTCTTGGCATTAGTTGCTCCTCTCAAGAAAGAGGAAAGATGAAAGAAATAAAATTCTTTCTTCTTTCTTCACTTTACAAACTTCGCCTTCAACTCTGCTTTGATCACCTTTCCATACGGTGAGTACGGCAGGGCATCTACAAACTCAATGCGCTTCGGGAGCTTGTACTTCGCTAAACGTCCCGCACAGAATTTCAACAGTTCATCTGCGCTGACAGTTTGATTTGGTTTGCAAGCCACGATCATCAAACCGACTTCACCCCATTTCTCATCAGGCTCGCCGATCAATGCAGCATCGGCAACGGCTGGGTGCTCACGGAAGAGCGCTTCCACTTCAGCAGCGTACACATTCTCGCCGCCACTGATGATCATGTCTTTGAAACGGCCTGCGATGTAGAAATACCCTTCTTCATCCATGCGCGCCATGTCGCCTGTGTGAAACCAGCCATCTTTGAGAGATTGCTTCGTGGCTTCTTCGTTGTTCCAGTAGCCAACACAAACATGGTCGCCTTTGATAATAAGTTCACCAGTCGAACCGACAGGCACGTCGTTGTCATCCACATCCACCAAACGCATCTCGCTATGGAAGATGGGTTTGCCCACCGAGCCAAGTTTTCGCAGCGCGTCTTCATCGGTCATCGAGAAGCAGTTCACACCAACTTCAGTGAGGCCATAGCCCTGGCGCATCACAACGCCCTTCTTCTCGCTCCACGCTTGTATCAAGGAAGGCGGGCATGGTGCGCCGCCGCTGATGAAAAAGTGCACGTGGCTGAAATCTGCGTTTTCAAATTGCGGTGAATTCATCCACACTTGGAAAAGAGTCGGCACGCCGAGAATGACCGTACATTTTTCTTCGACGATCAATTTTAAAGAAGCGTCGGGGTCGAAGGTGCGTCCGAGCAAAAGTTTGCCGCCGACGTGAAAGATCGGCACAAGAAAAACGAACAAACCGCCCGAGTGGAACATCGGGGTTAGGATCGGGGAAATATCTTTTTCGTTCAAGCCCCATGACACAACGGTGTTGATGGAATTCCAAATCACCTGTCTATGAGGGAGGACTGCGCCTTTGGGACGTCCCGTTGTGCCTGATGTGTACAGGATGCAAACGGCATCATCGCCTGAGATGACGGGCCGCTTCGGTTCTTCCGCCGAGGCTTGGTCGGCCAATTTTTCATATGCTTCCCCTGAAACATTCGCACCTTCCAACGAAATGAGATACTCCACATGGATGGAGTCTTTCATCTCGTCATACACCGAAACGAATTCAGGGCCAACGATCAACACCTTGGGCTGACAGTCGTTGACGATGTAGGTCAACTCACGCGAGGTCAGCCGCCAATTGAGCGGAGCAAGGATCGCGCCGAGTTTTGCCAAACCGAACAACAAGTCCACATAGGCGACACTGTTATGCGCGAGAATGGACACGCGGTCACCTTTTTCCACGCTGTATTTCTCGCGCAGGAAATTCGCGGCTCGGTTGGCGCGTTGATCCAATTCCGCATAGGTGTAATGGACTCCGCTTGCGAGTTCGATCATCGCCTCGCGGTTCGGCGTCAGGAGTGCTCGTTTGGTCAGAATGTCGGCAGAATTCATAATGAAGGTGTCAGGTTCCAGGTATCAGGTTTCAGGTGATTTATTCAGAGAAAAAATCACGTGCCAAGTGCAGAAAACCTGACACTTGACACGTGATACTTGGAGCTGATTTATGTTCCTACAACGATTCCACCATCTACGCGGAGGACTTCGCCAGTAATGAAGGAGGCGTCATCCGAAGCGAGGAAGAGATAGGCGTTGGCAATGTCTCGCGGTTCGCCCAAACGACCAAGCGGAGTGTGAGACTTCATGCCGTCCAAAACCTTCTCGGGCATAGAGGTGACCATTTCAGTGGCGGTGAAGCCAGGAGCCACAGCGTTGACACGGATGTTGAATTTACCCAACTCGCGTGCCCAAACTTTGGTCATGCCGATTACGCCAAATTTTGTTGCGACGTAGTTGGTCTGTCCGAAGTTTGCATCAAGGCCAACAACAGAGGAAGCATTGAGAATTACGCCGCCGCCCTGTTTGATCATTACAGGCGCAACTGCCTGAGCGCAATTGAACACGCCCTTCAAGTTGACAGAGATGACGAGGTCGAAATCAGGTTCGGACATCTGCCCGACGAGATTGCCTTCCTTCACCTTGACCAACTGTCCATCACGCAGAACACCTGCATTGCTGACGATAACGTCAATGCGGCCGTATTTTGCAACGACATCATCGACCCATTTTTGAACATCTTCGCGGCTGGTTACATTGACTTTGTAGAACGCAGCGCCTTCACCGAGTTCCTTGAGAGTTTCCTGTCCAACGGTTTCGTTGACATCACAAATCACAACCTTGGCGCCTTCTTCGGCGAAACGCAAAGCTGTTGCCTTGCCGATTCCCGCCGCCCCGCCTGTTACGAGTACAACCTTATCTTTCATGCGCATGTTGATAATCCTCTATGTTTTTGTAGTAGCGACTTCAGTCGCTATGGTTGTTTAGCCAAAAATCCCAAAATGGCTGTATTGAATTCTTGTGGTCGTTCCCAACTGGAGGCGTGTCCCGCTCCGTGCAAGATGTGCATTTCAGCATGGGGAATGCCTGCTTTCAAGATCGCGGCGTAGGCTGGACCTTTTAGCAAGTCCGCACCGCCGACGATGATGCAGGTCGGGCACTTGATCTCGCCCAAGCGGGCGGTAAAGTTCACGTTCAAAAAGCATTCGCACAAACGGACAACGGATGGAAAGTCCAACAGCTTGTAGCGGCCTTTGGCGTCTTCGAGCAGACGCGGGTTGGCGGTGATGAAAGCTGGAGAGAAATTCCACGGGACGGTGGCATTGAAAAAGGCGTTGGAATCTGCCGCTCGTGCAGAGTCAAGCCACCCGTCAACAATGATGCGTGTTTCAGCGCCCACTTCACTCACGGTGTCGGCCAATATCAGGCTGAGAGTCCGCTCGGGATATTTCAATCCAAAAGCCTGTGCTACTTCGCCGCCGTAGGAGATGCCTGCGATATGTGCTTTGTCAACGTTCAGGGCTGTCAGTAATGCCGCGAGGTCGTCTGCGTGCATTTCCATGGAGTATGGACTACCAGGATGTTCCGACTGTCCCTGTCCACGACAGTCGTATTGCAAAATGCGGTAATGTTGTGCCAACGTCTTGGTCTGAAACGCCCAACTTGTGGCCGCGTTCATGATGATGCCATTGTTGAGGACCAACAGAGGGGCAATCTCGGAACCGTGGAGTTCGTAGTAGAGTTCAACGCCGTTAGCATGGACTTTAGGCATATCGGAACATCCTGTGTGTTGCTAGGTTAACGTATTGTTGTTACAAGCCAGTTACAAAGCCTGACAATTCTTGTCCGCTAATCTTCGCCAATTTGCGCGAAGATTAGCGGATTCATGCTTCTACGCTTTGAAGGCTAAATAGGTCTTTTTTGTTTCGCCTTCGCCGAATTCGACGAAATCGACATTCAAAGGTGTGCCAATTTTTATCTCGGCGGGTTTAGATGCATTCAATCCAGTAATGCGGGCGCTGATGCTTGTGCCTTCTTCAAGTTCGACAATGCCAGAGATGTAGGGATTCTTGCGGTCAAAGCCTTGTTCGGCCATGAAGGTCGGGCCTGTGTAGATGACCGTGAAGCCAGTAAGTTTTCCTTTGCCGCTAGTTTCGACCCATTCCATCTCTTCGCTGTGACAGTTCGAGCATATTGCGCGCGGAGGTGCATAGGTTTTGCTGCATTTTGTGCAGCGAGTGGCCATCAATTTATGCTCTGCAATATATTGATTAAACGACGCCGCTGAAAACGGACGGATCGTGGTGGTTTCTTCGCTCATGATTAATTTCTCCGCTCATATACGTGGACGGCACAGGTGGAACCTGTTGCGCCGACGTTGTGAGTCAACGCGAGGTTGACATCGCCTGCCACCTGTCGTTCGCCTGCCTGACCTCGCATCTGCTTGAACACTTCGACAGCCTGTGCCACGCCTGAAGCGCCGACGGGATGTCCTTTTGCTTTCAATCCGCCTGAGGTGTTGATGGGCTTCGCACCGTTACGGGCGGTCACGCCGTCTTCGGCGGCTTTGAAGCCTTCGCCTGGGGCAAAGAAACCAAGGTCTTCGCTGGCGATGACTTCCGCGATGGTGAAGCAATCATGTACTTCAGCAATGCGGATGTCTTTGGCGGTTACGCCTGCCATTTCATATGCGTTTGTCGCGGCGATCTTCGCGGCGGGGATGGCGGTTAATTCGGGGCGGTCGTGTAGTGCGGAACCGGAAGCCTGTCCCGAACCGATGATGTGAATGGGGTGATCTGTGAATTCGTGCATGCGTTCTTCGGCAACGAGCAAGACTGCGGCAGCGCCGTCTGTTACGGGGGAGCAATCAAACAGGCGAAGGGGCCACGCAACTGTCGGGTTGCCTGATTCGTCGTGAAGGAAATCCCAAATGGTGGACCATGTTGGGGCGGGCTTACCCTTCTTGATCGCAGCCGCGACGCGTCCTTCCATCCATTTTTGAATGGTGACGCCAAATTGGGCATACGGATTCAGGGATGCATTGTCGTGATTCTTGATCGCGACGTTCATGAGATGTTCGGGCTTCATTCCGTAGCGGTGCATATAGGCGGAAGCCATAGCCGCATAAAAGCCAGGGAAGGTGAAGCCCGCGGGAATTTCAAACGGGACATCTGCGGCAGTGGCGAGTGCGTCGGTGACGCCTGCGGTGGTTAGCGCTGTCATCTTTTCCGCGCCGCCGACGAGCACAACATCATACATGCCTGAGGCAATTGCCATCACGCCCTGACGAAGCGAAAGTCCGCCTGAGGCGCAAGCGCCTTCCACGCGTGTGGCGGGGATGGGCGTCAGACCAACAGCATCCGCAAGAAGCGGGGCAGTGTGCGCCTGATGTTCGAACTGGTCACTGGAGAAATTCCCGACATAAAGCGATTCAATGACTGACGGGTCAAGACCTTTGTCTATCGACTTCGTCATTTCTTTGAACGCTTCGACAAAAAGATCGCGGCTGTTCTTTTCTGCAAATGCCCCGAACTTGGACATACCTGCGCCGACAATTGCAACTCCGCGCGACAGGGACTTTGATTTAGGCATAAAGCCTCCTTATGAAATGCAGTGGGCAGTTATCAGTTTTCAGTGATCAGTAATCAGTCTTTGCTAACAACCATTCACTGATTACTGATCACTTTTTTTACTGATTACTTTTCCTTGATTACTTTTTACTTAAGTACCTTCGCAAGCGCTGCCATGAACTCTTCTGGTTTTTCAACGTAGGGAGTGTGGCCTGTATCTGCGATGACAACTTCTTCATACGAACCGCCCTTGGCTTTGTACTGCTCAAGGATGTTGCGGGTCTGACCAACCATCGGCTGGGGGGGATAGATTTCCTCACCGGGCCAACCGGGGACATAGCCCAGCTTGCCGAGGGTGCCGAAATCAAAAAAGGAACTATCGGAGACGATCATGTCTGAGTCGCCGCGAACCCAAAGGATGGAAGGCTTGCTGGCTGCACCGACGAATTTCTCCACGCTGTCACCAACGTACTTGGGAGAAAGCGCATTGATGGGACCAAATTTTCCGGGCGCAACATTGGGCCAATTGCCAGAGGGAACAAAGTCACCTGGGTATTTCTGTTCACCCACTTTTTCGGTCATGAGCGAGGAGAGCAGATCTTCTTCACGGGCAGGGACGAAAGGCGGCTTCCAATAGAAACCGTTCATGACAACGCGCGGTGATGCCTGCGGATTGTCCGTGCTGCGATCGCCAGCAGCCATCAACTTGGGGAAGTCAGGGTTGACAACGCCGCCGCCCGAACCTGCGAAGTCATCGTAGCAAGGGGTACCGTTGACATCTTTTGAGCCGCCGAAGCCGTACATCGAACCGGGGTTCACAACGGTTCCGCTGAGAACGCGTCCGCTGATGGCGCCGACCAAGCCGAACACAACAGTCCCTCCCATGGAGTGACCGACAACGTGAGTCTTTTCGATCTTGAGCACATCGAGGAAGCCGACCAGATCATCGATCCAATCGCCCATGCCGCGGGTGGCGTCGATCAATTTATCTTCGGTGTCGCCATAGCCGCGCAGGTCAGGTGCAATGCCGCGGAAACCAGCGGGCAGCTTGAGCATGATCTCTTCCCAATATGTTGCAGAGGAAGCGTTGCCATGCAGGAACAAAACAGGCGTGCCGTTTTCCGGTCCGCTGAAGAGAGCGTGCATTTTCAAACGGGGGGTATCCACAACCTTGGATGTGATACCTGGTAAAGTTGGTACTGTTGACATGTTTATCTCCTTTGGAATATGGTTGGTGGTTTGTTATTGACGGAAATTGGACTTACTACCAATCGTCCATCATCAACTACTGGAACTTATCTTTCAACTCGCGCTTGAGTATTTTCCCTGCTGCCGAAATGGACAAGGACTCCATGAAACTCACTGACTTGGGAACTTTATATTTTGCCAATCGCTCTGTCATAAATTTCAATAACTCTTCCTCCGTCGCGCTTTGATTTGGTTTCAACACAACACAAGCCTTGCCAACCTCGCCCCACTTTGCATCGGGCAAGCCGATCACAGCACACATGTGGACGGCGGGGTGCTGATACAACACCTTTTCAATTTCGGCGGGATACACATTCTCACCACCGCTAATGAACATATCCTTCTTTCGATCGACGATGTAAAAATAACCTTCGTCATCATATTGAGCGAGGTCGCCCGTGTGAAAATATCCTCGCTCATCGACGGCGGCTTTTGTAGCATCTGGATTGTTGAAATAGCCTGAGCTGTACGATGGACCTTTGAGAACTAATTCACCCGCCTCATTCGGACCGAGGAACTGATTCTGTTCCCCGACGATTTGTGCGTCGACGAAAAAGTTTGGTCGGCCAATGGAGCCAGCCTTGCGGATGGCATCTTCAGGCGCGAGCGCAAAAATGCCAGGCCCGAACTCGGTCATGCCGAAGCCTTGCTTGAAGCGGATATTCTTTTCCTTTGTATATTTCTCCACCAGCGGAACAGGCAATGGCGCGCCGCCTGATGTGCAAAAACGCAACGCAGACAGATTCACAGAGTCCCAGTTTGGCGCAGTGGTCAGCATTTGATACATGGTCGGGACAGCAGCAAAGATGGTAACCTTCTCGCGTTCGAGCAGATTCAAAACTTGAGCAGGGTCAAAGGCACGGATGAGAATCGTCGTCCCGCCGAAGATGACTTGCGGCAGGGTGTAGACGAAAAGTCCGCCCGTGTGGAACATGGGGAAGACGTTGAGATACACATCGTTATGTGTCACATCATGGATGACAGTGTTGAGCGTGTTCCACGCGATCATGCGGTGAGACACTTCTGCGGCTTTGGGCAGACCTGTCGTTCCGCCAGTGAATATCAAGGCGGCGGTATCCTCTGCCTCGAGACTGGGACAGGTAACGGCGGAGTCAGATGCGGATTGAAGAGTCGATTCGAAGGGCAGGCTGCCGTCGATTCCATTTCCATCTAAATGAATAGTAGGTAGTGGATAGTGCGCAGTGAGTTGCGAGACGCCTTCTTTGAAGTCATCAGAGAAAACTAAAATTTTGGGATTAGTGTAATTAAATATCTCGAGTAGCTCCCGCCAATGCGAACGCCAGTTGAGCGCGGTGTGAATGGCGCCGAGTTTGGAACAGGCAAAGAAGAGATCGAGATGTTCGTATCCATCACGAGCGAGGATGGCGACACGATCACCTTTTTCCACACCTTGCGATTTCAGCCAGTTGGCAAGTTTATTGGCGCGGCTATTCGCGTCACGAAAGGTAAGCCGCCATTCGGGAGATTTGCCCGCATCAATGAATGCAACTTTGTCGGGAGAATAAAGTTCGCGCCGTGCAAGATAATCGCCAATGTACATTTCAACTCCTTACAAAATAAAAGAAGAAAGAGGAAAGAATCTCTGTGTGCTCTGTGGTGAACTCTTTACTGTCTTGCTGATTCCAAGTCTGCGACGAACACGAGGGTTTCGCCTTTGCAGACGATTTGCCCTTGCGGGTTGACACACTGAACATTCAAATACACTAAATCTTTTTCGGGGCGCAGGCGTGAAATTTCTACGCTGGCAGTGATGGCTTCGCCGACGTGCGCAGGAGCGGGAAATGCGTAAGTTTGCTTGAGCCACATTGTCCCGCGCCCAGGGACTTTTGTGCCGAGCAGATCCGAGACCATGCCGCCAAGCATGGGACCAGGGATACAGCCTTCATCAAAACTGGTGTCGCCCGTGAGTGCGCTGTATTTTGCGATTTCATCCGCGGTGAAGGTGCGGGTTGAACTTGCGCTTTGACCAATGGAAAGACCTTTGTGAGTTGTCATGTGTCTCCTATTTCCACTGGATGAGCATGTGACCTTCGCAGGAATTTTCGCCGTCGGGTCTTGTGATGGTTGTGGTCAGACGCGCCTGTTTGGAGTCTGCGATGAGTTCGGTCACTTCGAGGCGGATGGTCATTTCATCGCCCGCGTAGGTTGGCTTGGGGAAAATAAGTTCCTGTTCGATTTGACGCGCGGTAGGGAAGTTTGCGCTCAACACGCCGCATAACATTCCATACAGCATCATGCCATGTGAAACGGTTTTTCCGAAACGAGTCGTCGCGGCAAACTCAGGGTCAACGTGGATCGGGTTATCGTCGTGGCTGAGTTCGGCGAAAAGGTTGAAATTTTTCTGAGTAAAGGTGCGCTTCGCGATGATCACCTGACCCAGCGTGGGAAGAGTTGAGGTCATAAATTATCCAGCGTATTGCTTGCGTAATTCGGTCTTCAACACTTTGCCAGCGGCATTGCGTGGAAGCGCAGCGATGAATACAACGGACTTCGGCACTTTGTACTTCGCCAAACGAGACTTGCAGAATTCGATCACTTCCTGCTCGGTCAATGTTTGATTTGGCTTGAGTGCCACAATGGCGCAACCGACTTCACCCCATTTCTCATCCTTCACGCCAATGACCGCCGCCTCGGCAATCGCATGGTTCGAGAACAAGACATTCTCTACTTCGGCGGGGTACACGTTCTCGCCGCCAGATATGAACATATCCTTCCAGCGGTCAACAATGTAGTAATAGCCTTCACCGTCACAGCGGGCAACGTCGCCCGAATGCAGCCAGCCATCTTCAAAAGATTGCTTGGTGATTTCGGGCAGCTCCCAATAACCAGGCGTCACGCCAGGTCCTTTGATGAGCAACTCACCGTTTTCGCCTGTAGGAACATCCGCGCCAGATTGATCCACAATGCGGACATCTACCCACGGCTGAGGCTTGCCCACTGAACCAAATTTTGTGACCGCATGCGCCTCATCCACTAAGAAGACAGTTGGTCCTGTCTCCGTCATGCCGAATCCCTGCTGGATCATGATCCCGCGCTTCTCGTACAACTCCAACAGACTAAGCGGCATGGGAGCGCCGCCGCATGCCCACGAGCGCATGGACGAGAAATCGGTCTTTTCAAAGTCTGCATTCTGGCTCATGAACAGATACATAGCTGGCACGCCAAAGAAAGCTGTGACGCGGGTTGAGAGCAGGTTCATGGTCTGCACCACATCGAAGGCACGTGGGACGATAGCTGTCCCGCCCGCAATGAAGGTGGGATTGGTATACATGTTATTCCCGCCCGTGTGAAAGACAGGCAGAAGATTAAGCGTTGTGTCTTGTGAGGTCAGGTCAATGGCGGGGGCGATGTTGAGGTGATTGTACAAAACCATGCCATGAGTTTGAATTACGCCTTTTGGCTTTCCTGTTGTCCCTGCCGTGTAAAGCAAATACCAAGTTTCATCTAATGAAGTTGCAGGCATAACAATCGTCTTGCCCGAAGCAGAGGCAAGTGCGTCTTCGTAATTCTTTTCCTCGCGTACTCCAGGGGTGAGCGGAAGTGTGAACATACTTCCCGCAAGCGCCTTGGCTGTTTCAGCATGAGCCGTGTCGTAGATCAACGCGCGAGGTTTGGAATCATCGAGAATGTTTTGAAGTTCAGGGACCGCCAAACGCCAATTCAACGGGGCAAGGATCGCCCCGATCTTGGCACAAGCATATAACACCTCGAAGTAATCCGTCCCATTCGGGGTGAGGATGGAGACTCTTTCGCCTTCCTGAATCTTCCATTCCGAGCGCATGAATTCCGCAAAGCGGCTTGCCCGCTCATTGAATTGGGCATAGGTGAATTCACGGTTTGTGTTCGGGTCAACGAGAGCGACTTTGTTTGGGCGAAGGTCGGCTTGTTTTGCGAGAAGGTCGAAGGTATACATTCTGCTTCCTCTTCAAAAAGAAAGAAGAAAGACGAAAGAATTTGTTTCTTTCCTCTTTCTTCTTTCTTTAAATTATTTCGCCGTCCACTTCCACACCGATGACGCCATCGTAATTCCGCCGCCGCTGGCGCAGAAGAGAATCACATCACCTGGCTTGGGACCTTTGCCTTGGGCAATCGCATCATCCAATGCCATGATGACACATGGAGAGCCTGTGTAGCCCCACTTGTCCATCACCCAGTGAGTCTTTTCAATGGGCTGCTTGAGTAAATCCATCATTACTTCAATGGTGCGGACGTTGAGCTGGGTGAAGTAATACTGGTCAACGTCATCGAAGGTCAGTCCCGCTTTGTCGAGCGCACCTTGCATAAGCTTGGGCCAATATTCGGTGTTGAAGGTCTTGGAGAATTTCTTGACGAACTCCACTTTCGGTCCGCCGAATTGCGCCATGTTTTCAGGTGTGCATGGACGATACGTCCCGCCCGTGTAAATCCCCAGCGCATCGTGGAAGGAACCAACTGCCAGCAAGTTCGAACCGAGGAAACCCTTTTCTTCACCAACACCCAAAACGACTGCACCTGCACCGTCCGCGAAGAGATTGGCAGTCTTCTTATCCTTGTAGTCAATGAAGCGGCTCATACCGTATCCGCCAGCCACGAGGATGTATTTCATCTGCGGCTCGGTCATCAGATATTTCGCGCCCTGGTCGAGAGCTGTCACCCAACCTGCACAAGCGGAGTTTATGTCGTAGCAGCCTGCTTTGTCCGCGCTGAGTTTGTTCTGCACAACGATGGAGGTGCTGGGAGAAAGGTAATCGGGGGTATCGGTGGAGACAATGATCAAGTCCAGGTCGGCGGCAGTGATGCCTGCGCGTTCGAGGGCTTTCTTCGAAGCTTCGACGATGAGGTCAGAGGTCACTTGGTCGGGCGCCATCCATCGGCGTTCTTTGATGCCGACGTTTGCCACAAGCCACTCGCTGGTGGATTCGCCCATCATGGCGTCCACTTCGGCGTTGGTCACTACTCGTTCTGGAACATAACTTCCTGTGCTGAGAATCTGTACGTTGCGCATGATACCTTCCGTTTTTCGGGAATAGGGATTTGGAATTAGGGATTAGGAACTAGGGGATCTTTTGAGGATGGAGCTTGTAACTCTTCCAGTAGAACGAAGCGGTGCATGAAGTCTGTCGCTTCGTGCCATTCGTTGAAATTGATCTCTTCCGCCGTCTGGATATGACGGATCGTGCCGTGATACGCAGGCGACTTCGCGGGCACTTCTTCCATCACAAAACGGATGATAAAAGAGGAAATAAGCGGCGGAGTGATAGCATCCATCGGCTACACAATATCAGAGGACAGTAACAAGCGGGTTACAAACTGTCGGCAGAGAATGGAAGGCAAAATGTTATGACGCGGGGGGGAAGGAAAAACCCCGAAGAAGCACAGAATGTGCACATCTTCGGGGTTGAAAAATTAATGTGAGAAGAAGTTGAATTAGGAGCGAATCAACTTTTTATACAGTTCTTGTGTCTCTTGCGAAGGCTGAACATCAAGTTCGTCTTTCAATGTCTGCTGACAGCGCTGGTAGATACGCGCAAGCTGGCCGCGGTCACCGAGAGCGTTGTAGGCTTGCATCAAATGTCGATACGCACGCTCCCAGCAATTATCGCGGGCAAGGATCTGCTGGCTAAGGTCTATCGCTTCATTGAATCGGTTCTCCCCCAAATATAACTCGCATAACTTATCAGCAGCTTCAAGGAAGAGAGTCGCAAGGCGTTCACGTTCCTCCGCCGCCCACGGCTCGTATAGCGAGTCAGGTAAATAATCTCCATGATACAAATTAACTGCGCTTTCAAGCAGCTTCATGGAACTGGAGGTGGGTTTGATTCCATCACGGGTAAGGCGTACAAATTGGTCGGAATCAAGCCACAGGTCGGCGTGGAGGCGCAAGGTGTAGGTCGTTCCATCGCGCACGATGAAGGCCGAATCCTTTCCAGGGTCGCGGTCAGGTTCCAATACCTGGTAGAGTGTATTCAAGGTGATCTTGAAATTGCGCTGTGCAGTGGCAAGGTCTGCTTCAGGCCAAAGATGTTCGCAAATTTGGTCGCGATCAAGCGGATACTGGCGATACGTGACGAGCAACTGGAATAACTGACGAGATTTCTCACGTCGCCAGCCGTTTGAAGGAATGACATCGCTTCCCCTCTTAACCTGAAAGTTGCCCAGCGTTTCGACAGAGAGTCTAAACCCAGGATGACTCTGCACTCGCGCCATTCCAAGTGACTCTAACAACCGAAGAGCATACGCTCCTTCCCAATTATGGTCGCGAGCAAGAACAAGCAGCGGCGTGAATATACGTTCATCAGGCGGGCCTAAATGCGAGATGTTGGTAAAGAGAAAACCATAATCGCTTTCACGGCAGGTCGTGAGTATTTCAGTCAGCGTGCGCTCAATACGATCCATTTGTTTTTGCTTATGCCAGCCATAACATAACCACAGACGTGCGGCTGTTTTACCAAAGGGATCACTGCATTCTTGAAAACCCAACACAGCTCGGTTAAGCCATTCTTCAGCAGCTTCGTAACGAGAAGCAAGCATAAGGCTCGCGCCCATCGTCAAACGTGTGAGCGACGCAATCCATTCATCACCTGCCTGGTTGGCAATTTCAATGGCTTGCTGCGCATGAGTCTGCGCAAGAGTGAGATCGCCTTGATAGCCGCTGACTCTACACAAGCCCCAATTTGCCTCTACAAGCAAACGTGGAACATTCACTGCACGGCTGATCTCAATGGTCTTTTCAAATTGTTTGCGAGCAAGAACGTAATCAAACTGGCTCGAAAGCATGAGCGCATGTCCTTGTCGCATGTGACCAACAGCAGTCACGAATGGCGACCTTAATTCATCGCCGCGACGTGTACCTTCAAGCGCAGCTTGATACGCAAGGTCACCCTGCCCTTGAAAAGAATAGATCAAAGAAAGCAAAAGATATGTCTCACGGTGCGCGCGCGGCATTTGAACAGGATTGCGTTTTTCAGCTTCCGCTTGTTCTTCAAGCCGTCGGCGGGCTTCATCAAGTCTGCCTGTTCGCAGCCAGACACGGAATTGCAACTGGTCATTGGATGGACCTTCAAGGCGCAATTCCTCCGCACGTTGACGTAAGCGTTCCGCTTCTTCAACGTGCCCAGAGTTGAGCTTGTTTTCTGCAAGCAACTCAAACAACCTGACCTGTGCTTCACGGTCTTCAAACCCGTCAGTAAGGCGAATCGCTTCTTCAAGCAATTTTTCCGCTTGCGATGGATTGACCGTATCGAGATACACACGAGACTGTCCACGCAAGGCACGGGCAACACCGTCAAGCTGTCCGCGTTGTCGCCAGACGGTTTCAGCCTGGCGGTACCAACCTTGTGATTCGTCAAAGCGTGAATGCAAACGCGCCAACTCTCCCAGTGTAAATAAAAGCATAGGGTGTTGGTTCAAGCTGAGGGGCGGAAGAGAAGCGATGTACGTTGCAAGCGTATCGAAACGTCCGCTGGAGAGTAAAGTTTGGGAATAAGTATCGAGCAAGTCAGCGGTGTCATCCCAAGCTTTGGCTTCAAGCAAGTGATAGATCGCAGACTCAGGATTCTTGTGCGAAAGATAATAATCTGCGGCAGCTTTATTCCATTGCATGCTTTGTTCAGCAGCACATTGCTGACGCAGAAAATTATGGAAGATATGGTGATAACGCAGCGTACCTTCAGCAGTTTCAACGACAAAGAGATCTTGTCTGCGAAGATAAGCAAGCATGGATGTGGAATCGCCTGCGGGGTTACCCATTGCACGGCGAAGCGCATCACAGGCCTCAGGGTTGAGATCACGCAAGGTGGAAGTGATTAGCAAAAATTCGCGAATGTCGGCAGGGTGACGAGAGAAGACTTCCTGTGCAAGCACATCAAAAAGCGACTCGAGGGAATCTGCCTGCCAATGAAGTGGGAACTCCAACGTGGAAGACGTTTGACTGCGGATGCTTTGCCAAATAAGCTGCAATGCGATCGCCCAACCTTCTGTAAAGGTAAGAAGCGAATTCACTTCCTCAATGGTAAGGTCAAGATGATATTGGTTTGCGAAGAGAGAAGAAATTTCCTGTGCGGTGAATGTGAGAGTATGCTGATCAAGAGTCAACACCTCACCTTTGGGACGCCAGCGTGAAAGATGTGGCAGTGTTAGATCGGGGCGTCCTGATAACAGTACGTGGACATTGGCAGGCGCGCGCCCAATAAAACGGTCAAGAATGAACGGCACTTCCCCACCTTCGAGGACAACATGAGCATCATCAAAAATAAAGAGGAGTTGTTCCTCCGTTTCTTTACTTAACACATTGATGAATTGGTCAAGAATCCCCTGCCACGGCAAAATGCCTTGTGCACCATCCCATGATTCAAGAGAGAGAATAGGCAAGTCAGTGATCTCGGGCAACACTTCTTTGGCTGCATGAAAAAGATGAAGGAGGAAAACAAGCGGATCATTATCCTCTTCTGTAACCTGATACCAAATGAGCGGTTGAGTCTCCGCTGCAAATTCTGCCAGCGCCGTACTTTTACCATAGCCCGCTCCTGCCTGAAGAATCGTAAGACGATAATCAAATGCAGAGCGAAGCATCTCCGTAATACGTGGACGGGATAAAGTGCGCGCATTGCGTGGCGGTGGAATTAGTTTTGTGCGGAGAACTTGAAACAAAGGCATACATCTAAAGTTTATCTCAGATTTAGGTTAGCATCTACGGTAATCGAGAAGATTCCCAGCTATTTACTGAAAATTCATCGAATGCCTTGCATCAATTTTGTGGTAAAGTGAATTTAATATCCCATCAAAGGAGCATCCTATGGAACAAAAAGCAGGTGCGCAAATCGGCAAACGAGCGTTCATTCAGTCGCTCGTTATTTTATTTGTTTTGATGATGGTGGCGGGAATTCTCACTCTGGTTGTCCCCGCAGGACAATACACCCGTATTGAAGTGAACGGACGCGAAACGATCGACCCCACTTCCTTTCAACTAGTTGAGCATCCAAATTATCCGATCTGGCGCTGGTTCATTGCGCCATTTGAAGTCCTCGGTAGTTCTAGTGGATTGACGGTTATCGTCATCATCATTGTATTGTTCTTCGCAGGCGGCGCATTCGCCGTCATGGACAAAACAGGAACCTTGCGGGCATTCATTGGCAGTATCGTTCGGCGCTTTAGCGGACGAAAATATGCATTGCTATGGATGGTGTCTCTTGCCTTTATGTTCCTCGGCGCAACATTAGGAACATTCGAAGAAGTTGTTCTGCTCGTACCCGTTATGATCGCACTTTCCTACTCCCTCGGTTGGGATGCGCTGGTCGGCCTCGGCATGTCCATCCTCGCCACAAACATGGGATTCTCTGCCGCCATCTCCAATCCTTACACTCTCGGTGTGGCTCAACAACTCGCAGGCTTGCCGCTTTTCTCTGGCGCATGGCTTCGTATTATTATTTTCCTCGTCATCTACTTGATCTTCGGCGCTTTTCTCTCTGCCTACGCCCGCAAGATTGACAAGGATCCAACGTCATCTCTTGTGCATGGTGAAGACACAGCCGAGCGCGAGAAGTATAAGAGAAACAATCCTGAAGATAAGAACATGGATCCCTCCCTCGTTGCTGAAGATCCGAAACAAAATCGCGCCATGTCTTTCTTCGGCTTCTTCCTGCTCTTTATCTTTGCAGTCATGCTTATGGGACCGTTCGTGCCCGCCATTTCAGATTATTCTCTGCCTATCGTTGGCATCCTCTTCCTTATCGGTGGGTTAGGTGCGGGCTTCATTTCAGGCGCAGGTGGAAAAACAGTTTGGCAGGGGCTGGTCGAAGGTTGGGGTGGACTCGCTCCTTCCGTTCCGCTCATCCTCATGGCAGCCAGTATCCGCTACATTATTGATAGCGGCGGCGTTACGGACACAATCCTCCATGCCGCGGCAGAACCCTTTCAAAAACTTGGGGCCTTCCCCGCTTCGATCGTAGTATATGCACTTGCGCTTGGCATCGAATTCTTTATTGCATCAGGTTCTGCCAAAGCTTTCTTGATGATGCCGATCGTTCTCCCGTTGGCAGACCTTGTTGGCGTAACACGTCAGACCGCAGTGCTTGCATATATCTTCGGCGATGGATTCTCAAACCTTGCCTATCCCACCAATCCTGTTTTGCTCATCAGCCTTGGTCTCACTGTTGTCAGTTATCCCAAATGGCTGCGCTGGACAGCCAAACTCTGGCTCTGGGTCATTATCACAACCGTTGCCTTTTTAGGTATCGCGGTGGCAATTCACTTTGGGCCGTTCTAAAAAATATAAAGGCTCAAATTGACTTTGAGCCTTGGCGGTTAAATATATGGATATAACTTTCCCTCAAACGTACGAAGACTCTCGAGCGCGCTTCCTTCGTGACGTGGAACTGCTGCGCCCCAAATGGCATTCATCACGCCTTGAATCACACCCGCTAAAAACCGACCCATCCCTCAGCATAGATTGGCTGTGGGCAGAACCGCGCAAAAAAGAAAACATCGTGCTCATCTCAACCGCGGAACATGGCATTGAAGGCTATGTCGGCTCGGCAATGCTAAAGCTTTTCATGGACGAATTCGCCCCGCGCCTGAACCCTGAAAACACAGGGTTGTTGCTTGTTCACACCATCAATCCGTGGGGCATGAAATACCATAAACGAGTGAATTCCAACCATGTAGATTTGAATCGCAACTTCGTTTTCGACGAGAACTTCAGCCCCAGTATCAATCCCGATTACGATACGCTCAAAGATTTCCTCAGCCCCAGCCGCCCCGTCCGCACACTGAACGCGGAAGCACTTCCCTTTCTCACAAATGCCATTCGGTACATGATCTCCCCAGGTAAGGCAAAAGTGCAAGCAGCATCCCTGCTCGGGCAACACCGTTATCCGCAAGGCATTTACTACGGCGGAACAGAGCTACAAGAAGAAACTATCGTCTTAATGGATCTGTACCGCACCGCGTTGGCAGAATATCAAAACTTCATCCAAGTGGATATGCACACTGGATATGGTCCGCGCTATCAAATGTCGTTCATCATCCCACCGCTTGACCCAATTCCATCATCCGAAGCAACGAAAAAATTCAACTACCCGCTCGTGCAAAAAATAGATGCGAACGAATTCTATGCCATCAGTGGAGACATGGGCGAATATGTGTACCGCTTGCGTGACAGAGACTTCCCCGATAAGAACGCCTTTGCCTGCGGATTTGAGTTCGGCACCTTTGGCGATTCTCTAGCTGCACTATTGCGTAGCTTACGCATCAGCATATTGGAAAATCAACTCCGCCATCATGGCGCAGTCAACGCACAAGCAGAAGCCCAGATCCTCGCAGAATATGAAGAGCTATTCCTTCCTGCAGAAGCCAAATGGCTCGAAAAGGCTCTCGCCGATTGCAGACAAGCACTCGAAGGAATCTTCACTGCGTTTGAATTGTAGGATCCTTAAATCGCAATAAACGGTAACAAATATGTCAAATGTCCTGATGGCAGCATCAGGACATTTGACATATTACATATACCCAAAATGCTGATATGATTTTATAGTTGTGTTTAACACTTTATGAGTAGAGATCGGAACAACCAAATGCACGAACTCCCCATCACCCAATCCCTCCTAAAAATCGCTCTCGACCACGCCGAAAAAGCGGATGCCAAACGCATCACCGACTTGCACATCGTCATGGGCGAACTCGCCAGCATGGTGGATGACTCCATCCAGTTCTACTGGGAGATCATCGCCAAAGACACCATCGCAGAAAAAGCCACGCTTCACTTCCGCCGCATTCCCGCTGAATTGCAGTGCATGACCTGCTTCCACAAATACCACCCCACTGATAGAGAATTAGTCTGCCCGCAATGTCATGGCGTCGGTGCGAAAGTTATCGCTGGTGAAGAATTTGCGCTGGAATCCATCGATGTGGAATGAAAAACGTAAACAAGTAAATAGGTACACACGTAAATTCATCCTTTATCTTTTATCCTTTCGGAGTTCCCATGTCCCAAAACATCCCTATCGTTGAAAACATCCTTAACGCCAATGACCGTTTAGCACAAGAAAACCGCACGCGCATTGATTCCGCTGGTATGTTTTCCATCAACATCATGGCATCCCCTGGCGCAGGCAAAACCTCGCTCATTGAAAAGACTCTGCCGCTGCTCAAAGGCAAACTCCGCGTTGCCACTATTGACGGTGACATCGCCACATCCATTGATGCAGACCGAGCCGCAGCCGCTGGCGCGAATGCCGCTATTCAGATCAACACAGGCGGCGACTGTCATCTCGATGCCGTCATGCTACGCGGCGCCCTCGAACAACTTGACCTGACTCAATTCGAACTGCTCATCGTTGAAAATGTCGGCAATCTTGTTTGCCCCGCCAACTTCAAACTCGGCACGCACAAGACCGTGCTTGTCGCATCCATCCCCGAAGGCGACGACAAGCCGTACAAATATCCTGGCACCTATAGGGGCGTGGATGCGCTCGTCATCAACAAAATTGATCTCCTTCCTTACGTCGAGTTCCGCATGGATTATTTCGAGCGCGGCGTGCAAGTTCTCAACCCCGGCGTTACCACCTTCCCGCTTTCCTGCCGCACGGGCGAAGGACTTGATACATGGGTCAATTGGCTCATCGAAAACTCTAAAAAATAAATGCAAGGTCTTCGCGTTCATATCACAGGCATCGTACAAGGGGTCGGTTTCCGGCCCTTTGTTTATAACCTTGCCACGCGTCTTGGTCTCAAAGGCTGGGTGAAGAACACATCTGCAGGTGTCGAAATAGAAGTGGATGGGGAAAAAGACATCCTCGACATCTTCATTCAAAAATTACGGGACGAGGCTCCAGCGCTTTCTTCGATAGACGAATTCTCCGCCTCTTTCCGCCCTGCCAGCGGATTCAGTTCCTTCGACATTCACCACTCTGAATCAGTGGACGGCGCGTTCCAGCCCATCTCACCTGACGTTTCCATCTGCCCCGATTGCCTGCGTGAACTCTTCGACCCATCCAACCGCCGCTATCATTATCCCTTCATCAACTGCACGAACTGCGGTCCGCGCTTCACCATCATTAAGGACATCCCCTACGACAGACCGAAGACAACAATGGCAAGCTTTCCATTATGTCCCGATTGCGAACGCGAATACACCGATCCCACGAATCGGAGATTCCATGCACAGCCTGTAGCGTGTGCAGTGTGCGGGCCGAAGGTGTGGCTTGAGACGAAGGATGAAAGAGGAAAGAAAGTTGGGGATGAAGCAATTCATGAAGTGCGTGATTTACTAACAAAAGGAAACATCGTTGCAATAAAAGGTCTTGGGGGATTTCATCTCGCATGTGATGCGACCAACGAAAAAGCAGTCACTGAACTCCGCAAGCGCAAATTGCGCGTGGACAAGCCCTTCGCGTTGATGATGCCTGACATTAAAACAATAGAGCAGCATTGCTTTGTCAGTGATGCAGAGCGCGAGTTATTGCAATCCACTGCACGGCCAATTGTTTTATTGAAGAAAAGACCAGAGTCAACCATCGTGGAAGAAGTATCGCCGAAACAGGATTGGCTCGGCGTGATGCTGCCCTATACACCGCTTCATTATTTACTGTTCACTGACCACTACCCACTGTTCACTGCTCTTGTTCTCACCAGTGGAAATTTATCCGAAGAACCCATCGCAACTGACAACGACGAAGCACGAAAGCGATTATCCAAACTCGCAGATGCGTTTCTGATGCATGATCGTGATATTCATATTCGATGCGATGACTCAGTAGTAAGAGTGTTCACGCATCACAGTGATCTCGATACAGCGGACGAACACCGCCTACTCGACCACCAGAAAACCATTTACCCACTGCGCCGCTCTCGCGGCTACTCCCCTTTTCCCGTCAAACTTCCATTTGATGTTCCACAGTTGCTTGCGGCGGGTTCCGAGTTGAAGAATACGTTTTGCATCACGAATGGAAATTATGCCTTTCTGAGTCATCACATTGGGGATATGGAAAATTATGAAACATTGAGATCGTTCGAGCAAGGCGTGGAGCATTTCGAGCGTCTGTTCCGTGTGAAGCCTGAAGCGATTGCATATGACATGCACCCGAATTATCTGGCGTCTATTTATGCGCTTGAACGTGCTCAACGTGAAAACCTGCCAACGGTTGAAGTACAACATCACCACGCGCATATCGCTGCCTGCATGGCCGAGCATGAACTGAATGAACCCGTCATCGGTATATCGTTTGATGGGACAGGCTATGGTGAAGATGGTGCAATTTGGGGCGGGGAATTTCTGGTCGGGGATTACAAGTCTTTTCAACGCGCGGCTCATTTGGAATATTTCCCCTTGCCCGGCGGAGATGCTGCGATTCGGAAACCTGCGCGCACGGCGCTGGCTTTGTTATGGAGCCTCGGCTTGGAGTGGGATGAGCGGCTCGACTCGGTTGCCGAATTCAGCGCGGAAGACTTGGTTGTATTGAATGCACAGTTGGAAAGAAAAATCAACACGCCGCTGACCTCGTCAATGGGACGGTTGTTCGATGCGGCGGCGGCTTTAGCGGGCGTGCGGCAAAAAGTTAATTATGAAGGACAAGCGGCGATTGAGTTCGAGGCGCTGGCAGATCCTGCCGAGGCGGAAGCGTATGCTTTTGGTGTTGAATCAGGTCTGGTCGGAGTCCGAGGCGTTGTTGAGGCGTTGGTAAAAGATGCAGCAGCGGGAATTCACATCCAAAAAATTTCGGCACGCTTTCACAATGGGCTGGCGGAATCGGTGCGGGAAACGGTTGCAAAAATCAGTATTGAAACGGGGATTCGGTCTGTCGTTTTGTCTGGCGGAGTCTGGCAGAATATCACACTATTAGGACGAACTTTGGCACTATTAGGAAAAGACGGATTCGAAGTATACATACATCGAGAGGTTCCGACGAACGACGGCGGACTCTCGTTAGGACAGGCCGCAATTGCGGCAGCTAGATTGAGAGGTTGAAATGTGTTTAGGCGTGCCAGGAAAAATTGTTGAGACATACAAAAAAGACGGGCTGCATATGGCAAAGGTAGATTTCGGGGGAATTTTCCGCGAAGCCTGTTTGGACTATGTGCCTGAGGCAAAAGTTGGCGAGTACTGTATTATCCACGTGGGGTTTGCGATCAGTTTGCTGAGCGAAACAGAAGCGTTGGAAACACTTGAACTACTGCGACAGATCGGGGCTATCGAAGAAGAGTTGGGAGCAGCGCAAGATTAATCTTGCGGCACAACCTTATGAAGTACGTGACCGAATACCGCGACGCGGCGCTAGTAAAAAATGTGATCGAAGAAATTCGCCGCACTGTAACACGCCCGTGGACGTTGATGGAAATTTGCGGCGGGCAGACTCATGCGATCGTGCGTCATGGCATTGACCAGTTGCTACCACCAGAAATTGAATTGGTGCATGGGCCAGGCTGCCCCGTGTGCGTGACTCCGCTGGAGTTGATCGACAAGGCGTTGGAAATTGCGTCTCAGCCAAATGTGATTTTCTGCTCGTATGGCGATATGCTGCGCGTGCCTGGTTCTGGGCGTGACCTGTTTTCTGTGAAAGCGCAGGGCGGGGATGTGCGTGTGGTTTATTCCCCATTGGATGCTGTAGCCTTAGCTGAGAAAAACCCCGATAAACAAGTTGTCTTTTTTGCGATCGGATTTGAAACCACCGCCCCACCAAATGTGATGAGCGTGATCCAAGCACAGCGACTCGGATTGAAAAATTATTCTTTGCTGGTGTCACATGTCCGCGTGCCGCCTGCCATGAAAGCGATTTTAGGTTCGCCGCACAACCGCGTACAGGGATTTCTGCTTGCGGGGCATGTCAATGCTGTGATGGGTTATCACGAATATCCGCCGCTGTTGGAGGAGTTCAAAATCCCGATGGTGGTGACAGGCTTTGAGCCGCTTGATATTGTGCAGGGAATTTTGACAACTGTTCAATTGCTCGAAGCAGGCAAAATTGAAATTGGAAATGCATATTCCCGCGCCGTGACTTTTGAAGGACTGAAGCCCGCGCAGGATACCATTCATAAAGTTTTCATGGAATGTGACCGAACGTGGCGCGGCATTGGTGAAATTCCCATGAGCGGATGGTGTCTGCGACCTGAGTTTGATGAATTCAATGCTGAGAAGCGATTCAACGTAGGCGACATCCACACGAAGGAATCGCCGCTTTGCATTGCGGGTCAAATCTTGCAGGGATTGAAGAAGCCGCATGATTGTCCCGCGTTTGGCAAGGAATGTACGACAGAAAATCCGCTCGGCGCAACGATGGTTTCTTCTGAAGGGGCTTGCGCGGCGTATTACAAATACGGTAGATGAAAAATGAAAGAGGAAAGAAGAAAGATAAGACAAAGTTTCTTTCGTCTTTCTTCTTTCTTAATTAAGAGGTTTTATGACTGACAAAACAATCAACATCGAAGGCGCGGTCTGTGCTCCGCCGTTGACTCATAACGAGCAGATCGTAATGGGACATGGCGCGGGCGGACGGATGAGTCATCAGTTGATCCAAAAGGCGTTCATGTCCGCATTTGATAACCCCGCTTTACGTGCGGGGGATGACGCGGCACGGGTTGAATCAAATTTGCATGCGAACCTTGCCATCAGCACGGATGCGCATGTGGTCTTTCCACTATTTTTCCCTGGTGGTGATATTGGCAAGCTCGCGGTTTGCGGCACGGTCAACGATGTGGCGATGCTTGGCGCGAAGCCGCTCTATTTGACTGCGGGATTTATCCTCGAAGAAGGTCTACCGATGGAAACGCTCAAGCAGGTGGTGGCTTCGATGAAGTCCGCCGCTGATGAAGCGGGCGTGCAGATCGTGGCAGGCGATACGAAGGTTGTGCAAAAAGGAAAAGCAGACGGGCTGTACATCACCACGGCGGGTGTCGGCGTGGTGCGCGAGGGAGTCTCCATCAGCGGAGCGAATGCCAAAGCTGGCGATGCAGTTATCCTGTCTGGTTCGATCGGCGATCACGGCATTGCTGTCTTAGCCGCGCGCGGCGAGTTGGGATTTCAATCCAGCCTGCAAAGCGATGTCGCTCCGCTCAATCATTTGATCGATGCGATGATGAATGCAAGCAATAACGTCCACGTGCTGCGCGATCCCACACGCGGCGGATTGGCAACCACGCTCAACGAAATTGCGAATCAATCCAACGTGGGCATTTTACTGAACGAAGAAACGCTTCCCGTCCACCCGGAAGTTGCTGCGGCTTGCGAGATGCTTGGATTCGACCCGTTATATGTTGCCAACGAAGGCAAGCTGGTTACGATGGTTGCGCGTGAAGATGCGGAAAAAGTTCTAGCAGCCATGCGTTCCACAAAATACGGTGAAGGCGCGGTCGTCATTGGTGAAGTCACTGCCGAGCCGCGCGGACGTGTTTTGCTCAAGACCGAGTTGGGCAGCACCCGCATTGTGGACATGCTGGCAGGCGAGATGCTACCGAGGATTTGCTGATTTAGGCTACAGACGATGGACCGTGGACGTTGGTAAAAAAACTGGCTTGTTTGTGTGGAAGAAAAGTAAAAAGTAAGAAGTGAAAAGTGGAAGAGCGCCTCCATTTTTGGAAGCGCTCTTTTTATTTTTGATCACTCGGTCACTTCGTTCTTTCGAATTACCTCTGCATACCACTCGCCCGAGTCTTTGATGGTACGCTTTTGAGTCTCGAAATCCGTGTGGACGAGGCCGAAGGGTTTTGAGAAACCGTGCGCCCACTCGAAATTATCCATGAGTGACCAGACCATGTAGCCGCGGATGTCCACGCCGTCTTGCATTGCGAGGCGGGTTTGGATGAAGTGCTGCTTGAGGTAATCAATTCGGCGCGGGTCGTGGATCTTTCCGTCTGCGCTGATCGCGTCTTTGAAGGCGACGCCGTTCTCGGTGATGTAGATGGGCGGAAGCTTGTATTCGTTGTTTATCTTGACCAACATGCGCCGCATGGCGGGGGCGCAAACTTCCCAGCCCATTTCGGTATATTCCGAACCTTCTATCCTTTCGATTTTTCCCGCCGCGCTGATGACGTTACGTGAGTAGTAATTGATACCGACAAAGTCCAACTCCTGTGAGATCAAGGCAAGGTCGCCATCATGGATACGCGGCAGGTCCTCCCCCACAATCTCATACACAGCAGGTGGATAATATCCCTTAAAGATGGGATCGAGGAACAAGGTCTCGTTGACGTCCCAAAACTTATTCGCAGCGGCAACATCTTCGGGGGAGTCTGAGGCGGGCTCTGCCATCCATAGGTTCAGCACAATGCCAGCATCCACTTTTGAATTTGCGCCGCGAATGGCTTGCACGCCGAGTCCATGCGCTACATTCAGATGATGCGCTACTTGATATGCCACACGTTGATCTTTGATGCCGGGAGCGTGTTCGCCCGTGAGATTGCCAATGAAGGCAACAACACTTGGCTCGTTGAAGGTCGTCCAAAAGCGGACGCGGTCGCCAAGGCGTTTGACCATAATGGCGGCGTAATCAGCAAAGGCGTGGACTGTGCTGCGATTCTCCCAACCGCCTTCGTCTTGAAGAGTCTGCGGCAAGTCCCAGTGATACAGAGTTAATAAAGGTTCAATGTTAGCGGCGCACATCGAATCCACGAGACGGTCGTAGAAATCCAAGCCCCTGGTGTTGACTTGTCCACGGCCCGTTGGGAGAACGCGAGTCCATGCGGTGGAAAAGCGATAGGCTTTGAGTCCAAGAGTGCGCATGAGCGCGAAATCTTCTTCGTAGCGGTGATAGTGGTCGCAGGTCACATCACCAACTTCCGCGTTGTGAATTTTCCCCGGCGTGTGGCTGAACCGATCCCAGATCGATTCACCTTTGCCGTCTTCATTCCACGCGCCTTCAACTTGATACGCAGCAGCAGCCGCTCCCCACAGAAAATTATGAGGGAATTTATAGCTTGTCATGTTTATGCTCCAGTCCTCAGAAAGCAGAAGGCGGAAGGCCTCATGCTTTCTGCCTTCCGCCTTCTGCTTTGATTTCTTTTATCGTTTGAATTTTTTCCCTGTAGCAAGTTCAACGCTCTTGTATGCGCCATCGTAGATGCCAATGCTTTTGTTCTTGACGATGCAATCGCAGAACATGGCAAGCAGGTCATCCGCTTCGGTGAGGAGGTCGATGGCTTGCAGGGTCTGCGGGATGGTGCGGGTTTCGACGGTGCTGTCGCCGATCTCTGCGCCGCGGATGGCTCCCCACATTTCATGTCCGCCAACGCGGGCGTTGAAAATCTTGGGGACGGGATAGAAAGCCAGTTCGCTGGGCTTGGTAATCATCACGTCCATGACGCGCATGAGATAGTTGGTGGCATAAACTGCGTGGAAGGTATTGTCATGCAGGAAGATGTGCAGACCGTGCGCGGGCTTCTTGCGGATGCTGTCCGTGAAGTTCTTTGTATCTTCCCAAGTGAAATGCGTGTTGATCAGGTCTTTGTGGTGAGCAAGTTGCTCCTGTAGCCAGGCCCAGTTGTCTTTGTGGTCGCCGAGGTTGATGAAGAGCGCGATCTGATCTTTCTCGATCATTGGGATGGCGTGCTCGATGATGGCTTTGAACAGTTCACGCTGTGCGCCAGCGCCGCCCATAGTGACAAGGAAGCGACGAGGTTCTTTTGCCTTCATGCGGGTCAGGCGGTCTTCGCAATCAACTTCGATATTCTCGACGAGTTCATGGTCAACGTGATGACCGGTGAAGAAGAGCGCGTCCTGCGGAACGGGCTTGAGAACTTTGCCTTTGTCATCGAATCCGCGCATGGCACGGAAGCCGTAATAGCCTGATGGAGATTGAACCGCGTGCTTCGCGCCTTCGGTGAGTTGGAAAGCCATCGGCCAGTTGTCGAACATCATGTCGACCACATTGGTCATGCCGCCAGCAACAGCGCCCATCGCTGTCCACATGTGGGATGTAAGCGTGGGCATATCCGATGGAAGAGCGCCGTAAAGATTATTGAACAATTCGCTCATCTTGTAGTCTTTGACTTCGGTCTTGAGGAAGCGCCATGGCCAAGTGCTGGTCATGTAATTGAAAAGCGCATCCAACCCAGGGAGAGTTGGTTCGCCCGTGGTGAGAGATTCCCACACGTATTTATCGAACCACTGATAACGCTGTGAGATGCGCGAATATTTACTGTAATTGGTATTGCACCAGTTGATCACGTCTGTGCTAATGCCGGGGATGCCGAGCAGATCAAGCCAGTATGGAGTAAAGCCCATCGCTTTTGCGGCAGAGACGCCCGCCATGGCGATGCGGTAGTGACCAAATCCCATGCGGATGGTGCTGACGATGACGCCGTTTGTTTTGTCGAGCGACTTTCCATTTCCATTGCGGACGATATTTTTAAGCCCGAAAATCTCCGAGCCATACGGATGATCTTCGACGGTTAGGTTGAATTTTTCATTGGGATCGTAATTGAATTTCTTCGCCAGCATAGCCTTCCATTGATCTGCTGTACGGGTTTGGCGTTCTGAAATGGGGTTGCCGTACACCTCATAGCGGCCGTCCTTCTTCTGTAACATGATGCGCTTTCTCCTTGAAAATTAAAATGATTGCATGGAATGACCGTGGACGATGGACAGCAGACCACGGTCTATTGTCCATCGTCCACGGTCTTTTATCCAAATGATCAGACTTTGTGAACCTAGATTTTACTATCCTTTGACGCCGCTGCTAGCAACACTCTCCACAAAGAAACGCTGACCAAGGATGAAGACGATCAACGGCGGGACAATGGCAATTGCCGCGCCAGCCAGAATGAGATTTGGTGTATCAGATGCACGTCCGCGCAGCACATTAAGTGCGAGGGTAAGCACATGATTCTTCTCATTGCCTACATTGATGATAACCAGCGGCCAGAAGAAGGAATTCCACGCGTACAGAAATGTGAACGTGGCTTGTGTTGCCAATGCTGGTACGCTGGCAGGAATAAGAATGTTGGTTAATATCTGAAGGCGTGATGCGCCATCCAGCAGGGCGGCTTCTTCAATTTCCTTGGGGAAGGTGATGAAATGCTGGCGCATGAGGAAAGTGCCATAGGCAGAGAATATCCACGGGATGATGAGAGCGGCGAGGCGGTTCGTCCAACCGATGAGCACCATGAGCTGATACAAAGGGACGATAAGCATCACGAAGGGGATCATGATCGTGCCAAGATAGAAGACGAAGACCGTGTCACGTCCGGGAAATCTCAAACGTGCGAAGGCGTATCCGCCGACAACCGAAGTGAGTAACTGCCCAACTACCACGAGAATGGTCACAAGCGCGGTGTTGGTAAGCGCACGCGCCATATTGTTCAACTCAATGACTTCCTTGTAATTCTCCGGATGTCCACCCAATGATTCCACTGGCTCGCTCAAACGAACATTCTGGAAGATCTTGCTTTCAGGATTCTTCGGATCAATGAACTCACCCACCGTTGTCTGGCTGATAAGGATCATTGGGACAATCTGACCATCCACATCAATATCGAAGAGTTTCTCCTGCTTTCCGTTCACTTCCACTTTTTGCGGATTCGTCGCTCCGCCGGTCGGTTTCACTTCTGTGAGATAGCGTTCAACGGTGGCAGTGAGATCTTCAACAGGCGCGTATGTACCAACTTTGATATTGCTTTGCGCAAGTGCATATTCCTTTTGCACACCATCCACATCTACATAATAGAGCGGAAGTGGCTCATCGTAACCATCCACTGTAACGGTGACGGGGTTGCGCGGCAGCATACGCGGCGGGTAACGGAACGTGTCCGCGGGAATTTTGAAGGATGTGGCGAGCATGTACGCGAACGGGAAGATCATCACCAGTGCAAAAAAGGTGAGCACGAAATAAATGACGAACTTATTCAGGAACTGTAGAAAACGATAGGATTGAATTTTCATGTCTGCTCCTGTTTAGCTTTCGTAAATGCTCGACTGGCGCTGGCGTTGGAATTGCACCAGTGTGAGACCAAAGATAACGATGAACAAAACCCAGGCGATCGCGGATGCGTACCCTTGCTGGAAATTCTGAAAACCGCTTCGATATAGATAAAGCACCAATGTGATGGTGGAGTTGTTCGGTCCCTCCGCCGGGTTCATCAAAATGAAGACCTGCTCGAAGACCTGCATGGCTTGAATGGTAGTGGTGGACACGACATAAAAAGTTGTGGGGGCGAGCATGGGCAGGGTGATACTCCAGAACTTGTCCCATGCGCCTGCGCCGTCCACGGTGGCGGCTTCGTAAAGCTCCCCGGGTATGTTCTGCAAACCTGCAAGGAAGAGCACCGTATTGAATCCCATGGTCTGCCAGGCTGCGATGATGATGATGGAAAGCAAGGCTGTCTTTTCATCCGACACCCATTGGATCTTCGGATCAACAACAGCCAGATGGAATAGATTATTCCAAAATTCAATCCCCACCGTGATGAAGTAGTTGATATACCCCACTGTGGCGTTATACAACCACTGCCAGACAAGGGAAATACCGACGACCGCGGCGATACTCGGCATGAAGTAGATCGCACGATAAAACTTCATACCGGGGAGTTTGCTATTCAACACATTCGACAATACCAATGCGGGGATGACGCTCAAAGGAACAGCGAACAGCACAAAGGTCAGGGTGTTGCGAAGCGCGAGCCAGAAGAATTTATCGGCGGCGGCAAATAAAATCCCGCCATTGCCGATAATGAAGCGGCCGACTTCGTCGTAGATCTTAATATCCACGACTTCACGGGCGAATTGATCGGGCGAGGACAGCCATGCAAAGCGGACATTGAGGATCTTGGCGTAATTGGCAAAGCCAACCCAGTTGGGCGTGTTGAAGGCGTCTGAATCAGTGAATGAGAAATAGAAGGAAAGGATGAGCGGACCAGCGAAGAAGATGAGGAAGCCTAGCAGGTTCGGGGAAAGGAAGAGCCAGCCGTTGATAACCTGCTCATGATCGGTTTTTGCATGAAGAGCCTGGGAGGTGCTGTCGCGCATCATCGACCAGATGGATATTCCAAAAAGAAGAACCCCAACCACAGACACGATCCCCATCGGCTGGGCGAGCTTGCCGATGAAATAAATAATGCCCTTGATGGCATCCACTTGCAGAAGGAAAATGGCAAAGCCGGCCAACATGACCCAGCGGCCAACTGTTTTCAAACTATTTTCTGAAGTCTTCTTTTTCTGTGGGACGTATTCATCCATGATGCTAAGGAAATAGCCAACGATGGTGATGCCTAAATAAGGAATGCCTTTCGGAAATGTCTCAGCAAGGGCGTCGATGCCAATGAAGGCCTCGCCTGTGTTCAGGGCGAGAACGGCGCAGGTCACAAACGCAAGATAATCCAAAACCAATGAGATCATCCTGCCGCTGTGAGTACGTCGGGAAATGTGAACTGCTCCAACTATGCTGAAAACGGAGGCCACTGATAGCACAATAGATATCAATATCTTTTGCCATAGGGCTGTCTCTGTCAAACCACCAGCCCAAACATAAATCGCACCAGCTGCAGCCAGCAAGGCAAATAGGATGCGCCAGAAAAAATGGATGCGCAAAACGAGGTTCGTCTTCGGGTCTACCTGTGCATAAGCGGTCATATTTCACATCTCCACGGATCGTGCCTGCCAGGATGGGTAATATAAAAAAATCACGAAATCACAAATGCCTTTGTAGCTTGGGGATTTCTTTATATTGCAAAAAGGAGGGGCAGGCAATATAACATTGCCTGCCCCATTATTCACCTTACAAATTACGGGTTGAAGACTTTGTTGGCTTCGTCGCAAATGGTCGCGCCGAAATCATCTACGGTGGTAGCACCAGTCAAAACACCCTGGATGGCGGGGCCCATGATCTTGTCATATTCAGGCCAAGAGCCAGCCCACAATGGACCTTCAGCAGTCGGTTTCGCATCGGGAGAGATACCGTTCAAGAAGGCTTGGTTGTTGGCAGGGGGCGTAAAGGTAAGGAAGGCATCAAGAGCTTCCTGGCTTACGCGGCTGGGGATATTGGCACCGAGTGCCGAGATTTTGCCCTGGGTTTCAGCAGTGGTGAGAGCTTGAACAAGCTTCCAAGCTTCTTCAGGATGTTCGGTGTTAGCGTTTACTACATAAGCACCCCAGAACAGCCAGTTACCGGGTGTTCCCTGAGGACCATTCGGGAGCTGAACAACGTCCCAGTTGAAATCTACAGTGCGGACACCAGGGGTAGCCCAGCGGCCATTCTGGAACATGGCAACTTTGCCAGCGCGGAAGGTCGGTTCAGGATCTTCGCCATATGGGGTGGCTACATCGTAATCCTGATAGAGGGAGCGCTGGAAATCGAGGCCAGCGAGGGATTCGGGAGTGTTGAGCGCGCAAGCGGTGCGGTCAGCATTGAAGAAACCGCCGCCGGAAGCATTCAACCAAACACCGTAAGGACCCCACCAAGCACTAGCGCCATAACCATAGGTGTCGGAGCTGAGAGCGCGGGTCTTCTGGGCTACATCGAGGAATGCGTTCCAATCCCATTTGCCTTCCTTGGCAAGTTCACGAGGATCGGGAGCGCCGGCTTCGTTGATCAGGTCCATGTTCAGGTAAAGAGCAAAGGTTGACACATCGCGAGGGATACCCCACAGAGCGCCAGAGTCAGCGCCAGAGGCATTGGTCTCGGGATTGTAGGTCAGGTGGTACATGGGGCCAGCGTAGAAATTGTCAACGCTAAAGTCAGGGGTGGCGGCAGCGAGATCGGAGATGTTCAAGATCAAACCGCGGGTGGCGAAATCAGCAACATCAGTTCCGGGGATCCAGAAAACATCAGGAGCGGTTCCGGCTGCAATTTCAGCCTTCAATTGATCCTGGTAGTTGGCGCCTTCAGAGCCACCGGGTTCGTAGGTTAGGCTAATGCCATCCAGTGAGGCATCCAGATCGGTACTGATCTTACTGTAAACATCGATTTCTTCCTGATTGTCAGGGCGGGTGCGCCAGCGAATAGCAACATCGGCGGCAGCGGGGGCTTCCGTTGCAGCAGGAGCCTCAGTCGCGACTGCAGGAGCCTCGGTTGCTGCTGCGGGTGCTTCAGTTGCGGCCCCGCCACCACAGGCAGACAAAACAAATGTTGCAACAACGAAAAGGCTAAGAGCCTTTAAAAATAAACTGTTCTTCATGTATTCTTCTCCTTGAATAGTTAAGAGCTGTAGTTGTGCGAAGTACTTTATTTAACGTTTTCTGAATTCGTACTAAGAATCACCTCCTTTATCAAAAGTTGAATTACGTACTACCAACTGTGCCGATAATTTCAGTTCGCGCACTGCAGGGCTTTTCTTTTGGATGATCTCCAACAACATGCGGGTCGCTTCCTGCCCAATGAGCGGCATATCCTGCTGCATGGTTGTGAGAGGCGGATCAAAATAAGAGGATAGCGGCATATCGTCCACGCCGATGACGGCCAGCTGTGAAGGGACTTTCAAATTCACATCACGCGCCGCACGCAGCACACCCATTGCCATACGGTCATTTTGAGCAAACACTGCTGTTGGCACATTTCCACTTTCAACAAAGGAAAGCAAAGCGCGTTGACCAGATGATGCTGACCAGTCGCCTTCCAGCACCTTGGATTCATCGTATGCGATGCCAGCCTCTTGCAAGGCACGGCGGTATCCTTCCGCACGATCTTGCGAACAATCCTCTTCCATCGGACCAGTAACAAGCGCAATGTTGGTATGACCCAGTGAGATCAGATGACGGGTAGCTTCATAAGCCACTTTTTCATCATCCAATGAAACAGAGCAAATTTCCTTTTCGTGGGAACGCGCACCCACGAACACCACAGGAAAATTCTCAGGAATATGCAAAAAGCGGTCATCGGAATACGGATTGATGACGATCAAACCATCCACGCGGCGATGCCCAACCAATTCATCCACCAACGCTTGAAACGCTTTTGGGTCAGTAGCAGACGAAGACAACATGAAATAATCATGCTGTCTTGCTTCTACTTCAGCGCCTTCGATGACGCTGGCAAAGGTATAGTCTGTCAAATTTGGGGAAATACATGCCAAAGTGCGGGTCTGTCCGCGCGCCATGGAACGTGCAATTGCATTCGGGCGATACCCCAATTGCTTGATAGCTGATTCCACAGTGGCACGGGTTTCGGGAAGAACATCCTCACTCCCATTGATCACACGCGAAACGGTCTGGTGCGAAACGCCAGCTAAACGGGCAACATCACGAAGGGTTGGGTGAGAATTTGGCATTTTTGGGTGGGGGTTGTATAATGTTACCGGTCATGTGACCGGTAACATTAGTTTACAAGAACGAATATGCTTTGTCAAGAGGCAATTTCCCAAAATGATCAAAATCACCGAAAACCAACCCAAAATCCAAATCACCTCCCCCACCTACACTTGGGAATGGGACGTCGAGACCGACATCTTCAACCTGTATGATGCGAATCGACGGCTCATCTCACGCGCGAAGCACAAGCCGCTCATCGTCGGGGCGGAAATGTTTCTCGACTCACAGACCAGTTATCAGATTAAGGATGACCGCATTTCCATCATCTACCAGGCGACAAAAAACGCATCGCGCTTAACTGTGAGCTGGTCCTTCCACATGGACTTTATCTCCCTCGAACCGCTCTTGCTCGAATCCCCGGTGGACAGCGACATTGCTCAAATTATTTACTTCCCCGAAACGGACGGCGGCGCATACAAGCCGTCGATGTACAGCCATTACGCGGTGGTGCCCGGACTGTGCATGAGCACATCCATCAACCCCGTGGTGGATTTGAATTCGCGGCTTTCGGTGACGACGGTGCTCGGCTCTGGCGCGATGCGCGGACCTGGGCTGACGCAGCAATGGGGATTGCCCGCCCATTATTTTTGCACCTTCAACACATCGGACAAATGGAACGCCATCGGCGCGAAGGCGCTGCAATCGGGCGCCGCATGTTGGGGACTCGCCGAATTGCCGCAAGGCGATTTCCGTTTGGAGATTCGCGAAATTGGAATCAGCCCTGTGCTGAATCTCCGCAGCGATATTTGGAAGCACAAGCCGAACAAACTTGGCTTTTCGTTTTTGATTGCGTTCGGCGAGAATTACCACGAAGCCATCCGCAGTTATTACAAAATCCTTCAACGTGAAAAAATCCTTGCACCAAAAAATATTTCGGACAAGAAAAAGGATGTGATGCTCGCACCGCAATACAACACTTGGGGAGTTGAATCATCCAAGGCGATGAAGCCCGAAGAGTTGACCGAAGAAATCGTCAAAGATATTTTCAACAAATTTCAGCGTTCTGGCATGAAGGCGCGCACGTTTGTGATTGACGACAAATGGGAAGGTCAATACGGCGAGTTGAAACACGACGCCGAACGCTTTCCAAATTTTGGAAATTTACTGAATGACATTCGCCAACAGGGATATTTCATCGGCTTGTGGGCCGCTTTCCTACGCTGTCAAAATCCCGCCGCCCTCGGCTTGGATGAATCTCATCTTCTGCAAACACCCGCAGGCAAACCGCTCTGGCTTGACCATCAAACCTCGCGCTATGGCATTTTCGATGTCACGCAGCCCATCGTCCAAAAAGTTTTGAGCGAACGCGCCAAAGAGTTTGTCCACCGCTACAAACCTGACCTCATCAAATTTGACTTTGGCTACGAACTCCCCTCGCTCGATGTCGCTGCCCCAGCCGACATGAACTTTGCAGGCGAACGCCTTCTCCAAAAAGGTCTGGATGTTGTGATTGGCGTGATGAAAGAAGAAAACCCAGACCTCGTCATCATGTACTATGGCCTCTCGCCACTATTGATTGAATATTACGATCTGCACAGCCCCGATGACCTCGTTTATTGCATTGGCGACTACGACCTCGAAACCAATCGCCGCATCTTCTTCAGCAGCCTGTGCGGCGAACTCGGCATGCCCACCTACAGTTCCTCAGGCTACGAGTGGGAATCCGCACCTGATATTTGGTTCGACACCATCGCCTCTGGAACACTTGGTTCCCTGCATTGCTTCGATGGCGATGAAAGCGGCGGCATGCCCACAGGCGAAGTCATTGCAAAATTCAACGGGCTTGCCGCCATTGCACGTAAACAAGTTATTTTCCAAACCTATCCCGTCCATGCAAAATGGCAAGGCGGTTTGCGCGCTGGCTTTTCTCCCTCGTGGGAGCGCATCGAAAACGACAAGACCGTCCTCCTCGCACTCCGCACTCACAATCTCGATGGAAAACCCGCGCCGAAAAATCACAAAGATATCCTGTACACCGATGTTACGTTGGTCGTCGCATCCCTGACCGACGATAGCATTTCAGAATCGCCCCGCATCGGCATCGTCCTATTTGGCGATGGCGGTTGTACAATCAGTCATACTCCGCTTCACAACAGCGCAACCATCATCGAGCATTATTTCAGCGGACGAGCAACGAAAACAAAAGTTGCCTGTTCAAACAGCCAGATAGAAATCAAGCATCAACAAAACCAAGAAATCCTTGAATGGATAGAAATCATTTTTGAGAAGGAATAACCATGTTGAACAATCCACACCGCCGCTACAACGCCCTCACGGGTGAATGGGTGCTCGTCTCGCCGCACCGCGCCAAACGTCCCTGGCTTGGGCAGGTCGAAAAACTTTCCCCCGAAACCCTCCCCACTTATGACCCCACCTGCTATCTCTGTCCGCGCAACGAACGCGCTGGCGGCGTTTTCAATTCCGACTATTCTGGCACCTACGTTTTCAATAATGACTTTGCTTCCCTGCTGCCAGATGCCCCTGAAGAAGACGCTTCCGCCTCATCCCACCCGTTGCTTGTCTCTGCTCCCGAGCAGGGGAAGTGCCTAGTAGTTTGCTTCTCCCCCCGCCACGACCTGACATTGCCCGAGCTCGAATTGCCCGTCATCGAAAATGTCCTCAACACATGGACAGATGAATCAGCAAAGTTGGCAGAGTTGGATTACATCAAATATGTGCAGGTCTTTGAAAACAAAGGCGCGATGATGGGCTGTTCCAATCCGCACCCACACAGCCAACTTTGGTCGCAATCCCAACTGCCGAATGAAATTGTCAAAGAGCTTGCCACGCAAACGGAATACTTTAACAAGAACAACAGTCCATTGCTGGTGGATTACATAAAAGAAGAACACAAGCAAAAAGACCGCATCTTATTCTCCAACGACCATTTCACAGCGTTGGTCCCTTTTTGGGCTGTGTGGCCGTTCGAGGTGCTTGTGAGCGCGCATCGCGCATCCGCTTCGTTGAAGGAACTCTCATCTGTGGAAGTCTCTGCATTGGCCGAAGTCTTCAAACAAGTCACGACAAGATACGACAATTTGTTTGAGATCTCATTCCCCTATTCAATGGGATTCCATCAAGCCCCTGCCGATGGACAACCGCATCCCGAATGGACTTTGCACGCACATTTTTATCCGCCATTGCTACGCTCGGCCACCGTCCGCAAATTTATGGTCGGCTATGAAATGCTCGCCATGCCGCAGCGTGACATTACACCCGAAGTGGCTGCCGAGCGATTGCGATCATTGTCGGATATTCATTACAAGCATCGCAATCAGTAAGACATTCCATTCACATCGTAAAACCACTCCCTATCACCTCAGGAGTGGCTTTTTCATCCTCTGTTTGCTTCGGCAATTTTAAAGAAATGTCAATTTCCTCTTGACTCTAGTTATCATTTTTGATATTATGTTATCGATAACATGTTATCGATAACATTACCCAAAAGGATAACCTTTTGATCCCTGCTGAGCACAGAAAACGCATCACAATTAAGGATGTAGCACAGGCAGCCGGCGTGTCTACACAAACTGTGTCGCGGGTAATGAATAAGTTTTCTTATGTTTCTGAGGAAACCCGCCAACGGGTGGAAGAGGTAGTGGAACAGCTTGGCTACCGCCCCAGCACGCTGGCACGCAGTCTAATTCAACAGCGAAGTTATACCTTGGGGGTCGTCACTTTTGGCTTGAAATACATTGGACCGTCTCGGACACTCAACGGAGTGGCTGATAAAGCAGATGAACTCGGTTACATGCTTTTGATGAAAGAACTCGATAATTTTGACATAAATAGTATAGATGATGTAATTGACTCACTTCTCGCCCGCCAAGTAGATGGCATTATCTGGGTAGCCCCAGAAATTGGTAACAATCACTCCTGGCTTGATGAACGTCTGGAAAAAATTCCAGTCCCCGTACTGTTTCTTGCAATGGAGCCTCGGGAAGGAATTTCCAGTGTTGCCACGGATAATTATCAGGGCGCAGTTATGGCTGTGCAACATTTGTTGGATTGTGGAAGAACAAAGATCGGGCATATCTCAGGTCCGTTGACCTGGTGGGAAGCTGACGAGCGCAAACGCGGCTGGCGCGAAACACTTATGAAAGCAGGGTTTGAGGCTTCAGACCAACATTGCAAAGAAGGAAACTGGTCATCAGCCAGTGGTGAGCAGGCATTTATACAATTACTTGAGGCGTTTCCAAATCTGGATGCGGTCTTTGTCGCGAACGACCAAATGGCGTTGGGTGTTTTACGTGAAGCTCATCGCAAGGGGATTAAGATCCCTGAGCAGTTGGCCGTGATTGGTTTTGATAACCTTCCAGAATCAGCTTACTTTTATCCATCCCTGACGACCATTTCCCAGGACCTCCAGATGCTTGGAGAACAATCTGTCCAGTACATTGTGGAAATGATCCAGGCACGACAGGGAAACCAATCTATCATTGCACGGTCACGGTTTATACAGCCAACTTTGATCGTTCGTGAAAGTACGAAACGGGCTTGAGATCGTTTTCATCCCGTCCTTTCAATAGATATTCTGACAAAACGTAAATTGAAGGAGGTGAGGCAAAAGGGAAGTAAATAGTCTGGTACGAAGGAAGTGCACACTGGTCGATTGGCGTCTGATGTGCACACTCCCAAGATAGACATTTGACACTTAATGACAACTGTCTTTATAGATCAGAACGCCAATATAACATCCTACATAAACAATCAAGGAGAAGAAATGTCCAAGAATTTGCTTTATAAAGTTTTGGCTGTAGTCATGCTCGCCAGCCTCATCCTCTCAGCTTGCGGCGGTTCAGGCGCAGGCAGCGCTAGCGACAAAAAGATGGTCGGCATTTCCATGCCCACAAAGACCTCCACCCGCTGGATCTCCGACGGTGAGAGCATGGTCAAATCCTTCCAGGATCTTGGCTACGATACCGATCTCCAGTTCGCTGATAATGATATCCCGAACCAGATCGCCCAGATCGAAAACATGGTCACCAAGGGTGCTGATGTGCTCGTGATCGCAGCTATCGACGGCTCAACCCTCTCTGACGTACTTGCAAAGGCTAAGGAAGCTGGCGTTCTCGTAATTGCTTATGACCGCTTGATCTCCAAGACCGAAAACGTTGATTACTATGCCACATTCGATAACTTCGGCGTGGGCGTAATCCAGGGCTCCCAGCTTCTCGAAGGCCTCGGCCTGAAAGCCGGCGAAGCAGCCCCCTCTGGCGTTGGCCCCTTCAACATCGAGCTGTTCGGTGGCTCCCCCGATGACACCAATGCCTTCTACTTCTATGATGGCGCTATGTCCGTCCTCCAGCCCTTCATCGACGCTGGCACACTCGTTGTTCAGTCCGGCCAGATGGGCATGGATGTTGTTGGTACCCTCCGCTGGGATGGTGCTGTAGCCCAGTCCCGCATGGAGAACATCCTGAGCGCCAACTACACCGACAAGCGTGTTGATGGCGTCCTCGCTCCGTACGATGGTCTTTCCCGCGGTATCATCGCTGCTCTGCGCGGCGTTGGTTACGGCACAGCTGATCAGCCCTGGCCTGTCATCACTGGACAGGATGCGGAAGTTGCATCCATCAAGGCTATGATCGCCGGCGAACAGAAGTACACCGTCTTCAAAGATACCCGCGAACTCGCTGCCCAGACCGCCAAGATGGTGGACCAGGCTCTCAAGGGCGAGACCGTTGATGTCAATGACACCAAGACTTACGACAACGGCGTGAAGGTTGTTCCTTCCTACTTGTTGACCCCCTACAGCGTTGATATCAACAACTATCAGAAGCTCCTTGTTGATAGCGGCTACATCAAAGCTGAAGATCTGAAGTAATTTGTTCCTGATTGGTGTGTGGGGCGAGATGTCCCACACACCAATTTCTTTAGTAGTAAAATCACAAAAATAAGATTCATTAAGGATAGAAAACCATGTCTGATGTCATCCTCGAAATGCGGAACATTACAAAGACGTTTCCCGGCGTAAAAGCGCTGGATAATGTAAGTCTTAGTGTTAAGCGGGGCGAAATCCATGCCTTGGTTGGAGAGAATGGGGCAGGCAAATCAACATTGATGAAAGTGCTGAGCGGTGTCTATCCCCATGGTACCTATGAAGGGGATATCTTTTTTGAAGGCAGGGAATGCAGGTTTCAAGATATCAGCCAGTCGGAGGAAGTCGGCCTGGTTATTATTCATCAGGAACTGGCGCTTATTCCATATCTATCTATTACTGAAAACCTGTTTTTGGGAAACGAACGCGCAAACAAAGGAATTATTAACTGGAACGATTCTATTTCCATTGCAAAAGAATTGCTTAAAAAGGTGGGATTGCACGAGTCTCCAAATACTTTAATCACAAACATGGGTGTCGGCAAACAACAATTAGTAGAAATTGCCAAAGCCTTGGCAAAAGAAGTTAAACTTCTGATTCTGGATGAGCCGACAGCCTCTCTCAATGAAAATGACAGCGAAAAGCTGCTTGAATTATTATTACAATTCAAATCACAGGGTATTGCATCGATCTTGATTTCTCACAAGCTTAGTGAAGTATCGAAAGTAGCGGACTCGATCACTATTCTCCGTGACGGCGCCACGATTGAAACTCTCGATACAGAAAAAGATGTAATTACAGAAGACCGCATCATTCGCGGTATGGTCGGACGCGATCTAACACATCGTTTCCCACCGCGCGATTCGCAGATCGGTGAAGTAATATTTGAAGTGAAAGATTGGAACGCGTATCATCCCCTCCACGAAGACCGCAAGGTCAGTGACAATGTCAATATTCATGTCCGCAAAGGCGAGGTGGTTGGGATTGCTGGTTTGATGGGAGCGGGAAGAACCGAATTGGCAATGAGCATTTTCGGTCGCGCCTATGGAACACATATTAATGGCAAGGCGTACAAACAAGGAAAAGAGATCGACATCAGCACCATTAATAAAGCAATTGCCAATGGCATTGCTTATGCAACAGAGGATCGCAAGGCATATGGCTTGATTCTGATCGAAGAGATCAAGGACAATATCACCCTCGCCAATCTGGAAGCGATATCCTCCTCGGGTGTGATCAATGAGCCCAAAGAACTAACCGTTACCCGCGAATATCGTGACAAATTAAACATCAAATGTTCAAGCATTCTACAACTTGCTGTCAACCTTTCGGGCGGTAACCAGCAAAAAGTTGTTCTAAGTAAATGGCTATTTTCGAATCCCGATATCCTCATTCTTGATGAACCCACACGCGGCATCGATGTAGGCGCCAAGTATGAGATTTATACAATTATCAATCGCTTAGCAAGTGAAGGTAAAGGGATCATTATGATCTCCTCCGAGTTACCGGAGATCCTGGGTATATGTGATCGTATTTATGTAATGCGTGATGGCAAGATCGTTGGCGAAATGCCCGCCAAGGAAGCATCACAAGAAATTGTTATGAAACACATAATGCTTGAACAAGAGGCTACCGAACAATGAAAACTATGTCAAACCTTTTCAAGAATAATATTCGAGAATATGGTATGTTGATCGCGTTAATCGTGATCATGATTTTCTTCTATTTCATGACCGACGGCATCCTGATGAAGCCAGTCAACATCACTAACCTTGTTCTACAGAACAGCTATGTCATCATTATGGCGTTAGGCATGTTGTTGATCATCGTCTCTGGTTGGATCGACCTGTCCGTTGGTTCCGTTGCGGCTTTCGTGGGATCGATCGCAGGTGTGATGATCGTGAAGTGGGATCTGAATTGGGTATTAGTGATGGGGATCTGCCTTCTGGTAGGTGCATTGATCGGTGCCTGGCACGGCTATTGGGTAGCGTATCTCAAGATCCCAGCATTCATTGTGACTCTGGCGGGCATGTTAATCTTCCGTGGTCTGACATTGGTCATGGTCCGTGGTGAGGCGATTGGCCCGTTCCCAGTAGGGTTTCAAAAGATCAGCGCAGGCTTCATTCCTGATTTCTTCCATGTTGAAGGTTTCCACCTGACAACAATCGTGATCGGCCTCATCGTTTGCGCTTTGTTAATCGTAGCTGATTTGCGTACTCGCGGAAATCAGCAGAAATATGGTTTTGAAGTTACACCGCTCTCCTTCTTTATTGCAAAACAAGTTCTTCTTTCCGCAGCGGTCATGGGCTTCTGCTACTTGATGGCTTCCTACAAGGGTATCCCCAACATGCTCGTGATCATGTTCCCCTTGGTGGCATCCTATTCCTTCCTAACTAATCAAACCGTTATCGGTCGCCGCATCTATGCTCTTGGTGGCAATGAAAAAGCCGCCCGCCTTTCTGGTGTCAATACACAACGCTTATTGTTCCTCACCTTTGTCAACATGGGTGTTCTTGCAGCCCTGGCTGGAATGGTCGTAGCCTCCCGTTTGAACAGCTCCACACCGAACGCTGGTGAAGGTTTCGAGTTGGACGTGATCGCAGCGTGTTTCATTGGCGGCGCTTCAGCTAGTGGTGGTATTGGTACAGTCATCGGCGCTGTAGTGGGGGCTTTCCTCGTCGGTGTTTTGAACAATGGTATGTCCATTCTCGGTGTAGGTATTGACTGGCAAAAAGTTGTTAAGGGTATGGTACTTCTTCTAGCCGTGTTGTTCGATGTTTATAACAAAAACAAGAGCTCGTAATAATTAGTTCACCTGACGAGAGCAGTTCCTGTAACTGCTCTCGTTCTCAACAAAAAAGACCTCATCAATATCTCTGTAAATTTTCCAAAAACAATATATCTATATATCAGTTAAAGCGAATTGGGTTTTCGTAGGTATTGTATTGCCAAAGGACATGTGCATGGAAGACATACTAAACACTTTAATGCAACAAGAGCAGGAACTTCAGTTCACAAAATTCAATGAATCTACAGCTTGGAAGCTGGGAAGCCAGATGGTAGAGCATGCCATGCGTGAGAGCCTCCCCATCACCATTGACATCACCCGCGGAGGACACCAACTCTTCCACTACAGTATGCCAGGCACCGCCGCGGATAATGACGAGTGGGTCAAGCGCAAGGTGCGGCTGGTGAATCGCTTCGGTCACAGTTCGTTCTACATGGGGCAATTGCTCAAGCACAAAGGCAAAACAATCGAACAGTCTTACCTCATCCCTGAAAGTGAATTTGCCGCGCATGGTGGCTGTTTCCCCATTGTCGTAAAAGGGACAGGCATGGTTGGGACTGTCACTGTCTCTGGTTTGCCGCAAGAAGAAGACCACAAATTAGTAGTTGAATCGATTCGCGCATTTTTAGCCAAGGAGAAATGACATGAGTTTGAATCCAGTGATCGACATGTTGGGACGCAGACTGCGGCTTGCCGTCATCGGCGGTGGGACGGGGTCGTTTATCGGTGCCATGCATCGCCAATCAGCACGGCGCGATGACCGCTATCAGATTGTGACAGGCATCTTTTCGTCAGACCCAGCCAAATCGAAGAAAGATGCGAGCGAACTTGGTTTCGAGTCAGACCGTATTTATTCCAGTGTTAAAGAACTTTACGAAAAAGAATCATCCAGAAAAGATGGTATCGACGCGGTTGCCATCATGACCCCAAATGACAGTCATTTTGATTATTCGATGTGGGCGCTTGAGCGCGGCATCGATGTGATCTGCGACAAGCCCATGACCAATACGCTTGAAGAAGCAGAGACTCTGCATAAGAAAGTGCAGGAGACGGGGTTGGTGTTTTGCCTCACTCACAATTACACAGGCTACCCGATGGTGCGACAGGCAAAGGCGATGGTGGAAGCGGGCGAACTCGGCACCATTCGACTCGTGCAGGTTGAGTACGTGCAAGGCGGCAAGGCAGATGAAAATAAAGTTTTTCCGGCTGGCTATTGGAAGTTTGACCCCGCACGCGGCGGACCTTCTTTAGTGATGGGCGATATCGGTTCGCATGCGCACAACCTGACAAGATTTATTACCGGTTTGGAAATAGATGAAGTTTCAGCGGAGATCGGGGCCATCGTTCCCAACCGCCTCGTGCATGACTTTGGTGGCGCAATGCTCCGCTTCAATAACGGCGCCCGCGGCAGTTTCTGGGTGACGCAAGCCGCGGCCGGCGTGGAAAATTGTCTGCGCATTCGTGTGAGCGGAACCAAAGGTTCGCTCGAATGGATGCAGGAAATTCCGCAAACGCTCACGTTCAAACCATTGGGCGCGCCATCTCAAAACCGCACCCCGAATGGACCCGGCACATTACCGCTCTCTGCTCGTTGCACTCGATTGGTCGCAGGTCATCCGGAAGGATTCCCCGATGGATTTGCAAATATTTATTCCGATGCCGCCGAAGCAATTGCCGCTCGTCGCGCAGGCAAACAATCAGACCCGCTCGCGCTTTACTTCCCGAATTCATTCGACGGTTTGATGGGCGTGCGCTTTGTGGATAGTGTTGTGAAATCCAGCAATGAGAATGGGCAATGGACAAAGTGCTAATCTCACCACAGAGCACACAGAGAGCACGGAGAAAAAACTTTTTATTCCTCTGTGCGCGAAGCGTCTGTGCTCTCCGTGGTAAAGAAAGGATGCCCAATGTCTAACATCATCCTCGTCACGGGCGCGACAGGCAAAGTAGGCAAGACTTTCATCAATCGCATTCTTGCTGATTCACGTTTCAATTCTTTCACCGTTCGCGCCTTGTGCCATAACCGCGAGCTTACCCCTCATCCACGCATCCAAAACATCCACGGCTCCATCGAACATCGCGACCTCGTCGAAAAAGCAATGGACGGTGTTACGCATGTTCTGCATCTCGCAACCGTCAAAGAGACGCCCGAGCAAATTATGGATGTGGCGGTCAAAGGTCTTTTCTGGTTGCTCGAAGCCTGCCGCACCTCCCCCACTTTCAAACAGTTCATCATGGTCGGCGGCGATGCGGGCATGGGTCATTTCGTTTATCCGCATCCCATCCCCGTCACTGAAACGCAAAAACATTCTGCCTATCCTGGCTGTTACGCGCTCTCCAAAGTTCTCGAAGAAGTGATGCTCGAACAGTATTACATCCAATACGATCTCAATGGCTGCTGTCTGCGCGCGCCGTGGATCATGGAAAAGGATGACTTCAAATATCAACTCTCTTTCGGAGAGGATGTCTTCGGAGGTCCGCGCTGGCGTGATTTTGTGGATGAGAAAACTGCGGCTGACTATGTGCGGACGCAGACCATCCCGGTCATGCTTAATCTGGAAGCTGTTCCCGTTAAAAGAAACTTTGTCCACGTTGACGATTTGGTCAGCGCGATCTTGGCTGCCATCGACAACCCCAAAGCCCGCCAGCAACTCTTCAACATCTGCATGGACGAACCCGTGGACTACGGCGAGATGGGCAAATATTTACACGAGACGCGCGGTTTCCCCACCGTGGAGATCAAGACCGAATTCCACTCCACATGGCTCGACAACACCAAAGCAAAGTTTTTACTCGGCTGGCGACCTGAATATGATTTGAAGAAATTAATTGATACCGCATTTGACTACGTGCGTGCGGAAAATGATCCGCGCAAGATTTGGTACCCAGGTTAAGAATCATCACCACAGAGGGCACAGAGTCCACAGAGAAATCTCGTAATAAAACTCCGTGACCTCTGTGTTCTCAGTGGTAAAAAAGTAATTGCAAATAATTGGAGATGAATATGAATCATAACGACATCCAAAAAGCAATCGAAAGCGGCAAGACCATCCTTGGCATTGAACTTGGTTCTACGCGCATCAAGGCTGTGTTGATCGGCGAGGATCATGCGCCGATCGCATCAGGAAGTTTCGAGTGGGAGAACCAATACGAGCACGGCGTCTGGACGTACAGTCTGGACAATGTTTGGAAAGGTTTGCAGGAGAGTTATCAAAACCTCAGCAAAGAGGTCACTGAAAAATACGGCGTCACGCTCAAGATCGTTGGCGCGATGGGCTTCAGCGCCATGATGCATGGCTATCTGGCGTTCGACAAGGACGGTAATTTACTTGTCCCCTTCCGCACCTGGCGCAACACGATGACGGGACAAGCCGCTGAGAAACTCACGGACTTCTTCCAATTCAACATCCCGCAGCGTTGGAGCATTGCTCATCTGTATCAGGCGATATTGAACAAGGAAGCGCATGTCAAAGACATCAGCCACCAGACCACGCTGGCGGGCTATGTCCACTGGAAGTTGACGGGGCAAAAGGTGATGGGCGTAGGTGAAGCCTCAGGCATGTTCCCCATCGACAGCACGATCAACAACTACGACAAAAAAATGCTTGGGCAGTTCAATGACCTGCTCAAAGCAGAGAAAATCACGTGGACACTGCAAGACATCCTGCCCAAAGTTTTAGTGGCAGGCGAATCCGCTGGCACACTGACCGAAGAAGGCGCGAAGCTGCTCGACCCAAGCGGAGGACTCAAGGCTGGCATTCCGCTCTGTCCGCCAGAGGGAGATGCTGGCACGGGCATGGTAGCCACCAACAGCGTGGCAGAGCGAACGGGCAACGTTTCCGCTGGGACATCCGTCTTCGCCATGATCGTTCTGGAAAAGGCGCTGTCCAAACTCTACCCCGAAATTGACATGGTGACTACGCCCACAGGCAAGCCTGTCGCGATGGTTCATGCCAACAACTGCACCTCCGACCTCAATGCATGGGTGGGACTCTTCGGCGAATTTACGAAGGCGCTCGGCGTCGAGATCAGCCAATCGAAATTATTTGAGACCCTATATAAAATGGCGCTCACAGGTGATGCAGATGGCGGTGGATTGCTCGCCTACAACTATCTCTCTGGCGAATCCATAACAGACCTGACCGAAGGACGCCCATTATTTATCCGCACCCCTGAGAGCCGCTTCACTTTGCCGAACTTCATGCGCACACACTTGTTCTCGTCGGTGGGCACGTTGAAGATCGGCATGGATATTCTCTCTCAGGAAAACGTAAAACTCGACCAATTGCTTGGTCACGGCGGGTTCTTCAAAACTGAAGGCGTGGGTCAAAAGATCATGGCAGCGGCGATGAACACCTCCGTCTCAGTGATGGAAACTGCGGGCGAAGGCGGCGCATGGGGCATGGCTCTGCTTGCCGCGTATGTGCTCAATAAAACTGGAAATGAAACACTCGAAGATTATTTGAATAAAAAAGTATTCGCCAACGAAAAAAGTTCCACCATTGCGCCCGATAAAAAGGACGTGGATGGTTTTGCCGCATTCATGGAGCGCTACAAAGCAGGTCTTGGCATTGAACGCGCGGCGGTGGAAGGGATGAAGTAAGCAATGCTCAAAAAACTCAAAGAACAAGTATTTCAAGCAAACTTGCTGCTCCCCAAACACGGACTCGTCACCTTCACCTGGGGTAACGTCTCTGGCATTGACCGCGAAAAAGGACTGGTCGTCATCAAACCATCTGGCGTGCCGTACGAGACCATGAAACGCGACGACATGGTTGTTTTGGAGTTGGACTCAGGCAAAGTCGTGGATGGCGAACTCAAGCCGTCCTCCGATACGCCCACGCATCTGGAACTGTACAAAGCTTTCCCGAACATCGGCGGCATTGTCCACACCCATAGCCGTTGGGCAACGAGTTTTGCGCAGGCGGGTCGCGGCATTGCGGCGCTCGGCACCACGCATGGCGATTATATTTACGGCGAAATCCCCTGCACAAGAAAAATGACTGTCGAGGAGATTCAGGCTGAGTACGAGAAAGAGACGGGGACCGTCATCATCGAGACATTCAAGGACAAAAATCCAGATGCCATACCCGGCGTGGTGGTCTATAGTCATGGTCCCTTCGCATGGGGCAAGGATGCGATGGATGCGGTTCACAATGCGGTGGTGATGGAAGAAGTCGCGTTCATGAATATTCAGACGATGCTGCTCAACCCGAACATTCAACCCATGCAACAGGAATTGCTCGATAAACATTATCTAAGGAAACACGGCGCAAACGCCTATTACGGACAGAAATAAAAAGGAGATGCAATCATGATTGATCTAAAACAATATGAAGTTTGGTTCATTACGGGCAGCCAGCATTTGTATGGTCCCAAAACCCTGGAGCAGGTCGCCGAGCACTCGAAAGAGATCGCGGCGGCGCTAGGTGCATCCAAGCACATCCCTGTGAAGGTGGTGTTCAAACCCGTCCTCACCACACCTGATGCCATTCGTGACCTGTGCCTTGAGGCAAATTCCTCCAAGAGTTGCATCGGTCTCATCGCGTGGATGCACACCTTCTCCCCTGCCAAGATGTGGATCTCTGGCTTGACCCTGCTCAAGAAACCGTTCGCACATTTGCACACGCAATACAACCGCGAAATTCCGTGGTCAACCATTGACATGGATTTCATGAACCTCAATCAAGCCGCGCATGGCGACCGTGAATTCGGTTTCATCGGCAGCCGCTTGCGCATCGAACGCAAGGTGGTGGTTGGTCATTGGGCGGACGATGAAGTGCAGCGACAGTTAGGCGTGTGGTCTCGTGCGGCATCCGCATGGGCAGATTGGCAGGGCGGCAAGGTTGCTCGCTTCGGTGACAACATGCGCGAAGTGGCAGTGACCGAAGGCGATAAAGTTCAATCTGAAATCCAGTTCGGCTATTCCACCAATGGTTACGGTATTGGCGATCTCGTCAAATACGTCAACGATGCCACCGATGCGGAAGTGGATACGCTCATCAAAACCTATCTCGATGAATACGATGTCGTCGCTGAACTCAAACCTGGCGGCGCGAAGCACTCATCCCTGCGCGATGGTGCCCGCATCGAACTCGGTCTGCGTGGATTCTTGAAAGACGGCGGCTTTATGGCGTTCACCGACACATTCCAAGATCTGCATGGACTGAAGCAGTTGCCTGGTCTTGCAGTGCAGCGCCTCATGCGCGATGGCTACGGCTTCGGTGCTGAAGGCGATTGGAAGACCTCCGCTCTCGTGCGTGCCATGAAGGTCATGAATGCGGGTCTGCCTGGCGGCGTTTCATTCATGGAAGATTACACCTATCACTTCAGCGCCAACGGCGACAAAGACCTCGGTGCGCACATGCTTGAAATTTGCGAATCCATCGCGGCGCACAAACCCAAGCTGGAAATTCATCCGCTTGGTATCGGCGGGAAGGAAGACCCCGTCCGCCTCGTGTTTGACTCGCAGCTGGGTGCCGCTGTTGGAGCTTCCATCGTCCACATGGGCAATCGCTTCCGCATGGTCGCCAGCGTGGTGGATGTCGTCCCGAACGATGCACCGCTCCCTAACCTGCCCGTGGCTCGCGCCTTGTGGATTCCGCGCCCGAATCTCTCGGTCGCTGCGGCGGCGTGGATCTACGCAGGCGGCGCACATCACACCAGCTTCAGCTACTCACTCACCACAGAACACCTACAAGACTTTGCAGACATGGCTGGCATCGAGTTCCTCGTCATCGACGAGAACACCCGCGTGCAGGAATTCCGCGAGAAGCTGCGCTGGAACGATCTGTACTATCACTTGAATAAAGGCTTGTAATTAATTACCACAAAGGGTCACAAAGGTACACAAAGGAAAAACCTTTGTGACCCTTTGTCCTCTTTGTGGTTCAAAGGAATCACATCATGCAATATCGCGAACTTGGACGGACAGGGTGGAAGGTTTCAACAGTCTCATTTGGGGCGTGGGCAATTGGCGGCACATGGGGCAAAGTGGACGATAAAGAATCACTGGCTGCTCTTCATCGCTCCATTGACTTGGGCGTCAACTTCATCGACACCGCCGATGTCTATGGCGATGGGCGTTCGGAGCGTTTGGTGGCGCAGCTTCGCAAAGAGCGCAGCGAAACCATCTATGTGGCAACCAAGGCGGGGCGCAGACTTGACCCGCATGTGGCAGGCGGGTACAGCCGTGCAAATCTCACAGCATTTGTGGAGCGCAGTCTCAAAAATCTAAACACCGAAGCAATTGATCTTTTGCAATTGCACTGCCCACCTACCGAAGTCTTTTACATGCCCGAGACATTCGGCGTGTTGGATGATCTCGTCCACGCGGGCAAACTGCGTCACTATGGCGTGAGCGTGGAAAAAGTGGAAGAGGCGCTCAAAGCCATTGAATATCCCAACGTGCAAACCGTGCAGATCATTTTCAACATCTTCAGACAGCGCCCTGCGGAGTTGTTCTTTGCTGAAGCGATTCGCCGCAAGGTTGGAATTCTGGCACGCGTCCCTCTCGCCAGCGGAATGTTGACTGGCAAATTAAATTTTAAATCCACCTTTGAAGCGGATGACCATCGCGCATTCAATCGCTATGGAGAAGCATTTGACCGCGGCGAAACCTTCTCTGGGGTCGATTACGAAATTGGTCTAAAGGCTGTTGAAGAACTGCGACCGCTTGTTCCAGCAGGCTGGACGATGTCCCAATTTGCGTTGCGCTGGATTCTAATGTCCAACGCGGTCACTTGCGCCATCCCTGGAGCGAAGAATCCTATACAAGCAGAAGACAACGTTAAAGCGGCTGAAATGCCAGAACTTGACAGCACCACAATGGAAAAAATCCGCACGATCTATAATGCTCATATCCGCGATCTGGTACATAACCACTGGTAGATCATGAACAAACGCGTCTTGAAAAACAACTTCCTGCAAATCGAATACCTCACCGAATCCCAACGGATCGTGTCGCTCTCCCCTGCTGGTAAGCCAAACATACTGGCAGATATTAGCAACTCACCTCCCATTCCAACACCGTGGGGTGACTTTCACTTTCGCGGCGGACATCGTTTATGGCATTCTCCTGAAGCCATGCCGCGAACTTACATTCCAGATGTTGGTGAGTTAAAAATTACGGATTTGCCCAATGGAGTGATCTTAGAAACACAAACGGAACCGGGCACAGGCATTCGTAAACGAATTGAAATTCACCTCGCGGCTGATAAACCCTCTGTGCTTCTTACACATTCGCTCATCAACGATGGGCTTTGGCCTGTTGAGCTCGCCCCGTGGACTATTACGCAATTTCGCTTAGGCGGCACAGTGATCTTACCAATGCCAATTGGGAATGTGGATGCCGCAGGACTTTTACCCAACCGACAGATTTCCTTCTGGCCTTACGCTCGCATCAATGATCCGCGCCTCAGCCTGCGTGATGACTATGTCATTTTCAAAGCTGATGCATTGCCGCCCTTCAAGATGGGCTACTTCAATCCACATGGCTGGTTGGCTTATTGGGTAGACGGTGTGCTATTCCGCAAGACATTTGGCGCACAGGCGGGCGCAAACTATCCTGATAACAACAGCAATGCTGAAATCTATTGCAATGACGAGTTCGTGGAGTTGGAAAGCCTTGGCCCATTGACGATGTTGAACCCTGGCGCGTCTGCCCAACACATAGAGGCTTGGGATGTGTTCGATGGAACTCAGTCCATACCTGAGGAAATTAAAAAGGCGCTAAGTCTTTAATCTCTCTGGAGTTCGGAATAATACTTCCGAACTCCAGATTCATTTATTGTGTAGGGAATATAAATTTATGGCTGGCAAGCTGGGGGTAAGTTTGAAGCGGACGTTACGATATAATCCCCCATAACAAAATTTAATCTTCAATTTTTATTGGAGGATACCAATAATGCTTCAATCAGATTTATTCAGTGCAGCAAAACAGTTCTCGTCCCTTGAGGATGTTCTCAAAGCACTTAGAGAAATGAAGAACGACCCGCTCGCAAATGCAGGGACGAATGTTGTCATCAGCCGCGGAAACCCTAATGCAAAATTGTTGATCATCGGAGAGGCACCGGGACCGCAAGAAAATATCAAAGGCAAGCCATTCGTAGGGCCAGCAGGCCAACTGCTGGATAAAATTTTGCAAGCAGGGAATTTTGACCCTGAACAGGATGTGTATATCACCAACTCGGTGTTTCGTATGCCACCCGGAGACGATGGCAAATCGTTCCGCAAGCCGAATGACACGGAAATCGAGTATTACCGTCCGTATGTGCTGGAGATCGTGCGCCTGATTAATCCGCATGTAATTCTGCTAACAGGGAATGTGGCTTGCCAATCCATTCTTAAAAAGACAGGCATCACCTCCCTGCGCGGGCAATGGACAAAGATCGAAGAGCACTGGATCATGCCTATTTATCATCCATCGTATCTGCTGCGAAATCAATCACGAGAACCTGGTTCACCCAAAGCACAGATGTGGGATGACATTCGCGAAGTCCGCAAGAAGTACGATGAGCTAACAGCGGGCAACTCGCCCAAATAACAAAAAAGACGGAGAAAATTTCTCCGTCTTTTTTGTTATTTCACACATGTAAATCTACGGCGTTGGCATGGGACATTTCCATTCAGGTTGAGGGGAGCGGAAATAGACGTAGCCTGGTTGTGATATCACAAAGACAGCAAGGCCATCGACATTCAATTTATTCTTACACCCTATTACAACAACATCAGCTGCATGTGTAAAATACTCTGATTTATCACCTGCAATAATGACAGCTTGCGGAGTAATATCCAATGGACCCACTACCAAAAAGACATTGCGTGGGTAATCAAGGTGAACATAAGGATAGTGGCGGTCTTCTTCACCATCCCCTGCAACGTAATAGCGAGGATAGAGCAGCCTTCCAATAAGCACTTTTGCCTCTGGGTCAGCTAAAAACGTTGAGACATCCTCTTTTTCAACACCAGTATTTTCAAACATTCCCTGCTGTTCCAACACGGTGAGCACATCATCCGCAGAACTGGCTTTATACCGTCTTTCAAACGGCATTTCAGAAATGGGGACCAATGAGCCCAGTAGAAAAACGATCAACAAGGTTGATACAAGGCTGGAATATTTCATGGAAAACACTGGAGCCACGTTCGTCTCATGGTCAACAAGATCATCTTCAAAATGAAGTGAAACACCCGCTTTACGCATCACCCAGGAAGCGACCTGTAGAAGCCCTGCCGCATAGTAGACACACAAGATCCAGTCCACAGGGGTGATGTATCGTCCGCCAGAAGTAAGCGCCAGTGCGTTAGACAAAATATAAGCCAAATAAATTACAACAGGCAAAAGCCCTAACAGCTTATTGCGAGCCCATAAGACTCCCACTCCCAACGAGATCAGTGCCAAGTTTATAGCCAGCAAAACGCCTACCGAAACGCTAACGCCTTCGCCTTTCCAGTTAGCTGCCCAAAATGGCGGGCCTTCTTTTATGATATTCCAAAGACTATGAAGCTCAAGAGATGTGGGGAAAAATAGAACCGATGTAATTAAATTATGGAATATATGATTAGCTATTACACATGCACGGGAAGTACAAATCCCTTCTTGAAAGGGATGCAGATCCCGTCCTTGAAACGATGCACCCGTTGATACTCTGGAGCGAACTATATGTGATTCCGCAACTACTGAGGGCTGCAATGATGGAACATACGAATCGCCTTTAATACCATAACGATCTCTGAGAACCGTCTGAATGCGGGCGTAATACATGTAGAACATAGGCAAGCCTTTTGAATGGTTCCTAATGTCCCAGGGGGTTGTGGCTGCCAGCATCCCAATGATCAACGCCATTGATGCAACAATTCTATAATTCCAACGCATCTTCCAGCCAACTAAAACAATATACGCCAAAACAAAAGGCAAAAGCAAAAGGACGTGCGTTCGAAGCATTAATGTCATGCCAAGCAGTCCGCCCGCCCACAAAGCAAGGTACCCCTTATGAGGTTCTTTCAACCATTTAATAAGGAATAAAACAAATAAAGCAACCCCAATTGCTGTGGGGAAATCTGTAAGTATCATCTTGGGGCTGGCAAGGTCAATCCAAGTAGCGCCCACAAGAGCATTCAAACCGCGCAACAACATCAACAGAGCGGCAAAGATTCCCAACGCGCGGCTATGCATCTCCTTCATCAACAAATAAATGATAAGGGGAAATACAGCATAGATGATGGCCTGTGTTGTCAAAATCTGCGAATAGTTTTGACCAAAAATCATATGAAGGAAAGTTAGCAATGCACTGTACAGAGAACGATCAAAGAATTGGCTATTAAAAAGTCCCTGCCCGATCAATGCATACTGGCTGGCGGTATCAAACGTAGCGCTGTCCGAATATGGATACATTATATTTTTTGATGTATCTGGCATAAAATAATTTGGCAGTATCGGTTGGCGCGCCCACAACCAGGCAGTTACAATCCACAATACCAAACATATCAATACATCATTCTTGAATACAGATTTTTCTTTCCACCTCGGTTCCAACCAAGCCCAAAGTACACCTGCAAGCAGCGCGAAAAAGATCTGCAAGCCCATAATGGGAACACCCGTGCCATACCAATAATCTTCTGGTTTACGAGCGCCAATCCCCGTTGAAAAGACCAACACTCCTGCCAATATAAACAGCACAAAAATAATGATGCCCATCCAAAGAGCAGCTTTATTTCGCAGGATGATAGATTTGATCGACTCTTTTCCACGTTCGAATAAAACGAAAAGCATCGTGGCTCCACTGACAATTGCCAGCCAAACGATGATAGATCTCAGCTGAGAAACGTATCCCGCCAAGTTTCCCGCAAAGCGGTAATATGGAAGAAATAAAATGATCCAGCAAACACAAAAAACGATAAAGGATCCCAACAAAAAAATAGCGCCTACGGTTTCATCTACGAACACCTTCTCCCATAACTGACGAGACCAATTGGGCTGACGGATTAGCTTTACAGCCAGCACCATGAATAACAGAAATAATAAAATAAGCCCTGCCCCAAGCAGGATCTTTTCAAGCGAGTAACCAAGAAAGAAAGCTCTTTTCCCCTCCGAGCGTGAACCCAAAATAGAAAATAGTGCAGCTAATTCTCCAATCGCTAAGAAAAGAGTATAAAAAACTGGCAGGATATGTGGTTGCCGCCATTGACGGAAATATGAAAAGATTTTGTTAACCATTTTTTCCTTCGAGTTCAGCATCAAGAGATGGCTTTCTCTCCAGCCATAATAAACCAAAACCACCGAGCACTATAGTTAGTAAAAAGAATAGCATGGCAACAAAGGGTGAGAGATATAGAGTTAAAAAAGCCAGAAAACTTATGATAAAAGCTACAAGATGAGTTATGAGTACAGCAAATCTCGGAGAAAATCCCAAAGCGATCAGCCGATGATAGGTATGGTCTCGTCTACCGCTGCCCACTGCCTGCCTTCTCCTAAGGCGGGAAAAAACCACAAGCGTAGTATCGAAAATCGGAACCCCTAATAACATAATCGGAACGATCCAGGAAGATTCAGGGCTGCGGTTAAGAGGATTATACATGATGCCAAAAGAAGCGAGCAAAAATCCAATAGTTTGTGCGCCAGAGTCCCCAAGGAAAAGTTTATTGAATGATGTTTTGTTCCAAAAATATAACCCGATGCAAACTCCCACCATAGAGGCTGACCAAACCGAAAGGGCGATCTGACCCGCGAGTATCGTTGCGCCAAGGAAACAGGCAAAGGCAATCCCACCAAGACCAGCAACAATACCATCCATACTATCTATCATATTCATGGCATTGGTAATTCCAATCACCCAGAATAGCGTTATTAGAATATTTAATAACTGGGCGACCATTGAGGAAATGTGCCAAGCCTCAAACAACACCGTCAGGAAATGAACCTGAACTCCAAAAAAAAGTAGAACACAAGCAGCTACAAACTGTCCTATTAGTTTTGGCCCTGCAGATAACCCCATATAGTCATCCAAAATCCCAAAAAGAAAAATCATCCCAGCGCCGAAAAACACAATGAGTATCTCACGTGTGAGCCATTCAGAGAAAATCACCCCCAGAAGCGCAAGGGCAACCGCAAGCAAAATCCCCCCTGCCAACGGAGTAGGCCTGGCATGTGCCTTGTGAGGCGCAGACCCTGGAATATCCATCAAATTAAATTGTTTTGCCAAAAGTATTATAGGGTAACCAAGGACCATGCTTATGAGAACGCTGATGATGATGGGGACAAATAGGTTAATCATAGAATCGCTTTATGAAGGATGTTATCTAAAATTAGTGAGTAATATTTCATTGTTGGTTTGAAAACTTTGAAGCATTTATCCGCCATGTAGCAATTCAAGATAAAGTTTTTGGGTTTGTGCAATGATGTGCTTGGATGCAAAACGTTGCTCGGCTAACAATCTGGCTTGTTTGCTCATTTTACTTCGCAACAACGGGTCAAGAAGAAGCTTGGCTAGCGCAGATGCTAGGGCATCTACATTATTTGGCGGAACAAGGAGTCCGTTAACTCCATCTTGAACAACATCACGACACCCTGACACATCGGTCGCAACGATGGCCCGCGCAGATGATGCAGCTTCTAATAATATCGTCGGAATGCCCTCCCCCATGCTGGGCAGCGTTACCAAATGACAGGCCGCGAAAACAGATTGCATATCGGCCTGCCAACCCCACCATTCTACAACACCTTCGGACACCCAGTTTTGCAAAACTTCAGGTGCAATACTGGCAGGATTACCCATATCAGTTTCGCCCGCCAAAATACAGCGTACATCCATTTTCTGTTTGAGCTGGCGGGCAGCCTCAACAAACACGCCAACCCCTTTATCCCATAACAAACGGCCTGCCATCAAAACAGATAACGTTCCTTCTGGTTCAGGTAAGGGAGAGTAATAATCCGTATCCACTCCTACTCCTTCAATAACAAGAGAGCGATTGGGGTGAATTAAGGATTCGTCCAAAAAAAACTGGCGATCTGTTTGATTTTCAAAAATTGTTGCACCAAAATCGACATTCAACATCAGGCGATATATCCCTTTTACCAAAGGCCTGAGAAATTTTGCACGCATGTCGTTTCCTAAGAATACATACCCGCGTCCTGTAATCGAACGAACGATGGAGGTCAATTTAACAAAACGTGCCGCCAAGGAACCGTATAGTACTGGCTTGATGGTATGCAAGTGCACAAGGGAAGGTCGTTCTTTTTTAAAAATACTGATCAAACTCAAAATACTTTTTAGTTCTCCGAATGGGTTAATGGTCTGGCGTCCCACATACCACTCCGTCCAGCGAAAGCCATTCTCCTTTATCTTCTCTACATACTGCCCCATTGGAGATACGAAAACCACTTCCATCCCTTGAGAACGCAAATGATTCGCCAGCAACAAGCGAAAACGAAAAAGATACCAATCAGTATTTGCCACAAGGAGAATCTTGATCATGCAATTTCTCGATGTAATGCAGTCGCCTCAAGGAATTGAAGCAATTGAGGTGCCGTAACTTTAAGATCATATTCTCTTTCAAACTTCTTTCTTCCAGCATCCCCCATTTGCCTTCTTTCTTTGGGATTATTGTGAAGGTACTCTAAAGCCTGTGTCCATTCACGCTCTGATGAGGCAAGAAATCCATTTACACCATGTTCAACGATTTGGCGATTAATTCCCACTGGTGAAGCTACTACTGGAATTCCAGCAGCCATATATTGAATCAGTTTATATCCACATTTTCCGTTTTCAAATGGGCCGTCTTGAAGGGGCATAATTCCCACATCAAACTGATGTATATCAACGGCTTCGGTTTCTTCGCTCCAGGGTAGTACTATTTTAGAGAGTTGAGGCAACGGGTCTGTCCCGCCTGAACCGATAAGTATAATTTTTACGTCTCTTTGTCGTGCGAGAATATCCAGAGAAGGTGAGATGGTTCCCAAATAAGGTGCAGTAACGGGGGAACCAATCCATCCAATATTGAACTGAGGTTTTGAAATGGCAGGCTGAAGATATTGCTGACCATCCACAACGCTGGGCAAGTATACCACCCGCTTTGCTCCAGCTTTTACAGCGCGTTCTTTCAAATAATCGTTGCCAACAACAACAAGAGCCGCATGACGCATCACCTGATCAATTTTTTTACTCAGGAAGAAACGAACCAATCCGTTGGAGTGTTGATCGTATCGGTGAAAAACCGCATCATCGTAATCGACGATATAGGGAATACCAAATCCATCCAGGAGTCTTTCACACCAGGCTGGGAACCATGGCAAAAGTTCTTTTTCAAGCCAAATTAGATCAAACTTTTGGCTCTTTAATATCCAACCTATTCTTTCAATATATGCCGATAAAACCGATATAGGATTTGGTTTTTTACTTGTATACAAGCTGCGCACATAATCATCCTTTAATAAAGGGGCAACCGTGATATCAAGTCCACTTTTTTGTAAAAAGGGTATATATTGATAAAAACGCACTCTGCTGCTGGAACCCAGTCGCTCGTAACGTGTCAGAACAAGAATTCGCATTAGCGTCCCATCCTTGTTTCTTTTTGTATTGCGCGCAGGCGAGATTCGCGGCTGAACTGTGTAAACCAACCATGCTCCATCATTCCAACAAGTTCGGATGGATCAACTCGACGGTGCATCTGAATGTCCTTTCGTTTTTGAAAAACATTTCGCAACCCACGAATCGCATCTCTTTTAGCTTTCCAGAGAACATTGCCTCTGCCTTTCAATGTGTAATAAAAAAGATAAACTATATTTGTCATTATATGCACAGGCAAATATAACCAGAGATATGGAAATGGCATATTAGCAAAGAAGATCCATACCAAGTTGCGGTGCGAATAATAGAAAGCAAAATCACTGTGAATACCGAGCGCCCCTGAACCTACATGTCTCACTTCTGCATCTGCCACATAAAGTGCGCGATACCCCGCCAAACGCAATCGAAATCCTAAATCGACATCTTCATAATAGCTAAAAAAGTCCTCATCAAACCCGCCAACTTCCAAAAACGCTTCCCGCAGATACATTGCAGCAGCTGCACAGGGGCTAAAAACCTCTTCGGTCTTCCTGCCATAGCTCTCTATAGGATGATCCAGATAGCGCTTCCACGCGAATCCGCTGATATGATATGCATCTCCAGCTCCATCTAAAAGATGTATCTCGTCAGCCTTAATTTGACGAGATGAGAAACTGGAAAACGTGGGTCGTTCTTCAGTAGCTTTGATTAAATTTGATAACCAAGATGGGTTAGGAAAGGCGTCGGTGTTTAGAAGTGCCAACCACCGTCCCCGCGCAAGACGAGCACCGATATTATTTGCAACAGCAAAGCCCAAGTTGGTATCTAGTTTATGAATATGTAAATCAAGAGAAAGGTATTTCTTTTCTACCCCATCCAAAGCATCATCTTCCGAACCATTATCCACGATAATAACTTCAAAATTCTGGAAAGACTGTTTCAGAAGATGGTTCAAGCAGTCATCCAAGTATTTTTTACTATTCCAAGTGATAATGACAACAGATACAAGGGGAAAGGAAGGCATTGGCTATGCCATAATTATACTATTTCACGTTGCTGTACTATGTATATCGCCTACCTAACCCCATTCTATATAATTCATTCTGCAAGTTTATTTGCTTGTTTTCTAGTGGTAATAACAACAGAGACTAGTATATTGCACCAAATAATAAATGTATGAATAATACGAAAAGATATGGCAACAGCTAGAATCCTTTCCGTACCGATATAAGGGCTAAGCATCAAAGCCACCAGTCCCTCACTAACACCCAGGCCAGATGGAACAAGGATACTGATATAGCCGCCCAAATACCCTGTTGCGTAAGCACCGATAACAGCCCAAAACGGGATATTAGCAGCCTCATTAGCAGTAAATAGCAACCAAGCAAAGCATGAAGAAACTACCATCCAAACAATAACACCGAGGAACAACGCTTTTAAGAGAGCAAAAGTAGAGGGCAAACGGGAGCTTTCAGGATAATATCTTTGTCTAAGCACATCCAGCCAGTTACGCGTAAATATAAGGAACAAGAACGGAAGGAGACAAATAATTGCATACCCCCAGCCTAGTATTGTAATTAAGCCTGATATACCCACTAATGCACAAGCTGACAACATAATTATTGTGTTTAATAAAATAATAATAATGCTGTCAACCTTTGAAATACCTTTTGACCATAAAAAACCAGCAAACCCCGCATACCCCCAAATTCCCCCAGGAATCATAGATGCCAGTTGTGAAAGGTTTAGAGAATGATATCCATCGGAAAACTTGAAAGAATATCCTTTATCCTGCACCAAAATTACCAACGCCAGAACTGTTAATATAACTGAAATCACGATCAACAAAGTCAGAATCAGTAACTGAACAAGGTCTATTTTCTGAAATGTACTTACAATAATATCCCAGTAAATCCAAATCCAATAGAAAAAAACTCCAAGAATCGCCACTCCAAAAACTGGAGACAGCCTTGCTCTCCAGTTTTTAATCAGTTGTATAAGCCCTGAATCGTGAGGCGTAGATGCGCTCAACAAAAATCTCCGATCATGGTTTCACCTTTTTTGTAGTACCTGTTGACAATAATGTTCTGAAAAAATCCAACCGTTTCTTACCCGTCTCTTTTCTTTCCTTGATCAATATCTGCTCTGGTACTCGAAAGTTCTTATAAAATGTAGGGTGAAAATCATATTCAAGATCATTTGTATGATCCAACCAACTCAACAAATCCTTACAAATCTTAATATGATCATTAGCGTTTTCCACATATGGTCTTCCAAGACGCGCCAACTCTTTTCTTCGTTCCACATCTACAATGACTTGGCGCAAATTGTCCTTGAGCGTAAATTTATTGACATTAATTGCCGGGCAGCCTTCAGGAATTTTGCAATAATCAGCCATATATCTTACGAGAACTACATTTCCAGTAGCCATGGCCTCTGCAGAAAGGCCACCAACCGTCGCAGAGTAAAGTTCATCGACCACAATATCAGAATCAGCTAACAACTCACGCAACTCAGTATTCGGCATTTTTTCGATTAGTCGAAACTCGAACTCTAGTCCTTCTTCGCGTAATTCCTTGATTACATTAATAACAACATCTGTCCCCTTCGCCTCCGGCACGCTGGGTGCATGAAGAATAAGCGGTTTCTTTCGTCCAGGAACATTAAATTTGTACTGCGCCAAATCCAGTGGCACGCTAGCACGCATATAAGCTTGGGTAAGTAATTGGCCCGTTTCCGGTTGAGTAATAATTAAGTCTGAATATTTCTCTGCTATTTTCACAGTACGCTGTTTATCCCAATAGCTTCCTCCAGAGCGACTTCTAGCATACTCAAAGAATGGAGACAATTCATCCTGTACTTCAAAAGACCTCATTTCCTCTGCAAAAGCATACCAATAACGAATATCACTTCCCCAAAATGGAGTGATTATCTTTTTTCCTAGAAACTTTAGAACTGGATAATACAGATTGGATGGCAAAACAGCCGGGGCATATATAATAAAAAGGTCGCAGTTCAGACTCTTCAATAATTGCACCAGATTAAAAGCCATTTTTAAGTATGCAACTAAATTACTGCCTAGCTTTGACTCAGGTTGTCTTTCATCAATAACCAAGTCATATTCAGCATCAGGGAAAAAATAGCTTTTATTCCACACAGCAGAAAAAACATTATGGTTTAATGCTTTAAAAGCTTTTGCATAAGTGGCTGTAATATTTGCAACATCGGTTAATCCAACAAAAATCCGCATTGAACAACCTTTAATCAGCCTTTTTAGTTACAACAGGTTGTGGGTTTGGGAAGCAGAATTTCATATAAAAGCTTTTAGGCACACGATTTAATTTATACATTAACCACCAGAATGGGCGCATGCGCTCAAATGTCTGCTTATAGGTTTTGTAATCGCGATACGTCTTTTTCTCCTGCGTCATTAACTGATCAAATTCCTTGTCAGTAAATCCGAGGCGCTTCTTAATCATTTCGACCATTTCAGAATCATAGTCTTGAGGTTGAGAAAGCAATTCCAGACCCTGCTCCCTGGTGATCTGCCCAGAGCGTGCCAGAGCAGAATATCCCAATACACGTGAATCAATCCCAAATCTTTTTGGCGCAAAATAGGTATGCCAAAAGGCTGTGAAGCGGTTCTCGAGATGGTGTCCACCGTACCACGCCCAACCCAGTTCTTGGCTGAGCATCGCCATAGCATCTTTTTTAATGTAATCTATATAATATAATGGGCGAATTTTCTTCAGACTTAAGAAAGCCGTCCACTTGATAAAATTCGGCATGAGCATATTTGGAAAAGTTTTAAGTGGGACAGTACCAAATTTCTTCTGAACACTTTGAATATATTTGCCATCCATGTAAACCCAACCTAATGGAGCAACACCTTCTGTTCTAAATGAATGGCCTTCAAATATATACTTAACCTTATATTTTTCAGCTGCTATATTCAAAACTGCCGCCAAACCAATATCAGTTGGTGCTTCAATATCCAAAACTCCAGCTTTCAAAAAGGAGCGATAAATATCGTCATATTCCTTGTTATCCACTACATAAGTGTATAAATCAACATTCAAAGCTTTCAGCACATTATGAATATTTTCAACTGCGATAGTGGAATCCCACGTGTTGTCGAAGTGAACTGCCAATGGACGAAGCCCAAGCTGTTTGGCCAAATAAATAAGATAAGACGAATCAGCACCGCCACTCACACCTACGATAACATCGTAAGGATGTCCGCGTCCTTCTGCTCGAATTTGCGCCGCAATTGCTTCCAAACGCCGTTTGCCCTCCACACCTGTTGGGTATTCTCGGTTCAATTGATCATGAGTATGGCAGTAATTGCAAACACCGTTTTCATCAAAATAAATATTTGGAACTTTTTCATCATACAAGCATCGCGAACATCGTTTCATCTGCTCTCCTAATTTACAGATTTAAACCCTTCATCTACTAAAAAGCAATTCATATTGCTTAATTACATCAGCGAAATCAACTTGCTTGACTAACAATCCTATCCCTGTCTATTTATGAAGCCACTTATGGAGTGTAATTGATGAGCAAATCAACTTAAAATTGACCTTTGTATGAAGGTTGAAAGAATGCACATTACGAGCAGTTAAGCCCGAATCTACAACATCTGCCCGTCCGCACACATATTTCATTGCGCCGATGAATAGATTAACGCCATATCCTTTACCACGATCATCTTTTCCTAGAGCCGCCATCCGCCACTTGACAAAATTCATCCCAAAATAAGAAGTTAAGTCTTCCACTCGGTAGGTCATCAATCCTCGTATCTGCTGATTTGTTTCAAGAATCACTGTCGTCCAAGCAGATGTATTGACCAAGCTGTTACGCACCCATTGAAAATACATTTCATCAACTTTCTGTTTGGGAAAATTTTTATCAGCATAAAATCGATGTGTTAAAAAACCATCTTTCGACATATTAATAAGAAAATCTGTCTCTTCCGGGCGCGCAAGTCTAATTATATAATCCTCAGATGGGGTTGGGTCTAGACGTTTCAGGTCATAACTATTCGTAATTGTCGTTTCAATATACTTAAAGCCATGTTCTTCAAGAATATGAGCTACTGGCAGATCAAAAGCATCAACGCGTGCGGCAATAAAATCCAATCGTTCCTGGATAGACCATTCATCTACGATGCATGCCAATTTTTCGATAATCAATTTGGAATTTACGAAATCATCACCTTGCACCACTAAATAGTCAACGTTTGCATAATTCACCCCCCAAAAATCAGTATCCCATTTGGATATCTTTAAGCCCAAAACGCCAACAATCACATCATTTTGAATTGCAATCCATGATGATGCAGGGTTTTGTTTAAGATAGGAATAAAGCTGATCAAGCTCATACCGTCTTGAGACTTGCAAATCCAATGACCGATCACTACAATAACGGCCATAAGAATAATTGCTGAACAACGGAATAAATCTCTCGCGAGGCTCTCCGTTAAAGAGCCTAATCTCAACAGTTCCACCAAATGTTTTCATATATCACTCAAAAGGGGATATTCACGAGACTGCAGACACAGATTGCATCAACGCATCCGCAATTAAATCCAATTCAGATTCTTTCAACTGTGGATATAGTGGTAGTGTGATCGTTCGGGCAAAGGCCGCATGAGAGTTCACAATATCACCTGACCTATATCCAAATTTTTTCTGGAAGAATGGTTGATCATGCAAGGCATAAGTACCAAGTGTAGTTTCAACCCCACGAGCCTTCATATCTTCCACAACTCTATCGCGGCTGATACCTTCATCCACAAGGATTACATAGGATTGGTAAATATGCCCGCCCCATTTAGGTTCTATGGGAATACGAATCCCACGGATTTTCGAAAGTCTTTCAGATAATAATCCTGCAAGTTGTTGTTTACGTTCAACCAACCAAGACAGTTTCTCCATCTGTGCAACACCAATTGCGCCAAGCACATCACTTAAGCGGTAATTAAATCCAGCTTCTTCATACTGAAACCAAGAGCCAATTCTCACACCGCCATGACTGCGCAATAATTTAATTCTATCTGCTAACCTTGCATCATTCGTAGTGATCATTCCGCCTTCACCAGTTGTGATAACCTTCCGAGGGTGAAAGCTAAAACATCCCATAGTCGAAAGATTGCCGCAGTAACGATCATAATATTTTGTACCAATAGCTGTTGCTGCATCTTCAATGACTGGGATATTGTGCTCAGATGCTATTGCAAGGATAGGGTCAAAGTCAGCAGCACATCCAAAAGCGTCCACAGGAATAATAGCCTTGGTACGTGGTGTAATTTTTCGGCGCAGATCATCCGGGTTCATGGTTAGTGTGTCTAAGTCAATATCCACCAACACTGGTATTGCCCCCAACTGTACAACCACATTTGCAGTAGCCGGAAAGGTAAAGTCAGCAACTAGTACCTCATCGCCAGGTTTAATATCCAAAACGACTAATGCAAGATGTAGAGCAGTAGTACAAGAACTCATTGCAAAAGCATATTTACAACCAATATAGTCTGCAACTAATTGTTCAAACTCAACGGTCTTGGGGCCTTGTGTAAGATAGCCTGTAGACAATACCTTGGAAATTTCCTCCAATTCACGGTCATCTGTAAAAGGAATATTTAAGCGTATCATAATCGCATCACGCTCCGATACCAGTCGGCTGTTTCAGTCAATGTATCAACGGATATTGTACGAGGCTCAAAACCTGTCAAAGACTTTAAACGAGACACATCTCCACAATGACGTCGAACATCACCAGGCCGTGCCGCCGAATGAAACACGGGGTGATCAGGCGCCTTCATCACTTCTTTTAATTGAGCGACCAGGCTATTCATTGACGTCTCATAACCAGATCCAATATTAATAACCTGACCGCGTGTTTTCTCTTCTTCATAAATTTTCACCATCGCGTCAACAGTATCCCTTACAAAAATAAAGTCACGGGTTTGCTCCCCATCATCAAATATCTCAATCGGAGTCTTATTCAAAATACGACGAACAACAATAGGAATAATACCTGCATAACTGCCTGGATTCTGCCGCGGACCAAAGTTATTAAATGGACGTACAACAACAGCATCAATATTATATGTTTCTCGATAAGACAAAACAATATGATCGCAAGAAGCTTTACTGGCTGCATATGGAGTACATGGAACAAGGGGATGGTCTTCACTCATAGGAATGTGTACTGCTGAGCCGTATGCCTCCGATGAAGAGCAATGGACAAGGGTTTGAATATGGCCACGTCGAGCTAATTCGCAAAAAGTGGATGCAATTCCAATATTCGTTTCAATAGTCCACGTTGGAAAATCTAACGAAGTAGGCAATGGAACCACCGCCAAGTCGAAGACAACATCAACCTTCTCAGAGACGACCAACTGCAGCATGGCCGCTAAATTAGAAGCATCCATACGGTAAAGTTTCAATTCAGGAAAAGATTTCCGAGCCTTTATCAGGTTATCTTCATTACCGAGAAAAAAACTATCCACCACAATAAGGTTTGCGGGGTTTTCCTTAGAAATTCGATCTGCAAGATGACTACCGATAAAACCAGCCCCTCCAGTCACCATAACATTCTTATTAGTTAATTTCATTATTTAAGACACTCCGAATAATTAAATTTTTGAAATCCAAGCATACATCTCTTTATCGTCGAGAATTATATTTGTTGTAATCCATATCAAACCACATGGCAAAAAACAAAGATTGCATTCCAGTAATAAAGAGGAAAACAGCCATTATCGTGCTAGTGGCTTCAACTGACCCAACAAATATACGGTAAAAGAACAAGTACAGACCTAATATAAGACCGCTGACAAACAAGAAAAAGCCAGACAGATAAAAGAATATCAAAGGATGAAAATCACGGATAATATATTTCTGAACCATACGGTTTAGGAAGAAACGGCACATAAGCCTAGCAAGCTTTGGGATCATACGAAGAGGTTTAATACCAGATTTTTCGCCAATGCCATAAATTGGTTTGATTTCAACGTCACAGACACGAAAGCTAAAAATATTAAGCTTCACCAACATATCATTTGGCATTCCATAACTTTTATATATACTATCCAAATCAATTGTTTGAAGTACTTTTAGGCTAGCGACAGTATAACCTGTCTGCGAGTCGGCAATATGCCAATATCCTGAAGCGATCTTGGTAAGAAGAGAAAGCATAGCATTACCCAAATATCGAACACGAGGAATTTTTTCCCATGCTTCGCCGGAAATCAATCGATTTCCCTTTGAATAATCCACTTCATTATCAACCACAGGGTCAAGTAATGCAGGTAAATCTTTTGGATCCATCTGGGCATCACCAGCCATGACAACTGTGGCTCCAATACTTTGGTCTCGGCACCACTTATAACCTGTGGCTATCGCTCCTCCAACTCCCTGATTTGTTACGTGACGAATAAGAGCTATACGCTCAGGCTGTTTATCAACATAGGATTGCACAACCAAAGAAGTGTTATCTCTACTACAATCATCTACAACAACGATCTTATCAACAAATGACGGCATCGTTTCAATTACCTGACGAATAAGTGTTTCTTCATTGTAAGCAGGAACAACAACACCGACTGTCTTGTCTTTATACATGATCATTTCCCAAATTAAGTTTAATGCCCTTGCCTATGCCACGATATTCAAAACCAGCCAACTTAGCCTGCGCTTTTGTATAAACTGCTCGGCCGTCAATAAGAATTGGTGTTCTCATAACCGAACCGATCTTCGGAAGGTCCATCTGTTTATAATCATGGTGTGCAACCATTATAACTACTGCATCTGCATTGACTGCGAGGGATGGCAAATCTCCCTTATATTCATCTACATAAGGGTCATGTATCAAAACATCCACTCCCAACTCACGAAGTCTTTTTACTAAAATAATGCTTGGACTGTTACGAATATCATCAGAGTTTTCCAAATAAGCATAACCTAATACCAAAACACGCGCATCGGTAATTTTTCTTTCGAAATCAGCTAATGCGCCTGTCAACAAGTCTGCAACATGCAAAGGCATCGAATCATTAACAGCTCGTGAAGCAGGAATGAGAAAAAGGGGGACATTCTTATTTTTCACACCAAAAGCGAGCAGCCAAGGATCTTTGGGAATACAATGGCCGCCAACACCTGCACCAGGCAAATGCATATGACGCATAGGACTCTTATTGACTAATTCGCGGACCTTCCAAACATCTCCACCTACTGCCTCGCAAATTAATGCAACTTCATTAGCGAATGCTATCTGAACATCACGATAGGCATTTTCAGCCGTCTTAACGAGTTCAGCTGTAACACAATCTGTTGCATCCAAATCGGCTTTGACAATATGACTATAAAGCTCAATCATCGTCTCTGCAGTTTCAAGAGTGTTTCCACCAACGACACGACTTACAGATTTTAGATTCTTAAGTAACTTTCCCGGCATCACACGTTCAGGACAATTCCCAAGAAAAAAGTCTTGATCTACTTTCAGTCCGCTGGTTCTTTCAAGAAGCGGTAATACAAATCCGTCCATTGTGCCCGGAGAAATTGTAGACTCTACAATTATTAAGCTACCCCTCTTTATAATAGGGCCGAGACTTTCTAACGCGCTACGCAAAGCAATGTACTGCGGTATATTTTGATCATCTACAGGTGTTTCAACATCTATCAGTACAAGGTCACAGTCTTTGACGTTCTCATAGTTTGTTGTTGCACGTAAGCGACCTGTGGCAACAACATCTGAAATGAGAACAGATAACCCGGGTTCTTCACCTTCTATGGGGCAAACACCTTGATTAATCTTATTAACGCGATCTTCCCGTAGTTCAACGCCTAACACTTTAAATCCACATTCGGCAAATAAAGCAGCGACAGGCAAGCCTACATATCCAAGTCCAACTACAGCAATCTTAGCAGTTTTATTTTTAATACTTTCGCGAAGTTCATTCATTACGTTTTAATTCCAAGAGAATTCCCTTAAACTTCTATTACGCGGTGTTCTTTTCCAGATTGGACCAAGGCAAGAGAAAGAACAAGTGCAGCCAAGCCATCCTCGCCAGTAACAGGCGTCTTTTCATCTTCTTGTACCGCTTTGATAAAAGCTTGTAACTCAGCCTTAAGTGGTTCAAAGCGTGGAATGGCAAAACGGGTCATACCGCCCTCACTAACCCCTTTGAGCGTAGCTAATGTGCTCCACGTCAATGCTTTCGCTTGCTCATTTTCAAAGAAATATAAATCCTGAGTCAGGTCATCCACGCGAAAAAGACCGCGCTCTCCAAGGACTAAAGTCTCTCGTATCTTTGTCGGTGTTAGCCAGTTAATCTCGAGACCACCAACTACCCCATCCTCAAAGCGAAGCGTACCCCATAGTAGATCCTCATGTTCAGTATGCAGCCGCTTCTCAGTTTCAGCATATACACGTGTGGCATTCGTTCCAGCAAGAAACCTCATAATATCCACGTCATGTGGTGCAAGATCAACTACTACACCCACATCGCGAATACGTGCGGGAAATGGGCCAGCACGCCTACAAAATATCTGATAGATACGACCAAGCTCGCCAGATACCAATTTATTTTTCAGAGCTTGAATTGCAGGGTTAAAACGGACAATGTGACCAACCATAATCTGCTTTTTTACGGCATTTGCTTTCTCAATCAGCCTTTGGCCTTCTTCTATCGTTGCAGCTATTGGCTTTTCCATTAACACGTGGGCGCCTGCCTCTAATGCAGCCAGGCCAACTTCTTCGTGCATGGCAGTTGGGACCGCAATTGAAACAGCATCTGGTTTTTCTTTCGCTAGCATTTCGCGGTAATCAGTGTAAGCGCGTGTATTATGCTTCTCCGCTGTTAGTGCTGCCATCTTATATTCTGGGTCAGCAACTGCAACTAAATTTACTTCAGGTAATTCACTATACACACGGGCATGGTTCTTTCCCATTGAACCTACGCCAATAACTGCAACTTTCATTATTTTGATCCTTTCATAATAAAGGACAACATTTCCTAATTCTTTTCAAAGAACTCATTAACCGTAGATACTATTGTTTCAAGATCTACGGAGCTAAGCGCAGGATGTACAGGCAAAGACAGGACCTCAAAAGCGGCTTTTTCTGTCTCAGGCAAAGTTTCTTTATAGCCAAGGTCATTGACATAGAAAGTCTGCTGATGAATAGGAACGGGATAATAAACTTCTGACCCTACTCCATTCTCGTTCAAATAGGTACGCAAAGCATCTCGCTTCCCATTTGGAACTCGAACTGTGTACTGGTGAAAGACATGAGCCAACCCGTCAGGGACAAAAGGCGGTGTTACTACTTTTAGATTTTTGCTCATAAAATCAGCATTTGCCTGACGCTGAGCATTAAACTTCTCAAGCTTCTTTAGCTGTGCCAAGCCAATCGCGGCATGAATATCCGTCATTCGGAAGTTATATCCAAGCTCATCATGATAATAACGCTTTCTCATTCCATGTTGGCGAAGAACACGGCACTTTTCATCAATGACCGGATCGTTAGTAGTGATCATACCGCCTTCACCAGAAGTAATATTCTTGGTAGGATAAAGGGAAAAGGTCCCTGTCCCAAATGACCCTACTTTACGACCGTTATACTCAGCTCCATGACTCTGGCAAGCATCTTCAATAACAGCCAATCCATATTTCTCTGCTATCTTGATAATCTGGGACATATCGCAAGAAAGACCATATAAATGCACAGGCAATATTGCTTTCGTATTCTTTGTAATAGCTTTCTCGATCTGAGAGACATCCAAATTGAATGTACGTGGGTCAATGTCTACAAAAACTGGCTTTGCACCAACAAATAGAACACTATTTGCAGAAGCAATAAAAGTAAAAGCAGAGGTAATGACTTCATCTCCAGCGCCAATACCGTGTGCAAGCATTGCGAGGTGTAACGCTGTTGTTCCAGAAGTTGTTGCAACAGCAAATTTTGTTCCACACATTTGAGCAAAAGCTTCTTCGAAAGCTTTCACACGTGGTCCTTGGGCAATAATCCCCGAGTCCAACACTTCCATTACTGCCTGTTTTTCATCATCCCCAATTTGAGGTTTTGCCATATTAATCATTTCACACTCTCCCAATCTTGGGTAAAAATTTCAGCTTTTCGAGAACACTTTGGGCATACTGCCATCAACTTGTCGCCCGTACGGCTTTCTTCCTTTAAGTCTCCTCCACAAGCGCACACAAAACTGCGTAATTTTGCCGGGTTACCAAAGACCAACCCATGAGCAGGAACATCTTTTGTAACAACGCTACCGGAACCTACCATAGCCCATTCTCCAATGGTAATTCCACAACGAATAGTTGAATTTGCACCGAGCGCAGCGCCTTTTTTTATCACTGTTTCGCTCAAAACCCAATCGTCAGCAGCCTTGAGCGAACCATCTGGGTTGATGGCACGTGGACGCATATCGTTGGTGAAACAGACATGAGGCCCGACAAAAACGCCATCCTCAATTTTAACGCCATGATATACAGAAACGTAGTTTTGTATTTTAACATTGTTCCCAATTGGCACGCCTGCATCCACATAGACACCTTTCCCTATAATGCAGTTTGTGCCAATTTTTACCCCTTCTCGTACCTGAGCGTGATGCCAAATACTTGAGCCCTCGCCAATTTCGATCTTATCTGAAACCTCAGCAGTTGGGTGAATACGGATTGTCATATGACTTCCCTTAAAAGTGAATTTTGGTGTTTTTCTGACTAAATTGAAAGCAACAGACTATGTGAAAAATCCAACTAGTGGATTTTCCCATACGAGTAGAAAGCAGTCAAGCGTGCAGATTTTGTGTGACTGCGATACCGCTAAACAAACTTATAATACCATCAAAAAAAATTAAATTGATGCTCGCCCGTGTTACTGCAACACATCTATTGCTCAAAAAAATTATTCAGTTTTTACAAAATTGCACATTAAGCACATATTTCTTGAAACAGATCCACCCATTGTACAATTGCAATTAAATATCTTATTTACCAGCCTCATGCTTATTCCGAGCCCAAGCTTTATTAGTCCCTCCAACAAAAATTAAACCTAGAAACGTAAGCAAGGAGATACTTACGCCTACCTTGAAAAATGGCGGGATATAACTCATTTTAACCGTGTGCTTTCCTGGCGGAACAACTACGCCGCGCATAGCACAATTAACACGGTATATCTTTGCTTGCTCTCCATCTACAGTTGCTTGCCAACCTTCATCATAAGTATCGCTTAAGATGATCATTGACACCTGATGGACATCAGCATCAATTAATATATTATTTCCACCATACTCGCGAATTCTTGCATGTGAATCAATGTTCACATCTCCCAACCTAAGATTCTTATCTTCAACAACAGCTTCATCCAAAGGATTAATATTACTTAAAGTTGCAGCGCATGAATCCTCGCTGGAATATTTTAGTTTTGTTATTACAGGAAGTTCGCTGCTTAAGGTAGTGTTTTCATAAATTGCCAAGTCTTCAGTATGTACCAACTTATACTTCTCTGCAACTTTCGGATCATATTGGAACAAATCAAATGCCATATCCCCATAGGCCTGCTCTCCATCGATTATTAGAGAACCATACTTGTAACCGTCAAAGTCTACTATTAACAAGCTTGAATCAGCCGGCAAGGCTACTTCAGATGGCGTTATGATAATAGATATGACCTCTCCATGCTTGAACAGTAAGTTTGGGAGGCTAATTGAATAATGATTATCATCTTTTCTTTTCAATTGGCCAATGAAATTAGCAACGGTCTCTCCATTAGTAAGTATTTTTAAATTCACAGAGACCATCTCTGCTGCAGAGGCCGAGAGACGGACTTCCAATGAATCCAAATATCCGTCTCTTTCAATTGTAATGGACTGGCCAAATGATTTTATATTATTGAGCACATAAGCTTGGTTATACTCTCTCTGATTAGCAACACTGATAAACCAAATAGGAGAATCTAAAGGTGAAGTGACAATATAACGGACACGATAAGCATCCAAAAGAGGCGACATCAAATTAATCGAAGTTGAAGTAAAAAGCGGCTGGGTCGTATCATTAAGATAAATACCCGGGTTAATAAGTTCCAAGTTTTTCTTAAAAGCGACATCTGCAAACGCATGACCAGACAAGGAATTAATCGAATAATACAGCGGAAAGCTAGGTATAAAATGCTGACCAACTGTAACGACTCTCTCATACTTAGGCATGTTGGATTGAAGAAAAGAAGTAGCTGGCGTTTCCGGATAAAAAGTCCCAGGATAACTTGCTCCCTGATACCCCCCCATAAGAAACGCACGCTCTATAAAATTCAAAAACAATAATAAAACAGAAATAGATAAAATGATTTTTTGATGCTTAAAGATTAATATAACCAAAGCCAAAAGGAAGTAAACCAGCAAAAACACAATTGTGACAGAACTCTGGTCTAGGTAATACTCAGCCTTTGTCTCCTTAGTTATATGAGTCAGAGGTATATTATCAAAAGCCCAAAAAGAAAACGTCACAAGTGAGGCAAAACCTATTAGTAACAAGTAGCCTTTATTACCATTTGTTTTAGTTAAACCGTCAAGCCCTGTCGCAGAAATAAATGCAAAACAAAGTGGAAGCAGGGCGATCATTCTAGTATTTGGGTTTACGCTAAATAGTGGGAGACCGCCAACAATATAATTAAATGTACCAACTCCAAAGACAATTAAAAGAATTAAAACTGCTACTGCAAAGAAAAAAGATGATGTCCACACATGCCTTTTGTTAGTAAAGCTGAATGGAATAAGCATAAGCGGAAACAGCCCTACATAAAGGGCCGTTTCATTGTAATTAGATGTACAAAGCCAATTACCATGAATTGGATTCCCACATATATTTGGGTTGACTAAGCGTCCGATCATTACCCAGTCAAATGTGGTTGGTCCTCGTCCAGCTCTGTATTCAATATTTACAGTTTTAAAAAATTCATAGGTTGGCAGCAAAGTAAATGTTAGTAACAAAACTCCGATCAAAAAAGCCAAACTGAGGATAGTAAGGTTATTAACTCGCGCAGAGAACTGTAAAGCCTTTAATTCAATCAAGTTTCGATAAGCAAGGTAACCAGCTACAAGCAGGATCGTATACATAATAACGGATGGAAAACCTGACATAAGCACAGCAGTTACTGAAATGACTAAACAAAAAAACTGCCAATATTTTCTTTCCTGAATAAAGCGTTCTGCAAAATATAGAATCGCAGGGGCGTAAATTATCGCATCAGCAACTTCCGCCATCCCATTCACAATAAGGTCTGCAGAAAACATCAAGACCAAACTACCAAAAAAAGCGGATGCCTTGGCAAATTGTCGAAGCCGAAGATAATAATACATAAAAATCCCCGCAATATAAATCTTCAGGCACATGTAAAGTATGGTGCCCCATTTTAATCCGCCAATCAAAACTGACAGCCCATGCAAAGAAAAGACACTGCTGAACATTAAAATCCCATACGGAATCCCGCTATTTACATAGGGTATCCAAAAGGGAAAGTTGCCCTTCTGAATTTCTGTGTAAACAAATTTCATCGCTGGAATGCCAGAATCATAATCATCACTGATTACGTTATTAAAAACCATATCGCTGTTAAATTGGCTTTTATAAAACGCCCAAGGATAAAACTGATATAGATAACTCGTACTCAACGGAAGTTTTCCCTGAAGCAATGTGGGGGCAAAAAAAAGAAATATTAGCAATACAAAAGCAATAGTGATGGCCAAAAACTCATTCTGCGCCATCCATTTTCTTAATAAGATAATCCAGTATGAAAAGCCTCTGCCAGAAGTTTCCCCTGTAGTCCCTTTTTGTCTGAAAAGATATTGCGAAAATGCTATGTTATTAGATCTTATTTTCAGGACAATTAAGAGAAGCAGTATTTGCCCGACAAAAATAGTAGCTAAATATAATAGCCCAGGGTGCTTATTGATAGTCTGTAGAAAGGAAAACCCAGAAAATCCAGGTTTTAAGACTATTAGCAACTCTAAAGAAAAAATCGTTACAAAAAGAAAAAAGATCGGTATAAAAAATTTACCTAAAGCAAGTCTGCTTAGGAATGATGTTAATTTTCGAGCACTGACAAGGAATTTATAACTAAAGAAACAAAATAGAAGAGCGCCAGCAAAAAGACCGACCAGTACAATAAGACCTCCCCAACTCACAGAATGTTTCCACCAGGCTCTTTGATAATAATCCATGTACCATAACCAAACACAAAAAAATTCGGTAGCGGTCAATAAAAAGAAACCACTTAAAACCACTGCCAAACTATTGTTCAAAAGTTGATTCTTTTCTACTTCTTTATCTAGCGTATCAACATCCATAAATCCGTATTCCTAATACTCAAAAAAATTATCCCCATATACTGGGACGTTACACAAAATTATAAAACAACCGTCACTTTGCCGTTTTACCAAAACGCAGCCTTGATCACCGAACAGCCCAGGCATTCAAAAGTATATTTATAAACCTCAAGGAGATAAGATGGTGTCGGAAATACAATCAGACAGGTCAGTGGAAAATTGTATAAAATCTCTCGGATGAGACAATTTGTACAAAAATCCTTGACGTGTATCTTCAGAAACAACACATAGCTGCGGACCAACAGCCTCCTCAGGTTTACTGCTTGAAGGAGCATACAAAGCGCTTACAGATGACGTCAAATAGCCCGGGCGGAAGCTTTCTGGGAAAACATCACCTTTTATTTGATACATTACAAATACAAAAATAGCAACTTGCAATATGGTCGTCAAATAAAAAAACGGTTTCTGTGTCGAATCGCTCTTACTGTATAGTAACAAAACCAACACAGCAAGGTTTATCGGAAGAAACATCCAGTAGCGCAAGTAATACGAAACAGGGAGAAATCCGACAAAAATAAAGCTGCTCAAAACAAAGATCGAGTACATCTTCATCTTTTGGGTGCCAGCATATAAAAAAGCCACGAATATGACAGCAGCCCACAGAACCAAGTTTGCGACAAAATAACCGCCCGTCTTGGAATAAAGGCTTAAGTCAACCTTTGCGGAAGTCCACATGTCAACCGACCATAAACTGCCGCGATTATCTGTCCACATTTTCAATTCTGACAACGACATCAAATACCGGAAGTATGGTTTGACATCAGGCGCCTCACCCGCCAAGCCAACGGACACAGGTCCCTCAAAATAAAGCGGTCCAATCTTAGATGCAAGTGGATAAAAGGGGTTGTCATGCTGGAATAAATTAAACAAAAGCTTGCAACCGAACAATATAGCACAAAAAGACAGGACAAGAGCCCAATGAATTTTGGACACATTCCCACTCAATAGGCTTTGTTTGTTTTTGTATAAAAAGAACAAAATCGCCAAAGCAAAAAAAATGCCCGAAGTTAGGATTGCTTGATATTTCATATTCGCAGCAATTGCCAGCGGAATCAATACCGAGACAAGTTTTCTAAGATCAAATTGATCCTTTTCACAAGAAGCAATCCAATTAATGAATGCAATAGAAATAAAACTATTACAAGCAAGATCGTTATAACTTGAGACGCTATGGATAGAAACTAATGGAATACTAAAGAAAAAAAGGACCGCCATCCAAAACTTTACGCCAAGCTCCTTGACGGCAACGCCCACGACCAGCAACATGGAAATAAAGCCTATAAGGTTTGCAGCCGAAACAAGACCAGTAATACGCCATAGCCATCCCTGACCCCATTCGGTCAATACGGGAACCCCTGCATAAATTGATTCGTAATAATCAGAGAAAATATATTCGTTTGAGGGGTAAATATTAGCTAATCGGGCAGCAAAAGGCAGATGATAAGCTAATGAATCCCATGATGTATCCAGATGCGTCAGTGCGCGAAGTGTCAGGAGACCTAAAAAGATGAAAGCGCCAATATTTGCAAATGTATTCCAGTCTACGTAATAGTCATGCAGCCACTTTTTGAACATATTAAGTAAAGTTTTATTCGGGGAAATATCCATAGTTTGGAGTTTCTACTTTAGCATTTCATTAAATTCATTGAGAATATGAGAATTCTATATTCTGGAAACCATACGGACAATTTTCCTGATTGCGGCTTGAGACTGCACACCTGAATCGCCAGTCAATTTATTGATCTCGTCCATTTGGATTCTGACACTATCTAAAACCGTTTTCCTGCCAAAAGATATATCACTTACGCTTGTAGGATAACGATTATAAATATGCATCAAAGCATCCAAGACCTTTTTTCTGTCTGTATAAATTGAATTAGACGCATCAAGATAATACCGATATTCACACGTTACCTGATTCAAATGTTGAAATTCGCACATTTTATTAAGACGCAACAGATACTCATAATCCTCTAACCGATCAAGGGTTTCGTCAAGTCGCCCAACACTAAGAGCCAGAGATCGAGAAACAAACCAGGTGTGGATAGGGATATGATTTTGTATCAACAGATCCTGTTTGTTATATACCCAGGGAGTTGGTGTCACCAGCTTATCAGGATCTACACGGTTCATATCTCCGAAAAGGGCCTTGTTGTAATTACTATAAACAAATTTTGCCTGACGGTTTACAGCAAAGTTTAAAAGGACTTCAAGGTGCCAAGGATAATAAATGTCATCATCATCAAGAAAAGCAAGCCACTCCCCTGAAGCATTCTTGATCGCTGTATTTATAGCCGCTGTCCGTCCTTCAGATGAAACATTAAAAATATAATTTATTGGAAACAAGAGCCTATATTGATCAACAAGTGAAGAAATATCTTCGCCGCCATCATTTACGAGAATCACTTCAAAATTCTTAAAGGTTTGGTTCCCTAAACTAGCTAATGCCTTTTTTAATTTAGCCTGACGGTTTTGGGTCCTCATCAAAACGCTGACTTGTACAGTACGTTTATCTACCGACTCATTTAAGTGGTCAAGGCGTGGCGAAACAGATATCCTTCCAGCCTTTTTGTAAAACCGTTCCCTATTTTGGAACATATAATGATTATGAGAAATCAGATTTTTCTTGAAAGTAACACTGCCGTGATGATACACAAAGGAATTCTTTGCAATTCCTAATGTATATCCAGCCATTCGAGTGCGCAGGCAATAATCATCGTCTTCAAAATTGCCTTTCACATAGCCTTCATCCAAAAAGCCGATCAAATCAAATAGGTCACGGCGAATTAATACACAAAAAAAGACGAGCCGTTTGGCCTCATATAAGAAATCATCAGTGCGATGAGAGATCGATCTTGCATAATCCTCAATTACAGCCAGGTCAGAAGAAACATGGCTGGCATTGGGGTCAATTTGAGGTCCTTCGCCAACATAATTTGTTATAGGACTCACGATCCCAATTAGAGGGTCTTTTTCCATTGGGGCAACAAGGTTTTTAAGCCAACCGCTGGAAACGATCGTGTCATTATTCAAAATGACCACATACTCGCCCCTGCAATGATAAGCTCCTTGATTCACCGCTGCGCCAAAACCAAGGTTTTGGTTAAAGTGAAATATTCTGATACTACTATGCTTTTTGCTTTGTTTTTTCAGCCAGCTAAGAGTACCATCCGTCGAACCATTATCCACAATAATAACTTCGAACGTTGCCCCACTATCTACAGTAAATAAACTATGGATGCATTTTTGAGTAAAAGCGAGAGCGTTAAAGACTGGGATTATGATACTAACCCTGGGAACCTCGTCGTCAATTTTTTCCTTATGCTCACGGTATCTTTCAGAAATACGGTCGATCACCTTTTTGACGAAGCTTCTAAGTCCATGTTGCCTTATCAAATGCAGACCGCGGAACAGATATTGAAGAAGCTTTTCTCTGCGGCTATTTTTAGGGACAAATATCTTTTCAACACGCAACATAGCCCTGAATATCAGCCATGAGAAAGATTCTGCTTCACCACGCTTGACACTTAATTCGCCGTTCAATTCACGTACTTTTGTACGCAGATATACATTCTCGGTCTCATAACCTTTTAAGTAGTTGATTTGGTCCTTGGAATGCTGGCGATATTCCAAAGCAGGCTCATCCCAGAGTTGAGACTTCCACCCTTTATCCAGCATTCTTGCGAACAAGGAATTATCTTCAGGGAGATGACTCTGTTGGTAACCGCCCGCCTGCTCATACGCAGCACGTCGGTACATGGATGATCCATGAATATAGTTTCGCTTTCGAATATCTTCAGTAGGATTCGCAGGGAATTTGCGGATGAACACGTCCTGAGCGATCGGATGAGGAAGTGCATTTGTCCGCGCGGCCTCCACAGAGGCCTTGTTACCAAAGAGGGCAAAATGTGTGTAAACAACTCCCACATCTGCATTGCGGTCCAAAATTGTCTTACACTTCTCAATATAATCGCCTCTAAAGCGATTATCAGCGCCCAAAAAGCAGACATAATCCCCACTAGTCATTTGGATTGCTTTTTTAAAGTTCTCTACAATGCCAAGGTTTTCTGTATTCACTTCTACGCGAATACGGGGTTCGTATCTTCTTGCCACATCCACAGAGTTATCAGTAGAGGCATCGTCAATAAAAAGGATCTCTTCCGGAGGATAGGATTGAAGTAATACCGACTCGATCGCTTCAGCGACCAGATGACCATAGTTATAACAAGGGATGATCACTGAAACCCGGGTTGAATTAAAACGAGTGGACTCAACCACCGTGACCCTTGGTAAATCATATTTATCACCAGGGGTTCCATCGTCACAAGCCAATGCGCCCTTAAAATACTTTTTTGCCTGTTCTTTTAATGAATCATCTCGCTTACCATGTGGATAGGCTAACCACTTGTAGCCATCCGGGCAAAGCGATTTCAGGTTGTCCGGCACGCTCAGTTCACGCTGATACGTCTCAGGTGACTGTGTACCGGTGAGTACTGGATGCGTTGCAGTATGCCACTGCAGCCGGCCACCAGCCGCCACGATCTTTTTAAGCGTTTCAACATCAGCAAATTGAGCTGGCGGTTCTATCGTATCAAACTCATTTCCCTTTCCAAGCTGATCGCCAACAATAAATAATTCAAACGGATACCCAAAATGCTTCAAAATGGGAACCCCAAATTTCCATACATTTTCATAAATGCCATCAAATGTGATGGCAACATGAGAAGGGTCCGAGGGGTCATAGTCATCCAGATAGACAACTTTTTTATTTTGAAGATCCAGCATTTGCAGGTAAAAAGCATCTGGTGAAACCCACCACATGCTTTTTACTTCAGGATGAATTTTATGATACATCAGGATCATTTGCAGTAAACCTCCAACAATTGCGAATAATCTCTATAAGGAAAATACTCGCGTGAAATAGTCAAATATGGAAAACGTGACTTGTACCAATCAAAAATATGGCTGCACAACAACACCCCATTTTTGTTCAATTGTTCATCTATCAAAAGATTTACCAAACGAATGCTGGAGGAAATATATTGCGGATACAAGACCCCTGTGATGACAATCAGATCCATCTTCGGCAGATTCAGGATGGGCAGGTCAAAAACCGAACCGCAAACATATTTTGTGTTCGGCTTTGCATTATCGTTTGCCCACTGCACTGCTTTTTCGCTAATTTCGAGCCCAAATATATTCCTGCCCGGCAGACCGCTGGTAATAAATCCATTGCCGCAGCCAATATCGAGTACATTCTCGTACTCCCGTGCAGGAATACTGGATATTATCTTTTCTTTGCGAATTTTATCGTCGGTATTATTAAAATATCCCCAAGGGTCATTTTTCGAATACCAATCTTCCAGTTCTTCCTTGCTTTGAATCATTAGAATCTCCAATGGGTGAGTTTCTGCAAATCATTTTAAGAAAAAAATGTTGTCTTTCACCCTATAGGAGGGTACTCAAACAACAATATTCTGCGGATTCCCATAGAATGAGAACCCGCAGAATATTATAACCATACTTTAGTAAACTGTCTCAATTAAAGCTTGTTTTATGGCAAAACAAGCCCAGGGATGTGCTGCAAATCTCTTTTATGGACAGGTAAATCCTGCCAGCCAGAAATTGGCTGTGGCATGAGCAGCAATGGTCTGGCTATTGATACAAGCCAGTGCCCCACTGCTGGAATAGAAACTTATACTTACATTTGCAGGGGTGTTCTGAGTATTCTGCAAAACAAGGGCAGAATTATAGGTAGAACCATTGAAATCATCTTTATACAGCACTGGTGCATAAAAAGTGGAACTGCCGGAAGAGCCGTTATAGGTCATGATCTCTTCGTGGACGACCGATTCGGTTACATGCAGGCGGCCAAGGGCCACAATCGGGCGGTCGGAGGTAACGATTGCACTTCCAGACCAGCCATCTGGAAGGAAATCTCGTAGAGGTAGCCAGAAACCTGTGGAAGAAAGCGGAGGTAGAACAGCACCAGCCAAGCTGCCACGGAAAGTACCATCATCATCATAGAAATCAAGAGTAACGGTAGCTGGGTTAGCTGCATCCACATTCTGCACATATACTGCAGAAGAGTATGTACCGCCTGCGCCGGGTTTGGTTTTATAAAGCATAGGAACATTGACAGTGGTGGCACCTGCCGCAAAGCCATTGTATGCTGTCACCTGAGTGCCAATATGAGGACGTCCAATTGCAACAATCGGCTGATCAGAAGTGACCACTGCGCCGCCCGACCAGACATAAGGTAGGTTTTCACGATTAGGAATCCAGTAACCAGTGGCAGAGAGGGGCTGCAGGGTATCATTAAAAAGCCCAGAAAAATTACCATATACATCATAGAACTTGACTGTGATATTGGCAGGGTTGGAAGGACTCATATTCTGAACATAAAGAGCAGAGTTATACAAACCGCCGAATTGATTCTTAAACAGCATGGGCACGTACATCGTATTCGAACCGGACGCAAAATCGTTGTATGAAGTGATTTCTGCTCCAATATGGGAACGACCCACTGCTGTAATTGGTTGGGAGGAGGTAATGTTGACGCCGCCCGACCACGGGCTAGGGAGACAGGAAACGTTGGGCAGCCAGTAGCTCTTGGAAGAGTGCGCAGGGATAGAGTCAGTAACTGCACATGTGAAAGATCCCAACACATCAAAAAAGTTAATGGTGATGTTGGCAGCAGTTCCAGCTGTATTATCCACATACAGTGCGGAGTCATAATCGCCGCCAAATTGATTTTTGAACAACATGGGTACAGAGACGTTCAAATCTCCCACTGTATCTGTATTATATGCAGTGATCTGGCTATCCATGTGTAACCGAACTGTTCCAGCCAACGGGCCTGAAGATGTCATGACTGAGGTGCCATCAGCAGGGCCGCCAACTGGAGCATCACCAACCGTTAATGAGATCGGCCCATAAGAGTTATTGTCTTCATAACTCTCGTTATCGGCATTACATTGTGGATCTGCATACAAGTAAAGTGAATACGAACCAGCATCCAACCCATTTCGAACATTATCCCATCTTGAGTTCAAATAGTCTGTGTTAGATGTTGGGTATCCAATAAACACATCTGCAGTATCTTGACTCCCCGCCGGTATACTTGGCAGGAGGTCCTTACGTGTATAGTTTCCACGTTCTGGGTTAACAACTTGTGATGCGGAGGAAATCGCATTTGTTGGGTCGTAATACAAACATCCCTTATTATTAACGCCAGGAAGTGAGATGTGATAACCTGAAAAGCTAGTGTTCTCTCCCCACGTTAATGGCACGGGGGATGCGAGTGGGTCATCATGATCTGGCCCATAATTAGGCTTCCCATCTAAAAACACGCCGGGGTAAAAGCTTCCGGAGTCATCCCCGCCTCGGTTTTGGATCGTCATACGAACCCAAAAAGATTGGTTTGGCTGAGGGGAGGTAATCACAGCATTGTTGGCTTCATTTCGAAGCTCATACCCAATAATGCGCAGGTCTGGCCTCATAATAATTCGTGTAATATCAGTGGCGATGTTTGAAGCATCCTGATCGCCGCCGCCAACTACATTAACTGTATTAGTCACCGTTCTAAGAGAGAGCGGAGGCTCGCTAATGATTCCCCCAGTACCTGCGTTGTACGCCACATCTACCGTTAAAGTAATAACCGAGTTTGCACCTGCCGCCAAAGCAGCAGTGCGTGTACAAGTAAGCACCGTTAATGCAGAAATATCACCAGTGGGGCAAGTCCACGCTGGGTCGCTGCTGTTTATAGATTGAGGAATTAAACCAGTTGGAATAGTGTCTGTTAAAGTGATCAGCGAGCCATCGGTAGGTACAAGTCCGCCATTGGTAACTTGGATCGTATATGTTTTATTGATATCTCCCTGACCGAAATCACCACTGTGATTTTTGGTAATTGTCAGGTCCGGAAAGTCAACAGCCATCACTGGGCTGTAGATTCCAAATGTGAGAATAAACACTCCCACAATGCGGATCATCCACATGAAGGATTGAAGTCTTGATTTCATTTTTACCTATCCTTTACTATAAGAAACATTGCTTAGAAAAGCTTAATCGGACTTAAAATATTATAAATCAAATCCACAGCGATTAGCCTTACTATTTCGTTATTACACATCCCCTACTAATGTACGGCCTTTCGATTAAGCAAGGTTTCCCGCCTTTTTATTCCCCCATGGCTAATTCTAGCGCCTGCCTCCATGGCGGCAGCCTTAAACCGAACACACGCTCAAAACGCGAACAATCCAAAGGTGTACACAAAGGACGCTGGGCTGGGGTTGGAAAATCCGCCGTCAAGGCAGATTCAAGCTTTTTTACGAGCTGTTCTTCAGGGTGAGGGTCAAAATCCAGAATAGTCTTCGTAAAATCGAACCGTGAAACCCCGCCTGCCCCGCCCAAATGATAAACGCCGCTCTTCTCTAAAAGGTAATCTCTCAAATTTGAAACGCCGCACGCCACCATCGCCGAGGTAGTCTCCGCCAACATACGCGCCCAGGTCGGGCTTCCAACTTGATCCGTAACGATCTTCAGAGATTCCTGCTTCCGCGCCCAAGACAAAACCTTGGAGACAAACCCATTCCCCCGCAGACTATACACCCAACTGGTACGCAGGATCACATGCGCGCCTCCCACCTGACCGATAGCCTGCTCGCCTTCCAATTTGCTTTGGCCATACACGTTGAGCGGGTGAACCGTATCATCCTCGGTATAAGCCGATCCCTTCGTTCCATCAAAGACATAATCAGTAGAGTAGTGAATGAAAGGTGCACGCAGTTCATGGGCGGCTTCTGCCATCACCTGAGGAACTTTCGTATTTATCAGCGTAGCTAACTCTATCTCGCTTTCAGCCTGATCAACTGCCGTGTAGGCAGAAGCGTTTATGATTAGTCCAGGTTGAAATTCACGAATTGTACGCATCAATGCCTGTAGGTCAGCCAGGTCCAATTCTCCAGGGCCAAGCGCACATATCTCCCCCAGGGGAGCAAGAGCACGGTTCAACTCCCAACCAAGCTGCCCCGTTTTTCCAAACAAAAGGATCTTCATCGGCCCTGCGCTAGGCATGGTGATGGATCACATTTTCAGTGTAAAAAGCCAGCGTCTCTTCCGGGTCGCCGTCTTTCAAGACAATTCCCTTATCCAGCACAATAACTCGGTTGCACAATTTTTGGATCTGCCCCAGATCATGAGACACAATAACCACAATTTGCGACTTTTCTACCAATTGCAAGATTCGTTGAGCGCTCTTCTCAACAAAATGCGCATCGCCAGTGGCAAACACCTCATCGATCAAGAGGATCTCCGGCTCGGTCATTGCTGCAATAGAGAAGGCCAACCGCCCATACATACCACTTGAGTAATACTTAACAGGCAGATCAAGAAACTCATCCAACTCGGAAAAACTGGCAATGGACTGTTCTTTTAGCTTCATCTCTGCGGGAGAGAATCCCAACAAAGCTCCATTGAGGTAGATGTTTTCCCAGCCTGTCTGTTCAGGGTCAAAGCCAGCGCCCAATTCCATCAATGGGGTAATTCTGCCATTCATACGAACACGTCCCTTGTGAGGGAAATAAATACCAGCAATGGTCTTTAATAAAGTGGATTTTCCCGCCCCATTCAACCCGACAATTCCTAATCGATCCCCGGACTGTATCTTAAGCGTCAGGTTATTGACGGCATAGAAGTCGGTATAGTTATCCCTTTGTTTTCTACCAGCCGCACGATTGACAGCCAACTCCTTAAGGGAAGGGGTTGGGTTACGATAGATACGAAACCGAACGGAGAGATTCTCCATTTCAATATATGTGTTCATAGTCTATACACTACATCTTTCTCTTTTGAAGAAAATATAAAGACTCCGAAAAACAGACTCAAAGCAGTTAATACGATACAAATGAGCCACGCATTCCAATCAGGAGACTGCGCCTTATAGATGATCGTATGAAACAACTCTACAAAATACATAAAGGGATTCAGCTTGACGATAAAATATAAAAAGGAGCTGCTCTCAATAAAATCAAGGGTATACACGATCGGGGTGAGGTAGAACAATCCCATAAAAACGATTTGAATAATATGGGAAAGATCACGGAAATACACATTAACGATACTGACGATCAACACCAACCCCAGCAAAAACAAAGCTGTCATCAGTAATGCAACTGGAAGCCCCAAAAGCGCCCAACTGATCTTTGCCCCAAGAAAGACCGCAAGAAAAAACATACTTATTAAACTAAGTAGAAAGTTCACCAATTCCACACTTACAACAACGATCGGGAAAACCATTCTGGGAATATAGATCTTTTTGAGATATCTTTCTGATATCACAAGCGTCATGGAACCATTCATCATACTGTTGGATATCATTCCCCAAGGCAGCAAGCCGCTAAAAATATAGATACTGAAATTTGCCAAAGGGTTTCTGAAAATCGTTGAGAACACAACTGACAAAATAGCCATTGTAAACAACGGGTTCAACAGGCTCCAAAAGAAACCAATTGCCGAACGTCGATAACGTGCGCGTAAATTCGAGCTGATAAAGTGGTAAATTGCATAGCGATAGGTAAATAATTCGCGGACATTACGCGAAAGAAAACTACCCATCCCGCCGCGCTCTGCGGCATCATATTCGGCAAAAAAACTTTCTTTACGATTCATTTCATACACCTTCACTTGCCAGTCTTAATAAATAATTTCCGTACCCGCTGCTCCCCATTCCCTGCGCCAATATCTGTAACTGCTCCCGAGTAATAAAACCTCGGCGATAGGCTATCTCTTCCGGAGAGGAGATCATCAATCCCTGGCGGTCTTCCACAGCCTGCACAAAATTCGCCGCCTGCAAAAGGGATTCATGCGTACCTGCATCCAGCCACGCCACGCCGCGCCCAAAAGGAGTAACTTGTAATTCGCCCATCTCCAGATAAATACGATTTAGGTCTGTGATCTCGATCTCGCCACGGGCTGAAGGTTTCAACGACTCAGCAAATTCCACTACACGTTCATCATAATAGTACAAACCTGGGACTGCATATTGAGAGCGTGGCTTCTGCGGCTTCTCTTCCAAGCTTATAGCTTTCCCTTGGGCGTCAAATTCTACCACGCCATATCGCTGCGGATCTTGGACCGGGTACGCAAAGATCAACGCGCCGCGTTCTAATGCTGCCGCTGAGGTCAACTGTGCAGGTAGCCCTTGCCCGAAAAAGATGTTATCGCCAAGAATGAGGCAAACCCGTTCCCCATTAATAAATTCTTTGCCAACCAAAAACGCATCTGCCAGCCCGCGCGGCTCTGCCTGCTCTGCATAAGAAAGCTGCAAGCCCCAAGATTTACCATCTCCCAATAACCTGCGGATGACAGGTAAATCCTCTGGGGTACTGATCACCAGAATATCTCGAATCCCAGCCAGCATGAGCATAGACAAGGGATAATAGATCATGGGTTTATCGTACACGGGCAGCATTTGCTTGCTGGTTGCCAGGGTTAAAGGATAGAGACGTGTTCCGCGTCCACCTGCAAGAATAATTCCCTTCATCGTATTATCTCTCCTGATCACTAACGGGATTTGTAATTTGCATCCAGCCAACCTTTATATTCCTGCTTTTGGCGAATGGCCGTCACCCACTCTGGGTGAGAAAGATACCAATTGACCGTATCCAGCAGGCCTTCGGTCAGGGTGTGACGCGGGTGCCAGCCTAGTTCACTGCTGATCTTATGGGTATCCATATCATAGCGACGGTCATGCCCTGGGCGATCCTTCACGAATTGGATCAAATCCTTGTGAGGCCTATGGCTGGCATCTTCGGATATTTCATCCAATATATCGCAGATGGTTTCAACAATGGTCAAATTGGCAGGCTGGTTCTCGCCACCGATGTTGTATGTAGTGCCAATGACGCCCTTCTTCAACACAAGGTGAATTGCCTCGCAATGATCTTCCACATGCAACCAATCACGTATCTGTTGACCGTCCCCATAGACAGGCAGCGGTTTTCCGTCAATTGCATTCAGAATGATCAATGGAATTAGTTTTTCAGGGAATTGATATGGCCCATAATTATTCGAGCAGTTCGTCATGGTATATGGCAACCCATAGGTATGGCCATATGACCTCACCAAATGGTCGCTGGATGCTTTGGACGCAGCATAAGGAGAATTCGGCGCATATGGTGTTTCCTCTGTCCATGCGGGTTCGCCAGCCTTGAGTGACCCAAAGACCTCATCCGTAGAAACATGGTGAAAACGGACATTCTCCAAAGGCAAGCTTTTTTCCTGAAGCCAAACAATACGCGCTGCCTCCAAAAGAGAAAAAGTGCCCATAATGTTGGTTTCGATAAATTGTCGCGGGCCTAAAATCGAACGATCCACATGGGATTCAGCAGCAAAGTGAACCACAGTGTCAACTTGATGTGTGCGCAACAAGTTTGCGACAAAGTCCGTATCGCAAATATCGCCCTCTACAAAGGTGTAACGCAGGTCGTCTGAAACATCTTTCAAGTTTTCCAAGCTACCGGCATACGTGAGCGCATCCAGATTAATGATCTGCACATTTGGTTCAGTCTTCAATAAGTGATGAATAAAATTAGAGCCTATAAATCCAGCCCCGCCAGTGACCATTACAATTTTCATAAGAATATTTTTTCCTGTTTTGTATTTTTAATTATTCAAACAGATCGGCTTCGGCAAAAGGCTTTCCATTGATATCTTTGTTGGAGAGCGAGAGCGGCACGCCATCTATTAAAGGCCACTCAATTCCAAGCTTTGGGTCGTTCCACAAAAGGCTGCGATCCCATTCCGGGGCATAATATTCCGTAACCTTATAGGTAATTTCTGCCATTTCACTTAATACATAAAACCCGTGTGCAAAACCTGGGGGTACCCATAATTGATATTTATTCTCTGCCGAAAGGGTGACGCCCACCCACTGACAAAAGGTCGGCGAGCTGCGGCGAATATCTACTGCTACATCGAATATCTCGCCTACAATTGCCCGCACTAACTTCCCCTGTGTCTGCTTAATCTGATAATGCAAACCGCGCAAAACTCCTCTTTGCGAAGAGGAATGGTTTTCCTGTATAAATTTCTGGTCAAGCCCGGCAGAAACGAACTCATTTTCGCGATAGGTTTCAAGGAAGAAACCACGCGAATCTCCAATCACCTTGGGTTTAATAAGCAGTACATCGGGGATTTTTGTTTGGACGAATTCCATTTCCTGGCTAATACTCCTTAGATATCCTAAACTACAAACGACTTCGCAATTATATCCTCCCCAGTGATGGATACTTACAAATTAATAAGATTTATCCGTATGATGAAAAAACGCCTCGCTCCACTTAGAGCGGATACCCACCAGATGCACCACAGCCCTTTGGCATACTCCGCTCCGCGCTCTCCTAAATTAATGGGGTAAAATCCCCACCGCAAAAGTAAGACTTACCCCTCATCAACAATCTATCTCTTAACTTATTTACATGGAGAACATAACATGACCACTGTCCGTACTAATGTTTTAAAAATTGGCGATAATTTTGCAACCTTGCTTGGCGATGAAGTAAAAGTCGGGCAAGCTGCTCCTGAATTCACATCCGTTGTGCCAGGCTGGAAGCCTGTCAACCCCATTCAAGATTCCAAGGGAAAAGTGATCATCATTTCCGCCGTCCCTTCGTTGGATACGGATGTCTGTGACCGCGAAACCCGCCGTTTTAATGAAGAAGCCGCCAAACTCGGCGATGACATCATCATCTACACTATCAGCACAGATTTCCCGATGGCGCAAAAACGCTGGTGCGGCGCCGCAGGCGTGGATAAAGTTAAAGTCATCTCAGATGTGCTTGAAACCGACTTCGGCTTGAAGTACGGTCTTGTTATCAAGGAACGCCGCTTTTTGCGCCGCTCTGTCTTTATTGTAGGACGAGATGGCAAGTTGACCTATGTCAACTACCTTCCTACTCTCGGTGAAGAGCCGAATTATGATGAAGTCATAAACGCTGCGAAGGATGCTTTGAAGTAGTCAAATGCCTGAGAAAACAGTATCAGGCAATAGATTAGGAAAGAAGCGAAAACCGCCCCGAGCAGGGGCGGTTTTTTCATCCAAATGATAAAATCCGCGCTTATATAGTCATGGAGAAGCTTATGAGTGAATCAACAAAAGAGTTCTGGAACGGCGTGCGTGCGGAGATCCCGTTATTGATCGGTGTCTTTCCCTTTGGCATGATCTACGGCGCATTGGCGCTCAATGCGGGGCTGTCCACATTAGCATCACAAATGATGTCCTCAATGGTCTTTGCGGGGTCGGCGCAATTCATTACCGCCCAGCTCGTGCATGATGCCGCCCCTGCCTTCGTTATCATTGTGACTATTGCCGTGGTCAACCTGCGCCACATGCTATACAGTGCATCGCTTGCACCATACTTGCACGACCTATCATTTCGCTGGAAGGCATTGCTTTCCTATTTACTTACAGATGAAGCGTACGCGCCTACCATTATTAAGTATGAAAGAGACGGCGTTGGTCCAATTAGCCACTGGTTCTTGCTTGGTGCGGGGTTCTCATTATGGTTCACGTGGCAAGTCAGCACCGCTCTTGGAATTTTCCTTGGTACAGCTATTCCCGAATCATGGCCGCTTGATTTTGCGCTACCGCTTACGTTTATTGCCATGGTTGTCCCCATTCTCAAAAATCGTCCGATGGTTGCTTCCGCACTCTCTGCAGGGGTTGTGGCTTTGTTGGCATACAGCCTGCCATATAAGCTTGGCATCATCCTCGCAGCACTGACAGGCATTCTGGTTGGGACCATTCTTGAAAGCAGACAAGCTTTAAAAGGTGAACTATGAATATTTGGCTAGTTATGCTCATCGGCGGGTTGATCACCTTTGGGATGAGATTTTCCCTCATCTTTTTATTCGGCCGTTTTGAGATTCCAGGAACGATGCGGCGCGCATTACATTACGTTCCACCTGCTGTACTTTCGGCCATCATCTTTCCCGAATTGCTATATCACAATAATGTTTTCGATCCATCTCTCGGCAATACGCGTTTGATAGCTGGCGTCATTGCAATTTTAGTGGCGTGGTTTTCAAAGAACACGCTGCTCACCATCCTTGCTGGGATGGCAGCCTTACTTATTCTCCAATTGCTGTAATAAAAACGCCCGCATCAGCGGGCGTTACTTTTAGATATAGACCAGAAATATTTGGTCGCCCCCAACAGCTTTCGCGCGCGAGACAGCCTGCCGCGATGTTTCGATTAACCGTTCCACTTCTGTGGATGTGCTGATGCGCGCAACAGATGCAATGCCCGCACTGACCTTCACATTCAACGGCGGCTCATTCGGGACCTCGACCCTGGTTCCTCGAATCCCAGCAATGATCCTCTCTGCTACTTTTTCCGCGTCCGCGCCAATGACGCCAGCCAGCACAAGCACAAACTCATCCCCTGCCCAGCGGCCGATGCAATCATAAGGTCGGCTCTTCTCACGGATTGTTTGCGCCACCACCTGTAAAACCTCGTCACCTGTTTGATTGCCAAAGGTGTCATTGAGAATCTTGAAGTTATCAATATCCAAAGCAATAAAGCTGATCGGCATTGAGGCGCGGCGGGAGCGCTCCAATTCCCCTGTGGCTTGGCGCGAAAAAGCATGACGGTTCATAAATCCCGTCAGATTGTCAAAGACCGATTGACTCTCCAGCATTTCTCTTGCCTGCGCAAGGCTGCCAGATAGAGCGATAATGCGCTCTGCCATAGCCACACGATTCTTCAAGTCTGCGGCTTTGAAGGGCCGTTGAATGATGTCATCCATTCCTTCAGGCTCAAATCCATCATCCAAATTCTTCATGGTGGTTAAAAGAATAAAAAGCGGCACAGCAGGGTTTACTGCTCGCGCTTTTGAAATAAACTGAGTGCCGCGCAGGTCACTTGTATCCCAATTTGCGATCAAGAAACGCGCTTCACCAGACTTAATATAAGTCCAAGCCTGCTCAATGGACGTAATGGGAATGAGTGTGTTTTTCTTTCCACTCAAAGCCTGTTCGATCAGCGCGAGTTCTTTGGGGTTGTTTTCCAGCACAAGGATTTTCATTTTCACACCTATTTTTGTATTATAGCAGGGCAGTTTCACCGATTCTCAAAAATCCAACTCTGAACTGCTTTTGATATGAAAGCAACATCCAAAAGTTGACAAATGCCCCCTCCCATAGTAATATTTGCCCCGCTCACCACAAAATGCCGAGGTAGCTCAGTGGCAGAGCAGGGGACTCATAAGCCCTTGGTCGGGAGTCCAAATCTCCCCCTCGGCACTCTAAAGACCGCTGTATAGCGGTCTTTTTTTATAGTGTACAATCCCATTTTCATATGATGCAAATTGAAATAAATAAATTGGTTCGAAGTAAACGACGAACGATCGCTCTCATTGTAGAGAGGGATGGCAGCCTTACAGTCCGTGCGCCGAAGCGGGCAGCAGTGATGGATATCCATGCTTTTATTCTGGAAAAGCAGGATTGGATTGTCCGCACGCAGGAGAGAATGAAGTCTGTTTTGGCTGCTCCTAAAAAGGAGTATAAGAACGGGGAAGTTTTTCTGTTTTTGGGGAATCGGTATGAATTAACCCTAGTCAAATCCCAGCGGCCTGCGCTGAAATTTGAAGATGGCTTTACCTTGGGAAACACTGCTCAAGTTAGAGGCGAGCGGTTTTTCGTACAATGGTATAAAGAGCAAGCCCTTTCTGTTATTTCTGAGCGAGTGCGGATTCTTTCAATACAACATGGTTTTTCTCCAAAGCAGGTGAAAATTTCCTCTGCGAGAACACGCTGGGGATCATGCAGCTCAGATGGGACATTGAACTTCACGTGGCGGCTGATAATGGCTCCGCTGGATGTGGTTGACTATGTGGTTGTGCATGAATTGGTTCACTTGCGGGTAAAGAACCATTCCAGCAGGTTTTGGAAGGAAGTTGGAAAGTTCATGCCAGATTACAAGGTGCACAGAAAATGGCTGCGAATCCACGGGGAGGAATTGAGCTTGTAATTTTGTAGTTGACAGGACTCTTTGGCGGGGAGAGAATATAAATTAAGACTGGGCAGACAAAGGCAAGTGCGAAGCGGTGGTTTTTATCCAAAACTGAGGTAGGGGAATCCCTTATGGAAAAGAACACCGTACCATGTGAAAATTACTCAGATTCGAGTAGATGGAGTTTTCTTATGGTTAGTAAAATGACAAAAGCGCAGCTTGAAGCGGAATTGGAAAAAGCTCAGAAACGTATTGCTGTGCTGGAAAGCCAGGGAACGGCAGTACAAGCACAAGCGCAGCATGATGAGCTTCATTACCGTAGCCTTTTTGAAGAATCGCCGCTATGTCTATGGGAGGAAGATTATTCAGCGGTTAAAGCCAAGCTAGATGAATTAAAGAATAGTGGGGTTATAGACCTGCGCGAGTATATGCATGCACACCCTGATTTTGTGGCTGAATGTGCGACTCTTATCTATGTGGTGAATGTAAACAAGGCAACCATCAAAACCTTTGAAGCAAAAAAGAGGGAAGATCTATTAAAAAAGCTGGATGGAATCATCAGCCATGAAAGTATGTCGGCATTTGCAGATCAATTGATAACACTTTATGATGGGCAGACAACTTATTTTTGGGAAGGAAAAAATTACACGCTGACAGGGAAGGAAATTCAAGTACACCTTTATCTTTCTGTAGTGCTTGGGCATGAAAAAGATCTTTCGCGGGTCATCATCTCAATGATAGATGTTACCAAGCGCAAACAGGCGGAGGACGCACAAAGGCACACCGAGATCTATTATCGGGCTCTATTTGAACAGACCCATGATGCAGTTTTTATCATGGACTTTGAGGGAAAGTTTCTGGCTGTAAATCAGCGCGCCGCGGACATGCTCGGATATGAGCCTCACGAACTTTTAGGGTTCTCCACTTCAGACACTTCTGCGCAGGAAGAACAAAGTATAGATGTAGTCAAACGCATAGTAAACGGTGAACATATACCGTTATACGAGCGCGTCTTCCGTAAAAAAGATGGAACCCTTATCTTCGTTGAGATAAACGCTGAAATGGTGAAGGATATTGACGGAAAGCCGCTTCACATTCAAAGTGTTGTCCGCGACATTACCGAACGAAAACGCACCGAGAATGAGTTAAAGAAGAGCGAAGCGCAATATCGTCTATTGGCCGACCACATGAGTGACATCGTATGGCTAATGGATTTGGAGTTACAAGTTGTTTACATCAGCCCTTCTACAACAAAAATTCAAGGCTATACGCTAGAAGAATTACAGTCCATAACTCTGGAAGAACAAATGACGGCTGAGTCTTTTGAGCGAGCCATGGCGGTTTACACAGATGGGTTTTCTCCCACAAACCTTTCAGGCGTTGATCCAAAACTTACATACGATATTGACCTTGAGTTTTATAAAAAAGACGGTTCAACCTACTGGAGCAGGAACACCTTCCAATTGATCTTGGATGAAAATGGTCAGCCTATTAACATCCTTGGGATTGGTCATGATATTACAAGCAAAAAACTTGCTGAAGAAGAACTCCGCAAGAGTGAGCAAGGGTTCCGCGCGATCACAGAAGATATGCCTGCCATGGTCTGCCGTTTCAAGGAAGATGGAACGATCACCTTTGTCAACTCTTTTTATTGCAATTACTTTAACGCCTCATTCGAAGAACTTGTGGGAACCAACTTATTCTTATTAATACCAGCGTCTCAGAGGGAATTCGTAAAGAATAAGTATCTTTCACTCGATGCACGAACCCCTTTTATCACATACGAATATGAAGCTATTGACGCAGAAAAAAGACCTTGCTGGCAACGATGGACAGATCGCGCCTTATTCAATGAACAGGGAGAATTGGTAGAGTACCAATCGATTGGGGAGGACATTACCGACAGGAAAGAAACTGAACAGCGCCTTGCTGAGAGCGAGGCCCGCTTCCGTGCTTTGATCGCCAATACAGGTGATCTTATTATAGTGATAGACAATCTCGGTAACATCACCTTTGCCAGCCCGTCCTGCAAACGGCTTTTTGGGTACGAACCTGAAGAAGCTATAGGAAATAATTTTGCCACATGGGTGCATCCTGATGATCTTCCTGAGGCATTAATCGCATTTCAAAGCCGCAGGGAAATTTTAGGTACTGCCCCGCAAAGCATTAAGGTGCGCGGCCTCCATAAAGATGGAAGCTGGAGATATATCGAGGCTCTTGGAACGAACCTAATGGATAATCCTTCGATCCAGGGCATTGTCCTAAACATCCGCGATGTCACCGAGCAGAAGCGTGCAGAACTAGAAAAACAGGTCCTTTATGAGATCATGCAAGGAATGGCACTTTCGCAAAACCTTGGCGAATTTCTTGGGTTGGTACATTACTCCATTGGGCGTGTCATTCGAGCCAATAATTTCTTTGTGAGCTTATACAACCAATATACTGGTCTCTTCGAAGATGCATATTGCGTTGACGAATACGATGAACCATTCGAACCGTCCAGACGTGAAGGTACGCTTACCTCCTATATTTTCCGCACAGGAAACCCTCTGCTTGCCACTGAAGAAAAGTTCAAAGAGTTAACAGACTTGGAAGAAGTAACGCTTATCGGCGTCGATTCAAAATCCTGGATCGGTGTGCCGCTAAAAACAGCAGGGAAAACCATTGGAGTGATGGCGGTACAGGATTATGAACAAGCCAACCTGTATTCTGAAAAAGAACTGGCTTTCCTCGCCTCTCTCTCAGGGCAAGTTGCCTCTGCAGTGGAGCGGAAACAAGCTGAAGAAAGGCTGCACGAAAGCGAAAAAAGATTTGCCACTTCTTTTGAAAACGCGCCTATCAGTATGGCCTTGGTGGAAATCACAGGCAGAATGTTCAAAGTCAATATGGCGTTTTGTAACCTGCTTGGGTATTCAGAAGAAGAATTGATATCGAAAACATTCCAAGAGATCACACACCCCGAAGATCTTGAGACCGACCTAAATAACCTTGATCAATTGTTGGCAGGGAAAGTCCAATCCTACCAAATGGAGAAACGCTACCAGCATAAACTTGGTCATTATGTGTGGGGAGCATTAAATGTCTCTCTTGTAAAAAATGACGATAACACCCCGCTCTACTTTATCAGTCAGATTCAGGATATTACTGAAACCAAAAGAGCCAATGAAACCCTGAGAGAAAGCGAGAAACGCTACCGCAGCCTGTTTGAGGATTCGCCCATCTCACTATGGGAAGATGACTATTCGTCAGTAAAGCAAAAGCTGGATGAATTAAAACAACAAGGCGTGACCGATTTCAAAGAGTATTTCGCAGAACACCCTGAAAGAGTAGTGGAGTTCATTTCACTTATCAGAATACTCGATGCGAATCAATATTCTGTAAAGCTCTTCAACGCAAAAAACAAGGAAGACTTGATACAGAACTCAAAAGCCTTCCTCTCCACCGAATTCATTAATAATCTAGAACTCATCAATATAGCAAATGGCTTGACCCATTTTGAATGGGAAGGTATCAACCGCACGCTAAGTGGCGAACTACTAAATATAAAACTCACATGGTCTGCCGCCGCAGGGCATGAGCAGGATCTCTCCAAGGTTATTATTTCCATCACAGATATTACAGAGATCAAACAAGCCGAAGAAGCCCTCCACAAATCAGAATCTCTCTATCGGCAGGCTATTGAAGTGGCTGGTGCAGTCCCCTATTACGAATCGTACTACGGCGATAAAAAGCAACATATTAAATATGAGTTCATCGGCGAAGGTATTCGTCAGATCACGGGGTATGCGCCAGAGGAATTCACCGCCAAAGTATGGGATTCCCTTGTTGAGGAAGTTGTGCTCGTGGAAGAACTGGCGGGGTATTCTCAAGAAGAAGGGATTGAACGAGTCCGTGAAGGTGAAATTCCAATTTGGAAATCTGAATTCCGTATCCGAGATCGGCAGGGAAATACTCATTGGGTCTTCGAATCAGCAGTGGAATTGCGTGATGAAAACGGGTCGTCACACGGCTCGATTGGAATGTATCAAGATATTACAATGCGCAAGCTGGCCGAAGCAGAAATACACCGCCAGCTTTCTGAGTTGGAAACATTGTATGAAAGCGGGCTTGCGATCAGCCGCCTGCTCACCCCAAGAGAGATCGCCCAAAAAGTGATCGAGATATTAGACCGCCGCATGAATTGGCATCACATTGCCATTCGTCAATACCAGCCTGAGACCAACAGCGTGCAGTTGATCGCCTTTAACCGTCCAGACATCAGCATGAACGAAGCCGATGAATTCATGGCAAAAATGAACGAAGTCATCAGCAACCCTGCGCAAGGTTTAAGCGGCTGGGTCACTTTGAACGGCAGCAGCATCCGTGTGCCTAACGTCAAAGATGATGAAAGGTATGTGGATGTTTTTCCTGAAATTCACTCCGGGCTGTATGTCCCTCTCAAGATCGGTGAAAAAGTAATCGGTTCCATTTCGGTGGAAAGTGAAGGAGAAGATGCTTTCAACGAAAATGACGAACGCCTGTTGGAAACATTGGCAGGCCAGGCAGCCATTGCAATTGAAAACGCGAATCTGTTCCTGACCACTCAAAGAGAAATCATGGAACGGCAACAGGCAGAAATTGCGCTTCAAAAACGGACTGAGGAACTGCTCCAGCTCAACAACAAACTGGAACAACGCGTGAAGGAACGCACTGCCGAAATTGAAGTTACCCGCAAAAGACTCGAACTTGCAGCCGATGCGGCTGGGCTCGGCATTTGGGAATGGGATAACGTGAACGGAAAATTAATTTGGGATGCCCAAATGTATCGCATTCATGGCATATCCCAGGAAGAATTTAGCGGAAAACTGGAAACTATTTACCAGTATGTGATCCCACAGGACCAGGAAATTGTTTCCAAAATAGCCTATGATGTCGTTGTCAACCACTCTTCAAATTATCAGATCGAATACCGCATCTGCAGGAAAGATGGTGAAATCCGCACCCTCACCCAGCAAGGCGTAGCAATATTTGACGAAAGCCATAACATTGACCGAATCATCGGCACGGTGAATGACATTACTCCGCAAAAGCAAGCAGAACAAGCTATTCGCGAGAGCGAAGCCTACGCCCGCTTGTTATTTGACGCCTCACCAGACCCCGTCTCTGTATCCGAAGTAGATGGCAAACTGTTAGATGTCAATCGTTTATTCGAGCAGCAACATCGAATTAAACGCGCGGAAATAAGCGGCAGGAATATTTCAGAATTGAACATCTTTCCGCCTGAACAGCTTAAAAAAGAAAGAGCTTACATTCAGGCCATTGTGGAGGGAAATGAAGTACCTCCTGTAGAGTTGGATTTTTATAACCCCAGTGGCGGCATTCACACGCTTGAAATGCATTCCTATCCCATTGAAGTAAATAGACAGATGCTTATTCTAAGTACCAGCCGCGATATCACTATCCACAAAAAAGCGGAAGAATCCTTGCGGCTTGCCAATGCTGAAATGGAACGTGCCCTGCGCGTAAAGGATGAATTCCTCGCTAACATGAGCCACGAATTGCGCACTCCGCTAAATGCCATTTTGGGCATGTCTGAAAGTCTGGAAGAACAAATCGCTGGGCCGCTTAATGAGAAACAGATCAAATACATCCGCACCATCGCCGAAAGCGGGAAACATCTTCTTGAGCTCATCAACGATATTCTCGATCTTTCCAAGATCGAAGCAGGACGATTGGAACTGAACGTGTCACAAATAACGGTTTCATCGCTCTGTGAAGCCAGCTTACGCATGGTAAAAGAATTGGCGCAAAAGAAGGGGCAGCAAATCTCTCTAAACATAGACCCTGAAGTAAAGATCATCATGGGCGATGAGCGCCGCCTCAAACAATCTCTGGTCAACTTATTAAGCAACGCCGTCAAGTTCACGCCGAATGACCGTCGCCTTGGTGTGGATGTAAAAGGCAATATCCGCAATCAAACCGTCGTCTTCACAGTTTGGGATGAAGGCATCGGCATGGCTCCAGATCAACTTAATTTGATCTTCAAGCCATTTGTGCAACTGGATGCAGGCCTGGCTCGTGAGTTTTCAGGCACAGGGTTGGGATTAGTTCTCGTGGCACAAATGATCCGTTTGCACGGCGGAAGTGTAAGCGTGGAAAGCAAAGAGGGTGTGGGCAGCCGATTCTCGATCACACTTCCCTGGGTGAATGTGGAAGGTGACATGATATCGGCGAAGAACAGGCCTCAGAACACTGAGGCAGGCTCAGGGTCCGAAGAGAAGCGAGGCGGAAAGATTCTCATCGTAGAGGATACAGATTCCATCATCCTCTTATTGACCGAATATCTACGCTATAAGGGCTATCAAATAATGGCCGCCCACAATGGAATGGAAGGATTGATGCTTGCCATCAAAGAAAAGCCCGACCTCATCCTCATGGATGTCATGATGCCAGTGATGGACGGCGTGGAAGCCACAAAGCGGATCCGTGCTGAAAAGGATCTGCAAGAGATACCGATCATAGCCTTAACAGCACTCGCCATGACTGGCGATAAAGAACGCTGCTTGCAAGCGGGCATGAATGACTATTTGAGCAAGCCCGTTCAAATGAAGGAGTTGGAAAACTTGATCGCCAAACATATTAATAGATCCAAAGATCAATCAACGCCTCCAACTTAACTGGAAGCGGGCAGCTGTTGCATTGGCATCATCAAGCTGACATTGTTGTAGGGGCCCGTCAAGATAAAATTTTGGAGTTTGACATGGGCAAACACACAAAAGTAATAATAAAAGATTCACCTTCACGAAGTACTAAAAAAAACTCACAGCTAAAAGCCTGTGTGCAAAAAAATATGGAAGCAGGAGAAACCCTCAACATGGGGTTTGCAAGCAACCCGCTTCCGATGTGGATATATGATATTGAGACCTTGAAATTCATCGAGGTGAATAACGCTGCAAGTCTGCGGTACGGATATACAAGGGAAGAGTTTGGGCATTTGACGTTGATGGATATTCGCCCAGCTGAAGAAAAAGACAAGCTCATTGACAATATCAAAACAAACATGGATGCGTATCAGCGCTCCTCCAACTGGATACATAAAGATAAAAACGGAAAACTTTTCCCAGTTGAGATCATCTCACAAAAAATAACGTATCAAGATAGGTCTGCCCGCCTTGTAGTAGCTCTGGATATTACAGAACGAATGCGAGCTGAAGACGCCTTGCGCGCCAGCGAGGAAAAGTACCGCCTGTTAGCCGAAAACATTTCAGACGTAGTGTGGGTGCTGGATACAGCCAGCATGAAATTCAAATACGTTAGCCCGTCCATTGAAAAATTGAGCGGATACACTGCGGCAGAGGCAATATCCAAAAGTTTTGAAGAACAATTAACGTCCGAAACATTTGCGGGCATCATGCCAAAATTTAAAACTCGTGTGGAAAGTTTTTTGGCAGGTGACCCAGCAGCAACAGTAAAAGCCGATGAAGGCCAATTGGTTTGCAAAGATGGCTCCGTCATCTGGACGGAAACCGTATCTACAATTTTGAGAAACAAAGATGGCGGGGTGGATATTTTAGGAGTTTCCCGCAATATCTCAAAACGCAAGCAAACGGAAAAAACATTATGGGAAAACCAGGAACGTCTGCAGAGCTTTTTTGAAAACGCAGGCAGCCTGGTGTGGATCAAGGACTTGGAAGGCCGTTTCATTGCCATCAACAAATATGCAGAAGCCAACCTTGGGCTTCCAAGCGAAAGACTCCTCGGGCGCAACGTCTATGACATATTTCCCGAGCAAGATGCAGAGTTTTATGCCGCTAACGATAAAGCAGTCATTGAAAGTGGGCAAATACTGGACGTTGAGGAAACCGCTGTGCTGGATGGCGTTTTACACACCTACGCATCCACCAAATTCCCGCTTCGGGACCCTAAAGGAAACATATATGCGTTGGGCGCCATCTGCACAGATATAACAGAACGAAAACAGATCGAACTAGCCTTGCGGGAAAGTGAAAGCCGTCATCGCCAGATATCAGAGTTGACTTCAGACTATATTTATAGCAGCATGGTCTTCACCGATAACAGAGTGCAGACAGTCTGGGTCTCTGGCGCACTTGAGCAAATCACTGGTTACTCCTTGGATGAAGTAAACGCCCTACCGCATGGTTTCATTGATATCGTCTTTCCTGAAGATCTGCAAAAAATCAGCAAACAGAATGATGCGGAAAAAAGATTGCATGGTATCGAGTATCGTATCCGTCGGAAAGATGGTGAAATCCGCTGGCTGCTGGACCGCATGAAAGAAATTCCCGCAGAAGAGCCGAATGTCCTTAGAAAACTCATCGGCGCAGTACGGGATATCACTGCCAGTAAGCACATCGAAATTGCGTTACGAGACAGCGAAGAGAAATATCGTCACCTGGCTACAGAACTCGAACAACATGTGCAAGAGCGCACCGACGAAATCAAAAAAGTCCAAAGGCGTTTGGAAGTGGCAACCAAAGCCGCAGAGTTGGGCATTTGGGATTGGAACGTTATCAACAACCAATTAATATTTGACGAACAAATGCATGCCATTTATGGCACCAGCCCCGAAAGCTTTGATCAGACAATTGAAGGCTTTATCAAGATCGTTCATCCTGATGATGCCGCTAACTTAATGTCACTGGCGCAGGCGGTGTTAAACGGAGAACAGCATTACTACGTGCAATATCGAATTATTCGCGAAGACAAATCTGTCCGTCACATAAAAACATACGGCACAGTATTGCTCAATAAGAACAACATCCCCGAGCACGTAATAGGCGTCGTGATGGACATTACCCAAGACAAGGAATCGGAAGAAACGCTTCGTCTCGCCAACCTCGAACTGGAACGCGCCATGCGAGTGAAGGATGAATTCCTCGCGAACATGAGCCACGAATTGCGCACCCCGCTCAACTCCATTTTAGGCATATCTGAAAGCATGATGGAGGAAGTGGCAGGCGATATCAACGAAAAACAAAAAAAGTACCTGCAGATCGTCAGCGAAAGCGGCCATCATCTCTTGAACCTGATCAATGACATTCTCGACCTTTCAAAGATCGGCGCAGGCCGTATGGAACTAGACCCCACCCAATTTTCAACAGAAGCGCTTTGCCAATCCAGTTTGCGGATGATCAAAGAACTTGCCCAGAAAAAGAGATTAAATATTTCATTCCGTACGGATGACAAGGTCAAAACCATATATGGTGATGAAAGACGCCTCAAACAGGTGCTCGTAAACTTATTAAGTAATGCCGTAAAGTTTTCGCCAGAAGGTGAAAGCCTGGGTCTGGAAGTTACAGGAAATATCGAGGAAAACCTGGTCACCTTTTGCGTATGGGATACTGGCATTGGCATTTCAAAACAAGATCTCCCTCGCCTGTTCAAGCCTTTCGTACAATTAGATAGCAGGCTTTCACGCGAAGCAGGCGGCACAGGTCTGGGGCTCATGCTCGTCGCTCAACTAGTACGCCTGCATGGTGGAAACGTAACAGTCAACAGCACACCGGGCAAAGGCAGTCGTTTTATTGTGAGCCTGCCCTGGCGTTCTGAAGAAGTAACTCAAACTCCTGAAATAAAAATCACAAATCCAACCGTACAAGCCACCCCTCAAACAAAATCGGCAAGAATATTATTGGTGGAAGATACAGAAACCATCATTCTATATATGCAAGATTATCTTGAGATAAAAGGGTACCATGTAACCGTGGCGCGCAATGGATACGAAGGCGTCATATTCGCCAAAAACCTGTTGCCAGATATCATCTTGATGGATATTCAAATGCCCAGCATGGACGGCTTTGAAGCCACAAGAAGAATCAGGGCTGAAGAACATTTAAAACATACCCCCATCATTGCATTGACCGCGCTAGCCATGCCCGGAGATCGCGAAAAATGTCTAAAGGCTGGCATGAATGCTTACTTAAGCAAGCCAATCGATCTTAAGGAATTACAAAAACTCCTTCAAGAACAGATTAAATACAAAGGAGGAAAATTTGAACAGTAAGGTTTTAATCGTGGATGATGAACCATCAGCACTTACCACTCTGGATGCCATCCTTGTCGGTGACGGCTACCAGATTGAATACGCAACCAGCGGAAATGCCGCCCTTGAAAAAGCGGAGCAGCTATTACCAGATTTGATTCTGCTGGATGTCATGATGCCTGGTATGAACGGATTCGAAGTGTGCAGGCGCCTCCGTGCTACGCCGACACTTGCTGAAGTCCCGATCATCATTCTCACCGCCTTGGATGACCGCGCCTCCCGTCTACAAGGCATTGAAGCTGGCGCAGATGACTTCCTCATCAAACCGGTAGATCGGCAAGAACTGCGCTTACGCGTCCGCACCATTTTGAGGTTAGACCGTTACCGTACATTATCCAGCCAGCGCGAAAACCTGCGCAAAATGGCCGAACATGTTGTCAACGCTCAGGAGCAGGAGCGTAAGCGTCTCTCTCGTGAATTGCATGATGATCTCGGTCAGGCATTGATCGCCCACATGTTGCGCTTACAAAATCTGCGCGCCGAAATTTCAGCCGAAAATGAATCCATCAAAAAAGAGCTGGATGACCTGATCACAGACACCAACCAAACCATCGTCAAGATGCGTCAACTTGCGCAAGACATTCGTCCAACCATGTTGGATACACTTGGCCTGAAAACCACCCTGCAAAATCACTGCCGTGAATACAGCATCCGCACTGGCTTGCCTGTCACTCTGGAAATAGATGAAAAGCTCCCCGAGCTTTCTGATATATACTCAATCACACTCTATCGCTTTTTACAGGAAACGCTAACCAATGTAATTAAACATTCAAAGGCGAATCATGTCTGGGTTGAGTTGACCCTGGACGATCAGGAGATCGCATTAACTGTGCAGGATAATGGCAAAGGCTTTAAGATAGAAGATACATCCCTATTCAAAGGGATCGGGCTGACTGGCTTGCGTGAACGATTGCTGCTCGTAGGTGGGAACCTGCTCGTCACCTCAGCACATGGCAAAGGCACTATTATTTCAGCGCATTTACCGATCGAGAAGCAAACCAAGGAGCAGACATGATCCGTGTAATACTGGTTGAAGACCACGCCCTCGTCCGCGCTGGGTTGAGAGCTTTGCTTGAGCGAGCAGGCGACATCCACGTTCTAGGGGAAGCCTCCAATGGACAGGAAGGCGTGGAAATGGCAAAAACCCTCAAGCCTGATGTTGTCATCATGGATATCATGATGCCCCGCCTAAATGGTATTCAAGCCGCCGAGCATATTCAAAGCTTGAAACTTCCAGCACAAACCCTTCTGCTTTCCATGTACTCCGAAGAGGGACTTGTCCATCAAGCATTGCAGAGTGGTGCAAAAGGATATGTACTAAAAACGTCAGTTAGCGAGGAGTTGTTACAAGCGGTGCGTACTGTGGCGCGCGGCGAAACATACTTGAGTGCTACAATTTCCTCCATCGCTATGGATAGCACCTTCCATCCCAGCGCGTCTCAAAGCAGCAATCCATTGGAAAACCTTTCTCCACGTGAAAAGGAGATACTTCAATTGATCGCTGAGGAACATACCAGCGTTGAGATCGCTGAAATGCTTTTCATTAGCGAAAAAACGGTAGAGAAGCATCGTGCCAACCTCATGGAAAAATTACACGTACGTAACCTTGCAGGTGTAGTACGCCTCGCCATCAAATACGGATTAATAGACAAAGACTTATAATTTGAATGGGGGTTTTCCTGTATGGTGATTTTTAATATGCAAAAATATACTAGGGTATCAAGGAGTAGAACATGTCCAGTACAATTTTGATCGTGGATGATGAGATTGCCGGGTTACACACCCTCGAATCCATTTTAGATGGACAGGGCTACCAGATCGTAATGGCGCAGAGCGGACCGGAAGCTCTGGAAAAAACTCGCGAAATACTGCCTGATGTGATCCTCTTAGATGTCATGATGCCTGGTATGGATGGTTTTGAAGTTTGTCGATATATACGCAATGACCCGCTATTGGCTGAAATTCCTATCATTATGATCACCGCATTGGACGATCGCAAATCCTTGCTGATCGGGCTTGAATCAGGCGCGGATGATTACATTACCAAACCGTATGACCGTTACGAACTGCGCGCACGTCTGCTTGGCATCACTCGCTTGAATCGGTATCGCAAATTGCTAAATGAACGCGCTAACCTTGAAGTGGCACATGAAAAATTACTATCTGCGTATGATGCAACCATTGAAGGCTGGTCGCATGCCATGGACCTGCGAGACAAAGAGACTGAAGGCCACACCCTGCGTGTGACTGAGCTATCGGAAAAACTTGGCCGCATCATGGGTATCAGCGAAGAAGAACTTGTTTACATGCGCCGTGGTGCGCTTCTGCATGATATTGGGAAACTCGGTGTACCAGATGCGATCCTCTTAAAGCCAGATAAGCTAACAGAAGAAGAATGGAAGATCATGCATCAGCATCCCAAATATGCCTATGACATGATCCAACCCATTGAATATCTGCGCCCCGCTTTAGACATTCCATTTTGTCATCATGAAAAATGGGACGGAAGCGGCTACCCGCGCGGCTTGAAAGGCACAGACATTCCTCTTACTGCCCGCATCTTTGCCATCATTGATGTATGGGATGCGCTGACTTCTGACCGCCCCTACCGCCCAGCCTGGGAAAAAGGAAAAGTACTAGAATATATCAAAGAGCAATCGGGTAAACATTTTGATCCGTACGTCGTGGAACAATTCATCAAGATGATGGAGTTGGAATCCTGATAAAATTAATGCATGAAACCACTCCCCGAATCCCTCATTGAAGTCCGCGAGCATAACGGACCCGATTACAAACCATTGATAGATTACCAGAACTGGCGGGTTGCAATAATAAACTATACCTCCGACCTTACGCCAGATAAGATCAACCGAATGCAAAAGCATACAGAGACTGACGAAGTCTTTGTCTTAATGAAAGGGCGCTGTATTCTTTTTATAGGTGAGGGGATTGAAAGTGTAACCAAAGTCCATGCAGTGGATATGGAGCCATTCAAATTGTATAACGTGAAATGCGGTGTATGGCATTCCCACACTTTCAGCGAAGATGCACGTGTGCTGATCGTTGAAAACCGCGATACAGTTTACGAAAATTCCCCATTTGTTGGATTATCTGATGAACAATGCAAAGAGATCGTTGAACTAGCCAAAGCGCTCTTGTAATCTAAGAAGAAAGAGGAAGGAAATCCTTCCTCTTTCTTCTTTCTTTATCCAAACTCAAATGTTGGCATTCCTTCAACATTTGTTACCACTTTGAACAGCCCGCCTGCGAGCGGGTATTTTTTTAGGTCAGCATCGCTCATGCCCTTTCGAGCAGAAGTGACATATAACACGTTCCTATCCTTCCCGCCAAAGACGCAGGCAGAAGAATGCAATGCAGGGATGGAAATCTGCTCTAGCAATTTTCCTGAGCTTGGATTCCATTTCGTCACCTGCGCCCCGCCCCACATGGCGATCCAGAGGTTGCCGTCCATATCCGAGGTCATGCCATCAGGCCAGCCTATTGAATCAGGGATATGGATCACAACGCGCGGGTTTGCAAGTTGGCCAGTCGCTACGTCATAATCAAATGCTTTTATTTCACGAGTAGGAGTATCAATATAGTAGAAGGTTTTATGGTCAACACTCCAAGCGAGGCCATTGGAAATGGTTATATTTCCAAATAATGTCTGTGTTGTTTTTCCATCGTATGAATAGAATGAGCCAGCAGGGTCTTTTTCATTCATATCCATAGTGCCAGCGAGAAAGCGACCTGCGGGATCACACTTGCCGTCGTTGACACGATTGGTGGCAGATTCATTAAGAGAGACGAGAACTGTTTGCTGGGAAGAAGCAATATCAAAGTCCACGATTGAGGCGCGTTTGCCTACGATGAGATTCCCATTCTTGCACGGAGCAAGGCAGCCGATGAATTCATTCAACTGAGCAAGCACTTCAGTTCCAGCATAAATTCGTTTTTCGAGAATATCCACCCAATATAATGTTTGAGTTTTTGCATCCCAGGCAGGGCCTTCGCCTAATGTTGCTTTTGCATCGAAGAGTAATTCAGTTTTCATTTTGGATCAATCCTTTTTATAAAAAATAAAAGTGGCTACGGCCGCAACAGCAAGTGAGAAACCGCTGATCAATAAAAACATCAATGGATTCACCTTACCAGGCAGAACAACATTCATACCGTACAAAGACATGATAATGGCAGGTATATTGAGAAGGATCGTAAGAGCAGTCAATGCTTTCATCACGCCGTTCAGGTTGTTGGAAATGATGGATGCAAAAGCCTCCATCATGCCTGAAAGAATCTCAGTGGTAATCCCTGTCATTTGAATGGCCTGCTGGTTTTCGGTAATCACATCTTCAAGCAGGTCTTGATCTTCTTCATAATAATTGAAGAGCTGCGTCTTCTTCACGCGCTCCATCATCACTTCATTGGAGCGCAACGCTGTGGAAAAATAAGTAAGGCTTTTCTGATACTTCAACAATTCCAACACTTCGCGGTTACGCGGAGATTTTCGTAAACGGTCTTCCACAAGTTCTGTAGCACGGTTGATCTCTCGCAAAAAGTGCAGGTAGCGCACCGAGTTCTCTAAAAAGAGATATAACACAAAACGATAGCGTTTGCCTGTTTTCAACAGACGATATTTTCCAGCAGCAAGCACTTGCAGAATATCGTTATCATAACGGCAGACGGTAATGATCTTGTTTCCCAGAATCATGATGCCAAGCGGAACAGTCGTGTACGGAATATCGCTTTCGGGTTGATGGATCGGAATTCGCAGCAAAATAAAGGTGTACTCATCGTCACGTTCCATTCGCGCGATCTCATCCTGATCGAGCGAGTAATTCACGAAATCCATTTCCATGCCCCAGCTGACCAGCTTCTCAATTTCTTCAGAGGTTGGGTCCACTACATTAACCCATGCACCGTTGGCAATCGTTTTTATTTTTTCAAGCCCTTGCTCTGTATTTTTGTAAATTGTCAGCACTACAACCTCCTGGCAAGACTTACGAAAATGAGATACGCTTCTTTTTTCACCGCAGCTTGTTTCATCCTCTCAAACAGTATTCCACACTGTGAGTTGCGCGTCATAAATCAAATCCTTTTCAAATACGCCAGCGTCTGAAACAACACAGCCACATTTAGTGCATGAAGGAATTTGCCATTCTTTGCGATCTCGATCAATTCATCCAATGGGACAAGCTGCACTTCGATCTCTTCGGCATCATCCAAGTGTTGTTCGCCAGCCCATTCCACATCGGTGGCGAGGTAGCAAAATAATGTGTTTTGTTGAATTGCAGGATTGGGATACAACCTGCCCACCTCAACGATATTCCCTGCTGAATAACCTGTCTCTTCCATCAATTCGCGCTTTGCCCCATCCAGCGGATCTTCGCCAGCATCCACAACACCGCCTGGCAGTTCCAGCGAAATCTCTTGCACACCGTGGCGATATTGCTTCACAAGCACCACTTCATTATTTTTGGTCAATGCCACAACATTTGCCCAAGAATCAAACTCGAGCACAAAGGCCTTGTAATTCTTGCCGCTCGGCAGCTCGCAAGTATCCATGCGGAATTTCGGGAACGGATGGCGCGATTCGAGAATTTTCCAGGGTGTAAGGGACACGGTGTACGCTTCCTCTCTATTTAATGATCACAACCGTTTATTCAAGAACAATCCAAACAACTACCCCATTATAATTTCCCCATGCCTATTACAACTGATTCTGTCCGTACCTATTACGATGAAAACACAAATCTCTTCCTGAAATTCAGCGGAACAAAGAAAGCGCAGAACATTCACCGCTCGCTGTGGATGCAGGATACCAAAAACCTCGAAGAGGCTCTCAACACTTCCAACGCACTCATTAAAACGGAGATCGAATCCGTCGCGCAATCAAACGCCCGCATCGCGGATCTCGGCTGCGGTGTCGGCGCGAGTCTTTTTTACATTTACCCGCGCTTGCAAACCCCTGCCCCAGCGTTGGGATTAACTCTCAGCCCCGTACAAGCCAAACTTGCAAATGACTCTGCCCTACAACTCGGTCTGCAAGAACAGATCAGCTTCGCCGAAGGCGATTTTACTTCCGTGCCTTTGCCGAATGAATTTCTTGATGCTGTATATTCCGTGGAAGCCGTTTGCCATGCCGTTGACCCTGAGAAATATTTTCACGAAGCCAGCCGTCTCTTGCGCAAAGGCGGCAAGCTCATTCTTGTAGATGATTATCAAGCTGTGCGCCCGTTCTCGGTAAATGAAAACAAATGGCTCAACGCCTACATTGACGGCTGGTATGTCCCTGGAGTGCGGACTGTTGAGCAGGTCATTTTCTTTGCAAGCAAAAACGGGCTTCGACTAAAAAAGAACGAAGAACTCACCCCACATCTTCGTCTTCGCAATCTGCCTGACCTTCTCGCCAGTATGCTTCTTTTTCTCGGCGAAAAACTTCCCATCAAACATGCCATTGTTCCATCTATGTTGGGAAGCATGGCATTGCAGCAATGCCTACACATGAAGATCGTGGAATATCGTTTTTTGGTATTTGAGAAAACAGACGATAAACCGTAAACCATGAAAACCATCACCCTGCTCACCAGCGGCACCCGTGGCGATGTGCTCCCTTACATCGCCCTCGGTGAAGGCTTGCTGGAGGCAGGTTATAACGTCCGCATTGCAGCGCCGCGCGAATTTGCAAATCTCGTTCAATCACATTCCTCGCCCTTAACCTTCGCACCCTTCGATGGCAATCCATCAGACTTGCTTATTGAACAAGGTAACTCAACTCCGCTCACGCTCGGCAGCAACTTCATCAACTCCATTCGTTCTACACAAAAATTCATCAAACAAGCCCGCCCGATATATAGGCAAATGCTCCATACCGCCGCTGAAGCTTGCCGCGGTTCTGACTTGCTTGTGTACGGTTTGCCCACGCTTTGGGGCGCACATATCGCTGAAGGGTTGGGCATTCCTTCCGTCCGTGCGCTGTTGCAACCACTCGCGCCTACTCGCAATTTCCCTTCCACACTTCTCCCATTTTCTTTCTCACTTTCAGGGATTGGAAACAGGTTCTCGCATTGGGTTGTGATGCAAACCATCTGGCTTTCGTGGCGTTCGGAAATAAACTACGCGCGTCATACGGACTTTGGGCTGGCTCCTGCCCATTTGCTTGATCCTTCACTACGAGCGGACTCTGCCCAACCTCTCACCCTCAACGGCTTCAGTGAACTCATCGTCCCTCGCCCAAAAGATTGGAATGACAAACAAGTCGTCACTGGCTATTGGCATTCACCTTCTGTGGAATGGAATCCGCCAAAAGAACTTTTGCATTTTATTGAGTCCTCACCAAATCCAATCGCCCTCGGGTTTGGCAGCCCAGGCACACAGGGATATTTACCCATGCTGGAAGAGGCATTGAATCTTGCAAACGCGCAGGCAGTATTAACAATCCCATCTAAATGGCATGGAGAAATTAAATCGAAAAATATCTTCCCCATCGAATACGCTCCGCATGACTGGTTGTATCGTCATGTAAAAGTCGCCGTCCATCACGGTGGAGCAGGGACAACTTCCGCAAGTTTGCATGCGGGCATACCCACAGTCACCATGCCATTAGCCATTGACCAATTTTTCTGGGGAGAACGTGTCTATAACCTTGGCGTTGGAACAAAATCCATCCCCCAAAGAAAACTGAATGCAAAGAATTTATCGCAAGCCATTACCCAAGCATTGACGGATGAGGCCATGCGGGCGCGGGCGAAAACTGTCAGTGTAGCATTAAGCCAGGAAGACGGGATTCAGGCTGCGGTGAGTCAGATGCGGAAATTCTTGTAAGATTTGCTTGGTCAGGCTATCGCCCTCCTCGCAATGACGAGAATGCCACTCCCAACGCAAAAACCGCAAATATGCTTCCCAACCAATATGGTGCGGAGAAAGTAATAACTTCAAATGAAATGCCCGCGAGCATGGGGCCAAAAATATTCGTCAGACTCAGAAGAGTTTGCGTGCCGCCCATTAAGCGGCCTTGCTCACTTTCAGAGACGCGCAATGAAACCAACGCAGTAAGTGACGGGATACTTGTTCCCGTACCTAACGCCACGATGGTAACAGCGGGATATAACATCCATGCAACAGGGGCGAATGCCATACCCGCAAGGCCGATTGCCATGAGGGTAAGACCGAAAATAGTGAGGCGTTTTTCACCGAAGCGCGGTTGAAGTTTGCCAAATAAAAACCCCTGAATAAAGACAGCACATACGCCAACATAAAGATAGAAGAAACTGTTTTGAGTGGGCGTCCATTGAAAACGGAAATTGGAATAGAGCGGGAAGTTGGATTGCAACCCAGCAAAAGCAAGGTTGAGCAGGAACATGGCGATGAGAAGTTTTTGGATGTTAACTTGCTTGAAAAGACTTAGAAACTGATTCCCAAAATTGAACCCTTGAAAAACAGGCTTGATCTCGCGTCTCTCAAGTGGAAGTGATTCGGGCAGCACAAAATATCCGAAGGTGACATTGCCTAACGCAATTGCAGAAGCCACAAACGCAGGCACATACAACCCATATCGGCTCAACAATCCACCCAACGCAGGTCCAGCCATTAAGCCCAAACCGAATGCTGCGCCGACCATGCCCATCCCGCGCGCGCGATTCTCGGAAGTGGTTACATCTGCGATGTAGGCATAAGCGGTGGTGAGATTCCCGCCTGTCAGGCCATCGATCAACACGGCGAGAAAGATCAGCGGAAGCGAGCCCGCCAGCCCAAGCATGAGATATCCTAGTGAAGTCCCAAGCAGACAGATGAGCAAGACTGGCCGCCGACCATAACGGTCAGAGAGAGCACCAAGAACGGGTCCTGCAAACAATTGAGCAGATGCATACAACGAACTCAACGCACCCGCAATGGCCGCACCGCCATCTTGTGCCTGCACAAAAAACGGAAGCAACGGCAGCATAATGCCGTAGCCGAGCATATCCACGAAAATGGTGATAAAGATAAAAATCAGGGAGGAATTCAATGAGCTGCCTTTAAAAATAAAATGCGGGACGTTAATCGTCCCGCACCATTATACGAGATTGTAGGGTTGGGATAACCCCGTCCCTGCTAACTGCTTTTGGCAGCAGGCGGCTTAGGCAACTGCGGAATGATCCAATTGATAAGCGCTTGCGGTGAGCGGGTCTGGATGTAGATCTTACCAGGGCCAGAGAGCTCGATCACCAAGCCTTCACCACTGAACAATGTGGATTTGATCCCACCAACAGGTTTAGGTTGAACACCCATTGTCCCATCGAAGGCAACGAGATGAGAAGAATCAACAACATACGTTTCGCCTGCAGCAAGTGTCTTTTCATAAATAGCGCCGTAGGATGAAACCAACAGTGTCCCCGTTCCCGTCGCTTCGAGCATCGAAATACCTTCTGCAGACATGAACGCCTTCACACTGACCTTCGCATTCAGCTCAATAGTTGACTCGGAAGCCATGTAGGAGCCGCTCTGGATCATCAACTTATTGCCGCTCATTTCGATCACGGCAATGTCACCAGGCAATTCGGGCGCAAGTGTCACTTCACCGCCGCTCGCTGGAGCAACGAAAAAATTTTGGAAGAACGATTCACCGCCAAGCACGGCGCGACCTAGTGATTTCAAAATGCCGCCTTCGGCCTTCGTTTCAATGTTCATACCGCCAGACATGCTGACCATCGCGCCAGCCTCCGCGCGGATGCGCTCGTTTGGCGTAAGTTTCGCAATCGCAAGTGAATAGGACGGGCGGTGAATAATTTCAATATCCATGTTGTTCTCTCCTTTAGATAATAAGATTTATGTAAGGCACGATTATAGTGCGAGCTGACAAGAGCTATCTTTACAAGTACATATCATTTTGGACTAAGACTCTAGAACCGTTCCAAACGCATCGGACTTAAACTGACAGCTGGTTCCTGTCCATTGAGCAGTTCAGCTACAACCTGGCCAGTTCCCAACCCAAGCGATAATCCCAACATGGCATGGCCTGTAGCAAGGATCAAATTGCTGTAATTCGGAGAACGCCCAATGATCGGAACACCATCAGGCGTGGTGGGGCGAAGTCCTGCCCACATTTCTTTGATATCCAGTTTCTTATCCAATTGCAAATACTCGCGCGCTGAGTTTTCAATGCGCTGAATCCAAACGGGATTCGGTTCCATACTGTAATTCCCCACTTCCAAGCGACCTGTAAAGCGAAGAAGTCCATCCACTGGAGAGACAGCGATCCTGCGCTCGCCAAGGATCAGCGCATGGCTGGGCATCATCTTCGTAGCAGACATGGTCATGCTGTATCCACGCGCAGGTTGAATGGGAATATTCAACTTCAAATCGCGCGCAACAGATGGAGTCAACGCGCCAGCTGCAAGAATTACTTGCTCGGCTTCAAAATCTCCTGCACTGGTTTTTATCTTCGCGATCTTTCCATTTACCGTTTCAAACCCCGTGACAGATGTATTTTCCAACATCTGCGCGCCCAATGCACGGACACGTTCCTTTAACAACTTGAGAAATACGGCAGGGTTAAGATGCGCATCGCCTGTAAAATGCACGCCACCAATAACATCCTCCAAAGCCGCAGGCTCCACTTCATGGACTTTCACCTTGTCATAAACACTGGCAGGGATTCCATGCTTCTGCATGAACTCGCCCTCATGTTGTCCATCGTGCAAAGCTTTCTCGGTTTTGAATAAAAAGAGTAAGCCTTTTTCCTGATACGAGCAATCGAATTTTTCCTCGGCAACGATCTGCGCGAAATTCTTGGCACTTAGTTGGCCAAGGTCATTCAACGGCTTGATGCTGCGTTGAACATTGTTTTCACTACATGCAAGCACAAACTTCAAAAGCCAGGAAAGATAATTCGGGTTGAGGCTAACTTTCATTCCAAAGGGACTGTGTGCAGGGTCAAGCATCCACTTGAGGGCAGAAGTCACCACTCCCGGTGCAGCTAATGGAATGATGTGACTCGGCACGATATGCCCCGCATTGCCCGAGCCGCTGCCTTTTCCAATTTCCTTCGCATCAAGGATCGTTACGTTGTGTCCTGATCTCAATAAATAATAAGAGCAGCTTAATCCCACAGGCCCGCCGCCAATGATAAGTACATCGTGCTTTTGCGTTTCTACTTTGGAAGTCATCGTTTTTCTCCAAACCTTTTCTGAAAGTCACAACATGAAATTATTATAATTCTTTCAAGGTGGCATAAAACAAGGTAATCTCTTCAACTCTTACAAAGAAACCGTCCCAAAACTACAAGCAGAAACGAAATATTAATAAAAGATAAATCTTTACAACCTAACAAAAACGATAGGATTACTTATGGATTTTTCGCTATAATCCGCCCCCGCAATAAAAAACACATCACAACAAAGAGGACAAGATGAAATATTTCAACAGCAAGGTTTTACTTACACTTTTGATTGCGCTGGTCATGGTGTTCAGCATTTCTGCATGCGCCGCTGGAGACGCCGATTCCGATGACGCTGGAACTGTTGCCACCGAAGCACCTGCCGCAACGGAAGCTCCCGCTGCTACCGAAGCACCTGCAGCCACAGAAGCCCCCGCAGCAGGAGAGATCGTTCCTGCATTCACATTCACCAACACAGGCGCAGAAGAAATCTGCGAGATCTACTTATCCCCCACAGGACAGGATGCCTGGGGGCCCGACCAACTTGCCGGCAAGACCATCCCCGCAGGCGAGAAATATGTTCTCACAAACATTCCTGCCGGTCTTTATGACCTAAAGGCTGTTGGTTGCGCTGGCAGCGAAGTTACCGGCCAGCTGGATATCCATAACTAATTAGAAACATGAACAAAAAAGACCCTTGAGGTTTTAACTCAAGGGTCTTTTGATTTAACGATCAATACTACAGAGAACCCCTAAAAAATGAATATGCTATACTTTTTATCATGAGCAATATTCCATCAGTCGTTCATCCTGCATGCCGTGATTTTGTTATCGTGGTTGAAGAATTATTGGTACAGCGTCAGTATGACGCTGCGGATTCCAAACGCTCTGCCGTCTCATGGCGTGACGATGACTGGGGTCCACGCACATGGACGCGCACCGAGTTGGAATACCGCGTATACAGCAGCTATAAACAAATGCGCAATGGACGCATCACCCGTCCACCGCGCCGTGAGACGGTAATGGAAATCGCCGATTATCTTAATTGCAATCTGGAAGAACGCAATCGTTTATTGGTGGCTGCTGAACTTGCGCCCATCTCCTCACATTTATCAGGAGACTCGCTGGATGCTGTTTTGCAAGTCGCCATTTCTGTTGCGCAAAACCTTGCCATGCCCGCCATGATCATTAACCGAGATTGGCGCATCCACTATTTCAACGAACATTTGATTCGGTTATACGGAGTCACATCTGAGCAATTGTCGTCCATTGCTCCCGAACAGATGAACATCTTGAACTTATTATTTGACCCGCATCTGCCACTCTACCCACGCCTTATTCAAAACAAAGCCTCATGGACTCGCATGGCGCGCCAAACCATTTATGGTTTTAAATCTGCCAATACCCTATATCAATTTGAGTCATGGTACCAGGAACTGGTCTCCCGCCTCATGCAACTGCCCGATTTCGAGAAACACTGGAAAACAGTCAACGCAAATTTGGAATTTGAAAATGATGCGAGCACACAAGATCAGCACCCCGCTGTCAGAGTGGATACTGTTGTTTCGTTTCAGCAGCCCAGCCCACAGCGTGCATGGATCCGTCCGTTGTTGATCTCCGTCGGGTATTTCCAGTTTCAATTCCCACAAATCGTTGCCTTCCTTCCCGCCGATTATGAAAGTCAGGGAGTATTCAAACAGATCGGCGTACCTTTTCCGTAGAATGCAGAGGACATTTTGTCCTATGAGTTTTGCCCCGCAACCTGTAGACTGGCAATCAAAAGGAGAGACGCATGGGCACAAAAACTGTTGTATTTATTCACGGAATGTATATGACCCCGCTCTGCTGGGAACAGTGGACGGAACGATTTCAGGCACAGGGCTACCGCACGCTCGCGCCCGCATGGCCTGGCAGGGATAGGTCGGTAAAAGAATTACAAACGCCCGATTCAAAACTGGGCAAGCTCAACCTTACCGATATTCTTGACCATCTTACAAAACAAATTCAATCGTTGGATGAAAAGCCAATTTTGATCGGCCACTCAATGGGCGGACTTGCTACTCAGATATTACACAACCGTGGACTCGCCTCCGCCGCCATCGCAATTGATTCTGCTCCACCAGCAGGAGTTTTCACTACTGAGTTTTCCTTCCTAAAAGCAAACTGGGGACATGTCACTCCATTTGCAAATCCCAATTCACCCGTGGTGATGACCTTCGAGCGTTTTCAATATGCCTTTGTCAATGGCATGAGCTTGGACGAACAACGCGCTGCATTTGAAAGATATGTGGTTCCAGAATCACGCGCCATTCCACGTCAATCTCTCACCTCTGCCGCAAAGATCGATTTCAAAAAAGAACATGCGCCGCTTTTGATCATTGCAGGCGGAAACGATCATATTATCCCCTCTTCTTTATGCAGAACCAATTACGAAAAATATAAAGCCAGCCCCTCAACAACAGACTTCAAGGAATTTGCAGGCCGCAATCACTTCCTGCTTGGGCAAAAGAATTGGGAAGAGATCGCCGATTACTGTATGGATTGGATTTCAAAAAAGGGGAGTTAGATCATTTATTCAACTATAGACCTTTGACATCCAATTACATGAGTCAAAGGTCTATAGTCAAAAGTTAGATGCCAGTTGCAAATGGGTCGCGGTCATCCACCAAGATCGTGCCTTCGGACATGACCCACGCTTCGCCGGTGATGGTTGGGATAATCTTATCTCCATCCAATTGCACACTGCCTTCAAAGATGCTACCAACGACGCTTTGTTGTTTCCATGTTTGCCCTACTTGTAATTTTCCATCCCCATATAAACAAGCTAGCTTTGCACTGGTGCCTGTTCCGCAGGGAGAACGGTCGTAGGCTTTGCCGGGGCAGAGGACAAAACTTTTGCTGTCGGCTTCAGGCGTGGATGCAAACAATTCCACATGGTCAATCTCTGCGCCGTTCGCACCGGTGATGCCATTGGCGGTGAATTGCTCGCGCACGCGCCATGAGAATTCGGTCAACGCTTCGAGGTTTTGCATGTTGACTTCAAGTCCGTGGTCGTGGCAGAGGAAGAACCAGTTGCCACCCCATGCCACATCGCCATGGATAGTTTTGCCGTCAACGGTGACAGGGACATGAGTGAGATGACGATAGGCAGGGATGTTCTGCACCGAAACTTTATTGGGATATTCCCCCGCTTCATTCTTATGTAGAGTTGCTTCGACCACCCCAACGGGAGTCTCCACCCGAATGACTCCGGGCTGGACTTTTCCTAAATATGCCAACGAAGCAATCAAACCAATTGTGCCATGTCCGCACATGCCGAGATAGCCGACGTTGTTAAAGTAGATAACGCCGAATTGACAAGTCGGGTCGGCGGGCGGGACGAGGTACGCGCCGACGAGCACGTCTGAGCCGCGGGGTTCGAGCAGGACGGTGCGGCGCAGGTCGTCGTGATCCTTTTTCAGCGTGGATAATTTGTCAGCAACGGAACCAGTTCCGAGGTCGAAGGGAAGCGATGTAATTAATCGCGTAGGTTCGCCGCCAGTGTGAGAGTCCAAGTATGGGATTCGTTTCATATTTTTTTAAACACAAAGGACACGAAGGTCACAAAGTGGGGTGAGTGATGATTTTGGTTCTTCGTTTTAGATGATCACGAATGAAAACCCAAAAGAATGTATCACGTTGCACCACACCTTAAACCTTGGTGTACTTTGTGCCCTTTGTGGTTAGATGCTCTTAAAGATTTTTTCAAATTCCGTGCGGTCTTCAGCGGACAATGGCAGCAGCGGCTGGCGCGGATTGCCAACGGGGATGCCACGCAGTTCGCAGCCAACTTTGACCTTTTGGGTGTAGCCGCCGCTTTCCATGTTGCGGAGGAGCGGGAGGAGTTTGTCCATTTGCTTGCGGGCGGAGACGAAGTCGTTGGCGAGCGCGGCTTCGAGAACGTTGTGATGTTCGAGCGGAGCGCAGGAGGCGGCGCCGCCGATCCATGAAGTGGTGCCCCACAGGAAGTAGTCGAGCGCCTGGTCATCGGAGCCGCAGATCATTTGATAGCGGTCGCCGTAGCGCAGACGGAACTCGTAGACGCGGGACATGTCGCCGCTGGCTTCTTTGATGCCGATGATGTGATCGTATTTGGTCAGACCGTCCATCACTTCGTAGCTGACTTCGGTGCCTGCACGCCAGGGGAAGTTGTAAAGCACAATGGGAATTTTGACGGCTTTGGCGACGGCTTCGTAATGCGCGAGCAGTTCGCGCTGGTTGGGACGTGAATACGGCGGGACGGCGACCATGAGCGCGTCGTAGCCCATCTCTTCGGCGATCTGCGAGTAGCGGACGACGTCGCGCGTGGCGCCAGAATTGGTGCCTGCAATGAGCGTCACCCGCCCGTTGACTTTCTCTTTGACGAATTTGAAAATGTCCAGCCGTTCGGCTTCGGTGAAGGCATAGACTTCGCCCGTGGTGCCGCCAGGGACAAGCCCCGCGATCTTGTTGGCGATCAGGTATTCGATCAGTTGTTCAAGGACGGGGTAGTTGATGCTTTCGTCCGCGTTGAAGGGGGTGACGATGGGGGCGTATATTCCTTTGAGTTGCATAGGGAGGCTCCGAGTAGTTTTAATAATTCAGAATCAAGGTGTGAAATTTAATCATTATGTAAACACAGCCATATCATTGTTTCAAGTAATTTTCTATATCAGAGTCAAGTTTTTCTTTGAATTTAACCTGTAACAATTTCCGTGCGTCTGAAATTTGCGCGTCTTCATTTACTCTATAACTCTTAATCGCACTCTCAAGAAGTTCAATTTTCTCTTTAATCCCTGTACTCAACCTAGTATCCATATACAAAATATAGAATATTTTCTGGTCAGTAGAATCAGAATCACTAAAGGCATCATATTCTTTCTTAATTTCGAAGTACCGATTTACGTATTCTGCCGATTTTGACAAGTCAAAATACTGGTCTCCAAAAATCCTGTCATAATACTTATCAAAAATTTGCTTCTTTTGATTTGAAGCTTTCTCTGGATGCCCCTGAATTGAGAATAATATTTGGCCAAATTTTTCCATACTTATCTTATTGACATAGGTCTTTGAAGGAATCACACCAGTATCCCCCGTTTTTCTAGCATAAATAATATCGTGTTCATCTAAAAATTGTTCAATTTGAATTTGCTCAAAGCTCAAAGATTTCAAATCAATTTTCGATATTGCGTTCTGACTATTTGTATACTCTGCTATCCGATTCCTGACCCTACTCCCAGTTGAGGTCTTAAAAACTCTTATTAGCAACTCGCAATTTGACAAGTAATTAGTTACATTATCTTTATCTTGTTGATTGAATTTATGAAGCGTCCGTAACGTTTGGCCGCCATTCACAACCTGAAAATCTTTAATCGTAATCTTCATTTTCTTATTAGCGTTCGTGTTATCAGCTTCTATATCATTTGCCGTAACTGTTAACCCATTGTTATACATAAAAAAACGGGTGGGGTCTTCCCGCAACGTGTCTAAAACCTTGTTATTGAAAGTTGAGCGTACAACCAGACCTCTAACATTATCAAATAGAAGACTGTACTCCATATCAGTATTGAATAATACCGAAAAATCCTCCATACCATAATTGTTTCTATATTCAGAGTTATTACAAGTAATTCTCAGGAGATCGTTAGCAGAAATCTTCATAACATAAGATTTGGAAGATGACAGATTGCTTTCAGAGTAGGGCAATATTGAGTCTTTCTCAATATGTATTACGGCATCAACAGGATTTGGTCTGATCGACATGAATGTTGATATAGCATCCAGTCCAATCGGCGCAATCTCTAAGTCATAAATTTCTCGCAGCTGTTTTATAGCAGGAGAAGCAATATCGAGATCTATGGTTTCGTTGCTTACGACATACAATCGCCAACGCCAAATTTCGTTGCTATTCATCTTTTTTATTATTTCATTGGATTTACTTTTCAGCTTACCGCCCAAGCCACTTGTATCTTCAGCAACAATAGATTGCACAAATTTTGTTGACAAGAACGTCTCGTTTACACTTTGTGTTTTATCAACATTAAATTTCTCCCTAAATTTAAAATTAAATAAATTTATATAATTATTCTCTTCATCAATAAAAATTGCATCTACCCCTTGATCGTCATCCTTCGCATCGAAAACATCGCTATTAAATTCGGTATCAGTTATGAGGGCAGTAATATCAGAAACATCTTTTACATTACAAATAGATTCCAACATAAAGATATAAAATCCAAATCTCTCTTTATTTGTTGGCGTGCGTAATTTTATCGACTTATTGAAGCTTTTTTCGAGTAGATCGAAATAGGTTCCGCATTTTATATTTAATAATTTGAAGTCATTTATGTTTGCCATATTTTTTCCTTTTATGTTGTTAGGAATGAAAGTTTAATCTTATCTACAGAAGAATTCTACTTCCAGCCAAGGTTAAATCCACGATTCGGCGCGGAGTTTTTGATACAACTCGCGGACGGCGGGTTTGTCCGCGGAGGAATGGCAGAGAAAGACGCGAAGAGGACGAGATTCCATAGCTGCCGAATTATAACTTCGCCGAGTGGGATTTGTACAAAATCAATCAATACGCATAAATGGGGGATGGAAATCCGCATGGAAACGCATATCATTCATCATATAGAAGAGGTGTCGCCATGGATTTTATGAACTTAATGCCTGTCATGATGATGGTTGTTTTCTGCGCTGTTGGGTTGTTCGCCGTACTTTTGGTTGGAGTGATCGTCGCAGTCGCCGTTTATGGACTCAAACATTGGAATGTCCGTGTCTCCACGGGTAAACGTAACTTCGACGATTTTGGGCGCTGACCATACTCCGCTACATAGGTTGTTTTAGTCTGAATAACTCAAAGCGGGGGAGCCAGGCAAACACGGATGCCAATATCAAAATACCCTTTTAGCATGTATTGGTCCGCTTCCACGCGATTGGCACAGCGCGCAGCCCAATCACCACCCATGGCGGAACCACCGCGCACCACATGATATTGACGATCTGTTTCCTGCTCGCGTCCATCATTCGCGTTGTAAGGATAAGGCTTCATCAAACTATGTGTCCATTCCCAAACATTTCCAGCCATATCTGAACAGCCATAAGGCGAATCGCCCTGCGGGGAAAACTGTCCTGCAGGCAGAACAGGGCGCGGCATCCGTTCTCCTTCTGCAAAATTACCACGATCATCGCCGAATTCATCCCCCCATGGGTAGATCCGTCCATCCGTGCCGCGCGCGGCCTTTTCCCATTCCGCTTCGGTCGGCAGGCGCAGCATCCACCCCGCGGGCAATTCGCTCTTAAACGAATCATTCAGCCATCGGCAATATTTCATCGCATCCACCCATGTGACATTGATGATCGGATAATTTGGATTCCTATCAAGTCTATATAAAATGGTTCGCAATCGACTTGGCCTATCAAAGGCATGATACTGCTCATTCGTCACAGTGAAACGCGCCATCCAGTAGTCATAGGGAATTTCCACCAAATGCTGAGGGCGTTCGTTTGCATAAACACTTCCATCTTCAGTGCTTCCCATCAAGAACCTGCCCGCTGGAACAGGCATAAACTCCATTCCATTGGAGAGGACGATCTTTTCGTTGGACACGGACGCCCTTATTTGATTGCGATTGAAGTCATCGAGCGGATCGACTCCACCGCTGCAAACGTGGACTTGGTCACACCAATCAACTGCTCATACGGAATCGGCGCTCCAACTCCGCTCTTAATTGATTCTGCAAAAGCGACCATTTCTGCCCTCCAGCCTTTGTCCTGCGCCCCGCTTTGGACAGTTTTCTTTCCATCCTTCACAGTCGTCAACGAGACGTAATCATCCAGCACCGCCACTATACCTTCGCAGAAGACTTCGAGCCTTTCCTTCGGCATGGATTTGTCGCCATTGGCGAGATAGTCCACTACGCCGAGAGAGCCATCGGGGAAGGTGAAAGTCATCGAGACATTGTCCTCGCGGTATTTGCCGTTATTGGGCAATGCATGTGCTCTCACACTGACAGGTGCTGCGCCAACTAGGAATGTGATCAAGTCAATGAAGTGACATGCTTCGCCAATGATACGTCCGCCGCCGAGAGCTTCGTCTTGAATCCAATGGTTGAGAGGGATGTAGCCGGCGTTGACACGGTAATGAGCGTGAAGAGGCTCGTGGCGATTTACGATTGAAGACTTCAGATTTTGAATTAGCGGAGCAAATCTGCGATTGAAACCGACCGTCAACAACGATTGGCTATTAGCTTTTAGCTGTTTGCTAATCGCTGATAGCTGAACGCTATTGATCGCCAGCGGCTTTTCCACAAACACATTCTTGCCAGCCTTCAACGCCTTCACCACCAAATCCGCGTGGGTATCGTGTCTTGTGAGAATGGCTACTGTGTTGACCTTCGGGTCGTTGATGATCTCATCTTCGGAAGAAGTGGCGTATTGGAAGCCGAATTTTTTGCCTGAGTGCTGCGCGTGAAGTCCGCCTGAGGAAGCGATGCCGACAAGTTCAAAGTCTTTGTTGTTTTTGATGACAGGAAGCAGAGTGGAGTTGGCGAAAAGCCCCGCGCCGAGAACGCCTAATTTCACAGAACTAAGTGACGAGGAACGAGTAATGAGAGGGAAATCCACTCGTTTACTCGTTCCTTGTTTCTCATCACTGTATTTCAACAACACCCCAAGGAAAGGTTCTTTATTTTTCCCCGTAATCACTTCATACGCCTTCACTCCATCTTCAATATCGAAGCGATGGCTGATAAGCGGCTCCACTTTCAGCTTTCCACTCCCCATCAAATCAACTACTGCTTGGAAGTTGCGTCCTTCCGTCCAGCGGATGTAGCCGATGGGATAGTCTTGTCCATTCTCTTCGTAATTCGCATCATAGCGGCCTGGGCCATAGGAGCGGGAGTTGATGAAGGAGATCTCTTTTTCGTAGTACACCTTGCGCGGGAAGTTGAGTCCCACGGCGCCTGTTGCCACGACCTTTGCACGGTCACGGGCGATGACGCCTGCAAGTTCAACAGGGTCATTGGAGGGAGTATCTGCACAGATGATGATACTGTCAAAGCCGCGGTTGGCAGTGAACGCCACAGCAGCAGATTCTGCTCCTTTGCGAAGTACAGCTTCCAGCCCAAGAGAAGAGGCGAGCTTGATGCGCTTCGGGTCAATGTCAATGCCGAGGACGTTGCATCCTGCCGCAGCCGCCAGTTGAATCGTCAATAATCCCAAAAGGCCCAAACCGATGACGGCAACATTTTCGCCAAGTTGAGGTTCTGCCAAACGAAATCCGTGCAGAGCAATTGCGCCTAGTGTAGTAAAGGCTGCTGATTCAAAATCAACATTTTTTGGGAGGGGAGTTAAAAGATTGCGCGGCACAACGTTGTACTCTGCATGCGTGGCGTAACCGCCGCCCGCACATGCCACGCGTTGACCGACCTTAAAGCCTTGCATGTTCTTTCCAAGCGCAATAATGGTGCCAGAAGTGGAGTAACCCAGCGCCATAGGCTGATCGAGTCGGTTGAAAACTGCATTCACGGTTGGCATTACGCCTTCGCGTTTGGCTTTATCAAGAGTTTGTTTAACAAGGTCAGGGCGGGAACGCGCCTTACCGAGATAGCTTTTTTCCGCAAATTCGACGACCATACGTTCGGTGCCCGCTGAAACCAGGCTGGCCGAAATTTTGACAAGAGCTTGTCCCTCGCGCGGGGTGGGGACGGGTACATCTTCAACGATTGTTTTTCCATTTTTGATATGTTGGAGGAGTTGTTTCATAGGCAAAAGTATAACGCAAATCAAATGATAGGCATAAATTGCAGGTGATATAATTTTGCTATTCCACTTCAGGAGAAATACATTGTCTGACCTCCGAGTTTCAAAATTCGCCAATATTTTGGTACAACATTCTGCGCGTGTCGTCCCTGGTGACCGCATTCTGCTGGAAGGCACAACAGCCGCCGAACCTCTTCTGCGCGAGCTATATATTCAGATCCTTGAAAAAGGCGGCCACCCGCATTTGATGGTTGCCCTGCCTGGCACCATGCCTTTCAGCCAGGATGAAATGTATTTGACCTATGCAAAAGATACCCAGCTTGATTTTGTGCCGACCTTTTATAAATTAGCATACGAGCAATTCGAAGGACGCATTCGCATCCACTCGGCCACGAATACAAAAGGAACATCCAATATTGACCCGAACAAAATTCAACGCCGCGGGAAAGCTACTTCTGTAATTACCGAAGCGCAATTCCGCCGTGGTGGAGAGGGTGCTTTTAAATGGGTCACCACGCTCTACCCCACCGAAGCCTATGCCCAAGATGCAAACATGAGCCTGAAAGAGTATGAAGATTTTGTCTTCGGTGCGGTTCATACGAATGAAGAAGACCCGATCGCTTTTTGGAAAAGCGTGGAACAAAAGCAGCAATCGGCTGTTGATTTTATGAAAGGGAAAAGTCAGGTGATCTTACGCGGCCCCAATGTGGACCTGACCCTTTCGGTAAAAGGCCGCACGTTCATGAATTCATTTGGCACCTTTAACATGCCTGATGGAGAAATTTACACAGGTCCTGTGGAAGAATCTGTCAACGGCTGGGTCAAGTTCACCTATCCTGCCAACTATGGCGGCACAAGTGTGGAAGGTGCAGAGCTGACCTTCTCCAATGGACGTGTAGAAACTGCCAAGGCCGACAAGAATCAGGACTTCCTGCTCAAGACACTTGAAAGCGATGCCCGCTCCCGTTATCTCGGTGAATTCGCCATCGGAACGAATTTTGACATTCAACAGTTCACGGGCAACATTCTCTTCGACGAAAAGATCGGCGGCTCCTTCCATATGGCGCTCGGCGCAGGCTACCCCGAAACTGGTTCAAAGAATAAGAGTTCCATACACTGGGACATGATCTGCGATATGCGCACCGATTCAGAGATCCTTGTGGATGGCGAGTTGTTCTACAAGAATGGACAGTTCGTGTTCGAAAAATAAACCAAACGCTATAGATTAAAAGTTGAAGGTTGAGGATTTTTTCCTCAACCTTCTTTTATTTTGTGGCTGTACATATTTGCCATGTTTGAAACAAGTGCACTTAAGTTGCATTTCTTGCAAATCATACTCATCCCCCATATAATGTGAACGATGAATACAAACCAAACGTCACTCTTTCAAACCATTATTAAATGGTTCGTGCCCATTGCGGCGATCATTGCCTTTGGCGCATGGATGTATATTTCCCCCGAAGGCGCTCTCGGTAAACTGGATGCCATCGGTTACGCAGTTTGCCATCGCATTGATGCACGTTCCTTTCAGATCGGAGATCGTCAACTTCCACTGTGCGCACGCTGCACAGGTGAATTCTATGCCGCAGGGTTGGCGTTGATTTTCCAAATATTTGTTGGTGGCAAACGCAGCAAACTTCCCTCCCGCGGAATTATTGCTGTCCTTGTGCTGTTCTTCCTCGCCTTCGGCATTGACGGAAGCAATTCCTATCTTTATTTGCTCAAGCAAAGCTCTGGCGGCGCACTTGCACAAATTCCAAATTTATATGTTCCAAACAATGTATTGCGCCTCTTTACAGGTTCAGGCATGGGCATTGCACTTGCTGCAGTTTTGTATCCCGTCATCAACCAATCTCTCTGGCGCGAACAGGATGACCGTCCCGCGCTTGAATGGAAACCTCTCGGCATTCTTATTGCAATGGTTATCGTCGTCAACCTGCTCATCCTCACAGATAGCCCCATCGTCCTCTACCCTATTGCATATCTCAGCGCGCTGAGTACATTGTCACTACTTGTGTTGGTCTTCAGCATGTTGTGGGTCATCATCATGAAACAGGACAATACATTCGATAACATCAAACAGATCTGGTTGCCGCTCGCTGCGGGATTCACCCTTGCCATGCTCATGATCCTCAGTATTGACTTGTTGCGACTGCAATTCACAGGCACGTGGAGCGGATTCCCTGGGCTACAGGGATAGTAAAAGGAGAAAAGATGGAACTACTACTCGGTGTATTTTCAGCATTCGGTCTTTCCGCCAGCGCGGGACTCAATGCCTACATTCCACTTCTTGCAGTGGGCGTTATTGCGCATTATTTTCCCAATACCCTCGTCCTTAGCAAACCCTTTGATCTGCTCGCCAACCCGTGGATATTGATCCTGCTCGGCATTCTCGTCATCATCGAAATGGTCGCGGATAAAATACCCGCAGTCAATCACATCAATGATCTCATTCAAACAGTTGTACGGCCTGTGGCAGGCGCCATCGCTTTTGCAGCCAGTGCGCATGTCGTCACAAATATCAGCCCTGTGCTCGCGTTAGCTTGCGGCTTACTGGTAGCGGGAAGTGTCCACACCGTCAAATCGGCGGCAGTTCGCCCCGCAGTAACAGCAGCAACGGCTGGTGCGGGAAATCTGCCCGTCTCCATCGCAGAAGATATCTTCGCAACCATCACATCCGTTTTGGCTCTCGTCATTCCACTTATCATGGGAACGATCATCATCGTCCTGTTTATTCTTGTCATTTGGTGGTGGATGAATAGAAAAGAGAAAGCTCAAACCGTCTGAACCTTATTTTATTAATGGAGAAAAATGGCCGAAGAAACGAACACCCCGTCTGAGCAGCCAAAGAAAAATACTGTCCTTTATATTGTTATTGGTGTCGTAGTCCTTTGTTGTGTGTGCTGTGGTTTTGCATTGATCCTCCAATTGATCCTGGAGAACTCAGACTTCACGCTTGTTAACATTATCCGCCCAGTTTTATAGTTTATAATGCACGCACGTCATTGTTGTACGAATTCATAAAACACAAAAGGAGAAGGAATCATGAATGAAATGCCTGTTACCCCAACTGAAGAACAGCCCAAGAAGAACAATACGCCGATCATTATTGCTGTCGTTGTTGTAGTTCTGCTTTGCTGCTGTTGTGTGGCTGCTGCTGGCGGCTGGTGGCTCTGGAACAACGGAGATCAACTGCTCAACTCGGCGCAACACTTCATCCAAATGTAAACAACAAAAAATCCCCCGATCAGTTCGGGGGATTTTTTTGTTCAAATAAAGCCTGCAACTCTCTTAAGCCGTTATCTACTTTCTGTTTCAATTCAGCACTCAAATTCAACTCTGCCAATTCATCTTCATCCAAAACGGTTTGTTTTCCATTTGCTGAAACCCATAGATCCAGCGCAAGATCAACGTATGAAATAAAGTCTTCCCCAACTACGGCGGGCTTGCCAATGTTGCAATACCAGCCCTTCAACTCCCTATCATCACGATCATAGATTTCAAAGATATTGAACCACTTGTCCGTATAAAACGTTTCCACAAAGCGGTCATTGCGTTTCAATACAATATCCTGAAACGGCATATCGTCACGATTGAATAAAGCTTCAATCGTCACAGAATTTTCAGTGCGACTCACAAACTCACCTTCATACTGCCAGGTCACTTCATCCGCGAGATTCTTCTTCAAGATTTTCATGCGAGACATTGTACCTGAACCTTCACAGTGATGACTTGACCAACTCGCGGCGCGTCTTTCATGTGAATGACAAGTCCGCCTCTCCCTTTGACCTCAAACTGGTCCCGCTTAAAAAGCACATCCTCCACTGTGAGTTGAATCTCATCCCCGCTGTCTTCTTTGGCATTCAACAACACTGAGACTTTTTCGCCTATTCCATGTTTATGTTTGCAAGTCAAAGAAAAAATACCAAATTCAGTTTTGACTTTATTCTCCGCAACCACTTCAGCGCCAATCACATTCCCAATTCCCAAAAATTTCGCCACCACCGCGGACTGTGGATTTTTCCAAAGTTCATCGGGCGTCCCGTCGCGGATAATGACGCCTTCGTGCAAAACCAGAATGCGCTCTGCAATGGTGATGGCTTCCTCTTGATCGTGCGTGACATAGATGGCAGGGATTTTTGTTTTGTGCAGGATCATCCGCAGTTCGTTGAGCAAGTCTTCTTTCATGGCCCTATCCAACGCGCCGAGAGGTTCATCGAACATCAGCAGGCGGGGTTGGGGAGCAAGCGCGCGCGCCAAGGCAATGCGCTGCTGTTCGCCGCCAGAGAGATCAGTCACCTTGCGCTTCTCAAATCCCGTCAAATTGACTTGTTCCAACAGAGCGGCTACGCGCAGCTGAATTTTATCCGTGGGCAGGTTGCGAATCTTTAAACCGAAGGCGACATTGTCGAAAACGTTCAGGTGAGGAAAAAGCCCATAGTCTTGAAAGACCAGGCCAAAGTCGCGGAGATGAGGCGGTGTCTGGGCGAGGTCAATGCCGTTGAATAGGATTTGTCCACTTTCAGGGAACTCCAATCCAGAGATCATTTTCAAAATGGTGGACTTACCGCTACCCGATGCGCCAAGCAAACAGACCGTCTCCCCTTCTGCGACGGTGAAGGAGATGTCGCGCAGGAGCGGCTTGCCTTCGTAGGATTTGACGAGGTTGCGAAGTTCGAGCATTAGAATTCTCCAGAGTCGGACAGGCGTAATTTTTCGATGATGAGGATGGCGAGCGTGGTGAGAACCATGAGCAGGGTTGCCATCGCCATCGCCTGACCGTAGTTGAGGCCACCCGGCTGCGAGAGGAAGCGTTGAATGGCAATCGGGATGGTCGGATATTCAGGACGGGTAATGAGAAGAGTCGCGCCGAACTCACCAAGCGAAACCGTGAATGCAAAGGTGGCGGCGCTGAGTGTGGCGCGGGAGAGGATGGGAAAATCCACGGTCTGCCAAACGCGGAAGGGCGATGCGCCCAACATGGACGCGGCTTGACGCAGACGCTCAGGGATGGAAGCCAGCGCGGGTTGTAAGGTGCGGATGACGAAAGGCAGCGCGATGAGCGAGTGCGCGATGGGCACAAAGAACGGCGAGGCAAGCGCGCGGCCAAACGAGAGAATGAATCCCAGTCCCAGCATTACGGCGGATGCGCCAAGGGGAAGCATGATGAAGGGGTCGAGAAATTTTTCAAGGCGAGTCGGTTTGGCGAGTGCATATGCAGCGGGATAGCCAAGTGCGAGCGAAAGCAAAACGGTAACGCCTGCATAGCCAAGTGAGTTCAAAGCAGCCTGAATAGGCGGGACGTAGAACAATGATCCACGACGATTGATAAAAAGTTCTCTGTAGTAATCGGTGGTGAATCCATATTGGACTTCGCCGCGTTGGCCGCGGCCTGCTTCGAGGCGGGTGAGGGAACGGATGGGAAGGGAGGCAAGTGGAAGGAAGAAAAAAGTAACAAGTAATGAGGAAAGAGTAAAAACGAATGCGCGTTCACGAATGGTTTTGGGAGGTTGAGCGGTGGAAAAGCGTGGGGCGGTTTGGGTGTTGACCTGGCTGATGATGCGAGTGTAAAGAACGGAGAAGATCAATGTGAATGCAAGTTGAATGACCGAGAGCAAGGCTGCCAAATTTAAGTTGGGAAGTTTCAGAGCGCGGATGTAAATTTCCACTTCCAACGTGGAGAAGTTCGAGCCGCCCAACAAAAGGATGACGCCGAAGCTGGTGAAGTCAAACATGAAGACGAGCAGAGCAGCGGCAAGCAGTGACGGACGGAGCAAAGGCAAAATGATGCGCCGCCACGCTTGAAACGAATCCGCGCCGAGGACACGGGCTGATTGCTCCAGTTTCGGGTCAAGGCGGGAGAGGGCGTTGCCAACGATGCGGATGATGATGGTGGTGTTGTAGAAAACGTGGGCGGTGAGGATAAGTAGAAAGTAGAAAGTGGGGGAAGTGATGAAGTTGGAGGAAAGAGGAAGGAAGAAAGAGAACAATCCGCGTGAACCGATCAATGAGTTGAAGGCGGCGGCGACTACTACGGTGGGCAGCATAAATGGGACGGCGGTTAATGCGCGAAGAATAGATTTGCCACGAAAGTTAAAACGGGAGAAGAGAATTGCAGAGGGGATACCGAGAATGAAGGTGAGGATGGTGGAGAGGGTGGCCTGGTAGAGGGTGAAAAGTAACGAGTGATACGTAATAAGTAAGTTCTCGCGATTGGCGAGAGTTGATAAATCAAGAGTGAGAGTTAGGATTTTGGTGAGAGGATAGAAGAAGAAAATTGCGAGAAATAGAATCGGGGCGAGCCAGATCAAAAGACGAGAACGGGAAGAATATAAAAAAGTAGACAGGTAGACACGGATACTCGTAATCCCGTTTTTAGAAGCGTGAATATTTTTCGAGTCCATATCTACTTATTTACCTGTCTACTTGTATACCTGTTTAATTTACTACTTCATCACTTCCGTCCACGCTTCGATCCATGCGTCGCGATTGGTAGCGATATCCGCGTAGGAGATGTCAGCAGGTTGGTCGGTGACCTGTGCATACTTGGTGAAGACATCAGGAAGCTGCGCGGTTTGATTGACGGGGTAAACAAACATATTCAAGGGCATATCTTCCTGAAATTGTTTACTCAGCATGAAGTCCACAAATTTTTCGGCGAGGTCGCGGTTCTTTCCATTCTTCAAGATGCCGACAAATTCAATTTGGCGGAAGCATGTGCCTGAAGCGACGATCGAAGTGGTTGGTGATTCTGCTGGTGGTGGGGAGGCGAAGAACACTTCCGCGGCAGGGCTGGAAGCGTAGGAGACCACCATCGGCTGTGGACCTTTGCCTGATGAAGCAGAGAAATTGGTGTAGTAAGCCGTTTCCCATCCGTCCACCACCACCACGCCGTTGTCTTTCAGGCTTTTCCAGTAGTCGAGATAACCATCACCAAAATGGGCACGGGTGGCAAGCATGAACGCCAAACCAGGTGACGACGTGGCAGGGTCTTCCGTCACCAGCAAACCTTTGTATTCTGGCTTTGACAAATCTTCAAATGATTGCGGGACAGCTATATTATTTTCTGCAAAATAATTTTTATCGTAATTGATGCAGACATCGCCATAGTCCACGGGCAAGGCGCGATAGGTAGTGTCAAGTGTAAATTCAGCAGGGACATTGCTCAACGCAGGCGATTGATATTCTTCGAAAATATCCGCATCCAAGGCGCGGGAAAGGAATGTGTTATCCACGCCGAAGAGCACGTCCGCGAGCGGAGCATCTTTGGTGAGGATGGCCTGATTGAGCACAGAACCAGCGTCCCCGCTTTGCAGGAAAGACACTTTGACATTGTTTGCATCCTCAAATGATTTCACTACAGCTTCGCTGATGGCAAAGGAATCATGGGTCATGACTGTGAGGGCGGTGGGGCCTTTGGGGGCGCAAGCGGCAAGAAGAAAGAGAAAAGAAGAAAGAAGGAGGGTTATTTTTTTCATAGGGAATCCTTTAGTGATAAGTAATCAGTGAACAGTTATCAATCTTGGGTGCGATGGGTGATGAGCAGCAAGCCTGATCTGATTTGAATGGTTGCAACGTCGGCAGTCATTTCGTTGCTGATGCCGCGCGTTTTATCGGGGTAGAGCGTTTCGTGATGAAGATGCCATCGCAGATTTTCTGTGAAGACTCCTGTGACTTCTCCCTGCCAGGGGATGAGAGAGACAATGTCTCCGCTTCTTCCTTCAACCTTTGCCTGATCTCTGCAAAAGAAAATTTCTTCTACGCTGTCAGAGAGTCGAATGTCAAAGGTCGAAAGTCGCGAGTTAGCAAGCAGCGCAATGTTGGCAAGGGTTTGATCCATGCGGCCACCAAGAGCTGCGAGGATGAGGATTTGACTTGGATTCAATGTGAGCGCATGGTCAATGGCAAGTTCGAGGTCGGTTTCGTTCTTGTCTTTTGGATACAAGACGATCTCGCCATTGAAAGTTGATGTTTGGAAATTGGCAGGCAGCGAATCCATGTCACCGACGATGACATTGGGAGTAAGTCCTAGTGCAAGGGCATGGCGCGTGCCACCGTCTGCACAGAGGATGAAGTCATCGGGGTGGATGAGGGTGCGGGCTTTTTCGAGATTGGGCAGAGTGCCGTTAGCAAAGATAATGATTCTCATAGTTGACGATTCACGATCCTAAAATAAAAAAACATCCTCACTGCGGAGGATGTTTTGCATTAATATGTAAAATCCCTCCGCTGGTATTAACCAGATCAGGTGATGCGGGTCGAGCGCGATACGCTCCTCTCAGCCTTTACAACAGGCTCCCCGTTCGGTTGTGAAATGAGTATATGACTCAGGGATAGGTATGTCAAGACAAAAATTCAGGGCAGTGATCTCACTGCCCTGTTAGCGGACTCTGCGTTTCCATTCTTCCTTCAACTGAAGCTCTCGCGGACTTGCGCCTGAGTCAAGCGCCAGGAAATCTGTCAGCAGGCGGTTGAACTGGGTGGCATTATCCACCATCGGGAAGTGCCCCGCACCTTCAAGGTTGATCTGGTGCATGTGCAATGGCAGGGCTTCTGTCTTTTCCTGTGCAGGCAAGGGAACAGCGGGGTCGTTCGTGCCGTACACGAACAAGCTCGGAATTCCAAGGTTACGAACACCATCAAAAAGATTATCAGCTTGGAAACCGGTCATCGAAACAGAAACAGCTATCGGGTCAACTTTTGAGGCGTCTGAAAGAGCGGCGAGTGCTTCAGGCGAACGGGATGTCAACCATTCGACAAGTTCTGTCGCGGGAGCAGTCCGCATGCGGGCATTGAGCGCATCATACTCAAGCGGACAGTTGATCGCCATGACCCGATCCACACTCTTCGGCCATTGCTTGATGAATGAGAGCGCCACCAATGCACCCAGATCATGACCCACAAGAGCAACTTTGCCAATACCCATTTCCTCAAGGAAACGGTTGATGAGGTCTGCCTGTCTATCCAAAGGATAGCGCAATGGGTCGCGTGATGTATCGCCAAAGCCAAAGAGGTCAATGGCATAGGCGCGGAACGATGTGGACGCGACTTGCATGGCGTTGATCCAATATCGCCATGAGCCCGCCCAACCGTGCAAAAAGACAATGGGGCGGCCGCGTCCCAAAGCCTCATAATGCACCATCGAACCGTCAAGAATGATCGCACTCATTTACAGTTATTTTCCAAACTTTCCTAATATCGCTTTTACGCGTTCGGTCAATTGATCGGGCGCGAAAGGTTTAAGCAGGTATTCTTCTGCGCCTGCCTCCAGCCCGGTTTGGATCTCAGAATCCTGTCCTTTGGCTGAAAGAAAAACAACGGGAATGCTCTTCAAGAGCGGGTCCGCTTTCATGGCACGGCAGGCATCATAACCAGTCATGCGCGGCATACGCACATCCATTAGGATAATATCCGGGACGTACTCAGATGCCTTGTGTAATGCCTCCTCTCCATTGGAGGTGGCAACGACTTCATGCCCTGCGAAGCGCAAGGTAAATGCCACAAGCTCACGGATATCGGGTTCGTCTTCTGCTATCAAAATTCTCGCCATGCAAACTCCATTATTTACGAACAGGCAGAGTGAAAGAGAAGGTACTTCCATCACCCGGCACGCCTGTGCTGGTCATCCAAATACGCCCATTGTGCATCTCCACCAATTGGCGGACAATCGGCAAGCCCAAGCCTGTTCCGGGCGTAGCAAGAACAAGCGGGTTTTCTCCACGGAAGAAACGGTCAAATACGCGTTCCTGATCTTCGGGCGCAATTCCAACGCCGTTATCCTGAACATCCACTTGCACTTCACCATTTTCCTGATGAATATTCACGCGGATGGTTCCGTTCTGCGGCGTGTAATTGAAGGCGTTATTCACAAGGTTGCCCAATATCTGCCTTACACGGTCACCGTCACCGGTGACATGCGGCAAATCTTTTGGAACCTCTAAGGAAAGAGCCATTGGCTTTTCCTCAGCCTGAGAGCGTTGCAGTACTTCAGCAACCACATCTTCAGCAATACTGTGCAGGTCCACAGCTTGCGGGTTAAGCGTAATGCGTCCCGCTTCGATACGGGAAATATCCAACAAATCACTCACGAGGGTGTTGAGGCGTTCAATGTTGTTGCGTACCACCTCAAGGAAGTGCATTTGATTTTCGTTCAAGGCGCCTGCAGCACCCATGGTCAAAATATCCACATAGCCTTTGATGGCTGTCATGGGTGTACGCAACTCATGGCTGACTGTCGCCACAAACTCAGACTTCAAGCGATCCACTTCCACTTCATGTGTAATATCGCGGATGATGGACACAGTACCAAGGAAGTCATTCTGCAAGATAACAGGCGCAAGGTGGACAAGAGCAATGCGCTCATTCTCCAACTCAACCTGCTCGGCGTACGAATCACCGGTCTGATACGAAGAGGGATCCTCAGACCAGCGCCGAATAGTATCTGCCCAAGCAGTGGCTGCCTTTCCAAACAGGCCGCCGATCTTATGGAGAGAGTTACCAAGTAGGCGGGCATCTGATATGCCAAGAATACCTTCCGTGGATGAGTTCACGAAGGTAATGCGGTTATCCGGTCCTGTGACGAGAACACCATCTGCCACAGCTTCAAGGATGGCTTGTGAGCGGCTGGCATCTTCCTGCTCTTTGCGCAACATAACACCGAGGCGTTCTGCTTGATCACGGATGAGTTCATATAGATGAGCATTGTTGATCGCTACCGCCACCTGACCTGCAATGGCTTTGACGAGGTTAAGCATTTCAGAGCTGAAGAAGTTTGGTGCACGCTGGAATACCATCAATACACCGATAACATCTTCACCAACCATCATTGGGACGGTGATAGCGCTGCGGTGATCTTGCCCAGCCACCGTGCTACGTACCCAGCGTGGATCAAGATGCAGGTCATTCACAAGCACTGCTTCACGATGCTGCACCACCCAGCCAGCCAAGCCTTCGCCGATCTTCAAAGTGAAGCCGCGTCCACCAGGAGCATTGCGGTCAGAAAGATATCCATACCCTGCGCGGTAATGCAAAAGATTATCTTCTGCATGCACAAGCAGGATGGTACCTTGTTCCGCGCCAATGGCGTCATTCAGCAATGACAATGTACGGTTGAGAGCACGGTCAAGATCGAGGCTCGAAGAAACTTCTGTAAGAATGCGCAGAAGGGTTTCTGTATTCTGTTGTTCACGCTGTAACTGAGCCGTACGTTCCACAACACGCCGCTCAAGAGTAGAGGCCAAATTTTGCGTTTCCGCAAAGAGCCGTCCATTTTGAATAGCAACGATGGCCTGATTTGCAAGTGTGCCTAGGATCTGCATATCTTCTGCGGTGTACACACCAGTCTGGTAGCTTTGCGTGGAGAGCATACCGCGTGCCTTGTTTCCCACAATCATGGGGACGGCCAAAATCGATTGAGTCGATTCCTCTACTTCACCAACAATGACACTATCCAACCTGTTGGCTTGCTCACTTGTGGAAATGAGAATAGGCTTGGCAGTTCGTATCACTTCACTGCTCATCCCCTTTCCAAAGGGAACTCGCTCGCCAACATAATGCTTCCCCAAGTCATACAAATAGACAGGGTCGATCTCGTTTTTCTCTTCATCGTAAAGCGTAATCACAAATGAATCCAATGGCAGAAGGCGTTCTGCTGCCCTATGTACTGAAACATATACTTCTTCAGGATTCAAGCTGGCACTAATAAGTGAGCTTGATTCGTTGAGAATGGCAAAACGATCTGCCGTGCGGACAGAGGATTGGTATAAACGCGCATTTTCAAGCGCAATGGTTGCCTGATTGGTAATCGTACGTGCCACCTCAAGCTCATTGGCACCAAAGCGAGATTCGTCCATCATTTGCGCAAAAATAAGGGCCGTAAGTGTTTGTCCACTGGTGAGTGGGAGGATCAGCAAAGCGGTTGTACTTTCGCCAAGCATCTCCATCAACTCGGCAAGGTCTGGTTCATTGCGGACATCATCTGTGTTAAAGATGCCAAGCGATTCGCGCAGACGATTAAAGATGGGCGCATCAGGCAATGGCTTTGGAAGTTTGAAGCGCACTCTGGGAGTAGTAAGCTTCCAGATCGCTTTGCCCCGCTCAAAGGTCACAACAGAGACGCGACGCACATCCAAGCCTTTGAGCAATTCATCCGCAGTCAGGTTCAAGATCTGGTCTGTATCCAAAGACCCAGTCAAAGCGGATGTGAAGCGATTGAGAGTAGTCAAACGCTGTGAACGTTGATCCAATTCCGTGGCGCGTCTGACGCTATCTTCATACAAGCGGGCATTATCTAATGAAACCGCAGACTGGCTGGCGAAGGTAAGACCGACTTGCATTTGTTCACGCGTATAGTAATTCGCCTGCCATTTTTCCACAGCAAGTACGCCCACTAATTCACCTTTTGATATCAGAGGAATGCCAAGCCATGAAAGGCGCGGCGCTTCTACAGGGATAAACCTTGAATCCTCGCGCACATCTTTAATAAGAATCGGTTGAGCGGTTTGGGCCATTTCTTTAAAGAGGGCGCTATCTGAAACTGAAACTGACAAGCCCAGCCGCGGTTCGGCATCTGAAAAACCACGCGCAGAGGAAACCGTCAGGCGGTCTCTTTCACGGAGCCAGAGAGTTGCAGTGTCATACGGAATGATGGAATTTAACTGATCGAGCAAGGCATTGACCAATTGATCACTGCTCAAGCTGGAGGTTAAGGAAGCGGCGGCATCATTCAAAGCCTGCAATTGTCCAGCACGTTCCTGCGTCGTTTGTACCAATCGCAAGTTATCAAGAGATAAAGCGATCTGTTGAGCAAGTGAAAGCAAAAGCGCTTCATCTTCCTGGCGGAAAGCGGCTGCAGTGTTGAAATTGTCCAACACGAGCAAGCCAAGATTTTGTTCTGATGAAACGATGGGGATAAGCAAACTTGAAACGGGCAATCGTCCACCAGTAGCCTGACGATACAAAGCAAGGTTCTCAGTGCTCAAGTTGTAATCGCGTGCGAAGTTGATCTCATCCACACGGCGCGTTTGTTTGTTCATGAACGCAATGCCTGGTAAAGCCTCGCCCAAGCGATATTGGATCTCCATCATGCTTTTATTATCGGCATATCCTGAAGCAGCACGAGGCGCCAATATTTCAGTTTTTGGATTCCAGATCAGCACAGCGCCAGCATGAGCATGCGGAAGGACTTTTCGTGAGCTATCCAACAGAGATCGGATAATCGCCTCTGGTTCCATAGCCGACAACTGGCGGCTGAAATCGAGCAGTAGATTCACTTCGTCCAATCTTCTACGCGTCTGATTCAAGAGTGAAATATTCTGCAGGATGAGTGATGTCTGTTGGGAGATCTGCAAATAGACTTGATGATCTTCTTGCGTGAAATCAGGCATCGGCTCAGGGCTGACCGCAAGCATGGCCGCCACGGGTTTATTTTCTACCAGTACGGGCAAACAGATCACACCTTTTGCGCGCAACGAAGTTAACAAAGAAGCATCACGCCATTCATCGTTCTCATCCAGGTTGGAGATGAGGATCGGCTTCCCGCTTTGCAAACTGGCACGCAACGGGTTACGTTGACCGAATAAGGCTTCTACATTTGTAGAGCGAGGGAAACTCCCCAACACATGCAAAAGGCGCGGACCATCTGGAGTATTTTCAGCCACAAGCGCAACCGACATACCAAGTTGAGTTAATGTCTCGCGCCCAAGCGCAGACAAGGCAGAGGAAGTATCCAACTGGCGACTGACCGATTCAGTGATCGCGAGCCCTGCGCGAACGCGCTGGGCTCGGCGGTCTAAATTGTGAAGAGAAATCGTTTGTTCAAGATCTTTGTGCAGCAAGACTGGCAAATCATTCTGAGTAATATCCAAAAGCTTCTGTTGACGCTGCAATCCAGAAGACAAGGAATCGATCCTCGAGCGCAACTCACTTTGGCGCAATGTATTACTGATCAATAATGCTGCTTGTGAAGCAAAAACTTCTACTGCCTCAACAGTTGTCTTATCTGGGCGCATGCCATTGGATGGGTCATCAAGGCTGATAATACCCACTATTTGTCCTTCCGCATTTTCAAGCGGAACGAGTAAAATATCATCCGCATGCCAGGCGGCATGAGGAGCCGCCGCAGACACAGGAACATCCAACGTGACGATGTGCAAATCGGATGGAACAACTGGAGCCAGATCCACTGGGATGAAGTAAGAGCGGCTGATCTTGAACTCTGGCTTCATAATTTTCTGCAAACTCGCAAGAGGCTGCTTTCGAGACATTAATTCATTGAGTGTCTCTTGTGGGATTCCAACTGCAGACAGGCGGCGCATCAACCCAGTTTCAAGTTCAACAGTACTCATCAACACAACGCGGAAAGGTGTTGAATCCCGAATACCGCGAGCAATGACCTGTAGCGCCTGATCCAAAGGCTGGTCATGCCCAAGGTTGTAACTCACATCCGTAAGGCGCACGAGCGTATCAGCGCGGCGGCGCATCAATTCACTGCGCTGTTTCTCAGCCTGATAGCGTTGGGCATTACTTAATGCGATCCCTGCTTGGATCGCCAGAGTCTGGACTAATTCAGAAACTTCTGGAGTAAAGAAGCCGATCGAACCTGAATGCAGGTTGATCAAGCCAATGATGTTTGCCTGATATGTAATTGGAGAAATGATCGCAGAACGCACCCCGCCGTGTGAGGGTTGCAAATTTTCTGCGGAAAAATCATTAACAATGTAAGGCTCGCCTGTCTTCAAAACCTTCTGTTCAAGTTCAGTCAGGTCTCGCGCACTTTCACAGCCAATAAAATGCTGAACTCTGTGGGAAGTCTGTTCGCCGATATTCTGTTCAAACAAAATGATGGATGCACAGCTGGCTTGCACCGCACGTAAACCTTCATCATGCACAACTTGCAAGAGATGTTTCACATCCAGCGAGGCACCTAACTCACGGCTGATGTGAGTAAGCGCGGAAAGCTGTTCCACACGCATACGCAACGAGTCGTCCGTCTGCGCAAGCAGACCTTCTGATTCAACCGCAGTGGCAAGTTGCCCTGCTGCAGTGGATACGATTTGAAGGTCGTACGCATTGAAATAATCAACTTTCTTGCTCCCCAGCATGAGCTCGCCAACACTGCGCTCACGCACCACCAAAGGAACCACTATTGCAGATTCCATCATCAATGAAGTTGTAAGCGGACGATACACAGGCAGAATTCTTCTATCTGTGCTTAGGCGGCCAGAGAGGAATGGTTTCTGGCTTCCAGAAACGGTAAGGCGATAATTGGGGTCATCCACAAAAATCTGAATGAATGTACTGTTGATATCACCTGAGACCCCAAAAGTAGATTCACGATGGAGGCGTAGCGCACCACGCGTTTCATCCATAAGGAAGATCGCGCCTGCATCTGCCTGGAAAAGATTTGCTAATTCCTGAATCGAATACTTAAGCGTCTCATCCAGAGTGGCAGAAGAGCTGGCAAGGCTGGTGATACGGCGCAAGGCGTCAGCGCGTTGTGCACGTCCGCGTGCCTGTTGCACTAGCAATACGTTCTCAACGATAGCCGCAGCTTGGTTTGCCACGATATTCATTAAACGAATCTCTTCCGCCGTAAAGACAGAAGTGCCATGGGTGTGGTGCCCAACCTGGAAGTAGCCGAGCATCCGTCCCGAAGAAATGAGCGGCACGAGTGCATTGTCGCGCAGGCTGGCCGCGGTTGCCATATCCGCAAGGCCTAACGCATGCCAGCTTTCATCGCCCACTGCTTTCTGAGTGATGATGGTTCTCTGGCTTGCAATGATTCTTTCAGCTGAGCTATCTACTGGTATTGTGGCGCGGTAGATTTGAACAACATGTGGAGGCAAGCCTTGGAATGGAAGTTTCCCTTCCAAGGTACGTTTCTCTTCATCGTAAAGTAAAAAGCCAATGATATTGGCATTGAACAAAGGTGCAACGCTCTCAACCAATTTCGAAAATATTTCTTTTAAGTCACGAGTAGCGCCAAGCGCTTGATTCAGGTTTGCTAAACCAGCAAGCTCAGAGCCTCGTTTCTGTTCATCTTCATATAGCTTTGCATTGCGGATCGCAACTGCGGCCTGACCCGAAATCAAGGATAAGAGATCAAGATCGTGTTGACCAAAGGCACCGCCGCTTGTTTGGCCTGCTTCCAAGGTCCCTACCAACTCGCCGCCCGCAATCAGGGGAATCCCTAAATAGGAATGGATTAATAATAGTTCATCCCGTTTGACAAACTCAGACGGCACACGTGTATCAGACAAAAAGATTGGAGTGCGGCGCGTAGTTAATTGGTCTGTCAAACTGCCAAAAGGAGAAAGTGATCCTGTTGACACGCGCGCAGAAGCTGGCTGTTGCATACGATATGGCACCAGCATTTGACGTTCGGCATTCCATAATTTCAACTCAAGTGTTTCTGATGGAACCAAACGACCTACATTATCCAAGATGGATCGGATCGTTGATTCAAGACTCAAACTGGCAGCGATACCTTGACTAAAGCCCGTCGCCACTTGCATGATCTCTTCCATGGCACCATTGTTTTGATCTGTCGCAGGAGAAATATCCCTACCACGCAAAGAGATCAACATCAACGGGTAAACGCCGGGCACCTCATAAGAAGCAATTTCCACCAGCTTTCCGCCGATGGAAACTCTTTTATGACCGGGCGATACACATAGATCAAGAAAATCATCGGAGGGACGCACCCGCCGTGCAAGGCTTTCCAAGTCATATGGTTCGTTCTCGCGTATCTCAAAATAAGAACGCGCAAGCGGACTAATATGCTGCACCCGTCCACCAGGCTGGAGAATGATAGTCGCTTCGTTTGATGTTTTAGATGATTCGGGGAGTACAAAAGAATTTATAACAGGCTGCGTACTTGGCTGGGAGCGCGGTAAAAAACGTAAAACCGCCCAGGCTAGTGCAACCACCACCAGCCCAGCTAATAACAGGCTAACTCCCAACCCAAAAGACATGAGGAACCCTCACTTATGCGGTGGAGGCAGCCGCCGCATCCTGTCTTCGAGCCTCAGCTGCAAGTTCAGTAATTTCACGGATGTCGGCAAATGAATGCAAACTTGGTGAAACCAACCCTGCTGAGAAGGTCATAAAGGATACTTTTTCCACACCACCCTCCGCTTTCGGAGCTTGAATAAAGCCCTGCTGGCGGTCAATAAAGTTATAGTGGCTTTGCACTTCAGCCGCAAAGCGTTCCTTTATTTTCTGTCGGATATTCGGTGCAGCTTCATTCGTTGTGATGATGATGAAATTATCGCCTCCTGCATGACCGATAAAATCGCTGGTGGTTCCCAACTCGTCCACAACCTCGCCGATCAGCATTGCAGCAAACCGCATTACATCATCGCCTGCCACAAATCCGTAAACATCTTTAAAGGCTTCAAAGTTGTTGATACGAACATCGAGCAATGCCCATTCTGCTTCACGGATGATGCGTCGCAATTGCTCTTCGATCAAACGTCCCGCAGGTAAACCAGAGCGCGGATCGGTGAGGCTCTCACGTTCCGAGCGGCGGATGGCTCCCTGCACGCGCAGTTTCAATTCTTCAATATCAAAAGGCTTGGTAATGTAATCGTCCGCGCCAAGCTCAAGACCTTGCAGCTTGTCGCTGCGTTCATCTTTCTGAGTAAGGAAAATGACCGGGATATGGCTGGTACGAGTACTGGTGCGCAACGTGCGGCAAACTTCATACCCGTCAATGTCGGGCAACATAATGTCCAGCACGATCAGATGCGGCAGAACCTGCTTTGTTTTTTCCAAAGCATCCCTTCCGCGATTTGCCACGTCCACATCATACTGAAGACCTGTAAAGTAGATCTTGAGCATGTTGGCAATATCAATATCGTCTTCCACTACCAAAAGGCGAGCATTACTCATGTGAGCCTCCTACCGCTTGTTGCATTAATTACTAAGCGCTTCATTATTTATGCGGTACTCCTAAGCGCGTCGTTTCCCTATACGGGCGTTATGTCGAACGGCTTCAATTTGTTCTTCGGTTACTTCACGCTCGAACGAGCGAAAACCACTCATGCGAAACCCATGTTTCTCGGAGATCGCGGTAATTTCTTGCACACGTTCCAGCGTAATGTCCCTGCCGACGGTGTAATCTTCAAAACGGCCTTCCAACGCCAAGGCGATCGTTTCGGCCATGCAGGCATATGCCTTTCCATCAGGAAAACCAAAGTTAAAATGGAAATCCACGGGGCCTGGCACATCCACCATACCGCCGTCAATCACTAATATATCATCTCTCACCGCCGCCACCATTGCAGAAACATCACGGGGACGCGCCACATCGCAAACCACGCTCCCCGGCTGCAAATACTCAGGGCGGATGACATCATGGATGGAACTTGTAACCGTTAAAATCAACTGTGCATCCTTTAAAACATCCATCTTCGTGCTGATGACAAGTTCGCTTCGCGCCTTAACCTGTAACCTGTCTCGTAAGGCTTCGAGTTTTGCCTCATCCCGGGCCACAAGCAATGTCCGGGCAGCCTCACCAGCCAACAGCGCGGAACAGACGCGTCCTATTGCTCCTGTGGCGCCTACGATGGCGACCGTCGCATCTGCCATATTAATGTCCATTACTTTGGCGGCATCCCGTATGGCTTGGACGGCCATTGCGACTGTAAAAGAGTCGCCCGTAGTTACGGGGATTTCCAAAGCGTTGGCAATCGTTACGCCTGCATCGCCAACTACCGAAGTAAAGGCACCCAGACCAAGAATATCAGCGCCGAGTTTCTCAGCCATGTGGCCTGTCTGAATTATTTTATTATAGACCGTACGCTCAGGCAACTGCATCATACGCCTCGGAGTATACGGACATGCAAGGAACCAGCCTTTTACGGTCTTTCCTGTAGATTGAGAGGTAATTCCTTCGATCTCCGAGATATAAACGGGGGGAAAGAAGGTGGAGAAAAAGTCGATCTGTTTTTCTGAAAGTACCTTGCCTAAAAATGGAAATTTACGGCTGACATCTCGCTTGGGGTCTATGGGATGAATAATGAAGGCGAAGCTATCCATGGTTCAACTATGCTCAATTTTGGGTTTCGACCAGGCTTGACAATCATTTACCAAGACTCTACCTCAGCCTTCAAATGTCTGTGGTATGGGGTTTGGTGTAAATGAGCCAGCTTTAATTTGTGGTGGTCACTTTCGTCAAAAGTGATATCGCGGTCGATCACACGTCGTTCCGCAGAAGCCGCCAGCACCACGTCTGATTCAATGGTGCGTGCGGGGTAAATGATCATCCCTGCTCCAATACGGCAGTTATGCCCTACACAGCCCCCCATCACCGGCCGGTTGGAAATACTGAGCTTGCCATTTCCGTCTCGTGCGCGGATGGGCGCAGGGATGAGGTTGTAATCCGTCCATGTGGAACCGGAACCGATGAATGTATTACGTCCGATCACGCACATTTGCAGACAGGTATTTTGTGCCAACATGCTATTTTCCATCATGGTGGTCATAAACAATGCAGCGCGGAAAGGCAAAAAGGCGCCATCTCCCACCACTGAAAGCATCACCTGTGCTCCCTGCCCAACATTGACGTTGTTTCCAATAATGCTGTTGTCGATCACTGCACCTGCATTAATAGTGACGTTATCACCAATGATCGCAGGCCCTTTAATGACTGCGCTCGGGTCAATGACACAGTTCTTGCCAACCTTCACAACCTCAGAGCACTCCAACACCTGGCGACCTTCATAAATGGCTTTGCCGAAAATCTTAAGCTTGAAAGAAAGTTCATCGTTCGCTTTCTTTTCATAACGCGCACCTGTGGCAAATTGACCGAAAACCATATCAGCAATAAAGACATGCACCCATGAGTCTATTGCCATCATCGCACGCAAAGGAACCTGAAAGACAAGGTCACCGCTCTGGTCGGCCATGTAAGTTGGTACATGGTAATAGCCGATCTCACGCGCTTGCATGTCAATCACCAGCGGCTCCACACCAGCCATTGGGCCATTCGGGTAATACCACAAGTCTGCAAGGTATAAACTCCCTGCCGGGGTATAGGATGTAGAAAGCGGCAGAGCATGTTCACGAAAAGCTGGGTCATCTGCTCGAAAAGCAGCACGGACAGGGCGATTTTTTTTAATCGCCTGTTCCATAAATGCAGTTATATATTGTTCATCAAAAAAGAGATTGTCTCTATAAACGATCGTCGGCTCATGTACAGGCTGCAGACGTTCCCCTTGTTTTAATTCCATCTCACGGGTTACGTAAGGCGCAAGCATATTGCGTTGATGCAACCAGAGGGGCGTATTTTGGATCCGCAACTCACGCGCAGATTCACAAAACGGCGTAACCTGATTGTGCGCGTGCAAAATGATCTTAAGCATAATCAGGGATTATAAATCAAAGTAAGGGTTAATACACGCAAAACAGGCAAAACAAAACTGTTATTAACCCCTTTAAAAAGTTTTGCCGCCGAAAACACAGCGGGATGCACCCTTTTGCTGCGGTCTCTGCGGCTGATCTGAGTCTGAAAATTCAAGCGGATTATGAAAGTGGTATCGTGTCGATCGCGATCGTGCAGGCGTGGTCGCCGCGGGCAATACAGGCAGTTTCTTCTACATTAAAGACCTTGCCTCCGCTCAACCAATAAAGGGCTTCCTGCAACAACCCAACCGCCAAGTGACAGATCGGCTCTTCTGCTTTTCTCTCCCAGCACAGTGGACATTGCTCAATATGCCAGAGAATTTGGTTTTCCCGCTCCTCCACGCGCACTTTCTGGTCGGTGTGTTTGTTGAAGAGATCCGCAAAGGTCTTAGCGCCACTATGTAATTTTGTAGAAAGGGGAAGTAAGCGAAAGGCCATTTCCGTCAGGCCAAGCATGGACCCATATTCCTTGATGCCATACTTGAAAGTTGCCCGCCCAGCACGCAGCGCCAAGCCGCGTCCGCCTCGTGGACCAAATTTCTGCTCCAAGGTACTTTGTAAGAGGCTTACTGTTTCAAAAGGGAAAGTTTTATCTGCGCGTGCCGTTGGGCGTTCTTTAACCAGCGCTTCGAGCGCGGCAAGTTGAAGGAGGGAATCTACTCCGCTAATACCGATCACTTCCTCCATGCCCAGGAAAATAATTCTCCCCATTTTCTGAGGATAGTAAAGGTTTTCTTTGCTCATGAAGTTGGAATATCTTGATCGAGGAATGCTTTCAATTTCTGGCTGAACACTGTCGGCTCTTCCAACATGGGGAAGTGTCCAGATGTGGGGAAACGCTGAATGCTGGCATGAGGAATCCCTGCAAGCATTGGCTGCCATTGCATCGGATGGACAATGACATCCTTATCACCGTAAAAACCCATCGCTGGAACTTTGATCTGTGGGAGCATGGGTGTCAGGTCTGTACGGCGAAGCGAAGCGATGGAGCGCAGGAAAGACTCAACTGTCGTACGGGAAAGATCGCGGTCCATCATCTCTGGAAAACGCGGATCTCTGCAAATAAAAGGAGAATACATGCGCATCCCTGTGCGGAACACGCCCATCATGTTGAACAACATGAACGCGATCGGACGTTTGCCAGCAAGCTTCAACAACGGTGCCAGTGATGAGCCGACCATTGGTGAACCGACGACAGCCACTTTGCTTACCCGTTCGGGATACTTAATCGCAACAGAAAGGCTAACCGTGCCACCCATGCTATGCCCTACAAGCGGCGCATGGACAATGCCCAACTGTTCCATAAATTGATCAACTAAACTGACAAAATCTGAAACGGCGTACGTTTCGCGTTTTTTACCGGATTCCCCAAAGCCCCAAAAATCCAAAGCATAGGTGCGGTAAAACGCACCGAGATACGCCATAGTTTCCTGCCATAACCCCCATGAACCAAGCCATCCGTGTAAAAGGATTACCGGGCGTCCTCGCCCGTATACCTCGTAATGAACAATTCCCTGATCAGTCGTAATTGATGACACAGCAAAAGAGTACCCGCTCCTATTTCCCGGATTCCATTTCGTTTAGGATGCTGTATAACAACTCAAGTAATACCGTCTTTACGGTATCACGTTCAGTTGCTACACAGGGTAGCAATTTCGTATTCTTATCAAGCCGCAAAGCGTGACGTACATCCTCAAGCTCCCAGGAATCTTCCATATCCTGCTTGTTCGCAGCAACCACAAAAGGAGTTGGGGCATAGGCGCGGAAGGTTTCAAGAATGGAACGCGCTTCGCGGAAGGTTTCAGGGCGGGTGCTATCAACCATAACAATAAAACCTAACATACCCTCGGAGAGAATCTCCCACATGAAGTCAAAGCGTTTCTGTCCGGGTGTACCAAACAGATAAAGCACCAGATCCTCATCCACTGTGATGCGGCCGAAGTCCATCGCAACCGTGGTGGCGGATTTTACTGTACGCTCTTCATCTGAAGAGATCCTGCGCTCCGTGGCAACAACGTCAATTTCACTCACAGATTGAATGAATTGAGTCTTGCCAGCGCTGAATGGGCCTGTCACTACCATTTTGACCGTTTGCATAGTTCTTTATCCTTCTGACCTTATTTGCATTACATCGTGCGAATGCGGCCGATCAGTTTGTTGATCAATGATTTCTGTTCTTCTTTGTCTGGTGTTGGGAACATCTTCGGGTTCGGTGGAGTAGGAACACCCGTGGGGCGTACTAATTCCACCAAACCAGCCTGCAAAAGACCATATACAATTCTACGAACTTCAATTTCGGTCAATTTATTCGTGCCCGCGATCTGACGCATGGTATTCTTCGGGTCCACGAATTTTACAACTTTCCATTCATCCACACTCAAATTCACATTGGTCAGCGGACGTTCCGTGAACTTCAGCGCCATATCCAAACTAGGGATTTCATCTTTCAATTGTTCAAGCTCACGCAATTGACGTGAACCTTCGATAATAATATTCTCAAGATCAAGTTTTACATTGATGCGGTCATCTGGCGGGAGCATCTCATTCTCAAAACGAAAGATGCCTTCCACCCACGTAAACAGCCTGCGAACCACATCGGTGAAATATCCCTGCAAGTTTAGCAGGATATCTTCCTGCGTAACATAACCTGCATTAATAAGAAGCAACCCCAATTCCTTATCCGTCATCTGGCCGGCACGGTCAGCGATCGCACGGTATTGGTTGGCATTGATCTTATTCGCCTTGTGAAGGACGGCAGCCAAGCTTCCATCTTCCTTGCCTACGCGGGCATACGCCAGCTTCCCCTCGCGGAATGAAATAAAGGCCTGCTCCGATGCCCCGTCCACAACCAAAGTACCAGTCTTGCTGGCTAGGTTAATCAGGTTCAGAAGTTGAGTAATTGTAAAATCGCGTAAATTTCCACGCAGGGCCATATGTCCTCTACTTACCCTAAATAGGGATAGGTTGGAAAATTATACATGCAAACTTCATAAAGCGTCAATTAAACTTCCTATCACTCTTGTTTGGGTATTGAAAAAATAACTAGCGAGAAGACGGACTATACAGCCGCAGGACTCTCCTCTACAACACTCGCCTCTTTTTCAGACTGGGAGTTGGCTCTGTTTACTAGGAACATGGCTGGCGCGAGCAGCAGCGCAGACGTGGTAATAGCCGCCACCACCGAAGCAAAGCGTGCAACCAATGCCACGCTTGGTCCGCCTGCCATCTGTCCAATCGCATCCACCTGCCCCGTCATCGAGTGAACTGTGGCACGGGTCTGCGAGTCAAGCTTTTGATTCACCCAAGCCGTTGTCAGCGGGTCGCGAATGCTGCGTAAAATGTCGATGGTGAGATACAGGCCCAAGGTCAAGAAAAGAAGCGGGGACAATGCAAAGCCGAGCATCGCTGCAATTATTAATCCTGTTACGACCAGCATGATCCGCCCAATCGCCAGTGAGCTATTGGAATCCACACGCTTCTCCATATATCGGACAGCAAAAATGGTTAACACCGTGCCCGCCAAACGAAGAACGGCAAAGAATGCCAATTGATTGTTTCCAAAAATAACAGGTATCTCAAAATGGTCGAGTAGATGTTTTACCCAAAGACGGTCAAAACCTTCGCTATACAACCCGTAGAAAAAGCCAACGCCCAGCACTGTGATCAAACGCGGACGAGCGCGAACGGATTTCAACCCTTCATTAAAAGTGTGCCACATGTGCTGCCAGTTGTTACGGTCTTCTTTTGGAGTTGGCGTAAAACCAGTTTCAGGCATGATGAAGATCAACACCACACCCATCAGCAATACGCCACTAGCTCCGAATTGAATAGGCAGAGCCACATTGTTTGCACCGATAAGCATGGCAAACCCCATCCCTAATAAAGAAGCGACCAGACCCACACTCGTAGCGCGCAGGAAAAGTTGGTTGGCTTTTTCTTCGCCAACTTCATCTGATATCCAGGCTTGAGTTGCTCCGCTTGTAAATGTGTAGCCAAGCCCCCAAATAACTTGAGCCAATAAAATCGGCAGAAACGCTGGGAAAAATCCCTCCACCAGAAAGCCAACTCCCATCAATACATAACCGATGATGATGGAAAGTCGGCGGGAATAAACATCTGCAACCACACCTGTGGGAATTTCAAACAAAAATGCCGAGACTTCCAACGTAGTGCCGACGAGCACTAATTGAAAAGGCGTTAGCCCAGCCACGGTGGCCTCGTACAATGACATTGTCACAAACATCATTGTGAAAAAAGCTGAGGCGGCAAACTCAATAAAAAAATACACCTTTGTTGCATCTACCTTTAAATTTGGCATATTCTTCCTCGTGATTATTTATAAAATCACCACAGAGAACACAAATCTACGAAGTTTAGACTGTAAACTTTGTATTCTCCATGGTGAAAGCTGACAAACACTAACTTAGCGCATACACATCCGAAAGACGTTTTGGGAACAGGGCATTCAGCAATACCCGCGCAGTATTATTCTCCCAATAGCAATCAGTAAAGGCATGGCTTAATTCATCCAAACTACGGTGACCAAAGAGTATGTGCAGAAAGGTCAGGTCAGGGAAGCTGGCATCCGCGTTAATGTCTGGGGATGGTTTGAACGTGTCTATCGCTGTGATCCTGCCTTGCTCGAAGACCATGCGCAAGCCGTTGGCATAAAAACTGATCTTCAACTCACCCGTATATCCGACTGCAATAGACTCCGCCAATCTCTTCTCTAAAGCAGGCTTAACCCGATTGAGGAATGCTGGCAAATTCGGCACACGGATATAAAAGGCGTAGGGTTTACGGTTTGCGGGGAGCTTATCGTCCATGGCTTCATAAGCGGGGTGATGGTCTCCAAGGGTGAAGCCCCATGAAAAACGAGTATGAGAATCGCGCGCAGCATACTCGCCGCCTTTCGCCCACAAATACCTGGCCACACTCGGCGAAACCTCCAAGAACGAAACACCTTTTACAAGCTCGTACATGATGGCATACAAACCATCAAACCAAAGCATTGAGGGATGCTGGAAATAGCCAACCGGCTTGCCATTCTTATCTTCAATGATCAACATCTCAAATTTGTTGACGCTATCGCCGCTCTGGCCGTTAAATTCATATTTGATGATCTCAAGCGTACGCTTGCAGCTAATTGCATATCTTTTCTGCGCTTCTTCGTACAGGTGAAAAATGAAGTCAACATCTTTTTCTTCAGCTAGACGAATAACGAAAGGCTCTGCTTCTCCTTCCTTTAATTTTGGAACATGAGATTCATACCCAAGACGGCGGCCAACAAGGTTCAACGCCATTTCATACCCGAACTGACGATAGTAATTAGGAATCCCTGTGATCACTTGCACAAGGTCGCCGCGTTCATCGCTCCACTTGTGGACTTCCTCCATCTGTGTGCGGACGAGTCCACGCCTACGAAATTCAGGCAGTGTGCACACCAACTCAGGCCGCCCCACGCCAAATTCAATTCCATCAAACGCCCAGGTCTGCGGGATGGAACATAAGGTTGAGACGATTCGCCCAGTGGCGGTTTCCTCAACGATAGTGAAATCGCCCGAATTAAAAGTCGGGTGAGGACGAGAAGCCAAATCTCGTACCCATGATGCGATATAACGATCAGGCTTGTCAGGGCCATCGTCACTGTGCATGCGGCCATTGATATCCGCAAGTCCTTCCGCATCCTCTGCCGAAGCGCGGCGCAGGATCAATCCATTGCCGAGGTCACGTATAAATAGTTCAGATTTATTTTTTGTATTCATGGTTTCTACACTTTCAACGATCAAAGGAAATCCCCCGTTCCAGATATTTCATTTGATCTTCAATAATTTTCTCAATTCTTCCATGGCCTTTTGTGGATCATTAAACAAAACGCCCTTCATACCAACTTTTTGACACGCATCAATATTATCCTGCACATCATCGACAAAAACCGCTTCTTCCGCCTTAACTTTGGCCTGCTCCAACGCAATAGAATAGATCTTCGCTTCAGGCTTCATCACCTGAACCTCTGCAGAAATAACCACCGTATCAAAAAGGTCTATCAGCTTTTCGCGTTCGAGATGCGCACGCATTCCGCCCCACGCATTGGAAATGAGCCCTACATGAAACTTTCCACGCAGTGAGCGGATGAATTCCACCAGTGTATGGTCAACCACATCGCCACCAAAGAATTCACCCTTAATGGCATTCATCTCAGCAGCAGGGCGTTTGAGCCGTGTCAACACATTGGACCAATGCGCATCTTCAGTGATCTCTCCCACCGAAGCCTTGCGCGCAGATTCGCTCCCAAAGACGAGCTTATCAATGTCGTCATAGTCCATGCCGAAACGCTCGCCCAAATGTTGGCGTGGAGCCTGAAATTCAGTGCGCTGAATGACACCACCAAAGTCAAAAAATACTGCGTGAATGCTCATACCCAGTCCTTTAAAAGTACAAAGCCTTAAAGATGTTGGTCTTCTCGGCTTTGCATAAAATTCAAAACTACTTCTTTGCAGCTATAGGGAAATTAACAATAAAAGACTAAGAACTCTACAGCTTTATATTACTGTGCACTTTGTTACTTCTTCTTGCCTTTTGCAGAGTCTTTCTTCGCGGCTGGCTTCTCTGAAGAAGTTTTCTTGGCGGCGGGTTTCTTTGCTGCGGCAGCAGGAGCCTTCTTCTTTGCAACTGCCTTGGCAACCTCTGCCTTCTTCGCCTTAGAAATAGGCTCCGTCTTCAGCGCAGCAGATGCAGGAGTCGGTGGTGGCGAGGCTGGCGCAGAAGCCTGCTGTTTAGCCGCATCCTGCCAGTTGGGGTAAAACAACTCCATTCGCTGACGGGAAATGGAATTGGCACGACGGCAGCGTGGGCAATGCGCGTCGTAGTGATTCTGGTGTCTTTCGTTCATGCTGACAATCGCAGTGAGCATTTCAGTGCGGCTGAGGGTGAACGGGGTCTGGCAGTAGATACAACGCAGATTCATAGGTAGTATCCTTTCATGGAGTTGCTGATATTCTTTGATTCTACACTGATTTCACGTACCATGCGAATCAACTTTTGAAAAAAAGAGCCCAAATCTTGGTTATCTGCGTTTTCAAGGGCTAAAAAGCGGTAAAAAGCAGGTCATTCTCCCAAATCTGAGCCTGTACGAAGCACTTTATCGTAGGTGATGAACTCACTCGCCACATACATGCCCGCGCCAAGGTAGAGACGGGTCGCCCCTGTCGGGTTGGAGGCATCCACACCCAAGCCGATAGTTTTCATCCCGCGCCAATAGAACACACCAAAGGAATGTTGGAGCAAAGCCAGCCCAAGTCCCTTTTTGCGCCACGGACGACGGACACCTAACGTGCTTACCCAGCCAATGCCCATACGGTAACGGTTGAGAGAAAACCCTGCCACTTCCGTACCATCCCACGCGATCATCCAAAGGGACGGATCAAAGTCGGCTTGCCCAAACCGATGACGCTCCCAATCCTCAAAGGATGTGTCGTGACTGCCCCAGTGATCACGAAAGGCCTCATTAACAGCGCTCATCACTATTAAAGAGTACTCAGCCCGAACAAATGGACGTAGCTCAATGCCTTCAGGCCAAATAGGTGTGGGAGGCGCTTCCTGTAATTTAATTTCCATTCGCCAATTGAAGCGTACTGGCTCATACCCTGTAGCTTTATGTAATTTTTTTGCAGCTTCATCCTTGCCGTCCATCGTGCTGCGGATGAAGACACGTACATCAGGCGCAGCGAGTTTCATTTCCGCGCGGGCACGGTCTTCCACAAAGCTCATCAATGCAGCAAGAATGATCTCTCTATCGTATTGGTGATGCACATACACATCGCTGCCTAAATGAGCATGACCCTTCTCATTGATGAACTCGCCATAGCCGACAATGTGTCCATCTCTGGTTTCGACCACGCAGGTATCGGTCTCAGGATTGAAACCTAAACTTTGCCATTGGCTTTTCAATTCTTCAGGCGTAACAGCAACGGTTGTGTCTCCATCAGCTTCACAAACATCGTAGATGAGCTGTGCTACAGCGTTTACGTCTACCCATTTGGTGGCACGCAAGTTGAGGCTTGAGTCAAGAAGCGTTTCTTGAGCCTGTGTCGTCATGATTCCATTTCCTTCCATTCCTCACGCAGCAAGCCCATGCACAGGCCGTCAAATCGAACACCATCGCGCAAGCCTTCACCGCGAATCCTTCCTTCCAATTGAAACCCAGCCTTCAAATATGATTTCAAGGCGCGGTCATTGTAAGAGTGCAATCCAAGTGAAATGCGCCGCAGATTCAGTTCACAAAATCCGTATTGCACAACGAGGCGTGTCGTATCGGTGCCATACCCCTTATCCCAAAAATCCCGATCGCCAATAAAAATGCCGAACCATGCCTCGCTATGATTCCAATCCTGGATCCATAGCGAGGTGGTACCAATCAGTTTGTCTTCGGCAAGGGTGCGGATCGCAAAACGATAACTGTATTCCTGATTATTTTCTTTTCCTTCAACGATCTCCTTGAGCTTTTTCTCAGACCACAATTGCATAGGCGCCATACCGCCAAGGCGGCGCGCTTCTGAATCACGATCCCAGCCAATGAGTGATTTAGCCAAAGTCTCAGGCGTTTCGGAACATAGTCGGACGAGGGTTCCGCGATAAAGATCTTTCATCGCATCCGCCTACGCCGACGCCTGCTCTCGCCACTCGGAATTTAACAAACCGAAAGAGACGAGATCCCAAAATTCTCCATCACGATGTATGGCTTTGCGCCTGCGAACTTCTTCCACAAAACCAAACTTCTGGAAGAAGCGGATCGCACCTTCGTTGTAGGCAGGTGTCACCGCAGTGACACGGTACAGGTTCAATTCACCAAAAGCGTAGCGCAATAACATGCTCAATGCTTGTGAGCCATACCCTTTGCGTCTGTCTTCTGCCGCGCCAATACCGATACGGATAAAGCCGTTGCCACCTGCCCAATCCACCCACTCCACGAGTGCCTTGCCGATAAAACGGCCATCTTCGCGGGCACGGATGGTGAAATAGAACAGGTTCTTCTGCTCTTCCATTTCCTTTTCGATGGCTTCATATTGTTTCTTCACCACCGTTGGGGAAAGCGGGCGGACAGGTTTCAACTCCATTAGACGCATGAAGTCAGCATCATGAGTCCATTTGGATTCGATTTCGGGATGCGTTTCATAGTCAATAGGACCGAAACTAACATCCTTCGCTTCAAACAACTGGGTTTGAATGTTCAACATGATTACCTCACTTAACTCCGCGCTCGCGGAGACACTCATGTAAGAGCGGCCAATAGGATCGTGCAGAGTATCTGCACCAACCCTAGCAAGTCATCGCCCTTACTAACAATAAAAAACGGCCACAGGTCTATTAACCCATGGCCGCCATGCGGGGAAATAAAAAACGGCCACGGGTCGCAGTGACGCCGTGGCCGTAAGACAACTAGTACAGTCTAACGGAGGGCAGGCGCACTGCAAGAATCAACACCACCAGCTTTGCCGGTGAGAGAGAGGAGAATGTAAAACTTGTTCATCTTCATTGGGCGTGCGCCTCCTTTCATTAGATTTTTTTCTTCAAGCGATTGAAAGTTTATCATGCGAATCAAAGCCACGTCAAGTATGTTTTCAAAAAATAGTACCAGAGGGTCACTACCACTTTTAGTACCTCCGAACACATAATATACATAGAGAAAGGAAGTACAAGATGGTTGCCTGGAAATCCACCTCACAGCCCAATGAAACGAACACAGTCTTGATTATCTCGCAGGATACAGAAATGATCATTGTATGGGAAGCCTTGTTCGAGCAAAAGAACTGCTATGTTGTTAGCGAGACCTCGATAGATAGCGCCATACAGACTTCACGCTTGCTGGCTCCTACCCTCATTGTGCTTGACCTTAACCTGTCCCGCCTTGAGCGCATCAACCTTTGCCGTGAGCTCCGCAGCACTACTAGCGGGACCATTCTATTACTTGCACCCAAAGGAAATATGGCAGAGATCTCCGAATACCTGTACGCAGGCGCGGACGAATTTCTCTCCACCCCCATCAGCCCAATGGCATTGCTGATCAAATCTATGGCATGGCTGGTGCGACAATCACCGCAATTGTATGCGTAGTAATTTTCAAATAAAAAGGACGGGCTTTTCAAGCCCGTCCTTTTTATTTATGGGTTTTGTGTCAGAATGCGCCCAGCAACCAGATTGTTCAAGGTTTCTTGGACGAGAGCTAATTTTCCGGGTGGGAGCAGGCTTGGATCCACGTCTGCAAGCCCAAGCGGAGATTGAACGTTGATTCCGCCCTGCCCAGTGCTTAAGTTCGGCCAGGCAATTTGTATCGCTTTGACAGTATCAGGGCTGACGGTCATCACCCAACCGCCGGGGCGCGGCTCAGGCATGGAGTTTCCAAACAAGAGCACACCTTGTGTACCAATGTAAGTCAACAAGTCATCGCTGGCGAGGGATGGGTAAATATACAAGGCGTCCACATCGCGGTCGTTGATGAGCAAGTTTGCGTAACCGCCATACTTTGAGGGGTCTTCATCTGCGGGGATATCCAAAAAGGTTGGATATTCGGTATTGGTAAAGTAAATTCTTTTGCACAAACCACAATAATATTTCATGCCATTATTGAAAGCCACCGCCGCACGTTGAGCTTCAGCATCCCCTTGCGGATATAACATGCCGATATGATATTCCTCGGTCAACATGGCGGCTGTGTACCCTGCCATAAAAGCAGGTAGGTCTACTTGTGTGTCAGGTGAAAGAACGCTCAAATTTCCACCTGCTGTCAAGTTAGGAATATTGACTGCTAGGAATTGTACATTGGGAGCTGCTGAAATATACGAAGCAATGCCTGGATCGGGCGGTAAAGCGATGACCACTTTCAAAGTTGGGTCGGTGAGATCGGCAGAAGTAAGAGTATTGCGAACCTGAAAGCGAAAGCCAGATTGCTGGGCAAGGTCGTAAACGGTTTTTTGATAAAGGTCAGATGACTCCTGATCCATATCCGCGGGCAGCACAAGAATTGCTAACGGGGTAGACGGGGTGGGGATCATAGTGGCTGTGGGCAACGGGGTATGCGTTGGCACAACCGTAGGGGCTGGAATTTCCGTGGAGGTTTGTCCGCCACAGGCAGTTAATATGGCTAGAGTTAACGCCACAATGAAGATCGATTTAACACGCACAGGTTTTCTCCAAAAATAAGAATGGCTGAATTATACCCACCGCGGGCATTCTACACTGCCTGATTTTCCAAACCAACAAAAAAGCAGGCCGCGCTTCATGCGTGACCTGCTTCCTGTTTCTGTTTACTATAAACTTTTTCTACCGATTAATGAACAACGACTTTGATCTTCTTCGGGCGGGCAGACTCTGCTTTTGGCAAAGTGAGGGTGAGGATGCCATCTGCGATCTTCGCCTCGACCTTTTCAGCATTCACTTCGTTGGGAAGGCGCAGGGTGCGACGGAAAGCACCACCAGGAAGTTCATTCAACAGAAATTCCGCTTCCTCTGCCTTGTACTCGCCTTCAATGCTGACTACATCCTCAAGAATTTGGATGTTCAAGTCTTCAGCTTTCAAGCCAGGCACAAGCGCCGAAAGAACGTAGGCTTCATCTTCTTCACGGATATTTACGCCCAAGGAACGCTGGCGGGGCTGCTCGGCAAAATGGCGGGCCACACGACGGAATGGATAGGGTTGATAATAGAGTGTCATTTTTTATATCTCCTTATTGATTGATGTCAATGCTGTAATGTTAAATCGGAAGTATAAGAAAATGAATAACGTCAAATTGGTTTTTTATAAGAAAATTCGTGGGTATAATCTTTTAAATGCCCAAAAAACTTTTTCTACTCGCCATCCCTGTTGTAGCCATCGCAGCAACAGGGATTTACCTGTACTACAACTATGGAAAGAATGCCCGCACCGCCCAAGTAGCGGATTGGTTTCGTGACAAATCCTCACGCCCAGAATTGATGATGACTTCAGGAACGAAGTGCGGCTTGGCGCCATTCAGCTTCCCCACAAACGGTTTGATCGGGTATATCTGGGACGACTCTTTCCGCCCCGGTCACCGCCACGCCGGAATAGATATTTTCTCAGGGACGGATGTCGGTGTGACGCCCATCGTAGCCGCTTACCCCGGTTACCTCACTCGTGAAGCAGATTGGATATCCACTGTCATTATCCGCGTGTCGGAAGACCCATTGGAACCCTCCCGCCAGATTTGGGTGTACTATACTCACATGGCTGACCCGCAAGGAAATTCATTTGTCTCTTCTGAATTTCCAGCTGGCACGAAAGAAGTCTACGTGGAAGCTGGTACATTGCTCGGATATCAGGGAAATTACTCTGGCGACCCAAACAACCCTGTAGGTGTGCATTTGCATATTTCAGTAGTGAAAGATGACGGCTTTGGAAAATACAAGAACGAGCTGGACATCAATAATACGTATGACCCATCTCCCTATTTTGGGTTGCCTTTGAATGCGAATACCAACTCGGATACGATACCGATGTGTGAATAAATTATCAGGCGTCAGGAAAAGTAGATGAATAAATTTGAAAATAAAGTTGTATTAATTACGGGCGCAGGGAAAGGTGCAGGGCGGGCGCTGGCAGAAGCATTTGCAGAGCATGGTGCGTTCGTGGCTGCAAATGACATCTCCCCCATCAATGTGGAAGAAGTTGTAGATGGAATTATTTCTCGTGGCGGAAAAGCCAGAGCCTACGTTGAAGATATTGCCAAGAAAGTCGGCGTGCAAGCGGTTGTAAACAGCGTGGAAGATGATTTTGGCCGTATTGATATTCTCGTCAACCATGCAGCGGTGGAACCTCACGGTTCTCTTTTGAAGATGGATGAATGGGACTGGCATCGCACTTTGGATGTGAACTTGACGGGCGCGTTTCTGATGACCCAGTCTGTAGGGCGGGTGATGACAGCAAAAGGCGGCGGGGTGATTCTGAATCTCGTAGTAGGAGCAAGCGAAGGCGCGGGAAAAGAGGCGGGGGCTTATTTCGCGAGCAAGGCTGGGCTGGCAGAGCTATCCATTCAGGCAGATAAGGAATTAAGTCCACATGGGGTGCGGGTAATCGCAGTTGAAAATTCCGCAGATGTGGTGAAACAGATATTTTTATTGCTGGAGGCGAAATGAAGGAATTACTCGAATACCGCGTAAAGTTGATCGCACGGCTGGGAGAGGTGATACATGAATTCCGTGCGGCTTGTGAAACCTTTAGTGACCCGTTCACCAAAGTGGATGGTGAATGGACAGCGCATCAACTCGCATCACATACGCGAGATGTAGACAAAATGGTGTATGGTGAGCGCATTTATAAAACGCTAAATGATGAAAATCCCGTGTTCAAAAATTTTGACGCGGATGCATGGATGGCAGAACATTACAACAAAAATGAACCTCTAGCGGGAATTTTGGATGAATTTCAGCATAGCATTGAAAATCTATGCAAAACTCTAGAGTCCATTCCACGTGAGGCATGGTCGCGAGAAAGCAGGCATGAGGCAATAGGCGGCGAGTTGACTTTACAACTCTGGGTGGAGCGGAATTTGGCTCACATTGAAGAGCATATGCTAACGCTGAAAAACGCGCAAAAACAGTGAATTTTGCCCGTTTTTTGCATATTCCTGAGGTAAAATAGGCACATGAAAAAGCAACGAATTATCCTGGTAGATGATCACGAGGTGGTGCGGCTCGGCTTGAAATCCTTGTTAGACCGCCACCCGCAGTTCGATGTGGTTGGAGAAGCCGGTTCGGCACGCGAGGCGCTGGAGCAAACAGCGGCCCTGAAACCTGATGTCGTGGTGATGGATATTCGCCTGCCCGGCACATCGGGAATCGAGGCTTGCGAGCAGATCGTGGCGCAATTCCCCAACACAAAAGTAATCATGCTCACTTCCTATGCGGAAGATGAGATGTTGTTCTCTGCGATCCGTGCAGGAGCTTCGGGATATATCCTCAAGCAGATCGGCAGCGAGGATCTGGTGAAGGCGATTGAATCCGTTGGACGCGGCGAAGCATTGCTCGACCCCGCCGTAACCCAACGCGTATTTCAGGAAGTACGCCGCGCCGTCAAAGAAGAGGAAGCTTCGGCTTTCGCCCATTTGAGCCAGCAGGAAAAGCATGTGCTGCTGCTGGTCTCTGAAGGCAAAACCAATCGTGAGATCGCCAAGAGCTTGTTCCTCGGTGAAGGCACGGTCCGCAATTATGTTTCGAGCATTCTCTCCAAGCTAAGCGTGAACAACCGCGCAGAAGCCGCCGCGTATGCTGTGGAACATAGTTTGAGAGAATACATTTCATAGCTTATTCAACGAAATCCAAAGGAGACACAGAACACAGAGATGAATTACTCGGTGAACATGTGTCTCTTTTTTGTTTAATTTTTCTCACCACAGGTTTCAATGAGAAAAAGCTCCGTGGTGAAATGGTGAGGGAATATGTTTCCATTCAAAAAATTTACAGATGGTATCGTCACAGTCCGCGCTTTTGATTTTGGGGATGAATCAGACCTGCATCAGGCAGTGCAATCATCTTTACCTGAACTCACTCCGTGGATGTCTTGGGCAAATGAAAAATATACGTTGGAAACAGCACGCAATTTTGTTGCTATCACGCGCGCGCACTGGTCAAATGGAAGCTTGTATTCTTTTGCGATCACAGACGCAAAGACGGACGAATTTCTCGGCGGGTGCGGGTTGAGTCACATTCACCCCGTCTACAAATTTTGTAACCTAGGCTACTGGGTGCGGACATCACATCACGGCAGAGGCATTGCTGGGCGCGCCGCGAATCTGATCGCGAAGTTTGCATTTGAAAAAGTAAATCTAATCCGCGCAGAAATTGTCATTGCGGTTGGGAACAAAGCAAGTAAGTGTGTTGCTGAAAAGATCGGCGCCCATTACGAAGGGATTTTGCTCAACAGAATGACGGTGGGCACTGCAATTTATGACGCCCATATGTTCTCGCTTCTCCCCTCCGACTTTGGGCTGGTCGCCAGACTATAGGCCGAATCTACGCTGATTCTTAACCACAGATAGACACAGATAAAAAGGGTGTTAATCAAAAAGAGCGCAGACAAATTTGTCCGCGCTCTTTTCTTCTCTCTTTTTACTTCTTACTTTTCCCCACTCACCTTCATCCACGCCTTTTTCATGTTCAAGGCATCTTCTTCCATGATGGGGCTTTCGCACATTATGCGGCCAGCACAGCCGAAGTCATTTAAGGCTTTGAAGAGGGCTTTTAAGTCCAGGTCTGCTTCGGAGAGGGGAAGATGTTTCTTTTCGCCTTTATCGCCATACTCGATACCGGAGAGATGAATGTGTAAGTTTTTCAGTGCCTTTGCCCCCAAAGCCTTTTTATACTTCTCCAAAAATTTTGACCACTCTTCGTAGGTGTTCATCGAGCCATCACCAGGACGAGCGTGCATGTGGGCAAAGTCGATACAGGGCTGCACCATGTCCATCGCTGCGCTCATGGCAAGGGCATCTTCAATGGAGCCGAGCATAGCCGATTTGCCCATCGTCTCAGGGCGGATGATGACCATGTCGCCATTCTTCTTTAATTCATCCACGCAGCCTTTCAAGCGTGGGATGGCGATCTTCAACACGTCAGCAGGGTCGTTGCCAAAATACGAACCTGGGTGAAAGACAATGTCCGTTGCGCCAGCGAGGTAACCGTAATGCGCCGCATCCATTAAGCGCTTGCGAGACTTGGGCCATTCTTCCGCAGTAGCATTCAAATTAATAAAGTAGGGCGCGTGCACACTCAAAGCAACAGACTGGGCTTCACTTGCGGCTTTGATCGAAGCACAAGTCACTTCGGTCACGCGGACGGATTGCACCCAGCCCAACTCCAATGCATCCAATCCAATGGATTTGCTGAACTCAATCGCGCCCACCGAACCGCCTGGCTTCTTGGGCGTGCCTGATGGTGAACCGACTGTGCCGAACTTGAAAGATAAAGACATGGGAAGACTCCTGTGTGAGATATTTGTAATAAGAGATTAGTTTGCAGCGAACAGGGTGGTTAGTTTTTGCAAGAGAGGCGGACCTAGGAGGAGGATGCCAATAAGAATAGCAGCAAGAGCCGAAACAAGAACAGCCGCCGCCCCAACATCCTTCCCTATTTTGGCAAGCGGGTGTTTATCTGGGCTGGCAAGATCCACTACGGCTTCGATGGAGGTATTGAGAAATTCAGCGCTGAATACCAGCGCAGCAGTCAGAATGATAACTGCCCAGTCACGCGGAGGGATTTGCAACCAAAGGCCTACAATAAAAACTGCAGTTGCGATGGCGCTATGAATCCATGCGTTGCGTTGGGTTCGTAAAACATAAAACCATCCATGAAAGGCATAACGAAACGAATGAAGACGGGACAAAAAAAAATCTTTCACTCATGCTCCCCATCTTGAATTTTGACATAACCGAGGCCGAGTCTTTCCAAAACCTTAGCTTGCTCTGCCCACATACGGGCTTTTTCTTCCACCTCGGCATGGTCATGCCCAAGTAAATGCAAAACGCCATGGACAACGAGCAACTGCACTTCCGCTTCCACGGGATGGCCAGCGGCTTGTGCTTGCTGAGTGGCGCGGGGAACGGAAATAAGAATGTCACCCAGGTATGTTGCACCTGTTTCGGGGTCTGATTCATCAGCGGGAAAGGAGAGCACATCGGTGGGTGCGTCCACACCGAGAAAATCACGATTCAGTTCGTGCAGTTGTGCATCATCTGTCAGGACGATGGTAATGTCTGCATCCGCAGAATCAGGTTCAAGTTCAAGAGTGAGGCGGGCGGCCCGTTCGAGCAGGGCTGATTCCAAAAAATCCTGTTGATTGTCTATGTTTATCATTTTTCTTTTCTCGCAGATAGCATGGTTGAATCCTGATCTGGCACTTTGGCATTGGGATATTGAATGCGGGGATGATAGATGCCGCGCAGTGTTGTGACGAAGGATTCTGTGATGAGGTTAAGGTCACGTAGAGTTAATAAGGTGTCATCAAGTTGATTGAATTTTTGTACAGTGCTGATCACGCTTTGAACAAGCTTGCGCAGATCATCATCCGTGGCGGGGCGTTCCGCGCGAGCACGAGCTTCAGTGGCATCAGCAAGCATCAGCAAAGCGGATTCGCGTGAAGCGGGGCGCGGCCCAGGGTAGCGGAATTTTTCAATATCCACTTTGGTTACATCGTTATTGGCTGCTTCCATTGCCTGAGTATATTGATAGCGCGTAATGAGCGTGCCGTGATGTTCGAGGATAAAGTCATGCAAGCGGCGCGGAAGGCGGTGCTTTTTGGCAAGCTGGACGCCATCGGTCACATGGCGGATGATGGTAGCGGCGACTTCTTCAGGGTTTGCATCTTGATGCGTGTTAACGCTGCCAGGGATTTGATTCTCAATAAAGAAAGTAGGGTTGAGAGCTTTTCCAATATCATGGAATTGTGCTCCTACGCGGGTAAGCAATGGATCAGCGCCGATCTTTTCAGCAGCTTGTTCGGCAAGGTTGGCTACTTGCAAGCTGTGCTGATATGTCCCTGGCGCGCTGCGGAGGAAAAATTGCAGCAACGGAGAATCGGGGCGCGATATATCGAGTAATTGGAGGGATGTAGTAAGCCCAAGCAATTGTGCGAAAAGATATTGAAGCAATAACGTGATACTTGCAGCAGCAAAGCCAGAAAAAGCGACAATGCCCAGGAATTGGATCGTGCCAAGTAAATCAGGTGGAAAGAATGGCAAACGATAAGCAACAAGAATCACCACACCCGAAAGCGTAATGGCAATGCCTGCGCGGAGGAATCCCCAAAAGCGACGTGCTGGACCTAATGCAAGCAAACCGATCAGCGATGAGAGCAGATAATATGGAGCAAGGTCAAATGTGTTTGATAGTCCATACGCCGCCAACAAACAAAGCGGAATCGAAATGACGAGTCCAACCTCAAGGCCAAATAAAGTAGCAAGTAACAATCCCGCTGCCTGCACAGGATACCCATACGGTGCAAGAGTGCGGTCAGAGAAAAGGCGGGCGCCAATCAAAAACGCGGAAAAGATCAAAGCAATCACAAGCAAGCTGCGTGGATCATTCATCACAGCCAATCGTTTGCGACGATAAAAATACAGTGGAACCAACGCAGCAGAAAGCAAGATGATCGCGGCTGCGCCAAGCATATCTTCCCAGCGCTGGCCAGGACGAATCATCCCAAGTTGTTCAAAGGCTTCTACATCTGCGGGAGTGATGATCTCCCCTGCTGGGACAATCGTCTCGCCTGTTTTGTAGGTTTGCACAATTGGCTTAAGCCCATCGCGTGCGGCTTGTTGTGCAGCAGTGGTAAGGTCTTCGCTAAAAAAACTGTTCGGGACAATAAAAGCCGCCACGAGTTCCGTGACGAGCGCAGCTTGCTGTTCATTCAATGTGAGGCTGACAGAGGAAGAGATGCTCGACTGTGTGGATTCCACTTTGTCTTCATAAATCGCACGGCGCATTACTTGTTCTAAAACCCGCAGAGCTTCAGCTTGAACAATATCCCAACGGGAATCGGAAATACCAAGAACGTAATCTATGGTCTCAAGCTGCAAGCGGACATCGCTCAAAGCAACGAGATTGGATTTTCTTTCATCTGGGGTGAAATCAGCATTGCTTCGGATTGATGTGATGTATTGCATGGTTGTGCGCAACCGCTCAATTTGCTGGCGCGCAATGGCAGGGTCTGGTGAACTGTAAACGGGCTGCACTGCACTCTCAGCGGCTTTACGCGCTTCTTCGGTGCGGATCTCGCTTACATATTCAATATCTCTAGGGGCTTTGAGGGTGATCTGCGCCACATCTCCCACGGTCAATGATTGGCTGGTGGAACGTAGACTCACAGGCAAGGTCAGTGTGGCAAATGAAACTAGACTGACCGCTACGATCAGACTGATCTGCAAAATGCGAATGCGGGCGGAAACAAAATTACGTACTGACATAAAAATTAACCGCGAAGGAGGCAGGGCATGATTAACACGCCCGCTTCTTCGCGGTAAAAATTACTTCGCGAGCAATTCTTTTACAGTTGAACTGATCATATCGTTGGGGGCGCGTCCAGCCACTTTTGGCATAACGATCTTCATGACCTTACCCATATCGCTAGGGGCAGAAGCGCCCGTCTCTGCGATAGCGGCTTGTACCAAGGCACGTAGCTCCTCTGCGGGCATGGCTTTGGGAAGGAAAGCTTCCAACACTGTGATCTCGACTTCGTTCTCGCCAATGAGATCCGGGCGGTTGGCTTTCTTCGCCTCTTCAATTGCCTCGCGGCGATTCTTAATCTCTTTTTGGATCAATGCCACAACAGCAAGATCTTCCAACTGAGTCTGCTTATCCACTTCGGCCTGTTTGACGGCGGCTAGCACCATGCGCAGGGTTCGCTTGCGGACTTCGTCCCCGCTCTTCATAGCGTCTTTTACTGATTCGTTAAGTTGAGTTTTTATATCCATATTTTGATTATACCTTTTATATTTGGTTGAAATTTTTCAATTACTTATCCACAAACCGTGTGAACATATCAGGCGTGAGTAATTTTTGCAAAATGCCAAATTCATGCTGTGTACGTTTAACAGCTGCTGCGCGGGCATAAGCAAATTTCGCGCCTTGCTGCGGTGAGTCGAGATTCATTTTCCCATGTGAATCATCTGGCAGGAGCTTCAACGAAACCTCGCGCAGAAAAGGAACAAAATACAGCGCGTCAATTGGAAGATAGATCTTGCCAGAATGCAGGCGAGGGCTGCGGAGAATGTCCTTTTGAACAGGATCAATTTCGAGCGGAGGTGGAGGCGTGCCTTCGTGTTGGCTTAACCACATCGAGATGTAATTCGTATGAGAGTAAAAATCCTGCGCCGTATGCAGCAATCTCCCGAATGCGATCCACGCTGAAAGGACGCCTTGAGACATCAGGGTTGCAAGCACATAGCCGCGCTGCTCGTTGATATATCGATCACCTTTTTCAATGGCATTGTTATCGTAATGAAATTCATCGTGGCCGATCTGCCCACGTAAAGCGTCTTGCTTGCGGTTTGCCGCAATGATGATCTCCAGCGCACGCGGGCTGAAGTGTGGGCTAAGCGCCTCACGAGTCATTTCTTCATGAATGGGTACAAGCATATTGAAATTATACCCATCATAGTCACAAATTGCTCTTTTTTCGGCGTGGAAAGCATAAGTTGTGACCGAGGTGATATATAAGCGCGGCCTGCGATATGTGGTTATAATGCACTTATGACTTTTTATACAGCAAAAGGCGATGACGGCACGACTGGTTTGCTTGGCGAGGGCCGAGTCCCGAAATATCATGATCGCATAGAAGCGATTGGTGCGTTGGATGAAGCCTCCGCAGCGGTAGGGCTTGCCCGCGCGCAGTGTGTTGCGCCTCAGACTCCCCCAATCCTGCTCGAAGCTCAACGAGATTTATACAAGCTAATGGCAGAAGTAGCCGCTACCCCAGAGAATGCCCAGCGTTTTCACTTCATTGACTCATCCCGAGTGAATTGGCTGGAAAAGCAGACCGATCAAGTCAGCACTATGATCGAAATGCCAAAGGAATTTATCTTGCCTGGTGATACACTCGGCGGCGCAGCGCTTTCGATGGCACGCGCCATTATCCGCCGCGCAGAACGGCGCGTGGTGAGTCTCTTCGACGAAGAAGAAGTATCCAACCCTGATCTCCAGCGCTACTTGAACAGATTGTCGTCTTTGTGTTTTGTGCTTGAAATTCTTGAGAATCAGAACGCGGGGAAGAAGACATCTCTGGCAAAGCCATAAACAAACTGTTCATCATGCCATTAGATGACATAATAATTTTTCTCAACAACTTCAAATAAAAAAATTTTCAAAGGTAAAACATGACAGGCACTATTATTAATGTTGCCGCCATATTGACAGGCGGAACAATCGGTTTAATTTTTGGCTCACGCATTCCCGAACGATATAAGAATACTGTTATTGCGGGAATGGGGCTTTTCACCGCAGCGATGGGATTGCAAATGTTCCTCAAAAGCGAAAATCCATTAATCGTGTTGGGAGCATTGATCATTGGTGCATTGATCGGGGAATGGATCGGCATCGAAGACTGGCTGCAAGCCCTTGGCGAAAACCTCGAAAAACGTTTCTCGCAAGATGCTGAGACGGGTGCAAGCTCCCGCTTTGTGCGCGGATTTATGGTTGCTTCGCTTTTATATTGTATTGGTCCCATGGCAATTCTCGGCTCCATACAAGATGGGCTGACAGGTGATTTCAATTTGCTGGCTGTAAAATCCACACTGGATGGATTCGCATCGATCGCATTCGCGTCCACATTGGGGGTTGGGGTGATGTTCTCTTCCATCATCATCCTTATATATCAAGGTGGTATCAGCTTGCTGGCAGGGCAGCTCAATGCGATTGTCACTGACCCAATGATGGCAGAAATGACCGCCACAGGCGGCGTCATCCTGATGGGAGTTGCATTTAGCAACTTATTGGAAATCAAAAAGATAAGGGTAGGGAACTTCCTCCCAGCACTAGCTGTAGCTCCGCTGATCGTTTGGGTATTAAGTAAATTGTAAAAAGAAAAAACATCCCATAAGGGATGTTTTTTTGTGACTCCGGGGGGATTCGAACCCTCAACCAATTGCTTAAGAGGCAACTGCTCTGCCATTGAGCTACGGAGCCAACTAAAGTTGCGGACGGTATTATACCGCAAAGGAATATGCTGTCAATAAATGCGAGCATAAAGGCCATGTGACCTTCATCCCATTTCACAAAGCAGAATGCCTACCTATAATTCCATCATTCTTAGTAAAAAGGATGGTATGAAATGGCTGAAAGTACAAATTCACCCTGGAAAGCTTTTTTCGGATGCGGCGGTATCGCGCTATTTTTACTGACTGTTGTGCTTTTAGGCGTCACTTTTGCTTGCATTGCCACTGTAGCAATTCCCCTTACCAACAAAGAGATCATGCAGGAAATCGCTTGTCCGCCAGGCACAACTCTTGTCACGAGCTGGGAGGAAACAACCTATACCCAGCCAGGAGAGAAAGTACTCAACGCATATTGCGAAGATGCTCAGGGAAATGAAATACAAACTCAGGATTTGGGCTACGGTGCACTCGAATATTTCCCAAAATATTTGGCGTACTCTCTCGCTGCCAGTTTTGTGTTGACTCTGTTAGTGGTTATCCCGCTCATTATTCTTTTCCGTATTATCAAGAAAAAATTCTTCTCCAACCCTTCCCCACCAACATCAGCAATTGGCAGCTTATAACAAAAAAGCGATGGCATTTGAGCCATCGCTTTTTACTTTAATCAAAGATACTTACTTGATCACTGCCGTACTTGCCAGCAGGAATAACCATTGTGGAATGAAACTAAACACCACTGTGGCGACTGCCGTAATAGTGGTTGTAAACGCCAAACCAGGTTCTTGCTCAATTGTAGGATCACCTTCGCGGAAATACATATTGACCACAACGCGCAAGTAGTAATATGCAGAGACAAGCGATGTCACAACACCGATGATGGCCAAGCCGTTAAAGCCGCCTGAGATAACAGCGCGGAAGAGGTAGAACTTGCCAACCATACCGAGAGTGGGCGGGAAGCCAATAAATGAAAGCATGAAGATCGCCATAGCAGCCGCGAGGGCGGGATATTTCTTCGCAAGGCCTTCATAATCGCTGAGCTCAAGTCCCTTACCTTCGGCTTTTTCCAATGTGATCACAACAGCCCATGCGCCGAAGTTGGTCAACACATAACTTAGCAGGTAGAACAAGCCAGCTGCAACCGAAACAGAAACGACATCCTTATTTCCGTAAGGAACAAAAGCCATAAGAATGTAGCCCGCATGTGCAATGGATGAGTACGCCAGCATGCGTTTGATATTGGTCTGTGAAATGGCGATGAAATTACCTACGATCATCGTCAGAGCAGACATGACCCAGAGGATGCCCGTCATATCGGCTGAGATGGATGGAAAGGCTGTGGAAAATACGCGCAACAGAGCGACGAAACCCGCGATCTTCGCACCTGAGGACATGAACGCTGTCACCGAAGTAGGAGCACCCTGATAGACATCAGGCGTCCACATATGGAACGGAACTGCTGCAACTTTGAAGCCGAATCCAACAAGGATGAGAGCAGCCCCAATGGACAGGAGCAGGCCTGAGGTCCCATGCAGAGCGGCGAAGAAGATTCCATTCAGAGAAGTAACACCCGTCGCGCCATAAACGAGAGCTGTGCCGTAGACCACAAATCCAGTGGCGAATGCGCCGAGCAGGAAGTATTTGACACCTGCTTCTTCCGATTGCATCTTGCGGTTGAACGCTGCAAGAACATACAGAGGAATGGACAGCAATTCAAGTGCGAGGAAGATGATGATGAGGTCAGCGGCTTGCGCCATGAGCATCATTCCACCAACACTGAAGAGCAAAAGGGTATAGTATTCGCCGCGTTCAATTCCCATGCGTTGAGTGTAGCCATACGCAAGGGCGATGCCAAACAAACCGCTGACAAGCACCAGGATATTGGCAAATGTGGAAAAGCCATCCAAAGTCACCATGCCGTTGAAACCAATGCTAGACTGGCCAACCTGGGTAACAGAATATCCTAAAGCCGCTGCCAAACCAACAGCAGCAAGAGATGCTGTGATGCCTTTGCGTCCTCTCGGAATGAAGAGGTCTGCAAGCAAAAGCAAAGACGCCCATACGATGAGGATGGTGAACGGGAGAATTGTGGAGTAGTCGTTATATGTTAATAGAGGTTGCGTCATGAACGCTCCGAAAATCTTTCAACCACGAAGGGCACAAAAGAACACGAAGAAAAGTCTTTATTCATATCCGTGTTCATCCTTTTCATCTGTGGTTGCTTATAAAGGCAAAGCGGATAAAAGTTTTTCAACCGCAGGTGCGAGGATGTTGAAGAACGGCGCAGGGTAGAGGCCGATCCAGAACATGAAAATAATCAAGGGGGCAACGGTAATTATCTCGCGCCAATTGAGGTCTTTGAGTTCGTGGTGGTGTGTGATCTCACCAGCAGGCCCAAGGAAAACTTTTTGGAACATGTAAAGAATATACACAGCCGCCATAATGACGCCGATGGCGGAAATGCCTGCGAACCACGGGCTACCAATAGCTTTCGAACCGAAAGCACCCAGCAAAATGGTGAACTCACCCACGAAGCCGTTCAAACCAGGCAAACCCATCGAAGAGAGGGACGCGATCAACATGATGGTACCGAAGATCGGAGTGCTCTTCCACAAACCGCCATAGACTTTGATCTCACGGGTGTGAGTCTGTTCGTAGATCATACCGATGAGAAGGAACAACGCGCCTGTGCTCAGACCGTGGTTGATCATTTGCAAAATAGCGCCTGCCACACCTTGTGGATTGAGCGCGAACAAACCAAGCATTACGAATCCAAGGTGGCTGACGGAGGAATATGCAACCAGCTTCTTCACATCTGTTTGAGCATAGGAAACTGCTGCGCCGTAAATGATGCCGATGGTCGCAAGGAGCGCGATCCACGGAGCGGCGGCTACGGTGGCGTTCGGGAAGAGTGAAATGTTGAAGCGCAGGAAACCGTAGGTACCCATCTTCAGCAAAACGCCTGCCAGGATGACAGAACCAGCGGTGGGAGCTTCCACGTGGGCATCGGGCAACCAAGAGTGCAGAGGCCACATTGGGACTTTGATGGCAAAGGCAGCAGCGAAAGCCACGAAGAGCAGCATCTGTGTGCCAGAAGCAATCGCGCCAGAAGCATACAGATCAGGCAATTTAGCGATCATGTCAGGAACGTTGAAAGTACCAGTCTGAATGCCAAGGAACAAAATTGCGATCAGCATCAAAATAGAGCCAGCCATCGTGTAAAGGAAGAACTTGACGGCAGCATACATGCGGCGTGGTCCACCCCAGATACCAATGAGGAAATACATCGGGACGAGGGTAAATTCCCAGAAGATGTAGAACAGGAAGAGATCCTGCGCAAGGAAGACGCCCATCATGCCCACTTCCAACAAAAGGAAGAAGATCATGAAATCCTTCACGCGGTCTTCCACAGCTGTCCATGTGGAGAGCAGAGAGATCGGTGTGAGGAAGGCGGTGAGCAACACCAGCAAGATGCTCAAACCATCCACTGCAAGATAGTAGTAGATGTTCCAGCCAGCGACCTGAATCCATGAATATTTGGCAGCCAGTTGCAGGTCCGCGTTTGATACGGTGAACATCGAAAGCACCCACAAGGAAATACCAAATGTAATCAAAGAAGTAGCCAGCGCGACCCAACGGATGGCAGTCTTCATCTCGGAATTCATAAAAAGAATTACGAGCACACCTACGAGCGGGAAGAAGGTCAGGAGTGTAAGAGGTTGTAAAAGAAATTCCATGTTCTATCCTCGGTTTCTACGAGTTATTTCAAAATCAAGTAGCCTAAAATCAAAACCACGCCCAGTAAAACGGAGAGCGCGTACGAACGCACAAAGCCATTTTGCACTTTGCGTAACGTTGCTGAAATAGATTGTGTTGCAGAGCCGAGCCAATTGGCGAACGCATCGATGCCTTTTTGATCGGCATATTCATTCAACGCGATCTCACTCAGCCAGTTATACGTTCCCAGAATAACCGTTTCATGCACAAAGTCATGCCAGAAGCGCCAGTCAACCACATCTGCAAGGAAGGCCGATAACTTCTTGAACGGGTTAATGATGATGGCAAAGTAACCTTCATCCACGAACCATTTGTTTTCCATACCTGTGAAGATGAAACCAAGCGGCTTCTTGAGCGGGTCGATCTGACCAGCCTTGAGCGGGTTGCGTCCGTAGATCAACCATGAAATAAAGATGGCGGCCAAAGCCAGCACTGTGGAAACACCAGCCACCACCAAATTAAGTGGGAGACCTTCGACTTCACCGAGAGTATGTCCCAGCCATTGACCTAAATTATGGAAGCCTTCAAACGGGAGATTTAACGCGCCTCCAACTACGCTGAGAACTGCCAGCACCATAAGCGGCACGGTTATCACCTTTGGGCTTTCTTCTGCGTGCTTCGCCGCATCACTACGTGCTTCACCGAAGAAGACCATCCAAATTTGACGTCCCATGTAGAAGGCAGTGAAGAATGCTGCAATGGTCAACTGCCAGTAAACACTTGGGTAATGCAGACTTGCATCCAAAAGGATTTCATCTTTCGACCAGAAGCCAGCAAATGGGAAGATGCCAGCGAGAGCCAGCGTTCCAATCATATACAACCAGAAGGTAACAGGCATGGTCTTGCGAAGTCCACCCATGTTGCGCATGTCGCCTGGGTCAAAGACTTCACCATGCTCTTCTTCAGCATGACCGTGTTCTTCCTTCTTTCCTTCTTTTTTCTTTCCTTTTCCATGGTCGTCATGGGCGGCATGATGAGCATGAGCGTGATGTCCGCGCTCAAGGCCGAGAATGACCGAACCAGCGGAAAGGAAGAGTAATGCCTTGAAGAAGGCATGTGTCATTAAGTGGAACATCCCAGCCACGTACGCACCCATACCCACCGCGGCAACCATGAAGCCGAGCTGGGAAATGGTGGAATAAGCCAGAACTTTCTTGATGTCGTATTGACCGACCGCAATTGTCGCAGCGAAGAGAGCTGTCCCTGCACCGACCATTGCAACAATGTACTGTGCCTGTGGGACAAGCGTATAAATTGAAGCCGAACGTGTGATGAGATAAACGCCTGCAGTCACCATTGTCGCTGCATGGATAAGAGCGGAGACAGGTGTTGGGCCAGCCATCGCGTCTGGCAGCCAGATGTAAAGCGGGATCTGTGCGGATTTACCAGCAACACCCACTAACATGAACAAGGTAATCGCTACGATCACCCACGGAGCAGATTCTGCAATTGCGGGAGCAGCTTTGAAAACAGCATCAAACTGGAAAGAGCCGAGATACCAGAACATCAGGAAACCAGCGATGAGGAAACCGAAGTCGCCTACGCGGTTGGTGATGAAGGCTTTCTTGGCAGCGTTGGAGTTGGCCCAAGAGGAACGTCCGAGAGTATCGAACTCATACCAGAAGCCGATCAACAGGAAGGAGCAAAGTCCCACGCCTTCCCAACCGACGAAGAGCATCATGTAGGAGTCGCCCGAGACGAGGATCATCATCGCTGCAATGAACAGGTTCAAGTAGATGAAGAAGCGGTTGAAGCGTCCCTCTTCATGCTTGAAGCGGACATCCTCATGCATGTAGCCGATCGCATAGATGTGAATGAGAGTCCCAACGCCTGAGACGACAAGCATCATCGTGGTGGAGAGAGAGTCAACACGGAAGGTCCAGTCCAGCTGAAGGGTTCCGATGTGAATCCACTGAGCTAATTGCCAGCGCACCACTTCCCCGTGATTAAGGGAAACGGAATATGCCAACAGCACCGAGACGACAAATGCCGTGCCCGAGGCCAGGCTTGCTACTGTGCCAACAAGCTTTTCGTTAAATCGCTTCCCGAAAATAGTGTTGATGAGCAAGCCAGTGAGTGGTGCAAAGACCAGCCACGGGGCGAGAAAGAAAAACCCTGAATTAATTGATTCGCTTAATTGCATACATTTCTCCGTAAGTCGTAATGCTATATCTCACGCATTACTCATTACTCATCCCTTCAAGGAATTCAATTCATCAATATTGATGTTCTTCCTGGACTTGAAGATCTGCACGATTAATGCGAGACCTACAGCTACTTCTGCAGCAGCCACAGCGATGACGAAGAACACAAAGATCTGACCGCTGAAAGATTTAAAGACGCTGGCATAGGCTACAAAAACAAGATTGGCCGCGTTCAGCATCAATTCAATTGACATGAAAATGATCAAAGGATTGCGACGAATGAGCACACCCATAGCGCCGATGGTAAATAAGATGGCAGAGAGGAGGACGTAATAATCTACAGGTACTGAATTCATGATCCCTTCCCTACCTTTTCCTGTTTTGTTAGAACAATCGCGCCTACCATTGCGACCAGTAGCAAAATAGATGTGATCTCGAATGGCAGGAGATACTGACTGTACAAGGTCATTGCCATTTCACGGAGATAACCTACTGTGTTGATGGAGGCATCAGGCGCTGTGATGACCTTGTCCATTTGTGCGCGGGAGACGATCAGATAAATTGACTCGACTACGAGCACGAGCGCAAGTGTGAAAGCAAGCGGCTTCTGCCAGGGCAGGTCACTTGTGGAGCCAATACTTTCAGCACCGAGAAGCATGATCACGAAGAGGAAGAGCACCATGATCGCGCCTGCGTACACCGTCACTTGAGACATGGCGATGAATGGTGCACCGAGCAGGAGATAGAACACTGCCACCGTGACGAAGTTCAGCACGAGGAACAATGCTGAATACACCGCGTTACGGCTGAACACCATGCCCATTGCGGTTGCAATGGATACAATGGCGAGGACGATAAAAACGATCAAGTCAGAATTCATAGGCAATTCATTCCTGATTTACGATTGACAACCGTAAATCTAAAATCAAAATCGTTAATCTGTTGAGTCTTTCATCTCAGGCACAGAGCGCTTGAACACACCAGGTTCCACTTTGCGCGGAGTGGTCATATCCGCCGTGGGGACGGCTTCGAGCAGCATCTCTTTGGGGTAGATGGCCTGTCTGCGATCAGTGAAGGAAAGCTCATAATTATCACCGAGAACAATGGCTTCGGTTGGGCAGGCATCTTCACAGAAGCCGCAGTAGATACAGCGTAGCATATTGATCTCGTAAGTAGAAGCATACCGTTCGCCAGGGGAGAAGCGTTTCTCATCTGTGTTCTCAGAGGCTTCCACGAAGATCGCATCCGCAGGGCAGGCTGCCGCGCAGAGCGAACATCCAATGCACTTTTCGAGGCCGTTCTCGTAGCGCTTCAACACATGGCGGCCACGGAAACGCGGACGGACAGGTCGCTTCTCTTCAGGATATTGATAGGTAACCGTCTTCTCAAAAAGGAAAGAACGAAGCGTTTCGCCCAGCCCTTTTGAAAGTTCAATAATGGGATCAAATACGCCCATGAGATTTTCTCCTCAAGTCGCGATTAATAAAAGCCACTGCCACCAACACACAAATAATGGACAGGACTGGAATGCCCCAGATAAATAATTGATTATTCAGTTCCTGTGCAAGCAAGATCCCTGTGGCAGTGATAAAGGCAAGGATCAAAGATAACGGTAAAAGCACCTTCCAACCAAACGCCATCAAACGGTCATAGCGGATGCGCGGCCAGGTTGCACGGATCCAGATCATGAAGAATAACAACACAACGACTTTCAGGAGTAGGTAGATCGGGCCAAGGAACCAGAAACGATCTACGCTCAAGAAGGTATCTTTCAAGAACCAGAACTCACGATAACCGCCGAAGAATAAGGTCGCAGCGATCATGCAGATGACGATCATCTTCTGATATTCGGCCATGAAGAACAAAGCGAATTTCATGCCTGAATATTCGGCGTGATAACCAGCCGTCAATTCCTGCTCAGCTTCAGGCATGTCAAACGGCGCGCGGTTTACTTCAGCGAGTGTTACGATCATGAAGACCAGTGCGCCCGCAGGTTGAATGACCGCAAACCACATATCTTTCTGAGCATTGACGATCTCATTCAAGTTCATTGAATTGCCGAGAAGGATGGCGATCACAAAACACAAACCAAGTGAAAGTTCATACGAGATCATTTGAGCCGAAGAGCGAACACCGCCAAGCATGGCGTATTTGTTATTGCTCGACCATCCCGCCAACACAATGCCATACACTGCGATCGAAGCAATGGACATAATGTACAGAACGCCCACATTGATATCAGCAACATGCAAGGTGATCACACGTCCGAACATGGTGAATGAACTGCCAAGAGGGATAACCGCTGCAAGGATCAATGAAGGAACCACGGTCAATACAGGGGCGAGGATAAAGACAACCTTATACACGCGTCCTGGAGTAAGCTCTTCTTTGAAGATCAACTTGACCGCATCTGCGATTGGCTGGAGCAAACCTTGATATCCAGCACGGTTCGGTCCTACGCGGATCTGCATGCGCGCCAATGCACGGCGCTCATATAAGGTCAAGTACGCAAATCCTGTTAGCAGGATCAGGCACAAAATAAACCCTTTTAAAACCCATTCAAGCCAGATTGTCCAATCCATTATTTCACCTTCGCTGTTACAGGTTCATGAATGGCAATACCCATACTGCGCGGCACCAACACCACACCCGTTGAAATCGTATCATCCAACTTTAGCAGCGCTTCACCGTTCACGCCCTCAAAACTAATCTTGACCTGCGTACCAGCTTCCAATTCCATCTTCTTTGCGGTGGTCGGATGCATAGACACAGTCGCTTCACCCACACGTTCGTTCAATAACTGGGCAGGATTAATGGTCACACCGCGATCATACAATTTAGTGACAGGAACAGCGATCAATTCCTTTTCCTTGGGACGAAGAGCCGCTTCTTTCCTGACCTTTGAAATGCGTACCGCTCCACCAGTCTGAGCCATCGGGAGGAGTTGGATGCCCAAACCTTGTGTGTTCTCATATGTTGTGCCGCCATAGTACACGTCACCACGTCCAACGATCGGCCATTGACCATGTACTTCAGCAAGTTTTTCGTAACTCAAATCCGCCATGCCATCAATAGAATTTGCAAGAATATCAAAGACCACAGAAACAGACGAACCTTCCAAAATAACGCCCATCTGCTTGGCGACTTGAGAAGTGATCGCAAAATCAGGTTTTGCATCGCCCTTTGACGGAACCGCAGGATAGAAACGCTGAACGCGGCGTTCGCCTGAAATATACGTTCCTTCGCGCTCGGTGTAAGCTTGAGCAGGGAACACCACATCGGCGATTTCAGTAGTAGCAGTTTCAAGGATGTCCTGTACTGCAACAAACTTGGCGCCCTTCAAAGCCTTTGCCAAATTCGGGTCATCACCTACAGGATCAGCACCCACGATATAAACTGCTTTTCCTTTGAGCGCCTTATCCAAATCAGCTACGGGGCGGAAACCAACTTCCCATGCGCCTTGGTCATTAGCACGCTGCCAAACCCCGATCAAACCATTATTCGGTTTGCCGATATGTTCAGTTTCTTTCAACAGTGTGGCACATTCCGAAGCCAGTGTGGAAGAGCCGTTCAACCCTAATCCTTCACTGCCGTAGAAAATGACCGCATTCTTTGCTTTTGCAAATTCATCTGCGATCTTGCTCTTCTTGCTGAAATCAGCAATTGTCTTTGCTTCATCGCCATATGCATAGCGGATGGTGAACTTTGCGAACTTATCCAATTTGGTTTCGCGCGGGTTCGCAACGATCAAAGTCGCGCCACGGTCAGCAGCTTGCTTCACACGCAGCCACCAAATGGGAGCTTCTTCATATAAGTCAGAGGCCACCACGAGGATCGCATCCCCTGCACCCATCTTGCCGATGTTCGTGCCAGCGCCTACACCTACCAACTGGGTCAGGTCCCCGCCACCCATATCGGAGTACAAAATAGCTGTGCCGTCTGCATGGTCAGCAAGTGACTTAAGGTTGAACAAATCTTCATTTGCCAAACGACCAGAAGCCAACACGACAAAATCTTTTTTATTCGCAGCGAAGTTCTCAGCTGCAAATTTTGTAGCAGCATCCCATGAAGCACGCGCAAATTTCTCGTCTTTGCGAACCATTGGCTTGGTGAGTCTCTTTTTGCTTTCTGTGTAGTGATGAGCAAAGCGTCCTTTATCACACAGCCAGATCTCATTTACTTCTTCATTCTGGCGCGGCATAACGCGCTTCACTACTACATCACCACCAGCCTTTGCTTCGCGGCGGGTATTGAGCGTGGTATTGCAGCCCACTGGGCATTGTGAACAAATTGAGGCCTGAGCTTTTAATTCCCAAGGACGTGCGCCAAAGCGGAAGTCTGCTGTGGTCAATGCGCCAACGGGGCAAATGTCAGTGGTATTGCCTGAGAAAACAGAATCAAACCCAGGGTCCGTTAATGAAACGATTTGGGTGTTGCGTCCGCGCTCATCAAAACCGAGCACCGCTTCACCTGCAACCTCATCTTGAAAACGGATGCAGCGCGCACATTGGATGCAGCGTTCGCGATCGAGCCAGATCAATTCACCGAGCGGAACTTGCTTCTCAAGGTGCAGTTTCTCATCATAATTAAAGCGGCTCTTTCCTGGACCGAATTGCATGGTCAGGTTTTGCAATGGGCATTCGCCACCCTTATCACAGATCGGGCAATCCAATGGATGTGAAGTGAGCAAAAACTCAACGGTGCCCTTCTGTCCATCCTTTGCCTTGTCCGAGACCGTCATCACAACCATGCCTTCAGAAACACGGTTGGTGCAAGCTGTTTCCAACTTGGGCATGAATTGGATCTTGGGCTGGCCGTTCTCCATCACCACTTGACCTGTGGCGCGGTCTAACATGGGTCGGCCAATTTCTACCAGACACATGCGGCACATGCCTACAGGCTCAAGTTTTGGATGGTGGCAAAAGACAGGGATATCAATGCCTGCCATCTTTGCCGCATCCGCAACGAGCGTACCATCAGGTACGGTTACTTGCGTTCCATTTATTGTAAGTGTGACTTGTTTACTCATTAAGTCTCCGGGGAACCGATATTCCTCTTGCGAATACCGAGTATCTGTTTAGGCTTTTACCGCTTTTTTGAAATCCTGCGGGAACCGTTCAATACCAGTCACCACAGCCATAGTAGAAAATTCACCCAACGCGCACAAACACTTGCCTTGCATCTGTTTGGCGACATTCAAAAGCAGGTCAACATCTTCTGAAGAACCTTTTCCTGAATGGATGCGGTTCGTGAGGTTTCTCATCCAATAATTACCTTCACGGCAGGGAGTGCATTTGCCGCAGGATTCATGCTTGAAGAATTTGATGGTCTTGTTGATGACCCAGTCAATGTTTACAGTATCATCCAGCACGATCACCGAAGCAGACCCAAGGTCCGCGCCGAGCGTGCGAACGGATGCGTAATCCATTGGCGTATCCAACACTTTATCATCCACCACGATCAAAGAGGAAGATGCACCTGCAGGCATGATCGCCTTCACAGGTCGGCCATCTTGCACGCCGCCCGCGTGTTCGTAGATCAACTGACGGAAGGTTGTTCCGAAAGGAAGTTCGTAATTGCCAGGCTTGCGCACACGACCCGAAAGAGAAAAGATCTTCACGCCTGCGCTATCCATGGTACCCATGGTTTTGTACCAATCCGCACCATTGGCGAGGATCATCGGGACATTGGTGAATGTTTCCACATTATTGATGATGGTTGGCTTGCCATATAGACCATACGAGGGCGGGAACGGCGGACGCACACGAGGTTGTCCACGCTTGCCTTCGATGGATTCGAGCAACGCTGTCTCTTCACCGCAGATGTACGCACCAGCGCCGAGATGAGTATAAATTTTCAGCGAGTATTCGGTTCCAAAAAGGTTATCTCCGAGGAAACCGTTCTTTTCCATTTCCGCGATCTTTTCATCGAGGAAGGCAGCTACTTGCCAGAACTCACCACGCAGATAAATGTATGCAGCATTTGCGCCCACTGCGTAACTGGCAAGCGCGAGTCCTTCCAAGAACTGGAAGGGATTGCTTTCCATGATCTCGCGATCTTTGAAGGTACCAGGCTCAGATTCATCTGCATTGGCAACCACATAATGCGGCCAATTCTTGTTATCAATGAAGGACCACTTCATACCAGTGGGAAAACCCGCGCCGCCGCGTCCACGCAAGCCAGAGTCTTTGACCACGTTCGTCACTTCAATGGGCTGCATTTTGGTTACAGCTTTTTTGAGGGCAGTAAAGCCGCCATTCTTTTTATAGACATCGATCTTGTTGATGTCTGGAATATCACGGTGGCGTAAAAGGACGTAAGCCATTACTTCTTCTCCTTGTTCGCCTGCTTGAGAGCATCGATCAATTCCATGGTGCGGTCTACTGTCATCAGATCATGATATTTAATGCCATCAGGTCCCTGAGTTTGGAACATGGGGGCTTTATCACATGAAGCAAGGCACATCACCGCTTCAAGGGTAATGAGGCCATCGGGGGTCGTTTCACCGACTTTGATGCCAAGGTTGCCGCACAAGTTATTGAGGAATTCGTCTGCGCCACGTAAAGCACAGGGTAAGTCTGTGCAGACCTGCATGCGATATTTGCCAGCTTTTTCATCGTGATACAACGAGTAAAAACCAACAATGGAGGCGACTTCTGTTTCGGTGATATCCAGCATCTGTGCAATATCTTGCATGGCTGCTTTGTTGATATAACCTTCCTCGCGCTGTGCAAGGTATAGAAGCGGCATTACCGCAGAGCGTTTGTGCTCAGGCGGGTATTTGGCAAGGATTTGTTTTACTTCCTTCGGATAGGTTTTCTCAAGGCTCATCTGTCAATATCTCCGAGGACGATGTCAATCGAGGCAAGGATGGCAACAAGGTCGGCCACCAGATACCCCTTTACGATCTGTGGAACTACGCCCAAATTATCAAAGGATGGAGTGCGCATGTGAACGCGCAGGGGTTTGGGGCCGCCATCTCCTTCAAGGAAGACAGCCAACTCACCGCGCGGAGATTCAACCGCGCTATAAATGGAAGCCTTCGGTGCAGGGAAGCCTTCCGTCCACAACTTGAAGTGATGGATGAGGGATTCCATGCTCACGCCGATCTCCGAGCGCGGGGGCGGGACGAATTTGCGATTCTCAGAACGAACAGGGCCAAGCGGAAGTTTATTCAACGCCTGCTCCACGATCTTCAAAGACTCGCGCAATTCTTCGATGCGAACCAGATAGCGCGCGTAAGTGTCGCCTTCAGTGCGGGTCGGCACGTTGAAATCATATTGTTCATAGCCCATGTATGGACGGGCTTTGCGCAGATCCCAATCGACGCCCGATGCCCGTAGTGTAGGACCAGTTACCCCGTAGGAAAGAGCCGTCTCTTTGCTCAGGTAGCCGATATCCACCATGCGGTCAATGAAAAGCGGATTCTTCGTCAACAAGGTTTCGTATTCATCGATGCGCTTCGGGAAAATTTTGATAAAGTCGCGCACGGCTTTTTCAAATTCCACGGGCACATCGCGCCATACACCGCCAGGGCGGATATAGGTGGTCATCATACGCTGGCCGGAGACCAGCTCAAAAATATCGAGGATCTGTTCGCGCTCGCGGAAACAATACAGGAACATGGACATGGCTGCGAGGTCGAGACCGGAGGTGCCGAGCCAGACAAGATGCGAAGCGATGCGCTGAAGTTCCACAAGGATCACACGCAAAGCCTGCGCGCGCACGGGAACATCCAAGTCGATCAATTTTTCAACCGCCATCACATACGAAAGGTTATTTCCCATCGTGTTCATGTAATCGAGGCGGTCGGTCATCACTTCTGCCTTTTGGTAGGTTTTGGCCTCCATGTTCTTTTCAATACCCGTATGCAAATACCCTATATCGGGAATGCAGTTGACAACGATCTCGCCATCCAACTCCAGCAGCAGGCGCAATACGCCATGCGTGGATGGATGCTGGGGCCCCATGTTCAACAACATGGTCTCGCCCGTCAGCGCGCGCTCGGAAACAAGATGTTTGAATTGCTCTAAACTGACTTCTTCAATCTGGGTCATAAATTATTCCTTTGCGAACGGCTTGCGCAGGTTGATCTCTTCAAAATTGAATGTAAACTGCGGTTCTTCATAGCCGAGCGGGAAATCTTTGCGCAGGGGATGTCCTTCGGTGTCTTCGGGCATCAAAATGCGGCGTGGGTCAGGATGACCTTCGACCTCAATGCCAAACATATCGAGGAGTTCACGCTCGCGCCAGTTCGCCGAGCCAAACACCCGCGTCACTGTCGGGACCTTGGGGTTGTCTCCGTTTACTGGAACTCTCAACTGCACTGAAAGATTTTTTGTGATCGATGTGAGTTGGTAAATAACATGAAAACGCGGCGATGACTGGGGGTAATAATCCACTGCAGTTAACGCCGAGAGTAATTCAAAGTTCTGTTCGTCGCGCAAAAGGGTCAATGCTTCCACAATTTGTTCGGGTTTAACGAACAAATGAACTTCGTCGCGAAACTCTTCAAGGGTCGCGCCAAATTTGGATTGCACTGCCTTTACGATTGGTTCTAGTTTTTTATCCATAATCAACGATTCCTTAAGACCTGACGGTTCTCTTAACCTGTCAGGTCTTATGAATTATTTATTTAACTGCCAGATCCTTGAACTTCTCACCCTTCACTTTTTCATACACGGTCAACACACCGTGGATCAAAGCTTCGGGGCGCGGCGGGCAGCCCGCCACAAACACATCCACTGGGACAACTTCATCCACACCCTGATAGATGGCATAGTTATTGAAAACACCACCACAAGAGGCGCAATCGCCCATGGCGATCACCCACTTGGGTTCGGGCATTTGGTCATATAAACGGCGAAGGACGGGTCCCATTTTCTTAGAGACACGTCCCGCTACGATCATCAGATCAGACTGGCGAGGGCTGGCACGCATAAGCTCCATACCGAAGCGGCTCATATCATAATGTGCCGCCTGCGCTGACATCATCTCGATGGCACAGCAAGCCAAACCAAACAACATTGGCCACATGGCATTGGTGCGAGACCAATTAACGACAGACTCAAGCGTGGTAGTAACCACGCCCATATTTCCGAGTTTTTGTTCTACTCCCATTCAAGCGCTCCTTTTTTCCAAGCATAGACATAACCAATAAGAAGGATGGCGATAAAGATCACCATCTCTGCCAGGCCAAAGAGACCCAGGCTGCGGAAAGCAATCGCCCAAGGCAAAAAGAACACAACTTCAATATCGAACAGAATGAATAATACGGCAATAAGATAGAAGCGAACAGGCATGCGTCGCGTCCCCTCGCCGTATGGATTCATGCCTGATTCGTACGGCATGTCTTTTGCTTCTGATTTTTTCTTTGGACCGAATAACTCCCCCAACCCAATTGCTATGAAAGCGATCAAAGTGGCTACCGCGATCATGACCGCGATGGCAATATATTCCACCAACATGTTGTACACCTCATTGATGCGTGAAATCTGGCACAGTTCGGCGTAGTATATCACAAGAGATTTTTACAGGCTAGAAAAAGTGGCACTTTTCACAAAAATGGTGATATTAGTCATATTGGGGTAAATTTAGTGATAAATGCTATACTTTCGGTAGCGGAAAGGGAAAATCATGAAATCGATTACGTTGAGAATTGCAATTATCGTTCTGCTTATGGGCTGTGTACCCACCCCAATTTACTCAACTACTTCCTACCCGCCACATCAATCAGGTGGACCGTATCTTCTTTTTCAAAGTGACCCAATTAACAACCGTCTAATGATCATGAATGCAGATGGAAGCGAACAAAAAGATGTTCAAGTTCCAAATGGCGCTTATTACGGACGTAGTTTAGAGCTTTCAGTCTCTCCAGACAAAAAATGGATTGTTTACTTCTCGGGTTCAACGGATGAACCTTATGACTTGTCAATTAATTTACTAAACCTTTTTGATGGAGCAATCCGTAAAATTGCTACCTTGCTCGCCCCTGGGTTTCCCGAAAATCTGCAACCTGTTATTGACAGTAAACTTTTTCCAGAATCGGAAATGGATTGCTTAACCAGATTAGAATGTCAAATTTATTACGATAAATATACACTTTTTCACGGAATTTACACTTTTGCTTGGTCCCCAAACAGCAAAGAAATTGCCTTCACAGCTCAAATCGACGGCCCCTCATCTGATATCTATATATACAATCTTGAAAATCAATCTATTCGACGAGTCACTAATGAAATTGAACATATTGGGGCAACACTGGAATGGTCGCCTGACGGGAAGAAAATACTATACTCAAGTGCCATAACAACGTATTCAGACTTACCTGAATACATAAGAACTGCAGATCCAAATAACATGTCCCCACAAAATTCCCCGATTATTGATGGGGGGATTAATTGGGTGGGATATGACTGGATTACCAATGATTCATACCTTATTTTCAACCTTGGAACTGGCCCAGCCAATCATTTTCGATATATAAACGCTGAAAATCAGGAGGTTAGTGAAATTTGGGGAGAGGCCACAGAAGCATATTATATTGACTTGGAACACAAAAGACTCTTTGTGTCTCAATACAGTATAGCAAGTGACCAGAAACCAGGTTCAGCACTTTTCGAGGTATCTTTTGAAGGAACAAAAAAAAACTTATTAGATCAAATTTACTACCCTTTAGAAACACCTAGCTTCTCACACTCATTTTTTGCAACAAAAAATGAAAATCTATACTTGATCGGGGTTGACGGAGAAGTCAAGCCATTATCTCGCGAAATCAGGAACTCTACCCCTCTGGTTCATGTATCACCCGATAAAAAATGGGTAATCATTGTAAGTAACAAAGGCACAGAGCTTTATTCTGACAAATTAAAACTTATAAAATCGTGGGAAAATTTCTCAGATTATACAATTTGGAGGCCCGACTCAAAAGGTGTTTTCCTTTATAGCAATCCCAACATTTATTCCGTTCCAGTTCTCTATTATGTACCAATAAGCGATTTAAGTTTGGTAACAATCTGTTCTGGTGAAGATTGCACAATTACAGATCACACCTGGCTCCCCTAAAAATAGACAGTCACCTTAAAGGTGACTGTCTATTTTAATTCCATCAATCTCCCAAATAATCGCGCAGTTCCCTGCTCCGCGCAGGGTGGCGTAACTTCCGTAATGCTTTGGCCTCGATCTGGCGGATGCGTTCACGGGTGACATCGAAGTAGCGGCTCACTTCTTCGAGCGTGTGTTCCTTGCCGTCCTTCAAGCCAAAGCGCAACTCCAACACTTCGCGCTCGCGTTCAGAGAGAGAAGCAAGCGCATGTTGAACCTGCTCGCGCAGCATCTCTTTAGCGGCAGCATCCATCGGAGAAGGAGCGTCTTCGTCTTCGATAAAATCACCCAAGGTGCTTGAGTCCTCATCTCCAACAGGACCTTCTAATGAAACTGGCTCTTCAGCAGAACGCAGCACACGGTGGATCTTTTGTGAGGCAATATCCAATCGTTGTTGGATCTCAGGGTCAATAGTTTGTCCTTCCGCATGAGAGCGCAAGACCGCCTGCACATCTGCCGCAGAAAGATAACCCACCTCAAGAGCAAGCTCTTCATTATTAGGTTCACGGCCTAATAACTGCGTAAGGTGTCGTTGCGCACGCAAGATGCGCGAAATGGATTCAAAAAGATGAACGGGGATTCGAATAGTGCGCGCCTGCTCAGCAATGGAACGATTGATCGATTGGCGAATCCACCAAGTAGCGTACGTGCTGAATTTAAATCCACGGCGCGGATCGAACTTACCGATGGCGCGCAGCAGACCCATATTTCCTTCCTGGATCAAATCCAAAAAGGAAATACCGCGCCCGAGGTATCGCTTGGCAACACTCACCACCAAACGTAAATTGGCACGGATAAGCGCCTGATTCGCATCGATTGCGCGAGCATGGACAAGGTCCATTTCGGTGAGCAGTTCATCGTCAGGTGGCAGGTTGCGGTTCAAAGTTCGCTGCAATGGGAAGGTACGTTGCTCGCGGACATGTGTCAGCAGCCACTCTGCATATTTAAACGGAAGCAGGTACAGGCTGAGATAGACCGAGTAGGCGTGCCGGGCAAGGTTATCCCAAAGATGGTCAACGCCCCAATGGCCGTTATCCAAATAAGCTCGTAGATAAGAAGGGGAATCAAATTCCCAACCCGCATGAAGGGATTGGGCTTCGGCAATTAACAAAGCAAGGTCAGGAAGCTCATGTTCAAGGCGCTCTGCATCTTCAATGAGACGATCCCACGAAGTGAGCATATCAGAAATAAGAGAATGATAAATGGAGAAGGAAAGCGTTACCCCTTTACGTTGTTTCATTTTACGAAGCGTGCCGATCAAGCGATCTGCTTCGATAATGGTAGCAAGCCGAAACTCACTATCAGAGCCGAGTAACTTTACAAGCCCGATCTCGCGCAAATACAAACGCACAGGATCTTCAGAAAGTTCCGCAGCCACCTCACTCGAATGCAGAGGAAGTGAGTCGTCAAAATCCTCTTCCTGCTGGGCCAGCAAAACCTGATCTGGTTCAATGGCTTCTTCAGGAACTACAATACTTTTTTCTTCAACGAGCGAATCCAAAACCGAATTTACAGAGAGCAAAGGTTTCTGCTGCTTTATTTTTTTCAAAGCCCGTACGGGCTTCACGTTCTGCTTCAATGTAGTCTTGCCGCCAACTTTAACCTTTGTTTTTGGTTTGTTTTTTGCGGGCATGGTTTCCCTTTCCCAAAATTTATTGTCATAAACTCAAACCAATGGAACAACCATCTATCGTTGCACGATCTTTCGCTTGGCCTGATCCAGGCTGTGCAGAAGGCGAGTGAATTGAATAGTCTGTTCCTGATATACCTTTAAATTTGAGCCGCTGTGTTGTTGTTCCTCCTCCTGCAAAAATCGCAATTGGTTGACGTTGATCATGGCGTGCGCGCGGCGCAGGTCTAAAAACCGAGAGAGCAATTCTTCAAGAAGTTTATCATCAAGCGTATCGAGCTTCTCCGTTTGTGCAAGCAACTCCTTGGAAAGTCCTTCCACTTCATCGGGAAGTTGGCTCATCATAAAACTCTGATGTTCCTTCTCATCCTGACGCACCGCCTGACTAACAACACCAAATAACAGCTGATGGTCAGTATACTCGAAGTCTTCCACTGCAAGCGGGCTTAATCCGAACTCCTGCAACTTCCTATCCAAGCGATATAGCAGATCAGGCTTGCGGTATAAAACTCCCAAACAATACGATTCGATCCTAAGCCGCGGATTGACTGCCACAACAGACACTTCTGCCTTTGTGCTTTTTACTGCCTCTCTGGGCTTACGCCTCACCACTGGACCCTGAACCTGAGAGGCCGTCAATGAGCGTTCATCTACCTTCAGCATTCTCGACAACGCCTGACGATACGTGTCTCGTTCCAAGGCGTTGGGTAAGTCTTCAATTAATGGAAGCACCTGCGCAGCGATCTGATTCTTAACTTTGGCATCGTTCAAGTCCTGCCCTGCTGCCAGCGAATCCATCACATGCGTGACGATAGGCTTGGCATTCTCAATGAGCCGCTTCCATTCTTCTTTATCACGCGCCACGATCTCATCGGGGTCGAGGTCATCGGGCATGGTGGCCACGCGCAAGTCAGCTTGCAGACGGGCTTCATTCTTTAATAAGCCGCGTGCATCAAAACCAAGTTCGCCTTCGCGATCCATTGCCGAACGGGCAGCGTCGAGTCCACGCAAGACAGCTTTTTGTCCCGCTACATCGGGGTCAAGCGCCAGCACAATTCTGCGCGTGGACTTTTTAAGTAGGCGCAATTGATCTTCGGTTAGCGCCGTACCCATTGGTGAGACGACATTCTCATAGCCTGCCTGATGCAAGGCAATCACATCAAGGTAGCCTTCCACGATCACAGCTTGATCAGCAGCACGGATCGGCTTGCGAGCTCTATCTAAACCGTAGAGCAAATGTCCCTTGGAGAAGATGGGTGTTTCTGGTGAATTTAAAAACTTGGGGATGTCGTTCGGGTCTACAATGCGTGCGCCAAAGCCCGCCATCTTTCCATTCTCATCGCGGATGGGGATCATGATGCGGTTGCGGAATTTGTCGTAACGTTTGCCGTCTTCTCTTTCGGTGAGCAGGCCAACATCCACCAATTCCTGTTCATTGAAACCATGCTGGGTGAAATATTTCAAGGCGTTGTCATAGCCGGTTGGAGCAAATCCCAGCCCAAAGGTTTCGATAGTGGCGTCGGTTAGTCCACGCTTTTCACGCAGATAGGTCAAAATATCCTTGTTCGCAAAAAGCTGAGTGCGGTAATAAATGATCGCATCTTCAAGCAGTTTGCGCAGGTTGTCGTAGGCTTCTCTTTGCTGAGGGCTTTCGCGCTGATATTCTTTGATCTCTACGCCTGCCCGCAAGGCCAACTTCTGCATGGCCTCTTTGAAATCGATCCCCTCGCGCTTCATCACGAACTTAAAGATGTCACCGCCTTCGTTGCATTGGCCAAAGCAGCGCCATGTTCCAGATTCAGGCCAGACCACGAAAGCAGGCGTATGTTTGTTATCGTGGAACGGACAGAACCCCGTATAGTTCTTGCCTGCATGGCGCAGTTTTACGCCAGCCTCAGAAACAAGGTCTACGATATCAATACGGGATTTGATCTCATCTAATGTGGACATAGGGTGATTGAATTATAGACGTATTTGTAGAATTGGCAAACTTTCCCCCAAAGCAAGATCAGTTACGGCAGGTTCAGCATAGTCTTTACTTTACTATCAAATCCCCAATACCCTACTGGACCAATATTGATGGAGGAGATAAGACCAGATGGGTCAACAAAGAAGTACGTGGGTAGAGCAGTCACTTGATATGTTGAGGATGCGATTCGGCTTGCATCATCAAGGATCGGGAATGTCAACAGATACGAATCGCGATACATACGCGCCAGAGATGCATTTTCTCCAACATCCACCGCAAGGACCGTCATGCCGTTATCTTTATAATTCTGATAGATCATTTGCAAAGCAGGTATCTCTGTTTTACATTCCGGACACCATGTAGCCCAGAAAATGATGATAACCGCCTTTCCTTCATAGTCACTCAGGTTGGTCGTTACATCCCCATTAATGTTGGTCAGGCTGAAGTCGGGCGCGTAATATCCATTCAATGGGCCGATCTGAGATCTCGGCACAGGATTGGTTGGCGACACATTTATATCCACTGTAGGTACAAGTGGAGTGGCGCTTGGTTGGAGAGGAACTTCTGTGCCAACAATTCGGGTTGCAGTAGGCACTGGAGTCCATGTGGGCGGTAGAGAAATCTGTGTGAAAGATACGGGCTGTGCCGATTGTTTCGAGAAACGACCCTGCATTAACATCTTTGCCCCAAGGCCGAAGAATCCCAGCAATGCACACACACCGAGAACAATCAAAGCATATCGCAAAACGGGGGACTTTTTCTTTTCAACATCAACAGGCTTTGGAGCCGTTAAAGGTTTTGAATCCTGTTTCAGAGCTTTGTTTGAGGCAACTGCAGACTTATCAGATGAAGTTGATTCTATAAATGGAGAAACTGGAGGGGAAGTGAAAGAAGCTTTTTCCTTGAGCTTCTCAAGGCGATTCCGTGCAGGCGCATTATTAGGAGAAATTTGTACAACACGTTCGAGGCAATCGATCTGTCGTTTTAAGTCGGGAACCGCGAGGCTAAGCAACCACCAGCCTTGAGCCGAGTTGGGGTATTTTTGAAGATACGCAGCCAGCAAAGGAAGCACCTCCTCCTTCTTCCCAGCGTGCAGGAGTTGCTCAATACGATGTAAATTATTCCCACTTTGTTCTTCCATGTTTATATTATAGAACCTCAGTGTTCACAACAGAAAGATGACATTAATCATAAAGTACGGCAAGGGTTTATATCCTGCCGTACTTATAATTCTGTTTGATAGATACACTCACACTTATTACGGAGCCAAATTCTCGGGCGGTGCGTCACTTTCAGTTGGTGTTGGAACGACTTCAGTTGGGATATCTGTCGGTATTGGTGTAACCTCAGTGGGAACCTCTGTCACTGTTGGGACGATCTCAGTAGGAACCTCTGTTGCCGTTGGAATGATCTCGGTAGGAATAGCAGTTTGAGTTGGGATAATTTCTATAGGAACATTTGTCGTTGTTGGGACGATCTCAGTGGGGATACCTATTGTTGGAACGACCTCAGTTGGTACAACCAAAATGTTCATAACCGTTGCCGTTGGAACGGCATAGGTCGGCGAGGCCATCGGTGTCACACTGGCAGGGACGAGGCTTATTGCGAGACTTAGATATTGATTTAGCCCAGGAGCAGTTAAACCTGCATCGGTCAACGTCTGTTGTTGTGACTGAAGAGCAGGAATGATCAACACAAGTGTTTCCGTCTCGTTCGTAGTTTGCAATCTGGTCAACGCTTCCAAATAATCATTCTTCGCCCCAGTTCGACGCAATGGGTCATTTGCTACAAGCACCCACTCTTGCAAGCGGCGCTCTGCAAGAACAATATCTGCGGCAACTGGGTTCGGTGATAAGGCACGCCAAATGTCTTCGCTTGCCCGTTTCCACGGATAAAAAGATTCGCCAGGCAAAGCAGATTGAGCATGAACTGTTCCCCCTGTAACAAGGAGGGCAAGTATCAGCGCCGCAATCGAAAACGACATTCGCATGGAGGGCGCCACCCTCTTTTGTAAAGGAAGTGGATGGGTCGCCACATGGTGGAGCAACGCATCACGAGTATATGCAGTAAACGTATATAGAGGGGTTACGTCGCGCACAAGAGTTAGAGAGAATACGGTCCGTAGAAGCGGCTCTAACTCAGGTGCATATTCAGGGTAACGCACGAGTTGATCCTTAACTGTGGATGTCTTATTTAGAAACTTCACATGAGATTCAGCGAGAATACGCAGGTATTCTTGTCTGTCAACTTTTATTTCTTTCTCTTCTATGTGCTTTACCAATTTCTGCAATGCATGTATCTGTAAAATGCGAATATCGTCTTCACGCCTTTTCATCAAACGCGCGACGATCTTACTCGGCAAGCCAATAACATATCTTAGTATCAATGCCTGCCGTTCACCCTCCGCCAAAAAATGCAAGGCTTTGCGTGTCTCTTGAACTTCACGTCCAGGGCTACGTTTCACAGATATCATAAAATCCTGTTCAGAGACAGGCGTGGATTTATGGGTACGATAATAGGTATTTATCTGAGTATGCGCGATGGAATAGATCCAAACAATGAACGGTGATCGGATCCCCTCATAACCATGTAGCAACTTCCAAGCGCTAAAGAACGTTTGAAAGGTAAGGCCCTCAGCAGCTCGGTCATCCAGCACCTGACAATAAATATAAAGATAGACACGTTCAACATACGCATCATAAAGTCTTATGAAAGCGCGCGTATCGCCAGATTTAGCCTGACGCATCAGACCCAAATCATCTGGAAACAAATCCACTAGACGGTTAACGTGACTACGGTTCATCTACTTTCCAAACATAAAACTACTTACGGCATTAGCTAGATAGACAGACTCTTAACTTCCCGCAATGTCTGATTTGAATTCGATGTACCGATCGATTAATACACTAATATTCTACAGTACTTATTCGAAAATCACTATGTTTCACGAAAAAATCTAATGGTTTTCGAATAATTGAGGCCTAATTAGGGTCATTGTTCGGGGTCTACACGCAACAATACGGCTCGTACCATACGACGATAGCTATATGTTTGAAAAAGCAATTTGTAATCTTCGCAAGTGATCAGGGTTAGCCAAGCTTTGTCTTCATGTTTCAAAGCGGCAGAAAAATTATCAGGCGCAATGCGCTTGGTCTGGCGAACCTCATAAATATAGACTTTCCCAAAAGCGTGGACTTTTATCTGGTCACCGTATTCCAGCTTTTTCAAGTTGTAAAAGATCCCGGGCTGGTTGAAGGCGTCCCATACATGCCCAGTGATGACTGAATTCCCCGCCCATGTTGGGAAGGCAGTTTCGTTGAGCCAACCTGCATCTGAGCCAAGCCAGGTGACATCCCAACCATCAGGAGAAAGAGGTACACCCACGATCGGCGTGGAAACTGCCAATTTGGGAATCTCCAGCCAAAGGTCGGAGAAAGAAGCGTAGACTTTATCTTCAGGTTGAGATGGCAGGCGAGTGATGCGCCCAACAGGGAATCCTGTGGCGGGCAATTTCAAATCAGATTTTCCAAGCGGAGCATTAGCGACCTGACTGATCGTAAAGCTGAGCAGCGTGTCGCTCAATCCATTATTGAGTTTGTTGCCGAGAAGGTCTTCAATAGAAGTTGTGCCACAAATAAAGAGACGATAAAAGCCAGGCGCGAGTGGTTTTCCGCTATTGATAGTTAATGCAGCGAGATAAGGTCCAGCGCCGCCACTATTGTTATACGTTATAGAATCAACAGTAATCTTTACATCATCAACCGCAACGCTGCTCGCACAGGAAGCTGTATCGAACAACGTATTTGCGCCCGCCTCAACCAAAAGGAAATTTGCCACATTATTAACAGCACCAGCACTGCCGTTGCTTTTCACATCTTCATCAAACTCAATTTGTATTTGCGGTGATGCAAGCAAAATGGAATTATCTGCAGGAGTGGTGTTCGCTGAAAACAAAACATGCGGTGCGACTATATCAGTTGAATATAGAACAATATTATCCGTGCTTAATGAGATAGCATTTGTATTACTCAATGCATCCACTACTGCACCAGCTTTGACTTCCGCAATGACCGTACCGCTTGTGGACATGCCACTCACCGCCACATTGAAGGTCGTCTCATCGTTTGGCGCGATCTGTGCGATGTTTGCAGTTATTGCTCCTGCTGTACCACTTAATACAATGTCGCTGGCATCAAAACCTGTAATGGGTTCGGAAAATAAAACTGTGAAATTGATCGGGGATATATTTGTCGGGTCAGGTTGAGATGTTGCTTGCTCAATCGTTACAAGTGGCGGAGTTGTATCGGTTGAAAACACAACTTTATTATCTATGCTGGTGGAAATCAAACTCGCATTGCCTATGCCATCCACTGCCGCGCCTGCACGCACACTGGCAATCACATCACCGCCTGATGTCATCCCAGTCACCGACACACTGAATGTAGTATGTGCAGGCGTTGTGTCTATGACAGTAGCTGTCAGCAAACCGCCTGCTGTGCTGGGGGACAAATCAATATCACTGCCATCAAAACCTGAGATGGATTCGGAGAATACCACCGTGAAATTGATCGGAGAAACATTCGTCGGGTCAAGCTGACCTACGGACTGTTCTAGTGCAACGGACGGAGGAGTCTCGTCTGGAATATCCGTGATGATGACGGTGTGCTCGCCTGTAAAGGAAAGTCCGTTGTTATCCGTAACTGTGACGCAAATTTTATAGCTTGAGGCAGTTTCATAATCAAACGAAGTTGTAGTGGACAAGCTATTCCCTAAAATGGAAAATTTCGCATTGTCCACGCCATTGCCAGCACATGCAGCAGAGTTGACCAATGTAAACGTATGAGTATCACCAACGTTCGCGTCTGAAGCGCTTAACGTTCCTACCAACGTACCAGCGGACTGATTTTCCAAAATAGAATTGGGAGCGAGGGCAAAACCTGTAGGCGCATAATTCGCAGTGATGGAGATATCGTCAATTCCCACCCACTCATCGTTGCCTGTGGCATTCGTGGTCATGATCCGCAATTCAACAACAGATTGGTTATTCACAGCAGCAGGCAAGATCGTATTAACATTTGTCACAAGAGTCGCAAGGCTGGGACCTGTGGTCGCATCTGCGATGTAGCCAGCAGCGATATTGGTGAAGTTCCCGCTTGACCCAATGCGGTACTGCAAAGCCACCTGCTGGATGGCATTATCCGTAGAACCGTCAATGTCACGCACATTGTACGAAACCCGAACATTATTCACACCCGTTGTGTTCAGAAAAATTTTGATATAAGGCGCATCTGTGGTAGCGGAGCCTTGTAGCGCAATTACGGGGTTCGCAATACCGTCAAACTCCGTCACACCGCCTGTCGTATTCGTATTCGGGTTGGACTGATTAGCATTCACATCCACAACAGGCGCGGCATCGTCTCCTGCAAGAAGCGTTTGTGGATTAATACCAACCAACGTGGTTATATCGTCGCCGCGATATCCGATGATAGATTGCACGCCCGACCAATCATCATTGACGGTGATCGATCCAGTGCTTGACCAGTTCTGTGAGAATGGCAGCGCTGCAGAGGCGTTATTTGCCTTTGCAGGAAAAACACCAAGCATGGATGCGATCAACGCAACCAATACAAAACGAAATAAGAATCTAAAGCATAATTTGGGAGTAATCATCATCTCCACCCTTTCGATAATTATTTAATTAATTTTAGCAAACATTTTTTAGGAAGCCAAGATTTTAAACCCCCGCCTTGCAAAATTGAAAATAAAAACGCCCTCCGTGTTGGAGGGCGTTTTTATGATTAGAAACCTTCAAGCTTACTCAAGTCTGCGATGCCATTTGCGAGACTCGCGATCTTTTGCAAGAGGCCAAGCCTGTTTTCCTTTACAGCTTTATCCTCCACCATGACCAGCACTTTGTCGAAGAAGGCAGTAATGGATGGGACGAGTTTGGTGACAACCTTCAGGAATTCGTCGACCGTAGGCAGTTGACCCTGGTTCTGAGCAATATTGACCGCCTGTTGGATTGCTTGATACAGGTCTTTCTCTTCCTTATCAACGAATTTACTTTCATCCACAGTCCAGTGCGAAGCCTCCCTGTGGGACTGTACACGATCTTCGGTCTGACTTCTTAAGATGCGGACACAGCGGGCGAAGCCATCCAAAATGCTGGACCAATCTTCGCGTCCCACCCAAGCGGACAGTTGCTTCACCGCGCGGACAGTTCCCGCAGGGTTGTTTGATTGCGCCGCAAGAACGGCTTCGATGACATCGTGCTTGAAGCCCATGTCGCCGAGAACCACTTTCAAGCGGCCTGCGATGAATTCGAGAATTTGCTTCTGCGCATCGGCAGTGACTTCGAGCGGCTGAGTCTTTGCGGACTTTTGGACGGCGAGAGCGAGGTCAAAGTCCATGCCATGTTCGATGAGCGGCTGGACGACGCCGATAGCAGCGCGGCGCAGACCGAAGGGGTCTTTCGCGCCAGTGGGAGCGAGTCCCGCGCCAAAGAGACCGACGAGTGAGTCGATGCGGTCTGCCAATGCAAGCGCCACACCGACCTTGCTTTGCGGCACGGTTTGATATTGTTCGCTGATGGCTTGTGCTACCTCTGCGGACTCACCAGAGCGTAACGCGTATTCACCGCCGATGATGCCTTGCAGCGAAGTCATTTCGGTGACCATCTGAGTCACCAGATCTGCTTTGGCGAGATAGACGGCGCGCCCGAGCGGCTTGATCTCGTCCACGCCTTTGAAGCCGAGCATCGCGCCCACTTCCGCGCCGAGTTTCAAGATGCGGTCGGATTTGTCGAGCATGGAGCCAAGCTTGGTGTGGAAGGTGAGTGAAGAAAGCTTGGGACGATAGTCTTCGAGCTTGAGTTTGACATCTTCGCGGACGAAGAAGTTGGCGTCGGCAAAGCGTGCGCCGAGAACGTGTTCGTTCCCTTCGCGGACGGTGTCGATGTGAATGTCGTCACCGTTGCGGATGGCGATGAAATGCGCCATCAATTTACCCTCACCCTGCCCTCTCCCAGAGGGAGAGGGTTTTTGGACAGGAAAATAGCGCTGATGTTTCTTCATCACCGAGATAAGCACATCACGCGGGAGGGCGAGGAATTCTTCGTTGAAGCCGCCCATGACAGCGGTAGGCATTTCGATGAGGTTGGTGACTTCGTTGAGCAAGCCTTCTTCGATGATGGCTTGTCCACCGAGCAGGGCTGCGGCTTGATTGACCTGTTCCACGATGGAGGCTTTGCGTTCTTCTTTGTCGAGCAGGATGCCTGCTTCGCGAATCACGTCAAAATATTTATCAGCGGACGGGATGGTGATGTTGGGTGAGCCATAGGGGCGTAAGCCACGAGAAATATTTCCAGATGTCACGCCTGCATATTCAAACGGGATGACCATGTCACCAAGCAACGCTACATACCAGCGGATGGGACGCGAGAAGGCAATGCCTGAGTCGTTCCAGCGCATGGACTTTTCGAACTTGATGCTTTCGACGAGTTTGGGCAACGCATCCACGAGGACTTCGGGGGTGGGGCGTCCCTTTTGCTTGACGACAGCGGCGACGTATTTTCCACCGTCAATTTCGCGGGCTTCAAGCGTGGCAGGGTCGAGATTATTTTTCTTTGCAAAACCAAGCGCGGCTTGCGTGGGCTTGCCGTCTTTGTCGAAGGCTTTATCAGCGGGCGGACCTTTGACGAGGTCTTCGCGGTCTGGCTGATTCGGGGAGAGAGAGTCGATAGAAACAACGATCCTGCGCGGGGTTGTGAAGAAGCGAATGTCGCCGTGGGTGAGATTCAGTTCCTTAAGCAGGGTCGGCACACGGGTGGAAACTGCCGCGTAGGCGATATCCACATCAGAGGCAGGGAGTTCTTCGACGCCGATCTCAAGCAAGAAGGGAGAAGTGGATAAGTGAGAAGGAAGAGCGGTTTTCCCTTCTGCCTTTTTACTTTTTACTTCTTGCTTCAACAACGGATACTCCAGCCCCTTGCGCTGTTCGCCATAGGAGACTGCTACGCCTTTGGCTAATTCGCGGATGCGGCGGAAGAAGGCTTGACGTTCGGCGACGGAGATGGCACCGCGGGTGTCGAGGATGTTGAAGCAGTGCGAGCATTTGAGGACGTAGTCGTGCGCGGGGACGATGAGACCTTGCGCGAGGCAGGCGTCGGCTTCGGCGGAGAAGAGGTCGTACATGGCGCGGACGCGTTCGACGTCGGCGGTCTCGAAATAATATTTGGAGTGTTCGAACTCCTCCTGACGGCGGATCTCGCCGTAGGTGACGCCTGCGCCGTATTCTTCGTTCCAGATGGCTTTGGCGTTGTTGAGCGCGATGAGGATGCGTTCGAGCCCGTAGGTGATCTCGACCGAGACGGGGTCGAGCGCCACGCCGCCCATCTGCTGGAAGTAGGTGAACTGTGTGATCTCCTGCCCGTCGAGCCAGACCTCCCAACCCAAGCCCCACGCGGAGATGGCGGGCTGTTCCCAGTTATCCTCCACGAAGCGGATGTCGTGCTGGCGCGGGTCGATGCCGAGGGCTTTGAGCGACTCGAGGTAGAGTTCCTGCGGGTTGCCTGGATCGGGCTTGAGGATGACCTGATACTGGGTGTGCAGTTGGAAGCGGTTGGGGTTCTCGCCGTAACGCCCGTCATCGGGGCGGACAGACGGCTCGACGTACGCCACGTTCCACGGCTCGGGTCCGAGCACGCGCAGGAATGTGGCAGGGTTCATCGTCCCTGCGCCGACCTGGGTGTAGTAGGGCTGTGTGATCAGGCATCCGTGCGATGCCCAGAAGTCTTGTAGTTTGAGGATGATTTCTTGGAAGGAGGAGGGTTTCATTTTTAATTTCGATTCGATTGGGAGTTGTTTCAAGTGAGCAAATTATACCGTACGCGATTCTGATTCCCCGCTTTAGATATGTTCAAGCGATTTCATGCGACAATGAAAGTTGATTCGGTTTCGAGGGTATTCATCAACCCTATGGAGTGGAATTACTAGCGCAACGAAAACCAACTCCACTGTATATACTAAAGTTGACGGGGTCCAAAACTAGGCGGTAAGAAACCCGCTCAACATAATCATAAAATGAGCCACCACGCACTACGCGATCTTTTCCTGAATCTGGCCCAAGTGGATTCTTAGATGGCGAATTCTGGTAATAGTCTTCTGAGTACCAATCTGCTACCCATTCCCACACATTGCCTACCATATCATACACACCATATGGGCTTACACCCTCTAAATAACTACCAACTTCGGTGCTCTCACTCTTACAACGACCTAAGTTAGTTTTACTGCAATCAATTTTTTCGCCCCAGGGATAATTACCTCCGTCAACGCCACGTGCCGCCTTTTCCCACTGTGCTTCAGTTGGCAAACCTGCGTTGCGCCACCCACAATAGGTTTTTGCTTGAAACCAGTTTACATTAGCAACAGGATAATTAGCATAATTTGAGTCGCCGTTAATACCATTACTGGGTTTATCACAGACTCCCTCTTGCACACAAGTGTTATAAAGCGCATTGGTCACTTCAAATTCGTCAATATAAAAATCATCAAGATAAACATTATGAGCTGGTTTCTCACCTGTTACACCAGTATCACTCCCCATTATAAAATCACCTGCTGGCACAAGTGCCATTCGTACTCCTTTATCATCGGTAATTTCGGATCGCAAAGAAGTTGGTGTGTTTATATATTCTGGCACCCCAATCAATGGACGCAAACTAAACACTGTAATCAAGACAAGTAGAATAAAGCCAAAAACACCAACACTTGTTTTATTGAATATTTTCAATATCTGAAATTCTTTCTTCGGCTTTGGCTCTTCTTGTTTTTTCTCAACTACCTTTTCAATCGGCGGCAAAGTTTTTGCTGTTTCAACAGGCTTGGGAGTTACTTTTGGTAACCAATTCTTTTTTAATTGTAAAGTAGCTCCAATTCTATCTGCCCGCGCCCGAAAAGCACGCATGAGCATTTCATAGCCATCCTCTTCAAACAAATCCACCCAATGCCATTTTCTCAAACTTTCAAGGTTGTCACATTCTTCCAAGCGGGCAGGGATAATGAAAATCTCACCTTCGGGTTTTTCCATGGCGGTATCAAGGGCAAGGCGTACTTCCTTCTGTCGAAACCCCGCTTGATTGAATTGCTTCGAAAGACAGACCACCACCACGTCCGCTTCGCGTACAGCCTTACGGATTTCCAACTCCCAATCTTGACCTGGGAGAAGTTTGGCTTTGTCGAGCCATGCGTCCACGCCGTCTTGGGTCAGGCGGGTATATAACGTGCGGACTATATCGCGATCAGCATGAGCATGACAGAGGAATACTTTAATAGGTCGTTTGGGCTCGGGCATTTTGTTTTTCTCTACATGAATATGGGAGGGAGTGAAATTATACGTCAATTACTAACATTCAGCCTTGCGGGTCTCCAATTTCCTATCCTACCCTAGGAGGGGGTTTTCTTTATCGAGCCAAGCGTCCACGCCATCTTGAGTCAGGCGGGTGTAGAGTCCGCGCACGGAGTCACGGTCCGCGTGGGCATGGCATAAAAATACTTTCAAAGGGCGTTTGGTATCTGTCATAGCGTATCTTTGCTGTATTCACCAAACAATTCATACAACTCAAAAACGATTCTTTTCACTACTACATCCCAAGTTGGTAAATACTCAAGTTCTAGTAATACAGCTTGCGTTTCCCAACCAGTAAAAGTAATTGCTTCAAACTGGTGCATCTGAATAATTTCTTCAGCACTTATATCTGTTTTTCCTGGATAAACCATAATGTGATAATTGCATTGAACAACAAGTTTATTGCCGATTCTGTTAGGTAGAGTTAAAGTTTCGGAATAGGTCACATTACGAGAAATTCCATCGGGGTAATTGTCAAGCACCTTGATTCTTGTTTGTGTTTTTGGAGAAATTGTTTGTAAACGATTTTGTAAAAGCGCAAACACACTTTCCAAGTTTTTTGTTTGTAGTTTGATTTTTGCTGTATATTTTCCAAGCTCGTTTTCAATAACCTCTATTTTCTTTTTGCCTACCCTGCTTGATTGCAAGACTTCTTTTCCTATTTTTTTCGCTCTTAATTCAAGAGCGCCAAATAACTTCTCATAACCCTTCTCATCAAATAAATCTACTTCATGCCATTTTCTCAGGCTTTCGAGATTGTCACATTCCTCCAACCGTGCAGGTATGATAAAAATCTCGCCTTCTGGTTTTTCATTGGCGGTATCGAGAGCAAGACGAACTTCCTTTTGTCGAAACCCTGCTTGATTAAATTGATTTGAAAGGCAAACCACCACCACGTCCGCTTCGCGCACGGCCTTGCGAATTTCCAATTCCCAATCCTGCCCAGGGAGGAGCTTCTCTTTGTCCAACCATGCATCCACACCATCTTGGGTTAGGCGTTTATAAAGTCCACGCACAGGGTCGCGGTCCGCATGGGCGTGGCAGAGAAAGACTTTGAGAGGGCGTTTGGGTTCAGGCATTTAAGTTTCCACCAACTTTGGTTGATGAAATTATACAACCGAAAACGAGCGATGCCATAAATTTTAGGCGGCGAATCTGGGCCAGGGGCACGTCCGTTTGACCCAGCGTGGGTGACGGATATTCGAGATCAATGTTTGAGAGCTAAAGTCCCATTCTTTTTCAAACAATGGGGCGGCGTGCAAAAGAAGAAAGCAGGCAGAGTCCTTGAAGGCAGAACGTGGGATGAGATGCCAGTCCACTTGGTGAGAGCGTAAATGAAAAGCCAGTCCGCTACGGGGCTGGCTTTTTGGTCACCTCGGCTTGTCTGACAAAGCGTGAAACAGTCCGCTCTTCCTGTTACCATCCTCTTACTCTCGTCTTACTGTCCTCTTACTATCCTCTATCCCAATGTTTCACGCGCGGGTGACGGAAATTCGAGGTCAAAGCCTGCGGCAGAACGTGGGATGAGATGTCAGTCCACTTGGGGAGAGCGTAAATGAAAAACCAGTCCACTGCGGGGCTGGCTTTTTTGATCAGGTAGTCGAAACTATCTCAAGCTTTCCACGGCTCGGGTCCGAGCATGCGCAGGAAGGTGGCAGGGTTCATCGTCCCTGCCCCCACCTGAGTATCGATTATAGTAAGGCTGTGTGATTAGACATTACTGTGATGCCGAGAAGTCTTGTTGTTTGAGGATGATTTCCCAGAAGGAGAAGGGTTTCGTCGTTTCCGATTGTCGATTTTGGATTGATTGCGAGAGGACTATAACTGATGGAAAGATAATTAATACTTTGGGCAAATTTATTGCACATCGTCGCCAAGAATCCCTGGGCCAAGGCGCTTGAAATTATAATGAAAGCGTAAACGAGAATGTGCTCCCAAGTTGCCTGCCGTTGCTTTCGGCACGCACTGTTCCACCATGTGCTTCGACAATTGCTTTAACGATCGCCAGTCCCAGACCAGTTCCTCCTGTTTCTCGGCTGCGGGATTTGTCGGCACGATAAAAGCGATCAAACACCGCAGCGAGTTGATCGGGCAACAGGCCGTCGCCTGTATCTTTGACGGATAAAACCACCTCACCTTTGACCTGCTCGCTAGCGACAAAAATTTCGCCACCCGACGGTGTGTGTCGCAAAGCATTCGACATCAAGTTGAACAACGCCTGACGAATGCGTGTTGGGTCAACCGAAACTTTGGACAGTTGAGTAGATTGCAGAATCAATCGAACTCCCTTTTCCAGCGCAAGCGGCTCCAGCGCCTGAACCGTATCCACAAGCAGGGAGTTCAAATCTGTCGGATATTTTTCCAGATGCAGTTGTTTTGATTCAGCCAAAGCCAACTCGCGCAGATCATTGACCAATCGAGTGAGATGACGAGTTTGACCGTATAGGTTGGCGATCTCCGCCTCATCCAGCGAATAGACTTTATCCAACGCGGCACGCAGGTTGCCCTCCAAAACTGTCAGCGGAGTACGAAGCTCGTGTGCCACATCAGCCATCAGATTATTTTTTAGCGTTTCGGCGTGCTGCAGTTCTTCCGCCATTTTGTTGAACCTGTCCGCAAGGTCGATCATCTCCTGACTGCCATGCGGGCGAACTCGTGTATTCAAATCACCTTTGCCGATCTTGTCGGCGGCTTTCACCAGTTCAGTGATGGGCGCGCTGACCACCCGCCCGATGACAATTCCGCCGCCAATGCCAATCGCAATTGAAAACGCCATGAACTCAGCCAGCCGCCGTTGAATCTCGGCAGGCGGTGCATCGGGTGGACCATCCAAATCTTCTTTCATGCCAGCGCTATCCAGCGTGATGGAAAGGAATTGCATGAAGAACATGAAGAACAGCACACTGCCGATCATCAAACTCAGGCGAACCCATAAACGTTTCATTAATCATCTCCTGTCAGGCGATAGCCCACGCCGTACACAGTATGAATGTATGTTGGGTTGTCGGGGTCGGATTCAATTTTGCGTCGAAGGTTGCGGATGTGCGTATCAAGCGCGCGACCAAGACCCTCGTAGGCGTAGCCCATTGATTTTTCAAGCAGGTCATCGCGGGTGAGGGTGAAGCCAGGGTTGGACAAAAATTCCTCGAGTAGATTAAATTCAGTGCGGGTTAGTTCCACCAGTCGCGAATCCACTGTCAGCGTGCGTTGATCCAAATCCAGCTTCAAGCCGCTGTTGACTAAAACATGCGGGGCGGCATTGGGCGATTGATCCAGCCGCACACGGCGCAAAAGCGCCTTGACCCGCGCCACCACTTCACGCGGATTGAATGGCTTGGGGATGTAATCATCCGCGCCGAGTTCCAGGCCGACGATCTTGTCTGTATCTTCGATGCGGGCGGTAAGCATGATGATGGGTGTGGTGGCAAGCGTTTTATCTGCGCGTACAATTTGAGTTACTTCCCAGCCATCACGGTTGGGCATCATCAAGTCGAGCAGAATCAGGTCGGGGCGTTCGCGGCGCAACGCGTGCAGCGCAGAATCGCCATCGTACACCGCGATGGTCTGGTACCCCGATTGTTCCAAATATCCGACCAAAACTTTGACGATGGATTTGTCGTCGTCAACGACCAATATTCTTTGTGCCATCTATACTAATTTCACTCCTTCGGAGTTTTTGATTGAGCAAATCATAGCATACCATTCTGAAGAAAATCTCAAGAACGGCTGAAAAAACCTGCAAAAAAGCACAGGTCATCTTCAGAATTTCTTGACATCCATCCTTGATAATCCAACCATTCAAAATCAAGGAGAATTATCATGTCCAATATCAAATCGTTTAGTTTTTTTGCGCTGGCTTTGCTTCTCATCGTTGGCGCAACAGGTTGCAGTGCCGTGCAGTCAGTCATGCCTGGCGGATCGGCGACCTTCGCCTCCGTTGACCCAACTCACAAAGACCTCGCCTACGCCACTGGATCAGACGCACAAAAACTTGACCTGTACATTCCCACCACTGGTTCGGGACCTTTCCCCGTTGTCATCATGGTTCACGGCGGCGGATTTATGTTCGGCGATAAAGCCGACGGCGCAGGCTTGACGGGTGTGGATCAACTTTTGGCGGCTGGATATGCCGTGGCAAGCATCAACTATCGGCTGAGTGGCGAAGCGCAGTATCCCGCGCAGATTCATGACGCAAAGGCATCTGTCCGCTTCTTGCGCGCAAACGCGGAGAAGTACAACCTCAACCCTGAAAAATTTGGCGCATGGGGCGCTTCGGCTGGCGGCAATCTTGTTTCATTGCTTGGCACGACCTGCGGCGTTGCTGAACTCGAAGGCGACCTCGGCAATAATGACCAATCGAGTTGTGTGCAGGCAGTGGTGGATTGGTTTGGTCCGATTGACTTTCTGAAGATGCAGGAACAGTTTGCTGGAACAAGTTGTTCGTCAAACACCAACGATGCCAGTTCGCCTGAATCCAAACTGGTTGGCGCAGCCATCCAGACGGTGCCCGAAAAAGTAGCGCTGACCAACCCAATGAATTACATCACAGCAGATGCCGCGCCCTTCTTCATCGAAAACGGCACAGCTGATTGCAACATCCCACCCATTCAAAACAAGAATCTGGCAGACGCGCTCAGCGCAGTCATTGGCGCGGACAAAGTGACCTATGTCTCTTTGGAAGGCGCAGGACACGGCGGTTCACAATTCGAGACAGAGGAAAATTTGAAACTGGTGATCGCATTTTTGGATAAGTATTTGAAGTAATCGCTACAATAAAGAGGCGATTGCATTCAAACAATCGCCTCTTTATTATTTTAATTGCCACATCCTGCTCACAAGGTGTATGCTAATTGTTTCGTTGAGCAGGATCTTCGGAAAGTCAGCGCACAGCCTTGCGGATTTCCAACTCCTAATCCTGACCTGGGAGAAATTTCTCCTTGTCGAGCCACGCGCCCACGCCGTCTTGGGTAAGGCGGTTGTAAAGTCCACGCACAGGGTCACGGTCTGCGTGAGCGTGACAGAGGAAAACTTTGAGCGAGCGTTTGGGGTCGAGCATTTAAGTCTCCACCTTTGGTTAGATGGGATAACGCAGAACAAACTATTTCTGGCTCAATAGCCATTTCTCGGCAGATGTTACATCTTCAAAACCAACAGTCTCAGAACCAGCCAGCCTGGCAAAATAATCCAAAAATATCCCTCGAATTCCCGTCATACCGACCACTGCTGTTTTTAAGACAAATTTTTTCGTGTCAGCAATTCTTTCCGAGAGCAGTCGGTTTGCAGTTTCTGTCATGTGGGTATTTGTCAGGTCCACCAGTACAATCACAGAATGAAGAGGCTGCTGGTACATTTCCTGTCCTATCGTGGAGATCGCCATATCAAGTTCCTCTTTAAACCCAAGGGTATTATTATGAAAATTTGATAGGTCAATATGAAGGATACGCTTGTCCTGGCTTTGCATCCACTTTGACTTCATTGTCAGCTCCTGAAATTCAAATTCCTAGTTATGGGTTTGAAGGCCGGTATTTTTTTTAACTACAATGGGCGCACTACAGTGTAAAAAGTTTTTGTTTAATTTCCCGACTTTAAAATTATACAACTGAAAATTAGCAACTCCATAAAACCTAACAGGAGCTTACTAAACTGTTAATCTGTCAGTTTATTTCTCCGAACATGCAATTGAGCCAAGCTTTAAATAATGAGTGACTTCTCGATCTGCTTAGGAGATGCCAGCATAAAAAGCCAGATCAATCCCGCCATACGAAGATAACTAAAAGGAAACACGTTGAACACTGGAAGCACAAAAACCAATGCCAAGCTGAGAATCACCTGCCACGGTGCATCCTTTCCACGGAACGCAAACACCCAGATTGCCAAGGGGATAGCAATCACGTAGTGATGTTCCCATGCAGATGGAGCGATCAACAGAGAGAGAACAGAAAAGTCCAATAAATGACCAATATTGCGGAAAGCATGCAACTCCATCGAAGTCCAGCCCGCTGGAATCACTATCTTCTCTCGTTGGAAAAAACGAACCGAGTACCAGATCAAAACCGCCAAAACAGTGACCCCAAACAAAAGAGGCAGAATCTCTAATGAAATACCTGAAAACTTCAGAACGCTTCTTAGCAAGCTCATAGGGCTGGTATTCCGAAACAGCGAACTCTCCTGCTCCACTGGAAAAGACAAATAAAATTGCACAAACTGTTCCCAAAGTTTAAGTTTGTGCAAAAACAGTATCTCAAAAATTGCAATAAGGGTTGAACCTGCAAGCACTCCACCTAATGCACGCCACTTCTTTATCCCCAAAAGAGGCGCGGACAAAGCAAACGGGTATAGCTTAATAAAACCGCCCAAGGCAACAGCGATTCCAGCAAAGAATGGATACGTCTGCAAAAGGACCAACGTCCCTAAAATGGAAACCAAAACATAGAAATTAACCTGATTGTTGCTGAGTGTTCTTAAGATCGGCACATTAAATAAAAATATTGCACTGACCAGCAAACTTCCTGTTATCTCATCAAGCCCAATTTGTCTGGCAAACTGCATGGACAGAGCGTACGCCAATAGTAAGAAAAACAGAAGCGAACTTTGGTGGATATAAAAAACGAACACCCATGCACTCTTTCCCAAGCCGAGCAATGGAAACAGGCGCAATCCAATCCGAAACACGAGAACCATCAAGTCAGCAAAAAACGGTGGGTATAGATAACGGGTACTTAAGTATGGGTTGTTCCCCGCTGCAATTGCCCGAAATGCTGTTTCATACTGTGCGTAATCCCAAGACTCTCGCGAGAGTTCTATGGTATAGGACAAAAAGATTAAACATACAAGATACGGCAACCCAGCGAGTATGATCTTCTTTATAGAATTTAAAGTCTGCGGTTTGAAGTCTGTATATGCTACAAAAGCCATTACACAAAGCACACAAAAACCAAACAAACCAAATAGGTCTTCTTCCTGTTTCGTAGATGCCAATCGAACTATTTCCCACTCCCGTGACCAAAGGAATACCCCAGCTGCCACCGCCACCCAATATAAAATTGAAAACCTGAAAAATTTCCATGAAACTTGTGAAAAGGTGGTCATAAATATTCCTTCAATATCATAATTGATATCCAACATGGCACTCTGAGCCCCGAAATTATAAGCCTGAAATTAGGGAATACCTTCCACCTAATTACCAGTAAGACAGTTAAATTCTCTTGTATTTTATATAAATCAAAAAGCCAATCCGCTATGGGCTTGGCTTTTTGATCTGAACTTCATTGGCTCACTTATGGGCCATTATTCGCTTCCCCTGCCTCTTGAATAAGGCAGCGCGAGTCAACATATACCCATAATTGGTATGAACCTTCATCCAATCCGCTAGGGACATTAATAGTTTTTGTATCCGTTTGCCCGAAAGTCAGATTCGTAAATGAATCGGAACGATAGTAATCGCCAGCGACGGGACATCCCGTGATTGGGTCAATAGTGGTCATTGGATCAACGCCAATGTAGACATCGCGATACACATCAACTGGTCCCGTTGAGCCACCTTGATTTTTAATAGTGATAGTGACATCAAATGGTTCGTTGATCGCAGGAAAACGCGGGCTGATCGTAACATCAGTAACAATGAGGTCTGGCAAAAAGCCAGCCTGTGCAGCGTTAACAGCTGCCGCCGCATTTACAATTCCACTCCCACAAGTTGCTGTTGTACAACCGCTTCCGGCAGGGAATGTACGCGCAGTGCTCTGCAATATCTGTAAGACATCAGTGTAGGTAAGGCTTGGGTTGACCGACAGCATTAAGGAGACAACTCCTGCAACATGGGGCGTCGCCATACTTGTCCCAGCATAATAAACGTAAGTATCTGAGGCAGGTGATGTTGTTCCAGTATTAAGCGTGGACAAAACACCATTCGCGCCGCCTTCACCGCCAGGAGCACTGATCTCCACCGTTGAGCCATAGTTGCTGTAATACGCACGATCCCCACCTCGATCTGTAGCCGCAACTGTGATAACCCCACTGCAATTTGCAGGTTGATAACTATTCGTATCCAAATTAGCAGCACTATTTCCAGCAGCGACAACCACAACCGCGCCAGCTGCATTGATGGCAGTGATCGCATTTTGAAGAGTCGTGCCGCATGCACCGCTGCCGCCCAAGCTAAGGTTAAGCACTCTGGCTGGGTTCGGGTTGGCAGGCACACCAGAAACGGACAAACCAGCAGCCCAGCGCATGCCGTCAGAAATATCAGACATGTAACCGCCGCACTTTCCCAACACACGCACGGGAACAATTGGAGAATTCCAGTTTATTCCAGTGACACCTTTTCCATTATTTGATATTGCACCAATCGTCCCTGCCACGTGAGTGCCGTGCCAACTGCTAGTGTCAATAGAACAACCGACAAAATATCCTGATGATGCCTCTGCTGAAGTGATCCAATCACCTGGGTCATGTGGATTGGAGTCCCTTCCATCCCCATCATTCGCAATGGCGCTATCACTAATAAAATCGTAGCCGCCCACCCATCGCCCAACCAAGTCTGTATGGTCTGTAATACCCGTATCAATAACAGCTATCCTTATACTACTGGATCCAGTCGTAATATCCCAAGCAGCTGGGACATTAATTCCATACGTCTCGAAAAGATGCCACTCGCTTGAGTAATAAGTATCGTTTGGAATCAATGTTGGGAAGAGAATGTAATCTGGTTCTGCATATTCAACATCAGGCATGGATGCGATTTTTGCGGCGATCTCTTCCATCTCAGCTTCTGACTGACGATCTGGAACCTGCAAGATATATGTATTATCAGCCATGGTGCGGAGATAATCTAATTCCACTCCAGCAGCTGTATCAAGCGCACTTATACGATTCTCACTAGATGGACCAACCAAACCATTTTGATCAGGGTCTGTCTTATATTTGACAATTATCCGATCGGTCGGCATTTCAACAGGGACGTCCTGATCGGGCTCTTGAATCGGCCGATCTGACGCAGCCTTTACCGAGAAAAATCTAAATGCAAATGCAGCGATCAGTACAGAAGCAATAGCAATATATACTCGCATTTCAACTCTCACTTTTATATAACCATAAAACATTTATGGAATGGACTTTCACCATAGGATATTATTAATACTCACTTTTAGCTATTTAAGGCAGGGCAATTCCCTTGCAGTTTTGTATAGATAAAAAAAGGCAGCCATTCGCTGGCAGCCTTTTGAACATATAACTTTCCACGGCACTCAAGAATCATTGTTTCAATTCAAAATTAAGGAACGTCCCCTCTACTCGGTATGCTCCCTTTAAACCTTTGTACCCCAAAAACAACCACTTTTGCGCAGTCGGAATCGAAACTTGATTGGTCATAAACACGCTAGGGTTCACCCTGCTGCGAACCGAAAGCGTATTGAACACAAAGGAAATTGAATAACCATTTCCCTGGTTCAGTGCAACAGTACCTTGAACGGTCTCATAATTGGAAGGGTCCTTTTGCACGAACGAGCGCCTGTTTACATCACCATTCAAAATGGTCATCAACAAACCTTGCGACGCTACATCTTGCTGGGGAAAAACTCCCATCCAAAGATCAACATTATCTAAATCCCGAAGACGGACAGTGAATGTTACAGTCCCACTTTCGGGCAAGGGCGCAAACAGTCCGTACACCTCAGGCGGGCCGCCACCGCGCTCTGCCAAGAAATCAAGATCCCCATTCTCTGCAGAAAAAGCATATACAGGCTCACGCCAACAGCCATCGCCTCTTTCTTCTGGCAGAATGGTAGAAGGATATGCCTTCCACAAAGTGCTAATACAGCCACCCATCCAATCCTCTCCAAGCGCAACAGGCGGAATGGGAGTGGATGTAGGTACAGGTGTCTCAGTCTCGGTCATGGATGGCGAAGTTGGAACACTCGGAAAAGCTGTATCCGTTGGAATGGAAACAGGAACAACTTGCTCCGTAAAAGCAATCGATTTGGAAGGCGCTGGCGTCGGGCTTGGATCTGAAGAATCGTTCTTTGAATAGGCGCTGATAAGAGCCGTTCCTATAGTTCCAATCAGTCCGATCAAAGCGACAACAATCGTCGCATTGATTCTTTTCTTTGGGCTTAGCTTCTTTTTTGGAGAATTGGAAGAACCCTTTGTCTCAATGACATTGATTACATTTCCATCACCAGTGATGACAAAGCTATCCGAAACATCCCCTACGTTTCCTTTATTCCCACCGGAAGCCCCATCAGGCTTCTTCTCTTTGTGCTTTTGATCATTCATAATCTATCCACCATTCATCGATGCAAATTCATTGTTTACGACCTACATAATGAAATTATACGACTATAATAAAAATACGCTTTATCAAAACAAGGGAGCCTTATGCTCGTCATCATCAGTGACTTACATCTCGGAGACGGAACCACAGCAGACACGATCTCGCCCAGCGCATTTCGACTCTTTGCCCGCCGCCTCACTGAAACTGCCCGCTTCGCCTCACTACGCAGGGACGGCGGATACCGTCCGATCAGCAGCCTCGACGTTTTGCTGATGGGCGACATCCTTGACCCGCTTCATTCCACCCGCTGGCTGGATACCTCTTCGACAGACTCAACTTACGTCCGTCCATGGAGCGACATAAGCAACCCGAATTACGCCCCAAAATTGCTCGAAGTCACCCGCGCCATATTGGAGCATAACGATGAAGCCTTCCAGGTTCTGCGCCGCCTTGCCCGTGGAGAAGCGATACATCTTGCACCTGCCACAAGCAAAGGTGAAGCTGATTTTCAAAGCAAAGAACAACTTCCGCTCAAGGTCCGCTTTCATTACATGGTGGGAAATCACGATTGGTATTATCACTTGCAGGGTGAGGCCTTTGACAGAATCCGCTCTGAGATTATTGAAAAGATGGGGTTGTGCAACCCAGTTTCCCCGTTCCCGTATGATGCGGATGAATCACCCGTCCTGAAAGATCTTTTCGAGCGGCATAAAATCCTCGCCCGTCATGGAGATATGTATGACAGATTCAATTTCAATCGTGACAAAGGCCGCAACTATGGAACCGTGGGCGATGCCTTTACAATGGATGTATGTAACCGCTTTCCTGTGGAAGTACAAAAAAGATATGGTGATAAACTCCCCAAAGGCATCATAGATAGTTTACGCAAGATCGCAAACATCCGCCCCGTGCTGGCGGCGCCGCTTTGGATCAGTGGACAGATCAAGAATTTCGCAGGCACACATCCCATTGAAGATAACTTGAAGAACGTCTGGGACGAGATCGCAGATGAATTTTTGCAAATGAATTTTGTGCGCGAAGCAGATAAAGCCTTCCGCTTTGACATTGTGGATGCGATGCAGTTGATCATCAAAATGTCTGGGCGCGCATCGTTCTCGACCATCAACGATGTGGTCGTTTGGGTGCGCAAGAAAATGTGGGGCGGCAAACATTCTTTTGCCAGCTACGCCTTGGCCGAGCCTGCTTTCATAAATGGAAAAGCACAACACATCATTTATGGGCATACCCACTCTTACGAAGTTGTGCCGTTGGGAGTGAATGTTAATATACCAAACCCTGAAAGCCAAATCTACTTCAACTCTGGCACATGGCATTCGTATTATGACCTTGCAATTCAGAACCCGAAGGAACAAAAATTTGTTCCTTACCAAGCGCTCACCTATCTCACTTTTTACACAACTGAAGAGCACGATGGCCGCCGCTTTGAAACCTGGTCTGGAGCATACGCATAAGATAACTTGCTATAAAAAAACTCCGCAACATGTTGCGGAGTTTTTTTATTCAAACTAATTCTCTTTCCTTCTAGAGAACATAAAGAAAGCAACTGCCATTAGAACAGCGATCGCAATAGCCCAAAGTGGAGTCCCTGAAGCAACATCAGGCGTTGGTATAACGTCCGTTGCGGTTGGGACTGATGTTTCTGTTATCGGCGGCACTACTGTGGCGGCTACCGTTGCAGTGGCGGTTGGTATCTGGGTCGGCAGAACAGGCGTAGGTACAGGGTTGAAGCGAGCATTTACATCTGCGAACTCAGGCTGAATCAAATCACCAGGCACAAAGACATCCAACATGGCATTCGCTACGATGAAGCCATCATTCGTGCCAAGCTTCAAGGCCGCCGTGCGGAAGTCAAACACAAAAATGCCATTCGCGCCGATTACCTTCGCGCCATTTGCGTCTAACAAAATAGCTGTATCTTTGTTGAGGCCAAGCGCAAGCATTTCGGGGTGATTGTACGCAAGAGAAGTAAGGCGGCCAAAGCGTTTGTCTGCGATGAGTTGCGGCTCAAGAGTAATATTCAACCAGCCAAGGCCAGGCTGAATTTTCGTGCGTCCCTGCCAAAATGATTTTTGCGTAGCAAGTTCTTCGAGCTCAGAGTCATCAGGTGTAGGTTCGTGTGGAGCATAAAATGCACCGAAGATGGGCATGGCAGCGTTATCAGCCATGACGGGATTCCCCGCAAGCCAGAAATCTTTGAGAGCAGCGAGCGCCTCAGGCTTGACCTTAGATTGATCCTTGCCAATAACTAATACTGCGCTGATGCCTTCTGGTATCACGATCGGTGCATCTTCAACGAAGACAGATTGCACGTCCATACCGAGAGCGGCACTGTATTTTTTGATTGCGGTATCGGCAGAACGTCCAGAAGGATAGCCCGTGGCAATGATGAAAACATTTTTCCCAGCGATCTGCTTGAATTGATCTATCACTGCGCTGTTCTCAAGATTATCCAGCAGATCACCAGAGAGAATGAGCGGACCTGCGCCAGCGGGAAGAGCAAGCGCATCAAAGGAACGTTCAAGAGTTGGTGAAGGGTTGGCAAATGAAGAGGTGTGAGTATTGAGGTCATACGTCACATCGCCAGGAGCGAGCAAGTGATAGACCACATTGCGGAAGCTCATAATGGGCGGACGTTTCGGGTCAACGGTGACGTATTTGACATTATCCGCTGCATGGTAAGTTTCCGCATCCAGAATAGCGACATCGTACAAACCAAAAACATCGCGCAGCATTTCGTTATCTGAAACGACGCCTGTGTACGCATCTACGCCTACACCGATATGCGGCATACCAGGCTGTGCGATGACATTGAGCAAGCGTCCCATGCGGGCACGCTGGAAGAAGTGCTGGTCCACTACGGCGTTTTGAATAGCGAATGAGAAGCCGCGTTTATCCTCTGAGTTCCAAATTTCAACCGCACCAGCAAAGAGGCCATCATCCACGCCATAGCCGTTGGAAAGGTCGGCAATCATCACTTTGGATTGCATGGCCGCACCTGCGCTTGTACCTGCAATGATTGTTCCCATTTCATGCAATTCATTGATGCGGTCTTCAACGGGTGTGTGGATGATTGCGCCAATGCCAGTCGCCTGATCACCGCCGAGGATGAAGATCATGGAAACGTCATCGGTGAAGTAAGCAAGGTTGGCTGGGTCTTTTGCATCTTCTTGTGTGAAAATAGGCAGGAGTTCCACTTTACAGGTGAGGGTTGAACCTTCGGGAATATTTCGCTGACATGCGCCTTCGGTTTGAATGCGGCGTTCTTCGGCATCCTTGAGGTTTTGGGTGCGCTCACCTTCAGAGATGTGGTCTGAATTGGTGGAATAGGTTGTGGCGAGAAGGAGGATGTGGACAACATCGCCGCGGACATTATCCACGGCATATTTTCCCATGGCGGAATAGGTGTCAGTGTAGCCGGCGCCAATGGGCAGAAGCAAGCCGGGGGTAGATTGAGCCGCAGCAACGCTTGAGGTGGCGAAGATGATAGAGAGTAGAAGAAGTAACGAGAGCAGACGATTCTTCATTTAGTATCCTTCCTATATAAATATGTAGCCACAGTGAACACTGTAGATTTTCTTTTCTCAGTGAACTCTGTGGCTTAGAGATTTAATTGCTGGTCGTATGTCGCGGATCGAGGGCGTCTCGCAGACCATCGCCAAGATAGTTGATGGCAATGACGACGATGAAAATCATCAGGCCGGGAAAGATAGCTGTCCACGGCGCAGTGGTCATTTGGCTCTGGGTATTGGAAAGCATGTTTCCCCAAGTAGGGGTTGGCAATTGCACTCCGAAACCGAGATAGGAAAGTCCGCTTTCGCTAATGATCGCGCCTGCCAGACCAAGCGTTGCAGAAACAATAATAGGGCTGGCGATGTTGGGCAGAATGCGAAGGAAAAGTAAGTGCGCGTCAGATGCGCCAAGTGCGCGTGAGGCTTGCACAAATTCACGTTCGCGCAATTCGAGAGTGGAAGCACGCACAAGGCGGGCAGTTCCCATCCATGAAAGCGCGCCAATGACGAGTGAGATGGGCATGAACGAGCCAGGTTTCAAGAAGGGCAGGTCCAATGTGCGCAGGAACATACCCAATGCGATGAGCACAAAAAGACTCGGGATGGACATGAAAATTTCGGTAATACGCATGAGAACGGAATCGATCCACCCGCCGTAATAGCCTGATGCCAACCCAATGACTGAACCAAGAATAATGGAAATGCCCATTGCCAACATACCGACAGTGAGGGATATGCGTCCGCCATAAAGTACACGGGCAAACATGTCACGGCCAAGATCATCAGTTCCCATCCAGTGTTCTGCTGAAGGCGGCTTGAAGCGATTCATCAGATCTTGATCCATCGGGTCGGAAGAGATGAGCGGAGCAAAGACGACGAGAAGAACAATTATTAATGTGACGACTCCTCCAAGGAGTGCCATTTGGTGTTTGCGAAAACGTGCCCAAAAGAACATGAAGAGTGACTGTTCACGCACGATATGGGGTTGTTCAGGAAGAGTAGTGGTAGCCATATTACGATAACCGTATGCGCGGATCGAGCATCGCGTAAATAAAGTCCACGAGCAGGTTGGAGCCAATGATAAGAGCCGATTCGATGATCAACACCGCCATAACAAGCGGATAATCGGTCTTGAGTGCGGCGGTGAAATATAAACGTCCAATGCCTGGCCAGGCGAAAATCGTTTCAGTGAATAGTGCACCGCCAAAGAGCGACGGCAAATCCAAAGCAACCAACGTCACCAGCGGAATAATGGCATTACGCAGAGCATGTTTATAAATAACGAGTCGTTCACTGCCACCTTTTGCGCGCGCAGTGCGGACGTAATCTTCATGAATGACATCCAGCATGGAAGACCGCAGATAGCGCATATAGCCTGCAGCAGAAACAAAGGTCAACATGGCAACTGGCAGAATAAGGTGCTTGATGCGGTCAGCTAGTGAGAAATCCGCACCAAGGGTGTACATGCCAGAACCAGGTAGAAGCGGCTTTCCATTTCCGCCTTTCAAGGTGACTGCAAAAACAATGATAAGTAAAAGTCCAAACCAGAAGACTGGTAATGATTGCCCCGCAAAAGCGACGGTGGTGGTGAAATGGTCAAACCAGGTGTATTGCTTCACCGCCGAGAGAATCCCCAATGGAATAGCGACCAGCAAAGTAGTCACCATCATGATGCTCATCAAGAGGATAGTATTCGGCAAACGATCGGATATCTCTTCGAGGACAGGTCGTTTGGTGATGAGAGAATTTCCCATGTCCCCTTTCAACATACTTCCCAGCCATTTGGCATAACGGACCGGAATGGGATCATCCAAACCGAATTTGGCACGGATGCGCGCCAAGTCTTCCGGCGTATAGTCCGACCGTTCGGTGTAGACGCTCATAATTCCGCCTGGAACGGATGAGATAAGCCCGTACAGGATCATGCTGATAACGAGCAACGTAAAAATGGATTGCAAAACACGGCGGGTGAAGTATATTAACATAATGATGACTTGGGTTTTGCCCCTCTCCAAAAGGAGAGGGGCAAAATCATTTTATCCTATTGGTCCAAGGTCCAGTTCGCAGCGTCCCAGGCGAAATCTACGAAGGTCGGGGAGATCTTCAAGCCTTGGAATTCATTGCGATGTCCCATAATGGACAAGCGCTCGTACAGATAGATGCGGGGCAAGTCAATGTTGACTTGCTTGACAACGTTGCAGTAGAGGTCTTTACGCGCAGCCGTATCGGTAATGGTGGCAGCTTCATCCAACCACGCATCCACATCAGCGTTGATGTAGCGGCTGAAGTTTGCGCCGGTACCCTCATTATCCGCTGTGGGGATCTGTGTGCTGTGGAAGCTGGAGTACAAGTGGCTATCCGGGTCGGTGGATGGGCCAGTGGTGTACATCACGATATCGTACGTGCCGTGGTCGCGCATACCGTCACTTTCCCAGCCAGCGAACAACACATCGGATGGGACGTTCTCGATCACGAGTTCGATGCCTGCAGCTTTGAGCATTTCAGCAAGAACCTGTTCGGTCTGCTCGCGCAGTTGATTGCCAGTTGTGGTGGCGATCTTCAAACTCAAGCGAACACCATCTTTTTCGCGGATGCCATCTGCACCCACTACCCAGCCAGCTTCATCTAACAAGGCATTGGCCTTTTCGAGGCTAAACTCGCTGACAGGTTGCGGGCAGGCAAATGTACCAACAGGTACCGCGCTGTTTCCAGCGTTGACGTTGCCATACAGCAAAGTGTCCACGATCTGCTGCTTGTCGATGGCGTATTGCATCGCCTGGCGAACTTTCAGATCGTAAAGGATCGGGTGCGGATTTGTGGAAGGATCAGCAGGAGCGCTACCGTCATTGTTGCCGAAGTTCAGGGAGAGCAATTCGTTCTCGCCAGTTACGGTGGAAACATAGGAAACGCCCTGGTCGGCCAATTGCTGAAGTTCAGGGAAGTTGGCTTCGGTCAGATCCCAGAGAGCATGAATCTCACCGGTGCCGAGCAACTGCATACCTACTTCGCGTGAGGGCAAGATCTTGATGATGACGCTATCGAGATTGGGCTTGCCTTCTTCACGATAGTAAGGATTCTTCGTAAAGGTTAGGTGGTCGCCAGGAACCCATTCGGTCAAAATGAAGGGACCCGTGCCAACCGGGTTGCGGTTGATATCCCAGGATTCCATATCTTCGAGTGCGCCAGCGGTATCAGGCACAGTGTAAGAGAACAAGCGCAGGTATGGAGCATACACTTCACCAAAGGTTGCAACTACAGTGTAGGGATCCGGGCAGTCCAATGACTCAATATCGCGATAACCAGAAGCACTCACCTGTGAAAGGTCAGATAACGCGCCGTCCATGGTGAACTTCACATCATCACAATTGAAGTCTGAACCATCAGACCACTTCACGCCTTCGCGAAGTTTCCAGGTTACCACCAAGCCGTCTTCTGAAACGGTCGGCAATTCCTTGGCCAATACGGGAACGTATTCGCCTTTTTCATTTACAGATACAAGGCCTTCATCGAACAAAGACACCACAGCATCCTCAATGGAAGAGGATGTCAACAACGTGTTCATCATACCGGGTTCTTGCGGCGTACCAATGATAACCGTACCGCCACTCGCAGGTGCTGCTTCAGTTGCAGGCGCTTCGGTAGCGGCAGGTGCCTCAGTGGCTGCGCTGTTAGCTGCTTCTGTCGCCGCTGGTCCGCCGCAGGCGGTCAACATGATCGAAGCAACGAACAACATTGTCAAGACTGCTTTCAAAAATTTCATTTTCTTCTCCTTTTGGGTTTTGCTCCTAATCCACTAGGAGCTGTCTATTCGGGAGAGTCGCTTTTCGCGTCCGCCCGTCAAACACACTATTATGGGTTAGCACATGCACTCGCAAATTTGAAACCGCTGCGGCGCGTCCGTTCTCCACTTCCGCAACATCCGTATCAGTTACTTCAAAACCATCCACGATGGTGACAGCACCCGAACCGCACACCGTCAAACGCGAATCATCTTCCACGATGGCAGCAGTATCTTCATCGATTCCCACACCGAATGAACCAGGGTATGAAGAGACTGTGTAGATCAAACGTCCCAATCGGTCTCGCTGACGAAAATGCTGATCGAAAACGAACTTGTCAGTAAAGCCCAAGCCCGCAGAAAACTGGACTATGCGCTCATGAGGAGTTGGGCCGCCGTTACCGTACGCAATCATTGTTTTGGAAAGGATGGAAGCACCGGCGCTCGTCCCACCGACAATTGCTCCACGACGATAAGCAGCTTGCAACTCTGACTCAAGAACCGTCCCCGCCATCACGGCAGAGATACGCATCTGCGTGCCACCAGAAAAGAAAATACCACTGGCCTTGCGAATGAGCTTGACCTGCTCTACCGTTCCTGCTTCAGAGCGCTTGCGAAATTCTAAAGTCGTCGCTTCCTTCGCGCCAAACGCTTTGAACATATCCACATACTCTTGTCCTGTATCGCGACTTGCAGACGCCTGTGGAAAAATAAGAATGCGTGCGCGTTTGCCGCCCGCCCGACGGAGAAACTCCATCAACACGGTGGGATCTTTTCTTTCGTCTAATGCGCCGCCCATTGGCATGAGTGTGGTCACTGATTCACCTTGAGAGATTCGAGTAGATTTTGTACAGCAGAAAGAATGTGCGTTTTCATGGCAACACCAGCGCGCTTCCCATCATGGCTCTCCAGTGCAGCGACGATCTCGCGGTGCTCCATTTGGTCTTGAAGATCGCGCTGCGGCAAAGGTTGTTGCGCGGTTATGGCAAAGTTACCGATCAACATGGTCGGGAAGGCTTCCCACATTTGAACCAAAGTACGGATCATGTATTCTCTTTGGCTGATGTGAAATATCTTTTCATGAAAACTACGATTTACTTTTCGATATTGAGCGATCTGCTCAGGCGGTAATGATTCCATTTCCACGAGCATCGCTTTCAACTCGGTGATTTCCCCCGCTGTTATATTTTTGGCAGCCTGTTCCGCGGCGCGTGATTCGAGGAATGCTCTATGCGCGTACAAGTCTTCGATATCCTCGATGGATAACGCCACTACTCGCGCGCCGCGATACGGCACATGTTCGATCAATCCCTCAGAAGCAAGCTCCTTGAGCGCTTCCCGCACAGGCATCTGGCTGACACCCAGCTCTTGCGCCACCCGTTCCTGACGCAGCCACTCACCAGGCTTGAATCGGCCTTCAAAAATCGCCGTCCGTATTTGGTCGGCGACGAGCTTCCGTAGCTGGCGATGGGAAGGGAGTTCCTCAAGCATACGCTTTTCCTCTGTATTGGATATTAGATATTATATCTAATTTGAGAATAGCATACCCACCTACCAGAGTCAAGCACTTTCCAATTTTTTAAGAACCGCGTAGGGGGATTCTCATAAAAAATGCACCCGTTTGGGTGCATTTTGGGAGTTTGACTACTCTACGGGAGGTTCTGGCTTTGTCCGCAGCACATCCAGTGGATCGAGGCCCCGCTTCAGACCTAGCCCGTGCAGGATCAGCCCAAACTGAGAGAATGCAAACCAGAGCAGACCAATTGTCAGGGAGAGAGAGGCGTTGTCGATCCAACGCGGCGCGGAATTAATGACCGATGCGATCTGTTCGCGCCAGATCGTTGCCTTCTGGTCATAATCCGTAAGAACCACTACAAGGTCTTCGAGTTGCTTTTTCGTTTCGCTAAAATCTCCGCCCAATAGATACGATGTGTCGCTGATAAACGTGGAGGCGCGCTGCGCGAGATCTTGTACATCCGCAATGCCGCTATCGAGGTCATCCACCTGTTTAATGATGTTGGCCAGAATCTCATCGCCAGGAATATTTATATTCACAAATGGAATTGAGTTGATCTGTTCCAATGTTCCGCGCAAGTCTTCGAGCGTGCCGCGTACCTCGGTGATGCTCGTGCGGGTCGTTTCCAACCCTGGGATGAGTTGATCGTCCAGCGTGGCGTTGACATCTTCCAGCAAGCTCTTTGCGTCCGTGGTCTGTTTAGTCAGCGAGGCAAGCGCATCCTCAGCAGATTGGATGATCCGCAAAGCCCGTTCCACTTCCGACTTTGCGCTTCGCAAATCGGTCTGGAGCTGCGCCAGTTGCGCGTCCACTTCCTGCAGGCGGGAAATGGATACCTTTGTAAGCGGCTCGTTGTAGACCCAAGCCAAGCCGATGCCGAAAAGGCTCAGAATTAGTAAGGTGGAGCTGAGAACGATCAAAACACTGCTGAAAATTTTGCGCGCCATGTTTATCCTTCCAGATCGCCGTGAATTGCTCTAATAATTTGTAGCTAAAACTCAAGCTTTCACTTTGAACTAAGCCTTACTTGAACAACCAATTAAAAAATTATACCCCGGCAGGCACCCTAAACACCAAAAAGGGAATTGCCTATTGACTTAAAGACCTTGTTAGACTATTATCTAATTAGACATCGGTCTAACAAAGGCATTTGCCTAACTGTCGATTTTAATAGAGGAGAGAGGAACCCATGTCTTTTACAACTGAGTATTTGGCCGAAGAACAAAAAACGCAGACAGAAAGCAAAATATCCACCCGCAGCCTATTCACCCACGAGACTGGGCAAGTGCTCGTAACACTTGGAACCGTCTTCAAATTCATTCCGCCTTTCAACGATCATATTGACCAAAACACTGGCCAAATGTTGATCTCGATCGGCAAAAAGTTGAAATCCACAAAATAGCCCAAAGCCGCCAAGGAAACCATGACTGACAAGCAAACCTCTCCATCCATCTCTTGGGATTTTGGAACCGCCTACGAACTTTTCATCAGTCTGCATGTTTTGCACGAACCTGACTATTTCGGCATTCGTCCCTCCTATGCAGCTGGCGTCCGTTCGCGCATACCAGCACCCGAACGAAAACTGCTGGAAGAGGTTTATCCGTTAACTGGTGTGCCGCTCAAATGGCTGCACAGCCTCCCCGCTCCTAAAGATGCGGTCAGTGCGCTCTGGGCACTGAAACAAATCCCCGCGGCTGAACGGATGATCAAACTGCAACGGCTAGATGATCCCTATCTCGGCGACAGCGCAGAAGAGCTTGAAAAGCATAAACGCTTTCATGAGACTCTCACACGTATCGCATCCGATGGAAAATGGAAACCAGATGATGTAGATTTCTTTTTAAAAATCTTCGGGAAAAAGCACGGCGGATTAAAAAAGGAAGTGCTTGAACGCAGCTTCGAGTGGTGGAGCAAACCCAAAGAACTTGGCGAAGGCTTCCTGTCTGCCATTCAATCTTACTACCAGGCATTTTTTGAGGAAGAAGAAAAACGTGTCGGACCCGTCCTCAAAGCTGGTTTTGAAAAAGCCCAAGCATTAGCCTCCACCCTGAGCATTGACGATCTTTTCTTTGAGCTTTCACAAGGCATTCAACTCACTGATGAATTCCGTGCGCCAAAATTCATCATCGCCCCCGCCTTCTGGACAACTCCACTGATCTTCTTTGAAAAGATCGAAAAAGACACCATGTTGCTGCTTTTTGGCGCCCGCCCCACAGACATGTCTGTGATCCCTGGCGAAACCGTGCCCGATGCGCTCGTGCGCTCACTCAAAGCTCTTGCTGATCCAACGCGATTGAAGATCCTATACTACCTTTCCAATGAAAGCCTGACCCCATCTGAAATTGCCCGAAAATTACAGCTCCGCCCGCCGACAGTGACCCATCACCTAAGCGAACTCCGCCTCGCCAGCCTTGTGGAGCTCACCTTGAATGAAGATGAAAAACGCTACTCTGTCCGCAAGCAGGCACTGGAATCTATTTTTGGAAACCTCGAAGCCTTTCTACAAAACAATACTCCAAAAGAATAAAGAGAAGGAATGAACAAACAAAACTCCAAAACCCCCAGGCTTTTCCGTGTGCTGGGTGAATACAGTTCCCAAGTCCGCGCCTTCAAACCGAATGCGCGGTTCTACTTGCTTAACGTCATCCTCACTGGCGCAGTGATGGGCGTCTTCCGCTTGATCTTCAATTTTTACGTTCTCAGCCTCGGATTCAATGAAGCCTTGCTTGGCAACTTGATCACCACAAGCAGCTTTGTAGCATTGATCGCCGCTCTGCCTTTGGGATACCTGGCAGATATCATCGGGCGCAAAGGTTCGTTGGTAATTTCAGGTGCGCTGCTCAGCATTTCCATTCTCACCATGGCTCTTTGGAAATCAGAAGCATCCTTTTATTCAATGAACGTCCTTTCAGGAATTGCACAAAGCCTCGCAGGTGTGACCATGTCTCCCTTCCTGATGGAGAATAGCAGCGAGAAGGAACGCACATATCTTTTCAGCTTCGGCCAAGGCTTGCAAATGACCATGGCCTCTGTAGGTAATTGGATCGGCGGCTATCTACCTACGTGGATGGGCAATGCAAAGAACGTGATCACCACCAGCAGCACCGCATACGGAGATTCCATTTTCATCATTGGCATTGGCGCGGCACTTGCCATTATTCCTTTAGTGTTTCTCACCTCCCCTAAACTCGAACATAGCCAACGCGCCATCTTTGCCCCATTTCAATATGCCGCAAAAAACCCAATGCTGTTGACCAAACTGGTCCTACCCATGCTATTGACTTCACTCGGCGCAGGATTGGTTATGCCATTCATGAATGTTTTCTTCCGCCAAGTCCACCACCAACCAGACCCCGTCATTGGCACATTGTTTGCGTGGGGTTCGCTGGCAATGGGCATCGGATTATTGATCGCGCCGCCACTTGCAGAACGGGCAGGCAAAATCCAACTTGTTGTCATCACACAAGCGTTATCCATTCCCTTCCTTATTTTGCTTGGCTTCTCTCCCATCTTCTGGGTCGGCGCAGCAACCTATTACATCCGCCTCGCGTTGATGAATATGAGCTCGCCCGTTTACCAGACCTTCATCATGGAACATGTGGAACCATCCGCTCGCGCTACTGTTGCCAGCCTCACCAGCATGGCATGGAATTTTGGTTGGGCGTTCAGCCCCACCATTAGCGGCTGGCTGCAAGTACGGTATGGTTTTGGTCCTCCATTCATCGGTACTATCATCCTGTACACGATCTCCGTTGTTATGTATTGGGCATTTTTCTGGCGCGGCAGTATTGCAGCAATTTCAACCGTTGCCGCAACAGATTGAAAAAAGCTAGTGTTCTTCTCCTTAAGCAGGTCGGACCAAAAGTCCGGCCTGCGACTTTTTATGGCAAAATAGGAGTATGGACATCCAGATTCTCATTCTTGGCGGCGGCCCAAGTGGGCTTTCCACCGCGCTGCACCTGGTAAAGATAAATCCGCATCTAGCCAGTCGAATCCTGATTCTCGAAAAGGAACATTACCCACGCCTCAAGCTGTGCGCGGGAGGCCTCGTCATCGACGCAGAAGTTATTCTTGAGCGGCTCGGCTTGGATGTGCGCGAAGTTCCGCACGTAGATGCGCCAAAGATAAATTTCGACTTTGCGGGGAAGGGACTGAATATCCGCGTTCCAAAGCGACATGCCATCCGCGTGATTCGCCGCAATGAGTTCGATCATTGGCTGGCAAAAAAAACTCGCGAAGCAGGAATTGAAATTCGAGAAGGAGTCAAAGTTAGCAATGTCATTCCCGATGCAAATGGCGCAACTGTCCAAACCGATCAGGGAGAATTCCGCGCTACAGTTGTCGTCGGTGCAGATGGTTCGAACGGAGTCACACGCCGCTGCATTTTCCCAAATGAACCAGTTTATACAGCACGAGTGTTGGAAGTCATTACTCCTAATTATCCCTTGAAGAACAATAACCCGCGCAATGAAGTAGCTTATTTTGATTTCTTCCCTGTTCCGAATAACATTGCAGGATACACATGGGACTTCCCCACACAAGTCAACGGTGAACCGATGCGCTGTTGGGGAATTTACGATACAAATCTACTCGCTGATCTCAAACGTCCTGCTTTGAAAGAACCACTTGCTGAAGAAATGAAACGTCACGGCTTTGACTTGAACGACTATGAAATCAAAGGTCATCCCATTCGCTGGTACAGCCCGTGGAATAAAGCATCCATTCCGCATGTGTTGTTGGTTGGCGATGCGGTCGGTGCAGACCCGATCTTCGGCGAAGGTATTAGCATGGCATTGGGATACGGTGTCATTGCAGCGAAGGAGATCACAGAATCACTTCAGCGTGGCGAATTTTCATTTAGTAGATACAAGCGTCGGCTTGTGCGAAGCGGATTAGGTCAAACTCTTTTTGCGCGCTGGCTTATTACTCAAATCGTATATACGTTAAAATGGCGTTGGTTTCAAATCCTACTTTGGCGCATGTTGAAACCGATCGTATTGTTCGTTGCATGGGTATTCGTTCTAAATTGGAGCAAAAGAATTCCCCTGCGCAATTGATTACTGAGGCTACATGGGTACCGCAGACCTGCATATTCATTCAATTTATTCGGGCGACGCAACCACTACAGTGCGTGCCATTCTCAAGCAAGCCACAGATGTGGGGCTGGATGTTATTGCCATTACAGATCACGACGAAGTGCGCGGTTCGCTGGAGGCGCAAGGACTTGCTGCGCAGTATGGGGTTGAAGTGATCCCGGGAGCAGAGGTCAGCACAAAGGAAGGTCACTTGGTGGCTTTGTTCATCAAAACTTTACCGCCTAAGGGAATGTCGTTGATCGATACGCTTACCTATATTGGTAAACAGGGCGGCGTTGCTATTGCACCCCATCCGTTCAACCACCTGCCTAATAGCCTTTCGATGGAATCTGTGCTGGGTGCGCTGAACAACCCGCGCGCGAAAGCTGCACTTAAGGGAATCGAGACGCACAACATGGGCACACAAAATTTTGACAAGATCGCACAAAAGATTTCGATTTATCTTCCGCTCGCTAAAATCGCTTCCAGCGATGCTCATATTTTTTGGGCAATCGGTGCGGGGCGTACAGAATTCCCCGGCAAGACCGCAGAAGATTTACGAATAGCGTTGGAAAAAAATACCACTGTCCCAATTCCATTCGAAGAGGAATCCTCTGCGAGAGCAGTTATGAGTTGGATGCGGCGCATTGCCATGCGCAGGTTCGGCGGCTACGCATCCGATGCGCGCTCGGCCTCCACACCAATAGACACACAGCCCATGAGCAATTCCTTGATACAGAAAATAAAGAAAAAAAGAGGCGGCAAGTAAGCCGCCTCTTTTGCATTTTATGATTTGACCTTTTTGATAAAGCCAGGCGTGTTCAACTCACGCTCAAGCAGATAAGTGAAATATCCTTGCATGAGAACTTCCGCCTCTTTCTGGACCTCGGAACTGGGCCGTGCCCGAGAAGCATCTCTGTAGCTGGATCTTTGGAAGTGGCGTAAATACTTTAGGGTTTCAACTGAGATCTTTGCAAGGTTGGGCAGCCCCTGCCCACACCGTGGACATATCACACCGCCAGCTGTAAACGAGAAATACTGATCTTCAGGCAGAATCTCACGTCCGCAATTTGCACACTCAAACAACTGTGGGCGAAAGCCTACTGCATCTAAAAATCTCATTTCATAATAACGAATGGCAAGCCAGGCATCAGCTTCTTTCTCAATGCGGTCCAGCGTTTCGGTCAGCAAACGAAAGATGGCGGGGTTTCCAACTTCCTCTTCATAGGAAAAGCGTAGTAACAACTCAATCACATACGAGGCATAGCTTAATTTCACGAGGTCATCATGCAAAGGTAGAAACGCATTTACGGTTTCCACTTGTGTAACGATCAACAAGTCCCTGCCTTTTGCAAGCTGAATAGTGACTTGAGTAAAAGGCTGTAAATGTCCTGCTTTGCGTGAAGTCATCTTCCGTGCGCCCTTTGCCACGGCGCGTACCATCCCCTGCTCGCGCGTATATAGCGTGAGCATTTGGTCGGCTTCGCCCCAATCACTATGGCGAAGCACAACAGCAGAAGCGCGGAAAGAACGAAAGTCAGTCATGAATGGGAGTATACACGTATAAAAGTAATCAGGCACAAAAGGAAACACGTACACGAAGAAACACTATATCTGTCTCCTGTGTACGTGTTTATCTGACAATATTTATTTTTCTGTTACCAAATGCTTTGGGGTAAAGGCCTCAGGCAGCAATTCATGGACGGTCGTTTCCTTGGTCAAGTTTCCTTTTCTATCTGCAAAGAGGACAATGGTATCCAAACCAAATTCAGCCATTACCTGCCTGCAACCACCGCATGGAGAGCCGCCATTATTTGTCACCACAGCAATGATCTCAAACTCCATTTCGCCATCTGACACTGCTTTGAAGATGGCAACCCGTTCAGCGCACATGGTCTGAGGGTATGCGGCATTCTCTATATTCACGCCAGTATATACACGCCCAGACTTCGTCTTCAACGCTGCCCCAACTGGATAATTCGAATAAGGTGCATACGCACGGCGGCGTGCCTCATTAGCCAGGTTGATCAGAGATTGCTTTTCTTCCTTTGTTGGAGTTGTCATTTATTACTACCTGTCTATTTCTTCTTCGCTTTGCGTTCCACTTTTTTGATGGCACGAGCAGGCATTCCAACTACGAGGGTGTCTTCCGCAACATTTTTTGTCACCACAGCTCCTGCGCCTGTGCGTGCGCCATCACCAATCTTCAAGGGTGCGACCAGCATGGTATCCGAACCAATGAAAACATCTTCACCGATCTCTGTTGCGTGTTTCTTTTCACCATCATAATTACAGGTAATAGTGCCCGCACCAATGTTGGTATTTGAGCCGATTTGCGCATTGCCAATGTATGAGAAATGCCCCATCTTTACACCATCAGCGAGATATGAATCCTTCACCTCGCCAAAGTTGCCCATGTGAACATGGTTCCCAAGATGTGCACCTTTTCGCAAACGCGCGAATGGTCCTATATCCACATCATCTTCAAGCCATGCACCTTCCATTACGGAAGCCAACACCTTACATCCATTTCCGATCTTTGAATCATGAATAATAGAATTTGGTCCGATCACGTTACGCTCGCCAATCTCAGTTTTACCATGCAGATAGGTATTCGGCATAATGACTGTATCTCTACCGATTGTCACACCAGCCTCAATATATGTAGAAGCGGGGTCCATCATAGTAACGCCACTCAGCATGTGTTCCTGATTAATGCGTCTACGCATGGCTGCTTCACACTCAGAAAGATGTACACGAGTATTAATGCCGATGGTCTCTTCGAGGTCATCCATTACAGTGGCTTGCACTGACAAACCTGCTTGAGCAGCAAGCTCAACTGTATCAGTTAAATAGTATTCACCTTTTTTCGGATTCTTCGGGATACGATGCAGAGCGTCCCATAACCAATTGGCATCGAAGCAATAACCACCTACGTTCAATTCTTTGACCTGTAACTGCTCGGGCGTGGCAACATATTCCTCCACGATAGCTTCCACCGAGCCATCTGCTTTACGGATGATGCGACCAAAACCGCGCGGATCGTCCGCGACCACGGTCAACATGGAAATAGGGCCTTTATTATTCTTTTGGGTTTCAACAAGCTTTTGCAAGGTCTCACCGCGCAAAAGAGGCATGTCACTGTAGCAGACCACAACGAGGTCTGTGTTTCCCTTTAGTAACGACTCGGCTTGCATTACAGCATGTCCGGTGCCAAGCTGCGGTTCCTGCAAAACGGTCTGTGCAGAATCACCAAGATATTTGGTCACTGCTTCAGCGCCGTGGCCAACCACCACAACTGGCCTTTCGGTTGTGGATTTTTGTATAGCTTGCATGGCGTGCCAAATCATCGGCTTGCCTGCAATTGGATGTAGAACTTTGGGCAAGGATGATTTCATACGGGTTCCCTGCCCGGCGGCAAGGAGAATAGCGGTTATTTTCATTTTATTATCACCTCGACCACGCGCATCTTAATCAATAAAAAATGTGCGGGGTAACAAAAACAGGATTTGCGCGGCGGTTGCCCGCGCTGCGCAAATCCTGTTTTAGAAAAATGTCCGCATTTGCGGATGTACAGGCTGGGGTACCTGGATTCGAACCAAGATCCACAGCTCCAAAGGCTGGTGTGCTGCCATTGCACCATACCCCAGTGCGGGCAAAATTGTATCACAAATTTTTTAATTTTCTCCAGGGATAATGCCGAGTTTTCGGGCTTCTTCCAGAGAGATTACTTCCGGGTTGGCAGGCTTTTTGCCATGTTTTTCCGCAGCCTGATCCCAAAAATCATCGGCATTGGCTATCTGCGCTTTTTTAGCAGAGGCGTCTTTGAGGAGAGCTTCCATTTCGGGAGCGGGTATGGCTGAGGCGAGTTTATCTGTCTGTTTTTTTGCAACAACTGTCGGCGCGAAAGAAGAGGCGAGCCTATCCTTGTTGTTATCTGAGACAGCTTTTAATTCACCAGTCACGCCCATTGATTTGAGCGATTTTTCGACTTGTTTCTGCAAGGCAAGCAAGCCGCTAACTGTTTCCAAAATGCGCGCTTCCGTTGCAAGGCCAGTACCCGCCACGAGGAGCGCATAAAGCGGCGTGACCGGGATGAAGAGCAAGTCATGATCACCGCCACTGAAGACATGGTAAGAGTCTATGTTCTCCTGATGATTGTGACGCGCCACCTTCATGCTGGCGTTATGAATTGCCATCAAGGTTGAGATCAATGAAACTTCCATGCTGGAGTCGTGAAGTTTGCCGGTACGAGCTTGCACAAGGCCGCGATCATTGAGCAGAAAGACCGCATCTGCTTTTACATCCTGACGGAAGTTGGCAAGCAGATCAGATAATCTGGAGTGGCGTTCTTCTGTTTGTTCGCCTGTTCTTTCAGGTGGGAAGATGGTTTGTACTAGTCCAAGGCCACGCTCTACAACATCCAAAAAGTCTGCCATGGGAACGGGTTTGTCGAAAATAGCAAGAGCACCCGCGTTGAGCATTTCATCGCGTCTTTTTTTGTCGGTCATACCGGTAATGAAGATGATCTTCACTTCTGGGTGACGAGCACGCACTTTGTGCATCAACTCCACGCCGCTCATGCCAGGCAGCATGTAATCTGTGATCAGCAGGTCAATTTTGTGGCGGCTGGATTCAAGGAGCGCTTCTTCCCCTGAGGGAGCATCGAATATTCGGATCTCTTTTTTCTTGAGGGTATCCAACGTGGAATGCAAAAGCCGCAGAATATCACGGTGATCATCGACGAGCAAGACATTACTATCCATAAAAGGCTTGCTCCTCTATCCCCAATTGCCGTTCAAGAAGTGCTTCTTTATGATCGATGTGGAATAAAAATAATTCATGAGGGGTATCCGTCACAACTGGCTCCAACTAATTGAATAAATGCATTATAGCAAGTTAAGTATGCAGGCACAACGTTCCTTACGTAGCTGTAAACTCACACTATTTCACTGTGGACATCAATTCCCGCAATCTTCTCCCTTTGCAATAGCCTCAATGTTCCAAAGTGGGTTGGCCGTTGAGTCGAGGTCAAAGTTACATATATCGGGACGCGTGGCAGCAACTCGTAAACGGTAATATAAGGGAATGGCTGGTAAATCTGCAGAGAAGATATTTTGAGTCTGACGGTTAAAGTCAATATAGTCCTGTTCATCCGAGAGTGCTTGTCGTGAAGCCAGGCAGGCAGTATCATAATCAGGATTGCTATAACCACTTAGATTTGTGCCACTCCACAAATTAGACTCATTGGGAATCTCGGCAGTAGTGAACCAACCACATGATGGTTCAATGCCATTAACACCGAGCGCGTATTCGGCCATATCAAAGTTTCGTCCAAAGAGAAGTCCTTTCGGACCCGAAGCATAAAGGTCATTCTGTGAGAAGTATTGCACCTTGAGACCAATGCCGCAGTTGGACAGCGACTTCTGAAGAATATCCACCACCTGCCTGCGTTGCGTGGAAGTTGTAGTGTAGTAATTCAACTCCAATGGAGTATTGTATGCAACTTTATCCACGTTGATCGCCCGAAGCGGTGTTGAAGGATCTTCGTCCACATCCTGCCAGCCAGCCAATTTCAGAAGAGACAACCCCACTACCGGGTCATATGGTGTGGCTTCAATATTTGGGTCATACAATGGATGGTCAACGGGCACATAGGTTGTGGGGACCGTGGTTAACCCAAAAAGCACGGTATCCACTACTGACTGGCGGTCCAAACAGTATGCAATTCCCTGACGGGTATGCTGATCAGCAAAAAAGTTCTGACGGTCTTTTTGAATTTCATAGCCGTTGTCATAGGAAGCAGGTATAAGTCCCAACCCCAGCCATTCAATATTCATACCTGTAGTAAAGAATGCATTGGCCTGCCCAGCAGTTTGCATCTCTTTCAATAAGCCTACTTGATTATCCAAATTGATGGATGGGTCGAGAATGTCACAGCGGCCTGCTATCAATTCGCTCAGAGCCATGTCTGGGTCGGGAGTGAAGCGGAAAGAGAGTGTATCAATTTTTGGGTAGCCATCCACAGCGCGGAAGTAGTAGGGATTCTTCGTTAACGTAATATGATCACCCGCGATCCATTCATCAACCATATAGGGTCCCCAACCAAGCGGCGAACGAGAGGCGACATCCACTGTATGTAATTGGTCAGCTGGGAATTCGCTCCACACATGCTTTGGTGCAGGTGCCCAAAAATTGGTAAAGTAAGTTGGGTCAATAAAGCCAGGTATTCCCCACCATTGCAGCGTTGTCTCATCTGCGGCCTCATACGTTTGCGTGCGGTCAATTAAATAAGATGCGCCTGACTCTTTAGAAGCCTTCGCCAGTTCAAACGCATAGACTGAGTCGTCAGCTGTCAGAGGCGTTCCGTCCGCCCATGTTAGATCAGGGCGCAAGCGGAAGGTAACAACCATTTGATCCATCTCAAGCGGTGCTGAACCATCATACGAAATTGCACAGTCATCACTGCGACACCCAGAAGGACGGACACGCATCCCCGCTTCCAGAGAGACCAGATCCCCATTCGCATCAACGACCTGACCTCCAGCCTGAATCGTTGTTTTGACGATTTGTGCCTCCCCGTTTTCAACCGACGGAATTCGAGTAAGGATCACAGGTTGGTATTCATAGCTAATAGTATCAAACGGGCCTTCATAAATCGCAGCCAACACACTCCGTGCAGAAGTATTAAGATCTCCGAACGGATACAACGTATTGGGCTCCTGTCCCAAACATACTGTAAGGGTGCTTGGAGAATCAGGAATGGGGGTAGAGGTTGAGGGCAAAGAAGTTACTAACGGTGCAGGAGTTACAGTTTGTAATTGTGGTGTTAAACAAGCTGTCATAATGATAAGCATGGTCAACATAAATGGGAGTTTTTGTTTCATGAGTTCCTGCCAATGTGAAGTAACTTAAAGTATGTACAGACACAATCTATTGAAATAATGAAGATAATTATAACCATGTTGAAGGGCAAAAAAAGACCGCCGTACGGCGGTCTTTTTTTATTGTGCTTATTTTCTTATTCAACGAGCCAGCAGGCCACCCAGTGACCAGGCTTGGCTTCCTTGAAAACTGGCTCTTCTTGAGAGCATTGCGCCACTGCGACTGGACAGCGAGTGTGGAAGCGGCAACCCTTGGGTGGGTTAAGCGGGCTAGGAACATCACCCTTCAAGATCGTGCGATCGCGCTTCACATTAGGATGCGGAACAGGAATAGCAGAAAGCAACGCCTTGGTATAAGGATGGAGAGGTTCACGATAGAGCGCATCACGCTCGGTCAATTCCACCATTTTGCCAAGGTACATCACAGCAACGCGGTCTGAGATATGCTCCACAACGCTTAAGTTATGAGCAATGAAGAGATATGTTAGGCCAAATTCTTTTTGTAGGTCTTTGAGAATGTTCAAGACTTGCGACTGGATGGAAACATCCAAAGCCGAAACTGGTTCATCGCAGACGATGAATTTGGGCTGCAAGGCAAGAGCGCGGGCAATACCAATACGCTGGCGCTGGCCACCAGAGAACTCATGTGGATAACGGCGGGCATGGTATTCCTCAAGACCCACCTTCTTTAGCATATTGATGGCAATTTCCCAACGTTCTTTGGGATGGCCAATCTTGTGAATTTGCAAACCTTCCATTACCGCTTCGCCAATCGGCATACGAGGGTTCAGAGAAGCATATGGATCCTGGAAGATGATCTGCATATCTCGACGCAAGGTCTTAAGCGTCTTGGGACGCATGGTAATAATGTTTTCTCCGTTGAAGGAAACTTCACCGGAAGTGGGCTCTACAAGGCGGAGAATGGAACGGCCAACCGTTGTCTTTCCGCAGCCTGATTCACCCACCATACCGAGCGTTTCACCGCTTTTCACTGCAAAGCTGACTTTGTCCACAGCTTGTACCCAAGCTGTAACACGCTGAAAAACACCTGAGCGAACAGGAAAATATTTCGTAAGGTTTTTTACAACCAGCAATTCTGACTTTTCTTGGGTTTGCATTTTTGTTGTATTCATAGCCACATCATCTCTATTAGGATTTGCTTGCATGTTTTAGCGGGGCAACATGCTGGTCTGAGTCTTGATAAAGCCAGCAACGCACCTTGTGTCCCTCGGATATGTCCGCTAATTCAGGGCGCTTTTCAGTGCAAACCGACAAGTTATTTTCAACACGTGCTACACAACGAGGAGCAAAACGGCAACCAGAAGGTAAATTCACAAGATTAGGTACAGACCCTGGAATAACGTCCAATCGCTCACGAACCTCACCCAACACAGGGATAGAACCAATCAATCCTTTGGTATATGGATGAAGCGGATAATCGAAAAGTGAAGCCACAGGGGATTGTTCAACAATTTCACCTGCATACATGACTGCGACACGGTCCGCCATTTCTGCAATTACACCAAGGTCATGTGTAATGAGGATCATGGATGAACCCAACTGGGTACGCATGTCTCGCATCAAATCCAAAATCTGGGCTTGAATTGTCACGTCCAAAGCTGTAGTAGGCTCATCAGCGATCAAAAGGTCAGGAACGCATGCAAGCGCCATAGCGATCATGACACGCTGAGACATACCACCGGAAAGTTCATGAGGAAATGATTCAGCCCGGCTCTCAGGTTCTGGGATACCCACCAATTTCAACAATTCTATGGCGCGATTCTTACCAGCTTCTTTACCAAAATCCTGATGGATGTTAAGTACTTCAGAGATCTGGTCGCCAGCACGAAATACAGGATTAAGCGCAGACTGTGGCTGTTGGAAAATCATGGAAATACGATTTCCACGAACCTGCATCATTTCTTCTTCCGTGGCTTTTACAAGGTCTTTGCCGTCAAAAATAATCTCGCCTTCCTCGATCTTGCCGGGCTGGCTGATCAGACGCATGATTGAAAGGGATGTAACACTCTTACCACATCCAGATTCACCCACGATGCCAAGAACTTCGCCTGCATGAACCTCGAAATTCACGCCGTCCACAGCATGAACAACGCCATCTTCAGTATAAAAATAAGTCTTTAAATTCCGTACTTCGAGCAAAGGTGTTTGATTGTTTGTTGCCACAGGTATCTCCGCAATTGAGATTTTTTCTTGCCGATTATAACTTCAAACGGGGATCCAGCGCATCGCGCAGGCCGTCGCCAATATAGTTGAAAGCAAGGGAACAGATAAAGATCGGAATTCCCGGCAACAGGGGGAGCCAGGGTCTATCAAACATATATGCCTGCGTTGCTGACAACATATTTCCCCACGTAGGGACCGGATCCTGAATACCAAACCCAAGAAATGCCAGAGCTGCTTCCGCAACCACATATCCAGCAAGGTTTAGTGATGCATCCACAATGATCGGAGCCATGGCGTTCGGGATCATATGCTTCATAATGATCCAAATGTTTGTTCCGCCAAGGGAGCGGGAAGCTTCTACAAATGTTTGCTCGCGCAAAGAAAGGACTGTACCGCGCATTAATTGTGCCGCAGAAAGCCAGCCAAAGCCAGCCAAAACAATCACGATCAAAATTGCATTGCGGGCATCTCTTGGCCCAAGAAGCATAATTTTACCGACAAAATTCAAAACCGAGTCTGGTATTGGAATTAGATCCTCATTTCGCAAGAGCATGGAGGAAATAATCAATAACAACGGCAGCGTTGGAACGGTCAACATGAATTCCACAAAACGCATGAGAACCGCATCCACCCAACGACCATAAAACCCGGAAATAGCCCCAATAAAGACGCCGATAATCTCAGAGATGAAAGTGGAAAGCAACGCCACCGTCAATGAGATGCGTCCCGCATAAATCAAACGGGAAAAATAATCGCGGCCAATATTGTCCGTTCCCAAATAATGAACGCGGCCAGTAGCCTCGTCAATTGTTCCAAAAGGAGCAAAGTAATTATTGACGTTGATCTCATCAATCTTGAAATTGGTGATATAGGGAGCAAGAATGGTGATGATAAAAATGATCACCATAATGGTCAATGAAGCCATGGCAAGGCGATGGCGAATAAAACGCCTCATCACAACCTGAAACGGGCTGCGCTCCTCGATAGTGATAGCTTCGGCTTCAAGTTTTTCAATTTGAGCAGTTACAGTCATTGGAAAAACATCCTCAATGCTAGGTTAGACGAATGCGTGGATCTACAAGCGTGTATATAATGTCGCGCAACAAAGTGGCTATTACTGTCAATACCGCTAAAATAAAGAATATCGCCATTGCCACTGGATAATCATAATCTCCAAGCGCCAGGATATATAGGCGTCCCATGCCCGGCCATGCAAAGATACTTTCGGTGATGATCGCGCCGCTAAACAAACCAGGGATCGTAAACACCACGATCGTAACAAACGGGATCAAGGCATTTCGAAGAGCATGCTTCATGATCACAGTAATCTCACGCAAGCCTTTGGCACGCGCTGTGCGAACATAATCCTGACGTAGAACATCCAACATGCTGGCGCGGATAAAGCGGCTCCAGCCTGCAATATTGATCAGGGTCAGTACGGTTACTGGCAATATCATGTGTAAGGTGCGGTCTTTGAAAGAACCTGCGACCACATCGCCGATCAAAGGTATTGAGTAATCGCGAACAGATTCAGATAACCCTGCGGGAATATAAGGTAATCCTGCCCCTTTAGGAAGAATAGAAAACAGGAGGATCAAGAGCAATCCAAAGAAGAAGCTTGGCATGGCTGACCCCATGAATGCCAGTGTTGTAAAAATATAATCAAATCTTGAATACTGCCGAACAGCAGAATAAATGCCCAGAGGAATTCCAATAAGAAGGGACAATATTGTCTCAAGTCCGATCAATTGGAGGGTCTTGGATAAGCGGCTCTCAATCAAATCGCTAACCGGGCGATCACGCAAGATGCGCCACGAAAGACCAAAGTCTCCGAAAAGAATACCTCGACTGGTTCGACGACCAACGAGGTCTTTCATATAAACATTTTCTTTGCAGCCTACTGTAATAATCTCATATTCCCCTTTTGAATTTAGCACTTCAGCTTCCAACGGTTTGCGGCAACCTACAACGGTATCAGCAAAATATTCTTTGCCGCCAATAGTAACGGGGCCTTTTGGGAAACCAACCAACCAGCGGCTAAAGCGAACCGGGAGTGTTAAATCCAACTCAAAAGAAGCGCGGATGCGAGCAATATCCTCTTCTGTGATCTTAAAACGTCCTGACTGTTGAATCTGACGCAATCCCGCCAATGGCCCTCCAGGTGCAAAGCTCAACAGTACATATGTAGCCACCGCTGAAATTAATACCACCAAGATAGATTGCAAAACACGACGGATCAGATACGCAGTCATAACTTCTCCAACAAGAAGGGGATTTTTATATTTTGGGGTAGGCACTTTCGTGCCTACCCCATTCTAACTCAGATTACTTTATTACAAATTAGCGGAGCCACAGCTGAATGTCGATGTGTTCCCAAGTACCGCCAGCTTCGGTCCAAGTCTTGATCTTGCCAGCAGCTTCGGCATCAACCAAGGTTTGATCCAAACCAGCCAAGGAAGTTGAATCGAGGATATCGATTTCACCACCGAGGAGCAAGCTTTCAGCGCTTTCAGGGGTCACGATCTGGATGACGAGTTTCGGAGAGGCAGGAGCGCCACCGACCCAGTATGGGTTAGCAGAGAAGGAAAGTTTCTCGCCCTTGACCCATTCGTCCAACTTATAAGGACCATAAGCAAGAGGCTTCTCAGCAACTTCGGGGAGGGTCGCCCACTCAGCAGCGGGGACATCAGCCAAAGTGCGGCCATCGGAGATCACCTGATGAGCAGGGAAGAGAGGCCAAACAGGAACGAAGTATAGCGGGTCCTGAACGCCAGGAATCCAGGTCTGTGTGTAACCAACGCCATCGGTGAGGAATTCAACGCTAGCGGTCTTATCGCAGGTGATGAAGGAGGTTGCACCAGAGTCAGGATCGCAGGCAATGTTCTTGCCCAATTCGAGGTCGGCGCTGGAGACAGGTGTACCATCTTCCCAGGTGAGGCCATCGATGATTTCGAACTTGGAAACCAATTGTTTCATGGTGATCGGGTCACCAGTGAATTCAACACGTTCGCCAGCGGCGTTGTTGACGAATACGCCAGCGGCGAGTTCAACTACGTTACCATCGGCATCAACAACTTTGGTACCAGCGGAAACCTCAACATCGTTATTGGTGGTTCCACCATTTTCGATTGTTGGGAGGTCCTTAACCAAGGAAGCCTTGAAATCATAGTTCAAGTGAGTTTCCTGAGCAGGGCGGACGATCTGGTAAGCAATGTTAGCTACGAAAGCATCTTCAACGACTGTGAACAAGGAAGCAGGTTCCTGTGTGAAGCCGAGAATGACGGTATCGGAACCGGCTTTTGCCCATTCCTGAACGTTATAGTTGTAATATTCCTGACCAGGGGTAGGAGCGAAACCAGTTAAGTCTGCGGAAGCAGCAAAGGTCTCAGTGCGGTTGAACAGAGGAATAGAAGGAACATCCTTGGTGAATTCCTGCTGTACGATAGTATAAGCAGCAATGCGGTCGTCTTTGATGAGGGTGTTGTTCGCCAACTTAATGTTCGTGCTGGCGAGTTCATTACACCAACCCATGCCGTTCTGACCAGCCCAGCCGTTTTCGGGCAGAGGAATCTGATCGCAAGCATAGAGTGTCTGACCACCAGGGTCAGCCTGACCAACCCAAGCGAAAGCGCCCAATTCATAATCGCGGCGGGCAAGACCAGTGGTATCGCCGAACCACCAAGAGGCGGGAGCATGCAAGCGGATGATCTGAACACCGCACTCGGCCATCTGAGCTTCCCAAATGGCAGCCCATGTCTGGCGGAAAGCAGCAGAGGTGGTGGTGAATTTCAAGGAGAGTTGATCACCAGCTGCATTGGTGCGGAAGTCCGCGCCTTCTTGCAGGGTCCAGCCAGCTTCGTCAAGAAGGGCCTTGCCCTTTTCCTGATCAAAGGGATAGATGGTGACGTTCTCATCGCCAGCGTAAGCCCAGTGAGCGCGCGGGATGAAGGTGTTCATGATCAAACCCTGTTGTGCCTCTTCAGAGATAAGAGGATACACAGACTTGATCAAATCGATTTTGTTGGTGCAGTAGGACAAAGCCTGGCGCACGCGAAGATCGCTCAAAATCGGGTGGGGGGTGGTGAAAGAAGACTGCGCAGCAGGAGCTTCAGTCGCAGCAGGAGCTTCGGTCGCGGCGGCGGCTTCAGTTGCAGCAGGAGCTTCGGTAGCAACAGGGGCTGTGCCACCGCAAGCAGAGAGGATTACACTGGCGATGACCAGCAAACCCATAACAAAGAACAAACGGTTTCGTAACATGTTTTTTTCTCCTCCAAAGAAGAAAATATAGGGGGTTGATTTTTGGGACACATATTAACTTGCGTTATATCTATATCTCCTACCGTACCACCTCCTTTATTGCAGCTTAAAAGGGCTTGTAAATCAAAAAAACAAGCAAATTAGATTATACCTAATTCCCTAGTCACGTCAACTCACATACTCCGAGTATAAAATGTATAGTCACTTTTTACGTAGTAATTGGTACAAAAAACGGTTAAAAACCCCCCTAGAGGACTGTTTTTAACGGGATAATTCATTACAAATATTGTTAAATAGTTATGACAAAAATAATCCCGCTAAGGCGCGCAAAACTGCTCGTTCGCATCGCGCGGACAATTGATTCGTCATCGAGAAACATTTCTTCACCTTGAACATTGACCGCTACAACATTGTTGACAAGCCATACTTCCTAACATAGAATTCAAACATCATCCACAGTTATTCAAGGAGCAATCTATGTTAAAGGAATTCAAAGAATTCGTTATGCGCGGCAATGTATTAGACCTTGCCGTTGGTGTCATCATCGGTGGTGCATTCGGTAAGATCGTTGGCTCATTGGTTAATGACATCCTCATGCCACTGGTTGGAACCGTTATGGGCGGCGTGAACTTCAGCGAACAATTTTCTACCGTAAACGGTGTGGATGTTCACTGGGGATTATTCGTCCAAACTGTGATTGATTTCCTTATCATTGCCTTTGTTATTTTCATGATCGTCAAAGCGGCAAATGCTGCCAAGAAAAAACCCGCTCCTGCTCCAGCAGCAGAGCCAGTCAACAAAGAATGTCCGTATTGCTTTAGCACCATTTCAATAAAAGCAACTCGCTGTCCCAACTGCACTTCCGAACTAAAATAAATTTAGAAAAGGCAAACAAAATTTCAGGCGGAGGTTTTACCTCCGCCTGAAATTTCCAGTCACTTATAATGAACTTCCTCGATAAGCTCAACCCACAACAAAAAAGCGCTGTCACAGCGGCAGATGGACCTGTTTTGGTCATCGCAGGCCCGGGGTCCGGAAAGACGCGAGTACTCACCCAACGCGTCGCGTATTTGATCGCGTCCGAGGGAGTCCGCCCGTGGCAAATCCTCGCGGTGACTTTCACCAACAAAGCCGCAAAAGAAATGCAGGAACGCGTGAATGCCATGCTCAATGAGCAAGCCACCGACGGCATCATGCTTGGGACGTTCCACTCAATCTGCGCGCGCATCCTCAGGCGCGAGGCGGACAACCTCCCTCTTGAATCCAACTTTGTTATTTTCGATTCCGACGATCAGGAAAGAATCGTCAAAGCCATTATCCGTGAATTTAATTTGAACGAAAAGCTGTATCGTCCCGCAAGCATTCACGCTTCGATCTCGCGTGCCAAGAATGAGCTCATCGGCGCAGACGATTATCCCATCAACACCTATCGCGACGAAGTGGTGAAGCGCGTATACGCCGAATATCAAAAACGGCTCATCTCCATGAATGCCGTGGACTTTGATGACATTCTGGTCTACACCGCACGCCTGTTGGAAGAAAACCCCGCCGTGCGAGATAAGTACGCCCAGCGTTTTCGCCACGTACTCGTGGACGAGTTTCAGGATACCAACCTCGCACAATATGCCTTGGTAAAGCAGCTCGCTTCATATCATAAGAATATTTTCTGCGTGGGTGACCCCGACCAATCGGTGTACGGCTGGCGCGGCGCGGACTATCGCAATGTGCAGCGCTTCGAGCAGGACTTCCCCGATGCACGCGTAGTTTTGCTTGAACAAAATTACCGCTCGCACCAAAATATTCTAGATGCCGCTACAGGCGTCATTGACCGTGCACGCAACCGCAAAAAGAAAAGGCTCTTCAGTGACCGCGGCGAAGGTGACCGCATCTTCTTTTATGAAGCACGCGACGACTACGGCGAAGCGTCCTTCGTGGTGGATACGATTGCCCAACTTGTTGCCTCAGGTGATTTCGAGCCTGGCGAATGTGCGGTGATGTATCGCACCAATGCCATGTCCCGTTTAATTGAAGAAGCATTCTTGCAGGCACGGCTTCCCTATCGCTTGGTTGGTGCACAGCGCTTTTATGGACGCCGCGAAGTTAAAGATGCAATTGCATTCCTGCGTCTTGTCCACAACCCTGCCGATGAAGCCAGTCTTGACCGCATCATCAACGTTCCGCCCCGCGGCATTGGTGAAAAGACTCTCACAACCCTGCATATGATCGCGCGCCAAAATGAAACTTCGCCCGCGGCAATTTTGCTTGACCTCGCTCGTGGAGCGGACTCACCTTTTTACAAATCCTTCACAGGCCGCGCTGCCGTTCCGCTTGCGGACTTTGGCGGTATGTTGTCAAACTGGCGCGCACTCGCTGCAACCCGAACCATCCCTGAACTTTTCGATCAAATCCTGCGTGATATCAACTATAAAGAATATGTTGTAGAAGACGAGACAGAAGAAAGCGCAGACCGATGGGAAAACGTGCAGGAGTTGAAGCGCCTTGCGATGGAATATTCCACTCGCACGATGGACGAGTTCCTTGAGAACATTGCGCTCATCGCCGATCAAGATACCATCACCGATCAAAACGCTCCCACCTTGCTCACCCTCCACGCCGCCAAGGGACTTGAGTTCCGTGCGGTCTTCATCGTCGGTCTCGACGACGGCATTATTCCGCATAGCCGCTCTTTCGACGAACCCGAACAGATGGAAGAAGAGCGCCGCCTCTTTTATGTTGGCATCACCCGTGCGAAAGACAAACTTTATTTATTGCGCGCCATTCAACGCGGCGGACGCGGCATGGCCGAAGAGACCTATCCATCACGTTTTATGGATGATATTCCTGAAGCCTTGCTCGTTGGAAAAACACGCACAGGACGTCCCATGCGTGGTGCGCCACTTGAAACAAAGTGGTCGCTTCCGACTCCGCACAATGCTGCTCCTGTTGCTACAAGCAAATACCACGCTGGAACACGCATCAAGCACGCCACATGGGGCGAAGGGATTGTCCTTAGCAGCCGCATGCAAGATGGCGATGAAATCGTGGATGTGGTCTTTGAGTCTGTGGGGATAAAAAGATTGGCAGCAAGTCTGGCGAATTTGACCATAATTTGACGTCATTGCGAGGGCTAAAGCCCTTCTCGCAATGACGAAATGGAGAACTCATGCAATATACCAACCTCGGCAAAACTGGATTGAAAGTCTCGCGCTTATGCTTGGGCATGATGACGTACGGCTCGAAAAAATGGCGTGAGTGGGTATTAGATGAAGAGCAAGCAAAGCCTTTCGTCAAACGTGCGCTGGACGCAGGCATTAACTTCTTCGATACAGCGGATGTGTATTCACTCGGGGAAAGTGAAAAAATTACGGGCAATTTACTTCGTCACTTCGGCGTGAAACGTGAAAACGTGGTCGTCGCCACCAAAGTTCACGGCAAGATGAGCGATGATGTAAATGACCAAGGACTCTCCCGCAAGCACATCCTGGACTCGATTGACAACTCTCTCAAACGTCTACAAATGGATTATGTGGACTTGTATCAGATCCACCGCTGGGACTACAACACCCCCATCGAAGAAACCATGGAAGCATTGGACGATGTCGTTCGCTCGGGCAAGGCAAGATATATCGGGGCATCGTCCATGTTTGCATGGCAGTTCATGAAAGCGCTGCATGTCTCTGAAATGAATGGTTGGGCGAAGTTTGTGTCCATGCAGAATCACTACAACCTCGTCTATCGCGAGGAAGAACGCGAGATGATTCCGCTGTGCAAAGATCAGTGCATTGGCCTCATTCCCTGGAGCCCAATGGCGCGCGGATTTTTCGCGGGCAACCGCAAACGCGGCGGCGGAGGGGAAACAGCCCGTGCCCAAAGCGACCCATTTGCAGACCAACTCTACTTCCGTGAAGAGGACTTTGTCATTGCCGAGCGAGCCGCAGAAGTTGCAAAGAATCACAATGCAACCGCTTCGCAGATCGCATTGGCTTGGGTGTTGGATAAAGCCCATATCACAGCGCCAATTATCGGGTCCAGTAAGATCGAGCATTTGGATCAGGCCATTGCCGCTTTGGATATCAAATTATCGGAAGATGAGATCAAAAAGCTGGAAGCGTCCTATCAACCTCACCCAATTTTGGGCCACACGTAGATGTATTTCAAAATTCTCTATTTTGGTTTCAAGGTCTATTGTTTTATTTTTCGTCCCGTGCGCATGGGCGTACGGGTGGTGCTGCTGCAAGACAATAATGTTTGGTTGATACGGCACACGTATCTATCGGGCTGGTTCCTGCCCGGCGGAGGGCTCAAACGCAACGAGACGCTTGAACAGGCAGCGCGGCGTGAAGCCAAAGAAGAAACAGGGGCGGAATTAGGTGGGGTGACTCTATTGGGCATCTTCTCAAGTTTCATTCAATGGAAGACTGACCATACCGCTGTGTTCCTATGTAAAGATTTCAAAATCACTGGAAAATCAGATGGCGAGATCGCAGAAATGCGGCTCTTTCCTTTAAAGTCCTTACCCGACGCCACGTTTAGCTCGCACCGCAAGTTATTGGATGCATATCAGAAGGATGGTTCTTCTGGGATGTTTGGAGAATGGTAAGCCCCGATTTGTAGGTCTTTTGGAAATCTCCGGGGGATTTTCAGACGGTATAATACAGTTTAATAAAAATCACTTATAACTATGGATCTCAATCATGACAAATGAATCCCTGAAGATCGTCATTCCTATGGCTGGCTGGGGCACGCGCATGAGACCACACACCTGGAGCAAGCCCAAGCCGCTTGTGAGTGTGGCTGGCAAAACATCCCTTGAGCATTTGCTGGATATGTTCAAGTCGCTTCCAGACCCCGAAAATTCCGAGTTCATTTTTATTGTGGGACCATTTCTGGGTGAGCTGCAAATCCCCGCATTTATAAAAGAAAATTATCCCAATCTCAAGGCGCACTACGTGGTGCAGCATGAGATGAAGGGACAATCGCACGCGCTGGCGCTGGCTCGCGAATATTTACACGGGCCAATGATCATGTGCTTTTCAGATACCTTAATGGAAACAGACTTCTCATTTCTCGCGACAGAGGCTGCGGATGGAGTGGCATGGGTAATGCCCGTGGAAGATCCGCGCCGTTTTGGCGTTGCAGAGCAAGGCTCTGACGGTTGGGTAAGGCGCTTCATTGAAAAGCCTCAAAGTATGGACAATAACCTTGTAGTGGTTGGGTGTTATTACTTTAAGAGTTCTGATGATCTACTGGCCGCTATTGACGAACAAATAAAACGCGGCGTGATGCTAAAGAATGAATATTTCCTGACCGATGCCATTTCCATCATGATCGAGAACGGAGCCAAGGTCCGCACACAGAAAATAAATACCTGGCTGGATACTGGCACAATAGAAGCAACGCTGGACACGAACAAGATCTTGTTGGAAAAACAAGGTACTGAGACTCAAAAGTTTAAAGGTTCAAATGTAAAGATCATTGAGCCTTCGATAATTCATGAAACAGCTGAGATATCCAACTCCACTATTGGACCGTATGCATCCATCGGTGCAAATTGCAAGATAGAAAACTGTCAGATTGCGGAGAGTATTCTCGAAGCGGATTGTGAGATCGAAGATGCGGCGCTGAGTCGCTCGTTGATCGGCAAGCAGGTAACGATTAAAGGAAGAGGCGATGGGCGCGTCATGCAGTTGAATGTTGGTGATGCGAGTTTCATCACACTATGAACATGGAAGCGGTTGAATGTCGCTCAGATACGGAATATGCGGAACGTCCCCTCTCGCTGGCATGGCGAGGACGACGCTATGAGATCGCGGAGATCATCTCGCGCTGGCATGGCCCCGGCGAAAAAGGTTTTCGCGTAAAAACAGTGGATGGCCTTGCTTTTGAATTAACCTATCACGAAATTTCAGACGACTGGAACGTCCAACCTATTTAAACTGGAGGCTCAATGCAGGAAATTAAAGAAGTACAAAGACTTTCAAAACGTGTGGCAGGGTTAAAACCCAGCGGCATCCGTAAGTTTTTTGACATTGTCGCAACGATGAAAGATGTGATCTCGCTGGGTATCGGTGAACCTGATTTCACCACTCCCAAGCCGATCCTCGATGCGGGTATTCGCTCACTGCAAAATGGTGAGACGCATTACACATCGAACTCCGGCAAGATCGAATTACGCCAGGGCATCGCTGATAATTTACAAAATCTCTATAAAGTAAAGTATGACCCCGCTAGTGAGATCGTGGCAACGGTCGGTGTATCCGAAGCGTTGTATCTTACTTTTACTGCTATTCTTGAACCGGGCGATGAAGTTATCATACCGACACCATGTTTCGTTTCCTATCAGGCGGAGGTAATTCTTGCAGGTGGTGTGCCTGTTGAAATTCCTGCGCGCCTTGAAAATGATTTCACCATAGACCCCGATGATATTCGCAAAGCCATTACGCCGCGCACCAAGGTTATTTTTATCGGTTATCCGTCCAACCCGACTGGTGCGGTTGCTCCATTGGAAGTGATGATGGAGATCGGAAAGATCGCAGAACAATACAACCTGATCGTTGTTTCTGATGAAATCTATGATCGCCTTGTGTATAATTTTGAACACGTTTGCTTCCCAGCGATTGATGAAGCCCTGCGACAGCGCACTGTTCTGCTCGGCGGCTTCTCAAAAGATTACGCCATGACGGGTTGGCGCATCGGGTATGCCTGCGGCCCGAAGGATATTATTAAAGGTTTGGTACGTATTCATCAATACACGATCATGTCCGCACCGACTACTGCGCAGGATGCAGCCATTGAAGCCTTGAAGACTGGCGAACCCTACGTGAAGGAAATGGTGGCTGAATATGACCGCCGCCGCAGACTTTTGGTGAACGGATTGAATCGCCTCGGTCTTTCGACCTTTGAACCACGCGGCGCTTTTTACACATTCCCCAACATCAAAGCCTCCGGCATGGACGATGAAACTTTTGCAGAGACACTCCTGCGAGAGGAGGGCGTTGCAGTAGTACCGGGCAATGCTTTCGGTCCCGGCGGAGACGGGTTTGTGCGGGCTTGCTATGCAACAGCCTACGAAAAGATCGAAGAGGCACTTCTGCGAATGGAAAGGTTCATGAGCAGGCACGGATAGAAGAACAAGGCGCACACCACAGTCCGAGAAGAGGTGTGCGCCCTTTTTATTGGTATCGAAATAAGGGAACAATTAAATGGGAAAGCTCATTTTGAGTTTGGAAAAAGTTGGAAAGCCATTCTGGGTAGTTCTAGGGGTTATTCTTTTATTGGTTGTAGCGTTTCTCGATTTTATAACTGGGACAGAGCTTTCTTTTTCTATTTTCTATCTGATTCCCATCGCTTTATTTACATGGACCGTCAATGCAAATATAGGCATTGCGGTTGCATTTCTCAGTTCTGCGATATGGCTTTTTATTGAAGTCAGCTCTGCCACGCAACATTCAAGCTCATTTGTTTATTTCTGGAATTCCATCATCCGTCTCGGATTCTTCCTGCTGCCTGTATTTCTTTTAAAGAATCTCGAACGGGAAAGGGAGCACGCGCGAACAGACTTCCTGACCAATGCAATGAATACCCGCTCCTTTCATGATGTTGCTCAAAGGGAAATTGACCGCTCTGCGCGATATCAACATCCCTTCACTGTAGCATTCTTAGACATCGATAACTTCAAAGCCATCAACGACACGTTCGGGCACACCTTTGGAGATATGGTACTGAGAGCCATTGCTCAAAACATTCACAGGAACTTGCGCAAAACGGATCTCATTGCCCGTGTTGGTGGTGACGAATTTGCGATTCTGCTTCCTGAAATGGACTCGGAAACTGCCCGCACCGCCATTTCTAAAATGCAGCAGAAGTTAATGGAAGAGATGTTAAGCAACAAATGGCCCATCACCTTCAGCATCGGCGTCATTACTTATAATAATGCGCCACATCTAACTGTAGACGAGATCCTTGGTACTGCAGATAAAATGATGTATTCCGTAAAGAACTACGGCAAGAATGACATCAAATATGCAACGTACTAACACTCTCAAAACGTATTGATGAACACAGGCAACTTATGTCTGCCAATCCTCGCAGAAAACTATATATCTTTGTAACCATCGGGCTGCTATTTTTATGCGGTCTGTCTACAATCGGGTTTACAGGGTATCAACTTCTTAATGCGCCCATTCAACGCGCAACACCCACCCTCCCACCTCCATTTATACTAACAACTGCAACGCCCATCCCGCCCACAGCAATCGTCCCACAATGCGGCGGACCTGAAGTCATGTTCATTCTTCTCGTTGGAAGTGATACACGTGGGAACTCCTACTCCAGCGGCCTTGCAGATGCCATTCGTATTCTGCGCGTGGATTTTGTAAACCCTGGTGTCACACTCCTGGCCTTTCCCCGCGATCTTTATGTTGAGATTCCAGAAATTTCCGATCATTACGGCATTACACATGGCAAACTCAATCAAGCCTATCTGTATGGCAACGACACCTTCAAATATTATGATGGCCCCGGGCAAGGCCTCGGACTCCTGGCATTAACTCTTGAACATAACTTTGGTGCCCGCGTTGATCATTCCATAGCGGTCAACTTGCAAACCTTTGCAAACATCGTAGATGCTCTCGGCGGTATTGATATCAACCTTCCATCTGAAATTGACGGCCGTATCCCTGGCGCCAGAAGCCCTGACCTTTACTTCCCTGCAGGGGAACAGCACTTGGATGGTCACCGCACTTTGCTTCTTGCACGCCTGCGCCCTAATGGGGATCTTGCCCGCAACCAAACACAGGACTTAATTTTGCAAGCCATTGCATACAAATCGTTAAACCCCACTACTATTCTACAAATACCAGATCTGATTGAAGCGTTTAAAGGTTCTGTGCAAACCGACTTTGGTCAGGAAGAGATCGCTCAATTAATTTGTCTTGCGGCAAAGGTCGAACCCCAAGCCATTAAGTCGGTCAGTTTCCCTGAAGAGTTATTTAGCTTAAAACGTATCAACAACCCAATTCTTGGGTACACTTCTGTACTGGATGTAGACTTCAACATGTTGATAGCCTATGTACAGGAATTCAATAAAGGCAATTGGCAGCAATAACTATTTCTCAAAGGAACTTATGAACAAAAGAATCATTCTCTCGATCATTCTCCTTATTATATTGACCTCATGCCAAGCCGCGACTCCCCCTCCACCGATCACTGCTTCTATTAACGACGAATTTATCCTCGCCTCAGGTCAATCTGCTACCATCAACGGTACAGACCTAACCCTACATCTTATTACCGTCTCAAATGACCAGCGCTGCCCAAGCGGAATTGAGTGCGCTATCAGTAGACCTGTATCATTATCTATCTCCATTCAAAAAGGGGATAATGAGCCAACCGAATTCTTTCTGCAAACCTTCACCGACAATGATGGCCGTGCACCAGAAGGTCCCTTTGAAGGAATACAAGACCGAGTGGAATATGAAGGCTACATCTTTCGCATAAAAGCAGTTGCTCCATACCCAGTCAACCGCACCGACACGATCAAAGATTCAGAATATCGAGTCTCGTTCACAGTTCTATCGAAATAAAAGAGGAAACATGGCAAACACACAAATCCCCTCCCCGTTAGTTACCGTTCAATGGCTGGCAGAGAATTTAGATGCTGATAATCTCGTCATCCTTGATGCAAGCATGAAACCAGTCACACCAGTTAGCAGTGACATCCCACAAGAAAAGCCAACTTGCATAAAAGGCGCACTGCGCTTTGACTTTGATAACGACATTCGTGACAAGAACACAGACCTGCCCCACATGATGCCATCTGCTGAATTCTTCACGGAAGAGATGCAAAAGCTTGGCATCAACAAGAATAGCGCGATCGTTGTCTATGATTATGTTGGCGTCTATTCCAGCCCACGCGCGTGGTGGATGTTCCGCGCGATGGGACATAACCAAGTCGCGGTTCTCGATGGTGGCTTGCCCGCATGGAAAAAAGCTGGGTGTCCATGCGGAACTGAAGCAGACAAAATTGCTAAAACTCGCGGAGATTTTGTCTCTCATCCGCAAGAGGGCATGTTCGTTGATTCAGTGCAAGTGCTCAAAGCGTTATCCGATATAACTTTCAGCGTAATAGATGCCCGTTCCGAGGGGCGATTCAAAGGTCAAGAACCTGAGCCGCGCGCCGGACTGCGTGGCGGACACATGCCCAACGCGGTCAATATCCCATTTGCAAACCTTGTCGTAGATGGATTCGTTTTGCCGCCCGAATCGCTAAAATCCATCTTTGCAAAAAAGGTCAATAAAAACCAACAACTCATCTTTAGCTGCGGATCTGGCGTCACTGCCTGTGTGGATGCGCTCGCCGCTGAACTGGCAGGGTATTCAAAACTCACCATTTACGATGGCTCATGGAGCGAGTGGGGACTGGAAAGTTCCGGGCTGCCTGTTACACAGGAATAAATGTTCACAACGGTTTGTATGGCGGGCTTTATGCCCGCCTTTTTTATTTCCCGCTTTGAAACTTACAATTATTGAAGGAATTACTTACGAATAGCGAAGTAGTGACATTAGACATGCTCACTGTTGAAGCAGGTTTGTTATAAAGAAGTTATATTTTTACCCGGCAATTTGCCGAAAACAATTTATAGCAAAAGAGGAGCTCCATGTTTGAGTCATTATCCCCCCTTGTACGCTCCATCCTGAATGCAACGTTGATCGGACTTGGCGGCTTTCTCGCCGCCTTTTTGGTTTCCAAACTTTCGTCTCTCCTGCTCTCGCGCATGGCGGGCAAAGCTTGGGGAAGCTTCATAGGCAACCTGTTGGCGCTGGTCATCGTCATCGGAACCCTGACATGGATGCTCAACGAAGCTCGTGCTGTTGGTGTTGTTGTGATCCTCGCCACCGCGCTGACGGGCGCACTTTCACTTGGCTCCGAAAATATTTCCTCTGACCTCGTCACGGGCGTAAAGCTATTCACCACCCGCCCATTCCAGGCTGGTGACAATGTTTGCATCGCCGACCAAGAAGGCGAAGTGCTGGAGGTCGCACTTACCTACACCGTCTTGTTGAGCGAAGATGGCGACCGCATCGTCATCCGCAATTCCGATGTGGTGGCTGGAACGATCATCAATTATTCCAAATGTGACGAGAAAAAAGTCGAAGTCCAGATCTCCATCCCCGTCAGCCAGGATCTCGAAAAAGCCAACACCGCCATTCTTGAAGGTCTCAAGGATTTTTCATCGCCAATAGAAGAGTCTCACAAACCGGGCGTCATTTGCGAAACCGTCAGCAAAGGCAGAATGAACCTGCTCGTCTATGCCTTTGTCCCAGACCCAGTCGATGAAGACAGCGAAAAAACACGCCTCATGGTAGCCACCCTGCGGGCATTAAAGCAAAACAAAATCGACCTGAGCTAAACAGGCCAAGCCATGTCAACCAGGGAAAACAGAAAAAAACGGCGTCATCGTCTTTCGCAGATGCTGTTCATCCTCACCTGGACAACCGTCATCATCGCGACCGATGTTCTGGGAACTATTCCTAACAATCCCATCTCAATACAAATGCGGAAAGCCTTTTCGATCGTATTGCCTGCGGAATTCACAACAGGACTCAATGAAGAACTTGCTGGATACGAACTACCCACGCTTCCTCCTCCGCCGGTAGCTGAGCAGACAAACTTTGACTTTCTCGCAGTCCTAGCATCTGCTCCCATCACACAAGCCACCGAAATTGCAGAAGTTACATCCGCCCCTGCAACAGCCACAAACGTACCTACCGCATTGTCCACGCCTACAGTTTTTCTTACGCCAACACCGTATGCACCTCCAGCAACTGAGCCAAACCTAGCGAGGACATGGCAGGTGTTTTTCGGATCTAATGCAGAAACGTTTACCGTGGAAAAGCAGGGCGAGGACTATGTGATCACATCCATCGTCAGTGACTTCGGCCCAGCTAAACTGATCTCCCAATCATGGGATGGAGACAAACTGAACTGGGTTTACGATGTCAATGGAGAAGTAGCCACAGTAGAAACGACAAAAATAGATATATGCGGTTGCGGCGAACTGGCTTATGTTCTTGACGCATCGATGAGCATCGTCAACTCGGCAAGCGGCGAAACCACGGACATGGATGTTACGCTATATCCGATTGTGGAAAAAGTCCCCAACCCTGATTATTCAGGAAACTGGATAAGGGTTGAGAATCACGGCGAAGGAAAGAGCTACCTCACCATCGAAAAATTGGGCGATGTATATATCGTCGCCTCAGTAACAAGTGATTTTGGAAATGTAAATATCCTCTCTCAATCATGGGATGGAAGCAGCTTAAGTGTAACCTTCAATATAGAAGGCAACCCAATCGAGACCCTGACAACGCTTGGTGTTGACAAGGACGGTATCCTGCTAATGGATACATTCAGTGAAAGTAATGGGCAGCATTACAGCTTTGCCTGGCTTAAACAGACCCCATAGCATCATGTATGCTCCAAAGATAAAACGACGCACTTGCAACTGGTGCGTCGTTTAAGTATCAGCCCAACTCTTTACGGTTTTCGCGCGGAGAAACAAATGAAGCACAAATCATTCTTTATCATAGTTTTTGTATTTGCATTATTGCTTGTTTCCTGTGCGCCATCGGTTCCATCACCCACCGCAACCCCGCCATCCACAGACGCCCCCATTCCAACCGAAACACCCACTCCAACACTTGCTCCGCCTACCCCAACTCCGCAAACCGTATTCAACGTACTCGATTACTCCGATTGCTTCGCCCCCGGGGACGGAGACGGATATAAAACTTTTATAGAAGATGACGCACTCAACATCGTCGCCAGCAGAGGAGTATTCAGTCCATGTGACGGGCATGAATTCTCCGATTTCACCTTTGAAGCCGATGCCTCTTTGACCGACGCATCCACTGCAGATGCGCAGTATTCCATACAGTTCCGCTTCAATCACCAAAATTGGGAAAGCTACCAATACTACGAGCTAGCTGTATGGGGAGATAAAGCTGCAATTGCCTATGCCGATACCCGCAAGACTGGTGATGATTGGTGGACTCCCCTGCAAGACTGGGTACCAATCCCGCAGTTGAATGAGATTGGTCAGCCCAATCACCTGAAAGTGGTTGCCGTTGGCGGGAAGATCGCCGCCTTTGTCAATAACTATCTCATAGGCTATGTTCAGGATGACAGGCTCACTTCCGGGCTGGTGGCTTTCTTCCTTTCCAATCAAGGGTCTGCCAGCGTAGAACAACATGTCATCTTCGAGAATATGAAAATACAGATTACTCAACCGTAAAACAAAGCGGGCGGAAATTCATCCGCCCGCAATTTTTACCTTATACCCCAACCTTTGCAACACCTCTGCCATACGCTGACGGTGTTCTCCCTGAATTTCGATCATGCCATCTTTTACAGTGCCACCCGTGCCGCATTCTTGCTTAAGTTTTTTGGCAAGCGCTTTCAGATCATCTTCAGTCAATATCAGTTTCTTCACAAGAGATACCACCTTCCCGCCGCGTCCGCCTGACTCGCGATGCAAGTAGGCAGTTTGCTGCTGCGGAGGGAGTGAAACAGCACTCGCCGTATTATCATTTTTCTTGCGAAGGTCTCCATCTTCGGAAGACCAGACTGTACGATTATTGGTTGACATGCTCCAATTATAGCGAAAAATGAATTTGGACTTAACAGTTTGGAAAATCAGATATCCTTTTTGTTATAAGTGTGTTTATTGCAGCATGAATACTTCACTAAAAGGTCTCTGGTACCAGCCTATCTTTTCTTCAGTATTAGATAATCGTACGGAAGTTGCTGCCATTGTCGGGTTCGGTGTGGTGCACATAGGGATGAATCTGGCTGGGTTGCCGTTCTGGAGCTGTCCGATCCTTGCAGCAACGGGAATTCCCTGCCCAGGTTGTGGATTGACTCGTGCGACCATGCAACTCCTTCATGGAGATTTATCCGCTTCATTGAAAACACATGCATTTGCTCCCATCTTCCTTGTTGCATTAGCCATAATGATGGCCGTTCTTGTTTTACCAAAATCATTAAATTCAAAAATTATCAGTTTTGTTAGGCGCCTTGAAACGCAGAACGGGCTCACATCATGGGGGTTCTCCTTGCTAATGCTTTATTGGGCTATCCGCCTGATGGCATAAAACCAAATCACCTTAGGAGAGTGTACAAATGGAGTTTTCTGCAAATACAGGAATTGGTGGGATCATTGTTTTCGTAGCGGGCATCGCTGTTCTGATCAAGTTGTTCCAAAAGGAAGGTTTGATGAAGGGCCTCCTCGGTCTTATTTGCATGCTTTATACCTTTATCTGGGGCTTACAAAATATGAAGAACGAAGAACTCAAGCTCAAGACCTGGATGTATGTATGGATGGCGGGCATTGTTATAGGAATCATCATCAACTTTGCTGCTGGCTCCGGCGGATAGATATCCGCTTCAATCAAGGAATAAAAAAGTCTCCTGGTTTCAGGAGGCTTTTTTTATTTAAGAACAGGCTCTTGCTTAATTCTGCAACTAAAATTATCTTACTTCGTAAACAATTTACAAAACATGGCGGTCAATGCTTACCTTGAGGTATTAGCATATAAATAACCTCATAATAGGAAAAACTATTAATACAAAGCCATGAAATAACATGAATCAAGAGGAAAACGATGGACCTGACTATCTCCAACCTTGGAAAAGAATACAAACGCGGATTTTGGGGACTCAAAGATTTTTCCCTTGAGATCAAACCTGGCATTTTAGGCTTGCTCGGCCCGAACGGCGCGGGCAAATCCACATTCATGCGCATGCTTGCCACCATCACCAAACCCACAGACGGCACGATCACATGGAACGGCGTGGACGTTGTGAAAAGCCCCGACACATTGCGTGACGTGCTCGGCTACCTTCCACAGGATTTCGGCGTGTACCCCAACCTCAACGCCGTGGAATTTCTCGAATACATGGCAGCCATCAAAGGCCTGGATGCCGCATCTGCAAAGAAACGCATCGATGAACTTCTGCAGCTTGTGAATCTTGTGGAAGTTGCAAAGCGTCCGCTGGGCGGATATTCGGGCGGCATGAAGCAGCGCGTGGGAATCGCACAAGCCTTGCTCAACGACCCTCAATTGCTCATCGTGGATGAACCCACTGTCGGGCTCGACCCTGAAGAACGCGTGCGCTTCCGTAATTTGCTTTCGGATCTATCAGGCGAACGCATTGTGATTCTTTCAACTCACATCGTTTCCGATGTGGAAGCGACGGCCACACATATTGCGCTCGTCAACAAAGGTCAACTCTTGCGCGAGGACGCGCCCGAGAACCTGCTCAAAGAACTTGAAAATAAAGTTTGGGAATGGACGGTTCAAAGCGACGACCTGCCCGCACTCAAACAAAAGCACATCGTCAGTGGAACCATCCGCAGAAGCGATGGTGTTCAAGTGCGCGTGGTCAGCACGGAGAAACCCGAAGCACAGGCAGAGAACGCCTCACCAAATCTGGAAGACGCGTATCTCTATTTCATCGGCGGTAAACAATGAAATCATCGCGCGTCATCTATCATTTAGCCCGCGCCGATTTTTTGGAACGCGTGCGCCGTTATAGTTTCCTCGTCATGCTCGGGCTGGCCGCATTGCTCGGCTATCAAACCGCCGTTGGCAACGTCCGCTTGCAGCTTGGCGATTATCGCGGCGAGTTCAACTCTGCATGGGTCGGCGGCATGATGTCGATCATCGCGACCTTCTTCATCGGTTGGTTCGGTTTTTATCTCGTCAAAGGCTCCGTCGCGCGTGACCGCGAAACAGGTGTCGGGCAGATCATGGCCACCACGCCCATGACCCGTCCACTGTATACGCTTGGCAAATGGATCAGCAACTTCGCCGTATTAATGCTGATGGTCGTCATCCTCGCCATCTTCGGCATCGTCATTCAATTCCTCAGCGGCGAAAGCACGCAAGTCAACCTCAGCGCTTACCTGCTGCCGTTCGTGTTCATCGTCATGCCGCTCATGGCGCTCGTCGCCGCAGTGGCAGTGCTCTTTGAAGCCATCCCATTTTTATCGGGCGGCTTCGGCAACATCGTTTATTTTTTCAGCTTCATCATGATGCTCCCGCTCATCATGGAACAGGATTTCATAAACACCTATCCAGCCATCGAGCCGATGGGTCTCGCCCTGCTCAAAGCCGACATGACCGAAGAAGTTCTCAAAGTCTTTCCCGACTACGACAACAGCTTCATGCTCGGCGGCATGGACACGCCCATCATCGGCACCTTCACCTGGACAGGCATCGAATGGACTCCCGCCATCATCGCCACCCGCTTCGCCTTCATCGGTCTCGCCATTCTTTTGACGTTGCTCGCCGCGATCTTCTTCGATAGATTCGATCCCTCGCGCGCAAAGCCCAAGAGGATAAAAAACACCGCCTCACCTTCCGCACCCGAAATTGGTTCAACATCTCAAGCATTACCCACGCCCCGTCTGACTCCTATTAACGCCGCCGCGAATGGATTCAGTTTCTCAAGAGTCCTCGTTGCTGAGCTAAAACTTCTGCTCAAAGGTCAACGCTGGTGGTGGTACATCGCCGCCGCGGGACTCATCATCGCCTGCTTCGCGAATCCATCTGCGACCACGCGCGAGATCGTTCTGCCCTTTGCATGGATCTGGCCCATCTTAATTTGGTCAGCCATTGGCAACCGTGAAGTTCACAACAACGTCCAGCAGTTGACATTTTCCTCCTCTTCGCCGCTCATGCGTCAACTCCCCGCGCAGTGGATCGCTGGCTTCATCGTCACTCTCATCATGGCAAGCGGCGCAGCGTTGAGATTTGCAATTGACGGTGACGCCGTCGGCCTGCTTGCATTGTTCTCAGCTGCATTCTTCATCCCATCATTAGCATTGGCATCAGGCGTGTGGAGTGGAACCAGCAAACTCTTTGAAATTCTGTACATGGTCATCTGGTATCTTGGCCCGCTCAACAAAGTCCCAGGGCTGGATTTCATCAGCTCGCACAGCAACGGGTATCCGCAGTTCTTCATCCCGTTCTCCGTTGCGCTGATCGCCTTCGCCATCTTTGGCAGGGCAAGACAATTGAGAAATTAATTTTGGAAAGCAAAGAGCCTCATCCACACTTTCAGCGTAGGATGAGGCTCTTTTTGTTTGGCCAAGCTTGAGTTTAGGGTGGAGGCGCTTTTTCTTCAGTTGGAATCGCGTCTGGCAATTCATCTTCCAAATTGCGGATGCGTGGGTTGGCGTATACCATCGCGCTGATGAGTATGGCTGTGACGCCGGAGAGGATGAACATCAGGCCGATACCGCGTCCCACACCGGTTCCAAGAATCTGCCCAACGAAGGTATTTGCAAGTGCGCCGCCATCCATGAGCAGCGGCTCAAAGAATTTATCGGCAAGCGGGCCAGCGGTGAGAAACGCAATGGGCATGATCGATTGCGAGATGGCAGAGCGGACGGAGAAGACACGCCCTTGAAGGTCACGCGCAACTTTGGTTTGAAAAACGACCTGGCTGTTGCCGCTTGCCAGAGGAACAAAGAACATCAAGACGAATACTCCCGCACCGATGAAAAATGGATTGGGCTGCAAACCAGCAATGACGAAGCCCGTGACACCCAGCACGAGGAAACCAATGGCAGCAGGGATGCGGCGTTTGGCACCGCCCCATGCACTCATGATAATGCTGCCCGCTAGCATGCCAACGCCCATCACGGTTTGGACGATGCCTAGCACATCGGCAGTGAAACGGCTTAAGACCATTGGAATGAGCAGGACGGCTGACCAGTTGAGCAGGAAGTTCACCATCGCATAATACAGCAGCAAGCCGAAGAGACCCGTCCGCTCGCGCAGATAGTTCCAGCCGAAAACCATATCCTGCCAGACGTTGGAGTCTTTATGTTCCGGGGCGCGTTCTGGTTGTGGAATGCGTACGAAGAGCAATGCACCGACTGCGAAGAAAAAGGTTACGAAGTCGATCATGATGATGCCATTCATGCCGATGAAAACAAAGAGCGCCCCAGCCATAACCGGGGTGAGTACCGAGGAGAGGGCTTGCCCCATCTGCACCATGCCGTTGGCACTGCCGAGTTTTTCCTTCGGCACGATCATCGAAATGGACGCAGTATAAGCTGGTTCTTGAAACGCACTGAAGATGGAGCCAAGCGCAGAAACAAGATAGATGTGCCACAACTGCAATAAGCCAGCACCAAGCAAAATGAAGATGAAGAGTGTCAGTAGGGCATTAAGTACATCTGCCACGATCATGATAATTCGACGGTTGAAACGATCTGCTATCGAACCTGCGACAGGTAATAAAAAGGTGCGTGGCAAAGAGCCAAGTAAAACAGTGATTGCGAACGGCGTGGCTTGTTTGGTCTGGTCATAGATCCACACACCGAGGGCGAACTGGGTCAGGCCTGAGCCGAGCATGGAGATCAATTGTCCAACCCATATGGTAAAGAAGGTCTTCATATCCTTCGGGGTTTCAGTTTCGGTTTGGGTAGATACAGATAAAGTTGTCATTTCTTTTTACCTTTCTTGGCGGTCTTATCAAAATAAAAACTCGGATAAAAGGCTAACGATAAAGCATACGGCTGATCGCTGGATTTTGAGGTTTGGTCTTCGGCTTCGAACTCCTGCAAGAGCTTCATCAATTGTTTCTGAAATTCTTCGATGCGGTGTTCGGGAACGCGGCTGACCACGCGGTTGATGATCATACGGCGGGGTTGCTCACTCGCGCCTTGTTCCAATTGGAATTGCCGCGCCTGCAAACTGCGAAGCAGATCATCGCGGGTTGCATCAATGGTCGAGGCAAGCAGGATATTGATCGGCTCGTTGTCGCCCTCTTTCGAGAATTTGAACAGATCCGGGTCAACATCGAGCAGATCGGCATTGGAGCGGAATTTCTTTTCCAGCATATTGGCAACCATGCGGGTCTCTGCCACTTCGATAAGACCAAGCTTTTCCAGTGCGCCAAAGTGATAATACAGTTTGCTGGGGGCCAGCCCCAACTTCTCGGCCACCTGCTTGACGGTGAGGCTTTGCCCTTCCATCAACTCCAGTATCTGTACCCGCAGAGGGTCGGCAATGGCCCGCAGGGTCTCAAGGTCGGAAACATAGAAGCGTTTTTTATTCTGTGTCTTTTTCATGAAAAATCCAGTCTACCGTTAAAAATTTTTTAAACGGTAGGGCAATTTTTATTTACCACGCCGATTCTGTCAAGGGCAAAGCTGTCACCTTTTCTGGAGAACTACGACGCAGAATCCCCAACCCCCGCAGGGATGACATTTCACTCCTTCGAGGTTTCTTGTACAATATCTTCCATGAACGATGAAACGCTCCGCGCTCTCAACTTTTTACTTTCCCGCCTCGAAAGAATCTCCGTAGACTCAGCGGTGGCGTACCGCGCCAGCGGAGTCCGTGGGGCCATGCTGAGGGTGGTGGAAAAGATCGAAGAAGGCAGACTAGTTTCCGTGCAAGATGTAAAGTGGTTGATCGAGAGTGCATATCTTCTTCTGCAAAAAGCGGCCAGAGAAAAAATCCGCTAGCAACAAGCGAGCATCAAAAAAAACGGGGGTATTTTGAGAAATTATCTTTACACAACCTTTACACAATATTTAGTCCCGCCTCACATGGAAAAGATACACTATTGATTAACAAGTAGAATCCACCCATGACAAAAATCCTCATCGTTGACGACGAACCTTCCATCACGAATCTGGTGAGCGCCTATCTCAAGCCCGAAGGCTATGAAGTCTTCACGGCTGCTGATGGAAATGCTGGTTTGAAAGCTGCGCGTGCCTTTAAACCAGACCTGATCATCCTGGATCTGATGCTCCCTGGCATAGACGGAATCGAATTGCTCACCAGGCTGCGCCGCGAATCAGATGTATATGTCATCATGCTCACTGCCCGCACTGAAGAGACAGATAAGGTAGTTGGTCTCTCAGTCGGTGCGGATGATTATGTCACCAAACCATTCAGCCCACGCGAGTTGGTGGCAAGAGTCAAGGCGGCGCTGCGGCGTCTGCAAACAGGAGCAGGCTCAGGCACAGAAAGAAGCGTGCTCTCTTTCAATCATGTCCGTGTGGATATCGGTGCGCACACAGTTCATGTAGATGATGAGCTCATTGACTTAACAACTATAGAATTCGATCTGCTGCACGCCCTTGCAGAAAATCATGGACGCGTTCTTACACGCGAACAATTGCTCGAAAAGATTTGGGGTGGCGAATATTTTGGTGAGATGCGCGTAGTGGATGTGCATCTCGGGCATGTGCGCCAGAAACTTGGTAAAGATGAATTCATCTCAACAGTGCGCGGCGTCGGGTACCGTTTTGATGACGAGCCGCTGTAATCGAAAGTAGTTTTTATGAAATATATCCGAGAACACCTTAGCGCAAAAATATTTTTTTCAAACATCCTTGTCATTGCAATTGGCGCAATCGTATTGCTCATTGCAACAGAGTTGGCTGTGCCTGCGGCCTTTCAACGGCACATGAGTCAAATGGGTATGTTGACTCAAGGCATGGGTATGGGAATGGGGAACGGACAAGGTAATGGGCAGGGAATGAATTCGTTCTTCCAAAATTATCGTGCAAGTGTCACCGAGTCTCTTGCCATTGCCACAACAGCTTCAGTGCTTGCTGCCATGCTTGTAAGTTTGTTCATTAGCCGTCGCATTGTAGCGCCAGTACAAACTCTCAATGCTGCATCGCAGCACATTGCAGATGGTCAATACAATAAAAGAGTTGACGTAGATGGTGAAGATGAGCTCTCTCAACTTGCAACCAGTTTCAATCAAATGGCTTCCCAACTTGAAGAGGTGGAAAACAAACGTCGTCAGCTCATTGGCGATGTAACCCATGAGCTGCGCACGCCGCTCACATCTATCAAAGGGTATATGGAAGGTCTTGTAGATGGTGTGCTGCCTGCCACGCCTGAAACCTATAATCAGATCCATAACGAAGCCAGTCGGCTTGCCCGCCTCGTGGATGACTTGCAAGAACTCAGCCGTATAGAAGCCAATGCGTTTTCTTTGGATATCCGTACCACGGACCTTTCTTCACTTGTTGGAATGATCATTAAAAGGCTTTCTCCTCAAGCGATGACAAAGCGCATCACTCTCCGCTCAAACCTGCCAGCCAATCTTCAGCATGTTCTCGCTGATGAAGATCGCATCACACAAGTCCTTACCAATCTTGTGGCAAATGCCCTGCAATACACGCCTGAAGATGGAACTGTGACCATTTTGTCAATTCAAAAAGAAGATGAAATTCATGTCTCCGTAAAAGACACTGGCATCGGCATTCCGCCAGAGCATTTGGAAAATCTCTTCACCCGCTTCTACCGTGTGGACAAGTCCCGCTCGCGCAACGCAGGCGGCGGCTCTGGAATCGGTCTCACTATTGCCCGTCACCTCGTCGAAGCGCATGGTTGCCGTATTTGGGTCGAGTCGGATGGCGATGGAAAAGGCAGCACGTTTTCGTTCAGTTTGAAATTGAAAGAATAATTTTAGCTATTCACGACTTCACCGAACCGACCTTTGAGAAAAGAATGGAATCTCAAAGGTCGGTTTTTTTTCTCTTTTACAAAAAGACTTTCACTAGAGATAAAATAAACTCCTCGGAGAAACCATGCAACCTACCCACCGCAAACCAACCCTGATATTCCTCTTACTTATCCTTTTGATCTCGCTGGCTTGTCAAACCTTTCTGCCAACGCCCACCCCAACAGAAATTCCCCTTACCATCACACCGCCACCTGACGATGGATTACCCACTGAACCTGTAATTGACTCATTAGCCGGCTCCCCCGGAATGGAAGATTCCCTTTACCCAGAGTTTGGCAACGGTGGCTACGATACCCAAACCTACACACTAGACATTACCGTCCACGATATTTCAACCAGCGACCTTGAGGCTGTGACCACCATCACAGCCGTAGCGACACAGGAATTGAGCCGCTTCAACCTCGACTTCATAGGGTTCGACATCACAAGCATCACTGTCAACGATAAAGAGGCGGAGTTCGCCCGTCAAGGACAAGAACTGGAGATCACTCCGTCTGAACCGCTGAAATATGGCGAAGCATTCACAATCGTTGTAAGTTACCAGGGAATTCCTGAAGAGCTGATATCCGAGTCCATGCCTGTCTCCACCGGCTGGATCAAATACGACGGCGGCACCTTCGTTTTGAGCGAGCCCGATGGCTCCGCCAATTATTACCCCGTCAACGATCACCCGCTGGATAAGGCGACCTATACCATCATCGTCACTGTGCCTACGCCCTACGAAGTGGCCGCAAACGGTATTCTCGAAGAGACAATTGATAATGGCGCCTCGACCACATATCACTTCACAGTCCGCGACCCGATGGCGAGTTACCTCACCACTATCAATATCAACGACTTCAATGTGGAAACGATGGAATCAAAAAGCGGGGTACCCATCCGCAATTATTATTCAGCCAGCCTGTCTGACGATATGCGCAAGCCATTTGCACGACAAGGAGAAATGATCGATTATTTCAGCGAACTCTTTGGCGAATATCCCTTCGAGGTGTATGGTGCACTGTTAATGGATACAGAATTCGGTTCAGCGCTGGAAAATCAAACCATGTCCATCTTTGGCACAGATATGGTGGACACAGAAGATATCGCAGGCACCGAACTGACCGTCGCTCATGAACTTGCCCATCAATGGTTTGGCGATAGTGTCAGCGTAGCAGATTGGAAAGATATCTGGCTTAATGAAGGGTTTGCCACCTATGCCGAAGGGTTGTGGATCGAACATACCCAAGGAAGTGAAGCATTCGACGAGTGGGTCACAAGTGTATACAACGAAGTCAAAGACAATCCAGACTTTTATCCTCCACCAGGGAATCCACCTGCCAATGACCTTTTTAATGGCGGCGTTTACTATCGCGGCGGGCTCACGCTCCACGCTCTGAGGCTTAAAGTTGGCGATGATGTGTTCTTCAATATCCTGCGAACCTACGCGGAGCGTTATAAATTTGGGAACGCCACCACTGCGAATTTTATTCAAGTAGCTAATGAGATCAGCGGTGAAGACCTTGGTGATCTATTCAATGTCTGGTTGTACAACAAAAACCTACCATCCATACCTGAGTTGGGGCTTGAGTAACTACGTCTTGCAAGTTGTATAAAATATTCACACCACCAAAATAAAAAAACTCCCCGAGACTTTCATCTCAGGGAGTTTTGCGTATTCAAAGTGAATTAGCTGATGACGACTACGTTAGTAGCCTGCGGGCCCTTGGGGCCTTTCTCAACGGTGAATTCAACTTTCTGACCTTCTTCAAGGTTTTTGAAACCGTCGCTCTGGATCGCGGAGAAGTGGACGAAAACATCCGCGCCGCCTTCACGAGCAAGAAAGCCGTAGCCCTTGCTTCCGTTAAACCATTTGACTGTTCCTGTAATACGTTCTGACATGTTTGCCTCCTATGGCAAATAAAAATTTGGAGGACCCGGTTCTTTCGCCAGAACATACAAAAAAACGGCTCATGGACTTGTACCCATGAGCCGATGGTTATACTTCCAAAGCGAACTTACTGGTATCCGTGTAGGCCACAACTTTATCACGGTGATTGAGTGGCGTCAATGAAAATTTAGACTGAAATTACGCCTTCGTTACGCTGAACTTTTCCTTGCCGATCTTATAGTTACCACTATGCTTAATGACCTGGTCAACTGCTTCTTCGGGAACATCTACAAAGGTGTAAGTATCTTCAATGCGGATCTTGCCGATGGTGTAGCCAGGGATATTAGCATGGAACGCGATCTGCCCAACAATATCATTCGGACGGATGTTGTTGGCTTTGCCCTTGTTGATCTTCAAACGGACCATGCCTTCTTCGTGTGAATCGCGGCGGGATTTCTTGCCTGCGAAGTCACCACGCTTCGGCGCTCCAAAATCACGCTTACCACTTGCAGCTTCTCCGCGTTTGCCACGGCCAAAGTCACGCTCAGGTTTGCGGGAGAAATCAGCTTTCACATCAGCTACCTCTGCAATAGGACGCTGTTTTTCATCAGCGCGGGCGATCTTGATGGCAGCAGCAGCGATGTTCACTACATCATGCCCCGCTTCGATCAGTTCCTGCACCATTTCAAGTTCGCGTTTAAAACGTCCACGGCCAAGCCAGATCTTGAGGTTATCGACAGTCTGCTGTTCGCGGTGTTTGATAATGTCGGAAGTAGTAGGCAATTCCATTTTAGCAACAGGCTGCTTGGTGAGTGCTTCCACTTCACGCATGCGGCGTTTTTCTCTTGGTGAAATGAGGCTGATGGCAATACCTGTCTTGCCTGCGCGACCAGTGCGTCCAATACGATGAACATACACTTCGGCATCATCAGGCAAATGGAAGTTGAAGACATGTGAAATATCATCAATGTCCAAACCACGGGCAGCTACATCAGTGGCGACCAATACTTTGAGTTGGTTGGCACGAAAACGTCCAAGCACGCGTTCGCGGGCATTTTGATCCAAGTCACCGTGAATGGCTTCAGCGGGGATGCCGCGAATGACCAATTCATTGGCGAGCTGTCCAGTCTCTGCGCGAGTACGGGCAAAGATCAAAGCGCTGTGAATGGGTTCGATCTCGAAGAGACGAGTGAGGGCGTTGATCTTGTCACTATCGTGGACAAGGTAGTAGCGTTGTTCAATGTGCGGGGTGGTGAGAGTGCTTCTTTTAACAGTAACAGATTGAGGGTCACGCATGAAGCGGTTTGCAAGGGTGCGAATCCGCGCGGGCATGGTGGCGCTGAAAAGACAAGTCTGACGTTCGGGAGGAGTCATCGAAAGAATCTTTTCGACTTCATCCACGAAGCCCATGTTGAGCATCTCATCCGCCTCATCCAAAACGACGGTTTTGATCTCATTCAAGACAAGGACATTACGCTCGATCAGATCGTTCAAACGGCCTGGAGTGCCAACAACAATATCCACGCCACGTTTGAGGCTGTTGATCTGCGGACTGTATGGCTGCCCACCATAAACAGCGAGCACACGCACGTTGAGGTGCTTTCCGTATTCGATCATGGAATCGGCAACTTGCAGTGCAAGCTCACGAGTAGGCGCAAGCACCAAGGCTTGTGGATTCTTTTGTCTTTGAAAGTTATGAAGAATGGGGAGGGCAAAGGCGGCTGTTTTGCCTGTGCCTGTTTGGGCTTGACCAATTACGTCAACGCCTGTGAGCATGAGAGGGATCATGCCCGCTTGAATAGGGGTCGGCTCGGAATATCCGAGTTCAGTAATGGCCTGCGTGATCTCGTCACGGAGGTTAAGAGAAGAAAAATCGGTTGTCATCTTGATCCTTTTGTTAGCCACTGCAAGTGGTATGGCCTCGCTATAAGCAAGAAAACCTTCGCAATGACATGATACGGGATGTTTCGATGACTCCGTTTTAACTTCCTTCTTGCCAACAAAGTTTGCTTTTGCAAGCAAACCCGCCCAACAAAAAAGCCTGACAAAACTTCATCAGGCCATCATTTAGAGTGATCAAAACAATTTCCCAAAAAAATTGCTCTCCAGTGAGAGCGACGAGAGTATAACACAATTTATTCGTGTTTCAGCATTTGAGGCAAAATTATTAGGTTTGGCTGTATTTTAGCGGGTGTTCTTCACCGTGGTTGTAGAACGTGCCCTTCTGGAGTTGCGTTGTTTTTCTCGTAATAGCTGTAACCGTGCTTGCTCTTCTTCCTGTTTTTTGAAATAAAGCAATACCACCCAATACATTACCAGGAAGAGAGTGATAAGGAATGTTCCTTTATAAAGCAGGTTGGCAATGGGCAACACAGAATCTGTTCCTGCGTAGAGACCATGTAAGGTTGCGCCAAAATAAGCAACAAGACTCAAATAGTGGATCTTGCGGAAGAGTTCCATCCCTATATGTTTTTTGAGATAAAAAGCAGCTGTTACCAAAATGGAAAGATAGAAAGCGATCACTCCGATTCCCACCCACAATGGACGATATGGGGAGAGGAAGGGAAGCAACACCTGCCAAATAGTGTATGGCAAATATTTATCAGCCATCAAGACAATGACATGCGTAGCAATAAACGCCAGCCCAAGCCAGGATAAGTATTCATGGAAATCATACGTAAAGCCGCGATCCATAATGGGATCCAGGATCTTGCTACTAACAACGAGTCCCCAAGCGGTGGAAAGCCAGATCAAAAAATAACCCATCAACCCAGCTGCGCGGGTTAGGTACCACCAGAACTGAAGGCTATCTATTGCAAAAAGATCGGAGATAAATTTAATGAGTGACATTCAGACTTTCCATCGGTTTAACTAGGCTAATTAGATTTCCATCCCTGTCCACGGCAAGGACGGTTAATTCAGGGTTTTGTTCGCCGAGAATGCGAGCTTCCTCTTTATCTGCTATCAAAAATGCTTTGGCAAATGTTTCTGCTGCCGCAGCTTGTGGAGCAAGAACAGTGACGCTTAACCAAGCTGTTTCAGCGGGATTCCCTGTTCGCGGGTCGATCAAATGATGACGAGATGCTTTACCTTGCTTCCATGTGCGTTTGGCAACAGATGATGTTGCTACTGCGCCTTCTTGCAACAAGAGAACTGATATATCCGCTTGCGGGTCACGAGGGTCTTCGAGGCCAATTTCCCAGTGATCCTGCCCCTCTGGATAGCCTATCAGGAACATGTCACCACCTGCGCTGACGGCGCAAGCAGCTGCATATTGACTCAACAGGCGTGCGGCTTGTTCTGCAATCCAGCCTTTGGCAATGCCACCAAGGTCAATTTGCAGATCAGCAGGCAAACGAATGGACAAGTCAGTTTCGTTAAGGCCGATAGAGGCAAAGCTGGAGACAGAGATCGGTGAATGGCTGGCAGGTCCGGGCGTCGTTCCGAGGCGGCGAATTTCATCCATACTTTGAACGTATCCTGCATTCCGCAAGTGCGGCAAAATGGATGGATCAAATAATCCATTCGTTTTTTGAAAATAAAGTTTTGCGGTTTGTACTACTTCAAAAAGTTCGGGAGATGCTTGAAACCACACGCCAGCGGAACGGTTGAGTTGAGCGAGCTCGCTTTTGTCTGAGAAGCGGGTAAAACGTTTTTCACTTATATCGATAAATTTTTGTACAGTAGCAAAACCACTCTCCACTTGCGAAGTTTCACCTTCCGCGGCAAGGACGATCTCGGAATTCATGGCGCGGAAATTTGAAACCAACATTACGAACCGCCAGAACGTAAGATACGCACTCGCTGATTGCTTTGATTAAAGTTGAAAGAGCGTTCAGCGAACATCAACTGGCTTAGCGATGGGACAGGTTCAAGCTTGGGCAGAGCAGGAATATCAGCAGGGTTAAATTGATTGGGTTTTGGAGCGTGTGCAAGAACAACCCAACCTGTTAAAAAAGTGGCAATGCTTGCGAGGGTAAACCAAACACGAATGATTGTTTTCCAAATTTTCATTTTTGCTCCTAAGGGATAGAAATGCGGCCACTTGAATCGACCATGATCAAGCCGCGGTTTTGCAAAGCCATCAACACCATTTGATATTGACGTATTTGTGAATTAGCCTGCTCAAGTTGTTGGCCCGCAGTTTGCAATTCGCTCTGATATTTTGTTTCGCGGGTTTGGTATTCGGCTACGAGAGTTTGTAATTGCTGGATCTGCGCTTCTTCTGCAGATTTTGCCTGTGCTGTGGCAGTTGCTTCGGAAGCAGAATTTGCCACAGGCAGGCCGTTCTTATTCATCAACGCGCTTCCACTCACTAGAAACATTCCTGCCGCCATGCAAACCGTAACTGCGAAAGCGACTAATAGTGCTGTATATTGCTTTTTCATAGTTCTCCTTGCAACGTCTGTGCCTAATTACGTTCGGGAGTATAGTTGGTGAAAATGACAGGGAAATGACAAATAGAGGATAGTTCTGTCATCTTCAGGTCATTTTGACATGCTACAATGATTTCAAAGAGGATTGAATTGAATGCGTATTTTGCTTGTGGAAGATAACCGAAGGTTAAGTGACTCATTACGCCTCAGCCTTGAGGACGATGGCTACGCAGTCGACACGGCCTATGACGGGCAAGATGGGGAGGAAATGGCAGAATTAACTCCGTATGCGCTGATCATTTTGGATGTAATGCTGCCGATAAGAAACGGTGTTGAAGTTTGTCGTTCGCTGCGAAGTCATCGCATCAAAACTCCAATTTTGATGCTGACTGCTCGAGACGCACTTGAAGACCGTGTGCTAGGTTTGGATAGCGGCGCAGATGATTACCTTGTGAAGCCATTTGAAATGCAGGAATTACGCGCGCGTCTGCGGGCACTGTTACGGCGCGAGTCAGACGATAAGAGCGGATTGATCACCATTGCAGACCTTGTGCTTGACCCCGCCACGCACTTTGTGAAACGCGGCGAACAATCCATTGACCTGACTTCACGCGAATATTCTTTGCTTGAATATCTAATGCGGAACCCAAACCGCCTCATCACCCGCCAGATGGCTGAAAGCCATTTGTGGAGTTACGATGCCACAGTCATGTCAAATGTAGTGGATGTATATATCCGTCGCCTGCGCCGTAAGATCGATGATCCCTTTGATGTAAAACTGATCGAAACCATCCGCGGCTCGGGGTATCGCCTACGCCGTCCAGCGTGAGAAACCGCATGAAATTTTTCAGCCGCATTAATCTCGTCTTTCACAGTATTCGCTTTCGGCTTGCGCTTTGGTTTGTATTCATTCTCGCAATTTTGCTTACTGCGTTTAGCGGCATGCTGTATTACATGCAGGTGAGGCAGCTGCAAGCAGAGACATTAATTCGGCTTGAGACAAAACTTGAGAATATTGAAAAAATCTTTGGGATGGACACAGCCAGCTTAATGACCGCTGGCGAACAAGGTTTTTCAACAAACGTTAATAGCGATGAAGAGACTTCGCTTCAAAATGAGGACGTACTAGCCTTATACAGTATTCAAGGATCTCTACAAAAAATTTGGGGAGCATCTTCTGAAGGATTCGTCCTTACCCCAGCACGTACTGAAAATGAAGAAGAACATGAACCCGTTGTCATCTCAGCATCATTGAAACATGATGATAGCCAAACTCAATATATCTTTAAGATCGTGCCTTTATATTCAGGAGAAAAGCTGACAGGGTATCTGGCTTTTGGCACGCCGCTTGATCCTGAAAACCGATTGGGAAAACTTCTTTTCACGCTAATCACTTTGATCGGGCTAACATTAATCATCTCATTTGCAGGTGGATTTTGGCTGGCAGACCGTGCCATGCAGCCTGTAAAAATGATCACCGCCAAGGCACACACAATCGAGGAGACGGATCTCAGTCAGCGCTTCAACCTGCCGCAAAAAGACGAGATCGGTCAACTAGCTGGAACATTTGATTCCATGCTGGCAAGGCTTGAAGCCGCGTTTATACGTCAACGTCAATTCACAGCAGATGCAAGCCACGAGTTACGCACTCCGCTAACCATTATTAACCTAGAAACGACGCGTGCCCTTTCGACGCAGCGCACTGCGAAAGAATATCAACGTGTATTGCAAATCGTTCAATCAGAAAATGAAGTGATGAGGCATCTTGTCAACGACCTGTTGACTCTGGCCCGACTGGATGCTCATCAAAAAATTCTACAAAAAGAATCGCTGGACTTAAGTGATATTGCGTTGGATGTTGTCGAACGGCTTGCTCCGCTGGCAACCCGTCAAGAAATTGAACTCGAAGCGGGCGATCTCCCCGAAGTGATGATCTCTGGTGACCGTCAGGCATTAACGCAAATGCTCACAAACTTGGTGGAAAATGCGATTAAGTACACTGCACAAAATGAGCCTGGCAAAAAGCGGCATGTGATCGTTGAAACAGGCACGCATCCTTCGCGGACCTCAGGCTGGGTGCGTGTTACGGACACAGGGCCGGGCATCCCAAGCGAACACCTCGCTCATCTGTTTGACCGCTTCTATCGCGTGGACGAGTCCCGCACGCGCAATGAAGACGACGCGAACGAATCCCCCACCCCCACTGGCAGCGGACTTGGCCTTGCCATTGTGGAAGGTATTGCCAAATTACATAATGGAAGTATTGAAGTGGAAAGCGAACCCGGAGAGGGTTCCATGTTTGAGATCACAATTCCGCTACATCGTCAGTAAAACGATTGCCGTCAACGCGGCTGCGATACCTATCCATTGATTGCGATTGAGGCGTTCTTTGAGGAATATCCATGCTAGCACAACGGTGGCGCCCGGGAAAAGTGAACTTAACACGGAGGCGACATCCAACCTGCCTGCCTGGCTTGCAAGAATAAAGAAGAAATTACCACCCAAGTCCAATAGTCCGTTCACGGTGATAATGGGCAAGGCAGAAGTGTCTATCTTTAATGATGAACGTGTGATCAACAGGTAGGCAGTAAGAAGAGCGATCCCCCCCGAACGTGAAAAGACCATAGGCCAGAAAGTGCCACCTGCTTTTGTCGCTTCGTGCATGAGGACAAAGTAAAAACCAAATCCAATGCCTGCAAGCAGAGGCAGCTTCAAGTCCGAAAGATGCGAGAGGATGTCTGTCACACTTCCCTCGCCTTGAGAGATCATCCACACGGCGAAGAGGGCAAACCCAAATCCGATCATCGTTAAATAACCAGGTAGCCCTTGTGTGAACATACCCACCATGACTGGCAAAGTTGCCGCCAATAATGCTGAGACAGGTGCAGCAATACTCATCATACCGCTGGACATGGCATGGTATAGAAGCAGCAAACCAACTGTCCCAAGAGCGCCCGCTACTACAGCAAACATCGCCGATCTTGAATTAAGAATAGGCTCGCCTGTTATGCTGACGGCAACAAAGAGAAACATGATGCCGATCACCTCACCATAAAACACCGACCTATATGCGCCCACTCTGCGAGCAGCAAGCCCACCTGTAAAATCTCCTGCGCCCCAACTGAGCGCGGATGCAAGACCAAAAATAACTGAAAGCAAAACTACCTCGATGTCTCTGCGGGATTTTTATATTCAAAATATTTTTTCAGGTTGAGCATGTGCTTTTCAAGCAGGTTCCAGGTCAACAACGCGATCAAAACAGCAGCGATGTATGTTGTGATCGGGAACAGAACATATGGTTTCCACCCACGCATGCCACTGTGCCAGAACACATCCAACAAGATAAGGGTTGCCGTCATATGAAAAAGATAGATGGAATAACTGTACTTTCCTAAAAAGGTAAGGACGGGGTTATGAAATATGCGGCGTAAAATATTTTCAGGCGGATAAGTAACAAACACGCCGATCAAACCCAATGTGAATAACGCTGCAGTTGTATACCCGCCAAGCATAAGCGGCACACTGGAATGCTCGGGGTGAGGTGAACCAGGCAAAGACAACAAATGCAAAGTAACAAATATGGCAAACGATACAAAAAAGAGTGGATGGGCGTATCGGCGCACTTTTTCTTGAGAACCATCATATGTGAGAAAGACAGCTAGCAACCCACCAAAGAGCATTTCTTCAAAACGTGCAAACGAAGTGTAATAGAAGAACGTGGAAGCCTGACTTAAGTTAGGCCAGAACAACGTTCCCAAAATACGGACAGTCATCGAAATGGCAATATACCAAATACTAGCCTTGACGAGCTGCTCTCGATTAAGTTTATACACAATAAAAGGCCACAGAAAATAAAACTGTTCCTCGATTGCCAATGACCATGTAATTCCGAGATATTGCGTGATATGAAAGTTCTTAAAGAGCAACGCCCAGTTTTGCTGGTAAAGCAACATGATCGGCAAAGCCGTTTTTAATTGAGCCATAAATTCAGGTTCAACTTTGGGAGCGAACAGAAGCACAAAAATAATGGCAGCATAATACAGCGGAAAAATCCTCAAAGCTCGCCGCACATAAAAGTTTCTAAAATAATGTTCCTCGGTTTTTGACTTCAAAAGGATGGAGGTAATCAAAAAGCCCGAAAGCGTAAAAAAGATATCCACACCCACCCATCCAACCGTTGTGAACTTGGTAAAAGCCAGCAAAACAGGATGCTCCGTAAAATAGGCGGCTCGCTTAAAAATATGAAGCGCCATCACAAGCACAACAGCCACACCACGCAAACCGTCCAACTCTTTAATTCGATTAAGCATAACGTTGGTTACCCTTGCCCATTTTTATTTTCCTGCCGCCTTTGCCCTCGCAAGTACCTTTTGCGCATTTTTCAAAAGCGGCATGTCAATCATCTTACCATCAAGCGCGTACGCACCCTTGCCCTCTTTTTGACTCGCTTCAAACGTTTCAACAATGCGTCTTGCATAACCAATGGATTCATCAGACGGAGTGAACGCCTCTTGCACCACTGACACTTGATTCGGGTGAATGATCTGTTTCCCGCTGAAGCCGAGTCCTGCCCCAAACTGGGCCTCGATCTTCAACGCTTCCAAGTCCTTGTAATCTATCGTGACAATATCCAGAGCCTGCAAATCATTTGCCGCGCAAGCGACAATCACCGCCTGCCGTGCATACAACAACTCCACCGCATCTTTCGTGCGGACAGCCCCTATTGAAGCCGCAAAATCTTCCCCGCCGAAGATGATCGCATCCAAGCGTGGATGCGCTGCGATCTCCTTGAGATTCAAAATCCCTTTAGCTGTTTCCACTCCGATCAAAATGCGCACCGAATTAATCGGCCAGCCATACTTTAACTCAGCTGATTCGATGATTCGGCTTGCCCATTCCACTTGATCAAAAGATTCCACTTTCGGAATCACAATTCCATCAGGGTGATACGGCAACACCGCCTCAATATCATCCTTCTCCCATCCTGATCCCACCGAATTAATGCGCGCCAGTTTTTCGCTCGCGCCAAAATCCAACTCCTGCAACGCCTTCGCGATCGTGAAACGCGCTTCGGCCTTCTTATTGACCGCCGTGCCGTCTTCCATATCCATACAGATCGAATCCACGCCCAGCGTAACGGATTTCGTGATCATCTTCCAATTATCCCCTGGCATGTAAAGCAACGCTCGTCGTGAGCGCATCGTTTTTACTTCATCATTCATCATTCAGCATTCATCCTTTTGAGAAACATCGCCGTCCGCTCAAACTCCACCACGATCGTCCCATCTGGCTTTTTACCCGTGCACTTGATTTTCACCAGCCCCGCATTTGGTCTGGACTTCGACTCACGCATCTCAACGATTTCACTTTCAGCATAGATGGTATCACCGTGAAAAACAGGGTTCGGATGAACGACCTTGTCGTATCCCAAATTTGCTACGATCGTGCCTTCGGTCAACTCAGCGACGGTCAAACCAACCACCAAACCAAAGGTAAAAACACCATTCACCAGCCGTTGACCGAACTCGGTCTTGGCCGCGAAATCTTCATTTACATGTAACGGCTGCGTGTTCATTGTCAACGCAGAGAACAACACATTGTCCATCTCCGTCACGGTGCGTCCGCCGTGTTTAAATTTCATCCCAACTTCAAGCTCATCAAAATATTTACCAGCCATTTCAACTCCTACGGGTTGATCTGTATGATCAGGAACTGCGTGTCGCTGCAAGCTTCATCTACACAAAACAGATTAAACCAAATCTCGCCCTGTCCCACACGGACACCATCAGGTAAAAGGACAAGATCTTCTTCGCTTGTATTTGTCAACACAGCCATAACGGTATCGGTGAAAATCTCGTTGTAGTTAGCCACAAACTCATCTGTCGTGGCGATGACATTCGCACCTACAGCAAGCGGATATCTCACAGTCTCAGCAATCCCGAAATCATCCCCACTCAATGCGCGCGTCTTAAGGATCAAAAAGAATGTTTGTGCATCCAGCATTTTTTCGGAAGTGATTGGGCGGGGCAACAGTTCAAAAGTTGGCACAGCGGTCACATTCGGAAGTTCTACAATCACCGTCATTGGCGGCGGAGGAAAATCATTTGGCGTTGGAATAATCGTCGCACAGGCTAACGATAGAAACAGCACAATCAACGGGATTACTTTCTTCATTCCTCCACCTCAATCAAGATCTGCTCACGCTCCACCGTCTGCCCCTGCGCTGCGTGCAATGCCGTTACTCTTCCATCTTTCAAAGCTTGAATGCGGATTTCCATCTTCATGGCCTCCATCGTAAGCAAGGTTTGACCTTTCTTAACGACATCCCCCACGCTGACAGAGACGCTTCGCACCTGCCCCGGCATGGGAGCGATCAATCCCCCAGCATGATCATGTCTGACGCCTTGTTTTGCGCCCGAAGTTTTCGTCAACATCATAGTGTGGCCATCTATCGTCACCCATCTCTTCGCCATATCGGAAGAAACATACGCGCTTATACGCTGACCATCGATCAGCAAGTCCATGCGCCCATCTTCCGCTCGGACAACTTGCACCGTGACAGTCTTCCCATCCATCGTGGCAACATAATGATCGCCCGACGGGTTGATCTCAAGAGTTTGTGTGTCGAAGTTTATTTTCATTGTTAATTTCTATAATTCTTCGTTTGTTTCCACGGGTTGAATGGGTCAGTCTCATTTGAAACTGCAGGCTGTGCCTTTGCTCCAACAAAGACCACATCAGCAAGCGCCGCCGCGATCAAATTCTGGAAAGCAGGGACTTGTTGTTCAGGGAGCAAACTTCCCAATTCCAAATTCTTCTCCACCCACCGCGTGGACACTTTGCCTTGCGCAAAATCTTCATGCTTCAAAACTGCCTGCATGAAATCAATATTCGTCACAACACCATGGACAATAAACTCCCGCAAAGCGGTTTGCATTCTTTGAATTGCCACATCTCGCGTTTCGGCATGGACAATTAACTTTGCCAGCAGCGGATCATAGAAATGAGTCACATCACTGCCAGTCTTGAACCCCGAATCCACGCGAATACCTGGGCCGCGCGGTTCGAGGAATTGCAAAAGCTTGCCCGTGCTGGGCAAAAATCCATTGGACGGGTCTTCGGCATAAACGCGGCACTCGATGGCATGACCGTGTTGGTGAAAGTCACTTTGCGTGAATGGGAATTTCTCTCCCGCCGCAATACGAATCTGCCATTGGACAAGGTCAATGCCTGCGACAAGTTCAGTAATGGGATGCTCCACTTGCAAACGAGTATTCATTTCCAAAAAGTAGAAAGAGGAAAGAATGGGGTCAAAGATGAATTCAATGGTGCCTGCATTGTAATAATTGACGGCTTTTGCAGCAGCTACTGCAGCTGCGCCCATCTTTGCGCGAATATCGGGTGTGAGCAATGGCGAGGGAGTTTCTTCTATTATTTTTTGATGACGACGCTGAACAGAGCATTCGCGCTCGAAAAGGTGAACCAGATTTCCGTACTTATCGCCAAAAACTTGAAACTCGACGTGATGTGCATCTGCGAGATATTTTTCGATGAGCAAATTTTCATCACCGAAAGAATTCAATGCCTCGCGCCTCGCGGATTCAATTGCTTCGCTCAATTCGCTTTCGACATTGACCACGCGCATGCCCTTTCCACCACCGCCCGCGGACGCTTTGATAAGCACGGGATAACCAATCTCTTTTGCAGCCTTTTTAAAATCTTCGTATGATGTCAAACCTTCAAACCCAGGGACAGTTGGCACGCCTGATCGTTTCATCAATATTTTCGACTCAGCCTTATCGCCCATGGCGCGAATCGAATCTGCTGAAGGGCCGATAAATATCAGACCAGCAGATTCAACTGCGGAGGCAAAAGAGGCGTTCTCTGAGAGGAATCCATAACCTGGGTGAATGGCATCCGCTTTTGAGTCGAGCGCGGCTCGGATGAGCTTATCTACATTCAAATAGGATTCTTTTGGAGCAGCATCACCAAGCAGAACGGCTTCATCTGCAAGTTGAATGTGCTGCGCATTCACATCGGCAGTGGAATATACGGCAACCGTTTTGATGCCCAACTCACGGCAGGCACGAATAATGCGAATGGCGATCTCACCGCGATTGGCAATTAAGATTTTATTGAACATGTTTCAGCAATTCCATTTCACGCGCCTCATTCAACCCAGCCTTCCATTCATGGTCAACAGAAATTTCAAACGCCCATGCAATAGTATCCTTAATGGTCTCTTCAAGCGGTGAGATAACGAGGCCTGCGTGCACAGCCTTGGAAACATCCACGCGTGAGAAACCCTTTTCTTCTTCGGTATCAGGAAGCCACGCAGGCATGTCACTCCACGGCTCAACCTTGTTCTCGCTGAGAAACTGAACTGACGCCCACTTGAAATTCGCATCGCTCTTGCTGACTTGTTTGCACGTTTCAAACAAAGTTCCAAGCTGCAACGGCTCACCTGTTGCGTTAAAAACGCCAGATATATTTTGCTCGATGAGATGAACAATAAAATCAGATAAGTCACGAACATCGATGATCTGTGTAAGCGCAGTGGGGCTATCAGGCACAAGCACATCGCCGCCGCGTGCAATGCGGACAGGCCAATAGGTAAAGCGGTCAGTTGGGTCATGCGGGCCAACTATGAGTCCTGGGCGAACGATCAATGAGTTGATCCCAAAAACATCCTGCACGGCTTTTTCACATAATGCTTTCAACGGGCCATACGATTCACCCGTGATCTCTCCCATCGTTTCATCTTCGATCTTCCCAACAGGATAGCTCTCATTGATGCCCACTTTTTTGAAGTCAGCATAAACAGAAATACTGGAGATAAAAACATAATGCTCGACTTTACCCTTCAACGCCTCGGCGGACATGCGAACGATGCGTGGGAAATATCCGCAAGTATCAATGACCGCATCCCACTGCCCTTCAAGTTGATCCAGATCTTTAGCACGATCTCCCTCGATCTTTTCCACGTAGTTTCCAAAAAGATCAGGGTTGGTCATACCGCGATTGAAGAGCGTGACTTCATGTCCACGGGCGCGGGCAGAGTTGACGAGGTGACGTCCGAGAAAACGTGTGCCGCCGATGATGAGGATTTTCATTTTGTCTCCATTTCGTCACACCACACTTGTGCCGTATGCCAGTGTGGTGAGCGATCTCCTACTTAATTAGGGATTGCTTCGTCGGGATGAACTCCCTGCTCGCAATGACGCAGTGCTTATTTCTTCAGTCTCGTAAGCACCATCTCCGTTGCACGTGCTTCTTCGCCTTCAGGAGTGATGTTGTACGCAGTAATAGTTAATTGATTTCCATCTAATTCCACTTCAGTACGCCAACCCCAATCAGGTCCGCCGCTGGGATCGGGGTAACTACCTGTAACGGCAAATCCGTTATCTCTTTCCGCGCCGATGCAGAACATGATGCCAGTATTTGTATGGAATGAATCCACCCATGATGTTTCGAACTGTTCGAGCGTTGTGTTGTATCCAAAGGTGAACATGCCATGCTGTGCTTCGCCTTCAACAGATGATTGATACAGAAATAAAGCATAGCGTCCTTCAAGCAGAAGTTGGATGGTTCCAACGATTTGGGCTTCGTCGGCAAGTTTATCTGGCTCAAGCCAAAGTCTGCTTATGCCGCGCCAGTTGCCTGCCATTCGTGCAAAAAAGTGATGTGGGGTATCGATTGAGTTTGAGAAGGTCATGGGTGAAATCCTTATAGCTTGTCATCCTGAGCGTAGCGAAGGATCTCTGACATTATCGTAGAGATGCTTCGCCCTATCGGGCTCAGCATGACATAAATTGAGATTACATGCGGAACACGCCGAAGCCGCCTTCTTCTTTTGGCGAATTCAAAACGATAGACAAAGCTAACCCAAGCACTTGACGCGTTTCGTCGGGGGCTATGACGCCGTCATCCCAAAGGCGTGCAGAGGAATGATAGGGACTACCTTCGGTTTCGTATTTCTCTAAGAGTGGACGTTTGAACTCGTCTGCTTCTTCCTTGCTGAGAGTTGGTTTACCTTCGCGAGCGAGTTGATCTTGTTTGATGGTTAAGAGCACGTTCGCAGCTTGTTCCCCGCCCATGACGGAGATGCGTGCATTCGGCCACATCCACAGGAAGCGGGAGCCGTAAGCGCGGCCTGCCATGGCGTAGTTGCCTGCGCCGAAGGAGCCGCCGATGACGAGTGTCAATTTGGGGACGCGGGTTGTGGCAACGGCATGGACCATCTTCGCGCCGTCTTTGGCGATGCCACCTGTTTCGTATTCTTTGCCGACCATGAAGCCTGTGATGTTTTGCAGGAACAGTAGCGGGATTCCACGTTGGTCACAGAGTTCGATGAAGTGCGTCCCTTTCAATGCGGACTCACTGAACAACACACCGTTGTTGGCGATGATGCCGACGGGGTATCCGTGAATGCGGGCAAAGCCGCAGACGAGAGTGGTACCGTAACGTGCTTTGAACTCGCGGAACTTGGAACCGTCCACGATGCGGGCGATGATCTCGCGGACATCGTAGGACTCTTTGAAGGTGCGCGGCAGGACGCCGTACAATTCGTCAGGGTTGTATAAAGGTTCTTCGGGGGGAGCAACTTCCAGCGCGGAAAGATGCGAGTGAACGTGTCCTCGGGGAAGAGTCTCTACGATCGAGCGAAGAATCTCGATGGCATGATCATCATCCTCGGCGAAATGATCCGCAACACCGCTCTTGCGGGTGTGGACATCTGCGCCGCCCAATTCTTCGGCAGTGACATCCTCACCCGTGGCAGCTTTGACGAGCGGCGGGCCGCCGAGAAAAATAGTGCCCGCACCTTTGACAATGATGGCCTCATCGCTCATCGCAGGGACATAGGCGCCGCCCGCGGTGCAGCTGCCCATGACGGCGGCGATCTGCGGAATACGCTTGGCAGACATGCGCGCCTGATTGTAAAAAATGCGTCCGAAGTGATGCGCGTCGGGGAAGACCTCATCCTGCAGCGGCAGATACGCGCCGCCTGAATCGACAAGATACAAACAGGGCAGATGATTTTCCTCGGCGACCTGTTGCGCGCGCAAATGCTTTTTGACGGTCATCGAAAAATACGAGCCGCCTTTGACGGTGGCGTCGTTGGCAACGATCATCACTTCGCGGTTGGAAATTCGTCCGATGCCTGTGACGATGCCTGCGCATGGCGCTTCGTTGTTGTACATGTTGGTTGCAGCAAGCGCGGAGAGTTCGAGGAAGGGCGCGCCAGGGTCAAGCAGACGTTCGATGCGTTCGCGCACGAAGAGCTTGCCCTGTTCTTCATGTCGCTTGCGGTATTTCTCGCCGCCACCTTCACGGACGAGGGCAAGCCGCTTCTTCAATTCACTCGCGAGGGCGCGGTTGTGTTCTGCATTGGCTTTGAATTCGGGGGATTGCGGGTCGAGCGCGGAGGAGAGAGTTTCCATTTTTAGTTTGGTAGTCCCGTGGTCGATTGGTTGGATGGTTACAGTAAACAGTTTTCAGTAATCAGTGTAGGGTGAGTCTAGCATAAAATTTTAGTTTTCAGGTTGGAAGGTTTGCAATTTCGATTTAGATATTCCCTCACAACCACACCATACCTTTGGTTCATATCCCGCCACAGAACCCATGCATATAATTTCTCATCATGATCAATAAAAAGGAGTCCGCACATGACCGATCTTGGTGTTTATTCAGAAGTTGGCAAACTGCACAAGGTGATCGTCCATCGCCCTGAGTTGAGCCTGCAACGCCTCACTCCGTCCAATCACGATGAATTGTTGTTCGACGATGTCCTCTGGGTGGAACGCGCGCAGTGGGAACATGACCAGTTCACGCAGGTGATGCGCGAGCGCGGCGTGGATATTTACTATGTAATGGATCTGTTGACCGAGACTCTGCAAGCCAGCGCAGAAGCGCGGCATTTGATCATTGAGAACGTCGCAACCGAATACACGGTGGGCTGGGCGCTCGTGGATGAAGTCCGCCGCTTCCTGCTTGACCTAGATCCTGCCACGCTTGCGAGACACTTGATCGGCGGCCTGACAGCGGGTGAAGCAAACGTAGATTGGCAGTCATTTGCCAAGGTCTCACTTCACGCATCCGCACTTAATGATATGAACAGCTTCCTGCTGCCGCCTTTGCCAAACACGCTCTTCACCCGTGATTCTTCCTGCTGGATATTCAACGGTGTATCTGCCAACCCAATGTACTGGCCTGCTCGCCGACGCGAGTCTTTGAATATGTTTGCCATTTACAAATATCATCCCATGTTCAAGGATGCGGGTTTTCACTTCTGGTATCCCAATGAAACCGACGGCGAATTCAACATGCAAAACTTTGGACGTTCCGCCCTTGAAGGCGGCGACGTGCTGCCCATCGGCAAAGGGACGGTGCTGATCGGCATGTCTGAGCGGACTCAGGGCAGCATGATCGAGCAGATCGCAGACTCACTCTTCACGAATGGCAGCGCGGAGCGGGTCATCGCCTGCGTCATGACCAAGGACCGCGCACACATGCACCTCGATACCGTCTTCACCATGCTCGACCACGACAAGGTTACACTGTTTCCCAAGGTAGTGAATCAGATCCGCGCGATCAGTTTACGACCTGGCAAAAAAGCTGGCGATTTCCATGTGACCAATGAGAAGAGCTTTCTTTCTGCGGTGGAAGATGCGCTCAAGGTCAATTTGACGGTTGTTGAAACGGGCGGCGACCAGTATCAAGCCGAGCGTGAGCAATGGGACGACGCCAATAACACTGTTGCCATCGAACCGGGCGTGGTGATTGCCTATGAACGCAACACCCACACTATCGCCAAAATGCGCGAAGCCGGTGTGGAAGTGATTACCATCCCCGGCTTTGAACTCGGCAAAGGTCGTGGCGGCGGACACTGCATGACATGTCCCGTAGTAAGGGATGGAATCTAATTGTCATTATGGGGAGGGGAAAGCGGTAACAAGTAATAAGGGATGAGTAAAAAGGACTCGGCGATGGGCTGAGTCCTTTTTACCCCCTCCGCCCTGCGGGCACCTCCCCCAAATACGACGATGAAAAGTTTATATGATGATCCAAAGTTAGACTCGTCGTATTTGGGGGAGGACGGGTAGGGGTCGCCTTAGAATTCCTCATTCATCATTCAGCTTTGCAAGAATTCTCTCCGCCTCTTCGTACGCCACCTTGTAATAATACGTTGAGCCATCACTTGTAGTTAGCTTCATCACCACAAACTTCAAAAATCTGCATGAATGGTTAGTGGTTTGGCAAGAACAACTTATCCAACACGCTTGAGACGGTAATGGCAACCACTATAAGAAGCGGTGGCACGGAAGTGATGGCTGAAAGAACGAACGCCTGCCAGTCCTTGCGGAAAGCGTAAGCGATCCACGCCGCAATCGAGAGTCCAATGGGGATGAGCGGGCTGAGCCACATAAACCACAAAATGGCAGCTTGTTGAGATAACGGAGCATTGGGGTCATCCCAAAAAGCCAAAGGCAAAATGGAAAGCGCCAACCAGATCAAAATAGCCGCAATAGATACCAATTGCGAAAAGATCATCCAAATGGTCAGGCCAATGCGTCGTGTGGGTTTCGGTGCAGGAATGTCCAAAGTATTCTCCTCAAAAAATAATACGCCAATGGTACACGGCGGCATATCGGTGGGCAATGCTCCTTTCTTCTTATATAATCAACCCGAATGAAAAAGCCGACAACCAAAAAACCATTGGGACAGATCACCCGTGGGAAGACTGCCTCGAACAGACTCCGCCGAGTCGATAACTTTATCCTGCTCTATGAGCCGTCGCTTCTCACGCGGACCGATGGCTTGTTCGCTGATTCATTTTTCGTTGACCTTGGCTATGGGTTTGATCCTCGTACCACCCTCGAAAGCGCCGAACGCTTTCGGCGTGTGAATCCCAACCTTCCCATCCTCGGCGTGGAAATTGACAAAGAGCGAGTGGATGCGGCGCTCCCCTACGCAGACCATCAGACTCACTTTCGGCTGGGCGGATTTAATTTGCCTTTGCTGGCAGGTGAAGGCGTAAGGTTGATCCGTGCATTTAATGTCTTGCGTCAATATGAAGAAGTGGATTTTGCGCCCGCGTATGAACGTCTCGCAGAGTATGTTCTGCCAGGCGGCTTGATGATCGAAGGCACATCCACGCCGTTCGGTCAATTGTGGGTGGCGAACCTTGCGCGCATGACAACGGAACGCAAATGGAAAATGGAAGCATTGGTGTTCAGCACCAATTTCCGATTGGGGTTCGACATCACCGATTTTCAAGCCGTGTTGCCAAAGAATTACATCCACCATGTAGTGGTGGGTGAATCCATTTACGAATTTATGGAAGCGTGGAAGCGCTCCGCTGCGGAAACATCCCCTGCAAAAGTATTTGGATTACAACAGTGGTTCTCGGCTTCTGTTGAAAACCTATCTGCAAAGGGATATAAAATAGACTTGCGAAAAAAATGGTTAAACAAAGGCTGGTTGATCTGGAATCTATAAATGGCTATTATCAAAGTCATAATGAGGAAAGGAGCACAATATGGTCACATCTCATCGAAAATATTTGGTGCTGGTAATGATTCTTATCGCCAGCTTTGCTTGTGCAATTCCTTCCATCCCTGCTCCAAGCGTTGATGCGGTCAGTACTGTCGCAATTCAAAATGGAGCGCAAGACCTACCCGCCACGTTGGAGATACTGCCAACACCAACGTTCACCCCCACTGTTACTTCTGCACCGCTCATTATCGAAGCTTCCATCACACCATCTCTCACTTTCACACCGTATTCAATTTTTGGAGGCGCTACTTCCACATCCATTGCACAACAGATAAGGGTCTCTGTTCCAACCAACTGTCGCAGCGGACCGGGAAAAGCTTATGGTGTGGAAGGCACTTTGCTGGTTAACGAAACCGCAGAGGTGTATGGACGTGACCCAACCAGTGAATATTTATACATCCGCAACCCAGACCCAGGCGTTGAATTCTGTTGGATATGGGGAGAGTTTGCCATCATCAGCGACTCGCTTTTAGCGTTGCCCATTTATATGCCGCCGCCCACTCCTTCACCAACTCTTACGCCAACACCTGTTCCATCCTTTGATATGGAATTCATAGACGCCGTTAAATGTACTGGCTGGAGAATGAAAATTCAAATAACCAACACAAGCTCGCAGCCCTTTAAATCAGTACAGATGGTGATCAAAGACGAAGCAACTGAAGTGGAGTTAACATCCAGTTCCGACAGTTTCGCAGATTTGAATGGTTGCGTGCAAACCGCAATAAAAGATATGATCAACCCTGGTGAAACTTTTGTCTTAAGTTCACCGCAATTCGATGACAGGCCCAAGGGACATAATTTCCGCGCCTATATCACGCTTTGCACCGAAAAAGGTTGGACTGATGGATGCGTTACCAGGAAGATCAATTTCAAGCCTAAATAAGTTTGCGATCTCTTAAAACGAAATCCTCCTGTGTAATTACACAGGAGGATTTTTTATTCAGTATCAACGATTTGAAGATTACTCTTTCACTTCGCCGTCGATCACATCGCCGTCTTTCGGTCCAGTGGATGGGCCGCCTTCAGGCTGAGCTTGCGGCTGGCCTTGGGCATACATCTGCTGGCTCAAGGCATGGAAGGTGTTCTGCAATTCTTCGGTGAGCTTCTTGATGCGCTCTACATCATCACCTTGTGCAACTTGCTTCAACTCGCTAACCTTGGCTTCAATAGAACTGCGTTCGGCAGCGGGGACTTTGTCACCAAGTTCGCGGAGTGACTTCTCGATCTGGTAGCCGAGGTTATCCGCATTGTTCTTTACTTCTATCACTTCGCGACGTTTCTTGTCTGCGCTTTCGTTCTGGCGAGCTTCCTGAACCATACGGTCAATATCATTCTTGTTCAGGTTTGTAGAAGCAGTGATGGTTACTTTCTGTTCCTTGCCAGACGCCTTATCTTTGGCAGTCACATGCAAGATGCCGTTGGCATCAATATCAAAGGTCACTTCCACCTGTGGGATGCCGCGCGGTGCCGGTGGGATTCCATCCAGTCGGAATCTTCCAAGGCTCATGTTGTCACCAGCCATCGGACGTTCACCCTGCAAAACATGAATGTCCACAGCTGTTTGGTTGTCCGCAGCAGTGGAATACACTTCTGTCTTGCGGACGGGGATGGTGGTGTTGCGCTCGATCATCACGGTCATCACACTACCCATGGTTTCAACACCGAGGGAAAGCGGGGTTACGTCCAGCAACAAAATATCTTTTACTTCGCCGCCGAGCACGCCGCCTTGAATGGCTGCGCCAATAGCTACCACTTCGTCGGGGTTCACACCTTTGTTTGGTTCTTTGCCATTGGTCAACTTACGGACCAAATCCTGAACCATTGGCATACGAGAGGAACCACCCACCAGAACAACTTCATCAAGCTTGCCTGCATCCATGCCTGCATCTTTGAGAGCTGCTTCAAACGGCTTACGGCAACGCAGCAACAGGTCTTCGGTCATCTGCTCGAATTTTGCGCGGCTGAGTTTCAACTGCAAGTGTTTCGGTCCGCTGGCATCGGCTGTAATATAAGGCAGGTTGATCTCTGTTTCCATTACAGTAGAGAGTTCGATCTTTGCTTTTTCAGCAGCTTCACGCAAGCGCTGTAATGCCTGGCGGTCGCCACGCAGGTCAATACCCTGATCTTTCTTGAATTCATCTGCAGCCCAGTTGGTAATCTTCTGATCCCAGTCATCGCCGCCGAGATGGGTATCACCATTGGTGGATTTCACTTCGATCACGCCTTCGCCCACTTCAAGGATGGATACGTCGAACGTACCACCACCAAGGTCAAAGACGAGAATAGTTTCGTTTTTCTTTTTATCGAGGCCGTACGCCAAAGCTGAAGCCGTCGGCTCGTTGATAATACGCAGAACTTCCAATCCTGCAATGCGACCAGCATCTTTTGTAGCCTGACGTTGGCTGTCATTGAAATATGCAGGAACTGTGATGACGGCCTGTGTAACTGCTTCGCCCAAATACGCTTCAGCATCCGCCTTAAGCTTGCCCAGGATCATCGCGCTGATCTCCTGTGGGGAATATTCCTTCCCCGTCACAGGGACTTTTACGCGCACATCATTTGTTGGCCCTTCAACTACTTGATAAGGAACCATACCGCGTTCGGTGCTGGTTTCTCCGAAGTGTCGACCGATGAAACGCTTGATGGAATAAATGGTGTTATCTGCATTCACAACAGCTTGGCGTTTGGCCGTCTGCCCCACCATGCGTTCTCCATTCTTGTTGAACGCTACAACGGACGGACATAAACGTCCGCCTTCCGCTGTGGTGATAACAGTGGCTGAGCCACCCTCCATGACAGAGACAACACTGTTTGTCGTACCGAGGTCAATTCCTATAATTTTGCCCATAACAGAACTCCTTACTGGTTATATTCAATATCCCAATGTTAAACGAACAGTGCAAGAATTCTGTTAACAGAATATTGGTTTTTGGTCAAAAAAAGAGCCGCCCCATTTTCAGAGCGGCTCTTTTCTCTATTGTTCATCTTCGCTAACTTTTACCCACTCAAAAATCGCACTCATCGGGGCGTCTTTATAGGCTGCGGCGGCAATTCCAATGTTTCCCTCTGTAAGGCCATAATTGGTGACATCCAACCTGCGGATCAGATTATTGTTGATAAATAGGCTGATGATATTGTCCTGACAGGAGAGGCCGATCTCAGCATTGACATTGCCTGATGGGATATTCTTATTCACGTCCGCAATCACAGGAATGTACTTTGCAATTCCAGGTGCAAGCCATTGCCCAAGCAACAGGCTATAGTTTCCTTCATTGTCAACATTGAATTCGAACCATCCCGTGGATTCTTCATATCGGCAGATCAACCCGATGGAGCCTGCAGCATTGGCTGAAACTTTTGCACGCACAACCACATTGGTATAGCTATAAGTGTTATTAACTCCCACATACCATGTATCCGCTACTGGAATATCAATACGAAGTACGCCATTTTCAAAAACCGTCTGTGACGTACCTAGTCCGCCTGTTTGCAGGAATTGCCAGGAAGGCGAGGTTGTATCAAATTCATCGGTAAAAAAACGCGGCGGAATTGGGGTGTCTGTTGGAGCAGGGGTAAATGTTGGGGCTGTTGTAGCAGGTACAAGCGTAGGTTGAAGCGTTGCCGTTGCAGTGGCTTGGCTTTCAGGGGCGGGAACGCCGATGTTGCAGGCTGCTGTTAGTGCAAGGAATCCAATTAATAAAAGATGTTTTTTCATGGCGCTTCTTATATCACAATTTAGGGTTACCCCGCTTGTCCTTTATGTACTACTCGCAATATTGAGTGGACAGTCTTTAATGGAGAGAAGCCAGCAGGTTGACTGCTGGCTTCTCTGCTTGTGGAGATGGCGGGAATTGAACCCGCGTCCGAAAGATTCGACCCTCGGAAATCTACGAGCGTAGTCTGCCGAAGTTAGTCATCACAGAGATCTCGGCGGACAGGTAACTCTGTGACCATCTGCTAAGTCTTTCGCACGATTAGCAGAATCACGTGCGGCACTCTACCTTTGTTTCGCCCGGTCCGTCACCCGGTAAAGGACGGTGCCGGCGGACGTGACATCCTAAGATGTCAGACTGTTACGCACTCACCTTAGGCGGCGAGGGGCATAGCAGCGTATGAAGTGCGATTGGCACTTAAAGTTTGCACTGATTTATCGAGGTCGGTGCGCGCTCGGCTCGCATTCCGGAACCAGCCTCTCCCGTCGAAGCCTGTCATCCCCAGATGACGGTGTGTGTTCCGTGCAATTGGATTATAGCATAGGGAAATTAAGGCAGATTAAAAGTATTCGCCACAAAGCCGCAGAAGAAACTCTGTGCTCTGTGGCGATATTTTTTTGAAGTTGATTACTTGCTAACAGTTCGGAGGACAACGCCGTTCTGGGATGGGTCGTGGAGGAGAAGACCGCCTTCGATCTTGTTCGACGGAATACCTGCTGCATCGACCCGGGCAATCACTTCGTCCAAGCTTTGTTGATCGGGGAAGTCCACGGTGAAGTGGCGCAAGCCGACTGCGTCCGCGGGAGGGGGCGGGGCGCCAGTTCCTAACCAGGTGTTCAGGCCAATGTGGTGGTGATATCCGCCAGCGGAGACGAAGGCCATGCCAATACCTTTGGAGACGCCCATCACGTCAAAGCCGATAACATCGTGATAAAAACTCACTGCTTCGGGAATATCACGGACGTGCAGGTGAATATGCCCAAGGCGGGTTTCGGGTGGGATGGAACCATCGAGACGGTCATCTTCCTTGATGTGCTTGAAGAGTGCTTCCACATCCAGTGCTTCGCGGCCATCGCTCCAGCGGCCATCTGCCCAGCGGGCTTCGTAGTTACCGTCTGTGATCGTCCATGAGCCGTCTTCGGGGGATTCACAGTACAACTCAATGCCGTTGCCTTCGGGGTCATCAAGGTAGGTGGTCTTGGTCATCACATGGTCGGTGGGAGAGTTGCGATATTTCAACGCAAACAAACGCGCCATCACAAGAGCAAGTTCGCGGCGATTCGGGAATACGATCGCAAAGTGATACAAACCTGTCACACCACGATAGCGTTTCAGATCAGTTTCTTCGGTGAGGAGCAGCAAATCTGCGCCGCCTGCGCCGAGACCGGCCTTGTTGCCTTCACGCCAGTGGAGTTTGAATCCGAGCGCCTGGGTATAGAAGATGATCTGATTTTCCAGGTTGGCAACTGTCAACGAGACATGACCAAGCTGGGTGGCGGGATGAATCGAAAACTCATCTTTAGCAGGGGCGTTTGTTTGTGTGTTCATTTTCTTCCTTATAGTTCCTGTAATAATTGTCGTCTTTTAGTCAGACAACATGATCACAGGTTTTATTTCTTTCAGGGCCTGCGCAAAACTAAAACCGTTCGGCGCAAGCCTTGAATAATTAGAAACCTAACTCTTCTTTGACGATGATCATCGTAATGCGGCCCGGACGGGTTGCGCGGTTGACGATCAACATTTCATTGACAGATGTACCGACTTTGTAAAGTTGCTGCATGTGCTCATCTTCAAGTGGAACCACATACTCGTTGAGGCGGCGCAGGCCATCGCTCAAATCTTTTACGATCTTCTGTGCGCCAACCACCCAGATCACGCGGCCCGCTCCAGAAGCATATGGGCCAAGTTGACTGCCAGTGGCAGAGGCGATCAGCACATGTCCATCTTCTGTCACAGCATGGACGCTGCCCGCAGCAAAATCAGGTGCGGCCACCATCTTGCGAATTTCGCGTCCCTGGGTTTCACGATTCATCGCGAACATTTTCGGGCGCAGTGCATCGAAACGGCCTGATTGATCGATCTCATCTTTGATGCCGGTCTGCTCCAGAGTTACAGAAGATCCGAGGAAAACTTCTGACCCTTCGGGGATCAATTCAAGGAACAACCGTTTCGCATCAGCGCTGTTCTCGGCGATCAGCGTTTGAATGCCATTGGCTTCGAGGGCTTTTGAAGTCCGCTCGATCTTTTCATCGGTTGCCCGTTTGGCATATTCCTCAACTGGGGTAATTGCAATATCTTTATTTGCTGCGAACATATTTTTTCCTATCCGAGGATTTTGATGGCGCTGCCCCAGTTGGTGCCGAGGGTGCCCTGCAAGGTGATCTGCAACAACTGCATGGATTCGATCTGGCGGGCGCGGTGCAGAGGGCCAGCGTCAATGGCGCGCATGCCACCGTCAGTGACGATCTGGGAAATCTTTGCCTTCGCATCGGCATCATCACCAGCGATGAAGACATCGAGCTTCTGTCCGCCAGCTTCACCAGCAATGAGGGTTCCAGCGAAAGTGGTATTGAAAGCCTTTACAACATATGCGCCAGCAGCGATTGCCTTGGCGAGATCTTCCGCAGAGGAAGAATCAGGTGCTGTGGCGAGACCATCATAGGTAGAGTTCAATGGATTGGCAATATCAACGACGACCTTGCCAGCGAGTTTTGCACCGAGCTGCTTTGCGATCTCAATATTAGTGCCGTACCAAACAGCGAGCACAACCACATCACCGAGAACTGCATCACCGAGGCTTGAGGCGGAAACCGTCGCGCCTTTCTTAGCGGCAGCTTTCAAATCAGCAACGGCCTTTTCTGCAACTTCAGGATTTGCATCCACAAATGTGACTGAGTGTCCGCCAGCAAGTGCGCGGGTTCCGATCCCGCGTCCCATGTTCCCTGCTCCAATAATTGTTACGTTCATGTTTTATTTTCCTTTTTATGTATATGTTGAATTAGATAGCCAGGCTAAAAGCCCAAGGCTGAGGAATGCCGAGCAAAATAAGGGTATAGCCCAGCATGGAGATATTCTTTGTAAACATGATCATGTCGCTCATCTTCGCCATGGGGTCTTCAATGGTCCAGAAGTTATGCATCATAAAAGTAACGGGGACGAGGAACACGATCAAAGCGGCGACAGCAACCACAGGGTAAAAACCAGTAATAATGCTCAGCGCAGCTACCAACAAAAGCACACCCGTTCCAGGTACAGCAAGTTCAGCCATGGGCACATTCTTCATTTTGGCGTAAGGCACCATCGACTTGACCTGAGTGAAGTGATTGACAGCTCCCATCAACCAGTACAAACCAACGATGATGCGTCCGATCAGAAAAGCGATTTCCATATTGTTATTCTCCTTTGAGTTGACATTTTCCCACCGCAGTGGTATCTTCGATACATCCGTTGCATAAACAACAGATGTTGTCTAATTTACCAATTCGCCATATGAAAGTCAACCAACAAAGGACCAGTTCTGTTGACTAAGCAACAAAGGAGACAAAATGTTGTCTAACCCCGATGAAAAACTAGACCCCCGCGTCATTCGTACTCGCGGCCTGATTCTAAAATCCTTTGAGGATCTCCTCTCTGATAAAGGATTCGAAAGCATCTCCGTGCAGGATGTGACCGATAAGGCGCAAGTGAACCGCGCCACTTTTTACGCGCACTTCCCCGATAAATATGCCCTGCTCGATTACTCCATTCAAAAAATGTTCATGGCTGAGATCGAAAAGCGGACTTTGAATGTATGCAGTTACAGCCCAGATAACTTGCGTAACCTGATCCTCGCCGTAGTGGAATTCCTCTCACGCCTGCATACAGGCTGTGCCCAGTCTCACCAGCAATTTGAGTCTTTGATTGAAGGGACGATCAAGAAACAGATCTTTGATCTGCTCTCCTATTGGCTGCGTAAATCAAAAGTCCCCACAGAGATTCCCGCCACCGTTGCCACCTGGGCAATTTACGGACTCGCCTCACACTATAGCCACATGAAAAAACGCCCCGCCCTCGAAAAATTCGTGGACGAAGCGTTTCCGCTCGTGGCAGTTAACTTGGAACAATTTGCGTAATCTTGTAGAGGCGGAGTCTCCCCGCCCAATGTATTTGAAACGAACAGGGCGCGGTTTCCGCGCCCCTACGTTTTAACCTAACGACCGTTTGAAATTCACAAAAGCATCTTCTTCAGAGGGGTCAGCACCGTAAGCCATGGCAAGATAATACGCCATGTAATCACCAAAGATGATCAACGTCCATAAATGAGCAATGATCGATTCGCCGCGCGCGTCGATCACGTCTGTGTTTAAGGCTTCGAGCATGAAAGCTTGGCGCATTAAGTCTGAGCGCAGGCGGTTGCGGGGATGGTCGCTGGGTGCTCGCATGAACAATGTCATCGTGTGGGCGTTGAGGGTCGGGTTCGGATTGATGGTGGCGATGAGCGTGTTATGCGTGGCTTCGGGTATGATCTCGAAGTTCGCGCCAGCTTTGGCAAGCTGGTTGATCTGCATCTTCCAGCGGCGTGCTACTGGTGCGAGAGTCTCAGTCCCAACGAAGGTGACCCAGCGTCCCACCAATTGACCTGCGTACCTCTTGGCGGGATTCTTCGCGGCGATCACATCCGCGACGATGTGCTGCTGTGAACGTTTCATCATGGCGACGGCTTCGGCTACGTCAGCGGCGGGGTCGGGGATGAGGTTGAGGCGGGAGAGCAAGGTAAGCAGCAAAGCAAATGGATAGGCGATTGCGGCTGTATCTACAACACCTTTGCTGTCAAATGTCCAAGCGGGGATATCTTTTTCAGCGGCGCGTTTGGCAAGTTCTCCACCTGTTGAAATAACAAGCACACTGCATTTATTTTTCTGTGCGGCTTCGAATGCATTCACCACTTCTTCGGAGTTGCCAGAGTGCGAAATGCAGATGACTAAAGTCTGTTTGCCGTTTGCGAAGGCAGGCAAGCCATAGCCGCGGTGAACTGTCACGGGGAAGTGAATGCTTGAGGAAACAGAAGCAGCTACCAGTTCAGCAGCGAGCGCGGAGTCACCCATTGCAGCGATGACGATGTTTTGGATGTCGGCAAAAGCTGGCAGCGTTTGATTCTGTCCCAATTCCCATGCGCTTTGTAATTGGTCGGGCAAGCCGTCAATTTGGGCGAGCATGTTACGGGTGTCTAATTTTTTGAAGAGATCGAGGTCGTCTAGGTTCATGGTCAATAATCCTTAAACACAAAGGACACGAAGGACACCAAGTAGAAACTTTGTGACCATTGTGCCCTTTGTGTTTAAATTCTTAACTCGCGTCCTTGATAAATTTTGTCATATCCTTCTTGAGTGACTTGAGTGAAGGCATATGGACATACATCATGTGACCCGCTTCGTAATACGACATGCGGATATTTTTTCGCAGGGACTCATCGAGACCAAGGTGGTCGAATGTGTATTCAGTTGCGAAATAAGGCGTGCCGAGATCGTAGTAGCCATTTGCAACGAAGACCTTGAGATATTTATTGAAGTGCATGGCGCTGCGCAACGTCTCAGCCACATTGACATATTGATTTTCAAAATAACCATACGACCATTGCATCCACACTTTGTCACTGAGAATTTCATACGGAGTATCAGTTTCAAACTTAAGTTCAGTGCGGATGTAATCATTGAATGCAGCAGTGTACGGGCCATTGACCTGCGCGAAGAGCGGGTCAAACTCTGGGGTTTCCGTGACGCCGATACGGTCAATGCCCGTATAGCGGCTGTCTAAACGTCCGACGGTTTTTCCACGCTCACGCAGAAGTTCCTTGAAATAATGTCGGTCAAGAATGCGCAGATTGGAACGTTGAATGAATTCCTGTGAGATGCCGGTATAGCGTGAAAGTTTTTCGACGACGACGGCGCGTTCTTCGGGTGTGAGCGATGCACCTTTGAGCAAGGCAGAGGCATACTCACCCATCGCAAATTCTTCGGCTTCTTTGAGCACGGTTTCGAGCGGCGCTTTGAAATTCAATTTGCCGTGATACCAAGCTGTAGCCGCATAGGCAGGGACAAAGAGAATATAAGGGAGATCGTTATTGAGATTGAAGTCAATAGTGGTGAAATCGAGCACGGCAGAGATAAGAATGAGTCCATTCAACAGCATGCCGTGGCGATCCTGCAAATAGCCAGAAAGCCCAGCGGAGCGCGTGGTGCCGTAGGATTCACCCGCGAGGAATTTCGGCGAGAGCCAGCGGTTGTAGCGTGTGGTATACAAGCGGATGAAATCGCCAACGGAGGCAATATCTTTTGTGAAGGTGTGCCACTCTCTTGATTTCTCACCTTCCACGGGGCGGCTGAAGCCTGTGCTCATCGGGTCGATGAAAACAAGGTCGGTGTCGTCAAGGATGGAATATTGATTGTCTGTGAGCTTGAAAGGAGGCGGGGGCATTTCGCCATCATCTGTGAGAACAACGCGACGTGGTCCAAGCACGCCCAGGTGCAGCCAGACAGATGAGGAACCTGGCCCGCCGTTGAAAGAAAAGGTAATGGGGCGCTTGGATTTATCTTTCACGCCATCCATTGTGTAAGCAGTGAAGAAAATTTGAGCGCGCGGCTTTTCAACTTCCGCGTCCTTTTCCTTATCGTTGACTTCTTCCTTCAGAACCATCGTCCCAGTGGTGACGGTGTACTTAATGATCTTGCCGCCGATCTTGACCGAATGTTTGGTTTCGACAAGGTTATCCTTTGGGGTGGGCTTTTCGTCTTTTTTCTCTTCGGGTTTCTTGGGTTCAGGTTTTTCGGGCATGAGGGGCTCCTTAAGTTATGAACGATATATTTTCTTCGAGAAAGCATCAATATCAGGTACAAACAATTTCAACATAGGAAACGACAACCATTCTACAGGGACAAGCAACAAATAAGCAACGTCCGCCAGAATGGGATTTTTTATATAAAGCGCTAGTTGCCTGCCAATTACATCATAGATTCGACGAATCAATTTGTGTAATTGCGGGAAGGCCGCCATGAGAGCCAGTTCCACACATTTGAGCCTTTGCAATTGCTGGTTAACCTGCATTGGCTTCCCAGTGGACAAGCGAACCATTTGCGAGCCGACGATGCGCGGATGTCCCTGTGCTGCGGCGGTGGCTATATAACAATTGGGCGGTTCCGTAGGAAGTGCGGCATATAACTCGTACATTTTCAAGATATTGAAACGCATCGCAAAAACATATGCGGACAACCAAGCGACTCCACCAAGTCCGCGCAGGAGGGTGAATTTCCCTTCGTAGTGTTTGAGCAGCCAAAGCGTTGCCTGCCCCGAGATCAAAAGTGACCAAAATGGCGCTGTCACCCCGATCATTAAGAAAAGAAGAAAGAAAGGCGAAAGAATATTCTTCATGACGATGCCTGCAATAATAGATATAACGACTACGACACCTATCACTATATTCCTAAACAACGCCGCACTCCATACCCCGATGAACCAGCGATAGATTCTCTTTAGCAAAAACGGAGAAATACAGGCCAACACAAAAACAATAGCAGAGATGTAGCTCGTATTGAAAGCAAGGAAAGCCAAAATGGTGTATTGCAAGGCAAGGAGCACGCCTGTATAAATCCCCAAACGCGTGAGGAAGTTCGCCCCATAATGATTCTCATCCATTAGAAACAAAATATAGCAAATGACAGAATACGCCAGCAAAAGGAAAAAGAAAAGAGAGGCTTCGTTCGAAAGGAATAAAGCGATGTAATCTGGGAACCTGCCAGATTGCCAATCTGGACGAAGCAGTTTGATAAAGGAGAAATCCACAAAAGGCGCAATGACAACAAAGGCACCATATAGAAATCTCTGCCAAAAAGAGAGAGGGAATAATGGTGGAGCTACTGGCTCGGAAGTTTCTTCATTCATAAAATTCTATTCCTTATTTGGAAATAAACTGGCGGCTCGTTCTGCCAATGCAGTGATCGTGAGACTGGGATTAACTCCCACATTGGCAGGGATGGCAGAACCGTCCATTACGTATAAACCTGCGTGACCAAAGACTTCGTGATTCGAGTCGATCACGCCGTGAGCGGAGTCACTACCAATAGGACAACCGCCCAAAATATGAGCAGTGACAGACATATTCAACGCACTTTCCAGCAATGAATTATGCGGCACACCATTTGAAACTTTGGCAAAGACACGCGCCGCGTCGTTGGCTTCCTGAATAAATGCGGGCGCGGATTTTCCCGTGGCGGTCGCAGAGCGTAATCCTTTTTTGAAGAGTCCGCCCCACTGGAAGGACATTTGATTATCCAAATTTTGCATGATGGACAGAAGCGTAATGCTCTTATGCCAATCTTTGAGCGAGCGCATGGACACTGTCGACTCCAATGGATGAAGGATGAAACGCAATATCACCTTCAACGCCCGAGTGAACGGTTTTGTTCCGTCCACAAGCGGGCCAGAATACAACTTCATGAACCAATAGCTTGGCGGCAATCGGTTCTGCGTGACGTGGGTATATTCGTTCGCGTGGAAGTCCGTTGAGATGGCAGGGCCGTGACTCAAGTCCACCGTTTTATCTTTGGAATGCACACCGACGATGGCTTCGGAATTTGTCCGCACACGCTGGCCGAGCATGGCTGAGAGATTGGTTAACGTGCGGGCTTCACGGGCGCGGAATAAAATTTCCAGCGTGCCCAATACTCCTGCGGCGAGAACAACTTTTGGCGCCGAAAGAGGCGCGTACTTTTTCCCAGTCAACGGGTTGACCATCTCGATCTCGTATCCATTTTCAAGCGCACGCAAGGAAGTCACTTTGCGTTCGGGCAAAATTTGTGCGCCACGTTTTTCAGCGAAGTACAAATAATTTTTGTCGAGGGTATTCTTCGCGCCAGGCGCGCAGCCCGCGAGGCATGCGCCGCACTCGATGCAGCCATTGCGTACTGGACCTTCGCCATTAAAAAATGGGTCAGGCGAATTTTCGTTCCCGAAATAAATTCCAAGCGGAACACTGCCGAATGTTTTTTCAACATTCATTTCCTGCGCGGTCTGTTTTAAGAACTCATCCTGTTTATGAAAAGTGGGACAGGTGACACGCCCGAGCATTTTCGAAGCCATTTGATAATGCGGACGCAACTGGGATTGCCAATCGATTCCCATCTGACCCCAGGCCTGATCCTGATAAAAGGGCAGCTTTGGCTCGAGCAGCACCGCCGCATAAACAAGACTTCCACCACCAACACCCACGCCGCCAACGATGTTGACGTGCTGAAAAAATCGCTGTGTGAAAAATCCTTTGAGCCCGATGTCTGGCATCCAAAAAAGATGCAGCGGAGATTTATTGGCCTTCTCGATATCTTCTCTGCTGACGCGTCGTCCCTGCTCGATGACGGCGACGCGATAGCCTTTTTCGCTCAATCGCAGCGCAGCAACGCTGCCGCCAAAACCAGAACCAATGATGATGACATCGTAATCCATAAGGCTCCAAATACTGGTGGTCTCGATACGCTCCTCGAAGAACACTTGGAGCTACTCGACCACCGAACAACTATTGTTTTTGCAAAATGAACGGAAATGCCATTCCACGCAAGCCGCTGACATTGGCGATGGTCATGCCGAGCAAAGTGGTTTCATCCACGCGGCGAATTTCATCGACCACGTACATCCACGGGAAGGGATTGCCTTTTTGATAATGCAATGCCAGCCCGTTTTTATCATCGATGAATGACCTTGCATTGACGAATTTCATCTTGAAGCGTGTGGAAAAATTCCCAGCGTAAAGAATGATGTTAATGGCAGTGCCATCATCAAAGAATTCTTTTCCCCACCAGCCCCCGAGTCCAGAAATAGAAAGCGCAGGTGCAGCGGAAGTCCGCAACCATGCGGGGCCGACAAAAGCGGCACGGTATTTTCCGCGAATGTCATTGGGGGTGGGAATGGACAGCGTAATAAACAAATCCTTGAATTGCTTCAAGGACATGCGATTAAATTCATCGATTTGAGATGACATGGATTCTCCGTTATTTCAAAGAGTTGACCAGCGCATACACTTCTTTTTTATTCCACCCGCTTTGTTCCGCAAGTTCTGCGGAAATTTCCTTTGCAGATTTTTCTGCTTTCAATTCATTCTTAATAGCATTCAGCAATTCTTCTTCCGTCCAGATACTTCTTTCTTCTTTTGTTTTCCCTGCAATCACTAATGTAAACTCTCCACGCGGATCTTTGGATTTGAAATATCCAATCGCGCCGCTGACTTGTCCACGCCAGTATTCTTCGTACATCTTCGTCATTTCGCGGGCGACACAGATTTGACGGTCGCCTAAAGTTGCGAGAATGTCTTCCAATGAATCTGCGATGCGGTGCGGGGATTCAAGGAAAATCAAGGTATGAGGCTGGTCGCTAACTTGAGTCAATGACTTACGGCGTTCATTGGCTTTGCTAGGAAGATAGCCGAGATATAAAAAGGAATCTGTGGGCAGCCCGGAGACTGTCAAAGCGGCGATGGGTGATGAAGGACCGGGAACAGGCCGAACGTCGAAGTTGGAGGCGAGAGCAGCCTTGACCAATTCGTAGCCGGGGTCATTAATCGCTGGAGTCCCTGCATCGGACACTAAAGCTACATCACCCTCCGAAAGTTTTTCAAGGATGAAGTCCAATTTATTGAGTTTGTTATGTTCAAAATAGCTGGTGAGTGGAGTTTGGATATCGAAGTGTTTGAGCAATGTACCCGTGTGACGAGTGTCTTCTGCTGCAATGAGAATCGCTTCGCGCAAGATACGCACGCCGCGCGGACTCATATCCTCCAGATTGCCGATCGGTGTTGCAACAAGATATAGTGTACCCATTAGATTATTTTATCACCCCGTTTGGGGAAAAGAAAATCGGGCGCAAGTTGCGTCCGATTTTCAAGTCATTCGTTTTTACTGTTATTAAGATTAACCACCGCAGCCTTTGAGCTGTATATCAAGCACTTGGCAGCCTGCCTGGTCTAACGGAACTGCCACACAACACTTATTGCCCGCATTATAGGTTGAGTCTGCTGAACATTGGGCAAGGTCTTGCGTGGAAAGTTTGGGGGTATTGCAGACCTGCAAGTGAATCACTGCGAAGCTTGGTCCCGTACAGGAAAAAACCCGCACGCCATTTTTGACCGCTTCTTCATTACACTTGCCGCCATCTGTGTTTAAAACACTCCACGTTGCATCGGCAGGGGCAGACGCAAAGGCGTAAGGTATTTTTTGTCTACACTCACTATTCGTTTCTTTTACGGTTGGAGCAGGAAAAGCTACGTCCGCAGAACAAGCAGGTGCAAGGACAGGTGATGCAGTCACAAGCGCGGCAGGAGCTTCAGTCAACGTAGGTTGTTCAATGGTTGAAGTTGGAGCAACAATAAGAGCAGCAGTAGCAGTCGGCTGATCGGGCACCAATAATTGATTTCTTAGTAGGAAGAAGCCGATCACAGCTACAAGGAGAACGACCCCAGCAATAATAAGACCTGTTTTCCCACGTCCAAATTGTGTAGTTTGATTTGAAGGTGCTCTAGTTCCTACACCAGTATTTGTATTGAAAGTAATATTCCCCTCATGACCAAATGCAACAACATTCAAGGCTTTTGCCAAGTCCACAGTTGTAGGATAACGGTTGTTCTTATCCTTTGCCATGGCAGTCTTGATAACATCGTCCACTTCGTGAGGCAAACTAGGGATGAGATTCAATATCTCTGGCACGGGTTCTGTGATGTGTTTTACGACCACCCCCATGGGAGTATCAGCGCTGTAGGGCTGCTGTCCGCTCAACATTTGATAGATGATCACACCCAAACCATAGACATCGCTTCGACTGTCGATCTCATTTCCCTGTGCCTGTTCAGGACTCATGTAAGCAGGCGTGCCAATAACACCGCTGCCAGTCAACCCACCGCTTGCTTCTGTCAATTTGGCAACGCCAAAGTCCGAGATAAAGGGGTCGCCATTATCGTCGAACAAAATGTTGTCGGGTTTGAGGTCGCGGTGGATAATGCCTTTTCTGTGAGAGTAAGCAAGTCCTTTGGCGATCTTTTCAACGATGCGAGCTGTATCCTGTACCGAGAACTTCCCCTTTTCGATACCATCTGAGAGAGAGCCACCTGTCATGTAGCGCATGACAAAGTATGGCTGTCCATCTTCATCTCCCACATCATAGATCGGCACAATGGAAGGATGCTCCAAAGCAGCCACCATCTTGATCTCGCGTTCAAAGCGTGAGCGGAATTGCGGGTCGTGCAACATCTCGCGGGGCAAAACCTTGATCGCAACTTCACGGTCAACGCTTGGGTCATGCGCACGATAGACCGTAGCCATACCGCCGCGCCCCAATTCAGATTTTATTATGTAACGTCCAATTTTCTCTGGGATTGCCATACGCATAAGTATAAACCGATGGAGTTATAGTTGCAAGCGAATACATTTCAATTTCGTTCGTTTTTGATTTTGCAATTTTTTACAGCAAAAAACAGGCTGCCATTCAAATAAAATCTTACAATTCTGCAACTATATTCCTTTTATGTTACTATTTTCTGCATGAACTTCTCCACCATCACAGACAACCTTTTCATCGGCACAACTCCTTCTTCAGCAGATTATGACCACCTGCGCGGACTTGGCATCAAACTTATCATCAACATGCGCGTGGAACGACGCCCGTACAAAGACCTGCATCCAACGCCTCTTCGCCTGCTCTGGCTCCCAACCTTTGACTCTCCGCTGGTACCAATTCCCATCAAACACCTGCACCGCGGAGTCAACGCCGCATTGGAAACAATTCACAATGGCGGCAAAGTCTATACTCATTGCGCGGCAGGCGCACACCGTGGTGTGACAATGGGCGCTTGTATCCTCATAGCACAGGGATTTGACCCTCATGCAGCTATGAATCTCATCAAAGAAAAACGTGAGCAAGCAGACCCCTATGCCTTCTACATCCGCCCACGGATTTTAAAATTTGCAAGCCAGTGGAAAAATAAATAATTTTCAGCTCTCTCTATAACCTCTTTCGCAAGAATTGGATGTAGCATTTCATGAATCGTGGGCATCTTTTCACTTTATTGGTTTGCATCACAATTGTCGCCTGTCAGGCTAAAACTCCCACCATACCTACAGCCATATCCACAAATACACCCGCACGCCTCATTCCCACACCTCGATATGACATTCCATCAACCGCCGCACAAACACGTACAAAAGTGCCTGCAATTGCATCAGCAACCATTACTCCAAGTTTCACATCAACAATCACAGCCACACCGCTCGCAGATGAGTGGAAAAAACTGCCCGTACTCCCCGAAACCAATGAAAGTATCCGCGAGATATATCAACTAGGAATAACCCTCGGCAATGACCCAAAGGCCTTTTCGATCTTCGGTGATTGCCAATCGCGTCCCGCGGATTTTTTCGGAGTCTTTGAAACCGACCCGCTCCTCGTGGAAAGCCTGTCCCCTGAACTGCAAGAAACCGTAGAACATTTCAACGGCTCATTCAACCGAGAGAGTCCTACTTCACAAGATGGCACCACCCCTGGCGCATTACTTTGGGACCAATGGCATCGCGGTCAATTTGGCTGCACTTTTGCCGAAACACCCGTGGATTGTGAACTGCGTATCCATCATCCATCTTTCGTCATTATTCAGATCGGCACACATTTTGAATCGCGCAATACAGAATACCTGCGCAAGATCATCACCCAACTGATCGATAATGGCGTTGTCCCCATCCTTGCCACCAAAGCCGATAATCGCGAACTCGACGACCGCATCAATCAAGATATGGCGCTGCTCGCAGATGAATTCAATGTACCGCTCTGGAATTTCTGGGCGTCACTCGCCAATCTCCCCAACCGTGGGCTGTATGTAATGAAAGGCCGCGAAGAACAAGGTGCGGTCTATCTCAATCAAGAAGCTCAGGAAATCCACCGCACGACAGGTCTTGAAGCACTAAACATCGTCTGGCGCGTTGCAACAGGGCAATAAAAAACAAAATACTCCGAAATAAATTTCGGAGTATTTTGTTTTCATTCATCATTTACCATTCCGCCTTCATCCTTTTAACGGCGGCGCATCCTTATCGTACACAAACACCTGCACATCCATCCCATCCGTATTCAACATATCAATAGCAGGCTGAAAAGTTGCATCCTTGATCTTCTGCATGTCACCCGCAGGTGCATACACGGAAAGCCGCGCTTCCTCGTCCGACATCTTTGCGGCTTTGATCTCCGCGCTGGCACATGCGGCTTTGATGAGGTCTGACATTTTTTTGATGGCATCGTCAATGGACATAAACTGCTCCCTGTTTATTCATTAAATTATACAGCATCACCCAACGTTCATCTTTGCAACGGTCACACCTTCACCGCCTTCCTTATCGCCGCCCTCTTCAAACGTCTTCACATACGCATGTCCGCGCAAAGCCTCCCGCACAGCCTGCCGCAGCTTGCCTGTTCCTTTGCCATGAATGATGCGCACGAACGGCAGACCCGAAAGATACGCCTGCTCCAAATATCGCTCCATCTTATCCAGCGCATCTTCAGACATCAACCCGCGCAAGTCCACTTCCATGCCAGGAGATTTTGTACTCACTGTGGATGCTGTCTCACGAGTGGCAACTTTCTTTTTCTCTTCGACAACAACTGGCTCACCAGATCGTTTTATTAAATCGGATAACCTCGCCCGCACACGGATCGTCCCAATTTGAACTTCCGCATCAGACTCACCCAAAGCTGTCACTACACCTTCAGCATTCAACGTGCTGACAGTGACCTTCTCCCCCAGCCGCAACAACTGATTACCATTTACTGCTGTCTGACCTTCAACCTTCGCCCCTCGCCTTTCCACCGGCGCCTCCACCTTCTCTTCTATCTTCCCCATTTTCTCTTCAATGGCGCGGATGGCTGTGAGTGGCTGGCTGGCTTTCTTCAGTTGAGACTTCAATGAGTCGATGTTGCGTTTGAGCACGGCAACTTCCAACTCACCTTCGGCGCGGGCTTTGGCAATGGTCTCGCGGCGTTCGTCTTCTATTTTTTCAAGTCGCTTTTCTAATTCAACGTTTTGTGCTTCGAGCTTGGAACGTTGTTTTTCCAGCTTCTCGCGTTCGCGGGATGTGCGGTTGCGCTCCTTGCGAATATCATCCAAAAGTTTATCTGCCCGCAAATCCAAAGGATTGATTTCCGCACGCGCCGATTCAATGATCGGCTGCGGAAGACCAAGCTTCTGCGCGATCAACAAAGCGTTGGATCTGCCCGGGAGCCCCAGAGTCAGCTTGTAGGTAGGACGAAGCGTTTTAATGTCAAATTCAAGAGAAGCATTCACCACTCCATCCGTGGAATGGGCGAATGTTTTTAGTTCAGGGTAATGTGTGGCAACAAGCGTCATCGCGCCTGTATCCAGCAAGTGTGTGAGGATGGCGCGCGCGATGGCAGCGCCTTCCTGCGGATCGGTGCCCGAGCCGAGTTCATCGAAGATGACCAGCGAGCGATGATCAATCTGCTTGAGGATGCGAATGATGTTGGTGATGTGACCACTGAACGTGGAAAGCGATTGCTCAATGGATTGTTCGTCGCCGATATCGGCATAAACCGAATGAAAGCACGGCAGTTCCGAACCGCTCTGCACGGGAATATGCAAACCCGACTGAGCCATCAACACCAGCAGGCCAACCGTTTTCAACGAAACCGTTTTGCCACCCGTATTCGGACCAGTGATGACAATGGCGCGCGTCCCTGGTTTGGGGTCAACATCAATGGGCACCACCGTATCCTCGGGGATGAGCGGATGGCGAGCATGAAGCAAGTAAAACAGCTGTTGGCTCTCAGCATTTAGCTTTTGGTCTTTTGATTTTGCTAATTGCTGACCACTAACAGCTGAAAGCTTATTTAGCACTGGTTCATTCGCCCGCAGATCATCGGCGTACTTTGCCTTCGCGAGGATCAAATCCATCATGGCAAGGTTTTCAACACCGTACTTCAACTCGCTTGCGTGCTCACCTACCAACGCGGAGACTTCCGCAAGGATGCGGCGCTCTTCATCGCGCTCCTTCAATTCCAGTTCGCGCATTTCGTTGTTGAGTTCCACAACGGGCAGTGGTTCCACAAACAAAGTTGCGCCACTGGCAGATTGGTCATGAATAACTGCCTTGATGCTGCCTTTGAACTCGGCACGCAACGGAATCACATAGCGTCCATCACGCTGGGTGATGATCGGCTCTTGCAATTTCTTCGCAGACTCGGTCAGGTAGCGCTGCAAGCGGGACATCAACCGTCCGTGGGCGATCTTGATCTCGCGGCGCAAAGCTCCCAATTTTACAGAAGCGGAATCCAATACCTCGCCGCGGTCAGAGAGGATGCGGGTGATCGCATCCACGATGCCGTGGGATTCGGGCAACGCTTCGGCAAGTTTTGAGAGGCGCGGAAATTCGTCCGTTTTACGGTCGAATGATTTTTTGATCTCGCGGCACGAGATGAGCGTAGCTTTGATATCCAGTAGTTGCTGTGGGTCGAGCACACCGCTGCGTGCGGCAAGGTCTGCGGCGGGACGAATGTCCCTTGCGGCGCCAACACCAATGTCATTCACTGCCAAAACTTTGCGGGCCTCGGTCGTCTCTGCAAGGCGTGCCCTGGCAAGGTCAAACGAGTCCGTGGGTTCGAGGCTGCGCGCCAAACTCATCGACGCGGAGAAATCGCAGTAGCCTGCGAGCCGCTCGAGGATCTTCGGGTATTCAAGTACGTTGAGTGTCTTACTGTCCATAATGGGAGATTATACTTCCTGGAATGATGAATGCAGAATGACGAATGGAGAATAGGATGAGACTCAAAAATAAAGTAGCGATTATCACAGGTGCAACATCGGGGATTGGAAAAGCTACCGCGCTTCGTTTCGCGGACGAGGGAGCTGATTTGGTCTTTACGGGCAGACGCTCCAGCTTGGGCAGTGCTGTCGAAGCAGAATGCAGGCAAAAGGGAGTCCGATGCGTGTTCGTGGAGACGGATCACACAAAGCCAGAGGAATGCAAAAGAGTCGTAGATGTCGCTCTTAAGGAATTTAATCGCATTGATATTTTGTTTAATAATGCGGGCATCGTCACAAAAGGGACAGCGGACACCACGCCCGAAGAGGTTTGGATGGATACGTTGAACATCAACGTGACGGCGGTGTGGCGCATGTGCAAGCTGGTGATCCCGCAAATGAAAAAACAGGGCAAGGGCGTGATCGTGAATAACGGGTCGGATTGGTCTGTGGTAGCGGGGAAAAATGCGTTCCCGTACATCATGAGCAAGGGCGCGGTGGGGATGATGACGAAGGCAATGGCATTGGATCATGCACGCGAGGGCATCCGTGTGAATGCGGTGTGTCCCGGTGATACCTTCGTAGACAGATGGATCGAGAAGGGGTATTTTGAAGGCTCTGACCCTGTAACAATAGAAGAAGCGATAAAGGAATCCAGCGAGTACATCCCGATGGGGCGCTTTGGAAAGCCCGAAGAAATTGCGAACGCAGTACTATTTTTGGTCTCAGACGAGGCTTCGTTCGTGACAGGGCATTTATTATTGGTAGATGGTGGAAATACGGCACAGTGAGTAGAAAGTTTGCCAATCTGTTAACTAAATTCAGAAAATTTCTTATTATAATGAGGTAGGAAACACAGTCTTTATATTATAAAGAAAGGAGGTAGTTATTATGTTATTCTCTCCAAAAGAGAAGGGTCAGGGGCTTGTTGAATATGCGTTAATTCTTGTTTTAGTAGCCATTGTTGTTATTGCTGCATTAATGGTTCTTGGCCCGATCATCGGCAACGTATTCAGTAAGATCAATAGTAGTTTGTCGAGGGTGTAAAACCTCCGACCCCCGTTCAAAAAGATATGGGCGGCTTGCTCTCATAACAAGCCGCCCATATCTTTTTGAACGGGGGTGTGTTTTAGATAAAACAACTTTTGGCAGAAAAATAATTAAAGATTTAATCGTAAAGAGGAATCTATGATCGTTGCATCAGACCTTATGGGCACTTTAACCACAGGCTCTCCTTTCCTTGGGCTGGTAGATTGGGTGAAGCACAATCAGAGCAAAGCACGCGCAAATTGGTATTTGGCGTCCATCATGCCATCGTATCTGCTAGCAAAAAATGGACTGATTGACTGGCAGGAGTGGGGACAAAAGTTAATGGTGGAAAGCCTCGGCTATATCAAGGGCGCTGATCTGGAGAAAGTTAAACACGCTTCCGAATGGACGGTAGAACACAATCTATGGAAAAAACGTCGCGAAGATGTAGTAGCGCGTCTCATTAAGCACCGTGAAGATGGTGCAAAGGTATACATTGCCAGTAGTGTGGTAGAGCCATTCATCGAACCATTCGCGCAGCGCATCGGTGCGCAAACCATTGGTACACCTGTAAAGATCGAAAACGGGCGATTACAAATGGTTAGTGAGTTGATGAAGGATGAAAAGAAGATCGAGCAGGTTTTGAGCCGCCTCGCTGTAGATCGCGTGGATACAGCTTATGGTGATACGGTTCTGGATGTGCCTTTGCTAGAACATGCCGAGCATCCTGTAGCGGTGTATCCCGATGCCAAGTTGAAACAGATTGCCATTCAACGCGGTTGGGAAATCATCGGCGATACGCCGAAGTATGGATAAAAGAAGTAGACACGTAGACAAGCTTACAAACAGGTAAACACTATATGGAAAGAACAACCTTACGCAGAATACGAAAACGAAAAGCAGATAACAAAGTTTATTTATGTGCCCCAGTTAATTCTCTAGTGGAAGGGATCTACGAACAGAATATTCCTTTTTATGAGATCAAGAAGCACGGAGATTTTGGTCTTGGCACATTCAACGACCTTGACGGCGAAATGATGATGATAGACGGCAATATCTTCCGCGTTGGGTCAGATGGCAAGGTCAACCAGATCACAGACGAAGATATGTGTACGCCATTCGCTTGCGTAGTGAATTTTCAGCCCGCCAGTGAAGAGACACTTGAACGAGAATTATCCTACGTGGATTTTCTGAAATGGATGATCGAGCTCATGCCATCGCCGAACATCTTTTATGCTTTTCGCATCACTGGAGATTTCAGCTACGTAAAAACCCGCTCGGTTCCGAAGCAGGAGAACTACCGTCCGCTCGTGGAAGTGGCAAAGGAGCAGCCAACTTTCGAGTTCAACAACGTGAGTGGTGTGATGGTCGGGTTTTACACCCCCGCTTTCGTGGCATCCCTGAGCGTGCCTGGCGTGCACCTACATTTCCTCACAGACGACAAAACCAGCGGCGGACATTTACTGGAGTGCCGTCCACGTAATGTAAAAGTAGAAATGCAATACATATACACTGTTGAACTATCGCTGCCTTCCAACCTTGATTACCTCACTTGGGATTTTCAGCGCGATATTGGCAAGGACTTGGATAAGGCTGAGAAGTAAAACAACGCTTTCTTCTGTATAATCAGGCCAACATCAATTTACAACCTAGAGAGAGGTGACCTATGACATTCCAGCTTGTGTACTATTCCCAGCAGGACCCGCAATGGAAACAAGATATCCTCGGCTTCGGCGACCCCGGAGATACTATCGGTTATGTAGGCTGTGCGCTGACAAGTGTGGCCATGCTCCTCAGCGGGCATGGATATGTTGAAAACCCCAAGACCCTCAATAAAAAATTACAAAGCGTGGGCGGCTTCGACAGCGCGAGCATCCGCTGGGGATCGGTTAGCCAGTTGGTGTCTCAAGTCAGCCTCAAAAGCAGCATTTCCTGCATTAACACAGATGCCCCCCTCGGCCTGATAGACGCTTCTATTGCAGCAGGGCAGCCCGTCATTGTCATGGTCGACAACAACCCTGCCCCAGCCCTGTGGACCCACTGGGTTCTCCTCTACGCCAAAGAGGGTAACGACTACCTCATGCTCGACCCCTACCCCTACCAAACCGACATTAAGAAAAAAACATATCTCATGCCGCGCTACAGTCAGGGCAACCTGCTGCAACGTTCGATCATGCATGTCATCATTTATGAATGTTTTACCGCTGGCGGAGGGATCGCCGTACCAGGAGGGTCTGCCTCTTCAGGTTCATCCACATCAACTGCAACGCCGCAGACTCCGCCGATAACTGTTCCTGTTACGAGCGGCAAATCCACTGCCAAAGTAAAAGCAGATGTCGCCTGGGGTTTGAACATCCGCTCTACTATTGATACATCCAGTATGGCGAACGTAGTTGCATCTATCCCTGCAGGGACGGAGCTAACGCTCATGGAGGATGATGGCGTCTCAAAGATTGGCGCAGTAAACCAATGGGTGCGAGTCCGCGATGCGCAAGGACACGAAGGCTTTGCAGCCGCATGGTATTTGGAAAAAGGCCAAATCGTAGCACCTGCTCCAGCAACTGCACCAACTCCAAGTCCAGTAAGTGAGGCGCCTACGCCCACAACGTCCGCCACCACGCCTGAACCTGCTCCCGCTCCTGAAGTTCAAAAGCTGAGCGTTATTGTAAAATCCGCAGGCGCGAAAGTATATAAAACCGCATCTGCGAAAGGCGCAGTACTATCAACTGAAAAAGGCGGAGCACGCCTAACTGTGGTGGAAGCTGCCAGCGACGCCGCAGATAAGATCGGCAAAGCTGGCAAATGGTTGAGCGTGAAAGGCACGAACAACAAACGCGGCTATGTCGATGGTGGGTTGGTCAAGAAAGGCTAGCAGTACGGAACAAGGATTTGAAAACAAATTCTGAACGATTAAATATCTTAATCCTCACATTCGGGCTTTTGCTTGGCGCGTACACACGTTTGCTGCCGACCATCATGGTTGGTTTTCCTGTTTCGGATGGCGGCTTGTTCTATGTAATGGTTAAAGCACTTCAGGCTAATCATTACATTGTGCCTGCGTTCGTGGAATTCAATGGTATCTCCATGCCATTTGCTTATCCACCCTTAGGGTTCTATGTTGCAGGCTTGGCGTCTGATGTTTTCCATATTCCGCTTATCGAAGTGTTTCGCTGGATGCCTGCAATAGGAAGCATTTTCTTTTCTGTTGCTTTTTACCCGCTGGCGACATCAGTATTAAAGTCAAATTTGAAGGGCACTCTGGCTACTGTATTCTTCGCCCTAATGCCGCGATCCATCTCCTTTTACATTATGGGTGGAGGCATTACGCGCGTGCTAGGTATGTTATTCCTCATATTGACTTTATTTAGCGCACACAAGTTATTCACAACCCATTCTAAAAAATATATTTGGATGACCATCCTATTTGGAAGCGGCGTAGTTTTAAGTCACCCTGAAGCGACATTGCACACCGTATCCTTGTGCCTTGTTTTATGGATATTTTTTGGAATATCTAAAGAAGGTATAAAACACGCTTTGCTGGTTGCAATCGGAATACTGGCATTGACATCTCCTTTCTTTGCTTTTGTGATTTCGCGTCATGGAGTACAGCCTTACTTAAGCGCGGCGCAAACTGGCTTTCAATCCACACTGGCATGGCTGGCCATTCTCACAGGTTCTTTTTCAGATGAAAAATTTGTAACAGTTCTTTCAGCATTGGCATTGTTAGGGCTAGTCATATCCCTGACAATGCGAAACTTTTTGTTGATCGTACTGCTGTTCGTACCTGCATTCGTGGACCCGCGCAGCGCGGCATCCATCTCGCTTATGGCTTGGGCAATGTTAGCTGCAATCGGGGTCGTGGAAGTTGTAATTCCAGGGGTGTATGCACTTCAGAATCCATCGCAAGGTATTCAGGATATTGAAGAAAAATGGGATGAGTACTTCATTAACTCATCAGCTATAAAATTTACACTGACTGGGTTGATCTTCTATGCTTTTTTTGGAGCAGTGCTTTCAGATCAGGTATATCTCAAAGTAAGTTTGACCTCATCTGACCGCAGCGCAATGAATTGGGTCGCGAGCAATATTCCGCATGAGAGTAAATTTGTCATTCTGACTGGTGAAACCGAAACATTTGCAGACGCCATTTCGGAATGGTTTCCAGTTCTTGCAAAAAACACAAGTGTAGCAACTGTTCAAGGGTACGAATGGATTCCAGATAAACCTTTCCAAACAAAGCTGGATGAATATTACATACTTCAATCCTGCATGAATAAGGCGTATCCATGCGTAGAGCAGTGGGCAACGAGTACAGGAAATCAATTTGAGTATCTTCTTATTTCTCAAGACGGGTTGCTAGATAAAGAAGACCCAACTCTTCAAAACCCCCTCTTAACATCGCTGATGGATTCCACATCCTATCAAATGGTCTATCAAAAAGCGGATGTTGCTATTTTCAAAATTCTGCCTTAACTCGCATTCAACGCCATAATAAATGAATCGGCCATCTTTTGGATGTTGATCTCTTCCGAAACGATCCGAAACGATTCTTTCCCCATCTCTCTTAAACGCGCTATATCCGATAGCGCGTTTTTCATTGCAGCAAGCAGAGCGTCATAATCTTCTGGTGGAATCTGCCAGCCATTCTTTTCACGCACAAGATCATCCTGAGTGCCATCGCCTTTCGCAACAATAACAGGTAATCCGTAGCTCATAGCCTCCTGCACAGCCAACCCACCTGTGCCAGGTAGAACGAAAAGGTCAGCTTGGGCAAAATACGGCTTCAATTCTGCGCCATGCTTCGCACCGATAAACTCAGCAGATGGATAAATTTCTTTCGCAAGCGATTCCATTGCCAGGCGCTCTGGCCCATCCCCCACAATAATCAACCGTGGATTTGTTCCCAACTCAGCGCAAGCACGCAACAAAGAATCGATTCGTTTACGAGCCTGCAACCGCCCCACAAACAAAAGCGTGGGGCGAAGTCCAAAAGTTGAAGGTCGGGCAGGCATGGGAAACTCTGGGGCTGGTGATACTGAATTATGCGCCACAAAAATTTTTTCACGCGGAAATCCAAGCGCAGCATATTCCTCCGCCCCGCGTTGACTGTAAGAAAGCATAGCATCAAATTGGCTGATAAAGGAAAGTCTGCGTCGCTTTCTAAATCCACTTACAGCTGGCGAGCCCAACCCCCAGCCAATGACCTTGCGTCTACGAGCGCGCATCCACTTCACGGCAGATGACGTTGCCAAATAGCGCGGGTTCGCCTCTACGATCAAGGCATCGGGGTTTGTTTCTTCGAGCCAATTTATAAATCCCTGCTGATAGCAAAGATAAAACATACCACCAAACAAATGAATATTGTTTGCTTTTGTAAGTTTCGCAGCCCTGGTTTCCCCGCTCGCGATCATTTCCAAGGGACGCGGCATTCCCGCAAAGAGATTCATCCCGCCTTCGCATTGACTTGCCAACAAATCAAAGAACGGGACGCGATAACTGGGCAACACGCGCTGCTGTAAACCAAGCCTGCCTAAGAAATTATCCATTACTTTGCCTCACAGCGCGAAAAGATAACCGCGACATCGTCGCGATATTCTTCACACCAAATTTCAGGTGATGATGTCACAGCTTTCACAAGTTTTGGCTGTGCCGCAAGGGAAAGCATTAATAGGTTGATCTTTTCACGGTCAAACATTACCTGCCAATTCTCTGCATTACTGACCTGAACGTATTCTGTCCATTGTTCGGGGGGGTAAGCATTGAAACGGCTGTCCATCCATGGTTTACAGGAAGGCATGGCAAATGATAAGTACCCGCCAAAGGAATAATCCGCCCAAAGGTTGGAACATGCGTCAGGGTGTTTGACCAGCCATTCAGTCGCAGCAAGAGGCGTGGTAGTCACTTCATAAACAGGCACCGAGTCGCCCATGAAACTTTCACGAAAAGTAGGGAGAAATATCAAAGGGACAATAAGGAGAAAAATTCCAAAGCCGATATTAAGCGCAGGAAAAACTTGTTTTGGTTCAGCAGTGCTTTTCATCCATCCTAAAAGAAGCAGCGCCGTGAAAACTGCAACGATGAAAAGAAACCAGATGACGTAACGCAGTCCTGTAAGTGCAAGCCAACCAAAACCAAGATACAAAACCCATTCAAAGGTGGAAAGTTTGCGCGGTGAGAAGACTGCCAATGGGGCAAAGCCGAGCATCCATGCAAAAAAGATGTTCATTTGCCAACCTTCGTTGCGAGGCGGCGCCCATTCAAACGCGAAGAGGTGATCAGAGGGCGAGTTGAGCATGAAGACAAAATAATTCCAAACGCCGATACCGCGCGGGTTGATAAGCGTTGCAGGAAGCATCAGCACAAATGCAATAGCCAATGATTTTCTATCGCCTTTTCCAAAGACGAGAGCCGTACCTACCAACACTAACGGCAAAATAAATGAGCCATGCAAGTTTACCCACAGCAATACAGAGATGGGCAGAATCCATAAATATCTTTTGTCTCCGCTTTGCCAGTGCAACAAACTCCACAAGCACAAGACAAAAAGCGGATATGCAAACAATTGTGAACGCATTGCCCAATTATTTGCTGTGGCAATACCGAGAACGAATACGATCACAGATGCAAGCCTCGGTGTGGAGAGGTCGCGTGCCATGAGCCAAATGACCGCGTATGTTATCGCAATTAAGACACCGCGCAACAATAATGTAAATGCCGCACCACCAGATCTATAAGCAAGATACAAAAGTACGCCAGACAACCATTGCTGATACACAATTGGCTGTCCCGCCTGACTCCAACTGATCGTGTCTGTCAAAGGAATCGCACCTTTTTGTAGCGTCTCTTGTCCCACGCGCATCAGCCACCAAAAATCCTGCGGTTGAATGGCGAACAAGAATGATAGTGCTATCAGCGGCATGAGTGCAAGGCTGAGCCAGAGAAAATCGTAAGAGCGAAGGGAGTTTAGGCGAGAGTGCATTAATTAATCTTTTATCCAACATGCGGCGCAGAATACGACGGTGATTTATGTACATGCACAACTTTCCAAACGCCGTCAATCTTCACCATCACGCGACTTTCGTTGTGTGCAGCAACCTTTACACCATCGGACGAAGCAGTGCTGACAAGCAGGGTGTAACTTGCAATCGCCGTGTCGCCATATCGTTGAATCAGTAAATTCGAGAGATCGAAACGCGTCTTTCCTTTTTCTTCCGCACCAAAGACCGAGCCGCGCTCAGCGTTGGAGTTCATCATGAATTCGTGGAAAGGCAATCCGTCCAATCGTTGCGGCGTAACCCACCACTCGTATAACGTCAGGTCTTCCGCCGTGGTTTCGTGATACGATGCAATGTCATTGCTCATAATCCCTTGCAAATGCTTCAATAAAAATTCGTGAACTTCCTTGTCCATGACTTAATCCTCCAGCAGGGCTTTCAAATATGAATCGACCATTTGATCGAGACCGAACTCCGCTTTGGCACGCTTCCTTGCCGCCGCCCGGAATTGACTCTGTTTCTCAAGCACCTGCCCCGCTGATTCAGCCAACGCAGAAATATCTGGCGTTTCTAACTTCCACGGATTCGCACTGTACGGGACAATGCAACCAGCGTCATCCGAAACTAATTCTTTCAGCGCACCGCTATCAAATCCAATGACGGGTAATCCGCAGGCCATGGCTTCAATGACAGAGTTCGGGCAAGGCGGGTTGACTTCGGCACAATACATCAAGTGAGAGGAGCGTGCGAGCTTGGGAATCTCTATACGAGGAACGGTTCCAAGAAATTTGATGGGAACTTTGCTTTGCAAATTTCGTTTTGTGACTTCGTCCACCGTCCCTGCCACTACAACTTCCATTGGAAATTTTGCAGATAGTTTTTCTGCCACAGAGACCGCATGAAACAATCCTGAATTCAATCCACGTGCGAGACTGCCTTCCAGCAACAGCATTCGATAACGATCTGTGGGACGTTCGCTTTTACCTTCGGGAGTGTAGGTGTTCAAATCCACGCCGTTGATGATGACAGTGGCTGGTACTTTCGCCAAGCCATACCAATCTTCCCACCATTTGCGGATGAATTGGCTTTGATAGATGACCCTATCCGCAAAACGATTGCGAATTAACGAGAGCATGAAATTCCCATACTCGGCACGGACACTGTATTTCACGCCCGACCATTTCACACGCTGCACCCAGTTGACGCCGTCCAACCTTTGGACGACGCGAATGCCCCGTTGGCGAGCCCTGTTCAGGTCAAGTAAGAAGCGAGTGCCTGCGATGACGAGAACTGCATCAGCGGTGGCGGAAAGATCATAAGTCACGTCAACGCCACGGGACTTTAATCCCTGTTCAAATTTCAAGCGGAAAGACGCCATGCCGCCAGTCCCCTGCACAAAAGGCGTGATACAAATGCGAGTCATGGTTGAAATTATAACTTCCAAACAGGTGACAGTCACCCGCTTTACGAAAGTAACTGTCACCCAAATTATGGTATCCTTGCTTTACACTATTCAGGGAGCTTTTATTTCATGTACATAGCCATCGAAGGGGTGATCGGCGTTGGGAAGACCACGCTGGCTCGCCTCTTGCAACAGCCATTCGAAGCGGAAGTACTGCTGGAGATCTTTGAAGAGAATCCGTTCCTTTCCGATTTTTACGCAGACCGCGCAAGATATGCATTTCAAACTCAAATTTTCTTTTTGCTAAGCCGTTATCATCAACAGAATAACAACGTCCCGAAAATTCTTGCAGACAATAAAAACCTGATCGCCGATTACACCTTTGCGAAAGATGCGCTCTTTGCAGGCATCAACTTGAAGGGCGACGAGCTGGATATGTACCACAAGGTACATGAAGCGCTTGGCGAAAAGATCCCCAAGCCCGACTTGCTGGTTTATTTGCAGGCCAGCACCGATACGCTGATGAACCGCATTGCCTTTCGCGACAGGCCGTATGAAAGACAGATGGAACGCGCTTACATCCATGAACTGAACCTGGCGTATGAGGAGTTCTTTTCCAAGCCTTTCGACCATACGCCCATTTTGAAGATCAACACGAACGAACTGGACATCATTCACAACACAGAGCATCTCAAGCTGATAGAAAATCGCATCCGCGAGACTTTGAATCTGAATCCGTTTCAACCAAGTTTGCCATTAGAATAGCAGGAACTTATGCGCGTCACACGTGATTCACTCATCCGCATTGCAAAAGAGACCACCCAGGAACGGGCGTACAACGATCCAGAGATCATTGCCGCCTACCTGACAGGCTCCCTGCTCAGCGCAGAGCCCATGCTCGGCGGCACAGCTGATATTGATCTGGTCTTCGTTTATAAAAACCTGCCCGCCAAAACGCGCGAGTTTGTAAAACTCACCCCAGACTTTCACCTTGATATTAGCCGCCGCGCAAAGGATGAATTCAAGTCACCGCGTGAGTTGCGTGGCGATCCCTGGCTTGGCTTTGAAATGTACGCCCCCATGCTGTTGTACGAACGCGAAAAATTCTTCGACTTCGTGCAAGCTAGTCTGCGGGCTGGTTTCGAATTTGAACAGCCGCCACTGATGCTGCAACGCTGCCGCACCATGCTCTCTCACGGACGCGGCATTTGGATGGACCTTACTGAGCATGACGGGCCAGTTGGGCCAAAAGAAATCCGAAAGTATATGAAGTCCCTTTTCCATGCGATCAATACCGTGGCTGAAATCAGCGGCTCTCCAATTCACGAACGCAGGCTGCTGCTCGAATTCCCTGCCCGTGCCGAAGCCGCCCAAAAGCCTGAGATGGTTGCCACCGCCTACAACCTTATTGGCGCAGGCAATGCAAATGCAGAAAAAATAAAACTCTGGGCTGCGGATTGGAAGGAAGCGTACAAACTTGCCTGCGATAAAGCAGATGTAGATGCGCGCATCCACCCCGCGCGCTTGAACTATTACGAGAAAGCCATCAAAGCCTTGCTGGAAGGCGATACGCCTCTTTCCGCGCTCTGGCCGCTCCTACACACTTGGACTCTCTCCGCTGAAGTATTATCTGGCGACCATTTCCAATTCTGGCAAAATGCATGCAACGAGTTAGGTCTATTAGGAGATGGCTTTGCTGAACGAGTGGAGGGCCTCGATCATTTCATTGACGATATTGAAGCCGCACTCGACGAGATCGCTACCGAAAACGGATTGGACGCATTTGCAGGAGTATAGTCAACACAACTTCCGAAGTCTTAAGGCTTCGGAAGTTTTTTATAAAAAATTTTATCTGCCTTCGCAATGACGGCAAACATTCAAAGGAGACTAAACGTATGCCAACTCAATCATCATCCCCACACCTGCCTTTCGGCGAAAACAAGAACGCTGACTGGTACGGAAAAGACATTCTGTCTGTAAAACAGTTCAACCGCAATGATCTGGAATATGTATTCGGCGTCGCACATGAAATGCGCGGCATGGTCGAGCGCGTGGGAACTTTTGACCTACTCAAAGGAAAAATTTTAGCGAATCTTTTTTACGAGCCCTCCACAAGAACCTCTTCATCATTCACTGCAGCGATGGAACGTCTTGGTGGGTCAGTAATCCCGATCAGTGAAGTGAAATATTCATCTGTATCCAAAGGCGAAAGCCTTCCAGACACCATCCGTACATTGGAATGCTACGCAGACGTAATCGTTTTACGACATCCTGAAACAGGCTCTGCCGCAATCGCAGCCAAGGCTGCGAAAAAACCAGTCATCAACGCAGGTGATGGCGTAGGGGAACATCCCACTCAGGCGCTGCTGGATACCTTCACTATCATGGAAGAGATCGGACGCCTCGACAACCTGACCGTAACCATGCTCGGTGACTTAAAATATGGCCGCACCGTTCACTCGTTGGCGCGCTTGCTTTCTCAGTTCAGCAATATCAAATTAAACTATGTCTCACCCGACATTTTAAAGATGCCCAAAGAAGTAATGGAAGAAGTCGCCGCCAAAAACGTACCACAGGCTGAATATTCATCGCTTGAAAAAGTTTTACCAGAAACTGATATTTTGTATGTAACTCGTGTACAAAAAGAACGCTTTGAAGACCCCGCTGATTACGAAAAAGTCAAAGGCGCGTATGTGATCGATCCTGAAATTATGAAGGCCGCAAAGAAAGAAATGGCGGTCATGCATCCCCTTCCACGCGTGGGAGAGATCTCAACCGATTTTGATGATGATCCCCGCGCCGCCTATTTCCGCCAGATGGAATATGGGTTGTATGTAAGAATGGCACTGTTGGCAATGGTATTGGGAAAAGCGTAATTCGGTAAAAGTTGAAAAGCAATAAGTTGTGAGAAATAAAAAACGAGTTGTAGAAATTCACAACTCGTTTTTTATATTTATATTTTCATACAATTCGGATTTACAACTCAATTTCAAGCCGTATCACTACACGGTCATCTACCTTAAGATTTTCTGACTTTTGGACGATCATCTTAATAGGCACAAGATAGCGACCATCTTTTGGAAACAGGGAGGTCTTCCATTCCGTCTTACCAACCCGCACGTGGACAGGGATCACACCCCAGCCATACGTAACACTGGCCGAGATCGCCTTTATTTCACGGCTAGGCTCTTCAGGAACAGCAACAAAGAGAAAAGGAGCTGGACCGCGCCAATAAAAGATTACGCCTTCGAATTCGATGATCATCTTCACAGTATATCAAATGCCCAAACTGTTTGCGTTACATCAAATATTTAGCCAAAATTGGTCGGAGCTTTTCAGACAAATTTTTAATACCCAAATCCATCTATTTATGTCATAATAGCTTCACCGCACGTATCCAATGGAACGTGACGGAAAAAATCCCAACAACCGAAATCGCGTGCATACAAGGGTGACAGCGCGCTACCCGGACTCTACCTTTATCGGAGGGTACCTTGTCAACGACAACAATTTCTACCAACACGTCACAAACACACGCTTCGCGTAAAAAAGTGACCACGCTCACGTTCCGTCAAAAGAAGGAACGCGGCGAGGCCATTACTATGTTAACTGCTTACGACTACCCCACTGCAATGGCAATGGACAAGGCAGGCGTCGATTCCATTCTCGTCGGCGATTCGCTTGCAATGGTAGTGCTCGGCTATGAAAACACCCTTCCCGTCACCATGGACGAAATGCTGCATCACGCCCGCGCTGTGGCTCGTGGAGCCAAGTCTGCGCTGCTCGTCGGTGATTTGCCTTTCATGTCATACCAAGTCTCTGTAGAAGATGCCGTTCGCAATGCAGGGCGCTTTTTGCAAAGCGGCGGCATGGACGCAGTCAAACTCGAAGGTGGGCGTGAGCGGGCAGATGCCGTCCGTGCCATCGTAGGCGCGGGCATTCCCGTTATGGGGCATCTCGGCCTCACGCCGCAATCTGTGCATCAGCTTGGCGGGTTCCGCGCACAGGGAAAAACCGCCAGCGCAGCGAAACGTTTATTGGAAGATGCAAAGACTCTCGAAGATGCGGGTGCATTCAGCCTTGTACTTGAGTCTGTCCCTGCACGGCTGGCGGAATATATCTCCAAACAAATTTCAATTCCCACCATTGGCATTGGCGCAGGTGCAGGCTGTGACGGTCAGGTTCTCGTCACACACGACCTGCTGGGCATGTTCGAGCGCTTCACACCCAAGTTCGTCAAACAATATGCAAACCTTCACGAAGAGATGAATAAAGCCTTTACCGATTACATCCAAGACGTCGAGAGCAGGCGCTTCCCTGCAGTGGAACACACAGTCGAAATGACGGATGAAGAGTGGGAAGAATTTATACGCTTGAGTGCTTTACACCCCAACTCTTTGGAGAAAATGCGATGAAAGAAAATTCCATCTTATTGGTTGGCACTGGCGCATTGGCAACCCTTTTCGCAGCACGCTTGAGCGAAGCGGGGCACTCTGTGTCCATGCTTGGCACGTGGAAGAATGGGTTAAAAGCGCTGCAAGAAAACGGCGCACGCATTGTGGATACAAACGGAAAAGAACACGCTTACAAAGTCCATGCCACAGATGATTCTCGTGAAGTAAGCGGTGCAAAACACGCATTGGTACTCGTCAAATCCTGGCAGACAGAACGCGCAGCACGACAGTTAAGAGAATCACTTGCAGATGATGGATTGGCGATCACTTTACAAAATGGGATCGGAAACAAAGAAACGCTCATTCGTGATCTGGGAACTGCTCGGGTTTCATTGGGCATCACCACCACTGGAGCGACTCTCGTTGGGCCTGGGCTTGTAAAAATGGGCGGCGAAGGAGTCATCTCCTTGGAACAGAATCAGGCGCTCGGTCCGCTTGAGGCGGCTCTTCGTTCCTCTAATTTCAATTTGCAAATTGTGGATGATGCCAAGTCGCTTGTGTGGGGCAAGTTGGTTATCAACGCAGCCATTAATCCATTGACCGCACTACTGCGAATCCCGAACGGTGAATTGTTGTCACGTCCATTGGCCCGCAAAGTCATGTCCGCACTTGCACGCGAGACCGCAGAAGTTGCAAAAGCCGAACATGTGCATTTGCCGTTCAGCAACCCCGTGGATGCCGCAGAAGATGTGGCGCGCAAAACCGCATCGAATATGTCGTCTATGTTTCAGGATGTGCGGCGCGGCGCCAAGACGGAAATTGACGCCATTTGTGGCGCGGTGACCATGCGCGGGCAGAAACATGGGATTAAAACCCCGTACAATCGCGCCTGCTGGCAGCTGGTGCGGGCAATGTAATGTTCGTATAAAAAGGGTGACTTTTATCGGCATTACTCGGTGACATCGATTTTGCATTTCCCAAAAACCACATGGTAAGATAAAGAAAAAATTTACCGTTTGGAGGTATTCCCATGCGTAAGTTATTCTTGATCCTGGTACTTGGGATCATGTTCGTTTTTCCCTCTTTTGTTTCAGCACAAAACGATGTCACTATTGCCAGCATGACCGTGCAGCTCTGGCCTGAATATGACCAGCCCAGCATGCTGGTGATCGCAGATTTTCAATTGACTGCTACAACAGCACTACCCACCAAGCTTACATTCAAAATCCCAAAGGATGCCAATTTGATCGCAGTGGCAACCGTGGCATCCGATGGCGGCTTCATAAACGCCGTGTTTGATGGTCCGAAGGATGCTGGCGAATGGCAGACCTTTACCATAACGATCAGCCAAAGTTCTGTCTATCGCTTTGAATATTATCAGCCGCTCACATTCAACGGGAACAAGCGCGTCTTTTCTTATCTGTGGGATGGCTCCTACCCAGTAGATGCATTTAATGTGATGGTTCTGGAGCCCGTTGATGTTACCGCTTTCACGATGGAGCCCAACTACGAATCTATTTCCCAGCAAAACGGAAGCAATTATTACGATAGCGGTGTTGTCCAACTCGCAAACGGTGAACAGTTCACATTAAACCTTAGCTACGACAAAACAACTGACACATTGGCTGCCCCAGCCGATGGTATTCAACCTGCCGCCCCAGTAGATGAAAACACAACAGGACGTGTCTCTTTGAATAATTCTCTACCCTACATCATCGGCGGGTTCGGAGTTGTGCTGATCATCGGAGGCATTGTGTATTACTGGCAGGCAGGGCGCAGTAAATCTCCAAAATCCTCAAGGCGCAGATCGCACTCTCATGCAGAGAGCGAAGAGAGCGGCGAAGACGCCTATTGTCCACAATGTGGAGCACGAGCAAAAGCTGGTGACCGCTTCTGCCGTGTCTGCGGTGCAAGATTGAGGCATCAGGAAGAATAATCATTTCAACAATAAAAAAGAGCCACCCGTTTGGGTGGCTCTTTTTGTTATTACTAGATGAACCTATTTTTCTGGTGCGCCAGCGTCAATCCACTTGATGACATTGTTCAATTCATCTGGTGTAAAGTTGGCGAAGTGATCCGTATTCTGTATCTTAATCAGGAGGCTGTTCGCCGAATCGCCAGGCACGATTACCGCACCATCCTCACCACCCTTCATGACAGAAGAGTATGTGGAAAGGTCAAGCGACTTCGGAGCTGCATCACCTTCAGTATGGCAGCCTGTGCAATTGACGGTGAAGAGGATGCCAATGTAATTTTCGTAGGTTGGGTCACCTGTCAATGTCGGAACTGTCAGTTCAGGTTCTGGCGGAGGCAACTGGCTCTTGATAATCTCACGTAAAGCGGGCGCATCAAAGCCTGCAAAGGTGAATACGTTGCCGTGGCAGGCGCTGTTAGAACAGAACGAAGTGTTGCTCGTGCCGCCTGGATCTTTTGTATCATGGCAATTCGAACAAGATGGGCCAATCGCCTGATTGTGCATTGATATCCAGTTCGGGTGCTTATGGGTCTCAGGCTCAGGGCCGCTACCAACCTCGATCTTGGTGACGAAGTCGTCCGCACCAGCTACTACTGGAACAGCATGACAAATATTGCATTCAAGACGGACCGCTTCATTATTCGCGTTGAGATGCTTGCCATCATGACAACGGAAACACCCTGGAGAATCAATGTGGCCAAGGTTGTTCGGGTACGTTATCCAATCGATCTTCTGTTCCTGGAACACAGTTCGATCATAAATAGCCAGGATCTCAGCAACAGCATTCTTGATCGCCTGGCCATTCTGGCTGTAGTAATCAAAGAGATTTCTTTTATAGTCTTCTTCAATTGCAGCAATAGCTTTCACAGCTTCGTCGCGGCTGGCATATTGTGTTGACAACACAGCCACTGCCTTTTGGTGAATCAATGGGATCGACGGGTCGATCAAACCGTTAGCCATCGATTCGTCTACTGATCTTGCAGGCTGTTTGAAGTTATGAGTCACACGGTTATGGCAGGTGACACAGTCCATCTGCTTGAGCTTGCTCTCGTCAATTGTGGAAGGGTCAAAACCAGATTCAATATCCGTATATTCGGTAAACGTGCCGTCATCGTTATATACGCGCACATACGGGATGGTCTGGTTAAGCTCATCATCCGAATAATAAAGAACCTTGCTGGTGATGTGCCAGTGAATACCGCGGGCATTACCCTCACGGGCGTCCCCACCACCTGTTTTCATAATAAGATATGTGCTGCTGGCTGTGTTCTCACGGTCACTTGCAAAGTGACTGATCTTGCGCAAGCTGTCATCGGAGAATGTCTCAGGGCGATGGCATTTTTCGCATGTGTCCAAAGAAGGGCGTAGCGCCTTTGCACGGATGGGGTATTCATAAAGTTTGAATACCTCATAATAGGTTTCCTTGATACCTTGTGTCTTTCGCATCGCCTGATCCAAGAACGATGCACGACCAATATGGCACTCCTCACAAGTAACATTGGCATGTGGTGATTGCTTATAAGCTGTGTCTTGTGGAGGCATTGTATGGCATGCCGTACCGCAGAAAACTGGCGAATTAGTGTATTCCCACGTATGAATGCCACCAAAGCCAACAGCTATAAATAGAATGATCAATACAACATACGGGAGGAAAAACATCCAGCGCGGAGAGCCCACTTCAGGGTAGAAGAATCTTTTTATTCGTTCACCTAATTTCATTTGTGCTCCATTCTTTGGCTATTGCGTGTGTTTAATGGAAATCGCAAACCACCGACGAAAATTCGAACGAACGGTTTGCGCTTGATTCTAATGTAGAGCTAGGGAGTTTGCAACAACAAGAAAAAAATCTGTTATTACAAAAATAGGCAATACTTTTATATAGTTATTAGCTCAATAAACATAGTCTATCTGAATAATTTTGCACAAGTATAACTCCAATTATATTGGAGTCGTAACTTGATATATGTCATGTAAATTGTGGGATATTCATCTTATTGAATCTCTATAAAAAATCCCCAAGCAAGGCTCCTTGCTTGGGGATTTTTGTGTGTAAAAGGGAGTTAATGTTCCGCGTGCTTGCTTTGGAACGGTAGAAAGCGCGCTGCAAAACTGAAGGCCAACAACCAATATGAAATTACAAGAGTAGCCACAGCAAATTCCACCCAGGTTGGGGTGTAGGAACTGATGCGAATGATCGGTGTGTATGGATCATACGTCGAGGTGGCGATCAGGCCAGCAAAGTTGTAGTTCCAACGGGTCAGGATGGCCGCGAAGATGGGGATGACCGAGACTGCCATTAGATATCTGAAATTCTTTACAGATTTCGCGGAGAGTAGAATTGATCCCGCTATCGCAGGTAGAAGTGCTTGACCAAGCCAGAATGCAAGTGAATAGGGAGCCACTGCATTCAAAGCTTCGGTTTGTAATGTAATGTTACGGTCAAAGGAGTAGTAATTGGTGACAGCCCAATCCCATAAGCGAAGATAGGTTAGCAATAGCGTAATACCGCCAGCAAGGCGAGCCACATCATACAAAGCATCATCGCTAACCATTCCAGGGCGCATCACACGAAAAACGAGCGTGCCCATGAAGAATAAAAGCGCAATGCCGCCGCTCATGGCAGAAAAGACGAACTGAACTGGAGCACTTTGGTTGAACCATACACCGCGTCCAAACAGGACCGAATAAGTGGCGCCAAGTGAAGCCTGATGCAACAGAGAGAGAGTCAAACCAACGACTGCAAGAATTGGTCCAGCCTTATGAAGCCAATGGCTTAGCCACTTTGCAAACGCCACGGTTTTCTTGATGATAGGATATTTTTCATGCAGCGCATGACCTTCGAAAAACGGAAGCTCGACGATAACAGGAATGAGTTCCGCAACAAGAACGGTCAAATACAACACCACACACATGGTAACTTCCCAAAGAAGGGAGTGTGGCTGCCAGAATACGATTGGGTGCCAAAAGCGGAACGGTTGACCAAGATCGAACAGCAAGACCATACCCGCTGTGGAATATCCAAGGAAGCCAAGCAGTACTGCCAACTTACCGATCACTTCAAATCTTTTGAGGCGCAAAAGATATACAATGACTCCAAAGACAAACGCGGAGCCACCCAATGAGATAGAGGAAAGGTCGATGGAAATCCACAAGCCCCAAGGAACTTTGTTCGAAAGGCCTGTAACTTGCAAACCATCTCGAAGGACAAAAAATACACCTACCAGCCCAAAGAGAACGCCTGCCAACAAAAGGCCAATCCAATATGGGAAGATGTCAACATACTTGTTTCCAAAACGAAGTTTTGGGTAATTTATAGTTGTTTGCATACCTAGCTCCCTTGAAAACGATTATCGATCTGGGGAGGAATATAGTACACACGAGGCTCAGTACTAAGCTCTTCACGCAAGCGCATGGTTGTCTTCGCCTGTGAAAGCGCAACAGAGACTGGGCTTTGAGGATCGCTCATATCGCCAAAAATGCGAGCATTAGTGGGGCATGCTACTACACATGCAGGAGTTGCCTGAGTATCCACACCTGGGACAAGACCGCGCTCCAAGCCTGCATCAATTCGATGCGAGCAGAAAGTACATTTTTCCACCACGCCTCGCGGGCGATTGGGAACTTCCTGATAACCAAAGTCGGGGGACTGTGGGCTCAGAGCAATGGGTTCTCTCCAGTTAAAGACGCGCGCATCATAAGGGCACGCAACCTGACAGTAACGGCAACCGATACAACGGTCATAGTCCATCGCAACAATTCCGTCAGATCGTTTGTATGTTGCGCCAACCGGGCAAACATGCACACAAGGTGCTTCATCGCAATGCATACAAGGACGTGAGAGGAAGAACTCATCCCCCGATTGAGTCGTTTCCGTAGTGACAACACAATAGCGCATATCATCTGCAAGGTTATTGATTGCCTCGCAAGAGAAAGTACAGTACTGGCAACCAATGCACAGGTTGATATCAATCAACATACCCCACTTACGCCCTGTACCTTCTTCGCCGCCGGACGAAGCACGAGCAGTCGTTGCACTACCCATAAAAAGCTTCGTTACACCAGCAGCCCCCGCCAACGCACCCGCGAGCTTAATAAAATCTCTTCGGGATGTCGCCTTTTCTTCGGCGGTAGGTTGTTCCTTTTCAAGTTCGCTCATAATCAGCCTCCATTATGTTCGGTAAAACCAACGGGGCTATTCGCCGTTTGAGGGTTTGCCGGGATCCTTACCAACAAGTGCCCATGAAATAATGCCGCCGATGAGCATGCCTGCAAATACAAGAGTCCACGAGGGCATGTGAACACCACCTGTGACGGGCGCAGTAACTGTTTCTGTTTCAGCAGGTGCAGGTGTAATCTCTGCCATAGCTTCGGGTTGGTCCATTACTTTCACTTCCAACCCAGCATCCAGCATGCGTTTTGATTCGTGTAAATCAGTATGGCATTCATCACAAGTAGCTACAGCAACTACAAGGGTATGGTTCTTATCTTTTCCCATGTGGCAGTTGACACAGCTTAACCCTGCAGCAAAGTGAGTTGACTTGAGCATACTCTTTGTCTCACTCTTGTGGCAGTTCTCGCAAACTGTACGTGATCCCTCGGAAAGCTTCAAGCCTTGCGAGTGCTGCTCGTGGCAGCTGATACAAGTCAAACCAACTTCACCATGTTTACTGATCGCCAATTGGCCAGCGATATTCTCACCGACAACTTCCGCATGGCAAACTAGACATGTGGTCTCCTGGCTTTCAACCGTATATTTGGCAGAGTCCGGATGTTCACCAGTGCTATCTGCCAGCTTATGGCAAACAACGCAGCTAACATTTGACTCTTTATGGTGGCTGTTCTCCCACAACTTAGCCTCTTGGTCATGACAATCCAGACATTCTTTTAGATCTTGTTTTGGAGGTTCTGTTGCAAAGGCCTTATGGGATGGTAAAAAGACCAAAGCAGCAAGGACCACAAAAAGGCTAAACAGTCCAGTATAAAAAAACATTTTTTTATTGAGTTTCATTGTTCACAATCTCCGTGCAAACAAAAGGATTCTTTCAAAGATGATATTACTTGTTAACAACTACATGAGTAAGTGCAAACTGTCACAAACTCGGACAATAAATGTCATATCACCCTCTTTTGTCCGAGTATTAAAAAAATGACGGATGTGCAAAGCGCACACCCGTCATTTTTTACTACATTCTCATCTTACTCAGCAGGAGCAGGAATTTCTGGACGTGTGTACTTACTCACGTCACCACCCAGATCCTCAATCGAATCATACAAGAATTGCATAACATATTTCGGATTGTGGACATAAGCGCCTGGATCCTTCTGACTGTATTGATAGTTGAAGGCAGCCCTCAGCAAGCGAGGAGTCCAGTTGCCATTGTAAGCAATCTTGCCCTTGTCATTAGTATCAGGCTTGCCATCTTTGTCAGCATCAACAAAGAAATAGGGGTTGCTTCCAGCGTCATAAACGATAGCCACAGAGTTGGCCTCAGCATACTTCTGGATCTCGGCATAGAGAGCCTCAGACATGGTCTGCACTTCGCCGTAGATACCTTCGGTCACATTGCCATCACCGTCGAAGTCAATTTCACTCTTGCGGATGGTTGTGGGGTCCTTAGTGTCATGGCAAGTGTCGCAGTCTTCAACTTTGGGCTCGAGAGCATGAACATCGTGACAATCCTTGCATTTATTCATGCTGCCATTTTTGCTGGCGTGCAAGTTCTTACCAAGATACTCCTTGCCATCGTACTGATAAGCACCTTTTACATCGTTACCAAAAAGAGTTGCTCCAGCGCCAAGATAATGAATGTTCTTGAAATTGATCTTAGGATCAACAACATCAGCATCCTTACCCTTGAGGGCGTTGTTCACACTGAGCGTAGATTCACGTCCTTGATGGCATTCGATACAGAGGTTGGAGTCGTCGGCCACAAAGTTTCCGTCCGCATCTTTTCCACCGAAGCTGACTGTAGCGCCACTTGGGAAGACAACCGACGCAACTTCATATCGATCTGGGAAGGAGGCTTCGTTATGGCAGGTGGTGCACATAAAGCCATTGGCAGAATGTTGCGGGCTAACACCTGTAGTAATAGTGTTTCCCTTACCGTCAACAACAACTGTGCCGCCACTGGAAAGGAACTCAGGTAAACCACCGGCACTGTGGCACTTGGCACAGCGATAGGGAACGGTGTAATCTTCACTGTCCCAATCGCGGAAAGGCATGGTATCGCCAGCAAAGTGACCCGCATCAGTACGAGCGAGAGCGCTGGTGTCACCACCTAGGTCAGCAATCGAGTCGAAAAGCAATTGAACAATGTACTTGTTGCCATGAGCAAACGCACCAGGGTCCTTGATAGAAACCTGATAGTTATAAGCAGCTTTGAGCAGGCGAGGAGTCCAGTTCGGATAAGCTTTTCCATCAGTACCCATGAAGTATGGGTAGGTCTCTGCGTCATAGCTAATGTCAGCGCCAGCGGTCTTTGTAGCATAGCTCTGGATCTCAGCCAGCAGTTTTTCCTGTAGGCCTTGGATCTCATAGTACATGCCTTCTTCAACATTGCCATCACCATCATAGTCAGGTGAGGAAGAGACCATACGTACGTTCTTGAGGTCCTCCACCGTAGCAACATCTTCGTGGCACATGGCGCATTGATCGACCTTCACCTCAAGGGTGTGGGGATTGTGACAGCCAGTGCAGGAGTCGTAACCTGCAACATGGGTATTCTTGGAATCATAGGTATTGCCATCATATTCATAACCGCCATGAGTCATGCTGCCATAAAGAGTGGCAGCTGCGGCATAATAATGAACGTTTTTAAAACCAAGAGTGACATCTTTGCCAGCATCGTCTTTAACAGGTGCGGGTACTTTATCAGGGTCAACATTTTCGCCAAAGAGTGCAACGGCCGCATCAATACTGACCTTGGACTCACGCCCCTGATGGCATTCCATACAACGGACATCATCACCAGCTTTGATTTCTACACCAGAAGGAAAGATCACTGTTGTCTTGGAAATGGTGCCAGCATTGTGGCAGGCTACGCACTGAATACCTTGGGCATCTGCTGAAGGAACTGCGGCATCCACCTTGTTAGCTTCAGAGCCGTCTAAACCAAGGTAATCCTGGTAACCAAAAGTAGTATGGCACTTGGCACAGGTGGCGGGCACGCCGTCAGGGTTCTCAGCGGCATCGTCCCAATGGCGGAAAGGTTCATCCGCCACATTGGCATGGGCAGAGCCTTGCCACTCAGCCAGATATGGAGTCTCTGGGATTGGCGCAACAGGGGCTTCTGTTGCTGCCGCAGTGGGTGTAGTGGCCGCAGAACTGCAAGCTGCAAGAACTGCGCCAAAAAGAACCAATGCACCAACTAAAACGAGCATTTTCTTAAAATTCATTGTAGCATTCTCCTTTGTGAAAGGTTAAGCGATAATCTCTTTACTTCTTACCTATTTGCATTAACTCATCTATCTACTTAAATATAGATATCGTTGAAGTAATTGGACAATACGGATTTTATTTTATGATATTACACTAATCTTCACAAGATAAAAATCTACCATAATCGTATTACATTTGTCACATAGATAAATTGGGGATAAGAAGCTGAATTGCTTAGACAGATATATTAAAGTTCACTCTGGAATGCCCCCAAAACCTGTTCAGTTTTAATTATATATATCGCACGACATATATCTTCTTTAAAGTTCCTACGTGAAGTCATTTAATGCACATATGAAACATGTCCCACCCTGAAATTCAGGATGGGACATGTTCAATTACAACTTATTTCGAGCAGATTACTTCAGCGCAGCCAAGGCCTGGTCTAACAAGGCAGTAGCATATTCCATATTGTGAACGCCTTCGCTCTTGTCTTCTTCAACCAAGAGGTAGTTCCACAATGCAGCAGCCTGAGCTTCAGGATAATCGCCGGGGACGATCACGCCGTCTTTATCCATAAGTCCCTTTGCGATCAAAGCAGCCTTAACCTCTTCGAGTTTGGCTTTGATCTCGGTCTGCTTGCCATTGACATCAAAGTTCTTGGCGTCAGAATGGCATTCCTGGCATGTCGCAACTGTTGGCATGAAGCCGTGGAAGGCATCAGGTCCTGAGCCGCCCATATGGCAACCTACGCAGGTGTCTTCAACCTTGGTGTAATGTGCACTGGGTTTGCCTTCAACGCCACCAGCACCACCAACACCGAGGAGCATCGGAGCTTCTGGGCCATGATGACCACCCCAATGGGTGCTATCAACTTTCACAATACCATCTGTGGCAGCTGGGAATGCAACGCGGGTCTGATGGCAGTTAGCGCACAGGTTACCGTTGCCGCCATCGAATGTTGCATCAATAGCTTCGAACTTATAAGCAGCAGTAGTCTCCAAAGCCCAATCTGCATCGGTATAGGTTGTGTGAACCTGATGGCAAGCGCGGCAATCGATGTGGCTGGGGTTCGGGTCAGCAGTCTTGATATCAGCAGTCAAGACACCCTGAGCAACACGGTCACTGAAACCGCTGCCGGAGTGACAGCCATTACAACTTGGGCGTCCACCTGCATACTCATTGACGGTGGTTCCAGGGAACACATCTTCACTTGCGCCGTGGACAGAATTCGCCCAGGAATTCTCTTTGCCAGCGATGATGTTTGTGTCGTTGTGGCACTGAGTACAAGTTAGGTCAGTTGCGGCGGGGGCAGGGCCGGGCTCACCTTGGGGGCCGGCAGGGCCGGCAGGACCAGCAGGGCCTACTGGGCCGGGGGTACTGCATGCCGTAATTACAACTGCGGCAATGACCAAGACGCCTACTAAAACAAGTAATTTTTTGAAATTCATTGTAGCATTCTCCTTTTTGATTGTTATGAAACCAAATTTACTGTTTACGTATCTTAATGTGTGGCTCCTCCTTATTAATATAGTAAATCTCTTCTTTAGCGTTTGCATGGTAATTCTATGCATTCTAAAGATTAATAACAAGTTAATTTGCACTATATGGCATATGACAAAAGTCACGACAATTTGGGTAAAAGCAAGCAGATTTCAAGGCCTTATATATGAATATAAGTATGAAACAATACCCAAATCTCACATTGATTGGGATATGAACATAGAATTCTATAGATTTTTATTCTGTAATGCTGGGAGCTTGGAACGAGTTAATTATCGCTTGAATCGTCTATGCCTACATCAGGCAAAGCAGATTCAATTTCCTCAGGGCTTTGGCCTGCTTCCAATCTATCCACCACTTCACCAAATTCTGGAGGCAGGTTCTCGCCCGTCTCACCGCCAAGTTTTCGCATCATCTGTCCGAGAGCTTTAGGATCATCTTCAAGACCATCCATTCCAGGGAAATCATTCGCCATGGATTCAAGACGGCTCTCGTCTGATCGGGCAATACGGACTTTTGTCATTCGGCGGCGGACTTTGTCGCTTTCACAATGCGTGCAATATACGGGTTTGCTGCCGTACTCGCTGAAGGTCATAAATACTTCAAAACGCTTCTCGCAAGCTAAACAGACAAAGTCATAGGTAGGCACTTGCCCATTGTACTCGAATCAACTTGAATTAAGGAAGAAGCGACACGTCACTTTGGTAAAATATTCAAATGTCAAACACATTCGAACTTCGTAAACCCGATCCATTGCTCATTGTTATTTCAGGCCCATCTGGCGTTGGAAAAGACTCCGTTGTGCAGCGCATGATCGAGCGCGGTTTCCCTTTCCACTTTGTTGTCACCGCCACCACGCGGGAAAAGCGCGCGAACGAGGTTCATGGCAGGGATTATTGGTTCCTGTCAAAAGATGAATTTGCGCACATGATCGAAGAAAATGAATTGATCGAATACGCCATTGTGTATGGAGATTACAAAGGCATTCCGAAGGCACAAGTGCGCGAAGCGCTAGCAAGCGGGAAAGATGTGATCATGAGGCTCGATGTGCAAGGCGCTGAAACGGTTCGCAAACTTGCTCCCGATGCTTTGTTAATCTTTATTACCTGTGAAAGTGAAGAGGAATTGGAACGGCGATTGCGTGAGCGCAAAACAGAAACCGCAGATTCTCTTTCCCTGCGCATTGCCACAGCACGTAAGGAATTTCAACGCCTCGACGCCTTTGATTATGTGATCGTCAATCAGGATTTTCATTTGGATGATACTGTGGATAAAGTGCGCGCCATCATCTCTGCGGAACATTTAAGAGTTCATCACCGCAAGGTGACTTTATGATCGAACCAGCGCCTCTTACCCCGCCCGAAGCTGAACCTCAACCTCGTACAGTTCGCGTCGCCTTACCATCCCTGCTACCCACAGCCACCTACGCCATCATCGGATTCACTGCGGTTGTATACTTTTTACAAATTGCAAGTGTGTGGATCTTGGGGTACGCAGCCTCTGAATTAGACTGGCTCGAAGTTTATGGCGCGCGCTTCAATGCTGCCATTCGCGCGTGGGAATTATGGAGATTCATAACACCTGTATTCCTACACGGCTCAGTCGCACACATTTTCTTTAATATGTATGCACTCTTATCCATTGGCACCTTGCTGGAGCGTCACTTTGGGCACGGACGGTTTGTACTCCTCTATTTTCTAGCAGCCTTTACTGGGAATGTTTTTTCATTCCTCTTTACAGGCGAAAACGGGTACTCAGTTGGCGCATCCACAGCGATATTCGGATTGATCGGTGCAGAAGTTATCTTCTTTTACCAAAACCGTGAGTTATTCGGGTCGCAGGCAAAACAAGCAATTAGTAACGCAGTAGTGATCATCGCCATCAACTTATTTATAGGCTTATCCCCTGGCATTGATAACTGGGGGCATGTTGGCGGGTTGCTGGGCGGCATGATATTCACCTGGTTTGCTGGCCCCCACTGGGCAGTGACAGGTCTGCCACCTGAAATGAGTCTGGTGGACCAGCGTGAGACACGTGAAGTCATCACAGGGGCAGGGATCGTTTTCCTCATTTTCGGCGCTTTGGCAGCATGGGGAATGTTCTACAAATAACAAAAGGCCCGTTGGCTATAGCCAACGGGCCTTTGATTTTTAATTTTAGAAAATTACAAGTGGCGGGTACTGCGCGGATCAAAGGCATCGCGCAAGCCATCACCAAGAAGGTTAATGCACAAGATCGTAAAGATAATGAAGATGCTTGGGAATACCCACATCCACCACGCGCCACGTTGAATAAAGGACTGGGCGCTGGTAAGCATGTTACCCCATGATGATGTTGGTGGCTGCACTCCCAACCCAAGGAATGACACATACGCCTCGTTGAGAATAGCTCCTGCCAACCCAAGCGTAGATGCAACGATAATGGCACCGAATGTATTTGGGATCAGGTGACTAAAAATAACACGCATGTTATTTGCGCCAAGAGACTTGGAAGCAGAGACATAATCCATTTCGCGAAGCGAGAGCACATTCGCGCGGACGATACGAGCCAGCACCATCCATGATGTGGTACCGATCACCACGATAACAATGCCTACGCTGCCGCTAAAACTACGTCCCATAACGGAGATGGTTTGGATATCTTTGCCCAAATATTTTCCTAGTACGATCAGTAAAAATAATTGGGGGATGGAAAGGATAGCCTCGGTGAACCGCATAAGAACAGAGTCGACCCAACCGCCAAAATAGCCAGCCACGCCGCCAACCAATGTACCAAGGGAAACGGAGATAACAACGGCCAACACGCCAACGAGAAGGGATATTTGCCCGCCATAAATGATTCGGGCAAAGATATCGCGTCCGGTGCTGTCTGTGCCCATCCAATGCGTACTGGTCGGAGGGCTAAGACGCGCCGCTAAATCGACTTCATTCGCCTTTTTTTCAGGGATGATGATGGAACCTACAAGGATAAAGGCCAATAAGAGGATAAATCCTACAAATCCAATGATCGCCATTTTATGTTTGCGGAAGCGTCTCCAAAGAAGCTGGGTAGGGCTGAGCGGCGGGGCGATCGCTTCGTGACCAAGGGCAGGAATAAAAGTATCAGTTTGTGCTGTCATGTATAAGTCTCCCTAGCTCAAGCGGATTCGAGGATCGATCAAAGTGTACAACACATCCGTTACGATGGTCATCAAAACAACAGCAGTTGAAACCATCAAGAGGATTCCCAATACGACTGGGAAATCTCCACGTTGCGCATATTCCCAAAAGAGTCTTCCAGTGCCTGGCCACGCATACACAGATTCTGTAACAAGCGCACCAGCCAGCAAGTTGGGGATATCCAAACCAATGATGGTTACCAACGGCAGGGCTGCGTTCCGCAGAGCATGTTTGAAGATCACGCTGCGGCCACTCAATCCTTTGGCGCGTGCTGTGCGAATGTAATCCTGACCTAGAACTTCCAGCATACTTGTACGGATAAATCGGGCATATCCAGCAGAGAGAATGATCACAAGGGCAGAGACCGGAAGAACCATATGGGTAGCCATTTCAATGGGGTCTTTCGGGTCCCAAATATCCGCGCCTGTGGGAAGGTAAGGATACCCCCACGCTTTGAATTGAACAGCAAAAATAAGCATCAGGCCCAATGCGATAAAGAAGATCGGCATCGAAAAGCCCACAAAGGATATGGATGTAATTAAATTATCAAGAAAGGAATATTGCCTCAAAGCAGAGGTAATGCCCAGTATCAAGGCAACAATGATCGTGATCACCTCGGCGGTTAACATCAACTTCAACGTCATAGGGAGACGCTGACCTATCATTTCTGAAACTGGCTGCTTGGAAAAGAAGGAATACCCCAAGTCACCTTGCATGGCAAGACCCAACCAGCGGAAATACTGCACCGGAAGCGGGTCATTCAATCCAAGCCGTTCACGGAGCGCCTCCTTGTCCTCTTCCGTCATGCGTGGATTGGTAGCATATTGTGCCAACGGGTCAGCAGACAGGCGTGTTAATATAAAGCAAAGGACTGTAATAATGAGGAGGGTGAACAGGGCCTGTAAAAGGCGTCTTGCGATATAAGCCCACATAATAAAATGCTCCTTCTGCTTGCGGAAATTTTTCCAAGTATCCTACACGCCAATAATTGCGTCAATAGTTCTGTGGAAGTGTAAAAAGAGAGGCGGGGATTGCTCCCCGCCTCTCAATACATCAGCGTGAGATTACTTTACATCCCAAAGTTCGGCGTTCCAGTTCATGTTGCTATAGAAGCCGAAGGGGCCGGGTACGAAGCGGTCAACATAACCGTACACGTTCGCGCGAGCATACATCATGATCACATAATATTGATCGAAGATGTACTTCTGAACTGCATCCAAAGCGACCTTGCGGGCAGCAGGATCAGCAGTGGCGTTCACAGCGGCAAGCAACTCATCCAAAGCGGGATCGCAGATGAGGTAGTTGTTGGCGCCAGAGGGAGAAGCAGCGCTCGGAACGGTTCCGCAGGAGTAGCTGTCAACAACACCGGTCATAGGATCGGGGTAGAAGCCAGTGGTGTAACCAGCCATCTGGTAGTTACCAGTGGGCATCAAACCACCGTCGGTGTAACCAGCGAAGAAGGTACCAGCGGGTGAGTGATTGGGCTTGAATTCGACGCCGATCTTGGCGAGGTCAGACTGGACAGCGAGAGCAATGTCCACGCGGATCTGCTTGTCGGTAGTGTCGAAGGTGAAGGACAACTTGGTGTCGGTGCCATTGCAGTCGCCGTGGCGGATACCATCATCACCGAGAACGTAGCCAGCCTCTTCGAGGAGGGCGGCAGCAGCATCGGCATCATAGGCATCGGGGGTCAAGCTGCTGTTGGACCAGGCAGAGTTCGGCCACTGGGTGGCGGGAACAGTGGTCTTGCCAGCGAGCAGGCTATCAACGAAAGCTTGGCGGTTGATGCCAAGGGTAATGGCCTTGCGGACGCGAACATCCTTGAATGGGCAGAAGCCATCCTGATCAGCAGCACCCTTGCCATCTACACCGGCTTTTGTGCCGAGGTTGAAGAAGTAGTGTTCGAAATCAGCACCAGGAACCACGGTGAGATGAACAGCAGGTTCGAGAGCGCCAACGGTTTCGATATCAGCTTCAGAGAAATCTGGGTACCAGTCTACGTCACCAGTTTGCAGGGCGGCGAGAGCGGTTTCAGGGGTAGGCACAAACTTAATGTTGACCTGATCCAGAAGAGGGCGGCTACCATAGAAGTTGTCGTTGCGGACAAGGGTCATGTGGTCGCCAGCAACCCAATCAGTAATAACGAACGGGCCAGTTCCAACGGTGGGCTGGTGAATGAAGGGATCGCTCTCAAGAGCGGTCTTGCCTTCAAGAATGTGCTTGGGCAAAATGGAGCCAGAGTTGTTCGGGCCCTGGGTAAAGACAGTCTGCCAAGGGGGATAGAGTTCGCTGAATTTGATGACAACGGTCAGATCATCGGGGGTGTCGATGCTGGCAATCTTGTCATAACCAACGCGGCTGAGAGGAGCATTGGCGGGATCCATAATGGCTTCCCAAGTGAACTTGACATCAGCAGAGGTCAGGGGTTCGCCGTCAGACCACTTCAAACCTTCGCGCAGTTTCCAAGTGATGGTGAGACCATCAGCAGAAACGCCGCCGTTTTCAGCAGTAGGAACATCAGAAGCCAACTCGGCTACGAAGTTACCCTTGTCATCCCATTCGCCGAGACCCACCATGGTGAGCTGGGCAATCCAGATGGCATAGGACATCTGAGTGAAGTAAGGGACGATGTTATCGGGTTCCTGTGACCAAGCGCCAGTGGCGATCTTGGGCTCAGTAGATACAGGAGCTTCAGTAGCTGCAGCAGGAGCTTCAGTTGCAGAAGCGGGCGCTTCAGTGGCCGGGGCCGCTGCTCCACCACCGCATGCAGCAAGCACGACGCTGGCGAGAACAAGAAGCGACAATAGAACGTATAGATTCTTTTTCACGTTTCTCCTCCTTAGAGAGAAATAGATTGGATATGGGATAAGGGGATAGAGCAGATAGCTCTCTCCTCTGATTCCCTGTCAGCCCAAATTATACAACAATACTAGAAAACTACCATACGGGTATTGGACGTCCAATACCATTTAACCCTACTGTAGAAGGGTTTTTGGGCCAAACCCCGCCTATTTTCGCACCACAATTTGAGCATTTCCCATCCCCAGTAATATGGTATTCGCGGATGATATAACCGCTTCTCTTCACCAACCGATAACTGCACGCTGGACAATGAGTATCTTCATACTCCCCAACAGTGCCCGGTAAATTGCCAGCATATACATACCTCAACCCAGCTTCGCGCCCGATCTCTGCAGCACGGATTAATGTCTTCGCATCCGTGTTGTTGGGCTCGGTCATTTTGTAATCTTTATGGAAAGCGGTCACATGCCAGGGAATATCAACGGATTGTTCCGCAAGGAAGCGCGCTGCTTCCCACAACTCTTCATTTGAATCGTTGAAACCAGGGATCACCAAAGTCACTACTTCAACCCATAAGCCCGCTTCACGCGCACGTTTGATTCCATCCAATGTATGTTGTAGCGTGCCGCCCAGCTTGCGATAATTTGTATCGCTCATACATTTCAAGTCAACCTTGTACGCATCTAAGTAAGGAGCGATATATTTCATCACCTCAGGCGTATTATTTCCATTTGAAACATAAGCACACATCAATCCATTTGCCTTTGCTTCTTTGAAAATTGCAACCGCCCACTCACTTGTAATGAGTGGTTCATTATATGAAGAGACAACTACAGAAGCATTCGTACTTTGCGCAATCTGCACCATCCTATGCGGCGTCATCTTACGAATGTAATCCACCGAAACGTCTGAATTAGGGTCGCGCATTGCTTGGGAGGTGAGCCAGTTCTGGCAATAGGGGCAGTGATAATCACAGCCTAACATGCCAAAGGTCAACGCATTGGTTCCAGGCATCACGTGCGAAAAAGGCTTCTTCTCGATCGGGTCACTTTGCAGCGCAGCCACATATCCATGCGGCACACGCAATACTCCACCCTCATTAAATCTCACCTGACAAATTCCCCGCTTACCTTCACGGATCAAGCAACGATGTCCACACGCAAAACAGCGCAGCGAGTTATCTTCCAGCTTTTCGTACAACTCGCCTTCAACCGTTAAACCATCGAGAATCTTTGCAAGTTCGCTCATCGCATCTCTACTATAATATACACATGTTAACCGTGGTTATTCAAGCAGGCGGACAATCCTCCCGCATGGGTGAGGATAAGGCGCTCAAATTATTTTTGGGGCGTCCACTCATTCAGCGTGTGATCGAGAGGCTTGCTCCCATAGCCGATGAAATGATTGTAACGACGAATCACCCCACTGAATATGGATTCCTTAATTTGCCCCTCATCCCTGACCTGAAACCTGGGCGCGGCGCATTAGGTGGACTCTATACTGCGATCGCTTCAGCTTCGCATCCATTTGTAGCTATTGCGGCTTGTGATATGCCCTTCGCCAGTAAAAACTTCTTTGAAAGCGCACACAAGCTCATTGTTAAGGAAGAGGCGGATGTTGTCATCGCAAGAACAGATGAAGGCTATGAACCCCTTCATGCCTTGTATCGCCGCGAGACTTGCCTGCCTGCAATTGCAGCCGCCATTAATGCCGATCAATGGAAGGTCAGTGCCTGGTTGCCGCAAGCCAAGGTACGGGTTTTATCGGCCGATGAATTGAAGGCTTTCGACCCATCGGGCTTGTGTTTTTGGAACGCAAACACCCCTGAAGAATTTATCGAAGCTGAGAAACGCGCCCAACTTTCTGACTGAAGCTTAGCGGACGATCAAAACTGGGCAATGAGCGTGAGCCACAACTTTTTGGCTCGTACTTCCCAATACCAAGCCAGCCAACCTACCAAGCCCGCGTGAACCCATCACAATGATGTCGCTTTTACGCGTCTCCGCCACTTCAATGATCGCTGTGGCAGGGTCACCTTCCAATATCTCGGTGTGGATCTCACAGGGAACCTCTCCAACTACCTTGATGGCGTTTTGGAGAATTTCCTCAGCATCCTTCTTGCGGTTGTCAATTGCGAATTGCATATTGGGCTCGCCCAAATACATGGGGATGATGTCGTACGAAACTACAATTCGAAATTCTTTTGGCTTCATGGTGCGCGCCATTTCGGCGGCGGTGCGTGCGGCATGAAGCGCGTGCTCAGAACCATCTACTGCCAATAGAATTTTGTCAAACATAGGTTCTCCTTTTCTGTGGGGTACAATTTCAGTATATAACTATTGTGTCAAAATTTCATTTGAGGAGTCTTTCCACATGTCACTAAATCTCGATGTCATTCGTCAGCAATTTCCATCTTTGGATCGGCCTGCCATTTTCTTTGACAACCCAGGCGGGACACAGATCGCAAAGCAAAGCCTGGACCGCATAACAAAGTATCTGATCGAAAACAACGCCAACCATGAAGGCGCATTTGCCACAAGCATCGCTTCTGACGCTGTGCTCGATGATGCTCATCGCGCAATGGCTGATTTTTACAACGCCACTTCGCCAGAGGAAATTGTTTTCGGCAACAACATGACAACACTGACCCTACACATGAGCCGTTCACTCTCCCGCGATTGGAAGGAAGGGGATGAGATCATACTGACTCGCCTTGATCATGATGCCAACGTCACGCCTTGGGTATTAGCCGCGCAAGACAAAGGTGTAAAGATCAGTTGGGTGAATTTCGATGTGGAAGACGGCACGCTCAACCTCGACGAGTTGCAAAAGGCGCTCGAACGCAAGCCCAAACTGGTGGCTGTCGGATATGCATCCAATTCACTAGGAACAGTCAACCCTGTTGAGAAGATCACAAAAATGGCGCACGACGCAGGCGCGCTCGTATATGTAGACGCAGTTCAATACGCTGTACATGGCGGTATTGATGTGCAAAAAATTGGCTGTGATTTTCTCGTCTCTTCATCTTATAAGTATTTCGGCCCACACGCTGGCATCCTGTACGGGAAGCACGACCTGCTTGAAAAATTATTCGCCTACAAAGTACGTCCTGCCACCAATCACCTACCTGGTAAATTTGAGACGGGCACACAAAACCATGAAGGCATCGCAGGCATTCTAGGTGCAGTTGAATATTTTGAATGGCTTGGCAAAGAATTTGGCGGCCGCTATGTAGACGGTCTGCGCGAAGAAGGCTACAGCGGACGCAAACTTTTGCTCAAACAAGCCACAACCGCCATCCACGCGTATGAATATGAATTAAGCCGCGCGCTTCTCTCTACGCTGGAAGCTGTTCGCGGACTTCATATCTATGGCAACACTGACGTGCGCCGCCTCGACGAACGCATTGCCACATTCTCCTTCCGCATCGGCGACATGAATCCGCGCGTGGTTGCAGAGAAACTCGCCGCTGAGAACATCTATGTTTGGGATGGCAACTACTACGCCATCAACGTAACCGAACGGCTTGGATTGGAAGACAAAGGCGGAATGGTGCGCGTGGGTGCGGTCCACTACAACACGCTGGATGAAGTCGCAAAGCTGGGCGAAGCTCTGAAGAAGATCGCAGGATAAAGCTAGAAAAAGTTACTCGCCCAAGATGTATATCTTGGGCGAGTCTTTGTTTAAAAACATAGTCACGAATTAGTGTGAACTTTTTATTTCATCCAAACACTACAAAATCAAGGGGCTCAAGGCATAGATTGAATTGCGGGGAAAGAGAACTTTGCCCATGCAAAATGTTCTTATTTTGAAGCGCATATTGCTCAATAATGCGCGCTGAAATAGTCTGCGGCTGTTCAGAAAAATTCGCAAAGATGATCGCGCGTTTTCCAGCATGGATGCGGGTAAATGCGAGAACGTACTCATTCTCGGTCTGGATGACTTCCAACTCGCCTCCTGCGAAAACCTCATGCTGTTTACGCAAACCGATCAGCAGTTTCAACCCGTGAAAGACTCGTCCTTCGATCGTGCTTACGTCATTCTGCCTGGCATATTTCTCCCAATCAGTCCGTGGACGATGTACCCAGCGACTATCACGTTCATGAGCGGGGTCATCACGGTAAGTGTAATCGTTAAGCGTACCCACCTCATCGCCCAAATAAATCAGAGGAATGCCGCCAACTGTTAATATGACGCCATGAATCAGCAGAACACGGCGTATTGCAAGTTCCACCTCATTTGCGCCTTCTTCATGAAGGGCTTTTTCCAATCCTGCGAGTGAAGCACAAGTACCGCTGATACGGCAATCTCCGGTAAGTGGATTCTCTTGAAAGGGAAGTCCGCGGGCAAAACTGCCATTGAACCGCCCACGATAGAACTCATTGAGGAAGCGGCGATGGTCATTGCCATTCACGCCAAATTTGGCAGCATCCTCATCTGAAAACGTCCAGCCTATGTCGTCGTGAACTCGGACGTAGTTCACCCATGCAGTTTCAGGATGAATCTTGAAACGTGTCGCCAATGCCTGTGACAACAAATCTGTTCTACGCGTGGCCAACGTATTCCACAACAAGGCCATCAGCAATGGGTTGTAGGAGATCTGACATTCGTTTGGCGAAATATATTTCACTACATCATCAGGATGGACGATGGCTTCTGATTTGAAGATCAACGCAGGTGATGCAATACGAGCAATCGCATTGAAAGCCTTTATCAAAGCATGTGCCTGTGGAAGGTTTTCACAGTTCGTGCCGAGTTGCTTCCAAATGAAAGCAACCGCATCAAGACGTATGACTTCCACGCCTTGATTGGCGAGAAATAACATTTCCTCTGCCATGCGGTTGAAGACAGCAGGGTTGGCATAATTCAAATCCCATTGATAGCTGTGGAACGTTGTCCACACCCAGCCGCCCTCATTGAACAAGTCTGAGAAAAAGGTAAATGCGCCCGTGTGTTCCTCAGGAAATATTTCCCTGAGATTCTGCTCATAGCGGTTGGGCATTTCACGGCTGGGGAAGATGCGATAGTAATCCATGAATTCTTCATCGCCAGCTTTGGCTTGTTCCGCCCACGTATGTTCATCTGATGTATGGTTGAAGACTAAATCTACAACGAGGCTGATGCCCGCCTGACGAAACTCGCGGGAAAGCGATGCAAGCTGCTCCATCGTACCGAGCGGAGGATGGACATCACGATAACTACTCACCGCGTAACCGCCATCATTCTCACCTTCGGGAGCTTTGAAGAGCGGCATAAGATGCAGATAGGTAAGACCAAGTTCCTTGAAATATGGAATCTTGGATTTCACGCCCTCAAGGTCATCGGCAAACAGGTCCACATAACAAACACCACCGAGCATTTGGTTCGATTGAAACCAAAGTGGATTCTGTTCACGGGTCTCATCCAATTCACGCAGGTCAACTGGACGAGCGAACCACGAGCGTGCGATGCTGATGAGTAAATCTTCGAGATGATAAAAGAAATCATAGCGGTCGCTGTAGATCTCAACATATAAATTAAAGAGCGCAGGAAAATTCCTTTGCAAGCGCGCATTAAATTGTTTCCAGCCTTGTTTATCTTTGGCAATATCTTTTTTAAGGGCTTGTTCTATACGCGGCAGAAGGCGCTGTAAAGATTTACGTGCTTCGCGTTCAAGAGAATCAGTCTGTATCATAAGCGCAACAAAGCCTGTTCTGCCAGTGCAATGGCACCCAACATACCCGAACGATTCCCAAGCCCTGGTGAAACGATATAGGATTCAATATTTTCAAGGATGACTGGTGATTGAATGTAGTTATTTATCAATTCCTTCGTGCGCTGCTGAACTTTCGGCAAGAGATGCGGCACAGAACCGACTCCACCGCCGAGAATAATGCGCTGCGGAGAAAGAGTGTATGAGTAGCTGGCGAATGCCTGAGCGATGTAATCTGCTTCAAGGTCCCAAGCAGGGTGATCTTGTCCAAGCTTATCGCCGCGCACGCCCCAGCGTTTTTCAATGGCTGGCCCAGAGGCAAGTCCTTCAAAACAATCTCCATGAAATGGACAGGTGCCTTCATACGGGTCTTTTATATTATCGTGCGAGAGTGGTATATGCCCCATTTCAGGATGGATCAAACCATGCAAAAGTTTTCCTTCCACATACGCGCCACCACCAATGCCCGTGCCAATTGTTATGTAGATGAAAGTACTTAAACCCTGCGCCTTGCCCCAACGCCACTCGCCCAATGCAGCGCCATTAACATCCGTGTCAAAAGCAATAGGAATATCAAATGCTGAGTTCAAATATCCAACAACATTTGAATTCGTCCAGCCTGGTTTGGGCGTCGGGAGGATATGCCCGTAGGTTTTTGAATCAGGGTTCGGGTCGAGCGGACCGAAGCAAGCAAATCCAATGGCTGCGATCTTGCCAAGGCTGGCTTCCTGCTGCTTAAAAAATTCCACAGCCTGAGACATTGTCTCTTCGGGGCTGGTGGTTGGAAAACGCGCTTCTGCAAGAACATTATTAGGACCCGTTCCAACAGCGCAAACAAACTTTGTTCCACCACCTTCGATGCCGCCATAAAGCTGATTAGTATTTTTCATAAGTTACCTTCTTGTATGATATGGGTTGGAGTAGATGAACTTAATGGATAAACATCGAGCGACTTGATAAAAATTTCACTGCCTTCTGTAAAGAGTTCCAATCCCAAGCTTTGTGGGGATGGGTAGATAAGATCCGAAATAGCAGCTATACCGTTATTTGCGAACACTTCCACCGAACAACGGTCTACAAAGATATGCAGACAGACGACTTCGTTTTGCGGCTCAAGGTGTGCAGAGTGGACAGCAGCAAAGCCTGTATGGAAAGCACTTTGTCCAGAGATCGTTCGATCTATAAATACCTTTTGAGATCGGGAGTTATATCCAACCGTTGTACGTTCTCCCGAACCTTGACGTATATGAAAGCCAAACGAGTTTGTTAGTGCCTGCACTTGAAATTCAGCGACAATTTCAAAGGCGTCTCCGATCAAATCGTTGAGCAAATTCTGACCTGGCTGCAATATTTGATTCTTCCAGTGTAGCCCTTCAACTCGCAAAGATTCCAATTCATGAATAGGACTTTGGACAAGACGCACCCCTTCCATTGTTGATGTGAGAGCCATCTCACGAGGCAGACTGAACATGCCGCGCCACCCGTCAGATGGGACGCTTCTGGCGTACTGCCAGTTGCTCATCCAGCCAAACATGATGCGCCGCCCATGCGGTTCATTATTCCAAGATTGTGGCGCATAATAATCTGCACCATAATCAGCCCAGAGGATGGTATCTCTTTGGTTTTCAGAGATAAATGTTATTCCATCAAAATAACCGATGAAGTATTGAGTCCCTGAACCGCCTGAAGGTCCGCCATCGCCAACACCAACCGTCAACACCCAGCGAGTTTCCCCATCAGTCCTTAAGGGCAACTGAAATAGATCTGGTGTTTCCCATACTCCTATGGTGGATCCAAAACCGCCGCCAAAACTTCCACTCTGTTGCCAGTTCTTCAAATCAGTGGAGGTCAAAAATAAAACGCGATCCTTTGCAGCAAGTAGCATCACCCAATGATCTTCGTGCCAAAAAACTTTCGGGTCACGACAATCACTTAATGGCTCAGGAGCAGGCACAACCGGGTTATGCGGATATTTCGTCCATGTGCGTCCACGGTCTGTGCTGTAGGCAAGGTTTTGGGATTCTTTGTAATCTTTGTTGTAGGTAAAAATAGCAACGAGGGCATTTTTACCAAAACCTGCTGTGTTATTCACATCTACTACTGCGCTACCAGAGAAGATCATACCGATCTCATCTGGGTATAGCGCAATCGGCAAATGCTGCCAATGGATGAGGTCAGTGCTGACAGCGTGCCCCCAGTGCATAGGTCCCCAAACTGTGGAGTGGGGATGGTACTGGTAAAAAAGATGATATTCGCCGTCAAAGAACACCATTCCATTAGGATCATTCATCCAATTGGTAGGCGGTGTAAAGTGATATTCTGGACGGTATATATCAATCATATTTTGTTCTTAAAAGTATTAATAGCTATTCCAGCAAGCTAGTGTTTCTTTCGCCTTAAGACTCCCCGTTCTACTTCCAAATAGCGGGGTTGTGGATAGTTCGGTTATTTCAATTGTTCCAGCCATACGTAAGAATAAGGCTGAATAGTGAAATTCTCGGAAAGTGTCTGAGATTCTCCTGCAAACAAGTTGAAGTAACACCCTTGATATTCCCTGGGTATTTGAACAGTCTCAATAGAAGAACCAAGGTTGTTAAGAACCAGAATCGTATTTCCATCATGTTGTCGGAGATACACAGCCACAGATGAGTTCCCCGTCTCCAGCCATTCCATGCGGCTACCGCTAAAAGCTGTATGCGTTTTACGAACAGCGATCATTCTTTTAATGGCACGGAACAATGAATCAGGGTCATTGATCTGGCTGGCGACATTCACGTTTTGATATCCCAATTCGCCTGTGACAAGCTCAGAGAAAGGCTTGCCTGTTGTAAACCCAGCATTCAGAGAATCATTCCATTGCATGGGTGTGCGGACGCCGTTACGGTCTGGCAGGTTAATATTATCGCCCATGCCGATCTCATCACCATAGTAAATGATTGGCGAACCAGGCAAGGTAAACAGAATCGAATTTGCAAGTTCGATCTTGCGCCTGTCATTATCCAGCAGCGGCGCGAGGCGGCGGCGTATGCCAAGGTTGAGCTTCATACGCGGTTCGGGCGCATATTCCTTCCACATCCACTGACGCTCTTCTTCGGTGACCATTTCCAATGTGAGTTCATCATGATTACGCAAGAAAGTACACCACTGGCAGTTCTCAGGGATGGAAGGTGTACGACGCATGATCTCGGCCATGTCTTCGTAGCGTCCCTTTTTGAGCGCCATGTAAATGCGCGGCATGATGGGGAAGTGAAAGCCCATGTGAAATTCATCGCCATCCCCAAAATACGGACGCACATCTTCGGGATATTGATTCGCTTCGCAAAGCAAAATGCGCCCGGGGTAATGCTTATCCATGAAAGTGCGCAGTTTTTTCAAGTAGTCGTGCGTTTCGGGCAGGTTCTCGCAGTTGGTGCCTTCACGCTCTATCAAGTAGGGAACTGCGTCCGCTCGAAAGCCATCAATTCCCAAGTCCAGCCAGAAGCGGGCTACATTGAGCATTTCCTCTTGAACTTTGGGATTATCAAAATTCAAATCCGGCTGGCTGGCGTAAAAGCGATGCCAGTAATATTGGCCTGTTTTTTCGTCCCATGTCCAATTGGATGGTTCGGTATCCAGAAAGATGATGCGCGTGTCTTTGTATTTCTGATCGGTATCGCTCCAAACGTAATAATCGCGATACGGCGAGTTGCGGTCGGTGCGCGATGCCTGAAACCAGGGATGTGCATCTGATGTATGATTCAGCACCAGGTCCATGATGATGCGGATCTCACGCTGATGCGCCGCCTCAATCAAGACTTTGAGGTCGTCCAACGACCCATAGGCGGAGTCTACGCTGTAATAGTCTGCAATGTCGTAGCCATCGTCACGCAGAGGTGAAGGGTAGATCGGCATAATCCAGACGCAATCCACGCCGAGAGTTTGCAAATAATCGAGTTTTTCAGTGAGACCTTTTAGATCACCCCGGCCGTCGCCATTACTATCTTTGAAAGCGCGGACGGAAATTTCATAAAAGACTGCGTTCTTATACCAGAGATTGTTGTTCATATAAAAAAAGTGGACTGGTTGCCCAGTCCACTTGTCTCCAAATTAACCTTTGACCGAGCCTGCTAGCAATCCACGAACGAAGAATCGTTGCAAAGAGAAGAATACTATCAGCGGAAGAATCATAGTGACGAACGCACCTGCAGTAAGGAGATGCCAATCTTGTCCGCGGGAGCCAACAATTTCAGCAAGGCGTTGTGTTAGTAATTGATTGGTAGGCGATGCGCCAATGAAAATGAGAGCCACCAAATAGTCATTCCACACCCAGAGGAACTGGAATATAGCGAAGGAAGCCAGAGCTGGCACCGAAAGTGGAATTACGAGTTGGCTGAAAATCGTAAAATGAGATGCCCCATCAACAAAGGCTGCTTCAAGAATATCTCGTGGCAGTTCGCTGATGTAATTGAACAGAAGATATGTGGCTAATGGAAGGCCAAAGCCTGTGTGAGCCAACCAAACAGCCAGAAATGTTCCGTTGACATGTAATTGCACATAATCTTTGAGAATTGGGATGAGAGCGATTTGAAGCGGAATAACCAATAGCCCAACAACCAGCGTGAAAAGCATTTTGCGGCCAGGAAACTTCATCCACGCGAATCCGTATGCTGCGAAGGCTGCGATGGCAATGGGAATAAGTGTAGAGGGAATTGCCACCGCCACACTATTCAGAAATGCACGCCCCATGTTGTCGCCAATTTTGGTCTCTGTTGTTCCATCTTTTAATGTCGCAGTGTAATCTCCATTGGATGTCACTTGTTTGTAGTTTTCAAGTGTAAAGGTTGAATTGATCGTCCACTTATACTCTTGAACTTCAAGGTATCCAATTCGACGATTGCCAATCCATATGAATTTTTGTCCATTCTTCTCGACACCGGTGGTGAATTCCTTGAAGGTAGCTGTGACACCATTGAAGGTCATAGGGACGTTGCGGTCTACACTGGGATCTGGTGTGATTGTCTGGACGGCTACCCATTCCTTGTGTGGAAAGATTGTCCACCAACCGGATGAGTTGATGTCAATGCGGTCACGGAAGGACGAGATTAAAAGGCCAATAGTGGGGATGGTCCATAACAAACATATTAACGCAAGTGATCCGTTCACGATTAAACTGTTGGCGAATTTGGATTTCATTAGAACGCCTCCCGCTGAGCAAATTGTCGCAGGTTATATACCATCACCGGGATAACGGCGATGAACAGAACTACTGCTATGGCTGAACCAACGCCATTATTGTTGTATGTAAAGTATTGTCTATAAAACTCGGTAGCAATGACACTGGTTTCGTATTGCCCCCCCGTCATCACAATGACAACATCGAATATTTTCAAGGTAAAGATGACAATAGTGGTGGATACAGCAATAATCGTACCCATAATTTGAGGGATCATGATACTGAAAAATATCTGGATCTCAGTCGCGCCATCGACCCTAGAGGCTTCCATAATTTCAGATGGAATACCTTTAATGGCAGCAGAAAGTAACACCATGGCATAACCTGTTTGTAGCCAAATCACGATTACGATCAGGAAGAAGTTATTCCACGGTTGGAAGAAGGCAGTCCATGCTTCAGGCTGACCGCCCAAGAGGCTTACATTGATTGCATTGAGAAGGCCAATTTGCGGTGCATCCACTGGCTTGACCGCATAGATAAAATTCCAAATAACGCCAGCACCTACAAATGAAATCGCCATAGGCATGAAGATCATTGCTTTCGCGGCAGTTTCAAATTTACTACGATCGGCCAAAACTGCAATCAACAGTCCACTGGAAACAGTAAATGTGGTTCCAAACACCACCCACAATAGGTTGTTACGAAAAACTGTAAGCATTGCAGGATTGGTGAAAACGTACTGATAATTTTTAAAGTTGACAAAGTTTGTACTGGCTTCATCATAAAAACTGGCAATGATTGTTCGGATGGTCGGAATGATTAAAGCCCAGGTTAGCATAAGAATAGCAGGGCCAATAAAAACAAAAGGTTGCAGACGTTGAGTCCAATCTGCTGGAAGTTGTTCTACAAAAAAGTTTGCTGTTGTGAACAATAACACTACTCCCCCAACCCCCCAGACAATTGCGAATATAACAATGATCAGTTGCGGTATGTTGCTCTTCCCCGCTTGTAGATCGCGGATAAAAAAGAAACCCCAGGTGAGGACAACAAACGTGATTACCAGGGTAACGAGTGCAACAGCGATCTGTATCAACTTGGGTTTTGACGTGCTTTTAGATTTAAGCGCAGACATTTGGACTGATCCTTTCCGCAGAATGTATAAAAATGATAAGACCTAAAGCGGAATATGACAATAGACAAGTCGGCCCACAATTTTCTTGTGGGCCGACTATCTTACTTTCTAAAGCTAACTATTTCGGCCAAGAAGCATCGATATTCTTGAGAGCAGTATCGAGGTCTTCTGCACCAGAAGTGTAGCTGGTCATTTCCTTCCAGAAGGAACCAGCACCAACGGCACCAGGCATTAAGTCAGAGGCATCGAAGCGGACGGTGTTGGCATTCACGATAGCAGCACCAACTACACGCTCAATATCGGAACCATACCAGCTCAGGTCAACATCTTTCTGAGGAGCAATGGCGCCGCCTTCTTGCATCCAAACCTTGAGGTGTTCACCCTTAGTGAAGTATTCCATCACAGCCATAACCTCAGGGCGGTCATTTGTGGCACCCCAGATGTCACCACCAACCTCAACAGGGGAACCGTATTGTGGGTCAATGGGCGGGAAGTAGAATGCACCATAATCCTCACCTGCTACGAGACCTTCTGGGAAGAAGCTGGAGATGAAGTTACCGTTTACGTTCATAAAGCACTTGGGGCCAGCTGCATCAAACATCGGGAGAGTTGAATCGCCGAAGCTAGTTTTAACAATGCTGGCAGTTCCGCCGTATACATAATCAGGGTTGGTCCAGATCTCGGACATGATCTGAGCAGCGTTCTTTACTTCAGGTGAGCTGAAAGGAAGCTTTCCAGCAACCCAAGCGTCATAATTTTCAGGAGTTGTAGTGCGGAGCATGATGTTCTCCATCCAGTCGGTAGCGACCCAGCCAGTGGCTGCACCGGATTCAATACCGATACACCAAGGGGTGGAACCATCAGCAACCATCTGATCCATCAACGCCTTTAATTCTTCATAAGTGGTCGGCACTTGATAACCAGCAGCATCAAAAGCCTTCTTAGGATAGTAAACGAAACCCTTGCCATTCACGCGTTCCCAAACACCAGCCATGATGGGGCCGTTAGGACCTTCCATGGTGGCTTGGTCAAGCCAGTATTGGTTATAGTTGGCCTTTACAGCGTCCATATCCAAGTACTTGCTCAAATCGACAATCTTGCCTTCCTTAACGAAGCTGGCCAAGAGACCAGGCTGAGGGAAATCAATTACATCAGCAGCATTACCAGCTTCAATGGAAGCCTTGATGGAGGCTTCGAATTCCTTGGAGCCCTGATATTGAATGGTGATACCAGTCTTTTCCTGGAATTCCTTCATGGTGTCAGCAAATTTTTGTGCATCGGCATCTACGAATGGGCCAGTGGCAGTAACGGTGGTGCCTTTGAACTCACCAGCCAAAGCACGTTCGAGGAATGTGCCTGTTGCAGCGGCAGGGGCTTCAGTAGCAGCAGGTGCTTCAGTAGCGGCAGGCGCTTCGGTAGCAGCAGGTGCTTCGGTGGCAGCGGCAGGGGCGCCACAGGCAGCGAGTACCATAGAAGCCAGAACGAGCAGGCTCATAATAGACCATAACAGCGATTTCTTATTCATATATTCTCCTCAAGAATTTAACAAAATGGGTTTGCTTCAGTTTAGTGGTTCGAAAAACTTTGAAAATACGCACCTCCAAAACAGTATGGAAAAATTCCATGGCCTTCTTTGAAAGTATTGTCGTGAAAGCACTTTCAAAGAAAAGTGTAGCACTTTCACCAACGAGAGTCAAGAGGCAATTTTCGGGAAAGGAATGTTGGGGAACAGCCACCCACCTACAGCTAGGTTTGGAGGCGGGTAATTCGCAGTACGTTACTCTGTAGGTTCTTCAATTCCACCTTCAAGCCTGCTTCCATCCAAGCTAGGCCAGAGCGGGGTTGCTCAAACCCTTCAACAGAATAAAGCGCTTCAGGGTCAAGTCCGCGCAGATAGATCATGGGAAGATTGAACGGGTCAGGAATATGTGTGCGAAAAGCAAACAACACGCCTTCGCTTTTATCCTTGCTCACGTATTGCACGGCTGAGTAATTATTCTTCTGAGGAGATAGCAAACGGAACTGGTCTCCAAATTGGATGACGTGCCGAATGTCTTTATATAAGCGGATGCAATTCGCCGCAGACTCACGATCTGCCTGATCCCACTCAAGGAGATTTCCGCCTACACCGAGAGACCCGCACATACTCGCATGAAAACGGAATTCCAATGGGACTGTTTCCTTCCCCCAGTCTGTGACCCAGGCTTCCATTGTGTTTGCTGGTAAAAATTGAGAGTACCCTTCCTGAATGTTTAAACGCGCCGTGGCTTCAGTATTATCACTTATCCAAACTTGATCTGCAAATTTGAGGATGCCGAAATCGGCACGTCCGCCGCCACTGGCACAACTTTGCCAAATAATATTCGGATGGCGCTGTCGAAGCGTACCCCAGACATGGTACACGCCTTGTACATATCGCACCCAAAGCTCACGCTGATCGCCTGTAGCATCAGGCCAACCAGGTTCACTCACGCCGCGGTTCATATCCCACTTGATAAAGGCAATATTATTTTCACTGAGAAGTTTATCGAGCGTCTCGATGATGTAGGCTTGCACATCTGTCCGCGCCATGTTGAGGATAAGTTGATTGCGGCTTTCAGTTCGTGCGCGAGTTGGGAAGTGAATGATCCAATCGGGGTGTGTACGGTACAGGTCACTATCAGGGTTGACCATTTCGGGTTCAACCCATAGACCAAAATCCATGCCGAGGTCGTTCACTCGTTTGATCAAACCGCCGAGTCCGTTGGGAAATTTTGTTTTATCGGGGAACCAATCGCCGAGTCCTGCATTATCCCAATTGCGTTTGTTGAACCAGCCATCGTCCATGACGAAGAGTTCCACGCCCATGTCTGTGGCAATCTCGGCGAGGTTGGATTGCGAAACTTCGTCCACAGCGAAGAGAGTTGCCTCCCATGAGTTGTAGAGAATCTTGTGCAAAACCTTTCCGTGTGGAATGAGTTCATCACGAACATAATCATGGAAGATGCGGCTAGCAGCACCGAATCCACTTTGGGTGTAGCCGCTGATCGCTGACGGCGTAACGAATGGCTGATTGGGCATCAACTTCCAGGCGAAATCCCAATCATTGAGGCCGATGCTGATGCGGGTAGATGCGAACTCGGTCACTTCGGCCGTGGTCTTGAAATTGCCGCTCCAAGCTAATGTACCAAACCAGACTTCACCGTGGTCTTCGCTGGCATTGCGGTCAACTGCAAACCAAGGGCTGGCTCGATGACTTGGAATGATGCGTCGGCTTTCGATGACTTTCAGCCCAGGTGTGAGAACTTCACGCTGCAAGTTGAATTCATCTACGTGGCGGCCATACATGTGTGTAAGAGAATATCCATCTCCATGTGGAAGAGTCCATTTTGCGGAGAAGGCGCGTTCTACCAGCATGGATTCGGTGCCGAGGTTTTCAAGGGTGACCCAGCGTTCGATGAGATCATATTCTTCGTGGATGCGGTAGTGGAGGGTGATTTGCAGCGGGTAGAAACTGTCTTTGAAACGCAGAGCAAGTGTCGGCTGGAGCGAGGCGGTAGTTGTAAAATCCTCAAAGGTGAGACCTACGTCGCGCACGCCGTCGGGGAAAGTTATTTTGAGGGTCGGGTCTGTATATTTAACACCTGCATAGCCCGGGTATTCTTCGGGAATGAAATGATCATAGCCATCAGTGGATGCCCAATGTGTAGGTTCAAAAGGTGCGGGATAATCTTTTACAAAAGGCAGACGTTTGCCCCAATAACAATGCGAGAGCAGATTGGCCTTGTTCAACCCGAAGGCGTAAGCAGTATTACGCGTTTCAAGGACCCAATAGTTGGAAGATACATGAATAGGCATAGGACCTCATAAATCGAAGAATGCAAAATGATTTTTAAAAATCATTTTACATTCTTCGATTAAGTTGTTTGTCGTTCGATCAAGTTGAGAGGAAGGTAAATGTGTTGTGTGGCACGGGAGGGATCAGCGATACGACCGAGGACCATTTCAGCGGAGAGCCTGCCCGACTCATCCAAATGCTGGCGGACGGTGGTGAGGTCTACATAGTCTGCCATGTCAATATCATCGAAACCGACCACGGCGACATCATCGGGAATGCGCATGTTCAATTGACGCGCTACTTTCATGATGCTCAAGGCTTGATTATCTGATGCGGCAAAGATGGCAGAGGGACGGTTTGGCATGGTGAGCAATTCGTGCGCGCCTTCGCGTGAACTTTCGTGCGCATAAAATGCCTGCTTGATATTTTTAGAGGGCAATAGCAGTCCTGCGTCTTTCAATGCGGATTGAAAGCCTTCCAAACGGGAACGAACCGGATGGATAATGTTGCGCTCAGGCACCTCAATATCCCCAAGAAAGCCAAAGGATTTGTACCCTTTTTGAATGAAGTGTTCAGCAACCATGCGGCCACCCTGAAAATCATCGATCACGATGCTGTTTAACTGATCGTGCGAGAACTCGATCAATACTGTTTCCATTTTATTACTAATCAAACGTTCCACGTCCCGATTTTCCACAGCCAGTGACATGATGATCAGTCCATCCAGATTGCGCATGACAGGAATGGATGAAAGATACCCCTGCAATTGTCCTTCTGAATCAACCGGGTAAATAACCAACTCATAATTCTCACGAGAAAGACGGCCTGCCACACCGCGCAGGCGTTGAACAAATGAAGGTGCCGTGAAAAATGGAGTAATCACGCCGATGCGGTTTGTACTTTGCATGGCACGAGCACGCGCTTCAGCCTTGGGGACGAAGCCCAACTGGTCAATGGCTTCCATTACACGTTTTTGTGTTTCCGAATTTACCTTGTCTGGTGAATTCAACACACGTGAAATAGTTGAAATACTCACGCCAGAAAGTTCGGCGACATCATAAATGGTGGGAGACTTTTTTCTCGATGGCATATTTTCTATGAAAGCACTTTCAGTTTAGCATATTCGGTTGCAAAATGCCAACCCAAAGCGGAAAAAAACAAACTGGATAGGCAAATTGCCTATCCAGTTTGTTTGACTACAATCCACAGCTAAATGTTACATGGATACAACTAGATGGTGCACCACCCCATCGCGCTGGAAGATATGCCTGCTGTTGATGGCATCTAATGTATGACCTTCGATCCGCTGAGTATTTCCGTTTGTGAAGTATAAGGTTATGCAATTCTCATTTGATGATTTGAGGATGACTGGAATTTGACAAATTAAGTAAGCAAGTGAACCTGCTGTAAGCTCAATTTGATGTCGACTTCCATTCAAGTCAAAATAGGTAAATACCGTGGGATTGGCGAGAAATTCATTCCCATCCAAAAACAGGAAATCAAATACCAGCATACCCTGGTTGATAAAAAAGCCAAGTTCCGCCTGGCGAGTTAATATTTCTTCTTTGACCAGCCCCGTCATGCCCGGCTGTCTGGCTCCTTGACCTTTGGGTGTGTGCGAGTAAGGATCAGTGGGGAATGCGCCATAGACATCGGGAGTCTTATTGAAACTTAATCCTTTGCGGATGTCTGTGTATTTATCCATTAACCCCTTGAGGGAAGGCTCATTTCTTGTACGCAAGATCGCCTCCTGCACAGACAATAAAAGTTTGGAAACCATGTGCCAGTAAATACTTCCCAATCCTTCATAGGCAAAAAAGGTTCCAGAACGCCCAGTGAACTCAGCGTGGCAGAATACGTATTCAAACAAAGTTTCGATCTTTGCTGCTTCAGCCTGTACCAACTCTGCATACCGAGGTTGAGCTTTAAGCGCCTCAAGAGAACGGGCTACATCTTTCACATTTCGGATATAGCCGCTGAAATGATAGTTGCCCGTTTCATCCCTGATGATAAGTGTTTTATCGTTAACTTTTACCAACTCCGAAACAAGGGCCAAGCCATTGACTTGTTCAGCTGTCATACTGTTCTTTTCTAAAAATCCTGTCAGCTTCCGATCTGGATATAGGATGTAACTGTGCTGGTCTGGACGATAAAGCTGACTGTGCCTCAGGCTTTCCAAAAGCGCAAGCGACTCTTCCCCGGAAAGCAATCCCGATGAAAGGATGGCCGCTTGTCCTTCAAGCATTTCATAAAGATAATTGACCGATGCTGTTTTATCGCTAAGACTAAGGACGTTGTATGCATGATACAGATTGTCACTGCGTTTATTGGCGCGTAATGAATGTTCAACATACTGCTGTGCTAGATTCAGAAATGCGATCAAGTCTGTTGTTGGTAATTGAGCAACCTCACCAGAGATCCCCTGCGAATAATAATTCCAGCGGTAATCACTACCAGCCTGACCCAGCGCATCCATCATGGCGCGTCTCTGCTCGTCACTGAAGGATACAGCAAGCATGCCTGTGAACTGATTTAATATCTCGAAAATCTTTGAATAGAAGCCGCGCGCCTCAATGCCTAATTGAACAGTAGTGTTCGCTTTCTTTTTCAACAACTCCTTGCAAAAGACAATATATCGCAGCAAATAAGACAAGGTCACAACCGACAGTCCCTTGCCCACCAATGCATTGTTGGCATCATTCCATTCGGGACGCTGGGTGTTCATCCAGATCCCGCCTTCGGGGACAAAATTGGACAATTTGGCAAGCAGGAGCAGGAGCAGTTTTTCTGCAAGCGTGGTGTGGATTATGTGTCCATTTTGAGCGTAGACTAATTTACCGTCTGTGCCGCGCTCATGAACCCGCGACTCGATCTCCCGTTCCACGTCCCAATTGAATTCGATGGAGTTGAATGGATTTTTCTGCAAGTCAGCGTAAGGTTTGATGCGATACGGAACATTGGCATAACTGAATATGGGGCGTGAAAGAAATTCCTCCAACTTACCGGGATGTACCTTCGCGCTAATTTCCATCAGCTTTTGCAGATAGATAATTTGATGGTCGCTCCAATAACCGATATTTGCCCAGGGATTTTCGGGCTCTGGAATTTCCCAATCGATCCCATGCTGGGTGATTCGATAGGGGTTATATCCATCTGCCGTGGTGGCATTCAGGAAAGTGGAGATCATCCCCTCAACATATTCAGGATAGGAATAAGCAAGAGCTTCCCAGTTCTGGAAAATATCCCGCCAATTCCCTTCATATCCTTGCTTCAGAGAACCATCCTGTTTTTTGATATCGATCGCAAAACGATTCCACGGACGGCTTGGGTCGCCATGCCGTCGGCTGAAGGAGAGCGGAAGATAGATATAGCTCAAACGAATCAGATCCGCGCAGCCGCTTGCATCTGCCCAGGCGTGAAGATCAAGGATATTCATTTCAGAAGGCAGCTTTAAAAATGCATCTGCATTCTCAGCCACAACGGCCCGGTTATGAGTTGAAACAAACTCGACGAAATTTTCCGTGCGCAGTTTGTACTGATCAAAGAAAATACCGCCGCGCATCACATTGAACATCACATTAGCAAAATGGTGCGCAGTGACTAGTCCATCACTGGAGATTTGCAACCCATCTGCGCTGGCTACGATCTTCTCAAGGGTCAGGTTGTTTAATGCGATATTGCACTCAATGGCATTTGACAACTCCGAACGATTCCCTCTTAGCTTATTGGACAAACTGACGATCGCCGCCGCATCCTTACTGACATCTGCCACCAGATGCCAGGCACGTTCCTCCGCTGGTGCAAGGTCAAGAACGGCATGCACAAAATATGCGCCGCGCTTTCCGCGTACTTCTGTTTCTGTGGTCACGCCCATCCCCGCTCGGAATGAATCCAGTTGTGACGATGAAAGCAAATAGCTAGTTGGTTCAAGACCAAGCTGCATCAAGACCGTCGCTAAAAGAGACTCACTCGGTTCAGCAAGATCTGTCAAAGTGGAATTCAATGCAAAGATGGCAAGACCAGTTTCCAGATTAAGTTCGCTGCGCTTGTATGCATCCAACAGCGGACTGAACGTGTTCTGCATCAACGAGGTCACATTGGCTGGTAGGATATTCTGGATCCCATCCAACAATTCAACCTGACAGGTTGATTCGCCAATATTGGACAGCCACGTTGTTTTCACGAAGCCATACATATCACTAGTTCGCCACGCATACCGATAGTTTAATTTCAAGTCGTGGTTGATCTCTTCAAAAACAAGCACAGTGCCGAGAACGTTCTTGTAAATGTTTCGCTCGATCTGATACTGCCCACGATAGCGCTCAGAGAACGGTTCCCACAGACTCGTGCGTTCGCCGCGTGTGACCAGCAAAATGGACTTGTTGCCAGTGTGCTCGCTGTTTTCGGCCAGCTTATCTTCGGTGTAGTAAGGGAAGAGAGATTGCTCGGCACTACCGCGCCCAGCCGAAAGCCCACCCGTGGACGAGATGAAAAGCCAGTGATCCGAACCGCTGACGATACTCATAAAAAATGACGGCATGCCGTCATAATTTTTGATCTTATAAAATGGTTCACCTAACATGGAGACATACTCCCCCTTAACACTCTGCTCTAATGTTTTCTGTGGTGTATCACCGATGAAGATAGGATACGATCTCTGTTTCATAATTCATTACAGTCCATTCTTTTCAATAACCGTCTTGTACCATTTTGCGCTGTCTTTCATGATGCGCTGTTGGGATTGATAATCCACATACACCAAACCAAAGCGCTTGGAATATCCATAAGCCCACTCGAAATTATCCATCAGCGACCATGCGAAATATCCCTTCATTGGAATACCCGCTTCAATCGCACGATGGACCTGCTCCAGATGGCGCTCGTAATAAGACACGCGCTTCGGGTCATGCACTTCCCCATCTGCACTGACTTCATCGACATACGCTGCGCCGTTTTCCGTGATGTAAATGGCGGGGAAGTCATAGTCAAAATACAAACGTCCAAGCATCTTGTAAAGACTTTCGGGGTGAACCTCCCAACCCATTTCTGTCACATCACCGCTGAACACCGTGCGCGGAGCATTCTCAGCTTCGCTGACCTTTTCAGAACGTACAACATTACGATGGTAATAATTGATACCGATAAAATCCAAAGGAACTGAAGCAACATCCAGATCGCCCGGTTGAACGAAAGCCATCTCGTCGCCGTAATCATTCACCATGTCCTGCGGATACCCACGCCCTACCAGCGGGTCAAGAAACCAGCGATTAATATGTCCATCCACCCAGTTGGCAGCAGTCCTGTCCGCGACGCTGGGAGAGGCTGGCACTTGTGGAGTTAAATTTAAAGTGATGCCTACATTTGAGACCGGAGAATTTCTACGAATGACAGGCACGGCATTTCCATGTGCAAGCAGCAAATGATGCGCCGCTGCCAACGCCTCATGCTGTGATTTATGGCCGGGTGCGTGAGCGCCGTAGTAATAGCCAACAAACGCGCTGACCCACGGCTCATTGAACGTGATCCAATTTTTCACACGGTCGCCCAACACACGGCTGACAAGATCCGCGTATTCCACAAAAGCATCCACAATATCGCGCACAGGCCAACCGCCTTTATCCTGTAATTTTTGCGGCAAGTCCCAGTGATACAACGTGATGTATGGTTCAACATCCAATTTCAACAGACCGTCCACCAGCTTGCTGTAAAAATCAAGTCCTGCCTCGCTCACGGTTCCCGTTCCGCTCGGCAGTACGCGCGGCCATGCCGTTGAAAAACGATACGCCTTCAATCCCAACTGCTTGATCATTTTCAGGTCGTCTTCCCAACGATGATAATGATCGCAGGCCATGTCACCCGTATCGCCATCCTGAACCTTGCCCGGCGTGTGACTGAATCGATCCCAGATGCTTTCGCCCTTTTCATCTTCATTCCACGCGCCCTCGATCTGATAAGACGCAGTTGCCGCACCCCAAACAAAATCCTTTGGGAATTGAATTATCTTTTTATCCATTGCCAATCTCCAGTGAATTTCTAATTTATCGTAACGCTTACTTGAACTTCTTTTACATTCTCAGCAGGCAGCGGGATGATATTTCCGCTAACAGGTTTTCCATCCACGGCAAGCTGGACGTTGTTCCCCGAGCCTTTTCTCTCGATCCGAACAACGTATCGGACTCCCCGGAAGCTGCGAGCCACCTCAAACACTCCCCACGCTGACGGGATAACCGGAGCCACCTGTAAGCCATCATACGTGGGACGAATGCCAAGGATCCACTGGGTGATGGCAACATAATTCCAGGCCGCCGTTCCAGTGAGCCATGAGTTCTTCGCTTCACCATGAGTCGCTGCGTCCCTACCCGCGATCATCTGAGCATAGACGTACGGTTCGCAGCGATGCAAATCGCCGATCGCTTCCCGCGCCGATGGATTGATGCGCAAGTAATAATCATGTGCCTTATCCCCGCGCCCGATCTTCGCTTCTGAGATCATCACCCACGGATTAGTGTGACAGAAAATTCCAGCATTCTCTTTGTACCCCGGCGGGTAGGACGAGATCTCACCCAAGTGCAAATAATATTTACTGAAAGCAGGCTGCTGCAAAATGATCCCATGCGGAGTGGCAAGATGTTCATCTACCGAGTTCATGGCTTTCTCCGCGCGACCATCTTCCACGCCCAAGCCCGCCATCACACAAATCCCTTGCGGCTCGATGAATATCTTTCCTTCATCATTTTCCTTCGACCCGAGTACATGGCTGAAATCATCATACGCGCGGCGGAACCATTCCCCATCCCAGCCCGCAGCCCACACGGCGGATTCCATTTTGGCAGCAGCTTCAAGATAAAAGTGAGAAGTAAGAAGTGAGAAGTTAAGATCTTGCTTTTTACTTTTCACTTCCAGCTTTTCACTCAGCCCCGCCATTTCCTTTGCCGCCAGCACAAACAACCCAGCAATAAAAACACTCTCTGCTACTTTGCCATCTTTATTTGTGGTTGTCTGGAAGGATTGCCCCGGCGTATCGGAGAAGCAATTCAGGTTCAAGCAATCGTTCCAATCCGCGCGGCCGATGAGCGGAAGTTCATGCGGGCCAAGACGATCGAGCGTATATTGAATGGAGCGCTGTAAATGTCCATAAAGCAGCTCTTCGGAACCGGGCTTGTTATCGTAGGTGACTGGTTCACTGAGAATGCCAAAGTCACCTGTCTCTTTGACGTACGCCGTCACCGCCAGGACCAACCACAGCGGATCATCATTGAAGCCGGAACCGACATCGTTATTTCCGCGTTTGGTCAGCGGTTGATATTGATGATAAGCACCGCCTGTTTCAAGTTGTGTGGCAGCAATATCCAAAATCCGTTCACGCGCCCGTTCAGGGATGAGATGCACGAAGCCAAGCAAGTCCTGCGCCGAGTCACGGAATCCCATACCGCGCCCGATTCCGCTCTCGAAATATGAAGCCGAGCGGCTCATGTTGAAGGTGATCATGGTCTGATACGCATTCCAGATATTGACCATGCGATTCGTATGCACATCAGGCGTAGTGACTTGGAATTTCTCCAAGAGCTTATCCCAATGGACACGCAACCCTTGAAATGCTTTTTCAGCTTCATCCGCCTTCAAGTATTTGGAAATGATGGGCAGTACGGTGCGCTTATTGATAGTCTGCGATTCGGGTGGGTCGAACTTCGCATCCTTCGGATTCTCGTGATACCCGAGGATGAAAATGATCTTCTTCTGCTCGCCTGCCTTCAACTGCACTTTGACATGGTGCGAGCCGATCGGCTGCCAGCCATGTGTGATCGAATCTTTGGATTGACCCGACTCCACAACCTTCGGAGAATCCCAGCCGCGATACGCGCCGAGGAAGTCTTCACGCTGTGTGTCAAAGCCAGCTATTTTTTCAGAGCATGCAAAATAAGCGAAGTGATCGCGTCTCTCGCGGTATTCGGTCTTGTGATAGATCACCCCATCCACGACTTCGACCTGCCCAATGGAATAATTGCGCTGGAAATTTGTCGCGTCATCCATCGCATCCCAGAGATTGAATTCAATCGCAGAGAAGACGGACAGATTAGCAGCTTCGCTGCGCTGGTTGGTAAGAGTCAATTCCCAAATTTCAAGGTTCTCGCCCATCGGCACAAAGTAGCGCGTCTGCGATTCGATTCCATTCAATTTGGAGCGGATGATGGTGTATCCCATGCCGTGACGGCATTCATAAAAATCCAAAGGCGTACGAGTGGGCATCCAGCTTGGCGACCATGTTCGAGCGGAGTCCGAAGCGTTGTTGTCGCGCAGATAAATGTAGCGGCCGCCGGAATCCAATGGAGCGTTGTTGTAGCGATAGCGGGTCAAACGTCGCAGGCGGGCATCTTTGTAAAAGGAATATCCGCCTGCGGTGTTGGAGATCAACCCGAAATAAGATTCGCTGCCAAGATAGTTAATCCACGGCAATGGGGTTTCGGGGGTTTCAATTACATATTCGCGATTTGAATCGTCAAAGTGACCGTACTGCATAATGACCTCGATTTAAATAATAATTATTCCAATCCTAATTTCTTAACAAGCGCATACACATCATTCTCATCACGCGGACATTCGATGTCTTTGAAAAGCTGCCACGTTTCCACATGAGACACAAATTCTCCAGGGTTGATCGTACTGATGGGAGCCAGTGTTTCCAACTCAAGGAATTCATCGTTGCAATAACATTCGCTGGAACTACCAAAATCAAAATAAGCGGACTGTGAATCAAAAGCTGCTTGTTTTACAAAAAGCGTTCCATTCAACCAGTATGCCAACCAGCCGCGCAGGTTTGGAAAACCGACCTTGAATGCTTCTTTCATTTCCACATGCACAAAGATATGGTGCTTTCCAAAACTTATATTGGGGTTTGATAGATCGGTGTATGGCCAAAGCGTCAACGTGCGGTTTGGCAACTGTTTTGTATCCATATAAGAGAGTGGAAGGATCGCAACTCCGCCAGTTTTTAATTGAGTGATGGCCCACGGAGCAGTTGTTACAGGCCATAGGCCATGATTGGACAAGCGATGCGTAATGACAACTCGCGGCGAGTCATCTTGCAAACGAATTTCTATTGATTTCTGCAACCCCGTTTTGGCTTCCACATCCTGCGTCACAATATATCCATTGTCAACAGAGCAAATATCAACAGGAGAATCATCTGGCAGAAATGTGCGGGACAATTCTTCTGGCGCGTGCCATAAGCGATGCCCACCATAGGCATGGAATGTTCCGCCGGGACATTCCACTACGAAATCAGGTAACTCTGCAAAAACATTTTCGCCATCTGTGAATTTCAAGGAGAGAATGCGCGGCCCAATGGAACGCGAGATGAGCAGTTGGATTGTTTTATTTTCCAACAAGATGCATTCATGTCCCGTAAAATTCACAATTTCCATTGCAGTGCACTCCAACGACAGGTTTATCTATTCAAAAGAGTCTCGATCTCGTTCATCTGCTCCACGGTCAATGCGCCGAATTCCATTGCGCCGCAATTCTCTTCCACCTGTGCCACGGTGCGGAAGCCGGGGATGGGCAGAGTCTGTTCACTACGCGCCCACAGCCACGCCAGCGCGCCCTGCGAGAGGGTACGCCCACGACTCGTTAATATCTCTTGGACTGCTTCGCGCTTCTTCATCCACTCGAGGCTGGGTTTGCCATCCTTGAAATATTTCATCCACTCCGGGCTTTTCTCTCCGCGCACATCATCAATGGATGGCTTGGAGTTGACCGTGTACTTGCCAGAAAGCAGACCCATCGCCAATGGTCCGCGGTTGATGGCTGCGAGGTTATATTTTTCGCACAAGGCAATCACATCCTTGTTGTCGTCCAATACATTCAATTGAAGCTGAATGCTTGTGCAGTTCTTTCCCTGTGCAAAGACTTCGGCACGGTCGGCAAAATCTGTGCTCCAGCCATAGGCACGGAGCTTACCTTCCTTCACCAACTCTTCCAACGCCTCGCGCACGGGTTCGGCTTTATCCGCTGGGAAACCGTTGTCGTGGAATTGATACAGGTCGATGTAATCTGTATCGAGTCTTTGCAGAGATTCTTCGCAGGCTTTGCGGATGCCCGCAGGGGTCGAATCGGAACCTGTCACTTCGCGCGTCTGCTCATCAAAGACCGCATTGAATTTCGTGGCGATGACCACATCCTTGCGCCTGCCAGCAAGTGCTTTCGCCAATACTCTTTCACTATGACCTGCGCCGTAGACATTGGCAGTGTCGAAAAAGTTCACGCCCAGTTCCATTGCACAGTGGACGGCGCGAATGGATTCGTTATCGTCCACTTCACCCCAACCGAGCGGAGTTCCCTTTTCAAAGAAAGGTCCACCAATTGCCCAACATCCCATACCCAGGGCGCTTACTTCAATGCCTGAACGGCCAAGTTTACGAGTGAATGTCATTTTTTTCTCCATTTATTTTATTTGTGCCAATTCTTTTTCGATCTTCTCAAGCGTTTCCTGCGAAACAAAATTGGGGTGACGATACGCGACCTGCTCAAGGGTCATGTCGTGAGCCATGCTCATATCTGCCATGAGCAAAAAGCCGCCAAGGTGTTTGGACATTACAACATGGCCATCCGGATCGGCGAAGAGAGATTTGATCGTGAGTCCCGCGTGCAGACGGGCGGCACGTTTTTCAGGTTCAATGCCCACTATCCCAGTTAATCGAATGTCACGGCTGGAAGAGCCAACGAGAATTTCAAAATCACCTGCTTCGGTTGACCATGCATTTTTGATCGTGTCAAAATACCAGAAGGCTTCGCGGTTCAACTTAAAAGTGACGGTCCTGGTTTCCCTGGGTTGAAGTTCAATCTTCTCGAATGCCTTGAGTTCTTTTTCAGGCCGCGCAAATGTGGACTGTTCATCGCGCACATAAAGTTGAACAACTTCCTTGCCCGTTACTTTGCCTGTGTTGGTTACATCCACTTTCACTTCCAGCATTTCATCAGGCGTGAAGGATTTTTTGCTGATTTGAAGGTTGCTGTATTCAAAAGATGTATAGGAAAGTCCGTGGCCAAAGGGGAAGAGCGGCTCCACTTTTTTCTTGTCGTAATAACGATAGCCAACGAAGATCCCTTCGCCGTAATGGACTTTTCCATTTTCGCCAGGGTAATTGATATAAGCAGGGTTATCTTCCAAACGTACCGGGAAGGTGGTGGGAAGTTTTCCGCTTGGGTTCACATCGCCAAAAAGCACATCCGAAAGAGCATTGCCCTGCTCCTGACCGTTGTACCAAAGTTGAAGAATGGCAGGGACCTGTTCAGCCCATGGCATTTCAACAGGCGAGCCGACGTTCAACACAACGATCGTGTTGGGATTTGCCGCCACAACCTGACGGATGAGTTCATCCTGATTGCCCGGCAGTTTCATATCCACACGGTCAAAACCTTCGGATTCCCAATCGCCGTTCAAACCAACTACGACCACAGCAACATCGGAGCGTTTGGCAAGTTCCACGGCTTCGGCGATCATGTCCACAGCATGTGGAGGCTGGTGACCAAAAGCAACAGAACGCCAGCGTGGGCTGCCTTTCCAGTAATATTCCACTTTGATGTCGTATGCTTTGCCGCCTTCCAATTCGAGGGAGGCAGTCTTTTCTCTGCCCACGTCAGCATCAGCCCAATGGTCAACGACCAGCTCCCCGTTAAGAAAGAGGCGGCACCATCCCATCGCAGAAAGGGACAAGGTATGCAATCCGCTTTCCTTTGGCGTGAAGAGTCCTTCCATCCGCATTGAGAAGTTATCCTGCGGAACCTGCGGAACGCTTTTATCAAACCAGCCATGCTGAACACGGGTGGTGGTTTCAACATACAAGGGGTCACCCGCAAATTCAGTACCTGCGAACAAGCTCAAGCGCAACCCGTTTTCGCCATTAGGCGTGGACAATGTTTCAGGAGCGGGCGCGGGCAGACTCTTATAAATAAAGGAACCAGGGGCAGCTTCTACTAAAACATCCTTACCTTCGGGGTCGTTCACGCCGTCAAAGGGCGAGACGGTGTAATGCGGGGTAACGCTGGAACTGCCGCCGCCCAAAATTTGCGCAGTGCGGGCATACGGGCCGATCATGGCGATGGTATTCACGTTGGTGAGCGGAAGGATGCCGTCATTCTTGAGCAGCACAATTGCTTCCTGCGCGGCGGCGCGAATGATGGCGCGGTGTTCAGGTTTGTCTTCGCCTTTTTCAGGTTGGAGGATTGGATTTTCGAACAGACCGGCTTTTTCCAGCACCCCAAGCAGACGATGAACTTTGTCGTTCAATCTTTCCTCGGTCAGGGTGCCGCTTTCGAGAGCTTTTTTCACCACCTCGGCAGCCATCCAGCGCGCGGGACCTGGCATCTCAAGATCGAGTCCGCCAGAGGGGACGCCTTCGTCATATGTACCGAACCAATCGGACATGACTATGCCGTCATATTTCCATTCGCCTTTGAGAATTTCAAGCAGTGAATGATCGTACTCGCAGGCATAGACTCCGTTCACGCGGTTGTAGGATGACATCACTGCCCACGGATTGGAGTTGCGGATGGCGATGCGGAACGGCTCAAGATAAATTTCGCGCAGGGTGCGTTCGTCTACTTCGGAGCTGATCGAGAAGCGTTCGAATTCCTGATCGTTGGCGATGAAATGTTTGATGCACGCGCCCAGCCCTTTATCCTGAATGCCTTTGATATAAGCAGACGCCATCATGCCACTCAAGAACGGGTCTTCGGAATAGCATTCAAAGTTACGTCCCGCGATGGGCGTGCGGTGGATGTTCACGGTTGGAGCAAGCAGAATGTGCGCACCTTTGGCTTTGAGTTCATCGGCTAACACGTTGCCGACTTTCTCCACGATCTCGGGATTCCATGTTGCGCCGAGAGCGATTCCCACAGGCGTAGCAACGGATGGCGCACCCATGCTGCCCCACGCACCGCGCGCGCCGTTCGGCCCGTCTGTGGTTTTGAATTGCGGAATGCCGAGGCGTGGAACAGGGACGCTGTGCCACAAGTCTGCACCTGCGAGCATGGATATTTTTTCGTCGAGAGTCATTTTGGAAAGAAGGTCGTCAATACGAGACATGGAGAACTCCGAAAATAAATGATGAATGCTGAATAAAGAATGATGAATTTAGAAAGTGGACAATGGACCGCGGACGATAGGCCATCTCTTCACGGTCTGCGGTCCATTGTCAAATTATTTTGTTTCACCAAGATCTGCAAGGTATTTCCCATACAGGTCCACGAGGTGGCCGAGCGGTTCTTTGTAAAACTCATCGGGGTCCACAACGATCTTTGCATAATCAGGGATCGGCTTCACTTGCGGGTTTGTCTTTGCAAATTCTTGAATGACTTTTGCGTGAGGCTTGAGCGAGCCATCCGGGCGGACGAGACCAAAGAAGCGTTCATGAATTGCATTCTGGCAAGGTGGCTTATTCCACAATTCGGGGATGTAATCTGCATAGCACCAGAGCATGGCGCCGGTTGCACCGCTATCCTGTAACTTGGGAATGGTCAGGCGCAGGAATTCAGCGAAGTCTTCTTCGCTTGCCATAAATTGTTCGCGCTCGCGGCCGTTAGTCTCTGTCCATTTCATGGTGTAGGTCTTTTCACCGGGCAGGGCGGTGCAGCCGCCGAACTCTTCCATGAGCACGGGCTTACCGCCGAGAGCGGCGGTCAATGCACAGGTGAACGGGACAAAATCCGGGTCGAGGTTATGACGCGCCCAAGGCGTGTACATCGGGTAGGAGTGCATGACGGCGACATCGGTCTGGCGATATACCTTGTCAATGCGCAAGCCGTTATCACGGTGGATCCCGTCACCATGCAAGCCGATGGTGACAGGATGCTTCGGGTCAATGGATTTGATCAGGCTGACCATTTCCTTTACCCACGCCGCACCTTCGTCAGACGAGTTGGGCCATGCGAAAAGATCAGGTTCGTTACCGAGGTTCCACATCCAAATGGCGGGATGATCCTTAAGCGCGCCGACCACTGTTTTCAACAGCAAGCGAGTCGCACTTAATGCCATCTCATCATGGAACATGTTGCGATAGCCTTTGTCAGTCCTTTTGCCTTCACTGACAATGTCACGGATCCACGGGTGCGCGGCGGGAGGCTGGTCACCGCCCAACAGCCAGCGCGGACTCCAGTTCGGTCCGCTCATGTGACCAGTGAAGAATGTGACGTCAAGTCCGAGGCCATACTCTGCAGCGATATCCGCAACTTTGATCAGGTTGGCGAGCGCTTCCTTATTTACGGAATCAGGTTCGGGTTGAAAGTCGTCCCATAATAAAAACAAGCGGACAACGTTCATACCGATCTCTTTTATCACCGCAAATTCTTCGCGGACTTCACCCGCGTCAAAATCGCTCCACCAGTACATGGCTTTGCGGCGCGGCCAATAATTGACACCAAGGGTAAATGGTTGAGACATGTGAGACTCCTGAAATTTCACCCATTACCAGTTAACTGATTTGCATCTGGTAATGGGTGATTAGTAATCGGTAATTATGAATTATGAACTTGAGCCAACAAACCAGCGACAATTTCATCCGGGTGACTCGGCAGCGAATTCTGCTGGAACATCAGCACGCTCACCAGCGGCATATCGCTAAACATTTCCATAACGTCCATGCCAATGGCGCCTTCATTGCCGTACCTTCCGTCCTCACCGCCAAACACCCTTCGCGCTTCCGCTTCCATCTGCGCGTAGAACGGACCAAAGGCCGCATTGCCGCGCGGATCTGCCATCCATTCACGGATTGTGGATTCTTTGTCAAGAAGGCAGGGCAGGTTGAGGGTAGATTCGAGCGTTACGGTCAGAGACTGGCGAATATCCGCAGCGGAGGCGGCAATCAAAATATCGAACTCGCCGTCTTCGGTGATCCATTGTTTGTATTCAGGATGGTAATAAGCGAAGGAACGGAAATCAAGTTGGATGGAAACGGTCTTGGTCTCACCCGGCTGGAGATCCACTTTGGCGAAGCCTTTCAACTCTTTGGAAGGGCGAATCAGACCGGACTTTTGATCGTGGACGTAGACTTGAACAGTTTCCTTCCCGGCCATATCGCCTGTGTTTTTAACATCCACTGTCACTGTTAGTCCATCTACATCTTTGAATTTTGTCGCAGACACTTTCGCGTTGCTGTATGCAAAGGTGGTGTAACTTAATCCATAACCAAATGGGAAGAGAACCGGCATTTCTTTTGTATCGTAGTAACGATAGCCAATGAACAAACCTTCACCGTAACGGACTTCACCCATTCCGCCTGGCCAGTTGAGGTGAGATGGGGTATCAGAGAGTTTGAGCGGGAAGGTCTCAGCCAGTTTACCGCTGGGGTTAACTCTGCCGAAGAGCACATCGGCAACCGCCGCACCACCTGCCTGACCCATCATCCATGATTCGAGTACCGCGTCCACATCATCGATCCATGCACTCATTGCCACGGGTGCACCGTTGTTCAATACGACCACCGTATGCGGTTGAACCTTAGATACAGCCTTGATTAAAGCGATCTGCTGGTCGGTCAAGTCGAGATCGCGACGGTCGTAGCCTTCGGATTCTTTGAAGGATGGTAAAGCGATGTAAAGAATGGCAACATCTGCAGATTTAGCGAGACCGACTGCCTGATCGATCATTTCCTGACGGAAGGAGTTATCTTTTGGATACCCCTCGGCGTAGGTTAGTTCGGAATTTTCAGCGCGGGCTTGTAATTCCTTGTATGGCATCGCCACCTTGGTGGGGTGGATGTGCGAACTGCCGCCTCCCTGGAAATGGGCATTTTCAGCCGAGCGGCCGATCACGGCAATATGCTGTTGCCCTTTCAGAGGCAGAATGCCATTGTTCTTGAGCAGCACCATGCCTTCGGATGCGATCTTGTTTGCCAATTCGTGATGTGCATCCACATCGAACTTTCCGGTTTTCGGAGTTTCCTGCGCTTTGAAAACAATGCGCAAAATACGGCGCACTGATTCATTGAGAATGGCTTCATCCAACTCGCCGGAGCGAACTGCGTCTACAACTGCTTTGACACGGCGTTCCTGCGGGCCGGGCATTTCAAAATCAAGGCCGCCCTTGAGCGCAGCAACACGATCTCTCACAGCACCCCAATCTGAAACGACAAGGCCTTCAAATCCCCACTCTTCTTTTAGTATCTCGGTAAGCAGGTAGTGATGTTCAGATGCGAATGTGCCGTTGAGTTTGTTGTATGAGCACATTACCGTCCAGGGTTGGGCTTGCTTGACAGCCTTTTCAAAAGCGGTCAGGTAAATTTCTCGCAAGGTGCGCTCGTCAATTTCGGCGCTGATGCTGAAGCGTTGGAATTCCTGATTGTTGGCGGCATAATGTTTGAGCGAAGTGCCCACGCCTTTGCTTTGCACGCCATTGATAAAGTTTGCAGCTAATTCACCGGCGAGGAAGGGATCTTCGGAAAAATATTCAAAGTTGCGGCCACCAAGAGGAGAGCGTTTCATGTTCGCGCCGGGGCCGAGCAGAATGTCCACGTTGAGGGCGGTGCATTCCTCAGCCAGAGCTTGGCCCATTTTGTGGATCAAGTCTACGTCCCAGGTGGAGGCGAGGCAGGATGCGGTGGGGAAACATGTGGCGGGCAAGCTATCCATTGCCACAGCATGAACATCGGGTACACGCCGCACACCATGCGGGCCGTCAGACATGATAAATTCCGGAACGCCCAGCCGCTCAATGGGAGTTGTTGTCCACGCGCTGGCGCCAGTGCAAAGTGCGGCTTTTTCTTCGAGAGTCATTTGCGAGATGATGGATTGAATATCTTTCATAATTTAATTCCTTCTTTTAATTGGTAGGTAAAATGATCGAACAATTATGCTTTCAAGCCAAATCTGACGGTTAGCTTGTATATTCTTTATATGATCGGTTTATAGGCAGGACATAAGTGCCAATACTTTGATATTGGTTGTATCAAACGCCAATATTCATTTAAGACGTTTACTCTATAGCGCCCTATGAAAAAGAGTCGTAGACAGAACGAATGCAAAGCGCTTTTTCTGCCTGCTCCAGAGTCCAACCGGCGGGAAGCAGACAGGTAATCTGAACGGTTCTACCAGCAGGAAGATTGAAGTAGTTATCGTTGAAAACAACATCTGCATCTGTCAGAGATATTTCCACGAGAAGAGCCAGAGAGCGTGAAGTCAGGTCAATGATTAATTGGCTGCCTTCATTATGAAGTTTCGCGGTTACATGCGGGTCACTCAAAGATACATGTTTAATCGGAGCGAAGTTCGCCGTTTGACGGGACACGAGATTATCACCCTGCCAAAGTTCGGCGATGAATACCGAAGCGCGGGTATTTTCGTCTGAAATGCGGTCGGAGAAATCAAGCTCACAGATTTTTGCAGCAGTTTGCGGCGCGGCATGAGCCGTTTCCTGTCCAGAGGTGAGGACTTCGCCGTTAAGAGTCTCCAATGACCAGCGTAGAGTGCCATCCCAAGATTCAAGTTTTTCATTGGTTACATAAACGCTCTGTTTGGGCGGCACATCTTCGATGGAGAGCATGAGCGGCGAGAAGAAACGGCGGGTGGCATAGTGCAGCGCCTTCCAACGTCCGAAGTAATCGAGGCTTGACCATGAAGCCACAGGCCAGCAGTCATTGAGCTGCCAATACAAAATTCCCGCAACGCGGTCTGGATGGCGGCGCCAATGTTCCACACCGTAGCGAATCCCTTCTGCCTGCAAAACCATGCTCAAATAAACCAGCGATTCAAAATCTTTGGGAAGGCGGAAGGTGTCGAGCATCTGTCCGACCATCAGCGAATTCCCACTCGCGTTCTTTTGGTGCATCTCCATGATGTAGGAGGTCATGTTCCAATCGGCCTTGTCCGCGTAGGTGCGGATGGTCGCCAGCGGTGGCAGCGCCTGAAAGCCGAACTCGCTCATAAAGCGCGGATACTGATCGCGATACGCAGTGAATGGTTTTCGCCCGTGCCACACATCCCAATAATGAGCATCACCTTGAAGTTGTCCGTTCGGGCTTTCAAACGGAGTATTGGAAGACGGCGAGCTGGGCCAATACGAATGATCGGCGTCTTCTGCCAGACACCACTCGGGCAGCGTGTGATGGAAGAACTGATCGTAGGCGGCTTTCAAACCCTGCAACTCAGGGTCCTTCCAATTCCAATCCACCCAACCCCATTCCATTTCATTGTTGCCACACCACAACGCAAGGCTGGCGCGATGGCGCAAACGGCGCACATTCTCAACCACTTCCACTTTGACGTTATCGAGAAATTCCTGCGTGTCCAACGGATAAATGCTGCACGAGAAAATAAATTCCTGCCAGACCAAAATTCCATAGCGGTCGCAGAGATCGTAAAAACGCTCTTCTTCATAAAAGCCGCCGCCCCACACACGCAGCATATTCTGGTGCGTATCCACCGCAGAGCGAATCAATCCTTCGAGGTACTCGTCCGAAATGCGGGTGGGGAATGAATCAGCGGGAATCCAATTGGAACCTTTGGACATGATCGCGACATTGTTGACCACAAACTCAAAAGATTTTCCCCACTGATCTTTCTGATGACGCAATTCAATCGTGCGCAAACCGATTTGATAATTCTTTTTATCCAGTTGTTTGATGTCTTTATCAATGAGGGATATTTCCACCTGATAGAGCGGCTGCGCTCCATAGCCATTCGGCCACCAAAGCTGCGCCTCATTTATCTGGACCTGTAAACTGGTTTGGCCACCCTGGGCAATTGCTACGCTGGTTTCAAAAACCTTGCCATCGGGCGCAACAATGCGCATGGTCGCAGAGCGGGGCGCGTCGTCCCAGCTTTGAACGGAGACCCGCGCTTCGACAGTCACCTTTCCATCCACATGCTGCTGCCGCAGATGAACATCATCAAAGCGCGCCGCACTGTAACCTTCCAGACGAATATCCTTCCAGATACCAATCGGCGGAAGCTGTGGACCCCAGTCCCAGCCAAACTGACAGGGAGCCTTGCGCAAGTGCGGTCCGCCAATGATGGCTTGAGATACACCCGGCATGTTGCGAATGGCCTGCTTTTCGGCTGTGTATTTCACAGGCGAAGCAAAGGAGATGGTTAAGTCATTGGCACCTTTTACATTTAATAGTGACTTGATGTCCCACTGATACTGGCGGAACATGTTATCCGTGCGGCCAAGTTCATGGCCATTGAGAACAACCGTCGCAAGAGTATCCAATCCATCGCAAACCAGAAACACTTTTTCTTCGGAAAGCAATTCATCCGTGCAGGTAAAACTGGTCTTGTACACCCAATCAGATTCGGCGACCCACTGAACGCGCTTTTCATTATCGGCTACAAAGGGATCGGGAATGCATCCATTTGCCATAAGATCCAAATGGACACTACCGGGGACATTGGCTGGCAACCATTCCTTTATTCCCACCTGCTGAAATTGCCATTTGCCAGTCAAAGGTTGAATTCGCATCATATTGTTTTCCTGAATTGGGGTAATGGATGGGTCATCCACACTTTTGCCACGAACCTGTAGCAGTTCGAAAAAGTGCACGTTGTAATGACATTATTTTTCGTGGCAGTTACGTCTATTGATTATCCCTATACAAGGGGAAAGAGACGTATCTAGAATTATTGCGCTTGAATTCAAATTCAAGCGCAATATATTAAACAGTCGAGAGATCCCATGCTTCATGGATCTTTGGAACATCATTGATCAAACGTTGAGTGTATGGCTCGCGGGGCGTTAGAATTACTGCATCGGCAGAACCACTCTCAACGAATTTTCCATGCTCCATAATATACACAGTATCAGAAACATAATATGCCAGACCAATATCATGAGTAATGAAGATGGTGGTCATACCGGTTTCCTCGCTCAACTTCATCAGATAATCCAGAATAGTTGCGCGTGAACTGGCATCAATCATAGAGGTAGGTTCATCCGCCAGCAGGATCTTCGGCTTCAGCAGGAAGATGCGGGCAATCATTAAACGCTGCATCTGTCCACCGGAGAGTTCAAAGGGATATTTGTTCGTCAATTCCGCGAACTTCAAATTAACAAAACCGCATGCCTCTGTCATCAATTCGATCTTTTTTGCATGAGAAAGCATTCGGCCGCCGCGCATATTTATACAATCTAAAAGTACGGAATCGATCTTATTAAAGATGTTGTAGGAAGAAAATGGATCCTGGAAGATCGCTTGAATATTCTTCCAGTATTCTTGTTTCTGCTTTTGTGTCCGAATATCCAGCTTTTTTCCCTGAAAGTGAATCTCACCTTCGGTGGAACTGATCAGCCCCAAAAGCATCTTTGCCAGAGTAGTTTTTCCACTACCCGATTCTCCTACAATTGAGACAACTTCACCCTCGTAAAAATTGAAATCCACATGGTCAACGGCTACAGTTTTCTGGTTACCAAAGCCAAACACCTTGGTCAACCCGGAACCGCTCAAACACATTCTCTTTTCGAGAGATCGAATCTCAGCCATTTTGATAAACCTTTCTTAGTTGCTCTTCAGAAAAGATACAGCGATAGTTACGACCACCTTCAATTTCACGAAGATCGACAGAATGTGCCTTACACTCGGCCTGAACATATTTACAGCGTTCAGCAAATCGGCATCCAGTTGGCGGATTCTTTAGGTTAGGCGGTACACCAGGAATAGCAGTCAGTTTGACATCCCGCAGACCTTTTTCAGGCACGATGATCGAACCCATAAGACCTTTGGCATATGGGTGGATCGGATCAAACACTGTTTCCTGTGCAGAGCCCTTCTCGACGATCTGGCCTGCATACATAACCATAATGTCATCGGTTACGTTATAGAGCAATGGAAGTTCATGCGTGATGAAGATCAACGAGCTAATCAACCCTGTTTCCATCAACTTCCTCAGCATCTTGATAACCATCTTCTGTGAAGTGACATCAAGAGCAGAGGAGGGCTCATCGGCGATCAGAACTTTGGGCAAAAGTAATACAGATATTGCGATCACGGTACGCTGCTTCATACCACCCGAAAGTTCAACGGGGTATTTTTGTAGCACTTCTTCTGGCAGGCCTAAGGTCTCAAACAGTTTTCTGGCGCGATCATAGATATCTTTTTTAGTGATGTAGAGATCATGCGCCTGGATAACATCCTCAATAAAGTTGATGACCTTTCGAGTGGGGTTGAGCGCGTTCATCGCCGCCTGAGGGATGTATGCAATTTCGGTTCCCAGAATCGATTTACGAACTTCATCGGGTTTCATCCCAGAAATATTACGTCCGTCAATGATGATCTCACCACTGGTATAGTGCAATGGAGGGAAGTAGTAGCCCATCAAACTGAGCGCCAGCGTTGATTTTCCGCAGCCGGATTCACCTGCAATTCCCAGTGTTTTTCCTTCTTCAACTTTTAGAGACACATGGTCAACCGCATAAACATCTTCCCCGAATCGGGTGACATATTTTGTAGTCAGTTCCTTAACTTCTAGCATTACTCTTGACATATCAATCACCTAGTCCCTTAATGCCGGGTTGAATACTTGATCGAGCCCAGTATTCATCAGATTCATTGAGAATGAAACCATAGCAATGGTGACAAGCACCGGAAGATATGCCCACCATTTCCCAGTCACATGAGCTGAATAAATCATCGCCCAGTTCATCATCAAGCCCAAAGTTGGTACTTCAGTAGTTTTTGGTCCCAACCCAAGTATTGATAGCCCTGCTTCTGCAAGAATACCCGAAGAGATCTGTAAAATCAGCGCCATAATGACATAAGAGGCAATGTAAGGCAGAATATCATTAAGGATGATACGAACAATCGAGTGACCAGACAGCTTCGACAAATTGACGTGGTCGCGGTTGCGCAAAGAAACCACCTGTGAACGTACTGCCCTGGCAGTCCATACCCAGGAAGTCAAACCGATCACCACTGCAATCGTAACAGCGCCTCGTTTTTCCTGTCCAATACTGAACGAAATCAAGATCAACAATACAAATCCAGGGATGACGGTGAAGAGGTTGGTGACGAACATAATAAAATCATCTACAAGTCCGCCCACATAACCAGCCAGCAATCCCAAGACCAAACCTATCAAGGTTGCGATCGTTCCTGCAACAAAACCGATCTCCAGAGATGTGCGGGTCGCTGAAACCAACTCGGTCAACATATCCCGTCCGAAGTTATCGGTACCAAGTGGCAGCACACGTACATTCGGGACCTGATTAATATTCACGTAATCAGTCTGCACAACAGAATTTGTTTCTTCCAATGAATCAGTTTGTGTGTTTTTTGTCGCTATGATCACCCCTTCTGTCCCCAAAATGCCTTCGAGTGATTTATCAAGCCTGGCGTAATAATTTCTCTTCGCAGAGGTCATGCCTAAAGCCAGCTTGGAGTCGTAATTATTCACCCACTGCTCAATAAGTTTATTTGTATCGTTAACATCAATTTCACTTTCTGGAATCCCAAACGCCAAAAGCCAATCTTTCATATCAAGGCGTTGCTGGTCATCCAGTTTACTGGCAATTCTCTTGGCTTCAGCATCATTCAACATCAACGTATAACGACTGGAATTAATGCTGTCAAAAACATTCACATAAATTCCAGGCTCAAAGAATGTACCTTGTCCAATAATGGCTAACGGCTCATCCGTTATGATCATCGGATAGAAGATCACAGTCAATAACATTGTCACAAAGATGATGAAACCTATCAGAAACTTAGGAGAACGAAAAATCTGTTGAATTGTGTTTTTCATAGCGTCCTCTCTCCTTAATCGGCCTGCGTAGCTTTAATACGCGGGTCAATGATTCCATAAATAATTTCAATGAGAAAGTTTGCGCTCAACACCATCAACGTGATGATCAATGTAACGCCCGAAATCAACGGATAATCCTGCCCTACCACGGCCTTCAAAATCGTATTTCCAAGCCCAGGATAACTGAAGATGATCTCGGCAACCAATGCCCCACCGACCATGGTACCGATTGACAACGCCAGACCAGTCACCTGCGGGAGCATGGCATTTCTAAACACATAACCGACGATGGTTCGGTCTTTGATCCCTAAAAAGCGACTGTACTTTACATAATCTGCGTTTAATTCATAAATGGACATGGACCGCATACCAATCGCCTGGCCTCCAATTGAGATCAATACGATCGACCAGAACGGCAATTGATAATGGACAATAACAGACCATACAAATCCCCAACTTAGGTTGGGGATTTGGTCAAAGCCATAGCCACCCGAAATTGGGAACCATTTAAGTGTAGTTGCAAAAATAACGAGCAGTATGATCGCCATCCCAAAGGCAGGGAAGTTACTGACAAAAATACTTATGGGCATGATGACTTTATCAAAGCCCCCCTTGAGGTAGGCAGCCAAAGCGCCAAGTGTGTTTCCGATCAACCAGCCAACGATGATGGCCGGGAATTGCAGACATATTGTCCACCAGATCGATGATCTGATAATGTCCGCAACTGATCTTGGGTACTGACTAAATGATGTACCGAAATTACCATGTGCCACATTCTTTATATAGAGGAAAAATTGTTCCAGCATTGGCTTGTTGGTACCAAATAGCTCCGAATACTCCCTGTAAATTTTTGCAACCCCAGCCTGGCTGGTCATGCCTTGGGTAACCCTTTGTGTAATAACGGCCACAGGGTCTCCCGGCATTAGACGGGGCAGGATGAAATTCAACAGGAACGCAAAAACGAAGGTAATTAAGAACCAACCCAATTTTTTGAGGAAATACTGCTGGTATCCTTTCAACGTAACACCTCCTCGTAAATATAAACAGGCATATTATCAATGTGGCGGCAATCGCTAGTTCAGAGTAGTGATAGGTTTGCGGCTTCAGAGCTTTGCCATGTTGTATAACTGATTATTGCTTTCGATCTTTTAATAAACAGCCATGCCCCGGTTTACGGAACATGGCTGTTTTTATTCAATTACAGTTTACGGGGCAACAAGTGTCAGGTT